>CAWDIX010000001.1:0-4727 GCA_963802515.1 uncultured Verrucomicrobiae bacterium
CTCTAATCCGCTTGTGAATCTACCGGGCGAGGTTCAGCTTTGGCGTGCAATGAATGCTCTCTCCCCAGTTATCGTAGAAAAGTTTTGCGAATTGTGTAATTGGGCCTACGAAGGTTGGAGCGCCCATTGCGCCTTATTTCCGAAAAGCCTCGCCCCGATGCACATTAAAACGCGCGCGGCAGGCGAAGGACTTCGGCGGATTAACACAATATCTCAGGAGCATTTATTTCATGAGATTTGCAAGCTGCATGACCGGGCGGTTCAAAACGACCGCGTAAATCTCGGCATTGATTACATTATTAGGTTCGGGACTTGGGACGACGACGAGAAGTGCAAATTGCTGGAACTCCAAGCGCAACTTAATGCGTTTGCTGACTACCTTCGCGCCGCACGAAACAGAATTCTCTCACACAATGACCTTGAAACAATTTTAGAGGAAGCTCCGTTAGGAGTATTTCCTGACGGCAAAGACGCCGAATATTTCAAAGTCCTTCAAAATTTTGTAAATGTTGTTCATTGTTCCGTCATTGGTGGAGATTATTCATTTAACAAAGACGCCGAAGTAGAGGCGGCTGAAGTTCTCTCACTTTTGAAGCGCTAGCCCGGATCAGCAACCCGCTGGACACATCCAACGGCGGAAGAACCTTGTCCTTTGGCAGATAATCGGCAAACAGGCTCATGGCTGAGGAAGTTAAAGGCTATCCTGGCCGAATGGTACGGCGCCGCAAATTCACCACTCCCCTCCCGCTAACGGCAGTTTGTGCGCGCGGTTTGATTTTCGTCGGAATCCCGGCTACTTCGGCGAGGCGCCGGCGATGCTCAGGGTGAGTTCAATGGTGTTGGCCACCTTGTCCTCGAACTGGCCGGGATTGATGTTGAAATCGCCGCGCTGGATGCTGAAGTTGGCCCGGATCACCAGCAGATCGCCTTTCTGATTCGGCAGCCGATCGCCCAGCTTGTCCTTCAGATAGGTCAGTTTCACCGGCACGGTGATTTCCTTGGACACGCCCTTGAGCGTGAACGTCCCGGTCACATCCGCCGTCGTGGTGTCGCCGGAGGTCTGGACGTTCTTGAATTCCTTCGATTCAAAGCTGATCTCGGGATACTTCGCCGCGTCGAGCCATTTGTCGCTCAACATGTGGGTTCGTTGCATCGGGTTCGGCAGCATGAGCGACGCGGTGGCCACGATGATTTTGCCTTTCGTCGCGGCGGGATTCTCCGGGTCGAAGGTGACCGTGCCGGAGACGCCGCTGGCGTTGCCGTTGATCGCCTCGAGCGGCGCATCGAGCTTGAAGCCGGCATTGTTGATGCCCTTGGGATCTTTGAAGTCAAACGTCTGCGGCGCGGCGAACGCGATGCCGTTGCACCGATGAGAGTCAGGATGGCGAGTTTCGTTTTCATGATTCGGTTTGGATTTTGGGTGGTTTTGATTTTGACGGAACAAAAATGGAAATGCCGGACAGGACGCCGGCGCCCAGCAAGGCGGCGCCCAGAAAATCAACGCCCGGAACAAATTTCTGCCTGCCATTGAACTCCTTCCAGGCCCGTGGTGGCGTCCACGGTCTTGATCGGAACCTGCGTCTTCGTCCAGCCACGGTTCGCCCCGGTCGCCGCCCAAAAAGCGACGGCGCCGGCCGCGAGCAGGGCCGCGATGATGCGAAGGGTTCGTTTCATGGGTTCGTTCCAGCCCCTGGATCATGCCCGGTCAGACCTGCTGGACGAGTTCGCCGGTTTCATAACGCACCTTGGCCAGGCCCGCGTATTTGTCGCCGGCGGCGCGATAACCCAGCGCGCACGCCACGACCGTCGCGTAGTCGCCGCCGGTCAAGCCGAGCACGCGGTCATATTCGGCGGGGTTCGAGCCCTTCCATCGGGCAGGCGTCCACGCCCAGCACGGCGGCGCAGGTCATCAGGTTGCCGAGGGCGATGTACGTCTGGCGCGTCGCCCATTCATGGGCGGTTTTGCCGCGCGCGCCGTTGACCACATCGCCCAGCATCATGTCGCGGTAAAAATTCAATGATTCGGCGGGGATGTTGCGGACGGCGCTGGTGCGCTGGATGAGCTTGGTCACATCGGCCGCGGTCATTTTGGTGCGGGCGGTGAACACGACAAAATGCGAGGCGTCCACGACCTGCTTTTGGTTCCAGGAATGCGGCAGCAATTCGGCGCGCTTCGCCGGGTCGTTGATGACCAGAAAACGATACGGCTGCAGGCCGTAGGAGGTCGGGGTCAGCACGAGCGCCTGTTCGAGGGCTTGCCAGACCTCGGCGGGGATTTTTTTGGCCGCGTCAAAAACCTTGGTGGCATAGCGCCACTGCAGGGCCTCCTGCAGTTGCCGGGTAGTCATATTATTCATAGTTCAAATTAGATTCCGTCCGGGCACAGGGTTGCACAAGTTTTATAAAATGCAACCGGCACAATGGCGGGGTTTTCGCAGGGGTTTTGACTTTTTGGCCTGGCAGGGCCAATTTGGTGCCCAGCATGAGTCCGCCCAATCTTCGCATCCGTCGCGCCACGACCGACGATTTTCTCAACCTGCGAGGGCTTTGGAATTCCATGCATTTCCCGGCGGAAGAACTGGAAAAGCGGCTGACGGAGTTTCAGGTGGTGGAAACCGGCGATGGACAAATCATCGGCGCGATCGGCGCTGCAAATCGCCGGCCCGCATGCCCTGCTTCACAGCGAGGGTTACACGGATTTTTCCGTGGCCGACGCCGCGCGGCAATTGTTCTGGGAACGCATCCAGACCATCGCCGCCCATCACGGCGTGTTCCGGATTTGGACGCAGGAAAAGTCGCCGTTTTGGACCCGCTGGGGCTTTCAACCCGCCTCCGCCGAAATCCTCGAGCGTCTGCCCGGGGAATGGAAACCGTCCGGAGGACAAATGGCTTACCATTCAGATCAAAGACGAGGAAGCCATCGCCACAGTGGAAAAGGAACTCGCGGTGTTCCGGGAATCGGAAAAGAAACACGCCGCCGAGGTGCTGGATCAGGCCCGCACGCTGACCACCACCATCACCGTCATCGCGTTCGTCGTGGGAATCGCCCTGATCGGCCTGGCCATTTTCATCTTTATCCGGCGCGGTTTATCCCTGCCGTTGCATTGACGGCAGGTTGAACTCGTCCGCGTGGTAGGAACTGCGCACCATCGGCCCGCTGGCGACGTGGACAAAACCCATTCCTCGGCGCCGCGCTGCCGTAAGCGGCAAACTTCTCCGGCGGAACAAATTCAACCACCGGCAGATGTTTCAACGACGGCTGAAGATACTGGCCGAGCGTGAGGATGTCGCAGCCCGCGCGCCGCAAATCCTCCAGCGCCACCATGACTTCCTCCTCCGTCTCGCCCAGACCGAGCATCATGCCGGACTTGGTGTAAATCGTGTCGCCGCGTTTCTCCTTCACCTTGCGCAGCACGCTCAACGAACGGTCGTAAGTCGCGCGATGACGCACGCTCGGCGTCAGCCGGCGGACGGTTTCCAGGTTGTGATTGAAAATGTGCGGGTTCGCCGCCAGCACGGCTTCGATCGGAGGCATCGCTCTCATTGAAATCCGGCACCAGCACTTCGATGACGATGCCCGGATTCAACGCGCGCACCGCCTCGATCGTCTGCCGGAAATGTTCCGCGCCGCCGTCCGCCAGATCGTCGCGCGCCACGGCGGTGATGACGACGTGCTTCAATTTCATCCGCCGCGTCGCCTCGGCCACGCGCCGCGGCTCGTCGGCTTCCAGCGGCAGCGGTTTGGCCGTGGTCACCGCGCAAAAGCCGCAGGCGCGCGTGCAGCGGTCGCCGGCGATCATGAACGTGGCCGTGCCCTTGCTCCAGCATTCCCAGTGGTTCGGGCACTTGGCGCTTTCGCAGACCGTGTGCAGCTTGAGTTCGTCGAGCAGGTTGCGCGTGTGCGCGAAACGTGTCGGACGTGGGCAGCTTGATGCGCAGCCATTCCGGCAGGCGCGGACGCGGTTTTGTTTCGGCAACGGTCATGAGTGGTCAGTTTAACGGATGAACATCGAACATCCAACCTCGAACTCCGAACATCGAATTAAAAGTCACGATTAAATGGCCGTTCGGCGCCCGTTGTTCGAATTGCAGAGTCCGATCCCTTCTCATCAATCAGTTCGAATCCGAAGCTTTTAATTCCTGCCAAAATTTTTCCAGTTCTTCCGGTCCGAAATCGGCCAGCACCTTGCCATCCACGTCAATCACCGGCGCGAGCGTCTGGCCGGAGAGTTTGACCATTTCATTGTACGCCCTGACGTCACCGATGACATCCAGCCTTTCGTATTTGACGCCGTGGTCATCGAGCCAGCGCATGGCCTTGTGACACCAGCCGCAGTACGGTTTGATGAACAGGCGGATTTTCATTTATACAGTTTTACAGACGAGATGAGCTCATCGTTTGGCAACTGCTGATGAATGTACTGGAGCACTTCTTGATAAGGAATATGTGAGCCTAAACTCGCTAACTGTTGCCCGGATATTTCTCCATTCGCGTTGAGTCGAACAACAAAAACATTCCCTTTTTCACGGATAAATTCTTGCTTCCCTATCATGACGGTATCCGTTTGCCTATTCCAAGGGATTGAAATAGTGAGCGTGCCTTTTTCGGTGTTCCAAGAATGGCGTAACGTGGTAATATACTTTCCAAAGTCGCTGTTGCCGCTTGAACCGTGTTCCTGAACACATGGAGTAATAATTAGCAGGTAGAGGAGATGCTGCTCATTGAG
>CAWDIX010000002.1:0-4639047 GCA_963802515.1 uncultured Verrucomicrobiae bacterium
GCAACAGCACTTTTCGCCATCATGATCGTTTACTCCGTCCTCTTGCCGGTGCCCATCAACAACCAGGTTGCCCGATGGCAGCCGGATTCCCTGCCGGCCAATTGGCGGGAATTACGCCGGCGCTGGGACAGGCTGAATGCCATCCGGGTCGTTTTTCTGGTAGTTGCCCTGATTCTCCTGGTTGCCTCATCTGTAATTCAACCCGTCGCCTGACATCAGTAGGCGCCAACATGAGGAGGCGAGTTTGCTTTGATTCGATGTTCAGCGTTCGATGTTCGGTGTTCACCAATTAATTCCCTCTCCGCCTCGGTCGGGGAGAGAATTCCCCGAAGAAGTTCGCGCAGGGAACCCCTGAACCCGGGAGAGGTAGGGCGCGTCACTCCGTGCGCGCCGTTTCGGAAACCCAGTGCGCCCTTCCACGCTCGCGGCGCGCAGAGAACTGCGCGCCCTACCTTTTTGAGGTTCATGGGGAGGGTCAGGGTGAGGTGTCGCCCTTTGCTTTTCGTTTTCACCGTTTGATGTTCCCTTCCCCATCTCCAAGACGCCAGACGCCGCTGTCCGCCGTAGCCTTGGCGAAGAGGGAAGACCCGAAATTAACCACGGATGGACACGGATAAACACGGATTGAAACCGCGAACCACACGAAAACTTCCATTTCAATCGTAAATCGTAAATCAAACATGTCACTCGTCACTTGTCACCCGTCCCCCGTCCGGCAGCGTGGCCCGCCGCGTAAGGCCGAAAGGCTTTTACGCGGGCCTTTTTCCAGCTGTCAACCGGGAGTCCTTAAGAGCCTGTTTCAACCCAGACCCGTAACCTGCTGCGACTATGCAATATGTGGGACAAATCCTTTTTGAGAAAGCACTAGGATAGCGGGAGGGCTTTACCTATAATGCCATCTCATGAACAGTTTTGTCATGATGATGTCAAACTGATATGCGACGGGATGACCGGCGTGCATTTACGTTGATTGAGCTGCTGGTGGTGATCGCCATCATCGCGATTTTGGCGGCCGTGTTGCTGCCGGCGTTGACCAGTGTCAAGTCGCGCGTCTTGCGGGCACAATGTCTCTCCAACCAGCGGCAGATCGGAGTTGCCGTGATGGTCTATGCCATGGACAACGCCGATGTAATGCCTTTGCTGCAAGACTGGAACGGGCTCAGTGGGCAGGACGGCACTTATGACATTTTTGTGGCAGCGACCAACCGGCCTCTTAACGCGCTGTTGAGTGCCAGTTACCGGGTCAGCAAATGTCCGGCCGACAAAGGCGACGCCTATCTCGCCCATCCCACACCGCCAGCCAAGAGTTGCTGGGACATCTTTGGAACCAGCTATTTGCCACCCTGGAGCATGAATGGTTTTGGGGTCCAATATGTGTTCGGCACCTTCTATGACCCATCGAGTGTCCCATCCCTGAAGGCATCCGTCATCGATCGTCACCCGGCCAACAAGATCATTCAGGGTGATTGGATTTGGCATCCCAACCGTGGCAACACGGATCCACGCAGTGTTTGGCACAATCATCGAGGCCAAAGCCTGACAGCGATGCTGTGGGGCGACGGCCATGCCTCTACGTTGAGCATTCCAGTGACAACCGATAGTGGCATGATCGTTGATCCGGCCAACCAATGGTGGTGACGGCTGCCGCGTCGTCTTGTCGCGTCGAAGCCATGTGAAGACGGAAGCCCTTTGCGAAGACGGGAGCCTTTCCCTGTCCCTCAACCTCCTGCCTCGCCAAAGTGAACGAAGGCGGGTCAACCAACAATCCGCAACCGGACACGGAGGTGGCGACGACTGATTTGATTTCCTGCAAAAGCGCAAGCGCTCCCTGTATCCTGGCCATGACCGCCGGAAAGTCCGGACTGATGAAGTGAAGAACCGCCTGTCAACCAGCAGTCCTTAGGCCGGCGAACCGAATTTCGACGCAAGCAAATTTCACGGGCAGCGCCCGGTGCAGTCTTGGTATTGCGGTTTTCCAGTTGCCTAAAATCCCCAACGGCTTAGGATGCTGTCGAATCTGCATGGGTATGTCGCTCGAAACCACACTCACCGACATCATCGCCCGCCTGCGTCAAGGTCGGTTTCCAAACGAACAGGCCATCTCCCAAGGCATTGTCTTGCGCGTGCTTCAGGAGTTGGGATGGGACATATACGACACGACCTCCGTTTGGCCCGAATTCCAGACCGGCGAAGGCCGCGCTGACTTCGCCCTGTGCCATCCACCCGCCAAGCCCGCCGATTTCATCGAAGTCAAACCACCCGGCAAGGCTGAGGACGGCGTCCGCCAAGCACTCGAATACTCGTTCCATACTGGCGTGCCGTTCATCGTCTTGACCGACGGCAAGACTTGGAGCTTCTACCTGCCGGCGGAACAAGGCAGCTATGAGGATCGGCGCGTGTACAAGCTCGATCTTTTTGAGCGTCCATCCATCGAGGCTGCCGAAACGTTGCGTCGCTATCTGGCCCGTGAACGGGTCGAGTCCGGTGAAGCACTTGAAGCCGCCCGTAAAGAATACCGTAGCCGAAACCGCCGCACCCAAGCCTGCGCCGCTATCCCCGCAGCTTGGCGCGAACTGGTCGAAAAGGGCAACGAAGACTTGGTGGACATGCTTGCCAGTGCTGTCGAATCCAAGGCTGGCGTCCGCCCCGACGACAACGACGTCGCCGAGTTCCTTGCCGGTCTCGGTCGAACGGTTATCGTTGAAACATCGCGTGACAGGGCCGCCCCGCAAACCAACCTGGTAGCCCATCATCCCGCCGCGCTCCGCACCGGTGGCGAATCAACCCGCCATGGCAAACTCATCCTTCGTGGCAAAGCGTACTCCTACCACAACGCCAAGGACGCGATGGTCATTGTCCTAAACGAACTCGCAAAGGGCGATCCGACTTTCCTTGAACGCTGCTCCCAGCACCCCGACGCCCAAGGCCGAAAACGTCGCTATATCGCCCGTACACCCGAAGAACTTTATCCCGACCGTGAGGATCTTCGCGACATGCGCGAAGCGTTGTCAGGTGGCTGGTTCGTCGCGACCAATCTCAACAACGTGCTCAAGAAAACCATTATCCGACTTGCCGCCGAAGTTTCCGGTCTGGCCTTTGGCAAGGATGTGATAGTAGAGTTCTAGTAGGGTGGGTTTCTTAAAATGATTGCTGATGAATTTCAACAGCTAATTGAAGCACAGACTGACGCACAGTTACTTGGACCGTGCCTGTATGACGACTTGGTGCCGTACGTTTTTTAGCCTAACCTGCTTGAAGATCACACTCTGTCGCGCAGTTCTGAAGCAAAAATTCGCAATAAGTTGATTAAAATTGCGGAGGATATAGATGAACAACTTGAAGATCCTTCGGCAGACACAAGTGAACCTTCAAAGAAGTATGCGAGGGCGATTGAGAAAGCCTCGAACGACAAGGCTCGGCGCGCAGATCGGCACGAAACCCTTTGTGGTATCATCAGGCCACTTCTCAAAGCGAAAAAATAAAGAAGGGTACCTCCAGCCAGCGGACGCAGGCCGTGATCAGCTTTTGCGGACGCGGTAATGCCCGCGTGGTTCGGCCAGGGCCATTGTGAGTTGGCTTTCCTCGACGGCCTCTTGCGGATAATCGCTCAAATCGAACTCAAGCTCATCACCCTCAAAGCTCGGATAAAGCGCGGCGAGCCTCGGGATGGCGGCCTCGGCGAGGCGGAAATAATCTTTGTCAATTTCGATCCCGACTGACCGGTAGCCGACCGCTTCGGCGGCGGCGATGGTTGAACCGGAACCCATGAACGGGTCGAGCACCGTGCCCTCGCCCAAGGGCAATAGTGCGCGCACAATGATCCGCATGAAATGCTGCGGCTTCAGGCACGGGTGATTGGAGATGGCTTCTTCACGTTTTGGAGTGCGACCACTTGGGACGACCTCGGGCAACGGTTTATCAGTGGAGAGACGCCGCAACCCCCCCGTCTTCCACTTTCGCAAGTTCTCGGCCACCGTCTTTTCTCCGAGCGGCTTACGAAACAGCATCCACGGTTCGTATGCACCCTTTGGCGTGACACAGACTTCCGGGAATTCCTTCTCGGCATTTTTGGGACGGTCGCCGCCACGGAAACCGAAGTACAACCGCATGATGGCCGGGCGAACTTCGTAACCGGCTTCAGCCATCGCTCCCTGCACGTGATGCTGAAGGATTGGGTGACCGGCCACGCAAACATGCGCGCCGGGTACGAGAACACCGAGAAGAAGTTTTCCCCAATCGCGGAAGAACGCCCGGAGGTTCTGCTTCTCCTCGTCCGTCAGCACGGTGAACCGCGGCAGAGGATCACGTTTGTGTCCGCCAATCATGGGAGGCAACCGCCAGACGCCGCCGCGACCGTTGCGCAACTTGGACAATTCTTTCTCAGAGAACTCGATAAGCCCGTACGGCGGGTCGGTGCAGACCGCGTGGATGCTCTGCGGCGCGCAACCGCGCAGCCAATCGAAGCAATCCGCGAGGTTTATCTCGTACTTCCTCATCGCGCGCAAGTTTCAACTATAGGCGAAAGACAATCAAGTCTGTTCTTGGTATCAACTATAGACGAAATGGATGCCAAGACGATCATCGGCAATTTCGTCCGCCGTCTGCGCGAACAAAAGAATTTGACGCAGGACGAACTGGCCGCGCGCACCGGCATCACTTACCAGTATCTATCCGGTCTGGAGAATGGACGCGAGAATTTTTCCATCGGAATCCTCGAATCGCTTGGCAAGGCATTGGATTGTCCGCTCCCGCAACTCGTGCTCGGGGCGTTTGCCGGCCCCCCGGTTCTGGCAACGATCGAAGCCAATCCTGACTATTTCCGCCCACAAGCGCCGTTGCCACCCGGCCTCAAGATCGCTCATCTGCAACGCGCAATGAACGAAACCCAATGGATTGTCTCACTGATTAATACAAACCTGTCGTCCAGCGGCGCGAAACCATTGCCGAAGTATATTCAGGGCAACAATTTCAGCGGACTGGTCTCCAACATCCTCTGCAACGCGATTCACGAGAACTCACCGTACAAACACAACTCCGATCAAGCGTATCCAGACTTGATCAACCCAAAGGTTTCCGCGAAAGGCAAGCCGGTTGGCTTGGAGGTCAAGTCAACCATTCAAATCGGCAAGGGCGGAGAAAGCCACAACGGACATTCGGGTTGGCATCTCGTGGCGTGTTTTGCGATTGATCAAAAAACGGGCAACATTCATTTCGTCCATGTCATGTTGGCCGTGCTCAATGGCCACAATCAACCCGAGCCGGATTGGGTGTACGTTGGCAGCAAGGTAAATGTTGATACCGGCAGCCGTCGAACCGAGACATACAACACGACGTTGATCGGCACGACAAAACTAAGGGACGGCTCGGTTTATCTCGACCCCGTCTCAATCGATTTTAAACGCTGGCGACAAAGCCGACGTGGGCTAGTACCGCCATTTTCAATCTTTGCCGAACCAACAAAGGGGCGGTCGTGAAGCTGAATGGGTCATTCGGGTCGGTCCCGCATTTTGAACCTTCATCCGCGTAAAGCTTCCACCGTCGCTCAGAAGCTATGGCGGGACAAGGCGCCACGCGGCAGGCCGCGCAAATAGGGTGTTATAACCCATCGCCGAAATCACCTTGATGGAGCAGCTTGGCGAGAGTGGCCGATGTGATGGTTGAGAGTTGAAGGTTGAGGGTTGAGGGCCTGAAAATGCAAAAAGCAAGGACCGGGGAATATCGAACACTGAACTCCGAATCCAAGGAAGCGGGCGTCGCACGCTGAGGGGGTAGCGGGAAAAATCGAAGTCATGCGGGGAGTTTCACCGCAAGGACGTCGGCCTTCTCGATGACCGGCGCGCGCGCGAGCAACTCCGGTGCTTTGGCCATCAAGGCCGCCGCAACTTTTCCCGAGAGATGCGCCTGCCGGCCCGATTCATCCGGGAACGCGTCGAAAATGCCGAACGTGGTTGGCCCCAGGCGAATGCCGAACCAGGCCAGCGTTGCCGGCTCCTGTTCAACCAGCGGAAGGCCGCCCTTCAGAAAGCTTTCAACCTCCGCCTCCTTTCCGGGTTTTGCTTCCAGCCGTACAAATAATGCCACCTTGATCATGTTCAACTCCTTTCCATTCGTGCGCCAACACCGTAACGCAGGTGTCCGTCAACCGCCACCGGCCCAAAGGTCAAACGCCGGCACCGGACCCGGCAGGCGCCGGGAATATGGACATTCCACCGGTTGGATTTGTTCAACCGCCCCCGGGCGGCTTCGCGGAAATCACCTTGATGAAGCAGCCTGGCGAGATGGGCCAGCGGGGGCATAGTGATGGTTGAGAGTTGAGAGTTGAAGGTTGAGGGTTTAATCAAAAAATCCGCGTCCATCTTGCGTTCATCCGTGGTTAAAGGTTGAAGGCAGCGCCGGCATTGAAAATCACTTTAGCATTTGGCGTTTATCCTTTAGCCTTGTCGGCCATGAGCGCATCTCCACGCCTGCGGTTGCGCGTTTTGCTTCCGCTGGTCATCGCCGTCAATGCCGCACTGCCAGGCCGCGCCGCGACCTCCCTGCTCTGGGGCGCAGAGGGCGAACGCTGGGATCCCCACGGTCGTCTGCCCGATTTTTCCCATGCCGGGTATCATTGCGGTGAAGCGCCCCCGCCCGACGTTCCGCCGGGTGTGAGCGTCAAGACTTTCGGCGCGACCGGCGACGGCGTCACGGACGACACCGCTGCCTTTCTCAAGGCACTGGCCGCGGTCCACCACGGCGCCATCGAAGTACCGGCGGGCCGTTATCGAATCACGAACATTCTGGAAATCACCCGGAGCGGCGTGGTGTTGCGCGGCGCCGGTCCCGACAAAACGATTCTCTTTTTTCCAACGCCGCTGCAGGAAATCAAACCGCACTGGGCGGCCACGACCACCGGCAGAAAAACCTCGTATTATTCCTGGTATGGCGGTTTTGTCTGGTTCAAGGGCGATCTGGGCCGGCACCCGCTGGCCGACGTTGACGCCCCGGCCCTGCGCGGCGACACCAGCCTGCAGCTCTCGACCACCAACGGACTTTATCCGGGACAGCGCATCGAGATTTTTCAAAGCGACACTGCCGACAATTCACTGGCCGCCCAACTCTACTCCGGGGACCCGGGCGACATCCGCAATCTTAAAGGCGAAACCAAGGCCACGTTGACCTGCCGCATCGTGCGGATCGAGGGCGAGCGGATTTATTTCGACCGGCCGTTGCGCTTCGATGTCAAACCTCAGTGGAAACCCTGCATCCGCAGCTTTACCCCGACGGTTTCCGAGTCGGGGGTTGAGAATCTTTGCTTCGAGTTTCCAGACACGCCCTACAAGGGCCACTTCAACGAACTGGGCTACAACGCCGTGACCTTTGACGGGGTTTCCGACTGCTGGGCGCGCCATCTTCGGATCGTGAACGCCGACAGCGGAATTTTTCCCGACGGCCGTTTCTGCACGATTCAGGACGTCGTGTTCGAGTCTGTCCGCCAGGCGAAGGCCAACTGCACGGGCCATCACGGCATTTACTTTTATGGCGACGACAACCTCTTCGAGGGTTTCGATTATCGCACGCGGTTCATTCATGACATTTCCGTGTCCATGTCCGCCGGCAATGTCATCGCCGGCGGCCGGGGCGTGGATTTGTGTTTCGATCATCACCGCCGGGCGCCCTATGAAAATCTTTATGTGAACATTGACGCCGGTGCGGGCTCGCGCCTTTGGACCAGCAGCGGCGGCCTCGGTTTGGGCAAACACTGCGGAGCGCGCGGCACCTTCTGGAATGTTCGTTCCGCGATGCCCCAGCATTATCCGCCGCCGGACTTCGGTTCGATCTCGATCAACGTGGTGGCAGTGCAGACCGATCAGCCTTCCGAGAAGAACCCGGCCGGCCGCTGGTTCGAAGCGATCCCGCCTGGCCAGATCCGCCCGCAAGACATCCATGCCGCCCAGCTCGCCCGGCGATTGAAAATGCAATAGTGACGGTGAAAGTGATGAAGGCGGAGGGGTCAGTGCCGCATTTTGAACCATCTTCCGCGTAAAGCTCCCAACTTCGCCGAGGCTTCGATGGACAGGACGCCACGCGGCAGGCCGCGCAAAAACGGCGTCACAGCCCGTCGCGGAAACCCTGTTTATGGAGCAGTTTGGCAAGCTTGGCCAGCGGGGCGTCAGGATTTACGATTGCCGATTTACGATTGAAATGCAAGTTTTCGCGGTTTCGCGCGGTTTTCCTGCTCGATTACTGGAATTGGCCTATCAGCTTTTTTGTTTCTGCCGGATCGTGTTGCATCCGGATGCGCCAGACCAGTTCCCCGGGGCTGACCACGCGGATGCCGGCCGGCAAACGTTCCGCGCACCAGGTGACCGGGGAATAGCCGCGGACACCGCCTTCGCCCGCCGCATTTTCCTGCGGCATGTTCTCCGCGTCTTCGTCGGTTCCGGGTGCGGATTTGAACCAGGACCAGACATGATCAATCACCCAATCATAACGCGGCAGTTGCCCGGGCCCCGTGTTTTCAACCGTTTGCCGGATTTCGCGGGCGACCTTGGCCGGTGTGCCGGCGCGCGCGCGATGGTTCGCGTGTTCCCAGATGGAATAGCGGGCGGTGATCACCGGGACTTCGCTGCCGTTGCGGTCTTTCACCCAGAAGGTTTGGCCGGCACCCGCTTCGTAGGCCGAGTATTGGAAAACGAGAATCGCCAGCAGCCCATCGGTCTGGCCGGCGAAAACTTCGCAGGCCTTGCGCGCGTCCGGGGAATCAAACTGCGTGAAATTGAAACCGATGATGCGGGTGTTGGTTTTTTTCATCAAGTCCCAGGTGCGCCGGGAATGTTGGGCGAGCAATTCCCATCGGTTCGTGCGTCCGCACCCAAAGCGATCCGGGTAGAAATATCCGCCACCCCATTCGATGAACCAGTCATTGGTCGTCCGGGTTGCCTCCGCATATTCAATCGCCTCCGGACATAACTGGGCCAGTTGATCGAAACAGCAGGACCAGCCAAAGGGAATCTTCCCGCGTTGCGGGTTGCCCCAATAACTTGCGTTGCCAAAGAAGTTTCCCTCCAGCCACTGCACGTTGTCGCCGTCCGTGTCAATGAAGCAGACGGCGCTGCGCGAATCGTTCCAATCAATCGTCCTCGGGTCAAAACCCTTTGCCCCGGGGAGATCGAGTTTTTCCGTTCCGGCCATCAGCACGGGCAGATTCAGGCTCCAATTGCTGGCGGTCTGGATGTCGCCATAGCGGGTGGACAGGTCGGTGTTTTCGAACTCGTCACCGCAGTTCCAGCCGAGAACCGGTGAGAGCGGTTCCAGCCACGCCATGGCCTGCCGGGCCGGCTCGCCCTGCCCATAGGCCGTGAACACCTTCTGCGCGATGGCCAGGTCCCGGACGTGGGGCGCGCGCGGATCCTGAAAGCAAAGCATCCGGCGGTTGAACTGATTCTGGTAGGTTTGAAAACACCATGATTGGGTTTTCTCGCGGACATCCAGCAACCGCTTGAGGCCGTGCGCTTTCGCCTCCGGCTCCAGGTCCTCGTCCACGATAATGCCGTCCAACAATCCCGCCAGACTGGTGGCGATGTTGACCGAGCAATTCAGGCCCGGCCGGTCGGTGTTGTTTTCGCCCTTGGATTTGTCGCTGCGGTAAAGGATATAGCCTTTGATGAGGCCCCGCTTGACATAGCGATCCACCAAATCCCAGGGTTCGTAAGCGCCCGGTGTGGCCAGGCCGGGATGCTCGGCGAGCAAGCGGGCATACCACTTCTCCAGGTCGCCATCCCCGTTATTGACCCAGACCAGTTCATCCCCGCGGCCTTCATTCACCGCCTTGGCCGCCAACCCCGCCACGGATTGCGCCATCATTTGGAGCGCGACGCGGGGTTCCGGAAACTGTTGCTGGTTGGTCGTTCGGACTACGGCTTTGGGGAACGCTTGCGTCGGCCACCATCGGTCACCCTCCTCTCCGGCCCATACCGGGATGGCGATCAGCAACGCCATCACCCATAGCGGGATTCGCCCCTCCAGCAACCTGCGCTTTGCCCGGCCATTCATTCCGGACGAGGTTCGCCAGTCTGGACGAGACGGTCAATTGTCAAAACGGCCAGTTGCCCGGCTGGTCAAAGGATGACAATGACAAACCGAAAGAGGGGAAGATGCATTTTGCTTTCAACTCCGCGACGGTTGAGGCCCGGAAGAATGACGATTCGGGCATTTATCATTACAAAGTGGTCCGCGCTTCAGAAGAAGGTCCTTGGAAGCTGAAATCTAAAATCTCCGCCGGCACTGAAAATTATTTTGGCCTTCAGCGTTTATCCGTTAACCGTCTCCGTCAGCATGAACTCCTGCCAATGAATGTCTGACCATGAAATTGCGGATGAGTCTGCTCACGAAGCCGGGTCCTCGATAAGTCTGAAATGCTCATAAAAGTATCCTGTCTTCACCGAAAGCATGTACTTCTTGTAGCGAGGCGTGTCGCGTATGTCTGGAGGAACAAGACTGTCATGCAACTCATCGTAGCGGACTGGCTGAAAACTCACAACCACTGGCTGCGGATTGGCGGTCTCGGTCATAACACAAACCCGCTCGCCAGCGGTAAGTCTGCCAGAACCGCTGAAGGTGATGGGCGCTGAGAAAAGATACTGAATCTGCGCGTCGCAGCCGTCAATGACCTCCCAAATCTGGCCTTTACGAGGGAAAGGTGCTGATTCGTTCATGCGCGAGGTGGTCTAACGCAAAGTCGAGCGAACGCCGTCGGAAAAGCAAGCCTGAGCGTAAACGGCACGCTCGAACTGACGACCCGCGCCGAGCAGAGAGGCGGGGACGGCGGTTGGCTCCGGCGACTTGTTGAGCCGTTTCATCTTCTGGCTACTGGTTCCCTACCGAAGTCATCTCCCTGTTCGACCAGCTGAACAGCGGCTGGATCGCATAACCAGCATGAACGTTAAACCTGTAAGGGCGAGCGCCAAAATGCTCGGCTCAGGCACGGGCACGTAGGTGATGTCAATCGAGTTTTGTGGAATGCTAATCGAAAAAGTGTCTGTCGGGCTGAACCCAGTCCACTCGATGTGTAAGTATCCATCAAAGTAGCCGGTGTCGCCGGGCTGAGTGAACGACGAACTCTCAAAGTGGACGCCATTGACTTGCCCTGATGCCGGGACCGGCATCAGGCTTGTCAGGATGCGAGCCTGCTCAAAGCCTTCGTTGGACCACAAATTAGCGTAGAAACTCCACGCCAGAGTGCCCCCGGTAGCATTCACGTCGAAATTCAGGTCGGCTGCAAAATTGTCGCCGGGGTTGATAGGCCCTTGAAAACTGCCGCTCCAATCAATAACGAAACCGTTGGCAAAGCGCGCTCCATCAATCGGCCCGAGATCGCCGAACAGCTTGACGCTCTGACCATCCGGGGAAGTTTGCTGGCCGGTGACATTATAGACATCCACAGGGATGCCGCCACCATCTCCATACGTGAAGCTGAAGTATGGACCGAGGTCGCCAAAAGCCGCTCCTCGAGCTGAAGGCAGCCAGGTTGTGAAGCCGACAAGGACGCAGAGAATGGGGATCGTTTTTTTCATAGGCATGGATTTCGATATGTCAATGGTAACGGCGATCGGCCCAACGTCCAGAGCTCACCCACAGCCACCGGAGCCCGACACTGGCTGCAAAGATGATGTTCAAATTTCATGGCTCCGTCAAAACTGAAAGGGCGGTGGCTGTTGGCTGCAGCGCCTTTGGTTAGGTCTTTTCATTCTAGTGTTTCGGCCACGACCTGCCACCTGTCACGATACACTACCTTGCCGGGCTCGTTGACATACACCGTCCGCACCGTAAAGCCGTGGTCTCTAAGCACACGGATCAACGGGCGCAATCTGGCAATTGGCTGGCGCGCCGTTGTCCGAAACCAAGCGACCGCATCTGCTGTCCACACGCCCGCTTTGCGCTTCTTGGAGAACGGTGGACATGGAATATTGGTGTTGAACCACCGAAAGGTCTCCCTAACCACTCTCCGGCTCGGCTTGTCAAAGCGCCGCATCTTCAGGCGTCCCATAGTGACAACTCCAGTGAGCCACCGTGCATCCTCGTTTCGCTTGCCCACCACGAAGCGCACATACTTGCTTTTGGCTGCAGAACTACGCATCGGAATAGACCTAACGAGCTCAGGCACCGCCACCGGAACCTGACGCTGGCTGCAAGGATGATGTCCAAATTTCATGGTCACGGCAAAACTGAAGGCGCGGTGGCGGTTGCCTGCAGCGATGAGGCTGTGTGAAAAGTCGGTCATGATTTTGAACATCGCGCTTTGAGGGGCGTCTGACAAGCATGAATCATCAACGCGGACTGGACCGGTCGCAAACGCTGTTGTTTCCCGAACGGCTGGAAGATTATATCAGGCCCGAAAACCCGGTGCGCTTCCTGGACGCCTTCGTCGGCTCGCTGGATTTACACGCGTTGGGCTTCGCCAAAGCCCAAGTGGCCAACACCGGGCGTCCGCCCTACGACCCGGCGGCCCTGCTCAAGCTCTACCTGTACGGTTATCTGCATCGCATTCGTTCCAGCCGGTTGCTGGAGGCCGAATGCCGGCGCAACGTGGAAGTGATCTGGCTGATGGGCAAACTGGCGCCGGATTTCAAGACCATCGCCGATTTCCGGAAGGACAACGTCAAGCCGCTGCGGGCGGTGAACCGGCAGTTCACGCTGTTGTGCCGGAAACTGGAGTTGTTCGGGGGCCAATTGCTGGCCATAGACGGGAGCAAGTTCGGGGCGGTCAACGCGCGGGACCAGAACTTCAACGCGGCCAAACTCGAGGACCTGATCGGGCGGGCGGATGCGCGGCTGGCGGAGTATTTGCAGGCCATGGACAATGCCGACGCGGACGAATCAGCCCCGGCGGCCTTGGACAAAACCCAACTGGCGCAGAAGATTGCGGTGTTGCGGGAGAAGCAGGAGTGGCACGCCGAACTGCTGGCGCAACTGGACGAGGAACAGAAACAAATCAGCGTGACCGATCCGGACAGCCGCAAGATGCCCACGGCGCACGGGACGGTGGTGGGTTACAACGCGCAGTTGGCGGTGGATGCAAAGCACAAGCTCATTGCCGCCGCCGACGTGACCAACGAGGTGACCGATCTCAAACAACTGGCGGAAGTGGCGCTGGAGGCCAAGGCGAATCTGGAGTTAAAGCAGACCGAAGTGGTGGCCGACGCGGGTTACTACAACGCCAGTGAAGTGAGCCGTTGTGCCGAGCAGAGGATCACGGCCTACGTGCCCAAGGCCGACACCAGCGCCAACACGGCGCGCGGATTATATGGCAAGAGCCGGTTTAAGTACGACGAACAGAAAGATGTGTATGTGTGTCCGGCGGGAGGGGAGTTGACGTATCGGTTCGCCACGTACGAACTGGGGCGGGAATTGAGATACTACCGGGCCCGCGGGTGCAAGACCTGTGCGCTCAAATCACAGTGCACGCGGAACAAGAGCAACCGGACCATTACACGGGAGGAGAACGAAGCATTGATGGAAGCAATGGCGGCGCGGATGCGGGCGCAGCCCTGGAAGTTCAAGTTAAGGAAGACGCTGGCCGAACATCCGTTCGGAACCATCAAGCGGTGGTTCGGGTACACGCACTTTTTGCTCAAAGGTCTGGAGAAAGTCCGGTGCGAATGGAGTCTGACGACGCTGGTGTACAACCTCAAACGGGTGTTGAACCTGGTGAGCTTCGAGAAACTCATGGCGGCGGTGGGCGTGAAAGTGCCGCAAAGCGCCTGAACGGGGCGGGCGGAGCTTTTTTCTCATTCGCTGGCTGCGGGATCTTCCCCAATCGCTGTCCGCACGGATCGAATCTCGGCCAAGCAAAAACCGGCGGTCCGAACTTTGGGACCGCCGGTAAATCTTTTCCCACCCCGCTCACTCACTCCCCGAAATACTTTTCACACGGCCTCGCGATTTGTTAGGCCACATGGTCATAACTCAAAATCCAACCAATCGCTCGCCGTCCAGCTTGTAACGGACGACGGCTGCCTTGCCAGTATCCTGACAAAAAAGATAATGAACTGGGCGTGAGGAAAACTCACGCTGAAAATCTGAACTCAAAGCCAATAGTCGGGAAATGGACTCACGCGCCGCCGCAAATGCCGTGCGTGCCTCATCCTCGGTAACGCTCTCACGATATATCCACCGAGTATAGCAACAAACATCAATCTTCCCGTCGTGCGTCAGTCCTAACCAAATGTCTTCAAAACCAACAGACTCTCGCCTCAAGAAAGCATCCAAACCTTCTCGAAGTGCGTCCGGTGAAGTCTCGGTAATGCTCATGGCGCGAATGTGGCCTAACGAACCAAGCTCAGGCACAGCCGCCGAGCGGGACGTGGAAATGCAAAATGACAAACAAATTTCATAAAATCAATCGTAACTGGAGGGGGCAGCGGCTGTTGCCTGCAGCGATTTGTTGAACCCAGCCGCTGCGCGGCGGACCTGACGGGGATGGGGTGGGCGTTGGCGGATCATCGGGCCGGATGGTGGTGCGTTTTTTTAATTGGCGGCGAGCGTGTTACCGCATCCACGGGCACACTCGCCGCCCTTATGATTAACTCTACCGTATCTACCTATCCATCCATCGCAAAATTCGCCGACCTTGTCCAACTCAAAGATTACCGGCCCCCCACCAAAAAGGAGTACGTGCGCTATCTGCTGCGTTTCGCCGATCACCTGCAGCGCGATCCGGCCGGCGCCACGGAGGACGACCTGCGGCGTTATTACCTGTTCCTGCGCCAGCAAAAACACTTGGGCGGTTCAGCCATGAAGGTGGCCAAGTGCGCCTTGCGTTGTTTCTATCGCGAGTTGCTCCACGTCGAGGGCTGGACGGTGTTCGAGGAGCTGCGCGTGGCCCCGCCCCAGACCCTGCCGCTGGTGCTCAACCGCCAACAGGTCGCCGCCGTGCTGGCCGCCGTGCGCCTGCCGCGCTTGAAAATGGTGCTGACCTTCATCTATCACACCGGCCTGCGCGTCGGGGAAGCCGTGCGCGTGGAACTGCGCGATCTCCAAGATACCCACACCGATCATCCCCGCCTCCACGTGCGCTGCGGCAAGGGCGGCCGGGACCGTTACGTCCCGCTGGCCCTGCCACTGGTCGAAGACTTGCGCCAGTGGTGGAAAATCCACCGGCATCGGCAATGGCTCTTTCCCGGGCCGGGAACGAACTGGCGCGAGCGGGGCTTGAGTGCCACCCAGGCGGCGGCGCGGGCCACCACGCACCTGAGCGTCTCGGCGGTGCAACACACCTTCCGGCTGGCGCGCGCCACGGCGGGCCTGCCCCTCGCGGCCACGGTCCACACGTTGCGGCATTGTTACGCGACGCATCTGCTCGAAGAAGGCGTGGACTTGCGTTTGATCAGCCAGTATCTGGGGCACGCTTCGCTGGAGACGACGCTCATCTACACGCATCTGACGCCGCTCAACGAGGCCCGGACCCGGGCGGCGCTGGACACGCTTTACACCGCCACCCGCTAAAGGCGCCGTGGTGGACGTGGCGGATATTCTCCGCGCGGTGTGGCCGGGTTATGCGGCGAAGTTCGGACGGTGGATTCCGCCCGAGCAACGCGCCGCCGTCCGGGCCATGCTGCGCTGTCGCACGCCCGCGCTGGGCGGGCAGGTTTACCGCTGCGATTGCGGCGGGACGCATTATACCTACCACTCGTGCAACCATCGGGCCTGTCCCAAGTGCGGCTGGGACGACAACACCGACTGGCTCCAACGGCAGCAGGCCCGGCTGCTGCCAGTGCCGTATTTTCTGGTGACCTTGACCGTGCCCGCCGAACTGCGCGAACCCATTCGCGCCGCGAGGCAGGTGTGGTACGGGGCGTTGTTGAAGGAGAGTGCCGGCGCGTTGCAGGACCTGGCGGCGCAGCCCAAACATCTGGGCGCCCAACTGGGATTGAGTGCCGTGCTGCAAACCTGGACGCGGGATCTGCGGTATCATCCGCACGTCCACGTGCTGGTGCCCGGCGGGGGACTCTCGGCCGACGGCTTGCACTGGCGACGCGTCAAGGACGCGGCGTTCTGCCTGCCCCAAGCGAAGTTGGCGGCGCGCTTCAAGGGCCGGCTCAAGGCCTGGTTGCAGGCCGAGCAGCCGGAGCTATTTAAACGGGTGCCGGCCAAGGTCTGGTGGCGCAAATGGGTGGTGGATATTCAGGCGGTGGGTTCGGGCGCAGCGGCGTTGAAATATCTGGCGGCCTATGTCCATCGCGGCCCGCTGCATCCGGCGCGGCTCAAAACCTGGGATGGGCGCAACGTCACGTTCACTCACCGGGACGGTGCGGGCCAGGAGCGGCGCGGCACGGTCAGCGGCCTGGAGTTTGTGCGCCGGCTGCTGCAACACGTGCCGCCCAAGGGCTTTCAACGCGTGCGCCACTCCGGTTGGCGTGGCGCGGCGGCCCGGGCCAAGTGGGAACGCATCGTGGCGCTGTTGGATTGGCGCCCATCACTTCCTAAACCCTCAACTAAAAATCCGCCACCCGTTTTGTGCCCGGGCTGTGGCAAAGCCATGCGCCGGATCGGCACGCTGGCCCGCTCACCGCCTTGACGGGTTGAGAGTTGAATCGCCTAAAGCTATCACCACGCGACAAGTCGCGTAAAGCTTCGCCACGCGACAAGAGTTGAGAGCGCCCGCGCAAAATAGACTGCGCGGGCGGGCGGGGCGGTGTTGTCCCTGGCGCCAAAAACGGCCCGGCCAGCGCGGGGCGGGTGGACAAAACGGGTGGAAAAGTGCCGCCGGCGGGGTGTGGAGACCGACCCGGGCCGACCGCCGGGACCAACCGCCGCCCCGACGGGGCTTTGGCCGGGCCACCAGGCCAAAAGCAAAAGGCAAAGAAGACCTTCAAAAAAACTTCGACGGGGCCTGCCCTCCGTAGCTCGGAGAGCCAAGGAGGGCGGGTTCAACAACGGATTGATTCGACGCTCCGCGCGACCACACCTCCCCAATTACGGACATCCCTCACGCGCTCCGGTCGATTCAATCCTTTGGTGGTTAGGCCACATCGTCATATCTCAAATCAATCTCGAAATAAAAGCTACAGCAAGCATCGTCAACAGAAGAATGCAAACTGCTCGCCAAACGTGATAGCTCGCCACTGTCATAATCCGAACTATCCATTCGGGACGGAATAACGCCCAAATGAATGCGAGTATCAGAAATACGATAGCTGCTCCGAACAACTCCGTGCATAGGAAATGGAAAACATCCAAAACTAAACGATTCCCCGAAGTGGCTAAACTCGTATCACCGAGGGCTGGCTGAATCATCCGAAAGCACCAGATGCAAACTAAAGCCAACAGAGGAGCAATCAGCGCAACGATAATGCGCTCTCGTGTTGTCCCGCGAATCAATGGAATCTTGTCTGGCATGGCGCTCATGTGGCCTAACGAATCAAGCTCACCCACAGCCGGGGGCGGCAGTGGTGGAGCGGAAAGGAAACCATGAATGAACCAAAAACGATTGATCGTGCCGAGGACACCGGCTGTTGCGGTGCAGCGCAGTGTTGGGCGTCATTGTCGCCAACCATGCGTGAATGCGCCGAACGAATCCGCTCGCACTGCGGAATGATAACCCGATACCCCGGCGGATTCTGGTGCGTCGAAAACGCTGCCGGCGAAACGGTCGCCCCGACATACGGGACAACCACGGTCGAAGCTCTGGTAAAGCGCGGCGTGCTCGAATACTTCGACTGGAAACAAAACAGTCGCGGACGATTTCCAATACGCGCACGCATGACGCCCAACGTCCAAGCTCAGGCACAGCCACCGGAGACTGAGCTTGGCTGCAAATATGATGTTCAAATTTCATGGCTCCGTCAAAACTGAAAGGGCGGTGGCTGTTGCCTGCAGCGCCCTTGTTAGGCCGCTTTTTGGTATCTTGCCAATACATGCTCAAGCTCATGTGATAAATCCAACCGAATCTTACCAGCGGCGTCCTCAATTTCGAGAACAGAACGCTCACCAAGAAGTCCATGCTCTTTCTTGATGCCCTTCACGCTCTCCCACGGTATCAGAAATGGTGGATGAGCCAAACGACGGTAAAACAGCATGGAAAAATATATGCCGGTATCAGTGAAGATGACTCGAAGACCTCTCGCATTCCAGTGAACATTGCAATACGTCCAGCCTGGAAGACTGTATGCCTCGCCAGCCGGTCGCGTCTGTGCTGGATAACGCTTCGCAAATGAACTCCAGCCACCTTTGGCCTGTGCATCCGCAAGAGAAATAAGCACGAAGATGAAAGCACCGCCAAGTATGATGACAACGGTGACTCCAAAGTCTGGCGGCAATGTCGCGAGTATGTGCATACGCAAGCGGCCTAACATTCTAATTCGGTATCATATTAGACGCCTATCTGGGCGTCATGGAATGATAATATTCCTTGCTTTCCGGCTTGTCCATAAGATTTTATGACGGCTGTGAACCCGCATATTGAACCGGCAAAGGCGTCGGGGCCGCCGGAAGGCTTGATTCCCAATCCCAAGCTTAAATTGCTGGACCAACTCAGCGAGGTGGCGCGATTCAAACATTACTCCATCCGCACGGAGGAGGCTTATCGGCAATGGGTGCGACGATTCCTGCAATTCCATCGGCGGGGAGGTTCGCCCGCCGCCGGGGGCTGGCGTCATCCGCGCGAGCTGGGCGCCACCGAAGTACAGGCTTTTCTCAACGATTTGGCGATGAACCAAAAGGTGGCGGTGTCCACGCAAAATCAAGCCCTCAACGGGCTGGTGTTTCTGTATCGCGAAGTATTGCGCATGGATTTGGGGGACATTGGCAAGATCGAGCGGCCCCGGCGCCCGGCGCGGTTGCCGGTGGTGTTGACGCATGCGGAAGCGCATCGGTTGCTCGCCGGGATGACGGGCACGCACCAGTTGATGGCCAGCTTGTTGTATGGGACGGGCATGCGGTTGATGGAATGTGTGCGCTTGAGAGTCAAAGATGTTGATTTTGCCGCCAACCATATCGTGGTGCGCGACGGCAAAGGATTCAAGGATCGGGTGACGATGCTGCCGGACAGCCTGAAGGCGAAGCTCCAAACTCACTTGAAACGGGTGAAGTTATTGCATGAAAAGGATTTGGCCGAGGGCCACGGCGGGGTGTATCTCCCGTTTGCCTTGGGCAAGAAGTATCCCAACGCGGAACGGGAGTGGGCCTGGCAATATGTCTTTCCGGCAGCGGGGCTGTCGAAGGATCCGCGGAGTGTGGGAGCCGGCGCGCACGGAGTGACACGCCGCACCTTGCGGCGGCATCATGTCAACGAGCAGGGCTTGCAACGGGCCGTGAAAGAGGCGTTGCGCCTGGCGCGAATCAACAAACCGGCATCCTGTCACAGCTTGCGCCATTCGTTCGCCACACATCTGTTGGAAAAGAAGTACGACCTCCGGGTGATCCAGGAGTTGCTCGGGCACAAGGATCTCAGCACCACGCAAATTTATACGCATGTCACCCAAACGCCGGGACTGGGGGTGCAAAGTCCGCTGGATGACTTGTGAACGGCGCAAGTCGGAGCGGCGCTCAGGTGTGTCGGTCGGCACGTGGCGGCGGCGATTCGGCCAGTGCCTCCACTTTCTCGATGACACTGGCCAGGGTCACCAGCCGGCGACGGATGCGGCGGCGCAACAGGTCATCCATTTCCGCCACCGACCGGCGGGGGCGGTCGAAATCCAAGAGATCCATTTTGCCGGTGTCCGCGTTGTCCAGTTGGGTCGCGCCGGCGAAGGCATCGGGAGCGGCGATCTTATCCAAACACTTCCAGACGCGGGCATCCCAGGGCGCCTCGTCGAACGGCGTGAGAAAGGGCGGACGGGAGAGCAGCGCCTCGCCCTCGCGCGTGAGTTTGCGCAAATGGCCCAACAACCGTCCGGGCGTGGTGTGGGTCAGGCGAATCATGGGGGCAAGGATTGGAAATAGAACCGTGCGTTAGCAAACACAATTTGAGGGGCGCTCCGGACGGAGGCTCAATGCGGGGATTGGAGAGACCGGCGGGCCGCGCAAAAAGCTGCGCTTCACGCGGCGGGCGGCGTAAATCACTTCCGTTCCACGCGACGGGCGGCGGCGGCGTTGGCGCGGTTTAGAGCAAATTGTGAAATACTGTAGCCGTTTTTCAGGAGCGCGGCGTTCACGCCGCTTCATTGTCCTCCATGAAATTCACGTCGAAGCGGGCTGAAGCCCGCGCTCCTCCGGCGGCCACGGTTTTAGTTATTTAGTTAAACCGCTATAGTTGGGCGTCAGCACCGGTTTTTTGAGCAGTCCGAGCACGGCATCGGTCAACGAACCGGCATACTAACAGGCGATGAACATCGCGGATTTACAGCCGAAGTTTTCGACACCTCACCTTTGATTCCTCTCCCCGGTCGAGGCGGAGAGGAAAACAGAAACCGGGACTGGGTCAGGAATCCGTTGGACCGGATGAATGGGTTGAGCGTTGAGAGGCAAGGCGGAGGGCGACGAGAGCGGCGTTGAACGGGGAGGCCATGATCCACGTTATCCGCCGTTAAAGCCTGTCTGAAAATGTGGAGGCGGGCTTCACAGTCCCGCCACGGCGGAATGAAGGCGGCATCCTGCACCAGCTCCCGGCCAAACTCGCGGCTGGAAGCCGCGTCACTGGCAGCCAAGATGGCTGCCGCCACGGCAAACAGGAATTTTGACAGGCGCTGAGGAGTTGACGGAGTCTTTTACTCTCCGTAACGGGATGATTCAGCCGCCGGTGCCGCGCCGGCGCAGAGATAACGCGATTCGAACCCGGCGTAAAAGGTCCTGCCCGATTCCGCATCACGTGCGGTGTCGCCAATGCGCACGGCGACCCAAGTTCCGGGCGGAAAACCGCGGTTCGCGGGCGTGAACGTCATTGTATCGTGCGTCGGCGACCAGGAAAACGCGCCTGCCACCAGCGGTACGGTTGCAAACGCCCGCTCGACGCTGCCGGTGTCCATTGCCCGGCTGAAGTGAATGATGATCGGGGCGGCGGGTAATATTTCCCTCGCGTCGTGCGCGGGCGAAATGGCGGTCACCACCGGGTCGAGCGGATGGATTTGGGATTCGGCAACGAAAATCTTCGCGGTCGTCCCCGGCACAGCGATTGACGGAATTTCTCCATTTGAATTTTTCTCCCTCTCCTCCGAGGAGGAGAGGGCCGGGGTGAGGAGGCCGTTATTTTCAGGCTCAAATCCCCTCGCCCCAGCCCTCTCCCCGCTTGGGCGGGGAGAGGGAGTTTTCATTGGAGCCACTGTCACAATTTCGTTTTCGTCGAGCAGGTTTTGCAACTTCGTTCCCGCCGGATAAATCGTCGGGCAGGCCGGCAGGATTTGATTCGTGCCTGCCGTGTTGAAAACCACGAACACTTCCTGGGTGCCGAGCCGCCGCGTCCAGGCGAACAAACCGGGGCCGTTCGCAGTGCTCCACACATTGGATTGGACGCCGGTTTGCAACGCGGGATACAGCCGCCGGAAATTGTTCAGCGTGGCGACGAGCTGAAAGAGCGGATGCGTCATGTCGAAATTGTCGCCGCGCGACGGCCCCCATTCGAATCGCCCGGCGAACATGTCTTCGCGATCCCAGGGGTCCTTCGCGCCATCGAATGCCTGCTCCGTGCCATAATACAAACAGGGAATGCCCCGCGCGGTGTAGAGAAAGACCAGCGCCACTTTGAGCCGGTCAGTGGTCGCGCCGGCGACGCTCAAAAACCGCGGCTGGTCGTGGTTGTCGAGAAACGTCACCAACCGATTCTGCGCCGCCGGATCGTAATTGGCCGCGATTGCGTTATAATGCCTCACAAGCTGGCGCGTGCTGCCGGTCGCTTCGGCGAAGACGGAATTGATTTTGAAATAGAGCGTGTAATCCAAAACTGAATCCAGCTTGAAGGGGCCGCCCCCCATCGTGCCGGTGTAGGAACCGCACTTGACATCGGAATGGTGCGGCACTTCGCCGAACATGAAAAAGTCCGGCTTGCCGTGGGCCGCCGCGAAAGCGCGGATGGCCGGACACCATTCCTGCCAGAACCCCATTTCGACGTGCTTGACGGTATCAATGCGGAATCCGTCGAAGCCGGCCTGTTCAATCCAGTACTCGTAAATCTTCGTCATCTGCGTCCGCACGTAGGGTGTTTCCGTCCGAAAATCATCGAGGCTGCTCAACTCGCCCAACTCAAGCTGGGTCGTGTCGTCGTAATCCTGGATGTAGCCGTTGTTGTGAAAGAGATTCGTGAGCGCCGGATGGGCGGCGTTGAGATCGAACGGCGGCGGGTATTGTTCGGCGGGATTGCGGAATCTCAAGTTGTATCCGTCCGGCGGATATTTGAAATTCGGGTAACCCGGATCGGAGCTGTCCACGAGGTTGCCGCCGTGATTCACCACGATGTCGTCAATGACCAGAAGGCCGCGGGCGTGCGCCGCCTGAACGAGATGCTGCAAATCCGCCATCGTGCCCCAATGCGGGTCCACCTTGTAAAAATCGCGTCCGGCGTAGCCATGAAATTCGCCGCGTGCATTCAACACAACGGGCGAAATCCAGATGGCCGTCGCGCCGAGCGACTTGATGTAATCCAGTTTCTGCTCGATGCCCGTGAAATCGCCGCCATGAACGGATGTGCCCCGGTGGCCGGCGGGATCGTAATTGCCGTCGGCGTTGTCGTTCGCCGGATCGCCGTCGTAGAAGCGGTCGGTGATGATCTGGTAAATGCTTTGTCGCTGCCAGAGTTCGTTGCCGGCGGATTGCGCGTCGGCGCGCGCTGCGAAGAAACCGCAGCCGGCCAAAATCCAAAGGACCGCCGGGAGACAGCGTCGATAGACTTTTAAAATGCGCATAGCAAAAATTCATCAATAACCCGGGCACTCGGCCATCTTAAATCAGAACACCGAGAACAGCCAGGGATGGCGCGCTGCGCGTCACCGCACCGTTCAGGCGCGTCACCAAATTGTTGCGTACTTCCCCACCCTGCCCTGTTCGTTCCGCACGCTGGACGCGGGCAGCGTCTTAACTTGGATTGCGCAGACATGTCTGCGCTTTTCTTCAGCGAGACATGTCGCGTCGAAGAAGGCGGCGTCAAGCCGCCGCAGTCCAAAATTCCTGCCCAAAGACCCAAGCTCACCGAACCCTGGTGCTGGATGCAATTCAACGCGCCTGCACGCGATAAAACCGCGTAGCGCCGGTCGCACCGGAGTCATTCAACAAAATGATTCCGCCCGTGCCCGGGACCGCCGGGCCAATGTTAATCCACGATGAAATGGAGTCGAGGTCGTCGCGATATTGGAGCTGGTAAGTCCAGTTGGTCACCGTCGTGCAGCCCAGTTGGACGTTGCTACCCACCACCGCGATGGGTCCGATATTGAACGCCGGCAGCGTCGGGAAGGACGCCGGATTGAGCGGGTCCGTTCCCGCCAGAAATTCCGTAAGGTTCGACACACCGTCGCCGTCCGCATCGTCCGCTCCGCGCGAGTTATCGTTCGCCTGTCCGGGCGCGTGGCCGAAGTAAGCCAGCCGCCACCAATCGGGGATGCCGTCCGTATCGCTGAACACGTCGGCGATTTTCCGCACCTGCAGGCCGGAGATGCGCGCGTTATCCACCACCGGCGTGAAGAGCACCTGCAATTGCGAATTGGTCACGCTGTTGGTGAAGACGAGCGAGATGGGCAGGTTCATTCCTCCCGCCGCCACATAAATATCGAAATTGGTCAGCACCTGGCGGCCCTGGATGAAGGCGTTGAACACGCGTTTGCCGGCGCCGCTCCAATACGTCTCGGCCTCCAGCATGGTGATTTCATAAACGCCTTCGGGGCAGTCAAACTGGTAAAGGACTCCACCGCTGTTTGTGCTATATCGTTCGCGCTGGTAAAGCGACTGGGCCTGGGCGCAGACGCCGGTGATGGTGGTGGCGAGAACGCCGGTGGTCCCACCGGAATAACCGAAGGCGCCGAGCGTGTAAGCCGTGTCCTTGAGCCAGGTGTTGCCGCTGCAATCCGTCACGTTGGCCGGATTGCCGCCGCTGATGCGCTGCAAATAACTTCCCGGCACATTGAGGAGGCGGACACTGACAGTGTTCGTGGCCGAAATATTCCCCGAAGTGTCGGTGGCCCGCGCGCTGATGACGTGCGGCCCGTTGAGGAAATTTGAACTGTTCAAATTCAGGCTCCAGGGACTCGTCCCGTTGGCCGTGACCCAGATGCCGTTGTCCAATTCGATTTCAACTTTCTGCACCGCGACGTTGTCGGCGGCCATTCCGGAAATCGGGAGGTTCCCGGAAATGACCGCGCCGGCGGCGGGTGTGACCAGGGAAACGGTCGGCGGCGTCACGTCCCCGACGGTGGCGGAGGTGTGAAATTGCATTTGATACGGCGCGAACATCGCGTTGCCGGACACGGCGTCCACCGGCGAGTTGGTGATGCGCACGACGACCGTGGTCAGGGCGGGAAACCCGCCGCCACCGGGAGTAAACGTCACCGCGTCATGCGCCGTTGACCAGACAAACGTGCCGCTGACCGCCGGCGCCGTGCTGAACGCGGCCTGGACGCTGTTCGTGTCCATCGGCTTGCTGAATTGCAGGACGACCGGCGAATTGATCGGCACATTGGCAGCGTCGTGCGCCGGCGAATTGCCGGTCACGACCGGATCCAACGGCTGCCAGTCCGTTTGCGCGACGAAAATTTTCGCGGTCGTGCCCGGCACGGTGATTTGCGGTGTTTGCGGCCCGGCTTGAATCGTCAGCACTTCGTTCGTGTTGAACAGATTCACAATTTGCGTTCCAGCGGTAAAAGTTGTCGAGCGGTTCGTCAGCGTCTGCGTCGTCGTGGACGTATTGAAGACGACGAAGACTTCCTGGGTTGTTCCCGGCGAGGTTGCCAACCGGCGCGCATAGGCGAACAGGCCGGGGCCGCTGGGGTCGTTCCATTTGTTGATGTGATCGCCCAGTGACAGCGCCGGGTAAAGCCGGCGGAAATTGTTCAGTTCGGCGGTCAACCGGAACAGCGGGTGGGTCATGTTGAAACTGTCCACGCCCGCCGGGCCGTCCTTGAATTGGCCGGCGAACATGTCCTCGCGATCGTACGGATCCGTCGTGCCGTTGAAGCCCTGCTCCGTGCCATAATACAAGCACGGGATGCCGCGCGAGGTGTACAGAAACGCCAGCGCGACTTGCAGCCGGTCGGTGGTGGCGCCGCCGACGCTCAAAAAACGCGGTTGATCGTGGTTGTCGAGGAACGTCACCAGCCGCATTTGCGCGGACGGATCGTAGTTGGCAGCGATGGCGTTATAGTGGTCTTCGATTTGTTTCGTGTTGCCGGTGGCGGAGGCGAACACGTTGTTGATCATGAAATAAAGCGGATAATCCACAACCGAATCCTGCTCGAACGCCCCGCCGGCCATCGTGCCAGTGTAGGAGCCGCACAACGATTCGGAACCGTCATAGACTTCGCCGAACATGAAAAAATTCGGCTTCGCGCTGTTCGTCGCCGCAAATTGATGAACGATCGGGCACCAGTATTGCCAGAAGCCGTCTTCAATGTGCTTGGTGGTGTCAATGCGGAAGCCGTCGAAACCGGCCTGCTGGATCCAGTAAGTGTAGATTGCCGCCATGTTCGAGCGGACGTAGTCGGACTCGGTGCGGAAATCATCCAGCCCGCTCAGTTCGCCCAACTGGTAATGTTGCGGGGTGTTGTAATCCGGAATGCCGCCGTTGTTATGGAAGAGATTAGTCAGCGCATTGTTGGCCGGGGTGTAGGTCGAATTGTAAATGTCAAACGGCGGCGCGTAGGTGAGCGAACTGCTGCGATATTTCAGGGTGTAGCCGGCCGGCGGAGCCAGGAAATTGGCATAGCCGGAATCCGTGCTGTAGATGAGGTCATCGCCGTGATTGCAAATGATGTCGTCAATGACCAGCAACCCTTTGGAATGCGCCGTTTGCACGAAGTGCTGCAAGTCGGCGAGGCTGCCCCAGTGCGGGTCCACGTGGTAAAAATCGCGGCCCGCGTAACCGTGAAATTGCCCGTGCCCGTTGACCACAATCGGCGAAATCCAGATGGCCGTCGCGCCGAGCGCCTTGATGTAATCGAGCTTTTGCTCGACGCCTTTGAAATCGCCGCCGTGGACCGAGCCGGGGTCGGCCGGATTGTAGTTTCCATCGGCGTTGTTATTCGACGGGTCGCCGTCGAAAAACCGGTCGGTCACGATCTGGTAGATGCTTTGCGACTGCCAGAAGCTGTTGGTGGCGTTCTGGGCGGTGACGGGAATCGAGAAAACGACCGGAACTGCCAGGACCAGGAAGCGGCACAGGACCAGCGACCAGTGACATGAGATCGTTCTCGCCAGATGTTGCTTGTTGCCGGTCATACTGATTTGCCTTCAAAACGGCGCGAATCCCCCCTCACCCGGACTTCGTCCACCCTCTCCCACAGTGGGAGAGAGGAATGGGGTGAGGGGGAATTCGCAGCACATTGAACGCACTTCGGCATCACTTCACTCTTTCGTTTCCAGCACGACGGTCGTTTCCCGCACGGGGTCGCCGGCGGATTTGTCCACCGGCGCGGCGGCATCAGATTTTATCTCGACGGTGAAATAATGCGTGGCCGGGTTGTACTGCACATCATCATCCTGTCCCGCCAGCACCGTTACTTTGGGCGCGGCGGCGGCGTAACCGTGCAGCACGACGGATTTTTCATTTTCGGCAAACGCGACTCCGACGGAGAGCCGGCCGGCCTCATCCTGAAGCGAGGCAATCCGCTGTTTGCCCGTGCCGACAAATTTTCCCTTGTCACCCAGAAAGGCGATCCCGCTTTTGCCGACTGAAGCCACGACATAAAACGCGCTGGCATTTCTACCCAGCGGTGCGGAAAAATCGGCGCCGTCCTTCAGTAATTCGCCGGCGCCGGAAAAATAATCATAAACATAAACCGGGCCGCTCAAACCCAGTTCAGCCGGCGCGAACTGGACCGTGTCATCCGGCGTCCTGGGGCGGTTGAAAGCGAACACGTATCCGGTTTTGATCCCACCCCCGTCGGTGTAAGTGCCGGCCGTCAACGGGGCCGGCCGTTTTTCCGCGTCGGCGATGTAGCTGCGGTCGAGCGGCACGATGGGCGTGTCGGGCTTGACAATCACACCGTCGGCGCGGACGGCTTGAAGGAGATTGGCCTTGTTTTCCGAGCCGATGGCGTCGCCGATGCCAACCGGGCCGGCGGAAAGCGTGGACAGCAGGACGTTGTCGGTCTCGTCGCTCATGTAAACATCCGTCCAGGGCCAGATGCCCATCGAGGCAGCCAGGCGCGAGGTGTAAAGAAAATCATTCCAATGGTTGGTATTGAAGCGGTCGCCGCTGGCGCGGATGGTTGTCAAATTTTCGTAGCGGCTGCCCTGGAGAAAAAAGCACGGATAAGGCATGCAATACTGAATGGTGATGCCCTGCTCCCGGCAGGCGCGGGCCATGTTATCAAGAAAGGTTTCACCGGTGCCGACGGTGCTGCTGAACGCCGGCGAGAATTTATAGATGCGGTCGAGCCAGTCCTGTTCGTAAGTAACGATGCCGGACGTTTTGAGGTAACGGGCGATGTGGTCCCACCATTTCGGATCCACGGCCGCGATGCCGGAAATCTGGTAGTGCTGGTGGTAGGGGCTGGCCGGGTCAATCCAGCGGTTGTGCGTGACGAGCGGCAGGCCGATGGATTTTTGGAAGCTGCCCAGTCCATTGGGGAAAAGATTGGTGTGGGCCTTGTATTCCAGCAGCCCGCCGTAGCGGTTCCATTCGCCCGCGGGCAGCTTGCTCGATTTTTTATCCTTTCCGGGCGTGCCATCCGGATCGGTGGTGGTTTTGTAATACCACCATGAATCCAATTGCAGGTAGCGAATGGGAATCTGCTCCTGCCGGTAACGCTCGACCAGCGACTGGAGCGTGCCGGCATAACCCTTTTTCACGTCGTAATTGTAATAGTAAACCGCGCCGTTGTCCGTCCAGTAACCCAGATATTTCAGCACCGCGTCGGCGTCATTGGACGGACGTTCAGCTTGATGTAAATCGAGCAACGCATGCCCCCACAAATCCCAGGTCTTGTTGATTCCCCGGCCGAACGCCACCACCGTTTGCTGCGTGAAACCCGCCGGGAGGTTCCGCAACTTCGGGTTGAAACCGCTGGCCACCACCGTCCGTCCATCGCCCATCATGCTGGCCACCATGAAATGCGACGCCGGCGAAACGACACAGGCGTTCGCGTCATCATCGAACAGCAGCCACGGTGTCGAGGTTTCGACGGCGGCGAAGTCCGGCGGCGCAAAATTACTGTGGCCGTAGCTGAAAACATGCAACGCCTCGGGCAATTTTGTAAACGCCGGGAACGCGGCGGGCGGCGTTTCGGACGCGGCGCCAGAGGTCTGCGAAAAAAGCGCCAGCGCTTTCCCGTCGTAAATCCGAATCTGGCCGCTCATCGGCGCCTGCCCGACTCGCCATTCGAAAGCAATCTGCCGATAATCGCCCGTACCGTCGCGGCCACCGCTCGTGGCCACATTTTGCAGCGGAACATTGAGGCTGCCGCCAAATGTCCACGCCGGGTCCTTCGACACGATCCGGTAATCCCCATTGCCGTCGTCCACTTTTGCAGAGAGACCGCTGTCCGGCGCCGTCAAATCAACGACCGCCGCCCGGCCATTTCCCATTGAGAGCGCCGGCAAAGCGGCGGCAAAAAGAAGGCGGAGAGTTCGTTTGAAAGTAATGCGCATGCCGGACATTGTTATCAAGAAAACAGGGTTTTCAAAGTGTTCAAGTTCAGTCATCGTTCACAAGGTCATTCGCCCGGCCGCCCCTGCCGCCGGTGAGCGGCGTTGGACCGGTAATGAACTTTGTTTTTTGGTTTCAGAATTGTGGAGGTGGCTGGTTTTGGTCGCCGCAAAGTGTCTTTTAGAAATCCGGCGTTTTTGCAGGGCTATTGCTGCAAGCTGGTGGTTTTTTCCTGAAGCCATCGCATATCATCGTAGGGAGCCATGGCAGTCAAAGTTGGTTTGGCATGTCGGATCGTGTAATTCGCAACGGCCGCATCCGTCCATTTGTGAGTATCCGCGTGTCCATCGGCATAGGACAATGCCCCGCTGCTGCCGTGATAATTGGCCGGCCAGTCCTTCCAAACCGTGTTGGCCGGGTCCATGTTGACCGAAAACAGTCCGTCATTGATCGAATCGGCGCTCTCGTCAATGAACACCCAGGCATCCACGGGCGCGGGGTTCCTGATTTCGGACTGCCTGGAGAAAACCTTATAGGTTTTGCCATCGCTGGCAGGTTGATTGACCACGCCGCCCTGCCCCGCAATGGCGCCCACCACCGCGCTGCCCATCTGGCCGTTCATGGAAATACTTCGCACGCGCGGCCCCTTGGCGCCGTCATAGACATCCCCGGGGCATTTATAGATGCCCACCGATTTGGCGCCGTAGTTGGCCAGCAGCGCATTGGCGAGGAGCTTGGTATCGTAATTCTGCGGGTTGGCGGGCGACGGCGGCAAATCCCAATTCAAAACGTCGTCCACCCAGCCGACCACACCGCTGTTGATCGCGACGTTGTTGGCATTGATCACCAGCCGGTCACCGTTGTCGTCGGCATAGATCAACCAGGCATAGGTCAATTGTTTCTGGTTGTTCAAGCAAGCGATGCGTTGGGCCTTGAGCTGGGCCTTGGCCAAAGCCGGCAACAGTATTGCGGCCAGAATGGCGATGATGGCGATGACCACGAGCAGTTCAATCAAAGTGAACGCCCGTTCCCGTGGTGGGCGGCGCCCCAAAGTCACCGGCCGGGTCCCCGGTCCGCAGTGAAAGTGCCGACAATGATGTTGACGCGGGCTCATCCACCCGATTATGCGCCGAGTTTCCGAACCAGCCAGCCCCCAAAAACTGTGGTAATCGCGCCCGCCAAGGGGCGCGGGTAGCGGCTTACGGGCCTTTCTGACGGCCGAGAAATTTCAAGGCGGCCTGCGTGCGCGAGCGCACGTGGAGTTTGGTGTAAATATGCCGCAAGTGCCACGTCACCGTCTCGATGCTGATGGAAAGCTTGTCGGCAATTTCCTTGTTCGCGCAGCCCTGGGACAGCAGTTCCAGCACCTCCTGTTCGCGGCGCGACAGGTTCTGCTCTTCGGCGGGCGCGGTGGCCGGCTCGCGAAACGCGCCCAGCACTTTGCGCGCAATCTCGCTCGACATCGGCACGCCGCCGGCGTGGACCTCCTGGATGGCCTGCAGGATCCGGTCCGGCGCCGACCGTTTGAGGATGTAACCGCTGGCGCCGGCGCGCAGGGCATTGAACACTTTATCCGCGTCACCATACACCGTGATCATGACCACCTGCACCGCCGGCAACAATTCCTTGATGCGCGCGGTGCATTCAATGCCCGAGCGGTTCGGCAGGTTGATGTCCATGAGAATGACCTGCGGCGCGGCTTTCGGAAGCACCCGCAACGCGTCCTCGGCGCTTTTGCAGGAAGCAACGCACTGAAATTCTCCCGACGATTTCAGCAGCCACTCCAGACTGCGGCGGATACCCATGTCATCCTCGACTATCGCCACGGTAATCATTTGCTGGTTTGCCTCCAAAATATTCGGGACGCGCTCAATGGCGCCGGGGTTCGTGATTATGTCCGCTTTTTCCGCCGCGCGGCAAGCGACAAGCTCAAGCGGACGGAGACGCCGCCGGAGGCCCGGCTGATAATCTCGCATTGTCCGCCGATCCCGGCCATCCTTTGGCGCAAGTTGATCAGGCCGTCGGCGCCTTCGTCCACGGTCGCCGACAGGCCGCGTCCGTTGTCTTCAACGCAAATGGACAAACTATTTTCCCGCTCGACCAGGATTTTGACGCGGACTTCGGTCGCCCCGGAGTGCCGCACGACATTGCTCAAGACTTCTTCAAAAGCGAGAAAGAGATTGTGCCGTTGTTCGGAATTCAATGGTTGATCGGGTTCCGCCTCCTGCATTTCCAGCCGGCAGCGGATGGCGGTCGGTTCGAGGAAACCTTGCGCGTAGCGGCAGAGATACCCGCCGAGCGAATTCACCGAGTCATTCCGCGGGTTGACCGCCCACACAATCTCGTCCAGCGCCATGACGAGATCGTGGCAACGCTGAACGATCCGGTCCAAAGCCTCCTGCTTCTGCATTGAAAACCTGGACGGGTCGCGCAGCAGGCCGCCGAGCAGCCCGATCTCAGTCAGTCCCGCGCCCAGGTCGTCGTGCAAATCCTGGGCAATGCGCGCCCGCTCGCGTTCGAGCTCGTGTTGCCGTTCCAATTGTTCCATGCGCAGGCGCATCCGCCGACGCATGGTAAAGGTGACCAGGAGGGACAATCCCGTCACCGCCAGCAGACCGGCACCACTGCGGAACCAGACCGTCTGATAGAAATGAGGATTGACCTGTATCGCCAGCAGGGCGCTTTCCTGGCTGCAAATGCCGTCGCTGTTGCAGGCGATGACACGAAAGGTGTATTGGCCGGGAGGCACGTGGCGATAGATGGCTTTTCTCTCGCCGCCGGCGCGATTCCACGTGTTTTCCAGTCCTTCGAGCTTGTATTTGAACTGGACGCGTGATGGCGAATCCAGGGTTAATCCCGTGTACTGGAACTCCAAATCGCCGCGACCGGGGCCGACGTTGATTTCCGGCGCCGCAGCCTGGGGATTTTGGTCTCCGGCGGTTTCGGCGGCCGTCAGGATGGCTCCGGCGCGTTGTGGCCAGACCGGTTGGTCATCGGCGCGCATTTCTTCCAGCGCCACAACCGGCGGCGAGAGGTTGAGGCGGACTTGTCCCGGTTTCACGTCGGCCACGCTGTTGGCCATCGCGAAATACAACGTGCCGTCCTGTCCGCGCCAGCAGTTCGGTTGGTAAATAATTGCGCTGCCAATCGTGAGCAAACCATCCGACCTGCCGTAAATGCTCACCGGCAATTCGTCCAGTTCGCCGCGTTCAAACCGTACCAGTGCGGCGACAGGAATACGGGCGATGCCCGCGCGCGTTCCGAGCCACAGATCACCCTGCGCGTCGCCCAGCACCTGCACGATGCTGTCCGAAGGCAGGCCGTTCTTCGTGGTGTAACGATGGAAGCGCCCATCGCTCCAGTGTAACAATCCGCCTTCCTCCGTGCCGGCCCACAATCCGCCGTCGGCCGTCGGCCACAACGTCCAGATTCGTCCCAACGAACTCCGATCCGGCGGTTCCAGCGGAATAAATTGCCTGCCGTCCCAATGCAAAAGTCCTCCTGCCAGTGTGCCCGCCCAAATCGTTCCGTCGGCGGCTTCCGCCAACGCCGTCGGGTGGTCCCCCACGGTTTGCGCGGTATATTCGAAGGTGAGATTCCCGTTCGTCACGCTGATGATGGACCAAAGCGTGCCCACCCAGAGCCGGCCATCCCGTCCTGGCAACAGCAGGCGCGGGTAGCCTCCCAATCCAGTTTCCGAGGCGATTTGCCGCATCTGTCCGGCTGTGGACACCAACAAGCCGATACCCTGCGCGCCGATCCATACCCGTCCCTGTCCGTCAGCGGCAACACAACTGTCCTGCGCGCGGGCGGACCCCGGCAGGACGATATTCGTGCAGACACCGTTTTCATAACGGCTCACCGCGCCGCTGTGAGTGCCGATCCACACTGCCCCTTGCGCGTCTTCGCAAACCGTATTGACCAGGCTGTCACCGAGTCCTTCGTCTTTTCCGATGGCGCGGAACAATCGCCGCCGCACCTGGACCAATTCACCCCGTTCATAGCCTGTCCAGATGTTTCCGTCACGATCCTGATAGGCGAAATGGACCGTATTGCTGGGCAATCCATCGCGCGTGGTCAACCGCTGGAAGGTGCCATCGGCCCGCACATGGATCAGCCCCAAATCTCCGACCCCCGACCAAAGTCCCCCCTCAGTGTCGCCGTGCAGAAAACGCAGCGCCGTTTGTTTGCCGAGCTCGCGGTTCCAACCATCGGACTCGGCCATCCATCGCCGCCCGGCGCAGCGCCGCATTCGTCCATTGGCTTCCACCCAAAGTGTGCCCCCGCCGGACGGGACAATTCGCTTCACGTTCAACACCGGCTCGCCGTTGGTCGGCGCCATCGTTTCAAAATGATCGGTTTGCCACACGGCCAAAGTCCGGTCGGTGCCAATCCAGATGCGCCCCGGTGCATCCGCGGTCAGTACCTGGATTTGTTGGCTGTCCGGTCCGGGCACGGAGGTGAGTTCATTGGTTCCGAGGTCGCTCCAGACTCCCATTTCGTGTTCGCCGCGCAAATACCACACTCGGCCCGCGATATCGGCACAGCATTGGTCTTGCGGAAGAGCGCCGGGCAGCCTCACCGTTTGCCAGTTCCATTGCCCGCTGCTTTTTGTACCGGACAGCAACCGGCCGTCGTCATAGACAAAAATGACCTTGCCCGGCGCTGACCACAACATACGATCGGGCTGGTTGGTGCTGGTAAACACCGAGTGGAAACCCTGTTGATCCCAGGTGGTCATGCCTCCGTCGTGCATGCTGATCCAAAGCGTGCCTTCCTGATCCACCATCAGCCGGGGAACGCCCCATTTCAGCGAGAACTCCGGGGTATTGGCGGAGTTGTATCTGACGAATCGAGTGCCATCGAAACGCAGCACGCTGCCAAACAGGGTGCCGACCCACAAATAGCCCTCCGGCGTTTGCGCCACATCCGTGACTGAACCTTCGGTGAGGCCATCGTCCGCGCCCCACACTTTGACCACGTAATCCTGGTTCACGGAATCGTCTTCACGCGCCGGCGCAAGGAACGGCGCGCCCAGACAAAGAAACCAAGTCAACCAACGGACGAAAATTCTCGCGGGAGGCTGCACGCGGCGAGTATGAAACATGCGGTCGTTTCATGGCCACGAAAAAGTTCAAATACCCCAGTTTTTGGGGGCTGGTCAGAGTTCCAACTCCGTTTATGATTGCAAAATCATCAACCCACAACCGCTTATGAAATCAGCCAGGTTCTTATCGCTGTTCCCCATTGCCATCATTGCTGTTTTGCTTGGATTCGCCAGCCCGGTTTACGCGCAACTCATCGCTTACGACGACGCGGGGAACTATCTGGTCAGCGCCAACTGGACCAACGGCGCCAACCAGGGTTTCGGCTTCCTGCCGTGGGTGATCACCACCAACGGCCCGGACAACCATGGGACTTACATCGCCAGCGGCAACAGTCCCACGTTCGCCATCGCCTCGGTAACCAATGTCCTGGGCACCAACTACACCGATGTTTTTGGCATCTATGCAAACGGCCCGACGGATATAAACGAAACGGCGGCGTATCGCGGTTTTGCCAATCCGCTCGGGACCAATACTTTCAAACTCCAATGGGGATCGAGAGGCGCCGGCGTCACCACGACCACCAACTTCGGGGCCGTGCACGGCTGGTGCGGTTTCACCTTGCGCAATGGCAATGCGACCAACAGCACCGGCGATTTTCAGACCGGCACGCGCCTTTACTTCTATTTTCTCGATGGCGCGTCTCCCTCCACGCTCTATGTGTGGGACGCCAACGGCGTCCAATCCGTGCCGGGAACCTCGTTCAGCGATCTGGGGCGGGCCAACATCACCAATGCCATTGAGGCCGAGGTGACCGTGGGAACCGACGGCAATTCCTATCATCTGGTGGTGAAGGACTGCGTGGTGAACCGGACGATTTACACGTTGGACAGCATCTTGCAGGGTTCGGGAACCATAGACAGCGTGGCGCTCTTTTGCCACGAAACCACGGGCGATCAGGTCTATAATCGGATGCAAATCACCGCCTCCACCAACATTCCGCCGACGGTGGTGAACGTCCAGCCGGCCAACGGCTCCATTTACCTTGACCCCAACGCCACCAGCCTTGCCTTCGAGGTGGATTCTTTCAACTCCAGGGTGACCAGCAGTTCCGTCAGCGTCTATCTGAACGGCGTTCTGCAATCCGGCTCGACTTTTAACACGGCGGCCCCCACGAGCCAGCTCCTGGCAACCAATAATCCAACCCTTTCGCCCAACACATTCTACACCTACACCGTCGTCGCCCAGGATGCCAACGGCAACGTCGTGAGCAACAATTACACCTTTAATACTTTCTCCTCGACCAACAATCCGTTCATCGACGCCATGGATTACAATTATGGCGCCGGGCAATTCATGCCCGGTCCCGGCCCGGCCCAATACGGCGGCCTGCTCGGAACCAACGGCATTGATTATCTGGACGTGACGACGCTGACCAACCTCAACGACTATCGGCCCGACTACACACCGGGCGATGCGCCTCTCCCGCAACTGATTGTCATCGCGCCCGACCCCACCGGCGATCCGGTGGACCACGAAGGATTCATTGCCAATAATATTACTGATTATCAACTGGCCTATACCGACGCCGGCGACTGGGACAACTACACACGCAGCTTCCCGGCGACGAACTACACGGTTTACGCGCGCGCCGCGAGCGGCGGCGGCGGATCGTTCCAGGTGGATATATTGGCGAATTCGACCGCCACAACCAGCAATCAGCCGGTGGCGGTCCTCGGTACCTGCAATGTCCAGCCTACCGGTGGCAGCACCGTCTATAGCGGCCAATTGACGCCATTGATCGACCTCTTCGGCAACCCGGTGGTGCTGCACCTTTCCGGCACGACCACACTGCGTCAAACCGCGACCCAGGCCAGGACTTACAATTTGAGCTACCTGACCTTTGTGCCCAATGCGGGTGCAACCCTTCTCGGACCGTATATCAGTGTGGGTTCTCCCGCTCCCAACGCCACCGGCGTGTTGCTGACCACCCCGATTACCTTTTCCATCGCCAACCGGCAGACGACGGTCAATCCCGCCACCATCCAGATGTTTCTGAATGCAACCAATGTGACCAGCAGATTGGTATCGAGCAACAACGCGGCGGGCACCACGGTCACCTGGACACCTACGAACAATCTGCCGTCAAATTACACCAACACGGTCACGGTCATCTTTACGGACAGCGGCAGTGTCAGCGTGACCAATTCCTGGGACTTTATCACCGGCACGTCTGGCGGTTCACTGGGCAGCGGGCTTTGGTCCGGCGGCGGCGGCCCGAGCGACATGTTCTGGGCCGATGCGGTTAACTGGACGGGAGGCACACCCGGCCCCGGTTTCAACGCAGCGTTTGCCAGTCCCGGCGCAACCACCACTCTGGTTACCAACAACATTGTCGCCACAAATGTCACGATTCTGGGATTGTTCTACGAAACGAACACCAGCGGTTATCATACGACCTGGATTCAGGATGGCGTGACGTTGCTGGTTACGAATGGCGCAACCGGCACCACGCCCGCGCTGCAAGTGGGCGCCGGCCTCAACTCGGACATCGTTTTCAACACACCCGTCACCAATACCATCAGTGGCAATGGTGGCAGGCTTCTCGTCCTGGGCAACCCCTTTGGCAGCGGCCTTGCCAACCAACTTAATTTCCAGGTCCGCCAAAGCGCCAATCCGGGCATTCCCAACGCGGTGACGCTGGATATGTCGGGTCTCGGCACATTCGTCGCGACGGTCGGCAAATTCACCGTAGGCCAGGGCGGCACCGGCTCCGGCCAAAGCAATGTCAGCGCCTGCGTGTATCTGGCCCGGACAAACGTAATTACTCTTTTGCGCGCGGTTTCAGGCCAGTTCGCGTTAGGCGACAGCAGCGGCGCTACCAACCTGCCCGGCAGCACGTTGAATTTGGGAATCACCAACGCGTTTTATATGGATACGATGTTCGTCGGCAACCGGCGCGCGACCAACAACTTGATTCGTTTCAATCCCGCCTTCACCGGCATTACCACTCCGGTCGCTTATATTCGCGGCTCGAATGCCCTTGGCACCAGCCGGGTGACGTCCTGGAACATCGCCGACGCCTCCACCGAGACCTTTACCCCCGTCAATGTTCAAGCGAACGTTGATTTCAGCGGCGGGAAGCTGGATGCCTTGGTGAACACGATGATCGTGGGCCGGGGCGCAACTACCGCTGCCGACACCGGTTCGGCGCAAGGAACGCTGACCTTGACCGCCGGCACCCTGGATGTGAACAACCTGACCGACGGTGTGCAACGGGCCAACAACACTGCAACCGAGGTTGGAACTGTGAATGTCAACGGCACGGCGACGCTCATCAGCACCAACATCACACTGGCCCAGGCAGCCGCGGGCGCGAACGCCTCGCTGGTGACCGGGACGCTGAACGTCACGAACGGCATCGTGCGGGCCAACATCACTGCCGGCGGCGGCATCAGCACCGTCAACCTCAGCGGCGGCACGCTCGTTGTTTCCAGCACCGCCGGCACACCCGCCGCTCCGCTCACCGCCTTGAACTTCGCCGACGCGTCGTTGCACCTGAAAGCCGATGGCAATGCTACCACGGCCCCCGTCAATGCGGCCGCTGTGTCCGCCGCCGGCACGACAACCATCACCATTGACTCCGTCGCCAATGTCACCGGCCCCACCACCCTCCATCTCATCAGCTACAGCGGAAGTGATCCATACGCCGGACTTTCCCTGGCCTCATTGCCGATCGGTTACGCCGGCAGCCTGGTGGACAACAGCGGCAGCGTTGATTTGAACGTGACGGTCTCGGCCCCGCCGCCTCCGCCGTCCATTCGCAACCTCATCATCAATGGCAGCCAGGTAATCGTCGGCGGCACTAATAACAGCGGCGCCGGCGGCACTTATAGCGTGCTGACTTCGACAAATGTTTCAATCCCTTTGACAAACTGGACGGTGCTGAACAGCGGGACTTTCGATGCTAGCGGCAATTTTTCGTCCACCAACGCCACGGGAACGAACAGCGCGCGCTTTTACATTCTGCGGGTGCCTTGATCTTACCAGGATCAAACCCGGTCGAAATTTGCCCGCTTTTGGGTGAGGTTTCGGGTAAGACGAGGCCGTCGGGCAGTGGGTTGGCCCGACGGCTGAAAATTCCCATGGCGCGATCTGGTCAGGTCCAAAATCATTTCCTATCCTTGAAACCGTTGAACAGCGACGAACCCATAACCCTGCGTGCAGCGCCATCCAGATGGCCCATCCGGTTTTTCGGTTCTGCAATTTTCTGTCTCGCCGTTGGCAGTGCCTGGGGCCAAAGTGCGGGTGATATTTTCGTCGAAGGCCCGCTTCGCGCCTCGATTACCGCCCGCGAGGAGGGCGGATATCGAACCTACGAATTGACCAGCAACGACGAATTTCGTGACAACCATCCCGCGAGCGGACGCGTTGCGTTTTCCGAGACGCCCGGCCACGCCAGCATCCGCACCGGCAACCTGTTGTTTGACGGGCTTTATGCGCTCGCCGTTTCGGAGGCGCTCCAAAACTCCGTCTCGCAAATCGAAGACCGCGCCTATGGCAACGGCCAACCCGTCCGGCTCAACGCCTTTCAAACCGGCGAATTTTGGACTTACGTTTGGACGCGCGATTTGTCTTACTCCGCTTATCTGGCGCTGGCCGGTTTTGATCCAAACCGCGCTGCCGATTCGCTGCTGTTCAAGACTTCGACGCTCAAACCTTCCGTGGCCGGCGGTTTCACCAACCAGATTGTCCAGGACACCGGTTCGGGCGGAAGCTATCCGGTTTCGAGTGACCGGATTATCTGGACAGCCGGCGCGGATGCGACGCTGAGATATCTGCCAACACCGGAACAAAAGGAATTTCTACGAAAGATCTACCCGATCCTGCGCGATACGCTCGAACAGGACCGCCGGCTGATCTTCGATCCCGGTGACGGGCTTTACCGCGGCGAACAATCGTTCCTTGACTGGCGCGAGCAGACTTATCCCGGCTGGACGAAGGACAACGTCATCGCCATTGCAATGTCCAAGTCGCTTTCGGTGAACGCCGCCAATTATTTTGCGCTGCGCACCGCTTCCGGCTATGCGGGACGACTGGGTCTGCGTGACGAACAAAATCGCTACGCGACCTGGGCGGACGATTTGAAATCGGCCATCAACCGGAATTTCTTCGATTCGCAAGCCGGGCTGTACAGCACTTATCTCCTGACCGATCCGGCAGCGGGCATCCGCGTGAACCGCTACGATTTGCTCGGCGAGTCGCTGGCTGTTTTGTTTGGAGTCGCGGACGATGCGCGCGCGAAGGAAATCATTCGTCATTACCCGATTGGGCCATTTGGCCCGCCGGTGGTCTGGCCCGAAGAACGCGCGGTTCCGATTTATCATAACCAGGCCATCTGGCCGTTCGTGACCGCGTTTTGGACTGAAGCCGCGCGCAAAGCCGGCAACGCCGCTGCCGTGGATGAAGGTGTCCATTCGCTGATGCGCGGCGCCGCCTTCAACCTGTCGAACATGGAAAATTTCGATTTCGTCACCGGCAAGGCGCAGGTCAAGGGCGGCGCGCGCGAGGGCCCGGTCATCAATTCCCGCCGCCAACTCTGGTCGGTGGCCGGCTATCTGGCGATGGTGCAGGACATTGTTTTCGGCCTAGAAACTTCCACTGACGGCATCCGGTTTCTTCCGTTTATCACCAGCGGGCTGCGGAACGAGACCTTTGCCGCAGCCGACGTCCTCGAACTTCGGAATTTTGCCTATCGCGGCAAAACGGTTCAGGTGCGTGTTCATTTGCCGCCGGCGGGGATAAAACGTCATGGAGCCTGCGTTGTGGGCAACGTTGAACTGAACGGAAAACAAATCGGCAAACATTTTGCCGCGGCGGATTCGCTGCCGGATCAAAACCGGTGGGACGTCTATCTGCAGAATCCAGCGGATGACACGGGCGAAGAGGCTCCGAATCTGATGACCAACGTTTCTGACGAACGGACTTTGTTCGGCCCACTGCAACCGCAATGGGAGAACATCGGACAAGGCGGCATCAGCGTCACGAACGGTCGGCTGGCGCTTCATTACCGGCAGGCGGACATTTCAAATGTCACCTTCAATATCTACCGCGACGGCCAACTCTGCGCGCAAGGCATCCGTCAGACGGAATGGATTGATCCGCATTCGGCCGATTTTGCCAATACGACCCATTTCTACACCCTGGAAGCCGTGGATGCAAAAACGGGCAACGCGTCGCACTTGACGCCGGCGCATGGTTATTCGACCCCGGACAACCAGTGGACTATTCCGGCAACGGAGATGGAGAATCGCGGCGGGCAACGGGCCGGCAACCGTCACTTCATGAATTGGGGAAAAGCCGGCGACGAACTTTCCGTAAAGACATTCACCCCCGACCGCAGCGGGCACTTCCTCGTGCGCGCGAACTTTTCTAACGGCGCCGGGCCGGTCAACACCGGTATTACCTGCGCGGTGAAGCGGCTGGAAATCCGCAAGGCCGGTTCCAACGAAATTGTGGCCGCCGGTTATTGGGTCATGCCGCAAGCGGGCGACTGGCAGCGGTTTGATTTATCCTCCGGCGTTTCGGCGGATTTGCAGGCCGGGGAAGATTATTCGATGCGGATTTTTGAGGACGCGTTTTCACGCAATATGAGTTATCTGGCAGCCAACAGGCGTTACACCGCGTGGCCGGGCGGCGGCGATGATGATTATAACTATGTGAACATCGCCTCGATCCAGTTTCAACGGGTCACGGACTGACTATCACTATTGCAGGCGAACAAATTATGAAAATGAAAATCAGCCAATCGCTGGCCCTCGGCGTTTTGATGTTCGGACTCGTTCGCGCGGGAACGGCGCAGGTTCAACAAATGTCTGACGCGCCGGTGCCGGGACAATTCAAGGCCAGGTATTACGGCCAATTTTCCGAACTGCCGGTGGGTTCGGTCCAGCCGCGCGGCTGGATTCAGCAGTGGCTGGAACGGCAGGCGCAAGGTCTGACCGGGCATCCGGAGAACCTGTCTTATCCGTATGACACCTGCATGTACGCCGGCATCATTCCGCCGCCGCCGTACCAAAACAAATGGTGGAAGGAATGGTGGCCCTACGAACAGTCGGCTTACTACGTGGACGCCACAACGCGCTTGAGCTGGCTGGTCAACGATCCGGCGATCAGCCAAAGGCGGGACGCCAATCTCAATTACATTTTGAATCACTCCAGCGGCACCAACTTCGGCGGTTCGCATTGGTGCTGGCCCAACGCGGTGATTGGTCGCGCATTGATGGCCCAATTTTCGGCGACCGGAAACCCGCGCGTGGCGGCGGCGATGCAAAACTGGCTGTTGACCAGCGCCGAAGCCATCGCCGAGGGCGGCCGGAACGGCGCAAATTTCGAAGAAGCTTTCTACCTGTACGGTTTGACCGGCGACCCGCGGCTGCTGGATTTATGCCGCAAAATCTATGACGGTTATTTGCACGACACCAATTCCTTTTGCACCGCGGCCAAAATCCAAAGCAAGGCGCCCTTCCGCGAGCACGGGGTTACGGCGGCAGAGGAATTGAAATGCCTGCCGTTGATGTACAGCTATACCGGCGACCGCACGGCTTTGCGCCTGGCAGAGCGCGCTTACCAGAAAGTCCTCGACCACAGCCTCATGGCCGACGGCGGCATCGTCAGCGGAGAGCACCTCGAGCCGACCGCGTTTTATTCCGTCCACGAAACCTGCGACATCACCGACTGGTCGTGGAGTCTGGGCTACCTGTTCATGGCGACGGGCGAAGCGCGTTTTGCCGATTTGATCGAGCGCACCACGTTCAACGCGCTGCCCGGCGCAGTCACAAAGGATTTCAAGCAGCTCCAGTATTTTTCCGCGGTCAACCAGACGCTGATCGGCGCGACGAACAGCCACACGCCGCGCTGGCCGACGCGCATGACCTACCGCGCGGCGCACGACACCGAGTGTTGCGCCGGCAACATCAACCGCGCGATGCCCGATTACGTTATCCGCATGTGGATGCGCGCGAACGATGGCGGCCTCGCGGCGGTGTATTTCGGGCCGAGTGAAGTGACGACCGCCGTCAACGGACAGAAAGTGTCTGTCTCCGAGCAAACGGATTATCCCTTCCGGGACATCATTTCGTTCAAAATCAAAACGGCAAAACCCGTGACGTTCAACCTGGAATTTCGCATCCCGCAATGGTGCAACGCGGCCACCCTCCGCGTGAATGGTGCAATTCCGAGCGGCGCGCAAAAGCCGGGGACGTTCGCGTCAGTCCGCCGGGAATTTCACGACGGTGACACCGTGGAATTGAAATTGCCCATGCCGGTGCGGATGGAAAACTGGTTCAATAATCAGACGGTCTGCGTCACCCGCGGGCCGCTGGTATTTTCGTTGAAGATTGCCGAGCGGCGCGTGGAACACACCAATGATCCGGCAAACATCCGGCCATTCCTCGCCGGCCACGACATTCAAGGCTTCCCCGAGGTCGAGTTCCTGCCGGAAAGCGACTGGCGTTACGGTGTTGACACGGCGCTGAAAAACCGTTTGCAGAAAATCAAGGTCGTGGACTCGGACATGACGGACAATCCCTTTATCGAAGACCAGACGCCGATACATCTTGAACTCCCACTTTGTTTGTTGCCCGACTGGGCGCCGGCAACGCCCGGCGTGAATCCCGGCGAACCTTCCGGTCTTCCGACCGCCCGGCAACGGCGCGCCGCGGCCCAACCGAAAATCATGACGCTGGTGCCGTACGGTGCCACGCATTTGCGGCTGACCACGCTACCTGTCGTCACTGGTTCGAAGTTTTGAATTTTGACTTCACTTTTGACCCGCGATCGGAAACCACCGATTGACTTTGCGGTGTTCATAATCCAACGCCTGGGTACGGAGCGGTCTCGAACAACCGTCCTGGAACAATCCCTCTGCAAAACTCCATGTGCCGCCGGCCCCGGTGCCTGGCGGTATTCGATTTCAGGTTTGAGATTTATCGCCTCTCATACTGATTCGCCATCAAAACGGCGCGAATTCCCCTCACCCGAACTTCGTCCACCCTCTCCCCCAGTGGGGGAGTGGGATGGGCTGAGGGGGAATTCGTAGCACATTGAACGCACTTCGGTATCAGTCCTCGCGCCCGGCTTCATGGACGCGGATATAGCCACGCAGGAGGAACAAACCGACCGGAGCGACCGTGGCCGTGAGGGCCACGGCCAGCCAGAGCATTCCCGAGTGCCTCACCCCATGTTCCGGGCAATACCTGGCCAACAGTACGCCGGAGAAAGTCCCGATCAACAGTTTCGCGAGCAGGAAGGGCACATAGGAGAGGGCGCCGTAGGTGGCCTCCTGGCCTTTGGGCGCAATGGCCGCCGCATATTCATAGACGCGCGGTGAATAGAAGGCTTCCCCGACTGAAAGGAGAGCGACAAACAGGGCAATCATGACGTAATAAGGGTGGACCTCCCCCTGCAGACCGAGATAACCGTGGCCCAGCCAGCGGCCCACGAACCCGCTCGCCAGCGGCTCGAACCATGCCGTCGGCAAAGCCATGATGAATACGGACGCGGCGGAAATGACCGCGCCCAGCGTCACCATCGTGTAAGCGGAAAACCTCTGGGTGAGAGCGCCGACGATTGGGACAAGGAGAATGATGAGGATGCTGTTCATTGCCCAGAGCCGGCCGATGGGCGCGCCATCTCCCAATTCGCGGATGCCGAACTTTGGATAAACGTAATACATTTGCATGAAAATCAACTTCAGGAACGCGATCAACATGAGAAAAGCCAGGAGCCGGTAGAATCCGTTCTGGCGCAAAAGTCCCGCGAAGAGCCGGACCGTTTCACGCAAAGTATCGCGCGCCGTCAGCCACATCGAGTTCCAAAGGCTCTCCCGCGGATGCCGGGCGGGGCGAGGGGTGATTTTAAGGCCTTCGTCGGTCGCCTCGGCACCCTCGCGCAGGAACCACAAGATCGGCAACAGCAAAATCTCAAGGACCAGACTCACGAGAAACAGGGCTTGATAAGTGGTGATTTTTATGCCGAGGAGCGGCAGCGCCAGATGACCATGCTCTCCCAGATGCTGCCGCACAAAGTCGAAGATAAAACCGGAGACAAGAAATCCGACGTTCATCATCACGTAGAAGATTGAAAAGGAGATGGACCGCTGCCGCGTGTCGGAGTAACGCCGGATGGCGGCAACCAGGACCGGGGCGCTCAACGCCTCACCGACCGCCAAAGGGGCGAGTCCACCGGCCAGCGCCAGCCATTTGAGACTCGTAAAGGCCATCACCGCGCGGGCGACGATGCAGATCCAGACGCCCAGGAAAAACGTCCGGCGTAAACCGACGGCGTCCGTGAAAGAACCGACCAGCACGCTGGCTATGGTCATCACCATGGACCAGCCGGCGACCAGGGCCAAAGACTGCTCGTCATTATAACCCAAATCAGACGAAAGCCAGAGCACAAGGGTCGAGTTCGTCACCGCATAGGCCGCGATGACCAGGAGCTTGACCGCAAACACCAGCCACAGCTCCCGTGCCGCGCCTTTGAGGACGCTAAATTTGCCGGGAAAACTCACAGGTGCTTGCGGAGTATCAGCCATGCGCCGGTCTCGTGGAATAATTCGCTGTCATGATGCGGGCCGAATCAGAGACCAACACGGGCGCCGAGTAAAGGAAGAACATGGCGCTTCGTCGCTGTGATTCCCGGTTCATTTCTGAACGCCATGCCTTGTTCAATCGGGCTGTGCCCCAATCGCCTGGAATCAATCTTCCGCAACGTCGGGAGAAGCTGCGCGGAAAAATTCCCATTCCGGCTGGTGCTCGAACATCCAGCGGTAATAATCCAATTCCTTGAGCCGGCTGGCCGCTGCCTCGTCCAGGATGAACGTGCACTCGCGATGAAATTGCAACGCGGATGCCGATATCATGCTGGTGATGGGACCCTCAATCGCTCTGGCAACTATCGCCGCCTTGTCCTCGCCGGTGGCCAGCAGGAGGCAGCGGCGGCAATCAAGAATCGTTCCCACGCCCATGGTGATCGCGCGATCCGGCATTTGCCCGGGACTCGGAAACAGCCGCGCGTTCTGTTCGCGAGTAGCCGGTGAAAGCACGATGACACGGGTGCGTGAATCAAACGCCGAAAGCGGTTCATTAAAGCCGAGATGTCCGTTGAGGCCGATACCCAGTAATTGCAGGTCAATGCCGCCGCATTTCGTGATGAGTTTTTCGTAATCCGCGCATTCGCTTTTGAGGTCGTCCGTCAACCCGTTTGGCGAATGGGTGTTCTCCAAATCAATGTTCACCTGCCGGAAGAAGTGATGGTTCATGTAGTGCCGGTAGGAATTGCGGTGGTCGCCTGGCAATCCGAGATATTCGTCCAGATTAAACGTGTGACAGGCTGAGAAATCCAGACCCTCCTTGCGGTGCATTTGGACCAGCCGGGCATAGACCGGTTCCATCGTGCGTCCCGAAGCCAAACCCATCACCAGGCGCGGATTGGCCCGCAACGCCCTGGCCATCACCCGCGCCACGAGGCCGGTGGCGGCCCTCGCATTGGGTTGAATGACGACTTCCATAAAAGTCAGGTTGGCAAAACCATATTAACAGCTTGACCTCCCGGATTACAAGAGGTCACTGTTCAGATTAAATGTCATCATCCCGGGCGTTCAGGGTAACGATCCCCTGAATCGGGGTTGAATCAGTGGAGTCCCGGCCGGACGCGCTGACGACGACCAATCTCGAAACCGCAGGTGCAAAAAGTATGAACGGGAATCAGGATGTGGTTAAGACACGATACAACCGGTTTCTTCTGCTGGTCGCCGGACTGGGCGGGCTGCTTTACGGCGTGGACGTAGGCATCATTTCCGGCGCGCTGCCCTACTTGCAGGCGACGTTCACGCTGCCCAACGGGGGCCGGTTGAGCGCCGAGCAAATCTCGCTCGTCGTCGCGGCGGTCTTGCTGGGCACCATTATCTCGACCCTGTTCGCCGGCGCGTTGGCGGATTTGTTCGGGCGCAAAACCATGATGACCGCCAGCGGCATCTTGTTCGTCGTCAGTGTTCCAATGATTGCCCTGGCGCACGGCTACGGAATGCTGGTGTTCGGCCGGCTGCTGCAAGGCGTCAGCGGCGGGCTGATCGGCGTGGTCGCCCCGTTGTATCTGGCCGAATGTCTGCACGCGGCCAATCGCGGCAAAGGGACCGGCATTTTTCAATGGCTGCTGACGCTGGGCATCGTCGCGGCGGCGCTCATTAACTTGTATTTCAGCTATCGCGTGGATGAAGTGGCGAAACTGGGCGACCCCGCCAGGCTGTTCGCGGCCAGGGACGCCGCCTGGCGCGGCATCTTTTGGGTTTCGTTGTCGCCCGGAATTTTATTCGTGATAGGCAGCTTTTTGGTGGCTGAATCGCCGCGCTGGCTGTTTCGCCGCGGCAAAAAGGACGCCGCCCGCGCCGCGCTCCTGCGCTCGCGCACGGACAAACAGGCGGAAATCGAACTTAAGGAGATGGAAGAAATTGCCGCCGCGGAAAAGAACCCGGTTTCAGCCACCGGCGAAAGAATCCGCGAATCGCTGCTGCGCCGCAAATACGTGATTCCGTTTCTGCTCGCCTGCGTCATCCTCGCGTGCAATCAGGCCACGGGCGTCAACTCCGTCATCGGCTATAACACCACCATTCTCATTCAAGCCGGTCTCGCCGACAAACAGGCGCACTTTGGCTACACCCTTTTCACCGTCGTCAATTTTTTGACCACCATCATCGCCGTGGTTTTAGTGGATCGCAAAGGCCGGAGATTTTTGCTCTCGCTCGGCACCGCCGGCGTGGTGGTCTCGATGATCATTGTCGGGTTGCTGTTTCAGAGAACCGAAAAAATGCGCGTCGACGTGAAAGACGCCGTGCAGAGGATGGTTACGACCAATCAAACGCTGACGCTCGTCTTCAATGAACAAACCGCAAGCGATCTTCTGGCCGCGAAAACCACCAGCCAGCCGGCCACGTTGGTCATCATTTACTCCTATGGCGGTTTCCACGCGGCAACTCCGGCCATCCGTTCCGACGCGATGGCCGGGCCCCTTGAACTCGCGCGCGCCAACTGTGTTCCGGCGAATAAAGTCATCGCCTTTTTCAAAAATCCGTTTGCCCCGTTCGACGCCGCGCGCACGGCTCCGCTCAAAATTGATAACGCGCTCATTACGCCGGTGCCCGACGCGCAAAACGGCTGGCTGACGGCGGTCTGCCTGTTCATTTACATGGCGTTTTTCGCCGTCGGCCCCGGCGTGTGTGTGTGGCTGGCGCTCTCCGAGTTAATGCCCACCCGCATCCGGTCCAACGGCATGAGCATCGCCCTGGTGATCAATCAAGCGGTTTCGACGGCCATCGCCGCCATTTTCCTGCCGACCGTGGGCAAATACGGTTACTCGACGATGTTCTTTGCGTTCGCCGGCTTCACCGTGATTTACTTTGTCACCGCGGCATTCTTCCTGCCGGAAACCAAGGGCAAAACCCTCGAGGAAATCGAGGAATATTTCGAAGGACGGAAAGCACCCTGATGACCGTGCAAACGCAATCCGCGTGCCGGCGCGTCGCCAGATTTATTTTGCTTGCAGCGCTTTTGTGGCTGAACACTTCTTTGCAGGCGGAAGCGGGCCCAACCCATTCCGCCGCCGCCGCACGCGGTTTGATTCAGCGGCTGATTCTGAAACCAGCGAAACAATTCATGATCGAAATAAAAAGAGCCGGAAGTTGGGCGCATCTTGACACTGTCCTTGTTTGGAGTCCCGCCTTCAGGCGGTTTGATTGAAAATCGGCGATGGGCCGCGTAAACGCGGAACTCCAAACGCTCAAAACGGTTCGATTAAGGACAGTGTCAAGATGCGCCCCCGGAAGTTTCCTTGTCGAAATTATGGTTGACAGTAATTCATCCATGACATAGAATTTGCCCCGCGAGAGCAGTAAATCAGTTATAACCCGAATAAGACAGGCAAATCAGTTATGAATACAAAAACCACTGTCCTTGGAGTTTTTTGCGGGCTGGCGTTCCTGCCATCAGCCTTGAACGCTCAAGTAATATATTCCGACCTGGGCATGGCCAGTTCCGCCGGCTATACCGTCAATGCCAGTGCTCTCAATGCGAACCCATTTGATTATCAGGCGAATTTTGGTGTCAATTACACCTCGACGCTGGGTGTTCCACAAGATCCCTTCAGCAGCGCAACCACGGCTCTGCAATTGAAAGTCAACGAGACGTCTGCGAATCAAGCGGGTGTCAGCGTCTCGCCCACCAGCCTGTCATTTTCTGGTCCTTTTACGGTGACGTTCGATGCGTGGTATAATTTTAACAGTGGTGGATTTACAACCGGCAGCACACAGGTTGGATCTTTCGGCCTGACCACGGCGGCAAACCAGGTCCAATGGGCTGGTGTCGGGAACGGGCAATTGTTTGGAAATTTAACCGACAATGGTTCTTCCAGTTACTATCGCGGCTATAACGCCGGTGCCAGCATCGGGGCGACCCCGTTTGGCGGCAGCCAGAGCTACACTGCCCACGCAGCCCAATTTCCATCCGTGAGTGTTCCCGCAACCGAAACTGCTATTGATGCGAACCAGTCTGGCAGTACTGTGGCAGGAACCCTGGGATTCCAGTGGCTTCAGGTTAATCTGACCTACGCTGGCGGGGTTCTGTCCGAATCCATCAATGGAACTTTGATTGCTTCTTACAGCGTCGCTTCCGTTGGCCCCGATATTTTTCTCGGAATGTATGACTTCAACAACGGGAGCGCCGGTGTCACGGGCATTGCTGATCAGAACTACATGCTTTATGACAATCTCGCAGTAACCGTTCCGGAGCCAGCCACTTGCGCCCTGGCCGTTTTGGGCGGAGCTGGATTGTTTCTGGCTCGTCGCCGCAGCCGTAAAGCTTGAGATGGAAGGCTGCCAGCCCAATTGTTATTTCCCTGAGTCGCCGCCGTCAGAATTTGCTTCTGACCGCGGTTGAATTTTGTGCAGTCGTCGTATTTCACGCCGCTGCCGCGGTAGGTATCCGGCGCGGAACCCATTGTCAGGTGGACAACCGGCCCAATTGGCGTTCCAGCATTTCGATGAACAAATCAATTTCCGGCTCCGTGACGCTGAGATTCGGCCGGGTGCGGATGCTCCTCGAGCCGGCCGGCAGCAGGAGCAGCCGTTCCTCCCGCAGGGCGGCGGCTTCAAGCTGATTGCGCAATTCCCGCGTTGCCAGGGAGAAACCCTGGTAGAGTCCCAGACCGCGAACGTTGGAAACCAGCGCGGGATATTTCGCCTCCAGCCCGCGCAGACCGGCGGCAAGCTTCTCACCTTTGACTTTCGCCGCGGGAATCAATCCTTCGCGCTCGACGATTTTCATTTCCTGAACGAAGCGAACCATGTCGGCCAGCGCCCCGCCCCAGGTCGAATCGAGCACGCCCTTGTCTTCCATCGGATGAAGCATGTAAATCACGCCGCAGCCGAATTTTTTGGCGACGGCCACGCCTTGCGGCGGATGCGGCAGGTCAAGTTGATCCACCACGAACAAATCGCCCGTGGGCCCGCCCGCCGTCTGCACTTCGTCAAAACCCAGGAACACGTCGTGTTCCCTGGCCAGCCGGCTCAATCCTTGAAAAAATTCCGGCTCCGCCACGCGATGCCCGCCCGCGCCCTGAATCGGCTCCACGACGATGCCGACGATTTCACCGGCGAAGCGCTCCAATACGTTTCCCACCGTCTGTAACGCTTCATGCGTGCGCGCCCGGTTCCTCGCCGCCGGGTCGGAAGTGTTGATGTGGGGAAACGGCACTTCGATGTTGGTCGGGATCAATCCGTGAAAGTCTTTGGTCGCCACCGGGTCGAGCGTCTGGGTAACGTTCAACGCGAACACCGTCCGTCCGTGGAATGCCTGCTGAAAATAAATGAACCGGCATTTTTCGCCGGGTTGCCTGCGCCGGCCCCGGCTCTGATGATAGAGGTTGATGAAATACTTCATCATGTTCTCGACCGCCTCCGCGCCCGAATTGACGGCATAAACCTCCAGCTTCGGATTTCTCATGCAACGCGGCGCGAGCCGGTGGACGGTACGATAGAATTCGAGGCATTCCGGCGTCAGAAAATCCGGGTTCGCCACCTTGTTATTTGCCGCGCGCGTCAGCCGCTGGACGTAATCCGGCTCCGCCAGGCCCGGATGATTATGTCCGATCAACTTCGACGCGTAGTATCCCGCCCAGTCAAATATCCGGTCGCCGTCCACCGTGCCCAGCCACATGCCGTCGCAACGCGCCAGATCCACGACAAAGGGATGCACATCCACGATTACATAACGGTTCAACTCCGCAATCATCGCCGCGCCGGCGGGACCGGGCAGATTTCCGGTGTTGCCGGACTGATTCATTGGATTGCTCATAAATTCATCTCACCGCCGGCAAATCGGTCCAGCCAGGCCATCGGGCATCAGTGTCCCGATTTTAGTTTGGAGTTCCGCCTTCAGGCGGTCCGAGCCGCGTAAACGCGGAACTCCAAACCCGGACTCATTTCAAATCAGGCCACCAACCATCAGCCTGTCCCGGTTGGAAACCGGACGGCCAAATTCAGGACGATCCGAAAACCGCCCGGCACAAGAAGATCGAAACGATGATGCCGACCAGGTCCGCGGTGAGTCCGGCGATGGGCGCAAAGCGCGTTTTTCTCACGGCCACGGAACCGAAATAAACCGCCAGCACGTAAAATGTGGTTTCGGTGCTTCCGTAAATCGTGCCCGCCGTGCGGGCGATAAGGCTGTCGGGGCCAAATTGCTTGACGAGTTCCGTGAACATTCCCAAGGTGCCGCTGCCGCTCAACGGACGCATCAACGCCATGGGCAACAGTTCGGTCGGAAATCCCACCAGATGCAGGGCCGGCGAGAGCCATTTCGACAGCAGTTCAATCCCGCCCGCTGCGCGGAAGATCCCGATGGCGCACAGCATCGCAACCAGATACGGGATAATCCGGATGGCGACGTCGAAGCCCTCCTTCGCGCCGTCCACAAATTCTTCATAAACTTTGACTCCGCGCAAGGACGCGTAAAGGGGAAAGACTGCGATAAGAAACGGAATGAGCAGCAGGGAGATGCCGTCTACCGCGCGTACGAACGGCGAATGAACCGGCCCGGCGCCGGCCGCCGGGGCCAAAAAGACCGAGTGCAGGAACAGCCAGACGAAAAACAAAAAAAACGCCGCCAGAATCAGGCTGCCCCACCAGCGCAGCGGTTTCAATTCGGCAGATTCCTTCAATGGCGGTTTCCCGGCGGCGGCGGTCATGGGTTCATTCTTTGAAACTGCGGATGGCGCTGCTGCGAACACCGCCGGCAGTTTGAAAAACGGCGACTTGGCGAGGAGCCGCGCGGTCAGCACACCGGAACCGCAGGCGCAGGCCGTGGCGATGAGCGACGTGCCGACGATGGCCGACGGGCTGACGGAATTGTTGGCGGCGAGAATCGCCATGGTCGTGACGGGGACGATTTGCACGGAACTGGTGTTGATCGCCAGAAAGGTACACATGGCATTGGTGGCCGTGCCGGGCCGCGGGTTCAGCAACTCCAAATCCTTCATGGCGCGGAGTCCCAGCGGCGTGGCGGCGTTGCCGAGGCCGAGCATGTTGGCGGCGATGTTCATCACCATCGAACCCATCGCCGGATGCTCCGGCGGCACGTCGGGAAACAGGCGGCGCATGACCGGGCGCAGCACCCGCGCCAGCAGTGTGACGAGGCCGGACCGTTCCGCCAACCGCATCAGGCCCAGCCAGAAGACCATGATGCCAATCAGGGGAAAGGCCGTCTTGACGACCGCGAATTCCGCCATCTCGAAGCTCTGGTCGGCCACCTCCTTCAGGCGCCCTTCCCAACCGCCGATGAGGACGGCGAAAACAATCAGGCCCAGCCAGACGTAATTGAGCATGGCGGAAGATTAAATCAGGTGGATGGGAAACACGCGAAAATTATCTTTCACATGCAGGTTATGCCGCATCAGGGAACAATCGCCAGATGATATTCGTCCGAGCCGAGGATGAAAGTGCGCATATAATTTCTCTGCGCGACCCATTGGGCGTGGCCGTCGCAGAAGACGAAATTGGCGCCGGCGCTGCCGTGGTTGTCACCGGAATCGGGGTAATTATCGTTCTTGCGGGACGGGTCCACGCTGCCATCTGGCAAATGCCCCACGTCATCGGCATCGTAAATTATCAGGATGTCCGAAGGGCCGATGAGCTGGCCCGCGGTGGTGTAGGGCAATTCGCTGATCCTGGTTATGTAGCGGGCGCAGATGTTCTGGGTCTTGCGCTTGTTATTGGGATTGTTTCCGCTGGGCAAGTAGCTGTTCAAGTAGCCGGAAACTTCATAGCTGCTTCCGTAGGGTTGTTCCTTTCCTCCGGCGTTGGTGACCAAATCCGGCACATACACCGGGCCACCATGAATGCGATCCGCATAATAAAGCACGCCGGACTGGTTCCCCAGGGTGGAAAAGGGAGAAGGCGGTTCCTGCATGTTGGCGACGATGGCCACTTTGTTGTCCCGGACTTCATTTTTCGTTGACGGACAGTAGAAGGACTTGAGGGTAGGCACATAGTTCCAATATAGCCAGTTCAGGTCGTCGTCCGCATAGTTGATCGTGCCGGTGAAGGCTTGCTTGCTGTCCTCATCCGCGAACATCTGGCTGCCAAGGCCCATCTGTTTCTCGTTGTTCAGGCAGGCGATGCGCCGGGCACGCTCCTGGGCACTGTTCAACGCCGGCAGCAAAATCGCCGCGAGGATGGCGATGATGGCAATCACCACGAGCAACTCAATCAAGGTAAAGGCAGTGCGAAAGCGAGCAGGCAGCGGAATTTTTTTTGCTTGCATGCCGTCTGCGTTTCCGATGCCGACAGCGTCTGGCTATTGGTGGGCCGCGCAATGCGACGTAAACCAGTACCAGTCTGCGTTGGCATTCGCGGGCGGAACCGGACCGGCGATGACATTACCGCCTGTAAAATAACCACTAACCACAGGGATCTTGAGGATGGAAGTCAACCATTTGTGCATTTCCGAATGGCCGTCGGCAAAGGACATGCCGCAACTCCATCGGTGGTAGGATCCCGGGACGTTCCGGAAAACTCGCCGTTCCACTATATGTCCCCGCCTTGGAGCCAAACGCGTTGTTAACCTGCAAATAGCCGTCGTTCATACTGCACATATTTTCCTCCAGAAAAATAATCGTATCAGACGGCCCGGGACTGGGGATTAGTTCCGTCACCTTGAAATAAGTCTTGGCGTAGGACTGATATTGCTTGGTGGTTCCCACCTGGCCTTGCATGGAGTAACTGCGTATCCGGTCGCCGTTGGCCGAAGGAATAGTGTCCGCCGGACATTTATACACCCCGAGCTGGGCGGTCATGTAGCCAGCCATCAGATTCGTCTGATAAAGCATTGCATTGGTATTGGCATCGTTTAAACCCCAATTTTCACCTGAACCGCCGCACCAACTGTTGCCAGCGCCCAAGGGAGAATTTGGCATCATGGCATCGTTGTTATCGCTCGCATACGCGTTCCAGCCCAATTGAAGCTGTTTGGTGTTGTTGACGCATTCGATGGCGATCGCCCTGCCCTTGGCCGCAGCCAGCGCCGGCAGCAGAATCGCGGCCAGAATGGCAATGATGGCGATGACCACCAACAATTCAATCAACGTAAAGCCCGCTCCGACGGCCCGTGTGCCCCGGAACCCACACGAAACTGTTGGTCTCATCATGTACTCTTCGTGACTTCGTTTCATCTTCCAAACTCTATCCATTTGCAGACAAAGCCAGACTGCGCTTTGACCGCCGGAACATCTGCACACGGCAAATGTTCCGGCCTGAAAGACAAAGACCCATACGAATGGAGTCCGCTTAATTATGGCTTATGCGATAGAACTGAGTTCCCCCAATGTATGGAGTCGTGGCCTGGAATTGATTGCCGCCCAACGAGATGATGCTCGCCGCCGGACTCACGTTGCTGTAGGTACCGTTCACCGTGCCGGAACTCTGGAGCGTGAACGAGGACGTGCTGTCAGTTCCGTTCGACGTGGTGAACTTGACGACCACATTGCCGCCGCTGATGGTGATGCCGTTGATGGAAACCGTCGTCGCGGACAACTGCACCGCCTGCAGGTTGGCATAATAAACACCAGCTTCAGCATTGCCAACCGTGGCTCCAAACGGGTCAGAATAACCGAGCATCAAATAGCCGCCCTTCCACACCGTGGTATTGGTATAGACAAAGATGGGCGTGTGATTGATGGACATGGTAACGATATTCTTCAGTTGCTTGATTTCGACGTCGCACCAGGTGCTATCGTCATAAAGAAGCACCGAGGAGCCGTTGGCCGGAACGCCGGCGGTTTGGTTGCCGAATCCGTCCAAACAGGTGAACGGACCCGGATTATCCTTGAACACTTGTGTATAGGAACTTTGGGCCTGCGAGGCGAGCCGCGTCCAGCCAGTATTCCCGTTCGTGCCTCCAGCACCCGTAAATTCCTGGTAGTCACCAGCGGCTGCGCCGGCGGGTTGTGCGGTGACATAATACCAGATGCCGTCGCTGGGCCAGGTCGCGTTGGTAAGGAACCCGCCGCCATACCACCAGTTGCTCATGCTGCCGGAGTGGTTTATCCCGAAAACCGCGCCTTCAGTGGAATTGGCCGTGGTCTGGCCTTCAATCAGGTTCATGTTGAACCGGACGGCATAATCGCCGCTCAACCAAATGTTGGTATAATAGACGTTGACTGCCCCCGGCGAACTTGGCGTGCCGATTTTGTTGCAGGTGAGATGGAGCGCATTACCATTTCCACTCGGAGGCGGAGGGATGGGGCCACCCCCGGGCGCGCTGGCCAGAGATAAACCGAAATCCACGCTGAAATCCGTTGCGTCATTTGCCGGATCGCCACAACCGTAAGTGATGCCCCAATTGGTCGAATCATCTGAATTGGTCAGGTCATCGGATAGAAATATCGACACCGGCGTGGCGTAGTGGGCGGATACCACCGTACCGGTGGCCGGCCCGTTGCCGATGGCGTAACCCGTGCCGGAAGCCACACTGACGATGACCGTCCGGTTGGTGGTCACGTTGGGATTATCCACCGGCGCCACCGACAAGCTCGCGTTGGCCGTTCCGTCAGGAATGGTGACGCTGCTGACCGGCGCGAAATCCGTGCCGCTCACCGCCGAGCCGCTGTAAGCCAGATTCACGTTCAAGTCGGAACCGGTGGTCAGTTTGCCACGGCGCGTCAGGGTGTAACTGATGAAATCGTCGTTGGCGATAAGGTCGCCGGCAGTGCTGTTGGTATAACGACCATATGCCTGCGAACTGCCGGTAATGTCAACCGTTGTCGGGTCATTGTCGAGAATACTGACGACGGCGCTGCCCGCACCGGCATAACCGGCACCCGACTGGAGAGCTAAAATCACCGTGGTGGTCGGTCTGGGTACGCCATCGTCAATGGGCACGATGGAGACATTGGTCGTCAAGTCTCCCGACGCGAAGGTGACGCTGGTGGCGGTGGCTCCCGCTGCGATGGAGTATTGCGAACCATTGGTTGCCGTGCCCCCCAGTTTATAGTTGACGGTCAAGGGCGAGCCGGTCGAACTGCGCGTGAGGGTGAACACCCCGGGCGAGCCGGGCGTGGCCTCGGAAGTAGTCGGCGTTGAGGCCGACACATTCACCACGCTGCTTAAATTGGAGACGACGATGTTGGCGAACACCACAAAGTTCAGGTTGGCGAAGTTCGTGTCAGCCGAGACCGTGGAATTTATATCGAACGCCGTGAACACGAGATTGGTGCCGGCCGGGGTTCCCGCCGAAGCGTAGTTGCCCGTGGCGGCAAGGTGCCCGTCAATCAAATAGACAATCACGTTGCCGATCTTCTGCACTTCCACGTCGTGCCATCCAAAATCAATGGCGCCAATGTTGCACTGGATGTTGGTTTGCTGCCGGAACAAATCAATCTGAGCCTGGGGCGGCTTGGTGGACGGGAAATAGTTGGTCCAATTTGGAGACGCGACACTGTTCCAGGTAGCTTGCGACTCAAAGGCGCGAGTTCCCCCGGGGCTGTTATACACGAACGGCTCACCCGGAAAGCCCGGCGTCGTGGTTCCAGTGGATTGATAGGTGCCGTTTTGGTAGCTGCCGGATTGATTCGGCCCATACATGCGCATCTGGGCGCTGGAACCGGAATCGGTGGACGTTCCAACAAGGATGGAATCGCACGAGCCGGCCACTTGCGCCGAACTGCCCGCCGTGCCGTAGCCGCAACCGTATAAAATGGTCGAGCCACTTCCGCCGCCGCCCGTGGTCAGCGTCGCAGGACCGGAGCCATTGTAGTTGATCCACATGTCAACATGCATGTCAAAATTATCGCTGATGCCGAAATTTGTTGGCGTAACACTCACGCCGGGCACCGCCGCGAACCCGATAAGACCGCCGGAAGTAATATCCGGAGACAGTTTCAACCCCTTGGTATTTCCACCGGTGCTGTGCGGAGCGGGGGGAATGCCAACCGTGCTGTAATCAAATTGAAAATCAACATAGTTGCTTCCAGTAGAACTGTAGTTCGTCACCCAGTTCGCACTGGGATCCGTGGAGAAGTCCTCAGAATAGATGAGCTGGGCATGTGATGTCATCAAGGCAAACAGGGTGCCAGCCACCGCCAGTCCGAGAGACAAACTTTTCGGGAGCAACGCACACGACCGGGTGATGTTTCTTTCAACACGAATATATTTCATAGCTCTCCTTCTAATAGTTTTTTACTTCGGCACTTCGACAGGCCTGCCAAAGTCCATTTCAATTTCAATCTGATGTACCTTTTGATTCACTGACCTCTCCTGACGCTTATACACTCTCCGGCCGGGAACGCAAGCGAAATTTATCAATAAAATAAGCAATTTGTAACCCTTTTGTTGCAAATGTCTTGTGTCAGCGGATAGTGGTTCTCCCATCCGCTGCGGAAAACTTTTTTGCCCAAAGCCGCCGCATTTCCGTTCAACTGCCGCGTGAAACCTGAACCGCTGCTTCAATTTGGGCGACTGGCTCCTGATTGTCATTTGCTTCTCCATTCATCTCGCCGCTGCCTAAGGCACGCCGGGCGCATTGGTAGCATCAAAACCCGACACCGCTTCCGCCGCCAGCGTCCCCAGCTTGCGCCGCAATGCAATCACGTTGCCCGCCTCGGTCGGATGATTACGGTTTGACAAAAATATCACGAAGGTTTTTGAAGCGGGATCAATCCACAGCGACCCGCCTGTCCAGCCGGTGTGGCCATAGGAGCCAATCGGAAAAATGTTGCCTCGCGGCCCACTGTAAGGGGAATCAATGTCCCAACCCAGCCCGCGTTTTGCGGCAATTCCCGGCGGCGTTTGCACGCCCGTCATGAGTCTGACCGTCTGCGGCTTGAAAATCCGCACGCCGTCGAGTTCGCCGAGATTCAGCAGCATCCTCGCGTAGCGGGCCAGATCGGACGCCGTCGAAAAGAGTCCGGCGTGTCCGGCCACGCCACCCATGCGACGCGCTGTCGGGTCGTGAACCACGCCGCGCCAGCAGGCAAGGTGCGCCGCGTCAGTTTTTGGTGGGGCGAGGCTACTGACGAGCCGGCTCGCGGGGACGCTCGCCCCACCATTGATAAGTTCGGTCGGCGCGATGCGGGTCAGTTTTATCCCTCTTTCCAACGGCAAAAAGCCGGTGTCGTTCATCTTCAAAGGCCGGAATATTTCGCGTTGAACGAAATCCTGCAAGGGCATTTTAGTGACGCGCCGGACCATCTCGCCGAGTAGAATGAAATTGATGTCGCTGTATTTGAATGCCGTGCCGGGTGGCGACTCCAACTTTTCCGCGCACGCTTTTTTGATCGCCGTCGTCCAGCCCCGCCATCCGGTTTTCGTTTCGAGGTCGGGTGGCAAGCCGGATGTGTGCGTCAGCAATTCGCGCACGGTCACCAGCTCCCTGCCCCCGCCGGTGAATTCGGGGATGTAAGTCCGCACCGGCGCATCCAGCTTCACCTGGCCGCGTTCGACCAGCAGCATCACGGCAGGCGTGGTGGCGACGACTTTTGTCAGCGAGGCCAGATCGAAAATCGTATCCTCGGTCATAATCTCGCGCCCGGGCACCAGCGCCCGATGGCCATAGGCTTTGTGGTAAGCAACGCCATCGTGTTCCAGCCACAGCACGCCGCCGGGACATTGGTTGCCGGCGATGGCCGTTTCAATCGCCGCGTCCATCGCCGCCAGCTTGTCTGCGCGAAAAACCGAATGGCGCGCAACCCGCGGCCCGGCGCAACCGGCAACGAGAACGAGCGCCAGCGCGAGGCTTGAAGTAATTTTCGCTTTCATTCGGGGTTTGTAGGAGCCGGGGTAACGAGGCTCAAATTCAACCTGAAAAGCCAGTGCCTCCCCACGTCGGCTGCTACGATTGTCAATGATACAACAAATACGGCGCGCGCAGTTTCGCAAAGTCATCCAATCCCGGCTGGAATCCGGCAACGATTGTTTTCACCGGCTCGCCGCGCTCCAGCGCCTCGCGCACGCTGGACGTGCCCATCACCCTGTCGAAATAGCTGGCGTGAAATTCGAGTTTTACGCCGTAAAGTTTTTTTACGACGGACAACAGGTTGAGCGTCGTGGCGATGGGTTGGAATGCGTTTCGGTCGGTGACGTGAATCTGGCAGCCGCCGCAAAGCTGGCCCGAAAATTTTGAAAATGTCGGCGTGAACCAGATTTCGCGGAATCTCACACCGGGCAGCTTGAGCCCGTTCAACGCTTTCGCCAGCGTGAATCCGTCAATCCACGGCGCGCCGAAAATTTCAAATGGCCTCGTCGTGCCGCGGCCTTCGGACAAATCCGTGCCTTCGAGCAAAACCTGCCCCGGATACACCGTTGCGGAATCAAGCGTCGGCAGGTTCGGCGACGGCGTCACCCACGGCAGAGATGTCTCGTCAAACCACTCGCCGCGCGTCCAGTTTTCCATCGGCACGACGGTCAGGTTCGCCTTGCGCGGGAGAAATTTTTCATTGAACAGCCGCGCCAGTTCGCCAACGGTCATTCCATGCCGCAGCGGAATGGGATAAAGCCCGATGAACGAGCTGTGTTTGGGATATTCGAGAACCGGTCCTTCCATGGCAACGCCGTTGATGGGGTTGGGCCGATCCAGAACAATGAACGGGATTCCGGCCTCCGCGCACGCCTGCATCGCGTAGGCCATCGTGGCGATGTAAGTATAAACGCGTGTGCCGACGTCCTGCAAATCGAAGACCATCACGTCCACCGACTGCAGCATGCCTGACTCCGGTTTTTTGCCTTCGTGCTTCGTATCGAAGGAGCGCATGTACTGATCAATGTTGGTCAGCATGTCCGGCGGCGGTTTCTCGGTCTGACCATAGAGGCTGAACACGGGCAACTGGTAGTGCTCGTCAAAATAAAACGGCACGAACTGGCCGGCCTGGGCGTTGCCGCGAACGCCGTGTTCCGGCCCGTAAAGCGCGACCAACTTCACGTCCGGGTGCGCGCGGAAAAGCTCGACGATGCTGTCGAGTTGGCGGTCCACGCCGGTCGGATTGGTGATCAGGCCAACGCGTTTGCCGCGAATGAGATCGAGATGTTTTTCAAACAGGACTTCGACGCCGGGTTTCACGGATGGGCGATGGCAGGCGGTGGTTTTCATGGGCGTGCTTTGGCAGCCGGCGAGCAGCGCGGCAAAGATGCAAAGTAAAAATGGTCGCGTCTTCACTTGTTTTCGAGGCAGCTGGTTTTAAGAAACTGTTCAAACGTGCCGCGTTTTGCAACCACGTCGTTGTGAATCATATCCGAATGCAGGAAGATCAACCTGTTCATCCTCAGGTCTTCCGGCGTGGCGTTGGTGTCTTCGCCGGCAAAAAAACTGACGCCATTCGTTCTGTAAGCCGCCATCAAATTTTCCGTCTCCGCTTTGGTGCCGCCGTGGTCGGTGTAGATGTCCAGCAAACGGCCGTTCTGATGCTTCTGCCACGCGACAAAATTCCCGGTGTTGCCGTAAAGCGCGTCGAACAGCCACGCTTCGCGGATTTTATCCGGAAGGCCGCCATGATCCAGAATCGCGGCCATGACGTGATAGCCGCCGCTGTGGCCGGACAGAATGATGTTGCCGATTTCAGGGGCGCGGCCTTCAGGCCGCTTCGATGTTGCTTCGCCTTCGGTCGTTGAAGCGGGCTGAAGCCCGCGCTCCGCTTCGGCCAGCGCACCGCTCGCGCGCAGTTTTTGCAGCGCTTCAGCCATGAACGCTTTGAATCCATTCGTGTCCTCCAGCCTTCCACCGAAGGAATCCAGCGCATTGCGCGGACCTTCCGGCACGATGAGAATCGCGTTCTTGCCGCTGCCGGCCAGTTGCTCCGCCAATTTGAACTGCTCCAGCGTGCCCGCGACCGTGTTGCTCCAGCCGTGAAAATGGACGATGAAATCAATCCGCCCCGTCTCGCGGAATCCCCGCGGGACGAAGAGCGCCACGGTACGGTCGGAATAATGTTCCGCCGCCGAAAAAAACAGGTCATGGTATCGGTGTCCCTGGGCGCGCGCCGGATGCGGGAACGGCGCGGTTGCGAATGGGGTGACCATTAATCGTCCCAGCGGCGCGAGACTTGTTTCCAGCGACGCGAAGTCATCCATGGCGCGCGCCGTAAATGCCGCGTGCAGCGCAATGGTGGCGCACAGACAAAACTGCCCTTTGCGCATGAGCGCGGCCGGTCGGGAAAACATATTTCTCGTCATCAGGTTGCGGGTTTGCCGCCCGTGCCGGACTTTATTTACGCCGGTCGCACTGGCTGTCGAGTAAAAACCGCCGACCGGGCGGGATTGACACGGTGGACGGGCATGTTAGTATTGTTGAATTGTTGTAAATTAGAAACTTATGAACCTCAGTGTCCTCGGGGAAACCGGAGAATGGAATCCTTGCACGGCGTTGCCGTCCTGCCCGTCCATTTCCTGAATTAATTCTCCCAATGAGCGCCACGCGGTATTCAAGGCTTTGCTGGAGATGGCTTTCCCGCTGCCGGGCAGTCGGCGCGGCGGCGGTTTTGATCTCGTCGTTTTCAGTTTTCGCCCGGACGACGCCGGACGACGCGCAGTTGTATTATCGCCGCACGCACCAGGGACAATGGCCGCCGCCCGGGGTGAATCCTTCCGACCATTCTGCGGAGACGAACGGCCTGACCAGCGGGAATTCCCTGCCGCCCTTGCCGGCGGGCCCGCACCCGAACGTTCTGCTGTATAACAATGTAGATCCCGCGAACCTCGGCAAAGGCGATTGGATCTGGCAGATGTCCACGACTGAATCGCACCTTGGCCTCGCGGCGGGAGACGTGCAGGGCGTCATCAATTACGAAACCAACCTCCACGTGCAATGGATCACCGTCAAGTCCTGCGACGGCGGACACCTTTATCCTTCGTCATCTTCGCCGCAATTCACCGCCGACCTCGTCAATCGCGCGCACGCCGCCGGGCTGAAGATCTTCGCCTGGGGCTACGTTTACGGCAACAACAGCGGCGCGGGCACCACCGTCAGCAGCGAAATCACCGCGGCCTTGAGCTCACTCGCCGCGGGCGCGGACGGTTTCATCATTGACGCCGAGATCGAGTACGAGACGAACGCCACGCGCCGCGCCGACGCCACACTCTACGCCAGCACCATCAAGGCGAATTATCCGGACCGCTTCCTCGCCCATGCACCATTCCCCTACATCACCTCGCACCCCGGATTTCCTTATCTCGAGTTCGGCACGAACTGCGACGCGGTGATGCCGCAGGATTATTGGGGCGCGATCGGCATTTCGCCGCAGACGATGGTGGCGAACATGAACACGCAATGGCGCAACTGGCAAAACAGCCTGACCGGTTTCAACACCAACGCCATCAAACCCATCGTGCCGCTCGCGCAATCCTATACGCCCGTCACCGGCGCGGAGATCACCGCGTTTCTCAACGCGCTGCAAACCAACGCTCCGAAAGCCAGCGTCACTGGCTACAACGGCGTGAGTTTCTGGGACGCCCAGGAACGCAACGCCGACATGGACGCGGCGGTGCTCGCCGCGACCATTGGCACCAATTCTGCGCCGCCGTTCGTCAGCCTTTCGCCGCAAGTCAACCGGGTCGTGGATTCCGGCGGCAGCGTGAGTTTCGTTGGCGCCGCTTCAGGAACGCCGCCGCTGAGTTATCATTGGCTGTTCAACGGCGTGCCCATCTCCGGCGCTAACACAGATACTTACAACCTCGCCGAGGCGCAGACGAACAACGCGGGAAATTATGCCCTCGCGGTTACCAATGCCTTTGGCGGCACCACCAGCAGTGTCGCGTCGCTCATCGTTTATCCGGTTCAAACCACGGTCTTCTCCGACTCGTTTGACACCAACTCCGCCGCGAACTGGATCATCAATAACAGTTCCGGCGACACCGCCGTCGCGTTCAATTTTGATTACTCGACGCTTGGCATTCCCTCCGCGCCGCACTCGACCGGCGGCACGACGCGCGGCGTGCAGATGAAAGCCAACCTCGCGCTCGGCGTCTGCGCCGCGCTTTCGATTTCGCCGACGAATCAAAGTTTCAGCGGCGACTACCGGCTGCATTTCGACGGCTGGATCAACGTCAATGGCCCCTTCCCCGGCGGCGGCGCCAGCTCGACGGAATTTCTCACCGCCGGCATCGGCACGGCGGGCAACCGCGCCGAATGGACCACCAACGCGGCCGCCGACGGATATTATTTTTCTGCCGATGGCGACGGCGGCGTGAGCGCCGGCTCGACCACTTTTGGCGATTACTCCGGCTACATCGGCAAGAACTGGCAGACCGCGGTCAGCGGCAGTTACGACGCCGGCTCGCTGGACAACGCCAACAACTACTACGCCTCCGCCTTTCCAACCGGCCAGTCCGCTCCTGCGCTGCAGCAATCGAATTACGCCCAACAATCCGGAACTTTGAACCCCGGCACGTTTGGTTTGGCGTGGCATGATGTGATCGTTTCGCGTCGCGGCAACACGGTGGACTGGGCAATTGACGGGATCCGGATGGCGACGATTTCCAATGCGACCTTCACCGCGAGCAACGTCTTCGTCGGCTTCTGGGATCCGTTTGCGTCGCGCACCGATAACACGAATTTGAGTTTCGGCCTCGTGGACAACGTGCGCGTGGAAGTGCCCGCCGTCGCGCCCGTGATCACGGAGCACCCGCAAAGCGTCTGGGTGGAATTCGGGAGCAATGTCACGTTCAGCGTCACCGCCGGCGGCCTGCCCGCGCCCGCGCTGCAATGGCGGTTCAACGGAACGAACCTCTCCGATATGACGGACACCAAGCTCGAGTTGACCAATATCCAGGCTGCCAATGCCGGAAATTATTCCGTCGTCGCCACGAACGTCGCCGGTTCCGTCATCAGTTCCAATGCGCTGCTTTCCATCATTCCAACGCAACCGGCGCAATTCCAGCTCATCCGCTTGCAGCCTGGCGGCGACCTGGAACTGGTGGCGAACGGGCAGGCCGGCGCGACGTATGTCATCGAAACCTCCACGAATCTGACCAACTGGATGGCGTACACCAATCTCGTGGCGACCGATGGCGTGCTGGAATGGAGCATTGTTCCGCAGGCAAATGATTCGCAGCGTTTCTTCCGCGCGCGCTCCGGGCCGTGAGGAGGCGCAGGAAAATTCCGTAGCGGGTTTTATTCCGCCGCCACCCGCGCTTGATTCGGGGTCAGAATCTTACTCATCCGAACGGCCGGTGAAACCGGCGAGCATCACCGCAATGTCATCCAACTCATCCGTCCGCTTGCGGTTCGGCGGCGGCTCGTAGCGGTTCAACATCAGGCTGAAAGCCAGCTTTTCCCCCGCCGCCGTGGTGACATAACCCGAAAGCGCATTGGCCCAGTGCAAGGTACCGGTTTTGGCGCGGACGTTGCCCGCGGCGGGCGCGTTCGTCATCCGGTGGCGCAATGTTCCGTCCACGCCCGCAATGGGCAGCGCATTGGCAAAATCCTGCGCCCAGCGGTTCGCGGCCATGAATTGCAGCAGCGCGACGATGGAGTTCGCGGTCGCCAGGTTGTTGTTCGAAAGGCCCGAGCCTTCGTCGAAGTGAACTTCACCGGCGGGCAAGCCATTCGTAACGAGAAATTGATGAAGCGCGGCAAGCCCGAGTTCCTCGGAAGTTCGCCACGGCGGCGTTTCGGAACTGCGGGTCGTTTCGCCGACGTACGCGAGAACCGTGTCGTTTTCCAGATTTTGCGACGGCTTCATGTAGAGGCGAACGATTTCGCCTAGCGGCGGAGAAAGAACGTCACCGATCTTCACAGTTTGATTCGGGTTCAAAATGAAATTTTGCGGCCACGAAATGCCCCGGACCCGGCCGGAGATTTTAATTCCGTGGCGCGCCAGCGCGTCTTTGAGCGCGACGCCAAACCATCCGGCAGGTTCCAAATCCGGGATGTCCAGCCGTTCGCCTTCGTCACCGAGCGGCAACTGGCCGAAGATGTAAATTATTTTTTCGCCGAAAGGCATGTAATATTCGATGTGATGCGTGCCATTGCTCGAAACCGTCACGGCGCCATTGCTGAAAACCAACCCGGTGTCCGGCTGCAACCTCGTCAGCCGGCACGGCGCGCCAACGACTGCGCCGGGCGCGACGCGGACTTGCGCCAGGCCGTCGTTGATGGTGAGCGCGGAAATGTAAGGACACTCGCCGTTTTGAAAATCGTCAATCATCAGGCTGGACCCGGTCGGCTCGCCGTGAAAAAAAGTCCCGTCCGCGATGAGGTCGCCGGTCACGCGGCGGGCGCCGGCGTTTGTGAGGGCGGATACCAGGGGTTCGAAGATGTCCCAGAAATTGGTGCCAAACCGCCGGGAATTCCACGTCGGGTCGCCGTGGCCAACAATGACCAAATCGCCGCGAATAGTGCCGGAGCGATTCGGTTTTGCGGTCGCGTAAATCGGGGTGGAAATTTTGTAATCGCCGCCGAAACGGTCCAAAGCGAGCGCGCCGGTGAACAGTTTGCAATTGGATGCCGGACTCAGCAGCCGGTCGGCATGTGATTCAAAAAGAGTTTTTCCCGTGTCGAGCGAGATGATTTTGACGCCCCAAAGCGCGCCCGAAAATCGCGGTTGCGCGAGATGGGTGGCGATTCTCTCCCGAAGTCTTGCGAGGGTTGAAATGCTGTTCGTGCCCTGCCCCTGAACCCAATTCGCCGCGAGCCAGAAACCAAACACGGCCCAAGCGGCCATTTTGAAGCGGCCTTTATTTTTTTGCCATCCGATCTTTGTTTTCATGAAGGATTCCGTCCGCAAAAACTAACGTGCCAACGGCAGCCGGCGCAACGTTGAAACGGACATTCGGCAAGCCATTGAACTAATACCACGCAAACGTTGAAACCCAGGTGGAAACTGTTTAGGTTGTGCGCGTGAAAACAATTGCTCTTCCGTCATACAAGGCGATTGCCTGTTGCGGTGCGGTCTTCACGTTGCTTTGTCTGGTGGGATGCAAATCCGCAAGCACCGCCGGTTGCAAGCCCGCTTCCCCATCATCGCCGGTGGCTTCGACGACCTACACGACTTCCGGCCGCGAAACCAACCCGTCGCTGCGCCGCTCCACTTACACGCCGCGGGTTTATCCCGTGGATGACCGGGGATTTTCGCCGGTGGACAAAGCGCTCGCGAAAGCCTGCGCGTGCGAGGACATGGTGACCAATGACGCGGAAGGTTCGCTCAATCCGTTTGTGCTGAAAGTCATTTCCGCGTACCCGACCAACGGCACGTATCATTATCATTGCAGTTGGACCCCGCGCGAATACGACATTTACAACGGGGTGACCGAGGACCTCTGGTATCGCGGCATGGTTGTGGCCAAGGCCTATCCCGACGGCTCGCGTTGCAGTTATTGCTGCGGCTACACATTCGAGGTTTTTGTGCGCGCCATGCAACTCCGCAACCTCCAGAACGGCCTCGACCCGGACGATTTCAACGGCATGACGTTCCACGACCTCTTCAATGCGCTGCAACTCTGGTATATCGAGGGCCCGGGCGATTCCGAACAGCGCGCCATCGTCAGTTATGGCCTCGGCACGGCGGTGACCAATTTTGACGACGCGCGTCCCGGTGATTTTTTGAGTTACAGCACCACGCCGGCCGGCGGGCATTCGGTGATTTTTATGAACTGGTTGCGCGATGATCAGAACAGGATCGTCGGGCTGAAATACTTTTCGTCCAACCTGTCCAGCGACGGAATCGGTTACGGCCAGGCGCATTTCAGCGACTCAACGAAGAACGGCCACGGCGTTCTGCGCCACTCCGTCATCATCGGCCACGTTGGCGCGATCAAGGATTACAGGCCGTTCAACCGTCTCGACATTCCGCAGCGCAACGCTTATGCGCCCACGCAGCCGGAACGCGTCATTTACCTGCCGGCGCCTGCCGCCACAACGTCTGCAAAATAATTGCAACTTCAACCATGACCGGGCGCGTCCACGCATCGTTCTTGAATGACAACGCCATTGGAGCGCGGCGTTCACGGCGCTTCACTGTCCGTGGAGACCTACAGCGCACGTTTCGGTGCGAGGCTGGCGGAGCGGAAGCGTCTGAAGGCCGCGCTCCGAGAACAGTGCGTAGATGCGCCCACTATGACCGGGCTTGAACCGCTTCAACAAGTGGACCGCAATTTCGTCCGCTGGCGCGGACGGAAACTCGTTTATTTTTCCGGCTGCGACTATTTCCGGCTCGCCCGCCATCCCGCCGTGCTCCAGGCCGCTGCCGCCGGCCTGAAGCATTTCGGGCTGAACGTCGCCGCGTCGCGCCTCACGACCGGACATCACAAAATTTACGAAATACTCGAGCGGCAACTCGCGGATTTTTTTCAAACCGAAGACGCGCTGCTGTTATCCAGCGGTTACCTGACCGGCACCGTCGTCGCGCAGGCATTGGCCGGAACTTTTTCGCACGCGCTCGTGGATGAGCACGCCCACCCTGCCCTGCTCGACGCCATCGTCCAATTCGATTGTCCCGTCCGGAAATTCAAGCACCGCGACGCGGATGATTTCGCGCGCGCCATCGCCCGTTGCGGACGCGGCGCGCGGCCGATCGTTTTGACGGATGGAATGTTTTCGCACGACGGTTCGGTCGCGCCGCTCAAGGCTTATCTGAAAATGCTGCCGCGGGACGGCTTGATTCTCGTGGACGACGCGCACGGCGCGGGTGTTTTGGGGCGCACCGGCAAAGGCACGCCGGAACATGAACAGGTCGGCCGCCGGCAAATCATCCAATGCGTCACGTTGAGCAAGGCCTTCGGCGTTTATGGCGGCGTGGTTCTCGGCCCGCGCGAGTTGCGCAAAAAAATCCTGGGGCGCAGCCGTGCGTTCATTGGCAACACACCATTGCCGCCGCCGCTGGCAAACGCGGCGCTGCAATCGGTCAAATTATTGGGCCGCCACGGCAAACAACTGCGGCTTTGCCTGAATCAAAATGCCACCCTTGTTAAATCCGCGCTGCGAGCCGCGGGCTGGGAAATTCCCGAAACGCCCGGTCCAATCGTTCCCCTTCACACCAGAACCGAGTCCGGATCGCGGGCGCTGAAAAAGCAGTTGCTGGCGGCGGGGATTTATCCGCCGTTCCTGAAATATCCCGGTGGCGGCGCGCGCGGCTATTTTCGCTTTGTCATTTCCAGCGGACACAGCCGCGCGCAACTGGACGGCTTGATTGCCGCGCTGGCCGCGTTCAAACGGCGGGGTTAAAACCGAAAACCGCGATTGGGGAGCACCCCCGCCCCGGGTGTGGCTGGACGCGCCTCGCGTCCAGCCTCTTTGGGCGCAGGCTTGCCCGAAAGTCTGGAATTTTCTATGAGCTTGAGGTTTTCCGCGAGGACGCGGCAAATCCCGCAACGGCGGGACGAGGCGCGTGCGCTCCCCAGCGTAATTCCGGTTTTCGGGGTTTAAAACCGCAGGAATATTTTCCGGCAATACAGAAAGCGGGCAAACCAGATGAACAACGCCACGCCGATCGCGGAGATGATGAGTTCGCCGCAACCGTGGGCAATGTGCGTGTCGAAAAAACTCTTCACCGGGCCGCCCGCCAGCCGGGTCGCGAGTTTGTGGTAGCCAAGGCCGCCGAGAAAATTGCTGGTGAGGTAAAGCGTGATGGGATTCATCCCGATCCAGACAAACGGCTGGCACCACGTCCGCCATTGCTTCACGTCCACAATCCAGTAAAACACGCCGAGCAGCAGCGCGCTGTACCCGCCCGCGACCAGGACGTAGGACGAGGTCGAGATTTTTTTGATGACGGGAAATTCCAGACCCCACAAAAAACCAAGCGCGACGCCGGCCGCGCCTGCGCCAAGAAGCCAGGCGACCTTTTTCCCATCGGGCACGGACTTGTTTTGAATGAGCAATCCGGCAAACATTCCCAGCAGACCGCTGACGATGGCGGGTAGCGTGCTCAAAAATCCTTCGGGGTCGTAAGTGCCGTCGTATTTGCGGCCGGGGAGGTATTTTTGGTCGAGGTAATCGGTGAGGTTCACACCCTGAATGAAGGAGCCATGAATCATGTTGGTGCTGGCCATGTTCAGTTGCGACACGCTTGTAAAACCGCTTTCTTTGGTGATCACGGAATCGCCGCCGGGTACCGGCCGCACGTCGGGAAATGGAACGAATTCCAGCAGCGCCCAGTAACCGAGCAGAAGCGAAATCGCAACTGCCGCCAGTACCCTCGGTCTGAAAAAAATGAACAGCAGTCCCCCAAACGTATAGCAGAGCGCAATGCGATTCAGAACGCCCATCAACCGCATGTCCGGCCACGGGTTGGTGAAGCCGCCGGAGTAAATCAGCGCGACGGCGAACAGCAGCACGCCGCGTCTCAACACCCGTTTCACGGCGGCGGCGCGGCCTGCGCGCGCGATGATTTTCGTCAGCGAGAAGACCGTCGAGACGCCCATCATGAAAACGAACAGCGGAAATATCAGGTCGTAAAAATGGAAGCCCTGCCATTCGGCATGATCAAGCTGCGTTGCGAGAATTTTCGTCGGCGCAGTCTGGCTCATTTCGTGCAGCGCATACACGAACGAGTCGGCGCCGAGAATCCAGAACATGTCGAAGCCGCGCAGCGCGTCGAGCGACATCAGGCGCCGGGGTTCAGCCGTGCCGGAATCATTTCGGCCCTGTGATGATGCGGCGGGTTGGCTGGCGGTTTTGGACATTGTGATTGCGGAAGATTCGGTTTGGGTCGCAAATTGTCCAGAGCAAATTTGGTCTCGTTGACGTTTTCCATGGTGATAGTGCATGAACGTGCGGAATGATTCCGAAGGTTTCGGCAAGCCGCCAGCCCGCCAGATCGTCATTGAAGACGGTCATCACCCCTGACGGGGAGAGCGGAGCGAGAGCAAATCGCGGATGAATTGATTTATTGTCAACAACGCCGATGGATGGCCAAGCAACACTGATTTGCGCCCCGCACGTTGAATGGAAGCGTTGCAGAACTAGCAAACAGCCTTTTTTTCAAGGCAAAGCAGGCGAAATGCCCTGTTCCGACCAAGGCTGGCCAGGAAACGGCAAGTCCATGTTATTGCCGGGGTTCCATCAAATGTGTTCGTGCCGGCTGCATGCGTTCATGACGTGATAGATGGCCACAGGATATTGAACTCGCAACTTGCGCGCCATGTCGCCTATGATCTCGATACAAACAGGGGAGCCAGGCAAATTCTACAACAGCCGGAGTGACCCGTTCACGACCCGTTTCCAGTTGCGCAAACCGCGTCAGGGGACGTCCACCCTGTAGACCCAGAGCGGCGAACCGGCGACGTCGTTGTATGCTTTGTAGCTCGCGGGAGGCCACGGCTGGCTCGGGGGCAAATTCGGTGGTCGTTGGCCCAACCGCGGCAATCTGATTCCCGGCCACGAGGGCGACTCCACCCGGTCAAGCATTCCGGTGACCGGATTCTTGTACCAAAGCCCGGTTCGATTTACGTTCAACGCGTCAGCCGCGGCGTGCGCAACGTAACCGCCCGGCGCGACGACACAGTGGCTGGCGTCCACGTCGACGCTGGCCGAGGTGATCAAGTGGACCAGGGGTGGGGTTGACAGGGGCACCTGATGCAGCACGCCACAAAAATGGTCATAACAGATTTCAATCCCGTACCAGTTTCCCTCAATCTTAAACACGCCGCACTTATCCCCGGGAATGGCCACCTCATATGCTATGGTGGGCTGGCATGGGGTGAGCACCTCGGAGAAATCGCCCTGCTTGCTATAGACGAACCTGACGTCGCCTCCGTAAAGCACGAAGGCCGTGTTCAGACACAGTCTGGCGTTGTTCAGACGGTCTTCCTCGGCATTCGTCAAACGTGGCCCGGCGCGCCCGGCTTTCCTGTCGTCCAGGCCTTTGAAAGAAACAAGGCGGGCCAGCTTATTGGCGGGGGACCCTTCTGCCACGTAACCGGCGGGCTGGAGTCGGACTCGATTTTTCGCCACCTGGAGCAGTCCTGGATGGTCTTTGACACGGACAGACCACGCAATGGTTCCGGGCACGATCAGGAACTCCCGGTGTTTTGCGCTGAGAGCCGTGAGTTCGCGCTTGATGTAGTCCTTATCGCTCTCGTCGAGGTGTCTATCTCTGTTCGGATCGCGCGGATCGGGCTTAGCGAGCTCTCGATGATCGGTCGGTTTGCGCCAGTCTACGCCGGTCGGGCGGCCAAAGAGGTATTCGGGCGCAATGAAGATGACCTCCGGCTCCGCCCAATGCTGCCGGGTCTTCACTCCTTTGCGAATTACTGCCGTCTTCTCCACGGCTGCTTTCAACCGGACCAGACGATTCTCGACCCCTTTCCCCTGCTTGAGGAACGTATCTCTCATCCAGAGCGCGATGAGCATAGTCTTTGGCACGATTTCCTCCTGGTTGGGAATTATTCGGCGCGCGTTGCACGGCCTCGTGCACAATTGGTTATCATAACCCTGACTGCAACCATGCCATCAGGAAAGCAGATTTGCGAATATCTGTCAAAGACTATCGCCGAAATAAGAAGGTCAAAATCCTCCGCAGACAGCCCAGAATGGCCCTTTACGCTTAAAACACCAAACGGTTTGAGGGTGGTCGTAAACACCCATTTCACCGAATGCGCCGGGGAAACGAATTTGAAGATTGATTTAATTTTTGAAAGCGCCTTGACTGCCGCGCCGGACAAAATTGCTGCAATGTGAATTTATGAATCACCGGACCATCAGGCGGCGCGATTTTCTCAAAGGCATCGGACTTGCCGCGCCGCTGTTTTTCAGCAATCCTTTGGCGATCGGAGCCAACCTTGAACCAGGGCGAATGATTCACACCGGACGAACGTACTTGATCAAACCCGGACGCCTGAAATTTGGCGATGCGGTCGGCCTGGTTGCGCCGGCCAGCCCGCCGAGCGATCCCAAGGTGGTGGCCGATTACATAGCGGCGCTGGAAAAAATGGGATTCAAGCCCAGGCTCGCCCCGAACGCGAAGAAACGTCTTGGTTTTCTGGCCGGCACGGACGAGGAACGGGCGGATGACCTGATGAGCATGTTTGCCGACCGCGACATCAAAGCCATTTTTTGTCTTCGCGGAGGTTACGGTTCAGGGCGGCTGCTGCGTCTGCTGGACTATCACTTCATCAAAAGGCATCCGAAAATTCTCGTCGGGTTCAGCGACATCACGTCGTTGCATTGCGCGCTTTTGACCAGGGCCCGGCTGGTTTCGTTTCACGGTCCAACGCTCAACACAAGCCTGACGAGTAAGCAGCCGCCCGCCATCGTGCTCCAATCGCTTTTGCGAACAATCATGGAACCGGCGGCGGCGGGGAGCATCTGCGAAGGTTACACGCGCGATACAATTTCGATTTTGAAAGGCGGTGTAGCCAGCGGTCAACTCATCGGCGGAAACCTGTCGGTGCTGTGCAGCACGCTGGGTACGCCCTTTCAACCCCGTTTCAAAGACAACATTTTGTTCTTCGAGGACGTTGACGAACAACCTTACAATTTCGACCGGATGCTCACGCAGTTGTTGAACGCGGACCTGCTGCAACAAGTCGCCGGTGTGGCCGTGGGCATCAACAAAAACTGCAAAGACCCGGATGCCGCCAAGACCAAAGAATATCGCCAGACGCTCGACGACGTGCTGGAAGACAGGCTCAAGCCGCTGGGCGTTCCAGTCGTGACGGGCCTGCCTTTCGGCCACGTTCGTTGGAACGCGACGCTGCCCGTAGGCATTCAAGCCAGACTGGACGGCGAAAAGGGCGACCTGTTCATCACAGAAGCCGCGGTGATTTGAGGCGCGCGCATTCTTGCTATCGCAGGAGCCGACGTAAGGAGGATCTTATTTTTCGAGAGCGCGAAGTTGTCCCAAATCAGTTTGGGCCTCGTTACCCCGGCTCCTGCAAAAGATTGGAATTTAGACGATCATTCCGCTTTCGCCTCATGGATCATCAAATCGTCCACCGCCACGGCCAAGTCCACCAGGTATCCATCACCTTTGGGATGATGCGTCAACGCAACGAGGATATAATGCCGCCCCGGCCCGGTGATGATGGCGGTGTCATGCAACCAGTTTTCCCACGAACCCGATTTGCGGAGAAGCTGGACGTCGCGTCCAGTCAGCGCCTTGACGAATTTAATGTCGTCGGGCGGGATGTCCGGCGACGCGAAAATTTCGCGCATGGTTTTTGAAGCCGCGGGTGAAACGAGTTTTCCCTGTTCGAGCAACAGATAAAACCGCAGCAACTGGCGCACGGTGGCGGCATGGGAATTGTCGCCCACGGGCGAGCCGACGCGTTCGGTGTCCACGCCGTAGTGTTTGCCGACCCAGATGCCTCCGCCATGATTCGCGTCGTAGAAATGGTACGCGTCGAGCACCTGCCGGATGGGTTGCAAGCCAAGCTCCTGCGAAAACTTCGCCGCCATTTCGTTGCTGGAAACCTTGATCATCAAACCCAGTTCGTGCCGCGTCGCGGCGTCCAGGTTCGTGGCCGCCGCCGGGTGCAATTGAAAATACGCGAGCAAAATGCCGATCTTGGGGACGCTCGCGCCGTATTCCTCGTGGTCGGGATAAATCATCGCCAGCCGACCTGTTCGCAAATCCAGGAGGCCAACGTCCGTCTGCTCCGCCGTCATGCCATATTTGGCGCGCAACGTTGAATCAATCCTTTCAAGCTGTGTTTGCAGCGCCGGGTCAACCGGCGTGTTGTAGTCCAGAGTGTAGGTCTGCAATTTGGAATTCATTGTGGGCGCAACCGTGGCGCAACCGCCCGCCAGAAAAACGATCATCGCAGGCAAAGAAATACTGGCGAACCGATTCATGCTGGTCCGATTAAATCAAGCCGCTCATCCAACGCAAGCGCGAACGGAGGGATGGACAAAATGCTCGGAGCGCGGACCGCCGAGCCCGCGCGTTCGTGCGGCTTCATGATTCCAGCCTGCTTCTGCGGGTGCGGCTCACGCGGACATGGCTGTCCGCGCTCCGTGTTGCTATCGGCAATACTCACCCGAACTCGTGACCCGCGCGGAATTGAATCCGATTGCCGGCGTTTTATTTGGATGCCCACTGTCCCAACCGGTTCTTGGGAATTTTGGCTGACCCGGGATACACGAGATAAACCGTGTTGTAGGATACCGCCCAGGCGTGGATGACGTCCTGGCGTCTGTAAATATGCCGGACGCTCTCCACTTTGAGATTGGTTGCCGGGTCATTGATCACTACGTCCCCTTCTTTCGTGAAGCCGATGACGACTGTGAGATGGCCGGCACTCGCCTCGTGGCGCCCGGGCTTGAGCAGTTCCCACGGCGCGGAAATGATCACGGGAATTCCGGCGGCAACCCAATCTTCCAGTTCGGAAATATTGCTGAAACGCGTGATGTAAGCGCGCATGCCCTGGAAGCTGCCGGCGAAGGCGGTGTTGAACGGCCAGTTTCCCGTGCCGTTCCATTTCCGGTCATAAACCGCCCGGGCGACCTCAGGCACGTCCACATCCATTTCCGGACGGTGCAACTTCGCCGACCAGCGCGACAGCACCATGGATAACGACGTCGGACTACACCAGCCTTGCTCCTCAGGGTAGGATTTTTGCGAGCGCTCCGGCGTCGAAATGATTTTCCCCCAGGCGCGGCGGTTGGGGCGCGGGAGCGCCGGCGCAACGTTCGTGTTGCAGAACGAAAGCCCGAGGAATTTCAACGCGGGCAACTCCCGATTCGTGCCGCCGAGCGTTACCCGGACCCGGACCGCATCGGCGAGCCGGGACAAAACCAGTGTGTCCGTGCGCATCTCGCCGTCGGTGTCCTTCTGCGAATCGGCGCTGTGGCGCGGATAACGTTTGTTGTCCGACGACCACAAGCCCCACGAATAAAACTTTGTCGCATGGCCGGAAGAGACTGCGCTGGCTTCCAACGTCAAAAAGGTCCCGGCTGAAGCCGTCGCGTTCCACGACACCACCAGTTCATTCCAGTCAATCGGCGAATGGATCACGGGCGAGAGTAAAACGGTCTCGCCGGTTTCGTTCGTTGATCTGGCAAAGTTTGAGAAGTCGTCCAATCCGATGAACCGGCTGAAGCCGTCGCCTCCGGCCGGGGCGCCCCCGGCATTGAGCGACAAAGCCATGACACAAAGACATGCCGTTCCAACCTGCCAGGCCGAGGTCTTCGCCGGGAGATCGCGCATCAATAACAGCAAATTCAATGCAGACATGGGCGCTGTTATCGTTGGATCGGTTCGAGGATGCAAGTTTCATTTGCGGTAGTGCAAAATTCCAGCGCGCACAAACAGGGGCCGCTGCGGCTGTTGCGACGACCCGGACACGCCGTCAAAAACCGATTTACATTCATTTTCAATACCTTCATCGTGTCGGCCACGCATGAGAATGCCTTTCGTCCTCGAATGGTTGGTTTTGCGGGTGGCCAATTTTCGGGCCAACTCGATTGAGGCCCTCCGCAAGCCAGTTTCGACGAAATCCATCTCGAAATGAACCATGTCCATTACCGGCAAACCACGAATCCGCAGCGAAAAAATCCGGCTGGAACTGAAACATACCTGGACCATCGCCGGCGGCTCGGCGACCTTCAAGGAAAATGTCCTCGTGTTTTATGAACGGGATGGTCTGACCGGCATTGGCGAGGCCGCGCACCTGACCGTCGGCGAGCACACGGCGGAAAAGACCCTTCGTGCCGTCGCGGCGCTCATTCCGCTTTACGAAACCATTGATCCCTTCGCGTTCGCGGATTTACCGGAGCAAGCCCGGCAGGTTGCCGACGCCACGCCGCCCGCTCGCGCCGCCATCGAAATGGCGCTCATGGACTGGGTCGGCCGGAAACTGAATCTGCCGTTACACCGCGCATTTGGCCTGAACGCGGGGCGCGCGCCGGCCACGTCGTTTTCCATCGGTCTGGACACTCCCGAAGTCATGCGGCAAAAAGTGCTGGAAGCCGGGCCGTATCACATCATCAAGGTCAAGCTCGGCCGCAGCGACGACGAGGAAATCATCAAAACAATCCGCACCGCGACCGACAAACCCATTCGCGTGGACGCCAATGAAGGCTGGGCCGACAAGGAGAACGCCATTAAAAAAATGGAGTGGCTCGAAAAACAGAACATCGAATTCGTCGAACAGCCGCTGCCACGCCGGATGATCGAGGAAACCCGGTGGCTCAAGGAACGCACCCGCTTGCCCATCGTGGCGGACGAGTCCGTGTTCATCGCTCGCGACATCCCGGCCATCGCCGGCGCGTTTTCCGGCGTCAACATCAAACTCATGAAGGCCGGCGGCGTACTGGAGGCCTTGCGGATGGCCCAGGTCGCCAATGCGTGCAATCTCGACGTGATGTTCGGCTGCATGTTGGAAACTTCAATTGCCATCACCGCCGCCGTTCAGCTCCAGTCCCTGGCCCGCTGGGTGGACCTCGACGGCAACCTGCTGTTAAACTACGACCCGTTTGACGGCGCGGTCATGAACGGCGGACGCTGGCAGGCAACGGATCGTCCTGGATTGGGCGTCAACCCGAAGGTGTCGGAATCGTGAAACGTCACGTCCTCACATTTTTTGCCCTCATGCAACTTACCAATCTCTTTGCGGCGGCGGAACAGGATCCGACGGTCCAACGCGCCGAATTTTGCCGCGAGCTTGCCGCCCGGGTTGGCGACCAGGCGCCCGTCCCGCCGGATGAGCTTTCAAATTGCGTCGAACGGATTCGCACTTTTGTGTTGTCCGACCGCACCAGCTTTATCTTCAATATTTCCGCCACCGTGCAAGACGGGCAATTGGTCCTTGCCGGCATATCCGAGCGGCCTGAATTCAGCGACATCACGCGCGGCGTGTTCGAGCAATTGGGGTTTACCTCCGTTGTGGACCACGTCGAAATCCTCCCGGATTTGGAAAAGGACCCGGCCCCGTTTGCCGTCGTCGTCAAACCCTATGTGATGGCTTGGTCGCAGCCGGATTTAAAAGGCACGCCCATGGACGAAGCCCTCCTGGCCGAGCCGGTCTATATTTTCAAGGAATTGCCGGCGGTCTATTTGATCAAGAACTTTTCCGGTTATTGGGGCTACGTCGCGAAAGAAAATTTCCGCCGGGTTTCCAAAAAGGAATTCATTCAACTCATCAATGTGCCCAAGGCCCTGTTGCTCGCGGATTACAGGGCGAAGGACGTTTTCATCCCCGCCGGCTGCCGGCTGCCCATCAAGCAGTGGGGGCGGAGCCGGAACTGCGTGCTGCTGGATGCCACCGGCCGGGAATTGAAAATTCCCAAGGCAATCTGCGAACGGAACGAACGGGACCGGGACACGGCTCGGGTAATAGCGGAAGCGCGCTCGCTGCTGGCGCGGCCGTACAATCTGGGCGGCCGGAACAGCGTCACCGGCATTGATTGCTCCGGCCTGGTCCAGACGGCCTATCGCACCGTGGGCATCAGTCTCGCCCGTGATGCCAAACAGCAATATCTAAACGGCAACCTCATCCTGCCCTGTGTGGCCGAGGCGCTCCAACCGGGTGATGCAATTTTCTTCATCAATTCGGCCGGGCAGGTGGGACACACCGGGCTTTACCTCGGCGGGGGGAAAATGATCCACGCCCAGGGAGACGGGGTGAAAATCCAAAGCATGAATCCCGCGGCGAAGAATTATTTTCAACGCTTCGACCATGATTTCATCGGCGCAAAACGGTATTGGTGGTAATGGTTGCCGGTTTGTTTGGCGCAAACGTGCCGTCAGCCGGCGATGAAGATCAGTCAGATGAAATACGCCATGAAAAAACCGTTTGCCGCGTGGGTCGTTTCCTTTTTTGCCGCGACCACTTTTGCCGCCGGCACCAACCTGCCTGCCGTCATTCCGCTGCCCCGGCAATTGGAGCTTCGTGCGGGTGTCTTCCAACTCGCGCGCACCACAAAGATTGTCGCCAACTTCGCTTCGCGCGAAACGGCAAATCAATTGGCCGCACGACTTCGCAAGTCCACCGGCTATCCGGTCGAGGTCAGTGTGAAATGGGCGGCGAATCGCGAGGTGCCGGACGCCATTTTATTCACGACCCGGAATGCCAATACGAACCTGGGCGCAGAAGGCTACGAATTGATCGTCGCCACCAATTCCGTGGTCGTTCGCGCGCCGACCCAGGCGGGTTTATTTTATGGCGCGCAAACGCTGCTCCAACTGCTGCCGCCGGAAATTTTCGCGACGAATCCGGTGGCCAACGCAGACTGGCAAATACCGTGTGTTCAAATCGAGGACTGGCCGCGATTCAAGTGGCGCGGCTTGATGCTGGATGTCAGCCGCCACTTTTTCGGCAAATCCGAAGTGGAAGCCATCCTCGACGCGATGGCCTTGCACAAATTAAACATGTTTCACTGGCATCTGACCGACGATCAGGGCTGGCGAATTGAAATCAAAAAATATCCCGGGCTCACGCAAATCGGCGCGTGGCGGGCGGGCGTCGGATTCGGGCTAGATCCGAAATCCACGACCGCTTACGGCCCGGACGGACGCTACGGAGGATTCTACACGCCGGCGGACATCCGCGAAGTGGTAAAATATGCAGCGGCCCGCCACATCACCATTGTGCCGGAGATTGAGATGCCCGGCCATTCGACGGCGGCATTGGCGGCGTATCCGCAATTCAGTTGCACCGGCGGGCCATTCACCGTTCCTCTCAAAGGCGGGGATTACCATGGCACTTACAATCCGGCTGATGACGAAACCTTCACATTTCTGGAAGAAGTGCTGACCGAAGTCTTTCAATTGTTTCCGGGTAAATACGTTCACATTGGCGGCGATGAAGTGCCAAAGGATGCCTGGAAAAACAATCCGGCATGTCAGGCACTCATGAAGCGGGAAGGGTTGAAGAACAAAGAGGAGTTGCAGAGCTGGTTTACCGGGCGAGTCGAGAAGTTCGTTAACGCACATGGCAAGACGCTCGTCGGCTGGAGTGAAATTTGGCAGGCCGGACTGGCGCACAATGCCGTGGTCATGGATTGGATTGGCGGCGCGACGGAAGCCGCCGGCGCCGGACACGACGTGGTGATGTCGCCCGCGGCTTACTGCTATCTTGACTATTACCAGTCGAGCAACCACCTCGCCGAGCCAAAGGCCGCCGTCTGGGGAGGTCCCTTGACGTTGCGCAAAGTTTATTCCTTTGACCCGATACCCACCAATTTGCCGCCGCAACTGCAATCCCATATTCTTGGCGCGCAATGCAATTTATGGACCGAATGGGTTCCCAACTTGAAACACGCGGAATACATGATCTTCCCGCGTGAGTGCGCGCTGGCAGAGGTCTCCTGGACTGACCAAAATTCGCGCGATTGGAACGATTTTCAGTCCCGGCTCAAGGTGGACGAACAGCGGCTGGATGAAATGGGAGTGAATTATCACCACGACGCTTCCGCAGAAATCTCTGCCATTCCGTCAGGGCACGGCCACTGATTTTGTTAACGCGAAGATTTCTCCGGATTATCCAAAGTTCTCGGAGTTTCCCGTGGCTCTTGCACGGACCTGACGCAAATCGCCTCGCCGGACGCCTCTTGGATAAACATGCCCTGCAAGTGGTGGCTGGGGGCGGAATCGAACGCATTTGCATTCCACAAACCACTCAAAATCAATTGCCTATGGCATCGCTGATGTCTTGACTATGAGGCTGTTATGTTTTATGTCAAGCATAACTCCGTCCGACTTTTTCTAACTCAGTTTAACCCTCACCAAATGAGGGTTGCTGGCACTTCTGCTGGCACTTTTCAGACGGTTTCTGTCAACTCGCCTGGCTTGCCGCGCAAGGGATTGGCGTGTATGAAAATCAGGCCTCCGTGCCAATGTTAATCGACCATACCTTGACAGCGCACGCGAGCCATTTCCAATGCAACGTCTCACACAACCGTCTTCGTTTTGCGGGTCTGAAAGTCCTCCAGCACCAGGAAACCCGGCACACTGTCTTTGGCCGGACCGCCGACCAACTTCACGTCCGACTCGAACCGGACCGGAAACACTCTCCCGGCATCTCTCCCGAGCAATTCGTAGCTGTGCGCCAAACGTTTCGAGTCAGGTACCGTGGACTTTGGCGGCACGCGCTGCGCCACTGCGTGGCCATCACGGTCCAGGCCGGGGAAACAACCAGCGAAACGGTCATCCAGAAAATCTTTGATGAACTGCCCGTTCAGTGAGAGGAAGGCGTATTCAAATATCTGACGACGATCTTCTTCCAAGCCATGGTGTCACCCGGGCATTCACCTGTCATCCTGCCGGCTTCGCTCCCTGCTTGTGGCTGAAAGCCAGGACACACCAGCCGCAGAGAACCAGGATCATGGTCATCCAAGGAACATATTGGAGCCAAGCCGAATAGGTCGCGGCGTTTTCGTGCCCGGCGCTGATCAACGAGGAAGACACCAGACCCATGACGTCCTGGAAAACGGCCAAAAAAACTGCCGCCACCAAAATCCACAAACCGTTCAGTTTGTATCGCCGGGCAGCGATCACCGCAACCACCAGGACGGCTGCTTGGATGGCCAACCTGAATCCGACCGGTGCCAGATAACTTGTAGCTTCTAAAGGATGCATGACAACAGCAGAATAGGCGGATAAGCGCGCGGGCGCTATAGGGTGTTTCCCCCATGCCAGACTTGAGGAATCCAGACCCGAAACGGGCAGTGAGGTTGGCTCCAATTCCCGTCGCTTTCGGAACTAACTCAACTTCACCACCATCTTGCCGATATTTTTTCCTGCGAAGAGGCCGATGAAAGCGCCCACCGCCTGCTCAATTCCTTCCACCACCGTTTCCTTGTGCTTCAGTTTGCCGGCGCGGAAATAGCCGCCCACTTCTTTTTCAAATTCGCCTTGACGATCCAGCCAATCACGAACAATAAAACCTTTCATCGTCAACCGTTTGGCAGTCATGTTAAACAGATTCGAAGGGCCCGGCTGCGGCTTTTCCTCGTTGTAGCCGGAGATGCCGCCACAGGCGATGATCCGGCCATGCACGCGCAAAGCCAAAAGCGCCGCTTCGAGCGTGTCGCCGCCGACATTGTCGAAATAAACATCAATCCCGTTCGGTGCCTCCAGATTCAGTTGTTCGATGACCGGGCCGGTCTTGTAATCGAAGGCGATATCAAACCCGCATTCTTCCCGCAGAAACATGACCTTCTCCATTGAACCGGCCGACCCGATGACACGGCACCCGCGCAATTTCGCCAGTTGCCCGGCCACACTGCCGACGGCTCCGGCGGCTCCCGAAATAAAAACGACATCGCCGGCTTTGACCTCCACCAGATTCAACCCGACCCAGGCGGTCATGCCCGTCATACCGAGGGCGCCAAGATAAACCGAGAGTGGCTGAATCTCGCGGTTGACCGGATGCAGCTCTTTCGGCGAAGCAATGAAGTATTCCCGCCAGCCAAAGTTGGAAGTGACGGCATCACCCGGCTTGAATTCCCTGGCGCGCGACTCAATGACCTCGCCAACGGCGCCGCCCTCGAGCGGTTTGTTTAACTCGAACTGCGGAACATACGATTTCCCGTCATTCATGCGACCGCGCATGTAGGGGTCCACCGACATGAAAAGATTACGCACGAGCACCTGCTGGTCTTGCAGCGGCTCCAGTTCGGTCCGCACCAGCATAAAGTTGGCTGCGGTCGGAATCCCGTTGGGGCGGGAGGCCAGCTGGATTTCCCGGCTCGAAATTTTTGACATAGCAAAATTCCTGGTATTCTTGAGCCTTTCGTCACGAGGCTATCGTTTGTCCTTCATTGGGGCTTCTTTGCTCCATTCCCGACTGCGAGGAGAGATCCTCGATGGACGGAGAATAGTGCCAGCCGAAACCGGGAGGTTGACCATCGGACCAAATCCAGGCCAAAGAGGAGGAGAACCAGACAAGCCAGAAAAAGCAGGTAGAGCAGTGCACGCATGGTCATCTATTCTTTACAGGTTCTCGTGCCGGTGCATTCCGTTAAGCGCTGCTGCGTGCTTCGGTGAACTGACCGGGGCGCTGCGATTGCTGGAATCTTCATAAAGCCTCTTTTGCGGCTGCCTTGGCGGCCTGGCGTGTTTGATCGTGCTCCGCTCCGGCGATGCCTTCATCCACCAGTCTTTCATTATCACTTCGACCTTCGTCGTCCTCATCGTCGCCGGAAGCCACGGGCACTTTGTGTCCGGTCGAGCCAGGCACCGGATCCCAGCGTTCGGATTCGGGCGCCGATTCAAGAACGGCCTCGTTCGGGTCCGGATCCGAATCGCCCGTCAATTCCCGTCTGGCCTGTTCCCAATCTGATTTCGACACCTTTTGGGCCGAACGGCCGTTGATGACCGCCAGTTCAACCGCGCGTTCCCGCACCATCTTGCGGGTCACCGTGCCGATGCCGGCGGAATTTTCTGTCAAGGCGCCTTCCTTCAGTGGATTTGTTTTCATGGCTTAAAGTCACCGCAAGCGCGGAAAAGCGTTTGCGAGTTGTGCGTTGTTTTCATCTGGTGTGTGCCACGATATTCGCGCGGGTCACGGGATTTTGAAAAAACGTTGTCCCGTTTTTGAGACTTTGTCCCTGGGGCGGCAACCTTGGGATTCGGCTGCAGTCGGTGAAGTTTTTTGTGAAAAACAGGCGGTCGAAGTATTTCCACGAATCCGGTCATGGATACTTTATTTTTCATGGTCAGGAGCATGACCTGACAAGCTGGCGGACGCCATGGGGTGTAACCCTACCGTGCCTTCCGGGAATGGCCCGGCGAAGACTGATTCAGCTTGAACCTCAGTTCGCAGAATCTCTCGGCGAACGAAGCACCTTCACCGGCTTCTTCTCCGGCTTCTCGCTCCCGGGCAACGGACGCAGGGGCGGCGGATTCGTCGGGTTCACGTATTTGCGCAGGAGCCAGGTCCGTTGCATGGCTTCAACCAACCGCTCCACTTCGCGCATCGAAACCTGCGTTTGCAAAACCAGTCCGGGAAGATCTTTGGCCTCTTTGCCAACGGCATCGCTGATCGCCGGCAGATTGGTGCTGGCCTGCTGAAGGTTGTCCAACGTGACTTGAAGTTCGTCCGCCGAGTGGTTGGCTTTGACGAGCAGCGTTTTTAGTTCGTCCGCGGTTGCCGGATCGGTCAGCAGTTTCCCCACCGTGCCCTTGCCCGCCTGAACGTCGGCGGCCAGGTTGTCCACGCGCCCGACCAGTTGGTCCAACCGCTCCTGCGTGGCCATCAGATTCGTGCCGAGCATGGTCCATGCATCCAGGCCGGTGCCGGTTTTCTTCAACACGGCCATGGCCTGGCCGCGGATTTCCTCGACCGCGGCTTCCAGTGCGCTTTGAAACTGCTCGTTGCAGACGATGGAAGCATTCTTTTCCGGCAACGGCTGGCCCTCACCGCGCGTGATTTCAAAAAACGAATCGCCCGCCACGCCGAATTTCTTTTTGACGACCGCTGATGAATCCGCGCGCACGAACCGGAAGAAGTCGCGGCGGATGTTCGCCTCGGCTTCCATGCGGCCCGTCGTGTCCACACTCGACATCGGAAACCGACCCCACGAGCGTGCCCAGGAAATACACCTCCGAGCCTTGCCGGATTCCCGCCGCGCCGGCCTCGGGCAAAACGATCCGCAGACGTGACGCGGCTTTTGAACCAGCGCTGGCTGTGGCCCGTCCACACGACGGCGGCGATCAGCACGGCGACCACGACGAGCACGAACGTGCCGGTGATTTCGTTGACGCGCCGGAATTTGAAGCGTTCTGCCATCAGTTGGCCCCGGTCATCAGGACGTGAGGGTTCAGGGATGTTGGTCGTTTCGTTCATGGTCACAGGTAAGTCAGCAGCGATACCACGGCGGAGATGACAAACAGTCCGGCGACGGAGCGGGTGAGCGCCCGTTGCGTGGCCTGCGGGATTTCCGTGACGGACCCGCCGACGCCCAGCCCGCCGATGCAACAGGACGCGCTGGCAAACAGGGCGGGCAGGATGCTTTTGGCGAGGATGTTGAATACGTCTTTGGGCTGAACCGCGCTCGACACGGTGTCCGCAAACAACAGCAAATCACGATTGCCTATCCCCGTCCAGGCCGCGAACAAGTAACCGCTCGCGAAGGCGACGAGGATAAAAACAATCGTCAGGCAAAACGTGGAGACCGCCGTGCCCAGCACCCGCGGCATCACGAGTTGCAGGAACGGATCGCTTCCCTGCGCTTCCAGCGCGCGGACTTCGCCGTTGATTTTGAGGACGCCCAGTTCGGTCGTCATCGCGCTGCCGCTGCGGACGATCACGATGAGGTTGATCAGCACCGGACCGAGTTCGCGGGCCACGACGGTCACCAGCAGCGGCCCGAGCAGTTGTGACTGCCCGGCTTCGCCGACCCAGAAGGTGAGTTGCACCACCACCGAAATGCCGACGAACACTGCCACTGCGCCGACAAACCAGAGCGGTTCGACGCCGATGGACAGCACCTGCCGGGCAAATGCCTTTCGCACCGTGCGCACCCAGTGTCGCGGTCGAACACAGACGCCAAGCACCGTCCCAATCACCGCCGCGGCATGTCGCAACTCATCCCATTGCGCCCAAACCCATTCCCCCAATCTGCCCATCACACGCAGGAAAGGAGACACAAATACATCCGGTGCCTTGGTTGAATTTGCGAACATGGCACGTTTCTCAGTTTATAAACAGCATGACTGGCGCAAGGAATGAACTCCGGCCAGAATGGCGGCAATCACCAGGAGGAATTGAGGCAAACCCGCCATCCGGCAGGAATCATCATCAACGCCAGTCAAAAGCATGAATCATAAATTGGCACTGGTTGCCAGGCGGCGGTGCAGGCTTGCACCGCAGCCTGACGTGAACGCTATTCGGTTCAAGGCGCGATTTTGTCGCTCACCCACTGGCGTGATTGGTTGAAACCGTCCTTCGTCGCGTCGTAGGCTTTCTGGAAGCCGCTTTTGACGCTGTCCCAGGTGGACTCGGTGGCGTTCTTGGCCGTCATCGAGTTGCTTGTTCAACTGGGCGGTCTGGTCGCGCAACGCCTGGAGTTTGGGTTTGGCCTCGGCCTTGACCGCGTCGCTGGAGCTTGTCAATTTTGGCGGAGAGCTGGTCTAAATCCTTGTTAAGGGCGTCCAACTGGCCCTGCATTGGCTTCAACGAATTCAGCCTTCTGCGCAAAGGTGTAATCCTTCATATCCTGCGCGGCCGCTTTCGTTTCGGTTTGAACCTTGTCGATCTGTTGCGAAGTGGTCTGCTCTTTATTGCAGCCCACCGCAACTGCGGCGATGGAAAGGAAGGTGATGACCCATGTTTTATTTTTCATAATTATGATGTTCGTTGCATGTTTGGTTTGCGGTTGCGTCGGTTAATTTGGCGAGACTGCGCCGCCGGGCGGTTTTTCGCTATGGGGTGTAACCCTACCGTGTATTTGGGGAGGTGATCGCCAAAGACGGATCAGGTCGGATGGAAGCGGATTCAACGGGAGGGGGCTGTTCCAGCGCCGCCGGCCAGCGCGGCGCTGGAAAATTTCTCGCACGTTAAGCGATGATCACAGCGACGGCGAGGTCCACGACGTTGCCCCTCATGGTGAACTCTTTGAGCACGCTCATCGCTTGGTTGGTTTGAATGTGTTGAAGTGGTTGCGGCTTACTTGTTGAGGAGATCGCCCGCGGCCTTGGCGGCGAGCGCCTTCTGGATTTGGTCCTTCAAGCCGTTCACGAGTTTCGTCTGCACATCGCTGAGAGATTGCCCGGCGAGTTGCTGGAGCACGCTGGAGGCGTCCGTGTAATTGGTCTCGGCGATGAGGTTTTTGGCTTTATCAATCAACTCCTGGATCTTGTTGTTGCTCGCGGCTTCAGCGACTTTGGCGGCTTCAGCGGCTTTCGCAGTTTCAACCTTGGCGGCCTCAGCGACTTTGGCAGCTTCAACTTTGGCAGCCTGGTCGGCTTTCGCGGCATCAACCTTGGCGGCTGCAGCGACTTTGGTGGCTTCAGCGGCTTCAGCAGCTTTCGCAGCTTCAACCTTGGCGGCCTGGTCGGCTTTCGCGGCATCAACCTTGGCGGCTTCAGCGGTCTTGTCCGCCGCATCGGCGGCGGAACTGGCGGCCTTGTTCGCGTCGTCAGCAGTAGGCGTGACGGGTTCATTCTTGGTGCAACCGGCCAGCCCGAGGGCGAGCACGGCGGTGCAGGTGAGGAGTAGTGTTTTATTTATCATAATGATTGTTCCCATTGGGGTTTTCGGTTTATCGCCGGCAGATGCTACGTTACGGGCTGGCCCTTCGCTATGGGGTATAACCCTACCATGGTTCGAGGCCTTGTTCAGCCGGGACTTCGTTGTTCAATTTCACAGTCGAGCAAGGCCACTGCCTCGCACGCTAGTTGTCGGGCATAAATTCAGCAACTGGCATGCACGGAAAATCTGGAATGCAGACCCGAGCAATGCACGGGTGAAACAATTGCATCAAAAATCAAACCCGAACAGCAGACGCACATTCACCCGCTCGTGGCCCTCGAGTTCGAGGTGCGTGTTTTGGTCCGCATTACCCGTAAAGTTTGCGCCATAAATCTGCGGCATCACCGACAGCGCCGCCCACCATTTCAACCGGCGATAGCCGACGACCGGTCCGACGAAGACCGCGGTGTTTTCCCACGTTTTGTATTCAGGCAGTTCGTTGTGGTCGCGGGCTTCCACACCCAATGACCAACGGTGACTTAACAGCCGTGCGATGCCGAAGGAAATTTCCAGTTCGCCTTCGGTGCCGTGGAAATTGTCCGTCCACTCGGTCGCGTGGGTGAGATTCAAAGCCCATTTCCAATTGCCGTGACGCTGGCCAAGAATGATTTTTTGTTCCAGCTCGGCGTTGTCGCCGTCGTAGGTCGGCTCCAGGTAAAGCGTCAGGCCAATCGGATGTTTGATGGGATCGAGCACCAGGTATAGGTTTTCCACGGACACGCCTTTCCATTGGAGTTGCGACGTCGTCGCGCCGGTTGCCGGGGCTTTGAAATGTTCGTAGTCCTGATTCAGGTAAAGCGAGACAGTGTAACGGTCGGTGACGCCGTGTTCGATTTCCTCGCGGAATTCCCAGAGCCGGTAATCGTTCTGCCCGACCGCCGCGTCGCGTCCGGCGCGGAGGGTGACCGACTGTTCGTACTCCCAATCGCCGCGCGGTTCCGTTTCGGGTTCGTAGGTGTAAGTGAAAATCCGGTTGTCGGCGCGCATGGTTCCGGTGAATAGCACCACACTGAGCGCGGCCATTCCGATCCATTTTAAATTTCTCATGCGCACGAGGTTATGCGCACGGGGAGATTCGCGCTAACGGCGGCTTGCGGAAGATTGTCGGCGGCTTGCAGCGGCTAACGCTGTCGCTGGGTCGGCGTTTTGAGCGGGTACAGGCCCGGACAGCAGCCGAAGGTTTCATGAAACGCCGCGCTGAAATGGCTCAGGCTGTTGTAACCCACTTCCAGTGCGGCTTCGGTGACGTTGTATTCGCCGGAACGCAGCAACTCCGCCGCCTTCTCCATGCGCAACTGCCGCAGATATTGCGGGATGGTCATGCCGGTGTGCGCGGAAAAGATGCGGCTCAAATAGAAATGGCTGCACCCGATTTTTCGGCCCAACTCTTCCAGCGCCGGCGGCTCCGCGAGGTTTTGTTTCAGTAAAAAGAGCACCTGCTCCACACGTTCCTGCGCGAGCCGTTGCTGGCGGGTGCAGAACATTTCCTGCTCCGGCGGCGGCTGGAGCAAAAACGTCACGGCCAGCTCCAGCGCCTTGCACTGGTACCAGAGCGGCTGCGCTGCCGCAGATATCGGCGGGTGCCGCAGCATGGCGATGAGTTGTTGCTGGCCGGCGGAAAGCCGCACCGTTGCGCCCGTCACGTGTTTGCACGGACAATTCCCGATGGCCGCGCACACAATGGGATGCACCGTCGCTTCCATGCCCGCGAGGTGCTTCGCCAGAAACGGACACGAAAATTCCACCGTGAGAAACTGGTGTTGCTCGCCGGCCTCGCGCCTCGCCGTCAGCGGCTCATCCTTGTGACGATAAAACCCCGCCGTGTTCGGCGCGAACTCCGCGCGCGCGCCGGTCCCCGCCACAAAACCGTGGCCCTCGAGATTCAAACACAACTCCACGCAGTCCGGATGAAAGCTGGCCGCCCAATCAAACTCACACCGCGCAAAAAAATCGTGCCACTCGATGCTGTATCCCGCGCCGCGAAAACTGCCGGACAATGGCTGCCAGCCGCTGCCGACGTCGCGCCACGCGCCCGCTTCGGTGAACGGCACCGCGCGGTGACGAAAACCTTTGGTTGTGGATTCGGCTCTCATCCTTGGCACAAACGAACAACAGCATTTTCGTTAGTATCCGCGTGAATGACAAGCAGATAAATGGCTGCGGCAGGTCATATCATTTCATCCGCGCGCTTCTCGCGGGTGGTTTTCGGCTTTTTCACCTTCGCGGCTTTGGCTTCCTCGGCGGCGCGGGCCAGGTTCAACGCGAGCAGGTTTTCGAGGATTTTTTCGTCCGTGAGATTGGCCGGCCAGCCGTAGGCGGCGGCGACGGCGGCGTCCAATTTCTTGTGGGCCAGATCGAGCCAGGCTGGGCGCTCGTTGTAAAGTTTCGTGAGCGTGCGGCCTTTGAGTTTGGCAGCGCACTCGGCGTCGCGCGGCTCAAGGCGCGGGTAACGCACCGTGCCGACGCCGGTTTTCGCGTTCACGGTTTTGGGGTCAAGGTAGCGCGTCCAAGGGCCGCCGCCGGAGCCGGGAAATTCGAGCGTGCGCGTTTCCGTCCATTCGGGCGGATTGAGCCAGCGTTCGCGCAACTCGTTCAACTCTTTGGCGGCGGCAGCAATGGCGGCTTCTTGCGCGGGCGTCGGGCGCGGGAATGGAAAAGTTTCAAAGCAAGTGCTCGGCGTATAGCAAGGCCGAGTTTGAAGTCTGCTTCCGAGCTTCAATGCCCAAACTTCGTGAATGTGTGAGTGAAGAACGCCAAACCAGAAATCCGAATCGAACGCGATTGCTCGCAGCTTGTGGTCTGGCAAAAACGCGGTTGGCAGCCAAACAAAAATGCGATGCTTGGAAACTTCTGGCGTGACTAAAATCCGTGTGAGGCCGTCCAACTTGCGCCGCATCCCCGGCCTAGCTTCGCCATGTATCTACCATTTTTCTGCCATTTTCTTTCGCCGGTTTGAATCACGAATGGGTTTGATAACTTGCGTCGCGTATTTCCACGGGGCTTCATAGCCCGCGCAATCCTCTGGCTTGCTGTCCACCCCGAAATCAATAATCCAAGGCGGCTTCCAATGGCACAACCGTCGAGGGCGCGACTTGGTACTCGCACCAGACTGGCGGCTGGAAGCCGCCATCACTGGCACGCTGGGAAGCGTGCCGCCACCCTGTGGAGGCAACCATCCTGGCTGCCAGTCAATGCGGCTTCCAACCGACCGACACCGTATTAATCGTCATGACTTGACTGTCATATCCTCTTCCAAAGCGTTCGTTCAAGTATGGACCTCAAACGATGGAAGGCACTTGTCGCCGACTGACTCAGCCAGCGGATGATTTGAAAAATGAAATGACCCCGTGACGCCGGGGCCGAGGCACACGAAGCGGAGGGTCAACCCCCTGCGGCTGATTCAATCTTTACTGGCGTACCATTGCCTTCATTGGCAACACGGAGGGTCCGACCATCCCCTTCGCCATTACGATCATCTCGCATGGCTCGCAAGGGCGTGGTGATCGGCTTGCCCAGGCGGGACTCCAACAGCCTCGCGACCAATTGACGGCATTCCTCCCGGTGTTGGTCCAGCTTCATCCGATAGAACAACCCGAGGCCCATAAATGCCAGAAGACTGATCAGTGATCCCATACCCAGCCCGCAAATGAGGTTGATGATGAATTGCGGCAGGTTGTAGGGAAAATTGTCCACCAGAATCATTTCATAGCCCAGACCCGCCACCACCAGCGCTATCAGCATGGCCATCAGCCACACCGCGCGCCGCACACAGCGCGCGTCGCGCTGTATCCGAGTGATGCCTTCGTGCAGTTCCTGGCGCCGGGCGCTTTCGTCGTACCGAATGCACTGCCGCAGAAACTCCGTATGTTTTTCGTGGTCGCTCATCACCGTTGATGCAATGCCATTCGCGACAAGGCATTCTCGCTATTCCGTTTGTTCACCGAGCCATGCTACGCCATCGGACAGCCCCCTGCCATGGGGTATAACCCTAACATGATTTTTGCTCTGCTGGCCGCCCCGACCCGTGTCGTGCTCCTGCTTTCGCAGAGCTAGCCAGCCACAGCTTATGCCACCGGCCGCTGCCACCACTGACGGAGCCCGAAGCCCATCATTAGTATGGCCGCCGCCAGCACGATGTAGATCGCCCCACCCATTTTGTATCCGTACATCATCCCCAACACCCACGCGACACCCAGTATTCCACCAATGCCTATGAACATATTGTTCCTTTCTCTTTATGTTTATTTGGTTTTATCAGTGCAGGCATCTTACGCCACAGGGCGGCGCCTTACTATGGGGTGTAACCCGACTGTTCGGTTTGGGTGGTTTTCGCGACTTGTGGCAGCTCACGAGTCAAAGCCCCAGCACCCGGCAGGTCTTGCGGAAGTGGTGGCCGTAGATGGAGAGAGTGACGGCCTGCGAGAACAGAGTGGGGCGGTGGACAAACGTCCAAAGCAGCAAACTCCAGTAATGGAACCGTTCGCTGCCAAAAATGCCGAGCCGGAGATTGGCATGAAGGAACGCCATGAAATACCGCCAGTTCGCCGGGCCGGAGATCTTCGGCGTCTGGTACTCGCGCAGGAACGTGCGGATCCGCCGGTAATATGGCCCCGGCGCATAAAGGTATCCCATGAGGCTTTTGTAACCCTCGCGCAATGTCTCCCGATTCATCCGCGGAATGAAGTTGGTTGTCCCATCCAGGTTGTTGCCGGTGGTGTTCCCGATCAGGCGACCCTGGACTTTCAGCCGCTGGTGAAGTTTCGTGCCGGGTACGGCTTGCAGCAGGCCGACCATCGCCGTGACGATGCCGCTCTTCTGGATGAACTCGATCTGCCGCGCAAATATCGTGGGCGTGTCGCTGTCGAACCCGACGATGAACCCGCCCTGCACCTCCAACCCCGCGCGCTGGATGCGCTTCACGTCGGCGACCAGGTCGCGCTTCTGGTTCTGGCGCTTGTTGCACTCGGCCAGTCCCGCTTCCTCCGGTGTCTCGATGCCGACAAACACCTGGTCGAACCCCGCTTCGACCATCAGCCGCATCAACTCCTCATCGTCGGCCAGATTGATGGACGCCTCGGTGAAAAATGGAGTGCCGTGCCCGCCTTTCTGCCATTGAATCAGCGCCGGCAACAACTCCTCCTTGAGCGCGCGTTTGTTGCCGATGAAATTGTCGTCCACGAAAAAGACCGCCCCGCGCCAGCCGGCCTGGTGGAGACCGTCCAGCTCGGCAATCACCTGCGCCGTGGTCTTGGTGCGCGGCCGATGCCCGAACATCGCGGTGATGTTGCAGAATTCGCAGTCGAACGGGCAGCCGCGCGAGAACTGCACGCTCATGGAGGCGTAACGCCGCAAGTCCGCCAGCTCCCACAACGGCGCCAGCGTCTGGCGGAGGTCGGGGAATTCCGATGAGGCATACACGCGCCGCGCCGCGCCGCTCTCGAAGTCACGCAAAAACTCCGGCAGCGTCACCTCGGCCTCATTCAGCACGAAATGGTCAACTTCGGGAAACTGTTCGTGGCCCAGGGTGAACAGCGGCCCGCCCGCGACGATCGTCTTGCCCGCGGCGCGGCAGCGCGCGACCAGTTCGTGCGCCGAGTCCTGTTGAGCGATCATCCCGCTGATAAACACGACGTCCGCCCAGGCCAGATCCTGTTTCGCGCAGCTTCCGCACGTTCGACATCCACCAGACGCTTCCCCCACCCCTGCGGCAGCATCGCGGCCACGGTGAGCAGGCCCAGGGGCGGCAACGAAGCTTTCTTGTGGATGAATTTCAACGCGTGCTTGAAACTCCAGAACGTGTCCGGGAATTCCGGGTAGAGCAGCAACACATTCATCGTCGCAGAATAAGCCGCGCCATCGTGCGGCGCGATGGGGTGTTCACCCCATATACAAATTGAAGCAATTGTCTGATAGTTGCATTGGATTTGTGGCGCGCCGCCGATGGCAAGACGCATCCCGGAGCAGCACGCCGAAGCCGGCATACAACAATGAAGCAAAAGTTAACCAGGTTGTCACAACGATATGTGACGGCGTTGCGAAAACACCTGAGGCAGGGTCCGCAGGCGGTCCCGCCGCGCCGGACCGCGCGGGCGCTGGGACGCCAGGCGGCGGCCCTCGATCTGGAGACGTTGGACCTGGCCCGAATTCACGAGAGAGCACTCGCCACCCTGGAAGCCTCCCGCAGCCGGGACGGGGTCATCAAACGGGCGGAGATTTTTTTTGCCGAGGCCATCACCCCGATCGAGGAAACACATCGCGCCGCGCTCAAGGCCAGCGTCCGCTTGAGCAGACTGCACCAGACGCTGGGCCGGCGCACGGTGGACCTGGCCGCCACCAACCGGTCCTTGAAACAGGGCATCGTCCAGCGCAAGACCGTGGAGCAGGCCCTCAAGAAAAGCGGGGAACACTCACGAAAACTTTTGAAAGAATCACATCGCCTGCAGAAGCATTTGCAGCACCTGACCCACCAGATTCTGGCGGCGCAGGAGGACAAGCGAAAAAAGATCAGCCGCGACCTGCATGATGAAATCGCCCAGACGTTGCTGGGCATCAATGTCCGGCTGTTGACCTTGAAAAAGGAGGCCGCGATCAACACCGGCGGCCTCAAAAAAGAAATTGCCAGCACGCAACGGCTGGTGGATAGAATCAGTGAAAAGCATAAAACGGTTCGCTCGTGAATTCGGTATTCATCATCGGACGTAACATTGGACGTAACATGGGACGCAAACTTAACGGGCTGTCGCAACGATATGTCGCGGCGCTGCGCCAACACCTGAAGCAAGGTCCACGGGCGAATTCGCAGCCGGCGCACAGGACTGGGACGCCAGGCCATGGCCCTCGGCCTGGAGACGCTGGATCTGGCCCGGTTCCACGAGCAGGCATTGATTACCCTGGTGTTGCCGGGCTACTCCCCCGGCACCCGGGACCGGATGATCCGGCGGGCGGGGACTTTTTTTGCCGAGGCCATCACCCCGATCGAGAAAACGCATCGCACGGCGCAGGAGGCCAACGCCCATTTGAATCAAATGATCGAGACGCTGAGCCAGCGCAGCGTGGACCTGGCCGCCTCGAACCGGCAGTTGAAACAGGAAATCCTCCAGCGCAAATCGGTGGAGGAGTCCCTCCGGAAGAGCGAGCAACACTACAGCGAGTTGCTGGAGCAATCGCGGCACATGCAGGAACAGTTGCGGCAGCTGTCCCGCCAGCTTCTGTCCGCCCAGGAGGAAGAGCGCAAGAAGATCAGCCGCGAACTGCATGATGTCATCGCCCAGACTTTGACGGGCATCAATGTCCGGCTGGCGGCCTTGAAGAAGGAGGCCGCGACCAACACCAAGGGCCTCGACCGCAACATCGCCCGCACGCAACGGCTGGTGGAAAAATCGGTGAACATCGTGCATCAGTTCGCCCGCGAATTGCGCCCGGCGGTGCTGGACGACCTGGGGCTGATTCCCGCCCTGCATTCGTTTATGAAAAACTTTACCACGCGGACGGGCGTCCGCGCTCAGTTTGACGGCCTTTGCCGCGAAGTGGAACAATTGGACACCGCCAGGCGAACGGTGCTCTTTCGCGTCGCCCAGGAAGCGCTCACCAATGTGGCCCGCCATGCCCAGGCCAGCCGGGTGGAAGTGAGCATCCAGAAACTGCCGGACTGCATTTGCATGAAAATAAAAGACGACGGCAAATCCTTTCACGTGGAACGCGCCTTGCACGCCAATGGCGGCAAACGCCTCGGACTGCTCGGCATGAGGGAACGCCTGGAGATGGTCGGCGGCAGTTTCGCCGTCGAATCCGCCCCGGGCAAAGGCACCACCGTCCAGGCGCAGATTCCGCTCGGCAAGGCCGCGCGCGGGGGGGGGGCGGAAAACTCGCTGATGGAGTCCGCTGAAACCAAACCTTGAATACTTTATGAAACGAATCACTGTTCTGCTGGCGGAAGACCACATGATCGTGCGCGAGGGATTTCGCAAGATGCTGGAACTGGAAGACGATCTTGAAGTGGTCGGCGAAGCGCAGGACGGCCGCCAGGCGGTCGCCCTGGCCAAAAAACTTCGTCCCGCCGTGGTGTTGATGGACATCGCGATGCCGCTGCTCAACGGTTTGGAAGCCACCCGCCAGATTCTCAAAGCCGTCCCCGCCACCAAGGTGCTCATGCTCTCCGCGCACAGCGATGACGCGTATGTCAAAAACGCGACCGAGTCCGGCGCCGTGGGATTTCTGCTCAAACAAACCTCCTCCCACGACGTGTGCCGGGCGATCCGGGAAGTCCAGAAGGGGAAAACATTTTTCAGCCCCTCCATTTCCCGGCGTCTGCACCGACTCGATCCGCAAGTCGCCCGATCGCGCTGGACGGCCTCAGCAACGAAAGCGCCCAGCTGACTTCGCGCGAGATGGAAGTGCTCCAACTGATCGCCGAAGGCAAGGCCAACAAGGAAACGGCGGCGGAACTCGGCATCGGCATCAAGACCGTCGAGAAACATCGCGAGCATCTCATGCAGAAGCTCGACATCCACGACACCGCCGGTCTCACCCGCTACGCCATCAGCGCGGGCATCATCGAGAGCAGCGTCCAGTTGACCATCGTCTAAGGCGTGTCTGCACAATTAACTTTGTCACCGGAGCGCACTGGAGCCTGGGCGGAAGTTTTTGGACTGCGCTGGCAGAGCGCAGCGGCGACAGCGCTTTCGGATGCAAAGCGGCCGAATCATGTCCTTTTCCAAAGCGGCGTCGCGCTCCGCTTGCCGCCGCAGTCCAGGATTTCACATGAATGACAATGAGTAGAGACAGCCTTTCTTTCTGGATGACCCTGGCCGGGACCGTTTGCTGGGGTGTTTGCTTCTGGTGGATGCGCCGGCTTTCAACCAAACAGAACTTCCTGCTGGACCAGCTTCGCGAACAGGGCAAGCGCATCGAAAAGTTGTCCCGGATCGAGCACGATCTCATCAAGGAAGTGCATCCCCAGGTCAGTGAGATCAAGGAAGGGATGGAAGAAATGATCGCGGTGGTGAAGGAAAATTCAGAAAACAATCCTCCGGCCTCCAAAACGAACGGGCATTAGTTCGCGTCAGAGTTCGTCCTCGTCGCCGTTCGCGCTCTCGTAATCGAACCCCAGGCTGGATTCATCCAATCCGGCATATGGGGTAAATACCCCATGGGAAAACACCCCATAACGCCTGCAAGATTTGCCAGCTTATTATTCACCCTGTTATGAAAGATAACCAAACTTCGCAAGCGGGAGAGCCGGCCTGCGCGCCGCTTCAACGCGAGCTGAATCTGCCCCAACGCATTCTCGTGGTGGATGACGATACTTCCATCCGCCAGCTCAGCACTGAAGTGTTGATTGACTCCGGGTACGAAGTGGACGCCGTGGCGGATGGCGTCGCCGCCTGGGAAGCTCTTCAGCTCAAGGCTTTCAACCTTCTGATCACCGACAACAACATGCCCAGGTTGACTGGCGTTGAACTGGTCAAGAAGCTGCGTTCAGCCCGCATGGACCTGCCGGTCATCATGGCCACCGGAAGATTACCTGTGGAGGAACTGACCCAAAACCCGTCGCTCCAACTGGCAGCCATGTTGCCAAAGCCTTTCTCCATTGACGAGTTGTTGGAAACGGTGAGAAAAGTCCTGCGCGCGACCGTCAGTGCACCCGGGCAGATTGAGCCGCTGCCAGACTGGCGAAGCCAGCCGTCAGCTGATAGTTTGCGGTTGTGATGATTCCATTTCCCGGTCAAACGACCAGTGGACATTCCTCCGGCCCGGACACTTGTGCCGGGGTTGAATCCACGAAAAACGCACATGGGGCAAACACCTCATAGCACCCGCCAGGTTGCCCGACCTATTCTCCGGCCATTGGCAACCGAAGACTCTTCCCGAATGAAAGGCCGTCGGAATGGCGCAGGAGCGCAAATCATGAAGGCGTGTGGCATGCTCGTGTTATTCCTGGCGGGTTCACTGGTGGCGCGGGCGGATGACGACACGGTCACGCTGCCGGAACTGGTTCAAGGCGCGCAACAATGGGCACAGGAAAATCTCGATACGAATGTTCTCAGCGCGCTTTCCGACGTGGACGAGCGCGCCGTGCAGCAATTTTTTCACGCTGTCCAGCAGCGTTTTCAAGGTGACTACGTGGTGGATCTGGCGGCGCTGCGGCAAACGGCGCGCACCGTCCTGCCGTTGCTGGAAAGCCGCGAGGAAACCCGGCCCTACGCCGCGTGGCTCAGGGCGCAGATGGATTACCTGGATGTCGCGGAGGAAATCCGGCTCACGATTCCACCGCCAGAAGTTGAAACCAACCAGCCGCCCCAACCGGTTCCCAATCTCCCTCCGCAAAAGGAACGGGAGATTTGGGTGAAAAAAGTTTCCGGCGTTCCCTGGCCGGCTGCAGCCAGGGAATATGTGCCGGCGTTGAAGCCGATTTTCACCGCGCAAAAGGTGCCGCCGGAACTGGTCTGGGTGGCGGAAGTGGAATCGTCATTCGACCGTCGGGCGCGGAGTCCGGGGGGAGCCGCGGGATTATTTCAATTGATGCCGGACACGGCCAAACGGTTCGGCCTTACCTTGTGGCCGCGCGATCAACGTTATCAACCGGAACCGAGCGCGACCGCCTCCGCCCGGTATCTGAAATATCTTTACGACCGTTTCAAAAATTGGCGGCTCGCCCTGGCCGCCTACCACGCCGGTGAAGGCACGGTGCAAAAACTTTTGGACCGCTATAAAACCGGCAGTTACGACGCCATCGCCGAACATCTGCCCGCGGTAACACAAATGTATGTGCCGCGGGTCGAAGCCGTCCTCCGGCAGCGTGAAGGCGCGAACCTCGAACAACTGTCCGCGTCGCGAGGTTAATCTCGGCCCAAAATCTGTCTCTTCGACCGGCTGGCGATTTGATTACCAACGGAGGCAGTGGCCCCAAAACCATTGCTCCAGCATGGGGGCAAATGCTGGCTTCATGAAATTCCTGGTAGGGTAACACCCCATAGCACTCACAGCGTCTCTCTGCTTATGGTGATGGCATCCAAATGGAAAAAAACGATCAACATGCCGGTGTGACCGGCAACAAGACACGAATTGAACAGGCCGAAGCCAGGACTGAACAGGCGGAAGCCCGGACTGAGCAGGCAGAAACACGCACGGAACAGGCCAAGACCCGGGCGGAATCGGCGGAGACGCGCACGGAACAGGCCGAAACCCGGACAGAATTGGCGAAGACGCGCACGGAACAAGCCGAAGTCCGAACTGAGCAAGCCGAGACGCGCACAGAGCAGGCGGAGACGACCCTGCAACGCCTGGTCAACAAGAAATTTCCGCTGCATGCGATTGCCGACCAGAAGGGTCCGCTCGGACAATTGACGAGCCGCCAACGCGAAATCCTCCAACTCATCGCCGAAGGCCAGAACACCAAGCAAATTGCCGAGATCTTGCAGGTCAGCCCCAAAACCGTCGAATACCATCGCATGAAGTTGATGGACTGCTTGAAGATTCATGATGTCCCGGGCCTGGTGCGTTTTGCCATGCAGTTCGGATTGCTTCCGCAGGAAAAGCTGGCTACGGGCTAAAGTTTTCCTGCCGTTCTCTCCACGGGCACGACTGGAGCACAGCCACGACTCCGCCTCAAGCGCAGATTTCAGCCGGCAGAGCTTCCAGCTTGAGTTGGACGCGAAGCTGGCGCCGGGCGTGCTGTGCCCGCTGCCGTCGTCTAAATTTTTCAGGGTCGCGTTGCCGCTGGCGATGGTAAGAGGCGCGGCCTCGTTCCCTCGACAGGGGGACGTTTCGGTAGTAAAAGCTGCGAGTATACGCCCTGGCCTTCGCCGGATGCCGCTGCGCCCACCGGCAGCAGCCATTCAACTGCTGGCATCGCGCCGAGTGATAAACCTTGTTTCGCCTCGCCGTCACGAATCTCCTGCCGCACGGCGGGTATCGGCAGCTCCGGTAGAAATGGCGATAGACATTCTCTCTGGTCCGCCAATTCGCCGTGGCTTCATAGCTCTTGTGGGCCTTGCAGCAATACTTCTGGTGGCGCCAGGGAGTGAGGAACTGCGCGCGGCATTTCCGATACTGGCAATAGTGTGAGAACATTCCACTCGGCAACTGTCTTCGGTTCCGGATGACACCGGATACGCGCAGGAAGTGCGGGGACAAATGCCATTGAAAGCGTGACAGGATTTCCCGCCAGAGAACGTTCAATTGGGTCACACGTTCACGTTCGTCTTCCATACGCCTTGGCATTAAACTGATGCGGCGCTGTTCATATTGTTCCCTGGCATCGTGGAACAACCATTCCAATTCCTGCCTCGGCTGATCCCAGAATGCCTGACCCCGACTCTTGATCCGCAGTCCCAGCTGCCGCAACAGGGTGACAATCGTCCCGCGCTGATGATAATCGTGCGCCGCCCGGACTAACCCCTGAGTAATTTTATTCCGGGCGGATGGAAGGCATGACCGGCCGATGATTGCGGAAGGCCGGCCGCGAGCATTGTCCGGGCGGCGCGCCTCGGGGCCCTCAAAATCATGCCCCTCGCAAAGCTGACGGCGAATGCGAGCAGGTGCAACACAGGTATTCGATTCGAGCGCTCCCGCCGGCTCCACCCTGCGTTCGTGAAAAGTGCTCATGATGACCGTTACCTTCCGCGAGGGCTGGCTGTGACCAGCCGGTTCGGTGGGCAATTGGCTTCAGCCGGCCGGCCATTGCCAAGGCGCAACGAAATCCGGATGCCTGGCGACCACTGCATCCGGGTTCGGGTTATGCACCAGACCGGCAGGTTAAAGCGAATTTCCCGGTCAAACTGGACTTCGAGTTTCATTGTTTTCCTTTCTCTTTTCAACCGCCGCCGGCTGGCCGGCTTTTTTATAAAGCCGCCCGCCGCGGTGGATCCGTTCAGAGTCATCCGCGGGTGCGATAGAAACGTCTCGGAAAACTCGCCGCGTTCGTGTCGGTAAAATCCACCGAACCGCTGGCACCCACCGTCACGGTGCCGATGACTGTCCAGGTCTTGAAATCCGGCGTCGCCTGGATGTCATACGTGTGGCCGACCGGTCCGGTCACGGTCAGGATGAACTGCCGGGTGGGCGTAACGCGGAAGTGTACTCCGGGAAGGATTGGCACCGTGTAGGCCACTTCGCTTGAAAAGGGACTTTGCACACCCACAGAAGAATACGTTGTCGCCGCAAAATAGTAGGTGGTTCCCGGGATCAGGTTGGAAATGGTCACGTTTGTGGCATTGCCGGCATTAATCATGTTGGTGTAGTTGCCGCTGGCGCCACCGTAATAGAGGTTGTAACCCGCCACAGTTGGATCCGTGCTTCGGTTCCAGGCCAAAGTGACGCTTTGCCCCGGTGGAACGGTTGCGCCGAGAGCCTGAACGGGGTCGTGGAGCATGGCGACGAAAAGAATTCCTGCGAGAACTTTTGTGAATCCGATGATTCGCAAAGGCCAATCCAAAGCCCCGTCGGTGCGGCCAACCTTTTGTTCGCAGATGGTTCGCATAATTACCGTTACGTCCCATCCAGTGCGACCGCGACTAGGGCGTTCCTTGGCGCCACCGGGAAAACCCTTGGTTTCAGTTTGGGAGCATGAGCCGGGAGGTTTGAACGCGCGGGTCGCTCAAGCCTCCCCGCGCAAACGTGCCGCTGCCGGACTGGCAAAGCCAGCCATCAGCCGGTGGTCTATGGCGATGATGATTCCAATCCCCGCTCCCGGCGTCCAGTGGATGCCCTACCTGCCCGGAGACTTGTGCCGGGGCTGACCCCCACAAAATCTCCCATGGGGAAAACACCCCATAGCGCCCGCCCGCGTTTCCAGCTTATTATTTCCTTTACTATGAAAGATAATGAATCTTCACAAGAGGGCTCGCTGTCACCGTACTTAAAACGGCGGCAACGGCTTATTACCATGGAAGCTATTGAACTCTTGCCAGCAGGCGAGCCGGCGAGCACATCAGTTCAATACCAGGCGAATCTGCGCCACCGGATTCTTGTGATTGATCAGGACAGGGACCTTCGCCTGATGTACACCGAAGCGTTGGCCCACCCCTGCTACCACGTTGACGCCGCCGAGGATGGCGCCGCCGGCTGGGAAGCGCTTCAGGTCAACCGTTACAATCTTCTGATAACCGAGAACGACATGCCCAGGCTGACCGGCGTTGACCTGGTCAGGAAACTGCATTCCGCCCGCATGGGCCTGCCGGTTATCATGGCTGCCGAAAGAGTGCCCACGGACGAACTGGCCCGAAACCCGTTGTTTCAACTGGCGGCCACGCTGCCAAAACCTTTCTACATCAGCCAGTTGTTGGAAACGGTCAAAGCAGTGTTGAGTGCCACTGTCACCCTCCAAGAGCAGATCGCCGCGGCGCCAGACTGGCGAAGCAAGCCGTCGGCCGGTGATTTGCGGCTATGAAGATTCCCATCTCCGGTCCGGCGTCCAGTTAACACTCCGCCAGACCGGACACTTGTGCCGGGGCGGAATCCTCGAAAAACGCACATGGGGAAAACACCCCATAGCGGACGCGTGATTTCCAGAATTATATTTCACGTCATGAGAACTAATTGCAGGGAAAAAGTCCTGAAATTGGTTGGGTTCATTGCGAATTTGCGCACGGCAACCGCGTCCCATGTGCCAATTGGTTATGAGGATGAAACCGGATTCCATTACGGCGCGAACGCCGGTGACGTGTTCTTCTGGAATTTTGATTCGGGCGCACAGCCGTTTTTTCAGCGGGGTTCTTCACCCCCACCTCCTTGGCGTCTGTCGCCCGAGTCAGTCTTTGGACTTCAAAAACGATCAACGGCGGAGTCACGGCCAGCAAGGCCCTGTAAATTTCCTGACGACTTCGACCCGGGAACAAAGATATGAACCCTCTGCTTGAAACTCCGGCCCGCGCGACCGAAACGGTTGACCTTCGCCCCAACGACGTTGGGGTCGCTTGGAATGCATTCCGAATCTTTCTGAATCGAGGCAGTCCCGCGCCACTTTGGTTGAAGGCGAGAAAGCGGACGATTGGTTTCCAGCATGATGACCTGGAACGAACGCATTGGAGGAAGGTATCGCGTTCAATGGTTGTGGATTGAGGTGGCCGCGTCGGAAGCCGGCCACATGAAATTCCTGGTAGGGTAACACCCCATGGCGCCCGCCGGCGCGCCGGCTTAAGCTCGCGGCATGAAAAATAAAACACTGATCCGAATTGGAGGTAATCTATGTCACTGATCTCTCTCGCCGTCACCCTGATCGTCATCGGCGTGCTGCTCTGGCTGGTCAATACCTACATCCCGATGGACGGAAAGATTAAGAAAATCCTCAACGCCGTCGTCGTGGTTTGCGTCGTCGTGTGGCTGTTGTTCGCTTTTGGCATTCTCAATCACTCCGGCGACATCCGTGTCCCACGGGTCGGGTAGCCAGCAGCGTAAAAGGCCTTTGCGGCCAGATGCGACAAGCCGGCGGCAAACGCGTCATTCGGCTTTTGTCCGTTCCCGCAACCGGCTGATCACCTTGTGCATCACCTGAAAGTTTCGAGGTTCCCGTTGACCGGATTGGGTCGCGTGGTTCTGGCCGTCGTGCTGGGAGGCGTGTGGATTGTCACGTCCCAGGCCCAAACGTTGGCACCGGTTTCAACCAACACTTCGCCGGCCTCCACCCCGAATCAACTCACTGCGGAGACCGTTGTTCTCCCCAAATCCGTCCCCGACCCGCTCGAACCGTTGAATCGGGTGATGTGGGCCTTCAACAAGGCGCTGATGACCGACGTCATCAAGCCGACCAGCAAGGTTTATCGGTTTGTCGTCGTGAAACCGGTCCGGACCGGAATCGGAAATTTTGGCAAGAACCTCACCTACCCGGGACGATTGATCAACAATCTGCTCCAGGGAAAATGGAGCGGCGCCCGCGATGAATCCTACCGGTTCGTCTGCAACACCACCGTCGGGGTGGCCGGGTTCTTCGACGTGGCGAGCAAATGGAAGATTCCGAAATCGGACGCGGATTTTGGCCAGACGTTCGGCCAATGGGGCTGGAAGCCGGAGTGCTTTCTGATGCTGCCGGTCTTTGGACCGAGCAATGAACGGGACACCGTCGGCCTGGCCGCCGACACGGCGGCCAATCCGTTGATCTATATCGCTCCCTACAAATTCGTCGCGAACGATCCGCTGACCTATCTCGGCCCCTACACTTATCTCAACTACGCGGTCATGTATAACGATCTCGCCGACAGCGTGGGCGAATATGTGCGCTTCAGCCAGGCCGAAATGGACCCGTATTCCGAGATTCAATACGCCTGGACGTTCGCACGAGCGAACCGGGTGGCGAATTTCCAGGTGAAAGGAAAACAGGACGAAGCCTCGCTGGAAACCCTCGAATCCGTCTTCTTCACCTTCAAAGACCCTGAATTCCCAAGCCACGGCAAGACCCGGTCGGTCCTGATTCCGGCAACGGGCCGGAAATTGAAATTTACGTTTTGGCTGCAGCCGGGAAAGGCGAACGTGGTTTACATCGTTCCCGGGCTGGGTTCGCATCGGCTGGCCGAAACCTCCCTGGCGCTGGCCGAGTTGGTTTACAAAAACGGCTTCTCCGCCGTGTGCGTCAGCAGCCCTTTCAACTACGAGTTCATGGAACACGCCTCGACGGCGGCGCTGCCGGCTTATCTGCCGGTGGATGGTCACGATTTGCACGTCGCGCTCACCGAGATTGATCGCCGCTTGCACGTGTTGTATCCGGACCGGCTGGGCAACAAGGCGCTGATGGGTTATTCCATGGGCGCATTCCAATCCTTGTTCATCGCGGCCACCGAACCGACGAACCCGCCTCCGCCTGGCCTCGGCGTCCCGCCGTCGCGGGATCAGTTGCCCGCCCGCCAAAGCCTTGGCGAAGGCGGGCCGTTGATCCAATTTGACCGCTTCGTCGCCATCAATACCCCCGTTCGCATGGCGCAGGGGATTTCCAAGCTGGACGAATTTTACCGGGCGCCCTTGCAGCTGGCCGGCTGCGGAACGAACCGACGACATCGAAAACACCTTTCTCAAGGTGGCCGCCTTGAGCAAAAGCACGCTCACGCCGCAAACCTCGCTGCCCTTCAACGCCATCGAATCCAAGTTTCTCATCGGACTGACGTTTCGACTCGTCGCTGCGGGACATTATTTTCAGCAGCCAGCGGCGAAATAATCAGGGAGTTCTGCATCACCCGATCCGGAATTTCCGGCGCGAGCCGGTGTATCAGGAAATTCTCAAGTATTCCTACCAGGATTATTTTGAGAAGTTTGCGATTCCATATTATCAGGCCCGGGGCCTCGCCTCGCCGGCGGCGGAAACGCTGGAAAAAGCCGGTGACTTGCGGACATATGAAACCGGTCTGCGCGCCAATCCCAACATCCGCATCATCGTCAATCAAAACGATTTTCTCCTGACGGACGAGGACCTGGCCTGGCTCCACGCCACGTTTGCCCCGGAACAATTGACCGTCTTCCCGCAGGGCGGTCACTTGGGAAATCTTTCCAATCCGACGGTGCAAAAGGCCATTTTGGCAGCGCTGACTCCCATGAAGCCGCCCGAACCCAATTCCAAATAAGGCGCTGAGTGTGTTCCGCCCTGCGCCTGCAACGCGGGCGTCAGAAATCGGACGTAGGGTTATACCCCATAGAGAAGTTCCCACCCCTCGCGTAACGTCCTCAAGAAAGCGATACAAACCAAATATGAAAAAAATCCTGTTTTTAAGCGGTATGGTCATCCTCCTCTCCACCACCGGATGCATTTTCCCGGGAGGCGGACGGGGCGGGCATGCAAGATACGAACATCATGACGCAGTCCTGGTGGGACCTCCGGCAGTGGTGGTGCGCGCCCCGGAAGTTGTCGTGCGCCCGCCGGAAGTCATCGTGCGGTAGTTCGCGTTCGTGACGAGCAACGGCACCCCGGTAGAAATAAGGCTCAACCTGTGCGGTTTGAAAACGTCCCCTTGCAAAATTCCGCTGGCCGCCAAATTGGCCGGCACCGTCTTTCTTGCCGTCCTGGTTCCAATTTACTGGCATACCTACGGGCCCACCAATTTTTTATGGTTCTGCGATGCCGCCCTCCTTCTCACAGTGACGGGCATGTGGTTGGAAAGCTCCCTGCTCATCAGCATGTGCTCCGTGGGCATTCTGCTTCCGCAATGCCTCTGGCTCGCGGACTTTGGCAGCCACCTTCTGGGTTTTCACCTTTTCGGCCTGACCGGTTACATGTTTGATCGCCATCTGTCGCTTTTCACCCGCGGGCTTTCGCTTTTCCATGGCTGGCTGCCCTTGCTGCTCGTCTGGCTGCTGGTCCGCCTGGGTTATGACCAACGGGCTTTGTCCGCCTGGACGGTCCTGGCCACAGGATTGGTGCTCGTCTGCTTCTTTTTTACTCCGCCTGCTGGCGCCCATCCGGCCAACCCCAATCTCCCCATCAACCTCAATTATGTTTACGGTTTCAACGACCAGCAGCCGCAACTCTGGGTTAACCAAAATCTTTATGTCATCCTGTGGCTTGGCTTGCTGTGGTTCGTCGCCTTTCTACCCACCCATCTGGCCCTGCGGAAAATCTTCGCTGCGCCTCAGCCGGCGGCGGTAGAGTCCTGATTTGAATCTTATTCCTCAAATGATTCGTCGAATTTCTCAGGCCCAGGCTTCCCAAATTCACAAGTGATACGGGTCGGCAATTCAGATGCAGAAATAAAGCCCGCATCCAGTGCCGCCGCCTTGTTCAAAATAAAATTGCGGATGCGTGATGGATCTTTCATTTCCATCTCTGAGGTTATTGCCCAATTGATCTGTGCTTGCACGGCACTGGCAAGAATAAAGTGCCCGGCTTCCTTCGAGAATTGGATGGCCAATTCTGCCAGAACTTTGGCGAATTCATCCTTTCTGTCTTTCGGTTCGATTTTGACCCCCCACGCGTTGTAAGGCCCAAAATCTTTCACCAGTCGGGAGTATAGGCTTCTCCTCATTTCCTGCGTCCATTTCATTTGATTTCTTTCCTTTCGCGTCTTTGACGCTTGAAACCCGCACAGCGGTTTCCTTCGGGAACTCTCGTGAATCCCATGATTCGCAAAGGCCAACCAAACGCCGTACCGGCGCGGCCAACTGTTTATTCGCGGTTGTTGCATGAGTATCGTTACCTCTCTCCAGGTCCAAACGCGACCAGGGTGTTCCTTGCCGCTACCGGGAAAACCCCTGGTCTCAGTTTGGGCGCGTGAGTTTTGCGCGTTACGCTGGCGCTGGAAGCGGGCATCACCGACCACATCTGAAGATTGGAAGAAACTATTGTTTTGATTCAGTCAGAATACACTCTGATAACATCTGTCAATTCCTTGCCGGTGGCGACGCAGATCCATTTGCCCGAATTGTCCAATACCGCCAAACACCTATAACTTTTGCATTGAACCCAATATTGCTGGCCTGGTTTGGCATATTCTGCTGCGGGCAGACCACGGTCCGGATTTTTGATTTTTTCGCACATCACATTCATTATTAAGTCCGATCTGGTGTGACCGCGACTAGCGTGTTCCTTGCCACCACCGGGAAAACCCTTGGTCTCAGTTTGGGCGCGCGAGCCTGAATCCGGTGGAAGGTCGAACGAGCGGGCCGCTCAAACGTCCCCCGGCCAAACCGGTCTCGGTCGGGCCGGAATTTAATTCGTAAATCCGCGGGTGGAGACTGAATCGTGAGTGATTCAAGGCCGGCTTGTGCTTGAATACGGACACCTGGCAACTTTATGGTTCAATCGCCTTGAATTGGCTCCTCAATTTCAAATCAGGACACCACCCCGGCGGTCGGCGTGAAATTCCTCATTCGATTTCTTTGATCATCCCAACCTGTCCGCCAGGGACGGATATATAACTGTTTGGTAGGGTAACACCCCATAGCGCCGGCCCGTTTTGGGACTATTCTGATTCCATGATAAACAAAAAACTTTTCTTCAAAACCGATAAGGTTGGATTTGTATTGGGTGCAGTGCTCCTGGCAACGCTGACTGGATGCGTGGGTTACGTTGATGGACCGCGCGCCGGGGTTCAGGTGGAACCGAATGTATTCGTGGCGCAGGACGATTACGTTTATTACCCCAACTATGAATGCTATTACAGCGTCAGCCGGCACCAATACGCTTACCGGGAAGGCAACGCGTGGGTAGCGCGGCCGGCGCCGCGGGGCGTCTCGGTTAACGTGGTGCTGGCTTCACCGTCCGTGAGGATGGATTTCCACGACTCTCCGGCGAATCACCATGCCGCGGTGGTCAAGCAGTATCCCAAAAATTGGAAACCGTCCGGCTCGAATCAAGGCCAGAAACAAAACCGGAAGGACAACCAGCCCGACAAGCGCGGGGACAATCACGGCAGATAACCAGGCGAATTACGTTCGCACATTGAAAGGAACATTATGTTAGGAACTATTCTGTTGGTCGTACTCATTTTTATGTTGCTCGGCGCACTCCCGACGTGGCCACACAGCCGGACGTGGGGCTATTACCCGAGCAGCGGACTGGGCGTGCTTTTGGCTGTCCTGGTCGTCCTGCTTTTGCTGGGCAGAATTTGAAGAGGACGGGCTGTGCTCCATCGGCAGCCTGGGCAGGCGGTTGAATGGATCGAATACCGGGCAAGTTTGTCAACCCGGGCCGTTGCCCGCACACTTTTGACGAAAGGCAGATTTATGTTACAAAGCATTAAACAGTTGTACGGAGACAAACTTGGGGCATTGGATGGCGACATCGGCCAGGTAAAGGACTTCTATTTTGATGATCAAAACTGGGCAGTGCGCTATCTGGTCGCGGACACGGGCTCGTGGTTGCCGGGACGACAGGTGCTCATCTCACCCCATGCTTTTGGCGACCTTGCCCAGACCGGAAAAGCCCTGCGCGTAAACCTGACCCGGAAGCAGATTGAGAACAGCCCTTCGATCGAGTCGCACAAGCCGGTGCCGCGACAATACGAAGAGGAGTATTACCGTTATTACGGCTGGCCGTTTTACTGGCGGGGTGACGGGTTATGGGGGATGAGCGGCTTCCCGATTTTGGAGCTGCCGTCAGAACCTCTCCCGGATGGGCCGGTCACTGCGAGTGACCGGCGCCCCGAATCTGCCGATGCGCATCTGCGAAGCGCGCAAGCCGTGAACGGCTACCACCTCCAGGCGAGCGATGGGACGGTCGGCCATGTCTGTGATTTCATGATGGACGTCCAGAGTTGGGCGATTCGTCAACTCGTCATCAAAACCGGGCACCGTTTTTCCGGCAAGGAAGTGCAGATTCCGACGCGCGCGGTTGACCGGATCAGTTGGGATGAATCCAAGGTGTTCGCGAACCTGACCAGGGCAGCCGTCGAGCAGAGTCCCGCCCACCCTGTGTCTCCGTCCAGTGCTGCCGCTTGACCCCGTTATCAGATCCTTATCTTCCCGGAGCGAACGCTTGAGTGCATGGAGACTGGACGGGGTGAACCGATGTCTTGATGGCAATCGGACGGTGCGGCTCAGTTCGTGTGCCTCGCCTCACTCCATCGCGGCCAGCAGTTCATCCAGGGAAACGGTGGCGAAGCTGGTGGCGGAGTCGCTCATCGCGTAGGGAATGATGAGTTCGCGTCCGTGCAACAGCGCGCCGCAGGTGTAAACGACGTTCGGCACATAGCCTTCGCGCTCGGCTTCGTTCGGAGAAAGCAACGGTTCGCGCAGGCGGCCGATGACGCGCGTCGGATCGTTCAAATCGAGCAGGAACGCGCCGAGGCAATACTTCCGCATCGCGCCGACGCCGTGGCTCAACACCAGCCAGCCCGCTTCGGTTTCAATCGGCGAACCGCAGTTGCCGATCTTGATGAATTCCCACGGCTGCGCGGGCGACAGCAGCAGCTTCGGCGTCTGCCAGAAATGGATGTTGTCCGAGAACATCAGCAGAATGTTCTCGTCGTCCTGGCGCGAGAGCATCGCGTAGTGCCCGTTGATTTTGCGCGGGAACAGCGCCATGCCTTTGTTCTGCACGGCGGGACCGTTGAGCGTGCTGAATTTGAAATGGAAGAAAGTCCGGCGTCTCCAGCAATTGCGGCAGGGTGATCTTGCCGTCGTAGGCGGTGTAGGTCGCGTAGTAGGTGAAGCTGCCGTCGTCGTTCTGGAACCGGACGAAGCGCGCGTCTTCGATGCCGTTGCTCTGGCTGGGCGCGGACGGAAAAAGGACGCGCTGCGAAACCCGGCTGTCGGGCGCAAAGTTCACTTCGTAATTCGACTCCGCCAGCAGCAGGATGCCGCGCGCGGCGCGGTCGCCGTGGCGTCGGCCGGGTCGGTTTGCCGGCGCTCCGCGGCCAGGACGCGGTGCAGTTCATCCAGGGTGAAAGCCTCGGGGAGTTGATCCAGCACGCGCCGGCAAAAATCATTTTGCACGCCCGCTTCCTGGAGTTTGTGGGCAAACAAGCCCTTGTCGTAAGCGGCGTTCGGCACGCGCTCCGGCTCCGTCACAAACGGCACGGGCGGCGTGAGCGTGATGCGATGCTGCGCGCTGACGGTGCCCATGCGGAAGGTGATGGAGGAAATGTGGCCTTCGCCCGTGGCCCGCAGGCTCAGGATGAAACGCAGCGCGCCCCTGGGCAGTCCGGACTGGTCCGGATGCGGCACGATGGACGGATTGAACAGCGCCGCGGACTCCGGCGAGTATTCGTGCGTGAAGTAAGCGCCGATGAGCGCCTGCCGTTCGGCCGACGGCTTCGCACCGTCTCGCCCAGGTAATGACACACCTGCGCAAAGCGGTTGCGGAAAAACTGTTCCACGTGTTCGTGCCGGTCGGCAAACTCACCGAGCACCTGGCCCAGCAGCCGGGCGACTTCCTCGTCCGGGAGAGCCATGACACGGGCGACGATTCTCCGCGCGATGTCGTCGCTGCTGGGATAAAAGGGTCGCATGCAGCACCCGCGAGCGGTCGGGCACCAGGGTGGGTCCAATGCGTTTGGCGTGAACGGGTGGCGAGGTGGGGGTAGTCATATTGTTTTTGCGGCGAGGTTCCGACCAACGCCAATTATTTGCCGGCGGGTTCCTTGAAACTGGTGAGGGTGTTCTGCAGCGCCTGCATTTCCGCCAGCGCGAGCAGGAAGGCGAGCGTGGACTCGGCGCCCTGGTTCTGGCTCAGACGATCCACGTGCAAGCCGTCCCGGCAGCCGCCGGTGGTCGAATCGTAGAGCGCGAGGCCCAGATCATTTCGACCGAGGAACCACTCGAACGCGCGCCGCGCTTCCGCGACCCAGAACATGTCGCCCGTCGCCTGATACGCCTCGATGCAGGCGGAAATCGTGACCTGGGCTTCGATGGGTTGCTGGTCGAAGATGCGCGCGTTCCTTGCCGCGCGGATAAAATCCGTTCGAGCCGATGGGCCGGAAAGAGCCGGCATCCGAAGTCTGGATCTTTATCAGCCAGCGCAGGGTTTTGAGGCCGAGTTCCAGCATCGTTCCGTTGTTCAGGCAGCGTCCGTTGAGAATCATCGCGTGCGGCAGTTTGGCATTGGCATAGGAAACCACTTCTTCGAACCACTGCCAGTCGTCGGTGGCGGCGTCGGCGTAGCGTTGCATGAGTTTCGCGGTGAGCGATTCGCGAATCTGGTTCGCGCGCCGGTCGCCGCCGAACCGCCGCAGGTATTCGTCAATGCCGATGAGCGTGAACGCCCAGCGCGCGCGGCGACATGAATTCGGCGGCCACGGGCAGGGCCTGTTCGAACAATTCCGCCGCCAGCATTTGAAAACTGCCCTGGCCCGCCTGCGACACGCACAACCCCAGCGCCCACAGCGCGTGACCCTGGCAATCTTCCGAGCCGACTTCCTCCAGCCAGTGCCGGTCGAAGCTCATGAAGTTGCGGAAACGCCCGCGCTGGCGGTCGAAGGCATGATTCAGGAACGCGGCATAGGTGGCGGCCTGCGCGCCGAGGCGCGGCGAGCCGTGGCCCAGCTTTTGCAACATCAGCGCCAGCACCAGCGCGCGGGCGTTGTCGTCCGTGCAATAGCCTTCGGCGAAATTCGGCACCGTGAAGCTCGCGTGCTGGAAAATGCCGGTCGAATCGCTCATCCGAAACAGATGGTCGAGCTTCATCTCCGGCAACTGGCCGGGCTGTTCGTCGAGCGTCTTGATGGGCGAGGATTTTCGCCCACGAAACTGTGGTCCTGACGCGCCTGTTCGAAGGACTTCACATAAAGCTGCGCCACGCGGCTCCACACCATGTCGCGCCCCAGCTTGTAGGCGTTCTTGCGCATCGAGTGGCGCAACGGCTCGTCGCGCAGCAGTTCGACCACGGCGACGGCGATGGCCTTGGCGTCGCGGAACGGCACGAGTTTGCCGCGTTCGGCGGTCAGCAATTCCGCCGCGTGCCAGTAGGGCGTGGACACCACGGCGTTGCCCGCGCCGAACGCGTAGGCCAGCGTGCCCGAGGTGATTTGCGCCTCGGTCAGATAGGGCGTGAGATAAATGTCCGCCGCGCCGATGAACCGCATCAATTCCTCCAGCTCGACGAAGCGATTGAAGAACACGACGTGCTTCTGCACGCCGAGGTCTTTGGCCAGCCGCTCCAGGCTCAGGCGGTAAGCCTCGCCCTCGTCGCGCAGCAGATTCGGATGCGTCTGGCCCAGCACGATGTAAACGACGTTGGGAAATTCCCGGATGATGTCCGGCAACGCGCGCAACGCATACTCGATGCCCTTGTTCGGCGACAGCAATCCGAACGTGAGCAACACCTGCTTGCCCGCCACGCCGAATTCGTCCTTGAAATAATTCGGGTCGGCAAACGGCATGTCCGGAATGCCGTGCGGGATGAGATCAATCTTGGCCGCCGGCGCCTGATAAACGTCGCGCAGAAATTCGCGCGCCGCGTTCGCTCATCACCACCAGCCGCGTCGAGAGCCGGATCAAGTCGCGCATCACGCGTCGCTGCTCCGCGTTCGGCTCGCGCAGCACCGTGTGCAGCGTGGTGACGATCGGCATCTGCAGTTCGCGCAGCAACGCCAGCACATGACTGCCCGCCGGCCCGCCGAAAATGCCGAACTCATGCTCCACGCAAACCACGTCCACGTCCGTGATGTTCAGGAAATCCGCCGCGCGCAGATAGGACGGCAGGTCCTGTTCCGCGATCTCGAAGCGCACTTCCGCCGGATAATCGTAACCGCCCGCGAGATCATTGACCGGCACGACGAGGCATTGCATCGCCGGAAACTCCGCCGCCACGGCGCAGCGCAAGTCCGTCGTGAACGTGGCGATGCCGCATTTCCTCGGCAGATAATCGCCGAGAAACGCGACCTTGCGGATGGCAGATGCGGGCTGCATGAATCGTTGGCCGATGGCGCTGGCCGACTGGCCTGTGCTGACAATTCTTATTGTGCGCCACGCGGTAGCTTTCACCAAGAACCAATTTCAGTATCCGCACCGGATGTGTGCGTCTCGATGACTGCGTGACCTGTTATCGCCTTATTCTATTACAAGTTCGTCGTTGGTGGCGTCATGGTTTTTTGTTCGTATTCCTCCAATGGCGGCAAAATCATCTGTGCTTTCTTTGCATAAGCACGGTGGATCGCTTTGCTGTTGTGCCCCAAAGCCATTTGCGCATACCGCTCAGGATAGCCGGCGCATTTGGCCCGCTCCGCCCACGCGTAGCGATAGGAATGAAGCGAAATGCCAGTGACGCCCACACGCCGGCAGGCCCGTTGAAAAAGCGCAGCACGGTGCTTTTCGTCCATCGCCGCAAGGCGCGGGAATAACAACCCGTTTCCAGGCAAGTCCCGCAACACTTCAGCCAGGACGTTGCCGAAATGAATGATTTGCGCCGTGCCGGTCTTGGCACGGAAAAGACTCACTACTTGAGTCCGCCAATCAACATCTTCCGCCTTTAAGCGAGCGATATCATCGGCACTGTGTGGCAACGGAGACGTTCGGGCGAGTGGACCATGAGATATGGCGACGACTCTGGCAATGGGCCAGACGCAGGCATCCCAATAAATCGGCAGCTTGGGTTAAGAAGCGATACTTCCCAGCCCAGGGAAACCGAAATTGGACGTTTGCGGCGGACACGGGCGAGCGAACGCCGGAGGGCAAGTTGATTTGGAAACGTCTTGTGTATGCAAGCGATACCAAAATCAAACGCCATGTAAAAATCCGGCGGGACGCCAACCCGTTCGACCCACAATGGAGGCCCTACTTCGTGGAGCGTGCATTCCGAAAGAAGTTCGGCATCAGTCGTGAGCAGGCCGGGATTAAAACGTCGTGAAACCGGCTCCGCTTCGGCGGGGCTTTGCATTGGCTTGAGCCGGATGAAGGGAAACTTTCACGTCCGGTTCTGAGGGGAGCGGGCGGCGGTAACGTCGCTCGCTTACCCGACCCGTTTGGACCCCTCAACCGCGCATCTCCTTGCTGCACTTACAGTTAGAAGTGGTGGCTGGGGGCGGAATCGAACCGCCGACACAAGGATTTTCAGTCCTCTGCTCTACCAACTGAGCTACCCAGCCGGCTGGAATTGCTTATTCAATCGCGCCCCGGGCGAAATGGCAAGAAACAAGTTACCCTAAACGAACTCAAACAAGCTGCGGCTGAATTTTTTCCGGGTCCATCCCCAGGTCATCAATGGCTTTGGCGACGAGTTGCCGCTCAACCTGCCCTTTTTCCGCCAACGCGTAAAGCGTGGCGATGACAGTGGATTCCGCGTCTATTTCAAAAAATCGCCGGAGCCGGGCCCGCGTGTCGCTTCGGCCAAAACCGTCCGTGCCCAGCGTCATCAATCCGCCCGGCACCCACGACGCGATTTGATCGGGCACCGTGCGGATGTTGTCGGACACGGCAACGAAAGCCCCCTGCTCTTTCGCGAGCAAAGTTTCGATATACGATATTTTTTGCGGTGCGGCCGGGTGCAGCATGTTCCAACGTTTACAGCGCAGCGCGTCGGTGCGGAGCAGCTTGTAGCTCGTCGCACTCCACACATCAGCGGATACATCATAACGCTCGGCTAGAATTTCCTGCGCCCGGAGCGCTGAGTTGATAATCGAACCACTGCCGAAGATGTGGGCCTTTAGTTTTTTGCCATCCGGGCCGGGTTTAAATTTATACAAGCCCTTCAAGATGCCGTGTTCGACTCCTGCCGGCATCGGCGGCATGGCATAGTTTTCGTTGTAAAGTGAAAGGTAATAAAAAACTTCTTCGCCCTCGGCGAACATCCGGCGCAATCCGTCGGCGATGATGACGGCCAGTTCGAATCTGAACGCGGGATCATACGGCAGACAGGTCGGGATGGTACTCGCATGCAGCAGGCTGTGCCCATCCTGATGCTGCAACCCTTCACCGTTTAGCGTGGTGCGCCCAGCGGTGGCACCGAGTAAAAAACCCTTCGCGCGAATGTCGCCCGCGAGCCAGAACATATCGCCGACGCGCTGCGGGCCGAACATCGAGTAGTAAATATAAAATGGAATCATCGCCACACCGTGCGTGGCGTAACTTGTGCCCGCTGCGATAAACGAAGCAAATGAACCGGCCTCAGTGATGCCCTCTTCAAGAATCTGCCCGTCTTTCGCTTCGTGATAAAACGATAGCGTATTGCTGTCCACCGGCTCATACAGCTGGCCTTTGGATGAATAAATGCCAATTTCACGGAACATCGTATCCAGCCCGAACGTGCGCGCCTCATCCGGAATAATCGGTACCAGATGTCTGCTCAAACCCGGGTGTTTCAGCAAAATGCTCAATACCCTCCCAAATGCCGTGGTCGTCGAAATGTCGGTGGTCGAAGCCCGGTAAAGTTCGGCGAAATAATCCGGTTTCGGAACGTCGAGCGGCGGCGCGGTCACCTTGCGTTCCGGCAGGAAACCGCCGAGTGCCCGGCGGCGTTCGAGCAAATACTTCATTTCCAGACTGTCGCTGGCTGGACGGTAGAACGGAGTCTCGGCAATCACGTCGTCGCTGATGGGGATGTTGAAGCGCTCGCGAAATTCGCGAAGCTCCTTTTCATTCATCTTCTTTTGCTGATGCGAAATGTTCTTCCCTTCGCCCGCCTCGCCGAGGCCGTAGCCTTTCACCGTTTTGGCCAGAATTACCGTCGGCTGACCCTTGTGTTCCACGGCCATTTTGTAGGCCGCATACATTTTTCGCGCGTCATGTCCGCCGCGCAGCAGTTTGCGGATCTGGTCATCGGTGAGATGATTCACCAGTTCAAGCAACTCGGGATACTTTCCAAAGAAATGCTTGCGCGTGTAGCTGCCCGGCTCGACGGAATACTTCTGGTAGTCGCCGTCCACGGCTTCCTCCATGCGCTTGAGCAGCAGGCCGGACTTGTCGCGTGCGAGCAAATCGTCCCAGTCGGTGCCCCAGATGACCTTGATGACGTTCCAGCCAGCGCCGCGGAAGAGGCTCTCGAGTTCCTGGATAATTTTGCCATTGCCGCGGACCGGTCCGTCCAGCCGCTGCAAATTACAATTGATGACCCAAATCAGGTTGTCGAGGTTCTCGCGTGCGCCAAGTGTGATGGCACCGAGCGTCTCCGGCTCATCGCTTTCACCGTCGCCGAGAAATGCCCAGAGCTTCGGCTCGTCCTTCCATTTCACCAGACCACGCGCCTGCAGGTACCGGTTGAAACGCGCCTGGTACAACGACAGAATCGGCCCCAAACCCATCGAGACCGTCGGGAATTGCCAGAACTCCGGCATCAAATACGGATGCGGATACGATGACAACCCGCCACCCTCGGCCAGTTCCTGCCTGAAATTCTGGAGTAGCTGCTCGTTCAACCGCCCTTCGAGGTACGCGCGCGCGTACATGCCCGGCGCGGCGTGACCCTGGAAGTAAACAATGTCACCGGGAAAATCTTCGGTGCGCCCGCGCAGAAAATGATTGAACGCCACCTCGTAAAGCGTCGCCGCCGAAGCATAGGTAGAAATGTGACCACCTACATTTGTGGTGGAATTCGCCTTGACCACCATGGCCATCGCATTCCAGCGAATGTAACTCTTGATGCGGCGCTCAATGTCGCGATTGCCCGGAAACGGGGCCTGCTGTTCGGGTGGAATCGTATTGACATAAGGCCGGTTAAAACCGCGACTGGCACCCAATGCCACCGCGCGCAGCTTTTCGGCGAGTTTGTCCAGCAAACGCGCCGTCCGTTCCGGTCCCTGGCTTTCCAGCACCAGTTCAAAAACCGATTGCAGCGATTCCGACCACTTGTCACCGTTGCCGGTACCGGATGACGACGCGGAGCGCGAACCGTAAATTTCTTTTGTCTGAATGCTCACTGTGATACCCACTTATTTTTGTCACGCAAAATACGCGCAAACAATAAAGCCCAATTTGCCCATCAACGCCAGCGAAATCAGCGCAACTGCAAAATGAAATTATTCGACCTGACGCTTCCCTCGCCCGTCGAGAACCTCGCGTGTGACGAGGCACTCCTTGATTGGTGCGAAGACGACGGCGGCGACGAAGTCCTCCGTTTTTGGGAATCGCGCCAACATTTTGTAGTTGTTGGCTACGCAAATCAGGTTGCTTCAGAGGTCAACCTTGCCGCCGTCGAAACAAAGAGAATTCCTGTTTACCGTCGCTGTTCCGGCGGCGGCACCGTGATCCAGGGCCCCGGCTGCCTCAATTACGCCTTGGTTTTGAGAATTATCGAAGACGGCCCGCTCCACCGCATTACCCCGGCAAACCGATTCATCATGGAACGCAATCGCAGGGCTATCGAATCGCTTTACCCCGATTCCCGGAACCTGGACCCCAGGCCCAAAATCGTCGTGCGTGGCCACACCGATCTTTGCCTGGGCGATTCAAAATTTTCCGGCAATTCTCAACGTCGCCGGAAACATTTCCTGCTGTTCCACGGGACGTTTCTGCTCAATTTTGACCTGGGGCTGGTCAATGAAGTTTTGCAGATGCCATCCAAACAACCGCACTATCGCGAAGGCAGGACGCATGACAAATTCTTGACGAACTTGAACCTGCCCGCCGGGAAGGTTAAAACCGCGCTGCGAAAGGCTTGGAAAGCCAGCTCACCGCTGAAAAATCCGCCGATGCGATATGCCGCCGCTCTAGCGCATGATAAATATGCCACTCGGGAGTGGAATCAGAAGTTCTGACGCCAGGAAAGTTCAGGAGATGATGTAGATTTCCTCAGGCTACTGCTTGGGGGAAATGGCAGGGCAATTTGTCCTTCTTCAATATCTATTCCCACCCACCTGGAGCCCGGCTTACTCGCTGGAAACTCCTGATTTCATATAGCCTAAGCGCCAGATTTGGAGGCACTTGGTCGAGCAACGCCACCGCTGGTTTGTGTATTATTATTTGGCACAGGAAACGCTTTTTGGACAACATCGAAACTGAAATGAAAGGTTCACAAGTGAAAAATGCGTTTGATGCGAAAAAAAATGGACACGGCTGTCCAGCAAGTGGACAAAGGCCCACAACCACGACGCAGTTTGTGGGGATTTTCAGTAGTGTCTCACTTGAGCCTGTTCCGGCCACGAACTCAGCAACTGACCGTCGGAGAGACAAGCCCGGTAACAGAACCCAACCCGACAAATCATGCTCTGGCCTTCGACTGCAAACAGTGACCAAGGCAATGTTAGTCCTGGCAGTGGCAGTCAGCTTCGCCCTTTCTGCGCGAGCACAGAACAACATCGTATATGCAGCCGAGTACAATCAGTCAACCAACCGTTTCGGAACCATTGATTTGTTGAACGGTACTTTCTCCAGGATCTCGACCATCGGCGCGTCCGTAATTAACGACATTGCCTACTGTCCCACAAACGGAGCGTTGTATGGCATTTCCAACTCTGCAGCCCTGGTAACTTTCAATAAATCAAACGGTGCGATGCTGAGAGTTGCATCTTTCAGCGTGACCGGTATTCAATCATTGGCCTTCAGGCCTGGTGACGGTGTGTTGTTCGGCGCGACACGGAACCGGCTATACAAAATAAACATCACCAACGGAACGGCGACTTCTGTCGGTCTCTATGGCAGCGCTCGCAACCTGGGCAGCACGGGGCAGAACATCCGCTTCGCGCAGGACGGCAACCTGTATGTCAGCGATACCAGCACAAACACCGACATCTACCGTCTCAATACTTCAACCGGCGCGGCAACCTGGATGGGAGAAGCCGTCGGCTTTCCCTATCTGATCCTTGAAAACGGAGGGTCAAATATTATGTATGGTGTCTATATTAACCTGGGTTCTGCGACCAATCCATCGCCTGTGCTCGCGGCTTTCGATCTCAGCAGTTTCGTGGTCGGCGGAACCAATGCCAATGGGAGCGTCCATCAGATCACAGTCAATCTCGTAGGTGCCGGCACTAATTTTCCGCCCAATTTCAACTTCACGGGTAATAACGCTCAGACAGTCACTAATCTCACCGTCCGGGTCGGCGCCGTGGGTCCGGTGAACCAGACTGTTTGCCCGGGTGACAGCGTCGTCTTCAGCACCGAGGCCTCCGGAACAGGACCTTTCAGCTATGTCTGGTTGAAAAACAATGCGGCCATCAGTGGCAAGACGAACAACAGCCTGAGCTTGAACAACGTGAGCGCCGGCGACGCGGCAACCTACAGAGTGATCGTCAGCGGACAGCTGGGCAGCGTGACCAACAGTGCGACTTTGACCGTCAACACGCCGGTCACAGCGACGCCACTGAACAATGTGACGGGTTGTCCGGGCGACAGCGCAATTTTCAGCACGGTGGCTTCGGGAACCGGACCATTCAGTTACGCGTGGTTGAAAAATGGAAGTCTGATTTCCGGCCAGAACAGCAGCACTCTGACTTTGAACAATCTGAGCGCCAGTGACTCAGCGACGTACAGCGTGATTGTGAGCGGGGCCTGCAGCGGCGCGGTGACCAACAGTGCGATTTTAACAGTAAATGCCTCCGTCATGGTCACCGTTCCGCCAGTGAGCCAAACGACGGTTGTTGGTAGCAACGTTTCCTTCAGCGTGACCGCAAACGGGACAAGTTTGAGCTATCAATGGCTCTTTGGCGGTTCGTTGCACGGGACAGGCAGCAGCCTTACGTTGAATAGCGTGACAACGGGTCAGGCAGGAATTTACACGGTCATCGTGAGCGGCGCGTGCGGCAGTGTTACCAACAGTGCCGCATTGACGGTGAATGTCCCGGTAACAGTAACCGCCGCACCCGTGAGCCAGACAACCGTTGTGGGCAGCAACGTCACGTTCAGTGTGACCGCCAGCGGAACGGGTTTGAGCTATCAATGGCTCTTTGGCGGTTCGTTGCTTGGAACCGGCAGCAGCCTCACCTTGAACAACGTGACCACGGACCAGGCGGGAATCTATACGGTGATTGTGAGCGGCGCCGGCAGTCCCGTCACCAACACTGCGACTTTGACGGTGAATGTCCCGGTAACAGTAACCGCCGCACCCGTGAGCCAGACAACCGTTGTGGGCAGCAACGTCACGTTCAGCGTGACTGCAAGCGGAACGGGTTTGAGCTATCAATGGCTCTTTGGCGGTTCGTTGCTTGGAACCGGCAGCAGCCTCACCCTGAACAACGTGACCACGGACCAGGCGGGAATCTATACGGTGATTGTGAGCGGCGCCGGCAGTCCCGTCACCAACACTGCGACTTTGACGGTGAATGTCCCGGTAACAGTAACCGCCGCACCCGTGAGCCAGACAACCGTTGTGGGCAGCAACGTCACGTTCAGCGTGACTGCAAGCGGAACGGGTTTGAGCTATCAATGGCTCTTTGGCGGTTCGTTGCTTGGAACCGGCAGCAGCCTCACCCTGAACAACGTGACCACGGACCAGGCGGGAATCTATACGGTGATTGTGAGCGGCGCCGGCAGTCCCGTCACCAACACTGCGACTTTGACGGTGAATGTCCCGGTAACAGTAACCGCCGCACCCGTGAGCCAGACAACCGTTGTGGGCAGCAACGTCACGTTCAGTGTGACCGCCAGCGGAACGGGTTTGAGCTATCAATGGCTCTTTGGCGGTTCGTTGCTTGGAACCGGCAGCAGCCTCACCTTGAACAACGTGACCACGGACCAGGCGGGAATCTATACGGTGATTGTGAGCGGCGCCGGCAGTCCCGTCACCAACACTGCGACTTTGACGGTGAATGTCCCGGTAACAGTAACCGCCGCACCCGTGAGCCAGACAACCGTTGTGGGCAGCAACGTCACGTTCAGCGTGACTGCAAGCGGAACGGGTTTGAGCTATCAATGGCTCTTTGGCGGTTCGTTGCTCGGAACCGGCAGCAGCCTCACCTTGAACAACGTGACCACGGATCAGGCGGGAACATACACGGTGATTGTGAGCGGCGCCGGCAGTCCCGTCACCAACACTGCGACTTTGACGGTGAATGTCCCGGTAACAGTAACCGCCGCACCCGTGAGCCAGACAACCGTTGTGGGCAGCAACGTCACGTTCAGCGTGACTGCAAGCGGAACGGGTTTGAGCTATCAATGGCTCTTTGGCGGTTCGTTGCTTGGAACCGGCAGCAGCCTCACCCTGAACAACGTGACCACGGACCAGGCGGGAATCTATACGGTCATCGTGAGTGGGGCCGGCAGTCCCGTTACCAACACGGCGACTTTGACGGTGAATGTCCCAGTAACGGCAACCCCGCTAACCAATCTGGTGCGCTACCAGGGTGACAATGCGGTATTCAGCACTCTGGCTTCGGGCACCGGACCGTTCAATTACGTTTGGATAAAGAACGGCAGTGTCATGTCGGAGCAAATTGGCAACAGTCTGACCTTGAACAATGTGAGCACCAATGACACAGCGACTTATGCCGTGGTTGTGTGCGGGGCATGCGGCAGCGTCACCAACAGCGCCACACTGACGGTCAATCTCCCGATGTCGCCCACGCTTTCACTCATTTGCCAGGCAGATGGCAGTGTAAAGGTTTCGGCGTCGGGCGGTGTTTCCGGTCAGAAGTATGTGCTTCTGTCTTCAACTGACCTGGTTAACTGGACAGCCATTAGCACCAACTCGGCTGATTCAACCGGGGCGAGCACATTCATTTATTCGGAGGCCACGAACTATCCGCACTGCTATTATCGGACCGTAACTCCCTAATATTGAAGAAGCCGTAACTATTGCGGTTTTGGGGTGGGAGAAATTAAACACCACGCCTGAAACTCCAGATTTACGATGCCGATTTACGAATCCACGCGAGACTCGAAGGAGTCACTCAGATCGCATATCGAAAATCAGAAATGATCAGAGTCTTCTCGCCAGTTCCGCCTGGCTCTTCGCAAACACTTCCTTGTGCAGCGAATGGCCGTGCGCATCCATCGTCACTACCGCTGGAAAATCTTCCACTTCAAATTCCCAGATTGCTTCCGGCGCACCGAATTTTTCCATCATGTAAACGTTGCGCACTTTTTTGACGCAATCGGCGAGCACCTGCGCCGCGCCACCGACCGCGTGCAGATACACGCAGCCGTGTTCCTTGCACGCCGCCAGCGTCTTGTCACCCATTCCACCCTTGCCGATGACGCCGCGGATGCCGAAATCCTTGATGATCTGAGCCTGATACGGTTCTTCGCGGATGGAAGTGGTCGGCCCAGCAGCGGTGGCCTTCCAAGTGCCGTCTTCCTGCTTCATCACGACCGGGCCGCAATGATACAGGATGCCGTCGTGCAGGTTCACGCCCGGCGGCAGCTTGCCGCCCTCGTGCAGATATTTGTGGACCGCGTCGCGCCCGGTGAAAACGACGCCGGAAATCAGCACCTCATCGCCGACCTTCAACGCCCGGATTTTTTCTTCGGTGAATGGAAACGAAAGTTTAATCATTTTTGCCTCCTATGCTCCACATTTGATCAATTTTATCAACTAACTCTTGCGAACCAAAGACAGACAAATCGTAAGCGTCGGTATCATTGCAGAAAATCCCCAGATATAGAATGATTTCGATTGACCTGAAACTTACCGAAAACTTGAACCGAACCTTTTCGTGAATGCCCAAATCGTCAGATGCCGCCATTACTTCTAGGATTTCTTGCTTGGTGAAGCCGGTTGAAACGCATTTCCGAACGTTTCGCAGTGCTTTTCTCAATTCACAGCCGTCCAAGTTAACACTCCACTCCTCCAAGCCATCCGGAACGGATTCGTTTATCACGTGCGATGAGGCATACGGGTTCTTGGCCAGTTGACGCTTGAGTTTGGAATGCGTCTCTTTGATCACCTCCCGGGAATTCGCGTCCAGGTCGGAACGCTTTAGGGCCTCTTCACAAAGCTCCAGCGCCCCCTCCACACGGAGTCGGGCGAGGTTTCTCAACGCATCCGAGGCCGTTCTTGAATCTTTAGCAGCTCGTAGAAGATATGCTATGGCATCGCCATTGCCGATCTGCCGCAGCGCTTCAATAAATCCGTGACGCATCGGGCCAAAGTGTTTGTCGAGAGCCATTCGCCCAACCTCATGCACCCTGGTCGCATCCACATTGTTCGCGAGTTCGTTCAACACTAAATCTGTGAAGTGACCGTATTTATCAGGATTCTCATCGATAATTTTCAACAGAATGCCCACCGCTTCCCATTTTTCCCTGCGTGCTGACTTGCGTAAAAAAAATGCTTGTGCTATCGCAGCCTGCATGTAGATGGAAAGTGGTTGTCTGAACAGCTCCAACAGTATCGACGCGCAGTCGGAGTTCAGATCAGGTTTGTAACGCAACTCTCGAATGCCGTGGTCAATTCCCATTTCCCGAAGCCACGTATTCACTTCAGGTTCGCCTGGAAGGATTAGAGCCATGTCAAATCTCTTGCGTCATGTCAGTCTGCGCCTGATTCAATAGAGCCACTTCCCAATCTTCCCCTCCGCATCCAGCGTCACGCCCTGGCGCCGGTAGGCCCAGCACATGTAGCTGATGCTGACGAAATAGGACGCGGGCAGGCGGTTCGCCGCGCAAATCTTCACGCCCAGCAACGTCGTCTTGCCGCCGAATCCCATCGGGCCGATGCCGAGTTCGTTCGCCGTCTTCAAAATGTCCTGCTCCAGCTTGTCGAGTTCCGGGTTCGGGTTCCGGTCGGGAATCAGCCGCAGAAATTGCGTCTTGCTCATCTCGTAGCCCGTCGCGCGGTCGCCGCCGATGCACACGCCAAGGATGCCCGGCCCGCAGCCCTTGCCCTGCGCCTGCAACACCGCGTCGAGGATCGCCTTGCGGCAGCCGTCGAGGTCGCGGTTCGCGTTGAGCTTCTCGCTCGGCAGCGAGTATTGCGCGCCGACATTTTCGCAGCCGCCGCCCTTGAGCACGAGCCGCACGCTGATTTCCGGCGAACGATGCTGATGAAAATGAAATGCGGGCGCGCCCGGCCCGACATTTGTGCCGTCATTCTTCCCGGTGAGCGAATCCACGGAGTTCTGGCGGAGATAACCCTTCTTCGTCGCCAGCTTCACGGCTTCCTTCGCCGTTTCCTCAAACGCGATCTGGTCGAAGCCAACCGGGCAATCCACGTAAAACAGGATGCTGCCGGTGTCCTGGCAGATCGGCTGCGACTTCTGCTTGGCAAGCTCAATGTTCCGCTCGATGATTTTCAGCGCGTTCTCGGCGATCGTGCCTTTCTTTTCCTGTTCCAGTGAATCGAGAATCGACTTGTTGCACATCGTCGGGAATTTCCGCCGAGGTGCGCCGGATCAATTCGACGAGGGAATTTTGCAATTCAGACATAATCGCTTGAAACTACGATTTGTTCTGCGAAGCGTCAATCAAGTCAATCCGCCGCTGATGTCTTCCGCCCTCGAAGGGCGTTTCCAGCCACACACGGACCATTTCGAAGGCGGTTTCGAGACTGACCATCCGTTCACCGATGGAAATGACATTGGCATTGTTGTGCCGCCGCCCGAGCCGGGCGGACTCCACGTTCCAGCTCAGGGCGCAACGGATGCCCTTCACCCGGTTGGCCGTTATCGCTTCGCCGTTGCCGGAACCACCCAGCACCACACCGCGTTCAAATTCGCCGCGGACGACGGCCTCCGCCACCGGCCGGATAAACATTGGATAATCCACCGGCTTTTCCGAATGCGTGCCAAAATCCGTGACGCTGTGTCCGAGGCCTTGCAGCAGTTGCTTGATGGCTTCCTTGTATCGAAATCCGGCGTGGTCCGACCCGATGGCAATGTTCACGGTAGTTGATAGTTGAATGTTGATGGTTGATAGTCCAAAAAGTTAAAGCGCATACTTTCTCAACCATGAACCATCTACCAACAACTGGCAACTGAAGATGCGCGCCATGCTCCTCGAAACGCCGCGCCAACCGCTGCGGTCCGTTGACCTGCCGAGGCCGAAACCTGAAACGACGCAGGTTTTGGTGAAGGTGTCCACCTGCGCCGTCTGCCGCACGGATTTGCACGTTGTGGATGGCGAACTTCCCGACCCAAAACTGCCACTCGTGCCCGGACACGAAGTTGTCGGCGTCATCGTCGAAAAGGGCAAGGGCGCCCGACGGTTCAAAATCGGCGACCGCGTGGGCATTCCGTGGCTGGGCTGGACGTGTGGCGAGTGCGAATTCTGCCGCAGCGAACGCGAAAACCTCTGCGACCGCGCGCGTTTTACCGGCTACACCCTCGATGGCGGCTACGCGGAATTTATCGTCGCTGATGAACGGTTCTGCTTTCCGATTCCCAAAAGGTACTCCGACGCCGAGGCCGCTCCCCTGCTCTGCGCCGGATTGATCGGGTACCGCTCATTGGTCAAAACCGGGTCGGCAAAACGTCTCGGCATCTATGGTTTCGGCGCAGCAGCGCACATCGTCGCACAAGTTGCAAAATATCAGGGACGCGAAATTTTCGCCTTTACCCGGCGAAGCGATTCGGAAGCGCAGGCATTTGCCAAATCATTGGGCGCGGTTTGGGCGGGTGATTCGGAAACTCCGCCGCCGGTCCCTCTGGATGCAGCCGTCATTTTCGCACCTGTCGGCCCACTCGTGCCACTCGCGCTACAGGCCGTTGCGAAAGGCGGCAAGGTTGTCTGCGGCGGCATTCACATGAGCGACATTCCATCGTTTCCGTACGACTTGCTCTGGCAGGAGCGGACGCTGTGTTCCGTGGCCAATCTCACACGAACCGATGGCGAGGAATTCTTCACGCTGGCACCCAAGGTGCCGGTGCGAACGACCGTGCAAACCTTCCCGCTGGCCGAAGCCAATGCGGTTTTGAGCCGTCTGCGCCACGGCCAAATCCACGGCGCCGCCGTGCTGGTGCCGTGACATGAAGTCTGATGAAATCCGGCTTTCAACTGGCCACGCCGCCATCCAAACCACTCATGGTTTTCGACGGCGACTGCAATTTCTGCACGCTCTGGATTCGCCGCTGGCAGCAAATGACCGGCGATGCGGTTGATTACCTGCCCGCTCAAGATCCGCGCATCCCCGCACAATTTCCAGAAATTCCCCGAGAACAGTTCGATACCGCCGTTCAACTCATTGAACCTGACGGCGTGATTTATTCCGGCGCTGAAGCCGTGTTTCGTGCGCTGGCGCAAAATCCAAATCGTCAGCGGCCGTTACGCACTTATGAAAACTCACGGGCCTTTGCCAGCTTCACCGAATGGGCCTACCGCCTGGTCGCCCAAAATCGGACCATTTTCTCCCGACTCACGCGCTGGTTTTGGGGGCGGCATGTCGAACAGCCGCCCCACCTTCTCACGCGTTGGATTTTTTTGCGCGCGCTGGGCATCATTTACCTCATCGCTTTCGTTTCGTTGTGGACGCAAGTCGGCGGCTTGATTGGCCACGACGGCATTTTGCCGGCTGACCGGTTCATAACCGCCGTGCGGCAACAATGCGACGCACAGGGAATCGGTGTCGAAAGATATCACCTTCTGCCAACGCTATGCTGGTGCGACGCCTCCGACAATTCACTGAGCTTTCAATGTGCCGCCGGTTCAATTCTGGCGGTCTTGTTGATTGTTGGAATCGCGCCCATCCCGTGTCTGGTCTTGCTCTGGCTGTTTTACCTTTCGCTTGCGACCGTTGGGCGCGAGTTTCTCGGCTTTCAATGGGATAACCTGCTGCTCGAGGCCGGCTTTCTCGCCATCTTCTTCGCGCCGTTTCAGCTCTGGCCACGACCGTCACGCGAAGCAGGCCCGTCCCGGCTGGTTTTCTGGCTGCTGCGGCTGCTGTTGTTCAAGCTCATGTTCTCGTCCGGTTGCGTGAAGCTGCTCAGCGGCGACCCGACCTGGCGGAATCTCACGGCGCTGACATTTCATTACCAAACCCAGCCACTGCCGACGTGGATCGCCTGGTACGCAAGCCAACTGCCGTTGTGGTTTCAAAAGGCGTCCTGCTTCGCCATGTTCTGCATCGAGCTGGGCGCGCCATTCCTGATTTTTACTCCGCGCAGATTGCGATTCTGCGGCGGCGCGGCCATTGCCTTCCTGCAGGTTTTAATCCTGCTCACCGGCAACTACACGTTCTTCAACCTGTTGACGCTGGCCTTGTGCCTGTTGCTGCTCGATGATTTTGCCCTGGCCAAATTCATCCCGCACAGGCTGTGTCATGCTTTAATTCTCAGCTCTCAACCCTCAACCCTCAACCCTCCCCGGCGTTGCCCTCGCTTCATCGCCGTTCCCCTCGCCGGCCTCGTAATTGTCCTGTCGCTTTTCCAAATGAGTCTCCTGTTCGGTGCGCGACCCGGCTGGCGGTTCCCGGTGGCAGCCGTGGACGGATGGCTCGCGCCGTTTCGCAGCTTCAACGGCTACGGCCTGTTCGCCGTGATGACCACTGACCGCCGCGAAATCATCGTCGAAGGCAGCAACGATGGCGTGAACTGGCTGCCCTATGAATTCAAATACAAGCCCGGCGACGTGAACCGGCGGCCAGCGTTCGTCGCACCGCATCAGCCGCGTTTGGACTGGCAGATGTGGTTTGCCGCGCTGGGTAATTACCAACAGAACCCGTGGTTCGTGAATTTCTGCGAGCGGCTGCTGCAAGGTTCGCCGGAAGTTCTGGCGTTGCTCGACAAAAACCCGTTCCCGAACCATCCGCCGCATTTCATCCAGGCCGAATTTTACGATTATCGTTTCACGAACCTTGCCGAGCGCCGCGCCACTGGCGCCTGGTGGAAACGTGAATTAATCGGTGAATACTTGCCGCCGATTTCACTTCGGGAATAGACTTGGGCTGTAAACTCATGAGCGAGACATCCGACCCAGGCTCCGACGAAACGGGAAGCCGCGCGCCCGACTGGTTCACGCCCTTGCGCTTCGGAATCCTGCTGGCCCTGCTCGTCTTCGCCGCGTTCCCGCAGGTCCTGCTCGGCCTGCAAACGTTCGTGGTGCGCGACTACGGCTTCTTCGCCTATCCCCTCGCCCACTTTCAGCAGGAGTGTTTCCGCCGGGGCGAATTGCCTTTCTGGGACCCCTACAACAATTGCGGCGTCCCGTTCCTCGCGCAATGGAACACCATGCCGCTCTATCCGCCGTCGCTGATTTATCTGCTCTTGCCGTTGACCTGGTCGTTAAGCTTTTTCTGCTTGTTGCATCTTTGGTTCGCCGGGCTCGGCATGTTTTTCCTCGCGCGCCGATGGACCGGAAACAATTTTGCGGCGGCATTTGCCGGCGTCGCATTTTCATTCAACGGGTTGTCGCTCAATCTGCTCATGTGGCCCAGTCACATGGCAACGTTCAGTTGGATGCCGTGGGTCGTGCTCGCGGTCGAACTGGCGTGGCGCCGCGGTGGGCAAAAAATCATCCTCGCCGCGCTGGTGGGCGCCATGCAAATGCTTGCCGGCGGACCGGAAATCATCTTGCTCACCTGGCTTTTCCTACTGGCCCTCTGGATTCAACAATTCGTCCGGGGCGAATCGCCACGCGGCCCGATGAGCTGGCGCTTCCCGCTGGTGGTGTTGCTCGTGTTTGCGCTGGCCGCGGCGCAATTGCTGCCATTCCTCGACCTCTCCGCCCATTCGCAACGCGGCGTCGGCTACGCGGACACCCGCTGGTCCATGCCCGGTCGCGGCTGGGTCAATTTCCTCGTGCCCATGGCGTTCGGACGCACATGGACCGAAGGCGTCTTTTTCCAATATGGCCAATCGTGGACGTCGTCCTATTACCTCGGCATCGGAACGTTGTGGCTGGCGCTGCTCGCCCTGTGGACCGCGCGGCAACGCCGGGTCTGGCTGCTGGGCGGAACAACGATTCTCGCCCTGTTTTTTGCCTTGGGGGAAAATACCTTTGTCTATCCCGCCATTCGCAAAATCATCCCGCAACTCAGCTTTGTGACTTATCCCATCAAATACGTGACCCTGATCGCGTTTCTGATGCCGTTGCTGGCGGCGTTTGCCATCGCCCGCCTGCAACCTGCGCCAACCGAAGAAAAAGTGAGCTTGAGAAAACGTCTCACTCTTATTGGCGCCATTTTGCTTGCGCTCATCGCGGGAATTCTTTTTTGGGCGTGGCGCTTCCCGCTGCCGACGGATGACGTCCACGCAACGTTGTTCAACGGTTGGTCGCGCGCATTTTTTCTGCTGCTGACCGGGGGGATGCTCTTTCTCCTGACGCTGGAAGCCCGACCGGGATTGCGCCGGATTGCGCCGCTGCTCCTGATTGTGGTCGCGTGGCTCGACGTCTTTACGCACGAACCGACGCAAAACCCGACCGTGCCGCCAGGCGTTTACGAGTTGAATCTGGCGCGCGCAAAACTGGCGATGAATCCGCAACCGGAATTCGGCCGATCACGCGCCATGATTTCCACGAAGGCATACATGGACTTCATTCATTTCGCGTTGCGTGACCCGAAGAATAATTATCTCGGAAAACGGCTGGGGTTTTGCGGCAACGCGAATTTGCTGGACGCCGTGCCGAAGGTGGACGGCTTCTTCTCGCTCACACCACGAGAGGTTGATGATCTGAATTCGCTGCTCTATGGCACCACCAACGAATTTCCAGGACTCGAAGATTTTATGGGGGTTTCGCAAATCACCGCGCCGGATGCATTTTACCACTGGCAATCGCGAAAAACTTTCCTCGCCCCCGTAACCGCCGGTCAAAAACCGGTATATCTCGACGACGCCGACACGTTGCGCGCGCTGGCGCAGCCGGACTTTGACGGAGCCAAAGTCGTTTTCCTCCCGCCGGACGCAAAATCGTTTGTGACCGTTACCAATCAAACGGCCGCCCGCGTGCTCAAATCGCATTTTGGAATTCAAAGCGCGGACATTGAAGTTGAAGCCGACGCGCCGTCGCTCGTCGTGGTGGCGCAGACCTGGTATCACAATTGGCGCGCTGAAGTGGACAGCCGGCCGGCGCGTTTGCTGCGGGCAAACGATGCGTTTCAAGCGGTTGAAATTCCAGCGGGGCGGCATCGCGTGCAGTTGATTTATCGGGACGGCGCGTTTGAAACGGGCGCCGCGGTTTCGCTGCTCGCTTTGTTGGCGTGTCTTATCAGCGTGGCAACTTCTTCCCGGCAGAAAGCGACAAGCAATTAAGCGGACCACACCTCCCACTCACGCGTAATCTGCCCGCCACCGCTCCCTTTGACGCGAGCCGGAGAAGAATCTGCGCTCGTTTTTGAAACCAACGCGATCGGCGACCACAGACGGCACAAACACCTCATGAATCCACGCTTCGCAAAATATCTGTTGGATTGGTATCCTTACACCGTGTAGAGGATTCCATTACACAAGTGGCGGGAATTTTAAGCCGTTTTATTGACAGGTCGCGCACCGCTGCCTATAATAGCATTCGACAAAGGTGCGAGTGAGACAACAAAAAAAGTGGGACGCCTTTGTTGCCCGACGAGAACGTCGTGCGTTACTGGTTTTTCAGCCAGTATGAGAAGTGTTGAGAGGGAACATCAATTGAAGCAAATCATTCGAGCTGTCGTCAAAAGCCAGATTGTCGGAATGAAACTCGGGCCGGGCGCGCTCCTGCTCGGGTTTTGCATGGGCGCACAAGCCACGCCCTTGGAAATCACGGTGTTGAATGCGAATTACACCGCTGCCGTTGGGTGGTTATGCGCTACAGATTATGTAACTGCTTCGTCCGGATTGAGTTCGATAATTTCCCCTTCTCCGGCCAGCAATATGTACATAAACCAAAACTCAGGTTTGCCATTGTACAATGACAAGTGGGCCGAGGCTGAAGCATCGCTGTTCGGGATTTCCGGATACACCTCCACCGCGGGTGGAATCGAAGGCTTTGGCCAGTCGACCGCGTCCTCGGCAACTGCGAACACTGACCTGTTATTTTCGCCCTTGTCGTCCGGGACAACCACCATCAGCTTGGATTTCTTTGGCGCCAACGAGTGGTACTATTCCGACGGCTATGCGAGTCTGCATGACGTTACCGCCAATCAAACGCTTTGGAACTATGGTTGGGAGGCTATGGGACAGGGCACAGTCCCTTGGACAAATAACTATGATGGTGTCGCTTGGCAGTCTCACGCCGGCGTATCCGTGGATACCGATTTCGATGCATCCCACACGTACGAACTGGTCCTGAACACGCATACTGATTCCAACGGCGACACACAGAGTGTTCAGATTCAATTATCCGGGATCGAGGCCGTCCCCGAACCTTCTACCTTTGCCCTGATCGGGTTGGGGGCCGCATCCTGGCTCGGTTTACGTCGCCGTTTGCGGCGGCCATAAATTCCGCAAAGGGCCGGAACTGCCGGCGATATTCTCTATTCAGTCGTCGCTCCTTGATCCACCCGGCCGGTTGTGCGGGCGAATTACATCACCGGACGGCAAAAACCGGCGACTCGAACTTTCGGATCGCCGGCCAATCTTTTCCCGCTCTTGCCGCCGGACTTTTGACACGGCCGCGTGCGGTGGTAGGCATCGTCTTCATTTAGATGGCTTGTCCGCGGCGGAGGCATCGTATGTCACGGTTATGTGTGTGGCATCCAAATGTTGTGTATCCGGCCGCCGGGGGCCCGAGCTAAACGGCTCCGCCTCGCCCCCGGCTCGTTTACCGGGCCAACGACATCACCTCGGAACGAAAAGATTGGGCGACTCCGCCCCAACCGCACGTCCGCAAAAAACTGGAGCCCCGCCCCGAGCCGGACAGCCGTCCTGGACTTGGATGGATAGCTCAGGGGTGTACTGATGGAGTTTCTCGACCGGGATGCGGTCCCGCAGGGGTGGGAATCGCCCCCCGGCAAGCCGGTTGAGGTTCAGGGTATCAGGGTTGGGGCTCCGACCGGCTCGACTGAGCCCGAATACGCCCGTCCCGCCATAGCTTCTGAGCGAAGGCGGATGTTTAGCCGGAACTACCTTCCGCGCTGCCAAAAGAAATCAAGCCGGAGTCCCCGTTCTGAGGTCGCGAAAATGGAAAGACAAACTCTTTCCGTCAGGCACGCCTTTTTTCTTGTTGACCATCCGGGCTTAATAGGTGTTAGACCATGCCCAGCCCCATTCGATCTTTCGCTCGTTATATTTCAGCCGCTCATGGCGCTTCATGTGCAACCGATGATGCTGCTGACCTTCGAACGTGACACGAATACCATCGAGACCAACAAAGCTGACTCGATACGGTAGCAGACGAGAATGACGAATAACCACAACTGCCGTTGTCCATATGTTTAAGACGCCTGCGTCTCCAAGGATGAACTCCTCAACCCGACTCAATGTGTCGAACTCTGTGATTTTCATCCGGCGTCTGTGACTCATGTACTCAAACACGAGCAGCTCACCACAGATTTCCTCATTTCCGGTGAGAGAGGATGGTCTTTGTGCGTCATAGGAGCCTGCGTAACCCTTTGGAATAGTCAGTTGGCTATTGAGCGTGCCCTTGAAATCAAGGTTGTCGTACATCTCCTGCAAACTCACCGGAATTGGAGGTGAGGCGGTCAGTATTCTTCGTGCCAAGCTGGAAAGTTTCATTCTGCAAGATTGTGGCCTGACGATAGAACTCAGCCACGTCGGGCACAAGACCGTAAACCGCGAAAGCGGAACCGAGTGCGCGATCCGGCGTTGGCTACAGTGGTCTTGTTAGCCCACTGGTTTTCCAGGTTCTGACTCAAGTCGAACTCCGTTCATAATTTCTTTCCCCTCGGCTTCGACTGCCGGGTCGAGTGCATCGGGTTCGGCACGCTCCGAAAACCTGACTCGAACAACACCATCGGGAAATGTGGGATGCCTGACGACATAACCACTCTCACGCATCATCAGCACCTTGCCCGGAGAACTCGGAGCACCTGAATCGCGTGTCGTCACCTCATACTCGATCGCCCACTGTCCTTGTATGCTGCAGGAACGCTGTTCGTATGACACAATCATGAAGCGGTTGGTGTCCGGGTTCTGGTCCTGCCGACATAACTCGGCGAAATCCGCCGCCGACGTTGCGGCACGCGGCAGCGAACGCAAGTCTGCGCTCACGAATGCAGAGTGCGTCCGGTCAGACAACGCGCACCTGATAATCGCGTGAATATGTGTTTGCTCGCTGACTCTCACGAACCATGCAGATTGAGTGGGTCGCTTAATGGAAAAACCACGATATTGAAGGCGCGACGACATTAGAAACGGTGACGCGGAAACCTCATCTGGCCCGAAGTAGCCCGGCGCGACGGCGCAGCCGACGAGACCGACCGCGGCGAGTAAGCTAAGTGAGAATGTGAGCGTTTTCATGGTGATGTGCGAAGTGGGCTAACGTCCAGTTCAGGCACGCGGGGCGGATGACGTCCCCCGCGAAGCGGAACTGGCTTGTCGCGCCATAGCGACTGGCCGCATCGTAACGCAGTGAAGACGGGAGCGACGGCGGAAGCGGCCATCCCGCGTTGCCTGCGATTTGTTAGCACTCCAACCACCTCCGAGGTGGGGCAATGACTCAAGAAACAAGACGGGACGTTTCATTGATTATCAACGACTTGCGCGTCTTGTTTCTCAGGAGGCCTGCCCATGTCCAGCGAGCGGATCAAGGTAATTGCACCGCCCGATAGAACCGCCGAGCCGATTTTGGAAAGTCCGGGTCGATCAGAAAGTAATTCGATTGTGTTAAGAATACATTCGTGAGCGGAGTCCAAAAGGTGTCTGTGAGGTTGGAGACATACTCAATGCGATTCGACGTTCCAACAGTTCCAACGAGTTGAAGCCCCGTGAAGCTAATGGTGAGTTGCGGCCTGTTTGTTGCGGTTGGATCCCAGACGGCGAACATTCCCTGGCCCGCCGGGTCGGACTGCAACACCTGACTCCGGGGATCATCGGTTGTCGTGGCCAAGACGATTTCGCCGTTATTATAATAAACGTTGGTAACGCCAAGGAAAAGCGGGTGGACCGTATTGGTGATGGCGATGACTCCAAGGTTTGGAAGCGTGCCTCCATACGCCAGCCCGAACGGCTGTAAAAAAGTATTCCACTCCCCCGGCTCCGACCCATAACCGATGCCATAGAGATACACACTGCCACCCGCGTTCACGTAGTTGGTCAGCATGCCGTTGTCAATCGAGGCATCTCCAATGAACAGCGCGTCATACGTCAGCCAGGTCGCCAGGCTCAACGAGTCAAGGGGGACATTGGTGATCGTCAGGGTATTTCCCGCGTTGGTGATGGCGTAGGCAAACTTCCTGTTTACGTCCTGGCTGAAATTGGCGGTGCAGAGGAACCGGCCCGGCTGTCCATGCGTGAACCAGGCGGCGATGTTCGTAACTAATTGTCCGGTGTCCGGGGCCTGGGCGAATGCAGTATCACCCAAAACCCAGTCATCGAAAGCGATGATGATGCGACCGGAGGCATCGGCCTTGGGGCAGCCTATAAGCATGATAACGGCTGCTGTTACAGTTGCTAGAATGTGTGTTTTTGTTTTAGTTGATGTTTTCATTTGGGTTCGTTGATTTAACTGATGAGTGCGAAGCGGCCTGACGTTCAGTATAAGTAACCCGAAGCTATTCACGGGCTGCAAGCGGGCCCTGCGGAAAGCTCGCGCGGCAGACGGTGAATAACTTCGCCGCCGCGACCGGCGCGACGGCGGGATCAGGATGGCCTGCGGGTTTCATTTCCTGTATCCGGTTAAATGTTTTCCCGCCCCGGCGGGCCAGGTCTGCCAACGTCCAGTCGCTTTAACGACTTTGAGCTTATGGACCGGCCCGTCGGGCGGAGCTTGACCCTCTAACGACTACTCAAGAGGGCATCCTGTATAACATCACGACTTTTCTATATTGCCGTCGCCGGGTCAAGCCTGCGGGAGACAAAAACCGCGTAAAGGGGCAAGGCCCCCACGCGGCTTAACACCATAACCACAACACCATGAATCCATCGCATCCCTATGACCTGGTTATCCGCCTGGATCGTTCCGATAAAAAGGCCGATCTGTGCCTCATCACCACCGCCACCGGCCAACGCCGCTGCGAAACCATTGACACCGCTCCCGAAGCCCTCTGGGAATGGCTGCGCCACCAGGCTGCGGATGGCCCCGGCCAGAAGTTTCCGGCGTCGCGTCCCTTCGCGCTGGCGCTGCTCCTTCTCGCCGGGGATGCGGGTGGGTGAAAGTTCGTCGCGGTTGCCGTCAAGCCAGCGGGACAGGCGCAGGCACGGGGCTCGGGCATCGAGCCTGTCGTTCAGGGCGACGGGCGTGATGAGAACATTTTGGGCGCCGGCGGCCGCGAGTTGGCGCTGGAGGACAATGCCGACGGCGCAGCTTTCCTGCACGCAGAAGACTTGGAACCCTTCGACGACCCACTTTCTGACTTGGGCGACGACTTGTTCGCGGGTGAACTCGCGCGAGCGTGAGGTTTGCCGTGGTCTTTCTGGGCCACGGCCATGGTGAATTCGAGGTGGACATCCAGGCCGAGCTCGAGCATGGGTTTGGCGGGGTCAATGACGGCGGCGGGCAACGGTTGGCGCGGCGGAACGAACTTGATTGTTGCGGGCTTGTCAAAAGACGGGGTCAGCGATACGGTTTGGGGTGTCATGATGGGTTTGAGTATGTATTCATTCATAGATGTGATGATTGATTGTTTGAATTACGTTCGCAGCGTGTCACTGAATGGTGCCGTGTTCAACCCATCATGGCATCTGACCGCCGTTGGCGCTTGCCGTTCCGCGTCGCGGTTCACGTAACGAGTCGGCGGTGGCTCTTTCTATGTTAGGCAATTCGGATAAGGTGCAACACAAATGAACTATTCATTATCGAGTGTCCAATGGCTCCGCATCCTCATCGCTGCAGTTGCAGTTATCGCGGTGAGTTTCCTTATCCTGATGGTGATAACGACCGGCTATGCGTTCGTCTTGGCTTTTCAAGTTCGGGGTGCTCCCGACCAAAATGCCATCAATCACTTTGCCGCGAGGATCGGCCCCAAGTTGATGCCGTGGCTTGAGATATTTCTTACGTTGGTTGTGAGCCTCATCATTGCTCGCAGAGCCGGGACAGCCAGCATACTTCAAGGTCTTTTCATTGGAATTCTCGCTGGTCTGTTGAGTTTAGCAGTGACACTGGCCTTTGGTGGGCGGCTTGGCTTGCATAACTTGGTTCTCTATTTGATCGTTGTAGGGATGGGATGGCTCGGGGGCATTGTTGGAAAAAAATGGACAGGAAGAATATGAAGTCGCCGCCTCGCCCATCGCTCCAAGCATTTGAGCGATCCGGGGGGGGGTTGCGAAAAGAATTTGACCGCGCTGTGTGCGGTCGAAGGCCGGAAGCCGAGGATGCGGGCGGCATCCGAGTCCACTGAACCATCTATGAAACGCGCGAAGCGCACACAATGTGACACACAGCGGGATGGCCGGTCCAGTTCCGCTTCGCGATGCACGCTGGTTGGTCCCGCGTGCCTATATGAACGTTAGGCCACAACCTTTTCTCGAAATCGGTGTTTTAGTGACGCATGAAAAACTCTGCGATAATAGTCGGTTCATTGTTTGTGATTGGCTTGATTGTCTTTGCGTTCGTCCGCGCCAAACCAGGGCACCCACAAGATCATCATAATGACGGTTCGTGGGTTGCAGTTATCAGCCCGACAAACAGTCTATCCACGAACGGTGTGCCACCCGGCCAAAGATTGGCTGCTATCGTTCACCGTGGCACAAACGTCCAACAGAATACAAACGAGAGTCCCTGATGACTGCGACGGCGATGTGGCCTAACAAATCACGAGGCTGTGTGAAAACTCCGGCGCAGGGCAAGTGATGGGCGGAGAAAAAGTTTGACCGGCGGTCTGGTTTTCTGGTCGCCGTTTTTTTGTGGTTCCTCATTTGGATTCGTGCGGACAGGCGGCCGGAAGGATTCAGGGTGTCGGGGAATGAAAAGCGCCCCGTTCAGGCGCTGTGCGGCACTTTCGCCCCGACTGCCGCCATCTATTTCTCGAAGCCCACCACTCTCTGGAAGTAAAAGCTGAAATCACGACCCTCTGCTGATTCTTTGCCGTGGACAGTTATGGTCGCAAGCATCAGAATAAAATTAGCGGACATGAGTGGACACAAGCGCATTCCCACCGACGGCGGACAAAGTTTGAGCCACAACCCGTTTGCCGGTTTGTCCAGTGCCGGGCTCCCGCCCGCAACTGAAAATCCGGCGGGGGATTCCGCGCCACCATCGGAACCGGCGCGCAGGAATCGCGGGCGCGTGGATATTATCCGGCAGACGGCCGGGCGCGGCGGCAAGACCGTGACGGTGGTGAAAGGCTTTGTCGGCATCGGTTTGCCGGAAAAGGAGCAACTGGCCAAGGCAATGCAGCGCGCCTGCGGCACCGGAGGGACGGTCAAGAACGGCCAGATCGAGATTCAGGGCGACAAGCGCGCGGAAGTCGCGCGTATCCTGACCGAGGCCAACTTTCGACCGGTCTTCGCGGGAGGATGAACGGAAAAGCTGAAATCGTGAAATGCTGAAATCGGAGGGCAGAAATTCATCGTTGCTTTGTTCCTCCATTGTTCAATCCGTCGGCAAGAAAAAGCTGAAATCAGGCGCCAGAGGCCGGACCCGGAAGCGAACCGCAAATCATGCCCTCCGCTGATTTTTGAACTGGATAACATTTGTTACCAGGCATGAAATATCATGGCGGTTGAGCGCTAAAAGCGGGAGCGGCCGCGGACAGACTCACCCGCCGCGCCGAGGCGGTTCGCCTTCTCCTGTTGCGGTTCGCCTTCTCCTGTTTCGAGATGAGCTGATAAATGGTAAGTCCCGCCGGTGGCGGAAGGAAGACCTGGCTTTGAATGCCAACCCCGCATTTAGCCATTGGATTTTGACTTCACACAACCTGAACCAGGTCAAAACGATGGGAAATTTCAGCGCCGGCCTAACCCGCAAAAGCCTTTTTCAGAAAAAAGACAAAAATCAATACAAGAACCGCACCCCATCCCCATAAAATCAGGCGTTCATGGTTTCTCATTTCCCGTCCACTGAAGCACAAATCGCACCACGCCCGGCTGAATCAATCCGTTTTGCATCTTTCTGGCGCAACCTGACCCAGCCGGTTCAAACTGGCGCAAAGCCTTGGAACGTGTTTTAAAGTGTGGAGACAGGCCTTCTCAGCCTGCCACTCAAGGCGGCTTCCAGCCGTGTGTTTGGCCGGGGAGCTGGCCGCAGGATGCCGCCAGGTTTTCAGACAGCCCTTGCCCAGCCATCAGTGGCCGGCCACGGCCGGCGGTGAAAACGGGATTGCGTTGAACGCACAATGACCGTTCAGCTTTTCCCGCCACCCGTCACCTACCTCCGACGCGTTATTTTTTCCGGAGGTAAGCAATCAGCGCGGCCAGTCCTCCCAGCAGGAGCATCATGCGCAACACTCGCAGCAGGCTGAGGATCCAAATCAGGCCGATGCCCAGAGCCGCCCATTGTACCCACCAGTGTCCGGGAGAAGTCAACAGGTTGACGATCACCAGAAACACCAGGATGATCGGACCGGCAAACAGGAATTTAAATGCACGCCATGTTCTCCACATAAACAGATTCCTTTCATTTCAACGATTTAATAATCCACGTCAGCACAGATTTCATGCGCGTCATCACATGCTCCTGGCCAGCGGGAGCAGTTCGGTGACATTCACCTGCCGTGCCCGTTGCACGATATCGCCGGAGTAGCGGCTCTGCAGCGACCGGCCATTCGCAAGCATTTCGGAAAAAACGTCCTTCAGTTGCGCGGCGCTGAGGGACCGTCCGCTGGCGTAATATTTTCTGGCTACTTGCCCGAGGGCGTAGGTGCTCGCAAAAGCGACGGCCGAGCCGGCGGCCTGCCCCATCAGCCCGCCCAGCAATCCACCGGTCAACCGGCGGCTGAAACTGCCGATCAATTGGAGTGTGAATCCCTCGACCACCTGCGAGGTCAGGCCCACGCCCACTGTGGCGAGAAAGTCTTTGATATGTCCGCGCTCCAATTCGTAGCCGTAGACTTTGCCGACCCGGTAAACCAGGCGCATTTGGAGTGGAACGATGGCCATCGTGGCCAGGGTGTGCGGCATGATTTCCAAAGCCCCGTTCAGAATGGCGGCATTCAGGATCATCTTGTCCAGTTCCGCGTCCCGGTTTGCGTCTGGAATGGGCGGCGCCGAGACGGCGGGCGGCTGTGCGGCGAGCGCCTCGGCTGTTTGCTGATGTTCGTTCGTGGCGGCAGCGTCGAGCCGAAGCGCCTGATGGAGGTCGGCAAGGAATTTCGTTTCGGCATCGTTCACGACGCCATCGGCGTTACAGACGCAAACGGCCATTTCATAAGCGAGCGCGCGGGCCGACGGGGTTTGGAGCCGGCCGGCGGCTGTCGCGAGCGGAAATTTTCCTCCGAGCACATCCTGATAGACCGTGGCCAGGTCCAAGCCATCGCTGGAAAAGCCGTTGACAATCTGTTGAATCCGCGCGCGTTCGTCGTCGCCTTGCGTTCCGTCCGCGAAGGCGGCCAGAACGCAGATGCCAACGATGGCCCGGTGTTCCTGCTGATCCATCGGCTGAGCGTCTTCTGTCATGCCCAGAGTACTAACGCCATCCAATTCCAAAGCCAATTGCAATCCACGACCTTTTTTGTAACTGAATGACGAGGTGCCAACGGGGTCCGTTTTAGCAGATAGCAGACGGGAGATGGAAGTTCAGAAGGCAACTCGAACTCTGAAAGCTGAAATGCTGAAGTATTAAAATCGGAGGGCAGAAATTCCATTCTTCGATGTTTTGTTCCCGGGTCGTTCAATCCGCGTCACCCGCGCAATTGGAGCGCACGAGTGGCAGAAGAAGGGAAATGGAGTATATTCACCCGGCTCTGATGGCAGACAGATCTGTGCATCAAGTTCCTCCGATGTTCGGGTTTCCGCCTGTTATCAGGGCCACGCTTGAGGGGAAAAGCTGAAATCAGAAATTCAATTCTTTGGTTTTATGTTTCCTCGCGGTTCGATACGTCACCTGGAAAGAGCAGATAGACGCTTGAGCGTTTCCGCTCAAGCGGCAGGAAGGCAGGCTGTGGGGATTTGTGAATTGCCAGAGCGCGGCGGTCGTTTAATTTGAGTGGCAGTTATGCAGGAGAAAGCCACTATCATTCGCCCGGCCACTGAATCCGACCTGGCTGCCATCAACGACACCTACAACCATTACGTGCAACAATCCACCTGCACGTATCAGGAAGAGCCGGAACCGCTCGAAGGCCGGCGGCGGTGGTTCCATCATCACGGCGACCGGCATCCGGTGATCGTCGCCGAGGCGGGCGGGCGAGTGGCTGGCTGGGGATCGCTTTCGGCTTATCACGCGCGCTCGGCTTACCGGCGCACGGTGGAGAATTCCGTCTATGTCCATCACCAGATTCACCGGCGCGGTATTGGGTCGCTGCTGCTGCAGGAATTGATCGTCCGCGCCCGCAATCTCGGCCATCACGCCATCATCGCCGGCATTGACGCGGAACAAAGCGGCAGTGTCGCGTTGCACGCGAAGTTTCACTTCGAGAGGGTCGGGCACATGAGGCAAGTCGGCTTCAAGTTCGGTCGCTGGCTTGACGTGGTCTATATGGAATTGATGCTCGACGCTGCCTGACCTGAATCCAGGCCTGCCGGATTATGGGTGGTGTTCTGTTCGGAGTTCCGCCTTCAGGCGGCCCCAAACCGCGTAAACGCGGGACTCCAAACTCAAATCAGGATACGACCAGCCCGTTGGGTGCTTTTGAGTGAACAAAAACGTGAATAGAAGTTCACACAACCGTCACACGGTTGTAACCTGCCAAAAGTATCTTGTCCGCGCCGGTCGTGATTATGAAAAAAATTCTCATACTGACGGCGGGATTCGGGGACGGACACAACGCCGCCGCGCGCAGCCTGCGCGACGCCATCGAGCGGGTTGACGAGGACGCGCGCGTGGAGGTGCTCGACCTGTTCGCCGACAGCTACGGCGCGTTCAACACCCTGGCCTGCAAAACCTATCTCGGCGTGGTGCAATATGCCCCAAGCCTGTGGGGCAGTATTTATTCGCTGCTCGACAAATCGCCGCTCGTCGAAAAGCAGCTCGGTAATTTCAGCCGGTTGCAAAAGACGCTGGAACGGATCCTCGGTGAGGCCCAACCGGATTGCGTCGTTTCCACCTACCCGGTCTATGCGCACGTCATCCAGAAGATTTTCCGCGGCCATCACGAACGCCCGTTCCGCTTCATCACCGTCGTGACCGATTCCATCACCGTCAATTCCGCGTGGTTCCGCGCAGCCAGCGATTATTTTTGCGTGGCGAACGACGCCACTGCCGAGGCATTGCGCAAAGGCGGTGTGCCATTGGAAAAAATCAAGGTGTTCGGTTTCCCGGTGAACCTGGCCTTCACGCAACCGCCTCTCAAAAAACTTTCCCTGCCCGTTGGCCATGAGCCGCGCCGTGTCCTGTACGTCATCAACACCGGCAAGAAGAAAGCCGGCAAGGCGATTGACCGGTTGCTCGAGCTGGACAACGTCCATCTCACCGTCACGGTCGGGCGCGACCCGGAATTGCGCGCCAAACTCATCGAACGCACGCGCAACCACCCCGACCGCGTCCGCGTCCTCGGCTGGACGAACCAGATGCCCGAGTTGATGATGACGCACCACCTGGTTGTCAGTAAGGCCGGCGGCGCGACGGTCCAGGAAGCCATCGCCGCGCAATGCCCGATGATTGTCAACCAGGTTATTCCCGGCCAGGAGGAAGGCAACGCGCAATTGATTGAAAAATTCAAGCTCGGCGCGGTCGTCGAAAAGAACCGCGAAGTCGCCGAATGCGTGGAAAAGGCGTTTGCCAAACGCGCCGCGCTCTGGAGCGAATGGCGCGAAAATCTCAACCGCATCAGCCGTCCCGATGCCGCGTTGCGCATCGCCGAACTGGCGCTCGGCGAGTCCGACCCGGGCGACTCCGGCCGCAAACGCATCAAGTTGTTCGAGCCGGCGGCTGACCGCGTCATGCGCGCCGTACCGCGCTCCAACGGCGACCCGCCGCAGATGCTCCTCTGCGATTTCCACATCCACTCGAATTATTCCGACGGCAAATTGAGCGTGCCGGAAATCATTGATTTTTACGGCGAACACGGTTTCGACTGCATTTGCATCACCGACCATCTGGCGGATCCGAGCCGCCTGATTGGCAAGCTGGCCGAGCTTGCCAATTGCACACTGGGCCAGAACCAGGTGGAGGAATATTTCGCCGTGGTTGAGCGCGAACGCCGCCGCGCGTGGCGCCGGTACAAAATGCTGGTGATGACCGGCATCGAGTTCAACAAAGACGGGTACACCCGGAAAACTTCCGCGCACCTGCTGGGTGTTGACCTCAAACAGCCGATTGACCCCTCGCTCGATATTCCGAAAATCATCGGGAAAATCCACGATCAGGGTGGCCTCGCCATCGCGTCGCACCCGCACATCATGAAAAGCGAGTGGGGCAAGAACACGCTCTATTTTTGGGAAAACCAGGACATTTACGCGCCGCTGCTGGACGCATGGGAAATTGCGAATCGGGACAACATTTTCAACGACATCGGCCTCAAACGTCTGCCGTTCATTGCCAACAGCGATTTTCACAAACCGAAACACATCTATTCGTGGAAGACGCTCATCCATTGCGAAAAGGACCCGGAAGCCATCAAGGACTGCATCCGCCGCAACGAGCACATTGCCATCACGCTCTACCGGGATTTTGGCGGCGTCCCGCAGGCCCGGCGGCGCCACAGCTTCGCCTCCTTTGCGGAACCCGCGCATTACTGGCAGGACCGGCTCCCGTTGCACGTGGTGAATGAATAGAACGCATCCCAGGAATCCTGCCTGTATAGCAAACAATCACAGGCCAGAGGTCTGGGCCACAATGTCCGCGCTACAGCTTCAATTTTTCCGGGACGTCCGGATTTCCCTGCGCCGTTTCCACCAGCTCGCGGATGCGGCGCGCATCACGTTTCCGGTGACCGTGGCTGGCCAGCGGGTCGGTGCCGCCGGACGATTCGATTAAAATGTCCGACCAGATGATGCCGGTTTTGATGTGGACGGACGCCACCTTGCTGATGCTGATGCTGATTTCGTCCTTGCTGAACCACGAGCGTTTGTGCCGGATAACCGCCTGGTCCGTCACCTCGATGACGGTGGGGAACAGGAAATTCCCCCGCGTCAACCGGCTGGCCTGAAATTTTTCCGAAGGCATGGATACACTGTGATTCAGAAAACCGGTTTAATCAAATGATTTGAATTCCAACGGTTATTGCACGCGGACGCGGTCATGGTAAATTTCCGTCATGAAATTCTGCTTCGGGGGAATCTATCAGGTCTTTGCCCTGGCCCTGATTGTTGGTTGCGCCTCCTGCAAGCGACATCACAGCGCTCCCCGCCCCACCGCCGGGTCATTCTTTAATTCCGGGGTCAACAAATGTCAGTTTGGGGATTACACCGGCGCTATCGCTGACTTTAACAAGGCCATCGAACTGGATCCCACCAATGCCGACGCCTACATCAACCGCGGTGAAGCCAGGAGCCGTCTCAACGATTATGCCGGGACCCTCGCCGATGACACCAAAGCCATCGAGTTGAATCCTCGATATCCCAATGCCTACTACATTCGCGGCAACGCCAGATTTTATCTGGGCGATTATGCCGGAACCGTCGCCGATTTTGACAAAGGCATCGAGCTGAATCCGGTGTATCCCAATGCCTTCTTTGTGCGCGGCAATGCCAGGCTCCGGCTCGGAGATTACACGGGCGCCATCGCGGACGAGACCCAAGCCCTGGCGCGCGATCCCAACAACGTGGATGCTTGCATCATTCGCGGCAACGCCAGAGTCATGCTCAAAAAATATTCCGAGGCCATCCCCGATTTTAACAAAGCCGTCGAACTGAATCCGAATTACGCCACGGCCTACTACGCCCGCGCCAACGCCGAAGCCGCACTCATTGATTACGCCAGCGCCCTCGCCGACTTTGACCGGGCCATCGCGCTCAATCCGGGCTACACGGATGCTTATCGCGCCCGCGGCAGTGTTAAATACAATGTTAAAAAATACGCCGAAGCCATCACCAACTACAACATGGCCATCGGACTCGACCCCGGATTTACTTACGCCTACTGGAGCCGGGGCAACGCCAGATTCCAGCTTGCGGACTACGCCGGGGCCATCGCCGACGACTCGACGGCGATTGAGCTGAATCCCCGATACGCGGACGCGTATGGGGCCCGCGGCAGCGCGAAGCAAATGTTGAAGGATGACAATGGGGCCATTGCCGACTGCACCAGGGCCATCGCGTTGAACCCGAATTATGGCGCGGCCTACTTCACCCGCGCCAACGCCAGGTTTGATCTCCGGGACTATGCCGGTGTCATTGCCGACTGCACGAAAGCCATCCAACTGAACCCACAGGACGCAGCGGCTCATGATTTTCGCGGCCGGGCCCACCGCCGCTTGAGAAATTACGATGACGCGTTCGCCGACTGCAACAGGGCCATCGAACTGAATTCCAAATCCGCTCGCTACCTTGTGGACCGGAGCCGGGTAAGCTTCGACCTCAAGGACTTTGCCGGCGCAATTGCAGATTGTAATCAGGCAATCGAATTAGATGCAAATAGTGCCGACGCCTATGACACCCGCGGCGAAAGCAGGCGTCTGCTCAAAGATTTCGGCGCAGCCACAGACGATTTTAGCCGGGCGATTGAAATGGACTCCACAAACGCCCTGGCTTATTCGTCTCGCGGCCTGGCCAAGGACAATCTCAAGGATTATACGGGGGCACTCGCCGACTGCTCCAGGGCCATGGAGCTTGATCCTCAAAACGCCCGGGTCCGGGAGGATCTGGGTTATGTTCAGAACGACCTGGCGCAATTTCAGCAGGCATTGGAGAGTTTTCGCAAATCACTCCAGCTCGATCCTTTGCTGGATTATCCCCGCTTCCGCATCTGGCTGCTCCGCTCCCGGCTCGGTGAACAGGCCGAGGCCACCCACGAACTGGCCGAATACATAAAGTCCCTCCGGGGCGCCGAAGCGACCGACTGGACCGCCAGAATCGGGCAGTTCCTCACCGGCGCCATGTCCGAAGAAGAGTTTCTGAACGTTGCCAAAACTTCCGCCCGGAACCCGAAAGGACAGGCCGTACAGTTTTGTCAGGCCAATTATTTTGCCGGGATGAAACATCTCCTCGCCGGCGACAAGGAAGGCGCGACGGCCCTTTTCAAGAAATGCCTCGGCACTGGAGAAAAGGGCTGCATGGAATTCAGCAGCGCCACCGTGGAGCTGAATACACTGAAGAAGTGAGCGGGCCACCCGGCTGCTACGGCCCGGACAGCGCCCGGTAAAACCGGGATGGGTAATTCGAAGCCGAGGAATCGGTAAAATCGTAAACCCCGGCGCGCCGAATTGCGCGTCCCAATGCTCATCACCCGGCACGGCCATCAGGGCTTGCGGAAATGTTGAAAGGACAAAACCAACGACTGCAGGCACGAACCTGGCCGCAATCAGGAATTTTGAAGTCTTTTTTGAAGTCTTCATAGCTCACGGGTTGATTTCGTTTCCAGGTAACAAGGGAATTTGCTTCTAACGGGAACCATAGATTACAGATGGCAAATTCAAAATCAAGCCAAAAGACGGGCCCTGGCCGGGAAGGGGCGCATATCAAAATTTGAGGGGGTGTCCGTGGTAGAAAACTCTCGAATTGACGGCCATTTCATTAACACCCTGCTTTAGCGGGGTGATCCAAGCGGTTTGAAGGTCAGAACCGCTTTAGCGGTTTTGGCGCGCTGACAAACCGCTAAAACGGTTGAAAAGACCGGGCATCGCTAAGCACCCCGCTAAAGCAGGGTGTCAATGAGACCCGGCGGCAAAGTGCTCATTTTTTGATATGCGCCCGCCGGGAAGGCCGAAGCATTTTTATGGACTTGGTTCTCCATTTTGCTAAAATACATCTTGTATGACCAAGAGCAGCTTGACCTTCGCAATGGCAATCGGGTTGGCCGCCCTTTTCGTGGAACCGGTTTCGGCCCAGTACAGCACTCCGCCCGTGACGTCTGCGGAAAAAGAAGCCCTCTATACCGCCACCATTGAAAATCGGGCGGCAGGCGTCCTCAAACTTCTGTCGTTGAATGATCCCGCCAAATCCAACCGGGTGTATCAAGCGATTGTTGACCAGTATCGCGCATTGCGCGCGCGCGACGAGGCCATTGACGATGAACTCAATTACCTGCCCAGGGATTCCGCGGAATGGTCCGCGGCGCGGATCGCCATGTTCCCGCAAATGTCCCGGCCGTTGCACGACCACTTTATCACCAAACTTTCAGCCGATCTGACGCCCGAACAGATCGAAATCGTCAAGGACAAGATGACCTACGGCAAGGTCCGGTTCACTTACGAGGCTTACTGCGCCATTGTGCCCAATCTGACGGACGAGGAAAAAGCCCGGATTTTGGAACAACTCAAAGCGGCGCGCGAAGAGGCCTTGGATGGCGGCAGTGCCGGCGAAAAATCGGCGGTGTTCCAGAAATACAAGGACCGGATTAATGACTATCTGGACGCGCACGGCCATGATGTCGCCAAAGCGACCAAGGATTGGGAGGCGAAGCAGGAATTGGCCGGGAAACCGGGAGACGCATCCGGTTCGCCAACAAATTCGTCATCGCAATAATGGCACCGGCACTGCGGCGTTGGCTGCGACCGCAACTCCCGCAAAAATTCAAACCGTTCCGTTGCCCGATAGCGCGCGATCTTGACCCAAAAGGGCAGCTCTCTATCATCGCCACATGAATCAAACGCGTTAGCCCGCCGGTTTTTTTCTACTGGCAGCTTTCATCGTTGTCGGCGGCGCCTCCGCGCCGGCAAAAGCGCCGCCGCTGCCGGTCATTCCCCGCGCGACGTTTGATATCACCCGTTACGGCGCGATCGGCGACGGCAAGACGATGGACACCACCGCCATTCAAAAAACCGTTGACGCGGCGGCAGCGGCCGGCGGCGGCACGGTGCGGGTGCCGGCCGGGAAGTTTCTCACCGGTCCGTTCACGCTCGCCAGCCACATCAATCTGCACCTCGAACGCGGCGCGGTGCTTCTGATCAGCGATGACCTGGCGCATTGTCCGGTCGTCGGCAACCGCTACCGGGACACCATCACCGTGTCGGACGCGCAGGATGTTGAAATCAGCGGACGCGGCGTGATTGACGGCCAGGGCGCGGCCTGGTGGACCGCCTTTCGCTCCAATCCGGCGATGACGCACCGGCCTTACCTGATCAAGATCTCCAGTTGTACGCGCGTGCTCGTCACCGGCGTGACGCTGAAAAATTCGCCCATGTATCATTTGGTGCCGCAGAATTGCACGGACGCGACCATCCGGGACATCCACATTTACGCGCCGTCCAACGCGCCCAACACCGACGGCATTGACCCGTCGGGCTGGAATTTTCTCATCAGCGATTGCGCGATTGACACGGGCGACGACAATATCGCCATCAAGCCCGTCGCCGCGCGCGTGCCGGGCAATAAACATTTCCTGATCCAGGATTGCGCCTTTGTACACGGGCATGGCTGTTCCATTGGCTCGGGCACGGTCGGCGGGATTGAGGATTTGACCGTGCGCCGCTGCACCTTTAACCAGACCGATGCGGGCATTCGCATCAAGACCGGACGCGACCGCGGCGGTTTGCTTCAAAGCGTCACCTATGAAAATCTCAAAATGACCGCGGTCAAAAATCCGATTTACATCATTGATTTCTATCCCGAACGGACCGCGCCCAGGGACCCGGCAACCGAAAAGCCCGAACCCGTCACCCCGCGCACGCCCGTCAACAAAAACATCGTGATTCGCAATGTGACGGCGACGGATTGCCCGACGGCGGGCACCATCCGGGGCCTGCCGGAAATGCCCATTGACGGCGTGACGCTCTCGAACGTGAAAATCTCCGCGGAAACGGGCTTGAAAATCTTTCACGCCCGCGCGATCCGGTTTGAGAATTCGAAAATCAGCGTCAAAAAAGGACCACCGACAATCACCTATGACGCGCAGGTGACAGGGTTGGAATAATCCCTTCCGTAAAGTTTTTCAACCATCGGGTTAAGAGCTTGTCTGAAAATTCCTTTCTGCCGTGGCGGCAGCCATGTTGGCTGCCAGTGACGCGGCTTCCAGCCGCGAGTTTGGCCGGGAGCTGGCGGCAGGATGCCGCCTTCACTGGCAGGCTGGAAGCCTGCCTCCACATTTCCAGACAGGCTCTAAAACTTTGATTCAAATTCGTATCTGCCCGATTCCACCGCGAACACCGCGCAGCCGTTTTCCATTCGCAAGAACTTCACGCCCTGGCTGTGCATCGCGGGCCGGCCGCTTTCCGTGACCGCTTCCGCCGATTCCGCCGGAACAAAGACGGTCGCGGTTGTGTTCGGTGGAATCGTGATGCGCAACGTGAATCTGCCCGCGTTGCTTTTCCAGTCGCTGATAATCTGCCCGCGGATGGATTCGTAGCCGGCCTTGACCCATTTCAAATCGCCGACCGGTTGCGGATGGATGATGATCATTTTGAAGCCCGGCCCGGCGGGATCGCAGCCGATGCCGGCGAGGTCGTGATAGAACCATTCCTGGATCTGGCCGAGCATGAAGTGGTCCTGTGAACTGCCGCGCCGCGCGTTCCAGGCCTCGGTCAGGCTCGTTGCGCCCATTTTCAACTGGTAGCCGTAGCCCGGTTTGTCCGACTGATTATTCATGTCAAATATCACGTCCGAACGCCCGCCATCCGCCAGGGCGCGGAGCAGGTAGCGGTAGCCGACGTCGCCGGCGGTGAGCGCGTTGGTATGGGCGCGCACGTCGCGCACGATTGCTTCCAAAACGCCGGCGCGGTTTGTGGCATCAACGAGCCCCATCACGAGCGGGATCGCGTTGGCACATTGCGACCCCGTGGCGTAGCTGCAGTTGGCGGGATCGAAAAATTCCCGGTTGAACGCGGCGCGGATTTGTTCGGCCAGACCTTCAAATCGGGCCGTGTCGTTGGTTTCGCCCAGCAATCCGGCGATCTGCGAAAGGACACGGGTGTCGTAAAAATAAAACGCCGTGGCGGCCAGCGCGACGGGTGTGAGTTGCGCCATCCCGGGGGCTTTCGGGCCGAGGTCGTACCAATCGCCCAAACCGTGATTGACGATGTTGTTGCTCGCGGTGGTGCCGAGGTAGGCGACGTATTTCTTCATGACGTCGTAATGTTTGCGGAGCAGGTCAAGGTCGCCATCAAATTCGTACTGTTGCCACGGCACGATGATGCCGGCAGCGCCCCATTCCAGCGAATCGCGGAAACCGCCCTGGAAGACGGTGTACTCCGGCGCGGTGGTCGGAATGAGACCGTCGGGCAATTGCGAATCGGCGATGTCATTCAACGTCTTGGTAAACAATTGCGCCATGTCGAAGTCGTAGCGCAACGCCGGCCCGTTCAAATGGTCCTCCTCCAACCAGCCGAGCCGCTCGCGGTGGGGGCAATCGGTCATCAGGCTCACCATGTTGTTCTGCTGTGCCCAATGCACGAGCGTGTAAATGCGGTTAAACAGCTCGTTGGAACATTCGAATTGGCCGACGGGTTCGGATGCGGAATGGACGACCACGCCTTCGAGCGATTTAAGGACTGGCAACTTGCCGCCGTCCGTGGCCGGAATGAAATGCGCCTGCACATAACGGCAGCCGACGTAAAAAAACCGGGTGGTCCAGGTTTCCCTGCCATCGGTTCCTTTCGTGAATTCACACCAGACATGTCCGCGCCGTCCGGCACCCATTGAACCCTGGTCAATCGAGCCGTCCCGATTGGTCAGTTCCGCCGGCAGAAGCTGCACGCGGCTGCCCGCCGGACCCCTTGCGGAAATGCACAGGACGTGCGCGGCATTCTGGCCGAGATCGTAAACCACGTCGCCGTCGGCCAATTTGCGGATTGCCACGGGACGGTGAATCTGAAACTCACGAATCGGCGGCGCGGCACAGGAAAGACCTTTCAGGTCACCGCCCGGACCATCAACCACCTGTGCCGCCTGCCATTTGGAGTCGTCGAAATTCGGCCCGTTCCAGCCCCGTTGCACCAGCCGGGCGTTAAAATCCTCGCCGCCGTAAATCGAGTCAAACGTGACAGGACCGGGCGTCACGCGCCACTGGTCATCCGTGCCGACCGTTTCGACCGTGCCATCGGCGTATTCCAGCCGGACTTGCGCGATCGCCTTGAGCGGGCCGAACGAGCCTTTGAACTTGGTGAAACGATTGGTGACGCGTTCGACGTTGTACATGCCGTTGCCCAGGAAAAGGCCAATGGCATTTTCGCCTTCGCGTAACAGCGGCGTGATGTCGCGCGTGTCATAAAGGCACGTCTTGCGATAATCGGTCCAGCCGGGCGAAAGGAAATCGTCCCCTGCCCTCTTTCCATTGAGCGACAGTTCACATTGGCCAAGGCCGCAGACATTCACGAGCGCGCGCCGCAGGCGGGGCTTGACGACGAAATCGCGGCGCAGCAGCAGGCTTTCGGAGTTCGTCGGCGCGGCAATCCATTTGGCCTGCCAAGCCTCGGCGTCGAGCAAACCCATTGTCCAGGTGGCCGGTTCGCTCCAGGCCGAAGCCTTCCCATTAATGTCCCATACGCGAACTTCCCAGAAAACCGGCTGTGACGATTTCAGCGGCTGGCCGGCATAGGAAATTTGGACGGTCTCGTCGGAGGCAACCTTGCCGCTGTCCCACAAATCGCCCCGGTCTTTTGCCAGAAGCTCCGCCGACGACGCGACGAGAATTTGATAGGCCGTTTGCTTCTGCCCGCGTTCCTTGCTTTGATCCACCCAAAACAGCCGCGGGGCCGGCACATCCACGCCGAGTGGATTAACGGCATATTCACAGCGCAAGGCGACAGGTTTCAGCCCGGCAGCGTGCGCGGCCAATGTGACACATAAGCCCCATGCGACTAACGATGTCTTTTTCATGGTGAAAGCAAATCCTGGTAGGCGGGTTCCAGCCCGGCAGCATCTTTGATTTTTTGCGGCACCATCGGGCCGTTGTTCTCCCAAACGTTGCCGGGGCCGTTGGCGTTCCTGAGGAACTTTTCCCTCGGACACCAGTTGTCCCGCACGGTGATGAACGACGAACCTTCGTCGAGGTAAAGATAAAACCAGTGGTCCGGGTCGGGAACATACGGGCTCATTTTGATGTCCTGGACGCAATTCTCGCTGACGACCGTGCCCGGCTGCGCCGAAAGCGTGTAAATTCCCGCCGTGTCACCCAGGCGCGTGGCCACGTGATGGATGTGATTCGCAAAAATGCGGTTGTCGCGCATGCAATTCGTCGCCCGGTTCCAGCCCCAGCCCAGACTGATGCCGGTGTAAGGCAGGTGGCCGACCTCGTTGTGCGCGATGACCGTGTCGCGGACGTAACCGGCTGCAATCCCGACGCAACCCCAGTCTTCTGTGCCGCAATCGGTCACGAGATTGTTTGCAACGGTTTCGTGCGTGCAGATTTTGCGCTCGTCCTTTGGGTTGTAAGTCAGATGGGTTTCCATGCCGGGGTCGGCGAATTTGCCGATTTGGATTCCGTTGCCGCCGAGGTCGCAAAACACGCAGCCTTCAATCAGGTCGTCACGCGTGCCGGATTGAAAATCCAGGCCCGCCGACGCCATGTGCTCGAAGCGGCAACGCTCGAACGAAATATGATTGGCGTTGACAACGGAAACGCCGGCCGGCGGGCGGCCCAGCCATTCCTGGTTGTCCAATTTTGGCCGGTCAGCGGTCCCCTTCGGCTTCAACCGGTAGGCGTCCAGCATGAACATGCCGGCCTGGAGCGGGACGTGTCCGGCTTCGGACGGGCGCATCCACGTCGCGTGCTCAAATCGGATGCCCCGGAAAACGATATTTTCCACCGGCCGATCCAAAGTGCCTTCGACCTGAATGAGAATTTCCAAGGCGGGCACAACAACTTTTGCGTGCGTAAGATTTTCGCCCGTTCGTGGCCAGTAATAAACCTTGCCGGCGGACGTGTCCTCGAACCATTCGCCGGGTGAATCAAGGAATTCAATCGCGTTGGCCAGAAAAAACGGCGCCTGATAATTCGTGGTGACGGTCACCGGCGGCCACGGATGTTCGAATTCGATCCGGCTTTCGGGCTGCTCGAACGTCAGGCAGGCCCTGTCGCCATCCAGACGCAGCGATTTTACCCGCAACACGGCGATTTCCCAAACCTGGTCAATGACGATCTCGGGTAGTGGGACAGGCTTCCAGCCTGTCAAGCGGGGACGGGCAAGATGCCCGTTCCACTGGATCCACGCTTCCTGTTTGGTTCTGTCCCACGCAACGAGGCGATTCAGCGTGTCGTCGTTCGGTTCTCGGGCGCGGACGGCTTTGTGATCGTTGACCCAAAGCTGGCGGAATTCGAGCATGCGTCCGCCAAATTTCGGCGCGTCGGCCACCCAGACGTGACCGCGGGCGGCTTTTGGCAAACCCGGGACTTTGCCTTTCAATTTTTTCCAGCCTTGAATCAAGACTCCGCCGCTGATCACCGGCTGTTCGTTGCTGGCAGCTTCGATGATGGTCGGACTGGTTTCGGTGCCGGAATCTTCCGGGCGGAAAAACAGCCGGCTGTCCGGACGATAAACGCCGCCGCGCAAGATGATGCGAACTGGTTCGTTCGTGCCAACTTTGCCCAGCCGCCGGAGTTCACGTGCCTGCCGTTGCGCGGTGGCGATGGACGCGAACGGTTGCGTTTGCGTGCCCGGATTGGCATCGTCGCCACCCGGTGCCACCCAAAATTCCGCGGCTGTGGCAGGGAGAATAAACAGGCCAGACAAAATCAGGTTGCGGAAAATTTTGGTCACGTGTGACGCAACCTTAAACAATTGCCCGCATTCTTACAATCCAGGTTTGTGCAAGGAACCTTGAGCAGATTTCAACCGATTTCCAGCAAACGCAGGCGTCTTAAACGGCGTTTAGACATGAATTTCATGAATTTGTACGAGCTCAGAACCTCCTCTCCAGCAGTGCGCTGGATTAGATATGCGGGCTCGTGAAACCAGGACGAAGTGACTGGCTAGCGTCATTCAGAATCCTCACATAGAGCTTCGCACGTTCTAAAAGGTCTGAATGGCGATCAAGTAGGCGCTGGTCCTCATAAGAAGTTACCCACAGTTCACAAAACCCTTCAAAAATGTTGACGAAAAATACGTCGTAGTTGTCGTCATTTGTCGGCGGATCGTATGGTGCTCGCGATGCAAAATAGTACGGACGCACCTCAAATGCCTCTATAGACTTGTTGAGCTCATTCCGGACTTCGCAAATATGATTTTTGATTCGTGGCAAATCGTCGAATCCGCCTAATCCACACAATTTGAACAGTACTACGCCTGCCCGTTGCGCGTGAGCCCAGAGCACATTTTGCCGCCTCTTCTTTTCCACATCTGCCGCGGGCGAGGAAGTGTCAAGCGGTTGCCAGTCTTCAAGTTCCTTTTCGAGGTTCGTGGCGAGACGATGCAAATCACCTGCCCAGTAAGTAATTGGTTTGGAATCACGTTCCATATCAACCATCAAAAGCTGCCCGCCCTGTCGTAGCTCCGCAAGCGCGAACTCGTTTGCGCCGACAGGACGGACTGATTACGCTGGGTCTATGTCAGGAATTCGTCAGGTCGCGACAATGTTCGCAATTTTGATCCTGTTCGGTTTCGTCGAACCCTATCTGGCGAATGCCGCGGACTTGCCCCGCGAACGGATTTCGTTCAACGACAATTGGCGATTCATAAAAGGCGACCCGGCGGGCGTCAGCAATGAATTGAGTTACACCAGCCTCAAGCCGTGGATCACGGCCACAGGCGGAGAGTTCTCAACCAATCCGCCATCGGCGAAACCAGAAGGCAATCCGGGCGCGGACGTCTCCTATACCCAACCGGGTTTTGACGATGCTGGCTGGCGGCAATTGGACCTGCCGCACGACTGGGCGATTGAAGGGCCGTTCCGCCAGGAATACGCCGGTGAAACCGCCAAGCTGAAATACTGGGGGCCGGTCTGGTACCGAAAGCATTTCGACATCCCGTCGGGCGATGCCGGCAAAAAAATCCTGCTCGAGATTGACGGTGCGATGTCCTACGCGGAAGTATGGCTCAACGGCCAATTCGTTGGCGGCTGGCCTTACGGTTACGCATCTTTTGAACTGGATCTCACCCCGTTCATCAAGCTCGGCGGCGAAAACGTCCTCGCCATCCGTCTCGACAGCCCGCCGGACTCGTCCCGCTGGTATCCCGGCGCGGGCATTTACCGCAACGTCTGGCTGGTGAAAACCGCGCCGGTCCATGTCAGCCAGTGGGGCACGTTCGTCACCACGCCGGAGGTCAGCTCGTCGGCGGCCACGGTGAAAATTCAGGTCAACGTGGACAACGAAACCGGTGACGACGCCATCGTGTCGGTCAAAAATGAAATTTACGAACTCAAGGCAAACGGCAAGCGAGGCAAATCCGTCGCCTCGCTTGCCATCGCCGGCCTGAAAATCGCAGCGCACCAGACCCAACCAGCCGAATCGCAAATTGTCCTCAAAGACCCAAAGCTCTGGAGCATCGCCAGACCGCAGCGGTATGTGGTCGTCACTTCAATTGAGCAAAATGGCAAACTATTGGACAACTATGAAACGCCGTTCGGCATCCGCACGATCCAATTCACGGTGGACAACGGTTTTCTGCTGAACGGCGAACGCCAGCAAATCCACGGCGTCTGCCTGCATCACGACCTCGGCGCACTGGGCGCGGCATTCAATACTCGCGCGCTCCAACGCCAGCTTCAGTTGCTGAAGGAAATGGGCTGCAACGCGATTCGCACCAGTCACAACCCGCCGGCGCCCGAGCTGCTCGATTTGTGCGATCGCCTGGGATTGGTGGTGATGGACGAGGCCTTCGATTGTTGGGCCATGCCCAAGCGTCCCGGTGATTATCACCTGCTCTTCCCCGACTGGCACGAAAAGGACCTGCGCGCGTTCATCCGCCGCGACCGCAATCATCCATGTGTCGTGCTCTGGAGCATCGGCAATGAAATCTACGAACAACACGAAACCAATGGCTGGGAACTCGGCGCCCAACTGGCCGCCATCGCGCACCAGGAAGACACGACCCGCCCGGTCACCGCCGCGTTCCACACGATCACGGCCAGTACGAATGGTTTTCAAAATGCCGTGGACGTTTTCGGCTATAATTACAAACCGTTTGGCTACGCCGAATTCCGGGCCAACAACCCGGCCGTCCCGCTCCTCGGCAGTGAGACCGCGTCCTGCGTCAGTTCGCGCGGCGAGTATTTCTTTCCCGTCAGCCACAACAAAAAAACGGGCCGCGCCGATTTTCAGGTGACGTCCTATGACCTGGCCGCGCCGACGTGGGCCATGCCGCCGGATGACGAGTTCAAAGGCGAGGACGAGAATCCCTTTGTGGCCGGTGAATTCGTCTGGACCGGGTTTGATTATCTCGGCGAGCCAACACCGTACGACCGCGACACCACCAACCGGCTGGTGTTCACGGATCCCGCGGCGCAGGCGAAGTGGGACGCCATTCTCAAGGCGGGTGGCAAAATTGAGGTGCCTTCGCGCAGCTCTTATTTCGGCATCTTCGACCTCGCCGGTTTCAAGAAGGACCGGTTTTATCTTTACCAATCGCGCTGGCGGCCGGATTTGCCGATGGCGCACCTGCTGCCGCATTGGAACTGGCCGGAACGCGTCGGGCAAATCACGCCGGTACAATTGTACACTTCCGGCGACGAAGCCGAGCTGTTCCTCAATGGCAAATCGCTGGGGCGAAAGAAAAAAGGCCGATACGAATATCGTCTCCGCTGGGACAACGTGGTTTATGAACCGGGCACGCTCAAAGTCGTCACCTACAAAAATGGCCGGCGCTGGGCGACGGACGTCGTGAAAACCACCGGTCCGGCGGCCAAACTGGCGTTGCAGGCCGACCGCACCGAAATTCATGCGGACGGAAAGGACTTGTCGTTTGTTACATTGACCATCGAAGACAGAAATGGCGTGCCGGTGCCGCGTTCGAACAACCACATCCGTTTCAGCCTTGCAGGTCCGGGTGAGATTGTCGCGACCGACAATGGCGACGCCACCAGCCACGTATCCTTCCAATCAAAGGAGCGGGACGCCTTCAACGGACTTTGTCTGGCCGTCATCCGCGCGAGGGCAGGCGAACCGGGAAAAATCACGCTGACCGCACAGAGCGCTGGTCTGGCGGGCGCGAGGATAGTGATTCACGGCTTGAGTCGCTAAACCTGAAAACCGAAGTTCGAAATCCGAAAGAAATCCGAAGTCACGAAATCCGAAGCCAGCAGCGCAGAAAAAACTGGAGCACTCTTATCAGCGATGCCGGCACCCGTTCGGCCTTCGGATTTCGAGCTTCTTTCGGACTTCGGGGATTCGGATTTCGGTTTTCAGATTAAAAACCATGCGCCGGGAAGCGACTGGTAGAACGGCGGTTTCACCGCGAGTTGTCATTTTTGGCAGGTTTTTTGGCGTTTTTCGGATGACACGTGGCGCCCGTTGAAGGTAACTTTTTTCACCGTTATTGAATATGAACCGGGGCGGGATTTTGTCATCGCGAACGCGCCTGCAATTTTTGCTGGCGCTGGCGGCGGGAGCTTGCCTTTTGGCGCAGGCGCAGACAAACGCCTCCGTGGAATGGTTGCCGGTCCGGGCCGCCGGTTTCACGCTGGCCACGAACGACGCCGTTTTCGACGGCGCAAAAAAAATCGCGCTGTCTCTGGCGTCAGACGCTGCGCCGTTGCCGTTTTACCAGTCTGCTGTAAAACAAAGCGCGGCGCCGGCCCGGCTGGGACCCGACCCGAAAATTCCTTATTTCACCGTGCGCTTCGCGATGCCCATTCCGCCGGAGAACGCGACGAGCAACGTCGCGGCGCTGGCCGGCGTTGACCCGATGGTGTTCACGCACAACCATTCGCCGGGCTTTGAAATTCTGCCGAACGGCGACGCGCTGGCGATCTACTTCAGCACGCCGCCCGGTGAAAGCGAAAGCGCGACGACAACGTCGTTTGTCCAGGCGCGGCTGCGCTACGGCGCCGAGGAGTGGGATTTGCCGGAACTATTTTACAAAACGGACAATCACAACGACCAGTCGGGATTGTTGTGGAATGACGGCGGAACCATCCGGTTCTTTGGCGGCGGCCGGGGGCTTTCGGACCGGATACCTTTTAAAATGGCGGTTTCAACCGATAACGGCGCGACCTGGATTTTGTCGCTGCCGCAACTGGACCGGCCGGCGGAAGATTTTACCGCGCAACCCATCACCAGCGCATTTCGTAGTGGGACAGGCAAGCTGCCTGTTCCACTTTCAGACAATTCAATTTATTTCGCGATGGACGGCGCCAAGGCGACGAGTTTTCTGTGGCGCAGCACGGACGGCGGAATTCGCTGGCACGACATGGGCGGACGCACCGGCGGCCGGCATTCGCAAATTGTGCCGCTCGACGACAAGGGCGATTTGCTTTCCATCGGCGGGAAGAATTCGAGCGTCAACGGCTGGTCGCCGGAGAACACTTCGTCCAACCGGGGCGCGAGTTGGAGCAAGAGCAAGGCGTCGCCGTTTCCTCCGCTGGGCAGCGGCCAACGGCCATGTTTAATCCGGCTGGAGGATGGAAATTTATTTTTCACCAGCGACGCGTATTTGAACAAGATCGGCCGCGTGCCGCCGGAAGGCTGGAAATTCGGCAATGGCTGTTTCGTGGCGATTTCGACCAACAACGGCGCTTCCTGGCACATCAAGACGTTGCCGGTGCAATTGCCGAACCACCAGCGCGGCACGAATGGCACGCTCGGCTATGTCACGGCGCGGCAAGCGCCCGACGGCGTCATCCACATCCTCACGACCGTGACTCAACCCTGCCTGCACTACGAGTTGAATGAAGCCTGGATCTGGTCCGACGCGGGCGACATCGCGCCGGAGACGGCCGGCGGCGTGGTCAAAACGTTTTCCGAAAAATATCCGAACGGGAAAGTGCGTTGCGAATGGAGCGCGCGGATCACCCCGCATGGCCGCTATCTGCTCGACGGCACGGAAACGGATTTTTATGACACCGGCGCCAGGGAGCACGAAGCGACTTACGCGAGCGGACGCAGAACCGGCGCGGAAACCTTCTGGTCGCCGGATGGAAACAAACGCTGGAGCTGGTCGCACGATTTGAAGCGCAATCGCAGCGTGTGGACGCAGTATTGGCCGAACGGGCAGAAGAGGGTCGAGTCCAATTGGAACACGCAGCCGGAAGCGCGCGATCTGAAGCGCAGCTTTTTCGGTTTCGTTGCCGACGGCCCGGCGCTGAAATGGAGCGCCGACGGGACGTTGCTGCACTCGTATTATTTCGTGAATGGAAATTTTATGGGCAAGGCGACAGCGAATCCGGAACAATGACCTCCCTGCGCACATTGGATTTGATCGTCATTGCGATTTACTTCATCGCGGTGGCGGCCATCGGCTTGCGGTTCGCGCGGCGGCAGAAATCCACGGAAACGTATTTCGTCGCCGAACGAAGAATCCCGTCGTGGGCGATGGGGCTTTCGGTTTTTGCGACGATCATCAGCAGCATCACGTTCATCGCGTATCCGGGCGCGGCGTTCAAGGGCGACTGGAACCAGCTCGTGCCCGGCTTTATGGCCGTCGGCGTGCTGCTCATCGTTGGAACAACGTTAGTTTCATTCTTCCGCCACGCGGTCGGCATGAGCGCCTACGAGTATTTTGAAAAGCGGTTCGGCTACGGCGCACGGGCCTACAGCGCGCTGGCGTTCGCAGCGGGACATTTTTCTAAAATGGGCTTTGTGCTGTTCACGGTCACGGTCGCGGTTTGCGGCATGACCGGTTGGGACAAATATCACGTCATCCTCGGCGCGGGTTGCGTGACGATTCTTTACACGCTGTTCGGCGGACTGGAGGCGGTCATCTGGACGGAAGTGTTGCAGGGGATTGTAAAGCTGGTCGGGGTGTTGGTGGTCCTCGGGGTTTTGATTTCCATCATGCCCGGCGGCGCCGGCGCGGCGTTTCATCTGGCATCGGAAAAACACAAGATGAGCCTCGGCAGTTTTGATTTCAATCTGGCGGCCAACGGCAATTTCTGGGTAATGCTCCTCTACGGTTCGTTCTGGTATCTGCAAAAATATTCCGCCGACCAGACGCTGGTGCAGCGTTATCTCGTCGCCAAATCCGACCGCGCCGCGCTGAAAGGCGTGGCGTTCGGCGCGCTGCTGTGCGTGCCGGCGTGGACGGCGTTCATGCTCGTGGGAACACTGTTGTGGGCGTATTACCAACTGTCCGGGGAATCGCTGCCGCCCCAACTTCACGACGCGGGCGGGAAGATCATTTCCGATGAAGTCTTTCCCTTTTTTCTGACGACAAAAATCCCCGCCGGGCTGGCAGGAATTTTCATGGCCGCGCTTTATTCCGCCGCCATGTCCACGATGTCGTCGGACTTGAACTGCCTCTCCGCCGTTGGCGTGGAGGATTATTATCGGAGGCTGCGACCCGACGCCACCGACCACCAGCGCCTGTTCGTGGGAAAAATCATCGTTGCCATTTGCGGCACAATTGCAGTGGGCATCGGCATTTTCATCGCGGGCAAAGGCGAAGGCGCCTTGAAGCTTTATTATGCGGCCACGGCGATTGTTTCCGGCGGTCTGGCGGGAATGTTTTTGCTCGCATTTTTCAGCCGCCGCGCCAACCGGCAGGGGCTTTGGATCGGGATTATCGCCAACCTGGTTTTCACCGCCTGGGCAATTTTGACGAGCGGCAAAGGCGCGGTGATTGATCTTGGCAAATACAACTACACCTGGCCGAGCGTCATGATTGGCGTCGTCGGCCATCTCATCGTCCTCATTGTCGGCTATTTCGCCAGCTTCCTGTTTCCGCCGGAAACGAATCTGAAAAAGGAGTGGACATTTTGGGGTTGGCTGGAAAAACGGAAATTGCTGCGCCCGGGAAACTTTACTTCGGCGGCGGCGATGGAGGCGAATCCATGAACCCGATCACTTTGCTCCAACCGCCGCGCATCGTTTTCGGCGACGGCTGCGCCCCGCAGTGCGCCGGATTTCTCGCGCAAGGCGGCGTGAAACGCGTGCTGCTCGTGTCCAGTTCGCCGGTGCTGCCAACGCTCGGTGAAGTGGTGGCGGCGCTGAAAAACTCCGGCATCGAAACGGTATCCGCGCCCCCGGTGGACTGCGAGCCAACGCGTACGTTGTTTGAAAGCGTTTTGCAGGCAGCACGGGCGCAAACCATTGATGGCGTGCTGGGCATCGGCGGCGGCAGCGCGATGGACGTGGCCAAACTTGTCGCCGCCCTCCTCCGCGGTCAACAAACCGTCGGCGAAGTTTTCGGCATCAACCTTTTGCGCGGACGCGAACTGCCGCTGGCCTGCCTGCCAACGACCGCCGGCACCGGCGCGGAAGTTTCGCCCAACGCCATTTTGCTCGATGAGACGGAGGAACTGAAAAAAGGCGTCGTCAGCCCGCACCTCGTTCCCGATGCGGCGTTCGTGGATCCGCGGCTGACGATTTCGGTTCCGCCGGCCGTCACGGCGGCGACGGGTCTCGATGCGCTGACACATTGCATTGAAGCCTACGCGAACAAGTTCGCGCATCCGATCGTGGACATTTACGCGCTGCAAGGCATCCGCCTGATTTCCACGAACCTCGCGCGCGCCGTGCGCAAGGGCGACGATATCGCTGCCCGCGCTGCGCTTTCACTCGGCAGCCTTTACGGCGGGTTGTGCCTCGGTCCGGTGAATACGGCGGCCGTTCACGCGCTTTCGTATCCGCTGGGCGGGCGCTTCCACGTGGCCCACGGCGTTTCTAACGCGGTTTTACTGCCGCACGTCTTGCGTTTCAACTTCTCCGCCGCGCCGGAACGTTACGCGGAAATTGCCGCCGCGCTGGGCATCGAACGCAACGGCCCGGTTTTGACGGCAGCGGAACACGGCGTGGAATTTATATCGCGGCTTTCCCGAGATTGCGGTGTGCCGCAAACACTTTCCACTCTGCGGATTTCGCGCGAGGCGATTCCCGCGCTGGCGCAGGCGGCGATGCGAGTAACACGATTGCTGAAAAATAATTTGCGCCCGCTGACGGAGACGGATGCGGTCCGAATCTACGAAGCGGCTTATTAAATGAACACAGGATTGAAACATGGCGGCGTGGTGGTGCCCATGATTACGCCGGTGACGGCAGACGGCAAGCTGGACGGGCCGGCGGTGGATCGGCTTGTGGACTTTCTGGTTGCCGGCGGCGTGAATGGCATTTTTGTCATGGGCACGACCGGTGAAGGTATTTCCATTCCGCGTATCCATCGGCAGGAACTCGTTGACCGGACCGTCGCCCGGGTAAACGGACAGGCGAAGGTGTATGCGGGCATCGGTGACGCGCACCCGGAGGAGATTGTGGCGGGCAACGATTATTTGCGCGCCGGCGTTGATGCCGTTGTGTCCCGTCCGCCGATTTCGATTTCGCCGGATGAAATATTACCCTGGTACCAATCGCTGTTAGCCGGGCTGGCCGGCCCACTGATTTTGTACAACATGCCGATGACGACAAAAGTTTCCATACCGCTGGATGCGGTTGGAAAATTGTTGGGGCATCCCCGGCTGGCCGGCATGAAGGATTCGGAGAACAACCCGAAGCGGCTGGAGGAACTCCTGCAACGATTCGGCGGCCGGCCGGATTTTTCCATCTTTGTCGGCGTCGGGGCGCTGATGGAAACGGGATTGAAGCTGGGGGCCGACGGCATCGTGCCGAGCGTGGGCAATTTGATACCCGACGTCTGCCGGAAACTTTGTGTCGCTGCTCAAAACGGCGATTGGGAGGGGGCCGGAACTTTTTATTCGCGCATGAACGCCGTTGCCGCGCTTTATCAAAAAGGCCGGACCCTCAACGAATCGCTTTCCGTTCTGAAAGGCGCCATGCACGTTCGCGGCCTTTGCGCGCCGCACGTTTTGCCGCCGCTGAAGCCGTTGACGGAATCGCAGCTTGAAAAACTCCGCCACGAAATGGAACGGCTGCATTTGCTGAACGGAGAACCATGAGCGCCAAATCCGTCTCCGCTCCGCTTCGACGCGACAAGCCCGTCTTCGGCCTCACGCTGGGCGATCCGGCGGGCATCGGGCCGGAAATCTGCCTGCGCGCGCTGCGCGAACCCACGGTGCTGAAGCGCTGCGTGCCGGTGCTGTTCGGTGATGCGGCGGTATTGAAACGGGTGGCGCTGGCAACAGGAATTCCGTCCGCAAAATGCCGGACGATTTCCGTTTCCGGACTGGCAAACCTTCCTCGCATCTGCCAGCCGCTGATCGTGGACTGTGCCGCGATTGATGCGGCGAAAATCACGCCGGGGAAAATCTCCGCCTCCTGCGGGCGCGCCGGCTACATTTACATTGAACGCGCGATTCAAGCTGCGCTGGCCGGAACCATTGACGGTGTAGTCACCGCGCCGATCCACAAGGAGTCGTTGAACCGGTCCGGCGTGAAATTTCCCGGCCACACCGAAATTTTCACCGCGCTCACGAAGGCGGGGCGCAGTTGCATGATGCTTCATTCGGACAAGTTGACGGTCAGCATGGCCACCACGCACATCGGCTACGCCGACGTTCCCGGAAAACTTTCCGCCAAACGCGTTTTGAACGTCATCGAACTTACGGCGGAAGCCATGCGCCGGATGCTGCGGCGTGAACCGCGCCTCGGCGTCTGCGGCTTGAACCCGCACGCGGGCGAGCACGGACTGTTCGGCAATCACGAAGAGGAAAAGTTTGTCGTCCCGGCGGTGAAACTCGCCCGAAAAAGGAAAATAAATGTCACCGGTCCGCTCGTTCCCGACGCCGCGTTCACCAGCGGCCAGCGGAAACAATTCGACGCCATCGTGGTCCTTTACCATGACCAGGGACACATTCCGTTCAAGATGCTGGCGTTTGACACCGGGGTAAACATCACGCTCGGCCTGCCAATCATCCGCACCTCGGTGGACCACGGCACGGCGTTTGACATCGCGTGGCAGGGCAAGGCCGACCCGGCAAGTTTGTTTTCCGCGATTCGCGTGGCTGCGGACCTGGCTGCCTCACGCCCATTGCCAGTGGCAAATCGCAAATTATGAATATGATTGGAGTCATCGCCGACGATCTGACCGGTGCCGCCGAAATCGGGGCGGTGGGGCTGCGCCATGGTTTGCGCGCGGAGATTGTCCGGCGCGGCAAACCGAGCGGCGGGGCGGAGGTGGTGTGCGTGGACACGGATTCACGGTCATGCGCCCCGGACGAGGCGGCGAAACGCGCAGCCGCGGCGGCCAGGCTGTTGCGGGTGGCGGGCGCGCAATGGATTTACAAGAAGGTGGATTCCGTTCTGCGCGGACAGGTTACCGCCGAGGTGGAAGCGGTGATGAAACAGCTTCAATTAAGGCGCGCCCTGCTGCTGCCGGCCAATCCTTCGCTGGGCCGCGTAATCCGCGACGGCCAATATTTTGTGCGCGGCCGGTTGATTCACAAGACGGAGTTCGCGCGCGACCCGGAATATCCGCGGCGCGTGTCACAAGTGTTGCGGTTGCTCAAACCGCCGGAGAGATTTTTGATCCGCCTCGCCAACGGAGACCGCACACTGGCGAACGGCACCATCGTCGTCGGCGAGGCCGCAACGCCGGCGGAGGTGCAGGAATGGGCCGCGCATCGCGAAGCGGGGATGCTGCCGGCCGGGGGCGCGGAATTTTTCAGCGCGCTGCTGGACGCGGAACACTTTCCGGCGCCGGCCGGGGAGGCCGTGTCGCCGGCGCCGGCACCGGGGCGCGAGTTGTTCGTCTGCGGCACGTTCACTGATTCGGTCCGCAAATTTATGAAGGAGGCGCGACGGTGCAAGACCCCGGTATTTTCGTTGCCGCAGGAATTGAGATGGGGCGGAGTGCTCTCAGCCCCCGTCGCGGAAGCCATCACCCAACGCGTCCTGGCGGCATTTGATTCGCATTCGCGGGTCATATTGAATGTGGGCATGCCGCTGGTGCGCGACCTTGCCGTGGCGCGGCGGTTGTCACATTTCGTGGTGCAGATTGCCGGGCTGGTGTTGCGGCGGATGCGCATTGCCAATGTGTTTGCCGAAGGCGGTGCGACCTCCGCGGAACTGGTGCGGTGCATGAGCTGGGCGCGGCTGACCGTCCAGCGCGAACACGCGCCCGGCGTGGCGACCCTGGCGGTTGAGGGTGGCGAATCCATTTTACTGACCATCAAACCCGGAACTTATGCCTGGCCTGCAAAGTGGACATGACGACAGGGAGTCTGATAGAAATGGACCCATGTCCAGGCTATCGGGCTCGTCGAACGACCTTGTTTTTGTTGAGCCGTCGCCGATTGCGCGGCGATTGTTGTGGCACCTTTTTTCCATCGGTTCACGCCGTATGGAACTGGCGGATCATCACGAACGCTTTGAAAAGCCGGGGGCGCATCTGTTCTGGGTGCAGTCCGGCGAGGGCGAACTGGAATATCGCTCGAGCCACTTCGAACTGAAGCGCGGCAAAAACATCTGGCTGGTGGACATGGCCAAACCCCGCACCTACATCCCGGCGCCGGGGCGACACCTGACCATCACCGGGTTTCGTTTCGGCGGGCCGGGTCTGGAATTCTGGCACGAGGAGTTTCACGTTGACGAAAACGCCGAGTTCCCGGTGGACGATTTCCAGGCCGTCACACGCATTCTGAGAGAGTTGCTCCGCCTCGTCCGCCGCCTGCCCGCCGGGTGGGAGTGGCAGGTTCATCTGCGCATTACCGAATTGCTCGGACAACTGCTCATGTCGCGGGAATTGCTGGTTTCGCCGCATGCGCAATTGCCGACGCCGGTTATGCGGGTCGTCAACGCCATCTCTGCCAACCCGCTGCGCGATTGGAAGGCGAAGGAACTCGCCTCCGTCGGCAAGGTCAGTTACTCCGGCCTGCGCGCGCTGTTCCAACAGGCCGGCCAGGGAACAATCCATCAGCACATCCAAAAGGCGCGGCTGGACCAGGCGCGCCTGCTGCTGGCCGACAAACGATTGTCAGTCAAGGACGTGGCGGGCCAACTGAGTTTTTCGAGTGAGTTTTATTTCAGCCATTTTTTCCGCCGCTACACCGGCATGTCGCCGACGGAATTCCGCCAGCATTTGAAAGGTTAAGCGGGAAGAAACTGAAACTGTTCAATCAGCCGATCTCACGAAATCCATCGGGTTTTGGGCCGGGGCATTTTGTTATTGAATCACTTCAGCTGGAAGATGGATTTCAAATACGCGGTGTTGGCGCCGAAATTCCATTTCACGTTGCGGGAATTTTTGGCGCTGCGCGAACGTTCGATGACCAGCCAACCGCGCCACCCCATTTCGTCGAGCGTAGCCTTCACTTTCGGCATGTCAATTTTGGGATCGTCCTGGAGCCAGACGCCGTCCTGGTCGGTGCAATGCATCTGGCAAATGCGGTCCCGGCCGAGCGTGCGCAGTTCGGCAATCAGGTCGCGCCCGTTCTGGACGGCGTTGGAGAAGTTGAAATAGCTGCGGATGGCGGGCGAGCCGATTTCCTCGAGCAGCTTCACTTCACCCGCGGCATCCAGCGCCGTCTCGATGCCGATGACAACCCCGGCCGCCTCGGCTTTAGGCGCGATTGCCTTCAGTCGTTCCACAACCGCACGTCGCAGTTCCGGGTGCTTGGTCAAATCACTCATCACCCCCAGCGGCAGAAACGCGACCTTCACCTTCATCGCCGTCATGGTGTCCAGGCAATCCTGCACCATGCGCAGCACGGTGGGGCGCTCGGCAAAGGACTGGGCGTAAAAGCCGGACATGGCCAGTGAGCAGATTTCGACACCCAGCCCGCGAGCGGTGTCGAGAAACTGCCGGCGGATTTGCGGATCGGCGAGCTGGTTCTGGAATGTTTCGTTCTTGCCGAGGCTGCCCATGTCCACTTCAACGCCGTCGGCGCCGATTTCTTTGGTCAGTTGAAAGGCGCCGAGTTTCTGACGCTTGAGAATCATCCAGTCGCAAACGGCGATTTTATACCGGTAATCCGGAAGAGGCGGCGCAACCGGAGCATTCGTTGACACTGCGGCACCGGCAGCATCGTCCGCCAGCGACAAAGCCCGGCTGGAAAACCATCCGGTAGCGGCAGCCGCCGCCGATGTTTTTAAAAAATGCCGGCGATTCATGGAATGATTGGTTTCAATTGACCGTCAAACGCGTATTGTTTCCCGCCTTCGGTTTTGAGTTCAATTTCGTGACCGCCATATCGTAGCATACAGGGTTTGCCGAGTTGCGAGTGAATGACGGCGCGCTTCAACTCGCCTTTGTCCCAGGTCAAATCCACGGTGAATCCGCCGCGGGCGCAGATACCGGAGATTGAACCGGTCGGCCATTCTTTGGGCAAGGCAGGCAGTAATTGCACGATGCGCACAGGATTTCCGTCCCGCATTTCCGTCCATTGGCTTTGCAGCAGCAGCTCAATCATCCCGGCGGTGGCGCCGAAATTGCCGTCAATCTGGAACGGGCCGCACAAGTCGAAAAGATTCGGCAACGTTCGGCGTTGGAACAGCTCAGTGAGTTGCCGGTAGGCGAACTCGCCGTCGCCCACGCGCGCCCAGAGCGGGATGCGCCACGCGTAACTCCAGCCGGTGCTGCCGTCGCCGCGCCACTGCAACAGGACTTTGGCAGCGTTCCAGATTTTGGGGTCCGCCGGCGAGATGTCCGCGCCCGGATACAGCGCCCACAATGGCGACATGTGGCGATGGTTGTTGTTGGGTTTGTCAATGTCGTCAATCCATTCCTGAAGCTGGCCGTATTTGCCAACCTGGTTGGGTGGCAGTTGGCCGCATACTTCCTCGAGTTTCGCTGCGAACCTTTTGTCCTTCCCCAGGATATTGGCGCTGGCGATGGTGTCATCCATCAACGCGCGGATGAGCTGGTTGTCCATCATCGGGCCGTAGCACAAGGTTCCCTGTTCGGGGGAATATGACGGCGAGGTGACAAGCCAGCCGGTCTTCGGGTCTTTGACCAGAAAATCCACGAAGAATTGCGACGCACTCTTCATGTCGAGATAGGCGCGGGCGAGGAACTTTTTGTCGCCGCTGAACAGATAATGTTCCCAGAGGTGATAACACAACCACGCGCCGCCGGTCGGCCAGACGCCGTCCACGCCGTTGATAGGGGCGCTGCCGCGCCAGAGGTCGGTGTTGTGATGCACCACCCAGCCGCGGCAGCCGTATTGTTCGCGGGCCGTGCGGCTGCCGCTGATGGCCAGGTCGTCAATCATCGCGAACAGTGGTTGGGCGCATTCGCTCAGGTTGGCGAGTTCGGCAGGCCAGTAATTCATCTCGCAATTGATGTTGAGCGTCCACTTAGATTCCCACGGCGGATTGAGTTCCTCGTTCCAGAGGCCTTGCAGGTTGGCCGGCTGGCCGCCCGGACGGCTGCTCGAAATAAGCAAATAGCGGCCATATTGGAAATACAAGGCTGCTAACGCCGGGTCGTCGTCGAGGCCGGCGGTTTTCACCTGGCTTAATCGCTGGTCCGTCGGCAAATCCGCGCGGTCGGTGCGGCTGAGGTCAAGGCTCACCCGCCGGAACAGGTTGCGGTAATCCGCCAGATGATCGGCCTGAATATCGTCGAATTTCCGCCGGCTGACTTTCGCCAGGTCCGAGGCGCAACGTTGTTTTGGGTCCGCGGATATGTCCTGGAAATTTTTGAAACTGGTTGCCGCCACCAAAAGCACAGTGGCGGAGTTGGCATCGCTGACGGTGAGGATATTTTCATTGGTGCTGATCCGACCGCCATCCGTGACCGCGCGAACCTGTGATTCGAAGCGCAACCCGCCGGTTTCAACCTGCCCGGCCAGCGCCAGCGTGTCCGGCGAGATGGCCTTCGTCTGTGAATTGGTTTGCGGGCTATCCATCTGGAGTGTGAAATTGATGCGGCCTGGTTTGTCCGCCGTAAATCGCAGCACAATCACTTGGTCCGGGTGACTGGCAAACGCGTCGCGTTGGTAGGTCACGCCGTCGGACTGATACGTCACGCGGGCGATGGCGGAATCCAAATCCAGTTCACGACGATAATTGGTGACGTTGGTAACTCCGACGAAATGGAAGTGCAGATCGCCGAACGGCTGGTAAGCCTTTTGCCGCACCGGGTCGCTGAGAAAATTTGTTTTGGCGATGCCTTCGGCCTCTTTGATTTTTCCCGCGAACAACCGTTGCTGGATTTCCGCGAGATGGTCATGGGCTCCCGCGCGGACATAATCATGCGGCTGTCCTTTCCAGAGTGTGTCTTCGTTGAACTGGATGCGTTCATCCGGGACGCCGCCGAAAATCATCGCGCCCATCCGGCCGTTGCCGATGGGCAGGGCGTCCGTCCATTTCTCCGCCAGCTGATCGTACCACAACTTCGGCGCCGGGCTCTCTGCGCCCCGCATGCCGCTGGCACAGCCAAGGATCAACAGCAACACCGCCGGGAACGATAACAACGGGCGCATCATGGTCATGCCCCATGATTGCGTCCGGACGGTTTCAAGACAAGGACATCTGAAAAACGGGAGATACAAAATCTGGCAATTCGTTTATGAAAAACGCCAATCCGTTATTAATCCGACAGAGATGACATTACATGACCCGATTCACTGCCGCGAGCCAACCGTCGTAAAGCTGCTTGACTCGGGCCGGGTCCATCTGCGACCGATACGTCCGCACCTCACGCGGCAATGCGGCCAAATCATCCAGTGAACGGTAAATTCCCAAACCCGCCAATCCGTTCATGGCGGCGCCCCAGGCGGAGGACTCCGGGACTTCCGAAACCTTCAGTTCCAGGCCCGCCACGTCCGCGGTGAACTGCATGAGAAAGTGGTTGCGCGTCGGCCCGCCGTCGGCGTGCAGGCTCTGCAAGTTGATTTGCGCATCAGCGCGCATCATGTCCAGCACGTCGCGGATCTGGTAGGCGATGGCTTCCAGCGCGGCGCGGATGACGTGTTCCTTGCGCGTGTGCGCGGTCATGCCGACAATCGCCGCGCGGGCGTCCGGCGACCAGTAGGGCGCGCTCAACCCGGCAAAGGCCGGCACGAGATAGACGCCGCCATTGTCGGCGACGCCGGTCGCGAGCGCCTCGACTTCGGAGACGTTTTGAATCAGGCCGAGCTGGTTTTTCAACCACTCAATCGTTGCGGCGGAGAAATTGATGATGCCTTCGTAAGCGTAAGCAGGCTTGCCCTGCCAGACCCAGGCGAGCGCCACGATCGCGCCCGGGTCGGGGAGCACACGCGGCCCGCCCGAAGCGCCGTCACGCACATTTGCCGCGTCGGTCGAGAGGTCGGTTGAACGAGTTTTTCCGCGGGCCGCCGAAAAAGTCGCGCCAGCGGCGCGCGCTCCCCGAACCCGGTCGCCGATATTGAGCAACACGGACGTGCCGGTGCCGAAAGTCGCCTTGACCATGCCGGGCTGATAACAGCGTTGCGCGAACAACGACGCCTGCGAATCGCCCATGACGCCGCAGATAGGCACCTGTCGCGGCAAAATGCCGCCCACGTCGGTCTCGCCGAATTGCGCGGCACTTTCGCGGACTTCCGGCAGCGCACGCAACGGCACGTCGAACAAGTCGCAGAGTTCCTCGTCCCACCGCAGTTTGCCGATGTCGAACAGGAGCGTACGGCTGGCGTTGGTGTGGTCGGTGGCGAGAACCTTGCCGCCGGTGAGACGATGGATGAGATAAGTGTCAATGGTGCCGATGACGGCGTCGCCGCTCTTGAGTCTTGCGGCGAGCTCCGGTTTTTCGGTGATGAGCCACTTGAGTTTTGACGCGGAAAAATAGGTGTCAATCTTCAGGCCGGTTTTACTGCGGACGAGGTTGTCATGTCCCTGTTCCTTGAGTTTCTGGCAAATCAGATCACCGCGCCGGTCCTGCCAGACGATGGCGTTGTGGAGCGGCTGGCCGGCGGCGCGGTCGAATACCAGAATGGTTTCGCGCTGGTTGGTGAGGCTCACCCCGGCGAGTTGCGTGAGTTTGTCCGGGTTGCGTCCAGCCACTTCGCGAACAACGGCCAGGACGTTTTGCCAGATTTCCCCGGCATCATGTTCGACCCAGCCGGGCCGGGGGTAAATCTGGCGATGATCCCGCGAGGCGCGGTCGAGCACGCGGCCCTGCGCATCGAATAGCACCGCCTTGGTGGCGGAGGTGCTCTGGTCGAGGGCGAGGATGAGGGGCATAGGAAATCAAATCCGAATGCCGAAATCCGAAATCCGAGAGAATTCCAAAGGTCGAAGCCCGAAGTGGCAGGGCAACGTACTTCCATTCGGATTTCGATTTTCGGATTTCTTTCGGGCTTCGGTCATCGGGTTTCGGGTTTTACTTTCGTTGCGACAGCTTCAACGCCTTTTCCGCCAATCCTTCCATGCTCAAACCGTAGTGCCGGAAAATGTCCGCCTGTGCGCCGGTCACGGTGTCCTCATCCGGAATGCCTACGATGTGGAACGGCACGCTCACACCCGCCTGCACGAGCACCGCGGCGCACGCCTCGCCGAGGCCGCCGTGGACACTGTGTTCCTCGGCGGTTACCACTGCATGGCATTCGCGGCCAGCCCGCAAAACGGCAGTGGCATCGAGCGGTTTCAAGGTGTGCATACTCAGAACGCGGCAGCTCAGTCCACGTTCAGCCAATTGCCCGGCGGCCAGCAGGCAATGCACTACCGTTTCGCCGGTGCCAATGAAAGCGACGTCTTTGCCGTCACGGAGTGTAATGGCTTTACCCGCCTCAAACCTCGCGTCCGGCGGATGCAGGTGGTGCATCGCAGCCTTGCCAAACCGGATGAACATCGGCTTGTCCGACCTGGCCGCGGCGCGGACGGCTTCGCGGGTCTCAAAATTGTCCGCCGGCACGATGAGCTTCAAATTGTGAATTGCCCGCAATGCCGCGAGGTCGTGCAGCGAATGATGCGTGCTGCCGAGCGCGCCGTAGCTCACGCCGGCGCTGATGCCGATGAGCGTGGCCGGCACATTGGAATAACAAACGTCATTCTTGATTTGCTCCAGTGAACGAGCGGTGAGGAAGCAGGCCGGCGAAACGCCAAACGATTTTTTGCCGCACGCGGCCAAGCCGGCCGTGATGCCGACGAGGTTTTGCTCGGCAATGCCGACTTCAATCAGTTGCTTCGGCAATGCCTGGCCGAACGGGCCGAGCTTGCCAGAGCCACGCGAATCGCTGGTGACAGCAACGATGTTCGGATCAGCCTTGGCCAGTTCCGTGAGGGTGGCTGCAAATTCGTCGAGGTTGGCGCGGCCCATTCTCAGGCCGAGCGTTTCGGCCATCGCCTTCGCGGCGGGTGTGAACATCGAAGGTGCGGGTGCGCTCATTTGGAAGAACCTTCTGCCCGGTCGGAATATAAAACCCTCTCAACGTCGGGCCAATCTTTGCCTGCTGCCTGCATTTCTTCAAACCAATCTGGTGAAATCGAGGGGAAGCGTTGGTCGAGCGACTCGATGATATCGAAATAGCCTTTCTCCTCTGGATGCACAGAAACTGCGACGCCATCGGTGTAATGACACGTAACCATGATCGCAAATGCGCTGACAGCATCAGTTCCAAAAGCCTCAATGCGAACGACATCATTCCAACGAATCTCCGGACGTTTTCCGCCGGTCATTATCTGTCCCAGAAATTTTTTTGCGCGGTGGAATCGTGACTTCTTCATGTTGCGGCCTCCTTCAACTTCGCCTCCGCTGCGTCGAGTTCGCCCAGGGCCTGTTTCCACTCTGCCTCGCTCGGCACACTGTGATGCCATTTCACGACGTCTTCCATGAAGCTCACCCCCCTGCCCTTCACGGTGTTGGCAATGACACACGTCGGCTTGCCCGGTTCCGGCGGATCGGTCAGCGCTTTCGTCAGCGCCGCAAAATCATGGCCGTCCGCGGCACGCACCGCCCAGCCGAAGGCGTGGAATTTCTCGTCCAGCGGTTCGCTGCTGCAAACGTCCCGGGTGCGTCCGGTGATTTGCAGCGTGTTGCGGTCAATGATGGCCGTCAGATTGTCGAGTTTGTAATGCGCGGCGGCCATGGCGGCTTCCCAGTTCGAGCCTTCGGCCAGCTCGCCGTCACCGAGCAGGGTGAAGACGCGGTAGGGCGCATTGTCCATTTTGCCGGCGAGCGCCATGCCGACACAAATGGACAAACCGTGGCCGAGCGCGCCGGTGTTCATTTCGATGCCTGGAATCTTGCGCGTCGGATGGCCTACGAACGGAGACTGGTATTGGCAAAGCGTTTCCAGTTCCGATTCCGGGAAAAAGCCACGGTCGGCCAGCACGGTGTAAAGCGCTTCCACCGAATGCCCTTTGCTCTGCACGTAACGGTCCCGATTCGGGTCGCCGAACGTTTCGGGCGACACGTTGAGGATGCGGTTGTAAAGCACGTTCAGGATGTCGAGGCACGACAAGCTGCCGCCCGTATGGCCGGCGCCGGCGTGGTAAATGTGCCGAAGCAAACTGCGCCGAAGACGAATGGATTTGAGTTCGAGTTCGCGGTCGGTCATGAGGTGGAAAAATCCGAAGGCCGAAAACCGAAGCCCGATGGAAATCCGAATACCGAAATCCGAAAGCCTACTGCCCGCGAGTCAAAACTTCGAGTTTCGGATTTCGGGCTTCTTTCTGATTTAGTCATTCGGATTTCGGATTTCAGTCCGTTGCGTGGTTGTGCACTTCCCAGCCGAAATAATTCCCGAACGCCTCGGCCAGGATTTCCGCCGAGTGTGATTGCGTCATGACGACGTGATGCTCAAAGCCCTGATTGCAGATGTAGCGCATGAGCTGTTGCAGCTTCGGGATGTGGGCGACGGCCCGGGTGCCAAACGTGTCCAGTTCGTCGTTGGTGAGTTCGCCTTCGCCGACGTAGGTGCGGATGCTGCCGTCGGTGTCGGCGGTCGTGATGCGGCCAAAGGTCAACGGCCCGGCGGGCGTGCGGCCGTCCAGCGCGCCGTAAGTGTTTTCGACCCCGAGCGTGCTGCCCAGAATCGGCGCGTTGGCAATCTTGATGTCGGGCAGAAATGATTTTGCCCAGTTGCCGCAGTGGAACAACACGCACTTGTCATCGTCGTCCGCGTAATTGTTGTTCCAATCCACGAGCGCGGCGGGTGTGTTGCCGGCAAGCTGCATGGCATACATCGTCAGCACGCCCGTGACATCCACTTCGCAGGCGCTGGGCAGGAATTTCTCGCTCATCATGCTCATGAGGGTGCAGACGTTGCAGCCGAAATTTTGCTGCACGGAGGTCCAGCACTGGATGGCCGTGGCGTCAATCCCGTTGGCGTTCATCCACTGGCCCAGGATGACGCCGAGCTTGGCCATTTGCAGAAGTTTCTCCGGCGGCACACCGGGCGCGGGCGCGTAACCCTTGATTTCGGCGAGCTTTTTTTTGACCGCGGCCGCCGAATCGCTGAGCTTGCCGGCCTTGCCCAGGAATTCCGAGAGGTCAACGGTTGTAACACTGATGCCGTGGCGTTCCAGAAGTTTTTCCGAATAACGGACCGTGTTGAACGCGCCCGGTCGCGCGCCGACCGCGCCAAGGCGAACGCCGCGCACGCCGTTCACGACGCGGCAGACGCCGAGAAAACTGTTGAGGTCGGCGGCAAACTCTTTCGAGGTTGGAAGGCAAACGTGCTTCGTTGTCAGCGAGAACTTGATGCCGGCTTGGACGAGGTTGTTGCAGACGGAGATTTTGCCGCAGTAGGCGTCGCGTCGGCGCGCGGGTGAAAGCTGTTTCAAATCGTCGGGGTAGCCTTGAATCAAAATCGGCACGTTCAAGCCGGACATTTTCAGCGCGTCGGCCACGCCCTTTTCGTCGCCGAAATTCGGGAGGACGACCAGCACGCCGTCAATCTCGTCGCGGTGGCGTTTAAAGCGGTCGGCGCACTTGCGGGCGTCGGCGTGCGTTTCGATGCCGCCGAGCTTGGTTTCGTCGGGCGAAACCCAAATGGGTTTGATGCCGCACTGTTGAAACAGGGCGGCGATGTCCTTGCGCGCTTCCGCGACGAGTTGGTCGGGAAAGAAATCGCGATTGCCGATGATGACGCCGAGTGTGGGAGTGGATTTTTTCATAAAATGGTCCGGTTCCCGGGATGCATTCGCCAGGGCCCGCATCCCGTCCCCCAATATGAACCAATCGCAGGACGATGCCAGGCACGACGAAGCTGCCCTTGCCGATGGGTTCAAATTTAGGCTGGATTGGCCATCATGGAAAGCGTGAACATTCAAGTTCGGACAGCCTTGCCGGTTGAATTGCCGTCAACGGCTGGCCGCGTCCACTGCGGTTTGCTCGAATTTAAACTTTTCGCCGTGGCAGCCGGCCGCTGAATCGTTTAATGTCCGCCCCATGAAACTCAAGGTTTTTGCCGGTTTGGTTGTAGCGTTCCGGTTGGCTACCGGCACGCTGACGGCGCAAACGAATCTCTTTGTCGCCGCCGATGGCAGCGCGCACTTCAAGTCCGTGCAAAGCGCCATCATGTCCGTGCCGTCCGGCAGCCGCGAAAGACCGGTCGTCATTCACATTGCGCCCGGCACCTACCATGAGTTGATTTATATCCAGCGCGAAAAGGATTTCTTCAAACTGGTGGGGGAAAACCCGACGAACACCATTCTCTCTTTCAACCTTTACGCCGGCATCACCAACGCCGAAGGCAAACCCATCGGCACGTTCAAGACGCCGTCCACGACGATTGACGCGGATGATTTCACCGCGGAAAACCTCACGTTTGAAAATGCCGCCGGGCCCATCGGCCAGGCGCTCGCCCTGCGCGTGGACGGCGACCGCGCGGTGTTCCGCCACTGCCGTTTCCTCGGCTGGCAGGACACGATTCTGCTGAACCGCGGACGGCAGTATTTTGAAGACTGCTACATCTGCGGCCACGTGGATTTCATTTTTGGCGCCGCCACCGCCTGGTTTGAAAAATGCCGCATCAATTGCCTGCGCAACGGCTACATCACCGCGGCTTCGACGCCCGCGGACCAGCCGTTTGGCTTTGTTTTCTCGAACTGCAAAATCACCGGCGACAATCCCGGCGTAAAAACCTTTCTGGGCCGTCCGTGGCGGAATTACGCCAGCACGATTTATTTGAACTGCGAAATGTCCGACGTCGTTCGGCCTGAAGGCTGGTCCGACTGGAAGAAACCGGAGGCGCACCAGACGGCGCGATACGCGGAGTTCAACAGCACCGGCCCGGGGACGAGTCTGACAAACCGGCCTGACTGGACAAAGCAGTTGAAGCCATCCGAGGCCGAACCAATCACGAAGGAAAAGGTGCTCGGCGGCGCAGACGGCTGGAATCCATACTGAATCCCGCGGTTGCCGCGAACCGTTTGAACGGCGGAAAATCGCATGCAGCAAATTGCGCTCGCATTTTTATGCGGGTTTGCGCGCACCCGTCCTGGCTGTTAAAGAATGCGGATGAATTTGACGCTTCGCATCCGATTTGGCACGCAGGCCGGCCAGTCGCTCTGGCTGGCCGGCAGCGAACCCCTGCCCGGCCGGTTGCCGCTTCAATTCCTGGATCTGGAATCATGGCAGGTAAAAATCCCGCTGCCGGCCGGCGCCCAAAACACGCCGCTGAACTATTCCTACATTTTGCAGAATTCCGACGGCGCGCAAACGACCGATTGGGGCCGCGACCGTGTTCTGCTTCCAGCCGGTTTTCGCTGCAACGAATTGCTGGTCATTGACTCGTGGAATGACGCCGGGTTTTTCGAAAACGCCTTTTCCACCGAGCCGTTCAAAAAAGTCCTTCTCGCGGAACATTTCACCGGCAACAAAACGGTTGCGCCGGAAAATCCCACGCATACCTTCCGCGTCAAATTGCCACTGCCCGCCAGAGGCCAGACCGTTTGCCTGCTCGGCGAAGGCGCGACGCTCGGCAACTGGAATACCCGGTTGCCCGTTTTGCTGGGACGCGCGCCGGACGAGGATTATTTCTCCGTGCAACTGGATTTGCGCGGCCAGACGTTTCCGATTGCCTACAAATACGGCATTTTCGATGTTCAAAAAAATGCCTTCGTCCGATACGAGGACGGCGCGAACCGGATTTTGAAGGACGAAATCGCGCCGGGCAAACACACCGTCGTCCACGACGGTTTTATCATGTTGCCCCCGCACTACTGGCGTGGCGCGGGCGTGGCCGTTCCCGTATTCAGTTTGCGCAGCGAACACGGTTTTGGCGCCGGTGAATTTGCGGATTTGAAACCCCTCGCGGATTGGGGCAAAAAGGTTGGACTCAAGCTCATCCAACTGCTGCCCATCAACGACACCAGCGCGACGCACTCCTGGAAAGACTCGTATCCTTACGCGGCAATTTCCGCGTTCGCCCTGCACCCGATTTATCTCAATCTCGCCGCCGTCGCGGGCGCCAGAAACAAAAAGCTGCTCGCGGCGCTCGAACCGGAACGCCGCCGACTCAACGCCCTTGAAACCGTGGATTACGAAGCGGTGATGAAGGCGAAGCTCGGTTTCCTGAAACAAATCTTCCCATTGCAGAAAGCCGCAACCTTCCGCAGCCGGGCATTCAAGGAGTTTTACGCCGAAAACGAGCACTGGCTGGTGCCCTACGCCGTGTTCTGTTTTTTGCGCGACCAGTTTGGCACGCCGGATTTCAGCCGGTGGCCGGAACCCAAAACTTTCGACGCCGGAACAATCGCCGCGCCGGCCAAAGACAACGACGAAATCGCGTTTCACTTTTTTGTACAGCACCATCTGCATTTGCAGCTCAAGGACGCGACGGCGCAGGTGCATGCCGCCGGGCTGGTTCTGAAGGGCGACGTCGCCATCGGCGTCTATCGGCACGGAGCGGACACGTGGCGGCAGCCGGAGTTGTTCCACCTGGACCGGCAGGCCGGCGCGCCGCCGGATGCATTCGCCGCAAAAGGCCAGAACTGGGGTTTCCCGACCTACAACTGGACGCGCATGGCAGCCGATGGCTTTGCGTGGTGGAAGCAGCGGTTCGCGCAAATGGGAAATTATTTCGACGCGTTCCGCATAGACCACATTCTCGGATTTTTCCGCATCTGGAGCAGCCCGGCGCACGCGGTCGAAGGCATTCTCGGCCATTTCGTCCCGGCCATTCCGGTGGCGGCGGCCGAGTTCAAAGCGCGCGGCATCGCTTTCGATCGCGAACGGTTCACGAAACCGTTCATCAACGATGCCGTGCTGCGGGACATTTTCGGAGACCAGAGCGGAGCCGTGCGCCGCGAATTTTTGAAGGCGGAGGCCGGTGGTGTCTATTCGTTAAAACCTGAATTCGCCACGCAGCGGCAGGTGGCAGATTATTTCGCAGCGCTGCAACCGCACGGGCGTAATGCAAAAATCAAAACCGGCCTGTTCGATTTGATCAGCAATGTGATCCTGCTGGAGGCGGAAGGCACATTTCATTTTCGCATTGCGATGGAGCAGACGCCGTCCTTCAAAAACCTTGCGCCCGCCACCCAGGCGAAGCTGCGGGACCTGTACGTGGATTATTTTTTCCGGCGGCAGGACGATTTTTGGGCGCGTGAGGCGATGCAGAAATTACCTGCGCTCAAGCGCGTAACGAACATGCTGATCTGCGGCGAAGACCTGGGTTTTGTGCCCGCCTGCGTGCCGCAAGTGATGCGCGACCTTGGATTGTTGAGCCTCGAAATCCAGCGGATGCCGAAAATTCCGGGCCGTGAATTTTCGCGCCCGGCGGAGGCGCCGTATTTGAGCGTGGTCACGCCGTCCACCCACGACATGAGCACAATCCGCGGCTGGTGGCTGGAAGACCGCGCGTTGACGCAGAAATTTTTCAGCAGCGAACTGGGTCTGCCCGGCGAAGCGCCGCAGGAATGCGGGCCTGAAATGGTCGAAGCGGTCGTGCGACAGCATCTCGCGTCACCGGCAATGTGGAGCATTTTCCAATTGCAGGATTTGCTGGGCATGGACGGCAATTTGCGCCGCGCCGACGTGGCAGCCGAACGAATCAACGTGCCGGCGATCCCGGACCACTACTGGCGCTATCGGATGCACCTGACGCTGGAACAATTGCAGCGGGAGGAAACGTTCAATGTGCATCTCGCGCGCCTGCTGCGCGAGAACGGGCGTTGAGTTGCAAAATCAAAAAGCCCCGCAGAACGCGGGGCTTTGGAAAACTCCGAACATTTACTTACGCCGGCGAAAGAGGCGCAGCATCGCCAGGCCGGACAGCCCGAACAAGGCCATCGTGGACGGCTCGGGAACGACCACGGTAAAATACTCACCGGGCGTGTTGCCAAAATTAAACGAGGCGGAATTTGCCCCGGTATAGGGTCCGCCACCACCGACATTGCCCGTTCCCACTGCCAAACCCGGCAGAAATTGATTGGCCAGGTAGCCATCACTCCCGCCATTAATGTCGGCAAGGACCATGATGTTTCCACCCGTGTATCCAATTGCCGAGAGCGGAATGACCATTTCAAGTCCTGTGGTGGTATTGGCGCCGCTGGTGGCACCGCTCAAGGCTGCGCCACCGACTCCCATGCTGCTGGCGTTGTTGTTGTTGAGGTAAAGGAGCGCGCTGCCACCGAAGCTTCCAGCCGCAATTCCCGTGGAGGTTTCAGCGAGAGACCCGACGTAACCGCCAGAGACCTGACTTCCTCCCACGAGATTGTATTCTTCGTTATACAAGGTGCCCGCGTAATCGTTCATGTCGAAGGCGTAGGTTGCTTGAAAACCAGGACTAAAAACGGACCCATTCATGGCACCCAACGAGCCGCCGGAAGTGTTCAAGACACTCTCCCCGACCGCGCCGCCATGAATGAATACATTCAGGTGGTTGCCATTGTTTTCGAAGTTACCCGCGAGGAACAGATAAAGATTCCCACCGGCGACCGCGCCATAGCCGGCATCCAACTCGGAACCGCCGGTCGAATCGTTGCCGCCAAGGGCGTTACCGAAGCCGGTATTGATGGTTTGAACGGCCAGGGCGCTGCCGTAGAATCCCGAATTTACGGTTCCATCCAGGTTCTGGGCGTGCGCGTACATGGCAAGCCCACTGACGACGGTTGCAGTGACAAAACTTCTGAGGAGGGTTTTCGTGGTCTTCATAGTGCTAATTTTTACCGATATGACAAACAAAGAAACAAAGGCTTAAATCAAAGCCTTCGTTGCGGCGTTAGAATATCAAAGACACGGCTCAAGGGCTACCGCATGTTTGTGCGGTAAAGCGCCAGTTTGTCTCAGGGCACGATTTCAATTTCGTAGAACTTCTGCGGTGCAGGTGGTGAGTTGTCGTAGTAAAAGGCCGTAAATCCGTTCGTGGCAATGACCGGACCGATGGGCACAAACGGCGTGGCAAGGTTCGTCGTGGCCAAGACCTGATAACTGACGTTCGGCACACTGCCCCAAACGACCAAAGGACCGGTGCCGGTCTGGCCGGTATTGGCCAACCCGGTGATTTGGAACGGCGGCGCGACAATCACGGTCACGGTGTCGCTCACGACAATGCCGTTGGTGTAGGCGACTTCAATGATGTTGGTGCCCAGCGCGGTGATGTTCCAGTTGTAGAACAGTGATTTCATGCCGGGACAACCGGGGTTGGCCCCCACCGGGCGCAGGATATAGGCCGATTGCGGCTGTAGAGCGCCATTGATGAAAACCTCGAAGTTGGTGACAGCCGAGACGAAGCTCGGGCTGAAACAAGCCTGGATCAGATAGACGAGGTTGCTGCTCAGGGTAATGACCGTGCCGTTGGTGGCCGGGCTGGAAAACTGCACAATTTGTAACGGGGCCGTGGTATTGACGGTGCGTGTCAGTGTGGTGACCTCATTGGTGTAAATGCTGGTGGCGTAATCGCGCATGCGGACGCTGATGGTCGCCGTGCCGCTGGGGGCCACGTTGTTGTAAGCAAACCGGAATTCCTGCGGATCGTTCGGGTATTGCAGATTCAGGCTCGAGTCGGGAGTAACCTGGGTGGCGCTGACATAAATCGGCTGGCCGTTGGTGTCGTTTCCGTTGCCATTGGCCTGACCGGTGATGGCGTCGTCGTTGTCCGGGTTGCTGTCCTGAATATTGAAATCCACGCCGGTCACCGTGCTGTCAGCGCGGACGACCACCGTGTAGGAACTGCTGGAAATCGAGTCGCCGTCGTTTGCCGGAAAGGCGATCAAGCCGGTGGGTGGCCCGGCCTCGTAATAAAAGGTTTGCGCAAAGGTATTATAGACCTGCGCCTGGTCGGCGTAGACATAGTTTTGATTGGTCACCAAGTTGACCGGGAGGAAGGTCCGGGCGCGGACGATGTGGAACCCGGACTGCAAACCGACGGTGGTATTGTTTGTATTGAGATCGTTGTGCAGCCAGACCACGGCGGTGGCCGGGTTGAAATTCGTGATGGACGCCTGCGCCAGGCCGAAGAGTTTGGACCCGGAAGATTCGGCACAGGAAATGGGCCAGATGCTGGTGTTACCTGCGCTGCCTCCGTAAAACAGGCCGACCTTGTAACGTACCTGCGTGCCATTGGCCTGGGCGGGAATGGTGCCTTTCCACCAATCAATATTGGTCTGCACGCTGTCGTGATCGAGGAAATATGCCTGCACCACGTGCGTCATCCCCTTGCCGATGCCGAATGCGCCTTCGGGATTCAAGCCGTCCGTCGTGTAATAAATGAAGCAGGTGTTGATTTGAAACTGGTAGCCAGCTTCAACGTAAATGTCCGCCGGCTGGCCCGCCGCCGGGCTTAACGGCACTCGCTGGGTGGCGGTGTTGTTTGGCGCCAACGCGGTATTCGCTACCAACGGATCGTGAATCACCCAGGCTGCGGTCTGGTTCGTGATCCCCGCGCCATAACCGGAGCCGGAGACGGCATTGCTGCCGCCCCCGACGGCGTAGTAGTAAGTTTCCGCGCCGATCGAAACAATCGTATTGCTGAGGATGTTGCGCGCAGCGAACTTTTCCGGGCCGTTACGGAACTGAAACGCAGTTTGTTCGTAGCCGAGAAAGCGGTCATCGGCGTAGCCGGGTTTGTTGTCGCGCAAATCAGCATCCGAGGGCGCAATCCGTCCAAAAGTCGAGCTCAAGCCCATCTGGCTGTTGAGATCCATGCCGCCGTCCAGTTTAACCAGCGTGTTGGAAGTGGAAGCATCGCTGCGGACGAGGATGTCAAAGGGCGCGTTGGTTACCACGGGAACGTCAATGGCATAGGTGAGGTTCGACACGTGAACGCCGCCAATCACGTTGCCATACGCGTCCACGCTGCCGCGCATTTTGAACGGATAAACCGGGTCGAAACCAGGGTCGCCGTCGGGTCCATCGTGACGAAAGATGGTAATGTGTGGAACTTCGACGCCGTTTTGGCGGAAGACAATGGCGTTGGTGGACGGATTGGCGCGGCTGGCTTCCGGCCATTGTTTGCCGTACATCACCCAACCGCCGCTCGGGACGACCAGCTCGATCGCCCCGCCCCCTGGTGTAACCGTTTGACCGCCGACGTAAATCAGCCGTTGCGCCGGGTCGGCGGCATTCGCCGAACTCGCGGCGGCCGAAGAACTGGACGTTGCGCCATGCACCAGCAGTTTGTGGAAGGCGCGGTTTCCGCCCGCAACGTCTCCGGAACTGGACAACTGCACCAGAACCGTGCCGGGCGGGAATCCAACGGACAATCCCTGGTTGCGGGAATTCGAAACGGAAACATCCGCTGTTGGCGCCCCGTTGGCCGTGTTGGTGGCGACCAGGTAATAGCCGTCGCCCGGCCGGCTGATGCCGTCGTCAAAACTGATGTCGCCGGGAAACCCGTAATTATCGTTCATGGCGAAGCAAACTACGGTCGCTGCGGAATCGGTGTAGGCATTTCCGTAAAGTGAAGGCGGATCCACGTCGCGGTAGTCGTAGCGCTGAAAGGCGATGATGTTCTGGTCGCTCCAGCGCGAACGCGTGCCGCCGCGCGCAAGCTGGTTGTGCGTGTACATGGCGTCCGGCATGGAGTTGTCGCCGCCCTCGCCCAAATAATTGGCGAAGGATTCGATCGGCGTGCCGCCGTTGGTGTTATGATTGAAGCCATCGGAATAGACCATCGGCAGGCCCTCGTGCATGAAATAGTAGGCGTCCTGCAATTCCGGGTGGACCGGGCAGCAACTGCCTCCGTCCTGCGTTTGCGGATAATTGACCGCCTGCGCCCCGCTGAAATTTCCGTTGCCGTCGCAATTGCTCCCGGGCGGTATGTAATCCCGGCCGTCCATCCCGAAAAATCCCGGACTGCCCCCGTAATTGCCGATGGCACTGTTGAACTGATTGTAAAGCAATTGGTTCAACAGCCGCATGCCCGAATTGAGATAGTCATAATAATCCTCGCCCAAAGGCAGGGCCGACGGTTCGTATTCACCGAAAATCATCGCGTCGTTGCGTGGCGCCTCCGTGTCGAACAGGCTGTTCCGATTGCCGTCTGTTTCCACGTAGCCGTCGCCCGTGACGTTGGTGCCATAGCCGTGGACGCAGTCATACATCGCCTGGATGGCGCCGGTGTACCCGGCAAACGACGAGTCGTCGGTCTGGCCGGTTTCATTGCCAAAAAACTTTACCGGCACGTGCTTCACCGCGTCGAGCCGGAATCCGTCGCACTTGGTCATGTAAAGCGTCCAGGCCACTGCGCGGTCCAGATAATCCTGCACATATTCCGGCGTCGCCTGACCATTGCCATCGAAGGGATGCCAGTTGCCGCCAATGGAGGCGGCGTTGGTGTCCATGTATAAATCCAGACGGCCCGGGAACCGGACAAAAAACGGCTTGCTCGCCGTGTTGAGATAATTGGGACCAAAGTTTGAATTGATGCTGCCCGGTTCGTTGGCCAGGTCACACAAGCCCAGCAAGGGATTATCTTCGACGTTCGTCACGTTGCACCAGTCGCTGACGTCCGACCAGTTTTTATATCCGCCGGAAACGACTTGCAGATGGAAATCCTGCGGAATCAAACCAGGATAATAATTCGTCGGCGTGCCGGAACCGGGATAGCCCGGCACCGTGCCGGCCCGGTGATTCATCACGTTGTCGAAATAGACGCGAATGCCGAACCGATGCGCGGTCTGCACCATTTGGATGAGTTGATCCCGGGTCCCATACTTCGTGGCAATTGTCCCCTGCTGGTTGGTACCGCCCAGATCGAAGGGATCGAAGACGTCGTAACCTACCGAATATGCGCCGGAATTTCCCTTGGCCGGATTCGGCAGCCAGAGACTGTCGTAACCCGCCTCGGCGATCTCCGGCATCTTCTGGGTTATCTCCGGCCAGGTGAGCTGGAACAACTCCAGCATCGCCTCCCCGTGGACCGGACGGACGCCGGTAACCAGCAAAACCACAAAGAGAAGATTCTGGAACACAATCCGCGCCGGGGCGCGGAAAGTGGCGGGCGGTGTCAATTTCACAACGGGTATGTCAATTCGTTTGGCGTCACTTTGAAATTCCAATCCGTCGCGGCCGTTGTCAAATCCGGCAACGGTCACGGAGACGAAAACTGGAATACGTGGCTTAATATCAACCAACTGTGAAAAGATTCCATCGCATTTTTGTGCGGTAGGAATCACGGGAAATTGAAGTATGTTAAAGCCACTCGAATTTAAAGAATGAAATCGCTGTCGCGCCGCGCGCTGTTCGCGCTCATCATTTTCTCCGCAACGCCCTTTCTGGTTTTCTCCGGCAGCACCAATGTTTGCACCACGTGGCTCTGGCACCTGCACCAGCCGATTTACTGGCCGGACCGGCGCAACTACGGCACGGACCATTACGAAGCCGCGTGGGACACCATCCAGCAACAGAACGCCGGACGGCCGCATCCGGCGCCGGAGGTTTTGACGACGATTTTTGGCGAAGCCGACCGCGTCGCCGACTACCAATCTCGCCCGCACGACGCGCTTAATTCCGTTCTTGGTTACGCAAACGCCGGTGCGCAGATGAGTTTCTCCGGTGCGCTCATGGAAAACATCGAGAGCCTCGGCGCCAGCGGCCAGCTCGGTTACGCGGCGAACTGGAGTTCCTACAACCAGCAGGCGCGCGGTTGGACGACCAGCGGCGGCAAACCGCGCCTCGATCTGGTCAATTTCACCTATCACCACGCCATCGCGCCGCTCCTCAGCGACGAGACGCTGGAGATGGAACTGCGGATTCAGCAACGGCAGATGCAGCTTTTCTGGGGAACCAGCGTGCCGCTTTCTCGCGGTTACTTCCCCGCCGAAACCTGTTTCTCGGAGCACATCATCCCCATCCTGAATAAAGTCGGCATCGGGTGGACCGTTGTGGCCAACAATCACCTGACGCGGTCGTGCGCCGATTTTCCGCTCACGCTCGGCTCGGGCGGCGAGAATTGCGACCTTCCGAACCCCGCCGACCAATTGAACCCGGCGCAAGGAAGCTCGAATTACGAAACCATTTCCATCGAACGCGGCTGCGCGCCCACGGCAGCCATGCCGTTTGCATTTCAGGTCCATTACGCCCGGTACGTGGACCCGAACACCGGGGTCGCTTCAAGCATTATGGTTGTGCCAAGCGACCAGGCGCTGAGCTGGCGCGACAGCTACGGCACGTGGGACCTCGGTTTGATGAGCGGCCTGGCGGCGAGAAACAATCCGTCAAAACCCGCGCTGGTCCTGCTCGCGCACGACGGCGACAATGCCTGGAGCGGCGGCTATTCCTATTACATGGAGTGGGTGAACCAGTTCGCCAGCCAAGCGGTGTCGGACGGCTACGAACCCAGCACGGTCGAGCAATTTCTCGCGGAACATCCGCCGGATGCCAATGACATTGCCCACATCGAGGACGGCGGCTGGGTTTTTGCCGACGGCGATTTCGGCTCGCCAAGTTTCATCAATTGGAATTGGCCCCCGAGTTACACTGATGGCAGCGGGAACAACGTGGTGGACCCGAGCATTGGCGTCAGTGACAAAGCAGACGATTGGCGGGTCATTATTGCCACTGAAAACCGCGTCAAGACCGCGCAGCAAATCTCCCGATTCACCCCGCGCATTGACCAGGTGCGTGATCCGGGCAGTTTTTCCGCCACGCCGAACGCCGTCGAGTTGGGCTGGCATTATTACCTGGCGAGCCTCGACAGCGGTTTCGTTTATTACGGTTGCAACGGCGATGAATGCCAGCGTTCCACCGTCGCGCAGTCGAACGCGTGCCGGAACGTGGACACCATTCTCGCCGCCGATCCGTCAGCGGACACGTCGCCGCCGACGGTCTTCCTGCCGCAACGGCATCCGTGGAATCCGGGTGGCACCAACTTCGGTGTGCAATACGGCTACAAAGTGACCGTCGCCACCAACACGGATTTCTGGGTTTGGACATACGCCTACGACTTTTCGGGAATTACCAATGTCAGCCTGCTGTTCCGCAATGACGGCACGAACCCGCCGGCAGGCGATCAGTTCAAAACCTACGCCGGTGGTTTGCTGACCGGGGCGTGGCAGACCTCGAACATGGTCCGGCGCGTCACTTCGCCGGTCAGCGGCGCCACGCCACAATACATCGCCGACTATTATTATGCCCGGGTCATTGGCGTTTCTAACGCTTTCGTGGATTATTATGTCAGCGCGACCGACACCCGCAGCAACACTTACCAGTCGCCGATTCAACACGTCTGGGTCGGCGCGGGTTCCGGAACGGTCGGCGGTGGTGGCGGCAGCACGGCGGTGACCGTCTCGCCGGATCCACCGGTTGCCGGAAATGCCGTGACGATTCAATATGTGGCCACCGGAAGGAATCTTTCAACCGCCAGCCAGATTTACATTCACCTTGGCTGGAACAACTGGAACCCCGTCGTTTCGCCGGATGGAGCGATGACGTTTAACTCGGCGTCGAACTGGTGGGAATATACCGGGGCCGTGCCGGCAAATGCCACGAGCTTGAACTGCGTTTTCAACAATGGCTCCGGCACCTGGGACAACAACGGCGGCGCGAACTGGAATTTCACTGTCAGCGCCGGCGGCAGTTCGCAACCGCCGTCGCAGCCGCAAAATCTAACCGCGACACCGGCGCAAACGAACGAAGTCGCCTTGAGTTGGACGGCTGCGGCGGGCGCCGCCGGTTACATCGTGGACCGGGATGACTCACCCGTCGGAACGACCGCCAACACGAGCTTCTCCGACATCGGGCTGGCGACCGCCAGCCATCATTGTTATTCCGTTTTAGCGTCCAACAGCGCCGGCTTTTCAACGCCCAGCGCGACGGTGTGCACGAATACGCTCGAGATTGCGCCGACGAACATTCCACCGTTCGTGCTGGATGGCGCGTTTGATTCTCCCGGTTATTTGCTCGCGTCCAACAACCTGGTGCTTTACGCCGCGGTGCGAGGCACAACGCTATACGTGGCCACCCAATCACCCGGCACAAGCGGACCGAACGACTATTTTATTTTTGTTTCCGACCAGGTGTTGTCGAGCGCCAGCGCCCCGGCCCCGTGGGCCAAATCCGGCACTGTTGCGGTAGCTACTTCCAAGCCCTATCTCGCCACCGAAAGCCAGAACAGCTACATCAGTTGGTACATGAACGGCATGCAAACGAACTGGCCTTGTGCCAAAGCGGTGGCGACTTCGGGAGCGATGGAAGGCACGTTGGACCTGGTGCAGGTCTTCGGGCACATGCCGACGAACATATACCTGTGCGTAGCGGCGTATCAAACCGCCGATGGCGGTTCGCTGGTTGCCCAGTGTCCCGCCGGTTCCGGCCCCGACATCGAAAGCAACGAGTTTTTTGCCATTCACTCGATGGCGCTGAGTGATGCCGATGCGGATGGCGTTTTTGATCTGCTGGAACCGGCGCTGGGTTTCAGACTTCTGGGCGTGCAAGGATTGCCGGGCGGTTACACCTTGAACTGGGCTGCCATGCCGGGGCGCGCGTATCAAATCCAATTTGTGGATTCGCTGGGCGGCGTCTGGAGCAATTTGCCTGGCGGTTCGAACATCGCCGTGCCGCCGCAGACGATTTTGAATTTCACCGACGCACCACCGATGGGAACGCTACAGCGCTACTATCGCGTCATGCTGCTACCATAGTCCAAGGTTCCTGGCCAACCCAAATGCCGCGCCATGGGAAGTCGAACTTCGCCCGTGCGCTTGTCAGGCCGGTCTTACGGGTGTATGGTTCGGGCATGAAAAGCCGTCATGCTTCCGCGCCGGTCCCGCCGGAGCAACTCAAGCCGGTCCTGCACGAGAAAATCGAGCGGATGAACGGCGAGCAGCTCGCGTTGCTCGACCGCGTATTGCTGCAACTCGAAGCCGAGCAGGCCGCCGACCATTTGAGCGAGGCGTTCGACGCGGACCACGCGCAAGGCAAGTTTCGGCGCGTGGCGGAGTTAATACGCCAGTTCCGGGCTGAACACCGTTACGCATGACGGTCTGCCTCGACACCAACGTCTTTCTCCAAATCTTCGGCCGGAAGCAGCCTTATTATCCGATCCTCCGCGCGTTGCTGGATGGCTGGCTGACGCTGGCGCTGTCCAATGAAATCTTGCTCGAATACGAGGAAGTCACGACAAAACTGTCCGGCGCGGAACGCTGGCGCGAGGTTGTCGCGCTGCTGGAATTGCTCGACCGGTTGCATGGCAACATCCGGCAAATCGAGCCGCAGTTCCGGCTCACGGTCATTACGCAAGACCCGGATGACAATAAATTCTGCGACTGCGCCATCGCAGCGGAAGTGGATTTTGTCGTGACGAACGACGCACACTTTGCTGTGCTCAAATCTGCCGGCCACAAACCCAGGCCCATCGCACCGGAAGAATCCATCCAGGTGCATCTCAGTGACGAGTGACTGAGCACTCGTAACGACTCCCGCTTCAAGAATTTCAATGGGACGGCGCAAAGGAAATCTCGACCGATTGATTTTGGGCAACGGACTTCGCGGGCAATGATGCCTCAAACACATCGGAATCGGGAGCGCCGGCCGCGTCGCCGAGTGGCATTGCTGCCGTGTCACGGTTGAGACGATGGATTGGAACGTCGGCAATTTTGCCATTGATGATGATGTGCGTTGGGTTTTCCGGCCAGCCGCCCGGCGGGTGAATTCGCAACCTCCATGCCCTTTCCCCCAGCGCACCGGAAAATTTCCCGATGGCCGCCCCGATATCCACACGCACGGTTTTGTCCACAGCGCTCGCGGTCAGGGCAATCAGCGTGTTGCGAAACTCACCGCGCTGATAGGCCGTCGTCAAGGTGTCGTCCTCGTACAGATTGGCCGTGTTCGTTTCGCCGGGGCGCGGATACAAATCCAGCGTGATCGGGTTCCACGATTTTTCGCCCGTGTACTGCATGTCCGGCGCGAGCGGCACGACGGCGCCGGAGTGGATGAAGATCGGCATTTGATCCAATGGCACGTCGTTCGTGACCATGGCCGGGCCGGAAATGATTTTGCCCATCCAGGCGTCAATCCAATCGCCCGGAGGAATCCAGGCCACGCGCTTCGCCGTGTCGGCGCCGGATGAGCGCCATTGCAGCTTCATGACTGCGTTGTAACCCAACTGCAAATACTCGATGCGCAATTGATGCGGGTGCCCGGCGGTCAACACGGCGGAGGCTTCCGTGGTGGCCAAATCGTGCGGTCCCCAGGCGTCAATCACCAGTTTGCCGTCCACCCAGACCCGCGCGCCATCGTCCGCCAGGCTCGCCAGAACCACATCGCCGGTCGCCGCCGGCACTTCGATAGTTCCGGTCCAACGCGCCGAATAATTTTCCGCCGGCAGCTCTGGCGCGGGGTTGCCCCGTCCCCAATTGAAATCCACGATGGCATCGGTGCGCGTCAACGCCGGCGGGCCGGACAAATTCGCGTTGGTGAAAAATTCCGCCGTCAATCCCGGCTGACCGTCCGGCGTTTTCAACCAGCCGCCGGGGACAATTTGCATCGTGCCTTGCAGCGCCGGCGCGACCAGAATGTCTTTGCCGAGCAGATATTCGTCGTTGCGGCTGGCCTGGGGAAATTGTGGAAAATAAAAGTCTAACCGGCGGAGGAGCGGCTCGCCGGTTTCATAATTTTCATGCGCGGCGGCGTAAAGGACCGGGAGCAGCCGGTAACGCAAGTCCACGAACCGGCGCGCGACCTTTTCGGCCTCCGGCCCGAACGCCCACGGCATCCGCTGCAAATTGTGCGTGCAATGCGGACGATAAACCGGCGAGAGCGCGCCGTATTCGATCCAGCGGATGTATTGTTCGGGCGTTGGGTTGGCAACGTGTCCGCCCAGATCATCGCTCTCGTACGGGAACAGCGATTGGGCCCCCGAGTAAACCGCGTTCTCCACGGCACGCCGCAGAAAATCGTAACCCGGCCCGATGTCGCCCGTCCATTGAATCGGGAAGCGGTGCGCCGCCACGTCCATCGGCCGTCTGCGGATGCCGTTGTCTATGCCGTCCACATTGGCCATGATGAGCGGACGCTGCTCCGGCCGGACCCGCTGCGTGATGTCATGATAAAGCCGCATCCCCCAGACTTCCTTGTTCAAATTCGGCTTGGGCGTCACCAGATGAACCATCCAGTTGCGGTCATACCACCAGAAATCCAATCCTTCCTTCAACAATCTCGACAGGTTGTCGTAACGATAATTCAACTCTTTCGGGTCAAGGGCTGCTTTGGCCACCGGTTCCGGATGATCGTTGAACATGACGCGGGCGTGTTTCGCGTGTGCCTCCCGGAAGAACCGTTCCATGTCGGGAAACAGGTTGGTGTTCGGCTGATAACCGGTGGACGCGTTCTGCCGCCAGCCGGTGTCCACCACCAGCACGTCGAGCGGAATCCGGTGTGCGCGATAATCGTCAATCTGCTTCAACGCGGTCGCTTCGCTGTAATCATACCAGCGGCTGTCGAACGCGCCGAATGTGAACAATGGCGGCATTTCGGTCGGACCGGTCAGCTTGAGAAAATCCATTCGCAGTTGCCGACAATCTCCGCCCGGCACGAACACATAAACGTCCGCCGCGTCATTGTTCAGATCCCACCCATCATTCTCGGCAGGGCGGGCAGTCCATTGCCCGCCGCCCGTTTCGGAATCATCGCCGGCGCGCACGGATTGACGCGCCCTGCCTGCCTTCGGCGGTGGCGTTAATCCCCACGGCGGCGGAATGATCCGCGGTGTATCGGCAAACGACCAGACTTCCGGTTTGTCGGCCGGGCCGGGCAACCACCGGTTATTTTCCAGTTTCCCGTCGTAACTATAAAGCTCGTGCCCGCCGGCGGACTCGACACGGACGCCGTCCAGAGTCACACCGGCTTGCGGAACGGCAACGACGTAATCCGTGGTTTTTATTTCGACGACGCCGGAATTCGTTTTCACCGCGAACGTCGTGCCGGCCCAGTCGCGATTGACGACGTGGAACGTTTTCCGATCCTCAAAACCGGCCGGCCCTTTCAATTCAATCCGCACGAGGGAATCGGAGAGCAATTGGACGCGGACGCCCCCCACGACCATGCCTGGCGGTTCCGCGGTCGCGGCAGCGTGAGCCGCCGGCGAAAGCATTATCAACGCAGCAAACAGTTCCGCGCCGGGGCGTTTTCCCGGAAAACGGTTGCGAACGGATTGAAACATTGCCTTTGATTGCCAGACAATTCGGCGGCTGGCAACCCACATAAACGTGCGGCAATGTCCCGATTTCAACATTTGGGTAGGGCGGGCAGTCCTCTGCCCGCCGCGATTACGGAGAGTGGCGCGCACGGAGTAACGCGCCCTGCCCTAAGTGCGGCAGGCAATACCTATAGCCCTGCATGGCAGTGGCCGGATTCAAATTTGGTGGGTGCGCGGCTGCCGCGGCGCACGGCGGTGCGGCAGCACCGCCGCCACCAAATCACAACATCGCCCTGCATGGCGGGCTTGTGTCGTGCGGCCGGCAGCCGCACAATGAGTCCATGCCCCGTTGTTCAGGCGTTTTCTGCCGCATCGGCGCGTTGCTGTGGCTGCTTGCCCTGGCGACGCCGGCACGCGCGGAAATTTTGTGGAGCGATCCCGGTTCACGCGTGATTCATGCGACGCCGGACGGCACGGACATTCTCGGCGGCAAAGTCAAACGCGATGAGAAGGCGAGCGACGCGCTTTATTTCAAATTCCGCGTGGATCCGCTCTCGGACCCGGCGGATGAGCCGTATTACGCCTTGTTTCAACTGGTCGAAAGCAACCAGATGCGGCTGGGCGTGGGCAACGCGCTTGAGGCCTGGGGTTATTCGGCGGCGTACGCGTCGGAAACCGGTCCGTCGAACAAGCTGTCCAGCGACTCGGGCGAGTTCAATTTGCGTTCGGCGCATCCCGAAGCCGCGCCCATGGGCGTAACGTTGCCGTATGAATTGCCCAGCCACAATCATCCGCGAACGATCGTTTTCAAGGTGCAATATGTTCCCGGCGGCGATGATCTGGTGACGGTGTGGCTGGATCCGAATCTGACACATGGCGCGACGGCGGAAAATCAGCCGGACAATATCACGACGAAATTCAAGGCGAGGGCAACGTTCGACGAAATCCGCCTGCGCCACGGCGGCAGCGGCGGCATTCGCAACGACGGCGGCAACGGCTGGATTTTCAGCGACATGGCCATTGCCACTTCGTTCAACGATTTTGTCATCGTGCGTTTCTGGCAGACGTGGTGGTTTTTCATGTTGTCGGGGCTGTTTGTTCTCGCCACCGTCGGCGCCACGGTGCGCATGGTCGAGCGGCGAAAGTATCAGCTTCAATTGCAGCGCGCGGAACAGCAGCACGTGCTGGAACAGGAGCGCGCGCGCATTGCGCAGGATTTGCACGACGAACTTGGCTCAACGCTGACGCGGCTGTCGCTGTTAAGCGGCCTGATCCGGGCGGACAAGGACAACCCGGAACAGGTGGATGCGCACGCCGGCAAGCTGGCCGAGTCCGCCGACCAGACGGTGCGCGCACTGGAAGAAATCGTCTGGGCGGTGCGGCCCGGCAGCGACACGCTGCAAAGCCTTGTCGAATATATCGCGCACTTTGCAAATGAATTGTTTGAAGGCAATCCCATGCGCTGCCGGCTGGATTTGCCGCACGACCTGCCTGCGTGGCCGCTGCCGCCGGACGTCCGCCACAACATCTTTCTCATCGTCAAAGAGGCGCTGACCAACGCGCTCAAGCACGCCGGTGCCGGCGAGGTCCGCGTCCTGGCGAAGGTGTCCGCGGACACGCTGGAAATTTCCGTGCAGGATGGAGGGCGGGGTTTTGACCCGGCGTCACCGGCAGAAAACCGGCGCAATGGACTGGGCAACATGCGCCGCCGCGCGGAGGTCATTGGCGGCAGGCTGGACCTGCAATCCGCGCCCGGAACCGGGACGACCGTGCGGCTCGTGGTCAATATGAAGAATGAGATGAACGCCGGCAAAACTTGAGGCCCAAGCCGTTTTGCCGCACATTTATGCGGTTGAGCAACGACAGTGTTTGAGGCAATCAGTAAAGTGTGGTTGCCATTGTTACCCAGGACATGCAAATCAAAGTGGCCATCGTGGACGATGACGAGGGCATCCGCACCGGTCTCGCGGCGCTCATCCGCCGCAATGCCAACTTCCGGCTGGCTGGCGATTACCCGAACGCGGAGATGGCGCTCAAGGAAATCCCGCGCCATCCGCCCGACGTGGTGCTCATGGACATCAATCTGCCCGGCATGAAGGGCTACGATTGTGTCCGGCAATTGAAGGCCGCGCTGCCCGGCGTCCAGTTCCTGATGCTGACCGTGTACGAGGACAGCGATTCGCTGTTCAACTCGCTGCGGGCCGGGGCGAGCGGTTACCTCCTCAAACGCACGGCGTCGGCGCGGCTACTGGAGGCCATCCGCGACGTCCACGCCGGTGGCGCGCCGATGACGCCGCAACTGGCCCGCCGCGTCGTTCAGTTTTTCTCGAAGCCGGCCGACGGCGACTCATCGGTGGCCCGGCTGACCCCGGGGGAGAAAGAGTTTCTCGATCAACTGGCCAACGGCTACGCTTACAAGGAAATCGCCGACCGGATGAAAATCAGCATAGACACCGTGCGCAGCTACGTGCGGACGGTCTATGAAAAACTGCACGTGCATTCGCGCACCGAGGCCGTCGTCAAATACTTGCGGGGATGAACCGGCGTCGGAACCGCAATAACTCCGCGGATTGAAATCACGCCGCCCAAAATCGAACCCGCCGCAAGCCCCGCTGGCGCGACGCCCGCTGTCGAAACGGCGGAGGTGGATTTTCCGGCTGACGGCGCTGCTGCTGCCGCTGGGGTTGCTCGCCGCACTGGAACTTGCGTTGCGCCTCGCCGGCTACGGTTACGACCCCGCTTTCTTTCACCGGCTCCGCATCGGCAACCAGGATTACTTCGTCCAAAACGACAATTTCAGCCTGCGATTTTTCCCGAAGGAAACGCTGCGGACGCCCGGTGCGATCCGGATGCCGGTCCACAAGGCGCCCGGCACTTTCCGTATTTTCATTTTCGGCGAGTCGGCGGCCATGGGCGATCCGGAACCGGCTTACGGACCCGGTCGTTATCTCGAAATGCTGCTGCGGGAAAAATATCCGGGAACGAATTTTGAAATCATCAATGTTGCGTTCACGGCCATCAGCTCGCACGTCATCGTGCCCATCGCCCGCGAGTGCGCGCGGCACGACGGGGATTTGTGGATCGTCTATATGGGGAACAACGAAATGGTCGGTCCGTTCGGCGCGGCCACCGTTTTTGGCCGGCGGGCGCCGCCGCTGCCGTACGTCCGGCTGGTCACGGCCGTCCAGCGCACGCGCATCGGCCAGTTAATCACAGAATTGTCACGCAAGCTAGGCCACCGCGCCGGGGAGACTTCGTGGGGCGGGATGGAGATGTTTGTGCAAAATCAAATCGCGCCCGACAGCCCGCTTAAGAAGACCGTCTATCGCAACTTCCAAATAAATCTCGATGACATTGTGCGCGCCGGGACCGGGTCCGGCGCGAAAGTTTTACTGAACACCGTCGCGGTGAACCTCCAGGATTGTCCGCCGTTCGCTTCGCTCGCGAACAGCAATCTGCCGGCTGCCGACCGCTCGCGGTTTGACTCGATATACACCGAAGCCTGCCAGCAGGAAGGGCAAAGCAACTTTGCCACCGCCGCGCAATTGTTTGGGCAGGCGGCAAAACTGGACCCGCAGGTCGCCGGATTGCAGTACGGTTGGGGCACATGTCTGCTGGCACAGACGAATTTCGCCGCCGCGCGCGAACATCTGCAGTCCGCCTGCGACGACGACGCGCTGCCGTTCCGGGCCGATTCACGCATCAACGCGGCGATTCGCGCCGAGCGCAAAAAGAGCGGCAATGACAATCTGATTTTATTCGATGCCGCTGCCTCGCTGGCCTCAAATAATCCGGCCCACCTTTGCGGGCAGGAAACGTTTTACGAACATGTCCACTTTAATTTCGATGGCAGCTACCGTCTGGCACTGGCCTGGGCGGAACAAATCGAACCGCTCCTGCCGCGTAACACCCGTCCCTGGGCTTCGCAGGCAACCTGCGAGCAGATGTTGGGTTTGTCGGACTGGAATCACGCCTTGATTCTCGAACACATGGTGGGCCGGATGCGAGAGCCGCCGTTGAGCAGCCAACCCAATAACGCCCGGCGGATGCAGGATTTGCAGGAACAAATCAACCGTTTGCATCAGCGGATGGACGCGGAGGATGCCGAAAAAGCCAGGGAGAATTTTTTGAAGCAAATCGAGCGCGCCCCCGATGATTATCTGCTCCGCGAGAATTTTGCCCTGTTTCTTCAGGCCACCGGCAACCTGCCGCAGTCCGTCGCCGAATGGGAGCGCGTTCGCGATTTGATTCCGCAGGATTGTCTTGCGTACTACCAGATTGGCCGGATGCTGGGCGGAGAAAGCCAGTGGAACGAAGCGGAATCCTCGCTCCGGCAAGCGGTAAAAATACGCCCCAGCTTGACCGAAGGCTGGATTGAACTGGGTAATGTGCTCGCCTCCCGGGAGAAATTTGAGCCGGCGCTTGCCAGTTACCAGATCGCCTGGCAGCAGCGCCCGCAAGATCCGAAAACCGCCTTCCGCCTGGCCACCGTGCTGGCGAGGCTGAATCGTCACGCCGAGGCCGTGCAGTACTATCGCAAGACCATCGAGCTGGATCCGTCCGATTGGGAAGCACACTACGAGTTGGGCGGCGAACTGGACGCCGCCGGCCGGCTCGCCGAGGCTGAACGCGAATTTGGCGAGGCGGCGAAATTGAATCCGACCTATTCCCGGGCGCATTTCAATCATGGCGTGCTGCTGGCGAAACTGGGCCGGTTCGACGAGGCGCAACACGAGTTCGAGGAAACCCTCCGCCTCGAACCGGGCTATGTCCGGGCCCGGGATTATCTCGCCGAACTGCAAGCCGTGAAAGCCCGCGGCGCTCCCGTTTTGCATTTGCCAGAGTCCCGATGAACTCCTAAATTTCACAATGCCATGTGGTCACTGCTCAAAGAATTTCTGCAATTCGCCAGGCAGGAGAAAAAATGGTGGCTTATCCCGCTCATTGTCGTGCTGCTGGTGCTGGGAGTCATTGTGATTTTCACTGCCAGCTCCGGCATCGCCTGGGCGCTTTATCCGTTTCTTTGAGCCATGCCCTTGCCCTGTGAAACCAACGCACAGACGCACAGGAAACACAGACTGCAAGACGGCAGTCAAGGCGCGGAGCACGCCCGGCAGCTCTATTTCACAGGGCGGGCCGCGCAATGTCCTGGGCATTTCGGCGTTTTATCATGATGCCGCCGCGGCGCTGGTGTGTGATGGCAAAATCATCTGCGCCGCTCAGGAAGAACGTTTCTCCCGCAAGAAAAACGATCCCGAATTTCCCGCGCAGGCGATTCAGTTTTGTCTCCGCCACGCCAACCTGACGCCGGGGCAACTGGACGCCGTGGTCTTTTACGACAAACCGGTGCTGAAATTCACGCGCCTGCTGGAAACGTATCTCGCCGTCGCACCCGGCGGCTGGAGGACGTTTCCCACCGTGCTGGCCAACTGGCTCGGCGGGAAACTCGATTTGCGCAAAACGATCCGCGGTGAGCTGCCGGAATTGCGTCCCGACTGCCCGATACTTTTTACCGCACACCACCAGTCCCACGCGGCCAGCGCGTTTTATCCGTCGCCGTTTGACGAGGCGGCAATTCTGACCATTGACGGCGTCGGCGAATGGGCCACGACGACCATCGGTTACGGGCGCGGACGTGAAACCAAAATACTCAAGGAGCTGCGTTTTCCGCATTCGCTCGGACTGGTTTATTCCGCATTCACGGACTATTGCGGTTTCCGCATCAATTCCGGCGAATACAAGCTGATGGGGCTGGCGCCCTACGGCGAACCCAAATATGCCGACGCCATTCGCCGCGAATTGCTCGACATCAAACCGGACGGTTCGTTCTGGTTGAACCTCGAATTCTTCAATTTTCTGCGCGGCACGACGATGACCAATGCACGGTTTCATAAACTTTTCGGCGGCCCGCCGCGCCGCCCGGAGGAAAAGATCGAACGGCGCCACATGGACGTGGCGCGCTCGATCCAGGTGGTCACGGAGGAAATCATGCTGTTGCTCGCCCGGCACACCCGCGAAGTGACCGGCTTGAAACATCTTTGCCTGGCTGGCGGCGTCGCGCTCAACTGCGTTGCGAACGGGCTGATTCTCCGGGAAAAAATTTTTGAACGGTTGTGGATCCAGCCCGCCGCCGGTGACGCCGGCGGCGCGCTGGGCGCAGCACTCGCCGCGTGGTATGCGAAGTCAGAGAATCCCCGCGTGGCCGTCCCCGCGGATTCAATGGAATCGTCGCTGCTCGGCCCCGGATTTACGGACGGCGAAATTGAAGCGGTGCTGCGTTCGCACAACGCCGTGTTTCAGAAACTCGAAGCGGACGCGCTGCTGGATTTTGCCGTGAATTTGCTGAAAACGGAAAAAGTTGTCGGCTGGTTTCAAGGCCGGATGGAATTCGGGCCGCGCGCGCTCGGCAACCGCTCGATTCTGGGCGATGCGCGCTCCCCTAAAATGCAGTCCGTGATGAACCTGAAGGTGAAATTCCGCGAATCGTTCCGGCCCTTTGCGCCCATCGTCCGCCGCGAACGCGTGGCGGATTATTTTGAGCTGGCCGTGGATTCGCCTTACATGCTGCTGGTGGCGCCGGTCAAGGAGGCATTGCGAAAACCGTTGCCGGCGAACATGACCGGCCTCGATTTGCTGAAAGCCGAACGCTCCACTTTGCCGGCCATCACGCACGTGGACTATTCGGCGCGGATTCAGACGGTGTCGCGCGCGGGCAATCCGCTGCTCTACGATTTGTTGCTGCGCTTCGAACAGGCGACCGGCTGCGGCGTGCTGGTCAATACCTCCTTCAACGTGCGCGGCGAACCGATTGTCTGCACGCCGGACGACGCGTATCGCTGCTTCATCAACACGGAAATGGATTATCTCATCATGGGCGGTTTTGTGATCGAACGCGCCGCGCAACCGCGGCAACAAATTCAGCGGCGCACGGCGTTGGAGGCGGATTGAATGAAACTCAAATTGAAAGATGAACCAAGGGAATGGCGCAAGTCGGCGCTGCTGGCGGTGCTGGGCCTGGCGGTTTTCAGTTCGGTTTTGCGCTGGCGTCATCTCCTGGCCAACGCATTCTGGCTGGCCGTACTCGCCGTATGCGGGCTGGCCGCAATTTGCGCGTTGTTGCAACCGCGCTGGTTTGGCGGCTATCACCGGATTTCGATGCGGCTGGGATTTGCCCTCAGCCAGTTTATCGGGCGCGTGGCGCTGGCGTTTTTTTTCATTTTCATCCTGACGCCGGTCGGATTGATTCTGCGGCTGGCGGGCCAAGACCCTTTGCAGCTCAAACGTCCGCGCGATCTGAAAAGCTACTGGCATCAGGCGCGGGACGCCAATCCGCTGGACAGACTCTTTTGAAAGGGAAAACCGGAGACGGCATCCGAACAAATCCTGGCCCGACGGCCCGGCCAAAGCAGGTCATCTCCGGGCCTCGTTCCCGCAATAGACATTCAGCCAATCAGACACCGCACAAATGTGCGGTAGCGTGATTTCTGTCCTCAACGTATTGTTAGAAAAATCCCGAAGAAAATTGTGCTTGAGAGTTGAACGTTGAGTAGAAAATTATTTTGTCGGCAAACACACAAACCAAATTGATTATGAAAATCAAATCCCTGAGTAAATCCCTGAGCTACGTGTTTTGGGTCGGTGTTGGCATCTGTCTGGTCAGTGCAGCCTCCCTGAAAGCCGACACGCTGGTGTCCCTCAGCGTGGACATGGGCACAAACATTGCCAATAGTACTTTTATCCCTGGAACTGACACCGTTTCCGTACACGGATCATTTAACGGATGGAGCGCGGGAGTGAACCTGGCGCAGGAAGGCGCCAGCACGGTCTATACAAATACGGTTGATGACACGAGCGACGCGAATGGCGGTGTCCTGACTTACAAATATGTCAACAACCATGCCGGTTTCCCAAACGGTGGTTATGAAAGCCTCGCCGATGGCAACAATCGTGCCGTGGTCCTGCCATCCGTCAGCGGCAGTTCGTTGGCTTTGCCTACGCCGTTTTTCGGGGATTCAGGCGAAGCCTATGTGACGAACACCGTCACTTTTCAGGTGGATATGACCGAACAAATCTATCTCGGGTATTTCACCAATGGAACCGGGACCATACAGGTTTCGGGGACTTTCAACGGTTGGACTCCGGCTTCAGGCGCCCTGACCCTCGACCCTAACATCGTTGTACCCGAACCCGGCGGCGTGTTGACGACGAATGTTTATACGGGAACCTTCGGCAGCGTGGCGGTTTCGACCAATGCCGCCATGGGCTACAAATTTGTGATGAACGGCAGCTATGAAGGTTCGCCCACGCAGTCAGACGGCGCGAATCGCTTTTACACCATGACCGGCGATCCGATGACCTTCCCGATAGTTTTTTACGGTGATGTCCCCTATAGCGCAGCGCTTCCGCCGCTGGTCAGTTTTACCGTGGATATGTCGATTGTGGCGCTGACGGACACCAACTACAATCCGGCTTCGGTGACCATCAACGGTGATCTGATGGGTTGGGGCGGCGTGGCGATGACCAATGATCCTTCCGCTGCCAATACCAATCTTTACTACAGTCCGGCCTACTATGATCCAGCAGGCGCCAGTGTGAATTATCAGTTCAGATATACTTTGTTGAGCGATGGCACCATGATTGTTTATGATCACGCGAATGGGGCGAATGGCGGCAATGGCAACCGCCTTTTTGTGGTGCCCAATGTCACCAGCACCAACGTGTTCGCCGTGTTCAACGATGCCGCCCTGAACGACTATTTGCTCCAGCCAACGCCGGTGTTATTCAGCGTGGACATGAACGGTGCCGTCGGAACAGACGCGCACACTTTCGTTCCGGGTTCGGACAATGTTTATATCAACGGTAGTTTCGCCAATTGGTATGCCTGGGCGGGTGGCATTAATCCACTAGCAGCGCCACCCGGGTATCAAATGGTTGAGCAGGGTTTGACCACGATTTATACGAACACCATCGTATTCCCTGCCGGAACACCAGTTGACGTGTTTTACAAATATGGTATGGATGCGAATGGCCTTAACGGTGGTCCTTCGGATGACGAGGCGGGTTTTGGTCAAAACCACTTCCGCGTGGTTCGTGCCACGGCCTTTAATCCCTATCCCATGCCTCAGGACACATGGGCCAATATGTATAATGAGCCATTTTTCAGCATCATTGCCACTGGCGGCGCCAATCTGACAGTGGGCGCGGCTTCAGGAGGCGCCGTCCCGGTAACGTGGCTGGGCCGTCCGGGCGCACATTTGCAGGTCGCGACCGATCTTTCGGGTGGCGCATGGCAGGACATTGCTGCAACCGACGGAACCAATTGGGCTTCGGGATCTTTCTCGACCAATGGTTTTATCAGTCAAACAAACTGGCCGGCCAGTGACAAAGCGTTCTTCCGGCTGGTTAAGCCGTAGTGGATAACTAACCAATGCCTGCCCGACCGGCCGGGATTGCGGTTGGGCAGGCGAAATGAGGTTTCCGTATAAAAATAGCAGTCATCAAAGGCAAAGGGAACGGCATGGGAGTTCGCCGGGCAGGATTTACGTTGATTGAATTGCTGGTGGTCATCGCGATCATCGCCATTCTGGCCGCCATGTTGTTGCCTGCTTTACAGGCTGCCAAGATGCGCGCCTTGTCCACTGAATGCATGAACAATCACAAGCAAATGGGTCTGGCCTGGATCATGTATGCGAATGACAACAGCGAGAATCTGGCGATTAACAGCGACCCGCACGTTCATAACACAACCTTTTTCCCGGTTGGCACCCCAAACCCTTCCTGGTGCACGGGCACCCTGGACTGGGGTACGGGTCAGAACAACACCAATGAACTTTATGTGACGGCCGACAAATATTCGTTGCTCGGAAGCTATGTGGGCAAAAACCCCGCTGTCTTCACCTGTCCGGTGGATGCCCATTTTGTTTCTCCGGCCCAGGGCAAAGTGGGATGGGATCATCGTGTCCGCAGCGACGCCATGGATGGCGCCTTTGGCGATGGTGACAAGTATGATGTGACTCAATTTGGCGGAGGATGGAAAGGCCCCTTTTTCTTCGCCAAAAAAACCACCTCGCTCCATAGCCCCGGTCCCAGTGATTGTTGGGTTTTTGCCGATGAACACCCGGACAGCATTGACGACGAAATTATGTACACTTCCCCCTACGCCACCACGGTGTTTACTGAACTGCCCGGCAACCAGCATGGTGGCGCTTGTGGGTTGGTCTTTGCCGACGGCCACGCGGAAATACACAAGTGGACGGGGCCGGTCATGACCTCCCGCACAATCGTTACATTTGGATCATCACAGCGGATCGCCTGCAGCATCAACGATCCCGATATGTCATATCTCGCGCAGCACACGCCGCAGAATTAGTGTGCAAGACGTTCGTCGAATAAGCAGGGGGAGCCGTCAATCAGGGCGAATGCACCACAAAACAGGGATTGGTCATGGTTTGCGCAGCCGATAAAAGGTCGCATTCCCGGATGGATTGACGTTGGCGTAAACCGTTGTCGAATTGGTCTGGTATTGTGACGCCGAAACCTGATTCCAGGGCGGCGGATTTCCCGCCAGCGTCGTGGTAGAATCCAGCACCCATCCGGAATAGGAATTCAACCAGGAGACGGTCGCCACGCCGTTCGTCTCGGTGATGGCCAGCGTCGGGGACATGTTGGGGACTTGCGACAGAATGAGCGCGCTGTAAGGTCCAAGGGTGATGGTGGCCGAGGCCGGACTTCCGCTGGCGACCACGACGGAACTGCCAATGTTTCCATAGTCCGGGCCGTAGTTCGTCGAGTCGCTGTTGAACTGGACGTACCAAGTGCCCGCCGACGGAAAGTTCAAGGCATAATTATTGAGCGTGCTGTTGGCAAAGTGGGCGACCACCACCGCGTCCTGATTCGCGGCGGCGGATTTCCAGCGATGAAAAGCGACCAGTTTGTTGACATTGTCCACCTTAAACACGCTGCACTGGTCACCTTCCAGTCCGGGAGTGCAGCCTTTCAAGTTGCGGCGCGCACTGATGAGATCGCGGTAAAGCTGGACGATGTAGCTGTAAGTGTTCGTTTTGCTCCAATCCAGGGATTGACTTGAATCGAACGCCTGATTTTCGAGCATCTCCTGCCCCTGAAAAATCATCGGCACGCCGGGCGCCGTGAGCGTCACGATGGCGCCGAGGGTGGAGAGCTTTCTGGCCCGGTAGCTGTTGGGCGTGGCCGGGTCAATCGCCGTCACCAGCCGCACGCCGCCGTTCAAATCCCCCACGACATCGTGGGATTCAAGAAAGGCCACGCGACCCGGACCCGCCAGACCGCCATAACGGACGTTGAACTGCACCGCGTTCGTAACCACGTTCATGTCGCGGCTGGAATCCGACGCGGCGGTCAGCACCGGCGTGAAATAGCCCGGATAACTGGTGTCCCAGGCACTGTTGAATCCATCGTAATTATAGACATCCTCGGCAATGCTGATTTTGCCAGCGTAATTGGTGTGAATCATGGCGTTGATGGCATTGATAAGACTATCCGCCGCCGGGATATAACTGCCATCGTTGCCGTGCATCATCGTGTCGGGCGTGTCCCAGCGAAATCCATCCACATGATATTCACCCAGCCACAGGGTAAAGTTGTCCTGAACGAAATTGTCCACTTGCTGGCTGCTGAAATTCGGCCGGGTATAACCCCAGGGCGTGATTTGCAGGTTGGTATTGCTCTGATAGAAATAAATGCCGCCGCCCCCGAGCGAGTTGTTGCCCGGCCATCCATCGAAATTCCACATGTCCAGTTGCGACGGCCCGTAATGGTTGTGGACGACGTCCAGCAGCACCGCGATGCCGCGGGCGTGGCAGGCCCGGACAAAGGTCTTGAGTCCATCCGGCCCGCCGTATTGGCTGTTGTCCACCGCAAACGGTTGGGCCGGGTTGTAGCCCCAACTGCTGCCGCTGTTGCCAAATTCCACAATCGGCATGAGTTCAACGGCATTGACCCCAAGGTTTTTCAGGTAATCCAGCTTGTTGGTGGCGGCTACAAACCGGCTGGGCGCCGAACTCGCCGGAAACGTGCCCATATGCAGTTCGTAAATGAACAGGTCGTTCAGCGCCGGTTCAGTCAGGCTGTCGCCGTTCCAGTTGAAGGCCGTGGGATCATAGACAATGTCGTTGTTGCCGCTCCCCCCGCCGGGCGCGACCACCCAGCGCGCCCTCGGATCGTGCTTCCAATTGCCGGTGCCGCTGTAATTGACGTAGTATTTGTATTGTGAACCGTTGGCTGCGCCCGCCACGTCCGCCGACCAGACGCCGTTCCAGACTCCGTTGGTGAGTTCCTTGCCCAGCGGCGTGGCCGTCGTGGACCAACTGTTGAACTGGCCGGGCACATAAACACTCGTCGCATTCGGCGCCCAGACGCGGAAGGTGACCCCGGTCCCCAGGGCATCGTGATATGGGGTGGATCCCCAGCCGGGCCGGGTGGATTGAGCGGGTGCCGTTGTCACCATTGACAACGCAGCAGCTAAAAGGGCCGGGGCAAGATATTTGAAGGCGGGCAACGGACGGGGTAAGGCTGGATTCACGCGGGCGGAAAATGGTGTGGCGGTTACAAATTATTTTAGCTCAAATCACCCGCAATACTTTGGGCAGATTTTATAAATTCAACATGCGCTTGATCAGACTCAATTCTACCGCAACCACGCCGCCCTTAAAATTCAAATACCACCGCATCTTTGTGCGGTAGGCTTTCAGGGAAATCAGTGTATGTTGAGCGCAAGACACGCTGGATTTACAACCGACAGAGTCAACTGACGATTTGACGGGGCAAACTTCTGACGGGTGTTTGATTGTCAATGGGTACGTGAAAAACAAATCTAAAATTGGCCGGATTATCTTCCGGGCGGCCGCCGGTTTTCTGCTCGCGCCCCTGTTTCTGCTGGCAGATCCCTATTCACACCAAACGGCACGGACCCCGCCGGCCTGGCTGCGCGACGGCGTGATTTATGAAATCTTCCCGCGCGACTTTTCCCGGGCGGCCAACCTCAACGGCGTCACGGCCAGGCTTGACGAAATCCACGACCTCGGCGTGAGCATCCTCTGGGTGATGCCGATTCATCCCATCGGCGAAAAATTCCGCAAGGGTGAATTCGGCAGCCCCTACTCCGTCAAGGATTTCTACGCCGTGGACCCGGATTACGGCACGCTGGACGATTTCAAGAACCTCGTTGCCGGGGCGCACCAACGCGGCATGAAAGTCATCATGGATTTGGTGGCGGATCACACCGCGTGGGACAGTGTAATGATGAAACATCCCGAGTTTTACAAGCAGGACGCGGACGGAAAACTCATGCCGCCGGTGCCCGCCTGGACCGATGTGGCCGGATTGAATTACGCCAATCCGCAGCTCCGCGAATACATGATTGCAATGATGCAATACTGGGTGCGGACGTGCGACATTGACGGCTTTCGCTGCGACGTGGCTTCCATGGTACCGACCGATTTCTGGGTGCAGGCGCGCGCCGCGCTGGAAAAGATCAAGCCGGACATTATGCTGCTGGCCGAGGCCAGCAAACCGGAACTGCTGGTCAAGGCGTTCGACATTGACTACGACTGGCCGCTGCTGGCCTCGCTGAACAAGGTTTTGATTGACGGCGCCCCCGCCTCGGAACTCAAGGCCACCTGGGAAAAGAGCCGCCGGGAATTTCCAGTGGACGCGCTCCACATGCGCATCTCGGACGACCACGACGAAGCCCGCGCCGTGGCGCGTTACGGCATTCGCGGCGCACTGGCGGCTTCCGCGCTGATGTTCACTCTCGACGGTGTGCCGCTGCTCTACAACGGCATGGAGGTCGGCGATGCCACGGAGTCCGGCGACCCGGCGCTGTTCGACAAGCTGACCATCTTCTGGCATCCGAAAGACCGTCCGCCGCTGCGTAAAATTTACCGGGGCCTCATCAACCTGCGAAAGCAATACGCCTGTTTCCGAAACAACGACGTGACCTGGCTGCGCAACTCCGACGAAACCGACGTCGTCACCTTTATGCGCTCGGACGAAAATGACCAGTTCGTGGTCGTGATCAACTTCTCCAACCGGCCGGTGGCGGGCCGGGTGGAAATGAAAGACGGCAAGGGCTTCCAAATGGTGCCGATACCGGGAATGCCGGGTGGCGATGTTGATGGCCTGCCAAGCTTTCATCTCACCGCGTTCGAATGGCGGTTTTATCACCGGGTTTTGCCACGCTGAGTTTTTTGCAATGACCCCATGCAAAAGCCGCGTTTAAGTTTTATCCAGATTTGGAACATGAGTTTCGGCTTTCTCGGCATCCAGTTTGGCTGGGGCCTGCAGATGGCCAACATGAGCGCCATTTACGGCTACCTGGGAGCGAATGCCGATTCCCTCGCGATTTTGTGGCTCGCCGCGCCGGTTACCGGTGTGATTATTCAGCCTTTGGTTGGACAATCCAGCGACCGCATCTGGACGCGACTGGGCCGGCGGCGGCCGTTTATCCTGGGCGGCGCGATTCTGGCGTCCCTCGCGCTGATTTTGATGCCCAATTGTCCTTCGGTCTGGATGGCGGCGGGATTGCTCTGGGTTTTGGACGGCACCATCAATGCCTCCATGCAACCGTTCCGCGCGCTGGTGGCGGACAATTTGCCTGAGGAACAGAACGCCCAGGGCTTCGCCATCCAATCGCTGTTCATCGGTCTGGGCGGAACCATTGCTTCGGCCTTGCCATGGATGATGACGAACTGGTTTGGCATCGCCTCCACCGACACTGGGCAGGGACACATTCCTCGGTCCGTCCGGCTCTCGTTTTACATTGGCGCGGCCGCGTTCCTGGGTGCAGTATTGTGGACGGTTTTCCGCACGTCGGAATATCCGCCTCCGGAATCGGAACTGGCCGCGATCCGGGCGCGGAAGTTTGATTGGACGCTCGGCTTGGGCGATATCAACGCATTCGTTATCCAGTTGCCGCGGCGAATACGGGAATTGGGACTGGTACAATTCTTCACTTGGATCGTTTCCAGATTACCCCGGCGGATGTGGGAACTGGGTCTGGTTCAGTTCTTCACTTGGATTGGGATGTTCTCGATGTGGGTTTATTTTTCTCCGGCCGTTGCGAAAAATATATTCCACGCGGCGCCCGGATCGGTGGAAATGGAAGCCGCCGGCGCGTGGTCGGGCTTTTGTTTCGCCGCATATAACGCTGTCTGCTTCGTCTTCTCCTTTGTGCTGTTGTGGGGCACGAAATACACCGGCCCCAAACTGATGCATTTTCTCTGCCTGGCGGTCGGCGCGCTGGGACTGGCGGCAGTCCCCCTGGCCACGGATAAATATCAACTGTTGATTACCATGACGGCGGTCGGCATTGCCTGGGCGAGCATTTTGTCCATGCCTTACGCGATGCTCGCGCCGGCGTTGCCAAAGGAGAAGGTCGGCGTGATGATGGGCATGTTCAATCTGTTTATCGTGCTGCCGCAGATTGCCGCCTCCAGCCTGCTGGGCTTTGCCTTGAAATATTTCCTCCACAACGAACCCGTGAACGCGGTCGTCCTGGGCGGTGTGAGCATGGGCCTCGCGGCATTGTTGACCCTGCTGGTGGTGACGTTCAAAAAGACCGGCGCCGAACCGTTGTCCGTCGGCAGCGGCGGCGGACACTGACTCGACCGCTATCGCCGGGTGCGTCGTGACGGTGATGGTTTATTCATGGTTCACGGGCCGATAACCACGCGGTAAAATCGGGATCCAAAGCCGTTCGACCCCGGTTCGGCAAAGTCATACGGCAATATCGGCGGGTTGGTCGTCAACAAAGTAACCCAATCGGTGAGATTGGATGAAACCTGAATGGCATAGCTCGCCCCGGCGTCGCCGCTGAACGACATGCTCCAAATGCCGCCCGCCAGCGCGAGATTGTCCAACTTCGGACGCGCATAATTCGTAATGGTGACGGCTATATTGTTCGTTGCGCTCAAACCGCCGAACTGGCTGACGGCGTGCGTGGCGAGATTGGAAATCTCCGACGCGCTCATCGCGTTCGTAAAAATTACGAGGTCGTCCAGCCAGCCGCCAAACCAGCGATTCACGTTGGAATTGGTTTTGTTATGGCCGCCGAAGACAACCGGCATTTGTTGCGGCAACGCCCAGGTGACATTCGTCGCCGCAAACTGCACGCCGTCGAGATAGGCGCGCAGGAGGCCGGAATTGGAGTTGGCGCGCTCGAAAGCCAAAGCGGCGTGGTGCCATTCGCCGATGGTGGCGGTTGCCGCGGACGCGACGTTCACGTCCAACACATTGTCCGTATTGTAGTGCTGAAGCGCGAGGGTCGGGCTGCCACCGGGACAATAAAATTGCAGCTCATCCCCGTCGCCACCGAAGCCGTCACCGGTGCCAATGTAAAAGATAAAGTCGTGATTGCTCGTTGCCGCCCGTTGAAACCAGCCGCTGAAGGTCCAACTGCGGTCGCTAAAATCAAATTCCGCCGGGTTGCTGACAAACCGCGCGAGGCGCGCGGCGTTGGTCGTGCCGCTCTTCGTCAATTGCAGCGAAGGGGAATTAAAATACCCCGGGGGCGCGTTCGTGGAATAGCTGAACGTGCCGGTTCCGAGTGCGAGCAAGTTGCCATCGCGGAAATTCCCCGAATTGTCCGTGACAAACCCGTTCGTCCCGGTGTCCGGCGGTTCAAAGCTGTAATGCAGGAATTCGCGCGAGTCTTCGCCGTTGTCGGTCACGGTGTAGCGGTAGCTGGCCGTGCCGACAAAATTTGCCGCCGGCGTGAAGCGCGCGGTGTGGCCGTCGGCAAGCAACGCGGCGGTTCCATTCGGCGCGTTGACGCTGTAAAGGCACTGTGTTGTGGGCGTTTCTGAATCATGCGCCAGCGCGGCCAGGTCCACGTCCGCAAAAGTGTTCCGCAGAATGGTGGCGCTGCCGGGATTGGCGGCAGGCGAAGTGTTCGTCGGCAACGGTGTGGCGGCCGCTGCTTCGAAAGTGTCGGCAAACATGATCTGGTCGAAGAACATCGTGTGACCGTTGTTGGCGTCGGGCTGATACATGCCGTTCTTGATATCCAGACCATTCAAAACCCCATAGTTGGTGCCGTTATAGGAATAGGTCTGGCCCGGGTCGTAACCGATGTTCGTCGTGCAATCCACAAAGTTTGTGCCGTTGATCCAGAGCTTGATATTGCCATTGTTGTTCGTGTAACGCGGCGAGATGTAAATCACCACGGCATACCAGGTATCGGGCTGAATCATGGCGCTGCTCCAGAGTTTGAGGTCCGAAACGGCGGAATCCGGTCCGGTGGCCATGTTGCGGATGTAAAGTCCGATTGTGTAAGGCGGCGAACTGTCCGTCGTTAATTTCAAACTCGCCGGCGGTCCCCACGGCGAACCCTGCCAGGCCTGCCAGAATAAATCCGAGCTGCTGAACGCCGCGGCCGGCGAGCCGAGCCGGAAGGCAAATCCGCAATACCGCGCGTTGTCGAAATGGAGCCCATCCGGGCCGGTGGCGTGGGCAACCACATATTCAAATCGTTCCTTGGTGCCGCTGGCGTCGGTCGGAACCTGGATTTGGATCGAACCATTCCCGGCAAAGTGTTGCGTCGCGATCAACGGTTGGAGCGGTGTCCCGCTTTCCACCGTGTCAAATGACCAGCCATTTTCGTAAGCGGACCGGTCGGGATTGATGATGGTATAATCGCCGGTCAACATCCGGAAAACCGTGGCGGGCGCCCGTTCTGCGGCCAGAACAACGAACGCCGGAACCAACGCGAGGACAGGCAACTTCATGATGCGAATTGGAACTCCCGCAAACTCCCGGCTTATGCGGCGGTCTCGCAGGAATCCTGATTAAATATACGCGAATTGCGGGTCTCGCCTAACCCCCAAATACTGGGGAAATTCGTTTCGGATCGAAGTAATTGCCACGAACCAACGCGGATGCATTCGCAAGAGCTTTCTCGAGCGGATGGTGTGACCAACACGGCTTGGCTGGGGAAGCCGATGAATGACCGCCGGATCGGCTTTCTACGATGTGGCGCAACGCCAATCCAGCACAGTCATTGAAAACTTAAAGGGCTTACTTTCGCTGGCGGCGGAACAATATCAGCGACAACCCGCTTAAACCCGCCAACGCCAGCGTCGCTGGCTCGGGCACCGCCGTGATTGTGTATTGGTCAAGGACGGTTCCGTTGTATTGGGCTGTACTGCTGTAGGTTGCTTGAATTGGCCCTTGAACCACCAGTGAGTCATAGGCGGTCTGATTGCCGCTGGTGCCCGTGCTGTAAACGTCAAAAGCGAACGTTGTCCCGGGCGTGAGAGACAAGTTTGCGGAGAAGTCGCTCAGCGGGACGGTCAAGGTGATGGAATTCGGAATGCTGGTCGAGGGCTGGCTGGACAACGGCTCGCCGCTGGTCACCGTATCCATTTTTGTCCAGGCGCCGAGGGTGATGCCGCTGGAACTCGGCGTTCCGTAGGCATAATCATTAAACCCGTAGCTGGTGAAGGGACTGGCGACCGATCCGGAGCCACCCGCCCCGAATACTCCGATCCAATCCGTCATCCCCCCAAAAGAACTGTCAATAGATATGGAGCGGCTGTAGGGGTTGCCGCGGTCCGCAGCGGCAGAGGTGTCACCGCCGGCGGAAGGATCGCCGGTGGTCATGCCGATCGCATAATTAAATGAGCCGCCGGTTGCAAGATTGGCCCCCGGATTGACATTGATGGTGATGTAGAGATTGTCCGCGTCATTGGCGATGGTTACGGACGAGAGATCGCGCAGAAGGCTGGCGCTCCCCTGATGGTCGCCCAGCGCGTCGGTATAAGTTGTGCCCGATCCCCCCGACTGATAAATCGTGCCGCACGTCGCCGTATTAACGGCAAAAACCAGCACGCCGAATACGACGGCGAAGCCTTTGATTCTGTTACCAATTTTCATAATTTTGCAATTTGTTAAGGTTTCAATTCTTCTCGGCCTGATGGGGGAGAATCACGGGCTACTCTAACCGGGAATTGCGGAATCTGCCTAGCCCCCAAAAACTGGGGGAATTCAGACTGCCGGTGCCGGCCGGATTTGGATAAACCCCGTCGCGGTTCCGCACCCTCCCCCATCAGGTGTTCGAGTTTGCGACCACGGGGTTTCAGCCCGGGCGCCTGCCTGGTTGGGCTCAGGGTGGCTCCTTGAACAGCCGATTCCGTATGTCGGCTGAAAGCGCCTCATACTCCAACCTGTCGATCAGGACGATCTCATCCGGGAATCCCCTGAGCTGCGTCGCCACGACTTTGATAAAGCCGTGCTTCGCGATTTCGCGATCAGGGAGCATCAGTCGGGCGGACGCGATAAATCCCAACTCGGGGCAGTATTTCTGAAGCCGGCTTGCCAGGTTGATGCTGAAACCGATGTATTCGCTGGCAGTCGTGTCTGGCGTCGGAAGCTCGTAAACTGAACCCCGTGACAGCCCGAACCTGATCTTGCGAGGGACCTCGACGACGGGAACCATCTCAAGCGCCCGGTTCACGACCACATCAAATCGGTTCTTCAGAGTCCATAAGCGGTTGCAAAGATGCTGAAGCGTCCCGACCGGGAAATCAGAGGAACCCGCCGGGGGAAGGAGGATGTAGAGCGCGCCATCGCCCGTGAATTTTTCGTGAGCGACGTCAATCTCAAGCGCATCAATGGTCGCGTTGTGGGCCCAGTAGGCCTGTCCGCCAAACAGGTTCACCCCCATCGCGGCGCTCACGTGGTTGAGGAAAGCCGGAACATAATCCTGAACATCGGGTTGATTGAAAAACCGGGAGAAACCTTGAAGGTCGTATAATAGAGCCACGGCATTCTTCGGAAAGCTGGCTTTGCCAGTGAAACTAAAGGTGGAGGTCTGACTTTTCATGTCCTTATCCTCTTAGCCCAAGGCCAAAGCTCAGGCACGCGGGGCCAACCAGCGTCAGCCCCATAATGGTGCGTGGCCCCACGGGGCTATACGCTCGCGAAGCGGAACTGGAACCGCCATCCCGCGTTGCTTGGAGCGATTTGCTCTGCGTTTTCATTTTCTGCCACGATTGAAACTCTGGCTGTGAAATAGTAGCATGATCTCATGGAATACGACAAAGACAAAGTCGACGAGATGGTGCTCGCACTTCTCTTCCTGACAATCCATGACAACGGACGTGCATGGAAAGGGCACGACTGGGATGCGATGGATCGGCTGCACAAGAAGGGAATGATCCTCGATCCGGTAGGCAAGGCCAAATCGGTCGTGCTGACCGAACACGGTGAGAAACGGTGCGAGGAACTCTTCCGTAAACATTTTTGCCCTTCCCTCTGAGGGTCGAAGCCTCAGACGGCGCTCTCACGCCGAACGTCCAGAGCTCAGGCACGCGGGACCAACCAGGGTGAACCCCGTAAAGGTGCGTGGCCCCACGGGGCTATACGCTCGCGAAGCGGAACTGCCTTGTCGCGCCATCGCGACTGGCCGGGCCGTAACGCAATAAAGACGGGCGCGACGGCGGAAGCAGCCATCCCGCGTTGCCTGCAGGCGTTGTGCGAACATCCCTTTGGAACCATCAAGCGGTGGTTCGGGTACACGCACTTTTTGCTCAAAGGTCTGGAGAAAGTCCGGTGCGAATGGAGTCTGACGACGCTGGTGTACAACCTCAAACGGGTGTTGAACCTGGTGCGCTTCGAGAAACTGATGGCGGCGGTGGGGGTGAAAGTGCCGCAACGCGCCTGAACGGGGCGGGCGGAGCTTTTTTCCCATTCGTTGGCTGCGGGAACTTCCCCAATCGCTGTCCGCACGGCTCGAATCTCGGCCGAGCAAAAACCGGCGGTCCGGACTTTGGGACCGCCGGTAAATCTTTTCCCACCCCGCTCACTCACTCCCCGAAATACTTTTCACACGGCCTCGCGACTTGTTAGGCAGCATCATGTGAAACAATCTCATCTGAACTCCAAGTCACGCCGCGCTTGAAACCTCCAGTCCAGCATCGCGCCTCGTGAACTAAATCTTCTAAATCCAAATAGCGAACGACAAAACAGCATCCGTAATAACCGCCCCACCAAGCAAATGGTCGCCAACTCACGCTTAACGGTCGCATACATCTATCTCGCAAATCATTCTTGACCCACTCGCGGCACAAAACAACGCCCAAAATCCAAAGCACGGCAAAAATGCCGAGAGCGATGGAAAGCAAAAAATAAGCTCGCTGGTCAGTCTCACTCATAACACCAGACGCTCAATGCTGCCTAACGAGCTCAGGCACCGCCACCGGAGACTGAGCTCGGCTGCAATGATGATGTCCTAATTTCATAAACCGGTCAACTGGCAGGCGCGGTGGCTGTTGCCTGCAGCGCATTTGTTAGGCATGTGTTTGTCAATTTCCAATGTGTTCATACCACAGCTGTGGAATGTTTTTCTTTCCAGCAACGAAATCTGCTATCCTCTCACCTTTTCGATACTTAACGTCTCTGGCATTATGGCATGTTGATTCCAGTCGGCACAGTGGATAGAAAAACATGTATGCAACACGAGAATATTTGAGCTGGTCGTTGCTCCGAATTTCGTGGCAGTGCATTTCGCTTCTATATGAACTAGATCCGTTCCACCAGAGTTGATGGTAAAACACATGCGAGACTCGCAAGACGACGTATAGCGTCAAATAACCAGCCAAGGCTACAAGAGCAGAGTTTCGTGGTGTGCGCTTCATTGCTACTCCAGAAACCTCGTGAACCATGCTGCCTCAATATAAAGAAAATATGTGAGCAGCAAACCTACGAGTGGCAGCCAAATCAACCGCCACCGCTTGAATGCGATATCTCCCAAGAGAGCAAAGACTACCACGATAGCGCTGACCAGGAAGGCGTAAAATCGAAGCATGCTGACATTTCGTCCTCCCGGCGGCGCTTGAACAAACAAGTGACCGGTGCTGACCATGCTGCACAGAACATACGCGATGAGTGGAACGACTAAACTCACCCACGATGATGATTTTAGGAGTCTCATGTGCGATGTGTTCATATGCCTAACGAAAAAAGCTGAGCCACCGCCGACTGGCGACGTGAACCGCGATAGCGGAACTGACAGCGCCAACGGCGGTTGGCTCCGGCGAGAGGCTGTGTGAAAAGTCGGTCATGATTTTGAACATCGCGCTTTGAGGGGCGTCTGACAAGCATGAATCATCTGCGCGGACTGGACCGGTCGCAAACGCTGTTGTTTCCCGAACGGCTGGAAGATTATGTCGCCGCCGAAAACACCGTGCGTTTCCTGGACGCCTTCGCCGGCTCGCTGGATTTGCACGCGCTGGGCTTTGCCAGGGCGCAGGTCGCCAACACGGGCCGGCCGCCCTACGACCCGGCGGCCCTGCTCAAGCTCTATCTCTACGGTTACCTGCATCGCATTCGTTCCAGCCGGTTGCTGGAGGCCGAATGTCAGCGCAACGTGGAAGTGATCTGGCTGATGGGCAAACTGGCGCCGGATTTCAAGACCATCGCCGATTTCCGGAAGGACAACCTCAAACCGCTGCGGGCGGTGAACCGGCAGTTCACGCTGTTGTGCCGGAAACTGGAGTTGTTCGGGGGCGAATTGCTGGCCATTGACGGGAGCAAGTTCGGGGCGGTCAACGCGCGGGACTGTAACTTCAACGCCGCCAAACTCGAGGACCTGATCGGGCGGGCCGACGCGCGGCTGGCGGAGTATTTGCAGGCCATGGACAATGCCGACGCGGACGAATCAGCCCCGGCGGCCTTGGACAAAACCCAACTGGCGCAGAAGATTGCGGTGTTGCGGGAGAAGCAGGAGTGGCACAAGGAACTGCTGGCGCAACTGGACGAGGAACAGAAACAAATCAGCGTGACCGATCCGGACAGCCGCAAGATGCCCACGGCGCACGGGACGGTGGTGGGTTACAACGCGCAGTTGGCGGTGGATGCAAAGCACAAGCTCATTGCCGCCGCCGACGTGACCAACGAGGTGACCGATCTCAAACAACTGGCGGAAGTGGCGCTGGAGGCCAAGGCGAATCTGGAGTTAAAGCAGACCGAAGTGGTGGCCGACGCGGGTTACTACAACGCCAGTGAAGTGAGCCGTTGTGCCGAGCAGAGGATCACGGCTTACGTGCCCAAGGCCGACACCAGCGCCAACACGGCGCGCGGATTATATGGCAAGAGCCGGTTTAAGTACGACGAACAGAAAGATGTGTATGTGTGTCCGGCGGGAGCGGAGTTGACGTATCGCTTCGCCACGTACGAACTGGGGCGGGAATTGAGATACTACCGGGCCCGCGGGTGCAAGACCTGTGCGCTCAAATCACAGTGCACGCGGAACAAGAGCAACCGGACCATTACACGGGAGGAGAACGAAGCATTGATGGAAGCGATGGCGGCGCGGATGCGGGCGCAGCCCTGGAAGTTCAAACTGAGGAAGACGCTGGCCGAACATCCCTTCGGGACGATCAAGCGGTGGTTCGGGTACACGCACTTTTTGCTCAAAGGTCTGGAGAAAGTCCGGTGCGAATGGAGTCTGACGACGCTGGTGTACAACCTCAAACGGGTGTTGAACCTGGTGCGCTTCGAGAAACTGATGGCGGCGGTGGGCGTGAAAGTGCCGCAAAGCGCCTGAACGGGGCGGGCGAAGCTTTTTTCTCATTCGTTGGCTGCGGGATCTTCCCCAATCGCTGTCCGCACGGCTCGAATCTCGGCCGAGCAAAAACCGGCGGTCCGAACTTTGGGACCACCGGTAAATCTTTTCCCGCTCCGTTTACTCACTCCCCGAAATACTTTTCACACGGCCTCGCGATTTGTTAGACCACGTCACCGAGTCAGGCCATTTGTTAGACCAAAATTAATATTCGTCTGAATCTGAGCGGCGACTACTCGATTCGTTTGAGCAAACTGCTCAATCTGGGCAAGCAAACCTCTGGTCACTTCGTCATTCCAAGGGACGGTCGCCTTGTCATTGTGCATCAGATTCATATTCCAAGCATAGAAACTAGCTATCGGGATGGATAACAACTGAACTACCTGCTGTGTGTCGCCAGATTGAATCAACTCGATGGCTCGAAGGTCTATGGCCGCCTCCTGCCGATTGTGAATCTGAACGTGCTTAACGGCGTCTGTCATCTCGTCGTCTACTTGACGATGCTCGAAATACCAGCCAATCGCCAATCCAAGCAGCAATGAAACAAATGACGCAATCAGTGTTTTCATGCGCGAAGTGGTCTAACGTCCAGAACTCAGCCATGCCGGACTTGTGATGTCAACCGCGAATGCGGAACTGAGACGGCCAACCGGCATTGGCTGCAGTGAATTGTTAGGCTGCCGTTTCAATGGACTCTCTCCTGTGAATGCTCGTGTGAGGATGAATGCCAGCACGTCCAAGCCGCTCAAGCAACGCATCCGTGCCGGACTCCATCGCAAACTGCAACTCCGAGCGGGTGACCCCGTGAAAATGCAGAATGCCATAACCGTGCCCGTCAATCGTAACGCGAGCAAATTCCTCGACGACCAAGCCCTGCAATGGAAAATCAGCTCCGGCAATCTGGCTGATGTCAATCGTGTGACCATGCTCGAAAACGCCCTCCATCGACATCTGGCCAACCTTGGTGAGTATCTTGCGTGCCCAATCCTCATCATCGCACGTCATCATCACCTCGTAGCGTCCAAACTCTGCCGGCTGCTGCTCATCGCGCACTGCCAACTCGCAGGTGACGTAAGTAACAAATGGCTCACGACTACGACCGACGGTGGAAAGGCTAACCGGCCCACCGCAATCGAAACCGATGATGGCCATGATGGTCGCCTCATCAACCGGCCCGATGCGCTCCTCAATCGGCTGAAACAACTGCTTGTAAAATCGCTGATAGTCCATGTGCGTGCGATAGGCAGCCTAACGAAAAAAGCTGAGCCACCGCCGACTCGCGACGTGAACCGCGACAGCGGAACTGACCGCGCCAACGGCGGTTGGCTCCAGCGCGAGGCCGTGTGAAAAGTCGGTCATGATTTTGAACATCGCGCTTTGAGGGGCGTCTGACAAGCATGAATCATCAACGCGGACTGGACCGGTCGCAAACCCTGCTGTTCCCCGAACGGCTGGAAGATTATATCAGGCCCGAAAACCCGGTGCGCTTCCTGGACGCCTTCGCCGGCTCGCTGGATTTGCACGCGCTGGGCTTTGCCAGGGCGCAGGTCGCCAACACGGGCCGGCCGCCCTACGACCCGGCGGCCCTGCTCAAGCTCTATCTCTACGGTTACCTGCATCGCATTCGTTCCAGCCGGTTGCTGGAGGCCGAATGTCAGCGCAACGTGGAAGTGATCTGGCTGATGGGCAAACTGGCGCCGGATTTCAAGACCATCGCCGATTTCCGGAAGGACAACGTCAAGCCGCTGCGGGCGGTGAACCGGCAGTTCACGCTGTTGTGCCGGAAATTGGAGTTGTTCGGGGGCCAATTGCTGGCCATTGACGGCAGCAAGTTCGGGGCGGTCAACGCGCGGGACCAGAACTTCAACGCGGCCAAACTCGAGGACCTGATCGGGCGGGCGGATGCGCGGCTGGCGGAGTATTTGCAGGCCATGGACAATGCCGACGCGGACGAATCAGCCCCGGCGGCCTTGGACAAAACCCAACTGGCGCAGAAGATTGCGGTGTTGCGGGAGAAGCAGGAGTGGCACGCCGAACTGCTGGCGCAACTGGACGAGGAACAGAAACAAATCAGCGTGACCGATCCGGACAGCCGCAAGATGCCCACGGCGCACGGGACGGTGGTGGGTTACAACGCGCAGTTGGCGGTGGATGCAAAGCACAAGCTCATTGCCGCCGCCGACGTGACCAACGAGGTGACCGATCTCAAACAACTGGCGGAAGTGGCGCTGGAGGCCAAGGCGAATCTGGAGTTAAAGCAGACCGAAGTGGTGGCCGACGCGGGTTACTACAACGCCAGTGAAGTGAGCCGTTGTGCCGAGCAGAGGATCACGGCCTACGTGCCCAAGGCCGACACCAGCGCCAACACGGCGCGGGGATTATATGGCAAGAGCCGTTTCCGGTACGATGAGAAGAAAGATGTGTATGTGTGTCCGGCGGGAGCGGAGTTGACGTATCGCTTCGCCACGTACGAACTGGGGCGGGAATTGAGATACTACCGTGCCCGCGGCTGCAAGACCTGTGCGCTCAAATCACAGTGCACGCGGAACAAGAGCAACCGGACCATTACACGGGAGGAGAACGAAGCATTGATGGAAGCGATGGCGGCGCGGATGCGGGCGCAGCCCTGGAAGTTCAAGTTAAGGAAGACGCTGGCCGAACATCCGTTCGGAACCATCAAGCGGTGGTTCGGGTACACGCACTTTTTGCTCAAAGGTCTGGAGAAAGTCCGGTGCGAATGGAGTCTGACGACGCTGGTGTACAACCTCAAACGGGTGCTGAACCTGGTGAGCTTCGAGAAACTCATGGCGGCGGTGGGCGTGAAAGTCCCGCAAAGCGCCTGAACGGGGCGGGCGAAGCTTTTTTCCCATTCGTTGGCTGCGGGATCTTCCCCAATCGCTGTCCGCACGGATCGAATCTCGGCAAAGCAAAAACCGGCGGTCCGAACTTTGGGACCGCCGGTAAATCTTTTCCCACCCCGCTCACTCACTCCCCGAAATACTTTTCACACGGCCTCGCGACTTGTTAGGCCAACGGTTCATTGGTAAACAGCTAAAACCAATCTCATATCCTCCATCTCCTCATGCTTGAATACGAGCGTGACTGACGAGTCATCGGCTGCCCACTGTGCTGAACACTCCTGTGGCCAACCATCATAACGGTCATCAATCAAAAGACGATGAACACGCTTGCTCTCGACCGACTCAACCCGAATGGCGTGACGGTCATGTGCCGCTCCGCCCCAAAAATCACCCCAATATCGGCTCGTAACATCAATCACAAATCGCTTGTCTGGCGACTGCAAAGTCGTGTGAGTGGGCGCAGACAAAATCATAGTCCAGCCAAGCCGGCCAACTATGCCCAAAAGCAAAAGAACTGTGGCTGCTCTGATGATGGTCTGTTTTTTCACGCGCGCGAGTTGGCCTAACGTTTAAGCTCAGCCACCGCCGCTGAGCGTGACTCCAAAATGCAATTCCGACAATCAAATTTCATACAACCGTCCAACTGACCGGCGTAGCGGCGGTTGGCTGCAGCGCCATTGTTGAACCCAGCCGCTGCGCGGCGGACCTGACGGGGATGGGGTGGGCGTTGGCGGATCATCGGGCCGGATGGTGGTGCGTTTTTTTAATTGGCGGCGAGCGTGTTACCGCATCCACGGGCACACTCGCCGCCCTTATGACTACTTATCCATATCCATCCATCGCAAAGTTTGCCGACCTTGTCCAACTTAAAGATTACCGGCCGCCCACCAAAAAGGAGTACGTGCGCTATCTGCTGCGTTTCGCCGATCACCTGCAGCGCGATCCGGCCGGCGCCACCGAGGACGACCTGCGGCGTTATTATCTGTTCCTGCGCCAGCAAAAACACTTGGGCGGCTCGGCCATGAAGGTGGCCAAGTGCGCCTTGCGTTGTTTCTATCGCGAGCTGCTTCACGTCGAGGGCTGGACGGTGTTCGAGGAGCTGCGCGTGGCCCCGCCCCAGACCCTGCCGCTGGTGCTCAACCGCCAACAGGTCGCCGCCGTGCTGGCCGCCGTGCGCCTGCCGCGCTTGAAAATGGTGCTGACCTTCATCTATCACACCGGCCTGCGCGTCGGGGAAGCCGTGCGCGTGGAACTGCGCGATCTCCAAGATACCCACACCGATCATCCCCGCCTCCACGTGCGCTGCGGCAAGGGCGGCCGGGACCGTTACGTCCCGCTGGCCCTGCCACTGGTCGAAGACTTGCGCCAGTGGTGGAAAATCCACCGGCATCGGCAATGGCTCTTTCCCGGGCCGGGAACGAACTGGCGCGAGCGGGGCTTGAGTGCCACCCAGGCGGCGGCGCGGGCCACCACGCACCTGAGCGTCTCGGCGGTGCAACACACCTTCCGGCTGGCGCGCGCCACGGCGGGCCTGCCCCTCGCGGCCACGGTCCACACGTTGCGGCATTGTTACGCGACGCATCTGCTCGAAGAAGGCGTGGACTTGCGTTTGATCAGCCAGTATCTGGGGCACGCTTCGCTGGAGACGACGCTCATCTACACGCATCTGACGCCGCTCAACGAGGCCCGGACCCGGGCGGCGCTGGACACGCTTTACACCGCCACCCGCTAAAGGCGCCGTGGTGGACGTGGCGGATATTCTCCGCGCGGTGTGGCCGGGTTATGCGGCGAAGTTCGGACGGTGGATTCCGCCCGAGCAACGCGCCGCCGTCCGGGCCATGCTGCGCTGTCGCACGCCCGCGCTGGGCGGGCAGGTTTACCGCTGCGATTGCGGCGGGACGCATTATACCTACCACTCGTGCAACCATCGGGCCTGTCCCAAGTGCGGCTGGGACGACAACACCGACTGGCTCCAACGGCAGCAGGCCCGGCTGCTGCCAGTGCCGTATTTTCTGGTGACCTTGACCGTGCCCGCCGAACTGCGCGAACCCATTCGCGCCGCGAGGCAGGTGTGGTACGGGGCGTTGTTGAAGGAGAGTGCCGGCGCGTTGCAGGACCTGGCGGCGCAGCCCAAACACCTGGGCGCCCAACTGGGATTGAGTGCCGTGCTGCAAACCTGGACGCGGGACCTGCGGTATCATCCGCACGTCCACGTGCTGGTGCCCGGCGGGGGACTCTCGGCCGACGGCTTGCACTGGCGACGCGTCAAGGACGCGGCGTTCTGCCTGCCCCAAGCGAAGTTGGCGGCGCGCTTCAAGGGCCGGCTCAAGGCCTGGTTGCAGGCCGAAGAGCCGGAGCTGTTTAAACGGGTGCCGGCCAAGGTCTGGTGGCGCAAATGGGTGGTGGATATTCAGGCGGTGGGTTCGGGCGCAGCGGCGTTGAAATATCTGGCGGCCTATGTCCATCGCGGCCCGCTGCATCCGGCGCGGCTCAAAACCTGGGATGGGCGCAACGTCACGTTCACTCACCGGGACGGTGCGGGCCAGGAGCGGCGCGGCACGGTCAGCGGCCTGGAGTTTGTGCGCCGGCTGCTGCAACACGTGCCGCCCAAGGGCTTTCAACGCGTGCGCCACTCCGGTTGGCGTGGCGCGGCGGCCCGGGCCAAGTGGGAACGCATCGTGGCGCTGTTGGATTGGCGCCCATCACTTCCTAAACCCTCAACTAAAAATCCGCCACCCGTTTTGTGCCCGGGCTGTGGCAAAGCCATGCGCCGGATCGGCACGCTGGCCCGCTCACCGCCTTGACGGGTTGAGAGTTGAATCGCCTAAAGCTATCACCACGCGACAAGTCGCGTAAAGCTTCGCCACGCGACAAGAGTTGAGAGCGCCCGCGCAAAATAGACTGCGCGGGCGGGCGGGGCGGTGTTGTCCCTGGCGCCAAAAACGGCCCGGCCAGCGCGGGGCGGGTGGACAAAACGGGTGGAAAAGTGCCGCCGGCGGGGTGTGGAGACCGACCCGGGCCGACCGCCGGGACCAACCGCCGCCCCGACGGGGCTTTGGCCGGGCCACCAGGCCAAAAGCAAAAGGCAAAGAAGACCTTCAAAAAAACTTCGACGGGGCCTGCCCTCCGTAGCTCGGAGAGCCAAGGAGGGCGGGTTCAACAACGGATTGATTCGACGCTCCGCGCGACCACACCTCCCCAATTACGGACATCCCTCACGCGCTCCGGTCGATTCAATCCTTTGGTGGTTAGGTGTCATGGTGTTCTTGGTCTGTCGTTCGTGCTAACTGTCAGGCCGTTTGTTCCGAGTGCCGACTGCTGCCGCGATGCGTCAATCTGCTCCAGATTGTGAATGAGAGCTCGCTGAGCCGCTGTGTTCCGGCTGCGGATGAAACTCGGCATGTAAACAGCGAATGCGATGCAAGCGGACAAACCTATCACTAAAAGGACTTTGTATTTCCGAGTCATGCTTGTCGTAACACCTAACGATAGAGGTGAGCGACAGCCGCTGGAAAGCGGCGCTCACCGAAGCCGATAATATTCTGTAGCCAACGACTCATAAAACTGTGGGCGCAGCGGCTGTTCGCTCCACCGACTGGTTGAACCCAGCCGCTGCGCGGCGGACCTGACGGGGATGGGGTGGGCGTTGGCGGATCATCGGGCCGGATGGTGGTGCGTTTTTTTAATTGGCGGCGAGCGTGTTACCGCATCCACGGGCACACTCGCCGCCCTTATGACTACTTATCCATATCCATCCATCGCAAAGTTTGCCGACCTTGTCCAACTTAAAGATTACCGGCCGCCCACCAAAAAGGAGTACGTGCGCTATCTGCTGCGTTTCGCCGATCACCTGCAGCGCGATCCGGCCGGCGCCACGGAGGACGACCTGCGGCGTTATTACCTGTTCCTGCGCCAGCAAAAACACTTGGGCGGTTCAGCCATGAAGGTGGCCAAGTGCGCCTTGCGTTGTTTCTATCGCGAGTTGCTCCACGTCGAGGGCTGGACGGTGTTCGAGGAGCTGCGCGTGGCCCCGCCCCAGACCCTGCCGCTGGTGCTCAACCGCCAACAGGTCGCCGCCGTGCTGGCCGCCGTGCGCCTGCCGCGCTTGAAAATGGTGCTGACCTTCATCTATCACACCGGCCTGCGCGTCGGGGAAGCCGTGCGCGTGGAACTGCGCGATCTCCAAGATACCCACACCGATCATCCCCGCCTCCACGTGCGCTGCGGCAAGGGCGGCCGGGACCGTTACGTCCCGCTGGCCCTGCCACTGGTCGAAGACTTGCGCCAGTGGTGGAAAATCCACCGGCATCGGCAATGGCTCTTTCCCGGGCCGGGAACGAACTGGCGCGAGCGGGGCTTGAGTGCCACCCAGGCGGCGGCGCGGGCCACCACGCACCTGAGCGTCTCGGCGGTGCAACACACCTTCCGGCTGGCGCGCGCCACGGCGGGCCTGCCCCTCGCGGCCACGGTCCACACGTTGCGGCATTGTTACGCGACGCATCTGCTCGAAGAAGGCGTGGACTTGCGTTTGATCAGCCAGTATCTGGGGCACGCTTCGCTGGAGACGACGCTCATCTACACGCATCTGACGCCGCTCAACGAGGCCCGGACCCGGGCGGCGCTGGACACGCTTTACACCGCCACCCGCTAAAGGCGCCGTGGTGGACGTGGCGGATATTCTCCGCGCGGTGTGGCCGGGTTATGCGGCGAAGTTCGGACGGTGGATTCCGCCCGAGCAACGCGCCGCCGTCCGGGCCATGCTGCGCTGTCGCACGCCCGCGCTGGGCGGGCAGGTTTACCGCTGCGATTGCGGCGGGACGCATTATACCTACCACTCGTGCAACCATCGGGCCTGTCCCAAGTGCGGCTGGGACGACAACACCGACTGGCTCCAACGGCAGCAGGCCCGGCTGCTGCCAGTGCCGTATTTTCTGGTGACCTTGACCGTGCCCGCCGAACTGCGCGAACCCATTCGCGCCGCGAGGCAGGTGTGGTACGGGGCGTTGTTGAAGGAGAGTGCCGGCGCGTTGCAGGACCTGGCGGCGCAGCCCAAACATCTGGGCGCCCAACTGGGATTGAGTGCCGTGCTGCAAACCTGGACGCGGGATCTGCGGTATCATCCGCACGTCCACGTGCTGGTGCCCGGCGGGGGACTCTCGGCCGACGGCTTGCACTGGCGACGCGTCAAGGACGCGGCGTTCTGCCTGCCCCAAGCGAAGTTGGCGGCGCGCTTCAAGGGCCGGCTCAAGGCCTGGTTGCAGGCCGAGCAGCCGGAGCTATTTAAACGGGTGCCGGCCAAGGTCTGGTGGCGCAAATGGGTGGTGGATATTCAGGCGGTGGGTTCGGGCGCAGCGGCGTTGAAATATCTGGCGGCCTATGTCCATCGCGGCCCGCTGCATCCGGCGCGGCTCAAAACCTGGGATGGGCGCAACGTCACGTTCACTCACCGGGACGGTGCGGGCCAGGAGCGGCGCGGCACGGTCAGCGGCCTGGAGTTTGTGCGCCGGCTGCTGCAACACGTGCCGCCCAAGGGCTTTCAACGCGTGCGCCACTCCGGTTGGCGTGGCGCGGCGGCCCGGGCCAAGTGGGAACGCATCGTGGCGCTGTTGGATTGGCGCCCATCACTTCCTAAACCCTCAACTAAAAATCCGCCACCCGTTTTGTGCCCGGGCTGTGGCAAAGCCATGCGCCGGATCGGCACGCTGGCCCGCTCACCGCCTTGACGGGTTGAGAGTTGAATCGCCTAAAGCTATCACCACGCGACAAGTCGCGTAAAGCTTCGCCACGCGACAAGAGTTGAGAGCGCCCGCGCAAAATAGACTGCGCGGGCGGGCGGGGCGGTGTTGTCCCTGGCGCCAAAAACGGCCCGGCCAGCGCGGGGCGGGTGGACAAAACGGGTGGAAAAGTGCCGCCGGCGGGGTGTGGAGACCGACCCGGGCCGACCGCCGGGACCAACCGCCGCCCCGACGGGGCTTTGGCCGGGCCACCAGGCCAAAAGCAAAAGGCAAAGAAGACCTTCAAAAAAACTTCGACGGGGCCTGCCCTCCGTAGCTCGGAGAGCCAAGGAGGGCGGGTTCAACAACGGATTGATTCGACGCTCCGCGCGACCACACCTCCCCAATTACGGACATCCCTCACGCGCTCCGGTCGATTCAATCCTTTGGTGGTTAGGCCACATGATTGTCGTGACTCTCATCTCGCTTGAGCCTCTTGTCCTTTCGCCTCTGCCGTCTGCTGACCAAAAACTGAAATGTGCCCCTGAAAATCAGCGCCAAAACGAAAATAACCGACCCCGTGAACACACGACCGCCGTATGTGCTGGGAATATGAATTACTATGCCGGTGACTATGAAAGCCAGAATAAGGCAAATCAGAAAAACACCCGGACCGGAGCAAGGTAAAAGAGAATCTTTCATATTCGCGTGTAATGTGGCCTAACATTCTAATTCGGTATCATATTAGACGCCTATCTGGGCGTCATGGAATGATAATATTCCTTGCTTTCCGGCTTGTCCATAAGTTTTTATGACGGCTGTGAACCCTCATATTGAACCGGCAAAGGCGTCGGGGCCGCCGGAAGGCTTGATTCCCAATCCCAGGCTTAAATTGCCGGGGCAGGTTCAGGACGGGATGCGGCTCCGTGTAAAAAGCTGCGCTCCACGCGGCTGGCTTCGTAAATCACTTCCGTTCCACGTGGCGCGCGGCGGCGGCGTTGGCGCGGTTTAGAGCAAATTGTGAAATACTGTAGCCGTTTTTCAGGAGCGCGGCGTTCACGCCGCTTCATTGTCCTCCATGAAATTCACGTCGAAGCGGGCTGAAGCCCGCGCTCCTCCGACGGCCACGGTTTTAGTTAAACCGCTATAGTTGGGCGTCAGCACCGGTTTTTTGAGCAGTCCGAGCACGGCATCGGTCAACGAACCGGACCGCTGGAAATTTAAAACCAGCGACCCGGACTTCCGGGCCGCCGGCCAATCTTTTACCACTCATTCTGCCGGTGTTTTCACACGGCCTCGCGCCGTTGTCAGGCGGCGAATCGTGACTTTCAATTTCCGCTCCATTGGTAATCATAGCCGTCTGGCGGGTCGTAGTCGCCTGCGCACGATGTTGGTGGCCATGAAGTCTTCCAGTACATTTTGATGTAGCTGACGTGACCGTCCACGAAACTAACCACGTTCATGGCATCGTTAAAAAAGTCGTTCTTGGCCGACCAAACGGGCCATTCAGGACTGTGCCACGAGAACGGAATGAGCGCCGGCACTTCGGTCACGAGAATGGTTCTGGTCGGATGCTTTATGGAACTGAGAGACAATCCGGCAATGCCCGGCCTGTTCGATGGCTGCTTTTGGGTGCCAAACGAATTTCCTGCGTTGAATAGATAACTCGAATAATCATAATCTGGCCGGGCGCAAATACTCTCTGGCACATATCCAACTAAAGGAGCAGAATGAGGATAATGTCCCAGGGAATAGTCGTAATAAAAAGTATCGGCTGGACAGGCGAACAACTTGTCCTGCTTCGAAGACTTACCCATCAGACCCACATAGCTTTTCATCAGTTCCTTGTAGGCATCATACGGGTGCGGTGTCCACAGCGCGGGCTTGGGTGCCTTGTCGTTTGAATCGTCAGAATACATCCGTACTCCGAGACCAATTTGCCGCAGGTTGTTCAGGCAGACCATTCGCCTGGCCTTATTTTTGGCGCTGCCAACCGCTGTCAACAACAACGCCGTCAGAATGGCAATGATGGCAATGACAACCAGCAACTCAATGAGTGTGAACCCTTCGGCGGCCTTGGAATTGTTTTTCATGCCGGTTTTATGTTCTGTTCCATCTGCAGGCTTCTTCGTGTGGTCATCAAGTTAAACCAGAAAATTCCATCAAGGGCATAGACGCTATTTGAACATGAGACAGGCGGATGGTCAATGAGAGGATCGGATGGAGGGGCGGGCCGCGTAAAAAGCTGCGCTTCACGCGGCGTGCGGCGTAAATCACTTTCGTTCCACGCGGCGGGCTACGGCGGCGTTGGCGCGGTTGACCTGGGCGTCAGCATCGGTTTGACACGCGCCTTCGTCGTCATCGTCCCCTGACTCCGATCTGCTGACACCCGACTTTCTTATCCTTTCCCAGACCCCCATCCCGTGTCATTTGGCCGCTCGGGACTGGCCTGCTTACGATATCAAACTACAGCTGCGGTTGGCCACATCGTAGGCGTTCCACCCTTCCGTCGCGTGCAAACAATTTACGGCAGGCGTGGTTGCTCCTCGTCAGGTAAACTGGTAAAAAGATTTCGCTTAAGATCAAATTCCATGTTTCGATCCAATGGCGTTGGATTCAAATAATAGGTAAAAAACATCTTGCAGAGTTTTGCACGGCGCGGGTCGAGAACAATTCCACTATCAATCTTTCCATAAAGCGCACTGACGATCTTGCCGTTCTGTTCCACGGTGCGAATACGGAAGAAATAAGCCTGCCCTGTTCCGTCTGGGTTGAACGTGCGGATCGAAGTTTGGCCCCCGTCGGGAAACTGCGTACACCGCGCCGTAAATGAAGATTGATAACCTGCATCTGGTGCTTGACGTGGCCACTTGAATTGGCTGACGGCGTATTCCTTGGGTAACTGTGTCTCTTGAATGCCGTCAAACGGGTTTGAAAAAGTTATGGTTGCATCGACATCGAATACGCGCCGTGATTCATAATGCCGATTGGTCAAAGTAACAATAAAATCGGCCGTTTTTCCTCGACCGTATGGAGCCATCCAATCGCCGGCTTCCAAATCATACCCGCAAGGTTTGCCAACGTCAGGGATGTCAGCCCGCACCTTTTTCGCACACACCGGTACGGGGTTTTCAATTCTTCGAAGAATTACGGTGTTGGTTGCACCCCAAGGTTGCCAGTGGCCATCTTTGGCATCGCGGAAGATAGGAATTGGAGCACTCCCCATATAGTATCCGTCCTTTCTCAAATCATGGCCGAACCGACCATAGGTATAACCTTGACCCGTAAAAAGGCCGGATGCATCTGTCTCACCAGTCACTCGGACAAGAGTGTATTGGTAATCATACTGTCCGCCAAACACAAAGGAGGCGGTTACGCCGGGAATGGGTTGTCTATCTTCCTCAATAACCCTCACCGTAACTTTCGCCTGAGGATAGCCCTGCCGTTGCTGGTTGGTTTGTCCCAGGAGATGAGATGCGGTGGAGATAAGAAGTAAATATAAGACGGCCGTGGTTTTCATATCATTGTTGTGAAACAGAGACAATTTGGTTATACAGTTTATACAAATAAAGATAGGCTACATCGTGCATGTCGCTATGAAACCAAGGTTTAATTGTATCGAAAGAATTCCCTCGAGGCCAATGTGTCTGGTCTGCATATTGGACCGGCATGTCATAGTTGCCTTCTGCGTCAAAACTGTATACAAACCGACTCCCTGTTGGAGTAGATAAGGCCGGAATGGCTTCGGCCAGCAATTGTGTGCGCTTGGCTGGGTCGGCGGCAATTGTATTGCCGCCTGAACTGGTGTATAGCCCCATGATCCAAGTTGGACCGGTAAAATTAGCGGTGTCAACATTGACATATATTTCGGATGCATTATTGAGGTTAAAAGCCCCCCACCCGTTATCAAACAAGGGATTATACCGATTGCCGCCGAGCATGTCTTCCGTGACAGTTCCAATTTCCGCCGGTGTTTTGACCCGTCGGGAACAATTGCAGTCGAGCACAACATACCAAGTTGGATAGCAGTTCAAGTAGCCGTCGAAAATATTGAATCCCCAGCCCCCATAGTCGCTACCGGCCTGAATGGCCCAAGGCACAGAGATTGCATTGCCTTTGCCCTTTTCTTGTATCGTCCAAGCGTAGGCTCCAGCGAAACGAGACGTCAGCAGGCTCTGAAGCATAGCTGGACCAGGCATACCCGGGCAAGGTGCCAGCACATCTTCAGTACTGGAATAAAAACTATGGATGTCTGTCTTGCCCATAACATTGGCGAACCGGTTCTTCCACGTAAGCGTTTTACGAGCATCATCGGTGCCAAGGAATAACTTATACCAATCCGATGCCCAAAGTTGACGGGGATAATAAGGCTGTGATGGATCCACTGAACTTACCCATGATGGATGTGCCATGTTCGGCAAATCCTCAGCCGCATCACCGTCAAAACATTCCGCCGCAAGGGCCGCGTCTAAAAAGCAAGCGTGATCCGCTTTGAGGTCGTGGTCAGCGATGGCTGAAGCGACCACTCCACAACCCAAACTGTGAGCAACAATTGTTTTCGGCCCGGCCAATGCGCCGATTTTTTCTGCGAACTTCGTCGCGGTGGCGAAAGCGTTCATCACCGCCCAGTGATAATCAGCAAGGTAGTCACCATCCTTGCCACGTGGATCACCAAACCACGCAACGCCGACAAACCGCGCGTAGTTGTGGCTCCAATAGAATCGTTTGAACACTTCCGATTCCCAGCCGCGCGCTTCTTGCCCGGACACGTTGTAACCGTGGACAAAAACAAGCCACTTGTCATTGCATAAACAATCCGGAAACGCCGCAGGATCATTCATCTGAGAAGCTTTGGTCCAATCCCCGGAGCTTGTCTGACCAACAAGCCCGGTCGGCGTATCCGGGCCATCGCGCAAATCCAAGTGACGATACATATCTTCTACCCGACTGATACTGAGATACATTGGAAAGGCTGCAATCTTTCGGTCGTTGTACCAGATCTCCAGCTCCAATGGTCGTTTGGTAGCCTTGATCCCTTCCACCATGATGACGCCATTTTCGCCGTTTGCCAAAATTCGGTTGAGAAAGTGTTCGTTCAACGTCACGCCCGGTGATGGTGTGACGTGGGTAGCCAGGAAATTATACAAATCATCTCCATGCGTCCTATTCCACCATTCGGAGCTGGTCAGATATTCGAAGGCGTTGGTGCAGCACAGATCGGCATAAACAAAATCAATCGCGCCGTCTTTCTGCGAAAGATGATATTCATAGCCGGCCCAAGTCGGAAATGATTGCAGCGCGTTGCTTAAGCACAGCGCCGCAGGAAAGAAATTCACTGCGTCACTAGGCCCGTTGACACGGGGGAAGATCACCTTGCTTTGCAAGGTGTCACTCCCGGGAATGTCATTGTCGGCACTTGAGATGTCGCCACTTTCTTTTGAATCATTGATCCAGAACCGATAAGGTTTTGCTGGCGTCGTGGCGTCGCTGTTGTCGAAATTGATTTGGCCATCGCGATTGTTATCCACGGCCAGGCAAATACCCAATTCCGTGGCCCGCACGGTGAAGAGGTAATTTCCAGGAGCCATCGGTGTCACGTCCACTTTGGCATTTGCCGCCGCTTGCAGGATGATTTCACCCGCGCCTGAGCCATTGTCCACCAACGGCAGCCCTTGAATTCTTATGGCCGACGCCGGCAACGGCAGGTCATACGGCAGGGCGAGAACCGGGGCCCAACAAGGATCATAAAAATCCCAAGCCTGCGCCTGCACCAGATACGACCTGGTCGCACCCGCGGACGCCTGCCCCGAAGGCTCAATCATCACACGGGTCCGCGTTTCGTCGGATTCTTGCTGGCCATTGAGGTAAACGTTTATTGAGGCTTCTTCCCAGAAGTGATACGCGTCGAAGCTGGTCCCATACCAATCCGGGCTAAAACCCGGTGGAATAATAGCGTTCCATACGTTGCTGGTTGGGGGTTGAAATGGTATCCAAGAGCCGCAGCCAATGTAGTGCCCCACTTGATATCCCCCCGATCGTGGCGTCCAAACCGAGTTGTCCTCTTCGTTCACAGTGCTTGAATAGTTCCTTTTATTGCTTGAATAGCTCACCAGTCCCACCATCGCAGGCTGCACGTGATAGACACTCTGCGCAGCCAACGAATTGCCAGAGCCATCACCAACTTGCACAAATAATCCCGCCGTGCCGGTGGGACTGACCGGCACGTTTTCCGCCACCCACCCGCCATCGCCGTTCACCGTCGCCGCCACACCATTGATGCTCACGGTGCCGCCGGGATCATTGATTGAACCGGTCACTGTTACGGAGGATTGGTTCAATTGGCTGCTGGTCAGGGGATCGATTACCAAACCCACATCGTTGCAGATCACATTAAGATTGGTCGTGCTTGCGTTGCCCGCCACATCTGTGGCTGTGAGGGTCAGCCAGTTCGTCCCATTGGATAATGGCAGGTGATTGACCCAAACCGCGCCGCCGCTTTCGACCAGGCCTTGAACAATGTTCGTATCACCGTTGCTATCCACAATCGAAGCCGTGACCTTCGCCGTGACATCGTCCACTTGTGCCTGCATTGTAAAGTTGCTTCCGCTGATTCGTGTGCCGTTCTGAGGCCAGCCAACGCTCAACACTGGCGGCATCGTATCCCCACTGTAATCCAATGTATAGCTGATGTTGGTGGTGGTCGTGTTGCCGGCCAAATCCGTCGCTTGTAGAGTTATCGTGTTCAGGCCATCCATCAGGCTGATATCGTAACAGAGGAAATAGTTGGTGGTGAATTTCACCAGGTTGGTGTCATAGAACTCGTCGATCACGCAGCCGATTTGATTGGTGAAAACGCCCACCGCGTTGCTCACATCATAGGTCAGGCGGCTCAAGGCTTTGGTCACCCAGCCCTGCAATTGGATCATGGGCTGCGAAACCGTGCCGCTGACGGGAGCGGTAACTGCCAGAACTGGCGGCACGGTATCCAGTGTCAACGTTGTTTCCAGCCAGGTCTGGGCTGCATTGGGCGGCAAGCCACGTAGGCCGACAAAGACGCTGTAATCTCCGTCGCCCGCGTCCAGATCGACCACGACGTTCGGGCTGTAAGCCCGCCAGGTGGCGGTGACTTGATTCGTCTCGTTCACCAGCACCGCCATATAAGATGGTTCGCCATAGATTATCGAAATACTGCCCGTCACAACATTGGCACTGACGTAACTGCCGGGAAATTCCAGATGGAACTGGATGATATTCGGGTCGCGGCCACGCTGATAATCAATCAAAAGATTATAACCGTCTCCCGCGGGCGCGAAATTGGGGTCCATCCCGACGCGGTTGAAATATTTCACTTCCCACCAGTCGGGAATTTCACTGCCCTGAGTACAGGTATTGCCCGCGGCCAGAGGGTAATTGAACGTTTCCAGTTCGTCGAAAGCGCCTCCGGCCTGATTGTCCCCGCCTTGATCACTTCCGATTCTGAACCCGTTGGTCAACTCGTTCAAATTCGGGACGCAAGTCACGCCAGCCCCATTGGCAAGCAATTGGCCGTCCACGTACAAGGCGCTACCCGTCGGCGAGTAGGTCAGGGCGATCTGATACCATTCACTGGAATACCAGGAAATATTTGCCGACAAATTTGTCATGCCGCTGCCGTTGGTGGATGTGCCGAACAACAATTGAGTACCATCGGGACTAAGATACAATCCCCACCAACCGTTGGTGAAAGCGGAGTTGTAACTTCCCATCTCAAACAACCTGCCCCAAGTGCCCGGACCAGTGCCCCCGGTGCCGGCACTGCTCCAATCCGGCTTGAACCAAAACAGTATTGTTCCCGCCCTGCAATTGATGTTGGTGCTGCCATTGGTTTCCATGACATTATAAGAGAGTAACGCAGGATTAACGTTGTCCATTGACACCGCGTTGCTGCTCCAACAGGGAACGCCAACCAGATGGTCGCTCAACAATGGCAACTGACCTCCTTCACCGACCCAGGTATTTGTGTTGTCAAAGCGCCAGTGACCCATCGGCACAAATTCATTGACGGTGACCGAAAGAGAGTTGGCTCCGCTGGCTGCACTCGCAAAAATCGTGCTGTCGGGAGGATTAGAGCCGGCCGGGGGAAAATAAAGCCAGGCGGAGACCGAGCCGTTTGAATCCGAACGCAAAACGATGGAATTGGTTGGAATGTCGTTGGTACTTGCAGCAAGCAATGCAGTCCCGCAGGCCACCGTGAATGTCACGGGGGCGTTGGCCAGGAACGTGGTATAAAACTCTGAATCCGAGATTTTTATACCAATCGGTTGTGGCAGAAATGAATCATAATTTCCGGCCTGGTCGTTGCCGCCCAAAATTTCCAGGTGAGGCAAACTCCCATTGTAATAATCCATCGGGTCCGAAGCGTTTTGACACTCCTGCAAGTTACTGATGCCGTCTCCATCCGGGTCGGCGCCGGGATCAACGCCTAAATGCCCGAAATTTGCCAACTGCCAGTAATCCGCCATTCCATTGCCGTCAGAGTCCAGGGCAACCGTGATGTTCACACTTTGAGGGTCAGATTGCGCACCTGCATCGTCAATCGCTACCGCCGACAAGGCGTATTGGCAAACAAAAGCACCCGCCCACCACGAATCATTTATCCATGCGAAAGAAAATGGATTTTGTGTTGAAACGCCCAAAAGTGCGGCGTCGCTGTCGTGCGTTTGATAATAGTAATCCACTTCTTGAATGTAACTCCCGGGCGCGCTCTCTGCCGCAACCGTGATGGTCAGCGGTCGGTTTGTTCCAACCAGATATGTGCCGCCGTCGGCAGGACTCGTGATGCTGATGGTCGGCGGCGGAACAAGTGTTTCGCTGAAATCCGCCACTGCAATCCGCCCGCGGCTGGCCGCCAAAACTCTGACAAGGCAATCGCTATTGAAGGCATATCTGTCCGCATATCCGATTAAAGAGACTTCGCCGTCGCCGTCGGTGATCAGCCGCAGGCCTTTATAATTGTTCCCGTCGCTGACAGTTCGCAATTGCATGTCGCCGCCGATAACTTCGATGGAAACCGGCGCATTGCTCAGGGCCAGGCCGTTGGTATCTGTTACCCGGAATGCCAGGGGTTGCGCAAACGCCAGTCCGGCATGCAGCGTCTGATGGTTACCGTTCAAAATGGTCAAATCGGGCAGTTGTCCGTTGTAAAAATCAAACTCTGCTGGAGCAATTATCGGACAGCCCCTTTCATTGCCCCACGGCCAGTCTATATCATCTCCATCTGAGTCTCCCCATTGCCATACTTTGCCGTCATTGTCCAATGCCGCGGAGGCATCCGAACCTGCGGCGGCCGAAACGATGTTGCTCATGCCGGGAACCTGAATCGGCAGGCTGGTCCTGCCACCAGAACCACCATCACCCAATTGTCCCCTGTCGTCGGCACCCCATGCCCACAATCTGCCTTTGCCGTCCAACGCGAGGGAATGCTGGCCGCCTGCAGCAACTTCAACCACGTTCGTAAGTCCAACCACCATCACCGGCGCATCACTGTAATCCTCGCCCCCGCCATCCCCCAACTGTCCCGCGCAGTTGTAACCCCATGCCCAAACGATGCCGTTCGAAGCCAATGCCAGCGTGTGATAATCACCGGCGCAAACGCCCACAATGTTGCTTAAACCTATAACCTGTCCCGGTACGTCACTGTCCTGCTGGTTGCCATCACCCAATTGACCGAGGTGATTCACTCCCCAAGCCCAAACGGTCCCGTCAGTTTTAAGTGCCAGCGCATGAACCGCCCCTGCAGCGACGCTGATAACATTGGATATTCCCGCAATTTGCAGCGGCGTGGTTCCAAACCAATAACCATCTCCAGAACCCCACATCCACACCGTTCCATCAGCTTTGACAGCCTCGGATAATCCGAAGGGTCCATCCCCGTTAACATAACCATGTGCAGCCACCGCTATAATGTTTGTCATTCCCGGCACTGGCGCTGGACGATTGGTACTGCGTTCGTTGCCTCCATCACCCAGCTGCCCCATGTTGTTCTGGCCCCACACCCAAAGCGTTCCATTTTCGTCGAGCGCCAACGAGTGGTTTAAGCCGGCGGCGATTTGAATTATATTGCCCAATCCAACTGCATAGACCGGGTTGGTGCTGTCAAGGTATGTGAAATCCCCCAATTCGCCATATTGATTGCCACCCCAGGAAATTACTTCGCCACTGGCAGTCAATGCCATGATCCGCTCGCCGCCTATGGCCATCATGATCGTCGCCCCCTTGGTGGTATTGGTCATCCAAGTGAGCGCCTGAATGAACAGGCTGTTCGTCCGTTCACCAGCGTTGAGCGTGACCGGTGTCGCCGTGACGGCAAGTGCCCCCGTCACCGTCTCTTCCTCAAACCACGAGCCGGAAGTCAAATCCTCCCGGCTTCGAATCACGTACGGCACTCCGGCCTGCGTATTGTGCAGAAGCAAATGGATGTCATTGTTTGACAGATTGATTGAGAGCCAGAGATTCGTCCCGTAGTCGGCGACGGTATATAACGGTGAATCATGATCGTTGGTTCCACCGGTCTGGTCGCCGGGTGGCGAGGGCTGGGCAAAAAGATTCGTGACGAGAAAAATCCACGCGAGCAAATTTCCCATTCCCAGCCGGCCCGTTCTCACAAGTTCCCTTCCATGATTCGCAGATGGTCCAAAAACGCGGCACCATCGGAAGTCTGTTGTCCTGTCTCCTGTCCTGCCGACAATCCTTAGATTTCGGCAAATGGCGTCGCGCCATTTTTTGGCATAAATGCAATCTTTTTTGCGATTTTGTCGTTTATTTGGGCCGCACTTGGATTGACGGCCGGCGACTGGAGACCTTCTGAAATCGTTGCTCGCCTGATATCCCGTCGCGGGCATGGATTATTACCGCTTTCCCAAGATGTAAATAGCGTCAAAAATAATTCGCCGGAGTTATAAGCCCCGCGTAAAACTATGTCGCGCGACTGACCGGCCACCGTATCAATGGCAAACGTGAATGAGCCGTGCGCAAGAAAGGAACCCGGACGGCGTAAAGACCGGCCTGAGCAACAAAGAGCGATTCGAAATTCCTGCTGGTTCAACTTTCATATCGTGCGGGTCTTGCGCAGCATCCGCAGAGCGCCCGCTCCAAACGGCAGCAGCAGCAACGCCCCGGCAATCAGGGTCGTGGGTTCAGGAACAGTCACGGGAATCCAAACGCCAGAGAAGGTGAAACCGGGGTCACTCCCACTATTGAGAATTGCCTGGTCCACGTCAGGAGTCTTGCCATTTCCCGGTATAATGGTCCACGTTGCGGAGAGGTCCCCGGAGGATAAGCCGACCAACACTAAATTGCCGTCCGCCAGAACACTCACGGTGCCACTGAATGAGGTATCAGCACCGAGAACGTTGCCTTTCAAGGTGGAGAGGGTGAACGAGAAGCTGTCCACGGTGAACCCGTCGTAATCCAACTGACCGGCGGCGAACGGTCCGTCTCCTGCAATCGGCATTGGTACAGGCGGTCCAAAATAGTAGAGCGAAGCGTTTGCGGCGGTGGTGAGGAAAGCGGCCAGGGCGAGTCCTGCGCCGAATTTTAATGTTCTTTTCATTTTCACCTTTCGTTTTTGACCCAGGCGGAGAGCCGGTTCCGGTGCGACGCTCAGACCGAAACTCATTCCTTCAAGCGCAGGGTCGCGATTTTAGCAAACCGGGTTTGCACGCTATCCAGTTTTGACGAGTAACGGAATATTTCTATCCCATTTTGGGACTTTTATTGTCACTTTAGCGCCGCTCATTTTCAGTGGTCACAATATCAAGAAGCGGCTAATGCCTCAAAAATCGCTGACTCAAATAAATACTGCCGGCGAGAATCAGGCCGGATTCGCCGGCTGTTTTGGGCGAATTAACTGGCTGTTCGCCTGACAATTTCCAAGTGGTGCGGATGCAGGCAAACGCGCAGGTTGGAGAGCTTGATGCGATAGCAGCAACTGGTGTTCGCATTACTCAGACAGCTGGAATACAGAGTGTTACCAGCCACCGACACCGCCCGGCAGGTTGCCGCAATCGGCGGGAAAATTGCAGGTAAAGAACGGACGCCGCCTGCGGTTGCGGCGGGGTTTTGAGATTTCTTCACAAGTCTTTTGCAGATCAAGGATAACGTAACCCGAGGGCTTTGGAAGTCAACTGGCGTAAAAGGGTCCGGCTGCGCGGAATGCGTGACGCGGCTCGCAGCCAAGGAGAGACTGATTCCGATGCCCAATAGATGTAGTGCGTTCATGACCGCGCCAACCGGTGAAGCAAATCACGCGGGCATCGTTTGGCGGTGGGTGTCGCAAAAACAAGCCGCACCGGAGGTCTTCAACCTGATGCGCTTTTGTGACATGGAACCCATGAAACTGCAGGTTCCATGCTGAAATTATGGCACGCCTGAATCAGGCGCGAAACCTGACGATCTTCACAAGGCTTCCTGAGAGTTTGTTGGAATCTGAAATAACCAAAAGCAAAGATATCCGTTGCCGTTGCAAGGATTCAACTCGAAAACCCGAGTCGGTGTGGGGGGAGTATGAGCCGGCCGCAACGCCCGCAATCGCCTCGCGGCAGTTATCGCGCATCGGTCCGGCTGAGCGCTTCCGGGCGTTTGATGATTTGCCTTACACCTTTCAGGGATTGGACAGCCGGAAAAACAGATTTCCCGCCGGCGATGTGAGGTTCAAATAGTTCGTGCCATTGGCGGGCGTCACACCGCCGCTGGTTGACCAGCCGTTGGCCAACGCGAGGTTCGCGTTCTGCTGCAAACTCCAGCCGGATACAGCCTGCCAATATACCGTGACCGTGTTGCCGGAGCGCGTAATGTAAAGCGTCGGCGCGCCGGGCGTCTGCACCACGGAAATCAGCGCCCAGAATCCGCCGGTGAGGGAATAATTGCCGCCGGTCATCGGGCCGCCGGCGTCGTGCTGGCCGAGGGTGCCGCTGACGGAATAATTGGTGCCGATCATCGGTTCGCCGGTGCTGGTGCCGCCGCCGCCGGAGACTTTATACCAGTCAATGGAGTAGCTTTGCCCCGAAGCCCGAAAGCTGAAAACCGAAAGCAGAAAGCAGAAACAAAGCAGCAGCGCGAGGCAGGTAGGGCGCGTCAGTCCCCTGCGCGCCGTTTTCTTGTGTTCCTGCAGCGGCGCGCACGGAGTGACGCGCACTCCCATGGCGGGCGAAAGCGGTGACGTGTCACCGCACTCCAAACTCGCCATCTGCCATTTGCCATCTTCCATCGCCGCCAGGTTGAATCGGAGCGAAGGTGGATTGCATTGTCGTGCTTTCATTGTCCCTCCTGGTTTTTTGCGTTCACAAGTTGTTCCAATCGTTGCAGACGGGCCTTTAGCTCCGTTATCTCCGTTTCCTTCTGTTCCAATTTCTGGTTCAACCCCTGAATCGCTGCCAGCGCCACGCCGCCCTCGTCCATCACGGAAATGTGTTTGGCGTCCGTGCCCAGTTGGAAGGCGGCCTGAAAATCCTGCGCCATCGGGCCGATGTGCTGCACGTCCTGGCGATCTGCCTTGAAATTCCATTGCGTTACCGGCAGCGACGCCACTTTGGCCAGGATTTCACGGGCGTTGACGGCGGTGAAATTCTCCTTGGCATTGCGGTCGCTGGTCAAAGCGACGCCATTGGCATAGACGGTGCCCACCAGATAAGTGGCCGTCTGCGTTTTGCCGATGCGGATGGTATTGTTATCGGCTGCAAGCCCTTCGTTGCCGATATCAATGTTGGAACTGCCGGTAGTGATGTTATATGCCGCCTGATAACCGAGCGCGATGTTGTTGGAGCCGCTCCGGTTGAAGAGAAGCGCATTATAGCCAATGCCTGTGTTGTTGTTGCCGTTCGTGTTGAAGAAAAGCGCATAACTACCAAAGGCTGTGTTGTTGTTGCCGCTCGCGTTGTTGAAAAGCGCGTCAACGCCATTGGCCGTGTTGAAGGAGCCGTCTTTGTTCCAGTAAAGCGCGCCCAAACCGCCGGCGGTATTTTCAGAGCCGCTGGTGTTATTTAAAAGCGCTTGAAGGCCAATGGCGGTGTTAAAGGAGCCGACTGTGTTGGATGAAAGCGCAAAACCGCCGCAGGCCGTGTTGTTGTCGCCGCTCGTGTTGGCGGAAAGCGCCGCAGAGCCGATGGCCGTGTTGTAGAAGCCGCCGGTCGCCGGGTTGCCCGATTCTCCGATGAAGAAGTTGCCAGAGCCGCCATTGTCATTACCGATGCTGGTCAGTTGCGAGGCGTTGGCAGTGACATTGAGATTGGTCAGCCCACTGCCGTCGCCGGTAATGACTCCCGCGATGAACGTCCGGGCCTGGCCATCGCCGATGCGGATGATATTGTCGTCGCCGTCGAAACCCTGATTGCCAATGTCAATATTGGAACTGCCGGTGGTGATGTTAAGGCCGGCAAAATACCCCAGCGCGATGTTATTTGAGCCGCTCGTGTTGCCTATAAGAGCTGCACAGCCAACGGCGGTGTTGAAGGAGCCGTTCGAGTTGTTCCAAAGCGCCTCAACGCCATCGGCTGTGTTCCAGGAGCCGTTCGTGTTGAGTACAAGCGTTCCGTAGCCATTGGCGGTGTTGGCCGTGCCGCTGGTGTTGAAGAGAAGCGCCATATAGCCATTGGCCGTGTTGACCGAGCCGCTGTTCGTCGGGTTGCCCGATTCTCCGACGAAGAAGTTGCCAGAGCCGCCATTGGTGTTGCCGATGCTGGCCAGTTGTGAGGCGTTGACAGTCACATTCAGGTTGGTCAATCCACTGCCGTCGCCGGTGATGACGCCCGCGATGAACGCCTGGCTCTGGCCATCGCCGATGCGCATGATGTTGTTGTCGCCGACGAGACCCGGATTGCCGATGACGATGTTGCCGCTTTCGCTTCCGGTGAGGTTGATCCCGGCCTGATACCCCAGCGCGACATTGTTGTTGCCGTTCGTGTTGTTGTTAAGCGCAGAATAGCCGATGGCGGTGTTGTTGTTGCCGCTTATGTTGCTGTAAAGCGCACCAAACCCGATGGCCGTGTTGAAGAAGCCTTCCGTGTTGTTGCCAAGGGCCGCCGAGCCGTTGGCCGTGTTGAACCAGCCGATCGTGTTGTTGTAAAGCGCCGCATAACCGCTGGCCGTGTTGTAGTCGCCGCTCGTGTTTTGGTTAAGCGCCCCATTGCCGTCGGCCAGATTAGCAGTGCCGCTGGTGTTGTTGACCAGCGCCCCATCGCCGTTGGCCGTGTTTCCCCAGCCGCTCATCGTCGCATTGCCCGACGGCCCGACAAAGAAGTTGGCGTAGCCGCCGTTGTTGTTGCCAATGCTCGTCAATTGTGAGGCATCGAGACTGGTCAACCCGCTGCCGTTGCCGTTGAAGGTGCCCGTCAGCATTACGCCGGTTTCGTTATTGGTCAGGACGGCGGCTGGCATTTGAGGCAGGGGGATGACGCCGGTCAGCGTACCCGCGTTGAGACTGGTCAATCCAGCGCCGTTGCCGTTGACGACACCCGCGATGAACGTCTGGGCCTGGCCGCTGCCGATGCGGATGATGTTGGTGTCGGTGGCAAGGCCCTGGTTGCCGATGTCAATGTTGGAACTGCCGGTGGTGATGTTATAACCAGCCTGATAACCCAGGGCGATATTACCGGAGCCGCTCGTGCTGTTGTAAAGCGCGCCCGAACCGCTGGCCGTGTTGCCGGACCCGGTCGTGTTGGCGAGAAGCGCCCAAGCGCCATTGGCCGTGTTCTGGGAGCCGGTCGTGTTGGCGAGAAGCGCATTATTGCCGCTGGCCGTGTTCAACGAGCCGGTCGTGTTGTCGTAGAGCGCCTCAAAGCCATCGGCGGTATTGTTGTTGCCGGTCGAGTTGTTGAGAAGCGCATTGGCGCCATTGGCCGTGTTGAACCAGCCGCTGGTGTTGTTGAAAAGCGCCTGGAAGCCGTTGGCCGCGTTCCAGGAACCGCTGGTGTTGAAGACAAGCGAATTACCGCCGTTGGCCGTGTTGTAGTTGCCGCTCGTGTTGTAAAAAAGCGTGTCACCGCCGTTGGCCGTGTTCCAGGAGCCGCTCGCGTTCTGCTGAAGCGCATTAACGCCATTGGCCGTGTTGAAATTGCCGTTCGTATTGTAGAGCAGCGCTGCGAAGCCATCGGCTGTGTTGCCGTAGCCGCCCGTGTTGTGCTGGAGGGCCGTGACGCCATTGGCCGTGTTCTGCCAACCGGTCATCGTCGAATTGCCCGATGGCCCGACGAAGAAGTTATGATGGTCACCGCCGTTGGTGTTGCCGACGCTGGTCAATTGCGAGGCTGACAATGTCCCGCCCAAAGCGCTGGTGCTTTCCGCAAAAACCGCATAAGGCACGGGGGTCAATTGCTGGCGCGGTGCGAGCGGGCTGAACGTGCTGACGCCGTTGGTGGCCACGGCGATTTCCAGCCAGTTGGCCTGGCCGGTGAACGCGCCCGGGCCAAAATCAATCAGCACCGTGAACAGGCCGTTGGTAACGCCGACGGCAGTGTTGGTCACCGGCCCGGCGGCCAGATGGCCATTGGTCACAGCATCGTAAATCGTAAATCGCAAATCGTAAATTCCCGTGGCCGGGCTGCCGTTGTTCTGGAGCTGGCCCTGATACGTGAAGGCCGTGCCCTGGGCGCTCGCTGAGAGCGTCACCGCCGTTAATAATGAGATAAGCACCAATTGGTGTGGTTTCATAGTCGTCGTTTGTGGTTGCAGATTTCCCTTCGGCTGCTCGCGCTCCGAATGCCAGGCTCAGGAAGCCAGGAGCGCGACCCGTTTGAAATGATGGATCGCATCGAATGGGTTTGTGGGTTCTGTCAACCGTCAGCGCAACACAAGCAGGACAGGTTGTCAATTAAATTAATTACAATGTAATAACAGTAGCCAATTGTCTAATAGTAACAATGAACGGGCCGAAGGCGGGTCTCGCGGTTTTGGCAAGTCAGGCGCCGTGCCTTGAAGACAAACTGAAAAAGTCAACTCAACGCCCCCGCCGGCGAAGAATTTCGGGGCTGATCCGCGAATCCTTGTGAGGGCCGTCCTCAGGAGTTCACAAATATCTTCGGCTCTTCCAACCCGGCAATTATCTCTCCAAAGCGATACTTCCCGAACATGCCCTTGGTGTAGGGCACGCAGGTCCTGGTCGCGTTGCCGCTGGCGTGTTCCAGGCTGATGATGACGGCATCCACTTTCTTGCCGTCCTGAACGATGCGGCCGTCATAACAAATGCCGGTGGCGCGTATCTTGCCGCCGCGGGCCTGACCTTGGAAGCCTTGCACCAGCATGGCAATGACGTCCTCCGATGCCGGCGTCTCGTTGCCGTCGTAGGTCGCTGCGGCACTGACTTCGCCCGTGGTGCTGACGGCAGCGCCGAATGGGAAGAACTCGCCGTTTTTCTTGAGCATTTGCTCGGCAAACGGCATCAGAAATTCGAGCAATGCGTTGTAATCCTGTCGTGCTTCGGGTGATGCTTGTCCGGACATGGATATGTTCCCTTTCTGGTTGTGGTCTCTGGCTGCGTAACGATCTAAATCTGACGCCGCTTCGTGAAAATTGCAATTGCCAAACCCAATCCAAGCAATGCGCATGCAGTCGGTTCGGGCACTTGAATCAGTTGCGTGATGGTACCCCGGTCGTACGTTGGCCCAGGTGGTGGAAGGAGATACTCGCCCGGGCTTTGCAGATAAGCCGTATCGAACGAGGACAGGCTGAGGCTGGCGGGAAGATTGTTGTTCGTAAAGACCTGGCCGCTGTGATCAATGAACGAAATGATGATAGAGCCGTTATCGTAACCCAAGGCAACGGCTGGAGAATAGAATCCTTGGATTTTAAGAATATCCCATGGACCGGCCAAGCCGTTGTTGTTGACCGATATGCCGGTGTTACCGGGCAAGAACGGACCGTTTGTAGAAACGAGGGAATTGCCATCAACGCTGAATGAAATCAGCGGGTAGGGGCCATACCTGCCGGCTGTCGCTGTCGTATCGTAACTGAAGTAGCCGTAAAACTGGTCGGTGTTGGGGTCGGTGAAGACGCTGTTGGTGGCGCGACGCGAGGTGATGTCTCCGCTGAAAAAGAAGATAAGTGTCTCAGCGTCCAGCTTTACCCAGCACGGCATGAGCGCGACGGCACTCAAAAGGGCGACGAAGCATCGTTTCGCATTCATAAGCCCGGATTGATTATTCTACCTCCGCCAATAAATCCGTAAATCCACGTTATTTGTTTTCAGGATAGCAAATAATTCCGGGGGGATTCGCTTCAGCGGCAAATTCTTTCCCACTGAACAACAAGCCTCCGCGTGACAAACGGAGGACGCCAGTCAGGCGCCGTGCCTTGAAGACAAACTGAAAAAGTCAACTCAATGACTCCGCCGGCGAAGAATTTTGGAGCTGATCCGCGGATCTTTCCGGGAGACAACCTCAGGCGTTCACGAATATTCCAGGGGATTTGGCCCGACACGGTGTCAGGCTGAATTTGTCTCGTCTTCATCAACCTCTTCGGAATCTCTCTCCGCGCGAGTCCGGAAACGAACTCGAAAAAGAAACAGTGCACGGGACCGCTGCTTTCCTCTGACCATCGCCAAAATCAACATCGCGATTCCAAGCACAACTTCGGGAGCGGAGCAAAACCATTTGAGGAAGCCAATTTCATTCCCCTGCCCTTCCGGAATCAGGTAACCGTCAGGAAAACGGTACGCAGTCACCGTGCCCGCCGGATAAACCGAGTTATAAAACCGACGGGTGGTGACGCAAACCACGTTGGTGTCTTTGCTGGTGCGAAGGACGATGTGTGGGGTGCCTCCTTCACGGCTGTAGGTGAGATACTTGCCAACCACGGTGAGTGTCTCTGGCGTGACCTTGCCCGCCCGGATGCTCTGAATTTTGCCCTCCTCCTGGCGCTCGAGATAATCGAAGCGAACGAACATGCAGATGCCGAAAACAAGAAAGAAGAAACCCACGAGCAACCCAAGAGAGCGCACGGGATTGCCTGCCGCCCGGGGCGCGGTCGCCGACGGCTGGCTCGCGACTGTCATCTGATTTTCCGGGCCGGCCAAACGCTGCAAAATCTTGTGAATGCGCCGGACCTGGGCAGCTCCGCCATACTCTTCCCAATACACCGACACCTCGGTCGTTGTCCCTTCAAATTCGTAGTATTCCTCCGAAAACTCCGTGGCCAGTGCCGTGAGCGCCTGGCGCAAGCGATCGGAAACGTCACCCTGCAACAAATACCCGTTCGGCAGTTGCGCGCCGTCCCGCTCGGTCCGCTGGAGCAGCGACCAGGTAGCGCGTGTGCCCTCGCCGTAACGAGGGAACGAATACCTGGCACACGACCCGCGGACAAGTTTGCAGGACTGATTGCCGCGACTGAACTCCGGTAAACCGCGCTCCACGTCGCTGACGCCAATGCCGAGCCGGACCGCCTCTTCCCGCTCCGACTTGTGCCTTCCGCCAGACAATTTGCCGATTGCGCTCATCTCTCAAGCTTCCGCGTTCGTCGAACTTCGGCAGGACCAGCCGATGCAACCTGCCACTTCTCTTTAACCGCAGCCGGACTGCGACGCGTGCCTTCCGATTTCTCCTTCCCGAAGACCATAAAGGTTCCGTCGTCACCATCGCCGTAGGTCAGCATAAGGTCGTAGGGTGCGCCCTTGCGCCTGAGCGCCAGCGGGTCAATACCGCCTTTGCCTTTGGCATCGGAAAATACAACGCCCCAACAATCATGGCCATGGTACATGATGTTGACCGTATCGCATCGCCAGCGGCCGGCGGTTGAAACGAACTCAGCAATTTGAGGCGTCGAGTTCGTGTCGGGCGCCCACAGCGGGTAATTGGCAGCCGTAAATGAGCCGTCAGGCCGCAAATCCAGTTGACACAACCGGCCTTCAAGGACGGCCAATCCATCGGTGGTAATGGTCTGCCGGGTGAGGTGGTAAACGCCGGCGACGTCCTCAAGTTTCGGCCGTGTGAAAACGTACAGTTCCGGCGGCGGGACCTGGGGCCAATGGGACAGGGAAGGAGTCTCGAACAGCAGACGCACAGTCGGCGAGCTTGCGAGGAGGATGGCAACGAGGCTGGCACTGCCGGCCATCGCAATGACGATTTTCTTCTTTCGGTTCATCGCCCAATCACAGGTGGATGCCCCCGCCTGACGCTCCGAAGCTGCCCGGCCCGGCTTGAATTGGCAACGGTGAAATGAATTTCAAATTAAGACACGACCAACCTCTTGGCAGTGTCCTAATTTGCTTTTGGCGCGCGGGCTTCAGACCGCTTCAACACACAAATCGCATCGGTCGGCGAAGCGGCATAAATGCCGCGCTCCTCGAATCAGGACACGACCAACCTCTTTTCATCGGTTGACCTGACGGGAATCTGTGTCAGAATGAGTATCAATGGATACGGATTTTATCGAGAAAACGATTCGGACCTACGCGCAGACGCTGAAGGAGGGCAACCAAACGGAGAAGGAGGCTGCCGAGGAGTTGGCTTTGATTGCGGATAAACTTAAGAAAAAACGCCAGGCGGAGAAGATCGAGGCGCGGCCGCATCCCAATCCCATCCCCGTTGGCAACCGGCCCGCCAGGAGTCTGTAAATCTTTCGAGAATTTGCGGTGATTTCCGACCGGTCTATTCGGTTTGCGGCGTAAGGTTGGTCTGGGAGGCAGGCGGGCTTTGAACTTTTGCTTCCATTTATGCAGATTCTGCTGATTGATCCCCAGCTCGTCGGCAATCAGGCGGGCGGATTTGCCACTGACCATCCAGTGCTCAACCGCAGATCGTTTGAAGGCCTCGTCGTAACGTTTATGCTTGGTCGTTGCTTCGTTGTTCATGTGTGTTGGCCCTAGCTCACACATTTACACTGCTCCTGTCCACCAAATCGAGGCAAGGCCAGGTAACGTTCCCGAGCGTTGTTCTCGAACTTTTTGCCGGCCGCCGTGTCAAACTTCACGGGCAGACCGGCTTGCGAACCGGCGGGAACGGCGTAAGGTAAAAGAGGCGTGCGACAGGAGAATGTTGACGGTATGAAAACGCGAAGATTGAACAAAGCGCTTAGGACCGCGCTGGCAGTTCTGGGGCTGTCCGTGGTGATGGTGGGTTACAACAGTCGTTCGGCGGCGGCGGCGCCTGCCCCACCGGCGACCACGAACGCCGCGCCGACCAGAACCGTTGCGCCGGCCCAAGTCAGCCTGCCGCAGGTCCCGGCGGAGGTGCTCCGCATGTCCGAAGCCGGCATCAGCGATGACGTGATCACTGCCTACATCCGGAATTCAGCGAATGGTTTTGCCCTGGATGCGGACCAGATCGTGTACCTCCGTGATGTAGGGATTTCGTCCGCCGTGCTCAACGCGTTGGTCAGTCACAGCCAGACGACCCGCGGCAATCCGGCGGAGGAGGTGGCGAACGGCGCGGGCAGCGCACAGGACGTTTCTTCGTCACCTGGGCCAGCGTCCGCGGCCACAGCAACGCCGGTGAACGGTCCGGCGGGGAACTTCTACGATGCGTTGACGCCGTATGGAACGTGGGTGGACGTGCCGGCTTACGGCTGGTGCTGGCAACCGACGGTCGAGGCGGTCAATCCGTCGTGGCAGCCTTATTGCGATGACGGGAGCTGGTTGTGGACGGACAACGGGTGGTATTGGAATTCGTATTACGCGTGGGGCTGGGCGCCATTCCATTATGGCCGCTGGTGCCGGTATCCGAGTTACGGCTGGTTGTGGTGTCCCGACAATGTTTGGGGACCGGCGTGGGTGTGCTGGCGGGATTATCCGGGTTACTGTGGCTGGGCGCCGCTGCCGCCGGGCGCGTGTTTCGCAGGTTTGGGCTGGACTTTCAATGGCGTTGCCGTCGGCTTTGATTTTGGTTTTGGCCTCGGGCCGAATTGCTTCACGTTTTGTGACTACGACAATTTCTGCGGCCAACGTCCGTTCGGCCACTTCCGGCATGGCCGCGACGCCGACCGCTTCTTCCATGATTCGAGGGTCAACAACAACTTCGCCACCGATGCGCATCATGGCTACATCAATCGCGGGATAGATCCGTCGCGGATTGAGGCGGCGACGCACACGCGGATCCGCCAGGTGGCCGTGCGCGAATTGCCGCACGGGGCCGGGCGCTCCGGAGATTTCACCCTGCCGGACCGGCTGACCCGAAACGGAAATTCGGCGGTGATTTACCGGCCGGGCCGGGACATTTCCGTGGCGCGAAACCCGTTCCTGCCTGGACATGACACGCAATTTGCCGGCCGGCGGGGCAGTCCTCCCGCAACGCGCGGGTTCACGAGCGCAAACGCGATTGACAACACACGGGGATTTCAAACGGCGCGGCCGAACGTCCCGCGCGATTCAACGCCCGGCGCTACCTGGAATGATGCGCACGGGGGTGAGCAAATGCGGCATTGGAGCGGCGCCGGAAACACCGAGATAGCGCGCTCTGTGCCGGCACCGGATTATCGGCCTGGTTATTCCAGCGCCTCGCGCTCCACCCCTGCGTGGCGGCAGGCCCCGAGCTGGCATTCCGCCGCGCCTTCGTACACCCAGCGCAGCGCGCCTTCATGGTCGGCGCCGGCTTACACACGTTCGGCGCCATCGTCTGGCGGAACCCATGCCTGGGGTGGCGGAGGAAATTCCGGCGGCGGGGGAATGCATTTCAGTGGCGGCGGCAATCCGGGCGGTGGCAATTGGGGCGGCGGAATGAACTCAGGCCAGGGTTTTCACCGATAAACGAAAAGGCGGCGCGCTGCCGCTGAACGTGGGAAGTTGGTTTCCCTGATTCGTTTTTCGCCGGCGCACCGTTCCGGGCGCCCGGCGGTTGCCGCGTCGCCAAAAAATATTTCCAAAAATAAAAAGTTGTTCTGGACAAAGAACAATTTTTTGCGGATTCAATTGTGTCAGAGACAATGGCGCAGACCAAACGCATCGGCATTCTGACGGCGGGCGGCGACAGCCCCGGCCTCAACGCCGCCATCCGCGGCGTCGGCAAAACCGCGCTCGGTTTTTACGGCATGGAAATCATCGGCTTCCGCGACGGTTTCCGCGGCATTGTCGAAGACCGGCGGCTCAAGCTCGACAGGTCCACGCTCGCCGGCATCCTCACGGTGGGCGGCACGATTCTCGGCACGAGCCGCGACAAGCCGCAGCGCATGATGATTGACGGGCGCGTTCACGACATGACCAACGTCATCGTCAAGAATTACGGGCGGTACGGTCTCGACGCGCTGGTCTGTCTCGGCGGCGGCGGCACGCAAAAAAACGCGTTGCGGCTCAAGGAGGCCGGCATCAACGTCATCACCCTGCCCAAGACGATTGACAACGACGTGGCGATGACGGACCTGACCATTGGCTTTGCCACCGCGCTGGACATCGCAACCGAGACCATTGACCGCCTGCACAGCACCGCGCACAGCCATCACCGCATCATTGTCACTGAAGTCATGGGGCATCGGGCCGGCTGGCTGGCCCTGGGCGCCGGGATTGCGGGCGGCGCGGACGTGATTTTGATTCCTGAAATTCCCTACGACGTCCATAAAATCGCCGACGCCATCCGCCGGCGCAGCCGGGCGGGAACGAATTTCAGCATCGTGGCGGTGGCCGAGGGGGCGATGGCCAAGGAAGACGCGCGGGCTTATCAGACCGCCGAAGGCCGGAAGGAACGCGCGCGAAATCAGAAGGGAGAAGCACGAGGCCAAGCTGGAACTGGCCACGCTGGAAGCCAGGCACAACGGCAACACGTTGCGGCTGGCGAAGCAATTGGAGGAACTGACGCACCTCGAATCGCGGGTGACGATTCTCGGTTACGTCCAGCGCGGGGGCATCCCCTCGCCCGCCGACCGTCTGCTGGCGACGCGGCTGGGGAGCGCGTGCGGGGATTTGATACACGAAAATGTTTTCGGGGTGATGGTGGCGTCGCGTGGAGACCGGACGGAGCCGGTGCTGCTGGAAAAGGTGGCCGGCAAGCGCAAAATCGTGCCGCCCGATCATCCGTGGGTCGAGGCCGCCCGGCGGGTGGGAACGTGTTTGGGGGACTAGAAATTTGCAGGAGCCGACGTGAGGAGGCTCTGACAATTTCGGAATTCGGAGCTGAAGAAGTGAGACTCGTTGCCTCGTCTCCTCCATTTTCAAAACCGTCGCATCGGTCGCCGGACGCGAGCAGTTGTTTTTTTCCGCCATCAGTTTGATGACCTCGAAGACGGTCGCCTCCGGTGCGATGGACCAGAGCGGTGCTGTTTTCAGGTGCAACAACATGTTGATGGGGCTGCTTTTCACAGGCTTAGCCCTCTTATCGGCCGCCTTGTCCAATAATTCAAAAAATAATTCTGAAAATTGCATATTGGGCGGCGTCCGTCCCGCGGTGATTTCCCCGCCACGGTGAGGCCGGTCCGGCAACTTTAAACACCGGAGAAACGCCGGCACAGCTTGATCCGCGACCGACTTCTTAAAACTATCACTCGCGTGGCTGGACAACGTTGAAACCGCCAGGTAAAATGAGCCTCGTTACCTGGGAACGCAGACAAACAACCTGCGTTCTGGAATCAACTCAATAGCGCAAACGCCATGAACCGAATCATACTAAAACTGCGAAACCTGCCTGCCGCATTCTTCATTGGTTGGCTGCTGACTATTTCCACCGGTGTCGCGGCGGCAGATCCATCCATTGCGACCACCGGCAAATCTCCCGACTGGCTCCGAAGCGCGGTCGTCTATGAAATCTTTCCACGGGACTTTTCCCAGGCCGGGGATTTGAATGCAATTACCGCCCGATTGGACGAGTTAAAGGACCTGGGTGTGGATGTTCTGTGGCTGATGCCCATCCACCCGATTGGCGAAAAGATGAAGAAAGGCTCCGTCGGGAGCCCATTTGCCGTGCGTGATTTTTACGCCATCAACCCCGACTACGGCACCACCAACGACTTCAAGCGGCTGATTGAGCAAGCCCACCAGCGCAACATGAAAGTAGTCATGGAGGTTGTCGCCGGCCATACTTCGTGGGACAGCGTGCTCATGCAACAACATCCAGACTTTTACCTGAGGGACACGAATGGAGTCATCATTCCGCCCAATCCCGCCTATACGGACGTGGCCGGGCTGAATTATGCCAACCCGGACGTTCGCCGTTACATGATCGAAATGATGTCGTATTGGTTGCGCGACTTCGGTGTGGACGGATTCCGTTGCGATGTGTCACCGACGATTCCCATTGATTTCTGGGAGGCGGCCCGGGATGCGCTGGAGAAGATCAACCCTCAAGTCATCATTCTTGCCGACGCCGGGGCCCAGCCGGCGCTCCTTTCCAAGGCCTTCGATGTGGATTCCTCATGGAATTTCATGTACTCGCTGAACATGGTCATGAGCAGCCAACAACCCGCCGATTTCATGAAAGCCTCGTGGGAACACACGCAGCAGCAGTTCCCCAAGGGCGCGTTGCACCTGCGCTTCACCGACAGCCACGAACAAACCCGGGCCGTGGCGCGTTACGGCATAAACGGGGCGCTCGCGGCACAGGTGCTGATGCTGACCCTCGACGGCGTGCCGCTCTTTTACAACGGCATGGAAGTAGGCGATGCCACCGAGTCCGCCGACCCGGCCTTGTTCGAAAAAATGCCGGTGTTCTGGAACCCGGGCGGACGCCCCCCGTTACGCGACATTTACCGCGACCTGATCAAGCTACGCAAGCACTACGCCGCGTTTTACAGCGGCGAGGTTGACTGGCTTCAAAACACGGCTCCAAGGCAGGTCGTCAGCATCCTGCGACATGACACGAAAGACGAGTTCCTCGTTTTGATCAACCTCTCAAGCGTCCGCGTGACCGGGTCTGTTGAACTGCCGAATGTCGAAGGCTTTGAGCTCGTGGCTATCACTGGCAGATCAAACCCGGTTGACATCCGCCTCCCGAACTTCGATCTCGACGGCTACGGGTGGTACATCTATCACCGGACTGCTCCTTAGCCGGAACGATTCAGCTTGAAAGAATGAACACCGTTTGGCGGGCTTGGGGTGATGAACCAAACACAAGCTTACGAGCCTCGAAGGGAGGCGGACCAAACGGTGCGCCTGCCAATTGACACCAAAGATCAAACTTCGTCCATCCGGATTTCGTTCACCGATCAGCGACTGACGGCGCATGGCGGCATGGTGGTGTGGTCGCACTTTCTGCATCAGAAGGGTTTTCGCAGGCAACTGCGGGAAGTCTTGCCTCATTGTCCAACCAGTCCCAACGCTTACGATCCGACCGATGTGGCGCTGGGATACGTCGGAGGCATTCTCTGCGGTGCGGACAAGCTTTCCCGCGTGGCTTGGTTGCAAAGTGATCCGGCGTTGAGCCAGGTGCTGGGCGTCGAAGCCATCGCGAGTCAATCCACCTTGAGCCGGTTCTTTGACGTGTTTGGCCAAAAGACCTGCAACGCGCTCAACGGTCTGCACCGGCAAGCCCTGGCGAGTCTGCCTTCGCTCAAAGAGGGTTATACGCTGGACTTGGATTCGTGGGCACTGTTGCACGAGGATGGCCATCAACAGGGCGTGGCCGTCGGTTACACCCGGCAGGGACTCAAGCCGTGTCATCGTCCGCTGATCGCCGCTCTGGCCGAAAGCAAACTCATCGCCAACTACTGGCTGCGCCGGGGCGACAGTGCTTGTGCCAATGGGGCGGCGGAGTTTTTGCGTCAGACCGTGGCCAGTCTGCCGGCGCACCTTCGGATCAAGCTCTTGCGCGGCGACGCGGGTTTTGGCGAGACCAGCGTGCAAGCTATGGCTCAGGCACTGGGCTTGAACTTCATTCTGGTGGCACGGCTGACGCAGAAAGTTCAAAGCTGGTGCCGGCATGATGACGCCCACTGGCAACGAACCGAACTCCCCGGGCTGGAGGTGCAGGAAGTGGAACTGGATCAACCGAACCGTCGTTTGATCGTCATTCGCCAGCGGGTCGAACAACGCCCGGAAGCGGGTGGCAAGACCTTGCTGGACGTTCCGGGCTATCGCTTTCAAGCGCTGGTCACCAACCTGCCCCGGAGCGTGGACGCTCTGGCCGTCTGGCGCCAATACAACGGTCGGGCCGACCTCGAAAATCGCATCAAAGAACTCGGCCAGCAGTTTGGAATTAAACGGCTGTGCGTGGACAATTTCTGGGGCACCGAGGCGATGCACCATCTGGCGATTGCCGCTTACAACCTGTGCGTGCTGCTGCAACGGCGGCTGGGCCAGTTGGAAAAATGCGAACTCAACACCCTGCGCTGGCGCTTGTTTAGCCGGGCAGCGGTGTGGAGTCGCGCCCGTGGCAAACCCACCCTTAAACTGGCCGTGCGCCGTCAAACTCATCGCCACTGGTGGCGCGAAATCCTGACCAAACTCACCGCTCTACCCAACTGCAATGCAATTGGCTCGCTTCAAGCATGAACCCGCCAACCTTATTCAAAATACTGGTTCAACTGAATCGTTCCGGCTTAGCCGGCAATTTCGGAGCGCGCCGTCTTGTCCTTGGGAGACCCTGAGATGGATTGCCGGGCTGAATCACTGATTGTTTGTACAGAACCGTTCAGCCCGACTCACAACATGCGGTTCACCGTCATAAAGCCGGTGTAAAAAATGCAGGCAATCAGCCCCGCCACTATCAACGACAGGCCGACCCAGAAGGCGTAAAAGAAAAACCCGCGCTGGCCCATCGGCCGGCCACAATGCGGACAGCGTCGCCTCGCCGATTCAATCTCTTCGCGGCAACCCGGGCATATCGCAGTTGGAGAGTCGCTGTGGCTCATTCGCGCCAAATTAGCCGGGGGAACCGCCCTCCGTCCAGCGCCAAGACAGGTGTAGTGCCCGAATTTATTTGGAGTTCTTCCTTCAGACGGTTCGAGGCCCACATGCCGCCCCGGCCGCCTGAAGGCGGAACTCCAGACCGGGATCAAAGCAACCCCGGCCCGGCTTCCGGTTTGACGTTTGGAGTACGATGTCAAAGAATCCGGCCATGAAACCGCTGCTCCCGTTTTTGCTGTTCGGCGCGCTTTTCAATTTCAACACCACCCGGGCCGACACGCATGTCTGGGAAAAGGTGGAGCTGACGTTTCAGGCGAAAAACCCGTACGCAAATCCCTATACGAACGTCGAGGTCTGGGTGGATTTGAAGGGGCCGGGATTCGACAAGCGCTGCTACGGGTTTTGGGATGGCGGCGACGTTTTCCGCGTGCGCATCCTCGCCACGCGCCCCGGCAAATGGACGTGGCGCAGCGGCTCGAATCAAAAGGACCCGGGCCTGAACCACCAGCGCGGCAGCTTCACTGCCGTTGCGTGGCCCGCAGCCGAGAAGGTTGATGTGCCGACCCGGCGCGGATTCATCCGGCCGTCCGTGAACGGCCACGCCTTTGAATACGCGGACGGCACGCCGTTCATCCTGTTGGGCGATACCTGGTATGCGGCGGCGACCTCCCGCTTCAAATGGAACGACGACGATACAGAACGTCCCATCGGGCCGGATGCGGGGTTCAAGGATTACCTGCGCCTGCGAAAAGATCAGGGGTTCAACAGCGTGGCCATCATTGCCGCGTTCCCGAATTGGGCGAATGACGGTTGGCCGTGGGAAATCTGGATTGATGAGAAGGCGGACCTCGGCGTGCGTTCGGCCTGGGTGGACCAGGGTGACATCGCCAATCACTTTCCGCGCGACCAATGGCACGCAAAAGACATGTCAAACGAAGGCGGCCGGGCGTTTTTGTTGCCCGGCAAAGTCCCGGGTTACGAGCAGGTTTATCCGGACGTGGACCGCCTCAACCCGGATTATTTCAAATACCTGGACCGGAAGATTGATTACCTGAATGCCCAGGGTTTCATCCCGGTCATCGAGGTGGCGCGGCGGGACATGACTTCGTGCTGGGCAAAGTATTACGACTGGACGGCGTCCTACAGCCGCTACATTGAATATGTCTGGAGCCGTTACCAGGCAAACAACTGTCTGTTCAGTCCGGTGCACTACGATTATCCGGTGATGACGGCGACGACGACGCAAATCAACGCCGCCGCCAATCTGGTCATCGCCAAATATGGCCCTCCGCCATTTGGCACCCTTGCGTCCTGCAACGCCTCGGTTTCCAGCCTGATGAACTTTGGCAAACCGGAGCAAAACCATTGGCTGACCTTTCAGCAAATCGGCAACCTGCGGGAACACGACGCCTACTGGTATCTGACGGAGATTTTTCATTCCAACCCGCCGCAGCCCGCGTTGAACGGAGAACCTTATTATTCCGGCATGGCGGACAGGCGTTATCCTGCATACAAATACGGTGCGCCGGGCGGAACGGCGGCCGACGACCGCGACGTGCGTTCGGGCATTTACGGCAGTTTTCTCTCCGGCGGCCTGGCCGGTCACATTTACGGCGCGGAAGGCATTTGGGGCGCGGACGCCGAGCCGGGCTCCGATCCGTTCATGTGGCAGGCGTTCCAGTGGAATTCGGCCAATCAACTGCAATATCTGAAAACGTTCGCGCTGTGCGAGGGGAGCCGCTACCAGGAATTGGTTCCCGACGCGAACCTCGTCTCGCCGAGCGAGACGCATTTGACCAAGGGGTTTGTCGGTTGGGCATATTGCGCCCGCACGCCGGACAAAACGTTCTTCCTCGCCTACTTTGAAAAGGATTGTCCGGACCACAGCATGATTCGCGGGGCCATCCCGTTGGCGACTTACCGCGCCGACTGGTTCAATCCGCGAACGGGCCAATGGACCGTAGGTGGCGAATTGAAGGCCAACGTCTGGGGCTGGATTGATTTACCGAATTTTCCTTCCAACGACGACTGGGGGTTGAAACTGGTAGCCGTTCCGGAAGCCCGTTGAAATACCGCCGTCGAATACGAGCTGTTTCAATGCGCAGGCGCAGAGCAGCGGAGATTTTTTGCGGTGACAGCGCAAAATCCGGTGACTAAAAAACAAAATGGAACAAGCCGCGTCCGGCGCCGGCCGTTACGTTGTCCGCAACGAAATTAAGCTTCGCCTTCCGCGCCAAAACCGTTTAAGTTTGGCGTTTGAAAAACAATGGACGGTGCAAGTTTCGACTGATTGAGATTATTGAATTATGAATGCTGAAATCGAAAAATTACTTGGCGATTCCGCCAAGGGTCTTCTGGAACATGAATGCAAAACGGTGTCCAAGGAGCGGCTGCACCTGCCGGGACCGGATTTCGTGGACCGCATTTTCGCGCTGTCCGACCGCAATCCGCAGACGCTGCGCAGCCTGCAGGCGCTGCACAGTCACGGCCGGCTGGCCGGCACGGGTTACATGTCCATCCTGCCGGTGGACCAGGGCATCGAACATTCCGCCGGCGCCAGCTTCGCAAAAAACCCGGATTATTTCGACCCCGAAAACATCGTAAAGCTGGCGATGGAAGGCGGCTGCAACGCCGTCGCCTCCACGCTGGGCGTGCTCGGCGCGGTGTCCCGCAAATTCGCGCACAGGATTCCGTTCCTGGTGAAGTTGAACCACAACGAACTGCTCACCTGCCCCAACCGGTTTGACCAGGTTTATTTCGCCCAGGTCGAACAGGCGTGGAACATGGGTGCGGTCGCCGTGGGCGCAACGATTTATTTCGGTTCCCCGGAATCCACGCGGCAGATTGTCGAGACCAGCCTCGCCTTCAAGCGCGCGCACGAACTCGGCATGGCCACCGTCCTGTGGTGCTACCTGCGCAGCAGCTCGTTCAAGACGAAGGAAAAGGATTTTCACGTGAGCGCCGACCTTACCGGACAGGCCAATCACCTCGGCGTCACCATCGAAGCCGACATCATCAAGCAGAAACTGCCGGAGAACAACGGCGGTTATGAGGCGGTGGCCAAAGCCATTGGGGGCAGCTATGGCAAAATTGATGCACGCGTTTATACGGAATTGACCACCGACCATCCGATTGACCTTTGCCGGTACCAGGTGTTGAACTGCTACGCCGGCCGGGCGGGACTCATTAATTCCGGTGGCGAATCCAAGGGCGCGGGCGATCTCGCGGCAGCGGTGAAGACGGCCGTCATCAACAAGCGCGCCGGCGGCACCGGTCTGATTTCCGGGCGCAAGGCGTTCCAACGTCCCTTGCAGGAAGGTGTGAAGTTGTTGAACCTGATTCAGGACGTCTACCTCGACAAGAGCATTACCGTCGCCTGACCGCAGACAGATTGAATTGAGACGAACCGCCGTGCTGAGCATTGCCTCTGCACGGCGGTTGTCTTTTTGTAGTGTCGAGCCTTTGGCTCGATTCCCATCGGCGCACTGCGTCGTCACTGCACCTGAATCAAGAAAACCTTTCCCAACACTACGCTTGCATCGCGGCGCGCTTTCGCCATAAAGAAGGGCGAGCGATGAACTGGCTTGACCAAATCTCCCGGTTCTGGCCGCATCTGGCCGCGGGATTCGATTTTCTGGCCGCCCTGCTCGCCTCGGCTCATGCCGTGCTCCACAAACGTGATCCCCGCGCCGCGACCCTCTGGATTGGGGTCATCTGGTTGCTGCCGCTGTTTGGCCCGATTTCATATCTGGTGCTCGGCGTCAACCGCATCCGCCGCCGGGCCGTGTCGCTCGGGGTCCACAAAACTTTCAGTCGCGCCGTTCCCAAAAACCTCGGCGAACCTCAACACGACGGCGCGGAACATCTGAAGCTGCTCGCCCGCGCCGTCAGCCGCGTGGTCAAGCGCCCGCTGACCGCCGGCAACAAAATCCAGCCGCTCGTCAATGGCGACGAGGCCTTTCCCGCCATGCTCGCCGCGATCGGATCCGCCAAAACATCCGTTTCACTTTCGACCTACATTTTCGACAACGACGCCAGCGGCAAACAATTTGTTGAAGCGCTTGGCCGCGCCCTCGGCCGCGGCGTTGAGGTGCGCGTGCTGATTGACTCCGCCGGGGCGCGCTACTCGTGGCCGCCGGTCACGCACAAACTGCGCCGCGCCGGAGTGAATACGGTCCGCTTCCTCCCGTCGCTCGCCCCGTGGCGCGTGGCCACCATCAACCTCCGCAACCACCGCAAGTCGCTCGTCGTGGATGGGAAAATCGCGTTCACCGGCGGCATGAACATCCGCCACGGCAACGTGCTCGCCGACAAACCGCGAAGCCCCGTGCAGGATCTGCAGTTCCGCGTCGGAGGCCCGGTGGTTGCGCAATTGCAGGAGGCCTTTGCCAACGACTGGGCGTTTTGCACCGGTGAAATTCTCGACGGCGACATCTGGTTTCCGCATCCGAGCAGTTGCGGCAATACCATTGCGCGCGTCATCACGGACGGCCCGGACGGTGATTTTGAGAAGTTGCGCTGGACGTTGCTCGCCGCGTTGGCCGAGGCGCAAACCTCCGTGCAAATCCTCACGCCGTATTTTCTGCCGGACATTGCGCTGGTCTCCGCTCTGAATCTCGCCGCGTTGCGCGGTGTGCGGGTGGACATCATTTTGCCGGTCAAAAACAATCTGCCATTCGTCCATTGGGCGTCGCGCGCGATGTGGTGGCAGGTGCTCGAACGCGGCTGCCGCCTCTGGCTCACGCCGCCGCCGTTCGACCATTCGAAGCTGATGATTGTGGACGGGCATTGGGTTTTGCTCGGCTCGGCCAACTGGGACGCGCGCAGCCTGCGGCTGAACTTCGAACTGAACGTGGAGTGTTACGGACGCGATCTCGCGCATGACCTGGCGTTGGTCATCGAGCAAAAACTTCGTGGCGCTCGCGAAGTGACGCTGGCCGAGGCGGACGGGCGGTCGTTGCCCGCCAAACTGCGCGATGCCACGGCGCGATTGTTTTCGCCCTATCTTTGATCCGCCCTGCGGAAATCAGACGGAAGCCATGTAATTCTCCGCATCGCGCATAATTCCCTCGCTCAACGGAGTCAGCTTCCCCTGCCCGCGAACCCCCTTGATTGCTTGATCAAACAGCCACCGGGCACAAATCTTCATTTGCGTTTGCGGAAACGCAAAACGCGTGAGAATAATTGAATCAGCTTGTACTTCAGGAATTCCGGCGAGCGAAATGGAAAGGCTTCACCGGTTTCGTGCCGGTGTGAAAGAAGTTCCAGTACCCCGGCGATTTGCCGGGCGGATTGAGATTGCGCGGGCAGCCGGCGCGGCTCGATCTTTTCACGGGGCGGGACGATGACGGGATTGGTATTGATCTCCCAAACCTGGATGCGCCCGTGGCGCACACCATAATCAATGCGTCCGTAATCCACGCCGGCGAGCTGGAAAATTTTCCGGAGTTCGTCAACATGCGGGAAATTGGCAATAAAATCCATCTCCTCGCGGACAAAGGCCTCCGTGACGAGGTCCGGTTTTTTGGTTGTCCAATTGGCGCTGAAAAGGATATGTCGCGGAATCAATGTGCCGGCGATATTCATCGCGGAATATTTACGGAAAATTCCATTGGTATCGCCACAATAACAATATTCTATGACCATCAAATGTTTCTGCAAAGAACGATATCTAAAGCGATTTTTTCTTAAGAACCTGTCCAGTTCCCGGCGTGAATGCAGCAGGGGTGTGAGGGGCCCCCGGTGATCCAAATCGTTCCGCAAAAAAATCGGGAATTTCAAATCATCGGGCAATTCGCCCAACCGCCAGACCCTGAATTCGTTGATGCCTTGCTCCTGCAACTTTCTTTGCAGATGGAAGCGGCCGAGGTAATGGCCGGGTTCGTTTAATATGGAATAATTGCCGGGATGCAGTCGCAAACCATCCGCCAACTTTGTCGCCAATCGCCCTTCATCGGGCAGCAGGCGTTCCAAGTCGGTAAAAATGCAGACCCCGTTTGGAAGTGGTTTCCGCCAGGACCATTTTTCGTAAGGCACCAGCCGGAATTCGGAGCGAAGTTCATGGGCCCACGATTCGATGAAGCCTTTGCACGTGTAAAGATGTCTTTTGGTGATGAAGAAATGAATCATGCGCAAACCGGCGCGAGCGAAAAGTGCGTATGAATTGCTCTCCAGCCGGCTCCGTCCTTTCTTAATACAATGGTGGCCCGCCCGCGACGCTCATAAGGCTTTTGCTCACGGTCATGGCCGGTTGACTGCCAGGTGGCGATTACTATGGCCAGACGTTCGTCCACCACCGCCCGCGCCGAGTCATATTCGAAATCAAAATCCGTGGTGTTCAACCAGATGAGCCGCCACTGTTGCTGCGCCAGTGCGTCAAGATTTTCCGCGCTAAAACAAACGGTGCCGAACGAAATGACGCCGTCATCAAACATTTTTCTGCCCGAGGCAAAGTCGCGTGCGCGCACGGCGACTGCAAAAAGCCTGAGCCAGCTTTCCAGAAAATCAGGGACGGCCCGCATGCATCAAATTTTGTCACACGGATAAGTTTTGAATCAACCAAAATAATGCATTTATGACGGATGCCGGCGGCATCCATGCAAAAATGTTCTGGCGCGCACCCGCAAGGTTCATTGACAATCCCCCTGCCGGTTTGAACATGGAATCAGATTCATGAAGCTTTCATTGATCATCGCCACCTACAATCAGCGGGACGCGCTGGAAAAGGTGCTGGCCGGAGTTTCGCTGCAAAAGGTCCGCCCTGACGAAATTCTCATTGCCGATGACGGTTCCAGTGAATCCACGCGCGAACTCATAGAAAGCTGGCGGGGCAAGGCTCCCGTGCTGGTTCGCCATCTCTGGCAACCGGATAATGGTTTTCTCAAGACCACGATTCTCAACCAGGCCGTCGCGGCCGCCACCGGGGAGTATCTCGTGTTCCTGGATGGCGATTGCGTTCCGCATCCGCGGTTCATCGGCGACCATCGCGCGCTGGCGGAACGCGGATTCTGGGTCCAGGGCCGGCGCTGTTTTGTGCGCGAGCCGTTCGTGGCCGCGTTCGTTCCCGGGAAAACCGCCATGTGGCAATGGGCGCTGTCTGGCCGCGTATCGCGCCCGCACAAAAGTTTTCGACTGCCGTTCCCCCTCGTGTTTCGCAATCAGAAACAGCGCGGCATTCTAGGCTGCAACATGGCTTACTGGCGTGACGATGTGGTGGCGGTGAACGGTTTTGACGAATCTTACGTCGGCCGCGGCATGGGCGCAGACTCCGATCTGGGCAGCCGGGTTTACAACCTCGGACGCCTGCGCAAATTCGTCTATGGTCGCGCCCTGGTGTATCATCTGGACCATCCGATCATGCCGCGACCGCACTTTGCCGAGAACCGGGCGCGCCTCCTGGACGTCATCCGCTCCGGCAGAATCCGTTCTGAACGCGGCCTGGATCAATGTCTGCAACTGCGCTGAAGCCATGAAAACATTCGACAGCCTTACCGAACAGGAAATCCTCGCGCTGGCCATCTCGTTGGAAGAGGAGGACGCGCGTATCTATGAAGATTTTGCGGACGGCCTGCAGGCGAACTATCCCGAGCAGGCCGCCAAGTTCCGTGCCATGCGCCACGACGAAGACGGCCATCGCCATCGCCTGCTGGAACTCTACAAAAGCCGGTTCGGCGATCACGTGCCGCACATCCGGCGGCAGGACGTGCGCGGTTTCGTTGACCGGAAACCTGTCTGGCTGGTGCGCCCGCTCGGGTTGAAGACCGTGCAGAAAACCGCCGAGAGCATGGAGGTGGAAACGAAACGGTTTTACGAGGCCGCCGGTCGCCGCGCCACCGACACCGGTATTCGCCAGTTGCTTGGGGACCTCGCCGAGGAGGAACGCAACCATGCGCATACCGCCGAACAAATCGCGCATACGAAATTGAGCGAAGATGAAAAGTCGCAGGCCAAACGGTTGTTCCTCCTGCAAGTGGTGCAACCGGGACTGGCCGGCCTGATGGACGGCTCGGTTTCGACGCTCGCGCCGCTGTTCGCCGCCGCGTTCGCCACGCATCAAAGTTGGGAAACCTTTCTCGTCGGGCTCGCGGCCAGCGTCGGCGCGGGCATCAGCATGGGTTTTGCCGAGGCGTTGTCCGACGACGGCAGCCTGACGGGGCGCGGCCATCCGTGGGCGCGCGGGTTTGTCTGCGGCCTGATGACCACGCTCGGCGGCATCGGCCATACGCTGCCATTTCTGATTCCTCATTTGAATACCGCCGTCGCTGTCGCCGTCATCGTGGTGCTGGTGGAACTGAGCGTGATTTCCTGGGTGCGGCACAAATACATGGACACGCCGCTGGTGTCGGCGGTGTTGCAGGTGGCATTGGGCGGCGCGCTGGTTTTTCTGGCGGGAATTCTGATCGGGAATTCCTGAATGACGCAGGTTCTCCACCGGTACCACGGAATACTTCTGGCGGCAAATGCCGCCATGACTGGCATACTGGGAAGCGTGCCTCTACCTCGTGGAGGCAACCATCCTGGTTGCCAGTAAGCGCGGCTTCCAGCCGCGTGTTCCCAAGTGAAACGCGGCTTGCCATTTTAAACCGCTTCACTGCAAAATCCGCCGGCGATTGAGCAAGGTGATTTATGTCCGCGCATTATATTCCAATAATCGTCGGCAGCACGCGGCGGGACCGGCAGAGCATCAAGGTCGCGCGCTTTGTCCTGGCGCGATTGCAGCAACGGCAGGGAGTTGATACGGAAATGCTCGACCTGCTGGAATACAACTTTCCCATCATGGAAGAACGCCTGCATCGCCGCGATGATCCCCCGCCCCGCCTGCGGGAATTCGGCGATAAAATCGGCCGCGCGGATTCGCTCATCATCGTCTCGCCGGAATACAACAACGGCTATCCCGGCGTGCTTAAAAATGCGCTGGATTATCTGCTGCCGGAATACGAGCGCAAACCGGTTGGCATTGTAACGGTTTCTGCGGGCGGCCATGGCGGCATCACCTGTCTGGCGCAATTGCGCCTGGTGACGATTGGCATGGGCGCATTCCCGATCCCCGAAAATCTGTCGGTTTCGCACGTGCATGACAGCTTTCAGGACGACGGAACGCCGAACGATCCCGCTTACGAAAAACGGGCGGCGGCATTTCTGGACGAAGTCCTCTGGTTCACCGAAGCCATCGTCAACCAGAAGGCGAGAAAGGAGACGCCCTGACCGGGGTGATTGATGAAAAAGAAAGCAACAACCGCGTCAGAACCGGAAGGCGCCCGGAAGCGCCTGACGGAACTCCGTCATGCCTTGCTCAAGCTGCACAAGGCGTTGGTAGATTCGGAGCGGGTGGGTTACGAAGGGACGATTGGCAAAATCCAATCGCCGAACCATTTCCTGCAACTGCTCACCACCGACCCGTGGTTTGCCTGGTTGCGCCCGCTGTCACAGCTCATCGTCGCCATGGACGAAGCGTTGGACGCGGAAGAGCCATTAACCGCCGCCAAGGTCGAGGCCCTGGTGCGTCAGGCGGATGTCATGCTGGTCGTATCGGAAACCAGCGAAGGATTTTCCGGGCATTACCATGAAGCCTTGCAACGCGACCCAGACGTGGTGCTCGCGCACGCAGACGTGGTAAAGCTCCGCAAGCCGAGGAAATCTTGAACGGGAATATCATTAACACGTGTAGGAGCCGAGGTAATGAGGCTCTGACTTTGCGGTAGGGCTGACCTGCCGGTCAGCCGGACGCGCAGCAGCGCGTCCCTACCATCAATAAACCAGCACCAGCACCGCCGCCTGCTTGGAGTTCCGCCTTCAGGCGGTTCAGACGAGGCAGCCGCGTAAACGCGGAACTCTGAACCTAATACACAAGAACGAGGACGGCCGCAGCCTGCGCCGACTTCACCACGTTCTCAAACTTCTCGTCCTTCGTGTTGGGCGCTTTGAGCTTGGCATCCACATCCGGCACGGACTCCAGGAAGCTCAACAACAGACTGCTCTTGACCGCGTAATTCACATTCTCCGGCAACGCCCCGCTCGCCGCCAGCGCCGCCCCCGCATCCAGCTTGGCCGACACGATGCCGATCACGTTGCCCCGCTCATCCACCAGCGCCCCGCCCGAATTGCCCGGCTGCACCGGCGCGCTGATTTGAAAATACCGCGGGTCATCCCCCGCCCCGGACAGCGACGCGATTTCCCCCTTGGCCAGCTTGGGCGCGAACCCCTGCAAACCGATGTTGGGGAAACCGACCGTCGCCACCATGCCGCCCAGAGCCACCGTGCGACTGGCGGCAATGGGCAGCGGCGCAAACCTCCCGTCCGCCTTCAACAAAGCCAGATCATTGGCTGCATCCACCCGAACCACCTTGGCATCAATCAAACCCGCGCCCGTGAGCAATCGAACCTTCGCCGCATCCTTGACGACATGATAATTAGAAATCAAATAACCGTCGTCCGTGATGAAAAAGCCCGTGCCGGTGGCCTTTGGATTGCCAGACAAAGTGGAATTGACAGAACCTGATTCCGTGCGTGGCTTGAATTCACGGGCAAACTGTTGTGCTTTGGCGATTTGCTCAGGCGTCATGTTCAGTTCAAGAACGGGCAGATACTGTTTGGCGAGCGCAGATCCTTGAACTGAAGAAAGGTTCCACCATTTATAAGCCTCCACAAAATCCTTGGGCACGCCATCACCATTTGCGTAGCAAGAAGCCAAGTTGTCCTGGGCATCTGCGCAACCTTGTTCGGCAGCCTTGCGCCACCATTTCATCGCCTCCGCATAATCCTTCGCCACGCCTTCGCCGGTATAGTAACAGCGACCCAGATTGTACTGAGCTAGGGCGAGGTTCTGTTCGGCGGCCTTGCGATACCACTTTACTGCTTCCGTCTCATCCTTTGTCACGCCTTCGCCAGAAAAGTAACATTGTCCCAGATTGTATTGAGCCGGCGCAAAATTCTGTTCGGCCGCTTTGCGATACCACCTTACCGCTTCCGTTTCATCCTTTGTCACGCCTTCGCCAGCAGCATAGCTGATTCCCAAGCTGATTTGAGCCTCGGCATTTCCTTGATCGGCAGCCTTGCGCCACCATTTCACAGCTTCAACAGCGTCTTTGATTACCCCTTCACCTCGCTGATAGCTCACGGCAAGATTGTGTTGAGCTTCGGCGAAATTCTGTTCAGCCGCCTTGCGATACCACTTCACCGCTTCCGCATTATTCTTCGTCACGCCGTTGCCAAAAAAGTAGCATTGTCCCAAATTGTATTGAGCCTGGGCCAAATTCTGTTCGGCCGCTTTGCGAAACCACTTCACTGCCTCGTTCTCATCTTTTGCCACGCCTTGACCATCGAGGTAGCAGACGCCCAGATTAAATTGGGCTCTGGCGTATTTCTGCTCAGCGGCTTTGCGATACCACTTTACGGCCTCAACTTTGTCGCGTTCAATGCCCATGCCAGTCTCAAAATCCCGGCCGACAATAAATTGAGCCGCTGCATCGCCATTCTCTGCCTTGGCTTTAATCGCTTCAAAATAGCTTTGCTTGTCGATTTCCCGGGGGGGCATTCCGGAATTCGTTGAGCCATTACCACCAGCTTGGGCGAAGGCATCCGAAAATTCCGTCGCCAAATTAAACACGAAAAGCAGAAGCACCACGCTAAACCAATTTAGCTTCATGTGAGTGAATTTAATTGTTTTTCATAACCTCACAAGAACTCAAGGCTCATAAAAAATCTTTTGAGTTGAGTGCTCATGCCGTGAGATTGGTTGGTTCCATTTTCTCGACAATCAAATTCAACCGCCAAATGCGCCGATCGTCCGTCCCAAAATGAATGCCGGAAAAGAGCCATGACAATTTCGAATTGCGAATTTCGGAATGCGGAGTGGAGATTACGCCGCCGCCAACTCGACACACGCCAAAGCCGCTTCGAATGCGGCGAGAAGTTTTTCCTTTTGCCGGACAACGGCGTCCGCCGGGGCCAGCTTTTTTTCCAAGGCCAGCCCGGACTGCGGTTCGGTCAGGCGCAGAATGCGCCCGCCGCCAGCGAGCTTGATGAGGTCGAACTGAATTTTATCGCGGTCAACCATAACTTTATTGTCCGCGAAATCCGTGGAATTGCAACAGGAGATTGAGGTTGGCGGGCGAGGCATTGCCCCAGCGGTCATGCGCATCATAGGCGGCGCGTTCAAAATCCGCTTCATTGAAATCCATTACGGTCGCGGGCGGATTGGTAATGGCCACGGAAGCGGCCTCAAGCATTTCGTGATACAGCGTGATGGACAATTCTGGCTCGCTTAAACCGGCGCGGATGAGTAATCGAAATTCGCAGGCGATGCCGCTCGTTTGGGCGACGGCTTCGCGCCCGATGGCATCCACGATTGGAGCATCGGTCAATTCAATGTCTTTGATCATGAAGCCGCCATGAAGCCGGAGGTTTTTGAATTGCCGGAGGTCAATCACGATGGAATTCAAACGCCATTTGCCCCCATCGTCCATCTCAAAATGAATTCAGGAAAAGAGTCCGTTGCCCATGCGGAATTCGGAATGCGGAGTCGCAACGGGACAACCCGACAATAGCCCGGTGTTTCAACGCCGGGGGCGCTTGTGCACGGCCACCAGTCCCACCGGGACGGCTGAAATTCATTTCCACAAATACCGGTCGTCGTATGCGATGCGGTGTTTTTCAACCGTCCCTGCGGGACTTAGATTTTTTGTGCGTTTATCCCGGCGTTGAAACACCGGGCTATTGTCATCGCGTCGCTCCGCGACTTTTCACGTCGCCAATAATTCGCGGCAGGCAGTCTGAAGCTTTTTTAGACCCGCCTTCGATTTCGCCTCGATATAGCAGCGGATGAGCGGTTCGGTGCCGCTCGCGCGAAAGGCCACCCATTCACGGTTCGGCAACAAACATTTGTAGCCATCGGTGGTGATGAACTTTTCCACCTTGAACGCGCCGATATTCGTCAGACCGCTGCCGAGTTTCGCCAGCAACGCGTCCTTTTTCTCCGGCGCGAACGAGACGTTGATGCGGTCGGTGTAGAAGTCGCCGATCTTTTTCGAGAGTTTCTCCAGGATCTGGCCGAGCGATTTTCTTTCGGTCGCCACGAGTTCGGCCATGAGCAGGCAGGCGAGGATGCCGTCCTTCTCCGGCACGTGGCCTTTGACGCTCAGGCCGCCGGATTCCTCGCCGCCGACGATGATGGGTTCGCTCTCCATCAGCGCGCCGATGTATTTGAAGCCGACCGGCGTTTCGTGAACTTTCACGCCGAGCATTTCGGCGACGGCGTCCACCTGATGGCTCGTCGGCACGGTGCGCACGACCGCGCCTGTCCAGCCGCGGTTCTTTTTCAAATGGTACAGCGCCAGCGCGAGAATCTGGTTCGGCGTCAGCCAGGTGCCGTCCTTGTCCACGATCCCGAACCGGTCGGCGTCGCCGTCGAGGCCGAGGCCCATCTGTGCCTTGCCGCTGCGGACGAATTTGCTGACGTCGGCCATGCCGGCGGCATTCGGTTCAGGATGATGCCCGCCGAACAACGGATTAATCTCGTTATGAAAGACCGTTACTTTGGCGCCGACGCCTTGGAGCAAGGTGTCGAGATAACCGCGGCCGGTGCCGTATTCGAGTTCGACGGCCACCTTGAGCTTCGCCTTTTTGAGCGCGGCAAAGTCAATGAGCTTGCGGAGCTGTTTGAAATACGCGGGCTGCGGATCGAACGTCGGACATTGATACGTGCCGATGACCGCACCTTTGAACGACCACTTCTGCACATGGAGCTTAGCAATGTTCGCCTCGATTTGTTTCGTGACTTCCGGTGTGGCCGGTGCGCCGTTGCTCGTGGAAAATTTCAGGCCTTGATATTCCGCCGGATTATGGCTGGCGGTCATGTTGATGCCGCCGGCCGCCTTGCGGAGGCGGATGTTATGGGCGATGACAGGCGTGGGCGTGTCGCGATTGCACAGGAGCGGTTCGAGTCCGTTGGCAGCGAGCACCTCGGCGGCAGCCAGGGAAAATTCGCGTCCCAGAAACCGGGTGTCGTAGCCCAGGATAACGGTTGAGGATTGAGAGTTGAGAGTTGAGAGTTGCTTCAGGTAGTCAGCGATGGCCTGGGTGGCGAGGCGGACGTTGTCGAAGGTGAAATCGCGCGCGATGATGCCGCGCCAGCCGCTGGTGCCGAATTTAATCATAACATGAAACGCAAAACGTGAAACGTGAAACACGAAGCGCTTCGCCGCCGGCGCCGGCTCACGTTTCACGTTTCACGCATCACATCAACTCTTCCAATCAAACGCCTTTTTCTCCAGCGCGTAAAGGTAACCGGCAAACAAGATTACCAGGAACGAAATCATCGAGCCGAGAATCATATTCCTGGTGGCGTGGTCGGCGAGCATGTCCCGGTAAACCACGGCCCACGGGTAAAGAAAGACCACCTCGATGTCGAACAGGATGAACAGCATCGCCACGAGATAAAATTTCACGGAGAACCGCGCGCCGCCTTCGCCGATGGGGTCCTTGCCGCATTCGTAGGCGGTGTCCTTGGCCTTGGTGCGTTTGCCGTATTTGCCCAACAGGACGGAAACCAGGAGCGTCCCGCCCGCGAAGCCGATAGCGGCGGCGAGCAGCATGAGCACCGGGATGTATTGCTCCAATTGCGATGGATGCGTCTGTTCCATGCGCGAAAATGTAGGGCAACGCGCGAAAAATTCAATGAGGAAAACGGAGAATTGAGTGTTACACCAGGCAAGCCGGTGGTTTGGAGTCACGCGTTTACGCGGCGGGATTAATACTGATGCACAATCAAACTGCGACTAAAGTCTGGGCCGACATCAAAAATCTGGCAACGCGCCCCCTCGCCCCATCCCTCTCCCCCGTTGGCAACGGGGGTGAGGGTGCCCGCAGGGCGGGTGAGGAGGTGCGTTTATTGGTCTGTAGTACTTTGAACGCAATTAAGTATTACGCAGCGCGGTGAACCGCCTGAAGGCGGAACTCCGAACGAGAAGCGTTGTGACGCTTTTGGAATGCGGTGACACGTCACCGTTCGTCATCGCGGGGGCCAACGTGCGGGGCACTCCAAATTTTACTGCACGCCTACGCGATAGAAATACGGACCGCCATTCGTAGCCGTGGTGTCCGTGTAACTTGTCGTGCCCGCCTGTCCAACAATGTTGCTCTGGAGGATGGAAAGCGGCGGCAATGCGGCAAGGTTTGTGCCGCGTTGGAGATTATAAGTCCGGGTATTCACGCTCTGCCAGCTTACGACCAGTCCCGGCGGGCTGTTCGTGGGCGCAGGTGACAGCATTTGCAAAACAGACAAAGCGTTGGTGGGAACTGTACCTGCCATCCACTCCTGCCAGTTGTTCATGCCATCACCGTCCGAATCCGCGTAATCCGCCGAGCCGTCCGTGGGCAGGGCAAATTGCTGGAGCCAGGCATAAGAGATGACCGAGGCCGGGGTCTGATATTCGTAAGCGCCAACGTCCACCGTACCGCCCCGGAGGCGCGGGTTGCCGTCAAAATCGTCGGTGACGGTGACATAGGTGTTGTTGCCGGAATTGATGCAGGGTGAATTGGTTTGCAGATGAAAATCGCCGGCGGCTTCGTTCACAAATAGCGGTGCGTTGGTAAAGCAACTCGTGCCAAAGGCAGGAATGGTGCAGGTATAGAACAAGGCTTTCGTGTCAGAAATGTTTCCGCCGGTGTTGTCATAGACGATTGAGTTGGCGGCCGCTCCGCCGTCCATGCCACCGCCACCCGCGGCATTATTGCTGACCACCGTGCAATTAGTAATGGCGCTGTTATAGGCGCCGCCGCCGGCCCGGCCCGCCAGGTTGTTCTTCAACACACAATTAATCAGGGCATTGGAATAAGCGCCGCCGCCATAAACGAAGGCGCGGTTGCTGGAGATCAGTGAATTGTTGACAAGGCCCGCGCACACGCCACCGCCGTAGTTGGCAGCGTTGTTGCTCAACACGCAACTGCTCAAGGCAGAAAAGGCAGCGCCGCCGCCGCCCCCAACGCAACTGTTGGCCACCAGCAAACAATTGCTCAACGCGGAATAAATCGCGCCACCGCCGGTGTTCAGGTTTTGGAACGACGCGGAATTCCGGGTGAGCGTGCAATAAAGCAAGACGTTCGAACAGGCCCCGCCGCCCTGACTGGCAATGTTGTTGGTCAAGAGGCAATTGATCAGCGTGCCGCCAAACGCGCCGCCGCCGAAGCGTGCCGCCGTGTTGCCGACCAATACACAGTTGGAAACCACCGCGCTCGAAGATTCGCACCAAACCGCCCCGCCGCTCGCTTCCAGAAAAAGATTCGTGGAAGCGACGGTGCCGCCGTTGGTCAGGGTAAAACCGGTCAGGACCGCGCCGTTGGTCAAATACGCACAACGCGTGTTGGGGCCGCCGTGAGTGGGCGCCGTGTAATCGCCTTTGATGATGGTCGAAAACGGTCCGCTGACACTCTGCACGGTGACGGCGCGATCAATCGTCACGCGATTGGTCGCCTGGCCGTAAACCGCCCGCCCGCCGACGCTGTAAATTCCGTTGCTGACGACGACGGAATCACCGGCAACCGCCGCGTCAATGGCGTCCTGAATATTCGTCGCAGCCGTGCTCCAATCCAGGTACGGCGGCAGCGGATTGGTGCAGGTCAACGCCACGTAGCGCACGGACGGGGAAAGGCTGGTCTGCGGCGTCAACGAAGCCGTCCGACTCGTCGCCGAACTAAAAAGATTGGTTACCATGACGACGTAGCCGCCGACGTCGCCGGGCTGGACATTGGCGATGTTCAGGGTCGGCGTCGCGCTGCCGCTGATGCGCCCGCCGTCCGCTATTGGTGTTCCGTTGAAATACCATTGATAATTCAACGCAGAGCCGGTGGCCGTCGCTGTGAAGCTGGCATTGCCGCCCAGCAATACCGACTGGCTCGCCGGCTGTCCCGTGATCTGGACCGGGGCATACACCACCAGTGTCGCCACGGCACTGGTAGCCGAACCGTAACTGTTGGTGACGATGACTTGATACAAACCGCTGTAATTGGTCTGGACGGATGAGATGGTCAACGTTGCAGTGTTGACGCCACTGAATGGCCCGCCAACGGGCAGCGCCATACCGTTGGAACACCAAAGGTAATTTAGCGGCGCCGTGCCGATGGCGGTGACGGTGAAGCTGGCGTTGCTGCCTGACAATACGGTCTGATTGGCCGGCTGACCCGCGATGGCAGCCGGAACCAGCACGGTCAAGGTGGCAACGGTGCTGGTCGCCGTTCCGTAGTTGTTTGTCACCACCAACTGATACGAACCGGCGTCATTGGTCTGGACATTGGCAATGGCAAGGTTGGTTGTGGTTGAGCCGGCGACGCGCCCGCCATCGGTCAGCGGGGCTCCGTTGAAATACCACTGGAAGCTCATAGGCGCATCGCCGGTGGTGGACGCAGAGAAGGTGGCGTTGTTGTTCAATAAAACAAATTGGTTCGTCGGCTGGTTGGCAATCGTGACCGGCATAAAAACGGTCAGTGTTGTCACCAGGCTCGTCGCCGAGCCGCAGTTGTTGCCGGCAGTAAACTGATAATTGCCGGATTGGGATTGTTGCAGCGAAGTGAGAGCCAACCATTTGTTGGTTTGTCCCGACAAAGGCGAGCCATTGAAATACCACTGAAAGCTCATCGGCAATGAGCCAGAGAGGAGCGGGATGGTCACAGCGTCATGTCCAACCTGGACGGTTCGATTGGTTTGGCCCACCCACCGAATCAAGGGTGGTACCCGGTCGGCTGGATTCTGCACCAGCGCCAAACTGTGATAATATCCGGCGGCGACGGCCACAACATTTGAGAGTCCGGCCGGCGGACTTGCCTCGCCCCAGAAATTGCCTCCCCAGGCTGATACGGTTCCGTCGTTCTTGAGCGCCAGGCTCTGATAAAATCCGGCCGCAATGGCGGTCACATTGCTGACACCGGCGGGCATGTTAATCTGGCCGCAACAATTCGGATTATATCCCCACTGCACGACGGTTCCGTCACTCTTCAAGGCCATGCTGAAGTTAGCGCCTGCGGCAACGGCCACGACGTTGCTCAAGCCAGCCGGGGCCGTCGTTTCACCGGCAGTGTCCCATCCCCATCCAACCACCGAGCCATCATCCTTGATTGCCAGCGCGTGAAAGTCACCGACCGCAATCGCGACAATGTTGCTCAGGCCGGCTGGTGGATTGGTCTCACCATAGAAATCGTATCCCCAGCCAACGACGGTCCCGTCGCTTTTGAGCGCCAAGCTGGCCTGATACCCTGCGCCAATACTGACCACGCTGCTCAATCCCGCCGGGGCAACGCTCTCGCCGTATGTATTGTCCCCCCACCCGGTAATTGAGCCATCGCTGCCCAGGGCCAGGTCGTGGCCATGACCCACAGCGATTTCCACAATGTTGCTTAACCCCGCAGGCACATTGGTCTGGCCGGCAGAATTGTCCCCCCAACCGAAGGCAGTCCCATCGGACTTAAGCCCCAAATCGGCGGCTCCCTGAGCTGCGATATCGAAAACATTTGTCAATGCCGGCGTCAAGCCAGCCACCCCGCCATCCTCAGGCTCGCCCCAAACCGTGATGGGCACGACGAGGAGACTGGCGGGAGTGCTGGTGATGGAACCGTAAGCATTGCTCACGATGACCAGATAACTGCCCAGGTCGCTGATTTGAAGGTTCGAAATCGTCAGCGACTGGCTGGTGGCGCCGCTGAGCCAATCGCCATCGGCGAGGCCGTTCCCATCCCTCTCCCATTGGTACAACAAAGGCCCGGTGCCAGCGGCTGAAACAGAAAAGCTGGCAGTGTAACCGGGTAATGCCGTCAGGTTCACCGGTTGCGCAGTAATGCCCGGGGGAACCCCTGTTACGATCAGCGTCGCCATCATGCTCGTCGCCGCGCCGCCGAAGTTGGTGGCCACCACGAAATAGGTCCCGGTGTCGTTAGTTTGAACGTCCGAAATCTGTAGCGTCGGGCTTCCCGAGCCGGCGTCGTGGCCATCATCGGCCAGGGCGACGCTATTGAAATACCAGCGATAGGCAGGCGCGGGCGCGCCGCTGGCGAGCGCCGCCAGCATGACGTTGGTTCCGACCGGAACAATTTGATTTGAAGGCTGCGTTGTGAATGATGGCAGTGTCGGCGGCACGACCATCAGCACGGCGTTGGAACTCAATACCGATCCAAAGCTGTTCGTCACCAGCACGGAATAATTTCCAGCCTGGCTGTACTGCAAATCGTAGAGCGTGAGCGTGGCGTTGGTCGCACCGGCGATATTCGTGCCGCTGAAGATCCACTGGTAGGTCAAGGTTCCTGCCCCAAAGGCAGCAACATTGAATGAAACCGAAGGCTGCCCGAACGGGACGGTCTGACTGGCCGGCTGGACTTCGAAGAATGGCACATTTTGAAATTCATACGCGCCCAGGTCCACCGTGCCATTCACGATGCGCGGATTGCCATTAACGTCCACCGCAACCGGCACTACCGCGTTATTTCCCGCATCAATGCCGGGCGAGCCGGCGTCGAGCAAATAGTTCCCGCCCGCCGCATCCGCGAAGAGCGGCGCGGAAGAAATATTGCCGATACCGACGACGGCGTCGCCCACGCCGGCGTTGGGCAACGGCGCGGTGCAGCACCAACTCATGTAATTGGTGCCGGTATAATTTCCATTGCCCGGCGAATTGTTAAAATAGACGATGCAATTGGTCAACGCACATGAATCCACGCCCCCGCCGTCGCCCAGGGCGGAATTGCCTGCCACGGTGCAATTGACCAGCGCGCTTGCCGCCGCACCGCCGGCTTTGAGGAAGGAGTTGTTTCCCATGAGCAAACAGTTGTAAAGCGAACTGCCCATCGCGCCGCCGCCGCCGCCTGAAATAATATTGTCGGCTAAATTTCCGGTCAAAATGCAGTTGGTCAGGAAACCGCCGTTCGCACCGCCGCCGAATGGCGCCTGGTTGGAAAGCAGCGAACAGTTGAGCAGGGTGGAAGCCTCTGTGCCGCCCCCGGAACCTCCGGCGGCATTTTGAACCAACTCGCAGCCGGCCAAAGCACAGGAATAAGCGCCGCCACCGCGAAACGCCGTATTGTTTGACAGCACGCAACTGATCATCGTGCTGTCCTTTGCGCCGCCACCGAATGCGTCCCCGTAAATGGCGGTATTCCCAGCTAAAATACAGTTGCGCAATGTGCCGGCATCGACGCCACCGCCGGAGCCGGCCGAGTTGCCGCTCAGCATGCAATTGAGCAGCGTGCCCCGATAAGCGCCACCGCCGACGGCGCTACCGGTTCCGCCGTTGTTGCCGCTCAACACACAATTCATAATGACTTCATTGGTGGATTCGCAGTAGATGCCGCCGCCGTTTTCAGAGGTGACACCATTCGTCAAAGTAAATCCCGTCAACGTCGCGCCGCCCGCCAGATAAACGCAACGCTTCGTTCCGCCGCCATCAATAATCGTCTGCATTGCGCCGGAAACGCTCGAAATCGAAACGGCATTGGTGGCGACAACGCAATTGGTCGTCACAGAAGTTACCCGATTCCCAAAACTATAAATTCCATTGGTGACCACCACCTGGTCGCCAGCGACGGCTACATCAATCGCATCTTGAATGTTCGTGGCCGCCGTCGTCCAGTCTCGATAGGGAGGTGCCGGATTCGGGTTGTTGCCGTTCACATAATGCGCGGTGAACCTGACGTTCAAAAGCGCGTTGCTGCTGGTCACGCCGCTGTGCCGGTTGGTGACCACGACCTGGTAAATGCCCGCATCGCTGCCGACGACATTGCTGATGGTCAACGTTGCATTCGTTGCGCCGGCGATGTGCGTGCTGTTGGTCAGATTCGTTCCGTTGAACAACCACTGATAAAAGATTGGCGTCTGCCCGCCGGCGACCACCGTGAACACCGCGTTGGATCCGGCAATGACACTCTGGCTCTTCGGCTGGGTGGTGATGCTGGCGGCAGAACCTGCGAGCGGAACCCAAGCGGCAAAAACCATCAGACACACACCGGCACTCGCTCGCACAATCGGGAACGCGCCGGAAGCGAGAGACGCACCGCGAGTCAAAAGGAAATGCAGAGGGCAAATTCTCATCGGTTTTTCGGCTGTTGGTTGCCGCAACTTATATCACTGCAACTCATTCTGTGCAAGAACAAAACTGCTGTTCCACCCGCCGGAACATCGGAAGCGGGCAAGAATTCCGACGAACTCACTGCACCCCGACGCGATAGAAATACGGGCCGCCGTTCGTGGCCGTCGTATCGGTATAACTCGTTATGCCGGCCTGGCCGACAATGTTGCTCTGGAGGGTGGAGAGTGGCGGCAATGCGGCAAGGTTCGTGCCGCGTTGGAGATTATAAGTCCGGGTATTCACGCTCTGCCAGCTCACGACCAGTCCCGGCGGACTGTTGGTAGACGTGGGGGAGCGCATTTGCAAAACGGACAAAGCGTTGGTGGGTATTGTGCCGGCCATCCACTCCTGCCAGTTGTTCAGGCCATCACCGTCCGAATCCGCGTAATCCGCCGATCCATCGCCAGCCAGGCCGAATTGCTGGAGCCAGCCGATGAATTCGCCGATGCCGGGGCCTTGAAACTCAAAGGCGCCCAAATCCACCGTGCCGCCGACAACACGGGGGCGACCGTCCACGTCAAAGGAGTTCAAGTAGCCGTAGCTGCCGACATTGATGCAGGGTGAATTGGAGTTGAGACGATAGTTGCCGGTGGCCTGGTTGATGAAGAGCGGCACGTTGGTCAGGTTGGCGGAACCACCCGGAAGCGGCGCCGTGCAACAGTAATTGAGGATGCCGGAGTAATAGTTCGAGTCGCTCCCCGCCGTGTTGAAATAAATGATGCAATTGATATTTGTGGAGCGATAGGTTCCACCGCCGCTTGAACTGGCGGAGTTGGCAACCAGAGTGCAGCCGTTGAGACTGCTGGCGTAAGTTCCGCCACCGGAACTGGACGCGGCATTGGCCGTGAGCAGGCTATTGTAAAGCGTCGCGTAGTACGCGCCCCCTCCGAAAAAGGCGGCCGTGTTGCCCTTGAGCACGCACTCATAAAGGGTGCCGTTGTAGGCTCCGCCGCCATTCGGGGCGGAATTGGTCGCCACGGCGCAGTACTCCAGGATGGCCGAAAGTGAGCCGCCGCCTCCAACACTGGCCATGTTGCCAGCCAACGTGCAGTACCAATGCGTGCCGGTGTAAACGCCGCCGCCATAACGGGCCGAGTTGCCGGTGACCGTGCAATAGTTGAGGTTGGCTGCGTTAGCCCCGCCGCCCAACCCGGCGGAGTTGCCCGTCAGGGTGCAATGGTAAAGCGTTCCGCTATACGCCCCGCCGCCGGTGCCGGGGCTGCTGTCGGGATTGATGGCGCTGTTCCCGGCCAACGTACTGGTGAACACGACGGAGGCAGATTCACCACCGCCGAAAGGCGCCGAGTTACCTGTAAGGGTGCAATCGACCAGCGTGCTGCCATAGTCGCCGCCGCCGGAATAGAGAGCCGTATTCCCCGCGTAGGTGCAGTTGCGCGCATTACATTCCATGGTGCCGCCGCCGTCCTGCCAGGCGATGTTGTTGGCGACGATGCAATTGGTGAGCGCGCTGCCGTAAGCGCCCGCGCCGTAACCAGCCGTGTTGCCGGTGAACGTGCTGACGGTGAACAGGCTGCCGCCATAACTGCCGGAATAGACCCCGCCACCTCGATAATTCGCCGCGTTACCGGTCACGATGCAATTGGTGACCGGACCGCTTCCCGATTCGCACCAAGCACCACCTCCGCTCTGCTCGAGCTGGGCGTCTCCGGCGTTTCGCGTGGCTCCGTTGGTCAAGGTAAAACCTGACAAGGAGGCCCCGTTGGTCAGGTAAACACAACGCACGGCGCTGTTGCCATTGGTCGTGCCGGGCACGCGGTAACCCTTGATCGTCGTGACCAGCGGACCATTGACGCTTTGAATCAACACCGCCTTGTCAATCACCACCCGGTTGGTCAATGAACCATAGAAGACCCGTCCGCCGGATTGATACACGCCGTTAGTGACGAGGATCTGATCGCCGGGCGCCGCGGCGTCGATCGCATCCTGAATGTTCGTGGCAGCCGTTGGCCAGTTGGTATACGGCGAAACAGGATTGGTGCTGTTCAAGTCCACATAAAGCGTCGTCGCCGGGGTGTGGAGAATCGCAAGCCCCAGCAAAACGGTTGCGCCGAAAAGTGTTTTCATGGATGCCGTTTTTATCGTTGCACCCCGACGCGATAGAAATACGGGCCGCCGTTCGTGGCCGTGGTGTCGGTATAACTCGTGGTGCCCGCCTGCCCGACGATGTTGCTCTGGAGGGTGGAGAGTGGCGGCAATGCGGCAAGGTTCGTGCCGCGTTGGAGATTATAAGTCCGGGTATTCACGCTCTGCCAGCTCACGACCAGTCCTGGCGGACTGTAGGTGGGTGTCGGTGACAGCATTTGCAGAACAGACAAAGCATTCGTGGGAATTGTGCCGGCCATCCACTCCTGCCAGTTGTTCAGGCCGTCACCATCGGAATCAAGAAAGTTTGCGGTGCCATCCGTAAGCAGACCGTATTGTTGGAGCCAGGCATAAAAGGCCTGGAAGGAAAAGGGAAATTCATAGGCACCCATGTCCACTGCGCTGCCGATCACGCGCGTGTTTCCGCCCAGATCGGTGCTGCCTTGAACACTGCCGTTATCACCGGCGTCTATGCACGGCGAGTTCGGCTGCAGATGCAAATCGCCATTCGCCAAATCCATGAAAACCGGTTCGTTGGTGATATTGCCTGAACCGATGACGGGCGGGAAAGTGTCGCAACAAGTCAGGCTGCTGCTCGCGTCGTAGTTCGTCCCGTTCGGCGCGGAATTATAATACAAGATGCAATTAGTCGCGCCGCTGCCGTAGATGCCGCCGCCCACCCCTCCTCCGGCGGCGGTGTTGCTGACCACGGTGCAATTGACCAACGCGCTTCGATAAGCACCGCCACCGCCGGAACCTGCGTAATTATTCTCCAGAATGCAATTGTTCAAAATATTCGAGTAAGCGCCGCCACCCAATGAAGCGTTGTTACTGGAGATAAGTGAATTGTTGGCGATACCGAGGCAGACTCCACCGCCCATTCCAGCGACGGCAACATTGTTGCTGACCACACATCCGGTCAAAGTGCTCGCATAGGCGCCGCCGCCACCGCGGCCGCCGTTACAAACATTCCCCACGACCACGCAATTACTCAAGCTGCAACCGAAGGCGCCGCCGCCGCTATTGTAGTTTTGCTGGCTCGCCACGTTCTTCGTCAACGTACAATTGACCAAAACGTTGGAGCAGGCCGCGCCACCAAACCCGCCGCTGTTGTTGGTGAAGACACAATTGATGAATGTGCCGCGAAACGCCCCGCCGCCATACGTCCAAGAAATATTTCCGATCAAAACACAATTAGATATGACCGCGCCGTTGTCCTCGCACCAAACCCCACCACCGCTTTGCTCTTTGAAAATGTCTCCGGTGAAACGGTCCGCGCCGCCGGTCAAGGTGAATCCGGCCAGCGTTGCGCCGTTCGTCAGATAAGCACAACGGATTCCCAAATCGCCAGCCATAGAGTAGAAACCGGCGATGGTTGTGGCCCCGGGTCCGTTGAAGCTTTGTAATGTCAATGCTTTGTCCACTGTGACGCGATTCGTGGCGATGCCGTAAACCGCACGCCCACCGGCATTGTAGGTTCCATTGCTCACGATGATGAAATCTCCGGCCGCAGCGACATCGATTGCGGTCTGAATATTCGTCGCGGCAGTCATCCAGTTTGTATAAGGCGAAACCGGGGTCGCGCCAAACGTCGGCGGCTTCACATAATGAACCGGCGACTGAAATTCATAAGCGCCGACGTCCACCACACCGCCAACGACCCGCGCGCTGCCATCCAGATCGGTATTATTCGTGATGAGGGCATTATTTCCGGCGTTGATGCACGGCGAAACGGCCTTTAAATGATAATCGCCGCTGGCCAGATTGGCGAACGACGGCGGATTCGTAAAATTATTCAACCCGAACACGGCGGAAAATGGCTCACAACAATTCGTCCAGTTCCCGTAATTGCCGCTGTCGTCCGCGTTCGTCAAATAGCTGTTGTTGTAATAAACAATGCAGTTCTTGAAGATTGAATTCCATCCGGCCCCGGCATAAGTCGCGGAAGTATTGCTGACGACCGTGCAGTTGATCAGGGTGGAAGCCGTCGCGCCGCCGCCGGAATAAGCGGAAAAGTTCCGCGTCACTACGCAATTGACCAATGAGCATGAGTTTGCGCCACCGCCGCCGGCGCCTGCGCCGACAGTGACAACGTTCGCGGCAACGGTGCAGTTAACCAACGTTCCGCTGTAAGCGCCGCCGCCGGCAACGTAGGCCGCGTTGCCGACAATTACGCAATTCGTCACCAGACAATTGGCCGATTGACCATAGACGCCCCCGCCAGAGCTCATGCCCGAACTGGGGGTCGCGCCGTTGGTCAACGTGAAACCCGATAGCACTGAGCCTGTGGCCAGATAAACGCAACGCACTGCATTCGGCCCGTTCGTGGCCGTGTCCCATGCGCCTTTGATGATTGTCACCGACGGACCATTGACGCTCTGCAAAATCAAACTGCGATTAACGTTCACCCTCGACGCATTCCCGCCGTTGCCGGTGTCGTAAACACCGTTCGTCACGAGCACGATGTCGCCGGTCGTCGCGGGATTGATTGCCGTATTTATATTGGTCGCCGCGGTGTCCCAACTCGTGTAGGGCGCAACCGGATTCGTGCAATTCAAATCAACGTAGTGCGTCGTGACCGCGGATACTTTGGCGGAAACCAAAACTGCGATAAGAAACAAGACCGGCCAGCCCTTCATGATTCTTCCTTTTATCAACGAATTTCGACAAATTCAAGATGTAAATCCGCCACGCGGTTTCCCTTGCTGCTCAAGAAGTTCCGACTGTTATTTCCGGAACAACCACAAAATCAACGTCAGCAACGCGCTTAAAATCAGACAGGTCACCAGCGGAAAGTGAAAACTGAAATCGCCTTTGGTGTAATTGATATCGCCGGGCAACCGCCCAAGCCATCCCTTGCCAACGCCTGACCAGAGCAGCGCGCCGACCGCCGCCAACAACAGGCCGGCAATGACCAGAAATTTACCCGGCTCGTTCATCGCACGTTGGCGTCCAAATATTTCACCATCGCCGCGGCGAAGGGCGCGAGGTCGCGCGGCGTGCGGCTCGAAATTAAATTGCCGTCCACGACGGCCGGTTCGTCCACCCAGATGGCCCCGGCGTTTTCGAGGTCGTCCTTGATGCCGCGCGAGCCGGTGACGCGTTTGCCTTTCAGGATTTTGGCGGAAATCGGAATCCAGCCGCCGTGACAGATGAACGCCACCAGTTTGCCCTGCTCGAAAAATTCGCGCGTGAGTGACAGCACCTTCGCGTCACGGCGCAATTTGTCCGGCATGAACCCGCCGGGCACCAGCAGCCCGCAAAAATCCTTGCTGCGGACGTCCTTCAACAACAAGTTCGATTGCGCCGGGTACCCGTGTTTGCCCGCGTACGTCTTCAATTCCGGCGCGGCGCATTTCAGCATGTAGCCTGCCTCCTCCAGCCGCAGCTTCGGATACCAGAGTTCCAGGTCCTCATAAACGTCATCCAGAAACGCGAGCAGGGTCTTGTGTTTTTGCATGGCATAATTTTTGGCGGAGGCCTTTAATGAAGTCAATTCACCGCGCGATGAATATTCAGAAGCCATCCGTCAGGCCCATCGGCTGGGGAAAATCGTTTCTGTGGCTCGCCGTTGCGGTCGCATGTTTTCACGCGGCTTATGCCTCAATCCGGCATCCGGTGGCGGGTCTGCTGATATTCGGCTATGCCCTGGGGCTGGTCCGGTTGGCCGATCAGCCGACCGTTCGCCGCGCGTTTTATTTCGGGCTGGCAACGGGATTTCTCTGCTATGCGCCGCAACTGTTTTTCATTTGGGACCTTTTCGGACCGTCGGCGATTGTGCTATGGCTCGTGCTCGCATTCTGGATCGGGCTGTTCACAGCCATTGTTTGCGGCTGCATCCGGCGCTGGGGCAGGACAAAGGTTTGGTGGCTGATTCCGGTTGTCTGGACGGGAATCGAATACTTCCGCAGCGAACTCTATTTCCTGAAATTTTCGTGGCTGAACATCGGGTACGCTTTGAACGACTTTCCCGTCTTCATATCAACCTTTGGAATGTATGGCGCCGGCTTTGTAGTGTTTGCGCTTTGCGTCGCATATCTTTATCGATCGCTCGTTAAGGTTTCGCTGCTCGAAACGCTTCTAATGATCGCGTTCCTCGTCATGGTTGCCATACTGTTGCTTGTCCCCATCGCTCAATCCAAATCAAAAGCAACTCTCACACAAACCCGGCCACAACTCTCCATTTCTGGCGTTCAATTGGAATTCCCGAATGAAAATATCCTGCCCAGGATCCTGAATCATGCGTTGGCCAAAAATCCCAACGCGCAGATTTTCCTCTTGAGCGAATACACGCTCGATGGCCCGGTGCCGGATTCGCTGAAGAATTGGTGCCGTGAGCATTCGCGCTTTCTGGTTGTCGGCGGTGAGGAATTGCTCGGCGTCACCAATTTCTACGACACCGCTTTTGTGGTCGGTACCAACGGCGAGATTGTTTTCCAGCAGGCCAAATGCGTTCCGATCCAGTTTTTCAAGGACGGCCTGCCCGCACCGGAGCAAAAAGTCTGGAATTCACCGTGGGGCAAAATCGGGTTCTGCATTTGTTACGACCTCAGTTACACGCGGGTCACTGACCGGTTGGTGGAACAAGGCGCACAATTGCTCATTGTGCCGACGATGGATGTTGAAGGATGGGGCCGGCATGAACACGAACTTCACGCCCGCGTTGCGCCGGTGCGCGCGGCGGAATACGGCATCCCGATTTTTCGCCTGGCCAGTTCCGGCATCTCGCAAGCCGTTAACCGGGATGGCGGGGTAATCGCGCAAGCCCCGTTTCCGGGAAGCGCCGACATCATCGCGGCAGAGTTGCCTTTGAGCTCAAGAGGTTCGTTGCCGCTGGACAGGTATCTCGCGCCCGTTTGCGTCGGCGTTACGGCCATCGTGACCGTGGTATTGTTGCTCCTGTGTTGGCGCGAACGACGTGCCCGGGACAGGCGTGGAGCGCCTCTTTAAAGCGTCCGGACCATCTTGCCGCCAGGTTTTGGACTGCGGCGCCATGCGAAGCGCGACACCGCTTTAGCGCCGCACCCGGGACGATCGCGCCCCATAAAACTCGAAAAGCGCCGTCGCCGCTGCGCTCTACCGGCGCAGTCCATAAACAATGACACCTAAAAGCCGCCGTTTTTTCTTTCGCCGTCGGGCATTTGCCTTTTCAATTTGCGCCCATGTCGCGCGATTATGTTCTTGAACCCTTTCATTCCGCGGTCCATCTGCAGATTGATTACGCGCGCGAACTCAATCCGCAACAGCTTGCCGCTGTCACCGCGCCGCCCGGCCCGGCCCTCGTCATCGCCGGCGCCGGTTCGGGCAAGACGCGCACGCTCATCTACCGGGTCGCTTACCTGCTGGAACAGGGCATTCCCGCAGATCGCATTCTGCTGCTGACGTTCACCAACAAGGCCGCCGGCGAAATGATGCGCCGCGTGGCCGCCCTGCTCGGCCAGGAGCTCGCGTCGCTTTGGGGCGGCACATTTCATTCCATCGGCGCGCGGATCCTGCGTTCACACGCCGACCGGCTCGGCTACCGGCGCGATTTCACCATCCTCGACCGCGACGACTCGAAGGACCTGATTAAAGCGTGCATCGCCGAGGCCGGCATTGAAACCAAGGGTTCGCATTTCCCGAAACCGGAGGTGCTTTGCGAAATTTTTTCGCTCGCGGCGAACACGCAAACGACCACCGCGGAGATTCTGGAAAGGCAATTCGATTACTTCGAAAAAATCACCCGGCTGGTGGCCGATGTGCAAAAGCGTTACACCACCCGCAAACGCGCGACGAACGCGATGGATTTCGATGATCTGCTCGCGCTCTGGCTCGGGTTGTTGCGGGAACACGCCGACGTGCGCGAACATTATCAGCGCCGGTTCCAATTTATTCTCGTGGATGAATACCAGGACACGAACCGGCTCCAGAGCGAATTGATTGACCTGCTTGCCGAGCGGCACCACAACGTCATGGTGGTTGGCGACGACGCGCAAAGCATTTACGCCTGGCGCGGCGCGAACTTTGAGAACATCCTGAAATTCCCCAAACGTTATCCTGGCGCGAAGGTTTTCAGGATCGAAACCAATTACCGCAGCACGCCGGAAATCCTGGAGGTGGCCAACGCCGCCATTGCCGCCAACCGGAACCAGTTCACCAAGACGCTCACGCCCGCGCGCAAATCCGGCCTGAAACCGGCGCTGGTGGCGTGCATGGATGGCGCGCAACAATCCGCGTTCATCGCGCAACGCGTGACGGAACTGCATGACGAAGGCGTGAGCATGAACCAGATTGCCGTGCTGTATCGCTCGCATTTTCATGCGCTTGAATTGCAGCTTGAACTCACCAGACGCAACATCCCCTTCTCCATCACCAGCGGCATCCGGTTTTTCGAGCAGGCGCACATCAAGGACGCGACGGCGTATCTCAAACTGATTGCCAACCCGCAGGACGAACTCGCCTTAAAACGTCTCGCGCAACTGCTGCCCGGTATCGCCGCCAGGGGCGCCGAAAAAATCTGGAAGATGTTCTCAGCGATGATGGAAGGCGGAAGATCGAAGATGGCAAATCCGCCGCCAGATGCGAACAAACCCCAATTCTCATCGCCCACCTTTTATCCCTCGCCGCGCGTCGCTTCGGCACTTCAGTCCTGCGCCAAATCCGTCCCGGCAAAGGCAGCCAACGCCTGGAAACAATTCGTTGACACCGTCTCCCAGCTTGAAGATGCAACCGTCCGCCAGAGTGCCTCGAAAATGCTGCGGCTGGTAATTGATGCGGGCTATGACGATTATCTCAAGGAAAACTTTGCCAATTACCGCACCCGGCTGGAAGACCTCGAACAACTCGCCGTGTTCGCCTGCCAATTCAATTCCCTTGAGGATTTTCTGACGCAACTGGCCCTGCTCACCAACATCGAGGCCGAGGACGACCGGACCGCAAAATCCGACGTGGAACAAATCCGGCTTTCGACGATTCATCAGGCGAAAGGTTTGGAGTTCGACGCCGTGTTCGTCATCATGCTCTGTGACGGTTTGTTCCCGTCGTCACGCTCGATGGAAAGCGACGAAGGTGAAGAGGAGGAACGCCGGCTGTTTTACGTGGCCATCACCCGCGCGAAAACCGAGCTTTACCTCAGTTACCCCCTGATCCGCGCCAGTTTCAGCAATTCCAGCGGTGATTCAATGCAACAGCCCTCGCGGTTCTTGTCGGAAATTCCCCGTGATTTGCTGAACGAATGGAATCTGCACTCGCGCTACGGGTGAGAGGTTACAGCAACGCCGACGGGCGCAGATAAATGCGGATTTTGGGCAGGGCTGACCCGCCGGTCAGCCGGTGTCAGGTGGGGCGAGCGTGCTCGCGAGCCGACTCAAACTATTGCCGGAGTCGAGGTGGCGAGACTCAAATCAAGCGAGAGACTCCTCAGGTCGTCTCCTGCAATTTTCGGCAAACCAGCACTGGCGTCGAACAGCCGCAAAAATGCACCAGGAGCACGAAAGAAAGAAATTCTGCCCCTTTTGTGCGTCTCTGCGGCAATAACCTGTCTCAGCCGGATGATTCACTTTGCTCTGTCTGCTTCGGCCGTCGCGATCTTGTTTCGCGCGCATATTGTCCAGTTTGGACGACAATTCCAAAAACCAACAGCACAATCAAGATCACAGTTTTCGCCGAAGCGTCGAGCGGAATGTTTTGCGAAACCGCCGTGGCACCGGCGAGCGAGGAGATGACAATCAGCGCCGGCTCCAACAGTGCGATAATCAGAATTGCGCCAAACATTCCGCCTGCGACGTACGCGATCCACGGCATGCCCTCGTATTTTGTGTGGAGCATTGCCGTCGCCAGCGTGGACAGGCAGTATCCGCCGGCGAAAAATCCGGCGATGCCAACAAGGACTCGTTGCAGAAAGACGGAAACAATCGCGCCGAGCAAACCCACGCCCAGCGCAATGAGCAGAATCAGCCATTCCGGCTGTCCCTGCAATACTTCTCCTGCAAACTCAGCTCCGACAATGAAGCCGATGCACCCAACGAACAGCCAGAAGAGCTTGCGGCCGAAAAGCAGCAGTGCCGCGCCGATAAGAATGTTGAGCCATTGCACCGTTTCAGGTTAGTGCAAAACGGCCCATCGGCAAACATCCAGTTGCCGAATTATTCAGCTGTCACAACCGGGAAATTGCGAAGTTCGAAAAGGGACGCGAATCTTTGGCGGGATGAGTGCCTGTCGGGCCATCGCCTGGCGAACGCGGTCCCCGAGCCGAAAATTCTGGAGTGTGCGGACATATCCGTCCTTTCAAAGCGGTTCCGCCCTGCGGGATCATCGCACTCCAAACTCAATAAGCTGCGGCTCCCGAACGGAGCTTGAATTATTTTTGAATTGCCATGATGCAACACCGCCGGCTCTACCGGCTTTCTTTCCCGGCGTTCTGGTGCATGGCGGCCTTGAAAAATTCCCCCGAGCCGGTGAGATCGTAATCCCACGATTGCAGCAGCGTTGGCCCCCACTCCGGATCAAAGCACCAGGCCACCCAACTGATGTTCTTGCTTTCAAGGTAATTGACGATGCGCGGCCCGTAATCGTCATCTTTGAGTACGGTTCCCTGGCGCACCGAAAATCCGATCTCGGTGGCGATGACCGGATAGCGATTGGCGGCGAACCCGAAATCCTCCTCCCATTTCGGCTCCCACGGTTTGGAGCGCTTGTTCGCATACGGATGGGTCACATAACCGATCCCGTCCGCTTGAATCGGCTCGAGGTTCAGCGGCGTCAGGTCGTAGGCCCAATCGAAACCGGCCACCAGCGGAATGGTGTTCGTGTCATACGCGCGAATCAGGCCGATCATTTCCTCATTGAGCTTCTTCCATTCGCTCCACGAGATACTGCCGAGCTGTCCGCGGTAAAGGGTCGGTTCGTTGAACAATTCGTAAAACGCAATGGTGCTGTTCCCGTGATAATGCTGCGCGATGATGCGCCAGAATTGAAACGTTTCCTTTTGCGTGGTGTCGTACATCGGGTCCTGGAAAAGCTCCATCTTCAGGTTGCCGATGCTGTGCCAGTCAACGTCCACGTAGAGGCCCAGTTCGGTGCACCATTCCACGGCCTGGTCCAGCAGCCTGAGATATTCCCGCGGTGTGCGCTCGCGCCAGGCGACGGGATGGACCGGAATGCGCACGAGGGTTGCGCCTATCGCCTTCACTTCCTCGAAATGATGTTTGTTCCAGTGTCCCTGGTGTTCGATTTTGTCGGGATCGGCAATGGATACACCGCGAAATAAAATCGGTTTGCCGTCCGGGTCAACGAACCGGTTTCCCTGCACGCGTATCCGGGGAAGATGGTTGGTCTGCTCACTGCTGAATGGTCTGCCATAAGGACGCTCCTGCCACCAACGATGATAATTATTCGTCTGCGAGGCGTCCTGGGCGTTGATTTTTTGAGGCGCGGCAAAAGACAAGCCGGCGATGAGCATGAGTGGAATGGTGATTTTCATTCTATGGCCACGATTTAATACCGGCAGCAGCGCTCGATTGGCAAGCCTGGATGCCGGTCAAAATCAAGGAATCATCCGGAAAATCCAGTCGCGCGAATCTTCAATGGGATGGCGAACGATTCTCCCTCTCCGCCAGCGGAGTTGGGGGAGAGAGCGGGGCTGAGGTGGTCCGTGGAACTTAATTTGCGTTCTATGCACATCCTCACCCTGATTTAATCCGGCAATGCGCGCCATTGTCGCCGCGCCAGGTAAGGATCAATGCGGTTCAGCAGAAAATATGCCCAGCGCCGTTTCAGTCTTCGCCAAAAGGTGCGGGACCGGCGCCATTCCCCGGCCGTCACGCGGCGGCAGTGTTTGAGATTCCTCGAAAATATTTCGCGCGCCTCTTTCGCGATGGTTTTGCTTTCAAAACGGATCATCAGCTCGTAATTGATATGCAGGCTGCGCGTGTCGAGATTGGCGGAGCCGAGATACACGATGTCGTCCACCACGATCAGTTTCGCGTGCAGAATCTGCGGCTGATACTCATAAATCTCGATGTTCCCGGTCAAAAAACGGCGATACAGACTTTGGGCGGCGAGCAGGGAAAGGAGCACGTCGGATTTGCCGGCCAGAATCAACTGCACTTTTCCGCCGCGCCGCGCCACGCGCATCAACTCGCGGCGCAGCCGCCAGGTCGGCAGAAAATAGGCGATGATCATCTGGACATTTTTTGCGCGCTTCAAATCCTCGTGCAACGCCCGTTTGAACGGGTTTCGTCCGCGACCCGGTCCGCTGAACAACAGTTGTTCCTTCGGCAGCGCGACGACTTTTTTTGCCCGGGATTTGCGCAGGAGCGTAAACCGTTTATGCCGGAATTCTGCGCGCGCGAACATTTCATCAAACGACAACGCCAGTTGTGCCACCAGTTCGCCCTCGATTTTCAAGCCCACGTCGCACCAGCCGGATTTGACGCCATCACCCTCGTATTCCGGCGCAATGTTGAAGCCGCCGACGAACGCCACGCGCCCGTCGCATACGAGCAGCTTGCGGTGGTTGCGGATGATCAGACGTTTCAAGGTCACTGGATTGAACTGCCGGATTTCGCCGCCCGCGCTGCGCAGCGAATCCCAAAACGTTCCGGGCAACGAATAGGAACCGACCGCGTCCACGAGCACACGGACGCTCGCGCCCCGCCGGCATGCGCGAACCAGCGCTTCCCGGAAACGAATCCCCAGCGGACTGTCCTGAAAAACATAAATCTCCAGGCACACCGATTTTTTCGCCGCATCAATCGCCGCGAGCATCCCGGGAAAAACCTCGTCACCCGTGCAAAGCCAGTTACAAATGGAACCCGATTCAGCCATGGTTGACATGTTAAACTGGTTCATCGTGGCAGATTTTCAACCGGACAGCCAGCCTGCTGAAAACGGAGAATGTCCCGATTCAATTGTTGTAGTGTCGGCGCTGCGCGCCGATTTCGAGCCACAGGCTCGACGCTACAAAAATCAGGACGCTGCCGAAAAAAGTTCCAACGTTTCCCGCTTTCAGGCATCTATAACAGTGTGCGAACCGTTTTGAGACTGTTGCCCGTCGTTTTTCTCGGCCTGGCCGGGAATTTCGCGCAGGCCGCCCATACCCAGGTGCGGCTGATTCTGTCCGCCGACACGGCGCGGCCCGGCGACACCGTGTGGGCCGGTGTGGACATGAAGATGGAGCCCGACTGGCACACGTACTGGAAAAATCCCGGCGAGGCCGGCATGGCCACCAAAATCGAGTGGCAGCTCCCAGCCGGTGTTACCGCCGGCGATATCCAGTGGCCGTTGCCGGAAAAACTCCCGCCCGCCGAAGTCACCACTTACGGTTACGACAACGAGGTCATGCTCATTGTGCCGCTAAAGCTCGCCGCCGACTTGAAACCCGGCCCGCTCGATTTGAAAGCCAAAGTCTCCTGGCTGGAATGCAAGGCAGAGTGCATCCCAGGCAGCGGCGACGTCGAAGCCACTCTCAATGTCGGCAATGAAACCAAAGATTCCACTGACGCCGCGACGATTGATTCCTGGAAGAACAAGGTGCCCAAGCCAGAGGACGGTTGGCTGACTCACGCATGGTGGGAAAAAGCAGCAGACGGCGATATGCGCCCGCTGATTATTGGATTGGGCCCGAAGACGCTGACCGTGACGTTTAAATATGACAAACCTGATTTTTTCCCGGATGCCAGCGATGACTTTGATGTTCAAGGTCCGACGAAAGAGCTTTCCGGTCTCAGTGTACGCAAACTTGTAAAGAAATATTCTGGTGACTGGCCGAAGGAAATCAGCGGTGTGATCGTTGTGGAAAGGAGCGGTGAGAGAATTGGTTTCGAGGTTAAGCTTCCAGTTGCCAATCAAGCTCCCGCCGGTGAAACAATTTCCGCGCAAACGTCGTCCGAGAGCAGTGCCGGCGAGACGCCTGCGTCCCTTTCGCAGCCACTCTGGAAAATGCTGCTCTATGCCTTCATCGGCGGGTTGATTCTGAATATCATGCCCTGCGTCCTGCCGGTAATCGCCCTGAAAATCCTCGGCTTCATCAACCACGCCCAACACGAACCACGCCGCGTCCGCGCGCTTGGCTTGATTTACGCACTCGGCGTATTGGTGTCGTTCCTCGCGCTCGCGGCCATTGTCATCGGCGTCAAGGCCGCCGGGCACCACGCCGGTTGGGGCATGCAATTCGGCAGCCCGGAATTCATCGTCGTGCTCACCACGCTCATCACGCTCGTGGCATTGAATCTGTTCGGCGTGTTTGAAGTCACCCTGGGCGGACGCACGTTAAGCGCGGCGGGACAACTCGCGTCAAAACAAGGAGCCGCCGGCGCGTTTTTCAACGGACTTCTGGCAACGGCACTGGCCACGCCCTGCACCGCGCCGTTTCTGGCCCCGGCCCTCGGCTTTGCCTTTGCCCAAAGCTCGTCTCTGATTATTTTGATTTTCTTGTTTGTCGGTTTCGGCCTCGCTGCGCCTTATGTCGTGTTGAGTTGGAACCCGGTCTGGCTTAAATTTCTGCCCAAGCCCGGTGCGTGGATGGAGAAATTCAAAATCGCCATGGGCTTTCCGATGTTGTTGACCGCCATCTGGCTTTTCAATCTGGCGGCCGGCGATTACGGCACGAATGTCTTGTGGCTCGGCGTTTTTCTCGTGCTGATGGCGTTTGCGGCGTGGATGTTTGGCGAGTTCGTTCAACGCGGTCGCGCCGGCAAAGGCATTGCGCTCATCATCGTTTTGATTCTCGCCATCGGCGGCTACGCCTTCGCGCTCGAAAACCAGTTGCACTGGCGCGAACCGATTGTTGCCACGACCGCAGGTTCATTGAAAACTTCGCCGAACGGCATTGACTGGCAGCCGTGGAACCCGGAAGCCGTGGCCCAGGCGCGTGCCGCCGGGAAACCCGTTCTGGTGGATTTCACCGCCGACTGGTGCCTGACGTGCCAGGTAAACAAAAAAATCGCCATCGAAGTTCCGTCCGTCCGCAAAAAATTGAAGGACATCAACGCCGTTGCGCTGGTTGGCGATTACACGCATTTCCCCGACAGCATTACAACGGAGTTGAACCGGTTCGGACGCGCCGGGGTGCCGCTGGTTCTGGTTTATCCGAAAAATCCGGATGCGCAACCGATTGTGCTGCCGGCGGTTTTGACGCCCGGCATCATGCTGGAGGCGCTGGAGCGAGCAACGCGTTGACTTTTGAACGGAACGCTGCAAATTGTGTCTCTAAATTCAATGATTAAAAATTCTGAACCTATGAAAAAGACCATGATTTTATTGGCGACAATGGCGCTGGCCCTGACGGTGCAGGCGGTGGAAATCGGCAAGCCCGCGCCGGATTTCACGGCCACGGACATCAACGGCAAGACCGTCAAACTGAGCGATTACAAGGGCAAGATTGTCGTGATTGAATCGTACAATTCCGACTGCCCCTATTGCCACAATCAATACAAGACCGGCGCAATGCAGGCATTGCAACGCGATCTCACATCCAAGGGAGTCGTTTGGCTGCTGGTCAATTCCGTGAACCCGAAGAATTTCAGCCATCGCACGCCGGAACAGGCCAAGGCGGAAATGGCCGCGGAAAAAATGGACGTGACTGCGTGGATTGATGACAGCTCCGGCGCCGTTGGCCATCTGTACGACATGAAAACCACGCCGGACATGTATGTCGTCAACCAGGAGGGCATCCTGGTCTATGAGGGCGCGATTGACAACCAGCCCGACCCGTTCCACGACCCCAGCAAGGCGCAGAATTACGTCAGTGAAGCCATTGACGCCCTGCTGGCCGGCAAGCCGGTGACGGTCACTGAAACCAAGCCCTACGGTTGCAGCGTCAAGTACGCCGATTAAATTTTTTGGCAGGGCGCGGCACTCCATGCACGCCGCTTTTTTGATGTTTGTATGTGCGGCGGGCAGAGGACTGCCCGCCCTGCTTTTTTCAACGACCAAACTCCTTTGGGAACATTTCCATTGGCACAGAATTCCACATAAGCCATAAAGGAGGTTGGTTCGCCGGCTTCGACCAATTTTGCGTGACAACCGGCAATAAACGTTGTAGGGTCAACCCGTTCAGAGAGGTTTGACTGATTCTCTTTATGAAATCCGAGCGCGGGACTTTCTTGTCGCGAGCATTTGAACGCGTGGCCGGCTGTTTAGCGCTGGTTTGGGTTTCATTCGCGCCTTTCGCCGCCTGTGGCGGAAATTTCTATTCCGGAATCTCGCCCACCAACGTTCCCTGGCCGGGCGGCATCGTGCCGTATGAATTCACGAACACGCTGACGGCGATGGAAAAAGAAACGTATCTCGACGGTTTGCGCGAATGGGAACTGGCCGCGAACGTCCAGTTCGTCCCGCACACCAATCAGACCCGTTGGGTGCTTTTCACTTACAACACCAACTGGATTGACAATGTCTCCGCCAGCACGAATCCACAGGTCGTAACCGTCTCCAGCCTGAGCCGGGCCCAGGTCTGCCATGAGATGGGCCATTCGTTCGGTTTTACGCACGAAAACATCCGACCCGACCAGACCAATTATCTGACCGTGCTATCCAACCACGTTGCCCCCGGATACCTGTCCTTTTTCCAAACGGACCCAACCAGCGTCACCAACGGCCCATACGATTTCGAGTCGGTGATGCATCTGGGCTGGGACTTCGGCTCGACCAACCCCGGCGTGGCCGCTACCCAACAACCCAAGCCGCCTTACTCTCCGCGCTATCAATTTCGCATGGGCAATTACTGTTTAAGCCCCGGCGACCGCGCGGCGCTCGCGTATCTTTACCATCCGCCCGCAGCGCCGCTCACCAACATTGTCACCACCACCGACGACTTCGGCCCCGGCAGTTTGCGCGCGGCGATTTATTACGCGACCGATCACCCCGGCACGACGGTCCGCTTCAACATTCCGACGAGCGATCCGGGCTACAGCAACGGCGTTTTCAACATCCACCTTACCGGCATGTTGCCGCCGCTCGCCGCCGACGGCACGGTGATTGACGGCTCTACGCAGCCGGGCTTCGTGAACAAACCGCTCATTCTCGTGGACGCCTCGCAAATAATTCCCGAAACGTTCACTTCGGACACCTTTCTGGTTTACTCGGCGAACAACCGGATCAAAAACCTTTCGTTCCCGGGTTTCGACTGGAACGGCCTGACGCTGATTTATGCGGACGCGACCAACAACACCATTTCCGGCTGCTGGTTCGGGCTTGATTTCAGCGGCACCAACGCCGCGCCGAATGCTTATCAGGGAATTCTCATCGCCAACGGGGCGAGTGGCAACCTCGTCGGCGGGACGAATGCGCTGGAGCGGAATGTTCTCTCCGGAAATTCGCAATACGGCGTCTTCATCACTGACTCGAACACGACCGGCAATGTTGTTCTGGGCAATTACATCGGCACCGACTTCTCCGGCAGCAACGCGCTCGCCAACGGAAAAAGCGGCGTGTTCATCGGCAACGGCGCGGCGGGAAACATCGTCGGCAGCACAAATCCGGCGGGACGGAACGTTGTTTCCGGCAACATCGAATACGGCATTTACCTGACCAACACGACGGGCAATGTCATTTCGGGAAATTACCTCGGCATGGACGCCAGTGGCGAAACCGCACTTGGCAATGGGTTGAGCGGCATCGCCCTCTTTGGCGGCACCCGAAACGTCGTCGGCGGCACTGCGCCCGGCGCGGGCAATGTTCTTTCCGGCAATGGCGAATACGGCATAGACATCGGCAATCCCGTGGCCATCGGGAATTGGGTTCAAGGTAATCTCATCGGCCTGGATGCGGCCGGCACCAATGGCATCGGCAATGGCGATGGTTATGGCGGCGTGCTCCTAGACAACGGCGCGGCCGGCAACAACATCGGCGGGACGGTCGCCGGCGCGCGCAACGTCATTTCCGGCAACGCACCAGCCGGGATTTTCTTTGCTGGAACCACCACCAGCAGCAACCTGGTTGAGGGAAATTACATCGGCACCGACGTCACCGGCACCAACGCCGTTCCCAACACGCTCGCCGGCATCTACCTCCCCTACGGCACTCCTGGCAATGTCATCGGCGGCACCGGCGCGGGCGCACGCAATGTCATTTCCGGCAATTACTATGGCGTTTATCTCGCCAACCCGGCCACCGCCGGCAACGTGATCGAGGGAAATTACATCGGCGTGAGCCCGGATGGCACCCATGCCGTGGGCAGCGCATTCACGGGCGTCATCCTCTTCGGCGGCGCGAACAACAACACCATTGGCGGCACGACGGCCGGGGCGGGCAATGTCATTTCCGGCTTCTGGGGTTATGGCGTTTATATTTCCGACGCCGGCACCTCCGGCAATCTGGTTCAGGGCAATATCATCGGGGCCGACAGTACCGGCACCAACGCGCTCGGCAACGGTTATGCGAATGTGCTTCTGCAACTCGGCGCAACCAACAATGTCATCGGCGGCACCGGCGCGGGCGCGGGCAATGCGATTGCATTTTCCGGAGGAGCGGGCGTGCTCCTGTTGAACGCCGACACCACCAACAACGCCATTCGCGGCAATTCCATTTTCAGCAACGGTTTTCTCGGCATTAATTTCAGCAACACCACCGTTGCGGTCAACCACACCGGTTTTCTTGGCGGCCCGAATAACATGCAAAATTATCCCGTCATCACCAACGCCTTCGGCTACTCCGGCAGCACCATCGTTTTGGGCAAACTCAACAGCCTGGCCAATCAGACTTATTTCATTGATGTCTATCGCAACCCGGTCGCCGACCCCGGCGGCTATGGCCAGGGCCAGTTCTACTTCGGCACCGTCAGCGTGACCACCGATGGTTCCGGCAACGCCAGGTTTGCGCTCACCAACAACACCGGCAACTACAGCGGCCAGTATTTTGCCGCCACCGCCACGTCGGCTGGCGGCGACAGCAGCGAATTCGGCGCCGACGTGTTGGCCACCAACGCGCCGGCACCCTCGGCCCAATTCGCCGGGTCGTTTCAGTGGCGCACCAACGGCTTTGCGTTTGCCCTTACGTTCCAGACCAATTTCAACTACCGCATCCAGGCCACCACAAATCTGGGCGCGAATCCGGTTCCGTGGATTGACTTGACGAATTTCATCCCCACCATTTCCTCGCTTACCTTCACCGACCGCACCGCCACCAATTTCCGCGCGCGTTTCTACCGCGTCGTCTCGCCCTGATTCAAACCACGAAAGACATAAAGGAAATTGCGGTAATATTCTGATTTAAGGAGCGCGGCATTCATACCGCTTCACCGTCCTTTGGTATTTGTACGCCAAAGCGGGCTGAAGCCCGCGCTCCGGAAACAAAACAGGGGGCTGCCGAAATTGTTCGTTTCGTGTGTTTTGTGTATTTCGCGGTTAAAATCCAAATCCCTTCAGAAACTTTTCCGCCGGCGCATGGATTTCCACGGGCCGCCTTGTGAACGGGTCCGTGTAAGCCAGCCGCACCGCGCGCAAACCGAGCGGCAAATCGTTCTCCAATCTTCCGTAAAGCTCGTCGCCGACAATGGGCAGTCCGGACTCCGCAAGATGAACGCGAATCTGGTGCGTCCGACCGGTGACCGGTTTGGCTTCGACCAAAGTGAATTTCCCGCGCGTCTCCAATATCTTGAAATGCGTTTCGGCGTTTTTGCCATGACGCGAATCCACTTTAATTTTTTGGAATCGTTTTTTGTCCGGCGCGAGTTTGAGTTCGCACGTCCATTCATTTTGCTTCGGCGCGCCAACCACGACGGCCAGATACGTCTTCTCCATTTTGCGACTCTCGAACAAATCCGAAAACATTTCGACCGCGCCGGGGCTTTTGGCAAACAGCAAAACGCCGCTCGTGTCCGCATCGAGACGATGGACGTTACGAAGAAATTTCAGTCCGCGCGACCGCGCCCAGAAATCCCTGGCGGCGATGGACGAATTGATGGCCGCCTGCAAATTCCACGAAGTGTTCTGCCACGTGTACGGCACGAGCATCCAGCCGCGCGGCTTGTCAATCGCCAGCGCCGAGCGATCCTCGTAAAGAATCGGAATCGGCTCGCAGTCCGGCAGTTCGATGGAGTTGGGTTTAGCCACGCCGCCATTCCTTTTTCGGCGGTTCCGGCAGGCCTTGGGCGCGAAGAGCTGTGCGGAAATGGACTTTGGCAATCTTCGGCAAATTTTCCGCACCGCGTTCCTCAACAAACTTCTTCGCCGCTTCATCCACCGCGCTGGATGCGCCCTTGGGCAATTCCATTTCAAATTCCTTTTCCAGCTTCGCCAGGCCTTTCACAAATCCGTCACGCGCCAGAATCGAGGCCGCCGCCACTGCCAGGTCCTCCTCCGCCCGATGGCGCTGCACCAGCTCAATCTCCCGGCCCAAAGCCATCAATGCCTTCGCCACGACTTCCTTCTTCGACGCAAACTGGTCGCTGATGGCCTTGACCGGCGCGGGATTCATTTGGTGCCGCTGGCCCATCAGATTTTCAATCACGCGCGCATGGCCCCACGCCAGAATCGCGTTCACGCTCTTCATCTTCGCGTAAAGCCGGTTGTAGGCCTCGTTGCCGACAACGACGGTGTTCACCACGCAACCGGGTGTTTTGCGGATGCGCTCGGCCAGCTCGCCAATCTTTTTGTCGCTCGAAATGTTCTTGGAATCGCGGATCCCGGCATCCTGCCACGCCTTGACGACACTCTCGTTGATGTACGCTCCGGCAATGCACAGCGGCCCGAAGAAATCGCCCTTGCCGCTTTCGTCCACGCCAATGCGCGGCAGCAGCAACTCGGGATTCAGCACCGTCTCGTAACCGAGCCGCGCCTGTTTCAATATCTCCGGTTCGAGCAGGAACTCGATGAATTCCTGCGTCCCCTTCCCTTGCACCACCAGCTTGCCGCTTTCGTAAAAGACGATGTTGGCCTTGTCGGATTCAAAGGCGAACCGCGCGTAGGGCACCGTGCGCGGCTTCCAGTTCCGCGTGCGCAGGGCGGCGTCGAGCGCCGACGCCTGGGCATCGGTGAGCTTGCAGGTGTAGGAAGTCAGCGGTTGCACGACGCGGAAAATAGCCGCAAACAAGCGCAAAGAACACAAAGATTTAGTGGCATGGGCGTCCCGCCCGTGGGTTTTTGAGCTTCCTGGTTTTTGAAACACTCAGGCGGGACGCCTGTGCCACTGCCGAAAGTTTTTTTGCGGCTTTTGCGCCTTTTTGCGGCAATAATTCCGGCACATGGCAGGCCGAACTCCGAACTCCGAACTCTCTGCCGCGTCAAAGCGATGCGAAGACGGGCGAACTTCGAACTTAAACCGGCTGGTGCCGGCGTTGCTCGACTGGTTTTCCGCCAACGCCCGCGATCTGCCATGGCGCCGCACCCGTGATCCCTACGCCATCTGGGTTTCCGAAATCATGCTCCAGCAAACGCAGGTCAAAACCGTGATTCCCTACTGGAAACGCTGGATGCGTGAGCTGCCCACCATCAAGGCTGCCGCGAACGCCAGCCCGGACAAAATCCACAAGCTTTGGGAAGGACTCGGCTATTACACCCGCGCCCGGAATTTGCAGAAAGCCGCGCGGGAAATAGTCGCACGGCAAGATGCCATTTCAGAATCCCGTAGGAGTCGAGGTAACGAGACTCAAACTAAAAGGAAATTAGATACTCCTCACGTCGTCACCTGCACATTCCCAGAACATTTTGACGATGTGCTCGCGTTGCCGGGCATCGGACGTTACACCGCCGGCGCGATTTGCAGCATCGCCTTCAACCAGCCGGTACCGGTCCTGGACGGCAACGTCATCCGCGTGCTGACGCGCATCTTTGGCATTGCCGAAAATACGAAGGAGAAGAAAACGAACGCGCGGCTTTGGAGATTGGCGGAAGAACTGGTACAGAATTCAAAATTAAAAATTAAAAATTCAAAAACCTGCTGTTCGCACCTCAACCAGTCGTTGATGGAACTCGGCGCTTTGGTTTGCACCCCGCGCAATCCGCAATGCAAAGTCTGCCCGGTTAAAACACTCTGTGTGGCCTTTCGCGAGAATCGCGCCGAAGAATTGCCCAACTTCGGCAAACGGGCGACGGCCACGGCCCGCCATTTTGTTGCCTTTGTCGCCGAGCGGAACGGCCGTTTCCTTGTCCGCCAACGGCCCGCCGGCGTTGTGAATGCGCATTTGTGGGAATTTCCGAACGTTGAAATCGTTGATGAAGCATTTAATCTGAAACTCACCACGAAAGATGCCCTGGGAGTTGAACCTTTGAGGCTTGAACCGCTGACCACAGTGAAACATTCCATCACCCGTTACCGCATCACGCTGGAAGCATTTGCCGTTTCGTCGGTGGGCATTTCCAGAAAAATTGACGGCGTCTGGAAAACTCCGGCGCAAATGGAGCAACTGGCTTTCACCGCCGCCCACAGGAAGATTTTAATGTCAGGCCTCTACCACGGGCCCTTGTCCAGGCCGGCCGGCCGGTAATAATCGGTGTAGGTGCCTGCCGGACCGTTGCCGGTTGACCCGACATCAATGGTCCCGGCCGGGTTGGCTTCGTTAAATCTTTTCCATTCAACGCGGGCATCTTCAAAAAGAAAATTTCCGCCGGCGGGAACGCCGCGGGCGCCCGGGTGATTTGAGTCCGGGTAAATCCTCCCGTTGTAAATATTTACGTTCAACCAGCCCTTGAACTGCGTGCGCTGCAACCGGTCAATCATCACGGGTGCTTTCCGATAGGGGCCATCGAGTTTGGGCCGTTTAAGGCACCACGCCCCCAGCCCGCTGGCATCGTAGTTCCATGAGACGCCCCATGGATTTGTCATCTGGGCGCGCCCCGGAAGATAGTTGTAGCCGATCACGTTTGGAAGGTTTCCCAGGGACTCGGCTTCACGATGCGCAATATCCGTTGGACAGTAGAACACATCATTTTTGCTGCGCAGACCGGATACGCTGGTACCGGGCTTGTTGTGATATAAATACACGGGGTAGAAAATGTTTGAGAAATCATATGCCATCCATGCCAGATCGGCGGCACCGGGTTGGGTGTTGTCGGGAAAAGACCCGGAGCTGTCGCCGGCGTACATGGTGATGGCGGCACCCCATTGTTTGAGGTTGCCCGCACACTGGGCTTTGTAAGCTGTCGCCTTGGCGCTCGCCAACACGGGCAACAATATCGCAACCAGAACACCAATAATGGCGATGACCACCAACAATTCGATCAATGTGAGACCGTCTGTGCAAAATAACTTGCGAGACCGGCTTTTCATCTGATTGCCTGTTGTTAACTGAAAATGGCGTATTGTCAAAGTATTTAGGGGGGAATTCTCCTTCACTTCAAGCCGTTAAGGTGTGGCCCGCCGGCGCTCACAAAAAACTCGCCAGTTTTGCCGCCCATCGTATCTTATCCGACCGATGATTTACTTTGATTTCAACGCCACTGCCCCGGTGATGCGCGAGGCGCGCGAAGCCTGGCTGGAAGCAACCGGGAAAATCGGCGGCAACCCGTCCAGCATGCACCAGTTCGGCGCGCGGGCGGGGCGGGCCATGGCCGATGCGCGGGAAAAGCTCGCCGCGTTTCTTGGCTGTCATCCGCAGGACATCGTCTGGACCAGCGGCGCGACGGAGGCGAACAACACCGTCCTGCACCATTTTGCCCACACGCTCGATGCGAAACGCGAAGTCTGGGTTTCGGCCATCGAACACCCGTGCGTCATGGAATCGTCGCAGCATTATTTCGGCAAACGCGCCCGGGTGATTCCCGTCACGCATGAAGGGGTGATTGATCTGGACTGGCTCACGGCTGAATTGGCGGACACGCGTCCCGGCCTCGTCGGCGTCATGGCGGCGAACAACGAGACCGGCGTCATCCAGCCGTGGCGCGAGGTGATGGCGATTTGCCGGCAATACGAAGTGCCGTTCTTCTGCGATGCCGTGCAATGGCTCGGCAAAATGCCGGCGAAGGGTTTGGGCGAATGCGATTATCTGAGCGGGGCAGCGCACAAATTTGGCGGCCCGCGCGGAATCGGCTTTTTGAAGGTGCCGCGCCGGTGTCAAGTTATTCCCCTGCTCCTCGGCGGCCAGCAGGAAGGCGGCCGCCGGGCCGGGACGGAAAACGTTGCGACCATTGTCTCCATGCTCGCGGCCCTGGAAATCCGGGAGCAGCAGATGTCCCGCAGCGAACACATTTTGCGCGGCGTGTGGCGCGACAATTTTGAACGGCAACTGTTGCACACCGTAACCGGCACGACCATCGTGGGCGCCAACCAGCCGCGCCTGTGGAACACCGTTTCCGCACTCATGCCCGAGGGCGACCGCAAGCATCAATGGGTGGTGAAACTGGACAAGGCGGGCTTCGCCGTGTCCACCGGTTCGGCCTGCACCACCGGCAAGGAGGAACCGTCGCACGTACTTGCGGCGATGGGTTTCAAAACAGCACAGGCCGTGCGCGCCGTGCGATTCAGCGGCGGTTGGGAAACCAGCGAACCCGACTGGGACGCGCTGGCCAAAGGCGTAGGCAAGGTCCACACCGAGATGCACCAAGGGAAGGCGTGAATCCGTGCCATCGCTATCGTCGTTGTTCTCCTGCTCGTCCTCGTCCTCGATTCCCTGATTCATTCCGGGAACGCGAACGCGGACGGGCCGGATTGAATGTCATCCCGCAATTATATGGCCATCGGATTCGCAGTCTTACGGGTTATTGAGCAACCGCACTTCGCGTTGCGGGAAAGGAATGGAGATGTTGGCGGCGCGGAGCTGTTCCGCAATGGCCTGATTGATTTCCACCTGCGCCAGGATGAAATCATCCACCTTGGTCCACGGTTTGATGGCGATGTTGATTGAGGAATCGGCCAGCATGGCAACACCAACGATGGGGACCGGTTCTTTGAGCACGCGCGGGTTGGCGGCCAGCACGCCGCGCACGATGGCTGTGGCGTCGTTCAGATTCGTCCCATAGGCCACCCCGACGGAAAGGTCAAGCTGTCGCACCTTGCCATAGTTGTGCAGAATTTCACCGACGATCTTTCGGTTGGGAATGACAACGCGCGACTGGTCGGTATGCACCAAGGTGGTGGAGAAGAGTTCGATCCCCGTCACCTGTCCCGACACACCGGCTATTTCAACCCACTCGCCGACGCGGAATGGCTTGGTGAAAATGATGGTCATACCCGCCGCCAGGTTGCCGAGCACACCCTGCATGGCGAGTGCAACCCCGGCGCCCGCAACGCTGAGTCCGGCGATGAGCGGCAGCAGGTTGACATCCAGGTTGGTCAACGCCATTAACAGAAACAGCAGCAGGACCAACAAACGAATCAGGCGCAGGAGGAGAATGCGAACCGGCGGTTCCATGTGAAGCTTGTCCAAGTAACGCTGAGCGAAACCTGCCACCCAGCGCGCTACGAAAAAGCCGATTACCAGAATGACTATGGCCACAAAGGCCTTCGGGCCGAAGCGAATGGACAGATCAATGACGGTATTCTTGATTTGATCCAATGATTGAAGTTGGTTGGTCATGCAGGATTAAATATATGTCTGGTTCACTTTCAGCACCGGACCATGTTATGAAGCCGCCGGGATTCAACAAGCCTCTTTTTGCGTTTCGTGATATCAAATTCCGCCTCTGGTTGAACGATATTGGCAGGCGCGCGACAACACCTGAATGATTGACGGCGGCGGATTTCTTGCCAAGCTGCTGTCAGCATGGCCACCAAAACCCGCAATTGGCTGATTACACTTTTCATTTTGGCATCGCCGTTTCTGTTCTTCCTGGCTCTCCTGTTTTTCTGGACCGCCGAGCCGCTGCCGCCTCTCGCGCCCCTGCCCAATCCCAATGGCTACGATGATTTGGCGAACGCGGGGCGAGCGGTTACGGGCGATCCGGGCGAATACACGCAGATGGACGAACAACAACTGAACAAACTGGTTACAGCGAACGCCGGCGCACTGCAATTGCTGCACGCCGGTTTGAGCAATCAATGCCGGGTGCCAGTCCAGTCCTCCGAAGCTTACATGGCGAATCACCTCAACGAACTCGCCGGCTTCAAACGGTTGGCACAGCTTCTGGCCGCTGAAGGCAGACTGGCTGAAGTGGAAAACCGTCCCCACGATGCGGCTCGATCTTATCTGGACGCCATTTACCTGGGCGCCGAATCGGCCCGCGGCGGAGTCATCATTGATCAACTGGTCGGCACGGCCATTGAGGCAATCGGTGTCGCCGGTTTGCAGAAATTCGTTGACCAACTGGGCGCAAAATCCTGCCGCGAATCTGCCGCAGCGTTGGAAACCTTGGACGCTCAAAGCCAAACCTGGAGTGAAGTCATGCAACAGGAACGTGATTGGTCGCGCCGTTCCCATCCAGGGTTGCGGAACGAACTTGTAAGGCTGATGTCGCGCAATTCCTTGAACAAGGCTTTTCAAAGAGGCGAAGACCGATTCAACAAACAACAAATGAAGATGCGGCAATTGACCGTTGATCTGGCCGCCCGCGCCTTCAAATTGGACAATGGCCATCCACCCGCAAGTATCGCCGATCTGGTCCCGGATTATCTCAAAGCTGTTCCACAAGATCCGGCCACCGGCACGAACATGGTTTACACGCCGTAACGTGTCGGTAGCACCCGCCTCTGGCGGGTTCAATTCGGCGTCTCGCCGAATTGCGGCGGCGCGCGCACGACCAGTCCGGGCCACACGAACATCGGTAAGGGGCGTTTCCGGAGTTTCGGGCGCGACGCCCGAAACGACCCGCGAGACGCGGGTGCTACCCCCGATAAACGCACCGCGCCGTGCAGGTCTCGGCCACGACCACTTCCGTGAGCAACGGCAGCTTCGGCTTCAGCTTTTTCCAAATCCAGACCGCGATTTCCTCGCTCGTCGGGTTTTCGAGGCCGGGGATTTCATTGAGATAACGGTGATCGAGCTTCTCCCAAATGGCTTTGAATGCCGCCGTAATGTCCGCGTAATCCACGAGCCAGCCGAGCTTCGCGTCGCATTCGCCCGCCACGACAATATCCACCTTGAAACTGTGGCCGTGCAGCCGCCGGCACTTGTGCGATTTCGGCAAACGCGGCAGCAGGTGCGCCGCTTCGAACTGAAACGTTTTTCGCAATTCCATTTTCATATTTCGCAAATCGTGATTCGCAAAACGTGACGCGTAACGAGTTCACGCATCTCGTTTCATGTTTCACATCTCCCAATCCGTCCACGTCACCAAATCACCGAGCGCCGGGCGGCCATCGTGCCGCCAGGTCAGCGGCGGATTTTGCATCTGGCCGAGCGGGCACACCCGGGTTGCACCCCACTGGGCCAATCGCATCGCCAATTCTTCCGTCTGTTCCTCCGGCGCAGCGATGCCTACGGTCGAAACCTTGCCCTGCACGGCTTGGGCATTTTGCAGCATCTCTGGCAAATCCTTCACACCTTTTACGTAGACAAACCGGTTCAGGCATGAAATTTGAAACCGCGCGTCCGCCTCAAAGATGACCGTCCAGGCGGTTGAATTTTTGCTGTGCCACATTTGCGTGTCCGGAGAATGCGCGGCCCGCACCTCGTAAAATCCCCGGCGCGAAGCGATGGCCGCCGCGGATTCCGCCGCCAGTTCGCCGCGCGGTTCGGTCTGTTCGCGCCGCTCCAATTCGTCCGCGAGCAGCTCCGCGAATTTTTCCGGCAGGATTTCGCCGCGCGACTGGACGTAAATCACGTGCGGCGAAAGGCAACCAAGCTGGTTCCAGGCAACCACGTCGTCCGCCACTCGCGTTGCGATCCGCCGCAAATGGGTTCCGGTTAAAATCGCCCTCGTCACAAAACCAAAGCTGACGCGATGGCCATGACCGAGAAACCGGGTGTGAACCGGCAAACGCGAGCGGATGGCCGCGAGCGCTTCGTCGCTGCCCGTCGCGGTCACGCAATTTGCCTCCGCAAACAGCGCCGTCTCCAAATCCGCATTGCCGCCACGCCATTCGGCAATTTCCAGGCACGCGCCCAGTTTCGGCTCGGCGTGATAAATTGAATGTGCGAACAGCCGCGGCAAATAAGCCGAACCGCTCGCGCATTTCACGAATTGCGCGGACCGCGTCAACAAACCGAGCACGATGCTCATCAACGCCGGATTCGGAATGTTGCCGGCTGCGATGTGGACGAGCATTTCCGGTCCGCGCCAAAAGTGACGAGGGCCATGTGACCGGCGACGCGGGGAACCCGTTTCCCCTGCCACCTGCCATTTGTCGCCCGTCACATCAGCGGCATCGCCGAGTTCCTGTTCCAGCAACTCCGAAACATTCTCCGGCGTGAACTGGCGGAAGAAATCGTCAAGGCCTTTGGCCAGCGTGGTGCTCGAGAAGCCGGTTTCCGCCGGGCCGGATTTCAACGCGAGTTTTCGAAAGCGGTTGTCCGTCTGCAACCAGCCTTTGGCGACCTCGACGAGGATTTCCAGGAGCGCGTTCATTGTGCGCCGGGCGAGATAGCGTTCGCGGTTGCGCTTTAATGTCTGGCACGCCTCCGTGATCATGGCCGGCGACAGCGTCGCTTCCGGCGGCAAATCGGCGAGAAAATAGTTCGGCAAGCTCATGCTTATTTATCCACGAACCACCGAAACACTCATCAGCGAACAACCGCGGGGTTCGGCCCGTTGTGCGCGGCCAATCAGTTCCAGGTCATCCCCACGGCGGATGGCCAGATCCTCGGTTTGAATGGCCATGACGGAAAAGGCGTTCGCCAGGTCGAACACACGTATCAAACCAGAATCGCCTTCAGCCACTTCGCGTCCGGTTTCCGGTGAAACGATTTGCGCCCGCGCCCAGTGGGGAAAACGAAAATGACGGGTGGCGGGTGACAGGTGACGAGACGCGCCGCCTTTGTCCGTCACGCGCCACGCGTCACGCGCCACGCGGTCGTAAGCCTGCGAACTCAATTCGCTCATGCCGTATTCGCAGAGGATATTTTCGGGCGGAACGCCGAGGCGTTGGGCGATGAGCGAGTGCAGATCCGCCTTCGGCATCGAACGCGACCGATTTTTGTATCCGCCGGTTTCCATGACGCGCGAACCGGCAGGCAGATTGAAACGTAAGTTTTTCTCCGCGAGAAAATCCAGCAAATGGACGAACGAAAACGCCGTGCCCAAAAGAAGTGACGCGTGACCCGTGACGCGCGACGCATTCAGTGCCATGAGCAACGCGTCGAAATCCAGCGTCCAGGAACCGTCGGCGGCAATTGTGCCGGCGAACGCCGCTTCTGCGGCGCCAATTTCCTGCCGCACCGTTTCGAACATGTGAACGAGCGATGAGTGCGGCGCCTGGGCAGGCGGCGGCGCAAGGCAAATCAATCGCAAATCGCAAATCGTCAATCGTAAATCCGGCAGGACATTTTCAAGAAACCAGGACAGCAATGATGCCTCATACATTTTCAATGACTCCGCGTGGTGATAATGGCGGCTCGGCTTTTGCTCCGTCGTCCCGCTGGAATGGAAAACCGCGGTGCGCTCGCCTGGCGGCAGGCAGGTCAATTCCAGCACCTTGAATGCCGCCGTTGGCACGGCGGGAATCTGTGTCCAGTGTTCGACGAATTCGGGCATCAAATCGCGGGCCTCGCAGCATTTTCTGTAAGCCGCGTTGTGCCGGAACTGGAGCGCAAAGAGTTCAAGGGCCAGTTCGGAGAATTGCCGATGGTTGATTGCCGATTGCCGATGGGAGATCATCCCCTGCAAACGGGCGGCAAAACGTGAAAGTTCTTGGTTCAAGCGGTTTTTGGTCTTTGGCTGGTTTTCCGCCACAGCCACGGAACATTATAGCGCGAAATGCCGTTGCGGCAAGTGCGATTGCCGTGTGAATACGCTTTACTGATTTGCCAACGACTGGCAGAACAATTTTGGAAACGATGAAGAAACTATGCTTTAGATCCTGGATTATCGTATGGCCAATCACAATTGTCCTTTTCTTGTTTCCGATTGAGAACCGACCTCTTCGAATCGCGTTGATACTTTCATTACTCGGTTTATGGGTCGGATGCCTGTATTTTGGCTGGCGCAGGCCACCTCTTCGAATATTTTTGCTTCTCAGCTCATTCATTACTTCCGGTTTTTTGATTTGTCCCGGCCGGAATTTTGATGCAAAAAGTTTACGAAACGAATATGTCGCAGCACTTCGCTCATACGAAGGCACACGGTACGTCTGGGGTGGCGAAAGCAAACTTGGCATCGATTGTTCCGGTCTGGTCCGCGCCGGCCTGATCAAGGCGAGTCTGCAACAAGGAATTGTGACGTTGAATCCACATCTGGTGCGTTACGCGTTGTCTTTGTGGTGGCACGATTCGACCGCCAAAGCCTTGGGAAATGAGTACCGCCACCAAACAAAGCACATGCTCACCATCGGCGGCATCAACGAACTGGATCAAAGCAAAGTATTGGCGGGGGACATCGCGGTTACGGTCAGCGGTATTCATGTTCTTGCCTGCTTGGGAGGCGGAAAATGGATTGAAGCCGACCCAGGCATCGGGAAGGTGGTGACGGTCCAAGTTCCAGCGGCAAAAAGCCCTTGGTTTCAAGAGCCGGTCAATGTTATGCGCTGGACCGAATTGGAATAAAACGGGCGAAAGATTGCCATTATTACCACTGTGCGCCAGATTATGCGTTCGACAATGAACAAACGGTTTTACATCACCACCGCGATTGATTACGTGAACGGCCAGCCGCATCTCGGCCATGCCTACGAGAAAGTGGTTGCCGACGTCATCGCGCGGTCCCGGCGCGGTCTGGGGGAGGAAGTTTTTTTTCTGACCGGCCTCGACGAACACGGCCAGAAGGTCCAGCAGGCCGCCCTCGCCGAGGACAAAACGCCGCAGGCCTATTGCGACCAGCTCGCGGCAGACTGGAAGACGTTCGCGAAGAAACTGGAACTGACCAACGACGATTTCGTCCGCACCACCGAGCCGCGGCACAAAAACTTCGTCCAGGCAATCCTTTCAAAACTCAATGACGCAGGACAATTCTACAAAGCGACTTACAAGGGCTTTTACTCAACCAAAGAAGAAACCTTTCTGACCGACAAAGACCGCCTGCCCGACGGCACGTTTGACCCGGCTTACGGTGAAGTCATCGAGCTGGAGGAAAGCAATTATTGGTTCAAGCTGCGCGATCACCAGCAGTGGTTGATTGATTATCTTGAAGCGAACCCGTCGTTCGTGCAGCCCGATTACCGGCGCAACGAAGTCCTCGGTTTTCTCAAGAACAGAACGCTCGAAGACCTGTGCATTTCGCGGCCGGCGGCACGGTTGAACTGGGGTATTCCCCTGCCCTTCGACAAGGATTTTGTCACCTACGTCTGGTTCGACGCCCTCGTGAGCTACCTCAGCGTCCCCGCGGCCCACGGCGACGCGGCCGTTTTGTCCGCGCTCAACTTTCAACCTCCAACCCTCAACCCGCAACTGAGTTTGTGGCCCGCCGACCTCCACGTCATCGGCAAGGACATTCTGAAATTTCACGCCGTGTTCTGGCCGATCATGCTCAAGGCGATGAGCTTGCCGCTGCCGAAACAAATTCTCGTCCATGGCTGGTGGCAGAAGGACGGCGGGAAAATCAGCAAGAGCACCGGCAACATTGTTGATCCCGTTGCCGTCATCAACGAATGGGGCCTGGACGCCTTTCGTTATTACGTTTTGCGCGAATTGGACATCGGCCCGGACGGCAACTGGACCGACGCGGGGTTCAGGTCGCGCTACAACTCCGAACTCGCCAACGGCCTCGGGAATCTGGTCAACCGATCGCTCTCGATGCTCAAACGCTATCGCGCCGGCGTCCTGCCCGCGAAACACGATGAACTTGCCGCCTTCGCCGCAAAGGCTGCGGATGAGACGCGCGCGTTGTTGAAACATAATCAGCTTCAATCCGCCCTGCAAAGCATCTGGTCGCTCGTCACGCGGGCGAATCAGTACGTGGACCAGACTGCGCCGTTCAAGCTCGCCAAGGACCCGGCACAAGCGAACCGGCTCGACGAAGTGCTCTACAATCTGACCGAAACCTGCCGTGTGCTGGCCGTTTTGCTCTGGCCGTTCCTGCCCGGGACGGCGACGAAGATTTACTCGCAACTCGGTTTACCCGGCGCGCCGGACAAACTCGAGGTCGCGGCCTGGGGCGGCCTGCCTGCGGGTCACAAAACCGGCGAACCGGTACCGTTATTCCCCCGCAAAGATGCCTGATTGGCGGGAATTCCCGCGGCGGAACGCCGCCGAGCAGCAATTTCCCCGAGATTTTCGTTGAACTTGCTGCACAGGCTGGTGTAAACTCGGCCCATGAGTTCCGCGGACACGATTCCGCTGATGTTGCTCGCGCTGCACGGTTTGGCGCTGGGTATGGGCATCATCTTTCTTTCGCTCATTTATGCGCTGCACCGGCGCGCCTATTACCTCGATCTCAAGCTTGCGTCCAGCGTGACCCAAAATCCCTATTTGTTTTTTCCACCTTTCCTCCAACGCCCGACGAGCTGGCTGGCCATCCGTTCGGTCAATCCCAAAGCCGTTCAGTCCGCTTTGGGACCGAACCGCGCCACGCTGGATTCGTGGTCGGAGGGCATGACGGCCGGGCGCGACTTTTTCATCAGCCCGCAGGTGCATGGCTGGGTCATCGTCACCGGTCCGGGTCTCCCCAATCCCTGCGACGACGTGGACGCCTGTTTTCATTTCCTGATCCTGTTGAGCCGCCGGCTGGGGCATGTCCAATATTTCCATGCCAACGGCATATTGCGTCATCATGCCTGGGCCCGGCTGGATGAAGGCTGCGTGACGCGCGCCTATGCCTGGGCAGGTGAAACCGTCTGGAACCAGGGTGCCAAGACCCTGCCGGAGATTGAACTGGGCATGAAATGTTTTGCCTACGGAGAAAATCCGGCGGCCAATGGGAACTTGGAATTCAATGTCAAAAAAGTGCCGTTTCTGGCGGCGCGCTGGAGCCTGGACCCCGCGGAAATCAACAGCCGGTTTGTCAAACACGCCACCGGCATCCGCCGGTGGGCCGGTATTGATTGATTTGCGGCGCGGCGTATGGCACAAATTGCCGGCGAACGGGAAAGGAATTCATGTCATTCAACATTGAACTCGAACTCCAGAAGTTTCCGAAAGTCATTACGTTGAAAGACGGCGCGAAGGCAACGCTGCGTCCGCTGCGGCACGATGACGAAAAGGATTTTCATCAATTGTTTCTCGGCATCCCCGAACCCGAACGGATGTTCATCAAACACCGCGTTACGGAAATCGAGACCATCCGCGACTGGTGCCGGGACATTGACTACGGCCGCAACCTGCCGCTGGTGGCGCTGATGGGCGGCAAAATCGTCGGCGACGCGACTTTGCACCAGCAACTCGGCGGCTGGCGACGACACATTGGCCGCGTGAGCGTGCTGGTGCACCCGCAACACCGCGGGCGCGGCCTGGCAACCGCGCTGGTTTCGGAAATCGTGGACATCGCCCGGCAGGTCGGCCTGGAAAAGGTCGAGGCGGAATTCATCGGCGAACAGGCGGCGGCGATCAAGATGTTCGCCTTGCTCGGTTTCGGCCAGCTTTCGCGCCTGGAAAATTACGTCAAGGACATGCAGGCCAACTCGCACGATTACATCCTCATGGGCCTCGACCTGCTGACGGACGAAGAATACACGAGCGCCGGGGGATGATTTGCGATTTACGATATACGATTTACGAGTCCCGTATTATCCGACTCTGGCAAACAAATCGGAGCGCGCGTAAATCATCAATCGTAAATCGTAAATGACCCCCGAGGTTTGTCCTAATTGCGGCGCGGAAGTCCCGCCGGAGGCCAAGGCCTGTCCCGAGTGCGGTTCGGATGAACAGACCGGCTGGTCGGAGACGGCTTACGCCAGCCATCTTGGCCTGCCGGATGATCATTTTGACCACGACGATTTTGTAAAAAGAGAATTCGGACCGGAACCGGTCAAGCCCCGGGGTGTCGGGCGGTTTTGGTGGGTCGTTGCATTGCTGGTCGCGGCCGGAATGCTGCTCTTATTCCTGAAATGAAACATCGAACCCTGAACGTCGAAACTCAGGTTTGTTGAGTTTTCATCTGATATTCGATGTCGAGCGTCCGGCGTTTGAGGTTATCCATTTCAAACAAAAAAGCCCGTTCGGGTGAACGGGCTGCTTAAGGCTTTGGCGAATTACTTCTCTTCGGTCTTCGTTTCCGCCGGTTTGGTTTCAGCCGACTTGTCCTCTTCGGCGGTCGCCGTTTCGGGCTCAACCGGCGTGGCGGGCGTATAATCCACCCACTCGAGAATTGCGCGCTGTGCGGCGTCACCCTGGCGTTGTTCCATCTTGATGATGCGCGTATAGCCGCCGTTGCGTTCCTTGAACGCCGGCGCAATTTCGTCAAAGAGAATGCGTATGACATCCTCCTGATCGCGCCATTTGCGGCGTTCGTCCTTGGTGAGTTGCTCGGTCGTGCCGCGCGTGTGCAAACGGGCGGCGGCGACGCGACGGGCGGTAATGGTGCCGCGCTTGCCGAGCGTGACGATCTGTTCGGCGACCGGACGCGCGGCTTTGGCCCGGCCGAGCGTCGTCGTCACGCGCTTGTGTTTAATCAGGCTGCAAACCAGGTTCGCCAGCATCGCGTTGCGATGCTCGGGGGTGCGCCCCAGTTTGGCTGTTCGCTTCAGATGTCGCATAAAACCGGCTTTAATTCGTTCTCGGGAATCTTCCTTCACCGGCGCGTCCAGCAGGCCCGGCTCGAAGTTCATCCCGAGTGACAGGCCCAAGGCCTGGAGCTTGTCCTTGATTTCGTTCAACGATTTCTTGCCGAAGTTGCGATACTTGAGCATTTCCTGCTCGGTCTTCATCGCCAGCTGGCCGACGGTGGTGATGTTCGCGTTGTTCAGGCAGTTGGCTGCGCGGACACTGAGCTCGATTTCGTTCACGCTCATGTTGAGGAGCTTCTTCATCTTCGTCTTCTCCTCGTCCTGCTTGTCCACGGCCTCCTCAAATTCGACCGCGTTCTTGTCGTAACCGACGAACACGTCGAGGTGATGCTGCAAAATGGCCGAGGCCTGCGTAAGCGCGTCGTCGGGTGAAATGCGCCCGTCCGTCCAGAGCTCCAGGATCAACCGGTCGTAGTCGGTGCGCTGGCCGACACGCGCAGCCTCCACGGCGTAACGCACGCGCGTGACCGGCGAAAACAGCGAGTCAATAGCCACCACGCCGATGGCCTGGCCGGGCTTTTTGTTTTCGTCGCTGGGACAAAACCCGCGGCCGATTTTCACCGACAACTCCATCTCGAATTTTTTCTTCTTGTCGAGCGTGCAGATGGGCTGATCCAGGTTGACCAATTCGACATTCTGGTTCAGTTGGATATCGGCAGCGGTGACCGGACCCTCCTTGTTAACGGAAAGCAACAGCGTTTGCTCGTCGCGCGAATGCGCCTTGAACTTGATCTTTTTCAGGTTCAGCACGATGTCGGTCACATCCTCGACCACCCCGTCAATGGTGGCAAATTCGTGCATCGCTCCGTCCACCTTCATCGAGGTGATGGCCGCGCCTTCCAGCGAGGACAGCAACACGCGGCGCAGCGAGTTACCGATGGTGTGGCCGTAGCCGGTTTCAAACGGCTCGGCGACAAATTTGGCGTAAGTTTCGGTGGCGGTTGAATCTTCTTTCGTCAACCGCTTGGGCATTTCGAATCGTCCTAGACGTACTGGCATGGTTTCCTTTCAACAATTTTAATCTGACTTCAGCGCCGTTATTCCCGGCAGCCGCCGAAGCCCGTATAATTGTTTTTGTATTTTTGCTTGTTTAGCGGGAATAAAATTCGACGACCGCCTGTTCGTTGGCAATCGGCTGGATCTCGTCGCGCGTGGGAATCCGCATCACGGTGCCCTTGAACTCTTCCTTGTTCAAAGACAACCAATCCGGCACCGAGCGGCTCGTCGCGATTTCCAGATTCTTCGTCGCCAACTGGCGCGACACGTTGCTGTTCTTAATGCTGACCGCGTCATTCACCCTGAGGCCGTAGGACGGGATGTTCACTTTGCGGCCATTCACGGTGACGTGGCCGTGCGAAACCATCTGGCGCGCCGCCGCGCGCGTGTTCGCAAAGCCGAGGTGAAAAACCACGTTGTCGAGGCGCGTCTCCAAAATCTGCAACATCTGCTCGCCGGTGACGCCGCGGCGTTTCAAGGCCTTTTCATAGACGCCGCGGAACTGGCGTTCCAACAGCCCATAGTAATAACGCAGCTTTTGCTTTTCAATCAAACCAAGTCCGTAATCGGTATGTTTGCGGCGTGACTTCGGCCCATGCACGCCCGGACCGTAGTTGCGGCGCTCGAGATATTTCGTCGGGCCAAAAATCGGCATGCCGAAACGGCGGCTGATGCGAACGCGGGGACCTGTGTAACGAGCCATTGTCTGGTTGCGGGTTAAGAGTTGAGGGTTGAAAGTTCAGGATTACACGCGGCGTTTCTTGCGCGGACGGCAGCCGTTGTGCGGAATCGGCGTTACGTCCTTGATGGTGGTGATTTCGAGTCCGATGGCCTGGATGGCACGGATGGCGGATTCCCGGCCGGAACCGGGGCCTTTGACGCGGATTTCGACTTCCTTCATGCCGTGAGCCATCGCCTGGCGCGCGGCATCCTGCGCAACCTGTTGCGCGGCGTACGCCGTGCTCTTGCGCGAACCCTTGAACCCGACGCGACCGGCGCTCGACCAGCCGATGAGATTTCCATGCGCGTCCGTGATGCTGACGAGCGTGTTATTGAATGTGGCCAGGATGTTCGCAACACCGGAAACGATATTCTTGGCGTGCTTCGCCTTGATGATCTTCTTCGCCGCAGCGTCCTCACCCAGAAGTTCGGCGGCGCTCGGCGCGGAACCGGCCACCGGGGTGCCTGGCGCTTTGGCCGCTTCCGCCGCAGGAGCCTCGGCCCCGGCCGGAGCCGGAGTTCCATCTGTCGGCGCAGCCTTCTTCGGCCCCTTCTCTTTGGCTGCCAGCGGTTTTTCTCCGGCGGCCTTGGCGGCGGGCTTCTCCGCAGCCTCCGTTTCGGGCTTCGCTTCCTTTTCCTTCTTGGGGGCGGATTTTTTCTTCTCGTCGGCCATGGACAGATAAATGGTTAAAAGTTAATCGGTGACGGAATTAATGGATGCCGGTCTTGGCGTTCGGGTTGCGCTGCACGCCCACGGTCTTGCGCGGGCCTTTGCGCGTGCGGGCATTGGTCTGGGTGCGCTGGCCGCGCACCGGCAAACCGCGCATGTGGCGGACACCCCGATAACACTTGATGCCCTGCAGCCGCTTGAGGTTCATGCCAATCTCCCGGCGCAAGTCGCCTTCGATGACATATTTGCCTTCCTGGATCGCATGGACGATTTGCGAAAGCTGCTGCTCGGTCAGGTCCTTCGCACGGATGCTTGAATCGATGTTCGCCCGCTCCAGAATCTCCTTCGAATTGGACGGGCCGATGCCGTAGATGTAGCGCAGCGCAACGTCGATGCGCTTGTTCGGCGGAACTTCTACCCCAATGATGCGTGCCATATTTTGTTAAATCCTCAACCCTGTCGTTGTTTGTGCCGTTTGTTTGAGCAAATGACGCGGATGATGCCGCGCCGGCGCACAATCTTGCAATGCTCACACAATTTTTTAACTGACGCGCGAACTTTCATGTTTAAATCGTTTCTTACCCGACCAAAATCCGCCCCGCCGACAAATCGTAGGGCGTCAACCGCAACTTCACCCGGTCGCCGGCTATCAACCCGGCAAAATTCGTCTTGGCCTTGCCGGTCACGAACGCCGTCAACCGGTGTCCGTTGGCCAGTTCGGCGCGATACGTGCCGTTGGGCAGCGCCTCAATCACGCGACCTTCAACGTGGAAGGCTTCGTCTCCGGGCATGTCAAAATCTCCGGTCCACGTTCAGTGATCAAAACTGTATGCTCAAAATGAGCGGATAGTGAACCATCTTGCGTGACCACTGTCCAGCCGTCTTTCAATATTTTTACGGCGGGCTGGCCGGCATTCACCATCGGCTCGATGGCCAGCGTCATGCCCGCCCGCAGCTTTTGATTCATCTTCGCATCAACAAAATTCGGCACCTGCGGCTCCTCGTGCATTACGCGCCCCACGCCGTGACCGACAAATTCGCGAACGACACTGAACCCGTTGCCTTCGACGTAATTTTGAACCGCGCGCGATATGTCCGTCACGCGATTTCCCGGAACCGCCGCCGCAATGCCCTCGTAAAGCGCGTGTTCGGTCACGTCCATCAACCGCTGCGCCAGCACGCCACAACCGCCCACCGCCACCGTGCGCGCCGTGTCCCCGACAAAACCCCTGTAAAACACGCCCACGTCCACGCTCACGATGTCGCCGAACCGCAATTCGCGGTTCCCCGCCAACCCATGCACCACTTCGTCATTCACCGACAGGCACGTGTGGCACGGATATTTCCGATAGCCCAAAAACGCGCTCTTCGCGCCACGCGCCTTGATTTGCGCCGCCGCGAATTCGTCCACCTCGCGGGTCGTCAAACCCGGCCTGACGAACGCGGCGATGGCTTCCAGCACCGCCCCGGCCAAAGCACAAGCCGGACGCATCAACTCCAGGTCGCGCTCACTTTTCAGAATGACGTCTTTCAAATCTAAATTATGATCCGGTCCCGCGCTTGAGCCCGTCATCACCAGACCGGGCAGAATCAGAATCGTCCACGCAACCGGCCTTTTCTCAAAAACCCGTCGTAATGGCGCATCATCAAATGCGATTCGACCTGGCGCATCGTGTCCAGCAAAACGCCGACCGTAATCAGCATGCTGGTGCCGCCGAAAAACTGGGACACGTCATAGGGAATGGTCATCTCGCGGGACAGGATGATGGGAATCACCGCGATGATCGTCAGGAAAATCGCGCCGGCGAGCGTGATGCGGCTCATCGCCTTGTGCAGATATTCACTCGTGCCCTGGCCGGGGCGCACGCCGGGAATGTAGCCGCCGTTCTTTTTCAAATCGTCGGCAATCTGGATTTCGTTGAACTGCGTCGCCACCCAGAAGTACGAGAAGAACAGGATCATCAGCCCGTAAAGGCTCATGTAAAAGACCGAACGCTCGCTGAGCATGAGCGCCAATCCGTGGAAGAAATCGCTCAAAAACGGGGTTTTGCCGAAAAAATCGGCCAGTTTCGAGCAAATGGGCTGCGGGAACAGCAGAATGGATTGCGCAAAAATAATCGGCATGACGCCGGAGTAATTCACACGCAGCGGCATGAACGACGTCCCGCCCGAATAAAGTTTGCGCCCGACGGCGCGTTGCGCGTATTGCACGGGAATTTTCCGCTGCGCCTGGGTCACGGCAATGACCCCGCCAATCACCAAAGCCAGCAGGAGCAACAGCATTACCCCCGTGCCCATGAAATGATAATTCGATTCGAGCCCGCCAGCGGGAAAGAACATGTCTTGCAGTGCCGTGACCGCCCTTGGCAATCGCGCCACGATGCCGATGGTGATGACCAGTGACACGCCGTTGCCGACGCCGCGCTCACTGATTTGTTCGCCGAGCCACATCAGCAGCATCGTGCCCGTGGTCATGATCAGCACGGTTTGCGAGAGATACAAAAACTGATTGTCAATGAGCACGAGTTTGCCTTGAAACCCTTCAAAGATTTTTACGGGATTTTCCCAGCTGCTGGCAAAATACAACCCCTGGCCGAGGCATATCAGTACCGTCAAATAACGTCCGTACTGGATGATTTTTGCCCGGCCGCCTTCCTCGCGCGCGAGCTTGCTGAGTTTCGGCCAGACCGCCGTCAGCAATTGAATCATGATCGTGGCGCTGATGTAAGGCATGATGCCCAGCGACCCGATCGCGCAATGTTCAAACGCGCCGCCGGCGAACGTGTTGTACATGCCCAGCAATCCGCCCCCGCCCTGCGCGCGGTTGAAGTATTCGGTCAGGGCGGTGCCGTTCAAACCTGGAATGCGGATATACGCAATCAGCCGGCATACCGCCAGCAAGCCAAGGGTGAACAAAATGCGGGACTTCAGCTCCGGAATTTTGAAGCAGTTGGCGAACGTGTTGAAGATGTTGCGGAACATGCGTTAAACGCCATCAAGCCTTTGCCGGTGCGGCGGGTTTGCGGCTGATGATTTCGCACGTCCCGCCCTTGGCTTCGATTTTGGCGCGGGCCGAGGCGCTGAACGCGCTCGCACTCACCACGAGCTTCCTGGACAATTCGCCTCCGCCGAGAATTTTCACGCCGCTGCCGTGGCCATTGGCCAGACCGGCCGAGCGCAAAGCCGTCTCATCCACGCGCGCGCCATCGTCGAACCGGTCCAACTCGCCGACGTTCACCGCGATATAACGCGTACCAAACCGTTTGTTGTTGAACCCGCGCTTGGGAATGCGGCGGATGAGCGGCATCTGGCCGCCTTCAAAACCGATGCGAATCGAACTGCCGGAACGCGCGGTCTGGCCCTTGCCGCCGCGACCGCTCGTCTTGCCATGGCCGCTGGATTCACCCTGGCCGAGCCGCTTGCGGCGATGCTTCGCTCCAGGACGGGGTTTCAAATCGTGTAATCGCATAAAACTGTCAGGCGGCGGGAGCGGCTTCAGGCAGCCTTGGGGGGTTCAATTTTCCGGATTTCCAGACCGCGGCCCTTGTAAATGTTTTCGCGCGTGCGAAGGCTCAATAGCGCCTTGAGCGTCGCTTTCACGACGTTCGCCGCGTTCTTCGACCCAAGCGATTTGCTCAAAACGTCCCTGACGCCCGCGGATTCCAAAACCGCGCGGACGGTCTTGCCGGCAATGATGCCGGTGCCCGGCGACGCCGGACGCAGCAAAACCCGGGCGCCGCCGTAATGCGGAAAAAATTTCGTGCGGAATCGTCGCGTCTTTCAACGAGACGGAAACCATTTGATTGCGGGCCAGTTCACCGCCGCGCCGGATGGCATCAGCCACTTCGCCCGCCTTGCCGAGCGCGACGCCCACGCGACCTTTTTTGTCGCCGATGACGACCAGCGCGCTGAAATTGAACCGGCGTCCGCCTTTGACGACCTTCGCGGAGCGGTTGATGTAAACGACCTTTTCGGTAAGCTCTTCCGTCGCGCCACCTTCAAAGTTTCCTTCAGGCGAGTCGGAAGCGGACCGGGCGCGGCGGCCACGACCGCGCGGGGCGCGTTGCGGTTCACCTGCAATTTTTTCGATTTCAGCCACAATATTCTTTCTGGTTTCAGGTTAAAATTTCAATCCAGCCTCGCGCGCTGCGCCGGCGAGCGTCGCCAGCTTGCCAAGCACCGTCACCGGCTTGCCGTCCTTGCCTTTGCCCTTGGACCAGTGATACCGCGCGCCGCTGCGGTCAAAAACAATGAGCTTGATGCCCTTGGCCAGCGCGGCTTCCGCGGCCAGTTTGCCGACGACTTTTGCGCTGGCCACGTTGGCCGCGAGCTTGTCGCGGTCGGGCACGCTCTTGCTCGTCGTCGAAACCGCCGCCAGGGTCGCGCCGGCGTTGTCGTCAATGAACTGCACGTAAATGTTCTCGTTCGTAAAGCGAACGCTCATGCGCGGGCGCTCCCGGGTGCCGCGGACCTTCCTGCGCACGCGCCAATGGCGGAGTTGCGCCAGCTTTTGTTTCTGTTCCGTTCTCATTTGAATGCATCACGGATTTTGCCGTGAATTAAAAATCCTTACTGGACCGTCTTGCCTTCCTTGCGCTGGACGTGTTCGCCCACATAGCGCACGCCCTTGCCTTTGTAAGGCTCCGGCGGATAGAAACTGCGGAGTTCGGAGGCGACCTGGCCGACCAGCCGCCTGTCCGGGCCTTCAATTGTCAGTTTCGTGTTCTCCTCGACCGTCACCTTGATCTGGTCGGGAATCTCATAATTGATCGGGATGCGAAAACCCGAGCACCAGGTTCACAATTTTGCCTTGAACGGCGGCCTTGAAGCCGACGCCCTGGATTTCGAGCTTCTTGACGAAGCCTTCGTTCACGCCCTTGACCATGTTGTTGACGAGCGCGCGGCTCAAACCGTGCAGCGCCTTCGCCTGCGCGTCTTCGCCCGTCGCGGCTGACGACGATTTTGCCGTCCTGCACCTTGAGGCTGGTGCGCTCCGGCAATTCCCAGTCGAGCTTGCCTTTCGGGCCTTCGACAAAAACTTTCTGCCCCTTGACCTCCACCTTCACTTTGGGAGGAATGGCAATCGGTTGTTTTCCAATTCGCGACATAAATATTTTACCAGACGTAACAGAGCAATTCGCCGCCCAGATTCTTCTTCTTCGCCTGCGTGCCGGTCATCACGCCCTTCGGACGTGGACACGACCGCGACGCCCAGGCCGCCGAGCACGCGCGGGATTTCCGTCGCCCCGACGTAGTGGCGCAGTCCGGGCCGGCTGACGCGGCGCAAGCCTTCAATCACGTTCTTTTTGCCCTGATATTTCAGTTTGATGTTGATGGTTTTGGGCATCTTTCCCTTCGACGGCCACCTCGGCGACGTAACCTTCTTTCTTCAAAATGTCCGCAATGTTTTCCTTCACCCGCGAATGCGGCACCTCCACCACCGGGCAGCAGGGCCCGGCCGGCGTTGCGAATTCGCGTCAACATGTCTGAAATCGGGTCTCTCATATCAAATATTCGTAATCCTGATTTTGATCCGCTTACCAACTGGCTTTCATCAACGCCGGGAATCAAACCATTCAACGCCGCCTCGCGGAACGTGAGGCGCGACACGCCGAATTTGCGCAGGTAAGCCGTGACGGCGTCCGCTCATCGCGCAACGGTTCACCAGTCGCGATCGGACTGGCGTCGCGCGGCAGCTTGGCGAGGCCGGCGTAATCGCGCTTGGCCTTCAGCTCCGCGCGGATCGCGGCGTATTTCTTCACCGTCTCCGCTTTGCGCTTGTTGCGCTCTCTCCATGCTTTCTTGGCCATAAAATTATTTCACTTCCTGTCTCAAGCTTCGGCTTTTCATTTTCGGGCTTTGCCTGACGGCGGCTTTCGGCCGCCGCCTTGGCCGGCACTTCCTTCGCTTCCGCCAGCGGAAACCCCATCAGCTTCAACAAATCCAGCGCCTGCGCGTCGTTCGCGCGCTGGTCACGATCGTGATGTCCATGCCTTGCGTGCGTTTGATTTTGTCCAGTTCGATTTCCGGGAAAATCGTCTGTTCGGCGACCCCGAACGTGTAATTGCCGCGCCCGTCGAATTTGCGCGGCGACAACCCGCGGAAGTCGCGGATGCGCGGCAGCGCGGTGGCGACCAGGCGGTCGAAAAACTCATACATCGCGTCCCGGCGCAGCGTCACGCGGCAGCCAATGGGCTGGCCCTCGCGCAGCTTGAAATTCGCGATGTTGTGGCGCGACTTGCTGATGACCGGCTTGCGGCCGGTGATCAGCGCGAGGTCCTTCGCCGCATCTTCGATCGCGTTCTTTTCCAGCGACGCGCTGACGCCCATGTTCACCACAATTTTCACCATCCGGGGAATCTGATGGACGTTGGTGTATTTGTGCTTTTCCTTCAGCGCCGGCACCACTTCGCTCATGTATTTTTCGTAAAGTCTGGCTTTCATTTCTCAGTCACGGATTTGCCGTGGCGAAATCTTAGCTGTCCGCCGCCGCGCGTCGAACAACTCCGCTTTCATCACATTGGAAATATGGATCGTTCCTTCGCGCTCGACGATGGCGCCCTGCGGATGCTGCTGGCTTTTGCGCGTGTGCCGCTTGATCAATTGCAGGCCTTCGACGATCACGCGCGCCTTTTTCGGCGACACGGCGATGATTTTGCCGCGCTTGCCTTTTTCCTTGCCGGCCAGCACCACCACTTCGTCGCCCTTTTTCACATGACACTTCATAAATGTTTCAAATCACTTCCGGCGCGAGCGAGATGATTTTCATGAATTTCTTGTCGCGCAACTCGCGCGCCACCGGCCCAAAGATGCGCGTGCCTTTCGGGTTCTATTCCGCGTCAATGATGACGACCGCGTTGCTGTCAAAGCGCAGATACGAACCGTCGCTGCGGCGGATCGGCTGTCGCGTGCGCACAATCACCGCGTTGTGGACCTCGCCCTTTTTTACCTGGCCGTCCGGGGCGGCATCTTTGATGTGGACCTTGATGATGTCGCCGACGCGCGCATAACGCTGGTTGCGGCCCAACACGCCGATCGCCCAGGCAATCTTCGCGCCAGTGTTGTCCGCCACGTCCAAATGGGAACGAATTTGCAGCATAAAATCTCGTTACTCGGCCACCGGCGCAACGCCTTCATTGCGTTCCACCACTTCCAGCAATCGCCAGCGTTTCATCCTGGAAATCGGGCGCGTTTCCTCAATGCGCACGCGGTCACCCGGTTTGGCCTCGCCCTTTTCGTCGTGGGCGTAAAATTTCTTGTAGGCGGTCACCACCTTGTGGAACCGCGGGTGCGGAAACCGGCGTTCGACGCGCACGACGATGGTCTTGGCCATCTTGCTCGCGATGACTTCGCCGACGCGCTCTTTGCGTTGTCCGCGCGCGATTTCCGTTGGATTCACAGTGTCAGCCATACGATTTAAGCCGCTTTTCAGGCCGCCTTGTTGCGGAGTTGCGAGATGCGCGTTTCGAGCCGCGCGATGTCGCGCGCGCAGCGTGCGCAGGCGCGCCGATTTTTCCAGTTGCGCGCTCGCCTGCTGCAAACGCAGGTTGAACATTTCGTGGCGCAGGTCGCGGCTCTTGGCCGACAACTCCACCAGCGTCATGTCTTTCATTTCCGAAAACTTCATAAAATTCCAGCTACCGGCTGAGATGATGCCGCGAAATAAACTTGGTTCTGATCGGCAGCTTCGTCGCCGCCAGGCGCAACGACTCGCGCGCCTCGACTTCCGTCACGCCGTCCACTTCAAACAACACGTTCGCCGGACGAATCACCGCCACCCAGGATTCCAACGGCCCTTTGCCCTTGCCCATGCGGGTTTCCAGCGGCTTCTTCGTGAACGACTTTTGCGGGAAAATGCGGATCCACATTTTCCCGCGTCGCTTCATGTTGCGGGCAATCGCCACGCGCGCGGCCTCAATTTGCTTGGTGTCCAGCCAGCAACGTTCCAGCGACATCAAGCCGTATTCGCCGAATGCCACCGTGTGCCCGCGCGACGCCAGCCCGGCGCGGCTGCCGCGGTGCATCTTGCGATACTTCACTCTTTCAGGCATCATCGCCATAACAAAATCCTCTTCTAAATTCAGTTCCGGCGCTGCTTCGGCCGCTGGCTCGTCTCCTTCTTCGGCTTGTTTTCGCCGCGGCAAATCCAGCATTTGATGCCGAGTTTGCCGTAAACGGTCAACGCCTCGGCAAATCCGTAGTCAATGTTCGCGCGCAACGTGTGCAACGGCACGCGGCCCCAGTGATACATTTCCACACGCGCGAGTTCCGCCCCGCCCAGCCGGCCCGCGCAACGAATCTTGATCCCTTCCGCGCCAAAATCCTTGCGCCGTCTGCAGCGCCTTCTTCATCGCGCGCCGGAAGGAAACGCGGCGTTCCAGTTGCAAGGCTACGTTTTCCGCCACGAGCTGGGCGTCGAGTTCCGGCTGTCTTCACCTCGACGATGTCCACATAAACTTCCTTGCCGGTCTTGCGGCTCAGTTCCTCCTTGAGCTTGTCAATTTCCGCTCCTTTGCGGCCGATGACCACGCCGGGCCGGGCGGTGAGAATGGTGACGCGGCAGCGATTGGTGGCGCGTTCGATCAAAATCTTCGGCACGGACGCCGATTCGAGCTTCTTCTTCAGCAATTCGCGGATCTCGCGGTCTTCGGTCAGGAGCGCGCCGAACTCCTTCTTGTTTGCAAACCACTTGGAACGCCAGTCCTTGTTGACGGCGACGCGCAGACCGATTGGATTGGTTTTTTGACCCATATTATTCGTCCGACAAGGTGATTTTGATGTGACAACGACGTTTGAGGATTGGTCCGCCGGAACCGCGCGCCTTGGGAATGAAACGTTTGAGGGTTGTCGCCGCGCCGGCGACGGCTTCCTTGATGCGCAAGCTTTCCGGTTTGAGCTTGTTATTGTTTTCGGCGTTGGCGATGGCCGACTTGAGCGTCTTGGCCACGAGCCGCGCGCCTTTGCGCGGGACGACTTGCAGCACCGCCTGCGCCTGTAGCGCCGGCAACCCCTGGATCTGCCGCACCACCTCGCGCATTTTCTGCGGAGACATCGGGACGTTTTTCAATATTGCGTGAACTTCCATGTTACTTCGCCTCCGCCTTGGCCGTGTGCGCGCCGTGTTTCCGGAATATGCGCGTCAGCGAAAATTCGCCGAGCCGGTGGCCGACCATGTTTTCCGTCACAAACACCGGGTTGAAAACCTTGCCGTTGTGGACGTTGAACGTCAGCCCGACGAAATCCGGGGTGATGGTCGAACGCCGCGACCAGGTCTTGATCGGCGTTTTTTGATTGGTGCTCTTCGCCTTCTGGATTTTGTCCAGCAGATGAAAATCAACAAACGGACCTTTTTTAATCGAACGTCCCATAAATTATTTGTTCTTCATTGGCCGACCGTCGCGGCGGACGACGATGAAACGGTTTGAAATCTTCTTCTTGTGGCGCGTCCGGTAACCCTTGGCCAGCAACCCCCACGGCGAAGTCAACTGCTGCCAGCCGCCACCCGACTTCGACTTGCCGGCGCCGCCGCCGTTCGGATGGTCCACCGGGTTCTTCGAAACACCGCGGTTGATCGGGCGGATGCCGCGATGCCGCGACCGGCCCGCCTTGCCCAAAATCACGTTCTCATGCTCCGCGTTGCCGACCTGGCCAATCGTGGCGTAGCATTCTTCGTTGATCTTGCGGATTTCGCCGGACGGCAGGCGAATCTGCGCGTAACCCTCGTCGCGCGACATCAACATCGCCGCGCCGCCCGCCGTGCGCACCATTTGGGCGCCTCGACCGGGGACGATTTCAATGTTGTGAATGGGCAGACCGACCGGAATGATTTTGAGGGGAAGCGCGTTGCCGATATCGGGCGGGGCCGCCGGGCCGCTGGAGATGGTGCCGCCGACCCTGATGCCCATCGGGAGCGATGATGTAACTCTTTTCGCCGTCCTTGTATTGCAGCAATGCCAGCCGCGCGGAGCGCATCGGATCATATTCGATGGCCGCAACCGTCGCTTCCACACCGTGCTTGCTGCGTTTGAAATCCACGAGGCGGATTTTCTGCTTGTGGCCGCCGCCGATACCGCGCGCCGTCATCGCGACCGTAGTGGTTGCGGCCACCGGTCTTCTTGCGAATCTCGACCAGCGACTTCTCCGGCGTCGTCTTCGTAATATCGCTATAGTCCGCGATCGTGATGTATCGCGTAGACGGCGTTAGCGGTCTAAATGTTTTAACTGGCATAATAACAATGATTTCAGCAGCAACTCAGGGAGTCGGCAGGCCATCATTCCTGTCCCTGCAGGGAATCAGTTATCGGTCTGCAACTGCTGTCCCTCGCCCGGGTGAACCACGCCGCTCTCCAACGCGGCGTCAGCCCGCCTTTCAGGCGAAACGGAGCGAATAAACTATCAAAGGTTTACTCCCGTGCAAGAGGTTTTTTGAAGAATTTTAAGTGCCCAAAAAATCTAACGCAAAGGCTGCTTTCATGTGGATTCCGGCATATTCCCTGCCGGTTCAGCGACTGCGTTCCAGGCTTGCGAGTCCCCCCATTCGTATGCCTCCGCGCAATTCGCATCCAAACCGCTCCTTCGTCCGCCTCACCCTTTATATTGGTAGAAGGTGCTGGCCAGCAGGAGCAGTGCGGGATGGGCCGCCGATAATTTCGGCAGGACCACCCGAATGCGGGAACGATAAGCGGCGAGCTTCACGCACAAGGGACGGAGGTCTTCTGTTTTCTGCCAGTGCAGCTTGTTTAAATCCAGCACCAGCCGGCTCCGGCTCCGGGAGAGTGAATCGCGGATGCGCTGCCCCAGACCCTCCGCGTCTTTTTTTGTCAGGGCGCCCTCCAGCCGCATCCAGACCTGTTGCCGGGCATGCTGCAATTCAACTTTGACGGAGAAGTCCGGGATGGGATGCTTTTTCTGGAATTCTTCCCACAGATCAAACGCGCTCCAGCTCTTTTCCGGCAGGCGATAGGTCGTCCGCTGCAATTTCGGATGTTGAAAAAGGTCAAGCTTCAACGTGACACCCGCCCACAACGCCGCGCCCACGGCCAGGACGGATTTCAATTGTTGCTTGAACGGCGCAGGTCCCAGTTCGGCGTGGATGCGTCGTTCCAGATCGCCGATCCATTTCCGGATCGCGGCGTTGGGCCCGAGCAACCTGCCCGGCAAAAACACCGGATAGGCATAGCGCAATTCATTCGCGTAATATTCGGCTTTCTGCCGCAGGATGGGATTCGAGGAATCTTTAAGCTTGAGATGGCCGAGGAGGCGCGTTTCAAGTACGCGATAAATGCTCGGACCGAGCCGCTGAAAATCCTGCTCGAAACACCAGCGCTGCATCTCCTCAATCTGCGCCGGCGACAGCGTCGGGTGTTTCATCATCGTCCGGAACCCGTCCGCGCGCCGGTAAAACAGGTCTTTGTCGGTGGTGTAAACGTCCTGTAGCAGGTTTTCCTTGATGACCCGTTCGTGGAACGGCGTGCCCGGCACCGGGCCGTAAATCAGATATTGCCCCAGCGACGGCTTGAGCTTCATCAGCCCGTCCAGTTCCTGCGCGACAATCTCCGGCGTCTGATAATCAAATCCGACAATCATCGAGGCCAGCACGGTGATGCCGTGCTCGCGGAATTCGGTAAGAATGTCGGCCACCGGCCGGCCCTGCTGTTTGGCATAATTCGACCGCGTGCCTTCGTAACCGATCCAAAAACCATCTATGCCCATCTCCAGAATCTCTTCCACCTTGTATTGGCTGATGGCCTTGATGCTGGAAAAGGCGAAGATAGAAGGCCGTTTGCCGCCCTGCAAAACGCACTCACGGAATTCCATCGCGCGTTTTTTGTTCAGCAGGAAGTCCTCGTCAATAATCAGAAAAACCAGGCTGGGGTCGAGATCAAAATAGCGTTCCAACACGTTGTAAATGTCGCGTCCGGTCGGCAGCAACTTGATGTGCTTCCGTGAAAAGAAATGCGAAGTGCAACAGAAGTCACAGCCGTTCGGGCAGCCGAGGCCGGCGAAAATTTTTCCCGTGCCGGAAACCTTCCAGCCGAACACCTTCAGCCAGCTCACGATCAAAGGATGCTTGTAGGGCATCGGAATTTCCGGTTCGCCCAACAACCGGCGGAAATATCCCACGCCTTCTTCGCGGCAGATGAAGTCCGCATACGGCTTGAGGACATCGTCCTTCAACACGGTGCCGTAACCGCCGAGGACGATCTTGCTGTTCGGCGCATACTTGCGAATCAGCGCCACCGTTTCCTTCATTTTGTGGATCAGCGCCATGATGAAGGAAACGCCCACGTAATCGTAGCCCTTCTTGAGTTCCTTGATGAGCTCGCGTTTGGACGGGTATTGCAACACTACCGCCGGCGCGTCCAGGTTCTCGGCAATGTAATCGAGCCCAAAAAACACGTTCACCGTGCGCGGGCTGAAGATCCCCTGCGCGCGTGTGACCTGGCGGTAAAGAAGTTCGTAGCCGACGGACGGCGCATCGCCATATTGCGGTCCCATCGGACGGCAAACACTGGTCAATAAAACTTTTCTGCTCATAAACTCTTTCAAACTGCTTTTGAAACAAGGTGGAATCGCTGCTCTGCGACTCGAATGAGGCGTGATCGAACGGTTGCAACCCGACGCACCAAACTTCTGCCGAAGTTCATGCGAAGTCAAAGACAGATTACATTCATTTGGCCCGCGGACATAAACATATTTTGCACATAACCAACCAAGCGGCTCCATCTCGCCTGATGAAACGGTGACCGCTCGTGGATCCTGGCGATGCCCTCTACCCTTCGCCATTCCGGGTCAGAGCGGCCAGGATTATTCTCGCCGGCACTTGAATTTTACTGCTCCGGCTGTTTCGGATGGAAAATGATGTACTGCGGCGAATAGTCCAGGGTGTAGTCTGCAATCAGATCATCCCATTTCATCAGCGTCCAAGGATGCCAACTGCTGCTGCCGTTCTTGGTGAAGACGATGTCATCAGCGATGAAGACCGCCATGTGAATCGGAAACCCATCGGGCCGGTAGAAAACTATCAAATCTCCGAAGGTCGCCTGCCTGACCTTTGTATAGTTCTTTTCCAGTTCACTTCCCCAGACATCGGGATTATAAAAGCGGTCGTCCGGCGGGTCGTTGAAGAAATTCATTGCCGTCCAATTGCAGTCGGGCCAACCGACCTCGGGACTGTTCATCGCGGGCACCGGAAAGGTATAGAGCCGCTTGCGGGCAAATGGAGGGAGCAAATGCGTCACGTCAATCGTCATCCCGCCGGGGAAATTTGTCAGGGATTCGAGAAGGGTCTGGATATCCTTGCTGCGCAGGCCCTTGGCCCAGTAGTCGGCCAACTCATCAACATCGCTGTCCGGTTTAATCTGTAATTTCACCATTAACGCGGGCGTACGGGCGAGCGTCTTGATCAATCGGCGCCGTTCTTCATCTGTGGGAATGCGCGGATATAAAACGTAAAGGTCCGAAAAGCAAAGGTGACCGTTCCGCAAATATGTCAGTTGTTTCAGCAGCGCCAGGGTCCGGGTGCTCAATCCGCTTTGCGCAAACCACTCGTCAACAGTACTCGCGCGAGATTTGAACGGCCACAAGTGCAACAGATTCATCCGGCTTCGCGCCAGCACGGAATAAATCCGCTCACGCGCCGGTTCACCCAGGCTCAAAATCAGATCATCGCCCGGCGCAACCTCGATGCCGTTGGGTTTGTCTTGCCATATCGCCGGATTCTTCAAGCTGGTCAGTTGCGCCGTCGTCAGTCCGCATCGATCAAAGAATTCGCCCAAAGCCGGACGGGTATAGCTTTCGAAAAACCAGCGCGTCGGACCAAGGACCTGCCCATTAGTGGGAATGAACTCATCTGACGGCTCGAGGACGATGCGGGCGTATTCCAGTTGGCCCCAAGGACCGGGACGTCCTTCGAGATAAAGGTCGGACGAACCGGCAACGGGCGTTGCCAGGGCGCCACGCCGACCGGAGGGCAACGCAGGAGAACGCCAAAACGCAAAAGCGAGCACCAACAACAGGATAAATTGGGCCACGCAAACCAGCCACACCAGGTGGAACGGAGGGAAAAAAACACTCGCGCCGCGCCGGCCAACCCCTTCTGCCTTCAGTTGGCCGCAGCCTTTCCTTCCGTCCAAGTCGTTCTCAGGCATGTTTCAATCCTACTGCTCGAACATGGAATCCTACGTATTCCAAACCATACCATACCCTTGCAAAAAGGTGACCGATTCGCAAAAGGATTATGGCGGTAAATCGGCACCAACCGGTTAATGGTGTCTCGACACGCGAAGAAAATAAAGGCGGACCTTCGCGTACATGCGCGCACCGGGCATCAAAGTTCCCATCCGTACATTCCGCTTTCCCTGCACTGCGAAACGACGAACGGGGATCCCATCCTTGGCCTGACGCTCCGGCTAATCGAGCGTCTGGCGGTAGCGTTTGATGCCGATGGCCAGCATTACAACCAAGAACAGCGCGATGGGCCAAAGGTCGGGGGCCACTTCAACCAGGCCGTTGCCTTTCAATAAAATTCCGCGCACCACCCGCAGGAAATGCGTGAGCGGCAGATATCTCGCCGATGTCCTGCGCCCAGCCCGGCATTCCACGAAACGGAAACATGTAGCCGGACAATAAGAGCGATGGCAGGAAGAAGAAAAACGCCATTTGTACCGCCTGAAGCTGGTTTTTGGCAATGGTCGAAAAGGTGATGCCCACCGCGAGGTTCGCCACGATGAACAGAAACGTCAGCACCAGCAGCAATGGCACGCTGCCCACAATCGGCACGTTGAACAAAAACTTCGACGCCAGCAAAATCAGGAAGACCTGGACATAGCCAACGGTGATGTAGGGTATAATTTTGCCGATCATCACTTCGCCCGGACGTGCCGGCGTGGAGAGCAGGTTTTCCATCGTGCCGCGCTCGCGCTCGCGCGTGATGGCCAGCGCGGTAATGATGATCATCGTCATCGTCAGCATGATGCCCATCAGTCCAGGCACAATGTTGTATTGCGTGATGTTTTCAGGATTGTAGTGCTGATGGGTGACGAGGTTGAACGGCGGGGACGCTCCTCGCAGTTTCGCCAGCGGCCCGGTCAGGTCGCGGTCGAGCACAGTCGTGGTCAGAATATTAATCGCTGCGATGGCGTAGCCGACCGCAGACGGATCGGTGGCGTCGGCTTCGAGAAGCAAATCCGGTTTTTCGCCGCGCAGCAGTTTACGCGAGAAGTCCACGGGAATTTCCACCGCGAATTGCACTGTGCCCTGCGCGAGCAGTTTCTGGATGTCCGCCTCGTTCTTCGCTTCGCGGGTGATGTCGAAGTAACTGCTGTTCCGCAAACCCCAGACAATCGTCCGCGAAAAGACGCTGTTGTCAGCAGCGTAAATCGCCGTCGGCAGGTGCTTCGGGTCGGAATTGATGGCATAGCCGAAGAGAATCAATTGAACAATCGGGATGCCGACCATCATGCCGAAGGTCAGCCGGTCCCGGCGCATCTGGATGAATTCCTTCACCACCACCGCCCAGAACCGCCGCCAGTTGAAGACAAACCGTTTCACGAGAAATTGTCCTTCGCGGTTTCCATCAGGCTGATGAACACGTCCTCCAGCCCGGATTCAATTCGTTCCCAGCGATATCCGCCGGTCATCCACGGACCGATGCTGGCGCGCAGCTTTTCGGCGTCGCGCCCGCTCACGTGCAATGTCGAACCGAACGCAACGACCTGTTCGACCCCGGGTTGGCTGCGGATTTTATCGGCCAGCGCCTGCAAATCCGGCCCGGTGACCTCCCACGTCGTCAGGCCGGCGGCTTTCACAACCTCCTCAACACTTGCCGCGGGTGAGCAGATTTCCGTAGGCGATGTAGGCCAACCGATGGCAACGTTCGGCCTCATCCATGTAATGCGTCGTGATGAGCACGGTCAAGCCATTGGCGGCGAGTTTGTGGATTTCCTCCCAAAAATCGCGGCGCGCCTTCGGGTCCACGCCCGCCGTCGGTTCGTCGAGCAGTAACAATTGCGGCTCGTGAATCAGGCACGCGGACAACGCCAGGCGTTGTTTCCAGCCGCCTGACAATTCGCCGGCGAGCTGTCGGCGGCGTTCGGTCATGCCGAGGCGTTCCAGGCTTTTTTCCACAGCGGCCTTGCGCTGCGGAATCTCGTAAAGCTTTGCGATGAAATCCAGGTTTTCCTCGATGGTCAGGTCTTCATAAAAACTGAAGCGCTGCGTCATGTAACCGATGTTCTTCTTTATCTCGCCGGATTCCTCGCAGATATCAAAGCCGAGGCAACTCCCGGTGCCGGCGTCGGGCTTGAGTAAACCGCAGAGCATCCGCAAAAATGTCGTCTTGCCGCTGCCGTTGGGGCCGAGGAAACCGTAAATCTCGCCGCGCCGCACCTGCATGGGGATGTTGTTCACGACCGTGCGGTTGCCAAACCGCTTCGTGATGCCTTGAACGTCAATGACGAGGTCGGCTGAGTTCATCGGATGAGCAAACATTCAACACCCAACGCTCAACGAGATTCGGCGCGCGTATACATTGGATGTTCGGCGTTGGATGTTGGATGTTGGATATTTCATTTCACCTCCACATCCACCGGCTGGCCGGGGCGCAGGTCCGCCGCGTCAGCCGGAGAGAACTTCGCCTCGATCATGAAGACAAGCTTCGATCGGTTCTCGCGGCTATAAATCACCGGCGGCGTGAACTCAGCCTGCGTGGAAATGTAATTGACCGTAGCTGAATATGCGTGCGGCCCGCCGTCAAAACTCACACTGACGGTCTGGCCGGTGTGGATTCGGGGCAGCACCGTTTCCGGAACAAAAAAGCGAACTTTGATGTTGGTGGGCGGCAACAATTCCACCACCGGATTGCCCGCGGCCACCCATTCGCCGGCGCGATACAAGGTGTCCTGTACAAACGCATTCGTCGGCGCGAATTGCTGCTTCTGGTCAAACGACCAGCGCGCCTTGTCCAGAGCGGCCTTTTGCGATGCGACTGCGTCCTGCGCGGCGCGAACGACATCCTCGCGACCGCCAAGTCTGGCCGTCTCTAAATCCGCCTTCGATTGGTCAAACTGCGCCTGATCGGCGTCGCGCCGGGCGCGGGCCTGGTCCAGTTCCTCCTTGGAAACGACGTCGGCACCACCGAGTTGCTCCCGTCGTTCAAACTCGGCTGAAGACAGTTTCAAGTTGGCCTGCGCGCGCTCGACTTGCGCTTCGAGCGAGGTGATTTCCGTCGGACGCTTGCCCTTGTTTAGATCGTCCAATTGGGCTTGCGCCTGCGCCAGATTCTTTTCCGCCTGCTGGACGGCGGCAGCCTCGGAACCGCGCTCCAGTTCAAACAGCAACTGACCGGTTTTCAACTCATCGCCGCGTGCCACGGCGAGATTCGTGAGCGCGCCGCCGAGCGGCGAGGCCACATAAACGTATTCACCCTCGATATACCCCTGAAAAACCTTCGAAGAATTCAGCGAGCAACCCGCCAGCAATGCGAGCGCGAACGCCATTCCGCATAATATCCTGATTCGATTGACTTTCATTCCATGCCAGCCTGTTCTCAGCCCAAACTAACAAAAAATGTTGACATGTCAAACAAATGTTTTAATTTGACGTTTGAAACATGAATTTGAAATCATTGGCGGGACCCGGCACCGATCCGCAGGACGAAACGCGGCGCCAGATTCTGGAGGCGGCGGGCGAGGTATTTGCCGAAGCCGGCTTTGGCCACGCGACCGTCCGGGAAATTTGCCGGCGGGCGGGCGCGAACATCGCCGCGGTCAACTACCACTTTGGCGACAAGGAAACGCTTTACGCCGAGGTGTTGCGTCATTCGCAACGGATGGCGTTTGAAAAATACCCGCCATTGCTGGGCGTGGGCGCGGACGCGCGGCCGGAGGAGAAGTTGCGGGCCTTTGTCCGGTCCTTTTTGCTCCGCCTTTTTGACGACGGGCCCATTACCCGGTTTGGCCGGATGATGTCGCGCGAGATGGTGGAACCGACGGGGGCGCTGGATTTGCTGCTGGAAGAACGAATCCGCCCGATGGCCAATCAACTCCGCGGCATCATGGCGGAAATTCTCGGACGTTCGCCGAAGGACGAGAAAGTGCGGCTGTGCCTTTTCAGCGTCGTCAGCCAGTGCGTTTTTTTTCATCATTGCCGGACGATGATTTCGCGGCTGTTTCCGGAGCAACGGCTGGACGCGGCGGTGGTCGAAGATCTGGCCGACCACATCGCCCGTTTTTCACTTGCAGCCCTCAAACACCTGCCGGACGCTAAAACCCGGAAATCAAAACCGTCGCCGGCGGCCAACGGAAAACATTGAGCCGTTTCACCGAACCGTATGAAAAGAATCGCCATTAAGACAATCGTAGCACTGATATTTGCCCTGGCCCCCGGCTGGAAAGCCGCGGCGCAAAACGCCAACACCAGCACGAATCCGCCTGAGTGGATCGCGCGCCCGTTGTCGCTGACGGACGCATTGAACCTGGCATTGCAGCAAAATGCCACCATCCTCAAGGCCCGGAGCGACCTCGAAGCGTCGCACGGGGTCGTGCTGCAGACGCGCGCCGTGGCCCTGCCACAGGTGCAAGCCACCAGCCAGTACAAGGACACCGACCCGAATGCGATTGAAAATTTTCCCATACCCGGAGCACCGGCCCTCCCGCATCAAAACTGGAGCGCGGGCGTGCAAATTGTTCAGTCCATCTATGAAGGTGGCAAACTGGTGGCGGCGCTGAAGGCGGCCGGCGCCACCAAACAGCAGGCCCTGGCACAATATCAGACGGTGATTGCGGACACGCTGCTCGCCACGCGCCTGGCGTATTACGACGTGTTGCTGGCAGAACAGCAAATCACCGTGCATGAAGCCTCGGTCAATCTGTTGCAGAAAGAACTCGAAGACCAACAACGCCGATACAACGCCGGCACGGTGCCGCATTTCAACGTCCTGCGAGCCGAGGTTGCCGTGGCCAACGAGCGCCCGAACTTGATTCAGGCGCGCAACAATTATCGCATTGCGAAAAACAACCTGTCGAACCTGCTCGGCTACAACCTGCCGCGCGAAATCTGGGAGGATGTTCCACTGAATCTGGCCGACTCGCTGGATGCCGCGCCCTACGAGGTGGATTTGCCCGCAGCCATCCAGCAGGCGCTGTCCCGGCGCACCGAACTCATCGCCTTGCGCAAAACGGAGCAATTGCAGCAGCTCAACGTCGTGAACGCCAGGGCTGGTTACAAACCGACGGTGGAGGCTTTTGCGGGTTACGCTTGGAATAATTCGCAATTCACCGATCCCAACGATCTGGGATACACTTTGCACGGCTGGAACGTTGGCGGACGGTTGAGTTGGAATATATTCGACGGGATGCTGACGCGCGGGAAAGTCGTCCAGGCGAGAGCGCTCTACGAAAAGTCCAGGACCGACGTGGTGGACACCGGGCGCCAGATTGAGCTGGAAGTCCGCACGGCCTATTCCCAATTTATCGAAGCACGCGAAATCCTGGATTCGCAAAAGACCGTGCAGGAGGAAGCCGAGGAAGCCTTACGCGAGGCCGAAGCGCGCGCGGAGGCCGGCACCGGCACGCAATTGGATGTCCTGGATGCCCAGACTTCGCTGACGCAGGCGCGCACGACGGAAATCCAGGCGTTGCACGATTACGACACCGCCCGCGCCAAACTCGAACGCGCCATCGGCGCGGACATGATGCAACCGCCGCGGTGAAATCGGGTGAACCGTCGCTGGCGACCGCCATTTGCCGATTGACGGCGTTGGTGTCTCTGGTGGATTTTGTCCGCCGATGAAAAAGATTGAACGGGCGCTGCTTTCCGTTTCCGACAAGACCGGCCTGGTGCCGTTCGCGCAAATTCTCGCCGCGGCGGGCATTGAACTGATTTCCACCGGCGGCACGGCCAAAACGCTGCGCGAAGCCGGCCTCACGGTAAAGGACATCAGCGAACACACTGGCTTTCCCGAAATGCTCGATGGCCGCGTCAAAACACTGCATCCGAAAGTCCATGGCGGTTTGTTGTTCATTCGCGGCAACGAAACGCATGAAGCAACGATACAGGCGCACGGCATCCCGCCGATTGACCTGGTGGTCGTGAATCTCTATCCGTTCGAGCAAACCGTGGCGAAACCAGACGTGAACCTGCACGAAGCGATTGAAAACATTGACATTGGCGGGCCTTCCATGCTCCGCAGCGCGGCAAAAAATCATGACAGTGTGACGGTCGTGGTGGATCCGTTGGATTACGCGGAAGTGGCCAAACAAATCTCAGAGAACGGCGACACGACCTTGGAATTGCGCCGCGCGCTGGCGGCGAAAGTGTTCGCGCGGACGGCGGCTTATGACGGGGCCATCGCGTCGCACTTAAGTTCGGAGTTCGGAGTTCGGAGTTCGGAATTGCCGGCGTCGCTTATGATTTCCGCGCCGCTGGCGCAACTGCTGCGCTATGGTGAAAATCCGCATCAAGCGGCTGCGCTTTACGGCGGGTTCAAGGAATTTTTCCAACAACTTCACGGCAAGGAACTTTCCTACAATAACATACTGGATTTGACGGCGGCGGCCGGCCTGATTGCAGAATTCACAAATGATCCCCCGACGCTGGCGATTCTCAAGCACACGAATCCCTGCGGCGTCGGACAGGGAAAGAACTTGCGCGAAGCCTGGGACAGGGCGTTGGCAACCGACCGGCAGGCGCCGTACGGCGGCATCATCGTCGTCAACCAGCGGCTTGACGGCGCGTGTGCGGAGGCCATCGGGGAAATATTCAGCGAGGTCATTGTGGCGCCGGAATTCACAACCGACGCTCTGGGGATTCTGGAAAAGAAAAAAAATCTGCGGCTGATCAAGGGGTTGAAATCGCCACTCACCGCGCGGTTATTGGACATGCGAAGTGTCGGGGCCAACTCGTTTTTACTGCAGGCGCGCGATCTGAAAACGACCACGCGCGCGGATTTGAACATCGTGACAAAGCGTCAGCCGACCGGAGCGGAGATGGATGCGATGTTGTTCGGCTGGCGCGTGGTGAAGCACGTGAAATCGAACGCGATTGTTTATGTGGCGTCCGATCGCACGTTGGGCGTCGGCGCGGGCCAGATGAGCCGCGTGGACGCAAGCCGCATTGCGGTTTGGAAAGCAGGCGAGGCCGGGCTTTCGCTTAAGGGCAGCGTGATTTGCAGCGACGCGTTTTTTCCTTTCCCGGACGGATTGATTGCAGCGGCGGAAGCAGGCGCAACGGCGGCGATTCAACCTGGCGGCTCGGTGAAGGACGCGGCGGTGATTGCTGCGGCGGACGAACGCGGAATGGCGATGGCCTTCACCGGCACGCGGCATTTCCGGCATTGAAGATTTCTGCGACGGGGTATCGCCCCACCGTTCAACGGATGAGCCAGTAAATCAGGACGAATTGCGCGAAGGTCACGGCAACCACAAGCGCCCACACAAAATACTCGCCGGTACGTAAGCCGCGCTGGCGCGCGGCGCCAAGCCAGAACTGGAGTTGAACGGAACCCAGGGTAATGAGATCACCATTGCGGAGCACGGCGGTTTGAGCGGGCTCCCGGTTGACCGAAGCCAAGGCGTTTGAAGCAGTCGTGAGCGTGAATCCTGCCCCGCGTTGAAATTCCAGAGTGAGGTGCCGGTCCCAAATGCCGTCATCGTCGAGTTGCAGTTCGTTTCCCGCTGCGCGCCCTATATGAAAAGGAAAACGGCGGGCAACCGCCTGACCGCCCGCCTTTTTGCCTGAAAGGATGTTGAGCTGAACCATTACCAGATGCGGCGATGAACAATAATCTGATCGCCGGGATAAACGGGCGGGTCTTCCGCCTTGCCGTTTCGTATCCGATCCACATTCACCTTGGTGCGATTACCGTTGGAACGCATGAGCACAACGGTTTTGTGATTGGCGAAGTCGGTGAAATCGCCGGCGGACGTGATGGCCTGGTTAACGGTGGTTTGGCCGACGTATAGTTGACGCCCGGGGGTTTTGACTTCACCGCTGACATAATAGACGCGATCTCCAATATTCACGGTGACCGTGAGATGGGTGTAAAACCTGGGTACGTAGAGGTCGTGGATCGCGTTCTGCAATTCTCCCGCTGTCTTGCCGGCGGCCTGGACCTTGCCGATATCGGGCATCGTGATAGTGCCGTCTTCTTTGATGGGCTCCTGGTGCGGATCGATCTGGGTCGGCAGTCCGCTCAACGATACGATGATAGTATCTCCAACATGAAAGCGTGCGGCATCCGACGCGGATTCATTTGCTGACGGCTGACCGGTCATCGCCGGCGGATTGGGATTGTCGGAGAACATGGATTCGTCCAATGGCGAAGAACAACCGCCCGCCATCAAACCCACGAGTGACAATCCGCAGATAGAGAGTCCCCGCACCAACAACGTGCAATTCAATTTCATTGCCCGCATCTTCCTAAAAAAGCAGCCGCGCAATCAATACTTTTGTTTGATGCCCCCCTCGTCAGCGTCGTCAGGCGCGTTTTCGGCGCGAGCGGCCACCGGTGGCTCTTCCTCCCCCCGTGAAGAGTAATCATGGTAATAACCCGTGTAGTAATAATAGCTTTCATCCTGGGACACATTGATGTTGTTGAGCACGATGCCGGCGAAATTACCTCCGACCTTTTCGATCATCTGTTTGGCGCGGATGTTCATCGGCTGGGGGTAGCGACGGTATTGAATGACTTGCAGCACCAGATCCACTTCGCTGGCCAATATGGAGGCGTCGCTCACGCCCAAAATCGGCGGCGAATCGAAAAAGATGAAATCATACCGCTGCTTCAGCTCGGAAATCATGTCCTTCATCGGCAACGATCCGAGGACACCCATCGAGCTGTTTGGCAATTTGCCGCTGGCCATAAAGTCGAGCATGGGCACGCTGGTGGTCTGGATCACCTCCGCGAGTGTATTTTGTTTGAGGAGGTAATTGGTCAGACCGATGTTGTTGCTCACATGGAGCATCTTGTGAAGCGTCGGGCGGCGCAAGTCCGAGTCCACCAGCAATACCCGCTGGCCGGTGTGGGCAAACACGGTGGCCAGATTCAAAGCGGTGGTGGATTTCCCTTCGCCCGCGCCGGCGCTGACCACGACCAGACTGTTCAATTTATCGTCCTTCCGCGAAAAGAGCAGATTGGTGCGCAGTACACGGTAGGCTTCGGCGTGTGTGCTTTCGGTGCCCTCGTCCCCGAGAAAACCAACGTTCTGCGGAATGACGCCCAGCACCGGCGCCTGAAATGCGCGTTCAACGTCGTCAATCGTTTTCACGCTGGTATCCAGGTATTCGATAAAGAAGGCCAGGCCGATGCCCATGACCAAACCAAAGACGAGACCGAGGGCAATATTCAAGGTTTTGTTGGGTTTGACCGGAGTCTCACCCGGGGCCGCCGGATCCGTGATTTGAACCATGGCCGATTTGGGAATTTCCAGCATTGTTTTTTCTGACAATATTTTATCGGCCAGCAAATTGTGAAACTGTCTCCGGTTTTCCAGTTCCCGTTTCTTCTCCCAATACGGCAGGCCCCTGAGGGCCTCCGCCTGGTCTTTGGTTTTGGCATCTTCGACGGCGGAGGTAAGCGCATCCAGCGCGGCTTTCTGGGCTTTTACTTTGCTGTCAATGCCGGCCATGATGCCGGCAACCCGGTCGTCAATTTGATGGTTCAACGTGTCAATCATGGATTTGACACGGATGACGCTTAAATTGTTGGTCGGGTTGTAGTCGTTGGTCAAAACGACATATTGCTGTTGAGCCTCGTGCAGTTTGTCCAACAGCCCGGACAACGCCGAGTCACTGATGACGGTGGGCAGAACGTCCCTGAGTTTCTCCGTATTGTAAGCCTGTAATTCGGTCAACTGCGTCTGCAACATCTTGTAGTCTTTTTCCCCTTCGATTTGCTGCTCGTTGTAGCGCTGCAACTGTTCCTGCGTAATCGTGGTTGTTGGAATGTAGGAGTTCGGATCAAAATCAGCGATGCCCAATGTCCGGCGGAGGTATTCCACATTGGTCGAGAGGGCCTGAATTCGCTGTTGGTCCTCCTGAAATTGGGTTTCCAAAACATCAATGCCCTTTGATGTCAATTGCTGCCGCTGCTGGAGGCGGTAATTCTGGTAGGCATCGGCAACGGCGTTGGCCAGCGTGGCGGCCTCGTTCTTGTCCTCGTTATAGACCGTAATGGTGATGTATTTCGTGTTCCGAATAGTGTCGAGGTGCATCCGTCTCTTGAGAAACTCGATGGCCTCAGTGGTTTTGAGCGTTTCGCCATTGTAATATTTCGTTCCCCACTCGACGTTTAAATTCAGCGTGTTGACGACATTGCTCAAAACGGCCTGGGACTGGATCAGTTCATACGTCGTCTGAAGGAAATATGGGTCGTAAGCGACTTGTGACACCGACCGTTCGTCACCCATCGGGATGTCGCTGACGTCCGGTTCAACGATGATGCGCGCGGTGCTGGCGTAGGATTCGGGCAAAATGAACGTCACCGCCGTGGCAATGATGGCGGTGATTAAGAAGACGGTGATGATGATGGCCTTGCGAATACGAATAATCCGCCAATAATCCAGGAAATGCAGTTTGGTTTCCTGCGGCGGCGAAGTCTTGAATGAATCCATACGTAAAAAAGCGGGCGCCTTGGTTAATGAGACTGAGCCGCCATCGGAACGTTCAAACGCATTTGTTAAACCGCCGGCTAATAAGCCGCGGTGACACCCAGGTAAACGCGATTGCGAGTGTAACCGCGTTGAAGAATATCCGACTGTATGTCGTCAAAATTGTAGCCGGCGTCAGCCGAAAAATGCGGAGTGAATGTGTAGGACAGGTTCAAGCCAACGCTGTAATAGGAGTCCGAACTGTTGGCGTAGGCGCCTTCCTGAAAAGTCGAATACTGCCAGCTCCCGATGAGTGAGCCCAACAACTTTGGCGTGATTTGGTGGTTGATCGAACCGTAAACATACGTGCTTTCCTGATCCTGAGTAATCTTGCCGGTTGTCGGGTCGGGGGCGACCACGTCCGTCGCATTTCGCGTTTGATTAAGACCGATTTGCACATAGCTGCCCGGAAGGTAGGTGTAAATCGCCGATAAAACCGCATACGGTGTAACCGATCCCGAACTTAAGGGATCGTTGTAATCTTCGGTATAAGTCGCGCCGGCCTTCGCTGAAATGGTCAGGTTTGGAAGCAGATTATGCTGAATGCCGACATATCCAGTGTACTGACGACTGTCGCGGTTTTTGCTATAATATATATTACCTGGCAGCAAGGGCGAGTACGCAATCGGCTCATCCCCAGTGTAATTTACTATCTCGAATTGACCACCGAAGAAGGCAATTGTCTGTGGGGCGACGCGCCACTGAAAATCCAACCACACAGTTTGATCAATGCGATTCAGCAGACCGGCCAAGCTGGCTCCCGGTGCTCCTGGCACTCCAAAATAGTTGTTTATGATTTGATTAACGGTTTCTCCACTGTTCTGATAATCGTAAAATGAATTTTGATAGTTCAAGGAAGTGCTGAACAATCTCGTCCAGTCCGTGTTCAACGCAAGCGTTCCTGTGTTCCGAACGTTGCTTCCTTCAACGCGGATGGGCAGTGGGGTTGGCTGGCCATTAACGGTCAGCAAGGACGGCTCCTGGGCGACGACAAATGTGTCCAGCACTTTTGCCTGCCATCGTTCGGTGAACGCATGATCCACCCACAAATCAAGCTGGTCGCTTTGGTCAATCGCGTTCTGGCCCAGGCTGTCACGTTCCTGGTAATACGTCATCGAGTAAGTGTTGCGCAACCCCAACTCCGTCTGCTGCAAAGGCACGGCCAGCATGAGTTGGGGTGAAACTTCAAAACCGTAGCTCCCGCGCGGGTTGAGCCCGCTGTTTGCGGTGTCGTAGTTGTCGTCATAGAAGCCGCGCAAGGTGGCCGAAACATTCCACATCTTGGTGCTAGACATGGGGCCCAAATCGGGCGCGTAAGCGGCCTGCAAACTGACGGTTCCGGCTGCTGCCAGCCCCATAGAAACAAAGAATTTTCTCATAACTCTTCTGGACTTTCTAGTTAGACCGCAGACATTCCTCATCATTCAAAAAAAGTGATCACGACCTACGATGAGTAAGATGATGCCAACAGCGCCATTCCACTGTCAAAAACAATTTTTAACAATTTTTGGCCTCTAAATCACCCCGCAAACCGTCGTGCCGGACTCCCTCGTGACTCAATTCAAACACGCTTCTGCCTCAATTGCTTCAACAGCGATCCCAAAGTGAGAGTGTTGACCACGTCTTTTTGTTCCAGCCAGCCCTTGCGGGCAATCCCGGCGCCCAATCGGAGAAAACCCGCGTGCTCGTTACGATGCGCGTCCGGGTTGATGACGCATTTCACTCCCCGGCTTTTCGCGTAGGGCCAGAGCCGCCAGTCGAGATCGAACCGGTGCGGATTGCAATTCAATTCAATCCACGTGCCCGTCCCGGCGCACGCGTCAATCACTGCCTGCGCATTGACCGGATAAGGCTCGCGCTCCAAAAGCAGCCGCCCCGTCAGGTGGGCAATGATGTGGACGAACTTGTTTTCCGCCGCGCGAATCAGCCGCTTGGTGTTCTCCGCTTCGCTGCTGGCCGGAACGTGCAAACTGGCGACCACCACGTCCAGTTCCGCGAGCAGGTCGTCGTCGAAATCAAGCCGGTCGCGCAAAATGTCCACTTCACAACCGGTCAGCAGCCGGAAATCGCTGCCGCGTCCGGCCAATTGACCGTTGAGCTTTTTGATTTCCTTGATTTGCTCGCGAACACGTTTCGCGTCCAGCCCGTTTGCCTGAAACGACGATTTCGAATGGTCGGTGATGGCCCAGTATTCAAGGCCGAGGTCGTCCATGAACTTCGCGCGATTTCCTCAAGCGTGTTGTGGCCGTCGCTCCACGTCGAATGATTGTGCAGCGCACCCGCGCAAGTCGGTCCACTCGATGAGCCGGGGCAAATCATTTTTCTCCGCCGGCGGCAAATTCACCGTGGTCTTCGCGCAATTCCGGCGGGATGCACGGCAAATCCAGTTTCGCAAAAATCTCCGCCTCGTCCCGGCAGGCCACGAGCAATTTCGGATCGCGCGTTTCCTCCTTGGATTTGAACAGGCCGTATTCATTCAGCCGCAGTCCGCGCGGAATCGCCCGCTGGCGCATGACGATGTTGTGCTCCTTGCTGCCGGTGAAATACGCCAGCGCGAACGGAAATTCCTTGTCGCTCACCACGCGCAAATCGCACTGGATGCCACCGTCCAGAATCACGCTCGCCTTCGTGTCGCCCTGGGCGGTGATTTTGACGATCCCCGGCTGCGCGACAAAAAAATCAATCACTTCCACCGGCTTTTTCGACGACGCCAGCAAATCAATGTCACCGATGACCTCCTTGAACCGCCGCAAACTGCCCGCCGCGCTGCAACGAATCACATCCGGATGCTCGCGCAGGTTGTCGAGCAGCGGTTCGGCGGCGCGCAGCGCCTCGCTCAACAAATGTTTGCGACGCATAAGTCCGCCGGCGCTCAATGCCTTCGAGAATGTTCGTCTGCGTCTTTTCGCCGAAGCCGTCCAGCGTCGGCGACCTTGCCGGATTTGCATGCCGCTTCCAGCTTCCCGACCGAATCAATGCCCAGCTTTTGATTCAACGCCTGGATCTTCTTCGGTCCCAATCCGGGAATTTCCAGCATTTCAATCAGGCCCGGCGGAATGGACGCCTTTAATTCGTCGTAGTAAGCCAGCTTGCCGGTTTTCACCAGTTCGGTGATTTTCTGTTTCGAGCGCGTCGCCGATGCCCTTGATTTCGCCGAGCCGGTTCTCGGCGACAATGTTCGCCAGCGGCTCGCTCAGGCCTTCGATCGTGCGTGCCGCATTCGCGTAGGCGCGCGTCTTGAACGGATTTTCGCCCTTCAACTCAAGCAATATCCCGATTTCGAGCAGGATTTCCGCAACCCGGTCTTTGTCCATAAGCACGAGTATGATAGTCCCGTTTTTAACAGGGGCAAAAGAGAAAGTGATGTGCAAGTTTGGCCCGAAGCCACTATGCGTTCGGCCCGCCAAAAGGAGACGAAAGGGCGTATTTGTAACAAATAAACGGGAATCAGGAAGGAAAATGGCCTGCGGCTTGCTGTAACTTTACGCACCAGAGGGTTCAGGTGCGCTGGGAATTTAAAAGGTGAAATTAGAAAATTTACATTTGAATTTTTCGCAACAATACCTGCAGGCCACGTTGATCGTGTCGCTGCTGAGCGTGTGGGTGTTGGTGGGACTTTTTTATTACCTGAATCGTTACACCCGCCGGGAGTACTTCAGCATTTGGACCGTGGCCTGGCTGTTTTATGCGCTGTGGCTGACACTCGGACTGACCATGCAGGGCACGATCTCAAATAAAGCTGTCTTCATCCTCAGACAATGTTGCGTGGCCATATCGGCGGTGTTTCTCCTGTGGGGCAGCGCCCGCTTCCTCAGCATGCCGGTCCGGCAAACGTTGCTGACTTTGTTCATGATGTTCCTGCTGGTTTGGACGGTCATCAGTCCCGAAGTGATTTCAGACACTCTGCAGATTCAACTGCCCGTCTTCATTCTCATCGGCCTCGGCAGCGTGTTTGCCGGCGTTTGCTTTTTCCGCGCGCGAAAGCGGATGCCGTTCGTCGGAGCCGGCATGTTGTCCCTGGGCTTTTTTCTGTGGGGGATTTATCTCTCGAGTTACCCCTTCTCCCAAAGGTATCAAAACCTTTACAACGCGGGCTTTCTCATCGCCGCCGTGCTGCAACTGTTCATTGCGGTCAGCATGATCGTGCTGGTCATGGAGGAGGTCCGTTACAACGCCGAACAGATGCGCGCCGAAATTGAGGCCGTTCGCTCCGAGAAGGAGGCGTTGCACGCCAAAATCCTTACCACCGAGGAGCAATGCCGCAGCCTGTATGATCAGGTGCGCCTCACCGAGGGCGTGCAAAAGGCTTACGATGAACTGCGCCGGACCCAGCAGGTGGTCGTGCAGCAGGAACGCCTTCGCGCGTTGGGCCAGATGGCCAGCGGTGTGGCCCATGATGTCAACAACGCGCTCTCGCCCATTGTCGCCTATTCAGAATTATTGCTCAACACCGTCCCGGACCTCTCCGATAATGCGCGGCATTATCTAAAAACCATCAACAAATCCGGCGAGGACATCGGTCACATTGTTGCCCGCATGCGCGAGTTTTACCGCCGCCGTTCCGACAGTGAACAATTGACGCAACTGAACCTGAATCAAATCATCGAGGAGGTCATCGAACTCACCCGCCCCCGCTGGCGCGACGTTTCGCAGCGGGAAGGCATCTCCATCCGCATCGAACACCAATTCGAGTCCGATCTGCCACCGCTGCTCAGCGACCCTACCGAACTCCGGGAAGCATTGTTCAATTTGATTTTCAACGCCGTGGATGCCCTCCCCCAGGGCGGCATCATCACCCTGGTTACTCGTTCCGTGTTCCGTCCCGCCCGGGGAGAAAATCAGCAACCGGAACGCCAAATTCAAGTCGAGGTTCGAGACAACGGCGTGGGGATGGATGAAAAGACCCGCCAACACTGCCTGGAACCCTTTTTCTCCACCAAAGCTACCCGCGGCGGCACCGGTCTTGGACTGGCGATGGTGTACGGCATGATCCAACGCCACGAGGGCACCATCGAAATTGACAGCGCACCCGGCCGTGGAACTTGTATCCGGCTCACCTTCCCCATTCGCGAAAAGATTTCGCCGGCCGCTGTATCCCCGGTGTCGCTGGTTAATCAAAAACGGTCGTTGCGCATCCTTTGCATTGACGACGAATCACAGATTCAGGAATTGCTGAAGAATTGTCTCACTTCCCTGGAGCACCGGGTGACCACCGCTTCGAGCGGCAAGCAGGGGGTGGAAATGTTTCGCGCCGCCATGCGCAAAAAACAGCCCTACGAAACAGTTATCACCGACCTGGGGATGCCGGATATTGACGGACAGCAGGTGGCCCGGACCATCAAAGCGGAATCACCTGGTACACCGGTTATTATGATGACCGGCTGGGGAACCATGATGAAGGATGACGGTGAACTCGTTTCCGGAGTGGATGCGGTGGTTGGCAAACCGCCGCGCATCGGAGAGTTGAACACTCTGCTGCTTCGACTTAACGCTTAGGGCAGGCGCGGCTTTCAATGCTCGCTTCGCCCGGCGTCGCCACATTTCTGTCAACAAACAACGCAGCCCGATTGTATTCTCCGCCGCACCCCGTTTTTCCGTGCCGATGCTTGCGAATGCCGGTAAGTTCAGGCGCATGTCGAGAATCTCCCATTGCCCGGTGGCCCTCACCATCGCCGGCTCGGACAGCGGTGGCGGCGCGGGTATCCAGGCAGACTTAAAAACGTTTGCCGCGCTTGATGTTCACGGAACGAGCGCGATTGCATGCCTCACCGCCCAAAATCCCAGGCGCGTTCTCGCCATCGAAACCTGTTCGCCCCGGATTTTGCGGCAACAAATCGAAGCCGTGTTTGAGGAAATGCCGCCCGCTGCCGTGAAAACCGGAATGTTGTTCTCGGCGGAAAATGTCCTTGTCGTCGCTGAATTTTTCCGGGCGCGGGCAGTGCGCCCGCGAGTCCCGTTGATCGTTGATCCGGTGATGGTTTCGACCAGTGGCGCCGCTTTGTTGAAACCGGCGGCAGTTAAAATTCTGAAGGAAGAATTGCTGCCGCTCGCCACACTCCTGACGCCAAATCTTTACGAAGCCGAAAATCTGGCCGGGTGCAAACTGGCATCGGTTGACGACCTGCGCACGGCCACTCGCGAAATCCACGCACGCTTTGGTTGCGCCGCGCTCGTCAAAGGTGGTCACCTGCGCGGCTGGCGCGAGGCCGTGGACATCTTTTTTGATGGCCGGACGGAATTGCTGTTGAGCGCGCCGTTTATCAAAGGTGTCCGCACACACGGCACCGGCTGCACGTATTCGGCCGCCATCACCGGTTATCTGGCACGCGGCTGCAACCTGCCACAGGCGGTGAAACGCGCGAAACAATTCATCACCCGTGCCATCGCAGGCAGTTATCGCATCGGCAAACATTCCGCGCTGAATCAACTGCTCCGTTAACGTCCCTTCCAGTCGACGACCAGCAAGGACACCGCTTCCCGCGGCAAATTGAATTTCAAAACCGTCCGGCTGTTTCTGACACGGACTGTTTCCGGTGGCGCCAGTTCCGCCAGTTGCCCGGCCTTCTCCAGTTCCGCATATTGTTTTGCCGTTGGCGTCAATGGCGACCCCATCCGCTCCCAAACGGTGAAGGCGTCACTGTGCCCGGCATCAATGCGGTAATGCCAGACCCGGGCCTTCGTGATTTTGGCCGGCAGTCCGTCCAGCGCGAGTTTTACGTCTGCCGCCGGGCCTGGCATATCATCATCGTGATAATGCCACATCAAAACGCACAACCGGTCAGACCCCAGACTGGCAAGCGCTGAAACATCCGGCCGCGCGCGGACCCCGCCCCTTAAAATCGAGTCGAGCGGAACCTGATGGTCACTTTCGACCGTGAGTTGCTGGCCATCCATCTGGCTGAACATCCGGAAGGCGTTGAGCACAGGCAAATCAATGCCGTCGCTCGCCAGCGTGCGGAAGCCGGCAAACGGCGGCTGGTCCTCGAATTCAAACGCCCACGTCAACGCGCCTTCCAGATTCACGCCGTGCCGGCCGGCCAGTTCAAGTTCGCGTGCGAAACATTCGGCCGTGTAACTGGCGTAAACCGGCCGGTTGCGGTAGCGAAGTTGATCCGCCTGGCAGGCGGCGCAGCCGTCCGGGTCGGATTCACCAACGACAATCGGTTTGTCTTTCAATTCGGGAAACGACGCGACGATGCGAAAGGCAGAATCCATGTCCCGTAACTGGTTTGCGATGCCCATCCGCACGTGGTCATTCGTAAAAACCGGCGCGCCTTTCGCGTGAAACGATATGAAATCAATCGGCGTGCCGGCCCGGCCGGTCGCGAAATTGGTGCCATGAACGCAATGCTCCAGAAATTCCCGGAAAAATTTCGTGCCGCCGCCCGCCGAATCCGGCCCGCCGACCTTCGCTTCGGGCAGTGCCCGCCGCACGGCGTCCACCGCGCCGTCGTGCAGCCGGAAAAATTCCTGCGGCTTGCCCTGCCAGTAGCCGATATTCGCTTCATTCCACGTTTCCCAATACCAATGGGCAACTTCGGCGCGGCCATATCGTTCCACGTCGTGCTTCGCCCACTGGTAAACCAGCTCCGACCATTTCGCGTAATTCTTCGGTGGATATGCCCAGCCGGTGTAAATCTCGTTGTACCTGGCTTTCGGCGTCCAGTGGTGTTGGTACGGCTCCGGTTTGGTGGACAACGCCTCCGGCATGAATCCGATTTCCACATACGGCCGCACGCTGCACGCCCGGTAGGTGTCGAAAATCCGGTCCAGTATCGTCCAACTGTAAACCGGGTTTCCCTGCGCATCCTCGGTGTAAGCACCGGTCGAACCCCATTTCAGTGCCGGAGTGCCGTCTCCGGTGTTGAGCAGATTATGCGTGCGGAAATAAACATCATTCGGCGCCAACCGCCCGAGTTCGCCGAGCAGCTTCCGCCCGTCGGGCAACGTGGCGTAATTCGGTTCGTCCGCGCCGAAAAACCGCCAGATCGGCTTCAACTCACCCACCGGCTTGTCGGCGTGAACCTGGATAACCACGGGAAAAGTGTCCTGCGTTGCAACGGCCGGGCAGGCGCTGCCAGCCAAAACCGCCGCCCAAAATAAAAATGTGCGTGTGCGCATAGATTTCAAAACCTGGTCCGGCAGGTTCGCAATTTTTCGCAAAAACGGCAATGCGCGATTTCTTTTTCGCGCCGACGCGCTACACTGCCACCGATGTCCGACACGCTGGTCATCAACGAAATCTATTTGAGCCTGCAAGGGGAAAGCACCTTCGCCGGCTTGCCCTGCATTTTTGTCCGGCTGACCGCTTGCGACCTGCGCTGCTCCTATTGTGACACTGCCTACGCCTTCACCGGAGGCAAAAAAAAGTCGCTCGCGGAAATTCAGGCCGAAGTGAAACGGCTCGCCTCCCCATTTCCAAACCGCTTTGTCTCATTAACGCCCGGCTTCAGCCGGGTGGATGACCGTAACCAGGCAATGGCCATTTCAACGGCTTCCCGGGCGCAGAAAACCGTTGAAACGGTTGAAGATCACAAAACGTCGTCGGTCACCGGACTGAAGCCCGGTGTTAATGAGACCGAACGCCTTCCACTTGTTGAATTGACTGGCGGCGAACCGCTCCTCCAGAAAAACGCTTTGCCGCTGATGAAATCACTTTGCGACGACGGCTTCACTGTGCTGCTCGAAACCAGCGGGGCACATGACATTTCCTCCGTGGAGCCGCGTGTCCGTCGCATCATGGATTTGAAATGTCCCAGCAGCGGTGAAGCGAAGCGTAATCGCTGGGAAAACCTCCAACATTTGAAGGCGACCGACGAAATCAAATTTGTCATCGGCACCTTCGAGGATTACGAGTGGGCCAGGCAACAAATCGCCGAACACAAACTTGACGCCATCTGTCCCCTGCTCTGCTCATGGGTGCATCCTCTGTCGCCGGAGCAGCAGCACAAATCGCTGAACCAGGTTCCAGCGGGACAAACACCAATTTCACGGCAACAGCTTGCGGAAAAAATCATCGCCGACGCCCTGCCCGTGCGGTTCCAGGTCCAGATGCACAAGGTTATCTGGCCGCCGGAGCGACGGGGCGTATAATCAGCCATCAATGAAACGCAGGTTGAAAACAGTGATGCGTACATGCGTTTCCTCCCTCTCCGCCAACGAAGTTGGGGGCGAGGGTCGGGGTGAGGTGGCGCGTGAAACTCAAATCCCCTCGCCTTGTCCCTCTCCCCGCTTTGGCCGGGCGGGGGGAATAGCATCCTGCATCTCTAAATTTATCCGTGTCTATCCGTGTCCATCCGTGGTTGGAAAATGAAATCGAAGCAAATCATCGAACTGTTGCGCGCTTACGAGTCACGCAACGTGATGTTTTTCGAGCCGGACGGTTCGTGGCCCATCGTCTGGGAACACGCCCGGGGTGTTCACGTCTGGGACGCCGACGGGAAAAAATATCTGGATTTGACCGCCGCTTTCGGCGTCGCTGCCACGGGCCACGCGAATCCGAAGGTGGTCCGGGCCGGTCAAACGCAACTGGCCCGGCTGCCCCACGCGATGGGCGACGTGCATCCGCACGCGCGCAAGGCCGAACTGGCGCGCGAACTGAGCCGCATTACCTTCGAGCGCTGGACGAAATCCCCGGACGCCAGACCCTGGACGCCAGACCCGATTCGAGGCAAAACCATATTTTCCAATTCCGGCTTCGAGGCGGTCGAATCTGCCCTCAAGACGGCAATGCTGGCCACTGGCAAACGCGGTGTCATTGCCTTCGAAGGCGCGTATCACGGACTCGGTTACGGGGCGCTCAATGCCACACACCGCGAATTCTTCCGCGGACCGTTTCGAACGCAACTCGGCGAATTTGGGAATTTCGTGCCCTTTCCCAACAATTCGGAGGGGCGGGCTCTGCGAGTCCCCAAAAACGGGGATATCAGGGACTCGTGTAACTCGCCCCTCCGAAATGTTGAAACCTGCATCCGCCATCTTTTCCGCCGCGAACGCATCGGCGCGGTCCTGGTCGAGCCGGTTCAGGCGCGTGGCGGCATCAACGTCCCGCCGCCGGAATTTCTCCCGCTGCTCCGAAGACTTTGCGACGAGCACGGCGCGTTGCTGATTTTGGACGAAATCTACACCGGCATCGGCCGCACCGGAAAATGGTTTGCGTGTGAACATACCGGCGTCGTGCCCGATCTCATCTGCCTGGGCAAAGCGTTGACCGGCGGGTTTCCGCTGTCGGCCTGCGTCGGGCGCGCGGATTTAATGGACGCCGCGTGGCCGGCGTCGCGCGGTGAGGCCATCCATACCAGCACGTTCCTCGGCAACCCGGTCGGCTGCGCAATGGCACTGGCGCAAATCAAGGAGATCGAACGGATGGACTTGCCAAGGCGCAGCGCGGAACTTGGGAGATTTCTTTTGGCGGAGTTATTCCGAGTCCACAGCCCACAGTCCACAGTCCAAGCTCGCGGATTGGGGTTGCTCGCGGGAATTGAATTGCAGCGTCATGACGGCTCGCCTGCGACTACCGAAACTTTTTCAATCATCAAAAAAATGCTGGCGCGCGGGTTTATTTTATTGCCGGAAGGCGAACATGCCAATGTCATCAGCTTCACGCCGCCCTTGACGATTACCAAAAGCCAACTGGCGAAAGCCATTACCGTGCTGGCAGAGGTTTTGACCGCGGATTTCGCGGATGGCACGGATAGAAGACGGAAAAAATCCGCGCAATCCGTGTAATCCGCGGTTAAATACTGCCAATGAAACTGTCCGAAATGCGTGAATTGCTGGCGGCGCGCGGGATTCAACTCACGAAATCCCTCGGCCAGAATTTTCTGCACGACGCCAATCAACTGCGGCGCATAGTCAAAGCCGCTGAATTGTCAAAAGCCGACAAAGTCCTCGAAATCGGTCCCGGCCTCGGGCCGTTAACGGAACTGCTGCTGGAAAACGCCGACGAAGTCCTGGCGATTGAAAAAGACGCCCGGTTGGTGGAACTTTTGCGCGAACGATTTGGAGCACGGAGCATTGCTCCGCAAGTTCCCGCTCAGAAAATTCACGCGGAGCGATGCTCCGCGCTCCAACTCATGCACGCCGACGCGCTCGTATTTTTGAAACGCGCGCCGCACGATTGGCGCGACTGGAAACTCGTGGCCAATCTGCCCTACTCCGTCGCCTCGTCCATCCTGGTCGAACTGGCGCAATCACCTCAACGGCCACAACGGATGGTGGCAACGCTGCAACTCGAGGTGGCCCGGCGGCTTATGGCGAAACCCGGCGATGAAGATTACGGCATCCTGACGTTGCTCATCCAACTCGACTACGAGTTGCGCGAATGGTTCAAAATTCCGGCAAGCTGCTTTTTCCCGGAGCCGGACGTGGATTCGGCGTGCGTGGTTTTGGTTCGCCGTACCGCACCGCTGCTGCCTGAAAACCTGCGCAAAACCTTTGTGAAAATCGTCAAGCGCGCCTTTTCGCAACGGCGCAAAATGATGCTGAAACTGCTGCGCGAGGACTGGCTGGCGGAGAGATTGGAACGGACGTTTGAAGCATTGAAAATCCCGCCACAGGAACGGGCGGAAAAATTGAGTCTGGAACAATTCGCTACCCTCGCCCAAATTCTCAACGTCGAAAAATGAGCAAAGAAATTTTCGATGTCGTCAATGAGCGCGACGAGGTGATTGACCGAAAGCCGCGCAGCGAGGTGCATCGGCTCGGTCTGCTGCATCGCGCGGTGCACGTGCTGGTGTTCAATTCGCGTGGCGACATTTTCCTCCAGAAACGTTCGATAACCAAGGACCGCGAGCCGGGCAAATGGGATTCCTCGACCTCCGGCCACGTGGATTCCGGCGAGGATTACGACGCCTGCGCGGTGCGCGAATTGCGCGAGGAAATCGGATTGGACACAAACGCCGGAACCGTGGCGACGAGGGCGTCGCCTCCACTGCAAAAGCTGTTCAAAATCACCGCGTGCCCGGAAACCGACCAGGAATTTGTGTGGGTGTATCGCTGCCAGGCCGAGGGACCGTTCAGGTTGCATCCCGATGAGATTGAAACGGGCGGCTGGTTTGCGCCGGAAAAGATTTCGCGCTGGATGGCTGAGAAACCACAGGATTTTGCGGGCGCGTTCAGGCTGATTTGGTCAAAGGTTTCGTCCTCGCCGTCGTTCTCGTCCTCGTAATCGAGAGCAGAAAATTCGAGGACGAGGACGATTTATTAGCGCCACCTCACCCCGACCCTCTCCCCCGCTTCGCGGCGGAGAGGGAGAATCGCCCGTCACGAATTGCACTGTTTCTCGGAACTTGATTTTCGATCCATTTGCGTTCATTCGCGAAATTCGCGGATAAAAAGACTTTCCCGCCTTTACTTGCGCCAAAAATGGAGTAGTTATTTACCCATGCAAAATTTTCTGGTTCCGATTGTGGTCGAACAGACCGGTCGCGGCGAGCGGACGTGGGACATTTATTCGCGCCTGCTCGTGGACCGCATCATTTTTCTCGGCACGGCGGTGGATGACACCGTCTCCAACATCATCATCGCGCAACTCCTGTTCCTCCAAATGTCCGATGCGAAGAAGGACATCCATCTTTACATCAATTCGCCGGGCGGCAGCGTCACGGCCGGGCTGGCGATTTACGACACGATGCAATATCTCACCTGCGACGTGAACACCTATTGCGTCGGCCAGGCGGCCAGCATGGCGGCGGTGCTGCTCGCGGCGGGCACCAAGGGCAAGCGCTACGCCCTGCCCAACGCGCGCATCATGATTCACCAGCCGTGGGGCGGCGTGCAAGGCCAGGCCTCCGACATCAGCATTCAGGCGAAGGAAATTCTGCGGCTGAAGGACCGGCTGAACGAAATCCTCGCCAAACATTGCGGGCGCAAGGCCGACGAACATCACGCAGCGACACCGACCGCGATCGGTTCATGTCCTCCGAGGAAGCGAAGGAATACGGTCTGGTGGACCAGGTCGTGCAATCGCGCAAGGAAATCTCCGGCCCGCCGGATAAAACGTCCGCGAAGGAATGAAAGATGTTGGAATCCACCGTTCAACATGCTTTTCGAGGAGCAACCTGAAGGTTGAATTCCAACAAATCCACAATCGTAAATTGTAAATCGTAAATCCCCATGGCTCGCCCGACCAACCTCACCATGTGCAGTTTCTGCGGCAAATCGCACGCGGAAGTGCGCAAGCTCATCGCCGGGCCGGGCGTTTATATCTGCGACAATTGCATCATCCTCTGCAAAAACGTCCTCGACCGCGAACTCCAGCTTCAAAGCCAGAAGAAACAGCCGAAGTTCACCGTCCCCAAACCGGCCGTCATCAAACGCCAGCTCGACCGGTATTGCATCGGGCAGGACCATGCGAAGAAGACCCTGGCCGTCGCGGTGCACAATCATTACAAGCGCATCCAACCCGAACCGGCGGCCGAAAATGAAGGCGCGACGAAGTCTGCGCCTCCCGATCCGCATGCCGACGTGGAAATTGAGAAGAGCAACATTTTGATGATCGGCCCGACCGGTTCGGGCAAGACGCTGCTCGCCCGCACGCTCGCCAAAATTCTCGATGTGCCATTTGCCATCGCCGACGCCACAACGCTCACCGAGGCCGGCTACGTGGGCGAGGACGTGGAGAACATCATTCTGCGGCTGCTGCAAAACGCCGATTACGACGTGAAACGCGCCCAGCGCGGCATCGTTTATATTGACGAGATTGACAAAATCGCGCGCAAGTCCGAAGGCCCGTCCATCACGCGCGACGTTTCGGGCGAAGGCGTGCAGCAGGCGCTGCTGAAAATTCTCGAAGGCACGGTCTGCAACGTCCCGCCGCAGGGCGGCCGCAAGCATCCGCAGCAGGAATACATCCGCGTGGACACGACGAACATTTTGTTCATTTGCGGCGGCGCATTCGTCGGTCTGGAAAAAATCATTCAGCGGCGGCTGGGCCGGCACACCATGGGTTTTGCCGCGGTTGGCGAAGTGTCGCAAAAGCGCCGCCGCCGGCCGCGATGAATTTTTAGCGCACGTCGAGCCGGAGGATCTGCTCAACTTCGGATTCATCCCCGAATTTGTCGGCCGCTTGCCGGTGGTGACCACGCTCGCGGAATTGACCGATGACCAACTGGTTTCCATCCTCACCGACCCGAAGAACGCGCTGACCAAGCAATACGCCAAGCTCATGGCAATGGAAGGCGTGGAGCTGGAGTTCACGCCCGACGCCTTGCGCGAACTGGCGGCGCAGGCGCATCAAAAAAGGCACCGGCGCGCGCGCGCTGCGCAGCCTGCTCGAAAAGCTGATGCTCGATTTGATGTATGAAGCGCCGGACGGCGGCGACATTATCCACGTCAAAATCACCCGGCCGGTTGTGCGCGGCGAAAGCAAACCCATCGTGCGGCGCAAGCAGGACCAGGAGGCGGCGTAGCGATTTACGATTTACGGTTCCAGATCTACGATTGAGTCTTGAATTTGTTGCCGGCGCCTGAATCGTCACTCGTAAATCAGATGCCAATATCCTCGTTCCAAAGCTCCGGTTTCGCCTTGATGAAGTCGCGCATAAGTTGGATGCACAACGGCTCTTGGCGCACTTCCACTTTCACACCATGCGACCGGACGTATTCCTCCGGACCCTGAAAAGTCTTGTTTTCGCCGATGACGACGCGAGGAATTTTGTAGAGCAGGATTGCGCCGCTGCACATCGGGCACGGCGACAGCGTCGAGTAAAGCACGCAGCGTTGGTAAACGGACGCCTTGAGCCGTCCGGCGTTTTCGAGGCAGTTCATTTCCGCGTGATGAATCACGCTGCCGCGCTGCACGCGCTGGTTGTGGCCGCGCCCGATGATTTTGCCGTCGAGCACGAGCACCGAGCCGATGGGGATGCCGCCTTCCGCCAGCCCTCTTCGGGCTTCTTCGATCGCGGCCTGGAGAAATGTGTCCATGCGGTGTTTTAATTCTTTTGATGGCGCGATTCCAGATTTTTTCCTTGAACCCGGCTTTAATTACGAGAGCCTTGTGAACCATTGGAATGAATGTGCCGTCCACAACGTCTGCCTGGACAAATGCGCCGCTCACGGAAAGCCCGCTGCGCGATTTGGAGGCGATCATCCGTTCGCGCACGCCGTTGATCGTGATGGAAAGCAACGAAGAACCGCAAATCGTCCGTGTGGTGCGGCAAATCGCGAAAAAATTCCAGCGCAAGGCGTTTCGCTGGACGGTCACGGAAGGTTTGCAGGCGTACGATCCGATGGACCAGCCGCCGCAATCCGTCACCAAATCGCAGGAAGTTTTAAGCTACATAAAAAATTCCTCGAACAATTGCCTCTTTGTCCTGCTCGATTTTCATCCGTATCTCGAAGACGCGGTTCACGTGCGCTTTCTCAAGGACATCGCGCTGACGTATCCGAAACATTATTCGACGGTCGTGCTGGTCGGCTTCGCCCTGAAAATCCCCGCGGAGCTTCAGCCGTTCACCGCGCGATTCCGTTTGCCGCTGCCGTCGCCGGATGAATTGCGCGGCATCGTCTATGACGTGGCCGGCGAATGGGGCGCCGAACACGGCCGCCGCGACGTGCAGACGACGAACAAGGCGATTGATTTGCTTGTGCGCAACCTGGTCGGGCTGACGGCGACCGACGCGCGGCGCCTCGCCTACAAGGCCATCAAGGACGATGGCGTGATTTCCGAGTCCGAAATGCCCGAAGTCATGCGGGCGAAATATGAATTGCTCGAACGCGACAGCGTCCTGTCATTTGAATACGAGACGACGAAATTCACCGAAATCGGCGGCATGCAGCGGCTTCGCCAGTGGCTCGAAATGCGAAAGGACTTTTTTTTCGAGAGCAACGAACTGAATCTCGATCCGCCGCGCGGTGTGCTGTTGCTCGGCGTGCAGGGCTGCGGCAAAAGCCTGGTGGCCAAGGCGACCGCCGCGATTTTCGGCGTGCCGTTGTTGCGGCTCGACTTCGGTGTGCTTTACAACAAATACTACGGCGAAACGGAACGCAATTTGCGCAAGGCCTTTGAAACCGCCGAAGTCATGTCGCCGTGCGTTTTGTGGATGGACGAAATCGAAAAAGGCGTGGCCGTGCAGGAAGACGACGACGGTTTGTCGCGCCGCATGTTGGGAACTTTTTTGACCTGGCTGTCCGAACACAAAAAGCCGGTCTTCATCGTCGCCACCGCCAACGACATTGTGCGCCTGCCGCCGGAACTGGTGCGCAAGGGCCGTTTCGATGAAATCTTTTTTGTGGATTTGCCGTTGCCGCAAAATCGCCGCGAGATTTTGCGGATTCATCTCGTTAAACGCTCGCTCAACCCCGCGCAATTTGATCTGGACGCGCTCGTGGACGCAACGAAGGAATTCTCCGGTTCCGAAATCGAACAGGCCGTCGTATCCGCCATGTACACGGCGCACGCCCAAAAACACACGCTGACGCAACAGGATTTGCTCGCAGAAATTCAGCAGACACGGCCCCTCTCGGTTGTCATGGCCGAAAAAGTCAAGGAAACGCGCGATTGGGCGGCCAGCCGGACGGTGCCGTGCGATTGATTCAGCGCGCAAAAATCTGGCGGATGACGTCTTCAATCGGCACTTCTTGAATGTCAATGTCCGTCACCGTCAAACCGTCGAGCAGCGCCTTGCAGACGGCGATGACGCGGTCGCGCTTGACCTTGAACGTGATGGATCCGGCGCTTTTCTCCACGACTTCGCCATAGCGTGAGAGGTCTTCGTTCGCGTGGGCATCGGTGCTGGCGCATTGTATCGTGATCAGTTTGAAGTCGGCAAAACGGTCAACAATCTCGGCCAGCCGGCCGTCGAAGAAGATTTTGCCGTGATCAATGATGATGACGCGGTCGCACAGCGCCTGGATGTCGGCCATGTAATGGCTCGTGAGCAAGATCGTCGTCTTTTGTTCAGCATTATGCCGGCGGATAAACTCGCGGACGGTCTTTTGCGAAACGACGTCAAGGCCGATGGTCGGCTCGTCAAGAAACAGCACCTTGGGCTGATGGAGCAACGACGCAATGAGTTCCATTTTCATTCGTTCGCCGAGGGAAAGTTCGCGGACGCTGACGTTGAGCTTGTCGCGAACATTGAGCAACTCGCCCATTTCGGCGATGGTGCGCTCAAAACGGTCGGCGGGGATGCCGTAGATTTTCGAGTTGAGTTCGAGCGATTCGCGCGCGGGCAAATCCCACCAAAGCTGGTTCTTCTGTCCGAGGACGAGTGCAAACTGGCGGCGGTAGCCGTCGTGGCGTTCCCACGGCACGTAACCCAGCACCCGTGCGGACCCGCCGGTGGGGAACAGCAGGCCGGCGAGCATTTTAAGCGTGGTCGTTTTGCCCGCGCCATTGGGACCCAGAAAACCAACGAGTTCGCCCGGTTCGATTTTAAAGCTGACGTCGTTGACGGCGAGAAGTTGCTCGTATTGACGATGGAAAAGCCCCTTGATGGCACCGGAAAATCCCGGTCGCTTTTTGTACGTGCGAAAGGCTTTTATCAGGCCGTTAACTTCGATGACGGGCACGGCTGGAATGTCAAGGGTCGAAGGCCGCGTGTCGAGCGCGGAAACGGTCAGCGATTCAACTGTTTTTCGAGGTAATTGACGACCTGGCGGACGTTGGCATCCACTTCCATGCGGTCTTTGACGAGGCGGCAGGCGTGGAGGACGGTACCGTGATCGCGCCCGCCGAATGCCTCGCCAATGGTGTTGAGCGAACTTTCGGTCATCTGACGCGAAAGATACATGGCGATCTGACGCGGAAAGGCGATGTTTTCGGGGCGGCGTTTGCTGGTCATGTCGGCCAGGCGAATGTCGAAATGCTCAGCCACCTTCTTCTGAATGACTTCGATGCTCACGGTCAACCGGCCTTCTTCGTGAAGAATCTCGCGCAGCAACCCTTCGACCACCTCGATGGACAGTTTTCTGCCCGTGAGCGCGGCATAGGACGTAACGCGGATGAGCGCGCCTTCAAGCCGGCGGACATTGGTACGAATCCGGTTGGCCAGGAAATTCATTACTTCATCCGGCAGTGCCACGCCCATGATCTGAGCCTTCTTTTGAAGAATGGCCAGGCGCATCTCCACATCCGGCGGCTGCAAATCGGTGACCAGCCCCCATTCGAACCGCGATACGAGGCGGTGTTCAAGTCCCTGAATCTCGCTGGCTGGCCGGTCGCAGGTGAGCACGATCTGTTTGCGCGCCTCGTGTAGCGCGTTAAAGGTATGGAAAAATTCCTCCTGGATCCGTTCCTTGCCGGCGAGGAACTGGATGTCGTCAATCAGCAGCACGTCCGTCTGGCGGTATTTTTTGCGGAATTTGACGAGCTGGTTGTTCTGGATTCCATCGATGTATTCGTTCGTGAACTTTTCCGAGGAGACATACGCCACCCGTGCGCCCTTTTTGTTGCCGACGACGTGCTGGCCGATGGCATGGAGCAAGTGCGTCTTGCCCAAACCGACGCCGCCGTAAAGGAACAGCGGGTTGTAGGATTTTCCAGGCACTTGCGCGACCGCGAGGGCCGCAGCGTAGGCAAAATTGTTGTTGTTGCCGACAACGAACGATTCAAAGGTGTTTTTGGGATTGAAGAGCAAATCGCCGCTGCTGGGCGAGCGTTCATGGTATGATTCGGCGCTTTTGCTTTTGGCCGGGGCCGGAGCCGGAGCCAGGACGGTCGGCGCCGTTCCGGTCCCGATTTTGAATTTCACCAGCAATTGGCGGCTGGCGGCGATGGCCACGGCATCCTGCAACAGGCTGAGATAGTTGTCCTTGAGCCAGAGTTCGCAAAATTCGTTGGGTGTTTCCAGGGTGACATGGCTGTTGTCCATGTCACAGACGCGCAAGGGCGCAAACCACATATTGTAAGTGTCTTTGCTCAACTTGGAGCGAAGTTGCTCCTGCGCCGAATTCCAGATTTTTTCCGCTGTAAGCTGCATTTGTTTCGTCAAAAAGCCTGTTTTTTAAGCCTTTTATTCACCTAGCCTCGAAATCGACGTTTATCGCCGATTTCCGCAGGCGCTCACTTTGGCAAAGAGCAATCGGTCCGAATAGGCAGCCGCTAAATCATCTCTGCTCGCCAATAAATTCATTTTACTCTAAAACGAACCTGCTGATTATCAACAAGTTACACACTTCAAAAACCAAATCTCACGCCGCAATTCCAATAAAACTTTTAAATGCCAGGAAACTACTTCGAACAACACGGCCATTTCTATGGCATTGAGCCGAAAGTTTCTAGGAGAACATATTAACTCTTGTTCACGAGTTATTCACATGCCCTTTCTTGTCAAATAAAGCAACATTTTTTGCTCCCCAACATCGGCGGCAATTCTATCAAACCGCCTCCTCGCCCGTTTCGCCGGTGCGGATGCGGACGACGCTCTCCACCGGACTTACAAAAATTTTACCGTCTCCGATTTTTCCGGTCTTTGCGGCTTTCAGAATCGCGTCCGTCGCCGATGAAACCAGACCATCGGCCAGCACGGCCTCGATCTTTACCTTGGGAAGAAAATCCACGGTATATTCGCTGCCGCGGTAAATTTCCGTGTGGCCCTTCTGACGTCCGAAGCCTTTGACTTCGGAAACCGTCATGCCTTGCACTCCCAATCCCGCCAGCGCCGCCTTCACTTCGTCCAGTTTGAAGGGCTTGATGATTGCTTCAATTTTTTTCACGCCGTCTCCCTCGGTTTGTTTACACGTGGATTTTAACAGTTGAGGCGACGCTGTAAACAGGAATCTTCGTCCGGCGGATCGGCGGGTGCATCTCATTTGAACACACCAACCGGCCGGCCGCGTCCGAGACCTTCTGGCGGCGTGCGTCCGAGACCGGTCAATCCGTACCTTTCACAGCTTTTGGATGAGTTGAAAAACTTGGAGTCCTTCGAGCGGGCTTTCGGCGGTTGAACAACCACCCGAAACGATCAATAATACTTGATAGTTCTTTTGCGTGATTCATTCGCTCAGACAACAGTTATCAGGCCCTGAACCACCTGCTTCGGCCCGTACTTTTCCAGGACGCAGTGTCCATCGGGTAATGTCACATAGACCCCGGATTTATTTGAACAATCCGTTTACACAACATGACCTTATACTTTGTAGAATGCATTTGACATCAATAAGTCATTATGATTTATTGGGTGCGGGTAACGTTGATTTGGTGGCATTTACGGACGTTCTTTGAATTTTTAACAACAGTTTTCGATCCTGGTTCCGGTACAAACCAGATCGGAGTTCTCCGTGATCCTACGTTGTACTCATTCGAAATTCCCCGGGCCTCTCGGTCATCTCCTGGCCGCTTGGCCCGGTTTTTCTTTCCCTTGACGCCTCCCATGCTGGCGGCAACCCGGTCCATTCGTTGACACTGTTTTCCGCGGCTGTTAGTTTCCGTCCTTCTGGAAAGTCAAATGGACTACAAAAACACATTAAATCTGCCGCGCACCGATTTCCCGATGAAGGCCGACCTCGTCGCCCGGGAACCGGACCGGCTGAAAAAGTGGGAGACCGCCAGACTCTACGGGAAAATTCAGGAACAACGCGCCACAGCGGAAAAATTTGTCCTGCACGACGGCCCGCCCTTCGCCAACGGCGATGTCCACATCGGCACCGCGTTGAACAAAATTCTCAAGGACATCATCGTCAAATACAAGACCCTGCGCGGATTCAGCGCGCCGTATGTGCCGGGCTGGGATTGCCACGGCCTGCCCATCGAATTCAAGGTTTCACAGGACATGCGCAAGGCCGGCGATACTTCAGCCGATGCCGCCACCATCCGCAAAGCTTGCGAGGCCTACGCCCGCAAATACATTGACATCCAGCGCGTGCAATTCAAACGGCTGGGCGTGCTGGGTGACTGGGACAATCCCTACCTCACGTTGAACAAGGAATACGAAGCTGACGAATTGCGCCTGTTCGCGGACATCGTGGAGCAAGGCTTCGTTTATCGCGGCAAAAAACCGGTTTATTGGAGCATCCCCTGCCGCACTGCGCTGGCCGAGGCCGAAGTCGAATACAAAGACCACGTCAGTCCCAGCATCTACGTCAAATTTCCCGTCGTTGGCCAGCCGAAGACTTTTGTGCTGATTTGGACAACAACGCCGTGGACTTTGCCCGCAAACCTCGCCGTTGCTTACAACAGCAAATTGGAATACGTCCAGGTCGAAGTCGGCGGCGAAAAATATATTTTGTTCCGCGGCTTGCTTCCCGCTGTCGCGGAAAAATGCGGCTGGAGCAATAATCAGGAGCAACTTTTTCCGAAAGAGAAGCTGGCTCAATTGCAGTACCAGCATCCGTTCATTCCCACGCGCGTTGGCAGGCTCTATCCGGCCGAATTTGTCACCAGCGACACCGGCACCGGCTTCGTCCACATCGCCCCCGGCCACGGACTGGAAGATTATCAGCTCGGTTCGCAGGTCGGTTTGCCGATTTATTCTCCGGTGGACGACGACGGCAAATTTGCCTGCACGAACGATTTGCCGGTCGAGCAACAAATGCCAAAGGAAATGGTCGGCAAATCCATTCTGGAAAAACATGGCAAAAGCGACGCGAACGAAGCGGTCTTGCACGAACTCCGCACCCGCCATGCCCTGCTCCACCAGGAGAATTATCACCACAGCTATCCGCATTGCTGGCGCAGCAAAACGCCCGTCATTTTTCGCGCGATGGACCAGTGGTTCATCGAGATTGACCACAACAAATTCCGCGAACAAGCGCTTGCCGAGATTGATCGCGTGAAATGGATTCCTGATTGGGGCGTGAACCGTATCAAGAGCGCTGTGCAGACCCGTCCCGACTGGTGCATCTCGCGTCAACGTACCTGGGGTGTGCCGATTCCGGCATTTTACGACGCGAAGGGCGAAGCGATCCTGGACGCCCAAATCGTTCGCCATACTGCTGATTTGATCGAGAAACACGGTTCGAACATCTGGTTTGAGAAATCCGCCGCTGAACTGTGGTCGCTCGTGAAGCCAAAGAACTGGAAGGGCGCCGAAGCCGCTGGCAAATCCAACGACACACTTGACGTGTGGATTGATTCCGGTTCGTCTTCGCGCTCGGTACTGATGCGGCGGGCAGAGCTGAATCACTCAACCCTCAACTCTCAACCCTCACCCACCGACTGGCAGGCGGACATGTATCTCGAAGGCAGCGACCAGCATCGCGGCTGGTTTCAATCGTCGCTGCTGCTCTCGCTCGCCGGCAACGGCGCGGCGCCCTACAAAACCGTCCTGACGCACGGGTTCATGGTGGATGCCGACCGCGAAAAGATTTCCAAGAGCAAACAAGCGCAGGGCGGTTATGAGAAACCGCAGACCGCCGAGGCTTACGTGAAGAAATATGGCGCGGACATCGTGCGCCTGTGGGTTTCGTCGCAGGATTTCCGCAACGACATCATCGTGAGCGAGGAACGCATCGCCAAGGTCGCCGAAACCTATCGCGGCATCCGCAACGCGCTGCGATATCAGCTTTCAAACCTCTACGACTTCGATCCGGCGAAACAGACCGTTGCTGACGATAAACTTACAGGTCTTGACCGCTGGATTCTCAGTGAATTCTCGAAGCTGGAGCAGGAAGTCATCAAGGCCTACGACGATTACGAATTCCACGTCGTTTATCAAAAAATCAGCCAGTTCATCGCCGTCGAGCTGTCTTCGATTTACCACGACGTCATCAAGGACCGTCTTTACACCGACCCGGCAAATTCGCATCGCCGCCGCTCGACGCAGACCGCGCTGCACCGGCTCGTGACCGGCCTGTGCCAGATGCTTGCCCCGATTCTGTCGTTCACAGCGGATGAGGCGTGGGAATTTGTGCCGGGGAAATCGACGGGGTCGGTGCATGAGGCGAATTGGCAGCCGATGTCAGATGAATTCAAAAATGAAGACTTAAACTTTTGGCGAGAAATCTTTTCATTTCGCGAACTAAGCATTCTGCAAAATTTAGAACAACTTCGTCGGGCAGGTAAAATCGGAAAATCACTGGATGCTAAGGTTCAGGTTGCTGGAAATGAGCCGGTGATAGCTTTCATGACAAATTCGGCAAAGAATTTGGAAACCGTGCGAGAAATTCTCAATGTTTCTCAAATTTCTGCCCGCTTTACTCATGAATTTCTGAATCCTGATCCGAAATACGCAAACAAATTTGCAACTGAAATTGGTAGTGACCACGCCGACGGCCAGAAATGCGAACGGTGCTGGCATTGGGAAACGGATGTTGGCTCAAATCCGGAGCATCCCACGATCTGCGGGCGCTGTGTCGAGGCGGTAAAGCAATTCAAGGTGTGAATTTGTGGGGAGCGCGAGCCTCCGGCTCGCTCAATTCGGCGTCACGCCGAATTGTTTCCGGCGCGACGCCGGAAACGGCAGGCGGGACGCCTGCGCTACCTTTTTTACGCCGGTTGTTGCTGCGTCAGGCAATGCAACGAACCGGAACCGAGCACGAGATCCACGGCGTGAATGCCCACCACCGGCCGGTCTCTGAACAGTTCGCTTAAAATCCCGAGCGCGACGCGGTCGTTCGGGTCGTTGAACGTCGGCACGATCACGCAGGCGTTGCAGATGTAAAAATTCGCGTAGCTTGCCGGCAGCCGATGCCCGTTGAAATACAGCGGCGCAGGCATGGGCAATGGCACGATCTCGGGCCTGGAGCCGTCTTCCAGCCGCAAATCCCGGATGCGCTCCCGGTTTTCCGCGAGCGGACGATAATTGGCGTCGCGTTGGTTGTTTTCCTTGATGAGCACGAGTGTTTTCCGGTTCACGAACCGGCAAACGTCGTCAACATGTCCGTGCGTATCGTCACCCGCTGTGCCTTTGGGCAGCCAGAACACATTTTTCGCGCCGAGGTACTTTTTAAACGTCTCGTTGTATTGGGCGCGCGTCAGGCCGGGATTGCGGACTTGAATCTTCGGATGCAAATAGCACTCCTCCGTGCTCAGCAACGTGCCGCGGCCGTTCACTTCGATGCCGCCGCCTTCGAGGATGAACGGCTTGCCATCAACCTGCGCATGGAAAAGTTTTTCGCGCAACCGGCGCGCCGCTATTTCCGGCACTTTGCGATCTTTCTGCCAGTCGTCGTGCCTCGCCCAAGCATTGAAATGAAAATGGACAATGGCAGTTTCGGTTTGGAGTCCCGCCTTCAGGCGGTTCTTTGACCGGCCAAAGCCGGAACCCCGAACGCTGCGTCTCACGAAAATCGGTCCGCTGTCGCGCATCCAGCCGCGGTTGGTCGGATGCACGATGAACCGGACGTTCTTCAAATCACAGCCTGCGCGCTGGAGATAACCGCGCGCCAGTTTCTCTTCGGCCTTGTGCCGGATGAGAATATGCACGAACTCGCCTGGCGAAATTTTGCGCGCCATCTCGCCATAGACCCAGCGGATGGCCTCCATTTTGCCCGGCCAATCCGCCTCGTGATGCGGCCAGGCCAGCCAGGTAGCCTCGTGCCGCTCCCATTCGGCAGGCATGGCGTAGCCAGACTCGGTCGGAGTTGATGCGTTTGCGGATTGTACGTTCGTCATAAAGTTCCCGCGGAGCATAACCGCTTTCCTGCTGTCGGGAAATCCAGAAAGAAATCGAACCGCGGGTAAATTAACCTGCAACGGGAGAATCGTAAACCGCGTAACCATTAACTTCGGCCATTTTGTTGCGGTTGCAACTGAAACTTTTCTTAAAACTGCAATAAATTGGCTGAAAATCTGCTCTCTTTGAAGCAGATTAACGTGGGGACGGAAATGGTCGAAGCCGCCCTATTCGTATGAAAATGAGCTTAAATCAGGTCAAGAGTGTGCAAGCCGCAAAAATCGCTTTGTTCGCTTGTTTGTTAATTTTTTCGACGGGTGGCGCGAATGTTCCCAAGTCACCTGCCTCGCAACCGGTGGTGGCAACAGGGCACGCGGACGTGATACCTGCCCCGAAACCGGCGGCTGTAACCTTGCCCACAAACGTGACCAGCGCAGAGATCCAGCAGGCACTGGACCGCCTGCCGGAAGCCGGCGGGGAAGTGGTTTTGCCGACCGGAACCTTTGCGGTGAGCCAGCCCATAGTGTTGCGGCGTAATCATCAGAGCTTGCGCGGCTCCGGTAACGAAACCGTTTTGCGCCTTGTGGCCGGCGCGAATTCCCCGGTGATCATCCTGGGTGAACCCATCAATAATCCGCGGCGCACCGTGGAAGATTTGCACGTCAGCAGCCTTTTCATTGACGGCAACCGCCATCGGCAGCAACGCGAACTCTGGCGGCTTCATGGCGAAGGCTCAGAGATTCGCAACAACGGAATCACGGTGCAGAACGTGGCCAATTCGGTCGTGGAGCATGTGACCTGCGCCCGCTGCCGTTCCGGCGGCCTCGTCACCACGCGAAACGTGCGGCGGTTGACGGTGCGGGATTTTTCCGCATTTGACAACGAATTTGACGGTCTGGCCTGTTATCAGACAACGGATTGCCTGTTTACGAAACTTAACCTCCACGACAATCCCGGGGCCGGCATTTCGCTCGATCTCGCTTTCGACCACAACGTCATCAGCAACGCCGTCCTGACCGCGAACGACCTGGGCATCTTCATGCGCGCGAGTCGCGAAAATCAATTCCACAACATTTCCATTTTCAGCAGCCATCATTACGGCGTGTTCATGGCGGACGTCGAGAAGCTGACCACGCGCGGCCGGCAGTCTGTCCCCCGGACCGCCTGCGTGGACAACTCTTTCACCAGCCTGATCGCCAGCGACTGCGGCGGCGCGGCCGTCCGGGTTAATGACAGCACCTGCACCAACAATGTCATCGTCCGCGCCAAGTTTGACGGCAGTGTCCGGAGCGAACTTTCACTGGCGCAGCCGGACTTGGTGACGGTGCGGTAAATCAATCCGCTCCCTCCCCGACCGGGTTCGCCGTCCCTTCCCGTTTCTGCGCGCGGAATTTCGTGGACAATGAGTGCAACGTGAATGAGGACGGAAATTGCGAACCGCTTTTTTCAATAAACTCTTGTATCGCGAAAAATTTTCGGACAAAGTGCCGCGCCAAAACAATTTTGCCATGCTGAAATTCAAAAACAAAATTTTATTCGTCGGTTACGGGGCCGTGGCGCAATGTGCCCTCCCCATTCTGGTAAAGCACCTCAAGCTGCCGCTCCCACACATCACGGTCATGGACTTCGAGGACCGCCGCGATGTGCTGGCGCCCTGGCTCAAGCGCGGCGTGAACTTCGTGCGCAAACGCGTGACGCGGGAGAACCTGGGCGCGCTGCTGGGCAAATATCTGGAGGCGGGGGATGTCCTGATTGACCTGGCCTGGAACATTGACTGTTGCGAAATCCTCCAGTGGTGCCACGACCGGGGCGTGCTCTACATCAATACGTCGGTCGAATTGTGGGACCCCTACGAGAACGCCAGGGCCGCCACACCGCAAAAAATGACGCTGTATTGGCGGCACATGAACATCCGCCGCATGACCGGCCGATGGACCCGGCCCGGCCCGACGGCAGTGCTCGAACATGGCGCAAATCCGGGGCTTATCTCGCACTTCACCAAACAGGGCCTGGTTGACATCGGCAATCGCGCCATCAAGGACAAAAAGGTCACCGGCCGGGCCGCCGACGAAATCCGGCAACTCATCGCGGAACAAAAATTCAATCAACTCGCGATGAAACTCCGCGTGAGGGTGATTCATTGCAGCGAACGCGACACCCAGATCACCAACAAACCCAAACAGGTGGACGAATTCGTCAATACCTGGAGCGTCGAGGGTTTCCGCGAGGAAGGCACGACCACGGCGGAAATGGGCTGGGGCACGCACGAGAAGGAATTGCCGCCGCTGGCATTTGAGCATACCGACGGCCCGCGCAACCAGATTTGCCTGGCCCGCATGGGCATCAATACCTGGGTCTCGTCGTGGGTGCCCAACTACTGCATCGTCGGCATGGTCGTGCGCCATGGCGAAGCCTTCACCATTTCCGACCGGTTGACGGTCTGGAAAAATGGCAAGGCCATTTACCGGCCCACGGTGCATTACGCCTACTGCCCGGCCGACGTGGCCATCGCGTCGCTGAACGAACTGCGCGGCTACGATTACCAGCTCCAGAAGAACCAGCGCATCCTCAACGACGAAATCACCAGCGGCGCCGACATCCTGGGCGCGCTGTTGATGGGCCACGCTTACAATTCATGGTGGATCGGCAGCGACCTCAGCATCGAGGAATCACGCCGGCTGGTGCCGCACCAGAATGCCACCACTATGCAGGTCGCCATCTCGGTCATCGCAGCGGCCATGTGGATGATTGAGAATCCGGCCAAAGGCGTCTGTGTGCCTGACGACCTGCCGCACGAGTATATCTTGAGGATTTCCAAACCATATCTGGGCAAGTGGATTTCCAAGCCGTCCGACTGGACACCGTTGAAGCATTATACCAACGCGTTCAACGGGCACAACCACCCGCAGATTGATCGAAAGGATCCGTGGCAGTTCAAAAACTTCCTGATCACCGACGGAGACTGAAATGATTCCCCACCGCGCACTGAAGAAATTGGCCGAGGAACACGGCACACCGCTGTTCGTGGTGGACCACGACGAGTTGCGGCGCAACTATGCGATGTTCAAAAAATATCTGCCGCGCGTCCAGGCCTATTACGCCGTCAAGGCCAACCCCGACCCCGCCATCGTCAAGACCCTGTTCGACGCCGGGGCAAGCTTCGACGTGGCCTCGATGCCGGAATTTCACATCGTCCACGAATACATCAAGGACATGCCCGACAAGGAGCGGCAGGCCTGGATTTGGGACAAAATCATCTACGCCAACCCGATCAAGGCCAACGAGACTTTGCAGGAGTTAAACCAGTACAAACCGCTGGTCACCTATGACAACCACGAGGAAATCCGCAAAATCAAGAAGTACGCGCCGCAGGCCGGTCTTGCTTTGCGGCTGAAGGTGCCCAACACCGGCGCGATGGTCGAGTTGTCGTCCAAGTTCGGCGCCGCGCCCGGGGAAGCCGTGGATTTGATCCTGGCGGCCGACAAAGTGGGGTTGACCGTCGAGGGCATCAGCTTCCACGTCGGCAGCCAGACGACGAACTTCAAGAATTACGTCGCTGCCATCAATCTTGCCGCGAACATTTTCAAGGAAGCCAGGGACCGCGGCTACAACAAGATGAACCTGCTGGACATCGGCGGCGGATTTCCGGCGCCCTACGACGAAACGGTGAAACCGTTCCGCGAACTGGCCGGCATCATCAACCGCGAAATCAACCGGCTTTTCCCGAAGAACATCCAGATCCTTGCCGAACCGGGCCGCTTTCTTTGCGCGACCACCGGAACCGCCGTCTCGAAAATCATCGGCAAGGCCGTGCGCGACCAGAAACTCTGTTACTACATCAACGACGGTGTCTATCACACCTTTTCCGGCGTCATCTTCGACCATTGCCATTACCACCTGAAATCGTTCAAGCGCGGGCCGACGCAGATTTGTTCCGTGTTCGGCCCAACGTGCGACGCGCTGGACGTGGTTTCGATGGCGGAGAATTTGCCGGTCGACCTGCAACTGGGCGACCTGCTTTACAGCGAACAAATCGGCGCCTATAGCCACGCCTCTTCGACGTACTTCAACGGTTTCCCGCCCGCGACCGTGGTGCATGTAAACCAGTGAAGACTTAAATCGTTCTCGCTTGTCATGCCAGTCAGCCTGTCGAGTGTCAGGGCTGAGTGAAATCCAGGGCCTCTCGCTGGTGATCGCCGTCTTGCCTGATTAACGGAAACCTTGTTCCAGCTCAGGCCAGCCTCTTGTACCGCGATCTACAATCTGCTCCAGCTTTGTAGCAACAATGAGGAACCCAGGCGAGTCGCCTGTGCTGCCGATGCCGTCGCGGAATGCCTCGAAATCCTTGCGGCAACAATGAGGAACCCAGGCGAGTCGCCTGTGCTGCCTTTTTGCGTTCTCTGTGTTCTTTCGCGGTTGGATTGAGTCCGCGCCCATACGCGTTCATCCGTGGTTAAGAACCGTTGCGCCCGCGGTCAGGGCGTTTGTACCCTGTAAAATCGCAGGGACGAATTGTTCGTAGTGGTGAATCGGTACGAACTGCCCGGGGTGTTCGTCGTGAACGTCGCGGTCGAGTTCGTAATCCACGACGTGTTCAATTGCGTGGTTTGCAGCAGGTGGAACGTGGTGGCTGAACCGCCGACGACGGAGAAGTTGAGCACTACCTGGTTGTTGGTCAACACGGGCTGGCTCATAACGATGGTGGGATTGGGATTGGTAATGGCGGTCACCAGCTTGAACGGTCCCCAACCCGCCGGGAATTGCGCGAACAGCACCGGCGCGGCAGCCAGGGCATAATTGCCGGCTTGCGTGGGTGTAAAGGTGAAATTGGTCGAGAGAGTGGAATTGGTGACCATGCCGACGATTTGCTGCACGTTCGTCACCACAATATTCTCGACGGACCAGCCCAGGTAATTGTCGGCGCCAAGAAAATAATAATTCGGCGGGAGAAAGTCATAATTGAAGCGCAGCAAGGTCAATTTGCCGGCATAGTTGGAGAGCGAGAGGGAATGGGGCGTGAATGTGGTTTCGCATTCGGTATAACTCGAGGTTCCCGGAGGGTTGCAGCCGGCATCCAGGAAAAGATCCCGCCAGTTCGCGCCGTCCGTGGAAACCTGCACTCTCGCAACTTCGTTGGTGAACGCGTAACCGAGCAAGCTCTTGAACGAAAGCACGGTATTAGTCGCCGGGAACAACGCTTCCTTGCACTGGATGATCTGCGGGCTCGTATTCAAGTCATTGTGGACAAAATGAATGCAGGAGCCTGAACCGGAAGGCGCGTTGGTGATGATCAAGTAGTTGGGATTGGATAACACCATGAAATTCGAGAGGGTTTCACTCGCAAAATCGGCGGTTGCGTTTTCGATAAAATTTCCGTTCGTAGTCTGCGCCACAAGCCACTGGTAACCGGTCGTATTGGGGTTGGCAATCGGCACGCATGCGTAGGAATTACCAGTATTGAGATAGGGCGTGTTCGTGCCAACGACGACCGTGGCGACATAATCCGTTCCCGGGGCGGCAGGATCAAACAACGTCACGTTGTAAGTGAAACCAACGGTGCTGGCGCTGACTTTGATGTTGGTGACAGTGACGCTATAAACCGTGTCCGTGCCGCTGAATGGAAAGGTCGCGTACGAGTTGGTCCAATCCAAACCCATCGGCACCCAGACAATGGTGTTTTCACCGAAACCGGTCAGATACGGTTGGATGGAAACTGATACCGGCACGCCGTTGCTCTTCATGCTAACCGTGGCTGTGCTGAAGTCTGCATTCGACAGCGCGAACGACCATTGTGGGAAAGCGAGCGAATACGGGATAAAACCTTCCGGCGGCCAGGCAACATACGGTTTAGATGTGGCTGGACGCGATCCGCCGAGGTTGGCGTCGAATACCCACGTCGCATTCGCCGAATTAAAGCTGCCTTCCACTGGCACATCGCCCGTCCCCATGATCCGGGTTTGCGGATACAAAATCCACCGCCGGTGGCCGACCTCTAAATTGTTCGCGCCGAAGTCCCAGATATAGCCCGTGGCGGCGTCCGGGCCATCGGAACCGAGGGCGAGATTTGAGTGTGCCGCGGCGTTGGTGCCGGGAATGGAAAAGCAACTCCACGTCGGCGGGATAAGGACATGTTGAAGGGTGTTATTGGCGGACATCATGAGCGCGCCCGCCTGGTCTTGCGCGGATTCGCCGGAGTCAAAGGTGATGACCGCCGGCACGCCGCCCATCGCGCGGAGCCAATTGATACGTCGCAAGGTTGCATTTTGAAAGGCGGTGGAATTGGTGCCCGGTGTGCAGGAGGCAGTGACCGCCGTGGAATTTATGGGCACGCCCTGCGACGAGGGATAAATTGCGTTGTAAAATTCCCGCACCTGCTCGCGTGAATCGGCGTTGACGTTGAAACCGCCGGTCACTTCCTGCGGGCGTGGACCGCCGCCCGGCAGACCGGAAATATCTTTCGGCGCCTTCGGGGCGTCGCCCAAACTTGGCGGCGGCGCTGAATTGGCAGCCGGCGTGGTTTGTGAAAAACCGGGCGACACTGACAGGGTCGCCGAGCCGATGACCGCGATGAGCCGCAGGATTTTCGTGGGTTGCATAAAATTCAGTTGGACCTGGCGCTGTGTTGAGCGCAAACACTTGACGGGTTTAGCAGTATTTATACCAAAGCCGGGACTCACGGATCACCAGCAGATCGTCCCCATCCGACCAAAAAGCTCGCTATCCCCAGCATTAACTTGAAATCCGGTTCGATTCGCGCCATGCTCAACGTGCTCCGTGGGTGAATTATGAAACCGAATGACTTTTCCGATGCGCGGGTGCTCGTTACCGGCGGCGCGGGCTTTATTGGCAGCGCGCTGGTCTGGGCGCTGAACCGCCGCGGCTGCGAACGCATCGTCGTCTGCGACCGTCTCAGCACGGATGATAAATGGCGCAATCTTGTTTCACTGCGCTTTGCAGATTATGTCGAGGCCGACGACCTGTTGCCGCGGCTGCAAAGCGGCGCGCTGGGGAAGTTCGACTTGATCCTGCACCTGGGCGCGTGTTCCTCCACGACCGAGCGCGATGCCAGCTTTCTCATCCGCAACAATTACGAATTCACCAAAGACCTTGCCGCCTGGGCGCTCGCCCGGACCGCGCACCGCCAAAAACCCCGCTTTGTCTATGCGTCATCCGCCGCGACTTACGGCGACGGCTCGGCGGGCATGGAAGATGACGAATCGCAACTCGACCAACTGCGCCCGCTGAACATGTACGGTTGCTCGAAGCACCTTTTCGATCTGCACGCCCGGCGCGCCGGATTTTTGGGCCGCATCGTCGGGTTGAAATATTTCAACGTCTTCGGGCCGGGCGAAGACCACAAGGGCGACATGCGCTCGCTCGTCCACAAAAGTTTCGGGCAGGTGCGCGACACCGGCGCCATCCGCCTTTTCAAGAGCCACCGCTCGGACTATCGCGACGGCGAACAGAAGCGCGATTTCCTGTATGTCAAGGATGCCACCGCCATGACTCTGCATCTGGCGGCAACGTCCAAGGCGCACGGCCTGTTCAACATCGGCAGCGGCCTGGCGCAGACGTGGAATGATCTGGCCAATGCGGTTTTTGCCGCGTTGAAGCGGAAGCCGGACATCCAGTTCATCGAAATGCCGGAAGCGATTCGCGACAAATACCAGTATTTCACCCGGGCGAACCTGGCCCGGCTGCGCGCCGCCGGTTACACCGCGCCCGTCACTTCGCTCGAAGACGCCGTGACCGATTACGTCCGCAATTATCTTGTGCCGGACAAACGGCTCGATCCCGCTGCGGGATGATTTTCAGAAGCGCGGACAGCGCGTACGCCTGCCATCTTACACGATCCCAACTCGCGGACGGACCGTCCGCGCTCCAAAATTTAACCGTAACGTGACTTGCCGTTGAGCCGCGTTTCCGTTCAAATTCCGGGGCAATGACAATATTTGTCCGGTTGGGATTGGGTGTGCTCATCGTCTGCAATCTCCAACGAATTTTTGCGGACGATTTCGACGCCACGACGGAAGCGGTTGGCCGGGCTGCGACCGGGTTGGTCACGCCGGTCAACCAACGGGTCGCGCCCGCCGGCATTCAAATTGAACTGCCCGGCTTGAGGCCGCAGGCATTGGTGCTGAGTCCCGATCGCGGCTTGCTCGTGACCGCCGGCCTGACCCATGAACTCGTGACGGTGGATCCGGCGACCGGGAAAATTGCGCAGCGGGTCGCACTGCCAACCGACAAAGCCCGGGTCCAGGAGTCCGTTGTGCCCGGGGTTCTCGATCTGGACAAACGCGCACAACTCAGCTTCACCGGCCTCGTTTTTTCACCGGACGGCTCGCGGATTTACATGGCCAACGTCAACGGCGACATCAAGGTGTTTGGCGTCGGCAAGGACCACAAAGTTTCGCCGTTGTTTTCCATCGCGTTGCCGACCGTCAAAGCGTTAGACCGCACCGGCGAAATTCCCGCCGGCATTGCGGTTTCACAGGATGGCAAAAAACTTTACGTCGCTGGCAATCTTTCCAACCGCCTCATCGAACTTGATGCGGCAACCGGCAAAGCCCTGAGGACATGGGATGTCGGCGTCGCGCCATTCGACGTGGTGCTGGCCGGCAAAAAAATATACGTGAGCAATTGGGGTGGCCGCCGGCCGGACCACGACAGCGTGGTCGGCCCGGCGGGACAAGGCACGCGCGTTCGTGTGGACGAACGATCCATCGCCAGCGAAGGCTCGGTATCAGTAATACATATCAACCCGAACTCCGATCTTCAAACTCCCATCTCCGAACTTCTGACCGGCCTGCACACCTGCGCAATAGCGTTATCCCCGAACAAGAAATTCCTTGCTGTGGCCAACGCGGGCAGCGACACGTTGAGCGTGATTGACACGCGCACGGACAAGATCATCGAGACGATTTGCGCGCGGCAGAATCCGGCGGATTTGTTCGGCGCGCAGCCCGACGCGCTGGCGTTCGACAATTCCGGCAAAAGACTTTTCGTCTGCAACGGCACGCAGAACGCCGTCGCAGTTTTTCAATTCAAACCGGGCGCGTCGAAATTGCTCGGCCTGATACCCTCCGGCTGGTTTCCCGCTGGAATCGTCTTCGACGCGCACGACAAAGAACTTTGCGTTGCCAATCTCAAGAATATTTCCACAAACATGGAACCAGCCAGGAAAGGGTTGGGCAAGGGTCTCGGTTTCAACACCAAAGAATACGCCGGCTCGCTCTCGCTTGTCCCGCTGCCGTCGAAGCGTGAGCTGGCAAAACTCACGCAGATTGCGCTGGCGGATTTGCGTTATCCATTGCTGGCGCAGGCAAAATTAGCGCCGCGCGAAAACCAGCCGGCCCGGCCCGTTCCCGAACGCGCCGGCGAGCCGAGCGTTTTCCAACACGTCATTTACGTCATCAAGGAGAACCGCTCCTACGACCAGGTGCTCGGCGACGTGACGGAGGGCAATGGCGACGCCGACTTGTGCGTTTTCGGCGAACGCGTGACGCCGAACGAACACAAACTCGTCCGCGATTTCACGTTGCTGGACAACACCTATTGCTGCAGCATTTTGAGCGCCGACGGCCATCAATGGACGGACACGGGCATCGCGACGGATTACGTCGAGCGCGAATTTGCCGGCTGGCCGCGCAGTTATCCAAGTGGCGGTTTTGGCGAAGGCGGCAAGGACGCGCTGGCGTATTCGCCGGCGGGGTTCATCTGGAACGACGCGATGGCGCACGGAAAAACCGTCGTGGATTTCGGCGAATTCACCACCGACGCGAAGCACTGGAAAGGCACCTGGAGCACCAACGTTACTTTTCTCGACGCCTACCGCGATTTCACCGGCGGCTCGAATGCCATTGCTTATTCCTGCGAACCGGACATCGAGGCGCTGCGGCCATTCATCGTGACGAACACCGTCGGCTGGGACTTGAGTGTGCCCGATGTGTTCCGCGCCGCGCAATTCATCAAATCGCTGAAACAATTTGAAACGGCGGACAACCTGCCGAACCTCGTCATCCTCTGGCTGCCGAACGACCACACGGGCGCGACGAAAACCAATTATCCCACGCCCGGGGCGATGGTGGCCGATAACGACCTCGCGATGGGCCGGGTCGTCGAAGCCGTGAGCCACTCGAAATTCTGGACGAACACCTGTATCTTCGCCGTCGAGGACGATCCGCAAAACGGCTGGGACCACGTGAGCGGTTACCGCACGACGGCCTACGTGGCCAGCGCCTACACCCGGCGCGGCGCGGTCGTCCACACGCAATACAACCAGACGAGCCTGCTGCGGACGATGGAACTCATCCTCGGCTTGCCGCCGATGAACCAGATGGACGCGACGGCCACGCCGATGTTCGATTGTTTTTCAAACACGCCGGACTTCACTGCGTTCGATGCCGTGACGAACAGCGTACCGCTGGATGAAATGAACAAATCGCCAAAAAGAATCCCCGATTCAGTCTTGCGTCACGACGCCTACGTCTCCGCAAAGTTGCCGCTGGAAAAGGAAGATCAATGTCCGGAGGATTTGTTCAATCGCATCTTGTGGCGCGCAATGAAAGGCTCACAAGTTCCCTATCCGGTTTGGGCAGTGAAAGCGGTGGACGACGATTGAAGGCCGATGCGTGCCTGTCACGCTGACTGATCGCGGCGGATGCCACAATGCGGGAGAAGCCGGAAACGAAGTGATGATGGCTATGCGCTTTTTCGGCCATTCTCACAACCTTTCCTCCACACCAGCAGGCGTTGCGTTCCGAATGCCGCCCCCATAGAGTATCGCTTATCAGCGTCACATGACCGGCCAAGAGAGAAACCAGATCCAGGAGACGATCCGCAAATCGCCCCGCACGATTTGGGGTTACTGGCCTTTTGTCTTCCCGATCCTCCTTGTGATTTTGGGCGCAGCGATCCAAATCGCGCTTCTCCGTTACTTCATGAAGCAGGTGCCCGGTTTGGAGATTTGTATCAGGCATGGGGCAAGGGTTGAGACTTTGTGGGACAGTCAACTGGTGAAGGAGGCCGTTTTGACTGTGTCATTTTCGATCACCCTCACCTTTGCCTTGCTGGCGTTTCTGGCTCATCAGGCGTTCAAACAGGTAAGCCTCCTCAGGGCTGCAGCGAAGGATTTAGGGATGGACGAAGTTCAACAAAACCGGCCGAAGAACAAGAACCAGCCAATTCGTCCGGGATGAAACAAGAGCGCTATCGGCAGATGGGGCGGGTGGATATGACCCGGCTCCGCCGGTGGTCGGTGGCGATGCGCGCTCGTTAGACGATTCCAACTTTGCGCATGTCGCCATGATATTCGAAGCCGGGCCGTTCCCCGAATGTGCACCCTGATTGCCTGCTGGTTTGCCGGGGAAGCCAGGCAGCAAGTGATCGTGAACTTGGGACGGGGCGGTCCGTACTTCGTCGGTTTCACCCCTGCCCTTCGGGTGATTCGAGTCTTTGGCAGATTGTGGCCCGCAAAAAAACGCCAACTTTTCTTGTAACTTCGGCTGGATTCTGCCTAAGTAATGGATAAACCGATCTAAACCGTGGAACCAGCCTCATCCATCCCCGAACCGCCACCCGTCGGCGGGTCACCCCCCACGACATCGCTGACCGGGCGATTGTTAAATGTCTTCGCCGCGCCAAGCGACACGTTTGCTGAAATCAAAACGGCCCCGGCCTCCGTGGCCAACTGGCTCGTGCCGGTGCTGATTTTCGCCGTAGTGGGGGTGATTTGCGTTTGCATCATGTTCACCCAACCAGCCATCCGACAGGGCATTCACGACCAGCAGGTCAAGGCCATGGACAAGCAGGTTCAACAGGGCAAAATCACGCAAGCCCAGGAAGACCAGATGTTGCAAGCGATGGACAAGTTCATGGGACCGGCAATGCTGGCGATTTTCGGCAGCGTTGGCGCGGTCATGAACAGTTTTGTTTCGGTATTCTGGTGGGCGCTGGTCCTATGGCTGTGTGGCCGCTGGTTCCTCAAGGCGCGATTTGATTATTTGAAGGCGGTGGAAATCGCCGGGCTGTCTTCCATCATCGTTACCCTCGCAATGGTCATCGGCACGCTGCTCAGCGTGATTTTCGGCCGCCTGAACGCCGGTCTCAGCCTGGCGCTGTTGGTGAGCGATTTTGATTTAAGCAATCGCGTCCACTTGCTGCTCGGCGCGGCCAACGTCATTTATTTCTGGCACACGGCGGTGCTGGCCGTTGGACTGGCCAAATTGTCGGGCGCGTCCATGGCCAGGGCCGCAGTCGTGGTCTTCGCTTACTGGGTGCTGATCGAATTGTTCCTCATTGCCGTCGGTCTGGGACAATGGACGTTATGAAATTTGCGGCACCGCCTTGATTCTGCGAAACGAATTCCTGTCAGCGGTGTCTTAATACCAAATACCATGGCAAAACCTAAAAAACGCCGGAAGGTCATCATTTTCTCGGTCATCGGTCTGGTGCTGGTCGCGCTCGTGCTGCTGGCCGTCTTTAAAAAGCGGGACCCGCTCATCACCGTTCAGACCGAAAAGGTTGACCGCCACAGCCTCACCAACATCGTCGTGGCCAACGGCCAGATTCAGCCGGTTTTGCAGGTCACCATCAGCCCGGAAGTGAGCGGCGAAATCATTGCCCTGCCCGTGAAGGAAGGCCAGCTCGTCCAGAAAGGTGATTTGCTGGTGAAAATTAATCCCGATGTTTCCATCGCGGCGGTCAATCAGGCCAAGGCCAACTACGCCTCGTCGGTCGCCAGCCTGGCCCAATCCGCGGCCAATGCGGAAAAGGCCGAGGCGGATTTCGAGCGCAATCTGGAATTGTTCAACCGCAAATTGCTTTCGGCCTCGGACTTCGTCGGGTTCAAGGCCGCACGCGACGTGGCACGCGCCCAACTCGAAAGCGCCACGAACCAGGTAAACATGGCCAAGGCCGGCGTGGACAGCGCCGAGGAGCAACTGGCCAAGACCACCATCGTCTCGCCGCTTACCGGCACCATCACCCGGCTGAATTCCGAAGTGGGCGAACGCGTCCTCGGCACGGTCCAAAACGCCGGCACGGAAATCATGACCCTCTCGGACCTCAACGAGATCGAGGCGCGCGTGAACGTGGGAGAAATGGACGTGGTCGGCATCAAAGCCGGCCAACAGGCGCGGCTGGAGGTGGACGCCTTCAAGGATCGCAAATTCACCGGCGTGGTGACGGCGGTCGCCGATTCCGCTGTCGGCTCGGGCACTCAAAGCGGTAGCAGCAGCTTGAGCAGCAGCAGCCAGTCGCAGCAGGCGACGCAATTTCAAGTGCGCATCCGCGTCAACGAAAAGGAGCCGGCCTTCCGTCCCGGTATGTCGGTGACGGCGCAAATCGAAACCGAATATCGCACCAACGTCCTGACCGTTCCGCTGGCCAGCGTCACCAGCCGGCCCATGAAACCTGCGTCTAAAACCGATTTACCGAAAATCGGCGGCACCAACGCAGTCGCCGCCTCCGATTCGCGCACCAACGCGGCCGCGGGCACAAACGGCGTCGCGAGCACAAACGCCGGCAAGGCCGCGCGAAAATCCGCTTCCGCCTCCAGAACCATGGAGGGCACCAAACCGACGGACGTGGTGTTCGTCGTGGAAGGCGACCACGTCAAGACCGTGCCGGTGAAAATCGGCATCTGCGACGACAATTACTGGGAAATTACCAATGGCCTCACCAACGGCGAGGAGATTGTTTCCGGCGGTTACCGCGCCATCGGACGCGATTTGGAGGATGGCTCAAAAATCCACGTCGGCCCGGCCAGCGCCGACACGGTGGCGGCAACGAAATGAGCACTCTCGCATGAAAGGTGAAACGTGGCGCGTGAACCGAGCGGCGACCCCCCGGCTTCATGATTCGCGTTTCACGCGTTATTCAACATGAGCCTGATTCGCCTCCAAGCCATTTCGCGCCACTACCGGATGGGCGGGGAAACCGTCCACGCCCTGCGCGACGTGTCGGTCGAGATCCAGCGCGGCGAATATGTCGCCATCATGGGGCCGTCCGGTTCCGGCAAATCCACGCTCATGAACCTCATCGGCTGTCTCGACACGCCGACTTCCGGCACTTACGAGCTCAACGGCGCCCAGGTCAGCGACATGGACGACAACCAGCTTGCGGAAATCCGCAACCGCGAAATTGGTTTTGTTTTCCAGACCTTCAACCTGCTGGCGCGGTCGAACGCGCTGCACAACGTTGAACTGCCGCTGATTTACTCGGGCGTCGCGGCCCATGAACGCCGGCAAATCGCCCTGGCGGCCCTGACCAATGTCGGCCTCGCCGACCGCGTGCATCACAAGCCCAACGAGCTTTCCGGCGGCCAGCGCCAGCGCGTGGCCGTGGCCCGCGCGCTCGTCAACAAGCCTTCCATCCTGCTGGCCGACGAGCCAACGGGCAATCTCGATTCCAAGACCGGCAACGAAATCATGGCGCTGTTTGGCGAACTTTCGCGGAAAGGCAACACCATCATTCTTGTCACCCACGAGGAGGACATCGCCAAGCACGCCCGCCGCATCATCCGGTTGCGCGACGGCATCGTCGCCAGCGACGAGAAACAGGGCGGATGAACATCCTTGCCGAAATCCGCGAAGGTCTGGGCATCTCCTGGGCTGCGCTGCGCGCGAACAAGATGCGTTCGGTGCTGGCCACGCTCGGCATCGTCATTGGCATCCTCACCGTCACGCTCATGGGCGCGGCCATCAACGGACTGAACCAGGCGTTCATCCGCAATATCTCCTCGCTGGGCGCAAATGTGTTTTACGTGTCGCGGTACAAATGGTTCAACAATTCCTACGCCGACTGGTTGAGCATGCGCCGGCGTCCGCCCATCACGCTGGCCGAGGCGGAGAATGCGGCCCGGCGTTTGACCCTCGCCCAGGCTGTCGCGCCCGAGGCCGATGACGAGGACCCGGTGAAATACGGGAACCGCAGCGCCGACAGCGTGGAAATCATCGGGACGACGGAGGCCTACCTTCAGACCAGCGGCTTGGACGTGGCGGATGGCCGGTTCCTGACCCTGCCGACGCCGAAGGCACCCAGCCAATTTGCGTCATCGGCAACGACGTCGCCACGAACCTGTTTCGCGGTGAGTCGCCCCTCGGAAAGCGCATCCGCATTGAGGACCAATCGTTTCAAGTCGTCGGCGTGCTGCAAAAGCAGGGCATGATGTTCGGCGACAGCCTCGACAACCGCATCGTCGTGCCGCTCCGGGCATTTTTGAAGGACATTTGGAGCCGGCCCAACATTGAAATCCAGGTAAAGGCCGGCTCGGTGGCGCGGCTTGACGAAGCCCAGGAGGAATTGCGCCAGGTGATGCGCGAAGTCCGCCACTTGCGCCCGGACCAGCCCGATAATTTTTCCATCAACCAGCAGGACCAGATCGTTGCCTGGTTCCATGAGCAGACCGCCGTCATAGCCATCATCGGCCTGTTTGTCACCAGCCTGGCGCTGTTCGTCGGTGGCATTGGCATCATGAACATCATGTTCGTGTCCGTCGTCGAGCGGACGCGCGAAATCGGCGTGCGCAAGGCCATCGGCGCCAAGCGCCGCACCATCCTGCTGCAATTCCTCATCGAAGCCGCCACCATTTGCCTCTTTGGCGGTCTCATCGCGCTCGGCCTTGCGTGGGTCGCCACGCTGGTGGTGACCCAATGGATGTTCCCGGCCAGCCTGTCGGCAAGTATCGTCATCATTTCAGTGATAGTTTCGGTGTTGACCGGGTTGGTTTCCGGCTTTCTGCCCGCATGGCGCGCGGCGCGAATGGACCCGGTGGAGGCGTTGAGAAGCGAATGAGGCGTGAAACGTGAAACGTGAGGTGTGAAACGTGAAAAACGAGAACGAGGTCGGTTATGAATTATGATGAATGGTTGAAGTCGGTGCCGGTGGAAATAGCGGGCGATACGCTTTGGAAGGTTGAGGCCTATCGGCTGGCGCTGTTTGCGGCTGACCTGGGCTGGCATGACGTAAGCAAGTTAATGAAAGATAAACGCACGCTCGGACTTTCGGACCAGCTTTATCGGGCTCTCGGGTCGATCGGAGCCAACGTAGCCGAGGGCTATTCACGGGGCACCGGAAAAGATCGCGCCCGGTTTTATGAATACAGCCTGGGTTCAGCACGTGAGAGCCGCGGTTGGTATTACGATGGCCGTCCTGTGCTCGGCGAGAGAACCGCAGAACATCGGATTCGTCTCTCGACCCAAATCATCCGGCTGCTGCTCACGATGATTCCGGACCAGCGCGGCTCGTTCCTCCGCGAAGACAGCCCTCCCTGCCATGTCTCTTTGACGCCATCAGACAAAGAATTTCCTCTCGTTCCCGATGAACTCGCACAATTGCTCCGAAACGTTCCTCTGGCTTAACCATGCATTCTTATACCACGCATCACGTTTTACGTTTCACGTTTCACGCACCACGCATCACGAACTGAGCTATGCGAGCCAAACGAACCAGACTGTTACTCGGAGAGATTCACGAAAGCATTTCGATGGCGCTTACCGCCATCATGGCGCACAAACTGCGTTCCATGCTCACCCTGCTCGGCGTATTGATCGGCGTGTTTTCCATCATTGTCGTGATGACCGCCATGCGCGTGCTGGAGCGGAACGTCGAGGACCATTTGAGCCAGTTGGGCAGCCAGACCTTCGCCATCCAGAAATGGCCGCAGGTCCAGTTCGGCAACAACGCCGATTGGGAAAAATACTGGCGCCGCAAAAATATCACCCTCGAACAGGGACAGACCGTCGCCGAAAAAGCCACGCTCGCCGCCGCCGTCGGTGTGGAAGGCACCTTCTGGGGCGGCCAAATCTCGACCCGCTACGCCAAGACCGCGCCCAACGTTCAACTGCTCGGCGACACGCCCGGCAGTTTCCCGGCGCACGACTGGGTCATTGACGAAGGCCGCATTTTTGATGACAGCGACGTGGACAACGCCCGGAGCGTTTGCGTGTTGGGCAGCGCGCTGGCCAAATCCGCCTATCCCTTCGGGCCTGCTCTCGGCGAGCAGATCAAAATCAACGGCATCAATTACACCGTGGTCGGCGTGCTCGCGCCCAAGGGCGGCTCGCTCGGCGGCAATCAGGACAACTTCGCCGTCATTCCCATCACCACCGCGCTTCACCGCTACGGACTGCGTTGGAATGGATTGAGCATTTTGACTGAGGCCCGCAGCTCCGCCGCCTACGCCGATTGCGAGGACCAGGTGCGCGGCATCCTGCGGGCCGCCCGCCAGGTCCGGCCCGGCGACCCGGACGATTTCGAACTCTTTTCCAACGACTCGTTGATTGACCAATTCAAGTCCTTCACCCGCGCCATCCGCATCGGCGTGGCGGTGGTCAGTTCCATCGCGCTGCTCGCAGCGGGCGTCGGCATCATGAACATCATGCTGGTTTCGGTCACCGAACGGACGCGGGAAATCGGCGTCCGCCGGGCCGTCGGCGCCAAAAGACGGAGCATCATGGGGCAGTTCATCATGGAAGCCATTGTGTTGTGCGAAGTCGGCGGCGTCATCGGCGTCGTGCTGGGCATTCTTGGCGGCAACGCTCTCGCCTGGTACATGAAGGTGCCGCCCACTGTTCCGGTGGATTGGATCGTGCTGGGGCTGGTGATTTGTTCCATCGTGGGCGTCGTCTTCGGAACTTATCCGGCCTACAAGGCGGCGAACCTCGACCCGATTGATTCATTGCGATACGAATGACTCCCGTGTTTTTTGCTTCGCCCGGTTCCGGCTTTCACCTGAGAGCGTGTCTGAAAAATGGGTAGTGCGGGCGACTCGCCCGCTCCGGTCGGCGACCCGCCGACCGGAACGGCGGTAAGCTTGCTCGCGCAAAGGCCGTCGCAATTGGCTCGCAAAGATGGCATCGTGGCACAGGCCGTGAATGATGTCACTGCCAACGGAGCATTGTATTTTTCTTCCGCCAGCAATGCAGGAAATAAAGACGATGGAAGCAGCGGAACTTGGGAAGGCGATTTTTCTGACAGCGGACAAACAATGACTAATGAAAAGGGAACAAGCCATATTCACAGTTTTGGCAGTCAGAATTACGACACGGTTGTTGGCCATGGGCCGGGCGGAAATGATTTGCACGTTGATTTATTCTGGTCAGATCCTCTTGATGCATCCACCAACGATTACGATGCAGGTGGCCTTCGTGGACGTGGCCAAACCGACCCTGGCCATCACGGCCCCGACTTCCGGCCAGCGGATGACTAACGCGTTGGCCAACGCGAAAGGCACGGCCAGCGACAACTGGGGCATTACCAACGTGTGGTATCAATTGAACAGCAACGCCTGGAGCTTTGCCACCACCACCAACCATTGGACCAACTGGTCCGTGACCCTGACGCTGGTGGCGGGCACCAACACGATTCGAGCGTATGCGGTGGATTTGGGCGCGAACCTTTCGACGACTAATACCGTGAGCTTCATGTCCAGCAACACGTTCACGCTTCAATTGGGTTTTGCAGCGGGACCGCCCCTGAGCGGCAACGGCCTGAGCTTCGACCTGCAAATTTCGCCGGGCCTGAACGGCCGGATTGAAGCTTCGACGAATCTGGTGAATTGGGTGACGCTGACCAATTTCGTCGGCACCAACAGCATCATCTATTTCCGCGACGCAGCCGCCACCAATCTCAATCAGCGGTTTTATCGGGCAGTGATGCCGTGAGCGAAAAACGATTTTGTGTCATGTCCACGCGGCATAACGCCGCGCAGACGAAAGCACCAATTAAACCAGAAGACCATGAAAACGTTCAGACAAGCAATTATCGGGGCAGTTGCATTGTCGTTCGCCGCTGCCATTCACACCTTTGCCATCACCAATACCGCCATCGCAGTTTCAGGAACGAATATCGTCCTCTCGTGGCCGAGCTCCGGCTATGAAATTTATCTCGTTCGTTCCCGCCAGACGCTTGATCCGTCCGATTCATGGTCATGCGTTACGAATGCGTATCCGGCGAACAGCGCGAGTAACACGACATTTACTATTTACGGGGTTGTGCCGCCGCCTGCCACTGGGACTGGTGGAAGTCATACAAGCGGCTTGCCGCCCAGCCCAAACCTTGCCACGAGTTTCATGATGGCCGGAAACATGGGTCCGCTGGCGGTGCCAGCAGACGGGTCGAGAGCTGCTGTGCCAGTGGCCCTTTATCCGCCGGGTTTTGATCTCTCTGGTTTTACAATATTTGACCCATTGACCGGGGAATCGGTGAGTGGATCGGATTATATGGCCAGCCCGCGTTCATGGAGCAATCCCCAACCATTGGACGGGGATGGCATTGGTTCTGGCGACCCGCCGGCCGTTGACATGAAATTTTTCGAGGTGTTCCACATCCCCAATTTTGCTGCTGGCATTACGAACTACACCTTCGACGGCCCGACGTTCATCCCGGTGGATTTTGCCTCGCCCGATGCCGATCCAAACTACGTGGACAGCACGACGGTTTTGATCAATGGCCAGCCGACGGATTACGCCCAGTTCATGCCTTACGTCATCAGCGGCGTGACCAATTGGGGCGTGGGAATTTATTTTGATCGGTTCCCGAATGGGACCAGCACGATTCAGTTGCTCACGACCCTCCGGCAATCCGATACCCTCAATGACCAAACGCCCTATATTGTCTTTTCCAACGCACCGGCGAACATCACCATTGGCAATTTGATCACCTTCACCAACTGGGCTGACCTGATTTTGAGCAACAGTTATACATTCAAAGCGCAATCGGTTCCCAATGTGGATTGGGAAATTGATATTTCCGACGTGAATGGCCAATTCGTGAATTATCAGACCGGCCATACGGATGATGGCAACATTTCATGGACTTGGAATTTGATGGATTACTGGGGCAACTCGCGCTTGGGTGATTCGGATCCTTTCTTTTATCCCTACATCACCATCACAGGAAACCTTGGAAACTCGGCGCAAAATGGTGGCAGTGAATCCGATTCCGGAAATAATAGCAGTGCCAGTGAATGGACCCCGTCTTTGGCGGAACAGTTTCCGGGTTCGGGCAGTTGGCTTTTTGCATATCTGGACAAAGATTACGACGATGGAACGAGCAATTACATCGGCGCTGATTACTATTACACAAATGGCATTCACACGATGGAAGGGTACCCTTGGCAATGGCAGATCGCGGCCTACGATTATCCGATCAAATTCGGCAGGACTTACTCCCAGGCTGAACGTGATGCCAGTTGGCAGGGCACTACGAATTCGTCAGGTTTGATAGATTGGCTTCAGTATTATCCAATCCGCAATTTTTATTACTACGGACACGGATGGGCAACCGGCATTGGCGGCGATATTAGCATATTGGACGCCAGCAATAATATTATAGGTTCCAAAACTTTGCCCGGTTCACACGCTTATTTGACCAGCGAATGGGTTGCGCATCATATCACTTCCAACCCCTATTCAGGCGCGATTCCATTTCGGTTCGTGTTTCTGGACGGTTGCAATACCGCTGTCGGCGATTGGCCGACGGCTTGGAGGGTTCCCAAGCAAACGGTTGGCCCGGATTGGTATAGAAATTCGGCCAACAATCCTACTGGCGCGAGGCCCAATGTATTTCTTGGTTGGGATGTCGAAATCGGCGGGAGAAAAGATTGGGGCACGGTGGACAAGTTTTGGGCATTTCGCGAAGACTGGATGGGAGAATGGGCAAATACCATTGGAAGGGAACTGAACTTCGCTATCGAAGATGCGTTCAATGCCTCACAATGGGTCAATCCCGATCATTATAATCATCTCAAAGAATATGGTTACACATCAATGGGCTTCTTCGAATTCAATCATGCAGGAGATTGGCCATGAAAAGCTTTTATCGTTTCACCGCAGGCGCGTTGTTTTCCTGCACTTTGATTGCGAGTCTGGCGAAAGAGACAAGCTCGACATCTTCAGGCATGGTTCTCGATTTAGGCGAAACCAGCCATTACGTCAAAGTCACGCCGGAATACTCGAACGCCGTATTTGGAGCAGTCCTGCCATATTTTTCCGATGCGGCGGAAAAATTGGATTTGCCAATACCGCATCCAATCACAAGGTCGAATATCGCAATCTTTCGTGTGTTGCCGTTTCGCGATATTGCCGCTTCCGTGCTGTTAAAAGATGGTTGGGCATTCGCTTTCCATTTTGGTCACGTGGACATGATCGCTGACCTTCATGGATATTCTTCCCTGCAAAACCCTGATGAAATTCCGTCCTATTATGGCGAAGTCAAGATGACCAAAGACGAAGCCGTTCAATTTGCGAGGGATACGATCAAAAAACTGGGGATTCGTTTGGAAGATGTCTTCGCCGATCAGGAACCGCGCGTGACCTTGCCGGTAAAACTTGAGGGGAACACCGTGCCGCACTACGAAATTGATTGGTTTGACCCGCGCGTGGAGAACTTGCCCGGCATTGCCATTCATATCAATGCAAATACCAAACAAGTTGAAAGGATCAATCTCGTTAACATGAATCTTCAGTCGCCGCGGCTCAAGTTAAATCTCGTTCCTATTCCCGATGCTCACTGGCCTTCGGTCAATCCAGAATACGCCCGCCAACTGCTTCCGATGATGTTCAAGGCGATAGAAGAATACGCTCAAAAGCTTTCGTTGCCGATTCCGCGGCCATTAACGACGAACAATGTCGCGCGGGTAGAAATCCATGACAATGGCGGTTGGCCGCATTGTGAAATTACACTCACCAACGGCTGGCACTTCGTTTATCGCCACTGCATGGTCAACGGCTATTACTCTCCAGAAAGCCTTTGGGACAGCTTGAATCGGAAAATCCACATCAAAGAATTTGAAGGCAAGTGGAACCTGAACACCAACCAGGCCATGGAACTGGTGAAAAAGACGCTCGCGAAATTGAACTATCCCACGAACAATATTCACATGGATTTCGCGCCATTCATCATTTTACCGGCTGGCGATTTTAAGAAAATCATTCCACGCTGCTCTTTTCAATGGTATTACGAAAATGCGGCGCATGACGACCTGCAATCCAAAGTGGAGGCGGAGGTGAACGCCGACACCGGCCAATTGGAATCCCTGTATTACGACGACACAGCATATTGGGACTGCCGCCCGCCCATAGACGTGCCAATCTCCATAAAATAAGACCCCGCGTTTTTTCTCGATTGAGCGGTCAAGCGACGGAGAAACTGAGAAAGGCGTTTTTCCATTTTTTTCGCTTTGAACACGCTTTCCCGGTGTGTAGTCTAATCCGCCACAAGGTAAAGTTTTTCCAGGCGAAGTTATGCATGTCCGATGGCCCGGGTTTTTAATTTGCGCCATCCTCGGTCTGGTGATGCTCGGTTGCGGTCTGCTGATACCCGCGTATTTGCGGGCCGTGGACGCCAGCGTCATCCAAACGGCCGGCAGGAACAGCACCGCTCTGCTCGAACAGGGGCGGGCGCTGGCGGGGGCGAAGAAACTGGGTGCGGCCAAAATGCTCATGCTGGCCGCGCGGGCGGCGGGAATTCCCGGCTGGGACAGGCTTGGCGAGGCGGTGACCAATCAGGCAAGCCAGTATCCGGAAGAGCTGGCGTGGGGTGATGATGCGCGCGTGCAAAATCTTTTTGCCGGCAATGCCAGGGCGCCGGAGGCCGGCACCGAACCGTTCACCGACTTCATCATCCATCAGGAAAACCGCGATGCCGCGCTGGCCCGGTTGCGCGATTCGCAATCGTCCGTGGTGCTGGAGCTGTTGCGAACCCGTGCCTTGAACAACACCGTTCTTTTTCCGCCGTCCTCATCGGCCTCGGGACAGGCGTTCGATGTGGCGTTGTTGGAATGCGGATTGTTGCTGGATGGCGGGCATTTGACGGGGGGCCTGAGCGACCATATTTATTTGCTGGCTTCGGCGGCCAATCGCGGCGGCAATTCGGAGCCGCTGGAGCAGGTGCTCATGGATTTCCTGTCGTTGGGCGACCGGCTCAACTGGGACCAGCTCGTGGCATTTGTCGCACAGATTCAAGACCCCGCGACGCTTCATCAACTGGCCGGACAGGCCCGCAATGCCGGTGAACGATTCCCCGTGCTGTTCGCGGCAGTGCAACTGTCGGGCAAACCCGCCGCGGTTGCCAAATATCTGGCCAAATTCAACCAGACCGGACTGGAAGACCTGGGCGCGGGCCTGCATTACGGCGCCGGCGGCGTGAGCGAGCTGCTGCACCGCAGTCAGCGCCTTTTCAATTCGAATCTGGAAACGCAGGTGGCCGGGCTTAATCCGTTCGGCGCGTTTTATTACCTTGCGGCGGCCTGTTCCTTTCAAAAACCGTGGCTGGCGCTGGCGCTGAAATGGTGCTGCTATCTGCTCGGGGGATTTTTCCTGGGCGGGGCTTTGCATTTTGCGCGGCCTGTCGTATCGTCCCTGGAAAAACCGTTGCAGGTGCGCGGATTTCACCTGGTCCGCGAATTTTTATTTTCGCTGGGTTTTCTGCTCGTGGTATTGATCTTGAGCGAGCCGTTTCTCGCGCGAGAGAGCCAGAAAGGGGGATTCCCCTTTCGACTGCAACTGCCCATGGCGGGCGGTGCGGTCCCTGTTGGAATAGCCGGCATTAAACAAACCATTATGAACCCGATCATCCTGCTCACCCTGCTGGTGTTCTTCGTGCTGCAAGGGCTGCTCTACATGGCGTGCCTCGTGAAACTGGCGGAAATCCGCCGGCAACGGGTGCCGCCGCGCATGAAACTCAAGCTCCTCGAGAACGAAGACCACCTGTTCGACGCCGGCCTTTACCTCGGCTTCGTCGGCACCATCGTCTCGCTGATTCTCGCGTCGCTCCACTTCGTGCAATTCAGCCTGATGGCCGCTTATTCTTCCACGTCGTTCGGCATCATCTTCGTGGTCATCTTCAAGATTTTTCACCTGCGCCCGGCCCGCCGGAAATTGCTGCTCGAAGCTGAAGCCGGCGCCGCACCCGAGGACACCTACGCCCCGGCGGCCGCGCCAACACCGGTTTTGCCGTCATGAACCGCAGCATCCTCATCGTCATCTGCGACTTCCTGCTGTTGAGCCTGTTGACGTTTTCAACAGACATCAACCGGATGGCCGACCAGAACACGCAGCCGCCCACAAACGTGACCGTGGCAACGAACGACGTGGCGGACACCGGCAAGGACCTCGCGGCGGTCATGAAACTGGCGCTCGATGAGGAACGCAAGGGGCACACACAATTGGAGCAGCAACTGGCGGCGGCCCGCGAAGCGGCGAACCAGCACCAGGCGCAATTGAACGCGCGCGAGCAGGAATACCAGCGATTGCAGCAACAGTTCGCCGCCACCCGGACCAACCTCGAATACCTGAACCGCCAAATGCAGGAGAATTCCGCGCAAGCGCAGCAAAGATTGACGGCGACCGAAGCCCAGGCGCAACAGCAATCGGAACTCGCGGCCACAATGCGCCGGCAATTGGATCTGCTTACCAGAAGCAACCTGCTGGCCCAGGCCGAGAAACAGCAACTGTCCAACCAGCTCCAACTGGCGGAAGTGAACGCACGCGCTGCCGCCGAACGCGCCACCCTGATGCAGCAGGAGGTCCAGGCCGAGCGGACGGAAAACGCCAAACTGGCGGAAGGATTCAAATCGCTGGCGACCAATTCCAGCCGGTTGACCCAGGAAATCCGGGCGAACACTCCCCTCGCCCCCAACACCATTTTCAGCGAATTCGTCTCCAACCGGATTGAGGCAAACATGGTCGCCGCGCGATCCGGTCTTTTTGGCAGGAACGTGAGCGACAGCCAGCCCGGCAAAGCGGTGCTGGTGACCGATGGAACCAATACCTGTGCCTTGTGCGATGTAAAGTCCACGCCGCTGAAGTTGTGGGAACCGGGAACGGATTGGGACTCGCTGACCGGCACCCTGGCTGGCAATGGCGCGCAGGTGGCCATTCATTCGTTGTCGTTTCATAAGACAGACCCTCGCGTGGTGATGATACCGGTCAGCCCGGCGGAAGCCCGCCGGCTCGGCGGCGGGGTCTATCGCATTGCGTCAGACCCCTACAAATTTCAGGACGCGGTGCTGGTGGGCGCGGACGGAAGGTCTTACGCTGAAAGCACCTTCAAGATTGATTTGGATACGCCGCAATACGTCAAACTGGATCGCAGCCTGTGGCGTCCATTGTTCGGGGTCTCAAATCCTTCGCGCGGCGACCTGGTTTTCAGCCGGACCGGCGAACTGCTGGGCATCATGGTGAACGGCACCTATTGCCTGATGATTCACAACTTCGCCGCCGCGGCGACCCTGCAATTCGGCCCTGACGTGCGCGCCGAACACACCGGGTCAATCCTTTCGCAACTCTACTTCACCATCTTCCAAATGCCGCTGCGTTTGCAGTAGGCAGAGCATTCCGGCAGGATAAATCCCTATGGCCAGGGCCAAAATCCCGTTTCGGGAGGCACAGCGCAAGACAGCACCGCGCAAGCGCTTGTAACGAATCAGCAAAATGGTTGAAACTTTCGGCCGGATGCCGGGTACTTGGTTTACAGGCATGTTGTCCCGTTGCGCCTGACTGTTGTTGCATGCAAAGAAATCATTTAATCACCATGAAACTGCCCTTCTTTCTGCTGGCCCTGACCTCCTGCGCGGCCCTGGCCGTGACCGAGGAACAAACCAATAAAACCTGCCAGGTCTCACCCGGCGGCACGCTCATCGTGGACGTTGACTTCGGTTCCATTGATGTCAGCACCAACTCCGCAGACGCCGTCACCATCAATGTTTGGCGGAAAGTCACCCGCCGCAGCGCGGAGGAGGAACAAAAATTCCTTTCCGAAGATCCTGTCGTTTTCGTCCAGGATGGAAACACCATCACCATCCGGGCCCGTCCGACGGTCAAGGAGAAATTCCATTGGTTCGGCGGTTTCCGGAACCGCAACGAGGCAAAATTCACCATCCAGGTCCCCGCCCGGTTCAACGCCCACCTCAACACCTCGGGCGGCGGCATCGCGGCCTGTGACCTGACCGGCGAGGTCAAGGCCAACACCAGCGGCGGCGGACTCCGGTTCGCGCGGCTGCACGGGCCGTTGAATGGCGACACTTCCGGCGGCGGCATCCACGTCGCCGATTGCGAAGGGACAATCAAAATTGATACCAGCGGAGGCGGCATTGACGTGACCGGCGGGGCCGGTTCGCTCGACGGCGACACTTCCGGCGGCAGCATCACCGTCAGGACCTTCCAGGGGTCGGTGTCCGTGGACACCAGTGGCGGGGGCATCACCATTGAAAATGTCGCCGGCAAAGTCAAGGGCGACACGTCGGGCGGCTCGATCCACGCGGTGCTGCTTTCGCCGGTGCCGGGTGACGTGAGCCTTTCCACTTCCGGCGGCGGGGTGACGGTGAGAGTTCCCGCGGGTGCCGGCTTTAACCTGGATGCCGAGGCCTCGGGCGGCGGCGTTCATTGCGACCTGCCGGTGACCGTGCGGGGCCAGCAAGAGCACAACCGGCTCAAAGGCCCGGTGAACGGCGGCGGTCCGGTCCTCCGGCTGGAGACCAGCGGCGGCGGCATTCACGTGCAGCAACTGTAAATCGGAGGAAAGCGGCTGGCTTCAATCTTCCGCGAACAGCTTCTAATCCGTTGTCATCGGGCTGCGTCTACCTCCCTAGCTGGGTTGAAGACTGGTGACTGGACGAACGATGGCGGGAAGGCCGCTGCGTTCCTCAGCGCACGACAGAATGGCTTCGGCGGCCTCGAGATCGCCGTTGGTTTCAAAGGCGGCTGGCATGGGCTTGCGCCCGATCCAGCAATTCCGACGGTGCATTTCCAGCAGGCGGTCGAGGACGTCATTTTCGGTGACGCGGAATCCCAGCCCCAGATCGGCGGCCAGACTGGCATTGACGAACTGTTCGGCGTGGCCGGGAACCGGCAGGACAAACGTCGGTTTGCGAAAGGCGAAGGCTTCGGAAAGCGCGGAGTAACCGCCGTTGATGACCAGCGCATCGGCACGCGCCAGCAGCGCAGTGTTGTTCATCTGGCGTCCGTGGAAGGTCACGTTGCCGCGCGATGTGCCCGAGCGTCCAACGACTTCGACGGCGAAGGGAAACTGGCGTCCATCAAAGTTGACTTGCGTGGCATGGACGGAGCCGCTCAGCATAAAGACGACCGTGCGGAGTTGTTCCGGCGCAAGGTTGTCCGCGGGCGCGGACTCGGCGAGCTCCCGGACGACGCTGCGGACGATCAGCCCGATGCGGCGGAATTTGGGATGTCGCGTCGGCGTGCGCAGGGGGAACGGGCTCAACACAAGATCACAAAACCGCCGATGAAACAAATAATCGGAGAACTCAACAAACCAAAAATGGCTCCGGGTCCCATTGGCCTGCCGCCGGCGTTTCAGAAATTCGGTGACGACCACCTCCGAGTTATTGATGGCGACGATGGGAATACGGCGGCGGCGGAGCGGAGAGATGGCGTATTCCGAATCAATGACGGCAATATCGGGATGCAACGCGCCAAGCAATTGCGTCAGGCGGTTGCGCTTGGCCCGGGCAATTCTGGCAAGAGCGCCGACCGACTTGAGCGTGGCCCAACCGCTGATCCCGCCGTTGGAACTGGAATAATAGAACGACTCCATCGAGTGGAGCGATTCGACGCAACTTTTGCCTTCAAAGTACGCCAAGCCGTTCCCCGAAGTCAGGACGTGGACACGACAACCGGTCGCGGCGAGACGTTCGATGACTGCGTGGCAACGGGTGCTGTTACCGAGGCCCAAACCGTTAATAATGAAGAGACAGGATACGGGCACACTGGAAGGAGACAATGTCCGCTTGACAAAAGCAACAATAATTCAGAGAAACCGCGTAAATTAATCGCCTTGAACCTGGAACCGGACATTATGATTGCATCACAAAATGATTATATGCGCCGATGATTACGGGCTGCGCGGGGACGTTGACCAGGCGGTTCTTGAACTGTGCAACCGGAGCAGGTTAAGCGCGGTGTCGTGCATGGTGCTGTTTGAACGCTGCGACGATAAAGTGCTGAAACCTTTGCTGACGCACCAGGCGAAGGTGGATATTGGCCTGCACCTTTGCCTGACGCATGAAGGGCTGCCGTTGTCCTATGCGCCGCCGGAAAACAAACTACCCGATTTCAAAACGCTGTTCCTGCGCGCTCTGTGCGGAAGGATCCACGCGCAGGACATTCTCCGGCAGGTTGCGATTCAATACGAACTTTTCATCACCAAATGCGGGCGGCGGCCTGATTTCATTGACGGCCATCTGTACGTGCATCAATTGCCCGGCGTGCGCCAGGGATTGTTGGATTTTTTGTTGAGCCTCCGGCCCGAACACCGGCCTTATATTCGCAACACCCGGATGCCGGTTCGCGAACTGCGCCGGCGGAAACTCCCGTGGACAAAGGCCGGCGTGATTGGCGCTTTCGGCACGCGGATGCAGCACGCCCTGCACGCGGCGCGTGTGCCGACCAACGATGGCTTCGCCGGCATCTACGATTTCAACCAGTGGCGCCGTTATCCCGAATACCTGCCACATTTTGCCGATTGTCTGCGCCAGCCGAATGGCATGCTCGTGGTTCATCCCGGCGCTGATGAAGACTGGCGCCGCCAGGAATTTGAAAGTTTGCGCGACCACGCGCCCCTGGCCGAACGGCTGAACCGCTTTCAACGTCCGCCAGTCTGACGCCCGGACATGCCTCAGGGCGCGGCTGGCTGCTCGACCAGGGCGATTCCCTGTTGCCGGTAGGCCACCGCGGGATCGTCCGCTCGAACCTGGTCAGCACGACATAAATTGTAAATGGCCACGCCGTTGGACACGGATCGCCCCGGCGCATTTTCCTTTTCGCGAACGGCAACAAAAGACCGGATCATGCCCGCATCATGAAGAAATTTGTCTCCCGGCGGCAGCGCCTGGAGATAAGCGGCGTCGTTCACCCGGATCAACCGGTTCTTCCCGGCGTGAACCTTCAGGTTTTGATAGACCGTCTCCAGTTTGTGGAAACTGGGGATGAACAGCGGACCTTGTTCGATGTGTCTTTCCTGGAGCCGATACATCACCGGAACCAGCCAGATGTTGGCGCAGGTGGTGATGAGAAGGAGGACCAGGAAGATCCGGTTCGGGCGCGGCCCCGCCAGCCATCGGGTGGCCGCCGCGGCGGACAAGGCCAGCAAGGGCGCCAACAACACCAGGCAATAACGCGAGTGAAAAGGTTTTCCGCTCGCCAAACCGGCAATCAATGGCACGACAAAAATAATCGTTAGAAAAGTGATTCCCGGCGACCGGGCGAAGACCGCGCGGGGCGATCGCCAAAAACCGTTCATGGATTTAATGATTGCCACGCAGGCCCCGGCAACCAGGAAGGCCGCGAAAACGGCCGACAAAAAGTTCACGGCCAGAAACAGGCCAAAGCTGCCAAAGCCCGCCCGACCCAGTTCAGCATACTCGGCAGGGCTCCGCACCCAGCGAAGCGTCCAGTTCACCAGAAAACACAACGACGCGCTGAAAACCTTGAGTGCCTCCACGGAAAATCCATCCTGCCCCCGGGAGATCATGCCACGGGTGTTCTCCCAGCCGTGGGACATTTCTCCGGAAAAATAGGGCGCATAAAGGGCCAGTCCCGCAACGGTCCCCCCGGCCAGCCAGAAAAAATTCAGACGGCTCGGGCACAGCCAGAGCACTACCAGCACCGCCGGAATCAGCATCAGCCCGGACATGTGAAACTGAAACGACATCAACAGCAAAACCACGACCCAAAAAATGCCCCGGGAACGGTCCCGATGCACCACCTGCCACAAGGCGAGAAACAGCAGGGTCCCCAGAAACGACATGACATCCGGATTATAAACGCCAATAGAATAGTGAACCACCCACGGAAAAGTCGCAGCGAACAAGGCCGTCCACAGTGCCGCGGGATAGCCCACGGTGCGTGCCGCCAGCAGAAAGGCCAGATAAATAAAGGCCGTGTTCACTAAAAGGATTGCCCAAAGCACGCCTTGAATTGATCCTCCCACCCGCAAACCCGCGTCACAAAACATGGCCCACAGCGGACCGGGAAGCCTGGATGTTCCATTGAAGTTTGGCTGGCCGATATACCGCGCCGACGGCCCACCGTGGGCATAATCCACCGCCGTTGAATACGCCTTGAGACCGTCTCCCTGGGCGTAGTAACAGAAACCCTGCCCCCAAATCAGTCCGGTGGCACGCAGGCCAAATCCCAATAATAAAATCAACAGCAGCCAAAGCGTGGTGTATTTGGGTTTCCCGCTCTCGGCCAGTGTTGCCGGTTCAATCTGGCCATTTTCGGGATTCATCGGTCCGGGATCGGATTTGGGAACAGATTAATCCTCCGCGAACAAATATTCCAGGTCCGTCGTGGTAAGGCTGCGGGCGAAACCTTCCTCGCCGAGCACGTCCGCAATCGTCTGCGCCTTGCTCTGCTGCAATTCCCAGATTTTTTCCTCGACCGTGCCGGGCGCGATAAGCCGGTAGGCGTTCACCGTCTGCGTCTGGCCGATGCGATGGGAACGGTCAATGGCCTGTGCCTCCACCGCCGGGTTCCACCACGGGTCGTAAAGCACCACGTAACTGGCGTTCGTCAGATTCAAACCCGTGCCCGCCGCGCGCAAGCTCAACAAAAATACACCCGGCCGGGTGTCGCCCTGGAAGGCGCTGACGACCTGCTGCCGGTCTTTCGTCTGCCCGGTGAGGATGTGCGTGGTGATCTGCCGCTCGCGGCATTCCTTTTCGAGCAGGTTCAACATCTGCACAAACTGGCTGAAGACCAAAACCTTCTGCCCTTCCGCGATCAACGGGTCGAGCAACTCGAAAAGTGTTTCGGTCTTGCCCGAAGCGGTGTCGCTGCCGACCAGCCGCGGGTGGCAGCAGACCTGGCGCAACCGCGTAAGCGCCGCCAGCACGTGCATCTTGCTCTTGTTGAGGCCCTGCTCCTTGACGGCGCTCATTATCTGGTCGCGGCTGCGGCGGAGTTCGGCCAGGTAGAGTTTCCTTTGCTCGTCGCCGAGCGGACAATCGCGCCGTTGTTCGATGCGGTCCGGCAAATCCTTCGCCACGTGTTTCTTCAAGCGGCGCAGCAGCAGCGGACGCAACCGGGCCGAAAGCCGTTTGCGCGCGATGCGCTGGACGGATTCGGTCTTTTCGCCGCGCGCCGGCTGTTCCACGGGCGCGATCTCGTCGGCCACCTGGGCGCGCGGCTCGTAGGTTTCGGCGAACTGCTCCTGGTTGCCGAGGTAACCCGGCTGGATGAAATCCACGATGCTCCACAAATCCAGCAACCGGTTTTCGAGCGGCGTGCCGGTGAGCGCGAGGCGATGCTCGGATTTGAGCTGTTTGACCGATTGCGTGACCTGCGCGCCGGGATTCTTGATGAACTGCGCCTCGTCCAGAATCGCCGCGCGGAACGCGAATTTTTGCAGCTCCTCCAGATCCCGCCGGAGCAGCGCGTAGTTCGTCACGATCAGATCGTGCTGCGGGATTTGTTTGCGCAAATTGTGACGCGCCGCGCCGCTCTCGAGCACCAGTACCTTCAGATTGGGCGTGAACCGGTTCGCTTCCCGCCGCCAGTTGTGCAGCACCGACGCCGGGCAGATGACCAGCGACGGCTTGGGATTTTTCGTGTTGCGCTCCTTGAGCCACGCCATCCACGCCAGCGCCTGCAGCGTTTTGCCAAGGCCCATGTCATCGGCGAGAATGCCGCCGACCTTGATTTGCGTGAGGTGGCACAGAAAGTCGAATCCGTCTTTTTGATACGGCCGCAGTTCGGCCTGCAACCCTTTGGGCAGGCCCACGGACGGAACGCCTTTGAAATCACGGACGCGTTCGCGCAACGCCTTGGCTTCGGGCGTGTCGGCGAACCGGGTCAACTCGCTCTCGTCCAGATGCGCGACGTGCTCCATGCCGACCTTTTGCGGCACGGCGATGAGCCCGTCCACGCCCATCTCGGCCATCGCCTCGTGCGCGCCCTGCACGGCCGTGGTGTCCAATTCCACCCAGCCGGAATTCGGCAGCTTGACAAAGCGGCTGGTGGCGGCCGCGAGCCGTTCGAGATCGGCCTTGGAAAGTTTGAGTCCTTCGGCTTCCCACTCGGCGGAAACGGCCAGCCAGTCAATGCCGCTGCCCTTGACGATGAGCCGCGGCTTGAGCTGGCGCGGGTGCAGGAACAGGCGGTGAAACGCCGGGTTGCCGAGAAATTCGGCCTCGCCGGGGCGCTCCGCCCATGCGCCGGCCAGCGCGCCGAGAAAATTTTCGTTCGCGTCGCCCACCCACAATCCCGGCTCCTGCATGAACCAATCCAGTTTTTGCAGCCAATGCGTCGCCGGTTCCAGGCGCGGGTCGTCGAGAATCTCCGGTTTGTCCGACGGACGCCGTCTTGGTTCGTTGGCAACCCATTCGTGGCCGTTCCAAAACCAGACGCTCTGGTCGCGCTGGCTCCGGGCGAGCAGCCGCAACCGCACCGTGTCGTCGAGCAGTTCAAAAACGAATTGCGGTTTGGCCGGATGCGCCACGCAAAGCCGCTCCCAGTCCACGCCGTGGGACGATTGCGTTTTGCGGAGGTGCAACAGCAGGCGATGACTGAGCTTGCGCACGGGCACCGACGGCATCCGGGCCAGATATTTCAGCACCTGCGGCGGCGGCGCATTGCGCACCAGGTAAAAGGTGTTGTCGAGGAGCGCCAGCGGCGACTGGCGGTTGAAGAATTTTACGCTCCCGATGGAATGATGTTTGCCGCCGGGCAATTCAATCTGGTGCGTGAAGGAAAGTTCCCGGTCGCCGTTGTCGAGGTGCGGCGCGAGTACCGCGATCTGTCCCTGAAACTGGAGCGGTTTGCCGTCGCATTCCAGCCGCGGCGTGTGGCCCCAGCGCGTGAGCCATTGCAGCAATTCGGCGTCGGACAAAACCAGCGTGTCCGCGCCGTCGGCGTGGTGGCGGTAGGTGTCGGCAATCCATTGGATGAACCCCCAGTCGGCGGGCGGGAAAAGTTCCTGCTCGTGGGTGGCGCGGACGACGAGGTCAATCAGATCGCGCAGTGGACGCGCCTTCTCGCCGGTGCGCGGGCGCAACAGCAGGAATTGCACGGCGAGGCGGTACCGCGACGGTTCCTCCGCGTCCGGTTGCGGACGGCAGACGACGCGGAGCGTGGCGCGCGGCGTTTCGAGGAGCGGCAGGGCGGGCGGCGACAGCCAGTTTTCGAGTTCCTTGACGAGGTTTTGTTCCTGCTCGGCCTCCTCGGCCAGGGCAAAACGGTCGGGGCTGGCATGCGGCTGCAATTCCGGCGGCACGGAACGCTTGGCGCGAAGAAAAAGGAACGCGAGCTCCTCGAGACGCGCCCTGCCCTGCGTTTTCAGCAAACGCGGCCACCAGTTCGTGTCGGGAAAATCGCGGCGCGAGAGCGACAGTTTTTCAAAATAATCCTCCAGCAACAGCCACGAGCGCTGCGAATCCGGGCAGGTCGCGAAACTTTTCAAAATGTCCTCGCGCCCGCCGACGGTCTCCTTCGAATCGGAGAGTTCACGGCGCAGGTCGGCGAACGCGCCGTAGGTTTGCGACAGCACCTTGTGGTGCGCGTCGTACTTCGTCGTGCCCGCCCGCGAGCCGTTCCCGTTTCTGATTGAAACTTTAGGCATTAAAACAACTATGGTCTATCATCTCGTCAGAACTGGCGGCTCTGGTCAATCAGAAATCGAAAAAAATTATGCACAACCGGCGGCGCGTGATTGACGCGGACGCGCTTTCTGGTACAATCCATTCCCTTTATGAATCGAAATCCGCACGTGGCCGTGGTCGGCGCGACGGGCGCCGTCGGCATCGAAATGATCAAGACGCTGGAAAAACGCAATTTTCCGGCGGGCAACCTGACCCTGCTCGCTTCGGCGCGCTCGGCCGGCAAAACACTCAAATTTCACGGACAGGACATCCCCGTCCAGGAACTGACGAAGGATTCGTTCAACGGCATTGATATCGCGCTGTTCAGCGCGGGCGGCAGCATCTCGAAGGAGTTCGCGCCCATCGCCGCCAAAGCCGGCTGTGTGGTCGTGGACAACTCCAGCGCGTTCCGCCAGGACCCCGCCGTGCCGCTGGTGATTCCAGAAATCAACGCCTCCGATGTAAAATGGCACAACGGCATCATCGCCAATCCGAATTGCACCACGGCCATTGCGCTCATGGCGTTGTACCCGTTGCACAAGGCGTTCGGCTGCAAACGCATTTTTGCCTCGAGCTACCAGGCCGTCAGCGGCGCAGGCGCCAAGGCGATGGAAGAATTGAAGCGGCAGGTGGGCGAAATCATTTCCGGCAAGCCGGTGACGAAGCAGGCCTTCCCGCATCAAATCGCCTTCAACGTGTTGCCACAGGTGGATGTGTTTTTGCCGAACGGTTACACGAAGGAGGAAATGAAGATGGAGAACGAGGGCCGGAAAATCATGCATCACCCGGCGTTCAAGGCGAGCGTCACCTGCGTGCGCGTGCCGGTTTATCGGTCGCATTCGATTGCCGTGAGCGCGGAGTTTGACAAGCCGGTGAGCGTGGAAGCCGCGCGCGCCGTCCTGCAAAAGGCGCCGGGTCTCGACCTCGTGGACGAACCGGAGAACAGGAAATACCCGATGCCGCTGTTCACCTCGGAGAAGGACAACTGCGAAGTCGGCCGCATCCGTCTGGATTGCGCCTTCGACAACGGGTTGTGTTTCTGGGTGAGCGGCGATCAACTGCTCCGGGGCGCCGCGCTCAACGCCGTGTTGATTGCGGAAGAATTGCTGAAGTGATTCCAACGCCAAGGCGCGGAGACGCGAAAACGTTTGTGTGGTAGCGCCCGCGTCCCGCGGGTTGTTTCGGGCGTCACGCCCGAAACGCGCAGGTTGAGGAAGCAACTTCTTGTGCGGCGCGCTCTGCCGGTTTCACCTCGCCCGCCGTTCACAATTCGGCGGGACGCCGAATTGAACCCGCCGGAGGCGGGTGCTACCTCATTTCACGGCGTTTTGAGCCGGTAGAAGCCGCTGCTGTTGGTCGGTGACAGAACCACTTCGTTCTGCAAATTCGTGAGATTGAGCGCGGGCGGGTTCGTTACGCCCGTCCAGTTGGTCGTGGTCAGATCCAAATTTTGTTGCAACACAAAATTCGTTGAAGCCACGAGCCATGAAAGCGCAAGGTTGTTTATCGAAGAAGTGATTTCCAGCAACGGCGACGACGCAGAATATGAAGTGTAAATTGGACCTGTAGCAACGTATCCAGTCGCTGCTACCAATTTATTACCATCCGCCGACAAGGCGACAGACATCCACAGACCCGACACATTATTCGAGGTCCAAGTGGCTCCCGAATTGGTCGAAGTGTAAATTGAGCCGGGAAAGTTGAACTGCGTTCTGTTCGCCGCCACTAACTTGCTCCCATCCGCGGACGAAGCAACCGAAGACCAATTGTTACTGGGCGCGCTGGTTTGCGTCCAAGTGGCTCCTGCATTGGCCGAAATGTAAATTGGCAGAGGGCCTCCTCTGTTATCTCCAGCGAACGCCACCACCAATCTCGTGCCATCCGCCGACGAACTGATGACTTGCTGTGGAGCAACGGTTTGCCAAATTCCAGGGGGAGTGCCGGCTTGTGTCCAAGTGACCCCTGAATCCGTTGAAACATAAATCGGGCTGTGCAAGGATGACCAGTTACCCACGGCCGCTAATCTGCTTCCATCAGCGGAAGAGGCGACGGAATACCAGCCGAATCCAAGCCCATTGGTCTCTTGTATCCCATTGGTTTGCTGTATCCAGGTCGTTCCAGAATTTGTCGAGGTGTAGATAGAGCTCGGAGAATTAAAGGAGCTATCGAATGGAGCCACCGCTACCAGTTTACTTCCGTCTGCTGAGGAGGCAACCGAAGACCAATACTCGCTCGGCACGTCGTTTGGTGTCCAAGTGTTCCCCGAATTTGTTGAAGTATAGATCGCACCACTCTGTGCCACTGCCACCAATTTATTCCCATCTGCTGAGGAAGCTACCGAAGACCAAACTTCATTGGTGGGTGCGCTGGTCTGTGCCCAAGTCATTCCCGAATTTGTTGAACTATAAATTACTCCGGGGTAAACCGCCACTGCTACCACTTTGGTTCCGTCGGCCGAGGAGCCGACGGAAAACCAATAGTTGCTGGGCGCGCTGGTTGGCGTCCAGGTCTGGGCAAACGCGGGTTCAACGACCACGGACAGCCCGCAAACTGCGAGCATGATTGACAATCGGATTTTCATTTCTTTGCACCTGCTCTCAAGCAATTAATGTGCCTTCAACAAGTTCCCTTGCTGTTGCGGGTCGGATTGCCGGTGTGGCGCGGGCGCAAATCACGGAAGAGTTACTGAAATGAAATTTTTGCAGGAGCCGAGTTAATGAGGCTCATTTCAATTTCGGAGTCCGGAATCTCGGTCAGAGCCTCCTCACGTCGGCTCCTACACTATTTGTTTTACGGCGTCTTGAGCCGGTAGAAGCCGCTGCCGGCGGGCTGGGAAATAATAACTTGGTTTTGCCCGTCAATCCCACTAACGGGATTTGCAACATTCACCCAATTTGTTGTCGTTAGGTCGTTGTTCTGTTGCAGGATAAAATTCGTGAAAGACCCCGGCCATGAAATGACCACTCCACTATCTGTATGTGAGATGCTTAACACCGGCGCAGACAGTGAAGAGCCTGCAGTCACCACCATTTGACTGTCATCGGCGGACGAAAGCGTCGAATACCAATCCTCGCCGCTCATTGTTTTCAACACCGTCGGGTTGGTTAAAGAGGTGAGATTTGTGAGTGTTATTTGAGCGACAAGCGCGCTTCCCTTGGGTGTCTGTGAAAGAGTGAACCGGTAAAGTCCTTGTGTTTTGATCAACTGCCAACGAAATCCGAAATCTTCAGAAAAGCAGATCGGTCCTTCGTCCGGCACCAACACTATCTTTTTCTTGTCTTTGGAAGTAAAAGCCGTAATCCATCCACAGGAAGACCAACTCGCCGTTTTGCAATAAAGCTGGCCTCGGTAATACCCCGCGCTCAATCGCACCGGACTATTCGACGACCGGGCGTATGTTTCTTTTATCTCCTCGTTGGTCACGCCGGTTCTGTAAAACGACGAGTCCATTCCACGTAAATTGTAGATCGCAATCAATTTGCCCCCGATGGTTTTTGGTGCATGTACATACCCGACAAGGCCTTCTCGTTTTTGTAGAATTATACGCGCTGATGCAGGCGTGAAATCGCTCGATCCTGGAACGCTTTCATCCACTGAAGGCGTTAAATCATAATTGCCGTGGTAAACGGTTGGATTTGTAGTAACGATTATGCTTGGCGGATTCGTTTCGATCCAAGTTTGGGCGAATGCGGAGCTTGTGCCGCTCCAAACAGCCGCAAGCACCAGTAGGATTTTAATGGATTTCATTTGCCAAACACGGACTAATCAAACATTTGCTGAAATTCTCGGCAATCAGTTCTTCTTCCTGAATCTGCGTTCGGACAATTTGGGACTGTGGCACGCTATCCCTTCCGATCTTTATTTCACGGCTTGGCCGGTTCTTTGGTATAGGCGACGAGAGTCTTGATCTTCGCCTCGGCGGCGGCGTCGCGCACCTTCACCACCTTCCCCCACGGCGCCTTTTCGTCGGCGTTGATGGCCAGCACCAGATCGGGATGCATGGACGCCTGCATTATCAGTTCGTTCTTCAACTGTTCGAAGGTCTTCGGCAGTTTGTCCACGTAATACATCCCGTTGGTGTCAATGCTCACGACAAACGGCGGGTTCTCGTTGGCCCCGGCCTTTTTGGCCTGTGACGACTCGGGCAATTGCAGCTTCAACGCCGCCTGCTGCTTGAACGTCGTCGTCACCAGCAAAAAAATCACCAGCACGATGAGCACGTCAATCAGCGCAACGATGATGACGGCGGGCGTGGTGCGGCGTTTGCGGACCAGGAAGCGCATATCAATTCGGGGATGGGGTCTGGGACCTTGGTTCCGGAGTTTCGGTTCCCGGTTCCGGAGCCTTGGTTCTGGGCTGTGGCGCCCGCAGTTTGGGCGGCCGGACGTTGACCGCTCCCGCGTCCGGGACGCCGGACGCCATTTCCGAATACTGCCGCCGGATGAAGTCGTCGCAGAGCGCCTCCATTTCGACGGCGAAGACCTCGACTTTTTTGCTGAAATAACTCCAGAAAATCAGTGACGGGATGCAGATGAGCAGGCCGATGAGCGTGGCCCGCAGGATCAACGCAATGCCGTGGGCCAGCTTGGCCGCGTCGTTAAGCCCGGCTTGCCCGATGTCGCCGAACACCGCCATCATGCCGATGATAGTGCCGACCAGGCCGAGCAGCGGGGCAATACCGACGATGATTTCCAGCACCACGAGGCCGCGTTCGAGCCGGACGATTTCGTGGCGGGCGGCGGTTTGCAGCGCGTCCACGTTGTCGTCCTTGGGCCAGTCAAGCTGGTCCGACGCGAGCAGCAGCAGGCGTCCGAGCGGTGACGGTTTTTGTTCGCAGACGCGGCAGAGAGTTTGCACGTCTTCGCGCGATTGACAGGCGGCGAGCGACGCGGTGATTTCCCCCGGCACGACTTTTTGCCAGCGCAACGTCAGGGCGCGTTCCACGATGAACGCCAGTCCCACCACCGAGGTCAGTCCCAGCAAAATGTAAACGAGTGTATCCATAAAATGTGTTGTAATCTCGCGGCCTGCTCAATAGTAAATGAATTTTATCGTGATTTGGCGATAATTTGCGCCAATCATCCGTCGCATGTCCCCCGGCCACCTGGCATACGGCGCGGAGCCTTCAATGGCGTCCTGGCAAAAAGTGCCAAGCAATATGCCCACATTGTTTTCGAGGATTTTGACATCGGACACCGTTCCGTCGTAGTTCAAATGAAATTGGATCGTCACTTCGCCGGTGCGGTCCCGGGCGAATTGATCCAATTCATTGTTCCAGTATTGTTCGATGGCTTCAAAAATAGCCGCATCATATTCGCCGAATGGAGTTGCGCGCACATCCAGGGACGGCACGAGTGCCAGACGATGCACTCCGCCTTCCTGCTTCAGTTGCACACCGGGCAGATGGTTCGCCTGCTGTGCGTGCGCCTGATTGAGCGTGCGTGGTCGCGGCTGCGGCTTTGCCTCTTGCGGCCGGCCCAAAGTCAAATCCCCCGCGTTCATCGCCAGTTGCATCTGCGGCTGCGGCTGCGCGGGAGGCGCCGGCTGGAGTTTGTTAAATTCCTGGCGCGGCACGTCCTCCGTCTTCGGCACCTCGGCTTGTTTTCCGTTCAATTTGGGCGCGCCGGTGTCCTGGTCTGCGTCCGGGTTCGCCGCGCGTGAATTCTTGTCGGAATAATACTTCGCTTTTTCCGGCGCTTCGGTTGACGGTTGCTCCACCGTCGCAAATTCAAGAGGCGGCTCGTCATGCACGGTCCGCGCGGGAGTGGCGTTGATTTTTTGGGTCAGATGCTGGAGCCACGTTGGCCAGTGCCAGACCCGCCACCACCCGAAGTCCTTGCCGGCTTCGTAACCGCCCCACGTCAACAAATGGACCGCCAGCGACAGGGCGAGGGCGAGCGCCAGCCGCCGGCTTTCCCAGCCGCTCAAGCGCAGCGAATTTGTTTGCGTTCCGGCAACGGTCATACCGATAAAGTTTGCCGCAGGAACCAGCAGTGAGCAACTTCTTTGCCGTTGCCGAATTTGCCCTTGCCCTGAACGACCGTTGGGAGTAGATTGCGGCCCGTTCCAAAGGCATTTTACATCAAACCAAACCAAAGGCATTTCCATGAAGAAAAGTATTTTGATCGGCACATTGGCCTTGCTGGCGGGTTCGCTGCTCGCGGCGGACACCAGCCCCAAGGATGACATCACCAACGCGGCCAAAAAGCTCGGCGACAGCGCCAATTACACCTGGCATGCCACCGTCGTGGTTCCCGAAGACGCCCAATTCAAACCCGGCCCGACGGATGGCAAAACCGAGAAGGGCGGCCTCACGTACGTCAAGATGGAGTTCGGTGACAACACCACCGAATTCGTGAAGAAGGGCGGAAGCGCGGCGGTCACCAGCCCCGATGGCGGCTGGGAATCACTCACCAATCTGGAAAGCGATCAGGGCCGGGGCCGGTTCATGGTGGGCATGGTCCGCAACTTCAAGACCCCGGACGCCCAGGCCGCCGAACTGGCCGCCGCCGCCAAGGAACTCAAAAAGGACGGCGACAGTTATGCCGGCGACCTCACTGAAGACGGCGCCAAGGCGATGATGACTTTCGGCGGGCGTCGCGGCGGCGGCCCCACGATCACCAATCCTTCCGGCTCGGTGAAATTCTGGCTTAAAGACGGCGTCCTGAACAAATATGAATTCAAAGTGAAGGGCACCATGAGCTTTAATGGCAACGACATTGACGTGGATCGCGACACCACCGTTGAAATCAAGGACGTCGGCACGACAAAAATGGACGCCCCGGACGAAGCCAAGAAACTGCTTTGAACCAAACCGACTGCGACTGAACGCATTTTCACCCGCGCGCCCGGCGGCAAAACCGCCGGGCGCATTTTTTTACACCGGAACGATATGGCGGGGAGCGCACGCGGCCCGCGTGCGGTTTTCGGCGGCCCACCGAAAACTTCGTCCGAACGTTTCGACCCGTTAAGCGGTTTGAACTCAAATGAACTGACAATGGGTTTGGCGAGCCGCCAAACCCGGCAGGCCGGCGGCCTGCGCTCCCCAAATCAGAACGCCGCTTTTTTCGGCAGTATCGTGATTTAAGTTTGGAGTCCCGCGTTCACGCGGCCTGGGACCGCCTGAAGGCGGCACTCCGAACAAAACTGCACACTCTTTTTTTTCGGGTGGTGTCCTGATTTGGTCGGTTGGAGCGCGGAGCATTGCTCCGCCGGTGTTGAGGTTCTGACCTATGGTGCAGAGCAATGCTCTGCGCTCCGCAAATCAGGACACTGCCTTTTTTCGGGTGACTTGCTCAAAACCCATTGCGAGTTTACGTTTGCCGGGTGAAGCCCTGGAGTTTGTTGCGAAAGCCTGGCGTCCTGCTTGCCGCAGGCGTGATGCTTCTCCATTTTGACGCCGCCGGCCAGGCCAAACAAATCCGGCTGCGCACGGGCACGATCACCACCGGCCCGGCAGCGAAGCTGGCTCCGGCCGCGCAGTTTCAAGCCCAAGGTTTGTCGTTTCAGGCGCCCGTTTCCGGCCTGTTCCTGGTTCAATTTGAAAATCCGTTGCCTCGGGCCAAACGGAGAGAATTACAGTCGTTGGGCGTCGAGCTGCTCAAGTATGTGCCCGATGATTCCTTCATCGCCAAATTCAACCAAGTGTCGCCGGACACCGTCGCAGCTTTGGATTACGTTCGCTGGGTGGGACCTTACCGTCCCGAATACAAGCTAAATCCCCGTCTGGCCGCCGCCATGCGCAACGGGTCGCTGACGAACCGCCTCGTTCCGGTAAATGTCCTGCTTTCGCCGGGAGCGGCAACGGCTGAAATCGCCGGCGCGCGTTCCCTGTTTTCGTCCGTCCAACACGAGAGCCATTTGCGCCAGGGCACCATTCTGCGCGGCGATCTGGACCCTGCGCGTCTTCAGGCTTTGGCGCAATCCGGCGCGGTCCTTTGGATCGAACGCGCCCCCAAACGCAAACTGGTGGATGAACCCGCCTCGAAGATCGTCGGTGGCGATGACGGTAACACCGGCACTCCCACCCTGACGCAGCAAGAGGGCTTCGACGGGGCCGGTGTGACCGTGTGTGTGGCGGACACCGGGCTGGATACGGGCGACACGAACACGATGCACCCGGATTTGCGGGGACGCGTGACCGGTTTCAAATACTACCCTCCCCTGACGGACGGTTCCGATGGTTACGGCCACGGCACACATTGCGCGGGCATCGTTGCCGGCAACGCGGCTACCGGCGAAACCGATCCGGACACCGGCGCGTTCTACGGCCTCGGTGTCGCGTCGGACGCCAACCTGTTCGTCGAACGGATTTTCGACGCCGATGCGAATGAAGTCAGCCCGGCGCCGGCGGACGCGGACCTGACGCGGGATGCCGTGCAAGCCGGGGCGCAAATCGGCGCAAACAGTTGGGGCAACGATGTCCAGGGCGAGTATGACCTTGACGCGGCGGAGTTCGACGAACTGGTGCGGGACGCGGATGATTCGACGCCCGGCGACCAGCCTTATATCCTGGAATTTTCGGCGGGCAACGCCGGGTCCGATTCCGAAACGATCGACAGCCCGGCGTCGGCCAAAAACGTGATCGCCACCGGCGCGTCGGAAAACGTGCCGGGGACCCTGGCGGAAACCTTCGGACTCTATGCCGACGGCGCCGACACCATGGCTGACTTTTCAAGCCGCGGTCCCTGCCAGGACGGCCGCATCAAACCGGACCTGGTGGCGCCGGGAACCTGGATCGCCTCGGCAGCGTCATCGGCCGCTCCGAATGAGGACGCGATTGCCTGGTGGCCGATTGACAATTATTACGTCTATATGGGCGGAACAAGCATGTCCGGCCCACATGCCGCAGGCGCCGCGGCGGTCTTCGTGCAGTATTACAAAAGCCTGCACACGAACGCCATGCCGTCGCCGGCATTGGTCAAGGCGGCGTTGATCAATTCCGCCGATGAATTGGACGAAGCCAACGGCGGTCCCGGCCCCGTTCCCAACAACGACGAAGGCTGGGGACGCATCAATCTCGCCAATATCATCTTCACCAACGTCAATTCCGCGCCGCGTTTCTATCAGTATCTGGATCAAACGGTGCTGTTGACCAACAGCCAGGTCTATGCGCAGCACATTTTCGTGCAGGGTTCGGATGAGCCGTTGAAAATTACGCTGGCCTACACGGACGTGCCGGGATTCCCGGGCGCCATCCCCGCGCTCGTCAACGACCTGGACCTGGAAGTCGTCGCGCCGGACGGCACACTCTATCGCGGCAATCAATTCGGCGCGGGCGAATCGGTGCCCAACGCGCCGTCGCCGGACAAGCTCAACAACGTGGAAGGCGTTTATCTCTCGCAACCGGCGCCGGGCGATTATCTGGTGCGGGTGCGCGGCAGCAAAATTGTGCAGGACGCGATCTCCAACACACCTGCGATAGACCAGGATTTTGCGCTCGTGTCGTCCGGCAATCTCGCCCGGCCCGGCACGGGATTCATTTTGCTGGACCGCCCCGCTTACACTGCGCCGGACACAATGCAAATCGAAGTATTCGATTCCGCCCGCGCCGCCAGCAACACCGTGAGCGTGCGGGTGACGAATCTCACCGTGCACGGGTCGGTCACCAGCCTGCTGCACGCCGTGGGGAATTACGGTGCCTTCACCGGCGCGGTCGCCACCGTCACCGGCACGGCAGGCGCGGGACAAATCCAGATTGCCAACGGCAACATCCTGGAAGCGGATTATTTTGATTCGGGCGGCGCAAAACGGGTTGCGACTGCAGTAGCCGATCTGAATTCACCAACCATCAGTTCCGTCGCGTCGGGGACCGATGTCGGCGTGCTCACCATTACCTGGCAGACGAGCGAGCCCACCACGTCCATCGTCCACTACGGCACAAACAGCGCCGATCTGAATCTCGGCACGACCAATCTGTCGCTCGTGACGAGCCACGTCGTAAGCTGAGCGGACTTCTCCCCGGCAGGACGTATTATTTTGCCATTATTTCCTCCGATGCCGCCGGGAACACCGCCACCGCCGACAATGGCGGCGCGTTTTACACGTTTGTTGGCGTGGCGACACCGACGGTGCTGCTGGTGGATGATTATGATACTGCGGCGGAAGAGGCAAATGGCTCGACGGTGATTCCCGACAGCGCCTACACCAACGTGCTGGCGGCGGCGGGTGTGAGTTACGGATTTTGGAAGGTGAATCAGCGGGGTTCGCCGCAGCTCGCCGATCTCAAGCCGTTCCCGGTGGTCATCTGGCGGACAACGGATGACATCATTAACTACGGGTACGATGAGGATGGCTTTCCGGACCCCACCGCCACCAACAACACGCTGAATATCCAGCAGCAATTCATGATTCAAACCTACTTGAACGGCGGCGGCTCGTTCTTCATGGCTTCGATGGGAATCCTCTCGCAATTGGGCGACGTGCCGTTCCGGCGAAACGTCCTGCAAGTGGCCGGCTTCAAGCAAAATCCCGACCCGCCGCTGGCCTGCGATGATTGCGACGAGGATTTTGGCGTGCCGGCAATTCTCGGCGGGCCGGCGTCCGTGGCGGACGGCATGAATGTAACGCTGGATTACAGCAGTTATCCGTCATTTGATTTCGACGAGTTCTCGTTCGGGCCGGACTTTTCCGACACGTTCACGCCGTCGTCCGATTCCACGGCCATCACGTTCGAGTCGGTGTCCGGCAAACCGTGCGGCATGAGTTATCCGAACATCGGCGTGGACAGTCCGGGCCGCGTCGTCTTCCTTTCATTCCCGTTTGATGCCATCCCGACCAACGGCGCGGCGCCAAACAATGCGGTGGCGCTGTTGCGAAGCATCATCGCCTTCCTCGCGCCCGGCGCAAATGGCCGGGGCGTGATCTTCCTCGACAACACGGTTTATACCACCAACGATGTGGTAACGGTAGAAGTCGGCGATTCGGATTTGGCGGGCACCGGCCAGGCGCAGGTCAGCTTCGTCGCCAGTTCGCGCACCAATCGCGTCACGGTCACGCTGCTGGAAACGACGCATCCGGGATTGTTCAGGGGCAGCCTCGCGCTAGTGGGCGGAAGCGCGGCTACGAACCAATTGCAGGTTGCCAACGGCGACACCATCACGGCGACCTATTTTGATTCGTCAAACAACAGCAACGTTACCGCCACGGCGAGCATTGACACGGTGCCGCCGGTGATTTCTCAGGTGGCGGCTACCACGGATTATTACAACGCCCACGTGACGTGGCTTACCTCGAAGCCGGCGGATTCGTCCGTGCAATACGGCGTCTCTCCCCTGCCCGACCATGCGTCCTACGTCAGCACGCTGGTCACCAATCACGCAGTCACGGTCAGTGGGCTTTCGGCGAACCGGATTTATTATTATCAGGTGGTCAGCCGCGATCAGGCCGGGAACATCGTTGTGGATGACAACAACGGGAACCTTTACACGTTCCAAACGCTCAAGGCGCCGGCGCCGCCGTGGTTTGATAATCTGGAAAGCGGCGCGCCGGGTTGGACCGTCGTTCCCGATCCCGCCGGTTCGGATATCAATTGGACGCTGGGCCCGCCCAACAACGGCCTGGTCACCAATTCGTTTTCGGGCACGAACGCCTGGGGGAGCGTCCTCGATGGCAACCAGAACTTTTTTTCCGCGAGCACCTATCTGTACAGCCCCGTCATTGATCTTTCCGGCCTCACCTCGGCGACGCTCACCTTCATGGATGTTTGCGATTTCAGCCGGCCGGACCCCATCACGCCGTACGAAGACGGAGTGGTGTATGTCAGCACCAATAGCAGCACGCTGCCCGGCGATTTGCCGACGGTGAAGGATTTCGCCGGCAACGTGGCGGACACCTGGACGCTGGAGACCGTGAGTCTGGACGCCTACGTCGGCAAAACCATCCAGGTCGTTTTCTACTACGAGGGAATTCCGTGGGCCGGTCCCCCGGCTTATGGCTGGCTGATTGATGACATCAGCATCACCGGCGTTGTGGCCGGCGTCACGGTGACCATCACGAAAAATCTCGGACAGGGAACCTGGTCGCTGTCCTCCCTCTCCTCCATCGGCCTCGTCCCGATCCAATCCGGCACTGCGCCCTCCATTACTTTCAGCAACCTGGCCGCCGGCAATTACGTCGTGCAATTCGGCGACGTGCCGTATTATCAAACGCCCGCCGGCCAGACGAATACGCTGATCGTCGGCGGCACGGCGAATTTCATCGGCAACTACGATTTCCTTGACGCGAATTACAACGGCATTTCCGATGCCTGGGAACAGGATAATTTCGGCTCCGCCACCACCAATCGAACGCGATTTACCGACACGGACGGGGACGGGATGTCCGATTACGCCGAATTTGTCGCGGGCACCGACCCGAACAACCCGGCGTCGCGGTTTTATTTCACGGGAATCATGCAAACCAACCGCCTCGTCCAGTTGCATTGGACGGTAGTCACCAACCGACTCTATCAGGTCAGCGCCTCCGCCAACCTCAGATCGTGGTCGCCGGTCACGGCCTGGTTGCAGGCGTCCAACGACCCGACGATGGATTACACCGCCACCAATTCCGGCAGCGCCGCGCAGTTTTATCGGGCACAGGTCCAGCCGTAACGGAACCAGCCATCGTCGCTGCTCCCCCGCCGGCAGCGAGGGAGAAAATTTCCCGAAGGATTCGCGCCTTGACCCCAGGAACCGGCGCGGCGGCAGTGGCACGGGCGGGACGCCCGTGCCACTACTCCAGTTCATGAGCAGGTTGCCCAGTCGGTCGCGCCGGAGCGCAGCGAAGGCCGAAGGGCCGGTGACGGGGTGCGTTTATCGGTCTGCAATATTCCAGAACGAAAAAAGCTCATCGGCCCGCCGCAGGTAGCGCGTCATGAGCGCGGCGTGGTCACGCTTGACGGCAGTTCGGAATTTGCGGAGCCGCCGGGCTTCGGACTTCTCCTCGCGCATGAACTGGTCCAGCGCCGACAGCAGCGTCTCGCAATCCTGAATGTCGCCCATCAGCCTTTGATAACCGCGCAGTTTTCCTGGCGAACCGCCGGCCACATGAGGCATCAACGATCGCAGTTGCTCGACCATGTAGCGAAATTTCTTGAAGGCAATGCGCGTGCGATGCGTGGCGTGCGGTTGCGCCGGCACAATGGTCCTCCGGCGCGCCACCACGTTCGCAAACGCCCGGTCCACGCCCCGCAACAATCGAACCCGGGCGCGGTGACGTCCCGCGGCCGGTTTCACGGCGGTCCGCAACTCTTTGCGGAGCGCGTCCATCCGGTTCTTCAGCGGCTTCAGCCTCGTGCGCCGGAGCCTTTGCTCCAGTTCCCGGGCGAATCGTTTTTCCCGGCGCAACAGTTCCTTTTTGAAACGCTTCGTATCCGGAAACCGGCCAAACCTCTGTTCCAGGGTGCATAACATCACCTGCGTATCGCGCAACCGGCCTGAGGTTTTAAACGGCGGTTTGAAGGACAGGGAAAGTCTGGCCGGCGCATCGCCGGCCAGCATCGGGTCAAATAAATCCACGAGCGCCAGCAATCGCCGCGTTTCCACGCGCAACTGGTGAACCGTCACCCGGGACAATTTCTTCTCGCACCTTTTGAATGACCGCCGGTAGGAACGCCAGGCCGACTTAAACGCCCGGTCCAGCCGCGCAGCCAGCCGGTCAGTACCCGCCAGCTTCATTTCGTTCACCGGTGCACGGTTCATGGCTGTCAGTGGACATCAAATAGAGCGTCGGCCGGCAAGCGTCAATCCTGGATGCGCCGGTTCGGGATGCGCTGTGGCGGGGCGAGCGTCCGCGCGAGCCGGCCCGTCAGCAACCTTGCCCCGCGAAAAGGCGCCAAACGCACCCTCCGGGTTTGCGTCCGCGCAGGGCGGTGAGACTCCAACCGCTCAGGATGCCGGGAGAATTTCGATAGCGTTTATCTCGGGATTTTCCACCTTGGGCGTGAACGTGATGTCCAGCTTGCCGTCGGTGATTTCCACGGGAACGGTTTCGATATAGGCGCGATTGGGACCGCCGGCCTTGACCCAGACGTCGAAATCATTGAACTGATGGCCTTCGACATTGAATGAAAACACGCGATCGCCCGGCCCGGTGATGCCATCAAACGTTTCGGCAAAGTGAAGCTTTACGATGTACTTGCCGTTGGGAACCGGACAGGAAAACGAAGTCATGCTGAAATGTTCGGTGCGATAGAGCGCCGGGTCCTTGGTGTTGGCGATTTGCAGATCATCCTCCCGATCCACCGTGTCGCCATCCGCAAATCCGTGATCGGGCAGCCAGACGTTGCCTTCGGAATCCGTGAATGTGGTCGTTATGCCGGCCTTGATGCGGATCGGCTGTGCCATGGGCGCAGGGATGGGCGCCACAACGGGTGCGGGAGCGGGTTCGGCAGCCGTGGCAGAGGCAGGCAGGGTGGTTGCCGCCGGCGACGCGGACGCCATATTGCCGGAGGAGGATTCTGTCTTGCAGCCGGCGAACAAGCAGAGAGCTGCCACGGCAACAATACAGCCGGACAGACTGTGAATTTGACATTTAATACAGCCGGACAGACTGTGAATTTGACATTTTGTGTTTTGCATAAATTTCTTCGGGGTTATGTGACGCGCAATTTGGTTCCTCGAAAAATGCGGACACAGCCTGCGCAACGCAAACTAAAAATCTATGAATTTTGATAAATTAACCCAATTTGCCGGTTCATTAACATTTAGAAGATGATCGGGACAGGATACGCATTTATTGAAGCCGGGTACAACCAGCACCCGGCGTGCTTGCAGTTGAACCGGACTGTTCATTGTGTGGCCGGCCAGGCGCGCCAGGTCACGCTCACATCCCACCAGCCGATGTATTGGCCGCAATCGGCATTATCCGTCGCTGTAATCGGAATGCTCAAACTTTTGCCGTCGGGCGAAATGGACACGTCGCCAGCCGGCACAACCGTGTTGGTAATCTCGCATGGCCAATTATCGCAATTCCCAAGTGGACCCGTTGATGGAAGGCTTCCAATCGTCCCTTTGTCGTCAAACAGCGCGAAATTGACCGTCACTTCATAGTGCCCGGCGGTCAGAGCAAATAGGAACTCGCCGCTTTCCAGGTTGCTGACAATGGTTGAACCATTTGTCAGACCAAGATCGCTTAACAGCATCAGGTAATCATAATTGATGGTTTGTTCCAATGGGAGCACCTTGCTGGCTGCAATGCCAATCCCTGCGTCCACGGGATCCAAGGCGCTGTTTCCATTGGTAATGCCGATGGTGCCCTGATAGACAAGGAGGAGATTGGTAATAGAGTACACCGGGCCGGGAAAGGTCATGATCAGGCTGTTGCTGTTGAGCAATGTTTTGCCTGAAAAGTTGGTTTGGGTGACAAAGGTTCGGAAACCGTTGGTATCATCCTCGTAAATGGAGAACGCGCCGCCATAGAAATCCTGGCCGGAGGTGTTCACGATCAAATTGGTGTATCGCATCGAATTCGTGTCGTAGCCGACGACGCTCGCCGACAGCGTCCCGCGAAAGAAGTAATCCAAAATGCCCGCGCTGTATTCGATGGCCTTAGGGATGAGAATAGAGTGGTATTCCTGAAGAACGTTCGTATCGTTAATCGTCAATCCGACGCCCATCCCTGAGGTGTTGATTTTGGAAGCGTGTCTGACGGCGAAATAATGTAGGGCGCTGTGATGGACGATGTTGATACCGGCATTCGTCTTTGAAAGATAAATTCGCTGGCCTTGTACATCGTCGGCAAGGGTGACAGTATCTATGGCCGTTCCTGAAAGATTGCGGGGATTTATTTGCGGTTGAGTTGTATTCTTGAGGGACGGAAATGGAAAATAATGTATGTCGCCGGGCTTGAAAAATTCAGCGTACGTAGCGTCTTCGCCGAGAAAATTACCGTTGCTGAATTCCGCAAGGCCCAGTTGCTTTCCAGCTACCCCGTTCGCGTCGTCAATCAAACCTTGAGAACTGCTGTCAGCATAGAGGTTTCTATCCCAGAAGTCCAAAATTTTTGAAAAGCCTTGGGACTGCCAGTAGGACCAGCCTTGCGGTTCCAGTGGAAAGGCGTCCGCTTCATGAAGATAGGTTTTGGTGCCAAATTTTTCGATCCAACGGTGCCACGGATGCAAATGTTCGTCGTTCCTGACGTGGTCAGGCTGGGACAAATCCTGATTCAAATGGAGAATGTGTCCCATTGCGTAAAACATATGCGCCATGTTCGCGTCTCTGTCGGACTGAATGGCATTTGTCAAACCGGCGAGTTCATAGCTGCGCGCACATTCCCAAGTTTCAGTATTCGTCGGCGGGCCAGTATAGGTTAACCAAAACGGGACTGGCAAATTGGGAACCGTTCCCCATGCGTAGGAGTTGGTCGTGCGTATGACGGGAACAACTGATTCATGCCAGTCGGTTAAACCCTTCACTTGCCCTGGCGTTCGCACCGGAACGAGGGTATAAAAGTGGTTTTCAAATCGCGGCGTGTCATCTTCAAAATATGCGCCATTCGTAACCCAGTAAATTGGCGGGAAAGGGCCAGAGACATGAAATTCACGAGGTTGAAAAGTCAAGGGCGCATTCAGGTCTTCTCCTATGTCATTCAAAAAACGAGCGAAACCGCCTGACGAAAGAACAGCACTTTGCGCGATTGCCTGATGGACAGGCTGATCATGCCCGCCACAAAACAAAGGAAAAGTGACGATTGCAGTAATTCCAAAGCAAACGGCAAATCTTTTGGTGACTGTAATAGGTAATTTTATCATTTCTTTGGTTTTAGAAAAATTTCAACATGCCCGCTCCAAACTCCCCCAACAGAAACGTAATTTGTGTGAGAAATTACCATGCTATCAATTTTATTATCTGGCCAACCGCCGCCTTCAGTATATGCCCAGTGAAAATTACGTGTAGCTCCGATGTGAAAATATCCGTTTGCGTCTGTGTAGGTTGTATGCTGAGGACTCTGAACGAAACAAACCTTTGCCCTTGGAATTGGTGCGTGGGTCACAGCATCAAGCACCCTGCCTCGAACTTCCGCTGACCGCGGAGTAGTATGCGGCCAAGGAAAGCAACCCGTAAGCAATGCGATTATCAAGACATAAGCGCCAAGATGTAGAACTTTTATTGAGTTTTTCATAATTTCCAGTTTTTGATGTCAAAATTCCAAAATTTTCCAAACACCGTTTTCCTTGACGAATTCGACCGGAAAGAGGAGTAGATGCCCGTCAATGGTTTGTTCAAAATAATACTCCGCAGTGTCGTTCTTGATAAATACTGGCGTTAGAGGTCCGATTTGATTGACATCTGAAATCGCATTTGCTGTTCCAATATCAAGGAAGGCTTGGCGGTAGCCTTCAGACGAGTCACTGCAAAAACTGGAAATCGCCCCAGAAATATCCCCGGCGGCAATGCGGTTTGTCATGTTCCCCCAAGACTGGGTTGGGTCATCGCTTGCTATTCTGCAAAGCAGCACGCGATTGTTTCCAGTATCAGCAACGTAAAATATTTCGTTGGTCAAATTGTCCACCGCAGCAACGGCGAATGGCCCGCTGAAATTCGTGGAAAATCCAAAACGAATACCTGAAGCAGCGAAGCTGTAAACTCCATTCGCGAGCAGTTCAAAGACCTGAATTCGATCGTTGTCAGTATCAGCCACATAAACACCGCGTTCATCAATGCTGATGTTCACCGGGCCGTCAAATTGTCCCAGAGCGGTTCCGTTCGTTCCGCTGGTGCCCAAGACAACAGAGTTTCGTGCCAGCACGACCCGGTCGTTTCCTGAATCAACAATGTACAAATTACCGATGGAGTCATACGTCAGCCCCTTGGGCGTGTTAAATTGTCCGACATCAGTGCCGTTCGTGCCGAAGGAATCCAAAAAGTTGCCGTTGGAATCAAATTGTTGAATCCGGTTGTTGCCCGAATCGGAAACGGAAATTGTTCCCCCGTCCGGCGATACGGCCACATCAAACGGCGCGTTGAACGCTCCGTTAGTGGTCCCTGAAACACCATTCGTAGTCCCAATGAATCCGTCATTGCCAAAACTTGGATCGGCCGTAAACGATCCGCCCGACGGATTAAATTTCCAGACCTGATTGCTGGCCGTCACCGCCACATAAACGTTACCGTTGGCATCCACGTCAAAGCCGGATGAAGCAGCGCCAATGCTAAAAGGAGTGCCAACGGGACTTCCATTGGTGTCAAATACGGCAATGGTTCCGCTGCTGCCAGATAGAACAAAGAGATTGGTTCCGGTCCATTTGAGGTCAACCGGGTCATTGATACTGCTGATAAAGATGGTTTGCGTCAGCGCCGCTTGCACATTGATTTGCACCGGCTGATTGCTCGGGTCCAAAGCCACGGCGTTCCAGCCACCGACGCTCGAAAACCGTCCGGCGGTCGTTTGAATGGTCACTACCGGGAAGTATTCGCCGTTGGTCGCGTAAATATAAGTCAGTGGCAAAAGGTTATTGGTGACCATATCGGCGATGTCGTCGCCATTGAAATCATAACTGACCTGCTGAATGGTTCCCGGCATGTTGGTCTGAACCGAGAACGTGACCGGCAAGGGCGCAAAACCCGCGACCGGCGTGGCTTGAAGTTGAACCGGACTATTCATGCTGCCGCCGGAATTCGTAATACCGACGACGCTGACCGAAAAAGCATTTGTCACGCCGGTCAAATCTTCGACGGTCGCGGTAATAACATTTGTGCCCGCCGCCAGCGGCACATTCAGGGCTTCGAAATTGGTGCCGTTCACAAAGGCCACGATATCGTTGACGGTGATTTGGTGCAGAGACGCAGCGGTAAAAGTGCCGGAAACGTTCACTCTTGATGCATTCAATGAAATTCCATTTGCCGGATTGGTGATTGTGATGCTCGGCGAATTGGAATCCAGAACAAGCGTGGTATCTTCCCAGGTTTGATATGCGTTTGCAGGCAATCCACGAAGCCCAATCCAAACATCATGCGGACCCTGCGTTGAGCCGAGATTTACCGTGATATTTGGTGTGTAATTCGTCCACGTAGCCGACGCAAAATTTGTGCTGTCCACGAGCACCGCGATGCTTGAAGGCACACCGCCCAAAATGGTGACGACCGCGGTAACGATGTTGGTGCTCACATATTGATTCGGGAACGAGAATGAAAAGCTGATTTTGTTCGGGTCTGTGCCGTTCTGATATTCCGTCAAATTGTTCGTTCCGTCGTTATCGTAATCCCCGTTTGTTGCCTGATCCAGATTGCCAAAGTAAACGAATTCCCACCAATCAGCAATCGGGTCCGTACTGCTGGTGACCAGGTAGTCCGGGAGACCGTTGGTGTAGGTCGTCAGTGGAACACCGTTGCTGTCCACAGCCACATAGTGATACCCGATGTCCACGATGCTGTTGGTTTCCTTGATTTCCTGCCCACTGACCAAATTCGTCACAACGGTGTAATCGTAGAGGCCAAGCTGGTCTGCGTTTGTGCTGCCGGCATTGATGAGCGGGCTGTTGGTGGGCTGGTAATAGTTGCCAAGCGGTCCGACCCGATAAACCGGCGGATTGGTCAAAACCAAATCGTTCGTGGACACAGGCTGCAACTGATCGCAATTCGTGACACAGGCATTGTAGCCGCCAATGTAGGTGCCATACGCCGAACTGTTGTCGGGAATGACGGTCTGGTCAAAGAGGTTGTTTTGCACCACCGCCTCATCGTTGTTTGGTGCAAAATTGAACGTGCCGTGCCAGCAGAGATTATTTTGAAAGGAAAAAACACTTGCCCCAATCACACTAAAATTCACCCTGTCAAAGAGGCAGTTATTGACGTCCGGATCGAAGTAAGTAGTGGCTAATGTTATAGACCCGCCGTGAAACTGACAGTCCCGCAGCGAAACAGACGTCTGAGAATTATTATTTGTAACGACCAGAAACGCTTCATCCTGCGCCGGAACTGACCAATCCGTGAAACGACAATTAAATGTGGATGAAGCATCGTCATTTAAAGCAGTAACAAGTCCATTGGTTGGTTCCTGCCAGGTTGTGCCGCTTTGTTCCTGAACTGTATTGTAGGCGACGATTCGATTCCATTTTGTTGCCAGCCCTTTGCAAAGGAATTCCGTTCCCGTCCCCAGGTTCAATCCGGAGGCATTATTGCTGGTTCCGAATGCGGCAATGACAGTGCCCGGATACACCGCCACGATGGCGTTGTTGAGTGAAACGCCGCTGACCGCGTAATCAATCGGATCGTAGTGATAGCCTAAGGCAGGCGCAGCATTCGTGTCACGCGGGACTTGTGGAGAAAACACGAAATTGCCGGCAACGGCTGCATTGGCGAACACGATCGGCGGATACGTCGTCTTGGTTTTCAAGCTGGCCAACAGCGTCGAATCAATGTTAGTAGCGCCGGCGTTACGATAAGGGCTGTTGTTTGCCAAATAATAGTTGCCGGCACCAACAGTTTGGTAAATCCCGCTGTTATGGGTCAAAACCTTGCTCGAAACGAGGACGCTTATACCGTTGGTGTTTGTCACGGCTGTCAATATTGAGTTGGTCAGGCTGGCAAAGGTGGAAAACACGAAGAATGAAGAACATTGGTCGGCTGTCAGGTTTTCCGCGCTCACTTTCCGGGTGGAGTTAGCATATAGACAATACTGCCCCTGAGCTATTAGGACATTGCGCAATTGGATATTTCCCCCCGTGGCTACGGCTGTCCCGCAATGCAAAAACTGGCTGTCCCATACCCTCACAATATTGGTGCCTTGATTCGAGATTCCCAAACCTGCGTACGACATTCGCAAATAATGATAGTCATTGGTTTGAGTTGTATTGCTTGGGAGGTAAAGATAGGTTGCGCTGTTGATGGTGGATGGATTCCCGCTGCTCCCGGAGATGGTTTCACCTATGCTGTTGTCATCCATGGCAGTAAATACAGCCGGACGATACGATCCGTTCTGACATACCAATGAACCACTGATGTTCACCATCGGCGAAGACGAGTCGCTATATTTAAGCACAACTCCGCCTTCCAGGATATTGGTTTTCCCGTAGAGATTCACCGCCCCACTGATGTAATAAGTGGTGTCGCCATTAAACGTGAAATTCGTCTGGCTGCCATTGAGGATTTGATAATCCAAAACCAAACCTTGTTTGGGTGAAGTGCCCGCGGCCATCCGCTTGAATTGCCCGGCCTCTCCCGCCCTGGTCAGGTGCGGCGGCGGCAATTGCCATTGGCGCGAGGCCACCAGATGAACAGCAGTCCCGGTTTTAGTCGAGACCCCCGGCGAGAGAGGCAGCGTTCCCAATTCAGCCGCCACCGCCTCCACCGGCACTTCCTCCACCAGAATCTGCCGGCCTCCCACCTGTACCCATTGCTTACCCACCAGCACATTGGCCGCGCTGGCATTGTCTCCTATCGTAAACGCCCTGCCCATGCCGATTTTCATTACGCCAAAATCCAGCGCTTGGTCTGTCAGCAAGATTCCCGCCTGCGCCGGTAATGTGGTTGTAGTGGTGGTTGGCTGCGACGGGTTGAAAAACTCCGTTAATACCTGAAGCTTTGCCGTCGCAGGATTGAGACCAAATGATTCCGGTGTTGGTGGTTCTGTCCGTATGACCACGTCCTGCTCAAACCCAGCCTTCGTGTAGGTGTAGAGCAAATCTGCATTAAAGCCGGTGAAGGCATTTTGATAGATGACTTGATTACCCGACGGCAAAATTGCCCCCGTCGAGTTGGTTAGTACTGCGATCAATACGCTATTGCTTCCATCATCATAACCCAAACCGATTGGCTGGCTGCGCAGGGTCTTCCCATCGGGAGTAACTAATTTAATGACGCCACTGTAGATGTTGCCGGGGAAATAGACCTGGTGTTGGCCGTTGGTAGCCGTTGCCGAATTGCCGTCAGGTGATATGTCTATCTTTTCCGTGCTCGGCGCCCATTGACCATTAACAATGTGGTTCAGACCAGTGGCCAATTCGGTGAATTTATGGACGTGTGGAACAGTCACGCCTGACGGGAGGATTTCATAATCAACGCTCTGCCACACCTGGGAATTAGCGTCCCGCTGCACGATCGCATAAGAGGTGGGTGCCGGCAAAGAAGACGCATTGCCGCTGTTCGGATAGTTTGTGTCGGCAACTTGCGCAAGCGTTTCTGCCGCCGTCGAAATCAGTAACGCACCGGTCAAAGCGAACGTTTTCATAGCATTTAAATGGAGAGCGGGCGGGTTCGCGAAGCTTGGGAAATCAATTCGGGCACGGCGGGGAAAACGGGAGCTTCATCGGCCAATTGCGCCAACTGCCGTGAAGGAAATGGACGGATCTCCGCTACGCAAGCATGAACGCCATTGGTGGATGCTTTCCCCTGAATCTTCCCCGGCCAAAACCAATAGTTGCTTGCGGACCCACTCCCGCTCCGCCCGCGACCAACCACCCATCTCCGCTCGAATGAAGGCGGCCAACCGCGCCAGACGGGCCTTCAATTTCGAACACGGAGCTTTCCGGAATATTTCAGGGTGATATTTGGCCAATAGTTCTTTGGCCTGCCGCAGGCTCAGGTCTGGATGAATGCACCCCTGCCGAATCAACCGCTCCACCACCACCCGGCCCAAGCGCGCCAAATAATACAACGTGTTCCAAGCCGGGGGAAGTTGCGCAGAATTCTGCGCATCCAGTTCTCCCACTCCCTGACCGATGACCGCCAGCATTTCACCTTTGCGCTTGGAAAAAGGCAGTTTCCCCGACTGCCATAACCGGCTCCAGCTTCCATACGGCAGGCTCTGCCTGGCCCGGTTCATCAAGCGGCCCAACTCCAATGTGCGATCCGCGCCCTGGGTCCAGACTTGATGAATGAGCTGAATCCAATCGTCGAGAGGGCGCAACTCCGCGTCAGCCCTGGGCAGAACATCAGTGGCATGCCGATACGCATTGGCCTTTTGCGAAGTGCGCGGCGTTTTCATGCGACGGAGAGAATAGTTGGGTTCAGGTCATTCAAGGGAAGATCGGTCCTTCGAGAGACAAATCGCGCGCAGTCTGAGAAACGCGTCAGCCTTTGGCTTACAACCCGCAGATGAACTGCCGTGGTCATGCGATACCCCCCGTTTTTACCACTTAAGGTTTCTGATAATCTGAATCTGAAAAACTTCTAAACAATCTATCATTGCCGGTCAAGGAATTTTTACGAAGAGTTATTCACCATCCGGCTACGGTTGTGTGCCAATATATCCATTCCCGGCGCTCCAAGCTTCGGCAGTGAGTCTTGGCTCAAATGATAGGGTCCGTGCTGAATCAGTTCTGAACCCGGCGCGGAATTTGAATTGTCATCGGCCGGCGCCGCCAGCGCCGAACCAGAAGGCAAACAGCGGCTGCGGATTCATGCCGTCCCTGCCCCGCCGGATGGAGGTAATGTAACGCGAGTCCATTATTCGCTTGTGGTTTTGCTCCGTGGCGGTGTGGTTTCAACCGCCCAACCCAAGGTGGAAAATGGCAGCGGCAGGAGGTCGGGATTTTTGCCATCGCCGGCCGAATTGCGTTAAGCGTCCGGCGACCCGGCAGGTTGCCGCGAGCGGTGAGGCGGTTGACGAGCCAGCCCGCCAAAGGCCGTCACTCCAGAATCGCGTCCATCGTCACTTTGGCATTCAGCAGACGCGAAATCGGGCAACCGAGCTTGGCCACGTTCGCCACCCCGACCACTTTTGACCGCGCCGCGCCGGGGATTTTGGCCGTCACGTCCAGATGCGACTCCGTGACCGTCCAGCCCGCGTCGGTCTTGTCCAGCGTGACCGTCGCCGTGGCCTGGATGGATTCGGGCGTCATGCCGGCCTTGCCCAGTTCCGCCGAGAATGCCATCGCAAAACAGCCCGCATGGGCCGCGGCGATGAGTTCCTCGGGATTCGTGCCGACACCGCTTTCGAAGCGCGTGCTGAACGAATATTGCGTCTGCGCGAGCACGCCGCTCTCGGTGGAGATGTTGCCTTTGCCGTCCTTTAAACCGCCGCGCCAGATGGCCGATGCTTTGCGTTTCATAAATCAATTTGTCAACCGGGAACGTGAATTCGCTCCTGCGCCGCAGAGACTAATGCATCTCCGCGCCCTGCTCAAGCAAAGACGCGACATACGGGCGGTTCGCCGACATAGAATTCCGCCGGCTCACTCAAATTTGCTCGGAGCGGCATTGGGCGTCGGATTGGGAGCGGCCGGTTCCGCTTTTTCCCGGCGGGCGGTTTTCACGTCCGCCAACGTCACTTCCTGGCCGGAATTCCCGAACGAGTTATAGACATAGGTGAGGACATCCGCGATTTGTTCGTCGGTCAGCGGAAATTTCGGCATACTGTTGGTGAAACCCAGCCCATTAACCATGATGGAGCCTTGCCGCCCGTTCACCAGCACTTTGATCGCCTGGTCCTTGTTCGCGTTCAAAAAATCAGATTGCGCCAGTGGCGGATACCGATAGGGAATCCCCTGGGCATTGGGCTGATGACAGGGCACGCAGGTGATGGTGTAAAGGCGTTGCCCATACTCAATCCGCTCGGCTTTATTCCTGGCGATGCTGGTTGGCGGCGGAACGCCATAAGCCGCGCCGGTGTCCACCCAGTCCCGGATGATCGCGCGGTCGTCCTCGGTGATGGTCCGGCATTCGGGACAATTCGCCACGGGCATGGACTCCTTGAAATATTTGTCCTTCCAACTGTCCCACACGCGACGTTTGATCTCGGCGCGATGGGCATAGGCGGTTTTGTAGTCCAGCCAGTTGGGCAGGAACGTCGTCTGGTCGTTATGACAGCGGGAACATTTACCCAGAAACAGCGGCAGGATGTCATGCAGGTAAGTTGGATTGGTGGAAACCATGGAAGCCTTGCCGCCGGTTTCCGCCGGTGTGGCAGCGGTGCCGGTGGATGAAGTCGACTGGGTGTAGACCGTGGCCGCACTCAACACCAGGAGGCCCGGCACGAGTGCCCAACGCCAGGCCTTGAATTGTGCTGGAATCTGCATAAAGGGTGCTTTCATTAAAATCCGTAGGAGATCTGCAAAATAAAGTCGTTGGGCGGCAGGGCGGCGGGACCGCGGCTGGACTGGTATTCGTAATCGCCTTCAAACCACAACGTGTTGTTGAAGTAATAAACAAAGCCCGCCGTGTATCGATCGGCCTTGGTGCCCAAACCGTCGTTAAAGTTGTCATAACGACCGAGCAGTTCCACATCGTTGACCAGGGGTAAATTGAGGTTCAAACCAGCCAGTTTGTAGCCCGCCTGCACCCAGGCCGCGTGCGGATGAATTGTGCCGGCGTCATCCGTGCCGTACCAGGTGTTGGCATACTCGCCTTTGACTTCAACGTAGGGGCCGAAATGTACGGCGGCGTCCAACACCATGGCCGACCAGAGATGATTGCCCGTGTCGTCCCATTCGCCGGACTGGCCCGAAATCCCCAGCTCGATATCGTGATGCAACTTCCACGGATAGAACCAGCCGATGCGGCCGCCGCCGCTGGGATTGCCGTGAAGATTTTGCTGTGAGCCGTCGCCCAGGATGCCAACGTTGCCGCCAAGATCCAGGTTGGCGCCGGAAGTGGGATCGCCGGGGGTTTGAAACGCGCTTCCGCTGCCGTTCACCGAACCCGGCCCGTTCACGCCGTAAACCGAATAGGTCAGCATCTGGCCGTCTTCACCGACCGGCACCGCGCCGCGCAATTGGGCGCCGATACCGCTGCCCGGTACAAGCTGATCATCCAACAGCGGCGCGTCCGGGATTTTATTGAGCCAGCCCGCGCCCCGCTCATTGTAAGTGCCGAGCGGCAGCAGCATGTCGCCGGCGATGACCGTTACGTAGTCGTTGAGGAGATAATCCAACTGGCCGAAGCTCATGCTGAAAGAGGTGTTCGCGCCGCCGCCGGTGCCCGGAGGCCCGCCCGCGTTCTGCAACGTGGTGTCAAACCCGGCCTCGAACAGGACGTTGTCGTTCGCCCGAAAAAGGAAAATCGGCGCGAAATCAGCCAGCGCAAATCCGCTGTGTTGCCCCGCCGTTTTGCCAAACTGCACCTCGGCGTCGCCCACGACCATGAAATTGTGCGTCGCGCCGGCAGCCGGATTGGGCAAGGGATACGCCGGCTGGATTTGGCTCAAGGTTTCGACCTTTTGCGCCGCGTTGGTCGCCAGGGTCTGGGTTTGTCCCAGTTGCTGCTGCAATTGCTGGATTTGCTGCCGGTCCAGCGTGTTGGTCTTTTCCAGCTGTTCAATTTTCCGGCCCTGTTCGGTAACCAGCTTTTTCAACGCGTTGAAATCCTCGTCGCTCACCGCCGCGGAGGCTTGCGGCAGACAGGCAACGGTCAGGACACAGCCGGCAGCGGCGATCCCGCAAATCACAGATGGAATTTTCATGGTGGTGGTCCCTGGTGGTTCAGTAGTGGCCGCTTTCGTCCTGGAGATAGCTCAAAATCAACCTTGCCTGTTTGGCGGGCAGATTGGCCCGCACCCGCATGTGCAGCATGAGGGTTTTCCATTGGCCATCCGTGAATTCGGCGGGATACCGCTCGGCATGGCAACGGTTGCAGTGGATGGCGTAAAGCTCGGCGCCGGAAAGTTCCCTTTTCGGTCGGGCTTCCGCCTTCGGGTCCGGCCTGGCAACGGTTGGCGCGTCTTTCGCCCTGGCAACCGGAGTGGCAACCGGTGGCGCATTGGTCTCTCCGGCTGCCGACGTGCCGAGGGACGCCAGGTAAATAATCGCGGCCATCGCCGTCAATCCCGCGCCCGCCGCCAGGAAACCGCGAACCGCGGAAAATAACCTCCAGGCATTTCTCAAATTAGTTATCATGGCATCACGATTGTTGATTCGATAGATAAGTGTCAAACCGTTTTTTGTGCTTTTCTTCCCGGTTGTTGGCAATTGGAATGGAGATTCCACGGACGGATAACCGGTGTGCTTTTCCTTTCAGCTCAACCGGACGGGGTGCGGCCCGGGATGCGCGCGGGTGCATTTAATCGCCTTCACCGGGAAGTTGCCCCGACACGTCAACGCCCGCGATGATTGATCTCCAGGCTTCCATCCAAATCAAGTCTCCCGGCAACGCGGTGTGGCTCGCGCCGGTTTCGGCCTGCTTCCAACCTGTGGACTTGGATGCCTTTCCCTCTTAGACCCGGAGCCGTTTCGCCAGGAACGCCTGTCGGATTTGATTTTCGCCAGTTGCAGCGATTTGCGGAAATGGCCGGCGGCTGATTGCCCGCGGCCTGGGTTTCTGTTTCCATTCAACCTCCCGCTATCGCGCCAACGATCAGGAACGGCTCCGCGCCGCTGGCGACCGCATCGGGTAATGGGGCCTCCGGCGGTTCAAGGGACAGGTCTTCCTTGCAGGCGAAGAACCGGACGAAGGGCCGGCGTTTCAACGTGCCATGTTCGCGAATCGTCCCGCGCAACGCCGGGTAGCGTGCTTCGAGCGCGTCGAGCACCGAGCCCGTCGTGACCGGACCCGCCACGTCAAGCTGCACCTCGCCGTCCACCCGGGCCAGGTTTCGCAAGTGATACGGAAGCACCACGCGAATCGTCATAAAATCCGAATTCCGAATTCCCGAGGTCCGAAAGAAACCCGAAATCCGAAATCCAAATCGTTGGACCGGGGGCGCGCGAAAAAGTTCCGGCGTTTGAGCTTCGGATTTCCTTCGGATTTCGATATTTGGAATTCGGATTTCATTTGAGCGTTTGCACCTCAACGGAATAAACCGCCGGCAGGTCGCGCACGATGGAACTCCAAGAATTGCCGCCGTTGGCCGAACCATAAACCTGGCCGCCCGTTGTGCCGAAATACACGCCGCACGGTTCCAGCGAGTCCACGGCCATCGCGTCACGCAGCACATTCACGTAGCAGTCTTTCTGCGGCAGGCCCTTTGTCAGTGGTTCCCATTCGTTGCCGCCGGTTCGGCTGCGATAGACACGCAGTTTGCCTTCCGGCGGATAGTGCAGGGAATCGCTCGTGATCGGCACGACGTAAATCGTCTCCGGCTCGTGGAAGTGGACGTCAATCGGAAAACCAAAATCCGTCGGCAAGTTTCCGCTGACCTCGTTCCACTGATCGCCGGCATTGTTGGTGCGCAACACGTCCCAATGCTTCTGCATGAACAGCACGTCCGGCCGTGATGGATGGAGCGCGATGCGATGAACGCAGTGGCCGACTTCCGAGTCCGGATCGGGCAGCTCGTATTGGGATTTCAGCCCGCGATTGATCGGTTTCCACGTCTTGCCACCATCGTCGGTGCGGAACGCCCCGGCCGCCGAGATGGCAATATAAATCCGTTTCGGATTTTTCGGATCGAGCAGGATGGTGTGCACCGCCATGCCGCCGGCGCCCGGTTGCCAGAGATTTCCCTTGGCGGCTCGCAAGCCGGGAAGTTCCTGCCACGTTTTGCCGCCGTCCACCGTTTTGAAAATCGCCGCGTCCTCCACGCCGGCATAGGCCGCGTCCGGATCGGTGAGCGAAGGTTCGATATGCCAGACGCGCTTGAATTCCCACGGATGCTGCGTGCCATCATACCACTTGTGCGTGCCGACCTTGCCGGCGTACGTGAATTTGTTGCTTTCACCCTTGGGCATGCCGTCGGGGCTTTTCAATTCACCGGCGCTGCTGCCGGGTGTGTTCCAGGTTTTGCCGCCGTCATCCGAGCGCTGGATGATCTGCCCAAACCAGCCGCTCGTTTGCGAGGCATAGATGCGGTCCGGCTCAACCGGCGAACCTTTGACGTGATAAATTTCCCAGCCGGCAAAATGCGGGCCGTTGACCTTCCAGTTCTTGCGTTTGCCATCCGAAGTCAGGATGAACGCGCCTTTTTTGGTGCCGACCAGGACTCGTATTTTACTCATGGTATCCTCCGATTGGTTTATGCGTGAATGGGAATTTGTTCGGCTGCCGCCTCCGCCAACGATTTCATCTGCGTCAGGCCCTTTTCAAACTGGCCGCCAATCATCTTGTCGCAGTTCATAACCAGCCCGAACGCCTTGCCGGCGAAATTATGTTTGCCGGACATGGTCCACGTCACGATGGTTTGATCGCCATCGGGCTGAAACGTGAACTCAGCGGTGTTTGTCGCTTTCATCGGCCTTGCGAATTCGAGCCGGAATCGCACCCGTTCATTGGGTTTGCTTTCCGTGATGGTGTTCCGCCCCTCGCCTACTTTGTTGTTGCCGGCCCACGCGTAGCTCGCGCCGACCCCGGCGGGCGGGCCGTCATAGATCATTATGCAGTTCGGGTCCAACTGCCCCCACGGGTTCCACGCCTCCCAATTTCGAAGTTCATTGACGCGCGGAAAGACCCGGTCCGGCGGCGCCGCAATGGCGGCCGACCGCGTGACGCGGAAATCGGACGGTCGCCTAACAACGATGACGACGAACAGCGCGATAATGACTGCCAGACTGATGAGTATTGGCGTAATCATAATTCCTCTCCTGTTTTCGATTTGTTTGGTTAATAGTTTCAGTTTTTCGGCAAAACCGTCAAGTCATTGCGATTTGCCGCCCCCTGCCTTTGCCGGATGTTCTAGTGATCGGCCGATGGGCCTGCTTCAAGCCTGCAATGTCGAGCTTGTTCATCTTGAGCATCGCCTGCATCACCCGTTGCGACTTCGCGGCGTCATTGTCACTCAGGAGTTCGCCGAGAATCGTGGGCACAATCTGCCAGGACACACCGTATTTGTCCTTAAGCCAGCCGCATTGCACCTCTTTGCCGCCGGCGGAGAGCCTTTTCCAAAAATAATCCACTTCCCGCTGTGTTTTGCAGCTCACGACAAACGAGATGGCCTCGGTAAACTTGAAATGTGGGCCGCCGTTCAACGCGATGAATTTTTGTCCGGCAATTTCAAATACAATGGTCATCACCGACTTTTTGGGTCGGCCGGAATACTTTTCGGCCCCTTCACCATAGCGGGCAACGTTAAGGATTTTTGATTTCTTGAAAATGGAAGCGTAAAACTTCGCGGCCTCTTCGGCTTTACCGTCGAACCACAGGAATGGGGTGATTTTTTGCATGATTTTTCTCGTTTCCGTTCCGGCAGCCTTTATGCGTCATGCGCCACCAGGATCATCCACATTACCCCGAAGCGGTCGGCGACCATGCCAAAGCGCGGTGAAAAGAACGTCTTGGTCAATGGCGCCTGCACCTTGCCCCCGTCGGCCAGGGCGGTGAACAGCCGCTCCGCCTCGGCTTCGGCTGACACCCTGAGTGATAACGAGAAGCCCTGAAAATTCGGCTTTCCTGTGCAGCGTCCGTCGGACGCCATCACGCTGGTTTCACCAATGCGCAAGCTTGCGTGCATCACCTTGTTCTCGAAACCCGGCGGGACACAGCCGGGCTGCGGCGGTTCAGGACTGTCCTTGAAGCGCATCAGCATGTTCACCTCCGCGCCGAGCGCGCGGTGGTAGAATTCGATGGCTTCCTCGCAGCGGCCGTCGAACAACAAATACGGTTCAACTACGGGATTGCGTTTTGTCGTGCTCATAATTCCAACTCCTGTTGTTTGATCTCGCAGGCAGGGCGACGCGGCAACGCCGCCCTTACCGGCTGTTTTTGTCCCATATTTCCGGCAATTTTACGCGGTCGCTTCCGCGAGTTGCCCTTCGGGCACGGCTTCGCCCGAGAGCGGGCATCGATCCATGACCGGCCGGACTTCGACTTTGGCGCCATACGGCAGGCCTGGACATTCCTGGGCGATGGCCACGGCTTCGTCGAGACTGTTCACTTTCAGCAGGAAGTAACCGCCGATGGCTTCTTTGGATTCGGCAAACGGCCCGTCGGCCACCACGCGTCCGTTCTTGCCGGAAACGATTTTGCCCTCGCGTTCCAGCGGGTTTCCGGCCACGGCTGTGCCTTGCTCGGTCAGCCGTTTGAACCAGGCCATCCAGTCATTGGCAACCCGTTGCATTTCCTCCGGTGAAAGGCCCTTGTGCCAGTCGGTTCCGCGGAAGATCAGCATGTATCCATTGTTCGATTGTGCGCTCATAATTTTCATTTGGTTATTGGTTGATGATTTTCGTCCGTTCAGTGATCCGACGAACGAACGGTCGGATTCAGGACATTTATTTTGCGTTCTTGTTCATTTCCCAGATGGCGAACGTGTTTTTCTCGGTGTCCTGGCAGATGGCGAAGCACCCCATCCCCGGCACGACGGTCCTGGGCTTGCAGATGCTGCCCCCGAGTTTCTTGACCTTCGCCATAAATTTGGTCACGGACGGCACGCTGACGTAGTTGGTGATGGTGTGCGCCGGATGCATGCGCTTCATCATTCCACCATCGGGGGAAGCATCCGGGCCACCGGTGTCAATGTGGGAGTAGTCCGGCATCTCGGGGAACGGATTGATTTTCCAGCCGAACAGCTTGCTGTAAAACGCCCTGGCGCGTTCGGGCTTGTCCGCCGGGATTTCAAACCAGACGATGTTCGCCGCCGTCTTCTTCTTCGATGTGCTCATGTTTTGCCTTTCTCATCAATGTTGTTTTCTGTCAGTGATACAACGAACGGGTGGATGTGTTCAGGACATGTTTGCGAAGTTTTTTTGGCCCGCCAACCCATTGGCGCCCGGGAAACTTTTTGCTCGCAGGCCTGAAGCCGTTTTGCCAGAAATGCCTGTTCGGATTTGATTTCCGCCAGTTGCAGCGATTTCCGGAAGTGGCCGGCGGCCGCCCGGGCATGGTCCAACCGCGACTCGAATTCGCCAAGCACGGCGTGGAGCAGGTAATAAGACCCAAGCGATCGCGGATTTTGAATGGCACCGACCGCTTCAATTCCCGCCTGCGGCCCGTGTACTTCGGCCAGAGCCACGGCCCGGTTCAACGCAACGACCGGCGAATCATCGAATTTCATCAGGCGATCGTACAACGACAGGATTTGCCGCCAGTCTGTGGAGGCATAGCACTTCGCCGCGCAGTGGCACGCGGCGATACCGGCCTGCAGATGATACCCGGTAATCTCGCCGCCCGCCGCCGATTGCGCGAGGTGAAACATGCCGCGCGCAATCATCGGTTGTCGCCAGCGCGCCCGGTCCTGTTCCTGAAGGCGTAGCAGGTTGCCCTCATCGTCCACGCGGGTCGGAAGGCGCGCGGCGTTCAACAGCATCAGCGCCAGCAGTGCGTGTGTCCCGGGCTGGTTGCCGGCCGGATGTTCCGCCAGCAGACTCGCCAGACGGATGGCCTCGAAACAGATGTCCTCCCGGACCAGCTTGTCGCCGCTCGACGCCTTGTAGCCTTCGTTGAACAGCAGGTAAAGTGACCGCAGCACACCGTCCAGCCGCCGGACCAGTTCTTCACCGGCGGGTATCTCGAACGCCATCTGTGTCTCGCGGATTTTCTGTTTGGCTCGCGTCAACCGTTTGGCAATCGCCGCCTCGGTCGTAAGGAACGCGCGGCTGATCTCCTTCTCGCTGAACCCGCAAAGGGTCTTCAATGCGAGCGCGACCTGCGCCTCCGCCGGAATCTGCGGATGACAACACACAAACATCATCCGCAAACCGTCGTCGGCGATTTCCTGTTCGGCGAAAACTGCCGCTTCCGGCGCAGGACTCCCCTGCTCCATCAATCGGCTGATCTCCGGTTCCTTGTCGCGGAAAACTTTTTCGCGTCGCACGACATCCAGCGCGAGATTGCGCGACGCCCGCATGATCCACGCGGCGGGATTTTTCGGCACGCCGTAGAACGGCCAGGTCTGCAACGCCCGCGCCAGCGCCTCCTGCACCACGTCCTCGGCCAGCGTGAGATGTTCGATCCCGAATATCCCGGTCAGCGTGGCCACCATTTTGCCAGCCTCATGACGGAAAAGATGCTCCACCACCTGAAAGACTTCCGGTGGCTCCTGGTTGTTGATCCCGGTTTGGTTCACTTGCTCCTTTGCCAAATGTGGCCGGAATATCCCGCAACCGCGTGGGCGCGTCAAGAATCCCCTCGTCACTTTTTCAACGGGGTCCGGTTCCCACTTCTCCGCTCAAGCACTTCCCACCCGCCGGCTTGCGCTTTTGCCGATGCCCGGGCAATCTCCGCGCATGAAATCATTTCCTGCCGGTTGCGCTTCGCGGATGGTAATGCTGCTCGTTGCCGCAACCATCTTTCCCCTGTCCGCGCAGCCGGGCGAAACGCCGATCACGCCGACGAATAAAATCGAATTGTTCGACGGCAAAAGTTTCTCGGGCTGGACGTTTGTTTCCAAGAGCACGAATGCGCCCGCCGCGGCCATCTGGTCGGTAACGAACGGGGTCATCGCGTGCCAGGGCAAGCCGAACGGTTACGCGCGGACGCTCGGGTCTTATCGCGATTACCAATTGCACGCGGAATGGCGTTTCCCGGACGGCCCCGGAAACAGCGGCGTTTTTCTGCACGTCAGCGGCGCGGACAAAGTCTGGCCGCTGTGCCTGGAGGCGCAATTGCAGTCCGGCAGCGCGGGCGAAGTGCGCTGCAACGGCGGCTCGTCGGTGCATGAACTGACCACGGAATTTCCCAAAAGCGTTCCGCGCCGCCAGCCCGGCTCGGAAAAACCCGTCGGTGAATGGAACAGCTACGACATCGTGTGCCGCAGCAATTCCGTGACAATTCGGGTCAACGGCGTCCTGCAAAATGAAATCACCGGGTCATCGGTCAGTTCCGGCGCCATCGGCTTGCAGGCCGAGGGCAAACCGGTGGAGTTTCGCAATATCGTGTTGGCGCCTTTGCCCTGAGTTATTCCCCCTGCTCGCGGCGTTTGGTCAGGGCGTCGTGCAGTTCGTCCACGGCCTTGCCTTGGGTGCCGGCAAACCGCTCCAGCTCCGTCTTGGACAATCCGGTTCGCTTGCGAAACTCGGCCTTGATGCGTTGCTGCTCGTCCTGCGCCCGCCGGACGTTGGCCATGCCCTGCAACTTGACCGGCTTCGCGTCCCGATGATTCGCCAGATATTTGGCGACCCGGTTCCGGTGGGCCTGGAGGAGCATGTCCCACGAAGTCCCCGCCGGCATGCGTGCGGCATCTATCGCGGGCGGCGATTCGAGTTTGCCGGCCATTTCGGCGTTGCTGGTGCAAACGAAGCAACCGTCCGAAAACCAGGTTTCCAGGTCCAGCACCTTCGCCGGTTTGGCCCCCAACAAGCGAAACGTCCACGGCGGTATGAAATGATAAAAATCCGCCATGATGGTCTGGTCGCTGCTCAGAAGGATGCGCAGAAACGTGTGCGTGCCACTCCGGCGGCGGAGCGTGACATTTTCCTGGTCATCCAGAAAACGATAGCCCTGTGCCTCCAGATGACGCCGGCCTTCGTCGTAGAAGGCAAGGTCCAGACGCTTGAAATTCCTTGCCTCCACGGAAATATATTCGAATCGGGTGATGGACAATGTTTTGACATGTTCGCCGATGCTCTCCACGGCTTCCTCCTTGTCGGCGGGTCGCCGGAAGAACACCAGCAGGTAACCGGCGCCGAAGAGGAACACTACGCCCCACAGCAGGTTGCCGTAGCGCATTTCCACCACGTCGCCCGCCTGGCAGATGGCCGGGTCTTCAGCAAGATAATGAACCGTGACCGAATCGCCGATATGCACTGACTGATACACGCCCTTACCCACCCGGACGCGCTGGCTTGCGGGGCCTCCATTTTCCGGCTGGAACCGGACCTGCAGGTAATAGGTGTGCCAGTGGAGTCTGCCACTGACGTCATCTTCTCCGTCAATAACCTGGCCGGTGACGGTTTTGCCGCGGGCGGCCAGTTGCCGAGAATGAACCAGGTCCTTCGAGCCGACGTTAATGAAGACAACACCCATCACCAGCAATGCGATGATGGCGAGGATTTTTCTGAATTTCCCGGTCATAGGTTATGCGGGCTGCACATTGGGTTTTGCGTGCTTCGACAAGTGGCTGGGCCATGACTTTGCACGCTCAGGCGTTTCTGACAAGCAAAACGTGGCCGGCCGCCGGCATCGAAAATCGGCGGACACAATGTCAGGGCAGGCTGGCCACGCGCGGCCAGCCGTTCTCCCAAACCATCGTGGAAATCTGCAATTGGGACCGGCCCGTCCGGCCGTCGTAGGCGTGGAACACCAGGTAATCGTGGCCGGCGTCAGAGAACACCGCCTGGCCTCCGGCGCCGCGCCAATCCGGCGTCGCGGCTTCGATGACCAGCGTGCCTCCGTCCTCGGTCAAAGGTATGCCGGCACGATCCAGGTAGGGTCCGGTAACCTTGCGGGCACGGCCCACCTTGACGTCATAGGTGCTATTGGTACCGCGACAGCAGAAGTCGTAGGACGCGAATAAATACCAGTAATCGCCATGGCGTACAATCGTGGGAGCTTCAACGGCGCCTTCCACCGGCGGCGTTTGCGGCGGTCCCACGCGCGGGCGGCTGGCGAGGGAGTAGAGCGTGGTGTCGGTGGCCGAAAGTTTGCCGGTGTCCGGGTCCACTCGCCGCATTTTGATCCCGCCCCAGAAACTGCCCCAGCATAGCCAGACGTTGTGCTTGTCTTCAATGACGAGGTTCGGGTCAATGGCATTGAAGTCGTCCATACCCGGCCGCGAACGGAGCACCAGGCCCTGGTCCACCCACTGGTAGCGCGGGCTGGCCGGATCGAGCGTTTCATTGAACGCCAGGCCGATGGCGGATTTATTCACGCCGAAGCTGGAGAGCGCATAATAAAGGTAATATTTCCCGTTCAAACGGGAGATGTCCGGCGCCCAGATCCCGCGCGCGAGCGGGACTTCGTTTGTGCCCCAGTTCGGCAGGCTTTCGAAGACACTGCCGCAGCGCGTCCAGTGGAGCAGGTTGGTGGAACAACGGATGGGGATGATTCCTCCGCGTCGTCCGCCGCCCGTGCAGAAGACGTAGCAGGTGTCCTTTTCCCGGATGATGACCGGGTCATGCACGCCCAGATCGCCCGAGAGTTTGAGCAACTCCGGTTCCGTTGCTGCGGCCGGGGTGGTTGTGCTGCGGCAACCCGGACCGAAAAGGAGCAGCAGTGCCAGCGAAGCTATCGCGCAATTGCGGGGCAAATGTTTGGTCGCGGCAATGTCGGGATTATTGGAATTCATGCGGGCAAAATAAAATCAATCGCCCGGCGCGGCAACTGCGAACCTCGCTCTCAAATTGAGGCGTCACTGTGTGTGAATGCGCCGCCGGCCGCAGCAGCAATGGATTATGAAGCTGCCCGGCCGCGCGGCTGGGAAAGTAAACAAGCCGCAGACGTTGGGGTTGAACAGATTGTTGACTTGCCTGCCGGCGCGCGGCACCAGAACATCACCGCCCATATTTATGAACCCAATCCAAATTCCGAACGATGGCGGCAGGAAGGTGAACATCCTTGGCATTCCCATGGTCATCCGCATTCACGGCCGCGACACCGGCGGCGTGGTCAGCGCCGTCGAGTCGCACGACGTGCCGGGCGGCGGTCCGCCGCCGCACATCCATCATCGCGAAGACGAGACGTTTCAGGTGCTCGAAGGCGAATACGAATGGACCGTTGGCGGGAAAACGTTTGTGGCCAAAAAGGGTGCGACGATTTTCGCGCCGCGCGGCATTGCGCATACCTACCGTTACCTCGGCCAGACACCCGGCCGGCTCATGTGCGTCATCACCCCGGCGGGCTTTGAAGGATTCTTCGAGGAGATCGGCGCGCTGGGCCCGCAGCAACAGCAGGACATCCTGCGCGTAATGGAGATTGCGAAAAAATTCGGGCTGGAAATTCTGCCGCCGCCCGGCGAGTGAGCGTTACCCTGTTCCAACTGTCTTGCGCTTGGATAAATTGCCGCCTTGCCAGCAAATGCCTGACGACAGAACATCGCCGTCATGAATCCAATCCAAGTTCCGTCCGATGGTGGCAAGAAGGTCAACATCCTCGGCACGGCCATGCTCATCCGCGTCCATGGACGCGACACCGGCGGCACGGTGGCTGTGGTCGAAACGTACGACCTGCCGGGCGGCGGGCCGCCGCCGCACATCCACCATCGCGAGGACGAGACGTTTCAGATTCTCGAAGGCGAATACGAGTTCACCGTCGGAGGCAAAACCATTCCCGCCAAATCGGGCACGACCCTGTTTGCACCGCGCGACGTCGCGCACACCTACCGTTACGTCGGCCAGGCGCCGGGACGCCTCATGTGCGTCTTTACGCCGTCGGGCTTTGAAGGATTCTTCGAGGAAATCGGCGCGCTGAACCCGCAGCAACAGCAGGACATCCCGCGCTTGATCGAAATCGGGAAGAAGTTCGGCCTCGAATATCCTCCGCGGCCCGGCGCGTGAGCGGTCTGGTTTTTCATCCGACCAAACAATTATGGCACACGACAAAGAGATCATCCGGGTCGGGCAGATTGAAATCCGGTTTCTGCTCGACGGCAAAGACACCCACGGCCGGTTGGGCATGTTCGAATTCACCGTGCCGGCGGGCGCGAAAGTGGCGATGCCCCATTACCACGAGCGTTACGACGAAATCATTTATGGTTTGGAGGGCGTGGTGACGTTCACCGTCAATGGCCAGCCGAATGACATCGGGCCGGGCCGGATTTGTTTTATACCGCGCGGCGCGGTGCATGGCTTCAAAAACCTGAAGCCAGAAACCGCCAAAGCCCTCACGGTCGTGACGCCCGCTCTGATCGGCCCGGATTTCTTCAAGGAAATGGCCGCCATCGTCAATGCCGGCGGCCCGCCGGATTTGGAGAAAATCAACGCGGTAATGGCTAGGCACGGTCTGGTGTCGGTTCCGCCGCTGTAGCGTCGCTCTGTGAGCGACGATGGGTGAAAGAGCAAATGTGGCCGTCTCCAAGGCCCGGCGATCACAGACCGCCGCTACAATCCGCAGCAATTCCAACCGGATTGTTTGCGGCCGGCGGTGTGAGTTTATGCGCTCCCGGTTACGGCGCACCGAAGCGGTAGAACCGCTGGGTATTCGTGACCGCCTCACTGATCGTAAACGGGGTTGCCGAAATGTTGCCATTGGTCACCCGCGTCCAGGTGCCGCCGGCTAAATTCGTGGATGCCTCCAGCGAGTAGCTGGTGTGCATGGCGCCGCTGGCCCTCAGCGTAACCAGGCCGCCGGACACGATGATGGCCGGGCTTGCGAACTTTGGCGGATCAGCGACCACGGCGTCGGCCCAGATGTTTCCCATTTTCACATAGCCTTCCGCGGACGGGTGCAGGCCGTCGCCCAGATCCGCCAGCGTCAACCCCGCATGGATATCCACGAAAGCGATTTTTTGTCCGATGGCCCGGTGGTTGGCCACTATCGAAACGATTCCCGCATTGTAGTTGCTCACCGCCGCAGCGAGATCATTGGTGGCGCTATGCCGATACGGGTTGTTTTGTTCCGCATCGGGCAGCGATGCAATCAACAGCCGGGCATTGGGAAAATACCCGAACAAGCGGGTGACCAGAAGCTCCAGACGTTCCGCGGCACTATCAGCCTGGTAATCAATATCGAGATCGTTGATACCGATCATCAGCAGAATCACGTCCGGCGGATTGATGGAACCATGCCAGGACACCACTCCTTCATAAAGGCCGCTTCGAGGTGTTCCGGAAATGTCAGTGGCGTTGGTGATACTGTAACCGCTGTGTCCGTCGTGATCGGTCTGGCCCGCTGCGGAAAGCAGCGCCGTGGGGTTGGAGGTGAGCGTTCCCACCAGATTGAAAGAGTAGCCTCGGGCAGTCAGATTCGTATACAACGTCCCGCGGTAACCGCCGGCATACCCCTGGCCGTAGGTGATGGAATCGCCCAGTGCCCAGATGTTGCCCAGGTCGACCGCGCGTGCGCGCGGCGCCAGCGCCAATGCAACCAGCGAAGAAAGCAGCCCGGAGAAAAATAAATGTTTGAGAATATGTTTCATGGCATCAGCGTTATGCGCCGAAAAGTTCTTTCACCTTCACCTTCACGCTTTCATCCATCTTGATCAGCGGCGGGAACAATTCCCCGCTCGCGCCGCCGATGCAAAACGTCTTCCATCGGCGATCAGTGTCAGCGCGGCATTCAGGCGCCTTCATGTCGAAGAGGTGGCTGAGGCAGTGGCTCGGCGTTCCAGATGTCTGAGATCCAACCCGCGGGTCTCTGTGCCGAAGCGGAGGAACAAGGCAAGGGCGACGACCACGGGCACCATAATGATGACTGCGGCAGCTCCGAGGGGCGGAACGAGAGCGGCAATGCCGAGCGTTTGCGCCAGCACTCCCCCGCCCTTGGTGAACATTGCGACCCAGCCCGTGGCTCGTCCCCGAATCTTGACCGGATAACTTTCCGAGGCATACGGAAGCAAAATGGCAATGATGCCGTTGCTGCCAATGATGAGCAGACCGATTGGCCAGACCGGGTTGCCCCCGAGATGGGTTTCGAGCCGCAGCACCCAGAGCAATCCGAGCAGGGTCAGCGTGACGAAGATGGCAAGCGCCCACTTTGAACTCCAGCGGCTGTAGATGAAAGCGCAGAAGAAGACGGTTGGGAACGCAATGAGCGCGGATTCGGTCAGCAATTTGCTCGAGAGAGCCATCGAATAGCCTTTCGTCACTAAATCGTTGGGCATCCAGAGCAGGAGACCGAAGTTGATCAATCCCCACGAGAGCGCGATGATCGTGAGGGCGGCCGTCTTGCCGATCAACGCGGGCGTCCAGAGCCGGGCTTCCTCCTGCAAAAGGTGATCATGACCGTGGGCCAGCAGTTCCGATTCGTCCGCCTCCCCTTCGGCCAGCCTGTGCGTCACGGTTCCAAAACGCGCCATGACCACCTGCGCCTCGGCTTTGCGTCCGCGGGCCAGCAGAAATTTAGCGGATTCGGGAATGAAGCGCCCGAGTCCAAGGAGCATCAGCCCGGTCGGGAGATTCATCAGCCAGAGGATGCGCCAGCTAAAGATCGGTTCCAGGGTCGCCGCCAAACCGCTCGCCACAAAATAGCCGCCCACCGCACCGAGGCCGCCCACCAGCACCAACGCCCAGCCGCGATGCTTCGATGGCATCATCTCGGCCAGGAGCGCGTAAGTCACCGGCAGCATTCCCCCCGCGCCGAATCCCATCAGGAAACACATCCCGACATTCCAGTTGAGCGATGGCATCGCGCCGCAAATTGAGGTGCCGATAAAGACAACCGCCGACAACAGGATTGCCGCTTTGCGGCCATAGAAATCCGCCAGGACACCCCAGACGATCGAGCCCAGCGAGGTTCCAATCAGCGCGGAAAATGGCACCAGCGAAGCGTGCGCCTTGGTGGTTTGATATTCCCGGATCATCCCCGGAATGGTGAATCCGAGCGTGGCGGGCTTCATCACGTCAATGATGAGCGCGACCACGAGCGTCCCCATCAGCATCCAATGGGCTCGCTTGAGCGGCGCATCCTCGGGCGCGACGACGGTGATGCGGGAAGAGACCACCGCGTTGTAGGCCCCCTTGCTTGGCAGGAGCCCATAACCCGCCGCGATCACGCCCGCGATGATCAGATACATGCCGAAGATCATGCTCGAATCCATCGGCATGCCGTAGAGGACAAAACCGTTGTTGTGGCCCATCCAGAACATCGGGATGTGCAGGAGAACGCCGACGGTGACGGCGATGCAGCCAAGGGCAAACGCCCAGACACCGCGCCGGTCTTGAAACACATTGGCTTGAATCATGGGGCAATTCCCTGGTCAAATTGGGCCTCGGCCGAAGGAAAGCAAAATCAAGTTCTCACTCGTCGTTCGACAGCCGACCAGAATGCTATCGCCCTGCGTTGATCCGGGGCAACAAAAAATTAGAGCCATGCCAAAATCCATTTTGCCGTTGCTTCAACCGGCGAAGGAATTCCATCGCAACGAACGCCGCGTCTGGAGCCGAAGCATGGGGGCGGCTGTAACCGCAGGACATCCCGCGCGGGATGGAGATGGCAAACAAATTCGGGCTGGAAATCCTGCCGCCGCCCGGCGTGTGAATACAAATCTAATTGCAATCCGGCCAAAGCTGGAGCCCGCGAAGGTATCCTTCGTTAAGCACCAAAGGCAACGGCACGAAAACCACCAGCCAGACAAACATCACCATCAAGCGCGGATGGCCATTCAGGAAATGGCGTTCCACAAGGATGCCGACCGCTTGAAGGAGGAAGTAAACCATCATCCTGCCGAAGAGAATTCTGCCCGTGACACAGTAAAGCGGGACGTTAATCACGCATTCGTGCAGCATGCCGGAAGCCGCAAACACCAGGAACAGCGCGAACATGGGGCGACGGCGTAATCGGCCGAAGATGACGTAGCGAAACCAGTCGCTGGCCCAAAGATTCCATCGGTTGCCCCAAAAATCCGCAATGCTCCGCGCCGCCCACGGACGGCAATGCAGCGCGGGAAGCAGGCAGCCACCGGGCAGCAGGAACAGGTTCATAATGGCAACGAACGATTCTCCGATCAGAAGCAGAAGTGGCACGGCAAGATAGCTCAGGAGAATTCCGTGAATTTGAAAACCACGGACCAGTTGCCAATAGACCCAATAACTCAACAACACAGCGGCAAACAGCATCAGGATTCGCAGTACCACCGGCCCGGCGCCGGTTACCCGTTGCGCACGCAAGACCGAGTCAGGCGAAAACAGCACCCACGACACGGCTCTTGGCTCTATTTCACGTTTGGCCGGCAGCAGCAACGCCACCAGCTTCATCACGAATGCCATCACCGCCAGCACGAGCAGGAGAAACACGGTCATCTGCCAGTTGGGATTGTCCGGCAACATCATCGGTTGCGGAACTTACTTGAGCGGCACGTTTACTTCCAGCCCAAGGTGGCGCGCTGGTGGCCGTCGGCAAAAACTGGCCGTCGGCAAAGACCCGCAGCAACAGCGGGACATCCCGCGCGGGATGGAGAGTAAATTCGGGCTGGAATTTCTGCCGCCGGCCGGTGCGTGAGCCAATTCTCGCCAAAACCGCGTTGCGGCAATCCCAAAGGGATTGTGGCCCTCAGCCCAAGGTTGTGAGGAACGAGCTACCTTGGGTCACGGTTTGGAAATGAATTCAACCGCAACGCGGTTGTGGCAAATCCCGGGCGACTCAATCCCAAACGTATTTCTCGTCCCATTCGATTTCGTGTTTCCGTAAAAACGCCCGCAATTCATCTTGAAAACCGATCTTGCGGTGATGTTCCTCTTGCCCGGCGATGTATTGCTTTACCTGTTCCAGATTCGATTGGCTCACGGAAAAATCTGCGTAACCTCCCTGCCATTCAAAGTCGGCGTAATTGCGGCCACGTTCCTTCAGCCAGAGATTCGAGACACGTTTCAGTTCCTTCACCCATTCCGCCTGCGTGATCGTGCGCCCGAATCGGACCAGCAAATGGACATGGTCTTCCACGCCACCGATCTGGATCGGCGCACAATCGAGTTGTTTGGAAATGCCGCCCAGATATGAATGCAGCGCGTCACGCGTGACTTTGTCGCGAAGCAGCGGACGGCGGTCTTTGGTGGAAAAGACGAGGTGAATGTAAACGGCGGAAAGGGATTGTGGCATGACGAAAGATGGCGCATTGCGTTGTCATTTTTCAATCCCAAAGGGATTGTGTCCTCCAGCCCAAGGTTGCCGAGTCTGCGAGGCTACCTTGGGGCACAATGCGGAAATGGATTCAACCGCAACGCGGTTGTGGCAAATGTCGCACGCGATGGACCGACGGAAATGGCCGCAACCGCGTTGCGGTTGGGGATTTTTTGCGGACACTGACCTAGGGTAGCTCGTGCCTCGCAACCCTGGGCTTTGGGACGGAATCCCGTTGGGATTCACGGCGGCTGCTACAATTTGAAAAATTTTCCTACCTTCGCCTTCACACTTTCATCCATTTTAATCAATGGCGGCCAGGCGCGCTTGAAGCCTTCGCCGGGGAGTTTCTTCGTCGCATCAATTCCCAACTTTGAGCCCATCGCCATTTCGCTGGTGGCGTGGTCGAGCACGTCGGCTGGACCCTTCGTAAAGATGCTGTCGCGCTGCGGATCGGTGTTGGCGCACAACCGGAACAGGACTTCGCTCGTGTTGTGGACGTCCACGTCGTCGTCCACCACCACGATGTATTTGGTGAACATCATCTGGCCCATGCCCCACAGGCCGTGCATGATTTTGTAGGCCTGCATCGGGTAGGTCTTTTTGATGCTCACGAACACAAGGTTGTGGAACACGCCTTCCGCCGGTAACGCAATGTCTACGATCTCGGGGAAGTTCATTTTGAAGACGGGCAGGAACAATTTCACGCTCGCGCCGCCGATGTAAAAATCCTCCATCGGCGGCATGCCGACAATCGTCGCCGGATACATCGCGTCTTTGCGATGGGTGATGGCGGTGATGTGAAAGACCGGATATGGCTCGGGCAACGTGTAATAGCCGGTGTGATCGCCGAACGGGCCTTCGTCGCGAAGAGGCTCCTTCGGGTCCACGTAACCCTCAATGACGAAATCCGCGCTGGCGGGAACTTCGAGGTCATTGGTCTCGCATTTGACCAGTTCGACGGATTTCTTGCGGAGATAACCGGCCAACAGGAATTCATCAAGACCATCGGGCAAGGGCGCAGTGGCGGCAAAGGCGAACACCGGGTCGCCGCCGATGAAAATGCTCACCGGCATCCGGGTGCTGGTTTCGTAATAACGCCGGCCATGCCGCGCACCGACTTTTTGCAATTGCCAATGCATGCCGGTGGTTTTGTCGTCGTAAATCTGGATGCGGTACATGCCCACGTTGCGCTCACCGGTGTCGGGATCCTTGGTAACGACACACGGCAGAGTGATGAAGCGTCCGCCGTCAAGCGGCCAGCATTTTTGAATCGGCAGATTCAACAGGGTGACGAGTGGCGCGTGACGCGTGGCGAGGAATTCCAAACTTGGCGCTTTCGGCCAACTCTGGACTGTGGACTGTGGACTCTCAACAAGATGAACGACTTCCTTGCACGGCCCATCCTTTACAACTTTCGGTTTGGCGTGGCGTAAATCGAGCGCCTGGCCGAGCAGTTTGATGGCCTCGCGAAAACTGGTGGGCGGTTTGGCTTTCATCAGCGAACCGAGTTCGGCGGCAACTGCGTCCACGGAATTCGCGCCCAAACTCATCGCCATGCGCTTGTGCGAACCCATCGTGTTGATGGCAAGCGGGAACGGCGAAACCTCGCCGTTAACGGTGGGTTTCTCGAACAGCAGCGCCTTGCCGCCACCGGGCGATTTCATTTCGCGGTCGGCGATTTCTGTTATCTCCAATTCGGTGGCGACGGGCTGCGAGATGCGCTTAAGTTCGCCGGCGCGGTCGAGTTGCCCGACAAAATCGCGGAAGGAATCAAAGGCCATACGGGCGCGAGGCTGGCACAAAATGGCGCGGCTGGCAATGCGGCGAAATGAAATGGGTCAAAAAGAAATGGAAATTCGCTCGTTGGAAGTTCAGGCTTCGACCTGCGTCGCCACCGAACAAGCTGAAGCTTGAATTCCAACACGACGAGCCGTACAGGCTCAGGGTCGCCGCGGATTTTTATTTCGGCAGCAAATCAGCGACCAGCGCGCGTTCTTCCTTCAATTCGTTCACGGTAGCGTCAATTTTGCCGCGGCTGAAGTCATTGACCGGCACACCTTGCACAATGCGCCAGCCGTCGCTGTCACTGCGTGTCGGGAACGAGCAGATCAACCCTTTTTCGATGCCATAGCTGCCGTCCGAACAAACACAAACGCTGTGCCAGTCACCCGCGGGCGTCGGCTCAATGAGCGATCGGACGCTGTCCACGACGGCGTTGGCGGCGCTGGCGGCGCTGGACGAACCGCGCGCCTTGATGATGGCCGCGCCGCGTTGCTGCACGGTGGAAATGAATTCGCCCTTGAGCCAGGCTTCGTCGCTGATGACGCTCGTGGCCGGCTTGCCGTTGATTTTGGCATTGTAAAAATCGGGGTACTGCGTTGCGGAATGGTTGCCCCAAATGGCCATGTTGTTGACGCCGGTCACATCCACGCCGGCCTTTTTCGCGAGTTGCGCCCTGGCGCGGTTCTCGTCCAGCCGCGTCATGGCAAAGAAACGGTCGCGTGCAATGTCCGGCGCGTTGTTCATGCAAATGAGGCAATTGGTATTGCACGGATTGCCGACGACGTGGATGCGCACGTCGCGCGCGGCGTTTTTTTGAATCGCCCTGCCCTGCCCGATGAAAATTTTCCCGTTGATGCCGAGCAAATCCTTGCGCTCCATGCCGGCCTTGCGCGGCACGCTGCCGACGAGCAACGCCCAGTTCACGCCACGAAAGCCCTCGTCGAGGTTCGCCGTGGGAACGATGCCCTTGAGCAGCGGGAACGCGCAGTCATCCAGTTCCATCACCACGCCGCCGAGGGCGGGCAAGGCGGGTTCGATCTCGAGCAAATGCAAAATGACGGGCTGGTCCGGCCCGAACATCGCGCCGGAGGCGATGCGGAACAGGAGTGAGTAACCGATTTGGCCGGCGGCGCCGGTGACGGCAACGCGAATGGGTGTGTGGCTCATAATTTTAAGGGCGGAAGTATGTTGTCGCTTCCGTCATCACGCAAGCGCGGAACGTCTTTGCCAATTTCGGACAACGGTCCAATCTACGGACTTCGGAGGGCGGAGCATTGCCCGCAAGTCTGACCCGGGGTTTGCGCGGAGCGGTGCTCCGCGCTCCATTCAAGTTGATTGCAGCTCAAATTCAACTCGTGTGTTCCTCCGTCACATCAAACCGCTCGAACAGTTTGCCGAGCAACACCACGCCGAAACCGGCTTCCACCGCCAGAATAATGGTCGCCGCGAGCGACGCGAGCGGCACGGCAGCGGCGGGGCCAACGGTGAAATACAGCAGGAAAAAGACGCCAACGAACGCCGCGGCAGCGGGCAGGAGCGCCAGCAGGAGAACGAGCATTTGGCCCAGGGCAAAAATCAGCCGCTGGCCGGTGGCTTCGATTCCGCGCGGGCTGTCCTTGCCGGTTTGAATCCATGACGGGAACAGCAGCACGGCGGCATTGGGAATCTGCAACAGGAGCAAATCCAGCACCGGCAGCAGGAACGCCGCGCCAAGGGTGATCGCCAGGAACAGGCTTTCCTGTTTGACGGGCAAATATAAAAGGAGCCCGGCGGTAATCAGCAACAGCAGCCATTGGAACACCGCCAGGACGACGACCGGCGCGAGGATCTCGCCCAGGGCAATCTGCCAGCCGCGCATCGGAAAGGTTTTCAGGATGTCCGCCAGCGGCAAGTCATTCCGAAAATCCAGCCGCAGCAGTTGCGGTCCCAGCAGCACCGAATAGCCCAAAGCCATGGCAATGAAGGAGGCCGCGATGATGGAAACTCCCTGACTTTGCGCTTTGCCGGCAAACGCGGCGCCGAGAATGACCACGATAACGATGATGGAAATCCACAGACGGACGGAAAACACCTGGCCGACGCCGATCAGATTTTTCCAGAGCAGCGCGGTGGCGGACGGGCCGGTGGCGGCCAGTTTAAACCACGGACGCCTGGCCTTTTTGTTCTTCCGCGCGCCCTGCCAGTTGCCGGCGCGGACGGCAGCCATACGCGTGGCCAGTTTTTGCGATGCTTCCACCGAGGCTTCCTCGAAGGCCACGTCGGAATAAATCACCCACAGGTAGTGCAGCAAAAAGACCACCAGCGCCGGGGCCAGCGCAATGAAAAAAGCCGTGGCGTCCTGCGCGAGAAACGGCCGCACTGCCAGCCGGAACGGGTAAAGCAGGTACAGCGCCGGACCGGCGGTCAATACCCGTTGCGCGTAATCCAGCATCGCATTGAGATTGGCAGTGTCGGCAGGACCCGGCGCCGGCAGCGTTCGTTTGGCCCAAATCCAGACGGCACCGGCCATCGCCACCACCAACCCGAAGACCAACAACCGCCGGAGCCAGTTGGATACGCCGCGTTCCAGCAGCAGCGTCCGGGCAAACGAGGAGCCGAGAAAGTGCAGGTTCAACGTCGAGAGAATCAGCCACCAGCCAAAGGCGTGAATCCAGACATTGCCGCCGAATCCCCGGGAAAGGAACGTCAGGACGAGGACACTGAACAATATCCGCAACTGCGAACGCAAGAGTTTGAAGTGAATCAGGGTGCGCCGGCTGACCGGCGCGGGAAACAGAAATGCCACTTCGGCCTCGGTAAACGTCAGGGCGGCGCGTTCGTACGGAACAATCCACGCCAGCAGCACGATGACGAAGAGCGCGAGCGCGCCTCCCAATTCAAAAAGCTGCAGGTGCCCCGGTGGAACATTCAGGTTCACCCCCGGCCGGCCGCCAACCCCGCGAAACAGGTAGCGGAAGAAGTAAAAATAGAAATAGAGTCCGCCCACGATGGCGCCGATAAGGTATTTCGGCTGCTTGAGCCGCTTAAACCGGCTGACCAGCCGGTTACGGACCGTGTGATACTGCAGGTAGAGCAGCGCGGCGATCATTTCACGCGGGTGCGACGCCTCGTCGCAGTGAATGTTGATGGTGATTGCTGGCGACGAAGGCGTCGCCGCCACCTGTCCGCCCAAGTTGAACGCCGGCAATCATTTGCGTTCGAGCGGCAACACCGGCGGAACGGCCGGTGCGGTGGTGCCCGTTTCACTCGTGGCGCGGAAGAAAATCTCCTCGAGGTTGGTGTCGCCGGGTTGTTCGGAGAATTTCCGGGTGACTTCCTCGAGCGTGCCATCGGCGATCTTCTGCCCGTTCTTCAAAATCAGGAGGCGCGAGCAGATTTCCTGGACCAGGTGTAACAGGTGCGAACTGATGATGATGGCCGCGCCGTCGCGCGCCCGTTTCAGGATGGAATCCTTCATCCGGCGGATGCCGAGGGGATCCAGCCCGGTCAACGGTTCATCGAAATAAATCACTTTCGGCGAGTGCAGGAGGCCGCAGGCGATAGCGAGCTTTTGTTTCATGCCGCGGGACAGTTCGCCGGGCAGCGCGTCCCGCTTGTTGGCGATTTCGAGTTCCTCGAGCAGTTCACGGCCGATGGTTTCGTAATTGGCCACCTGATAAATCCGCGCGACGAAATTCAAATGCTGCCAGACGGTGAGGTAATCGAACAGACGCGGTTCGTCGGTGAAAAAGGCGAGCTGTTGCTTGGCGGCAATCGCGTCCCGGACGATGTCGTGGCCACCGACGCGCACGGTGCCGCGTGTGGGCGGAATGATGCCGGCCAGGCAGCGCAACGTGGTGGTCTTGCCCGCGCCGTTCGGCCCGACCAGACCCATGACTTCGCCGGGCTGGACGGAAAACGAAAGCTCGTTCACGGCGACGAACTCGCCGTAAAGTTTGGTGAGACCTTCGACCTGAATCATGTGTTGCGGTTGGGTTGCCGATTTTTGCTTCCGGGCACTCAAACCTAGCAGCCAACCGGCCGGGGCGTAAAGCCCGCAAATCACGCCGTTCACACCTGAGCGCGCGTTGAAGCCTCCGCCGTTTGGAGTTCCGCGTTTACGCGGTTGGCAAACGCGCTGTCTGACCGCCTGAAGGCGGAACTCTGAACGATCGCGTGAATTCGCCCGGCGGCGGCATCGGGCCGCGTCGCCGCCGGCGCGCGAAAAAATTTACAAATAATTTCTTGGCAAATTTTCATTTCGGGCGTAGAAACGGAGTGTTCTTTGAAATGAACGGGCGTTTGCTCGTTCAACATCACAGTCAAACATCAGGGAACCCGGTGGAAATCCGGGACGGTTACGCCACTGTAACGGCTACAAATTCCCAGGGCCACTAAAGTGGTTGAGGGTTGAGGGTTGAAGGTTGATAGGCGGGCAAAGGCTTTCCATCAATGCCAATTCCAAACCATCAATTGCTTCGGGAAGGCGGTATGAGGCCGAAGTCAGGATATCGGTTTGGCTGTGCTCGTCGGATTGAAGAAGTTGAGTGTTGAAAGTTGAGCGTTGAGAGTTGAAATCGTGAAAATGTATTTCCCTCAACCCCCGACCAATAAGCCTCAACCAATCAATCACTTCTCCGTCAAAGAGAAGGATGAGGCCAGCCTGTCGGACCGTTTTCGACAGGATCCGTTGGATGCCTTCATTCTCCGTTTTGCCGGGGGTTGAAGGTTTTTTTGTTTGAAGTTTGTACGGAGTTCCGCCTTCAGGCGGTTCTTCGATTGCCGCCTGAAGGCGGAACTCCAAGCGCCCTTCTCCCCGCGCTGGTCTCTCAACCATAAAACCGTTCCGCAATTTTTTTGCGGAACCAGATTGAAAGATCAGCCTATGAACAAAGTCCGTTTAACGCTGGCGCTGGCCGGCCTGTTCGTCATTCCCACCCTCACCCACGCACAATTTGCCGGCAGCGTGGTGGCTTATACCGAGGGCGACGGCGTGTTGCCCGGCTACAATGATCCAACGGCTGCCTTGGGCGCTCCATCCCAGGTGACACCCGGCGACTATGGCGGACCGGTTGACCCGTTTGATGCGCCGTATCTTCCCAGCCAGATAGTCGGGCTGGGCACCAATGGCGGTTCCATTACGCTGCAACTCAACACGCCGATTCTGAATAATCCCGGCAACCCGTTTGGCCTCGACTTCATTATCTTCGGCCACGCCGGTTTCATTGAAGATTTCGGCGCCGGCACCGCCGTGGACGGCTCGCTTTACACCGGCGGCACCAGTGATGTGCGCGTATCGGTGAGCGCCGACGGCACGACGTTTTACGCCTTGAACCCTGCGTTACCCCCCCTGGTGGACGGCTTGTTTCCAACCGACGGAAGCGGCAATCCGTTTCTGCCGGTTAATCCCGCGCTGACGGCGGCCGATTTCGCGGGCCTGGATTTGAACGGCATTCGCGCGCTTTACGCCGGGTCCGCCGGCGGCGCCGGATTCGACCTGGCCTGGGCGATAGATTCGAATGGCCAGAGCGTGGCGTTGTCGTCCGTTGATTATGTCCGGCTGAATGTACTGAACGATGGGTCGCCGGCGTATATTGACGCGATTTCAGTCGTACCCGAGCCGGCGACGTGGACCTTGGCCCTCACTGGTATGGGCTTGCTTCTGCTGCGCCGGCGCATCCGATAACATGCGCGTTCCCCCGCTCTTTTTGTGGGGCCTGGTTGCCGCTTCGACCAGCGGGGCGGCAACTTTTCAGGATGATTTTCCCAGCGACCCGCTGCAAAACGGCTGGAACATTTTCGGTGACACCAATCTGTTTCAATGGGATTCGACCAATGAAAATCTCGAGGTCACCTGGGATTCGTCGCAAACCAACAGTTATTTTTACCATCCGCTCGGGACGATTGTGGCAAAGTCGGATGACTTCAGCCTCAGTTTTGACCTGCAACTCAGCGACATCGCCATCGGCGTCAATCCGAACAAGACGAACACGTTTGAACTCATCGTCGGCTTCATCAACCTTGTCAGCGCCACGAACGCCAACCTGGAACGCGGCATTGGCGTCAACGCCGCACACGGCGCCCGCAACACGTTCGAGTTCGATTATTTTCCTGATTCCGGGTTCGGAGCAACGATTTCACCGACGCTGATTTCCAGCAACAACCAGTTCGCCACCAAATTTGCCAAACTACTCACGCTCGATCCCGGCGCGCTGTTTCACGTGGCGATGGCTTACACCGCGAGCAACCTGACCCTGCAAACGACCGTGACCCGCAATGGCGCGGCCTTCGGCTCGATTCCCAACGTGGTGTTGAGCGGCAGCTTCACTGATTTTCGCCTCGATCAGGTTGCCGTTTGCAGTTACAGCGACGCGGGTGCGGACGGTTCGCTGCTGGCCCACGGCACCGTGGACAATTTTGTCGTCACCGTCCCGCCATCGCCGGTGCAAAGTCTCACCGGCAGCTTCACCAATGGCCTCTGGCAGGCACAATTCCTGAGCCGGAGCAACTGGCTTTACACGCTGCAACGTTCGGTGGACTTCCAATCGTGGACCAACGTTTCGTCCTCAACCCCCGGCAACGCGACAAATCTTTTCCTGCAAGACGCCAGCCCGCCGGCAGACCAGGCGTTCTATCGTGTCACCGCCCAAAGACCATGAAAACACGTGACGAGTGGCGGGTGACCTGCCTTCGCCGCGCTTCGGCACGGCAGGCAAGTGACGCGACACAACGCGCGCGGAAAGCCGGTTTGGTGTTTTCCCGTCCCGCGTCACGTGTCACGTGTCACGCCTTTACCTTGATTGAACTGCTCATCGTCATCGCCATCATTGGAATCCTGTCGGCAATGCTTCTCCCGGCGCTGAACCAGAGCCGGCAGTCAGCCTGGCGCGCGGAATGCGCCGGCAACCTGCATCAGTTGGGCATGGCGACGCAGTTGTATTGGGATGAAAACTCCGGGAACTGTTTTCAGTGGATTTATTCCACAACCAACGGCGGAACCGTTTACTGGTTCGGCTGGCTGCAATCGGATTCGACGCCGGAAGGCAAGCGCAAGTTTGATTTGTCCGCCGGCGTCCTGTTCCCGTACCTCAACGGCAGCGACGTGCGACTTTGTCCGGCCCTTTACGCGACCCCCGCCCAACTCAAATTGAAGGGCGACGACGTGATTTTCAGCTACGGCTACAACAAATCCCTCTCGCCGGCGGGCAATAATGCGCCGCCCGTGAACGTGAACCAGGTCAAACGGCCGGCGGACGTCGCGCTCTTCGCCGACGCCGCGCAGATCAATGATTTTCAGGACCCGGCTTCGCCCGACAACCCGATGCTCGAGGAATGGTATTGTCTCGACGTGGACACGAATTTTTCCAGCGCGAATTACTATCCCAACGGCCACTTCCGGCATTCAAAAAACGCCAACGTCGCGTTTTGCGACGGCCACGTGGGAATGGAAACGATGATGCCCGGTTCGCTCGATCAAAGGTTGCCGAATCAATTCGTCGGCCAGTTGCGCCCGGAAATCCTCCTCATCCCATAGGTGACGCCGCAACAAATCTCCGGCTTAAAATCAGCGTTCCGCCCCCTCGATTCGTCAGGATTTTTCCGGCGTGTTTTTTAACACCACGGTTTTTCGCAAATGCCGCAGCACTTTTTGCACCGATTCAGCAACGGTCAGCCGGTCGGTGGGCAACTCGATTTCCGGGTTCAGCGGCGGTTCGTACGGAGCGGAAACGCCCGTGAAATTCTTGAGCTGGCGCTTCCGGGCCCGCGCGTACAGGCCCTTGGGATCGCGCGCCTCGCACACGCCCAGCGGCGCGTTGACGTACACCTCGAAAAATGTTCCGCCCGCCATCAATTTCCGCGCCACCGCGCGGTCGGCGCGGTAGGGCGAAATGAAAGCGGTGATGCAAATGAACCCGGCGTCGGCAAACAGGCGGGCGACTTCGCCGGCGCGCCGGATGTTTTCCCGGCGGTCTTCCGGGGAAAACCCCAGGTCGGAGCACAACCCCAGCCGCACGCGGTCGCCATCCAGCACCAGCGTCTGGCAGCCGTTCCGGAACAATTGGCGCTCCAATTCGGCGGCGATCGTGGATTTGCCGGCGGCGGACAGGCCGGTGAGCCAGACCACGCAACCCCGATGGCCGTTGCGGCGTTCACGTTCCCGCAAGGCGATATTACCAGCCGGCACCCGAACCGGCGTTGAAATTTTTGGGGGTCGGCCCGTTTTCTGCATGCGGTGAACTTCTCAATCATAAAAGCTTTCGGCAATCAAATTTCCCAATGGGTTTGGATTTTGACTTCCAACCCGGCTCCGGTAATGAGAACCTGCGGGCGCGCAAAGCTCGAGGCACTTTATGCCGTTTGAAAGCATGACGAATGTTTGCAAGGACATAGCTTTTGCCGTCAAAAGATTGATTTTGGGACCCTGTCGCGTCCGCCGGACGCGGCTTTATGGCGTCGGCACGGGCAAGAGCGGCACGCACTCCCTTAGCGGGATGTTTTCAAAAAATGTCCGGGCCGGGCACGAGCTGCAAGCGGTCAAACTGCTGGACAGGATCTTCGACCGGCACTATGGCCGCATCAGCGAACAGGAATTCACCGCGTGGATTCTGGCGCGCGACCGCGAACTGGCGCTGGAAGTGGATTCGGCGGCCTTGAACTTTTGGATTCTCGACCTCCTGTTGCATGAATTTCCCGATGCGCGTTTTGTGTTGACCATCCGCGATTGTTATTCGTGGGTGAATTCCAGCATCAATCAGTGGCTGCGTTTTCCCGACTCCCGTCCACGCTGGCTCGAGTATCAGAAATTCCGATTTGGTAATCCGGCTTTTGCACGCGCTCCCGAAGAACGCGTGCTGGAAGAAAAGGGGTTTCAACCGTTAAGCGGTTATTTGTCGTATTGGACGATGCACAATGGCACGGTGCTCGCCAAGGTCCCCCCGGAGCGGCTGTTCGTCGTGCGCACGGATCAAATCAGGCAGCGCGCCCTGGAAATCACGGATTTTGCCGGTTTGCCGCGGCGCTCGGTGCGTTTGCACCGGACGCACGAATTTCAAAACCCTTCCAAGCAGGAAATCATCCGGCGGATTGATCGCGATTATCTTGAAAGAAAGGTGGAACAACATTGCCGTCCGCTCATGACCAGATATTTTCCCGAAATCAAATCGCTCGACGATGCAACCCTTTGAATCCGGGCGAAACATGGATATCTCCGCAGGCATTTCAGATCTGGCATTCCGGAGCCAACGGCTTTTGCTGGGCCGGCAACGCGTCCGCCGCACCCGGCTCTACGGGGTGGGCACCCCCAAGAGCGGCACCAATTCCATCTCCAAAATGTTTTCAAAAAATGTGCGGGCCGTCCACGAGCCACAGGCGGTGACACTTATTGATAAATATCTCGACTGGCGCAACGGTCGCGTCAGCGACCGCGAAATGACGGAATGGGTTCGCGCGCGCGACCACGAAATGGCGCTGGAAGTGGATTCTTCCTGGCTGAACGTTTTGATCCTCGAAACGCTCGCGCGCGAATTCCCGGACGCGCGCTTCGTGCTGACCATTCGGGATTGTTATTCCTGGCTGAATTCCAATTTCAATCACAGCCTGCGCACCGCCAAGGTGGATCCGCGATGGAACCAATTGAGGGAATTCCAGGCCCGCCACAAAACTTTCGTTCATGCGCCGGAAGAACAAGTCTTGAAAAGAAACGGCTTCCCCACGCTGGACGCCTGTTTTTTCAGGTGGGTGACGCACAATGAGCAAGCGCTGGCCACGGTTCCGGCGGAACGGCTGCTCGTTGTCCGAACCAATGAGATTGCGCGGCGCGCTCATGAAATTGCGGATTTTGCCGGATTGCCGCGCAGCACCATTCGCCTGCACCGCGCCCACGCCTTCCAAAATCCGGTCCGGAAGGAAATCATCCGTGAAATTGACAGGTATTTTCTTGAGCAAAAGGTGGAGGAGCAATGCCGTCCGCTCATGGCGAAGTTTTTTCCTGAAATCAAATCGCTCGACGACGCCAGACTTTGAGCGGATCAAACTTCGGCTTCGGGAAACCGCTCGCGAATCCGGCGGCGCAGATGTTCCTCGTCGGCCGGCTGGTAACGGCGGCGGGTGATGAGCCGCTGCACCGCGTCGAGCAATTCCAGCCAGTCCTCGAGCGGCGGTTCGGGCACGCGTTGCCATTGGTCGAATCGCTTTTCGCGCTGGAAGAAAAGCCAATCACGGCTGACGCGTTGCGCGTAGACCTGCAGTTTGACGCCGTCGCCGGTCATCCGCTTCCAACTGATTTCAGCCTTGGGCATAAATAAATCACAGATTGGCAGATATTAATTTCGGTTGGACGGTGCTGATTGAATTGCCTGACGGTAATGTGAGTAATTTTGAAGGAAATTCTCTTGGAATTTATCAAATTGGAAAATGGAAGGCGACGATACTTTTGTGAAAGGCATTTCGGAAAACATTGTGCTCGCACCGTTATTGGTAATTGCAAAAACTTTTACAAGCGGATCGGTGGTGGCGTCACGAACTTCTGTTTCCCGATTTCCACAGATGAGACGGTGGCCTTTGATAATTCCATATTGTTGGAATGAGTTAAGATAGATTATCCGGTCGGTTTGCGCTGCGGCTGAATAAAGGGATATCCCTTGGTAGAGTTGACCTTGAGGAACAGCCATGCCAAGTAAATCGAGGATGGTCGGCAACAAATCAACTTGAGAGCCCACCGTATTGTTAATGTGATAACCAGGTTTGTCAGGATCCATGATGATTAACGGGATGTTGGCCAATTCAGGCGTTACAGCCCAGCCATGACCAATCGGCCCGCCGTTTTCTCCGAGCATTTCTCCGTGATCATCAGTGATGATTACCAATGTCTGGTCCAACAAACCTGAATCTTTCAATTGGTCCACAATGGAGGTTATGACCCAGTCCAGGTAAAGAAGTTCATTGAGATATCTCGGGGTATAGTTGCCGATTTTTCCCAATGGAAATTTCTTAAACTTCTGAGGCGTTCCATCAAAGGGATTATGTGGCGCAACTGGAAAATAGGAGAGAAAAAACTTCTGGTGATTCGTCGCATATTGTTTGATCTGCGATTGAATGGCCTGAAGGGTTTCCTCCTCGCGCAAGCCCCAGGAGACAGACAGCTCACTGCGGCGGCCGGGCATGGTGTCGGCATCGTACATTGAGTCAATGCCGCGTCTCTGCAGGAAGTCCCGGAACCCGGAGTAATCAAGAAAAGAAGAATCAAAAACCGAGCAACTGTAACCATTCTGGTGCAGGATCTCAAAGATACTTTTCACATCCACGCGGTGAGAAGTAAACATTTCGCAGCTTCTCACCGGATAAAGTCCGGAAAGCGCCGCAAAACGGGCATTAACAGAGGCGGGGAAACTGCAGAAGAACATCGGGAACAATTCCATTCGATCCTTGTATTTTGATAGCATGGGCTGTGTGTCTTCCCCGGCCCCGAACAACGAAAGATATTTGTTGTGGGACGATTCCAGGAAGATCAGCAGAACGTTCCAATCACGCGGCGCACGCATAAGGTCGGTTTCAGGGCCTTTTAACATCTGTCCCAGTCCCAACTGTTGGGCCGTTGTGATGAATGTCTGGTGGTCCATGATGGAATTGGCAGCTCTTGCAAACAAAGGACTGGTTTTTGCCAGCAGCACGGCCGATTCACCTTCAGCCTTGTCATGATTGGCAATCCAACTGCCGGCGATTCCCAACAACAGGAATGAAATGATCAAAAATCGGCCGGTGGGCCGGAGGCGCAAGTTTTCCTCGTAATCCACTCGTCGCCACAATCCCAACAAGACGGCATAAAGCCCGGCCAGAATGGCCAATTCAACGGCCATGCCCGGCAGGAAGGGTTTAGCCATTCGCCACACCATTTTTAAGTCGGTGGCGAATTCTACCGCCTGCCAGTCGAGCCGCACGTTCATGATTTGCGACAATCGCAGGTCAGTTAACGCCAAAACAATGAGGAGCAGATTAACCCCATCCAGCCACAATAATGACGCAGAGGGAAACAGTTTTCGATATAATGTTCCACCTGCCAGCAACACAAGTGAAAGGAAAAATTCCTCCAGGAAATAATGCGGCAGCGTCAAACCCAGACAGAGCAGGTTTTGATAGTGGGTTGCAGGTTCAAAGTTGATGGTGGTTAACAGCAGGAATGACGCAAAGGCAAACGGAAGCAACCAGAACCAGGCCGGATGAAATTTCCGCTGATATGCAAACACCGTCGATCCGGCAAACACCACCACACTCCACCCCCATAAAAGGGCGCACTCGGGATTCAAATTCTTCAGAACCTCACTCTGTGACCGGAAAAGAAAAAATAGAAACAGGAACCAAATCAACGGTTGAACCATCCCAAACCAATTCAATTGGCGGCGGGAACCCACGCCCGCCACAAAGCATGCAATTCCCAGACAGTCTGCCACCAGCAAAGCGTCCCGGTATCTAATCAAATCCCGCAGGAAAAAAGCCGTATAGATGGCAGCGAAAACTGCCGTAACATGCAAGGCTAGGAGTTCGCGACCCGTGCGGGCCAATCCATAATAAATCAGGGCGTAAACAAAAAGCCAAACCGCCAGAAATGGCGGTTGAAAGAAAAAGAACAGATTCAAATACCATCTCAAATCCCACCATTTGAATATCCCATACAGGACCGAATAGGTATAATTTTTGTCCGCAGCGTGGAACGTCAGGAAGATGAAAAAAGAGCCCAACGCCAGCACGCACAGGTTGGCTGCCCGAACCACCCGCGCGTTGCCGGGCATGCATCGCTCTCCAAATTGCCATAAATTCAGCCCGACCAGAATGGCAAAAACATAAAAAAACACCTCGTTGACCCAGGTGGGGGTTGGTGTGCTGGATCGCCAATGAATCTCGAAAAGCTGCTTTTGAAACACCACCAACATCGCCAGTTTGACCAGGCAAAGCGTCGTGAAAAGCAGAACGACCCGCCCAAGCACATCCCAAGGAATTGGTTCGGGACAAAAAATCCGCGAACGGATCCGTCGAGCAATGTCCGTCGGAGAGTTCAAAGGAGATTCAATCCCAAGCCTTGGTGTTTGGTGCCTCCCTTTTATTTTTTCATGCATCCTCGTGTCCTGATGTCGCCTTCGCTTGCAGATTTGATAAAGCCGGTCCCGAGATCGAAGCGTTATGGCAGATCCACACTCGCCACCGCCATCGCGGCAATGCCTTCTTCGCGGCCGACAAAACCCATATTTTCGTTGGTCGTGGCCTTGACGCCGACGTGCCGGAAATTGATGTCCAACGCCTCCGCGATGTGGAGTTTCATCTGGCGGATGTGCGGATGAATTTTCGGCGCCTGCGCAATGACCGTGGCGTCCACGTTCACGATTTTGCCCTGGCGCAACGCCACCAGCCGCGCGGCTTCCTGCAAAAAAACCTTGCTGGGCGCGTTTTTCCAGCGCGGGTCGGTGTTCGGGAAAAAATGGCCAATGTCCTCCTCGCCGAGCGCGCCGAGGACGGCGTCGCAAATCGCGTGCATGAGCGCGTCCGCGTCCGAATGGCCGTCGAGCCCCTTCGGGTGCGGAATCTCCACGCCGCCGAGGATGAGTTTGCGCCCCGCGACCAGCGCGTGGACGTCGTAGCCGATGCCAACGTGAACCATGGTGGAACTATAAAACCGGCGCGTCCGCCGACCAAGATTATTTCTCTCCCTCCGGCACCGTGAAGAAAAACGTCGCGCCTTTCCCCAGTTCGCTCTTTACCCAGACCTTGCCGCCATGGCTCTGCACAATGTGTTTCACAATCGAGAGTCCCAAACCCGTGCCGCCCTGCTCGCGCGAACGCGCCTTGTCCACGCGATAAAACCGCTCGAACACCCGGTCCAATGCTTCCGGCGGAATGCCCGGTCCGTCGTCCTGCACAAAAATCTCAATCTTCCCCTCCCCCGTTTTTCCGCCGCCGACGGTCACCGTGCCCTGCGTGCGTCCGTATTTGATGGCGTTGTCCACGAGATTGGCGAGGACCTGCTCCAGCCGGTTGGCGTCCGCCGTCGCGATGAGTTCGGGCATCTGGTTGACGAGGGTGACACTCTTGATGTCGGCGGGTGGTTTCAAATCACTCAGAACTTTTTCGGCCAGCGGACGCAATTCGACCGGCTGCAGGCTCAATTTGACCCGCCCGGCCTCCAGCGCGGAGATCGTGAGCAAATCCTGGATGAGCAAATCCAGCCGTTGCGCGTTGCGTTCGATGATTTTGAGGAAACGTTCGGCGACCTCGGGATTGTTGCGCGCGCCGTCGAGCAGCGTTTCCACGTAGCCCTTGATGAGCGAGAGCGGCGTGCGCAGTTCGTGGCTGACGTTGGCGACAAATTCCTCGCGCGTGCGTTCGAGCTGCTTGAGCCGCGTCAAATCGTGAAATACCAGAATCGTCCCCTCGCGTTCGCCCGTGGAGTTGGAGATGGCGGCGGCGTTGACCTGCAGCCAGCGTTCGCTCAGGTCCGGCAGCTTCAATTCGTAGTCGAACATCTGCCCTTCGCCTTCCACGCGCTCGACAATCTCCGCAAGTTCGCGCACCCGCAGGGCTTCCATGATGGTCTTGCCCCGCAACTCGGTCTTGATGCCGAAAAGATTTTTGAACGCGCGGTTGGCGAGATAAATCCGGCGGTTGCGGTCGAGCAACAGCAGCCCTTCCAGCATGCTGTTGAACAAAACCTGCTGCTGCGCTTTGGCGTCAGTCGTGGTCTGCTGCTGCTGCCGCTGAAAATCCTCGATCTCGATCTGCACCTGCCGCTGTTGGCGGAGAAATTTCCGCCGCCACCAGAAATTGACCGCCAGCAGGGCGATGACGGCAAGAATGGTCAGGACGGGCCACATGGCGATAAAATCCGGCGGAAGCTCGAAAACCGAAATCCGAAACGAGGAGTCGCCGTTCCACTTCTTCGTGCTTCGCGCTTCAGATTTCTTTCGGGCTTCGGCATTCGGAATTCGGATTTGCCGGCGGAGATCGTTCTGCCTGCCGCCTTCACTCCACAAACCGATAGCCTACGCCGCGGACGGTGTCCAGATGCTTCGACGCCGGGCCGAGCTTCTCGCGCAGGCGGCGCATGTGCGTGTCCACCGTGCGAGTGTCAATCAGGCTGTCGTATTCCCAAACGTCGCGCAGGAGATGGTCCCGGGATTGCACGCGCCCGGCGCGTTGCGCCAGGGTGGTGAGCAGCTTGAACTCGGTGGCCGTCAAACCAATCGCCTTGGCCTTCCAGCTCGCCACGTGCCGCGGCACGTCAATCAGCAAATCGCCGAACCGCAACTGGTCGCTCGGCTTTTCCTCGGTCTGGCCGCGGGAAAGGATTTTTTTGATGCGCAACAGCAGCTCGCGCGGGCTGAACGGCTTGGTCAGGTAATCGTCCGCGCCGAGTTCCAGGCCGAGCACACGGTCAATTTCAGCGGCCTTCGCGGTGAGCATGATGATGGGCACGCGCGCGGTCGCCGGATCCAGCCGCAACACTTTGCACGCCTCAAAACCGTCCATTTCCGGCAGCATCACGTCGAGAATGATCAAATCCGGCCGCTGCGCGTGGGCTTTCTTCAATGCCTCCGCGCCGTCAACGGCCGTGATGACTGCGTAACCCGCCTGTTTCAGGTTGAACTCGACCAGTTCCACCGCTTCGGGTTCGTCATCCACCACTAAAATTCGCGGCTTCACTCCCGTTTGCATACCACGCCCCCAATCGTCACACAATTCCAATCCCGTGACAACCGCGTGACAATTCGGTGACAATTTCGATTGGCGATTGGCGATTGGCGATTTACGATTTGCCCGGCGCGACTGCGCGTGAAAAAATCGTCAACCGTAAATCATCAATCGCAAATAAAATGCCAGTACCGGTCATCAACCTCGCCCAAATGCGCGAATGGGAACGCGCCTCCTGGGCCGCCGGCCAGACCGAAGCCGAGGTCATCCGCCGCGTCGGCGAAAAAATTGCCGAACGCGCCCTGCAGCTCACCCGCCCCGGCGACGCGATTTTGATTCTGGCCGGCAAGGGCCACAATGGCGACGACGCCCGCGCCGCGCGCAAACATTTGCGCGACCGGCGGGTGGAAATCCTCGACGTGACCGACCCGGAATCGGCCTTGGCCCTGTTTCCGGAACGAATCGCCGGCGTCTCGCCTGAACCTGACAAGCCGGAAACCCGTCCCGCATTGCTGGTTGACGGCGTGTTCGGCATCGGCTTGAACCGTCCGCTCGACGACGGCTGGAAGAAATTCATCGCGGCCGTCAATCAATCAGAAATTCCCGTTCTGGCCGTGGACGTGCCGTCCGGTTTGAACGCGGACACCGGTGAAGTGCAGGGCGCGGTCATCGAAGCCAACGTCACCCTGACCGTCGGCGCCCCCAAAACCGGTTTGCTGGCGCAAGGCGCCTGGCCGTTCGTCGGACGGCTTGAAGTGGCCGCCGACGTCGGCCTGCTTCCGTGTCCGCACAGCACCGCGCTGAGTTGGACGTTGCCGGAGGATTTCACCGGGTTCCCGCCCCGCCGCGCGGTCGCGGCCCACAAAGGTTCGTTTGGACATTTGACGGTGGTCGCGGGCAGTTTTGGATTTCATGGCGCGGCGGTCCTGGCCGCACGCGGAGCGCAACGCGCGCAGCCCGGCCTCATCACCTTGTACTCGCAGGAGAACGTTTATCACCCCATTGCCCCGCAATTGCAGGCGGTCATGGTGAACGTGTGGAAGCCGGACATAAAATTGTTCGACGACGCCGGCGCGATTTTGATCGGCCCCGGCCTGGCGGCGCCGAATTTGCCCGACGACCTGAAAGCCATGACCCGGCGCCTCTGGCGCGACGCGGAAGTGCCGGTCATCGTGGACGCGAGCGCGCTGGACTGGCTCGCGCCACACACGCTGGCCAGGGAACGGATCCGCGTCATCACGCCGCATCCGGGCGAGGCGGCGCGTATGCTCAATGCGACGGTGCAGGAGGTGCAAGCGGATCGCGTGCAGGCCGTGCGCGAAATCTCGCGGCGCTTCGGCAATTGCTGGGTCGTGTTGAAGGGACATCAAACGCTCATCGGCCGGAGTGCGGACCTTGACGCCGGTGCAGCTTCGTCATCGCCCACGGGCGAACTTTTTGTGAACCCGTCCGGCAATCCGCACCTGGCGCAGGGCGGCAGCGGCGACGTGCTCGCGGGTTTTATCGCCGGGTTGCTGGCGCAGCCGGCGTTGCAGACCGATATCGGCCGGACACTTCGTTATGCCGTCTGGCAACACGGCGCCGCGGCGGACAAATTGCAACTGACGCGCGCGAACTGGGTCGTGGAAGATTTGCCGGGCGAACTCGGCAATCTCATTCGGTAAACCATCCTTGCCGCCCGCTCCGGTCGAGACTCTGGCGCGGCAAGCCTTGTCTCATGGTGATGTCTCCACCAACGGAAACCCAAAACAACAGCTGATCCATGATAATTGGGCCAAAGGATTGGACCGACCGGAGCGCGGGGAGGAAGGAGCGCCGGGGCGGAGCGAATCAATCTTTGTTCGTCACGCGGCGCGGGCGACCAAACTGCCTGACAACCAGTGAATGTGACCACGAGCTGCCAACGAGGCCTGCTCCGGGGTGTCACAGTGACAGCTCGGATGCGGCGGTTTGCCAACCGGAATCCAAGTCATTTCCAGCGGCTCGCGTGAAAATCGCTGCTCCTCAAACCCGAACAAACCATCGTCGCACCTGAAGACAACCACTCTGCGCTCCATGGTGACGTCGTAAATGGTCAGGACTGTTTTCATGGCTCAAAACCCGAACAATGCCCGGCTATAAGTAACTAGGGCACATCAGACCAGGGATGTCAACCGGGAATGCGGAACCCGAAGCGGCCTGTGTCCGTGCCGCCGTTTCGGGTTCGGCGCGTTGAATTTGCTTTCGCGGCGCGCAGGCATTTGCTAGAAGAGTCCCGTGCGCAAAATCCTGGGAATCATTTTCGGATTCTGGCTGGGCGGACTGTTGCTGGCTGTGGACGCCGGCACGTTCCCATTGACCGACGGCGGGTCCGTGAGCGGGGATGTCGTCAAGTATGACGACACGGGGGTCCTGATCCGCACGCCGGAAGACGCTTATACCAACCTGACGTGGACGATGTTCTCGCAAGACGCGCTGAAGCAACTGGCGCAAAACCCAAAAATCAAACCGTTTGTCAGTCCGTTCGTCGTCCCGCCGGCGCAACCGCGCACCCGGGAGCAAATAACAATTCGGGCGGTGTCGCGGCTGGAAGAACCGCCCAAGGCCTCGTTGTTCGGCGCGCTGTTCTCGTCCTCGGTCGGGTTGATGGTGATGTTCCTGATTTACGGGGCGAATCTGTTTGCGGCGATGGAGATCGCGGTTTTTCGCGCGCGCCCCATCGGCATGGTGATGGGAGTAGCGGCGGTCCTGCCGGTTTTGGGGCCGATTATTTTTCTGTCCCTGCCCACGCAGGGCGGGCCGGTCGCGGAGCCAGCCGCGGAGGCCGAGGCGGAAACGAAGCCCGCGCCGGTCGCCGCCGCGGCGCCGACCCTGGTGCAACCGCCGGGCGGCATTCACCTTGCCTCGTCATCGTGGCAACAGGCGCCGTCCACCGAGAAAGCCGCGACGCAGGTTTTCCAGCGCGGCCAGTTCATGTTCAACCGCCGGTTTTTCGAGACGAAGTTTCCCAATTTCTTCAGCCAAATCCGGCGCGAAGCGGACAAGGACATGGTGTTGCTCGTGAAAACGCCGCGCGGGCAGTACGAGGTCAATCGCATCACACGCATCGCGGCCAACGACCTGCATTTTGAAGTGGTGCATGGCGCGGCGCGGCAGGAAGTGATGGTGCCATTCGGCGAAATCCAGGAAGTTCAACTTAAACACAAGGAAACGTGACGGTCGAACGCCGCGCCAGCCGTCGCTCTCGCCTATCACCCGTATGAAATACCGGACGATACTCATGTTTGGCGCGCCCGGTTCGGGCAAGGGCACGCAGGGAAAAATCCTCGGCACCATTCCAAATTATTTTCACTGCGCTTGCGGCGACGTGTTCCGCAGCCTGCATCCGGACAGCCCGCTCGGCAAGACCTTCATCGCCTACTCCGGCCGCGGCCGACTGGTGCCGGACGCGCCGACGGTCGAATTGTGGCGGCAGTTTATTGACGCCAGCACGAAAACCGGGCGTTTCCATCCCACAGAGGACACGCTCGTACTCGACGGTATCCCCCGCAACGTGACCCAGGCGGAGATGTTGAAGGACGCGCTCAACGTCATCGCCGTTTTTTATCTGACTTGCGCGAATGAGAAAAACCTCGTCACGCGCCTGCAACGACGCGCCATCAAGGAGAACCGGCTGGATGATGCGAACCTCGATATCATTCGTGACCGCTTGACAATCTACGAACAGGAAACCAAGCCCGTGCTCACCTTTTACGGAAGAAACATCGTCCACCGCATCAATGCCGATGACACGCCGGCCGGCACGTTTTTGGATATCCTCAAACGCGTCGTGAAGCTTCGCTGAAAGATTTACGATTCACGATTTACGATTTACGATTGGCCCGGCAGACGAAAATGCGGGCAAATCGCATATCATAAATCGTAAATGAATATTGTTTTCATGGGCACGGCGGAATTGTCGTGCGCCACGCTCGAAAAACTGGCGCGGGCGCAAGGATTTCAAATCGCCGGCGTCGTCACGCAACCCGACCGGCCCAAGGGCCGCAACCTCAAACCGCAACCATCGCCAGTCAAGACGCTTGCGGAACAACTGGGTTTGACCGTGCTTCAGCCGGCGCGTGTCCGTGACGAACCATTCATCGCCGAACTCCGCGCGTTGCAGCCCGGCCTCATCGTGGTTGCCGCTTACGGACAGATTTTGCCGCAGAGTATCCTGGATCTCCCGCGCCACGGCTGCCTGAACGTCCATACCTCGTTGCTGCCCAGGTATCGCGGCGCAGCGCCGATTCAGTGGGCGATCGCCAACGGCGACGCCGAAACCGGCGTCACCATCATGAAGATGGACGCGGGACTGGACACCGGCGACATCGTCGCACAAAGGCGGACAACCATCCAACCGGCGGACGATTCCGCCACCTTGCACGACCGCCTGGCACTGCTCGGTGCGGAATTGCTGTTGGAAACCATTCCGGATTACGTCGCCGGCAAAATCCAGCCACAGCCGCAACCCGCCGAAGGCGTGAGCCACGCGCCGAAAATCAAAAAGGAAGACGGGCGCATTGACTGGAACCTGCCTGCGAAAACGATCTGGAACCGGCTGCGCGCCTTCACGCCGTGGCCGGGGGCGTATACGCGTTGGAGTTCAAGCTTCAGCTTGCCCCGTTCAGAAGACACGCTAAAGCGTGAACTCCAACCGCATCTGCTGAAAATCTGGAAAGCCGAAATTGTCGAATGCCCCGGCAAACCCGGTGAAATTTTATCGGCGGACAAAAACGGAATTGTGGTCGCTTGCGGCAAGGATGCGCTGCGGATTCTGGAATTGCAGCGTGAAGGCGGACGGCGGATGAGCGCGGCGGAATTTCTGGCGGGGCATGCACTGAAGCCCGGTGACAGATTTATGTTGTAGCACCCCCGGTCCCGCCGAATTGTTTCGAGAACATTATCATCCCCCTCATACCAAAGTGCGTTCAATATGCTACGAATTCCCCCTCACCCCGTCCCTCTTCCCCACTGGGGGAGAGGGTGGACGAAGTCCGGGTGAGGGGGATTCGCGTCCTTTTGACGGCAAATCAGTATCAGCGCCCGGCCCAACCCGCGAGACGCGGGTGTTACTGTAAAATTACTCCATCCCGCAAACCGGCGGCGTAAGCTTCAAACACGCGGCGCATTTCGTCGCGGACCCCGCGGAAACACGCCAGGATTTCCGCTTCGCTGCCGGTGGCTTTGGCCGGGTCCAGGAACGGCCAGTGATGGCGGTTCACCTGGCCGGGAAAAATCGGGCAGGCCTGGTCCACGTTACCGCAGACGGTGATGACCGTGTGGACCGGCTGGTCGAGAAATTCCTTCAGGTGTTTCGAGCGGTGACCGGAAATGTCAATGCCGATTTCGGCCATGACCTTGATGGCGAGCGGATGCACGTAACCGGCGGGCTTTGAACCGGCGCTTTGCACGTTCAGGAGTTCACCCGCTGCCGCGCGCAGAAAGCCTTCGGCGATGTGGCTGCGGCACGAGTTGCCGGTGCAAAGGATGAGAATGGTGCGTCCGGGGTTTTGAGTCATAGGAGAATGATGGGGTTCAAAATCCGAGTGCCGAAATCCGAATGCCGAAAGAAGTCCGAAGTCCGAAATCCGAAAGACCACCAGAGCGCAGCCTTCGGCATTCGAATTTCGGATTTCCTTCGGGGATTGGCCATTCGGATTTCGGGTTTCACGCTACGTGTGCCTGATACCAGCCGCGCGAGCGGTTGCAGACGTGGCAGACGGAGAGCATCACCGGCACTTCGACGAGCACGCCGACGACGGTGGCCAGGGCCGCGCCGGAGCCGGGGCCAAACAGAGTGATGGCCACCGCCACGGCCAGCTCGAAAAAATTGCTCGCGCCGATAAGCGCGCCGGGCGACGCGACATTGTGCGGCACCTTGAACCGGCGCATCAGCAGGTAGGCGAGCGAGGAATTGAAATAGACCTGGATGACAATCGGCACGGCCAGCAGCAACACGGCGAACCAGCGCGTGGTGAGGTTTTCCGCCTGGAAGGCGAAAATGAGCGCCAGCGTCAGCAGCAACGCCCCAATCATCACCGGATGAAATTTCGGCAGGAAGTTTTGCTCAAACCAGTCTTTGCCATGCGCCTTGAGCAAAGTTGTCCGCGTCAACCAGCCCGCGGCCAACGGGATGACGATGAACACCACGACCGACGTGATGAGCACTTTGGCCGGCACGATGACGTGCGCCACACCGCACAAAAACATCACGATGGGCGCGAAGGCGAACAGCATGATGAGATCGTTCACGGCCACCTGCACGAGTGTATAGGCCGGGTCGCCGTCCGTGAGGTAGCTCCACACGAACACCATGGCGGTGCAAGGCGCCGCCGCAAGGATGATGAGGCCCGCCGTGTAATTTTTCGCCGTCTCCGGGTCAATCCACGGGGCGAAGACATGTTGCATGAACAGCCACGCCAAGAATGCCATGCTGAACGGTTTCACCAGCCAGTTGACGAACAGCGTCACCGCCAGGCCTTTGGGTTTGCGCGCGATGCCGCCGATGGCGCTGAAGTCCACCTTGAGCATCATGGGATAGATCATCAGCCAGAGCAGGACGCCGATGGGGACGTTGACCTGCGAGTCCTGGCCGAATTGCAGCCGGCTCAACCGGGCGGTGAAAGCGGGCGCGAGTTTGCCGAACGCAACGCCGACAATCATGCACAGAAAGACCCAGACGGTCAGGTAACGCTCGAAAAACGCGAGGCGTTTTGGAATTACGATTTGCGATTTGCGATTTACGATTTCAGACATAAGGGCATCGCTTCCTCTGATCTTGTCACTCGTCACGTGTCATCTGTCGCTCCCCTGGTTTGTGCGCTTTGATTTCCAGGCTGGTGACGAAATCGGCGGCCCCGGTTCCGGCCGGCAGGTGTTCGGCAATTTTCCGGTAAAGCGGGTCGTTCCAATCCGCCTTGGCCTTGAGGAAATCGGATTTCTTCGTGAGCACAATGTCCGTCAATCCCGCTTCACGCGCCATGCGTTCCGTTTCATCCACCAACACGGCGCCGGCCACACAGCCGATGACCGCTTCCACCATTTCCCGCACGGCCCGGGGCAAAGGCCGCAACAACGCCAGATCAGATACGGCCACGCGCCCGCCCGGCTTGAGCACACGGGCCATTTCGCGCCAGACCTGCGGTTTGTCCGGCGAAAGATTGATGACGCAGTTGGAGATGATGGCATCCACGCTGTGGTCGGCCACGGGCAGATGCTCAATTTCGCCAAGCCGAAATTCGACGTTGTCCAGCCCGGTTTGCCGCTGATAACTGGCGGCATTGCGCCGGGCCTTGGCCAACATTTCCGGCGTCATGTCCACCCCGATGGCGCGCCCCGTGCCGCTGACCTTGCGTCCGGCGATGAAGACGTCGAAGCCGCCGCCGCTGCCGAGATCGAGCACGGTTTCTCCCGGCTTCAGCGCCGCGAGGGCGGCGGGGTTGCCGCAGGAAAGCCCCAGGTTCGCGCCGTCGGGCAGCGCGGACAGTTCATCGGCGGAGTAGCCAATCTTTTTTGCGAGGTCCTCGGGCGACATTTTTGCGCCGCCGCAGCCGCAGGAAGGCGGCCGGTTGGAGGTTTCACCGGTGGCAATGGCGGCATAACCTTTGCGCACCATTTCGTGAACGGTTGGTTGGGTGTCAGTGGTGGTCGTCTTCATAAAATTGGGTTTGGCAGATTCATCAGCGGCATTGCCGGCGGCAAATTTCGGCGAGATCGGTTTTAAGCACCCGCTTCAATGCCTTTGCATCAGCGATGGCCTGTCCGGACCTGCCAAGGGTTTTTTTCACCCAATCGAGCGCTTCGCGCACGGCGGTCGGCGCAGTTCTATCCGGCAGCCGGTAATAGACCCAGCGCTCGGTCTTGCGCGATTGGATCAGAGCAGCGTGGTGCAGGATGGACAGGTGTTTGGAGACGGTGGATGGCGCGAGGCCGAACAGTTCGGTGATCTGGCACACGCACAATTCCCGCCGGCGCAACACCAGGACAATCCGCACCCGGTTGGGGTCGGCCAGCGCTTTGGTAACGGCCATGAACTCGCGCATAATTTGTTACTTCGTCATATAACGAAATAACTTTACTCCCGGTCCGGCAAAAGACAAGCACTATTTTGGCGGGCATGGCGGGGGGTCCGGCGCGCGCCGGTTGACGGGCGGCGCGGCGCGGCGTAAGCTCCGCCTGCGCCATTGATTGGCAGCCCCATGAAACCCGACGAAGAAAAGACCACCGCGGGAGGCGGATTTCCGCCCTGCGACCCGCGCACCTACATGTCCGCCGAACGCACTTTTCTGGCCTGGATCCGGACGGGCATTGCCCTCATGGGCTTCGGCTTTGTCGTCGCGCGCTTCGGCCTTTTTTTACAGGAGCTGGCCCTGAACACGACCATGGCCGGGGACAAACACAGCGGGTTTTCCCTGCCGGTGGGCGTCTTGCTGATTGGGATTGGCATACTCGTCACCGTGGTGGCCGCCATCCGCCATCATCGCCAGGTCCAGGCCATTGACCGGGGGGAATTCCGGGAGGCCTACGGCCAGACTTTTGCCTTTTCGGTGGCGGGCATCCTCGCGTTGACCGGGTTGGCGGTGGCGATTTATCTCCTGGCGGTTGTGTAAGGACTCGCAGGTCAGGCGCCGGCGGCGGGAGTAGTCTGGCTTTTCGCGCCGCTGTGGCGGATGTCCTGCGCTTCGCAGAGGTAAACCACCTCCTCGGCCAGGTTTTTGGCGTGGTCGGCGATGCGTTCGAGGCTTTTCGTGGCCACCATCCAGTTCAGGCAGCGGCCAATGGTGTCGGGATTAGCGACCATGTGCTGCGCCAGGGCCTCGTGAATCTGTTTGTTGAGCGCGTCCACCTCCTTGTCGCGCGGGATGATGGCGCGGGCGGCGGCGGAATCCCAGTTCACAAACGCGTCGAGCGCGGCCTTGACCATGTCGAGCGCGAGCGCGGCCATGCGGGGCAAATCCAGATTGATTTTCACCGGCGCTTCCCGGCTCAAATCGCGCGCGCGCTTGGCAATCTTCGAAGCTTCGTCGCCAATGCGCTCGAGGTTTTGGGAAATTTTCATCGCCACGGTGACGAGGCGCAGGTTGACGGCCAGCGGCGCCTTGGTGAGCAATTGAATGACCAGTTCATCAATTTCCACCTCGAACTGGTCAATGACGCGGTCGTTTTCCTTCACCCGCAAGGCGAGGCCGGTATCGCGCTGGACGAGCGCCTGCACGGCCTCGTTCACGGCAGTCTCGGCGTGGCTGGCCATCAACAGCAACTTTTGCTTCAGACTGTCCAGTTCCATCTCGAAGTGAGTTTCCATAATTTTTTCAGTTCCTGATCTTCATCTCTATGCTGATCTCGATTCTTATCGTGCCAGCGCCATGTCGAATTGCAAACGGGATTAACCGCCCGGTCATGATTAAGATCAAGAGTTTAGCCGAAACGGCCGGTTACATAATCTTCCGTGCGCTTTTGCGACGGGCTGGTGAAAACCTTCGTCGTCGGGCCAAACTCGACCAGTTCGCCGAGGTAGAAGAACGCCGTGTAGTCGGACATGCGGGCCGCCTGCTGCATATTGTGCGTCACAATCACAATCGTGTAGTCTTTCTTCAGTTCCAGGATCAAATCCTCGATTTTCGCCGTCGCCAGCGGATCGAGCGCGGACGCCGGTTCGTCCATGAGGAGCACCTCCGGTTGCACGGCCAGCGCGCGGGCGATGCACAGGCGCTGCTGTTGTCCACCGGACAGACTGATGGCGGGCGCGTGCAGCCGGTCCTTGACCTCGTCCCACAACGCGGCCATGCGGAGCGACTGTTCGGTGCGTTCGGCCAACAGTTTCCGGTTGCGGATGCCGTTCAGGCGCAGGCCGACGGTGACATTTTCGACGATGGACATCGTCGGGAACGGATTTGATTTCTGAAATACCATACCGACGCGGCGGCGCACCACGACCGGTTCGACGTTGCGCGCGTAGATGTCCTCGCCGAACAGCCGGATTTCGCCCCCCACGCGCGCCTCGGGAGTCAACTCATGCATCCGGTTGAGCGCGCGCAGGAAAGTGGATTTGCCGCAACCGCTCGGCCCGATGATGGCGGTGACGGCTTTGGCCGTGACATCCAGCGAGACGTCCTTGAGCACGTGGTTCCTGGCGAAATGCACCGAGAGGCGGCGTACGGACAAAGCCGGAACGCCGGCGGATTTCTGTTCCGGCGTGGCGTCAAGTGTTGGATGGGTGGTCTCAGGCATCGGAATTTCCAGTTTCAAACGCGCCGGGCAAAACGGTCGCGCGTCAGGAAACGCACGCCGATATTGATGGCCAGCACGAGCACCAGCAACACGAACGCGCCCGCCCAGGCCTGCCGGTGCCAGTCGTCGTAGGGCGAGATGGCGTAGATGAAAATTTGCAGCGGCATGGCGGCAATGGGTTCATTCAGTTTGTGCGCCCAACCCAGATTGCCCAGCGCCGTGAACAGCAACGGAGCGGTCTCGCCGGCCACGCGCGCCAGCGCCAGCAGCACGCCGGTGATGATGCCTTTGAGCGCGGTGCGCACGACGATTTGCACAATGGTGCGCCATTGGGCGATCCCCAGCGCGAGCGCGGCCTCGCGGTAGCCGCCGGGCACAAGCTGCAACACCTCTTCCGTCGTCCGCATCACGAGCGGAATCATCATCAGGCCCAGCACCACGCCGCCCGCCAGCGCGGAAAAACTGTGCATCGGCACCACCAGCAGCGTCCAGACGACGATACCCCAGGTGATGGATGGGACCCCGTTGAGAATGTCCGCCGCGAACCGAATCCACCAGTTGAGCCGCACCCCGCCGTACTCGGAGAGAAACACACCGCCCAGCACGCCGACCGGCACGCCGAACAGCGCGGCTTGCGCGAGCAGAATGAACGTTCCCGCGATGGCGTTGGCCATGCCGCCGCCGGGCTCGCCGACGGGCCGGGGCAACTGCGTGAAGAACGCCCAGTTGATGGAGCTGAAACCGAGTTTGACGAGATGATAGAAGACCAGCACCAACGGCGTGATGACCAGAATCGCGCACGCAAACGTCAGCGTCTGGACAGCGGCGTTCTTGAAATTGCGCCAGCGATGGTTGGGAGCGGTCATGGTGTCGGATCGGCGGATAGATGGATGGCCGGATGGTTGGGGCGATAAACGCCGTCCCAACGATCCAATAATCCAGTAAACCAATTATCCATTTTAATTCTGGGGTTTGACGGCCGGACCGGCGAAGGTTTTCAACAGCAGTTGGGCGAAGATGTTGACCACGACCGTCACGCCGAGCAGCACCAGGCCGAGTTCGAACAGCGCGCTCGGATACAAATTACCGGTGGTTTCATTGAACTCGTTGGCGATGACGCTGGCCAAAGTGGAGGCGGGAGCGAACAACGAAGCGGCGAGTTGCGCGGAATTTCCAATGACCATGGTCACCGCCATCGTCTCGCCGAGCGCCCGGCCCAACCCCAAAATCACCGCGCCGAACAGGCCCTTTTTCGCATAGCTCAACACGGCGATGCGCGTGACTTCCCAGCGCGTCGCGCCCAGCGCGTAAGCCGCCTCGCGCTGCAAACCGGGCACGGAACGCAGGATTTCGCGCGAGACCGACGTGATGATGGGGATGATCATGATGGCGACGATGATGCCGGCGGCCAGCATGCAAGGCCCGTAGTTTGGTCCCTGGAAAAGTGGCAGGTGACCGAAGGCGCCCCTCAGCACGGGAACCAGATGGTTATGGAGCCAGGGCACCATGACAAAAAGTCCCCAGAGACCGAGAATGACACTCGGCACGGCGGCGAGCAATTCGATGAATATGATGAGCGGCTGGCGCACCCATAACGGCGCGAGTTCGGTGAGATAAACGGCGGTGGCGATGCTGATCGGCACGGCGATGATCAGGGCGATGGCCGAGGAAACGAGCGTGCCAAAGATGAACGGCAGCGCGCCGAACACCTCGTTGACCGGGTCCCAATCGCTGCTGACCAGAAAATGCCAGCCGAATTTTTGGAGCGCCAGCTGCGAACCCAGCGTGAGTTCGCGGACGATGAGCACAATGAGCACGAAAATGGCCAGCGCCATGAGCAGCGTCAGCCATTTGAAGACGCGATCGCCAAAGTGGGGGCTGGCGGACATTTTCGCCGCCGGTGCCGATTGCCTGGGCGCGGATTCGTTCACAGTTAATGCTCTCCCTCTTCTCTACTCCGAAGACAGGAACGCCCTTCGGGGCGTCCCCCGCCAGTCGGTTCGGAAATCAAAAGGACGAAGAGCGGGAGGAACTGCGCCCTTCGTCCGGCTCACGCCCATAAAACTACCGGGCAGCGGAGCAAAGTCAGTATCTAATTGTGCCAATCAGTTCCAGCTCCCGGCTTTGGACGTTGTCGGGCAGCGGCGCGTAGTCGAGCGTGGAGGAAACCTTCTGGCCGTCCGTGACCGCCCACTTCAAAAACGCCACGAGTTTCCTGCCGTGGTCAGCGTTCTTTTGCTGTTGATAAACCAGAACCCAACTCGCCCCGGCGACGGGATAGGCCTTGTCGCCCGGCGGATTGACCATTGAAAACCGGAAATCATCGGGGATTTTTGCGGTGGCCAGCGCGGCGCTGACCGAATCCGGCGTGGGCGAGATGAAATTGCCCGCGGCGTTCTTCACGTCGGCATAGGGGATTTTATTCTGGTCGGCGTAGGCCAGTTCGGCGTAGCCGATGGCGCCGGGAATTTGTTTGACCTGTCCAGCGACGCCCTCACTGCCCTTGGCCCCCAAACCGATGCCGGCCGGCCATTTCACGGATGTGCCTTTGCCGACTGTGTCCGCCCATGCGGGGTTGACGCTGCTGAGATAGTCGGTGAAGATAAACGTTGTGCCGCTGCCTTCGGAGCGATGCACGGGAACAATCGGCAAATCGGGCAAATCCACGCCCGGATTCAACGTCTTGATTTTCGGATCGTTCCACTTGGTGATGTTGCCGAGATAGATGTTGGCGATGATGTCGCTGTCCAGCTTCAATTTCGGATCGCCCTTCAGGTTGTAGATGATGGCGACGCCGCCGGCGACGACGGGCAGGTGGAGGATTTTGCCCGGGGCGCCGGACATCGCCTCATCGGTCATCGGCGCGTCGGAGGCGCCGAAGTCCACGGTCTGGTTGAGCAGTTGTTTCTGGCCGCCACCGGAACCGATGGATTGGTAGTTGAAGCGGACGCCGGGGTCCTGCTTGCCGTAGGCCTCGAACCATTTGGTGAAGGCCGGATAATCGAACGTCGAGCCGGCGCCATTGATGAGCGTCTGGGCGTTGGCCTGCGCCGCGAGCAAGACCACGCCGCCGACGACGGCGAGATGGCGCTTGGCGTTGGCGATGGCCAGGACTGCGGCCATCAGGCCGCCAATGCCGAGAAGGGAAAGAATCATTTTTTTCATGGTCATGAATTTCAAAGTGCAACGACACATTGGTATTGTTCCGTTACAATCCCGCGGCGGAATTGTTACATTTGCGTGACAAACCGCTTCCATTCGTCACATTCGGCATGGCCAGTCGTGAAGCCCGCGTTAGCGCATGACCGGTCAATTCCACCTGCCGGCCCTGAAAAGGTCGCGGATGTTCCCCGCCCGCCCGCGATCCAACCACTTGGCCGTCCGGCAGGCGTACGGCATTGGTTTGGTTGAACAAAGCCGGGTCGGGCCACGAACCGCCGCCTTCAAGGTGCAAAACTGTGTTCTGTCCCGCCTCACTGACCACAGGAATGGTCACATCGCCATAGCCGTTGGCCCGCGCCTCCACGCGGTAATTTCCGGCCGGGAGTTCTCCTGACGCCGGGTCTTGAAGCAGGGTTCCGGATTCGTGGTGAATGTGCCGCAACAATCTCCCGTCGGCAGCATAGATTTTGCCGTCAGAGTATTCCGGGCGGCGGGGGTCGCGGCTGTTGAAATCAGCATTGAACTCATAATCGGAATAAAGCATCAGAGCGCCGTCCGTTGAATTGGCCGCTCCCGGGCCGGCGGGGGCCGGGCCAGCGGTGTCCGGCGTCATAGTGTTTTTGCCCGTGGCGCACCCTGCCAACAGAATGCCGGCGGCGATGACGCCAAACGTCAAAAGAAATCTCACAGTTTACTGCCTTTGGGCCTCGGTTTCACCCGCGGCAAAAGTTTCTGAACGATTTTCAATCTGGCGTTGACTCTGTTTTTTTAGAAGTTACGGATCGAGGCAGCCCTCCCTTTTTGCGGTAACACTTCGCGTTCCGCCAGAAGCCAGAACGTCCGGCCCGAACTTCCCGCTAATTGACTTCAACCACCGATACCGGTTCGTCGTGCTCGTCTCGAGCGATGTTTGCGGCGCATGGGTCAAGCATGGGCTTGCCGTCTACCAGGAACCGGTAGCGATAACGCCCGTGGAACAACCAGACCTGGATAAACCAGCCGTCATCCTTCTGCCGCTCCATGAGAATGGGGTGTCGTTGGTTGAAATCGGCCACCAGATGGACGGTTTTTGCCCCGGGCGCGGAGCAGAGGAAATTGACCCGTTTGATGCCGTTGTTCGCGGAATCCGCTCCGCTGTCAATTTTTTCATGAAAGGCATTTGCGAAATAGATCCTCTCGTTAATGCTTTCCTTCCATCGTTGATGCGTTTTCATTTGGTATCGTCCTTGACGGGTCGGAAATCACGCCGGCGTTTTGCAGGAACCGGGGAGGCACCGCCCGGCCATCCGCCAGGTCATGCCAGGCATGGACGGGGGTTTGGGGCTGTGAGCCGGACAACCGTTGGGCAGGCCAGGCCTCCGTTGGGGGCTGTTGCAAGCCCGGAAAGAGAGTCACACACATCAGGTGGGCCAGGTTCAAGGCCGCAATTCCACCGCTCCGCATCCGGAAACACAGCGCCGGCGCCGCGAGCAGGGGCGAGACTGTTTCCAGCGGGTCGGCCAGCGGTTCGCCCACGATTTCCATGACCAAAAACAGCGGCGGCTGCCCGGACAATTCGACCATGAGGAAAATGACCAACGAGGCTTCCGGGGGTTGCGCCGGGTCCCATTGCACGCGCAATTCAGGGTTCCGGAGCAGCGCCTGAAATTCCGTCTCGCTCAATTCCACGGCGTTTACGATTTCCGACGGAAGCATCCAGTGGGACAACTGTTCGGAAACCAAATCCATCCGCACCACCCGGCGGGTGGAAAAGGAAGCAAGTGAGTGGCCGTCGGCGATGATGATTTTGTCCCGGGTGAAAATGCGGCCAGGGTCGAAATTTCTGAGAATCCACTTCGCCTGATCTTCTTCATTTTGGACGAACGTCCCGGATGAGCCGTCCGCCGTGTGTATGTGAATTTGCAAGAGGTGTTGAGCGGCATTCATGGATGATTCGGCTGAAATTTTCATTTTGTGGCGCCGGCCCGGCCGTCTTCGGCGGGCGTCAGGTGTTGGCAGCGGTCCATCATTCAGCGCGCGCGCCCCGGCCGGCTTATTCGGTCACGGAAAAAACGACCGGAGGACCGAAGTGCGCGTAAATCAACTGGATTTTTTTCACCCGCCGGTTATGGCATTGCACCTGGAACCGGTAATGGGGCCGATCCAGGAAACAAGATTTGCGGCGCGGCTGGTGAATGGACCCGAATCGTGTTTTCATTGTCTCACCTCCGCGACGGAATTCAGGGACCCGAAAACATTCCGAACGTTTTTCCCGGCGTCGGGATTGTGCAACCAGATGCCGTCCACGATGAATTTGTATTCGTAACGGCCCGGTGGCAGCATCAGCCGCCGTTCCCACAGGCGACCTTCCACCCGCGGGATCATGGGCAGGCTGGCCGGAGACCACTCGTTGAAGTCACCACACAGGTAAACCGACTCTGCGCCGGGGCTGTTCAAAACGAAAGCCACTTCCCGGGCCGCCTTGCCGTCAGCCGGGCCGGGCTGATTATTTGGGTTCTTAATTGCCTTTAACATTTGCATCCTTTCCATGTTTTTTGGCGTGCACCCGCTCATGGGGCAGATACCACGTTCAGATTGCCAGCCGGCGCTCGCATGCCGGACACGGTTGCCACCCATATAATCAGTGGACACGGTGAAAATGAACGGCGCATGAACGCTGGATTAAAAAACGCAACCTCCGGAATGAATTCGCCCGGAATATCCGCCGGGTCGGGAGTCGATTTTGCGTCCGTCTTCATCACTTCGTTCCACGATGGACCAACCGGGTGGCTGGAAACACAACCCGGGCTCAACTCACCGCAATGAGCGAGGCCTGCTCATCCTGTTCATCACGGGCCACGCCTGAGGCGTGCGGATCCAGCATCGGCCTGCCATCCACCAGAAAACGGTATTGATGATGGCCGTGGCACAACTCCACCTGGACGAACCACCAGCCGTCCACCGACCGTTGCATCGGAAACGGACGCCAGTGGCTGAAATCACCCGTGAGCTCGACCGTCCGGGCGCGGGGCGCCGCGCAATAAAAGTTAATCGGCCTGAGTGAGTGTTTGGCGGAGTACCGGACCTGCTCGTAACTGGTTGCAGCGCATTCATAAGCATCTGCCTTTCGCAATTGTTGTTTCCTGTTTGTAACTCGTTTCGATTTGTTTCATCCCAGGATATTGACCCTCTGAAGATTAAGGACCTCTGAAACCAGAATTAAAATCGGGTTCGCCGGCCGGAAGGAAAGTTTCTTAACGGATTTTAATCTGGGGTTTACGGCTTTTTAATCAACGTTTGGTCTATTCCCATGTCGAATCCGTTTATGAGAATCCTGCTGGTGGAAGACGAAAAGAAAGTGGCCGACATTGTTGAACGCGGCCTGAAGGCGGAGCGGTTTGCCGTGGATGTTTTGCACGACGGCCACGGCGGCTGGCAGGCCGCCGAGGCCTACGATTACGACCTCATTATTCTGGATTTGATGCTGCCCGGACTGAGTGGCACGGAGGTGCTCGGGAAAATCCGGCGCAAAAACCAGCGGGTGCCGATCCTGATTCTCACCGCACGCGACGGCATGGACGACAAGGTGAAAAACTTCGAGCTGGGCGCGGACGATTACCTGACCAAACCATTCGCCTTTGCCGAACTGGTGGTGCGGGTCAAGGCCCTGCTGCGGCGCGGACCGGTCAACCGTGCCAGCGTGTTGCGCGTGGGCGACCTGGAAATTGACCGGCTTTCGCAAAACGTCAGGCGCGCCGGCAAAAAAATCGAACTCACCGCCAAGGAATATTCACTGCTGGAATATCTGGCGACCCAGCCAGGCCGGGTTTTTTCGCGCACGATGATCATCGAACACGTCTGGGACCAAAGCTTTCAGGGGTTGACCAACATCGTGGATGTCTATGTGCGGCACCTGCGGGCCAAGGTGGACGACCCGTGGCCGGTGAAGCTGCTGCGCACCGTGCGCGGTGTCGGCTACAGTTTGAGCGAAGAGGTGGCGGCGTGAACCGGCGGTCGATCAGTTTCCGGCTGGTGGCCTGGTATGCCGGTTTGCTCGCCGGGATTTTTGTCCTGTTGTGCGGGCTGTGTTATCTCGACCTGCAGCGTTTTCTGGTAAACGACCTGCGTGAATCCCAGTTGCGCCGCGCGCGCGAGATTGCGACTACGCTGCTCGTGCATGTCAAACAAACCGGCGAACCCGACGTCGCCAGCCAAACGGAAGAATGGTATGACCCCGAAATCAACGACCGTTTCATCCGCATCACCCGGGCCGATGGCACCGTCATCTACACTTCCGGCATGCCGAAGAACGGGAGTTTCAATCCGGCGGAAGTCCCCGCCCTGCTGCCATCGTCAAAAACGGAATTCTCGCAAAAATTAAAACTGTCCGGCCATAAAACCCTGCTCGTCGCCGCGTTGAATTTCAAATCACCGGGCAATCCAACTTATCTTGTTGAATTCGGCACGTTGCTCGATCCGGTGAATACGATGCTCAACCATCTTTTTCTGCAACTCTCCCTGGGCCTGCCGTTGGCGGTATTCGTCATCACCGTCGGCGGTTATTTGCTGGTTCGCCGGGCGTTGATGCCGGTCGAACAGATCACGCGCGCCGCCGAACGCATCACCCAGCACAATTTGAGCGAGCGCCTGCCGGTCGCGCAAACGGGCGACGAGTTGGAACGGCTTTCCGTCTCGCTCAACCGCATGATTGCGCGGCTCGACGACGCCTTTCAGAATTCCAAACGCTTCGTCGCTGATGCCTCGCACGAATTGCGCACGCCGCTGACCATCCTGCGCGGTGAACTGGAGAATCTCGCCGACGATTCGCGGCTGGATTCCGAATGGCGTGAGCGGGCGGCGAGCCTGCTCGAAGAGGCCGTTCGCTTGAGCAAAATCGTCGAGCAACTCTTCGCGCTCTCCCGGCTCGATGCCGGCGAAGCGCAAACGGACTGGTCGCGCTTCGATCTGGCGGACCTGGCAAAAACCACCGCGGAGCAGATGGGCCTGCTGGCCGAGGACAAAAATATCTCCATTCGCTGCGACGCGAAGCAGCCGATGCCGGTGGAGGGTGACCACGTGCGCCTCAAACAGGTGGTCGTGAACCTCCTCGACAACGCCATCAAATACACGCCGGAAAACGGCGCCATTCAGTTGCGCGTCACCGCCATCAACGGCCATGCGGTTTTGGAAGTGGAAGACAATGGCATCGGAATTCCACGGGAAGCGTTGCCACACGTGTTTGAGCGTTTTTATCGCGTGGATCAAACCCACTCCGCCGATTCCGATGGCGCCGGCCTGGGACTATCCATTGTCAAATCCATTTGCACCGCGCACGGCGCCGAGGTTGAAGCGGCAAGTGTCCCGACCCTCGGCAGTTGTTTCCGCGTCAAACTGCCCCTGTCAAAAAACTGAATGCCTCCCCACCCATGAAATGCAAATTTGAACAATTCCGGTTCAATCCCAAATCCGGCGTGTGCGGAATCTCGATGGCCGTCGTCTTCGTCAGCCTGGGCGTGCTCTGGGCGACGCATCATACTCGGGCACAAACCCCCGCGCCTGGCAATTCAACCGCCGCGCCGGTGGCCGGCGTGGCGCGAGTGGCGCGCGAGGACCTTTTCAAGGAGGTTACGATCCCGGCGGAGTTTCGTCCCTACGAAGAAGTGGAATTGCACGCGAAAGTTTCCGGCTACGTGAAGGAAATGAACGTGGACTTTGGCGACAAGGTCAAAGCCGGCCAGCTTTTGGCCACCCTCGAAGTGCCGGAATTGGGGGACGAGTTGAGCAATGCTCGAGCCACCGAAAAGAAAGCCGAAGCGGATTATACCAACGCGCATCTGGCTTACACGCGCCTGCTGGCGGTCAACCACGACCATCCCAATCTGGTCGCCCAGCAGGACCTCGACAATGCGGCGGCCAACGATCAAGCCGCGGCCGCCGCGATTGCGGCCGCCAAGGCCGAGGATAAAAAGTTTCAGACCCTCATCGCTTACACGCAAATCATCGCCCCTTTGACGGCGTCGTCACCCGCCGTTATGCCGATCCCGGCACGCTCATCCAGGCCGGCACCGCGTCTGACACTCAAGCCCTGCCGTTGGTCCGCGTCTCGGACAATTACCGGCTGCGACTGGATTTCCCCGTCACCGTGGATTACGTGAAGGATATCCGCCTGGGTGACCCGGTTGCGGTGCGGGTGAACTCTTTGGATGGCAGGACCTTTACCGGCGTCATTTCACGCTTCGCCGACGACGTGAATGAAAATACCCGGACGATGAATACCGAGATCGAGGTGCCCAATCCGGACCTCAAATTGGTGCCCGGGATGTATGCCACGGTGACCTTGAAGGTTGAGAAACGTCTCCAGGCGCTGGCCGTTCCCATCGAAGCGGTGGTCGGCGACAAGCCGCCCTTGGTCTATGTCGTCAATCATGACAATCAGATTGAAGAACACACCGTCAAACTCGGCCTGGAAACGCCGGACAAGTACGAGATCCTTTCCGGCCTGCACGAAGGCGATCTGGTGGTTATCGGCAACCGCTCCAAACTCCAAACCGGTCTGAAGGTCGAACCGAAACTCATCCAGCTTTCGATGCGCGGTGGGAGTTGAAATCAAGCTGTTCGACAACAGCGACAGGAATTTTTGAGCTCATGAATACTACGTTAACCTCCGAGCAACTGGAGATTCTACGCCGGCTGGACGCATGCACGCTGGCCAACGCCATCGAAACCTTTCACCAGCGATTGCACAACGAAGGCTTCGTCAACAGCTCGGTGCACTGTTTGTTTCCCGATCTACCGCCCCTGTTGGGCCATGCCGCCACGGTGAAGATTCGCGGTTCGGCGCCGCCGACGGCCGCCAGCCCCTACACCGACCGCACGGACTGGTGGGAGTATGTTCTTTCCGTACCCGCGCCCCGGGTGGTGGTGGTGCAGGACGTTGCCACCCAGGTCGGTTTGGGCTCATTGCTGGGCGCGGTGCATGTCAACATCCTGCATGCGCTCGGTTGTGTGGGCGCGGTGACTAATGGTTCGGTGCGCGACCTTCCAGCAGCCAGAAAACTGGGGTTCCCGCTTTTTGCAGGGAGTGTTTCCGTCTCGCACGCTTACGTTCATATCGTGGAATTTGGCGCGCCGATTGAAATCGGCGGACTGAATATCCAGTCCGGCGATTTACTGCATGGGGATTTGCATGGCGTCCAATCCATTCCCCTCGAGGTCGCCGGCAAAATCCCTCTGGCCGCCGCGGAAATCATCGCCAAGGAACAGGAATTAATCACGCTGTGCCAGTCAAAGGATTTCTCGATTGAGAAATTGCGCGCCGCCGTCGCCGATAATCGCCCCTGAGATTGTTTCGCTCTCATGTCACGCTTTGCCATCCGGTATCCGTATTTGATCATCGTCATCTGCCTGATCACGTGCGTGGTGGGCGTGACCAGTCTGGTGCGGATGCCGGTGGATTTGTTTCCCCCCATCAACATCCCCGTGGTGGTGGTGGCCACGTTTTATTCGGGCATGCCGCCCGAACAGGTGGAGAACGACATCACCGGACGCTTCGAACGCTTTTTCACCCTGGGCAGCGGCATTGACCACATCGAGTCGCGTTCCCTGCCGGGGGTCAGCCTGATCAAGGTCTATTTCCAGCCCGGCGTCAATGCCGACTCGGCCGTCACCACCATTGCCAACCTGGCCATGGCCAACCTGCGGCGCCTGCCGCCGGGCACCCTGCCCCCGGTCGTGCTCAAATTCGACGCCTCCAGCCTGCCGGTGTGCCTCATCACCTTGAAAGGAGAAGGCCTCAACGAAGCCAGGCTGCGCGACCTGGGCCAGTACGACGTCCGCAATCAGGTCGCCAACGTCCCCGGGGCTTCCGTCCCCCAGCCCTTCGGGGGACGCTACCGCCAAATCATGGTCTATGTGGACCCGCTCAAGCTGGAGGCCCACCAGTTGAGCGTCATGGACGTCGTCCGCTCCGTCAATGACGCCAATCTCATCCTGCCGGCCGGCGACGTGAAGATCGGCGGGTTGGACTATAATCTCTACGCCAACAGCCAGATCAACGACATCAAGGACATCAACTCGCTCCCGCTCAAGACCGTGGGCCAGGCCCCGGTGCTGGTGGTGGATGTCGGCCAGGCCCGCGACGCCTCCCAAATCCAATACAACATCGTGCGCGTGGACGGCCAGCCCTCGGTCTATCTGCCCGTCCTCAAGCAGGGCGGCGACGCCAACACCATTGCCGTCGTCGATGGTATCAAGCACGCCGTCGCCCATCTCCTGGACGTGCCCAATCAACTCGTCACCAAGGTCGTCTTCGACCAGTCCGTGTTTGTGCGCAACGCCATTGATAATCTGATCCACGAAGGCCTGATCGGCCTGGTGCTTACCGGTCTGATGATTCTGATTTTTCTTGGCAGCATGCGGGCAACGGTCGCCGTTTTTCTTTCCATTCCCCTTTCGGCGCTGGCGGCGTTTATCGCCCTTGCCTTCGGCAACAGCACCGTCAATGCGATGATTCTGGGCGGACTGGCGCTGGCCTTTTCACGGTTGATTGACAATTCGGTCGTGGTCCTGGAAAACATTTTCCGCCATATGGAAATGGGCGAGTCGCCGGAGGTCGCTGCCGAACGCGGCGGCCGGGAGGTCGCCTTGCCCGTGCTGGCGGCGACGCTGACCACGGCGATCGTTTTCTTTCCGGTTATTTTTCTGTACGGCGTCAGCAAGTTTCTGTTCACGGCGCTGGCGCTGGCGGTGATCCTTTCGCTGTTCGCCTCGTAACTGGTCGCCATGACGGTGGTGCCGCTGTTCTGTGCCAAACTCATCAAAGGCCATCACGGCCACGATGACAAGGACGCCAGCGCTCCGCGGAATTGGGGCGCGCGTTTCAATTACTGGTTCAACCGCAGGTTCAAGCAGATGCTCGACCGTTACGAAAGTTACCTGAAGCTGGCGTTACTCCGGCCGGTGGCCACGGTGCTGGGCATCACCGGCATCTTCATTTTGAGTCTCGGCCTTTATCCCTTCGTTGGCGAAGCCTATTTCCCCCGCACCGATCCCGGCCAGTTCGTCATCAATCTCAAGGCCCCCGCCGGCACCCGCATCGAAAATACCGACCAGTTGGTCGAAAAGGTCGAGCAAATCGTCCGCGAAGTAGTGCCGGCCAGGGACTTGAAAATCATCGTCTCCAATATCGGCGTGACCCCGGGCTTTTCCTCGATCTACACACCCAATTCCGGCCCGCACACCGCCTTTGTGCAGGTGGGCCTGAAAGCCGGACACCGGTTGAGCAGCTTTCAATACATGAACCTGGTGCGGGCGCGGCTGAAAAGGGAGTTGCCACAAGTGGCGGCTTATTTCCAAACCGGCGGCCTGGTGGACGCGATTTTGAACCTGGGCCTGCCGGCGCCGTTGGACGTTCAGGTCAGCGGGATGGACTTGGAGGCGATGCACCGGACGGCGGTGGCGATTGCGCAACAGGCGCGGAAACTACCGGGTGTCAGTGACGTGCTGGTGCCGCAGGATGTGGATTATCCGGCGTTGCGATTGGACATTGACCGGGTACGGGCCAGTGAGCTGGGTTTGAACGAAAAGGAGGTGGTTGACAACGTCATCACGGCACTGACCTCGGACATGATGATTGCGCCCAGCTATTGGGTGGACCCAAAAAGCGGCAATGATTATTTCCTCACCGTCCAATACCCGGAGAACCGGGTGAAAAACCTGTCCGATTTGACCTCCGTTTTGCTGCGCGCAGCGCACTCGGCCAAACCAACCCGCCTGGATGCGGTCAGTCAGGTCAGTCACATGGAGTCGCCCACGGAAGTGGATCATTACCAACTCCGGCGCGTGATTGATGTTTATGTGTCGCCGGCGGGAGAGGATTTGGGCCGGGTGTTGACCGGTATCCGCAACATCATTCACGACACGAAATTGCCCGAGAACGTGCGGGTGACGGTGCGGGGTTCGGCCCTGGCCATGCAGGTGTCGTTTCGCAGTTTCGGACTGGGCCTGATCCTGGCGACGCTGCTGGTCTATTTGATTCTGGTGGCGCAATTCAAATCGTTTGTGCATCCGCTGTTGATCCTGCTGGCGGTGCCGACGGGATTGACGGGAGTGTTGCTGATGTTGTTTGTGACGGGGACGACGTTGAACATCATGTCGCTGATGGGGGTGGTGATGATGGTGGGCATCGTGGTGTCCAACAGCATTCTGATTGTGGAATTCACCAACCGGCTGCGCGAGGAAGGCCGGCCGCTGCGCGAAGCCGTTTCCCTGGCCTGTCGTGTGCGGTTACGTCCGGTGTTGATGACTTCGCTGGCCACGTTGATTGGTTTGATACCGATGGCGACCAAGCTGGGAACCGGGAGCGAAGCATACGCGCCGTTGGCGCGGGCCATCATCGGGGGCCTGGCCGTATCGGTGGTCCTGACCGTGTTCATCGTGCCCGCGGCGTATTACATCATTTTTCGGAAGACAGAAAAACCAGCCGAAAGCTCCACCGTTACCCCATGATCCGATATTCGATCATTCCAATTCGTGACTCTATGAAAATGACCCTGCCCATTTTACTGTGTTTCCTTTTCGGAACCGCCGCGACCGAAGCCGGCCAGACCAATGCCGTGCAGACCTTGACGCTGGCCGACGCGCAGAAACTGGCGTTGCACAATCATCCGCAAATCGCCGCCGCCAATTACCGCGCACTCGCCGCGCAGGAGGCGGTCGTGGAAACCCGCGCCGGATTTTTCCCGGCCGCAAATCTTTATGGCACCGCCGTCGGCGCCGGCTCCGAGGACGCGCGCATCCTGGCCGGCGGTTTGAACAATCCGAGCGTTTTTAATCGGGCGGCCGGTGGCCTCGCCGTCAGCCAGCTCATCACCGATTTCGGCCGGACGGCCAATCTCACGGCCAGCTCCAAATTTCAGGCGCAAGCGGAAAACCAGAACGCGAGCGCCACGCGCGAACAGGTCCTGCTCCAGGTGGACGTCAGTTACTTCGGCGCGCTGGAGGCGCAGGCTGTCCAGCGCGTCGCGCAACAGACCTTCGAAACGCGCCAGTTGTTGCTGGACCAGGTCACCGCGCTGGCCACGAACAAATTGCGATCTGAATTGGACGTGAGCTTCGCCCAGGTCGAGTTGGAACAGGCCCGTTTGCTGCTGGAAAAGTCCCGGAACGACGCCGACGCCGCGATGGCGACGCTTTCGACGGCGCTGGGCTACCGCGAATTTCATCCGTTCCAACTGGTCGAATCCCGCGAGGCGGGACTATCGGCGAACGCCGCCACCAACGACGTGTCCGGCCTGATTCAGACGGCGCTGTCACGCCGCCCGGAATTGTTGAGCCTGCGCGCCGAACGCGATGCATCGCTCCGGCTTGCCAAAGCCCGGCAGGATTCGCGGTTGCCGACGGTTGCCGCTGTGGGCGTGGCCGGCGACGCGCCGACGCATGACAGCCACTTGCCGGACAATTACTTCGCGGGCGGAGTTCAATTGAGCCTGCCGCTTTTTGCCGGCGGGTTTTATGTCGCGCGCCAGCATGAGGCGGAATTGCAAGCCCGGGCCGACGACGAATTGTTACGTTCGGCGGAAGACAACGTGATCCGCGATGTGCGCATTGCCTGGTTGAATGTCAACTACGCATTGGAACAGCTTCAAACGACGGAAGAACTGGTTAGCCACGCCGCCGAGGCTTACGATCTGGCCCAGGCACGCTACAAAACCGGCATCAGCTCCATCGTCGAACTGAGCGAGGCACAGTTGAACCTGACTTCGGCGCAAATCGCGAACACCGGCGCGCGATTTGCCATCCTGATCCAGGAAGCCAATCTGGACTATCAGATTGGCGCGCTGCATTGATCCAGGCGGCGCGGTCGCCGGCTGCGGGAACGTTTTAGAATCTCCAGGTCAGGTCAAGCTGCACCAGGTTGTAGTTTTTGATCGGGTTGATACCGGGAATGTCCAGGTTGTTGCCGCCGGTCCCGAGACCGCCCTTGATTGGCGTCGCATAACCGTAGCGAAGCGTGCCGATGATGGCGTCCGTGATACTGTAAGCGAACGACGTGTAAAAACCTTGAAGATTGCCGCGGCCTTCAAAAAAATCGGAGTCAATGAGATTCACGTCCAACGCATATTGTTCGACGTGCTGCCAGTAAAACCGGGCCTCCCAGGTGTTCTTTTTGGAGGTCGAACCATAGACCAGACCCTGGGTTGGACCATAGACCGCTCCGGCGCTGCCGAGACCGAGACCGATTTGATAGGCTTTATTCTGGCCGGTGGCCGCGGAACTGAGTCCGGGGAACGCGCCGCCCGGACCGTTGCCGCCGCCAGCCGCGTAGGCTGCACGGGCGCGGTCATCGCCGTAGAAGTTATAGGCCACATCGCCAAACAGCCGCCCCTGCACCGTGCCCAGCGGTGTATGGTAAATCTTGAAGTTAAATTCCATGGGTATTTCCAGCACCAGGAGGTCGTTGAGGCCCGCTTGATTGTAAGTGCCGTTCAATCCGCTAACCGGATCGCCCTGTCCCACGAACGGATAATACGGACTGAATAAATTGGGTTGGGCGCCCGAAGCCGGCGGGTTTCCCAGGCCGGAATAGCTGTAAAGCACCGGCGCGATCTTGAACGACATGTCCTTGCCAAACTTCACGTTGCCGCCTGCCTGCCAGGCCGTCAGAAAGCTGTCGCTGGACGGAAACGCCGAGGCGGCCGTGGGATCCTGGTAATCGAACTGGCCAAAGTCGGCAAATAAATCCAGATCGCCGACGGTCCATTTGAATTTTTCAAACGCGCCCTCGGGATTGATGTCGGCATCCCAGACCATCGGAGTGGTGTAGAGCAGCATCGGCATCTTGCCCACGGTCATTTCAAACCAATCGGTCGGGTGCCAACCGAGGTAAACCTGCCCGACATTGATGCCATCGTTGGATTTGTCCGATGGCGTCCCGCTGAGGGGACTGGAAGAACTCTTGCCGGTGTCGTCCGCAAAGGTGACCCAGGGCGAACGCGGATTGGCCGAGGTTTCCAGGCGGAAGCCGTAGTTGAAATTATCCGCCAGATCCCCGCGGAGACCGACGCGCAATGCGTAACGGAACCGTTCCCTCCGGTAAGTGTTACCCGTCGCGCCGCTCGAGATGCCACCCGGCGCCACCGAATTCGGCGTGGGGTTGTCCACACCGCGATACTCATAACGGACCCGGACATCTCCAAACAGGCCGATGGTCTTGATGGAATCCGCCAGCCTCCACTTGGACGCCGGGAGCAGATTGACCATGTTGGTGTCCTCGGCCGCCGTTTCGGCCCGTAAATCCCTGGCCTCCGCGGCCGAGAGAATTCCCTTCTGCTCCAATTTGTTAATGAGCGCGTCGGAGGATGATTGCGCGCGAAGCTGAGGGCTCAGGGTCATTAACGCGGTGGCGCCCGTGAACAGTGCCGCCCGGGTGGTTTTGTTGGTCCTGATCTTTTTCATGGATTTGATTTCAATCGTGCGCAAGATGGCGGCGCGTTGTGACAAGCGTGTGGCGGAATTGTTACGTTTCGGCAACAAACAGCCCCATCCGTAACATTCCGATATCCGGTGATGATTCGCGCGTCTCGCCTCGGTCCCCCTTTGGCGCGCCCGTCATTCCGCTGCGAAATTTCCCCAAAAAACTTGTTGCACGGAACGGTTTAACTGTTACACTCCGCCTCCGCTTTTGAAAATTGAAGCGGCAAATGTAACGAAACCATTAACAGACAATTGTTCTTTGTATGGCTGCCCAACGCATCCGAATCCGCCTCAAGGCCTATGACCACCGCGTCATAGACCAGTCCGCCCGCGAAATCGCCGACACCGTCAAACGCACCGGCGCCCGCGTCGCCGGCCCCATCCCGCTGCCGACCCGCATCGAACGCTTCACCGTGCAACGCTCGCCGCACGCGGACAAAAAGTCGCAGGAAACTTTTGAGCAACGCACGCACAAACGGCTCATTGACATCATCGAGCCGACCGCCAAAACCGTGGACGAGTTGAAGAAGCTCAATTTGCCCGCCGGCGTGGACATCACCATCAAGATTTAAGGAGAACCGCCATGCCACTTGGACTTTTAGGAAAAAAACTGGGCAGCACGCGCGTCTATAATGCGAGCGGGGTTCTGATTCCCGTGACCGTCGTGCTCGCCGGCCCCAACCGCGTCCTGCAGGTGAAAACCCAGGCCGGCAAGGACGGCTATAACGCCGTTCAACTCGGTTTTGCCGACCAGAAGGAGCAACGGGTGACGAAGCCGTTGCTCGGGCACATCAAGAAACACAATGGCACCGCGGTCAGGCGCATCCGGGAATTCCGCAACTTTTCAAAGGAAGTAAAACCGGGCGATATTGTCGGCCCGGCGCTGTTCGCCCCCGGTGATTTTGTGGATGCCATCGGCGTCACGAAAGGCCGCGGCTTTGAAGGCGTCGTGAAGCGCCACGGGTTCGCGGGCGGTCTGGCGTCCCACGGTCAAAAAGGCTGGTATCGCCGCGTCGGCGCGATCGGCCAGCGTCTGTTTCCCGGCACGGTCATGCGCGGACAGAAAATGCCCGGTCACATGGGGCAGGTCCAACGCACGACGCAGAACCTGGAAGTGATTCAAGTGCGCGAGGCGGACAATTTGCTGCTCATCAAAGGCGCGATTCCCGGCTCGGACGGCGATTACGTTGTCATCCGCGAATCGAAGAAACGGCCCAAGGGCTGGAAACCGCCGGTGAGCGTCGCGCCGATGAAACGGAAGGGCGCCGAGGCCAGGAAAGCCGAACCCAAGCCCGCGGAGGCAAAGAAGTAATGGTGGGACAGGCATCTTGCCTGTCCAACGGGCAGGAAGCCCGTTCCACTTAATAAGCAAATGAAGATTGCCATCAAGAACCTCGAAGGGAAGGACCAGGGCGAACTGGAAGTGAAGTTCCCGCTGGTTGAAGGCGGGAAAGGCACGCAAGCCGTGCATGACGTCGTCACGGCGTATCGGGCCGCGCAACGCAGCGGCACCGCCCACACCAAAAACGTCGGCGAAGTCGCCGGCACGAACAAGAAGCCGTGGCGGCAGAAAGGCACCGGCCGTGCCCGCGCCGGTTCGTTTCAATCGCCATTGTGGCGTGGTGGTGGCGTGGTCTTTGGCCCCAGAACCCGTGATTTCGGCAAAAAAGTTTCTAAAAAAACCCGCGCCCTGGCGTTGCGCAAGGCATTGGGCGAGCGGCTCAAGGCCGGCGACGTGGTGGTGGTGGATACCTTGAAGCTCGCTTCCCCGAAGACGAAGGAGATTGCCGGTCTGATGTCCGCGTTGGATTTGAAAGGCTCCACGCTGATTGTCTCGGCGGACAGGGACAAGAACCTCGCGCTCGCATCGCGCAACCTGCCGGACGTCGCGCTGACGACCAGCGATTCGCTGAACACCTATGACGTGTTGCGACCCGACAAATTGCTGTTCACGAAGGACGCCTTTGAAAAAGTGGGGCAACATCTGGCCAAGGACCAATAAACCATGAACACTTTTGAAGTCATCAAAACCGTCCGGCTCACGGAAAAAGGCACGCGACAGGCCGAAAAATACAATCAATACACCGTCGTGGCCGACCGCCGCGCAAACAAGGCGGAAATCCGGCAGGCGGTGGAGGAATTGTTCAAGGCCAACAAAGTGAAGGTCATCAAGGTGAACACGCTGAACGTCCGCGGCAAACTTCGCCGCCAGCGCACCACGCAGGCCGGCCAGGCGCCAAGTTGGAAAAAGGCCATCGTCACCCTCAGGAAAGGCGACAAGATTGTTTTGACTTAACCAGGGTTCTAACCGGGAGACGGCGCGAAGAATTGCTGATTCTCGCGCCTTTGTTGTTGGTGTTGGCCCCAATGGAACCTGCCGGCGACCCCGGAACAGCTTGATTTCCAATCAATTCCGCAGCGAACTTGCAAATTTCCGCCGGTCTGTTTTCCTTGTGGCTGGCATGTGGCAACGGAGTTGTCTGATTCTAGTCATCGGGATGGCGCTGGCGGGCCGGGTTTTGGCCGGCCCGGAGGCGGCCGAGGTGAACCTGGACTACGTCACCCGGCGTGCCTTGGAGCGCGCGCATCATCCCTTCCATTCACCCCGCGCCGATTTGCCCAAAGTGCTGCGGCAGGACAATCTGGATTACGATAAATACCGGGAAATCCGCTTCCGCCGGGAGAAGGCGCTTTGGACGGAAGATAATCTGCCGTTCCGCATCGAATTCTTTCATCCGGGTTATCTTTATCAGGAACCGGTGCATGTCAATGAATTCACCGCCACGCATGTGCAGCCCATCCGGTTCGTGCAGGACTTTTTTGATTACGGCGATCTGCATATCCAGAAGGAAATCCCCGCCAACACGGGTTACGCGGGTTTCCGCATCCTGTATCCGCTGAACCGGACGAATCAACTGGATGAACTGGGCGCGTTTCTCGGCGCGAGCTATTTCCGGCTCCTGGGCAAAGACCAGCGCTACGGCCCCTCCGCGCGCGGGCTGGCGCTGGATTGCGGCGAATCGGATCGCCCGGAGGAATTTCCCATCTTCACCGACTGGTGGCTGGGCAAGCCGCAAAAGGAGGACAAGGATTTGACCTTGTATGCCATTCTCGACAGCGTCCGGTGTACCGGCGCGTATGAATTCAACATCTACCCCGGCGAAACCACCGTGGTGAATGTGACTGCCGTGCTCTTCCTGCGGCAGACCAACACGGTGCTGGCCGCAAATCCGGAGTGCCGGCCGGTCAAAACCCTCGGCCTGGCTCCGCTGACGAGTATGTTCTGGCTCGGCAAAAGCTCCGAGCGCAGGTTCGACGATTACCGCCCGGAGGTCCACGACAGCGACGGGTTGCTGATGCACATGAGCGGCGGCGAAATCCTCTGGCGTCCGCTCGACAATCCGCCGGTGATGCGCCATCAAATCTTCCACGCGCCGAACATTCGCGGCTTCGGGCTGCTCCAGCGGGAACGCTCGTTCGCGGCGTACCAGGACACCTTCAACCTCGATCAACTCGTGCCCAGCATGTGGGTGGAGCCGCACGGCAATTGGGGTGACGGCGATTTGCACCTGGTCGAATTGAGCACCGCCTACGAAGGCCTGGACAACATTGTCGCATTCTGGGATCCGAAGGACAAACCCGCGCCGTTGCAGCCCTATCGCTTCAGTTACGCCATCTGCTGGCAAAGCGGCGGGGCGGACGTGAAGCTTTCAGAAAACCGGGTCATGGCCACGCGCGTCGGTCTCGACTCGCATTTCCCGAACACCCGGCAATTCGTCATTGATTTTGCCGGGCCGAAACTGGATGCCGTGCCGGTCAACGAGCCGCCGCTGGCGATCGCCAATTGCAGCACCAACGCTGCCATTGTGGATAATCTTGTCATTCGCAACCCGTTTCTCAAGACCTGGCGCGTTGTCCTGAAAATGCAGCCGCGGCCCGGCAACATCAACCCGGTGGACCTCCGGTGCACGCTGCAAAAAGGAACCAACATTTTGAGCGAGACATGGACGTATCAATGGAATCCGCCGTGACCGGCGCGGCCGGCCAACTGGCGGGCCGTCCGCTGGAAGAGTGGAACGCCGCTTATTTGAAAGTGGAGAATTATTTCCACGCGCTGCGCGTGCGCAACAAGGCGCTGCTCGGCCAGCTCGTCCTCCGCGTGCTCGAACGCGCCATGCGCCGCGCGCCCGCCGAACCGGGTCGCTCCACCACCCAGCTCGCCGCCGAGGAAATGGACCGCCTCGTGATCGAATGGTTCGCCGCCGTGCTGCAGGAATCGCCCGCGAACGCCGATCAAATGCTGACGACCCGCGGACGGCTGGCGCTGCTGCTCGCCGACATGCCGGGCCGCTGGCAGGAACAATTCCTGCGCCCGGGCCCGTGGCCGGAGCAATTTGTCGGCGCCATGCGCGAAACCTACTTCCGCGCCGGCCCGGATTTCCAACTCTCAAAAATGACGCCGCGCGCGCTTGACCTCGGCCCGATTACGACGGCTGACCAATCTGGGGCGGCTGCCTTACTTCAAGATGACGCTGGTCTGGATATTGTTCGGGTTGCTGCTGGTGGTGGTCTTCATCCTTACCCACTGAACCATGCCGGCCCAAAGCCCATCGCCCGCGCCCGGCGCGCCTCCCCTGCCCCGCATCCGGCACGGCTGGCGGCTGTTCGTCTTTTATTCTTCCGCCCTGTTGCTGACGGGGCTGGTCTCCATGCTGTTTGCGGATTTGCTCTGGCGCACCGGCTGGTCCACGTCCCGGACGGTGCTGCTGGTTTTGTTCGTCATCTTGTTTCTGTTTGCCGCCATCGGTTGCATGCACGGAATCTATGGGTTTGTGCTGCGGACGTTTGGCGCCCGGTGGCGCATCACGCAACTGGCGGATTATCGCGCGCAAAGCATCGCCGGCACGAGCACCGCGATTGTCTTTCCCGTCTGCAACGAAAACACCGTCCGCGTTTATGAAGGATTGCGCGCAACCTTTGAATCGCTCGAACGCACCGGCGAACTCGAACGGTTTGACTTCTTCATCCTGAGCGACTCGACCAACCCGGACAAATGGGTCGAGGAGGAACGGCGCTGGTGTGATCTGGTCCGCGAACTCGACGCGCTCGGCCGCATTTACTACCGCCGACGTTTGAACAACGAGGGCGGCAAGAGCGGCAACGTGCGCGACTTCCTCAATGCCTGGGGCCGCCGTTACCGTTACTTCATGGTTTGCGACGCCGACAGTGTCATGCGCGGGGAAACGATTGTGGAGCTGGTGAAACTGATGGAAGCGCATCCGGGCGCAGGGCTGATTCAAACCGTGCCGGCGCTGGTGAATGCCGAATCCTTCTTCGGGCGCATCCAGCAGTTTGCCAACCGCCTTTACGCGCCGCTGTTCATCGCCGGGTTGAATTATTGGGCGCTCGATCTGGGAAATTACTGGGGCCACAACGCCCTCATCCGCACCGAACCGTTCATGCAGTTTTGCGATTTGCCGCAACTGCCCGGACGCCGGCCGTTTGGCGGCCAGATTCTCAGCCATGATTTTGTGGAAGCGGCATTGTTATCGCGGGAAAATCGGGCGATCTGGTTCGCCTATGATCTTGAAGGCAGCTACGAAGAAGCGCCTCAGGCCATCATCGAAAATGCGCGGCGGGATCGCCGCTGGTGCCAGGGCAATTTGCAGCACGGCCTGGTGCTCTTTGCCAAGGGCCTGCGCGGCGTGAGCCGGTTGCACCTGGTGCTGGGCATTTGCGGCTATCTGGCGGGGCCGCTGTGGCTGCTGTTTTTAATCACGTTCAACTGGATTTACTGGTACCAGAAAAATTCCGGCCTGTCGGACATCCCCGTCCACGCTTTCACGCCGTATTTGAATTTGAGCGGCACGGCGCACGCCTTGCTCATCTTCGTGATTTGCATGGTCGTCATCATGCTGCCGAAGGTGCTCGCGCTCATTGACCTCGCATTCGACTGGCAACGCCGGCGCGCCTTCGGCGGACTGGCGCGCACCACCGTGGGCGTCATCGGCGAAACCATTTTCTCGACGTTGCACGCGCCGCTCCTGATGCTCTGGCACACGCTCTTTGTCATCACCAACCTCCTCGGCGTCAGCGTGGGCTGGGGTCCGCAAAAACGCGAGGCGGACGACGGGACGGCGTGGTCTTCCGCCGTGCGGCGGCATTGGTGGCAAACACTGGTGGGAGTGATTTGGGGCGTGTTCATGTGGCAGCTCGATCATACCTTGTTCTGGTGGTTCACGCCCGTGCTGGCGGGAATGGTGTTATCCATTCCGTTCAGCGTGTTCACCAGCCGCCGCAGCCTGGGTGCGCGGGCGCGCAAAATGGATTTCTTCCTGACACCGGAGGAGACCGCTCCGCCACTGGAACTGGTCGCCCTGCGCGCCCGCATGAAAGTCCATGAAATCACCGAAGACACCACCCCTCCACATCCGCACGCCGGCCTGGCCGAAGCCGTGCTCGACCCCTACGTGAATGCCATCCACGTCTCGCTGCTGCGCGAGAAACAACTCAATCCACTCTATGCCGAACAACTCGCCAAACTCGGCGTCGGCAGCAGCGAGGTCCGTGGCCTGGGCGAGAAATTGTTGGCCCGGGGTCCGGACAAACTGTCCGATGCGGAACGGCGTCTGGTGATGGCGGACGCGCACGCGTTGGTGTGGCTGCACCAGCAGGCGTGGCTGCGGCCCGATGAATCGCTCGCGCCATGGTGGAAAGCCATGATCCGCGAATTCAGTTCGCGGGAGGTGTGAGATCCGCCGGCACGCCCAGCGCCTGTAATTTCGCCTGGATTCTCAGGTCGCCGGGTTTGAGCTGCAATGCCGCCTGATAATATTGCACCGCGTCGGCCGGCCGGCCCAGCCGGACGAGGGTGTCGCCGAGATTGACATAAATCTGCGGGTTATCGGGCGTGAGACGAAGCGCTGCGCGGTAATGTTGCTCGGCCTCATCATACCGGTGTTGCCTGAACAAAACCGTCGCGAGGTTGTTGTGCGCGCCGGCGGAATCCGGATCCAGTTTCAGCGCCGCGTCAAAACACGCGATGGCGTCGGTGAACTGCTGCTTTGCCGCCAGCGCAAAGCCCAGATTATCAAGAGTGTCGGCCTGGGCCGGGGCGATTTCCAGGGCGCGGCGATAATCCGCGATGGCGTTGTCCCAGTCGGCGCACCGGGCAAAGGCGTTGCCCAGATCATAAAGGGCGTCAACATTGTCGGGCTTGATCTTCAGCGATTGCCGGTAGCAATCCATCGCCTCCTCAATCTGCCCCTGGCTCGACAACCACGTGCCGAGCTCGTTCTCGGCGACATAATTGTTTTGCGTCACCGCCAGCGCATGGCGAAAAAGCGTTCCGCTGTTCTGCCAATAAACCAACTGGCCACGCGTCCGCCACGCGCAGGCGGCCAGCACGATGACGGCCAGAAAAATGACCGGCGGTTTCGGCACCCGCAAGCGCGCACACGCCTCGCTCAAGCCCCAGACCAGGACCACAAACACGCCAATCAACGGCCAATACGTGTAACGGTCGGCCATGGATTGGTCGCCGACCTGGACCAGGCCGATGACTGGAACCAGCATCACGACAAACCAAAACCAGCCGACCGGCGCGAACGGATATTTTTGCCCCCCCCAACCGGCGCCGGCGCAAACGACGGCAAACAATACCACGGCAAACAATACCAGCCCCAACGGCCAATGACCCGGATGCGGATAAGGCAACGCAAGTGTGGCGGGCCAGAACGTCTTGCCCAAATACCGGGCGCAGGAAACAAACGCATTTTCGACGCGCTCCCCCGGCGGGTAACTCGTCAGCGCGGCCACCGCGCCGCCCTTTTGTTGCACCATGAACGTGACCAGACAGGAAAGGGCGCTCAGGACAAAAAACGGAATTTTTTCTGTCACCAAACGGCCGATACCTGCCAGCTGCCACCGGTCACCGGTCACTCTTCCCAGTGGCCACCCATCCAGGAGCAACATCACCAGCGGCAAAGTGACCAGCACCGGTTTGCTCATCAAACCCAGCGCGAACGCCAGCAGAGTCAATGCGAAAAAGACTTTGAACTTCGAACTTCGAGCTTTGAACTCTTCAACAAATCGCGCGTAGCCCCACAGCGACAGCAGCCCGAAAAACGCGCTCAAAACGTCCTTGCGTTCCGTCACCCATGCCACCGATTCCACGTGCAACGGATGCAAGGCGAAGAATGCCGCCACCAATGCGCTCCGCCAGGTTGCCCTTGTTAAACGCCGGAGCAGGAGGAAGAGCAGCACCGTGTTCGCGGCGTGCAACAGAAGATTAGTCAGGTGCGGGCCGAAAGGGCCTTTGCCAAACAGTTCCGCGTCCAGCATCAGCGACAGCCACGTCAGCGGATGCCAGTTGCCCGCGTGCCCCGCCGTAAACGCCCAGACCACGTTGCCCGGCGTTAGCCCCGCCAGCACATGGACATTGGACGCGAAATAATCCGGGTCATCGTAATTCAGGAAGTCGCAATGAACGGCCGGCCAATAAACGGCGAGGGTCACCGCGGCCAGCAGCATGCAGATAAAAAGCGGGGCTGATTGAATCTTTCCTGGCGGCGCGGTTTTGTCCGGTTCCATATCGTTGCTTGTCCAAGAGCTAAATGATTCCCGACGGAAAGAGAAAGCTCGAAATGATCGGCATTCCTCAAACTGCGTGCCGTGGTTTTACGCAACTTAACCGGCCCGGGGTTTGTAATTGGACAACTCCGCTCGCGGCTTTGTCGGTGAAACGGCGGCGGGCGAAGGCGCGGCGGGCAACTTGCGCCGGCCCTCATCTCAGGAAAAAGGCGACATTGCGTTTCCAATGGCGGTTACCGACGGGATCAACTTGCATCGGGCAATAAATGTCCGCGAGAAAATCAATGAATTTGCCTAGACTGCCGAAGGTGTCGTGTCGCGTTTGTCCACCTGTTCGACACTTAACGCGCCTCCAGCCGGTTGATCACCTCCGGGACGCCGCCCTCGCGAGCCTCGGGTTCCGCCTCACCATATCCAATCCATGTGGCCACCGTGCCTGTCAGTGTGGCCTCGATGTCATGTATCGAACCGCTGAGGGTGACGATCCTCTGGCTGTTGTTTATGACCAGAAAGTTCGATAAATCGGCCATCTCCAGATGCAGGTCTGACTCGACCGCGGAGATAAGGGCGCTATCGGCGAATGAATGTTTTGCCGATGTTGTGCCAGCCGATGGCAGAACGGCGACACAACCATCAACCCGGCCGGCGGCAAAGTCGACGCTCCGATGCCTCGTGAGGTGTGTTCAGCTTGCTTTTCCTGGCCCGTTGTCTTCATCAAAAATCTCCTGCTTTCGGTCTCTGCCCGGCTTGACGGGCTCGGGGCCGGTCTTCGGCGAAGTGAAGACCCCTTCGACCACGTTCAACAATTGTGGCGTGTCCAGCGGCTTCTCCAAAAAAGCGGTCGCGCCCTGGCGAAGGCATTCGACCTTCACATCGGGACTGCCAAAGGCGGTCAGCACAATGATAGGCAATTCGGGAAGAATCTTGTGGATGGCGTATACTGCCGTCAGGCCCGACACGAACGGCATCCGCAGGTCAGTGATGACGAGGTCAACCCGTTTTTTTCGCTCCGTCAGGATGTCAATGGCATCGCCGGCCCATTCTGCACAGGTGGTGACCGCGCCTTCGTTGGTCAACACCCGGTTGAGCGCGCGGAGCATCCGGGCATCGTCATCTACAATCAAAACGGACTTATTGCGAATATTTTTCATCATCGAATATTTTGCTTTGCAGGGGTGATGCCAGAAAATGAAGTTCGTCGGCAACTGATTGATTCAGAAACAGTTCCAACCGGAAAAGGCCGTTCAACCCGGTGCGCACACCCTTCCGTTTATGCCAGCGTGGCAGCTTGGCTCTGCCAATCTGGCCGACGCCGCCTACCGGCCTGGATTTGAAAAATGCCGGTACATCGTGCGCGGCGGAATGCCGAGCATCCGGGCGGCCCGAAGTTTGTTGCCCGCGCATCGCTCAATCGTCGCTTCCACCAGACGCTTCGTCGCTTCGTCCACCGTCGTGCCGATGGGAATGGAAACGTTTGAATCATCTCGTCCCTTTGTCGCGTGGGACACGGTGGAAGCGAATACGAAACCGGTGATGGTGCCGCTGCCGGCCAGCGCGACGGCGCGCTGCACGACGTGTTCCAGCTCCCGCACATTGCCGGGCCACGGGTGCGCCAGCAATTGCTCAAGCGCGGGCGGGGCGATGGTCCGGACGTTCTTGCCCATGTCAGCGGCAAATCGCCTCAGGAAATGCCCGGTCAGCAGCGGGACATCGTTCCGCCGATCGCGTAGCGGCGGCAGGGCAATTTGCACGGTGTTGATCCGATAATACAAATCGTGCCGGAACTTTCCCGCCTCGACTGCCTTCGGAATGTCGGCGTGGGTGGCACAGAGCAAGCGCACATCGCCTTGAATCTCCTTCGTGCCGCCAAGCCGTTGGAAACGCCCGTCCTGCAACACGCGAAGCAGCTTGGCCTGCAATTGCGGAGTCATTTCCGCGATCTCGTCCAGCAGCAGCGTGCCGCCATCAGCCAGCTCGAACTTGCCGGGTTTGGCGGCGTTGGCGCCGGTGAACGCCCCGCGTTCGTGCCCGAACAATTCGCTTTCCAACAACGGTTCAGGGATTGCAGCGCAACTGATTTTCAGCAGCGATTTGTCCCGGCGATCACTCAGGTTGTGGAGCGCGTCGGCGATAATCTCCTTGCCCGTGCCACTCTCACCCTGAATGAGCACGTTGACGTCCGTGGGGGCAATCTGGCGGACCAGTTGTTTGACCGCCCGCATGGCCGGGCTGTCGCCGATGAGCGCATCCACGCCCCGCCGTTGCTCGAGTTGATTCCGAAGCTGGCGATTTTCCGTGGCAAGTCGCTGCTTTTCCAGCGCCTTGGCCACCGTCCTCAGCAACGCGGCGCTGTCGAGCGGTTTCTGGATGAAATCATACGCGCCGAACCGCATCGCCTCGACCGCCTTTTCGACGCTGCCGTGGCCGGTGATCATTACCACCTCGACTTCGGGCCGGACTTCCCGAACTTGTTTCAGCAGTACGATGCCGTCCAGGTCCGGCAGGCGCAGGTCGCCAATCACCAGCGCGACGCCCGGTTCCCGCAGCAGCTCCAGCGCTTCCCGGCCCGAACCGGCGCCCGCGACGCGGTACCCTCCGGCGACGAGCACTTTGCCGGCGGCGTTGCGCAACCGCTCGTCGTCGTCCACCAGCAGGATTTTTGGCCGGTCGCTCACGTCAGGTTTTCTCAGCGAGCGGGAGGACGATGGTGAAAGTGCTGCCCTTGCCCGGGGTGCTTTCGCATTCGGCATGCCCGCCGTGCTCGATGGCAATCTGTTGGACGACCGCCAGACCCAGGCCCGTGCCCTGCGCCTTGGTGGTGTAGAACGGGACGAAAATCTGCTGTAGCTGTCCTGCGTTCATGCCCTTGCCCGTGTCCATCACGCGCAACAGCGCCTCCCGTCCGTTGCATTGCGTGCAGACCGTCAACGTCCCGCCGTCGTTCGCCATCGCTTCCAGGCTGTTGCGAATCAGGTTCAACGTCGCCTGCCACAATTGCCCGGCGTCGGCGTTCACCGTCTTCAACGCCGGATCGTAGCTGGTGCGCAATTTTATCCCGGCCCGGTCAAATTCGCCGTTCATGAACGCCAGCTTCTGGTCGAGCAACTCGTTTAAGACCAGTGGTTGCCGTTGCAGCTTGGGCAGGCGCGCGAATTGCAGGTAATCGCCAACCACGCGCAGGATGCGCTGCACTTCCTCGCGCATTTCATCCACCAACCGGTGGCCTTCGGCGCACGCATTTCCGTCGTCGCCGGCCAGTCTGCCGATTTCCTGGTGGATGAGGTCGAGATTCAAGGTGATGGACCCGAGCGGATTGCGGACCTCATGGGCGAGTTCGGCAGCCATGATGCCCACCACGGCCAGCCGTTCGGCCTGGAGCTTGGCGGTTTCCAGGCGTTTGCGTTCGGCGATTTCCGATTTCAACGCCGCCGTTCGTTGCTGAACGGTTTTCTCCAGATGATGATGGGCGTCCTGAAACGCCGCAAGCAGGCTCACCACCACCAGGAAAAACACCAGCAACATCAGCGCGTTCCAATAGGGTATCAGCGGATGCGAATACTGGTAACCCGTCTTCAAATCAGCCACGAACCATAGAATCGTGGAGACGATGGCCAGCAGCAGACCCGCCCGGCGTCCGACGGCCCAACTGGCCCAACAAATCGGGATCAGATAGATTGCGGACATGGCCACGTCGCGCCCCGTGCGATAATCCAAAAAACCGATCACCCCTGCCAATGCCAGTGACAACAAGACGACCCACGGCGCCGGCAACGACATCCGCCTCTTCCACAAGTCATCGGCAGCGATGTGTAATTGCACACTGTTCAGACAAAATGAAGCCGTCGGTTGTTCGACCCCCGGACGCGGATATTTTCGTCTCCACCATCCTGTCCGCATTCTCGCCGACAACCATCTGTCAACTCCCGCTGGTCGTGCCATATTCCAGCGAAGACGGATTGATCGTCGGCTCTCGCCCGGAATGACATTTGGCCTTCAGCCTGCGCAAAAAGCCGGAGCCGGGGGGGACATTTTATCCGGTCGTCAACGTTACTGCCGCAACCTCCCCGTTTGCAGGGGTTACCGAGGGTTTGCCAGCGCAAATTTAGCCCGATTTTACCGCCATAATTGGACCGAAACATGCTGAAATTGCCCCGGAAAGTTGGAATTTATTGGGAATTCATTGCACGGCAAAGCTGATGGTACGGTTGGCAGGCAGGGCGGAATTCGATGAAAACCAGGCATTCAAATCAAAAAGTCGTCCCATTCCCGCCGCGAGGGCGGGCGGGAATGACTTTGGTGGAAGTGGTTATCGCTTTGGCCATCACCGGGCTGACCGTGGGGGGGATTGTCTCGGGATACATCTACTGCACCACCGCCGCAGTAAAAGGCGAACTGGTTCAGGCGGCGAACGCCCGGGCGTTGCAGCGCATCGAAGAGACACACAGCGCGCTGTGGAATACAACCGTTTCGAATGTGGACCAGTTGGTTACCACGAATTTTCCGAACAAGGTGGTTTCACTGGATATGCCCGGATCAGGTTCCAACGGCACCCCGGCCACCGTGGTCACGACAATTTCCCCGATTTCACTCAACCCGCCAATCCGGAAAATCCGGGTGGATTGTATCTGGCAATTCAGGGGAGCCCAGTTGATCACCAACACCATTGAAACCATCCGGGCCCCCGACCAATGAAGCTTGAAGTTCCATTTCCAGATTCAGGCCGCCGCCGATGTCCCGGGCCGCACCAGGGCTTCACCTTGCCGGAAATCCTCATTGCGACGGCGGTGTTTCTGCTCATGGTCGGCGGCATCATTGCCGCAAACTTGTTTGGCTTGAGGATGTTTCAAATCAATACGATCAAGCTCAACGTCACGACGTGGTCCCGCCAAACGACCGATAAAATGGCGGGTGAAGTCCACGCTTGTGACAGCGTGTCGGTCGGCAACGTCACGACGAACGGTGTTTTCGAAGGGTTGTTGGATGGAGAGACGCAACAGGGCAACGGCCTCCTCATTTATCCGACCGCGGATACCAACAATTACATCGTCTATTTTGTCAATCCAAACGACGCGACGTTCAGGCAAACCCTGCATGCGCCGGGCGGCACCAACACCGTCGTCCTGGCTGATGCGGTTACCAACACCATTGCGTTCAGCGCACAGAATTTTTCGGGAACCGTGCTGACCAACATCCAGAACAACCGGGTGATTCATCTCACCCTCGAATTCTATCAACCCGCGCGTTTCCTGTTGGGCGCGGATTATTACAAACTGGAAACTTCCATGACCCGGCGCGCCCTGGATTGAGTATGAAGACCACCTTGACCACTTCCAAACAAAACCAGACCGGCAGCGCCCTGATACTGACGCTGATCATGAGCGCCATTGCCCTGGCCCTGCTGGCAGCGGCGATGTCATGGTCGGCCAGCAGCACCAAATTGACGTACCGTTCCATCCAATATAACCGGTCGGTCGCGGCGGCGGAAGCGGCCACGGAAAAGGTGGTGAGCCAGATCGACCGGGATTTTCTTTATGGGTGGCGACAATTTGGTGATCAACAACCTGAACACTTATCGCCAGAATACCGTGCCCTCGTCCTCGGACTCCCCATATTGGAGCACGTGGCAATTCAATGATGCGAACGGCAATATCGGCCAGACATATGTGGCGGGTGGAACGGCTACCAACTATGTCGTGCTGAGCTCAACCTATGCCGGCTTGAAGGGGTATGTCTCAACTTATACGATCGTGTCCCACGCCCAAGATACGGCCAGTCCGCAACAAGTCTCCGCCGGAGTGCTTCAGCAACTGCAATTGACCCGCATCCCCATTTTCCAGTTTGCCATGTATTCCTCGGGCGAAATGGAAATCAGTTGCGGCCAGCCCTTCGACGTTACCGGACGGGTGCATTCCAACGGACAACTCTACGTTGAGCCGGACAACACTCTGACGTTTGAATCCAGTGTCGACCGCCGTGGGGGACATCCTGTTTCAGCGAGACCCGCTGGATACGCGTGGCCCGCCGGCGGGCGGTGTGGTTTATGTGCATCCGGACCAAAAAGTCCCTCACGTTTCGGCCTTGACGCTTCCCATCGGAGCCACCAACACCCCGCAAGCCATCCGTGAAATCATCGAGCCGCCGCCCGTCGGCGAGGACCCCAACTCATCCATCGGGCGGCTGCGATATTACAATCAGTGTGACATGGTCCTGGTCGCTTCGAATAACGGGGTTAGCGCCACCAGCGGGTTTTTTAACAACTTTGCGACCCCCGTCCCCACCAATGAACTGACGATGTTTGTCTCGACCGCCAACAGTTTTTGGGACGCGCGCGAGGGTAAAACCGTTCTGCCCATTGACATAAATATTGGGGGACTTGCGGCCTGGAACCAGACCAATACCAGTCTGCGTTACTCGGTCATTGGATCAAATCTGATTTTGAGTTCCGTTTATGTGGTGGACCGCCGCACGTTGCCGGCCAACAACCTGGGCGCCGTTCGAGTCTTCAACGGACGTCAACTGCTCACCAATGGACTTACCATCGCCACGGGGCGGCCACTTTACGTTTGGGGCGACTACAATGCTCCGAATCTCGGATCCACCAACACCTCCGCCACCCGGCCGGCTTCGCTGGTGGGCGACGCCATCACGATTCTGTCCGACGCCTGGCACGACCCGAACAGTACCAGCGAACCGGGTGCCGCATCCACCACCGTCAATGCCGCCATTCTGACCGGTGCCGTGGATACGACCTTGGGACACTACAGTGGCGGCATGGAAAATTTCCCGCGTTTTCTGGAAAACTGGGGATCGGCCAACGTTTTCACCTATAACGGTTCCATGATCAAGATGTTCCCGAGTCTCTATGCCACCAACGTTTGGGGACAGGCAAACGTTTATAACCCGCCCAAACGCAACTGGGCTTATGATGTCAATTTCGACGACCCGACCAGGCTTCCGCCGAAGACCCCGAGCTTGCAGACGGTGTTTCGCGGCCAATGGGCCACCGTGCCACCGGGCCAGAACGCGGTGCCGTAATTGCGTGGCCGGCGGAAACATCCGCCGGTCCGGTTGAATTTCATGCATGACCGGAAAAATGGGACCGAAATCGGCATTCAACGGATTGGCGGCTGGCTTGCGGTCGCAAGCGGCTGTCCGGCTGATTCCATTTGAGCTGATAAACCAGTTCAAAATGGCGGCGAACGGTCTTGCCCGGCGAATGGTTCCCGGCACCGCACGGTCGTTGTGGATTGGCCCGTCCCTGATTTTCGCCGTGGCAGGACTTTGGTGCCTGCCACTGCGCGGAGCCACGGATGCGGCTGCCACCGGATTCGAGACGCCGCCACCGGAGCCGGGTTCCATTCAATGGGATATAATCCAACAGGCTGCCCGGGAACGCCAGGAGCGTTACCGGACACATCTATCCATCCCCAATGCGGTCGGCGAGGATGTTCCGCGATCTGCCTCTGCCAGCCTGATCAATGGTCCAAAAATAGTGACGGCCCCGCCACCGCCTCCACCCGCCTCACCCGGAATCGTCCTGCGGGCTCTTTTTTTCGCCGCTGCGTTCACTTTTACCGGGTTCCTGATATTGGGAAAATTTGCCCCCCAGGTTCTTGCTGACATTAATCGGCAATTCAATCCGTGGGCGCTGGCTCCGGCTGCCGGTGGGGTGCCTTCATCCAGAGTTCGCGCGGAGGAGGAGGCCTTTGGCGAGTTCCTGAAAGTGTTCCGAGTCGGTCCCTCCGCGTCATTACGCACCGACCTGCCGGCGAACGACGATCCGCTCGACGAATTTTATGCGCGGGCGAAAGAGCGCCTCGCCTTGCAGCGAAAGCTCCTTCAGGACATCGGTCGGGAGTCGGGCGATGCGGCCCGGCAGGAACTGCTGTCGAATCTGTGTCTCGAAATGGGGGTGCTGAAAGACGAGGCCGGTTTTCCGGAGGCGCTTGCGATGTGGCAGGCGGCATCGGCCCTGGAGGGACTGCTCAAACAGCTCATCGAAAAGATACGAAACATTACGCCCTCCACGCTGCGAACCGTCGCCGGTGGCCTGGATTTGCTGGACGACTTGTGCGGGCCAGGATTGGCGCCGGATCTTCTGACGAACCGTCCTCTAAAATTTCTGGTTGTGGACGACAACCTGATAAGCCGTCAGGCCCTGTCCCACTCGCTGGAAAAGGCCTTCAGCCAGCCGGACCTGGCGGAAGACGGCGAGACGGCATTGGTCCAAGCCGTTCAGCAGGCATACGACGTGATTTTTCTCGACGTGCAAATGCCGGGCATGGACGGGTTTGAGGTGTGCTCGAAAATTCGCGATACTATTCCCAACCGCACCACTCCGGTGGTCTTTGTTACCCGCCAGAGCGACTTCGACGCGCGCTGCAAGTCAACCCTCAGCGGCGGCAACGATCTCATGGGGAAACCGTTTCTCACTTTTGAAGTCACGGTCAAGGCACTCACGCTCGCCTTGCATGGTCGTCTCCGGGGATGCGCCCGGAAATCGCTCCCGCAACCCGGCCAGGGCCAGGACACGGCGGATTCGCCGGTGACGGTCACCGAGGGTCCGCGCCCTGACCCGGGATCTGCCATCGCCCCGCGGCCACCGCTTTCAACGCCGACGCCGTCGGAGGCGGACAAGTTAACCAATGCCTTCCTGACCCGCGTGTCAAAACACCTTGGCCCGTTGTGGGAGCTTTGTCAGATGATTCTTCAGATCACGAATGAGGAGACGCGGCAGGCCATGCTGGCGGATGGCTTCCTTCGCGTGAATTCATTGATTTCCAAGCCCAGCCCGGAAGTCGTGCATCCGGCCTATCAAATGAGCGCCGCTCTGGAAGGTCTGCTCAGAAAAATGTTGCAGAATGCCAGGCACGCCACTCCGTCCGCGCTGGCCACCATGGCGAGCGCGGTGGACTTGCTCAATGACTTGTGTGTGCCGGGACTGAAAGCGGACCTGGCCTTCAACCCGCCGATTCACATGCTGGTGGTGGATGATGATCTTGTGGCACGCCGGGCGCTGGTCGGCGCCCTGCAAACGGCCTTTAAAAAGCCGGAAAGCGCGGAGAATGGAGAGACCGCGCTCGCCCTGGCCCTGGAAAAACCGTTCGACGTGATTTTCCTGGACGTGGTCATGCCCGGCATGGATGGATTCGAGGTCTGCTCAAGAATTCGTGATACCGTTCCGAATCGCGTCACACCCGTCGTATTTGTGACCGGCCAGAGCGACTTCGAGGCGCGCGCTCAAATGGGCCGCAACGGTGGTGACGATCTGATGGGGAAACCGTTCCTCACCTCGGAGATCACCGTCAAAGCGCTTACGTTCGCCCTGCGCGGCCGTCTCCAGCAACTGGCAGCGCAGCCGTCCCCACCGGCCGCGTCGTAGTAAATCGAGGGCGGATGATCGCGTCGTTTTGTCGAGCCGAAACCCGATGAAGACGGAAGCGTAGCGCAGGCGGCTCATCCAGCCGCGGGCGGCACCGCCTTTCATGAGGCAACTACAATCTCCGCGTAACCAGCTTCGACTTTACGATGGCAGGCAAAACCTTTATCCCTGATTGATGCAGCAATACCAGTGGCTCTTGTTCGATGCCGACGGCACGCTGTTCGACTATGACCGGGCGGAAAGCGCCGCGCTCCAGCGGGTTTTCCAGTTGAGAGGAGCCATCTACGACCCCGGTTACCTGGTCGCCTACCAGCGCATCAACCAAGCGTTATGGCAAGCGGTGGAAAAGGGAGAGCTTATGCCCGGCCTCGTCAAAGTGCGCCGCTTTGAACTGCTGCTGCAGACCATCGGACTTGCACATCCGCCGGCGGCGTTCAGCGCCTGCTATCTCGAGTGTCTGGCCGAATGTTCGGAACTGATCGAGAGTGCGGCAGAAGTGCTGCAGGCATTGCAGGGGAAATACCGCATGGCCATTTTGACCAACGGCTTGCAGGTGGTCCAGCGCGGAAGGCTCGCCCGATCCGCTATCCGCCGGCACATTTCGGAGATGATTATTTCGGAAGAAATCGGTTTTGCCAAACCAGCCAAAGAGTTCTTCGACGCGGCACTGGCGCGATTGCGAAATCCCTCACGTCGCGAAGTGCTGATGATTGGCGATGGCTGGAACTCCGACATTCTGGGTGCGATTCAGTATGGCCTCGATGCCTGCTGGTATAATCCCGGACGCAAGCCCCGACCGGGCGGATGCGAGGTGACGCGAGAGATTGCGTCCTTGCGCGAGCTGATGCAATGGCTGGGATAATCGGTGAAGCCGTTGAACAGGGTGTGGGTTGCCGTGCCGACTGGACTTCTCATTCGATGTCCGGCGTTTGATGTTTCTCATTTCCCAAGTTTTCAGTCTTTGAGCATTTTGCGCCTTTTTGCGGCCCGAAGTCCGGGGTCACTTGTGTCCATCCGAGGCAAAATCAGCGTCTGGCGCCTTTGTGCTGAAAGATGGACGTCCCAAACCCGGCTACAGCATCAGCATCGCCGCGGCAAGCGGTGTGTTCCTGCCATTTTTCCTGAAGGGCGGGCTTGCAAAGCCAACCCCTCCGGGGACAACATGAGGGAAGCCGTATGTGGCTGAGTAGCTTTATGGCAAACCTGACCACAACCAACATCTACCTCGCGATCCGGAAAGACGACGAGCGTTCGCACATCGAGGACCAACTTGTACTCGACGGCGCGGACGTATCCAGCTTTGCTTCTGCCGAGGAACTCTGGAAACATTTCCAAACCCGCCCGGTTCGCTTTGTCATCACCGACCGCCGATTTGGTTCCGGCTTCAACGGCATGGAACTGGTCCGGCAGATCCGAAAAAACTATCAGCTTCCCTACGTCTATGTGCTCATGCGGAGCCGGCTGGGCCAACTCAAGGAAATCCGGGAAGGACTGGCGGCCGGGGTGGATGATTATCTGGTGTATTATCCGAACGATTCCTTCCAAATCCGCTCGCGCGCGCTGGTTGGGCTGAGGTGGCTCACTTACATTGATTCCATCACTTGGAAAAACAAGCCAGCCGCGGCCTGAACCAAAACCGGCAGTTTTTTAAATTTGGAACCGGGCTGTCGGCGGGCGGGCAAACTGGTGGAATCGCGTAAACGCAGAAAATAATTCAATGGCTTCGACTCCTTCAGAAGTCCGGCTGAGCCGCGAAATGCGGTTGCTGGACATCACGATGATCGGCGTCGGCGCGATGATTGGCGCGGGCATCTTCGTGCTGACCGGCATCGCGGCGGGCGTGGCCGGCCCGGCGCTGATTCTCGTGTTTCTCCTCAACGGTTTCGTCACGTTGTTTGCGGCGGCGGCGTATGCGGAACTGGGTTCATCCTTTCACAGCGCGGGCGGTGGTTATCTTTACGTAAAAACCGGGTTGAAGGACCCGCAGGGCTTCATGAGCGGCTGGATGTCGTGGTTCGCCTATGTGGTGGCGTGCGCATTGTATGGGCTGGGGTTCGGCGCCTATTTCCAGCAAGTGTTGCCGCTATTTGGCTGGGAACACGTCGTCACACCGTTCCTTTCATCGACGCAATGGGCGGCAGTGGCAGTTGTGGCGGTATTTTCCTTCATCAATTACCGCGGCGCGTCGGAAGCCGGCGGCACGGGCAACATCATCACCGGCGGCAAAATCCTGCTGCTGGTAGTGTTCATCGGCTTCGGCGTCTGGATCACTGTGCACCGGCCCGACTGGCACCTGACGTTCACCCAAAATTTCATGCCCAATGGTATCGGGCACGTGTTCATCGCCATGGGGTTGACGTTCATTGCCTTCGAAGGTTATGAAATTATCGCTCAATGCAGCGAGGAGGTGCGCGCCCCCGAACGCAACGTACCGCGCGCCATTTTCCTGTCGTTGCTGATTGTCGTGCCGATTTATCTGCTGGTGGCGTTTGCGGCGCTCGGGGCGGCGCAGCCGGGAGACGTGCCGAGCTGGAAATACCTGGGCCAGCTCAAGGAAACCGCCCTGGTGAATGTCGCGAGGAATTTCTTCCCCGGCGGTGACGTCCTGATCCTGATTGGCGGACTGTTCTCGACGATGAGCGCGTTGAACGCAACGATTTTTTCCTCCTCGCGCGTGTCGTTTGCGATGGGGCGCGACCGCAACCTGCCGTCATGGTTCGGCAGTGTGCATCCGCAACGCAAAACGCCGCATTGGGCGATTCTGGCCTCGGGCACGTTAAGCGTCGTCATGGCGGTGACCCTGCCGATCGAGGCCGTGGCCAGCGCCGCGAACATTATGTTCCTGCTGCTGTTCATCCAGGTGCAGGCGGCGTTGATCACCCTGCGTAAGAAACGGCCCGACTTGCGGCGCGGATTCAAAGTGCCCTTCGTCCCGTTCATCCCGATTGTTGGGATTCTCCTGCAACTGGGGCTGGCGGTGTTCCTGTTTTTCTACAGCCCGACGGCGTGGTTGAGCGCGGCGGTGTGGATAGGCCTGGGGCTGGCGGTTTTTTACGGCTACGCGCGCCGGCGCGACCGCTCCTACGAACAACTGGTGGCGGTGCGCGAGGCCGCGCAACGCAAGGAATACCGGATTCTCGCCTGCATCGGGGACCCGCGGCGGGCCGGCATCATCCTCGACGCGGCGGTGGCGGTTGCCCGCCAATACGATGCCGAGTTGATTGCGCTCTCGGTCGTGGAAGTACCCGAACGCGAATTGCTGGCGCAAGGATTTGAACGCGCGCAAACAGCCAGGGAGCTGCTCGCCCAGGCGGTGGCCGATCTGCGCAACGACGGCATTCCCGTCAGAACCGTGGTCAAAATCTCACACCGGATTTCCTACGGCATCATCGAAACGGCCTTGGAGGAGCAATGCAACCTGATTGTGATGGGGCGCGCGCGCCGGGCCAGCCTGTTGGAGCGGCTGGCCGCCACCATCGTGGACCGCGTGATCCGCTCCGCGCCGGCACAGGTGATGGTCGTGAGCGCCGAACGCTGGCCGGAGAAGCCCGGGACAATTCTTTTCGCCTACGAACACGGGCCGCACTCCGATCTGGCAGCGGACGTGGCCGGCGCCCTCAGCAAGACCGGCCAGACCCAGGTGCGCGCTGTGCACGTGTTGCCGCGTTCGGCAACATCCACCGAGTTGCAACGGTCCGAGACGGACATGAACCAGGCGCTTGGCACGCGTTACGCACCGGGCGAACTGGAGGTGGTCCGGTCGGGTGACATCGTCACGGGCCTCTTGCGCGAATCAAGGGACGCGGACATCATCGTGCTCGGCGGCACGGAAGCAGGCGTGATTGAGCAATTGCTGGGCTACGCGCCGCCTCTGGAAGTGGCGGACCGGACAGCCAAGGCGGTCGTCACCGTCTATGATATGCCGGCGGAACCAAAACGCTGGCTGGTCTGAGAGAGGAGACATTATGAATGAAAAGCCTTTTGCATCGCTCAATGACGTGATGGCGAACATCGTCGGCTACCTGCCGACCCTGCTTTCCGGGCTGGTCGTGCTCGTGCTGGGTATTTTCGTGGCGTGGCTGATCTCGAAACTGCTTGTCCGCGTCCTGATTCTGCTGCGGCTGGACCGGGTGGTATCGCGTCTGGGATGGGGTCGCGCGCTGGAAAAAGGCGATGTCCGGCATTCGCTGTTCAGATTTGCGGGAACCGTCGTCGGCCTGTTTGTATTCCTGGTCTTTCTCGAAAACGCCATCCTGATCTGGAAACTGACCGTGCTGTCCGAACTGCTGGAGAAGCTGGTCGGGCTGGTTCCGCAACTGATTACCGCCGGGGTCATCCTGCTCATCGGCTGGAGCGTGGCGGCGGCGGTATCGCGCTCGGTGTTGCGCGCGCTGTTCCAGGAGGAATTCGAGCGCGCACGGCTCGTGGCCCGGATTGTGCGCGCGGCCATCCTCGTGTTCACCTGTGCGATTGCGCTGGTGGAACTGAACATCGCGGTGGGGATTGTGACGGGCGCGTTTCTGATTGCGTTCGGCGCGCTGGCCCTGGGATTTGCCCTCGCCTTTGGCCTGGGCAGCAAACATGCCGTCGAAACCATGTGGGAAAAACGCATGGCGCCGCCCAAGGAAGAACCGGAGCCGAAGAAAGACAAGCCGGACCGGAAATGATCAGCGGCCGAACGGCCACACCAGCGGCGTGACCAGCGTGGCAATAATCCACGTCAGCAGCGCCATCACCCCGCCGATTTGCAGGTAATGTTTGAATTGGTAACGGCCCGGACCCATCACCAGAATCGTGCTCTCGTGCGCTACCGGCGTGCAAAAGGCCGACGACACGCAAATGGCCAGACCGACCAGGAACGGTTTAGGATCCACGCCAGTGTCCTTCGCCATCTGAAACGCCAGCGGCGCGAGAATGATGGCCACGGCCGCGTTCTCGATGAATTGCGTCAGTACCGCGGCCAGCACCAGAAGTGCTCCCATCACCACCAGCGGACCGAAGCCTTGCAGGGCGGTGACGGTGGCGTGCGCCAGGTCCGCGGCGGCCCCCGTTTTTTCCAGCGCCAAGCCGAAGGGAATCATGGCGGCCACGGTCACCACCGCCTGCCAGTTCACCGACTCGTAGGCGTCCTTGATTTTGATGCAACCAAACAGGATGGCGAGCACGGCCACCAGCGGAATGGAGATGGCGGGGTTCAACAAACCCGTCACCGCCAGAACCATCACGCCCACCAGTAGAGCGATGGTGATTACTGCCTTTCGCCGGCCCAACGCCGGGAATTGGGTTTGTCCCAGCAGAATCAGATTCGAGTTGCGCCCCAATCGCTCGACCCCGGAGACGTGTCCCAACAGCAGCAACGAATCGCCGAATTCCAAGGGCGTAGCCATCGGCCGTTCGCGGATGGTTTTCCCTTGTCGCGAAATGCCCATGACGGTAAATCCGTAATCGCGGCTGAAATCCATCTGGGCGAGCGTGGCGCCGATGTAATCGGAGTTCGGCGGGAGCAGCGCTTCCACCGTCACCAAATCCACGCTGTGGAGCGTCTGGTTGTCAATTTTCAGTTCCTCCTTGAGTTGAAAATCCGGGGACTTGAGCAAATCTCCAATCGTCGGCACCGGCCCTTGCATGATCAGGACATCGCCCGGCAGCAGTTTGATCCAGCCGGAAGCCGGAATGCGTTCGGCGCCGCGGATCAGTTCAACGACGGTGAGATCGCTCCGTTTCCACCAGGTGAGTTGGTTGAGGGCCTTGCCGACCGTCGCCGATTGCGGGGTCACCAGGACTTCAGTCAAATATTCGCGGGCCAGCGATTCCTCCGCTGATTCACCTTCACCCGCCCTGGGCAAAAGCCGCCGGCCGTACAAAAGAAAATAGGCCGCGGCGCCCAGGAAAACGACGGCGGCAACGGGGGTAAAATCGAAGAAGCCGATGCCGGTGCCCGTCCGCTGGAGCAGAAAGTCGCTGATGAGGATGTTGCTGCGCGTGCCGACGAGCGTCCATTGCCCGCCGAGCAGCGAGCCGTAGGCGGCGCACAGCAAATATCGTGATGGCGAAAGGTTCCGTTCCTTGCACACCGCCATGATGATCGGCATGAACACGAGCACCACGGTTGTGTCGTTCATGAACATTGAAAACAGCGTGGAGACGCCCAGAATCGCGAACTGCAGGAGCGGTTCGCTGCGGGCACAGACGCGAAACAGCCTGCCGCCAAGTCCTTCCGCCGCGCCCGTCCGCACCATCGCCGCGCCCAGCACGAACATGGCCGTGACCATGATGACGGCGACGCTGCCGAATCCGGAGAACCCCTCCTGATACGTCAGAATGCTCCGCCAAGGCCCATTCGGATGCGGCCAGGGAAGGATGAGGGCGAGTGTGACCAGCAGGGACGTGATGTCCGTCCGCAATTTTTGCGTCCAGAACAAGAACAGCGCTCCCGCCAGAATCATGCCCAGCGCGGCATAATCGAGATTGAAGCCCTGCATGGCCGCCAGCTTAACGGCGAGATTTGAAAGTGGCCAGCCCCAGATATACAGTTAGACTTCGTGGGGCTCGGCCACTGATGAATCGACTCCCTTGCGGCTCATGGCCGATTGCCTTAGTTTAGGCACATGGAATCCCAGTCCATCGAGAATCACGGCGTCATTGGAGACCTGCATACCGCGGCGCTGGTCGGCATGGATGGGTCCATTGATTTCATGTGTTTCCCGCGCTTCGATTCCCCCACCATTTTTGCCGCGCTGCTGGATCCGGAAAATGGCGGGCGGTTCCAGATCGCTCCGGCACAGGCGGACGGGTTCCGGCAAAAGCAGCTTTATCTCCCGGACACAAACATGTTGCTGACCCGGTTCCTGTCCAATGACGGCGTGGCGGAGATTTCCGATTTCATGCCGATCGAACATCTGGGGCACTGCCACGATCTGGTCCGGCGTGTGAAGGTTGTGCGCGGGGAGATTGCGCTACGGATGACATGTGCGCCGCGTTTCGATTATGGCCGGGCGAAACACACCGTGAAAAAACGCAAGCACGAGACGCTGTTCGTCTCCAGGGGCCGGGACGGCACGGCTTTGCGGTTGCGCGCAAATGTTCCGGTCCGCATCAAAGACGGCGATGCGGTGGCGGAATTCAAATTGCGTGCCGGCGAGAACGTCTCCTTCATTCTCGAAGAGGCGCGGGAAGGAACGGAATCGCCGGCGGCGCAGACGGATTACACAGCGGAAGCTTTCAAGGAAACGATGAATTTCTGGCAGCGGTGGGTTGGGCGCTCGCAATATCGTGGCCGCTGGCGCGAGATGGTGAACCGTTCCGCGCTGACGCTCAAACTGCTCACGTCGCAGGCATTTGGGTCCATCGTGGCGGCACCGACGTTCGGCTTGCCCGAGGAAATCGGCGGTCCGCGCAACTGGGACTACCGCTACACCTGGATCCGCGACGCCTCCTTCACGCTCTATGCCCTGATGCGTCTGGGCTACACGGAGGAAGCGACGGCCTTCATGCGCTGGACCGAGGAGCGTTGCCGGGAGAAAACGCCTTCGGGTCCGCTGCAAATTATGTACCGGATTGATGGCGACCGCCATCTCACGGAGACCCGGTTGCCTCACTTTGCGGGTTACCAGCATTCCGTTCCGGTGCGGATTGGCAACGGCGCTGCCGGCCAGTTGCAATTGGACATCTACGGCGAATTGTTGGACTCCGTTTTTATTTACAACAAATACGCCGAGCCGATTTCGTACGATTTTTGGATGAATCTGGTGCGGCTGGTGAACTGGGTTTGCGATCACTGGCAGCAACCCGACGAGGGCATCTGGGAAGTCCGCGGCGGCCGAAGGCAGTTTCTCTATTCGCGGGTGTTGTGCTGGGTGGCGATTGACCGCGGCATCCGGCTGGCGTTGGACCGTTCTTTTCCTGCGCCGCTGGGCCGATGGCGGCGCGTGCGGGACAAAATTTACGAGGACGTGTATCACGAGTTCTGGAACGCGCGGTTGCACGCGTTTGTCCAATTCAAAGGCGCCAGGGCCGTGGATGCGTCAAGCCTGCTCATGCCCATGCTCAAGTTCATCAGTCCGATGGATCCCCGCTGGCGTTCCCACCTGGCGACGGTGGAAAATGCACTGGTGGAGGATTCGCTGGTTTACCGCTACAATTCCCTGGCCGGTGCGAAAGACGGATTGACTGGCGCAGAAGGCACTTTTTCCATGTGCTCGTTCTGGTATGTCGAATGTCTGGCACGTGCGGGCAACCTGAAGCAGGCGCGGTTCATTCTTGAAAAGGCCCTTGGTTACGCCAATCACCTGGGACTTTACGCGGAGGAATTGGGCATGCGCGGCGAGCAATTGGGCAATTTCCCGCAAGCCTTTTCGCATTTGGCGTTGATCAGCGCGGCCTGCAATCTTGATTGGCGGCTTTCATCAGGAAAGGAATCCTGAATTCAATCTTTATCTCTGCATCGCATTCCGCGGTTGAATCCATCGCCAGTTGCGGATTTCCGGCATGTCCTGCCCGTATTTGTGGATGTAACTCTTGTGGTCAATCAGCTTGTCACGAATGAACTGCTTGGCATAAGCGGCACGTGAACCCAAACCCGGCACGCGGTCAATCACGTCGCCGACCAGGTGAAAACGGTCGAGGTCGTTCAGTACCACCATGTCAAACGGCGTCGTGGTCGTGCCTTCCTCCTTGTAACCGCGCACGTGCAGGTTCCGGTGATTTGTCCGGCGATAGGTCAGCCGATGTATCAGCCAGGGATACCCGTGAAACGCGAAGATGACGGGTTTGTCCTTTGTGAACAGCGCGTCGAAATCCTTGTCGCTCAGTCCGTGCGGGTGTTCGCTCTGCGGTTGAAGCGTCATCAGGTCCATCACGTTGACGACCCGGACCTTCAACCTGGGAAAATGTTCGCGGAGAATTTGCACCGCCGCCAACGTTTCCAGTGTCGGCACGTCGCCAGCGCAGGCCATCACCACGTCGGGTTCGCCGCCCCGGTCGTTGCTGGCCCATTCCCAGATGCCCAGCCCGGCGGTGCAATGCTTGACGGCGGCATCCATGTCCAGCCATTGCAGTTCCGGCTGTTTGCCGCTGACGATCACGTTGACGTAATTCCGGCTGCGCAGGCAATGGTCGGTCACCGACAGTAGCGTGTTGGCGTCCGGCGGGAGATAAATCCGGACCACCTCGGCTTTTTTGTTTACGACGTGATCAATGAAACCCGGGTCCTGATGGCTGAAACCATTGTGGTCCTGCCGCCAGACCAGCGAACTGAGCAGGTAATTCAGCGACGCAATGGGCCGCCGCCACGGTATGTGTCGCGTCACCTTTAACCATTTGGCGTGCTGGTTGAACATGGAATCAATAATGTGGATGAACGCCTCATAGCACGAAAAGAACCCGTGCCGGCCCGTGAGCAGGTAACCTTCGAGCCAACCTTCGCATTGATGTTCGCTCAGCATCTCCATCACGCGGCCATCCGGCGCAACGTGGTCATCTGCCGGAATAATTTTCGCCGTCGAGCAACGGTCGGTGAGGTCGAACACGGCGTTCCAGCGGTTTGACGCGGTTTCATCCGGACTGAACACACGGAAATTTTCCGGATTGCGTTTCATCACGTCGCGTATGAACCGGCCCTGAACGCGCGTAGCCTCGGCGACCACCACGCCAGGCCGCGGCACTTTTACCGCAAAATCGCAGAAGTCGGGCACCTTCAAATTACGCAGCAGGCGTCCGCCGTTGGCATGCGGATTCGCGCTCATGCGGCGGTCGCCCGCGGGCGCGAGTTCCCCCAGTTCCGGGCGCAGTTTACCGAATTTGTCGAAGAGTTTCTCCGGCTGGTAACCCTTCATCCAGCGATCGAGAATCCGGATGTGCGCCGGTTTGTCCATGTCGCTCATCGGGACCTGATGCGCGCGGAAGGTCCCCTCGACTTGTTTTCCATCCACAATCTTTGGACCGGTCCAGCCTTTCGGCGTGCGCAACACAATCATCGGCCACTGCGGCCGCTTCTTGAAACCCCTGGTGCGCGCATGGCGCTGAATCGCCTTGATTTCACCGATAACATTGTCGAGCGTGGCTGCCATGAGCTGATGCACCCGCGGCGGCACGTCGCCCTCCACGAAATGGGGTTTGTAGCCATAGCCGCGGAGCAACGAATCCAGTTCGTCGTGCGGCAACCGCGCCAGCACGGTTGGCCCGGCGATTTTGTAGCCGTTGAGATGGAGAATCGGCAGCACCGCGCCGTCGCGGATCGGATTCAGAAATTTGTTCGAGTGCCAGCTCGTGGCAAGCGGACCGGTTTCAGCTTCGCCATCGCCGACGACGCACGCGACCAGCAGGTCGGGATTATCGAACGCCGCGCCGAACGCGTGCGATAATGAGTATCCCAATTCGCCGCCTTCGTGGATTGAACCCGGCGTTTCCGGCGCGACATGGCTGGGAATACCGCCGGGGAAGGAGAACTGTTTGAACAGTTTGCTCATCCCGGCTTCGTCCTGCGAAATGTCGGGATAAACTTCGCTGTAGGTTCCTTCAAGATAGGCATTGGCGACCAACCCCGGCCCGCCGTGCCCGGGGCCGGTGATGTAAATCGCGTTCAGGTCATGCTCCTTGATGACGCGGTTGAGGTGGACGTAGATGAGATTGAGTCCGGGCGTGGTGCCCCAGTGCCCCAGCAGGCGCGGTTTGATGTGCTCGCGCTTGAGCGGCCGCTTGAGCAGCGGATTGTCGTAGAGATAAATCTGGCCGACGGACAGATAATTGGCCGCGTGCCAATAAGCGTCCACCCGGCGCAACAAATCGGGTGACAACGGGCCGCCCGCACGTTTGGAATTTTTCATTTTCATTTCACTTCTCCTTTCCAATGTTCAACCCCAAAACCTGGCAGACGGTCCTGGCGATCATCCATTCCTCGTCCGTGCGCATGACCCGGACAGTGACACGGCTGGGCTTCGCAGAAACAACTCCGGCATGGGAGGCGTTTTGTTTTACATCGAGTTCAATGCCGAGAAATTCCAAACCTTCGCAAACGCGGGCGCGAACTTCGGACGCGTTTTCGCCGATGCCACCGGTAAAAATCAGCGTGTCCAGGCCACCCAGGGCCGCCGCGTAAGCTCCAACCCACTTTTTCACCTGATAACAAAACAACGCTATCGCTTCGGCGGCCCGCACGTCTTCGGCCTCCCGTTCAAGAAGGTCCTGCATGTCGGAACTGGTCTCGGAAATACCAAGCAGGCCGGATTCGGAATTCACCATGGTATTGAACTGGCGCGGACTGAGATGCTCGACCTGCTCCAGATACCACACGAGACCCGGGTCCAATTCGCCCGAGCGCGTGCTCATCGGCACGCCGGCGGTCGGGGTAAAGCTCATGCTGGTATCCATGCTTTGGCCGCCGCGCACTGCGGTGAGGCTCGCCCCGTTTCCGAGATGGGCCACAATCAGCCGCCCGTTGGCCGCCCGGGCGCCCGCCACCCGGGCCAGTTCTTCCATCAGGTAAGCGCAGGATAATCCGTGAAAGCCATAACGCCGGATGCCCCTGGCCTCGTACCGCCGGGGAATCGGCAGCAATCGCGCCACGCGCGGCAGGTCGTGATGGAAAGCAGTGTCGAAGCAGGCGATCTGCGGCAAATCGGGAAACCGTTGGTGGAACGCTTCGGTCAACAAAATTTCCTCCGGCAGGTGCTCGGGGTCAAACGGACTGAGTTGGTGCAACTCTTCGACCATCTCCGGCGTGATGCGTTGCGGTTCCCAATATTTCGGCCCGCCATGCACCACACGATGGCCCACCGCTGCCAGTTCGCCACGTTCGATCCGGTCTTCCAGCCAATCCATGAGCGCCCACACCGCTGCCGTATGGTCCGGCGCGTTCACTGCCCGCGAAAAATTGTCCGCTTTGCTGACGCTCTTCACCATAAATTGGGCCGCTGGCAATCCGATTCGTTCAATCCGGCCTTCCAGAATTCGTCGCAATTCCTCACCGGCTTTAAACAAGGCGAATTTGATGCTCGAAGAGCCGCCGTTGATCGTCAGGACGCAGGGTCGCGCGGTGGGTTTGATGACTTTCCTCGTCATGGGGCAATTTCCAATCCGAATGATGCCAGTTTGGACTGCGTGATCTGGCGGTCAATATGATGAATGCCGCGGATGCCCAGCGTCTCCGCGACCTGTACAAACATAGGCCGGTCTTCAATGTATAGCACGTGATCGGGTTGAACCTGCGCGATGTCGAGTGCCATCCGGTAAATGTCCGCATCCGGTTTGCGGAAATGAACGAAGCAGGAGGAAATGAAAAAGTCCACAAAGCGGTCGAGCTTGAATTTGCGAATCCGGTGCAGATTGAGTTCTCGTCCTTCGTTGCTGACGACGGCGATTTTGAGTTTGTACCGCGCCTTGAGCCGGCAGGCCAGTTCGATCATTTCCGGAAACGGTTTCGACCGGGCAAACATGAACTCCCGAAACCGCGCACGCGTGAACGGGCGTTTCCTGTAAAAAACAATCTGGTCGAGGTAGTCCGCCAACGTCAGTTTGCCGACTTCGTAGGTGTCGAATGTCAGGTGATGCCGCTCTTCCAGTTCCTTCAAGTCGAGGTTGAACCGGACTGCCGCCGCCTGGCGGGCCGCATGGTTCCAGCCATCGGTCAGCAGCACACCGCCGATGTCCAGAAACAGGCAGGTTATGGCAGTCGTTCTTTCCATCGTTTTGGCTCTCGCAAAGCCTTCCGGCAACCACGCCATCCTTTCACCGGCGTTGGCAGCGCACAAGTTTGAACTGCTCCGTGGCCGCGCGCGGCAGCGAACCCGCCGGTGCCGGCACCAATCCGATCAGCTTCGCGTGCCGTTTGCCACCCTGCAGCCGGCTGACTCAGAATCGCCGCGTTTTTCTCCGCCGGCAACCTCCCGATTGAGAGTTGAAAATCCGATATCCCGCGAGCCTGAACCGGTTTTGGGGAGAACAAACTTTCGTCGCCGGCGCCGAAGTGGTATGCAGGGACGCATACGAACGATGATCCGGTTGCCATCCGGCAAAAGGCGAGGAGACCAATATGAACGAAACATTGAATCATTGGTGGGCGGAGATTCAAACCATCTTCAACCAACCGCTGGTTGAACTGGGCGACAGCCACCTGACGTTGAACAGCATCCTCAAACTGCTGGTGGTGATGCTGGTGGTGTTGGTGGCGGAGCGTTATTTGCGGAGAGTATTGCGCAAGCGGATTCTGGCGCGCACCCACATGGAGCCCGATCTCCAATACGCCGTCAGCCGTTTCGTGGGTTACTGTTTCATCGCCGTGGGTTTCTTCTTCGCCTTCCGGGTGATTCACCTGGATTTGAGCTCGCTGGCGGTCATCGTGGGCGGCCTGGGCATCGGCATCGGCTTCGGCCTGCAGAACATCATCAGCAATTTCGTCAGCGGTCTGATTATCCTGGCGGAACGGCCCATCGCCATCGGCCATCGCGTCGAAGTGGGCGGCGTGGCCGGCCAGATCACCAAGATCAGCCTGCGCAGCACCGTCGTCGTGACCAACGACAATATCACCATCATCGTGCCCAACTCGAATTTCATCACCAACCCGGTGACCAACTGGAGTTATGGCGATCCCAAGGTGCGGTTGCGCCTGCCGGTCGGCGTCGCCTACGGCAGCGATGTCGAGAAGCTGCGGCGCGTCTTGCTGGAGATTGCAGCGGGGAATCCGGCCGTGCTCAAGGATCCGGCCCCCATGGTGCGTTTCCTCGAATTTGGCGACAGTTCGCTGAACTTCGAACTGGCCGTGTGGACCATTGACATGGCTCGCAATCCGACGCGCTTTCGCAGCGATTTGTATTTCGCCATCGAACGCAAGCTGCGGGAAAACAACATCGAAGTTCCATTTCCGCAGCGCGATCTGCATCTGCGCTCCGGCAAAATCACGCTTGAATCCAAAGGCGGCGGCAAGTTCGAGGCGGGTTTGCAGCCGGATTGAGCTTGAAAACCGAAGTCAGCCAGGCGATGAGGGGCGTGTTGCGCCTGTCAAGGCGCGCGGGTGAAAAAGTTCCGAACCGCACGCAGGGTGGAAATCGTGCCGCCGAGCCGAGCCAGCCAGCCGAGCACCTGGCGCGGACGGCGCACAGCTTGGATGGCGGCAACGCCCGCGCCCACGCCCAAGGCCGTGGTCAGCCAGGGATGCCGGCGCGCAGCCTGTCCGGCTTCGGCCAGCCAATAATCCGGCGACCGCAACCGTTGCCATTCCGACACCAGCAGCAGGCGCCGGGCGTCGCATTCCAGCACCAGCAACTCCTTCCGCAAGCGCAGCTTTTCTAGTTCTTCGTTTCCAAACATGCGCGGTCCTTTTTGATTTGTTCGAGCGAGGCGGAAAAAGCCTGCCATCGGCGCAACCGGCGGCGCAAGGCGACAAATGCGCCGGCGGCCCCGGCCGCATACGCGCCGGTGAGAGCCACAAGCACGGTTATCCGGTATTCGTTCCAGAACACAACCACAATCGTGAATGTGACCAGCACCAGCGTCATCAACGCGCAAATCCCACCCGCCAGCACCAGCAACAGCGCGGCCAATACCCGTAAGCGTTCTTCTTTCAGTTCCAGGAGAAAGAGTTCCACGCGGCTTTCGAGCAGTTGGCTCGCCGTCAGCAGCATCTGCTTGACGGAGCCCAGCAAGCCGCCTTCTTTCTGTTGCGTGTCGCTCACGCAATTAGCGACGGCCGACCAGCACGCCAATCAGCAGCCCGACGCCAAAGGCGACGCCGACGGATTCGTAGGGATGTTCGCGGATGGTTTTGTCTGCGACCTTCGCTCCGGCGACGGCCTTTTCCTGCAGCCGCGCGCAGGTGGCTTTGGCCGTATCGAGGGCCGAAGACAAACGCGCCCGCAATTCCGCCATCTTTTCACCGGCCTGGCCGGTGGTGGCCTGCAGGATCGCTTCCGCGTCACGAGTGACCACCTTCAAGTCCGTCATCAGTTTCTCCATGTTGGCTTCATTTGTCATTGTTTGACCTTTCTCTTTTCAGGTTTTTGATTCCGGAGTCTGCCTTTTCCAAAACTCCGGCTGAAATAATATAACTCATGTCTCTGGAGCCTGCCGCGATTTTCTACGTTTGAAAGAAAAATTTTTCGGCGGACACAAATCCAAACGCTGCGCCGGCGAACCCATGGACAGCTATCATCCGGATTCACTTCACCGGCGACGGTTTCAACTCCCGCAGGTCAGCCAGCCGCTCGGGCGAAAGCAATTTCATGCCCACCTCGAACGAGGCGTTCATCCAGCCGAATCCTTCCGGCGCAATGTAATCAAATTTCGTCCCGACATTGCCGTATTCCACAAACACGTCGTGCGAGCCGGTGACCACGTTGTACTTTTCCGGGATGGTCCCGTTGTAGTCCCGCGCGTTTTTGGCGATGGTGTAAAGCCAGCGATACGCCAGCCGCCCGGCGTCGGCATCGAGGCCGTAATTCTTGAATCCCTGCCACGCCAGCATCTGGTGTGGCGCCCAGCCGTAGGGATAATCCCATTGCCGCGCATCGTGGCGGCGCGCGGACGCAACGGATTCCTTCGCCGTTGCCGACAGGCCGGCGAACTGTTCCAGTTTCTCGCAGGCATAGGCGGCGGCTCTTTTGGCACGCCTCATTTCCGCCGGATTGTTTGTATCGAGCATCTGTGCCCAGAGCGGCCACAGACCGGTGGCGCTGATGTAGGTTGAGCGCTTCCGGTTGACGAAATCGTAGTCGAAGAAATAGCCGCGTTGTTCGTCCCACATCAAAGCCAGCATCGCCGCCTTGCGTTTGGCGGCCTGCTGCCGCCAGAACTCCGCGTCGCCCAGCCGGCCTTCAATCCCCGGCAGCTTCCCGTGAAATTCCGATTCGATCAAATCGGCGAAATCGGTTTCATATTTGTAGAGCAACGAATTCAAATCCACCGAAACGAAATCCGCGGTGCGGTCGTCGAACCGGTGGGTCGTGTCATGGCCGGATTCGCGAACGGCGCGGTCATGCTTGAAAAATTCCTCCAGCGTCATCCCATCCGCCTTCAAATCCGAATAGTCGCCGCAATACAGGTATTCGTTCAGAAAGCGGAACGGCGTCAACGGCGTGTCTTCACCGGTTCTGGCATTGGCAGGGAAATCGCGCTGCGATGTCCCCGCCCGCGCATCAGCGGGCGGAACTATTGCGCCGCCGGACGCGACGCGGACGGCGCGGCGCGCCATCCCTGCCACGGTCACCTGCGCGAGCCACGGCTGGATTTGCTCGTCGTAGTGGCCGGGTTCCACTTCCGGGCACGGGCCGCTGCCGCTGTCGTAGTAACGGCTCAATTCATAGGGTCCGATTTTCACGAATCGGTCGTGGCCGAGCCAGACGTTCTGATATTCGGTCATGGCGACCTTCAACGCAGACGCCAGCCATTTTTTATCAACCGTTCTCGAATCATAGACCGCGCGGATGATGGACGTGAGGAATGGCGGTTGCGAACGCGTGAGGTAGTAGGTGCGATTGGCGTTGGGAATATTTCCGTAGTGGCGCACCTCGTAGAGCAGATTGTCCGCCATGCCGCGCGCGAGATCCGTCCGGCCGTCCTGCAATAACCCGAGTGTGATGAAATAGCTGTCCCAGCAATACAACTCGTTGAATCGTCCGCCAGGGACGACATACGGCACACCGGCAATTTTCCCGTCCGCGTTCGTTTCGAGCGCCAGCGACAACAGCCCATGCGCGCCGTCGAGGTTGCGGACGTAGGCACCGGTGATTTTGTCCGGCGGCGGCAGCACCGCCACTCTCAGTGCGGGCGAGCGATTTTGTTCCGCGGCGGACTTTTCCAATCCCCGGAAATATTTGACCGCCACCGGGTCCGAGCCGGGCACATAAATGTAATCGCATTTCGACGCCACTTTCGGGTCGTGAATCACCTGGTCGAGGTGCTCCCCGTCAATCCGGCGGGTCAGCGCATCCCAATAGACGTTTTTGATGAGCCGATGCGTGCGGTCCACGATGTTCTCGTCAAGCCGGAGTTGGCCCAGCGAGATTTCCGGCATGTGTTCGTCGTCCGCCCGCTTGAGGTCCTGCAACAGCACGGACAGTTGGTATTCATCGCTGACGGTGCGCATGTCCGCGCCTTTTTCGTCACGGATTTCAAATGGCATGGTGTGATCGTGGACGGTGATTTTGTGGTCGTTGTCAGTGTCTTCCTGCGCGGCCAGCCGCCAGAAGTTGTCGGTCACAGGAATGGACTGGGCCGGCGCGGTCGTGGCACTAAACAAAAGCACGAGCAGAACCAAGGCGCTAGTCAGGGTCAGTTTCACAGCGACAATATAGCGTTGCTGGTTTTACCTGGCCAAGCCGGGAAATGGGGCGGCGCGGCAAATCCGCCCTGCCGGGAATGAGCAGGGCAGAGCTGCGGCACTGCCCTGTTCAATGACCCACCGCACTTGAAGCGGCTTCGCAGTTCTTTGCTCTCATTCACGAGATGCGCGTCTCGTTTCCAAGTGGACGTTATGGAACGAACAACCGGTAAAACTCCTGCGATTTGGCGGGGTCAACCGGGTTGGTAAACAGAAAATTTCCGTTCGCATCAAACGGATTGGTGGAAACCGGCAGCCAATTAACCAATGGCGTCGCCACGTTCGTGGAACTCAGCAAGACGTAGCTGCCGTTGGTGACGCCGCCCGTGCCGCCGAAAATCAAACCCGAACCGGACAAAACCACGGAGCTGAACTGCGGACCGGACCCGGTCGGCGCGATGACGGTAATCGTGCCATCCGTATCGAGGTTGTTCTGCCACTCCAAGCCACCCGGCAAATCCGGCAGGCTTATCGTCGCGAAGGAGCCGAGTCTGGCCCCGGCATTGATCAAGTGAAACACCTGGCCGGCGGCGGGCACAAAGCCATTGATCAACACCACGTCCAGTGTGCCGCCGAGGGTAACGGTGTCGCCGACATTGAGCTGGTCGTATTGGGCGCCCGCGTTCGTGCCGGCCAGCTCCATGGTCAGCGTGTTGGCGGAACCAAAGCTTACATTTCCACCGAAGTTGATTTGCGCCGGACTGTCGCCCGGTGAATAGCCGCCGTTGAAGGTGACGAGATTCTGCGTGCCGGAGAAGCTGCCGGCGCCTTTGAACAGGCCGTTGAACGTGGCGCTGCCGGCGACGTTGATCGTCGAGCCGGCCGGCGAACGCACGTCGCCGTTCACCACTGCGTTGATCAGGTTCAGCGAACCGGAGTTCACGAGGCCGTCATCCGTAAGCCCATTGCCGTCGCCGGGAAAGGTGAGCGTGCCGCCGATGTCGTTGATGGTCGTGCCCGCCACATTCGAGACCGGTTGCGTGAAGACGAGTTCCTGCCCGGTGCCGACGGAGACGCTTCCGCCTGCCAACACGGCGAGCGACACCTGAACGCTGCCTTCCCCGGACAACGGGCCGGTCAACGCGAGCGGGTCGGCCCCGGTGATCGTGGCCGGCAGCCCGCGCAACTCGATGGAGTTGTGATTCGTGAAGCCGCCCGCGGGGATCGTGAGCGTGCCTTCCACGACCAGATCCCTCAATCCGCGGAGATCCACCGCGGGTTGATTGGTGGTGGCCGCCTGGCTCATCGCCAGCCCGAGAGGGTAGGTCGTGCCTGCCGGAACGTCGAGCGTTCCCAATTCAATATCCACATGGCCCTGAAGCACACGGTTGGTGATGTAGGTGGTGTTCGGCGACAGTGAATAGGGCGGGCTGGTATTGTCACTGAGACACACGACGCTTACGCCGGCGGGCAGCACGGCGCCAATGTCGAAACCCGCCTGATACCGGGCATCGAGGCCGCGCAGGAGAATTCTGCCTCCGCCACCCCAACCCTGCGAATCCGCCGCCACGGAGCCATTTACGACCAGGTCCCGGCCAGCGAGCCGAATCCCTCCGCCACTTCCGCTGCCCGCGATACCATCCCCATCCGAAGGCCATTTGGCCCCGTCTGCTTCCAGCGAGGCGGCCGAGTCAATGTTCAGAAGCCCGACGGCAACAATCTCCAATGCTCCGCCGCCGCCGCCGCCCGAGGACACGATCCAAAAAAAATTGAAAAACAAAAACCCGCCGCCACCGCTGCCGCCTTGCAAGACGCCCGTCAGGTCCCCGTAGGCCACACCGGTCTGACTCGACGAGTTGATGAGTCCCACGGAGCCGAATGAGCCGGAAGCGGCTCCCCGAGTAGAAAAATAGTAGTAGTCTCCCGGCCCTCCGCCCGGGCCTTCACCAGGCTTATGAAGTTCGGGTGGTTGGTAAGTCTGACCGGCATAGGTGCCACCCGCCGCGCCACCAGCAAAGCCTCCCGCCCCGCCGGCCCCGCCTGCGGCGATGAATGTAGTCCCTTCAAAACTGTGCGTCACGCCAATTTTCCCGTTCAGCGACAGGGCCACATTGATGTAGGCATTGCCGCGCGAGAGCAGCGCGAGGGCGCGATGCCCCGTCACCGTGAAGGTCGCCGTGCCGTCCAGCGCGAGATCGTCGAACGTGAACACCGCGATGTGCGGGATGCCCAGCGCGCCGACGTTCGTCACCGCGCCGCCCGGCCCGAAGCTGTCGGCCTGCCCACCCTGGTCGTCAATCACGCCGGTAAACAAAACACCGTTAGTGTCGGAGATGGTGAGGGCGTCGGTATCAATGACGTAGGCGCCGTTGGTGACGTCGAAGGTGCCCAGCGATGTGAAGTTCAGCGGATTGAGCGTATCCGCGTGGAGTTGAGAGGTGAACGCGACACTGAAAAGCGCCGCCCAGATGAGGAGGAGTTTGAGTTTCATAAATTGGATTTGAGTTGTCTGGAATGGTTGGTTCTCATTTTCTGGCTTCGGCCGGCTTTGCCTGCGAACCGCCCGGTGCCGCCATCACGGCGAGGGAGCCGTTCGCTGCGATTTGATTGTCCCAGGCCAGACCGGCGGGCAGCGCGGGAAGATGCACGGTGGTGAACGAACCCGTCCGGTGCGCGACCTGGAACAGGTGGAACACCTGGCCGGCGGCGGGCACAAAGCCGTTGATCAAGACCACGTCCAGCGTGCCGTCGAAGGTGGCGGTGTCGCGGACCTTGAGCTGGTCGTATTGGGTCGCAGCCTGCGTGCCGCCCAGCTCCAGGTGCAGGGTGGCTGCCGGACTGAACGCGACGTTGCCGTTAAAACTCACCGCCGCCGGGCTGTTGCCGGGCGAATAGGCGCCGCTGAAGTGCGCGGTGCCGGCGCCGCTGAAATTGGCCGCGCCACTGACGATTCCGGTGAAGGTGTTCGTGCCCGCGAGCGACACGGTGCCGTTGTTGGTGACATTGCCGTTGACGGTCGAGTTGATCAGGTTCAGCGCGCCGAGATTATTCAGTCCGCCGTTGAAATCGAGGGTGCCGTTGATGCCATTGATCTGGCCGCCTGGAGCGTTGGTGACCGTTTGCGTGAAGGCGAGTTCCTGCCCGGCGCCCACCGCGACGCTTCCACCCGCCAACACGGCGAGCGGCGCCTCGATGCTGCCTTCCCCGGACAGCGGGCCGGCCAGCGCGAGCGGGTCGGTCCCGGTGATCCGGGCCAGCGGCCCGCTCAACTTGATGCGGTTGTGATTCGTGAAGCCGCCGGCGGGGACCGTGAGGGTGCCTTCGACGGCCAGATCTCTCACGGCCAGGAGGTCCACCGCCGGTTGATTGGTGGTGGCCGCCTGGCTCCTGACAAAAAGCCCCAGCTCGTAGCTGGTGCCGGCCGGAATGTCGCAGGTTCCCAGTTCAATATGGACCTGGCCCTGAAGCACGCGGTTGGTGATGGTGGTGAGGCTCGGCAAGAGGAAATAGTTCGGGGCGGTGGCGTCAAGGAGACACTTGACGCTTACGCCGGCGGGCAGCACGGAGCCAATCCCGAAATCAGTCCGATACCGGACGTCGAGGCCGCGCAGGAAGATTCTGCCGCCGCCGCCCCAACCCTGCGAATCCGCCGCCACCGAGCCAAGCACGACCAGGTCCCGGCCCGCGAGCCGAATCCCGCCGCCACTGCCGCTGCCCCCGAAAGAAGTAGGTATCTGAACCCAGTTCGCCCCGTCTGCCGTTAGCGAGGCGGCCGAAGCAATGTTCAGGAATCCAACGGCAACAATCTCCAATGCGCCGCCGCCGCCGCCCCCCGAAGAATAAGACGGGGGAAAAACACCTAAAATGGCCGTTCCGCCGCCACCGCTGCCGCCTTGCAGCACGCCGGTCAGATCCCCGTAGGCAACACTGGTCTGATTCGATGAGTTCATGAGTCCCACGGAGCCGAATGAGCCGGAAGCGGCTCCGCGAGGAGGACCGTCTAATTCGCTGTATCCCGGGCCTCCGCCCGGGCCATCGCCAGGCTCAGCCAAAGCAATCTGAGAATTGATGGCGCTCGCCGCACCGCCCGCAAAGCCTCCGGCTCCGCCGGGGGGTGCCGCACAGGCTATGTGAGCCGAAACGCCAATTTTCCCGTTCAGCGACAGGGCCACATTGATGTAGGCATTGCCGTGCGAGAGCAGGGCGAGGGCGCGATGCCCCGTCACCGTGAAGGTCGCCGTGCCATCCAGCGCGAGATCGTCAAACGTGAACACAGCGATATACGGAATGCCCAGCGCGCCGACGTTCGTCACCGCTCCACCCGGCCCGAAGCTGTCGGCCAGCCCGCCCTGGTCGTCCATCACGCCGGTGAACAGGAGGTTGGTGGAACCACCGTTCACCTCGGAGATGGTCAGCGCGTCGGTGTCAATAACGTAGCCGCCATTGGTCACGTCGAACGTGCCGAGCGACGTGAAGTTCGTCGGGTTCAGCAGGTCGGCGTGGAGTTGCGTGGTGAAGGCGACACTGACCAGCGTCGCCACGTAGAGGATGAGGAGTTTGTTTGTTTTCATATTAAATCTTTGGGTAGGGACAGCGCGCTGCGCTGTCCCCGACCGCATGGAGCGGTCGGAAGGAATCGTGCAATGAGACACGTTCGTCGGTTACGTTCCGCGCCTGTTACGGCGCGGGGACGGCGCAGCGCGCCATCCCTACCAACTTCGCAATTCGTGCTCATTTTTTGGGTGAGGTCGGCGCACTGCGCCGACCGGTCATCGCCGCGCGATGACCCTGGCTTGAGCTGCCTGGAAAAGTTGGTTTTCATCGTTTGAATTTGGCCGGTGTTGCCGTCGAGTCTCAGGGCGATTTCACGCGGTAGAAGCGTTGCGGATAATTGGTCGCACCCGGGTCGGTGAACTGGAACTGGCCGGCGGGCATCTCGGTGGCGAGGCCGAGCGTCGTCCAGTTGCTCGTGGGCAGGGCGACGTTGGTGGCGGCCAGCACCTCGAAGCTCGCGCCGGTCTGATTGCTGAAGCTGATCTGGAACGTGCCGTCGCCGAGTTTCGCGGCGCCGGTGATGTCGGCCGGAGTGCTGGCGGCGGCTTGCACCTCCACCGCGCCCACGTCCACGATGCCGTTGACCACGCGGGGCAGGCCGCGTTGGTCGGTGGCCAGGACGCTGGTGGTGTCGCCGCCGACGGGATCAATGGCGGGCGAGCCGGGCAGCGGCGGCATGGTTTGCGTCGGCCCGCCGTAATCGCCGAGCGGCGCCAGCATCGGGTCGCCGCTGGTCAGGTTGATCCCGGTGTAGGTGGCACCACTGATACCGACATTACCCCCAATATTGCCGGCGACGATGCTGTTGTTAATAGAACAATTGCCGGCTCCTGTGATTCCGCCACCACTGGGGGCGGAGTTTTCGGTTATCGTCGTATTGTTGAGAGTGAGGGTTTGATTGTCACCAACTGGATCCATCCTGATGCCTCCGCCGCTACTCGCAGTGTTTCCAGTCAGGGTGCAGTTATTGAGGGTCAGGTCTGAAGAAGCGATGCCAGTGTTTACACCGACAGCTCCGCCGTATAGGGCCGTATTTCCGTTTAAGGTGCATTCATTGAACGTGATTTTGCCGCCATTGATCCAAAGGATGGCGCCACCTTCGTCGGCGCTGTTGTTGGAAAGCGTGCATTGACTAAGCACGGTGCCATAGCATTGGTTCAGGTAAATCGCGCCCCCATCGGTCGAGTGATTGTCAAAGAGAAGGCAACGATTCAGGAAGAGGTTGTCACTCACGCTTGAACTACCAGAGAAGTTCATATAGATGGCGCCACCCTGGAATGCGCCCGAATTCCCGTGCAACGTGCATTGGTTCAGAGTCAATGTGCCAGGCACTGATGTGGGGTTCAGGTCGTTAATGGCGCTGCCGGAACTGCCGGTGAGGGTGAGTCCGTTGAAGGTAATGTTCTTGTTGGCATAGTTCATATGGAACAGGGCATGGGCATTGTTCCCGTCAATCACCAGCCCGCCCGGCAGCGCCACGGCGTCAATGATAACGTCCCGGGTGAGGGTGATGGAATTGGTCAGGACGATGGTGGCGCCGGACAGGGAGGGATCAAAGGTGATGGTGTCGCCCGGGTCGCCATAGCGGAGCGCCTCGCGCAGCGACGTTCCCGTGCCATGCTCCGGCTGCGCGTCGCCGTCGTCCTCGTCGTTGGCGGTGGTGACGATGAACGCCTGGTTCTCGGTCGCGCCCACGTCCACAATCAGGTTGATCACGCGGGGCAGGCCGCGCTGGTCGGTGGCGAAGAAGTTGTTGGTCTCGCCGTCCAAGGGATCAATGGCGGGCGAGCCGGGCAAGGGAGGCATGGTTGGCGTCGGCCCGCCGTAGTTGCCCAGCGGATTGAGCCGCGGGTCGCCGGACAGGACATTGACGCCGTTGGTGCTGTTGATGGGACCGCGGACGTTGGGCTGGGAAAGGGCGGTATTGCCGGCGACAATGCTGCTGGTCACGCCCAGCGTGCCGAAGTTGAAGACGCCGCCGCCGCCGCCGCTGACCGTGTTGCCGCTGACCGTGCAATAATACAGCGACAGGGCGCCGAGGTTGAAAGCGCCCCCGCCCAACGCCGACACATTCTCCGCCAGCGTGCATTGGTTGAGCGAGACCTGGGCAGAGTTGAAAACGCCGCCGCCGGCGCCCGCCGTATTGCCGGAGAGAGTGCAGTTGTTGAGCGTGCTGCTGCCGGCTTCATTGGCGAGGCCGCCGCCCAGGCTGCCGGCCGTATTGCCGCTCACGTTGCATTGGTTGAGGGTCAAGTCCCCCTCGTTGAGGATCGCGCCGCCGTCGTCAAGGGCGTAACCGCCGGTCAGCTTGAGCGCGGTGAAGGTGTTGGTGGTGCCGGCGCTGCATTGAAAGAGCCGGCTGGAACCCATCCCGTTGATCGTGACGGGACTCGTCAACGCCGAGGCGTCGAGGTTAAGATTCTGGTTGATGAGGATAGTCCCGTTGGTGAGGGCGATGGTTTGGCCGGCGAGAGAAGCATCAAAGGTGATGATGTCGCCGTTGGCGGCTGCGGCGATGGTGTCGCGGAGCGAGCCGGGGCCGGAATCGGCGGTGGTGGTGACGACATTGGTGGCGGCACGAGAAGTCAGGGTGGCGCCCAGCAACGAGGCCAGGATGGTGGTGTAGATTTTTGGTTTCATGATTTCGGTTTGGGTTCGGATGGTTTTACCGCTTCACGGCTGATGGCTTCTAACGTGGGAGGAAATTTTGCGGCGATACGGGCTGCAATGTCTGACGCCAAAAGTTGCGCCAGTCCCGATTCCCAAGTCCGCACGCAGAGGCGGGCTTAACCCGTCGGTGCCTTACAATCCGAACTCACGCCAAAGCAGGACCCGGAACAGTGCCAGAGAGTCCATGGACTTCGGGTCATTCACCCTTCCGGCGGCGTGGGGTTCTTTAAGGCACATAGTCCTAGGCCGCAATCTAAGCGCATTTCGGACGGAAGTGCAAGTTTATTATGATTTCAATTAACGAAAGTGTTTGAAGCCAGCAAGTTGTGCACTCGTTTCCCGAGTGACCAACGTAGAGCATGGATGTACCCCGCGACTTCATGTCGCAAAGCAATCTCCAAAATCCACCTTCGGACGGGTTCGCGCACGCAAGGCTGTCCGCGCTCCGGGCGATGCTTCATGAAAAAGTTCAAGGCGAGACGACCTGGTAGAAACGCTGTGGATAATTGGTCGCGCCCGGGTCGGTGAATTGATACTGGCCCGGCGGGTTCTGCGCCGCGTTTCCAATCGGAAGCCAGTCGGTCAAGGGCAAAGCGAGATTCGTGGAGGCCGGCACGGTGAAGTCCGCGTTCAGAATGAGTTTGGTTGTGTTCATGGTTTGGATTTCGCTCTCATGGTTTGAACAGGCGATAGAATTTCGTCGCGTCTGTGGCGGGCACGACGACGGGGTTGGTCACGCCGCTGGGAGAATTTGTCCATTCGGCGGGATTCAGGTTGGAGCTTTCCTGCAAAACCACTCCAGAATAGGAAGGTTGCCAGGAAATGATGGCGTTCGCATTGGAGGAAACGATGCTCAACGTTGGGCCAGGCATGACGAAGCTGGCTTCGGACGCAAATGGCCCGCCGGCAAAGGCAGTGTCCACCGCCTGCACGCTCCAGTAGTAAGTCGTGCCGGGGACGAGGTTCGCCAAAAATGCATTGGTGCGCATCTGTGCGTTGCCGAGCGCGGGCACCAGCCGGAAGCCGTTCATCTCTGCTTCGGGACTGACAACGTCAACACCTTCGGGCGTGGTGCCGACGCGGACGTTGTAGCTCAGGCCCGCAGGCGGCGTTTGCGCGTCGGTGGCTGCGTTCCAGCGCAACTGCAGTTGGCCGTTGACGATGGTTTCGCCCAGGCCGGTTGGAGCCGAAGGAACATTGTTGCTGGCCAATTCATTGTTGAGCCAGACTTCGCCCAGGCCGCTGCCGTCGGTGGTGGTTCCGGAGAGCAGGATGTCCAACCGCCCGTCGTTGTCATAATCCCCAAAAGCCGCCGTGCCGCTGGAAGCATAGATCCTTATGTCCTGGTCATAAACACCGGGCAAACCGAGATTCAGATTGGTGAAGCCGCTGCCGGTGTTGTGCCACACTTCGGCGATGGCGCCGGACGCACTGCCGTTGGTCGTGCCCGTCAGGAGGATGTCCCGCCGCCCATCGTTGTCGTAATCGCCCCAGGCGACTGTGCCCAAATAAACGCCGGGCAGGTCCAGGTTCAAGTTCGTGAAGCCATTGCCGGTATTGTGCCAGACCTGGCAAATGGCTCCGGAGGCGATGCCATTGGTTGTGCCGGCCAGCAACAAATCAAGTTGGCCATCATTGTCGTAATCACCCCACGCCGCCGAGCTGTAGCAGACATCGGGCAAGCCGGCGTTGAGGTTCGTGAAGCCGGCGCCCGTGTTGCGCCAGATTTGGGCGAGGCCATTGGTGGTGGCGTTGTTGGTGATCCCGGTCAAAATGAAATCCAACCGGCCATCGTTGTCGAAATCGGCCCAGGAGACGCCTCCACCCCAAACTCCGGGCAGGTTGGCATTGAAATTAGTGAAGCCATCCACCCCGTTCCGCCAGATCTGCGATGCCGCCGTGATTCCAATGCCGTTAAATATCCCGCTGATGAGCAAATCTTTACGCCCATCATTGTCAAAATCGCCCCAGGCCGCCGAACCGGAACCGAGCGGCATCACCGGCGTGTTCACGTTGGTGGAGGAGGTTCCCAGATTTTGCCAGAGTTCGATGCCCGCACCTTGCAGGCCCAAAGGCGACAGGAAGGTCCGCAAGATATCGAGATTGCCGCCGTTGTCGTCGTCTCCCAAGACCACAGCGTTTCCGTAACCGCCGGACAACAGGCCGAGATTGAGGTTGGTGAAGCCGTTGCCCGTGTTGCGCCAAATGTCATTGGTGGAATAACCTGAAGCATAGAATGACTGGTCAATGCCAGCCAACGCCACGTCCAATCGCCCGTCCCGGTCATAATCGCCCCACGCCACGGCGCCGCCAAAGATTTGCGGCAGGCCATCGCTCACGGCTTGCGGAGTCAATACGGTCTGGTCTGCTCCCGTGGAAAAACTGGCGGTGTTCGCGGCGATGATGCGGAAATGATACGTCGTCCCCAGGTTAAGTCCGCTGATCGTGTCATTGACCAACACGGCCAGCTTGCCGGCCGGCAGCGAATTGGTGGCGGTAAAGCTGCCGTAGCCGGTTGTAACGCCATACTCAAAATAGTAACTGGTCACGAGGTTGTTCGGATTGACGGAAGCGTTCAACACGGCCGAATCCGTCTTAAGCCCGGTGGCCGGCAATGTGAACGCGAGAGGTGCTGACGAGGACACAATGAAACTGCCTTCCGCGGCAAATGGCGAGCCGGCAAAGGCGCCGTCCACTGCCTGCACGCTCCAGTAATACGTCCCCGCCGGGACCGCCACGAACGCGTTGGTGCCGGTTTGCTGATTGCCCATCGCCGCCACCCGCCGGAACCCCGACGCGTCCGCTTCCGGGTTCACGATGTCCGAGCCGCCGGGCGACGTGCCGACACGCAGATTGTAGGTCAGCGCCGCGGCGGGTGTTTCAGCATCACCGGCCGGATTCCATGAGAGCGACACGAATGGGGAATTGACCATGGCGGTCAATCCGGACGGCGCCGTCGGCGGTGTGTTTGTGACGGGCAGAAGGTTCAAGGAAACCAAGGACTGCAGGTCCCCTATGGTCACCACGTCCAATCTTCCGTCGTGGTTGGCGTCGCCGAAGGCGGCATCACCCTCGCCATTAGCCGGCAAACCAGCATTGAGGTTGGTAAAGCCGCTGCCCGTGTTGCGCCAAAGCTCGGTGTGACGAACCCCGTTTGTACCAAGGCCCATCAGTAAAAGGTCGGCCCGCCCGTCGTTGTCATAGTCACCCCACGCCACCGAACTAAAGTAACGCCCCGGCAGTCCGGCGGTGAGATCGGTAAATCCGCTCCCGGTGTTGTGCCAAACCTGGGCGATGGCGCCGGCGGGAAGATCGTTGGTAGTGCCGGCCAGCGCCACATCCAGTTTTGCGTCATTGTCATAATCGCCCCACGCCACCGAGCCTTCAGCCACTCCCGTCAGGCCGGCATGGAGGTTCGTAAATCCGGCGCCGGTATTTCGCCAGATTTGGCAGATGGTGTGGCCGGCATTGTCCAGACCCGACAGGAGAATATCCAATCGCCCGTCATTGTCGTAATCGCCCCACGCGACCGAGCTTTGTGAAACTCCGGGCAGCCCCGGCGCGATTATCGCCGTCACGTTTGAGAAAGTGCCGTCGCCATTGTTGTGCCAGATTTGGGATATTCCGGCCGCAGGACTGTTAACTGTAGCTCCCGTGATTAAAATATCCGGCAGCCCGTCATTGTCGTAATCACCCCATGCGACGGAGCCGTCCTGAATGCCAGGCAGACCGGCATTGATGTTGGTGAAACCAGTGCCGGTGTTACGCCATATCTGGCAAAGGGCACCTGTATCACCCTCGCCCGCCAAAAGGACGTCCAACCGCCCGTCATTGTCGTAATCGCTCCAGGCGACCGACGCGTCAGAAACATCAGGCAAGCCGGCATTGATGTCGTAATATCCATTGCCCGAATTGCGCCAGATTTGGGCCGAACCGCCGCCCGCCAGCAAAACGTCCAGCCATCCGTCATTATCATAGTCGCCCCAGGCGACAGAGCCGAATAGAGCACCCGGGCTGAGGACGTAAGTGGAAGTCGTGGTGAAGTTCAGGTTGGCGCCCGTGGCCATACCGCTGCTGTTCGTGGCAACGGCGCGGAAATGATAGGTCGTTGCCGGCGACAATCCGATGATGTCCGCGCTCACATTGGTTGAGACCACGTCGGCGGCAATCGTGTTGGTGGAAGTGAAATTGCCGTAATTGGTCGTGGTGCCGTATTCCCAATAATATGCCGTGCCCAGTCCGTAAGGGTTGACCGTGGCGTTCAGCGTGGCGATGTTCGGCGTCAATCCGGTCGCCGGCAGCGTGGTGATGTAGGCGGGCGTGCTGAATGTCATATCGGCGCCAGTCACGGTAGTGAAACTGTTGGTGATGGCCGCCCGAAAATGATAGTTGACGCCGCCCAACAAACCGCTGACGGCGATGTTCACGTTGGTCGAGAAGACATCGCCGGAAACCGGGTTGGTCGGTGTGAAATTGCCGTAGTTAGTCGTGATGCCGTATTCAAAGTAATAGCCGGTGTCGAGGCCCGCCGGATGCAACTGCGCGTTCAGCGTGGCGCCGCTCGGCAAGAGAGCCGATGCCGCCAGCGTGGTCACCAGGGCCGGCAACGCAACCGAATCCGGCGAGACCGGCGTTTCGGAAATGGCCGCTCCACTGGTGAAACGTTCCCAGCCTTGCGTTGTGGGCGACGGTGCAGTGACTGGATTTCCGTCAAACCCGGCGTCGTAGCTGGCAATTACGCCCTGGCCGACGATTGAGAAATCCGCGTGATGATAATTCATTACACCGCGGCCACTGGAGGCATTGGCTCCCCACATCACCTGGTTCGACTGGCCCGTGGACACCTGCCCGGCCCACGTCGCAATCACGCTGCCATCGAAACGATAGGTCGCGTCGCCCGTGGCCGGGTCGTAGGTCATCTCGTGCGTGTGATAGTTCGTCCCCTCCGCCGCGGTCGTGAGCGTGTAAGTGGTGTCGCCCAGCAATTGCGCCGTCAATCGGCCCGAAGAGTTCGAATCGAAGAAAATGTAGAAGCGCCGGGTGCCGTCGCCGAACGCCATGCCGTGGGCCGCCGTCCCGCCGCTGTCGGAAACCATCCGGCTGACGAGGTCGTAACGCCAGCCGTTGTTGGTCGCGGCGGACACCTGGGCCGCCGTCAGGTTGGTGACGTATTGAATGAGGCCCAGCGAGGTGCTGTTGTCATTGATCTGCCAGGCGTTCGGCAGTTGGGCGAAGGCAACAAACGCGCTGAAAAGTGAACTGGAAAATGCAAAAATGAAAGGAATGCGAAACGAACGAAGCGGACTGGCTTTCATCGGGTCTTGCATGGAGCTGTCTGCCAGCAGACCGGCGGGACAGCCAGGTTCAGTGGATGGCGGCCCGACCATTCACGGTTAACCTCCGCAGCCACCCGACCACGGACCCTTTGAAACGATAATGCCTGCCTGAGGCATCTTACCCTAGATTCTAATACATCAGATTAAACCATCTGAAACACGTCGCGTCAACCGGAAAGTTTCGGGGATTTTCGGCCATTGATTGGGGCGGAATGTGGCGCAACGCAACCGGGCGGCGCGGGCAAACAAATCTTGTGGAGGCAGTGCAAACCGGAACCAGCGCCGTGCGGATTTTGATTTGCCGGCGTCTCCAAGAGGTTCCCGGGTGGGAGAAATGTCAGTCGCCGGGTTGCGTTCCGTTCATACCGGCGATGCCTCTGCCGGTCAAGTTCCCGCCGGTCGAAAATTTCGAGGCTCGTTCAACTCCGCGCGGACCCGGGGCAAACTTTGCGGATGATGTTTCTGGATGTAGCCGATGAGTTTTTCGCGGATGTCGCACCGTAAGTCCCAGCCCTTGGAAGAATCCGCCGACGTGGCGAGCACGCGGATTTGCATGGTTTTTTCGGTAGCATCGGTCACTTGCAAGTTCCAGAAACGTTTGTCCCAGAGCGGATGCGTTTCGATGATTTCCTTGAGGGCCTTGCGGATTTCGACCAGCGGCAACGAGTAATCCACCCACACGAAGACTGAACCCAGCAGGTCAGCAGAAGTGCGAGTCCAGTTTTGAAACGGCTTTTCGATGAAATAACTCAACGGCACGACCAGCCGGCGGTCGTCCCAGATGTGAACGATGACATAGGTCAGGGTGATTTCCTCGATGCGGCCCCATTCACCCTCGACGATGACCACGTCATCCAGGCGGATGGGTTGGGTCATGGCGATCTGGAAACCGGCGAACAGGTTGGAGATGGTCTTTTGCGCGGCGAAGCCGGCAACGATACCAATGACTCCCGCCGAGGCGAGAAGGCTGGTCCCAAAGCGGCGCACTTCCTCAAACAACATCAGGACCGAGGCTACCGTGAAGATGCCGATGATGACATAAAGCGTCTTGCTGATCACATGGACCTGGGTGAACACCTTGCGCGCCTGCAGATTGTCAGCGGCCTTGATATCGTATTCCGCCAGCACCGCCTGCTCGCCCAGATGCACGGCCTGGGAGAGCACCCAGGCCACCGTGCCGATGATGAGAATGCTGCTGCCTTTGGCAAGCACGCCGGCGTATTCCGGGGGCAGGCCGATGACCGGCAGGGCAAAAATGATTCCCACCACCGGCACGATGACACGCAGGCTCCGGCCCAACAACGGCACGAACAGATCGTCGAGTTTGCTTTCGGTTTTGGCCGTCCAGCTTTTCAACCGGGTTTCCAGCACGTGGGTAAGCCGGAAGAACAACCAGAAGAGCACCACGAACACGCCCAGGCCAAACAGCCTGTCAACAATTTCACGAACCGGCTGCAGCTCTTCAGCGGAGGGAAACTTCATGAGCAGCGGCAAGGCGGCAAAATAGACGCCGTAAACCCAGATCAGCAGGTAAACCGGCTTGCCGACCGCGCTCAGAAAATGGTGGTGCCAGCCCTTCGCTTCCGGCTGGGCCGCAGCCTTGCGGATTTTGTGCCGCAGGAATGCCGCCGCCAGACCGTTGACCAGCAGGACAAACAGCAGGAAACACACGGTCACACCCAGATCGGCCCAGGAAAAGGGGCCGAGCACCGGGTTTTGGATACCGGGGCCGAAGAGGCGTTCCAGTCCATTGGAGATCAGCGCCGCCAGACTGGCGGCCAGTTCATCAATAAAATCTTTTCCGTTCATTGTGGTTTGCATAGCAGGTCATTTGGTTGAGGGCAGCTCGCCGACCAAATGGAGAATGTCCAGCAGGGGGATTTTCAACATGTCCAAACGGCTGCCCAATCCGTAGATCAATTCCCCGAGCATCCGGTTTAACAGATAGGCCTGCAGCATCGCCCGCAATTCCACTTCGCCGGGCGGGTACAACCCGGATTTGCCAAGCCGCTGGAAATAGGCCTTCAAAAACACCGCACTCATGCCGTCGCTCCAGTATTGCGCCCACGCCTCAAACTCGGGCAGGTTTACATTGCCGCGCTCGCCATGCTGGGAGAGCCCGGCATAAGCGGCATAATGAAATGACCGGACCATGCCGGCCACGTCCCGCAACGGCGAACGTTTGATGCCGCGTTCGCTGATCGGCGTCGTGATGCTGCCTTCAAAATCGAGAAACACAAAGTCCTTGCCGGTCCAAAGCACTTCGCCAAGATCCAAGTTGCCGTGGATACGGATACGCTGGGCGGCGATGCGATGTTCAAACAACCGGCGGAAAAGCTGGATGATGGCCGGCTTCAATTCGAGCGCGCGCTGGGCCAGGGGCAAAACTTGCGGCGGCAGCCCTTTGAGCTGTTTGCGCAGTTGCCAGAAAGTTTCCATGGCCAGATTGCGCATGGATTGAAAGAGCGACCGTTGGTAGTACGAGGTGAACGGTTCCGGCGCAAAACTCCCGTCCTCGGATTCCGCCGCCAGCGCGAGGTGCAATTCAGCCGTGCGCACGCCCAGCAGACGTGCGGTTTCATTATAAGTGCCGACGTTCTCCAGCACAGCCGCAGGAATGTCCTGCTCAAAAAACTTCAGCGGATCGGCCGGCATGGCCGGCGCCGGGATCCCTTGCGCAGAGGACGCGGTCATGCGTTCGTAGAAACGGCCCAGGGTGTCGAGCGTATATTCCCAGGCATTCTTGCCTTCCGGGATGTAGTTGTTGACGACAGCCAGAGTGGTCCGGATGTTCTGGGTGTCAACGTATTCCAGCGCAGCGATCAGCGGTTTGCATTGGCGAAAGCCTTTTTCCGTCAGGAACCGTCCGATTTCAAGCTCGGGGTTGATGCCCCAATCAATCTGGCGGAAGAGTTTCAAAATGACCTTGTCGCCGAAAAGAATGGAGGTGTGGCTTTGATCGGTCTTCAACAGGGCCGGCTCCGGCAGGGCCGCGTCGCCGATGAACTGGCGAAGTTCAGGGGTGCGCATGGATTTGACTTCACCGTGTGCGCCTTTGAGATGGCGACGATTCAGCATCAACTCCAGCAGCGCCCGGCAGAACGCCTGGCTGCCGGTGGCTTCATATAAAATACCGCCGGATTCGTTGCCGGAGGTTTGCAGTTCAGCGATGACCAGTTGCGGAAAAGTTTCGCGCAGCTTTCCAGCCCCGGCGTCCGCGTCAAACATCAGTGGGAGCGTGTAAAAGTCCTGGTCCCCCGCGTTGTAATCCACCTGCAACAGGGCCAGGCGGGCGCGGTTCTCGCCGTTAAACGGCACATGAAAGATTTCCCTGATCGTGACCGATTTGAGGTTCCGGTCCCGGCCCGCAAACCAGCGTTGAAGTTTCAGGTACGGCGGCAGCACGGCCTCCAGCCGGGGCTTGTTTTTTTTGTCAAAAATCCTTTCCCATTCCCCGTGGACTGCAAGTTTTGGCAGTTGCGTCCTTAAACCGGAAGCGGGGACGACGGCGGCCGGGACCGGTTTGTCTTCGAGCGAAAACCAGAAAAAAGTATGCGGGCCGAGCGAAAGAAAATAAGGCCGCTCAGTGATGGCGGGAAACTCGGTGCGGCCAAACAGTTCAACGGGCACGCGCGGTTTGAACGCCGACAAATCCAGTTCGACCGATTGCACGAAGCGCGACAGGTTGGCCACCACCAGCAGCGTTTCCTGTTCGTGCCGGAGCAGATAGGCCAGCACCTTGCGGTTGTCGGGATGGAGAAATTCGCATTTGCCTTCACCGAGCGCGCGCCAGCGTTTCCGCAACGCGAGCAGCCGCCGCGTCCACCAGAGGAGCGAGTGCGGGTTGGCCAGCTGCACCTCCACGTTGACGGCTTCGTAATGGTAACCCGGGTCGAGAATGACCGGCAGGTAGAGGCTTTGCGGATTGGCGCGGGAAAAGCCGGCGTTTTTGTCCGAACTCCACTGCATCGGCGTGCGCACGCCGTTGCGGTCGCCGAGATAAATATTTTCGCCCAGGCCGATTTCATCGCCGTAATAGAGCACCGGCGTTCCCGGCAGCGAAAAAAGCAGGGCGTTGAGGAGTTCGATGCTCTTGCGGTCGTTGTTCAGCAACGGGGCAAGGCGGCGGCGGATCCCGAGGTTGAGCCGCGCCTTGTGGACCCGCGCATACATGCGATACATGAAATCGCGCTCCTCGTCGGTCACCATTTCCAGTGTCAGCTCATCGTGGTTGCGCAGAAACAGCGCCCACTGGCTGGTTTCGGGAATCGGCGGCGTCTGCTCCAAAATGTCCACGATGGGCAGCCGGTCTTCCATGCGCAGTGCCATGAACAAACGCGGCATCAGCGGGAAATGAAACGCCATGTGGCACTCGTCACCGCTGCCCTGGCCGAGATACTTCACCGCGTCTTCCGGCCATTGGTTGGCCTCGGCCAGCAACATCCGGTCGCCGTATTTTCCGTCCACGTGGGCGCGCAGGGATTTGAGAAAGGCGTGGGTTTCGGGAAGATTTTCGCAGTTGGTGCCTTCCCGTTCGTAGAGATAGGGCACGGCATCCAGCCGAAGTCCGTCCACGCCCAGATCCAGCCAGAAATCCACCGCCTTGAACATCGCAGCGCGAACTTCTGGATTTTCATAATTCAAGTCCGGCTGGTGCGAAAAAAAACGATGCCAGAAATATGCCTTGGCCGCGTGATCCCAGGTCCAGTTGGAAACTTCCACGTCCTTGAAGATGATGCGGGTGTCCGAATATTTCTTCGGCGTGTCGCTCCAGACGTAAAAGTCCCGCCAGCGGCTGGCGGGCCTGGCCAGACGCGCGCGCTGAAACCACGGATGCTGGTCCGAGGTGTGGTTCAGCACGAGTTCCGTGATGACACGCAGGCCGCGCTGGTGCGCCTCGCGGAGAAAGGTTTTGAAATCGCCAAGCGTGCCATACATCGGATGCACGTCGCAATAATCGGCAATGTCGTAGCCGTCGTCTTTGAGCGGCGAAGGATAAAACGGCAACAGCCAGATGGCCGTCACGCCCAGGTCCTTGATGTAATCCAGTTTTTCGGTCAGGCCCCGGAAGTCGCCCGTGCCGTCTCCATCGGCGTCGTAAAACGCGCGCACGTGTACTTCGTAAATGACCCCGCTCTTGTACCAGAACGGGTCGTGGTCCAAACCTTCGCGATGGAGGTTGCGGGCGGGCATGGCCATCACGAGGTTCTCTGGCCCGGCCGGGCCGATTCAACGGGCGGGTGCGGCGCCGTGGGAACGGGTGAGGCGGCAACCTTCTCGCGGGTCAACTCGCTCAACTCGCGCAACAGCCGCCGGACCACGGTGTGGCTGCCCAGATAATAACGCGCGGCAGTGTTGGCCAGCCCCACGCGCACCGAGTACGCCGTCGGCGGCAGGGCGCGGAAGAGGTCTTCGTCTGTCCAGTCATCGCCGATGCTCAGGATGAACTCCGGCGTGTGGCCCGTCAGCCATTCCATCGCGGCGGTACCCTTGTTAACGCCGGTGTTGCGGATTTCGATGACTTTGTTTCCTTCCAACACCTGAACATCAATGTTGCGGGTGTAACCGGCGAGGTCGTCGAGCAGTTCCTTGGCGCGCAACGAGGCCTGCTCCGGATCGGCCCGGCGGAAATGCCAGGCGAGCGAAAATTCCTTTTCTTCCATCAACGCGCCGGGCAGGCGATCCACGTAAAGTTGGAGGATGGGGCGCACACGCTCTTTCCATTCGGTCGTGATGGTTTTCAACATGCGCCATTCCGCGCCTTTGTGCCGCAACCAGACGCCATGCTCGGCGACCAGGGCGACCGGCAAACGGCCGAACCATGCTTCGAGATCACGGCGCGGCCGGCCGCTGATAATCACGACTTCGTTGGCCGGATCCCGGCCCAGCGCCGCCAGCAGCTCCAGCAGTTCCGCGTCCGGTTTCGCCAATTCGGGCACTTCCGCGAACGGCACCAGCGTGCCATCGTAGTCCAGCAGCAGCGCGCGGTCGGTCGCCGACCGATACTGCTGGATGAGCGCGGTCTGGGCTTTGCCGGTCAAGGCGCGGGCGCGGCGGGCCGCCTCGATTTTCTGGGTGGCCAGCATGCCCTGGATGAAATCGTCCGCCCAACGCGTCACGTTGTAGCGCCGAAGGCGTTCCTGAAGAATCTGGTTGCGTTTGATCTGCTCCTCCACGGGCATCGTCAAAGCCTGTTCCAACGCCTGCGCAAAATCCTCGCGGTGGAATGGATTGATGATGAGCGCCTCGCCCATTTCCTTGGCGGCGCCGGCCATTTCGCTCAAAATGAGCACGCCGGTCTGATCGGGGCGGGAGGCGATGAATTCCTTCGCCACAAGGTTCATCCCGTCGCGCAAGGGTGTGATGAGCGCCACGTCGCATCCACGGTAAAGCGGCACGATTTCCTTGAAGGTCAGATGGCGGAATTGATAGACGAGGGGTGTCCAATGCACGTTCCCAAAATCACCCACGATGCGGCCGACGGTCTGCTCGAGTTCCTGTTTCATCGCCTGGTAACTTTCCACGCCGATTCTTGACGGTGCGACCGAAATCACAAACACCACCTTGCCGTGCCACTGCGGGTTGCGCTTTAAAAACAACTCGTAGCCATGCAGCCGGTTGATGAGGCCCTTCGTGTAGTCCAGCCGGTCCACGGAAAAAATCACCTTCTGGCCGGCACACTTCTCGCGCAGTTCCGCCACGTGCACATCCGTTTCCCTGGACACGGCGGCTTCCGCAAAACGGTCGAACTCGACGCCCATCGGAAAGGTTTCCACCTTGACCACGCGCTCGCGCAACGTCAGGCTCCCCAGTTGATGTTCATTACCAGCCGTGCGCAACACCGATGTCAAAAAGTCCCGCACATAATCGTGGGTGTGAAAGCCGATCAGGCTCGAACCGAGCAGGCCTTCGATGATTTCCTCCCGCCACGCGCGCGGCAGCATCCGGAAAACTTCCCAGGACGGAAACGGGATGTGCAGGAAGAAGCCGATGGGCATTTCCGGGAATTTTTCGCGCACCAGTTTCGGCAGCAGCATCAGGTGATAATCGTGAATCCAAAGCATGTCATCCGGTTGCAGGGCGTTCACCACCGCTTCGCCGAAGATGCGGTTCACACTCCGGTATTCCTGCCAGTATTCCTCTTCGTAGCGGGTCAGCGTGGGGAAATAATGAAACAACGGCCAGATGGTTTTGTTGCAAAAACCGAGGTAAAACCGGTCCATGCTTTCCTCGGGCAGGAAAATCGGGCTGGACTTGAATTGCTGCGAGCCGTGGGCCCGCACGGCCGCCTCGTGTTCCGGCGGAACGCTCGCGCCGGGCCAGCCCATCCACAGAAAATCCGGGCGGTCCACGCCATCCAGGGACTTGCTGTCCAGATAGCTCCACAAACCCGTGGTCAACCCGCCCGCGCTGGGCGCGAACTGGGGCGTGCCATCCTTGAACGACACGGTGAACGGCAACCGGTTGGAAACAACTACCAGCCTCATAAAAACAGTTTTCGCTTTTTGCAGCCCGGGTTGTCAAGCCAACGGTCTAAAAATATTCAGGAAACCGGCGTGGCAATCAAATCGTAGTCCGTGTTCCCGACAACGTTCACACGGGCGAATTCTCCAACGGGCACTCTGCCGCGCACATAAACCCGGCCGTCAATGTCCGGGGCGTCAGCCTCGCCGCGAGCGGCCAGATAGTTGAGGGCTGAGGGTTGAGAGCTGAGAGGTTGATGGTCGCGCAAGAGGCCGTGTTCCCAGGAACTGACATTGGCGTCCGGCAATTGGTTCGCGTCCGCCCTGCCCTCGACGAGCACTTTGATTTCGCGACCGACGAAGGATTCGCAAACCTGCCGGGCGATTTTGTGTTGCTCGGCCATCGCCAGCTTTCGGCGTTGCTGCTTCACCCGGTCGGGAATCTGGCCGTTCATCGCGCCGGCGCGCGTGCCGTCTTCCTGCGAGTAAGCAAACACGCCGAGCCGTTCAAATTTCGTTTCACGGATGAAGTCCAGCAATTCCTCGAAGCACGCCCCGGTCTCGCCGGGAAAGCCGACAATGAAGGTGGTGCGCAACGCGATGCCCGGCGCGCCGGCCCGGATTTTCCGGATGAGGTCAACAATGTATTGCCGCGAGGTTTCGCGCCGCATCCTTTCGAGCATGTTTTCATGGATGTGCTGGAGGGGGATATCCACGTAGCGCGCGACCTTCGGGCATTCGGCGATGGTCCGGATGAGTTCGTCCGTCCAATGCGCCGGATGCGTGTAAAGCAGGCGTATCCAGAAATCGCCGGACAGTGAATTCAACTCGCGCAGCAGCGTGCAAATCGTCGTCGAACCAGCCGGAAGCCCTTTGGCCGCGGCTGAAAATCTTTCCGGTGATGAAATGGCGCGGCTGTGGTTCGGGCGCAAATCGAGGCCGTAATAAGTCGAGTCCTGAGAAATCAAATTGATTTCTTTCACACCTTCGGCGATCAGCGCCTTCGCCTCGGCGACGATGTCCGACTGCTGCCGGCTGCGGTGCGAACCGCGCATCCGGGGAATGAGGCAGAAGCTGCACGGATGGTTGCAGCCCTCGGCAATTTTGACGTAGGCAAAGTGGCGCGGCGTCAGTCGAAAGCGCGGCGTGCCGAAATCGGGGATGAAGGTCGGTCGCCGGCTGACTTCCAACAACGCCCCTCCTCGTCCTCGTTCTCGTCCATCGTCCTCGAAGCGCGGAACGGCGGCGTTCAGCCCTGACGCCGCTGCAACCATTTTGGTTTTTCCAAACTTTCCCGTGCCGCGAAGGGATTCTTCTTTTTCGGGTTTGGACGTTGCACCATCCTTGTTCAGTTCAGCCAGTCGTCCGGCGACTTTTTCTTTTGACGTTCGAGGTTCGATGTTGGCCGTTCGGCGTTTCCGAACCCGCTCCGCACGCCGTGCCATCGCCCGTTTCACGATTTCCGCCACTTCGGCAACCTGGTCAATGCCCATAAACGCGTCCACCTCGGGCAGGAGCTTCGGCAGTTCGTCGCGGAACCGCTGGGGCAGGCAGCCGGAAACGATGAGGCTTTGGCCGCGATTTTTCGCCGCACGAACTTCCGCCGATTCGAGGATGGTGTCCACGCTCTCTTCCTGCGCCGCGTCAATGAACGAACAGGTGTTGACGATGACGGCGTCGGCCTGCGCGGCGTTGTTGGTGATTTCCACGCCATTCTTGAGCAGCGCGCCGAGCATGATTTCGGCATCCACCAGATTTTTGGCGCACCCAAGTGAAATCAAACCGACGCGCAGCGGACGTTTGCCTGGATCCTTTTGTGTCACTGGACGGAAAGGCTAGCACGGTTCTGACGCGAGGCAATTACGGACTGCGCCAACACGTCGGGGTCCGGTCCTGCCGGGACGGTGACACGCCATCGCAGTCCAAATCATCTTGCGGCAGAATTGGTGGAGACATTCTCCGCGGCGTTGGTCGCGGCCGCAGGCGGCGCGTTGGTTTCCGCCGGCATTCTGAGTTGCGAGCGCAACGCGGCGCGCATGGCGTAAGGGAGGCCCTGTTGCGGATCAAGCAGTTGGTTGAGCACGGCATGGTCCAGTTCTGGAAATGACATCAAACCGATGCGCTTAATGTTGCTTTTCATGTCGGAAATTTCGCCCTGATAACGATTATAGATTTTCCCCGCCAGCAGTTTGTAGCCTTGATAGCGGTCATCCTGGCCGACGGCCAGCGCGATATAGGCCCGGGCGAGCAGTCCCTGAATGTCCGAGGTCGTGCGCTCCTGGGACGTGTCGCCAAGGTCGCCCTGCACCCGGCCGACGGCGTATTCGTCGAGGGTGAGATTCCGCGGGAATGAATTGTTATCGCCTTCGAGGAGGGTCTTGTCGGGAAATTCCTTGCTCAGGTAACGATACCATTTCTCCGCCTCGGCCACGCGATTGTGGTCATAAAGAAAATAAACCGCGTCGGCCAAAAAATTGCGGCGCGCCCTTTGAATGCTGTCCCTTTGGCCGGCATCCGGCTCCTCGGCATATTCCCTTTCATAGGAGTCGTTCACCTTGGGAATGAGGTCGAGATTGGGGCCGAAGACATAATCGCCGCCGAAGGGATTGGCAATGCAGCTCCCGTGGCGAAACGCCTGCTGCATGGATTGGTAAATGACCCGGCGCAATTGAGGGAGATCATTCGTTTTCACGTTGCCGGGATTTTCCTTCGCCTTTTGCAGACCGAGGGACGCCCAGTAAATCGCGTGCGCTTCCGGCAAACGCCAGTCAAGCGGGCCCCATTCCGCGTTCACTTTTTCGGCGAACACCGGATCAATCTTGTATTTTTCACGAAGCACGATGGCATTGTTTGTTTCCAAGGCGGTTTGCGGATGGATGAGGGCCGCGAAATTGGTCCCGTTCGGGCCGAAGAACGGCGCCATTTCCAGCGCCCATTGCTGCTTGTAATACAAATTGGCGTCGTCCAGGTTCTGCCCCATCTTGAACTGGTAAAGCCAGGCCAGTTGTTGGTAGAGCAATGGGGCATCCGGGTTGTATCGCAACGCCCGGTCGCGCAGCAGTTCAATGCCCTGGTTCACCCAGCGCCAGCGATCGGATGCATCCTTGAACTTCACCGAAATGTTGAAGGCCATGTTCCACGACTCGAAGGCCCAGACCTGTTCGAAGTGCGGCTCCAGGTCGGTGATCCAGTCCGCGAGTTGCGCCGCCTCGAAAAACTTGTCATCCAACTGTAAATCATTCGAACGGATCCAGAGATAATTGGAAATCAATCCCCGGAAACCGCCGAGCGCGACGGTCGTGAATGCCAGCAAAGGCGGCGCGTTTTCCAGGACCGAGGCATGCGTCAGCCCGAGCTGGTCGCGGTCGCGGTTCAAGGATTTTTGCACCTGACCGGAGCCGGCGAGCAACACCACCGCGAGCAGCAGCAGGAGGACTTTCTTCAATCGCCCGGTCATAAACCACCCTCCCAACCCGAAGCCTGAACCATGCAATCCCCCTGGCGCGGGAACATCCGGATTTCGACCGCGGGTCTTCCTGCGGCATACGGATTTCGGGTTTCGAGCTTCATCATTGGTTTCCCTGGGCGGTGGCCAGTTCACGCCGGTTGAACAACCCGATCCCGATCAGGGCGATGATTCCGCCGAGAAACAAAACGATTTGCCCGAAGGCCTTGCCCAGCTCCGTCCACGGAATGCTTCGCCCGCTGCTCAAGGAATCAATCGGTGAAAAATTGTTTACGAGGTTGATGACCACCAGGAGCCCCTGGAACATCGGGATCAACACCAGGTCGGTGATGGAATGTCCCATCGCGCCCGTTTCCCCGTTGCCGCCCACGACGGTGCCCGCCTGCACCGCTTCAGCCAGCGTGCCGCTGGAAAGTCCAACGACCAGGACCGCCATGGAAAAAAATGCGGCAACCGGGAACGACAGGAAACTGGCCGCGGCCAGGCCCAATGCCGCCAGGAATGCCATCCAGCAGAAAATGATTCCCAGACCGCGCGCGAAATTCAGGGCAAAACCGCCTTCCGGATACAAAACTTCCATCCCGTCTTCGAGCGGGAACAACAGCGACGTGTTGTTCGGGTTCACAAAGACGACCGACAACACGCCTTTGCCGTCATAGAGATTGGGCGGAATTTGAAATTCATGAAACGTGTCCGGCGCGAGGCTCATGGGCTCAAGCCGCACCACCTTGGCGCTGTTGGGATCGCCCACCTGCCACAGGGCGACGAACGTGCCGGAAGGGCTTTTATCGGCCGTATTGAACTTCACCCGCAATTGCAGCGGCTGGTCGTGCAGAAACGTTCTGGCGTATCCCAGGTCAATCTGCCACTCGCGCGAATAGGCCGGCGGCACGAGTTGATACTGGGCCTTGACCTGCTCGCGAATTTGCGTGCGCACCGCCGCCAGGTCCACCGAGCGGCTCAATTCCGGATTGGTTTTCAACCGCTCCTGTAAAGTCTGCTCCGTTTCGGCGTCAATCGCCGCATCGAAATTTTGCGGCTTCGCCGAACCGCGCGCGACGAGCACCTGTTCGCGCAAAACTTTCTGCTCCGCCGCCGGCAAACGGGCCGCGCGCCAATACAGCAATCCATAGACGCAAGCGCCCGACAGAGCCAGCAAGGCCGCGTTCAGCGACATGATGCCGAGCCATTTGCCCAGCCAGATTTGCCAGCGGGCGATGGGTTTGGTGGCGACGACCTGCATCTGGCATTCCTCGATGTCGCGTGCCAGCGTGCCGCAGGAAAGCCAGAGCGTGGACAATCCCAGCAGGCCGGTGATGACGCTCAACGTGTACGTCAGCAAAATCTGCGTGAACCCCCTCGCCGTGCCGTCGTCCTTGACCAACAGCGGCAGGCCAATCACCGACACGAGCAACAACACCGCGATGACCAGGAACAGCCGGAACCGGAACGCCGCCTTCCAGGTCAGCCAGGTGATGGCAAGAAGTCTTTGCATGAATCAAATCTTTGACACCGATTCCAAGGATTTTGCACGGATTGATTCTGTGATAATCTCAGAAAATCGTGTCTTATTTTGGTTTGCCAAGAAGTGACGACAACTTTTCGTCTGCCTTCGACAGATCCGCAGGCTTTTGTTCCGCCGCCGCCTTCGGTTTCACCGGGGCCGGCGTGGTGGCCTTCGTCAACGCCTCCAGTTTATTGGCGTCCACGGCGGGCGCAGCGGCGGGCGACTCCGGTTTTGGTCCGGCCGCGGGTTGCGCCGCCTGTGGCAAAGCCAGACGCTCAAGGATTTTTTCCTCCGGCTGCCTTTCTTCGGCCCCGGCGCGCAGATAAGCTGCCACCCGGGCGCCGGACACGGCGCCGCTGGTTTCCGCGGCCCCCTGACGCGCCTTTTGCACCACGTCGAGAAAATAACTTTCGAGATTCTGCGTCGGATTGTCCACGCGAACCTTGTCGGCGGCCACGTCGTGGCGAATCACTTCGAGCACGCGGGCCAGCGTTTCGCGCGGCAACACCGGCGTCGTGATGCGCAGCGTGTCCGGCTCGGACAGCAATTCCTTCAGTGTGCCCATGGCCTGGATTTTGCCGCCGTAATAAATCACCACGCGATCGCAAACATCCTCGACGTCGGCCAGCAGATGGCTGCTCAAAATCACCGTCTTGCCGCGACGCGCCAGGGTGAGAATCAGGTCTTTGATTTCACGGCAGCCGATGGGGTCGAGACCTGACGTGGGTTCATCCAACAGGATCAGGTCGGGGTCATTGATGAGCGCCTGCGCCAGCCCGATGCGCCGTTGCATTCCTTTGGAGAAATCTCCCACGGGACGCGTCTGGGTCTGACTCAAGCCGACCATTTCCAATAATTCTTCAGCGCGACCGCTGCGCTTCTCTTTTGGCAAATGAAAAAGGTTGCCGAAAAAGTCGAGTGTCTCGCGCGAATTGAGGTAGCGGTAGAGATACGATTCCTCCGGCAGATAACCGATGCGCGACTTGGTCCGCACGTGCCGCGGCGAATGGCCGAAGACCTCGATGCGCCCGCGCGTCGGATTGAGCAGACCGAGCAACAGCTTGACGGTGGTGGACTTGCCGGAGCCGTTTGGGCCAAGCAGGCCAAAGACCTCGCCGCGCCGGACTTCAAAATTCACGTTGTCCACCGCGCGCGCCTTGGGCCGGTTCCAGAAATCCTTGAACACCTTTGTCAACCCGCGCACGGACACGACGACCTCGTCGGATTTTTGATCTCCGGTTTGCAATGGCGGATTGGATTCGGCAACGGGCATAAGCCTCACAGAAGACGTTTACGCCAGCTTTGGCGTCAATTGGCCGGTGGCCCGGCGCGGCGGTTCCTCGGGTTCGGGAAGGAAATGCTCCAGTTCCTCGCCTTTGCGCACGAGGCGCGCGCTGTTAAAGATCACAATCAGCGAGCCGACGTTGTGCAAAATGGCCGCGGGAATCGGGCCGATAATCCCGAGCGACGTCACGGTCATGCCGACAATGATGAACATTCCGCCGAACAGGAAATTCTGGTTGATGACCGCGCGCGTGCTGCGCGAGAGTTTCACCAAAAACGGCAACCGCTGCAGGTCGTTGTTCATGAGCGCGATGGTCGCGCTGTGGATGGCCACTTCGCTGCCCGCCGCACCCATCGCGATGCCGATGTCGCCCGCCGCGAGCGCCGGCGCGTCGTTCACGCCATCGCCCACCACCGCCACGCGATAGCCTTTCGCCTTCACACTGCGCACAAACTCGACCTTGTTCTGCGGCAAACAATCGCCCTTCGCCTCTTCGCAACCGATTTCCGCCGCGACCCGGGTGACCACCAGTTGGCGGTCGCCCGAAATCATCGCCACGCGCCGCACTCCGGCTGCTTTCAGTTCCGCGAGCGACGCCTTTGCCCCGGGGCGCGTCTGGTCCTGCAAACCCACCCAGCCGATGCACCGGCCGTCGCGCGCGACAAAAATCAAACTCCAGCCTTCGGTCTCGTTGAGGTCCACTGATTTCTCAAACCCGTGGTCCACACCGTTGTCCTTGAGCCATTGCGCGCGGCCAACCAGAACTTTTGCCCCGCCCACGTCGGCCTTCACGCCGCGGCCGGCGGACTCCGAAAAATCCTTTGGTTCCGCCAGGGGCACCCCGGCTTCTCCGGCCAGTTGCGCAAGCGCCTTGGCCGTCGGGTGATTGCTGTACTTCTCCGCCGAAGCGGCGACGCGCAACAGCTCGGCGGGTTTGGTTTCACCGAGGGGCATGAGGCGGCTGACAGCCAGCTCGCCGGTCGTGAGCGTGCCCGTCTTGTCGAAAATGAAAGCGTTGATTTTTGCCGCCGCTTCGATGTCGGCAACATTCTTGATCAAAATGCCGAGGCGCGCGGCGGCGGACAGCGCAGCGACCATCGCCGTCGGCGTCGCGAGAATGAAGGCGCACGGGCAGGACACCACAAAAACAGCGATGACGCGATTCAAATCATGGGTGAAAGCCCAGACCAGCGCGCCGATAACGAGCACGAGCGGCGTGTAAAAGCCCATGTACTGGTCCACGATCTTCATAATGGGCAACTTGGTCTTCTCCGCCGCCAGAATCAGTTCACGCACGCGGCCCAGCGTCGTGTCTTCGCCGGCCCGGTTGACCTTGACTTCGAGAACGCCGGTCAGGTTCTGCGTTCCGGCAAAAACCTCGTCGCCAACCTTTTTGTCCGCCGGCAAGGATTCGCCGGTGATGGTCGCCTGGTTGAGCGAACCCTGGCCGCTCAGGATGACGCCGTCCGCCGCGACGTTGTCGCCGGGGCGGATGCGGATGACGTCGCCGACCGCGAGTTCGCTCGCGGCGACCTCTTCCTCGTCACCGCTTTTGGCGATGCGGCGGGCCTTCGTCGGCGTCAGTTTGATGAGCGACTCGATGGAATTGCGCGCGCCCTCGGCGGTGCGGGTTTCGATAATTTCGCCGGTGAGCATGAAGAAGGCGACGACGCCGGCGGCCTCGTAATTGCCGGACGCGAATGCCGCCAGCACGGCGATGGCGACGAGTTCGTTGATACTCAGGCGGCCGATGCGCAAATCCTTGATGGCGGTAACCACGATGGGATAGATGAGAATGATCGCCCCGATCATGGCGCTGGCGCTGGCCACCATCGTGCCCTGATTAAATATCCAGTCCACGACGAAGGCGTTCAGGACGAAAACGATGCCCGCGACGGCCTGCCAGAGATGCACGACGGAATGCTCGTGGTCGTGCCCGCAGCCGCATTCCGGCCCGTGCTCGTGTTCGTGATGGCTTAAAAGCGATGTGACCTGCATACAACTTTATGAATTTCGATATACTGTTTTCGTTTTTTACGGACCTGGCGCCGCCGTTTTCGGCTGCGGCGGTTCACGGTTTAACATTAACCGAACTTCCGTGGGATTTCCATTGGCGGTCGTCGGCAAATAGGATTTAAACTCCACATTGGTGAGCGCGTTACCCATCACCTGCACCACCTTGCGCTCTTCAAACAAACGCGGATTGATCCGGTAATTCGGCAGCAAATCGCTGAACGCCTTCGCGTCCGCCTTAAGGGACTGGACGTAGCGCGCCCGGGCGCTGATGGACTCATTAATGACGGCCGAGGCCTGCGCGTCGGCGGTGTTGGTAACTTGATTTTCGTAGCTGTGCGCATCGTCGAGTACCTTGTTGCGATTTTCGCGGGCTTCGGTGACCTGGTCAAAAACATCCTTCAATTGCCGTGGGGGCACGCTGTTCACGTTGCATTGTTTGATGGTGATGCCGAGCCGTTCCTGGTCGGCCAGTTCGCTGGCGCGCTGTTCCACCGCGTCCTGAAATCCAGCCACATCACTGTAAAGCACGCTGTCCACTCCGAAATGCGCGGCGGTGTAAAGCAGGGCATTGTCCAACGCATTCTGCACGGTCTTGGCGGCGTTCGTGAACCCGAACACGTAGCGGATTGGGTTGTCCACCTGGTAGTAAAGCGTGGCGCGCGTATGAATGATGTTGCGGTCCGCCGTAATCGCGTATCCGTCCACGCCCGGGTCAAGGGTCGGCCCGGCGGGCGGCACCTCGCCGCTCAATTCCTGTTCCGGCGTGGTGGCATACCAGCCGACGCTGGAGGAAACTTTCTGGACTTCCTTGATCGGGATTTTCACCACTTCGTCAATCGGATACGGGAACGACCAGTGCAAGCCCGAGCCGAGCAACGCGCTGTCGCCTTCGCCAACGGGCCTGCCGAAACGCAGGATCACCGCCTTTTCCTGCGGCCCCACCTGGAACAGGCCGGAAACGAAGAACAGCACGATGAGCAGAACCATGATGAATTTGACAATCGCAAAACTGCTGCGCAACGCCTCCGCCAGCGCCTGGGAACCGGCATCGTCCGGCGTCACCGGCGACGGCGTCGAAGGTTCGTGCGCGTGACCGTGATGATCGTGTTCGTGCTCGTCGCTCATGGTCAATGACTCGGCATGTTGGTGGAAAGATCCTGGAACAAATCGAACGGCGGCATGTGCTGGTCGAAAATCAGAGTGGCATTCCGGGTGAGCGATTGTTGCAGCGCGTTGATCCGCAGGAGAAAGACGGACAGATCGGGATTTTCCTGAAAGATGGGCAGCGTTTTGGCGGCTTCCGCCACGCCCTCGCCTTCAATCCGGGTGGCTTCGGCCTGGGCGTCGGCCAGGGTTTCGCTGGCTTGACGATCGGCGTTGGCCTTGATTTTTATGGCCTCGGCCGCGCCCTCGTTTTGCGCCTGACTGATAAGGATGTTGCGCTCCGACTTCATGCGGGTGAACACCGCTTCGGTAACACTGGCAGGCAGGCCGAGCTTTTTGATGCCGAGAAACTCGATTTGAATGCCGTAACTGTTGGTCCGCAATTCATCCTGGACCGCTTGCTCGATTTCGTTCTGAATCTCATCGAACTTCAGATGCTTCGGGTTCGCGTTCACAAAATCGGAGAGCGGATGACGGCCCACGGCGGCGCTCTTGGCGCTGGTCAACATGCTTTGCAACTGGCTTTGGGCGGCGGATACGGAGCCGTCCTTGAAACTGTTGAGAAACGATGGCGCGTCGGAAATCTTCCAGCCCACGTAGACGCTGACAATCAAATTGATGTTATCCGCGGTGAGGTTCTCGCTGAATTTATCCTGGAAATCCTGAATGCGTTCGTCGAATTTATAGACTTGTTGAATCGGCCACGGCCACTTCAAGTGTAGCCCGGGCTGGCACGGGGGGCCCGTTATCCTGCCGAAAGTCGTGACGACGGCAACTTCAGACTCACGGACTTGAAAGGTGAACAGCAGCAGCGCGAAAATGACGACGAGCACTGCGCCGACGATGATGATGAGAAGGTTGCGTTTCATGGCGATGTTGAATTTCTGGAGGATGACGGCACGTTCATATTCAGAAGGTCTGCGCGGATTTTGTCCTCCAGATCGAAGATGAGCACGTCGTGCGTGTTGGTTACGAGCAGGATGTACTTGCGCGCATTGGCCGTGGCCTGGGGGAACATCTGATAATACGCGCGCTGCCGGTAAACCGACGGCGCGGCTTCGTACGCGGCGATCTGGTTGGTGAACAGCGCCGCGCCCGAAAACGCAGCCAGCACCGTCTGTTTTCGCGATGCCCGGGCTTGATTGACATCGGCGAATGCTTGTGCGCCGGCCAGGGCGTTGGTGCGGATGGCATCAGCGACGGCGTTGTTGGTGGCCGCAATTCTTTCCTGGGTGGCGGCCACGACTTTCTCGTAGTCGCTCGCCACTTTCACCGGCGGATGAATGTCCTGCACTCCGACAAAAATGATTTTTGCGCCGAGCTGGTGCCGGTTCGCATCGGCTTGAATCCTTTCGAGCAGCGCCTGCGCGGCCTCCAGACGCCCGTGCGACAACACATTGGTCAAATCCGCGCTGGCCAGATAATGAACTGTGGCCCGCGTGGCGAGGTCCTGAAGCAGGTTCGTCGGGTTGGCGTTGTTGTAGGCCCAATCGAGCACGTTGGTAATCTGAAATTGCACCGGAACGCTGACATCAATCAAACCCACCGGCGCCACTTTCATCAAATCGCTGTTGTTCGCGGTCTGATTGGTGATCGTCGTCGGCGCGGCGCTGCCCACGAGAAAATTGACCTCTTCTTTCGTGTGGACCACGCTCCACAAAATCGTCTGCAACTTTTCGCTCAGCGCATCGGGCACAAAACCGACGTCAAACATCTGGATCTGGCCCGTGCGGTAACGATAGACTTTGTCAATCGGCCACGGCCAGAGGAGATGCCCGCCCGGATTCAAAACCGGGCGCGTGGCATCCAGCCGGCCGAACCGTTCCAACACGCCCTGTTCGCCCGGCTCGATGAACACCACGCACGTGGATAACAGCAGCACGGCCAGTTGCGCCAGAAACAGCACCGGCAGGCTTTTTTGGAGCAACTGGAAAAACCACGTCTCCGAAACCTTGAAACCAAATTGATAGTCCAGCGCCTGCGCCGCCGTCGTGAACAGGCTTTCCGGCTGCGCCAGCAGGCCGATGAGCCGGCTGTCGTAGATGGGCCGTGCGACCTTGCCCTTCAACCGGGGCCGGTAGATTTCCAGCAGCAGGGTGACGAGCATCTCGACCGCCATCACGCCCAGCAGCACGCATAATACCCGCGCGAGATAAAAGTCGGCCCTCGGAAACTTCGCCTCAACGCCGGCGATGCCGAGCGCCGTGACAAAACACACATACGCACCCGCCAGCAGAAAATTCGCGCCCGGCCGCAACAGCCGGTGGTTTTCCAGCCGCGCGATGGTCACGGAAAAACGCCCCAGCAAAAACAGCAGCAGCGCAAAGATGCTGAAGAGTGCCAGCGACGTCATCGCGCGGTCGGGCGCAATGGCGTTGGTGGTTTTGGCCAGCCAGCGCCAGAGCAGCCAGGCGCCGCCCGCTTCGAGCAGGAACAGCAGCACCGCGAAGCCGGGAACGAAAAATTTCTCAAATTGCTCGCGCGCGCGGCGTGCCGGGAAAATCTCCGCTTCCTTTGATTCAAACAACGTGGAATCGCCCCGGGTACGGGCAAGTTCTTCGACTTCCAGCCCTTCCAGCCGTTCGTTTTCCTCCAGCCGCATCTGGAACCAGCTCGCGAATGCCACCAGCGCGCCGAGGCCGAGGAAGATCGAGCCGCCGCCTGCCCGGCCAGGGAATCCACGTAACAAGTGACCACGAACGCAGCGATGAAAATCACCACCGCCGCGACCAGGTTCACCAGACCGTTTTTTTGTATATTGCGTTCCACAGAAATTAAAAATTAAACCGGCCAAATGCGGACCGGCACACGAACCCTGCGAAGGCGAACTTTTAATTTTGCATTTTTCATTTTGAATTGTCTCAACCCAGCTCGCGTTCCTCAAACAGCGCCGTCCCGACGGCCAGTGCCGCGCCCGCGTAAGCAACCGCATAGGCAAACGCCTTGCCGACGTAAGCCCAGTGGAACGTGTTTTTGCCCATGCTCAAGGCGTCCGCGAACCAGAAAAGCTGCCAGTTTGGTATCGTCGTGTAAAGCGCCGACGCCCACCATTCGCCGGTTTCGGCGCGCCGGCCCAAAAGGTAATCCGACATCAACCCGATCAAAAAGAACCCCGAGCAGACCGCCAGCGTGGGAATGGTGTCCAGCCGTGTCGAACACGCCAATGCCAGCGCCGCCAGGATCCACAGCGCGAACAGCACCAATATTCCCGCCGGCACCAGCCGCCAGTCCACCTGCGCCCGCACGCCAAGGGTCTGCATCTGCCGGGTGAACTGAAAAATGACAAACGCCGCCAGCGTCACCAGCACCACCAACGCCAGCACCGCGTCGCTTACGAACGGCCGCCGCAGAAAAAAATTGCTGAAGCCCGCCAGCCCGTAGGCCAGCACGATTGCGCCCCCGAAAATGCCCAGCGCGGGCAAATCCGTCTTGCCGTAGGCGTCGAACGACATCCAGCTCGCCAGCAGCACGCCGACGAGGTTCACATACGCCAGCACGGTCAACGCCGCCGCCAGCCCGGCGTATTTCGCCAGTAAAAATTGCGCGCGCCCGACCGGCTTGGACAACACCGCCAGCGACCGTGCCGGTGCGGATTTCCCGCGCCAGCGACGCCGATGCGCTCAGCACTGCGCCGAACAGCCCCGACAGCAGCATCACCGCCAGCGCGCTGTTTTGCACCAGCTTTGGCTCATCGCCAAATGCGAAGTAGTATGGCACCGCCAGGAAAATTTCAAACAGGACCGACGCCGTCATCAGCAGCAAAAAAACCGGCTGCCGGATCAACTCCATGAACGCGTTCACGGCGATGGTCAGAAACTGTCGCATGGTTAATAGTCGCCTAGTTTATGTTGTCCGCAGCCTCTTGCCAACGGTTAAACGGTCCACTTGAAGAAATAACGGCCACATTATAGAATTGAAAGCCAACCAGCCCATTGCGTTCAAAGGAAATTGCCATTTACGCCATCGCCCGCGCAATGGCGTTCCACCACGCGTCGTGCAATTCGGTCACCGGCGCGCTGAATTCGCCGGCACCGGTTTTGATGACGAGCTGGTCGCCGCCGACGTTGCCGATTTGCACTGCCGGAACTCCCATCAACTTCGCGCGTTCGACCACTTTCACCACGTCGAGCGGTTTGCAGGTTATGACAACGCGGCTCTGCGTTTCACCAAAGAGCAACGCGTCCAGCCGGTCGGGCGAGGCGACTGACGAGCCGTCGTCCGCTGTTCCAGCGGCTCGCGAGGGCGCTCGCCCCACCAATGCAAGATCAATCGTCGCGCCAATCAACCGCGGGGTTTCGCGCGCCACCAACTGGCTGATGCAGCTTTCAGCCAGGCACACGGCCAGGCCGCCTTCGCTGCAATCGTGCGCGCTTTTCACCAGGCCGCTCTGGATGAGCCCGAGCAGCGTGGTGTGCAAGGTCTTCGCAGTTTCCAAATCGCAACGCGGCGGCGCGCCGGTCTTCTTGCCGTGGATCGACCTGCAGATAAGCCGAACCGCCGAGGCCGAGCAGCGGATCGCTCGCGTCCACCGCGTTCACCGAGCAAAATGATCGCGTCGCCTTCGTCCTTGAACCATTGCGTCGTGACGTGTTCCGGTTTTTCAATCAGGCCGACCACGACGACCGTCGGCGTCGGATCAATCGGACCGTCGGGACTTTGGTTGTAGAGCGAGCAATTGCCGCCGGTGACGGGCGCGTTGAACGCCCGGCACGCGTCGGCCAGGCCGCGCACGGATTCCTTGATCTGCCAGAACAGCTCCGGCTTCATCGGGCTGGGCATGTTGAGATTGTCCGTCGTGCCCAGCGGCACTGCGCCGGAACAGGCCAGATTGCGGCACGCCTCGGCCATCGACAATCTTCGCGCCTTCGTAAGGATCGAGATAAACGTAAGCGCCATTGCCGTCCACCGTCAGCGCGATGAGTTTTTCGGAACGTCGGGTCGCCGACTTTGCGCGAGTTCCGCGCTCATCACGGCAACGAATCCGCCTTGATGCGCAGCACCGCCGCGTCACTGCCGGGGCAGACCACCGATCCATCGCGCACCATGTGGTCGTATTGGCGGTAAACCCAGTTCTTCGACGCAATGGTCGGCCACGCCAGCAGTTTCTGCAGATCGGCAGACGGGCGATTGGGAATCGGCGATCCCATCCAGCCGAAACGCGCGCACTTCTTTCAAATACTCCGGCTCGCGCGCTTCGCGCTGATAAACCGGCGATTCGTCGGCGATTTTCTTCGCCGGAATGTCGGCCACAATCTTGCCGTGATGGCGCACGACCATGCGGCCGGTGTCGGTGACGACGCCGATTTCCGACCACGGCAAATCCCATTTGTCGAAAATGCGTCTTCACTTCCTCCTCGCGGCCTTTGTGGACGATGATGAGCATGCGCTCCTGCGATTCCGAGAGCATGATTTCGTAGCTGCTCATGTTCGGCGCGCGTTGCGGCACTTTGTCCAATTCGATTTCAATGCCCGGTGCCGGCGCGCGCGGCGGTCTCACAAGTCGAGCAGGTCAAACCCGCCGCGCCCATGTCCTGAATGCCCGGCAACGGCGCCGGTGGCGAGCAGTTCGAGACACGCTTCGCAGACGAGCTTTTCCATGAACGGATCGCCGACCTGCACCGCGCCGCGCTGTTGCTCGGCGGATTCCTCGGTCAGATCCTGCGACGCGAAGGCCGCGCCCGCGAGGCCGTCGCGGCCGGTGGCCGGGCCGACGTAAAACACCGGATTGCCGACGCCCTTGGCCGCGCCGCGCGCGATTTGTTCGTGGCGCAGGACGCCAAGACAGAAGGCGTTAACGAGCGGGTTGCCTTCGTAGGATTTGTCGAAATAAACCTCGCCGGCGATGGTCGGGATGCCGAAGCAATTGCCGTAATGCGCGATGCCGGCCACAACGCCGGCGAACAGACGCTTGTTATTTGCGATTTGCGATTTGCGATTTGCGATTTCAGAGTCAGCGCCTTCGGCGAAAGATAGCTCGCCCTCACCCCGGCCCTCTCCCCCCGGGAGAGGGTGACCAGTAGCGGACGCCATTGGTGAAAGCGCGCGGGCCTGCCCGTTGCCGCCGCCTGCTTCTCCCTCTCCTGGGGGAGAGGGCCGGGGTGAGGGCGGACGTTCGTCATTAATCGGCCCGAATCTCAGCGAATTCACCGAGCAAATCGGCCGGGCACCCATCGTGAAAATGTCGCGCACGATACCGCCGACGCCCGTGGCCGCGCCCTGAAACGGCTCGACCGCACTCGGATGGTTGTGCGATTCCATCTTGAACGCGATGGCCAGGCCGTCGCCGATGTCAATGATGCCGGCGTTTTCCTCGCCTGCGCCGACGAGGATTTTTTGGGACTTGGTGGGAAACGTTTTGAGCAGCGGGCGCGTGTTTTTGTAGCTGCAATGTTCGCTCCACATCACGGAGAAGATGCCCAACTCGGTGTAGCTCGGCACGCGGCCAAGGACTTGTTTGACGTGGGCGTATTCCTCCGGCGTGAGGTTGTGCTTGGCAACCAACTCGCGGGTGATGGCAGGTTCGGTCATTTGAAAATTCATTTGATCCCTAAAACTTTACAAAACCACTCAAAATCTCCCAGAGGGGTCTCGCTAGAGCGAATTATTCGCAAGCCATTTTTATCTTCAGGGTTTTCCTGAACTAACGCTGAATTCAATTCTGTTTCAATTAACGCTCGAAGTTTAGGCTGCGCATTTTCATTACCGTAAAACCAAACTTCTGCGCTAAACGGTTGGGTGTTTTCCGACAAATAGCCATACCATGCATCCCGTAGACAACTGGCGCGGATTTCGCCAAGCATTTTCATTGCCTCTTTAGGCACGTAGATTCCAAGTTGACGAGAATTCCCACGCGAACCTTCTGTGAAAAACCATAGCAATTTATTGCTCGCAAAGTCTTTTCTCAATCCAAGTTTAGCCGAAATATGAAGAATAATTTCGATGGCGTTTTTTCCTTTGAAGAGTCCTTCAAGGTCTTCATTTTCTATCTTAATTTCTTTCATGCGCCAATCCTCCAGTTCCCTGATCCCAAGTTCACTCAACGAGGTCACCAAGTCTTTCTCCAATTCCGTGTTCGGTTCTAAAAGAGAATTCCAACTTCGGCTCTTGAGCCAAAAAGTCTTGCCAAATTTTTCGCAAGCCGTTTCGTCGCGCCGCCTTTCATTTTGTTGAACGACGATATAATAAATTGTCGAAAATTCACCGTAATTCTTTCCAAGTTCATATCCGTAACCGTTCTTATCGTCCTTTGCTTCGCTCCAAAACGGCAAAGCGTTGTCATCAGGTTTTCGAGTGCCGAACCAAGGGTTTTGATGATTTTCCAAACTTGCTCCGACCTTGAATTCAAAAACAACCAAAATGCGTCTATCGTCATTCTTCAGAGCTAAATCTGCGCAATGCGCGTCCTGAAGGCTCAATTTGTATTTTTCGACCTCTTCTTCAATGCCAGCAAATTTCTTAAGGAAGTTCTTTTTGAATTGGATATCGTGTCTTAATGCAAATCCTACCGCCGCCACGGCAAAAATTTCCAACCGTTGTTGGTTCTGTTCATCTTCCCCAGATGGACCGAACCGAGAATAGCGACTTCGGCGAAAAAGTTGTGCGAAAGATGGAGCGCTCATTTCACGCCGCCTTTGCCGCGGTTTTATTTTGCAGCGCGGAAAAAATGCTTTCAAAAATCCATTTGCCGTCGTCGCTGGCCAGCACAGTTTCGCTGGCACGTTCGGGATGCGGCATCAGGCCGGCCACGTTACGGCGTTCGTTGCAGATGCCGGCGATGTTGCGCACCGAACCGTTGGGATTCGACGTGTCGGTCAGGTTTCCGTTCGCATCGCAGTATTGCCACAGGATTTGATTGCCCACCTTGAGCCGGGCAAGCGTTTCTTCGTCCGCATAATAGCAGCCTTCGCCGTGGGCAATCGGAATTCTCAGCCATTTGCCCGGTGGAATTTTGTTCGTGAACGGCGAATCCCGCGTGGCGGTCTTCAAAAAAATTTGTTCGCAGTGGAACTGCAAATCGCGGTTGCGGATGAGCGCGCCCGGCAACAGACCGGCCTCGGTAAGCACTTGAAAGCCGTTACAGATGCCAAGAACAAGCCCGCCGTTGTCGGCGAATTGCTTCACGGCCTGCATCACGGGGCTGAATCGTGCAATGGCGCCGCAGCGCAAATAATCACCGTAGCTGAATCCGCCGGGCACGATGACCGCGTCGGCGGCGCCCAGGGAATTCTCCTTGTGCCAGACGTAGCGCGCCGAATGGCCGAGCAACCGGATGGCATGGATGGCGTCCTGGTCGCAGTTGCTGGCAGGAAATTGGATGACGGCAAAGTTCATTGGAAAATCAGGCGTCGCGATGAACGGTCTGCGGCGAAAACGCGGGCAGACAGACGGCGACGTATTCCGCACCATCGGGTTCGGGTGTGCTGTATTGCACCCATTCGCCGCGATGTGCGATGACAGCCTGGCCGGCGCGCACGTCAAGTGTTCCATTTTTTGACGCAACGCGCAGCAGGCCGCGCAGGACAACGGTGAATTCGTCGAACTCCGGTGTCTGGCCCGGTTCAACCCAGCCGGGCGAACTTTTCATCCGCGCGATGCTCACCGCGTCGGTGCGCGAATTGACATGACCGATGAATTCCTCGATGACCTTGGGCTTGTTGCCGGCGGCCTGGATGACAGTGGGGTTGGCGATAAGCGTGGGCATGGTCAGTCGGTGATTTCCAGTTTGTAATCTTCGATGATCGGGTTGCTCAAAAACTTGTGCGCCGCGTCGTTCAACGCCCGCTGCGCGGCGGCCTTGTCCGCGCCGGGGGCGAGGTCAATCTCGATGTATTTTCCGACGTGAACGGCGGCGACGCCCTGGTATCCCATTTGTTCGAGGGCGCTCTGGACGGTTTTGCCCTGCGGATCAAGCACGGCTTTCTTTGGGGTGATGACAATTTTCGCTTTCATTCGCGCACGGGGGAAGGTTGCAAAAAAATCCATCGCCGGGCGAGCAATTTTTGATTCTCGCGCAACAGGATTGAATTTGTCCGCCCGCTGAGCCATTGTTTTGGCCATGGTTGAATCTGAACATCCCGACGAAGCGCTGGCCAGCCACATCGGCGCGGAACGCAAGGCGCTGGAACCGTGTACCATCGTAATCTTTGGCGCAAGCGGCGATCTCACCGCGCGCAAACTGATTCCCGCGTTTTATCATCTTTACAAGGACAAGCTGATGCCGCCGGTATTTCGTATCGTGGGTTTTGCGCGCCGCGACAAAACCGACGAATCGTGGCGGAATGAACTGCGCACCGCGCTCGACCAGTTTTCACGCACCAAGCCCGTCAACAACGCCGTCTGGCAGAAGTTTGCGGGCAACTTGTCTTATTGCCAGGGCGACGTCACCGACGCGGCCGCTTACCACAAGCTGGAAGAACTGCTCACCTCATTTGGCAGCGCGGCGTTGCGCGAGAACGTGCTGTTTTACCTGGCCACCCTGCCCAGCCAGTTCGGAACGGTCATTGAAAACGTGCATCGGGCCGGCCTGCTGCACAAAGAGGGAGCGGGCTGGCAACGCATCGTCGTCGAAAAGCCGTTCGGACATGACCTCGCCTCCGCGCACGCGCTGAACGCCGAACTGACACGCTTCGCCAACGAACAACAGGTCTGCCGCATTGACCATTACCTCGGCAAGGAAACGGTTGCGAACATTTTGATGTTCCGCTTTTCCAATTCGGTATTCGAGCGGCTTTGGAACCGCAACCTGATTGACCACGTGCAAATCACCGTGAGCGAAAAATTCGGCGTCGGCCAGCGCGGGGGTTATTACGAGGAAGCCGGCGCGCTCCGCGACATGGTGCAAAACCACATGCTCCAGGTCCTCGCGCTCATCGCCATGGAACCGCCCGTGTCGCTCGAATCCGAATCCATCCGCGATGAAAAGGTGAAACTGCTCAAATCCATCCGTGCGCTGGGTCCCGGCGATGTGGCGCGACAGGTGGTGCGCGGCCAATATTTCGCCGGGACGGTGGATGGGAAACCGGTATTGGGCTACCGGCAGGAAGAAAAAGTGAAACCCGATTCCAACGTTGAAACCTACGTCGCGCTGAAACTGTTCATTGACAACTGGCGCTGGTCCGGCGTGCCGTTTTATCTGCGCACGGGCAAATACCTGCCGCAAAGCACGAGCGAAGTGCGGGTCCAATTCCGCCCCACGCCGCACGTGCTGTTCGCCGCGCAGTTGGGGCAGAAACTGGACGCCAATGCCATCGCGCTGCGCCTCCAGCCGAACGAAGGCATTTACCTTCGTTTCAATGGCAAGGTGCCGGGCATGAGCCTCGGCGTGCGGCCGGTGCGAATGAATTTCAGTTACGACGCTGAGTTCGGCGCCTACACGCCCGAAGCCTACGAACGGCTGCTGCTCGAAGCGATTGCCGGCGACGCCACGCTGTTCATCCGCCGCGACGAGGTGGAAACCGCATGGCAAATCGTGGATTCCATCCGCGCCGGCTGGAAGGAAAAGCCGCTGACCAACCGTGAATTTTACGCCGCCGGCACGTGGGGCCCGGTGGCGTCGGACGATTTGCTTGCCCAAAGCGGCCACGCCTGGCATGAGCCATTGCCGGCGCCATGAAAAATTTCGAAGTGATTTCCTTCCCCACCGCCGACGACCTGGCCCGCACCGTCGCCGGCAAGTGGCTGGATGAAATCGAATCAGCCCAGCGCGCGGGCAAGCCGCACTGCGTCGCGCTGTCCGGCGGACGCATTGCGCAGAAGTTTTTCGCTTCGTTCGTAGAACAGGCAAAAGCTCGAAAAATCGGGGACGGCGGTGCGCCGTCCCTCCCGGAAAATGTGCATTTTTTCTGGGCGGACGAGCGTTGTGTTCCGCCGGATGACAAGGAAAGCAACTTTCGCCTGGCGAACGAACTGTTATTCGTGCCGCTGAAAATCTCCGAAAGCCAAATCCATCGCATTCGCGGCGAATCGCCGCCGGAGGCTGCCGCCGCCCGGGCGGCATCGGAAATTTGCGAATTCACGCCACTGATCCAGAACGGCCAGCCGGTGCTGGATTTGATTTTCCTCGGTATGGGCGAGGACGGCCATGTGGCGTCGCTGTTTCCGGGGGAAAATGAAGCTGCCGGTTCAGATAATGCGATTTTTCGTGCCGTAAAAAACTCACCCAAACCGCCGCCAAATCGCGTCACACTTGGTTACGGCGCCATCGCGGCGGCGCGGCAAGTTTGGGTGCTGGTTTCAGGCGCTGGCAAGGCGGCGGCGTTGCGCGAATCGCTTGATGCTAATGGGCATACACCTTTGACGCGAGTGGCTCAATTCAGGACACAGACCCGAATTTATAACGATTTTTTGACAATTTGAACGCGCCAAAAAAAAATAAAAAGTTTTTTGAACAATTTGCGTTTTCACCCCGTCTATGTCATCGTAGTGGATGAAGGATTTCGCTGTTCGTTTAGGGTTGGCATAGAGGTTTTGCTTGTGGCGCGGCTCGAACAGCGACCCCCAAGTTGGTCGCGCCACCCTTCTGAGCGCCCGGGTGAGGGCGTATAAACCTCGTCACTGCGGGGGCCGGACGCAAGTCCGGCCTTTCGCATTTATACCGGCCCGCTGTCCCCTGATCCAAATCGCAACCGCGCGAAGATTAAGATTATGATTATGACACACCCTCGAAATCTGATTGATTGACCGGCGAAAAGGGTTTAGCCTTCCCGACGCATGAAACATCAGCTCGATTTCGAGAAACCGATCATCGAACTGCAAACCAAGCTGGATGAGCTTCGCGAACACCCGGAAAAACATTCGCTGGACGTCAACTTTGAAGAGGAAATCCAGCTCATCGAAAAAAAGCTGGATGAAACCCGTCGGCAGATTTTTTCCAATCTCACCGCCTGGGAACGGGTGCAGCTGGCGCGGCATCCGAAACGTCCCTATGTGCTGGATTATTTGCGGACGACGTTCGCCGATTTTCAAGAGCTTCATGGCGACCGCCTGTTCGCAGAGGATCACGCGGTGGTCGGCGGTTTTGCCCGGCTCGGGGAGCACCGCGTCGTCGTCATTGGCACGCAGAAGGGCCGCGACACGAAGGAAAACATTTTGCGCAATTTTGGCTGTGCGCAGCCCGAAGGTTACCGCAAGGCGCTGCGCCTGATGCGGCTCGCCAGCAAATTCGGCCTGCCCATCATCACCCTTATTGACACGGCGGGCGCGTTTCCCGGAATTGGCGCTGAGGAGCGCCATATCGCAGAGGCCATCGCCGTCAATCTCCGCGAAATGACGCTGTTCGAGGTGCCCATCGTCGCCACCGTCATCGGCGAAGGCGGTTCCGGCGGGGCGTTGGGCATCGGCGTGGCCGACCGCATGTTGATTTTGGAGAATGCCTATTATTCAGTGATCAGCCCGGAAGGTTGCGCGGCAATTTTATGGAAGGACCGGGCCAACGCTGCCAAAGCGGCTGAAGCGTTGCGCATCACGGCGAAGGATTTACTCGAACTCAAACTGGTGGACGAGATTGTGCCGGAGCCGCTCGGCGGCGCGCACAACGACCTGACAGCCACCAGTGAGAATTTGAAAACACATTTGCTCAAACACCTCAAGGAACTCCTCGCGCTGCCGGTCGCCGAACGATTGAAAAAGCGTTACGAAAAATACCGGGCACATGGACATTTCCTCGAAAAAGCGCCGGGGCCAGCGGAAATGGCCGAGCCGGCCGTGAACGGCGCCGCCACCGCCGCGGCTGCTCCCTCCGCTTGAACCACAGTGCTCTATCCGCTCACCTTCCATCCGATTTTCAAGGAACGCGTTTGGGGCGGGCGCACTCTCGAACGGCTATACAATAAGAAACTGCCGCCACACGCGCCCATCGGCGAATCGTGGGAAATCAGCGACCGGCCGGGTGACGTGAGCGTCGTCGCGAACGGTCCGCTCGCCGGGAAAAACCTGCATTGGTTGACGGAAAATCACGCGCGCGAACTGCTGGGCAACGCGAAACCTGCCGCCGGAAACCACTTTCCGTTGCTGTGCAAAATTCTTGACGCGCGGGATAGGCTTTCACTGCAAGTCCATCCGCCGGCGAACAAAGCTGCCGAACTTGGCGGCGAGCCGAAGACTGAAATGTGGTTCATCGCCGATGCCGCCCCCGGCGCTGAATTGTTTGTTGGCCTGAAGCGCGGCGTTACCCGCCCGGAATTTGAGGAAAAAATCCGAACCGGTGAAGTGGCGGATTGCTTCCAGCGAATTCCCGTACAGGCGGGCGACGCGATGTTTCTGCCCAGCGGCCGTGTCCATGCCATCGGCGCGGGGCTGGTGATTTTCGAAATCCAGCAGAATGCGGACACCACCTACCGCGTGTTCGACTGGAACCGCCTGGGACTGGACGGCAAACCGCGCGAACTTCACGCCGCCGAATCGCTGGTGAGCATTGATTTCAACGATTTCGAGCCGGGGCTGGTTCCAGGCAAGTTTACCGGCAAGGAAATCAAGGCGCGGCGGCTCGTAGAGGATGCGTTGTTTAACGTCGAAGCGGTGGAAATGAAAAGCGGCGCTGGACTCGGTTTGAAGCCGCGCAAACTCCAGATCGTCTCGGTAGTGAGCGGGCGGCTTGAAATCAAAGGGGGTTCAGCCCCGGTGAGTCGGACAGCCGGCCAATTTTGCCTGATTCCGGCCTGTTTGGAGCAGATGGAAATTTCGGCCAAAACGAACACGACTTTGCTCCGGGTTGAAGCCCACTAAATTTCCGTCTGCGCTGAATACAAGGCGTAATCAGAAGGCTTAATTCGTTTCCAAGCGCTTCGAAACTTGCGCCACATATTGTATCGAAGGCGGAGTTTCTGAAATCCGTTGGCGCCTGCGAGTTCGGTGGCATGCGCTTCTTGGACTGATCTGCGCAAGGCGTCTTTTTTTTCGTGCAGCCCGAGTCTGAAGGCACCGTCCGCCACAAAACGGTCTTTCATAAGCTAACGCCTCAATTCCACGCCAGGTTTTCCGGCATTTGCGAGAGCAGCTTGTTTCGCCAGCCGCCTTTGCGTTTGAGAATCTTTGACCAGAGCTGCTCGGATGGCGTGTCGAAAACCAGGTCGAGTGACGCGGGAAACACCAGCCACGCCTTGCGTTTTATCTCATCCTCAAGCTGTCCGGACGACCAGCCGGCATATCCGGCGAAGAGTTTGACCTTCTTCTGCGTCGAAAAAGATTCACCGACCTCCAGCAAATCATCGAGCGAGTGGCCGAGCGCCAGGTTCGGCAGCACGTCGGCGTCAGGAATGAAATTGTCCGTGTGCAAAAAACTCAGCGCGGTGGGCTGGACCGGGCCGCCGAGATACAGCGGGGATTCCCTCAGCGTGTCGGGCAAATCAGCGACGATCATCTCGCCGACCTTTTTGCCGAGCGAGCGGTTGAGAACGAGACCGAACGCGCCGTCGGCATCGTGCTGGCAAATCAACACCACGGTGCGCTGGAAAAAAGACCCGCCCAGCTGTCCGCTATCCAGCAACAACTGGCCTTTGAGGAATTTTCCCGGCGTGTTCACCACCTTAATTTGCACCACCTTCGCCCGGCTGGCAAAAAGAAAACCGCCCGGCCGTGACAAACGCGAGGAAAGACAGTCCTTTTCTTAATGTCGCGGCTTCCATGACAAAGGTAAAAAGGACGCCCCTGCCCCGCCCTTCCGGCGCGGGAATTTCAATGCGATGGCAGGAATAGTTCCTGTTCCTTTCCCGAACCCGGGTTCTGAATTCGAACCGACTTCTCCCGGATCTCCAGGCAACGAATCATCACGTTGGTATTCCCGAATTGGACCTTCTCCAGATCATTGGCGAGAAAAGAACAACCATTAATGATCGCCACCGGCCGGTTCCCCCACAAAATCCCTTCGAGTTTGATCGTGGCCGGGGCCGGCGCGGATTTAGCCGGCGGCCTTATGCCGTTGAAGACGGCGAGCGAGCCGGTAACCGATTTTGCCGAAGGCATCTTGACGTCCCGGATTTCATCCACGTGCCCCGCCTCCAATTGGGGGGCCACACCGTATCTCATCCAATCCAAAACCTCGTCGAATCCATAACGTTGTTCGGCCTCGATGAACAAATTAATCTGGCCGCGGGTATAATGATTTTGCAGAACCCGCTTTTTTTCCACCTCTTCGTTTTGTGAATCCATCAACATATAACCGACCAGTTCGCAGAACCCCTCCTCCGCGTCGCGGCCCAGTCGTGCGTGCCGCTCTTTGGGCACATTTTCACCCACCCAGGCATGGGAGTATTCATGAGCACAGGTTTCCTTTAACTGGGCCAGCGGCATCCCGGTCAGTATGCTCATCTTGTATCGAGTCAGGTCACCGACACGCACAGGGCGGATGCACCCCAGCAGGTCGGGGCTCTCAAACGTGTTGCCTTCCGTATTAAACATGGAATCCACGTCTATGCGGTCAATCCCCTTCACATCCACATTCGCCGGGAACGACGTGAATCGGGAGAACAACCGGTCGAGGTCATCTTTCACTTGGGCACAATCCAGTTTGATTTCGCCGGCGTCCAAAACCACCGTCGTGGCATCGCGGGCGCACAGCCAGCGGCCGTCCGGCAATTCAACCCCGCCATCCTTGATCGGCATTCCACAGATGTAACACCGGGGCAATTTGATACAGTCGGAACAGACCTCCTTTTTTTCACCGGTGACTTTGTCCGTGAATATATAAACTGTGCCGCCGTAGATGGGTTTGCCACAAAGGGCACAGACATTGTCCGCCAGCGCCGCCAGGGACGTGCCAAAACAAAAACACGCCATCCCGAAGATGATCCAAAGATATCTCGCGCGGCGTTGCATGGTTTGACTCTTCTCCAAAAAAAAGTTCGGTTGGCGACCATGAGTACGTGTGTCGCCACCGCATGCAACCAGCACCTCCCGCGCCAAAATCACCCCAGGGATTTGACCCTTTTCACAATGGCCGAGGCATCAATGCCGAAGTGCGCGAGCAATTCCTCGGCTTTGCCGGAACGCGGCAACGCCATGACCGCGAGTTTGTGGACTTTGATGCCGGCGGAACTGAGTTCGCCTGCCACCGCATCACCCAAACCGCCCTCAGCGTAATGGTCTTCGACGGTGATCACAGTATTGTTTGTCTTCTGCGCCGCGGCGCGAATCACGTCCTTGCCCAGCGGTTTGATGCTGTAAGCGTCAATCACAGTTACTCCGATGCCTTCGTTCTTGAGCGCATCGGCGGCCTTGAGCGCTTCAAACAAGGTTACGCCCGCGGCAACAACGGTGACCTTGTCGCCCGCGTTCTGGCGGAGCACCTTGGCGCCGCCTATCGGAAAGGCTTCGTCGTTCTTGTAAATCACCGGCGTTTTGGGCCGCGACGTGCGCAAATAACAGATGCCTTTGGCCAACGCCATTTGTTCGACGAGTTTTTCCGCGCTGACCGCGTCAGCCGGATACAACACCGTGCTGCCCACAATCGCGCGCATCATGGCCATGTCTTCCAGACCCATCTGCGACGGGCCATCCTCGCCGATGCTGATGCCGACATGCGAGCCGGCGAGTTTCAAATTCGCCTGCGAAATCCCCGCGACGCGGATTTGATCGAATGTGCGGGTGAAGAAACACGCGAACGTGGACGCAAACGGCACCTTGCCGCGTGCGCCGAAACCGACGGCAACGCCGACCATGTTTTGCTCGGCAATGTAACACTCGGTGAACCGCGCGGGAAATTTCTTCATGAACTTTTCCGAGTAGGTGGAGTTCTTCGTGTCGCCGTCCATCGCGACGACGCGTTGGTCCACCTCGCCGATACGGGCGAGCGCATTGCCATAGGCCTCGCGCGTGGCCACCGCATCGCCGGGTTTGTAGCTGACCGGCGGATAGCCGGCGGGTGCGGCGTTGTTTGGGGCGGGCAGTTGGTTCGCCGCGGGAATAGCCACGCCGGCGGCGGGCCTGGCAACCGGCTGGAGTTCGGCGATGGCCTTGACGGCTTCCTCCTTGCTCAGAGGTTTGCCGTGCCAGCCATCCCGATCCTGCAAAAATGAAACACCCGCGCCCTTGTAGGTTTTGGCAATGATGGCCAGCGGCTGGTCGTTCAAGCCGACGCCGCTGAGCACTTCCAGAATTTCCTCGATGTCGTGCCCGTCAATGTCTTCGACGCGCCAGCCGAATGCTTCGAATCGTTTGCGATAAACCCCGATGTCATGGCCAAACGCGGTGGCCTGGCTCTGGCCGAGGCGGTTGGCATCCACGATGGCAATCAAATTGTTGAGCTTATAAATGCCGGCAAGTGACGCGGCCTCCCACACCGAGCCTTCGGCAATCTCGCCATCGCCGAGCAGGACGTAGGTATTGTAATCCAGTTTGTCCAAACGCGCCGCCAGCGCCATGCCGGCCCCGACGCTCAGGCCCTGGCCCAGCGAGCCGGTGGCCACGTCCACGAACGGCAGCCGCGGAGTCGGATGGCCTTCGAGGTCGCAGCCGTATTTGCGGAGCTTCAACAGATCGTCCACGGGAAACAGACCGGTTTCCGCCCAGGCGGCATAAAGGATCGGCGCGGCGTGTCCTTTGGACAGGATGAAACGGTCGTTGTTGTGAAAATGCGGATTTTTCGCGTCGTAACGCATGTGCCCGAAAAACAGCGCCGCCATCACATCCGCCGCCGAGAGGCAGGAAGTGGGGTGACCACTGCCTGCGGCGGTGGTGGCGTTAATCGAGTGAATGCGCAACTGGTTCGCGATGCCCTTCAACAATTCAATGTCAGTATCAATCATGGAACGGGGAAACTACGTGAGAAGCCAGCCAAAGCCAAGAATGAAAATCGCCCCACGATGGGTAAACTGCGGGGAATTGTCCGGTTGACCTCAAAGCGTTACAAAATGGAACGGAAAGCCGGCCCCCTTATTTCTGAAGAAAGCGTGTGCGGGCTGATGGGCACGGGCGGTCTAATGATCGTGCCCTTCAATGTTCATGCCATACACGATGTTCTGAAGAGGGCACATGTCGCGTATCCGCGCCATAACCACACAACCGGAGCAGCCGGGCCTGTATGGGTTCAACCAGCAGTTCCTGCATGGTGTTCAGAACTTCGGTCACATCCAGCGGCTTTTCCATCAGCGCGCCAACGCCTGCCGCCACCGCCATGTCGTGCTGATTCGCCTGACCGGTAATAATAATAATGGGGAGCACAGGGGCCTCATTGGTAATACGTTCGAAGGCTTCCCAGCCGTTTTTGACCGGCAGGCCGATGTCCAGCAGCAGCAAATCAACGTGTCCGCCTTCAAACTGTTCCACGGCTTCCTTGCCGTCTGCCGCCAACGCAACCACGTAACCCGCATCTTCCAGCACCTTGCGCAACGATTCGCGCACACTGGCGTCGTCATCCACCACCAGGACTTTTTCTTTCACAGCATAACGGTGCTTGTTGAGACCCAACGCGCGAACGGTCATCGGGCGGTTCACGGACGCTCGATGGCGGAGCGCAGAGTTTTTCCACTGGTCACTGTTTTGTCAGTCGCAACCCAGGCGTTACCCTTGTCTTCCGCCTCGTCGCAATTTTTTCGGGATATTTCCAAAGCTTCCCTGCATACCAGCCAGTCTGCCAGGGAAGCCGGCAATCCGGAATGGTTGCGGCGCGCAGGTGCGCCATCAGAAATTGGACATGACGCGATCGGCTCCGATGATACGCGCGGAAAAAACGGGCTGCCGCCAGCAACGTGACCGGAGTTTCGCGCCCTGGTTGGAGGCACGGGGAAAAAAACGGAGTCGCAAGCACTGAGAACAATTTGCGCTTTCATGAGTTTGAAATTTGTGGTTATTATCGGTTTGGTCTATACTTGGCTCTGCTCTTGCAAATTGGGACTAGCGGTTGCTGTGCCAGCAGGGGCGTGAGGCGACTTTCCTGCAAAAATCATTGATTTAACGCAGGTGCCCGGACGCGAATGAAACAGATGGATGGTCGTTTTCAAGCCACAGGTGCTCCGCCACGAGCCAACTCGGCCCGCCCGGCGGTCAAGCTGCGCCTGGTCGGGCTGGTGCTGACGGTATTGCTCGGCTCAGTCCTGGTGGTCTGGGCGAGCCGCACAACCTGGGACCGGATGGAGCGCTTGCAGCACGAGTTCGCCGAGCTGAATCCGGACAGTTTTTATCTGGGTGTACGCATGAAGGGCGACATCCAGCGATTGAACGACACGTTGCTCCGCTACCGTCTGCATGGTGAAACCGCCGACTACGACCTGTTCACCGGCAACGTGCGGGAACTGACCCAATGGTTCGAGGCAAACCGGGCGAACGCTGCCACGCCCATGGAACACCAATTTTTCGGGCAGATCGGTGGCGCTTATTACGATTATCTGAACGTGAGCACGAATTTGCTGGATTCCAGCAACGGGAGGCTCCAAACAAAGGTCGGCGCGTTTCCGACCAGCTACGAAAAAGTGCAGCAACAATCCCAGCATCTGCTGGATTTGTGTGATGCCTTTATCTATGGCCAGAAACTGGCGTTCAATGATTTTCTTGAAGAGTCGAACAACACGCTGACCACCTTCCAGCTTTTGCTCAAACTGTCGGTGGTGCTGTTGCTGGCGCTCATCGCTGCACTGGCCGTGTTGGTTTATCGCGGCATGATTGCTCCACTGCGCTTCAAATTGACCGAAAGCCAGGCTATCATCGCGCGGCAGGAAAAACTCGCCTCGCTGGGCGTGCTGGCAGCGGGCGTAGCTCATGAAATCCGCAATCCGCTCACGGCAATCAAATTCCGCCTGTACAGTTTGAGAAAGTCACTGACCGACGCGGGCAACGAAGATGCGGTTGTCATTGCCAACGAAATCAGCCGCCTGGAAAGGATCGTCAAGGATTTCCTCCAGTTTGCGCGGCCGTCCGAGCCGGAATTGGTTGCCGTCCCGCCGCAACGGATCCTGCAGGAAGTCCACGATCTGCTGAAACCGCAACTGGATAAAGCCGCGATCGAGTTGAAGCTGGAGGCGTCCGAAGCGGCGTGGGTACGCGCAGACACCCAGCAAATCAAAGAGGTGTTGATCAACCTCATCCAGAACTCGGCGGAAAGCATCGGACGCAAAGGAGCCATCACGTTGCGCGTCCATGACGAGGCTGATACTGCGGTTCTGGAAGTCGCCGACACCGGAAAAGGGATTCCGGCGGAGGTGCAAGACCGTCTGTTTGATCCCTTTTTCACCACCAAGGAAGGCGGAACGGGCCTGGGCCTTCCCATCGCAGCGCGAATCATCGAGAAACACGGCGGTGAACTCCGTTACCAAACCCAACTCAACCGCGGCACCACCTTTGCCATTGTCCTGCCGCATGCTCATAATCATGAACCCAAAAATTCTGCTGATTGAAGATGACGCCAGTACGGCCGCATCCTTGAAAAAGGTGCTGTGCGCGGAGGACTATGAAGTGGAGACGGCTGGCCGCGGCGACACCGGCCTGGAACTGGCCCGTCAAAAGGAATATAGTGTCGTCATTTCGGACCTGCGCCTGCCCGGGCTGGGCGGGCTGGACCTGATCGCCCAACTCCACACCGCAAAGCCCAAGCAGCCGATCATCCTGATCACCGCGCACGGCACAACCGAGACGGCCATCGAAGCCACCAAACTGGGAGCGTGCGATTATCTGCTTAAGCCGATTGAACCGGACGAATTGCTGGATTTGGTTGCGTCTGCCGTCGCGAGCAGCCGGCTCATGTCCGAACCGGTGGAAATGGGAGAGGCCCGGATGGACCAGTCGGCCATTATCGGCAAGAGCCGGGCGATGCAGGCAATTTACAAGGAAATCGGACGGGTCGCCGCCACGCCCGCCTCGGTCCTGATTCGCGGCGCCACCGGGACGGGCAAGGAACTGATTGCCCGCGCCATTTATCAACACAGTCTGCGCGCCGACAAACCGTTCATTGCCGTCAACTGCGCCGCCATCCCGGATGCGTTGCTCGAAAGCGAGTTGTTCGGCCACGAACGCGGCGCGTTCACCGGCGCGCAGGCCCGGCGCGTCGGCCGTTTCGAGCAGGCACACGGTGGAACCATCTTTCTTGATGAAATTGGCGATTTAAACGCGAACACGCAGGGCAAGCTGTTGCGCGTGCTGCAGGAACGTTGCATCCAACGGCTCGGCAGCGAAACCAACATTCCCGTGGATGTCCGGGTGCTGGCGGCGACCCATCGGGATCTGGAGGCCGCCATTAAGGAAAAAGAATTTCGCGAAGACTTGTTCTATCGGCTGAGTGTTATCACCATCACGCTGCCGCCGTTGAGCGAGCGCACGGAAGACATTCCGGAACTGGCCAAATACTTTATCCATCGCTTTGGAAAAGAACTTGGCCTCGACGCGCCCTCCGTCCAGACCGAAGCCATTTCGTTTCTGCAAAACCAGCCGTGGCCGGGCAACGTGCGCGAACTTGAGAACGTCATCCGACAGGCGCTGCTGTCCGCGCGGCCGTTTGGCATCAGCCTGGAGCACGTGCAACAGGTGCTGGCCAAAACCCGGAAACCCATGACCGTCTCCCAACAAACCCACGCCGTATACATTGCCGAACTGCTCAACCGTGCGCAAAGCGGCGATGTCCACAACGCCTACTCGCGCCTGATTGCAGATCTGGAACCGGAATTGTTCAAGCAAGCCATTCAGTTGGCGCAAGGCAATCAATCCAAAGCCGCCCGCTGGCTGGGCATCGGCCGGATGCGGCTCCGGGAAAAGCTGGTTCAATTTGGATTGACCGTCGGTCGTGAGGAGCAAAATAAATAGTTCAGGAACGGGCCAACGTGGCTCAGTCGAATCCAACGATGTTATTGAACGTGCCAGTCCACGACGTGTTAAAGTCCAAATTTCCGGCAAAATCCATTGTTTTACCCGGTTTTCGCGGGAGGTACGAAACCTGCCAATAATAAGACAAGCCGCCGGTGTGCGGCCTGTGCAACCAGGCGCCCGATGGAATTGAACCCCATTCAGGCGCCGCGCCAGGAAGCACGGAACACTGATCAAACCGAGAATAACGCTTGCGGAACGAAAGAACCAAAATGAAAACGTCATTAATGCAGATATTGGTGGTGGCCGGCATGGCCTTTAACCTGGCCTGGGCCATTCCAGTCAATGGTAATGAGCCGGCACCGGTCCAGAAGGACAAAATTTTCAAAGGCAGCGTTGTCACCGTTGATCCAAAGGAAAAAACGGTGTCGGCGAAGGCCTTTTGGGGCACCCGAATTTTCAACGTCGGCAACAATTGCACTGTGTCGCTGGAAGACCAGCCAACCGCCTCATTGGCGGATTTGCAGCCCGGCGAGAAAGTGGAAATCAGCTATCAAAGCGCGCACGGCGTGCCGGTGGCAGACCGGATTGCACAGCACAACCTGGTTTTCACGGGCTATATCTTTGCGATTGATCCGGCCAAACGAACGCTCACCGTCAAGCACGGCGTGTACACACGCAACTTCGCCCTCGCCGACGACTGCACGGTGGTCATCAAAGACGACAACACAAAAACCTTGGATGAACTGAAGGTCGGCCACACCGTCAATGTCGTTTACAAATCGTTGAATGATTCCATGGTGGCGCGGAGAATCGAGCAAAAGAGCCCAACGTTCGTGGGAACCATCAAGGCCATTGATGCCGAAACGCGAACGGTAAAGGCCAAGGACCTGCTTGCGGAGAAAACATTCCACCTTGCTGACGGGTGCCAGATCGTCGTGGGTGGCAAACCGGGCGGGAGCCTGAGCGATCTGCGCATCGGCGCCCGATTCGCCTTTACCTACGAAGACACGGACGGTGTGCTGGTGGCGAATCGGATTGGCCATGATGCGACTACATCCAGCATGGAAAGCGCGCAAGCCGCGAAATGAAAGCCCTGACGCGTCCGGTGAACGGATCGCCGCCTCAGCCCGTTTGACGCCGCCATAAATGGCATGACGGACTATTGCGGCGGAAGCACGTGACCGGAAACCGAGCAGGTCGGCGGCAAGCCAACGGCATTGATCGTGTAAGCGCCGCCGCCGGGGCACACCGGAAAAATCCCGCCTTTCAAATACGGCAACAAATCCAGCTCGGTTGGAATGGCCACATCGGTTTTGTTGTTTTCCAGCGCCCATTGTTGTTTGGCCGCATCAATCTGCCGGAGGTTGTTGATGCAGGCGTTGCGCTGGCTCACTTCGGTCTGGGCCTGTTGTTGCGCCGCCAGCGCGGCAGCCCGCTGCTCTTGTTGCGCGGCGGCCGCATCCGCCTGCCACGCCTGCAAGGCATCCTGCTGCTGTTGCGTGACGAGGTGCGCGGACTTCAACTGCTGGGCCAACTGCTGATTCGTTTCGTTCAACTGGCGAACCTGGTTGCGCAGGCGAAGCAGGTCCTGGTTCTCACTGCGGAGGCGGGCGATCTCCGAGTTTTGCGATTCAGCGCTGGAATCCTTGGTTTTATCCAATTGCGCCTGCAACTGCTCGATCTGTAGTTTGGTGTCGCGCGCCTCGGCTTGGGCCGAGCTTTTTTGTTGGTTGGCCGAAAAGAGGAGAAGTTCGCTGATTACCAGCGCCACGATGCACAACCAGAGAACCCAGCGTTTCAATGTCATGGTCAGGCTTCTTTTCGCGGTTTCGGCCGCCGCCGTCAAATCGGAAATGGTACGCGAGGCGGGGGTCGAACCCACAACCTTCGGCTCCGGAGGCCGACGCTCTATCCAATTGAGCTACTCGCGCAAGTCAAAGGGCAGCATACGCACATGCCCGATTTTGCTCAAATGGAATCTGCGCAGTTACCCCCCCCTGCATCATGGCGGGCGGCCTGATGCCATCGCTGGGGAATACCGGTTCAGTCGGCAGCCAGGTTCCTGTTCAGCCATGCTGTCGCGTAAGCGCGGCGCTTCTTTACCGGAAGCCTGTCCGTGTGTTTACCGGCCCGGCTCCGCCGGCAGAAAAAATGCACGATTTTCCCGCTTTATTTTTTCATACCGCTCCTGCTGCGCCGGGGTCAGCAGGGCGGAAATCTCCATATCGGCGTTGGTGACAATCAAGATGACCTGTGGACGATATTCATGCCGCAGGTTTTTCAACCGGCCGCCCGCGCCGGTCAGAATCTGGTGCACCTGCGCCCGTTGATTCGCATCAAGCCGCAACTGGCGCTGCAGCCGGCGTTCGATGAGCGTCTGAACCATTTGCGGACGTTGTATGGCCGCGCGCACCCAGTGGCGGATCACGATCCGCGTTCCGACCACACCGGCCACCGCGCCGGCCAGAAAGACCAGCCCGATCAGCAACAGCAACCTGAACGTTTTCATAATTGAAGTTCGTCCGGCGTCAGAAGCCACTGCGCCGAAATCTGTGACAACCCGTCGCCCAGGCCCGGCATTCCCGCCGCCGTCAACCCAAAATCCAGCGCAACGCACAAAACGATGACCGTCACCGATGCGATTGCGATTCGCGGAAAAAGCAAATTTAACTGGTCAAAAATCGAAGGTGATTCCGCCGCTGCGACCGGCGGTTCGTGGTGAACCGCGCGCAGCACGTCCCCCACAAAATCGTCCGGCGGCGCGGGGGCGGGTTCGTTCCGCGCCAGTTCAAACAGTTGGTTCAGCTTGCGCCTGTTCATTTTCGTTTTTCATCAGTTTTTCCAGCGCGCGCCGCAGTTTCCCCCGCGCTCGCAACGCCCGCACGCGCACGGCCACGCCCGAGGCGCCGGTCGCTTCGCCGATCTTATTCACGCTGCGTCCTTCGATTTCCTGCATCGTGATGACGACGCGGTCGAGCGGCGAAAGCTCGCGCATCGCCAGGGAGAGCAGTTCCGCCGCGTTGCGCGCGTCCAATTCATTTTTCCCGTCGTCGCTATGCAGCCAGTCGAGCGCGTCGTCGCCGAGTTCGGGCAGGCCAACTTCATGTTGCCGCCGCTTTTCCCTTCGCAAATGGTCGAGTGCCACGCGCACGGCGATTTTTGAAAGCCAGTGATCGAACGGCGCGCGCCCGTCGAATTGGCCGAGCGCGCGCCAGGCCTTGACGAATGTCTCCTGCGCGAGGTCTGCGACCTGATGCACGTCGCGTTCGTAACGATGCAAAATAGCGAAGACGCGGGCCTGATAACGGCGGACAATTTCGGCGAAATCGTCCGGTGCGCCGCTGCGGATGCGTTCCAGCAATTCGGCATCGTCGTTCACAGCCTATTCGCCCAACCGTTCGCCGATGCGCGCCGGGAGGCTGTCCCCAAAGCTGTCCGCGCGTTGCTCGAAATCGGCGATCTTCCGGCGTTGTTCATCGGTCGGGATAGCCGCGATTTTGCCGTAACTTTTCATGCGTTCAACCGCCAAATCGCCTTCGACGGCGGCAACCCTGGCCGCAGCCGCGCGAACGGAAGTTTCATTGGCGTCGCCGGCGTGAATGGCGGCGCGCAGGGCGATTCGCGCGTCGTGCAATCGGCCAAGCAACGGCATGAGCGCGTCCTTCTCGCTAATTAGAACCGTTTTAATCTGCGCCTTCTGATCGTCCGTCAGGTGCAATTTTTCGGCAATGCGCTGTGCAATCCGTTCATACGGGGACACAGGCGCCGTGCCGTCGGCGGCCAGTGAAGGCAGTGTCAGCCATCCACCAAGGTTCAGCGCGGCGGCCAGTGTCATTGAGAGCCATTGGGTTGTTTTCATACTGTTATCCTATACGCCGGCCACCGCAGTAATGTTACATGCCAAAACAAAAAGGGACGGCGCATAGCCGTCCCCGAACTCAACTTGTCCCCACAAATCAATCAGGCGGAGCAGCCCGAGGTGGAGCGGGTGCATTTGTGCCCCCGGCGTTTGGACCGCCCGGCAGCGGGTCCATCCGGCGTCCGCGCATGCCCATCTGGGGTACTCTCTGCCACTTCTCAAATTGCGCCGGCGTGAGCAGGGCCTTCATTTGCACCTCCATCTCATTCTGGACGGCTCTCGCTTTGGCTCCGCGCTCTTCCGGGGTCATGCTGGCAAAGCCGGGATCCAGCCGCAGGTCGCGCATTTTCTGCATCCGGGTCTCAATGATGGAACTGAATTTTTCTTTCTGGTCATCGGTCAGGTTGAGTCGCTGGGCAATCATGTCGAAATTCGGACGGCCTCTCATGCCCGGCCCACCGGGTGGCCCGCCGGGCCGCGCTCCATCAGCCGGTGGAGCGGGTGGCGCAATATTGGTGGCGTCCTGTGCATGGAGCACAAAGTTCCACGCCAGCAGGTTGCCGGCGACAAGCGCGGTAATGATCAGCGGTTTAGTAATGTTCATAAATCTACTTCGATCGTTGTCTTCAAATTCCACCGCCCAAAAGTGGAACGGCGATACGCTGTGTCAGACGTGCCGGGGTACGAAAGGTTACAACGCCCGCAACACTTTCACTACCGTCTTGACCGTCCGCTCAATGTCCGCCGGTGCGTGCGCAGTAGAAATGAAGCCGGCTTCGAACTGCGACGGCGCAAGGTAAATGCCTTCCTTCAGCATCCCGTGGAAATATTTTCTGAACCGGTCGCGGTCGCTTTTCATCGCATCAGCCAGGTTCCAGACGCGCTGGCCGGTAAAATAGGCGCAAAACATTGAGCCGCAACGGTTGAAGGTGATGGGAACGCGAGCGGACTTCGCCGCGTCCTTCATGCCGGTTTCCAGTTGCGTGCCAAGCTTTTCGAGCAATGCGTAAGCGCTTCCAGATTTCGGGTTTGCACCCAGTTCTTCCAATGCCGCGAGGCCCGCCGCCATGGCGAGCGGATTGCCACTCAACGTTCCGGCTTGATAGACCGGCCCGATCGGCGCGAGCAAATCCATGATGTCGGCGCGCCCGCCGAACGCGCCCACCGGCAAGCCGCCGCCAATGACTTTGCCGAACGTGGACAAATCCGGCGTAATGTTAAAGCGTTCCTGCGCGCCGCCGGGCGCAAGCCGGAAACCCGTCATCACTTCGTCGAAAATCAGCAGCGCGCCGTTGGCCCTGGTAATTTCGCGGAGAAATTCCAGATAACCCGGTTTCGGCAAATAAAGTCCCGCGTTGCCCGGGACCGGCTCGACGATAATCCCGGCGATTTGCTTTTTGTTCGCGCCGAAAGCGGCCTTCACTGCGTCCACGTCGTTGAAGGGCAAAACGATGGTGTGCTGCGTGAACGCGGCAGGGACGCCCGCGCTGTCGGGATTGCCAAACGTGAGCGCGCCGGAGCCGGCCTTCACGAGCAACGAATCCGCGTGGCCATGATAGCAGCCATCGAACTTGATGATCTTGTCGCGTTTGGTGAATCCGCGCGCGAGCCGAATGGCGCTCATGCACGCCTCCGTCCCCGAATTGCACATACGAACCTTCTGCACACTGGACACGAGCGAACAAATCAACTTCGCCATCGTCACCTCGTACGGATTCGGGATGCCGAAGCTGGTGCCACTCTCAGCAGCGGCTTTGACAGCGGCGATGATTTTCGGATGGGCATGGCCGAGAATCGCCGGCCCCCAGGTGCAGACGTAATCGATGTATTCATTGCCATCCACGTCCCACACGTGTGCACCCTTCGCCTTGTTGACGAAGAACGGCTGGCCGCCGACGGCACGGAAAGCGCGCACCGGCGAGTTCACGCCGCCGGGCATGTATTTCAATGCCTCGGCGAACAGCTTTTTAGATTTGTCACAAATCATCTATTGCAAATTATTGGGAAAAGATTAAAGGTTCAGGAGGTTAACTGCGAGAACTTTGAGTTTTCAAAACCGATGAGGAAGGCACAATCAAAAATCAGCTTTTGCTGTGTGATGACGTGTCTTGCTCTGGGCTTAAGCGCGCCGTCCGCCAGTGCTTTTGCGTTGCTCGGTCCGGTCCAGCCGTGGATGCAAACGACCAATGGAGTTATTTTTCCAGGTGACATTGGCGGGCCGATGTGCATCAGCAATGAATATCGCTGGAATGTGCCGGTGGTGACTTACGGCTTCGACCAATCGTTTTTGGATTACTTCGGAACAAACGGCGTGGCGGCGGTTGAGAGCGCGATTCAAATCCTCAATGATCTGCCACCTGCTTCGCAGATTGTATTGACAAATTATCCACTCGAATCACGAAACCTCAATTATGCCGCCCAAGCCCAATCATTTTACGATTTGAAATCACAAACACTTTCCTTGCTTTTGGAACATCTCGGTTTGGCACAACCTACGCGATATATTTATGTGCTGCGGCAATGGAATCCTGTTTTAACAGACCCTTCAAATGAAAATTTATTGGTTAGCGTGTTTGAAGGAACAAACATTTCAAACTACGTTGTTGCACGAAATTTTGACCCGCAAAATTTGAATGCCAGTCCTTACGTCAACGATACTCTTTATTCGGGGTATATCGCCTATGAAGGCAACCACAATATCATAATCCCATTTCAAGTTGATACTTTTGCTATCGCTTACAATGCCGTTGCTGATGGCGACTTGGGCGCAGGCGTATTGTATCGTGGAATGACTCGTGATGATGTTGGCGGTTTGGCTTATTTGCTTTCCACAAACAACATCAATTACGAAACGCTGCTGCCCGGCGTTTATAATGTTTGCACAAACGCGGACCCGGTTGTGAACGGCGCGTGGCGCCCGGGCGTTGATAAAATCACATTTGTTCCGCAGCCAGTGGATTTACTAACCGGCGCATTCCTGCCAATGACCAATCAATTCTCGGACACTTACATCACGAACGGCAATCTCATGCAACAGCAATTGGCACGTGTGACTTCGCAGCCGGATTTTCTTTTTTCGGTTGCGGACACTGGCAAGGGTGATTTTACGACGCCGTGGTTCGTGCGCACCGGAACAACAAATTGGATTAACAACGCGGCATTGAATGGGAATCCGGCCGGCGCCGGGCCGGGCATCATTCAGCCGCCGGTTCAGATTATTTTCAACAAATTGGGGCAGTCTTTTGGGTCCGGCAATTATTCGGACGAGGTTGCCTTTGGCACGCCACAATTTTGGGGTTCTTTTGACGCTTCCACCAATCCACCGGTCGTTTATCCAGTGCCGCCGCAAACCGGAACCAATCAAATGACCCTTCGCATGTGGCTGGAGATGGGAACGTATCCGAGCTGGACAACGACAAGTTTTGAATGGAACCCCATCAGCGTATCGGGCGCGCAATTCCTTTTTCAAACTTCGACCGATCTGACCGACTGGGTCACGCTCTTCACAAATTTGAACAACGGCACCATCACTACTTGCTTCGTCAACAATCCCGCCAGCGCCCATCGCTTCTATCGCCTCGTTCCACAGTAACGTTTGGTATCACCGACGATTCGGGAAAAACGTTTCCGCCAACGAACCTTTTTCGGTACGGATGACCATGCCAGTACCGATGTTGTGCCGCGCAAACCAGCCGTCCCTGGTTTCCAAAACGTATTGGATGTTGTCGCTGGCGGCGACCACCGAGTTGGTGTCGTTCTGCTCCAGGTGATGGATTTCCTCGATGACGCCGTCGGGCCCGATGTAGGCGGCGGAAAGTGATTCCGGGCAGTTCTTCATCCAGAATGAGGCGCGTTGCGGAACGGGCAGGACAAAAATCATCGCGTCGGTCTCCAGGATATTCGTGCGGAACATCATGCCGGTTCGCTCCTGCTCCTGGTTCAGCGCCATCTCGGCGTCCAATTGCTCCGCGCCAAGATAAATCCGGATGGTTGGCAGTTTCGGCTGCGCGTGGATTGGCAACGAATCGTCAAGGGACGACGGTGGAGCGCTGGTTTCGCCGGATTTCTTGCAGCCGGCCAGGAGCGTCGCGGTTAAAAGCAACGCAATGAATCCTGTCAGTTTCATGGGGCAAGGGTGCGAAAAGCGGCCGCGCTTTTCAATCAATCGTTTGATGGGAATCGCGCCGGGGGTGCTGTGTCCAGGCCGGCACCGTGACCGGCGAAAGGAATGCCGCGGCGTCTCAACCCTCAAGCGGTTTGCGCTGACAAGGCCCGGTCCGGCGCGGGCGCGCGGTCGTGCCTGCCTTCAAGCGAGGCGTCCAGGCATTTCCGGACTGTCTGCGCCAATTGGAGGGGCAAATAAGGTTTGGCGAGAAAAGAGGTGTTGTGTTCGCTGGAATCTTCTCCCATCAATTCGGAACTGTAACCGCTGGTGTAGATCACTTTGAGTCCGGGCTTTTGTTTTCTTAATCTCGCCGCCAGGTCGTTCCCCGTCATGCCGCCGGGCATGATCATATCGGTCAGGAGCAAATCCACCCGGCCATTTTGTTCATCCCAAACGCGCAGGGCTTCCGCCCCGGACGAAGCGGCCAAAACGCGGTAACGGTAGCCCTGGAGAACGTTTCGCACCAGTTCCAGCAGGCCGGTTTCATCCTCGACAATCAGAATGGTTTCTTCGCCTCCCCTTGCCGGTTTGGGTTCGGCGGGCGGCGCTTCGGTTGCATGGTTGGCTTTGCTGGCCACCGGCAGAAAGACCTTGAAGTTGCTGCCGACCCCAATCTCGCTTTGTACTTCAATCCAGCCCTGATGTTGTTTGACCATGCCGTAAATGGTGGCCAAACCAAGTCCTGTCCCCTTCCCCACCTCCTTGGTTGTAAAAAACGGTTCGAAAAGCCGCTGCAATACCTTGTGATCCATGCCGCAGCCGGTGTCCGTGACCGTCAAACAAACGAACCAGCCCGGCCGGGCTTCGGGACGTTGCCGCACATGGCTGGCCCCGATTTCAACGGCGGAAGTGGCAATGCGGAGTTTGCCGCCTTTGGGCATGGCGTCGCGCGAATTGACGGCCAGGTTCATGATAATCTGTTCGATCATGCCGGTGTCCGCTTCGATGTGTGGCAGGTTGGGCTGGTAAGAGGTCTCCAGCACGATGTCTTCGCCAAGCATCTGCGGGAGCATGTTTCCCAAATTCTGCAGCACCGTGTTCAAATCGAAAATTTTGGAGCGGAAGATCTGCTTGCGACTGAAGGTGAGCAATTGCCGGACGAAACTGGCCGCGCGTTCCGACGCCGCGGAAATTTGCTTCAATGATCTTACCGAGGTTGACTCCGGCGGCGTGACATTGAGCAACAGCCCCGCGTGACCCTGAATAACGGTCAAAATGTTGTTGATGTCATGCGCCACGCCGGCGGCCAACTGGCCCACCGACTCCATTTTTTGCGATTGTCGCAATTGGGCTTCCAGCGTCAGCCGTTCGGTGATGTCCTCGACCGTGGCCACCATGCCGTCAATTTTGCCGGTGGCGTCGAAGAGGGGCGTGGCGTTGGTCGAAAGCAAAGTGTGACGACCATTGGGGCGACCGATCGTAAAGCGGACGTCGTGCGCCACCTGGCCGGAATCGAGGACTTGTTTTAATGGTGAGGATTGTTCAACCAATGGATTGCCTTCCAGGTCGGTCGAGTGCCAATCCAGAACCCTGCCTGTTCTTTGGGCGATTGCTTCCCTGGTCAGGCCCAGCACTTCCTCGGCCCGATGGTTGGCAAAAGTGATTTTTCCAGCCTGGTCGGTGACGACGATGCCGACGGGGCTGGTTTCCATGATGCGACTGATGAGATCGCGGTCACGGCGGAGGCGTTCCTTGGCGCGTTGGCCTTCGATGGCATAGCGGATGGCGCGTTCCAGTTTGTCGGCGTCCAACTGGCCCTTGATCAGGTACTCGGCGGCACCGGCCTTTGTGGCTTCGAGATCAATCTCATGATCGCCCTGGCCGGTAAGCAGAATCATCGGTGGCCGTCCGCTGAACGACTGCGATTCGCGCAACAACTCAAGTCCGGTCCGCTCGCCCAGGCGATAATCCAACAGACAAATGTCGTGCTCGCGACGCTGGAGCGCCGCCAAAGCGGCTTCGTAATTGTCAATCCACTCCAGCCGATAAGGGGGATTCCCGATTTGAGAAACGAGATCGCGCGTGATGATATAGTCATCCTCATCATCATCCACCAACAGCACTCTGACGGCGGGGTCGGACATAAGACGGATCACACTCCATCCTGCGGGAGTTTGACGACCTCGAACCAGTATTGGCCAAGAACCTTGATCAATTCCACCAGCGACTTGAAGGTCACGGGTTTGGTGACGTAGGAATTCACACCCAGATCGTAGCTGCGCAGAATATCCTCTTCGGCCTTTGAAGTGGTCAGGACAACGATGGGAATCCGGCGCAGGACGGGGTCCGCCTTGATTTCCTTGAGCGCTTCGCGTCCATCTTTGCGGGGCATGTTCAAGTCGAGCAGAATCAGGCCCGGCAAAGGATCGCCGTTCAAATTGCTGTAGCGGCCGCGCCGGCGCAAGTAGTCCATTAATTCCTCACCGTCCTCCACGCAATCGAGTTCGTTGGCCAGGCGGTTTTCCATAAACGCATCACGCGTCAACTGCCGATCGTCCGGATCGTCGTCCGCCAAAAGAATTGTAATCATTTTCCCTTCCTTTTTCATGGTATCCTCATTCGTTTTGTTCGTTGTTGTTCAATTCTTTGGGATGGGTCACTGGCAACGTCACAATAAACGTAGCCCCCGATCCCGGTTTGCTCTTCGCGGTGATGTCACCACGGTGAAACACGGCAATTTTCCGGGCAATTGCCAGCCCCATGCCCGTGCCTTCGTATTCGTTCCGGCTGTGCAACCGCTGAAACACATTGAAGATCCGGTCCAGATATTTTTCGTCGAATCCAATGCCATTGTCGCTGACCGTCAAACGGCAAAGTTTCTTCGCCATGCCGGTGCCGCCCTCCGGTGTCGGACCGGCAATGATTTCCGCCGCGACTTTGACCACGGGCGGCGCCTCGGGACGGCGGAATTTGAGCGCGTTGCCGATCAAGTTTTGCAGCAACTGACGCATCTGCAGCGCCTCGGCGTCAATCACCGGAAGCGTTTCCACTTCGACACGGCCCTTGACCTGTTCAATCCGCCCCTCCAAATCGGCCAAAACTTCACGGGCCACTTCGGCCAGGTCAACCTGGACGAACGGACGGGCCTTGGTCGTGACGCGCGAAAAAGACAGCAAATCGTTAATCAGCGTTTGCATGCGCGAGGCGGCCTTTTGCATCCGCTCCAGATAATCACACGATTCCTTGTCAAGCTTCCCGGCGCCCTGATCCTTGAGCCGTTCGCCGAAAACCACAATTTTTCGCAACGGTTCCTGCAAATCATGCGAGGCGACATAGGCAAAATCCTGCAACTCCCGGTTGCTGCGTTCAAGCTGGGCCGTGAACTGGCGCAATTTCTCCTCACTGTTCCGCAGGGCATCTTCCGCCCGCTTGCGTGCCGTGATGTCACTGCCAATACCCACCAGCCCGGTAATTTTGCCGCTCTGATCGCGCAGCGGCAGTTTGCTGGTCAGCAGCCAGTGTTTCCGGCCTTTTTCGTCGAAGAAAAACTCCTCCCGTTTGAGCACCGGGTAACCCTGAATCACCTTCTGGTCATCAGCCCAGAATTTCTCGGCGATGTCCTTGGGGAACAGATCGAAATCCGTTTTGCCGATCGCCTCGGCCTCGGTTTTGCAGCGCAGATTTTTCAGGTCAGCTGGGTTGGCCAGTGTTTTCCGGCAGGCGGCGTCCTTGGCGTAAATGGAATCCGGCAGGTTGTCAATCAAGGTGCGCAATAGAAGGCGCTCCCGGGCCAGGGCCCCTTCCGTCTCTTTGATCGCCGTCACGTCCTTGGAAACGCCAAATGTGCCGACGATGTTTCCGTCCCTGTCACGCCATGGCATCTTTGTCGAGAGCCACCAAACGCCCGTGCCGTCGGGCAGTTTCACTCTTTGGAGTTTGCCCACGATCGGCCGGCCGGTGCGAATAATTTCCTGCTCGTCGTCATACGCGGCGCGCGCGTGCGCCTCCGGGTAAGTGTCGAAATCCGTTTTCCCGATCAACCATTCGCCGAAAGCCTTAACGCCTGCCAGATGGGCTGGCCACTCGCTGGCATCGGCGGCCGGATGGGCGGCGCGATAGCTGCAGCGGACGGTTTGGAATGTAGATTCCACCTTCGATCTGCTCGCTCGCACGAGGTGGGATTGGCAATCTTTGAAATAGATGTCGTCCGGAATGGTATCCAAAAGCGTATGAAACAGTTCCTTTTCGTATGCCAGTTTGGCTTCCACCCGCTTGGATTCGGTGATGTCCCGTCCGATACCCACGAGACCGGTGATTTTTCCATTTTGATCGCGCAGCGGCAGCTTGCTGGTCAGCAGCCAGTGCTCCTGGCCTGCTTCGTCCAGGAATTTTTCCTCCCGGTTGAGCACCGGCTGGCCGTGGATCACCTTCTGGTCGTCGGCCCAGAATTTTTCGGCGTCGTCCTTCGAAAAGAGATCAAAATCGCTCTTCCCAATGGCCTCGGCCTCGGTTTTGCAGCGGACGTTCTTCAAGTCGGCCAAATTAACCAGTGTCTTCCGGCCCTCGGTGTCCTTGATGTAAACGGCATCCGGCAGGTTGTCAATCAGGGTGCGCAGGAGGCGGCGTTCCTGGGCCAGTGCCTCCTCCGCGTGTTTCTGCTGCGTGATGTCCCGGTTGATGCCCGCGACGCCAATCACCTTGCCCGCCGCGTCCCGCAGCGGCACCTTGGTCACCGAAGCCCAGGTGACTTCGCCGCCGGGCTGGGTCTGCGCTTCGATCTTGTTGATCAAAGGCTGGCCCGTCTGGATGATCTTTTGCTCGTCCTGGAAAAACTCCTGGGCTTTGTCCGGCGGAAAAAAATCAAAGTCCGTTTTGCCGACGGCTTGTTCCGGGTCCGCCACCCCGATGCGCTTGGCGAGCGCCTGGCTGAGCTTGAGAAACCGCGATTGGCTGTCCTTGAAATAAATCCGGTCGGGAACGTTGTCCAGCATCGCCTGCAATAGCTGTTGGGCCCTGACCAGGGCTTCTTCCGCTCGCTCCCGTTCGGCGATTTGTTGTTGCAGCGCCACATTCCTCTCGGAAAGCTCGGCGGTGCGCTCGGCCACCCGTTTTTCCAGTTCGTCGCGTGACTGGCGCAGCGCCTCTTCCGTCCGTTTTTGCTCCGTAATGTCCCGGTTGATGCCCGCGATGCCGGCCACTTTGCCCGCCTTGTCCCGCAGGGGCACCTTGGTGGTGGAGGTCCAGGCGATTTCGCCGTTGGGCAGGATCTGGCGCTCGGTCTTGTTGACCAGCGCCTCGCCGGTGCGGATAATCCGCTGCTCATCCTGGTAAAATTCCTCGGCCTTTTCCCTGGGATTGAAATCAAAGTCCGTCTTGCCAACGGCTTCTTCGGGGTCTTTCACGCCCAGCCGGTTGGCGAGCGTTTTGCTGAGCTTCAAAAACCGGGACTGGGTGTCCTTGAAATAAATCCGGTCGGGGACATTGTCCAGGATCGCCTGCAACAGCAGGTGGGCGCCGGCCATCGCCTCCTCCGTTCGCTTCAGTTCCGTGATGTCCCGGCTGATACCCATCAAGCCCACCACGGCCTGTTGCTTGTCCCGCAGTGGCACTTTTGTGGTTTGCAGCCAGCGCGTTTCGTTGGTCCGTGGATTCACCGCCTTTTCTTCCCGATTCAGTGGCTGGCCTGATTCCATCACCGCACGTTCGTCATTGTAATACTGCCTGGCCAATTCCGCCGGGAAGATGTCGAGGTCCGTTTTGCCAATCACCTCGTCCTGGGTGGTTGCGCCCATGGCCCGCACGTGTGCCGGATTGTTGACCAAAAACCGGCTCTGCCGATCTTTGATAAAAATGCGATCGGGCAGGCTGTCAATCAGCGTCCGTAGTAAATCGTAATCCTGCCTGAGTCGCGCATTTTCCCGGGTAAGCCGTTGGTTCTCTTGCGCCAGCGACTCGCCTGGTTCCGCGGATTTCGAGCCATCCAAACACTTCACGGGACGGTCGTCCGGCGGAGCGGGGACGACTTCAGCCAATGGCGGTTCATTGTAACCAATTGTTTTCATACCCAGACCAGAACCCGAGCACGCGAGACAACTCAGGATTAGTCAAACACAGCAGTTTGAATGCCTTTTCCAAGCCAATCTATTTGCTACTCGTTCGTCTTGGAAAACCAGCTCTTTGCCATTAAACGGGACATGACAAAGGGGTAACGATACAAGTCCGGATCGGCAGGACTATGCACAAAACCTGACGGCACAGGAGCTTTTGCCAACATTGCTGCCTTGTGCGGAAGTTGAAACATTTCCCGTCAACCGCTGAAAACTCCGGCGGACGGGAAGCGGACGGGGGCCTTGCGTGGCGGGTGCGTTGCCGTTAATGTCCCTTCGGCTGCGCCCGTAGCTCAGATGGATAGAGCATCTGCCTTCTAAGCAGAGGGTCCCGCGTTCGACTCGCGGCGGGCGCGCCACGGTTGACGCAAAAGCGTTTCCCTTTGCAGGAGGCAAAGCGACAAGCCCAAACTTTTTCGGCTCTGAAAAACAAACCGGAGACTTCACTTTTTCCTGCAACCGCGACCTGTCGCCGCCGCCGGGGATGAATTGAGCAAAAAAATCCGTCGCGCTTGTCGCGCCGTAGCTTGGAGAAGGCGGACGCCGGCTGGCTTCACCCCATGGCACGCCGAGCCGCAGAAAATCTTTGGTGTTCATAACAACCAATAACCGTCAGCCAATAATCATCCGGCCGATTTGGAATCCCAACGGGATTCCATCATTCAGCCCAAGGTTGCGCCACAGGCGCTACCTTGGGTACCTTACGCACCGTTTGCCTCGGCGCGGCAGCCTTCGCTCACTCCAAAGTCGCGAGCGAAGGCTGGTGCCCACGGTCGGAGTTGCACCGACACAGTGCGCGTTTTAAGTGCGCTGCCTCTGCATCGGGCTACGTGGGCGAAATTGGTAGCGCGTGAAGGATTTGCACCTTCAACACCTTCCCGTTCTGAGCGGGACGCCTCTGCTATTGGGCTAACGCGCCGATATACTGGCGCATCCGGCAGGACTCCCACCTGCAATTCGAGCAACTCGATCAAAGATTGAAAGGCATTAAGTTGCACTGTTTAATAAAGATCGTCATACTTCCGGCGTAGCAGCGGCGTTTTGTGATTAACATTCGACCTCATTCATGGGCTTATCCAATGCGCCATCGGAGACCGGTTCCGATCGGGTTAAAGCGGAATTTCCTTCAGTTCCGCTTTCGTGGTTTTATTTGTGTTCCAGTGGTGAACTGAATCGCGGGCCAACGAGCGTGGAACTTTGCGGCCACACCTATGTCGGTTACCGAACCCGGTCTGGACGAGCGATTGTTTTATCGGGGCGGTGCTCGCATCTTGGCGCGCAACTGTGTAACGGAGCCGTGAAGGGCGAACGGCTGGTTTGTCCCTTGCATGGTTGGGAATATGGCCCGGACGGCGTCTGCGAACAAATTCCGGCGGCGGAAACGATCCCGGGTTTTGCCCGGCAAGCGAGTTATCCCGTTGAGGAGCGAGGTGGTCAGGTTTTTTTCTTCAATCGTCAGCCAGCCCGGTTTGCCCTGCCCTTTTTTGACGGATGGTCACCGGATCAGCTATTGTCCGCCAGGTCGTTTGAACTGATTGCCGAAACGCCCTGGTATTTCATTGGCGCGAACGGATTTGACATCCAGCATTTCCGGATGGCGCACGATCGAACGTTGATTGGCCAACCCGAGGTGAGTAACCCATCGCCTTTTGCCCGGCGGGTGGTGGCGCACTTTGAGGTTTCCGGTGATTCTTATCAGGATCGACTGACTCGTTGGATTGCCGGGGCGCGAGTTACAATGGATATCACCGTGTGGTGCGGCGGTTTGATCCTGGTACGCGCTGAATTCCCGCGCACAATGAGTTTTGGAATCTTCAATGTTCTGCCCATTGACGCCAACCGGACTCGTGGCCGGGTGATTGTCTGGGTGCAGCGCAGTAAAAATGCGCCCGGGCGCGCATTTTTCGATCCGCTCAATGCCGCCATTCGCCGAATGTTCATTCGAACATTTCTGCGTTCAGACTTGCCGCGCATCGCCGGTTTGCGTTATCAACCCGGAAATCTGATTGCCGCCGACGGAGTTATGGCGGAATATTTTGCGTGGCTGGAAAATGTTTCCAGACCACTACCCATGGAGAACACATGAAAAAGCTTCTGGTCATTATTGTTACGCTTGCCTCTTTTGCGCTCACAGCGGAGGCTCAAGTCAACCCACCGCCGATGGATACCGCCACCGAGCAAGCCATCACTAAATTGCGCGAAGGATTGGTGGACAGCTTCAATCACGGGGACATTGACCGGCTCCTGACTTACCTCGACACAAACACGGTTGTAACCTGGCAAAATGGAGAGGTTTGCGAAGGAGCCGGAGCAGTGAAGGCGTATTACGAACGCATGATGAAAGGGGAACATCCGGTGGTCAGCAAAGTCACCGCCGATCCAATAGTTCTCGGGCGTCATTTCCAAGGAGACTGGGCGGTTTCGTGGGGAAATTTAAACGACCACTTTGTCTTGACCGACGGACGCGAATTGCCGTTGAACAGCCGGTTCACCGCGACCATCGCGCGACGGGGTGACCGTTGGCTCGTGACGGCCTTTCATGTGTCGGTCAACGCTTTCGACAATCCGGTCCTGTCTTTGGCTGTAAAAAAGACATCTATGTTTGCCAGCATCATCGGTCTGGTGGCCGGTTTTCTTACCGGTGTGATGGTAATGCGTTTGTTGCGGCGCCCCAAGGACAGCAGCAGAGCATGATCAGCCGGCCCGAAGTGATTTCCGCAGAAGACAAGGATTTGCTGGCACAGGCGGGGGCGTGGGAGCAATGTCCCGTTTTAGAAGATTGCACACCACTTAAACTGGCGGCGGTCGCGCGCAAACACGGGCTTGAATTCGCCACCGCCGTGCTTTACGACCGGGTCCTGCGTAAGGTGGCGCATCGGACGTTTTTTCAGGGGGTGCAATCCGGCGACACCTGCGCGCCCCTTGCGCCAACACTGGTCGGCATCGTTCCTGGAGCCTTCTATTTGGAGCACAGAAACACCGGTGCGGACGGAGCGCGTCTGGCCTCCATCATCGAATCGATGAATTGTCCCGTCGAACGGGTGCCCGTTGAAAGCTTCGGCTCGTTGGGCAGAAATGCTTTGCGAATTGCGGATTGGCTCATGCAACACAAACAACAGCGAGTCGTATTGATCAGCCTGAGCAAGGGAAGCGCGGATATGAAGGTTGCGCTGGCGTTGCCCGACGCCATTGAACTTTTCGGCAATGTGGCTGCCTGGATCAGTTTGAGTGGATTGCCGCAAGGAACCCCGTTGGTAACCTGGCTTCGCCGCCAGCGGTTGCGGCAACCGGGTGTGCGCCTGTTGCTCTGGCTACGCGGCCAACGGTATTCAGTCGTGGAGGAGTTGCGGCCGGAATCCGATGGGCCGCTGGCAGCATGGCCGGTGCTGCCGCCGAACTTGCGGGTCATTCATATGGTCAGTTTTCCCCTGCGCCGGCACCTCGCACATCCCTGGGCGGCGCGCGCCTACGAGCGTGTCGCCCCTTGGGGGCCTAACGACGGTGGCGGTTTCCTTTTGGCAGATGTGACTCGTCTTCCCGGCACGGTATTTCCAGTGTGGGGGGCTGACCATTATCTTCAGCCCGCATGGGATTCAACGGAACTCTTGCGCAGGGTGCTGGTTGAATCAATGGCGCCGCATGCCGAGTTATGCCAGGCTAACCAATCCGCAGCCCAGCCGATCACACCTCCCGCCAACAGATCGAGCGCGTAGTGCTGTTTCGTGGCGAGGGTGGCAAAAAGAATTAGAATCGCCCAAACCAAGAGGAGGGCCGACATCCCGGCGTTCATCTGCCGCCCCAATAAACGCCGGCACAGGAGGAGCGTGTAAATGAGAAACCCCGCATGTAACGATGGGAAAGCGTTCAGCGGACCATCCACCCGGGTTATGAAAATCAAGGTGGCGTTTTCTCCCAGGTTTGCCGGCCGAGGCGACGCAACTGGAAAAAGGGCGAAGATCACAAAGCTCAAACCCGAGAGCACCACAAAACCGGCTGTATAACGGCGCAACTCCGCCCGCGAGGCCATTAACCAGGGGATGATTCCTGTGATCAGGAAATTGGATTCATATATCCATGCCCAGGGATATGGCCGGAATCCCGCCCATCGGTCCAGGCACGTCATTGGCAGAGTATGAATCGGAAGCAGCGCGTGTCGTGAAAGAAGAAGATAACCACCCCAAAACCAAACACTCAAAACCACAGTCAACACCAGTTTAACCGGCCAGAGCGTCTGCAGGCGCTGCAAACCGCGGACGCCACGTTCAACGGATGACGCGTCCGGCATATTGATTCTCGATGTGCTCCTTTGCCTTACGCGGGCCACGCCACATTTTGAAATAAGACCAGAGCAAGAAACCGCGCTTTTCGGTTTGGGTCGCGTTGCCGAGCACCGGCAAATGAATCCACGGCACGGTGGGATGTTCGTGATGCACCCGGTGCCAGTTGTGATTCAGCCACAGACGATCAATGGGTTCCCACAATCTGAGATTGCGTGCGCCGCGCGTCACATGCCGTTCGGTGCCGTAATGATGCACGTATTGCATGGCCGACCACGTCAGACCGAAACCGAAATACATCACCGCGTAGTTCAGCAGCGGAATGTGAAAGAAGCAGATAATCAACGTGTGCAGGCCGATTACCGCGAGGCATTCTAGTTGAATCAGCCGACGATAGGATGGGTTGAGAGATTCCATGAATGCATGGGACGGCCGGTCGAAATCCCAGTACTTTTTATTGGCAGCAAACGGGAAAAACAGAAACACAACGTTGCCCAAAACCACCACGATCCAATAACCGCCAGTCAGAATTCCGTAAAGGACCAAATATCGCCATAAGCGGTGGTCTCCATCAAAATAGAGGTCGAAGGCTTCGTCATCCGAACGGTTGCGAAAATGATGTCCCAGATGCCCTTGCCGGATCAGATGGAAGGGTGCCGGGAAAAATAAGGCCATTAATGCGCCAGCCGCGTCGTTCCAGCGCCGGCTCGGGAAGAGCATGGCGTGTTCCGCCTCGTGAATGATTGAATACACGGAATTCATCACGATGCCGAAGACGAGCGCCAGACAGGCCAGACTCCAGGGCTGGTGCATGCGTGCGGCAGCGTAACAGCAGAGAGCAATGGCGGTGAGCTGTGCGGCCATGAACACCAGGTTCATCCCCACGGGAATGTCCATGGGGCTGGACGTTGGCTCAATGACCGGCGCACTTGGAAGTCTGGTCGGCACAACGCCGAATTATGGCAAATGACGTCCGACCCCACAATTTCAAAAATTCGGGGCCACATTAAAAAAATCGTGGACCCATTGAAATTTTCAACCCGACCCCGCCGCCATTCCGCTTGAAGCTGCGGGAGTTGAGGTCTATATCTTGTTTGCAGAAACAGGCAGCGACAGAAATCCATGTCCGACCGAAAAATTAAAATCGTTTTGGTTTCTCCGAAAGGGCCGCTCTACCGGCATCGCGGGGGTATCTGGAAGAAGTCACTGCGCTATCAACCGTTGACCTTGACGACGCTCGCGGCACTCGTGCCGCCGGAGCTCGCGGTTGATTTGGAGCTTTTCGATGAGGGCATCACCGATGTGCCGGTGGATTTGGAAGCGGACCTCGTCGGACTGACCGTCATCACCGGCACGGCCAGGCGCGCGTATGAGTTGGCCGATCTTTTTCGGCAACGCGGCATCACGGTCGTTCTCGGCGGCCCGCACGTGACCTTGATTCCCGAAGATGCGCAACCGCACGCGAACGCCATCGTGGTGGGGTATGCGGAGGATTCCTGGCCGCAACTGATACGAGATTTTGCGAACGGTGAATTACAGCCGCGCTATGACCAGGCGCCGGGCTTGGATCTGGCCAATCGTCCATTTGCGCGGCGCGAACTCCTGCCGGGCAGTCGCTATCTGACCAACAACGTTTTTGAGGCCACGCGCGGTTGTATTCACAACTGCGATTTTTGTGTCGTCCCAACCGCCTGGGGGCGCAAGCCATATCTAAAACCGGTGGCCGATGTCGTGGCTGACATTCGTCAGCACGGCGCTCGCAAGCTCATATTCGTTGACTTAAACATCATCGCCGATCTTGAATATGCTCGGCAGTTGTTTCTCGCGCTGGTTCCCTTGCGGGTGCAGTGGTATGGGCTGGCCACGGTGCTGCTCGCCGATGATTTGGAACTGCTCAAACTGGCCGCGCGCAGCGGTTGCAAAGGTTTGCTGATGGGCTTGGAATCCATCTCGCAGCAAAACTTGCGACAGAATCACAAGGGCTTCAACTCCCCGGAAAACTTTGTTCGTGTTGTTGAGCGCCTGCACGAGCACGGCATCGCGTTGCAAGGCTGCTTCGTATTCGGCCTGGATCAGGATGAACCCGATGTCTTTCTGAAAACCGCTGAATTCGCGGTCGCCGCCAGGATTGATTTGCCGCGCTATGCGGTCGTCACGCCGTTTCCGAACACCGGGCTTTACAAACGTCTCGAAGCTGAAGGCCGGATTCTCACGAAGAACTGGGAGCTGTACGACGGACAGCATGTCGTTTTTAAGCCGGCGAAAATGAGCATCGAAGAACTGCAAACAGGAATCGAAAACGCGTGGAAATTCACCTACAGCCTGTGCTCGATTGTCAAACGCATTCGCCATTCGCCGGCCCCCTGGCCCGTCAAGCTCGGCACGAATCTCGGATACCGGTTTTACGCGCACAACCTGGGCCGTTTTTACAACTGCGACTGGATCATCGGCCGGGCAAAAGCAAATCCCGTGAATTTCCAACCCGCCCAGCCATCGGTGGAGGCGGTTTGAAAAGTCATGCGCCTCACCCTTGTCCATCCCTGTGTTGGCCGGAAGCCGGGACAAAAATACATTCGCACGTGGCAAATGGAAGCGTTGCCCGCCGCCACCCTCGCCGGGCTGACGCCGAGCGATGTCGAAGTGCGGTTCTATGACGACCGCTTGGAACAAATTCCGTTTGACGAACCGACCGATCTGGTCGCCATCAGCGTCGAAACCTATACGGCGAAGCGCGCTTACCAGATTGCCACGGAATTTCGCAAACGCCGCGTGCCCGTGGTCATGGGCGGTTTTCATGCAACACTTTGCCCGGACGAAGTTGCGCTGTACGCTGAATCTGTTGTTTGCGGTGAGGCCGAATTGCTCTGGCCTCGGGTAATTGATGACGCGCGGCATGGGCGATTGGAGAAGTTTTATCGTCAGTCCGCCAGGCCTTCGCTGGCCGGATTAAAACCCGACCGGTCCATTTTTCGAGGCAAAAGCTATCTGCCCATCGGGTTGGTCGAGGCCGGACGCGGGTGCCATTTCAAATGCGACTTCTGCGCCGTGCAAACCGTCTTCAACGCCACACAAACCCGCCGGCCTGTTGACAAAATCATCGCGGAAATCGGGCCGCTGAAACACACGCGGAAACTTTTCTTTTTCGTAGATGACAACATCACATCGAATCTCGAACAGGCGAAGGAATTCTTCCGCGCCCTGATTCCGCTAAAAGTTCGGTGGGTCAGCCAGTCCTCCATCAACGCGGCCCACGACGAGGAATTTCTGGATTTACTCAAGCGCAGCGGCTGCCAGGGCGTCCTTATCGGCTTTGAGAGCCTGAACCAGGCAAATCTCAAGGACATGAACAAGGCCTTCAACACCATGTGCGGCGGATTCGAAAAGGCTCTGGCGAACCTTCATCGCCATCGCATTCGCGTCTATGGCACGTTCATTTTCGGCTACGACCGTGATACGCCGGAAATATTTGCCCGGACCGTTGCCTTTGCCAAGGAACACGCACTTTACATCGCAGCCTTCAATCATCTCACGCCGTTTCCCGGTACGCCGCTGTACGCCCGACTTCAAGCCGAAGGCCGTCTGCTCTACGAGCGATGGTGGCTGGACAACCGGTACAGCTACAATCGCATTCCATTTCAGCCGCGCGGTATGACGCCTGATGCACTCCAGCAGAACTGCCTGGCCTCGCGTCGGGAATTTTATTCATGGCGCAGCATTGCCAGTCGCAGTCTGGCGCCGGTGAACCGGAGCGACTGGTTTATGTGGCGAAATTTTTACACGATCAACGCGCTTCATCGAAATGATGTTAGCCTGCGCGATCACTACCCGCTCGGAGACGAATCATGGCAAGGACCATTCTTGAACGCGAACTGACGGTTGCCCGTTCCGGTGACACCTCTTTCAGCGTCGCCAACGAAGGCGACGACCCTGATATTCGCCGCCTGCTGCGCGAAAACCCGATGCCCGGCAAAACCTCGATTTCCCTTGAGCGCGAGCCGGACTTTTTTGCCGACGCCGGTTTGCCGGATGAAACCAAACAAACGATTGTTGCCCGCAGCCGGGGACAGGTAATCGGCATGGGCAGTTGCACATTTCGCCGGCGGTTTGTGAACGGTGAGCCTCGGCGTGTGGGTTATCTGGGAGGGTTGCGGCTTGGTAAATCCCACGCCGGGCGTTTCGACTTTTTGCGGCGCGGTTACGGGTTTTTTCACGAACTCCAGGCCGATGCGCCCGCGGATTTTTATTTTACGAGCATCGCCGCCGATAATGAACCGGCACGACATTTTCTGGAACGCGGTTTGCGAGGAATGCCCCGCTACGAATTCATTGGCGAATTTGTGACCTTGCTTTTGCCAACCATAGGCGCGGCGCGTTGGGATTTGGCAACCCGGCAACCAAATTGGGAGCGGCCCAAGCTGGCTGTAAAAGTAAACGAATTCAATCGGGATTATCAATTCGCTCCGTGCTGGTCGGCTGATGAACTGGCCGCGCTCGAATCACTGGGCTTGCGGACCGGGGATTTTCTTGTCAAGGAGCAGGAAGGAAGAATCGCGGCTTGCGCCGCGCTGTGGGACCAACGTTCGTTTAAGCAAACCGTTGTTCGTGACTATGCCCCGGCGTTAAAACGGGCACGAACACTGGTTAATTTTGCATCCAAGCTGGCTGGAAAGCCAATTTTGCCAGCCATCGGAGCGACACTTGCCTGCGCCACGGTTTCACATCTGGTAGTTGGCCGTGAAGCGTCAGTTGCGCTGGCCGAATGTCTGGCCGCGCTTCAAAGCCGGGCAGCTAAACGGAACGTAGAATTTATTTCGCTCGGCTTTGCTGCGAATGATCCGCGTCTCGCCACGGTCCGCGCGCGTTTCAAAAGTCGGGAGTATCGCAGCCGTCTTTATGTCGTGCGCTGGCCGGATGTGGGCGGCGCCTTAAATCAACTCGATGGCCGTGTATTGCAGCCGGAGCTTGCCCTGCTATGAACCTGCCCATGCCAATTTACTCCGGGACCATCCCGCGCGGCGACCTCACGCCAGCGCAGGTCGGAGAAATGTTCGAGTTGTTTGCCGGGCATTTCGACGGCGTGACGAAAGCACAATTCACACGCGACCTGGCAGAAAAGCACCGGGTCATTTTACTTTTGCGCGGCAATCGGCTCGTGGGCTTCTCAACCCTGTTGGCTTACACCGCCACGTTCGAGGGTGAATCGCTCAATGTGATTTATTCCGGCGACACCATCGTTGCGCCGGAGGCGTGGGGCACCATGGCGTTACCACGGGCATGGATTGCCGCCGTCAACGAGTGGCGTGAGGAATTGCCGGAAGGCCGCTGCTTCTGGCTGCTGCTCACGTCGGGTTTCCGAACGTACCGGTTCCTGCCGGTGTTCTGGCGCGAATTCTTTCCACGCTACGACAAACCATTGCCGATTCAAACGCGGCGCCTGCTGAACCAATTGTCGCAGGAGCGTTTCGGTTCGCAATTCGATTTGTCGGCAGGCATCGTCAGATTCAGTTCGCCCCAGCGACTGCGTTCGAATTTGCGGGATATTCCAAACGGGCGGGAGCGCGATTCGCACATCGCTTTTTTCCTCGCAACCAATCCCGGTCACGTCCGGGGCGATGAATTGGTATGCCTTACCGAACTTTGTGACGAAAATTTGACGCGCGCCGGCAGGCGGATGATTGAACCCCGATACCATGAAACTCTCTGCGGTCATTGCTAACTCGTTGTGGGCGGCCTCTACCGTTCCGGCGTTGATGCGGTTTCGCCGGGCATTGAACCGGCCGGCTGATACGCAATTGCAATTGCTGCGCGATTATCTGGCGCGAAATGCCGACTCCGCTTACGGCGAGGCTCATGGCTTCGGTAGTATCCATTCCTACGACGATTTTGCCCGGTGCATTCCGCTTACGGATTACGATGACCTCGCGCCATGGATTGAGCGCGTCCGCAAGGGGGAGCAAAATGTGCTGACCAGCGATGTGGTAACGCGTTTGATTCCGACCAGTGGCTCGACCGGCGCACGAAAACTCATTCCCTTCACCACAAGTTTGCAGCGTGAATTCAACCGCGCCATCGGGCCTTGGGTTGCGGATATTTACCGGCAGCATCCATTCGCGATGGCAGGTCCGGCATATTGGTCAATTTCGCCGGCCCTCCAGTCCCGGAGTGCCGCATCGTCGGCCCTGCCCATTGGCTTTGAAGATGACGCAGCCTATGTCGGCGGCCGAAGCAAACGACTCGTGGAGTCGGTGATGGCCGTGCCCTCCGAACTGCAGTTGGTTGCCGACATCGATCAATTTCGGTATCTGACCTTGCTTTGCCTGCTGCGACAACGCGGCTTGTGCCTGATTTCCGTCTGGCATCCATCGTTCTGGTCGCTCTTGCTGGATGCTCTGCCGGATTGCTGGGAATATTTATTGGGTGACATTCAGAAAGGCAACTGTCGATTTTCGGATTCGTTGCCAGTAACGGTTTTGCGCGCATTGAAACTGCGCCCGATGCCAAAACGTGCCGGGCAGTTGGAAAATGCTGGCCCATCTAAACCCGACTCCATTTGGCCTTCATTAAAAATCATCAGTTGTTGGGGGGACGGAAATGCCGAATTTGCAATCACTGACCTGCAACGTCGCTTTCCAAACACACCGGTTCAGCGCAAAGGCTTGATCGCCACCGAAGCTATTGTGTCCATTCCTTTTCTCGATTCGCGACCGCTCGCCGTGTGTTCTCACTTTTTTGAATTCATTGATAGCACAGGTGGGATTCACCTCGCTCACGAATTGAAAAAGGACGAAACGTATGAAATCGCCGTAACCACAGGCGGAGGGCTTTGGCGCTACCGTTTGCGCGACGAGGTTCAAGTGACAGGATTCTCAGGACAAACGCCGTCGCTGCGGTTCCTTGGCCGAAAGGGACAGGTTTCGGATCGTTTTGGGGAGAAACTTTCTGAGATTTTCGTTGTGAAAGTGGTCCAGGAGCTTTTGTTAAATGTGTCCGCTCCGCCTTGTTTCGTATTGCTTGCACCCGACGAAAATCATTCAGGGTGTTGTTATACCCTCTATGTTGAGGGCGAGGTTCAACGAGACCTTGCGGCGCCTTTGGATGATTTATTGATGAGGAACCCGCATTACGCCTGGTGCAGAAAGCTCGGCCAGTTGCAACCGCCACGGCTCTTTCGCATGAAGGCTGGCGGCAACAAGACTTTCATTGCCCACGAAATCTCCGAGGGCAAACGAGCCGGAGATATCAAACCATGTGCGCTTTCTCTTCAGGCCGGATGGTCACAGCGTTTCGCAGGAGATTATATTCAACCACCGTCATAGGCCGCAGCCTGCGACCACATCGGCGACGCTGAAGTGCTGCAAATCCTGAACAATTTACCAACGCCAAAAGCGTCTCAAAAGCGCCCACTCCCTCACGCCGCGCGGAGCTGCACGTTCCACATCTGTTGACTTCGCCGGGAAACATGCATATTTCCCGGTGAAATTGACCTCGTGACCGTCTTCAACCCAGAGGATCACGCGTTCGATTCGCGCCCGGCGCCTCACTCTTCCATTTACGATTGGCGATTGGCGATTTACGATTGTCCGTCATGCTGACACTGGAACAACTGGCTGAACTGCTGGCGAAAAATCGCGCCGCCGCGACCGCGCGCGTGAAAGAATTTTCCATCGGCGACCGATCGTTCGCTTTTAATGCGCAGCCGGCCATTATGGGTGTCGTCAATCTGTCGCCCGATTCCTGGTACCGCGAAAGCGTCTGCCTGACAGTCGAAGCGGCGGTCCAGCGCGGCAGGGTTTTGATCGCGCAAGGCGCGGACATCGTGGACGTCGGCGCGGAGTCCACCCTCGCCCACGCCGCGCGCGTGGAGGATGCCGCTCAAAACAGCAAACTGGTTCCCGTCATCAGGGAATTGCGCCAAGGCAGCATCCTGGTCTCGGTCGAATCCTATTCATTCGCCGTCACCCGCGCGTGTTTTGAGGCGGGCGCGAACATCCTGAATCTCACGGGCACGGACGGCAGCGATGAATTGTATCGCCTCGTGGCCGCCCATGACGCGGCGGTGATTATTTGTTACGTTCAGGGCAAAAACGTCCGCGAAGTCGGCGATTTCGATTTCAGCGCCGATCCGATCGAAATGATGCGGGAATATTTTGCGCGACAAATTGAGATTGCGCAGCGCCACGGCGTGGAGAGAATTGTTCTGGATCCCGGCCTCGGCTTTTACTACCGCAACTTGCAGGACAGCGGCATCCGCGTGCGGCATCAAATGACCGTTTTCCTGAACACGTTCCGTCTGCGGACACTCGGTTTCCCGATCTGCCATGCCCTGCCCCATGCGTTTGAGTTTTTCCGCGATGAAGTCCGTTGCGCCGAGCCGTTTTTTGCCGTGCTGGCCGCGCTGGGCAAAACGGACCTGTTCCGCACCCACGAAGTTCCGCGCATCAAAGCCGTGCTGGACACGATGAAGGCGTTTTAATCCGTAGCGGCGTCTCCGCAGAGCACCGCACTCGAAAAAGAATTCAGCGTGGCGCTGTCGAACCGCCGCTACGATGCACAAGGAAAACGCCCTCCTCTTCGGATTTGGCAACCCACTGCCCGCACACTTCCAAACCGTGCCGGGCGAGGGCCACCTGAACCCGCTCCGGCGTGTAACGGTACGAAAAGAAAAGCCGGATGACTTCGCCACGCCGAAATCCAAAATCCTCGCCGTCAACCTCAATCCGGCGCGCACGGACGAAATGAAACCCCGCTGCTATGCATTTCAGGCCGCTGGTTGTGTCCGTTTCGATTTTGAAACGCAACGCGCCGTCGCCGCACTCGACGCCCAGATCGAGCAGAAAGGTCATCAGCCAGTCGCGCGTGAGCGGGTTGTCGTATTGCGGCAAGACCTTTTCCACCCCGGCGGCGTAATTTTTGGCCGGCGCCAGGTTCGCGCTGAACAACAGAAAATCCTTTGGACGAACCAGCGATGCCAGTTTCGGCAAAATCTGCTTCGGCTCAAAGTTTGGAATCATGCCGAAAAAAGTGACGATGCGTAGGGCGTGGGCCGTGACGCGGGAATCGAGGACAGCGCGCAAGTCATCCGTTGTGGCCAGGTCACAGACGAAGGGAAAACAATGCCTCTCCGGCACGACTGCCAGGGCGGTCTGCCGTGCAGTCAAAACCATCGCCGAGCTGACATCGCACGGCGTATAGAAAACTTCCCTGCCGCGCGACCGCAACGATTTCAACAGGCGCGCATCCTTTTGTCCGCCGCCACAACCGAGACCGATGACATGGACGCTCTGTTTTTTGACCCGGGCGGTAGCCGCCGCGAAACCTTTTTCATACACCGCCTGACAATCCGCGTCATTCCGTGCCGGCGAGTAAGCCTGGTGCAGCGCCAGCCATTTTTGCGTTTGCCTGACGCTGTCGTAATGAAACTTGTGGTTCACCCGCCGCGTGCGGAGCGATTCCAGCAAATCGCGGCGAACCGCATCAGGAAACTGGCTGGGGTGAATTGTGACTGTGGCCATATCGGACATTGGGAGTTTCCTCACGGTGGCGACTACGGTTTAATTTGCGGGAAAATTTGATAGAGCAACAGATAAACCACCACGCCGGTCACCGAAACATACATCCACAACGGCCAGGTCCAGCGGGCGATTTGTTTGTGAAGCTCGAATCGCTGCAGCCGCGCGCGGTTCAGCGTCACCAGAATCATCGGCACGATGACAACCGCCAGCACGGTGTGGGTCAGCAGAATCGCCAGGTAAATCGGGCGGAACCACGCCGGATCCAAAAACCGCGTCGGTCCTTGATGCAAAACAGCGGCGAGATAGCCGTGGTAAGTCAGGTAACATGCCAGGAAAATAATCGAGGTCACAAACGCCGCCATCATGCAGTTGCGGTGCGCAATTTTGTTCTTTCGACGAATAAAAACGAAGCCGGCGGTCAGGAAGACCGCGCTCAGGCCATTGAGCGAGGCGTTGACGGCGGGCAGACTGTGGAGGCTCATCGCTCGCGCTCCAATTGGCGCACGGTGACGACGATGCGCGCCCGGACATTGCCCCATTCGATGCCATCGCCTTCAGTTTCAAAAATGGCGCGCAAGCGCGCGTGTTTGTCCACGGCGACAAAAATCGTGGTGTGGATGAACAAATCGGCGGAATTTGTCTGGTCTTCGGGTTTCACCGGAACGGCGCCAAGTTTCAAACTGCTGCCCGCCAGGCCGGCGATTTCCGCCTTGGTCCCGGTCAAAAATTTCCAGCGATTGAAGTTCGCGCCGAAACGTTCGCCGTACTTTTTCATCACCGGCGGCGTGTCATAATCGGGATCGGTGGTGAGCGTCACCAGTTTCGCCCGGTTCGCCGGCGGCAGCTCGTCCTGCAATGATTTCATCTGCGCCGTCATGATCGGGCACGGCCCGGCGCAACGGGTGAAGATGATGTCGGCGATCCAGACGTGATTGGTCAAATCGGCGAGCGTAACGGTCTGGCCGTCCTGATTGGTGAGCGTAAAGTCGGCAACGTGGCCGAGCATGGGCAACGGGCGCCGTTGCGTGCCGCTCAGTTCCGACAGCGAGAGCACATAGGCGACGCACAGCAGGGCGAGAAACAGCAGAATGCCGATCCAAAGCGTCCGCGGGAGCCGTTGAGAAACATCGTCCATGCCCGGTGCAATTTGGTCACACGCACACCGGCGCGTCAAATTTATTCAAAACTGGTGGCCGCGCCGCTCTTGGACTTCAGCCATTTGTCGAAATCCGCCTGGCTTTCGACGGTCAGAAAGCCGCCCGACATGGCGGAATGCCCGTTGCCACAAAGCTGCGCGCAGTTGACCTGATAGCGGCCGATTTTCGTGGGCGTGAACCAGCAAGGAATCCGCAGACCGGGAATCGCGTCCTGACAGACGCGCATGGCCACGACCTTGAAGGAATGGATCACGTCCTTGGAACTGACATAGACGATGACGGGTTTATTGACCGGAACATGGATATCATTGACCGTTTGGAGGTCGTCCTTGCCTTTCGGGTCGGACGGGTCCACGCCAAAAACGTTTGTGTCGCTGATAAATTTCATGTCCTGCTTTCCGAAAACACCGTCCGGACCGGCGTAGCGGATGTTCCAGTTGAATTGCTGGGCCATCACGTAGATGACCGTGGAGTCCTTTGCGTCCGGGAAATGGTCCACGGCCCTGGCCCAGACCGGAATGGCCACTCCCACCAGCAGCACGGCTTCGGCAACGACGACGCCCAGTTCAATATAGTTGGACGCATGATTTTTGACGCCGTGGTAATTGGCCTTGGGATTGCGCGCGGCGCGGAACCGCCAGACCGCGTAACCGAAATAAATCAGCCAGCCGATAAACAACGCTATCATCAGCCAATGGACATAAACAATCAGGGCATCAACCGCCTCGCCGTTTTTGGAGGCCAGCTCGGGCATGCCGAGGACATGATTGGCAAACCACTCGGTCATACGCCGGAGGGATTTTTCGGGGCCGGATTGTTGTCGTTTTGCGCCTTCTCGCCCCGGACGACGTGGACGAAGAACAGCGCGATACACGTCAACACGGTCAAGATGACACCGAGCAGGGTAAAGATGCCCCAGTTCATGCCGATGGCCAGGGGCGAATCGGACTTGCCGTAGCACGCCGCGCAGGCGAACAACGGCGAAGGCGCAAGCGCCGCCAGCACGACAGTGGCAACCATTGTTTTGCGGAATGTTTTCATAGGTAACAATGCCTTTTGAGTTTGGAGTTCCGCGTTTACGCGGTCCGCCTGAAGGCGGGACTCCAAACTGTCATTTCATAGGTAGCTGATTTTTTTCAGTTTCTTCAAAAAATAAATTCCATAGACAATGACCAGGATGCCGGCAGTGATTCCGAGCGTTCCGAACAACGGCCGTCCCACGGCAAATCCCCACGCCGCGCAGCCGAACGACAGCGTCGTCAGCAGCGTCACGAAAATGAGATGGAAGGCCTTCAGCGACATATCAATGGGTTGTGCCCGTCGGAAAATCCTGCATGGCGTAAATCGTCAGCCACATCAGGGCCGCGGCGAAAAACACGGTGAAACTGAGCACGGTGTAAATCATTTTCTTTTCCGAAATCAAGTGCATGAGAAAGCCGGCCACGACGAAGGCGTTGCAGCAGGCGACCGCCAGAATCAGCCCCACCTTCACCGGCCAACTGAAGCGCTCCTGCGGCAGATACGACGCCCAAATCATCAACGACACGGCGCAGAGGACCGCTATGAAAACGTAAACGCAGGTGCGGATGTAAGTTTTCAACTCAACCGGATGTTCGCGCAACACCGATTCACCCGTGAATGGCGCGTTGTGCTGATTGGCCGTTTTCATTTCGCTCATAAAGTATTTTCAGGTCAAATATAAGACCGGAAACAAAAAGATCCAGACCAGGTCCACGAAATGCCAGAACAGGCCGGAAACCTCGACGCGATTGGTGAACTGTTCGGGGTTGGTCTTCCAGAGCCGCCGGCCCGGCCCCCACAGGTAGCCGATGACGATGCTGCCGCCGAGGATGTGCAGCGCGTGCAGGCCGGTGAGTGTGAAGTAAAGCGCCAGATACGTGTTGTGCCACGGACCGTAATTTTCCATGGACTTGATTTGCGAGCGCGGGATTTTGATTTCGTCGCGCGGGATGTTCTGCTGCGCGCGCAAATCGTAAAGCTGGCTCTCGTCGTTCACGTAGCGGCCCTCGATTGTCACGGAGTCGGCGTCGCTGGCAATCATGTGCCCGTCGGCAATGCGGCCGTCGGTGAGCTTGATTTCGTAGTGAATCCACTTGTCGTGGTACTCGTAGCCTTTGATGCACAAAAACGACAGCGCCAGCAACAGCGTGCAGGCGTGGAAAAACTTGAATTTGCCGAAGTCGCGGACTTTGCAGGCCGCCCACGCGAGCAGTGTCGTGATGGCCGAAAGCGCGAGGATGATGGTATTGGCGGTGCCGAGGCGGACGTTGAGCCAGCCGTGCGGCCATTGGTCGGCGCCGACACGCAACAGCACGTAGCCGGAAAACAAGGCGCCGAAGAGCATGACTTCAGACGCCAGAAACAGCCAGATGCCCATCTTGGCATTGTAAACGCCCGTGTCGGGCCGCGCATGAATAGCGTAGGGTATTTCCATGAAAAAGGTCTAATGGGCGGCTGGCACGGGTGAAATTTTTGGCGCAGTCACGGGTACGTCCGGTTCGTTTTGCGGTGTAAAATCCGTGTCGTGGCCGGGCACGCTGTATTCGTAAGGACCGCGCCAGATGTGCGGCGGCTCGGCAAAATTGCCATGCGGCGGCGGCGTGGGCGTCTGCCATTCAAGCGTGGTCGAGTGCCACGGATTCGTGCCGACCTTTTCGCCATGCTTGATGCTCCAGAATAAATTGAGGATGAACGGAATTTGCGCGATGCCCAACGCCACCGCCGCCCAGAGAATCCAGGTGTGCAGTTCCATGATGGAACCGGGCAGCGTGTCAATCGCCCCCGGCACGCGCGCGGCGGAATAATTCGCGCCGCCATCAGCCATGCGCCGCAGCATGCCTTTCATGCCCTGCGCGAACATCGGCATGAAGACGAGATTCATGAACACGAACGAGCACCAGAAATGCACGCGGCCCCAGAACTCGTTCATCTTCCGCCCGGTCATTTTCGGAAACCAATAATAAATTCCGGCGAACAATCCAAAAATCGTGCCCGGCGCGACGACATAGTGGAAGTGCGCGATGACATAATAGGTGTCGTGCAGGTAAACGTCGCTCGCGTTGAACCCGAGCGGCAGACCGGTCAGCCCGCCGATGCCGAACATGGGCAGGAACGCCAGCGCAAAGAGCATCGGCGTGTTGAACCGGATCGAACCGCCCCACAACGAAATGAAGAGGCACGTCAGAATGATGACCGACGGTATCGAAATGATCATCGTCGTCGCCTGGAAGAACGCGGAAATCTTCGTGCCCATGCCCGTCAGATACATGTGGTGCGCCCAGACGATGAACGACAGGAAACCGATCGCCAGCACCGAATAGACGAGCGATTTGTAACCCCAGATCGGTTTGCGCGTGTTGTTGGCGATGATTTCGCAGACGGTGCCCATCGCCGGCAGGATCAGGACATAGACTTCCGGGTGGCCGAGGAACCAGAACAAATGCTGCCACAACAACGGACTGCCGCCGCCGCTGATATGCGCCAGTTTGCCGCCCACCGCCAGACCCGTCGGCAGGAAGAAACTCGTGTGCGCCAGATTGTCCATCAACTGCATGATGCCGGCGGCTTCCAGCGGTGGAAACGCCAGCAACAGCAGGAACGCCGTCACAAATTGCGCCCAGACGAAAAACGGCATCCGCATCCACGTCATGCCCGGGGCGCGCAGTTGGATGATGGTGGCGATGAAATTCACCGCACCGAGCAGTGACGACGTGATGAGCAGCACCATGCCGATAATCCAGAACGCCTGCCCGTGCGTCGGAATTGTCGTGGCCAGCGGCGAATAGGAGGTCCAGCCCGCCTGCGCGGCGCCGCCCGGGAATGAAGAAACTCACCAGCATGACGACGCCACCCAGAAAATATGCCTGATAACTTGCCATGTTGACGCGCGGAAACGCCATGTCCGGCGCGCCAATCATCAGCGGCACGACATAGTTGCCAAACGCGGCGAACGCCAGCGGCACGATCGCCAGAAAGACCATGATCGTCCCGTGCATCGCGCCGAAGGAATTATAAAGGTCGGGTGAAATCGCGCCTCCCGCAGCGACCTGGCCAAGCACTTTTTCGAGCAACGGGCCGATGAACGGCACCGGCTGCCCGGGATGCGCAATCTGCCAGCGCATCAGCAGCATCAGGAAAAATCCAAACAGCATGAAACACAGCGCCGTGAAGCCGTATTGAATGCCGATGATTTTGTGGTCGGTGGAAAAGACATAGCCGCGCCAGAAGCCGGGGTCGTGATGGGCATGTTCCGCATCGTGTCCGTGCTGCTCCCCAGGCTCACGGTACGGAGGAAATTGTTCAACCGTTGCGTCCATGTTATTTTGCTACAGCCATGTGAACGGCAGTTTCGGAATCACTCATTGGGATTTCTCTGGTCATCCGGATTTGGGAATTCCTCATTTTCTATTTTACCTTGTCCCAAACCATCAACGACAGCAACAACGGCAGATAAAGGATGGACGCCAAAAAGAGCAGCCGCGCGCGCCCCGGCGTGAGTTGCCGTGAAAATTGGATCGCACACCACAGATAACCCGCGCCCAACACCAACGCGCCGATGAGATAAACCGGCCCGGCCAGTTTGAAAACAAACGGCGACAGGCTGACCGCCAGCACCGCCAGCGTATGGCTCACGGCTTGTTCCCCGGTGCGGCGCCCGGCCGGTTCGACCACCGGCAGCATCTTGAAACCGGCGCGCGCGTATTCGTCCCGGTAAATCCACGCGATGGCCATGAAATGGGGAATTTGCCAGAACGCCACAATCGCGAACAATGCCCAACCTTCGACACTCAATTCACCGCGGGCCGCCGTCCAACCCATCAACGCCGGCAACGCGCCGGGCACCGCGCCAACGTTCGTGTTGAGCCACGTTACACGTTTCAGCGGTGTGTAGACGAACAAATAGCTGACCAACGTGACCGCGCCGATGACGCTGGTGAGCGGGTTCACCGCCAGCGCGAGATAAATCAGGCCAGCCGTCGCGCACGTGCCGCCAAAAAGCATTACCGTCGCGGGCTGCAAACGGCCCGACGGCAGGGGGCGGTCCTGCGTGCGGCGCATCTTCGCGTCGTATTCGCGCTCCAGCAACTGGTTCAACGCCGCCGCGCCGGAGGCCACGAGCGCCGTGGCGGCCAGCATGTGGAACATCAGGGTGAAATCCATCGCGCCGCGCCAGCCGAGGTAAAATCCGGCGAGCGTCGTCAGCAGCACCAAGGTGGTCAGCCGCGCCTTGACCAGATCGGCAACGACCGCCGTCCGGCTTTTTTCCGCGACCGGGGCCGCGCTTAAAATTCCAGCCGAGATTTCTTTCATTTCATTTGTTTGCGGCCAAAGCCGGTTGGACTCCGAATGCGCCGGGGATGGCGCCGGCAGGTTCAGTGCGGGACAGCGGTTCAAAACGATGGCAAGCCGCGGCACACCACAAGGCGCCAGTCACGAGCGAAAGCGCCCCGACCAGCACATGCGCCGTCGCCACGTCGGCGGCCTTGTTCGACCAGATGGTCCACGCGCCAAGCGCAATTTGCCCTGCAATCAACGCCAGCCAAAACACCGCCAGCCGTGTCAAAGGGTCCTTTTTACCAAGGCGCCGCCAGGCCCGCTGCGCACTCACGGCGACACCGATAAAAATGGCCACGGCGACCATCCGGTGCATCATTTGCAGAACGATTTGAAAGGCCGTAATCGGGTTTTCGGAAATGACCTCGATGCGGTCGGCGTTATAGCGCGCCACGGCAGCCGCGCTCGTGTCCGGCCAGATTTTTCCGTACGCCGCCGGAAAATCGGGAATCGCCAGGCCGGCGTGCTGGTGCCGCATCGTTGCGCCCAGAATCAGTTGCCCGAAAATCAAAATGGTGGTGAACAGAACGAGTCCGCGCAACAGAGTGCCGGCCTCCGGCACAGCGTGTTGGCCCGCCAAATTCTCTTCGCGCCGCGCCGGAGGCTGGCGCTCCATTTTATGCCACCAACGGCTGGTGAACAGGCCCAGGCCACAAATCAAAACAAAGAACAATTGCGCGAGCGCACCGTGAACGATGCCGAGTTTGTCCATGTCGAGCGTCACGCGCAGCCCTCCGAGCACACCCTGGAGCGCGACCAGCACAAACGCGAGCACGCCGAGCCAGCGCATCCAGCGGCGCGCATCCTTGCGCCAAAGCCAGACGGCGAGCACGGTTGTTAAAAGACCGATGCCGGAAGCGAGCAGACGATGGGTGTGTTCGTAAAAAATGCCGCCCACCCATTTTGAAACCGGAAACAGAAACATATTGTAACCGTAGGTGTTCGGCCAGTCGGGCACCGACATGCCGGCTTCGTGGCTGGTCACCATGCCGCCCGAGCCGAGCAGCAAAAACGTCGCGGCGGCGGTCACCACGATAAACCGGTGCAGCCACGAATTGTCATTTTGCGCATTGGCGTTCATATTAAATATTCCGCAGCGTCGAGCCGGCGGCTCGATGTCGGCGCACAACCCCGGCGCTGCAATTATTTGACTTCAAACGTGAAATTCACGGTCACGTCGCTGTCCTTGACCTCCACGTCCTGCGTCTGTGGGCCGAGTTTGCGGTGGTCGGCTTCCACGGTGTATTTGCCCGGCGGGACGTTTTTGATGATGAATTTGCCGTCGGCGCCGCTCACGCAATAGTAAGGACTGTCAATGACACTCACCCACGCGAACATCCACGGATGGACGTCGCATTTGAATCTCAAAAACATCTCCGGTTTCGGAAACGAGTAGGTCAAATCCGCGCCGCCAGGCATCTGGGCGTCGTTGTGCTCATCATTGCCGGCCACGGTGGGCGTGCAATGGACGTTGTGAATGCAGTTGTCGGAATTTTTGACGACCAGCTTCTGTCCCGTCTGGATTGCCATGATTTGGGGTTCATACAAGCAGCCCTTCTGGTCGAGCACGGCGGGAGGCGCGCTCGCGCCGGTGGATTTGCCGGTGACGCCCTTCAATGATACCACCACGTCGGCCAGTTCGCCCTTCGGCCCGACGACGTAGAAATGCGTCGTGGGCGTCGTCTTGTGCATCGCCGCACAATCCGGATTGTCCATGAGAGGCGTGATGGGGATTTCCGGCGGTGGCGTGCCTTTGAGAGTGACAGTGCCGATGATGTCCGCCGCGCGCGCGGCCGGCGCGAGGGCCAACAGCGCGATCAACAGCAGAACCCGAGAAGCGTTTACGTTTTTCATTTTTCGTGAATTCAACAAAGCGGATGCAGTTTATCATCCACACTAATCTACGGCAAGCCCGTTGTGAAAAATTTCACAAGCGCTCATTGTCTTCCTCTTTTGTTTGACGGCGGCTAATCGCCGGCGTTCAAATCAGCCCACTTGCGGGTCCAGCTCGCGAAGGGGAAAAGCCGCCATTCTCCTCCCCTTTCATACGTTGATGGCGAATTTCAGACTGAAGGAACGGGGCGCAGGATTGTGAATCCCTCAAGACTTTCGCATCACCCGGAAGACAGTAATGCCGGCAAAAAGTCCGACCTGGCCGAGCAAGGTCCCGAGCAAACCCCAGTGAAAATAGAACAAGGTCGCCAGGGAAATCACGAGGGACAAGCCGCACCAGAGCAGGCGGGATTCGTTCTCGATTTCCGCCGCGCGGAAATAGAAGGCCGCGAACAGGGCCATCAGCAATATTGAAAGATAGGGCATCGCCCGGGGTTCACGCCGCGTTCCCCCCATCCAGTTTTTTCATCACCCGCGCCATCGCCAGCGCGGCCTGCGCCGCCTCGGTGCCGCGGTTGTGCCTGGGATTCAGGCAGCGAACGCGCGCCTGCTCTTCGTTTTCCAGCAGCAGCACTTCGTGAATGATGGGGATTTCGTGCGCGAGCTGGATTTCCGTGAGCGCGCGGCTCACGGCCTCGCCGATGTGCGCGGCGTGGACCGTCTCACCGCGCAGGATCACGCCCAGACAGATAATGGCTGAAAGTCGGGATGCGAGATCCGTGCTGCGGGCTGCATTTTTCGCGAGCCGGGCGGCGACCACGGGAATTTCATACGCGCCCGGCACGCGGACGATCTGGATTCTGGAAACGTCGGCGCGCCACAACTCCGCCTTGGCCGCGCGTAACATCGAGTCCACGTAATGAGCGTTGTAGCGCGACGCGACGATGGCAAATGAGCCATTGCCCGTCCCCGTTTTCTGTTCTGGATTTTTGCGCAACATGGCTTTCTCAGCCGCAGATTATCAGAATGACCCGGAATTTTCCAAGTCAATCCGCCTGCCGGTTGTGGCCGGATTCGAACGGTGGGGCGCGGTTGAATGTGAAACCTGGGACCGCGAGTTATTTTTTGGAACCGTCCACCGGATGCCATTTGCCGTCGTAAGTGGCGACCACGACGATATCATCGCCCATGGCGGCATGCTGCCCATCTGCCGCGGGCGGTGAAATCCTGGGGGACAGTTGTTCCGGCGGCGCAGGTTTGGAAACCGTCGCAGTCCTCGCGGGAGCCGGATGGGGCGCGGTCATCAAAACAGTTTCTTCGTCGCTGGCGCGCGCGGCCTCCATCAACAGGTTTTCCCAGCCGGTTTGCACCGTGCGCCGCGTAGGCGCCTGAAACTGTTTCACCTGAAATTCGCCGCCTTTGAGCGACAGCAGGCGGTAAACCGCCGGTTCGCCGGTGAGCGTCCCGACGGCGGCATGGGTGATGGCTCCGGACTCAATGTAAAGCTGGCCCTGCGTCTGTGCATCGCGGATTTCCAGGATTGAAGAATGGCGCCCGATGCATTCCATCTGGATGACCTCCTGCAAGCCGACCTGCCGCAACGCGCCGCTGAAACCCTCGCCGGGTCCCCACGACACCAGATCATTCAGCAGGTTGAAAACCACCTTGATGCCGTCGGCGGAAACGGGTTTCTCGATGAACAGTTCCGCGCCGCTGGATAGGCAGGCCGCACGGTTGCTTTCCGTGGCGCGACCGGTCATCACCGCCACTTTGACGCCCGGATAACGCCGGACGATGATGCCGAGCAACTGGATGCCGTCCACCATGGGAATTCCGATGTCCAGCACGACAAGATCCATCGGCGCTTCCTGCAGGACGGCCAGCGCCCGGTCCGCGGTCGTGGCGGAATAAATTTTCCACGTCTGGTTGGACAAAACGGAACACAACTCGCCGAACGTCTCCAGCAGCGCCATGCTGTCGTCCACGAACAACACACGATGTTTTATGGCTGCTTCGGCGGCAGCGGCCGGCGGACCGGCTGGCGGCGCGGCCGCCGATACGGATTTGGGCGATGCGCCTGAAATGAGCATTTTGGTGACTGACGGTGCGCCCGGCGAAGCTTCAAAACGCAATTCCACTTCACCTACGAGCAGCGTCTCACCGGTTTTCAGGACGGCCTCGGTGATTTTCTTTGTCCCGACAAATGTGCCGTTGGTGGAAAGCAGGTCGCGCACGACCAGTTCTCCGTCCTTCAACCGCACCTCGCAGTGCCGGGCGGAAATCGAGGATTCGACAATCTGGAAGGTGTTGCTGTCCGCACGCCCGATCGTCGTCCAGGCCCCATCCAATTCGTGGGACAGCCCGGTCAACCCCTTGTTAATGACGACGAGTTTAGCCATGTGATTAATGCTTCGCAGTCTGAATCAACCGCCACGCACGGGCAAATAAAAAGTCAGTGATTGGGAGGGTTGCCTTGTCGGCGGCCTAAACTCTCCAGGGACGACGACACGCGGTCTTTCCCAAAAATTAACGTGTCGTGCCGCGGGCGCGGGCCGCTTTGATGGTTTTGAGGATTGGAAAATTTCAGCGTTTGCCGCGCAAATAGTTTTGCACCTCGTCGTGGCCGCCGGCGAAGTCAAAGGACAAAACGCCTTTCTCCGCGGCAAAAATCAGCCGCCAATCCAGATTCGTGCGGCATTCGTAAAGGTGCCTGCCAAGTTTTCGGATCGAAAGCCCCGTGTGCAGATGGGGATTTCCAAAACCCTCGACCACCCGCTGGAGGGTGGCGGAAACTTCGGCTTCGCGTCCGGCTTCCCGTACAATTTTTTTGAACCGCTTGGACAGTTCAACGGAAATCATCCGCGCCTCCGGTGAACCGCGTCATTTCTCCGCCCTTCCGCGCCGCTTTGATTTCCGACCTGATGCGCTTTTCGGCCCTGGCCATCTCTGCCGGCGGCAGGCCGTACTCTTGCAGCGCATAATCGGCGGACGTTACTTCCACCGGACGCAGCGCGACGATTTTGCCTTCAAAAACAAAACCAACGTCCTCGCCTTCGGTCGCCTTCTTGAGCCAATAACCCAGTCGTCCGCGGCCTTGCGTGATAGTCAGAGTCTTCATACGCTCATTATACGCCACGCGCCTCTGACTTCAAGAAAATTGTTGCCGCGCCGGTTTTCAGGGACGGCGACACGCCGTCCCTCCCGAAAGACAATGGGCCGCGACGATAGCCAATGCGTAATGGCGCAGATTTCAAAAACAAAATCCGCGCAATCCGCGGTTAAAGCAAATGCCCCATCTTCTGCCGCTTGGTTTTCAAATACCGTTCGTTGTGCGGATTGGGTTTCACACGAATCGGCACCTGCTCGACAATCTTCAATCCGTAACCCTCCAGTCCAACGACTTTTTTCGGATTGTTCGTCAGCAGCCGGATGGTTTTCAGGCCGAGGTCCACGAGGATTTGCGCCCCGAGTCCGTATTCGCGCAAATCCATTTCGTAACCCAGTTTCTGGTTCGCCTCGACGGTGTCGTAGCCCTGCTCCTGCAATTTGTAGGCCTTGATCTTTGCCGGCAGGCCGATGCCCCTGCCCTCCTGCCGCATATAAACAATCACACCGCGGCCGGCCTCGGCAATCTGCCGCATGGCCTGATGCAGTTGCGGGCCGCAATCGCAGCGGCGCGAGCCGAACACGTCGCCGGTCAGACATTCGCTGTGGACCCGCACGAGGATTTTATCGCGTCCAGCCACGTCACCGTGAACCAGCGCCAGATGATGCTGCCCGTCCGGCCGCGAATGATACATAACCAGGTCAAAATCTCCGTAATCCGTCGGCAGGTTCACGGTCTCAACGCGCTCGACCAGTTTTTCACGCGTGCGCCGGTATTCGATCAAGTCGGCGATGGTGCAGATTTTCAGGCGATGTTTCCGTCCGAATTTTCGCAATTCCGGCAGGCGCGCCATCGAGCCGTCGTCGTTCATGATTTCGCAAAGCACGCCGATGGGGCGCCGCCCGGCGAGTTGCGAGAGGTCCACCGCCGCTTCGGTGTGACCGGCGCGCTGCAGCACGCCGCCGGGACGCGCGCGCAATGGAAAAACGTGGCCGGGTTGGACCAGGTCCTCGGGCACGGCGGTGGGGGACGCCATGATTTGAATGGTTTTGGCGCGGTCGGCGGCGCTGATGCCGGTGGTGATGCCGCGGGCGGCGTCCACGCTCACCTGAAAATCGGTGCGAAAACTCTCGCGGTTCTGGTGCACCATGCGATCAATGCCGAGTTGTTGCAGCCGCCCGGCGGTCGCCGGCACGCAAATCAGTCCGCGCCCGAACCGGGCCATGAAATTGACGGCGGCGGGTGTGATGTGCTGGCCCGCCATGATGAGGTCGCCCTCGTTCTCGCGGTCTTCATCGTCCACGACAATGACCATTTTTCCCAGGCGGATGTCCCCGATGACGGATTCGATGCTGTCAAAAGCTTTTTTCATTCGGCGAATACAGCGTAATCGCCCCATGCGCAAACGCCAGCCGATTCGGGCAGTGTCCCGATTCGACAGTCGTAGTGCCGGCGCTGTGCGCTGATTTCGGGCCACAGGCTCGACGCTACAGTAAATTCGGACCGTACCCCGATTCGGCAGCGGTATGGCTGGAGCGGGCGCGGAGCTGTGTTCCAAATCCAAAAAACCGCAAATTCAATCCACTTTTTTGTTGGTCGCGGCGGGCTATCGGTTTAATATCGGCGCGTTCATTCATTCAAGTTGCCGAAGGCAGGGGAAAATTGGTTTTGATATGCCAGCGAATAATTCGACCAAAAAAACCGGCAGCGCGAAAAGTTCCGTTGCATGGGACTCCACGCCGATCTCGGAACAGAGCATGCGGCGGCTCGACCGGCTCGCCAGCCTCGGATTGCTTTCGGCGGGCATGGCGCACGAAATCAAGAACAGTCTGGTTGCCGTCAACACCTTCGTCGGCCAGTTGCTGCAAAACGGCGGGGACCAGGAGTTTTCAGAAACCGTCCGGCGCGAATTGCGGCGGATCGACACGCTGGTGAGCCAGATGCTGCGGTTCGCCGCGCCGGGCCGGAATGAATTCGCCGCCGTGCACGTGCATGATTTGCTGGACCATTCCCTGCGGCTGGTTGAACACCAGCTCAAAGGCAAATTTATTTCGCTCAACCGCCGTTACACCGCCGCGCCGGACACCGTCAGCGGAGACGAATACCAGTTGCAGCAGGCGTTCATGAATTTGTTGTTCAACGCCATCGAAGCCACGGGCATGAACGGCACGCTGACCGTGAGCACGGACATTGCCGGGGAGAAGCCGGCCGAACGGCGCATGCGCATTCATGTTCAAGACACCGGCCTGGGCATTGCGCCGGAAAATCTTCCCCACCTGTTCGAGCCGTTTTTCACCACCAAGAAAAACGGCACGGGTTTGGGACTGGCCATCTGCCAGCGCATCGTTAACGAACACGACGGCGACATCTCCGCGCAAAGCGAAGTCAAAAAAGGCGCGACGTTCTGCATCTCGCTGCCGGCGCTCTCACAATAGTCCGCCAAATTGAGGCAAGGCCAGGCACTGGCTTTCTGCCATCACTTTGGCAGCGTATTGGTTTCAGTTTTGGGTGAGAGACGAATTAGAATTGGCGGCGTTGTCATTGTAGCGTGTTGATTATTCGTTGGCTGTTCGCTTAATGGGAACCAACCCACGGCGCTGACACTGTAAATCCCTGCATTTGTAATGGCATATGCTGCTACTAAATCAAAGTCGAAAACCCTGAATTCGTGGCTTTGAAGTGAAATGAGATAGTTGGATAGTATGGCACCATCCGACTTAAATCTGCACTCAGGTTTTTCTCCTGTTATAGACTCAATGATTGAGAATCTACCAAAACCACAACTACAAGGGTTGTCAGCACTGCAATGAAGTATGTGTTCATTTTTTGTAATGTTGGATACAACTATGCTGGCAGATATATTGTCTCCAACCATCAGGTTTGTTTCCGGAATAACCAAGCGTAAATTTAGCCAAGACCAATTTGTATCGGTCTCGATTGCTACGGACGATTGCAATGTAGCCATAAATAACAGCATTACAGCTAACACTGCGCCGATACTCCGACCTGTTTCAAGTAGTGTGCTTTTCATAACATTGTTTCTTTACGGAATTGGATAAGTTGCATGGTACTGCCATTGTGACCTTATATTTATGACATTGTTGGTCCATTCAGGATGACTAAAACAATCCACTCCTACCGCCGCTTGCTGATTCGTGAAAGGCATAACTCCATGGAACAAAGGCGGCGAATTGGTGTTATCCCTTTGCGCTCGGCCATACCAATTCCAAGTCGCTAATTTTAACGGTACTGCTTTTCCGCCGGCAGGCGTGAACATCAGGAAGTCTTCAAAACTGTCGCGTCGCCATAGAAATGTGATGATACTGGTCAGTGCATGCGCCGGTGAATCAGTCCTATACCCGTTGGTTTTTGAATATGATGTCCAAGTTATGGGGAATTGGACATCATAGCCTGTTCCATTGATATACGACCCAAGAGAAATTCCATCTTGTTCGAGATTCTCCTTCCAATCGATGGTGACGATTTGATAGAATTGGATGTCATAGTCGTTGGTATAGCCTTTCAAGTCTGTCACTTGAAATGAAAAATACATTCCCACATCATTTGTTGTGAAGCCTTTGCCAGTCCGCAAGTGATACAAACCGGCATAGGTTTGTTCCGGCTCATTATAATTCGTATCCACCGCCACAGAATCTTTCGGCGTCAATATCCACGTCACTTCCGGCCTGATTACCTGAAACCATGCCTGCTCTGTGACTGGTTTTCCATCCACCGTTGCCGAGCATTGAACGCGCATCAGGCCGTTGTTCGCCCAATAAAAAATCACATTGGAATTGATGATTGGAAAATTCGTGTAAAGTATCGCCGATGAGGCGGTGGCGACATAATCCGAAAACGTAATTCCCGGCACTATCCACTGGAAATTCGTGAGCAATCCATTGTTTAGCAGGGCATTTGTCACATTCAATTGGCAGGTCAGATTCATCTGTTGCCCCACAATTACTTTGTTCGTCTGCGCCGACAAATTCGTGCCTGTGTTGGCGTCCAAGATTTGCAGCGTCACCTTGGTTACCAACATTCTATTAAAAGAGATCTTTTGCAACGGTCTCTTGGGCGTTACCTCCGGAGTTGCGCCTTCGGGTGCTGAAACGAGTGCTAGACTCCACACCGACCCGTCGTCGTTGGTCACATCCGTCATGGTCGTTCCCCGGACTTCCAGCAAATTTCCTGGCACTTGCAAACTGCTGTCTTCGTCCAAGACTTGCGCGCTCACCAGATACAACGCGCTCTGTCCAGGCACCGCCGGCCCCGAAGGCACAATCATCACGCGGGCATGGGCATCTTCACTCGAACTGCCCAGACCATATTGTTTTTGATAGTAACGAGCTGGGGGTTTTTGAGGATCATAGACGTAATACCAATAAGGAGGATAATAGAAGTTTTGCGCGACATTTTTGATTTCCCATGCCGGGGAATATCCGTTGTAACCACCGGCCAGGATGGTCGGCGGACTGCTGCTGACAGGCTGGCAATCGCCATTAAGACCCGCGTATATCGTGCGATCCACGCCCCCGGATTGATAGAGCCAGTCCACGGTTTCATCTGTCGTGCCCGGCCTTGGTCCGTCGAGACAACCATAATACCAGGTAAGGTCAGAGTGGTAGTGGCGCGTATAGCTCATCAAACTGATAACGGGCGATTGGGCTTGGTTCAAGGTTTGTGAACCGAGCGGATTGTTGCTCAAATCACTTAATTCCAAGTCAAAGCTGGCCATGCCCGTGGGACTCACTGGCACATCGCTCGCATTCCAAGTGCCATCGCCATTTACCGTCGCTGAAATGCCGTTGACGGTCACGTTCACATTGGAATCGCTCACCGTTCCGGTCACGTTGACAAGGCTTCGGTTCAATTGATCATCCGAAATCGGATCCATCGTCACCGTCACCACGCTTTTAATCAAGGTCAGATTCGTGGTCGTTGCATTGCCCGCCGCGTCCGTGGCCGTCAGGCTTACAGTGTTCGTCCCGTCAGCCAGCGGCAAATTATTGACCCAAGCCAGCCCGCTGCGTTCAACCAACCCTTGAACGATGTTGGTATCGCCATTCATTGAAGCAACGATGGTTGCCGTCGCATCGTCCAGTTGCGCTTGAATTGTAACATTGCTGCCGCTGATGCAGGTGCCATCCGGCGGCCAAAGGATGCTCAAGGCCGGTGGCGTGGTGTCATCGGAATAATCCAGCGTGAAGCTGATGTTGGTGGTGGTTGAATTGCCCACCGCGTCCGTCGCGTGAAGGGTGATGGTGTTCAAACCGTTGGTCAGGCGAATGTCGTAGCATTGAAAAACGTTCGTCGTAAAGTCGAGCACATTGGTGTCGAAAAACGCCGGGTTCCAAGATCCTTCCTGGTTGGTGACCACACCCACGGCATTGCTCACGTCGTAGGTCAATGTGTTCAACGCTTTGCTCACGAAACCCTGCAATTGAATCATCGGCGTGGAAACCGTGCTGGAAATCGGATTGGTTATGACGAACGTCGGAGCAACAGTGTGAAACAAGGTCAGCTGTGCTGCCAACCATGTCTGCTGGGCATCGGATGGGAACCCTCTCAAACCCACGCGCACGGAATAAACACCATCCCCGGCGTTTAATGAAACCGTGATGTTGGTTCCCGCGTAAGGTTGCCAACTGGCGTCGGCCTGATTGGTATTGTTGACCAACACCGCCATATAAAAGGGCGTGCCGCCGAAAATGGTGACCATGCCATTGACGATGTTGGTGTTCACTTCATTCGGAAATTGCAGCGAGAAAAGGATCGGGTTCGGGTCGATGCCATTCTGATAATCTTCCAGCAATGTGCTGACGCCAAAGCCATCCGGATCGGTGTCCGATAAATCCACCGTGTGAAAGTATTTCCAAAACCACCATTCCGGCGTTTCATTGCCGCCCGAAGTGATACCCGTCCAGTCACGCGCCCAAATAAACAGGTTTGTCCTGCCCGACTCTGAAACTGTGAACGGCATCACATCCTGATTCGTGCCGGGAAATACTTCCGTTTCATTGTCCCAATTGGATGCCAATAAATCCTGCTTGCTCCAGACCTCGTAAACGTAATCCGTGCCATGATGTAGATTCAAATATGCCAGCCCGTTTGCGACGTTGGTGATTTCCAGCCACAGGCCGTTGGTGTCAAAAGTGTAGCTGCTGCCGGCAAAATCCTGGCTGTCCATTTCCAAACCCATCGCCCTGGCCAGTGTATGCATTGCCGCGTTTGCCTGCGCTTCCTGAACCTGGCTGATCAAATCCAGCACCATATTCCCCTCCACTTGGAGGAGGGTGGCAGAGTTTATGCCGCGCTGAACCTGGCGTGCGGTCGGTTGCGGCACGGCACCGCCGGTCGCGTCCACGAGGAACTGTCCTTCAAAACCCAATGAGAAAATCGGAGTGCTCGCCGGATCGTGTTCAGTTTGGAGAAAGGGCAATGGGGCTGGTGGTTGTGCGCCGGAAATGACCCAAAACGTCCCGAATCTCGGTATTTGATCCGGCGATGCCAGTGACAAACCCTGCGCCTCCGCCGTTATCTGCACCACCGAATCGGGCTGGCCGTCTGGCAAGGTGGCGTTGCCGGAGACGGATTGAGCCTGTGCGGTGGCGACCTGGGCATGAATGAAACCCGACCCCGACAACGCAATGAGTCCATAAATGATTAGCAACCCGGCTAAAGTGGTTCTTAAGTTTTTCATGGCCATCTTCCTGAATAGCTTCAGCGTTTCTAACGGTAACGCCTGCGCAAGGCAAGAAGAAAAATACCAGCATGTTGCTGGTGTAGTAAGCGCAGCCTGCCCGCCTATTTTTTATGGGTTGTGGCGATCCTCAAGAAGAAACGAAAGCCGATTCTGCGACACCGGAAGCTCATCGGTGATGCTATTCGGCTTTATCGCAAGAAAAGTGGTTTCACTCAGGAGAAACTGGCAGAGTTGGTGGATTTAAATCCAAAATATCTTGGGGAAGTAGAGCGCGGCGAAAAAATTATATCCATCGAGGCTTTGCTGCGCATTGCAAAGGCAGTGAAAACCCCCATTCGCGAATTCTTTTGTGACATTGGCCCGTTTTGAATTCTATTCCCCGACGAGGTGATACGGGCTGACGGCGTCGTCGCCAACGTGCATCTTCGGCGAGGCCTTGAGCGAGAAGCTGAAAGCGATGGTGAAATCCTCCGGACCGGTGCCGTTGTCCACCACGCGGAAAGTCAGGGCGCTCGTCCAACTCCGGAAATCGCGGTAAAGCGTGTAAAATTGTTCCTGCAGGCGGCCGTTCTGCGCGTTGATATTGTCGGTGGCGCGAAAACCCCAGTTGTCGTTCAGGCGGTAAAACCAGGTGCTGGTGATGAAATTGTCGCCGCCCACGTCGTTGCCCAGCAGACCGCTGCGCAAATACCAGTGGCCGAGGCCCCAACTCCATCGTTCATTCGGCGTAAAGGTGAGTTGATGAAACGCGAGATTCAGGTGGCTGTCGTTGATGTCGTATCGCACCTGCGATTCCAGCGTGAGCCACGAACGCGGCCGGAACGCGAGCGCGGAATAAAGGTCGTTGAACGTTTTTTGCGGGCCCACCGAGGTCAAACCGTTTTGCAGCGCGTTGGTGCGCGTGTCGGGTTTGAGCCGCCAGTCCAGCATCACGTTCCAATCCAGCAAAGTGTCGAGCTGCCCGTCGCGCATGGTTTGCAGCGTGTTCCGCAAGCCGAAACGGATGACATTCTGGCTGTCAACGGAATCAATGTTGTTGTAATCGGGGGACTGAATCGGAAGTATCTCCAGGCCCGGCAATTCGGAATCGAATTGCGGCACTTGCGACGGCGGGGTGCTCGGGTCGGGAACGAAAACATAATTCATCGACGGCTCGATGATGTGGCGCAGGCCGTCAATCTGAAGGAATGAATTGGTCGCGCCCGCCCACAGGCGCGAGGCTTTGAAGGATGTTTCAACCCCGGTGTTGAAGACTTTGCGGAAGATTTCGTCGTTCGTGCCGCCGGGGCCGGTCGCCTGGCTATAATACGTGAGGCGACCGCCGAGGCGCGGCGTGACGTTCAGCCAGTTGAAAAATTTCTGCGGCAGGAGCACTTGCTGATACGTGTCGGCGCGCGCGGCGGAAAAATCGGCGAACGGACCATTGGTATTGACGTACAGCTGTTCGTTCGTGCCGGCAAAGACGTGCCGATAGTAACCCGCCGAACTTTCGCTTTCGTAATAAAGCGGCGTGTCAAACACCTGCTGGCGGAACCCGGTGAGCTTCACGTCCGGCAGCCGCTCGACCTGGTCGAAGAAATTGTTGATGCGCGGCGTGGTTTCGGCGTCCAGGCTCCAGTTCTCCCAGTATTTATTGACCTCGGTAAAGGTGTTCGGCTGCGGGTTATCGCTGTAATCACCTTCAAAAAAGTCGTGCAACACCAGCGGGTCGCTCTGGTAATTCACCAGCGCCTTCACGTTCAAATTGGTGTACGGCGTCGCCTGCCAGGCAAAATAAAAACGCTGCCGGTTCTGGGGGAGTATCCCCAGATTGGCGAAACTGGTGACGGGGCCGTTTGTGCTTACACTGGTGTTGGGATTCTGGTCGTGGGTGTAATAATATTTGAACGCGAAGTCGCCCCAGCGGCCCATCTGCAAATTCAAATCCGGCCCCGCCCCCACGCCGCGGCGTTCACGGTAGTCCAGATGGATTTTGCCGTCCATGTTATCACCCAGATACCACGTGTAAGAATTCAGCAGATACGCACCGTAGGCGCTGCGGTAGCCGGGGGCAAAATTGAAATTGTTTGCGCGCGCGCCGAGGTTGCGCTTGTAATACGGAAAGTAAAACGCCGGCACACCGTCCACATATAACACCGCGTTCCACATCTCGACATATTTGCCGGGCACAATTCGCACCCGGCTGGCGCGCACACGCGTTGCCGGGTTGCTCACGTCATCGGTCGTGATAAAAATGTGGCGCGCGGTGTAGGTGTGATTGGTGAGGTCGCCCGCCAATTCCCGGCCGGCGGCGTACACGGGCGGTTTGCCGGTGCGGAAATCCTCGCTTTGCATCTGGTGCGTCTTGAAATTGTAGCGGATGTGCTCGCCGACCCAGATCTGGTCGCCCGACTCGATGCGCACGTGCCCGTCGGCCTCGACGTCGCCGGTCTGCTCGTTCAACGTCGCGCTGTCCGCCGAGAGCGTCGCGTCGCCGTATTTCACGTAGATGCCGTTGGTGCCGCGTGCCAGACCCGACGTCAGGTCGTACATAAAGCCGCCTTCGGGCGTGCCCGGGATGATCTTGTTGAGCGCCCGGATTTCCCACGACTCTTCCGGTTGTGCAGAGGAAACGAAGGGGAAAACCGCGACAAAAAAAATCAACGGGGCAATGGCGGGCAATTTTCTCATCGGGCGCGGCTAATAGAACAGAATAAACCGCGACTGCCAAGCGGATTTGATTCCTCCCCGCCCTGCAGGAGACGACGTCAGGAGTCTCGTTATTCAAAAAGCAACGAGCTTCGTCTCCTACCCTGAATCCTTCGGCAGGAACGCGAACGCCACTGCCGCCAGGATGCACACGAATGCCGCGACGTAATTCCAGCGGATTTTTTCGTGCAGATACAGCATGGCGAAAACCACGAACACCGACAGGGTAATGATCTCCTGGATGATTTTGAGTTGCGCGGCGGAATAAACCGAGTTGCCCCAACGATTGGCGGGCACTTGCAGGCAATACTCGAAAAAAGCGATGCCCCAGCTCACAAGGATGACCAGCAACAACGGTTTGTTCTTGAACTTCAAATGGCCATACCACGCGATGGTCATGAAAATGTTCGAGCCGGTCAGCAGCACGATGGGCAGCCAGCGGGATTCAGTAATATTCATTGCGCAAAAATGAATTCGCCCGGCCAGGGTGTCAAACGAGAACGCGGAAATTTTCCCGGCAAGCGGGTCCAACAATTTCTCTCGCAAGGCGCGTTCGAATCGGGCGCACGCCGAAGTCGGTGGACAAAAACGGGTTTCCCGGCTTACTGTTCCCGGAATTCAAGCCGCAAAATGAAATTGAATTTATCCGGATGTCTGGCGTTGGGCACAGTCCTGTTGCTGTCACGGGCCGGTTCCGCCGCGGAATTGCCGGACCACGGGTCAGCGCCCGGGAGCACAGTCATATCCGCCCGGACGGTAGAGGGCTTCGATTTTGACTGGCGTTTCAGCCTTTGCGATTTTCCCACCGCCGCCATGCCGGCCTTTGACGATTCGGGCTGGCGCCAGGTAGATGTGCCCCACGATTGGAGCATCGCCGGGCCATTCAGCGCCGATTATGCCAGCGGCAACGGTTACGCGCCCGGCGGCATCGGCTGGTATCGCAAGCATTTTAAACTCGATCCGGCCCAAAAAGGCAGGCACGTCACCATTGAGTTCGACGGTGTTTATGATTTCTCCGAGGTCTGGATCAACGGCGTGTTTGTCGGCGCGCGGCCTTACGGCTACTCCAGCTTTGCGTATGACCTGACGCCTTATTTGAAGTTAGGCCTGGACGAAAACGTCATCGCGGTGCGCGTGGACCATTCGCGGTTCGCCGACTCGCGCTGGTACACGGGCTCGGGCATCTACCGGCACGTGCGGCTGGTCGTGACCGGCCCGCTGCACATCGCCCATTGGGGCACTTATGTCACCACACCGATAGTTAAAGCCGATGAAGCCATCGTCCGAGTCGAAACCGCGGTCGAAAACGATTTAACTCAGGCAAAATCCTTTTCGCTGCAATCGGACATTCTTGGACCGGATGGCCGTGTCGTGGCGGGTTCGACCACAACAAAAACCACGGAGAGCGGAACGTCGCAGACTGTGATCCAAAAGTTCAAAGTCAGAAATCCGCAATTGTGGTCGCCGGATTCCCCGACGCTCTACACGCTCCGCAGCCGGTTGATGGCCGGCGACGCAGTGGCTGACGAAACGACCACGGCCTTCGGTATCCGAACGGCCCGGTTTGATCCTGACAAAGGATTTCTGCTCAATGGCCGGCCGCTGAGGCTCAAAGGCGTTTGCATTCATCATGACGCCGGCTGTCTCGGCGCGGCAGTGCCGGACAAGGTGCTGGAGCGGCGTCTGCGCCTGTTGAAAGACCTCGGCGTCAATGCCATCCGGACCAGCCATAATCCGCCGGCGCCGGAGCTGCTGGCCTTTTGCGATCGGCTGGGTTTGCTGGTTATGGACGAGGCCTTCGACGAATTCACGCCGTCCAAGAACAAATGGGTCCGTGGCCGGAACGTCGGGTTGCCGAGCCATTTTGGTTACGCCGAGGTGTTCAACCAGTGGTCGGTCACCGACATTCAGGACATGGTCCGCCGGGACCGGAACCATCCGTGCGTGATTCTCTGGAGCATTGGCAACGAGATTGATTACGCGAACGACCCGTTCACGGACCCGGTGCTGGGCGCCGAGTTTCAACCCGGAAATCCCCCGGCGCAGGACCTGGTCAAGTGCGCCACGCCGCTGATTGCCGCCGTGCATTCGCTGGACCGCACGCGTCCGGTGACCGCCGCGCTGGCGAATTTGCCCATGTCCGAAGCCGCCGGATTTCCTGAATTATTGGACGCCGTCGGCTACAACTATCAGGAATCGCGCTACGCCGCCGATCATAAAAAATTCCCCGAACGCATCATCTTCGGCAGTGAAAACCACCAGGCCTACGACGCCTGGCTGGCGGTGCGGACGAACGATTACGTGGCCGGCCAGTTTCTTTGGACGGGCATTGATTATCTGGGCGAAGCCGGGGAATGGCCGAATCGCGCCAGCGGCGCCGGGTTGCTGGACCTGTGCGGATTCAAGAAACCGCTCGCCTGGTTCCGGCAAAGCCTCTGGAGCGACAAGCCGATGGTTTATCTCTGCGTCGCCGGTGGGAACCGCGCATTTGGCCGGCGCGGATTCGGTTTTGCCCCGATAGAAAGCTGGAACTGGCCGTCGAACGCCACGGTCTCCGTCCTTTGCTATGCGAATTGCCCCGAAGTCACGCTGACGCTCAATGACCGGGTCATCGGGACCAAGCATCTTTCGGACGCCATGAACGGCGCGTTGCGCTGGACAATTCCTTACGAACCGGGCGTGCTCAAAGCCGTGGGCCGCGTCAACGGCAACGAAACTTGCAAATACGTGTTGAAGACGGCGGGGCCGGCCCGACGGATTGAATTGATACCCGACGCGACCCGCCTCCAGGCCGACGGCAAGGACATCTGCCATCTGGAGTTTCAAGTCGTGGATGCCCAAGGCGTTCGCCTGCCGGACGCCAGCCCGGAAGTGACGTTTCAATTGACCGGTCCCGCAACTCTGCTTGGCATTGAGAATGGCGACCTGAACAGTCCGGAGCCGTATCAAGGCCCTGCTCGCAAAGCCTTTCATGGCCGTGGATTGGCCATTTTGGAATCCACGACTACCACCGGCAAAGTCGTGATCAAGGCCACTGCACCGGAACTTGAACCCGCCACCGTTGAATTGGAAACTGTGACCGGCAATTAGGACCGGTCTCGGATTTCCGCAACAATGCGAGGTCATCAAATTGAGTGGGGCGGCGTTTCAAAAACGGGCCTCCGTCGAATGATTTTCTGTCACCCGAACATCCTTTTCAGGAACGTGTAGAGTGATATGATGACCATCAAGACCATGCCTGCAACGGAACAAAACGATGCCGAACTGGTGGCCGAAAGCCTGGACGGAAGCCGGGACGCTTTCCGCCGGATCGTTGAACGGTATCAAACCTTGATTTGCTCCCTGTCCTACAGCGCCACCGGCAACGTGAGCCGGAGCGAGGACATGGCCCAGGAAACATTCATCGCCGCGTGGAAACAGCTCCGCGCCTTGCGCGAGCCCGCCAAACTCCGGGCCTGGTTGTGCGGCATCGCCCGCCATCGGATCCAAAAAAGCTTCGAGCGCGACGGACGCGAGCCGGCGCATAACGCCGCGCCTTTGGATGACGCGCACGATTCACCCGCCGTCGAAGCCCTCCCGTCCGAGCAAGCCATCACCCGCGAGGAAGAAGCCATTTTGTGGCGGTCGCTGGAAAAAATCCCCGAACTGTACCGCGAACCGCTCATCCTGTTTTACCGCGAACATCAATCCATCGAACACGTGGCGGTGGCCTTGGATTTGACCGAAGACGCCGTGAAACAACGGCTGTCGCGCGGGCGCAAACTGTTGCAGGACGAGGTGCAGACGTTTGTGGAAGGGGCCTTGCGCCGGACGGCACCCGGCCAGGCGTTTTCGGGCGCGGTGCTCGCGATGCTGCCGCTGGCCGCAGGCTCGGCGGCGACGGCCAGTGTGGGCGCGGGAGTGAAAGGTACCGCGGCGGCCAAATCGGGTTTCCTGGCCGCCTGGCTCCTGCCGTTGGCGCCGATTCTGGGAATCGCCGCCGGCGCCGGCGCACAATGCCTGATTGCCCGCTCCACGACCACCGATCGGAAAGAACAGGCCCAACAAAGCGCGGTGGTCATCGCATTCTGGGTCGTTTACCTGGGATTGGCCGCGTTGGGCGAATTCGCCATGCAGACTTTGGCGGTCCATTTTGGCTGGAACGATCGGACCCGATTTGTGACGGAAATCGGTTTCTGGTGGCTGTTCGTCGTCGTCTCGATCGCCTTCATCAGTGTGGCCGTGCAATGGGCTACCGCCGCCCGCCGGGCGCGCGTTGACGCCGGTGAGCTTCCGCCGCCATCGACGACACCGTTGCCGCCGGGGAAACTCGCACTGGTGGTGGCCGGCACCTTTCTGCTGTTTGCCTGGGCGCCCCGGATGATGTGGGAGGCTCATGATGTCTGGGCCACCGGCTTTGCCGTCGGCACCATGCTCATGCTGGCGCTGTGGTCTTTCATCCGGCTGCGCGGCAAATCGGCCGCCGAGGTCGGGCCGGCGCTCGGTCGGCATATTAATCTGTTTGGGTTGATGATTCTGGCAATCTTCAACCTGCGCGCCAATGTTTGGGTCGCGCAGGCGTACGGCGTCAGCGTGGCCGAAGCGCACCACCTCCAACCCATCTGGATCATTCCCGTCCTCACCCTGGCCCTGATCGCCTGGACGGCCCTGATCCTCAATCTCACCAAACCCAAACGCGGAGCTTTAACCGCGGATGGACGCGGTTGAACACGGATTCATTTCCACAGAAGAAAAAAGGTAACAAAGGTTGAAAACGACCTGCCGCGTGAGCCATGGTTTTTACGCGACTTCATTCCCTTCGTTTGCTTCTGTGATCTATGCTCACCCGCGCTGCCGATTCGCTTCGTAAAGAAAAATCCCCGTGGCGACGGCCACGTTCAGGGAATTCATGTGACTCGGCATCGGGATTTCCACCATGTCGTCGCACTCCGCCAGCACGGCTGCTGTCAGGCCCGGTCCTTCGGCGCCGAACACCAGGCAACAGTCACCCCGCAAATCCACGGCAGACAGCTTTTTTGCCCCGGGCCGGGGATGCGCCGCCAGACATCGCACGCCCTGCGCTCGCAACGACGTCAGTTTCTCCACCAGGTCATCCACGTGGATCAACGGTTGTTCGAAAGTGGTGCCCATGGAACCGGAAACCGCGCGGCGCTGGAACGGACTGCCGCACGTCTCGCCCACAATCAGAAAATGCACGCCAAAAGCCGCGCAGTTCCGGACCACCGCACCCAGATTCTCCGCGCTGGCAATGCCCTCGACGGCGGCGAGCAGCATCGGACGCGGTGAATTTTTCAGGAGCGTTTCGAAATCCTGCTGCGGCGGGATTTTGGCCACGGCCAGCGCGCCCTGATGCAACTGGTAGCCGGTGATGGTTTCCAGCAGCTTCCGTTCGCCGACATAGACGCAAATCTCCGGTTCCGGCCGTGCGCGCAACAACGGTTCGAGTTGCTCCAGCCACGCGGGCGTGAGCAACGCGGACACGACGGTGTACCGGCTCGCCAGCAACCGCTTGACCACCTTGATATTGGTGGCCACCAACACGCCGGCCCGCTCGTGTTCCTCGACCCGGCGGAGGGTGCAATACAAAGCCAGCTCCGGCGAATTGAGAGATTGGATCGGTTGGATGCGCAAATTCGCCACACCGGGATTAAAGCCCGCAACCGCGGCAATGAAAAGCGTGAAGGCGCGGAACCTCTGACACAGATTCCACGAATTATCACCAATTCAACTGCGCTGAAGGCGCTACGGAATTTAGCCCAGGGTTGGAACGCAGTGACTACCCTGGGTAATCGCGCCACAAAATAATTCCTTCTCCCATCGGATGGGAGAAGGTGGTCCCGCAGTGCGGGATCGGATGAGGGTCGTCACCATAAATGCGCAGTGGAGACGCGTTTGTTCAACAAACATCTTGACGATTCTCTGGCTGCGCGCCAAAGACTCAGGGACACAAATGGCCATGAAGTGGAACCGCGTCGGCTTGAGCCTGCCGTTGATGATTTTGTTGTCCTTGATCATCGAGGTCTCCTGCCTGCCTGCGTTTGCATTTGAGGACGGTTACCTCCCGCTCTCCAAAGCCGAAATCGCAACATCGTTTCCCCTGAAATTCCACGGCACGTTAGGTCCCGAACACATTATCAAAACGCTGCCAGCCGGTCCATCTGGGCTCACAGTTTCAACAAATCAAAACGGAGACCTCGTATTCACCGGAAACGACAAGCTACAGAAGAAATGGACAATCGCAATTTGCAGTGAAGGATTGAGTATTCCATATTACGTTTTCACTTCGGACCTCGACCACAACGGAACACTCGATCTTATCCTGGTTTGTGGAACCGGCGGCTGCGGCTTGGCCCCATCGTCACACATTCTATGCTTCCTTTTCGATGCGAGCGGACGGCCAGTCCCCTTCACCGTCGATGGCTATTTCGACTACGATGAGCATGGCATTCGTGATTTGGTGGACTTTGACGGAGATGGAAAAGCCGATCTCGTTTACATGAACTACGATGACGGCTATTGGATCACCAGTCTCTACCAAGCAAGAAATGGACACTGGCAAAAACTCCAAGGGCGTTGTGGGAGCCAGATTTTTCCCATCCACACTCGGTTTACCAACCGTGACAACCACACCCCAGTCACCCCAAAGAGTGGACGCCACCCCTTCGCTCCAGACCTATCAAACGCAGATTCTGCAACTCACGGCCGTCTTCTTGGTTACCGATGGGCCAACGTTAATCAGTCAGAAGATATTCAACTCAAAATAAAAACCTCCCGCGACGAAACAGTAATTTGCAAGCCTGTTTCGTGGTATTCGACATTTAGTGTCGTCTTGGACGAGCCCAACGGCCGCCAGATTGTATCGCTCTCGGCAAACGAAAAGTCAGTGAGAACACTTCTCAACAAAATCGTTGCGGCAAACTGCACAGTCGCCCTTTTCGGCCAAAGGCGCCCCAACTCTCCAAGCCCTGAACTCCTCTGGGCCGTTCCACAGTCAAAGGACACTCAAATCTCGCCACCCAGGTAAACAGGCCAACAATTACAAAAATGTGTCAGTCCCGGCTATTGTAGAATTTCCCTCGACCTCAGGCCGCGTGCGAGCCGTCGCAGAAGGGCTTGTTGTTCGAGGCGCCGCAGCGGCACAACGTCACTCGATTCCGAACCTCATAGGCTTTGCCATCGGCGGAAATCACCGGGATGCCGCCTTTAACCCAGATCGGGCCGCTCACCTTCTTGTCCGTGTCCTCGATCAACCCGAGCGACGGTTCAAATTTCGGTTCGATGGCTTTGCCCGTTTTCTTGTCCCATACCACCAGCCGGCCAGCCGGACAATGCGCAGCCTCAAACTCTGTCAGACGCCGGGCTTCGGGATCGTCGGATTGTTTGACCAGGTTCCAGATCCTCCCTTTCGGGTCGCAGAACCGGGCAAAGGCGCAAAGGCCCTCGGCGTCAGTCAGATTCAGAGTCGGCCCTTCGATGGTCTTGGCCTGCTTCAAGTAAGGCTGGTGGCTGGCGGTCTCGGTCCCGTCAAACTTAACCTTCTGGTGGCTGCCATCGCAGAACGGTTTGTTGCCGGAGTGACCGCATCGGCACAGCGCATATTGTTGCGGCGACGGATGCTTCTTGCCTTCCCGATAATCGAGCGAATCGCCCTCGGCATTGGTGACAATCCATTGCTCGCTGAGCGGCAAGCCGCCGGTGACAAGGTAGGGACCGTCCCTGGTGACTTCGATTTTCGCGTTCGGCTGTTCGTTCATTTTCATGGCAAATCTCTTTCTTTGCAGGAGACGAGGCCTGCCGGGTCGCAGCTTCGACGCGAACACCGGTGACGATTCTCTATTCTTTTGGAACTCTCAACACCCAATCAACCTCGATGGACCGCACCTGTCAATCCCGACTTGGTGGAAACCTGGGTTGTCACCTCATCCGGCCTCCGGCCACCTTCTCCCCAGAGCGGAGAAGGAATTTTATGTGGACGCTCACCCGGGGTAGTCGCGCTGCTTCAACCCCGGGCTAATTTCCTTTACGCCTTCAGCGTATTTTAATTCGTTCTAATTCGTGTCAGCTTTTACTGCGTCTTTGCGTCTCTGCGTTGAAATTTTTCGCGTGGTTCGTGTATTTCGTGGTTTCAGCCGGAAACCGGTGCCCGTCTCTCAACCCTCAACCCTCAACTCTCAACTACCGCTCGGTAACGCCGCTGCCTTGATTGCGGTCAGTTCTTCCCATCGGGCATAGAGCTTTGCGAGGGTTTCCTTTGCGGCGGCGAGGTCGGCCACCAGCTGGTTCGTTTGCGTGGCGTGGGTGCGATGAAAATCCGGCGAGGCGAACAGCCCTTCGATACGGGCAATTTCCGCGTCCACAGCGTGTATCTTCGCTTCCATCCCTTCCAGTTCGCGCGCTTCCGCGAATGAGAGTTTGCGGGGCTTTGCGGGTTTCGCTGCCTTCGTAGCGGCGACTCGGGAGAGCGCCGCTGTTTTATTAAAAGCTAAGATGGCGGCGCTCTGCCGAGTCGCCGCTACAACCTGCCGTTGTTTTTTCTCCAGGTAATAATCGTAGTCGCCGACGCTGTGGTGGATTTTTTCGTCGCCTTCAAAAGCGAGGATGTCGGTGCAAACGCGGTTGAGAAAATAGCGGTCGTGGCTTACGACGCACACCACGCCGGGGAACGCAATCAGCGCCTCCTCCAGCACCCGCAACGTCGGCAGGTCCAAATCATTCGTCGGCTCGTCGAGGATGAGGAAGTTGCCGCCGTTTTTCAGGATGCGCGCGAGCAACAGCCGGCTGCGTTCCCCGCCGGAAATCTTTTTGACCTGCGTCAGGATGCGTTCGTCAGCGAACAGGAAGCGCTTCAGGTACGAGCGCACGGAGATTTTCGATTCGCCCCAGATGACAAACTCCGTGCCGTCGGACGCCTCTTCCAGCACCGTGTGCTCGTCGTTCAATTGCAGGCGGCTCTGGTCCACGTAATTGAACTTCGTAAGCTGGCCAGCCTTCACCGTGCCTTCCGTCGGTGCGACCTCGCCGAGGATGATTTTCAACAGCGTGGTTTTGCCCAGGCCGTTCCGGCCGCAGACGCCCACGCGTTTGCCATTCTCGAAGGTGAAATTGAATCCGCGAAACAAGGTGCGCCCGCCGAGGTCCATGCCCACATTGGCCAACTCCACCGTGCGATTGCCCAGTTGCGGCGGCGGCGGGATGACCAGTTCCATGTCCTCCTCAATCACCGGCCCGTCCTGGGCCGCGGTTTCGTAGTAACGCTCGAAACGGTCCTTCTGTTTGCTGCGTTGGGCGCGCGGGCCTTGCCGCACCCACGCCAGTTCCTTTTTCAGAAACATCTGCCGCTTGTGCTCGATCACCGCGTCAGCGGCCTGGCGCTCGGCCTTGTCGAGCAGGTAATCGGTGTAATTGCCGTCGTGCCACCAGAACCGTCCGTCGCTCAACTCGACGATGCGGCCCACCACGCGGTCGAGGAAATAGCGGTCGTGCGTCACCACGATGAACGTGCCGCTGAAGTTTTCGAGAAATTCCGCGACCCACTCGATGGATTCCGGGTCGAGATGGTTCGTCGGCTCGTCGAGCATCAGGCAATCCGGGCGCGAAACAATGGCCCGCGCCAGCGCCACGCGCCGTTTCTCGCCGCCGGAAAGCGTTTCGATGCGGCGCGCGCCGTCCGGACAATTCAGGTGCGAGAGCGCCGTCTCGATGCGTTGATCGAGCGTCCAGCCTTCGAGCGATTGGATGCGATGTTCCAGTTCCTCATGCCGTTTCGAGTCATGCGGCAACGCTTCAAATTCCGCGATGAGGTCGAGCACGTGTTTCGCTCCTGCGCGCACATTGCCGCGCACGTCGAGCGCCGGATCGAGCGTGAAATCCTGCGAAAGATAACTCACCACCAGGTCCCGCCGCCGCGTGACGGTGCCCGAATCCGGCGATTGCAGTCCGGCGAGGATTTTCAGGAACGTCGTTTTGCCGCTGCCGTTGCGACCGACCAGCCCGATGCGTTGTCCCTCGTCAACCGCAAGTGTCGCACGGTCGAGCACCACGCGGTCGCCGTAGCGCACGGTCAATTCGGTGGCGTTGAGGATGGTGGACATGTCAGAACGTGAACAATAGCAGAGAATCGGGCGGGAACAAGCCGTGAGGCGTAGTTGAGAGGTTTGCTCCAACCAAACCCAACGGCGCGTGATCGGAGGCAAAGTGCGTTTGGTTTGGACGTGGCGGAGGGGCGGCTCAAAAAAACTGGTAACCATTCGCTTCCAACACGTCAGGCACCTGTGGCATGATTTGTCCAGATTCCGATGACCGCTGAGCCGACACCACCGACGCCCTGTCACCCATTGCAGGGGGCGCCGGGCGAGGATTTTCGGACGACGCGCTGGACACAGGTCAGCCGGGCGAAAGCCGACTCGCCGGAGGGTCGCCGCGCCCTGGCCGAATTATGCAACGCCTACTACGAACCGGTGGCCGCATTCCTCCGCTACGAGTTGCGCGACGCGGATGCCGCGCGCGAACTCGCGCACGACTTCTTCGCCCACATGCTGGCGGGCGGGGCCATCGCCCGCGCCGAGCAGGAGCGCGGCCGGTTCCGTTCCTACCTGCTCGGTGCGGTGAAGCATTTTCTCTCGCATCAACGCGAGGCGCTGCAGCGGCTTAAACGCGGCGGCGGCGTGGAAACCATTTCGCTGAATGAAACCGAAGCCCGTTCAGTGCCGGATGCCGGCGTGTTGTCGCCCGACGCCGCCTTTGACCGGCAATGGGCGCTGACGGTGGTGGCACACGCGCTGGAAGCGCTCCGATGCGAATGCGTCGCTGAAGGGCGCGCGGATTTCTTCGAACTGGTCAAACCGTGGCTCACCGGCGACGCCGCGCGCGGCGACCAGGCGGCGCTGGCGGCCGGTCGCGGCATGAACGCGAACGCGCTGAAGGTCGCAGTGCATCGCTTGAAGCGGCGTTTCCGCCAGTTGCTGAAGGCGGAAGTTGCCGGCACACTCGACGACCCCGGCCTGGTCGAGGCCGAGATGCGCGCTCTGTTCGCCGCCCTGGGAAGTTGAGAAAAATGTCGGTAACCAAACCACGTCGCCACGTCAGGACACAGTATGAGCGAGACAAAGGCATCTTCGAATTCCTGTCCCAAATGCGGTGCGGTACTGCCTTCGGCCGCCACGGCCGGCCTGTGCCCGCGCTGCCTGATGGCCGAGGCGATGGCGCCGACGCAAGTTGACGCGGAACCGGCCGCGGCGCGGCAAACGCTTGCGCCGGCCGAACTCGCGCCATTTTTTCCACAGCTGGAAATCCTCGAATGCCTCGGCCGCGGCGGCATGGGCGTGGTGTACAAGGCCCGGCAAAAAACCTTGAACCGTTTCGTCGCGCTGAAGCTGCTGGCGCCGGAGCGCGTGCGCGACACGCAGTTTGCCGAGCGCTTCACGCGCGAGGCGCAGGCGCTGGCCGCGCTGAGCCATCCGAACATCGTCACCATTTACGACTTCGGCCAGGCAGGCGGGTTCTATTTCCTGCTCATGGAATTCGTGGACGGCGTGAATCTGCGCCAGCTCTTGCGCATGCGAAAGTTCACGCCGGAAGAGGCGCTGGCCATCGTGCCGCCGCTGTGCGACGCGCTGCAACTGGCCCATGACCGTGGCATTGTCCACCGCGACATCAAGCCAGAGAACCTGCTGCTCGACAAAGACGGCCGCGTGAAGGTCGCCGATTTTGGCATCGCCAAAATGCTGGGGGCGGTGGACGCCGGCCGGGGCAGCGGAGCCTCTGCGCCGGGAACCACCACGCAAACCGCCGTGGGCACGCCCGGCTACAGCGCGCCCGAACAGAAGACCGATCCGCAGCGCGTGGACAGCCGGGCCGACATTTATTCGCTCGGCGTCGTTTTTTACGAAATGCTCACCGGCGAACTGCCCGGCAAACGCATCGAACCGCCATCGGCCCACATGGGCGGGATTCAAATTGACGTGCGTCTGGATGAAATCGTCCTGCGTGCCCTGGAGCGGGAACCGGAACGCCGTTACCAGACCGCCGGCGAACTCAAGACGGTCATCGAAACCGTGGTCGCTGAGACCCTGAAGCACGCCGGCGTCGGGAGCTTCGCGCCGGGGACCGGGCCCCGGGGAACAGCCGTGCTGTCGGCGCCACGCTGGTCACGCGCCGCCATTGCGGGTGCAGTGGGAATCGGATGCTTCCTGGTCGTGATGTTGTTGTGGATCATGGATTGGCCCGTATCCAGCGACCCCAGCTTCGGCCACACACTCCCCCAAATCCTGTTTCTCGACGCCGTGCTGCCCGCCGGCCTGATGGCTGTGCTGGCCGGCACGATTCTGGGGTGGATCGCCGTGGCCCGTATCCGCCGTTCGGCGGGCCGGATCCGCGGCCTGAGATTGGCGGCTTTCGACGGGCTGTTCCTGCCGTTGCTGACGGTGGATTTCTTTATGCTGATCGTATGGGCTGTCGCGGTCAAAGCGTTGGCGGCCCACCGGGGTTTGGGCGGCTCGATGTTCCAAAACCTTTCGGACTTCGCGGCTTTCACGCTGCTGCTGGGACTGGTGGCCGGGTGGGTGGACTATCTGATAATCCGGCCGGTCTGGCGAGCGATCAGCCGGAGCGCCGGCGGCGTCGCGCCAGACTCAGGCGCGCACACAGAGCGCAACCTGCGCTGGCTGGCTGTGGCGCTGGGTTTGATGGTTATTATCCTGCTGCCGGCTTACATGATGTTGAATGAAACCAGCCGCAAGGCCCGCTACGGCTGGGCCGCCGAAGCGGGAATAGAGCTGAATTACCAGGTATTCGAAGCGGACGCGGCTCTGGTGGACCAACGGGTACCCTTTGACGTGCGTGAGCCGGGCAACGCGCTTTCCAGCGCCGGAACCTACACCTTGGCGCCGACGTACACCGCGGTGGCTCAAATGGCGGAAATCGACGGCGCCATCCTGAGCGCCCTGCAGCAACCTGCCGCCACCAATTCCGGCCTCCTGGTCAATGCCACCAAAAAGGGAGAAAGCCTCTATCAGTGGAGATCGGACGCCTGGAGCTACAAGACCGATCAGGCCAGCGGCAAAGGGCAAGGCTTTTGCGGCATGGGCCGCGACCGGCAGTCGGTCAGATTCCGGATACGCTACCAGGTCAGCCATATTGTTGGCGGCAATGCGCGGCACCCGGTCACCGCGGAGATCTCCTACGATGGCCCAACGCCGCCCATGGGAAAAGCGCGCGCCTTCTTCATCCCATTCGGCCGCGACCAGCAGGCCAAATATCTGGTTATCGTGTTTACAGCCAAAGCGGCTTCCAAGGGCACGGCCTCGGAACCACCGCCGGCAGGCCCGGTGGAGTTGAAATGGAAAGCGCCAGCAGGTCCCGCCGACAGCCGAGTCATTGTCGAAGGCAAGGGATGGGGAGGTTTCAACGTTGGGGCCACGCGCGAGGAACTTATCAAAGCCCTCGGCCAGCCCGACAACGATTCGGATAATCACTGGATGAAGTGGGACCAGATCCACGTGGATTGCCTCGTCGATGATGCCCGCGGCGCCTTCGAACTGCGGTTCGACGAAGGCTTTCCGGGACTTACCACTGCGGGGATTGGGATTGGCTCTCACCTCAAAGACGCCCTGGCCGCCTACGGCGAACCGAGTTCGCAGAAGAACGTCGGAAGCGCGAAGAAAGCGCTCTGGTTCTCCAAAGGCATCCTGATCTGGTTTCACGAGGATAGGGCGGCGCAGATCGTCGTGTTTCCGAAAACAGAACAACAGTCCTCCATCGTCACGCCGCCGACAGGCCCGGTGGAGTTGAAATTAAAATGGCCGCCGGTGGGCGAGCGCGTGGTGTTCGACGTGGAAATAAAACGAAACGGCGAGTATCTCTACCCGGGCCAGCCCGATCGCCAGCAGGAGGACCTTACCCTGGCAAAGAAATATGGGTTGACGGTGTTGCAGGCAACCCCCGGAGGCGGACATGAAGTGGAACTGGAGTTCCTCAGCATCCGGGATCGGATTGCCCTGGGAGGCCACACGATGCTGGATTACGATTCGACCCAAAAATCATCGGCGTCCAGGACGAACTCGCTGACCGATTTATTTGGAAAAGTTGTCGGCTCCAAAATCCGGTATTTCCTGAATGCCAGCAACGAGGTCGAGCGAATGGAAGGCGTTGATGAACTGGAGCAACGGCTTTCGTCCGGCCTGTCGGCGAAAGCTTCCGCATTTTCCAGGATTCAGTTTAACGAAGGGAATCTCAAGCAGCTGATGAGCGGGCTGCACCTTTACCTGCCTTCCAAGGCGGTGCAACCGGGCGACACCTGGCCGGTTCAGACGGAGATGGCCATGGGCCCCCTCGGTACGGCGAGCATTGATCACACGGTTACTTTTCGAAATTGGGAACAGCACTGGAAGCGCAACTGCGCCCGCCTGGAGTTTCAGGGAACCATGAAAACCAAACCCGGTCCTAATTCAAATCCGGCGGGTACATCCGCTTCCACCCTCGAGGGCACCGGTTCGGGTGTGGCCTGGTTCGACCCGGAACTGGGGATGGTCATTGAGACTGCCGCGAACACTGACATGAAAATGGTCATAAACAATATGCCCAATCAGAGTGGAAACCCGGACGCCTCCGGACTGCCGCCAGGCACGATTTACCAAACGCACGATGCCGACAATGCGACCCTTCTCCAGCACTATGTCCTCGAAGCGCCAGCCGCGAGCGCCGGCATCGGCATCATTTTCGACATGGGCGGAAAAAACATCACTATTGGCGGCATCGTTCCGGACTCGCCTGCCGCCGCTCAAGAGGACATCCATGTCGGTGACCGGATCATCGCCGTGGCCCAAGACACCGGGCCGGCGCTGCCGGTTCACGGCGGGCAGCTCGCACAGGCGATCGCTTTGATTCGAGGTTCCGCGGGCACCACGGTCCGTCTGACGCTTGTTTCTGCTGGAGAAGACGACTCCCACGCCCGGGTTGTCAGTTTGGTGCGTACGGAACTGAAAGCGCCGCCTCCCTGATTGGCACACGATAACTTGGACAGCAAAGAGTCAGTCCCGGCTAGTCCACTGGTGTGGCCAATCCCGGGCTGAATGATTTCAATCCCGTTGGGATTGCCGGAAAGCAACGGCTCCAAATAAATCATTCCCGCGCCGTCTGCACCGGCAGCGCGGAGAGCGGCACGCGGCCGTTGGTTTTGGTGAAATATTCCGCCGACCATTCGTCGGCAAACAGCACGACGGGATTTTTGCCGGTGTCGTAGGCGACCCGCGCACCGGTCGGCAGCGACAGGGCGTCGAGATCATCTTCCTTCATGTCCACCGGCAGCCAGCGGACGACGGTCCACGGGGCGGATTCGAGGCGCGAGACCGCACCGTATTCGTGTTCGAGCCGGAATTGCACCACCTCGAACTGCAACGGGCCGACGGCGGCGAGCAAAGGCGTTTTGACCGACGAATTGCGAAGGTAAAGTGCCTGAATAACTCCTTCCTGCATCAACTGGTCCAGGCCCTGGCGGAATTGCTTGAACTTCGCCGTGTTCGGATTGTGCAGATAGCTGAAGGCCTCGGGCGTGAAGCGCGGGATTTCCTTGTAAACGATTTTGGGATCGGTCGTGAGGGTATCGCCGATGCCGAAACTGTCGTGACCGACGAGGCCGATGACGTCGCCCGGCCAGGCTTCGTCCACGATTTCGCGTTCATTGCCGAAAAGTTTGTGGGAGCTGGAGAGGCGCACCTTCTTTTCCGACCGCGAATGATGCACCGTCATGTCGCGTTCGAACTTGCCCGAACAGACACGAACGAACGCGATGCGGTCGCGATGCCGCGGGTCCATGTTCGCCTGAATCTTGAAGATGAAACCGGAGAAGGCGGGGTGTTCGGGACTGATAAAGTTTGGAGTTCCGCCTTCAGGCGGATTTGAATTTGCACGTTTTCCATTCGCCGGGCCGCCTGAAGGCGGAACTCTGAACCTGCCGCGCGGTCCGGGCGCGTGTTTCAGGAACCCGTCGAGCAAAAGCTGGACGCCGAAATTATTGAGGGCGCTGCCGAAGAACACCGGGGTCGTTCTTTCCGCAAGCACGGCGACGTCATCCCACTCGTGCCCGGCGTGTTCGAGCATTTCAAGTTCCTCGACCGTCCGGCGAAAGGTTTCGTCATCAAGTTGACCGCGCACGGCGGGATCATCCAGTCCGCCGACCTGCACCGGGGCGCGATACTGGCCGCCCGTCGTGCGTTCGAAGAGATGCATCAGCTTCGTCTGCCGGTCATACACGCCCTGAAACTCGAAGCCGTTGCCGATGGGCCAGTTCACCGGGAAAGCGCCGATGCCGAGCACGCGTTCCAGTTCATCGAGTAGCGCGAGCGGGTCCTTCATCGGGCGGTCGCACTTGTTCATGAAGGTGAAGATGGGCACGCCGCGCTGGCGGCAAACCTCGAACAGTTTGCGTGTCTGCGGTTCGATGCCCTTGGCCGAGTCAATCACCATCACCACCGAATCCACGGCGGTGAGCACCCGGTAGGTGTCTTCGGAAAAATCCTTGTGGCCCGGCGTGTCGAGCAGGTTGAGACGGTAACCGCTGTAATCGAATTGAAGGACCGTGGAACTGATCGAAATGCCGCGTTTTTTCTCCAGCTCCATCCAGTCGGACGTGGTGGCGGCCTGGTTCCGGCGCGCGGTGACCGAGCCGGCGAGCTGCACCGCGCCGCCATACAGCAACAGCTTTTCCGTCAGCGTGGTTTTGCCCGCGTCCGGATGCGAGATGATGGCGAACGTGCGCCGTTTCTGGATTTCTTCCGCAATGCTCACAAGAGCCGTAAACGATAACAGAGAATCAGGCCGGAACAAGGTTTGGATTTTGGCGATCGAACTTCATTTTAACCACGGATAACACGGATGAACGCGGATTCAGTTCAACGAAACATGCAATTATAGCGGTTTAACTAAAACCGTGGCCGTCGGAGGAGCGCGGGCTTCAGCCCGCTTCGACGTGAATTTCATGGAGGACAATGAAGCGGCGTGAACGCCGCGCTCCTGAAAAACGGCTACAGTATTTCACAATTTGCTCTAGTATTTAAGTCGACACCTGACCCTGACCCTCTTCCCGATCGAGGCGGAGAGGGAACAGCGTTAGTGTGGTTCGTGTATTTTGCGGTTCAACTCGGCTTCTCCGCGACGCTGCGGTTTATATCTTCTCAAACACCAATTCGTCCCCTTTGGCGTTGACCTTGATTTTGTCCCCCGGCTTGAACTCGCCTTCGAGCAGGCGCATCGAAAGCGGGTTGAGGATTCGTTCCTGCACGGCGCGTTTGAGCGGGCGGGCGCCGAATTGCGGGTCGTATCCTTCCTTCGCCAGCAGCTTCTTCGCCGCGGCGTCCACGTCGAGCGTGAGATTTTGTTGCGCCAGCCGTTCCTTGAGTCTTCCCAGTTGGATGTCCACGATGCGCTCAATTTCGCTTTCGTCGAGGCTCTGGAAAATGATGACGTCGTCCACCCGGTTCAGGAATTCCGGCCGGAAATGCCGTTTCAACTCGGCCATAATGCGGTCGTGCAATTCGTTCGGAGTTCCGCCTTTAGGCGGTTTGTCCGAACCACGACGACCCGATTCCGCCTGAAGGCGGGACTCCAAACTTTCTTGAATCAGGTGCGAGCCGAGGTTGCTGGTCATGATGACGATGGTGTTCTTGAAATCCACCGTCCTCCCCTGCCCGTCGGTGAGCCGGCCATCATCCAACACCTGCAACAGCACGTTGAACACGTCGTGATGCGCCTTCTCAATTTCGTCGAACAACACCACCGAATATGGCCGGCGGCGCACCGCCTCGCTCAACTGCCCGCCTTCCTCGTAACCGACATAGCCCGGCGGCGCGCCAATGAGCCGCGCGACGGTGTGTTTCTCCATGTATTCGCTCATATCAATGCGAATCATCGCGTTTTCGTCGTCGAACAAAAATTCCGCCAGCGCGCGGGCGGTCTCGGTCTTGCCGACGCCGGTCGGGCCGAGAAAGATGAACGAGCCGATGGGCCGGTTCGGGTCCTGCAATCCGCTCCGCGCCCGGCGCACGGCGTCGGACACGGCCTTGATGGCTTCTTTCTGGCCGACCACGCGCTGCGCGAGCCGTTCCTCCATCTTCACCAGCTTTTGCCGCTCGCCCTCGAGCATCCGCGAAACCGGGATGTGCGTCCATGACGCCACAACCTTGGCAATATCCTCGTCCGTGACTTCCTGGCGGAGCAAGCTGCTCCTGCCACCTGCAGGCGAGACGCCTGCACCACTACTTTCCAGCTTCACGAGTTTCTTTTCCAAATCGGGAATCTTGCCGTATTGAATTTCCGCCGACTTCGTCAAATCGCCTTTGCGTTGCGCCTGTTCCAGTTCGAGTTTTGCCTGCTCGAGTTGCGATTGCACCACACTCACGGCATTGACGGCGGCCTTTTCATTCTGCCATTGGGCGGTGAGCGCCTTGGACTTGTCCTTGAGATTGGCAGTTTCCTTGTCAATCAGCTTGAGCCGTTCCTTGCTGGCAGCGTCCTTTTCCTTGGCCAACGACGTGCGCTCGATTTCCAATTGCAAAATCTGCCGGTCCAACTGGTCGAGTTCAGTCGGCTTGGAATCCAGTTCCATTTTGATGCGCGACGCCGCCTCGTCCACGAGGTCAATCGCCTTGTCCGGGAGGAACCGGTCGGTGATGTAGCGATGGGACAACATCGCCGCCGCCACGAGCGCCGAATCCTGAATCCGCACGCCATGATGAACTTCGTATCGCTCCTTCAACCCGCGTAAAATTGCGATGGTCGCTTCGACGGTCGGCTCCTCCACCTTGACCGGCTGGAAACGGCGTTCGAGCGCCGGGTCTTTCTCGATGTGCTTGCGGTATTCGTCGAGCGTCGTCGCGCCCACGCAACGGAGTTCGCCGCGCGCGAGTTGCGGCTTCATGATATTGGCCGCGTCCGTCGCGCCTTCCGCCGCGCCAGCACCGACGATGGTGTGCAACTCGTCAATGAACAGAATGATTTTGCCTTCGCTGGCGACGATTTCCTTGAGAAACGCCTTGAGCCGGTCCTCGAATTCACCGCGATATTTGGCGCCGGCAATCATCGCGCTCAGATCCATTGCCACCAGCCGCTTGTTCTTGAGCGATTCCGGCACGTCACCGCTCACGATGCGCCGCGCCAGGCCTTCGGCGATGGCGGTCTTGCCCACGCCGGGTTCACCGATCAACACCGGATTGTTTTTCGTGCGGCGCGTAAGCACCTGCATGACGCGGCGGATTTCCTCGTCACGGCCGATGACCGGGTCAATCTTGCCCTGCCGCGCCAGCGCGGTAAGGTCGCGGCCGTATTTGTCGAGCGCCTGAAATTTGGCTTCGGGATTTTCGTCGGTCACGCGCTGGTTGCCGCGCAATTCGGCGAGCGCCTTCAGTACGGCATCACGTTTCAAGCCGTGCCTGGCGAAAATCTTTTTCAGCGCCGAACCGCCGCCGTCCAGCAGGCCAAGCAGCAGATGTTCAGTACTGACATAATCGTCCTTGAGCTTGGTCGCCTCGGATTGCGCGGCATCGAGCGCCTTCTGCAAATCGCGGCCGGCGTAGGCATCGCCGGCGCCCTGGACCTTGTGCCGGCGGGCGAGTTCGGCTTCCAACTCCGGTTTCAGCTTCGCGACCGGCACGCCGATGCGTTCGAGCAGGTCGGGGATGAGGCTCTCGGTCTGCCCGATGAGCGCGAGCGCGAGATGTTCGCCGTCGAGTTCCTGATGCGAATGCTCGCGGGCGATGCGTTGCGCCTCCTGCAAGGCTTCCTGTGATTTGAGAGTAAGTTTCTCCGGTTGCATAACCATCCATTAAACCGACTTTGCATTCCGTCAAGCCGGCAAAATGCCGTGCGAAGGAAAAAAAGCAAGGGCCAGATTCTTAGATTCCAGCGCGATCTTGAGCCACAATTTTGTAATTTGGATCTCCATAACTATCCCAATCACTGTATCCACGCTGAATCCGTGGATGACTTGGCAACGGATACCGAGCGATTAACAAATCTACCACCGTGCGGTCATAACGTTCATGATTTGCCCATAGCCAGTGCGACGCATAAGTGGCAAAGCTTGGTGCTTGTGGATTCCTGTGGAAGTGAGCCTCGATGACCATGAGCAATCCCCGCGCTCGCTCACCAGGAGTGTTGCTGCTTTCGTAAAGATTCCAGCCCCGGATCTTCTGCTCTTCTAGTTCTTCGTATTCCATTAGCATTACCACCTTCTCCATCCATCTTTTTGGCGTCATGCGGTATGGCTCCAACAACGAAACAATTTCGGCGCTTGGTTGAGTTGTCGTATAGGCACCACGTTTCCATGATGCTGTGTTCGTCCAACCGAGTCTCTTCGCAATGGAGAAAGCCTCCTCATATGTAAGTGCGTATGTGACCCTCTTGTTGAAATCCTCCAAATGCCAAACGTATGCAATGAGGAGACTGTGTACACGCGCATACTTGGTGGCCAAGCTGAAAGAACGCTTCATTGCGGCCTTCATTTGGATAGGACACGCCGCAAACTTCGTCAGCCGCTCATCAATATCAGCGTAAGCAATCAAATCAATCCCTCTATCACGAACAGGAGTAGCAACCTCCAACCCCGCGCGAAGCAATTCAGCCGTGAGATGATGTCTCCCAATCAATTCAACGATTTGAGTATCCATTGTACGCGATTATACATTTTCGCTTTTTTCTGAAACGAACTTTTCAAATTATCATGATAGCCACTTTTCATTGATGATTGTTTGTCAAAAATACTGTAGCAGGCATATAATTCTGGGCGGCAGACTTTCTGATCCAATAAAACGCGGTTGTTTGGTTGGATTCTACGCCGTCTGCTTTCAGGTAGCGAAGGCCGAGATCGAATTGTGCGGTGGCGATGTTGTTGGAAGCTTGTTCTTGCTGCCACAACAACGATCTTTCAGCAGAAGCCTGTTTTATGGCTATCCGTTCCTCGGTATTGTATTGGCGTTCGCAAATGATCCGATCCGAAAGGACGCGGTAAATATAGTGGTATGTGGATGCATCGCCATTGAAAGGTTGTCCACAATCCCAGAATCCGGGCGTAGTCGTCGGCACGGCAAGATACTCGATTTTCTGCCCAGTGGAATAATTGGAAGGATAATTGAGTAATTGAATTTGATTAGTAATGGCCACAGGTTTGAGAAAATCCGTGACCGGCGATCCTAAAAAGACATTATATGCCTTTACCTGAACGTCTGGCGGAAACGTTACAATTTTTTGCGCGATTTGATAGGCTTTGGCATCGTCTTTTAAATTTTGTAATTCAATCTGTCGTTGCAGCTCAAGTTGTTCGTAAGATGACTCGCCCATAAAATGCGAAACGATTGGCGGTGCCCATCCTGGAGTGTAAGGCCGGTTTGTCCAAACCAAACGATATTTTGTGCCAGAACAATATTCTATGGTCACCGACTTTGGATAACATCGAACCACAGTGCCAGAAACGCGATAAATGCATGAATTTTTCTCACTTGGAGCAACGGGAAAATCATAAAGATTTGTTCCAATTAAACGGAGGTCATTTGCACATGCAGAAACGCAAAATAAAAACAGGAGCAGCGATGGCTTTATATTTGGGAAGCATACGCTTTGCAGAAACGCAATGGGTTTCACGACTTCGACTTTGCCCCTGCACCTCCGGTTTGTCTAGCACAAGAATCGGTGTTCATCCGTACCCTTCCGTAGTCAAAAACTCAAACGCCATTTGCTCTCAATCATCCCTCCGAAACTGAATTCAGGTAAAGAGACCGTTGCCCCTGTAGAATTCGGAACGCGGATTTTGGAATGGGGAGCGCGACCGTCCCGGTTGCCGTTTTCGGCGTCGCGCCGAAAACCCGTCTTCCGAACAGAATGGTTCAACCAATGGTTCGGGCGCGACGCCCGATCTTGCACGCGAGACGCGCGAGCTCCCCCCAATCATTTGTCCCAAAATGAATAGCGGAAACGAGTTCCCCCCGTCCGCTGCTACGGGTGACCCAAACTGTCATTTTTTGCCCATCGGAAGGTGGTGGGGACGTAAAAAGCTTGATTTTGGGCATTTTTGAGGTTTCGGGGAGCATTCCCATCATCGCGGGAAGGTCGTCCGACATCGCGGGAACAACTTCCGGCATCGCGGGAACGACTTCCGGCATCGCGGGAACGACTTCCGGCATCGCGGGAACGACTTCCGACATCCGAGGAACGAGACCACGACTCGCGAGGATCAGCTTTCGCTTGGCTTCGGCGTCAATTCTCGTCTTTCCCTTATCCGTGTTCATCCGTGCCCATCCGTGGTTAAATTCTTTGCGTCTTTGCGTTAATTCCGTTTTCGTTTAATTTGGCGGCATGAAATATCGCGAGCTGGGACGGACGGGCTGGAAGGTTTCGGAAATCAGCTTTGGCGCGTGGGCCATCGGCGGCGCGTGGGGTGACGTGAACGACAAAGAATCATTGGCTGCCCTCCACGCCGCACTCGATGGCGGCGTGAATTTCTTCGACACAGCGGATGTTTATGGCGATGGCCGCAGTGAACGGCTGATGGCAAAGCTCAGGAAGGAACGGAAAGAAAAGTTTTACGTCGCCACCAAGGCCGGACGCCGGCTGAACCCGCACACCGCCGACGGCTACAATCGCCAGAACCTCACGTCCTTCATCGAGCGCAGCCTGGAGAACCTGGATACGGACGCGATTGACCTGCTGCAACTGCATTGCCCACCGACGGAGGTTTATTACCGGCCGGAAGTTTTCGGTGTCCTCGACGACCTGGTGAAGGCCGGCAAGTTGCGGCATTACGGTGTGAGCGTGGAAAAGGTCGAGGGGGCGCTCAAGGCCATTGAATTCCCCGGTGTGCAAACGGTGCAGATCATCTTCAACATTTTCAGGCAACGCCCGGCGGAGCTCTTCTTCAAGGAAGCACGACACCGCAAGGTCGGCATCCTCGCCCGTGTGCCGCTGGCATCCGGCATGTTGTCCGGCAAAATTACCAGAGAGAGCAAGTTTGCGAAAGATGACCATCGGAACTTCAACCGCCACGGCGAGGCGTTCGACCGCGGCGAAACGTTTTCGGGCGTGGATTTCGAGACTGGCTTGCGCGCGGTCGAGCAGTTGAAAAAACTGGTTCCCGCCAAAGCGACGCTGGCGCAACTGGCGTTGAGGTGGATCCTGGAATTTCCCGCCGTTACCTGCGCAATTCCCGGCGCGAAACGCACGGCGCAGGTTGCGGAAAACATCGGGGCGTCGGATTTGGCACATTTGTCCGCCGACACGATGAAAAAAATCCGCGCGATTTATGACGGGCAGATCCGGCTGTTGGCACACCATTATTGGTGACTGATCAAACGGGTGGTCGGTTAAATAAGTAATTGGTGATTGAGTGCATCGCGCCAAGGCTCGGCGGGGAAACCCGCTTGACCGATCACTCATTTGACCAGTTACTGATTTAACTTCTTTCCGGCCCAATCCGTCTTGCTCCCCTGCTCGCTTTGGATTAGTTTGGATGCGCAATGGAAACTTCGTCCTTCGATTCGCCGGGCGCGCCGCCGCCGCCGCCGGTCATCATGCCACCGCCACCATCCAAACCGCGCAAGAGCCGGGGCTGGATGATTTTTGCGATCATCCTGCTGGTGGTGCTGATGTTCAGCCTGCTCATCAACTTCACGCAGTTCGTCTCGCACGCGCTGAGTTTTAACAGCAATTTCACCCCCGGCGTCACACGTGATGCAGGCCCCCGGCTCGAAGAATTTCTTTTGAAAGACAACGACTCGCACAACAAAATCGCCATCGTCCAGGTGGATGGCATCATCACTTCTCACGCGGCGGACCAGGCCGGCAACAACATGGTGGACGTGATCAAGGCGCAACTGAAGCGCGCGAAGGCCGATGACCGGGTCAAGGCCGTCATTCTCAAAGTGGATTCGCCCGGCGGTGAAGTGATGGCGTCGGATGAAATCAACAAGGCCATCACGAAGTTCGAATCGGACGAGCCGGGTGATCCCGGCGACCTGGTCAGGCGCGGCAAGCCGGTGATTTGTTCCATGGGCAGTCTCGCGGCTTCCGGCGGCTATTACATTTCCGCGCCGTGCCGCTGGATTGTGGCCGACAAACTGACCCTCACCGCCAGTATCGGCGTCATCATGGAAACGGTGAATTACCGCGGCCTGATGGACAAGGTCGGCGTGCGACCGATGGTTTACAAGAGCGGCAAGTACAAGGATATGCTCAGCGGCATGCGCACCACGAATGAAATCCCGGCGGAGGAACACGCGATGGTGCAGGATTTAATCAGCCAGACGTACCGCCAGTTCACCAACATCGTCGTTGCCGGGCGCGGGGCGGCCCACGACATCAACAAAACGGATGGCAGCGCGCTCATCAGCAATTGGGCCGATTACGCCGACGGCCGCGTGCTTTCCGGCGCCGAGGCGCTGAAATACGGCTTTGTGGACCAGCTTGGCGACTTCGATGACGCAGTGAAGCACGCGGAAAAAATCGCCAACAAAGGTCAGAAGGCCAATCTGGTTGAATACCGCGAGCGTTACGACATCACCGATTTTCTCTCGATGTTCAGTCAAAGCAGCAAGGCGCCTGACATCAAACTGGACCTCGGCGTGAACTTTCCGAAATTGCAGGCTGGCGAACGTTATTTTCTTTGGCTGCCCCCGGCAGATTAAATGAAGGGCGTGACCGTCATCACGCACCCGCTGGTGCAACACAACTTTACCCGGTTGCGCGACAAACGGACGCAGTCGCAGGAATTCCGCCGGTTGCTCGGCGAAATTGCCTCGCTCATGCTTTACGAGGCCACGCGCGATTTCGCCGTCCGCGCCGCCACGGTGGAAACACCGCTCGCGAGCGCGCACGGCTTCCGGCTCGAACGGGAGGTGGTGCTGGTGCCCGTGTTGCGCGCCGGCCTGGGCATGTTGGATTCGATTCTGCAACTGATACCCCATGCCCGCGTCGGTTTCATTGGCCTCAAACGCGAGGAAACGACGTTGCGCGCGCAATTTTATCACAAAAGTTTTCCGAAAAACCTCGGCCGTTTTGAAGTCATTTTGATTGACCCGATGCTGGCGACCGGCGGCAGCGCCGTGGCCGCGCTCGATTTGCTGGCCGAACAGGGCGCGAAACACATCCGGCTGGTAAATCTCGTCGCCGCGCCCGAAGGCATCCGCCGCGTGCAAAAAAACCATCCGCGCGTGCCGATCTTCACCGCCGCGGTTGACCGGCGGCTCGAACGAACGAGGCTACATTTTGCCCGGTCTCGGCGATGCCGGCGACCGGCTTTTCGGGACGTGATGCGTGAAACGTGATGCGTGAAACGTGATGCGTGAAACGTGATGCGTGAATTGTATTCACGTTTCACGTTTCACGCATCACGAATTAAGATTGCAAATGAACCGGCCAGAAACCTTGCTCATCGTTGCGGACAGCGAGCGTGACGCGAACATGCTTTACGCCACGGGCCTGTTCGTGCCCGACCCGTTCATTTATGCTACAAGCCGCGGACGGCCGCTCATCGTCATGAGCGACCTGGAAATTGACCGCGCCCGCGCACAAGCCCCGCATTGCCGCGTCGCGTCGTTGAGCGCCTACCAGCAAAAACTCCGCGCACGGGGAATCAAACGACCGGGCCTGGCGCAGGTCGTCCGCGGGATTCTGCGCGAAAAAGGAATCCGCCGTGTCACGGTGCCGGACGATTTTCCGCTCGGTCTGGCAACGGACCTGGAAAGACTCGGCGTCAGGCTCAAGCCGCGCCCCGGAACATTTTTTCCGGAACGCGAAATCAAATCCGCCGCCGAAGTCAGAAAAATTTCCGCCGCGCTGATGATGGCCGAAGTCGGCATGGCCGAGGCCATACAAGTGCTGCACCGGGCCAAAATCGGGCGCGACCGGAAACTCATTTACCACAACCTCCCGCTGACCTCGGAAAGGCTGCGCTCGGTGATTGATTGCGCGATTCTGCAGGCGAGCGGGCTGGCGGCCAACACCATCGTCGCCGGTGGACGGCAGGCGTGCGACCCGCATGAGCGCGGCTACGGCCCGCTCCACGCCAATGAATTGATCATCATTGATATTTTTCCGCGCTCGCAAAAAACCGGCTATTTCGGCGACATCACGCGCACGGTCGTGCGCGGACGCGCCAGCGAAGCCGCGCGAACCCTTTACGACACGGTTTTCCAGGGACAAAAAATCGCATTTAAAAAAATCCGCGCGGGCACGCCAACCGCGGACGTTCACAATGCCGTCCGGCAATTTTTCGAAGATCAAGGTTACCAGACCGGCCGCCACCAGGGCCGCATGGAAGGATTCTTCCACGGCACGGGGCATGGACTCGGTCTGGAAATTCACGAAGCGCCGCGCGTGGGCGCGACTTCAACCGGCAGGCTTCAACCCGGCCACGTCGTGACCGTCGAGCCGGGACTGTATTATCCGGAAATTGGCGGCGTGCGGCTCGAGGATGTTGCCCTGGTGACAAACAGCGGCGCGCGCAATCTGACGCGATTTGAGAAAGTGCTGGAAATCTGAGCGGCGAATTCCCGCCATGTACTTTCAATCAGTCTTTGGGCAGACTCCACGCTATCAAACAACACAAACAGATCTGATGAAAAAACTGTATCGTTCTCTCCTTCTGACTTTCACCCTTTGCTGCCCGGCAGGCCTGGCCACGGCTCAACCAGCCTCGAGTTCAGCCGCACCGCCCGCCACCACCACTTCACCGACGCCCGATGAAAAAGACAAGGCTGCCTACGAAAAACACACTAAACCCGTCATGGAAGCCTTGAAACTCGATGACGCGGCCAAGGCGTCAAAAGTCCACGACATCATGGCGGCCCAATTCGCCGCCTGGAAGGCGTGGCACGCCCAAAACGACGCCCGACTCAAAGAACTATGGTCCCAATACGGCAAGGCCCGTTCCACGAAAATCCGGACTAACATTGACAACGCCATGTCGCAGATTGATGCCGTCTATGCCACGTTCAAGCCGCAGCACGACGAATTCATCGCCAGTCTGTCCGCCGTCCTTTCCCCCGAGCAGATTGAAACCGTCGAGGACACGCTCACCATCAACAAGGTGCGGGTCACCTTCAATGCCTATCAACAAATCTTCCACGGGCTGACGGACACACAGAATGCGTTCATCCTGAAAAACCTCAAGGCGGCCCGCGAGGAGGCCATTGACGCCGGTTCGATGACCGAGAAATCGGCCTTCTTCAAAAAATACAAGGACAGGATCGAAGCATACCTCACTGCCCAGGGTTACGACGTAAAACAGTCCTACAAGGATTTCGTTGCGAAACAAAAGGCGGAAGCGGAGGCCAAAAAGGCTGCCGCCAGGCCAGCCGAAAGCGACTCGGAAAAGTGATAAGCAGTTCAAGGCAAGGTCCGCCGGCTCGTTTGAAGTGTGCCACAATGCGGTGAACCGATTGAGACGCATTGGCCCGGAATATTCTTTCCATAAGCGCGGTAGCCTGTAAATTCAAGGAAATTGAATTGGCACGCGGCCAGCTTGTTGAATGAAAGCAGCCAACACGCTGTCAATTGAGATGACCTATGTTTAACTTGTTCGATCCCGTTTATTGGTTGTTCGCGATTCCCGGATTGCTCATCGGCATCTGGGCGCAAATCAAGCTGCATCATGCTTACAACAAATACAGCCAGGTGCCGGTTGAATCCGGCATGACCGGCGCCGATGCGGCGCGCGAAATTCTTGACCAGGCCGGTCTTCACGACATGCCGGTGGAGGAAATTCCCGGCAAATTGAGCGACCATTACGACCCAACCAAACGCGCGCTGTTTTTGTCGTCAGACAACTTTCATGGCCGGACGGTGGCCGCCGTGGGCGTGGCCGCGCACGAAGCCGGTCACGCGCTCCAACATCAGGCGGCCTACGGGCTGTTCAAAGTGCGCATGGCGCTGGTGCCCGTCACGCAGTTCGCGAGCACGGCCTACATGGCCATTTTCTTTATCGGCATCATTTTTCACATGTTGAATATCATTTTGCCCATCATCATCGCCGTTTTTGCGGTAATCACCCTGTTCCAACTCGTCACCTTGCCGGTGGAATACGACGCCAGCCGCCGCGCGAAGGAACAATTGTTCCGGCTCGGCCTCGTACATGAGGACGAACGCACGGGTGTGAGCAGGGTTTTGGACGCCGCGGCGCTCACCTATGTCGCCGCGCTCATCAGCAGCGCGATGACTTTGCTTTATTACATCCTGCTCGCGCGTGGCGGCCGCAGGTAACTTGATGGTTAATTATCTTGCAGCCTTGCGTCGAGGTCTTAACTTTTGTCCCCGTCCATGGCAGCCAAGCCCAAAAAGCGCAAAGTGACCAGGCCCCAACGGCGCAGAAAACCTTCTGCGCCCCGGGGCCTCTCGCTGGCGGCGTCTCTACCCGCGAGGCCGAAGGCCGCTGAAGGCGATACCACGGCATTCATCCGGCAGGAAACTTCGCGGTACGACGGCGACACGGCCATCAAACTTTATCTGCGCGAAATCGGCCAGGTGAAGCTGCTCACCCCGCAGGAGGAAATCGTGCTGGCCGCCCGCATCAAGCAGGGCGACAAAAAGGCCCGCGAACAGATGATCAAGGCCAACCTCCGCCTCGTCGTCAAAATCGCCCGCGACTACGAAGGCATCGGCCTGCCATTGCTGGATTTGATCAGCGAAGGCAACATCGGCCTGATGAAGGCCGTCGAACGGTTTGACCCGAAAAAAGGCGGCAAACTTGTCCACCTACGGCTCGTGGTGGATCAAGCAGTCCATCAAACGCGCGCTCGCCAACCAGTCCAAGACCATCCGCCTGCCGGTGCATCTGGTGGACAAAATTTCCAAGATGCGCCGCGTCGGCGATGAAATTGCAGGAGGAACTCGGCCGCGAACCGACGGACGAGGAACTGGCCGACGAACTCGACATGACCCCCACGCGCGTACGGCAGATGCGGCTGGCGGCCATCCGGCCCGCGTCGCTCGACGCGCCCATCGGCGACGACGAGTCGAACAATTTCTCCGAGGTGGTCGAGGACGAAAATGCCACGACACCCTACGAAAACCTCGAAGACAAGACCGTCTTCGTCATGCTGCAGGACATGGTCAAGCACCTCGACGAACGCGAAGCGACCATTTTGCGCTACCGCTTCGGCCTCGACGGCGGCACGGAAAAGACCCTGGAGGAAGTCGGCAAAAAATTCGGAGTCACGCGCGAGCGCGTCCGTCAGATCCAGAATCTCGCGTTGCGAAAGCTCCGCAAAATGATTGAAAAGCTCGAAAGCACCAAAACCAGCAACAACTGAAGCCATGCCTCACCCCAGCGCCACTCCCAGGGAAATCGAACAGGCCATCCGCAATGTCCCGGACTTCCCGCAGCCGGGCATCCAGTTCAAGGACATCACGCCCGTGCTCGCCGACGCGCGATTGTTCGCGGGGGCGATTGATTTGCTGACGGAAACATTCCAGCCCGGGTCGGTGGACGCGGTGGTGGGCATTGACGCGCGCGGTTTCATTTTTGCCGCCGCCGCCGCCACGAAATTGCACGCCGGGTTCGTGCCCGTGCGCAAAAAGGGCAAGCTGCCCTTCAAAACCATCGAACAGGATTACGCGCTCGAATATGGTTTGGCGACCGTGGCCATGCACGTGGACGCGCTCAAGCCGGGGATGCGCGTCGTGTTGATTGACGACCTGTTGGCGACCGGGGGCACATCTGCCGCCGCCGCCGCCCTGGTGAAAAAACTCGGGGCGCAAATTCTGGAAATCGGGTTTCTCATCGAACTGAAATTTTTGAATGGCCGCAAAAAGCTGAACGGCTATCCGGTGCGCTCCGTCATCACTTATTGAACCGCGCAATTGAGTTTTCAACTTTCCAGTTCCCGCTACACTGGCGGCGATGCATTGGCTGCAAACGCTTGATACCAGCTTGTTTTATCTCGTCAACCGGACGTTGAGCAATCCGTTCTTTGACTGGCTCATGCCGCTTTTGAGCAACAATGTCTTTTTCTTTCCCGTCCTGATCGTCCTCGGCCTCGGGTTGCTGTGGAAGGGCAGTGTTCGGATGCGGATTTGCATCCTGATGCTGTGCCTCATTCTGCCGCTGGGTGACAACTTCGTCATCAATACCGTCAAGCACGCGGTGGGTCGTCCCCGTCCGTACGCCGCTCTGCCGGAGGCGCGGTTGTTCGGCAGCGTTGGCAAAGGTTACATCGCTCCCCCAACCGGAACCGGTGGCACGGAAATGGCGGCCAGCCAACGCACCGGCACCAGCATGCCGTCGTCGCACGCTTCCAGTTGGTTCGCCGCCGCCATGATTTTTTTCATTTATTACCGGCGCAGCGCGTGGTTTACACTGCCGCTGGCGCTGGCCGTTTCGTATTCGCGGGTTTACAACGGCGTCCATTATCCCAGCGACGTCCTGGCCGGCGCAATCCTGGGCGCGGGCTACGCCGGAGCACTGGCAATTACATTGGAAGCCGCATGGCAACGGCTTGGAAAAAAATGGTTCCCCGTCTGGCACACGCGATTGCCGTCGCTGTTGAATCCCCAACCCTCAACCTTCCACCCTCAACCCCCAACGTCGGACTCACACTGGCTCCGCTTCGGTTATCTGCTGATTTTTGTCATGTTGATCGGGCGCTGGATTTACATTGCCAGCGGCACAATTGATCTGGAAAAGGATGAAGCCTATCAATGGCTGTGGTCGAAGCACCTGGCGTGGTCGTATTACAGCAAACCGCTGGGAATCGCCGTCATTCAATTTGTCGGCACGTCGCTTTTTCGCGATACGCAATTCGGCGTCCGGTTTTTCGCGCCTTTGTTCGCGGCCATTTTGAGCGTGATGATGTTGCGATTCATCGCCCGGGAAGCCGGCGCCAGGCCGGCGTTCTGGCTGCTGCTCATCGTCACCGCCTCACCACTGCTCGGCATCGGAACGATTTTGATGACTATTGATCCGCCGCTGGTCTTGTGCTGGATGTGGGCGCTGATCGCCGGCTGGCGCGCAGCGCAGGCGGATGGCAGGACGCGCGATTGGCTCGTCGTCGGTCTGGCCATGGGCCTTGGCTTTCTCTGCAAATACACCGCAGCCTGCCAGATTGTATGCTGGGCGGTTTTCTTTGCGCTTTGGCCTCCCGTGCGAAAGCATTTGCGACGCCCCGGCCCGTGGCTGGCCCTGCTGGTGTTCCTGATTTGCACTCTGCCGGTGGTCATCTGGAATGCGCAGCACGGTTGGAGCACGCTTGATGAAGTGGCTGGAAACGCGTCCCTGCACAATCCATGGCATCCCACGTTGCGTTACTTCTGGGATTTTTTATTCACGCAAGGCCTGCTGTTGAACCCCGTTTTCTTCGCCGGCGCGCTTTGGGCGATGTTTGGCTTTTGGGGGCGATGGCGCAAACGTCCGTTATGGCTTTACTTTTTCTGCATGGGCGCCCCGGTGTTTTTCGGCTACTGGCTCTATTCGCTTCACTCGCGCATTCTGCCGAACTGGCCCGTGGTCGCGGTGGTGCCGATGTTCTGCCTGATGGTCCTTTATTGGAATGAACGCCCGCGCATGGCCAGGCCATTCGCGGCTGTTGGCCTGGCCTTGGGCATTTTTGCCGTGGTCATCATGTATCAAAGCAATCTCATCGGCAAAATTACCGGCGAACCGTTGCCCGGTGAAAAAGACCCGCTGCGCCGCGTGCGCGCGTGGAAACCGACCGCCGCGTTCGTTGAAACGGAACGTGAAAAGCTGGAAGCCGAAGGCAAACCCGCTTTCATCATCGCCGATCATTATGGCATGACCGGGCTGTTTTCGTTTTACCTGCCCGGGGCCCATGCCGCACTCAAAACCGTGCCGCTGGTTTATTGCGTGGATACCGACGAGCCGGTGAACCAACTTTATTTCTGGCCGGATTACAATTATCGCGCCAATCGCAAAGGTCAGAATGCCATCTTCGTCAGTGAACTCGACCCCTACCCGCTCGAAAAAGACTGGCTCTGGAAATGGCTGAAGCATCAACCCGTGAATTACGCCGAGATGCCGCCACCCATGCAATTGCCGGAACGAATTGCCGGCGAGTTTGAATCCGTTACCGATCTGGGCGAACACGAAATCAAATTCGGCGACCGCGTCTTTCGCCGGGTGCATCTTTGGGCATGTTACAATTTAAAATGAATTTTCAACTACGAAAGACTCAAAAACGTGAAACGTGAGGCGTGAAACGTCATTAAACTCCCACGTTCCATCAGCCTCTTCGTGTAATTCATGTTTTTCGAGGTTCCTGAAAAAATGTCTTCAGACATGAAGCCAGCGACAGAAAATATTTTGCCCGTTCGCGATTACGATCTGGCCGGAACGCTCGATTCCGGCCAGGTTTTCCGCTGGCACCGGCAAGGCGATTCCTGGACGGGCATCATTGGCCGGCACCGGGTGAGGCTGACCCAAACGCGCCAGGGCATCCATGCCGCAACCGGCATGCCGGTCGCCGACTGGCAATGGTTGCGCGATTATCTGCAAATCGAGGTGGATTTGGATGCCGTGCTCAGCACTTTTCCCGATGATGAGCCGACGCGGAACGCCATCGCCGCCTGCCGCGGCTTGCGGGTGCTGCGCCAGGACCCCTGGGAATGTCTGGCATCGTTCATTTTGTCTTCGACCAAACAAATCGTCCAAATCCGGCAAATCATCGTGCTGCTTTGCGAACGGTTCGGGGAACCAATCAACCGGTGTGGCGTCGAGCCCGCGGCTCGACCCGATTCGGCCACAGGCCGGGCTCTACAATTCGCCTTTCCGTCGCCGGAAATAATCGCGCGCTTGACGGAAGCCGAACTCCGCGCGTGCAAGATGGGATTTCGTGCGCCAAACCTGCTCGCAGCCGCGCGGCAGATTGCCGAAGGCAAATTCGATCTGGAACAACCGCGCCGCCTGCCGCTGGCCGAAGCGCGTGCGGATTTGATAAGACTACGCGGCGTTGGCGGCAAAATCGCCGATTGCGTTCTGCTGTTCGCCTACGGTTTTGACTCCGCGTTCCCCGTGGACGTCTGGGTCGAACGCGCGCTGCGCCAGCTCTATTTTCCGCGCCGCCGCGTGACGGCGGACAGGCTGCGCCACTTTGCCGCCACACATTTCGGCCCACACGCCGGTTACGCACAGCAATACCTTTTTCATTACATGCGGACAAAAATGAGATGAACCACGAAATACGCGAAAACTTTTCTTTCGTGCCATTCGGCGCATTTCGTGGTTTTAATAATCCCGCCCGAGATGAAAATTGAAGCCCTGCTGACCCCGGCGGAACTGGCCGAGTTGGCCAATCGCGATTTGGAAGACGCGGCGTGCGTCGTGTTCGACGTGCTGCGTGCGACGAGTGCGTTTGTGATGGCGTTGCACAACGGCGCAAAGGCCATCGTGCCCGTCTCCGAAATTGCCGAGGCGCAGGCCCTCCGCCAAAAGCACCCGGACGTTCTGCTTGGCGGCGAACGCGACGGCATGCGAATCCGCGCCGCGCAGAGCGGCGGGACTGATTTCGACCTCGGCAACTCGCCGCGCGAGTACACGGCGGAAAAGGTCCGCGGCAAAATCATTATCAGCACGACCACCAACGGGACGCGGGCGCTGCGCGCCTGTGCTGGCGCGAAAACGGTTCTGGCCGCATCGTTTTTGAATCTTGCGGCCACGGCGGAATTCGTTAAAAAAACCCGGCACGCGCAAGTGCTGCTGGTCTGCGCCGGCACGCGCGAAAATACGGCGCTGGAAGACGTGCTGGCAGCAGGCGCGTTGTATGAAATGCTTAACGCTCCCCTCGCCCCGCTTGGGCAGAGAGAGGAAGTTTTACAAATGAGCGATTCGGCTGAAATTGTGCGGCGCGTCCATGCGCAGGCGGAGTCCGATTTGGCGGGCGCGGTTCGCACTTCGGAAAACGCGCGGCGGCTGCTGGCCATTCCCGAACTGCACGACGACGTTGCGTTCTGCTTGCGACGCGATGTATGCCCGCTCGTTGCGAGGATGGAAGCGGATGGTTCGATTCGCAGACAATAGAATTCATCGAAACAAAATGATCCGGCCTTGCACAGATTCCGAAGTACCGAACATTTACGCCATCGTCAACGACGCCGCCCAGGCTTATAAAGGCGTGATTCCGTCCGACCGCTGGCACGAACCGTACATGCCGGTGGAAGCATTGAAGGAAGAAATCACACAGGGCGTCAAATTCTGGGGCTACGAAGATGGCGGCCAGCTCCTCGGCGTCATGGGCATGCAACCGGTCAAGGATGTCACGTTGATCCGGCACGCCTACGTCAAAACCGGAATGCGTAACCGGGGCATCGGCGGGACACTGCTGACTCACTTGCTGGGACAGATGGACGGCAAAATTCTTGTCGGGACGTGGAAAGCCGCGGACTGGGCCGTCAGATTTTATGAGAAACACGGATTCCGGCGGGTCAGTGAGGGAGAGAAGAACCGGTTGCTCAAGACATACTGGGACATTCCCGGACGCCAGATTGAAACGTCGGTGGTGCTGGTTTACAAAGGACATTCGTCCTGAACGCACAAGGTTAACCGACAAATTCCAATTCCTGCCGATGCGAAATCAGGCCGCGCTCGAAGGCCTGGCCAAGAAATCGGCGGATGGATTCCCTGCCCCGTTCGCCGTAATCGAGTGTCCAATGGTTTACATACATGCCCACGAATTTATCGGCGAGGTCACAGCCCATGTCGCGCGCATATTGCAGCGCGTGCTGCACCGCTTCGGCGCGATGATCCAAACTGTATTGAATGCTCGCAGTTAAAATATCGGAGATTGTTCTGCGAATGGCAGGCGGGAATTTTTTGTGAATGACGTTCCCGCCCAGCGGCAACGGCAGGCCATCGTTTTGCCTGCCCCACCACGCACCCAAGTCTTCGCAAACGACAAGGCCCTCCTTTTGATACGTCAACTGACCCTCGTGGATGATGAGGCCGATGTCTGCCTGGCCGGAGCGCAGGACCGCAAAAATCCGGTCGAACGGCACCACGACATGGTTGAATTCCTTCGCCGGTTTGCCGAGCCAGAGTTGCAGCGCGAGGAACGCGCTGGTCATGGTCCCGGGCACGGCGATCTTTTTCCTGGCGACTTCTTCGCGGGAGAATTTCTGTTTGGCCACGAGCATTGGTCCGTACCCGTCGCCCATGCTCGCGCCGCTGGGCAGCAGCGCATATTTTTCCGAGACGCAGGCGTAGGCATGTATGCTGACGGCGGTGATGTCGAGTTCGCCGCGCGTGGCGCGTTCGTTGAGCGTCTGGATGTCTTGCAAAATGTGCTCGAAGCGGAAACCGCGCGTGGGAACCAAATCCTTTGCCAGCGCATAAAACATGAAGGCGTCATCGGGATCGGGCGAATGGCCAAGCGTCAACTTCGTTTGCTGCATGGCTGGAAATTAGCCAAAGCCGTTCAGGAACGCGCCAAAAAAAATTGTCCAGTGACTAATGATTTATCACCAAATCGCCGCAAAGTTCCTGCTTGCATCCGCTAAAAATGGCGACCGGTGTTTGGGAAGAGCTGCTGGTGGGATAAAATTGCTGACGTGACACGAACCCAATTGAGACAAGCCGCGGGTGAAACGCGTCTGACTTTGCGGCAATGCCTGCGGTGATTGCGGCTTACCTCTTGACGCCGAAATGGAATCCAGTCTGATCCTGATAGCCGAGGGGTATTTTACTGTCAATCATCTCGCGCAGTTTGGCGGCAAGACCAAAGATCAGCAAATTCAGCGTCAGTACCGGCAATAATATTTTGCTCATCATGCTGTTCTTTAAGCATATACGGTGCCGGGTTGATGCGCGAAACGGGAAGGCGGTTCGCGGAGGAATTTTGTCCCGTTTTCATCCACATCGGGTGATTTTTAGACACGTTCGTTCCCGAACAGCCGGGAATACACGGTTTTACCGGCGCGTTACTCATTGAAAACTGCATCACCAGGACAGGTATTGCTTCAAGGGAATACAGCCAAACCTCGCCGGAAGTTCATTGACTTCCCGGTTTTACGGTCCTAGTTTCGCGGAACAGAGGCGATTCAAAGATATGAAGAATGATTCAAACGTCGAAACGGGCCGAAGGATTTGTTGTGAGAGAAAAGACCATGTGGCAATCCCGCTGTTCAAATGGGGTTTGGCAATTTGGCTTTTGGCAGTAGCGGCCGGCTGCCAGACCCAAGCCCCTCAACCCAGTGGAGTCAAGGAACAGACAACCGCTCCCCCACAAATCATTCTATTGCGAGCAGGCGATGTTTTGAGAATTTCATTTTCCGGCTCCCCGACCCTGGACACCACCCAACAGATCCGGAGAGACGGCAAAGTAACACTGCCTTTGGTCGGTGAAGTACAGGCAGCCGGAGCGACCACCGAAACATTCCAGCAGAATCTGGTTAAATTGTACGCGCCACAACTGTCATCCGCGATAATCACCGTCACGATGGTATCCTCCACCTTTCCGGTTTTCGTCACCGGTTCGGTTATTCATCCGGGAAAGATAGTTTCAGATCATCCCATAACCGCGCTTGATGCCATCATGGAGGCCGGGGGTTTTGACTACACAAAGGCCAATTTAAAGGCCGTTCGGGTGATCCGTCACGAAGGAGACCGGGTTGAAAACTACACGTTGAACCTGAAGCTGGTTCTGGCAGGGAAGGCGGACAAACAGTTTTATCTTCAGCCGTCTGACATCGTGTTTGTGCCGGAACGATTCTCCTGGTTCTAAATGCAAACAAAAAAACCCTCGAGGCGATTGCTTCGAGGGGTTTTTTGAAGACCGTCAAATCTAATCCACACAACACCTAAAACCGGTAGGAAATCTGGCAACCAACCTGACTGCTTGAGTAACTGTATCCGCCCAGCGTGGACGAATTCCTGCTGGCTTGATAGAAGGCCGCAATTGTTCCCTTCTGAACAAAGGCGTAGCTCAATTGGACGCTGAATGTGTAATAATCGTCTTCACGGTTGCTGACGGCGGAGGCGGTACTTGCGGAAGCGACATATTTGGCCGTGTGATAACCGCCCTGCAAATCCAAATAGAGTTTCCCGAGCAACCGTTGGTTCAGATCAGCGGTAAAGTCGAGGCTTTCGGTGGTGGAATTTGTGAAATAAGACGCGGACACTACGCGATCCGCACCGATGGTAATCTTAGTCACATCAAACGGCTGATATTGGATTGAACCCCCGAAGACAGGATTGAGCAAATCGCCCGCGCCGCCGAGAAACTGGCGGTCTTCCCCCCCGACGTGAATCTGAAAACTGATCTTGTCCGTTGCCCGCCAATTGACCCGGCATTGGAGTTGTTCGTAGAGCATGTCCGAACCATACTGCACATTGACATAGCCGAGCCCCACACCGACGCCCGCATCCAGTCGGGGCCAAAACTGATAATTCAACCAGTCGAGGGTGGACCATTCACGGGAGCTGTTAAACTGGTCCGCGGAGATAATATTCTGGCCGAGTCCCACGTCTATGGACATTTTGCTGTTGATCTGACAGGAGGCGTTGATCGCGGTTGAGTAGGTTTCCTGGCTGGTTTGGGTGGCGGTTTCGACGAGTGGATCCGAGCTTAAAGTAAAACCTTGCGACAGTCCAAGGGTCCAATCTTCATAAGCCGTTCCCCCCGTCAATGTGACGGCATGATCCAAACTGTCATGGAAACGGCTGTTCGAATAAAACGTCCAGGTCGGCGTGTAATCCAGCGTCCAATGTCTCCCTATTTCCAAAAGAAACCCGGGTGAGAATTGATTAATGGCGGTGCTCTCCGCCTGATTTGTGCTTGATAGAATCCCGGTTCCGTAAAGAAAACGGTAAAACGGATGAGGGCGAAAATTGAATATCCCGAATTGAAATGGTTGTGTCTCCTGCGCACCGTTGGGAACGTTTTCGAATACTGTCATCTCATTGTCAGCCTGGATTTCCTGGACGGCAGGCGGAGTCACTGGATACGAAGGCGAGGGCACAATAACCTGCTGCGCCCTGGCCGCGAAAGACAGTGCCAGCAGGAAGGCCAATGCGGCTTCCAATGCCGCTGATTTCCCGAGGCCGCGGGCGGTAACAATACGATGTTTGGATTTAATGTTCATGGGATTATTTTCGAATATGATTGGCAGAACCAACGTGGTTTGCGAATTGCCCGACCGGCGTTTCCTCACGCCAGTTGCGCAATGAATCCTCCAGCGCCTCTTTCAAAGGCCGCATTTTTACTCCGGTCGTGAGCAACTTGGATACGTCCAAAATCGCGTGCGAGCGGGGCGATTTAGCGCCAAGACGGTCGGATGACAACACCGAACCAAGTCCCAAAGGCTTGATGGAGGGAGCTTGTGATTCGGGGTTGAGACTGTAGAACTCGTCGTCGTCTTTCCAATATTCAAAGCGGCGGTCTGGTTTGAGGATTTGTTGAATCATCTCAATCACCTTACTGGTGGCAATGGCGCCCGGATTCGTCATATTGTAGATGCCGAAGGGGGCACGGTATTCCCAAAGGTCCAGACCGGCACGCACAAAATCGTCCAGGTGCGAAAGCGAGGCGATGGCGTCATACACTTTCGGATAATGCTGAAGTTTCCACAGGAAATTTCTCGATTCGCTATGCTCGCCGAACGGCGTTCCAGGCCGCCAGATGTAGCTTTGGCCGATGCCCCGTATGGCCTCCTCCGCCAGCGCCTTGGTGCCACTGTAAAAATTGCACGGCGCATGACGGAAAGAAAAGTTGGGTTCGTCCCATTCGGTGAAACCAAAAAGGCTCTCGGGAGATTGCTCAAACATCCGCCGCATCTCGGGTTGATTGAGGTCGCGAATCACCCGCATTTTCCCACTGTCAACGATTTTTGCCCCGGTGTAAATGCCGCCCGACGAAACGTGTCCCCACGGTGTGTTAGTCAGCAGGCAAACGCGGGCGATGGTTTGGGGAAGCAGCGTGTTTGCAAACAACGTTTCCTCGCGAGTCGCTTCACAGGCGTCCACGTTGGGTTTGCCGGTATAACCAGCTGCGTTGATGATAAATTCCGGCCTGATTTTCCGGACGTAATCAAACAGCAGATCAAAGTTTGTGTAATCCAGCGCCGTCCGGGTCAACGGAATAAAGCTGGAGCGCCGCCGATGCAACTCGCGCGCAAATGCGTGGCCAATGTAACCGCTGGCTCCCAATAACAATATCATGGCAAAGTTGTGAGTAATCCAACCATTGGAGGTCTGTCGTGCCTGGACATTGGATTTCTGTCCAAAAGCAAAACGAGCGTTTGTCTATCCGGGGATCAAGCTTTCCAAACCCGGCCGGGTTTTGCTTTTATGCCCGCCATTTGATTTCGTGTGTCCACAATGCACCTGGCCCAGCCGGCCAATTCCTTGTAGTTGACGGATTGATGATTGGTGGCAATGACCACCACATCGAAACCCCCGATTGTTTTGCGATCCCACTTAACCGATCGCGTCCCCGCCCAATGCGGATGTTCGCGGGTCACGCGAATCACCGGCACGTAGGGATCGTAATAGGCCACCTTCGCACCGCGCCTTTTGAAAAGATCCATTAGCTCGTACGTCGGTGATTCGCGATCGTCATCCACGTTGGGTTTGTAGGCCAAACCAAGGAGCAATACCCGGCTGCCATTCACTGACTTTTTTTGCGCGTTGAGCGCTTCGACCGTCCGGTTGACGACGTGCATGGGCATGGCGGTATTGATTTCGCCGGCCAGCTCGATGAAGCGCGTGTGCTGCCCAAATTCGCGGGCTTTCCAAGTGAGATAAAACGGGTCAATGGGGATGCAGTGGCCGCCCAAACCCGGTCCCGGATAGAACGCCATGTAACCAAAAGGCTTTGTCTTGGCGGCCTGAATGACTTCCCAGACATCAATCCCCATTGCGCCATAAACGAGTTTCAGTTCGTTCACCAACGCGATATTCACACTGCGGAAAATATTTTCCAGCAGCTTCGTTGCTTCGGCCGCGCGACAGGACGAGACCGGCACGAGGGTTTTGATGGCCTTGCCATAAACTGATTTTGCCCGCTCAAGACAGGCCGGGGTGTAGCCGCCAATCACCTTGGGAATCATCGCCACCTGGCTTTGTGAATTTCCCGGGTCCTCCCTCTCCGGCGAAAAAGCCAGATGAAATCCCTCGCCCGCTTTCATCCCGGAACCGGCCTCCAGCACTGCGCGCAATTCACCGTCCGTGGTGCCGGGGTAAGTCGTGGACTCCAAAACCACCAGAGTCCCTCTCGACAAATGCGGCGCGATGGATTTGCCGGTTTCAACGATGAACGAAATGTCCGGCTCGCGGTTCTTGTTCAGCGGTGTCGGCACACAAACAATCACCGCCTCGACTTCTTTGACGCGTCCGAAATCCGCGGTCGCGTGAAATTTTCCCGCCTTCACCGCACCCGCGACATCCCTGGACGTGATGTATTTGATGTAGCTCCGGCCGGAGTTCAGCGATTCCACTTTTGTCCTGTCAACGTCCAATCCCAACACTGTCACTCCGGAACGGGCAAACTGGAGCGACAACGGGAGCCCGACGTAACCTAAACCAACGATTGCTATCTTCACTGGGGTGCCTGCTTTTGTAGTCCGAGTTTCTGTGGAAATTCAACCGATTTCATACACCGGTGTTTGCCGGCGCCAGACGGAAAAGCACAACCATTCTTCGCGCAATCCGGGGGAGACGCTCCAGGGGAATCAAAGCACAGAGTGTTTTCAACGAGTAAATCCCGGCCAGCATCGTAAGCGCCGCCCCGATAATCGCGGTGGCGGCATAGGGCAGAAAATACCAGCAAACAAACACCGCTACGATTCCAGGCGCAAACAGTGTTGCGAGTCGCAGATTCGCCCCCGACCATCGAAATCCACTCAATCGGCGGACGACCAGGTATATGCCGGTCCAATAAGCGGCGTACAATCCAAAGAAAGCGATACCTGAACCATTCAGCCCGAACACAGTCAAGCCGGCCCAGACCAAAAACACGAAGAGCCCGTTGGACAAAAGTTCGGTCCAGAAATAAAGCTTCCGTTCCCCCTTGGCGATCAGGATGAAGGCCATCGGCCAACTGGCCACGCGCAGCATCATGCCCAGACAAATCCAACGGAGGATTTCCACCGCGGGCGCGAAGGTTGACGAATAAAAGAGCCAGATCACCAGCGGGGCGAAGGTGAGAGTGGCGATCACTCCCGGTCCAGCGAGCAGCAAGCCCACTTCCGCCTGCTCATTCACCAGGTGGTTGCACTCCTTGTGGTCGCTGGCAACCGCCGTGAGGCGTGGATAAAAATCCGCCCCCATCGCCTGGGTAATGAATCCGACATACGTTCCACCCAGCACCGAGGCCGCTTGATAACAACCCACTGCCGACAGGTCGAACTTGCGCAGCACCATGATGTTCACCAGATAGCCCACCCCCAGCGGCATCAACCCGGTCGTCATAAAAACCACCCCCAGTTTCAAGAGGGCGGAGGATTCTCCCATGGCCTCCCGCATCGTCAGTGCCACCCGCTCAATCCGGATTTTTCGTGAATACCACCACGAGGTGAGGATGCTCGCCGCCGCCACACAGACGAGGGCGGGCGCGACGCCCTTTTCATGGAAAAAATAAATCATGGGGATGCTGAACAGCGTGCCGTAAAATGCTCCCAACACACTCATCCGGGCGAGGTCTGCGATCCGCCGCATGCCCTGCACCAGGGCCGCCTGGCCCTGGGAAACGTCTGCGAAGAACACCGCCAAGGCGAGCAATGCCACCGAACCGGTATGCCGGTAATCTTTGAAGGTCAGCCACGAAACGGGTCTGCTCAGGGCCAGTAACAACAGGGCTCCGATCGCTCCGGAACAAAATGCCACCCGGCGCAGCGTCGTCGCCGTTCGGGCAAGCCGTTGAGCGTCTCCGCTGCCGGCGGCTTCGGCAATCTGGCGGACGCCACTGCTGTTAATTCCCATTCCCGCGATGCCTCGGGTCAGGTCGTTGACGTATCCGTAGAGGCTGAACAGTCCCACCCCTGCCCCACCCAGGATCAGGGCGATGGCCTTGGTTCGCACCATGCCCAGACCAATGTTCAAAACCGAAGAACCACCGATCAAAGCCGATGACTTCAATATCTGCCCGTAGGAATGCTTCCTTGGTTCACTCACACAAATTTTCCCTGCTCAGTTCAAACTCCGACCGGCACGCGTGGTTTGCCCGCAAATGACTGCAGAACGCGACGCATTTCCTCCACCACATAGCCGGCTTGTACCGCCGAAAGGTGCGGTCCCATTGGCAGGCTCAACACGCTGCCGGCCAATGCTTCCGCAATCGGAAACGCGCCGCGTTTCCACCCGGCATCCGAATAAGCACCCGACAAATGAGGTGGCACAGGATAATGTATCAACGTCCCGATGTCCGCTTCGGTCAACTGTTCTTGCAGGCGAGCGCGCCGGGGATGCCGGACGACAAACAGGTGCCAGACAGGTTCGGCCCATTCCGGCACGAAGGGGCACGTCAAGCCGGATGCATCCGGCAACCCGGCCAGATATCGGGTGGCCACCGTACGCCGGCGGTTGTTCCACTCGTCCAGTTTTTTCAATTTCACGCGCAAAAACGCAGCCTGCAATTCGTCCAGGCGCGAGTTGTAGCCCTTTACCTCGTTGTAATATTTTTTTTGCGAACCGTAGTTGCGCAAAATGCGGATTTTGTCGGCCAGTTTCCTGTCGTTCGTTGTCACCGCCCCCGCCTCACCATACGCGCCGAGGTTTTTCCCGGGATAAAAGCTGTTGCCCGCCGCGTCGCCGAGCGAACCGGTTCGCCGCCCCTTGTATCGCGCGCCTTGCGCCTGCGCGTTGTCTTCGATGACTCTCAGCCTGTGTTTCCGCGCGATGGTCATGATGGGATCCATGTCCGCCGGCTGGCCGTAAAGATGCACTGGCAGGATGGCTTTAGTTTTGCGCGTGATGGCGGCTTCAATCCGGTTGGGATCAAGGTTGAAAGTCCTCGCATCCGGCTCAACCGGCACCGGGGTGGCACCCGCATACGAAACCGCCAGCCAGGTGGCAATGTAGGTGTTGGACGGAACGATGACCTCGTCGTTATTTCCGACGCCGCAGGCGCGCAAAGTGAGATGCAAAGCTTCGAGTCCATTGGCGACACCAACACAATGTTTCGTCCCGCAATAACCGGCGAATTCACGTTCGAAGGCCGTCGTCTCTTCGCCCAAAACATAACGGGCCGAGTGCATGAAGCGAAAATAGGCTTCATCCAATTCCGCCTTCAGCTCCTCGTAGGGATTCGTGAAATCGAGAAACGGGACCTTCACACTTCAGTGCCTCCCACCGCGCGGAGGTATTCGCGGTAATCGCGGTAATAATCCTTTTCATCGTAAGGTTCCGAGGCAAGCGCCAGACACACCGCACCGGATGAAAAATTGTCCATTTCCCGCCAGATCATCGGCGGCAGGTGCAACCCGTAATACGACCGATTCAAGTGAAAGCGTTGTTTCTCCTTCCCGTCATAGACCACCACGTCAAAACTGCCGGACATGGCAATGAGGAATTGGTGGCACGCTTTCAAGGCGTGGCCGGCCCGGTCGGCGCCACCGGGCACGTCGTAGAGGTAGAATACCCGTTTGATGGAAAATGGGATGTGCCGTTCCCCTTCAATAAAGGTCAGGTTGCCCCGCGGGTCCGTGATCTTGGGGAGATCAATCATTCGACATTGGCTTACTTCTGTCATAGGTCACGATGTGGTTTATTCGATTTTGGTTTCCTCCCAGGGCTGTCGTTTGCCCAATTGCGTTTTTTCCCACTCCAGCACCTGTTTTCCGGCAACGTGGGCCAACGGCAGGACACGGTCACGCCGTTTCTTCCATTCTTCGGCGGTAAAGAGGAATTCCACCTTCTCCACGGGCTTGCCATCAATCAATTGCGCGGCAGCCACTCTGCCAACTTCTTGGAATCCGGACCGTCGGTGGATGGACAGGACCTCCTGGTTGGTTGCCACTACCCAGGAGCGCAATTCGCGCAACCCCATGCTTCCGAAGGCCAGCCCGGCCGACAACATCGCGCTGGGCACACCCGCCATCACTTCCGGCCGCATGATGTGCCGTCCACGCTCCGCGCTGGTTCCGTTCACGTTGTAAATGCCGTGGGTGCCCAACGGGACCCCCCCCGAACTCTCGACGATCCAGTAATAGTCACCCGCCCGTTCAAAATAATCCCGCAGCCAGGCCTCCTGGGCGGCCACATCGGTGGCTGAATCACCAACGTTTCCCTTCACGTAATCGAGATTTCTGAGCCACACGATGAACGGGGCGTCCTCAATTCGAACCGGACGCAATCGCAAATTAAAACCTTCCAGGTGGACGTCGTGACGCATTAATTTTGCACGTTTATCGTTTAGCTTTCCGCTGTTCCCTCGTTCAGATTTGAATGACGATATCCTGCCGGTAGTGAAGCGCGATTCGCCGCACCCCTACAATTCGGGAAGCGATTTCCTTGACCTTCTCGATCAAAATGAGACCCAAGCCCAGGCCGGCACGGCGACCTTGAAGCGCATAGTCCGGATGCACCGCCACATGCATGATGGCAATATCGGCGGGAGACGTCCGGATGAAAACCACGACGCCAACCGGGTCTCCACCCCGCCGGTCCCGGTCGAAAACGAAAAGTGTTTGTGCCTCATGATCGCCGACCCGGATTGACAGACCGTTCGTGGTGTCCTCGATCCGCGGGTGGCCGAACTTTCCAAGGGAATTGACGATCCCTTCCCTGACCCGATATTGTCGGGGATTGAAAAAGAACAGCTCTTCCAGGGCCGGGCGAGCGTCCTTCGTCACTGTCGACAAAAAAACAAGGTTCAAGGATTGCTCTTCTCCTGGCGCTGCGTGGAAACGATGCGGGCCTTCATTTCTTTCTCTCTCGCAATCGCTTCGCCTTGCATTGGGGAACAGATTGTTCTGCCGCCGTCCACGACAAATTCATGGCCCGTGACCCAGCGGGCGCGGTCAGAGGTCAAAAAATCCACGGCCTCCGCCACATCTTCCGGGCATCCTGAACCTAATGGATAAAAGCCGAGGAAATCCGGGTTTTCGAAATATTGCCGGGTCATTTCGGTTTCGATGATGCCCGGCAAAACGGAATTGACCCGCACCTCCGGAGCCAGTTCCACAGCCAGCGAGAGCGACATCGCGTTGATAGCCCCTTTAGTGGCGCCATAAATCGAGAGGCCAATGCCGCCGAGCCGGCCGGAGATGCTCGAGATGAACGTGATGGTCCGCAGCGCCCCATGGTTCGTTGCCTTGCGCGTCAGTGGCTGGATGATTTCCATGGCGGAAAACAGATTGACGTTGAATATTTTTCGCACGAATTCCATTTCCACGCCGCGTATGAGTTGAAATCCAGTAAACCCGGCCGAATGGACGAAATGTTCTATGCGGATTTCCCGCGTCTTCAGCAAATCCGTCAATTCCTCCGCGAGGCCGCCGATTTCGCTCAAATCACGCGGCCACAAAATATGGCGCTCCGGGCCTTCGCATCGGTTTCGCACGGACTCGAGTCGCTCCACGTTTCTGCCGGCGAGAATGAGTCTGTGTGCGGGCGCAAGCTTCCACGCAATGCTCTTGCCAAAGCCAGATGAAGCGCCCGTAATCAGAGTGTAGGATTCCATGGTTTAAAAAAGCAGCCTTGTCGGAAAACCGGAATGAATCGGGGCATCAGTGGCGATATTTTCATTTCACTGGCAAAAGAGTTTTGCCCGCCAATCGCCCGCCATCCACGACCAGTTCGTGGCCACTGATCCAACGGGCGCGGTCGGACATCAGGAATTCCACGGCATCCGCTACATCCTCCGTTCGGCCCAGGCCCAATGGATGCATCACTTTTATGGACGCCACGAAATCAGGCTTCGAAAACTCGCCACGATTCATTCCGGACTCGATGTAGCTGGGTAGGACGGCATTGACCCGAACCGTCGGGGCCAATTCAATCGCGAGCGCCAGGCACATTCCGTTCACGGCACCCTTGCTCGCGGCATAGACATACTGGCCAGTAGCGCCGACCCGGGTCCCGACAGAGGAGATAATCGTAATACTCCGCAGCGCACCGCCGTTCGACTTTCTTTGAGTCAACGTCCGAATCAGTTCAATCGCCGAGAACAGATTGACATTGAAAATTCGTTCGACAAAGGCCATCTCATGGGCGCGCGCAAGCTGGAGACCGAACACCCCGGCTGAATGGATATAATGTTCAATACAGATGTTTTCGTTTGCCAGGAAAGCCGCAAATTCCACCCCGACACCCTCCGGCTGGCTCAGGTCCCGCGGCCACAGCCGATGGCCAGGCGTCGCACAAGCGCTTTGCGCAGCGTCGAGTTTCCCCGCGTCAACATCGGACAGGATGAGCCGTCGCGAGGGAGACAGTTTTTCGGCGATGCTGCGACCAAAACCGGAGGCGGCCCCGGTGATCAATGTAAAAGCCTCACGCATGGCTGACGTTCAGGTCGCTTCGTAGTCCACCAGTTTGCATAAGTCCAGGGGCCCCAGATCCATCACGGCCGAAACCCACGTCAACCCGACGCCAAAACCTGAGAGACACACGCGGCGGGTCCCGGCCAGCATCGGTTCGGCGGCGTTCAGCGCGATGTTCAACGGGATCGTGGTTGAACTGCAATTGCCGTACAGGCTGACCACATTATTCGGCACTTTCGCCGGCGGGATCTTCATCTTCTGCGCCATTTGAGTGACGATGAACGGGTTTGGCTGATGGAGGAAAAAATGTTGAATCGAGTCCCAGGTGTCGCCGGAAAATGCGAGCACCTCCGCGATTTGCGGCGGGACATCGTCCATGGTGAAATTAAAGATGGCGGCCCCGTCCATATCAGCATGTTCCAGGCACTTGATGACCCCTTCCTCCACTTCCCGCAGTGCCAGTGTCTCGGCTGAGGACGGCATTCGATATGCCCCGCCTGGAATCAGGAGGGCTTTGTAGCGGGAGCCATCGTTCTTAACGTCCATGTAAATTGTTCTTTCCTCCGGACAACGCTCGATCACCGTCGCCGCTCCCGCATCGCCCGTGATCGGGTAGGAAATCCGGTTCCTCCGGTCCACCAGTTTACTGGAGGTGTCGCCGGTCAGCAAAAGCACCTTGGAAACGGCGGGGATTTCCAGGAGCAGACAAGCCTGTTGCAACCCCGACAGAAAACCCGCGCAACCCTGATTGATGTCCAGGCAGATGACATCATGGTCCAGGCCAAGTTTGCCGTGAATCACATTGCTGGTCGCTGGCAGAATGTAGTCGGGTGTCTGAGAGATAAAAATAATGGCATCAATATCCTCCTTTTTCAAAACGCCGGCGTTGAGAAGCTGTTGGACGCCAAACAGACAAAGATCCGAAGCGCAAACTTCCGGTGGCGCGATGCGATGCCGGTCCAGGCTCATCATCTTCTTGAACCGCTTCGCTTGCGTCTCGGTCATTTTGAAGAGATGGTATTCGTCATCAAACCGGTATTCCTGACTGGGCGCAACAGTGATGATCGAACTGATGCGCTTGTTTTTGAAGATACATTTCATGCGGTATGGGCCCGGGGCGGGCGGTTCGGGCGGAGCCGGTCTTACTTCTGTTTTGCTTCGACCAGGCGCGCCAGGTCTTCGGCAGTGATCACCGCGCGGATTTCCTCCGCTTTGACGGACACGCCGTATTTCGCGTCAGTCATTGCCAACACTGACAGGATGGCCAGCGAATCCCAGCCGTCAAAGTCTTTCAGTACGTTTTCCGGCTTCACTTCTTCGACGTCCAGGATTTCCGCCAGCCTTTGATAGAACTCAAGTTTATCCATATGATTTGTCATTTGTATTCGACGATTTTGTTAAAAGCAAGCTTGCCCACCTTGAGCAGCATTGCACTCCAGGCAAGTCCCCCGCCGAACCCGGCAAGGCAGACCTGTAATTGTTCCCGCAGCAGCCTTTCCCGCAGGTTGTATGCCATTACTGTCGGGATGGTCACGCTCCCGGTGTTGCCGAAATGTTCCACGACGTTGTTCGGCATGCGGGCGTATGGCACTTTCATCTTGTCCGCCAGTTTCTCCAGCATAAAGCGGTTGGGCTGATGACACAGGAAAAAGTCCACCGCCTCGGAGGCGACTCCGGCCCACGCGAGCAAATCCTTGATCAAGGGCGGCACCTCCGTCTGCACAAAATTGAAGATGGCCGACCCGTCCATGAACACATGGTCTTTGGCCCGGAGGTTGTTGTCGCCCACGTCTTCCAACCGCGCTGTCTCCGCACTGGAAGGCAGACGTAATCCACCGGCTGGAATGGTCAGCGCCGAAGCGCGTGAACCGTCCATTTTGACACTGGCATGGATTACTGAATCCGCGGCATCACGTTCAACGACAGTGATGGACGCGCCATCACCAATCATCGGATAAATGTTCCGGTCCTTTGGCGAAGCCTTCCGGCTGAGCACGTCGGCATTGACGAGAACCACCTTTTTCACACTTTCCTGCTCCAACAACATGAAGGCCTGTATGAGTCCAATCACGAAGCCCGCACAAGCTTGATTGATGTCCAGACACATCATGTCCTGTTTGAGACCGAGCCGGCCCTGGATCAGGCTGCTGGTCGCCGGCATGAAATGGTCGGCGGTTTGCGTCACGAGCAAAAGCGCGTCAATCTCCTCGCGCTTCAACAGGCCCTGCTCCAAAAGCTGTTGCAGCCCGAACACCGCCAGGTCCGATACGCAAACTCCCGGTTCGACGATGCGGCGCTTGTCGTAACCCATCACTTCCTTCAGTTTGAGGGAACGTCCCTCGGGAAAATTAAAGTTCCGCATCTCCTCGACAAACGACCGTTCGTTGGCCGGCACCACGACCAGAACGCCCGAAATGCGCTTGCGGCGGAAGGTAAAGTTCATGGCCTGGCCCCGCTCTTGCGCAGCAGGGCTTCAATGGTTTGCAGATTCTGGAAATTCTCCGGCACAATGTCCGTGCCCGGGATTGAGATGCCCCAATTTTTATCCAGGGCCGATACCAGCGTTACCATGTCGAACGAGTCGAGCATGCCATCCGCGATGAAGTCGCTCGAAGTGGCGAAATCAAACTCTGGACGGATTTCCGTCAAAATTTCAATGACCGATTTCATGCGTCTATCATCCGGCTGGCCAGGACCTGGTCAATCAAACCGTCCGGCGTGTAACCAAAGTGCCGGTACTTCTGGATTGCGTTATCATTGCCGGCGTTCACCCAAAGCGTAAAGCGCCGAACCGCGCCGTGGATCTTCAAATACTGCCGCATCACGGCGGAGCCGACTTTCAAGGCGCGGAACCTTTCCGCCACCGCCCAAAAACGGACAGTTGAAGCCAGCCCTTGCGTTTCAAAAAAGAGCAGCCCGGCCAGTTCGCCAGCGCTCCGGGCTGCCAATATCTGGCGGTTCTTAATGGCCGCTTCAATTTCGTAAAGCATCGGAAGCTGTTCGCCGTAGCGATCAAACATACTTTCAATCAACCCAAGAACCGCCCGGCCGTCAGCCTTCTCCGCAAAACCGACCGGTAGGCTGTCGTTGGCAGATTCAGGCCGGGCCATTCTCACCAGACGCTGGAGTTGCGCATGCCGCCGAAAACCGGCCGGTTCCAGCGCCGGCAGCAGATTATTCACTGCGGACTCATTCCCGACGAGATCGGTTATGATGCGTTCAGTTTTCACACCCGGCCAGGCGGCAATCTCCCGCTGCAATGCTTCCACGTCGGCGGCACAAAAGTAGAAACGCAGAAAATCGCGATCTTTTCTGAAAAAAAACGTCGCCCCGTCGCGCAGTTCGGCAAACAACTCGCCTTGATTAATCCAGCCCTGCAATTTCGATTCCACCGCGAAGAAATTAGTGCAAAAGGCCGTCGCTCCCGCCTTCGCTCTCTGAACGGCGTCAAAAACCTGGCCCGGCGTCTGCATCGGAGTCATTGTGTCAATTCACGGAGGCCACCAGTTTGGCGCGGTCAATTTTTCCATTGGGATTGCGCGGCATCAGTTCCATCCAGTTAAACACTGTCGGCAGCATGTATTTGGGCAGTGTGGCCAGGAGGCGTTCGCGGATGAACGCCGGCGTCAGTTCCTTGTCGGACTCGTAGAACGAGGTGATTTCCTTCTTGTTTTGGTTGTACACCACGCAGCAATTGCGAATGCCGTCCACTTGCAGCAAGGCGTGTTCAATCTCGCCCAGCTCAATCCGGTAACCGAGATGTTTGATTTGAAAATCCTTCCGGCCCAGAAACATGACTTCCCCGCGGTGGTTCCAAAAGCCGGAGTCGCCGGTCCGGTAGATCAATTCCGGGTAGTGCGGGTTGGTCGGGTTTTGAACAAACCCCTTCGCCGTTCGTTCCGGATTGTTGTAATAACCCAGTGCCAGCGAACTCCCGCGCACGCAGATTTCGCCGGGTTCGTCCACTTTCGCAAGCCGGTTTTGGTCGTTTAATATGAGGATGTCCGTGTTGCGCATCGGGAAACCGACCGGCAGTTTTTCATCGTCGGCAAGCTCGCGGTCCACGATGTAATAGGTGCATGCCACGGTAATTTCAATCGGGCCATAGAGGTTCACGAACATCGCGCCCGGCAGATGGCGGCGCCAGTAGTTCAAATGTTTGGTCGGGAAAACTTCACCGATGAAGAACACCTTCCGTATCCGATCCAGCTTCGCTTTCGCCAGCAAATCCTGATTGGCGATGTTCACCATGATGGTCGGCACCCAGAAAATAAAATTGATGGGATGGACGGCCAGGAATTCGACCAGTTTGACAGGAAACATGGCGTGTTGTTCGGGAATGACCACCCAGGTGGCGCCCCTAGCCAGCATCATGCAAAATTCCAGCGTGTAGGCGTCGAAATAAATCGGCGCGAGGCTGCCCATGACTTCGCTGCCATCCAGTCCCAGCCGGTCGAACGCCCAGTCCGCAAAATCAATCGTGCTGCGATGGTTTAACGCCACGCCTTTTGGAATCCCGGTGGATCCCGAGGTATGAATGAAGCAGTAGGGATCGGTATCAATGACTGCGTCCAGTCGTTTGAGCAGACCGGCGTTATCATAGTTGGATTCAGCCACCATGGCCGCTTCCACCAACAACAGCTTCTCTTCCGGGATGCCGAGGGAACGCAAGACGGCAGCGTATGTCTGGGACGTTATGATGGTCACTGGATTGAGATTGTCCAACATCCCTTTGAGCCGTTGCGGGGGGGATTTAATGTCAAGGTTTGCGTATCCGTTACCGCTGTAAAGAATGCCGATGTCGGCAACGATGTTTTCCGCGCTCTTCGACAGAAATACCGGCACCGGCCGGCGTATCACATCTTTGCGTTGGACCATCAACGCCGCCAGGTTCTTGGCAAAACGTTCGATCTCCCCAAAGGTAAATTGGCGATTGGCTTCCTTGACCGCCACCTTGTCCCGGCATTTAATCAAAGCGCCTTTCTCGAAATACTCAAGAACGTTGATTTGCATGACGATAATTATCTCCCCGTTTTATCCGTGCCAAATTTGAATGCCGGCTTCAAGGGCTGATTCTCAGCCTGAAGAAGCGTTGCGGCAAGGCGTCAAGACCATTGGTTACGATGACAGGATTGCCCGAACCAACCACGGGAGTGCCCAAAGGGGTCCACGTTGCCGCGGCGAGATTGGTCGCGTACTCGAGTTGATAGGTCTGATTCGTAATCGTCGGCCAGGTCAGGGCAAACTGGCTCGGACTCAAAGGAACGCCGCTTAACACAGGCGACGCAAGTACCGTTAGCATCCCATTGACGAATGTAAAACCGTAGTTGTTCGCACTTAATGTCCCCGTGCTCACTGTGATCGTATAGGGTCCCGGAGGGCTGTTGATCGCGGCACTGGTGATTAAACTTGGGGCACCGGTTAACACGTTCGTCCCCTCCGCGTTGACAAAGCCGCCATAACTGACGGTAAAAGGCGGATTCGGCAATCCATAGGTTCTGCTCACATTGACGGCGCTCACCGTGAGTGTCGCGGGTGTGATATTGGCCGTCAACCCCACTAACGGTGCAAGGGTGTAATCTGCCGCATTTGCCCCCGTCAAAACCAGTCCACTCACTGTCACCGGAATGGCCATCCCCGTGTTGGGATTGGCGAAGGTGGCCGTGTATCCGTTGGTGGACAGACCAACTGTGTCTCCACCCAGGATACCCACCAGGACCACATTGTTCGAGGCAATCGTTGCCACCGTCGTCCCGTCGTAGATCTTGTTGTTGGCAGTAATGCCTGAATTCAATACTTCAATCCGGTAAAAGCGTTGCGATACGCTGCCTGCTGCATCGGTCTTGGTGGCCGTTAAATTAGTCGCCGTCACGTCCGGCGACAAGTTGGTCCAACCATGGCCATTGAGGTTGTTGATGTATTGCACCCTGTAAACCCCGCCGCTAACCGAGTTCCACGTAATGGTCACGACACCATTGGTGAAGCCAATCGAAGTAATCACCGGCGGAGGTACCGACAAAATGGTAAGAACCTTGCCCGTGATGTTGGCCGTCAATCCCGTCGGCTGGGTCAGCGTATAATTCCCCGCGCTGGCACCGCTCAATGTCAGCCCACTGACACTGACCGGAATGCCGTTCCCCACAGCGGCAGTGGCAAAGTTGGCCGTGTAACCGATGGTCACCAGACTGACACTGTCCCCATTCACCACACCCACGAGCATCACGTTGTTTGAACTGATCGTTGCCGCCGTCGTCCCATCATACACCTTGTCGTTGGCACTCAATCCCATGTTCAACAAATTGACCCGGTAAAACCGTTGCGGCGTGCTGCCGACAGCGTTGGTTTGCGTGGCCATTGAACCAGTCGCCGTCACGTCCGGCGACAAATTATTCCAACCACCACCATTAAGGCTGTCTTTATACTGCACCCGGTAAATGCCGCCGGTTGCCGAGTTCCAGGCAATGGTAACGACACCATTGGTCAGGCGAATCGAAGTAATCACAGGCGGGGCTGCTGCTGACCCGACAGTCAGGGCCTTGGGAGTGATATTTGCCGTCAATATCACTGGCTGTACCAGCGTGTAGTTGCTCGCTACCGACCCGCTCAACGTCAGCCCGCTTACCGTCACGGGAATGTTGGTCCCCACTCCAGCACCGGCGAAGTTGGCCGTGTAACCGTTGGTTGACAGGCTGACCGTGTCACCACTGACAATACCGGTCAGCGTTAAATTGGTCAGACTGATTGATGCCACTGTGGTGCCGTCGTACACCTTGTTGTTGGCCGTGATACCGGTATTGACCGTTGCTGTCAGCACTGCTCCCGTCACCGTCAGCACACCATTGGTCAGGCTCACCAGGTAGTTCGTTGCCACCAGGGTCCCAAGCGTGTTGGTGATCACATAACTCCCCACCGGACTGTTCGTTGCCGCGCTCGTCGTCAATACCGGCGCGCCGCTCAGCACGTTCAGACTGTCCCCGTTCACAAATCCATTGTAACTCACCGTGAACACAGGGTTGGTCGTTCCGTACGCCCGGTTCGTGTTGTTCGCGCTTACGCCCAGCAACGCCGCGTTGACCGTCAGCGCTCCGTTCACGTAGCTGATCGTGTAGTTCGTCAATCCCACCCCGACCGCGTTCGTTATCACGATGCTGTACGGTGACCCGCCCACCGCCGCGCCCGCTGCCGCGCCCGCGCTGCTCAAGCTCGCGCTGCTCACGCTGTCCCCGCCCACCAGCCCGCTCACCCCGAACTCCGTCCCGTTGAACGTCAGCGTCTGCCCGTACACCTTCGCCTGGTTGCTCGCCGTCAGCGTCAGGTTCCCCGCATTCACCGTCAGCAATCCGTTGGTCAGGCTCACCAGGTAGTTCGTTGCCACCAGGGTCCCAAGCGTGTTGGTGATCACATAACTCCCCACCGGACTGTTCGTTGCCGCGCTCGTCGTCAATACCGGCGCGCCGCTCAGCACGTTCAGACTGTCCCCGTTCACAAATCCATTGTAACTCACCGTGAACACAGGGTTGGTCGTTCCGTACGCCCGGTTCGTGTTGTTCGCGCTTACGCCCAGCAACGCCGCGTTGACCGTCAGCGCTCCGTTCACGTAGCTGATCGTGTAGTTCGTCAATCCCACCCCGACCGCATTGGTGATTACGATGCTGTACGGTGACCCGCCCACCGCCGCGCCCGCTGCCGCGCCCGCGCTGCTCAAGCTCGCGCTGCTCACGCTGTCCCCGCCCACCAGCCCGCTCACCCCGAACTCCGTCCCGTTGAACGTCAGCGTCTGCCCGTACACCTTCGCCTGGTTGCTCGCCGTCAGCGTCAGGTTCCCCGCATTCACCGTCAGCACACCATTGGTCAGGCTCACCAGGTAGTTCGTTGCCACCAGGGTCCCCGCACTGTTCGTAATCACGTAAGTGCCCACCGGACTGTTCGTTGCCGCGCTCGTCGTCAATACCGGCGCGCCGCTCAGCACGTTCAGACTGTCCCCGTTCACAAATCCATTGTAACTCACCGTGAACACCGGGTTGGTCGTTCCGTACGCCCGGTTCGTGTTGTTCGCGCTCACGCCCAGCAACGCCGCGTTGACCGTCAGCGCTCCGTTCACGTAGCTGATCGTGTAGTTCGTCAATCCCACCCCGACCGCATTGGTAATCACGATGCTGTACGGTGACCCGCCCACCGCCGCGCCCGCTGCCGCGCCCGCGCTGCTCAAGCTCGCGCTGCTCACGCTGTCCCCGCCCACCAGCCCGCTCACCCCGAACTCCGTCCCCGCAAAGCTCAACGTCTGCCCGTACACCTTCGCCTGGTTGCTCGCCGTCAGCGTCAGGTTCCCCGCATTCACCGTCAGCAATCCGTTGGTCAGGCTCACCAGGTAGTTCGTTGCCACCAGGGTCCCCGCACTGTTCGTAATCACGTAAGTGCCCACCGGACTGTTCGTTGCCGCGCTCGTCGTCAATACCGGCGCGCCGCTCAGCACGTTCAGACTGTCCCCGTTCACAAATCCATTGTAACTCACCGTGAACACCGGGTTGGTCGTTCCGTACGCACGGTTCGTGTTGTTCGCGCTTACGCCCAGCAACGCCGCGTTGACCGTCAGCGCTCCGTTCACGTAGCTGATCGTGTAGTTCGTCAATCCCACCCCGACCGCGTTCGTTATCACGATGCTGTACGGTGACCCGCCCACCGCCGCGCCCGCTGCCGCGCCCGCGCTGCTCAAGCTCGCGCTGCTCACGCTGTCCCCGCCCACCAGCCCGCTCACCCCGAACTCCGTCCCCGCAAAGCTCAACGTCTGCCCGTACACCTTCGCCTGGTTGCTCGCCGTCAGCGTCAGGTTCCCCGCATTCACCGTCAGCAATCCGTTGGTCAGGCTCACCAGGTAGTTCGTTGCCACCAGGGTCCCCGCACTGTTCGTAATCACGTAAGTGCCCACCGGACTGTTCGTTGCCGCGCTCGTCGTCAATACCGGCGCGCCGCTCAGCACGTTCAGACTGTCCCCGTTCACAAATCCATTGTAACTCACCGTGAACACCGGGTTGGTCGTTCCGTACGCACGGTTCGTGTTGTTCGCGCTCACGCCCAGCAACGCCGCGTTGACCGTCAGCGCTCCGTTCACGTAGCTGATCGTGTAGTTCGTCAATCCCACCCCGACCGCGTTCGTTATCACGATGCTGTACGGTGACCCGCCCACCGCCGCGCCCGCTGCCGCGCCCGCGCTGCTCAAGCTCGCGCTGCTCACGCTGTCCCCGCCCACCAGCCCGCTCACCCCGAACTCCGTCCCGTTGAACGTCAGCGTCTGCCCGTACACCTTCGCCTGGTTGCTCGCCGTCAGCGTCAGGTTCCCCGCATTCACCGTCAGCAATCCGTTGGTCAGGCTCACCAGGTAGTTCGTTGCCACCAGGGTCCCCGCACTGTTCGTAATCACGTAAGTGCCCACCGGACTGTTCGTTGCCGCGCTCGTCGTCAATACCGGCGCGCCGCTCAGCACGTTCAGACTGTCCCCGTTCACAAATCCATTGTAACTCACCGTGAACACAGGGTTGGTCGTTCCGTACGCCCGGTTCGTGTTGTTCGCGCTTACGCCCAGCAACGCCGCGTTGACCGTCAGCGCTCCGTTCACGTAGCTGATCGTGTAGTTCGTCAATCCCACCCCGACCGCATTGGTAATCACGATGCTGTACGGTGACCCGCCCACCGCCGCGCCCGCCGCCGCGCCCGCACTGCTCAAGCTCGCGCTGCTCACGCTGTCCCCGCCCACCAGCCCGCTCACCCCGAACTCCGTCCCCGCAAAACTCAGCGTCTGCCCGTACACCTTCGCCTGGTTGCTCGCCGTCAGCGTCAGGTTCCCCGCATTCACCGTCAGCAATCCGTTGGTCAGGCTCACCAGGTAGTTCGTTGCCACCAGGGTCCCCGCACTGTTCGTAATCACGTAAGTGCCCACCGGACTGTTCGTTGCCGCGCTCGTCGTCAATACCGGCGCGCCGCTCAGCACGTTCAGACTGTCCCCGTTCACAAATCCATTGTAACTCACCGTGAACACCGGGTTGGTCGTTCCGTACGCACGGTTCGTGTTGTTCGCGCTCACGCCCAGCAACGCCGCGTTGACCGTCAGCGCTCCGTTCACGTAGCTGATCGTGTAGTTCGTCAATCCCACCCCGACCGCATTGGTAATCACGATGCTGTACGGTGACCCGCCCACCGCCGCGCCCGCTGCCGCGCCCGCGCTGCTCAAGCTCGCGCTGCTCACACTGTCCCCGCCCACCAGTCCGCTCACCCCGAACTCCGTCCCCGCAAAGCTCAACGTCTGCCCGTACACCTTCGCCTGGTTGCTCGCCGTCAGCGTCAGGTTCCCCGCATTCACCGTCAGCAATCCGTTGGTCAGGCTCACCAGGTAGTTCGTTGCCACCAGGGTCCCAAGCGTGTTGGTGATCACATAACTCCCCACCGGACTGTTCGTTGCCGCGCTCGTCGTCAATACCGGCGCGCCGCTCAGCACGTTCAGACTGTCCCCGTTCACAAATCCATTGTAACTCACCGTGAACACCGGGTTGGTCGTTCCGTACGCACGGTTCGTGTTGTTCGCGCTCACGCCCAGCAACGCCGCGTTGACCGTCAGCGCTCCGTTCACGTAGCTGATCGTGTAGTTCGTCAATCCCACCCCGACCGCGTTCGTTATCACGATGCTGTACGGTGACCCGCCCACCGCCGCGCCCGCCGCCGCGCCCGCACTGCTCAAGCTCGCGCTGCTCACACTGTCCCCGCCCACCAGTCCGCTCACCCCGAACTCCGTCCCGTTGAACGTCAGCGTCTGCCCGTACACCTTCGCCTGGTTGCTCGCCGTCAGCGTCAGGTTCCCCGCATTCACCGTCAGCAATCCGTTGGTCAGGCTCACCAGGTAGTTCGTTGCCACCAGGGTCCCAAGCGTGTTGGTGATCACATAACTCCCCACCGGACTGTTCGTTGCCGCGCTCGTCGTCAATACCGGCGCGCCGCTCAGCACGTTCAGACTGTCCCCGTTCACAAATCCATTGTAACTCACCGTGAACACAGGGTTGGTCGTTCCGTACGCCCGGTTCGTGTTGTTCGCGCTTACGCCCAGCAACGCCGCGTTGACCGTCAGCGCTCCGTTCACGTAGCTGATCGTGTAGTTCGTCAATCCCACCCCGACCGCATTGGTAATCACGATGCTGTACGGTGACCCGCCCACCGCCGCGCCCGCCGCCGCGCCCGCACTGCTCAAGCTCGCGCTGCTCACACTGTCCCCGCCCACCAGTCCGCTCACCCCGAACTCCGTCCCCGCAAAGCTCAACGTCTGCCCGTACACCTTCGCCTGGTTGCTCGCCGTCAGCGTCAGGTTCCCCGCATTCACCGTCAGCAATCCGTTGGTCAGGCTCACCAGGTAGTTCGTTGCCACCAGGGTCCCCGCACTGTTCGTAATCACATAACTCCCCACCGGACTGTTCGTTGCCGCGCTCGTCGTCAATACCGGCGCGCCGCTCAGCACGTTCAGACTGTCCCCGTTCACAAATCCATTGTAACTCACCGTGAACACAGGGTTGGTCGTTCCGTACGCCCGGTTCGTGTTGTTCGCGCTTACGCCCAGCAACGCCGCGTTGACCGTCAGCGCTCCGTTCACGTAGCTGATCGTGTAGTTCGTCAATCCCACCCCGACCGCATTGGTGATTACGATGCTGTACGGTGACCCGCCCACCGCCGCGCCCGCTGCCGCGCCCGCGCTGCTCAAGCTCGCGCTGCTCACGCTGTCCCCGCCCACCAGCCCGCTCACCCCGAACTCCGTCCCGTTGAACGTCAGCGTCTGCCCGTACACCTTCGCCTGGTTGCTCGCCGTCAGCGTCAGGTTCCCCGCATTCACCGTCAGCAATCCGTTGGTCAGGCTCACCAGGTAGTTCGTTGCCACCAGGGTCCCCGCACTGTTCGTAATCACGTAAGTGCCCACCGGACTGTTCGTTGCCGCGCTCGTCGTCAATACCGGCGCGCCGCTCAGCACGTTCAGACTGTCCCCGTTCACAAATCCATTGTAACTCACCGTGAACACCGGGTTGGTCGTTCCGTACGCACGGTTCGTGTTGTTCGCGCTTACGCCCAGCAACGCCGCGTTGACCGTCAGCGCTCCGTTCACGTAGCTGATCGTGTAGTTCGTCAATCCCACCCCGACCGCGTTCGTTATCACGATGCTGTACGGTGACCCGCCCACCGCCGCGCCCGCTACCGCGCCCGCGCTGCTCAAACTCGCGCTGCTCACGCTGTCCCCGCCCACCAGCCCGCTCACCCCGAACTCCGTCCCGTTGAACGTCAGCGTCTGCCCGTACACCTTCGCCTGGTTGCTCGCCGTCAGCGTCAGGTTCCCCGCATTCACCGTCAGCAATCCGTTGGTCAGGCTCACCAGGTAGTTCGTTGCCACCAGGGTCCCAAGCGTGTTGGTGATCACATAACTCCCCACCGGACTGTTCGTTGCCGCGCTCGTCGTCAATACCGGCGCGCCGCTCAGCACGTTCAGACTGTCCCCGTTCACAAATCCATTGTAACTCACCGTGAACACAGGGTTGGTCGTTCCGTACGCCCGGTTCGTGTTGTTCGCGCTTACGCCCAGCAACGCCGCGTTGACCGTCAGCGCTCCGTTCACGTAGCTGATCGTGTAGTTCGTCAATCCCACCCCGACCGCATTGGTAATCACGATGCTGTACGGTGACCCGCCCACCGCCGCGCCCGCCGCCGCGCCCGCACTGCTCAAGCTCGCGCTGCTCACACTGTCCCCGCCCACCAGTCCGCTCACCCCGAACTCCGTCCCCGCAAAGCTCAACGTCTGCCCGTACACCTTCGCCTGGTTGCTCGCCGTCAGCGTCAGGTTCCCCGCATTCACCGTCAGCAATCCGTTGGTCAGGCTCACCAGGTAGTTCGTTGCCACCAGGGTCCCCGCACTGTTCGTAATCACATAACTCCCCACCGGACTGTTCGTTGCCGCGCTCGTCGTCAATACCGGCGCGCCGCTCAGCACGTTCAGACTGTCCCCGTTCACAAATCCATTGTAACTCACCGTGAACACAGGGTTGGTCGTTCCGTACGCCCGGTTCGTGTTGTTCGCGCTTACGCCCAGCAACGCCGCGTTGACCGTCAGCGCTCCGTTCACGTAGCTGATCGTGTAGTTCGTCAATCCCACCCCGACCGCATTGGTGATTACGATGCTGTACGGTGACCCGCCCACCGCCGCGCCCGCTGCCGCGCCCGCGCTGCTCAAGCTCGCGCTGCTCACGCTGTCCCCGCCCACCAGCCCGCTCACCCCGAACTCCGTCCCGTTGAACGTCAGCGTCTGCCCGTACACCTTCGCCTGGTTGCTCGCCGTCAGCGTCAGGTTCCCCGCATTCACCGTCAGCAATCCGTTGGTCAGGCTCACCAGGTAGTTCGTTGCCACCAGGGTCCCCGCACTGTTCGTAATCACGTAAGTGCCCACCGGACTGTTCGTTGCCGCGCTCGTCGTCAATACCGGCGCGCCGCTCAGCACGTTCAGACTGTCCCCGTTCACAAATCCATTGTAACTCACCGTGAACACCGGGTTGGTCGTTCCGTACGCACGGTTCGTGTTGTTCGCGCTTACGCCCAGCAACGCCGCGTTGACCGTCAGCGCTCCGTTCACGTAGCTGATCGTGTAGTTCGTCAATCCCACCCCGACCGCGTTCGTTATCACGATGCTGTACGGTGACCCGCCCACCGCCGCGCCCGCTACCGCGCCCGCGCTGCTCAAACTCGCGCTGCTCACGCTGTCCCCGCCCACCAGCCCGCTCACCCCGAACTCCGTCCCGTTGAACGTCAGCGTCTGCCCGTACACCTTCGCCTGGTTGCTCGCCGTCAGCGTCAAACCCACCGCCGTGATGTTCGCATTCAATACCAATGGCAAGTTCAGGGTGTAGTTTGTCGCCCGCGCACCGGTGAGTGATAGCCCGCTCACGTTTACCGCTATCCCCGTCCCCACGTTCGTGCTCGCAAATGTCGCGGTGTAACCGTTCGTCGAGAGGTTCACCACATCGCCCGCCACCACTCCGTTCAAACTCACATTATTCGACGTGATCGTCGCCACCGCCGTCCGGTCATACACCTTGTTGTTGGCACTCAGCCCCGAAGCCACTGTCAGCGCCTTGCCCGTGATGTTCGCATTTAAAACCAATGGCAAGTTCAGGGTGTAGTTTGTCGCCCGCGCACCGGTGAGTGATAGCCCGCTCACGTTTACCGCTATCCCCGTCCCCACGTTCGTGCTCGCAAATGTCGCGGTGTAACCGTTCGTCGAGAGGTTCACCACATCGCCCGCCACCACTCCGTTCAAACTCACATTATTCGACGTGATCGTCGCCACCGCCGTCCGGTCATACACCTTGTTGTTGGCACTCAGCCCCGAAGCCACTGTCAGCGCCTTGCCCGTGATGTTCGCATTTAAAACCAATGGCAAGTTCAGGGTGTAGTTTGTCGCCCGCGCACCGGTGAGTGATAGCCCGCTCACGTTTACCGCTATCCCCGTCCCCACGTTCGTGCTCGCAAATGTCGCGGTGTAACCGTTCGTCGAGAGGTTCACCACATCGCCCGCCACCACTCCGTTCAAACTCACATTATTCGACGTGATCGTCGCCACCGCCGTCCGGTCATACACCTTGTTGTTGGCGCTGATGCCCGATGAAACCGCCAGAACCGCCTGGGTAACGGTCAGCGTTCCGTTGACGAATGCAAAGTTGTAGTTGGGGGCACTTAACGTGCCCTGGCTGATTGTAATGGTATAGCCACCCACCGGACTATTGGTCGTGGCAGCGGTCGTGATGTTCGGCGCCCCCGTCAGCACGTTGGTCGTGTCGCCGTTCACGAAGCCATTGTAACTGACCGCAAACGCCGGGTTGGTCGTGCCATAGGCTCGTGTGAGGTTGTCAGCTGTCACCGTCAACAACGGGATGACGGTTATCGTCACCGTGGCATTGCCCAGATTGGTCGCCCCCGAATTGGCGCTGTAAACAAAACTGTCCGTACCGGCAAAGCTGTTTGTCGGCGTATAGCTGAATCCACCATTGTTGGTCAAATTCAGTATGCCGTGGGCCGGACCACTGACCAACGCAGCAGTCAGACCGGCCCCATACAAATCCGTGTCGTTGGTCAATACCCCGGGGGAGGCAACATTCAACGTCGTATTTGCACCCACCGTGTAGCTGTCATCGGCGACCAGCGGAGCCACAACGACGTTGCTGACTGAAAGCGTGTAAACGGTCGAATCCAAATACATGCCCGCGCTGATCCCGCCGCTGATGAATGGCGCCGGATCGTTGGTGTTGATTTCCTGAGTGCCATCGTAACTCACCACAATGTTTGTCCCCTGGAATGCCATTTTCACGGTATGCCAATTGTTGCCCACGTTCGGCAAATTCACCTGGCCCAAGACGGTGTAAGCATTCCAGGCCGTGAATCTAATCAGTTTCAACACCGCCGTGCCGGTGGTCCCGATCGTGGGAGGATAATTGGGACCCTGTGACCCTTCGGGGTAAACCCAGGCCGCATACTGCGCCCCCGTCGTCGGATCCACGTGCCCACTGAGGCCAAAACCCCAGGCATTGGTTGAGGAGGTCTGGATTTGCCCCTGCACGATATAGTCAGTCCAGTTGTTGCTGATATAGGCATAAGCGTACGAGTTGGCGCCGCCTGTCCCGAGCAACGCGTTGTTCGCCAGACTCCATGCCCCTGACTCTTGCGCCCAAGGCCAGAGCAATGAACGCGAGAAGTTGTCCACCAGGAGTTTCCCGGCAGGCGTGACTTCGACGGCCACCGCCGCAACGGCCGAGGTGGTCACTCCATCGCTGGCCTGGTAGGTGAAGTCATCAATCCCAATGAAATTATTCGTTGGTTGGTAGGCAAATCCACCGGAGTTGGCCAGGTTCAAAATGCCATGGAGCGGCGCAGAGGCTGACAAAGCGGTCAAGCTCCCGCCACCACTTACGTCGTTGGCCAGAACTCCCGGCGTGGACACATTTAGAGTTGTTCCCGGCGTCATGCCGTAGATGTCGTTGTTGGCCGTAGTTGGAGGCGTCACCGTAATGGTCACCGTCGCCACATCGGAGGTGGCGACCCCATCTGTAGCCCGGTAAGTGAAGCTGTCTGACCCAATAAAATTGTTTCCGGGCGTATAACCAAAACTGCCGTTGTTGGTTGGCGAGAGGGTTCCCTGGGTTGGACCGGTGACAAAGATCGCCGAGAGGGGTCCGCTGCCGCCCGTGTCGTTCGCGAGAATCCCCGGAGGTCCAACTGTCAGAGTGGCATTTTCCGCAACGGCATAACTGTCATTGTTGGCCACCGGGAAATTATTCACCGTGATGGTCACCGTCGCCACGCCGGAAGTTGTCTGGCCATCGGTGGCCTCGTAGGTGAAACTGTCCACTCCGGTGAAGTTGTTGGATGGTGTGTAGGTAAAACCACCGTTGTTGGTGAGCGTCAGACTTCCGTGGGAAGGGACACTGATCTGAAAAACAGTCAGGCTTCCACTACCCCCGGAGTCGTTAACCAAAACTCCCGGCGCCGGGACGTGCAGCGCTGTGTTTTTCGCGGCATTGTAACTGTCATTGTTAGCGATGGTTGCCAGGGTACTGACGATCACGTTGTCCACCGACATCGTGTACGCGCTCGAGTCCGTGTACATATCCAGGCTTACAGTTCCGTTGGTGTAAGCGGGCAACCCGTCAATGGAGCCATCGTCCGTAATATTGGTCTCCAGGACACCGTCGAAATATACGGCGAGGCTATTGGTCTGGAAGGTCAGTTGCACCGTGTGGGGATTCGTGCCCATTCCAGGCAGGGTTATCGGGTTTCCGATCAGAGTATAAGCCGTCCAAGTCTCAAACTTGACGAGTTGCAATACGGCAGTTCCAGTTCCTGGCCCGGCGGAAGAATTTTCCGGATAAATCCAGGCGGCATAATGCGCTCCGCTGACCGGATCCAGCCTGCCGCCAACGCCCCCGCCTAATCCACTCGTCGAAGAAAACTGGATTTGGGCCTGCACGGAAAAATTGTTCCAACTGGCACTATCATCATAATAGGCATAGCCGTAGCTGTTGAGCGGGCTGGTTCCGACCAGCGCACTATTGGTTATACTCCACGTGCCAAGTTCCTGGACCCAGGGGAAGATGTCGCCGGCATTCGTCTCGCGTCCGAAAGTATCGTAAACGAGTTCGCCGGGCGACAAAACCATTATGGTTACCGTAGCCACGCTCGAGGTCAACGAACCGCTGACAGCCTGATAGGAGAAACCGTCTGCGCCGGCAAAATTGCCCGTGGGCATGTAGGTGAAGGAGCCATCCGAGTTTAAAGTCAGCGAACCATTGGCCGGCCCGCTGACCAGCATTGCAGTCAGACCGCCCCCGCCGCTGCCCGCTGTGTCGTTGGTTAAAACTCCCGGGGCTGACACCACCAGGGAAGAACCTTGTGGGCCAGTAAAAACGTCGTCCTGGGCAGACGGCGGAATCAGATAGCGGATCACCGCGTTGGAGACCGAGGTCCCAACCAGCACCTTGATAAGCTGGCCGTTGGTCCGATAAACATCTGTGCCCGCAAGCGCGCCGTTGGTAAAGACCTGGAGGGCAGAATATGAGGCGCTCGGCGCCAGAACTTCAACCGCTGCATTCGGGTTGCCCTCACCGGTAATGGAAAGAGTGGTCACAGATTGACCGCTGATATTGGTATAATTCACGGCAACTTGAGCATTGGATTCCTGCAGCCACCATGCGTATATTCCGGCCGAATTGGTAGACCAGATTCTGGGCTTGCTTAGGCTGTAGGTAAGATACGTACCCGGCAACGAGCCGGCCGGGCCGCCGCTGGGGGAAGCGCTGTGACAATAGAGGTTGATCAAAGCTCCCAAATTGTAATAGGCGTCAACCAACGCTTGCACGGATGCAGTTGTATGGTTGGCTTCCATGGCCTGCGCAATTTGTGTTACATTTGGGTTTAAGGGGGAGGGGACGAACCAATCGCTGACGGGTAGCTGGAGGGTCGGATAAAGCTTGTCCGGCGCCTGCGCTGAGAGGGTCCAATGAGGAAACGGGGAAAGTTTGGTCTCGCCTGCGATTTTGATGCCCAGCTGTTGCTCGATCTGGAAGGAGCCTTCGCGGGTGGCGTTAAAATATGGAGCCACCCACGCGCGTGGAGTCCCATTTGTCAGTTGCCATCCGGCGAGATCCACGAAGGAATTTGAAATGGAAGTCAGCGCGTAGGCACTGCCATTGGTAAGATCCAGAATCTCATCCGGCGACCAATGCCAATAATCATATTCCAGCCCATTGGAAGGAAAGGGTGCTAAAACCGGATCGGTATAGGGTTCAAAGGCGGTCAGCCATCCCTCCGAAATCAACTGGCCAAGGTTGGCTTCGATGACAACCAATGGGGATGGCGGGATATTGGTTACATAATAAGGATTGATGTTGGTAAGTCCCCCATTGTGCGAGTTGATGGTCGCCCCGTCGTTGGCGATTGCCCGCCGCAGACTGGCGATGGTATTCGTCAACGTCGGGTTGGGCATGTCCTGGCGCAATGTGCCCGTACAGAAATAATAGTCTCCACTCGCCCCGTTTGTGTGCTCAAACAGGGCCGAACCCTCGATGCCGGTGATATTCGCCGGAATGGCCTCCATGTCGTGGCGAAAAATGACGGCGGCGTTATAAGCATAAGGCCAGGGACTGCGCTTGACGACCGGCAGCCCGGCGGACTGAAACGCCCATTGGATGGCGTTTCTGAATATGCTGTAGGCATACATCCCCGGCGCCCAACCGCCATGGCCGATTAAGGGTTGCAACGCAGCATCATAAATAAAGCAACCCTTGCCGTAAGGCTTCACCGAAAGATACGGCAAACTCCCGTCTCCCTGGGCAATAACGGTGGCGCCATTTGCCTGAACCTGCCACACCAGATGGGGAAGCCCGGGATTGGCTGCGTTCGGAGTTTCACTGTTGAAACGGGTGTACACCGGCCACGAAATTTCTTCCGACGACGACGCCATTTGCCATTCGACCTGCCCGGCAGGAAGCAGGCTGAGAATAGGATGATTGGAGATTTTGGTAAACGTGCCGTCCAGGGACCAGTTGGTAAGGGCCGGATTAACCATGTCCACGCCCATCGCGTTGGCAATCGCAAAATCGCCGCGAGTTGTTCCGTTGGTATTGCGCGTAAAGGATGATGAACCTACAAACAGGAAACCGCCTGCAGCGACATAGTTGGTCAGATTGGCGATTTCAGCGTCCTGGATTGCCTCGGCTGCCAGGCTGATGACGATGGGATATTTGGGAGAACCGTCTGCATTGGTCAGAACTCCCGCTACGATATTCGAATCGCCCACCACTGTGAAAGCGGTACCGTCAGAACGCAGCATTTCCTTGACTGAATCAGGCATCACAAAGTAGTGCCACTGCGTTATCCACCATTGATTGCTCGTAGTTCCGGTTCCCGCAGGCGTCGCGCCGGATGCCGGCATGGTTTCCAAGGCACGCGTCAATTCAGAGTCATGAATCGCGACCAGCGGTTGCGTTCCCTGACCTTTAGCCGGAATCGCCAAGCAACCCGCCAAACCAACAAGCGCCGCCGCCAACGTGGTCAGCCGCAGGCCTCTGCAAACTTGGAGCATCTTAAGAAGCTTGATAAAACTCACATTTGCTACTGCAGTAATCAAACCGGCTGAAAAACAACCCATTCCCTGCTTCAATCCCGCCTCTTCAAAGCTGGGAGGCAAACCAAGGTATTTTGTTCCATTTCCGTCTAACTGTTTTTTGGATCCTCTCTGTGCAATTTCCGTCAACGACATAAAATAGCACAAACAGGCCGAATAGCCAGTGATTGCATTCCAGATTTTGCTCATAATGTTGGAATTCTGACAAATTTTATCGCGTTGAGACGGAACAATGAATTGGCTCAAACCCGGCCGTTTGCGTTGGTTTTTTCCAGTGAGCTAGACGCTGGCCGTGGTTACCGGCGCGGCGGGACCCGGATGCCGGGTTTCCCTGTTGCGGACGAACCCTTTCATCATGCGCCGGAGGAACCAGAATGGATAATTTACCAGATAATGGCACTTCCCCGGCCGGGTTGGTTCGGCTTCGCGGACTATTTGCAGGAAGTATCTCATGGAGTTTTCCATCTCATGCACCGCCACCGAAGCGCCAACCTTCTCTTCTTCCGCACGGTAATCCGCGCGGTTCAGGCGCAGGATGCGCTCGATCTCATCACTCACTTTTAATTTTGGCGGCGCGTTTCCAGGCCCGATGCTGCCGGGCGGGAAATTATAAACCGGGCCACAGGTCAACCCCGCCCGTTCGTACGCATTGGCATTGACATTCGGCACCTTGAATAACGCCGCCTCCAGAATGGAGGTCCCCATTCCCACGAAAACATATGCGTCTTCAAGAACCTTCCGGAAGCGTGCGTACGGGACCGTGCCCTCCATGAAAATAAATTGTTCGAGATGGGCCTCTTTGATTCGTTCGCGCATGGTTGTTTCATATTCACCCGTTCCATATACAGACCAGGTAACGTCATGACCTCGATCCCGCAGGGTTTTCACCACATCAATCAGGTAGAGGTTATACTCCTTCATGGGAGACAACCGTCCCACTGATACGATTTTACCCGATTTGGGTTTACGCACGGCGGGTTCGAACTGCGTTGTGTCGATGGGTATCGGCCACAGAATTCCCTTTTGGCGATGCACCTCTTCAAGCTCCTCCAATTGGTCCACCCCACAGAAAACGCGGGCGCTGGCCGGAACGCACTTCAAGTAGTTTCTCAGATAAAGCCGCTTGGCGCTCCAGGGCCGTGATGATTCCGGCGCCCAATACCAGTTGAAAACGGAAGGGTTGTAGATACCCGCAATAACCTTGCAGTCGGTGCGGATTATTCCGGCCAATTGGCACGCGATCCATGAAGATCCAATGTCGAAGCTTTTGATAACGTCCGGTTTTTCGATTCCCAGTGACTTCCAAATCCGCTTGGCGTGGAAGTAGTAATAAAGTTTCGGGAAGTGATTGTCCAAAACCACACATCTTACGCTGCGCGGCAAAAGGTCTGTCCATTTTCCGGGCCGGTCAACCAGCAATGTCACCTCATGGTTGTTTTCGGTGAGCCATCGTGACATTCTGGCGAGGAGCGTCTCAATTCCGCCCAAAACACCCGAACTCGGATAGATAAATAAAAAGCGCATATCCCCCCTGTTTATTGCAGTGGAATGGGCGCATAAAGTATTATGCGCCGCAAGGCCCGGCAAAAAGTGTTGAATGCTCTCACGTCCATCATGGATAATTTGATGGTATCCCATAACAGTCGACGACCCGCACGCCTTTTTCCAAGGTCGCACAATTCAGCGGCCATGTTGTAGACGACCACGCTTTTGGAGGACGGCGGCAGGTCAGTGTACTGTTGCAGGATTCGGCGATAAACCTTGAACCGATTCACGCAACAACTGCGTTTCTGCACCCGATTTGTGCTGCGACCATGCACGCGGTACTTCGCCAGAGGTTCTTTGGAATATAAAAAATGATGATGATGGGAAAGCCGGACCCAGTACCACCAATCCTCGACCCATTTGATACCTTCATCAAAATATCCCACTGATTCCACACATTCCTTTCGCATCAAAACGCTTTGCATGTTGATGAAATTCCGCACGACCAATTCCCGAAACAACCACCCGGATCTGGTTTTCGGAACGGGGAAAAGTTCGCTGAAACGCTGGCCCGTTGGTGAACCATTTTCGTCAATAATGATCGTATCGCAATAAGCCACATCATGGTCCGGATTCTCTTCAAGAAGATTTACCTGGCGCCTTAGTTTCTGTGGTTCCCAAACGTCATCCGCATCGCAAAAACCGATGAACTCGCCACCGGCGGCGCGCAGACCATCATTCCTCGATTTGGACGCCCCCTGGTTTTGCACGTGCCTGATGACTTTGACCCTGGAATCTTTTGCGGCCATACCTTCAATTGCTTCCCATGAATTGTCAGACGAGCAATCATCGACAATGATCAACTCCAAGTCCGCTTGAGTTTGGCCAAGGATGCCCTTCGCTGATTCAACCACAAATTGCGCGTGGTTAAAACACGGCATAATGACACTGACCTTTGGCATGGCTGGATTACGTCAAACAGCAATCTTCATCAGCGGCCGTTTGGCCGCAGACCGTAAAAGCGCTGTGCGTTGAGATACGCCGGAAAAAAACGCACCAGGTAGAACCACTGGGCAATTATGCGCAATAAACCGACGGCAAAATGCAACGGCTTGAAGGATTTGACGAGGTATCGGCAGTTTGATTTCATTTCTCGTAACTGTTGAACCACAAAGATTTTCCAATAGATCGTCCACCAGGGTGACGGTCCAATATATTTTTTGTATTTGTCCCGCTGCTTGTTAAAAAGCAAAAAGTCACATTCAAAAAGCCTGACCTTGCGGGCAATCTTGAAAAAACCGTCGCTGCGCGGCGGATGGATGATGTGAACCTCAGGCGAATAGACAACCTTACCGTATTCTTCCACGCGCCAAACCAAGTCCGCATCTTCATTATGAGCAAACTTGAAAGACTCGTCAAAACCGCCAACTCTGTCAAAAATACTTTTCAGATATGCAGCGTTGCATGTGGGCATGGCTGAAAGCCAGGGGTGTGTAATTTCCATCTGGTGGGTCAGTGGAGTGCAAGCCTGGCGGTCGGTTGTGGTTTTACCTTGCACCGCCACCGCGCCTGTCCGTTGAAATGCCAGCAAGAGTTGTTCAAGCCAGTCCTGGCTGGCCTCACAATCATCATCTGTAAACGCCAAATATCGCCCCGATGCCGCGCTCGCGCCGGAGTTTCGCGCGGCGGCCGGACCATGATTGGCGAGATCCAGAACCTCCAGGTTCTGAAAGCCCCCTTTCAACTCTCGAACCATTTTCACAGTATCATCCGTTGAGCCATCGCTTACCACAATCACCTCAAATCGGGTGGATGAAAGGGTCTGTCGCGAGAGCGATTCGAGAAGCCTGCGGAGCGAATCGCGCCGGTTGAATGTAGGCACAATGACTGAGACCTCGCATAAGGATTTCCCTCCCGAGTTTTGGCTGCCGAAGGATGTTTCCGGCGCGCCTGGTTCATTCAACTTCATTATACGAAATTTGTGTTGGTCAGCCGAAGCCGGCACTTGGCTTGTGCGTAAAACTGCCAATCCAAAATTAATCAATTTACCGGCATGCTCGCAGAACCCAATCTCTCGCGGTAAACCTTCCCAGGTTAATTCTCCTGCCAGAGAGGAAGCTCCGGCCAAAGTTGTGGTTCAACCAGGAAACGTTCGTGATGCGAAGTCCAGCGTTTTCAATCTGCTTCGCCAGAGTTCTGGGAACACAGATGCTAAATCCGCTCGATGCAAAACTTCGCAGTTTGTCAAAGCCACCGATTCCAAAGACACGCCTGATTAACCAGGGCACGCGGTCAAAGTTTGGCCCGGCGACCACCAACACTCCGTCTTTTGCGACAAATCCGGAGCATTGTTCCAGAAGTTGACCTGGATTTTGTTGCAGATGCAGCAAGTCTTTGATGAAAATGCACCCGAACTTTTGATCCTCAAGACGTTTGATACATTCGTCCCATGTACCATAGACCACGTTAATACCCCGGCGTTGCGCCGCCGCACCAATGACTGTATCCATGGGAATGGCCGTAACACTCGCGCCGCGTTCCTTCAACTTCACCTCCAAATCACCCCGGCCACATCCAATTGACAAAACACTTTCTGCATCATCCGGAATCATCTCCAACAATTCGTTACTGGGTTTGTCGTAATACCATTTTTGCCATCGAAAGGGCATTTGTTTGGATTCCGCCTCCCAAAGAGTATAGGCGGGGTGAATACCGTCACATATGTCGTTCAGAGTCTGAATCTGCTCCTTGAACGAGGCGAGCGATACCGGAAGGCTGTTCGCGTAACGATTGGGCATGTGATGAACGAGAAAGTTTTCCAGGTCGGAAATGCAAATCACCTTGTGGAAGCCACAGTTTGTGTAAGGATCCGTTGCTGCGGTTTCCGGCCAACTATAACGCCCCCGGCAAGGGTTCCGCAGAAATCCCCCGGACGCGATGGCCCGTTTGAGTTGTTCCTGGGTCAGGATATAGAATCCTGCATGTTCGTTCGTAAATTCCGCGATAGTGTAAGTGCCTCGATGCCTGACCGATTCGGGTTTCCAATGGTAGTGCCCCCACGGTTCGGCGAGAAGCCACTTTCCGGTTTCATCCACTTCATACCTGAGAAACCCGGCAATCTCCTCCGGCTCCAATTCGTCGGCAGCACTCAGAAAGGCCCGAATTTGGCTTTCGCTCACTCCAATGTCATCCTCGGAATATACGAACAGGTCATATTGATCCACCCGCTGGGCAAAAACGGCTTTGTGAGCAAATGGCAGAGTCCATGGATTTTTCGATGGCAACCCAACCACGACTTCAACTTCGGGACCAAGCTCTTTGGGCGACTCGGAGAGCACCACCACATCCACATCCAGGTCCATGCCTTTATATGTGTGAATTATACGCCTGAGATATTCCAGATGGCCCTCTCCATAACTGGCGATGGCAACTAAAAGACGGAGCCGGCGTGCGATTTGGGTTGAATCATTCATTTCCGTTCTGCTTCGTTTCGCGCCGGGTATGAACGGCAAACGGCTGAACTGGTGCTGTGACCCCAATGGTTCTCCTAATTTCTGCAGAAAACTGTCTCCCTTTAGTCGCAATGCCGATCCGGTATTCAGTAACCGATGAGCTTCGATGTTGAGGCAAACTTAAAACATTAACAACTGCGTCATTCAAGAAGGCGGGCCTCAGGCGTTTTTCTCCGCTCACGGCGACACGACATGCAGGCCCAGAACAATTGCAGGGTTAACCGTATTGAAAAGTTGGTTCCCACTGGAACTCAATCTATTGGAGCTGTCAATGCTCTGGACTTGAAAATCATAATAAGTGCCCTGTCCGAGATTGGCAAGCGTGACGCTATGGCTGGTCACCGTGGATGAGTTCGTGACACTTATTCCATAAGAAGCCGTCAGGCCATAGTTCACAATGGAATTGGCATTCTCGTCAGTCGTCCAGGTAATTGTAGCCGTATTGGTTTCCGCTGAGTACTGAATATTGCTGATAACCGGTCCTGAGGTGTTCTGGGAACCGTATTCATACGCCCCACGGCTCCATGTATTACGCACTACTCCGAGTGGATCAATATTATAGGGAGACCCAAGATTCGCACCTGTCGGCGTATTTGCTTTTAGAGTAAAGTCGAGGCTCGTATAGTTGTTGAACGGGTTCGCCGACCCGGTTGCCCCGTGCGCTTCGGAAGGCGCGGAGTATCCGCTTGCGCTCACGTACTCGTTGTAGTCATGGCCGAGGGGATAGGTCCCCGTGATGTAACCGGGGTCGCTGTTGCCATAAAACAGATTGTTGGAGAAGACATTCCCAGGATAATTCGGCATATACATTCCCATCGCAGGGACGGCAGTATTGATGAAGGTGTTGTTGTAGACATGAATGTTCTGAGGTTGGCCGTCGCCAGAAGCCGACTTAGACCCGATGATACCATTGGCACTCGCGCCCCAGCTATTGTCACCCGCCGCGTGATAGAACACATTGCCATAAACATATTGTGGGCCGGCGCCATTGAACATCAAGCCGCCAGTTCCATTGACGGACGTAAACAGGCAATAGCGAAAGGTCTGGTGGCTCCCCGCCAGCGAGGCGATTTCCGAGTGCTCGCCAGCAGCATATTCGTATTTTCCGGTGTAAGCATATTCCACAACCATCGGGTCACCGCCTATCGTCAGGAATGGGCACCGCCCCATGTCGTGGAGGTAAAGGTAAGAGAACGTAAGGTTCCCAGTGCCCGAGTTCGCTGCCACGGCGTCGTTATTTGGAGAGCTTTGCGATCCGTCTCCGCCATCCCCGACCACCTCGAAATGGCGGGCGGTGATGAAAGACCCGGCGTTCACATTGCATCCCATAAAATGCAGGGATCCATCGCTATCGTCTATTTTGAATCCAAACCCACTTGTCCAGTTACCGGGACCGCCGCCCGTCTGCCCGTCGAAAACCCAGTAGCTCGAGTTGAATACGATAACGGAGTTGTTGGGATTGCTAGCGGCGACAAAGACCGCCTGGTTCGCCATCGTGCTCGCCCATCCGGCGTCCGTCGCATGGTCGGTCGCCGTGGCCTTCCTGATGGTAATCAAGGTGGTACCACTGACCGGCGTATTGAAATTTTTGGGAGAATAGTTGCCATCGCGCAGATACCACGTGTCGCCACGCGCAGGCGTGGCGCTCCACGCCTTCAGGTTGGTCCAGTCACTGCCGCTGCCGTCACCGGACGAGGAGGGACCGACACAGATGTTCGCCGCATCAGAAATACTGCAGGCCAAAAGAATCAGCCCCCCTGCAGCCGCGCAAAAGAATGAATTACTCTTCATCAGGCATGTCATACTAACAAACATACTAACTATAACAAGAATTATGCCAGTTTTCACCAAGCGGCGCTGAGGCTGGCGATTCCTTGGTTTTTTGCCCGGATGCCATCGGTTTTAAGCCTTACCCCGGCCGAACTGGACTGCTCTTGGCCGTTTTTAAGACGCACGAGTGATTCCAAGACGTACACTGATGTCTTGGATGGATTCACCGCCTGCCACCCGGTTTCTTTCAAACTTCCTTTCCGGTAAGCAACCACCTGAGACAAACCAAACTTCGCCGATATTTATAGGCAGAATCCAAACCCCTGCCGAGAACCGTCTCCGCACCCCGCATCAGCAATCTGGTTATGTGATGGATGACGGACAACAAAAAGAAAACTGCCAGGCCCGGCACTCCGCGGTGCTTTCTCCAATAAGCAAGGTTAGCCCGCAGCAACTCGATACTGTAGCGGAGCGGAGCTTTGGCAGAACTGCCGCCGCCGAAATGTGTCGCGGCAGCCTTCGGCACGAATACCACTTTCCATCCTGCATCCCCAAACCGTTTGCACCAATCAATATCCTCCGCATAAAAAAAGAACCGCTCATCCAATCCCCCCACTTGCGCAACCGCCTCGCGGCGCGCCACCCAAAAGCAACCACTCAGCACCTCGACTTCCACTGGCTGGACGTGGCTCCGGCAGCGCAACTCCTGGCTGGAAAGAAAAGGCCAGCGGGAAAGGACCTTGTCCAGCGCAAGGCTCCGGCAAGCGGTGCTCCAAATCGTGGGGAGCCGCCGGCATGACGGCTGCAACTGACCGTCTCCTCCGGTTATCATGGGACCAACCAACCCCACATCATCGTGCGCTTCAAGATAGTTTATCAGTTGCTCAAAGCATCCGGGATGCACCACCACATCGGAATTGACCAGCGCCAGCCATGAACCCGAGGCCGGTTGGAGACCGAGGTTGTTCGCACGGGCAAATCCCAGATTCTCCTTTGAGCGAATCAGTGTAACTTCAGAAAATTGCTCTGCTACCATGTCTGGCGACCCGTCGGTGGAGGCATTATCCACTACGATAACCTCCTGGACCAACGAACCGCCAGATATTCGAATCGAATCCAGGCAGCCCTTCAGAAGCTCGCGGGCATTCCAACTAACGATGATGACAGAGATTCGTTTCATGGTTCGATGGAGAATCCACGTCGGTCGCGCGCTCAAATTCTACCTCTGCGGCGGGGACGGAGACTGTCTGCACGGTGGCGATCGCAGCCAGCACAAAGTACAGGAAAAAAACCGATTGATCAAAATAGGATACCGACATCATTGCGGTCACATGACCAAATAAAATACAACCCAGTGTCCAGATCAAAAATTGTTCCTGGACGGGAGCGTCTTCGTTCGCCCGCAGCGCCTTCGTTACCATGCCAAAGGCAACCACCAGGCCGCCAATAAATAACAGCATCATTGGCAACCCGCCCCAGACGGCCATCCTGATATAATGATTTGTGATGTCGGTGTTGTTGTCATCGTAGCCAGCCTCCGGCGTCCAATCACGCGTATAGTCTGTTCCACCCAACCACCAGTCGCCCACGTGTGTGATGGTGGATTCGATCAGGTAGGCACGATGCCAGCCGGTACTGCTGCCGGTGAGGTCAATCCTGTCCAGGATGAAATAAACGGGGGCATTCATGACCATGGCAAGCACAAGAACCGCCAACGCGGCACCCCAACGGATAAGCCGCATGTATTGCCTGAATCTCCAGAGGGCAAGTCCAAAGGCAATAAAGATCGCCGTCATCATTGGCCCACTCGACCTGCTGGTCAGCACCATGAATCCAGTCACGGCCAATCCGAGTAATGCCAGCTTCCTGTTCGATTTCCAAAAAAGCAACGCCACGGGCAGGCAAACCGCCCCAACTGTTCCCGCCAGAATGGAGTGGGCAAATGGACCTTCCGCACGCACCTTGCCGCCGCGTACTTCGCTCAAGCTCGAAACCCCTCCGAACAGCGAGAACAGATTCCTGCCGGTCTTTGCTTCAACGATCATTTCGAGCGCAATCGGAAGCAAAGCAATCAGCATGACCTTGCAGACTCTTAAAAGGCTGTCCGCATCCCGAATAAAGACACGGACCAACAGGTAGAAGCCTAATACATTGAAGGCCAACCCAAGCCGGAAAATTAACGCGGCCGAAAAGTCCTGATGAAAACAACTGCTGCATACGGTCCAAACGGCCCAGGCAATCAGCACCCGGTCCAGCGTGTTCAATCCTCCGGCGATCCGCTCTCCTCTGGTAATCACCCGCAAAATGCCAATCGCCACCAGAATGCGAATGCTTGTGAAATGTAACGGTCCCAGGTCCAGCGAACTTTCCATGGACATGTAGGTGGCACCGATCAACAAAGGCAGAGCCGCCCATTGCCGTGGCAACTTCAACAAAAAGAATCCGGCCAGGACAGTGAATATGGCGGCAGGCGCGTTCAAGGTTCTTCGTCGGTAGAGCAACTACCAGTAACTTCGCTTCAATTCCGCAGAAAGCTCCGGTGCCAAAGCTCCAACGAAACGAGCAGGTAGATGTGGCGCCGGTATTGTTCCTTGCCAGTGCGGTCCAGCTCGAGCATTTTCCTGATATAATTCCGATCGAAGTAATTGGCCATGGATGAATCACCGCCCAGCAGACAATCCTCCACAAAAGATTTCATCCTTACGCGAAACCAATTTTCGACGGGATTGGCGAACCCCTTCTTCTTTCGATGCACAATCTCTTTGGGAAGCCACTTTTCCACCGCCTTCTTGTGAAGATACTTTCCATTCAATCCCTTCAATTTCAGGTTCGGTGGCAGGCCCTCGATAAACTCCACCAGCCGATAGTCAAGAAAAGGCACTCTCGATTCGAGCGAGTTCGCCATCGAAGTCTTGTCCGATACCATCAGGAGATCGTCAGGCAGATTGGCACGGGTGTCTATGTAGAGCATTTGTGTGAGCGGGTCGAGATGCTTGACATCGCTTTGCAGGCGACTCAAAGCGCGCTTTGTCCCATACGCATCCGCGTCAAAGCGCTCTTTCAACACACCCCGGTATAGTTGAGCTTTCATCTCCGCGCTGAAAAAAGAGTAAATTTTGGTGAACCGCGTCAGCACGTCCGGTTCGCCCAGGGACGCCGCTCCTCGCTTGAGCCGTTCCATGCGACCGGGCATCCTGGCAACGAGTGTCGCCACTCCGTCAGTGACCATGCTGGGCATCCGGTTGTAGAGAGCGGAAAGTTTCACTCCCTTGTAACGGTCGTACCCGGCCCACGGTTCATCGGCCCCCTGCCCGGTCAGCACGACCTTGACTCGCTGACCGGCGATTCGTGCGACAAAGTAGAACGCCGCAGCCGTCTCATTGCCCACCGGTTCCTCGAGATCCCACATGTAACGCTCGTAGTATCTCACATAGTCCTCGGGCGCCAGCATCTGGAAATAGTGGTCGGCGCCAAACATGCGCGCCAGAATCTTGGCATCATTGACTTCGTTGGTCTTCTCACCCTCTTCAAAACCGATGGTAAAGGCTTGAACCGGCCCTTTGGAATACTTGCTCATGATTGCCAGCAATGCCCCTGAATCGACCCCCGAGCTAAGGAACAAACCGACCGGCACATCGCTTCGCATCTGCAGCCGCACCGCGTCCTCCAGCAAGTTCTGATACTCCTCGATGAGTTCTGCTTCCTTGCGTCCATTTTGCCGGCGCGGGATCCAATCCCAAAACCGCTCGATTCGAAGGCCCGCCCGCGATGCCATGATGAAATGGGCCGGCGGCAGTTTCATGATCTTTTGAAACAGTGTTTTGGGCGAAGGGACATAGCGAAATGTGAAGAGTTCCGCCAAAGCTTCCAAATCCACTTCGCGTGGACACGCCGGATGTTGCAGCAGCGACTTGATCTCGGAAGCAAACAAGAGCTGACTTCCTATTGTCACATAGTAAAGGGGCTTGATGCCCAGGTGGTCGCGCGCTAGAAAGAGTTCGCGCTTATGCGCATCCCAAAGGGCAAACGCGAACATGCCATTGAAACGCTTGACACATGCAGAACCCCATTGCTCATAGGCGTGAACGATGACCTCTGTATCCGAACGCGTCTTGAACTCATGCCGGAGGCTTATCAACTCATTTCGCAATTCGATGAAGTTGTAAATTTCTCCATTAAAGACCACCTGAACACTTCCATCTTCGTTCCCGATCGGTTGTCCACCCCCGCCTACGTCAATGATGCTGAGGCGCCGATGTCCCAAACCCACTTCACGATCCAAGAATTCACCCTCACCATCAGGCCCGCGGTGTTGAATGATGGAGCGCATTCGACTGAGGGTCTCCCGGTTAATCGCATTTCCCGTCAGGTCAAAAATGCCGCAAATACCGCACATATTCAAAGATCAGTTGGTCTGTTTGGCTTCAGCGCTCGAATCGGGGCGGAAATGTCATCTGTCTGAGCAAAAGCGGAGCACCCTGCTCAATTTAGCTCTTTGTTCGGCCCTCAAATAGTTAACAACCTCCGCCGGCAACACGACCGGATGTTGACGAACCATGCTGCTGACATACCCAAACAAAGCCGCTCCACTGCCGATGACAAAGGGATATTCCTTTAGCCGGTAGATGCAACGCAGCAAATAAAACATTGGGTCATACCCTAACGAATGGAAATGGCTACCCTCACGCATTTTCGCCTTCAATGGCGCTCCCCAGGCAAAACTGGTTGGACGATGCTCGAAGGTTTTATTTTCAAAAGATTTCCTCACTATCCACCCGTTCATTCTGGCCATAACCTCTGCGGCCGTATCTATGCCGCCATGTTTGAGCGCCAGATACCCACCCACGGATTCAAAGCATTCCCGGCGGAAAAGTTGTACCTTCCCGCCTACGCTATCGGCGGTGGTGTCGTAAGAAATAAATTTGTGCGTAAATTTTGTATAGACGATTCCCCCGGAGATACCCAACTTGGGATCTGATTCAAACTCCTTCAGTATGTTTTGGAAATATTCCGGTTCAAACGACATATCGGCGTCCAGATTGCCGATGAAATCGAACGCGAGCTTCTGGATTTCCTTGAAACCCGCATTGAAGGCAAGCGCCTTGCGAGCGAAGTCTCTCCCCTCATCGCGCCGCAAATTCACAAGTTGAATAAATCCGTGGCGTTTTGCCCAACTTTCAACAATCCGGCCTGTTCGATCCACCGAACCGTCATTCACAATGACCCACTTAATTGGCTGGACGGTCTGCGCAACCATTGAATTGATTGTTTTCTCAATGAAAGCTTCTTCATTGTGCGCAGGTGTGATGACAACGTATTTGCTCATTCGCATGGAACTTTCAAGCGTTTGAACCGTTGAAAAAGCCTTTTATGTGGCTGGCGGTGTAAACAATCATCTCGTCGCTCATTTCCGGATAGATGGGCAATGATAGAATCAGTGATTGATTGCGATAGGCCACCGGGAAATCTGCCGGCTTATGCCCCAGATATGCGTAAGCCGGGTAGAACGGCAGGGCCTTCGGATAATTCAACACGGTTGCGATGTTGGCGTCTGCCAGATGTTTTTTCAAGGCATCCCGTTTGCCGGTTCGAATGACATAGAGGTGATAAACGTGATCGCGGTCACGGCTGATCTCAGGTGTCACGATATCTCCAACTCCGCGCAAAAGTGTGTCGTAGCGGGAAGCGACTCTCCGTCGAGCCCCGGTCCAATCAGCCAGATGCGGAAGTTTGACATTCAGGACCCCGGCCTGAAGACCGTCCATCCGGCTGTTAACGCCTTCCATGATGTGATCGCCTTTCCCTCCATGACGGGCGAATGTAGCCGTCCAATCCGCCAATGAGTCGTCATTTGTCACGATGCACCCGGCATCGCCATATGCCCCGAGGTTCTTGCCCGGATAAAAGGAGAAAGTTGACGCGTTTCCAAAAGTGCCCACGAGCCTGCCTTTGAAGCGCGCCAGGTGAGCTTGGGCGCAATCTTCAATAACCCAAAGCTTGTGTTTCGCAGCGATCGCCATTATGGCGTCCATGTCCGCTGACTGACCATAAAGGTGGACCGGAATGATTCCCACGGTGCGCGGCGTGATTCTGGCCTCAATCAAAGCCGGATTTATCGTAAACGTGTCGCCATCGGTGTCACAAAACACAACCCGTCCACCGGCCTGGGTGATGGTTTCGGAGGTGGAAATCCAAGAGTGAGCAGTTGTAATAACCTCATCTCCCGGTTTCAATTGCAGCCCGCGCATGGCTATATAGAGCGCGTCGGTGCCATTGGCACAGGAAACACAATGTCGCATCCCCATGGTCTTGGCCCACGCTTGTTCGAAACTTTCGACGTGCGGTCCGCGGACAAAGGCGGATTCGGCAATAACACCGGCGATGGCGGCATCAATCTCCGTCTTGATGCTCTGGTATTGGGCATGGAGGTCAACGAAGGGGACCTTCATGGCGTGTGCCGCGCCGGGTTTCATCATTGGTGTCGAAGTCATAGAATTAGAATTGTCAGTCGTGCCCGGCCTAAACAGGAAATTTCAATAAATAGTTTCGGCGCTCGCCAGCTCAGGGCCGCATTTCCGATGCCGCACCGGCGGGCTGAAATGGTTTCGCCAGACGCCGTAAGAGGCGCGCGGGGTTGCCCGCATAAATGCCGGCCTCGGAAATGTCCCGCGTCACCACTGCCCCGGCCCCGATGACCACATGGTCGCAAATGGTCACGGGAAGGATGGTCGCATTGGTTCCGATGCTCACATGACAGCCAATACGAGTGGACCGCCAGACCTCCCGGTTTCGCATTCCGGGGCCCCCAATCGCGAAGGGATCGTTTATGAACATTGCTCCATGTGAGATGAAGCAATCATCACCGATGGTCACCATGTCGCAAATGAATGCGTGCGATTGAATCCGGCAACGTTTCCCGATAACGGCCCCGCGCTGGATTTCGACGAAGGGGCCGATCGAACTGCCGTCTCCGATCACACAGCCATAGAGATTGACCGGTTCGACGATGGTAACATCTTCGCCGAACGCAACGTTCACCACCCCGACATTTCGAATTTTCGGTTCACCCATAAATTCCTGGCTCCTTTGGTTCAGCCGCGGAACGGCTTGGACCGTTCGAGTATTGAAACCACTTTGCGCGCGTGGTCAATTCCTGTCAGCGGAACGCGCTGGTTGCGGATGCAATCCACAAAATGCTCGGCTTCCGCCCGGAGCGGCTCGCTGAACTTGATCTGCGGGAGAAGGATGTCCCCGCTCCGATAATCAAACTGCAGGCGGCGAGGATTGTCGAAATCCATGTTCTCGCCCAGAATGGCCCTGTGATCAATACCCTTGTCGTAAATGGCGATTTTGTCGTCCGCCACGTCATCATACACCACCATCTTGCGTGAGCCGACAACGATCATTTTACGAACTTTCTGCGGATCCAACCAACTGACATGGATGTTGACCATAATCTTGCCGGGATAAACAAGGCTGAGAAAGACGACGTCGTCCACTTGCTCCTGCATGTAATCCATTCCCATCCGCGATACAGACAATGGTTCGGGATTTCCCAGCCAATATTGAATGATACTGATGTCGTGTGGGGCAAAATTCCACAGCGCGTCAATATCCGATCGAATGCGGCCCAGGTTCAGCCGTTGGCTGTAGATGTAACGGATTTCACCCAGTTCCCCGCTGTCCACCAACTTTTTTACGTAGCGAACCGCGGCATTATAGATGAAAGTGTGACCGGCCATCACGACGAGTTTTCGCTCGCCGGCGTATCCGGCCAATTCGTCCACTTCCGCCACTTTCGTGGCCAGAGGCTTTTCAACGAACACATGCTTGCCCGCCAGGAGTGCTTTCCGGGCGAACGCAAAGTGGGTTCCAGCGGGAGTTGCGATGATTATCCCCTTCACTTCCGGATCGGCCAAAACCGCGTCGCTTGATTCTACAGGCTGGGTGCGGGGGAAATTGGCCTCGACATAGGCCCGACGTTCAGGACTCGCGTCCACGACGTATTTCATCCGACAATTGGGGAGGGCGGAGAAGTTTCGAAGCAGGTTGGGGCCCCAATAGCCACAACCGAACTGTGCCAACACCATCGTATCGTTGTTCATGAATTGAGAAGTCAGTATACACCCGATTAAACTCATCGGATGCAGGAGGTCAGAAGACTATTTCAGCATCAATTCTTTCGTTGAAAACTGTGTCCACGAACGTTGGCGACGATTGGGAGTATGTTCCCTCCGCGTCCTTCCAGATCTTGGGTTTATGAATTCGAACCCTTAGTCCGGGCAGCCGGTTGTCGGATTTCACCGAGGCCTTGATCCTGATCTTCCCGCCGTCCGCAATCGCGTCTCCGATCACCGCCGAGCGGCGCTTTCTGAACCAGGCAACGGCTTGCGATGCAGTGGCGAACCAGGCGCCTCTACTCTTCAATTCCCCAAGCAACTTCAGGTAGAAACCGGCCCATAATCGTTCTGGTGCGATACTGCGGTCATGCCAGTTAATCGTCAGCGCGCCTCCAAACCGGCCCAGATCGTGGATGAGCCGCCCCACCACCTGCCAGGCTTCCTCGTCACTGAGATTGAGAAAGTCAGGAAAAAACAGCGCGGTGTCCATAATGTGAAGCGGCAGCTCGAGCAGGTTCACTGCGCCCAGAGGTCGGTACACCTGCGCAGTGCCGACACGATAGCCCACCGTCTCATTGTAACCGAGTGTCGAGTCGTACGAAAAACCGGCCTGCTCCAAAACCGCAGGCGATTTCCCGTCGAAGTATAACCAATGCATCCGCACCCCGGTTACGGTCGTGTCCAATGTTTGTGTCACTCGATCCCGCTCCTCACGGCCTTTGGCGCTGTCAACCCAGGCGTCAATCCCGTGCAACCCGACCTCGCAATCTGACGATATGACATTTTGCAACTGCGGCTTGACCTCGGTGACATCGTAACGTGCGGCGCGCCGGGAATCGCCATTGCCCGCCAACGGGCGACCCGGGTAATTTTTTGTGGGAATGACAAAATAGGTCGAAGCCCATCCGGCCTCCATTTCGACATACCGGTCAAACCCGCGCCAGAAATCCCTTGCCATCCCCAGACAGATAAAAGGCACTTTCAGCGCCGCCGCACCATTGATACACAGGTCTCTTAGCGACTTCCTTCGGCGACAGACGTTGATGATTGTCCCGATCGTGGCGCGATACATGAAACCGGCCATCGTATGATCACAGCAATGATTCCGGAGAAGCGGATGATCAATGTCATGGGTCAGGCAAACGATCAAGTTGTGCCCTTCGGGAACAGGTGGTATTTCAACAACTGGAATTCCCGAATTCGTGATCAGATCTCGTAGCAGGGTGATGTGCAAGTCGAGCGTGGCGGTTCTGGCATTGGCTGCCGGTTGCCCCGTGTTGAGCAGGTGACGCACCTCCTTGAACAAATCGTATCCAATCCGCCATGTGGCCGGGTTGCCCGAACTTCTGGTAAAAGTGGCCGGCATTCCCGTGCTTTCCTCGACCACCGGAGCAAACCGGCCGCTCGGAAACGTCGCAACATCGCCGTATATCGGAATGCGCCCGCCCTCGTAAACCAGCATTGTGCCGCCAGGCCGCGATTTCACCCAACGCCCGGCATCCACATCCGACTCCACCGATGCCGCACTGTAAACCAGGACGACCTTCGCTGCGTTTTGCGGAACCTGCGTGCGCGTGCAAACCAGGACATCGTATTGACGATCGTTTCGATGGAACTCCCACGGGGTTTTGAACAGTTCGAAGAACTCTGCAACCACATCCTGCTCGGTCGGGTGGACGGCAACTCCTATCATTCGGAAAAATCGGCAGGATTTTGATGAGTGAACGCGTACGGACAAATCCACTCCCCGGCAAATGGAAGCCTTGACGCCTCCGAAAAAACGCGCAAAGACATCCGCTAGTTGCGAGCGGTCAGCAATTCACCCGCCAGACTCGTGAATTTTGTCCGCTCCGCGCTCCACCTATGGTCTCGAAAGACCCCCTGTCCCAATTGCACCGTCTTTTGCACCTCTTCGGGGTGAAGGCAAACATATTCAAGCTTCCGCGCCAGGTCGCTGGCATCCCCCAGTTCGAAAAAGACCAGTTGGCCATCCGAAAAGTAGTCCCGGATTCCCGGCACTGCCGGAGCAATAACCGGTCTGCCCCGGGACAGATATTCAAAGATGCGCGTCGGTGTGTTGATTTCAGTGAAAATGCTGCGGCGATTCGGGATGATCCCCACATCACATTCATCAATGGCTTCCACGATTTGCTCGAGTGTTTTGGGGCCAAAATAGCGGACGGACATTTCCAGGCCGGACCCTCGCACCGAATTCAGGACGCGTTCAAGAAATGGCGTGCTTTGCCCGTAAATTCTGAGTTCGGCGTGGGGAATGGTTTGTTGGAGAGCGCGCAAAGCGCTGACCCCGATATCCAGCCCGTGACGTTCGACCAATGACCCGTGATACATGACGACGAACGGTTTCGTGCGATTGCGTTCGACCGAGTTCAGCTTCGTGTCCCGGTATTTGAAAATTTCCTCGTCGGGTGAGTTCATGACGACGTGAACTTTTCCCGGCGGACAGCCGCGGGCTGTAAAAATCTGCTTGCAGGCCTGGTTGACGGTCAGCACCGCATCTGCAAAGTTGATGCTCCATCGCTCAAACTTTTTCAGGAGGCGAACACCGAGGCTTTCCGGCGTGAGGCCATAGATCGTCATCATCAACTCCGGCATGGGATCGTGAAGATCCAGCACAACCTTTGCGCCGAAAATCTTGGGAACCAGCGCGGCAAAAACCAGGATGTCCGGCATGTTATGCACGTGGACCAGAGCATAGCGCCGCGACAAAGAACGGAATGCCAGTAAAACGAACGAAACAAGAAGGAAGGCTGAATATTGGAATACATATGAAAACTTGCCACCACGGCGACGTTTCAACGAAATCCGCCGGATGCTGACCCCATTGTAGATTTCGCGCCGCGATTCATGCTCATCCTGCTTGAGACATAAAACCTCGACTTTCATGCCGAGCTGAACCAGGGCCTCGGCGGCGCGGCGCGGGCGCGGGTCGCTTGGATAATGAGAGAAAACGACAACCGCTACACGCCGGCCGCGGAGCCGTGCCAGGCCCGAACTCTCGGAAGCGCGCGAACTTGAAGATCGAGTATTCAACTCCGGAGAAATCATCCTCAACAAGCGCAAAGCCGAAATCAGCATGCTCTCCAGCACGAATTGTCCCGCAATTGTTGTCGAGTCACAACCCGCAGGTCGCCTCAGACATTGTCAAGAAATTCCTGGTGCAAGCGTTTCGGAATGTAATTCCGGGTTTTATTGAGAACGGTGCTGACTTTTGCCTTGGATTCCGCCAGCAACTGATTGACCCGCTTGACCACGTCTTGATTCGTTTTTTCCGACTCGATCACCAGCAAAACCATGTCCATGAGCCCGGAGAGCCGCGCCGTCACGCTCGTCTGGCTGACCGGCGGCATGTCGAAAATGATGTAGTCATACTCACTGGCCTTGAGCTTGGGCATCAACGTCGAGATTTTCTTTGGCAGATTGGCCGTCAGGATTTCGCCGTCCGTTTGTTCCATGCCGGTATAAAGGTTTGCTTTGACGAGTGCTCCTTGCTTTTTGTCGGTTGCCAGGGCCTCGTCCAGACTGCAGCCGGGTTTGCCTTTGTAAAAATGCTGCGCTGCCCCCTGCTCCCCGCTGATGTTGACCAACAGCACGTTGCCATCACCGGTTTCGGAAAGCGAAGCAGCCAGACCAGCGGCGATGCTGCTGACGCCAGCCCCGTTGCCGCAACTGGTCACTGCCACCAGCTTGGGTTTGTGGTTGAGATTTCTGGTTTCAAAATACACAATCAATCGGTCCCGCAAACCTTCATAGTACCGGTGGAGCGGATTCCAAGGATTCTGCAATTCCACGCCGGCCGCTGGAAACGGCGGAACCCCTCCGGAAGTTCCACGCTCGTCGTCTGCGACATCTTTCAACCGCAAATGGGTCCCCATCGGTGTCAGAGAACGATGGCCGTTACCCGCCATGGCCGGAATTGAAATAAAAAGCGGCAATCGCAACTTCGTCTCGATATCCGCCGGACGCTTTATGGAACGATCTAAAAACAACTCGATCAGAAATGCCAGCACCAATCCGCCGAGGACGCCGCTTGCCGCCAGCATTTCAACCTTTTTTTTGAACTGTTTCGACCACCCTTTGCCCGGGGGAGATGGGGCCTGGATTATGCTGATATTCGCGGCCTTATCTTCTCCCAATGCCTCGTCAATGCGAGTCCCCTCCAAACTACTCATAAAATATTTGAGATTGGTTTCTTCAACCTGCTTTTTTTGTTCAAGTTCCGATATGGTTGTCTCCACTTTCTCAAAATTAGTCGCCTCAGCCCAAACCTGATTCAATTGCAAATTCAATGCCTGGATTTTTGCCTTGAAGCCTGTTACCAACTCGGATTCAGTGCGGATATTAATCGAGCCGGCTGCCAGCTGTCCGGAAATCGAGCTTGATAACGGAATATTCAAGGCTGTGAGCTTGGGATATTTTTCTTCAAGACTCCTTTTGAGCGCTTCGGTTTGCTCAATTTGTGCGTGAACCTGCCTGACCAGCACATTTTCTGCCGTGAATCCCTGCTGGGTTAGATAATCCTGCTCCTTTCCCTCAAGAAAAACGAGACTGGCACAAGCCTTCTTATATTCACCAACTTGTTCGGAAGGCAGCGCCGTCGCCTCCTCATCATTTGTCGTTGCGGGTTTCGTACCCGATGACTTTGTCAATTCTCCCAGCATGGCCTGATGCCCTGACAATTCAACCTCGGCACTGGACAGATCCTGGCGGAGTTTTGCTATTTGTTCGGCGTATGCCTTTTGTGTATCGCCAACGGAAATCACCCCGGCCGCGCGTTTGAGATTCCCGAGTTGCTCGTCCGTTTGCGCAAGTTCGGCGCGCAACCGGACGGTCTCATTAGTCAGGAAATTATCAGATACCCCCATGCCTTGATGCATCTGCATGTGTTTCGTGAAATAAGCGTCAATAATTTCACCCAGGACGGGCTGAACGAGTTTGGGGTCTGGACTTTGAAAGACGATGCGAATTACGCTGCTGTCAGGAATTTGTTCCACCGTCAAACCGCTTTTTACCAGAAACGCGGCCCGATTGGTGTCTGAGCCTCCGCCGACTTTGGCCAGAATCTTTTCCGGTGTTGCGACTTGGACTACCCGACGCGCCAGATCCAAACTGTGAAGGGTCGCCAATTCTGTATTGATAATACTGTCGCTGCGCTCATTCAGCGACCTGGTATTCTGCTCATCTCCGGGAGGATTCAGGGATTTTCCTTCAACTACGTAACGAATGGAAAGCATGGCCTCGGATTGATATTGAGGCGGCTTTACTACAAAAAGCATCAGGATAGCTCCCATTATCCCTGCAAAAGAAAAAAAGAGAATCATCCATTTGTGTCGGAACAGGACGAAATAAATGTCTGCCAACGACATTCCCGCAGAGGGCGGATCCTGGTTCTTATCACTCATGCAACATCAAGAATTTCGACATTATCTGGCCAAGTCTATTCAAACTTTGGTTTGGAACGACCGAATTACTCTTGCGGGGTTGCCTGCCACCACCGCACCCGGAGGCACGTCTTTGGTCACCACGCTGCCGGCCCCGACCATCGCATTCTCCCCAATAGTGATACCGCAGAGCAGTGTGGTTCCAGAACCGATGGAGGCGCCTCGTTTTATCAGGGTGTGAATGCAAACCCAATCTGCATCCGTTTGCAGCCGCCCGTTGCCATTGGTGGCGCGGGGATAACGATCGTTGGTGAAGGTGACATTGTGGCCGATGAAAATATCGTCCTCCAAAATCACCCCTTCGCAAATGAACGCATGGCTGGAAATCTTGCAGCGGTTGCCAATTTTGACGCCCTTTTGGATTTCAACAAACGTGCCGATTTTGACGTCGTCTCCGATCTCACAACCATAGAGATTCGTGAAATCGCGAATACAGACATTCTTCCCCAATTTTACGTCTCGAGCGATACGTTGAGCCGGCAGCTGAAGCGGTGAATCCATGTGGAAAAATTTACTGCCCGTTTACGCGTAATTTAATCCGTAATCTTCGACCGTTCTGAGATGGGCGCTTTTTGGCCCTCGGCCGCGGTATCAACACCGGGAACTCGGGACCACGAGAAGAAGCCTTGATCGTCTCCAGCCGAGGGTCTTCCTTTCGCGCGCCCGCAAGCTCGACAGGAGCCCCGCCTTTTTCCAGCGACTTTGTGGAGGCCTCCAGAATCCGGACCAGTTCCAACCCTTGTTTGCCATCGGTCAGCGGAGATGTGCCATGTTTAATGCAATCTAAAAAATGCTGGCACTCGGTCTTCAATGGTTCCTCCTGCTTGATATAGGGCACATACATGTCCCCGTAATGATAAGCGTATTGGAATTCGGCAAAGGTGTCATAATGCGGCGGGCTCTCCACCCGCGCATCGAAAATGCGGATTTTTTCCAGTGGCGCCACGTCGTCATACACCACCATCCGCTTGCTCCCAACGATCGTCATTTCACGAACTTTTCTCGGGTCCAACCAACTGCTATGGATGATGGCGGTCCGTTGCTTTGCGAAACCAAGGCACATGGTCGTCACGTCCTCGATACCCTGCGTAATATGGGCGCTACCGCGGCAGTTCACTGTCATGGGTTGCTCCCCGATGATGGACAAAATAATGGAGATGTCGTGCGGCGCAAGGTCCCACGCCACATTGATATCATTCTGGAACAATCCCAAATTGAGCCGGCGCGCACAAATATAGCGGATTTCCCCGATGTCACCGGAATCCACGATTTCACGAATTTTTTTGACCGCCGGGGAATAGAGGAAGGTATGGCCGACCATCAGCACCAATCCTTTTTTTTGCGCTATCTCGATTAATTCCTCGCATTCCTCGGAGGAACTGGCCATTGGCTTTTCGATAAAGGTATGTTTGCCGGCCAGCAGACTCGCTTTGGCCATCGGAAAGTGCGATTTCACGGAAGTGGCTATAACCACGGCGTCAAGTTCAACACCGTTCAGCACATGGCCATAATCCATTGAGCGCTGGACCTCCGGATACAATGTCTTGAGGTGCGCGAGCCGCTGCTGGCTAAGGTCGCACATGATTTTCAGATGGCAGCCTGAGAGCGATCTGAAATTGCGAATGAGGTTGGGGCCCCAATAGCCACATCCTACAACCCCGACTTTGAGTTTCCTGGTCATAATTAGTACGTCTCTATTTTATTTGTTTATGGTATCAACGAATTTGGAATGGCTGTTCACGCCTCCAACCTGAAAACAGTTTCTCTGGTTCAAAACCAGTTATTGCCGGACAGCCCTCCTGGAAAGATTGGAGGCCGGAGCAGGGTCGAGAGGGGAAAACGACCTTCGTTCGCGAGGCTCACGGGATTCAAACACCTGAACTAATATGGCGGGCAATGTTTTTAGAAGTATCTTCAAATCAAGCCACAATGTCCTGGTCCGGGTGTAACGAATATCCAGGCAGATCATCTCGGTGAAAGTGGTCTTGTTCTTACCGCCCACCTGCCACAGCCCCGTCAGGCCTGGCAAGGTGTTGAACCGTTCCTTCTGCCAGCGCTGATATTTATTGTACTCGTATGGGAGACAGGGACGTGGTCCGACCAGGCTCATTTCGCCCCGCAACACATTGATCAATTGCGGCAATTCATCCAGGCCTGTAGCACGCAACAGTTTTCCAAAGGGAATAATCCGCGGGTCCCCTTTGGAATCCATCTTTACCAGCGGAGCATCCGCATCCATCAATTGGTCCAAATGCCCCTGATGAACATTAGTGTCGGAATTCACAAACATCGTTCGAAATTTGAAGCACATAAACCGTTGCCCCAAATACCCCACGCGCTCCTGTCGAAACAAAATAGGGCCCTCGGAAACGACCCTGACCAATATCGCCACTGCGAGCATTGATGGGATAAGGACCGGTGCGGCCAAGATAACAAGACCTACATCCAAAAGCCGCTTCCATCCGGGAACGGGAATTGGCGGGACAGGGAAGCCTCTCTGTTCGCACACTTTTTTGAAATACATAGTTGGAATAATCGCAGGAAAGAAATTCGCGGAGCTGTTATCATCCTTCAAATGAGGGCAGCTCCAATCGTATGCACGTTATACTATAAAAACAAAGCTCCGCATTTGTTGGTTATTTGCATCTCTCAAAAAAACCAACTTTCCGTCCGGTAAAAACCGGAATTTTAATTTTTGCCGCACCTTCTCTCGGGCCAGTTCTCTCTCTGACTTGGGGCTGCCAGAACCGGCACAAAATCTGCCAAAGTGTTTCGTTCCAATACAACCGCACTCCGCTCTACTTCTACCGGCGTCGGGCCACCCAAAACCTCAAGCAGCACCTGGACTCGCTTTTTCGCCGGCATCACACGCAAAACAAATGCGCGCATACCCCTGAACGCTCCCTCAACAAAAATCACTTCATCCGCCGGCGAAATACCATCCTCAACCGTCATCGGGTCGTCGGCCTCAAAACACTCCCGTAATTCTTCAATGATAGAATCGTCGACGGGGGGGACCTTCTGCCCAAAGTGCACGAGGCTACTGATTCCAGCCGTATGCTTTACGTCGTTGAAATTCTCTTCAAGCACACAACGAACGAAAATGTAGCAAGGAAAGAGCGGTTCGACAACGCGCATTACACCGCGTTGAGTCGCCCGTTCGATACGCAGGCGAGGATGAAATACCTCCAATTGCAGATTTCGGTGCAAATTAGCCGCCGCAATGTGTTCGTGCTTCGGCTTTGTCCGCGCACAGTACCAAGCAAAGCGATCATCAATTCCCTGCTCGCCGGCAACCCAATTCCTCGTCTCCCCAATTGTAACACCCTCCAATGGACGGAGTATTGAACTATCCGCCGCATTCGTTGTGTACACTTTAGAGACACTTGTCCCTTCGGCACTTGGCAACATGAATGAACCACCAATCACATGTATAGAATACCTGAAAATAAAGATAAGTCAGTAGTCTGAAATTGGATTATTATGTAGTGGTTTATGCTACACAATGGATCCCTTGGCCTCATTCAGGCTGAATTTGGTGATTTCGTCAAGGGTTCGGTGTGTTTGCCCAATTAATGGCATGACGTACAAGCTCAAGGCCGCTTTCAATGTTCAACTTGTCTTTGATCCTGGCTCTATAAGTTTCCACCGTGCTTACATCAATATGCAACGTGACGGCAATCTGACGTGTGCTCTGGCCAGAACCAATAAGTTGATAGACCTGCATCTCCCGGTCTGTCAATAAATCGAACTTCGTAACGGTCGGCGCTGCACGGGCGATCTTGGAGGCAACCCGCGCCGCAGCCCTTTCGCTCCAATAAATTTCACCACCCAGAATTTTCCGAATCGCCTGGAGAATCCTTGCGGGCGCTTCGTGCTTGCTAATATATCCACGGGCACCCGCACGGATTGCCCGTTCAGCATGTATCATTTCATCATGCATGGAAAGCACCAGGCTTCGTACTTCCGGAAAACGTTCTCGAAGGTCCTTGATGAGTTCCAGTCCGTGAGAAGTTTTTAAAGTCAGATCAATAATCGCCAGCCGGGGCCCCGTAACACTTACAATCTGCAAGGCCTGCTCGCGGTCCTCCGCCTCACCACAAACAACCAGATCAGGTTCTCCTTGTATGATTTTCTTCAACGACTCCCGAACCAGCGGATGATCGTCAACGATCAAAATGCGGGTGCGCGTATTGCCCTTGTCGTCGGATTGGCCGGAATAGTTGCCGCTCATGAAATTTGCATTTTATTACAAGCCCGACTTTGCACAAGCAGTTTAAGTTGGATTTTCGGAAGTCGCAAATCGGATGTTGCTCACAATTGGACGCGGTCATTTCAACGAGGCAACTTCTTCAACGCTTCATCAAAATCTTCACTATCCTCCACATTGGTCGTCCGCAAAAATGGACGGTCCTTATCACCCCGTTTCCGCAATCTCAATCTTGCCCTTGTTCGTCACAGGCATGTTCCTTTGACCGCAAACGAGCCATTTAGGGAAGAGAGCCGGGCCGAATTTTCATGTTCTTTTTCAAGACAGTGCTGTCTTGAAGACTTTCAACAAAACGCGGTTCCGCTTGTGTTGTTATGGTCCGTTAACATTCAGGATATTGAGGATGCCGTGACCGAAAGCGACGAAACCTTCTGATTTCAACGGGTATTTATGAAAAACCGCTTTCTTTTCCTGCCATGGCGCTCACACCTCGGAAATTCCCGGCTCGAAACCATTACGTTGGCAAAGCTTATGCATAGTGAGGCGCAGGTGTAGTAAATGAGTAGTAAACAAATTCTTGGCCGGATGGAGCGTGCCGTTGTCAATTCACTTCTAGTAAGTGGGATGGTTCTTCTCTTGCAGCTGCCTGTTTTTGCAGCCCAAAGCGTCACTCTTGCATGGAATGCAAGCACCGATCCAACCGTTGTGGGTTACAATATCTATTACGGCGGAGCCAGCGGCAATTACACCAACACACTTTCTGCCGGTAATGCAACAAACTCGACGGTTTCCGGTTTGGTTGAAGGAACCGCCTATTATTTTGCAGCTACAACGTATAACAGCTCAGGCGTGCAAAGTCCATTTTCGAACGAGGTGTCCTACTCAGTTCCAACCAATACCGTGACCGTCAATCAGCCCCCGACGCTGAATCCTATCAACAACCTGGCCACCAAAGAAAACGCCGGTCTGCAAACGGTGAATTTGTACGGCATCACTTCCGGTGCCACCAACCAAAATCAAATGCTCACCGTCTCGGCGATATCCAGCAACACCAATTTGATTCCCAATCCGACCGTCAATTACACAAGCCCCCACACCAACGGTTCCCTGACCTTCACTCCGGTGATTAATGCCAATGGCGCGGCAATCGTCACCGTCACTGTCAATAACGGCGGCGCGAGTAACAACATTGTCACCCGGACTTTCACGGTGACGGTCAACCCGGTGAATCAGCCACCGACGCTGAATCCCATTAACAACCTGGCCATCAGCGAAAACGCCGGCCTGCAAACGGTGAATCTGTACGGCATTACTTCCGGTGCCGCCAATGAAAATCAATTTCTCACCGTCACCTCGACATCCAGCAATACCAATCTCGTTCCCAATCCGACGATCCACTATACCAGCGCCAATACCAACGGCTCCCTGACTTTCACTCCGGTGACCAGCACCTCTGGCTCGACCACCATTTCCGTCACTGTCAATGATGGCGGGACCAGCAATAATATCGTCACCAGGTCTTTCACGGTAACAGTCCGGCCCGTGAATCAGCCCCCAACACTGAATCCCATCAATAACCTGGTCGTCAACGAAAACGCCGGCCTGCAAACGATGAATCTGTACGGCATCACTTCCGGTGCCGCCAATGAAAATCAAAAGCTCACCGTCACCGCGACGTCCAGCAATACCAATCTGGTTCCCAATCCAACGGTCCATTATACCAGCGCCAATACCAACGGCTCCGTGACTTTCGCGCCGGTGACCGATTCCTCCGGCCTGACCACTATTTCCGTTACCGTCAATGACGGTGGAACGAGCAACAATATCGTCACCCAGACTTTCACAGTGACGGTCAGCCCCGTGAACCAGTCCCCGACTCTGAATCCCATCAATAACCTGGTCGTTAACGAAAATGCCGGGCTTCAAACGGTGAATCTGTATGGTATCTCTTCCGGTGCGACCAATGAAAATCAATTTCTCACTGTTATCGCGACATCCAGCAATACCAATTTGGTTCCCAATCCGACGGTCTATTATACCAGCGCCAACACCAACGGTTCACTGACTTTCACACCGGTGACCAACGCCACTGGCTTGGCCATCATTTCCGCCACTATCAATGATAACGGCGCCAGCAACAACATCGTCACCCAAACGTTTTCAGTCAGCGTGCAAGTCTCCAACGATCACACTTCCCCCTCGGATCAAATCACCGCCCCGGCGTCCAACCAGCAAACGACCAACGGAACGTTCACGGTCACCGGCAAGGCCAGCGACAATCTCGCAGTGGGCACGGTCTATTATTCCCTGAACGGCTCGGGCTGGACCGCGGCCACGACCGCCGACGGCTGGACCAACTGGACGGCCAACCTGACCCTGACACCCGGCTATAACACCCTCCAGGCTTATGCCGTGGACACGAGCGGAAACATTTCACCCACCAATTCGGTCAGATTTGCCTATCTGGTGCCCCTGCCCCTGACGGTCAACATTAACGGCCGTGGCTCGGTCAATCCCAATTACAACGGGAAGTTCCTCGACATCAACATGAGCTACACGATGACCGCCAGTGCCATATCGGGCTCCAGCTTCACCAACTGGACCGACGGCGCCGGCAAGGTGCTGACCAACCGTACCACGCTGCAATTCACCATGCTGACCAACCTGACCTTGACCGCCAACTTTGTGGATGTGCAGAAGCCCACCCTGAACATCCTGACCCCGACTTCCAACCAGCAGTGGACCAACGGTACCTTCACCGCCACAGGCAGAGCCAGCGACAATTTCGCCGTGGACACAGTTTATTACTCGTTGAACGGGGGAACCTGGACCGCCGCTGCCACAGCCGACGGCTGGACCAACTGGACCGCCAACGTCACCCTGACTCCCGGCTACAACACCCTCCAGGCTTATGCCGTGGACACGAGCGGAAACATTTCACCCACCAATTCGGTCAGATTTGCCTATCTGGTGCCCCTGCCCCTGACGGTCAACATTAACGGCCGTGGCTCGGTCAATCCCAATTACAACGGGAAGTTCCTCGACATCAACATGAGCTACACGATGACCGCCAGTGCCATATCGGGCTCCAGCTTCACCAACTGGACCGACGGCGCCGGCAAGGTGCTGACCAACCGTACCACGCTGCAATTCACCATGCTGACCAACCTGACCTTGACCGCCAACTTTGTGGATGTGCAGAAGCCCACCCTGAACATCCTGACCCCGACTTCCAACCAGCAGTGGACCAACGGTACCTTCACCGCCACAGGCAGAGCCAGCGACAATCTCGCAGTGGGCACGGTCTATTATTCCCTGAACGGCTCGGGCTGGACCGCGGCCACGACCGCCAACGGCTGGACCAACTGGACCGCCAACGTCACCCTGACTCCCGGCTACAACACCCTCCAGGCCTATGCCGTGGACACGAGCGGAAACATTTCACCCACCAATTCGGTCAGATTTGCCTATCTGGTGCCCCTGCCCCTGACGGTCAACATTAACGGCCGTGGCTCGGTCAATCCCAATTACAACGGGAAGTTCCTCGACATCAACATGAGCTACACGATGACCGCCAGTGCCCAAGGCGGGTCCATGTTCACCAACTGGACCGACGGCGCCGGCAAGGTGTTGACCAACCGTACCACGCTGCAATTCACCATGCTGACCAACCTGACCTTGACCGCCAACTTTGTGGATGTGCAGAAGCCCACCCTGAACATCCTGACCCCGACTTCCAACCAGCAGTGGACCAACGGTACCTTCACCGCCACAGGCAGAGCCAGCGACAATTTCGCCGTGGACACAGTTTATTACTCGTTGAACGGGGGAACCTGGACCGCCGCTGCCACAGCCGACGGCTGGACCAACTGGACCGCCAACGTCACCCTGACTCCCGGCTACAACACCCTCCAGGCTTATGCCGTGGACACGAGCGGAAACATTTCACCCACCAATTCGGTCAGATTTGCCTATCTGGTGCCCCTGCCCCTGACGGTCAACATTAACGGCCGTGGCTCGGTCAATCCCAATTACAACGGGAAGTTCCTCGACATCAACATGAGCTACACGATGACCGCCAGTGCCATATCGGGCTCCAGCTTCACCAACTGGACCGACGGCGCCGGCAAGGTGCTGACCAACCGTACCACGCTGCAATTCACCATGCTGACCAACCTGACCTTGACCGCCAACTTTGTGGATGTGCAGAAGCCCACCCTGAACATCCTGACCCCGACTTCCAACCAGCAGTGGACCAACGGTACCTTCACCGCCACAGGCAGAGCCAGCGACAATCTCGCAGTGGGCACGGTCTATTATTCCCTGAACGGCTCGGGCTGGACCGCGGCCACGACCGCCAACGGCTGGACCAACTGGACCGCCAACGTCACCCTGACTCCCGGCTACAACACCCTCCAGGCCTATGCCGTGGACACGAGCGGAAACATTTCACCCACCAATTCGGTCAGATTTGCCTATCTGGTGCCCCTGCCCCTGACGGTCAACATTAACGGCCGTGGCTCGGTCAATCCCAATTACAACGGGAAGTTCCTCGACATCAACATGAGCTACACGATGACCGCCAGTGCCATATCGGGCTCCAGCTTCACCAACTGGACCGACGGCGCCGGCAAGGTGCTGACCAACCGTACCACGCTGCAATTCACCATGCTGACCAACCTGACCTTGACCGCCAACTTTGTGGATGTGCAGAAGCCCACCCTGAACATCCTGACCCCGACTTCCAACCAGCAGTGGACCAACGGGACCTTCACCGCCACAGGCAGAGCCAGCGACAATCTCGCAGTGGGCACGGTCTATTATTCCCTGAACGGCTCGGGCTGGACCCCGGCCACGACCGCCGACGGCTGGACCAACTGGACCGCCAACGTCACCCTGACTCCCGGCTACAACACCCTCCAGGCCTATGCCGTGGACACGAGCGGAAACATTTCACCCACCAATTCGGTCAGATTTGCCTATCTGGTGCCCCTGCCCCTGACGGTCAACATTAACGGCCGTGGCTCGGTCAATCCCAATTACAACGGGAAGTTCCTCGACATCAACATGAGCTACACGATGACCGCCAGTGCCATATCGGGCTCCAGCTTCACCAACTGGACCGACGGCGCCGGCAAGGTGCTGACCAACCGTACCACGCTGCAATTCACCATGCTGACCAACCTGACCTTGACCGCCAACTTTGTGGATGTGCAGAAGCCCACCTTGAACATCCTGACCCCGACTTCCAACCAGCAGTGGATCAACGGGACCTTCACCGCCACAGGCAGAGCCAGCGACAATCTCGCAGTGGGCACGGTCTATTATTCCCTGAACGGCTCGGGCTGGACCCCGGCCACGACCGCCGACGGCTGGACCAACTGGACGGCCAACCTGACCCTGACACCCGGCTATAACACCCTCCAGGCTTATGCCGTGGACACGAGCGGAAACATTTCACCCACCAATTCGGTCAGATTTACATACAATACGGCGCCGAATTCGCTTGCCGGTTTGATGGGGGCCGTGAGTGAAGATGGTGGCGGCACATTTTATCTCTGCTTTGGCAACGGCACGTTCAGCCAAAACTCCGGCAATACCAACTATGACAACGGCGTTGGCAACTACAGTTACAGCAAATCGAGTCCGAACACCGCACAGTTGTCCATCACTTACACTGCCCCGCCCGATATATCGGGCACCAGGATGGCCGTGTTGTTGACGTTCACCACCAACAACGAGTGCATCTTCAGCAACCAGAGCAACGCGATGAACACCGGGACAATCAGCCTCTGGTCGGCGCCTAATTGGGCCCTTGCTTCGGTGAATGGCAAGACGTCGGCTCTGATCGCCGACGGGCAAATGACGACAGCCGCTTTTGGGTCGGGCACACTGACCTTTACCAATGCTGCCGGCCAGACGACGAATGGGAACTACACGTTCAAGCAATACAGTCCTCTGGGAGCGTTGCTGACGGTGACGCAGCCCAATAAAACGAACTTCATGCAACTGACCTTTGGAGCGACCAATTACGGCACGTATCACTCCACCGTCTATAACAGCTCAAACAACGTGCCTGCATCCGATACAGGCGTATTTGCGATGCTGTCGGAATCATTGGGCGGGAATGCGCCGGCTTCGTTGGCAGGCACGGAAGCGCTGGCAACACAGCCGGATGGCTTGTTCGAAATGAATTTTGGGATCGCCGCCTTCGGTCAGAGCTCGTTTACCACCAATTACGCCAATGGTGTGGGGGCTTATACCTACTCCAAATCGGGTGCTGACAGCGCCACGTTAAGTTTTAACTACACCGCACCGCCAACCGTTGCCGGCTCGGTTGGACCGTTGATCTTGACGTTTATCGCGCCGAATTTCTGCGTGTTAACCAATCAGGAGGCCGATGGCAGCAACAGCATCGCGGCAATCAGCTTCTGGACGCCACCGACGAATTGGGTTCCGACCTCGCTGGCCGGTCAGACCCTTTACACAACAAATGCAAATGGAGTTGCGGACGCGGTGACGCTCAATGGGGACGGGACATTCAGCCAGACTGAAACCGGTTCCAGCAACCCTGGAGTGTCTACGGGCAGTTATGCCTTCACGCTATACGGTCCGCTGGGCGGAATGCTGGTTCTGACTTATAGCGGCGGCGCAGAGGCCGGGTGCGTGTCTTACATTCAGACCTCGTTCACGGGCCAGGGAATTGGCAGTTTCTTTGTGACATTCTACGACGCTTCCGCCGATCCGCCGGTGACCAATTCCGGCAACTTCACCGTTCAGTGAGACAGCACGCGCCATCCATCGTGGAGGCGGGCATCCCTGCCTGCCAGTAAAGGCGGCTTCCAGCCGCCTGGAGACAAGTTGCAATCCAGCCGGAGGTCGCGTGTTCCTTTAACAAGTTCGCGCTTTTCATCGTTGGGAATCAGGATTAGCGTTTGCACACGCGGCGCCGGTGTGGCGAAATGGCAGACGCACAGGACTTAAAATCCTGGGACCGTAAAAAGTCGTGTGAGTTCGAGTCTCACCACCGGCACCAGCCTTCGCCCTTCGGGCTACGACTCGGCAAGCCAACGTTCCCTCTTCGGACTACGGCCCGGCTGCCCAGTACCATGATTGAACGCACGCAGCCAGCGTTTTGTCACATTCTCATCCTCGCCATCGGGCGCGGGAAAAACGAACGAGTTTTTGCAGGAGATTTCTCCCGATTCGAGCGGGTCCGCAAACGGGGGACAACAAGCCAGTTTAAATGAACATGACATCTGAACTCAAAGTACCCACCGGCCCCACGCCGTCCATGCCGCCACATGAACAACTGATGCGCCAGCATCTGCAGGAGGAAAATCTGCCGCAGGCGGTCATGCCCGCCTGCCCCATCAACAAGGTTTTGACCGGCCAGAAGGCGCTGGTCACCGGCGCCAATTCCGGCATCGGCCAGGCCGTTGCACTGGCGCTCGCGCAGGCGGGCGCGGACGTTGTGATTAATTACGTCACGCATCCCGAAGCCGCCGACGCCGTCGCTAAGGAAGCCGCCGGCCATGGGGTGAACGCTTACGCGCATCAAGCCGACATCAGCCGCGAAGACCAGGTGCAGGCGATGTTTCAGAAGATGATCCAGGAATTCGGCACCATTGACATTCTCGTCAACAACGCCGGCCTGCAAAAGGATTCGCCCTTTGAGAACATGACGCTGGCCGACTGGCAGTTGGTCATCAACGTGAACCTGACCGGGCAGTTTCTTTGCGCGCGCGAAGCCGTCCGGGAATTCAAGCGGCGCGGTATCCGCCCGGAAATTTCCTGCGCCGCCGGCAAAATCATTTGCATGAGTTCGGTGCATGAGGTGATTCCCTGGGGCGGCCACGTGAATTACGCCACGAGCAAAGGCGGCGTCATGATGATGATGAAAAGCATCGCGCAAGAGGTTGCGCCGTACCGCATCCGCGTGAATTCGATTTGTCCCGGCGCCATCCGCACGCCCATCAACACGGAAGCCTGGAGCACGCCCGAGGCTTATCGCAAATTGATGAAACTGGTTCCCTACAAACGCATCGGCGAACCGAGTGACATCGGGCATGCAGCCATCTGGCTGGCGTCGGATTATTCGGATTACATCCACGGCGCGAGCATTTTTGTGGACGGCGGCATGACGTTGTATCCGGGCTTCGAAACCGGCGGTTGAAGGGAGACAAATGAATTCAGAAAAGGAACGTCTGGCGGCAGCTCACACCGGCACGGTGCCGTGGCAGCTTTGGGGTCCTTATCTTTCCGAACGCCAGTGGGGCACCGTGCGCGAGGATTACAGCCCCGGCGGCACGGCCTGGGAATATTTTCCACACGACCACGCCCGCAGCCGTGCTTATCGCTGGGGCGAGGACGGCCTGGCCGGTATCAGCGATAATCAATGTCGTCTCTGCCTTTCGCTCGCGTTGTGGAACGGCCAGGATCCGATTTTGAAGGAACGGCTCTTCGGCCTGTCGAACAGCGAAGGCAACCACGGCGAGGACGTGAAGGAACTTTATTATTACCTTGATGCCACCCCGACGCATTCCTACCTGAAGCTGCTGTATAAATATCCGCAACGGGAATTTCCATATTGCCTTTTGGTTGAGGAAAACCGGCGGCGCGGAAAGGACGAGCCGGAATTTGAGTTGCTCGACACGGGCATCTTCGACGACGACCGCTATTTCGACGTCTTGGTCGAATATGCCAAAGCCGGACCGACAGACATCCTCATGCGCATCACCGCCCACAATCGCGGTCCGGAAGCGGCGACCCTGCACGTTCTGCCGCAGCTTTGGTTTCGCAACACGTGGTCCTGGGACAATTCCGCAAAACCGAACCTTTTCCTGACGAAGAATGCGATCGTTTCAGCCAAACACGCCGAATTCGGGAATTACCTGCTGCATGCCCACGGTTCCCCCGAGATGTTGTTCTGCGATAATGAAACAAATTGTTCGCGTCTCTTCGGCCAAAGCCAGGCCGCCGGCTATTTCAAGGACGCCTTTCACGAATTCATTGTCCATGGTAACCGCTCCGCCATGAACCCGAATCTTGAGGGGACCAAGGCCGGCGCACGATACCAGTTGACCATCTCAGCAGGCGGCTCGCAACAGGCCCGGGTACGCCTTATTCAGCCGGAACAAGCTGGAAACCTGCCCGGCTTTGATGATTTTGACGCCATTTTTGCCCAACGCATCCGTGAAGCGGGCGAATTTTATGCCGAATTGCAGAACGGCGTTTCCGACGCCGACGCGCGCCTCGTCCAACGCCAGGCCTTTGCCGGCATGATTTGGGGCAAGCAATTTTATCACTACGACGTGACGGAATGGTTGCGCGGCGACCCGGTCCAACCACCGCCACCGCCTGAACGCAAGCATGGCCGCAATACAGATTGGAAACATCTCAACAACGCGGACGTGATTTCCATGCCGGACAAATGGGAATATCCGTGGTTCGCCGCGTGGGACCTGGCGTTCCATTGCATTCCGCTTGCGCTCGTGGACGCGGCATTTGCAAAACACCAGCTCGTGCTGCTCACGCGCGAATGGTATATGCACCCGAACGGCCAGTTGCCCGCCTACGAATGGGCGTTTGGCGACGTGAACCCGCCGGTTCACGCCTGGGCCGCCTGGCGCGTGTTTCAAATTGACCGCAAGCAGCGGCGCCAAGAAAACCCAAATGATCCCGGCGACCTTGCGTTTCTCGAACGGGTCTATCACAAGCTGCTCTTGAATTTCACCTGGTGGGTCAACCGCAAGGATGAACAGGGCCGGAATATTTTTCAGGGTGGTTTCCTGGGCCTCGACAACATCGGCGTGTTCGATCGCAGCAAACCGCTGCCGACCGGTGGATTCATCAACCAGGCGGATGGCACGAGCTGGATGGCGATGTATTGTCTGAACCTCCTGCGCATCGCGTTGGAACTGGCCCGGCATAACAAGGTTTATGAAGACATCGCCACCAAGTTTTTCGAGCATTTTCTCAACATCGCCGCCGCCATCAACGGCGCGGAGGAAGGCGCGCTGGGCCTTTGGGACGAGCAGGATGAATTCTACTACGACCGTCTCTGCCTCCCGGACGGGGAAAGCGTGCCCCTCAAAGTGCGGTCCATGGTCGGCCTCATTCCACTCTTCGCGGTGGAGGTGCTCGAACCCGCGTTGCCGAAGGAATTGCCTGAGTTTGCCAAGCGGATGGAATGGTTTCTCAACCACCGGCCAGACCTCGCAAAGCTGGTTTCGCGCTGGCACGAATGTGGCACCGGCGACCGCCGGTTGCTCTCATTATTGCGCGGTCATCGGATGAAATGCCTGCTTCGCCGCGCATTGGATGAAAGTGAATTCCTGAGCGACCACGGTGTGCGGGCCTTGTCCAAGGCGCATGAGCGCCAGCCGTATCGCCTGGAATGCGGCGGCAAAACGCACGAAGTGAATTACTGGCCCGGCGAATCACAGAACGGGCTTTTTGGCGGCAATTCCAACTGGCGCGGGCCGGTCTGGATGCCGATGAATTATTTGCTCATCGAATCGCTGCAAAAATTCCATCATTACTACGGTGACGATTTCAAAATTGAATGTCCGACCGGTTCCGGCCAATGGCTGACTCTCAAGGGGGTCGCCAATGAACTGGCCCGCCGGCTCACGCGGCTGTTTCTGAAGGGCGACGACGGCCAACGACCGGTGTTGAAATATCATTCCAGGCTCGCAACCGACCCGCAGTTCCGGGACTACGTGCTCTTCCATGAATATTTCCATGGCGAAACCGGCCGCGGCGTGGGGGCTTCGCACCAGACCGGCTGGACCGGTCTCGTCGCCAAATTGTTCCAGCCGAGAGCGGGCTGAAACCGCGGGCGAGCCGCCCGCACTCCGGCCGGTTGCGGAGTTTTGCACAGGTCTCTCCTTGTCAGGGCTTTCAGCCCGGAGTATTTGTGAGTGAAACCCGTCCAATTCAGAAATGCATACAAATGCCAAACTGACGAATCACCCATGAAAAATCTGACCCCCATGCTTCTGCTGGCCGGCGCGCTGGTCCCGGCCATCGCAACCGCCCAACCGGCCCTCACAATTTACAACCAGAATTTCGCCGTCGTACGCGATTCCGTACCGCTTGACCTACAGTCCGGCGTCAACAAAGTCCTTTACCCCGGCGCCACGGCGCAGGTGGAGCCGGACTCGGTGATTTTGCGCGACCCGAACGGCAAGCATTCCCTGCAAATCCTGGAGCAGAATTACCGCAATGACCCGGTTTCACAGGAATTGTTGCTCTCGCTGTTCGAAGGCAAGAAGATTGATTTTCAAAACCTGCGCGTGAAGGACAACACACAGGTGCGGGAACTCATTCCCGGCAAAATCATCCGCAGCGGCTATGTGCCGGGCGGCAATCCGGAGCAACCCATCATCGAAGTGAACGGCAAACTGCAGTTCAGCCTGCCCGGCCAGCCGCTGTTTCCCGATCTCGGCGACGACACGGTGCTCAAGCCCACGTTGAACTGGCTGCTGCAATCCGACAAACCGGGCAAATTCGATGCCGAGGTCGGCTACGTCACCGGCGGTCTCGACTGGAGCGCCAGTTACAATCTCGTCTCGCCGGAAAAAGGCGACGACGTGGACCTCGTCGGCTGGATCACGATGAACAACCGGAGCGGCAAAACTTTTGAGAACGCCCGAATCAAATTAATGGCCGGTGACGTGAATAAAATTCAAACGCTCGCATTGCCCATGGGCGGAATGAGAAAAATGGCGCTCGACTATGAAATGAATGCGGCCGCCCCCGCCGTCACCGAAAAAGCTTTCGACGAATTTCATCTCTATTCCATAGCTCGTCTGACAACGCTGCACGACCGTGAAACGAAACAGGTTGAATTCGTCCATGCCGAGAAGATGTTCGCCCCGACGATTTTTGTTTATGACGGCGCGGCGGACTATCGGTTTTACGGCGGATTAAATTACGACCAGGGTTACGGCAGCAGCGGCAACAAAAAAGTCACAGTGATGCGCGAATTTGTGAACGCGGAGACGAACCAACTCGGCATCGCGTTGCCGGCGGGCAAGTTGCGGTTCTACCGTCGCGATACCGATGGCCAGTTGCAGTTTGTTGGTGAGAACACCATTGACCACACTCCGCGCAACGAAACCATCCGGGTCACTACCGGCAACTCCTTCGACCTGGTCGGCGAACGCAAACAGACGAATTTCCGCGTGGACACCGGCGACAAGTGGATTGACGAATCGTTCGAAATCAAGCTGCGCAACCGTAAAAAAGATGCGCCGGTGGAAATCCGTGTGGTGGAACACCTCTACCGCTGGAGCAACTGGGAAATCACCCGGAAGTCCGACGACTTCAAGAAAACCGACGCGCAGACGATTGAATTCCGTGTGCCGGTCCAGCCCGACGAGGAACGCACCGTGACTTACACCGTCCATTATTCGTGGTGAATCCCTGGGGGTGGGGTGCCGACATCCTGCCGACGTGTGCCGTTGGGTTCTTAAAATCCGCAGGTTTACGCCGCCACCGGCTCCGGAGTTTCCGGCGATGCCGGCTGTTCGGCCTCCTTATGGAATTTCACGCTGACGATCTTGCTCACGCCATGTTCCTGCATCGTTACGCCGTAAAGCACGTCGGCCATGCCGATGGTGCGCTTGTTGTGCGTAATGATCACGAACTGCGAATGCGTCAGGAAGCGCTGCAGGATTTTCACGAACCGGTTGATGTTCGCCTCGTCGAGCGGCGCGTCCAACTCGTCCAGCACACAGAACGGACTCGGTTTGACCTGGTAAATCGAAAACAGCAGTGACACCGCCGTCATCGTCTGCTCACCGCCGGACAGCAGCGAAATGCTTTGCAATTGCTTGCCCGGCGGCCGCGCCACGATGTCAATGCCACTCTCCAGCACGTCGTTTCCGTCCACCAGAATGAGGTCCGCCTTGCCGCCGCCGAAGACCTCGACGAACATGCTGCGGAAATTCTCACGGATCTTCTCGAACGTCTCGACGAACATCTGCCGCGTCTGGACGTTGATGCGGTTGATGATTTCCAGCAATTGCGCCTTGGCCGACACGAGGTCGTCGTGTTGCTTGGTCAAAAATTGATAACGCTGCTCGGTTTCCTCGTATTCCTCGATGGCCACGAGGTTCACCGGCCCGATTTCGTCGAGCCGTTTCTGCAACGCCTCCACCTGCTGCGCGACAACGTTCCAATCCGTGGCCGCGCCGCTCGCCGTCATTTCCTCCGGCGTCATCACATGCACCTTGGCCGGGCCTTCATCGGCAAACGTGATGGTGATGCACTCACTGCGCACATCGTCGAGATTGACGTGGTATTTCTGCTGAATCCGCTCACGCAGGTTTTGCACGGACATGTTTTTCTGCGCCAGTTCCACGTCCAGGGCGCCGCGCTGGTTCTGAAATTCCGTCAGCCGGTTGCGCTGGCCGCGCAAATTTTCATCGCGCGACCCGATGCCGGTTTCCTGCGCCTGCTTTTGCGATAGCAATTCCGCCGCTTGCGCGTTCACCTGCTCGCGCTCGTGTGACAACCGCTCAATCCGGCTGCGCGAATCCTGAATCTCCGACTCCGCCTGTGCCTTGCGGGTGACGAACGCCGAACACTCCCCACGACGTTGTTCGATGGCCTGGGAAAGTTCACGGATGCGTTGCTCCAACGCCTGGTGCTGCTGGCGGAATGACGCCGAAAGCTGTTCTTCCGCCGCGAACGCAATTTTGATTTCCGTAAGCGCTGTATTGGCCCCGTCGCGCTGCTGGCGCAGGTCTTCCAGTTCCGTGGTGAGTGCGGCGACTCTTTCCTGACCGGCGCGTTCGCGCGCCTCCAGTTCACCCAACTGCGTCGCCAGTGTGTTCCGCTTTTCCAAACCTTCCCGTTCCTGCGCCGCGAGGCTTTGGATTTCAAAAACCACCGTCTCAATTTTCTGGTGCAGCAGCCGGTTCGAATTTTGCAGCGCATTGAATTCGCCCTCGCGCGTGGCGATGGCGACTTCCTGCTCGCGCAATTCCGTCTGCGCCTGCTGCAAGCTGGCCTGCAACTCGGTCTGCTCGCTCAATAGCGCGCCGCGTTTGCGGCTCATCTCGGCGACGCGGGTCTGGACCTCGGTCAGTTCCCCGTGAAGTTCGGAGATCTGGTTCTTGCGCCCGAGAATCGAAGCAGGAGCCTTGGGATTGCCGTTGCCGTTCAAGTAACCACCGGTGTAAACGCCATGCCGGCTCAACAAATCGCCGGTCAACGTGACAAAATCGCAGCCTGCGTGCCCGTTTTGAATCTGGGCCGTGGCCGTGGCCAGGTCGGAAGCGATGAAGGTGCGGCCTAACAACGCTTTCAGGAGTTTATCCACGGAAGGTTCGGCCTGGACCACGGCCAAAGCATGAATGACTTGCCCTTTCTGCAAGCCGTTTTGAATCACGTCGATTCCGCCGCCCGGCGCCATGTCGCCTTCAAACGCCAGTTGCTTCGAGTCGTATTCCATCGCCAGGGCCGCGACACTGGCGCGGCCGACTTTGTTGGCGGTAAGGTCGGCGAGAATCTGCTGTGCGGATTCGGGGCGTTCGGTCAGCACGAGCTGCAGATGGTGGCCGAGCGCGTTTTCGATGGCGACGACATATGAATCCGGCACGCGAATGCGGTCGGCGAGCGAGCCGATCACCGTCCGCGACCGGCGCAAGGCGGCCTGGGTGCCGGCGCTGAAGCCCTCATGCGAGCCCTCGAGCTGTTCGAGCACTTTCAGGCGGGTACGTTTCTCGGCCTGCGCCTGCAGAAACTGGTCCTGCTCGGCGGAAGATGACTGCAACTCCTCCTGGAGTTCGCGCAATCGGTTCTGGCGTTGCTCCACCGAACCGCGCTTGGTCTGCGCGTTCAGCTTTTCGACCTCGACGCTCGCAGTGAATTCCTGTAACCGCGCCTCGAGCCGTGTGCGTTCCTCTTCCAGCTGGATTTTTTCCGCGGACAATTTCTCCAGCCGGACGACGTTGCCTTGCTTTTGCAAATCGAGCGCGGTGATTTCGTTGCGGATGCGCGTCAAATCCTGTGCGGCGGCGAACGCGGCCGTTTGCCCCTCGCGCAGCGATTCCTGCCGTTGTTTCAAATCTTCTTCAACTTTCGTCAACGCCTGTTGCTTCGTCTCCAGCGTCCGGCGATGCCGGGCGAGTGCGGCTCCGGAATTGGACAATTTTTCGGAGACAGCCGCCGATTCCTCCTGCGCTGCGCGGCAGCGTTCCTCGGCCTGCGTGATGTCCGCAAGCGCTTTGGTATTCTGCGACGCCAGCTCGCGCAGACGTTCCTCGTTGAACTGGATCCGGCTTTCATGACGGTCCATTTCCCCCTTCAATTCCAGTCCGCGCTGCTGCTGCACGGCCATTTCGTGCTCCAGTTCCGAAAACCGTTCGCGCAGTTGCGCGATTTCGTTTTCAAAACGCAGCACATCGGCGGAACCTTGCTCGATTTCGTTCCGCAGCGTTTCGACGGCGGCCTGTTTCCCGGAAATCTCCGCCTGCAACACGTCGAACTGGTGCCGTGCGAACTGCGTGTCGAGGTGTTGCAGTTCCGTTTGGATTTGCTTGTAGCGGCGCGCCTTGCCGGCCTGGCGCTGGAGCGACCCGATCTGCCGCTTCACTTCGCGGATGAGATCGGCCACGCGCAAAAGATTTTGCTCCGTGTATTCCAGCTTGCGGAGCGATTCCTTTTTCTGGCTCTTGAACTTGGTAATGCCGGCGGCTTCCTCAAAGATGACGCGGCGGTCTTCCGGTTTGCTGGAAAGGATCTGGGTGATGTGGCCCTGAGCCAGAATGCTGTAGCTCGTGCGCCCGACCCCCGTGCCCATAAACAGTTGCTGGACGTCCTTGAGCCGGCAAGGCGTGCGGTTGAGAAAATATTCGCTGTTGCCGTCACGGAAAATCCGGCGCGTGAGCGTGACCTCGTCGTAGGCGACCTCGACGCCCGCCGCGCGCAGGCTCTCCTCCCCCACGCCGCCGAGCGTCAGCGACACTTCGCCCATACCCATCGGCCTGCGGCCATCCGTGCCGTTGAAAATTACATCCGCCATTTCGCCGCCGCGCAATGCCTTGGCCGACTGCTCACCCAGCACCCAGCGGATGGCGTCGGAGACATTGGACTTGCCGCACCCGTTGGGGCCGACGATGGCGGTAACCCCGGGTTGGAAGTTCAACGCGGTCTTGTCCGCGAAAGACTTAAAGCCGAAAAGCGTTAGATTTTTAAGATACATGCTCTTGAACGCGCCTAGGCAACCAAAGTTGCCGGATTAAGTAAAGCAAAAACCACAATATACAGCGTAGCCTTGCCGTTGCAGGCACAACTAATTGGTGAGGAACCGTGATTTGCTTTGTGCCGACAACTGCTTACTCTAATCTCTCAAATCATTGGCATTTATACGCCCGCCGGAAGAATCCGTCAACTGGAATAATTTAATTTTCGCGCTTGACATAAATAGATATTTAGACAATCATCTAAATACTTGGAACCGCTGAAACCATCAACTCACAAAAGATTATGAAAGGTCCAATACTGGTTGCATTCGTCATCGCCCTGATTCTCGTGGCGATTTGGGACGGCGTCTGGAAATTGATCGCCATGTGGAAGAGCGCGCGCCGACGCCAGTTGGCCTGGTTTATCTGCCTGGCCATCTTCAATACGGCGGGCATTCTGCCCATTCTCTACATCCTGCTTTTCCAGAAAACGGCGCCGCAGCCGCCAGCAGCCCAAAGTTGAGGACTGCGAAAATAGCGGAGCAAACTCTGGAATGACTCAACGGGGCCCGGCTCGGGCACCAACTATTTAGCGTGAACGTATGGACAAGCTGTTCAAGGCGCTGAATGACCCGACCCGCCGGCAAATTCTCGCTTTGCTGCGAAAAAATGACATGAACGCCGGCGAAATCGCCGGCGAGTTCAATATCAGCAAACCCAGCATTTCGCATCATCTGGATTTGCTGAAGCGGGCCGATCTGGTTCTGGCGGAAAAGAACGGACAGTTCGTCAACTACTCACTGAACACCAGTGTGCTGGATGAATGTCTGGCCTGGTTGCTGGAATTGAAAAGCAAAAAGAACAAATCAGGAACATGATATGAAAATCCCCAAAAGAGAGTGGCTGCAGATTCTAATCCTCGCCACCCCGTTTTGCGTCGCGGCGCTGCTCTGGAACAAACTGCCCGACCCGATGCCGAATCATTGGGGCATTAACGGCCAGGTGGACGGTTACGCCAGCAAGCCGGTGGCGGCACTGCTGTTGCCGTGCATCAATCTGGCGGTCGCCGTGCTGATATTGATTTTGCCACGCTTTGATCCCAAGTTTGTGCGCTACGACGAGGAAACCAAGGCCAGCCTTCGACGCACATTTGCGGCCATGCGACTCGCCATCACGCTCTTTCTGTCGCTCATGGCGTTGGTCGTAGTGGTAATGCCGTTCCATCCGGAAATTCGGATCCCGACGGTTATAGGTCTCGGCGTGGGTTTGTTGCTGATGGTCTTCGGCAACTTGATGACCAAACTCCGGCCAAACTGGTTCTTCGGCATCCGCACCCGATGGACTCTGGAATCGCGCGAAGTCTGGACCAAAACGCACCGCCTGGGCGGCCGGCTGATGATGGCGTGCGGGGCGTGCATTTTGATTTTCGGACTGTTGCTGCCCATGAAATTATTCGTGCTTTGCGTCGTGCTGCCGGCCGCGGCCGTGATGAGCATCGTCCCCTTCGTTTATTCCTATATTATCTGGAATCAGTCCCGGCCGGCCAAATGATCCGGGCAAAAAAAGTTTTGACACTTCTCACTATTTGTATCATTTTATCCGCATCCGTTGATTTGACGGACTCATGACGAGTGGTTGAGGGACTGGCCCGATGACGCCACGGCAACCGGTTGAAGTGCAATCTTCAACGACCAGGTGCCAATTCCAGCCTGAACGGGGTTCGTTCGGGAAAAATGAGAAGCGCGCGTGGATTTTGTCAGCCCCTTCTCAGCCATGAGTCGGGGCTTTTTTGTTAGTGGGACAGGCATCTTGCCTGTGCGAACCGAAAGGGAAAACCGTTTGAAGGGTCTGATGAAACACACAGGCAAAATGCCTGTGCCACTACAGATTTATGAGTGAAAAACACGGTTACATGAAGGCGCTGAAGTGCCGGGAGTGCGGACGCGAATATCCGCTCGCCGCCAATCACGTCTGCGAGTTCGACTTCGGCCCGCTCGAAGTCGCCTACGACTACGACCGCATCAAAAAGTCGCTGACCCGCGCGGCCATCCAATCGCGCCCGAAGACGATGTGGCGTTACCGCGAGCTGCTCCCGGTGGCAAACGACCCGACCGTCGGGCTGCAGGTCGGCTTCACCCCGCTGGTAAAGGCTGATCGTCTGGCAAAGAAACTCGGCATCCGTGAATTGTGGATCAAGAACGACACGGTGAACCACCCCACCCTGTCATTCAAGGACCGCGTTGTGAGCGTCGCATTGAGCCGTTCGCGCGAACTTGGCTTCGACACCGTTGCGTGTGCCTCGACCGGTAATCTCGCAAATGCTGTTGCCGCCCAGGCCGCGAGCGCCGGATTGAAAGCTTATGTGTTCATTCCGTCGGATTTGGAACAAGGTAAGATTGTCAACTCGTTAATTTACGGCGCGCACGTCATCGGCATCAAAGGCCACTACGACGAGGTAAATCGCCTGTGCGCCGAGATTGCCGGCAAGTTCGGCTGGGCGTTTGTGAACGTGAACATGCGGCCGTATTACGCCGAAGGTTCCAAGAGCATGGCGTATGAAATCGCTGAGCAACACGGCTGGCGCATCCCGCAGCATACCGTCGTCCCGATGGCGTCCGGCTCGTTGCTGACGAAAATCCAGAAGGGCTATCAGGAATTTATCAAGCTGGGCCTCGGGCCGGAGACGAAATACTCCATTCACGGTGCGCAGGCAACGGGGTGTTCGCCGATTTCCGTGGCGCAAAAGGCGGGTCTCGATTTCTTCAAACCGGTCAAGCCGGACACGATTGCGAAATCGCTCGCCATCGGCACCCCCGCCGACGGTTTTTACGCCCTCAAAGTGATGCGAGACACAAACGGCGCGGCAGAGGACGTGACCGATGACGAGATTCGGGACGCAATGAAGCTGCTTGCCGAAACGGAAGGCATTTTTGCCGAGACCGCCGGCGGCGTGACGGTGGGAGTGGCCAGGAAACTGATTGCGTCGGGCAAAATTCCGCGTGATGATTCGGCGGTGCTTTGTGTAACGGGCAACGGATTAAAGACGCTTGACGCCGTTGTCGGCCACGTCAGCAAGCCGCGTGAAATCAAACCGAGCCTGCGCGAGTTTGAAGCGTTGATCGCGAATGAAGAAAAAGTGAATGCCTAAAAAATCGCCTGAACGCCGATATGAAAATCGTTAATGTGTTATTGGCCTTAGCAGCCATCACGTCGCTTGTGTTTTTCACGGCCTGCGGGAAGAAAGGCGTTCAGGCAGACGTTGATGCCGCAATTGCACAGGGGCAGTATCAGTTTATCGCTTTGCTTGACGACAAAGGCAAGTGGACATACCCGCAAGTTCCAGAAATTCCTGATTGGTATTTTCAGACAACTGGAATCCGCATCCGTCAGCCAAAACCAGAAACATTTGATGCCGATGCTGCCTACATGAAGAGTTACAACGATGCGCTTTATCAGACTTTGAAGGCACAAGGCAAATTTCATTTCATCGAAGAAAACATAGCCAGAGTGAAAGCAAATTTAGATAACTATAAACAATCGACTCAGCCTGACGCGCCAACAAACGTACCGGCGTCAAAGAATTGAAATTAAATTTATGCCAAAGAAAGTCCGAATCCCAACGCCGCTCCGCAAGTTGACGAACAACGAGGAGCTGGTCGAAGTCAACGCCGCCACCATCGGCGAGGCGATCATCGAATTGCAGACGCGCTTCCCCGGCATCCAGGAACGCCTCGTGGATGAGAAAGGCGAGGTGCGCCGGTTTGTAAACGTGTATGTGAACGAGGAAGACATCCGCTTCCTCAAAAACAAACAGACCCCGCTCAAAGACGGCGATGAAATCAGCATTATTCCCGCTATCGCCGGCGGCTAGAACCAATACTAAATGAAAAATTGGCCGATGGAAGCGTCCGGCGGCTGAAGTCCTTTTTGCATTTTTAATTTTTACTTTTTAATTTGAATCCTATGGCTACTAAAAAGAAAAAGATTCCCGCGACCAAATCCACCTCGCCCACACAACAGCGGTTGTGGCTGATGTATCCGCCCAAGGTCATCAAAAAGCCGTTCATCTGGGAAGTCGGCCACAAATTCAAGGTCGTCACCAACATCCGGCAGGCCAGCGTGACGGATGAAATCGGCATTGTCTGCCTCGAACTCGATGGCCCGCGCGATGAAGTGAAAGCCGCCATCAAATGGCTGGAGAAAAACGGCGTGAACGTCGAGCCGGTGGAAATCAGCGTGATGGAAAGCTGATTGTTTTTTCAGCACCGGATCTGGACCGTGCTGCCGATCTGATCCTTGGCCAAGATAGCCGACGGCTTCCAGCCGGCCGACGTTCTACACTGGAAAATAAACTGGCCGGCCAGGACGGCCGGCCTGATCCCCCAAGTTAATGGAATCGCTGACCTTACACCTTCTGCCTCCTGATGAGAGCCCTCACTTTATAGAAACCGAGTGGGAGCAAAACCAAAATGCCAAAGCTGACAACATCCGGTTCAGGCACAGCAGTTGTCCCGGGGACCACCATCAACTGATCCTGAGCCGCCGCGCCGTTGGAGCCATCCCCATTGGGGGTCCACAAGTTCAAAGCAACCACGCTATAGGCGCCATTAGCGGCATTGTTGATGGTGCCGCTCAACGCCAGGGCGGCAGTGTTGTAGAAAGCCGTACCGTCGGCGCTACCAGCCACCAGACCGGTCACTTCACCCTCGAGGTACCAAATCGCCTGTTGCAGATCGCCAGCGGAAACGGTACGACCGCTGCCATACGAATAGTCGTACCCGCTGAGTGTGCCGGCGGCGAATTGGCTGTAGAGCCAGGCGGTACCGAATGTGATCGGGTCGCCGCCGGGGAATTGCCCGCCGTTATAAAGGGCTTTGTCATTAATCGTAACATTATAAGCTGCACCGGGAGTAAATTCCTCCGCCACTTCAATGCAAAATGTCTGAAAATATGGGCTTGCAGCCGTCAAACCTGCCGTCGCCGAGGAGTACCCGGCCAGAGCGGGATTGGCAGAGAGCAGAGCCGCATCAGGCCGGGCGCTGAATTCACCGCCGACACCAGAACTGTAATTTGATAAATCCTGATAGAGAGTAACCTGCATCGCAGCCTGAACTGCGGGCGCAGCGAGGATTCCCGCCAAACAAGCCAGTACGCATAACCTTTTCATCGGTTCCTGTTGTTTGATTTTATTATTCGAAGAAAGTCAGGAGAAAAAACAGCCCTTGAATTACATCCTCACTTCGAAATGGCTTGATGAACAACCGATCAATCGAGCTTCAGGGAATACTGGCTTTCGATCATTTCAGCTTGCCGCTTAAGCAACGCGTTTTGTTCCTCGATGAGCGCGCGTCTTTCTTCAATGAGTCTGGTTTGCTGCTGCATCAGGCGCTTTTGCTCTTCGATGAAGTTTTTCTGACTGGCAATCAAATCCATGGTGGCACCGGCGATGGACTGATGTGCGGCATCAGTATTTGTGCCATTCGTGCCATTCGTTGTGTGATTGCTTGATCTCCCGTTGAGCATTGGCCCCGCCACCGAGTTCGACTTCGAAGACAGTTCCATCACCACGTGCGTATAAAACTTGGAGTAATCAAACACCTTTCTCCGGCGCAGTTTATCGCGGTTCTCCGGCAGGATAACACCCTTTTGAACCACCGGCCGCGCACTCACTGGAGCCGCGCCGTTTCCGTTGCCGTTCCCCGACGCGGCCCGTGGGGCGGCGATTGCGTTCCCGCCGTTTGCATAAACCGCGCCACGCACCCTCCGCTGCCGGCGCTTTTGGTAAAAGACGACTCCGCCAACCATCACGGCGCAGCCGATGAAGCCGGAATAGATCCAAACCACCATGCCCCCCCCGGAACTCGCCATCAAATCCTTGTTTCCCGCCGAATGTTTGTCATCAATGATGAGTTGCGCCAGGCTGACGTCAGCGTTTTTGTCCCCGTCCACGTAATCCGCGTAACGCTGTCCCTCCTTGAACGAGATATTCTTCACCAATTGCCGCAAATGAATCGAATCGGACGAGGTCTCGTAGGGCTGCACGCTGATGATTTCCAGGACTCCTCGCCGGCCCAGCAATAGCACCGTATCATTAACCACCTTCGACGAAGGCGTTTCAGCCCGCAGCGCCCATTCCAATGAGTGGTTCTCCGCATCATACACCGGTGGGCGTTCCCAATTCACGGAGACGATCGATGCCATCCCCTGTTCGCTGCGCTCGCTGTTTTGCTTTTCACTCCGCATCTGCACGGCCTTCAAAACCACGGCCGGATCCAGGCGTTCCTGATCCGCATTCTTGACATAACCAACGTCCGTGAAGGTCAAAACAATCCACCACTTTCCGGAATCCGGCGCCAGGATACCAATCAGGCCATCGGGAACGGGATTCTTCATCCGCTCCAGGAGGATCCGCGCCCCCGCTTCACCCGTCAGACGATATCCCTGAGGCACCTCGATGTCCGCCAGCGTCCCCAAACTTGCCTGCTTGGGTCCTGAAATCCATCTGATTTCCTGCGATGGCATAACCGGGGAAAGTGCAGGAGTCAGCGAGAGTTGGTCTCCCCAACACGACTGACTTAAAAAAACAGCCAAGACCGGCAAAACGCAAAAAACGGCTGTGTTTTTCCGCCCGTTGGAATTTCTCGAAAGGCAGGCATTCATATTTACAACTTATACAACTTACCCCACTAGGTTCAATTAGTGTCCAAGTTTTAAACAAAATCTGTCCAAAGTCAATACGTTTTTGACTGGTCTCGAATAATTAACACAATCGTCAAATTGGCCTCTATCACGTAACATTCATGTCTTTAGACACTTACAAAGATAAGTCCCGTCCGGTTAACGATCTCATTTCCGGCGATGGCGCTTGACCTTCAGTTGAGCCGTGGCGTGAGCGAGGGCGGCTTGAATGCGCGCAGCTTCCTCGTCGCTTATTTTCTCTGCCAATCGGCCTTCGGCACGCCGGCGGGCTTCCTCGGCCTTCGCCTCGTCGATATTCTCGGCACTGATGGCCATGTCGGTGAGAATCGAAACGCGGTCGCTGGTCACCTGCACGAAACCATCGCCTACCGCAAGGAAGAAGGTTTCCTTGCCTTGGTTCACGACGATTTCGCCCGCGACGAGTTGTGTCATCAATGGCATGTGCTGTGGCAAGATGCCCATCTCACCCTCTGAACCGGTGAGCGTGACCATGTCCACATCGTCCGAGAAGACTTTTGCCTCGGGTGTGACAATTTCGAGTTTTAACTTTGCTGCCATTTTTATCAGAAGGATTGCCGTGTCGGCGACCCTCAATTGGGGGACGGCGGCACGCCGCGCCCCCCATTGATTATTCTTTAATTTCTTCGATTCCGCCTTTCATGTAGAAATTTTGCTCCGGCACATCGTCGTGTTTGCCGTCGAGGATTTCCTTGAAGCCGCGGACAGTTTCGGCAACCGGCACCTGTTTGCCCTGGCGGCCGGTGAATACTTCCGCCACTGAGAACGGCTGACTGAGGAATCGCTGGATCTTTCGCGCGCGATAAACCGTGAGTTTGTCGTCGGGCGAAAGTTCGTCCATGCCCAGGATCGCGATGATGTCCTGCAAATCTTTGTAACGTTGCAACACCCGCTGCACGCCGCGCGCCACCTCGTAATGTTCCTGCCCGACGATACCCGGCGCGAGCGCGCGCGAAGTCGAAGAGAGTGGATCCACGGCTGGATAGATCCCCAACTCGGCGATGGCCCGCTCCAGCACAATCGTCGCGTCCAGGTGCGCGAAGGTTGTGGCCGGCGCAGGATCGGTCAGGTCGTCGGCGGGCACATACACGGCCTGGAATGAAGTAATGGAACCCTTCTTGGTCGAGGTGATGCGCTCCTGCAAGTCACCCATTTCGGCGGCGAGCGTCGGCTGGTAACCGACGGCGCTCGGCGTGCGGCCCAGCAGCGCCGACACTTCCGAGCCCGCCTGCGAGAAGCGGAAAATGTTATCAATAAACAGCAGCACATCCTGATTTTTCTCGTCGCGGAAATATTCCGTGATGGCGAGACCGGACAGCGCCACGCGCAGGCGCGCGCCCGGCGGCTCGTTCATCTGCCCGTAAACCAGCGCAATCTTCGAAGCGCCCAAGTCGTCCTGCCGGATGACACCGGCCTCGGACATTTCGGTATAGAGGTCGTTGCCCTCGCGCGTGCGCTCACCCACGCCCGCGAACACGGAGACGCCGCCGTGCATCTTGGCAATGTTGTTGATCAGTTCCATGATGACAACGGTCTTGCCCACGCCCGCCCCGCCAAACGCGCCGACCTTGCCGCCTTTCAGGAACGGGCAAATCAAATCAATGACCTTGATGCCGGTCGTCAAAATTTGCGGGCTGGTGGATTGTTCGGCCAGCGTCGGCGCGGGCCGATGAATGGGATAATACTTTTCGGCCTTGACCGGTCCGCGTTCATCCACCGGTTCGCCAACGACGTTGAACACACGCCCCATAACGCAGTCGCCAACCGGCATGGAAATCGGCCCGCCGGTGTCCACGACTTCGTATCCGCGCTTCATGCCTTCGGTGGCGCCCATGCAAACGCAGCGCACCCAGTTGTCGCCGAGATGCTGCTCGACTTCGAGCGTCCGCTTCGCGTGGCCCTGGCCGGGCACGTCGAACTCCATCGTGAGCGCGTTATAAATGGCGGGCAGTTGACTTGTGAATTCCACGTCCACGACCGGCCCGATGATTTGAACGATTTTGCCTTTGTTCATGTGCTGAAACCCTTTGGTTTTACATTTCCAGTCTAGGCCACGGCCATTTGGGCGGTGGCAATTTCAAGCAATTCCTTCGTGATGTTCGCCTGACGCAACTTGTTGTATTCGAGAGTCAGGTCCTTGATGAGTTGCAGGGCGTTCTCGGTGGCGTTTTTCATGGCCACAAGTTTGGCGCTGTATTCGCTCGCCCGCGCCTCCAGCAATATTTGATAAACTTTGAAATTCAAGCTGTGCGGCAGCAACTCACTGAGCACGGTGGTTTCATCCGGCTCGAATTCGAACACATCCGTAGCCGCGCCGCGCGCCGGCATTGCTTCCGGCTGCGCCGGGCCGGACACCCCGGCGGTGACGGCCTGGATCTTTCCGACCGGTAAAAAAGGCAGGGTTTCCGGTCGCTGGGTCAACGTGGAAATGAATCTCGTGAACAAGATGTCCACGGCATCCACCTCACCCTTGACGAACAGTTCCTGCGCGAATTTGGAAACTGCCCGCGCCTCGCCGAATTGCGGCGCGTCTTTGTACGTGAACTCAGCGGCGTGCTGCCGCCGGGTGCGGGAAACGAACTGTGCCGCCTTGCGCCCGGCCGTAATGAACACCGTGGAATCCCGGTCAAACTTCACCGCCTCGCGAAACAAATTGCTGTTGAGTGCGCCGCACAATCCCTTGTCGGTGCTGACGAGGATGACCGCACGCTTCCTGGCCGGACGCGTTTCCATCAACGGATGTTTAAACGCGGCGATGCGCGGCGCCGCCTTGGCGAGCACCTCGTTCATCAAGTCGGCATAGGGCCGTCCGGCCACGGCGGCCAGTTGCGCCCGGCGCATTTTGGCCGCGGCCACCATCTGCATCGCCTTCGTGATTTGGGCGGTGTTGCTGACCGACCGGATGCGTCGGCGGATGTCGCGTGTGCTGGGCATGGATTAGTGATACGTCTGCTTAAACTCCGTCACCGCCGTCTTCAAATCGCTGGCGATCGTGTCGCTCAACGCCCGCTCCCGGGCGATGCGCGCCAGTAAATCTGTTTTACGGCTCGTCATGTAATCCGTGAGCTTGGTCTGGAAATCCTTGATTTTGTCCACCGGCACGTTGTCCACGAAACCGTTTTGCGCCGTCCACAAAACCACCACCTGCACTTCCACCGGCATCGGATGGTATTGAATCTGCTTGAACAATTCGACGATGCGTTTGCCGCGCTCGAGTTGCGCCTGTGTCTTCGCGTCGAGATCGGAACCGAACTGCGCAAATGCCGCCAGCTCGCGGTACTGCGCGAGGTCGCCCTTAATGCGGCCGGCAACCTGTTTCATCGCCTTGACCTGCGCCGCCGAACCCACGCGCGACACCGACAAACCCACCGAAATGGCCGGACGCACACCTTGATAAAACAAATCCGTCTCCAGGTAAATCTGGCCGTCCGTGATCGAGATCACGTTCGTCGGAATGTAGGCCGACACGTCACCCGCCTGCGTTTCGATGATCGGCAGCGCCGTCAGCGAACCGTTGCCGTTTTTCTCGTTCAGACGCGCGGCGCGTTCGAGCAAACGGCTGTGCAGGTAAAACACATCCCCGGGATACGCCTCGCGGCCCGACGGACGCTTCAGCACCAGCGAAACCTGGCGATACGCAACGGCGTGCTTCGACAGATCGTCGTAAATGATCAGCGCGTCCATGCCGTTGTCCATGAACCATTCGCCCATCGCTGCGCCGGCAAACGGCGCCAGATACTGGTTCGTCGCCGAATCGGATGCCGCCGCCACCACCACAATTGTATAAGGCAGCGCGCGCGCTTCTTCCAGCACGGCGATAGTGCGCGCCACGTCGGATTGCTTCTGGCCGATGACGACGTAAATGCAATACAGCGGGCGGTAATCCTTGTCGCCGGCCTGCTGCGCCGCAAGGTTGAGCCGCGCGTTGTTGATGATGGTATCAATGCCGATGGTCGTCTTACCCGTCGAACGGTCGCCGATGATCAATTCGCGCTGGCCGCGGCCAATCGGGATCATCGCGTCAATGGCCATGATGCCCGTTTGCACCGGCTGGCTGACCGAACGGCGTTTGATGATGCCGGGCGCGATTTTTTCCACCGGATATTGCGTCGCCGATTTGACGGGGCCTTTGCCATCGAGCGGCTGGCCCAGCACATTGACCACGCGGCCCAGCAATTCCTTGCCGACGGGCACCTGCAGCAGTCTGCCGGTGGTGCGGACTTCGTCGCCTTCCTTGATTTTGGTGAAGTCACCCAGAATGATGGCGCCGACTTCTGTCTCTTCGAGGTTCAGCGCCAGGCCGGTGATGCCGTGGCCGAAGTCGAGCATCTCGTTCAACATCGTGTCGGTCAGGCCCTCGATCCGGGCCACCCCGTCGCCGATTTCGCGCACGACGCCGACATTCTGCTTCGCCGTCGAGAGTTTTGCGCCGGTGATTTGGGCTTCGATTTCCTGCAACAAGTCGCTCATAAATTCTCAATCCGATTTCACTTTGATTAAAATTGCTGTGCCAGCAGGTTCAACCGCGCCTGCACGCTGCCGTCATAAAGGTCGCTGCCCGCCTGAATCCGCAAGCCGCCGATCAACGCCGGGTGCTGGACGAATGAAATGCTCATTCCCGCCCCGTAAATCTTTTTCAACTGCTTCGTCACTTTCGCCTTCAAATCGGGCGGCAGCGGCGTCACGCTTTCCACGCGCGCGGTTCGACTTTCCAAATCCAGTTTCACGAGCCGTTGCAGGCGCGACAAAATTTCGATATAACCGCGCGGTTTTCGCGCCAGCACCAGCGCCACGGCCCGCCGCATGCGGTCTTCATCCAGAAGGCCGTTGACCTGGCAACTGTGAAACAGCTCCCGGGCGCCGCGCTGCGCCTGCTTGGAAATTTTCATCTTTCTTCGAGAGGAACGGCGTGCCGCCATCCCGGTTTTTCGGGGAGACGCTCACCCGGCGTCCCTTTCAATCAGATTTTCAAGCGGCCAATTGCTTCGCCGTCTCCTCCGCCAGCCGCCGTTGGTCGTCCGGCGTCAGGACTTTGCCCGTAACGGTTGCCGTAGTTTGCACGACGAGCCGTCCGACTTCGCTCCTCAATTCGGCGAGCATTCGCGCGTGGTCCTGGGCGGCAGCCTCACGCGCCTTGAGCACGATTTGTTCGGCGGTGGCGACGGCTCTTTGCGTTTCCACTTCGCGCACGCGGGCCGCGGCGGTCCGCCCCTCTTCAATCAACTGGTTTGCCACGTCGCCCGCCTGGGCCAGAATCCGTTTGCGTTCCGCTTCGGTGTGCGCGAGCTCCGCCTTGATTTTCTCGGCGTTGGCGAGGCCCTCGGCGATCTTTTCACGGCGCACCTGCAGCATGACGAAGATGGGCTTGTAGGCAAATCGCCACAGCACGAAAAAAACGATTGAGAAGCTGATCGTCTGCGCGACCAGGATTCTCCACTCAATTCCCAGTTGGTTCATAGGCCGGTTTTGCTGACGACGAGCCAGCCAATGATTGCCCAGGCTTCGATCAAGCCAATGCCGACGAAGAACCACAGGAGGAGTCTGCCGGCCATGCCGGGATTTCTCGCCAAGGCAATGAGGACCCCAACCGTCGCAATGCCGTCACCGATGGACGCGCCAGCGAAGGCTAACCCGATGTGAACGTTACCCGTCATTTCTGCTAGCATCATATATTTTTCTTTCTGTTGGTTTTGGTTATCGCTCCGGCATCGGATGCCGGGCAAATTCAAAAATTCAGTGGCCCGGCTGCTCCTCGGTATGGGAACACATCGTGCCGACAAAAGCCACGACCAGGATGGCAAATACAAACGCCTGCACCAGGCACTCAAATGCGTCATAACCATAAGCCACGACCGAAAGCAGAATGGACCAAAGCCACGATTTCATGTGGAGCGTCATGTCCATGATGGTTGAGCCGGCAAAAATGTTGCCATAGAGACGCATGGCCAGCGCCACCGGCCGGGCAAATAAAATTGAAACCATATCCATCACGCCAATGAACAGGAACATTACCAAAAACAGCGGAAGCAACCACTTGTTGGTTTCAACCTTTACGCCAAAAATGTGCTTGATCAGCCCCCAAAAGCCGTTGTAGCGCACCGCCCAGAACAGGCTCATCAGCAGAAAAATACCCGCCATCGCCACGGTGAGATTTGCGTCGGTTGTCGGCGGACGGAAAAAGGGCGTGAATTTTCCATTCGCATCGTAACTGCCGATGCTGCCGACGCCGGGAATCACATCCACTAAATTGGACATGAGGATGAAAATGAAAAACGTCGTAGCAAACGGAAACACCCAGCGCATCACGCGCTTGTCCAAAATGTCGCCCATCAAACTTTCCCAACCTTCGACAATTGCCTCCATGATGTTCTGCATTCCGCTGGGAATTTCCTTGATGAGCTTCGGCGTTGTTGCACGAACGATAATCAAAATAATCGCCGCGACAATCCACGTGCAGACCATTGAATTTGTCACCGGCAGACCCAAGACCGTGAACAGACTCTGTGCGGCAGGTGAAACGAGTTCCGTTTTCGAGTTGGTTTTCGCTGACGTGGTTCCGTTTGCCGCCGGCGGCACGGCCGAGAACTGCGCGGGCTGTGTGGCGGAGACCGGCGCCGAGGCCGGCTGTGCCTTCAAGCACGGCCCCAAAACCACCGCCAGCAAACTGCAGGCAAAAATGACTTTTATCAATCGCATTTCGTTCAAAAAAAACCGCCTCAGACGACACAACCTCCGTCATTTCGACGTTGCGTCTGAAGCCGGGAAATCTTGCCCATCGTGAAAAAATTCACAAGCACTTTTTTGGCCAAAAATCGCCGAAAATCACCTCGTTTCCTTCAAAACAACTCATTGTGCCCAATCCTGCCGCAATTTTTCCGGCGTTCTTCCCTGCCCGCGCAGTGCGCGCAAACTCAGGGCATCGTGCCGTTTGGCCAGCCGCTGTCCCTGGTTATCCAGCACCAATGCGCAGTGAAAGAACTCCGGCGGCGGCAAGCCGAGCGCGCGGTAAAGCAACAACTGCCGCGCCGTGCTCACCAGCAAATCCGCGCCGCGCACGACTTCGCTGACCCGCATCGCCGCGTCGTCTACCACGCAGGCGAGTTGATATGCCGGAACATCATCCTGCCGCCAGACCACGAAGTCGCCAAAATCCCTCCCCGCCACAAAGGTTTGCGGGCCGCAATTCCCGTCCGCGAACGAAATCGCCTCGCCGTCGGGAACGCGGAAACGCCAATTGAAGCGGGTTGAGGGTTGAGGGTTGAGGGTTGAGGAGTTTTTACTGCGGCAGGTGCCGGGATAAATGGGTTCCTCACCCTCAACATTGGGCGCACTCGCGGCATCACGGATGTCCTTGCGCGAACAGGTGCAGGGATAAACGTAACCACCGACCCGGAGCTGTTCCAGCGCAGCGCGATAAACTTGAAACCGTTCGCTTTGATTGTAAGGCGCAAACGGCCCGCCGCAGTCCGGTCCTTCCTGCCATTTGAAACCGAACCAGCGCAGGTCTTCAATCATTTGCGCAACGAACTCCAGTTTGAAACGCGTGGAGTCTATGTCTTCGTTGCGCAAGATCAGCGTGCCGCCCAGCGCCCGCGAGCGTTCCTGCGCCACCCAAAACGTCCGCGCATGACCGAGATGCAACAATCCCGTCGGCGACGGCGCGAGCCGTCCGCGATAAGCGGGGTCTGGCGTCTGGCGTCTGGCGTCTGGGGCATTGGCCGGAATCACGGCGGGAAATAAACAACGAAGCAACGCAGGAACAAAGTTTTCTTTTCCGCGGATCATGAAAAATTGGTATGGACTTTCGCCGCCGGAAAATTCAGTTTTGCGTCCATGCACCAGACCCATTTCATCCAAACGAAACTCCCGGCCCGGCTTGGCTCCCTGCTGATGCTCCTGGCCGTCACCACCTCCAACCTGTTCGCGCAAACGACCAACCCGGTCCCGGTTTTGCAGATCAAGGCCGACCAGGTCACTGCCCGGGTCAGCCCGATGCTGTATGGCCTGATGACGGAAGAGATCAATTTTTCCTACGAAGGCGGACTTTACGGCGAACTCATTCGTAACCGCTCGTTCAAGGCAGACGCCATCAACGCAGGCATCAAACCGGACGTTTATGATCCGGCAAAGTATTATCCTGTGCAAATCGCCGCCTCAAGCGCGCCGAAATACTGGAGCGCCGTCGGTGGCGCGGTAATGGCGCTCGACACGAATACGCCATTGAACGAGGCGCTGAATGTCAGCCTCAAGCTCAACGCGTCCAATGCGTCGAAGGAATCCCCGGCGGGCATTGCCAACGGCGGTTACTGGGGAATTCCCGTAAAGCCGAAGACGGCTTACAAGGTTTCCTTTTACGCGAAGGCGGCAAACGGCTTCACCGGCCCGCTGACTGTAAGCCTGGAAAGCACCAATGGCAAGACGTTTGCGAGCGCAATCCTCTCCGGCCTGACCGGCGATTGGCAAAAATTTGAAACCACGCTGACGACGAAAAACGTGAAACCGTCGAAGGACAATGTCTTTAAAATCACCACGACCGCGCCCGGCACAATGTGGTTGCAGCAGGTCTCGCTGTTTCCGCCCACGTTCAACAACCGCCCGAACGGAAACCGGCCCGACCTCATGCAATTGCTCGCGGACTTGCAGCCGAAATTCCTCCGGCTGCCCGGCGGAAATTACGTCGAGGGCGATTACTTCAACCAGCGTTTCAACTGGAAGGAGACCATTGGTCCGGTCGAGCAGCGACCCGGCCACCGCAGTTGCTGGAATTACTGGTCCACGGACGGACTCGGCTTGCTGGAATACGCCGAGTGGTGCGAGGATTTGAAAATGGAGCCGGTGCTGGCGGTCTTCGCCGGCTACGCGCTGCGCCACGATTACATCAAGGCCGGACCGGAACTGGACCCTTATGTTCAGGAGGCGCTGGAAGAAATTGAATACCTCACCGGCGACGCCGCAACGACGAAATGGGGTGCGCAACGCGCCAGGGACGGCCATCCCGCGCCGTTCCCGCTGCACTACGTCGAGGTCGGCAACGAAGACTGGTTCGACCGCTCCGGCAGTTACGATGGACGTTTCACGCAATTTTTCAACGCCATCAAGGCGAAATATCCCAACCTGCAGGTCATCGCCACGACACCGGTAAAGAGCGTCACGCCTGATTTGGTTGACGAACATTACTACCGGTCGCAAGAGCAAATGGAGGCACAGTCGCACATGTACGACACGCGCCAGCGCGAAGGCCCGAAAATTTTCGTCGGCGAATGGGCCACGCGCGTTGGCCGCCCAACGCCCAACATGGCGGGCGCGCTCGGCGACGCCGCGTGGATGTGCTGCATGGAACGCAATTCTGACCTCGTCCTCCTGGAATCGTATGCACCGCTCTTCGTCAATGTCAGCGACCTGAACCGGGGCGGCTCAATGCAATGGCCCAGCGACCTTATCGGCTATGACGCGCTCACCAGTTACGGCTCGCCGTCCTATTACGCGCAAGTCATGTTCAGCACGCACCACGGCGACAATGTGCTCGCCACCGATGCGCAGAACATCCCCACTTACGCCTGGCAGGCGCCCGCCGGACGCGGACAGAACGCACGTCCGGCCCAGCGCGAGGTGCCGTCGGTTTTCTACGACGCCACGCGAGACAGCCAAAGCGGAATGATTTATCTCAAAGTGGTGAACCGCCAAAGCGCGGCGCAGCCGGTGCATATTCAAATCAGCGGCGTAACCGCTGTGGCTTCCCAGGGCACGGCGGTTGTTTTGAAAGCAACAAAGCCCGACGACACCAATTCCATCAAGGAACCGAAGAAAATCATTCCGGTCGTGGAGAAAGCCAGTGGGCTGGGCGTGGATTTTACGCGCAAGTTCCCGCCCTATTCCGTCACGATCCTGGAATTGAAGACGAAATAATTGACCCCGCAGCAGCGGACACAAGTCCGCTCCGACTGGAAATTGAGCCGGCTCACCCCGGCTGCTGCGAATCAAAACGTTTCGCCTGGATTCGCCGCCAGCCATTCGCTCAAGCCGGCCAGCGGGGTGGACAAAGTTTTCTGCACCCGGGTAATATCCAGCGACGTGTCCAGCGCACGCGGCGGACCGGGAAAATCTTTGGCTGAACCCGGCTTGATTTTTCCCGCCAACTCCGGCCGGCGTTTGACCAGCAGCCGGCCGATCTGCCAGCGCGATAATTTTTCCGCACCCGCGACATGAATAAGTCCGGCACATCTTTTGTTGGCTAATTCCCAGACCGCGCGCGCGGTTTCAACCGCCGGAATCGGGCAGCGGAATTCGTCCGTGAACAGCGTCATCCCCTGCCCCGCCTCCAACGCCAGCCGCAATTGTTCGTTGAAGCCGCGATTGCCCGCGCGCGATACGCCGGCATTGAGTGAGGTCCGCACGACCAGATGGCGCGGATTCTTCGAAACGATTTCCTCGGCGGCGAGTTTGGTTTCGCCGTAAATATGAAGCGGATGGGTCGCGTCCGTCTCAAGGTAATTTCCCTTGCGCCCGTCGAAAACCAGATCCGTGGAAAAGAAAACGAACTGAACTTCCGCCGCCAGTTCCGCGAGCAGTTTTGTCACTTCAACGTTCATCCGCCGCGCCAGAGCGGGATTCGCCTGCGCCTCGGCAACAGTGCTGGTGGCCGCGCAATGAATGACGAGTTGCGGTTTGTCCTTCTGGAACTCGCGGCGGACGGCGGTGAAATCGAGCAGGTCAAGGCGGTCGCGCGTCAGACCTCGCACCCGCCAGTGGGGGGCAAGCTTCAGCGGGGCCCGGACGAGATAATTTCCAATCAGACCGTTCGCGCCGGTGATCCAGGCAAGCGGTTTTGTAGTCGCGTCAGTCAATCAAGCGCTTGGTAAGGCCACCGTAGGCGTCAATCCGCCGGTCGCGCAGGAATGGCCAGTGCGTGCGCGTCGTGTCCACGTCGGCCAGATCAACGGGCACTGCCAAAATTTCCTCCTTGTCGGCCGATGCTTTGCCGAGGATTTCACCGGAAGTCCCGGCCACGAAGCTCTGGCCCCAAAATTCAATGCCGTCGCCGCCTGCCGGCCTTTCGTGCCCGATGCGATTGACCACGGCAACGCAACAACCGTTGGCGACAGCATGGCTGCGCTGGATGATTTCCCACGAATCGTGCTGGCGCTGGCCCAATCGCTTTTTTTCACGGGGATGCCAGCCGATGGCGGTCGGGTAAAACAGGATTTGCGCGCCCTGCAACGCGGTCAGCCGTGCCGCTTCCGGATACCACTGATCCCAGCAAATCAGCACGCCAATTTTGCCGTATTTGGTTTGCCACGCCTTGAACCCGAGATCACCGGGCGTGAAATAGAATTTTTCGTAATAAAGCGGGTCGTCGGGAATGTGCATCTTGCGGTAGAGACCGAGCAGCGAACCGTCGGCATCAATGACCGCGGCGGTGTTGTGATAAACCCCGGCAGCCCGTTTCTCAAAGAGCGACGCGATGACGACCACCCGGTGTTTTTTTGCAAGTTTGCAGAAGGCGTCGGTGCCGGGGCCGGGAATTTTTTCAGCGAGCTTGAAATTTTCGAAGTCTTCGCTCTGGCAAAAATACTGTGAACGGAAGAGTTCCTGGGTGCAGATGATTTGCGCGCCGCCTTGAGCCGCGCGGCCGGCCAGGGCGAGAGTTCTCCTCAGGTTCGCAGCGGGATCGGCGGAGCAGGCGGTTTGGATAAGCCCAAGCCTCACGACCCGGGCGGAGGCGCGTTTCATGAGCGTCCGGATTTGGCGCGACGCAGCCGGGCGGTATGTTCGAGGATTTGGGTGCTGCCGCGGGAGTCGAACGCCTCGGCGGCCGGCGGTTCGTTTTGCCCGAAGAGGTCGCGGATGAACTTGCCGAGCGTCTCGTTCGTCGGGCCGTAGCCGCCGCGATAGATGTAGTATTCGAGGTCATACATCAATTCATCGGCCGTGGCATAGCGATGGGACAGGTCGCGCGCGAGGCAATGATGCAAAATATCGTTGAGCGGGTCGTCAATGCGCGCGTCCAGGGCGCGGAAATCCGGGATGGGCTGGTTGAGGATGCGCTGGCGGGATTCCTCGGCGGTCGCGCCTTTGAAAAGATTCCGCTCGAGCAACAAATGCGCCAGCACGACCCCGGCGGAAAAAAGGTCGGAACGTTTGTCGGTCACTTGAAAATCCGCCTGTTCGGGACTCATGTAATCGGCTTTGCCGGCAACCACCTCGCCTTCCTGGTCGGTCAAAAAGCCGCGCGCCTTGGCGATGCCGAAATCGGTGAGCTTCACGTCGCCTTCGAAGGCGATCATGATGTTTTTGAAACTCACGTCACGGTGAACGATGCCGAGCGGCCGGCCGTTCTTGTCGGTCTTGGCGTGCGCATAGGCCAGTCCGCGCGCGATGCGGCTGGTGATGAACACGGCCAGTTCCTTCGGCAACTTCCGGCGTTTGCCGGTCAATTGCTGGGTGAACTGCTCCAGATTGGCGCCGCGGATCAATTCCATGCAGATGAAACAGACGCCGTTGGCCTCGCCGAGGTGGTAGGTCTGGACAATGTTGGTGTGGATCAAATCGGCGACAAGCTTGGCCTCGCCGATGAAATTCTCGATGAACATTTTCTGGCTCGCGAAGTTCGGGCGGATAATTTTGATTGCCACCCGCTTGATGAAATCCCGCGAGCCATGCTGTTCCGCCTCATAGACGATGCCCATGCCGCCCTCAAAGATTTTGCGGACGATTTCGTAGCGGAACTCGCTTTGGATGGTGAAGAGCGCCACGCGGGGGATGGTGTGAAATTGCCAAACGAAGTCAAGTCCGGCGCTCGGAAGGCCAAAAGGGAGCCTGCAATTTTTTTGTTTTTTTGCTTGCGCGCCGCGGCCAAAAACACTTAATTCACGCCGAGTCACATGACTGTTTAACCAAAAGAACCAAACAAACAAGACCAACAGGAAGGACACCGATATTATGGCAAAAGCTATCTCGAAAGCCCAACTCGCCGCCGCGATTGCTGAGAAGGCTGAACTCTCCAAGAAGCAAGCGACGGAAATCCTCGACCACATCGCCGCGCTCGCCTACAAGCACGCGAAGGACACCTTCACGCTGCCGGGCATCGGCAAGCTCGTGCTCCGCAACCGCGCCGCGCGTCTGGGCCGCAATCCCAAGACTGGCGAAACCATCCAGATCCCGGCCAAGCGGGTCGTCAAATTCCGCGTCGCCAAAGCCGCAAAAGAAGCCATCCTCGGCGGCTAGTCCATCACGCTTTACCCAAAGGCACTCCGTGAATCGGAGTGCCTTTTTTTGTTTGATTTTGAAGCGGATGGCGGATTCTGTCAGGGTTGTCGTCCTGATTTGAAATCATGAAAATCGCCGTCGTTGGCTGTGGAGCGGTGGGCAGTTTCTATGGCGCCAAACTATGCCGCGCCGGACACGATGTTCATTTCCTGCTCCGGTCGGACTTTGATGTCGTGCGCCAAAAAGGCGTGACGGTCCGCAGTGTTGAGGGCAACTTTCACGTTCAACCCCAAGGCGCAAGGACGCCGGAGGAAATCGGCGGGTGCGACGTGGTCTTGATCGGGCTGAAGACCACCGCCAACAGCCAGTTTCCCAAACTCCTCCCGCCACTCGTCGGCCCGCACACGGCGGTCGTCACGCTGCAAAACGGCCTGGGCAACACGGAACAACTGGCGCGGCTCTTTTCGCCGGAACAGATTCTCAGCGGACTCTGCTTCGTCTGCCTCAACCGCGTGGAACCGGGCGTCATCCATCACATGGACTACGGCCTGATTAAACTTGGCGAGTTCCAGCGCCTGGCCGGGCCGCGCACGCGAAAACTGGCCATGATGTTTCAGGACGCCGGGGTTCCCTGCGAAGCCACCGACGACCTGGCGCAGGCGCAATGGGAAAAACTGGTCTGGAACATCCCCTTCAACGGCCTCGGCGTCGCCGGCACCGCCGGGTTCGAGGCATTCACGAATCCACCTTGTCACTGGTCACCTGTCACTTGTCACTCTGCCGTTCTCACCACCGACCGATTGCTCGCCGAACCGCGTTGGGAAAAACTGGTGCGTGAACTAATGTTGGAAGTTATCCGGGCCGCGCGCGCTTTCGGGCATGAAATTCCCGACAGCCTCGCCGAGGACCGGATTGCCCGCACTCGGACCATGGGCGCTTACAAGGCGTCCACGCTCCTGGATTTCGAACGCGGCCGGCCGCTGGAACTGGAGAGCATGTTTTTCGAACCGTTGCGCCAGGCGCAATCGGCCGGTGTGCCGGTTCCGCGACTGATCGCGCTCTGCGCCGTGTTGACTGCACTCGACAAACACCGGGGAAATTCGGAATCTGACCGCATATGAAACCCCGTGTCCGTTTTGCCCCCTCGCCAACCGGCTTCCTGCACATTGGCGGCGCGCGCACCGCGCTCTTCAACTGGCTTTACGCCCGCCACACCGGCGGCACGTTCATTCTTCGCATCGAGGACACCGACGCCGCGCGCAATTCGCAGGAGGCCGTGGACGTCATCCTCAACGGCCTGCGCTGGCTCGGCTTGGATTGGGACGAAGGTCCGCTCACCGGCGACGCCACGGGTCCCGGCAAAGGCGACCGCGGTCCGTATTTTCAAAGCCAGCGGAAGGAAAATTACCAGCGCCGCGTCGAGGCGTTGCTGTCCCACGGCCTCGCCTACGAACACGAAGGCGCGATCAAATTCAAAATGACCCGCGAGCCGGTCACGATTCACGACCTCGTCGTCGGCGACGTCGTCCGCAAACTCACCGACCGCGAGGAGCAGGATCCGGACTTCGTGATCCAGCGCTCCGACGGCCAGCCGGTGTTTCATCTCGTGAACGTGATTGACGATTTGGAGATGGACATCACGCACGTCATCCGCGGCGAGGACCATTTGAGCAACACCTCCAAGCACATCGCGCTTTTCCAGGCGTTCGGCGTGAAGCCGCCGCATTACGCGCACATCCCGCTCATCCTGAACGGCGACGGCTCCAAGATGAGCAAGCGCGACAAAGGCGCGTCGCTCACGACTTATCTCGAAGAAGGATTTTTGCCCGAAGCCGTGGTGAATTATCTCTGTCTGCTCGGCTGGTCGCCCAAGGACAACCGCGAAAAATTGTCGCGCGATGAGGTCGTCGAACGTTTTGACCTGCCGCAGATTCTCCGGCACAACGCGCGGTTCGACTACGAAAAGCTTCTCTGGCTTCAGGGCGAATACGCCCGCGAACTCGGCGACGACCGGTTTTACGAACTCGCCGTCCACGCCTTTGCCAAGGCCGGAGTGAACACGAATTCATTTCCCCTGCCCTACGTCAAGGCCGCGCTCGATACGTGCAAAGGCAAATTCAAGATGTTCAGCGAACTGCCCGGATACGCCGGATTCTATTTCACCGACAAGATTGAATACGACGCCGAGGCGGCGAAAAAGGATTTCGTGCCGGAAAACAAACCGCGCCTGGAAAAGCTCCGCGACGCCTTTGCCGCCGCGCCGACATTCGACGCTGCAACACTCGAAGCCGCGCTCAAAGAAACCGCGAAGACGCTGGGCGTAAAGGCCGGGGTGCTGGTGCATCCGTGCCGCCTCGCCGTCACCGGCAAACCCGCCGGCCCGAGCCTGTATCATCTGCTCGAAGTGCTCGGGAAAGAAAAGGTGATGGCGAGGATAGAAAAAGCGTTGACGGTCTTTTGACCCAGTGACATAAAGTCAAAGCAGTAACTGAAATATCTGCTATGAACGATTCACCAGCACCTGTTGCGGGAGAGCAGCCTTTTCCTCGACCAAAAGGACATTTCGCCAAATTGGCCGCCGTATTCAGTCTGCTCACTCCATTTCTCTGGGTTTTTTCCTACATACTTTTGTTCTGGTTCATGCAAACCCACGGTCACACCAGACTCGTGACGCTTGGGGTGATTGGGATACTCCCACTATTGTTGATTTTATTGGGTCTCGCACTTGGAATCATTGCGCTGACACAAATCAAACGAAGAGAATCAAAAGGCCTATTTGGAGTCGCGCTGGCCGGAGTCTGCCTTAACGGTTTTGTATGTGCGCTGCTTGTCGCTGCTCCATTTTTGCTGATGCATCAGGTGACCAAAATTCACCCGCGAACGTCGCAAGATCGGTTTAGTGCAGCGGACAATGCTTTAACCGGGGCACATGACCAACTGAGCAGATTCTATGCACTGAATGATGCGGCCAAGGAGAGTTTCACCGCTGGAAAGATTGAAGACGCCCGCAAGGATGCCACCGAGCTGCTTACGCTCGCTCCCAATTATGCGAGCAACTGGAATTACGGCAACGCCATTCAAGACGGCAATCTGGTCCTCGGACGAATTGCGGTTAGTGAAGGACGGATTGAGGACGCAAAGCAATACTTGCTCGCTGCCGGCAAAAGCAAAGGTTCTCCAACGATGAACAGTTTCGGCCCGAATATGAGTTTGGCAAAGGATTTACTTGAGAAAGGGGAACGGGATACTGTGCTCCAATATTTTGAGCTTTGTCGCAAGTTCTGGACGATGGATTACGGCAAGCTGGATGATTGGAGTCAGGAAGTAAAAGCAGGCAAGATTCCTGACTTCGGGGCGAACTTGGTTTATTGAGGCTGCTGAGAGGTTATCCGCCTCGTCCCCGCCCCTTTCCGTGATGCTGCGTTGTGCTTTCGCCTCCGTCCCCCGCCGCGACGAACCGGCTGAAGCCGGAACTCTCAAACCGGGCAAAGTTTGGAGTCCCGCCTTAAGGCGGCAGGGGGAAACGCTGCGTGAACGGTGAACTCCAAACCCAGACCGGCTGAAGCCGGAACTCCGAACCGGGCAAAGTTTGGAGTTCCGCATTTATGCGGCCCGGTTAATCTCCCGCCATGTCCGAACCGCGTTATCTCTGGCGTCAGCTCAATCCAAAGCAACGCGAAGAATTGCTCGCATGGCGAAAGGATCGCCGCCAGCCGTGGCATTCGCCACCGCACCGGCCAAACTTCGGCCACTTGCGCTTTCTCATCTCGGCGGCGTGTTACGAGCACCATCATTACATCGGCCACAGCCTGGAGCGCATGGACGCTTTTTCCCATGACTTGCTGGCCGTGTTCACCACTCATGCCAATCAGACGTTTGCGTGGTGCGTGCTGCCCAATCATTATCACGCGCTGGTTGAAGCGCCGGACATAAAACTTCTGCTGCATGAATTGGGACAACTGCATGGCCGCACTTCATACGCCTGGAACGGCGAAGAGAAAGTTCACGGGCGGAAAGTTTTCTTTCGCGCGGTCGAGCGCACGATGCGTTCCGACCGGCACTATTGGGCAACATTGAATTACGTCCATCACAATCCAGTGCGACACGGCTACGTCGAGCGGTGGACAGATTGGCGGTGGAGCAGCGCGATGGAATATCTCGCGCAAACGGGAATGGAAGAGGCAAAGCGCATCTGGCGGGACCATCCGTTGCTGGATTACGGCAAGGATTGGGATGAGCCGGGAATGTAAGCTTGGAGTTCCGCGTTCACGCGGTCTGAGGTTCGGAGTTTCGCATTTATGCGGCACCGCCCGGCTCGCGAATATCCGGACCGCATAAATGCGGAACTCCGAAACCGCTTTTTGCTAAAACAATTCGCGCGCGGAAAACATTTCATTAAACTCCCGTCCGTGTTGAACCCGTTCATCCATTGGATCGAAGCCAAAGGGCCTTACGCGCCGTGGCTGTTCCTGGCGCTGTTCCTCGCCGCGTCGCTGCTGATGCTCTGGCGGCTCGAAGCGATGAGCGCCGGCGGCTTCGAAGGCACGGTGCTCGGCACGCTCGTCATGCCGTATTGCTCCGGCATGGGCAACCTCATCTTTGCCTTCATCCTCGGCCGCAACGGCGGCTCCGGCGCGGACGTGATGATCAACTCGCTCGTCAACAACGTCACCAACATGACGCTCGTGCTCGGCCTGCCCGCGATTTTCTGGGGAATGCGGCTTTTGCCGGCGCCAAAGAAGAAAAGCAAAACCGGCGGCAAGACGCATGAACTGAACCGGCTCTCGTCGTTGCTGACCCTCACGGCCGTTCTGTTTTTCACCGGCGCGGTCTGGGCGATGGGGCGCAAAGGGCGGATTGATTTCAACGACGGCCTGGTTCTGGTCGGGTTGTTTTTATTCTGGCAATGCTTCCACGTATTCGACGTGCTCAAAAACAATGTGCGCCAGGGCAAATCGCTGGGCTGGACGCTGCCGTTTGACCTGGCGTTGCTCGCCGTGGGCGCGTATGGCATTTACGTCAGCACCAGCTGGCTCGTGGCCTGGATTTCCAACATTCAAACCGGCTTTATCAGCGTGAAATACCTCGGCTGGCTCAGCGGCTGGTTGATGGTGCTGCCGAACGCGGTGCTGGCGTTTTATTACGGCTGGCGCAAACAACCGGAAACGGTCTATGCCTCGCAGGTCGGCGATGCGCACGTGTCCATCCCGCTGTGCATCGGCATTTACGCGCTGTATCACACGATGGACCTGCCGCCGTTTTTCCACACGGGAATGTTCATCCTGCTTGGCGCGACGCTGGTGCATTTCCTGTTCATCGCCCTGTTCGGACGCTTGCCGCGTTGGGTCGGCGCGGCACTGGTCGCCGCCTATGGATATTTTCTCTGGAAAGGCCTGCTCGGCTGAAAAACCGGAACCGGCTACGAAGGCTTTCTGAACAGCTGCGTGTCGCTGGAGAGGACCACCGGGTGGGCGCGGACCTTGTCGGCCAGTTCCGCGAACGGCACTTGCGCCTCGAGCCAGCGCGGGTTTTTCGTGATGGTATCCATGGACTCGTGCGTGTTGTTGCAGATCAGATAGAGGCCCAGGCCCAAAACCAGGAACGACTCGAAGCCCGTGCCGATGCCGTGCCGCGCAAATTCAAAATCTCCCGTGCCGTACTGTCCCCCGACCAGTTCCGCGCGCAACGTGCCCAGGTCCCGGGCAAAATTTTTCAGGAAATCATCGTTGCGCGGGCCGATGTAAATCAGAATGCGCGCCTTGTTCTGGACCAGGGAGACGACGACCCACTCGTCAAAAACAACGCTGCCGTAACGCGCGTTCATCTGGCTGGCGCAGTTCTTGATTTGGCCCGTGATTTCGTCCAATGTCATGTTGCGACCTAAAAAAGCAATTTTGTTGCCATGAAACAAGGTAATTCCAGCCCCAGCGCGTACCCTCAATTTTGAGAGTGCGCCCGTCTCCGCAAATCAATAGCGTTTTCAAAATGCAACGGCCAGCCCCGTCCCAAAATCAGCCGGCGCCCGATCACGGTGGAGAAACAATCACCCGGGCGCATTGGTTGCTCACGGCCCTGGTGGCGGTGGTTTTTGCGATCGCGTTCGCCAGACTCTGGACTTCCGCCAACCTGCCGGACATGCCGGAATGGCAGGACGCACTGCTGATATCGCTGGCAACAGCCAGCACGGTCCTCGCGCTGTGGCGGCGGTTGCCCATGCAAAACGTTTTGTGGGCGGCGCTGATCATCGCGGCCATCGGCGGCGCAGCCCACGCGGTCGGCGAGATTACCGACATGCCCTTCGGGCCATTTGTGTTCGAGTTGTCAGCGGGGCCGAAACTCTTCAAAACCCTGCCGTGGGCGGTGCCGCTGCTCTGGGTCTTCGTCATTTTGAATTCGCGCGGCGTGGCGCGGCTGATCATGCGTCCGTGGCGCAAGACCCGGAGTTACGGCTTTTGGGTCATTGGCTTCGCGACCGTGTTGGTAACGCTGTTTGACCTGGCCCTCGATCCGTTCGCCTCGCGCATGAAACATTACTGGCTTTGGACCCCGACAAAATTTCCGGTCACCTGGCAGGGCGCGCCGCTGGTGAATTTCCTCAGTTGGGCGGTCGTGTCGCTGCTCATCCTGGCATTCGTCACTCCCCTGTTGATCAACAAACGGCCCAAGGGAAAAAGTTCGCCGGACTACCATCCGCTCGGCGTCTGGCTCGGCGCCTTGCTGCTTTTTGCGGTCGCGGCGGCTCTGAAAGGACTTTGGCCGGCAGTCGCGGTGGACGCCGGCATCGGGCTGGTCACCGCGGTTTTTGCGATTCGCGGCGCCCGGTGGTGAGGGTCGTGTCTTCCAATTCCTTCCTTCGGGTGATTTTAAACCGCGCCACGCGCGGGCCGTCCATTTCCTCGACGCGCAATTCGCACGCGCCGAGGGTCAAAGCATCCCCGACCTTGGGAAAACCGCCGAGCCTCTGCGTGATCCAGCCGCTCGCGGTCGCCGCGCCCTCGCCACGCCTGATTTCGCCGACGAGTTTTTCCAATTCGTGCAACGGCAGCGCGCCGGACGCTTCCCAGACATTATCGCTCACGCGTGTCAGTTCCGGTTTTTCCTCATCAAACTCATCCTGAATCTGCCCGACGAGTTCTTCCAGCACGTCTTCGAGGGTCACCATGCCGAGCGTGCCGCCAAATTCGTCCACGACAATGGCGAAGTGCAGCTTTCGTTCGAGAAACAACTGGAGCAACTTTTCCAGGCGCCCGGTTTCCGGCACATAAATCAGTTTGTGCGCCACCGGCAGCAAATCCGCCGCCGTCTGCGCCCGGTCGCGCAGCGCGTAGAGGTCCTTGATATGGACCACACCGCGCGTCCGGTCGGGATCGCCGCCTTCGCACAATGGAAAACGCGAATAACGCGTCTTTTCCGCTAGCGCAAGACAGTCGGCAATGGTCGCCTGGGTGTCGAACGCGGTGATTTCGTGGCGCGGACGCATCACTTCGCGCGCGACGCGGCTCCGCAAATCAAGCGCGTTCAACACGATGTTGCGCCCGAGCGTCTTCCCGCCTTGGGAGACCGACGCGAGGGCGAGGCGCAATTCCTCCTCGGACTGCGCGCCGCTGACGGCCGCGTCGGGTTCGAATCCCATCAGACGCAACAGCCCGCGCGCCGCGAGGTTCAGCAGCCGGTTGAACGGATAAAACGCGAGGTAAAACCAGTGCAGCGGACGCGCCGCCCAAAGCGCGATCGGCAGCGTTTTTTGAATCGTCAGCCACTTGGGCGCCAGTTCGCCCACCACAATATTCAGAAAAGTCAGCACGCTGAAACCCACGACAAAGGAAATCGAGTGCAACCACGCGCCGGATTTCACACCCAGCAAATCGAGCACGGGCGAAAGCAACGAAGCGAAGACGGGCTGGCCCATCCAGCCCAGGCCGAGGCTGGCCATCGTGATGCCGAGCTGGGTCGCGCTGAGATAGGAATTTAGGTTGCGGACGATGTGCCGCGCCATCCTGGCGCGTCGCTGGCCCCGGGCCACCAGCGCGTCCAATTGCGTTTCGCGGACGCGGACGAGCGCGAACTCGGCGGCGACAAAAAACCCGTTCAACAGCACGAGCGCAAACACGGCCAGGATTTTCAACGCGATCAAAATGGCGGAGTCCCAGTTCACAGTTTCACCTCGCCGAACATCACCTTTAAAATGTCTTCCAGGCTGACGATGCCGGTTTCGCCGCGGTCGCGTCCCAGCACGATCGCCAGCCGGTGGCCGGCGCGCTGCATCAGGCGCAAGGCGATTTCCAGCCGCATCCCCTCGTCCATAAAGAGCGCCGGGGCCATGTAAGCCGACGCGGATTTTTCCACATCGAGATCGCCGCGGAACAACACCACATCCAGGGCCAGCAGGCCCGCGATGCGGCGGCGGCCATCGCGCGTTTCCCAGACCGGCAGGCGCGACAGTTTCTTTTCGCGCGCCAGCGCCAGCACGTCGCGCACCGGGGTTTGCGCCTCGACCGCCACCGTCTGCGCCAGCGGCGTGGCAATCTGGCGGATGGTGAAATTCTGGAGGTCGAGCAGGCGGTTGACCATGGCGCGCTCGTCACTCGTGAGCGCCTGCGCGGATTCCTGCATGACGGCGCGCATCTCCTCGCGGTTGCCGAACAGCCGCCCGGTAAACGCGCGCCCGCCCGTCCAGCTCAACAGGGCGGTTGACGCCGTCTTGACCAGCCAGACGAGCGGGCGCAGCACGATATGGACGGGCCGGAACAGATTGGCCGCGGCGAGGCACAGTTGGTTGGGATGCGCCCGGAACAGCATTTTCGGCAGCAGATCGAAGAGGGCGTAAAACAAAAACACCGCCGCCGCAAAAATGATGACGATCAAGGCGTGCTGCCACACCAGCCACTCGTGCAATTTCACGATGACCCAGCCGAGGATGAGGAAATTGGCCAGCGTGTTGCCGACCAGGATCGTCCAGAGAAAATCTTCGGGATTTTCGAGAAAACCATGAAGCAATTTTGCCGAGGGCCGCCCGGCCCGCGCCAGCCGCCGCACGCGCAAGCGGCTCAACGCAAACACGCCCGCTTCCATGCCCGACAGCAGGAATGACATTGCCAGACAACCTGCCAGGCCGAGCCAGCTGAAAATCTCTAGGGTCATGTTATTTCACCTGTTGCACGAGCAATTCCCGCACGCGGCGTTCGTCGGCCACCTGCGCTGTAAGCTTCAATCCGCGAAACGCCGCCGACTGGCCGGCTTCGGGCACCACCCCCAGCAAATGCGTCAGGAGCCCGCCCATCGTTTCGACTTCGGGCACGTCGCCGAGCGGCGGGAATTCACGGCGGAAATCATCCAGCCGCATCGTGCCGTTCACCCGCCAGCGGTCCGGCGCGAGCTTTTCCATGACAAATCCCTCCGGTTTCACCTCCGCCCGGATCTTGCCGACCAGTTCGCCCAGGATGTCCTCCATCGTGACCAGCCCGGCCGTGCCGCCGAATTCGTCGAGCACGATGGCCAGACCGCGCTGCTGTTTTTGCAGGCTTTTGAAAAGCTGGAGCAGATTCATCGTCTCCGGGACGAACGACGGAAACTCGATCGCGTCGGCCAGGTCAATTCCAGGGTCCAGCAACAGCGCGCGCGCGTTCAAAATGCCGACAATGGTGTCCGGCGTTTCATCGTAAATCGGCAGGCGGCGGTGCTTGAATTTGCGCGCGGCGTCGAGCATTTCCCCGACCGGCGCGTCGTCCGATATGCACGTCATGCCGGCGCGCGGACGCATCACTTCACGCACTGTGCGCTGGTCCAGGCTGATGATTTGCAGGATGATTTCCTTCTCCGCCTCGGCCAGGGTGCCCTGCTGGTAGGCCATCTCGAGCAGTTCCTGATATTCCGCATCGGTCAGCGCCGCCGGCGGCACGAGGAATTTCGGCGCGGCCAGTTTCAAAACGCCCTCGTTCAACTTCTGCGCCACCCAACCCAACGGAGCGGTGACATTCACGAACAGCAACAACGGCCAGCTCACGCGCAACGCCCACCGTTCCGGCTGCCGCACGGCGAGGGTTTTGGGAAAGACTTCACAACCGATAAGCACCAGCGCAAACAGCACGCCCACGGTCAACACCAAAGGCCATTCGCCGCTGAACACCTTGCGCAACGCGACGGCGAGCATCGCGGCATTGGCAAACGTGTTGCCGAGCACCATCGCCGCCAGCAAATCCTGCGGCTGTTCGAGCAGCCGGGAAATGATCCGGCCCGCGCGCGGATGGCGTTCGGCGAGTTGCCGCGCCTGCCATTTGCTCAGGGAAAGCAGTGCCGTTTCCGCCAGCGCGAAAAAGAAACTCGCGCCCGCGAAGATCAAAATCGCCACCATCGCCACCGCCGCAGTCCCCATGTGCGGATTGTGAAGGAAAAATCAACCAGGCAAAAGGAGAAACAGGTGACACGGATTTCACAGATTTTCACGGATTAAATCTGTGTTAATCCGTATCTCAATCTTCCAAAACCGCCGTGGCGGCCGCGTAGTTTTGCGTGTGACTCAAACTGACGAGCAACTGTTTCGCGCGGCGCGACTTGAACAATTCCTTGCCCTTGCCGTGCAGGACCACGAACGGTTCGCCGGATTTCTTGCGGCGGATTTCCATGTCCTGCCAGCCGAGCGCCGCGCCGATGCCGGTGCCGAACGCCTTGGAGATCGCCTCCTTCGCCGAGAACCGTGCTGCGAGAAACGGCGCGGGACTTTTGTGCGACAGGCAATAAGCGATTTCGTCCGGCAACAAAATCCGGTTCACGAACCGCTCGCCGAATTTTTCATACGACAACGCAATCCGCGCCACTTCGATGATGTCAATGCCAACGCCCAGAATCATGGGATTTACGATTTACGATTTGCGACGGACGCGCAAGCAAACTCGGAATAGACCTCCAATGGCTATGATAATTTTCATCACGATTGTATTGTCTGCTTCCTCGGCGTGCCGACAAAATTTCTCGATGAGCTAAAGCAGAAGGGCATCATTAAAACATGGATGGCACCATTTGAAGGAGCAGTCAGATGGCATGGATGAATCTTTTTGGGCTTGATCCGCGATAATTTTTCACCAGCCGCAGCATTTCCGCACTTGCCGATTTAATTGTGCGGCGTATTTTATCAACGTGAGCACAGTCCAGGAAATTGAGTCGGCCATTCAGCGGCTTCCGCCCGGGGAAAAGTGGAGCTTGCTGCATCGTTTCCATGACGCCTTGTGGGCGGAGTGGGACAAGCAAATCGAAGCCGATGCTGCGGCTGGACGGTTGAATCATCTGGTGGGGGAAGTAGAAGTGGACATCGCTGCCGGCAGGGTCAAGCCTCTCGATGAAATCATTGACCACTCCTAGATTCTGGGGGCTTACGCAACGCTGCCGCCCGAAGTCAAACTATCTGCCCGCAAGCAATATCGCCTCTGGAAGAACAATCCGCGCCACCCATCACTGCAATTCAAAAAGGCTGGCCCATTCTGGTCGGCCCGAATCACAGAAGACTACCGCTCGCTTGCGCTGCTGCGAAATGACGCTTACCACTGGTTCTGGATCGGGACTCACGCCGAGTATGAACGAATCTTAAAGGGCTGAAATTTTCACCCGCGATAATTTTTCATCAGGCGCAACATCTCTTTGACAGCGGATTCCAAGCCTGTCATCACCGCGCGGCTGACGATACTGTGGCCAATGTTCAACTCCACCAGATGCGGCACATGGTGCAGCAACGGCAGGTTTTCGTAATTCAATCCATGCCCGGCGTTCACCTTCAAGCCGAGGGCGTGCGCCTGCTGCGCACCGGAAATCAAACGCTGCAATTCAGAACCTTTTGGACTGCGCCGACGTGTCGGCGCTTTGGAAAGCGGTGACAGGTCACCGCACTCCCAAAATTCCTCCGCAAACGCGCCGGTGTGCAATTCAACAAACTGGCTGCCCACCCGGGCGCTGGCCTCGATCTGCGCTTCGTCCGGAGCAATGAACAAACTCACCTCGATGCCCGCGTCATTCATCTTCTTGCGCGTTTTGGTCAGGGATTTTTCAGCGGCGACCACGTCCAATCCGCCCTCGGTCGTCACCTCCAGCCGCCGTTCGGGCACGAGGCAGACAATGTCCGGCTTCAGTTTCAACGCGATGCCGATGATTTCCGGCGCATTGGCCATTTCAAGGTTCAGCCGGGTTTTGACAATTGCGCGCAGTTTCCAGACGTCGCGGTCCTGCATGTGGCGGCGGTCTTCGCGCAGGTGCGCGGTGATGCCGTGTGCGCCCGCGGCCTCGCAAATCCGCGCCGCCGCGACCGGGTCCGGCTCGCCGAAACCGCGCCCGCGATACCGCGCCTCGCGAAGGGTCGCGACGTGGTCAATGTTGACGCCGAGCTTGAGCATGGTCAATGCGGCAACGCGGGCTTTGCCGGCGCAGCTTTGGCAGGCGCGCCGGGCGTTGGCGACGGCGGCCGGCGCGGTCTCAAAGGACGCGGCGGCAGACTCAAGTCGCAGCCCGGAAAATTCGTCGCTTCGAGCCAGTTCGCCAGCGCGACGAGTTCGAGCGCCGTCAAACCGCCGGGCGATTTGCGCAGGAAATTCAATTCCTGCGGCCCGGTTTGCGTGACTTCGGTGACGCTGGGACCCAGTGTCGGCCCGGCGTGATTCAGCCATTTGTAGGCGGCGGAATTTGCATCGAGTTGTTTGTGACGCGTCATGAGGAGCATAAGCTGGGTCAACTCCGGCAATTCTTTCAGGCGCTCGGCGGTGATTTCCCAATGGTAATAAACCAGATTGGGGGTGTTCATCTGCTGCAATAACTCCGCCGGCAACGGACGCGAAAACGGCGTGTTCGGGAAAAATCCGCCGAACAAAAAGTCACCCGCCGGTTCATGCAACGCCTGCACAAACGGCGCGATGAACGGCACGCCGCGCCAGAGAATCCGGTTGTTCGTCAGCTCCGTCGTCATCGGCGCCAGAAAAGCATCAGGCACATTGCCGGCGGACGACGCGGACAATTTGGCGTGGAGTTGGGTGAGCGCGGCGGTCGCACCCGGCACCGGCGCGGCGGCAAAGGTTTGAAACGGGATTTGCGGCAGCGCCCACATGAAAAACTGATCCGGCGGCGGCTGGATCTCAAACGGCCGCGCCCAGCTCTGCCGCTCCAACCACGGCCCGATGCCGCGCACCGCCGTGAAGCTGACCAACGGCTGGTGAATGACGTTGGTCGGCATCCGCCATTTCTCCAGCGGCGACAACGGCTGCGCCAGGGTGAATTTGCCGTTGGCCCACAAATCGCCGGCGCGGCCAACGCACTGCAATTCAATCCGCGGAAAATCAAATTCTTTCAGCGGCGGGAACCATTGCGCCAGACGCGGCCAGTCCAAATCGGCGGTCAACCAATTGGTTTCCGCGGAGGCACTTCCGGTTTTTAAAAACGGTTCAAGAATTTCATGGCCCAACCATAAGTCATTTTGCCCGCAATCAATCACCACCCAATCGCCCTGCCGCTCGAAGCGGAACAGGTTCGGCGGCAGGTCCTTCTTCAACAACCAGCCGTTGGAAATTTTCCCGGCGGGCAGATGCGTCCAGGATTGGAGAAGTCCGGCGAGGTTTTCCTGCCACAATTGTGCGCGGGTGTTGTTCAGGTGAATCGCCAGGGCGGTTTCCGGGGCGCCGTTGGTGGCGTCGCGGATTTCCAGCAGCCATTCCGACTTGAGCAAATCGTCAAGCAGCGGACGCAGTTGACGGGCCCCATCGCCCGCGCCGGCAGACAGGCGGTTTTTAAACCAGGCGTAAGGAAAATGCGCCAGCTTGTTCAGCGTCTGCTCGCGGAGCGCCTGCGCTTCGGCGGAGCAATAGAAATTGGTGAACGCGGCGGAATTGGTGTCGGCGGAAATCCGGTCCGCGCCGGCGAAATGAATCCGCGCAATCAAATCCGGCGACGGCGCGGATTTGGCGGCCACCGCCAGGACGGCACAAAACGAAATGGTCAAAAACTTGTTCATTGAGGAGCTTTTCTGTGCCAAATGCCGCGCCACTTGGCAAACTCAATTATGATTCTGATTGCCGCGCGCATCGAATCCGGTTTTCATCCGGCGTGCTCCAACTGCGGGCTTTCGGTAAATACTGGCTGCCGGTGCTGGCCTGGATGACGTTGATTTTTTCGGCATCCGGTGATACGCATTCCTACGAACATTCCTCACGCATTGTCGAACCGCTCTTGCGCTGGCTGTTCCCGCGCCTGTCGGAAACGCATATTCAAGACCTTCACGAATTGCTCCGCAAATGCGCGCATCTGACGGAATATGGCCTGTTCGCCCTGCTGCTCTGGCGCGCGGTTCGCCGGCCCGTGAAAGGCGATTCGCGCCCGTGGAACTGGCGCGAGGCCCGGATCACCCTGCTGATGGTCATGCTCTACGCCGCCACTGACGAATTCCACCAGCGTTTCGTCCCCACCCGGACCTCGTTGGTGTCGGATGTTTTTATTGACACCGCCGGCGGCGCGGCAGGTTTGCTCGCGCTTTGGCTGATTGGCCGCTGGCGAAAATATTGGTAACCTCACATCATGAAACGTCCGCTCGTCGCCGTCGTTTCGTGCTACGTCATCGGTTTGCTGCTGGCCGCATTTTTCCAGCCGCCGCTGACCGCGCTTTTTGTCGCTTCGCTTCCTGTTCTCGTCCTCGTCCTCGTCCACAAAAAGTTGAGGCCCTGGTTGATCTGGCCGTTGCTCGCGCTCGTGGGCTGGACGAATCTCGTCAGCCGCACCGCCATCCTTTCGCCCAATGACCTTCGCGCCTTGCTCGGCAATGACGCCGCCCTCGCCACCGTGCGCGGCGTTCTGGTTGAAACGCCCCACATCAAAATCGTCGAGCGCGATGATCAACCCACCGAGCACACCGTCGCCCACGTCCGGGTGACCGGATTGCGGCGTGATGAAAACTGGGAGCCGGCCGACGGTGAAATCGTTGTCACCACACCCGGTGTGCTCCCCGGCAATTTTTTTGCCGGACAACCTGTGGAAATCAGCGGCGTCATCGCGCGACCGCCGCCGCCGCTGGCTGAAGGACTTTTCGACTACCGCGATTATCTCCAGACGCGCGGGATTTATTACCAGCTCAAAGCCGGTTCCACCAACGATTGGCAAATCGGCGCATCGGCATTGACCCGGCCGCCGCTCACCGACCGGTTTTTGACCTGGTCGAAGCGCACCCTGGCGCTGGGTTTGCCGGTCGAAGACGAACCGTTGCGCCTGCTCTGGGCGATGACGCTCGGCTGGCGCACCGCGTTCACGGGCGACATCAGCGAACCGTTTCTGCGCGCCGGCACAATGCACCTTTTCGCCATTGACGGCCTGCGCATCGCGCTGATTTCCGGGATGCTCGTCGCCCTGCTCCGCGTGTTGCAGGTCTCACGCGCGTGGTGCGGCATCGTCGCCATTCCGGTCATCTGGTTTTATACCGCCGCCACCGGCTGGGAATCCTCCGCCATCCGCGCGTCGGTGATGATGACCATCGTCATTGGCGGCTGGGCATTGAAGCGGCCGAGCGACCTGATTAATTCGCTCGCCGCCGCCGCGTTCATCATTCTGCTTGTGGGAACCGCGACAGCTCTTTGAAGCAAGCTTCCAACTGTCATTTTTCGTCGTGCTCGTCATCGCTTTGATGCTGCCGCCGATGAATAAATTTTCCGACCGGCTCCTGCGGCATGATCCGCTGTTGCCCGACGATTTGGTGCCGCATTGGCGGCGTGTGTTGACCACAACGTTGCGGATGTTGTCGCGGTATTTTGCGCTTTCCCTTGCGGCCTGGGCCGGCTCGATTCCTTTGTCGGCGCTTTACTTTCATCTGTTCAGTCCGGTTTCGCCGCTGGCGAACATTGTCGCCGTGCCGCTCGGCACGCTCGCGCTGATGAGCAACCTCGGCAGCCTCATCTGCGGCCACTGGCTGCCGTGGGTGACGGAATTGTTCAATCACAGCGCCTGGTTTTTCATGGTGGCGATGACCTGGGTCAGCGAAGCTTCCACGAAAATTCCCGGCGCATTTTTCTATGTGCCCGCGCCGTCGTGGCTCACCGTTGGCATTTACTACGCCGCAATTCTCGGCGCCTTGAGCGGCTGGCTGTTCGCGCCCGCACGAAGAATCTGGAGCGTGGCGGTTTTGCTCCTCATCACCGCCTTTTATTTTTGGCATTGGGAGCAGTCGCACAGGGAAATTCAATTGACCGTGCTGCCGCTCAGTGGCGGCCACGCCGTCTTCGTGGACGCCGCCGGACGAAGAAACGACTGGCTGGTGAATTGCGGGAGCGAGAGCGCCGCGGAGTTCACCCTTAAACCCTTTCTCCGCGCCCAGGGCGTGAACAAAATCCCGAGGCTCGCGTTGACCGAAAGCGATTTGCGGAACACCGGCGGGGCGGCCTCGCTCAATGAACACTTCGGCATCGGCGAACTCGTCACCGGCCCGGTCCTTTTCCGTTCCGGCACTTACCGCAACGTCGTCGCGGAATTTGAAAAACCGCCCGCGCGGCACCGAATCCTGAATCGCGGCGATGTCGCCGGCTGCTGGCAGGTTTTGCACCCCCGCACCGGGGAAAATTCCGCGCGCTCGGACGATGCGGCACTGGTCCTGTCCGGAAAATTTTACGGCGCGCGCGTCTTGCTGCTGTCCGATCTGGGGCGCAACGGGCAAAGCGCGTTGCTGGCGCGCACCAACGACCTGCGCGCGGATGTGGTCATCGCCGGTCTGCCGGCCGAAGGCGAACCGCTCTGTGAAGCGCTGCTCGAAGCGATCCAGCCGAAGGTCATCGTCATTGCCGATTCGGAATTTCCGGCGACGCGCCGTGCCGGTCGCGAATTGAAACAGAGATTATCCGGGCGAACGGTGCCGGTGATTTACACGCGCAGCGCCGGCGCGGTGAAAATGGTGACGCGGCCGGAGGGCTGGGAACTGCGGACGATGGACGGGCAAAAGTTGGAGTTCAAGCTTCAGCTTGTCCTGGTAACAGACTAAAGTCTGAACTCCAACACCAGCCTCGTGACCTCGGCTCCTACAATATTTTAGTTAAAGAAACTGAAACGTATCGCGCCTGCGAAACCGGAAATTTCTTCACTTCGACGGTGGCACTTTGCGGCTTGAAGTCGGTTAAAACCATGTCCGCAATGTCGGTGGCGAGCTTCTCAATCAGTTTCCAGCTTCGGCCTTCCCCGAATTTCAACAACCGCTGGCTGACGGCGAAATAATCAATCGTGTCGTGGATGTCGTCGCTCCGGGCCGCCGCCGAAAAATCACAATTCATTTCCACCGTCAGCAGCAAACGCTGCGGTTTGACCCGTTCCGCCTCCGGCACGCCGACGCGGTAGAATACTTCGAGGTCAACGATGGAAATCTTCACGGATTTACGATTTACGATTTGGGGAGCGCACGCCCCTGGCATGCCGTTTTCGGCGTCGCGCCGAAAATTTCGTTCCCCCCTTTCTCCGCCGATTAAATTTGTTTTTTGGGGAATCCGGCGCGCCGCCGGATTCGACACGCGGGCCGCGTGTGCTCCCCATCTCCTTCATCACCGTTTCCAGCAGGATGCGCGTCGGGGTGTTGAGCGGCATTTGGGCTGCGGCAGCGGGCGTGACCCAACGCGACTCGCGCGCTTCTTCGTTCAATTTCACGCGCGGATTTTTCGCGGCGCAGCGGCAGGTGTAATTCAGCAGGACGAAATGGGCGTCGCGGTAAAATTCCTTTGAATGAATGCAATCCTGCACCAGCACAAACTCGATGCCCTCCACGGCGAGATTGGTTTCCTCCTTGATTTCGCGGCGGAGCGCGGCTTCGGAGGTTTCGCCCCATTTGATTTTGCCGCCGGGGATGCCCCAGAGATTCGACCATTTGTGCGTGCGAATCATCAGCACCTCGCCCGCGCCGTTGAAAATCAGCGCCCCGACGGTGGCCAGCGGCGGGTGCGCGTCTGCAAACACCCCCGGCCCCGGTTTGAGGCACAGGCGGTTCTGCTCCAGCATCCCGCGCAATTCGCCGAGGTGTTCCACGACGAGGTCCGGCTTCGCCGCACGCAATTGCTCCAGCGTGTTGTAGCCGGTCAGCACGGCGCACGAGTGGACCCCGCCGTGCCGCGCCGTCTCAATGTCGTGCTGCATGTCGCCGATGAACAGCGTTTCATCCGGCTGAAGATGGTTTTCAGCGAGGATTTCGTGGATTTTTTTCCGCTTGTCCCAAACATCCGTGTATGGCCTGTCGAGAAAGGCGTCGAAACCGGTAACGCGGCATTGGGCGGCAAAATGCTCCTTGTGAACGGTGCTTAACAGAAAGGTGCGGAGCTTTTGGGCGCGGCAGAATTCGAGGAACTCGCGGGCGTAGGGCAGTTCGCAGACCGAATCCTGCGCCTGCCGGAAACTGGCGTGGAACCATTCCTCGAGTTGCGGCATCGGCACGTGCGGCACGTGGCGGTCGTAGAAATTCGTGAACGGCAGGGAAAACTCGGCGCGGAACTCGTCGAGCGACATCTCGGGGCGGCCCGCCTGCGCGAGGACAAAATTGGACGCCTTCAAAACGGCGGGCAAATCGTCCACCAACGTGCCCGACCAGTCGAAGATGACGTTGCGAATCACGCGGGCAGTTTAGCGAAAGGAATATTTGAGGCAACAGAATCAGAATTCGAGGGTAGTGTCTGATTTCGGAGCGCAGAGCATTGCTCTGCTTGCCAGGACGGTGTCAGGAACTCGCGGAGCAATGCTCCGCGCTCCAGCCACTCAAATTCGGGACACTGGCAATTCGGAGTTGCGCTGAACACCGGCAAATTGCATAAACACGTTGTCAGGCTATAGTTGGAATTGAGCATGAGCCGAACAACGCCAGATCTCCGGCTTTCGTCAGCAGGGCGGCCAATCAACGGCGGCTTCACGTTGATCGAACTCCTTGTCGTGATTGGCATCATCGCCATTCTGGCGGCGATGTTGTTGCCGGCGCTGGACAAGGCCAAATTCAAGGCGCAAGGACTGCAGTGCATGTCCAATCACCGGCAATTATGCCTGGCCTGGAAGATGTATTCGGACGACAATGCCGACCAGTTGTTGTTTGCCAGCGAAGACCCGTACAACCCCGTGACGACCAATGGCGCCTGGATTACCGGGATGCTCGACTTCAATCCCGCCAACCCATCGAATTGGGACCCCTCGCTCACCATCGAGCAGAGTCCGATGTGGCCCTATTGCGGCCACAGTCTCGGGATCTGGAAATGCCCGGCGGACACCTCGTTCGTAATGGTCAACGGGCAACAATTACCGCGTGTGCGGAGCATGTCCATGAACGTGTATCTCGGCGGCTTCGGCGGCACCTACGGCAATTGGGACGTGGTCATGGGTTCGGTATGGGGCAATTTCAAAATCTACAGGAAACAATCCGACCTGATCAATCCCGGCCCCGCCAGCATTTTTGTGTTTCTCGACATGCGCCAGGACAGCATTGACATGGGTAATTTCGCCACGGACATGGCGGGCTGGCCGGACCAGGCGGCGAACTACGGGTTTTTTGATTTACCCGGTTTTTATCATCATCTGGCGTGCGGTTTTTCGTTTGCGGACGGTCATTCGGAAATGCGCCGCTGGCGCGATGGCCGCACCATGCCGCCACTGGTGCCCGAAGGTTCCGTCAATGACTCGTTTGCGTCGCCTAACAATCCCGACGTCGCCTGGTTGCAGCAACGAGCCACCCGGCCCAAGCAATGAAACCGGCGCGCGACCGTGGCTGAATTCCACTGACTCCGTCAACCGCGTTTTGCCACCTTGCTCATCGCGTTCCACAAACCTTACGGCGTCGTTTCGCAATTCACGCGCGACGGTTCGCCGAATCGCACGCTGGCGGAATTCGGGTTTCCGAAAAACGCTTATCCCATCGGCCGGCTCGACGCGGATTCCGAAGGGCTGTTGCTCCTGAGCGACGAACCGGCATGGAACGAGCGCCTGCTGCATCCGCGCCATGCCCACGAACGCGAGTACTGGGCGCAGGTGGAACGCATCCCGACGCCGGAAGCGCTGCAAAAACTGGCGCGCGGCGTTTCGATTCAAGGCCGGAAAACCCTGCCCTGCCGCGCGTGGATTCTGGAGCCGCAACCGGAGGTAATTCTTGCGTCTGTAGCGGCGTCTCGGCAGAGCGCCGCTGACTGTTCTTCGAAAAAAATGGCGGCGCTCTGCCGAGACGCCGCTACGCCAAAACTCCCACCGCGCAGCCCGCCGATCCGGTTCCGCAAAAACGTTCCCGATTGCTGGATTGGGTTGGAACTGATCGAGGGCAAAAACCGTCAGGTGCGGCGAATGACCGCGGCCATCGGGCATCCGACGCTGCGGTTGATCCGCGCGCGCATCGGAAAGTTCTGGCTGGGCGATTTGCCCGTCGGCCAGTGGCGAATTCTGACGGCGAAAGAAGGCAAGTTTATTCTTGAGGTGACTAAAACGGGGTAATATAATCGAACAACCTTTAACAAAGGCATTTATGAAGTTAACCCCCATTTGCCTCGGAACGGTTGGTTTGATGTTTTTTATTCTGCGCGCCTCATCCGCAACGCTCTTCGTGGATTTGAACAGCACCCATCCCGTTTCGCCCTACGCCGGTTGGGACACCGCTGCGACGAACATTCAGGACGCGATTGATGCATCCAGCGACGGCGACCAGATCTGGGTGACCAACGGGATATATCAAACCGGCGGCAGGGTCATGGCCGGTGATTTGACCAACCGCGTTGCCCTGTACAAAGCCATCACGGTGCAAAGTGTCAACGGCCCGTTCGTAACAATCATCCAAGGCGAAGGCATGGCCAACGGCACGGCAGCGGTACGCTGCGCGTGGCTGACGAACGGGGCTTCGCTGGTTGGATTCACGCTCCAAGGTGGCGCCACTCGCACTGCGGGTGATATTTCTACACTCCGAAGCGGAGGAGCAGCATGGTGCGCGGCTTCAAGCTCCGTGGTTACGAATTGTGTGCTCAACTCCAATACGGCAAGCTATTACGGAGGCGGTTGTTATCAAGGATCGCTGAAGAATTGCTTTCTGACTGGAAACGTTGCTGGATCGTATGGCGGCGGAGCAGTTTCGTGTACTTTAATGAATTGCTTTATAGGCGGAAATAAAAGCGCAGGCGATGGAGGTGGAACTTATGGGTGCATGATGAATAATTGCACCGTAGTCAGCAATTCATGGAATGGCGTTTCCGGACAGGGACCGTTCACAAACTGCATTGTTTATTTCAATATGCCTTTCAATGGTGGAAGCTTAACTGCGTTCCACTTTTGTTGTACGACTGTACCGGGAGGAGGAAACGGCAATATCACAAATTTGCCCGGATTTCTTTCTGATGGGATTCATCTCGGTAACGCTTCACCTTGCCGCGGCGCTGGGACAAACCCCGCCACCGGCACCGATATTTTCGGCAATGTCTGGTCAAATCCGCCGTCCATCGGTTGTGCTGAGTGGCAACCAACGCCGACAGTCGCATCGCCACTAATTCAGCTTACAGGTGATCCAACTGGTTTCACGGTCAGTTCGACGACAGCTGGTCAATCTCCGCTGATGTATTGGTGGCTCAAGGACAGCGTGCCGCTGCAAGACAACGGACACTTCAGTTCCACGCAGACGTCCAATCTGGTCGCAACTGGCGTTAGCTATTCCGACGCCGGAAGTTATCAGCTGGTCGTCAGTAACGCGTTTGATGTCGTCACCAGCACGGTGGCGCAACTGGTCGTTCATTGCGTTGATGTGGCGGGCACGAATCCGATTGCGCCTTATTTAACCTGGGAAACGGCAGCGACGACCATTCAGGATGCAATTACGGCGGCCTCAGCTGGAGACATCGTTTTGGTAACCAACGGAATTTACGCATCGGGCGGCAAGATCATGGAAAGCAATCTCCTGAACCGTGTGGCCCTGGACAAGGCGATGATCGTGCAAAGCTTGACCGGCCCGGCGGCAACCATCATACAGGGTATGTGGAATCCAACGGTCACCAATGGTCCGTCTGCGGTACGTTGCGCGTGGCTGACAAACGGGGCGACTTTGAGTGGATTTACTCTACGCGGTGGTGGAACGCGGGTGTTTACCTATTGGGCCGATCAACAAATTAACGGTGGCGGAGTCTGGGGCAGCGACTCAAATAGCGCAACATTGTTCAATTGTGTAATCACGACGAATGGCGCGTATTATAATGGCGGTGGCGCTTACCAGGTTACACTCAATTATTGCACGTTGACGGGCAACCATGCCGTCGGTTCAGGAATGCCCGGTGGCGGGGTTGCCGGTGCGGGGTCGGGTGGTGGCGCAGCCAACTGTAATCTGAAGAACTGTTTGGTCGCGTCCAATTTTGCCGATCAATTGGACGGCGGAGGCGCGCAATATTGCAGGTTAATCAATTGCGCTGTAACCCGAAACTCAGCCATTGATTCTGGAGGGGGAGCCGGCCACTCAACGCTCATTAACTGCACAGTCAGCCTGAACAAAGTGGGGTATGGCCTCACCAGCTATGGCTATGGTGGCGGCGTCGCAAATTCTTCGCTTACGAATTGTATCGTGTCTGCCAATCTGAATATCAATAATTTCAGTCCATCTACCAGCAATCTCTACAGCAGCACCCTTATCTATTGCTGCACACTCCCGTTGTCACCGGGAATTGGCAATTTCGGCGCCGACCCCCAACTGCTCGGGGACGGCGTGCATCTCGCCGCCACTTCCCCGTGCCGCGGCGCAGGCATAAATATCGTGATCGGCACGGACATTGATGGTCAGCCGTGGACCAATCCCCCATCCATCGGTTGCGACGAGTGGTGGCCCACGCCTGTCATTGCCGTCCAACCCAATTTCGAGGTCGGCACAACGCCACATACTCTGAATTTCAACGTGTCGGCAGCCGGGCAGCCACCCTTCGGTTATTGGTGGAGCAAGGACGGCGTGGCGATTCAGGATGGCTCGCATTACAGTTCTTCCAGCACGCCGAATCTGACGGTGAACAACTTCGATGTGCCCGATGCCGGCGCTTATCAGGTGGTGGTGAGCAACTCGTTTGGCATCGCGACCAGCCAACTGGCCCAAGTGGTCGTTCATTGCGCAGATGCGGCTGGCACGAATCCGACACCGCCCTATTTAACCTGGGCAACGGCTGCAACAACCATTCAGGATGCCATTAATGTCGCCTCGGCCGGGGAAATCGTCTTGGTGACCAACGGTATTTATGCCACTGGCGGCAAAGTGATGGCCGGTGACTTGACCAACCGGGTTGCCCTGGACAAAGCGTTGACGGTAACGAGCGAGAATGGATATGCCGCCACAGTCATTCAAGGTGCTTGGAACCCCGGGACTACCAACGGACCGCTGGCGGTGCGTTGTGCGTGGTTGACGAACGGGGCAACGCTGAGTGGTTTCACACTTCAAGGCGGGGCGACACGATCAACGGGTGATTTTGACACCCTGCTAAGTGGAGGCGGCTTATGGTGCGCCGGCATCAATTCCACCAACCCAATGCCGAACTATTGCCGTAACTGCCTGATCAGCGGCAACTCAGCCGCATATAGTGGCGGCGGAGCCCAGGGCGGGTATTTGTTCAACTGTCTTCTTACCAACAATTCCGCAATTTACGGCGGCGGCATTGCCTTCGGCACCTTGAACAATTCTCTAGTGACTTACAACTTGGCGACCTACGGCGCTGGCGCGTGCGACGCCACCCTGAACAATTGCACGGTGGTCAATAATTACTCAACAGCGCCGTTTTCCGGCGCCAGTGTTCATGGCGGCGGGACATACGGTTGCATAGTGCGGAACAGCATCGTGGTAAATAACTTCGATGCTTGGCCTAATCCCTTGGGCATTGATAATTATTTTTCGTCAACGTATTCCTATTCCTGCACCTACCCGCTGCCGTCCGGAACCGGCAACATCAACGGCAACAGCGCCAGTCAACAATTTCTGGACTTGTTCCACCTCGCGACGACTTCGCCCTGTCGCAGCGTTGGCAGCGCCCTCTACACGAGCGGAACCGATTTGGACGGCGAGCCGTGGGCCAATCCGCCTTCGATGGGCTGTGATGAAGTGGTGGTTTCCAATCTCGTCGGGCCGCTGTCGGTGGTTCTTATCGCCGCTCAAAGCAATCTGCTCGTCAGCCCGCCTGATGTTTTTCCCTTTACTCACCCCGGATTTTTTCAAGGCATCGTCACCGGCCGCGCATCCAGTATCCAATGGTCGTTTGGCGACGGATTGACGAGCACCAACACCGGGGCGGGCATTTATCATGCGTGGGCCAATCCGGGAGATTACATGGTCACCTTTACCGCCTACAACAATGACAACCCGGACGGCGTTTCCACCAACACTCTCGTTCACGTGTTGCTGCAGGACGTGCCCCAATTGCAGTCGCCGGTGCTGTTAACCAACGGGTTCCACTTCCAATTCCTCGGACAATCGAATGCGAATTACACCATCCAATACACGACGAATCTTGCGCCACCGGTGACATGGCAGACCTTGCGGACGATTTACTACAACTTCTACGACGTCATCCAGGTCAACGATTCCACAACCAACCCGGCGCGGTTCTACCGGGTGCTGGCGCAGTAAAGTCTTCGAACAACTCAATCTCCCGCGCTTGGCAGGCGAAGGCGCCTGTGCCAAGCTCGGCACGTGGCACAAATCAAATTCGGCACCGACGGCTGGCGCGCGGTCATCGCGGAGGATTTCAACTTTGCGAACGTGGCGCGCGTCGCCCAGGCCACCGCAGATTATTGGAAGGCGGAAGTCCACAGTCCACGGTCCAAAGTCTTCAGTTATGAGTCGAAAGTTATCGTTGGCTATGACCGCCGGTTTTTCTCCGAGCGCTTCGCCCAAACCACTGCCGAGGTCCTTGCCGGCAACGGTTTTCAAGTCATCCTGACGCCGGAGCCAACACCCACACCGTCGGTTTCCTTTGCCGTCAAACATCTGGGCGCGGTCGGCGGCGTGATGATTACCGCCAGCCACAATCCGCCAATTTTCAACGGCTTCAAACTCAAATCCTATTACGGCGGCTCCAGCAGTCCCGACGAATGCCAGGCCGTCGAAAGCTTTCTCGGCCGCAGCCCGGTCCGCGCCGTGGCCACCGCCGTGGCCGCGAAACAGATTGTGACGCAGGACGTCCGGCCGGCGCATTACGCCGCGCTGAAACGGCTCGTGGACTTCAAATTGATTGCGAAATCAAAATTGCGTTTTGCCCATGACGCGTTGTTCGGCGTCGGTGCGGGCTGTTTCGAGCAATTGCTCGCCGGCACGACGTGCAAAGTCACCACGCTCAACGCGCGGCACGACGTCCTGTTCGGCGGCATCAATCCGGAACCGATCGAGAAAAATTATGGTCCGACCCAAAAGTTTTTGCGTGCGCATCCGCATGACCTTTGCCTCGTGACGGACGGTGATGCCGACCGCGTGGGCGGCATGGACGGTCACGGCAACGCGCTCACGACGCACCAGATTATTTGCCTGCTGCTACATCACCTTGTTGTCAATCGGAGGGATTCGTTTGGAGTTCCGCCTTCAGGCGGCCCGTCCCAACCGCCTGAAGGCGGAACTCCAAACCGTGTGGTCAAGGCGCTCACGACGACTTCGATGGTGGATAAAATGTGCGCGGCCTACGGCCTGCCACTGGTCGAGACCGGCGTGGGTTTCAAATACATTTGCGCCGAGATGCTCAAGGGCGGCGTGCTGCTGGGCGCGGAGGAGAGCGGTGGCATCGGGTTTCCCGGCCACATTCCCGAACGCGACGGCATCGCCGCCGGCCTGATGCTGCTGGAATTGCTCGCGACCGAACGCGTGCCGGTGAACAAGCTCCTGGCGAAACTGGAAAGACAATTCGGTCCGCACCGTTACGGCCGGATTGACACGCATTATCCGCTGGAGCAACGCGCGGCGCTGATGGAATTTCTCCAGAAAAATCCGCCGGCGAAGCTGCTGCGTTCGCCGCTCGCCGGCATGAAAACTTTTGACGGCGTAAAATTCATCGCCCGGGACACGTCCTGGCTCATGTTGCGTGGTTCGGGCACGGAACCCATTCTGCGGATTTACGCAGAGGCGAAATCGGACGCGGCCGTCCGGAAATTGCTGCGGGTGGGTGTGGAATTGACGCACCGCTGATATTGATGTGCAATTAAACTGAACCAAGAACCTGGGCTGACACCAAGCAATTAGGAAACGCGCCCCCTCACCCCGGCCCTCTCCCCCGCTGCCGGCGGGGGAGAGGGCGCCCGAAGGGCGGGTGAGGCGGGTGCGTTTATCAGTTTCCAGTATTTTGAAAGCGATTTGGTATGGGCTGGCATTCCGATAGATTGATTGTCTGCCGAATTGGCGTAACCTCCGGTTGCAATGCGGCACGACCCCGACAAGAGCACCCCTGAAATCCGCGACCCGTGGATCCGGAAATTCCTCGCGCATCTGGCGACGGACCGCGGCGCGTCGGTTTACACGCAAAGAAATTATCGGGACGCGCTCAACGAATTTGCCCGTTGGCATGGCGGAGAACGGTCATCGCCGCCCGCCTGGGACAAATTGCAGCGTGACGACTTCCGCGGTTACCTGCGGTTTCTGGGCCGGAACCATTTGGGCCGGGCGGCGACGCAGCTCCGGTTTTCCGCGTTGCGGACGTTTTACCGATTCCTGATCCGGCACGGTGCGGTCGAGACATCGCCGGTCAGGAATCTCGCGCTGCCGAAACCGGCCCGGCGTTTGCCGAAATACCTGACGCGCCAGCAGATTCTGGATTTATTTGCCGCCCCGGCAAAATTGCTGGAATCGCAAAAGCAACGGAAAGGGCCGGGCCGTCCGGTTTCCGCATTGGTTTGTTTGCGCGACGTGGCGGTGCTGGAAACAATCTATTCCTGCGGCCTGCGCGTCAGCGAACTGTGCGGCCTGCGCGCCGAGGACATTGACGGGAGCGAGCAGCTCGTGCGCGTGCGCGGCAAGGGCAAAAAGGAGCGGCTCGTGCCGATTGGCGGACCGGCATTGCGGGCGATCCAAAATTATTGGCGCACGCTCAAGCAACCGCCGTCCGGGGCGTTACCGGTCTTCCTCGTGGACACAAAAAAAGCCAGGCCGCTCCAGCCGGTCCAACTTTCACGCCGGCTGAAGCAATACCTGGTCATTGCCGGGCTGGACCCGGCCCTCACGCCGCACAAGCTGCGGCACAGTTACGCAACGCACCTGCTGGACGCGGGCGCGGATTTGCGGAGCGTGCAGGAATTGCTCGGTCACGCGCATCTCATCACGACGCAGGTTTATACGCACGTGACGACGGAGCGATTAAAGAAGGCCTACGACGCGGCGCATCCGCGGGCGTAGGCAACGTCACGGTGTGACGGCCCGATAAAACCGGCTGGGGATATTTGCCGGCGGCCGGTCGGTTATCGTAACGTTTCCGCTGGCATCCGCCGTGGCGCTGCCCAGAGTTTGCCACCGTGGTGGATTGAGTGACGGTGTGTATTGCACCCGGCAGACAGCGCCCGTCGCGGCATGAAACTGGAGGGTCACCGCTCCAGCGACCACGGAGGCCACTTTCAACGCGGAAAGCACCTGCGGACTGGAATACAGGACGGCCCGATAAAATCGGCTGGGTATATTTGCCGACACCTGGTCGTTAATCACGATATTGCCATTTGAATCGGCGGTGGCGCTGCCCAGAATCTGCCACTGCGCCGGATTGAATGAGGGAGTGTACTGAATCTGGCAAATCGAGCCCGGTGCCGCCCGAAATTGAAGGTTCATCGTCCCCTGAACCGGGGAGGTCAGCTTCAACGGAGACAGCGCTTGCGGTTTGTAATACAGAACATTGGAAGGAAGGCTTTCGACGCCTTCGGGATCGAACGCGGTCATATAAAAAAAGTAATTTGAAGAGGCGAGCAGGTTGAAGAGCGTGACCGTATTGGTAATTCCCAGCACCTGACGATTGGTGGTTGAGCCGGTGATTCCATAATACAGCGCATAACCCGTCACAGATACGTCCTGATTCGGGTTCCAAGCCAAGGTGCAGGGACTGGCGGGGATGGCAACCGCCCCTTCAACGCGCGAAAGTCCGGGCAAAATCAACAACACAGTCACCAGGCAGATCTTCGCAAATGAAAAAATCGTGACTTCAGGTGAACCGGGCAAAGAACACGTACAGCATTTCATGCCTCAGTGTCCTGCTTGGACTATGCCAATGACCGGCTCGAACCGGAGATAGCTTGACCCTCCGTTGTCATTCTATTTGCATTGATTGTCATTTCGCGGCAAAGGCCGAATTCACGCCCGTTTCGCGCTCCGAAAGCCTGGTTTGCAGGTCCAAACCCAACACAAAAACCGGCGATACTGCCCGGACCTGCTTCGTGCGGAGTCAGAGCTGGCCTGCCGGAATTCAAGCGTCTGTTTCAAGAGACCCGAAGTTGCTTGGGACGGAGTCAAGACTGACCTGATGGAAATCAGGTGCAAAGATTCGAGACCGACTCAGAATTGCCGGCAAATACCGGTTGCGGCCTGGCCAAAAAAAATCGCAATTACCTGTTGACAGGGACATACCGGTTCCATAATCTGGCTGGCGTCGGTAGTCCGTAAAAAGTCAAAAAGCCGTTAGCTCCTTGGGTTTTTGAAAGAAAACCGGGGGGCGATGGTTTTTTGTCGTTTTGCATTTCAGGTTGAATTGATGATAGAATTGCGCCCATGTAGCTCAGTTGGTAGAGCGCGTCCTTGGTAAGGACGAGGTCATCAGTTCAATCCTGATCATGGGCTCCAGACAATTTGTTGACTAAAAACTAACGACAACCAACGCAGGAGACAACAATGGCTAAAGAGCAATTTCAACGAACGAAACCGCACGTCAACGTCGGCACCATCGGACACATTGACCACGGCAAGTCCACTTTGACCGCCGCAATCGTCGAGGTGCAGGCAAAGAAGGGACTGGCGACGCCGATTTCCTACGCCGACATCACCAAGGGCGGCACGGTGCGCGACGAAACCAAGACGGTGACCATCGCGGTTTCCCACGTCGAATACCAGAGCGACAAGCGCCATTACGCCCACATTGATTGCCCCGGCCATGCCGACTTCATCAAGAACATGATCACCGGCGCGGCGCAGATGGACGGCGCCATTCTGGTGGTGGATGCCTCGGAAGGCCCGATGCCGCAAACCAAGGAACACGTGCTGCTGGCCCGCCAGGTCGGCGTGCCGGCCATCGTGGTTTACCTGAACAAGGTTGACCTCGTGGACGACAAGGAATTGCTGGACCTGGTGGAAATGGAAATGCGCGACCTGCTGACCAAGTATGAATTTCCCGGCGACAAGACGCCGATCATCCGCGGCAGCGCCAAGGCGGCGCTGGCGGGCGAACCGAAGGCGGCGAAGATCCATCCAGGAATTGATGGACGCGATTGACGCGTTCATTCCGCTGCCGACGCGCGAAGTGGACAAGCCGTTCCTGATGTGCATCGAAGACGTGTTCAACATTGAAGGTCGCGGCACCGTCGTGACCGGCCGTGTGGAGCGCGGCGTGCTCAAGCGCATGGAAGAAGTCGAAATCGTCGGCTTGAAGGACACGCGCAAGACGGTGGCGACGGACATCGAAATGTTCCGCAAGCTGCTCGATTCGGCGCAGCGCGGCGACAACGTCGGCGTGCTGTTGCGCGGCACCAAGAAGGAAGAAGTCGAACGCGGCATGGTGCTGGCCAAGCCCGGCAGCATCACCCCGCACACGAATTTCAAGGCGGAAGTGTACGTGTTGTCCAAGGAAGAAGGCGGCCGGCACACGCCGTTCTTCACCAACTATCGTCCGCAATTTTATTTCCGCACCACGCGACGTGACCGGCACGGTGACCCTGGCCGACAGGGCGTCGAAATGGTGATGCCGGGCGACAATGTCTCCGTGGAAATCAACGGTGATCGCGCCGGTCGCGATGGAAAAAGGCCAGCGGTTTGCGATCCGCGAAGGCGGCCGCACGATTGGCGCCGGTCGCGTGACGGAAGTCATCGCCTGAGCCGGTTTTCAACTTTGGAGCGCGGGGCGATGAACCCTGCGGCTTCCTTTTTGTCTGAATGACAAACGAGATTGGGCGGATACGGCAGTAGCTCAATTGGTAGAGTAGCGGTCTCCAAAACCGTTGGTTGGGGGTTCAAGTCCCTCCTGCCGTGCCAGCCCGGCGGAATTGGGTTTTTGGATGGCTGGATAGATGGATTGATGGATTGGTAAATGGATGATTTGATCATTTATCCATAATCCAATCATCCATAAATCCAATCTGTCACGGAGAGGTGGCAGAGTGGTCTATCGCGGCGGTCTTGAAAACCGCTTTGGGTGAAAGCCCAACGGGGGTTCGAATCCCTCCCTCTCCGCCAGTCTTTGCTCGGAGCGAAGTGCGAAGCCGGGCATGGGGGCCGTGAAAGAGCGCTGTGAGTTGCGGCCCTGCGGGCCAGAAAGAGATGTGAGTGAAGATTTGTGAGTAATTTGACAATTGCAATTTGGGTGGTCGTGATTGGCTCGGTCTTTGCCTATCTCTGGTGGCAGGGACAGATCCGGCGCTTCGCCGCTTATGTTCAGGAAACACGCGAAGAATTGAAAAAATGCACGTGGCCGACGTGGGAGGAATTGAAAGGTTCAACCGTGGTCATTGCCATTTCCATTGCCTTGCTCGGCGGTTTCGTCGTGGTGGTGGATCATGGTCCTGTATCTCATTTTCTTCAATCATTAAACTATTGAGCACCATGCGCAGCCAGTGGTTTGTCATCCATACGCTTTCCGGCCAGGAACAGAAGGTCAAGGAGAGCATTGAGAAACGCGTCAAGACCGACGAGATGCAGGACTACGTCAAGGAAGTCCTCGTCCCGATGGAAAAGGTCGTCGAGGTGCGCAACCAGAAGAAGACCGTGTCCAGCCGCAAGTTGTGGCCGGGCTACGTGTTCGTGGACATGGTGCTGCTGGATGAAAACAACCGCATCATCGAGAAGCCCTGGTATTTCATCAAGGAAACGCAGGGCGTGATTGGTTTTGTCGGCGGCGAACCGCCCGTGCCGACGCCGACGGCGGAAGTCGAATCCATCAAGGCGCAGATTTCCGCGTCGGAGGAGACGGAGAAACCGAAGGTCAATTTTGAAGTCGGCGAGACCATCAAGATCAACAACGGGCCGTTCCTGAATTTCAGCGGCGTGATCGAGGAAATCGATCCCGAACGCGGCAAGTTGAAGGTGACCGTCAACATTTTCGGACGCAACACGCCGGTGGAACTGGAATACTGGCAGGTGGAGAAGGCGTAGCCTGAAACGTGAAGCGTGATGCGTGAAAAACTCACGTTTTACGTTTCGCGCGTCACGAACAATTATATGGCAAAGAAAATTACAGGACAGATCAAGTTGCAGATCCCGGCGGGGCAGGCGAATCCCGCGCCGCCGGTCGGCCCGGCGCTCGGCCAGCACGGCGTCAACATCATGGGCTTCTGCAAGGAATTCAACGCGGTCGACCAAGGCCGACGCCGGACTCGTGATTCCCGTCGTCATCACCGTTTATCAGGACAAGTCGTTCACGTTCATCACCAAGTCGCCGCCGGCGTCGGTGCTGCTGAAAAAGGCCGCGGGCATCACCGCCGGTTCCAAGGAGCCGAACAAGGAAAAAGTCGGCAAGGTGACGCGCAAACAGGTTCTGGACATCGTGAAAATGAAGTCAAAGGATTTGAATGCGACTTCGGAAGAAGCCGCGTTCCGGGTCATTGCCGGCACGGCCCGCAGCATGGGAATTGAAGTCGTCGGTTAAATCAAACACAACCGCGGGAGAGTCCGAAAGACTCGCTTGCACCGCACCAAAGCAAATGCCCAGTAAACGATACAAGAAAGCGCTCGAAGTGGTGGACGCCAAAAAGGCGTATCCACTCAAGGATGCCGTCGGCGTCCTCGCCAAATTTCCGAAGGCGAAATTCAACGAAACGATTGACCTCGCGTTCCGCCTCGGCGTGGACCCGAAGCAATCCGACCAGATGGTCCGCGGCACGGTTCCGCTGCCGCACGGCAGCGGCAAGACCGTCCGCGTGCTCGTGTTCGCCAAGAGCGGCGCGGCGGCCGACGCGGCCAAGGCCGCTGGCGCGGAATACGTCGGCTTTGAAGACATGATCGCCAAATGCCAGGGCGGCTGGGCTGATTTTGACGTGGCGGTGGCCACGCCCGAAGCGATGGCGGAGGTGCGCAAGCTCGGCAAGGTGCTCGGCCCGCGCGGCCTGATGCCGAATCCGAAGACCGGCACCGTGACGGACGACACCGCCAAGGCCGTCAAGGAAGTCAAGGCCGGCCGCGTCGAGTTCAAGGTGGACAAGGCGGGCAACGTGCATGTGGGCGTCGGCAAGGCGTCGTTCCCGGCCGGATCAAATTGAGGAAAACGCGCGCGCGGTGATTGAGGCCGTGTCCAAGGCGCGTCCGAACAGTCGTCAAGGGCACGTACATCAACACCTGCACGCTTTCGGCGACGATGAGTCCGCCGGTGCGTCTGGACGTGCGTGAATTCACGACCCATTAACCCGAAACCGATTTCAAATCATGCGTGCTGAAAAACAAATTTTGACGAAGGAATACGTGGCGCGGCTGAATGCCTCGCCGTTCTTCATCGTGGTGAATTATCGGGGCCTGAAGGTCGCCCACCTGACCGAACTGCGGAAACGCCTGCATAAGGCCGGCGCGGAGATTCACGTCGTCAAGAACTCCATCTTCCGCATCGCGGCCAAGGAAGCCGGCATCGGTGAATTGAACGGCCGACTGGCCGGGCAACTGGCCGTGGTCACCGGCCAGAAGGACATTTCCGCCGCCGCCAAGACGGTGAAGAATTTCGGCGCCGAATTCGACAAATTGAAGGTCAAGTTCGGTTATTTGGACAATAAACGCCTGGAAGCGGCGGCGATTCTGGCGCTGGCCGATTTGCCGAGCCTGGACGTGTTGCGCGCCAATCTGCTGGGACTGTTGAACGCGCCGGCGACAAAACTGGTCGTTTTAATCAACACGCCCGCGACGCAGCTCGCGCGGGTGGTCAAGGCCAAGGCGGAAAAAGCTGAACCCATTTCCAGCCCGCCTTGACCGGCGGGCCGGACAAACAAACAAGAACAACAACGTAAATCGTCGGTCCGGGCAACGGACTTAAAAACGCCGCGGCGTGTCGGGCTGAATCCCGCCTAGCGGGAGAGAGCGGACTGCGGCGGACGACGAGACGAAGGAAAGGTAACATGGCTGACATTGCAAACCTCGTGGAGGAATTGAGCAAGTTGACGGTTCTCGAAGCCGCCGACCTGGTGAAGAAACTGGAAGACAAATGGGGCGTGACTGCCGCCGCGCCGGTCGCGGTGGCCGCGGCTCCGGCTGCCGGTGGCGCGGCTGCGCCCGCCGCCGCGAAGGACACGTTCGACGTGATTCTCGTGTCGGCCCCGGCGGACAAGAAGATTGCCACCATCAAGGCCGTCCGCGAAGTGAAGGCCGGACTCGGCCTGGCGGAAGCCAAGGCGCTGGTGGAAGGCGCGCCCAAGCCGGTGCTCGAAGGCGCGAACAAGGCGGATTCGGACGCCGCCAAGAAGAAGCTCGAAGAAGCGGGCGCCAAGGTGGAGGTCAAGTAAGGGCTGGATTACGGGGCGGCTCCGGACCGGACCGGAGCCGTTCCACTGTCGCCCGTTTGTAAAGTTACAATTTTGATTGCAAAAGGAAACAGCAGGCAGTTTTCGAGGAGGCGGATCGGCCGTTGAACACGGCGCGCTGCCTTGTGTCGTTGATTAAAATCGCGCCGGCCCGTTGCCGGCCAACCAGAAAGTCCAAATGCCATCGCGAGCCACAGAACGAATCAACTTCGGCAAGATCAAGGAAATCGTTGCGCCGCCGAACATGATCGAATTGCAGACAAATTCCTACGCGGAATTTCTGCAGGCCGACGCGCCACAAAAAGCGCGACAAAAGCACGGGTCTCGAATCGGTTTTTCACGAAGTCTTTCCCATCGAGAGCTACGACGGCAAGTGCAAGCTCGATTACGAATCCTACGAAATCGGCGAGCCGAAGATTGACTGGCTGGAATGCCTGCGCGAAGGCCTGACCTACGGCGCGCCGCTTTACGTCACGTTCCTGCTCAAGGAGGAAGGCAAGAGCACCAAGGAAGAAAAAGTTTTCATGGGCGAACTGCCGCTGATGACGCCGCAAGGCACGTTTGTCATCAATGGCGCGGAACGCGTCGTCGTCAGCCAGCTTGCACCGCTCGCCCGGCATCGCGTTCGAGGCCACGCAGCATCCGAACGGGAAAATGCTGCACAGCTTCCGCGTCATTCCCGACCGCGGCTCCTGGTACGAGGCGCAGTTCGACACGAGCGATTTGCTCTACGTTTATCTCGACCGCAAAAAACGCCGCCGGAAATTTTTGACGACGACGTTTTTCCGCGCCCTGAGCTTTTTGGACGCCGAAGGCAACGGCGGCGGCAAAGGCAAGGACAACGGCGAAAAAACGCGCGGCACCGACGAGGAAATCCTCAAGCTCTTTTACGAAATCGAGGAACTCACGGTCAAGGAAGCCGAGAAACTGGAAGACCTGCCGAATCGCGTTTTGATTCAGGACGCCATGGACGAGGAGAAGGGGCTCGTCGTCGCGCGCGCCTTTGAGCCGCTGTCCAAGGCGGTGGTCAAGCAGATCGCCGAACTGGGCGTCGACCAAAATCAAGGTCGTGGACACGGCCGTGGACGAGGGCATCATCATCAAGTGCCTGAAGAAAGACCCGGCCAAGAACGAGGAGGAAGCGCTCAAGGACATTTACCGCCGACTGCGTCCCGGCGATCCGCCGACCGCCGCCAATGCGCGCGCGTTGCTCAAACGGCTGTTCTTCGACCCGAAACGTTACGATTTGGGCCGCGTCGGCCGCTACAAGATCAACCAGAAGCTCGGCCTCAAGGACAAGGAAGACTCGCGCATCCTGACCAAGGAAGATCTGGTCGCGGCGACGAAATATCTGCTCCGCCTCAAGAAGGGCGAGGGCAGCCTGGACGACATTGACCATCTGGGCAGCCGCCGCATCCGCACCGTCGGCGAATTGCTCGCCAACCAGTGCCGCGTCGGCCTCGCGCGCACCGAACGCCTCGTCAAGGAGCGCATGACGCTGTTCGACCAGAGCATCGAGGCGATGACGCCGCAGAAGCTCATCAATCCCAAGGCGCTTTCGGCCGTCATCCGCGATTTCTTTGGCCGCTCGCAGCTGAGCCAGTTCATGGACCAGATCAATCCGCTGGCCGAGTTGACGCACAAACGCCGTCTCGTCCGCGCTCGGGCCAGGCGGCTTGTCCCGCGACCGCGCGGGCTTTGAAGTCCGCGACGTTCATCCGTCGCACTACGGCCGCATTTGCCCGATTGAAACGCCGGAAGGCCCGAACATCGGTTTGATCGCGTCGCTGGCGACGTTTGCGCGCATCAACGAATTTCGGTTTTCTCGAAACGCCGTATCGCAAGGTCGAGAACGGCCGGGTGACCGAGAAAATTGATTACCTGACCGCCGACCGCGAGGAGCAATTCATCATCGCGCAGGCGAACTCGCTGATTGACGACAAGGGCAAATTCCTGACCGACCGCGTGGTCTGCCGCGCCCGGACCGACTTTATTGATGTCGAACCGGCGCGCGTGGATTACATGGACGTTTCGCCGAAGCAACTGGTGTCCATTGCCGCGTCGCTGATTCCGTTTCTGGAACACGACGACGCCAACCGCGCGTTGATGGGTTCCAACATGCAACGCCAGGCCGTGCCGCTGCTCGTGACCGAGGCGCCGCTCGTGGCCACCGGTCTGGAAGACCGCGTGGCCCGCGATTCGCGCGCCGTGTCGTCGCGGAGGAGAGCGGCAAGGTCGCCTCCGTCAGCGGCAATCATGTCATCATTACCGAGGACGGCAAGTTGCCGGAGACGAAAAAGAAAATTAAGCACGATCCGGAAAAAGGCGTCTGGGTTTATCCGATCCGCAAGTTCATGCGGTCCAACGCCGCGACGTGCATCAACCAGAAGATCCTGGTGGACAAGGGCGATCACGTGAAAAAAGGCCAGATCATCGCCGACGGCCCCTGCACGCAAGACGGCGAACTGGCACTCGGCCGCAATGTGCTCGTCGCCTTCATGCCGTGGAACGGCTACAACTTCGAGGACGCCATCCTCATCAGCGAGCGAATCGTGAAGGACGACATCTTCACGAGCATCCACATTGACGAATTCGAGGTCAGCGCCCGCGACACGAAGCTCGGCCCCGAGGAAATCACGCGCGACATCCCGAACCTCGGCGATGAGGCGCTCAAGAATCTCGGCCCCGACGGCGTCATCCGCGTCGGCGCGGAAGTCAAGCCCGGCGACATTCTGGTCGGCAAGATCACGCCGAAATCCGAAACCGAACTCGCGCCGGAGGAACGATTGCTCCGCGCCATCTTCGGCGAAAAGGCCGCCGACGTGAAGGACACCTCGCTCAAGGTGCCCTCCGGCACTTACGGCATCGTCATGGACGTGAAGGTCTCGTCCAAGAAGGAAGGCGAACGCAACGGTCAAACATCCGGCGGCAACGAGGAAAAACGCCACGCCAAGCAGATCGAAGAAGACCACAAGAAAAAGACCGACGAACTGCGCGATCAGTTGACCGAGGCGCTGAGCAACATTCTGCTCGGCGAAAAAATTCCGCTCGACGTGGTAAACAGCGAGACCGGCGAAATCATCATCCCGGCCAACCGCAAGATCACCAAGACCCTCCTGCGCAAGCTCGCGACGGTCTACGACCGCATCGAGATTGATCCGTCGCCCATCCGCAACAAGATCAACGAAATCATCGGCAGCTTCAAAAAGAAGTTCGACGATTTGCAGATGCAATACGACGAGGAAATGGAACGCGCCGAGGCGGGCGAAGGCGTCGAGGCCGGCATCGTCAAGTCGGTGAAGGTCTATATCGCCTCGAAACGCAAGCTGTCGGTCGGCGACAAGATGGCCGGACGCCACGGCAACAAGGGCGTCGTCGCCGCATCGTGAAGGAAGAAGACATGCCGTTTCTCGCGGACGGAACGCCGGTGGACATCGTGTTGAATCCGCTGGGCGTGCCGTCGCGCATGAACGTCGGCCAGGTGCTCGAAACGCACCTCGGCTGGGCCGCGAAGATTCTCGGCCTGAAATTCGCCACGCCGGTGTTTGACGGCATCAAGGAGAAGGAAATCCGCGGGTATCTCAAGGACGCGAAACTGCCGGAGCACGGCAAGACGCACCTTTACGACGGCCGCACGCGGCGAACAATTCGACCAGGAAATCGTGGTCGGCTACATTTACATGATGAAACTCGGCCATCTCGTGGCCGACAAGATTCACGCCCGCGCCGTCGGGCCGTATTCGCTCGTCACGCAGCAGCCGCTCGGCGGCAAGGCGCAATACGGCGGCCAGCGCTTCGGCGAAATGGAAGTGTGGGCCATGGAAGCCTACGGCGCCGCCTACACGCTTGCAGGAATTGCTCACCGTGAAGTCCGACGACGTGCAGGGCCGCACGCGCATTTACGAAAGCATCGTCAAGGGCGACAACTCGCTGGAGGCGGGCATCCCCGAATCCTTCAACGTGCTCGTCAAGGAAATGCAGTCGCTCGGTCTCGACGTGAAGGTCGGTTATTCGAATCCGATTGAACATCCAACCAACGGTGAACCTGCCGCCACGCTGGCGATGGTTTAAGTTGCCACAAAAAATTACCCGCTGAACCCAAACGCGTATGATCAGCACCAAAGAAAGCGCCCGCGAATTGCTCGGGCTGGACAAGGTCAATCAGGTGGATTACGTCGCGATTTCCGTCGCGTCGCCGGAAGCCATCCGTTCCTGGTCCAAAGGGCGAGGTCAAGAACCCCGAGACCATCAATTACCGCACGTTCAAGCCGGAAAAAGGCGGCTTGTTCTGCGAACGCATTTTCGGCCCGGTCAAGGACTGGGAATGCTCGTGCGGCAAATACAAGCGCATCAAGCACCGCGGCATCGTCTGCGACCGCTGCGGCGTCGAGGTGACGCTCGCCCGCGTGCGCCGCGAACGCATGGGCCACATCGAGCTGGCCGTGCCGGTTCGCCACATCTGGTTCTTCAAGTGCATGCCCTCGCGCATCGGCCTGGTGCTCGACATGACCGCGCGCAATCTCGAGCGCGTCATTTATTACGAGGATTACATGGTCATTGACCCGGGCAACACGCCGCTCAAGCAAAACCAGTTGCTCAACGAGCACGAATATCGCGAAGCCCGCGAGACCTACGGCGCAGACGCGTTCGTCGCCAAGATGGGCGCGGAAGCCGTGCGCGACGCGCTGGCGCAGGTGGATTTGGCCAAACAAACCGAGCAATTGCAGCAGGCCATGACCGAAACCAAGAGCAAGCAGATCCGCAAGAAGCTCGCGAAGCGCATCAAGCTGCTCCAGGGGTTGCAGATCTCCAAGAGCCGTCCGGAATGGATGATTCTTACGGTGCTGCCGGTCATCCCGCCGGACCTGCGTCCGCTCGTCCCGCTCGAAGGCGGGCGCTTTGCCACCTCCGACCTGAACGATTTGTACCGCCGCGTCATCAACCGGAACAACCGGCTCAAGAACGTTGCTCCAGCTCAAGACGCCCGAAGTCATCATCCGCAACGAAAAGCGCATGTTGCAGGAGGCGGTGGACGCGCTGTTCGACAACGGCCGTCACGGCCGCCCGGTCACCGGCGCGGGCAATCGCTCGCTCAAGTCGCTGTCCGACATGCTCAAGGGCAAGGGCGGACGTTTCCGCCAGAACCTGCTGGGCAAACGCGTGGATTATTCCGGCCGCTCGGTCATCGTCATCGGCCCCGAACTCAAGCTGCACCAGTGCGGGTTGCCGAAGAAGATGGCGCTCGTGTTGTTCGAGCCGTTCATCATCCGCCGCCTGAAGGAGCTCGGTTACGTTCACACTGTCCGCAGCGCGAAGAAAATGATCGAACGCCAGACCAAGGAAGTGTGGGACATTCTGGAGGAGGTCACCAAGGGCCATCCGGTGCTGCTCAACCGCGCGCCCACGCTGCATCGTTTGTCCGTGCAGGCATTCGAGCCGCTGTTGATCGAAGGCGAGGCCATTCGCATTCACCCGCTGGTCTGCACCGCTTACAACGCCGACTTCGACGGTGACCAGATGGCCGTGCACGTGCCGCTGTCCGTCGAGGCGCAGATGGAAGCGCGCCTGTTGATGATGGCGCCAAACAACATCTTCAGCCCCTCGTCCGGCAAACCCATCATCACGCCGACGCAGGACATCACGCTCGGCTGCTATTATCTCACCGCCGAACCGCGCACGCCGATGCCCGCCGACACGCGCAAACTGCCGCTGTTCGGTTCGAAGGAAGAAGTGTTGTTCGCCTACGACGACGGCGCGTTGAAGACGCACGACCGTATCCGCCTGGCGAATCCTGATTTCGGCAAGAAGATCATTTTCGGCGACGCGACCAAAAAGCTCATCGAGACAACCGTGGGCCGCGTGACTTTCAGCGAAATCTGGCCGCCCGAACTGGGATTCCCCAACAAGCCGGTCAAGAAGTCCGAACTCGGCGATTTGATCTGGAAATGTTACAAGTTCGCCGGCCACGAAAAAACCGTGACCATGCTCGACCAAGCTCAAGGAACTCGGCTTCCGCGAAGCGACCAAGTCGGGCTGCTCCATCGGCATTGACGACATGATCATTCCGAAGGAAAAAGACCAGGAAATTGACGCCGCTCAGAAGCAGATCAAGGAAGTTGAAAAGCAGTACCGCAAGGGCGTCATCACGCCCGGCGAGCGTTACAACAAGATCGTGGACATCTGGACGCATTGCACCGACATGATTTCAAACGTCATGTTCAAGACGCTGGAGCAGAACCAGGGCAAGAAGGAATACAATCCGGTCTATCTCATGGTGGATTCCGGCGCGCGCGGCAACCGTCAGCAGGTGCGCCAGCTCGCCGGCGTGCGCGGCCTCATGGCCAAACCCAGCGGCGACATCATCGAGAAACCGATTCTCGCGAACTTCCGCGAAGGCCTCACCGTGCTCGAATACTTCATCTCCACGCACGGCGCCCGCAAGGGCCTGGCCGACACCGCGCTCAAGACCGCCGACTCCGGTTACATGACCCGCAAGCTCGTGGACGTGGCGCAGGATGTCATCATCCAGGAAGCCGATTGCGGCACCGGCAACGGCATCTGGGTCTCGGCCATTTATGAAGGGGAAGACGAAGTCGTCAAACTCGGCGACCGCCTCGTGGGCCGGTTCGCGTGCGACGACATCGCCAACCCGACGAACCCGAAGGAAATGCTCATCCGCGCCAACGAGGAAATTGACGAGGACAAGGCCAAGCGCATTGAAGCCGCGAGCCTGGACCGCATGCGCATCCGGTCCGTGCTCACCTGCGAAAGCAAGCATGGCGTTTGCATCCATTGTTACGGGCGCAACCTCGCCACCGGCGCCCCCGTCAAGCTCGGCGAGGCCGTCGGCATCATTGCCGCGCAATCCATCGGCGAGCCGGGCACGCAGCTCACGATGCGGACGTTCCACATCGGCGGCACGGCGGCGCAGGTGTTCAAGATTCCGCAAATCAAGACCAAGCACGACGGCACGATTCGTTACAACGAACTGCGCTATCGTCGAGCTGGAGGATGGCAACAACATCGTGCTGAACAAAAACGGCTCGGTGTCCATCCTCGACGATGACGGCCGCGAACTGGAAAATCACAACATCGTCATCGGCGCGGTCATTTCCTTCAAGGACGGCGCCAAGATCAAAAAGGGCGAGACCTTCGTGCAGTGGGATCCTTACAACGTGCCGATCCTTTCCGAAAAGGCCGGCAAGGTGAAGTTCCACGACATCATCGAAGGCGTGACGATGAAGCAGGAGATGGACGAAACCACCGGCCAGGAAGCCATGGTCGTCATCGAGCACAAGGAGGATTTGCACCCGCAAATCATCATCAGCGACGACGCCGGCGAAGTCGTGGCCAATTACCCGATTCCCTCCGGCGCACACATCGTCGTGGGCGAAGGCGACAAAATCGTGCGCCGGCACGCTGCTCGCCAAGACGCCGCGCAAGACAATCCAAGACCAAGGACATCACCGGCGGTCTGCCGCGCGTGGCGGAGTTGTTCGAGGCGCGCCGGCCGAAGGACGCCGCGGAAATATCCAAGATTGACGGCGTGGTGGACTTTGGCGCGAGCGTGCGCGGCAAACGCTGCATTCTCATCAAGGACACGCAGACGCAGGCGGAAGAGGAACACCTCATCCCCATCGGCAAACACGTCATCGTCTTCAAGGGCGATTTCGTCAAGAAAGGCCAGCAATTGACCGAAGGCCCGATTGACCCGCACGAAATCCTGGATGTCTGCGGCCCGCAGGAATTGCAGGAACACCTCGTCAGCGAAGTGCAGGAGGTCTATCGCCTGCAGGGCGTGACCATTAACGACAAGCACATCGAAATCATCGTCCGCCAGATGCTCCGCAAGGTGCGCATCACCGAGCCGGGCGACACGCAGTTCCTGTGGGGCGAACAGATTGACAAGCTGGACTTTGAAGAGGAAAACGAGCGCGTAGACAAGATGGGCGGCAAACCGGCGGAAGCCACGCCGGTGCTGCTGGGCATCACCAAGGCGTCGCTCGAAACCGACAGCTTCCTCAGCGCCGCGTCGTTCCAGGACACGACCCGCGTGCTCACCGAGGCGTCCACGCGGTCACGCGTGGATTCGCTGCGCGGCTTCAAGGAAAACGTCATCATGGGCCACATCATTCCGGCGGGCACCGGGTTCGATATGCACCGCAAGGCGCATCTCAAGCCACTGGTCGAGATTGAAGACGTGCCGGAGCCGGCCGAAACACCCGTGGCGGCGGAAAACCCGCTGCTGGCCTGAGCGAACAACCGTTTCTCAAGGGGCGTCTGATGAAAGTCAGGCGCCCTTTTCATTTGCCAGACGGCCTTGATTGATCTTCACCCTCCTTACGGCATGACGTGGGCCGGGTTGACCATGCTGCCCAGCGAACAAATCGGCGACCCCCCCACGGCGCTCATGCTGTAAGTGCCGCCCGCGGGGCAACCGGGAATGGTGTGGGCCGCGTTCGGCTTGATGAATGGCGTCAGGTCGTTGGGATAACTGATGGTGTCCCCATCTTTCCTGCCATTTTCCATCGCGAACTCCTCGGCCGCAGCGTCAATTTGCCTGAGATTATTGATGCAGGCCCTGGCCTGTGCCTCGGCCCGGGCGTGCGCAAAGTTGGGAATGGCCATGGCCGCCAGCAGACCGATGATGGCCACGACAATCATGATTTCCACCAGTGTGAAACCGGCGTTGGGGAGGTTTGGGATCGTTTTCATTTTATTGGTCCTTTCAAGTCGCGCCGTGAACAAAGCGGCAGGCCGGTTTAATGATGACGAACATTGTTCACTGATTGCCTGTCGCCAAACGCTCCTGATAAAACGCAGGAACCGTCCTTTGGTTTCGGTTCAAACCTTCCGTCCGTCGAAGCCATGTGAAAATGGCCCGACTTTCATACCGAAGTGCGTTCAAGGTGCTACAAATTCCCCCTCGCTCCGTCCCTCTCCCCCACTGGGGAAAGGGTGGACGAAGTCCGGGTGAGGAGATTCGCGCCGTTTTGACGGCGAATCGGTATCACTCGCAACGCCGCCGCGGAAACCAGCCCAATATCCTGACTCCAAACGCGCCCTCCCTTTGGGATTGTTTTTTCCCGGTCCGTCGTGAATAAATGGATGGCACAATGATACACTCCAAAGTTTCCCTCTTTCCCGTGACAACATTCCGCGCCCTCGCCATCGCGTCAGCCATAGCCATGACGGTGACGGCGATGATGCTGCTGTCGGCGCCGGTGCGGGGCGATTCGATCGAAGACGGCTTTCGCAACCCGCCCGATTCCGCCCGGCCGCAGGTCTGGTGGCATTGGATGAATGGCAATATTACCAGGGAGGGCATCACCGCGGACCTCGAGGCCATGAAACGCGTCGGCATCGGCGGGGCGACGATTGTCAACGTGGATAGCGGCATCCCGGCCGGGCCGGTGAAATTCCTGAGCCCGGAGTGGCGCGCGATGCTGCTGCACGCGGCCCGGGAGGCAGACCGGCTGGGACTGGAACTCTGTCTCGAAAACTGCGCCGGCTGGTCCAGCAGTGGCGGACCCTGGAACACGCCCGAACACGCCATGCAACGCGTGACGACCAGCGAACAAAATGTGAAAGGGCCGGCGCATTTCAGCGCGGTGCTGCCTTCGCCTCCAGCTAAGCTCGACTTTTACCGCGACATCGCCGTGCTGGCCTTCCGCACTTCCGCAGGTGAAGCCGGTGCGGGGAGACCATCCGCGATTGAAAATATTGACGCCAAGGGCGGCGCGAACGGGCAATTCGTGTTGTCTTCGCCCGACCAGGACCGCGTGGCGGCGGATCAGGTTGTGCAGCGCTCCGGGATCGTGGATTTGACCGGCGAAATGCATGCTGACGGCCGCCTCGAATGGGAGGTGCCGGCGGGGAATTGGACCATCCTGCGCCTCGGGTACACGCCCACGGGCGCGGAGAATCATCCGGCGCCGGCGGCCGGCACCGGGCCGGAGTGCGATAAGTTCAGCCGGCAAGCGCTGGATGCGCACTGGGCGGGCTTCGTTCAGAAAGTCCTCGACGACCTCGGGCCGCTGGCCGGCGAAGGGAAGGCATTGGACAACGTGCTCATTGACAGTTATGAAGTGGGCGGGCAGAACTGGACGCCACTTTTCAGAACCGAATTTGAAAAGCGCCGGGGTTATGACCCGCTGCTTTTTCTGCCGGCGCTGACTGGCCGCGTGGTGGACAGCCCAAAGGTGTCGGAACGGTTTCTTTGGGACATGCGACGGACCATCGCGGATTTGTTTGCCGAAAATTACTACGGCCATTTCCAGGAACTCTGTCATCAACACGGGTTGAAGGCATCCATTGAGCCGTACACCGGGCCGTTCGAGTCGCTGCAATGCGGTGCGGCGGCGGACCTTCCGATGGGTGAATTCTGGGTCGGGCATGCGGCCGGCTCCTCCGTCAAACTCGCCGCTTCGGTCGGTCACATCTTCGGCCGGCCGATCATCGGCGCCGAATCCTTTACCGCCGCGCCGGGTCCGCGGCACGGGCGTTGGCTGGATGATCCTTATGCGCTCAAGGCCTTGGGCGATCAGGTCTTTTGCCGGGGCGTCAACCGGTTCATCTTCCACCGATATGCCATGCAACCGTGGACCAATCGCTGGCCCGGCATGACCATGGGCCAATGGGGCACGCACTTCGAGCGCACCTGCACCTGGTGGGAACAGAGTCGCGCGTGGCTTCAATATGTCACCCGCTGCCAATACCTGCTCCAGCAGGGACGCTTCGTGGCCGATGCCGCCTGTTTCTGCGGTGAAAGCGCGCCGGTCGAAACGCGCGCCGGTAATCCCGCCTTGCCGAAAGGTTACGACTACGACGACATCAACGCGGGTGTCTTGCTTCATCATGCCGCAATGAAAGACGGCTGGTTGACGCTCGACAGCGGCATGAGTTACCGCGTGCTGGTCTTGCCGCCCGCCGACCCGGCGATGACCCCGGACCTGCTTCAAAAACTCGCGGATCTGGTGGCGGGCGGCCTGGTAGTGGTCGGCCCACCTCCGCAGGCTTCTCCGAGCCTCGAAGGGTATCCGGAATGCGACGTTGCGGTGGGGAAACTTGCGGCCAGCATCTGGGGTGACTGCGATGGCCGGACTATTACCGAACACGCCCTCGGTCGCGGCAAGGCGGTTTGGGGCAGGACCCCGGCCCGGGTGCTGGACGAATTGAAGTTGGAGCCGGACTTTGATTACCCCTCGTCGAGCGGCAGCCGGCTCGACTTCATTCATCGTCGCGATGGCGAGGCGGAAATTTATTTCGTTTCCAACCAGCGAAACGAGTTTGATACCGTCGAGTGCAGCTTCCGAGTCCAGGGCCGGCAACCGGAACTTTGGAATCCGGAAACCGGCGACATTGAAACGGCGCCCGTCTGGCGCGAAGAAAAAGGGCGGACCGTGGTTCCCCTGCCCTTCGGACCGTCGGGCTCGGTGTTTGTCGTGTTCCGCGCCAAACCGCAGGGCGATCATCTCGTCGCCGTCCAGCGCGACGGACCCCCGGTTGCCGACGCCCCGTCCAGGCCGGCGGACTTGAGGATTCTCAAGGCCGTTTACGGGGTGCTCGCGGCGAGGCTCGACGTGACCGCAACCGTCAAATCGCTGGTCGCCGCTGGTACACTTAAAATCCATGCCGACAACGAAATGGCCGGCGACGACCCGAGCCCGGGGATCATCAAACAATTGCGGATTGAATATTTTCAGGACGGCTGGCGCCGGAACGCCGAAGCGGGTGAAGGGGACGCGATCACGCTGCCGGCGGGCTGCAAAGTGGTCAGCGCCTTCTATGGCTACTGGCCCGGAGGTGAGTACCCGCCGAAGGACGTTACCGCAATCGTCCGATCGCTGGTCGCCGGCGGCACGCGCGAAATCCCGGCTGACAACGGGATGGCCGGAAGTGACCCGGCGCCGAACGCGGTGAAGCAACTGCGGGTGAGCTATCAGCTGAACGGCTGGCGGCATACGGTCGAAGTGTCGGAAGCCCAAACGCTCAAGCTCCCGGCGAACGCGGTGATTGACCGGGCGCTTTACGGTCAATTGTACCCGCCACCGGCCCGCAGCGCCCGCCAGGTGGACCTGACTGCAAAACTCTCGGCCCGGGTGAGACACGGTGGATTGAGCGTCCGCATTGACAATGATTTCGCGGACGGCGACCCGGCCCCGAACCTCCCCAAGGAACTGCGGGTGGAGTATGCGGTCAACGGCATTCACAAAAGCACGACAGTCCAGGAAGATGAAACGTTGGCCTTGCCCGAAGCGCCCCTTCCTTCCGGGTCGCCGCCGGCCTGTGTGTTCCGTGCCGGAGACGAAGGCATGCGGCTGCTGGCCCTGGCACCGGGCAAGTTCACGCTGCGCTGGGCCTCCGGCCAAACGACCAAAGCCCAATGCCAGTCCGTGCGTGCGCCTTTTGCCATCACCGGACCCTGGGAGGTCACCTTCCCACCCGGATGGAAAGCCCCGGCGCATGCTACCTTCAAGCAGTTGCTATCCTGGACGGACAATGCGGATCCGGGCATAAAGTATTTCTCCGGCACAGCCACCTACATCAAGGACTTCGATCTGCCGGCGGGCCTGCCCGGTTCCCGGCGTGAACTGTGGCTTGATCTGGGCGCGGTCAAAAATCTGGCGGAAGTTTCGCTGAACGGGAAATCCCTCGGCATACTCTGGAAACCGCCGTTCCGGGTTAACGTGACCGGCGTGGTTCGGCCCGGTCGGAACACGCTTGAAATCAAGGTCACCAACCTCTGGCCCAACCGGCTCATCGGCGACGAGCAACTTCCCGCGGACGTCGAATGGCAGGAAAAAGAGTTGAAGCGCTGGCCACAGTGGCTGCTCGACGGCAAGCCAAGTCCGACCGGCCGTGTCACCTTCACCACGTGGCATCACTGGAGCAAGGACGCGGCCCTGCTGGACTCCGGATTGCTCGGGCCGGTGACAATCCAAGTCGCCGAAGAAGTCTCCCTCCGCTGATTTCCCGAAGCTGCGGTTGCGTTTTTGCTTTCCAAAAGGGGCAATGCGCCGTATGGGAAAGGGTATGAAAGCGCGTCTGGCCGTCTTGATGGTTGCGACGCTGATGTCCGCTCACACCCTGGCTGGTGATATTGAATTCGCGGTGATCGGTGACACGCGACCACGGTTTGAGAGTGAGAGTTTCCGGCCCTTCGAAAGCCTCATTGCGAAGATCAACGAGCTGAAACCGGCCCTGGTCGTCAACCTGGGCGACCTGATTTATGGTTATGGCACCGCCGGCAAGGAGAAACAGTGGGACAAATATCAAGCGGTCATCAAAGCCATTCAAGTTCCTTACCACCAGCTTCCCGGGAACCACGACACGCACTCGAAGGAGGCCCGCAATATTTACGGGCAACGTTTCGGGAAATTCTACCAGTCGTTCGATTACGGCGATTGCCACTTTGTGTTGCTGGACAATACCGAGCAGGAACGCTGGGGCTATCTGGGCCCGGCCGAATTGGCGTGGCTCCGGAACGATCTCAAGGAAACCCGAGCCCGGACGGTCTTCGTCTTTCTCCATTTCCCGGTGTGGGAGCCGGAACGGGTAACGCCGGAGTACTACCAATTCTGGGCCAACACTCTGCATCCGCTCTTCAAGCAATCCCGGGTCCGGGCGGTGTTCGCCGGCCATTACCACGCCTACGGGCCGACCCGCGAATTCGACGGCATCCGCTATTTCATCACCGGCGGCGGCGGCGCCGAGTTGCGGCCAGAATATAGAAAATCCGGCGGCGAGTATCATTTTATGAAGGTCCACGTCTCGGGAGATAAGTTTGATGTGCGCGTGGTCACCGAACGCGGGGAGTTGACAGACACCGAGGCGGATGTGATGGGCGGTTTGCAGTTCGCCGACCGGAATGTCTCGCGGATTGGCATCCCGCGCGATTCGCGGGACCTGAAAACCGGAGTGGCGTTCACGGTTTCCGTGGACAATCCCTATCAGGACGCCCTGATCGGCCAGGCCGAGTGGGTGCTGGATGCCAGTGCGTTCTCGGTCCAACCGCAACGCGTCTCGCTTCAGATTCCGGCCGGGGGGACAGGTCAATACCACTTCACACTCAAGGCGCTCCAGGACATCGTTGCTCTTCAGTCTCTTCCACGGCTGGAATTCAATTTGGTCTCGGCCGGGAACCGTCATCGGTTCCATCGCGAGGTCCGCTTTCTGCAGGAACTGAGCACCCCGTGGTTCGCGACGGCTCCCGCGCTGGACGGCCAGCTTGCGGACTGGGCGGGCACTCCCGCATTAAAGCTGGGCGAAGGTTCGCCACCGGCGGCGAAGTTGCAAAGCGGGTACGATGCGCAGAACCTTTACCTGGCGCTCACCGTTCCCGCGTTCGACGCGGCCGAAGCGAAGGAATTGGGCTTCAGCGACGAGGTGCAAATCGGAATGGCCCGCCGTTTGAATAACACCGATTTCGGCAGCGACCTCCTGCGGTTGGGGTTGAACTCGGACACCAGCGAGGCCAGGGACAGAACACCGGGACCCAAGACGGGGGCGGTGCTTCCGGGCGCAAAGAGTGTCTGCCGGACCTCGGGCCATCAGACCACCTACGAAATGGCCATCCCGCTCCGGCTGCTCAAAAATCTTAAGGCTGGCGCCGGCAGCCGGTTGATGCTCGATCTGTCCTTCCCGGCGCCGGACGGCGAAGCCGGGACCGGGGAAACCCTCGATCCGGGTGTCAACACCCTTTCTTACCGGATACGGTACGGCAGCGATTCACTGGTGCCCGTTCATTTCGTCGAGTTGAACCTGGGGCGCCAGCGGTAGCCGGCCGCAGGAAATCCGCGAAATACACGGCTCCCAGCGTCGAGGTTGACAGCACGTAGTCAGCGGGTACTTTTCCCCTGTCCGCCGCATACAAACCGAACAAAGGAGAACGATATGTCCATCCGACCCATCAAACGCCTGGTCAAGGCCAAACCCACCCTCGAAGGCGCCGGCGTGCATCTGCGCCGCGCGTTCGGCTTCGGCAACACCTCCGACTTCGACCCCTTCCTGTTGCTCGACGATTTCCGCAACGACATCCCCACCGATTACCTGGCCGGCTTCCCGTGGCATCCGCACCGCGGCATAGAAACCATCACCTACGTCCTCACCGGCACCGTCGAGCACGGTGACAGCATGGGCAACCGCGGCGCCATCGGGCCCGGTGACCTCCAGTGGATGACGGCGGGCCGCGGCATCATTCACCAGGAAATGCCCAAAGGCGACCCGCTGGGCCGCATGCACGGATTCCAGTTGTGGGCGAACCTGCCTTCAGCGCTCAAAATGACCGCGCCGCGCTATCAGGAAATCAAGGCGCCGGAAATCCCCGAGGTGACCGAGGACGACGGCACGCAGGCCCGGATTATTTGCGGCCAATTCTGGGGCAAACGCGGCCCGGTGGAAGGCATCGCCGCCGACCCGACCTACATTGACATCTCGGTGCCGCCCGGCAAACGTCGGCGGTTGCCCGTGGAGACCACGCGCCATGCCTTCGCCTATGTCTTTGCCGGGAGTGGCAAATTCTGCAACGCGTCCAGCCCGCTGGCCGTGCCGACGGAAGGCCTCGGCTGGGCTGACACCACGCCGCCCACCGAAGCGGACAACCGCTCGCTCATCCTGTTCGACTCCGGCGACGACGTCGAAGTCCAGGCCGGCGAGGACGGCATCCGGTTTTTGCTCGTCTCCGGCAAGCCGCTTCAGGAACCCGTGGCGTGGTATGGACCCATCGTGATGAACACGCAGACCGAACTCCAGCAGGCCTTCGAGGAATTGCAGAAAGGGACCTTCCTGAAAAAAACCTGAGCCGGCGAAACGCTTTTGAAACGGATTTCACGGGTTGACACGAATCTATTTTACCGCAGAGATCACAAAGAACGCAAAGGTCGGGGGAGGCGATGTTGATCCCTGACTTTCAGTCAAAATTGGATGTTGGGTGTTCGATGTTGAAGGTTCCGTCTTTTCCCCATCTCCCATCTGCCGTCTCCAAACTGCTGGTTCCCTCAATCCAACCCGTATTTTTCAATCCACGCCTGTGGCAAGGTGCCGAAACTCAACAGCCAATCGTTGAATTTTTGCAGACTCCAGCCGCGGCCGATGATCAGGCGTTGGCGCAGCCGTTCGTTCTCCAACCGGCCCAGCCAGTAGCTCATCGGCACGGCGGGCGCCGCCGTGTACCAGTTCACATCCGCCTCGGCGCGGCCGCGGGTGAACCCGAGATTCGCTTGCATGTGTTTCACGGCTTGTGGATAGGAATAACGTCCCGTTTGCAGGCGCAAATCCACGAGAATCCGGTGACAACGCCAGAGGGCGTCATGCAGTTGCTGTAAAAGCAGCCAGGGGGAACGCTCAATTTTCAAATCCACCATCATCTGCTCGCACCAGAGCGTCCAGCCTTCGTAAAACACGGCATGGGCAAACAGCCGCCGCCATTTGCGCGGATGCCGGTTGGCGGTGACGAATTGCAGGTGATGTCCCGGATACGCCTCATGCGCGCAGGTGAGCGCCAGGCCGAAGTGTTGCTGCTGCTCGGCCAGCTTGTCCGCGGGTGTGGTCTTGATGAGGCTGAGGTCGTTGACCCAGAAAACGCCGCGCTGCCGTTTCTCGAAGGCCCCCGGCGGCTTGTAGGCCGCGGTAGGAAACACGGACCGCATGAAATCGGGAACGGGACGGACCAACAGCTCGTCGCCGGTTGGAAACGTTACCGCGCGGGCCGCGCGAAACGTGTCGGCCACTCGCCGGGTTTCTTCACGATAAAGCTCAAGCAAGGGTATCGCAGGCCGCCATTGCGAACGGATTTTCTCGATGATTTCATCCGCGGCGCGCGCCTTCCCAAACCTCCGGCTGGCGTCCCGGAGCAATTCGCCGACGCGTTCAGTCTCGTCGAGGGCCAGCCGCTCAATCTGGCCCAGCGTGTAATCGAGTCCCAGTTCATCACGCACCCGGCGCTGCAACGTGGTTGCGCCGACGGCGAAGGAACCCGCCGGCGCCAGCGGCCGGTTCATGACGGTGGCGCGATATGAAGCCAGGGCCTTTTCCACCGCTTTGATGAGGTCTTCGTCGCCTGCTTGCGGCCGATGGCGCAGGAGCACGGTGCGCACGGCGGCCAGCAGGCTGCCCGCGCCCGCCAGTGTTTGCTCCATGACATTGCGCCAGACTGGTTCCGGCTTGTTGATGAGCGTCGCCGCGTCCTGGAGAAAACGTGGGGCCTGGCGCAACAGCGATCGGAGATTCCGCACCGCGCGCGCCGGCCCATCCTCGGCCCGCTGCAATTCATGGAGCAAAATATTGAGCAATTGTTCCGGCGCATCCGGCTGGAGGGTGTCCCGGCCGCGGGCGAAATCCTCGGTCTCACGCAACAGCATCGCGCGGAAGGCCAGACGATCCAAATGCTGCTCATTCGAGAGCGTCCGCGGCGATATGTTGTCCAGCGCCGCCAGCGCAATTTGCCGCTGGCGCTCGCGGCGGACTTGAAATTTCAAGGAAATCCGGCCCAACCTGCCCTCGCCCGATTTCAGGCCGGCATAGGCGGCAAGAATCGGCTGGTCTTCCAACAGCGTTTCAAAGTACCGGTCCAGGACGCCTTCAAACGGTTTCGACATTTGTGTCATGGGCCGAAAAAAACATAGAATCAACGGACTTGCACGCTTAAACCGGTCAATCGTCTGATGCCTCAGACGCCGTGACGGTGCCGCTGTGGCGCGGAACGGAATTCGATCTTTTTCCGGTCCTTAAAACTCCTCCACGTACGGCTTGCCTTCGTACCAGGCGATCATATTCAAAACCAGGTAATTCCAGTTTTGGAACCCTTTGTTCAACACCGGTTCGCCGCTGTCGGGAAGGTAGTACTCATGCAAGGCGCCGTTTTTTTCAAAATCCCGGCCGAGCAGCCGGATGGTTTTTTCCACCAGCGCCCGGGCATCGTCCTGGTAGCCGTATTTCACCAGCCCGCGAAACGTGAGATAGTTCGCATTGATCCAGATGGGCCCCAGCCAACAGGAAGGATTGCCCGTGGCGCGCACGTCGTACATCTTCTCCATCCGGGAAAGCGTCCGGACGCCATACGGGGCGTTGAAGGTGTTCGTGTCCCGGAAATTTCTTTCCACAATCAGCCGGGCCTGCTCCGGAGTGGCCACGCCGGCCCACAGGGACAGGAAGCCGGACCAGACGCCGAGGCGTTGAATCAGGCAATCCCAGTTTCGCGGTCCGCCCTCGTGCAGTTGCCACGCTTGATGGGGCCTTTCGTAAGGCCGCAGGTTCAGGTCCACGCTGTAATAAAATCCGTCTTTCGGGTCCCAGCAATGCTCGCGCAGAGACTGGAGCAGGTCATCCGCCATTTTCTGATAGCTGTTCCCGATTTCCTTCTCGTTCAGCCGTTCAGCCAGGTAAACCATCGCCAGCAGCTCCCGGTACATCATGCAATTGAGCAGGATCGAGCCGGAACTCGCATCGGGGCGATAGAACGTGGACGGGTCATTGTCCACGCCGATGGTTTCGTCGGTTTGCCAGTAATACAACCCGGTCGCCCGGTTCCGGTAATGGTTGTAGTAGCAATTCACAAAGGCCTGCAGCGGATAAAACTTTTCCCGGAGCCACCCGGCGTCGCCGCCGTTCAGTTTGGTCAAAAAGGCGGCATGCTGCGCCAGGCAGGGCTTGTGCATGTTGTGGGCGAAGAGGTTTGTGTCGCCCATGATGGACTCGGCCCGCGCCGTTTTGGGCGTAACGCGCACCGGCAGCCAGCCTTGCCAGCCGCCGAGCTCGAGAAAGTTCAACACGCAACCCTGCTCGTATTTGAGCGCGTCGACCCGTTCCTGCGGTGTTCCATTCTCCAGCAGTATCTGCCGCAGGGCAACATCCGCGAGCCAGGAATCCCAATCCCAAAGCTCGTTCTCATACTGGCTGCTGCCGGGAGTGATGTACGGATATTTCAAGGCGCCCTTGGCCGGTTTGAACATCCCCGGGTAATCCTTGTAAATGTGCTCGCGGATGATGCCGATGTAGCGCTGGATATCAGCATCAGGTCCGGCGTGCGCGACCGCCGTAAACAAAACCGGTAAGAACAACAGGAGCAGTATTTTCAGCAGTACATTCATCGGGTTGGCTGATTTTGGGATTCCCTCATTCTGGCGACAAGGAGAAACGCTTTTACGCGAATTGCACGAATTGACACGAATGAACTCCAGACCAGAAAACCGAGACGCCAGACGCCAAATCCCAGACCCGGACTGAACCGCAAATGCACGTGGATTGCCGGGATTTCTACAGAAGAGAACGAAGGCAACCAGGAATTAAAAAAACCTTCGTTAACTTCGTTTGCTTCTGTTCAAATTTTCCTGACTCCGATCTCCGAACTCCTCATCCAGGTTGTCTGCACGAATCTGCCGCGGGCGTCGTGTCCTCGACCTGCGGATCCACATCGGTCGTCACTGGTTTCGTAGATTTCTATTGCATGGATGATTTTTGTCCGGTGCCGCCCTCGCCAGACCGCCCTTATTCGGCCGCGCGATAGAAATTCGCCGCGTTCGTGGCCGATACTGTGTATGAACTGGTGCTCGTAACATCGTTCCACGGTCCGGACAGGGTGTCCGCGGACTGCAATTCACCGAGGAAGTTGACGATCGCTCCGGTTCCGTTGCAATCAATGGCCACATAATGACCCAGCGGCCCGCCGAGGCCGGCGATCTTCGCTTGCATGGCGGGACTCAATGGCTTGACCAGCTCCGCATTATACGCATGCGAATTGGTATCGGTGAAGGAGGCGGTGCCGCCGGATATTCTGGCGGCGCCGATGGCATATCCGCGCGATTTCGCCGCGGGCGACCCGGCCTCGTCCACGGGATCAACATCGGTCGTCAGGATGGAAATGGTGTTGTCGCTGTTGCGGAGAATCTCCCAGGTGCGAAACTGTTGGGGGAAATCCCGCAGGGAGGGGGTTTCGACCTCCCAGAAGCCATTTTCCGGATGGGCCGGGTCAGATGACGGTTGCGGTGTCACAACGTTCATATGGCGATGCCCTGCCATCAACAGGATGAGATTCGGATAGTTGTGGAGCGTGGCAATCATTTGCGCCTCGGTGTAAAAACCGGGATAAGCCGTTTGATTGGCGGAGGTGACCCAGAATTGCCTGGCGGCACTGTTGGTATTGAAGAGGTCCGCTTGCGGGCTCATGGGGATATGGCACGCGAGAATCATGAGCTGGCCCGCGTCCTGACCCATCTGAAGTTCGTTGGTGAGCCAGGTGTAGCGTGCCGCGTCAATCCAGCCAAAACCGGAAATGGGTCCGCTGTTGGTGATGATCAATTTACAAGTATCGTCGAGCACGATCACCTTGATGGGCATATTCGTCAGCGGCTCGAACGTGTAGCAGGCTGAATTGCTCCGAAGGTTGTCTGGCGTGAATCCGTGCCCCGCCGGGAACGATGCGGTATTGAAGAATTCGCTCATGAAATTCGAGCACGAAATGGTGTTTGAATCGTAATCCGTCGTGAGGGTGTGGCGATTCGCGTCGGCGACCACGGTCGGGGGCGTGGCAAAGAGATTCGTCGGTCCGCCTTTTATCACGACGCCGCAGGGTGTGGTTCCATCAACAACGCCAACGTACTGGCCGGTCCCATCCATATTCAAGGGAAGGAAGTTCGCGGGGACGTTGAGGACGTTGGTGTCAACCAGGGCATTCCGAAGTTTGCTGTCCGGGTAGTAGGTGCCCATCCAGAACTGATCGTGGTTGCCGATGACCTCATACCAGGGGATGGAACGGTTGAGACCGGCGGCCTGATAGGGTTCCTGATAGTCAATGTTGGTGGCGCCCAGGTGAGCGCCGGAACTGGGCGTAATATACTGTCCGTCCATAACATCAATAAACCATCGGAGTTCATTGAATTGGGAGTTGTTGGCCACATCACCGAGACAAATGCCGAAATCGAACGGGGTCAGACGGTGCAAGGTGTTGACGGTCTTGACGGCGGCGTCGAGGACATGGGTCGTGGAGAACATGATCGGCGAATAGGCCGAGATATAAAGCCCTCCAGCTCCAAAGGGCGCGCTCCAACCGGCGTAGGGCAACTCGGCCGGGGATTCTTTGTCGGTAATATGGATGTCGCTCATGGAAAAGAAAGACAAGAGCCGGCCCGCATTCGTCGCTCCCGTATAACCGTTTGTCATCAGGTCGAACCTCCGGCCCTCGTTCTCACCGGGACCCCACTGCCACGAATCATAGTTATAGACCGCGTAGGCGGGGACGTTTGACGGGCAAATCTGCACCGTGTCCGCCGCCAAAGCGACCGGCCTGATCGTCCGCTGGCGTGTCCCCGGTTCGGCTCCGTTTCCAGGAAGTGGAAACCATAGTGGAAGTGAGAGGCTGATGATTGGAATGATCTTTAGTTTCATAAATTCGCACCCAACTGCTCAGCCCGCGAAGTCCTGGCCCTTCATCGGCAAAGCGTAACCAGCCACTGGGCGAGATTATCTCCAGCGGGGAAATAGGCTGGCACACACGCAACCGGTTTGGTTTCCATAGCGGCAGGAACCTCAACAGAGTAAGCAGGTTGCATTCCATTAATCGCATCAAGAACGTTTACTTATTAAATGTATTAACCCGAAGATCGGTTGGGAAACGGTCCGGTCCCGGCTTGGCGCCGGGCGTCAACAGCCAGGTCGCTGCTTCGTTCACTTCGTGGGCTTCGGTTGATTTTTCCCTTCAGCCCCCGGATCCCGGGGACCCCCAAACCCCGGACCCGAATCAAACCGCGGATTTCGCGGATGGGTGCGGATTTTCTTCTACAGAAGGAAACGGAGGGAACAAAGTTTCCAATCAAGTGGCAAGTGACACGTAACACGCGAAGGGTGACTCGGGGTTGGAGCAGATGGCGCTGTTGAATTTCAAGGGTTAACGTTCAACGTTCAAGGTTCGATGGTTTCCCTCCCTCAACCCCCAACTCTCAACCCTCAATCCGTCAGTGATCGAACACAGCGCGGTAAAAACGGCTTGGCGCGGCGGCGGCGGACACATCGTCAAACGGCAGAGTTCCGGTGATGTCCGTGTTCGTGGCCAGCGGGCTCCACTGCGGGAGCGCGAGATTCGTGGCGGCCTGAATCACATAAACCCGGCCGGTGGTGCCGGTCAGTTCCAGATGCATGGCGCCCGCGTTGGTCGGGAAAATGGCGCTGAACCGCGGCGGCACGGTGACGCTCAGGACAGCGTTGGAATTGACGGTGGCAGGAACTACGATCAACTGTGCGCTCACCATCAGTACATTGCTTATCATCAGCATTTCGTCGTGGTCAGGCGCGTTAGTGGCGATGGCAAACGGCACGTAAGCCAAGACACCGTTGGTGATCGGCGAGTTCGAGAACGAATACCCCAAAACGCGGATCAGGCCCGGCGACACCACGGCGCTGCCCAGTTGCTGATCTGCCAGGGCGCTGCCGCCGACGGGTGTGCCGGGAGTGAGATCATTGGTGGCATACAACAAATCGAACTGAAACAACGTCACATTGGCATCAATCGTCACGTTCACGGGCACCAGGTTGCTGGTTCCCGGGGCGCCGGCGGTTGTGCCCACGGAGATGGACGGCGCGGCCGGCGCGCCACCCGTCCCGAGCAGAAGCAGGCACACGCCCGTCCACCGCCAGCCAATCTGCCTGAAGCTCATAGGTGCCAACATAGGCCCGGATGCTCGTTCCTGCAACGCCAGGACAAATTCTCCCGACCCTCCGGCCTCCGACCATTTGCCCACTCTCAACTCTCAACCCTTTCCCCGCCCCGGACGACTGCCGCGCGAAGTGGCGTGGGACCTTGCCGCGTTGTCCCCGTGGCGGCTGGTCCGCCTTTCATGACCGGAACAACACCTCTTCGCGGTGGAACATCCATACCGCCGCGGCCAGGGCCGCGGTCGCGTACAGGGAGGCTGACCCGAAAATGAGCAGGATGTAATTCCAATGCCAGGTGCCGGAGATCATTTCCTTGCAGACCAGGCTGACATTGACCAGGGGCACGACGGCGAGCGAGGCATTGAGTTCCATTCCAGGCATCATCGCGGTCATCGCCGGCACAATCACGACCAGCATCAATGGGCCGGCGTAGCTCTGTGCTTCGCGGAAACTCTTGGAAAACAACCCGATCATCAGCAGCGCCGCCGAGAGCATCACCGCCACCGGCAACAGCATCAGAAACACCCCCGCCAATCCGCCGATATCTATGGTGGCGATGGCGTGCAGGGCTTCCCGCGGCGTTGAATTCGCCATGACCCGTTTGGCGAGTTGGAACGTTGCGCCCAGGCTCAGCAGCGCCAGCACGACCGTGCTGATCGAGGCGGTGAGCACCATCAGAAATTTTCCCAACACCAGTTCGGTCCGCCCGACCGGACAGCAAAGAATCGTTTCCATCGTCCCCCGCTCCTTCTCGCCGGCGGTCAGGTCGAGCGCCGGATACATCGCGCCCGTCAGGCACAGGATGATGATGATATAGGGAAGAATCCCGCCCAGCATGCTCCCGGTGACCTTTGCCGGCGGCGCGACATTCTGCCGTTGGATCGTGAACGGTTTCAAAATTTCCACCGGAACACCCCGGCTTTCCAGACGTTCCCGCACCGTCACGTCACGCAGATTCTGGAAAAAACCGTTCAGGTTTTCGGCCGCAAAACCCGATTTTATCTCGCCTTGATACTCGTAAATCTCAACCTGCGCCTTGTCCCCGCGGGCGATGGCCGCATCGAAATCCCGCGGCAGTTTCACCACGGCGCGGACCCGTTTCTCCACAATCGCATTCGTGAAGTCCGCGGTCGCCGGGACGATCTGGAGGTTCCGGGCCGCGCGCAGGGCCGAAAGCACTTTCGGCGAGTCTTCGCCGCCGATGATCATCACCCGCGGAATCTCCTGCCGCGCTTTCGTCACCGTTTTGACCATCAGCGTGCCGACGCCAAACATCAACAACGGGATGGCCAGCACGGGCACCACGATCATGGAAATAATCGTGCGCCGGTCGCGGAGCGAATCGCGCAATTCCTTGCCGAAGACGATGCGGATGGCCTTCCCGTTCATGGCCGGCCCTCCACCGCCCGAACAAAAATGTCCTCCAGCTCGGTCGCGCCGAATTGCGTCCGCAGTTCCGCCAGCGTGCCTTCCACCAGCAGACGCCCGCGGTCAATAATCCCGATCCGGTCGCACAGCTTCTCGGCCTCGCTCATCACGTGCGTGGACACAATCACCGTCTTGCCCTGTTGCCGGCAATCGCGAATGAACTGGACGATGGTGCGCGCCGTCATCACGTCCAGCCCCAGCGTCGGTTCGTCAAAAATCATCACCGGCGGATCGTGGACCAGCGTCCGGGCGATGGACACCTTCTGTTTCATCCCGCTGGAAAGCTTGTCGCAGCGGCGGTCTTCGAATTCGCCTATCCCCAGCGCGGCAAACACCTCGCGAAGGCGTCCCTGCAGCAAATCCTCGGCGACGCCGTGCAGCCGCCCGAAATACTCGACGGTTTCCCGCGCCGTCAGCCGTCCGTACAACGCCGTGCCGGTGGAGAGAAACCCGATCCGGGCGCGAACTTTTTCCGGCTCGCGGACGGCATCGCAACCCGCGACCCGAATCGTCCCCGAGCTGGGTTTGAGCAAGGTGGCCAGCAGCCGCAGCGCGGTGGTTTTGCCGGCCCCATTGGCTCCCAGCAACCCGTAAATCCGCCCGGGTTCGCAGCGGAGATTGATGCCATCCACCGCGCGCACCTCCCCGCGCTTCCGATCGCGGAACAGTTTGGACAGTTGGTGCGTTTCGATCACAAAGTTGGGACCAGGCCCGCCGCGAACCATCAGGGTTTATGCCTGTAGAACGGACCAAGAGTCAATTATTTTACCGCGCCCCTTTCGAGTTTCAGTGGCAGGGTCGTTTTGCCCTGACTCCAGGTGCCGGAAAGCCGGCCATTTTCCAGTTTCCCGGCGAAAACACCGCCGATCGCCTTCCACTCCAGGCGGACGTTGGGATAGGTAAATTGCGCCGCCGTCGCCGGTATCCCGGTAGCCCCTTGATCGGGGCTGTCCATCGTCGCGGAATACGAGCCATCGGACATGTGAGCGATGTGGAACACGATGTGCAATGCGGTATGGTTGACTTCCAGCGCGCCATTCCAGTGACCTTCCACCTCATAACTGGCTCCCTGACCGTAATCTTTTTCGTCAGCCGCTGAGGGCGCATTTGTTTGAACGCGCCGGAAGGTCAATGGATATTTCTTGCCCAATTGGATCCACGTGCCCGTCATTTCATCGTCCCGGCCGCCGACGTTTCCTTCAAACACACCGTTGATGGGGGTCATCTCAAATCGGATCGCGGGTTTGTTGTAGGTCAGCGACGTGACCGGCAGGTTCCTGACGCCCTGGTCCACGCTGTCCATTTGGGCACGAAATGTGCCCGGCGCCGGCTCGGCAATTCTCAAGTCCAGCCGTAACTCGACATTCCCGGCCTTCAACACCCCTTCCCACGCGCCCTGCAAATCGGAATCGGGTCGCGGCGCATACTCGTTGGCCGCCAGCGGTTCCGCGACGCGGTCCGCCTCGGTGGTCCGCTTGAGTGTCAAGGGAAACGAACGGTTGATCTGTTTCCACGTGCCGGACATCTCCGTGCCATCCGCATTCAACGCCGCTTGATAGTCGGCATCCAGCGCCGGCAGGTTGAGGCGGATGGAGTTCGGCCGGGCTGAAAGTTTCGTGACGGGAATGTCTTTGGCGCCCTGATCCACCGAATCGATCACGGCGCGGTAGGTGTCATTCGTCTTGATAATCCTGAGAACGAGACGCAATCGGGTCGGCCCTGCTGTCAGGGTGCCTTCCCAATCGCCTTGCATCGCGGTCAGAGCGGTCCGCGTCCGCGCCGCGCTGATGGCCTTGACGGCCACTGTGGTGGTGCCGGCAACGAGCAATACGGCCACGCCGGCCACAATCGTAGTTTTTACTTTTGTCCATGCCATAAGTTTCAATGCTCCGTTGATGAGGGTTAAGGTTGAGCCGCTGGCCGCCGCGCCTTTGGCCAGCGCCAGAACGGTCACCGATTTTGCCAGCGCCACTGGCGCGGCTTGAACCGAGTGCGTCGAGACGGCTCCGGCAATCGCCAGGCCGGAAAGCGTCACGCCGCGCTTCGTGAAAAATTGCCGCAGCTTGTCCAGCGCGCGCCCCACCCGCTTCTGCGCGGCCGACGTGTTTAATTTCAGCCGCGCCCCGACCTCCTCGACGCTTCGGTTTTCAAAGTACCGCAGCACCACGGCGTTCCGGTCGGTTTCGCCCAGGCCGCCCATGGCTTCCTCCAGCAACGGGGCGATCTGTTCCCAGGCTGCCGTGTCCGGTTCATTCAAAGTGGATTGCATATACGCCTCTTGCTCGCGCTTTTGCCGGCGGATTTCACCCTTTACAAAATTGGCCGCCGTCAACCGCGCCGTCTGATACAACCAGCCCGACATCACCACGCCGCGTCGCAAACTACCGGCCTTGCGCGCCAGGATCACGAAGACCGCCTGCGTGATTTCCTCGGCATGATGCGGATTGCCGGTGAAACGCAACGCGGCGGAATAGACGAGGTTCACATAGCGCGCGACCAGGGCGGCAAACGCCGGTTCGGATTCGCTGCGGACGTATTCGGCGAGCAATTCAGGGTCATTCCGTTCGGTCATCTGCCGATAAGATGTCCACCCTTCGTGAAAAAGGACAAAAAATTTTCAATTTTCCTCACCGGGACCGCAAAGAAACACTTTGACACGACTTGAGCCACCCGGGAAGTGGCGAATGGAATTCCGCCAGAGGCGAAGGTTCGCGAGAACCGGGCAACCGGGTGCGAGCGACTCCATTGCACGAATTGACACGAATCAACCTGGACCCGAAGCCCGAGACGCGAGTCCCGAAACCAATGCAGGGCCGTGCTGTTGCACCGCTATATTTCGTTCGCCGCCAAAACGCACAAAAGCGGGAAAAGTCAGGGCGGGTCAGTCCCCTGCGCGCCGTCCCTTTTCCACAGAAGGTAACGAAGGCAACAAAGATTGGAAAATGCCTTCGCTCTCTTCGTTTGCTTCTGTTGATTTCCCAGACCCTGAATCCGAGACGCCAGAAAGCCTGACCCGAATCAAACCGTGGATGGACGCGGATGGATTAACCGCAGAGAACGCAGAGATCGCATGAAACTCTCGCTTCTTCCTTCAGCCTTCCCTGTCCACCATCGTCCCGCACGCGGGAGCACGGTGGAAGCCTTTTACAGGGCCGGACGGCCATGGCTTTTGAGCGACGGCTGGCGCCTTTGGACTGTGGACCCAGGACTCTCGACTCTGGCCTTTCGACTGCCGTTTCTGCCCGCCTCAACTCACTGGACCGCGTGCGTGGCTGGAAACGGTTATCTTGATCGCCGCGCCGGGATTCCGCTGCAGCAGCTCATCGGTCTTGAGGATGCCCCGGTCCAGGAAGTAATAACCATAATCCCCCTCCGTCGGCGGGGAAATCATGGCGCACAGGGCGGGTTTGTTTCCCGAATGACCGCAGCCGATGTCGTGCTCCACCCGGAAACGGTCTTTGCGTCCGGGCTTGTCGGCCTTGATGGCAAACGCCAGCATGTCCCGGTCGCTTTCATCAATGTTCACGAATTCAAAATTCGCCCAGACCTCATTGCCTTTCCCGGCGTGGAATGGAGCCGGATCAAAATCGGGCGAGCATCGGTCATCCGCCGCATACGGCAACAAAGGAACCAGGGCCGTGCCGCCCGCTTCGTTGCTGGTAAATCGCACCAGGGGCTGATGCTGATTGAGCCGGCTGATGGTGCGGGCGGCCACTTTGATACCTGAAACAATGACTTCACTGTTTTCTTTGTGCTGCGACCACAGGACACTATCCGGTCCGGCGAGCGCGAGTTGACTGGCACTGAGGGTGGTTAATCCGGCAATCCCCAAAGCTCTAAAATGTTTAAACATGACAATCCTTTCGTTCTGGTTATTGCGAAACCATCGGTCAAAACCATCCCGACCCGTTGACCTTTCGCAAGCCGCGCGCGGTGGCGCATCCTGCCAAGCACCGGAAATGCCACGAGCGCATTGATGCAATTTGGCGGCATTTCAGCAGAAATCCACGAACGCACATCGCCCGGGATGAGTCAGGCTGGCTCAGAGCGTTGGCACACCGCGCCACAGTCGCGCAACCGCAGAGAATACAGAGAGCGCACAGAATCAAAACCACGGAAAGACGCGACCCACACAAGATCTTAACCGCGGATGACGCGGATGACTCTGATTTTATTTGCCGCAAAAAGGCACAAGAATCGCAAACAGTGGGGCGAGCGTACCTGCGAGCCGCTCCAGACCCGCAACCCGAGACCCCAGATCGGAGTCAAACCGCGGATGAACGCAGATGAACGCGGATTAATTAACCACGAAAAACACGAATGAAAGCCTCAAGGAGGCGACCGACAATAGCCCGCGGTTTCAACCGCGGGAAAATCATCCCATAAAAATATTCAACGCCCCGGAGGGGCGACAGAAATCAACCGCAAAGCGGCACAAAAGGCGCAAAAGGAATGGCAACTAAATAAACTCTTTTTTTCGTTCGCTGCGGATGTCCCCATCGGGACTTCCGGGCGTGCAACCGCTTCCCGGTGATCTGCTTGTGAGTATAATTGGATTGACGGGAAAGGCCGAAGTGGTAGACTAGGGCTTTCAGTCCAACAGAAAGGTTGAAATGAGGTGAGCCTATGCACCGGAAACTCCGATCTATTGTTGGAACCGCTGATCATCGTTTTGGCGCAGTGACTCTAGCGGGCGCCAGCCTGATGCTGGCCGCGACGCTGCACGTTCAGGCCCAATATACCTTTACCACCCTGGCCGTGCCGGGAGCCGCTTCCACTTTCGCCTATGGCATAGATGGCAACCAGGTGGTGGGTTACTACAACGGAACCGGCACTCATGGTTTTCTGTACGATGGCAGCGCCTACACCACGTTGGATGTGCCGGGAGCCGGTTCCACTTACGCTTATGGCATCTCCGGCAGCAACCTTGTGGGGTATTACACGAGCGGATCGAAGTCTATAGGCTTTCTGTACAATGGCAGCACCTACACACCGATTTACGTGGCCGGCTCCAGTACCACGGTGGCCGCCGGCATTGACGGCAACTATATCGTGGGTTGGGACCAGGTCGGAACAAATACTCAAGGCTTTCTGGACGACCCCGGTAGCTTCTTCACACCGTTGAGTATGCCGGGAGCGACTGGCACCTTTGCCCGCGGCCTCACCCCAATCACTGGCGGCATCGTCGGGTATAGCTCGAACGGAACGAGCGTCCAAGGTTTTCTTTACACCGGCAGCTACGGTTTCATCTCTTTAAACGTGCCAGGAGCGGTTGACACTTATGCCAATGACATCGACGGCAAGGAGATCGTCGGGGATTACTATGACGGCGCCAGCTATCACGGCTTTCTGTACGTCGTTGGCGGCAACTACACCACCCTGGACGTGCCCGGCGCAACGGACACTTGGATCGAAGGCATCTCCGGCAACACCATCGTGGGGTCTTACGAAGACCAAAGCGGCGGCTTTTTTGGGTTTGTGGCCAGTCCGGTTCCCGAACCTTCTTCCTGGGTGTTGCTGGCGGCAGGGGCGCTGGCGATATTCATTCGTCGCCGCCATCCAGCCACCTGATCCAGCCCACGCCCCCGATCAATCACAGACTGCACAGATAAATGCAGAGCCGCAGAGAACACAAAGACCGCAAAACTTTTAACCGCAGATGAAGGCGGATTTTTACAGAAGGAAACCAAGAGAACGAAATTTGAATGAACCTTCGTTGACTTTGTTATCTTCTGTTTACACCGCTGGCGGACGCGTGGAAAGTGTACGATAATTCCGGAGACACTCCGCGACTATTGCAGTCCAAAGATGAAGACGAGAAGCGGTAAATACAAAAGCTCTCTGACCGGCGCCGGACGCGCGTTGCGCCGCGCCGCTTTGGTGGCGCGCAAGACCGCCCGCCTCCACGGCACACCCGTTTATTTCTGGCGCAACGGCAAGGTCGTCGCCGAAAAACCATAGCCGGTGACAGGTGACGGGTGACGGGTGACATGAAAAGTAAGGCCGGTGGGGCGAGCGTCCGCGCGAGCCGATTTTTAACCGTGGCCTGTCGCGCCGAAATGCAAAGAAAGTGGATTGACGCTGATTTTTCCCCTCTCCCTGTCCCGTCCACTTGCCGCGCCATAGCGGAGCGACGGCGGGAGCCTTTCACATCACGCCTTCAGTCGTCCGACCTTCGTCTTTCGGGTTACCGGGAAATCAGGCGGTAGAAGACATTGGACTGCGCCGGATCGAGCGTGATGGAAAAATTGGTTGCCGCGTCGGAGCCGGACACGGGCGACCAGTTGGTGGAGGCCAGGCTCACGGAGTTGCTCTGCAAAAGCCAGCCGAGGTAGCCGGGCCAGCTCAAGGTGAGCAGCGGGCCGGAGACAGAGTAACGAACAACCGGCGGGTTGTGAGTGGCGACGATGATCGAATTGACATCCATGGTGCTGGCCGTGTTCCCGGTGGCCCGCCAGCCGAACGCCAGCCCGTCAAACAGGTTTGCCACCGGCGCCGTCCCGGTGTTGGCGGTCATCGTTGACAGCAAAGTGCCGGTGCTGTCGGGGCCGGTGAAAAGCCGGCTCGCCAGTTGGAGGGTGTTTGAAGCGGTCAGGGTAAAGGTCAGAACCTCGGTGTATTGGCCGCCGACCGCGAGAGTGACTGAAGGTGCCGTGGACAGCGCGCCAATAGCCGCTGCGACCGGATTCTGATAGCTGGAGCTGGTGCCGATGCTCACCAAATCCTGGTTATTGTTGACGGTGCCGGATTGGGCCTTCCGATCATAAAAACCGGAGTTCGCGCCAGTGAAGGCGATTTGGGCGACATACCCCTGCCAGTTCTGGGCGCCACCGGTTACCGCGTTGCTGGAGGTGGCGGTCAGGGAACCATTGAGGCCGCCTCCGATCGGCGCGCTGCCGCCTGAATTATAAAGCCCAAACCCCCAGAGCCCGCTCTGGCTCAAAATGCCGGCCGTGTCGGTGAACGTCAGGCTCAACCGGACAAAATCGCCCGGGTTGTACAGCGCGGCCGGCGGAGAGCCAAACACCGCTTGCGCTTCCACCACACCGCTGCCCGTGCTCCCGATGCCGAAGACCAGATGCCCGGGCGCGGCGGAAGGCGTCGGATTCCAGGGTTTGCCCGAAAAGATTTCGTAACTGGCGGAACTGGCCGTTGGCGCCGTCGGCGTGGAAGCGTTCACCGTGCTGCTCGCAAACGTGTCGTAAAAGATGGAGCCGGCAGGCGCATTGATGACTTGTGACAACGCAACGGAAGAACTGCCCGCGCAGGCGCCGTCGCCGGAATAGATCGCGGTGATGGAATGTGTGCCGGGAACAAGCTGGCCGCCGGTGGTCGTGAAAGCCGCCTGGCCGCCGGCGAGCGTGCCGATGCCCAGGACATTCACACCATCTTCAAAATCAATCGTTTCACCGTTGGGTGGCGCGGGATTCACCGCGGCAGTAAAGGTCACCGGCGCTCCGTAAGCGGCGGGGTTGGCCGAAGACTGGACGGAAGTGGTGGTGGGCGTCGGGGAAGCGCCGGTGTAGGTGGCCACGAGCTTGACCAACCCGGCCGTGGCGGTATTAAGGACGCAATCATAGCCCACGGGAGTCCTGCCCAACACCGGCGCGCCGCCCAAACTGCCGGTGTAGGTGAACAGCGTGTAATTGTTGGAGGTGAACCCGCCGGCGTTGGTGATGTTGATCATGCCGTTCAGTACCAGATTGCCGGCCACCACGATGCTGGCATTGTTCGTCCCCAGCGCAAAGTTGATCACCTCATTGTTGGCGAAGGTGAGATTGCCGGTGTTGGTCAGCACGCTGCCGCTCAAGGTGATCGGGTTGCAACCGAACGCGTCGGTGCTGGTCATGGAAGCGCGGACGTTGTAAAGCGCCAGTGAATCGTTGGTGTTGCCCCCCATTCCGTCGAAGGTGACGAAATTCGTCCCGGGCACGCTGTTGCTGACGACAATGCCGGCGTTCCAGAGCGTGAAGGTCTTGCCGCTGCCGGTTTTGATGGTCGAATCGAGAAACTGGACGTTTTGCGCGTTGTAAACATCGAAAGTCTTTGAAGCGGTGATGTTGACATGGCTCATGATGATGTTGGACGCGGGCGCTTCGATGCGCCCCCAGATGATGCCCGCGACACCGCCGCTGGCCACAGTCGCGTTCAGGTTGCTGATGACGATGTTGCGCCAGAAGGGAGTCTGGCTGTTGACCGGACTGATGATTTCCCTGGCGGCAATGGCGGGCGTGATGCCGGTGGGCGTTCCCACTTCGTTGTAATAGCTGTAAATGACAATCGCGCCGAAGACAATGTTGGTCATGCCGAGGTTGAGATAACTCAAGTCATGCACCAGCGCTCCGCCGTTGGTGTCAGATTTCATCCGGATGCCATAAGACGTGCCGCTGAACGTGCAGTTGATGGCATTCAGGTTGGACAAGGTCACCGAGGGGCCGGAGATGGAAAGCCCGTGACCGAAGCCAAAAGTGCAATTGGTGATCTGCAAACCGTTGAGCGGCCCGGTGGCGCCCATGGCAATGTTATCGTCGCCGTCGCTGATGTGGCAGTTCTCGATGATGCTGTTGGTGCCGACAAAGTTGAGCCCGTCGGTGTTCGGCGAAGGCGAAACGGTGTTGACGGTAAGATTGCTGATGGTGATGTTGCCGCCATCGTTCCGCAACCCGCAATGATGATTGGGCGGGTTCTGATAAGTGATGTCGTGGATGAAGAGACGGTTGGCGGTGTAAAGATTGAGCATCATCGGACGGAGGATCGTGTTGTTGGTGGCATTATACGTCCACCAGGCGGCACCCTGGCCGTCAATCCTGCCCCAACCGCTGATTTCCAGGTCGTGAACCCCATTGCAGCCGATGAAAGTCGGAGCGTTGGTTGTCCCGCCGGGATAAACTCCCAAAGGCAGCATTTGGAGCATGCCATTGGTATCCACTTGCAGATTCATGCTGCTATACAACGTAATCGGCCCGCTCAAAAATGTGCCTGCCGGAATCTCGACGATGCCACCGCCGGCCGCGTTCGCTGCGTTGATGGTATTTTGAATGTTGGTCGTGTTGTCCTTCACACCATCGCCGAGAGCGCCATAATTGGTGACATTAAAAATGACGTTGGGAATAACCGGCAATGGCGGGTTGGCGGCGCGGACCCAGCCGGCCAGAACCAGCCAGGCGGCAATGAAAAGAACCGTTTGCTTCACAGGAGGAAGAGGGTTGCCGGGAACGGATCAGTCCCAGTTGGTGATACAACGTGTTGGCACGGAACAACTATGCATTGAAAATCCGGCGGGGTCAATTCAGCGTTCGGCGTTGAATGTTCGATGTTCCTGCTTCGACCCGCGACCCTCGACTCTAGCCCCTGGTCCTTCGACCGCCGTTTCAGCCCCACCTGCCATCTCCCAACTTCCATCTTCCATCTGGCTCCTGACTTCTGCCTCCGGCCCCTGCCCCCACTTCAGCCTTTAGCCTTCAGCATTCAGCCTTTCCCGGTATTTACCGCATAGAACGCCCGTCCTCCGTAGCAGTACTGCGGAGGGTGGACAGAGATCGCAGACTTTTAACCGCAGATGACGCAGATGAACGCAGATTTTCTTCCGACTTCCGATCTCCGGCCTCTGACCTCTGGTTCGCGGCCCCCATCTGCCATCTCCGAACTCCCATCTCCTATTCTCGCTCCGCGAAAATCCTGTAGCCGATAGTCCACAGGCGACCACCGCGCAAAATGCACCCGCCGATTATGACTCAAAGTCTATAAGTTATTTTGAGTACGGCCTATAGACTATGAGTCATGCCGAAACGTGACTCTGGTGGCCCTGTTCTTGTCAGACTCGGACTGAACATCCGCAGGCGCCGTGAGGCGTTGGATTACTCCCAGGAAAAGCTCGCCGACAAGGCCGGTCTCGACCAGACCTACATCAGCGGAATTGAATGCGGGAAACGCAATCCCGGCATTAAAAATGTTGCCCGCATCGCCAAGGCACTCGGAATAAAAACCGCCGTACTCGTGGAAGGGGTGGACGCGTGAAGGCGGCCACGAAAATCCGGGCGCTGGATTTATTTTGTGGTGCCGGTGGCAGTAGTTGGGGGGCTCATGCGGCCGGCGTCAAGCTTGTCGCAGCGTTTGATCGTTGGAAGCTGGCCGGAAAGACACACAAGGCAAATTTTCCCCACACCAAATTTATCAAGGGAAAATTGGAAAACCTAAAGTTGAAAAAGTTAAGGAAGCGACTTGGGCGCATCGACTTGATTATGGCTTCACCGGAATGCACCAATCACAGCCCGGCGAAAGGCAATAAACCGCGATGTGAAAAAAGTAAGAACACAGCCTTTCAGGTCATTCGTTTTGCCAAGGCGTTCAAGCCGCGGTGGGTCGTGATTGAGAACGTTGTCAGCATGCGGAACTGGACACGATATCCGAAATTTAAGAAAAAACTCAAAAAACTCGGCTATCACATTCGCGAGCAGATTTTGAATTCCGCGCACTTTGGTGTGGCGCAATCCCGCCGCCGGTTATTTTTGACCGCCGACCTGGAACAGCAACCGCTGAAAATCATCCCGCGCAAACGCAAGGTCAGCAAGGTGGCGAACATCGTTGATTTGAACGGCACATATAAATGGACGCCGTTGCGCGCACCCAAGCGCGCCACCGCCACGCTGGAACGGGCGGAACGCGGCATCGCCGCAATGGGTGCCGACAAACCATTCCTGCTCGTCTATTACGGTTCCGACGGAGGAGGAGGCTGGCAAAAACTGAACCGTCCCTTGCGCACCATCACGACCGTGGACCGCTTTGCCCTGGTCAAGCCAGACATGGAACACGGCCATGTCATGCGGATGTTGCAGGTGCCGGAACTTCAGGCGGCAATGGGAATGCCGGTAAAGATGAAACTGGACGCCGGCACACGCCGCGACCGCATCAAAATGATTGGCAACGCCGTTTGTCCGCCAGTCATGAAACGTGTTATCAAAAAACTTACTGCCGGCGGCACCGGGCACGATTAGCCTATGGCACAATCCACAACCAACGATTCAGGTTCAGCACTACGACCGCGTGCAAGATTATTGCGCACACTCGGCGAAGAGCTCATCAGCAATGAAGTTGTTGCTGTCATTGAGTTGGTAAAGAATGCCTATGACGCAGATGCGACGCGTGTGCTGATCCGTTTCAAAGGACCGTTAGAGCCGGGGCAAGGCCGTATTGAGGTAATTGACAACGGTTGCGGAATGGAATTGGAAACCGTCAGAACGGTATGGATGGAACCAGCAACACCCTCGAAACGCGGCAAGGTGCGGCGGACCGAAAAATTGAAACGCCGCTATCTCGGTGAGAAAGGTATTGGCCGTTTCGCATCATCGCGGCTGGCAAACGAGTTGGAGGTTGTTACCCGCACAGACGGGGCGACAAAAGAGGTATTTGCGGTTTTTGACTGGCGGCAGTTTGACGACGAAAAGAAGTATCTTGATGAAATTCTTATTCTTTGGGACGAACGCAAGCCAGTTGAGATTCAGCCAGGTGGAACAATTGAATCCCTATGGCAGATCGAAAAGAAATTGCCACCCCCACACAAACTTGGTCACGGCACGATTCTCCGGATGCCGGGGCTAAAACAAAAATGGGAAACAAAGCAATTTGAAGATTTACGTCGAGGACTTGCGCGCCTAATCTCACCGAAGGCTTCAAAGGAGGAGGATTTTGAAATTGAGTTAGACCTCCCAGATGAATTTGCACAATTTAGCAGCAAAGTCGAACCCCCCGAGGTTTTGAGGCACCCACACTATACTGCGCGCGGATTAATCGAGCCTGATGGGACATATACACTTTCTTGTCGCGTGATTGCCGAAGGCATTGAACGCAGCTATCGCGGACGTTTCCTGCGCATCCTGGATTCAAAAGGGCGACTCGAAATCCGCGAACCCAAGGAAGACGAAAAACCGACATCGGCTCAGAACCTCCAATGCGGTCCTCTGGAGTTTGAACTTAGAGTTTGGGATAGGGATGATCTTGGGAATATTTTGCAGAAGACCCATTCAACTCTTCGAGATGTCCAGCGTGACCTCAATGCCATCGCTGGAATTAACATTTACCGGGATGGCTTCAGGGTTCAGCCTTACGGCGAACCGGAAGACGATTCTTTTCGTCTCGATTTACGGCGGGTTCAAAATCCAACGCTTCGGCTCTCAAACAACCAGATTTACGGCATTGTCGGTATCACAGCAGACAATAATCCAGAACTCAGGGATCAATCCAATCGTCAGGGGTTGCAGGAAAACCAGGGATTAAACGATTTGCGAAGCATAATATGGACGGTTTTAGGCAAGCTCGAAGAGTTACGATATGCTTCAAGACCACGACAAGCTGGAACCCGGGGCGGTAGGCCTGTGGGTGGACTGTTTTCAGGCTTTGATCTCAAGCCAATCGCAGAATATTTTGCTAAACAACTTCCCCAGGATAAAAAGGCGAAGGAGTTGGTCGAGAAGACTGAAGAATCGCTTGGCGGTCAATTAAAGGAAATTCAAACTGTATTGGGGCGTTATCAACGGCTCGCGACACTGGGACAACTCATTGACCACGTTTTGCACGAAGGACGGCAACCGATTGCCTCCATCAATAATGAGGCCGATTTGGGCATGTCAGATATACAGAGGGCCAAGCAAATTAATGGAGAACTTGTCCCGCGACTTGCAGAACGATTTACAACGATACGTAAGCAGGGTGATGTCCTCGCCATTGCATTTCGCCGCATGGAACCGTTTGGTGGCAGGCGTCGTGGCCGTCCAACGCAACTTTACCTTGAGGAAATCATCCGCGATGCTTTCGCCGTTTTCGCGGATGGCATAGGCCGGCTCAAGATAAAAGTGACCCTTCCGCGTTCCCAAACTTTGGTGCGTGTTGATCCTGCCGAGATGCAGGAGGTCATCATCAATCTGTTGCAAAACAGTCTTTACTGGCTTGAGCAGGTCAATGAAACAAAGCGCGAAATTGCAGTGAAAGTTGAGCGGAAAGGGCCAGAGCACGTTGACATCTTGTTTTCCGATAGCGGCTCAGGCATCCCGCCTGAAAACAAGGAACTAATTTTTGAACCATACTTTTCAACCAAACCAGACGGTGTTGGCCTTGGACTGTCCATTGTCGGCGAAATTGTAACTGATTACTACAATGGAACACTTGAATTGCTCGACCGTGGTCCCCTGAAAGGTGCGAATTTCTTGATAACCCTACGGAAACGCGTATGAACAACAATCCGGGCACGAAGTGGAGATTTCTCATAGTTGAGGACAAGGACGTTTTTGTCCGCCAAATCCTGGAAGCCGTCCCTGATTTTGTTGATTCTCCTGACAGTACCGAGGCTGACGTTTGCACAACGTTCGATGAAGCGGCGGACAAATTGGTATCAGAAAAATTTGACCTGTTAATCCTCGATCTCAAAGATGATAGTGATAAGACGGTTGCCGCCGACAATAGTCCGGCAGGCTTGGCAACATTCGATAAGTTGAAACAGACTCGATTCGTTCCTGTGGTCTTCTACACAGCACTTGCCCACAAGATTCGCACGGAACAGACGACTTTTGTGCGCGTTGTTGAAAAAACCGAAGGTATAGGACGCGTCACGGAAGAAGTGCGGCGCGTGCTCGCAACCCGGCTGCCGATGCTCACACGACATATTGAAGAGACGCAGCGAAAATATATGTGGGAATTTATCAATACACATTGGAAAGATTTTCAGCAGCCGGCTGAACAAGCCGATGTCGCTTATCTCCTTGCCCGACGCTTGGCGATTTCAATGGAAGCAGAGGCCAATGAGCTTGCGGTCAAAGTCGGCGGCCTGCCTGGCGCTCCGGTGGACGGCAGTAAAGCGCATCCGATGGTCATGTATGTTGTGCCGCCGATGGGGCCTCATCCTTTGGCGGGAGACATCGTATCGGAACCATCGGCTAGCGGCGAAGTTTTTTGGATAATTCTCACGCCGTCTTGTGATTTTGCTCAATCAAAGGCCAGTCATGTCATTCTTGCAAAATGCGAACGGTTAGTTGACAAGCCGGAATATAAAAAATGGTTTGAGAAGAAAGATGAGCAGAACGTCCAACGTTTCGAACAACTCATCGAAGACAGGCGTGGAGATAGGTTCAAGTTCCTGCCGCGCGCCTTTTTTATTCCCGACCTTGTAGTAGATTTTCAACAACTCCGCTCGGTCAGCCTTGAGTCGTTAAAAGGACTCAAGCAAGTTGCCACACTCGACAGTCCGTTTGCCGAATCGGTTCTCGCCCGTTTTTCACGATATTTCAACAGGCTCGGAACACCAGACATAGACAAGAATGTCGTTATTCAACGATTGGAAGCTGCCACTGCGCAAAAAGCTCCGGTAGCTGCCGTTTAATCACAATTACAACGTGACGCCGGTTACAAAACTTACCAAGACGAATTCCCCCGGCAGTCTGGCAGCGATGTCGGATGATGAACTTGTTTTGCTCCGAGCCGGTCTGGATGCCGAGATGCGCAAGCGGAACATCGCATTTTCCGTTGGCGGCGTGGGGGAACGGCTGGTGATTGAGCATTTCCGAAAAACTTCCGGTCTGCCCAAACTGCAAGCCGCACCGCGCGGCACCAAAAACGTGGACGCGCTTTCCCGCAACGGCGACCGCTATTCCATCAAGACGGTTTGCAACGCCAAGAAAACCGGAACCATCTATCCCGATGCCGATGACCGCGACAAGCAACTGTTTGAGCATATCCTCATCGTGAAACTGGCCGAAGACTGGTCGCTGGAATCCATCCATCAACTCGGCTGGAAAGATTTTGTAAAAGTCCGTTCGTGGGACAAGCGGATGACTGCCTGGTATGTCGGAATTTCAGCCCGGACACTTGGAACCGCAAAATTGATTTACCAAGCTCCCGGCAAAAATGCCTGACGTTTTCTCCAAGTCGAAGCGGTCGGAGGTGATGAGCCGGATTCGCGGACGTGGGAACAAGGACACGGAACTGGCGTTGGCAACATTGCTGCACGTTCATGGAATCACCGGTTGGCGGCGAAATCAGCGCGTCTTCGGAAAACCCGATTTCGTTTTTCCGAGACTCAAGCTTGCGGTATTTGTGGACGGTTGTTTCTGGCATGGCTGTCCTAGGCACGCGACCAAGCCGGCGAACAATCGCGCCTTCTGGCGGCGCAAACTTTCCGCGAATAAGCAGCGGGATAAATTGGTGAACCGGACTTTGCGCCGGGCCGGTTGGCGGGTGCTGCGTATTTGGGAATGCGCCCTAGCCAAACACCCGGAAACCTGCATCCGCCGGGTTCGGCAGGCCATCCGAGATTAATTGGCAGTCCTCGGGCACAAAAATCGCTCTGTTTGCCTGTCGATGTCCCAATATTCAGCAGGCAGAAACGCCAGGCAAATGGCCGATGAGCGTCGCACAATCCGATTAAAGATCGGGCTGCTAGGCCTTTTCATGCTCGCTGATGCGCTCCTGACCTACCTGTGGTTTCCAATTATTATCGGACTTCCTTTGGCAATGTTGGGTATTGGGGCGGTGAATCATTACTTCATCGGTTGGATGGACCTGGCTTCTCGACGCGAGCAAGACGCTGTCCGTGGCGCGGAAGCCGAGGAGGAGATCGGCGCCATTCTGGATCGTCTTCCTGATTGCGTAGTCATTCACGACGTGCGAAAGAAAAATGGCGACAAGGAATACGGCGATATTGACCATGTCATCTTTCGCACGGATGGGGCGGTGCTGCTCATTGAGACCAAATCACATCGGGGCACAATTACGGAAGACAAAGCGTCAGTTTTTTTGAAGCAGACACACGGAAATATATACTGGCTTCGTGATTTTTTAAAAGCGCGGCTCAGTTTTGAACCCTGGATCAACGCGGCGATTGTGTTTCCCAATGCCAACGTGCGCGTCCGGCGTCCGTTGCGTGGCGTAGATGTTGTCGGTGCCATCTATCTCGAACGTTGGATTGCCAAGGCGCACGGCAACCCGCTGGTGGCCCGGAAGCTGTGGCCTGAGATGGATCAGATCAAAATGGCCCTCAGAGAGAAATAGGCACGGCTGGTGAGTATCCGCGGACGCCGTGAGCGAATTGTCCTTTTGCAGTCGCGTAACGCGACCATTCAACCTGCTCGAACGCAAATCAAGTCTGCAAAGCCGACAATCAGCTTTGTTCGCGGCAAAACAAATCTGCAATGCCAATAATCCGCGTTGCTTGCGCCAAAACAAATCTGCGAAGCCCTGGATCAATCCGTTTTTGTCCTCTGCAAATCTGCATTGCTTCATTTCAGTATTATTTTGCCCATTTCAATGTTGTTTTGACTCAAAACAATGTTGTTTTACGTCATTTCAAGGCTGCAAAAAGGGGCATCTGCGCAAGTGCCTTTTCGTTATGCGCTTACCCGGGGTCATTTCAATGCTGAAAAGACTCATTTCAATATTGAAACGAGACGTTTCAGTCTTGTATTGCGATTTTCAGGTTAATTCGGCCCGGATTCAGCCTGCAAAACGTCCAAGTTGATTGCATTCCACCCCAACAAGGTTGTGTCGGACCCGCTTCAGATTGATCTTTCGATCAGTCATCTGCAAAGAGGATAAATCAGCTTTTCGACACCTCACCCTGACCCTCTCCCCGACCGAGGCGGAGAGGGAATCGGCTTTGTGCTCTTTGCGTTCTTTTGTGGCCAACCGGTTTTGCGGTGAACTCCACAGAACACGGAGAAAAGGCGGCGAGAACGGAAAATGGAGTTTTTGCGTGGCACCGGGGCCAGAGGGATTTGACTAAATATATTCGCCGGTGGGCAGCATTTGTTCCGGAACCGGCTTGCCGGCGTCTTTTAACTTCTTCCTCGCGCACTCCCAAAATCTATCCCGACAGTACAGCAAGACAAAGGCTTCCCTGGACAAATCGCTCAGCAAATATTTAAACATCGGACACCCTGCCAGATTCGGACATTCCTCATTCATAACCAGCCTCTTTCATGAGTTCGCTTCGTTTACAAGCAAGTATCATACCTGATCCAACATGGATAACAAATCCTTTCCACGGGTTTTTGCCATTGCGCCGCTATATTACCAAAAAACTGGAACTTTCTCACCGGCTGTTTATTATCCGGGCATTCAGACAGAATTGATGAATGAATCGTTGACCCCGTTGCGCGGCGGTCAAGCACGGGAATTCATGAAAACAAGCTTCACGCTCTGCACGGCCGGCATTTTCCTGAGCTTGAGCTTTCTTTGTTCCTGGGCCACGGAACCGCCCGCCCGCCACGCGCTGCCCCCCGACGTGCCCATCAACCAGGACGCCGGACGGGGAAACTGGTTGATTGTGACCATCCAATTGGAAAGCGGCCAAAAACTGCCGGTTATCGTGGACACCGGCGGGGGTGCCACCGTGTTAAACAAACCCCTGGCGCCAAAACTCGGAAAACGCCTCGGCACCGCTGTCCTCAACCATTGGGGTAAGGCCATAACCAATGGCCTTTATGCGGCGCCCAAGCTATTTTTGGGCGGCACGCCGCTGCTGATCACCGGTGATGGTGTCATTTGCGGCGACATGGACCTGCCGGGCGGAGCCGACCGGAAATACATGGGCATTCTCGGCATGGACGTTCTGGAAAACTATTGCATTCAATTGGATTTTGCCGCGGGCAAAATGCGCTTCCTGGACGACCAGCACACCGACAAATCCGCCTGGGGCAAAGCCTTTCCCATGGTGACGTTGAACGATCAGGACCCCCGGCCCGCTGTCGCGGAAAATCTCCTTGGTCTGCAAGGCTCGCATTCGATCATCGATAGCGGCTTTCTTGGCGATGGCTGGTTCATGCGCAAAAATTTCCAGTCATGGACCAACGACGCGGTTTCGCCAACCAACGGAGAATTGCACTGGCCCTACGGCAGGTTTGGCGGCGAAAAATATCCCTTGTTTTCCCTGGGCGCGATGAACGCCGAGTCCGACGGCATCGGGATTGATTTTCTGGGGCGTCATCTGGTCACGTTCGATTTTCCCAATCACACGCTCTATCTCAAGCGCCAATCCATCGGTCTGCGGCCTGGTCCGAAGCTGGCCGAATCCAAACCCATCCCCGACCGGGAACCCAACATCACCGCCCACCTGCGCGCCGTGCTGCAGGCCCGGATGGACGGCACCGCGCAAGCCGATGACTACACCGCGTCGGCCTGGAGGCGCTTGCAGTCCAAACAAAAGGAGATTCAAACGTTTAAAAAATACGTCGGTGACATTGTCTCGCTGACCCTGGTGGAGCGTAGCCGTGTGCTTGGCTGGCGGCGCAGTTACCGCTACCGGATAGAGTTCACCCGGGCGACCGTGCTTGCGCATTTTGTCCTCAACGGACAGAACAAGCTGGCCTCGGGTAAAATGGAAGTTGTGAAATGGAAAGAACCGGTTGACTGAAATCGGAACTTTGCTCTGACAACGCCAGCGGACGGCATATCGCTTGAACGAATCGCGTGAGAAGTGTATCCCTCCGTTTTTCTTTTTTGACTGCGTTTTGCCTTTGCGCCGCTCTGTAACCTTCGGCGACTCGCACCCTGCGCCGTGCCGAATGGCACGTCCTTCGCATCCGGGAGTACACGCCTGCTCCCGATTCACGGCGGAATCTTAACCGCAAAGAACGCAAAGAACACAGAGAAAAAGGAATTCGCCGGCTCTGCCCTTTGCGATCTCTGAGTTCTCTGCGGTTAAAATCAGCGTCATCCGCGTTCATCCGCAGTTCAATTCGTGCCAGTTCGTATAATTCGTGGACTGAAACACGGACGTTTGAGGCGCAATGTGCCTTGACAGCCGGGTGGGCGATTTTAGCATCCGCCACGTGCCGGGTTTTCGTTACCGATTCAATGTTCCCCCGGATCAGCCGCGAGATCCGAAGATTCTTCTCCATCGGATTTTGTTGCTGGCCGGATTGGTTCCGCTGGGCTTGGGTTTGTGGGGCGGCTGGCGATATTTCCAACTCAAACCGCCGGCTGACGCCGACCTGCACCCGGTGCCTCTGCAAAACGTCCTGTCCATTACCGAAATCCGCAATCCCCACGCCACGAATAACCTCCGGGCGCTCGAATTGCACACCGCCGATCATCAAGTGATTCGGTACGCCGAATTCTGGCCATCGTTCGACCGCGTCCGCCAGCGCGATACGAATCTCACGCTGCTGGTCAACGGCGCCAATCAGGTCTGGCTGGTCAAAGACGCCAGTGGCCAGGAATTCGGACGGGACTATTTCCGGAAAAGCAACCTCGAGCTCAAGCCGATCGCCGCATTCGCCGCGATTGTGTACGCTCCCCTCGGAACGTTGATGATTCTGCCGGCGTTGGTGCTGGAGTATCGTTTGCGCCGGCACGGCAGGTTACCCCTCGACGGGGCATCGGTCAGCGCCCGGAAATTCACCTTTTATGCCGGCCTGGCGGTGTATCTGTTCTTGTTTGGCCTGGTCATCTGTCCCTGGCTCGACGCCCGGTTGCCCGGGATCGTGGTGGCTTTGGTCTGGGTGCTCAGCGCCGCCGCTTTGGGCAATCTGATCCTCTGGTGCTTCCGCCCAAAACGGTCCAAGCGCTCCGAGCTTATGGACATCACCAATCGCTTGCCCCTGAACCATCCGCCCGGACCGGGACCGCGTGACACCCATCAGCGCTGATCAATTCTGTGCAAGTAAACAGCTCGCGAGTATCAGCCTTCGCCAAGGCTGCGGCGCGACAGGCGCCCCACCAATTCCGGATTGCAGATTGCCCCGGAGCAGGCAAGGGAATAGGATGATGGCGTGGACGCAGCCACGACCATGAGCACTTCATCGCACAGTGATTCGTCCGACTCACCCTCAATTCAAAACGACGCGCCGCAGCGGTCCATATTTGTCACGACTCACTGGTCAATCGTGCAGGCCGCCGGCGGCGAGACCACGACTCGCGCCCGCGCGGCCCTGGAAAAACTGTGCCAGATCTATTGGTATCCTCTTTACTCCTACGTTCGGCGACGGGGTCACTCGCCGGAGGATGCCAAAGACTTGACCCAGGCCTTCTTCCTGCGGCTGCTCGAACAGCAATCGTTGGCCAATGCGAATCCCGATTTGGGCCGCTTTCGCTCGTTCCTGCTTGGGGCGCTGAACCATTTTCTGGTCAGCGAATGGAAAAAGACGCAAAGCAAACGCCGGGGTGGCGGATATCAAATCTTTTCGCTGGATTGGGCGGCAGCGGAACGGCGGTTCGATCTGGAACCAGCCGATCCTGCCACTCCGGACAGGGCTTTCGACAAACAATGGGCCACGGCGCTGTTGGACGAAGTGTTGCGGCAATTGGAAAATGAGTACCGGCGCGAGGGGAAATCGGAATTGTTCCAGGTCCTCAAACAAACGCTGGCCGGCCCGCGTGAATCGCAGCCTTACGCGAATCTCGCCGGGCAACTGCGAATGAAGGAGGGTGCGTTGCGAGTGGCCGTTCATCGGCTGCGCAAACGGTATCGCGCCTTGCTGCAAGCGGAGATTGCCAGCACAGTGACTTCCCCGGAAGAGGCGAAAGAAGAAATGGCCTATTTGTTCCAGGCAATCACCGTAAACTGAAAGGCATCCCGTCGAACCCGGGGCCCGCTCATTTTTCGGAGATATCCTGTAACATTCCGGTTCGTTTTCCGAATTGTTAGATAGCAGTTATCATGGCCACGACACCCATCTGTCCAAGCTGTGGCAAGCCACTCGCGCCGGACGCGCCGCAGGGGCTTTGCCGGGAATGCCTGTTCAAAGCCGGTTTTCCAACCGGCGCGGACACGGGCGGCAGCTCGCCACGCTTCGTTCCGCCGGCCGTCGAGGAGCTGGCCGGAAAATTTCCGCAGTTGGAGATACTGGGATTTATCGGCCAGGGCGGCATGGGGGCGGTTTACCAGGCACGGCAAAGGCAGCTCAATCGGATCGTGGCCCTGAAAATTCTGCCGCTGGACATTGGCAGCGACCGGGCGTTCGCCGAGCGGTTCACCCGCGAAGCCCAGGCGCTGGCCCAACTCAACCATCCGGGCATTGTCACCCTTTACGAATTCGGCCAGGCCGATGGCTTGTTCTATTTTCTGATGGAATACGTGGACGGGGTGAACTTGCGCCAACTGTTGCGAACCGGCCGCGTTTCGGCGCGTGAGGCGCTGGCCATCGTGCCGCAAATTTGCGACGCGCTGCAATTCGCCCATGACCAGGGCCTCGTCCATCGCGACATCAAGCCGGAGAACATTTTGTTGGACCGCCGGGGCCGGGTGAAGGTGGCCGATTTCGGGCTGGCGAAGTTGGTCCGGACCGGAAGCGAACCGGCGCCGAGTGACGAAGTCGCCGGCGGTTCGCCCTTCGTGACTGAGTCCGGCAAAATCATGGGAACGCCGAGCTATATGGCGCCCGAACAAATCGCGCATCCGGCGGAGGTGGATCATCGGGCGGATATTTATGCCCTGGGGGTCGTGTTTTACCAAATGCTGACCGGCGAATTGCCCGGCAGGAAAATCGAACCGCCGTCCAAAAAAGTGCATGTGGATGTGCGGCTGGACGAAATTGTCCTGCGCGCGTTGGAAAAGGAACCCGCACGCCGTTACCAGCACGTCAGCGAAGTTGGAACGGACCTGAAAACCATTTCCCGCACCGAACCAAACACCAAACCTGACAGATTTATGAAAAAACCAGTTCTCCTGTCCCTTCTGGGAGCCGGCGCACTTTGCGTGCTGCTCGCTGTTATCCTGCTGATGACTCACGGAAAAACGCCGCAGACTCTGACCATTCGCGCGTTCATTGACGGAAACGATGTCTTCTATGTCAGTGGCAACAAATTGTGGATCGAGCATTTCTATGCGGTTTTACCGGGAAAACCAATTTACGTGAACGGTCGCCCATGGACGCCGACGTGGAGCAATAATATCAGTTCGGAACTTACCAGTTTGCATCCCGCGTTCAAACCGCGCGACGCGGACACCATTCAAATCACCAAAACCTACGGCCGGGGAATCGTCAGCGTCGAACAATATCCATCGGCGGACAATGATCGGACGTTGGCCGTTAGAATCTCCGACGATGATTTTGGCGGTGCGGATTCGTACGAACTGGTCATTTCCTGGGGTCTGGGGATAAAACCAACCGTGGCCGCTACAAGAGGGACCCCAAAACCCGGCGCGGAATCAGATCCGCAATCAGCGATTTCCGCTGCGAAAGACTGGCTGGAGCAGCTGGACGACGGTGATTATTCTGAAAGTTGGAAGGACGCGTCAACGATTGTTCAAAGCGCCGCCACCGAACGGCAGTTTACCAACTCCATGAGCACCTGGCGCCAACCGCTTGGTCATTTGCTTTCGCGCAAGTTGATTTTGTCGAATCGCTCGACCCGAATGCCCGGGGCGCCGGAGGGACAGTATACGTTCATGCAATTTGAAACGTCGTTCGCCAACCGACAATCGGCAGTTGAAACCATCACCCTCATGCTGGAAAACGGCGAATGGAAATCAGCCGCGTATTTCATCAGGTGAGTTTGGACTAAGCAGAGCGTGGTGAAGCGCACTGGCCGAAATAACTTCCGCCAAGGGTAACCCGGCTGGACGATGGAACGTCCGGTTGCGAGCGTTCATCCGGTGGCAATGTTTTACCGTGCCGGACCGCGCATCGTCAATCCGCACCATGCTCCGGTCACATTTCTGGACAGGGGCGCGGCGCATCAGAACACGACCGTCACGTCAGAGAATAGCCTCGAACCCTGAACCACCAACCTCGAACCGGAGGCGCCAGGGCGAATCGCGCCGGTTGATGGCGGGCTTGCTCTCGCGAAACGGGTCAAGGGCGAGCCTCACCCAAAAGGAGCCGCAGACGTCCGGGCTCGACGGTAAGAAATAAAATGAACTGGCACAGAAATTGCGTTTGTATAGAGAGGATGAACGAACGCATTGGACAACCAAAACATATACTGGTCGTGGACGACGAACCGCTCGTCCACCAGACCGTTCAGATGCTGCTCCAGGGCGACGGTTATGTCGTGGATGGGGCCAAAAGCGGCGCCGAGGCACTGGCCCTGTTTGAGCCCGGTAAGTTTGACATGATTTTCACCGACTACTTTATGCCGGAGATGAAAGGCGATCAGTTGGCCGCCGCCATCAAACGGCGCGCACCCAGGCAGCCCATCGTGATGCTGACGGCCTATCCTGAAAAACTTCAGTCTTCCGATTGCCCGCTGGGGGGCGTTGATTCCTTCATCTGCAAACCTTTCGAAGCTGAGACCCTGCGGACGGCGATCGCCCGGTTCGGTCCGGCCTGACACCCGGGGTCCCCCCCCATAACCGGCTGCTCGCGCCACCGCTGTGTGCATTGTGCCGGTTGGCGGCAATTCGCATCAGCGCCGATAAGCGTGGCTGAGCGTTTCAGCTTGAAGTTTAAACCAGAAGCCAACGAAGTCGCGCAGCGGACTACGCAGGAGAGATTTTTTTCCGCTCGGCACTGGTCAGCTCCCGGAAATCACTGAGCCGGCCTTTCTTAAGGGAGCCATCCGGAAGTTTCAACGTGATCTCCGGCGGCCAGCCGTCTCGCGCCTCGACCACGTCTTCCACAACGCCGATGGCGTGGGAAATCCGGTGGGCCATGGTTTCGCCGAGATAACCCGCCCCTGTTTCCGGTACTTTGGCTTTGCTCATGGCATCAAGGCGTCAGCGGTTTGCCTTCGAGAATGCGGCTGGCAATCTCCTGGGCCTGCGTGGCGTCATTCTTTTCCACTGCGAGGTGGTAGGCCAGCGATGCTTTGACTTTTTCACGTTCCTTTTCGGAATAGCAATTACGCACGAAAAACTGGCTCATTTCTGTTTCACATGTCATATCTTTGTCCGTTTTCGGTCATCCACCCGCTTCCATCCCGTCAGCGGGGGTGTCGAGCATCCGTTTGAACGCACCCTTGAACTTCATGGCGCGCGCAAAAATTCCGGCTGCTTCTGGCACGGAATCATTACAGCAGAAAAGGGATGCCTGCGCCAGCCCAAAGATAATCTTATCGCCGGGGGCAGACAAGTGGCAGTTCGACTCATCCGTGTCATTTGCGAAATCAATGGCGTAACTCCGGCCTGGTATTTGGGTTTCGGCGTGCGGGCGTCGCGGAATTCTGCGCTCCGAAATAAAAAAGGGGCCGGCTCGACGCCGGCCCCGAATTGCATTACTGGCCAGAGACTGACGAGGCGACCGGCTTAAGGCGCCGGCGTGACGTCAAGCACGCGTGTGTCGTAGTGGATGTCGGCGGCGCCATTCGGGTCGAGGAACTCCAGGATCGCCACGGTGGTTTGACGGGGACGCAGGAAGTCATCGCGGTCAGCGTCGCCGTCGCCGATGCGGACGCTGACGTACGGGCTGCCGAGGGGGGCAAGCACGGACGTCGTTCCGTCTGAATTCACCAGCGTGGCATTGGGGCTGAGATTATCCAGCGCCAGGAACAAGGGGGCGGGCACCGGGCTGGTGCCGGTATTCTGAATAAACACCAGTTGATAGAAATGGTGGTTGAACCGGTCCAGCAAGAGACGGCTGCGAGTCACCGACACATTCCGGGCGGCCGGAATGGCCCCGGGCACGAACAAGTCGCTCAGGTCACTGACGGCGGCGACGTTGTCATAGCCGATGCCAGTGACGTCCGTCTCGTTCGTCGGAATGGGATTGTTAATCGCCGGCAGGCGGAAAATTTCCTCCATCGTTTTGATATCCGAGGAATGGCTCAGCGGCACGGTGCTGGCGTAGGCGTTGCCCTTGGCGAGCGGCGAGATGATGATTTCGGGAACCGTGTGGTTGGTGTTGTCGCCGCCTTCGGCTTCATCCCACCAGAGGACGATCACCCCGTTGTGCTGGTAGGCGGGTGAAGCCATGATTTGCGGGATGACTTGCGAAAGGAAGTTGTCCGCCGCGGCGATGGACGATTGGTCGCCAGTGTAATGGATACCCTGGTAGGTAAACCCGCCATTCAACGAGCTGTGGGCTTCATTATATTGGTCGGGGGTGATCCAATTGTAGCGTCCGACCGTGTTATTGTTGAGATCCACAAAGAATTGGGCGAGCGGATAGACGTTCTGAACGGCGGTGTCGGCAAAGAACGCCATCGGGTTATGCTTGACGGCGTAGTTGTATTGGGTGGTGCCGTTATAGAGATTGACCGGGCCGTTGGTTCCCGAGGCGCTGTTGGTCGGGCTGACGCTCAACTCGACGTCCTCCTGGTAGTTTTTCCACGGAATGCCGGCCGCGTTCAACTGGGCGGTGAGATGGATGGACTGGTCATAGAACATATTGCCATTGGCGGCGCGCGGGTCGGCATCGGTGTGGACCCCGAAATCCGTCCCGGCTTCGGCCCAGACGTAGTTCGGCTCGGAAGGATGGACGCCGATGCCGGCGTTGAAACAGGCGGTGGCAAACGAAACCTGCGCGGCGTTCGAGTTGCCCGGCGTGATGAGGCTGTTGATGAACGGCGCGGCCGGGTTGCCGAGAATTTGTTGCGGGCTGTTCGTCGGGTTGGGCTGGGTGAAGTTGTGGTTCTCCAGCGCGATCACGAAGACGTTGCCGACCCGCGGCGCAAAGAACGGCAAAGCCGGCGACGTTCGGGCCGCCAGCAGAACGCCGGCGACGGCGGCACCGAGCATCACGGTTTTGCGCCGGAGTATCCCGGGCTGCGGACGCGAGAATTCGAATGTGTGGTTTGTGCGGTTTGGTTGGTTGCTATGTCGTGTTGTGTTCATATGTTTCCTTGTTTTCATGTTTGTCCCCCTCGTTTTCACGCTCACTTAATCACACCGGCACGCTGGGAGTAAACGTGACAATGGTAATAATCCGGTGACGGATATGGCGGTCAGGTTGCGGCCCGGTTACATGGCCGGAAAGTGCTATAAGAAACCTGACATTGTGACGGATACCGGGTGGCCGGTCGTCGCTTCGCCTCGAAATTCGTGTCTATTAGCGGGTTTCGTGGTTTCGTCAATGGGCCGAAATTGTTGTTGCAACGGGCGGTTTATTTGCTATATTCCGCATTCCATTTTTTAAGACTAAATGCCGACAATCAATCAATTGGTCCGCAAGGGCCGGCGCAAAGTAAAGTACAAGTCCAAGTCGCCCGCCTTGGAAAACTCGCCGTTCCGGCGCGGCGTGTGCATTCAGGTCATGACGCGCACGCCCAAGAAGCCGAACTCGGCGATGCGCAAGGTCGCCAAGGTCCGCCTGACGAACGGCTTCGAAGTCATCGCCTACATCCCGGACGAAGGCCATAATTTGCAGGAGCACTCGATTGTGCATGGTGCGCGGCGGCCGCGTGAAGGATTTGCCCGGTGTGCGGTATCACATCGTCCGCGGCCGCTCGACGCCGCCGGTGTGGAAAAACGCCGCGTCAGCCGCTCGAAATACGGCGTGAAACGTCCGAAACCGGGTTCCAAGCCCGCCGCCGCAGCAGCCGCGGCCCCGGCCGGCGCCCGCCGCCTGAACCATTCCACGATTTAACCCTTTAACGATTTAACGAATCCCATGTCCCGCAGACGACAAGCCACCCGACGGAAGATTGCCAAGGACGGAAAGTTCCAGAGCGTTCTGGTTTCGCGCCTCGTGAACACCGTGATGATCTGTGGCAAGAAAAGCACGGCGCAACGGATTGTCTATGGCGCCTTCGACAGCATCTCGCGAAAAGAATCCGGCGAGCAATCCGGTGGAAATTTTGCAGCGCGCGGTGGACAACGCCAAGCCACGCATCGAAACCAAGGCCCGCCGCGTCGGCGGCGCCACGTATCAGGTGCCGCTGGAGGTGCCGTCCGACCGGCAGGCCGCGCTGGCCTTGCGCTGGATTGTGGATTTCGCGGACGCCCGCAAGGGCATGCCGATGCAGCGACGCGCTCGCGGCGGAAATTCTGGAAGCGTATCAGGGACAGGGCAATGCCATTCGCAAGCGCGACGACGTCCACAAGATGGCGCAGGCGAACAAGGCTTTTGCCCATTTCCGCTGGTAGCATTTTCCTTGAATCAGCCCCGACTGTTGCATCCTCGGGGCATTTTTGTTATTTATAGGCTCGAGTAGAAATTTTTAGACATGCAAGCCGTGGCAGAAAAAGAAAAATCGGTCAACTCGCCCAAGCGTGAATACACGCTGGAGCGCACGCGCAACATCGGTATCGCCGCGCACATTGACGCGGGCAAAACGACGACGACCGAGCGCATCCTGTTTTACACCGGCCTCATCCACAAGATCGGCGACGTGGACGACGGCAACACGGTGACCGACTGGATGGAGCAGGAACGCGAGCGCGGCATCACCATCACCTCCGCCGCCGTGACGTGCTTCTGGACGCAGAAACAGACCAAGCACGGCGAAAACGAATTGTACAAGGCGTTCAACGGCGTGCCGCATCGCGATCAACATCATTGACACGCCCGGTCACGTGGATTTCACCGCCGAGGTGGAGCGCTCCATGCGCGTGCTGGACGGCGCGGTCGCCGTGTTCTGCGGCGTGGCCGGCGTGCAGCCGCAATCCGAAACCGTCTGGCGGCAGGCGACCAAATACAAGGTGCCGCGCATCGCCTTCGTCAACAAGATGGACCGCACCGGCGCGAATTTTGAGAACGCGCTCGAACGACATGCGCAACAAGCTCAAGGCGTATGCGTATCCGATTTTCCTGCCCATCGGCGCGGAAGACAAATTTGAAGGCGTCATTGATGTCGTCAACCAGAAGGCCATCGTCTGGGGGCCGGGCGACGTGGTCAACGAAGGCCTGAATTACGAGGTGAAGGAAATTCCGGCCGAGCACCAGGAACGCGCCAAGGCCGCGCTCGCGGAATTGATTGACGCGGTTTCCAACAAGGACGACGCGATCGCCGACCTGGTGCTGCGAGGAAAAGCCGATTGACCCCGCCGGTGCTCAAGGCCGCCATCCGCCGGCTGACGTGCAAGATTGAACTGGTGCCCGTGCTGTGCGGTTCCGCTTTCAAGAAAAAGGGCGTGCAGCCGCTGGTGGACGCGGTGGTGGATTATCTGCCCGGCCCGCTGGACGTTCCCGGCGCCGAAGGCATCGAGCCGGGCACGGAGAACGTGGTCAAGGTCGAGACCAGCGACAGCAACAAGTTTTGCTCGCTGGCGTTCAAGCTGTGGACGGATCCCTACGCGGGCAAGCTGGTGTTCTTCCGCGTTTATTCCGGCCAGCTCAAAAAGGGCGACACGATTTACAATCCGCGCACGCGCAAACGCGAGCGCGTCAGCCGCCTGATGATCATTCAAGGCAGCGAGCGCAAGGACATCAACGCAGGTCTATGCCGGCGACATCGCCGCGCTCGTCGGCCTGCGCAACATCACCACCGGTGACACGTTGTGCGACGAGGATTTCGACGTGACGCTCGAACCGCCGACGTTCCCCGAGCCGGTCATCAGCATGGCCGTCGAGCCGAAGACGCAAGCGCCGACCGCGACAAGATGTCCGAAGGCTTGCAGCGGCTGGCGGAGGAAGACCCGACGTTCCGCTGTTTCACCAACGAGGAAACCGGCCAGCTCATCATCGCGGGCATGGGCGAGTTGCACCTGGAAATCATCTTGCGACCGGCTCAAGCGCGAGTTCAAGGTGGACGCCAACACCGGCGCGCCGCAAATCGCCTATCGCGAGACGATCACCAAGCCGGCGGACGGCGAAGGCAAGTTCATCCGCCAGTCCGGCGGCCGCGGTCAATACGGCCACGCCTGCGTCACAGATTCAGCCGAACGAAAAGGGCAAGGGCGTCGAGATCGAAAACAAGATCGTCGGCGGCGCGATTCCCAAGGAATACATCCCGGCGGTCATTGACGGCATCGAGGAAGCCATCAAGGGCGGCGTTCTAGGCCGGCTATCAGATGATTGACATCAAGGTGCAGGTTGTGGACGGCACGTTCCACGAGGTGGACTCGAACGAACTGGCGTTCAAGATGGCCGGCATTTTTGCGTTCAAGGACGCCTTCAAAAAGGCCGGCATGATCCTGCTCGAACCCATCATGAAGGTGGAAGTCACCACGCCCGACGAATACCAGGGCGACCTGCTCGGCGACATCAGCCGCCGGCGCGGCCACATCGTCAGCATTGAAGCCAAGACCGGGCCAGACGATTCTGAACGCGCAAGTGCCGCTGGCCGAAATGTTCGGTTACGCCACCGCGATCCGTTCGCTGTCGAAAGGCCGCGCGTCGTATTCGATGGAACCGCTGACGTTCGAGCAGGTGCCGAAGAGCGTGCTCGACACGATTTTGGACGCCGCTTCCAAAAAACCGGCGGCACGGTCGTAACGGATTCAACCATCAACTTTGGTTGGAGTTCACGCTTCACGTGTCCGTGGCCCGCGCAAGCTGAAGCTTGAACTCCAACTACCCAACATTGTTAATGGATGGGCTGATTTAGTTCATGGTCCGTCACGAGCCCTGCCCTCCCAGGCGTGTTAATCCGTGTCCGTCCATCGTTCCCAAAAGCAGCTTTGGATTCGATAAAAAAGGCAGCGCTTCGGGTGGAGCGCTGCCGATGTGGCGAACTGGGCCTGTGTAGCGTTCCCTCCTTGGAAAGCCAGGCGGGTGAGAGACTGGACTTCATCCGTGTCGAACAAATGTCGGCACGGTGAAGTTAAGGTGACAAACGGGAGGGCTGGTTGGAGGTAGGGCGGGCAGTCCTCTGCCCGCCGCGACTTTATGTCAGAATGACGGCGCGCACGGAGTGACGCGCCCTACCGCGCCGAAATCTCCAGCATCCGCTCGATCGGCAGGCGGGCGCGTTTCAAAACTTCCGCCGGCAACTCGACGCGCGGCGCGAGCTTTTTCATGCAATCGCGCACTTTCTCCAACGTGTTCAACTTCATGTATTTGCACTCGCTGCAACGGCAGTTGTCGGTCGGCATCCGCATCACGTCAAACACCGGCGCGCACAGGAATTCCTTGCCCGGACATTCCTTCTGCATCCGGTGGATGATGCCCGATTCCGTCACAATGACGAAGCGTTTGGCCGGACTTGTCTTGCACCAGGAAATCATCTTCTCCGTTGAGCAAACGGCGTCGGCCAGAGCGCGCACTTCGCGCAGGCTTTCCGGGTGGACCACGACTTTTGCATCGGGGAACTGCTCGCGCAGTTTCAGGATCTGGTCTCGGCGAAACTCGACGTGTGCGTAACAATTGCCCTTCCACAACGTCATCGGGCGGCCGGTCTGCTCCATCACCCAGGCGCCGAGGTTTTCGTCCGGCACAAACAGGATGTCTTTGTCCTTCGGTGCGGCCTCGACAATTTTCACCGCATTGCCGCTGGTGCAAATCACGTCGGTCAGCGCCTTCACCGCGGCGCTGCAATTGATGTAGGCAATGGTCCAGAAATTCGGGTTCGTCGCCTGCAATTCAGCGAGCTTGTCCGCCGGACAACTTTCTTCCAGCGAACAACCGGCGTCCTTGTCCGGCAACACGACGATTTTGTTCGGATTCAAAATCTTGGCCGTCTCGGCCATAAAATGCACACCGCAGAAAACAATCACGTCCGCGCTCGTCTTCGCCGCCTGTTGCGACAGGCCGAGGGAATCGCCGACATAATCCGCCACGTCCTGAATTTCCGGCACCTGATAATTATGCGCGAGGATGACGGCATTGAGCTGCTTTTTGAGCGTGAAAATCTCTTTGGCCAGCGGCTCGAACCGGCCTTTCTTCATCGCGCCCCGCGGTTGGATTTCTGCGACATCAATCATCGTCCAAAGTTACCGCTATGAATCGGCGTCGTCAATAAAGGTGGACGCAGCGGCAATGGGTCAATTTGCGGCTGGCGGAGCGCGGAGCATGGCTCCGCGTGTTTCAAAACCTGCGTTCTCGCGGAGCAATGCTCCGCGCTCCAATGAAACTGACCCATTACCGGACGCAGCGGCAATTCGGAAGATCGCCACGGAAATTAAATTTGCGGCGCTCTGCCGAGACGCCGCTACACCTGATGACTGCGCCGGAACCCGATAAAACGCGACGAATTTGATTTGAGCCGCGAGGACATTATTCCTGTGTGTCAGCAGATTGGGTGTCGGTATTTCCATCCGAGGGGGCCTCCTCTTTTCCGTATTCCGCCGGTTTGCGCGACCACCAGGTGCCGTTGCTCCACAGGATGCGGCCCTTGACGATTTCCCCATACTGCCGGTCCGCGTCATAAAGGACGCCTTCCCGCATGAAGGTCAACCGCGCCGCGTGCCGGTCATGGGTGATGAGGAACAGCTTGTTGTTCGTGCCCGCAATCCACGCCTGCCGGTCGGGCCGGCCGCTTTCATACCAGTTGCCCATCAGCGATTTTTCCTGTTCCGTGAGCGCCTTCTCATCGGACTTGCCCGGCACCTCGACCACTGCGTAGAGCGAGGTGTACTCCACTGCGTCATTCCAGCCGCCCCCGTCATGAGCATCGGCCCACAAGTGGACGCTATTCTCGACCCCGCCGCCGTTGTCCGGCTGACCACTGCACCAATTGGCATAATCCAACCTGGAGCCGTCCATCCACACGAACGGCCCGCCCTGCCATTGCCGGTGCAGTCCAATCCAAAGACTTCGCTCCTTGTCACCGTCATGTCCGAACCTGGCAAAGATCCATTTCTGCCTGGCGGCGTTCTTGATGATGGCCAGGGTGCCGCCCAGGTTTTCCGCCTCGGCTTCCGCCGCCGGCCAGGTGTTGGGGGAGAGCAAATAATAATCATGCCCGTTGGCGGGATTGGTGATGGGGCCGGCAATGATGTCGGCACGGGCGGGAAAGGTGATCGCGGACAACAGGATGGCTGCGCTGCAAACTGTGAGGGTCGTTTTCATAATGGATCAGACGGGAACGAACCGGGAATGCTCCTGGAAAAAACCTCAAATGAATTGCCAAGGGCCTCCAAGGTCTGGCAGGCGCGACGGGACGCCGTTCAAATTCGCTCCACCAATTCAAAGTGCGCCGCCGGACTCCGGCACCTTCGAAATCAAACCTTCAAGTCGGCCAGCGCCGGGTCATGGGCGTTGACAATCTTCCGCATTTTGGCGATGGCGGCTTTGAGGTTGTGCGCGCGGAATAAACTGGTGCCGGCCACAAACGTGTCCGCACCGGCGCTCGCACATTCGGCGGCGGTCTGGAAGTTGATGCCGCCGTCCACGCTGATGCGATACGGCAATTTTCGCTCACGGCGCCACCCCTCGGCCTGCTGGATTTTGGGGAGCGTTTCGTGGATGAATTCCTGCCCGCCGAAACCGGGATTGACGGTCATCACGAGCAGCAAATCAATCTTGTCGAGGTGCGGCTGGACTTCGGTGATGGCCGTGGGCGGGTTGATGGCAAGGCCGACTTTTTTGCCGAGCGATTTGATTTTCCACAGCAGCGGCGTGACCTGCGCGCCCAGTTCCACATGGACGATGATTTCGTCCGCGCCGGCCTCGGCAAACGGTTCCAGCAGAATTTCGGGCCGGGAACACATGAGGTGCACGTCGAAAAACAGTTTGGACAGGGGGCGGACGGCGCAGACCACGCCGGGGCCGAAGGAAATGTTCGGCACAAAATGGCCGTCCATGATGTCGAGGTGGAGCCAGTCGGCGCCGGAACGGCTGGCGCGTGCGACTTCATTGCCGAAGCGAGTGTGGTCGGCAGCGAGCAGCGAAGGCGCGATAATCATGGCCGCGAGCATAGAGGATGGAGGCTGGCAGATGGAAGGCGGAAAATGACGGCGCTCGAACGTCAGGCCAAAACCTGACGTCACTGACAAGAGCGCCGGCTTCCACCGGCAGCGGCGTCCTTTCTGCCCTGCGGCCGCTTGAACGCGGCGTTCCTTTCCAAGGCTTTTGCCCGGATTGGCAGTAGCGCGCAGTTGCGTCCCCGGCGGTGGCCTTCAAGCTCCGATCTTTGCCGCCTGATGGCTGGCGGGGACGCGCGTCCTGCCGTTTTCAGTTCGCTTGCCGTCAAGGCAGCGGCGCACGGCCAGGATGAGCGTTTGCGGCTGGTAGGGTTTCTGCAGATAATTCAATTCCGGTTCGAGCCTGAAATCCTTGCCCACGATATCGGCGCTGTAACCGCTGCTGAAAATGACCTTGAGGTCGGCGCGGTCGGTCCACAACTTTTCAGCGAGTTCGCGGCCATTCATGTTATCGGGCATCACCAGGTCGGTCAGCATGAGGGCGATGTCTTCTTTGCGGTCGCGCCAGATTTCCACTGCTTCCACTCCGGTGGCGGCCTGCAACACAGTGTAGCCGTGTTTCTCAAGGACGCGGGCGACGAGTTCGCGGACGGGCTTTTCGTCCTCGACCAACAGGATGGTTTCCGTGCCGCCACGAATGGTGATTTGGGCCGTTGGTTTTTCCATCGGGGCCTGATTGCCGAGATAGGGAATGTAAATGCGAAACGTGCTGCCTTTGCCAACGGTGCTTTCCACTTCGATCCAGCCCTGGTGCTGTTTAATTATGCCGTAAACGGTGGCCAAGCCCAGGCCGGTGCCCTTGCCAACCGCTTTTGTGGTGAAAAACGGCTCGAAAATTCGCGGGAGAAATTCAGGCGGAATGCCGTTGCCGGTGTCGGTTTTGCTGACGCAGACGAACCGGCCCAGGCGCGCTTCGGGACGCCGTTGCACGTGGGCTTCGGCCACGTCCACGATGGCAACGCGCACCGCGAGCTGGCCGCCGCGCGGCATGGCATCGCGCGCGTTGACGGCGAGATTGAGGAGGACCTGCTCCATCATGCCAACATCGGCCTCCACTATTGCGGGTGAGTGGCTGTAATCCAATCGCAGCGTCACGTCTTCGCCCAACATCCGGCCCAGCATGTCGCTCATATTGCCGATGATTTTGTTCATGTCCAAACGCTTGGGCTGAATGAGCTGGCGGCGGCTGAACGTGAGCAATTGCCGCGTCAGGCCGGCGGCGCGTTCGGCGGCCTGCCCGATCTGGTGGGCGGAGCGGGCCGCCGTTTCGTCGAGGTTGGACGCCTGGAGCAGCGAAGCATGGCCATGAATGACCGTGAGAATATTGTTAAAATCGTGGGCGACCCCGCCGGCGAGCTGGCCGATAGCCTCCATCTTTTGCGACTGACGCAGCTGTTCCTCCAAACGCCGTTGGGTCGTGACATCGCGAAACAAACTGAGCAACAGGAGCGGTTTGCCGCGCAATTCGACGAGGGAATCGGTGATTTCAAAAATAATTTCGTGCCCATTGCGGAGCTTATAACTGTGTTCCCGCTTGCGCTCGTCGGAATTCCTGGTGAAACGTTCGCGATATTGCTCCAGCATTTTCTCCTGCTCCCTGGATTCGGAGTAAACCACGGTGAACAGTTTGCCTTCCAGTTCGCCCCGGCCCAGGCCAACCAGCTCGCAAAAGGCGCCGTTGACCGCGACGATGACGCCATTTTCATCGGTCAACCGCATTCCATCGGCGGAATTTTCCCAAACGGACCGGAACAGCGCCTCGGAACTGCGCAGGGCGGCTTCGGCGGCGCGGCGTTCGGTGACATCGCGCACGTGCAGCAGCAAAGCAGGTTTGCCGGCGAATTCAACGCGGCTGGCGCGCACTTCCACCGGCACGGCGTGCCCGTCGGCACTTTCACTTTCGCCTTCCACCCAAACCAACTCGCCGCTGGCCAGTTTTTGAAAATTGCGCCGGGCTTCGTCGCGGCGGGACGGGGGAATCAAATTATTCACGGCGTTCCGGCTGATCAAATCCTCCCGTTTGACGCCATGCAGCGCGCAGGCGGCCATGTTCACGTCCAGCACGTTGCCATTCAGGTCCTCCACGAAAATCGCGTCCGGCGAATTTTCAAACAGATCGTGAAACCGCTGCTGGCTTTCGCGGAGGTCTTGTTCGGCGCGGAGACGTTCCAAAGCGCCGCCGCACTGGTCGGCGAGAGTCTGGAGCGTTTCCAAATCCCGTTCTGTATAGGCGCCGGGCAGGCGGTTTTGAATCAGCAACAGGCCGATGACCCGCTCGCCCTTGCGAACGGGGGCGACCATGGTGGAGGCGGAATAATCCTTCTCCTGCGCGGGCGACAGCTTTTCCGCGCCATTTTTCACGACCCGCCGGATCAGGGCATTGGCGCTTTTGTGCTGGGGCGAGGAGGGGATTTCGACCCGCCGGTTCTCGACCGTGGTGATGTTGAGCAGCGAGAAAACCTCATCGTGCTCGGCGGAATACAAATCCAGGGCAAAGTCATCCCATTTAAACAAGGCGTCGGCGGCCTCGCAAATGACCCTGGCCGCCTCGAGCGCCGTCGAGGCCGAACTGAGGCGGTGGCCGAGTTTGGAAAAAATCGCGTTGCGGTGCTCGATGCGGCGGCGTTCGGTGACGTCCGCAGCCATTGCGAGGGCGGCGAAATGGTTGTGGAAGACGATCGGGCTCCAGATGACCTCCACGTCAATGAGGCCCCCATCCTTCCGCCGATGCTGCCAGACATGGCTGCCGTCGGCGGTGTTCAACGTAACCTCTTTCCCGGCGTTGTCCTTTTCCGGAGGCCCAAGGTCAGAGGCCGTCATCGTCAGGAATTCCTCGCGCGAATAACCATAGTGTTTGGTCGCCGCGTCGTTGACCTCCAGGAAGGCCAGCGTTTCGAGGTCGAAGACCCACATCGGGTTGGGATTGCCTTGAAAGAGCAGCCGGTATTGTTTTTCACTGCTGCGCACGTCCTCCTCGGCGCGCCAGCGGTCGGTCACGTCGCGGGCATTGATCACGATGCCGGCCATTTCCGGGTCCCCGAGCCGGTTCCGGCCGACGGTTTCCAGCTGCCGCCATTCGCCGTCTTTACGCTGATAACGCAGTTGGATTTTAAACGTGTGCTCCGGGTGATCAATCCCGGAATGGAGGGCCTCCAAAGCGCGCGGCAAATCCTCGGGATGCACATGCGCGAACGCGTTTTGCCCGCGTAACTCCTCCGGCGTGTAACCCAGAACATGGTTGATGGAAGGGCTGACGTAGAGAAAGTTCCCCTGCCGGCTTAAAATGGAAAGGACATCGAGCGAATTTTCCGTGAGGGTACGGAAGTACTTCTCGCGGCGGACCAGTTCGATCTCCGCCTCGCGCCGTTTGGCGCGGCCTTCGGCTTCCTCCACGGCGCGGCGGATGGCCGAGGTCAGGCGGTCGGGCTGGTGCTTGAGCAGATAATCGGTTGCGCCCGCTTTCAAACTTTCAATCGCCGCCTGCTCACCGATGGTGCCGGAGATGAGAATGAAGGGCGTGTGCGGGCATTTTTTCTTCACGATGGCCAGCGCATCCATGCCGGTCAACGATGGCAGATGATAATCCGAAAGAATGATGTCAAACGATTCGGCGTCCAGGGCCGCCACGAGTTCCTCACGCGACTTTACCTGCTTCACATCCGCGTCCACGTTGTCCTGCTCAATCATGGAACGGACCAACTCGGCAAAATCCGGTTCGTCTTCCAAATGGAGGATATGCAGCCGTTTATTCATCGTTTCCCGCCATTATGCTCTTGAATCATCCCTGAAAACGCAGCAGTCGCAGTGCCACTAATGTCCCCAAAATGCCCGTCAATTCAGGCTCGAAAGCCTTGAAACGAGCGGGTTTCGTCGTTGACATTGGCGCGGGTTTGATTATTGTTCCACCCCTTTAATCGAACGAAATATGCCGAACACCACGTCAGCCGAACGCCGGATGCGCAACAGCCAGCGCAAGCACCTGCACAACCTCAGTGTCAAATCGCGCCTGCGCCGCCTGGAAAAAAATTACCGGGCGCTGCTGGCCTCGGGCAAAAAAGCCGAGGCCGCCGGACTGCTGCCCGGCGTCAACTCGGCCTTCGACAAGGCGGTCAAGTCCGGCGTGGTGCATCGTTCCGCCGCCAGCCGCAAGAAATCCCGGCTGTCCGTCGCGCTCAACCGCGCCGCGTAAACCGTTTCGACTTCCACAATCCCATCCTGGCCAACCGGAAGGCCAGCGCCGTGCCCAGGCACCCGAAGCCGTATTTCAGGCTCCGGCGGAAATTGATGGAAGACGCCTCGGGAAAATATTTCGTCGGGCAGCTCACCTCGCCAATCGTAAACCCGTGCCAGAGAATTTGCGCGAGCATCTGGTTGTCGAAGACAAAGTCGTCGGAGTTTTCAACCAACTGAAGCGTCTCCAGGATTTCGCGGGAGAACGCCCGGTAACCGGTGTGGTATTCGGAGAGTTTTGCGCCAAGTAAAATATTTTCGGCGAGGGTCAGAAAACGGTTCGACACATACTTCCAGAATGGCATCCCGCCCCGCAACGCGTAGCCGCCCAGAATGCGGCTGCCCAGCACACAAGGATGCAGGCCGTTGGCGATGATCGAGGCCATCGCGGGAATCAGTTTGGGCGTGTATTGGTAATCCGGGTGCAGCATGATAACGATGTCCGCCCCCAATCCCAGGGCGAGCCGGTAACAGGTCTTCTGGTTGCCGCCGTAGCCCAGATTTTCCTTGTGCACATAGACCTGCATCCCCTCGAGCGAACGCGCCACGGCCACCGTCTCGTCGCGGCTGCGGTCGTCCACCAGAATAATTTCGTCCACGACCCCCTGCTCGCGCACCTCGTCGTACGTCTGGCGCAGCGTTTGCGCCGCGTTATACGCCGGCATCACCACAACAATTTTTTTCCCGAGATACATGGTCTGCCAAAGTTTCGACTATCGTGCCCGAACCCATCCAGTCCTTGAAGCTAAATCTGAAAATGCTTCAAGGACAATGCGTTATGCAGATTGTAATTCAACCTGAATGTGTTAAGCTATAGGCTCATATTCGGCTTAAGAGGCAATACTCTAAACAGCCGTGCAGTTATGAAAGGAAACGTTGCCGCGTTCTTCTGGTGCCTGACATGCGCTGGTGGCTTGGCCCAAGGGCAAGGGACACAACCTGTCGTGGCCATTCATGATTCCGAATTCACCCGGGCCTTGGAGACCATGCCGGCTTCCGGAGCAACTCCGACGGGGACGGGAACGACTGGCAATCAATGGTGGATAACGCAGTGGCACTATTTTGTAATGCCTGACTCGGTTAAGGAAGCTTTGCGCTCCGACGGAACGGCGTTCACGGTCGTTGGTGATTCAAACATCGCGGCCGGAGTTTTGACCAATGTTGACGGCTCTCCCAAATACCCCATCGTCATCAGTCTGGCGGCGGAAGCGATACTGGACAGTGAAATTGCCCAGTTGACCAATTATGTTGCCAGCGGCGGCTTTTTGTTTGTCGGTTCGTCGTCCTTTACGCGCAACACCAACGGGACAACCCGCGGCAATTTTGCATTGGCCACTGCGATGGGGGTGAATATGGTCAACCCCGGCCTCACCAACTGGTATTTCGACGACACATTCTCAAAGATTTCCAATCATCCGATCCTCAGCATGCTGCCGGGAGGAGAGGTCCAATGGCAAATGCCGGAATCGTCCGACGAAATATCCTGGCCGGTGTACACCCGTTTTACGGGTGAAGATCCGGACGCATCAGATCCCGGCCTTCCCCATATGATCTGGCAGGTTCAGGCCAGCGGCGCCACGGTTATTGCCCAGGGAGACGACAATATACCGTATATCCTGGTGAAACCTTACGGCAAGGGTTACTTCATTTATGATGCTGCCTTGCAGCCTTTGCTCGGCCATGGCGGTTGGGCACCGGGAATGTATGCTTACAGTATCTTAAGAAATGCCATCCAATGGGCGTTTCAAACCGCCGGGCTGCCGGTCGTCAGGTGCAGTCCGTGGCCCTATCCGTATAATGCGGCCGTGATGTTTCGCCACGACATGGAGGCCATCCCGACCAACATTATCAGCATCGAAAAGTCGGCCCAGTATGAGCACGCGAACGGGGCGAGCGGAGACTATTATTTCTGCACCGGCACCTTGCGCCTGGACATGCCCAACCCGACCTTGACGAATACCATTGCCAGTCTGCGGCGGGCGATCAACAATGACGGTGCGACCATTAACTCGCACAACGGAGGACTCACCAACATCAATCCTTATTATCGGAGTATTGGCTATCCTTTGGTTGTCATCGAAGCCAATCTTAACCAGTTGCTTTCGGAGGGGTGGTTGGCTGCGTTGGAACCTTATACCGATCCGGTTTTGGCGCCGTTTCATTCCGACGGGTTGGAATACGACTACTGGCATTGGTCGCCGGATGAGATTCTGGATCTCACCAATGGTAGTGCCTACTCGCTGACATCCATTTCAAATTCCTTCGTTGATCTCGCCGGATGGGGCCTTACGAACGGGACTCCGCGGGCGTGGGTGGCTCCCTATTTCAACGCAACCCGCGAAGGCTCCTTCCAAATCGAACAACAACTCGGCATCAAAATTACGGGCGATACCAAACTTTCTCCCTTCCCACATTGGACCCTCTCAACGCAGACACCGGACGAGCTTTATCCGACCCTGCAACTGCCCGTCAGCGATTGGTTTGTCAATTACCAGGGTTTAGTACAAATTGCGCAAGCCATGGAAGCCGGCCACACAACCGCAACCGTGCAAGCATTGGTCGATGCCTATTACAATTTGGGAGCATTGATCAACCTTTATTGTCACAGCGAGTCGCCCAGCGGTGGCCCGGCCGGCTCGCTGCCGGGCACTTATCTTGCCTACAGCTTGAGCAAGCCCAGAATCTGGTCCACCAATTCAGCGGGGATTTATGCCTGGTGGCTGCAGCGGTCGAACGCGCAGGTGACCGCCAGCTTTTCGTCCAGCGGCGGCACGTCCACCGCCACGATCTCCATTTCCGGAAACAGCAATACCAACGCGGCGGTAGAGCTGTTAATGCCCAGTTCCATCTACTCTGCCCTGCAGGTTTTCACCAACGGCATCGAGGCGGGCACCAATACTTACCGCACCAATGGGCTGACCATCAAATTCCAGGTCGGGACGTGGGTTTCCAACCTGACGGTCAGCTACCTGTTGCCACCGGTTGTCAACGATGACTTCTACCAGATGACACAGGGTGATTCGCTGGCCGTTCCACCGCCCGGCGTCTTGACGAACGGCACAGGTGTCGCCGCCGCGCTGGCAAGCGCTCCCGCGAATGGCACATTGGTTCTCAACGCCGACGGTTCCTTTACCTATACGCCAACGAACAATTACACCGGGATGGATAGCTTTAGCTACAAAGCCATCAACGGGTCACTCACTTCCGCGGTGGCAACCGCGAGCCTCATGATTACCACTCCCGCCCAATTGTTTTATGACAACTTCGCGCGCGCGGCGGGCAGTCATTCCATCTTTCCGTGGGTGAACCAGTTGGGCAGCTGGAGCGTAACCAACAAGTCGCTGCAGGGCAGTTGCGCCCTCGATGACTACGGTTACGCGTATTACAACGCCAATTGGACAGATTACTGGGTGCAGGCCCAGATTCGTTACCCGAGCACGAGCGTGTGGGGCGGAGCGATCGGCGGACGACTGAACCCGGTAACCGGAGCGCACTATGACGTCTGGATTTTGCCGGAGAATTCTCCGTGGGGCCCGCTGAACGGCGTGCCGCCCGGAGTCCCTACATTGCAGATCCTCAAGTATAGTGACTGGATCAATTATGCGGCGGAGGACCTGGTACGCCTGCCGGCGGTCGGAACCGGTTGGCACACTGTAAAAGTGGCCTTCCTAGGCAACACTGTTTATGCCTACTTCGACGGCAACCTGATTACAAACCTGGTGGACAACGGGATGTTTGATGGCCAGCCGGCCTTGACGGAGGGCGGAATCACCGCGGAAGTGTATGCGGCAACGCCAACCGCCTACACCATGTCGTTCAGCAATTACATTGTGGCGCCGCTGGTGTTGAATCCGAACTATAGTACCAGGGAAAACACCGCGTTGACCGTGCCAAAACCGGGAGTCTTGATCAACGACTTTGATGTCTACGGCACCAACCTGATGGCAACGTTAATCGGCGGACCGACCAACGGCACGCTGAATCTGAGCACCAATGGCGGGTTCACCTACACGCCGTCAGCCAACTTCACCGGGATCGACGGGTTCGCGTTTCGACTGAATGACAAACTGAACATACTGGGTGTCGCCACGGCAACCATCGCTGTCAATCCTCTGCCCACCCTGACGGCGACCGCGGATAATCAGGCCCGGATTTACGGAACAACCAATCCGATCTTGACGGTCAGTTACACGGGTTTCATCAATAGTGACGGGACCAATGTGTTGACGGGCGCACCGGCGTTGAGCACCGCAGCGGATGCCACCAGTCCGATTGGGAATTACACCATTACGGTCAGTCAGGGGACGTTGAACTCAACCAATTACGGCTTCCAGTTTGTGAACGGGGCGCTGACCGTAAACCCGGCGGCCTTGACCCTGACGGCGGGGAACAAAAACAAAACCTATGGCCAGACAGCGTTATTCACAGGGACCGAGTTCGCCAGCACCGGCCTGGTGAACGGGGACACGGTAACCGATGTCAGCTTGAACAGCAGTGGCGCGGCAGCGACGGCAAGCGTGGCGGATTCGCCCTACGCCATCAATGCGGGCAACGCCACCGGCACGGGCCTGACCAATTACACGATTCAGTATCAGCCAGGAACGTTGATTGTGAACCGCGCACTGTTGACGGTGACAGCCGACAACCAGACACGCATGTACAGCCTGACCAATCCGCCGTTGACCGCCAGTTATGCCGGGTTCGTCAACAGTGAAAACACCGCCAGGTTACAAGGCGGCCCGATACTGGGCACCTCGGCGAACCCCGGCAGTCCGGTTGGCAGTTATCCCATCACCATCGCGCAGGGAACCTTGAGCGCCGACAATTACAGCTTCGTATTCAACAGCGGAATCCTGACGGTGACGTCGGCGCCGGTGCCCGTGATCCTGTCATTTGAACTGACGAATCAGGTGATCGGCGTAACCTGGAGTTCCGTTGCCGGGGCACTTTATGGGCTGCAATATTCAAGTAATTTGACGGATGCCGGTTGGAATAACATATCGCCGGCGATAACGGCCACCGGGCCTACGACGAGCCAGACCAACAGCTTGGGCACCGGTCCGCAGCAATTTTATCGAGTGAAACTTCAGCCAGCCACTCCTTGAACGGGACAAGAATTCCAGAAAGCCTCATCTACAGGTCGCCCATCAAGGTGACCTGTTGGTTTTTCTCGTTTGCGGTAAAAGGTCTCGAATTGCGGGGCTGGTCCGCACGTGGTCTGGATGCCAAAAATTGCTAAACTCATGGCAAAAACCCGCTTGTTTCGTCACCGATGATAACTTATGCTGGGGTGGTTGTGAAAAATCACGGACCAGACTGTCGGATTATTGAAGGGCATTGTGCCGGGCCGGCGGTATGCCCGTTGAGCCGGGTCAAGGCCGGTACCACCGTTTGCATCAAGGAACTGGCCGCCGCGCCCGAGGTGCGCGACCGGCTGCGCGAACTTGGCCTCGGCGAACAACAACGCGTTAAACTGTTGAGCAGCGAAGCCAACGTCATCTGCCAGGTTTGCAACGCCCGCCTCGCTTTGAGCGAAAAACTGGCCAGGGCGATTCTGGTCGAGCCGCTGCCTTCCCCCTCCGCCGCCTGAAATTTTTATGGTTGCTGCTCCCCAGCCGCTCAGTTCGGTTGCCGTGGGCACATTGGCGACGGTTACCGAAATCAAACTCCCGCCCGAAAGCCGGCCGCGCCTGATGGAAATGGGTTTGCTCGTCGGCACTACGGTCGAACTCGTCCGCTTTGCCCCGCTCGGCGACCCGGTTGAAATCAGGGTTCGCGGGTACAATCTCACCCTGCGCAAAAGCGAGGCAGAGCAGATTCTCGTAAAGGTGGCAGGTGACAAGTGACGGGTGACAAGCATTCACCGCAAACCCGTCAGGCAAACATGGATTCATCCGAGTCAACTCCGCGCAGTGGGAATAAGGTCCCCCCACCGCAGGAAATCGGACGGAAGTCGCTTGCCTCAAGTCGCGCGTCACCGGCCGCTCGCTACCCTTACGTCATCCTGACGGGCAATCCGAATTGCGGCAAAACGACCCTGTTCAACGCGCTGACCGGCCTCCGCGCCAAGGTCGGCAATTACGCCGGCGTCACCGTCGAACGCAAGGAAGGCCGGTTGCTCGGCGCGCCGGCAGGCGCGAATATCCGCGTTCTCGATTTGCCCGGCACGTATAGCCTCAGTCCCAATTCGCTTGACGAACAGATTTCGCGCGACGTGCTGCTGCATCGCCTGCCGGAATTGCCGCCGCCGGATTTGATTGTGCTGGTCGTGGACGGCTCGAACCTGCAGCGAAATCTTTATTACACCACACAGGTGATCGAACTGGGCCATCCAACCCTCATCGCGTTGAACATGGTGGACGTGGCGGAAAACAACGGCCATCGCATTGATGAAAAGAAGCTTTCCGAGGCGCTCGGCGTGCCGGTGATGCCGGTCGTCGCCAGCAGCGGCGCAGGCGTGCCGGAGTTGCGCGCGAAAATCATCGCGACCCTTCAGAACCCCTCCGAAATAAAACCACAATTGTTCTGCCAATTGCCCGGATTATTCCGGATTGAAGCGACCGGACTGGCCGAGTTGCTGGCGGAAACCTTCAAGGAACGGCGGCTGCAGGCCACCGCGGAGGCGTTGCTGTTGCTCAGCAATGAAAAGGCGCTGGCATCAAGCAAGGAACATTATCCGCAAAAAATCCAGGACGCCGTGGCCGCCGCGCGCAAGCGGCTGGAAGCGTACCGGATTGACTGGCGTGGCGCGCCGATCGAATGGCGCTACGCGCGGGTCGCGGAAATCCAGCAGGGCGGCGACCACCGAAATCGCGCCGCCGGGCGAGACGCTCAGCGACAAACTGGACCGCATTCTCACGCACAAAATCTGGGGCACGCTGATTTTCATCGGTATCATGACGCTGATGTTCCAGAGCATTTTCACCTTCGCCAAAATTCCGATGGACGCCCTGCAGGTCATCGTTAATTGGGCCGGGAACACCATCGGGACGCTGATTCCGCCCGGCGACTTGAATGATTTGCTGGTCAACGGCGTCATTGCCGGTGTCGGCGCGGTGATTGTTTTTCTGCCGCAAATCCTGCTGTTGTTTTTGTTCATCGGTTTTCTGGAGGACACGGGATACATGGCGCGGGCGGCGTTTTTGATGGACCGGCTGATGAGCAAGGTGGGGTTGCACGGCAAAAGTTTCATCCCGATGCTGAGTTCGTACGCGTGCGCGATTCCCGGCATCATGGCCACGCGCACGATTGAAACCCCGAAGGACCGGCTGGTGACGATTCTGGTCGCGCCGCTGATGAGTTGTTCGGCGCGGCTGCCGGTCTATACGCTGCTCATCGCGGCGTGCATTCCCGACATCAGAATTCTCGGCTTCCTCAAACTGCAAGGTCTGACGATGCTGGCGATGTATCTGCTCGGCACAGTCGTGGCGCTGCTGATGGCGTGGCTGTTCAAGAAGACGCTGCTCCAGGGCGAAACGCCGATGCTCATCATGGAATTGCCGCCCTACAAACGGCCGCTGCTGCGCGTCGTGGCGCGGCACATGTGGGACCGCTCGAAACTTTTCGTGCGGCGCGCCGGCACGGTGATTCTGGGCGTGAACATCCTGCTTTGGTTCCTGGCGACGTATCCAAAAAGCGAAACGCGGGTGCGGGTGACAAGTGACGTGACTCCCGCCAACGCGTCAACTCGCCATCCGTCACCGCCGAAGCGGCCGGCGCAAAATTGCGGAACAGTTTCGCCGGACGAATGGGTCGCGCAATTGAACCGATTATCGCCCCGCTGGGTTTTGACTGGAAGATGGGCATCGGCATTATCTCATCGTTCGCGGCGCGCGAAGTCTTTGTGAGCACGATGTCCACGGTCTATAACGTCGGCAGCGGTGACGAGTCCGAAACGGGCAAAAAAGCGCTGGTCCAGACATTGCGGGCGCAAAAGCGGCCGGACGGTTCGCCGCTCTACACGCCGTTACTGGCCATCACGTTGATGGTCTTTTACGTCTTCGCACTGCAATGCGCCAGCACGGTGGCGGTGGTGCGGCGGGAAACCAACTCGTGGAAATGGCCGCTGTTTCAATGGGTTTACATGGGCGTGCTGGCGTGGGTTCTGGCCTTTGTGACTTATCAGGGCGGGCGCTGGCTGGGCTGGAATTGAGTTATAATGGGGGCTTGAAACGCGCTTGAATACGCCTGAAAGCTTGTGTTAGCCTGCATTGGGTGTCTCCTGGAGAATTTTTATACAAATTTCACCCAAGCGGTGTCTATGCAATGAAACCGTGAACGGCGACGAATCATCGGATTGGAGCGAAAAGCTCTACGAATCGAAGGCGGCGGAGTTGATCCTCTACGGCCGCGCGCTGGGTCTCAGCCACGCCGAGGCGGAGGATGTGGTGCAGGAAACCTTCCTGGCGCTGATGCAAAGACCGCAGCCGCCGTTGCGGCTGGAGCATTACTGCGTGCGCAGTTTCCGGAACCGCGCGTTGAATTACCGGCGGTCGTTGTGGCGGCGGCTGACGCGCGAGTTGGAATCGCGGCGATGGTTTGAAAAATCCGCGGGGGAGAACCCGGCGGAGCGCGCGGCGATGCGGTGCCTGGCCGAACTGCCGGTGGAACAGCGCGAAGTGATTGTGCTGAAAATCTGGCACCGCTACACATTCGAGGAAATTGGCGAGCTGCTGGAAGCCTCGCCCAACACCATTGCGGGCCGATACCGCTACGGTTTGCAGAAAATAAAACTCCAACTGGAAGGAGCAGCTTATGAACGAGATGAATTTACCGGAGACACGATTGCGTTCCTGGCAGCCGCGCCGCCCGTCGGCGGGGCTTAAGCGGCGCATTATTAACGCCCGGCCCGGCACACCGATGAGCGCGGCTTTTCTGGGCTGGCTGGCGCCGGCCACCGCTTGCGCGCTGCTCACCCTGCTGGTTTTCAATTACAGCAACGGTCTTCCCGCAGGTTCCACCCCTTCCGGAGCGATGATGGCCATGATTTTGAGCAACCAGAATTATGCGGCTTATGCGTCGGATGGCTCCCAAAATGTGCAAAACCGCCTGGCCAACGTCACTTTTGATTCGACAAACCGCGGCGCTTCCTCTCCTAGTATCCGTTTCACGCCGTTCACCAAACCGAACGACTGACATCAAAAATGGAAAAACCGAAACCGAACAACGGCAAAGGCAAACCTGCCAAGCCGGCATCCAGCGGCAAATTGGCTCCCCCGGCGCCCGTCGCCCCGCTGTTTCGCAGAATTGACTGGATCATGCTGTGCATCGTCTTCGCGGTGATGTGGACGATTTATTTGCTGACGCTGGCGCCGGAGCTGACACTGGAGGATTCCGGCGAATTATGCACCGGCTCGTTCTACGCCGGCATTCCGCACCCGCCGGGCTATCCGTTCTGGGCGATTTACAGCTGGTTGTGGACGGCCATTCTGCCGATCGGCAACGTCGCCTGGCGGGTGGAGGTGGGGGAATCCTTCGCCATGGCGATGGGGTGCGGCATGCTTGCCTTGATGGTCTCGCGCGGCAGCAGCATGCTGATCGAAGGCATCGAAGAATTGAAGGGCATCACCGGCAAATGGGAAAACGCCATCTGCATGGTCTCCGGGTTCGTCGCGGGCCTGATGGTGGGACTGGATGGTTTCATGTGGAGCGAGTCGGTCGCCATCAACCGTATTTCCCTGTTTGCCGTGCCGTGGCTGATTCTGGTGTTGCTGCTGCTGATGCGCTGGATGTATGCCCCGCATCAGAAGCGTTACCTCTATCTGGCGATGCTCTTCTATGGCATCTGCGCTACCATTCACCAGACTCTGCTTCTGAGTGCCATGGGCATTGAAGTCGCCATCGCCGCCGCCCAACCGCGCCTCGGTCGCGACCTGTTTCTCACCAACAGCGTCCTTTATTTGATTGGGCTTGCCCTGTTACACGGCCAATCCATCCCGGCGCTCAACAACATGACTTCAATTGAAACGGCCATTTTCCACGCTGTCGGCATCGGCTCGATCTTCGCCGGTGGCTGGTTGAGCCTCCAGACCAAGGGAATGTTTTCCGAGTGGAAGGCGGTCCTGATCATGGGACTGGTGTGGGTTCTCGGGGTGTCTTTTTACTTTTACGAACCGATTTCCGGCATGACCGTCCCGCCGATGCAATGGGGTTATCCGCGCACCGTGGAGGGCTTTTTCCATGCGTTGAGCCGCGGCCAATACGAAACCTCCCATGGAACGAACATCTTCCAGGACCCGGTCCGCTTCGCGAACCAGCTTTGGTATCTGGTCCAGGGCCTTTCCGAATCTTTCAGTTGGGTCTTTATGTTCGTCGGGTTGCTGCCCTTTTTGTTTTTGTTCAAAATGCACAAGCGGGAGCGTTCCTGGATTATCGGCCTGACCGCCATCTATATCTGTCTCGCCGTGCTTCTGGTCAATCTGCTCGACGTGGGGTTGGATCGTTCTTCAGCGGATCTTAACAAGGTGTTTTTCACCGCCTCACATGCGCTGTTCGCCATCATGATCGGCTACGGGGTCACGTTGATGGCCGCCTATATGGCCACACATTATGCCAGATTCCGTTTTTGGGGAATGATTGGGGGGGCGGGCGCCATAATCCTGGCCGTGTATTGTCTGGCCGACGCGGCCGCCAAACTTTTCGTCGGCCCGGGCGGTGACGCCATTTCGGTTCTCTCCCAATTGCCACACTTGGTCGCCCAGGCTTTTGCCAGGGACCAATACGGCCTGCCCATCATTGCCAATCTCATTCTGGTGGCGATGCCGATTATTTTCATCCTCTCGCTGCTGATTTACCGCAACCGCGGACCGGTCTTGATCCTGCTCGGCCTGTGTCTGGTCATGCCGGTCTATTCCGGCCTGTCCCACTGGTACAAGAGCGAACAGCGCAATCACTGGTTCGGCTACTGGTTCGGGCACGACATGTTCACGCCGCCATTCGGCATTTACCCGGAGATGACGCGCAACGCGATTTTGTTTGGCGGCACCGATCCCGGGCGGTTTTGCCCCACCTACATCATCTTTTGCGAAAGTTTCATCCCGCATTCGTGCCAGCCGAAGCAGGACCAACACTTCGACCGCCGCGACGTTTACATCATTACCCAGAACGCGCTCGCCGACGGCACGTATCTGGACTATCTCCGGTCGCAATATTTCCGCAGCGCGCAGCACGACCCGCCGTTCTTCCGGGAATTCATCAAATACGTGCTGGATATCCCCTTTGGTCAGGACAATAACCTGGTCAATGACCTTGCCAATGCCGCCTATTATGTTTTGGACGTGCCGTTCACAAAATTCGGGGCGCACGTCGAGGCCAGGCGCCGGGCCGAGGGCGTGTATCCGCCGGTGGAAATCTACATCCCCTCACCGGAGGATTTACAGCAGTGTTTTGATGCGTATCGCGAAGACTTTCAGCGCCGGGCCGCGCTCGGCCAGCTCCAGCCCGGTGAAGGCGTGAAAACCTCCGGCAACCAGATGGCCATCTCCGGCCAGATTTCCGTGATGAAGATCAACGGCCTGCTCTGCAAAGTCATCTTTGACCATAATCCGACCAATGAATTTTTCGTCGAAGAAAGTTTTCCGCTGGACTGGATGTATCCCTACGAGACGCCGTTCGGCGTCATCATGAAAATCCACCGCCATCCGCTGCCGGAATTGTCCGACGACGTTTTCAAAAAGGACCACGAATTCTGGAGTGAATATTCCCAGCGCTTCATCGGCAACTGGATTACTTACGACACCAGCGTCCAGCAAATCGCGGACTTCGTGGACAAGGTCTATTTGCACGGCAATTTCAGCGGTTTCAAGGGCGACCGGAGATTCATCCGCGACGACGACGGGCAAAAGGCCTTCTCCAAATTGCGCAGTTCGCAAGCCGGCGTGTATGCCTGGCGCCTGGGCCCGCAATGTCCGCCCGAATACCGGCAGAAAACCCTCCAGTCGCAGGAGGCGCTGATCCGTGAAACCGATTTCGCGTTCAAGCAGGCCTTTGCATTTTGTCCTTACAGCCCGGAAGCCGTTTTTCGGTACATTAATTTCCTGCTTCAATACAATCGCCTGGATGACGCCCTGGTTGTTGCCAAAACCTGCCTCAAGTTTGATCCTTACAACGGCCAGGCGATTGACCTCGTCAATAACCTCGAGAACTACAAAAAGCAGAGCGAAAAGCAGGGCACCGACCGCAGCCAGCTTGAAGCGCAACTGCGGCAAATGGAGGCGGAACAACAGAGCAACCCCACGAATTTCGAAAACACCCTCGAACTGGCGCGCTTTTACTACCAAATGCAACAAAGCAACCATGCGGTTGAACTGCTCCGGAGCGCCACGGGACTGTTCAACCAGGCGTTGGCCAATCCGGACATTCATTACCCGGACGTCGCCGCCATGGCCCAGATCGCCGCCCAGTTAGGCGACATGTCCAGGCTCGAAATGACGCTCCAAAAACTGGTCAGCCTCGCCCCCGACCAGCCTGAACCGCATTACGACCTCGCGGCGCTGGAAGCCATTCTCGGCAAAACTTCCGATGCGCTGCTGAATTTGCAGGCCTCGCTCAACTTGAGCGCCAAACGGCTGGCAACCAATCCCGCCGCCCACGACCTCCTGGTCGAAGCCCGCAAAGACCCGCGCTTCGATTCGCTGCGAACCCTGCCCGCTTTCAAAAAACTTGTCCCGCCCGGCTAGAATTTTAAATTTCAAGTTGCCGGATACGTCCCTGTTGCCGACTCAAGGCCAATCGGTTACTGTGGCGGTTCGGAAACATTTTTTGCCGGAACCATCGCATGAAGAAGGCCGAGCCACAGGCGCACAAAACTGAAAAGGCTGCTGAAATCCCGACCGCGGCGGCCAAACCGGCGGCGGCCAATCTGCCGGTCGCGGCGGAACTCACGCCGGAGCAACTCGAAGAACTCAAGGCCCGCGCGGCCAAGGCCGACGAACATTGGGACCGCCTCCTGCGCACCGCCGCCGATCTGGAAAATTTCAAGAAACGCGCCGCACGCGAACGCCTCGAGACCGCGCAGGCTGCCGCCGCCGCGTTGATTCAAAAAATACTGCCCATCCTGGACCACTTTGAAATGGCGCAGACCGCCACGCAAACCGCTGAAGTTCCGCCGGGCGGAATCGCCTCGCTCCAGGCAGGGGTTGCAATGATCCAACAGCAGCTAAAAAATACCCTCGCGGAGAGCGGACTGGAAGAGATTGACGGCAGCGGCAAACCCTTTGACCCGATGTGGCACGAAGCCGTTGCCCAGCAGGAAACCGCCGACGTTCCCGAAGGCCACGTCGTTCAGCAACTCCGCAAAGGCTACAAATTCCGCGACCGGCTGTTGAGGCCGGCCACGGTCATCGTGGCCAAAAAACCCGCAGCCAATCCGTAAAGCATAGGCCGCAACCCGAAATTTCCCAATGTCCAGGCGTGATTATTATGAAATCCTTGGCGTGAACCGCAATGCGGAGGCCGACGAAATCAAAAAGGCCTACCGCAAGCTGGCCGTGAAATATCACCCGGACAAAAATCCGGGCGATAAGACCGCGGAGGAACAATTCAAGGAACTGGGCGAAGCGTATGAGGTATTGGACGACCCGCAAAAACGCGCAGCCTACGACCAGTTCGGCCATGCCGCGTTCGACCCGCGGGCCCGCGCCAGTCGCGCCGGCAACTTTGGCGGCGGCTTTCACGATCCCTTTGAAATCTTCCGCGAAGTTTTCGGAGGCAGTGGCAGCATTTTTGAAAGCGTTTTCGGCGGCAGCCCGGACCCATCACAGCCCCAACGCGGCGATGACCTGCGTTATGATTTGGAAATCGCCCTCGAAGAGGCGGCGCTGGGATGTGAAAAGGAAATTGCCATCTCCAAACTCGACCGGTGTGATGTTTGCAACGGTTCCGGCATGGAGCACGGTTCGAAAATGCGGACCTGCACCACTTGCGGCGGGCGTGGACAGGTCATCACTTCGCGCGGCATCTTCAGCATTGCGCAAACCTGTCCGCATTGCAAAGGCGCGGGGCGCATTTTGGAAAAACCGTGCAAATCCTGTCACGGCGAGGGGCGGCGCGAGCACGGTTCAAAAATCAAACTCCGCATTCCGCCGGGGGTGGATGCGGGCTCGCGTCTGCGCTCGTCCGGCAACGGCGAGGCAGGTTTTCGCGGCGGGTCGCCGGGCGATTTGTATGTGGTGTTGCACATCAAGACGCATGAACTTTTCCAGCGCGACGGCGACGATTTGCTGTGCGAAGTGCCGGTGAGCTTTGCCCAGGCCGCGCTCGGCTCGGAAATCGAGGTGCCGACGCTCGACGGGAAGGCCTCGATTAAAATCCCGCCCGGAACGCAATCAGGCGCGGCTTTCCGCGTCAAGGGCAAGGGCGTTAAGAACCTGCAAGGCTACGGCCACGGCGATTTGCACGTGCGCATCCAGGTCGAAGTGCCGGCGCGCCTGACCGCGGCGCAAAAGGCGAAGTTGCAGGAATTTGCCGATCTTTGTGATGAAAACGTCAACCCCATCTCCAAAAGCTTTTTTGAGAAAGCCAAAAATTTGTTCCGGTGACGAGTGAAACGTGGCGCGGGGCAAATTTTGTCTTGTCACTTGTCACCCGCCACTTGTCACCTTGTTTATGCACCGCTTTTATCTGCCGCCCGAACGCTGCGCGGGAAACACGCTGCGGCTCGATGGCAGCGAGGCGCATCACGCGTTGCACGTGTTGCGTGTCAAGCCCCGCGAGCCGGTGGTGGTTCTCGATGGCGCGGGCCATGAATTTTCCTGCGTGGTCGAGAATTGTTCACGCGACGGACTGGCATTGCGCGTGATGAAAGAGCAGCTCATTTCTCCCCCGCCCTGCCAAATCACGTTGCTCCAGGCCTTGCCCAGAGGAAAAATCATTGAGGCCATCATCCAGAAATCCGCCGAGCTGGGTGCGCATCGCGTTGTGCCACTGCTGGCCGAGCGCGTCGTCACGCATCTTGAGGCCGGGAGCCTGGAACAGAAGCGCGAGAAATGGCAGCAGGTTGCCATCGAAGCCATCAAGCAGTGCGGCGCGGCCTGGCTGCCGGAAATCGAGACGCCAACGACCATCGAAAAATATTTGGCGCGCCAGGAAACATTTGATTTGGCGCTGGTCGGCTCGCTGCAGCCCGACCGTCGCCATCCGCGCGACATTTTTCGTGAGTTGGAAAAGCCCGATGGGCGTTTGCTGAAATCCCTGGCGGTTTGGATCGGCCCGGAAGGCGACTTCACGCGCGAAGAATTGGAAGCGATTCAAGCCGGCGGGGCGCGGCCCATCACGCTCGGCAATCTGACCCTGCGCGTCGAGACCGCAGCCAGTTACTGCCTTTCAATTTTGAATTATGAGTTGTGTCGGTAGGACGTGTCCGCCTTTGATTGGAGGAGGACACGAAAAGCGCGGCCCAGATGTTCGGGGTGCGTGAGGGTTTGAAATTGCCGCGTCTGTTTCGCGCCCCATTCGCCGAATGACTCCGGATTCTTGAAAATCCTTTCCGCGATCCTTGTCAGAAATTGCGCCTGCGTGGAAAACGTTTCCGTTTTCAAACCGCACGCTTCGCCGACCGATTGGATTGCGGAAAAATTGACATGCGCCGTGAGGTCCTGTTTTCCAACCTTCGCCAGCAGGTCGTCGGTGGCGTGATGGCGAAAATAGGCGCGGAGCGTGCCGCGCGTCCGGCCCGGCGAAAACAATTCGTCGCCAGTCAAACCGTAATCAATCGCCAACAATTGTCCGCGCTCCAGAAGGTTCGCCGCCCCGCGCCACCAGTTTTCAGCAGCGGGGCAGGTTTCGATTGTGTAACCGTCGGGCAGAACTTCGCCAAGTGCCGGGTCCGGGGTCCGGGGTCCGGCGTCCGGACCCTGGATTTTCGCCCAGACGAATTTTTCACCTTCGAGCGCAACGCCCCACTCAAACCACTGTTTACCTTTTGCGTCCCAGCCGAAACGGCGGGCGGGCATGGCGTCGAGCAGTTCGTTGCCGAAGATCACCCCGCGAAGTCGAGGGTTGAAGGTTGAGGGTTGAAAGTTGAGCCAGCGGACGCGCGGAGCGAAATTCTTCAACGTTTCGGCCTGCCACTCCCGCCGGCGCGCCGAGGGCTCGATGATGCAGTACTCAATTTGGCCGAACAGTTCTGGCCGCGCCGATCGCAACCAGGTCAGAATGTCCTTCGCCAATGCTCCGGTGTGCGCGCCCCCTTCAACAATGTGGAGGGTTGAGAGTTGAGGGTTGAGGGTTTGGACATGCGCGAGCCATTCGGAAAACTGGAACGCCAGGAGTTGTCCGAAAAGTTCGCCGGTATTGACACTGGTGTAAAAATCGCCGCGGCGGCCGGGGCTGTCTTTTTTCGTTTCGTAATATCCATAATTGGGACAGTAAAGGGCGAGTTCCATGAAGCGCGCGAAGGACAAAACGCCGTGTTCGGCGATTTCGCGACGGACGATTTCGGCGGGTTTGCTCATAGCTTGAAGTGTGGCGCGGGTCTAGCTAGTGTTCCGACAACGAAAAAGATTTATGGCCAAGATAGATGCGTTTTTCAACCTGATGTTTGAACAGAAGGCATCCGACCTGCACATGGCATGCGGAAACCCGCCCATGCTGCGCATCAACGGCGAGCTTCAGCGCGTGGATTTTCCGCCACTCGAAAACGACTCGCTCAAGACGATGCTTTACGAAATCGCACCGGACTACAAGATTAAACAATTCGAAGAAACCGGTGACGTGGATTTCGGCTACGAGATTCCGAATATCTCGCGTTTCCGTGTCAATTTTTACAATGAGAAGAACGGCGTCGGCGCGGCGTTCCGGCAGATTCCCAGCCGCGTGCTTTCGTTTGAAGATTTCGAAAAACTCGACGTGCCCCTGCCCCCGGTCCTCAAAAAGTTTACCATGCTCAATCGCGGTTTGATCGTGGTCACCGGCCCCACCGGCTCCGGCAAATCCACCACCCTGGCGGCCATGGTGGATTATGCGAACCGGAATCGCAAAGACCACATCATAACGCTCGAAGACCCGATTGAATTCGTGCACGAAAGCAAAAGCTGCCTGGTCAACCATCGCGAAGTCGGCGTCCACACCAAATCCTTTGCCTCCGGGTTGCGCGGTGCGTTGCGCGAAGACCCGGACATCATTCTCGTCGGCGAAATGCGCGACCTGGAAACCATCGAGCTGGCCATCACGGCGGCGGCGACCGGGCACCTGGTCTTCGGCACGCTGCACACCCAGAGCGCCTCCAAAACGGTGGACCGCATCATTGACGTTTTCCCCGCAGACCAGCAAAACAAAATCCGCCAGACACTCTCCGAGGCCTTGAAGGGTGTCGTGGCTCAGACCTTGTTCAAGCGCACTGACAAAAAGGGCCGCGTGGCCGCGTTTGAAATCCTGGTCTTCAACACCGCCGTCGCCAACCTCGTGCGCGAAGGCAAAACACATCAAATCCCCGGCATGATCCAGGTCGGCAAGAAAACGGGCAACCAGCCGCTGGACGATCACATCATGGAACACGTGCGGATGAAACGCATTTCACCGGAAGACGCCTATGACAAGGCGCTGGACCGGAAAAAATTCCGTTCTCTCCTGCCGCACCCACCGGAAGATGACGATACCAACTGATTATGCGGCGCCCCGAACTGGACCAAATTTTGACGACAATGCTGGCGTCGCAACCGGAGGTCTCCGACGTTTTGTTCACGGTGGGCCGCCCGCCGCAGGTCGAGGCCTATGGCGAACTCAAGCCGGTGATCCTCGAGCCGCCGATTGACAAACTCACGCCATATCAAACCGAAATTGTCGCGCTGAACATCATCGGTGACAATCTCTGGCAGGTGGAAGATTTGCTGCGCCATGGATCGTGCGACGCCTCGTACGGGCTTTCAGACCAGGCCCGCTTCCGGGTTAATGTTTTCGCGCAGCGCGGAAACTACTCCATTGTCTGCCGGCAACTGAACTCGGCCATCCCGACGCTGGAAAAATTGAAGTTCCCGGACATTTTCAAGGAAATTCCGAAGGAAAAGACCGGTTTGGTCCTCATCACTGGCGCAACCGGTTCCGGCAAATCCACCACCCTGGCCGCCATTCTTAATGAAATCAACCGCACCAAGCCGGTCCACATTGTCACGCTGGAAGACCCGATTGAATACGTGCATACGCATGACCAGGCCACGTTCAACCAGCGCGAACTGGGTATTGATTTTGATTCCTACATCAACGGTCTGCGCGCCGCGTTGCGCCAGGCGCCAAAAGTGATTCTGGTCGGCGAAATGCGCGACCGTGAAACGGTACGCATCGCGTTGAGCGCGGCGGAAACGGGCCATCTGGTTTTGAGCACCCTCCACACCATCAACGCCGGTGAAACCATCAATCGTATCCTGGGTATGTTCGAGACTGAAGAGCAGGAACAAATCCGCATCCGGCTGGCCGATTCGCTGCGCTGGGTGGTCAGCCAGCGGCTCGTGCCCAAAGTCGGCGGCGCCCGTTATGCCCTGCTCGAAATCATGGGCTCCAACCTGCGGACGCAGGAAACCATGCGTCTCGGCGAAAGCGAAGGCAAAACGTTTTATGAAATCATCGAGGCCAGCCATCCGTTCGGCTGGCGCACCTTCGATCATGCCTGTCTCGAAGCCTACGAAGAGGGTCTCATCACGGAGGAAACCGCCATGCTTTATTGCACCAAGCGCAGCGTCGTTTCACGCGGCCTGGACAACACCAAGAAGGGCCGCGGCGAGATCATCAGCACCGCCGGCTCGTTGCGGATGAAATCCATGCCCAACGAGAGCCCGCCCATCCTTAAACTCAAATAATCAAACCGTCATGAATCCCTCATTCGATTTCGTCAGCACGGCGGACAAGCCGGCGTTGATCGCCTTTTCCACTCCGGAATGGCTGGATACCGCGAGGGGCGCGCTGGTGGAGCTGGGATACAAGGTCCACACCGCCGCCACGCACAGCGACTTCCTCGTGCGCTTCGGCCAGGTGCGCTATCACGTCGTTATTCTCGAGGAACGGTTCGGCGCGAACAGCATCGAGGAAAACCTCACGTTGAAGGCGCTGCAACAAATGCCCGTCGGCCAGCGCCGCCATGCCACCATTCTCCTGCTCGGCGATTCGTTTCAAACCTTTGTGCCGATGGAAGCGTTCAAACAAAGCGTCCACGCCGTCGTCAACAGCTCCGAGATGTTCCTGCTCCGGCAGCTCATTGAAAAAGCCGTCGCCGACAATGACATTTTTCTCCACAGCTTCCGCGAAGTTCAAAATCGGGTTTACGCCACCGACGGCCGCACGTGACGGTTGCGGCACTTGATGACAGTTCCCGCCGGTCCATTTCATGACCCGCCTCGATCAAGCGTTGGTTGAACGCGGCCTCTGCGAAAGCCGCGAACAGGCCAAACGCGCCGTCATCGCCGGCCAGGTCCGCGTCAACGCCCGGCCCGCCCGCAAACCCGGCGACCCCGTCAAACCGGCTGACACGCTCACGGTCGAGGCCGGCGACAAATACGTCAGCCGGGGCGGCCACAAGCTCGAACACGCGCTCAAACATTTTCAACTCGACGTCACCGGACTGGTCGCGCTCGACCTCGGCGCGTCCACCGGCGGGTTCACCGATTGCCTCCTCCAGCATGGCGCAGCAAAAGTTTTTGCCGTGGACGTTGGCCGGGGACAGCTCGCCTGGAGGCTCCGCCAGGACCCGCGCGTGGTGGTGATGGAGAAAACCAACGCGCGCCTTTTGACCGCCGCCCGATTCCCCCGGCCGTTCGCGCCCGGGGATCTCGCCGTGATTGATTGCTCGTTCATTTCGTTGCGCAAAATCCTGCCCGCCGCCGTTCCCTTGCTGAAACCGGCCGGCAAAATCGTCGCGCTCATCAAACCACAATTTGAAGCCGGCAAGGCCGAGGCCGACAAAGGCCGCGGGGTGATTCGCGACCCCGCCATCCATGAACGGGTCCTCGACGAAATACGAAAATTTATTGCCGAGCAGTCTGGCCTTTGCTGGCGGAATGTGATTGAATCTCCCCTGCTCGGCCCTGCCGGCAACAAAGAATTTTTGGTGCTGATTGAAAAAGTTCGCTGACCAAATCAAACGCGTCGGCCTCATCGGCAATGCCGAAAAGCCCGACTGCGCCGGCATCCTGCGCAAGGCCGCGCGGCTCATCCAACGCGCCGGACGCAAGGTGCTTCATCCTGCGGACACCGCCGCGCTGGCGCGTGAGGCGGACCTGTTGCTCGTTTTTGGCGGCGACGGCACCATGCTGCACGTGGCCCGCGAAATCGCCGGCTCCACCACCCCCATGCTCGGCATTAACATCGGCGGCCTCGGTTTCCTGACCGCCGTTTCGTCCGACGGACTCGCGCGCGCGCTGAATCACATTTGGAAGGGCGAATTCCAGTATGAATCCCGGGTGCTGCTGGAAGCCGGCGGGGTCGGCAATGGCCGGCGTGTGCGCGAAAACGCGCTCAACGATATTGTGGTCGGCCGCGGCGCGGTTTCGCGGCTGATTGACCTGGACGTGAGCGTGAACGGCGAATGGATCACGCGCTACCGTTGCGACGGTTTGATTGTCAGCTCGCCCACAGGTTCGACCGCGTATTCACTGGCGGCGGGCGGGGCGGTGATTTTCCCGACGGCCGACGTGCTCGCGCTGGTGCCCATTTGCCCGCATACCATGTCGAACCGCCCGTTGATTTTGCCGCTGGCCTCGACCATTTGCATCAAGGCCATCACCCCGGCGCCCGCGACCATCCTGAGCGCGGACGGCCAGTTGGTCGGCGAACTGGATGCCGGCGATGCCGTGACGATTCGCCGCAGCCGCCGCACCGTGCGCCTGATGCATCTGGCGGACAGTTCGTTTCTGGAAGCCTTGCGCCGCAAATTGCACTGGCGCGGAGCCTATCTTTGAATGAAAGACGCAAAATCAAAAATTAACGAGAATGGCGCAAACTCCGGCCGTTTTCCTTTTTCAATTCACATTCCATATTTTTAATTGCCATGGTCCGCCTCAAAGATATTGCCCAAAAAATCGGCGTCTCCGTGATGACGGTTTCCAAGGCGTTGCGCGACGAACCCGACGTGTCGGCGGCGACGCGGTCACGCATCAAGCTGCTCGCGCAACAAATGGGTTACGTTCCGGACTCGACCGCGCAGGGGTTGCGCTCGCGCACGACGAAGATGTTCGGCGTCGTCATCCCCTCCATCACCAACCCGATTTTCGCGCGGGTGTTCTTTGCCATCGAAGAGCGGGCGCACGATCTGGGCTACGATCTTCTGCTCGCCCACACGCAAAACCTGCCGGAACGCGAAGAGTTTTGCATCCGGCGGCTGTTGTCGCGCCGCGTGGATGGTTTGTTCATTTCACCGGTTTATCGCATGGACCCGGAAGCCCGCATTTATCAGGAATTGCTCGCCCGCCAGACGCCCACCGTTTTGCTCGGCCCGCCCGCGCCGTTCTGCAAAACGTTCGTGAGCGTGGAAATCGAGGAATTGGCCGGTAGCTACACCATCACGCAACATTTGTTGAAACTGGGGCACAAACGCATCGCCTACCTCACCGGGCCGTCCGCCTCACCGTGGTCGCAGGAACGCGTTGAAGGCTACCGCCGCGCACTGCGGGAAGCGGGCCTGGAAGTGGACGACCGGCTCATCTTTCAAGCCGGCAGCACGATTGAAGACGGCACGAAAGCCGCGCTGCAAATGCTTAATGAATCGTGCAACGCCACCGCCGTCCAGGCGGTGAATGACCTCGTCGCCGTCGGCTGCGCCGAAACCCTGCTCGCCCAGGGCCTGCGGATACCGGACGACATCTCGGTCGCGGGCTTCGGGAATGTCATGGTCGCCGAACATTTCCGCGTGCCGATGACAACGGTGCGCCAGCCGAAATTCCGGTTGGGCGTCGCCGCCGTGGACGCGATGATCCAGCTGCTGAAAGGCCAGCGTCCCGAGGTCGCACGCTTGGCCGCCGAATTCATCGAACGCAAGAGCACCGCGCCGCCGAAATCCCAGGCTGGTTGAACCCGCCGATCCGCATGGCCGTTGGTTCCTGGTGATGGATCCGACGCCAGCCCACGCCGGCGCGCCACGTCTGCGGACCTCGAATGGCCAACAGCGGTATCTTCGTGGAAGCGCGGATTGGGCCGTGGGTTCAACCTTCAACTTCTTTGGATTAAGGTTTAAACGATTCTGTGAACACGACTCCCAACTCCCAACTGTCAACCCTCAACTGATTAAATCACAAAAGGCACGAGCGCCTTCACTTGCTTGCGATAAGCCGGATAGTCGTCGGGAAAACTCTGCAACATGAGCCGTTCTTCCTGCCCAAGCTTGATCCAAAAGCCAATGCCCACCACGACGATGGCCAGCCAGCAACGCAGCAAGCCGATTTCGATGGCCGAGCCGAGACACATCACCAGCAGGCCCGTGTAGATGGGATGCCGCACGAAGCGATAAGGGCCTGTCTTCACCAGCTCGTGACCCTGCTTGAACGTGACATCGCTGCTCCAGTTCCCGGCCAGCGTCCGGCGCGCCCAGATGGTCACGTACAACCCGAACACACAGATCACGACACCGATAATCCGCGCCGAATCTGTGTGCGGTATCAGCACCCGATTCATGGGTGGCGGCAGTCCCGGATACGCCAGCATCCACCAGCCCAGCCCCACGGGAATCCGATGCGCCAGCGCGGACAACAAGCTTTGCCCTTTCGCCGTCGCCTTCTGCCCGAATGCGCTGATGAGCCAATAGGACAGGAAGGTTATCCAGCAAACGATAATGATTGAACCAGTAAACTTTTCCACGGCGATCCGGCAACAGACATATCGCATTCCATCGGGAATTCAAGCCCGGCTTCGCGGGAATGGACGGAGGCAACTTGAAGCCCTACGGCAGGCTGCCGTAACGCAGCACTCCGGAGACGATGGCCAGGTCAAGGACCGTCCACAGGAGAGACGAGAACATAATCGGGCCGTCGCGCAAAACGACGCCGTAGGCCAGCCAGAAAACCGCAATGGCGGTGATGCCCAATGCAGAACAGAACGACACGCCGGCCGCTTGATGATGCATCCAAATAGAGAGCGCCTGGGGAAGCGCGGTGAACGGTCCGATCACTCCCACGATGTAAGCCAGTCGGCGGACAACTTCTTTTGATCTGGAGACGCTGTGCATATATGACAACCGGCCATCACGTCACGGCGTTGTGTCAACAACCACCGAAACGCGAAATGGCTTCAGAGATACTATCGGGTTGGAAAGCACCGACTGGAACAACACCTTTTGGCAAAGTCCTCCCGCTTTTTGCTGTCAGCCGTTGAATTGACGTGGATGTCCGGTCATTGCGGAGCGATTTGATGACAGCAGCCGTGCTTTCTAACTCGTGTCTATCCGTGTCCATTCGTGGTTGGGTGCATCTTGACACTGTCCTTAATCGAACCGTTTTGAGCGTTTGGAGTTCCGCGTTTACGCGGCCCATCGCCGATTTTCAACCAAACCGCCTGAAGGCGGGACTCCAAACAAGGACAGTGTCAAGATGCACCCTTCGTGGTTAAAGACCATCTTCGCGGCTTGACCCGGCGACTGGCTTTGCGGATTCTCCGCGCACCGCAAATCAACGCCTGCGGGATGATAACCATATGAAATCATTTTTTATCCTGACGCTCGCGCTCGGCCTGCTCGCCGGTTGTGGCGGCAAAAAAGACGAGGTGATAAATCCCGGGACGGCTTTTCTCACGGCCAACGCCAGGAAAGCAGGCGTCATCACCACGGCCAGCGGGCTGCAATACAAGGTCATCAAGTCCGGCACGGGCGAGTCCCCCAAGCTGACGGACACGGTCACGGTGCATTACCAGGGCACGTTGATTGACGGAACAGTCTTCGACAGCTCGATACAACGTGGTAAGCCCATCAGCATTCCGGTCAACCGCGTGATCCCGGGATGGACCGAGGCGCTGCAATTGATGAAGGTTGGCGACAAATGGCAGTTGTTCATCCCGGCCAACCTGGCCTACGGCGACCGGAGCCCCAGCCCGGCAATTCCTGCCAACAGCGTATTGATTTTCGAGGTGGAATTGCTCGCGATCGAGAAGTGACCCGGGCGGGAAAGCACTTTGCATCAATCGGAAACAAAATCCGTCTGACGCGCCTTCATCCCTCAGTTCCTTGTCGCGCCGAAATTTGATGAAGGCGGATCAACTATCAGCCAGCGCGGCCTGCCGCGTGAGGCTGACAGCCTTTTACGCGGCATTGACGCTGCCAAAATCTTTGGCGCGCACTCGCTCCCGCCTTGCCATCCGGGTTGGAGTTTATTTCGGAGTCAACACGATGGCGCGCGATGCACTGCTCGCGGTGGTGGCGCTGCAAAGAATTTCGCCCAGATCGTTGATGCCAACGGCACCCGTGATGGTGTAGCCGGAGTTGGTGGAGATCAGCGTATCGAGATCAACCAGCACGCCGTTTCGGACAACGAAGCCGACGCGGGTAATGGGCTTGTACAACGCCCGTTTGCCAGGCGAGGCCGGGCGGATCAAGACTTTTGGAAAAGTCGCCTGGCCTACGATCTGGCCCGCATCGTTGATTCCCGTCGCAACGGCCCCCAAAGTTGCTCCGGCCACCGTGCCCAGATCGGTCCAGACGCCGCCACTGTACCGAGCCGCGTGGGAGGAGCTATTGATCCCAATCAAACCGACGATTTGGCCGGTACGATTAATGGCAAGCGCACTTGAGCCTGCGGCGCCGGAGGGCATTCCGAGATCGGTCATATTACCGTTCGAATAAAGGAATGCATGCACGACGCCACTGGCGGTCGTCGAGTGGCCCACAATCTGCCCTGCATCGTTTATGGCGAGAGCCATGGACTCGTTTCCGCCGAGAGTGCCCAGATCCACCGTTCGCCCGCCGGCGTACAGGAACGCATGATCGTCAGCGCCGTTAATCCAACCGTACCCAACGATTTGATCGGAATTGTTGATGGCAGTTGCGGTGGAACCGGAAGGGAAGAGAGATGCCGAGTGAATATCCATCATCCTGCCGTTGCTGTAGAGAAATGCGTGGCCCACGCCTGCTGAGCTGAGCCAGTCATAACCGACAACCTGGCCGGAACCATTGATTGCCTGGGCAAAGGACAAATCCGTAGCCCCCAGCGTGCCGAGACTGATCACGTTCCCATCGCTGTACAGAGTCGCGATCCCACTCGTCGCATTGGCTGAAGTGCCCGCCGCCTGCCCCTGGCTGTTTAGACCGGCAGGATAGCTTATGGTGTCCCCGGGCAACGCCCCGAGGTCGGTGATGTTATAACTCTGCGCCTGGGACGACCCCGCGCCCGCCACCAGCCCGATGGCGAATAATCCGGCCAAACCTGATTTCATATTCATTCTTAATTTCATACTGATTTCCTTTTTTTGTGAACTGCGTCAGCCATATTTTCAGATCAGAAAGAAGCCCCCATGCGAAAAATGCATCATCGAATAGTGCTCGGCTGATCTCTTGGGATTGAGAGGCACGACCAGTGGAATTGTTCCTGGAGAAAAGTTTTATCAGAGATTGGCGCCGGGTTGGCCAGCGCCCGGAAATTCCACCTCCCCGCTGGAATGACCTGATCCTGAAGCACTACTGCAGGTTGCCGTAACGCAATGCACCGGAAGCGATGGCCAGGTCAAGAATCGTCCACAGGAGCGACGAGAACACAATCGGGCCATCGCGCAAAATGAGGCCGTAAGCCAGCCGAAAACCGCAATGGCGGTGATGCCCAACGGAGACCAGAACGACACGCCGGCCGCCTGATAATAAGTCCAAATGGAGAATTTACACAGCTTCGGGGCAGCAGACGCGCCTCGCGTGTAGATTCCAGCGCCACGCTGGAATCATCCCAAATGGCTGAACGAGCGCGCTCAACCCCTTGTCGCGTCGTAGTTTTGGCAAACAGGAGCCTTCAGCCTTTTCCCCCAAATCCCTGTTCCCGATTTTCAATTCCGACGGAATGCTTTGGAGCGGCTGGGCAAAATTGATTTAAAGAAAAACTCTGGACAAAATCTACTGCCCGCACAAAGGATGACTGCCGTGCCTGAACTTTTTACCATCGGCCACTCGACGCACTCCTGGGAAAAATTCCTTGAGTTGCTCCGGCAGCACCGCATTGAGGCGGTGGCGGATGTGCGTTCTTCGCCCTACAGCCAATAACTGGACAATTGAGGAGCTTGTGAAACGCCTTTCAGAAACAATTTGACAGACACGACCGCCTGCCGCTTGAGGCGACCTGTTCATCGAAGCCTCGGCGAAGTCGGAAGCTTTTTACGCGGCATTGACGCCGCCGCTGCTCGGGCGCACACTCGAACCACAATGCCAGCCGGATTCCGTCTTCATCCGATTTCGGCGCGACCAGTTGATGCGGTAAACCGTGGAAGGCTGAATGCTTTTTACGCGGGCCTTTCATGCCAGCAGCTACGATGACGCCATGAGCAAACCCAGGAAATCCACCATCGAAGTCCAAGGGGCTGCCATTACCATCCTGTCCCGTAAAGAACAGGACTTCATCTGTCTAACGGACATCGCCCGTTTCAAAAATCCGGAACGTTCGGATGATCTCGTTCGGAACTGGCTTAGAAACCGCAACACTATCGAGTTCCTGGGCGTCTGGGAACGGCTCAACAACCCGGCTTTTAATTCCGTCGAATTCGACGGAATTAGAATTCAGGCGGGTTTAAACAGTTTCGTCCTCACCCCAAAACAGTGGATTGAGAAAACGGGCGCAATCGGCATCGTGTCCAGTGCTGGGCGTTATGGAGGCACCTATGCCCACAAGGACATCGCCTTCGAGTTCGCCTCCTGGGTATCTGTCGAGTTCAGGCTCTATCTGATCAAAGAATTCCAGCGGCTCAAGGATGACGAAAACCGCCGACTTTCCCTCACTTGGAACCTTAACCGTACCCTGTCCAAGCTCAACTACCGCATTCACACCGACGCGGTGAAGGCGCATCTCATTCCACCCGAGGTCACACCGGCACAGGCCGCCATCACGTACGCCAACGAAGCCGACCTGCTCAATGTGGCGCTTTTCGGCCAAACCGCGAAGCAATGGCGCGACGCCAATCCGAAGCTGGAAGGCAACATGCGTGAATACGCCACCGTCGAGCAATTGCTGGTGCTGGCCAATATCGAGGGCATGAACGCCGAGTTCATCCACATGGATTTGCCACAGGGCGAACGGTTGAAACGGCTCAATCAAATCGCCATCCGGCAGATGCAAACCCTCACTGCCGCCACCCACCGGCGCCAGCTTGGGCCACCAAAAGGCGGCAAGGAATAAACGAAGGTGCTTGTCGAGGCGAAGACGGATTAGCCATCAATTCGAGGTGTTGAAATACTCAATGTCGAAGCACTTCATAATGTATTTGATGGGAAAAGCAGCCGAGGAAATCCTTCAATCGCGTGTAGCTGATCCTTGTGCTTGGAAATCTAAGCCGGGTCTAATCATAGCGGGAGCCACATCTTTAGAGACCGCATGGAGAGCGGCTCTTCAGGCTCTTCTGCCACAAGTCTCAACTCTGACGGCGCAGCAGGGACCGGCGTATGACGTTGTGCGATCAACCGAACTGTCAAAGAAGGTGGCTGAGAACCTGAGCGCGCTATTGGCTTCGCTTAAGCAAACGATTGGGCCGCAGTTTGCATTGCTGCAAAAAAGAACGACCTGGTGAACCGGCACATTGTTCGTCCCGGCGGTGCAACCCTGCCTTAAACTAGTTGCAGCGGCTCGAATTGGCGGCCAAGAACCGGGGCGCTCTTCGTCTTCAACCAGCTTTCCAACACACCGGCATAGACGTTGCGGAAATCCACATTGTATTTGATGTCGCCTTCGAACAAGTCCTGCGGCGCCAAACTCGGATATCTCCCCAGCAACCCGGCCTTCACTTTATTGCCCACGATGAACATCGGCGCCGCCGCGCCGTGGTCGGTGCCGCCATTGGCGTTTTCCGTGACGCGCCGGCCAAATTCGCTGAATGTCATCACCAGCACGCGTTGCATGTTCCCCTGCGCCTTCAAATCAGCCACAAACGCCTTCGTCGAATCACCCAAATCTTTCAACAGACGTTGTTGCGTGGGGATCTGGTTCACGTGCGTGTCGTAACCGCCCTGCGAGACGTAATAAATCCGCGTCGGCAGGCCGCCACCGATGAGTTTGGCGACCAGCTTGAGTGAATTGCCGAGTTGCGACGCCGGATACGTCGCCTGGTTCTGGACGCGGTCGGCAATCTTCCGCACCTCGTCGGAGCTGACCTGCGCGTCGAGCGCCGTGCGTTCGATGAAGTCCACCGCCTTGCCGCCCTGCATCGGCATCCCGGCCGCCAATGCGCCGATGCTGCCGCCGGAGTTGTCATCCGGAGCGGCACTGGACATGTCCGCTTCATTCATTTTTTCGTAAGCCGCCTCGGTCAGGTCCACGCCGCCGGGGCCGCGCCGGCCATTGGCCATGAAACGATAGCTCTGTGGATTGTTGAAACAAATGCCCGTTGGCGTTTTTGCAAAAAATGCCTCCGGCAACTGGCCGCCGATGGTCACGCCCACTGTCGGGTCGGCGCCGGCACAGCAATTGTCGAAATAACGTCCGAGCCAGCCGTATTTCTCGACCTTGTCCGTGTCGCTGGCGGTCTGCCAGATTTCCGTCGAGCGGAAGTGCGACCGGTTCGGGTTCGGATAACCGACGCCCTGCACCACGGCCAGGTTCCCGGCATCGAACAGGTCCTTGAACCCGGTCATCGCGCCGTGCAGGCCAATCTGGCCGTTCAATTTCAAGACCTGTTCCTCTTTCAACCCGAGCTTGGGTCGCGCCTGGTGGTAAAAATCATTCGCATACGGCACGACGGTGTTGATGCCGTCGTTGCCGCCGGCCATTTGCAGCACGACGAGGATGGTGGCGTCCTTGCCGGTGATGATTTGCGTGGCGGAATCGGCCGCTTCACTCTGCAAAGCGGAAAAAGTGTCGGCGAGAAACGCCGGCACCGTCCAGGACAGCGCGCTGCCGAGCACGGTGGTCCGCAAAAATTCGCGGCGGGTTTGGAGCGAGATTTCGTTTTTCATAGCCTTCGGGGTGACGTGTGACGTGTGACGAGTGACGAGAAAAAGACCGCGCTGGCGCGATTACAAAATCCTGCCACTCGCCACCTGTCAATTGTCACGTTTGTTTTCATTTCACGCTTCACTATCTTGGTAAGACACGGCGCGCACGGAGTGACGCGCCCTACCTTTTTCGTTTTGCCTTTCCACGTCACTCGTCACCCGTCACATGCCACCTCCTAAGTCACTTGATATTGCGGTGTGGCCATGACGAGCCGGATGGCCGTTCTGATGTCCGCGTCGTTTAACGGCGTCCGCGCAGCATCGAGAAAATCGCGCAGCGCCTTTTGTTGTTGGTCCCGGAGTGCCGTTTGCAGCAGGCGGGTTTCCAGGGATGCGACCAACAGTTCCTTGTCCGCCAGCAACCCGGGGGAAAGAATTTTTTCCACGTCCACACCACCGATCCGGACACGTTGTGCCTGGCGTTCGGCTTTGGCACCGCCCTGCCCGCCCGGTTTGCGCGCAAAGTCGGACGTCGCCAGCGGCGGAAACGCGCCTTGAATGAGCGTCGCCGCATCGTTGTAACGCGCCAGCAGCGTGTTGGTGGTAATCCAGGTGATGCCGCCGTCCCAGCCTTTGACATTCGGCGGCGCGAACAGGTCCTGGCCGAGACTGCGCAGGACGGCTTCGCAGAGTTGCACCGGCGGCAGATCGCATTCAAGCATCCGCGCGCTGCCGACGAGCCATTGCACCGGGCTTTTGACTTCGTTGCGAATGATGGCGGGGGCGTAAAATTCCTCGCTGCGGAACAGGACCCGCAGGAGCGCCTTGAAATTGTTCCCGTTCTCGCGAAAAGCGGCGGCGAGGGCGTCGTTCAGGGCATCCGGCGGCGGCTGGCCGGCAAAATAATTCCAGAGCTTGGCCGTGATGAAGCGCGCGGCCTGCGGCTGGGCGACGATTTGCACCATCACGTCATCGCCGGTGAGATTGCCGGTGCGGCCGAGAAACGTTTTGACGCCGCTGTCGTGAAAGAAGGGGCGGTATATGAATTTTTCGTTCTGGCGATCCAAGGACCAGCCGGTCAGGGCGCGGGCGCCTTCGGTGACGTCCTTCTCGGTGTAGTGGCCTTCTCCGAGCGAAAACAGTTCCATGACCTCGCGCGCGAAATTCTCGTTTGGATGTTCCTTGCGGCTTTCCGCCTGATCCAGCCAGATCAGCATCGCCGGGTCCTGGCCGGTCATCGTCAATAATTCCAGCCAATTGCCCGTGGCGAGCCGGCGGAACAACTCGTTCTGGCGCCACATGTAATAGGCGTTATGCACCTTTTCAAAGCTGGTGGCAAAATGGCCGTGCCAGAACAGCACCATTTTTTCCTGAAACGGCCGCGGCCCTTTGGCCATGCGATTCAGCCACCAGCCGCGCAACTCCATCATGCGCTCAAATTGGAGCCGGTTTCGCTGCTGCTGGATTTTACGGCGTTCCTCCGGCGCCGCCTTTTGGATGGCGTTACGTAAATTCTTATTTCCTTCAGGATCGGGGACTGCCCAGGCCGGGGCGGGTGTGGGGTCGGGAGTGTTCTCGTAGTCCAGCAATGACGAAACGGCCTTGTCCGGCCCGAGGTCGGCCAGTTTCTGGATTGCGTCCGGCGGCCCCCCGAATCCAGCCCGGTTCAACAGATGCGCCGCCATCGCATAATTCCAACCATCCGCCGACAACGACTTAAGCATACGTTGTGAAAGACGTAAGCGGGACTGAAAAGGTTTCAGAGAGAGTAAAACGTGATGCGGGATTGGTGATTGGTGATCAGTAACGCGTTGTCGTCCGCCTGTCACGTTTCAACCTTTTCTTGTCACTTGTCACGCGTCACGCTTCACATTTCAGGCGAAACGCCGCCAGCAACATATGGCTTGCCCCGGCCGGTAACAGCGCGCTGCGAATCAATTCAACCTCATTCGCCGTCCAGTCGCCGAACAGACGGTCTTTCGCAGCCTGCGCGCGGGCCGCCAGTTTCTCAATTTCAGGGCGGTTCAGATGCTTGACCCGCCCGATCGTCACATGGCCGGCAAACCTCTCCGTCCCCTGCTCCGGCGTGAAGGGCTGGACCGCCGCCTCAATCTTTTTCTGCAATTCCGCCAGAACGTCCTTCGCGGTCATTGACGCCGGCCCAGATGACGCGCGGAGAGCGGGCATTCGGGAAAAAGCCGACGCCCTGTGCGCGCAGGCTCAGGGCCGGTTTGCCCGCGCAAACCGCGTTGACGGCTTCCTGCAAAGCCGCTACGCGCGCACCCGGAACATCACCGAGGAACCGGAGCGTGAGATGGAATTGCCCGGGTTTCGTCCAGCGAATGGCATCGTGTGACACCAATCGCTGCAATTCCTGTTGAACGCCGGATATTGCATTCCGGACCGTGTCCGGCATTGGAATTGCCACAAACAGCCGGAGTTTCTCCGTTGTATTGTCATCTGCCATTGGTCCGCAATTTGTTGCCCGCGCTGCTGGAGTTCAAGCTTTAGCTTGCATCGGAAGCAAGCTGAAGCTTGAACTCCAGCGCAGAACAGAGGCGCCGTTATTTTATTCGACACTCAACCCTCAACTCTCAACACTCAACAATTGTTGAAAATACTTCCCATCCTTTTGTCGCAAAATCGCCCCGAATCGCACTATAAGATGACGGTGGAGTTCGTTGAAACAGGAATGGCATGGACTTAACCGACAAAGAATACGTCGAGCACTGCCGTGACGGTCATCCGGAGGACTTCGGTCAACTGGTGGCGCGTTACCAAAAGCCGCTGTTCTCCTGGCTGGCCGGGCGGGTGGGAGACGGCGGGCAGGCCGAGGAAGCGGCACAGGAATCGTTTGTGAGGGCCTTTCTGTCATTGAAGAAGTTGCGCAAGCCGGAGTCATTTTACTCCTGGCTGCTGGGCATCGCGGGGCGGGTCGCCAAGGAACAGTTTCGTTCTTTGGCGCATCGGCAACGCGACCGCGAGGCGGCCGAAACCATCATGGCGGACGCGACTGACGCGACTGCAGAGTATCCTTTGGAAGAAGCCATTGCCGCCCTGCCCGAATCCCATCGTCAGGTGATACTGCTGCGGTATTACGAGCGGCTCTCCTGTCAGGAAGTGGCCACACGACTCGAAATGCCACTGGGCACGGTCACCAAAACGCTTTCGCGCGCCTACGCCCTGTTGCGGCAGGAGCTGGCGGTCCGCGAAGGCGCGGAACCAACAGTCAACCAAACGCAATAATTATGAACTGCGCTGAATGCCGGGACAATCTGGTCGCTTGCGCGGAAGGGTTGCTGGACCGCGAGGCCCTGCACGAATGCCAGGCCCATCTGGAGGCCTGCGCCGCTTGCCGGGCCGAATACAAAGCCATCGCCAGCCTGCAACAGCGCCTGGTCGCTCGTGGCCAGGCCGCCGCCGAAGTGTCCATTGTCCAACAGGTGATGCGGCGCGTTCTCCAAAAAAGAAAAGAACCGGAAAGGGAAACTATTATGAGCAAAATATTCAAATATCGTTGGGGATTCGGGCTGGGCGCGGCCGCCAGCGCGGCGGCAATTATTCTGATCGCCTTTTTGAGTCTCCCGAAAGCACAAGCCACCGCCGCCGAGGTCATGACCAGAGGCGCTCAAGCCGTGGCCAAACTGACCAGCATTCACCTGCGCGGGCAACTGCGCACCGCACCGCAGGACAATTTCAGCTACATCAATGCCGATTGCCCGTTTTATACCATTGAACTCTGGAAACAATTCGAACCGGAACTGAAATGGCGCATCGAGAAGCCCCGGCGGGTCGCGGTCATGGATGGCGAATCAACCGTGATGCTCATCAAAACCGACGATACGGGGGTGAAGTTCCCACACCCGTCGCGCAGCGCCTTTGACACCGATTGGCTGCAAGGGATCGCCAATATCAGCAACACCATCAGCAACGAGCTCGACAACGCCCGCGCCCAAGGCTGGGAACTCAGCATCAAGTCCGAACGCGGCGCTGATGCTCAAATGAAATCCGTCGTCACCATCATGGCCAGGTCGGGCGTGCCGGACAATGATTATGGCAGAGACAATTTCATCGGGACCGCTGACACCCGCCGGGTTTATCGCTTCGACGCCCAGAGCGGATTGCTCGAGGCGGTCCAGATTTATCTGGTTCGCCCGGCCGGCGAGGTGAAAATTTTTGACCTCAGCCAGATTGATTACAATCAGCCGATTGATCCGAGCACGTGGAAACTGGAATTGCCGGCGGACGTGAGTTGGGCGCAATTGGAACCACCCAAACTGTCTGACAATGAGAAGTATGCTTCCATGACCGCGGAACAGGCGGCCCGCGCCTTCTTCGAGGCTTGTGGCCGCGAGGATTGGAATGAGGTCGGAAAGTTCATGTCGCCCGTCACGGCGGACCTGAAAAAATATCTCGGCGGGCTGGAAATTGTCAGCCTGGGCGAGTCGTTCACTTCCACGGCTTACGCCGGCCGGTATGTGCCCTACGAAATCAAGCTCAAGAATGGCCATGTCCGGAAGCACAATCTGGCGATCAGGAACGATAACCCGGCAGGACGCTGGCAGGTGGATGGTGGAATCTGATTCGCGCATTTGATCGCGTGGCCAATGAGGTACGGGCGGAACACGAGGCGTTCCGCCCGTTTTTGTTCGACACTCAACCTTCAACTCTCAACACTCAACGAATGAAATGGCCGGCCGATTATCACATGCATACGCCGCTCTGCCGTCATGCGACCGGCGAACCGGACGAATATGCCGCCCGCGCCGTCGCCCTCGGCTTCACCGAAATCGGCTTCTCCGACCACGCGCCGATGCCGCAGGACGATTTCGATACCTGGCGGATGAATGCCGACAAACTGGATGAATACGTCGCCAAAGTGCGCCGGGCGCAGAAGGATTTTCCGCAACTCACCATCCGCCTGGCACTGGAGGTGGATTATCTGCCCGGTTACGAAGAATGGATTCGCGGGCTGGCCGCGCGGCACCCGTGGGATTATTTCATCGGCTCGGTGCATTACGTCTCCGATTCCTGGGCCGTTGACGATCCGCAAAAACTGTCCGAGTGGAAGCATCGGAACGCCGACGAAGTCTGGTCAGCTTACTTCGAGCGGCTGACCAAGGCGGCGGACACCGGCTTCTTCGAAATCATCGGCCACGCGGATTTGCCGAAGAAATTCGGCCATCGCCCGTCGCGCGATTGCGCACCGCTCTACGAAAAATTCCTGGCCGCAGCCAAAAAGAACAATTGCGCCGTCGAACTCAACACCGCCGGGTTGCGGAAGAATTGCCGCGAGATTTATCCGAGCCGCGAAATCCTCCAGCTCGCATTTCAAAAAGGCGTGCCGATTACGTTTGGCTCCGATGCCCACGCGCCGGGCGAAGTGGGAATGAATTTCGCCGAGGCCGTTCAACTCGCGCGTGAAACCGGTTACAAGGAATGCTGCCGGTTTGCGCAACGGAAACGGGAAATGGTTTCGTTGGAAATGTCCTGATTTGAGTTTGGAGTTCCGCGTTTACGCGGTTTTGGGCCGCCTGAAGGCGGAACTCCGAACAAATTGGGACGCTGTCGTTTTGTTCTAATACTGGACTTTGGGGCGCAATTTGAAAAACTCTCCGCCCGTGAAACAATCAATCGTCACCCTGGACATGGAAGGCGTGCTGACGCCCGAGATCTGGATCGCCGTCGCCGAAAAGACCGGCATCCCGGAATTGCGCCGCACGACGCGCGACGAGCCGGATTATGACAAGCTCATGCGCGGCCGGCTCGCCCTTCTGGACCAGCACGGCCTGAAACTGTCCGACATCCAGAATGTCATCGGCACGCTCCGGCCTCTGCCCGGCGGCAAGGAGTTTCTGGATGAGCTCCGTTCGCTCGTGCAGGTCGTCATTTTGTCCGACACGTTCGAGCAATTCGCCGCTCCCCTGCTCCGCCAGCTTGGCTGGCCGGTGCTGCTCTGTCACCGACTCGTGGTTGAAAACGACCGCATTGTAAATTACCAGTTGCGTATCCGGGAACAAAAGCGCGAGGCCGTTTCCGCCTTCAAGCGGATGAATTACCACGTCATCTCCGCCGGCGATTCATTCAACGACACGGCCATGCTGCTTGAGGCGAATGTGGGGTTTCTGTTTCGCGCGCCGGACAACGTTAAGAAACAATTTGCGCAATTCAAGGCCGTCGAAGCTTATCCGGATTTGATGAAGCTTATCAAAGGCGCTATGGGGTAGTATTGGCGTTGAAGCTTCAGCTTGTTCGTCCAGTGGCGAGGGGCAGGCGAAGCAAGCTGAAGCTTGAACTCCAACCTTTTCGTCGCCGCCGTCAAAAATTCTGTTGCCGGGCGGCGCAATGCGGCTAGTTTTCTCCTGTCATGCCAACACGCCAAGGTTCCATTCACCTGTTCCGGTTGTTTGGAATTGATGTGTATTTGCACTGGGCCTGGTTTTTCGCCGTCGCGTATTTTGTCCATCAGGCGAGCGGTTACTCCTCTTCGATCTGGAGCGTGCTGGAATGCCTTTCGTTGTTCCTGATCGTTCTGATCCATGAATTCGGCCATCAACTGGCCTGCCGGCAGGTGGGCGGACAAACCAGTCAAATCATTCTCTGGCCGCTGGGCGGCGTCGCCTACGTGTCGCCGCCGCAACGTCCGGGCGCACAACTTTGGAGCATCGCCGCCGGGCCGCTGGTCAATGTGATCCTGTTCCCGATTCTGGGCGCGCTGGCGTTGCTGGGCAGACAACTGGGTTGGAGCGACACCCTGCCTGATTTGTACCAGTTCCTGTACAACATCTGGTTTATCAATCTCGTTCTGCTGATTTTCAACATGCTCCCGATCTATCCGCTCGACGGCGGACAAATCCTGCGGTCGTTGCTGTGGTTTGTCTTTGGCCGCGCCAACAGTTTGCTGGCGGCGAGCATTATTGGCTTCATTGGCGTGGCAGTATTGATCGGGTTGGCGGCTTTGGCGCATTCCTACTGGCTCGGCATCATGTGCGTCTTCATCCTGTTGAATTGCTGGGGCGGCCTGATGCAGGCGCGCGCGCTGGCGCGCATCGCCAAAATGCCGCGACGCGATGGGTTCGCCTGCCCGGTCTGTAAAATTCCGCCGCCGCTCGGTCCCATCTGGCGGTGCGGCAAATGTCGTCAAGCTTTCGACACGTTCGCCGCTTCGGGCGTTTGTCCGCATTGCGGAACGCAGTTCAGCGCAACGCAATGCCTCGATTGCGGCAGCTTGCGCCCGATCAACGAATGGATGACTTCGCCGCCCCCGCCGCCAATCATCAATGGCTGACGTAAGGCACAAGTTGAATGAGTTAAATCAGTTGATTGGTTAAATGAGGGGAGGAGAAACGTTTCCATATTCAACTCGTTTACCGGTTACTTGTATAACTTTGATCAGTCTTCCGCCTTGAATGCCCGGGAAATCAAATCGCGCACCGCTTTCTTCGGGTCCTTGCCTTCGTAGAGCATCTGGTAAACCTCGTCAATGATCGGCGTCGGGACTTTTTTCTCCCGTGCCAGCCGGTGCGCGGAACGCGCCGTGGGATAGCCTTCGGCCAGTTTCGGATGCGACGCCTGGATGGCCGCCATCGTTTCGCCGCGCCCGAGGCGCTCGCCCAGATTGCGATTGCGGCTTTGTTTTGAGAAGCACGTCAGCATGAGATCGCCCAGCCCGCTCAACCCGGCAAAGGTTTCCGGCTGCGCGCCGCACGCGACGCCCAGCCGGCGCATCTCGGCCAGCGCCCGCGTCACGAGGCCGGCCTTCGTGTTGTCGCCGTAACCGAGGCCGTCGCTCACGCCCGCCGCGATGGCGATGATGTTTTTCAACGCGCCGCCGTATTCCACGCCCAAAACGTCGGTGCTGCGGTAGATGCGGAATTCCGGACGGTGGAAGAGACCCTGCACGGTGTGCGCCGTGCCGTCGCTTTCGCAGGCGCACACCACCGCGGTCGGAATGCCGAGCGCCACCTCCCGGGCAAAACTCGGTCCGGAAAGCGCGGCCACGCGGCTGGCCGGGGCGTGTTCGCGCAAAATCCGGCTCATCGTCTCGCCGGTTTCGAATTCAATGCCCTTGGTCACGCTTACCAGAATCCCCGGATGCCCCTTCAATTTCACCGCCACCTGCCGGAAGGCCTGTGACGGGATGGCCATGACAACGCATTCGGCCCCGCCCACCGCTTTTTTAAAATCCCCCTCTACCTTCCAGTTCGCCGGCAAGGACACGCCGGGCAGGTAACGTTCGCTGCGCCCGCGCCGGAGTTCGTCCAGCGTTTCAGCATCAATGTCCCACAGCGCCACAGCATTGCCGTTTTCATGAAGCACTTTCGCCAGCGCAGTGCCCCACGCGCCTGCTCCGAGCACGGTGATTTTCATTTCGACGCCTCCGGGGTTGCGGTCTTTCTGCCGAAACGCTGCTCCGTGCCATTGAACAGCCGCTTGATATTGCTCTTGTGTTTGGCAATGGCCAGCAGGCCGAGCGCGGTCGTCACGATTCGCAAGGTCAGGCTGTTCGGCGTCAGCCAGACCGTGGCCGGCAACGCCACGGCCGCCGCAATGGACGCAATCGAAACGTACCGGCTCAAGGCAAACATGACAATCCACGCGCCGAGCGCGACACTCACGGCCAGCGGCGCCAGCGCAAAGAAAATTCCAGCGCTCGTGGCGATGCCTTTGCCGCCTTTAAACTTGAGCCAGCAGGTGAAATTGTGGCCGAGCACCGCCGCAATGCCCGCGACTATCCGATAATGTTCGGTGTCGGCGGTTGGGAGTTTTATCGAATTGAGCGCCCCATCACAAAGCCAGGTGCAAGCGGCGTAACCTTTCATGCCATCCACGACCAGCACAATCACTCCGGCGGTTTTTCCGAGGGTGCGGAAAACATTGGTCGCCCCCATGTTGCCGCTGCCGACGGTGCGGATGTCAATGCCCTTCGTGCGTCCGGCCAGATAGCCCGTTGGAATCGAGCCGAGCAAATAGGCCGCGAGCGCGACGATGATGTAAGCGAGAACCGGCACGGCGACATTTAACGGCTGAAAGTTGAAAGTTGAAAGTTGAAAGTTGCGCTGCACGTAGCACAGGCGGGCCGCCTGCCCTATCGCTGATTGGCAATCGGCACGGAAGCGGGTTGCCAACCCGCGACACGGCAGATTAACAATCTGCGCCACGCCAGCCGCAAATTTTCCGCTTCTGTTTCCGTCCCTCACTGGCAAACTCGGTGCATGGCATCAAAGGTCAGAGTGGCAGTCCTCGGCACCGGCTCGCTCGGCAAGGAACACGTTCGCATCTATTCCGAAATGGCCGCCGCCGGTCTGGTGGAATTCACCGGAATTTTTGACACGAACGACGATACCGCCCGCCGGATCGCTGCCCGGCACCAGGCACGCATTTTTAAATCCGTCGCCGAGGCCGCCGCCAACGCCGACGCGCTCAACATCGTCACCCCGACCGTCACCCATTTTGAACTGGCCAAAAGCCTGCTCGCGCAGGGCAAACACGTGCTCGTTGAAAAACCGATGACCGACGACACCGCGCAGGCGGCGGAACTCATCCAACTCGCCCAACGGAACAATTGCGTCCTGCAGGTCGGCCACGTCGAGCGGTTCAACCCCGTGTTCAATTATCTCGAATCCGTCGCCACCGAGCCGCGGTTTATCGAGACGCACCGGCTTTCGCCCTACCCGGCCCGCTCGACCGACATCGGCGTCGTGCTCGATTTGATGATTCACGACCTCGATATCGTGCTCGCGTTTGTTAAATCGCCGGTGACAAGCGTGGACGCCGTGGGCATTCCCGTGTTGAGCAAGAGCGAGGACATCGCCAACGCGCGGCTGCGTTTCGCCAATGGCTGCGTGGCCAATCTCACCGTCAGCCGCGTCAGCCCGGAGCGGATGCGGAAAATTCGTGTCTTCAGCGGCCCGACGAATCCGTGCTACATCTCGCTCGATTACCGCGCGCAGGAGGGTTTTCTCTACCGCGTCGCCCGCGACGATGAGTGGGTGAGTTCCAAGTTGAGAAAGCTTTTGGCCCTTGCTGGCAGCAACGTGACAGTTGTCAGCGAATTTGCCGGAAAAAAAATCGTGCGCGAACCGGTGCCGATTGCGAAGGAGGAGCCGCTCAAGCTGGAACTGCAAAGTTTTGTGAGCTGCGTCCGCGAACAGCACACGCCCCTCGTCAGCGGCGAATCCGCCAAACGCGCTTTGGACCTGGCCTTTGAAATCACGCGGCAGGTGCAGCAGAGCAAATGAAGTGAACCGCAGAAACGTGATGGAAAAACAAATCAACTTAAAACCAAAATACGGAATCGTTGCGATGATTGATGCTCTCGGCGTCCGCAATGCAACCGTTGAGGAGTCTGCTCGTTTTATCGAAAGCATTCAAAATATTCTCAGGGACATCCCTTCCTTCATGAATCTTTACTATTATGACGAAGGGCTAAAATCTGAAAAATTTAAAAACACTCCGCCTCAGCTTACAACTTTTGGTGACACTGTTATTTTTTCGTGGGAAATGAAACCAGAAGAACTGGCTGATTTTCTACCAGATGTCGGTTTTTTTCTTTCTTATGTCATAACATCGGGGCTTGAACACAAACTGGCATTCAGGGGAGCAGTCTCTGTTGGAAATTACATTCAGAGCGGAGCTACGGTGCTTGGGTCGGTCATTACCGATATTGCTGCGTGGTATGATTGCGCTGAAATGATCGGGGTGTTTGCAACGCCGTATTGTGGACATCATCGCCGGCGAGGCGAGCGGGGATTAGCTCGCATTGAATTAAATCCACGCTTTACGGAAGCGGCGCGCGGGTGTAACAGTTAATCATGCGAAGCATCCGTTATGTGTATTGGCAGGACGGCGACGCGTGGCTCGGTTATCTGGAGGAATATCCCGATTACCTGACGCAGGGCGAATCGCTGCCCGACCTGGAAGAACATCTCCGCGACCTGCTCAAAGACTTGTCGAGCGGCGTCATTCCTTCCGTGCGCAAGGTGGCTGAACTTCAAATCGCGTGAAGCGCGTCGAACTCATTCAGGAAATCACGCGCATGGGTTGCGTGTTCATCCGGCACGGCGGCAAGCACGATTGGTATCAAAATCCCCGCACCAAGATGTGCCAGCCGGTTCCGCGCCACCGGGAGATCAAGGAATATCTCGCCCGCACCGTCATCAAAAAGTTGAGCGACCCGGCTTGATTTCTTTCTCCGCGCTCCGGCTGCTCTGCGCTAAAATAAACCCGTGGAACCCAAAACCTTCATGCTCATCGCCGGCGAGGCGAGCGGTGACACACTCGCGGCGGAACTGGTTTCCGCGCTGCTTGCCGCGTCGAAGCAAAACGGAGACGGGCGCGTTCAATCTTCCATCCTCAATCCCTTGGCGCGGCGAAGCGAAACGGAGACGGCTCCATCCTCGCCGTTTTTTTTCGGCGCTGGCGGACCCGAAATGGCCGCCGCCGGGGTCGAACTGGCGTTTGACCTGACGCAACACTCAGTCATCGGCGTCACCGACGCGCTGAAAAACTATTTCAAGTTCCGGCGATTTTTCAATCAACTGCTCGCGCTGGCGATTGAACGCCAGCCGGACGCCATCGTCGGCGTGGATTTCGGCGGGTTCAACCTGCGTTTCGGACACGCGATCAAGCAATACGTCCGCGACAATCCGTTTTCGAAATGGGACCCGAAAATCATCCAGTTCGTTTCACCGCAGGTCTGGGCGTCGCGGCCGGGCCGCGCGAACCGGCTGGCGGCGGATTATGATTTGGTCCTGAGCATTTTTCCGTTCGAGCAGGACTGGTATGCGCAGCGCGTGCCGAAGCTGCGCGTGGAATTCGTTGGACACCCCATGATTGGGAGATTTACGAATGACGATTTACGATTTACGCGCCGCGAACCGGAAGCCAGCAGGAGCCGGGGCAACGAGGCTCAGACTGAAGAAAAGTTAGAGACTCCTCACGTCGTCTCCTACAAACCGCAAATTCTCCTGCTGCCCGGCAGCCGCGTGGACGAATTGCGCCGGCACTTGCCGGTAATGCTCGGCGCGCTGAAGCTCATCCGGGAAAAATTGCCGGCGGCAAAAGCGAAAATGATTTTGCCCAATGCAGGCTTGAAAGAACTCGCGGACAAGCTGTCCGCGCCACCGGCGAATTTTGAGTTTCAAATCGGCGATCTGCCGCAGGCGCTGGCCGGGGCCGGCCTCGCCATCGCCTCGACCGGCACGGTGACGATGGAGTGCGCGTTCTTCGGCGTGCCAACGGTGACGCTTTACAGGACGTCGTGGTTCAACTGGGAGATCGCCAAGCGCCTCGCCACCGTGAAATGGGCGACGATGCCGAACATCCTGGCGGACGAGGACATTTATCCCGAATTCATCCAGAGCGCCGCCACGCCGGAGAACATCGCCGCGGCCGCGTTAAAACTGTTGCAGGATGAATCGCGCCGCGCCCAAATCAAAAAGCGGCTGGCGGAAGTTGTTTCAACCCTGGGTGAACCCGGCGCCAGCACGCGGGCGGCAACAGAGATTTTAAGTTTGTTCCCATGAAAGACCTCACCCATCCGACCTGGATCAAAGTGAAAGGACTGTTGTTTCTGTTCATCGGAATTATTGCCGCAATTTTAATTTTCCTCGGCGACGCGAATTGGAGAACAGCCGTCCTGCTCGTCCTGGCCATCTGGAGTTTCTGCCGGTTTTACTATTTCGCATTTTATGTCATCGAAAAATACGTTGACCCGGGTTTCAAATTTTCCGGGCTGATTTCATTTGTGCGCTATTTATTCCGGCGGCGGCGATCGTAAATTCAATTTGAGTCTCGTCACCTCGACTCCTACACTGCCGGCATGGAATCGCTGCACGCCCCGTGGCGGATTGAATATATTCTCGCGCCCAAACCGCAGCTCGACGCGAGCCTGTTCACCCGCATCGCCCAGTCGAGTGACGACGAAGCCAATCACGTCATCGCGCGCGACCGCACCTGTTACGCCCTGCTCAACACCTTTCCTTACAACGGCGGGCATTTGATGATCGTGCCGTACAAACAGGTCGCCGACCTGAACGACCTGACTGATGCGGAACTGGCAGATTTGTGGAAGCTCACGCGCCGTTGCGTGAACGCGCTCACGCGGCTGATGAAACCGGACGGCTTCAACATCGGCGTCAATCTCGGCAAGGTCGCCGGCGCGGGCATCGCGGAACACCTGCACATTCACGTCGTGCCGCGCTGGAACGGCGACACCAATTTCATGCCGGTGTTGGCGAACACGCGGGTCCTGCCGCAGGCGCTGGCCGAAATCGCGGCAAAATTGCGGGAAGAATTGGCGAAATAATTTGTGACCGTGGCCACAGAAACCCTTCATTTTGAAAACGCGCGGGTCGCGCAACAGCTTTTCAACAACGAACCGCGCAATCTGCAATCGCTCGAAACCGAACTGGGCGTCAAGGCCACCTCGCGCGAAGGCTGGATCAAACTCGAAGGCCAGGCTGATGCCATTGAACGCGTTAAACACCTTTTCGTTTCGCTGGAAATGCTGTTAAAGGCCGGTTCGCCCGTCCGTAACCGCGAATTCACCCACGCGCTGAACGTGGTAAAACACGAAGGCGCCGAAACGCTCAAAGATCTGGTGAGTGACCGCGTAACGACGCACGACCGGAAGCCCGGCGTGACTGCCAAAACCGTCGGGCAGAAAAAATATCTCGACGCCATCCGCAAACATGACATCACCATCGGCGTCGGGCCGGCGGGCACGGGCAAGACGTATCTGGCGGTGGCGGTGGCGCTCGCGGCGCTGCGCGACGGCCGGGTGTCGCGCCTGATTCTCACCCGCCCGGCCGTGGAAGCCGGCGAGGCGCTCGGTTTTCTGCCGGGTGACCTTTATGAAAAAATCACGCCATATCTCCGGCCGTTGCAGGACGCCCTGCACGACATGCTGCCCGCCGAGGAAATCCAGAAGCACACGGAGCGCGGCACGATTGAAATCGCGCCGCTGGCCTACATGCGCGGGCGCACGCTCAACAACGCCTTTGTCATTCTCGACGAAGCGCAGAACTCGACGACCGAGCAGATGTTGATGTTTCTCACCCGCCTCGGCCACGGCTCCAAGGCCGTCATCACGGGCGACGAGACCCAGATTGATCTGCCGCCGAACAAACATTCCGGCCTGCTCGAAGCGCACCGCGTCCTGAAAAACATTGAAGGCATCGCGGTCGTTGAGTTCAGCAAGCGCGACGTGGTCCGGCATCCGCTCGTTCAGCGCATTATCGCGGCCTACGAGGAACATCGTGGCAACGGGAAACCGGAATGAAATTATCTCGTTGGAGCCGGGGTAACGAGGCTCAAACTAAAAGAAAATTAGAGACTCCTCGCGTCGTCGCCTGCAATTTTCCAGGAATGAACGTCGTCATCACCAGCCGCCAGCGCATGCGGAAAATCAACCGGCGTCTGTTGCAACAGATCATCACCGCCTTGCTCGCCGATTTGAAGATCGAAAGGGCGGACCTCGGCATCCATCTCGTCGGCATCCCGGAAATGACGCGGTTGAACGAAAAATTCCTCCGGCACGCGGGCGCGACCGACGTGATTACGTTTGACTATTCGATTCCCGGACCCAGGACCCCAGGCCCCGGACCCCAATTTCACGGTGAGATTTTCATCTGTGTGGGTGAAGCCGTTTTGCAGGCGCGGCAATTTGGCACCGGCTGGCAGTCGGAAGTTGTGCGCTACGTGATTCACGGACTCTTGCACTTGCGGGGACATGACGACCGCCGCGCCGACCTGAGGCGCAAGATGAAGCGCGAGGAAAACCGCCGGTTGCGCGAACTTTCACGCCGCTTTCCCTTGAGCAAACTCTGACTCGACCCTAGACTGGCCGCGTGGAACCGAAAAGTTTGTTCGCTCGCTGGCGTTCCAGTTTCTTGACCGGTTTGGCGGTCACTTTGCCCGCTTTGCTCACACTGGCGGCGGTCAAGTGGCTCATCGGCACGATTTCCAGCGTAACCGACGTGCTGTTATTCTTCCTGCCCAGGAGTCTGACGCACGAGAACTTGTTTTTACCCAATGACGGCAAAGGGCCGATGCACTGGTATTGGAGCCTGGTGGCGTTGTCGCTTGCGGTGGTTTTGATTTCGGTGGTGGGGGTGCTGGCGCGCTACTACATCGGCAAAAAAATCATCGATTGGACCGACCGCGTGTTGATGCGGGTGCCGTTCCTGAACAAAATCTACGGCACCATCAAGCAGGTCAACGACGCCTTCTCCGGCAACAAACATTCCTTCAAGACCGTTGTGCTCGTGGAATTCCCGCGCGAGGGCATCCATTCCATCGGCTTTATCACCAGTGAACAGCGCGACGAGGTACAACAGAAAACCAGGGAAAAGGTTGTGTGCGTGTTCGTCCCCACCACGCCAAATCCCACCTCGGGCTTTTTGATTCTGGTGCCGGAGGAAAAGGTGACCAAACTTGAGATGTCCGTCGCCGACGGCATCAAATACATCGTCAGCCTGGGTTCCCTCTCGCCGGAATACGCACCGCCGCCTTCGTTGAAATGATTGAATCCGCCACCGGCATCATCCTGCGCAAGCGACCGCTCACCGAAACCAGCCTCATTGTCCACTGGCTCACGCCACATTTCGGGCGGATGGCCACGGTGGCCAAGGGCGCGCGCCGACTCAAATCGCCGTTTCTCGGCAAATTGGACCTGTTTTATCTCGCGGATTTTTCATTCAGCCGCAGCCGCCGTTCCGAGCTGCACATTCTGCGCGAAGCCGGCTTGCGCGAAACGCATGGCCCGCTCCGCCAGAATCTGGCCGGCCTGCGCCAGGCCACCTACGCCGCCGCGTTCATCGAGCAGGCGACTGAAACCGAGACACCGCTGCCCGTCGTATACGAACTGATGCGCGGGTTTCTTGATTGTCTCTGCCGGCAACCTCCTGTGCCGCAAGCGGTTTTTGCCTTTGAATTGAAGCTGTTGCATGAGCTTGGCCTGAATCCTGACTTGGCGAGGACGGGTTTAACGGCGGGTGCAAGGCAAATTATCCGCGTGCTGATGGCCGGCAATTGGCAGGCGTCCTGCTATTTAAAGCCCACCGGCGGGCAAATCGAAGAATTGCGGGCGTTTTTGCACGGGTTTTTGATTTTCCATCTGGGCCGTTTGCCTCGAGGACGTGCCGCCGCATTAGCAGATTGAATCTGCTTTTCGCACAGGCCTGTTTTTGGTATCGTCGGCCAGCCGTTTCGGAACCGAGCCATGATTAATAAATTAGCGAAAAAGTTCTCCACGGTCAGGATGCAGTTGGTCGCCAGCGTCTTTGTGGCCATCGCCCCGGCGCTGGCGCTGACGTACATCGTCAACCAATCGTGGTTCTGGCAGTTCGCGCCACAATGGCTGAAGGAGTATGCGCTGGACGTGCCGTGGGCCAGTTTCCTGGTCGGGTTGCTGGCATTGGGCGCGGCGTGGTTCGGCGGCGAACATTTTATTCTAAAGCAGGTGCGCGCCCTTTCCAGCGCGGCACAGCGGCTGGCGAAAGGAGACCTGACCGCCCGCACCGGCCTTAAAGACCGGGAAAGCGAACTCGGCCAGTTGGCAAATGTTTTTGACCAGATGGCCGAGTCGTTGCAACAGCGGATCCGGGAGCGCGAAGCCGCCGAGCGAACCCTGCTCAATCGCGCGTTGCAACAAACGACCGTCGCCGCTCTGGGACAGTTTGCGCTGACCAACAGCGACTTGCTGGCCTTGTTGAACCAGGCCACCATTCTCGTGGCGCAAACGCTGGAAGTGGATTACTGCGCCGTCTTCGAATCGGCGCCCGGAGGCCAGTTGCTGATGCGGGCAGGTTCCGGCTGGAAATCCGGCTGCGTTGGTTCGGCCACCATCCCGGTGGATGATTATTCACAGGCCGGTTTGACGTTCAGAACCGGCGACGCCATTGTGGTCGCCGATTTGTGGACCGAAAGGCGGTTCAAGGCTTCATCATTGTTGATGGACCATGGCGTCATCAGCGGGGCGACAATCCTTATTCCTACACGCGAAAGACCGTTCGGCGTCTTCTGCGTGCATACCGTCAAACACCGGGAATTCACGCCGGACGACGTGCAATTTCTCCTGGCAGTAGCCGGCGTTATCGGCATAACGGTCGAACGGTTGAAATTGGGAGAACAGTTGCGCCAATCACAAAAAATGGAGTCCATCGGCCAGTTGGCTGCCGGTGTCGCGCATGACTTCAACAACATGCTTACCATTATCCAGGGCCATACGAGCGCGCTCCTGGCCAGGCCGGCGTTGCCGTCGGATGTTCTGGATCCGATCCAGGCCGTGTATTTCGCCACCGAACGTGCCGCCGGCCTCACGCGCCAACTGCTCATGTTCAGCCGCAAAAATGTCATGCAGGTCAGGGCGCTCGACCTGCGCGAGGTCGTCGGCAACATGAGCAAGATGTTACAGCGGCTCTTCGGCGAAACCATCACCCTTGAATTTCAGCCGCCGGATGAATTGCCGTCGGTGCAAGGCGACACTGGCATGGTCGAACAGGTCATCATGAACATCGCCGTCAACGCCCGCGATGCCATGCCCAACGGCGGCAAACTGACCGTCGGCCTCGACGGCATGACGGTGGATGCCGCCCACGTTGAACTTCATCCCGAAGCGCGTTGTGGAAGTTTTGTGCGGTTGCGCATGAGCGACACGGGCACCGGCATGGATTCCGCCACACGCGCCCGCATCTTTGAACCGTTCTTCACCACCAAGGATATCGGCAAAGGCGCCGGCCTCGGCCTCGCCACCGTGTACGGCATCGTCAAACAGCACGAGGGCTGGATCGAAGTGGAAAGCGAACCCGGTGAAGGCGCCATCTTCGACGTTTTTCTCCCGGCCACCGTGCAAGCGGTGCCATCGGTGCCAAGCGTCGAAGACGAGGCCGGTCCGGTTGGATCCGTGCCCGGCGGCACCGAAACCATTTTCCTCGTCGAAGACGAGCCGGTCCTGCGTGAGATGGCCCGCGACATCCTCGAAAGCTTTGGTTATCGGATCCTGGAAGCCTCCTCCGGCAAGGAAGCGCTGGGCATGTGGAACCTGACCCGCGGCAAAATTGATTTGCTGCTCACCGACATGATCATGCCCGACGGCATTTCCGGCGCGGAACTCGCCCAACGGCTGCTGGCGGGCCAGCCGCATTTGAAAATTATTTTTACCAGCGGCTACACCGCCAACGAGGTCAGCCCCGAAATCCTGACGAAGACGCGGGCGCGCTTCCTCCAGAAACCGTACACGCATGACATGCTCGCCAAAATCGTCCGCGACACGCTGGATGGAAAGTCTCCAATCAACAATCCACCCCGGGCGCTAACGACCTGATCATTGCCGCAACGCGCTCGCCACAGCCGACACCCCCCATGCCACCATTACCACGGTCGCAGCCCCTTGACCTCGCGGAGAGATGAGTGCGTCCGGTGAGGTCATCGTCGCCATTGTAAGCGACATCCATTACGCCGGCCCCGCCGAGCGAGCGCGCGGCAATGATTACGAACAGCGCGCCATCGCCAACCCCCTGCTCCGGTCGGCGGTGCGGGTTTATCGGCATCTGATCTGGATGCGTCGCCCGCTTGAACAAGGGCCGCAACTCGACCGTTTTCTCGCGGTAGTCGGGCCGGCGGATTACCTGGTGGGGGATGGCGATTATTCCTGCGACACCGGATTTGTCGGCGTCAGCGATCCGGCTGCCCGGGAAAGCACGCAGGAATGCCTCGGCAAACTACGCGCGCCATTCGACGAACGCGCCCGGTTCGTCATCGGCGACCACGAACTGGGCAAACTGACTTTTGTTGGCGCCGCCGGCGGCCTGCGCCTGGCCAGTTGGCGGTGCGCCACGGATGCGCTGGGGCTGCAACCATTCTGGCAACTGGCCATCGGACAATACCGGCTCATGGGCGTGACTTCACCGCTGATCGCGCTGCCGGCCAATCAGTCGGACGCTTTGGCCGAAGAATGGCCGGACTGGCTCCGGCTGCGGGAGGCGCACCTGGTCGAAATCCGCGCCGCCTTTGATGCGCTCGCCCCCGACCAGCGCGTGATTTTGTTTTGTCACGATCCGACGGCGCTGCCGTTTTTGTGGCGCGAGCAATCGGTTCGCCGCCGGCTGCCGCAACTCGAGCAGACCGTGATTGGCCATCTGCACACGCAACTGATCCTGTGGAAAAGCCGGATGCTGTCCGGCATTCCGCCCGTCCGGTTTCTGGGCCGGTCGATCAGCCGGTTCACCTCGGCGTTGCACGAGGCACATCGTTGGTGGCCGTTCAACGTGCGGCTCTGCCCGGCCCTTTCCGGCGTCGAACTGCTGAACGACGGCGGTTATTGCACGATGCACCTTGACCCGGCCGCGAGCCGGCCGGCGAAATTCATCTTTCATCCATTGCCGCGATGAAAAGATTCATGCCGGGCGTAACGCGGCTTCGCCGGCTTCCAGTAATTTCATCACGGCTTCCACCGTTGCCCCGGCCTTGACCGGTTGCAACGCCCCGCCGCGCGGTTTGATTTCCACTTCGCCCTTCGCCAGCGATTTCTCGCCCAAGGCAAGCCGGATGGGAAAACCAACCAGGTCCGCGTCCTTGAATTTCACGCCGGGGCGTTCGTCACGGTCGTCCAGAATCACGTCCACGCCGCGCGCCGTCAGTTCGGCATAAAATTTCTCCGGCCAGCTTCATCGCCTCGTGGTTCGGGTCCACGTTCAGCGGTGTGATACAAACCTGGTACGGCGCGACACTCAACGGCCAGATGATGCCGTCCTTGTCGTTGCCCTGCTCGATGACCGCCTGCAAGGTGCGCGTGATGCCGATGCCGTAGCAACCCATCACGCACGGCTTGCGATTGCCCGTCTCGTCGAGGTACAGCGCGCTGAATTTCTCACTGTATTTCGTGCCGAGCTTGAAGACGTGGCCGACCTCGATGGCGCGCCGGATTTTCAGCGGCTTGCTGCATTTGACGCAGGGTTCGCCGGCAGTCACCGTCCGCAAATCAAACCACTGCGTCCCCTTGATATCGCGTTCGATGGAGACGTTGCGGAAATGAAAGGCATCCTCGTTTGCGCCGGTGGTCATGCCGTTTGCGCCACGCAAACGTTCGTCGGCGTAAACCGGAAACTTCGTGACGCCAACCGCGCCAAGACTTCCCGGATGCGCGCCCAGGGCATTGAAAATTTCTTCCGGAGTCGCCGGACGAAAGACGGTGCCGAGCAACCCGGCGAGCTTGGCTGCATTTAACTGGTCGTCGCCGCGAACCAACACAATGACCGGCTTGCTGTCGGCGATGTAAACCAGCGTCTTGATCTGGCGGTTGGCGGGAACTTTGTAAGGCTCCTTGCTCAGCGCCTCGATGGTGACGACGCCGGGTGTGGCAAATTTCTCAATGGCGGCGCCGATTTCACGCGTGGCGGTCTTGGGAATACCACTTGTAGCTTTTTCAATATTCGCCGCATACCCGCAACCTTCGCAGAAAACCACCTCGTTCTCGCCGGTCTCGGCCGGGACCATGAACTCGTGCGAAAATTTGCCGCCAATGACGCCGGTATCGGCCTCCACGGGAAACGTCTTTAAGCCGCAGCGAGCGAAAATGCGGGTGTAGGCGTCGTACATTTTCTGGTAGCTAGCCGTCGCGCCTTCGTCTGCGGTGTCGAATGAATAGGCGTCCTTCATGATGAATTCCTTGGCGCGCATCAGGCCGAAGCGCGGGCGGATTTCATCGCGGAACTTCACGCTGATCTGGTAAAAATTTCGCGGCAACTGCCGGTAGGAATTGATTTCGTTTGCCGCCACGCCGGTGATGACCTCCTCGGCAGTCGGGCTTAAAAACCAGTCGCGGCTCGCGCCGTCCTTGAGCTTGAACAGCACGTCGCGCGCGGTTTCGGCGCGTCCGCTCTGCTCCCAGATTTCCTTCGGCTGCAGCGCGGGCATGAGCATTTCGAGCGCGCCCGCACGGTCCATTTCCTCGCGGACGATTTGTTCGACCTTGCGCAAGACGCGCAGGCCGAGCGGCAGAAAAGTATAGACGCCGCCGGCCAGCTTGCGGATCAACCCGGCGCGCAGCAGCAGTTTGTGCGATAAAATTTCCGCCTCGGCGGGCGGTTCGCGGAGGGTTGGAATCAATGTTTGTGTCCACTTCATGTGGCCGAAAGATTAACCACAAAAGAACGCGGGAACGAAGAATTTTATTTCGCACCGTAGCGGCGGCTCGGCAAAGCGCCGCAAATTTTATTTGGAGACGGCGGCTTTCTACCGAAAGCCGCTTCATTCTCACTTCACTGTGTTGACCAGCGGCGCCAGTCCTTGAATCCGCACTTCCAATTTGTCGCCGCTTTGAATCGGGCCGATGCCGCTGGGCGTGCCGGTCAGGATCACATCGCCGGGCAGCAACGTCAGGTTCGTGGAAATAAAACTTACCAGTTCGGCGGGCTTGAAAATGAGCTGGCTTGTGTTCGAGTTCTGACGCAGATGGCCGTTCTGAAAAAGCTGGATGCTCAATGCGTTCGGGTCAATTGTCGTTTCCACCAGCGGACCAAGCGGCGTGAAGGTGTCGAATGACTTCGCCCGAGCCCACTGACTCTCGGAATTCTGGATCGTGCGATCGCTGATGTCCTCGGCGGCAGTGTAACCAAAAATGTAGCGCGACGCCTGTGTGGCCGTGACGTTGCGGATTTTGCGCCCGATGACAATAGCCAGTTCGGCTTCGTAATCCGTGCGATGCTCACGAAACGGGATTTCAATCTTCCCGCCGTCGGGGATCAGCGAGGTGGTGGCCTTGAACCAGAACAACGGCTCTTTGGGCAGCGCTTTGCCCGTCTCGCGCGCGTGATCGGCGTAATTCAGGCCGACGGCGATGATTTTGGACGGCACCACCGGCACCAGCGTCTTTACGCCTTTGCGCGGCGTCGGTTTGCGGTCGAAGGACGGCGCGCCGAAGACGTCGCCGCGCAGCCGGAATAATTCGCCGTCCACGACCCGGGCGTGGAAAATCTCGTCACCTTTTTGAAAGCGGCCAATGGCAGCCATGGCAATTTATGATTTACGATTTTTGATCGATGATTTGCGCCCCGGCAACGTTTTTTAGATCGTAAATTGTAAATCATCAATCGTAAATGACATTGTTGCCGGAAGCCCCGTTTCACGCTACATTATCCGCGTGAAAGGGCTGACGAAGCAGGAACAACTGGTTCTCTGTATCGTTCTGGGTTTGTTGCTGACCGGCTGGGCGGTAAAAACGTATCGTGCCGCGCATCCGCCGGCAACCGCGACTCAATCGGCCAAACCTTAAAAATGCAAGAAGTCAATTTTGACGAAGTGGTGGAGATGATTCTCGCGAAGGATCCGCGTTACACGCGCGAAGCCTATATGTTTGTTCGCGAGGCGCTGGATTTTACCCAGAAGCTCATCGGCAAGGAAACTCACGGACAAATCCGCCACGTGAGCGGCCAGGAACTGCTCGATGGCATCCGGCAATTCGCGCTCCAGCAATTCGGCCCGATGGTGGTGACCGTGCTCGAGGAATGGGGTGTGCGCAACTGCCGCGACTTTGGTGAAATCGTTTTCAACATGGTCGAAATCGGCCTGCTCGCCAAGACTGACCGGGACAGCCGCGACGATTTTCAGAATGGTTATGATTTCACCGATGCCTTCCGCAAACCGTTCTGGCCCGAGAGCAAACTCAAGACCGAGACCAAGCCGGTGGCAGGCTGAAAGCGGCGCGATTCAGTTGTTGGAGTTCGAGCTTTAGCTTGCTTTGGTTGCGGGCAACGCGCTGAAGCGTGAACTCCAACAGGCTGCCGATAAGTTGGCCAGTCTTTTCATTGCCCAACTGCGCCGCTTGCATAGCCTGTGCGCGTGGAATCCAATGGCGCGGTTTATCCCGGTCTGGGCCAGACCGGGCGATATGAATTGATCCTCGCCGCCTGCCGACCACGCGGCCGGCTTCACGGGCCGGCTTCGATGCGATAAAACCGGGCGGAGGCGCTGTTCGGAGTCGTGAAACGATACGAAATGCCCGCGATGTTGGTCGTCAGCGTTGCCGTGGCGTTCGCGGTCCAGCCCGCCCCGAGTTGATCCGCCTGGAGGAGGTTGGGTGCGACGTTGGTCAGACTGCTGATGATCGTAAAGTCAAGCTGTACCTGATTATTCGTCAAAACCGGCGTGGCCAGCACGATGGCCGGCGACGAGCTGAGCTGGTACACCTGGCTGCCGGCCAGCAGGAACAACCCCAGCCCGAAATCATCGAAGTCGGGCGCGCTGGTGTAGGTGACCGGCTGGCCATCAGCCGGTTTGCTGCCGGTACTCTGCATGTAACCGAGGAAACCGTTGTCCGCGCCCACGCTGTGATGAAGCGCGCCGTTGGCAAGGGCGTTCCACCCGTTGATGACGGCGGGCAGATATGTGTTGGTGTCGAGACAACCATGGTTGATGCCCCAGGCCAGTCCATAAGTGAAGCAGGCCGTGCCGCTGGATTCCGGGCCGGGCCAGTCGTTGGTATAACCGAGATTCACATTCCAGAAACCGTCCGCCCGCTGCACGGCTTTGAGGGCCGCCGCCATTTCCCGGAAGGTTTGCAGATACCCGGCGTAATGCAGGTCATTGGTGGGCAGGACATCCATGGTGCGGGCAAGCGCGACGAAGGCCCAGCCGTTGCCCCGCGACCAGTAACATTTTTGTTTCGTGCCGTCCGACGCCGTGTAGTTTGCCATGAAATTCGTGTCGCGCCACCAGAGATGGTCGGTGACGTTATAGAGGCCATTGGAGCGGCCAAACACACTTTTGATGTAATGGAAATATGAATACATCTGTGGCGAATACGTGGCATTGGAATTCAGCGCACTGATGACGTTGGAATTCAGCACACTCAGTTTGGCAAACGCCGGCATGGACATGTGGATGGAATCCACATACGTCCAGGCGTCGAACCCCACATTGTGGGCTACCCAGTAATTCGCGTTATTGGCGATGTGGACCAACCGATTGGTCTGGGTGGGGTCAAGCTGGTAAAGTTCAATGTATTCCTGACCGGCGCCCTGGTCGTCAGGCAAAGTGTCGGTGTCGCCGTATCGCAAGGACCACCCGGGGAAGGCACCCCACTGCACGGCATAGTTGTAAATGTTGGGGTCAAGATTGATCCGATACAATGCCAGACTGCCCTCGATATAGGTTGCCCGGGTCCAGATGCTGCTCGGGTGCGGTTTCGAGACCGGGGGCAGGCAACTGCTGCAACCGGGCACCGGCCACTCGTTGGTAAAATAATGGTTGGCCAGCACCATGTCGCCCAGGATTTGCGTCTGCGGCGGCATGAAACCCGCCCGCGCACCCGGCGCAACCAGCATTCCCGCAATCAATGCAAACAACAGAGCGGTTGATTTAAGGTGCTTCAATTTCATGATTGCGGCCCGGCTGCTTGCAACGAGTATCATCAATGTCCGTCCAACTCAAACCCAAACTGCGCGGCTGACCGGTTACGCCGGTAATGACGATGTCATTGATTAACCTGGCAGGCTGAATAGATTGTGCGGGTGAAATCCAAAGGCGCGGTCTATCTCGTCGGGGCCGGGCCGGGCGACGCGGGCTTGCTCACGTTGCGCGGCGCGGAACTGCTCCGGCGCGCCGACGTGGTCCTCTACGACGCGCTCGTGAACCCCGAGTTGCTCCGGCTGCGCGCCGTCCGCCGAACTCATCGCGCGCGGCAAGAACATGGCGATGCCGCAGGAGGAAATCATCGCACTGATGATCGCCCGGGCGCGCGCAGGCAAATGCGTCGTGCGGCTCAAGGGCGGCGACCCATACATCTTCGGTCGCGGCGGCGAGGAAGCCGAGGCGCTCGCGGCGGCGAAAATTCACTTTGAAGTCGTGCCCGGCGTTTCGTCCATCGCGGCCGCGCCGAATTACGCCGGGCATTCCTCTCACCCACCGCGAACATTGCTCCAGCTTCACCGTCTTCACCGGCCACAGCGATTCGGCCGACGCAGCAACGGCTTTGCGCTACGAGCAAATTGCCAGAATTCCCGGCACCAAGGTCGTGCTCATGGGCACCGACAAGCTGGATGACTGGACGAAGTCGCTCATCGCGCACGGGATGTCGCCGGATACGCCGGTGGCCATGGTCCGTTGGGGCACAATGGGAAGACAAAAATCGGTTGCCGGCACGCTGGCCACAATTGCTGCGCTTGCCGCCAGGGAAAAAATCTCGCCGCCGGTGCTCACCATCATCGGCGACGTCGTGAAGCTGCGCGGGAAATTGAACTGGTTCGAGGAACGCCCCCTGTTCAGGCGCCGCATCGTCGTCACGCGCCTGCCGGAACAGGCCGGCAGTTTCACCCAACGGCTTGCCGAACTGGGCGCGGACGTTCTGGAAGTGCCGGCGATCAGGATTACCGGGCCGACCGACCGGAGCGCCATCGTGGATGCGTTGCTGGAATTGAATGCCTACGACTGGCTGGTGTTCACGAGCGCGAATGGCGTGACGGCGTTTTTTGATTTGTTCTTCAGGCGATTCCACGATTTGCGCGATCTCGGCGGTGCGCGCATCGCGGCGGTCGGCCCGGCCACGGCGGCGAAATTGCGCGAACTGCACCTGCAGGTGGATTTGACGCCCGACGAAGCGCTCGGACGAAAAATCGCCGAGGCGTTTGCGAAATTCGAAAGCATCGAAAATTTGAAAATCTGCCTGCTGCGCGCCGAGGTGGCGAACCCGGATTTGCCGCGCGCGCTGGAAGAATTCGGCGCCATCGTGGACGATATCCCCGTTTATCGCACGGTTGCCGAAACGCGAAGACCCGGCGAGACGCAGGCGCAGACCTGCTGGCACACGGCGCGGACTGGGTGACATTCACCAGCGGCTCGACGGTGGAACATTTCCATGCGCGATTTGATCTGCCAAAGCTGGTGAAGAAATTCCCGCAACTGAAACTCGCGTCCATCGGCCCCGAAACGAGCAAGGCCATCCGCGCGCTCGGATTGACGCCGGCGCTGGAAGCCAAAGCACACACGACGGACGGTTTGATCGAGGGTTTGTTGCGGGCTGAAAAATAAACCGACATCCATTCCAGCCAAAACGCGCGTGTGCCGGCGCCGGCATCAAGCTCAGACAGAAAAAACCTTTGCCATTATGTAATCATCCATGACGAACCCGCCGCCGATGTCCGTGACCACGGAATCGGCAATGACAAAACCGTTTCGCCGATAAGCGGCAATGGCTTTGGCGTTGCGCTTGTTCACGGAGAGAATCAATCGGCGGCCTCCTCCGGCGCGGACTTCACGCTCGACCTGCTGCAACAAGCGGCTGCCCAGTCCGCGACCGTGCAGTTCCGGCAACAGATAGAGCTTGTGGAGTTTGACGACACCCGGTTCGGCTGTCGGGCCAGAGGACGCAAAACCAACCAGTCTCTCATCCATCAGCAAGCGGTGGTAGCGGATTCCCTGTGAACGGATTTCATCGTGCAACACTTCAAGCGTATACATCCGCGCCAGCATGTATTCAATTTGCGCGTGGGTGATGATGCCCGGGTAACACGCGTGCCAGATGATGCAAGCCAGTTCGGAAATGGCCGGCAGGTGTTCCTCCGAGGCGTGAACAATTTTCGTCAGGTTGCGTTGTGCGGCTTTCAAAAAACTTTCGACGGTATAATGGGTGTTGGCGCAAGCGGTTGTTCGTTCAATTTCACCATGGAGAATCTACCGAAACCACAAGCACAAGGAAAATAAATCGCCGATCCACTCCCCGGAAGCGGCCCCGTTAACTTTGGACAAGACGAAACCGATAATGTATCGTAATTCACTAACGTCCTCTTAACAAACATTTGTCATTGTGTAATATGTTCTCATCGTTCCGGTTTGTCCTGAAGGGTGCGGTGTCCCTGACGTTCGCGGTTGCTGTAACTACCAATCTCTCGGCGGCAAACCTGGTCCATCGTTATAGTTTCACCGCCGACGCTAGCGACTCGGTGGGTGGCCCGTCTTGGAACGGCACATTGCCGAGAGGGGGCACCTTCGCCAACGGCAAACTGACCCTGGCTTCCGGCAGTTCGCAATATGTCCAACTGCCCGCAGGAATCCTCAGCAACTACACTGCGGTGACCATCGAGGCGTGGGTTACAACGGGCACGCTCCCCACGTATTGCTTCTTCTACGGATTCGGCAACACGGATACCAGCGGCGCCGGGGATTACTACATCTTCGGCTCGCTGGCGCGGCAATATTCCGCCATCGCCGGCGGTGATCCCGGCTACTCGTATGAACAAGGCACCGCTGGAGGTGTTAACTTGAGCTCAGTGACCGTTCACTGGACGGCGGTTTACAACCCGGCGGCGGGCTATTTAGCGCTCTATACCAACGGCGTCCTGCAATCAATCAACACCGCGGTAACGACACCGTTAAGTGCAGTGCAAGATGTTTATAGCTACATCGGCAAGTCGCTTTATACTGGCGATCCCTACGGTGATATAAACCTGGATGAGTTCCGCATTTGGAACGGCGCCCTCAACCCATTGCAGGTGGCGGTTGATTTCAACGCCGGCCCGGACAATGTTGTTTCCGATCCCGGTGCCCTGCAATCGCTTTACTGGCAGGTCAACGGCACCATGAGCCCAGGCGGCACGCAACGCGCCGCGGTGTTCGCCAGTTACGCCAACGTCACAAACATCAACGTGACGGGCTTCGCGGGATTGACCTATTCTTCCAGCGACACCAATGTGGTCATCGTGAGCACGGACGGCCTCGTAACAGCGACCGGCCCTGGGCTTGCCACCGTCAGCGCGTCGCTGGCGGGAGTTACGGACCCGGAAACAATCCAGGTAACGATGCCGGCGCAGACTCTCGCCCACCGCTACAGCTTTACCGCCGACGCGAGCGATTCCGAAGGCAGCGCCAGCGGCACCTTGCAGGGCGGGGCTGCGATTTCCGGTGGGGCGGTTACCCTTGATGGCAGCAGCGGTTATGTGAACCTGCCAACTGATCTCGTCGCCGGACTCACCTCAGTCACCTTCGAGGCGTGGTTCACGGACAACGGCGGAAATACCTGGGCGCGTTTGTGGGATTTCGGCAACAGCGTCGGCGGTCCGGGCAACCAGGGCGGCGGCACCTCCTACATGTTTGTGTCGGTGCCCGGCGGCTCGGGCGGCATCCGCGGCGCTTACAAGCTGACGAGCACGGGAGAACAAATCGTAGATTACCCCACCCGGCCCGCCATCAGCGTAGAACACCACCTGGTCTGGACGCAGAACGGCGATTCACAGGTTGCCAAGCTTTATCTGGATGGCGCGCTGGTCGCCGAAAATGACGCATTCACTTACACCCCCGCCGCAATTGGTTCGACGGAGAACGACTGGCTTGGCCGCTCCCAGTTCAATGATCCCTATTTCTATGGTTCAATTGACGAATTTCGCATCTACACGGCGGCCCTGAGTCCGCAGGAGATTCAACAGAATTACACGCTCGGCCCGGATGTGTCGCCACAAACAGGTCCGGTCCGGATCACGGCCCAGCCGCAGAACCTGGGCGTGACCGAGCAACAACCGGCCACATTCAGCGTGAATGTAATCGGGCGGCGTCCGATTTCAGTTCATTGGCTGCGTAATGGCACTCTCATCCTGGGTGCCACCAACCTGTCCTATGTCATACCATCGGTGAGCCTGACCAACAATGGCGCTGTGTTTTCCGTGGTTCTCACCAACACCGTGACTAACATGCTTTTCAGCGCTGTCAGCTCTAATGCCCTGCTTACCGTGCTGCCAGACTTGGTGCCACCGACTGTGACCGGAGTCTTCAACATCGGAGCCACGAACGTGCAGTTGACCTTTTCCAAACCTGTGGAACTGGCAAGCGCCACTAACACGGCTAACTATGCCTTCACCAACGCGCTGGCGGTAACCAAGGCGGCACTGGCGGCGGACAATGTAACCGTGACACTCACTTCGGCATCTCTGGTTTATGGCAGCAACTATGTGCTGGCAATCAGCGGCGTGCGGGACCGCGCCACCACACCAAACACGATTGCCCCAAATACCCGCGTCAGCTTCGTGGCGTCGCCTTACATCCCGCTCGACATTGGAAATCCGCTGGTCGCTTCGTCGGTCACAATTTCGAGTAACCGGGTCACCGTCACGGCGGCGGGCACGGATTTCGGGGGCGCATCCGATCAGGGCAACTTTCAATATGCCGTGCGCACGGGCGATTTTGACGTGGCCGTCCGGCTGGCGAGTCTGGGTCTTTCGGACGTGTGGGCCAAAGCGGGGTTGATGGCCCGGGAAACAATGGATCCCGGAGCGCGTTTTGCGGCCGCGCTGGCCGCAGCGGCGATGAACGGTGATGTTTTCGAGTGGCGTGATCCGGCGTACAGCCAGGCAAGTTCGGCGGGTAATTTTGCGGCCAATTATCCGAATACCTGGCTGCGGTTGAAGCGGGCCGGCAACCTGTTCAGTGGCTATGGCAGTTATGACGGGCAGACCTGGTCCCTCTTGGGCAGCGCCACCATCGTGATGCCCAGCCAAATCCCCGTCGGACTGGCCGTCAGCAGCCGCCAGACGTCCCAGCCGACGACGGCACAATTTTACGACTTCAACGATGTCTCCTCGAATGCGGTCGTGGCCGCAGTCATCAGTCCGCATGAGCAGCTCGGGCCCTCCAGCCGCCGAACCCCGATCGTCATTTCCGAAATCATGTACAAGCCCGCCCCGCGCAGCGACGGCAACAACGTCGAGTTTTTAGAGATCTACAATTCCAACCCATTTTTCCAGGACATCGGCGGATACCAGATCGTGGCCAACAACATGAATTACACCTTCCCGGCAGGCACACTCATTCCCGGGCAGGCTTTTTTCGTTGTCGCGGCTTCCCCCTCCGGCATCCAAAACGTTTACGGCCTGGCCACGAATGTCTTTGGCCCCTACACCGGCAGCCTCAAGAAATCCGGAACGATCCAGTTGCTGGATGAGCAGGGATCGCTCTTGCTGGAGGTGCCCTATTCCAATGTTTTCCCCTGGCCGGTGGCCACCGATGGCACCGGGCATTCGATCGTCCTGGCCAACCCGAGCTACGGCGAAGGCGACCTGCGCGCCTGGGACATCAGTGACGTGATCGGCGGTTCGCCGGGCGAGATGGAAGCGTTCCGGCCCAGTCCTCTGCGCAGCGTGGTCATCAACGAGATCCTGGCGCACTCGGAAAACGCTGGCGTGCCGCAGTTCATTGAACTCTACAATCACAGCTCGAACCGCGTGGACGTTTCGGGTTGCATTTTGACCGATGATCCAACGACGAATAAATTTGTCATTCCGTCGGGCACGGTGATCGGGCCGGCGGGTTATGTTTCCTTCACGCAATCGCAATTCGGTTTCACCCTCAACGGCGCGGGCGAAACGCTTTATTTCATCAAGCCCGACAACAGTCGCATCTTGGACGCCGTGCAATTTGGAGCGCAGGCCAACGGCGTTTCCTATGGCCGCGGGCCGGACGGCGCCAATGATTTTTATGCCTTCACCTCCAACACTCCGGGCACGAACAATAGTGCCATTGTCACCGGCGACATTGTCATCAACGAATTGATGTATGACCCGATCAGTGGCAGCGACGACGACCAATACATTGAACTCTGCAACAAGGGAACCAACACGATCAATCTGTCCGGCTGGCAGTTTACGTCGGGCATCACCTTCACTATTCCAACCAACACCACGCTGCCGCCGGACGGCTATCTGGTGGTGGCCCGCAACCAGACCAATTTATTTGCCCACTACACCAATCTCAACGCGGGCAACACGGTTGGGAATTACACCGGCTCGCTGGCGCATCGCGGCGAGCGAGTGGCGCTGGCCATGCCGCAAACCCTGAACGGCACCGGCACGATTTACGTGGTGGAGAACGAAGTGACCTACGGGACGGGCGGGCGGTGGGGCCAATGGTCTCACGGTGGCGGCAGCAGCCTGGAGTTGAGCGATCCGCGCGCGGACAACCGCCTGGCTGCCAATTGGGCGGACAGCGACGAGACGCATAAATCTTCCTGGGTGAACATTGAGGCCACCGGGGTGCTCGATCACGGGATGAACTACGACGCCACCATCGGCTACGCCCAGCTTGGACCACTCGACGTGGGCGAATGCCTCGTGGACAACGTCGAAGTGGATTTCAACGGGACCAACCTGGTGTCGAATCCGGACTTTGAGAGCGGGCTGGCCAATTGGTCGTTGCAGGGCTGCATGGTTCGATCGAGCCTGGCAAATGAAGGATACGCCGGCACGCATTCGCTGCATGTCCGCTCCTCGGACCGCCTCTGGACGGGGGCCAATTCCTGCCAGGTGGCGCTCAACGCAAACTCGCTGGCGGCGGGTCAGACGGCGACGCTGAGGTTCAAGGCCCGCTGGCTCTGCGGCTGGCCGGAGGCGATGCTGCGCTTGAACGGCAACTGGCTCGAAGCCGCCGGCGCCCTTCCCGTTCCCGCCAACCTGGGCACCCCCGGCCTGCCCAACAGCGCCTACGCGACCAACGCCGGACCGGCCATCTATGAAGTAACCCATTCGCCCTCCCTGCCGGCCGCAAACCAGACGGTCGTCGTCACTGCACGGAGTCATGATCCGGACGGGGTGCAAACTCTCACGCTGAACTATCGCGTGGATCCCGCGACCACCTACACGAGCGTCCTAATGAAGGATGACGGCACGGGCGGCGACGCGATTGCCGGCGACGGCCTCTGCAGCGCCACCATCCCCGGGCAGGCGGCGGGGGTGGTCGTGGCCTTCACGGTGACGGCCACGGACGCCAGGGGAGCGGGCAGCCGCTTTCCCGCCCTGCTCAACAACGGCGGACCCGAACGCGAGTGCGCGGTCATGTTTGGCGACGCCAATCCCGCGAGCAGTTTTGGCGCTTACCATTTGTGGTTGACGCAGACGAACATTGATCGCTGGGTGGCGCTGCCGGTTTTGAGCAACGAGACCATGGACGGGACGCTGGTGTGCGGCAACCGGATCATTTACAACATGAGCGGCCGCTATGCGGGCAGTCCGTATCATGAGGGGTTCAATTCACCCATCGGCAACCCGTGCCACTATAATTGGGACATGCCCAAGGACGATCTCTTTCTCGGGTCATCCTCCTTCAACAAGATTCACTGGGTTGGCAACGACATTCAGGACGACACGTCGAGTTTGAACGTCAACGACGGCACGCTGCAGCGTGAACAGGCGGCCAACACCTTCCTCCGTGGCCTGGGCATCCCGTGGGTGAACCGCCGGTATGTCGCCGTTTACGTCAACGGCCACCGGCGCGGCGAATTGATGGAAGACGCCTTGCGCCCCAGCGTGAGTGTGCCGGACGAATATTTTCCGAATGACACCGGCGGCCTGCTTTACAAGTTCCAGCCGTGGTTTGAGTTTGCTCCACTGCCGACCGGAAATGATCTGCCGTTCATTAACGTCAGTTGGGGTTTCTTCCTGCCGGAAAAGACCACCGGCGGAGCCTACAAAACCGCAGCTTACCGGTGGTGGTATGAAATGCGGGACACACCGGATTCTTTGAGCGATTATACCAACCTGTTTGCGTTGATTGATGCCGGCAGTTCCGACACCAATTCAAATTACGTTTCCCTGATGGAAAGCCAGGCGAACATGGAAAACTGGATGCGTCTGGTTGCTGCCAGCCACGCGGCCGGAAACTGGGATTGTTGGGGCGTTCAGAATGGCCAGAATATTTACGGCTACGTCAGCCCCAATGTTCCCTGGACGCTGTTTATGTTCGACTTCTCCATCGTGCTCGGCAATCGCATCGGCTGGGGGCCCGGCCAGAACCTGTTCACCACCATGCCCGCCTTCGACGGATTCCCGGCGGACAGCAACTGGGAGGCGATCATGGCGAATCCCACCTTCCTGCGCATGTATGTGCGGGCGCTCAAGGAACTGGTGAACGGCCCGATGCAACCGGCCAGCATCAACACATTGCTCGAAGCAAGATACGCCGCGTTCGCCGCCGATGGTTTGGCGAGCGTGCAATACCCCTCCGCCGTTGAATCCTGGGTGGCCCAGGCGCGCATCAGCATCGCAAGCCAGATAGCCGCACTGGACACCTCCAACTTCACGCTCACGGCCACCAACGTTACCGCGTCCGGCAACCAGGCTGTCCTCTCCGGCACCGCTCCCGTCCAGGTCGTCACCATTACCGCCAACGGCGTATCCTGGCCGCTGACCTGGACCACCACCACGAGTTGGGTCCTGACTCTGCCGGTCGGCGCCGGCATTTCCACGCTCACCGTGCTGGCCTACGACCGCTCTGGCAACCTCATCGGCGGCACGACCAACGGGGTCACGGTCACCAACACGGGCACCCCGGAGCCGCCAGTCGGCAACCTCGTGATCAACGAGGTCATGTTCCATCCGCTCAACCCGGACGCGGCGTTTGTCGAACTCTACAACCGCGCCACCAACACGACCTTCGATCTTTCCGGCTGGCAGTTGCAGGGCTTGAACTACACCTTCCCCCCCGGCTCCTCCCTCGCGCCGCGTAGTTTCCTGGTGCTGACCCCGAGCCGCATCACGTTCGCGACCGCCTATGGAGCGACGGTTCCGGTGTTCGACCAGTTCGATGGAAACGTCCAGCTCGATGCCGCCACCCTTTCACTGGTTGAACCGCAAGCGTCACCCGGAACGAATTTGATCGTCACCCGCATTAGATACGAAAGCAACGCTCCGTGGCCGGCGGCGACGAACGGTTCATCCCTCCAACTCCTTGACCCGGCCCGGGACAACTGGCGTGTCGGCAACTGGGCGGTCAACACCACGTCGGGGCTCCGGGCCACGCCCGGCGCGATCAACAGCGCTGCCACCGCACTGGCGCCTTTCCCGCCGCTGTGGATCAACGAACTACAGGCCGACAATCTGACCGGTATCACCAACCGCGCCGGCCAGCGCACCGCCTGGCTTGAACTTTACAACCCCGGCAGCAACCTCGTCTCGCTGGCGGGCCTGTATCTGGCCAACAACTACACCAACCTGATCCAGTGGGCGTTTCCGACCAATGCCACTATCAATTCCAACCAGTTCCTGGTGGTGTTCGCCGATGGACTGACCAACCTCTCGACCACAAACGAACTCCACACCGGCTTCGTACTGCCGAGTGGCGCCGGTGCGCTGGCCTTGAGCCGGCTCACGACCAATGCCCAGGTGCAAGTGCTGGACTACGTCAACTACACCAACCTCAGCCAGAATTACTCCTACGGCTCATTCCCCGACGCCCAAAGTTTTGACCGGCAGAATTTCTATCACGCCACGCCAGGCGCGGCCAACGACGGCACCAGCCTGCCGCCGCCCTCGTTCATACCGTACGCCGAGGCGGGCTCGGTTTACTCGCAGGCTTTTGACGCGCTGCCCAATCCCGGCGCGACTTCGGTCAATTCCGGCAACCCGGTGACGATCAGCGGGACAACCTACTCGTTTGCCAATCCGTTTGACTTCGCGTTCCCGGCGTTCGCGTCGGGCAGCATCGGCGGCCTGGGCAGCTCCTCGTTGGCTGGTTGGTATGGCTTGGCGGACCCCGGCGCGAGCGTCGGCACCCGGTTTGGCGCCACCGACGGCGACCAGACTACGGGTGGGATAATCAGCTTTGGTTTGCCGAACAGCTCAAATCGCGCAGTGGGCCTGCTGGCCACGAGCACCACCGGCTACACTGCGTTTGGCGCAAAATTCATCAACCAGACCGCCGACACGCTCAGGTACCTCAGCGTCAGGTTAACGGGCGAAGTGTGGCGCCAGTCCAACCTGCCCAAAACGCTCACGTGCTATTATTTCATTGATCCGACCGCCACGGCTCCATTCTCGACCGCCGTAACCGCTTATCTGCCCGCGCTGAACGTGAACTTCCCCATTGTGTCGGCGGACACTGGCGGTGTGGCGGTGGATGGCACAGCGGCGATCAACCAGACCAATCTCAGCGTCCTCAACCAGGTCATCCCCAACTGGCCGCCGGGCGCCGCCCTCTGGGTGGTCTGGGAAATGACTGATCCCGCAGGCAAATCCCAAGGCCTGGGCATCGACAACCTGAGCTTCGCCGCTTCAAACCAACCGCTCACCGCTCCAGTCTTATTGAGCATCCAACGGTTCGCGACCAACTTGGTTTTCAATTGGTCAACCCTCGTGGGCCAGAAGTATCAGGTGGAATTTAATAATGATCTCAGCACAACCAACTGGGTGCCGCTGGGTGTTCCTGTCACCGGGAACGGCAATCCTCTCAGCGCCACCAACAACCCGGCTTCGCCACGCCTGTTCTATCGAGTCAGAATCCTGTCGCCCTGAATTCATCCATCAATTGCAGGATGCCTTCGCGGATTTCGAACAATTCCTTGCGCGCGACAGAAACCATTTCCTCCGGCAGCAGTTTCTTCGGCGCAACGGCTTCGAGACCGGTTTGCGCCTTGTGCAGATGGTCGAGCGCGCGTTTCAGGTAGGCGACGGTGAACGCGTGGTCGCGAAATCCCCGGCCTTGGGCAATGCCATTCAACGCGCCGGCAAGCTTTGCCGCCGTCGAATGAAATTCAAATACGAACCGGCTTAAATCATTGTCCCCGGTTTTTTCGAGGCCCAACTCATCGCACTGGCGCCAAACTTTCATCGCGCTCTCATGGCAACGATGCTGGAGCGGATGGCGGAGGTCGCCCTGTTCGGTCCGGATCCAGTCAAGGCCCTCCCGGTGCGGTTCGGGTTCGGGCGGCGGTTCGTTCAGCGCCTCTTCGGTAATGCGATTCATTTCCTCCACGGACATCAACTCCTCCCCGTCGCCGGTTTCGTTTTCATCCTCGTTGTCCCAGCCCATTTCCTTGGCGATTTTCTCCTCGGCCTCCCGGGTGTCGCCGTATTTCTCCAGCAACTCCATGTATTTGTCCGTGCGCGCGTCGCATTCCTTCATGAACTTTTCGTAGTCGTGCTCGTCCCATTCCGCTTCCGGGTCCTTTTGACCGCGTTGTTGCGCTTCGATGGCGCCGGTGAGTTTCTGCATGAAACCATCCATACCCGCAGCGGCCTGTTTGGCGCGCTCCACGTCTTCCTCCGCTGTCATCTGCCAGTCCGGCGCGGAAATGGTGAGTTCATAATCCGTGCTCTCGATGACCACCCGTCCGTTCGCCTCGCTGAACCATTCGAGGTACAGGCAATTGGCCATGTGTTCCGGCGGTTTCTCGCCGCGTTTGCACATCAGGTAAGCCTCCGGCATCGGAATATCGAAGACGCGCACCTTGCGCGAGGCCGTCAAGTCACCGACCGTGCCGCGTTGCAGCGGATGCAGCGAATCGAGATGCTGATGCGCGACGCGCTTGAGCGGGTTGGTGAAGGTAAGCAGGCAGCCGGCAAGGTCGGGCCAGGCGTTGCCCGTGAGCCCGAGCGTTACCGGTTCGGCGCGACCCTCCACCCAGATTTTACCGCGCACGACGCCCTTGACGCGATTGTCAATCTCGCCGCGCACCACGCTGTCATGTAGCCGAAAGGCCATGCGGAGTTTTTTACCACGGATGACACGGATGGGCACGGATTTATTTGCCGCAAAAGGGCGCAAAACTTGACCGCTGATAAACGCGAATTGACGCTGATAATTTTCCAGCGCACACTGCCGCCGATGGCCCCCGCGGTGCACCAGCAAATCGAAGATTCACTACAGCAGTTTTGGTTGAATGACCTGCGCCCTTGACTTGCCAGCTTCAGCGGTGGCAAGGGCAGCACCCGGGTGGCCAATGAATATGTCGGCCGGAATTAAAAGAGCAGCCAAAGGCATCGGGTGCTGGCCGGAAGATGAACTCAGCCTGGAAACGCTCGCGCCGTCGCCGGTGAAATATGAATAAATCCATGCACAAAAAAGCGGCATTCAGTTTCATATCTGAGCTTGCGGCTGAGGAACTTGCAAACTTGAGGTTCCAAATTGGAACTTCAAGTTTGGCTCAGGCGGCCGCGAGTTGCGCCCAGCTTGAAGCTGGATGTTTCAACCGAATGCTGAGGGAACATTATGAATGAAAACACAGGTATTGCCACCATCGAGCAGATTGAACAGGCCATCCTGCTTTTGCGGGGCCAAAAGGTCATGCTCGACCGCGATCTCGCCGCACTCTATGGCGTGGAAACAAAAAGTCTCAACCGAGCGGTGCGGCGCAATCTTGACCGTTTTCCAGCGGATTTCATGTTCCAACTCACTGTGGATGAGGCGGATGCTTTAAGGTTCCAATTTGGCACCTTAAAGCGTGGCCAACATTTCAAGTATCTTCCCTTTGCATTTACGCAGGAGGGAGTCGACACGCCGTTGAAAACAATTCTCGGCGACCGGCCCGATGGCACGGTTCATCCTGTAGAGAGCGAATATCTCAAGCCGGAAGTCCACAGCTTGATGAATGTCAGTCGTCCGCTCATTTCAGCTGCTGATTTGGATCGCCTCATCCTGCTCGTTTCCGAGCCGCTGACTTCTCTAAAAGGCAAGTACGTGGAGAAATATCTTCGTTACGGTGAGCGTCATGCCTTTGCCTCCAAGAAAAGCAAGGCCGTCCCAGTGCCGAAGCGCTCGACATGTGCCGCCCGCGACCCTTGGTATGATTTGACGTATACCAAACCGGGTGCATTTTTCTGGCCAATGGCACAACAGTATCGGCACGTCGTCCCTACCAATCCAAAGGGACTTATCTGCAACCACAACCTTTTTGACGTTCATCCATTTGAATTATCTGAAGAACAAGTTGCGATTTTGCAGGTCATCGTGAATTCGACGTTTATCGCAAATTTTAAGACATTCTACGGGCGTTACGCCGGCACAGAAGGCAATCTCAAAACCGAAGTCGTGGATGTAAACTTGTTGGAAGTGCCCGACCCGCGCGAAGTCGCGCCGGATGTCGCGAAGAAATTGGAGGCGGCGTTCAAGCAACTTTGCCGGCGTGACACCAGCGCGATGGTTGAAGAAGAATTCATGGAGTGCCGCTCCGCTGTGCGCGCGAAGAAATTGGCTGAAGAACCGATCAAACTGCCGTGGGAACTCCAGCAACCCGACCGTCGCGCGCTTGATTTGGCGGTGCTTGAACTGCTGGGCGTCTCGGATGCGAAAGAGCGCGAGAAACTTTGCGATGAACTTTACCACGAAACCGCCGCTCACTTCCGTCAAATACGCGTTGTGGAAATCCAGAAGCAGGAACAGCGCGCCGGGGCCGAGGGCCGCGAGTTCCGCACTGACGAACTTGGTGCCAATTTGTGGGATTCGCTTGCGCCGGATGAGAAGCAGCCGCTGGCAGAGTGGTTCGCCGCGCAAGCCGGCGACGGCAAGGCGCAAACCATTCCCGAAGGTCATGCAAGCCTGCCTGATGCGAACGACATGCTTGACGCCAGCACGGTCTTTTTCCGCGAGTTCGGCGGCAGCAAGGCTGCCGTAAAACCGTTGGCGCTACCATCCCGAGCTCATGCCGAAATCGTTTTCACCCTGGCACAGCACGGTTTGCACGGCAGAGTGTCGCTGCCGGAAAAAGAGAGCGCCGCCCAAGCGTTAAAAACAAAGCTCACCGAGCGCCTAGCAACGATTGTTGAAACGTCAAACCGTCTTGCCGCCAGCCGCACGAGTGACGACCGTAAAATTTCCGACGTGTCCGGCCTGCTGCAACACTGGATGATTCACGGCAAGCCGAAGCGCAAAGGACAAGCAGAAGCATAGGTTTTCTCTCCGTTAACTCGATTTGCTCCTTTCAAGAACAATTTCGTTTTCGGGTTGAATGGGGAGACAGGGTGGAAGCACTGTCCTACGTCATCAGCGTCCACCCGCCGTCGCTACGCTTTGGCGCGGCAGGTCAGCGTTAATCTGCGGTCAAAAATCTTTGCGCTCTTTTCTCTGCGGTTAAAAATGAATCTGCGTCCGGCGGGCCGGGCCGATTTGGAAATCGGCGCTCCCATCGGCCCTGCTTGACGACACGTTGAACTGTCCCGCCAGAAGACATGCAAAACTTTGCTTCAGGTGAAGCAAAGTATTGTCATCCATTTGAAGCTCTTGGCTTTGCGCCTTGGCGTCTTGGGGTTAAAAACCTGTTCGCGCGGCTGTCCTGCGTCATTATCCGGCCATCAGGTGCTAGCTGAGGGTGCGAGCGCCGATGATGTCAGAGCCTCCTCACGTCGGCTGCTACGGTTCGACAAACAGGAGATTTTCTGCCGCCCTTTCCATCTTCGCCACGCTCCCGCCTTCGTTGCACTTCGGCGTGGCAAGTCGCCGCGACAAGCGTTGGAATTTTCAGCTCCTCGCCCCGGCCCTCTCCTTCCCGCAAGGCGGGACGAGGAGAGGGAGATATATATTGTTGGACGTTTACCCGGGGCGGCACTTCGTTTGCCTTGGGCTATCATCTGTCGGGCTTTCAGCCCTTCAATTCGTGCAAATTCGTGTAATTCGTGTCTCACAATCCCAGTTTCTTAAACCGGTTCTTCACTTCCTTGAAATGGAAGTCGAGCGAACAGAGTTTTTCCAGTTCGCCCGTCTTGAAATGTTTCGCCACGGCGGGGTCGGCCTTAAGCTGTTCCACGAAATTCGCGTCGTCGCGGCCGGCGTGCTTGACTTCCCACGTTTTCATCGCCGCGTCCTGGACGAGTTTGTAGGCGGCTTCGCGGGTCAGGCCTTTTTTGATGAGCGCCAGCAGAACGGTCTGCGAATTCCACATGCCGAGCGAGAGGCCGAGATTTTTCTTCATGTTCTCCGGATAGACGTTGAGGCCGTCCATCAGCCGCGTGAGCAGGCCGAACATGTAATCGAGCAGCGTGCAGGAATCGGGGAAGATGATGCGCTCGACGCTGCTGTGGCTGATGTCGCGCTCGTGCCAGAGGGCGACGTTTTCCAGCGCGGCGATGGCGTTGCCGCGCAGCACGCGGGCGAGGCCGGTGAGGCGTTCCCAGGTGATGGGATTGCGCTTGTGCGGCATGGCGCTGCTGCCTTTCTGGCCCTTGGTGAACGGTTCCTCGGCTTCGAGCACTTCCGTGCGCTGCAGATGGCGGAACTCGACCGCCCAGCGTTCGATGCTCGCGCCGACCAGGGCCAGCGTGGTCATGAATTCGGCGTGGATGTCGCGCTGGACGACCTGCGTGGCAATCGGCGCCGGGCGCAGGCCCAGCTTTTTGCAGACATAAGCTTCAACGCGCGGCGAGAGATGCGCGCTGGTGCCGACCGCGCCGGAAAGTTTGCCGACGGCGACGCGCTTCGCGGACGCGTTCGAGGCGTCGCAGCGCGCGGCCAAATTCATCATGCATCAGCGCCAGCTTGAGGCCGAACGTGGTCGGTTCGGCATGGATGCCGTGGCTGCGGCCAATGCAGGGCGTGAATTTGTATTCCTTCGCGCGCCGCGCGATGGATTGGCAGCAGCGTCCTTCACGTCGGCGATGAGAATGTCCGCGCTTTGCACCATCTGAACGGCGAAGGCGGTGTCCACGATGTCGCTGCTGCGTGAGGCCGAAATGAAACCAGCGGCTGGCGTTGTCGTTGATTTTTTCGGCGACGGCGGTGGTGAAGCCGATGACGTCGTGGTTGAGCGTCTTTCTCCAGTTCCTTCTGGCGGGCGACCAGGCCGGGCAGATCGGCAAACCATTTGTCCGCGCCGCGCTTTATTTTGGCGAAGTCGGCGCGCGGGCACGACGCCTTCCCCGACGAGCGCTTCGCTGGCGAGCAGTTCGATTTGCAGCCAGATGCGGAGCTTGTTTTCGTCGGTCCAGATGGCCCGCATTCGGGTCGCGAGAGTAGCGCGTAATCATGCGGGGAGATTAGAGCGCCGGGGGCCGGGTGTCGAGCTGCCCTTGTTGGAGTTCAAGCTTCCGCGTGTGGTTTGAGGTGGCAACACCCTGAAGCGTGAACTCCAACTTACCGCTTCGTCATTTTGGCACGAGCTTTCTCGAGGATCTCGCGTTCGCGCGCCGTCAGGTTCTGGATGCCATGCGCGGAAATTTTGTCGAGGATGGGGTCCACTTCGCTCTTCAAAAACTCGTCGGCAGACTGTTCTTCGTCGGGTTTGCCGGCGGAGGAGCGCCACGAGCCGGCTTTGGCCGCGCGCACGTTCACGAGTTCACGCGGCGCGGCGCGGCGGGCCGGAAATCTCCATGGCAGCCAGCGGCCTTGAACGAATTGACGGATGAAAATCACACCGGTCAGCATCCCACCCAGGTGCGCGGCGTTGGCTATGTGAGTGGCCGGGAAAAAAATGCCGGCCCCCGCCAACACCGCTGAAAAGATCAACAACATTTTTGCGGTCAGCTGGACCGGTATGATGAAAAACAGCAGCAACGTCAGTTCGCGTTCCGGGAACAAGACGGCAAACGCTGCGACCAGGCCGAACGCCCCCGCCGATGCGCCCACGACCGGGCCGCCGAAGTATTCCGGCCAGGGCACCGCGGCAAGTGTCTGGAAAAGCCCGCCGATGACACCGCTCACCAGAAACAGGGTCAGGAATTTTTTCCCGCCGATTGTTTGTTCAATCGCGTGGCCAAAGACGTAAATCGCCCAGCCATTGAACAGGATGTGGAGCACCCCGGCATGCATGAATTGATAGGTCAGCAGTTGCCAGACGTAGCCATGCTTCAATCCTTCGATGCTCAATGCAAAATAACTGTCAATCGGAAACCGCAGCGGGTAGCCGTAAGCGGCGCATTCAATGAGGAAGACGACGGCGTTCACGATCAGGAGCGCAATCGTGAAGGACATTTGCGGCACCAGCGGCCGGTCACGATAGACCGGCTGGCGCATATAATCGCGGTCGTCAAGCATACATGCAGTACATTCAGAAATTAGCCGTGCGGACGGCGCTTTTCAACCGGCTTTCCGCCGCCACCAGAACATCCGCTCCCGCCCAACCCGGTTGGGATAGGAACGCGGCATCCACTCCGCCACCAACTCAAAGTGCGGCGAGAACCGCCGCCACAGTTCCTCGCGCGTGGTCGGAAACGGCGGCCCTTCACCCTCGTCAACGATCAGGTAATTGACCGCCAGATATTGTCCTTCCGGCCGGAGCCAGCGCAGAACCGCGCGGACGTAATCGTTTCGTTCCTCGGGTTTGATTGCGCAGAAGAGAGTATGTTCAAAAATCCAGTCAAACAATTGCGGCGGGTCATCCTGCAGGAAATCGGCGCGCTGGAAACCGGCCTTGAGTCCGGCGGCCTTGGTTTTCCCCAGGGCAAGTTGAATGGCGCTCGGAGCGATGTCGAAACCGAACGCCGCAAAACCCGCCTTGGCGAACTCGCGCACGTCGTGGCCGGTGCCGCAACCGGGCACGCAGACGGTGCCCCGTGGCAGCGACGCCCCCGTCGCTGGTGCTTGAAATTCCTGTCTTGATTTCACCGGGGCGACGAGGGCGTCGCCACCACCAAATTCGGGATGTGCTGCCAGAAAATCCACCAACCCGGGTGAGGGCGCGCCTTTGTCCCAGTGCATATCGCCGGATTGGTAGTGTTGTTCCCAATATTCCTGGCTCATTGCATTTACGATATACGATTTGCGATTTACGCGGTCAAATGTCGCGAGTTGCGTCAATCGTAAATCGCATATCGCAAATTTTCACGTTTGGATCTGCCCGTCCACCAGTTCGATCACCCGGGGGGCGTTGGCGGCCACGTTGGCGTCGTGCGTGGCGATGACCAGCGTGGATTGTTTTCTGGCGCGCAGGCTTTTCAGCAGTTCCATGATTTCGCCGCCGTTGTGCGAATCGAGATTGCCGGTCGGTTCGTCGGCCAGCAGCAATTCCGGTTCGTTGATGAGCGCGCGGGCGATGGCGACGCGCTGTTGTTCGCCGCCGGAAAGTTCAAACGGCTTGTGCTCCATGCGCTCCGCCAGGCCGACCTGGGCCAGCAATTCCCGGCCGCGCGCCACGGCCCGGGCGGCCGGCACACGGGCGACCCGCGCCGGCAGACAGACGTTTTCGAGCGCGGTCAGTTCCGGCAGCAGATGATACGCCTGGAAAACGAAGCCGACGCGGTGGTTGCGGAACCCGGTCAGTTCGCGTTCGGAGAACGCGGCGAGATTTTGCCCGGCGAAACGGATTTCGCCCGCGTTCGGCGTGTCCAGACCGCCGATCAAATGGAGCAAGGTGCTTTTGCCCGCGCCGGACGCGCCGCGCAACGCGAGGAATTCGCCGCGCGCCACGTCGAGGTTCACCCCGCGCAACACTTCGAGCGTGCGTTTGCCCATCGCGTAGGTCCTGGTGAGCGCGCGGGCGGAAAGAAGCGGTTCACTCATATCGCAGCGCCTCCACGGGTTTCAAGCGTCCGGCGCGCCACGCGGGCAGCACCCCGCCCAGGATGCAGATGACAAATGAACCGCCGCAAATGATGGCGATGTCATTCAGGTTGATGACCGCCGGCAACTGGTTGAAAAAATAAAGCGACACGGGCAACAGGTCGCGCCCCGTCAAGTGATTCATGACATGCAGGAATTCATTGCGATACGCCAGCGCCAGAATGCCCAAACCATAGCCGGCCAGCACGCCCAACACGCCGATGATGGCGCTCTGGCTCAGAAAGATGCCTGAAATTTGAAAATTCGTCGCGCCAAGCGCCTTGAGCATCCCGATCTCGCGGGTTTTCTGGACCACAAACGTGATTTGCGCGCTCAAAATGCACAGCGCAGCGACAATCACGATGAAAAACAGGATGTAAAACATGACGTTCTTCTCAACCATTAGCGCGCCGAGAATAGTGGCATTTTCCTCCATCCAAGTGGTGATGTTGTAGCCCGGGCCGAGCGTGGTTTCCAATTCGCGCTGCACCTCGGGCGCTTGATAGGGGTCCTGCAACATCACCATCAGCCCGTGGACGCTGTCGCCCAGGTCATAAAGGTCCTGCGCATTTTCGAGCGAAGCGACGACCACCGAAGAATCGTAATCAAAATAACCCACGTCAAAAATGCCGGTCACGGTGTATTCGTCCGGCAGAATGGCCTCTTCATTCGTCGTGCCGCGGTGCTCCTTCATCTTCTTCAGCTCCGCCGGCGAGTAAATCGAGACGCGGTCACCCACGAACAGGTTGTAGGTCTGTGCAAACTCGCTGCCGATCACCAGACCGCGCCCGCTCAAATCGAATTTGCCGGCGCTAATACTCTGCGGCAGCACGCTCACATCGGCTTCGTGGCCGGGATCAACGCCGCGCATGTATGGCGTGGCGAAGGCCGACTGCTCGCCATTCGTCGGTTCCGTTTCGAGCAGCACCGGGCCGAGCACGAACGGCGCGACGCCGCGCACATTTTTGTTGGACTCGACCAACCCCATCACCTGTTCGTAATCCGCCATCGTCTGGCCGCGCGCATAAATTTTCAGGTGCGCGTTGAAGCCGAGGATTTTCTCACGCAGATCATGGTCGAACCCGCTCATGACGCTGATGACGATGATGAGGACGGCGACGCCGAGCGCGACGCCGACGACGGAAATGAGGGTGATGATGGAAACGAACGTCCGTTTGGGCCGCAAATAACGCAGGGCCAGCATCAGTTCAAACGGCAGTCGCGACATGATGCCTGCAGGCTAAAGGCCATTGGCGCGGGTGTCAACGCAGCCAGTCCTCATCATTCGTAATCTTAATCCTGATTTTAATCCTCATCCGCCGGCAAATGCGAGCAAGAGTTCGATTAAGATTAAGATTTGGAAGTAAACGGGTTCCTTTTTTCCGCAGGCGACGCCCGCCGTAGAAACAGCGGGCTGATGAATAAATAAATTCCGCCGAGAACCAGATGCGCCCCGAAGGCGAAACTGATCTGGATCAAATCCAGCGCGCCCAGGCCGTAAAATGCAATCGCCGCCGTCAGCAGCAACGCGCCGGGCATGAGCGCTGCGCCGGCCAACCGCCAGCATTGCCGGAAGTTCAAATCGCGGTCGGCAAAGAAGCAAATCAACCAGACCGGCAGGAAATAAACGGTCGCCAAAACCGCCCACGAAAGCATCAGCCCGACGATGACCGCGCCGGTCGCCAGAGCCAGGATGTCGGGTTTCCAGGCGCCCCAAAGCGGTTCCAGATCGGTCCGGTTGAAAGCCACAATCCAACCCGGCGGATAATTCCATTCGCGGTAGCCGAGCAGTGAAAAAACGCGAACCGATTGCCGGCCGAATTCGATTTGCACCTGCGCCGGCGAATGAATCTGGCCGGTATGCTCCAGGTCAACATCAAATGCCAGAAAACCGCCTTCGGCCAGAAGCGCCGGCGATTCGCCATGCCAGTTCAACCGGCTGGCGCGGATTTCGCCCTGATCCGGCAATTGTTCAATGGCGGCGTTGACGGTGGGAAAACAGCCCAGGTCCAAAAAACAATCCACGGCTACGGCAGTCAGCACGGCGACGACGAATTGGACCACCAGCAAGCGACCGAGTCGCGCGCCGGCAAAAGCGGCCACCCCGCGCGGCGTGAGCGGTTCCCAGGCAAAAGTGGATTCGGAAGGCGCGCTCATTGAACCACAAACCGGCACAGGTTAAAACAGCCCGGCCAAATTGCAAACTCGTCCTGCGTTCGGCAGTGTCCTGACTTGTTCGGAGTTCCGTCCCGCAAGCAGCGGGACGGCCAAAACCGCGTAAACGCGGAACTCCAAACTCAATTGAGGACGTTTCCCTCCGTTCTCACCCTCGAATATGTCGTTTCGATTACGAGGGACCACGGAGGTGATTTTGCGCTGCGCTCAGGCGTCGGACGCATTTTCCGGGGGCGGCGGGGATTTTTGCGATTGCTCCGGCGGCGGGACGTGAACCACCGGAATGGGGTAACGCAGCTTCATCACGTCATCCACCAGCACCTCGACAAAATACGTCCCGGCGGCCTTGAATTCGATCTGGCCGAAAACCATCACGTTGGTGGCATGCAACCCCACGTCGCGCAGTTCAAATTTCATTTCCCCTTTGCGGAGCACCGTGGTCTGGTCGGGCGCGATCAGCCGGATGCTTTCGGTGAACTGGCCGATGCCCGCCGTCCAGCGATTGAAGACGCAGAGCCGCGCGGCGACGATGGGCAGTTGCGGCACGCGGATGAGGTTGATGACGCCGATGAGAATCAGATTCCCGTTGGCTTCCTGGCGGACCTCCTCGCACAACAGCGAGGACTGCAAATCCGGCAAAATTCGAGTGGCTTCCATAAATTTATCGTCCGCTGCAGGAGTCGAGGTGACGAGACTCCAAATTTCGGTTTGTTTATTCGTATTTCTTCAAGCACAGAGCCTCCTCACGTCGGCTCCTACAAAATCGAGTTTTCCGCCGCATGCACGGTGTTCTGCATCAACATCGCAATTGTCATCGGCCCGACGCCGCCGGGGTTCGGCGTGATTTTTCCCGCAATCGGCTGCACGCGCGCGAAATCCACGTCGCCGACCAGCCGTGAACCGCTTTTCGCCTGCGGATCGCTCACCCGGTTGACGCCCACGTCAATCACCGTCGCGCCGGGCTTGACCATGTCCGCCTTCACAAATTCGGCCACGCCCATCGCGGCGATCAAAATGTCCGCGCGCCGGCAATGCGCCGGGATGTCGCGCGTGGCGGAATGACAAATCGTGACGGTCGCGTTCGCGTGCTTGCCTTTCTGGCAAAGCATCGCGGCCATCGGTTTGCCGACGATGTTGCCACGGCCCAGAATCACCACCTCCGCGCCCTCGGTTTTCACGTGCGAACGCGCGAGCAACTCGCCAATTCCCGCCGGCGTGCAGGGCCGGAAACCCGTCGCGTCACCGAGCATCAATTTGCCGACGTTCACCGGATGAAAACCATCCACGTCCTTCTGCGGCAAAACGGCGGAATAAATCACCGACTCGCGGATTTGTTTCGGCAATGGCGCTTGCACCAGGATTCCGTGCAGGCGCGCATCGGCGTTCAGCTTCTGCAGCAGCGCGAGCAGTTCATCCTCGCTGGTCACTCCCGGCAAAACGTGCATTTCGGAAAAAATGCCCAGCTCGGCGCATGCCTTTTCCTTGCGACCGACGTACACCTTGGACGCCGGGTCTTCGCCGACGCGCACAAACGCAAGTCCTGGCCTGAACGCCGCGGGATTTCAGCGCGGCGATGCGGCCGGCCAGTTCACGCTGGATTTGCGCCGCGATCGCGCGCCCGTCAATGAGATTGTCCGGGCTGGCAGTTACTCGGACGGCACTAGTGAATCCCTGCTGGATGGTGAGAACGGGTGTGTCTTTCCAGCGCGCGGCGAGGCCTTCCTCGCCGGTCACGATAATGTGCAAGCCATTGTAACGGCTCAAGTTGAGGTTCGTCGTCGTTGAGTACAGGTAATCAATGGTTGTGAATGTATTCGTGTCATACAATTCATAAGCCGTCGGCGCAATAATGCTGGTAACATGCCGGACGAACCCTTCGTGTGTCACGATGCGAGGCGGAGGGGGTGGCGCATTCGTTTCGGCTTCGGTGAGCGCGTTCGTGTCCATTTCCGCCGGCGCATTCGTTTCCGTCGCATTGGCCAACTCAGCGTTGGTTTCGGTCGTGGCGGGCGGGTTGGTCGGTTCGGTAACGACGGGTTGCGCTTCGGCGACCGTCGTTGGGGTCGGCACCGGTTCAGTTACCGCCGGCGGAGGAACGCTGGGCGGCGCGGCCGCCACCGCTTCCTGGTTCAAATACATCGCGGCGACAAAGGCGTAGGCATTCGGCGGCGGTTCGATTTCCATCCATTTGCCCTTGCTCGAAACCTCGCTGACGGGCGTCCCGCGCTCGACCAGGCCGACCACGCTGAAATTTTCACCCGGCCCGGCGCGTAAATTCAGTTTCTTCGGCAAAACCGTCTTGTTCACGGCATCAATGTATTTGGTATTGACCCAGACGTACGCGTTTGTGGGAAAGGCGATTTTGGCCCACTGCGCCGGTTCATCCGCCTATGTTTGTCGCAAATTAATTTGTTCGAGCACCGTCACCGCGTCGCCCTTGGAAAGGTGGGCGATGATTTCGCCTTTGAGGCTGGCCTGGCCGCGAACGTTGATGCTCTTGACGCCCACTTCCGCCGGGCCGGGCGTGAGCACGACGGGTGGCTCGACAATTGCCGTCTCCTTGGCCGCGACGGCCGTGCGTTTTTTGTGAAAGAAGAAAGACCTTTTGGCGGGCGCGGTTGTCTCCGCGGACGCCGGCTCGACGGCGGTCGTCGCGGGCGCGGTTGCCGCCGGTGGCGGAGTTGCGACGGGGGGTGTTGACCCGGGTGCATTCGTCTGCGCGAGCACGCCGGTTGAAATTGTTGCCACGAAAACCAACCAAATCTGCTTTTTCATAATTCAGCCAAGTAAAGTTCTTATTTCGGTCTCTGTCAATGTCCGCCAGCGGCCCGGTTTCAGTTCGCCCAGTTTGATTTTGCCAATCTGCGTCCGCTGCAATCGTTTCACCGTCAATCCCTGCGACTCAAACAGCCGCCGCACTTCGCGGTTTTTGCCCTCGCCCAATTCCAGCTCCACCACGCTTTTCGCGCGGCTGGCCGAAATCAGCCTGGCCGCGTCCGCCTTGAGCTTCTCACCCGCGTGCCAAACGCCGCGCCGAAACTCCGCCAGCATCGCCGCGTCCACGCTGCCGTCGACCGTCGCCAGGTATTTCTTGCGGACGCCGTAGCGCGGATGCGTCAGGCGCAACGCGAATTGTCCATCATTGGTCAGGAAAATCAATCCTTCCGTGTTGAAATCCAGACGGCCCACGGAATAGAGATTTTGCCATTCCCGGGGCAATAAATCATAAATCGTCGGGCGCCCCGATTCATCCCGCGCGAACAAACGCACCCAACCGGCTTGTGTAACGCCACCTACAGCTTGCGCCGGGCGCGAACGGGCCGGCCGTCCACCGTCACCTCATCGTGGACCGGATCAACTTTCGTGCCCAGCAGGCGGACCGGCTGACCGTTGACCGCCACGCGTCCGTCCAGAATGATACTGTTCACCGGCACGGCGCGAGGCCACGCCCGCGTCCGCCAGGAATTTTTGCAAACGAAGGGCCGGGGGCATGTGACGCGTGATATGTGACAGGTGACAAGCGACGGCAAACCCGTGTCACGCGTCACGTGCCACTTGTCACTCCTTAGACCGGCGGCTTGGTTTTGCGGAGGCCGGTAATGCGGTCGCCGTCCTTCCACTGGCCGCGTTTCTTGAGCAGTTCGACGCGCTCGAAGCGCTTGAGGACATTGCGCTTGCCGCCGAGGGTGGACGCCGCGCGCAGACTGCGATGCTGTGACATAAATTGTTTCGGTTAAATGGTCGGTAAAAACGAGCGGCTAGCATACCAAAACGAATGCTTCCCGCAATGATGAAATTTCACCAGCATCACCGGTGAAAACTCAACAAACCGGATGCAGTGAACCCAACAATCACGCCTCAGTTGCATAATGGGAATCACTGGCGCGGAGTCGTTGATCCGGAATGTTAGGAGACAAATGTCACCGCTTCAATGCCTGCACGCGGCGGACAATTTCCCCGGTTTTGCGGAGGCACGCTTCCCAGCGTGCCAGTGATTGCAGCTTCCAGCTGCATGTTCAAGAAACTTGCGGCAAGGATGCCGCAATCACTGGCAACCAGGGATGGTTGCCGCTACCACTTCAATTCCTGCAAACGGCGGGCGACTTCCTCGGCGTTGGCGCGGCTGTTGAAGGCGCTGATGCGGAAATAGCCTTCGCCTTTCGCGCCAAAACCGCTGCCGGGCGTGATGACCACGTTTGCTTCGCCCAGAATCTTGTCGAACGCCTGCCAGCTCGTGACGCCCTTCGGCGCGCGCACCCAGATGTAGGGCGCGTTCACGCCGCCGAAAACTTTCAGCCCGGCCTTCTTCGCGCCTTCGCGCAGCACTTTCGCGTTGCCGAGATAATGCTCGATGAGCGCCTGCACCTGCGCCTTGCCTTCCGGCGAGTAAAGCGCCTCCGCGCCGCGCTGCACGATGTAGCTCACGCCGTTGAACTTCGTTGTCGTGCGCCGCAGCCAGAGCGGATGCAGCGGCTTGAACTCGCCGGATTTCGTCTGCGCATTGAGCGTTTTGGGAACGACGGTGAAGGCGCAGCGCACGCCGGTGAAGCCGCCGTTCTTCGAGCAACTGCGGAATTCGATGGCGCACTCGCGCGCGCCGGGAATTTCGTAAATCGAATGCGGCAGCGCCGGCGTCGCTGATGTAAGCCTCGTAAGCCGCGTCGAACAAAATGACGGCCTTGTGTTCGAGCGCGTATTTCACCCACGCCTCGAGTTGCGGACGCTTGGCCGCCGCGCCGGTCGGATTGTTCGGCGAGCAAAGATAAATCACGTCCACGTGCCGCTTCGGCGGTTCGGGAATGAAACCGTTGCGACGGCTTGCACGGCAGATAGACGAGTTTCGCGTAGGCGCCCGCCTCGTTCGCCTCGCCGGTGTGGCCGGCCATGACGTTCGTGTCCACATAGACCGGATAAACCGGATCGCTGATGGCGATTTTGTTTTTCGCGCCGAGGATGTCGAGGATGTTGCCGGTGTCGCATTTGGTGCCGTCGCTGACAAAAATTTCGTCGTCGGCCACATCGCAGCCGCGGTCGCGAAAATCGTTCTTGCGCAATCGCGGCGCGCAGCCATTCGTAGCCCTGTTCCGGGCCGTAGCCGTGGAACGTCTCGCGCACGGCCATTTCGTCCACGGCCTTGTGCATCGCGGCGATGGCGGCGGGCGGCAGCGGTTCGGTCACGTCGCCGATGCCGCAACGGATGAGGCGTTGGGCCGCTTCCGGATTGGCTTCGCAAAAAACTTTCACGCGCCGGCCGATTTCGGGAAAGAGGTAGCCGGCCTTCAGCTTCAAGATAATTGTCGTTCAGGAACGCCATGAAACTAAGAATTCAGAATTCGGGCCGGAGAATAAAGCGCAAAATGTGGAGCACGAGCCGGAAAGGCGACGGCCGCTGAATTGTCCGAAAGCCACTTTGTTCAGGAAACCCCCGGATTCACAAGCCTGGGGAATTCGTGCCGCGGTGTGATTTTAAGGTTGCCAGCATGACGTCCGGCTTTTATAATCCGCTCGAAGCTCACGAGTTGGACCATATTGGGTTATGTATTTTGGCGTTGATTATTATCCTGAGCAGTGGGTCTTTCCTTACGGCGGCACCGCCGACGATCCCGAGGGGGCCTGGGAGCGTGACGCCGAATTGATGGTCCAGGCCGGCTTCAATGTTGTGCGCATGGGGGAATTTTCCTGGGGCCTCTGCGAACCGAAGGAAGGCAAATACGATTTCAAGTGGCTGCGCCGCGTGATGGACATCATGGCGGACCACGACCTCAAAGTGGTGCTGGGCACGCCGACCACCGCTCCACCCATCTGGCTGGCGCGAAAATATCCCGATATCCTGCCGCGGGACGAACACGGGCTGGTCAAACATGAAGGCACGCGCCGCGCGGTGTGCTTCAACAACGATACTTTTTGGAACGCCGCCAAGCGCCTGGTCGAAAACATGGCCCGCAGCCTCGGCGACCATTCCCAACTCCTCGCCTGGCAGATTGACAGCGGCATCGGCGGCCATCAAACCGAGTGGTCGTTCAACGAGGATTCGCGGCTGGAATGGCAGAGCTGGCTCAAGTTGAAATATGAAACCATCGAGCGCCTCAACGACCGGCTGGGTTTGCGCCATTGGGGACAGGTCGTTACCGCGTTCGATCAGGTGCCGATGCCACTCTACGCGCCCGGCGAACACAACCCGGCGCTCCTGCTCGATTGGAACCGCTTTTGCAGCGACGCCATCATCGCCTTCGTCCGGATGCAGGCCGATGTGCTGCGCGAACTTTGCCCCGACCATCCCGTCACCGTCAACCTCCGCGCGCTCCGGCGCAAATTCGATCACTTCGACATGGCGGACGTGGTGGACTTTGTATCCGTCGAAAGCAACGCCGCCATCAAGGCCAAATCCTCCGAACTGGCCTGCGACATCGACATCCTGCGCTCGCTCAAAAAGGAATCGATCCGCACGCCTGACGGCGATTGCGGATTTTGGGTGATTGAACAAAAGGCCGGCCAGGTTAACTGGCAGGACGTGAATCCGCTCGTGCGCCCCGGGGTCATCCGGCTGTTCACGTACCAGTTGATTTCGCGCGGCGCGTGCGGCGTGCTTTATTATCGCTGGCGGCAGCCGCGCATCGGCAACGAGAAATTTTTCGGGGCCGTGATGCCACACCACATTGACAATAATTCGCGCGTTTACCGGGAAATCAGCCAGATTGGCGAGGAACTCAAGTTGCTCGCGCCCGCGATCCGGAACACGAAGGTTGCGCCCCAAACCTGCATTCTTTACACCCACGACAATGATTGGGCGCTGCAGCAGTCCATGCAGCCGAACAAATTTTTCAATCTGCGCGAGCACATCCAGCTCTTTTACAACGCGCTGCATGACCGGAACATTCCCGTGGATTTCGCGCGCCCGACGGAGGATTTGTCGCAATACAAGCTCGTGATCGCCCCGTCGCTGCATTTGCTGGCCGCCGGCGAAGCCGACCGGCTGAAACTGTACGTCCAGAACGGCGGCACCCTCGTCAGCACGTTCAACACCGGCCTGGTGGACCAATACAGCATCGCCCCCGACACCGGGTATCCCAACGACCTGACCGACCTGTTCGGGATGGAAGTGCTGGAGTTCGATCCCGTTGCGCCCGGCGAGGAAAATCATCTTACTTTCAAGGGCGCGTTCCAGACGAGTCATCTGCATCCCGCGCGGCTCTGGTGCGACATCATTGAGCCGAAGGGCTGCCAGGTGCTGGCGGTTTACGCGAAGGACTTTTACGCCGGGCGCCCCGCCATCACCATGAACAACTTCGGCCTCGGCAAGGCGATTTACATCGGCACGATGAGCCACCAGCACTTTTACCACGATTTCATCGTCTGGCTGCGGCAGATGTGCGGGCTGCAACCCCTGCTCAAAGTTCCTGAAAACGTCGAAGTCAGCATGCGCGAGAAGGAAGGCACGCGGGTTTATTTCCTGCTCAATCATCAAAATTCGCCGGTCCGCATCCAGTTTTACAAGCCGATGCACGACTACCTCACCGGCAACACCTTCTCCGGCAATTACGACCTCCCGCCGCACGGCGTGCTCGTGCTCGATGAGCATCCGGAAGCCAAAACATCTGGCGCTCCCGCCTGATTTCTAACTTCTTCCCGGTGAATTTTGCCAACGCAATTCTCGCCGTCTTTGCGTTGTTAAGCCTGGCGCTTGCGCTCTGGCAATGGTTCGCCGCGCGGCGGTTTCCCCTGCACCGGCGCGTTGCCGACGTTTCTTTTTCGTCCGCCGTCACCCTGCTCAAGCCGCTCAAAGGTTGCGACGCCACCACCGCCGAATCCCTCCGGAGCTGGTTCCGGCAAAACTACACCGACCGGACGCAAATCCTGTTTGGCGTCGCCGACGCGAACGATCCCGTCTGCAAAATCGTGCGTGAACTCATCGCCGAAAATCCGGGACATGACGCGGAACTCGTGGTTTGTGACCGGCTGTCCGGCGCGAACGCCAAAGTCGCCAAGCTCGTTCAGCTTGAAAAACTCGTGAAGCACGATTTGATCCTGGTCAGTGACGCCGACGTGCGCGTTCCGCCGGATTTTCTCGCCAACGTCGTCGCGCCGTTGAGCGATCCGAAAACCGGCCTCGTCAACTGTTTCTACCGGCTGGCCAATCCGACGACTCTCGCCATGCAATGGGAGGCCATCGCCATCAACGCCGATTTCTGGAGCCAGGTGTTGCAGGCCGCCATGCTCAAGCCGCTCGACTTCGCGCTTGGCGCGGTCATGCTTACGCGTCGCAAATTGCTCGAAGAAATCGGCGGGTTCAGCGCGCTGGCCGATTGTCTGGCGGACGATTATCAACTCGGCCATCGCATCGCCCGGAAGGGCCATCGTATCGCCCTTTGCCCCGTCGCGGTGGAATGCTGGGACACACCGATGAATTGGAGCGAGGTCTGGAAACATCAGCTTCGCTGGGCGCGCACCATCCGTGTTTGCCGGCCCCTGCCCTACTTTTTCAGCGTTCTGGCCAACGCCACATTCTGGCCGCTGTTGTGGCTGGCGTTGGCATTAACGACCTTATCGGCAACAACCGTCCAAAACACGGATTATGGTTTCTTCCAGACTTCGGGAATCGCGGTCAAACTGCCTTGTGGGTTGTTCGTTGCCATCGCACTTCTTTTAATCCGGATGGTTCTCGCGCAAAATCTGCAACGCCGGCTGACAGGTTCCGCGAATGCGAATTATTTCTGGCTCGTGCCCGTGAAAGATTTGCTGCAAGTGGTCATCTGGCTCGGTGCATTCACGGGCGGTACGGTTGAATGGCGCGGACGGCGGATGAAACTTCGTCGTGACGGAACTTTGGTTGAAGTAAAGTAAACTGGCTTGCCGAGCCGTAGTTCGGAGCATCTGCGAAAAGTTATTGTAGCCCGTCTTCGTTTTACTTCGGCGCGGCAGCCTTCATTCTCCGCTGCGCTCCGAACGAAGGCTGGTGGGCGCTGAGGGATTCGAACCCCCGACCTACTCGGTGTAAACGAGACGCGCTAGCCACTGCGCCAAGCGCCCGACCAATGGAACATTACCAAACAGGCTCCAGACAACAAGCTCTGCTGCAGCCGTGCGCGCTTCGAATCATTTCAGCCCGCAGTCTTCCAACATCGGACCTACGTCAGGCCCTTTGCCGTAAAACGCACGAAACATCGCTGCGTAGTCTTGAGTCTGGCCACGGGATAAAATAAGGTCACGGAATCGCTGACCGTTTGCGCGGGTCAGGCCGCCGTGGGCGGTAAACCAGGCAAAGGCATCGTCGTCCAGCATGACGGTCCATTGGTAGGCGTAATATCCCGAGGCATAACCGTTGGCCCAGATGTGCAGGAAGTAACTGGAGCGGTAGCGTGGGGGGACGTTGGCGAAGTCGGTATGTGTGTGCGCCAAGGCTTGCTGCTCGAAAGCATCAACATCGCGCACCGCCGTGTCCGTGGCGAGCTCGTGCCATTGCATGTCCAGTTCAGACGCCGCAAGCAGTTCGCCCAGATCGTAGCCCTGGCCCCAGGTTCGGGACTTCTGGATCTTGTCGACAAGGGGTTGGGAGATCGGCTCGCCTGTTTGATAATGAACGGCATAATGCTTAAGGACGGCGGGGTAAAGCGCCCAGTGCTCGTTGAATTGGGAGGGAAATTCGACCCAGTCGCGCGCCGTATTAGCGCCCGCCAGACTCGGATACTTCTGATTGGCGAAGAGCCCGTGAAGCGCATGGCCAAACTCGTGGAACATGGTGGTGACCTCATCAAACGTCAATAAGGCCGGTTGCCCGGACGCCGGCGGCGGGAAGTTGGCGACGTTGCAGATAACCGGTTTGGTCCCGAGCAAATGGGATTGGTCGATGAGATTGTTCATCCACGCACCGCCACTTTTGTTGTCGCGCTTGAAGTAATCCAGGTAAATCAGGCCAAGTTGCGAGCCATCCGCGTCGAAAACGTCGAAGACGCGGACGTCAGAATGATAAACGGGAAGATCGTGGCGTTCTCTGAAGGTGATGCCATAAAGCTGATTGGCGGCGTAGAACACGCCATCCTGCAGCACTTTGTCCAGCACGAAGTAAGGCTTCAACTCATTCTCGTTCAGGTCATACCTGTCTTTGCGCACCATCTCCGAGTAGCGTTTCCAGTCCCAGGGTTGGAGATCGAAATGTTCGCCGGACTTGCCAATCGCGGCTTGGATTTGGCGGGCTTCGGCGGCGGCTTTGGCCGCCGTTGGCGGAACGAGCCGACCGATGAACTTATCCACCGCCTTCGGCGATTTTACCATTTGGTCGTAGAGGACGTACTCCGAATAATTGCGGTAACCGAGAAGCCGGGCCTTGCGCGCGCGCAACTGGGCAATTTCGATGATGGTTTCCCGCGTGTCGTTGGTATCGCCCAGTTCCGCACGGTTCCACGAATTATGAAAAAACTGTTCGCGAGTGGCGCGATCGGAGAGTTCAGTGAGGGATGGCTGCTGAGTGGTATTCTGAAGTGGGATCAGGAACTGATGGGTCAGGCCGCGCATTTCGGCGGCGTGCGCGGCGGCTGCCAGGTCCCCGTCCGTGAGGCCGGCAAGCAGGGACCTGTTTCCTGCGACCAGGGCGCCCGCCTTGGTCGCCGCCAGCAATTTTTGTTGGAACGCGGTTTCCAAGGCGGCTTCCCGTTCATCGATTTCCCGGAGTTTGACTTTGTCCCCTTCGGAGAGGTTTGCACCAGCGTGGACGAAGCGCTGGTAGTAAACGTCAAGGAGTCTGCGCGATTCCGGGTCGAGGCGCTTTTTCTCGCGGCTGTAATATACCGTCCTGACGCGGGAGAAAAGTTTGGCGTTCAGTAAAATAGCGTCCTGGTGAGCAGCGAGTTTGGGGGCCTCGACGGTCTGTATGTGGTCTAACGTGTCGCTGGTATTTGCCTGCACCACCGCCAGGAAAGTCAGGTTGACGCGGTCGAGCATGCGGCCCGACGTTTCGATGGCGACAATCGTATTCTCGAATGTGGGCGCAGCGGGGTTATTGGCAATGCGATCGATTTCTGCCATCTGTTGTTTCATGCCTTCGTCGAAGGCGGGCAGGTAATCTGCGTCTTTAATCCGGTCAAACGGCGGTGCCTGAAATGGCAGGGGGCTGGGAGTGGCAAATGGATTATGTTCCTCCGCTTGCGCCACAACGGTGGCAATCATCAGCACCGCAAAAACGCGAAGAAGCCGTGGACAGTGTGAGCGCATAATAGGCTGGATGATGTGGGCAATGTTAAGCGTTAAATCATGAATCGTCCAACCGTTAAATCCGGTCACAACCTGCCACGCGCAACTCAACGGATTTCGCCTTTGAACCCTTGCTGCCGCAAGGCCTCGAACAAGACCATGGCCACGCAATTCGACAGATTCAGCGAACGGGATTTCCCATTGAACATCGGAATCCGCAGCCAGCGCTCGCGGTGTTGCGCCAGCAATTGCTGCGGCAACCCGGCGGTCTCGCGTCCGAAAACCAGATAATCGTCTGCCGAAAATTCCGCGTCGCTGTAAATCTTCGGCCCGCCGGATTCGATGAACCAAAACCGCGCAGTGCCAGCCCGGTGCGCCGACTCGAACTCACTCCAATTCTTCCAGCGATGCCATTCGACGTGCTGCCAGTAATCCATGCCGGCGCGCTTGAGTTGCGCGTCACCGAGCTTGAAGCCGAACGGCTCGATGAGATGCAACACCGTTTTTGTGGCGGCGCATAACCGCGCCACGTTACCCGTGTTCGGCGGAATCTCCGGTTCAACCAGGACGACGTTCATTTGATCTATTTGTAGGAGCCGAGGTGACGAGGCTCATTCTTCACTTTTAGTCAGAGCCTCCGCGCGTCGGCTGCGGCCGGATTTGGAATAAAAAACCTTCCACAAAACCAGTCCCTGCGCCGGAGCGGTCACGCCGGCCACGCGCCGGTCTTTTTTCGCCAGCATCCGCTTGATTTCGGTCGGCGGGAATTTGCCAAGCCCGACCTGTACAATCGTTCCGACGATGCCGCGGCACATCTTGTAGAGAAAGCCGTCGCCTTCGATGATGAACGTCAGCAAACGCCCGGATTTTTTGATGTCGCAACACATGAGCGTGCGCACCGTGGACGCCATTTCGTAGTTCCGGCTCGCGGCAAATGACTTGAAATCGTGCCGTCCGACAAACCGCGTCGCGGCAGCGCGCATGGCCTTCAAGTCGAGCGGGCGCGTCACCTGCCAGGCGCTGTGCCGAAGCAAAGGATTCATCGCCGTGTGGTTCCAGACGAAATAACGATACTGTTTGCCCCTCGCGTCAAACCGGGCGTGAAATTTTTCCGGAGCGCGAGAAGCTGAAAGCACCCGGATGTCCTCCGGCAGCCACGCGTTTAGCGCCAGCGCGAGCTTGTGGGTGGACATCTTGAATTCCGCGGCGGGAATTTCAAAATGCGCCACCATGCCGAGCGCATGAACGCCGGTGTCGGTGCGACTGGCGCTGTGGAGGCGCGGTCGGCTGGGAAACAATTTTGCCAGCGCTTGCTCGACGATTTGCTGCACGCCGGTGCCGGTTTTCTGCACCTGCCAGCCTGCGTAAGCCGTGCCGTCGTAGGCGATGGTCAGTTTGAATTTCATTCCGTGATTCGTGAAACGTGAAACGTGAAGACCCGTGAATGTGCTTTCACGCACCACGTTTCACGTTTTACCGTCAAGATAGCTTTGCAACAGGATTGCCGCGGCCATTTTGTCCACCTTCTCTTTGCGTTTGTCGCGGCGGACCCTGGCCTGGATCAAAATCCGGTTCGCCTGCGCCGTTGTCAGCCGCTCGTCCCAGGTTTTGATCGGCACGGTGATGGCCGTTTTCAAAACGGCGACGAATGCCTCAACCTTGTGCGCCGCCGGACCGTAGCTGCCGTCCATGTTGCGCGGCAGGCCGATGAGGACGAGGTCAATTTCCTTTTCGACGAGCAATTTCTTCAACCGCGCCAGAAAATCGGCGAACGGCTCGGCGGGAATATATTCCAGCGGCTGGGCGATGGTTTTGGTTTCATCGCTCACCGCGACGCCGATGCGCCGGGTTCCGTGATCGAGGGCGAGGATTCGCATTGCGCCCATAGTTTCGCAGCAAAAGTTTGGCGTGGCGAGCCGATTTCAATTGCATCGTTTTGTCAAAATCGCTGGAAATTTTGGCGACGGATGAAATACACAAAGACGCGACGAATGTTTCCCCTTCTCCTAGGGGAGAAGGCCGGGATGAGGGCGAGTGTCCCACCAATTATTTCTCGCCCATCGGCCTCGTGTACTCGGGCAGCGGATGCGGCGCACGTTTCTGCAATTCCCGAAAAATCGTGTCGCGGATGCTTTGGGCGTTCCGGCGCAGGTGCGAATTCCAAAAGCGCAGCACTTTGATTCCTTGCGACGTCAGGAATTTCTCGCGTTCAACATCGTGCCTTTGCTGTTCGGGTTGTCCGTGGCCAAAGCCGTCCAACTCGATGGCAAGGCTCGCTTCTTCGCAAAAGAAATCGAGATGGTAAACGCCCTCGGGATGCTGGCGGCGGAACTTGTAGCCGGCAAAACGCCGAGCGCGCAACCAGCGCCACATGAGCTTTTCAGCCCACGTTTCCCGTTTGCGAAGCGCGCGGACGCGTTTGGTATCCGACATGGCAAAATAGTAAATAGCTTGGCGAATAAATGAAGTTCGTTTTTACGCTCGCCCTCACCTGTTTCCTCTCCCCCGGGGAGAGGACATACGTTCGACCGTCACTTGAAATTTGTAAGCCGGCCGGCTGATTTCCGATGCACTATGGAGCAAAGAACGCTGGACAGAAACTGGATGGAAAAATACAGTCGCAAAACCAAATGCACAACTTGTTACATTGGGGCGACCAATTAAATTTGACGCCGGTTGTGTGTCTGGGAATTGTATCGGTTGCACTTTTTCTGGTGCGATTGCTCACGGTTTGGTTCTTGGAACGAATTTATTCGCGGGACTTGTTGACAAAATTGCAGTCTCAATCGGAGTCAGACACCGAGGTTTCCGAATGTCTCAGTAAATTATTTCCCATATTTTGTGGACGGAACTCTGTATTTCCGCTTTTTGTATCAAGGCTTTATACTCTAGCGGCTGCTGCATTCATCGGAGTAACGATATGGGGACTAATCAGCACGGCTTGGTGGATGTTTTTATTGGCACTCCTAACGTGGTATTTTATTCATTTGCCGTTTCGTGACATCATGCTGTCGTCTCGCGTGGTTGGCGAAATTTGGCGTTATTATGTGATAATTTTGTCGACGTCAGCAGACGTTGAAGCTCTTAAAAAAGGTGGGCTTACATCGGAACAGGAAAACGAAATAAAAAGCCATTTGGGAATCGGTTGGCGAGAATAATTTCTTTTCGTGTCTTTCGTGTGTTTCGTGGTTAACTTTTTGGCGCGATGATTCAATACCTCGATTTGCTGCGGCACGTCCTCGAACACGGCAGGTTCAAGGCTGACCGCACCGGCACGGGCACCTATTCCGTGTTCGGCGCGCAAATCCGTTGTCCTTTGCACGAATCGTTTCCGCTGCTCACCACGAAGAAGGTCCACACCAAGTCCATCATTTACGAATTGCTATGGTTTTTGCGCGGCGACACCAACGTCAAATACCTCCACGACCACGGCGTGAGCATCTGGGATGAATGGGCGGACAAGGATGGCAGTTTGGGCCGCATCTACGGCGCGCAATGGTGCAACTGGCGCACCGCCGACGGCCGCTCAATTAATCAGATTGACGGGGTCATCGCGCAGATCCAAAAGAATCCCGACAGTCGGCGGCACATCGTTACCGCCTGGAATCCAGGCGAACTCGAACAGATGGCGTTGGCCCCCTGCCACGCGCTATTTCAATTCTATGCGCTCGATGGCGAGTTAAGTTGCCAGCTTTACCAGCGCAGCGCGGATATTTTCCTCGGCGTGCCATTCAACATCGCCAGTTACGCGCTGCTCACGTTGATGGTCGCGCAGGTCTGCGGTCTGAAGCCGGGCGAGTTCGTCCACACATTCGGCGACCTGCATCTTTACAAAAACCACGTCGAGCAGGCGAAGCTGCAATTGTCGCGCGAGCCGCGTCCGTTGCCGCAGATGAAATTGAATCCGGCGGTCAAAAGAATTGACGACTTCAAGTTCGAGGATTTTGAGTTGAGCGGTTACGATCCGCATCCGGCCATCAAAGCGCCGATTGCAGTTTAGGTTTTAGACAGAAACAACAGAACCATCAAAATTCAATTCTGATAAATTTATGAAACGCCTGGCTGAAAGAATCGTTCATTGGATGAACGCAAATCGTTACCGACTGGCGGCGGCATCTGCCGGCGCCGTGCTGGTTGCGACCGGATTGATGGTATGGGCCGACCGCGCTTGCGAACAGGCCGCAAACGGCCGGGTTTTCCGTTCTATGGACGCCGTTCCAGCGCGCGGAGTCGGCCTCGTCCTTGGCACGAGCAAAGAAACACGCCGCGGAAAAGCCAACCTGCATTTCAACCAGCGCATCGAAGCGGCAGCGGCGCTGTATCGCGCCGGGAAAGTCCAGCATCTGCTCGTGAGCGGCGACAATCACATTGCAGGTTACGACGAACCGACAGACATGCGCAATGCGTTGGTTGCCGCTGGCGTTCCGGCCGATGCCATCACCTGTGATTACGCCGGTTTTCGCACGCTGGATTCGGTTGTCCGCGCGAAGAAAATTTTCGGCTTGTCACAGTGCACAATTATCTCGGAGGAATTTCACTGCCCGCGCGCATTGTGGATTGCACAGCGGCATGGACTAAACGCCATCGCCTTCGCTGCGCCGGATGTCAGTTTGAAGGGCTGGCCGTTGCGCGCTGAAGTCCGCGAGCAGTTCGCACGAGCGTGGTGCGCGGTGGATTTGTATGTGCTGCATCGCAGCCCGAAATTCCTCGGGCAAAAGGAACCCATTTTGCTTTCGTCAGCCAAGCCTTGAAACACTTTAAAGCCATTGCGGCAATGTCGCTGAACCGCGTGATTGGCGCGGGCGGCAAGATCCCCTGGCACCTGCCGGATGACTTCAGGTGGTTCAAGAAAATGACGATGGGCAACATCGTCGTGATGGGACGCAAAACGTTCGAGGGCCTCGGCCAGCCGCTGTCCAACCGCAAAAACATGGTGCTCACGCGGCACCCGCAGCGGCTTATCAAACAACACCCGGAGATTTTCGGGCAATACCACGAATGGCGCGGCGGGCGTTATCTCAAGCGCGCCTACCAGTTCCATTTCTCGAAGCTGGGAGAAAAACAGGAGACCGAAATCCTGATATTCAACACGCTGAACAAATTGAATCCCGACGAGTTTCCCAACGATATCTTCATCTGTGGTGGCGCGGAGATTTATGCGCAGGCGCTGCCGCGCTGTTCCGATCTTTACCTGACCCTCGTGCAGCGCGAAATCGAAGGTGGCGACGCGTTCTTTCCACCCTTCGAAAACCGGTTCGAACTGGCGGGAGAAATCCAGCAGACGCCGGAGTTCAAGATTTTACACTACCGCCACAAGTCGTTGAAGAGTTCGGAATGAAATCCGTTGGAGTTCAAGCTTCAGCTTGTCCGGGAGCAGGCTAGAGCAAATTGTGAAATACTGTAGCCGTTTTTCAGGAGCGCGGCGTTCACGCCGCTTCATTGTCCTCCATGAAATTCACGTCGAAGCGGGCTGAAGCCCGCGCTCCTCCGACGGCCACGGTTTTAGTTAAACCGCTATAAAGCCTGAACTCCAACAAAAACAGGCGGGCCGTTTCCAGCCCGCCTGAGCGAATGACAGATTTGAGATGCCGCGGGTTTATTCCGGCTTGGGCACGTCCTGCTTTGCTTCGTCGGCGGCGTCGAAGGCGTGTTGCAGCGCCACGAGGTCTTCACCGGGTTTGAGCGCGTCGAGGAGTTTCTGTTCTTCCTTGAGCTGCTCGTCGGTGTAGCTGGCGGCCTTGATGGACAGGCCGATGCGGCGTTCGCCCTTGTCAATTTTGACGACGCGCGCGGTGACTTCCTGCCCCACCTTGAGGACGTTTTTGATTTTGTCCACGCGCTCCTCGCTGATTTGCGAGATGTGCACGAGGCCGTCAATGTCGTGTTGCAAGCCGACGAACGCGCCGAAGCTTGCGAGCTTGGTGACGTTGCCGGTGACGAGATCGCCGACCTTGTAGAGCTGGTCAATCTTCTCCCACGGGTCCTGCGCGAGCTGTTTCATGCCCAGCGCGATGCGCTGGTTCGGGCGGTCCACTTCGAGCACCACGGCCTCGACTTCATCGCCCTTCTTCAAAACCTCGCTCGGATGATTGATCTTGCGCGTCCACGAGATGTCGGACACGTGGATCATGCCGTCAATGCCCTCCTCCAGCTCGACAAACGCGCCGTAGCTGGTGAGATTGCGCACCTTGCCCTTGACATGCGTGCCGGCGGGATATTTCTGCTCGGCGGTGTCCCACGGATTGCTTTCAAGCTGGCGGATACCGAGGGAAATCTTCTGTTCCTCGCGGTTGATGCCGAGAACGACGGCCTCAATGTCTTCGCCCTGCTTGAGGATGTCGCTGGGTTTGGCGACGCGCTTCGTCCACGACAACTCGGTGACGTGTACCAGGCCTTCGACGCCCGGTTCCAGTTGCACAAATGCGCCATACGGCACGAGATTGACAATCTTGCCCTTGACGCGCGCGCCGACGGGATATTTCGTTTCGATGTTGTCCCACGGGTTGGACATCTTCTGCTTGAGGCCGAGGCTGACGCGCTCCTTTTCCTTGTTCACGTCCAGCACCACCACGTCAATTTCCTGGCCGATCTTGAGCAATTCCGACGGATGCCCGATGCGGCCCCAGCTCATGTCGGTGATGTGCAGCAGGCCGTCAATGCCGTTGAGATCAATGAACGCGCCGAAATCGGTGATGTTTTTGACCGTGCCCTTGCGGATGTCGCCCGGCACCATTTCGGCGAGCAAATGCGCGCGGCGCTCGCTGCGTTCCTGTTCGATGAGTTCGCGCCGCGACAGGACGATGTTCTGCCGCTCCTGGTTGATTTTGACGACCTTGAACTCATAGGTGTTGCCGACAAATTGCGCGAGGTTCCTCGGCGTGATGACATCAATTTGCGATGCGGGCAGAAACGCCTCGACGCCGACATTGACGACCAGGCCGCCCTTGACCATGGACTTGACTTTGCCGGTGATGCGGCCGCCTTCGTTGCAAATCGTGAGAATCTTGTCCCAATTCTTTTTGAACTCGGCCTTTTCGTGCGACAGGACGACCATGCCGTCCTTGTCTTCGAGCTTCTCGATCAAAACATCAATCTCGTCGCCGACCTTCAGCATTTTGATGTCTTCAAATTCCATGCCGGAGATGACGCCCTCGCTTTTGTAGCCGATGTCCACCAGGACTTCCTTGGGGCGGAGTTCGATGATTTTGCCTTTGACAATTTCGCCTGCGGCAAAGCGCATCGCGCTTTGCTTCATGGCATCTTCCATGGTGAGCATAACTGTGTTTGATCTGCGGGAGACTTTGGACCCAAACGGCGGGAACCGAAGCTCCATTGCCTAACTGACCAATCGCTGCAAACGGCAACGGAGGTTAAACCACGTAAAACGTGGCCCGGGTTAGGTTGTTGGTTAACTGCTTTTTCTCAGCCTCAATGAACATCCGCACACGCGGCGTTCAGGCAAGGTAATCATAGGAGAAATGCGGAGAATGGCAAGCGGGAAATTGGATACCGTGCTGTTCAGAGTGTGCCTCCGTCTTTAAGCAGGTCGCGGAGCAGCGGTTGGAACGCGCGCCTGACGGGATTTCAGGCGTCGCTCTGCGACGCAAGGCGGTGGGTGGGAGGTGCATTTCCGTGGGATGAATCCCACGGCTACGGTCAAATCTCGCTCCGCGAGGTGCTGCGCAAAAAGTGAGATGCGTCGGGCCGCCCGCCCTGCCTTTGATTCACCTAACCCAGTTCTGCGCCTTCAGCCAGAACAAACAGTCACCGGCCCACGGATGCGGATGCGCGAAGGGCGGTTTATCCTTCAACCCCATGCCGTGCCCGCCCTTCTGGTAAATGTGCAAATCGAACGGGACATGGTTTTTCCGCAGCGCTTCAGCGAACATCAGGCTGTTTTCCATCGGCACAGTTTTGTCCTCGTAGGTGCACCAGATGAAACATGGCGGCGTGTTCGTTTTGACCTGCAATTCGTTGGAAAGCAGCTTCACCAGCTTCCGCGATGGATGTTTGCCCAGCAAATTGTCCTTCGAACCCTGGTGGGTATATTCGCCCATCGTGATGACCGCATAACAAAGAATGCCCAAATCCGGCCGCGAACTTTGCCGCTCAATCGGGTCGCTCGAGTTGGTGTTGCCGGAATCGAAATGCGTCAGCAACGTCGCCGCCAGATGCCCGCCGGCCGAGGAACCCATGATACCGATGCGATGCGGATTAATCTTCCAACCCGAAGCGCCAGCACGGACCATCCTCATCGCGCGCGTCACGTCCTGGAACTCCGCCGGATAACGATACCCGCGCGAGCCAAGCCGGTATTTGAGCACGAAACAAGTCACCCCGTGCTGGTTCAGCCAGAGCCCGTAATCATTACCTTCGTGCGGCGCGAGATGGGCGTAACCGCCGCCCGGACAAATCACCATCGCCGTGCCCGTCGCATTGGTCGGGTCGGGCAGATACGGTGTGAGCGTGGGAACATCCGCAGCGTTGGTGCCCAACGCGCCGGGCGCGCCGTCGGGCCAGAGCGGAATCGGGGCGAGAATTTCAGCGTGTGACATAATTAAAGACGAAAGCAAAATTGCCGATGCAAACTGCGTTTTCATGGTTTGTTTGACGGCGAAGGTTATGGGAACACGAAACTGTTTCAATCCTTAAACCAATGCGCCGGTCATTTTATTTTTTGACGACCGCTTCGCCGGTAACGACATCCAGCGTCCATTCTTTCGGCGCCGGGAGCCACAGTTTGCCACCGCCGATTTCCAATGGCATCCACAGGTAGCGTGAATCCCACTGGGTCCAGGGCTTCCAGATATCCGCCATGAAGATGACCGTGGTGGTTTTGGCGCCCGTGACCTTGAGCATCATGGTGGATTGCGAACCGTAGGTGTTCGTTGCGGGCGGAGCGATGTCCTTGAACTCCGACCACGGGCCGGACAGCGATTTCGCGGTGGCATATTTGTTCGGGTTCGGCCGCCAGCCGGTCAGTTCCGAACCGATGACGTAGTAAAGTCCCTGGTAATGGACCAGCGCCCCGCCTTCGAGATGATTTGTGAAAAGGTATACGTCCGATTCCACATTCAGATAATCGTCCGAGAGTTTCGCGATGTGGAACCCGTTTGGCCGGTCTTCAAAAATCAAATACGCGCTTCCGTCGTCGTCAATGAACTGGCCGATGTCCCGGCTTTCATGGCCGAGCGGACGGAAACTTTTCACGTACTGATAATTGCCATCCACCGTGTCGCAGGTGGCGACGCCGACACCGGCGAATTTGTATCCGCGGTTGTCGAAGTGCATGTACATGACGAACTTTTTCGTATGGGCGTTGTAAAACACCTTCGGCCGTTCGAGAATCCAGCCGCGTCCCAGGTTGGCCGGGTCGAAAAATTTCACGACGTTGCTGCGAAAGGTCCAATGGGCGAGGTCCGGGGAGAAATAGCAACTGACATAACGATTCGTGTGAGGCAGCCCTGCGGTGCGGTCCTCGCCAAACCAATACCAGCCGTCGCCGAATTTGATGATGCCGCCGCCATGCGCCTGGACGTGCCGGCCCCGGTCGTCCGGCCAGATTTCGCCGGGCCTGATAGTCTGCGGAGCCGCCGTTGCCGCCGCAGTTATCAGACAAAACATCACTGGCAAAAGCGCTCGGGCCACGCAAATTCTCAAACGGTTGCCAACCCGGGTTGGTTTGCTTTTCGCCTGCGCAAAATGGGTTTTCATGGTTTGGCCGAGACGGAGCTTACGCGAATCTACGTTCATTTCAACTCCTCAAGCTCGCGTTGACCCCCGGCAACTCCACTCCTGCTATCGTATGGCATGTTTGACCTTGTCGCACCATTCAAGCCGCCGGCAACTGGTTGACTCACGACGGAAGTGGTTGGCCTTTGGTTTCGGGCGCAAACGGCAGAATCAGAAGTCCCCCGAGATAAATCACGGCCACGACGCAGACGGCGAGGCTGAAACTGCCCAGCGCGGCGACCAGGTAACCGGTTATGAACGGACCGGCGGAGGCCAATAACCGGCCGACGTTGAAACAAAATCCCGCGCCCGTGGCGCGAATCCGCGTCGGATACAATTCCGGCAGATAAATCGCGAAGCCGCTGAATATGCCGTTATTAAAAAAGCCCAACAGCGGCAACAGCAGCAACACCTGGACGTAAGTTCGCGGTGTCAGGAACGTGACCGGCAGCATCACCAGGCTGCCGAGGCACATCAGGGCGAAGACGCGCCGCCGGCCCACGCGATCGGCCAGCGGACCAAAAATGAGATAACCGGCCAGCGCGCCGACATTCAGCAGCATGGTTGCGTAGCTGACGCGACCGGTGAGTTCAGACGCGCTCAGGCCGTGCAAATCCGGCAAAGCGCGAATGAGCGTCGGCGTCCAGTTCGTCGCACCCCACAGGCCAAACACGGCGACAAATGCCAGCCCGGAACCGGCCAGCGTGCCACGAACCAGCCCCGGCGCGAATAATTGCGCCAGCTTGCCCGGACGCGCCCCGCCCGCTTGCCGTTCCGCCGCGCGGGCCGTGACCCAACGCTCCGGTTCTTTGACCCATAAACGCACCAGCAGCGCGACCAGAGCCGGCGCCACGCCGACCAGGAACATGGGACGCCAGCCGCAGTCGCGCAGGAGCAGACTGATGACGGCCGCCAAAAGAAATCCTCCCGCCCACGCTGATTGCAGGATACCCGCCGCCTTGGCCCGTTTGTTCTCCGGCCAGACCTCCGCGACCAACGCCGCACCCGCCGCCCATTCGCCGCCAATGCCGAGCGCCGTGACAAACCGGAAAAGTGCCAGTTGCCACCAGGTGTGCGACAACGCGGCCAACCCGGTGAACACAGCGTAAACCAGGATGGTGAGCATCAGCGTTTTGGTCCGCCCGAAATAATCCGCCAGCACGCCGAACAGGACCCCGCCAACGGCCCAGCCGATCAGAAAAATCGAAAAAATGATTCCGCCATACCAACCGATGACATCGGTGGAGACGGGACCACCTCCGGTGGAGTGCAGGAGGTCGTGCAGCGCGGGTTGCAGAACCAGCGCGTAAATTGTGGAGTCCATTGAGTCGAACACCCAACCAAGCCACGCGACGAACAGCACCAGCCATTGATAAGGCGTGACGCCATGACGCCAGGAATCGGGTTTCACATGAAAAAATGTAGCAATTCTTTTACCAAGAAGAAGGCCGATCGGTCAGTTTGGGTTTGTACGCGGGGCGCTTCCGACGCGTAACCCAGGATTCGGTCTTTGGCGCTTCATTGACTCTGTCCCGTTGCCCTCCTACCTTCACTTCGCATGTTCGAGCTTCGCGCCATCCAAACCCGCCGGTGACCAGCCGCAGTCCCGCGTCGCGGGATGACCGACGGCATTTTGGCCGGCGTACGGCACCAGAGGCCCCTCGGCGTCACCGGCTCCGACAAAACGCCCATGGTTGCAACGCGGTCAATGGCATAAGCCATGACGAGGATTGCGAGGCGATGCATAATGTCTCGACATATCTGGCGGATTGAGTAAAAATGGAGGGGCCATGACCCGGCAAAACCCATCCAGTCGAGCAAATCCCGGAAATGGCGGCGTCTTGTGTCTGCCAAAGTTGTCCCCCACCACTCCGCCCGCACTGCCTGATCGCTCGTCACCAAAAGAGGCCCTGTTGCAGCGAAGGTATCGGGAACTGATCCGCAAACATCTCGGCAAGCTCCTGGACAGCCTTTTCGCCGAGTTCACGGGGCTGCACTTTCACATCGCCTGGGCGCCGTCCTTGCCCAAGCAGTGGGATGCCCGAACCTTGCCGACTGCCTGCTCCGTCTGTTGCCGGTTAAGCGGTTTACCCTTGCTGCCGGATTGCCGGACCTGCGGGCCAAAACAGCTCGCCCGCACCCTGCGGACTCAGGGAGATGGACACCACTTTACTTGCCGCCTCGGGGTCCGCAATTATTGGTTTCCCATTCGGGTTCGCCACGAGACGCTGGGCATTGCCTACTTGCAGGCGTTGGACCACTCCGCCAGGCATCCTGGCCGCAAACGTTCCGCCCGCGGAGTGCATCGTCGCCCCGGCCGCGAGGACGCCCGAATGATGAGCCGTTTGAAATTCGCCCGGGCCGCCCGGTTCCTGCGGCTCCTCGTCCAGCATTCACAGACTTCCAGCCTGGCCGATTTGCAGAAGGAGGATCTCGGCAACGTTCAGCGGGTGCTGCGGGTTTTTGAAAACGTCCAGAAGCGGCTGCGGAAAAAGCTCAATGGTTTGATGCCGGCATTCCGCGAAACTCCTCCGGTCGCGCAGCAGGAATCCCGCCCCGAACGGATGGTGCATGCGGTGCTGGACCGCATCCATCAGGACTATGCGCGAGGGATCACGCTCCAGAAGTGCGCGGGCAACCTCCGCGTGAACGCCGCCTACCTCTCCCATCTCTTTTCCCGGGCCGTTGGCGTGCCTTTCAAAACCTGCCTCACCGAGGTGCGCGTGGAGAAGGCGCGGGAGCTGCTGGGTGATTCGGCCAAAAACATTACCCAGGTCGCCAGTGCCGTGGGTTATGCCAGTGCCAACCGCTTCCGCATCGCGTTCAAGAGCGTCGCCGGCCTTTCGCCTAGAATGTGGCGCGAGACGTTGCAGATGAATCCGCCGCCGCCGGCCGGTTGAGCCGGGGAGATGAACCACGAAACATCCGGCGCCGCACTGCCGCACCCGGAATGATTTAACCACGGATGAACACCGATGGACACGGATTTTAAGCCCTTTTATCCGTGTGAATCCTTACTACAATCACGCAAATCTTTGTTGTTTCAGCAAAGACTTTGACGCCGCGAGCCTACGGCCGTAGCGCAGGTTTCCAAACCTGCTGTATCGCCGATTTCCCAATCGGCGGCACACGCGAAACCGGGCGGGCGGCGGGTGGGAAACCCGCGATACGCCAAATTGGAAGTCCGCGCCGCGGGGTTGCGGCGCAAGCCGCGTTAGGTTCATCCGTGGTGGAAATGTCCGGGCTGACGCCATTTCTCCGCTTTTCCACCCCCAAATCCAAACAAACGTAGCATATTCCAAACTTTCGCACCCTAGTCAGATTGCATTTCGGGTTCATAATCGTATCCGTCGGAAAAGGGTTCGAGGGCACTGACGCCCTCGGAGGTCAACCGGATGGTCGGGCCGCCATCTCAGAAACGAATTGCGATGTTTGCAATGATGAATCAGAACGGACTGCATTTCTGCCTTATTCAACTTCCATTGGGAAGTTTATCCGCGTCGCCGTTTCGATAGTCGCCGGGCGCGACGCTCGTAATCTTGACCCGCGTTCGGGAAACCGCGCGCTTGAAATCCATTCCCATGTCGCAGCCGACGTAAGGAGGCACCGTTCCATTTCTGTTTTCTGCTTTCTGCTTTCTACTCTCTCTTTCCCCACCTAAAAAAACTAACTCTATGAAAACCAAACAACTCATCCTCACCTTCGCCCTCCTCGCTCTGTCCAGCGCGCTCGTCATGGCCGCTCCGGTGGGCACAGCCTTCACCTACCAAGGCCGGCTCACCGACGGCGGCAACCCCGCTAATGGCAGTTACGACCTCACCTTCACGCTCTACGACGACGCCAGCGGCAACAACGTCGTCGCCGGGCCGCTCACCAACAGCTTGGTGACCGTCACCAACGGACAATTCACTGTTGCTCTAGACTTCGGGGCGGACGTGTTCGCTGGCAATGCCCGATGGTTGGAAATTGCCGTGGAAACGAACGGTGCCACCACTTTCATTGCGCTGACCCCTCGCCAGCAATTGACGCCGACGCCGTATGCGATTTATGCGGAAAGTGCCAGCGGTTTGAGCGGGACATTATTGGGTTCTCAATTGAGCAGCATCGGCAACACCAACGGCGGTAACCACGATAACTTCTTCGTCGGCCCATCGGGCAATTCGACGATGACCGGTTGGCAAAACACGGCTAATGGCGTTACAGCACTTCAGCACAACACGGGCGGCTACGGCAACACGGCCGACGGCTTCGCAGCGCTTCTCTACAATACGAACGGCAATTTCAACACGGCCAATGGCGTTAATGCGCTTCAATACAACACGAGCGGCTCCTGGAACACGGCCAACGGCGGTGACGCGCTTGTTTTCAACACGAGCGGCAACTACAACACCGCCAACGGCGGTAATTCGCTTATCCACAACACGACCGGCTCCTGGAACACGGCCAACGGCTTCCAGGCACTTTTCTACAACACCACCGGCTGGTTCAACACGGCCAATGGCGATAGTGCGCTTCTCAACAACACGGCCGGCAACAACAACACCGCCGCCGGCTATGAGGCGCTGTATCAGAACACGAGCGGCTCGTTGAACACGGCCATCGGCAATGATGCGCTTCTCTCCAACACCACCGGCTCCCAGAACACGGCCAATGGCAATTGGGCACTTCGCTCCAATACCAACGGATCCTATAACACCGCCAGCGGTTCGGGCGCGCTTTACAACAACACCAGCGGCTCTGCCAACATCGCGCTGGGCGTTCAGGCGGGCAATTTGATCACCACCGGCAGTTCCAACATTGACATCGGCAACCAGGGCCTTTCCACCGACACCAACATCATCCGCATCGGCGATGGCCAGACCCAGACGTTCATTGCCGGTGTCATCAACGGCAATGGGGCTGGATTGACCGATCTCAATGTCAGCGCAGCCCAATTGACCAGCATTGGCAACACCAACGGCGGCTACGCCAACTTCTTTGTCGGGCCGTCCGGCAATGCGACGATGAGCGGCTGGGGAAACACGGCCAACGGCGATGGGGCGCTGGTCAACAACACCGGCGGCACTGCTAATCTGGCCGACGGCAATGGGGCGCTTAACCAAAACACGAGCGGCGACTACAACACGGCCAGCGGTTATGCGGCGCTTTACAACAACACGATCGGCTGGTTCAACACGGCCAACGGCTCGGCGGCCCTTGGCAACAACACGGAAGGCTTCTTCAACACGGCCATCGGGTTTGGTGCGCTTTACAGCAACATAAGCGGCAACAACAACACCGCCATCGGCTATTCTGCGCTTAACAACAACACGAACGGCAACAACAATGTCGCGCTGGGGTATCAGGCCGGGATCAACCTCACCGGAAGCGAAAGCGGCAACATCGTCATCGGCAATCCGGGTCTCGTCGGCGACAACAACATCATCCGCATCGGCGATGGCCAGAGCCAGGCGTTCATCGCGGGCGTCATCACCGGCGATGGCAGTGGATTGACGGCGCTCAATGCGGCCACCGTCACCGGCACTTTGGGCACCGACCAAATCCCCAATCTTGACGCAGGCAAGATAACCACCGGCACCTTGGCCCCAACCCAGATTCCCAATCTTGATGCCGCCAAGATTACCAGCGGCACCGTGGACGACGCCCGCCTTTCGGCGAACGTGGCGCTATTGAACAATTCCCAGACGTTCAGCGGCGCCCAGACTTTTTCTGCCAACGTGACCGCGACGGGTTCCCTGCGCCTCAACGGCTTGCTGCGCGCCGGTTCGGAGACCGGTGCGGCCCCCGCGTATTATCCCTCAAACCCGGACGGCTCAACCGGGCTGGTCATCCGCCGGATCACCTCGACAACCACCAGTTCCAACTCCGTCGTCGCCCGGACCGACAAACTCACGCTCATTCGTGATGGGACCGCTTCGGGGCTCAATATTGTCTTCGCAGCCGGTTCAGGGATTACGACCATCAATGCCACCGGCATCACCCGCACGGGCACCGTCGTGACTCGAGTGCTGTCAACCGCCAGCCCGCCGCTATGGACAGTGGTTTTTTCCGATTCACAGAAGGTGGTTCACTACGACATCTCCTTCGGCGACATCTACGACACTAGTCACACCTGCCACGTGGTCCTTGATCGTTACGACGACGGCGTGGAAAGCGATTACTTTATGGTCGGAACCCTGACCAGCACCTACAACCAGTGATGGCGAGAGAGGCAATCTATGAAACACTTGAAATCCAAAGCGCCTTTCATTGCGCTGTCCGCAGTCGGCTGCATGGTCCTCGGCGTCGCGATGAGCGCGCTGGCGCAGAGTTATTCCATTGACTGGCACACGACGGACGGTGGCGGCGGCGCGAGCACGGGCGATGTTTATGCCGTCACCGGCACCATCGGCCAGCCGGACGCCGGCGGGCCAATGACGGGAGGCAATTTTTCGCTGACCGGCGGTTTCTGGAGTTTGATTTCCGTGGTGCAAACGGTGGGCGTGCCAGCATTGACCATCACGCAATCGGGCAACAGCGTCATCGTTTCCTGGCCTGACGCAGGCAGCTACACGTTGCAGCAAAACGCGAACCTCGCGCTGGCCAATGGCTGGGCAACGAGTGGCTACGCCATCACGACCACCAACGGCACTTGCAGCATCACGATCACGGCACCCACGGGAAATGTATTTTTCCGCCTGTCCAATCCGTGAAGCGCCCTGAACAAATGATATGTCACTGGAAACTCACATTTTTCGTTACGAAGTCGTCAGAAAGGGTCCGCAGGCACTTCCGCCTGCGGAGGTCAACCGGATGGTCGGGCCGCCATCTCAGAAACGAATTGCGTTGTTTGCAATGATGAATCAGAACGGACTGCATTTCTGTCAACCTCAACTTTCATTCGGGAGCTTGCTGCCGTCGCCGTTCCATTAGTCGCCGGGCGCGACGCTCGTATCCTTGATTCGCGGTCGGGAAACCGCGCGCCTGAAATCCATTTTTCCTGTAGCAGCAAAGGTAGTGCGCGTCACTCCGTGCGCGCCGAAGAGCCGCCAGCCGCCGGACGGCGCGCACGGAGTGACGCGCCCTACCCACGTTCAGCTTTCAACTTTCTACTTTCTATTTTTTCACCATCACCACTCGAAAAACTGATTTCATGAAGCCGAAACTCCATTCAAGACTCGTTATTCGCTGCTCGTCATTCTTGCTCCTGGCGGCCATGGCCATCGGCGCCGGCTGCCTGACCCGGAGTTGCCGCGAGCAGAAACTTTCTGCGCCGATGCCGGCCAACGTCGTGGCCATGGTCGGCGACCAGGCCATCACGCGCGAATCGTTGGAGAATGAATTGACGCGCCGGGCCGGCGTTTCACGGAAATCCTTCGGCGATCCGAAGGAAAAGCAGGCCGTGCTGGAGGAGATGATCCGTTTCGAGGTCCTCCACCAAAAGGCGTTGGCCGCCGGCTACGACAAGGATCCGCAAATCGTCGCCAGCCTCAAGCGGATGGTCGTCGCCAGATTCCAGGAGGATCAGCTCGTCAAACTGGGCCAGCCTGAAGTGACCCCGGAAGACATCACCCATTACTACAACGACAACCCCCAGCGTTTCGGCACGCCGGAGAAAGTCCACGCCGCAATGATCGAAATCAAAGTCGCCCGCACCGCGATGGCGGAGAAGCGCGCGGAAGTGGCTGCGCGTGCTGAAGCCGTTCTGGCCGAAGCCCGGACCAACACCTCCTCTGACCGCACCTTCGGGCTGGTGGCGCAAAAAAATTCTGAACACCAACCCAGCCGCTACCGCGGCGGCGATATCGGCTGGCTGACCGTCGGCGTCACCAATAACGAATGGCCGCCGGCAGTGACGGAGGCAATCTTCAACATTTCCCGGCCGGGCGAGATCAGTCCGGTCATCGAAACGCCGGCGGCGTTTTACGTCGTCAAGCTCATCGAGCGGCTGCCCGCCAGCGTGCGCCCGCTGGCAGAGGTCAAAGACGGGGTGGTGTATCTGGTCGCGCGGCAGAAGGAGCAGCAACAGCAGGACAAACTGCTCACGGCGCTGAAGCAGGGTCTGGACATCCGCATCAACCGGGCGCTGCTGGAATCAATTTCCGTTCCGGCCCGGGAAACCAAGCCGCCCGGATTGCCCGGTGGACAAACCGCGCAAGCCCGGAATAACACAGGCAAATGACGACCCCAACTCCATTTAACGAACACTCGAATCTCACCACTATGAAAACGAACCCACACTGCACCTGTTGCCGGAGCGCGGCGTTCACGCCGCTTCACCATTCGACGATGTTGGACCCCGGAATTCATTCAAAGTCCTGCCGTACACCCGGCTCGATGCGGATTGAAGTCCGCGCTTCGATCGTCGCCCTGGTTATTCTCTCTCTGGCAGTTACCCTTTCCCTTCACGCCCAAAACGCGGTGCAGACCATTTCATTGCGCCCGGGTTGGAACGCCATCTGGGTGGAGGTGGAGCCGACCAACAACGCCATCGGCGCTGTGTTCACCAACCTGCCCGTGGAGGTGGTCTGGACGTATTTCGAGAAAGGGTCCACCGCCGATTTCATCCAGAACGCCAACGAATTGCCGTGGAATAATCCCAGTTGGCGCCGCTGGTTTCCCCCGGACAACCCCAAGGCCGTGCTGAATAACCTCTACACCCTCAACGTCAACCGCGCGTACCTCGTCAAGGCCACCAATGCCGCCAGCCTGACCCTCACGGGGCGGCCGTCGTTGCGTCCAAAAAAGTGGGTCCCGGATTCCTACAACCTTCAAGGCTTTCCCATTGACCCGGAACGACCCCCGACATTCGATGACTTTTTTGCGCCCGCCGCGGCGCACGTCGGCCAGCCCATTTACCGTCTGAACGCCAGCGGCCTCTGGGAAATCGTAGCGGGTTACACGTTTGACCCGGACGGCTACCCGATCGTCATCCCCGGCACCGGCCTTATGAATTCGGGCGAGGCTTACTGGGTGTACTGCTACGGGGCCTCGGATTACACCGCACCGCTGAGCGTGAAGTTGGAAGGCGGCGACGGCCTCGATTACGCCCAGGCACTGAACGAATACCAGATCCAGTTTGAAAATCTTTCCTCGAATGTATCCGGGGTGTTCTTCGACGCCCCCGACCTCTTGCCATTGTCTTACTACGATGCCACGGCCGCTGCCGGCCAGAACTGGGTCAGTTTTACTTCCGCTTACAAACAGGTGCTGCCGGCGGGCGGAACGTCGAACCTCCGTCTTGCCATTCGGCGCAACGCCTTTGCCGGTCAACGCTACGAAACCCTTCTCTCGATCATCGACGGCGCGGGCACGCGCTATCTCTGTCCGGTAAGCGCCGATAATCCGGCGGCAGCGGCGGTCGTGAGCGGTGGCGGCATGTTCCCCATGGATGAGCCTTCCGCAAACGAGCCTGACCACACCGGCCTGTGGGTGGGCAACGCGATCATCAATGCCGTGAGCGAGGCCCACGCCTTCAAGACGACGATGGCGACCGCCGACGGCAACACTACCAACCAGGCGCGTGCGGTCTTTTCCTTCCCCGGATCGGACAACGACTTTGAAATCGTCGCCCTGCAAGCCGGCACCGATGGCAACGGCCTGCACATTTTTCTCAAGTCGGACGGCACTGCCGCCGGCGGGCAGGCGCTGGCCAGCTACAACCCCGCGCAACGCAACCTGACTCTGGACATTGACCGGGGCGCAACCACGGCTCAGAGCCTCATTACGGCGGTCAATGCCGTGGGCACCGGCGGTTTCAACATGCTTTACGAAGCCCAACCGGCCAACGGCGAAGGGCTGGACGGCATTCTCGCCGAAACCAGCGCCACCCGGGTTGCCGGTGGCGGCTCGGAATTCAACCTACGCCTCTTGTTGCACGTGGACACCAACGGCACTGCGCGTCTGCTCAAGGAAGTCATCCAACTCTGGCGGGACGGCTCCTACGTCATCAATCCGACCAGTGGCCTGCAGGAGGTGGACACGAACAACCCGGGCCGGTTTGTGCTCATCACCGATGATTCGCGGATCGTGGACTTCAAAGGCGCCGCGCTGCGGGATGGCGAGCCGATGGGCCGGCGCATCAGTTCCGCGGGAATTGATTTTCCGGATGAACCGGGCCAGCCCCGCAGCACGCGGTTGCTGCACGGCACGTTTGCCCTGGACGGACGGCTTACGAATCAGTTCACCCTCGGCTACGACTCACCCACCAACCCGTTCAAACACCGCCGGCATCCCGATCACGACAACAAAGCCAGCGACTTCACCACGGCCAAGCAGGAGGCCCCGGACATCACGCGAACCATCGAACTCCAGTTTCTGCCGGACAAGCCGGCCGGCCTGTCAGTGCCGGATTATGGCAACAACGTGATTGCCGGGACGTATCGGGAAGTATTGCGCGGACTGCACCAGCGCGACCTCGTGGTCTCGGGAACGTTCCAACTGAACCGCGTCTCGGCCATCGGCGAATTGAATCCGCCCAAATCCAATCCGTAAAGAAAGCGAGAGGAAAAATATGAACCTGAATCGCACCGAGAAAGATTTTATGAATACTTGCGCCAATCCTGTTCCCCACGCATCCGGGACAACGATCTCAACTCCATCCCCATCGCGGTTATGCCAGTGGCTCTCCGGCCCTGTGCGCCCCGGGCGACCGCCAGCCATCCGACCGCGCCGCGGACGAACGCTGTTTCGGACGTTGAAGTTCCTGATGCTGGCGCTGCTGGCGGTGCTGCCGTTTGCCTCTGTGCGAGGAGGAGATTCGGTTGATTTCTACATCCTTGATATGAACAACAAGGGCATTCCAGGATTACATGTCATCGAATGGAGAGGCGGCGACAAATGGGAATTCGATACCGGTAGCGACGGCAAATTCACCGACGGGTATAGCCAAAAGAATAAGACTTACAACTTTGTGATTACAAACTACAACGGGCAGGAGTACTTCGCCGCTGAGTACAGGAATCCAACCCAACACCTTACAAACTTTCTCTTTAAATATCCCGGCGATTTGAGCCAAAGACCCTTCAAATTCACAGTCACAAGGGGTCCGATCATGGGCCGGGTGACTTACAAAGGAGTGCAGACGGGCGTCGCGGGCCTGGTCATCACTAATTCCAGCTTTTCCAGCATAACCGCCACAACCGACAAGGATGGCAAATACGTCCTGCCGAATGTGACTTATACCACCACCGCTGGCGTCGTACCACCAGGTGCCGGCTACGTCTTCTCTCCCCAACAGTCAAATGCGCCCCCGGGTCGTATCAATGTCAATTTCGAACTGGTATCCGCGCCCATCAGTGGCCGGGTTACCCTTGATGGTCTTGGCCTGCCGGGCGTGGAAATCCAGTTTTACAAGGGTAATGACACGGCGTTGACGACCAAAACCAACACGGACTCTGCCGGCAACTTTTTTGCCACGAATCTGCTCGGCGGAGTCATTTACCGGGTGCGGCCGGTGCTGGCCGGATTCAGCTTTGACAATTATGAGTTGGTTAACCAAAAGGTCGGCGACACACCACAATTCAAAGTCAAAACCGGTCCCATCCGGGGTTGGATCAAGGATGCCGGCGGGCAGGGTGTTCGAGACATTCAAATCACAGCCAAACAGGGAGGCAGTGCGATCCAAACCGGCACGTCCGCGGCTGATGGCAGTTTTGCCTTCGCGAACCTGGCCGTGGGCTATTACACGCTGGCGCCGCAGTCTGCAGATTTGGAACTGCCTTCCGCCGTCAGCGCGAAAGTCGGCGACACCAATATTGTGATTGCGGCCGGTTACCATTTCAGCGGCACCGTCAAGTCTGCCACCACGGTCAACCCTGTGCCGGACGTTGTCATGGACGCACACATGGAAGACGGAACGCTGGCCGGGTCGGCGCGAACGGGCCCCAATGGTGATTACATCCTGTCGGGCCTGGCGCCCAATCAGCCGTACACCCTCAGACCCGTCAGCCCGGGGCTGGTTTTTTTGCCCGCGTCGGCCTCGGTCACTCTGGATAGCTCAAAAACCAGCGATTTCACGGCCTATGCCATCGTCCAGGGGCGCATAACCCAGAGCGGCAGCGGCGTCACTGGCGTCATAGTCACGGCCACCAATCAGAACGGGGAGGTAACCGGGACGGCGACCAGTACCACCGACGGCGCTTACACCCTCAAGTTCGCCGTGAACGCCGGGCAGATGACGGTCAGCGCGAGCAGGACCGACTTCGTTTTTGTTCCCGCCACCCAGACGGCCCGGCCCGGCCCCACGGCCACGAACGTGGATTTCCAGGCCTCCGGCGGCGTGAGTGGGCGCATCATGTTCCAGGACGGCACTGCGGCGCCGGGCATTACGGTCAACTTGAAAACCAGCTCGGGCCAAACCCCGCCGACCAGAACCGCCACAACGGGCGCTGACGGGCATTACACCCTTGCCGCGATTCCGGAGGGGTCGGCCATCATTGAGCCGGAGCAAACCGGTTACGCGTTTGATCCCGCCGGCATCAGCACGAATACCGGCACGTCGGGCGTTGACTTCAAGGTCACACAATCGCCCCCTGCGATTTCAGCCATCCCCGACCAGTATGTCAGCTTGAGTTCCCGCACGGTCCAGTTGCCGTTCACGGTGTCGGACAAGGAACAATCGCCGGCCGAACTCCAGGTCACCAGCGACTCCTCGAATCCCGACCTGGTCGGCAATGGGTCCACCAATATTGTGATCATCGGCCAGGGGGCGGACCGCAAAGTGCAGGTGATTCCCGGGGCCGGGAAATCCGGTTCCGCCACCATCACGCTCACTGTCGGCGACGGCTTTGGCGGAGAGGCGTTCACGCGTTTCGATGTCCTCGTCAACACGGAGCCGGCGTACTGGCTCTCGGATTTGGGAACTTCGACCGGCGGGTGCCCCACCAATTCAACCCACCCGATTTATGAGCTAAATAATCCGCTCTACGCCCTGACACCCGGCGGGTCGAGCGTGGCCCGCGACACGAACGACCTTGGGCTGGTCGTCGGCCAGGCCCTCACCTCCAGCGGAAGCTGGCATGCCTTTCTATATCGGGGAGACACTCTGTACGACTTGAATGATTTGATACCGCCGGAGACAGGTTGGGTGCTCACCAATGCCTGCGCGATCCAGAACAGTGGCGAAATCTTTGGCGTCGGGCAGGCCGGCGACACGGCCCGCGCTTTCGCAGCCATCCCGGCGGTCGTTGCCGGCAAGCCGATCTCCTCGCCCGCCGGCGCCGTGGCCAATCAGCAAGGCATCGTCGCTGAAATCCGGATTCTGAACGTGTTGCCCGCCGAATACCCGACCAACAAGGCCAGTCTCTTTCTGTGGAGCGACGGCGACCAGAAACTCTTCGCCCTGGCCGGCGGTGTGCAGGCGGAAATTTCCTGGCGCACCAACGACAGCGCGATAGATCCCGGACGCGTGAAAACGACGGTGTACACCGTCTGGCCACGCCGGCCCCAAATCCAGGTGGTGGGCGCCCCGGCGGAGCTGGAACCGCCCGAGGTTCCATCGTTTGCCTACCGTATTTTTGGCGTGCCGTTCTCCACGGCCGGTGTCAACGCGATTGACCCCGCCACCCGCGTTTTCAATGCCCCGCAGCCGGGTTACTCGGTCCTCCAATACTACGAAACCGGCGGTGAACCCCCGGACCCGCTGCACCACCACGTCCTCCTGCAGGTGGTGCGCAGCTACAAGTATGACACCGCTCCATTCGACATCAACGGCAACAAGCGATCCTGGGAAATCGGCCAGGCCATCAGCCCGAGCAATTCATTCTCGACCGCGGTCTTTACCCTGCCGGGCAACAGCAACGACCTGGCGTTTGTCGCCAAGGCCATAGGCGCTCAATACGACGGCCTCCACGTCGAATTCACTTACGATTCATCTCTGACCAACGGGCCAAAGGCCACGTACGACGGCAAAACTCTCATCGTGTCGTATCGCAGCGACGGCCTCACCAGCGCGGACGTCATCGCCGCCATGAGCACTCTGACGAATTGTCCCTACATGGTCCGGCCCGCCAACGGGGAAACCAGCGGCGGCACCTTTGGGACTGCGGCATTGTGCCTGGACGGTACCAATCAATACGCCAGCGCCGGCTGGCTTAACCTGTCCAACACTTCCTTTACCATCGAGGCGTGGGCCAAAAGGCACACCATCGGGGGATTCAATGCCATTGCGGGGATGGGTACGAATTTGCCGAATCAAGCATTGTACTTCGCGTTCAGGGGCAACAATAATTTCACCTTTGGCTTTTATGCGAACGACCTGGACACTCCAGACACATACACCGATACGAATTGGCACCACTGGGCTGGCACCTTCAATGTCACCAACATGACCCGGAAGATTTTCCGCGATGGGGTGCTGGTGGCTTCCGATACGGCCTTGGGCGCTCTCCAGGCATCTGGCCCGCTTCTGATCGGCACTGGCCCGTATGATCCGTGGGACTCTCTTGCATTCGACGGAGAGATCAAAGACGTGCGCGTCTGGAAGGTGGCGCGCTCCGAGGCCCAGGTGCGTGACAACATCAACACAGCATTGGCCGGCGACGAGCCCGGACTGGCCGCCTATTATCGGCTCAATGACGCGGAAGGCAACCTGGCGCAGGATTCCCGGTTGAACACGTTGGATTTGACGGCTGCCGCCGACAGCCTCGGCACGATGCCCACCCGGACGACAAACGTTTACTCGTCGTCAGTACCCGATCCAGCGGCGCTGTCATTTGCCGGAAGCCCGAGTAGTTACGTAAACGTGGTCAATAGTGCCGACTTAGCACCGCTAACCCCCTTCACTTGGGAGTCTTGGATCAAAGTGACCAAAACAAGTTGGGCGGGCTTGCAAAGCTACGCCACCATTATGTCCATCGGCCTCACCAATGGAACCTGCTGGTTTGCCGTCAGCAGCAACGGAAATGTCGTCGTCGCGCTGGGAAACCAGTTCCGACAAACCTCCGTCCATCCTATTGCCTTTCAAACCTGGCAGCATGTGGCAGTGACCTGGGATGGCAGCGATGTGCGCTGTTATCTCAACGGACAACCCGACAGCACCAATTCGTACAGCGGCATTGTCCCTTACTCAGGCCAACCTCTATACATCGGCAGGGGTTACACGCTGCCTCAGTCCTTCTCTTTCAAGGGCCAGATGAACGAGCTCCGGATGTGGTGGGTCGCGCGCAGCCAGGAAGAAATCCAGAGCACCATGCATCAATCTCTCTCAGATTTTGAACCTGGTCTGGCAGCCTACTGGCCGCTGACTCAACCAACGACTTGGACCGATGGTTTTTTCACCTATATGCAGGACCTCACGTGGACCGCTCATGATGGCAGGTGGATGGGTCCTCCGCCAATCTGGCCTTCATCCCGCACGCTGGCCTGGCAATTTGACGGGGTGGATGATTCGCTGACGGTGCCCCACCAGCCGGCGCTGAACGCGTTTCCACTGACGATTACCGCGTGGATTTACACTGGCCAGACCAATTACCAGACGCTCCTGGGCAAATACGACATGAACACCGGCGAAGGTTACCAACTCTACCTCAAAGACGGCGCGGTGGGTGCGATGTACCAATGCGGCGCCCGCGGAGGGGTGGGGACCAATTTCACGCTGCGCAGCGGTTTTGTGGCCGACTCGAATTGGTGTCACGTGGCCTTCGTGGTCACCAGCAACAGTTCGGCCCAGCTTTGGATCAACGGCAATATCGCAAGCAGCGCATCCTGGTATGGCAGCCCCGGTCCGGCCAGCAATACACTGCCGCTCACCATCGGTTCCGGCCCGGGCTTGTTCGACGGCACCAATCAACCGGGTCATTATCAGGGTCTGCTGGATCAAGTCACCCTGTGGACCACAGCGCTCGCCACTTCAGACATCCAGAAAGTGATGAATGGGTTTGACCCCAGTGATCCCCGGCTGTTGGCCGGCTACCGGGCTGATTACCTGCCGGATTGGGGTGACGGCCTCACCGTGCTCAACCGCAGCAGCTATGACATGGTTGCCGCCCTGATTAACAGTCCAACCTGGACGTTTGAACTTCCCGCACCGCAGTTTACCGGCGGCGGCATGTTGGAACACGACGATTACCCGACGCGGAACGGATTCGTGCTCTTCGCCAACGCCTTCTACGACGGGGCCGGCGTGGACCGGGCTTACGACCGTTCGACGCGCCGCGGCCCCATCATCCCCGTCAACCGCCTGGAATCCGGCACCAGCAGCCTGGTGGGCGGAGACACCAACAAGCTGGTGGTGGTTTGGTACCATCGAGACGGCATCGGTGTGGGCTGGCCCGACCGGCCCGTCCTTTTCGATCCTCAGTGGCCCACCAACGCGGAGCAGATTATCATCTCTGCGCAGAAAGATGCGCCAACTTACAGCTCGAGCCTTTACCCCAACAAACGGATTTACAGCCAGCCGGACCCGCATTCGCCGGGCTTCAACCCGAACGAGGAACACGCGGCCATCTTCGATAACAAAGTGACGGCGTTGCGCGACGACCTGAACAGTTTGCTGAATTATTCCCGGCCATTTACCCTGCTCAAATACCAGAACCCCTTCACCGGCGAGTGGCAGATGAAGGTATTCGCCGTGACGAATTCCGGCCTGGATCATCCGTTCCGGTATCCGCAGCAGGCGGCCCAGGAAATCCAGCCGCCGTTCCCGCTGAATCTGTTGAGCCTGTGCGGGCAGACCACCAATTGGAGCGGCCCGCTCTGGCGGGACTACAAAGGAAAAATATATGCCTACGCCGCCGGACCGGGGCTGTCGCACGCCGATGCGGTCATCCGTTATCACTACCCATTGCAGCCCGATTTCTATTATCCGTTCACAAATACCATCACCGGGCAACCCTACCAGGTCGGAGATTGCGTTCCCTGGCTGTCACAATGGTCCGCAAACAAGCGGGACCCGATCAACGTGACCTACGACATCCGCTGGCCGGACAACGTCCCGACGATGCAACTCGGTTCCACACTCGTCACCAGCCGGGATGGTTTGCCGGAGATTTTCGGCCAGGCCAAAGCGGAAGTTTTGTTCGAGGGAGTAAACCCGGTTAACACCGTGAACGGCCAGACAGTCCTGCCGCCAGGGTATGCGACCAATTCCGGTGTCCGGCTTTTCGATCCCCTCAGCGAACGGTCCGTGAGCCTGCCATCCGGCTTCCTGCTGCCGGGCGACGTGAAGACCCAGTTGGAGGCCGCCAGCGGGCGCAAACAGTTTCCGGCGTTGCCGTATCATTTGCGCTGCCGTTTACTCTACGATGAACCCGGCAAGAAGCTCATCTTCCGCGGGTTCACTGTTTATAAGGACCAGCCGCCCCAGGATCCGTTGGTGCTGCCCAACGTGATGACCGATGGGGAGCGGACAAACATTGTCAGCCTGGTCCCGGGCAATTCGACCTGGAAACAAAAAGTGGCGGACCTTTTTGACCTGACCCGCAACCCGAACCAGGTTGATGCGGATTTTGACGGCATTCCCGATAAAAAACTGCTCATCGGATTGGCCACCTTCACCAACGCTGTCGGCGTCATCACGGTAGGTCCTGAGACGCTGGGCGCCGGCGCGAAGGCGCTGTCTGCCGCGGTATCGTTGAGCGACGCGGCGGCCAACCTGTTGTCCGTCCCGGGACCGAAGCTGGCTCTGTCCTTCAACGCAGGGGGTGCTTACCTGGCCGGGAATAACATTGTGGGTTTGGCGGCTGGCAATGTGGAACACACCATCGAAGCCTGGGTGCGAGTGGATGCCCGCCCGGCGGCTGGCAATACTTCGTCGTTGCTGTCCCTTGGCCAGGCAGCCGGGGGCAGTCCGCATCAATGGTTCATTGACAGCTCGGGCGTGGGCTATTTCGGGGGGCAGATGGGAACATCCAACCTGATCGCCGTGCCTTTGCCGCTGACCAATTGGGTGCATCTGGCCAGCGTCTATGACGGCGTGACCTGCCGCGTCTATACCAACGGCGTCGAGGCGGGCAGCAGCACGAACTGCGCTTTTGATCTGCGGGGCATCCCCCTGGTCCTGGCAAAATCTGCAGCCGGATCCTCCGGCGATTTCAATGGCGCCCTCGCCGAGGTGCGAGTCTGGAACCAGGCCCGCACTGCGGCAGAGATCCGGCGTTATCGCGACATAAGTCTGCGCGGAGATGAAGCCGGGTTAGTCGCGTATTGGCGTCTTGACGCCACCAATGCTTCCAGCGTCGTGGACGCCAGCGGCTACGGCAACACCGGCCAACTGGTCAACGATCCGCAGTGGATTACCCTCGATACCAATCTCGTCTGGCAGCCCAACGGCTATGTCACGCTGGCCTTCAATAACGATCCTTCCCTGCCCGGCCTGCCCGTCACTTTGAAAGTCATCCGCCTCGACCCGTCCGCGGGCTTTTACGCCGGCGATTTGCGGATGATCGCCTCGGACAACGTTTTTGACGAGCGGCTCACCCTGCGTCACAGCGCGGACTTCGGATTTGAGCCGGAGAAATTCGAGTTCGAGTGGTATTACCATCCCGGCGGCGATACCAATCCCATTCCTAACACCGAGCAGGAGATTGCCTCGTTTGATTGGCGGGCCAACGCGCGCGGCACCAATTACAACTACATCACCCTCGGCGCCGGCGGCGAAGCCGGGGCGCTGGTGATTTCGGACAACCGCTGGATCATGCGTTTCCGGCCCACCACCAACAACCCGCTCATCAGGGTCCTGGGCAACGGCTGGGGCGACTGGGCGGGAGCGCCCAACAAGGTGCCCAAGGAAGCCATGCTCGCCGAGGGCTGGGTCAAGCGGGTCACCGACGCGCTCAATCCCTTCGACGCGCGCACCGCCGACTTCCGCGATTCCGAGGTCAACACTTACGCCAGTCTGCTCGTTTCCGCGGGCTGCCGCTACGAAGGCGACATTGCGTTCAACCCGGATGCCGACAACGTGAACAAGGTGGGATTGATCGAAGCCTACCAGACGGTGCTGGAACGTGGGCGCGATCTCAGCATTGACGCCGGCACCGAATCCGGCCCGGCCGACGAGGCCCTGCTCAATGCCACCAGCAAGATTGCCGACCTCTACACCATGCTCGGCAACGAGGCCTACGCCGATGCCGAAGACCCCACCATCGGCTTCACGACCCCGGACGGCGAAGTCGGCTCGCTGGCTCCATCCATTTTTGCCTTCCAGAACCAGTTGGATTCCTTGCTCGAAGAGGAACTGGGGCTGCTCCGTGGCCTGGACCAGAACCTGGGCCGGCCCGTTTACAATCGGTTGCCCTGGAACTTCACCGGCGGCGACGGCCAACTCGCCTACCAGCAGGTCTATAACATCTACGACACCCAAACCCGCGATCCCATCACCGGCCAAATTGTGCCTCCGGACGGTTTCATTGACGCCAACGACGCGGCGACCCTCTACCCGCAAGGGCACGGCGATGCCTGGGGCCATTACCTCACGGCCATCACGAGCTATTACACCCTCCTTTGGGACACGAACTTCCTGTGGCAACCGCGCGCCGAGCACATGCTCCTGGCCGGCGTACCGGTGGACGTGGATTACCAGGACGAACGGAAATTCGCCACCATCGCCGCCGCCAAAGCCAAAACCGGCGCCGAAATCGTCAACCTCACCTATCGCGAGAATTACGTGGATGATCCCGCCGGCCAGTGGCAGGGCTACAAGGACACGGACCCCGAGCGTGCGTGGGGCGTGGATGGATGGGGCCGCCGCGCGGGCCAGGGGGCCTATTTCGACTGGGTGGTCGCCAACGCCATCCTGCCCTCGGAGGATCTCGACCATCAAGGCATCGAGAAGATAGACCGCACCACAGTGCCGGAATTGAGCGAAATTGCCTCCGAGTATCAGTCCGTCCAGTCGCAACTGGATCAGGCCGATGTGGGACTGAACCCGCTGGGTCTGGCCAAGGGCGCGGTGCCGTTCGATATTGATCCAGCAGCCTTGGCGGGTGGCGTCACCCATTTCGACCAGATTTACGAACGCGCCTTGAAGGCCATGAACAACGCCGTCACCGTCTTCAACCACGCGAATGATATCACCAGGAACCTGCGCCGCACGCAGGACAGCGCCGCGGATTATGCCAAAAACGTGGAAGACCAGGAACGCGATTACCGGAACCGGCTGATCGAAATTTTCGGTTACCCCTATTCCGGCACCCTGGGAGCGGGCCAGCCGTACGCCTCCAGCTACGACGGGCCAGACTTGCTCTACTTCAATTATGTGGACACGTCCGAGTTGACCGGATCGAAATTGCCGGGGCCAACGCAACAAGTCACCGCCTTATTCAACATGGTCTCTTCCCAGATCGCGGACATCCCGGACGTGAATTTGCCGACAGCGATGACTGTTCCCGTGACCTATCCTTTGTCCGACCAGGGATGGTCGTTCACTGCGCCCGCAAGCTGGGGCACCCGCAGGGCTCCCGGTGAAATTCAATCGGCCATTTCGGAACTGCTCCAGGCCCAGGCGAACTTCCAACAGGCGTTGAGTGAATATGACAATCTGCTCCAGGACATTCAGGACAAGGCCGGCCTGCTCAAGGCCCAGTACAATGTGAATACGGAGGAGATCGAAGTCCTGACAAAACAAAAGACAGATGTCGTGAATTGCAACAAAACAATAAAGGATGCGGTGCGGCGAGCGGGTTACTTCCAGCAGGTTGCCAACACCGCCAGAGATGTTGGGGGCTATTCGATGGGACTTGCGCAAACTTCTGCCGATGAAGGGAATGTTGCGGTAAGTGTGTGGGCGAAACTGACGTCTTCATTCTTGGCCGCAGCCGCTGGCGTTTCGTATGCCGTTGCCAACATAGCTGAAATCGTAGTGACCGAAGCTCAAGTGACCCAGAGTTCTCAAGAACAAGCCAAGGAGGAACTTGAATTACAGAACGACATCACATTGCAAACCGCCGACAACCGATACGAGGTGCAGCAAGCCGTGGCGGAAATGCAAAGCCTGGTGCGGGAGGAGGTCCCCAAACGCGTGGCGCTCTACAACCTCAAGGAGCTGATCGCGGCGGCGTTGGGCGATTACCAGATCAAACTCGCCGAAGGACAGCGTCTGCTCGAGGAACGGGATGCCTTCCGCCAACGCACGGCGGGTGTCGTTTCCCAGAATCGTTACAGCGACATGGCCTTCCGCGTCTTCCGCAACGACGCCATCCAGAAATACCGCGCCCAGTTTGACGTGGCCGCCAAATATGTGTCGCTGGCCGCCTCCGCGTATGATTACGAGACGACCATGCTGGGCAACCAGACCGGCGCGGGCCGGCAGTTCCTGACGGATATCGTCAAGCAGCGCGCCCTGGGCGAATGGGTGGATGGCCAACCCGTCATCGGCCGGTACGGCCTGGCCGATTCGCTCGGCCGGCTTTCCGCCAACTGGGACATCCTCAAGACCCAGCTTGGCATCAACAACCCGGAACACGAAGACGCATTCTTCTCTCTGAGCCGCGAACTTTTCCGGCAAAACCCTGAAGGGTACACCAACAACATCAATCTTTCCTCCGACCTCGAGTGGAAGCAGGTCCTGCGCAACCACGTGGTGGCCAACCTGTGGGACATCCCCGAGTTCCGGCGCTATTGCCGTGCGTTCGCGCCGGAATCCGCCGGACCGCAGCCCGGCCTGGTGATTCCGTTCAGCACCACCATCAACTTCGGCCTGAACTTCTTCGGCTGGCCATTGGGGCCCAATGACGGCTCCTACGATTCCTCGCGGTTCGCCACCAAGATCCGGTCGGCGGGCCTGATCTTCAGCGATTACCCGACCAACGGCGCCGGCGGCCTGGGTCTCTCCCGCACCCCGCGCGTTTATCTGGTGCCCGTGGGCACCGATATTCTGCGCGCCGCGTCAGGGTCGGATATCACCGCCACCCGTGAATTCAAGATTGTGGATCAGAAGATTCCGGTGCCATTCCCGATCGGCTATTCCGACGTGAACAACCCGGATTACATGCCGGAACGGGACAGCTTGAGCGGCTCGTTCATCGAAATCCGCCGCTACGCCAGCTTCTACGCCTTCCCGTACGGGGTGGACGCCTTTGACCCGGGCAACGACGCCTTGACCGAGAGCCGCCTGATCGGCCGCTCTGTCTGGAACACCCGCTGGATGCTGATCGTCCCCGGCGGCACGTTCCTGTACGATCCGAATGCGGGTCTGGACACCTTTATTGATTCCGTCTCGGACATCACGGTTTACTTCCGCACTTACTCCTACTCGGGGGACTGATCATGAACCTTAACCTAAATTTCCATCACGCCATGAAAACGAACTTTGCAAATACTGGATACCGGGTGCCGGATGCGGGATACCTCAGACTTCGTAGCCGCCAACGTAAGGAGGCTCAAACCACCATCAGTCACGCGTTGGTTGTGCTTTGGTCTTTGGCCATCGCCGGCTGGTCATTGCCGCAGGCCCGGGCGGTCATCCCCGAGCCGGACAACGTGGTGTATGGCCAGATTGCCATCGGCACCAACCTCGTCACCGCCCAGCGCACCAACGTGGTCATCGAGGTCCGGTATTCCAACGACACCAACCTCATCTCCGCCAACGTCCTCGCCAGCTATCGCATGGGCCAGAATCCGAACCTGGGCGACCGCTACGCCGTGGCGATCCCGTTCTGGTCAGAGGAAGACACCATCAATCCGTTGCCGTCGCCCGCCGGCAGCAACATGATTATCGTCGTCAAAGAAACCCTGGTCATCGCCCGGCAGACCTACACGTATCTGCGCTACCAAACCAACTTCGCCCTCGTGGACCGCGGCTACGTGGAGCGAATGGACTTCGGCGCCGTGCCCACCAATACGCTCACCGGTTTTCAAGCCTGGGCCGCCGCTTTTGGGGTCGCTGACGGCAATCAGGACACTGATGGCGATGGCGTGTCAAACTATGGCGAGTACCTCGCCGGCACTGATCCAAAGGATATGAACAGCACCTTCCGTCTCAGTATCACCACGAGCAATGCACAAACCGTGGTTTCGTTCCATGCGCTGCGCGCTGAAGGCGCAGGTTACGAAGGGCTCGCCCGATATTACTCTCTGCACACCGGGACGAATGCTGCCTTGGGCGCGTGGGTTCCGGCGGCGGGTTGCACGAACGTCCTCGGGACCAACCAGACTGTCAGCTATATCCAGCCCGTGACCAATGGGGCGGCGACCTTCTACCGTGGTCTTGTGGAATTGCGCGGTCCATAGTGCCTGCTTCTGTGGGCTGAAGCGGCGTTGAAAAGTGGGTTGAGGATCGAAGGTTGCGAGTTGAGAGAAAGCGAGCAGAACGCGCCAGGACATCCACTGGCGCGGTTTTTCGATAAACGGGCGGTGGCGAAGCCCGCGTTTGACGCTGCTGCCTTGTCATTCTACTTTCAGTTGCATGTTCGAGCTTGTCGCGCCCTTCAAACCCGCCGGAGATCAGCCGCAAGCGATTCTGAAGCTGACTGACGGCATTTTGTCCGGCGCACGGCACCAGACGCTCCTCGGCGTCACCGGTTCCGGCAAAACATTCGCCATCGCCAATGTCATCCGGAACGTGGACAAGCCGACGCTGGTCATTTCGCACAACAAGACGCTGGCCGCGCAGCTTTACGCGGAGTTCAAAAGCTTTTTCCCGAAAAACGCCGTCGAATACTTCGTCAGCTATTTCGATTATTACCAGCCGGAAGCCTACATTCCGCGCACCGACACGTTCATCGAGAAGGATTCCAGCCGGAATGAGGAGATTGAGCGGATGCGGCTTTCCACGATGAGCTCACTCTTCGCGCGGCGCGACGTGGTGGTCGTCGCCAGCGTCTCCTGCATCTACGGCATCGGCAGCAAGGAGGATTACGAGGCGATGGTCATTCCCATCCGCGTCGGCAGCGATATTTCGCGCGAACAATTCCTCACACGGCTCGTGGACCTGCAGTACGAACGGAACGACATCGCGTTCGAGCGCGGCGATTTCCGCGTGCGCGGCGACACGGTGGAAGTCCGTCCCGCCGGACGCGAAGACGGCCTGCGCGTGGAATTCTTCGGCGAGCAAATCGAGCGGCTCACGCGTTTCGAGCCGTTGACCGGTAACAAAACGGAATTGCTCGACGCGGTCACCATTTTCCCGGGCAAACAATTCGTCACGACCGGCGACAAGATGAAGCGGGCCATCCTCACCATCCGTGAGGAACTGAGCGAACGCATCGCGTGGTTCGAGCAGCGTGGCAAATTGCTCGAAGCCCAACGCATCAAGCAACGGACGGAATACGACCTCGAAATGATGGAGGAGATGGGCGTTTGCTCCGGCATCGAGAATTATTCGCGCCACATTGCCGGCCGCCCGCCTGGCTCGCGCCCGGCAACGGTGATTGATTTTTTCCCGAGGGATTACCTGCTGGTCATTGACGAATCGCATGCCACCGTGCCGCAAATCGGCGGGATGTTCGAAGGTGACCGCTCGCGTAAAACAGTCCTGGTCGAGCACGGTTTCCGGCTGCCCAGCGCGCTCGATAATCGCCCGCTGAAGTTCGAGGAATTTCGGGCAATGCAAGGCCAAACGATCTATGCCAGCGCCACCCCGGCAAAGCGGGAATTGGAATGGTCGCGCGAAAGCAGTGGCACGGGCGTCCCGCCTGTGAGTTTTGGCAAGGCCGGCGCAACTTCAATCGCGCCGAACGGGCAAGATGCCCGTGCCACTACGGAACGACCCGGCGTCGTGGAACTGGTCGCACGCCCGACCGGGCTGATTGACCCGAAGGTCACGCTCAAGCCGCTCAAAGGCCAGATTGACGATCTCATCGAGGAATGCCGCAAGCGCGCCGATGCGAAGGAGCGGATACTGGTGACAACGCTGACCAAACGCACCGCTGAGGAACTGACCGATTACCTGCGCGGCATCGGCGTCAACGTCCAGTATCTCCACAGCGAGATTGACGCCATCGAACGCGTCGAGATCCTGCGTTCGTTGCGCAAAGGCGAATTTGACGTGCTCGTGGGCATCAATCTGCTTCGCGAAGGTCTGGATTTGCCGGAAGTTTCGCTCGTGGCGATTTTGGACGCGGATAAGGAAGGTTTTCTGCGCAGCGAAACCAGTCTGATTCAGACTGCGGGCCGCGCTGCGCGGCATCTCAACGGCGAGGTCATTCTTTACGCCGACGTGATGACGGACAGCATCAAACGATTTCTGGCCGTCACCGAATATCGCCGCCAGCGGCAAATCGCCTACAATCGGGAACATCACATCACCCCGCGCAGTGTCAGCCGCGCGGTTGAAGAAAGCCTGGCTACCTACGAATCAAATCGCGACACAGCCAACAACGTCTTGCGCGATGCAAAACTGGACGTGGACCTGACCGAAACCATCAGCGAGCTCGAAACGGAAATGCTTAAAGCCGCCGAGGAATTGCATTTTGAAAAGGCCGCCCTGCTTCGCGATCAGATCAAGGAATTAACGCGCATTATAGGCGGCGACCTGCCGACAAAGGATGAAAAGGCGCAAAGGGCCCGCTATCCCAAGACCAGGAATCGGTCGCGAAAGTGACTGAATTGCGGTTCCTGCGCAGCTTCCGCGTCACTCGTTCCATGCCGGCTTTCCGGGTTGATCCATTGGCCCGCGTCAGCATCACAGGCAAATGATCATGCCGGTGAAGGCAAGGAAGAAGGCCGTCAAGCGCATCACAGCAACCCGAACGCGGGAGTTATCATCCGAACCGTCACATTCAGCAAGGCGCGTCAGCGCCGAATCCAAACCGACAGCAAACGTTTCTAATAACATCTGTTAAGTACATAAACGGCATTACAAGTGCTTAATAACTAAACACATATTAAAAAACAATTATATGGAATCCAGCATAGCGGGGACGGCTTCTACGGTCTTATGGAAAAGACCGCTCTGATTTCTGCCAGCCGGTCCAGACTGGAAATCCGCGTCTGTCCTGTGGTTCGGCACACCTGCGAGGCTCTGACGGAACGTGGTTTCGCCAGAAGGATTTCAACATCGTCGCTATTTTGTCCAGATAAACAAACACCGGCCAAAGGCCTGTTCATACCATGAAAATAAAGCTAAATACGCTCCCGTTAATGGTTGTCGCCATGATAACCCTTTCCACAGCCGCCCAAGTGCCTGGGATCATCAGTCACCAGGGAAAAATCACCGTCAGCGGCACCAACTACACCGGCACCGGCCAGTTCGAATTCGCCCTGGTTAACGCCGCCGGCGACACCACCTATTGGAGCAACGACGGCAGCAGCACCGGCGGCAGCGCACCTGCATCCCCGGTTTCGCTCCCAGTTACGCGCGGTATCTTCTCGGTCAATCTCGGCGATACAACCGTGGCGAACATGACGCAATCTATCACCCCCGAAACGTTTACAAACAGTGAAGTCTATCTGCGCGTCTGGTTTAACGACGGCGTGAACGGGTTTCAACTCCTGACGCCTGACCGCCGGATCACCAGCGTAGGCTATGCCCTCAAAGCGGCGTCCGCCGCGGATTACGCTGCCAGTCCGGCGGCGGGCATCCAGTCCAATGACATCACCCTTTGGAACGCCAAGGTGGGCGGCAGCGGCACAGCTAACGTTATACCCAAGTTCACCGCCAGCGGCACCGTGGGAAACTCCGCCATCTACGTTGACGACCTCGGCAACGTCGGCATCGGTCTGTCGAATCCGGCGTATCCGCTGGAAGTCTCGGGTGATATTAATGTTAGCGGACAGGTTCGTGTCAATGGCGCGGCCATCGGCGCCACCGGCCCGCAAGGTCCCGAAGGAGTTGCCGGCCCGCAAGGCAATCAAGGTTTGACCGGCGAAATCGGAGCGACAGGCCCCGAAGGAGTTGCCGGTCCCCAAGGCGATCAAGGTTTGACCGGCGAGGCGGGTCCTCAAGGTCTGGCGGGTATTGATGGGACCAATGGTCTCGATGGCGCGACGGGCCCGAGTGGCTCGCAAGGTCCTGAAGGCGTAGCTGGTCCGCAAGGCAGTCAGGGTTTACCGGGTGATACGGGTGCGACTGGCGCGACTGGTTCGCAAGGTCCCGAAGGAGTTACCGGCCCGCAAGGTATTCAAGGTTTGCCGGGCGAAATGGGCCCTCAAGGTTTGACTGGCGAAATCGGAGCGACAGGCCCCGAAGGAGTTGCCGGTCCCCAAGGCGATCAAGGTTTGACCGGCGAGGCGGGTCCTCAAGGTCTGGCGGGTATTGATGGGACCAATGGTCTCGATGGCGCGACGGGCCCGAGTGGCTCGCAAGGTCCTGAAGGCGTAGCTGGTCCGCAAGGCAGTCAGGGTTTACCGGGTGATACGGGTGCGACTGGCGCGACTGGTTCGCAAGGTCCCGAAGGAGTTACCGGCCCGCAAGGTATTCAAGGTTTGCCGGGCGAAATGGGCCCTCAAGGTTTGACTGGTGAGGCGGGTCCTCAAGGTCTGGCGGGTATTGATGGGACCAATGGTCTCGATGGCGCGACGGGCCCGAGTGGCTCGCAAGGTCCTGAAGGCGTAGCTGGTGCGCAAGGCAATCAGGGTTTACAGGGTGATATGGGTGCGACTGGCGCGACTGGTTCGCAAGGTCCCGAAGGAGTTACCGGCCCGCAAGGTATTCAAGGTTTGCCGGGCGAAATGGGCCCTCAAGGTTTGACTGGCGAAATGGGAGCGACAGGTCCCGAAGGCCGTCCCGGTCCCCAAGGCGATCAAGGTTTGACCGGCGAGGCGGGTCCTCAAGGTCTGGCGGGTATTGATGGGACCAATGGTCTCGATGGCGCGACGGGCCCGAGTGGCTCGCAAGGTCCTGAAGGCGTAGCTGGTCCGCAAGGCAGTCAGGGTTTACCGGGTGATATGGGTGCGACTGGCGCGACTGGTTCGCAAGGTCCCGAAGGAGTTACCGGCCCGCAAGGTATTCAAGGTTTGCCGGGCGAGATGGGCCCTCAAGGTTTGACTGGCGAAATGGGAGCGACAGGTCCCGAAGGCCGTCCCGGTCCCCAAGGCGATCAAGGTTTGACCGGCGAGGCGGGTCCTCAAGGTCTGGCGGGTATTGATGGAACCAATGGTCTCGATGGCGCGACGGGTGCGACTGGCCCGCAAGGTCCTGATGGCGTAGCTGGTGCGCAAGGCAATCAGGGTTTACCGGGTGATACGGGTCCTCAAGGTTTGACCGGCGAAATCGGAGCGACAGGCCCCGAAGGCGTAGCTGGTCCGCAAGGCAATCAAGGTTTACCGGGTGATACGGGTGCGACTGGCGCGACTGGTTCGCAAGGTCCCGAAGGAGTTGCCGGCCCGCAAGGCAGCCAGGGTTTGCCGGGCGAGATGGGCCCTCAAGGTTTGACTGGCGACATGGGAGCGACAGGTCCCGAAGGCCGTCCCGGTCCCCAGGGCGATCAAGGTTTGACCGGTGAGGCGGGTCCTCAAGGTCTGGCGGGTATTGATGGGACCAATGGTCTCGATGGTGCGACGGGTGCGACTGGCCAGCAAGGTCCTGATGGCGTAGCTGGTCCGCAAGGCAGTCAGGGTTTACAGGGTGATATGGGTGCGACTGGCGCGACTGGTTCGCAAGGTCCCGAAGGAGTTACCGGCCCGCAAGGTATTCAAGGTTTGCCGGGCGAAATGGGCCCTCAAGGTTTGACTGGCGAAATGGGAGCGACAGGTCCCGAAGGCCGTCCCGGTCCCCAAGGCGATCAAGGTTTGACCGGCGAGGCGGGTCCTCAAGGTCTGGCGGGTATTGATGGAACCAATGGTCTCGATGGCGCGACGGGTGCGACTGGCCCGCAAGGTCCTGATGGCGTAGCTGGTGCGCAAGGCAATCAGGGTTTACAGGGTGATATGGGTGCGACTGGCGCGACTGGTTCGCAAGGTCCCGAAGGAGTTACCGGCCCGCAAGGTATTCAAGGTTTGCCGGGCGAAATGGGCCCTCAAGGTTTGACTGGCGAAATGGGAGCGACAGGTCCCGAAGGCCGTCCCGGTCCCCAAGGCGATCAAGGTTTGACCGGTGAGGCGGGTCCTCAAGGTCTGGCGGGTATTGATGGGACCAATGGTCTCGATGGCGCGACGGGTGCGACTGGCCCGCAAGGTCCTGATGGCGTAGCTGGTGCGCAAGGCAATCAGGGTTTACCGGGTGATACGGGTCCTCAAGGTTTGACCGGCGAAATCGGAGCGACAGGCCCCGAAGGCGTAGCTGGTCCGCAAGGCAATCAAGGTTTACCGGGTGATACGGGTGCGACTGGCGCGACTGGTTCGCAAGGTCCCGAAGGAGTTGCCGGCCCGCAAGGCAGCCAGGGTTTGCCGGGCGAAATGGGCCCTCAAGGTTTGACTGGCGACATGGGAGCGACAGGTCCCGAAGGCCGTCCCGGTCCACAAGGCGATCAAGGTTTGACCGGTGAGGCGGGTCCTCAAGGTCTGGCGGGTATTGATGGGACCAATGGTCTCGATGGTGCGACGGGTGCGACTGGCCAGCAAGGTCCTGAAGGCGTAGCTGGTCCGCAAGGCAGTCAGGGTTTACAGGGTGATACGGGTCCTCAAGGTTTGACCGGCGAAATCGGAGCGACAGGCCCCGAAGGAGTTGCCGGCCCGCAAGGCAATCAAGGTTTACCGGGTGATACGGGTGCGACTGGCGCGACTGGTTCGCAAGGTCCCGAAGGAGTTGCCGGCCCACAAGGTATTCAAGGTTTGCCGGGTGATACGGGTGCGACCGGGCCGCAAGGTTCCGAAGGTTCACCCGGTCCCCAGGGTGTCCCAGGATTGACCGGCGATACCGGTCCACAGGGTACTGCGGGCATTGATGGGACCAATGGACTTGATGGAGCCGGAATTTTCACCCTCAATGGGACATCCGCTGTCTATACCAACGGTAATGTCGGCATCGGCACGACAGACCCGACTGAACGGTTACATGTTGTCGGTAATGTGATCATCGTCAGTAACTTGACTGTCCTGGGATCCATTGTGGCGCAGAATACCACGTCCACCGCAACGAATTTGTATGAGGACTTGCGTTTTACCCCGCAGGAACTCAACCCGGCTGGCACACCGGCAGCCGCCGCCCTTTCTTCATCCTGGGGCCCAAACGGCAACAAAATGTCAATCACCTTTGCCGCAGAAGGCAATCAATGCATGTTTGCAAACGCTCAACTCCCTCATGAGTATGTAAGCAACACTGTCATCTATCCCCATATCCACGTTTCTCCCAATACGACCGCGAGCGGGAATGTGGTTTTCATTACCAGATATTCCTGGGCGAATGTCGGGCAGGCGTTCCCGTCTGAAACTCTCGTCACGAACGTCGTGGCCATCAATGCCAGCGACAAGTGGAATAACCGCCAGGTCAATTTGCCACCAGAAGGAATCACTCCGGGGGCGGCGGCAGGCCAGATTTCCTCGATATTGACCATCCGTCTTGAACGGGATGGCGACAACGTCTTGGACACATATGCCGCCAACATCGATATCCTGGAGTACGACATACATTATCGCTCACAAGGTGAGCCGGTTCCGTACAATCCCTGACGGTTTTGTGGCGCATTAAAATTCACCATCAAGATTATGAAAGCCACATTCTCTCGGTCACAGTGCTGGTGGGGCGACAGCCTTCGCCTGCTCGTCCTGGGTGTCGTCCTGTTTGGAACCCTCGAGTTGTCTGCCATGCAAATTTTCGTCAGAACTCTGACTGGCATGAACATCACGCTGGATGTCGAGCCCACCGACACGATTCAAAGTCTGAAAAGCAAGATTCAGGACAAGGAAGCCATCCCGCCCGACCAGCAACGGCTTATTTTTGCCGGAAAGGAACTGGAGGATAACCGGACACTGGCTGACTACAACATCCAGAAGGAAGCCACCATACATCTCGTCTTGCGGCTGCTCGTTGCCGCTGAACGCGGTGTTTTCGCCGCCGGCGGCGGAGTTTCGGAGGCTTCCATGTATAATCTGACCGACACCGTTGGCCAACCCGCCGTCGGCATTGCCGGTTCTGCCAGCTACGCCCTGGCCGCCGGCTTTTGGCCTGATTACGGCACGCCTCCCGTGGCGGCAGCCATGGCCTTGGGCGTCAGGACCGGTCAGACGGCCGGATTACCGGTTATCAAGCTGCTCTTGCGCTCCAGCGATCCCAACGGCGAAACCCTGCGATTGGCCGCCGTCGGCGGGACCAGCATCAACGGCGGGATCGTCGCACAGGTGGGAGACATCATCGAATACACACCGCCCGACGGCTTCACCGGCACGGACACCTTCACCTACGTGATTGCTGACACCGGCGGCGACACTGCCTGGGGCACCGTGACCGCGACCGTTTCCGACGGGGGTTCCGGCGATACTTTCAATCATCTGGCGGTGGAGGTTCTCGGCGGCGAAGTACACCTGACCTTTCTTGGCATCCATGATTCTCATTATGCGCTGGAGCGGACCTGCGACTTGACGCCTCCGGTGAAGTGGGTACCGCAGTTCACCAATGTGGCTGCTGCCAACGGCTACCTGATCTTCACGAACACACCCATGCCGGGAACGAACAACTTCTGGCGGACACGGTATGTGCCCTGAGTTGAAACCACATCGTGTAATCCAAAATCCCCGATTGAACCAACAACGACCGCAGACCATGAAAAAATATTTAACTCTGATTCTGGCGACGGGTTTGACCACCGCTTCCGCGCAATTGGAACTGGTGACAACCAACTGGACGGGCAACTTCGCCAATGCGGGTGTGGTACCCGACAACGAATTCAGCGGCTGGCAGGACAGCCGCGTAGTGAATGTGCCCTTCGGCAGCACGATCAGCAACGTCGATGTAATGCTCGACCTCAACGGCGGTTGGAATGGAGACGTGTATGCGTATTTGCTCCATGACGGCGTGTTGAGCGTACTGCTCAACCGGGTGGGCACGCCCGGAAACGGGGGTTATGGTTACGGCGATGTCGGGTTCAACGTGACGTTGAGCGTCGACGCCGCTCATTCCATCCACTCTTATCAGGACTTCCTTCCCATATACAATGGTGACGTGTTGTTGGGAACCTGGCAACCGGACGGACCCGGGCTGGGGGTGTTTGAGGGGATGAACCCCGAAAACGCCTGGACCCTGTTTGTCGCCGACGAAAACAGCGGCGGCGTAATGACAGTGAACAGTTGGGGGCTGCAAATCGAGACGATACCTGAGCCTTCCACGTTCGCCCTGGCTGGTTTTGGCTGCTTGATCCTGTTCTTGTCCCTTCAACGAAAGCAACAGAATCAACATGGAGGAAATTTTGATAACCCGTTGCGCGTCCCGGCAGAGCGCCGCCAGCCCCCTGTTCCCGGTCAAAGTTGTGGCTCTCCGCCAGAATCTCGTTAACGCCAGTGGGTCCAAAATTGCCCGCTTTTTTAACCAGACCACAAAACACACACGATGAATCTGTGCCAACGGCCTTCAGTTTGACCGATACCCCGAACCGGCCGGCATGCTTTGCTCCACCGGCTGTTACGTTTGAACACCCGCGCAAACGGATCTGAGGAAGATAAAGTAATTCTCACCGGAATGGAGATTTTTCAATTGCGTTGACTCCAGTATTATTGACTGGAAAAAGCGGGATCCATGCGGAGATTCACCCGGGGCATTGATTATCCGGGACTCAAACCGGCCATTCAGCAGGCGATGAATGATCGGAAGCCGTGTTATCTCCAGCCGACTGCTGGACTTTCCAGACCCGGTATGAGAAGTTGGCGCAGGGTTTATGATTGCGGCCAGCGATCCATATCAGGTCATCGGCGGGTTTGGCATAACGTTTTTGGTCCTGACCGGCCTGTGGCGGCTGATTGTCTGGGTCCGTGAAGCGCCAGTCAAACCGGATCCGTGGGATGCCGGGGTCGAGCAAAAACTGTCTGAACCGGAAGCGGTGGAGGTTTGCCCTCACTGTTTGACTCAACAGCCACCCACGGCGTGGTTTTGCAGTCATTGCGGCAAGGCCGTTGGCCCTTACAACAACCTGATGCCTTTCGTAAACGTTTTCTCTGAAGGCGAGGTGTTTAGAAACGGTGCCTCTGGCCAGTTTCGAAACCGGCCGCTCATTGTCATTGGCTATCTGCTGCTTTCCTTGGCGGCATATTCAGTATTTGCGCCTGTTTTCTGGTTCTTTCTGTTGTCCAATGTGAAACGCCCGCCGGATGAACGGAAATCCACCGAAGAAAGCACCCCGGCAACTGTCGCCTGAGATCAAGAGACAGCGCAATCCATCCCGAGTCGTTCCCCCGCCGTGGCCGTATCATGCCACAGGCTGATGAGTTCACTCAGATTTCGCAGCCACGGCAAAACGCGGTTTTCCAGCGCATTCGAAAGCGGAATGGTGTCTTCCGCGTGACAGGCTTCGTCCACGCCCTTGATGATGGTGGCCACCTGTTCAAGTTGCCACTTGCGGAGCTGGGTAAGTGACGCGCCGCCATGACCTGCCCCGCAGGCGTCGTCTGGCAACAGGCTCAACGTCAGGACCGGTTCCTTGAGCTGTCTGGCCAGATCCCACCAGAGTTCGCGCGCCACGCATCCGTCGTTGATGAGCACGAGAGTGATTGCGGTTTCAACACATTCCCGGGCCATCTCGACTTGCTGCATCGCCGTTTTGAGCAGCAGAACGGACCGTTCTTTCAGAGAGGCGGTTCCGGCTTCGATACGGCAAAAAGCTCCGTCATGGGTCAACGACAGGGCAAGATTCACCGCTTCACCATCCACACTCATCGAGCACAGGATGCGTTGCCTTTCCAAAGCGAGCGCTTCGAGATAGCAGCGAATCGCACTCAAAGAAGGGTGCCCATCAGGCGGTTCCACCGGTAGACCATCCAAAGTTATTACCAACTCATAGCAAAGTGGCGTCGCACCGAATGAATTGTTACTCATATACTTATATCTTAAACTGCAGGAAACATGCCTTAAATGTTTAATAATCAGAAAGTTATTCACAAAGTTATTCACAAAAAGAGAGTTGCCGGCGGCGCTTCCTCCAATGTTTTGCGTTAAAGCCGTCTGCTAACCTCGGCCGGTTGGCGGACTTTCAAGTAATCAAGCTACTTCGCCGAATTCGCACCCTTGATACCAAGCCGAATCGAGTAGAGTGATTTGCTGGCCGTGATGAATAGTGTTTTGCGGTCTTTGCCGCCGAAACTGACGTTGGCCGTCCACGATTCCGGCACGTCAATGTGCTGGATTTGTTTTCCGGCCTTGTCGAAAACCGTCACGCCCCGCCCGGTCAGGTAAATGTCGCCTGCCGCATCAATCGTCATGCCGTCCGAACCCTTCGCACAAAACAGTGTTTTGTTCGTCAGTAAGCCGCTGGCCAGAATGTCATAACGCCAGGTCTGCCCCGCGCCAATGTCGGCGACGAAAAGCGTCTTCCCGTCCGGGGTGCCGGTGATGCCGTTGGGCTTCCTGAGGTCATCGGTCACTCGCGTCAAATCTTTCCGGTCGGACCCAAGACGATAAACTTCCTCGTTGGTGAGCGTCATGGTGCTGTGATCCCACCATTTGCGTCTGTAAAACGGGTCGGTGATGTACATGGCGCCGCCGGGAGCGACCCACACGTCGTTCGGACCGTTGAGGTATTTGCCCTGAAAATCCTTGACGAGCACGGTCACCCTTTTATCCGGCGCGATGGACCAAAGCTCGTTATGCTCGTCGGCGCAGGCGATCAAATTGCCGTTCGCGTCAAAACACATGCCATTGGCGTACCCGGAGGGTTGCAGGAACGTGGAAAGTTTTCCATCCACGCTCCATTCCATGATGCGGTCGTTCGGTTGGTCCACAAAAAATAGATTTCCATTTTTGTCGCAGGTCGGACCTTCAGTGAAAAGGAAATCGCCCGCGAGCTTTTCGAGTTTCGCACCGGGCGCGGTGACGCCCTCCGCCTTCGACCGTGAAGCCGCGAACAGACCGGTGAACAAAAGGAAAAGAATGATTCGAATTTTCATGGCAACGCGGACAAATTGGAACAACCGCCCGCCCGAATCCATCAAAAAACGATCTTTCCCGATCGGGATCACAATCCTTATCCATCGGGTCCGATGACAGCCGGCAAGGCCGGGATGGACGTTGAAAACGCTCCTTGTTTTCGCTGATGAACTGGCGCACTTTGGAGAACACTGTTTTTGCGCACGACCATGCAGCCCGGAACCAGACGACTCTTGCGTTTCCTGCAGAGCTGGATCATCAACACCCTCGCGGTGTTGGTGGCATACTACATTGTGCCAGGCATCCACTTCGGGCAGGACAGCAGTTTCCTCGCGCCCTTCATCGCGTCGCTCGTCCTCGGCATCCTCAACGCCTTCATCCGGCCGGTGCTGATGTTGCTGGCGTTGCCACTGCTGATTTTCACGCTCGGCCTGTTCACGCTCGTCATCAACGCACTGCTGCTTTATTTCGTCGGCTTCCTGCTCGCGCCCCGTTTTCAGGTGGACAGCTTCGGCGCGGCGTTTCTTGGGGCCATCATCATCAGCATCGTGTCCATCACGCTGAATATTCTGACCGGCACCGGCACCACGCGCGTCACGTTTCAACACCGCCAGCGTCCGCCGCCTAAATCCGGTGATGACGACGGACCGGTGATTGATGTGTGAGCCGGTTAAAGGGGTAATTCGTTAAATGAGTGAATCGTCGGGCCGGACAATTCAACCAGGCACCATTTAACTTGTTCGATACGCCGCCCGCAATATCCGAACGCCGCGCGCGCGAAATTCCCGCTCGAAATCCGTCGGCAACCCCGCCAGTTCGAACGGCGTTTCGATTTTCTGGAATTCCCTGGCCGCTCCGAAAACCCCGGTCATTTGTCCAAAATAATCCTCGTCATCCGTGCGCAAATAAACCACCCCTTCCGGCGCGAGCGCAGCCCGGGCAATTTTCGGGAACCGTTCGTTGACGAGCCGGTTCTTGTGGTGTCTTTTCTTCGGCCACGGATCGGGAAAATAAACGTGCAGCGCGGACACCGAGTGGGGTGGCAGCAGATATTCCAGAAAATACGATGACTCGATGCGCACGCCGCGCAGGTTCGTCAACCCCGCGCGGCGGCCCTTGCGGTCCAATTTGCGGATACGGCCGAGCAGCCGTTCGACGCCGATAAAATTGCGCTCCCGGTGCAATGCGGCGTAATCCACGAGAAATGACGCGTCACCGCAGCCCAGTTCCACTTCCAACGGTTGTGGTTTGGGAAGAACCCGCGTCAGGTCCAGCCGCTCGACAATGGACGGCAAATCGTAAATCAAATCGGCTGGCACATTTTCATCGAACGGCACGGCCCCAGTAAATTGCACGTTTGGCCACCTTGACAAGCGTGTATCATCGTCGCATGAAAAATAATCCCTCACGCCCGGCGCGCGTCCTGGTCCTGTATTACAGCCGGGACGGTCACACGAAGATGATGGCTGACCTGGTTGCCGCAGGCGCCGCCAGTGTGCCCGACACGGAAGTGCGGTTCAAAACTGTCGCCGAAGCCATAGCGGACGATCTCGTCTGGTGCGACGGCGTTGCCGCCGGGTCGCCGACGCACATGGGCACAATTGCCTGGGAAATGAAACAATGGTGGGACGTGGTTGCCCAACCGCTCTGGCCGAAAGCGGAAGGCAAAATCGGCTGTGCCTTTACTTCGTCAGGGGGCTTGGCCGGTGGCGGCGAATTGACGTGCCTGGCGCTCCAAATTGTTCTCATGAACTATGGCCTGCTGGTCTTCGGCGTTCCTGATTATGTCGCGCCGGGACAAACGCTGCACTACGGTGCCATCTGCGCCGGCAAGCCAGGGACGGATGGCGAACACGAGGCCTGCCGCCGCCTGGGCCGGCGCCTGTCCGAGTGGGTGCAGACATTCATCTGTCATCGCCCCGAACACGACCCGCGAAATGCGACCTACGACAGGTTCCTTTAGCCGGAAACCGAGCCCCTGAAAACGACGAAAATGGTCGGGGCGGTGAGATTCGAACTCACGACCTCTTGTACCCGAAACAAGCGCGCTACCAGGCTACGCTACGCCCCGACTCTGAAGCAGAGGAATCTGCCCGTCCCCACCCCAAAAGGCAATCCTGTTTTTGACAACTTGTTTTTTAGGCATGCCATGTGCTAGATTCTATCGCGTGAGTCGTTTCTTTCAGCCCAATATCAGTCATCGCGGCCGCATGGCGCGCGGTGTCATCGGCGCGCTGTGCCTCATCGCGGGCATCATCGTCGCGGGCGACTTCTCATTATGGGGACTCGTTCTGGTAGTGGCGGGCTTGTTCGCCATTTTTGAATCCATTCGCGGCTGGTGTGTGGTGCGCGCCTGCGGCATCAAAACCAAAGTCTGACCGCGCAAGATTTGTCCGCGTGGTTCTGCTTGTCGTGAAATTCATTTCCCTCGAGCCGCGGATGGCGTGCTCAAACGCTGCTTCTGGATGCGCAAAAATGCCTCAACGCGGCGGCCACTTCCGGCCTGAAGACGATTGAGGGACGAGCCTGGCGCATGGCCACGAGGCATTCGTCAACCGTCTTTGCCTGGCCCGTAGCCAGCAGAAAAGCCCCCACCGCGGCGGCACTGCGCGAATAGCCGACTTTACAATGCACATAAACGACGCCGCTGGTGGAATGTTGCGAGATAAATTCAACGGCTTCGCGCAATTGCAGCATGCTTAATCCAGTCAGGTCGAGGACGGGGAGATTCCGGAAAGCCAGCTTGAGGAACGTCCGGTTTTCGGAAAACTCGCAGGTCAAATCGAGCACCGCGGTCACTCCCTGGCGTCTGGCCTCTTTGGCTTCGTGCTCATTCAGCCTTGCGCCAATCCACACGCGGGGCGTGATTTGATCCCAGGCATTGCATTCGCGGCGATAGCAAAGCAACGAGAGCCCTTGGCCGAACAAACAGGGAGCGAGCAAAACTTGTGCGCTCAATGGCAAGCGCCCGTTCGTTTTCCGGTAGATTGCCGGGCCGATCCCCCAATAGGCCGTCGCCGTGATCGCAAGTGACACTGCTGGCCACAGCAAAATGCCCGTCCACGGCCACCCGCTCAACGCTGCCGCCAGACAGGCACAAGCGCCCGCAAAATAATAAGCACCGATTTTGCGGCTTTGCATTACCGGCAGCCGCGCGCCGTTTTCACGGACAAGATAAAAACAAATTGCCGCCAACACGAAGCCGCCTGCGACGTCCACGACGTGATGCTGGTAGGTCAGGATGGTTGAAAATCCAATCAAACTGAACCAGACATGGCTGGCCAGGCGGGTTACCCCTTTCGTATGGCGGGCGTAAAGTTCGGCCAGAATAGTTCGCAGGGTGATGTGCAGGGAGGGGACCAGATTGTATGGCTGATCAAAGCCATGGAGGAAACTGAAAATCGCGCCCGTCCAGCCGGAGGGTTGTGGAAGAGCAATTCCCATTTTCAGCGGCATCAATAAAAAAAATGCACCCGCCACCAGAATCGCAAAGGTGATCCGACGGGTAAGCGTCCGGAGTTCCTCGCGGCTTTGGCACAGAAAAGGTCCGGCTACAAAGAACAGATCAATGGACATGTACGGAATGATCATCACCGGCACAAACGGGATGAAACGTTCCCACGAGTAATACCAGGTTCCTACATCGCCGCGATGGGCAGTAATCCAGTTGCAGCTTCCATAGACGACCATGAAAAGCAGCGACAACGCGCCCGAAACGGTGGCGGCCGTGAATTTTGATGGCCGGTTCATCTTGCTGGCCGTTATTTCATCCGGCGCGCCAGCGAAACTGTGAAAATGCCCCAGGGATCGCATTCCTGGCGGATTTTCTCAAAGCCCGCCACGCGTACCAGTTCATCCATCTCGGCTTGTGTGCGGCGGCGCATGATCCAAGGCTTGCCTTCGCGGTTGGTCAGCACGCGCGCGATGAATTCCACCTGCGGATGCCACGGCTGGTTTGTGTAAATGAGATAATCACCCGGCTCCACGGCATCCGCGAGTCCGCGCAATGAATTCAAAACCGGCTCGTTGGACGGATACAATTCAAACAGACCGGAAACAATTGCAATGGTGGGTCTGGGTGTGATGACCGCGAGAGTTGGGCGATTGAAAGCGTCACCTTGCGTGGCGGTGACGTTTTTTAAACCCAGTTCATCGGCGAGACGGCGCGCGGCTGCCACGTTTTCAGGTTTGTAATCGCGCAGTGCAACCGAGACGGGGATCTGTCCAAATTCCTTGACGGTTTCCAGCACATACCGCCCGGGTCCGGATGCGATGTCGAGCAGGTTCACAGGTTTGCCTGCGGCATGAACATTTTCAATCGTCGCCCGGAGAATTTTCTGGAGGTTCACCTTGCGCTCGCGAATACCGCGCCAGCCGATGCTGCCGAGATAAGAACGGTCAATCGCCCGCCCCAGCGGAGTGAGACCTTGCGGCCGATTTTCATAAACGTAGTCCAGCGTGCGGCCGGAATCGAAACCAGCCTCCCAACCCAGTTGAATCCCCCGGCTCAATCTGCCGGCGGTCTTCATCATAAAACGGGTCAGGCCGAACAGCGGATTGCCCGGCCGGCAAAGCCGGTCAAATTCATCCCTGGTAAAACCGTGTTCATCCGCCTTGATCAGGAAATCGCGCTGCGGCGCCCGCTCAAAACATTCCCGGATAAATTCGCCGGCCTTCGACACGACGCGCCGCCGTTCCTTTTCATGAAAAATGGCGTGATAAAAACCGGGCAGCCGCTCCATTTGTTTCACCGGCGACGACAGCCGCTTGAAAAAAGTTTCCTGCGCCGATTTCTTCACCACCCAATCCGATTCTGCCACAAACAGAAGCGTAGGCGCGATGATGGCGCCGGCGTCGGCCATCAATCGGGTGGAAGTATCATGGAGGTCGAGCAGAATGTTCACGGCGATTTGGCGGAAAATCATCGGGTCGGCCTTGTAGGCGGCGGACTGTTCGGCATCATGCGTGAGCATCTTCGCTTTCACGTAACTTTTTACGTAGCCGTGACCGAGAAGTTTTTGCCTCAATCGCAGCAGGGGCACGGCAAATGGCACATAAAGCTTCACGCGAAATGCCGGTACGCCGAGAATCAGGCCGCGGATGGACGGCGCGTAATCATGCACCCACGCCGCAACCGTGACCGCGCCGACGCTGTGTGCCAGCACAACCATGTTTTTGACAGGGATTTGGTGTTGTGCGGACACGTGCTGCACGAATGCCTCCACGTCGCGGACGACCACGCCAAGATTTTCCGCCGAGCCACGCTCGCCGGGTGAATGGCCGTGTCCGCGCGCGTCCCACGCAAAAACCGCAATGTCGGCAAGTCCAAGCGCCGCCACAGTTTCCTGCCAGCGGGCGGAATGTTCGTGGCCACGATGAAACAACAGCAACGCCTTGTCGGTCGATTTTGCTGGAAGCCATGCCCGGTAAAATAATTTTGTGCCGTCCCAGCTTGCGAATGTCTGTTCGGTCATTTTCATGGTTTTTCTCCGTGCGATTGTGCCCGGCCCAATCCGGCCACGGCGTTCTGCAAATCAGCACAAATTTGTCCGGCAGCTTCCTTGCCGGGTGCCAACGCGGAATAATTTCTTGGCGGGCCGATGCGCAGTCGCAGTTTGCGCGGACGCGGAATTAATTTCCCCTTGGACCACGCGGAGAATCCGCCGGTGAGATGGCATGGCACGACCGGAAGATTTGTCCCGGCCACGAGCAGGCCGATGCCGGGTTTGAATTCACCCATCTGCCCCGTCGCCGTGCGCGTGCCTTCGGGGAAAAGGATGAGGACATTGCCCGGATTGGAGAGCAATACACGGCAAAGTTCGAGGCTCTCCCGGATGTGTTTCTGCCGGCCAAACGGCAGGGCATTGACCACCACGGCGGCCAAAGCCAGCCGCGGCACGCTCACAAAAAAATAATCCTGGGCGGCAGCCGGAAACGCGCGGTGGAGTTTGCGCACTGGCAGTGCGGCCAGCAGGCACAGGGTGTCGAGATGACTGGTGTGGTTGGCAACAATGACGAACGAACCTTGCGCAGGCAAATTCTCGCGTCCAACGACCTCGAGGCGGTGATAGAGCTGCAGCCAGCCGCGCAAGAACAGCGCAGCGAGCGAACGCAGCCCGTAAATGGTAAGGTCCGGTTCCCGGGGGAATCGGCGGAGGCGCTCGGCGAGCGGCTGGTCAAGGTCGGGCGCCGGTTCGTACTGCCAGGTCATGTAAAGTTTGGGTTGGGTTTGCACGACACCACCCTGCCACAGGCGGATACGGAGGCGTTAATTGAAAGAAAATTCCTCAACATTGACAGAATGAATGCCGGGTGTGTCAGCGCAGCCCGTAAAATTGATTCGCCATGTGAAAGAACAACGGCGCTACATAAATGAGGCTGTCAATGCGGTCCAGAATGCCGCCGTGTCCCGGAATCAGCGCGCCCATGTCCTTGATGCCGATGTCGCGCTTGATCACGCTGATGGACAGGTCACCGAGCTGGCCGCCGATACCCACGATCAGACCGGTGAGTACGAGTTGCAGCGTTCCAAAGTGCGGAAACGAAAATCGCAATAGCCACGGCAAAGCCAGCGAAACCGCCAACGCGCCCAAGGCTCCGCCCCACGTCTTTTTCGGACTGATATTGCTGCGGAACTGCCTTTTGCCAAAAAGTTTTCCACACGTAAACGCCGCCACGTCGTTGAGTTCCGTGGCAAACAGGATGTAAAGCAGGTAGCCGTAGGCGTTGGTGGCATTCGCCAGAAACGCGAGATGGCCGAACATCCAGCCGATGTAGATGAATCCCACAATGGCCAGCGACATGCATTGGAGCTGTCCCTCGACTTTGTTCCGAAGAATGGGAATCAACAGGATCAAAGCCACGGCATAGACCGGCAGCGCAATAAATAATCCATACCAACCGTGCCCCGGCTCTTCACCCTGAGGCTGCGAAACCAGTGACGTAACGCCGACGGCGACAATGCCCAGATAGACCGCGCCGGTCATCCACCAGTCGCCATAAAGTCCCGTCGCGCGCGCGAATTCCTTCAAGCCCCAACCGGCCAGCAAGCAGGTGAAAACGATCACCGCCACGCGCCCGGCAAACACACAACCGAGAATGAGCGGCGCCATTACGAGCCAACTGCGATAGGTCAGCCAGAGAGAGGTGACGTCCTTTCTGAATCCCCATTTGAGTAATGCCAACGCCAGCCCCGCCACCACCAGCACGCCAAAGACGATGATTGTATAAGTCCTGAAAATCTCACTGTGCAGCGCCAATTGCGGAGTCATGTGCAGCCTTTGCCCCGACCGGATTTCTTTGCCGCCAGCGCGCGCATGATGCGTCTGAGCCGGAGCGCGATGGTTTGCAGGCAACCCAGGACAATCACCACACACGTCCAATCCAGAACGGTCAGGCCGCCCCAATGGATTTTACCGTTGCCCCACAGCATCAAACCCAGCGTGATCCACGCGCCCACCTGCAAGGTGACCATCCGCCACGGTTTCGACATCAAACCGCTGAACTCGCGTTGCACGCCCACCGCCTGGCCAAACATTCCGACGTAGGCCGTCAATACCGCAAAAATGGCTGCCCAGTAACCGCTGACGATGGCGTTCAACCCGCTGTGGGCCACACCGGCAAAAATCAACACGTCGGAAATGCGATCGGGGAAATCGTTCAGAATTTCGCCGCGCCAGCTCGCCTTGCCCGAAGCCAGCGCCACCATGCCATCCAGCATGTTGCACCACAACCTGCCGTAACAGAACAGCGGCCCCCATACCAACAACCACGGATGTCCGCCCGCCTGCCAGAAACAAAGGCCTGCCGCCGCCGCCGCGACCATGGAAAAATAGGAAATGACATCGGGATGAATGTTGCACCGCACGCAGACTTTTACCGCCCCGTGCGCCGTTTTTCGGAACGCATCCCCGATCGGCCGTCGCGAAACCGGACGATATTCCGCGCCCTCTGATTTGGTCGGGTCGGCGTTCAAACTGCCAGGCATCGTAGCGCGGGGGACCCCGGGCGTCCACGCATTCTTAAACCGAAAACTCATTTCCATCCCGCCAATTTTCCCTATCCTTTGTGCGCATGAATTTGTTGCCCTTCGGGAAATTGCCCGCGTACCAACCGCGACAATTTGTCCCGCAAACGATCGATCTCGGCGACTGGCCGCAAATTGCGCCATGGTTCGATCAACTGGAAGCTCGTGCGACCGGCTGCAAAACCGTGCCTGCCCTCGAACGCTGGCTGCTCGACTGGAGCGAACTCACCGCCGCGCTCGACGAGGAATCCTCCCGTCGTTACATCGCGATGACATGCCACACGGACAACCCGGACGCGGAAAAGGCGTATCTGCATTTCGTCGAAAACGTCGAACCGCAACTCAAACCGCGCCAGTTCACTCTCGAAAACATATACATCCATCGGAGGGACGCGTTACACGAGTCCCAAACCAAAAAGGAATCAGGGACTCGCGGATCTCGCCCCTCCGAAAAGAGGTATTTCGTTTTCGACCGTGACGCGAAAAACCACGTCGAGCTGTTCCGCCCGGAAAATGTTCCGTTGGAGACCGAGGAAGCCAAACTTTCCCAGCAATACCAGAAATTGAGCGGCTCGCTCACGGTGAATTTTCGCGACGAGGAAAAGACGCTGGTGCAAATGGCGCGTTACCTCGAAGAGCCGGACCGCCGCTTGCGGCAGGAGGCGTGGGAACTCGTCGCCAAACGCCGCTTGCAGGAAGCGGACAAATTCGACGGGCTGTTGGACGCGCAAATCAAGTTGCGCCGGCAAATTGCGCACAATGCCGGATTTGGGAATTACCGCGATTATGCTTTTCGCCGGCTGGGCCGGTTTGATTATACGCCGGAGGATTGCACGCGGCTGCACGAAGCGGTGGAAAAGCAGTTCATGCCGATTGTCCGCGAGTTGCAGGTGGAGCGGCGGCGGCAACTGAAGCTGGAAAAACTGCAGCCGTGGGACCTGGCGGTGGATCCGCTGAATCGTCCGCCGTTGAAACCGTTCGCCGGGGTCGGCCAGATGGTTTCGCGCACGCAGAACATTTTTGACCGCCTTGATGGTGAACTGGGCGGCGGTTTTCAACAAATGCAGGACTTGCGGCTGCTCGATCTCGACAACCGCAAAGGCAAGGCGCCCGGTGGTTATCAATCCACGCTCAATGAGTCGCGGTTGCCGTTCATCTTCATGAATGCCGTCGGTTTGCAGCGCGATGTGGAAACGATTCTGCACGAGGCGGGCCACGCCTTCCATGCGCTGGCGACGCGCAATGAAGATTTGTATGCTTATCGCAGCGCGCCGATTGAATTCTGCGAGGTCGCCTCGATGAGCATGGAATTGCTCGGCAACGAGTTTATCGAGGAATTTTATCCGGCAGGCGAAGTGGCACGGGCGTCCCGCCCGTTCGACGCAATGAGAGAAATGAAACACACAGGCCAGACGCCTGTGCCGCTGCCATCTTCCGACGCAAACCGCGCGCGGCGCGTTCACCTCGAAGGCATTGTGGGGATTTTCCCGTGGATTGCGACCGTGGACGCTTTTCAGCACTGGATTTACCTGCATCCGAATCACACGCGGGCCGAACGCGCCGCCGCATGGCTGGAATTAATGGACCGTTTTGGCGGGGACGTGGATTGGTCCGGTCACGAGGCCGCGCGAGCCAATTTGTGGCATCGGCAGCTCCACATTTTTCTGCACCCGTTTTATTACATCGAATACGGCATGGCGCAGCTTGGCGCCTTGCAGGTCTGGGTCAATTCAAAGCGCGACAAGGCAAAGGCGCTGGGCGACTATAAAAAAGCCTTGAGGCTCGGCGGCTCACGTCCGTTGCCGGAACTGTTTCAGGCAGCGGGCTGCAAATTTGAGTTCAGCGCAAAGACCGTTCAGCCGATTGCACAAATGTTGCGGGAAGAATTGGAAAAACTTTAAGGGAGAACTCGCACGCGGCCCGTCTCCCTCTCCTCAGGTACAACATCAAAGGTTTAGCTGTTGAAAGAGACGTTTTGAAGGAATATAATCGGGGTTGATAGTGTGAAGCAATCGTATTGATGTTGCGCTATGCAGACAAATCTCCAAGAAGCACCGGAGGCTGCCAAACGGGTCGAACCTCAGATCTGATAATAAAATGGAAACTCCAGCCCCCGTTTCTGGAGACAGGAAGTTGGCGCGTCCAGGCATCGCCGCTGATCACGGCGGTTTGAGTTGAAAGAACAGTTGGCTGCACGCTTGCGTCAGACGGGCCACGAACTTATTGATTTCGGCGCTCACCAGTTGGCCCCGGATAATGATTATTCCGACTTCGCCATAAAAACGTCTGATCCCAGCCGCCAGCTTCGTCCAATATCGTCGGGTCGGCCGAGGGACTTTTCGATTGTTACAATGATTTTTCACCACCGTTTCGGTGACACCGAAATCAGCGGCCACCTTGGCGACCGGCGATGACCAAATCAAATCGTATAACTCTTGCCGGGAAAAATCCGTGAGTTTTCGAGAATCAGACATAATCAATTATGTAGTTGTCAGTTTGCGTGTGGGGAAAAACGTCACAATTAACCGCAATAGCGCCCACCAAGCTCAAGGAAAATATTACCGACCAGCCAACTGGAAAGGGTCGCCCACTTTTGACACTTTGCGCATGTTCAATTCTGCCTTCTGACCCCTGCCCCGTCAGGCCACCAAACCGGACTTTGCCTCCCCACCAAAGCCCGCTACAGTAATGGAGCCGGGGCAACTTGCTTAAATTGGCCGGCTTGACCGCGCGGTCAAGTTGTGGTATTTGGACAACGTGAACCGGGAATTGAACCAGAGAATGGTGGGGGAAATCTCGCGGCGGCTGGCGGAATTGCTGGCCGTGCCGGCAAGCCGTGTCAGCGTCAAACTTGAACCGTTTGTTCCGGGAGATGAAAATATCCGGGCGGATTTGCTGGTGTCGGCGGGGGACTTAAACTTCGCCGTGGAGTGGAAGGCGTCCGGCCAGGCCTCAGCCGTGGCGATGGCGATCCGGTCCATCCGCCGGTTTGTGGAAAAATCCCGCAGGAAATTCATCCCGCTGGTGGCTGTGCCTTTTATTGGCGAAGTCGGTCAAAAAATGTGCGAGGAAGCGCAGGTCTGCTGGCTGGATTTGTCCGGCAACGCCCATCTGTCCGGGCCAGGTTTGCGAGTGAACATCGAGGGCAAGCCAAACCAGTTCAAGCGTCCCGGCCGTCCGCGCAGTTTGTTTGCGCCAAAAAGCTCACGGATCGCGCGATGGCTGTTAATCGAACCAGAACGCGCATTCAGCCAGCGAGAACTGGCCAAGGCGAGCGGTTTGGATGAGGGCTTCACCAGCCGCATCGTTCGCCAACTTGAGGAACAACGCCACGTCGCGCGGGATAAGAACGGCGCAGTGAAGGTTGCGGACTTTGACGCGCTGCTGGATGCGTGGCGCGAGGCTTACGATTTTTCCAGGCACCACATCGTGCGCGGCCACATTGCGGCACGGTCGAGCGACGACGTGCTGCGGCAACTGGCGGCGCAATTGAAGCAAAGCAAGGTCGAGCAAGCGGCTACGGGATTGGCGGGAGCATGGCTGCTCAACCAGTTCGCCGGTTTCCGGCTTGTGGTTTTCTATGTGGGGCAAATGCCATCCGCCGTGGCGCTAAACAAAATGGGTTTTCATGAGGAACAGCGTGGCGAGAACGTGTGGCTTGTCGTGCCCAACGACGAAGGTGTCTTTCACGGCGCGGTGGAACACGCGGGTATTCGTTGTGTTCACCCAGTCCAGGTGTATTTGGATTTGAAGAATCATCCAGAACGTTCGGCAGAAGCAGCGGAGCAGTTGCGCCAGAAAATTTTAAGAAAGGAAAGCCATGCCTGAAAAACCAACAACCGCCGCCGGTTATCCGCCCGACCAAGTCGTGCGGGTAAAAGCCACATGCCTGTATCTCGCCACGAAACTTGGCGACTTGATGCCGGAGCTGGTGGTTGTAGGCGGCCTTGTGCCGTCCTTACTGGTCGAGCAGGAAAATTTGCCGGAGAATGTGATGCCCCATGTCGGCACGATGGATTTGGACTTGGGACTCGCATTCGCGCTGGTGGGTGAACAACGGTATCAGGAAGTGGCCGAGCGCCTGCGAAAAGCCAAATTCAGTCCCGACAAAAATGAAGAAGGCAAACCCACGCGGCAACGCTGGCGTATCAGCGACCCGCCGGTGACGGTAGATTTTCTGATTGAGCCGGAGAAGAGCGCTGAAGCGCAGGCGGGACGGTTGTTCCCGCTTACGAAAGATTGGGCGGCGATCATCGCGCCTGGCTTGCATCTGGCCTTCAAAAACAATCGAAAGGTCACGTTGAGCGGCAAAACCATCGTGGGTGAGACGGCGGAGAGGGTCATTCGAGTTTGTGGAGCGGGGGCGTTTGTGGTGCTCAAGGGGCTGGCTTTCCACATTCGTGGCGAGAACAAGGACGCTTACGATTTATTCTACCTGCTTCGGAATTATGGACGTGGTGTTTCGGACGTAGTGACGGAGTTGCGTCCGTTGTTCCCGGATGAGAGCGCGGCAAGAGCGTTGGAATATTTGCGGGCCGATTTCAAGGATTCCGAATCCATTGGACCGAGGCGTGTCGCAGAATTTCTCTTCGGGCGGACGGACGCGAACACTCAAGCGGACGCCGTCGGTTTCGTCCGTCAACTCCTCGACGAATGCAAAGCATGAGAATCTTCGGCCATCATCACGATGAGCACGAAAACTCGTCAAAGAGGTCGCCGCTTCTGAGAAGCCTTAATCCGTCACTGTGTTGGGCAAGCTGATGTCATAAAACCATCGGGCTATTCGCACTTGTAGAACCGAGCGTGCCCCGCGCCTCTATTATATGGCTCGCTCGCGCCGTCAATGTAGTGCGCCCTGCCGCCCGCCGCCTCCACATTGACCGCGCTCGCTTCGCCAAGGAAGGGCGCTTAGGAATCACGCTCGCGGTCTGCATGTCTGATTTCAAGATTCATCCAAAACTTGAAACCCAAGGTGGCGACTTCCATCATAATCATCCGACGTTCGAACTTGCCGCCATACAATTTACTCAACGTCCTGAGTATTTTTACATAGAACAACTCGGCCCAGGCGTTTATTGAACAGGACCCTGTGAACTGTCATGTGTGAGCAAGGCTGGCGCGTGTTGCGGATTTGGGAGCACGAGCTTTGGCATAAAAGCGAAAAACGGATCATTCGACGAATTCACCGAGTGTTGCTTTGAATTTGTTGGACGATTTACCCAAGCCGGCAGCGGTATCCTCGACATGATCGCCCGGGGCAAACAGGCTGGCTTGCCCGCACCTGAGTTCCGCCAGGAAGGTGGACAGTTTGTCCAGAGGCTATGGAGACCCAACCCGGCAGTCACCCCGCAAGTTGGTTCCGGCCGTAACCTGCTCAAAAAACAATCATTACAAGAACTCGCCAACGCGCTTAGCCTGACCATTGACCACGCTCACTTCGCCAAGGGAGGGCGCTTAGGAATCACGCTCGCGGTCTGCATGTCTGGTTGAAAAGGGTGATATGGGGAAACATTTTTTAGAAGTCCATCGGTGTTGTTTTGCATAAATCCATTAAGACCTGGTTGAACAGTCAAAACGACTGTTCCCGGTTCTGATAATGGAGAAAAAACAAATGAACAATGAACGACAGGAATTCCTGAACATGAAAACGTATCCAGCCCGACTGAATATGCAAGAAGCCGCGTGGTTTCTCGGCTTTGCTTCGCACGATATGCCAGTCATGATTCGCGCGGGATTGCTTAAACCGCTTGGAAATCCTCCAGCCAATGGTGTGAAATACTTTGCCACGACAACTCTGACCACGTTTTATGCCGATCCTAAATGGTTGGCGCGTGCTTCCGATGCAGTTGTCAAATACTGGCAAGCCAAAAATGCGCGCAGGTCCGTAATCCAGGGCGGGCAACCTGTCATATAGGGCCCTTTGCACATCCAGTTTCTTGTTGTTGGCGCATGAGGCCAATCCGTGGCAGAATTTGACGGCCAACAGCCGGTAGGACTTGATACAAAGAAACATGTCTTTATTTCGTCAGAAAAACGTTATACAATATCTGACGAAATATGAAGAAGCACGCCGACTCTATTGACGCCGCGATTCTGGGTCGCATCCAATCTGGAGCGCCGGGGGATGTCTTTGCGCCAACCGACTTCCTTGACCTCGGCAGCCGCGCCGCTGTGGATCAGGCTCTTTCCCGTAATTGCCGCGCCGGACTAATACGCAAAGCGTCACGTGGACTTTACGACGTGCCGCACAATCATCCACTGATCGGTCCGCTGTCTTCTTCCCCCGATGCCGTCATCAAAGCCATCGCCCGCCGGGATGGCATTGTCCTGCAACCCGCCGGCGGACGTTGTGCCAATGACCTTGGCATTTCCGACCAGGTGCCAGCCAAGGCAGTGTATCTTACCAATGGGCGAAGCCGCCGCATTCAAGTCGGCAAAAGTCAGATCACCTTGAAACACGCCTCATCCCGCACGATGGCCACCGCTGGCACAGTCAGCGGCCATGTGATTCAGGCGTTGCGCTGGATCGGCCGCCGCTATATGGATGATCGCATCATCGCTAAACTGCGCCGGAATCTGAACGCCAGTCACAAAGCGCAACTCATGAAAGACCTTTGCCATGCTCCCGCGTGGGTGGCGGACATCATGCGCCAGATTGCGGCGCCGACTTGAAACTGACTTTGCAACGTCCCTCCAACTTCCACCGCGGTGGAACTCGGCACTATCCGTGCCGACAATCGCTTCAGCTTGTGCTTGGTTTCGGCGCAATAGTTCAAGCATGGCTTTACGAAACCACCTTCTACCGGACAAGTCGCCGGACAAGAGACCGGACAAGTCATAATATTCCTATCAGGACAGGTTCGCGGAGCGGACACCAAAACGGACACCAAACGGATTAAAAAAGATACGTTCGGATAAAACCGATTTTGCTTGAATACCCAATGAAATCAGGCATATTTGAGGTGCAACGGCGGGGAAATCTGGCCGATTCCGACCCTGGCCTGCAGGTTTCATTTTGCACGACAGTATCAATGGTTCCGGGAATTTCAGAAGCTTTTAAAACGCCCTGCTCCGGACGACTGCTGCTAACCGGTACCGTCCCATTGACGGGTGAAAGTTATCGACACGCAGACTCGCATTGATTAGAAAATGGTACTGCAAAATGCTATTCGAACCCCGCAAAGCAATGCTCCCTCGTTCGCGCATCGTTGAGTGCCGGCGCCGCGTAACCAGCAGATGCTTATCAACAATTTCTGCCGCCTTCGTCTGTCTTTTGGCTGCCCGAGTGGCCCCGGCCCAAGCCCCGGTTATCACCGCGCTGATCCCGGGCCGTCAGTTGAGTTTTACTCCGGCGCAGGTTTGGGACAACTATTCGCTCCAGGGTTCCACCAATCTCCAGGGCGCCTGGCAGCCCTGCCAGCCGTTTGTGGACCAGCCCATTACCGGTGCGGTGATGACGATCCAGGCCCCTAACCTTGGCACGGCTCTACAGTTTTTCCGCGTCGTTGAGAACGTCACCAATTCTTGGACTTTTCCCCCTTACACCAACGTGCCGGAGGGGTTCAGTCAGCAGACCTACCTCACCAATCCCGTGCTGACCATCCGGCCGGATTGGGATCCCGGTGTGGCCCGGAACATCACCAACGGCTACCTCACCTATCGCGAAGGGCCATACCATCCGCCCCAGATCACCGACGCCCAGATCAACGCGACCATGACGCGCATCAATGGCGATCTTAAATACATCATCGAGACGCTCGGCCTGCGCAATTATCCCAGTACCCAAAGCTCCCCCTTCAACTTCATCAATTATTACCTGCTCGGCTCGGGCCTGACCGGGGACACCACTCCCACCAACAGCACGCCGGAGACTGGTTACCAGGGATGGAGGCTTTACAATGGAGTGTGGTGGCCCGTGGTCGAGATGACGTACCAGGACTTTCTGCCGCCGGACGATTATCATCGCTGGGCCGTAACCCACGAGTTCGTTCACGTGCTCCAGGCCGGCTATGGCGTGTTCGGTGACAGCGTGGCGGGCTGGTTCAATGAAGCGCATAATGATTACGTTATCGCACGGTTGCGCGAGGGCGTGGCCGCGAGGAAAGAAGTGGGCTGGCTCGACCCTTACGGGCTGCTGGGTTCCTACCTGCCAATCGAATGTTATGCCATGCTCGCTGACGGTTCGGCTTCCGGACCGGAGGGGACCTACGGCAATGTGAATGGCAATTTTGGCGGTTATTGCTACTGTAGCCTGTTCCCGCTGTTCCTCTCGCAGCGGACCGGGATGTTTTTCAACAACGCCCTCTGGGAACAAGCCACCTCAACCGAATCGGTCCTGCAGACCCTCACTCGCTTGCTGGGCACCGGCCAGGCCCGGCAGGTGCTGATCGAATACGGCGCACGCAATGCCATTCTCGATTACCTGGATTATGCCCCTTCGCTCACCACCAACCTGCGTCAGCAATGGTCAAACAGCTTCGGGAACTGGTTCTATACCGCAACCACCAACCAAAGCGGCTGGCTGGCGCCCGCGGACCCGATGCGGCTGCCGCGGCATACGGGCAGGAACAATATTCCCATCACCCTTTCTCCCGGCGCGAGCCGAATCCTGATCGAGTTCGCCCCCGACGCCAACGGCAGCAAGGGGAGTGCTTCGGATCTCCGCGCGCAGATCGCCTTCCGCGATTCCGGCGGCCGGGCGATCTTCAGCCGGCCAGTGGCCGGCGGGACGTGTGCCCTGAACCTGACTTCCAAACCGTCGAACGGCGTTGTCATCCTCGTGATCACCAACGTCAAGCTTAACGGCTACGTCAGCCCGGCTTCCTACGGTTGGGATCCGTCGGAAACCTTCGGCTATAAAATCCGCATCACCGAAGGGGGCACCCCGGCCGCGACCTCGAGCCAATACTTCTGATTCCCGACGGCTCGTGGTCATGCCCGAGGTGCGGGTGGCTGTGGCTACTGATGACTCGGAGCGGTTGACGCAGCAGGCGTTGGGGTACAATTCCAAGGCGGTGCATCATGCTTACTCGAAACACGCCGAGGTCACGGTGCCGTCGCTGGATGAATGGGAAAAGGATTGGGGGAAAAGTTCACAACACAGCGTGCAACCAAAGTTGCTGCCGGTGAATTTCCGGTCGCCGTTGGCTGCCGTGGTGCAATCGAATTAACATTCCAACTTTTCGAGCATTTCACATCCTCAAACTGTCGGACATCCGCCCCCTTGCCACCGGCACGCGAGCCAAATGAGTCGGGGCTTTTTTAGAAGCGGCTTTTTCGTGACGCCGTTGGGAATAACCTGCTATTCTCAATGCGAGCTTGCATCGGTTTGTTGAGATGCAGTTGGTTATTATGAAGACAGAAAAGATGGTGGATGAGATTCTAGCGCGACCAAATGGTGCACGGTTTTACCGTTGTGCGTTGCAGGTTAATCCATTTGCCTACCTGAAGCGCCACGCCCGACCGCTCCCGTGCAACACGGAGGCGGAATATAATCGGCAGATCGTGGAGGCTTGCAAGACCGCCGGAATTGAAGTGATTGGCGTGACAGATCACTACCGCATTCGAGAGTCTCTCACCCTCATCCAAACAGCGGAAACTTCCGGCCTGACTGTTTTTCCCGGCTTTGAGGCCGAGACTAAAGACGGCGTTCATTTTCTCTGCCTGTTTGAGCCGGGAACTGAGCCAGACAAAATCCAAGCGAAGATTCATGACTGTGGCGTCCATTCTGAAAACGAACTGTCGCCTACTGGCAAATACGACTGCGAGGAATTGTTGGCAGAAGCAACGCGATGGGGAGCCGTCTGCATTGCCGCTCATGTTATTAAGGAAAAGGGCTTGCTCCGTGTGTTGAAAGGTCAAACACGTGTGCGGGTTTGGAAGAATACTCAGCTGGTTGCTTGTTCCATTCCTGGACGGGTCAAAGGTGCCCCCGAAGACTTGCGACCAATTCTGGAAAACATAGATGCCCAATATTGCCGAAACAAAATGCCAGCAATCATCAACGCCGAAGACGTTTCAACTCCTTTGGATTTCTCTAAACCGGGGACCGTTACTCTCATCAAAATGTCGAGGGCGAGCGTCGAAGGTCTTCGCCAAGGATTCATTGACCCTGAGGTGCGTGTTCGCCTAGTCGGCGATTCCGAAAAAACGCCCCATTCAGAGATACTCTACATTAGTTGGCAAGGAGGCTTTTTGGATGGCGATGAGTTCCGTCTAAACGGGAATCTCAATGTGCTAATTGGGGGGCGCGGTTCCGGCAAATCAACGTCAGTGGAGAGCATCAGGTATGCGTTAGCGCTTACGCCGCTGGGGCTGGACGCACAAAAAAACCACAACGGAATTGTCCAGTATGCGCTTCGTAGTGCGACTCGTATACGTCTTCTCGTGCGATCACACCGTCCTGCTGAAAAGTTGTATTGGATTGAGCGCACTATTCCGAACCCACCTGTGGTGAAGGATGAGTCAGGAACAGTTCTAAACCTGCGCCCGCAGGATATTCTGCTTGGCGTTGAAATCTACGGACAACACGAAATCGCGGAGCTTGCGAAGAGCCCAGAAAAGTTAACTGGTTTGTTACGCCGTTTTCGCGAAGAAGACACAACGCTGGAAAGTCGGAAGGTAGAAATTCGTCGGAAACTGGAGACTTCGAGGGGACGCATCCTGGAAATTCGAAAAGAGATCGCCTTGGTGGAAGAAAAACTTGCTGGTCTCCCTGCTCTGCAAGAGACGCTGAAGCGGTTTCAGGAAGCCGGCCTTGAGGACAAGTTGAAATTGCAGTCGCTTTTGGTTCGGGAGGAAAAGATTCTCGCAACAATCCGAGAGCGGTTAATCCCATTTCAAGAAATGATCGCACAGTGGGCAGACAACCTTCCTATTGATCGGCAGTTCTTGAGTCAGGAATCTCTCGACGATCTGCCTGGCGCCGCCATTTTGCGGCGTGGTGATTCTGTGTTGAAGAAATTCGACCGAGACGCTGGGGCAGCGTTAAGGGGGCTAGAAACGGCACTGGCAGAGGCACATACGAGTATCACTGCAATTGAAGCGGATTGGCAAAAGCGCAAAGCTGCGTCAACTACCGAGATAGAACGCATCTTGCGCGAAGTTCAGAAGACGGTAAGCAAGTTAGACGCATCAGAGTTTGTGCGCTTGCGAAGAAAAATCGAAGAGCTGACCCCACTGTCCGGTCGCCGCCGAACCCTGAAGAAGTCTCTGGATAACGCGCTTCAAGAACGGAATTCATTTTTGTTGGAATGGGAAGAAGCCAAAGCTGAAAATGCTCGAAGTTTGGAACGCGCCGCTAAAAAGGTAACCAACAAGCTGAAAGGTGTTGTTCGTGTCAATGTGGTTGCTGGTGGGAATCGCGATCCGCTCTTTGATTTGCTCCGCAATGAAGTAGGCGGGCAGCTTCAGACGACCATCGACCGGCTCTCGGAACGAGAGGATTTCTCACTGCCTGAGTTCGTTACTGCTTGTCGTGGAGGGGCTGCGAAGTTGACAGAATCTTTCGGGCTAACGGCGGTTCAAGCGGATCGGGTGGCGAAAGCGTCAGAGGAGGCGTTCATGAAGATGGAAGAGTTGGAATTTCCAACTCCCACAGGCCTTCAGCTCAATCTTGCTGCCGATAGCCAACCACCTATCTGGCAAAATTTGGAAAACCTTTCCACCGGGCAGAAGGCTACTGCCGTGTTGCTCCTCCTGCTGTTGGAGTCGGATGCTCCACTTATTGTTGACCAGCCTGAAGACGACTTGGACAACAGGTTTATTACAGACGGGATCGTTCCGAAAATTCGAGAGGAGAAGGAACGCCGACAATTCATTTTCGCAACCCACAATGCCAACATACCTGTATTGGGTGATGCAGAGTTGGTTGTAACGCTAAAGCCTGACGGAGCGGGGCACGCGATGGTTCCACCTGACTGGCTCGGCTCTATTGATTGTCCAGCTGTTCGCGACAATATCGGCGAAGTGCTTGAGGGCGGACGTGAGGCGTTCGAAATCCGTCGTCTTAAATACGGCTACTAAATACAATGACAAAGACAGAACTGCTTGAAATCATCCATAATGGTGAGAGTTCTGGTGTCGAGTTTAAGCGCGACGACATTGATCCGCGCGCGTTGGCCAAGGAAATAGTCGCCTTGGCGAACCTACATGGCGGAAGAATCCTGTTGGGAGTCGAAGACGAAGGTGCTGTTTCGGGAGTCGTTCGGCCAAAGCCGGAAGAGTGGGTTATGACGGTCTGTCGAGACAAAATACGGCCGGAGATCATACCATACTATGAACTCGTCCGTGATGTGGACAATGGCAGGACGGTAGCCGTGATTCAAATTGATCCCGGGTGGACAGTTCATGCTGTTTGGCACAATAATGGGCGCACGTATTACATTCGAGTGGGAACGGAATCGCGGGAAGCCAGCCAAGAGGAATTGGAGAGATTGTTCCAGCAGCGAGGCTTGTTTCGATTGGAGACGCGCCCCGTTTCCGGAGCTTCGTTTGATGCCCTCGACATACGGCGGCTCAAAGATTATTTCGTTAAAATTCGGGAGCAGGCCGTGCCGGAAGATCAGGATCGGACGGGATGGCAGCGCCTGTTGGAAAACACCGAATTCATGGCGACGAGTGAAGCTGGTTACTCTTGCACGGTCGCAGGCATTCTTCTGTTCGGCAAACAGCCAAACCGATTCCTGCCGCAGGCCGGCATAGACGCGGTGAGCTACCCTGGAAATCAGCCTGATTATGCAGCCAACGAGCGCTTGCCAATTCGGGGACCAATGTTACCCCTCCTTTCGGAAGCGGGTATAGTGGAAAACGGCTTGGTCGAAAGTTGTGTGGACTTCGTTAAGCGCCACATTCCAGAACAGACCGCAATGGAGAATGGAGTCCGCCGCGTTACAAAGGATGGTTTCCCTGTCGGGGTTTTGCGTGAAGCTATTGTCAACGCTTTAGTTCATCGCGATTACCTTCTCTCCGCAACAGATGTTCAACTTTCAATATTTGCTGATCGTCTCGAAATCCGTTCCCCTGGACGGCTTCCCAACGGCATTACTCCGGCGATGATGATTACCGGTTGTCGTGCTGCAAGAAACCAACTGATCAAAGACGTAATGCGGGATTACGGTTACTTGGAGCACATGGGCATGGGAGTTCCTCGTAAGATTGTTGCCGGGATGAAGGCGTTCAATGAGACTGAACCGCAATTGATAGTCGGGGCGGAAGTTTTCACTGTGATTCTGCACCGATGATTGAAATTTGTGCGGATCCGCGGCAGCCTCTTTTCCCGTGATGAAGATCGCGCGTTGAATACAACGCCGTTTTGGTCGCGCCAATCAATTCTGCAGAGTGACGAAATTTGGCTGCCGGAATGGAGCGGCAACCAGGACGGAGTGCAGCGGTAGCGCTGTTCGGTTGCGCGTGTGTGGGTGCAATTTCAGTGCGACGGAACGAGCACATAAGTGGAACGGAGGCTAGGTATCGCGGAGCGTGCCGCCCGCAACCAACTCCTTGCCAAGCCCGCCGCGGCCAATAACATTCAGCCATGTCCGGGATTTGCGGCGCTGATGATTGCACCAACCACAACTGAAAATCCTTTCCGGTTGCGCTGGGCCATTGCCTTTCTCGTCAGCGCCGCCATCGCCATCAGTTATCTCGATCGGCAGACGCTGCCGTGGGCGATTCAGGCCATCCAGGCCGACATCCCGTTCAACAACGAAATCAAGGCCGGTCTGGATTCCGCGTTTTTAATCACGTACGGCCTGATGTATGTCGGCGGCGGCCTTTTGCTGGACAAATTGGGGACCCGCCGCGGGTTCTTTTGCATCATGATTTTCTGGTCGCTCGCCTGCGCCAGCCACGGCTTGGCCGGCGGCGTCATCGCGCTGGCGGCGAGCCGGCTGCTGCTCGGCGTGGGTGAAGGCGGCGGGTTTCCGGCGGCGACCCGCGCGGTGGCGGAATGGTTCCCGGTCAGCGACCGCGCCACAGCGATGGGCATCATCAACGGGGGCACCGCCGTCGGCGCGGTCATTGCCCCGCCGCTCATCGCATTGGTTTTGGTCAATGCAAACTGGCTCAACCTCGCACCATGGCGCTGGGTTTTCTTTTTGACCGGCGCGGTTGGGTTATTATGGACCGTCGGCTGGTGGCGCTTGTATCATACGCCGGAAGATCAAAATAGTGGCGCGGGCCTCCAGCCCGCGAATTCCGAAACACACGGGCAAGATGCCCGTGCCACTACAACCATTTCACTCGCGCAGTTGCTTCAGCATCGCGAAACGTGGGCCGTGATTTTCGCAAAATTTCTGAGCGACGGCGCGTGGTATTTTTATTTGTTCTGGCTGCCCAAATACCTGTTCGACGCGTTTCATCTGAATATTCAAACGGCAGGCGGCATCGGCTGGATTCCGTATGCGGCCTCCGGCGTGGGTTGCCTGGTCGGCGGCGGCTTTTCCAGTTGGCTGCTCAAACGCGGCGTTTCGGTGAACGCGTCGCGCAAACTCGCGCTCGGCGCCAGCGCGGCGCTCATGCCGTGGGTGATGTTCGTGCCGCAATTGCACTCGGTCGGCTGGGTGATTTTCATTTTCAGCCTGGCCTTTTTCGGCCAACAATCGTGGTCAACGCTCGTGATGATTCTGCCAACTGACATGATTTCGAAACGCGCCGTCGGGACGCTGGCCGGCCTCGTCGGGTTTGGCGGCGCGATGGGCGGCGTCACGCTCGGCCAGATTGTTGGCTGGCTGCGCGACCACGGTTACAGTTACACGCCCGCGCTGGCGATTTCCGGTTCGCTGCACATCGCGGCGTTCGTTTTGATTTGTCTGGTCATTCCCAAAATTCAACCGCTCAAAATTTCAACCACGGATAGACACGGATGAACACGGATTCCAAAATGAATCTGCAATTTCCGGAAAATACCACACTCCTGCTGAAGGATGAAACGCGGCAGATCATTGATGGAAGCGCATCGTTTTATGATTTCCCATCCGTGTCCATCCGTGTTCATCCGTGGTAAAAAAATAAAATCCAAACCATGAAAATCAAAGAAATCCGCACACGCGTCGTCGAGTGGCGCGGCCAAACCGTCCCGCTGCCGCCGCATTTTTGCACCAACCCCATGGACGCGATTTCGCCGATGCTCAGCAAAGCGACGATGGGAACGTTTACGTTTCACAGTTGGCTCGTTGTCGAAATTTCCACCGACAGCGGATTGGTTGGCATCGGCAACGCCGCCTTGTCGCCGCACGTCGCCAAACAGGTCATTGACCTGTACCTCAAGCCGCTGCTCATGGGCGCCGATCCGTGGGACATCGAATTTCTGTGGCAACACATGTACCGCAAGACGATGGCGTTCGGCCGCAAAGGCATCGGCATGGTCGCCATCAGCGCCGTGGACATCGCGCTCTGGGATTTGCTCGGCAAATCGGCGAAGCAGCCGGTTTATCGTTTGCTCGGCGGACGAACGAAACCGAAAATTCCCGTCTATGCGAGCCGGCTTTACGCGACGCCGCTGGACGAACTCGCGCGTGAATCAAAAAAATACAAGGACGAAGGTTACCGCGCGATGAAGCTGCGGTTCGGCTGGGGCCCGACCGATGGCGCGGAAGGCATGCAAAAAAATGTCGCGCTCGTCCGCACTGTGCGCGAAACCGTTGGCGACGGCGTGGACGTGATGGCCGACGCGTACATGGGCTGGAACCTGGATTACGCCAAACGCATGATTCCGTTGCTGGAAAAATTCAATTTGCGCTGGCTCGAAGAACCCGTGATTCCCGACGATATCCACGGTTACGCCGAGTTGAAAAAATTCGGGCGCATTCCCATCGCCGGCGGCGAGCATGAATTCACGCTCTACGGTTTTCGCGAGCTGATCGAGGCGCGCGCGGTGGATTACATCCAGTTCGACACCGACCGCGTCGGCGGCATTTCACAGGCGCGCAAAATCGCCGCGCTGGCCGAAGCGCATTCGATTCCCGTCATTCCGCACGCCGGACAAATGCACAATTACCACGTCGTCATGGCCAGCCTGAATTCGCCGATGGCGGAATTTTTCCCGCCGGTGGACGTCGAAGTCGGCAACGAATTGTTCTGGCATATCTTCAAAGGCGAGCCGGTGCCGAGGGACGGCTACATTGACCTCGATGAAAACACGCCCGGTCTCGGCCTGACCGTGGATGAGACCGCGTTGAAACAATTTCACGTCATCGAATGACCCGGCTCGTCCAAATCCAAAAAGGCCCGGTCGCCAGTGTGGCGCTGGTGGAAGAGCCGCATCTGAGGTTGCTGGCCGGCGTTCAATCCGTTTATGAACTCGCGCAGGCCGCGGACGCGAACGGCGTGTCGTTGTCCAAACTGGTTCGTGAGCGCGCCACGGGCGAGCAATTGGACTACGACGCCATCTATTCCGGCCAGTCCGAATGGAAATTGCTCCCGCCGATTCATCATCCGACCGAACCGGCGCGCTGTCTCGTCTCCGGCACCGGCCTCACGCATCTCGGCAGCGCAAAAAACCGCCAGGCCATGCACGGCAAGAGCGACGCGGAAATGAACGACAGCATGAAAATGTTCCGCTGGGGCGTTGAAGGCGGCAAACCCGCGTCTGGCAAAATCGGCGTCGCGCCCGAGTGGTTTTACAAGGGCAACGGCACGATGCTGCGCGCGCCCGGCGAAGCGCTGGAAGTGCCAACCTACGCGGAAGACGGCGGCGAAGAGGCGGAGATTGCCGGAATTTATTTCATCGGCGCCGGCGGGACACCGCGCCGCATTGGCATGGCCATCGGCAATGAATTTTCCGACCACAAATTCGAGAAGATAAATTACCTGAACCTCGCCGGTTCGAAGCTGCGGAACTGTTCGCTCGGCCCGGAACTGGTGATTGATCCGCAATTTGATAGCGTGCCAGGCAAAGTGGCCATCATTCGGGCCGGAAAAACCGTGTGGTCGCAGGACATTTTGACCGGCGAAAACGAAATGTGCCACAGCCTCGCCAACCTCGAACATCATCATTTCAAATTTGAAGCCCACCGCCGGCCCGGCGATTTGCACATCCACTATTTCGGCGCGTGCAGTTTGAGTTTCGGCGCCGGAATCGAGCTGGCCGACGGCGACGTGATGGAAATTTCGTTTCGTGGCTTCGGCCGAGCGCTCCGCAATCCGTTGCGGATTCGACGCGGCGAACCCGGATTAATTGCGGTAAAACCCTTGTCCTGATTTTTATGAACCAACCACGCATCGCATTTTTGGGCCTCGGCATCATGGGTTCGGGCATGGCGCGGCGGCTCCTCGTCAACGGATTTCCGCTGACGGTTTTCAATCGTAATCCGGAAAAAGTCAAACCGCTCGGCGCGGAAGGCGCGCGCGTCGCCGGCTCGCCGCGCGAAGCGGCCCAAGGCGCAGACGTCATTATCAGCATGGTCGCCGATGACAACGCCTCGCGCAGCCTGTGGCTCGGTGAAAGCGGCGCCCTCGCTGCTGCTGCACCGGGGACGGTGTGCGTCGAGTGCAGCACGGTGACGGTTGGCTGGGTTCTGGAACTGGCGGCAGCGGCAAAATCCAAACAATGCGAATTTCTCGACGCGCCGGTGACGGGCAGCAAGACCCACGCGGCGGCGGGCGAGCTGAATTTCCTGGTGGGTGGCGACGCGGCGGTGCTTGAAAAAATCCGACCGGCGCTGGCGGTGATGGGCAAAACCATTTTGCCGCTCGGCCCGGTTGGCAGCGGCGCTTTGATGAAACTCATCAACAATTTCGTCTGTGGCGTGCAGGTGGCGGCGCTGGCGGAAGCGACGGCGCTGATTGAACGTAGCGGGCTGGAGCGCGCGAAGGCGTTGGAAGTTTTGACCGGTGGCGCGCCGGGCAGTCCGCTCGTGAAAATGGTTTCGGCGCGCATGACCGCACCGGATTACACGCCGAATTTTCTGTTGCGCCTGATGGCCAAAGACCTCGGTTATGCGATTCAGGAAGGAAAGAAACAAGGCGTGGAACTGGAGACAGCGGCGGCCGCCTTGAAACTTTTTCAAAGTGCGATGGCTGACCAGCAGGGCGACAAAGACATGGCCGCCGTTATCGAGCCGCTCCGCCGCAAACGCAAATAATGATTTGACCCGGAGTTGAAATGGGAGCGCGCGCGTCACGCGCCTAATTTTCGGGGGCAGGTGAATCGTGATACCAGACTTTTCGGACCATTTACCGAATACGCTTGCGGCCCAGTTTTTTTCAGACTGCACCGGGGATGCGCGGGAATCCGCGTGCGGCGTGCCAGAATCGGACGATGTCAATGCGCTGTTCGTCACGCCGCAACCGGTAGATAATGCGATAGGAACGGCAGATTACTTCCCGCAGATTCGGCTGTTGAAATTCCGGCACGGTGCGGCCGATTTCGGGAAAGTTCACCAGATTTTCGGCGTGGGTGATCAGTTCGTAACCCAGCCGGGCTGCCGCATCGGAATTATGCTGGGCGATATATCGGACAATATCGGCCAAATCTGCCTGTCCTGACGGGGCGATGACTATTTTCCAGCCCATTGCGCGATCTTGGCTTTGACTTCCTCAATCGGCACACCTTCGCCACGGTCCAATTCAGCCAAGCCCTGCTGGATGGCTTGGCGAAACTCCAATTCGTAAATGGCGTCACTGATGGTGGCGTCGGGCGGCAGCTTTTCCGCGACTTCCAAGAGGATTTCTTTGGCGCTCATGGCTTCAATTTGGTTTCAATCTTGAAGAATCTCAATCCAACGTCGGCGGATTGCAACAAATTTCATGAGTGCCGGCAAGGGGGGTTGACGCCACCCGGCTTGGGAAGTTGTATTACTCGCCGCGTCAATGCCGCAGCCGCAGGATGGTCAAGGAGTTTGCCGGAAATTCATGGGTGAATTGCGGGCCGGAGACATTGATGATGCTGGTGGCTGGAACGACTTTGGTGGGCGTGTCGAGCGAGTTGTTGTCCGTGAGCCGGGCGGATGTGAGCACCGTCAGTTGCGCGGTCGGGGCGACGTGCTGCAAACCGGTGAGGTTCAGCGTCGCGTTCATCGGTTTGGGTGAGACGTTTATGGCTTTGATGACCAGTTCGCCGGTTTTCTCGTCCTGCCCGGCCAGCGCAAAAAAGCGGTCGGCGGTCGGCGCCGTCACGTCGTGGACCAACTGGCCGTCGAGGTAACAGCGGATGTGCCGGTCCTGGAGTTCAATCTTGATATCGTACCAGCGGTTCGTTTCGACCGAGCCGGGAACTTGTTCGCCGACGAGGTTGCGATTGTATTCAATCTCGTGCTGGTGATTTCCCCAGCCGCCAACGTTCCACCAGTATTTGTCCTCACCCTGGTGTCCGAACACGATCAAAAATCCCTCCGGGCCGTGCAGTTTCCGCGCTTTGAGCGTGATGGTGTAGTTGCTCCAGGTTTCGTCGCCGAAATAATTCACGCCCAGTGCCTCGTCGCTTTGGCGAAAGGCGCCGTCGGCCACCGACCAATTGCCGCCCTCCGATTGCCAGCCATCTGCGCCTTTGGAAAAGTCCGGGGAGGCAAGGACTTGTCCGTCCTTTTCCACGCGGACGTCCTTGAATTCCGCCGCGGTGTACCAGGTGCCAATGCCGACGCCGCCGGTGATGGCCGGCGGTTTTTCCGACGTGAGCTGCACGTCGGTTGGCACGATGTAATCCGGACGGTTTCCGCCGAACAGTTTCCAGAGGTAATACGATACGGTGCCGAACGTGCGCGTGCTGTCGAAGTAAATCATCCCGTGCCAGTCGGTGCGGCCGTGGACGTTCGCCAGCAACGGCGCGTAGGAAACCATTTTCACCACATCGGCGTTGCGTTCCAGGCCCAGGAGAAACGCGCCTTCGGCCAGCGCAGCAATCAGGTTGCCCTTGTAAAAGCCGCCTTCATCCGAAGTGACAGCAACTTCGCCGTCATAGACCGGCGGCAATTTGCGGTCGCGCTGGTCGTAGTGATGGACGTTGTTCAAGAACCACTGCGGGCTGTTGTAAAAATGGTTGTCTTCCAGATCGGAAGTCTGGCCGGTCATCCAGTTGCGGCGCAGGAACGAGTAATCCAGGATGTAGGAAAGGTCCGGGTATTGTTCCTTGAGCCGGGAGTAAACGAATTTGTACCGCGGTGGAAAGCCGCGCGTGCCGCCTTCGTTGCCGACCTCGACGGTTTTCAGGCCGAACGGTTTCGGGTGCCCCATCTCTGCGCGCAGCTTGCCCCATTTGGTCGAAGTGCTGCCGTTGGCGAATTGAATGGCGTCCACGAAGTTGTCCGCCACCCAATCCATCTCCGGCATCGGCACATCTTCAACGTTGCGGAACATGCAGGTCTCGCCGGCGAACCCGACGTAAAGCGGTTCCGCGCCGAGGTCTTCGCAGAACTGGAGCGTCTCGTAGTAGCCCATGCCGTAGGTTTCGCGGTAATTCCACGGGCCCCAGATTTCGGTCCGGTTTTGCAGCGGGCCGACGGTGTTTTTCCAGTTGTATGACGTGGGAATGGTGCCGCCTTCAATCACACAGCCGCCGGGGAACCGGACGAAACCGGGTTTCAAATCCGCAATCATCTGCGCAATGTCAGCGCGCAGGCCGTTTGGATGGTCTTTGAAGGTTTTGGCGGGGAAGAGCGAAATCATGTCGAACCAGACCGTGCCTTTCGAGCCGGCGGCCAGCACGAACCGCGCGTTCGGATTGGCTTTCGTGCCGGTGAGCGTGGCGTGAAATTGTTTCCACTTTGCAGAAACGCCGGTGATTTTCACCGGTTGGCTGCAAGCATTGCCGTCGTGGTCCTCGAGCGTCACGGTCAGCGGTCCGTTGAAGCCGTCCGCGCATCGCGCCCAGAGCGACAACTCGAATTTTTCATCTTCCTTCACGCCGACTCCCCAGAAACCGTCGTTGGCGATGCCGACGCGGCCCGAGGACACACTGTCAATTTCCAACCGGCAGGAACGCGGCGATTCCGGAGTGAGCGGGTCGGTCAGGTCGAGGTGCATCGAGCCTCTCGCGCCGCCTTCCTGGACGAGCGACCAGAACGGCAGGCCGTTGGTGAAATAACCGAAGCGGGCGAAACCGGCGTCGTAGGCGTTTGGGCCGAGCGAATCCACCCAGCGGCCATCGTGGTAAATGTAACCTTCCGGCGGTTTGGCGTCCTCGAAGCCGCGATTCTGGATCAACTCCGCGTAAAGCCCGCCGTCCACGGCGTGATTCAGGTTCTCCAGGAAAATGCCATACATCTGCGGGTTCAGGCGGGGGCCGGGTTGGGCAACGTCAATGTTGACGGTGGCCGTGCCCGCGCCGAGCGGACCGGCGCAAGCCAGCAACACGAGTGCGGATAACCAGACTGTGCGTTTCATGGCCCGGGTTATTCCGAGTCCGGCGCCCCGGGCGGCCGGTTGGTGCTGTTTGACTCCCCCGTCCAGGCATGACCTCGCTCCATCTTTGCAATCTTGATCTTTCCGCGGTACAAATGATCGAAGAGCCGGTAAGCTTCCGGGTCATAGTGCTTGAGGCCTTCGGGGCCGTCCGCCGGTTTGGGGCCGGTCATGTGCAAATCGCCGTGCGTGCCGAAATACCACATCGTCAATTCGGCGAAAAATTCATCGGCATTGGAGGCGGCATAGGCGCCTTTCCAGAGTCCCTTGTCCAGCGAACGCCGATACTGTTTGTTGAACTGCTCGACGACGCTCAAGGGAATTCCATACTGGCGGATGGCGTGGGCGAATTCATGCACCAGAATGTCGCGTCCGAAATAATGATCGTTCGGGAGCTTGAGCAGGTTTTCCTCGCCGCACGAGGTCAATCGCCCGCCCATGCCGCGTGTCCGTTGGTCTATAGTCAGGCCGTGATACTCCGGCAGCGGTTTGCCTTTGAGGTCGCTGAACTCCGGCAGGTCGGAAGTGACCTGATGCTGTCCGATGATGTGCACTTCGACGCCCGCAGCGGCCATGTTGGACGCGGCCATCGGCAGGTTTTTCAATTCCCGGGAAATCCGGTCGCAGGCCACAAACAGCGCTTCGTTAGTTACCACGGCGGGCGCTTTGATGGGAATGCCCTGGCAGATGAGTTCCTTGGTAAAGAACCCTTTTTCCGGCGGATCGAGGAGAATGATTTTGGGTTTGGCCCGGTCTCCTTCGTTATCGGCGGCCAAGGCGAGATTCCCGCCGGTTGTGGCCAGCGCCGAAATTACGGTCACAACCAGTGCGAATTTATTCATAGGTAAACTGCGCCCCCCGGCACTTCCGCCGGAACGCGTGTAAGGAAAAGCAAAACAAGCGGGTGCCCGGTTCGGAACTCCGCGCAATTCCATTTTTGCCGCGCATCATCACCGGTTCAGCACGGCACTGCGTTTGGTTCGTGCGAGCGGGAGTTCATGGCCGTTGCGAGAATCGGATTTGGGCCGGGCTTCCATCAGAGCTTCGATTTCATCGGCTTCGATGGGCACACCGGCCAACAAATCCACCGGCCCTTTCTCCGTCACCAGCACATCGTTCTCCAGACGCACCGCGAATCCCTCCTCGCGAATATAGATGGCAGGTTCGACGGTCATGACCCAGCCGGCTTGAATGGGCTGGCCGATATTCACCGAGTCATGAACGCCCAGTCCGATCGGGTGCCCCACTCCATGCATAAAATACTTCTTGAAGGCCGGTTCGTCCGGACTTTGCCGGCTGATGTCGCGCGGCGTCAGCAATTTCAAATCCACCAGTTCTTTTTCGATCAATTGCTCGGCTTCCCGCTGCCAATCCTTCTGTTTTTTGCCCGGCGTCAGGCCCTTGATGCACTGGCGCAGTACCCGCAGCACGGCGTTGTAAACCTGCTTCTGCCGGCGGGTGAAGCGGCCGCTCACCGGGATGGTGCGCGTCATGTCGGCATTGTAATTGGCATACGCGGCGGCGACATCCAGCAACAGCAACTCGCCTTCGTGGCACATGGATGAGTTGGTCACGTAATGCAGGCAGCAGGCATTGATCCCGGTGGCGATGATCGGCAGATAGGCGAACTGGCTGCCGTGCCGGATGAATTCATGCGCAAACTCGGCCTCCACCTCGTTTTCGCGCACCCCGGGCTTCGTGAACTTGAGCGCGCGCAAAAATCCCGCCGCCGTCAGCTCGCACGCCTTGCGGACCAGGGCCAGTTCGGTGGGGGATTTGACGGCGCGCAACCGGTGCATCAGCGGTGCCAGCCGGCGGTAATCGTGCAGCGGATAGCGGCGCATCGTGTCCGCGATGAAACGGGCTTCGCGGCTTTGGACCTCGACAACGGCGCGGTGATGTTCGTTGCTGTCCAGGAAGACGTGTTCACACTCGCACAGGAGGCGATGGAACAAGCGGTTAAATTCCGAAAGCCAGTGGACGTGTTGAATGCCGGTGATTTTCCGGGCCTCCTCCCGGGTCAGCTTGTGCCCTTCCCAGAGTTCGTTCTCGGTGGTCGGCTCGCGCAGGAACAGGAGTTCGCGGTGTTTCTCATCATCCGCATCGGGGAAAAGCAGCAGGATGGATTGCTCCTGCTCGACGCCGGTCAGATAGAACAGGTTTGCGTTGGGGACCATGGCCAGCGTTCCGTCGCCATTCGTCGGCGGCACATCATTGGCATTGACGACCGCCAATGAATTCGGCGGCAACAGGCGCTTCAACCGCTCGCGGTTGGACACAAAAAGCTGCGGATCAATCAATTCGTAACGCACGTAAAATTCCTTTTCGGTCAGGCGGCTTTGGCAGTTCTGACTAAAACCTGTTTTCAGTTCGATACCGGGCGGCTTTTTCTCGTTGGGCGACCGGCTTTGTTTCCTGCAATAATCTTTCATTTCCGATTTGTCCAAGGCCAACAAATCTATGCTATTAATCTCATTTAACTTAGCCACAACCGGATACAAACGCCCATACATGAAATGCACAGTGACCTATCAAATATCACCGTTGCCGGTTTCATTTTGTGCGCCTTGTGCGCAATATAAGAGCGCGCCCCGGTCCCAGCTTTACACCAAAGACTTCCGGGTGCGCAATACGAAAGGATCCAATGAAACATGTTGTTTGCCTTCTCCTGCTGTCCGGTCTGTTCGGTGGAGCGATTGCGGCCCGGGGTTTGCCGGACAACGGTCACGAGTGGCCGCAGCCCGTCCCCTGCCGGATCCAGGACGGTTCCAACCCGGACCTGTTTGTCATGACGCTGGGCAACGTTGAAACGCCGCTCGCCGACGGCGTGTTCGACCCGGTGAAGGATGCAGTCACGTTGAAAGATGGCGAAGTTAAATCCAATTATTACCGGGACATTCTGGGCGTGAAGTATTACCAGCCGCTGGACAAATCACGGTTCCCGCTGCCGCCTTCCGGTTGGTGCAGTTGGTATTACTACTACAACCGCATCAACGAAACCGAGGTGAAGCGCAACGCCGCCTGGATCGCCGCGAACCTGAAGGATTACGGCGCGACCTATGTGCAGATTGACGACGGCTGGCAGGGTGCCGGCGGACGGGAGGGCTGGCGCGACTGGACCACGGTCAACCGACAACATTTTCCCGACGGCATGGCCAAACTGGCCGCGTACGTCAAAAGCCTTGGATTGGAGCCGGGCCTCTGGCTCGCGCCTCACGGTCAAAGCAATCCGCAGGTCGTGAGCAATCTGCCCGGCGTTTTTCTTTTGAAACCGGATGGCACGACCGCTTCGGATACCTGGGAAGGAAGATTTTTGCTGGACCCGACCGCGCCCGGGACGCAGAACTATCTGAGCAACCTGTTCACAAAACTGGCCGGTTGGGGGTTTGACTATTTCAAAATTGATGGCCAGCCGATCGTCGTGGACGAATATGCCAGCAAAAAGCAATTCATGAAAAACCCGTCCGACGACGCGGCGGGTCTTTATCGAAAGACCCTGGACACCATCCGCAGTGCCATCGGGCCGGACCGTTATCTCCTCGGATGCTGGGGAATCCCGCTCGAAGGCGCGGGTATCATGAATGGTTCCCGGACCGGCGGCGACGTTGTGCTGGGTTGGGGCGGGTTCCAGGTCGCGTTGCGGCCGACCATGCAATATTACTACCTGCACAACATCGTCTGGTATTGTGACCCGGACGCGATGCTGGTCCGCTCGCCGCTCACCCTGGACCAGGCCCGCGTCTGGGCCAGCCTCGAAGGGCTTACCGGTCAGGCGCTGATGTCCAGTGATCGGTTGATGGATTTGTCCGGAGACCGGGTTGAACTGCTGCGGCGGGTATATCCGGCGGTGAACATCCGGCCGCTCGACCTTTTCCCCAGCGAACGGAACAAACGCATCTGGGATTTGAAGGTCAGCCACCTGGGCCGTAATTACGACGTTGTCGGCGTGTTCAACTTCGACACGGACCGGGCCACGCAAATCCTTTTGAAATGGAATGACCTGGGATTGCCCGCCGACCGGCCCGTTCACGTCTTCGATTTCTGGAACCGGGAATATCTCGGTGCCTGGACAGACGGGATGATGGTTGACACAGCTCCGACCAGTTGCCGCGTATTGACCTTGCTGCCCGACAATGGGCGCATCCAGTTGATCTCCACCAGCCGGCACATCACCCAGGGCTGGGTGGACCTGGCCGCCTTGAGCCAAAACGAAACGGGCGACACCTTCGACGGAACCAGTCGCCTCATCAAAGATGATCCTTACGAATTGCGTTTTGTGTTTCCGCGCGGGACCAACTATGTCGTCAAACAGGCCACGGCGCGCGCTGGCTTGCGCCGGTTGCCGGTGAAAATTTTCAATCACCAGGGCTGGGCCGCCGTACAGATTGACTCAACAAAAACCCGGGAAATAAATTGGGAAGTGCAATTCGCGCCGGCAGACCTTTACCGTTTCCCGCCCTCGGAGCCCAATGGGCTTTGGCTGGAGCGCGTGGGTCTGGACGGCATCAACCTGCACTGGCAGGAGCAATACTATCTCAACGCGGGCTATCAGGTGTATCTCGATGGCCAACGGCTCGGCTACACGCCCGAGGCCCGGTTCCCAGTTCGGGGATTGGACCCCCGCACAAATTACACGGTCGAAGTAAAAACGGTTGCGGACGGCGGACAGGAAAGTCCGCGCGCCGGCCGCTTGAATTTCACCCTGGCCAGCCTGCTGCCCGCGGAACTGTCGCTGACCCGGCTTGAGCCGCTCCGTTCGAATGGCCGGTGGCGCGGGTTTGAGGCGGACGAAATGCTCTCCGGGGCTCCGCTGTCGCTCGGTGGCAAACACTACGAGCATGGACTGAGTTCATTCGCCAACTCGGAAGTCGAGTATGACCTCAACGGACTTTGCGACTCGTTTTCGGCGTTGACGGGTCTGGATGCCCGCGCGGGTGAAGACAGCAGCGTCGAATTCACTGTCCTCGGCGACGGCAAGGAACTCTGGCACAGCGGCGTTCTCAAGAAGTCCGATGAGCCGAAGCCGGTGCAAATCAGCATCACCGGCGTCCACAGGCTTTTGCTCCGTACCACCGGCCCGGGCGACGGACGCGGCCGTGCCCAAGCCGACTGGGTGGAGCCGAAGGTGCTCCGGGAGAGCAATCCGTAGTCGCTCCGTGGCTACCAAATAACCGCGCGCTGGTCCGGCGGACGCCACATCGGTTCACCCGGTTTGATGTTGAAGGCCTCGTAGAACGCCGGCAGGTTGACCAGGGGACCGATGGCGCGGAACTGGCCGGGCGAGTGCGGGTCCACCGTCACCAGCCGGCGCGCCTCCGCGTCCCGGATGTTGGTGCGCCAGATTTGCGCGAACGAAATGAAGAACCGTTGTTCGGGCGTGAACCCGTCAATCACCTTCCGCTTCGACGGATCCTTCGCCAGCGCCCGTTCCAGCGCGTCGTAAGCTATGGTCACCCCGCCGAGGTCGGCGATGTTTTCGCCCAGGGTCAACTTGCCGTTGACATGCAGGCCCGGCAGCGGCTCGAACGTGTTGTATTCGTTGATCACTTTCCGGGCGCGTTCCTCGAACGCCCGGGCGTCTGCCTCGGTCCACCAGTCATTGAGATTTCCATCCGCGTCGTATTTCCGCCCTTCATCATCGTAGCCGTGGGTGATTTCGTGGCCGATGACCACGCCGATGCCGCCATAATTCACCGCGTCGTCCAGGGTCACATCGAAGAACGGCGGTTGCAGGATGCCGGCCGGAAAAACAATTTCGTTCTGCACCGGGTTGAAATAGGCGTTGACCGTTTCCGGCGTCATGTGCCACTCGGTCCGGTCCACGGCTTTGCCCACGCGAACCGCGTTCCGATGGACCTCGAACGCGGCGGCGCGGCGCACATTGCCCAGATAATCATCCCGGCGGATGACCACCGAGGAATAATCGCGAAACTTGTCGGGGTAACCGATCTTTTGCGTGAAGCGGTCGAATTTGACCAGTGCCTTGGCGCGAGTGGCATCGGTCATCCAAGGCACTTTTTCCAGGTGGTCGCGAAACACCGCTTTCAGATTGTCCACCAACTCATTCATCCGCGCCCTGGCTTCGGGCGGAAAATATTTCTCGACGTAAAGTTCGCCCAGCGCCTCGCCGATGCTGCCGTCAATGACGTGGGCCGACCGTTTCCAGCGCGGTTCCTGCTCCGGCTGACCGCTCAAGACCTTGCCGAAAAATGCGAAGTTCTCGTCCTCCACGGCCTTCGGCAGATATGGCGCGCTGCTGTGCAACAGGTGCCAGCGCAGATACACCCGCCAGTCCGACAACGGGCGCTGCCGCAAAAGGGTGTTGACCGCGGCAAAGAACTCAGGCTGCCCGACAATCGCGTAAGGCACGTCGCTGAGTTGGCGGTCGGCCAGATAAATCGTCCACGGAATCGCCCGGTTTGCGGCAATGAGTTCGGTGCGGGTGAATTTGTTGTAGTTCCTGTTCGGGTCGCGTAATTCGACCCGGGTGCGGCTCGCCTTGGCCAGTTCGGTCTCCAGGTCCAGCACGATGGCGGCATGGGTCGCGGCTTCGGCAGGTTTTTCGCCCAGCAAGCCGAACATCTTCGTCACGTGCGCGCGATATCCTTCGCGGATGGCCGCAAAACTGTCCTTCAGATAATAATCGCGGTCCGGCAACGACAGGCCGCCCTGGTACAATCCGAACGCGTAGATGGAACTGTTCTTTTCATCCGGGCCGATGCCGGAGCCGAACACGCCGCCCACGCCTTCGTCGTGAAAACAGGCCAGCGCCTGGAACAGCGCCTTCCGGCTGTGAATGTGCTTGATCCGCGCCAGGTCGTTCGCAATCGGTTTGAAGCCGAGTTGCTCGATGCGGTTGGTGTCCATGGCCGAGGCGAAGAAATCGCCGACTTCGCGCGGCGGCGAATGCAACGGCGCCGACGTGCCGGCTTCGGCGCGTTGCAGCAGATCATGAATCAAATACCAGTTCCGCTCGGCCAGTTCGGCAAAACCGCCCCAGCGCGATTTGTCCGGCGGCACGGGGTTGTCTTTAACCCACTGGCCGTCGGCAAATTCATAAAAATTCGTGGCGGGACTCACTGACCGGTCCAGGTAGGCAACCGAGAACCGAGGTGCCGGGGGCGGTGAATCGGGACCGGCCGGGCTGGCGGAGGCGGCAGGCACCGCCAACGCCGCCAGGATGATCGTTTTAATTTTCATTTTCACCGTCGGGACGAAATGGCGCCCGGTTTAGTGGCAAGTTTCCCGTTGACTCGCAATCAAAATCAGCCGGCATTTGCGATTCGCCGGCTTCTGTGTCATGCTCGCCGTCAAATATGCAATCAGACCTCGCCGGCAAAGTCATCGTGGTCACCGGTGCCTCGGGCGGCATCGGCTCCGCCATTGCCCGGCGGTTTGCCGGCGAAGGCGCCAGGCTGGTATTGCACTATCGCCGCAGTCGTGCGCGGGCCGAGACCTTGCAGCGCGAACTGGCCGATACGGACACGCTGCTCGCCCGTGCCGATCTGACGAAGGAAGCCGGCGCGCGCCGCTTATTTGACGCGGCGGTAAAACAATTCGGACGCGTAGATACGCTGATTGCCAACGCCGGTTCGTGGGAACCACGCGATATTCCACTGCACAGCATGTCGCTGCGGCAATGGCGCGCCACGCTGGACTCCGTCCTGACCTCGGTCTTCCTGACCACACGGGAGTTCTTCAAGCGGGTCGCAAAGCAGCGGCACGGCAACGCCGTGCTGATCGCTTCAACCGCGGCCGTGTTTGGCGAAGCCGGCCACGCGGATTATGCCTCGGCCAAAGCGGCGGTGGCTTATGGCCTGACGCGGACCCTGAAAAATGAAATCACCCGCATCGCCCCGCATACAAAGGATTACTGCGGTGGCCGCGTGAACTGTGTTTGCCCCGGCTGGACGGTCGTCCCGCGCACGGCGCCGAAACTTGGCCATGCCGCGACCGTGCGCAAAGTGACCGCGACGATGGCTTTGCCCCAGATTGCGCGGCCAGACGATATTGCGAACCTGGCGGTCTTTCTCGCGTCCGACACACTGGCCCGTCATGTCACCGGGCAAACGATTCTTGCCGCCGGCGGCATGGAAGGGCGCTGGCTTTGGCAACCGGAGGAAGTGGATCCGGATATTGTGTGAACCGGATCTGATGCCGACTCAGTGTTGGCCGAGCTTCCCGTCCACGAGCCGCCAGAGATTGAGGGGATTGGATTCCTTCAATTCATCGGGCAGCGCGGCGTTCGGAAAATTCTGGTAACTCACGGGCCGGACAAACCGCTCAATTGCGCGGGTGCCGACCGAGGTGGAGCGTCCGTCCGCGGTTGCCGGATAAGGTCCCCCGTGCGTCATCGCGTGGCCGACCTCAACGCCGGTCGGGAAGCCGTTGCAGACGAGGCGGCCGGCTTTGGTTTCCAGCACGGCCAGCAAATCGCGGCTGGCGGCAAAGTCTTCCGGCGTGCCGTGAATCGTGGCGGTAAGCTGGCCCTCCAGTTGTTGAGCCGCCGCGAGCATCTCGCGGCGTGAGCTGCATTCGACCACGAGCGTCGAAGGGCCAAACACTTCATCCATCAATCTGTGATTGCCGAGGAAGGTTTCCGCATCGGTCACAAACAGAGACGCGCCGGCCCGGGCTTTGCCGGCGCCGGCCTCGACGTTGACACTGGCTGCGTGTCGCACGCCGGCTGTCTTCGAGAATTTCTCCACCCCCGACTGGTACGCGGCGCACAGGCCGGCGGTGAGCATGGTGCCCGGTGGCGTGGCGGCCATCGCGGCTTCGAGCTTTTTGAGAAACGCTTGCGCGGCCGGGCCGCTTTCAACAAACACGAGTCCGGGGTTCGTGCAGAATTGTCCCACGCCCAAAGTGACGGAAGCCTGCAGGCCGGCGGCAATGGGTTCGGTGTTTTGCTGCAAGGCGCCTGGAAGCAGAAACACCGGATTGATGCTGCCCATCTCAGCATAAACCGGAATTGGCTCGGGCCGCGCCGCGGCCGCATCCATCAATGCCCGCCCGCCGGCGCGCGAGCCGGTGAAACCGACGGCCTTGACAAGCGGATGTTTCACCAGCGCCATGCCGATGTCGCGGCCGGGACCGAACAGCAACGAGAAAATGCCTTCCGGCGCATCGCATTCGCGGGCCGCCCTTTGCACCACCAGTCCGACCAGTTCCGAAGTGCCGAGGTGACCCTGGTGTGGTTTCACCATGACGGGGCAGCCTGCCGCCAGGGCCGAAGCGGTATCGCCGCCGGCCACGGAAAAGGCGAAGGGAAAATTGCTCGAGCTGAACACAACCACCGGGCCCAGCGGCGCCAGCATTGAACGAAGGTCGGCTTTCGGGAGCGGCTTGCGATTCGGGTCCGCGTGGTCAATGCGCGCGTCGAGCCACCAGCCTTCTTCGATCAACGACGCAAACAAACGCAACTGGCCGCAGGTGCGCGCCGTCTCCCCCTGGAGCCGTCCGGGCGGCAGCGCGGTTTCCTGGCCGGCGCGTTCCTGGATGGCCGGCGCGTTCGTTTCGAATAAATCCGCGATGCGACGGAGCAAGGCGGCCCGTTGTTTGGCCGGCCAGCGGCCATATTCGGCGAATGCCCTCGCGGCGAGTTGCGCCGCGTGTTCAACGTCCGCCGTTGTGGCCCAGAAATAACCCGGCTCCAGGGCCGCGCCGGTGGCGGGATTGATGGCTGGCGTCGGTTTGCCCGACGGCTTCACGCGGCCGGGGCCGAGTAGTGAAAGACCTTCAAGTTTCATAATTCAGAATAGTGGCACGGGTGTCTCGCCCGTGTGTTTCTTTTGTCTTCAATAAAGTTATTCGGACCGCACAGGCTAGACGCCGTGCCATTATATTTTCGGCCGCCTGGCCAGCGCCGCTTTGAGCGCATCGAGCGCGGCCTTTCGTTCCGCGCCCGCGAGCGCCAATCGTGGTGGACGCACGCGTTCGCTGCCGCGGCCGGTTTCCTGTTGCACGAGTTTGATAAGTTGCACGAACTTGTTCACGGTGTCCATCCGCAGCAACGGCAGGAACCAGTGGTAGAGCAAATCTGCTTGCTTGTGCTCGCCGCGCACGGCGTGGTTGAAAAGCGCCACGGATTCGCGCGGGAACGCGTTGACCAGCCCGGCTATCCAGCCCACCGCCCCGGCGCGGACCCCTTCCACAATCACATCGTCCACGCCGACGAGCAGTGCCAGGCGGTCGCCACACAAGGCCTTCAGCCCGGTCACGCGCCGCACATCAGAGCTGGATTCCTTCACCGCCGCCAGGTTCGGATTCTCTTCGGCCAGCCCGGCGATTTGCGCGGGCAGGAAATCCGTTTTGTAGGAGACCGGATTGTTGTAAAGCATACACGGCAGCTTTGTGGCGCGGATGATGGCTTGGACGTGCGCCTTCATTTCGCGCCAATCGCTGGCATAGACGTAAGGCGGCAGCACCATCAGACCCGAACAACCGGCATTTTCCGCCGCGTGCGCCAGCGCGACCGCTTCCGCGGTGCGCAACGAGGCTATGCCCGCCACAACCGGCGCGCTGGCACCGAGCGCACTGACACATGTTTGGAGCACCGCCACTTTCTCGTCGTATCGCAGGGTGGCACTTTCGCCGAGCGAACCGAGCGCCACGACGCCGGTGCAGCCATTTTCCACCAGCCATTGGGCATGCTTCGCTACCGCGCTGTAGTCCACGCTCAAGTCCGGCTTGAACCCGGTGGTCATGGCCGGTATGACCCCTCGCCATTTCATATCATGTTTTTTCATTTTGATTTTTAAATTTAATTGTGATGGCGGGGAAAAAGCAAGCGGAGTCGAGCCACGGTTTTTCATCGGAGATGATTTGGGGGCCGTGGCCTAATTTGACTTGTTTTTGCGGTTCCCGGGATCCATCGGCCGATCCTCCGGCGTTCTCGGAATCGGAAACAGCAGGACGCCGTCGAATTTACCCGGATGAAAACCGGGAAAATAATTGCCGGAGGAATTAATGCTGACACGCATAGGGACGGGATTTATATCTTCATGGAGTCCGCAATTTCTTCAACACTTCACGCAGGCGTGCGCACTCGGCGGCTGTCGCGGGCCGCAACGGGCGGCGCGGTGGACCCACCGGATGCCCGGTCAGGCCGCAGGCGGCCTTGACGAATTGCGTGTATTTGTGGCTGCCTTCGATGAGCGCGAGCGCCGGTAACATCTTGTAGTAGAGCGTGCGCGCGGCGGCGAAGTCGCGGCGTTGGACCGCCAGTTCATACAATTGCGCGTGCAATTTCGGCAGGGCGTTGACCACGCCGCCGACCCACCCGACCGCGCCCAACAGGAAACTTTCGAGCGCCGCCGTGTCCGTGCCGCAAAAGACGCCCAGCCGGTCGCCGCAGCGGCGGATCAGCGTGCTGACCCGGACGATTTCGCCGGTGCTTTCCTTCACGTAGCGCACGTTGGCCAGTTTCGCCAGCCGCTCGATGAATTCGGGCGACATGTCCACGCCCGTCCGGGCTGGATAATTGTAGAGCATGATCGGGATGCCGATGGCGTTGTTGACGGCGCGGAAGTGCTCGAAGAGTTCGTCCGGGGTCGGCAGCGAATAGTACGGCGGCGCGAGCAGCACACCGGCGCAGCCCAACCGCTCGGCCTGGCGCGAATATTCGACCACGTCGCGCGTGGAGCCGGCGTTGGCGCCCGCCAGCACCGGCACACGTCCGGCGGCGGCGTCAAGTGTGGCCCGGAGCACGTCCTCGCGTTCCCGGGCGCTCAACGCGTAATACTCGCCCGTGCTGCCGAGGGGAATCAATCCATGGGTGCCCTGCTGGATGAGGTAATCGGCGTGCTCTGCCAGCGCCTTGAAGTCAATTTCCTCCTGCGCGGTCATCGGCGTGACGAACGCGGCGAGAACTCCGTGAATTTTCATTTTCAATTCGATAAACCTTTCCCGGGAGAAAGGCGGTCGCGGCCCGGACAACCGCAGCCGCCTGCCCGGCTCAAGTGATCTGCATCCAGATGGTCTTCAACTCGGTGTATTGCTCGTGCGCATAAACCGATTTGTCCCGGCCAAAGAACCCGGATTCCTTGTAACCGCCGAACGGGGTCGTGAGGTCGCCTTCCGAGTAGCAGTTCACCGACACCGTTCCGGCACGGAGCGCGCGGGCGACGCGGTGGGCGCGGTTCACGTCCTTCGTGTAAACGGACGCAGCCAGGCCGTAGTTGGTGTCGTTCGCCACCCGCACGGCTTCGTCGTCGTCCTTTACCGGCAGGACGGCGAGCACCGGACCGAAGATTTCCTCGCGGGCGATCTTCATGTCGTTGTTGACCTCGTCGAAGATGGTGATTTCGACATAATTGCCGCCGGTTTTTTCGAGCAGGCGCCGGCCGCCGAGCGCCAGTTTCGCGCGTTCCATTTTCCCGACGTCAATGTATTTGAGCACGGTTTCCATGTGGCTCCGGGTGATGAGCGGGCCGACGCGCGTGTCCGGGTCGGTCTGGTCGCCGACCGGCAGGGGCTTGACGAGGCCGATGAGCTTGTCCAACAGCGCGTCCTTGAGCTTGCGGTCCACGATCAGGCGCGAGCCGCTGCTGCAGTTCTCGCCCATGTTCCAGAACGCGGAGTTGAGGGCGTTGGCCGCCACGAGGTCGAGGTCCGGCGCGTCGGCCAGCACCACCTGCGGACTTTTGCCGCCCAATTCCAGAATGACACGTTTGAGGTTCGAATCCGCGGAATAACGCAGGAGTTCCCGCCCGACTTCGGTCGAACCCGTGAACGCGACCATGTCCACATCCCGGTGCAGGCAGAGGGCTTTCCCGATGACGGGGCCGTCGCCGGTCACGACGTTGAAGACGCCGTCCGGGATGCCCGCTTCGGTCGCCAGTTCAGCCATGCGGAGGGCGCTGAGCGAGGTCTGGCGGGCGGGCTTCAGGACGACGCAGTTGCCGGCGGCGAGCGTCGGCCCGAGTTTCCAGGCCGCCATCTGGGCCGGGAAATTCCACGGCACGAGCAGCCCGATGACTCCCATCGGCTCACGCACGATCATCGCGACGTTCTCCGGCCCGGTCGGCGCCATGCGGTCGTAGAGCTTGTCAATCAACTCGGCGTGCCAGTGGATGCAATGAATCGTGTCCGGGATGTCAATGTTGACGCAATCGTAAATCGGCTTGCCGGCGTCCAACGAATCCAGCAGCGCGATTTCCATCGCGTTCTTTTCCAACAGCCCGACGTACTTGAGCATGATGCCTTTGCGGTCGCCCGGCTTGAGTTTGGACCAGGAGCCGTGCTCGAACGCTTTGCGGGCGGCTTTGACGGCGCGATTGACGTCTTCGAGGTTGCAGGCGGCGATGTCGGCCAGTTTCCGGTTGTTGGCGGGATTCAGCGACTCGTACGTCTTGCCGCTGGCGGACGGGGTGAATTTCCCGTCAATGAAGGCTTGCGTCCGGAATTTCAGTTTGGCAATCGCGGACTTGATGGCTTTGGGATCCAATGTCAGGTTCATAGTGCTCTGGTTTCGATGGTTTGAATTTTGTTGGCGCGTTGAGTGATCGTCGGCCGCACCGGCCGGGTTGCGGCGTGAGCCACGGTCAGGGCCGGTTTGCTCTGCGTGGTCGTGGTCGGGATGTCATCTTCCCATTTCATTGTATGCTTTTACTTTGGTCCTTGATAAATCCGAAATCCGAATGCCGAATTCCGAAAGAAACCCGAATGCCGAAGCCCGAACATTTGTGCGACCGGCCTTGAATTCGGGCTTCGGATTTGTTTCGGATTTCAGATTTTAACATTCGGATTTCCTTAGCCATAACGATCGGGCGAAAGCAGGCTGATGTCCCACGCCGGCTTCTCCGCGGAAAGAATTTCCGCGATCAGCCGCCCGGTGACAGGGCCGAGGCTCATCCCCATCATGGCGTGACCGGTAGCGAGGGCGAGATTGCCAAATTTCGCGGTGCGTCCGATGTACGGCAGGCCGTCGGGCGAACACGGGCGCAACCCGCGCCACGGCTGGATGCCATCGAAATCTTCCGGTCGAAAATCCGGAAAATATTTACAGAACGAATCAACGATGCCGCGCACGCGCGCGGGATTGATGTCTTCGTTCAGACCGGCAATTTCCATCGTGCCGCCGACCCGCAGTGCGTTCCCCATCGGGGTCACGGCGACGCGCCCCTCGACGAGGATGGAACAGAGCTGCGGTTTTTGCCGCGGTTTGGGCAGGGTCAGGCTGTAACCTTTGCCTGCCTGGATCGGGATGTTTAATCCGAGCCGGCGGGCGAGTCCGGGGGACCAGGACCCGCCGCACAGGACAAATTCGTCCGCTTCCCTTTCGCGATTGCCGGAAAGGGCGACCGCGCGGATGCGGCCGCGACTTTCAATTTTCCAGTCGAGCACCTCGCTGTCCCAAAGAAAATCCACGCCGAGCCGTTCAAGTTGTGCCAGCAACGCCGCCATGAAGCGTTCGGGTGTGAGGTGGCAATCCAGCGGATAATGAACCGCGCCGGCGATGTCGAGTCGCGCGTCGGGATCGAGCCTGGCGGTTTGTTTCGCGTCGAGCACGTCGGCGGGAATTCCCAGCGCGCGGGCTTGTTCCGCCGTCCTGGCTTCTTCGTCGAGGGTGTGTGGCTCATGGCAAAGCATGAGCAGGCCTTTTTTCACGAGGCCAAAATCGTTCCCCGGCGGCGCGGCGAATTCCTCATAAGCGGCGCGGCTGGCAAGCGCGAGGTCGCGCAACAGAGGCGCGGCGCGGCGGACATGATTCGCGTTCGCCGCCCGCCAGAATTTCATTCCCCAGCCGAAAAGGTCCGCGTCCAGGCGCGGCCGGATGTAGAACGGCGACGCGGGATTCCACATCCATTTCAACGCCAGCGCGAACGCGCCGGGTGCGGCGAGCGGGATGAAGTGGCTCGGCACGACCATGCCCGCGTTGCCAAACGAGCAGCCGTCGCGGCGCGCGGACTTGCGTTCGACCAGCGTCACCTTGAATCCGCGGCGGGCGCAGAAATGGGCCGTGCAGAGTCCAACCACGCCGCCACCGACGATGAGGACCTTTTTGCTCATTCAACGGATGCCCCAGCAAAACGGGTCGCGCTCATCGAGCAGCAGTGTCGCTTCCGAATTCACAAAGGCGGTGCCGGTGATGATGGGCGTGACTTTTCCGGCGGCGCGATCCAGCCAGCGGTAGCGTCCGGTGAACGTGCTGCCGATGATGCTTTCCTGGATCCACGGCGCGTTCTCCGCGAGCTTGCCGTCGGCGGCCAGGCACGCGAGTTTCGCGCTGGTGCCGGTGCCGCACGGCGAGCGATCATAGGCCTTGCCCGGACAGAGCACGAAATTGCGGGAGTTGGCGCCCGGCAACGTCGGGCGGCCGAAGAGTTCGATATGGTCCACCTCGGGAAATCCCTGCGCGTTGACCGCCTGACGGATGCGCCAACTGAAAGCCGTCAATAGTTCCACATTTGCCGGAGAGAGATCCTGGCCGTGATCTTCCACCAGAAAAAACCAGTTCCCACCCCAGGCCACGTCGCCGACAACAGGTCCCAGTCCGGGAACATTCACGGTCACGGCCTTTTTTGCGCGCCAACCGGGCACGCTGGCGACGGAGACTTCGCCGTTCGGATGCAACGTCGCAGTGACGATGCCCACCGGAGTTTCGATGCGATGCTCGCCCGGCTGGATCCGGCCGAGATGCGCCAGCGTGGCCATCAGGCCGATGGTGCCGTGACCGCACATGCCGAGATAGCCGACGTTGTTGAAAAAAATCACGCCGGCGGCACAGGTTTTGTCTTCCGGGTCAACCAGCAACGCGCCGACCATAACGTCCGAACCCCGCGGTTCATTCACCATGGCCGAGCGAAAGCGGTCGAACTCCTGCTGAAAACGGTCGCGGCGTTTGGCCAGCGGGCCCCGTCCGAGGTCCGGGCCGCCGTCAAGGACCACACGCGTTGGCTCGCCGCCGGTATGCGAATCAACGATTTGAATGCGGTGCGTTTTGGATTGGCCCATGACGCTGACACAATGCTCGTTTTGTTCCGGGGCGCAAGAGGCTTTTCCGCGAAAGGATGAAATCGGATAGCTGCCTGTGCATTTCGAGCATGTGCGGAATATTCGGCCGGTTATAATCTTGATTCGAAGAACGAATAATCCGCGCCAGCGGAAAATGGAGTGCGACTTTTATCAACGACACCGGGCCAGGCCATGAACAAATTCTCTCTCGGAAGCGCGCTCGTCTTGCTTTGTTGTCTGTCCGGCTTCCTGCCGGAGTTGGCGGAGGCCCAATCGTCGGCAGGTTCAAACCAGACCGCCGCCGTCCCGCAGCAGTCCGGGCCGTTGCAATCCGGCGCGAGCCAAAACAGCCAGACTCAATCGCGTCCGCGGCAACGGGAGCGGGCCGGGCGCTTTGGCCAGAATGACCAGCCGCCCACGCTGGGTCTGGAGCAGGGCTTTATCGAACTCGATACACCCGACTTCCATTTGAAACTGGTCAAGGCGTCGCAAACGGCGGCCGCATTGCAGCCGAAGGGCGCCGGCGACTTTGATTTCACCCCGGCGGATCAGCTTCAGAAACGTGCCGGCAACCACTATTTCCAACTGGGCGACCTGACGATGCGACTGCGCGAAGGCGACACCGGCGAGTGGCGGGGTTACTCCACCGCTGCCGAACGCCGGCCGGTGGTTGGCCTCCCGGCTTCCGGCGACATGCTCGCGGCGGCTGACCTCACGCCGACGCTGCCCCCGGATTGTCCGTTGCAGGTCACGCGTTCGTGGCGCTTGGATCACGGCAAGCTGGTCATGATATTCGAACTTAAAAACAAATCAGCGGGGCCGGTGCAGGTCGGTTCGCTGGGCATTCCCCTCATCTTCAACAATTACATCACGGGCCGCTCGCTGGCGGAAGCCCATGAAATTTGTTCCTTTTCAGATCCGGCGATTTGCCAGGACGCCGGCTACGTCCAGGTGACACGCCTGAACGGCCACGGCCCGGCGCTGGTGGTCGTGCCGGAAGGCAAGACGCCTTTGGAGGCGTACAACCCCGTTCCAAACCCCTGGGACCCGCTATCGGCGGGAACCCGGGTTTTTGCAGACCGCACGCCGCGCAGCCAGACTTTCGAGGGTTTTTACGAGTGGATGCCACTGAGTCTGGCGTATGCGGAGAACGAATGGAAAAATGCCCGGCCGTGGAACCCGCCGACGGCTGAGACGCTGGCCCCCGGCGCGGCGCGGACCTTCGGATTGAAATTCCTCGTCGCGCCCGAAATCCCGGACATCGAGAAAACGCTCGCGGAAAACGACCGGCCCGTGGCGGTGGGCATCCCCGGCTACATCCTGCCGACGGACATGGACGCGAGGCTTTTTCTGAAATACTCACGAGGCATCAAGTCGGTGCAGGTTGAACCCGAAGGGGCCATTTCGGTGACAAAAAATTCCCCCACCGAACACGGCTGGCGGGCGTACACCTTGCGCGGTCAGCAATGGGGCCGCGCCCGACTGACGGTCACTTACGAGGATGGCCTGGTGCAAACCATCGGCTATGACGTGATCAAGCCCGAGGCGCAGGCCGTGGCCGACCTGGGCCACTTCCTGTTCACCAAACAGTGGTTCGTTGACCCCGCCGACCCGTTTCACCGCAGTCCCTCGGTCATGACCTATGACCGGGCCCATGATCGCATCGTAACGCAGGACGCCCGCGCCTGGATTGCCGGTTTGGAGGACGAAGGCGGTGCCGGGTCGTGGCTGGCCGCCGCCATGAAGGAATTCGGGCAGCCCAAAAAGGAGGAAGTCGAAAAACTCCAGCAATTTGTGGACGGCGTGTTGTGGGGCGGCATTCAATACAAGGACGGGCCGCTGAAGTATGGGGTCCGCAAAAGCCTTTTCTACTACGACACAAACGCATTTCCGGATTATTACAACCCGGAAATCCACTATGGCGGCTGGACGAGCTGGAGCAAACGGGATGCGGAGAGGATAGACCGGGCTTACAATTATCCGCATGTCGTGGCCGGGTATTGGGCGATGTATCGGCTGGCCCGGAATTACGACGGTCTGGTCACCAATCATCCGTGGGACTGGTATCTTGATCAGGCCTTTGCCACCGCAAAGTTCCTCACCGGCCGCAATGCCGACGGCGATTACAATGTGGGATATCTGAACATGGGCCTGATGGAAGGCGACATCTTCCTGATGTTGTTGAAGGATTTGAAACGCGAAGGGTGGACAGAAAAGGCCGGGGAACTGGAGGCGGCGATGAAGGCGCGCGCCGACCGGTGGCACCGCGAAGCCTTCCCCTTTGGCAGCGAAATGGCATGGGACTCCACCGGCCAGGAGGAGGTGTATGCCTGGTGCAACTATTTCGGCTTTGCGGACAAGGCGCAGGTGACGCTCGATTCCATTCTGGGTTACATGCCCACGGTGCCGAACTGGGGTTACAACGGCGACGCGCGGCGGTACTGGGATTTCTATTACGGGGCGGCGCCGGGCGGACGGTTGGAACGCCAGATTCATCATTATGGCTCGGGCATCAATGCGATACCCGTGTTGACGGCCTATCGGCAAAAACCGGACGACTACTATCTTTTGCGGGTTGGTTACGGCGGCACCCTGGGGCCGTTGTCCAACATTGATCAGGACGGTTTCGCCGCCGCCGCGTTTCATTCGGCGCCCTCACTTTTGAAATGGGACGCCTACAGCGGCGACTACGGCCCGAACTTCTTCGGCCACGCCGTGGACACGGCCACCTATGTGATCAACCATCCTGAATTTGGCTGGCAGGCTTTTGGGGGGAACGTGAAGGCGACGCGTGACCGGGTAGAAATTCAGCCGCTTGATTCCTTCCGCCAGCGGGTTTATTTCGCGCCGTTTGGCCTGTGGTTGACGCTGGATGCCGGCACGTTTGACCGGGTCGAAGTGAACACAAAAACGCACGCTGTTCGCATTGGACTTTCCAGCGCCACAGCCTGCGCGCCGCAAGCCCGCCTGCGCGTTGCCCAGCCGGCAAGATTGCCGGACATCGGCACATTTCACCCGGCCGAAAAATTCACCGTGGAGCGCGACGCGTTCGTCATTCCACTGAAGCGGAACGGCAACACCTGGGTCGAATTGACGGAAGCCAGGTAAGGAGATTCAGCGCCATGCACCACTACCGAAATGTTTTCCGGATGAAAATCACGAAGCACGCTTTACCCGCCGTTGTGGTGGCACTGGTAACATTGAGCTGCCGCACTGACCGCCCGACCTCGATCGGGTCCGCCCCCCGCGAGGAATACCCGCCGGTAACGGCGCCGCCTGAATCGTATTTCGCCAGGATTCCGCCTCGTGACCGCGATGCCGCCCGCACGTTCTACAAAAAGTATCTGGAGATTGACGGCGTGCCGCTGACGGCGTCGGCCGAAGTTTCCGATGAGGCGTTGCAGCGCGATTATTACATCGTCACGCACATGCTCGCCGGCCGGCCCGATATTCTCAACGCCATGGCCACCAATGGCACGCGGCTGATCATCATCGGCAAAGACCAGCAATACACGGACATGCCGGAATACCGGCACGCCCGCGACCCGGCCTATCTCAACGAGCGGGTCAGAGGCACCGGCGGTCTTGATCTGACGAGTTTCGGCGAAGAAAATTTATTGTGCCTGCCCGCGGACCGTTACGACCGGGAGAGCATTGCCGTGCATGAATTCTGCCACACCATTGACGCGGCGTTGCGGCGGATAGACCCGACGTGGCATCAGCGGTTGCTGAAGACCTACCACGACGCCGTCAGCCGGGGCTTGTGGAAAAACACCTATACCGGCTCGAACCCGGCCGAGTATTGGGCGGAGGTATGTCAGGCCTACTTCGACTGCGGCCGGGCGAACAACTGGAACCACGGTCCCATCGCCCGGCGCGAGCAGCTCAAGGTTTATGACCCGGAAGCTTATGAACTGGTCAAAACCACCTTCAATCTCAGCCCGGCGCAGGACTGGCGTTATCACTGGCTGCAAACGTTACCCAACGTTGCCGCGCCGCCGGCGAAACTTCACATCAATCCCTACTACACCAGGTTCACCTGGGCGGACGAGTTTCCCGTTATCGGCCGGCAGGCGAGCGACGCGGCGCTGCTGAAGGCCAACGATACCGTCTGCAAGATGTTCGCGTATCGCCACGACATCCTGAAAGCCTTGATCAACGATGGGGCGAAGCTGGTGGTGTTGGGCCGGAACGAGCGATTGGCCGATCTGCCCGAACTGAAAAATTCGACCGACACCAATGTTGATTTGACGATCCGTTTCATGGATTATACGCTGGAAACGAAGCTGTTGGTCGTTCCCGAAGAAAATGTCCTGGGGAATCCCAACGACGCCGACGTCGGCCCGTGCCTCGAAATCCGCGAACTGGCCAAGGCGCTGTATTACATTTGCGGCTCGCGCCCGGTGGATCCGAACTGGAACAATCGCGGACGCGACGTGCAGCAATACGAATTGCGTGTGAAACGCCTGGACGTTCAGTTCGATGAGAGACTGAAGCAGCTTTATGATGCGGCGATGAGCCAGGGGATGTGGAAAGACACGCCGGCGGTGCAGGACCGCGTTGAATACTGGGCGGAAGGCGTGCTCGCGTATTTCGATGCCGGCGGCCAGGACGGCGCGCCGTTCAAGGACACGGGCCAGAACGGCGACTTTACCGGCAGCCCGCACCCGATCAACACCCGTGAAGCGCTGAAGGCTTATGACCCGGACCTGTTCGCGCTTGTCAATGAAACGATGGCGTATGACGGTCACGTGGACTGGCGTTACACGCCTCACCAGCCTTGAATCCGATCTCCCCTGATCAAAAGTCCACTGCGGCCCGGGCGTGAAGGATGCCGCAGCCGGGTTTTGATGGACAAATCCATGCAACAACCGCACCGGACTGGCTACAGTTCAGAAATGACTTCTGCCGCGCGTACCGCGCGTACATTCGTTGGGTCGAGGATGATATCCGATAGGTCTTGGTGTGTTTCAAGCATGGGCGCTTTTCTTCAGGAAGTCTTCAATTTATCATTAGCGAGCTTGAGCGCGACCAACCGGGACCGGCGGCGTCCGTTTTGCCAAACCTGTTCTGGTCAGGCCATGGAGCTTGTGTCATTTGTGCGCACTTTGAAAACCACACAGAGCATCAAATACGCGATGCTGGCTTTGTTGCTGGTGATCCCGCCGGGTCTGGCACCGGCGCAATCGTTCCTTGGCCAGTCAGGCCTCACGGAACCAGGCCGCTCCGGACCGCCAGGGCTGCAAACCCCGGCAGCATCCGGCGCTCAATCGCCCCAACAGCGGCGCGGGTTCGGGCGGCCGCAGCGCGGCGTGTACAAAGCGCGCATCACGCCGCATTGGTTTGCCGGTGCGAACGGCGAGACCAACCAGTTCTGGTATCGCAACGACCTGAGCGGCAACGCGAAGGAATTCATTCGGGTGGATGCCGAAGAGGGAATTCGCCAGCCCGCGTTCGACTCCGGGCGACTGGCTGCCGCGTTGTCGAAAGCCGCGGGGGAGGAATTCAAGGCCGACCACCTGCCGTTTTCCGGAATTGAATTCGTCGAGGACGGCAAGGCGGTCGAGTTCGAAGCCGCCGGCAAGACCTGGCAATGCGACTTGAGTTCATACACCTGCGCCCCCGCCGCCGGCGCGATGCAATCTTCTGAAAACGAAGGTCAATACCCGGGAGGGCGCCAGGGGCGCGGTGAACGAGGCTTCAGCCGCCGTTCGCCGGACGGCAAATGGACCGCCGAGGTGAGAAACTTCAATGTCTATGTCCGTTCCGAGGCGGACGGAAAGGAGATTCAATTGAGCAAGGACGGTTCGGCGGACAATGCCTATCGCCTGCCGGAATGGTCTCCCGATTCGCAGACCCTCATCGCCTGGCGCGTTGAGCCGGGCGACATCGGTGACGTTTATCTCATCCAGTCGTCGCCTCCAGGCGGCGGACGAGCCGTGCTGCACACGCGCCCGTATGCCCAGGCCGGAGACCGGTTTCCCCGTTATGAATTGAACGTCTTTGAAATGGCCGATCAGAAGCAGGTCAAGCCGGAGGTGGACCGCTTCGAGCACGAGTGGGAGACGCCGCAACTGCATTGGGAAAAGGATAACGTACATTTCACTTACCAGCAGGAGGACCGCGGACATCAACGGTTGCGGCTCATCGAGGTGGACGACCGCAGCGGGACGGTGCGCAATCTCGTGGATGAGCGGACGAAGACTTTCATCTGGACCGCGCACATGGAAGGCCCGGAAGGACTGGGCATCCGGATTTTCAGTTACCTGACCAACAGCGACGAGATCATCAACGCGTCCGAGCGGGACGGCTGGCGGCATCTCTACCTGGTTGATCCGGCGGTTGGTGGAATCAAGAACCAGATCACCAAAGGCGACTGGGTGGTGCGCGGCATCAATTATATTGACGAGGAACACCGTCAAATCTGGTTCCTGGCCAGCGGCATGAATCCGGGCCAGGACCCTTACTTTCTGCAATATTACCGCATCAATTTCGACGGCACCGGCCTGGTCGCTCTGACGGAAGGGAATGGGAATCATACGGCGCAATTTTCACCGGACCGGAAATACCTGATTGACACTTACAGCCGCGTGGACCTGGCGCCGGTGAATGAACTCCGGCGTTGCTCGGATGGCGCGCTGGTCTGCAAGCTTGAAGAGGCTGACATCTCGGAATTAAAGGCAACTGGCTGGGAGCCGCCGGTGGTGTTCGTCGCCAAAGGACGTGATGGCAAGACGGACATCTGGGGCAACATTTACCGTCCGCGTAAACTTGATCCGTCAAAAAAGTATGCCGTCGTGGAGGACATTTACGCCGGCCCGCAGGATTCTTATACGCCCAAATCGTTCAGCAGTTTCGACCGCTACGCCTGGTACAACGAACACGGAATGATCGTGGTGAAAATGGACGGCATGGGCACCGCCAACCGCTCGAAGGCGTTCCATGATGTCTGCTGGCACAACCTCAAGGACGCCGGTTTTCCGGACCGCATCCTGTGGATCAAGGCCGCCGCCGCGAAGTATCCTTACATGGACCTCGATCGGGTCGGCATCTTCGGCACTTCGTCGGGCGCCCAAAGCGCCGCCGGCGCGCTCCTGTTCCACAACGATTTTTACAGGGTCGCCGTCGCCAACAGCGGCTGCCACGACAATCGCCTGGACAAGGCTTCCTGGAACGAGCAATGGATGGGTTATCTGCCACCGGACCAGCTCTGGCAGCCTGGCCCGGACAACTGGTATTCTGCGTCCTCAAACATTGACAACGCCGGCAAACTCAAGGGCCATCTGCTGCTGATCGTCGGTGAGATGGATTCCAACGTCCCGCCGGAAAGCACCCTGCGGTTCGTGGACGCGCTGATCAAGGCGCACAAGGACTTCGACATGCTGGAGGTTCCCGGCGCCAATCACGGCGCGGGCAGTTGGCTCACAACGGCCAAGACACACGACTGCTTCCTGCGCTACCTGCTTCACCAGGAGCCGACGGATGAGGACACGGCTTCCGCCGGTGGCGGCTCGAATTGACCGCAAACCTATTCAGTTATGATCCACAACCATTTTGATCGGGCGTTGTTCACTGGCCTGCTCGCGCTGGCGCTTGCGACCGGCGCGGCCGGCGCGCCAGCGGCAAACTTTCCCCCGCCCACGCCCGGCGATTACACGATTCATGATTTCCATTTTGAAAACGGGCAATCGTTGCCGGAAATCCACATGCATTATCTCACGTTCGGCCAGCCGCAGCGCGACAAGGATGGCATCGTCCGCAACGCCGTCCTGATTTTGCACGGCACGACCGGGAGCAGCGCCCAGTTTCTGCTCCCGGAATTCGCCGATGAACTTTACGGACCGGGCCAGCCGCTCGACGTGACGCGATATTATCTCATCATCCCCGACAACCTCGGCCACGGACAATCCAGCAAACCGAGTGACGGCCTGCATGCGCGATTTCCGAAATACGGCTACCGCGACATGATTCAGGCGCAGTATCGGCTGCTGACCGAGGGTCTCAACGTGAATCATCTGCGGCTGGTCATGGGCACTTCGATGGGCGGAATGCACTCGTGGCTCTGGGGAGAAATACATCCGGAATTCATGGACGCGCTCATGCCCCTGGCGAGCCTGCCCACGCAAATTTCCGGCCGCAACCGCGTGTGGCGGCGCGTCATCATTGACAGCATTCGCGACTCGCCGGACTGGCAGGGCGGCGATTATCAGACCCAGCCTGCCGGGCTGCGGCCCGCGGCGGAGATGCTTTATTTCATGGGCAGCAATCCGGTGTTGCGCATGGAGGAATCGCCCACACTCAAGCAAAGTGATGAAGCGCTCGACCGTTACGTGACCTATGCGATGACGAACCTCGACGCCAACAACGTGATGTTTGCGTTCGCCGCGTCGGAAGATTACGATCCCGGGCCGGGACTGGAGAAGATCAAGGCCCCGCTCCTCGCCATCAACTCCGCCGACGATTTGATCAATCCGCCGGAGTTGCGTGTGCTGGAACGCGAAATCAAACGGGTAAAACACGGCCAGGCCATCGTGATTCCTTACAGTAGCCGGACGGTGGGACACGGCAGCCACACCAAAGCCGTGCTTTGGAAAAAATTTCTGGTGCGCCTGCTGAAGGAGACGGAAAGGAAGTGAATTCAAACCCATGAAACGCGGCGCGCACTGGTTGCCTGGCATGCTCCTGGGTGCGCTGTGCCTCACGTCGTGTGCGAGCGGCCCGCATCCGGCGCCGGCTTCCCCTGACGCCGCTTCGTTGCTGTCCAATCCCCAGGCGCCCGAACTCAACCGCCGTGCGCCGGCTTTGTTCAACGTCCGCCTCGAAACGAACAAGGGGTTGATTGTAATTGAAGTCCATCGGGACTGGGCGCCGCACGGTGCGGACCGTTTCTATCATCTGGTTCAAGCCGGTTATTACAACGATGCGCGTTTCTTCCGCGTGATTCGCGGACGCTGGGCCCAGTTCGGCATCAATGGCGATCCCAGAATCTCGAACGTGTGGCGAACGCAGACCATTCCCGACGACCCGCGCCGCGAGTCGAATGTGCGCGGCACCGTCGCTTTCGCCTTTGCCGTCCCGAATGGCCGGACCACGCAGGTGTTTATCAATTTGCGGGACAATTCCGCGACGCATGACCCCGCGTTGTTCGTGCCGTTCGGAAAGGTGGTCACGGGCATGAACGTGGCAGATGCGCTTGATTCTGAATATGGCGAGACGGCGGGCAGTGGCATCCGCGCCGGCAAACAGGAACCCCTCTTCCAAATGGGGAACGAATTTCTCGAACACAATTTCCCGCGCCTTGATTACATCCGGCGGGCGACCATCGCCGGGCCACTCAACGCCACCCAACAATGAGACCGCGTGCCTATCTCTACATTGGCATCGCGGTTCAATGGCTGATGCTGTTCAGTCTGTTGTTCCCGGCTTGCACAGTGGCAAAAGCCGGCTCGCAAATCCGGTTCGGCGGGGTTGCGGTCGAATTGACGGTCAGCCAGGTGAGCGAACGCACCGTGCGTCTCGAATTGTCGCCATTGGACGGGCAGGGGCGCTCGCGCGGAGAACCATCCTCCGCCTTTTTCGTGCCGTTTCCCGAAACCGAAAAGTTGCGTATACATGAACTGGCCGGCAAACAAGAACTTCGCATTGGCCAACTCCGTGTGACCATCAAGCCGCAACCGCTCACCATCTCTGTGCGCCGGGCGGACGGAACCCTGGTGCAGGAACTTGCTTTCGACAGTGACGATGGCACGAATGCCATCACGTTCCAAACCGATGCACCCGTCCTGGGTCTGGGCGAAGGCGGGCCGCAGTTTGACCGGCGGGGACATGTGTATCCCCTGCAGAATGGCGAGAGCACGCCGTCACTGGCCACGGACGGCGCGAGGATTCTGGTCCCGTTCCTCATCGGGACGGAAGGGTGGGCGTTGTTCGTGCCGGGACCTCCGGGCGGGTTTGATTTGCGCGGTGCGTCGGGTGTGTTCCATCCGCGAGCCGGCGCAACGCCAGGCCAGGCAGACGTGTTTGTGATGGACGCGCAGGAACCGGCAGAGGCGATACGCGAGTTCGTACGGTTGACGGGCGCGCCGGCCATGCCGCCGAAATGGGCGCTGGGCTACATGCAATCGCATCGCACGCTTTCCACGGAAGCGGACGTTCTTGCCGAGGCCCGCACCTTCCGGGAGAAGCAACTGCCGTGTGATGCGTTTATCTTTCTGGGCACGGGCTTTTGTCCGGCAGGCTGGAACTTCGGGCACGACTCGTTCCAGTTGAACACCAACGTCTTTGTTCATGACGCCGCCACGGTTATCCAGGAGTTGCACGCGGATCATTTGCACGTGGTGCTGCACGTCGTGCCCCGGCAGCGGGACTATCCCGCGCTCCACGGCCAGATCCCGCCCGCACCGGGCGAAACCCTGGACACGCAAGACATTGGAACCTACTGGAACCGGCACCGCGCGCTCTTCGCCGACGGCGTGGATGGCTGGTGGCCCGATGAAGGCGACTGGTTCGACGTGCCAAGCCGGCTGGCGCGGCACCGGATGTATTATGAAGGACCCCTGAGCGACCGACCGAATGTCCGTCCGTGGGATTTGCAGCGCAACGGTTACGCCGGCATCGCGCGCTACGGCGGCTGGGTGTGGTCGGGCGACATCAGTTCAAGCTGGAAGACACTGGCGGCCCAGGTCGAAGTGGGGCTGAACTCGTCGTTGAGCGTCTCTCCGTTCTGGGGCACGGACATCGGAGGCTTTTTCCCGAGCCGGGACCGGGAATACACCGGCGAGCTTTATGCCCGCTGGTTTCAATTCGCCGCGTTCTGTCCGCTGTTTCGCTCTCACGGGCGAACGTGGCATTTGCATCTGCCCTGGGGCTGGAACACCGGCGAGACCGGACCGGTGGAATCAAAACCGGTGCCCGATCCGTCCGAATTGCACAACCCCGCCGTCGAACCGGTTTGCCGCAAGTATGACGATTTGCGCTACCAACTGATGCCTTACACCTACACTGTCACGCGGGAGGCGCACGACACCGGCCTGCCGTTGATGCGCGCGTTGTGGCTCCAATATCCGGGCGACCCACAGGCCGCGGCGCTCGGCAACGAATATCTCTGGGGCAGCGACTTGCTCATCGCGCCGGTGGTGGAAAAGGGCGCCACGACGCGGCGCGTTTATTTGCCGAAAGGAAGCTGGTTTGATTGGTGGACCGATGAAAAGGTCGAAGGCGGGCGCTGGATTGAACGGCCGGTAAATCTGGAAACGATGCCGATTTATGTGCGCGCCGGCGCGGTCATCCCGCTTGATCCGGTCCGGCAATACGTCGCACAGCCCGTGTCCGGGCCTGCGACACTGCGGGTTTATCCCGGTGCCGACGGCGCATTTACGCTTTACGATGACGACGGCCAGAGTCTTGACTATCTTCACGACGACGATCCGACGGCGATTTGGATTCGCTTCCGTTGGGACCACAAGGCGCGGCGGCTCACCATCGAACCTGACACGCGAATGAAGAGATGGCCGGGCGGCGTGCGAGTTTACCGGGTGCAATTTGTCGGCAGCGGCGCAGAACCGCAACAGGTTGAATTCCGTGGCGTACCGGTGGCAGTCAAGCTATGACCGCAAATTTGATTATGAACACGAAACTACTCAAGAAAGCCGCTGTCCTGACGCTAACCGTGCTCACAGCGGCTGCCGCCTGGGCGCAGAACGCGCGCACCAATCGCCCGACGCTCGTCTTCCGCGACCACGTCGAGCCGAACTGGTTTGCCGATGACAGCGGGGAGACCAACCGGTTCTGGTATCGCCTCGACCTTGCGCAAAGCAACCGGGAATTCATTCTGGTCAATGCCGTTCAGGGAAAACGCCAGCCGGCATTTGACCAGACGCGTGTGGCCGAGGCTTTGAGCAAACTTACCGGACACGAAGTCAGCGCCGAACGGTTGCCCGTCGAATCGCTGGATTTCGCCCGCGATGGCCGGACCGTGACACTCCACGGAAACGACGGCGATTGGAAATGCGACCTGACATCCTACACCGTCACGGCCGAGACCAACAACGCTTCGGCGGGGCGCCAGTTGCCCGCCGGGCGCGTGCCGCATCCGTCGCAAACCACCGGGCCGGAAACGGAAATCACCTTCGTGAACCAGTTGCCGGCGCCGGTGGACGTGTTCTGGGTTGACCCGGACGGCAAGCGGGTTGCCTACGGCAGTCTGGCGCCGGGTGAACGCAAGACCCAACACACGTTCGCCGGTCACGTCTGGCTGGTCACCGGGCGCACCGGTTTCGTGCTCGCCGTATTCGAGGCGGAAGCGAAACCCGGCGTGGCGACCATCGGCGGGCGTGGCGGTTTTGGCCGGTTCCGGCGCGGCGGTGGCGGCGGGCCGCCTCCCTCCGGACCGACCGGCACGTCGCCCGATGGCAAATGGCAGGCCATCGTGTATGGCAACAATCTCTACTTGCGCGATTTGAAGACGGACAAGGAAACGCCGCTGACCTACGACGCGAATCCGAACAGCACTTACGCACGCGACGAGGAGTTCGAGCAGGCCATCAATATGCAATTCGACGCGAGCAACCCGGCGACGCCGACGCCCGAGGTGTATTGGTCGCCGGATTCAAAACATCTGGTCGCGATGCGCCTGCAACCGGGCACCGAACGCCGGGTCTATGAGGTCGAATCGTCACCGGAAGATCAGCTTCAGCCCAGGCTCACGTCTTATCCCTACCTCAAGCCGGGCGACCAGGTTCCCATCAGCAAGCCGCACCTGTTCGATATTGAAACCATGAAGGAAATTCCCGTCAGCAACGCGCTCTTCGCCAATCCCTGGTCCATCTCCGACGTCCGTTGGGACCCGGATTCGTCGCGGTTCACGTTTCTGTTCAATCAACGCGGCCACCAGGCGTTGCGGGTCCTGGCCGTGGATTCAGACACCGGCGCGGTCAGACCGATTGTGAATGAAGAGAGCAAAACCTTCATTGATTACTCCGGCAAATTCTATTGCGATTATCTGGACGACACCCGCGAAATCATCTGGATGTCCGAGCGCGACGGCTGGAACCATCTCTATCTCTACGACGCGAAAGCTGGTGAGGTGAAAAATCAAATCACGAAGGGCGAATGGGTCGTGCGGAACGTGGATTACGTGGATGAGAAAAAACGGCAGATCTGGTTTCAAGCCGGCGGCATCGTGCCGGGGCAGGACCCCTACTACGCCCAGATTTGCCGGGTGAATTTTGACGGCAGCGGGTTGAAGGTCCTCACCGAGGGCGATGGCACGCATACCGTCCAGTTCTCGCCGGATCGGCGGTTCTTCATTGACACCTGGTCGCGGGTGGATTTGCCGCCGGTCAATGAGTTGCGCCGAAGCGAGGACGGCAAGCTCGTGTGCAAACTCGAAACCGCCGATGCCAGCGCGCTGTACGCCACCGGCTGGAAACCACCGGAACAGTTTGTGGCGAAAGGCCGCGATGGCGTCACTGGCATTTATGGCGTGATCTGGCGGCCCGGAGAATTTGACGCGGACAAAAAGTATCCGGTCATCGAGGACATTTATGCCGGCCCGCAGGATTCATTCGTACCCAAGGCTTTTAGCGCCTTCTACACCCAGAACGAACTGGCCGACGACGGATTCATCGTGGTGCAAATGGACGGCATGGGCACATCCAACCGCTCGAAGAAATTTCACGACGTCTGCTGGAAAAACCTGGGCGACGCCGGCTTTCCGGATCGCGTGCTCTGGATCAAAGCCGCCGCCGCGAAGTATCCCTGGATGGACCTGGCTCGCGTGGGCATTTACGGCACTTCGGCGGGCGGACAGGACGCTTTGCGCGGCATGCTCGATCACGGGGATTTCTACAAGGCAGGGGTGTCCGACTCGGGTTGCCAGGACAACCGCATGGACAAAATCTGGTGGAACGAACAATGGATGGGCTGGCCGGTGGACGACAGCTACGCTCGCAGTTCGAACGTGGTGGACGCCCACAAGCTGCAGGGCCAATTGCTGCTCATGGTCGGTGAGATGGACAAAAACGTGGACCCGTCCAGCACCATGCAGGTTGTCAACGCGCTGATCAAAGCGGACAAGGATTTTGATTTGCTCTACATGCCCGGCGCCGGTCACGGGGTGGCCAGAACGCCTTACGGCTGGCGGCGTTTGCAGGAGTTCTTCGAAAAGAATCTCCTCGGCACCGGTGACAAAATGGATTCTCATCCTGCCGCGACGGCGCCCTGAGTGACAAGCCGTGGTTTTCGCAAGGATTTTATGAATAAAACAAACTGGATGATGCTGATCGGAATGTTGGCCATTTTGCTGGCGGCCACGCCGGCGTTGGCGCAACCATCGGAGGACGACCAATTGAACGCGTTCTTCAAGAATTACCTGGACCAATATTTCCTGCAGCAGCCGCTCGCCGCCACGCAACTGGGCGATCACCGGTTTGACAATCTGCTCGATGACATTTCACCGAAGGCCCGCGCAGGCTGGCTGGCCCTGGCGGAGAAGACACTCGGGGAATTGCCGCGGCAGGTGGATTACCGGAAGCTGTCCCGCGACGGCCAGATTGATTACGAGATCTTTCAACACAATTTGCAGACGCAAATCTGGGAGACGAAAAATTTCCATCCCTTCCGGGAAGACCCGCGCACTTACGGCGCTTACATCAACGACAGCATCTATCTGCTGCTCTCGCAGTCCACGCTGCCAGCGGAGACCAACATCGCCAACGGCATCGCCCGCATGGCGCAAATCCCGCGCATCGTGGCCGAGGCGGAGAAGATGCTGACCCATCCGCCCAAACCGATTCTCGAGACCGCCATCCGCCAGAATCAGGGTTCGATTGACTTTTATGAAAAGGAAATTTTTCAACTCGCCGGCGACACGCCACAACTCGACCGGCTCAAGGCCGCCGCCGCCCCGGTGGCGGCCGTGCTGAAGGATTACCAGAAATTCCTCGAAGGGCCGCTGATGGCGCGCGCCACCGGCGAGTGGCGGCTCGGCAAGCGGATATTCGACAAAAAATTTGAGCTGGAGACCGACGCCGGCATTACTGCCGAACAAAACCTGGCGGACGCGGAAATAGAGTTCACCCACCTCCGCCGCGATATGTATGTCCTCGCGCGCCAGCTTTGGTGCCAGTATTTCCCGCAACAACCGTTGCCCCCGGACGATGCCGCCGGTGAGCGCGAAACCATCTTGCGCGTCATTGACGCGATTGACCAGGACCACAGCAAGCCGGAGGACCTGGTTTCGGACGCGCGCGCCGCCATCGAGCACATCAAGGCTTTCATCCGGAAACGGAATTACATCCAACTGCCGGACCCCGATCGCTGCGAGGTGATTGTGATGCCGGAATTCCGCCGCGGAAATTCGCTGGCGTATCTCGACAACGCGCCCCCGCTGGATCCCAACGCCCACAGCTATTACGCCATCAGCCCGCCACCGTCGGATTGGACGCCGCAGCAGGTGGAAAGTTTTCTGGAGGAATACAACCGTTACATGCTGCAAATCCTGACCATCCACGAGGGCTATCCCGGCCATTACGTGCAACTGTCGCAGGCCGTGCGCGTGCCTTCCCTCATCCGGCGCGTCTATCAATCCGGCGTCTACATCGAGGGCTGGGCGGTTTATGGCGAGATGACGATGCTGAACGAGGGCTACGGCGACGGCGATTTGCGGCTGCGGATGATGGAGCTTAAATTCTATCTGCGCGCGGTGGCCAATTCGATCCTCGACTACAAAATGCACTGCACCCGGATGACCGACGACGAGGCGATGAAATTTCTGACACAGGACGCATTTCAATCGGAGGGCGAAGCCAAACTGAAGCTGATTCGCGCCAAACAAAGTTCCGTGCAACTCAGCACCTATTTCGTCGGCCGCATGGCGCATTATCGTTTGCACCAGCAAATTGAGCGGGAAATGGGCGACCGGTTCAGCCTCGCTCGTTATCACAATGCGGTGATTGCCCCCGGCTCGGTTCCCGTGAAATACCTGCCCGAACTCGTCCGTGCGCAACTGGGCCTCCCCCGACGATGAACCGGCGCGATTTTCTCAAACTGGCCGCGTTAAGCTCGGCGCAGGTCCTGGCCGTAAGCCCGGCGCTGGCAGCATCCTCACGCGAAACCCGTCCAGCTCCCGCCCCGTTTCACATTAAACCCTTCGATCTGGAGGAATGCAGCATCGCCGGGCTTCAGGGGGCCATGACGTCGGGAAAAGAATCTGCGGTGTCGCTGGCCAAAAAATACCTGCGCCGGATTGAGGCATTGGACCGGACCGGACCGAGCTTGCGCGCCGTGCTCGAAATCAATCCGGACGCGCTGGCGATTGCCCGCGCGCTGGACCACGAACGCAAGGCAAAAGGGCCGCGCGGTCCACTCCACGGCATTCCGGTGCTGATCAAGGACAACCTCGATACGCACGACCGGATGATGACCACGGCCGGCTCGCTGGCGTTGCTCGGCTCGATTCCGCCGCGCGATTCTTTTGTGGCGCAGAAGCTCCGCGAAGCCGGGGCGGTCATCCTGGGAAAAACCAATCTGAGTGAATGGGCCGACTTTCGCGGCGACCGGCCCTCCAGCGGTTGGAGCGGACGCGGCGGGCAAACGAACAACCCCTACGCGCTGGATTACAATCCTTCCGGCTCCAGTTCCGGTTCGGCGGTGGCCGTGGCGGCGAATCTCTGCGCCGTGGCCATCGGCACGGAGACGGACGGTTCGATTATTTCACCGTCCGCGGTGTGCGGCGTGGTCGGCATCAAGCCGACCGTGGGCCTGGTCGGCCGTTCGGGAATTATACCCATCTCAAAAAGCCAGGACACCGCCGGGCCACTGGCGCGGACGGTGGCCGATGCCGCCATTTTGCTGGGGGCGCTGACGGGGGTTGACCCGCGCGATGACGTCACGGAATCAAGCCGCGGCCAATCGCATCATGATTACACCTGGTTTCTTGACCCGAACGGACTGCGCGGTGCGCGCCTCGGCGTGGCGCGAAAGTTCTTTCAGAACGACACGCCCGGCGCGAAATTACTGGAGTCGGCGATGGACGGGATGAAATCGCTCGGCGCGGTGCTGGTGGATTTCGACGATGACCTTGGAAAAAGCAGCGGACCTGAGTGGGAAGTGCTGCAATATGAATTCAAGGCGGGGATAAACGCTTACCTCGCCGCGCTCGGCCCGTCGGCGCCGGTGCACAACCTGCAGGAAATCATCGAGTTCAATGAGCGGAACAACGGGCGCGAGCTGGCATTTTTCGGGCAGGAAGAGATGGTCAAGGCGCAGGCCAGGGGCCCGCTTACGGATAAGGCCTATCTCGATGCGCTGGCCAGGTGCCGCCGGCTTTCACGCGATGAAGGCATTGACGCGGTCATGAAACAGCATCAACTCGACGCGATTGTCGCTCCCTCGGGCGGACCGGCTGCGAAAACGGATCATGTTAATGGCGATCGCTACGTGGGTGGCAGTTCCACGCCGGCGGCGGTGGCCGGTTACCCGAACATCACCGTTCCGGCCGGGCAGGTATTCGGGTTGCCTGTGGGCATTTCGTTCTTTGGCCGTGCCTGGAGCGAACCCGTTTTGCTCAAGCTGGCCTTTGCTTTTGAGCAGGGGACAAAGGCCCGTAAACCGCCAACGTTCCGGCCGACCGTTGGTTGAGGACAAATTATGACCAAATCCAAATACCTCACGGTGCCGTTGAAGACCGACAAGATGCCGCCGGGCATTCCCTACATCGTCGGCAACGAAGCAGCCGAGCGGTTCAGTTATTACGGCATGAATTCCATCCTGGTGATTTTCATGACCCGGTATCTGATGAATGCCCGGGGCCAGCCGGACCACATGACCGATGCGCAGGCCGATGCCTGGTATCACACGTTCGTTTCGGCCGTCTATTTTCTGCCCATCCTGGGTGCGTTCCTCGCCGACGCGGTGTTCGGCAAGTATGTCATCGTGCTGCTCCTGTCGGTTGTTTACTGCTTTGGCCATTTCGCCCTGGCCATGAACGATACCCGGCTGGGTCTCGTTCTCGGGTTGGGGCTGATCGCCTTGGGCGCCGGCGGCATCAAACCGTGCGTCAGCGCCAACGTGGGCGATCAGTTCAGCACGATGAACCAGCACCTGCTCCCGCGCATATTCAGTTGGTTCTACTTCTCCATCAACCTCGGCTCGGCCTTTTCCACGCTGCTCATTCCGTGGTTGCTGGATCGCGTGGGGCCCCGCGTTGCCTTTGGCGTGCCCGGCATCGCCATGTTGATTGCCACCGTTGTCTTCTGGACGGGACGCCGGAAGTTCGTGCATGTTCCGCCGGCCGGATTGAGGAATTACGCGCGGGAACTTTTCCTGCGCGAGAACCTGATGTCGCTGCTGAACCTGCTGATTCTGGTTCCGTTCGCCGCCATGTTCTGGGCACTGTGGCAACAGAATTTTTCGACGTGGGTCGTGCAGTCGGAAAAAATGGACCGGCACCTGTTCGGTGTTGACTGGCTGCCGGCACAAATCCAGACGGTCAACCCCGTCTTCGTCCTCGTCATGCTGCCGCTGTTTTCCTATGTCATCTATCCCACGCTCGCCCGGTTTGTGAAGGTGACTCCGCTCCGGCGGTTTGGCGCGGGGTTGTGGGCAGTCATCGTGTCCTTCCTGATCGTCGGCTGGATCCAGACGCGGATTGATGCCGGCCAGCAACCGCACATCCTCTGGCAAGTCCTCGCCTTTGTCGTGCTTACCGCTGGCGAAGTGCTGTTGTCCGTGACACACTTGGAATTTGCCTACACCCAGGCGCCGAAGAAGATGAAGTCATTGGTGATGTGCACGTATCTGGGCTCGATTGCCCTGGGCAACGTGTTCACGGCCGGGGTGAATTTCTTCATCCAGAACCCGGATGGCAGCCTGAAACTGACCGGCGCGAGCTATTTCTTTTTCTTTGTGAAAGTGATGCTGGTGACGGCGGTGTTGTTCCTGTTCGTCAGCCATTTTTATCGCGGCAAGACCTACATTCAGGACGAAGGAGAAACCCAGCCGGCTTGACGGCGACGGCAAAGCATTTTCACCATCTACGCCGTGCAGCGAGCTTCGCGTGTCTTCAAGGCCGTCGGGTGCATTTTGAGCAGGCTGCCGTGGATTACGCCCATATACAAACCGCTTATTATTTTGGTAAGCTCAAGCGACGGCATTGAGCAAGGTACCCGCCGCCTTGCCTTTCTCTGGAACAGAATGCCAGCCAACCAGTTATGAACGCGAAGCAACATATGAAAATTTGGATTGTCATCCTGGGTTGTCTGGCCTCGGTTCCGTGGGCCCGATCACAAGTGACCTACACGGACAATTTCAGTGCCAACGTCAACTACCTCACCAACGGCCTGGCCGGCACCCTCTGGGATGGGATTTATTTCGGGGCCGGGGACTTTGACAACACCGGGCTGGGCGGCGGCGGGCCGGGCGCCACGCTCCAATGCGATGCGAATATCAGCGCGGCGAGCAAGCTCACGCTCCAGACGACCGGTACCGCGTGGGAGGGAGCGGATGACGACGGTTTTTTTCTGTTCAAAGTGGTGCGCGGAGATTTTTCGGCGGTGGTACACATCGTCACGCCGTTTGACAACAGCGCTTTCAACACGGCGGGACTGCAAGCCCGCGCGTTCGCCGCGGGCGGCGATCCCTTTGGCGGCACTGAGAATTTTGTTTCCTGGACCCGGTTCGATGAATACAGCTTTGCCAATTATTTGCGGAACGAGGTGAACGGCGGCGTGGCCCAGATCAATCCCGGCGACGGGCCCAATTCCGCGTATTGGCTGCGGCTGGATCGCATCGGCAATACGTTCAAGTTTTACCAGCGGACCAACAGCACCGATCCCTGGAAGCTGGAAACTTTTCCCGCGCCGGTCAGCGGGACAACTCTGACGCGGGCGGATCTCGCGGGGCAACCGCTTGAGGTCGGCATCATCCACGCCACCTTTAACGGCCAGCTCGGTGTTCAATTCAGCAATTTCAGCATCACCGAATCGAACCTGGGTCCGTTGGCGGCAACCCCGCCGGCCGCGGCGAACCTGGCGCTGGCGACGAATGGCGCGGGCGGTATGAACCTATCCTGGACTCCCGGGACCGGCAGCGCCGGCAGTCTGGCAGTGGTGTGGACGGGCACCAATCACGTGGTGAAAGAAATGCCGGCCAACGGTTTTGCCTACGCCGGCAACGCCAATTATGGATTCGGGAGCAGCCTGCCGGGGGCCAATTATTATGCGGTTTACAGTGGTGCGGACACGAATGTGACTGTGGATAATCTGGCGCCCAACACGACTTATAACGTGGCGGTGTTCAGTTATTCCGGTTCCGGGAATTCATTGGCCTACAACCGCACTCCCGCCACCGGCAGATTCACGATTCCGCCCAACCAGGTCGTGGCGCAGGTGGACGTTCAAAGCGCGGACGTCTCGGTGACGTTCAGCGCCAATCCCGGCAAATGGTATTGGCTGCAATATTCGGATTCGCTGAACCCGGCGAACTGGCAGAACGTCGTCCCCGGCCCGGTATTGGCGACCGGTTCTCTCCTGACCATTGTCCACGCCGGCGGCGCTTTGGCTCCGCAGCGGTTCTACCGGCTGCAGCAGTTGGATCCATTTTTTGCAGTCAAGACCAGCAGCGGCGGCATCACCAGTCTCCAGCGCGCGGGCGACAGTTTTCCCACGGAATACATCGGCGGCGGGGGAAAACTCGGAAGCCTCATCATGAAGTATCAACCTGCCGGCGGCACCTCCTGGAATTTGGTGCGGACCGCCACGCCGAGCGGCGTCGCTTCGGCGACCAATTACACCAGCGCGGATGGGACCCAAAACATCAGCCGCTACATAATCGCCAACGGTCTGTCCGGCACATTGGTGCTGGAGTCGGTGTTCACCTTCCAGCAGGACGGCCTGCTGTGGTCATTAAACCTGACCAACCTCGCCAGCCAGCCCGTGGTGATCGGAGACCTGGCCTTGCCGCTGCCGATGAACACAGGTTTTTCGGGCATCACCTCCAGCACGATGAAACACAGTTTCATCTCCGGTTACGATTCGTTTCTGTTTTGGATGCGGCCGGACAGTGTGGGACCGTATCTGCTGATGACGCCCAACGCCAACACCAAGCTCGAATTCTGGGACGTGCTGAATGGATACGAGGCCTACATCCACTCTTACGTGGCGGGCACGAACGCCGCCGCGGAAAACCCATCGGTGACCACGCAGGGCCAGCGTTGGCGTGAGCCCAACACCAGTCTGACGCTCACCCCGGGTGCGTCGCAAAATTACGGGTTCAAGTTCCAATGGGCGGACAGTTACGACGCCATCCGGCAGGCGCTGGTTGACAATGGCAAGGTTGATGTGCATGTCGTGCCCGGCATGACCGTGCCGACGAATCTGTTCGCGCAAATCGCGCTGAACACAACCCAGGCAATCAGCTCCGTCTCGGCGGAATTCCCGTCGCAAACCCAAATTTCATACCTCGGCAACAATGGCAACAACCAGTTGTATCAGGTGCAATTTTCCCGGTTGGGCGAAAACGAATTGACCGTGCAATACGGCAGCGGCCAAACCATGTATCTGGAATTCTTCGTGACCGAACCGCTCGAGACCTTGGTCAAGAAGCGCGCGGCCTATCTGGTCAGCCATCAGATCATTACCAACCAGTGGTATAGCGGGCTGTTCTGTGATTTCAACATGAACGACGGGCAGTTGATCACGCCGGACAATCACGACACGCTCGACAGCAGCTTCCAGGTTTATGAGATTGCGAGCGACGATGCGGGCGAATCCCGGCCCGCGTATCTGGCGACAAAGGAAGCCGTTTATCCCGTCCAAAGCGAAGTCTCGGCGCTCGATTACTACATCACCAATTTCGTCTGGGGCGGCCTGCAACGCACCACGAATGAAACCTATTCCTACGCCATTTACGGCGTGCCCGACTGGCACAATCTGCGCACCAACAACAATCTCAGCATCGGTCGCGGCTACGATTATCCGCACATCATCGTGATGTATTACGGCATGTATAAAGTGGCGAAATATCACCCGGAGATCACGACCGCATTGAGCGCGGACACCTATCTGCAACGCGCCTGGGGCACGGCGATGGCGATGTGGAGTTACGGCGGCGGCCAGGCGACGCAGGTGGGCCTGATGAACGAAATCGTCATTCCTGATCTGATCAACGATTTGAACACCGAAGGCATGACCAGCAAGGCGGCGAGCTTGCGGGCGAATTGGGAGGCGAAAGTGAATTATTACGTCGGCGGCAATGCGGATTTGTTTGCCTCGGAGTATGCCTTTGACGCCACCGGCTTCGAGTCCCAGGAAGCCTACGCCAAATATGCCGCGCAGCACGCCGGGAGCGATCCGGCGATGGGTTCAACCAACCTGACCCTGTTTCTCAGTGAATTACAGCAATACATGGTGAATCAAATCACGGCCAATGTCTTTGACCGCGGCTGGCTGGAAACGGCTTATTATTATTACGGCAGCGATTATCGCGGCGACATGGGCGACGATTTTGTGGTGACTTACATGGCGCAAATGGGCGGCTGGGGGCTGCTCGATTACGCGCTGAACTTTGCCACCAACGCCACCGACTATCTCCGGCTGGGCTACGCGTCGTATCTCTGCGGCTGGTCCACGATGAACAGCGGGCCGCCGCCGAACTACGGCTTCTGGTATCCGGGCGCGGCCAACGACGGCGGTTGCGGGGGCGGATATGAGCCTTCGCCGTTCAACACCACGTGGCTCGGCGGGCAACCGATGCATCGCGGCCCCTGGTATTATTCCGCGGAAGAGAACCTTGGTTTTTGCGGCGCCTTGCGGATGGCGGCAACGATTCTGGCCGATGATCCCATCTTTGGCCGGTTTTGCTACGGCGGCACCTGGCAACAGACAACCAACATCCAGGTCATTCCTCTGGACGGCGTGCGTCGGCAGTTCCACGCCATGTTCAACAGCGGCGACCTGCATCTGGTGCTGGACAACGACCGTTTTGCCGCCGGGCAGCCGGTGGTGCTCCAGCCGGACCTGTCGCAAGCAAGTTTCCAGATTGAAAGCGAGAACACGGCGGCCCATTCAGTGACGCTGCATTTCACGGCGTCAACCGCTGCCACCTACACCTTCAGCAGTGTGCACGGCGTCATCACCGCGCTGAGCCTGCAAACGGGACAGGAGGGCATTGTGAATTTGCCGATGGATGCCGGCGGGTCGCCTCAGTCGTTTGCCATATCGAGATAACCACTGTTTTCTGTTGTTCATCAAGCCATGCCAGATCGAAAACTGTTCGTTTCCGGGCTGCTACTTGCCGTCGCGGCAGTGTTCCGCGTCCAGGCGCAAGTGACTTTCACCGACGATTTCACCACGCCCGTCAATTACCTCGCCAATGGCGTGGCAGGAACGATTTGGGACGGCATCTATTTAGGCGCGGGCGAGATTGTCGGCGCAACCAGCGTCGGCGCGGCAGCCGGTTCCGTGTCCGTGGCCGATGCGGACCTCAGCGGCAATCAGGTGCTGACCCTTGCGAGCCTGCAAACCGATTGGGAGAACACGGCCGACGACGGGGTCTTCCTGTTCAAGGTAATCACCGGAGATTTTGACATGAGCGTGCAGGTGATCGCTCCGACCGATGTCGGGGCCTACAATCTGCCCGGTCTGATGGTCCGCGCGTTTGGCGCCGGCGGATCGCCCGCGCCCAACAATGCGGAGAACTCACTCCTTTGGGCGCGGTTCGACTGGCTCAACTACGTCAACCTGCTCAAGAACAACGTAAACGGCGCCAAGACCGACACGGTCCCGGGAGCCGCCGCGCCGAACACCAATTACTGGTTGCGAATCACCCGGGCGGGTAACGTGATCACCTTGTTTGAGAAGGCCACGCAGGCGGATGCCTGGAATAGTGTCGGGACGGTGACGCGGCCCGATTTCAGCGGCGTGCCGTTGCAGGTGGGTATTGAGCATTCTGATTACGCCGGCGGCGCGCCGCGGACGGCCCAGTACGGGAAATTCAGCCTGACCGCATCGAACATGGGACCGTTCGTGGCCCCTCCTGCGCCGGTCGGCGGACTGACGCTGACGACCAATGCGGGCGGCGATCTCGTTCTGTCCTGGACGCCGGGCAGCGGCAGCGCGGGGAGTCTGGTGGCGATGTGGACCGGGAATCCGGCGGTCCAGGAAGCGCCGGCCAATGGATTCACTTACAGCGGCAACGCGGCTTACGGGCAGGGCGACACTTTGCCGGCCGCGAATTACTACGTGGTTTATTCCGGTTCGGGTACCAGCGTGACCGTGAGCAATCTGCAGACTGGAACGAATTATAACGTCGCTGTGTTTGCTTACGCGGGTTCAGGTAATTCCATCGCGTACAATCATAGTGCCGTGACCAGAAGCTTCTCAGCACCAATACCGCCTGCGCCCTGGCTTTTGGCGCAGGCGAACGTGCATGGCGCGGATGTGCTCATTACCTGCGCCAACGCCAAGCCGGGCAGATGGTATCGGGTGCAATGGACGGACTTGCTGGCTTCCCCGAACTGGCAAACCGTGGCTGCGGCAGCACAAATGGCCACCAATCTGAACATAACCCTGGTGCATTCAAATGGCGCCTCAGCGTCCCAGCGGTTTTACCGGGTGCAGCAACTGGATTCACCCCCGACAGGCCGGAATCTTGCTCCGGCTGCGGCGCCACTGACCTCGTTTGTTTCGTCCTGGGAAACGCTGTCAGCCATTGACGACGGTTATGTTCCAACCGACTCGGCCGACCATAGTCATGGCGCCTACGGCAACTGGCCGCAAACCGGTGCGCAATGGGTGGAGTATGACTGGCCGGTGCCCATCAACACCGGCATGATGGACGTGTATTGGTGGCAGGACAGCCAGGGCATTTACGCGCCGGTGTCGTGCAGCGTGCAGTATTGGAACGGGAACGGTTTTGTGCCGGTCAGCAACCCGTCGGGCCTGGGGGTGGCGTTGAATCAATTCAACACCACGACTTTCGACCCGGTCACGACCACCCGGCTCCGGCTCTTGTTTCAATCGGACGGTTCCGGCCACTCCACGGGCCTGTTAGAGTGGCGGGTCTATGACGCCGGCGGTTCGCCGGCCAATTTTCCGCCGGTGGTGAATGCCGGGGTGGATCGTGATGTCATCGTCGGTGGCAACACGTGGTTGAATGGTTCGGTTCAAGACGACGGCGCCGTCCTCGCGATTCCAGCCGTCACGTGGAGCAAACTGTCTGGCCCGGGCACGGTGACATTCAGCAACGCGAACGTTTTGAACACGTCGGCCAGTTTTTCGGCGCCCGGCGCGTTTGTGGTCCAGTTGGCTGCTTACGACGGCCAATACGCCAGCACCAGCACAGTCAACGTGGCCGTGGCTCCGGCGCCCCCGGCCACTCATCTGCTGCCGGTTTATGTGACGCCTTACACCATTACCAGTCCGCTTTGGCGATACCGGCTCAACCGGACGCTCACCAACTGGATTCCGTATTTATATGCCCAATTGAACAATACAAATCTGGCGCAAGGCAACATCAACAGTTTCATCCAGGCTGGCAACAAACTGGCCGGAAGTGCTTACACAGTGCCGAACGCCGATCCCTGGGCCGATGCCTACACCCTCAACACGGTCGAGGCGATGTGCTACGCGCTGATGTACGATGCGCAGGGTGATCCAGCGGTGATCGCGGCGCAGAATGCCTTCCGAACCAATCTGAATTATTGGATTCCCATCATCCTGGGCGCGCAGGAATCCGACGGTTATTTGCATACCTACACGACACTCCGGGGCCTGCCGCGCTGGTCTGACAACAGTCTTCATGAAGGTTACGTGGGCGGGTATTTCATCGAAGCGGCGCTGGCTCATTACCTGATGACCGGGAGGACAGATCCCACATTGTACAACGCGGCCAAAAAGCTGGCCGATTGCTGGTGCAACAACATTGGCCCGGGCAAGAAGACCTGGTATGATGGCCACGAAAACATGGAACAGGCGCTGGTGCATTTGGGCCGTTTCATGAACGAATATGAAGGCGCCGGCACAGGCCGGAAATACATTGCCCTGGCAAAATTCCTGATGGATTGCCGCGGCAACGGAACCACCTACGACCAGAGCCAGGCGCCGGTGATTCAGCAATACGAAGTCGTGGGCCATGCCGTGCGCGCGGTCTATCTGTATTCCGGCATGGAGGATGTCGCCATGGAAACCGGTGACGTGAGTTACCAGAGCGCCGCGCTGTCGCTCTGGGATAATCTGGTCAACAAAAAATATTACGTGACCGGCGGAGTCGGCAGCGGCGAGTCCTCGGAAGGTTTCGGCGACAACTACTCGCTGCCCAATAATTCTTACTGTGAAACCTGCGCCGGGTGCGGCACGCTGTTCTTCTTCCACAAGATGAACCTCGCCTACCAGAACGCCAAATACGCGGACTTGATGGAGAATGTGCTCTACAATGAGATTCTCGGTTCCCTCGACGACACGGCCACCAGCATCTTTTATCCCAACCCGCTCACCGACGGAGCGCGCGCCTCGTGGACGGGTGTGCCTTGCTGTTACGGCAACGCGGCCCGGACTTTGTTCCAATTGCCAACCTGGATTTACGCCCGCAGTTCGGATGCGATTTACGTCAACCTGTTCATCGGCAGCACGGTTTCCATCCCCGCCATCTCCGGCACCACGGTGCAAATGATCCAAACCACGGATTATCCCTGGACCAACCATGTCACCATCGCCGTCAATCCGGCGTTGACGACGAATTTCACCTTGAACATCCGAGTGCCCGACCGGACCTGGAGCCGGCTTTACACGCCGACGCCGGCCGTCAGCGGTTTCACTTCCATCCAACTGAACGGCTCGCCGATCAGCCCCGCCATCACCAACGGCTACGCAACCATCACGCGGACCTGGACGGCCGGAGACAAGATTGACCTCGTCCTGCCGATGGGGATTCAGAGAATCAAAGCCAGCAGCCAGGTGGCGGCGGATGCCGGGCTGGTCGCGCTGCAATGCGGTCCGCTCATTTACAACATCGAGAGCGTGGACCAGAACACGGGTCTCGTGCTTGACCCGAGCGCTCCCTTGTCCGTCCAATACACGAATATTTTGGGCGGGTTCATGAAAATCACCGGCACCTGGACCAACGGCGCCACGCTGACGGCCATACCGAATTATGCCCGGCTCAACCGCGGCGGAAGCAGTTCTGTCTGGTTCAGGGATCAATAACAAAATCAATCCACATTTTTTCGCCTCATGCCAAACGCCAGAATGAAATTCGCCGCGTCAAGAAACGTAACCAACTTCCGCACTTTTGTTTTGCTGGCCGGATTTCTGACGGCAGCTTCAATTCCGGCCGCAACGGTGGTGGTGGATCCCACGACCCCGTTGACGAATTACTGGAGCGGCGCCGAATGGGCCACCGACGGAAATTTCGATGGCTGGACGACGGCACAGATCATCGGGGCGACCGTGGCGGGCGGATTGCTCACGGGCGCGGCCAGCGGCAGCGACCCGCAAGTGTCGCTCCTCACTATCGCCGGCGGCCCCGATCTGGACCTGGCGTTCGACGATTATCTCGACATTCGGCTGCAGGTTCCCGCCGGTTTCACCGGCAGCATCCCGGTTTACTACGGCACGACGAACGCGCCGGGCATCAGCGCTTCGCGCGTGTTCACCATCACCAACGTTCCGGCGGATGGCGGGTTTCACGTTTACCGGATTTTTTTCGGACCGGAAATCTATTGGCGCGGCAACTTTTCCGATTTGCGGATTGACCCGTTGGGCAGTTCCGCGACGGTCGGGCAGGCATTTGCGATGGATTATGTCCGCCTCGGAGATTTGACCGGCGACATTTACTATCCGTCCTACGACACCGTCAACATTCCCGCCGCGGGCGCCAATGATGTGAACGGTTTCCCGGTGCAGGAAATGTCGTCGAAACATTTCCGGTTTTGCTGGGACGTCAGCGTGACGTCCAACAGTTTCTGGACGGCTGATATGCCGCACGGCACGCTGCGCAATTTCGAGGAGGTGTGGAAAACCCACGTCTGGCGGCTCGGCTTCCCCGAACCGAGCCGTCCGCTCGGAACGGTGCTGCCTTATTCCGGAAATAAATACAAGGTCAACGTTACCACCTGGAATGGCGGTTACTGGACCGGCGCCGATGGCAATGGCATTCCGTGGGTCAACATTACCCCAGACGGTTTGCGGGTGGACCCGCCCACGTGGGTTCCGCCTCATGAATTCACCCATGCATGCCAGGAAGACGCTTACACGAACGGCTATCAAAACGTGGACGGGCAGTTCTGGGAGAACAACGCCAATTATGGCCGCGAGCAGTGGCTTTATTGGTATCCGTGGAACGCCAATCAAAGCGGGCTGGACCCGAATTACGCAGACATGTCGCACTTCTGGATCGGCTACGGGAATGATTATTACCTCTGCTGGCCGTTCTGGCTTTATCTGGACGAGAATCCGGACAACCTGCCCGGCCTCGGTTCCAGTTACGGGAATTTCTTCAGCGTAAAGATTTGGGAATTCGCAAAACCCGGCGAATACCTTTGGGACACGCTGGCGCGACTGGCGCCGGCAACGTCGGTGCAGGACATCATTGGCTACATGGCCCGGCGCGACGTGATGTGGGATTACTCGCATCGCACGGCCTTGACCAACGCGGCCAACACCGGCGACCTCGAGCACAATCAACGCTGGACCTGCGCCGAATTGCGCCAGCGTCCGGACGATCCGACGTGGTGGCAGACGCCGATTGAATTCGCCCCGCAACAGACAGGCTACAAAATCATCCGTCTGATTCCGCAGGGCAGCGGCGCCGGACGGGTGGTGACGGTTAATTTTCACGGCCTGCCCGACCACGCGCGGGGAGCCGATTGGCGCGTCAGCTTCGTCGTCGTCTCGGATGGCGGCGCGGTGCGTTACAGTCCCGCCTCGGCGGGATGGGATGCCGGCACCAACTCCGTGACGCTGGCCGCCAATGAAAACACGCTTTATCTGTCTGTGGCCGGCACGCCAACTAATTTTATTCCCGAGTCCATTGACGAGGCGGTTCAATCCTTCCAATCTTCGCCCGCCAAGGAGCGGTTTCCTTATGAAATGCAAATCACGGGCGCCACTCCTTACGAAACGCCCGCCGGCAGCACCGCCGGTCTGGTGCCGGTCGCCAATGGCGGCGGCTGGCGTGCTTCCACGGCGACGGTGGACAGCACCGCTTACGTGGGGCCGAATGCCCGCGTGCTCGGCACGGCCAAAGTGCGCAACAACGCGCGCATCGAGGATTACGCCGTGGTCGAGGGCAGCGCGCAGGTGTTGAACAACGCCGTCGTCAGCGGCCACGCGCTGGTGCGCAACACCGCTGTCGTGAAGGATTACGCCAAGGTGCGGGACTACGCGATGGTGGTGGACAATTCCGTGGTTGCGAATTACGCGCGCGTTCTGCAGCACGCAGAAGTCACCGCCGGCTCGGTTATCAGCAACTGGGCGACGGTGAAAGGCTCCGCGGTCACTTGGCACGACAACTCCGTCGCCACCGGGGCGCAGGCGTGGAATGACGCGGTGCTGGACGGCGATTTCTCGACGGCCCAATCATGCAGCAACGGCTTTCAATTCGGATTTGAGGAGTACAATCCGGGTCCGCTGAATTGGATCAACAACCGCACCGCGCCGCGCCGGTTGTATGCGGCCTACGAGTTCAACGCGCCGCACGACTCGTTGGCCAAAGATTTGCCGGGCGTCACGGACGGTTATCTGGAGGGCGATCCGGGCTGGGTGAATTCCGACGGTCAGCGCTCCGGTTTTCTCACCTTCAACGGCGCGGACCAATTCGTCATCCTCGACCGTTCGTTGTCTGACCTCAAGGAAATCACGGTCGCCGCCCGGGTGAAATGGTCCGGCGGCGTGTCCAACCAGCCGGTCTGGTATTTTGGCTCAGCCGCGACCAACTGTATGTTCCTCACGCCGGACGACGGCACCGGTCATTTGCAGTTCTCCATCACCAGCGACGGCGCGACGCAGACGCTCGCCTGGACCAACCCGTTGCCGGTCGGTGTCTGGACGCATGTGGCGGTGTCGTTGTCCAACAGCGTCACCGGACGGCTCTACGTCAACGGGACCAATGTCGCCACGGGCAGCATCACCCTCACGCCGGACCAGCTCAACGCGCCGGACGTGAACACCACGCCGCAACAAAATTATCTCGCGCGCGGCGCCGGAGACTCGCTGCCGTATTTCCGGGGTGCGCTCGACGCTGTCCGGGTTTACACCGGTCCGCTGACCGATGCAGAAATTGGCTCGATGCAGCCGCCCGCGGCGCTCGCCACCGCCGGAACGCTCTACGTGGATTTGCGCTCAACGAACGCCGCCAGCAGTTTGCTCCAGGTTTTCTTCACTTGGACGAATTTGGGCACCGGCGTCGGCAATTTTTCCAAATCGGGCGGTGGTCCGGTTTATCCAGGTTACTCGACGAACGTGGCTGGCACCGGGATCCCCGGCGTGTTTTTCGGCGGCACGGCGGCGCCTTACAGTTCGGCCAACGTTTCCATCAGCGACATCACCGGGCACAGCGACCGGAGCATCGAGGTGTGGGCCTACAATCCTTCGCTGAACTCTGAAGAAACGATGGTGTCGCTGGGCGACCGCAGCGGCACCCGGAAGGATTGTGCATTTAATTTCAGCACGAATGCCGGCTGGGGCGCGGTCACGCATCTCAATGACGACGTGCCATGGGGCGCGATGGGTTTTCCTTCGGCGAACGGGTGGCATTACCTGGTATATACCTATGACGGCAACGTGACGGTGAAGATTTATGTGGACGGTCTCCTTTGGTACACCGACACGCTGGGCGGTGTCCTCGCCACGCCCACCGGCGACCCAATCAACCTCGACTGCCAGCGTGCCACCGGCGGCGGTGGCACCGCCGGCCAATTGTTCTCCGGTTACTTCAACGCCATTCGCATCTGGGGCGGCGTTTTGACGGCCGATCAGGTGGCGTCGAATTATTTGTTCGGTCCCTGGACGCTGCCGGCTGCGCCCAAGGCGATTACCTTCGCGGCCATTTCAAATGTTACCGTCAATTCCGGCGTCACGCTCACCGTCACCAATTCGGCGACCGATCCCGACGTGCCGCCATTGCCCACCTCCTTCAGCCTGTTGAGCGCCCCGATGGGTGCCGCAATTGACGCCAGCAGTGGAACCTTTATCTGGCGTCCAGCGGTGGCGCAGGCGGACACCACCAATCTGATTTCGATCCGGGCGGCCAACAATGGAACGCCGGGCTTGAGCGCGACGCAAAGTTTTTATGTGACGGTGAATCCCCTGACTGCGCCGACGCTGGCAGTACCCGTCCTGGCGGATGGCCGTTTCAGTCTGCACGTGAGCGGCGAGTTCGGTCCGGACTACTCGATCCAGGAGTCAACCAACCTCCTCGATTGGTCCACCATCTTTACCACCAACTCGCCTGAGCTACCCTTCGACTGGACGAACACCGTCTCCGCACAGGAACCGGCGCGCTTTTATCGCCTGCTGTTGGGTCCTTGAGCAAGCCCGGAGCGCACGCGCCCGGCGTGCCGGTTTCGGCGGCCCGCCGGAACCTTTCCCGCAGATCACTCGGCGCGCTTTCTTGCAATTGTGAAGGCCTTGGGCCGGGTGCCGCCATCCATCGGCAACTCGAGCACGGCCTCATTTCCCGTAAGCTGAACCTGGGCAATGAATCCGTGCCGATCGCGAACCGTATATGGGCCGGCCGGAGCGGAGAGATGGATTCGGGCGATGTGCGGCCCTGGGTTGTCGCTCTCGAGTTGGAAGCGCATTTCCGTCAGGTCCTGCTTGAGCACAAGAGGCTGGTCATGTGGAAACCGGTCAGTGTCCGAGACGAAATCAATCCGGCCATTGTCCAGCATCGCGTGAAAACGTCGGCGCAAACCGTCCTTGGGGCGGATTTGGATCCGGCCGTGGTGCTCGCTCCAATCGCCCCCGAAACAGAACCGGCCGAAGATCGGGTCATCCGCCAGAATCGTGGCGGCTGTTCGCAGCGCGCCGCAATAGCCGAGATCCATTTCGCAGGCGTAATACCACGCGCCGCGATGATGTGGCTGGTCCAGCCACGTGGTGCCGTAAGGCGCCGGTTCGAAGCCGCCGCCCGCGCCGCCGTCATCGGCCTTGCCGGGATACCAGTATCCGTAATTCGATTGCGGTGTGCCGCTGTTCATCAAGGCCCAGGAGCTGAGCGAGGAAGCATAACCCAGGCGCAAATAGGGGCAGGGATTGGTCGCGAAATTCAAGGCATAATCCAGCACGGCCCAGCCGCCCATCTGGGACATGTAACTCAACGTGTAGGCATTGCCCGCCCCGGCGCGGTAGTCGCTGCCCAAATAATAGTAGGCCGGTTCCAGCCAGCCGCGGCAGAAAATGTTCGCGGCGATTTGCGTGTTTAGAAACTTTTCGGCGTTCGCCAGCGGAATGCCGGAATTCGTCTGCCCCGGCAGATCCGCGTGGCGCATCGCATATTTCGCCAGCGCTTCCGTGGATTCGAAGCCGGTGGAATCAAACGGATACTCCGAGCCGAACAAATCGGGATTGTCGTTGACGAAATACTTGACCTTGCGGGTCCAGAACTGCCGCAACGTCCCCGCCTCGCGGTCCAGACCGTTGGCCTGCAGTTCGTGAATCAGGTCCACGATGACCAGCTCGTTGTAGAAACCGGTACCGTAAGGAGACCAGCCGTTCCACACCTCGTGAGGCACGGTGAACATGGCCTTGGCCGTGCCGTAGGCGCGCAGCAGATAATCTTCTGCGGTCAGGGCCGTTTTGATTTCGGGATGATATTTGGCGATGCGGTACATGCTGTAGTACATCAGGACGACGTGCGGGTAATCATACTCACGGTAGAGGTGCAATTGGCCGTTCCGACCGGGGTCGCTGCTGTCACGATCCGTCTTCCAGTCGGGAATGCCGTAGATGCCATAGGCGTAGGTTTCGTTCGTGGTCCGCTGCAATCCGCCCCAGACGAAATATTGGATGTAATCGTCCAGTGCCGCGACCTGGTCTTGCACCGGGTACTCCGCGTTTTCCGCCGCCAGATACGCCGGATGGCCGAGACCCGCGTCGTCACAAGTGATGGCATAAATCCGAAAGCCATGCAGCCGGTCGTGGTTGTCCGGTGTCAATTGTACGTGGTCCTCCATGTTCCATTCGCAGAAGAGGCCGTTGTACCACTTGTTGGTGTCACGCACCTGATGGGCGGCGATGAACGCGGCGCGCTTCTGGAACAAGGTTTCAAGCGGTTCGGTCACGAAGAATTCCAGATACAGGTAGCGCCCCTTGCCATAGTGAACGGTCAGTTCGTTTTCACCGGGCCTGGAAAATTGAATCCGGTACAGGCGGGGGTCGCCCTTCCGGCCCAGCGCCGTAATCCGGGTCGCTTTCGGAAATTCAGCCTCGACCGAGGCGACTTGCTGCGTCGTCCGCAAGGCAATCTCGGCGAACAGGTCGGTCGGCACGGTCATCCCGGGAACCACCTGCACATCCACCTTGCCCTCGTTCACGAGAATCTGACGCACACCTTCGTAGCCCTCGGCCCATTGGAACTTGAAGCCGTACGTCTGCGTATCCCCGGACTTTCCTTTCGGCGCCAGGATCAGGCTGGTGTTGGGCTGGCGCCAGCGGGTGCCGTGTTCCCGGGCGGTCGCGCCCGCCGCGGCCGAGAAGACGTAGGCGCGAAATTCCCGGCGGGGAGCGTCCCAGTATTCCAGCTTGGTGTTATCGTCCGGCGTCATCGTCAGATAAGGCCCCACGCTGTTGGGCCGCATCCAAAACATGAAGGAGCCGTAACCGGACACGAAACTGTGCTTGAGGACGCTGGCGGTCGCCGGTTGGCCACGCCGGAACGACGAATTCATCGGAAACGGGAACGCCAGGTCGCCGATCTCCAGCGGCCGGGCGGTTTGATTACGCAGGGTCAATGTCCAGCGGATGGAGTTTTCGTCGAAGTCGAAGCGGGTGTCGAGGACAAGGGCCGCGGATGGGCCGTTGGTGATTGAATACGCGGCCCGGTATTCGGTGTCGTCCGCGACCAGGGCAAAAGCGCCGTTGTGAGTGAGTGTGGCCGTGTTGACGGACTGCCAGGGTCCACCCGGTTGGCGGAACTGGATGCAAGCGTCGCCAAGTCTGCGCCCGGGCATGATGTATTCCGTGTCGAAACGATCGTGGGTTCGCTTAAGACTGACGATGGCCCCGGCCTCAACTTTCACCTCAAACCCGGAATTGGTGAGCGCGGTTTGCGGTTGGCCGGCCGATTGGGAGAAGGCTGCAATCGTTGACATCAGGAACAAAAAGGCGCACCCGGTCCCGGGAGCCAGGGCCGAAAACGCCGAATTTGCATCGAGCAAGCATTTCCTTGGCATAGAAGTTTCGTAGAGTTGTAACGCCCCTATCGGGTTCTGACAACCGGAGTGGGTGATATCGGATAGCTATTTGTGGATTCGGAGCATGGGCAGTTGCGGGATAATATCCTGTAGTTTTGACAGGATACTTGAAAGGATCGGTCGTGCCGGCGCGGTTAACGCCTTTTTTTGGCGTTTGCATTGAACTGATTCGCCCGGACTGCGAAGATTAAAAATGAATTCTCAGCAAATACTTTCGGGATGGTGTTTGATTGTGACCGCAGCAATTCTGGCCGGTTGCCGTTCGCCGCAAGCGGCGCAATCCTCATCAGCCACTTACTACACATTGTCGCCAACCGAAGTGATCAAGGCCGCGATACCCTGCAAAGCGCAGCCATTGCCTTTGTCCGACGTGCGGCTGACGGGTGGGCCGCTGAAGCACGCGCAGGAACTCGACGCCAAGTATCTGCTCGAACTCAATCCCGACCAGATCATGTATTATTTGCGCCAGGATGCCGGCCTGAAGCCGAAGGCCAGCCACGGCGACGGCGGCTGGGACGGTCCCGGCCGCAATCTGACCGGTCACATCGCCGGTCATTATCTTTCCGCAGTGAGTTATATGTATGCGGCCACTGGCGATCCTCGTTTCAAACAACGGGCCGATTACCTGGTGGAACAACTCAAGGAAGTTCAGGACGCACAAGGTGACGGCTACATCGGTGCGCTCAAGGGCGATCAGCGGGTCGGCGGCACAAACCGGTTGGTGGACGGCAAGACGCTTTTCGAGCAGCTCGCCCACGGCCAGATCCGGTCCGGCGGTTTCGACCTGAACGGCATGTGGTCGCCGTGGTATGTCGAGCACAAGATTTTTGCCGGTCTGCGCGACGCCTATCACTACACTGGCAACCGCACCGCCTTGAAGGTGGAAATCAAATTCGCCGGCTGGGTCGGCAGCATCGTCACCAATCTGACCGATGCCCAGGACCAGCACATGTTGAACACCGAATTCGGCGGCATGAACGAGGTGCTGGCCGACCTCTATGCCGACACCGGCGACAAGCAGTGGCTGGCGTTGTCCGACAAGTTTGAACACAAATCCTTCGTGGACCCGCTGGCACAGCACCAGGACATCCTCGGCGGCAAGCACGAGAACATGGAAATCCCCAAAATGATCGGCGACGAGGCCCGCTATCTTTACACCGGCAACGAAACCGACGGTTCCGCCGCCGGCTTTTTCTGGGATGCGGTCGTGTTCCATCACACCTTTGCCACCGGCGGGGCAGGTCACGACGAATACTTCGGCCCGGCTGACAAGCTGAACGACATCGTGCAGGGCCGGGATGATGAATCGTGCCCGGTTTATAACATGCTTAAGCTGACGCGGACGCTTTTCGCGGTTCAGCCGGACATCAAATACGCCGACTTTCAGGAGCGGGCCGTGTTCAATCATGTCTTGGCCTCGATAGACCCCAATGACGGGCGGACATGTTACATGGTGCCGGTGGGGCAGGGCGTCCAGCACGAGTATCAGGACATGTTCCGCGACTTCACCTGCTGCGTTGGCACCGGGATGGAAGACATGGGGATTCTCGGCGACGGCATTTATTACGAGTCCGGCGACAAGCTCTGGGTGAACCTCTACACGCCGTCCACGGCGGACTGGAAAAGAAATTCGGCGCAGGTTGACCTGCAAACGGATTTGCCCAATGGCGAAAATGCGACGTTGAAACTCGCGCTGAAGTCGCCGAAAACATTCACGCTGGCGTTGCGTCGCCCCGCGTGGGCGGGCGATGGTTTCGCCGTGACCATCAATGGCCAGGCAGTTCCGGACTTGCCGCCGCCTGATTCGTATGTCGAACTCAACCGCGTCTGGCGCAATGGTGATACGATTGCGCTGGTTTTGCCGAAGCAACTTCACGAAGAGCCGTTGCCCGATAATCCGCGTCGGGTCGCTTTAATGTGGGGACCGCTGGTGTTGGCCGGGGATTTGGGACCGGCCAATCAACGCGGCGGTTATGGGCGCCGCGGGCAACAGCCGCAGAATATTCCGGTCTTTGTGGCGGCGGACCAGCCGCTGGCCGACTGGCTCAAACCGGTGCCCGGCCAGCCCGCCGTTTTCCGCACCGACGGCGTCGGACAGCCCACGAACGTGACGTTCAAACCGTTTTATCAATTGCCGGAACGCACCTACGGCATCTATTGGGATTTATTCACGCCGGCGGAATGGGAAAAGAAGTCGGCGGAGCTGGCCGCCGAGCGCGAGCGGCAGCATCAACTCGAGTTGGCGACCGTGGCCTTTGTGCAGCCGGGCGAGATGCAGTCGGAACGGGACTTCAACGAACAGGGCGAAGAATCCGAACCCGACCGGATCATGGGCCGTCCGGCCCGACGCGGACGGAATTGGTTTTCATTCGACCTGCCGGTGGAAACGAACCGCCCGCTGGCGCTGGTGGTTACCTACTACAGCGACGAGTGGCGCAAGCGGACTTTTGACATCCTCGTGGATGGCCGGCGTGTTGGCGAGCAGGTGGTTGAGAAGAATGGTTCGCCCCGCTTTTTCGATGCTGAATACCCCGTTCCGTCGGACGTGGTGCAGGGCAAGCAGAAAGTCACGGTGCGCTTTCAAGCCACCCAGGGGAACGAGATTGCAGCCGTGTTCGGCATTCGCCTGATCCGCGCGGACGCAAAGCCATAAAGAGCGGTTTTCTCAAAATGAAGCCGCCTGAATTCAAAGGCCGCGTGCATTTGGGATAGGGCATTGTGGATTTCGCTTATGTGCATGTACAGAATTTCTGATTACTCTAGCAACATGCCTGGCCCGTCAGAACTTGTTCGAGTCGAGTGTGAATTCAATTGTGCACCATCGGCGTGGCCTTGGCCCCTGTGCCGGCGAGGAGCCCGGTTGGCCGGATCGCAAATGCCCGGCGGCAATAACGCAACCACTTCCAACGCTTGATGCCGGCGGGAAAAATTTCCAGACAAACGAATTATCTCCGAAAAACCAAGCAAACCAAACCCGAACTGATTATGACAACTATGAAACCAGTGCGCAGCAAAATCCTCTGTTTGTTTCTGACAGTAGCAATGTGCGGCGGCCTGACCTGGGTCGCCCAGGCCGGCACCGTCACCGACCAGTTTAACTCCGGCGTTGACTTCTTGGCCAACGGCGTGACGAACACCATCTGGGACGGTGTCTATCTGATCTCCGGCGATGTCCCCAATGGTGTCCAAAACGGCGGCACCGGCCTTAACGTCGCCTCCGCTGCCAACGAAACCACCTATCCCGGCTACCTGACCGTGCAAAACGTGAATGGCTATTGGAATATACAGGCCGACGACGGATTTTATCTGTGGAAGGTTGTTTCCGGCGACTTTGATGTCCAGGTGACGGTGGTCAATCCCTTCGAAAATGGAGCCTATCACATGCCCGGCTTGATGGTGCGAGCGTTTACCACCAACGGTCCCGCTTGGGGCGCGCCCTTCAGCACCACGTCCACGAATGCGTTGGAAAACTTCCTGCAAATCACCCGGTTCAACGAATTCAGCATCGGCGACCTCTGCCGGTTCATAACCAATAATACGGACGTAAACCAGGCCAATGCCGGCGCCAACGGATTTGGCGTTCCGTTCAATACCGGCAGCACCAATTACAACACCGAAACCAACGACAACCGCGAATTCAGAATTACGCGGACCGGTGACTTCTTCAGCTTTTACGACCGAACCAACGATGGGGATGCGTGGGTGCTCGAAGCCACGAATAACCGGCCTGACTTGGACGGAATTCCGATGCAGGTAGGAATCAATGACGCCGAGTACACCGCCAGCCAGTTCACGACTTTCTATACAAATTTTGTGCTGAGCGGCCCGAATGTGGGCGGGGCGGTGACGCCGCCGACCGATCCAACTGGATTGTCCGCCTCAGTGACCAGCAGTTCAGAAGTCACCTTTAATTGGACTCCGGGCGGTACCGGGAGTATTCTGGTGATCCGCAAGAACAACCCGATGGTTACCGCAGATAAACCCATCAACGGTTACACTTACAATGCCAACACCAATTATCCTGGTGGTGACAATCTGGGTGGGAACATCTATGTAGTTTATGCCGGTTCGGGCAACAGCGCCGTTATCACTGGATTAGGCAGTGTTGCGGACTCCATATATGCGGCGGTTTATTCCTATTCCGGCTCGGGTTCCTCGACGGTTTATGGCGTGAATCCGGCTGAGACGACCACAACCGGCTCCCAACCCATCACGAATCTGACCCTGAACCTGTTTCCAACCAACGTTACGCTGAACGGCGCGGCAGCAGTTCAGGTGGTCGTGACATACGGCGATGGCAGCACGACCGTTAATCCAGCTGCCGGTGTCACGCTCACTTCTGCCAATACGGCGGTGGCCACTATCACTGGCAATAACGGAGCGGTGACGGGCGTGGGGCTGGGCTCCTCCCAGATCACTGCGACTTATGGTTCGTTCAGTGCGACAAATTTTGTGAACGTGAACAGCCCCGCATTTGCCGACGGTTTCACCCAGAATCAGGATTATGTGGCCAATGGCTTGATTGGTTCGATCTGGGACGGGTTGTTCCTGAATTTTGGCGACGTGCCCAACGCCAACAAAGGCAATGATAATGTGGCCGGGGCTGCCAGCCGCCTCAACGCGAACCTAAGCAATACCAACGCGCTGACAGTGGAAGCCGCCGGTTCTACCTGGGCCGTGGCGGGTAATGACGGCCCATATCTGTTCAAGATCGTGACTGGTGATTTTGAAGCCTCGGTGCATGTCGGCACGTCGAGCACCATCAACAATTTTGACGCCGGCATCATGGCCCGGCTATACGACAACTCAGGTGGGGCCACACAAGGTGGTGGCGGCGGAGCCGGTGGTACGGAAACGCATATCAATTGGGTCAAAGTTCAAAATGGAACTCCCGCAGTCCGGCGGACGATTGACAGCGGCGGCACCACCGTTGTCAACGGCCTTTCAGCCACGGACGGCTGGCTGTTGATGGCGCGTGTTAATTCCACGAACTTCTACATGTTTGAATCATCCAACCCCACTAATGTTGGGTGGACCTTTGTGACCAATATGGTCGTGGCGGAAGCTGCCGCCAACGCCCCGATGGAGGTGGGGATCGAGCAGGAAATGCGGACGGCGTCCGACGGGTCGGGGCAATTGGACACCCTGATGATTGATGGCCCTGGCATTACGCCGCCCGGGACGCCGCCGCCGCCGGCTATCAACATAGCGGTCACGCTCAACGCCGACCTGTCGATGACCTTTAACTGGAATGCGGCAGATGCCAGCGGCAATCCGATTCGGAGCGGGCTGGTCATGCGGCCAGGAGGGCCGGTTACCGCCGTGCCCACACTCGCGCAGGCCGGAAGTATTGGCGGCACGGGTACTCCTGTCTCCTTCGGGTCCGGGCTTGGCTTGGGCGGCGATAATCGTTTGGTGTTTGCCACCGGAAATCCGGCGGCGTCAACGAATGTTACTTGCACGGTACAAGGGTTGACTCCGGGTGTGGTTTATTACGCAGCCGTGGTTACGTTCGTCGGGTCGGGCGGCAACAAATCGTTTAACACTGTCGTGCAGCCCAATGGTACTACCAACCAGCAGGACGGGCTGCTGCAAGGCGTCTATGTGCTTCCGGTTCCCAGCATCCCATTGGGTGGACTACAAGTGGCTCAAGTATATGGGGTTTACGGTGGTGTTCCGGTCAACGTCAGCGCGTTTGCGGCTGTCACCGTCGCTAACACGAATGTGGTCCAATTTGGGAGTGGCGCATTTACCGGGATCAGCCTGGGAAACACGACGGCTCAGGTTATCTATGGCGGCGTGACCAATACTATCGCCTTGGCCGTGCGTCCCGCCGGCTTTACCGATGAGTTTGGCGCCAATCAGGACTACCTGGCGAATGGTGTAACCAATTCGCCGTGGGATGGGATTTACCGGCAACCCATTGATGGCAATGAAGTTCCCGAATCGTTCTACTCGGATTTGAATAACAATGGTCCGGGCTTGGGAACTGCCTCAGCGGATGCCAATATCACCAGCAACAATGTTCTGACGATTGTGGCAACAGGAGATGGTTGGGAAAATGACGCTGTCGGGGGTTTATTCCTGTTCAAGTACGTCCCGGGTGATTTCCAAATGGCAGTTCATCTTAATTCCTTCAACGTATCCGCCTACCACCAACCAGGACTGCTGGCCCGTGCCTATAGCATGGGGGTCAGCGGAAACGATCAGGGAGCGCCGTTTGTTTTGGGAATCACGACGAACGCTAATGCGGTTGCGGTAACCAACGGCGAAAGCTGGGTGTCCTTGACCCGGTTTGACGAGTTCGGCATCGGGACGTATGGCCGACTGAATCTCGATAGTGCCGTACAGCAAAGCACGCAACCTGATTCGGGTGACACCAACTACTGGCTCATGATTGTCAGGTCGGGCAATGGTTCGCAGTTCAATCTCTACAAACGGGAGAATACCAGCCAAGCATGGCAATTCCTGCCGCTCCAGACGGCTTATCAGGCGCCCGAGTTCGCCGGGGTGCCCATGCAGGTGGGCGTTATGTCCGGGCCGTGGTGGTGGACGCCCGGTGTCAACAACACGGTGATGTTCGAGCACTTCATGCTCGATGCGGCAGCGCCGGCACTTCAGGCCAGCCCGTCTGGCGGCTTGGTTAATCTGAGTTGGCCGGCCGTGTCCTTCGGGGCGGTCCTGCAACAAACGCTCAGCTTAAGCCCGGCGAATTGGCAGCCGGTGGCCGGGACGCTGACCACGAATGCCGGAGTGATCTCCATCAGTGTGCCGATGACCAATTCGGCCACGTTCTTCCGGCTGTCAGCGCCGTAAGCTAAAGACATACTTGACAAAACGCGTTGTGATGCAGGAAAGTAAAGGAGGGCTGGAGATAGATGCTCCAGCCCTCCAATACGATACAAATATGGCTACTATCGGATTGCGGCAACAAACAAGTGAACGGAACATGAACCGCTCTCAAACGAGAACCCAATCTCCGGTCCGGCTCGCCGCCGGCTTTACCCTGATTGAGTTGCTGGTGGTCATCGCCATTATCGCCATTCTGGCGGCGATACTTCTGCCAGCGCTGGCGGCCGCCAAGCAGCGGGCCATCCGGACCCAGTGCATGGGCAACATTAAACAATTGGATACCGCCATGCTGGGATACGCTTATGATAATGGCGACAAGTTCCCGCAATGGCAGTCTGGCTTCTGGATTTGGGACTTGGACGTCCACGCTGCCAGCGCGATGTTCGACGCCTCCTTAACCTACGCGCCGGGGGGTACTTATCAGAAGAGTTGTTACGATCCGGGAACGGCCGTTCGCTTCACGGATGATGATAATGTAAGACTGTGGAACTGGGGGCTTGGGTCGAACGACCGGGCGCTGGGGTATGCCTTGGCTCTTCCGGGCGATCCGATCAATCCGGGCAAGGATCCCCTGCTTCAACAGAACTGGAATCCGAACACACGGCCCACCGATGGCGTGAGGTTGGGACCAACTTGGGTTTATCCCGAGACTCCGGCCCAAAGGGTGGAGGTGGCCTGTGCGACCATTTCACAAGCCCAGGGTGATACCACCGCTATCACCCCGCCTGCGCTTCCACCGGCGAAGGACCCCAAAAAATACAGCTACAATTATGTCACTATCACCACGGGGAGCTATGTCAACGCACAGGGGATGAAGGTGCCCCATATATCGCCCCATCTGAATGGGAACATTCCCGCCGGCGGAAACATTGGAATGTTGGACGGCCACGTCGAGTGGCGGAAATTTGACGACATGATAGTCCGGGGTTGCGATGGACCCAATAACAGTTGTCCGGTTTATTGGTGGTGAACCGGGGGCAACCCAATGGGGTGCTTTCCATTGCCGGAAATCCAGGAAAGTATCTGGCGCCAGGCTTGAAGGAAGCCGTGAGGGCACGTTATCGGCGTAGTGGTTCATGGGAAGATTTGGAGGCACAGATTACATCAGGCCCATCTCAACGGGATTGAACGAGCGGGGAATTCATCAGAAACCGGGTGCTTGCAGCAAACTTCATAGATTCTTCTTGAGGGTCCACTTCGATTTCGCAACGGGGCGGCCATTTATCCAAGGCTGCATATGATTGAAAACATTGTTTTGCAGCTTGTTTGAAACTGGTGCAGTATGCCCCGGCTGAACCATGAGCAACACGAAACCCGCAAGCGCACACCAATAATGCGGCCAGTCGCCACTTCAACCTTAATTCTATGATCGGGACCCGCGAAGAACTGACCGACATAACCATTCACGGCCCCCGCACCCGCATGCGGGGGGTGCGGGCGATGAACGTCGAGTCGCGTCCGTGGATTGCAAGCTTCCCGGTCTGTCAGACGCTCAACCAGTATTACATGGTCCACATCGGCATCCAGGAAACGGTCGCGCCGACCCGGATTGTGCGGACAAAACAGACCAGCACTTATTTCCTGGCTTGCATTGGCGGCCGCGGCAAAGTGTTGATTGACGGGCGCTGGCGCATCTGCCGGGAAGGCTATGCGTGCCTGTTGCCGGCCCACACCTTGAATGCCTTCGAGGCCGTCCGCGGCTCACGCTGGGATTTCTGCTGGGTCTGTTATCAGCGGCCCAGCGGACAGCGCCCCATCGCCGATGTGACTTCCCCGGTCATGGCGCGATTTGACCCGTTGCCTTTGCGTTCGGCGATTCTCGGGTTGATGTATGAATGCAATGGCCCGGGGCAGCCCACGCTCATTCAGGAATGGACCGATCTGATCCATGCTTACGTCCTGCGCTTTGCCCAACCGACGGAGCAACCGGACCAGTTGCGGTTGCTCTGGGAGCGGGTTGCGACCAATCTGGCGGATAATTGGACGCTCGCCAGGCTCTCCCGCGAAGCGGGTTACAGCAACGAACACCTGCGCCGGCTCTGCCGCCGGCAACTTGGACGCAGTCCGATGCACCAGGTGGTCTATTTGCGAATGCGCCGCGCGGCTGAATTGCTGGCCTCCTCCGGGCAGACCATCGAGTCCATTTCTCATGAAGTCGGCTACGGCAATCCCTTCGTCTTCTCCAACGCCTTCACCCGCTGGATTGGCTGGCGACCGTCGGAGTATCGCCGGAAAAAACTCAATCCGACTGCAAAATCGGCATAGTAATTCCCATGCCACCTCCGGTGCCCGCGTAGCGGATATCGCCGCGTCATAAAGCCCAACCCCGCCGATTTTCAGCGGATGCCCGAAACCGGGCCGGCAATGCCATCGCGTTTTTCTGCAGGCCAGGATTGGAATTCAACATAAACCTTGTTGCCGCCGCGGCGCGGATATGAAATGTTTGTCAGACAGCCATGAGCGAGTTCAAATATGCCTGTCCGGTGTGCGGACAGCACATCAAGTGCGACTCATCACAAAGCGGCTCGGTGATGGAATGTCCGACGTGTTTCCAGAAAATCACCGTGCCCCAGGCGCCCGCGACCAACGACCCGAAATTCATCATAACGGGAACCAAGGTCGGCGAACGCCCTGTTCCGGCTGCCTCAGCGGGGCCGGGGGCGGCAACCCCGCCGGCAAAAGATTCTCCCATGGCGGGAATCGCTTTCGTCATTTTGCTCTGCGTCGCAATTGCGGGGGTGTTTGTGTTCAGGGGAAAAATTTTCAAGTCCACGGAAACGGGGGCCGCCCCGGTTGCCGGCGCATCGGAAGAAGGCCAACCGTCCGCCGCAAACGAAGTCAGCCGGGCTCCGTCCAAATCCGGGCCGGTCGCGCCGCCGGCGAACGACACGAACTGGATGTTGGATCTGGGCGCCGTAACTGTTCCCGATTCGACCGCGGCAGGACGCATTCACGGAAGGAATTTCATCTGCGAACGCGCGATTTTAGAGGGCGGTACCCTGACGATGCGCATGCCCGCCCGTGACGCCACCGACTTGGGCCTTTCCATTTATCTGTACGCCAGCCAGGCCGCGGGTCTGGCCGGGAAAGCGGTCAGCGTCACCAGCGACACCACGAACGCGCCGCGCGTCCGATTGCGCTGGAAGGAAGACCAGCAAAAAAACCGGACGCAGGATTTTCACACGAACTATGCGCTGCAAATCGTGTTCGGCCAGCTTGCGGGAAACCGGTTGCCGGGGAAAATGTATTTGTGCACGCCCGACGGTGAGAAAAGCTACGTGGCCGGAACGTTCAACGCTGAAGTCCGCAAACCCAAACCGCCGAGGTGACCTGGCAAAAGTCCCGGTTCGCTTACCGGGCGGGCGCAGACAAATGCGAGCCCTGGTGGACAAAGTGGCCAACCCGACGCCGTGGCGAGCGACAAAGTCCGGTTCAGCCATTTCGTTTTGGAGCAGGTCAGCCGGCAACGCCGCCGCCCGGACCGTTTTTTTGAAGAATCCATTTCGTCACGATTTCATAATCCAGCGCGAGCAACAAGACGCGCTCCCCCCGGTCGGATACAGTTAAACAAATCCGTTCGCCATGGCCACTTTGCCGATTGAAATTCATTCGCCCCGGACAAAGTTTACGATTAAGCTGCAGGCAGCATCCGGTTAAAATTCATGCAACCGACCGCCAATCAAACTGCCAGCCACCCCACAACACGAATCCCGCAATGACACCGACCAACGACCCGTCCGTCCGGGAGGCTTATGAAAAGATCGCCGCGAACATCGCCAAAGTCATGCAAGGCCAGTCCGGCGCCACGCGCAAACTCCTGGCGGCGCTGGCCAGCGGCGGGCACGTGTTGCTGGAGGATTTTCCCGGCACCGGCAAGACCACGCTGGCCAAGGCGCTCGCGCGGTCCATTGACGCGCGTTCAAACGCATCCAGTTCACGCCGGATTTGCTGCCCTCGGACATTCTGGGCGTTTCCATTTTCAACCAGCGCGACCAGCAGTTCCATTTTCACGAAGGCCCGATTTTCACCAACATCCTGCTGGCGGATGAAATCAACCGCGCTTCGCCGCGCACGCAATCGGCCCTGCTGGAAGCGATGGGCGAGACCCAGGTGAGCGTGGATGGCGAACGCCGGAATCTTGCCGGATTTGTTTTTTGTCATCGCCACGGAAAACCCCGTCGAGTTCCGCGGCACGTATCCGCTGCCGGAGGCGCAGATGGACCGGTTCGCAATGCAATTCACGCTCGGCTACGTGCAACCCGCCGAGGAGGTCGCCATTCTCACCGCGCAGGAACACAATCATCCGTTGGACGAATTGCAGCCCGTGCGCCTCACTCGCGGATGTGCTGGCGCTCAAACGCGCCGCGCAGGACGTGCGCATCAGCGATGAATTGAAACGTTACGCGGTGGACCTCGCCGCGGGCCACGCGCACGGCCAACGGGGTGCAACTGGGCGCCAGCCCGCGCGCTTCCATCGCGCTGATGAAGGCGGCACAGGCGCTGGCGCTGTTTGACGGCCTCGATTTTGTCACGCCGGAACAAATTCAGGAACTCGCCGTTCCCGTCATCGCCCACCGGTTGGTGATGGAACCGCAGGCCCGCTTCTCCGGCCTGACCGACGCGCGGGGTCGTCGAGGAAATTATGAAGAAAATGCGCGTGCCGGCGTAGGCCGGGAGCTATGAACCTGATTTGGCGCGTCGTTTACCGTTCTTACCGCGTTTCCTCCTGGCTGCGGTATTGGACCCAACGCCGGTTCACGCGCGCGGGATGGGTGGCGTTGGCCAGTCTGTTCGTCACCACGGTGATGGGTCTGGACACCGACAACATGGTGGCTTATCAGGGCTTCTCCCTTTTGCTGGCGCTGTTGCTGCTGGCCTTCGGCTTCAGCCGGTTTTTCCGGATGAAATTTTCCGCGGTCCGGCAGCTGCCCCGGTTTGGCACCGCCGGGCAATCCTTCACGTATCGCGTCTCGGTCAGGAACCTGACCTCAAAAATCCAAAGCGGCCTGACGCTTTTGGAGGACCTCGCGGATCCGCGGCCATCATTTCCTGAATGGCTGGCAGCACAACTGGCCGTGGAAAAATCCGTCCGGTCGCTCCGGTTGAGCCGGCAGCAACGGTTCAATCCATTCAAGCCGGCCACCCTGAAGGAGGCCGCCCTGCCGCCGATCCAACCGGGGCAGGAAGCCGAGGTCCAGGTTGAAATCATGCCATTGCGCCGCGGGGTCTTAAAATTCAAAGGCGCCACGCTGGCGCGCACGGACCCTTTCGGCTTGTTTCGCGCGCTGGCTGGGACTCCGGCGCCGCAGACGGCACTGATTCTACCCCAGCGTTATCCGCTGCCGCCCATCGCGCTGCCCGGCGTGATGAAATACCAGGAAGGCGGCGTGGCCCTGGCTTCGAATGTGGGTCAGAGCGAGGAATTTGTCGCCTTGCGTGATTATCGGCGCGGCGATCCCATGCGCCATATCCACTGGCGGAGCTGGGCCAGGACGGGCAAACCCATCGTGAAGGAATTCGAAGACGAATTCTTCGTGCGCCACGCCCTGGTGCTCGACACCTTCAGCGACCAGCCGCACAGCGAGGCGTTCGAAGAAGCCGTGTCGGTGGCGTCCTCGTTCGCCTGCACGATTCAGACCCAGGAATCCCTGCTCGACCTGCTGTTTGTGGGTGCGGAGGCCTACTGTTTCACCGGCGGCCGCGGACTGGCGCACGCGGACCAGATGCTGGAGATTCTGGCTTCGGTGCGCGTGTGTTCCGGAAAGCCATTTCGAACGCTGGAAAGCCTGGTGCTCAACCACGCGAGCAGGGTCAGCGGCTGTATCTGCGTCTTGCTGGCCTGGGATGAGCCGCGGCGCAATTTTGTCAACAAGCTGAAAGCGGTCGGAGTTCCCGTCCTGGTCGTGGTGGTGGTGCCGGCTGCGCCGGCCAAACCATTTGAACCCGGCCCGATGCGAGACGAACCGGATCATTTTCACACGCTGGTGGTGGGGCAGATTGAACAAGGATTGTGCCGGTTATGAAAACGCCTCAGTTCCTGCTGGCGGCCGCGCTGCTTTTCTGGGGCTGGCAGACGGGATTTTTGGTCGCGGGCGCCATTATGGCGGTGGCGCTGGAAAGCTCGCGTTTCATCAAGGCGCGCCGGGATTTGTCCGACGACGACTTCGCCCGCATCTGGACGTTTTGCACGTTGCTGTCTCTGGCCGCATTGGTTTTCGCTTTCACCCAAAATGCCGGTCCGGCCAACTTCGGCAATTTATTCGAACGCCCGAACTTCACCGCCGAACGCGTGGCCGGCAACTCCAGCGCCCTGACCGCCATTGCGTTTATCCGCTGGCTGCCAATGATTTTTTTCCTGTTCATTGCCGCGCAGGTGTTCAGCCCCCGCGAAGGCATTCCGCTGGAGACGATTTCGCTCATTTTATGGCGGCGCCGGAAAAAGGCCCGCAAGGCCGGCCGGCCCCTGCCGCCCTCGCGCACCGTCAATATCTCCTATCCTTACTTTGTCACCTGCCTGTTTGCCGCGAGCGGTCACCCGGCCCAGGACAATACTTATTTCTGGGGATTGTCCGCGTTGCTGGCCTGGGCGCTCTGGTCGCAGCGTTCCCGGCGGTTTGGTTTGGTTGCGTGGGCCGGGACGCTGGTGATTGTCATCCTGCTGGGTTATTTCGGCCAGCGCGGCATTGGCCGGCTGGCACGTCTGGCCGAAGAATACAATCCGCAGTGGTTTTCGCGTTTCATCGGGGTAAGGACCGATCCCAGGGAGAGCCGGACTGAAATCGGACACATCGGACGGATGAAACTGTCCGGTAAAATCGTCATCCGGCTGGAACCGAAAAACGGTGCGGCGGTGCCAACTTATCTGCGGGAAGCAAGCTACCGCATCTACGAATCGGAGATCTGGCACGCCGGCAGTTCCAAAAACGATTTCACCGGAGTGCCGGAAACCCCGCCCAACAGCGGGGTATGGCCGTTGCTGCCCGGCACGAACAATACCGCCATAGTGAATATCGCGTGTTACCTCAACGGCCTCAACGTGCAGTCCCACAACCCGGAAGGACTGCTGCCGTTGCCTCCTGATTGCGGCCGATTGGAGAATCTGCCCGCCTACGTTCTACAGAAAAACAGCGCGGGGGCCGTGCTCGCCGAAGGACCGGGACTGCTGATCTTCGATGCGGATTACGGGTCGGGTTCGACTATTGATTCTCCGCCTGGCACCGGTATTTCCTTCGTGACCAATCAGGATCTCGCGGTACCGCCGAGGGAGAAACCGGCGCTGGATGAGGTGATTTCCGGGCTGAATGTCGCCGGGAAAAGTGACGAACAGAAACTTCTGGCCGTGAGCCGGTTTTTTGATGGTAATTTTAAATACAGCCTTTGGCAGGACATTCCCCAGGCGGTGGGCACCAACGGAACTCCCTTGAGGCGCTTTCTGCTCCACACGCGCAGCGGCCACTGTGAATACTTTGCCACGGCCACCGTGCTCCTGTTGCGGGAGCTGCATATCCCCGCCCGTTACGCCGTCGGCTATGTGGTGCATGAAGCTTCGGGGCGCAATTACGTCGTCCGCCTGCGGGACGCTCATGCCTGGTGCCTCGTGTGGAACCAAAAGGCCGGGGTCTGGCAAAACTTTGACACCACGCCCGGTTCGTGGGTGGCCGAAGAGGAACAGCACGCGTCGCCGCTGCAATTTCTCTCGGACTCCTGGTCGTGGATACAGTTTCAATTCGCCAAATTCCGCTGGGGCGAAAGCCAGGTGCAACGATACATCCTGTGGGCGTTGGCGCCGGTCCTCGGGCTGTTGCTCTACCTGATTGTCTTTCACAGCAGCCGGCGTCATCAACGCCGCAAAGCGGACGAGCCGCCGGAGCCGGGCAACTGGCCCGGCCGGGATTCGGAATTTTACCGGCTGGAACAAAAATTGGTTGCCCACGGTTTGACACGCCTGCCCGGTGAACCGTTGTCTGCGTGGCTGCGACGTGTGGTTGGCGATCCGAATTTGGCCGGGCTTGAACAACCGCTCCAGGATCTGTTGCGCCTCCACTACCGTCATCGCTTTGATCCCCAAGGCTTGAATCAGGCTGAACGTGAAACATTGCGGCGGGAAGTCGAAGCGTGTCTGGCTGGCGGAAAATGGTGAACGATGGGCGGGGTTAATTGCAGACTGCGCCTGCGTGATAACCGGGTGGCGAGCAAGACTCAACAAATGTCCCATCCTCCGGTCCGTTTCCGTCCCCGCTTTCTTCATAAACGCCATCCTCTGCAGGCAACGGTGCGCATTGATTCGCTTCTGACCTTTCCCGGCAGCCTCCTGTTTCCTCGGGCAGGAGAAATAACTCTGGTTCGTGCCCTCAGGCTTTGATAGACTCGCCTTGGTTGTAAAAACAACCTCGTCTTCGCTCCTGATTATGCGTAGTGCCGCTGATCCTCAAGCCGCCATCACGTCCCATGGTGCGTCGAATCCTTCAGCCTGGTTCGGGGACATGATTGACCACTGCCAGGACCAGGTTCAGGCCGCCAAGGCAGAAGGCCGGCCCGTCGTGGGGATCATGTGCGAATTCACGCCGCGCGAAATCATCCTGGCTGCCGGCGCCGTGCCGGTCTGCCTGTGCGGCGGGTCGGCGGCAACCATTCCCGCCGCCGAGCAATTTCTGCCCGCCAATCTGTGTCCGCTGATCAAGTCCACCTTCGGCTATCACGTCCTCGGAAAGAATCCATTTTTGCATTGGGCGGATTTGGTCGTTGGCGAAACGACCTGCGACGGGAAGAAGAAGATGTTCGAGCTGATGAGCGCCACGAAACCGTTGTACGTGCTCGAACTGCCGCAAAAAGCCGACGACGCCGATGCCTTGGAACATTGGACGCAGGAAGTGCGCAAGTTCAAGGAGCACCTGGAGCAACAGTTTCAAACGCGCATCACGGACGAAAAGCTTCGCGACGCGGTCCGGCTGATGAACCGCGAACGTGGACTGCGGCGGCAACTGGCCGCCTTGATGCTGCGGGACCAGCCGCCACTCACGGGCCGGCAGTTGATTGAGTTCAAAAGCATTGTTTCCGGCATCGAAGCGGACCTTCAGCAATATGAACGGGCCATCCGGTGGTTTGGCGGCAATCCCGGCGCTCCCTCGTCCGGCAGCGCGAAAATCCGCGTTCTGCTCACGGGGGTGCCGCTGGTCCACGGCGCAGAGCGCGTCCTGGAACTGATCGAAAACGCCGGCGCGGTGGTGGTTGCCATGGAGAATTGCACCGGCCTCAAACCCATTCTCGATGATGTGGATTTGGACGAGCCGGATCCCCTGCGCGCCATCGCCCGGAAATATTACCATCTTCCCTGCTCGGTCATGACGCTGAACACCCGGCGCTTTGAAACGCTTCGCTCGCTCACCGCAAAATTCCGTCCGGACTGCGTCGTCGAACTGGTCTGGCAGGCGTGTCTCACTTACGACATCGAATCTTTCCACGTCCGCAAACTGGTTGAGGAGGAGCTTCAGCTTCCCTACCTGAAAATCACGACGGACTATTCGCCGTCGGATTCGGCGCGAATTTCGGCGCGCGTCGAAGCCCTGTTTGAAATGATTCATTCCCGGACGATCCTATGATTTGCGCCGGGATAGACGCGGGTTCACGATCCATCAAGGCGGTATTGTTCGATACCGACCGGTCTCAAATTCTCGTTTCCGGCCTGACGGACCAGGGCGTGGAACAGGAACGGCTGGCGGTGGAACTTTTTGAAAAGCTTTTGGAAGACGCGAGGCTGGAGCGCTCGCATATTTCCGGCGTGGTGGCCACCGGCTACGGACGCAATGCCATCCGTTTCGCCGACACCACCATCACCGAAATCACCTGCCACGCGCGCGGCGTTCATCGGCTGGCGCCGGACGCGCGCACGATCATTGAAATCGGGGGACAGGACAGCAAGGTCATCAGCCTCGAAGACGGCGGGCGCGTGCGCGATTTTGCGATGAATGACCGCTGTGCGGCGGGCACCGGACGTTTCCTGGAAATGGTCGCGGCGCGGCTGGGCCTGAACTGGGAACAACTGTCAGAGCTGGCGCGCCAAAGCAAAACCCCCGCGCTCATCAGCAACATGTGCGTGGTGTTCGCCGAAACGGAAATCATCGGCCTGCTGGCCGCCGGCAAGCCCCTGCCGGATGTCGTGGCCGGCGTGCAGAATGCCATAGCCACCCGCGTTTCGGCTCTGGCCGGCCGGTTCGTTTCCCCGCCGGTTTATTTTACCGGCGGCGTCGCGTTGCAGGCTGGCATGGCCCGCGCGCTGGAGGAGGTTTTAGCCTGTCCGGTCCGTGTCGCGCCGCAGCCGCAATTCACCGGCGCGCTCGGTGCCGCGCTGTCTGCCAGCACGGCGAACAAGGCCAAGGACAGCGGCTTATGAACAAATCTTGCCATTTTAATAAGCAAGCCATGTCTAGCTCGCGGCGAATGTGAATCGGTATTCTGACTCGGTAGTGGCGGGCCGAACGCAACGCGCGCAAATGGATTTATGCCCGACCGAAAACAGGAATTGCTCCGAACGCTTCCAGCCGTCACCGGGTTGCTGAAAAGCGCAACCGTCGCGGGCTGGCTCCGGCAACACCCGCAGCCGCTCGTTACGGAATGTCTGCGCCGCGCAGTGGCCGGATCGCGGCGGCAAATCCTCAACGCTGCCGCCGGCCGCGATGGCCCTCAGCCGATCACCGCCGGCGCGGTGCTGCAGCAGGCGGAAACATTTCTCCAGCACGCCACCGAACCGCATGTGCGTGAAGCCATCAACGCCACCGGCATCATCCTGCACACCGGCCTGGGCCGCGCGGTCTTGCCCGAGGGTGTGGTGGATTCGATGATGGGCGAGTTGAAGGGTTATTGCACGCTCGCCATGGATCGTGAATCCGGCGAACGCGCCGAGCGCGATGAACTGGTGGAATACATTTTAACGGAACTGACCGGCGCAGAGGCGGCCACGGTCGTCAATAACAACGCCGCCGCCACCCTGCTCGTGCTCGCGGCGCTGGCGGCGCCAAAGGAGGTCATCGTATCGCGCGGTCAGCTCATCGAAATCGGCGGCTCGTTCCGCTTGCCGGAAGTGATGGCGCAGAGCGGCGCGCGCCTCGTCGAGGTCGGCGCAACCAATCGTACGCATCCCGGCGATTACCGGAAGGCCGTCACAGACAACACCGCGGCCATCCTGCGGGCGCATCCCAGCAATTATCGCGTCGTCGGTTTCACCTGCGAAGTCGCGCTGCGTGAGCTGGCGGAGCTGGCCCACGGCCGCAATTTGATTTTGATTGATGATCTCGGCGCGGGGGCGCTGGTGGATTTGAAATCATTCGGCCTGCCCCACGAACCGACCGTGCGCGAGTCCATCGAGGCCGGCGCGGACGTCGTTCTGTTCAGCGGTGACAAGCTCATCGGAGCCGGCCAATGCGGCGTGATCGTAGGCCGAAAAGCCTTGATTGAAAAACTCCGCAAACATCCGCTGATGCGTGCCGTCCGCGTGGACAAAACCTGTCTGATGGTTCTGGAGCGGACGCTGCACCTGTTCCGCGATCCGGCACGGCTGCGGTGCGAACATCCGACCTACCGCATGATCAGCGCGCCGGTGGACAGTTTGAAATCACGCGCCAAAAAACTTGCGCGCCTGATTTCCACTGAGGCACTCGAAGCCAAAATCGAAATCGCTGAAAGCCAGGCATATCTCGGCAGCGGTTCGTTGCCGACGGAAGGGATCCCCAGTTTTGTTGTGATGGTTTTGCTGCCGGAAATGAGTGCCGCCGAACTGGCGCGGCGGCTGCGGCTGGATCATGCCTGTGTTTTTGGTCGCATCGAAAACGACCGGGTCTGCCTGGACGTCCGCACGTTGACGGACGAACAAGTGCCGCTGGTTGCTGCGGCAGTCGGCCGTGCCGTCGTATGAGTGCTGCGCGCCGCAATATCATGCTCGGCACCGCCGGGCACGTGGACCACGGCAAGAGCGCACTGGTGAAGCTGCTCACCGGCTGCGAAACCGACACGCTCGCCGAGGAAAAACGGCGCGGTCTCACAATTGATCTCGGCTTCGCGCCTTGCCAGCTCGCGGATAAACGGGTGGTCGGCATCGTGGATGTGCCCGGCCACGTGGATTTCATCCGCAATATGGTTGCCGGCGCACATGGCATTGACGTGGTGATTTTCGTCGTTGCGGCGGACGACGGCATCATGCCGCAAACGCACGAGCACCTGCACATTCTCACGCTCATGGGCCTGCGGCACGGGCTGGTGGCTTTGACGAAAATTGACCTCGTGGACGCGGCGCGGCGGAATTTTGTGATCCAGGATTTGCGCCGGCTGCTGGCGGACACGTTTCTGGCCGACGCGACGATTTGCCCGATTTCCAACGTCACCGGCGAAGGGTTCGAGAACTTTTTTGATTCGCTGAACCGGACCGTGGAGGCGTGCGACGACCGGCCCTGCACCGGTCCTTTCCGGTTGTGGGTCGAGGATGCCTTCACGATCCGCGGCACGGGTACGGTCGTCACCGGCATTCCCACGCACGGCCGGGTTCATCCCGGCGACGAACTTTATCTGCTGCCCCCGGGCCTGTCCGGGCACGTCCGTCGGATGCAGGTTTATGGTGAAGACGCCGAGCACGGAAACGCAGGCGAATGTGTCGCGCTGAACATTCCGGAACTGGACCACGAAACCGCGCGGCGCGGCATGGTTCTATGCGGATCGAATTTGTTTGAGCCGGTCACGATGGCCGAGGCGGAAGTGCGGATTCTCAAATCCATTCCGGGTGAAATTCAGGATTACCTCGAAGTGCAATTCCACATTGGAACCGCTTCGGTGTCGGCGCGTCTGGCCATGCTGGAAAACACCGTGATGACCGGCGGGCAGAAACAGTTCGTCCAGCTTCGCCTTGCCTCACCGCTGCCACTCGTGCCCGGTGAACGGTTTGTAGTGCGGGCCAACATCGCTGATTCGGGCATCAGCGGGTTGACGACCATTGGCGGCGGGCAAATACTCGGTTTGAGCAACGCGCGATTGCGCCGGAAAAAGCCATGGACGATCGAACGACTCGCCGCCCGGCGCGAAGTCATCGGTGATCCGTTGCGCTGGTGTGAACAGATGGTGCGCGAAAGCGAATCACCCGCCCATGTTCCCAGCCTTCAGAAGAAATGCTGGTGCCGCCCGGAGGAAATCGCCGAAGCACTTGAACGGTTACGCACGGAAAACCGCGTGGTTCAGGCAACCGGCGGTGGATGGCTTCATGGCGATGTCCTTCAAAAAACTGCGGCGGACCTGCTCGCGGCAATCGAAACTTTCCATTCCGCCAATCCTGAACGCGCCGGTATCAGCCGCGAAGAACTGCCGGCGACGCTCAAATCCGGTCCCGTTATTCTGGCGGCGGCGGCGGAATTGCTGCTTCAATCGAAGCAACTCGAACGCAACGGTGCGTTGCTGGCGCGGGCCGGTTGGAACGCGCGGATTCCGGACCGCGATCAGCGCCTGTGCGACCGGATCGCCACAGAATTGCAGCGAGCCGGTTGGTCGCCTCCGACCCTGGAGGAACTGGCCACCGCCGCGAACGAGCCGCTGCCACGCGTGACCGCCATGGCGCGGCTGCTGGCGGAACGCGGCGTGGTGGTGCGGTTGGACGAACGAATCTGGATGCACTGCGACGCCGTGGAAGCCGGCCGACAAACCGTCCTGAAACTTTTCAGCCACGCGCCGGCCTTTTCCACGATGGAATTCCGCGATGCGCTCGGTGTCAGCCGCAAGTTCGCCGTGCCGCTGGTGGATTATCTGGACAAAATTCGCTTCACCGTCCGGTCCGGCAACCACCGCACGCCGGGATTGGAAGCCAGGAAATTTTTGAGCCCCGAAGCCGTCGGGGAAACGAGCCTCTAATTTTTTCATCCAGATAAAATGAGCCCCATCACGTTGACTGCTACGAAATAAAGGAGATGAAAATTGATTTTGCCAAACGCCGGCGCATGATGGAGCGGTCGCGGCTGTTGGGCCATTGCATCTGCGACGCGCGTCGTCCGTGTCCGTGCGATGTCTTCCGCAACGACGGCATTTGCCCCTGTGCCGGGGAACGGCCCGATCCGGTGGACATTTCGCAGGTCAAGCTCACCCGACTCGTCCGCAACGCCGGCTGCGCCTCGAAGATTCCGCCCGCCGATCTGGACGCGGTGCTGGGACGGCTGCCGGCAGTGGCAGATCCGGCGGTGATTTCCGGGCTGGCCGCCGCCGATGACGCGGCGATCTACCGGATCGCAGACGACCTTTGCCTCGTGCAGACGGTGGACGTCTTCACGCCGTGTGTGGACGATCCGCATCTGTTTGGAAAGATTTGCGCGGCGAATTGCCTTTCGGACATTTACGCGATGGGTGGCGAACCGCGCACGGCCCTGAGTGTGCTGGCGTTTCCTTCCGAAAAATTACCGGGTGAAGTCATCTATCAGATGCTGGCCGGCGCCATGGAGATTTTCAAGGAAGCCGGCGTCGCGCTCGTCGGCGGGCACAGCGTCAAGGACGATGAAATCAAACTTGGCTTTGCCATCACGGGCTTGATCAATCCTGCGGTGGCTGCTGCGCTGGAAAAACCAAAGGCGGGCGATGTGCTGGTCCTCACCAAGCCGCTCGGGACGGGTGTGCTTTCGTTTTGCCGCCAAATCGGCCGCGATTGTCCGGCCGGCCTGACGGCGGCTGAGGTTTCCATGGCCACACTGAACCGGAACGCGGCGGAGGCGATGAAGGAAGCCGGCGCGTCCGCCTGCACCGACGTCACGGGCTTCGGACTCTTCGCGCATCTTTATCGCATGTTGCGCGAGAGCCGACTGGGCGCGGAGATCAATGCGGAGGTGCTGCCGGCGTTCGACGGCGCGCTGGACGCCCTGCGGCAAGGCGTGATTCCCGGTGCAATTGAGCGAAACCGTGAGTATGTCGGCGACGCCATCCACATCGCACCGGACGTAGACGAGGCGTTGGTCAATCTGGGATTTGACGCCCAGACTTCCGGCGGATTGCTGATTGCCATTACGCCGCGGCGGCTGGAGGCTTTCCAGCAATCTCTCGCCCGCCGCGGCGTCAGCGGTTTTGTCATCGGTCAAATCATCGGTTTGTCTGATAAACAAATAAATGTCCGCCGAGGCGCTCCTGAAGCGATTGTACAGAGTTCCGCCTTCACGCGGCCGCCTGAAGGCGGCACTCCAAACCCAAAGATCAAATCCATGAAACCATCCGCCTCAGATTCCACCGCCCGTCACGACGGCTGTTGCGCCGACACCCTCGGAGGTCCAGCTACGCCAGGTTCCGTCGGCGAAGCGCAGAGGGCTTTTGGCGCCCTGATGCGCGCGGCGCAGGCGTCGGGCGCATTGAATGAAAAAGCCAAGGAACTGATTCTCTTCAGCCTGGTGGTCCAGAGCCGGTGTGAAGCGTGTTTTGAGGCGCATTTTCGCCGGGCGTGCGAACTGGGCATCACGCAGGCGGAATTGGACGAAGCGGCGTGGTGCGCGATTGCAATGGGCGGCGCACCGGTGAAGATGTTTTATCAGGATAATCTCGAACGACTCCGGAAAAGCATTTAAGCCGTCGTCTTTTCGGGTGGTGAACTTTTTTCCGGCAAGGCAAAACAGGGTTCAATGGCGCCGCAAGTTGTGCATTCGAGGCAACGGATGCAGCCGGACACGTTTACTTTCTGGTCCACCTTCACGCCCATCGAACAACGGCTGCGGCAGAGATTGCATTCGACACATTGCTTGGGGTTGTAGCGGAGATGAAACAGGCTGAACCGGTTGAAGAGCGCCAGAAATCCGCCAAGCGGACAAAACATCCGGCACCACGGGCGATGAATGAACAGCGCGGCGGCAAGGAACGAAAGCAAAATGCCGGTCTTCAACCCGCTCATCACCCAGCCATTGCCGGCGAGCAGGCTTTGAACGGAGTAGGGCGCGCCGGCTTCGAGCGCACCCGCTGGACAAAGCCGGCAGATGGAAATGACCTGTTTCTCAAACGGGATGCCTTTGTAACCCAAAATCATCGGCAGCAGAATCACCAGGCCCACCAGCACCACGTAACGGAAATAACCGACCCAGCTTGGCAGCGAAATTTTTCGGGGAACGATTTTACCCAGCAAATCCTGGAGAAACCCGAACGGGCATGCCCAGCCGCAGACGATGGAGCCGCCGGCGGCGCCGACGAGCAGCAGCAGGCCGATCAGCAAATAGGGCACTTCCCAGACCGTCGGCAGCAGCGCCGCGTAATTGGCCGCCACGCCAACGGGACAGGCAAAAGCAGACAGGGGACACGAGTAACAATGAAACACGCACCCCGGAATGCCGTGCAGCCACCGGCCCGCCGGCGCGAGCCATACGCCCAGAAAACCGGTCTGCACCCAGGGACGAAGATGCGTCAGCTTCCGGCCAAGCGCCGCCGACGGCCGTTCAGGACAATTGGGGACAGGACATTCCATATCAAAATCCGAAATCCGGATGCCGAAGCCCGCAAGAAGCCCAAAGGCCGAATTTCCAGAAAAAAACGGATGCCATCGTCCGAACCCATTTCAGCTTGCAGTTTGTTTTCGGATTTCGAACTTCAGTATGCTTTCGGATTTCCGTTTTCGACATTCGGATTTGGTTCGGCCACGCCGTGTGGCCGGAAATTATTTCAGTCAGGTCGGGCAGGGCGTTTTCGCAGCGGTGTCCACCCGGACTTTCCAGGTAGGACCCGCGGCACTCGCCTGTTGTTTTGCCCAACGGTCGAGCGCTTCGCCAGGATTGGCCGCTTCATCGAATTTCGGCGGCGGCACAACCCGTTCCGGATACTGCAAGCCGCTGGACGAGAAGGCCTTGACCAGTTGAACTTCCGACGCAGTATTTCCGTCCATGGTATCCACGTCGGTCAGATGCCGCGCGCCGCAAAACGCCATTACCGCGCCGGCCACCACGACGACCAATCCGGGCCAGAAATCATGGTGTTCCAAGGCGCGCAAGGCGGGATTGACCGGTGGTTGTGGGACGCGTTTGAACATGCTAAACACGCGGGTTCGGGAAATTGGCGGAGGTGAATGGGAATCGAACCCACCTGGGACTTTGTTGAGCCCCACGCTGGTTTTGAAGACCAGGAGCGCCACCAGGCCGCCCCACACCTCCGCGCCGGGTCACTGCGCCACTTGCCAGTGGCAGGCGTGATTCATTTCCGGCGGGCTGTATCACATAAGCATTCTGACAGACGGTAAAAATAATTTCAATGTGAATTAATCGCGTGAATCGCACGATCACTTCACCAGTTTTTTGATCTGCGCGTCCAAATCGTCGAGCGCAAATCCCTCCGCAACAACCCGATGATCGGCATCGGTCAGGATCAGCCACGGCAACGCCGGGACAGCCGCGGCCCATTTTGATTTTTCGGATTTCTCCGTCACCCGCCCGAGCGGGAATGAAACCGGGCCGGCACTTTTCCATTCATTGAATACTTCATCGCCGGTGTCTGCGGCTTGAACACCCAGCACAGTGATGCCTTGCTGCCGCAGTGCGGCGGCTTGTCCATCCAACTGGTGGACGGCGTGTCGCGACGGACGTTGGCCGGCGTCAAACAGGCACAGCAAAACCGGCCGGCCGGCCGGGGCGACTTCGCGGGCGAGGTTCACCGTTGCCAAATCGGGCAAGGGACCGCCTTGGAGCAGTGCGCGACGCGATGTCTGACGGACATTCCCCGGCTGAGAGCTCAAGGTCAATACCACGTTGCTGTCGCCCGCTTCAGCGCTGGCTTGTGCATAACCGCCCTGTGAATTGGCGAAGAGGCGGATCTGTCCTTCGCAAACCTGAAAGTGAAACCGGCCCTTGCTGTCGGTGGCCATGTAACCGTCCGGCTGGCCTTCACCATTCAACGACACGTTCACCCCGGAAACCGGCTTGTCATTTTCGTCCAGCACCTGGCCGGCCAAAACCCGGTCGGCGAGCTTGAGGACGAACGGCGACAGCTCGACGCAGTTTGTCTCGGAATCACCTTGAACTTGCTGCTGGCTTCGCCCGTGGCCTTTGGCAGTGGCGAAAACAATGTATTGCGCGCCGGGGGGCAAACACTTGATTTCGTAACGGCCTTGTGCGTCGGCGACATCCGGTTGTGCATTCAACTGGTCGTAGCTGTTGCCCGCCCTGAGCCACACGCCGACCTGCGCGCCGGCGAGCGGCGAGTCATCAACATTTCTTACCAGCCCGGCCACGGCCAGGGCCGGCACCAATTTCACGTCCAGGTTGGTTATGTCCTCTGACAAATCTTCCGTGGCGGCCAGATTGTGGGTTTGGTCGCGGACAACCAGCAGCGCGTCGCCTGACTGTGCCTGCCACGGTTGGAGCGACCAGGTGAGGTTGAATGCGCCATTGGTCCCGGTCCTCGTCCACCTCAAACCGTTGGACGGAAACACCGCGACCTGTGCGCCGCCGGCGGGTTTGCCGTCGGCGTCCGTCACCGTGCCTTTCAATTTGTGCGCCGTGGAACCGGGCGAGTTGTTGTAAGTCTGGCCGAGCCGCAGAATGACGTTCGTATCGCCGCCTTCGGCCGGGATATTGCCGTATGAATTCCGGTGGTTGGCCGAAATTTGCGCCGGGCCTTCGCAGACACGCTCGAAGCGGAATTGTCCCTCGCGGTCCGTGCGCGCGTTCGCGCCGGGCTGGCCTTCCCCGGAAAGATTCACGTTGGCACCCGCCACCGGTTTGTCGTCTGCGTCGAGCACCCGACCGGCGAGTTTGAGGTTGGCGAGTTTAAGTTCCACGGGATCGAGTTCCTGACGGATGGCATCGGCGGAGGCGCCGACATCGTAAATTTGTTTCTGCCCGTATCCCGGCGCGGAGACCACGACGCCGTATTTTCTGCCCGGCGGCAGCGAAGGAATTTCAAACTGCCCCGGTGTGTTGGTCCGGGCCAGGCCATCAAGCCACATGCCGCTGCGGCCGGTCCAGAATACCAGTTTGGCGGTCGTGTTCGTAACGGGTTTGCCATCGGATTCCGCTCGGCCGGCCAGCGTGAGTCCCGGCGCGAGCTTCAAATCGAGCGGCCCGGTGTCTTCGTCCATGTCCTGCGCCACGGCCAGATTGTGTTCCGTGTCCCGAACCAGAATACAAACGGTTGTGTCGTTTTGTCCGAACTGGCGCCGGTTCCATTCCAACTCAAATTTGCCGCCGGCATCGGTTTTGACATCGGCCGCATTGGGGCCATAACCACCCACAATTCTTACCAGCAATCCCGCTGCTGGCTGGCCGTCCGGCTGGCGGACGATGCCGGTGATTATTTGCGGTGCCGCGATTTCAATCTCCACACGGTTTGTCCTGCCGGTTGCCACACTCACGGAGGTCGGGTTCGCGGGCATGGATTCACGGGACGCCGCAACCTGATAATCACCGGGGGGCAACCGCAGAAGGGCGATACCGTTGCTGTCGGAACGGGTGGCGGATTGAAAATTTTCCCTGTAGGCATTGACCGAGACTTGCGCCTGCGGTTTGCGATCATTTTGTCCCAGCACGGCCACTTCCAGCAGGCCGCCGTGCCCGGCAGTCACCTCCACGCCGCGCATGCTTTGTCCGGACTCAACCGAAACCGGGACCGTGTCCGCAACCCATTCCGGGACGGCATTGGTGCCGAAGACGGCACGAATCTGGTAGGAACCGGCGGCCACATCACTGATATGAAACGCGCCGTCCGCCGCGGATTGCACCGGCTCGCTTTCGCCAAACGCGAGGAAAACCGGGCCATCAGGTTGTAGTGCCAACCGTGCGATGGGTGCCGGCTCGTGGCTTTCCGCGACAACGATTTTGCCTTCGATGCTGCCGGCTGGTTCCACGACTAATTGGATGTCCTCCTGGCCCGCACGATACGGTAACGAATCGAAACTGATGGAATCCTGCGGTGACGGGCGCAATGCTTTACCCGGCGCCTTGACTGCGAGGACGGCTGTGGCATTGGTGGGGAAATGTTCGATGCGGAAACGGCCGGCGGCGTCCGTGCGGGCGGTGAAACAATCATGCGCGGGTTTGCCGGTGAAATAATTGAAACTCCGCGCTCCGTCTTCCCGCGTAATTTCGCAGACGGCCATGGCTACGGAAACCTCGGCGTTGGCGACGGGTTTGCCTGCTTCGTCCGCGACGACACCTGCCAGGGCCGCCGGCGGAGTCAGCACCAAAAGGTCTTTTACGTCACGGGTGGGATTAAATGGCTGGTTCAACTGTTTCCAGGCCGGGGCCGATCCTGGCTTTTGCGCCAACAGAAATCCCGACGCGTGTGACACTTCGAATTCGAAGGTGCCGTCCGCGGCCGTCGTGATTTGCTTTTTCAATTCCAGACGGTTCAACCATCCCTCGTAACGCCAGTACTCCACGGTGGCGCCGGCGATGGAACTGCCGGCGGTGTCGGTAACCGTCCCGGAACAGTTGAGTTTTTGCGCGCCGGTGTCCGGCGCCCGTTGGATGACGTTCTGCAGCCGCACCGGTGTTTGGGCGCCGGTACAAAAGCCCAAAAACACCGCGGCGGCAGAAACCAGAAGGAACTGCCGTGTCGTCTTCATTAGATGATGGATTATTTTTTTGTTTCGAGCGTCAACGGACTCGCCAGCACCTGAAACGGGCTGAAGATTTTTACGTTGCCAACCAACGGACGCTGAACATTTTTGGGCTCCCGCCATGAGAGCGAACAAACGCCGCCTCACCCAAACTCGAATGTGTTGGTGTAACACAACGTCCCATCGGCATTGGCCAGCATCAATTTGGGCCCGCGTGGGCGCTGGCCGTCACGCAACATCTCAATGGATTCCTTCTGCCGTCCCACGAAACTGAGGCTGAAGGCGACCTGGCGGTTGGTGCTTTCGGTCGCCTTGAGCACGGCTTGTACCGGCTCGCCGATGTCCAGCACGGCGGTCTTGCCGGCGGCAACCTCGAAGCTGGCGGTGTCCGGAACGTTATAACCCGACAGCGTCCAGGCCGCGTTCTTTTCATCCTTGCGGTTTATCGTCCAGTGAAAGATCCGGTAATGGCCCGACGGCAGCGTGAATTCGCCGTTCAGGGGTTTGCGCACGAAATGACCGTTCCCGCCGAACGCGGCGAATTCGGAAATATTTTCCGGCACACGCACCTGGCCGAGCGTGACGTTCTCCGCCTTTTGCACCTTGACGAACGCACCGTCGCGGGCGGCTTCAATCCGGAACAACTTTCCATCCACTTCCAGCATCCGGCCCAAGAAACGCTCATCGGTCTTGTCACCCTCGATCTGGACGCGGTCGCCGGCATACGGATCCGACGCCATGTCGTTGAACGTGCCATTGACGTTGCCGTCAATCAGTTGGATGCGCTTTTTTGCGCCGTCGAAATTCACCACGCCTTCGTACCAGCCGGCGGACGATGCCAGCAATTGCGCGGGACTCTTTTCGTATTGGTAGAACCGGAACACGAGATGACAGGTAATCGGCCCATCCTCACCTTTGAAAACCACGGGAGCCGGCGGGAAAAAGGCGTTGTAGGAATCAATCCGTCCCCGGACGGACGTTTCGTCGTCAAGCCGGCCATTGCCGTTGCTGTCAATGAACAGGCGGTCATACGGACCGGACTTGCGCGTGCGGTCAAGGCAGAGCCAGCGTCCACCGGTGGAGTCCATCGGTGTGGACCAGTGTGCGAAGTAAGGCTGCGAATTCAGTTTGGGCAGGGCGACGCCGGCGGGGGGATTGGTGGTCAGTCCCACCGGGTGATAGGCGCGGCCCTCGGCGCTGGTGTGATACTCCAGCCATTGCTCGGATTGTGCAAACGCGGCGCCGGCGAGAACCATTCCGGCCAGAATCAATTTAAGTTTCATAAAGTGGTGGTTGGTTTTTTGCCCATCGGGTTCAAGTTTTCAGGCTGGCATCCGGCAAAGGCGTGATTACGGGCGGCGCCTCCAGCTTTACGTGCAGCAACGCCTTGAGCCGTTCGCGGAAAAATGGACTGGCCGACGACAGGACCAGGAACGGCAGCAGCGTCGCGAAATTGACCGTCGCCGCCGCGAGGACGGGAACAAAAAATTCGCTCCACGCAATCCTCCCGCCGGAAGCAATCAGTGCAAACAAAAAGAACGGCGCGGCAATCACCAGCCAGATTACGGCCAGCAAAAAGAACATCCAGAGATACAGCCCCAGCGGATGGTAACGACCGCGGCAAATCAGTCCGTGAACGCTCAACGCGACTGACGTGGCCAGAACACCGATGGCCAGCACGATTCCGATTTGAAGCGATTCGATTGTCCACAAGCTCAAGCCTTGTTTCGCCACCGCCGCCAGCACGCTGAAGCCCGCCAGGGCAAGCAGGACGCACAGGAACGTGAGCAAGCGATGTTGCCGCTGAAGCTGATTTGACAGGAGCCAGACTGCGGCCAGTCCAACGGCCAGCGCCCCGATGACATCCAGGAAAAAGTTTGTTCCGGCCGGCAGGTTTGGCGGTGGCGCCAAAGTGAACGCGATCACGCATGCAAGCGGCAGCCAGATCAACCAGGCACCCGCGCACCGGTTGGGTTTCAGGGTGAGCAATCCCAGAAGGGCCAGCCACGGCAGCAGCAATGGCGCAATGCCGGGTAGCGCCCAGTTGTAGGTAACCGGCGAACCATCCCGGGAACCCAGCACGCCGAGGTCGGACGAGGACACGATGGTCAGTTTGCCGCCGGCGGTGAGAGGCACTCGCCATGAGTGCGAACAGGTGCCGCCTCAGCCAAACTCAAACTTGCCGGACGCAATGTGTTCGGTGCCCTTGTAAATGGCGAACTCCGGCGGTTTGGCATAATCGCGATGCGTCAGTTGGTAGGTTTCGCCGCCGGCGCCGATCAACCAGTAGTCGAGGCGCAAATCCTGCCCGTGGCGGCTGGCAATGACGGAATTGGTCAGCGGCCCGCCCGCGTTCAATACCGCCGTGGTCCGGTCGTCCACGACAAACCGCTTCCCTGATTGCGACCGGCTGGAATTGCAGAACGCTTCGGCGCCATTTTGTTCCAACAGGAGGTCGGGCTGGTTGTAGCTGCCGGTTGGAATTCGGACGCTGGCCGCCGGTTGATCGAGCACCACCAGATACGGCCCGCCCGGGAGGACGAGGCGGCTGATGAATTGGCCGGTGATTTTCACTCCGCCCAGCGCCACGGATTGTTCCGTGAATTGGAGCGCGAGTTTCCCTTCACCGTTTTGCGAACCGGCGATCCACTCCAGTTGATAGGCGTGGCCGTCAACAAAAAGTTTCTGCGAAAATGGAACGGTGGCGAGCGAACCATCGTAAGTGTTAAACGACTGGTCTCGTTTTTCCCAGGGGCGCAGCAACAGCCGGCCGTTCTCGGATGAACCCGATTGGCTCAAAATATTTTGGACCATGCCAATCTGCCATTCCCGCCCCTGCAACATTGCCTTGCCTTCCCAGAACGAACACACCGCAAGGCTGCAATTTGGCCGGGAATTGTAATCCCAGAAATTGATGTCCACCCGCACCCGGTACCTGCCGGAAATGGTGTTGAAAGGCAGATGAACGTTCGTGAACATCTGGTAGTTTGCCGGCCTGGACGCGCCGACGGAAAATGCGCCTTCGGGATCGTCGGTCAAATCCAGGTTGCGATTCAGGTCGAGGAAAAGTTTTCCCGCGTCGCGCTGCCAGACAAAGGGGATGGAATTGCTGGAATCGGCGTCGAAATTCAAAACGCCGCGAATGATCTTGCCGGAAACCGCCACTGGCTCTTTCTTGAAAGGAATGGTTTGGGTCGCCAGGGAAACGCTCCAATTGATGACGCTATAGTCCGATTCCCGATATTCCAGCGGAACCGTGGTCGCATTTGAAGGCGGGGAACCGGCAGGAACAGCATCACCAGCGCGAAGATCATTTCCCGAACCAGGCACAAGCATCAGCGAGAATGCCAACCCTGCCACCCGGACATTTTCGAGCCAGTACCGTGACAAGCCACCAGTCTTTCGCTTTGCCATTAGGTGGCTCATTAGCAAGTCCCCAGAGTCATTTCAATATAAATCAGTTAAAAAAAGCGTCCCGGATAAAATGCACCGAGCGATGAGAAACAAATCAACCATCTCCTTCAAAAGCCGGAGGCTCGAGGTGGCATGACCGCTGCGCCGCGAATCTTCAATGCCAAAGCGAGGCGCACCCGGGGCCCCAAGTGAATCTCCAAATCGCCCGCGTCGGTTTCGCAGCCAGCGATCCCGAAATCGTGAAACTCATGCGGCACGACGTGAGAGACGCTGCCGCGACGACAACCCATGGAGAAATCCCGCGTCGGTGGGTCATCGCTCCAAATGACAAATTCTTCGGCTGGATTCGGAGACTTTCGCCCCTCAAAGCCCGGGCTGAGCATTTGTTCAAACCGCCGACCGGGGCACCGTCTGCTCCAATGTATTTCTTCGTCGCCGGCACAACTTTCCATTTGACATGTGCTTTTCCCATCGACTTACCTGTGGCCCGTAACACCTGATGAAATCAGACGGATGCATTTGCGTATGGTGCAAGCGCCGTAGTTTGGTAGATTTGCGGTAATGAGCGAGATCACGCTGGTTCTTGACGCTATCGGCCGTGGCGAGGGCCGCACCTGCGAGGATCTGTTGCCGCTGGTTTATGATGAACTGCGCCGACTGGCGGCAGCACGCATGGCGCAGGAGGCGGCAGGCCAGACGCTCCAACCCACGGCGTTGGTCCACGAAGCCTGGCTGCGGCTGGTCGGCGAGGGAGACAGGACGTGGCAGAACCGCGCGCATTTTTTCGGCGCGGCGGCCGAAGCCATGAGACGCATTCTGATTGAGCGGGCGCGCCGGAAGTCGCGAGTGAAACGCGGCGGCGGTCAGCCGCCTCTCAACATCGAGGACTTTGAACTGGCCGCGGCAACGCCCGATGAAAGGGTGCTCTTGATTGAGGAAGCCTTGCAGCGGCTCGAATCCCAGGAACCCAAATTGGCCCGGGTCGTCACCCTGAAATTCTTCGGGGGACTGACCAATCAGGAGGCGGCCGAAACGCTGGGCGTAACCGAGCGCACCATTTTGAATCACTGGGCTTATGCCAAGGCATGGCTGCTTCGGGATATTTCCGGGCAGCAGCGGCCGTGAGATTTTTTTTCAGGTTATGCCGTGCCACGGCGCATGATACTCATGGATACGCAGGTGATGAACGCCGGGATCGAACGCGAACAGAAGATATTCCAGGCCGCATTGGACCTGGACAACCACCAGGACCGTGACCTCTTTCTCAAGCAGGCCTGTGCCGGCGATCTTACGCTGCGTGCGAATGTTTCAAAGCTGCTGGCCGCGCATGCGAAGGCAGACCGGTTCTTTACGGGCATTGCCGAACTGATGCGTGACAAGGACGCTTCACCCGCCTCCGCTGAAGCCGCTGATGTGAGTGGTGCCACACGTTCTCCGGACAGCGTCAGCGATGAACAGACCGGCACTTTGATCGGACACTTCAAGATCCTGGAAAAAATCGGCGAAGGGGGCTGTGGCGTCGTTTACCTGGCCGAGCAGCGAGAGCCGATCCGCCGGCGGGTGGCCTTGAAGATCATCAAGCTGGGGATGGATACCAAGGCGGTCATTGCGCGATTTGAACAGGAGCGGCAGGCCCTCGCTCTGATGGATCATCCGAGCATCGCGCGGGTGCTGGACGCGGGCGCCACAGAAACCGGACGCCCTTATTTCGTGATGGAACTGGTCCGCGGCATCCGGATCACTGACTATTGCGATCAGAACCAGCTTGACACCCGTCAACGGCTGGCTTTGTTCGTCCAGGTCTGCCACGCCATACAGCACGCCCATCAGAAAGGCGTTATTCATCGGGACATAAAGCCATCGAACATTCTGGTGACGCTGCACGACGGCGTGCCGGTGCCGAAGGTGATTGACTTTGGCATTGCGAAGGCCACAGGGGAGGAACGGTTGACTGACAAGACGCTGTTCACCTCGTATGGGTACCTCATCGGCACGCCGGCCTACATGAGTCCGGAGCAGGCTGAATTGAGCGGGCTGGACGTGGACACGCGCAGCGACATTTACAGCCTGGGGGTGTTGCTTTACGAACTGTTGACCGGGGCGACTCCCTTTGACCAAAAGGAACTGCTCAAGTCCGGGCTGGATCAAATGCGTCGTACGCTTCAGGAGAAGGATCCCCACCGTCCGTCTACGAAATTGAACACCCTGCACGGGACGGAGTTGACGCGGACGGCCTTGCATCGCCATACCGAGCCACCCAAGCTGCGTTCCCAGTTGAACGGCGACCTGGACTGGATCGTGATGAAGGCGCTGGAGAAAGACCGTTCGCGTCGTTACGAAACGGCGAACGGCCTGGCGATGGACATCGGGCGGCATTTGAACGACGAGCCCGTGGTCGCGCGCCCGCCGAGCCAATTTTACCGTTTTCAAAAGCTGGTTCACCGGAATAGGGTCACCTTCGCCGCCGTGGCGGCCGTGATTGCGGCTTTGATCGCCGGGCTTGGCACCTCGACCTGGCTCTTTTTGGGGGAGCGGCAAGCGCGGCAGCGGGCGGTTGTCGCCGAGCAGCAGCAAACCCGTTTGCTCCAGGAAGCCGAGAACCGGCAGAAGCTTACCCAGGCCACGCTTTTGTTGAGCCGGGACAAAACCGAGGAAGCCGACCGGCTCATCGGGGGAATTCCGGTCCCGGAAGCCAATCTGGAATACGCCGCCGTGTTTCGCACGCTGGGCGACTGGCACGGATCCCATGGCCGCTGGAAACAGGCCGTGGATCGCTTCGCCGTGCTGCTGCAAATCAACCAACCCGACGATTGGGACACCGCCACCCTGGACTACCTCCGGTATGGTCCGGTGTTGATCGAGTTGGGCGACCTGGCAGGCTACGAGCGTTTCCGGGAGTCGGCCGTTGCTCATTACGCGAGCACAACCAATCCGCTCCCGGCGGAGCGGGTGGTGAAAATCAGCCTGTTGACGCCGGCGGACAGCCAATTGATCCGCTCGCTGCAGCCACTGGCTGAAATTGCGGCAAAGTCTCTTGATGGCACTGAGCCTGTGGATCCTTCTCTGGCTGCGTGGCGGTCGTTTTCGCTGGCGCTGATGGAATACCGCCGGGGCGGTTATGCCGGGGCGGTGGTCTGGTGTGAACGGTCTTTGAATTTTCAGAGCTCCAACGCACCGCGGGGTGCCAACGTCCGTCTGGTCCTCGCCATGTCCCATTACCGCCAGGGGCAGATCAAGCAGGCGCGGGCTGAACTCACCGAAGCCCGGCAACAGGTAAACAGCCAGTTTGACCACGGATTGCAGGTCGGCAACGGAGCGGATGGCTTTTGGTTTGACTGGCTGTTCGCGCGGATTCTTTTGCGCGAAGCCAGCAGCCTCATTGAAGGCAATCGTTGATTTCACCCTGGTTTACGGAGGTGGCCGTGTGATTTGGCATTTCCGTGATTCGTTCAATGGCAAGGGGAGCATCCGGGCGCGGGGATCAGCCGAGAACAATAGTTTTTCATGTTTTGGAGGAATACGGCGCATTGAGGGTTGACCCGTCATGTTGTCACACACTGCCAGAACGACGCCCCGTACGCGGGGCGACACCTACCGTCATGTCAAGGCCTTTACCCTCATAGAGTTGCTGGTGGTGATTGGCATCATCGCCATTCTTGCCGCTCTATTGCTACCCGCGCTGATCCAAGCCAGAGAGCGCGGCAGGCGCATCGCGTGCGCCAGTAATCTGCATCAATACGGGATAGCCTGCCAAATATACGCGAATGATAATGGAAATTTGTTGCCCGCGATGCCCACGGCGCCTGACTCCGCAGGGTCATTTGGGGGATATTGGCCATGGGATGTTGCGGCGGGAACAGTAAATAGTCTGACGCAAAGCGGAACAGAGCGGCACATCTTCTTTTGCCCGTCTTTCAGCGACCAAGATAACAACATATTATGGGGTGGGACGAATGGCGTGGATAATCCAAGGGGTTATCTGAACTTGGGCTACCGTGGGACGGGTTATGCGAACACTTTTCCCGGTGGAGCCAACAATCACGGCCTGCAGCCGACAAATTGGAACACTTCCATTGTTACGCCGGTTTCCTTGGGAGGGGCGGCGGCTCGTGTGCTCCTGGCGGATGCCACAATCACAACTCCCGGAAATATAAGCGACTCGTTAAAATTGACTTATTCGTACATCAACATCACGAAAAACGTGAATCTTCCAGCGGGGATACTTTCTTACAACTCCCCGCATGTGGGGGGCAACTTGGCGCTTGGTGGCAATCTTTGCATGTGTGACGGGCATGTCGAATGGCAGAAGCTAATGGATATGCAACACCGTTCTCTCCTGTCCAATAGCGGGCCTGAATGCGGCTTCTGGTGGTAAAGAATTTCAACATTCAAACATCAAATAACAAGACGACCTTAAAAATTATGAATAAACAATCCCGACAACTCTTCAAGCTGGGCATCCTGCTGCCCGGCCTGCTCCTCGCCGTTTCATTGCCGGCGCAAACCACCCTCAACTTTTTAACCTCCGACCCAACGCCGGGCGCTGACGACATCTATAATTTCACCGGTTCGCCCGCTGCCGCCGGCAATGTGAGTGGTAATGACTATGTGGCCTTTGACCAGCCCAGCCAGGGGCAGACATTCACCACTGGAGCCAGCGGCGGCAAAGTCACGGCCATCTGGGTTCAGCACGTTGCTTATACCAGTGGGGATTGGACGTGGTGGAGCTTCGGCGCTGGAGGCGAATTTACGACCCGCATCACGGATCCATCCCAGGCTGGCACTGGAAGTTTCGCACTGGATTCAGAAACTTACACTGTTACCGGTTCTGAATACGACAACCCCGGCACCGGAAACGCCGCCAATGGAACGGGACTGTGGTTGCGTTTTGGACTCACCAATGGTCCCACGTTGTCGGCGAACACCACCTACGGGTTCGACCTCACAAGCTTATCAGGAGCCGGGAACTCCTTTTTTGAATCATGGGGCACCAACGCCACTGTTTACAATGGAGGGGCATATAGGGGCAGCTCGACTGGCACTCCCGATAACACTCTAAACCCCCTCGGTGGCGATCGCGTGTTCCTGGTTGAAATTAACGGCAATTTTGTGCCGCCTACCCCCCTGAATTCAGGAACCCTCAACTTTCAACCCGGTGCCCCAACGCCGACGGCCAGCGACCAATACAATTTCAGCGGTGCGGCCACCGACAGCGGCAACTGTAACGATGGCGGCGCCTACGCGGATGGTGCTGCGAATGATGGGTTCACGTACGTGGCCAATGGCCGTGCCGACCAGGGGCAGTTTTTCACCACCGGATCCAATCCCGCCGGCTATCATGTCGCGGCAATCTGGATTCGGCACTGCGGCTACACAGCCAATACGGATTTGACGTGGTATGACTTCGCCGCCAGCGCCAATCCGACATTCACGTTCCGCCTCACGGATCCGTCGCAAGCCGGCACCCCGGGTTTCGGGCTGGATGAAGAGACCGTCCAGGTCACCGGCGGGGAAATCAACAACCCCGCCCCCACCGGCGTCCAAAACAGCGCCAATGGAGACGGAGTATGGATGCGTTTTGGATTCTCCAGTTATGGAACCAATATCACGTTGTTGCCGAACACCCAGTATGGGTTCGACATCATGGGGAATTCTGGCGACTTTTTTGAAATACTTGGCGCCACCAACGCCGTCTACAGCGGCGGACAGGCATATAATGGCACTGCAAGCGCCGGGGTGCCGGATGACGTAACAAACCTGCTCGTCGGCAGTCGCGTATTTCTTGTTGAGATGGTGGGAGATAACTGGGCGCCCAGCTATTTCCCGCCTGCGATTACCAACCAGCCCACCGCATCAGAATGGATTCCACAACACGCCGGCGCGCAGTTTTCTGTCGGCGTCAGCGGCACCTCGCCGTTTGGCTACCAGTGGTATTTTAACACGAACACTGCATTGAGTAATCAAACCAATGCCACGATCTACATCCCCGACGTGGACACAAACAACGGTACAATTGGTGGCTATTCAGTCGTTGTTACCAACAGCAGTGGCAGTGCTACCAGCCGCGTCGCCCGGCTTGCGGTTGAACTGCCGTCGGTCACCACGAACATCAATTTCAGCGCGGCGGGCAGCGGAAGCATTCTCGATGTCAATGGCACCAGCACTCCCTTCAGTGTCCGTCTCCCTGGTACCGGGGCGGCGATCCCGACTGACGATCCCAACCTGTTTTATGACACAGCCAATGGCGTTTTGAACATCACTTCCACCACGTACGATTTCTTTGGGGAACTCAACATGGATGGGGCGGAGGGGATTGGTATTACCCTGGACGGCATCGGCTTTAACGGGGCGCAGGATTTCACCGCGACAGGCTACTTCACGAACTATAATGCCGGCGCAAACTATGATCAAATTGGAATATTCGCCGGTTCGGCCGACACCAACATTCTGCGCGGCGGGGAGATCTATAACAGCGATTTCCTGGCAGAACCCGGCGCCTACGGCGTAGGCGATCAGAATGGCGCTGAGCTGGGCATTGCCGTCGCCGCGGCTCCGCCACCCCAAATGGTCGTCGTAATCGGTCGTGCGCGTGGCGTTTGGAGCATGAATGTCAACGGTTTCAATGTGACACCGGTCGTCGATATGTCTTACCTGAATGGTCCGATGAATGGTCCGACCAACTTGGTCGTCGGCGTATTTGCAGAAAACAGCGGCCTTGACACCCCCACCTCACAAATCAATGGCTTCACGGCAAGCCTGTTCATCCCCAAACTCAGCGTCGTCGCCAGCGGCGGCAACCTGACCTTGACGTGGAATGTGGTGGGCGCCGGGTTGGAATCGAACACGAGCCTGTCGAATCCGAACGGCTGGACCGCCGTCCCGAGCGCGAGTACCAGCCCTTACGTGATTCCAATCCCGACTTCAGGCAGCATGTTTTATCGCATCGCGCCCTGAACGGGTTTTGTGGAAGAACAAAATCAACAGAAGAAACAAACCAACGAACAGAAAATCGGCAAATCCGAAAACAACAATATCAACAACGAAGTTTCATGAACACCAAATTACTGACTGCAATCGTCTGTGGCAGCCTGGCGCTGGCCATGATGTCTGCGCAAGCCGCCTCCCTGATATTAACCCCCACCGCGCCTACCCCGGGAGCAAATGACATCTATAACTTCACGGGCGCCGCCGCTGATGGCGGGAACGCCAGTGACGGGGGCGCTTATTTAAACGGCGCGGCGAATGATGGGTTCACCTACGTTGCCGGCGACCAAACGACCAAGGGACAGACCTTCACAACCGGCGGTTTAACCGGTGGATATGAATTGTCCGACATCTGGGTGCAACACGTTGGCTACACCGCCAACGGGCCTGACGGCGACCCGAATTTCAACGGCACGTGGTGGCACATGGCTGCTGGTGGAACCCTTACACTGAGAGTGACGGATCCATCACAAGCTGGAGGCGCCGGTTTTGCTCTTGCCACGGACACCTATACCACGACCGGTTTGGAAGGTTGGGGGACAGGTTACAACAACTCAAACAACGGCGACGGGATGTGGCTGCACTTCACACTGGCTGCGCCGGTCACGCTGGCGGCCAACTCCATGTATGGCTTCGATCTTACCGGCAGCGCCAATAACAATGTCTTTTTCGAGTGGCTGGGTACGAGCACCGATGCCTTCAGCGGCGGCTCGGCCTATCGGGGCAGCACGGTTGCCGCTCCCGATAACACTCTGAACGGGCTCGTCGGCGACCGGGTGTTCCTGGTCGGACTCACGCCGGTGCCGGAACCCTCCACTTTTGCGCTGATGGCAGTGGGCGGTCTGGCGGGCCTGCTTCGCCGGCGCTCGGCGTAGCAGCATCGAAATGAGAAAACGATTGAGGGTGAGAGAGGCAGGCGGCGTCGCCTGCCTCTTTGCTAGGCGGAGAATGAAAAATGTTTGACGGGAGCGAACAGGAAGAGAATTTGTTTTGCGAAGCCTTGAGCCTGACTGATCCGGCGAAGCGCAGCGCTTTTTTGGATCAGACCTGCGCCGGCAGGCCCGCCCTGCGTGCGCGCATGGAAAAGTTGCTGGCCGTTCACGCCGAGGCGGAAAGGTTTTTTGCCGTAGCGGAACTCGCAACCCGCTTGCGGACAGGGGCACATCTAAACCCATGAACGCGATGCTGCAACGACTTTTCGCCACTGGCATCCTCTGCCTGACACTGCCGGCTCAAGCAGCCACGCTGGCCATTACCACTGGCACGCCAATGCCGGGCGCCAATGACATTTATAATTTCACCGGTGCGCCTGACGACGGCGCCAATGTAAGCGACGGTGGCATCTATGGGGACGGCGCCGCCAATGACGCATTCACTTATGTGGCCGGAGATCGTGCGGATCAGGGACAGACTTTTACCACCGGGAGCAATACCAACGGCTACACGATTACCGCCGTATGGCTGCGGCATGCCGGCTATACCAACAACACGGCACTGACCTGGTGGCAGATGAACGGCGGCGTGACCATCACGGTGCGTGTGACCGATCCTTCGCTGGCCGGGACCGCTGGCTTCACGCGGGATACCGAGACTTACACCACCACGGGCAACGAGGGATGGTCCGGCAGCCACAATTCAATCGACGGCGACGGAAATTGGGTGCAGTTGGCCTTCGCCGCGCCGTTCGCTCTGGCCCCCAACAAGACTTACGGATTCGATGTCACGAGTTCCACCACCGGTGCTTTCTTCGAGTGGCTCGGCACTTCCAATAACGTATACGCCGGCGGCCAGGCTTACAATGGGAGCACCACAAGCGCGGCGGACAACACCATGAACTCACTCGTCGGCGATCGCGTGTTTCTTGTTTCGCTGACGGCCGGCACCAATGGCGCCGCGGGTGCTACCAATGCGCCTGCGGGATTCAATCCTTTGGTTGCGGTTCCATTTGATTTGACAAATGTCACCCTTCTGCCAGGTCCGTTCCAAACCAACATGCTGTTGGACGAGGCTTATCTTTTGGGCCTTGATCCTGACCGGTTGCTGTATAGCTTCCGCGCAAATGTCGGCCTTTCCACCAGCAACGCGGTTCCCTACGGCGGGTGGGAAAATCCCGGCGATACGCTCTGCCTCGGGCATTTCGTCGGACATTATCTCTCCGCCTGCTCCATGATGTATGCGAGCACAGGAGATCCCCAACTCAAGGCTCGGACCGATTACCTCGTGGGCGAACTTGCGAAATGCCAGGCGCGATCTCCCGCCGCGGGTTTCAACGCGGGTTATTTGGCGGCTTTTCCGGAATATTACATTGACGATCTGATCAACGAAACCCAGAACAGCTACTTTAGTGTGCCTTGGTACACGCTGCACAAGGGCATGGCTGGATTGCTGGATGTCTATCAGCACACCGGCAACAATCAGGCGCTCGCCGTGCTGACCAACATGGCCAACTGGGTTCAATTCCGGATGGACCAGTTGACCGCCAGCCAGATTCAAGGAATGCTGAATTACCGGGAATACGGCGGCATGAACGAGGTGTTGGCCAACCTTTACGCCGTCACCGGCAACACCAATTATTTACGAATCGCCGCCGACTTCGACAAGCAGTCATTGTTTAGTCCACTTTCGCAGGACCAGGATGTGTTGGATGGGTTGCATGCCAATACCCAGATTCCGGAGATCACCGGCGCAGCGCGGGAGTACGAACTGACCGGCACCACCCGCTACCACGAGATTGCTGATTTCTTTTGGGCCCGGGTGGCCGATTATCGCTCTTATGCAATCGGCGGGAACAGCGACAACGAACACTTTTTCCCCATCACGGATTTTCCCTCGCACCTGACGCCGGAGACGTGTGAGACCTGCAATACTTACAACATGCTCAAGCTGACCCGGCATTTGTTCGAATGGTCGCCTTCCGCAGCCACGATGGATTTCTACGAACGGGCGCTTTACAACCAGATCCTCGGGTCGGAGACGGCGCCGGGCTCGATGACTTATTTCGTTTCACTGGAGCCGGGCAGCTTCAAAACCTATTCGACGACAAACAATTCCTTCTGGTGTTGCGACGGCACCGGGGTGGAAAACCATTCCAAGTATGGCGACACGATCTACTTTCACGGCACGAATTCGCTCTACCTCAACTTGTTCATCCCGTCGCAGTTGAACTGGCCGGAGGAAGGTTTGACGGTGGTGCAGAACACCACTTTCCCACAAAGCGACACGACCACGTTGGCGTTCCAATGCACCAATGGACTGCCATTGACGTTGAACATCCGCTGTCCGTCCTGGGCGCAATCCGGAATGCTTCTTTCCATCAACGGCATTTCACAACCGGTCACCAATTCCCCTGGCAGTTATGTGAGCGTCACCCGCAACTGGCAAAACAACGATCAAGTCCAAATCCAATTACCGATGACGTTGCGGACTGAAGCCCTGCAGGACACGGCCAACACGGTGGCCCTGTTTTACGGGCCGATTCTGCTGGCCGGGACTTTGGGGTCGAACGGAATGCCGGCCAGCGACATTGCGGCCGGCCAGGGCGACTTGACGGGCGTTCCAATTCCTGCCGGCACCGTGCCCTTGCTCGTCGCTGATGGCCTGACACTCTTGAGCAATACGGTTCCGGTGCCGGGGCAACCGTTGACCTTCCAGACCAGGGGGCTTGGTCAGCCTCGTGATGTGACTCTGATTCCGTTTTACCAATTACAGCATCAGCGCTACTCGGTTTATTGGAAGCTGCTCTCCTCCGCAGATTGGCAGCAATTTGCCAATTCCAATGCCGTGGCCGAAGCGCGGATTATAGACCAGGTCAGCATTGCCGATCCCATTTCGGAGGCGGCACACAATCTTGTGGCAACCAACAGCACCACCGGCAACTATGACGGACTGAACTGGCGCGATGCCAACGAAAACAAATCCTCCACCGGTTCGTTTGGCTATACCATGGCCGTTATATCCAACGCCGCGATGAGCGTCGCCTGCGCGTATTGGGGAAGCGATTCCGGCGGCCGGGTGTTTGATATCCTCGTCGGCGGCAGCGTGATTGCGACGCAAACCTTGACCAATAATTCACCGGGGCAATTCTTCAATATGGAATACGCCATCCCATCGGCCCTGACCGCCGGGAAAACAAATGTCATCGTTGGATTTCAAGCGCACCCGGGGCAAATGGCCGGCGGTGTGTTTGGTTTGCAGACTGTGACCACGGCGGATCCGGGCGCGTTCCTGGGCATTGCTATGAACCTGCTCCCGACGCAAACCCTGGGCGGTGCGGCTCAATTTGCCCTGGTCATGGATAACTTTCAAAATCTGACCAACCATCCGCTCACATCCAGTCCCTGGTTGGCGCTGACGTCAAGTGATACAAACGTCGTTACGATCGGCCCCGATAATGAACTGATCGCCATCGGCGCCGGCGCGACTACGATCACGGCGAGCTATCTGGGTTACACGGTTTCGCAAACGATGACGGTCGCCCCGGTCGCCCTGCGGATCAACTTGAACGGAACCAATGCCGTGATTTCCTGGCCGAGCAATGTGGCCACGCTTCAATCCGCCTCGAATGTCGGGTCCGCCAGCGCCTGGTCGCCGGTGAACGATCCAATTGTCTTTGCCAGCGGCACCAACAGCCTGACCGTTCCGGTTACGAACCAAGCCAGATACTTTCGCCTTGCATATTGAACCGGCGACAATTCGTAATTTGAGTTTTCCGTCCTCTTGAACACCGTCGCATTTTTATGGTAGGTTCTTCGGGTTGAAAATTACTTTATGATGATTCGGACAACGAAAACGTCCGGCGTGATTTGTCTGGCCGTGGCGGCATGGTTGTCTGGCGTTGTCGTTGCCAGAGCAGTTGCCGGTCAGCAGGAGACGAGCGTTCTGCCGCAAACTTCCCTGGCCGCCCGTTATTTTGGCAACGACGCCCCGTGGTTTGAAAAGAACATTCCTTTTTTCGATTGCTCCGATCCGGACCTCACCCGGATTTATTACTACCGATGGCAGCTTTACAAGTCGCATCTCAAAGATCTTGGCGACCGGGGATACATCGTCACGGAATTTCTGGACGACGTGGGCTGGACCTGGAATCCCTTCCAGAGCCTCAATGATGCCACCGCGTTCCACATCAACGAAGGCCGCTGGCTGAAGGATAATCGTTATCTGGATGATTACATCAACTTCATGTATGCCGGCGGTAATGACCGTCATTTTAGCGAGGCGATTGCCGCCGCTGTTTATGCCCGTTACCTGGTAAATGGAGACCGGGCTTTCGCGATTAAAAACCTGGGCCCAATGGAACAGATCTACCGACTTTGGACGGATCATTACGATCCGGCCAAGGGGTTGTATTCCATTGAGCCGATCCTCGATGCCACCGAATACTCCATCGCTTCGATTGATGCCAGCGGAGGCAGGGACGGTTTCCTGCACGGCGATGCGTTCCGCCCGACAATCAACAGCTTTATGTTCGCCAACGCAATGGCCATCAGCAAATTGGCGATGCTGGCGGGCGACACCAATGCCGCGGAGGCGTTCGCCACGAAAGCTGCGGCCATCAGGGATGCGGTCGAGACGAACCTTTGGAACGACAGCCTGCAACACTTCACTGACCGGTTCAAAGCCGACAACCGGTTTGTACATTACTGGGATTTTATTCGTGGACGTGAACTGGCGGGATATGTGCCTTGGGCTTTTGAACTCCCTGATGATGATCCGAAATACAATGCGTCCTGGAAGCATTTGCTTTCCTCGGAAGAATTTGCCGGTCCTTACGGACTGCGCACCGTTGAACCGGGTTACGAGTATTACCTGCGGCAGTACCGGTATGTCACGGTGGCCGGGAAAAAACTGCCGGAATGCCAGTGGAATGGGCCAACCTGGCCGTTTGACACCACCCTGGTGTTGGAGGGCATGGCCAATCTTTTAAATGATTACACCCAGGATGTGGTGCATGCCGGGGATTACATTCGATTGCTGAAGCAATACGCTCGTCAACACTACTTGAACGGCCAGCCGGATTTGCAGGAAGATTATAATCCCGACACCGGAAGGGTCATTGTCGGGTTGCCCAGGAGCCACCACTACAATCATTCGTGCTTTAATGATTTGGTCATCACCGGTCTCGCCGGGCTGCGGCCGCGGGCGGACAACGTTCTGGAAATAAACCCGCTGATATCAACCGATCCGCACTCGACCAACTCCATTGATTACTTCTGTCTGGAAAACGTTCCTTACCATGGGCAACGGGTGACGATTATGTACGACCGTGATGGCCGACATTATAAAAAAGGCGTAGGCCTGTCTGTCTATGTAAATGGCCGCCAGGTCTTGACCCCGTCGGCCTTGGGCAGGAAAACTATCGCCATTTCCGAGCCAATAGCCGGTATAACATCGCATCCGATTGATTTGGCGGTGAACTACGTCAAGAAAGGTTTTCCCGCGCCGTCTGCTTCCGTCAACAATTTTACAAACGAAATCTATCAAGCCGTGGACGGGCGCGTCTGGTTTTACCCGAATGTCAGGAACTACTGGTCGAATGCCGGATCACCGGCGGCCGAGGACTGGTTCAGTTTGGATTTCGGCGCCGAAAAACAATTCAGTTCCAGCCAGCTCTACTTTTATGCCGACGGGACAAAGTTCAAAGCGCCGGCAAAATACACCGTTCAATATTGGACGGGAACGAATTGGGCGGACGTTCCCGGGTCGCACAGGACGCCACGAAAACCTTGGGCGAACGGTGAAAACACAATCACTTTTCGTCCGGTAAATACCGCAAAGCTTCGCATCCTGTTTACCAATCCGAGGCCGGCCGCGATTGCCCTGGTCGAGGTGAAAGCATTCCAGTAAGACGGGCCGGGTATCACCTTCAGCCATAATGAAAAGCAAAGAAGGGCCGCAACGCGCAGCTTTTCACGAACGCTTCGAAATCCGGCCTGCCAAGCCGGCTTAATCCATGGTCTTACTTCGGTTGCGAATTCGCCGCGTTGCGTTGCTCCAGTTGCGTTTCGAGATATTGGTCGTCCGGCGCCTCGAGCCACGCCGTGTACCAGATGTTGCCGAGCATCTGACCGGCTTTCACGAGCTGGCCTTCGAGAAACGGCCGGCCCTCCAGGCCTTTGACACCTTCGCCGGTCAGCTTGCCTTCCTTTTCCAATTCGTAAAGCGGCTCGACGAGTTTATTTTGCTCCACCAGGTAAGCCACCGCGGCGCGAAACATTCCGTCCGGTGCATCCGCATGGGCAATGCGTTCGGCGGGATGAATTTTGTCAACCAGGGTCCCGACGTTTATCCCCCCGGTCTGGCGAAAGTAACCGCCGTCAATCCACGCGTGAAATTTCAGACTGGTCGTGTAGCCGTGCGGATTGTCACCGACCCAGCCGTTGAAATACACCGTCGTGTGCAACGGCTGCGAACCGTCGCCCACAAAATGCCCCATCACGCCCATGACATAGACGACGTTCGCTTTCGCGTTCGCGATTTCCTCCGCAGTGCCGCCATATTTCTCGAAGGTCTTGAGATAACTGAAACATGATTTCAATTTGTCGTAATTCTCCGTGATGGACCACGGCAGGAACCCATCCAGCTCGCGGGTGTGATCGGCGTCCCTTGCCGGGTCAATGGCCGGAAACCGGTCCGGATGCGCCATCCGCGCCCGCGCGATGTCGGCGGCGAAATCGTAACGCAGGGGCGGCAGCGTCTCCGGCGTCAGTCCATAAAGTTTCAAATCCTCCAAACCTATGTAATGATCGGGCCCGTTGACATTTTTCAACGGCAAATCACCCACGTTGCGCCAGCGGTCCGGCTCGCCTCCCAGAAACGCAATGCGATGCTTCAAGGCGGGGGTCAGTGTGAATCCGCCAAAATCCTTCGGCAGCGACGCCAGCGCCAGTTCATTGATGGCATGATGCCCCTCATAATCCCACGCGCCCGCGTTGAATACGAACATGCCGAAGACGGCTGCCAGTACGAACAATTTTATTTTCATAATTAAATTCCCGCCGCCGCCAACTTTAGCCGAATGCCCCGCCATTTCCAAAACAATCCGATCTCTCATTGTGGAATGTTTTCCAACGCGCCGGCGGGACACCGCCGCCCTGGCACGATGCTGCGTCCGCTGCGGAACGCCGGGTTCATCCGGCAGGCGTAAACCGGCGTGTGTTGTGACCGCTTAAACCGGGGTTCCGGTGTGCGCGCTCTCACCTCACCGGACCAAAATTCGTGTTTATTCGCGCCCTTTCACCGTTAAACTCCCGCCCGTGAAAATCATCACGGATGAACATTGCACCGGTTATTCAATCGTCGGCCATCCCGAACGCCCGCTGCGAATTCTCGCCACGCGGGAGCGGCTGCGAAACCAGACCGAACTGCCGATTGATTGCGCCGCGCCAGGCCAGGCAAACGACGCGCAAATCCTTCGCGCCCATTCGGCTGGACATCTCGCGCGTTTGAAGGAACCGGAGGACTTCGACGACGACACGCCGTTTTACGAAAACATTGCCGATTATGCCCGTGCGTCCGCCGCCGCCGCGCTGGACGCCCTGCGCGCCGCCCAAGCAGGCGAAAACGCCTTCAGTCTCATGCGTCCGCCCGGCCATCACGCCCTGCGCAACCAGGCGATGGGTTTTTGTTACTTGAACAACATGGCCATCGCCGCGCTCGAAGCCGCCGCCACTGGCGCGAAGCGCGTCGCGGTTTATGATTTCGATGTGCATCACGGCAACGGCACGGAAGGAATTTTGCTCGACCGGCCCGGGGTCGCGTTTTTTTCAATCCACTTGTATCCGTTTTATCCGGGCACCGGCGCGACGAACGCCGGCAAAAATTGCTTCAATTATCCCGTCGCCACGGACGCTTCGCGCGAGACCTATCGTGGCCAGCTGGCCCGCGCGCTCGACGATTTGAAAAAATTCCACCCCGATCTCGTGGCCGTGTCCGCCGGATTCGACGCCTACGTGCGCGACCCGCTCGTGCAGGGCGCGCTGGTGCTGGAAGATTTTTACTGGCTGGGCCAATCGCTGCGCGCGCTCGGCGTGCCAATGTTCAGCCTGCTGGAAGGCGGTTACAGCCGCGAATTGCCCGAACTCATTTTCGCCTATCTCAAAGGTGTGGACGGGCGATAGCCTGCGCGGGTCCGGCGCAAACTTGACGCGCGGCTTTCAAAAATCTAACCTGACAGGCGGTTGGTGGCCGTAGCTCAGCCTGGTTAGAGCCCCAGATTGTGGATCTGGCTGTCGCGGGTTCAAATCCCGTCGGCCACCCCATTTTTTTAACGGCAGTTTGGCGCGATTTTGACGCGGCATTGCTACCGGTGAATCCATCCGGCTGCTCCTGTTGAACGGCAGAAAGCGCAGCGTCTGGAACTGAACGGGAAAGACGCGCATTCGAACCGGCCAAGGGCTGCAGCCGGAGCGCGGCCGGCAACACCTCTTTCAACCGGCTCAAATTGTGTTTCCCGGCATGGGAAATCCGAAGTCTGGAATTCATTTTGCATCAACGTATCCGGATGCTTCGGTACGAAAAATATTTATCTTCGTGCAAAATATAACTTGACTGTAACCATACTTCCGTGGTAATCCTCTGCATTGTTTCGATGAAAACCTGTATGAACATATCAACCATGAGTTGGCCGATTATGTCGGTCGCGAAAGCGACACGTCATAGCCGGTATAACCCGGGTTGTGTGTTTAGCCTGGGTCTATCCACGGCCACCCTTGGGCAACAGCCCGAAGGTAATTTGGATAGACTTGGAGTAAGCAGGTAAAGAATCGAAATAGAATTTCTCTAACCCTGCTTACCGAATGTAGGCAGGGTTTTTTATTTCCCTGAAACGACTGAGATAACAAGCAACGAAAGATGAACAATCTGTGAACAATAGAAACGACGACATCTAGATGATGTCAGGTAGCGACAAACTGAAAATGGCGCAAGAGAGCCGAGGTTCTCAACCGGTGGGGTGTGCCCATCAATCGCCGGAAAGTGCGCCGGGATGGTTTGAACCGAATTTACATTTTAAGGGCTTCGGAGGAGGTGTGCCCCTAAACACCGAAACAGCCGCCGTGAAACCGCGGGTTGGGATCGAATAGATCACCAAGAGGTGTTTGTTCTTTGTTGAAATGGCATGGGCCGGGAGTGCAATGACACTTCCGGCCCTTTTAATTTCCGCGGTTGTGATTTAACAGCAGAATGGCTCCTCGCCAGGGAGCACGTCCGGGTGCGATTCCCGGCAACCGCACCATCTCATTTCCGATTTATGATTTACGATTGACGATTTGCTGCGTGGAGCGCGCGATCGTTGACAGGTCGCGCACCAGCGTGCAGCCGAGTCTCCAAAACTCAGCCTGCGTGGGGCAGCACCACGGCGACCTGCCAAATCGTAAATCGTAAATCATAAATTCTTCGGGGTCGTGGCAGACAAGCAATGCACTTGCCCTGCAAGCAAGCTGATGTGGGAGCGTTACCCACCGACTCCACCATTTCACTGCGGGAAACTCGACCAAGGCACAGAGAGAAGCCTCATAAACTTCTTCAGGTGGGTGTGACTCCCACTCCCGCTACCAATTTCAGGGAAGTGATCCGGCTGCCCGACTGTAAATCGGGTGTCGCAAAACAAAGCCGGAAGTGACGAGCTGGAGCGTTACCAGCACTTCCCACCAGCCTTCGCCCGCAGCGGAGCAAAAGCGAAGGCTGCCGCGCCGAAGTGCGTAGCACGTAGGTGGGCATGACTCTCAATGACCGGGCTTCGGCTTGGCAGGCCATATCGAACTCGTAGCTCAATCAGCAGAGCGCCCCGTTGTCTGCGGGAGGGTTGAGGGTGCAAGTCCCTCCGGGTTCGCCAATTTCGAATCTTACCGCGAGGCTGATTCCCAGGGTTTCGGCGTCGCGTTTCTCCCGTCCCCGATCTCTAAAATCCATCGGGGCGAACCAGCGCGTAGCGTAGTAGCCAACGCACTCGGCTTGGGACCGAGGGATCGCAGGTGCAATTCCTGCCGCGCTGACCAATTTCAAATTGCTGCCGTGGTCGAATACATGAGGCATCCGTCTTCTAAACGGAACGATGCAGGTGGGAATCCTGCCGGCAGCGCCATTGCCAGGTGGTGTCAAAGTAGCACGGCGGCCTGTTAAGCCGCTTGTCTTGGTGCGAGTCCAAGTCTGGCAGCCAATTTCAGGGTGTAATGTCAGCAGCAGACGGCCTTGTTCGGAACGAGGAGGTCGCAGGTGCAACTCCTGCCACCCTGACCATTTAACGGAAGGCAGGCAGATATAAGCTGGCTGCACCTGTCCCGAAAACAGGATCGGCATCGCCGAGGTCGGAGCATTACCGACGCCTTCCGCCATCCTTCGCTCTGAGCCAACGATGGTTGGGTCAGAGCAAAGGATGCCCTCCATAGCCTCTGGGCGAAGGAGGGCTCGTCCACTTAGTCTAGAGCTATGGATGGCAGGCCAATTTTTAAACCATAAACGAAAGGAGACTCCATGAAACCGATCATGCGTTACCAAAGCCAGTTGCTCTTTCGCCGGAGCTATAAACCAAGTCGGAATGTTCGAATCCGACCGGTACCGAAGTTGAACCTGGCATTTCGTCCAGTTCGGCGATTCGGTGCTAAGCCGAGACTGGAAATCGTCCCGTAGCTCAAAAGCAGAGCACTCGCCTGATAAGCGAGAGACCGCGGAGCGTTACCACGCGGGACGACCAACCTTCGCTCTACGAGCTACGGTTGGCAGGCCAGTTTTCATCGCGCCGTAGCGCACAGCGCGAAGGCGGACCCTGAGTAGCTGAGGCAGATTAGCGCCTCGCTGAAGACGAGGAGACGTTGGCGCAATACCAACCTCAGGGACCATTGATAACCCTACGCAAGCAGTCCGTGAATGCAAAGCAGCTCACGCCTCCAGCCCTTCAAGCTGGTCCTAGCCGGTGCGAGTCCGGCCACGGATGCCATTTTGTCCACGTAGCTCAGTTAGGTCAGAGCGCCACCGTGCGAAGGTGGAGGTCGCAGGTGCAATTCCTGCCGTGGACGCCATTTGCCCCTGTGCCTCAGCAGCTACAGGAGCGGTTTTGTAAACCGCTATTCGTCGGTGCGAGTCCGACCAGGGGATCCATTTCATGGTGATCATGATGTAACAGCAGCATCACGCCCCGTGAAGGCGTTTGTGCCGGTGCGAATCCGGTTGGTCACCCCAATTTCACAATTTGAACCGGTTCGTAGCGAATCCGACAGTCCGTCGGATTTGTCCTGCATAAGCCGGTTCAATCGCGGTTCGAATCCGCACTCGGCTCATAACCGATCCACTGGTTGGAGACAGGGAGAAATCCCGCAACAGTCCGAGACAGCAAGACCGGCGCGCAAGCGCAGCCCGAAGTCAGCCCAGCGAACCCCGAATGTTTTCGGGGTTCCCGCCGCCGGACGGTGGTCTTCTGTCTCGGACTTCCAATTTTTAACTAACTCAAGAAAGGAAATAACCATGAACTACAACATCCTGTTTATCATCAGTATCACCATCGCCGGCATTGCCGTCATGATCGCCCTGCCTGTCATCAAGAAACTGCGACACGCGTTTGACGTGCCCGAAGGTTGGACCGGACTCGTTTATCACTACGGCCTGTATGTGCGGCGCAATAACGCGGGTCGCCACGTTCTTTGGGGCGTCGGCTGGACGGTTAAATTCACAGACCTCCGCAAGACCTCGCTGCTCGTGGCCGGTCAGGAAGTGCTTACGGCTGACAATGTCGGCCTTAAGTTGAGCTTGCTCGTCACCTACCAGGTTACGGAGCCGGTCAAGGCCGCGCACGAAACACAGAACTGGTTGAGTGATCTCTACAACGCCACCCAGCTTGCGCTTCGAGGAATCGTAAGCGGCATCGCCGTGGAAGCGTTGCTCAACCAGCGCCTCGAAATCGGCGCGCAGCTTCTGGCGCGCGTGCGGCCGGAAGCGGCCAAGATCGGCATCAGCGTCCTCGCTGTTGAAGTGAAGGACGTGATGTTTCCGGCTGAACTGAAGCGAGCCTTTGCCGATGTGTTGAAGGCGAAGCAGGAGGGTCAGGCGGCGCTCGAACGCGCGCGAGGTGAAAGCGCCTCGTTGCGTAATCTGGCAAACGCCGCCCGTGTGCTGGAAAACAATCCGGCACTGATGAACCTGCGCCTGATGCAGTCGCTCTCGGCTGCACAGAACGCCGGCAACACGTTGGTGCTTGGAATGCCGGGCGGGTTCGTGCCGTTGAAAAACAGCAAAACCTCGAACACGGCTGAAACGAAAGAAAATGGCGGCGCTGAAACTTGACGCGCGCTTTGTCCGGTCCTGGCGGACGGCCGCCAAGCGGACGGTTCAAGGAAATGGGGAAACAACGCGGGCGGGGATAATATTTTCTCCGCCTGCAATTTTGCTCCGCGCAATTGACAACCATTCCATTGAGAAAGGCATTTTATGAAAACACGTCAGAAAAAATACATCAGCGATTTCCGCCTCAAACTTCCCGCTTACGACGATTCGTATTACGTCAAGCGGGCTTTGAAATTGGAAGCCGCCCTCAAGAAAAAACCAAAAGTTCTCCAGATTGAGATGATCGGCGGGGGCGAAATCCCCGCCGACACCGCACTGCTCATCCGTTCCATTCTAATGAACCGGGGGCCCGGCACAGAACTCGTGACCAACGCGCGTTCCAGCCTGCAAGGCGGTTCTGTGCTGGTCTGGCTTCTGGGCGATCGTCGAATGATTCGTGATGACGCGCGGGTGTTCTTCAAACGCAATCCGCTGGCCGATGAGAATCCGGTGGAAGTCTATGCGGGACTGGGCGAAGCCGAATCGAAATACAAGGATTCCTATTTATCCGTTGATCCCGAGGACGCAGATTACGCGCGCGTGCTTAAACTCATCAACGAGTTTCTGCCGGCGCGCCAATTTGCCGGGCGCATCGTCAACGTGAATATGCTGCGGGAATTCGGTTTGGTGGACAACCAGCGTGTTAAGACCTTGCCCGCCGGCGCGCTTTCAAAAAGCCAGCAGGCCATGGTTGCCACTTGAATCAGACGAAAATAGTTAATCGCAACGCGGGCGGAGATTTTTCTCTGCCCGCACTTTAATTTCAAATCCCGTTGGCCGATCAGCTCAGGCGGCGGCCTGCAAAGCCGCAGAGGCTGGTGCAACTCCAGCACGGGATTCCAACCTTCGCCGAGCGAAGCGAGGCCGAAGGTTGCCCACCGTAGCTCGCAGAGCGTAGGTGGGCTAATGGCCATACCAGGCGGGCTACGGTTGGCAGGCCAACTTTCGGGCATAGGTGTTGAGAGATACACGCCGGTCTTCCAAGCCGGAATACAGGGCGCGCTACCCTGATGCTCGACCAATTTCCCAAGTGAATCCGGCCCGCCGGCAGAGACCTCGCACGGTCGAAGCAATGGCCGGGTGCTGGATTCAGTGCGCTTGGGGATACTTTCGCAACGCGAACACCGGTGCCGGTCAGGACTTCACAGGCCTGTCTGCGGTGGTTCAACTCCGCCTTCGCGTTGCGTTCTTTCAAAGTGACATGTGGCGAGTGACAAGTGACGTGATTCGTCACGACGCCTTCGCGTCTTGCCACGTGTCACCCGTCACTTGTCACGTCCACGCCGATGTGGCTCAGCAGCGACAGCAGCAGTTTCGTAAACTGCCGGGCATTGCCCCCACGAGAGTGCGAGTCTCTCCATCGGCCCCATCTCGCTCCCGTAGCTCAAATTATTAGAGTGCGACGCTTCGAACGTCGCGGTTGCAGGTTAGAGTCCTGCCGGGAGTACCATTTATGCCGCGTTAGCCCAACTACAAGAGGCGCTCCGCTCAGACCGGAGAGGTTGTGGGTGGAAATCCCTCACGCGGCACCAATTTGCCCACGTAGCCCAATGGAGAGGCAGCGCACTTAAAACGCGTCCAGTGTCGGTGCAAACCCGACCGTGGGCACCAGCCGCCCGTGTAGCCCAACGCAGAGGCACGAAACTCAAACCTTCGAGAGTGCAGGTGCAAATCCCGCCACGGGCACCACTTTGGAATGTCAACCGGCCAAGCGCGCCGGGCCTCGGTGCTAACGAGTGCGTGCCTTCGGGCAAGTGGTGCGAGTCCACGGCATTCCGCCATCGGCGTGTAGTTCAAAGAGAACCGTCCGTCTTATAAACGGAATCGCACTAGATCAGTGCCGGGTCCGGGAGCGTTACCCGGCACGCCGACCAGCCTTCGCCTGCGGCTACGGCCGGCAGGCCATTTTTACACCTCCGAGCGCGAAGAAGCTCAAGCGATCCGCATGCAGGACATGAGTCGGTGAAAGAGACCGACCGGAGGTGTTCCTTTTGTAGCGCAGGCTTTCCAGCCTGCGGGTTCGGGCGACTTTCCAGTCGCCCGCTCCGAACACGGAACTGGAAAGTTCCATGAACCCGCAGACAAGAATAAGAATGTCTGCGCTACGGATTCGCTCGTGTAGCCCAACCAGAAGAGGCACGACGTCGAGAGCGTCGCCAGTGCAGGTGCGAATCCTGCCACGAGCACCAATTTTCGGCCTGCAAGCATTAAAGTGATGCAGCGGACTTTTAATCCGCAGAACAGGGCGCGTTACCCTGGCGGGCCACCATTTATTGCCGGGTCGTCTAATCGTAGGACAGCGTCCTTTGAAGGCGCGAATGCTGGTGCAATTCCAGCCCCGGCAGCCAGTTTGAAGAGGTTGATGGTTCATAGTTGAGAGTTGAGAGTCGAAAAATGGAAGCCGCCCGGTTCGGTTCTCTCAACCATCAACTTTCAGCCATTAACCCATTTCCGCCCGATGGTGAAATAGCATCACGTCTGGCCTACACCCAGAAATCGAGGGGGCAGAACCTTCCCGGGCGACCATTTTCTGAAAGTTGAGGGTTGTTGGTTGAGAGTTGAGTGACGCCGTTGCAAAGCTGTGTTTGTCCCCATCTCTCAACCCTCAACAATCAACCATCAACCAGCTTGAATGCCTCGTTGCATAATCAGCAGTGCGCCGGTCTCTGACACCGGATGTCTTGGTGCGAATCCAAGCGAGGCAGCCAGCTTGGCAGCCTTAGTCCGCGCCAGCCGGATACAGGTTCGGAAAATATTCACCGGCGGCATCCGCTGGAAATCCCAGACGCAGCGGACCTTTCGGTGAGTTCGACGTGACCAACCGTTCCGAAAGCAGCCTACTCGTGACCTTTTGTGCCGTGCGGGGTGACGCGCCGATGATTCTTGCCACGTCACCGCGCGCGATCTCGCCGCGCAGAAAGCTCTCCTTGAGCACGAGTCCGGAACCTTTGGGAAGTGCCTTGGCGGCTTCTTTGCGCCCTGCATACCCGGCGATGCGATTTAACATGCCGTCAAGTGACAGGAGAGCTTCCATAAACTCAACCTGGTCTGCAGCGGTGCCCAGAAAAAACTGGCAGAACTCACCGAGATAACGCTGTGAGAGGTAGCCGCGCCCGTCATAGTCGTTCACCCGCTTCTCATCCGCGTTGGCCAGCGAGGCTTGATAAGCTGCATTCCGTCGGGCCAGACCGCGCGAAATCGTCCAAAGTCCGTTGCTGTCGACGCCCGCCTTGACGAACCACGCGTGGGTAAAAAGGCGGGCCACACGACCATTGCCATCCAGAAAGGGATGGATCCATGTTATCCGATGATGCGCCGCAGCGGCAGCAACCAGACTGCCCGGCTCGGTCGTAACCAGCGGGCCATAGAATTCTGTGAAGCGTTTGAGAATCTCGCCAAGTTTTTTACTGCTCGGCGCCATGTGGCGTCCCACGCTGACCTCGCCTTGACGGATTTCACCAGGCTTGACCTCGTAGGTCTTGCCCTTTTCGTTGGTGTGTTTGCGAAATTCATCCGGTAATCGCCGGTAGAATTCTCCGTGCAGCCAGCAAAGAAAATCGGTCGAACAGACATCACCGGCCGCCATCGACGGCAACCGTGTTTCCATCTCCGCCTGCACTTCCATATGGGCGATATGCTGGATCTGAAGAGATCGTTGGGTGGAGTTTGTGGAAAAATCCTTCCGGATGGCTGCTTCAATGTCTCTCGGTCTTGTGCGATGACCCTCGATGAGATTTGAGTAAAAACTGTTCATTGAGCGCACCAAATCCGCCACGAGTCCGCGAGTGATTGGATGCAGCGAACCGCGGAGCCGTTCGGCGCCGCGGATGAGCGCCAGGGCCAAACCTGATGATTTGCCTTCATCGCCGCCGGGCAGGAGTGGCTCCATGTCCGATGGATGGTCAAAAAGCGTCTTGATGGCTGCTTTAGTGGTCACGTTTGCCGATGTTATTGCCGATCAAATAAAGCATATAAGCGGCCACTTTACAAGTATATTAGCGATAACAAATGACTTTATTGGCAATAAATTGCCGATGTTATTGCCGATCATTCCGCTTGGTGCACAAATTCAAGCGAGGCAGCCAATTTCCACAAAGAACAAACACCTGAACCGGGTGACGTGTGACAGGTGACAAGTGACGGGAAAAGGCAACCCGCACCGACGGCGAGCGTCTTGTCACGTGTCACCCGTCACGTGTCACATTTTTATGACCGACATATTGAACAAGACGATTGTGCTGGTGCTCAACCGCAACTGGCAGGCGATCAACATTCGCACGCCACAGGAGGCGTTTTGCATGATGGCGACGAACGTGGCCACCGCTCTCGAAATCGAGCTGGGCGATGGTGCCCGTGCGGAAGCACTCCGTCCCGTGACGTGGGACGAATGGATCACGCTGCCCATCCGCGACGGCGACAACGCCGTGCGCACGGTGCGCGGCGCGATCCGCGTGCCGACGGTCATCGTGGCCGTGAACTTCGCCAAGGTGCCGAAGAAGCGCCCGAAGCTGTGCGCCCGCACCATCCGCGAGCGCGACGGCAACCGCTGCCAATACACCGGCGCGTTGCTGCGTCCGGACGAAGGCAGCCTGGACCACGTCGTGCCCCGCTCGCGCGGCGGCCCGGACACGTGGGAGAACCTGGTGTGGTCGAGCAAGCAGGTGAACACCCGCAAGGGCAACCGCCTGCCGCACGAAGCCGGCCTGAAGCTGCTCAAGGCGCCGCGCGCGCCGAAGGAACTGCCGGTGTCGGCCCTCATCCGCAACGCCCACGGCGTCGCGGAGTGGAAACTGTTCCTCAACAAGTGAACAAGGCGCAGCCTTGACCCAAATGAAAAGGCTGAAATCGGCGTTGATGCGGATGAAAGAGGTTATCCTTATCAATTCGTCGCGCTGGCGTTCAGCATTAAGCAAGAACCAGAAAGAACAGAATCAAATCAGCAATGAACACCAAAGATTTTCTCCGGCTCGGCGTGCCGCTGGGTGAAGCCACCCGGCGCGCGACGGATTTTGTTGCCCAATTCATCCTCGGCGGCGACAAATCGCGGTTGCGCGTTGTGTGAAACATGTTATGCTTTGACCGTGAAAACGATTACAATTCGCGATTTGCGCCAGCGGTGGCCGGAGGCGGAGGCCGCGTTGAAGGTTGAAAATGAAATTCTCATCACGCGCGATTCCCGGCCCGTCGCCAAGCTGGTGCGCGTCATCGAGTCGGAAGCCAAACGCAAGCGTTGGAATCCCGAAGAACACGCGGCGAGGATTAAAAAGATTTTGGGGAACAAGGTCTTCCCTTCCATTGACCGGGAGCTCGCCGAGGTGCGGGCCGACCGCAAGCTGTGATCTACATTGACACCAGTTGCCTGCTGAAGCTTTTGCGCACCGAGGCATCAAGCGCGGATGTGAGCGCAGCGATTGCCACAGAAACAGAAGTCGTTGTTTCCGTGCTGACGGAGTTGGAAACGCTCGTGCAGCTCAAAGCCATCCGGACCGGCGGCGGTTTCACGCGGGCGCAGTGGCGTAGATTGGAAGTGGAACTGGCGCTATTGCGAAACCAGCCTCCCTTTGAATTTCGCACGCTTCCGTCCACCGTTTTTCAGGCGGCTTTGCGTCAGCACCGGAACTCGGGCGCTTTGCATTGCCGCTCGTTGGATCGCCTGCATCTCGCGGCGATGGAGGAGTTGACAGTTTCACGCTTGATGACGCATGACGAGGGACAGGCAAAGGCCGCCGTCGAAGCCGGTTTTGAGGTTGTGCGTCCGGGCCGTGATTGAACAGAACGCGCCGCTTTCCAAATTCGACTTTGCGTTTAAACGTCCAAATGTAAAGTCCGCTTTTACGGTAGATTTATGAACACCAAAGATTTTCTCCGACTCGGCGTGCCGTTGGGTGAAGCCACCCGCCGGGCGACGGATTTTGTGGCCCAATTCATCCTCGGCGGCGGCGACAAATCGCGGTTGCACGAGGAGGTCGCGGCCATTGTGGCCAATCCGTCGGCATTCGTCGATGACCCATTGCGCGGTGAGTTTGCCAAGGCATTGCTCGACATAGGCTCCGCCAGCCAGCCGCGCGCCGAGCCGGTGAAATATCGGCAGTGGGGCGAACATCTCGAACACGACGCGGTGATGCAGATGGAGAAGGCGTGTCTGTTGCCGGTGTCGGTCGCGGGCGCGCTCATGCCGGACGCACACGTCGGTTACGGCCTGCCCATCGGCGGCGTGCTGGCCACGGAGAATGCGGTGATTCCTTACGCCGTCGGCGTGGACATCGCCTGCCGCATGAAGATGACGGTGCTGGACATCCCGGTGCGCGACCTGGAGCAAAAGCAGGACCGGCTCACGCGCGCCATCGAGGCGGAAACGCGCTTCGGCGTGGGCGCTAATTTCAAGGACCGCCGCGCACATGACGTGCTGGATGCGGATTGGTCGGTCAGCCCGATCACGAAACAGAACAAGGACCGCGCATGGTCGCAACTCGGCACGAGCGGGAGCGGAAATCATTTCGTGGAGTTCGGCCTGTTCACGGCGCACGGGCCGATTGCGACGGAAGGCGATCCAACGAACTTGCCGGCGGGAACTTACGTGGCGTTGCTGTCGCACAGCGGCAGTCGCGGCACGGGCGCGGCGGTGTGCGATCATTACAGCAAGATTGCGGTCAGCCAGTTTCCCGGATCTGCCGAGCGAATTGAAACGGCTCGCATGGCTGTCGCTGGATTCCGCCGAAGGGCAGGAATACTGGGCGGCGATGGAATTGATGGGCCAATACGCCGCGGCGAACCACGCGTGCATCCACCAGCACATCGCCGAGAATCTCGGCGCGCAGGTGCTGCTCGACCTGGAGAACCACCACAACTTCGCGTGGAAGGAGAAACACGTCATCGACGGCGTCGAGCGCGAGGTCATCGTGCATCGCAAAGGCGCCACGCCGGCGGGTGCGGGCGTGCTGGGGATCATTCCCGGCTCAATGGCGACGCCGGGCTTCGTCGTGAGCGGCAAAGGCAACGCGGAATCGTTGAACTCGGCGTCACACGGCGCCGGCCGCGCGATGAGCCGCAAGGCCGCCAACGAAAAGTTCAACTGGAAGGAAGTGAACCGTTTTCTCCGCGAGCGCGGCGTGACCTTGATTTCCGCCGGCCTCGACGAAGTGCCGATGGCCTACAAAAACATCCGCGAAGTCATGGCCGCGCAGAGCGATTTGGTGACGGTGCTCGGTCAGTTCGATCCGAAGCTCGTGAAGATGGCCCCAAGCGGCGAGCGACCGGAGGATTGATCGTGTTTTGAAGCCGTAGGTTGGGCCAACTGTTCGTTGGCCGGGGTTCCATGTCGTGCAAAAAAGTGTGATCATGCGGTATCGACAGAAAGCGGAGTCTTGAGGAATCGGACAGCGAAATTGGGAGCCAGCCTTATGGAACACTCAAGCCAATTTGCGAAGCAGTGTTTTCAAATCAACCCAAGCAATAGCCGTGAGGAAGTGGTTCAACCCGAATCCTTAGCCGCGAGGAAGTCCCTGCCCGGCCAAATGGAAGGTTTCAGACAGTCAAATTTGGAACGGGGTGTTCATCTGCTCCACATCGGCCATCTTCGCTAAGGGTTTGGATCGAACTGCTTAAACCTTGAGTTTGGCCTCAAGCTCAGCCTGATGTTGCTGCCACCGGCAAATTCATACGGTAAAGTCACAAGCGCAATAGTTGCCGGGCCGATTCCTGCAAAGCGGGAGAAGGCAGGCCGGAATAATATTCGGTTTGGGCTACGGTTCGGCAAGCCGGCCTTCATCAGCACCGCGGGGTGCGGTGGCTCAACGGAAACCCACCTTGTTGCCGACCACTGCCGCCAGCGCCAGAAGACCGCCCATGAGCAGGCTCACCAACAGGACCGCGAGGATGATGTTAATCTTGCGCCTCTGCAAATCGGAGGGGAGATGCGGAAATAATAACTTCCCCAAGCGCCGCTTCATAAGACCAACATCTCAAAGTTTTGGTCAAAATTCAAATGGAATAATCTTCGGGAAAAACGCGGACATTCTGCAATTCCACATACACCTGATCGCCCGGTTTCAATTGCAATTGATGGAATTGTTCCTTGCTCAATTGCACCTCGAACCAGCCGTCATTGTCGAGCCGCCGGAGTTCCAGGTGCGCGGACGGACCGGCGGTGTGGCAGCGGATGACGCGCGCCGCCAGCGTGGCGTGTCCACCCGGTTCGCGGCGGATGCGAATGTCGTGCGGCCGCACAAATGCGATGGCCGGCGTTTCGAGCGGACCCCCTTTTTCGGTCACGGCATAATCCGTGTTGCCGATTTTTACGGAGCCATCGTGAGGCTGGCCGTGAAATAAATTGACGTTGCCGAGAAAATCATAGACAAACGCCGAAGCCGGCTGGTCGTAAATCTGTTCCGGCGTGCCGATTTGCTCGATGCGCCCGTCGTGCAAAACGGCCACGCGTCCGGCCACCTCCATCGCCTCCTCGCGATCGTGCGTGACAAACAGCGTGGTGACGGGGATTTCTTCGTGCAAATGCCGGAGCCAGCGGCGCAATTCCTTCCGCACCTTGGCGTCGAGCGCGCCGAACGGTTCGTCGAGCAGCAACACCTTCGGTTCCACGGCCAGCGCCCGGGCCAGAGCGACGCGCTGGCGCTGGCCGCCGGAAAGTTGGGATGGAAACCGTTTGCCGTGCGTGTCGAGCTGGATGAGCTTCAACAATTTATCCACGCGCTCGCGGATTTCAGGTTCCTTCGGCCGCTTCGAACGTGGAAGGACGCGCAGGCCGAAAGCGATGTTTTCGAACACGTCCAGGTGCCGGAACAACGCGTAATGCTGGAAGGCAAAACCGGCCTTGCGTTCACTGGCGGGAAGGTTTGTGACGTCCTCGCCATAAAACAAAACCTCGCCCGCACCGGGGTCGGGAAATTCCAGGCCGGCGATGATGCGCAGCAGCGTCGTCTTGCCGGAGCCGGACGGCCCGAGCAGCGCAACGAGTTCGCCGGATTCGATCTTGAGGTTCACGTCGTGGAGCGCGGGGAACCGGCCGAACTTCTTCGTGATATGGCGGACTTCGACGCTCATCGGGTTAACTCCATTTCCGCCGCGCGCAACGCGGCGATTTTCTTTCGCTCAATCCATGTCTTCAACACCAGCGTAACCAGGCCGAGGAACGCCAGCAACGACGCCACGGCAAACGCGCCGGTGGTGTTGTAATCATTGTAAAGAATTTCAATGTGCAGCGGGATGGTGTTGGTCAGGCCGCGAATGTGGCCGCTCACGACCGACACCGCGCCGAATTCGCCCATCGCCCGGGCGTTGCACAGAATCACGCCGTAGAGCAAACCCCATTTTATGTTCGGCAACGTCACGCGCCAGAACGTCTGCCAGCCGCCGGCGCCCAGTACGCGCGCCGCCTCCTCCTCCGTGCGGCCTTGCGCCTGCATGAGCGGAATCAGCTCGCGCGCGACGAACGGAAAAGTCACGAACGTGGTTGCCAGCACGATGCCCGGCACGGCAAAAATGATTTTGATATCGTGATCGGACAGCCAGTCCCAAAACGGTCCCGGCTTGCCAAAGAGCAGCACGTAAATCAATCCCGCAATCACCGGCGAAACGGAAAATGGCAGGTCAATCAGCGTGATGAGAATGTTTTTGCCGCGGAAATCGAATTTGGCAATCGCCCACGCCGCCGTGACGCCGAAGACGCAATTCAACGGCACGGAAATCCCCGCCGTAATGAACGTGAGTTCGACAGCGCTCAAGGTCAGCGGGTCGCGGAAGGTGTTGAAATAATAAACGAGGCCTTTGCTCAACCCTTCGGCAAAAACCGACACGAGCGGCATGACCAGGAAAAACCCGAGAAACAACAACGCGCCGCTGATGAGCAGCCGGCGCACCCACGGCGACTCGGCGGTCGCCCGGCGACAGGGTTCGCGGTGAGTGCGGCGGATCAATGAGGTGGTGTCGCCCATATCAAACCCGCGCGAGGTGACGGCTGCTTCGCCATTGAAGCAAATTGACCGCCAGCAGGATCGCAAACGAACCCGTGAGCATGACCACCGCCAGCGCCGTTGCACCGGCATAATCAAATTGCTCCAGCCTGGTGACAATGAGCAGCGGCGTGATTTCGGTCTTCATCGGCATGTTGCCGGCGATAAACACCACCGAGCCGTATTCGCCCAATGCACGGGCGAACGCCAGGGAGAAGCCGGTCAGCAGGGCCGGATACAGCATGGGCAGGATGATGCGCCAGAATGTCTGCCAGCGGTTCGCGCCGAGACTGGCGGACGCCTCCTCGATTTCCGGGTCGAGGTCCTCCAGCACCGGTTGCACGGTGCGCACGATGAATGGCAGCCCGATGAACGTGAGCGCGATGAACACGCCCAGTTGCGTGAAGGCGACCTGGACGCCGAGCGGCGCGAGCAATCGGCCGAACCAGCCGTGCGGCGCATACAACGACGTCAGCGTGATGCCCGCCACCGCCGTCGGCAACGCAAAGGGCATGTCCACCAGGGCGTCCACGACTTTTTTCCCGAAAAATTCGTATCGCACCAGCACCCACGCGACGAGAATGCCAAAGAACACATTGGTGAGCGCGGCGAGCAACGACGCGCCGAAGCTCAGGCGATACGACGCCAGTGCGCGCAGCCCGGTGACGATATGCCAGAACTGTTCCCACGAGAGCGTGCTCGTTTTCACAAACACGCATGCCAGCGGGATCAGCACAATCAAGCTGAGATAAAGCAGCGTGTAACCGAGCGTCAAACGGAAGCCCGGCAGCACGCGGAAATTGTTCCTTGCCATGTCTGGTTATTTTTAGTGGTAATTGAAATTGTGAGAAAGCAATTAAAGTCAACTATTCAGGTTGATAAATCCGGTCAAAGGTGCCGCCGTCGGCAAAATGGGTTTTTTGCGCTTTCGCCCAACTGCCAAATTCCTGGCTCAACGTGACCAGTTTCAACCGGCCGAAGTTGGCGGCGTATTTGGCGGCGATGGTTGCATTGCGCGGACGATAGAAATTCCTTGCCGCGATTTCCTGTCCTTCATCGGAATACAGGTATTCGAGGTAAGCCTTCGCCACTTCCGTCGTGCCGTGTTTTTTCGCCACCATGTCCACCACGGCCACCGGCGGCTCGGCCAGGATGCTCTCCGATGGCGTGACGATTTCAAATTTGTCGGCGCCGAATTCCTTGAGGGCCAGATGCGCCTCGTTCTCCCAGGCGAGCAACACGTCGCCGATGCCGCGCTCGACAAAGGTGGTTGTCGAGCCGCGCGCGCCGGAATCGAGCACGGGGACGTTTTTGTAAAGCCGCTTCACGAAATCACGCGCCTTCGCGTCGTCGTGGCTGTATTTGTCGAGCGCGTAGGCCCACGCGGCGAGATAATTCCAGCGCGCGCCACCGGAGGTTTTGGGATTGGGGGTTACGACGCTGACGCCCGGGTTCACCAGATCGCCCCAGTCCCTGATGTGTTTCGGGTTTCCCTTGCGCACAAGGAACACGATGGTTGAAGTGTAGGGCGCGCTGTTGTCCGGCAGCCTTTTTTGCCAATCAGCGGGCAATAGCCTGGCTTGTTGAGCGATGGCATCAATGTCGTAGGCCAGCGCGAGCGTGACCACGTCGGCATCGAGGCCGTTGATGACCGACAGTGCCTGTTTGCCGGAACCGCCATGCGATTGTGAAAGGACCACGTCATCGCCGGTTTTGGCCTTCCAATACTTTGCAAACGCGGCGTTGTATTCCTGATACAACTCGCGCGTCGGGTCATAGGAAACATTGAGCAGTTGGATTTCCTTTGCGTCCGCCGCGGCGGCGAGTGACAGAATCAACAGGGTGTTCAGAAGCGTTTTCATGTGCTTTTAATTTAAAATTCAGACGCTCAAAACGCCAATTGTATCCGGGTGAACAACACATTTTCCGGCTGGGCGGGCACCGCTGGCGTGGCGCCGGTGTATCCGGCGAACACCGTGTGTGAAAAACTGGTGCTGAACCGGACATTCCGGTTCAGGTACCAGTTGAGCCCCACCGACCACGCCTGGGCAGACGAGGCCGAAGCCGTTGAAACTGCAAAGGGCAATGACGACGAAAAGGCCTTGTCATCCACATTCAACTCCTCATAACGCCCCACCACCTGCCAGGCGCCCCATTGACCTTTACGGGGGTCAAAGGGATGTTTCGGCGTCACGCCATTGTAGGATGCATCTTCACCCGTCAGCACCCAGCCGCCGGCAATCTCCCAGGCCGTGTTCTGCAAGTCGGCGGAGCCGAGTGGCGCGGTTGTGCGACTGACTTCCTGATCGGAAACCACGTATTCACCCAACAGCCCGAACGGTCCCCAATAATAATACGTCTGGGGCGAGAGCCTCCAGTGCGTGCCGTTGGCAGCTACTCCGGTGGAGTAAGTGAAAAATTTCTGCTGGCCGTCGGTGGTGTAGCCCGGTGTCAAACCGCTGGCGCCATTGTGGTCGGCTTCATAACTGCCACCGACCCCGAATCCCAATCCGCGCAACGCATTCACATCCGAGGTCTTCCAGGGCTGGAGAAAAAGGCGTCCGGCAAAGGCCTTGTCGTTGTCGGAATCCGAATTCACCGTCGTGCCGCTGTAATCCGGCGCGCCTTCAAGAATGCCGGCCGCGTAACTGGCTGTTCCGCCAAACAAGTCGCCATGCAGTTCCACGCCCAGATCGCGGTTTGGCACCAGATCCGTCCCCAACGAACGTTCATTAAAAGCGATGAACTGGTCGGGCTGTAATTGCTCCAGACCGACCGGAGATTTGAATTTGCCCGCCGCCAGTTGCAGTTCGGCATTATAGCGATAATTCAACCAGGCATCCAGAATTTGAACCGTGCTGCCGCCAAAATCCGGCGTGAAGTTGAAATCAAAATTGCGAAATACTGTGCCTGATAAAATTGGCCGCGCCCGGCGTAAAAGGAAGCCGCTGTTTTCCAGATTGTGATCATCAAAAAATGTCCGGCTGTCCAATTGAACCTGACCGTGCAAGCTGATGACGAAGTTGGTATCGGCGGATCCGAGCGTGAAACCGCTGGAATCAACCTTGACCAGCAGCCGCGTATCGGCGGTCGCCGCGGCATCGTCCTTGTCGAGTTCGCGCTGCCGTTCGAGAATCCGTACTTTCTGGTCAAGCGCCTGGATTTGCGCCTGGTTGGTGTCGCCAGCCGCCTGCCCTTCCGATTCACGTTCCTGTTCAAGGTTTTGGACTTTTTGGCTTAATTCCTGCACTTCCTTTTTCAAGGCTTCAATCTCCGCATCGGTCGCGGCTTGGGTCGCGGTGTCGTCTCCGGCAAAGCAGGGGACGGTCACCAGCGAGCCCGCAAGTGTTGCGATCGCCAACTGTTTGAGTTTCATGTCGGTCGTTTTCATTTTCATGAGATTTCCAGTTGTCCGGTCGGTGCTCGCTTGTTTTCTTTTCACGCCTCCAGGCTTCTGGTCGGCCTTAAATGGTTTCAATGTGAAGCCTTTCCAGCCGCACACGCTCGGTCTTGTCAATCTGCGTGACCTGCGAATCATGCACGACAATTTGCACCATGCCGTAACGCAGCGTACCGACCTGCCGGCGCACGATTTCCAGCCAGCCGGGCTGTTCATCGGCGTTTCCGTTTGCTTTGACCTGAATCGCATTCACAATCTAATAACGACTAAATATGTCGTTATTATCCCTGAACGGTCTGGGTTGTCAACTGCTTTTTTGAAATTTGTTCTAAATGCCCTCCCCGCCGATAAATCCGGCGGAAATCTCCTGTTTTGACACCGGCAAACCCTTGGCAATCTCTGCCAGGGTCGCGCGATCCATCAATCCCGCCACGTAATTCCGCGCATCCAGAAACACCCGACGAAACCGGCAGACCGGCTCCTGTGAACATCGTGTGTAACTCATGACGGAAACGCAGTCAATTGGTGCAATAATGCCATCGAAATGCCGGACCACCTCGCCCATGGTGATCTTCGATGGGTTTCTCGCGAGCACATAGCCGCCTCGGATTCCCGCCACGCTGTCCACCCAGCCCTGGGCTTTCAACGCCAGCATGATTTGCTCCAGAAACCGTTTCGGAACGTCATTTCGCCGGGCCAGTTCACGAATGGGTATCGGCGCGCCGCCGAAATGATCCACCAATGTGAAAAGGGCGCGTAACGCATAATCGGTTCTCTTCGATACTCGCATCGGTAAAGACGATAAGACGTGTCGGCATTAAGTCAAGCCCTGCGCAGGAATTCGCAAACGATATTCCCGGCTTTCTCAGGAGAGAATTCGCCGGCCTTCGTCGAGGAAGATGCCTTTGAAATTCATCTCCAGCGCCTGCGGATTGGTCGCCTTGGACATCGCCTCCTTTTCCGACACCCGGCCGGCTTTGACCAGGTTGAAGAGCGACTGGTTGAAACTGATCATTCCGTCATCCAAACCGGTTTCAATGGCCGCTGCCAGTTTGTCCAGCCGGTTTTCCTCAATGAGTTTTCGCACCAACGGGGTATCGAGCAAGATCTCAAACGCCGGGGTCAATTTGCCGTCCACCGTGCCGACCATGCGCTGGCAAATGACCGCGCGCAACGTGCCGGCGAGCTGGCGGCGCAACTGCTCGCGTTCTTCCGCTTTGAAAAAATCGAGGATGCGATGGATGGATTGCGACGCATTCGTGGTATGCACCGTGGACAACACCAGATGTCCCGTGTCTGCTGCGCTCATCGCCGCTGTGAAGCTGATGTCATCGCGCATTTCACCGATCATGATAATATTCGGGTCCTGACGCAGAACGTGGATGAGGGCATGATGGTAGGACAGTGTGTCCAAACCGATTTCACGCTGCTCGATCACGGACTGGTTGTCCTCAAAAACGTATTCGATCGGGTCTTCCAGCGTAATGAGATGCTTTTTGAAGTTGGAATTGATGTGCTCAATCATGGCCGCGAGGGTCGTGGATTTGCCGCAGCCGGTCGAACCCGCCACCAGCACGATGCCGCGGGGCGATTCCGCAATCCGCTTGATTTGCGGCAACAAACCGAGTTCCTCGAAGCTCGGGACCTGCGTTTTGACAAAACGCATGGCCAGGCACCATTCGCCGCGCTGTTGAAACAGGTTTGTGCGAAATCTCCCCACATCGGGAACCAGGAACGAAAAGTCAACTTCGCGCTGTTCCTCGAGGCGCTTTTTCTGGTGCATCGGTGTGATGGTTTCCACGATTTTGTTCATCCATTCCGCCGTCGGGAACGGAGAATCCACCGCGATCAATTCGCGGTTGATGCGATAAATGACGGGCGAGCCAATTTTCAGGTGCACGTCTGAGGCGCCGCCTTCGACCGCGGTCTTGAGAATTCTATAGAACAGTTCCATCCGCGCAGCGTATCTGATTTTCCCGCGAACGCCAGCCGGGAAAAACAGTGGCGACATTTCGCCGGGCCAATGCTATAAACCCGCCATGTCAGATTATCGCATCGGCATCATCGGCGGCACCGGCCTTTACAATATCGAAGGCTTCACGGGACAAAAATGGGTGAAGGTCAGGACGCCCTTTGGCCCGCCATCCGATGATTTGCTCACCGGCCAACTGGCCGGGCGCGACGTCGTTTTTCTGCCGCGGCATGGCCGGGGCCACCGGATTCTGCCCAGCGAACTGAATCATCGCGCCAACATCTGGGCGATGAAAAAACTCGGCGCTGCCTGGATCATCAGCGTCAGCGCCGTGGGCTCGTTGCAGGAAAAATGCAAACCTTGCGACATCGTGCTCGTTGACCAGTTTGTGGACCGCACCAAACAATCGCCCACCCACACCTTTTTCGGACGCGGCATTGTGGCGCACATTGCGTTTGCGCATCCGATTTGCGAGGAACTGCGGCAAATCCTCCTGAAAACCGCGCGCGAATGCAAAGCCAGCGTCCACGACGGCGGCACCTATGTGAACATGGAAGGTCCGGCGTTTAGCACCCGCGCCGAATCGCTCACGAACCATCGCGCCGGTTACGACGTCATCGGCATGACCAATCTTGGCGAGGCCAAATGTGCGCGCGAAGCCGAAATCGCCTACGCCACGCTGGCAATGTCCACCGACTACGATTGCTGGAAGGACGACGAACATGTCACGCTGGAGATGATTATCGGCAATCTTCATCGCAACGCCGACACGGCGAAGAAAATCGTCGCTGCCGCCATCGCCAGGATTCCCGCCGAACCAAACTGGCCGTGCCACTCGGCGCTCAAGAACGCCATCTTGACCGACAAAACATTCTGGCCAAAGAAGACCGTAGCCGAACTGAAACCGATTCTGGCCAAGTACCTTTGAGCGCAAACTCCAGAAAAGCGCTGCTCGCTTTGGTGTTGCTGGTTCCGGCACAGAGCATTGCCACCGTGATGTTCTTTTGGCAGGCAGAAACGCCGGCCGGCAAATTCATCTTCGTTGCCTGCAAGGTTTGGATGATTCTGCTGCCGGTTATCTGGCTGAAGTTTGTTGACCGCGAACCATTAAGCTGGTCACCGCCGCGACTCGGTGGTTTCCGGGTGGGCGCCGTCCTGGGACTGGTGATTGCCGCCGTGATTTTTGCGGCATACGGAATCGCGCTTCATCTCGGCATGATTCACCCTGACAAAATCGCGGATCGTGCCGCCCAAACCGGCTTGAATCATCTGAATGCATACATCGGCGGCGCGATTGGGTGGGTCACGGTCAATTCCCTGATGGAAGAATACGTCTGGCGCTGGTTCGTTTTCCGGAAATTCGAAACGCTGCTGGGTGGCAAGTTAGCCGTGATTGCGGCGGCGTTGGCATTTACGGCGCATCATGTCATCGTTCTGGCCGCGCAATTCAACTGGCCGATTGTCTTGCTCGGCTCATTGGGTGTATTCATCGGCGGCGCGGTTTGGAGCTGGCTTTATCTGCGTTACCGCTCCGTCTGGCCGGGTTACGTCAGCCACGCCATCGTGGACGCGGCAATCTTCATCATCGGCTACGAGTTAATTTTCAACCGGACATGAACAAACGGGCTGTCATCAGGAAAATTGTCGCGCGGCTCACGGAGGAATTGCAGGTGTATTTCCGTGCCGCGCACGCCTCGCGTGCCGAGGCCACGCACGAGCAGAGCAAGGCCGAGAGTAAATACGACACACGTGGACTCGAGGCCTCCTATCTCGCCCGTGGCCAGTCCCGTCAGGCAGCCGAACTCGAAGCTGCCATCGCCGAGTTTGAAAAGCTCGACACGCGGCCGTTTGCCGACGGCGCGGGCATCGACATCGGCGCGCTGGTCGAATTGGAGCACGAAGGAGAACATTCCTTTTACTTCCTCGGCCCGCGCGCAGGCGGCACGGAAGTGATCCACGGCAAAAAGGAAATCCTCGTCATCACGCCGCAATCGCCGCTGGGCGAACAACTCGCGGGTAAAAAATCCGGGGAACATCTGCAGTTGAATTTTGGCGGCCAAAAACAACCCGCAAAAATCATGGTTGTTGAATAAATTCGCCGATTGCTTTCCTTGACCCGCACGGGCAAAGGCGATAGACCTTGCGACACAATTTATGGCAACCAAAACTATCATCAAACCCGCGAAATCACCTGCTGCCGTCGGCCCGTACAATCATGCCGTGCGCGTCGGCGATCTCCTGTTCTGCGCCGGCCAAATCCCGGTAGAGCCGGCCACGGGCAATCTGATAGCTGGCGACATTAAAGTTCAAACCGAACGCGTGCTGCAAAACGTCAAAGCCATCCTGGAAGACCAGAAATTGACGTTCGCCAACGTCGTCAAAAGCACGGTGTTTATGACGAATCTCGCCGACTTTGCGGGCATGAACGAGGTTTACGCAAAGTTTTTCACGAGCGATTTCCCGGCGCGTTCGACGATTCAGGTCGCCGCATTGCCTAAAGGCGCGAACGTGGAGGTTGAAGTTGTGGCACACTTTTGAATTTACGATTTACGATATACGATTGACGCGGTTAAATCCGGTCGGTTCGTAAATCGTAAATCCGAAATCGCAAATGAAAAAGTCCTGGCGCGAGAAACTGGCGGATGACAAAGGTCTGCCGAGGGTTTGTAAAGCCACTGGCAAGATGACCGAGCATTGGGGCAGGGGCACATTCGTCATTCCGGCGCCCCGCGAGGTGGATGCACTGATGAAGCAGGTGCCCAAGGGCCGCGTCGTCACCATCAACGAACTTCGCAACGCGCTTGCGAAAAAACACAAGACGGATTTCGCCTGTCCCATCACGACCGGGATTTTTTCCTGGATTGCCGCCCACGCCGCCGCTGAAGCCGAGGCGGCCGGCGCGAAACGCATCACGCCCTACTGGCGCACGCTCAAGACCGGCGGGGAGTTGAATCCAAAATATCCGGGCGGAGTTGAAGGCATCGCCAGGCATCTGCGAGAGGAAGGACATCAGGTCATCCACAAAGGCAAACGTTGCCTCGCTCTTGATTACGAGCGGAAGTTGTTCAAACGTTTCCGCTGAACTTATGCAAATCGCTGTCGGAATCCAACTTGCCATCGCGGTGCTGGTCGGCTTCGCGGTTGGCTGGCTCTACGGTCGGGGGCGCGCCGGCGCTGAGCGCGAGTTGCGGGGGCAACTGGGGCAGCGTGATTCTGAACTCGCACAACTGCGTGGTCAACTTACGGAAGCGACCAATTCCCGGGCTGCCGCCGAGGCGCACCGCGCAGCGGCGGAGAAACTGGCCAGCGATCAACGGGCCTTGCAGGAAAAGGCACTGACCGAGTTGCGGGACACCTTCAAAGCCTTGAGTGCCGAAGCGTTGAAACAAAGCGCGCCGGAATTTCTGCGGCTTGCGGAACAAAGCTTCGGCAGACTTCAGGAAGCGGCCAAAGGTGACCTGGCTCAACGGCAGGAATCCATCAAGACGCTCGTCGAACCGCTGAAACAACAACTGGATGTTTACCAAAAACGCCTGCAGCAGGGCGAGACGTCACAAGCCGCCACGCTGGGTGAAGTCAAAAAACAACTGGAAACGCTGGCGCAATCCAACCAATCACTTGCGAACGAAACCCAACAATTCCGAATGGTGTTGCACTCGAACCAGGCGCGCGGGCGCTGGGGCGAGGAGACCTTGCGGCGGGTGGTGGAAGCCGCCGGCATGAGCGCGCATTGCGATTTCACGGAGCAAGCCCGGGTCGGCGAAAACCGGCCGGACCTGATTGTCCGCCTGCCCGGCGACCGCATCATCATCGTGGATGCCAAGGTGCCCGATTTTGATTTTCTGAACGCGCTCGAAACGGCGGATGCCGCGAAACGCGCGGAAGCGCTGGCCGCTCATGCCGCCAGGTTGAAGGGCACAATCAAATCGCTTGCTGACCGGGATTACCCGCGCCAGTTTCCGAACGCACTGGATTACGTCGTGCTGTTCGTGCCGGCGGAATCACTGTTCAGCGCAGCGCTGGAAGGGCGACCACGATTTGATTGTCTGGGCGGCGGAGAAACGGATTCTGCTCGCCACGCCGGCCTCGCTGATTGCGCTGCTGCGTTCGGTGAGCGTGAGCTGGCAGCAACACGCACAGACGCAGAACGCCCAAAAAATCGCCGAAGCGGCGCAGGAATTATATTCCCGCGTGGTGAAGTTCACGGAGCATTTCGAGAAAATTCGCGCCGGGCTAGATCGGGCGAACTCGGCGTTCAACGACGCCAGCGCGAGTTTCCAGACGCGCGTGCGGCCCGCCGGCGAGCGGCTCGTGGAACTGGGCGGGGCAAATACCGCGAAGGAATTGGCGGACGTTCAACCGTTGGATTCGACATTGCGTTTGCCGCCGGAATGATTTCTGGCATGCTGTGGCTCATGCGCAAATGTTCCGTTTTCATTTTTGCCGTTGTTTTCTCCCTCAACCTGTCCGCGCGCGAGAGCACGCTGCTGGATTCAGGCTGGCGTTTTATGCAAGGCGATCCCGCCGGCGTGGCCGGGCAAGCCATGAGTCCAGCGGACGCGAATTGGATTGATTCCAGTTGGCAGACGGTTTCCATTCCCCACAACTGGGGCTGGGAACAGGCGCAAGCGGGAAAACATTATTACCGCGGGCCGGGCTGGTATCGGCGCGAGTTGAACCTCACACCGGAAACCGGCAAACGATATTTTTTAAGGTTCGAAGCGGCGAGCCTGGTGGCCGACGTATATTTGAATGGCAAAAAGCTCGGTGAACATCGCGGCGGTTTCGGCGCGTTCTGCTATGAAATCACCGGCGACCTGTCTGCCGGCGGCACCAACCTGCTGGCCGTGCGCGTGAGCAATAAGGAGGAGCCGGACATCGCGCCTTTGAGCGGCGACTTCTCGGTGTATGGCGGACTCTATCGTCCGGTGCACCTGATTGAAACGGCGGCGGAAAATTTCACGCTCACCGACCACGGTTCGCCCGGCGTCGCGTGGCTGCAAACGAGCGTCACCGCGAAAAGTGCAGCGCTGAACGTCACGGCGCAAATTTCCAATGGCACCAATCGAAAGCAGCCTTTGACCCTGATTGCCACCGTGCTCGATGCCAATGGGAACCAGGTTGCCGACAGCCGGCAACAAATCGCTTTGGCGACCAATGTCACCGCGCCGTATTGGTTGCGCGTGACTGTGCCGCATCCGCATTTATGGGACGGACGCCTCGACCCATACCTTTACAAGGCCGTCATCGAGTTGCGCTCCGGGGACAGCGTGGTGGATTCAGTTGAGCAACCGCTGGGCTTGCGGTTCTATTCAATTGACCCGGACAAGGGATTTTTCCTGAACGGCAAGCCCTATTCGCTGCACGGCGTGGACAAGCACCAGGACCGGTTCAACAGGGGCTGGGCGGTCTCGGATGCGGATTTGGACGAGGACATGGCGCTCATCAAGGAAATCGGCGCGACGGTTGTCCGCTGCGCGCATTATCAACACAGCGATTATTTTTACAGCCTGTGCGATAAGGCGGGCATTCTCGTGTGGGCGGAAATACCCCAGGTGAATGCCATTCACGACACGCCGGAATTTGAGAATACGTCGCGCAACCAGTTGCTCGACCTCATCCGGCAGAACATCAACCATCCCTCAATCTTCGTCTGGAGCCTGTTCAACGAAATCCGCGCCGGCACGCCGGACCCGCACCGCGAATTGCAGGATTTGAAAATGGTTGCCAACGGCGAGGACCCGACGCGCCCGACCATCGCCGCAACCTGCACGGACCAGTTGCCGCAGATGAACAAAATCCCCGACCTGCTCGGCTGGAACATTTATCCGGGCTGGTATTCGGGGTGGGGGACCAAGGACGACTTTGGCAAATTACTGGACGCCCACCGTCAGGACAGCCGCCGTGGCGGTTTCTGTGTGAGCGAATACGGCGCGGGTGCCAATGTGAATGAGCACGAGCAAAATCCGAAGCAACCGAGGGCCGACGGCCAGTGGCATCCCGAAGAATGGCAGGCTGAGGTTCATGAAGCCGCCTGGGCGGCGATGAAACAGCGACCGTTCGTTTGGGGCACGTTCGTCTGGAACATGTTCGATTTTGCCGTCAGCACGCGCCACGAGGGCTGCATTCCCGGCCGCAACGACAAAGGGCTGGTGACTTACGACCGCAAGACGAAGAAAGACGCATTTTATTTCTACAAGGCCAACTGGTCGGAGGAACCGACGCTCTACATCACCAGCCGCCGCTTTACCGGACGCACCAACGCGGTGACGGACGTGAAGGTTTATTCGAACGCCGGTAAAGTGGAGTTGTTGCTCAATGGAAAATCACAGGGCGAACGCAGCGATGGCACGAACTGCGTGTTCATTTGGAAGGGCGTGCAATTGCAGCCCGGCGAAAACCGCGTCGAATCCCATGCGGAGCGCAACGGGAAAAGTCTAAGCGACAGTTGCGTTTGGAATCTGAAATAAGAGAAGCAGCGACCCAAAACAAGGCGGCAGCCGGCCGGCGTCAGTTCCCGTTGGCAAAGGCGTTTTCGACCGTGCGAATGAGGGTTGTGGCATCGTAAGGCTTGAGCAAACAATTGACGCCTTCGACCAGATTGAGATCCGAATTGGACAGATCCACGCTATAGCCGGTGGAATAGATGACGTGCATTTGGGGGGTTTCGCGCAAAAGCTGGTCCGCCAGTTCGCGTCCCGATATTCCGCCGGGCATCACCATGTCCGTCAGCAGCAGGTCAATTTTTCCGCGGTGTTGCGGCCAGAGATGCAACGCTTCCTGCCCGTCCTGGGCCACCACCACCTCGTGCCCGAGCCGTTTCAAGATCATTGAGGCCATTTCGCGCAACGGGGTTTCGTCCTCGACGAGGAAAATAGTCCGCGGCTGGACGTCGGCCGCCCAGATGGAACCATTCCGGGATTCGGACGTGCTTTGCGCCTCGCCATTCACCACGGGCAGGAAGACCTTGAAGACCGAGCCGGCACCGGGATGGGATTCAACTTCTATCCAGCCCTGATGCTGCTTGACGATGCCATAAACCGTGGCGAGGCCCATGCCGGTTCCCTTGCCCACGCCCTTGGTAGTAAAGAACGGCTCAAAAATCTTCTTGCGCACGGTCTCGTTCATCCCGCTGCCTTTATCGGCGACGCTCAACCGCACAAAAGTACCGACGATGGCGTCCGGCTCATGATCCTTGTATTTTGCGTCAATCACGGCCAGATCGGCGGAGATGGTGAGCGGGCCGCCGCGCGGCATGGCGTCGCGCGCGTTTACCGCCAGATTGATGACGATCTGCTCGAAATTAACCGCGTCGGCGAACACCGGCGGAAGATTTTCCGCGCATTGGATCCGCAAATTGATCTGTTCGCCGATAATCCTTTGCAGCATTTTGCTGAGATTGTTGAACGCCTCCTGCAAATCGAGCGGGCTACGCTGCAACATCTGTTTGCGGCTGAAAGCGAGCAACTGGCGGGTGAGCGACGCGGCCCGCGCCGCCGCGTGGGAAATTTCATGCAGGGAATCTGCCACCGACTCGTCCAGTTCCTCCGCGTTCAATTGCAACTCCGCGTGGCCTTGAATCACGGTCAGGATATTGTTGAAATCGTGAGCGATACCGGCGGCAATCTGGCCGACCACTTCCATTTTCTGGGCCTGACGCAACTGGTTTTCGACGTTCAACCGTTCGGTGATATCTTGCAGGGACATCAAAAAATGCGACTGGCCTTCCAGTTCAAATGCTTCCGCGGAAATCAGGACCGTCAGGGTCTTCCCTTCCCGGGTGCCCAATTCGGTCTGCAGGTTGCGGACCAGGTGTTTGGCCGAAAGTGCGTCCAGGATTTCCCGCCCGGTTTCCGGTTTGGGAAACAATTTCAATCCGGCGGGAGTTTGCCCCAAAACCTCTTCGCGTTTAAAACCGGTCAACTGAAGGAAACTCTCGTTGACATCCACATACCGCTGTTCGTGGACGCTCTGCAGCAATAAGGGAACCGGGCTGGCTCGAAACGCCTTGACGAAGCGTTCCTCGGAACGCCGCAGTGCCTCGTTGGCCTCCTGCAGGCTGCGCGTGCGCTCCTGGACACGCTCCTCCAATTTGTCATGGGCGGCCTTCAATTCCACCTGGGCGTGGAGGAGCAGGTTGTTTTTGCGCCGGGTTGCCAGCGTCCACAAAAGAGCGAACAGGAAAACCAGCACGATGCCAGCCAGCGCCAGGAAAAGCCGGCGCAGGGTCCACCACGGTGGCGGTTGCAGGATGTCAACATCACTCCCGCTACGAAGGTTTAACAGGAAGGAGCGGGGTTTCCCATATTCGTCGCGTTGAATGCGATAGACGCCGGTGATGGCGAGTTTGCTCCCCAAGGCAGGCTTATCCTTTGCGAATTGTCCGGGTTTGTCGAGTTTGGCCTCGAAAATCAGGCCCTTCGCTTGAACAACCAGGTGGGTTTCGTCGGACTTTTCCACGATATCGAGCAACAAACCTTCGGCGCGCACGAGCAGGCCGTCCAGACCCTCGTTCAGGGATTGTATGGCGGGCAGTTGCACGGGAGCCGGTTCGGGACCGGGTGCGATGCGACGATAGACCGCTTCCCGCAAAAGGAAATTCCCGCTTTCATTTCCGGAAAAGCCGACGACTTCAACGCGGTCACCGGGTTGGAGCGGATCGGTCTGCTCGCTCAAGGCCAGAACGCTGTTATCGCCATCCTGGACATACAAGTATCGTCCGGACAAATGCAAGGTGACCGAGCCGCAGGTATGCACCCGTTCATTCAACGTGTTGAACAGATTAAATTGACGGAGGGTTGCAATGGAACGCATGGGCAGCGCAAACAAATCCGCCGGGGCGGCTTGTTCAACCTGGATGTCCTCGAGCGCGGGTGACCACACTTCGATGCCGGTCAATTGCCGGCGGGAGTTCGCCTCCACAACGCAAACCCCGCGTGCCAACATGACCGAGCCTTGCAGGGTTTTCAAAGAATCATCCTTGGGCAGGCGCACACTGAATTCACCCCCGGGCGCAACCAGTTGCATCTCAGTTGCCCTCGCCAGGTCGGTGACCTTGCGAACGTAGCCGCGTATTTGAATCCAACGACCGTCTTCCGTGCCGGTCAGGGCTTGTTCGAGACTGATCAGCGGCGCATCCGGCAGAGTCATGATTCCGGTCTGGCGCATCACGGCGTTGGTAATGACGGGAGCGAATTCACCCGCGGCGGCAAAACCATCCACCTTGACCAGCGTGCCCGACTGAAGCCGCCTTCCTCTCAGAAATTGGGGGTGCATGACGCAGATGCCGCCGCTGCTGTCCAGGACATAAATAAAATTCCTCTGGGGATCTACCCACGTCACTACGCCTTCGATGCTAACGGGAAGATGCCGGGCGATGTTTTCCTGGTCCAAGCCACGGATCTGGTCCGCCAGGCGCAGTTCTGTCTGATTCGTAGGATTGCCGTGCCCGTCCGCCACACTATTTGTGGCCAGGCGAAATAATCCGTCCTGCAAAATCCGGTCAATGCCTTGGACCGCAGGATAGCCAATCGCTTCGACATGGTCGCCCCGTTGCACGGGATAGAACTGCTTGGTAAGAATGCGAATTTGCCCGGAGTCATCCCAAATCGTGATGGCCTGTCCGGGTTGCTGGCTGCGAACCGTGCCTGCGACGCGGACCAAAGTTTTAGGGTCAGCACTGGCAAAGGTTTCGGAGGGAGTGACGGGCATTGAAAACCGTGCATCACCCTTCAATGAACCAATGGTTTCGACAGAGCTCAAATCCGGGGTCCACAAGGTGAGACTGGCAATCTTCCCGAAGGCGTCGAATGTCTCAGAGTAAACACCCCTGATCCGGACAAATTTGCCGACCCAATCAGGCTGAACCTGACCGGGATCGGGAATGTTTACATAGGAACCGAAATTAAAATTGTCGGCAAGCAGCCCGAGTTTCATAACGTGCAACGAATCCCGTGTCTGCGAATTTGGCACCCATGATTGCGAATCAACCAGCGCTTCCACCTCAACGAAGTGTTTGTCAAGGCTGGCCGCGTCAAGAAGCTTCCCGTTGGCGGAAACGGACTTGATTTCGTTGGATTCCGAGAGAATTTTGACCGACGTCCTGTCCCATAAAAATTCCTGGTTCACCGGAAGAACCTGGCCGTCAATGGATATTTTTTCCCCGGCCTTGAGTGGTAGGGGAATCCCTCGCAACGGCAAAAATGTATCCATGCCATCCGAACTTCCCCAAAAAACATTCCAAACGGGATTGCTATAATAAATCAGCAATTCCATCCGCATGCGATGCGGCTGACCTTTTTCTTCAGACGGCAGCGTCCATAACCCGGCCATGTTGGTAATCACGGCCTCGCCGGGGAGGGGTTGCCCATTCGTCTCCTGAGCAGTCAGAGTGCGTACGGTCAAAAGAAATAACAGCGGGAGGAGTCCGGCTGTCTTTTTTCCGCAAAAACTCATTACCATGTCAATTGAGCGTGGCATTTCGTTAGAACTTGGTCTGAAATGAGATAAATCGAGCATTTGGCAGGCCACAATAAGCAGGATTGAGGGATGCCAAGGCCGCTTTCGCCCGGTTAACGGCAGCATCCTACGGACACCTGAAAGGAAATGAAAAGGCCGAAACGCATTCACGTTTCGGCCTTTTTGGAAAGACTGGCGGCAACCTACTCTCGCAGAACCTATAGGACTACTACCATCGGCAAGACTGTGTTTGACGGCCGAGTTCGGAATGGGATCGGGTCGGACCACAGCTTTATGGCCACCAAAATGAAACGTGAAACGTGACGCGTGATTTCCAAACACGCCAATCAGTCCACGAATGTTAAAGAACAACCGAAACCTTTCACGTTTTGCGTTTTACGCATTACGCAGGGGATTCTCTGAAAACTACACACAGGATTTTTGGGCATTCCCAATTCGCGAGTTAAAATCGCATCTTCATTCTTTCATCAAGAAGAAAAAAGAAAGCGATCAAGCCGCACGACCGATTAGTACTGGTCGGCTGAAAGCCTCACGGCTCGTACACGTCCAGCCTATCAAACGGGTGGTCTGCCCGTGGTCTTTAGGAAGCTTGCGCTCCGGGAAACATTATCTTGGGATGAGCTTGGCACTTAGATGCTTTCAGCGCTTATCTCTTCCGCACATGGCTACGCAGCGATGCCCCTGACGGAACAACTGCCACACCAGAAGTGCGTCTAACCCGGTCCTCTCGTACTAAGGTTAGAACCCCTCAAGTTTCCTGCGCCCACAGTGGATAAGGACCGAACTGTCTCACGACGTTCTGAACCCAACTCGCGTGCCGCTTTAACCGGCGAACAGCCGGACCCTTGGGACCTTCTCCAGCCCCAGGATGCGACGAGTCGACATCGAGGTGCCAAACCGGGTCGTCGATATGAACTCTTGGACCCGATCAGCCTGTTATCCCTAGCGTACCTTTTGTCCGATGAGCGACGTCAATTCCACATTAAAACGTCGGATCATTTGGGCCTGCTTTCGCACCTGCTCGACTTGTAGGTCTCACAGTTAACCTGGCTTCTACCCATACGCTCGACGCATAGTTGCCAACCATGCTGAGCCAAGCTTCGCGCTCCTCCGTTACTCTTTGGGAGGAAACCGCCCCAGTCAAACTGACCCGCACGCACTGTCCCTCAGCTGGCTAACAGCGTGAGGTTAGAATCCTAATTAGCTAAGAGTGGTGTTTCACATTGCGACTCCACGGGAACCGAGGCTCCCGCTTCGAAGTCTCCCACCTACGCTACGCATAATTAATCAGAACACAATACGAGCTTACAGTAAAGGTGCATAGGGTCTTTCCGTCCTACTGCGGGCAGGCGGCATCTTCACCGCCGTTACAGTTTCGCCGAGATCCTCTCCGAGACAGTCGTTCAGTCGTTACACGATTCGTGCAGGTCGGAACTTACCCGACAAGGAATTTCGCTACCTTAGGACCGTTATAGTTACGGCCGACATTCACTGGGACTTGGACACCGAGCTTTGCCTTGCGGCTGACCCGATGTTTTAATCTTTCAGCATTGGTCACGTGTCACACCCTATACGTCGTCTTGACGACTTGGCAGAGTGCTGTGTTTTTGTTAAACAGTCGCTAAACGCAATTTACTGAGACCTTACGCCGCCACATTGCTGCGACGGTTTCAGGCACCCCTTTTCCCGAAGTTACGGGGCTAATGTGCCGAGTTCCTTAGAGAGGTTTCTCTCGCGCGCCTGAGTGCGCTTACACTCACCCACCTGTGTCGGTTTGCGGTACGGGCAGACAGGGGAACAACTGCAAACTTTTCTCGGCACAGAAATCCACTGATGCGCTTCGGCCGAAGCCTAAGCTCAGCATTCGATTGCCTGGTCAATGTCTTTCCATGCGTCGTTCGCAGCCTTAACCCTGCCTGGCGCAGGAATATTTAACCTGCTGTGCATCGCTTACGCCTTACGGCCTCAGCTTAGCTCCCGGCTAACCCTGGGAGGACGAACCTGGCCCAGGAAACCTTGGGTTTACGGCGACCAGGATTCTTACCTGGTTTATCGCTACTCGTGTCTGCATTCTCACTAATCAACGCTCCACCGTCCGTTTCCGTCCGGCTTCGCAGCATTGATTACGCTCTCCTACCACTCGTCTCCGGCGAACCGGAAACGAATCCATAGCTTCGGTATGTGATTTAATCGCCAATCATTTTCGGCGCGACATCGCTCGATGAGTCAGCTATTACGCACTGTTTAAATGATGGCTGCCTCTAAGCCAACATCCTCACTGTCTAAGCAACGTCACATCCTTTCCACTTAATCACATTTAGGCACCTTAGCTGATGGTCTGGGCTGTTGCCCTCTCGGCCATAAATCTTATCACCTACGGCCTGATTCCTATGATACTGAGACCAGTAGAATTCGGAGTTTGATTGGTTTTGGCAGCCTGGTGGGGCCCCTAAGCCATTCAGTGCTCTACCTCTACTGGGTACTTCCATAAGACTCGCCCTCAAGCGATTTCGGAGAGAACCAGCTATCACGGGGTTTGATTAGTCTTTCGCTCCTACTCTCAAGTCATCTCAGAATTTTTCAACATTCACGAGTTCGGTCCTTCATTTGGTGTTACCCAAACTTCAACCTGCTCAAGAGTAGATCACCTCCGCTTCGGGTCTATTGCCCGCGACTTGGTCGCGCTGTTGGCACTCGGTTTCCCTTCGCCTCCGCTGCAAAACAGCTTAGGCTGGCCACGGACAATAACTCGCAGACTCATTATGCAAAAGGCAAGCAGTCACCACACCTTGCGGCATGGCTCCTACACATTGTAGGCATATGGTTTCAGGTACTATTTCACTCCGCTAACAGCGGTTCTTTTCACCTTTCCCTCGCGGTACTGGTTCACTATCGGTTGCCAAGGAGTATTTAGTCTTATCCGGTGGTCCGGACGGATTCGCACAGAGTTTCACGTGCACCGTGCTACTTGGGATACCTCTAGACGGCTTTGAGTTTTCGCATACCCGGCTGTCACGGTCTATGGCCCAACTTTCCAGAAGGTTCTGCTAACTCTCGGCCTGTCACATCAAGGTCCCTCAACCCCGGAAGGACAAGTCCTCCCGGTTTAGACTGTTCCGCTTTCGCTCGCCACTACTGACGGAATCGCTTCGTTTTCTTTTCCTGGGGTTACTGAGATGTTTCACTTCACCCCGTTTCGCCTCGCCGGACTATGAATTCATCCGGTCGATAACCAGTGGTTAAACTGGCTGGGTTGTCCCATTCGGAAATCCACGGATCACGGCCTGCTTGCGGCTCCCCGTGGCTTATCGCAACTTACTACGTCCTTCATCGCCTCTTGGCACCAAGGCATTCACCATAAGCCCTTAGTAGCTTGATCACAAAAGTTTACCTTACAACCTCCTTCGAGGTTGCAGGAACTCAACGAACTGTATTTGCCCTAGAATTACCTATGTGTAGTTGTCAAAGAACATCCCGAACCTTTTCGCCTGAGCTTTTTGAACCCAAACGATCCGTTCCGGTAAAATTGTTTCTGCAAGTGGACTGCCGTATCCGCCCGTCTGCGCTTCGGCGCCGCATTCTTCGCAGAGCGAAAAATGGTGGGCGTGACTGGACTCGAACCAGTGACCCTGCGCTTATCAAGCGCATGCTCTAACCAACTGAGCTACACGCCCCCAAGATTCCGCCCTGCCGAGCCGTAGCTCGCAGCACTCGGACCTGGTGTGCGCTCAACCGCCCGCCTTCGCTTCGCTCCGGCGCGGCAGCCTCGCTCTCGCTTCGCTGCAAGCGAAGGCTGGTGGAGCTGAGGAGACTCGAACTCCTGACCTATAGCTTGCAAAGCTACCGCTCTACCAACTGAGCTACAGCCCCGCCATATTTATGATTTACGATTTCAGATTTACGATTTGAAACACCCGCAGCCTCGTCAATCGTAAATCGCATATCGTAAATCCGAGTTCGATTCTCTTCCACTTGCCAAAGAGCATGACTGCCCATTGGAAAACTGAATTGTGCGATAAGGTATTGAGCCTAGTCCCCCGGTTTACACCGGGGTTCGACCTCAAAGTCCGGTTTTTAACCCGGACCCGTGGTGTCTCCTTAGAAAGGAGGTGATCCAGCCGCAGGTTCCCCTACGGCTACCTTGTTACGACTTCATCCCAATCACCATCCATACCTTCGGCGCCTTTTAAGGGGCGACTTCGGGTACAAACGGCTTTCATGATGTGACGGGCGGTGTGTACAAGGCCTGGGAACGTATTCACGGCGCCGTAGCTGATGCGCCATTACTAGCGATTCCAGCTTCATGCCGTCGAGTTGCAGACGACAATCTGAACTGGGCCCGGTTTTGGGGGATTTGCTCCACCTGACGGTCTTGCTTCCCTTTGTACCGGGCATTGTAGTACGTGTGCAGCCCTGGCCGTAAGGGCCATACTGACTTGACGTCATCCCCACCTTCCTCCTCGTTGAAGCGAGGCAGTCTGTCCAGAGTGCTCCAGCCTTTCGGCCGGGTGGCAACAGGACACAGGGGTTGCGCTCGTTGCGGGACTTAACCCAACATCTCACGACACGAGCTGACGACAGCCATGCAGCACCTGTGCAAGCTTCCCTTGCGGGATCGTCACCCTTTCAGGCTTCTACCACTTGCATGTCAAGGCCAGGTAAGGTTCTTCGCGTTGCATCGAATTGAGCCACATACTCCACCGCTTGTGCAGGCCCCCGTCAATTTCTTTGAGTTTTAATCTTGCGACCGTACTTCCCAGGCGGCACGTTTAACGCGTTGGCTACGCCACAAAAGGGGTCGATTCCTTTTACAGCAAACGTGCACCGTTTACAGCCAGGACTACCAGGGTATCTAATCCTGTTTGCTCCCCTGGCTTTCGTGCCTTAGTGTCAGGAGTTGTCCAGGGACTCGCCTTCGCCACTGGTGTTCCTCTCGATATCTACGCATTTCACTGCTACACCGAGAATTCCAGTCCCCCCTCCAACCCTCCAGCCGAATAGTATTCAATGCCATTTCCGGGTTAAGCCCGGAGATTTCACATCAAACTTACCCGACCACCTACGCACCCTTTACGCCCAGTGAATCCGAACAACGCTTGGGACCTCTGTATTACCGCGGCTGCTGGCACAGAGTTAGCCGTCCCTTCCTCTTCCGGTACTATCAACCTGCCATCTTTTAAATCGCAGGCATTGATCCCGAATGACAGGGGTTTACGGGCCGAAGCCATTCATCCCCCACGCGGCGTCGCTCCATCAGGCTTTCGCCCATTGTGAAAAATTCTCGACTGCTGCCACCCGTAGGTGTCTGGACCGTGTCTCAGTTCCAGTGTGGCTGGTCGTCCTCTCAGACCAGCTACCCGTCTTAGCCTTGGTGAGCCGTTACCTCACCAACTAGCTGATAGGCCGCGGGCTCATCATGAAGCGTCAGGCCTTACGGTCCCCAACTTTGAACATCAAACGATGCCGCCCAATGTTCACATCCGGCATTAGCTCGCCTTTCAGCAAGTTATTCCAGTCTTCATGGCAGATTACCCACGTGTTACGCACCCTTGCGCCGCTCCGACCACGAAATATTGCTACCTCGTAATCAGCGCTCGACTTGCATGTCTTATCCACGCCGCCAGCGTTCGTTCTGAGCCAGAATCAAACTCTCCGTTAAAAACGTTAGTTTAATTCCTGTCCGATGATTAATCGGACGAATTACAATTATTAAAACTCTCCAAAGACAGCCACTAACGGACTGCCCTTGAAGGGGCTCTCACTTATCGCACAATTCAATTTTCAATGAGCAGCGGGTGTCCGAAACACCCGAAAATTTAAATCAAAACATTCACTGCACTTGCCCATTCAATGGACAATGAACCTGCTCGCCGAATTCTTCTTTCTTAACTCGGCATTCAGATTCGAGTTTTGAGGACGCGAAATTTATCAGGTTCGCGCCGGTTGTCAACAGGCTTTTCAGCCAGTTCCGCTTCCGTCACGTGGAAGCGTGCGAAACAACAATCTATCAACGCTGTGAATCCATGCAAGAGTTTTTTGTCTTTTTTTTAAGTGCCTGAATACAGGGGTTCCCCTTGCTTTTGCCTTGCTTTTGCCATGACAATTATTCCCGACTCATTTATTCTTGGAGAAATGGTCAAGCCGCCCTTGATTCTCATTTCGCCCGGGATAGAAAAGCGTGGGGTCGAGTTTCATGATCTATCCATCAGCCTCTCAGTCAAATACGATTTTGCCATTCTCGAATCCGGCGGCATTCCGGTCACGGCGCCGGCAACCACCGACCGGGCCCTGCTCGCCGAAGTCGTGCGTCGCGCCGACGGGGTGTTGCTCACCGGCGGCGATGATATCAACCCCGGTCTTTATACCGCCCGTCTGCCGCGCGCCGTGCATCGGACCGTCAGCCCGACCCCGGACGGCGGCGGACGCGACTTGCGCGAATTGCGGCTGATTGACGAGACGTTTCGCCAGCGCAAGCCGCTCCTCGCGATCTGCCGCGGGCATCAATTGTTGAACGTGGCGTTCGGCGGCAATTTGGTGGCGGACATCAGCCGTCAGGTGCCCGGGGCGATTAATCACCAACGTCTGGACAAAGCGGGTGATTTGGTGCATGAAGTGGCGTTGACAGCCGGCTCGTTGCTGGCCAAGATAACCGGCACGCGAACTCTGGGCGTGAACAGCTCGCACCACCAGGCGGTGCTCCGGCCGGCGGAACCGCTGGTGGCTGTGGCGCGAAGCCGTGATGGAATTGTGGAAGCAATGGAATTAAATTCGGAAGCAGCGCGGGTGTTGCCGTTTTTGTTGAGCGTGCAATTCCATCCCGAGCGGTTGACGCGGCGATACGGAAAACACCGCGCCATTTTTGAGCGGTTTGTCCAGGTTTGTGCACAACCCAACTAACGCGAATTATGAATGGAATAGTTCTTATCGTTGATGACGAGGCCGATACCCGTCGTCTGCTCTCCCAGATCCTGGAGGAAGATTACGTGATCGCCGAAGCGGACAGCGGCACGGCCTTGAAAAAGGCATTCACCCAAAGCCAGCCGGACGTGGTCGTGCTGGACGTGATGTTGGGGAGCGGGCCGGACAACAACGGGCTTGAACTGTTGCCCCAGATCAAAAAGCGCTGGCCCGACACCGAGGTGATCATGCTCACGGGCAAGGGAACCATGGAGATGGCTGCCGAGGCCGGCAAACGCGGCGCCTACAATTTCCTCTCGAAGCCGTTCCAGAATGAAAAGCTGCTGGCCGACGTTAAATGCGCCCTCGAACGAAAACAGCAAAGCGAAGAAAACAGCAGCCTGCGGCGCGCGTTGGAAACCATGAGCGGCACCGCCTCGCCGATTTTCCGCAGCGCGGCCATGCAGGAGGTGGTGCGCACCGTTGAGCGCCTTGCCCCCAGCGACGTGACGGTGCTCATCACCGGCGAAAGCGGCACGGGCAAGGAAGTCATTGCCGACCTGATTCATGCGCTCAGCCCGCGCAGTAAAAACAAAATCATCAAAATCAATTGCGCCGCCCTGCCGCGCGAATTGATTGAAAGCGAATTGTTCGGTTCGGTCAAAGGCGCCTTCACCGGCGCGCATTCGGACCGCGAAGGTCTCTTCCGCCAGGCCGAGGGCGGCACGTTGCTGCTGGACGAAATCTCCGAAATGCCCGTGGACACGCAAAGCAAACTGCTGCGCGTGTTGCAGGATCAGGAAGTCCGGCCAGTGGGCGGAAAGACGAGTTACAAGACCAACTGCCGTTTGATTGCCTCCACCAACCGCAAGCCCGAAGAGGCCATCAGGGACGGCAAATTGCGCGAAGACCTTTTCTACCGCATCAGCACCATCTCCGTTCATTTGCCGCCGTTGCGCGACCGGCGCGAGGACATCCCGCCGCTGGCCACCGCCTTCCTTAAACGCTTTGCCGCCCAGGCCAACCGTGTTATCCACGGCTTCACCGCAGCGGCTGTGGACCGTCTGACCGCATTCGATTGGCCGGGCAATGTCCGGCAACTGCAAAACGAGGTCCAACGCGCCGTGCTCCTGTGCGAAGGCGACAGCGTGGGCGCCGCCGACCTTTCCATTGCCAGTGCCCGGGTCGAATCCAGCGAAGGCGGCAATGACACCAGTTTCACCCTGCTCGAAGGCGTCGAACGCAACACCATCATTCAGATGCTCAAGGAAACCGGCGGCAACAAACTGGAGACCGCCAAACGCCTCGGCATCGGCCGCCAGACGCTCTACAACAAAATCAAGGCTTACGGGATTGAAGTGTGACGTGTAGCGGCGTCTCGGCAGAGCGCCGCTTTTTTGTAGCACCGCAGGCAAGTTTGCGCTGAATGGAGAACGGTCGCACGAGGGAAGTTGTTCAGCCGTGAAATCGGATAGACTGCACAACGTAGCGTCCATTGCCAGCTAATGGAGAATTTGGATTTTGTTCTTACGGTGTTAATTTTACCGGCCATGCCAATCTCCACCATTTCTGCAATCGAGGCTGCCTCTTAGAGCATTTTCATAAAAGAGGTAGCCAGACGTTGGGGTGGTGATCTGGTATGAAGGGGAAATGAAAGCCATTCCGATACCGATGCGTCAGCGGATCATCCAACTTTACGAGCAAGGCAAACGCACGCAGGACTTCGCTGCGTTTTCCGGGTTCTGCGTGGCGGCGGTGCGGCGAGTGCGCCAGCAGTTTAAGGCGCGGGGCGCGCTCAAGCCGCAAACTCATTTATGCGGACGTAAAACGCTTCTGACCCGTACTTGGCAAGTCCGGCTGGAGAATTGTGCCGCCAGTATTCTGCAATCTCCTTCGCGGCCTTGTGCAGCCAGTCCGGGACAGCCGCAAGCCGTATCATTTCGACAGCGGCAAACCTCTTCGGCGCATTCGGGGCCAAATCACCGAGCGGCGCCGGTTTGCCCACGCCCATCAAAATCTGAATGTCATGCTCTATCAACCGGCCGAAGGCAGAATCCTTCAGGACTTTTTCAGGTCAATTGGGAAAATGCCGCCAGCAGGCCAGCCGCGTCCTGGCATTTCGCAGAGCTGCAACCCGCCCTCACGCAAACGCAACCAGCGGCCTCGTTGAGCAATCGCCCTTGTGGACCCGCTCCAATTTTTCTGGAAATCTGCAGACAACCGCTCCCTTCCGCCCGCGCCGCTTTGCCTCAGATCAATCTTTCGATGTCACTCCTGTTTCTGGCTGACGTGCAAGCACACAGCGAAAACCCGCGTCCGGCGCTTTGGTATAGGCGAAAACGTGCCGGGCAGTTGTTCGTTCCAACGTCCTGAACTGAAAACTGACCTGATTGTCGTAAGCGCCGCCCTTCAGCACTTTCTGCCCCGGCGAATCACTGTCCACACACCATTCCCAGACGTTGCCCAGCACGTCGCACAAGCCGTATTGATTGGGCGGCATGGTCCCGACCAGCGATGGCTCCGTCCTGATGGTCGGTCGATTGCGACTGGTAACGGATTTATCAAAGCCGGCGTCGCCCAAAAAAAAATCCCACTGCTGTTGCGTCGGCAAGGCGTAAGCAAATCCCGACGGCAGGCGCTCCATCTCGTTTTCATCGGCGTTGAGCTTCCTGCAGAAATCCGACGCTTCGTTCCAGGTAATGTTTTCCACCGGCTGGGCTGGATCTTTGTATATGCTCGGGTTGGCGCCGGTCACCCTTTCATATTCCGCCTGTGTCACTTCATATTTCCCAACCCATCCACCGTCGCCGGAATCCGGCAGACCGGCGACCCAAATCACCACCATGCCAATGCCGTTGGTGATCGCGTTGCCGGAAGTCTCCGCATGAAGCCCCCTTGAAGAAGCGGCGAGGCTTCCTCTCTGGGCGATCGCTGAGGCAGCGCCGATTCCCAGTGGTTTAACTGCTGACTTCTCCGCCAAAACCGCGTCGGTTTCCACAGCCGGCGGAGCTTGCCCACCAGCCTTGGGATCGACTCTCGGGGCGGCGGCATCCTGAGCGGCCCGGGCCTGGCCAACGGCTTCAGCGGCAGTCTTCGGCGCAACCATGCCTGCAGACGTTTGGGTCTGCTGCGGCCGGGCGATTTGCGCCTTGGTTGGCGACCCGACTCCTGCTCGAGGCGAAGCCGGGGCCGAGTTCCAGGCGATCCGGATGCCGGAGGCAGGGAGAAACACTCCAATCATCGCGGCGGCGGCCAGGAGCAGTACCGCCGCCAAAACCATGAGGAATTTGCCGGTCAAACTTTTGAACCATCTTTGGGTAACGGAGGTGACTCCGGCCCCGGCCTCTCCCTCACCACTTCGGGAAATGGAAGCGCGCGGTGCGACTCCATTCTGGAAATCGGTCATCAGTTGCGTGGCCAACCCGCGGAATGTCTGGTCGAAATCGTACGGGATTTCCGTTGCCAGCGGGATGGCGGCACGCGAAGCGCGCAGGCAAAAGAATTCCTGAGTGGAGGGTTCGCCAAAGGTAATATCCATCCACCCCCCATTCACAGGCCAAACGAACAACAGCGGGACAGAAGGGTCCACGTAACCGGCGAGAAATCGCGCCCAGAGCGGAATGGCCTCCGCCGGCGATTCCGCTCCCATCGGCACCCGCACCTGCTGGGCCCGATACACCGACATATCCTCTTTGAATTCGTATCGGCCGGGAGCAAACGCGCCGGCCTGCGATTGCAGCCAGTAGAGCAACCGAAACCAACCTTCCCTGGCCGGACCGAATGCGGGCGCGGAAACAAACCGGCTCAACGCCCCGGAACCGGGAGCCTCGGTTTCGGTCCCGCCGCCGGCGGTCCTGGCGGCGTTACGGAGACGCGAGCGCGCCGCGCTCAGGATTGAGCGCACTTGCTCGGCGGTCTTCGCCTCCTGACAATCACGTTCGGCCTCGATCAGGCGTGGCAGAACCGATTGGAGTGCCCAGTTCAGCGGGGTTCCGACGCAATGCACGCAGACAATCATCGGGTAACGAGTACGCCCCTTCCCATCGCTTGAGGACCACATTTGGCCCATCAGGAACTGGCCGCCGCGCAACCAGATGAACGTGTGTTCGAAAGCAGCGAGGCGTTGCTCCTCCTTCAGTTTCTCCCAGGCGCCGGTATTGATCTGGCCACCCACTCCCTGCACGTAGAAAACCTGTTTCGCGAGGTTCAGGCTATCATCATCCAGTCCGAGATCTTCAATGTGATCGTCCCAACCCGGATGCTTGCCGAACGCGCCAAGCGCGATATACCGGCCGGTCTCCGGTTCCAATCGCCGACCGTCCTCTGTGAGGAAACGCCTGTAAAAATCGCTCATAACCGATCTTGCCGCGCGGCCGGCGGCCTACTCCTTGGGCCAATGTTCCATGCTCACCAATGGCTCGTCAAATTTCAGTTTGATCCGCAGAAAGCCGCTGCCACCCGGAACGGGCCGCTTCACAATCCAGGAACTGTAATTGCCCGCCTGGTCGGGTCGGCTGTCGTATTTGGCGACCAGCGCCAGCGCTCCCCATCCGCCCTGGTCGGCAACCACCTCGCCGGGTTCGTTGTCACTGTCGCGTTGATAAAGCTGGAAGCCGCAGCCCTGGGTGATGTTGACCCTCCCCAATTCGGCATCCTCGCCGATATTGGTGTTTTTCATTTTGTTCGAGTCACCGGCCAATTTGATGTACCGATATTTCGCGCGCCAGACATCGTCGGCACGGTCCTGGTCGTCCATCTTGAGCAGGCTTATGGTGCAAAAAACCGGCCGTTCTTCGTTTCCGAGAACGTCCGCCAACTGCTTCAGGCTGACCAGCCGGTTGGTAAACGTCGTCCAGTTGGCAGCCTTCCTCGATTGCAGCACCTGGATTGCCGCCAAATTCCCATCCGCCAGCAGTTGTCGCAGCGCCGCCGCGGTCCGCCTTACGTCGTCCGGCGTCATCGAGTTGGTAGAGTTGCGCAGCAGCGGGAAACCGACTGATCCGGACGTGAAGGCATCGAATCCGGACGCGATGACCGCGTTCGTAAGGACGCCCGCCGGATTGGTGGTGGTGGCAGAAAGCCAGGCTGGAGGCCAGGATTTTTGGCCCGCACTATTGACTGTGTACGTCCAGACCATCACGGATTCGAGGTTGGTATCCACGGGCACATCCCTGCCCGTCGCGTACCGCAGAAGAGGCCCGAGGAAATTGGCAGCGGCGCTCGCGTCCATCGGCACGTCTTCGCCTCTTTCCCGCCTTAAAATGTCGGATTCCAGCCGAACCAGCGTGACCAATGCCTCCGAGAGATAAGGCTGGGGTTCGCCGGGCGGCGTGGTGCGCATGCGTTGATCAACCGCGTCCAGCACCGGCTCGAGCACACCTGTTTCGAAAATGACTCGCTGGGCGCGTTTGCTGTTCACGTTATAACTGTGCGCCAGGCCGGGCGATGTCCACCGGCCTTTGAGGTCTCGCCCGGCCATTTCGCGAAGTTTTTCCTGGATTTCACCCAGCGTCAGGTTCTCGTTGGCGAACGGAATCTGGTTGGTGTAGAGGAAGTACTTGCCGGTATCCTCGTTCAAACGAAGGATCCGATAATGCCAGCCTTTGTCCTCATCCCACCCGGTATTCGCCGCGGCGGCCCAATAATCGCTGCGGTCTTTGACCTGAGCACGGACGGTTTTCATGCCCAGCCAACCCACGATGACGAAGATCGCCAGGGCGACGAGGGCGCAGGAGTAGGTGATGAGGTGGTTGCGCCGCAAGCGCGCTTTGACGTTGGTGGCGCGCGTGACGAGGCCCTTTTCTTTGAAAACCTTGTCAACGAAGAGATCCCGCAGGAAATAGGCGCGTTCGCGCTCCCAAATCTTGCCCTCGGGCAATTCGTCGGGCGGCACGCCGATGGCTTCGGCCAGTTCCTGATCCAGCGCCGCTCCTTCGCGCATGGAGGAGGTGAAGTAAATCCCGCGCAGGAACAGCGGTTTGGCCGACCATTCGCCCGGCATGAAAATGGTTTCCAGATATCGGCGCAGGCGGGGTGCCAGCATCAGCAGGCTGTTGGGCAGCGCGTAAAGCGAGTCCACCTCGTCCATCCGCCGCGGCGCGCTTTCCGGCACCGGATCGCGCATCAACCCAAGACGCCGGCGACGCAATCGTTCGGCCACCTGGCTCAGGTACTGGTCGATCTGTTCGGGTTTGAACGGGGAATCCAGCGGGGTTGGATTCGACCAGCCGAGCATCTGGTGCTGCAACTGGGGATCCGTGACGTTTTCGAAGAACTCACGGAAACCGTTGATCTTGTCGCTCTTGGTAACGACGACATACACCGGAAAGCGGAAATCCAGCACGCGCTGAATCACGTCCAGTTGCTGGGCGATTTTACCCGCCTTGGAGGCGATCTGTTCCGCGGCGTCCTTGATCAGGCTGTCGGACGGGACGACCAGCATCAGGCCATTGATCGGGCAGTTAGGCCGGTTCTTCTTGAGCAACTTGAGGAACTCGCGCCACTCGCTGGTTTCCCCCGGCTTGACCTCCTCGAACATGAGCCGCCCGGCCGTGTCCAGCATGACGGCGTAATTGGTAAACCACCAGTTCATGTTGATGGTGCCGCCGGCGCCCAGGTAACCGACGCTATTGTCGCCTTCGTGCATGCCGGGCGGAAAGCCGACGTTGCAGTGACGGACGGCCTCGGTTTTCCCGGAGCCGGGTTCGCCCACAATCATGTACCAGGGCAAGGCGTAGAGGTCTTTGCCGCGCGACCGGAACGCTTCGATGCCCTCCTGGAATTTCTTGCGGAGGTTATCCAGCTTCGCCAGGTCCGTGGCGCTCATGCCACGCGGAGCGGCGGTGGTGCTTTGATTGATTTCGCTGCCGAGCCGGGCGTTTTGTTTGCGGCGTTTCAGGTACTGCCACAGAAAATAGCCTCCGAGCAGCACGAGCAACAGGCCGGCCACAATCAACACGAATATCAGGAGGAACTTACCCCCGCCAAAGGCCAGCACGGTCCCCAACACGCCGCCCGTACCGGTCAGGCCCAGAATCCATTTTATCGGCGTTGGCAAATTGCTGAATCTTTCCATAGCGAGATTGGTCGGGGTTACTTGCCGCGTTGACTGACGTTGTGCTGAAGGATGACATCGAATGACCGGTTAAGGGCGTTCGAGGACTGGCGATAAAGGAAGATATATGAGAGGAGGGCCGCCACGGTGAAACAAACAAAGATGATGCCGATTACCAGCAATTTATGGCTGGGGCGCTCCGTGAGGTCCCGCGTGTCCACCCCCTCATAGGCATCCACGCAAATCCGGGCCGACTCGTCGGCGTCCAGCCAACGCCGGACACGCGGGGCGATGGCCAGCATGGTCTTGCGCAAAAACTCCGGCTGCTTGAAATAAATCCCCGTGAAACCCAACCCGATGCACACGTAATAAACGGCCAACCGCTCCGAGGCCTCGTCACTGGAGTCCTTGAGTTCTTCTTCCAGCAAATCGAAAAATTTTTCGTCCCCGGCCAGTTCATTGAGCTCATAGGCCAGCCGCTTCTGGTTCCACTGCGCCGCGAAGGCGAGCTTGCTTTCCGAAATCATGGAATCCAGGAAAAACAGGAGCGGCAGCTTGACCTGCTTGAACTGGCTGCCGAGTTTGAAATCCTTTTCCGCCTTCTGCTGCATGTCCTCCAGAATGGCATTGATGTCGTTGCGCACCACCGTGTATTCGAGGCTGGCACCGCGCGACACGGTGGCCTTGGCGAAGAAAACCGTTTCGCCCGTGGGTTTGACCCCGGATTTCCGCGCCATGCGATTGAGGCGGCAGGCGTACTGGAACAAGGGTTCGGTCAGTTCGAGCAAGGTCATGGCTTCGTCGGGGAACTGGGGATGGTCATGTAAAGCGTGAAGCTGGCATCGGACGGGTCAAGTTCGGGGCCGGTCCAGCGGACAATCGCTGTTTTCTCCGCCTGAATCTGCTGCCACATCCGCGTGCTGGCGGCACGGTCCAGCCGGAAATAGTGAAGATCCGATTGCGCCGGCAATTCAAGCGGAGGATGCCTTTCTTCCTTGAGTTCAATGCCGCGAATCGCCCGCGTGGCGTGACTTTGCGGCATGAGTTTAAATTTATCGCCGTCCTCCACAAAGCGGCCGAGCACCGTGGGGTCGAGCCTGGTCCGGATGCCAAGGAAATAGGCATTGGGCTGCGCAAGCTGTTCCTCCGTGAGGGTTGCCGTGAGCACGCCGTCCACGTCCTGAAAGGCGACTTTCAAGAAACTGGGAGCCACCGCGCCGCGCAGCAGCGACCGGATTTTCGCTGACAGTTCCTTGAAGACGGGAAACAGATTATCGTGGTCATAGGGCGCGCACTCGAATTCGTCGCGATCCGGATGCAAGGCGGCGAGTTCGCCCAGCAGTTCGCGCAGCTCGAGATACATGGCAAACGGCGTCATGTGGGGAGCCAGCACGAGTGAAGGCAACCGCGCGCTGTAACGGTTCAAGGTGCGCAGCCGCATTAATTGTTCGAACTGGATGCCGCGCATGGTATCGAGGCTGAAACCGCCGCGGGAAACCTGCACGACGAGCTCCTTGCGGCTGGCTTCGACCTGGCTGACGAGGTCGCGCACCAGCTCGCGCAGCACCGGTGAGCCGCCCAGCAGATAACAGGGCGGAACATACTCGGCGTCCTGCCGCGGCAAACCGATCTCCTCGCCCGTGGCCCGCATGACGCGCAGCAACGGCAACAATTCCATGTCGGTCGGGTCCTCCTGCTCGAGCATCAGGCGCGAATTGATCTTGCGCACCTGGATGGGCTTGGGATTCTCGCCCGTATTTTCGTCCGGGCATTCGGTTTCAGAAACCCGGTAAATGAGCTTGGCGCGGGTGTCCGCTTCGGCGCCAGTGCCGACGGTGTTGGCCCGCGCTTTCTGCCACAAAGGCACGCCGAGAAACACTTTGAAGCCGGCGGCGCTTTTCGACAGCGCCGTCTTGATGTCCAGCGAGGGAATCTCGGCGCTTTCGGGATAATGGATGACCAACCCGCTCGGCATGATGGCGAGCAGCCGGTCGAACCGGATCCGCATATTCTCCAGCTCGTCGCGGGAGAGGCGCGCTTCGACCAGCCCGTACGGGTAGGACGAGGTCAACTGACGTTCGGCCTGGATCTGGTCGTTAATGCTCTTCTGCATCCGCTGGAAGTGCTGCGGCTGCAGGAAGAGTCCCTCGTGCCAATGGATTTGTAAGGACATATTCGGGTCAATCAGCCGGTGGGCCGGCCCATAATCAGGTTCTCCGCCGCTTTGGCCACCGCCTCCTGGATGCCCTTCTCGATGACTGGTTCGGCACCGTATTCCTTGCTCAACTGGACGTACTTCCGCCAGCAGGCGTATTCCAGGCTTTCGTTCCACTTCTTCTCCGTCCGCGCATCGGCTTCGATCGCGGTGGGATCAAAGAGCCGTGCCCGTTCGCGGGCATAGGAACCGCCCGCACGCCCGATGGCGCCGAGCAAGCCGGCGATCATTTTTCGGGTGCGCTCCAGGCCCTGCGCCACCTGGGTGTTGGAAACCTCGGGATTGCCGGCGAGATATTCGCCGGACAACTTGCCCAAATCAACTTCGCGGCGGATGACGGATTTGGACGTGAGCTGCTTCCACAACGTCCAGATCAGTTGATCCATGGTGAGCACCATGTCCAGGAGCGGAGGCAGCAGCCTGGCGGCCCGCTCGGCATTGGGCGCCCGGCCTTCCGGCAACCCCAACCGTTTTTGCAGTTCCGCGGGGATTTCAATACCGACCCCGACGGACACCCGTTCCTGGGCGGCGAGGCCGGCGCTCTTCAATTTATCCACCATGCTGGCGCGCTGGGCCGGCGCGAGGCCGGGAATGACCTCGAGCAGTTGATTCAGGAGCGATTCCGGGCTCTGGGCGACGGGTGGCGCGGTCGTGGCCGCGGCGACCTGAACGGGCGCCGAATCCTGCCATGACGGAAACCTGACCGCGAGTGCGTCCAGGAGGCTCTTGCGCTTTTCCGAAACGCACCCTTTCAATGCGCGCTCAATTTCCTCGACCAGGTAGCTCTGTCGCGTCGCCGCATCGTCATCCGCAAAGTTTGCTTGCAGCACCCGCAGCCGGGCGGCGAGTGCGCTGGCCCACAAGGACTCCTCAGATAAATGTGGCTCCATACGGTTGAACGAACGTTATTTGGATACTCGGATCGCAAAAAAACTCACGATAACACTTTCCTTAAAAACCACCGACACTTGAGGCTACTTCAATCCAACCTCGCGCGAAAGTCAATATCGAAGTCGCCGCCGGCCCCGGAACGGCGCTGCGCGACCCGAACTGCAGGTGGAAGCAACCTGCCGCCCTGCACTCTGACTGAAACGAACAGTCCCCCGCAACGGATCTCGTTTTCCGATGCGGATGCCCGCCGGACACTGGCACAACCTGCGGTCTTCAAAAGCTGGCCAGAATCCCAAAGCTGGCACGGGATGAATACTCATTGATGTTGTGTTCCGTCAGTGGCCATCCATAATCGAAACGCACCGAAAGATTCTTGTGGAGAGTATAACGAAATCCCACCCCTGCCGAGTAAAGGGTCTTGTTCGGATCCGCGCCATCCTGGGGATTGACATCTATCACGCGAGCCGAGCCATAATCGAAAAAGCCAAGAAACTGGATTTGATCTCTCAAGTAAGGCATGTGCAACAAATCTCCCGGGGAAAACGGCGGCGCTCTCAGTTCGTTGTCAACAATCCAGCCGTCGTCGGAGTTAACCACCCTCTCGTCATAGCCGCGGACGGTATTGTAGCCGCCCAACGCCAGTTCTTCACTAGGCAGCAGTCTTTCGGTAGCACCCTGCAGCCACCCGCTCAGCACCCAGGAGAAGCCGTAGGGCAACCGGGTGAGCCGTTCTACATTGAGCCGCGCGTAGAGATAGGCTGCTTTGGCACCGACCCTGAGATTGTTGAAATTGGCGTCGTTGTTATATTCGGCCAATCCGCCAGGGCTGTAGTAAGCTTCAAGCCCGAAGGTGGTGCGCCCGTAGGCATCCGCCAGCAGACCGCTGTAGCCCAACTCGAACTGCGCGACGTCGGTGTCCGATGTTTGCAGCACCGTGGTGCCGCCTGCCAGGAGATCGTTGTTTGCCCGTTTAAAATCGAAACCGGCGGAAATCTCATGGCGGAAGCGTCCGATCTCGGGCAGCGGAATGGAGTAACGAAGACTGGTCTGCCAACTGGTGCCGTTGGCCGTTGTGCCCAGGCCGATTGAACTGAAATCCGCCTTGCCGTCCACGTAGGACCCATACAACATCAGCGTGTGCCGCCAGGGCAATGGAATAATGTAACTGGCGGAATTGGCCCTCACCAGGTCAAAGTTGAGGTCCGATGCGAACTGGTAGTTCAACTGGTGATCCAGACCGAACGCGTTGCCCCAGTTGAAGCCCGCGAGCAACCGCTCTTCGCCGGTGAACCGCGTGCCGCTGTTTTCGAATCCAAAATAGGGCCGCACCGGAATCCGGTCGTTCACCTGTAACTCCACGTCACTCAACCCGAGTTGGTCTCCGGGCTTGAAGGTCACATCCACCTGCCGAAACGGGTTGTTGTTGAGCCAGTCCAAATCCTGCGCCAGTTTCCGTGAATCAATCGGCTCGCCAGGCTGCAGGCGGACATCGCCCAGGATGAGTTTGTCCTTAAACCATTTCCGGCCGGGGTTGTTCACTGTAATTTTGCCAATCCTGCCTTCCAGAAACCAGAGCTGCAAAATACCGTTCTCGATGTCTTGCTCGGGCAGAATCACATCCACCAGCAGATTGCCGCGCGCGCGGCAGTAAAGAATGATCGTGTCTTCCAAATCGCGAATCGTGTTCTCGGTCAGCAGCTTTCCGATGAATGGATGAATCGCCTGTTGAAAGTCAGGCGTCTCCAGGAAGGGAATGTCATGGATGATGAGGCCGTTGGTGGCGGGAAGGCCGGCTTCCTGTATCTCCGCTCGCGCTTTCACGAGGATGATCGCGGCGATCTTGAGGTTCGGCTCCTCTGGATTAATCGGCGTGTTGCCTTCCGGCGAGCGCGGCGAGCGGGGGGGTTCGGTGTTGAGGGTGCTCCGGGGAGCGGCGGCTTCGGGTTCAACCGGCTTGGGCGTGACTGAAGACGGGGCCATCTGGTCGACCCCCTGGGCAAAGCCGCAGCACATTGATAAAGCCAGACAACTCATTGCCCCGAGCAGTTTCTTCATCGGGGAAACCTTGCGTGTGCGGCTGCTTGCCATGTTTGGGGACCACAAACCGCCGCCTTCCGTTCCAGGAACTTGTTGGTTCATTTGCAAAAAGGTTCAGGGTTTTGATTTTAAACTGCGGGCTACGGCTCACTTGGGCACTTGTGGACCGCTCGTGCTGCCCATGGCGGCGAGGGGACCGCTGGTCCACTTGGAAATATCCTCAATCCGGTAGTTCTCTTCCTTCGCCGGCGGGAAGGGAATTTGCAGCCACAAGGTGCCGATTGCGCCGGGCGGCAGGATCTTGGCGGCCTGGTCCAGGGAAATGGACGCGGTACTGAAAGTGGTGGTCTCCAACCGCGGCACTGGTATTTCCACCTGGGAAAGGCCGGCAAGCTGGTCGGAGGAGATCTGAATAGTGCCGCCACTGCCGACAAACTGTATCGTGTTTACGGTGAGGGGCCTGACAACGCTGCCCTCGCCAAAGATGTTCCCGGTGGTTAAACTGCCGATCTGCAGGATGTTGGCGGTGACCTCGTTCAGCTCGGATTGCTTCAAACTCAAATAGCCGGCGACTTCCGAGCCGAGATTGATATTCCATCCAGCGCTGTAAGGTTCCAGGGTTGTGTTTGCAGTCCCGGAATTAAGTGGATTCGCAATCTCCATTGCGTCCGCCTTCAAGGTGATGTTCCCGTTGTGCGTCCTGATGCCGCTGGTGGCATCCACGGTGCCGACGGTCAACGCATTCAGGTCGGTGAAAGAAAATGCATTCCCCGAACCTGAAACGGAACCGGCAACGGTGCCCACTTGATTCATCGGATTGTCCAGACTGACCGGACCAACCGCTGTCACCTGCAACGCGTTGGCACCGATCGGACCGGTCTGCGTGACTTGCGCTCCTGAATTGAGATCCAGCGTGCCACTCAAGGTCAGGGTTGGCACCACGATCGGCGCCGCATCGAACTGCACGGTTAGGTTCCGCAGTCCCGCCGGCAACGGCGAAAACTGGCTGAAGGACGCGGAGCTGGACACGTTGCGGAACGCGACATCCTGAATCGCGCCGATCCCACTGGCGTTGATGGTCACGGTCTGGCCGCCAAAATCATTGGCCTCATTGCCCAGCAGTACGTTGCCGAGCGTCGAGCCGCTGTACGTGAAGGTGCTGCTGCTGCTGTTGACCGACAACGCCCCGCTTTCAGTAATGTCGCCGCCCGCCGTCACACTCAAAGTGCCCGGAACGGTGGAGGCCCCGAGGTCGATCGCGTTTACATCCACCAGGGTCACGTTCTGGCCGCCGGCAATTGCGACCGTATGGAAATCGTTGTTGAGGTTGCCCAGCGTGATGTCGTTACCTGCCCCCGCGTTGAACGTCGCCGTCGCGCCGGCTCCATTGACCACCAGCGCGCCACTCTGACCGATGGTGCCGTGAGCCAGAACATCAAGATTGCCGGCCGTCGTACCCTGGAGCTGCAACGTGTCGGCCTCGTTGATAAAGGTGTCGCCGGCGGCCTTGTTCAGCACCAACGTGTCCACCGACGTATTGAGGCGCGTCCCGCTTGAACCCACGTTGCCGCTGCCAGTCAGCGCCAGCGTTCCCACCGTCAACGTGCCGCCTCCACTGCGGCTCACCGCCCCATCCAACGTCACCGTGTCCAGAGCGCCTGCCGTCAATGCCGCGTTAATCACCGTTGTGCCGCCATCCGCCAGGTCCAGACTGCTGCCCGCCATCGAACCCTGCAAGTTCAGTCCGTCGTTCTCGTTGAGATAGGCCGTGCCGGCGCCCTTGTTGTCCACCAGCGTCGCCACGTCCGTGTTGATCGGCGTCCCGCTCGCACCCACGTCCCCCGTCCCCGTGAGCCTCAGCGTCCCGTTCCCGCTGTTGGCCGTCAGCGTCCCGCCGGCCGCGCTGTAGGCCGCGTCAATCGTGATGTTCCCACCCGCTCCCAACGTCAGGCCCCCTCCGCTCGAGCCATCCAGCGTCACGTCGTCAAACTCTTTGATAAAGCCGTCACCTGAACCCTTGTTCATCACCAGCGTCGCCACCGTCGTGTTGATCGGCGTTCCACTTGAACCCACATTCCCCGCGCCGGTCAGCGTCAACGTCCCGTTCCCGCCGTTGGCTGTCAGCATCCCGCCGGCCGCGCTGAAGGCTGCGTCGATCGTGATGTTCCCGCCCGTCGCCAGCGTCAGGTTCCCTGAGCTCAAACCATCGAGCGTCACGTCGTCCGCCTCAATGAGATTCGCTGCCCCTCCTGCGCTCTGGCTGTCCACCAGCGTCGCGACGTCAGTGTGGATCGGCGTTCCGCCCGAGCCCACGTTCCCTGTCCCCGTCAGTGTCAGCGTCCCGTTCCCGCCGTTGGCCGTCAGCGTCCCGCCATTCGCGGTATAGGCCGCATCAATCGTAATGTTGCCGCCCGCCGCCAGCGTTACGTTGCCGGAGCTCGAACCATCCAGCGTCACGTCGTCCGCCTCAGCAATGGAGGTGTTGCCTCCGCCTTTGCCCAACACCAGTGCCGCTACGGCAGTATTGAGCGGCGGCCCGCCCGAGCCCACGCCACCATTGCCATCCAGCGTCAAGGTCGTCGCCGTGATCAGCCCGCTGCCGGTTGCCGTCCCGCTGTTGTTGAGCGTCACCGCGTTGGCCGTCACCGGGTTGTTGATCGTCATCGCCGCCCCTTTTAGCATCAGCATGTCTCCCGCCGCCAAGCCACTATCAATGTTCAGTGCCGCGTCAACGGTGATCCCGGCATTGCCGACCACGTCCAGCAAGCCCGCGCCCGTCGTCGTGCCGTCCAGGTTCAACGCCCCGGTCTGATTCACATAGGCGTCCCCGCCACTTTTGTCATCCGTCAGCGTTGCCACTGCTGTTTGCAGCCGCGCTCCGCTCGTGCCGACTGCGCCGTTGCCAGTCAGCGTCAGCGTCGTCGCCGCCGTGATCAGCCCGCTGCCGGTCACCGCACCGCCGTTGCTGAGCGTCACCGCCCTGGCTCTGACCGGGTTGTTAATCGCCATCGTCGTTCCGCTTAACGCCAGTGTGTCTCCCGCCGCCGCGCCGTTATGAATGTTCAGCGCCGCATCAATCGTGATCCCGACACTGCCGAGCACATCCAACAGGCCCGTGCCCGTCGTCGTGCCGTCCAGATTCAAGGCTCCGGCCTGATTCACGTAGGTGTCCCCGCCGCTTTTGTTGTCCTTCAAGGTCGTCACCGCCGTCTGCAATCGCGCCACGCTTGTACCCACGTCACCGTTGCCATTCAGCGTCAGCGTCGTGGCCGTGATCAATCCATTGCCCGTCACTGCCGCGCCGTTATTGAGCGTCATCGTGCCGGCGCTGACGGCACCGTTAAACGACACGCCGTTCAGCGCAGTGACGTTCAGCGCACCGCCACCGGTCGAAACCGCACCGAGGGTCACAGACGCGCCCGCGTCGCTCCCCTGGCCGGCATTGATCGTCACGTTGCCTCCGCCTGTCTCAATGGAAGACCCGGTGTTAAACACCACGTCTCCCGCCGTGGCCGTCCCGGCAGTGTTATTACCGGCGGAAAGGGTCAAAGTCTTTGTAACCAGCGTTCCCGACAAATCCAGATCCGCAGGAGCGCTCGATGAATCTCCAATCGTGATTGTATCTTTCGCCTGCAAAGTGATGTTCACATCGCCAAGAGATTGCAGTTCACCCACAGACAAAGTATTCAATGCTGTATTGGGGGCCGCGAAAGTGATCGGTAAGTTCCCGTCCTGGTCGCCCGTTCCCGCGGCCCCGTTGACAATATACAGGAAGCTCGGGTCCAGTAGTAATTGCCCCGCAATCCCATCAGGAGCCGCGGCGTCAACATTTCCCTGAAAAACAAGGTCCTGATTGCCTGACACTTCGACAAAGCCGCCATTGCCGCCCGAAGCGCCGCCACGGGCACTGATGTTGCCATAGAACCGGGTTGCGTCATCCGACCAGACAACTACTTTTCCGCCGTTGCCGAGCGTCAGCGCGTCGGCATTGATCTGTGCGTTTGGGCTGATAAAGGTCGCCTGGGCATTCTGGACTGAGGAGTTTGCACCGTGCAGGTCGCCACCAATGAGAACGGTGCCACCACCCGTGTCGCCGCTCACATCAACCACTCCGCCATCACCCACGGCAACCTGGTCGCCCAATAATTCGACCTGTCCCCCCGACGAAGTGCTTCCCTTTGCCGTGATTGTGCCGGAATTGATCACCGTCGATGGAGCGGTGGCATTATGTCCGCCGTCAACCATGATCGTGCCGCCGGAACCGTCCGCGTTGTTGGCGGCGAGGGTGCCGGAATTCTGGATGTTGCCGCCGGTGGCGGCGAGATAGATGTGGCCTCCCTTGTTGACGATGCCAGTGGCGCGAACAACGCCGCCATTGTTGATGGCCAGCGCGTAGATATTGCCGCCAGCGGCCTTGAGTTCCGCCGACGCCGCCTGGATGGTGCCGGAATTGTTGACACCGACCGCGGTGGCGGGACCGCTGGAATTTCCCGCCAGCACAGAGAGGCGCTCGTCCCCGGATTGGACGAGTTGGACCTGTGAACCGGCGGCCAGACCAACCGTGCCTTGGGGCGCGTTGATGGTGCCGTCGTTTTCAACATTGTGCGCGATCAGGTACACGTCGCCGCCCAGCGCCTGGATGGAGCCTTCATTGCGAACGCCCGCGCTGGAGTTTCCGGAAAGAATCAGGTTCGCCCCGGACAGAAAGCTGGCATCCGGCACATCCAGGGTCGAGGCTACGAACCCTTTGGTATCAATCTGCCCGCTCGGGCCGACCAGAATACCGTTGGGGTTGATGACGAAGACGCGGCCGTTGGCCTGCAGGGACCCGTAAATTTCCGAGGGGTTGCCGGAAGTGACACGATTCAACGCCGCCGCGGTGTCCGAGGGCTGAACAAACCGGGTTATTTCGCCGGCGCCGATGGAAAAGTCCTGCCAGTTGATGATGACCTGATTGGCCGACTGATTGATGGTCGTCAGGGCTGTTCCCTGCCCGGAGATGGTCGCGTTGGCATCGCCTCCCACGACCGAACCGCCAACAGGATTAGCGAACGAATGTTCAATGGAAATCGAGAGAGTCAGGCCAACGACACAAGATGCTGCAATTTTGGTTCTCATAAGTGCTCCCTACTGACGAATAACATCCTTTATCGGCGCGAATGGCATGCTTCGCATTATACGATGAACTCGCCATTTCTAGGCAAGCGACCCCGGCCTGTCAAGTAGTATTTCTTAGAATTTCTATAATTCTATAATACTATGAGTTCGCACAAGATACAGCTGCTGCCGCTACCCGTCCCGCTTCTCGCGGAGGTCTGGAGCAGCCGGGTTGACAGTGGAGATACGGATATTTCCTGCCAGGCTGTCAACGGGAGGTTATTGCATTGGGCACCCAGATCACGCGCAGACCCAGGTCGTCCGAGCTTTGGTCCAACTGCAACTGTTCCGGGTTCACGAACGTCCGCATGCCGCCAAAACTCAACCGGCTTCTGAAGCCGCCGCCGATGAAGCTTTTGTTCTGGGGATCACTCCCCGCCAGCCACTCCCGCATGTTTCCAAACACATCGTTCAAACCGAATGTATCGGACCCTCTGCTGCCGACCACGGCGGGCTGATTCGTGCCGGTGACGGCCCATTTAAGATTGGCACCGGCCGAAAATCGCTTCCACTCGTCGAGGGTGGGCAGTTGGTATTGCCCCGGCGGCCCCGGCGGCGGCCGTTTGTCCATCTGCGTCAACTTCTGGCAGAATTCCTCGGCCTGCACCCAGGACACGTTGTCCACCGGCAGGTTCGGCCCTTTGTATTTACTCGGATTGGCATTGGCACCGACGACCCGTTCGTACTGCTCTTGAGTGACCTCAGACTGCCCCACCCATCCATCCTGGCCGGGACCGAAGAGGTTTTTGATTTTCTCCAGCCGCAGACCAATGCTGTTGGCATAACCCCGCGCGGCGATGTGCGTATTCAGCCGGATGACGGCGCCGAGCGGCAGGTTGGTCGTGACGGTGTCCACCTTTTGATCCTCCTCGTACAAGTCGTAAACGTGGTGCCCGGGCCAGTCATAGGCCATCGGGAGAGGTTCCGATGTCATCGGCAATTGCTCGTTGCCTTCCTTGACCACCACATCATTGGGAAGGTTCGTCATCAGGATGGTGCCGTAGGTAAACTTGAACACCGGCACCGCGTTCGGGCCGCTCAATTTGATTTCTACATCATTGGTGATCGCGCCCAGTCGGGCAAACCGCCCCACCACTTGGGCGGCACCCCAAGGGAGCCGATATTCCGGTCCGCCCGCGCTCAACTTCACGCCATTGTCAAAGAATTCCGCGCCCGGCGGATCGCTGACCAGGTTCACCGCCACCGTCTGGCGCGGCAGGTTGATTTCGAACGACCGTGTCTGACGGCTGGCAACGGTGATGGCATTTGAATAAGTCTGATAGCCTGGAGCCTCGGCCAGGTAAACCACCGGACTGTCCGGTCTTTGATAAACCGGCGCACCAACTTCCACCGGCCCACCGTCCGCCCGTCGGATGCTTGCATTGGCCGGTTCAACCCGGGTGAAACTCACGGTGCCGTAAGTGAACCGGATTGGCGGCGCGATGTTGGTCAACCCCGGCTTCACGTCCACCCGCCCGATTTCAAATGGAACAAGGTCGCCGTGTGTCGCGCGCAGTGTGTAGCTGCCCGGACGCAACGCCAGTTCGATCGGCGAATCGCTGATATTGGTGGCCAGGAGGACGTTTGCCTGGTTACGGATTTCGGTGCCGGGAATCTCACTGACCAATTCGACAAAACCCGCAATCGCTTTCAACACGGGACTGAACCGTTGGCTGCTCCGGTCCGCAACCGTAACCGTCATGATGTTCGTCTCATAGCCGTTGGCCCGGAAGGTGACGCGGTATCGCCCCACCGGCAAAGCGAGATTCGTGGGGGACATTCCGACCAGCCGGTTGTTCAAGAGGATCTGCACCGCCGAGGGGTCGGTGTTTTCCACAATCAGCGCCCCGTGCTGGAAGTAGAAGGACTGCATCGGTGCGCTGCCTCGCCGCACTTCGAGCGGCCGGTTCTGCGTTTCGAACCCAGGCAGTTGCGCCGTAAGCTGATGGCGCCCCTCCACGACCGAGGTCCGCAGCGGCGCCTGCCCCAACGAGTTCCCATCCAGCAGTACGTCCGCCCCGGGCGGATCGCTGGTGAACTCCATCAGCACGCTGCCGGCCGCGGGCAGCCTCAATCGGGCCGCGACCGCCACCGCCGTGTGATTCGACGGAATCGTCAGACTGAAATTGGTGGTCTCGTAGCCGTCACGCCAGAGTTGGAAGGCCACCTCTCCCGGAGGGGAATAAAGGTTTGTAAACGGGGTCTGCACTTTCCGGCCGCCAAACTCGAATTCGGCGCCGGGCGGTTCGCTGGACACGATAAGGCCGCCGTAAGGCAGGCTCAGATTCGTTTTCAGGGTCTTGCCAGGTTCAATGGTGATCTGCACTTTGCGCGCCGACACCAGGCTGCCGTACACCGACGGATGCTCCGCCTCGATTTTGTAGGTGCCGCGCTTGAGACTGAGCTTCAGCGGCGCGGCGTTGGTCAGGATGTGTTGCCGGTCCTCGAATCCGGCGGCATCGGTTGGAATGATGATGACGCGGGAGCCGGGCGGATTGATCGTGGCCTCGAGCGTTCCGTAAGTCCGCGCCCGCACGAAAATGAACGCCGTCACCCCGGCCGCCAGCAGGAGAACGGCCGCCACCGGAATCACCGTGACGGCAACGGACCGTTTCGGTTTGAGCGATCGCAGGTCCGCGGCGAGCTTCTCCAGGCCGTAAGTTTCGAGCGAAAGATTCCGGTCCAGCAGCCGGTTGCACAGCGTGAGCCAGCCGGCAGTTTTCTTTTCGAAAAGGCCCGTCCACTCTTTGGTGGCTTCCACCGGCAGGATCACCCAACCGGTGGAAAAATCCACCTTGCGGCGAAGCACGAACTGGTAGATCAACTCTCCGACGGCGCGCAGGTCCGCCAATTCGCAGGCCGCGGCGTCTTTCGCATCGCCGGCCAGCGGATCGGACACGAGCACCCGCGAGTTTTTCGGTTTGCCGGCGCCCTCGATGAAGATGTTCGATGGTTTCAGGTTCCCGTGCGACCGACCGCTGGTTTCCTTCAAATACAGGGAAGCTTTGACAACGGACTGGATCAGGTGGAACAGGTCACGCGCTTCGAGGGCCACGAGCCGATCCAGCATCCCCCTGGCCGAGCGCGTATAGAAACGGGTGGCATACCAGGCGCCGCGCTCGTCGTGCCCGGCCGCGAGAACCGGCACGAACAGCGGCGAGTTTTCGGCAGCTTGTTTCTGGAGGTTGACACGGCTGGTGAACGAGCTCCCGATGTCCTTGAACAGCGGGTCGAGTTCCGATTTGACCCCCTCCCCTTCTTCGGAAACGAGACGTTCCAGGGAAAAGACTTTGACGACGTACTCGCCCTTGCGGTCGCCTTCCTTCCTGGCCTTATAGACGGTGGCGCCGTTGGCGGAGTCTAACTCGCGAGCGACTGCAAAGGGGCCAAAATTCTCCATCGTCAAGCGGATTTAAAGACGCGCCTCCGCCGCAGCCGAATCGTCACGGCCGGGCTTGAACCGACCGCCAAGGCGGCAAACACATTGGCGGGGATTCAAAACGGACTTCACTTTCACCAACCTGGTGGCAGGGTCTGTCCGGGACGGGGCGGCGTGATGATACGAACCCCGCTGGACTGGATATCCACCACGAGGTCCTTGGTTCTGGACGGCCAGTAACACTCGCAAATCGGCAGGATCTGACGGCGCGCATCCTGACTCCCGGCCATGCCATCCTGATACACCCCGGGCAAATCCGCGAGGATCACCAGATACTGCACGCCGGACTTCGCCCATTGTTTCCATTTCGGATCCGTGGCTTTGAGCACGCGATCGAGGTCGTTTCCGGAAAGGAAGCTGAACGGGATCTTTGGCAGATCTGCGCGCATGGAATCGCCCGCCTGCCAATACTTGTTGACACTGTAGGTCTTTAACCGCTCCAGGTCATAGGAGTTGACGGGTATGACATCCACCTCGACCGAGCTGTCCTTCAGCGCCTTATCCAACGTGACGTGGAGGTTATACGCCTCCGGTTTGCCCGGCGGCCCGCCGGGTTTGCAGGAACTGCACCCGGCGAACATGACCAGGAGTCCAACCAGGCCCGACCCGGCCAGCCCAAGCCGAAAGAATGATGAAAACGATTTCATAGTTGTGATGTGCGGACGATTTAGACTCAACCCAACGGCATGCTGGCAAAACTTACAAAAGGTCCCTGGCAGGTCAACAGCAAACTTGATTTACTACCCCTTGGTCCTGCTCAGGCACTGCTTGATCGCGTCGCTGACTTCCAGGTTGAATTTCCAGTCGATCAAAATCAAGCTGCGCGAACGCACCAAGAGCTTCTCCAACTCCTCCACCGGGCGGTTGAACACCGTCTCCAGAGCCAACGGCGGCACATCGCCAAAATCGCGGCAGATGCTGTCCGGCCCCGCTCCCGGAAACAACTGCACCAGCACGCCGAGAGTATCGTACCATAACTCAGGCGGCAGCAGCCGGAATCCTTCCTCGGGCGACAACCCCCCGCGACTCACCCGGTGCGGCCCAAGCGATTCCAGGTATCGGCGCTCACGCTCGAAGATGGCCCGGATGCGTTGCCCCAGCGGCAGGTCCGGCTTATGTTCCGCCCCAACCTGGCGCGCCAGGCTCAACATTTCATCGAGCGCCACGGCCAGCGTGGTCTTGTCATCCACCAGCAGCGTCCGCACCGCCAACACCCCGAGCGAATAGAGATCGCAGGGCGAACTCAACAGGGGCACGACCTCGAACGGCGAGCGCGCGAACGACATGCCCTCCGCCGCCTTCAGCGCCGCAATCACGGCTTCGCTCAGTTGCTGCGGCACGGTGCGGAAGCGGACTTCGCCCTGCGCGAGGCTCTCCGCGGCATACACGTGCCCGTACAGATCCACCCGCCCCCCCGGCAGCGGCAGGCGGATCCAGAGCAAATCATGCTGCGAAACCCCCAGAGGCTCCTGCGAAACCAGAGTGCCTTCGATCACGGTCAGGCCCCGCTCGGGCGGGAGCAATTTGCGGATGCGCGCGCTGCCCGAACCTTGCGTGGAGCCGCTCAGCCCTTCCGGCAAATAAATCGAGGCGCCGCTGCTGCTCGCGCGGATGAAATACCGGAACTCACTCGTTTCCACCGGCAGCGCGAATGCATGCCCCGACTTCACGAGCGCGCACCGGGCCGTCCACAGAAATGGCAAATCCGTCCCCAGTGGCTTCAGGCCAACCCGGAAGCTGTCCGCCCCCAGGTTCAGAAACGGCAACTGCTGTCGCTCGACGTGACCCCGCACGCTCCGCACAATCGCAGCCAACAATTGCAGCTTCAAGTGGTAGGACTCAACGAATCGCCCGGTCTTGCCGTGCAGCCCAAGAAAGATGTGACCTGAGCCGCTTTGAACCTGGGCGGAATCGGTCAACGACTCGTAGATTCCGTCGAAGACGAGGCGTTTCTTGCCGTGCATGAGGCCCGACCACGCTTTGCCTCCGAGCAAATCCACGTAATCCTCGAGGCTCAACGGCGCAAAACCGATGGTCATCATCAAACCGGCCTGTGGATTGAGGGCCAGATGATGATCGAGGCCGGCCAGCGCGGTGGCGACTGGAACCGTTGCCGGCCCCTGCGGGTCGCCAGCCACGACGGGGATGAAGCGCGTCTGCGCACCGGCCGCCGGCTGATGCAGGTAACGGAAAAGTGAAGTGCTGTAGGGAGGCAGGCCCGCTTTGCGCAGCAGTTCGTCGTTGCAGCACAATTCCCAGCGGCCACCCGCATCCTGGCTGCCGGGATGCACGGCTTGCAGGCCGGAAATGTCCAGGTAGGACGGCAGCGGATGGGCGGATTCCCAACCGGTCTGAATGAAGTTTTCCGGATCCAGGTCGCGGAACGCCTTGGCGTGCTCGGACCACCGCGCGTCGAGCGTCGAGTTCGAGAATGTTTCGCGGTAGGCCGGCAGCCCGGTTTCCAACCCGTCCACATTCTGCACCCATAACTCCACCCACTCGCGCGCCCGCCCGCCGGCGTCCACCACGCAACCGAGATAAACCCGCGCGTCGTGCAGATCGCGGAGCAGAACAAACGATCCGGCGGCCGGGTCCGGCGTCCGGCGCACCAGCGCGCACAAACGCAGCGGCGCACCCGCGTCTGCCTGGCTTACCGGGACCGCCAGGTAACCGTCCGGGATGCCGAGGTTCCGGGTTGCCGTTTTGGAATCGCCCATGCCCGCTATTCTCTATGCCCCGACCGGTTTGCAAAGCAAAAAGATAATCATCTGAAACAAAACTTCCCACCCGCTGTGAATCGGGGTAATTGTTGGACAAAATCAAACCGACAAACGCCTGATGCCTGCCAAACTCGCTTCCGCCACCTTCGAACTGGGCGTCCGCCCGGCGCCCCGGTCCCAACCCGCGGCGGACGACTCAAAGAAACGGTTCAACATCGTCGTGATCGGCGATTTTACCGGGCGACACAATCGTCGTGTCACCGAATCGGCGGCCCCGCGCGCGCTGATGCGTGTGGACTGCGACAACCTGGAAACGGCGTTTGCCCGGCTCGGCGCCAGGCTCAAATTGCCGGATTCAACGGCGGGCAGCCCCGAGATAGAGCTGGCCTTTGCGGCAATGGAGGATTTTCACCCGGACAAATTGCTTTCCCGGGCCGAGCCACTCGCAAGGTTGTTTGAAGCGCGGCGGCTTCTGCTCGACCCGTCCACGGCGGAACAGGGCAAAAACGCGCTTCAGGCCTGCCTCGGCGCCACCGTTGGGACCAAACCCGCGGAGACAGCCACAACCGCACCTGCGCCGGCGGAGTCGGATCAGGAGACCCTCGGCCGGTTGCTGGGTGGTGCCGCTCCCGCTGGAGCCAAACCGGCGGCGGCGGCGTCTCCGGTCGAACAATTCATCCGGCAGATTGTCACGCCACATGTCGTGCCGGGGCACGCGTCGTGGCAGCAGGGGGCGCTGGACGCCGCAAACTTCGAGCTGGCCGGGAAACTCCGCGCGCTGCTGCATCACCCGGATTTCCAGTCGTTGGAAGCCACATGGCGCGGCGTGGATTTTCTGGTGCGCCACATCGAAGCCGTTGACCGGGTGTCGGTGTTTTTGCTCGACCTTTCCGCCTCCGAACTGCAAGCCGAAGTCTCCGGCCAGGACCCGGTCGGCCAATCGCAATTGTTCCGCTTGCTGCGGGACCGCGATGTCTCGGCCATCATCGGGAACCTTACGTTCGGGGAGACCACCGCTGACCTCCGCGCGCTCGGCCGGATGGCAGAACTTGCCGCAGATTTGCGAGCGCCTTTCATCGCCACAGCCAGCCCGAACCTGGTGAACTGCGAATCCTTCGGCCGTCATCCTGATCCCGACGACTGGAAACTCAGCCTGCCGCCCGACCGGGAGAAGGCATGGCAGGCGCTGCGCCAGCATGCGTCGGCCCGCGACGTCGGCCTGGTGGCTCCGCGCTTCCTGCTGCGCCAGCCTTATGGCAGGTCCGGCAACCCGATCGAATCCTTCCCGTTCGAAGAGTTGCCCGGCGAAGCAGCGCACGAAAGTTTTCTTTGGGGCCAGCCGGCGATTCTGTGCGCCTGCCTCCTTGCCGATGCGTTTCAGGATGAGGGCGCGGAATTCGAACTGCCGGCCTGGGGCGAGGTAGGCGATATGCCCGTGCATAAATTCACGGAGGACGGTGAAACGATGATCAAGGCATACGGCGAGGCGTGGCTCACCGAACGGGCGGCTGGACGGCTGGCGGCCTGCGGGATCATGGCGGTGCTGTCGCGGAAAGATTACAACAGCGTACGGCTGCCTGGAGTTTTTTCGATTGCCCTGTCGGGAGAAGCCCTCGCCTTCCGCCAGGATTAGCTGCCGCGTCCCTCGGACATTGCGGTTCGACTTTGTGCTTTCCGTGTGCCGGGGAGTCTGATAAGAAGCTGGTTTATGAGTGACCAACCTGCCAGGACACTGACCGTTCAGGAACTTCCGGAATTGCGGCGCAAGACCGAAGCCGTTTCGCAATTTCTGCAAAAGCAACTGGCGGCGCATCTGGAAACACTGCGGCCGTTGACCTCACCCGAACGGGTTTTCGGCAAATACGCCGGCGGCAAAGTGGACGTGGCGGGCGCGGACCGTGCCTTGACTGAGTTGCAGCAGAATTACCGGCCTTTCGCAAACAAACCTTACGACCTGCCGCGGGATTTTGACACGAACTGGCTGACACTGGTGGGAAGCGCTCTTGAATTGCATCCGTGGGAATACGTCCATTCGGTGCAAGACAAGCCGATCACGATGACCTCCCCGCTGCGCTGGGTGTTGAATTACAAGACCAACTATTCCCTCGCCCAGGTGAAAAAAGTCCTGGCCAAAACAGAAACTGTGCGCCCGGAATACCTGCGTCAATTCGTCGTCAATGCGCTCGTGCTCCAGGTGATGCTGGCGCGCAACGCGGGGCTGGTCCAACTCTTCGCCGATCTGCGTTACGAACTGAATACGGAAAAACCCGAAAACCTGCAAGGTCTGCCGGTGGTTACCGTCACCTCCTGCCTTCCCTCATTCCGTCCGGCGGATGACCTGATCCAGGCGGCCACGGCATTTTCGGGTGTGCCTGCGTTCATTGAACTGGCCGATCTCGACTCGCTCAAGAGCCCCAAGGACACGCTGAAAGAGAAGCTGGAAGAAATCACGCGCTGACGGCATCCGATGGAATTGCCGGAGACCCGGTTGACTGTTCACGGAGCCGAAAAGGTCGTGCCGCGCTGGCTCGAGTTGCGGATCCGCTCGTCCCATTGGCGTTGGGCTTCGCGGTTCCTGCCGTGATCGGTCGCGGTGTCGTATTGCTCGTTCAGGTGCTTGGCCCGTTGCCGGTATCGGGCGATGATTCCTTTCACCAGGTCCTGAAGCGCGCGCACTGTCGGTGCCCGGGCGGCGAGTATTTCGTTGCCCATTTCACGGCCCATGAGACCGGTCAGATCATAGTGGCCCTGTTCGTGGCTCAACAGCTCCGGCGACTTCTGCGAACGCACCACCCAGGAATCGCTTGGGTCAACACTGAGATTCACTGTCAAGGAAGTCACGCGGTAATGCCCGCCCTGATTCTGCACCGCCACGTTGTCGGGTTGAGTGATCTCGGAATGAATCTGCGCGTTTTCATCGCTTCCGGCCGGCCGCGATTCGATTTCGGAAAAATCGGCCCAGGTGAGGGTGCGAGGCCAGCCGGTCAGGCCCAACACCGCCGGTGGAGCCGTACCCCCGCCGGTATTAGTGCCGATGACTCCGGGTGAAGTGAAACCGCTCAACGACGGACCAATGCCGCCGATCTTCACGCCGGGTGGCGGAGGATCAACGCCCATCACTCCTGGAATTTGATTGCTCATGCTACGTTTCGTGATTGCCCGCCATTGCGAACCAACGTCAGGGCGGGGTTGGCATTTTCAAACCGCGACGATCACTTTGACCTGGCTGGGCGCCACCTGGTGTCCGGCGGGCATGTTGGCATTGGAACTGTCGTTTTGGGCGACCATGGCCCCGAGATAAGCCGCGCCTTTCCCTTCGATCTTCACCTTTGAACTGCCCTGAGTGAACTTGGCCGGGCCTTTTATCTTGTTTGAAATGACGCCGCCGACACTTCCGGCTTCATCGCCGCTGGACATCGAAATTTCCGAGTCCTGGGTTGCTGCCTTGTTGCCCACGATTTTGACTTTGCTGGAGAAGGTGCCGCTGTTGCCCTGATTGAGCATGGCGATGTTCGGATACGGAATCGGGACCGGACCGCCGGGCGTGGGCGTCTTGCACACGTCGGGAAAGGCGAAGCATTGTCCGCCGCCGTTGGTTGAAGCTGGTGGCATAAATTGTCCTTTCAACCAAGGTGAATTTGGTCGCCGTCTATCCGGACATCGTCCTCCGCCCGCTCGATGATCCGCCTGGCTTTGACCTGGTAATCGCTTTCAATTTCCGTGCGAGCACGGCCGGCGCGCAGGTTCCAGGTATCTTTGACCCAGCGCGTCGCGTCGGTGAAATTTTCCAATACCCGGCGGGCGACCAGTTCGAGTTTGCCGGCGGTGATCTTCACTTCCGGACCTTTCACCTGAACGCCTTTGCCGGCCATCAGGCTGATTCGGCCCCGTGGCGCATGTATTTCGAAATCTCCCGGCACCATCAGCCGGGTCTTGCCGGTTCCCTGGAGCACGCCGATGACGTACCAGTTTTGGCCCCGGCCCGCAGCCAGGACCGTATCTCCGATGGCAGGTTGATACGGATAGGCCAACGCCAGCGTCGCCCACGGCAACTCGTCAGGAAATTCGAGTCGCACCTGGTTGGCGGCCACTTGACACACGCGGGCGGGTCCGAGGTAGGTGCTTTGATCCAGCGCCATGCCGTTGAGCAGTTCATTTTCGAGTCGCATAAGTGTTCTCTCCATGTTCAGGGGGTGGTTTCCACGTTTCGGCTTCAAGCCGGTCCGGGTCGGTTTTTTTGACTTTCTTCATACTGGCACCGCTCCAGTCCGCATTCTTGTCCAGAATGGCATGCAGATTGGCACCCATCAAATCCGCATTGCGAAACGAAGCCGACTCAAGCTGGCCGTACGAGAAATCCGCATAGGTCAACTTCGTTCCATCGAAAATGGTCCCGGTCGCGTCGGCCTTGACCCAAATCGTCTCCGGCAAATTACCCCCGGCAAAATTGGCCTGGGCGAGCGAAGCCTTTTCGAAGACCGCCTGCTTCAGGTCTGCGTTCGCCAGGTTGGCACCATCCAGTTTGGCATCGGTGAAATCGGCGTTTGCGCCCTGCGTTCCGGAAAGATTGGCGCCGGTCAGGTTGGCCGAGTTGAAGTCGCAGCCTTGAATCTTCGCTGCCGACAGGTTCGCGCCGGCCAGATCGGCCTTGCTCAAGTCGGACCCGGTAAAGACGCAACCCGAAAGATCCTTCGCCGATAGCAGTGATTTGACGAACTCGCACTTCAGAAACATGGTTCCTTTCACTATCAGGGGATGGATGTCCAGGCCCGACAGGTCTGCGCGTTCGAATCGGGCGTTGGTAAAGTTCGCGCCCTTGACGATGGAAGTCTTCAGATCGGTGAATGTCGCCAGGACACCGGTAAAATTTGCGCCCGTCAAGTTGGCAGCGTCGAAAAGAGTCTTCTCGAGGCGGGCTTCCTGCAACTGCGCGCCGGACAAGTCAGACTCGGAAAAGTCAACTTCCTTCAGCAGGGCCTTCGTGAACCTGGCTTTCCGCAGGTCACAATTGATAAAAGCGCAGCCGGTCAGATCAAATCCCGAAAAATCCGCCTCGCGAAAGTTGGCTTGAGCATAACGGGTTCCGGCGAGGTCTGCTTCCCGCAAACGAACCGGTTCAAAAATGGCGGCGGCGAGATCGGCCCCCGCCAGATTGCATTTGCGGAAGTTGGCTCCCGTCAGGATCGCTTCCGTGAGACGGGCTTTCTTCAGGCACGTTCCCTCCAGGTTGGCCCCGGTCAAATCCGCCGCCGCCGCGGAGGCGCCGGTCAAATTGGCAGCCGACAGGTTGGCATTCATCAATTTCGCGCCTGAGAGATCCGCCTTTTGCAGGGATTTGCCGGAAAGGTTCAGGCCGGAGAGGTTGGCTTCGCTGAAGTCCAGCCCGTCGCAGGATTGGGGAAGGCTGGCCACCCCGGCGAGGTTTGCCCCCATGAAATCCGTTTCGTCGAGAATCGCTTCGCCGAATTCCGCGCCTGCAAACGTCGAGTCACCGAGTTTGGCGGATTTGAGTCGTGCCGTGCCAAATCGGGCTCCCGAAAGTTCGCAACCCATCAAGGCCGCCTTGGTGAGGTCGGACCCGGAAAAATCGACCCCGCCGAGGTCCCCTCCGGGAATCCAGAGATCCACCAGCCGGCATTGTACCAGCGACGCCCCGGACAATTTGGAATCTAAAAAAGCCGCGCTCTCGAGATTGCATCCGCGCCAGTGCGATCCGCTCAGGTCGGAGTCGCTGAAGGCGGCGCGGTGAAAGTTGCAATGCACGAATTCGCCGGAGGCCGCACTGCATCCTGCAAAGATGACGTCTCCCAGATTGGCATTCTCCGCGCGCAGCCCCTGCAACCGGGAGGAGATGAACTTGGCTCCGGAGAGGTTCGCGCGCGACACATCGGCTCCGGAGAGATCCACCATCTGGAATTGAACCCCGCTCAGGTTGGCGCCTCTGAAATCCTGACCCCGCAAATCGAGCTCAATCACGATGGCACCGGACATGGAGCCGCCGCCGGCCAGATGTCCCTGGAACTCTTGAACGGTATTCAGGATTACAGGCATGAGGTTCAGGCAATCAAAGTGCGTTTGCGGTTGGCATCCTGGATCGCCGTATTGCTGAATACCGTCTCCCAGAAGCTGGCCTCATATAGATTTGAACCGTCGAGGCGCGCATCGGCCAGATTGGCGCGGTTGAAGCAGGCGCGAAGCAGATTCGCATTGGTTAGAATCGCTTGCTGGGCCGATGCATCTTCGAAGCTCGCCTTGGTCAAGTCGGCACGGTCGAACCGCGACCGCCGGAGAGAGGCGCTCTCAAAGGACGCCCCCGACAGCACGGCGAGCGAGAAATCGGCTTCCTCCAGGTTCGCCCCTTCCCAAATGGATTTCGGGGCCTTCGCCTCACGAAATTTGCCGCCTTTGAAATCCGCCTTTTCCGCCGCCCGGAGATTCGTCAGGTCCGCCTTGGTCATATTGATACCCGCCGCGGACGCGCCGCCGAAGTCGGCCGATATGAGCTCGGCTTCGAGAAAGTCGGCGCCTTTCACATTCGCGCCGGTGAAGAGCGCCCGGGGGATCTTGGCTCCGGAGAAACGGGCGCCCTCGAGGTTGCTCCCGGAGAAATCAGGGCTCCGGCCCTTGCAAGCCGAGAAGTCGGCGCCCCGCAGTTGCAGTTTGCCAAAAGACGCGCCCGCCAATGACGCGCCCGAAAACCTGGCGCCTTCGAGTTGGGAGCCCGAGAAGTCCGCGTCGTCCAGAATGGCGCCGGAAAAGTCCGCGCCGGTCAGATTCGCCTCGATCAACCTGCTGCCGGCCAACCGGGCTCCGGCCAGCCGGCAACCGCTCAAATTGCCGCCCGTGAAATTCGCGCGGGAGAGGTCCGCCCCCGACAGATCGCGATTGGAAAGATCGATACCCGATAGATCGGCTCCGACCAGAGATTGCCCGGGGCCAGAGTCCATCGCCATCGGCTGTTTCGGGGCGGACGCATCAGTTCCGCCGGGAGACTTGCGCAGGGCGGACGCCGCCAGGATGCCGGCAACATTGAGCGGCGGAGGCTCCGCTTCCAGGGCCGCAAATTCCTTGTCCAACTGCTTGAACTGCTCCAAATCGTCCGCCAGACTCGCCAGCTTCCCGGAGGCCTCGGGATTAATCTCCTTCAAGCCGGCGGCCTCGCTGCGCAGTTGCGCCTGGTCCTGGGGGATGGACTCCGGTTGCGGCGGCGTCTGGAAAAGCTTCGGATCGACGCCTTCGGCAATCAATTGCGCTTTCTGCTCCTCAAGCTGCTTCTCCAGGTCCTTCTCATCGGCGTCAAATTCCTTGGCCAGCGCAGCCTGGTCCTGATCCAGCGCAGCCATGGCCTGGTGTAAGGATTCCCACTGCGCCGCCTGGGCGGCCGTGGCCTGGGCCTCTTCGGGCGTCGGCGGCCCTTCTCCCTTTTCGACAGCGATGCGCTGTTGCATCCATTCGCGCATCTGTTCCTTCGTCCGCAACGGTGAAGCCATTGGCTCGGTCAGGGCAGCCAGATGCGTAACCTCCTTGAACTTGACCGAGTGAACGGGGGTTAGTCCCCGCCACACCAGGACTGCCTTTCCCGCCTCCATGTCCACCCAAAGTGTGTCAAGATTGAGCTTCACTTCCCGGAATTCGGTTTCCGTGTCCGGCAACTCCACCTGGACGAAGACCCGGGCCCGCAAGCCCGGCAAGCGCGTCCGGTAAACCGAATGCGCGGGATGAAGATTCTGGAACTCCAGTTCCTCCTCTCCGCTCAGGTACCCGTCCAATTGCTGATCTTCCGGCGCGGCGTTGAAATGGCTCCAATCGAAGTCATCCGGAAACCAAGGCCAGCGCTTCTTCTGCCAATGGCCGCGGTAGGTCCCGGTTTTTGAGCGCCGCGGCTCCCAGTCCGCGGCCACGGGGCCGAAGCAGGCCGGATTCGGACGGCTGCCGCGCCCGCGGATCAGATGGGTTTCCGACTCGATGTTGGGCAGGCGATTCTGACGGAAGCCCAGGCCAACCGGGTTCTTCTTGAATTTCACTCCACCGAACGCGCGCGCGTAATTGACGGCCATGGTTTTGAACGGCACCGGAGGCGTCACATCGCTCCACAGGAACAATCGCCTCCTCCAATAACGGTCACCGAGAACATGCGCACCCTTGTGCAACTGTCCAACCCTCAGGCTCACGTCCAGGTGAGGCACGGGCGCGCCTCCCGGGGCGTGTGCCGTGCCCAGCAAAATAACATCTGCCCGGGGTTTGAAAGGAACGAAATCTGAAGGGTAAGCCAGTTCCTTTTTGCCGTCCTCACCTTCAGAGTACACGTCGCCGCTGCCTTCCGGCGGTTCCGCAAGCAACTCCAACGGCCCATCAGCCTTGAGCAGAAACAAGCCCTTCACCGCCACCGAGAGCATGAGCCCGAGATCTCCGATGCGGGCTGTATTCCAGGAAACTCCGACCTTTGAATCAGTAATGATACGCATCCAGACTTTTGGCAACCCGCCGTCGTCAGCAGAGTTTCAGCACTCCAGTGCAATCGATGTTGCAACTATCGTAGCTCTTCTTCGCCTCCTTGGCCTTTTCATCGATCTTGTCTGCCTTGTAATTCAGGTTCATTGCTTCCAAAAGATATTTATTGCCGTATTTTGCCTCCCACTTGTCTCCGATGTATTGACTGTTATCAGCTTGGATTTTAACCGACTTGGCCTTCTCCTCGAGATTCTCATATTTCTTCTTGGCTTTTTCGGTGAATTCCTTATGCTCTTCGATGAGTTCGTGCAGCTTTGACGTCTTATGCTTCTTGCCGACCTGGCTCAAGTCCTTTTCCCAGGCCTTTTCAAACTTGATATTCACACCGCCCACGATTTCCGTCTTTTTTGCCAGGCGGGTTTCCAGCAGGGCGGCTATGTTCGTATCGCCCTTCGCTCCCATGAAGAGTTCATGCGTGATGCCATAATGCCACTCCTTGAATTTGACGCCTTTGTAATGCTTTTCGGATTCCTGCTCGATGACTTCCTTGGCCCAGCCTTTGATGAGCCTTTCCTCGCTTTCACCGATCGTGATTTTCGAAGTTTTCGCAATATCGACGTTGAGCTTTTCGTCACTCTTGATATCGACGCCCGGATGACAGTTCGGAGCTCCAATGGAAATCCTGGTCTTCCCGAACGGCGAGTAGAGGTGAATTTGTTCTTTCCCCGCCAGGCCTTCCAGCCGGATGTGGTTCCCGCCGTGATCCTGGATTATGCTCCTGGTCTTGTTGGCGGGCAATGGCAGCGGCGGCATTTGGTCGGGATTGTACACCCGCCCGGCCACGATCGGGCGGTCCGGGTCGCCCTCTTCGAAAAGGACGACCACTTCCTGGCCGACATGGGGGACGAACATCCCGCCCCAGTTCTTGCCGCCCCACGGCTGGGACACGCGGATCCAGCAGGACGAATTGTCGTCCCCTTTGGCGTAACGATCCCAGTGGAATTGCACTTTGACCCTTCCATATTCGTCGGTATGGATGGTTTCGCCTGAAGGCCCCACCACCATGGCGGTTTGGGGCCCCTGAATCACCGGCTTCGGCGTGAAGCGCGCGGACCGGAACGGCTCCGCCGCCGGTATAGTGGTGAGATTGCAGGCATAAAACTCGTTGCTGGCGTCGCCCGCGCCGGTCTCATATGCGCCAGTCGTTATCTCGTAGGACGCCCCGGTGATCAAGTACTCGCGGTTCTGATCCTTCCGGGGATGTCCCTTCAACGTGAATTTGCTACCGGTGCAGACACCGCGCACCGTGGCTTGCGCGCGCAAAATCTCGTGCTGCGCCTGGAGTTCCTGGATGCGGACTTTGACATAGTGCTCGCCTTCGTCCCGCTTCCCGTAAACGCCCGGGTAATCGAATATTTCGAAATCCGCCTTTTCATGCTGGCGGGCAACGTTCGAGTTGACGTGGAGTTTGTTCTTCGGCGTTTTGAAATTGAAATCGCTCAACACATAGTTTCCGGGCTGGACCTCCTTCGCGATCACCCAATCCGTCACCGTTTCCGTCATCTCCTCCTGTTTCGTGGTGGGCGGCCGATACACCAGCGTGTCGTAACCTTCAAACACCTCGTGCGCGGAGGGTGCGTCGGCCAGGATGAGGTTGTGAACACCGTCCTTGTGCTCGAAGAAATAATAAATGCCCTCCTGCTCCATCAACCGGCTGACGAAATTGAAGTCGGTTTCGCGATATTGCACACAGTAATCCCACTCGCAATAGGTCCCGCTGAGTTTCAACTTGTAATCTTTGAAACCGTGCCCCTTGAAAACCTCCTCGATGATGTCCGGCACTTTCTTCTTCTGAAAAATCCGGCAATCCGACGTGCGCGTCAGCATCCAGAGCCAGGGAACGAGTGTGGCCCGATAAACCGCGTAGGTCCGTTCGTGTTCATCCTGGACGAACCGGCTGACCAGCCCGTTGAAGTAACGCTTCTTGCCGTTCGGCAAATCGAGCTCCACGGTCGCATTGGTGCCGACGATGTCCTCGAACTTGACGGAGTGGTCGTCGCTGTACAGTTCGACCTCCATCTGGAACAAACGTCCCAGGCTTTCGCTCATGGAAAAGCGGTGGATAACAAGCTTGTCGGGACCGAGGCCCGTCTTGATGGAAATAAAGCGGTGTTTTTGTGTGGCTTGCATAAGTTTTTGGTCTGGTCTGGATTCTTAAACCTTTCGCGCCGTCAAATCAAATTCAATCGGTCAGTCGAACGCAAAGCTGAAATTGCCGTCCGCCACACTCACGTGAACGCGGTCGGCCGGCCTGCCGCTCACGAGGCGGCCGAGGAATTCGCGGCCGATCTCGGGCAGGATGGTGTTGGTGATCAGCGCGTCCACCATGCGGGCGCCCCGCTCCAGTTCGCTGCAACGCTGACCGATCAACTCCGGCACGCTGGCGTCGTAGGTGAACGGCACCTTGTGGTTTTCCTTCACGCGCTTCTCCACGCGTGAGAGGTTCAGCTTGATGATCCGCTGCAACACTTCCTTGCTGATCGGGTAAAACGGAACCACCATCAGCCGGTTCAGCAACGCGTCCGGGAACACCTTGGTCAACGGCGCGCGCATGGCTTTTTCCAGGCCCTCGGCGTCCGGCATCAGCTCCGGGTCCTTGCACATGTTGATAATCACATCCTGGGCCGCGTTGCTGGTAAGGATGATGATCGTGTTCTTGAAATCAATGTACTTTCCCTCGGCGTCCTCCATCCAGCCCTTGTCAAAAACCTGGAAAAAGATCTCGTGAACGTCGTGGTGCGCCTTCTCCACCTCGTCCAGCAGCACGACGCTGTAAGGACGGCGTCGCACCGCTTCGGTGAGAATGCCTCCTTCGCCATACCCAACGTAGCCGGGCGGCGAACCCTTCAACGTGGAAACCGTGTGTGCTTCCTGGAACTCGCTCATGTTGATGGAAATCATGTTTTGTTCGCCGCCGTAAAGCGCTTCGGCCAGCGTGAGCGCCGTCTCGGTTTTGCCAGTGCCGCTGGGGCCGACAAGCATGAACACGCCGATGGGGCGGTTCGGATTGTCCAACCGCGCGCGGCTGGTCTGGATGCGGCGGGCGATCGTTTCGAGCGCGTGGCGTTGGCCGATGACGCGGCGTTCCAATATGTCCGCCAGCTTGAGCACTTGCTCGATTTCGTTCTTGACCATGCGGCCCACGGGAATGCCGGTCCAGTCCGCCACCACGCTCGCAATCGCATTGGCGTCCACGCTCGGAAAAATCAGCGGAGATTCGCCCTGGAATTGTTTCAACTTTTCCTGGAGACTTTTCAACTCCGCCAGCAGCGTGTCGCGTTCCTCCGGCGTGATCGCATGTTTCGGGTCGGCCGGCTGCATTTCATTGGGCTGCGCCTCGATGGTCGAGCCGGCCGCCCGGAGTTTGGCGCGCAATTCGAGAATTTTGCCGACGAGTTCCTTTTCCTCATTCCAATGCTTTTCCAACCCGGCCAATGATTCCTTCTCTTTCGCCAGCGTTTCGTTGATTTCGGCCAACCGGGCCTGGTGATCGAGACCGGTGGCGTTTTCACGCCCGAGGATTCCTGACTCGGTATCGAGCGCCTGGATGCGACGGCGGCAATCGTCCACTTCCGGCGGCACGGCGTGCTGGCTGACCGCAACGCGGGCAGCGGCGGTATCAATCAAGCTCACCGCTTTGTCGGGCAATTGGCGTCCGGCGATGTACCGGTGCGACAGCCGCACGGCGGCATCAATGGCCTCATCCAGAACCTGAACTTTGTGGTGCTTCTCGAACGGCACCATCACCGCGCGCAGCATCCGGATGCACTTGGCTTCGTCCGGTTCCTCCACTTTCACGACCTGGAACCGGCGGGTGAGGGCCGGGTCCTTCTCGATGTGCCGTTTGTATTCATCCCAGGTGGTCGCGCCGATGGTGCGCAGTGTGCCGCGCGCCAGGGCGGGTTTGACGAGGTTCGCGGCGTCGCTGGCCCCGCTGCCGCCGGCGCCCATGAGCGTGTGGGCTTCGTCAATGAACAAAATGATCGGCCTGGGCGAAGCCTGAATTTCGTCAATCACGCTCCGCAGGCGCTGTTCAAATTCACCTTTCATGCTCGCGCCGGCCTGGAGCAGGCCGACGTCCAGCGCGCGGACACTCACATCGCGCAGCGCGGGCGGCACGTCGCCGGCCAGGATGCGATGCACGAAACCTTCAACCACCGCGGTTTTGCCGACGCCGGCCTCGCCGGTGAGGATGGGATTGTTCTGGCGGCGGCGCATGAGGATATCCACGCACTGCCGGATTTCCTCGTCGCGGCCGATGACGGGATCAATTTCGCCCTTGCGCGCTTTCTCCGTCAGATCAACGGTGAAGCGCTTCAAAGCTTCCTGCTTTCCCATTTCCGCCGGCGGAATGGCGCCGCTGGTTTCACCGGGGGCAGCCCCCGCGCTCAAGCCGGAGCCGTCGCTGGCACGCAGCGTGTCTTCGGGCGAACCGGCGACGATTTGGGCGAAGTTGTCGGTGAGGGATTCGAGTTTGATTTTGAGCAGCTCGCGGGAGATGGCGAGGAACTTGTGCTTCAGCTCGCTGTTGAGGCAACCGACGACCAGATGGCCGGTGCGCACCTGGGAGTCGCCGAACATCAGCGTGCCATAGACCCAGGCCCGCTCAATCGCGTTGGGGATGTCCGGCGAAAAATCGGCGATGGCGGTCGCGCCACGCGGCAGGTTGTCCAGCGCGGCGATCAGGTCGGCCGCGAGGCGGGAGCTGTCGAGCTGGAAATGTTTGAAGATGCGGTGCAGGTCGGTGTCCTGGTTCTGGAGCAACTGGTGGAACCAATGCACGGTTTCGACGTACGGGTTGCCGCGCATCTTGCAGAAGATCGTGGCGCCTTCGATCGATTTGTATCCGATGCTGTTCAACTTGCCGAAGAGAGTGGTTCGTTTGATTTCAGCCATGTTGTAACCTTGGTTGACGTTGTTTTAACGGGGTGGGCGGGACATCACAATCAATTTCTTGGCGGGTTCAGGATCAGGTCATCCGCATCGCGTGTCATCGGCAGGGTTTTCAGCCAGGTGGTCCAGCCGAGGCGGCCCGCCCGGCCCAATTGCGTAGCGGGAACCTCACCGGCTTCCAGCACGAGTTGCGATTCCCAGAAATAATGTTCGCCGCAATAATTGAGCACCCAATGCCTGAGCCGCTGAAACGCGTTGCCAGTCGGGAGCATGCGTTCGTAATCCTTGAGTTTCATCGGGCCCAGCCGGATCCGGAATTTGAGTTGGGATTCATAAAAGCGTGATCCCAGGATGGTGTTGACCCCGAGACTGCCGGTCTGAGGCGATTTTCCCAGTTCGCAGATGCTGTCCGGCGGCAGGTCCATCCAGTGCCCGACGAACGTTTGCAGCTCGGTCTTGATGTCGAAGTATTCCCTCAGGATTGCCTCCAATCCCTCGGCCGTGCGGGTCTGGCACGCCAACCGCCCGGCAAAATAGAGTTTCGCCCAGTCCTGGATGGAATCCCGGCCCTGCAACGCCTCCATCCCCTGGCCGAAAGTGCTGCCGACAAAGAGGTTGAATCGCCGGTCGTTGCTGCGGTCAAGGTCAAGGGCCTTCTGGTTGGCGGCCCAGGCCCGGTAGAAGAAGGAAATCAGCCGGTGATGGAACACATTCAAAAATGCCGGCAGCGTCCGGTCGCCATGATGCAGCACGCGCTCGCACGCGTACTCCGTCAGGTGGAGCGGCAACGGAGCGTTGGGTCCCAGCATCCCGAAGAAGCGGACGAAAAGTTTCGGGCAGGCATCCTGCGGCCTCTGCTCGAGGGCCTCGAGCGTGGACGGAGCAAAGGCGAGCGACGGGTTCTGACAAAACCGCACCGCGTCCTGCGCCGGCGACAGCGACCAACCGACACGCGGCAGATCGGGCCGGCTGTTTTCCAGGAGCCGGACGGCGCGGAAAAAATCGAAGGCAAACGGGCTTCGGGCCAGTTCGCCAATCAGATTATCTGGCGTTTTCCTGTCTGGGCCGGCCATCGCATGATCTCCCCGCGTTGTTGCGTTTGAACCACGGTTTCAGTGAATGAGTTGAGGGAAACATATTTGGCAAAAAATTGCTCCAGCACCGCGCCGAGAATGAAGGCGCCGGTGCCTTCAAACGCATTTTCGTCGAAGGTCAGCGTGATTTCCAACCCGCGGGCGAAGGTGATCGGCCCTGGTGTTTGGACGCGCCTGACGATGGGCCGCGATCGCACTTTCAGCAGTCCGTCGATCTGCTTGAGGGTCTGCCGGTCATTGGCGTTAGAATAGAGCCGGAGCATTTCCCGGAGGGCGGCCACGCCCTCATCACCCTTGGAATCAATCAACGAAAAGTAATTCAGTGAGAGGTGGCTGATCAGACGCCACGAAAACCGGCCTTCGGCCTGCGACGGCCGCGGCAGTGTCGGGTTGCTCAGGCAACGGATGGACGTGACGGGAGCGCTGATATCCATGGTGAAATCCGTAGGCCCAACGCCCACTGCCATCTGAATCGGCAAATGGCGGTTGGTGCACAACGCCCGGATTCCCAGTTGCCGCAGGTCAGTCCGGTGCGGCGCGGAGCTGGCATCAACCAGCGAAAGGTAAAGCTCGGTCCCCGCGTAGGCAGAACGGCGTCCAAACTGTTTTTCCTTCGCCGTCAGAACGCGCGGAACCCGGTTCAGTGTGTAGAAAGCACCCGCCTCCACGTCCGCGTCCTTGGCCAGGTAGAACGGGCGAAACTCCTGTTCTTCGCCCGTTTCAGCGCCGTAACCGGTAACGGACTGGATTTCGAAGACCTCGAAATCCAGCGGGCGGTTGTGGTCCGCCACCACGTGGAACTCGGTGAACTTGTCGGAAAGGGCGATGCGGTCCAATTGCTTGGGAAACAGGTTGATGACCGGGGTGCAGAACAGTTCGAACGAGGAAGCATTGACGCGGTTCTCCAGGCGGGTATCCGCTGCCCGCAGTGGTATGATCAGGTCCAACTGATCTCCGGAGACCTGGGCCAGGGAATCGCCAAATCCGTCGAAGCCCAGAAAGAGAAACCGTTGCGGAAAGGCGAAATACTCGCGAAGCAGGCGGTATCCCTCAAAGCTGCGCGGGCTGGCCGGCAGCAGCGCTTCTTCCTCCGAGAATCCCACCCGATGCACGTTCTCCGCGGGCAGCGTGGCCAGCGTCTTGCCGCGCTCGGCTGGCGACTGGAGGACGAGTGCCGCTTTGTGCGCCAGGACCTGTTCGTAGATCATGGCCGGCAATTCGTCCGCCCCCCGGAGATAGACATTGAGCGGCGCAATCGCCATGTCTTTGAACGGTACCGGGACCGTGGATGCCAGACGCAGGCGGAGGGCCGCCTTGGCCTGCAGTTCGGCGGGCAGGTTCAACTCGGCAACGTCCCGGGTGAAATAGCGGACCTCGGTGATTCGCAAAGGCAGCAGGCGGACTTTGTGCGCCGTCTGGAACGTGCAAGCCGTCCGCTCGCCCTTGCCCAGGTTGCTGCGCAGCAGCGTGCCGCGGGGAATCGGAACCCCGGCGGCCAGCGCGGTGTCGTTCTGTTCGGGATCAAATCGCACCACCGCCATGGAAGGGATCGGCGAGAGGTAATGCGGATAAATGGTTTCCAACAGCGACTGGGTGAACCGCGGGAATTCGGCGTCGAGCTTCAGATGAATGCGGGCCGCCAGCCAGGCGAAGCCTTCCAGCAACCGTTCGACAAAAGGATCCGGACAAATCTCCTTGGCGTCCATGTCCAGCGCAAGGCGACCGGCGATCTTGGGAAATTCCCGCGCGAATTCTGCGGCCGTTTCCCGCACATGGCGGAGTTCGGTGTTGTAGTGATCCAGAAGCCGCTCATCCATTGCTGGCATCTCCCAGGTTGCACTGCCCGGTTTCCAGGTCCAGGTTCGTTTTGATGAACAGCTTTTCCGGAATCGGGTTGGCCCACAATTCGCCGAACATCTGAAAGGAAACCACGTTTTTCTCGATGGTCGCCTTGATGGTGAGCGTGTGGTTGATGATGCGGGGTTCGAACCACTGGATGGCTTCACAGAGTTCCCGCTCAAGTTCGTCCATGTTCGGGGCGATCAGCCCGCACAACTGGCGGGTGCCGAAATTGATCACCGACCGCTGGGCTTCCGGATAATCGCTCAAACGAAACTCTTTGCGGCCTTCCACCGGCAGGTGCGCGCTGGCGTTGAACAGCCATTCCAGGTCGCGCAGGACCCCGCGCTTGTACCGTTGCAGGGAAATGACCCGCTGATTACGACTCTCCTCCGTCTTTTCCGGCTCGTCGTCGGTGAGGCGATCCAGCAGGCACGGCTGCAACTTTTCAAATGGCGTCAATTCGGCCATAGGTTTTTTCAGGATGCTCGGTTAAAAAGGCATCATGCGGCTGGCGCAAAATCAATCGTCCGGCATTCGAGCAACGGGTATTCCTCGCCGTCGGTGGTCAGGACCCGCTGGCCCAAGCCCATATTATATCCTTCTGCACGTTCACTCCATTCGGTCTTGCGGGCCAGGCGGAGTTGATCGTTTCCGGCGCTCTCGGTGGCGGGATAGCGCGTCGGCACATGCCCGGAAGCCTCGCCACCATTGGCCCAGATGAACTGCGCCGGCGCCCAGACCAGGTCCCGTAAATCCGTGGGCGGTTCGAGGTGGATTAACTTAATCCGGCAGAAAGGAATCCAATAATAGCGGCCCTCGACGATCGCCTCCAGCATGGGTCCGAGGCGGGGGTCGGCATCTGCGATCCACTCGAACGGCTTGCCGTTCGCCTTCCCGGCCGACGCCGGCGCTTCTTCGAAGGCCTTGTCCCTCAATTCCCGGGCGGCGCTGAACTTCCCCTGGGCCACAAGTTCGTTGGCCTGGATGAGCCAACCCATCCACGGTGCGGGTTCACCAAATAAAATCGGGGTATGCTTGCCGGCGAAAACCTGGCCGCGCAAAACCTCGCACTGGACGACCGGCTGAAAGATGCGTGCCATCATCATCTGCTCGGAGCCCATGCCGGCCAGCACGTCCAACTGATTAAGCGCGCGTTTCCACTGGCCCAGCACGCTCAACGTTTGAAACAGGAAAACACGAAGACGCGGGTCCGCCGCGTCCTTGCGCACCGCCTCCTGGAGGGCAGCCAAAGAATCCTCCACGCGCCCGGCTTGGAGGAGTTCTTCAGCGTTCATGGAATTAATGGCTCTGCCGCAAACCCAACACGCGCCGCTCGCGACCGTCCGCGAACGATCGCCAGGCGCCTTTTGCCTGTCCCGCCCACCGGTTTACTCGTTCACGTTCTCCGCGATATTCCAGGACATCGGGATCGCCGTGCCGGCGGCGCCTTTGTCGTCCTGCGGAGTGTAATCCACGTGAACCTTGGCAAAATTCAACGTCACATTTTCCGTCAACCGGTCCTCGCCGCCCGCGCCACCCGTGCTTACCGAGGTGATCAAAACCTCGTTCAGCTTGATCTTGATGTACTCCACCGGTTTTTCCCCGGCCTTGCGGACGGTGAGCAAGGCTTCGTCGTAATGCTTCCCGTTGCAGCAGGACAACATGAGTTTGGGTGAGGCACTGTCCACCCATTTCGTGAAGGTAAGGTCCTGGACATTTACTTTGCCGGCGCCCGCGCCACCGCCGGAGTGAGCCGAACCTGAGTTTGACATTCCCCACGACCAGGACAGCACATCAATTTCCTTCTTGTGCTTGTTGTCCTTGGCTTCGCCTTCGACCCCGGTGATTTTTATGAACATGTCAACAGCCATAGTATTATCTCCTTTATTTGCTTGCTTCGATTTGGTTTGGTGTTTTCGATCTGCTTGTCCGGTCAAGTCATCACTCTACCGCTATTTGCCGCCTTTCGCCGACGGCAATTTGGAAACCAGCCGCAGCGAAACCGTCAGGCCTTCCAACTGGTAATGCGGCCGCAGGAAAAACTTCGAAGTGTAATAGCCCGGGTTGCCCGGGACTTCCTCCACCTTGACCTCCGCGTCCGCCAGCGGGCGCCGGGCCTTGTCGCTCTCGGAAGCGGTGGCGCTGTCCACACAATAGAGCTTGATCCAGTCGTTCAGCCAGCGCTCCATGTCGGCGCGTTCCTTGAACCCGCCAATCTTGTCGCGCACCATGCACTTCAGGTAGTGGGCGAAGCGGCAGGTGGCGAACAGGTAGGGCAACCGCGCGGCCAGATTCGCGTTGGCCGTGGCATCGGGATCATCGTACGCCGCCGGCTTCTGCAGGGACTGTGCCCCGACAAACACGGCGAAATCCGAGTTCTTCCAATGGGACAACGGCATCAAGCCGTTTTTGGCCAGTTCCGCCTCGCGCCGGTCTGTGATCGCAATCTCCGTCGGGCACTTCATGTCCACGCCGCCATCGTCGGTCGGGAAGGTGTGAACCGGCAACCCTTCCACCATCCCGCCGCTTTCCGCTCCTCGAATCCGGGCGCACCAGCCCCACATCTTGAATGACCGCGTGATGTTGGTGCCCATGGCATACGCAGCGCTGGACCAGACGTATTTGTTGTGGTCCGCGCCTTCCGTGTCCTCCTCGAACTCAAATTCCTCCACGGGATTGGTCTTGGCGCCGTAGGGGATTCGCGAAAGGAAGCGCGGCATGGCCAGGCCAAGGTAGCGGGAGTCTTCCGAATCCCGCAATGAGCGCCACGGCGCGTACTCGGCAGTTTGGAAAATCTTGGTGAGGTCGCGCGGGTTGCTCAACTCCTGCCAGGTTTCCATGCCCATCAGGCTGGGCGCAGAAGCCGCGATGAATGGAGCGTGCGCGGCGGCGGCAATCTGGGCCATCCCGCCCAAAATTTCCACGTCCGGGGCCGTATGGTCAAAGTAATAATCACCAATCATGCAGCCGTACGGCTGGCCGCCGGGCGTGCCGTACTCGTCCTCGTACAGTTTCTTGAAAAGGGGACTCTGGTCCCACGCCGTCCCCTTGAATTTCTTGATCGTATTGCCGACCTCTTTTTTCGAGATGTTCATCACTCGAATCTTCAGCATTTCATCGGTCTCCGTGTTGTTGACCAGATGGTGCAGGCCGCGCCAGCTGCCTTCGAGCCTCCGGAAATCATCGTGGTGGATGATTTTATTGACCTGCTCGGACAGTTTCTTGTCTATCTCGGCAATGATGGCTTCAATGGTTTTTACCGCATCGTCCGAGATCAGCTTCGTGGTGCTGAGAGCCTGTTCAGCCAGGGTGCGTACCGCGGCATGCACCGCCGATTTCTTTTCCTGGGTCTTCGGTTTGAACTCTTTGGCGAGGAGCGCTTCAAACTCGGTCAATTCGGCCGGCGCGGCAGCCGCGCCTTCAGCCTGGGCTTGGGTAGTGGGATCAGCCATAGATCAATTCCTTCCTGGTTTGTTTAGGTGGATTGCCCTTCGGGTTTCGGGGCGGCAGCAAGTGATTTCAACAGCGCCGGATCATTCAACGCCTTGGCGATCAATTCCTCTGCGCCGCTTTTGCCGTCCATGTACGTCAACAGATTCGAAAGCTCGGTCCGGGCCGTCAAAAGCTTGTTGAGTGCGTCCACTTTCTTCGCCACGGCCGCCGGTGAAAAGTCGTCCATGCTTTGAAAAGTAAGTTCAACATTCAGATTGCCCTCCCCGGTCAGCGTATTGGGCACCTGAAAGGCCACGCGCGGTTTGCACGCCTTCATGCGATCGTCAAAATTATCCACGTCAATTTCAAGAAACTTGCGATCTGCGACCGGGGCCAGTGGTTCAGCCGGCTTGCCGGAAAGGTCCGCCATGACACCCATGACGAACGGAAGTTCAATTTTCTTCTGGGCCCCATACAGTTCGACATCGTATTCGATCTGCACCCGCGGGGCGCGATTTCGGTTGATGAACTTTTGACTACTGGCTTTGGCCATAAAATCTCCTTCGGGGTAATATGTTGACTAATTTTTTATGTACGCGCACACAACGGTTATACCTTGCAATTCTCGACACGACCTTTGCCTGAAAAGCTCTCGCATCTTGCCCGCGGTTGTCAACAGTAATTTTGCGTCAAAGTTTATCCCCCTTATTCTTTGGGCTTATCCCCGGTAATCCGTTGGATTTCCTTCACCGATTCGGGTGACATATCGTCAATGATTTCCATGAAATCCATCGCCGCCAGGCGCTGCGCGCGGCGGATAATGTACGGCACCGGGCTGGAGGGTTCAGATTTGCGGTAATAGTCACAAATTTTTCCCAGCATTTTTACGACGTTCCTGACGGGATTGGATTTCCCCGGAAATGGTGTTGGCTGGTGAAGCCGGGCCAGACGAACCCGCCGGCTGCCCCGCCCCGCCATCGCCTCCCGCCGTTTCGACGGCGCCACCGCCCGACACATAGACCGCAAGACGCTTCTGAATCTCCTTCAATTGCCTCGGAAGTTGCTCGAGGTCAGGCGCCTTGTCAGCACCAACCGTCTTGGTCAGGAACTGATCAATCCCTTCCGCGAGTTGGATTGATCCAGCCACCGCCTGATTGACCGCCTCGAGGGCGCCGGCGTCGGTGTCGCGGAAAGCCGCCTCAATCTGCGTGGCGGCCGGCGCCGCGCTTCCGTCCGGACCCGCCGCGCCCGTCTCGCTCCGCAGAATATCGGCGAGACTGAATCGTCCCATCTGCATGGAGTCTGTCAATGGCGCTTCCTGCAATCTTTGCAGGAGGCTCATGGGATCCCCGAAGGTACCCAAAGGAGTGGCCAGGGCGGCGATGATATTCACCCGTTGTGTTGGATCGTTATTGTCGGAAGCATCGAGCTGGGGATAAAACGAATCCCAATATTGTTCCAACAATCCTTTCACGACGGCCAACCCTTCCCGGAAGGCGGGCAGGCCATCGGTCTTCAGCACCGCCACGCACAAAGTTGTGGCCAGGCGCAAATCTCTGGAACGGGGCCACAATTCAAGGCATCGGTCCCGCAACAGTTTCCAGTTCGGCGGTTCCGCGGGCGAGAACTGTGTCTCGGGTTTGCCCCGCATAATGACATCCAATTCCTGAAATCCGGGGTCGTAGGCAAGGTCTTCGCCGCATGGCTTCTCGCCCGAAACCGGCTTAAGTAACTCTTCCGCTTTAATCATAGCTCCTCCGAAGTTGTTCCAGGCAGAGGTTGCCGGATTTTTGGAACCTGTCCAGCCTCATTTCCATCGGTTCGCCACAAAATAATCTTTTGCTGTTCCCGCAGTCGCCGTTGTTCTAACCTCGGCGCAATCCTGTTTGCCCAATGGCAGCATCCGAATACGATACGGTTTCCTATCCCAGCGCGGTCTATCCGCAAACGCATCCGGACCGCCTGGCCACACTGGCACACCTCTTCGGAATGCCGCCGGCGCCAGTGGAACGGTCGCGGGTGCTGGAATTGGGTTGCGGCGACGGGAGCAACCTGATCGCGATGGCATGCACCCTGCCGGACGGTCGTTTTCTCGGTCTCGATCTTGCCGCCACACCCATCGCAAAGGGCAACCGCGCGATCGAGGCGTTGGGCCTTTCCAACGTCTGCCTCCGCCAGATGAACCTGCTGGAAACGCCGGGGGACCTTGGTCAATTCGATTATATTCTCGCGCACGGCCTTTACTCCTGGGTGCCGGCCGAGGTCCGGGAAAAAATTCTTGCCATCTGCCACGACCATTTGGACGGGAATGGTGTGGCGTACATCAGCTACAACGCATATCCCGGCAACCATCTGCGCGACCTGGCGCGGCGCATCATGCGGTTTCACGTGCAGCAGTTCCCGGATGCAAGCGAACAGGTGCGCCAGGCCCGAACGCTGCTGAAGTTTTTGGCGGAAGCCAAATCCAAGCGCGGCCACTGGCAGGATGTGCTCCATCATCAGTCCGACCGGATCCAACGGTACATAGACGCGGGATTTTACCACGACGACCTGAGCGCCATCAACCAGCCATTTTACTTCCACGAGTTCAATGAAGCCGCCAGCCGGCACGGGCTTCAGTTTCTTGCCGAAGCCGACTTCACCGACATGCAGATTGCCGGGCTGACCGAGGAAGCCGCGTCGGTTTTCGGCAAGATGGAGCAATGCAATCTGGTGGCACGGGAGCAATACCAGGATTTCATCGAAGGCCGCTCCTTCCGCCAAACCCTGGTGTGCCACCGGGAGCGGAAGTTGGAGCGGGAACTGAAACCCGAACACGCCTTCGACTTGCTGGCGGCTGCAGATACCAACCCTGCGCGGTCGGACGCCGACCTGACGGGCCGGACGATGGAGGATTTTCAACGCGCCAAAGCGGTGATCGCCACCAGCCATCCTCTGCTGAAGTCGGCGCTGGCCTTTCTGGGCAGGGTCTGGCCGCGCCGCGTGCCGTTCGAGGAATTGCTCAAGACAGCTCGCGCGCGTGCCGGTACACCTTCGACAGACGGGGGGGCGGATCGCCGCGATCTGGGCGAATTCCTGATCCGATGTTACGGCGCCGGCTTCGTTGACCTCCATGCCCATCCGTCAATTTTTGTGACGGAAATCTCCGGGCGCCCGATGACCAGTCCGCTGATTCGCTGGCAAATCCAGCAAGGACCTTCCATTTCCTCGCTGCGACATCTCCCGTTGAAAATTGAAGACGCGCTGGGGCGGGAGCTTTTGCGGTTATTGGACGGGACCCGCGACCGGGCGGCGTTGCTCGAGGAACTGGGGAAGCGGGTGACTTCGGGGGCAACTCCCGTTTATCGCGATGGCAAACCCGTCACTGAGCCAAAGGAAATGCTTGAGGTTATGGCCAGCCAGTTGGAACCCAGCCTTGTGAACCTGGCCAGGCTGGGCGTGCTGATAGCCTGACGCCGCCGGGCAGCTTTCAGCGGACTCAAGTTCCCGGCAGGAGGCCGCTCCCTGCTGGGCGACCCAGGGGAAATTCAAATTTGCGCGAAACCGGCAAGGCACGGTCGGAGGCCCGGGTTTGTCTTGACGCCCCCGGCACGTTGCCGTAAGATTCAGTCATGTAAATTATTAGTCGGATTACACCTTTAGTCAGATTCCACTGCCCGTGAGTTGAATCGTTCGAGGAAGGACAAAATTATGACTGTCCCCGAGATACCCCGAGTGAATGTGCGTAAGGTGGTTGCCGCGGATGTGCATGCTGTGGCTGCCAAGATTGAAAACAAACCGGGAGGCAGGCCCCAGACCAAAGTGGATGAATTCCTGAGGCCGCTGCTGCACTCCAGCCTCGGACGTACCCAGGCCTATACCCGTATGAAAGCCGTCTTGGAATACCAGTCGCGCCAGGGGAAAGACCCGGAAGACTTCGTTCGTGAGATGGTTAAACAAAGCAAAGAAGTAATGAGGCATCATCGCCACGAGCTTTTGGCAGCAGAAGACTACCTTCGCGCTCTCAGGAGAGGAAACAACTTCCATCGGTTGAAAAAGGAAGTTTTAATGCCGTTGCAGACACGCTCCATATCCCCGCCGGAGGCGTGGAGCAGGGTGAACAGCTTTGTTGCAGCTCCGTATGGTCAGCCGCGTGCTGCTACCAATGTTTACCAAAGTGGTAGTAATCCCCATGGCTCTGACGGTTCCGGTTCCCACGGTTCCGGTTCTCACGGTTCTGGTTCTCACGGTTCTGGTTCTCACGGTTCTGGTCCCCATGGTTCCACTCCGCCAAATCCCAATCCACCGAGTTCCAATCCACCGAGTTCCAATCCACCGAGTTCCAATCCACCGAGTTCCAATCCACCGAGTTCTAATCCACCAGGTTCCCAGAGTGGTGGCGATGCACCGAATGAGGCGACTCCGTGGTCCAAGGTGAACAGTCTTGTTGCTCCCTCGGGTCAGCAGAACCAAAGCTCTACGTTGTCTGGAATAGGGGGGACGATTGGGATTGGCGGCTCAGTGGGAGGATCGACTTATCTTGGTGGTGCAGTAACCTGTGAAATACTAGGAGCTCGTTACCGTTCTCCCGCCTTCTATACGGGCGTCGAAGTGTCTCTTGGCGTTCAAGGAGGCGTTGCCGGGGACATCATCGTAGATGTCGGATTCTGCTCTCCGAAAGACTTTGGAGGCTGGTACATCGGGATTGGTGGTGGCGTTTCCGTTGGGGTTGGATTCGTAATTCAGGTGACATGGGCACTTCCACCGCTTGCTCCTCACTACCTCAAAGAAGTCGTACATGAAATCAGCCCCGTTCCTCAAGGATTCAGTGTAGGCGTGGGGGTTGGCGAAGAAGTAGAGGTTGCGGCAGTTGTCGGAGGCGGGCAGGTTTCTTTCTGGGACTCAAGAGAAAAGCCGGGGGCATCGTAACCCCACCAAGGGGTCCGGTTCCTGGCATTGATAACTTGCGTTGGGAAAATTGTCGTTGCGGGCATGGCAGAACGCGTAACGCCCATGCCTTTGCTGAGGTATTAGTCTTCGTTCAATCCACCTTCGGTTGTGTTTGTGTCGTCGGGTCGCCCCGCTCAAGCCGGCCAATCCAGCCGGCTGCCGGAGTGCGTTCACAACCGTTCCCAAATTGGCGAACCCGCAGAAATGCGCATGAAGCGTTTTCCTGAAAACAGCCATAAGGCACATTTCATGTTGAGATTGGGAGCCCCATCATCTCGCCAGCTCCAGAGCATTTTCAACCGCGTCTGGCGGCACGAAACCCGGCTTTGAATCCGCGTTGGAAGGCTTGATTGAGCAGCGCCGCGTATTGCTCGGCGCTCGCGGAGTCACCGCAGTTCAACACCACTCTTCCTGATTCATCCACCACCCGAATATGGCTCTCGCTTGACTGCACCCGATACAGAGATTCGATCTCGTCCATGATGTTTCTCTAACACAAACAGCGCGCATTGCCAGTCTGAACAAACCCGGCCAAATCGGCTGACCGAAGCTGTTAACGGCTAATTTGCAAGCTGGTGCGACTCATGCAGAATAGCCGGACGATGCCAACAGGAATGAAACCCTGTCGTCAAACCGTGCGAGAGCTTGCCGACAACGACTCGAAACTGCGGTTCTGTGGGGCGACTGCCGATCACCGTGTCGGGTCAGAAAGCCGGAGCAAGTCCCGCCGGAAAGCGCAGACAACTTGGCAGCTTCCCGGCGTGAGGCTGCATTCTGCTGATGACTCAGGGGAAATTCATTTTCGCGCGCCTTGTGGCGAAGGCATGGTCGAACGCGCGACGTCAGGCGACCGCGTCCAGCCCGTGAATCAGCTTCTCCGCGGAAGGCTTGAGGGCAACAAAAGGGAGACCGCCGGTCAGCATGGCCACCGCGTAAGCGCCGCGCCCGACACGACCGTTGCCATCGGTGAAGCCATGCGAGCGCACCACGGCACCGAAAAGATAACAGGCGAGATCGAACCATTTCTGATCTCCATGCGCCGGAAGTGTGATTCCCTGCGCCAGCTCAAAAGTTTTCTCGAGCAGGAAACCTGCGCCGCCGGTGGTCGGGTATGGCGCCTCCATCGCCGGTCCGCGAGTCGGTCGCAACCCCACTTGGTTGACCAACTGCGTGTGCAACCAACGGAGCGTGTCCTCGGCACGGACGTCCTTGCCGGTCGAGGCCGTGTGCAGCGCGCCACGAACCTTCGTCCGGTTGACCGGGGCACTCGGATCATCGGCCGCTTTCACCAGGCTGTTGGACGAGGAGATGATCCAGGCGGTGGCCTTGTCCAAATCGGAATCGGTGGCCTTGGCGCCGTAGTCGGTGACAGCGAGTGTCTTCGAGGCGAAGTTGGCATGGAAGGATCCAAAGCGGGCTTGCTGTTGCAGCTTGCCCAGGTAGTAATGGCCCTGCAACACACAGTTGATTTCATGCTGGAACAGCAGCGACAACTGCTCCCAATAGCCCTTTTTGTTGTCGGCCTTGTACATCGCCTTGCCGCCCATGGCGAACTTGTTCCAGAAAGCGAGGATACTGGCGTCGCAGTGTTGCTTGCCGATCAGCCGCTCAAGCTGCTTGACGGTGGGAAGCGACTTCGCTTGCTTGGTGAACTCCTTCTGTTCGAGTTCGACCCATTCCGATTTCTTGCCAAAGAGACCCATAGTCAGTGCCTGCGCATGAGCCGAACGGAATCCCGCAATTGATTTTCATCCGCTGTTTGAGGCCGTCGGGCTTGAGCGGAACCACACAACTGTGAAGGGATTGCTCCCACGCTTTTATGCATTGCCGAATTCATCAGTTCTCTGGACATTGGCATGCCTCGATGCAAATTACTTTTTTCTTCAAGCCTCCGCTGCCGGCGAACTTCAGCGCCCCGCAGCCACCATGCTTCCAGCCACCTTCAACTCTTGGAAGCCACGGCCCGCCTTTCAAGGCTTGGTGGATGCTGACTGTGAGCAGAGTTTCTGTCAAGCAATTCGTATTCTAATAGCGCAGTTGCATGGCTCGTTTTGGTTATCGAGCTTCCCACAACCCCGATCCGATGCGTTAATGCGTTCTGATTGCCTGATAGATGCCTGGTGACTGCCTTGTGAATGACTGGCTGATTTCATACACAATTTCATACACAGTTGTCCATTTTGGCAACCCAACTTCTCCTCTATCAACCACTTCGATATGGAGGCGAGGGTCGGAATCGACCGAGTCTCGTCTTCCACAAGCCACTCGAAATCAATCGTCTATGGCATCGCTGACTGTTTGACTATAAACGAGTTGCGTTAATTGTCAACCCTAATCCGGCCATATCTTTTTTTATCGGTTTCAGCCCTGTTAAAAGGGTCCGTGCTGGCACTTTTGCTGGCACTTTTCACCGCCAGATTACACTGCAAGTCTGGCACCAAGTTCCTCGGCCTGTTGAGCAAACTTGCCCGGATTGGATTTCTTGAGCTTGGCAAGATTTTGAAGTTTCCATTTTATGGCTGGCAACTGCGACAGGTGGCGACATTTCATCAACGTCCAGTCGGGTTCACCGGAAACCAGACCGAACAAAAATCGGCGCTGTTCTGGCGTCAGTGCGGCGGGCAGTTCCGATTTTATTTTGCGCCGGACGCGCTGCAATTCTGCCAGCGTGACCGGATTCCGTGCCATGCCGGCAAATTCATTTTCAAAAGCCGACGACATATCCGCGTCGCGCGAAAATAAAACTTCATGCACGGGACGATTGTGACCGGCAAGATAACAGACGAAGCACTCGACGACCTCCGATGTGAGTCCGTCACGCTCAAAAAGACCGTGGACATCAAACAGGTCGCGCGGATGCTGGCGATCCATCGCGGCGACAAGTTTGCTGCCGTAAAGTTCCGGCGCGGCCAGAATCGGCACGGACAACTCGGTGGTAAAAAGTTTCCGCGCTGCGTCACCAAGCCGCCGGGTTTCCACCGGCAGAACGGTTCCGCGAAATACATGATTCACTTCAACCTTCACCTGATTGCGTCCGCGCCGGAGGAACAATTTGGTTTCGTCGCCATCCTTGGTGGCGGACACTTCCGCCTCCAGATCAGCTTTGGCGAGTCGCTTCCGGACGGCATCCAATCCGCTTGAAATGGATTTCAGCGCCGCGTCACGGGCCGCTTGGTAATCGGTATAAACCACGTCAATATCCACCGACAACCTCGGCATGTCTTCAATGAACAGGTTGATTGCCGTGCCGCCTTTCATGGCGAAATACGGCGTCTCAAAAATTGCAGGCGCGCTTTCGAGCAGGAGCCGGACGACTTCGATGTAGGTTTTGTCCATCATGGTTTCAGCACGAGCCACGTTCCGTCTTTAAGCCGGGTGGTCCAGCGACCGTTGCCCAGCGATTTTCCTGCGGCTTTTTTCGCAGCGGCTGCCCAGGGCAAGTTCAATTCCTCCGCCCAATGCACACAGAGTCGCACCACTTTGACGCGCCGGCAGTTCTTAACCAGCGTGGTCAACACCTCCGGTCGCAACGACCTGGCCCCCTCCATGATGTTGCGGGCCTCCTCGATTCCCTGATAAACCCCGACTTCGCTCAACATTTCCAGCAATGCCCTTTCCGGCACGGAGACGAGGACTCCGTCGGGTGTTTCCGGCAACGGCTGCAAGCCAAAGTTTTTCGGCAGTTTGGCAGAAAACGGATTTCGCGTCGTGTAACGCGCGGGAAACAATTTCTGAAACCATTCAGGGAATTTGGTCTTTCCTTCACCCCACAAGGAAAGCGGTTCACGCGCCGGCAGATTGTGGCGGACGCCGCGCCAGGCCAATGCCGTTTTGCCGCCGACGTGAAAACCTTTCACCCGCCGCGACAGGAATTTCAAACAATCGTCCCGGCGCAAGGTGTCGTTTGGAAACATGAACACCCCGCGTCCCAGCCGCGCCAGCCATCCCGACTTCAAATAATGATGCGCCAGCGCCGACGAAACGCCCAGCTTCGTCAGTTCCTGATGGTCAAAAGGCGTTCCGCGTGGGAAGGCCGATTGCAGACTTTTGTTTAGTTTATGGCGCGTAGTTAAAGCCATGCTTGAACAATAGCGTCTAAACTAAGCAGATGACAAGGCGATTGTTGCCCCGGTTGTAAACCAGACATGCAGATTCCGAGCGTGATTCCTAAGTGCCATTCCCTGGCGAAGCAAACGCGGTCAAGGTGGAGGCGACGGGCGGCAGGGCGCACAACCTTGACGGCGTGAGCGAGCCATATAATGGAGGCACGAGGCACGCTCGGCGTGCGGCTGCAAAATCCAACCGGCATTCTGGCTCCGATATTTTCCACGAGGGAAGATCGCGTTTTATGTTTTAGTTGTGCCAGTATGTGGGCTTTCGGTGGTGTTTTATATGAAACGCCATCAACGGAAATGCCAATGCTGCAAAAAATGGTTCACCACCGATGCCCGCAATCACCATCACCAACGATTCTGCAAGCGGCCACGTTGCCGCAAAGCCAGTAAGATCCTCAGCCAAAAACAATGGCTGTCAAAACCAAGGACTTGGAAATTATGGGGCGGAGCCGCTGAAGTGGAGCGAGTTCGGGCATGGCGCAAGCTGCATCCGTTCTACTGGAAGCGCACAATTCCCCTTATTTCACCGTCGTTAAATTGCGCTACATAGATTTCATCGTTGCCACTCGCACCCTTCTGTCATCATGGAATAATGCTTTCCAGCTTTTGGCCGGGGAGAATAACGAAACAATGAAATACAACCGCCAGCACGCACCATGAGCAGCAAGGCATCAAAACCAAAGCGCGTCGCCGCCTATGCGCGCCGGTCATCAAAGCATCCGCAGATTTCGATAGGCCGGCAGATGTCCGTGATTCGCAAATATGCGAAACGGCGCGGGTTGGTCATCGTGAAGGAGTATGCAGACGGGTTGAAAGGCGACGGGAAGCGATGAGCCAAGACGTTCCCACTACGCCGCAGCCGGGCGACGATAACCCATTCATCCCCCGGCGTTCGCGCAGTGCCAAGCCGGAGGCTTGGGTGAACAGCGCGGCGGTGTATGTGCGGATGTCCACGGAGCACCAGCAATATTCGACGAGCAACCAGATGGATGTGATCCGTGAATACGCCAAGAAGCACGGGCTGGAAATCGTTAAAATATTTTCCGATGACGGCAAAAGCGGGTTAAACCTGGGAGGACGTGGCTCACTGATACAAATGATTCAGGAAGTATATGACGGGCGGGCCGAATACGGGCGCATTCTGGTATATGACGTGAGCCGGTGGGGGCGGTTTCAAGACCCGGACGAAAGTGCGGCTTTGGAATATATGTGCCGGCAGCAGGAGGTTCCCGTCCACTACTGCGCGGAGCAATTTGAGAATGACGGCACTGCAATTTCCTCCATCGTCAAAGGTATTAAGCGCACGATGGCGGCGGAATACAGCCGCGAGCTTTCGACGAAGGTTTTTCAAGGCGCGTGCCGGCTGGTAAAACTCGGATTCCGTCAGGGCGGCGCGGCCGGGTTCGGCCTACGGCGGGTGCTGCTCGACCAAAGCGGCGAGAAAAAGGCCATGCTGAAAATGGGAGAGCAAAAAAGCATCCAAACGGATCGCGTGGTGCTGGTGGCCGGGCCGGATGATGAAGTCAAAGTCGTGCGGCGGATTTACCATGAATTCATCACGGACGGAAAATTGGAGTCCGAGATTGCCACACGATTGAATGCGCAAGGCGTTGTGACGGACTACGGGCGGGCTTGGAATCGGGCAACGGTGCATCAAGTCCTGACGAATGAAAAATACATCGGGAACAACGTCTATAGCCGGACATCGTGCAAACTGAAAAAGAAGCACGTCAATAATCCCCCGGAGCAATGGATTCGGGCCAACGGCGCATTCGCCGGTATCGTCGGGGAGGAATTGTTTTTGCGGGCGCGGGAAATGATTCTGGCCCGAAGCCGGAAATATACTGATGAAGAAATGCTGGAACAACTGCGGGCCGTGTTAAGCAAACACGGACGCATTTCGGGCATTTTGATTGACGAAATGGACGGCCTGCCATCAAGCACGGCGTTCAGCCATCGTTTCGGCACGCTGATAAACGCCTACCGGCTGATAGGCTACGATCCGGGAATTGATTTCAGCTTCATCGAGGAAAATCGGCGGTTGCGGAAACGCCATCCCGAAATTGTGGCGGAAGTCGTCCAGAAAATTACGGCGCTGGGCGCTCACGCGGAATGGAACATTGAAACTGAATTACTGGACGTGAACCACGAGATGCGTGTGTCCATCGTGCTTTGTCGGCATACCGAAACCGGCGCGGGTTCGTCGCGCTGGCTGATTCGGCTGGATGCCAGTGCCCGCCCCGACATCACGGTCGCCGTTCGCATGGACGCCACGAACGAGGGCATTCGCGATTATTATGTGCTGCCGGCCATTGACATGACGTGGGAAAACCTGCGGGTGGCCGAGGCCAACGGCATTTATTTGGACACTTACCGCTGCGACACGCTGGATTATTTCTTCGGCATGACGGAGCGCGTGAAATTGGAGGAAGCGATATGAATGATGAAGTAATAATGATTCCCATTGCGGAGATTCACATTTTGAATCCGCGCCACCGCGACCAGAAGAAATTCGAGGTGATCGTCAACAGCATCAAGACGCTGGGCTTGAAGATGCCGATTACCGTCAGCCTGCGGGCGGAGAACGAACCGGCGGGGCCGAAATATGACCTGGTCTGCGGCCAAGGACGGATGGAAGCGTTTATCGCGCTCGGCCATCATGAAATTCCGGCCATCGTGGTGGAAATCACGAAAGAGGAACGGTTAATCCGCAGTTTGGTAGAGAACATTGCGCGCCGTTATCCCGCGACGATGGATTTGATTCGTGAAATTGAACGGTTGCGCGCCGACGGCTACAACAACCATCAAATCAGCGCAAAACTGGATATTTCCGACACGATGGTCAGCGGCCTGCTGTCCTTAAAAAAGGCGGGCGAAGGGCGATTGCTCCAAGCCGCGCTCGCGGGGAAAATTCCGTTGTGGGTTGCCATTGGCATTTCCAAAGCGGACACGCCGGAGATGCAGCGAGAACTGCTAAAAGCCTACGAGGGCAAACAACTGAATTATATGTCCCTGCGCATGGTCAGGCGTCTGATTGAAAAACGGCGTTTGCTGGGCAAACAAAACAAAGATGGCCCGCGCAGCAGTCGAACCAGCGCCGAAAAGATTGTGGCCAATTTCCGCAAAGAAACCGAGCGCCAGAAACTGATGATTAAAAAATCTCGACTTTGCGATGCGCGGCTGTTGAACGTGGTCACGGCCTTCAACAAGCTGGTGGCTGATGAGCATTTCCTGACGCTGCTGCGGGCGGAGGCACTGGAGACGATGCCGAAATTTCTTTGGTCCAAACTAACACCCTCAATAAAACCAACCACATGAGCAACGCAAAAATTGGATTCGCGATGAAAAAAATCCGGCTGCTGCTGGAAAACATCCTGCCGGTGCGGCAAATCACCGAAGCACACAAAAAAGCCAACCGATACGAAACCATCCTGGCCTCCCTCAAGGTCGTGGGATTGGTCGAGCCGCTGGTGGTGTTTCCGCAAAAAGGCCAGCCGGGGAAATACATGCTGGTGAACGGACACATGCGCCACTGTGCGATGAAGGAATTGGGAATGACCGCCGCCGACTGCATCATCGCCAACGACGACGAAGGTTTCACCTACAACGCGCGCATCAGCCGGCTGCCGGCGATTCAAGAACACAAAATGATCTCACGAGCCGTGAAAAACGGCGCGAGCCTGGAGCGCATCGCGGCGGCGCTGAACATTTCAACACAGGGAGTGAAAGCCTCGTTGAACCTGTTGACCGGCATCAGCCATGAAGCCGTGGAATTGCTGAAAGACAAACCCATTCCGCCCAAATCCCTCCGACTGCTAAAAAAGGTGACGGACGAGCGGCAGGTTGAAATCGCGAGGCTGATGATTGACGCCAATAATTACTTTGCCGGGTATGCCGAGGGATTGGTATTGGGCACCCACAAGGAATTTCTGGTCGCTGCTGACCAGCCGAAAAAGAAGAAGGGCATGTCCGCCGAGTCCATCGCCAAAATGGAGCAGGAAATGGAGACGTTGCAAAGCGGCATGAAAGCGATCACGGAAAATTACAAAGAAAATATGTTCACCTTGCAAACCGCGCACACTTACGTCAAAGCCCTGCTGAAAAACACACGGGTGGCCAAGTATTTGAAGGCGAAGCACGCCGAAATTAGCACGGAATTTCAAAACATGGCGGCGGCGGAAGCGGTGTGAGGAAAAAAGCTAATAGGAGACACCAGACTAGGGCGAAGCGGTCGTGGCGTTGGAATGGGCTTTAACGTGCGCTGCGTTTATGGGAAAAAACGGTCAAGGAACAGAAAATCGGCATTGGTAAGTAGTAATATGCCTGCACGACAAAAGCGGATTTATTTGTAAGTATAACGTAGTCAATATATTAAGCATACAAATACTCTAAATCGTTTTATTTATCTAAAATAGTGCAATACTTGCAGTTTTATATTGACGCATAATGCACGATATGCAATTCTATTGTCAAGAAAGGCGATAGATATGAACGAAAATGAGCAAATAAGAAATACACTGGTTAAATTGCGAGAAAAGGCGGGGATGTCCCAAGCCCAAGTTGCCGAGCGTTTGAAATTCACAGCCAGCCGACTGTCCCGGCTGGAATCGGGCGACACTGAACTTTCCCTAGAGGACGCGGAACTCATCGCATCACGGATTGATACCCCGGAGGCCAAAGCCTATGCCGCTTATATCCGCACTGACTGGAAAATGTTGGAACGCCCCGGTTTCAACCATGTGAGTCTGGCCGCACTGTGGCGAGCTGAAGAAGCATTGCAGCGGGTCGCGGAAATGGAAAAAGACCCCGACTTGAAAAATGCTTTCCTACAACAAATCCGTTCGTGTCGCCAGGCGCTTGAACGGGCGGCTAACGCGTTGCGATCCACCGAGCATCCCATCGTCCTAGTGGGTGCTCCCGGCGTGGGTAAAACCACGGTCATCTGCACACTGGCACAATTGCGTAAAGGGGAGTGGAATTCCGACTTGGACAAACAGATGGCACTGCAAACTGGTGGCGGGCGGCAAACCCTGTGCGAAGTCCACGTCAGAAACGGAGCCGAATTCAATATCTCGGTAGAAGCCTGCACCCCGGAAGAATTGCAACAATATGTAATCGAGTTTTGCGATGACCTGATAGCAGAGTTGAATCCCGAAAGCAGCAGTTCACGCGAGGGTCCTGGATTAAGCGCGGAAGCTGACCGCGCCATCCGTAACATGACGGGCCTCACTGTCAAACGGAGCAAGGGAGCCGATGGAAAAATTTTACGCGACGACCGCGCTTTGGATCTGGCGAAATTGTTCCCGAAAAAGGACGACCTGATTGTGCAGGTGCTTTTGAAACTGGATTTGCCTCGTCGCAACCGAACGTCCGTTTCCTACCCGCGCGATACTACGCTGGCCGGGCTGGAATGGGTTTCAAAGACGTTTGCGGAAATAAATTACGGCCGTCACTCGGAATTTTCGCTGCCACGCAGGATTGAAATCACGGTGCCGAAGCGAGTTTTGAACGCGGATGACTTTGACCTGCGCCTGATAGACACGCGTGGCGTAGATGAACCTACCGCACCCCGGCGGGATTTGCAGGCATACCTTGACGACCCTCGGGCGGCGATTGTGTTGTGTTCGGGGTTCAATGATGCGCCGGAAGCCGCGGTTCAAGCCGTTATCGAACGCGCTGTCGAAGGCGGGTTGCAGCAGGAAATTATCAACCGGGGATTGCTGCTGGTGCTGCCAGGTGGCGACGAGGATTGCACGCTGCGTGATCCCGTAACCGGTGAACGGGTGGCGAACGCAAAGGAAGGTCGGGAAATCCGGCGTGAGCAAATCGCCCCCACCCTGCACCCCTTTGGTGTCCGGCACCTGCCGGTGCTTTTCACCGATGTCCGCTCGCCCGAAGATTGCGAGGAACTGCGGCTGGCGCTGGTGGGAAAAATTCAAGACATCCGCCGCCGGCAAGAACTTGAGATTGAAAATCTGACCGGCACAATTGACCGCCTGATTTTGAATCGGAAAGACGCCGAGACGCGCGCCGTGTTCAATGCAGCGGCGAAAGACCTGCGAAATTGGTTTGCCTCGCACACCGAACTGCCGAAGGCCGACCTGGAAGTGCAAAGCGCCTTGATCGAAGAAATGGACGGCTTGCGTTACGCATCAAGCCTGCGGGCTTCTGTCAACCGGCGCGGGAACTGGCACAACTTCGACTATTGGCATGGCCTGGGATTTGGAACTCGGCGTGAGGTTGTGACGCGGGCGGCGAAACAGGTTGAAGAATTGAAGGTGCTAATTGCGGCGGTGCTGCGCGATGGAGATTTGTCCACGGCACACGATTTCATCAAGCACTTCGCCAACGAGCTCGAAAAGTCGGTGGGTGATTATTACCAATGGACGCAAACGCTGGGCGAGGGCGCGTTTCAGAATCAGTTGGGTGACGACTTTGACTATTGGAGGAAATGCCAGGAGCGCTGGGGTGGCGGGCCGGGCTATAAAACGGCGATCAGCGGTTGGACGTCCACATGGTTTGGCTCTGAAGGCAGCAAAAAGCGGAGCGAGTTCGTCGAGACAGCACTACAACTCCAATGGAAGGAACTTTTCAAGAAGCTGGATGCACAGCTTTCATCGGCTGACGGCCAAGAAAAGAACGTGCCCGGGATCGGTGCGGCTGTTTAACTGAATGCCCCGGTTGATTTTTGGTTACATCCGCACGCTTTGTCACGCCGCCATAACAGCAGGAGGGGGAGAATTGGTTTCTCCGTGAATAGAAAAGACGCAATAAAAATCGCTTGCGATTTTTGTTTATTCGTGTTAATCTAATTCACGGTGAGAATAACATTGCCGTCATAGGCGGCGAAGATGAAGAAACTAGGTCAAATTTGTGAAATTCGCACGGGCTACCCGTTTCGCGGGCGCATCGAGCACGTCGAGAACGGAAATTGCCGCCTCGTGCAGATGGGGGATGTTCGGGCGAGCGCGGGCGACGTATCCGACGTGCAGGCGCGTGTAGCCGTGCCGGACGGACCGGGCAAGCATTTCTTGCATTATGGCGACGTGCTGTTCGTCGGACGGGGGGGGCGAAATGAGGCGGCGACGTTCGTCGGTGATGGCGGCAACGTGATTGCCGCGCCACACCTGTTCGTGCTGCGACCGAAGGATGATTTGGCATTTCCGAATTACTTGACTTGGTTTCTGAACTTGCCGGAGACGCAGGAACAAATTCGCGCCATGCGGCGCGGGTCGGCAGTGCCGTTCGTGCCGATGTCAACTTTTGCCAACCTGGAAGTGCCGTTGCCAAGCATAGAAATGCAGAATCATATCGCGGGCATCCAGAAATTGAGCCTGCAAGAGCAAAATCTTTTGGGGCAGATCCGGGAACGCCGCCGGGTGCTGATTGACGGACTGATGTTGGAAGCGGTGCGGCGCAAGAACACAAGAACCAGATAGGAGAAAATATGGACCCACTAACAGCAGCCGGAGCATTTGCCACCATCATGCAGCTTGTCTGCAATTATCGCCAAGAAAAAGGCGGAGCAGAGGCGTTGGACCATCAGAAATTCATTGAGTGGTTGGATTATCACCGCCACGAGGAGATAATAAACCTCATTTGCAACACGGCGGCATTGCGCACAGAAATTGACAATTTGTTACGAGCGGATCACGCCGTCATCATGCAAAAGCTGGATGCCATCAACACGACTTTGGCATCGCTGGCAAGCCGGGTGCCGGAGTTTCGGGATTTGACAATGACGATGGTGCCGGGCGCAGAATTCTCAGAGCAGGCCATTTCAATTTTGCGACAGCTTGTGAAGTCAGGGTCGAAGTATTTTATCGTCATCAAATGGATGGGGCCTGGAGGAATGGCACTGCAACTGGAGCGAGGTGGGCAGATTAATTTTTCAGAAGATCGTTTCCTTGATGACGATTTGAATCAATTGGTCGGCTTCGGCTTACTATCCCTAAGTTATAGCGGTGATGGGAAAAATGAGATTTACGGAATCACGCGCAGTTCTGTGCGCTTGATTGAAGCCATAGACGGGAAACAAGCAGGTAAATGAACTGGAAATATTTGAACAATATGAAACCGATCAACCAAGACGAAATCAACAATGTGGCGTGGCGGGCATGTGACACGTTTCGTGGCACGATAGACCCGGCGCAATACAAGGATTACATCCTCGTGATGCTGTTCTTGAAATACCTGTCCGACGTGTGGCGGGACAAGTGCGAGGAATACGAAAAAGAATACAAGGGCGATAAGGAACGCGTGAAGCGGCGGCTGGCGCGGGAACGCTTCATCCTGCCGGCGGGGTGCGATTATTACAGCCTTTACGCCAAGCGCAATGAGGCGAACGTCGGCGAGTTGGTCAACGTGGCACTCGAACAGATTGAAGATGCGAACAAGGCCAAGCTCGAAGGTGTGTTCCGCAACATTGATTTCAATTCGGAAGCCAACCTGGGTCAGACGAAGGAGCGCAACAAGCGGCTCAAGGAATTACTGGAAGATTTTGCGGGCGAAGAAATGGATTTGCGCCCGTCGCGCGTCGGCAAGGAGGACATCATCGGCAACACTTACCAATATCTAATTGGCCGGTTTGCCAGCGACGCGGGAAAAAAGGGCGGCGAGTTTTACACGCCGGGCGAAGTCTCGGAACTGCTGGCGAAACTGCTCGCGCCAAAAAAGGGCAACCGCATCTGCGACCCGACATGCGGCTCTGGCTCGCTGTTAATTCAGGTGGGCGACCAAGTTGGCGACAGCGATTTCTCGCTCTACGGTCAGGAAATGAACGGCAGCACATGGGCGCTGTGCCGGATGAATATGCTGGTTCACAACAAGGATGCGGCGCGGATTGAATGGGGCGACACGATTGGCAATCCGAAGCTGATTGAAAAAGATTCGCTGATGAAGTTTGACGTAGTGGTAGCTAATCCGCCGTTCTCGCTGGACAAGTGGGGTGCGGACACGGCGGACGCGGACAAATTTCACCGGTTTCATCGCGGCGTGCCGCCGAAGAGCAAGGGTGACTATGCCTTTATCAGCCACATGGTTGAAACCGCCGTGGAAGGCAGCGGCAAGGTGGGCGTGATTGCGCCGCTCGGTGTGTTGTTCCGGGGCGGCAGTGAAGGTCGTGTTCGCCATGCACTGATTGAGGAAAATGCACTGGAGGCTGTGATTGGCCTGCCGGAAAAACTGTTCTTCGGCACCGGTATTCAAGCGGTGATTCTTATTTTTAACAAGGGGAAGAAAACCAAGGACGTGCTGTTTATTGACGCCAGCCGTGAATCTGTGGAAGGCACGAATCAAAACAAGCTCGGTGCGGAGCACATTACGAAGATTGTGGCGACCTACAAGGCATTCAAGACGGTGGAAAAATATGCCTATCGCGCCACACCGGAGGAAATTGCCGAGAATGATTTTAATCTCAACATTCCACGCTATGTGGACACCTTCGAGCCAGAGAAGGAAGTGAACCTTATAGCAGTGCAAAAAGAAATTGACGATCTGGAAACGGAACTGGTGAGCGTCCGTTCACAAATGGCGGGTTTCCTCAAGGAACTGAATCTCACAAAAAATAGTTGAGTATGGGAAAATTACTTTCGAAAAGTATGGTTGCCGCGCCCAGCAGATCGCTGACGTGGAAGCCTATTCGCCTGGAGGACATTACCTGCAAATTTATTAGTGGGGGCACGCCGGATACGAAGAAGCCAGAATTATGGTCAGGCACTATCCCTTGGATTACAGGGGCAGATGTCGTGGATGGGAAAGCAATCATTGGCCGCCGATTCGTAAACGCATCTGCGGTTACTGGAAGCAACACCAATATTGTGCCCAAGGGATCAATCCTATTAGTGACCAGAACTGGAGTAGGAAAAATGGCGATTGCCGAAACTGATATTGCGATTAGTCAGGACATTACAGGGATTGTCTTGAAAGACGGATTAGTTCCCCATTTCGTGCTTTGGGCAATTCATTGCCAAATGCGTTCCTTACAAGAACTCAAACGAGGAGGCACAATTAAAGGAGTGCTCCGCGAAGATGTCATGCGGTTAGAGTTGCCGATTGCACCGTATGATGAGCAGGAAAAAATCACCACAATATTAAGTAGGTGGAATGAATCGGTAGAAATACTTCAACAATTAGTTTCTGCAAAGACAGAGCGCTCGCGTGCTTTGCGACAAGAACTTCTATTTGGCAAAACACGATTCAAGAAATTCAAAAACGAATCGTGGCGCACGGTGAAAATAGGGGCATTACTGAAAGAGTGTGACCGTTACATGAACTGGAGCGACGATTTAGCCTACCAGTTTGCGAGTATCCGTCGGCGCTCCGGTGGTTTGTTTGACCGTGGGACTTTTTATGGACGCGAGGTTAAAACCAAAGTTTTGAAATCACTCAAGTCTGGCGACTTTGTGATTTCAAAACGGCAGGTGGTTCACGGGGCGTGGGCGATGGTCACGAAGCCATTTGATGGCTTTGGCGTTTCCGACGAATACGATGTGCTCGTGAATCGCGATCCAAAGGTGCTGGACATGCGGTTTTTCAATTATCTGTCCCAAACCCGGCGTCTGTGGCACATGGCTTATCTGGCCTCGAATGGTGTCCATATCGAAAAGCTGATTTTTGACTTCGACGATTTCGCGAAGGAAAAGGTGAAAATCCCGCCAACGGTCGAGGAACAGGCAATGATTGTGGATGTGCTGTCTGCCTGCGACCGGGAAATCGAGTTGCTGAAAAAGCAACTGGAAGCATTGAAGGAACAAAAACGCGGACTGATGCAAAAGCTGCTGACCGGCGAAGTCCGGGTGAAATTATGAAACGCGATTTCGATCAACTGATGGCCGACGTAAAACAGCTTCACGGCAAGCTGGTGGGCATGACGCCGGTGACGCGGGACAGCCTCGGTGATTGCGATTATCCGGGCGTATATCTGTTCACAGAACGCGGGAAAGACCTTTACGTCGGGCGCGGGAAAAAACTCAAGAAACGCATTCCGCAACATTCGCCGACCCGAATGACGGATGCGCCGTTCGCGTTCCGGTTGGCGCGGGAAAAAACGGGTATGCTCAAGGCGAGCTACAAGCCGGATGAACTGTCGCGGCCAAAACTTAAAAAGAACCCTGACTTCATCAAGGCGTTCCTGTCCCAAGCAAAACGCATCGGCAAAATGTCCATCCGCCATGTGCGGGTGGACGATACGACCACGCAAGCACTGCTGGAAATTTACACGGCGACGGTGCTGGATGCGCCTTACAACGAATTCAAAACTTCCTAATTATATGGCCAAAGAAATTACCAGGCACATTAAAAAAGAAGTGGAGCGCGAGCTTTGGGCACGCGCCGCCGGGCGTTGCGAATTCCAGGGTTGCAATAAACTTTTATACAAATCACCCGTCACACAGGAAAAGGTGAACATTGCACAGATGGCCCATATTTATTCGTTTGCCGAAAATGGTCCGCGTGGCTGGGGTGGTTTTGTCACCAACAAAAAAGAACTGAACGACATAGACAACCTGTTTTTGGTTTGTCACGGTTGCCATGAAACAATTGACCAAGATCAGGATGGAAATAAATATTCCGCCAAACTTCTAAAGGGGTGGAAAGCAGAACACGAGACGCGGATTTGCAATGTCACCGGCATCAGCTCCGACAAAAAGTCCCATGTGATTTTTTACGGCAGCAAGATTGGCGAGCAAAATTCACCGTTCAGCACAAATGGCGCGTTTGAGGCGATGTTTCCTGGCTGGTTCCCGGCAGATGAAAAGCCCATTAGCCTTTCCATGTCGTGCGAGCATGAAGACACCGCTGGTGCGTTTTGGCAAACGGAGGCTGACCATTTGAAGGTAGCGTTTGATAGGCATATCGTCCCGCGCATTGCAGAAAATAATCCCAACCACTTTTCGGTTTTCGCCTTGGCGAACCAACCGTTGTTGATTCTGCTCGGCTGTTTCTTAACTGATAAAGTGCCTGTGGAGGTATATCAGTTGCACCGCGAGCCTCGGACATGGAAGTGGCAAAAGCATCCTGATAATTTCTCGTTTCAAATCAAGCGGCCTGACAACGCCACCGGCGAACCAGTTTTGGCAATATCATTAAGCGGGAAAATTGACCACGCCCGGATTGCGGCTGTCATAGAACCCCCAGTTTCAATTTGGGAAATTACGATTCCTGAATGCCACAATGATTTTCTCAAATCGCAGGCACAGCTTGCCATGTTTCGCGAAACCATGCGCAAGGTGATGGTCGAAATTGCGGCAACGCACGGCCAACAAAAACCTTTGAGCGTATTTCCCGCGATGCCAGTGGCCTGTGCGGTGGAAATGGGCCGCGTGAGGATGCCCAAAGCTGACATGCCGTGGATAATTTACGACCAAAACAACAAACTACAGAAATTCATCAAAGGACTAACGATAGGATAAAAATATGAATAACAACACCACCCGCGAAATTGTTGCGCAGATTGCCTCAACAATTGACATACCCGAATCCGCATACGAAAAAGCGGAAAAGCGATATAAAGACCTGGCTGATTGGTTTGGCCGGCCTGAATGCCAGTGCGCGAAATATAATCCACACATTTACCCGCAAGGCTCGTTTCGTCTGGGAACGGTTGTTCGCCCCCTGAATGAAGACGACAGATACGACCTTGATTTCGGATGCCGGCTTCGCAGCGGCATATCGAAGGCCACGCATACGCAGAAAGAATTAAAGCGACTGGTGGGTCTGGACATGGAGGAATACCGAAAGGCTCGCAAAATTGAGAGCAAACTTGAAGAAAAGCACCGTTGCTGGCGCTTAAATTACGCCGACGAATTAAGTTTCCACATGGATGCGGTGCCTTCGATTCCAGAAGTGGAAGCGCAACGATTATTGTTACAGGAGGCAATGATTAAAACCGGGTCGGCAGAAGTGCTGGCGCAAAACGTGATGAAGCACGCCGGCTCCATCACTGATACTCAGAATGCCAACTACGAAACAATCAGCACCGCCTGGAGGATTAGCAATTCAGAGGGCTATGCACTTTGGTTTGAATCCAGGATGAGATTGGCGATGCCTTTGCTGGAAAAGCGGGCATTTGAAGCAAAAGCAGCCAAAGTGGATGACCTTCCTGCTCGTAAATGGAAATCCCCATTGCAGTTGTGTATCCAGATTCTAAAACGCCACAGGGACGTAATGTTCACAGACGATCCAGATGGCAAGCCGATTTCCGTTATTATTACAACGCTTGCCGGGAAAGCGTATCAAGGGGAGCAAGAAATTGACGAAGCCCTGAAGCGAATTCTGACAGACATGGATTCCCATATTAACAAAAACAGCCCACGAGTTCCTAACCCGGTAAATCCAAGTGAGGATTTTGCCGACAAGTGGAGCAACCCGAAATTCCAAAGTCATAATTTGGAGGCCAAATTCCGCCAATGGCTTGCACAGGCAAGGCAGGATTTCAAAGTTATCGAGTCCACGCGGGACGCAAATTCTCTAGTTGAACAAATTCAGGCGAAATTTGCATCAGCTCTTGATGCGGATGAATTGGAAAGGTGTTTTGGATTTGCAGCGGCACCTGCCATCGTGACTCCCAAAAAATACGAGATCACGGAAGCACCGGCCAAGCCTTGGAAAAACAAGTGAAATGTTAATCGCTGAACCACCAGGTTTGGACAAGTATTTGTCAGAAAACCCCCTCATGGCACGCAGGCCCATGTCCGGGAAATATTTTGTCTTAAAAGGGCAATTCTCATTTACTGCCAAATATCCAAAAGCTGGCGAGCTTTCAGACTCATATAGTTTAATTATCGAATTCCCAAAAAACTTTCCAAGAGACATTCCAGTTGTCACAGAGTATTTGAAAAAAATACCTCGGAATGGTGAATATCACGTCAATGGAGATGGAACACTTTGCCTGGGTTCGCCATTGCGTTTATTGGTAAGAATATCAAAGGCTCCTACCGTAAACGGTTTTGTTGAATTCTGTCTTGTTCCCTACCTGTTTGCGGCTTCGTATAAATTAAAGAATGGTGGCCGATTCTTATTTGATGAACTGGATCACGGTCTGCCTGGAATGCTTACAGACTATAAAAATATGCTTGGGCTTAAAGAGCCGGAGCAAGTTTGTGAAGCCCTCCGATTACTCGGCATGAAAAAGCGCAGGGCCAACAAGCGACCTTGTCCGTGTAGTTGTGGCATCAGGCTGGGGAAATGCCGCTTTAATTTCCGACTACGGGATTTGCGGAAATTGTCAGACAGGCCGTGGTTTCGCTCGCATCACACATACGTCAAAACACAAATGGCTAGACATACATGAACAAACCCTCGTTCCAAGAAGATCACGTTTCACAGGTGCCGGCGCTGCAACTGCTGCAAAACCTGGGTTACACCTACCTTCGTCCGCAGGAGGCGTTCTTGGAGCGCAAGGGCAAGCTGGGGAATGTGCTGCTGGAAGGCATCCTAGCGGAGCAACTGCGCCGGTTGAACCGTATCAATTATCGCGGGCAGGAATACCCGTTTAGCGACGCGAACATCCAAGCCGCGATTCAGGCGCTCAAGGATATTCCGTTCGACGGGCTGGTGCGGACGAGTGAAAAGATTTACGACCTGCTCGTGCTGGGCAAAGCGATGGAACAGGCGGTCGAGGGCGACACGAAAAGTTTCACGCTGCAATTCATTGATTGGCGCAATCCGACAAACAACGTGTTCCACATCGTCGAGGAATTTGAAGTGGAGCAGACGGCGAGCAAGCAACTGCGCCGGCCCGACGTGGTGCTGTTCGTGAACGGAATTCCCCTGGGCGTCATGGAGTGCAAGCGATCGGACATGAAGGAGCCGCTGGCACAGGCGATTTCGCAGCATATCCGCAACCAGGCGGATGATTACATCCCGAAGCTGTTTGTATTCTCGCAACTGCTGCTGGCGGTGGCGGCGAACGACGCGGCCTATGGGACGACGGGGACACCGGCGGCGTTCTGGGCCAAGTGGCGCGAACTGGACGGCGGCAAGCCGAAGGACATCAGCAAGGAAGTGGCGACGCTGGTGAACCGGCCGTTGACGAAGGCGCAAAAGGACAAGCTGTTTGCTGACCGGTTCGGGTATGTGCGGGCGTATTTTGATGATCTGGACGCGGAAGGACGCGAAGTGACGGAACAAGACAAGACGCTTTACAGCCTGTGCCGCCCGGAGCGGCTGCTGGAACTGGCGTGGCGGTTCATCCTGTATGACGGGCCTGACAAGAAAATCGCGCGTTACCAGCAATACTTCACGGTGAACAGCATTCTCGCCCGCGTGCGCAAGCCCGGTGCGGACGGGCGGCGTTTGGGCGGGGTGGTGTGGCACACGCAAGGTTCGGGCAAGTCGCTGACGATGGTGATGCTGGCGCAATCGCTGGCGCGTGAGCCGGAAATTCCGAATCCGGTCATCGTGCTGGTGACTGACCGCGTGGATTTGGACAAGCAAATCAAGGACACTTTCCACCGTTGCGGATTGGAGCCGGTGCAATCGCAAACCGGCAAGCATCTGACGAAACTGATCACGGAGGGCAAAGTAAGCGTCATTACCACGGTCATTGACAAATTTGCGTCGGCGGTGGACGCGGGCGACTTCAAAAACGAATCGCCGAACCTGTTTGTGCTGGTGGATGAAAGCCATCGAAGCGTTTATGGCGAGACGGGCGCGAAGATGGAAAAGGTTTTGCCGAAAGCGTGCTTCATCGGGTTCACCGGCACGCCGCTGATGAGGAAGGAACGGAGCACGGCGCGGAAGTTCGGCGGTTTGATTGAACCGGCTTACACGATTGACCAGGCCGTGAGGGACAAGTCCGTTGTGCCGCTGCTTTACGAGGGGCGGCTGGTGCTGCAACAGGTGGATCAAAATGCGATAGACAAATGGTTTGAAGTGGTGACGAAGCCGTTGACGGACGCGCAGCGGGCGGACTTGAAAAAGAAATTCGCCTCGGCGGACCAGTTGAACAAGGCCGACCGGAAAGTTTATGAAGCGGCGTTCGACATCAGCGAGCATTTCCGCCAGACGTGGCAGGGCACGGGGTTCAAGGCGCAACTGGCCGCGCCGAACAAGGCGACGGCGCTGAAATACAAAAAATACCTGGATGAGTTCGGCAAGGTGACGAGCGAAGTGGTGATTTCCGCGCCGGACACGCGCGACGAACAGGAGGACGTGTATGAAGTGGATACGGAAGAAGTGCGCGCGTTCTGGAAAAAGATGATGGCGAAATACGGCACAGAAAAACAATACCTCGAACAAATCATCAACGCCTTCAAGCACGGGCCGGAACCGGAAATCCTGATTGTGGTTAGCAAGCTGTTGACGGGGTTTGACGCACCGAAAAACACGGTGCTGTATCTGTGCCGGTCGTTTGTGGAGCACAACCTGTTGCAGGCCATCGCGCGCGTGAACCGGATTTCGGGCGGGAAGGATTTCGGTTTCATCATGGATTACTACGGCGTGCTGCAAAAGCTCGGCGAGGCGATGGACATTTACAGCGCATTGCCGGGATTTGAAGAAGATGAAATCGCGGGGACAGTGACGGACGTGGCGGATGAAATCGCGCGGCTGCCGCAGAAACATTCGGAACTGTGGGACGTGTTCAAGACCGTGAAGGGTTCAAAGGACAAGGAAAAATACGAACGGCTGTTAGGCGACGAGGAGGAGCGCGGGCGGTTTTATGAAAAGCTGAATGCGTATCACCGCACGCTCGGCATCGCGCTTTCGACGATGCAATTCCTGCGCGAGACGCCGGAGAAAACCATGCAGCGTTACAAAGGCGATCTGGCATTTTTCCTGAAACTGCGCGTGGCGGTGAAGCAGCGATACGCCGAAGAAGTGGATTACAAGGAATACGAAAAGCGGGTGCAAAAGCTGATTGATACGCATGTGCGGTCGGAAGGCATCGAGCAGGTCACGCCGCCGGTGAACATTTTTGAGCGCGATGCGTTCAAGAAGGAAGTGGAAAAGCTGGAAAGCGCGGCGTCGAAGGCGGACACGATTGCGCACCGGACGGCGCGGACGATCACCGAGAAGATGGACGAGGACCCTGTGTTTTACCGGCGGTTCGGAAAAATCCTGCAAGACACGATTGATGCCTACAAAGCTGGTCGCCTCGCCGAGAAGGATTATTTGAACAAGGTCACGGAAGTCATGGAATCCGTGTTGAGCCGGACGGGAGACAAGCTGCCGGAAATTGTGCGCAACCGCGACGTGGCGAAGGCGTTTTACGGCGTGGTGAACGAGACTTTTGAAGGAATGGCGCTCAAGGAGGATGCCGTGCCGTATGGAACACAGAATCTGGCGGCGGACCTGGCAGTGCGGATTGACGAAGCGGTCCAGCAACGGCTGCGGGTGGACTGGCGGGCGAACCCGGATGTTCAGAATGAAATGCGAAACGCGATTGACGATTTGCTCTATGAAGCGCGGTCGGCGAAAGGTGTGCCGTTGACGGTGCAGGACATGGACGCGATCATCGAACGGGCACTGGACATCGCCAAGAATCGGTATCCCAGATGAGCAAAGGCTGAAAGTGCGTGCCACGCGGGTCAACATGAATCAGACATACGAAATCAAGTTTGGGGGGGCAAAGATTGCATTCCGGCTGCGCCGGTCAAACCGGCGGACGCTGGCGATCACGGTGCGACCGGATTTGGGCGTGGTGGTGACTGCGCCCAAACGGGCGGCGGTGGAAACCGTGCTGGCAAAAGTGCGGATGCGGGCGGGCTGGATTCGGCGGCAGCAGCGATTTTTTGGCGAGTTTCTGCCACAGACGCCACCGCGCCGATATTTGAGCGGCGAGACGCACCGTTACCTCGGGCGGCAATACCGGCTGAAGGTCGTTGAGGCGGACACGGCGGAAGTAAAATTGCAGGGCCGGTTCATCTGGGTGCATACGCCGCGCAAGGCGGACACGGCGCGGGTGCGGAAGCTGGTGCAACGCTGGTATCTGGCGCATGCAAAAGAGCGGCTGGCGCGAAGTTTTGAGGAGAGCACAGCGGGGCTGGGGACGCGGCTGACGAATCCACCCCGGATGCAGTTGCGGCGGATGAGCAAGCGTTGGGGCAGTTGGACGCGGCGCGGCGGCGTGTGGCTGAACCCGGAATTGGTGACCACACCGGCGTCGTGCATAGATTATGTGGTGACGCACGAGCTGTGCCATGCGGTGCATGGGCATCACGGGAAAAAGTTTTACGAACTGCTGCGGCGAGTGATGCCAGATTGGGAAATGCGCAAGGCGCGGCTGGAACGCATGGCAACGAATTGAAAAAAGCCGATTTGGATGGATCGACATTTTTGCCGCAACTATCGTGGACAACCACTGGAAATCGGCGTGGACTTCTGGATTTTCTTTAGCTGAAGCACGGACGCGGACTGGTCGTGGCTACGGACTGGACACGGACTGACCAAGGACTCGGACTGTGCGCGGTTGTGGACTGGATATGGTCAAGGACAAGTTGCGGCCACGGTCAGTTCACGGACTGGACACGGACATGTTTTCGGACAACTCGCGAACGTGGACTGTGCGCGGACACGGACAAACTATGGTCACGGTCGCGGACTGGATGTGGGCACGGACCGGACATGGTCACGGTCAAGATGCGGGCTTGGACTGACTGCGGACGCGGATGCGGACTGGACAAGGCCACGGCCACTAGGCCGGACAATGACGCGGACATTTCGCTCTTAAGCCGCGACCACTTCGCGGACATCAGAACCTTGAAAATTCAAGGGGTGAGGCGTCCACTCTTAAATTCACACAAATCGTGTGAACACTCCCGCATCAATATGCCCGCTGGTTATGGCACTGACTTCGGCACATTGCGACACCTTGCCGAGACATTTCTGACAATTCAAACGCACTGACCGGGCGTTCCTGAACCCGAAGCGGAACGAAGCAAGTCGGCAGTGGCATAAACGAACGACGGCGAAGTGGAGCGTGGGTCAGGAACGGGCGGTGAGTGCGTGACCGTCTAGGTTTGACCAGAGGCGATTGGTCTGTCCGGTTTTCGAGTGCCCGCAGAAAAGCCGGACAGTCCAAGCGCCGGCGGATTCCTTTCCGTTGGCAACAGCGACGGGTCATTTGATTCCCCAACGCAGCATGATGACATACCAACCGCCTGCAATCTGTTTTCAATCCGCCAAATGTCCGCCACTGTCCGCTGTTCCGAGCGTAACGTGTCCGCGGGTCGACCGCTGGATGACCGAACCTGTCCGTAAATAAACCCGCCATCATACCAGAACAGGCCCAAAAGTCGTGTATGTGATACATCTTCGCCGTGCCAAGTTTTGCCAGAATCGTCCCATGAAAAATGAATGCACAACCCCGTTGCTTCTGGTGACGACAACCCACATGAGCCACGGATTGGCGTTGTGTGCGTCCACCACCTTTGCCGGGCGGTCATCTGGCACAGTCACGCCATGAACAATGAATGTCGAGCATTGTTGAGCCTGGTGACACTGCCGGCCCGGTTGAGTCGGACGCAGACTGCCGATTACCTCGGATTTGAACCTGACCATATCACGCTGTTGATCAAGGCGGGTTTGTTGAAACCGCTGGGCCGTCCAAAACCGAACAGCGATAAATACTTTGCCGCCGTGAAACTGGCTGAATTGCGGCAGGACGAGCAATGGTTGTCACGGGCGACGCAATTCATCAGCCAGCACTACAACGACAAGAACGCGCGCAAATCCAAAAACTCAAACCGGCTGGTTTCGACCTCCGAGGCATAATCCCATGCTCGCCATCAAACCACAATGCAGCCTGAAAGATGCCCGGCATTATTTCAAAGAGCATCTGACCGTCGGAGATTATTATACCGAAGGCCAGCATGTGCCAGGACATTGGTTTGGCCAGGGCGCGGAAGATTTGGGACTGGCCGGCGTCACCCGCATGGACGAGTTCGTTCGTCTGTGTGAAAATCTTCATCCGCAGACCGGCGAAAAATTGACACTACGCCAGAACACCACGCGCATGGACATCGGGCGTGATGGGCAGGAACAGGAGAGCAGCAACCGCCGGGTATTTTACGATTTCACATTTTCCCCGGCCAAGTCGGTTTCCGTCGCGGCACTGGTGGGCGACGACCCCCGGATGGTGGAGGCGCATGAGCAGGCGGCGAACGAGGCATTGCGTCAGTTGCAATCATTCGCCGCGACACGGGTGCGTAAAAGCGGGGAATGCACCGACCGGCTCACCGGCAACATCGTGGCGGCGGTGTTCCAGCACGAAACCTCGCGGGCACTGGACCCGCATCTGCACAGCCACTGCATCCTGTTCAACGCCACGTTCGATCCGGTCGAGAAAAAATGGAAGGCGCTGCAAAATTACGAAATGCTGGCAGCGCAAAAGTTCGTGGAAAATGTCTATTATCACGAACTGGCGCGTTCGCTGGTCAAATTGGGCTACCAAATCGAAAACAAACCGCGTGGCGATTTTGAAATCAAGGGCGTCTCGCCGGAGCTGGTCAAAAAGTTTTCCAAACGCCACGACGAGATTGACCAGAAGACGCGCGAACTGTTAGCGCGTGAACCAGAAAAGGCCGATGGCAACTTGGCGGCGATTCGGGAAAACATCGCCCACAAGGAGCGGGCGCGAAAGATTCGGGACATCGGTTTGGAAAAGCTGCAAGCAATTTGGGATGGCCAGATGACTTCACCGGAAAGAGAATCACTTCGGCGTCTCACTACAAAACAGCCGGTCGTTGCCGATGTGAGTGAAAACGTGGCCGAGAAAGCCGTGGTCTGGGCTGAGGAACATTTGTTTGAGCGGCGGGCAGTCGTCCGCGAGCATGAGTTGTGGCGTCACGCGCTGGAACATGCACGGGGCCGGGAGGTCACGACTGCCGAAATTCAAGCCGCCACAACCCGGCGCAATTATCTGCGCATCGAGGATCAGCCCGGCAAGGTGACGACGCGAGAACATTTAATGCGCGAATGGGAAATCGTCCAGACGGCAAAGGAGGGTTTTGGCGACTGTCATCCGCTGGTCTGGAATCCGCGGCCGGTCAATCCCCAATTGGACGAGGAACAACGTCAGGCATTAAAGGCACTGGTTTCCAACACCAACCGGGTGTCAATTTTTCGGGGCGGCGCTGGCACGGGCAAAAGTTTTGTCCTGCGTGAACTGGTCGAGCAGGTTCGCGACGGCGGGAGAAAGGTGGTTGTCCTGGCCCCGCAACGCCAGCAGGTCGTGGACATGGAGCGCGCGGGATTTCCGTCTCCGGCAACCGTCGCCAGTTTTCTGATGAAACGCGAACTGGCCGAAGGCGCCGCCGTCATCGTGGACGAGGCCGGGCAAATTGGCGGACGGCAGATGCTGGAATTGATCCGGCTGGTGCGCGAGCGGAATGCGCGGCTGATTTTGTCGGGCGACACTCGCCAGCATGGGGCGGTCGAGGCATCGGATGCGTTGCTGGCCATCGAGTGGCATTCCGGCGTCCGGCCCGTTGAACTGCACAATATCCGCCGGCAGGACCCGGCACGCGGTCAAACCGTGGACGAGCGCGAGCATATCAAGCAATACCGGCAGGCGGTTAAACTGGCCGCCGATGGTAAATTCGATGAGTCATTTTCCCAACTCGACAAGATGGGCGCGGTGGTGTCGTGCGGGTTGGCCGATCAAGCCGGCAAGCTGGCGGATGAATATCTTGGACTGACGGAGAAAGATGTATCCGCCGTGGTGGTGTCGCAGACCTGGGCCGAAGTCCACCGCATCAACGAACAGGTGCGGGACAAACTGAAATCAAAGGGACTGCTCGGCGCAAATGATGTGACGGTTCAAACGCTGGAAAAGATTGACCTCACCAACGCACAGAAACGGGATGAACGGTTTTATCCGTCCGATGCCGTCATTGTTTTCAATCAAAAGGTGCGTCGGACCGATGCCGGTGCGAAAGGAAAATTAGGCGGGATCGTGAAGACCGGCGTGCTGGTGGAAGTGAACGGACGGTTTGTCATGGTCATGGACAAGTTGCTCGATAAAATCACCGTCTGCCGTCCGCAGGAAATCAAGGTGGCCGAAAAAGATCGGCTGCACCTGAAAGCCAATCACAAGCTGGTAGCCGGTGACCGCGTCACTAACGGCGAACTGGTCACGGTCAAGTCAGTCGGCGCGGACGGGAAAATCAAACTGGCCGACGGCCGGGTGCTCGATGCGAGCTATCGCGAATTTTCGCCTGGCTACGCCGTCACGTCCTATGGTTCGCAGGGCAAAACCGTGGATTATGTTTTGTTCTCGGACTCGACCATCAAGGCCGCGACCAGTGCGGAGCAATGGTATGTCAGCATTTCACGCGGACGCCGGGGCATCCGCATTTTCACGCCGGACAAGGAACAGCTTCGTGAAAACATTTGCCGCACAGGTCACCGACCGCTGGCGATGGAATTTGCGGCTGGTTCGGTTCCGCGCGGACGCGCCCTGCTTTGGAAAAGACTGCACGGCTACCTTTTACGTTTCGGTCGTCGAGCCGCCGACAACATTTGCCGTCTGAAACTGGCTCGTCATCACCACCATCAACCAAAACAAAAATATGAGCGCAAGAACACCCGAATGTTGGTCCAACGATCCGAACGCCGAGGCATTACGCATTGAAGTTTCGCCAGGTCGTTCACTGCTGTTACCGCACGATCAATTCATGTTCGCCGAATTAACCGGCGACGGAGACGAACAAAATCTCAAGCTGGTCTTTGCCGCGCACGAGGTTTTGATTCGCGGGTGTCATTTGCATCGCATTGAGACCGGCATGCAGCGGATGAACTTGTCGCTGGTCACCAAGTTGCCAAGCAGCCAGCGGTTATTGATAGAGGAAGGTCAGCCGGTCGTTTTGGAAATCACCATCAAGGAAGCCAAAAGCGACTAAACACTCCTCACAGCCCGGCACAGACCGCAATCTGTCGTCAGGAGCAGATTGCGGCAGTGCTGCTGGACGGATTTATCTAATCCTCATGGTCATCACAACCTGAATCAGGTTCGTGGTATATGATTAGCGGCGGTGGCGGTGCTGATGGCTGGATTACGATGCCGACGCTGATACGCGGCTGCTGCCGCATTTTCCGCCGCAAACCGCCGCTGAATATCCACGCGATCACAATCACAGACAGCCAGACCAGCGCGAGATACAGATAAACTCCATAGTCCGCGATGGCGTCATCCAAAAAATGAAACACGGGGTTCAAAACTTCTCCTGGGTTCAAGTTCATATCGCCTCCTTGGTTTATGCGTTCGCGATTTTGATGACCGGCTCAACGATTCTTGCGCCGTTTGTCTGGTGGTTGCGCATCCGTTCAAATTCACTCAACGGTGGCAGTTCGACCTGCGCACGGCGCGCATACGCCCGATGAATCGCCTTGCTGTTGTGGCCCAACGCCTCCTGTGCGAACCGTTCGGGATAACCGGCTTTTTTGGCGCGTTCCGCCCACGCATACCGATACGAATGCAGGGTGACACCTTTGATGCCCAAGCCCGCAATGCGCTGGTGAAATTCCGTTGCCCGGTCGCCCGAACGAACCGTGCGCAGATACGGAAACAGCGGGCCGTTCCCCGGCAGGTCGCGCAGAATTTCCGCCAGTTCGTCGTCGAAACGCATGATGGCAATGGAGCCGGTCTTTTTGCGTGCGAAGCTGATGACATTGTGTTCCCAATCAATGTTTTCAGCTTCGAGGTTCGCCAGATCGGACTGCGACGCGCCCATGTGCCACGCCAGTTTATAGAACGCTTTGCGTTCGGGATTCAGTTCGCGGGTGACGATGGCCTGATGTTCCTCCCAGGTGATGGCGCGTTTGTCCTTGAACTGAACTTTCGGCCACTGGCGTTTCACGATGACCGGCCACGGCAGCCATGTCATGTCCAGGGCGAAGTTGTGGATGCGCCGCAAATATACATTGGTCGAAACTTTTCCGGTTTCGAGCACGCGCAAAAAGTTTTCCGGCCTCGTTTCCAAAATCGGCAAATGTCGGATTAGATTGAACGCCTTGTCCTTGATGGCGGTCTGCCAGCGGTGCTGGGTCTCGTCCTTTTTGAGTTTGACCATCTCGTCCATGACGAACTGCCAGTTGCGGGTGGCAATCTGTGGGTCGCTGGCGGCGAGATAGGCGCGGGCAATTTGCAGGTTCACGGCCGGTTGCTGGACGGCCTCGCTTTTGGAATGGAACAACCGGACGGCAGTGGCCCGGTCACTGGTGCCGAGGCTTTCCTGTTTGCCGGTCACGTCGTCGTGGATGTAGTAGCGTCCGCCGTTTTTCCGGCGATAGAGTCGGTATCGTTGTCTCATAACTGTTTTTAGCAGCGATGAGTTTACGACGATTGATTACGACTCGGCATCCGAGTAGTGGGCGAGTTACCACTGATATGCTAGAAGCTGCCCGGATACTTTTTTGCTGGCACTTCTGCTGGCACTCGCGTGTGGAAGAATCCCAAGTCCTTGCCGCACACACGGTTTAGACTGGAGGCGAGGGTCGGAATCGAACCGACGGATGAGGCTTTTGCAGAGCCCTGCCTTACCACTTGGCTACCCCGCCACCCGGAAGGGTGAAGCTAATTTCCTTTTCCACCCGAAGCAAGTTCAAGTTTTACACACCAACCGTTTCAACCCGCAAAACCCAGTTCCCGCCGCCGCAACCACAGTTCCTTCGCCTTGAAAATCCCCGCCGGGGTGATGATCCCTGTGATCAATTCCGGCGGCGTCACGTCAAAACCCGGATTGCGCGCCCCGCTCGTCGGATTCGCCACCCGCACATAAACCCGCCGGTCGGAGTTCGGAGTTCGGAGTTTGGAGTTCGGAGCTGTTACCGTTCCCCAGGCGCCGAGAACTTCGTGCTCGTGCCGGTCTTCAATCGGGATGTCGAAACCATGTTTCAATTTCCAGTCAATCGTCGAAAGCGGAATCGCCACGTAAAAGGGTATTCCGTGCCGCGCGGCGAGAACCGCCTTGGTGTAAGTGCCGATCTTGTTCGTGACCTCGCCGGTGCGACCGAGCGTGCGGTCGCTGCCCACGATGACCAGATCAATTTCGCCGCGTTGCATTAAATGCCCGGCGGCATTGTCAGCAATGATTTGGTGTGAAATTTTTTGCTGCGCCAGTTCCCAGGCGGTGAGGGTTGCGCCCTGGGAACGCGGCCGCGTTTCGTCGCAGAAGACATGAAATTTTTTGCCCTGCGCCTGCGCGGCATACATCGGCGCGGTGGCGGTGCCCACGTCCACAAACGCCAGCCAGCCGGCATTGCAATGGGTGAGGATATTCATGCCGCGGCGAATCAGCCTCGCACCGTGCCGCCCGATGGCTTCACAATGGGTCACATCTTCATTGGCGAATTCCTCCGCGGCGGCCAGCGCGAGTTTTTGCTGCTCCTCAACGGTTTTGCCGGCGCGCACCGCGGCCCGCACGCCGTTCATCGCATTGACGGGATCAACCGCTGTTGGCCGGGCGGCTTTGAGGGTTTGATAAACGGCATCAAAGTGACGATGGAATTTCCGCAAATCGCGGCCGCGAAAAGCCAGCGCGCCCTGGGCCAGACCATAAGCCGCCGTCGCGCCGATGGCGCCGGCGCCGCGCACAACCATGTCACGGATGGCGGCGGCGGTCTCGCGGAAATGGCGCGTCGCGACGATTTTGAATTCGTGCGGCAACAGCCGCTGTTCGACCAGGCGGACGGCATTGCGCGCACGATCAAAGGTGACGGTGCGGTAATGCCGGGTGCGGCCGTGAACGGTGACGTTCATTCTGTTTTGGAATCAGTTAAACAAGTAACCGGTAATTCAGTTAAATCAGTGATTGGTTAACAGGTAAATGGAAATCCGCGCGTCGCTGATTTGACCGGTCTCTGATTTAACGTATTTAACTTCGCACCTCACCGAACCTTGACTTTCATCCGGCGGATTTTGTCCTCGATGCCGCGGTAAAGGGGTTGCTGGCGGAGTTTGTGCAGGTCGGGGTCCTTGGCGAGCCAGTTGAAATCGCGATAGCCGAGGCCCAACGCCTTCTCCAGTGCGAGCGCGGCGTGGTCAAACTGTTCGGTGAGCGAATAACTGCACGCGAGATTGTAATACACCAGCGGATCGTCCGGCCGCAGGCGCACCAGACGCTCATCCATCTTAAGTCCTTCGGTGTAACGACCGCGTTGGGTATAATGATCGCCAAGCAATTGGAGCGCATCCACGTATTGGGGATCCCGGCGGACCAGCCCCTCGATGAACTCGATTTTGACGTCCAAGTCGCGCTGTTCCGAGCGCGTCATCTTTTTTCGGGTACTGCTTTTGACCGGCATACGACGAAGTAAGTGTCCCGCAACCGGCCGGACAAGTCAAGCGCTGGTGAAGGGCGATCGGGTCACCAGGTGTGGTTTTGGAGCGCGAAGCCTTGCTCCGCAACGGGAGAGCCTGCCTTGCGCGCAGCGATATTCTGCACTCCGATCCAATCGTTCCATTATGGAATCGGGGAAACTTTTTGTGGAATCCGCCGGCGGGTTGCGTCAAAATTGCGGCCGACCGATTTCGGCTTATGAATTGTTTTGTCACTGGCGCTTCCGGTTTCATCGGCTCAAACCTCGTTCAGGAGCTGGCCGCGCGCGGCCACCGGGTGAGGGCGTTGCTGCGTCCGAACGCCGACTTGCGCGGGCTGGCGGGAGTTGAATTCAAACGCGTGATTGGCGACGTAGCCAATCGCGAATTGCTCAAACGCGAAATCGAGGGATGCGAATGGTGTTTTCACGTCGCGGCGAGTTACCAACTATGGCTGCGCGATTACGCGCCGATGTACGCGACCAACGTCGAAGGCACGCGCAACGTGATCGAATCCGCCGCTGCCGTGGGTTGCGCGCGCATTGTTTATACCAGCACCATCGGCTGCATCGCGCTGCCGAAATCCGTGAACGGGAAAATTATTCCAACGGACGAATCGGACCCGGTTTCCGAAGCGCAGATGGGAAATCATTACAAACGCTCGAAATGGCAGGCCGAATGCGTGGCGGTGGAGCTGGCGGAAAAAGGGTTGCCCGTCATCATCGTGAACCCGAGCGCACCCCTCGGCCCGCGCGACGTGAAGCCCACGCCAACCGGACAGATGATTGTGGATTTTCTCAACCGCAAAATGCCGGCGTACTTGACATCGGGCTTGAACTGGGTCCACGTGCGCGACGTGGCCGCGGGGCACATTCTTGCCGCGGAAAAGGGAAGATCAGGCGAGCGCTACATTCTTGGCAATGCGGGCGGCAATTGGACCCTCGAGGAAACCTTTGATGCACTGGCCGAAATCAGCGGCGTGCCGGCGTCGAAAATCAAGTTGCCGCACTGGGTGGCGCTGGGTGCCGGGCATGTGAGCGAGGGCATTGCGTGCATCACCGGCAAACCGCCGCGCGTGCCGCTGGCCGGCGTGCGCATGGCGAAGTACAAGATGTGGTTCAATCCGGCCAAGGCCATTCGCGAACTCGGTCTGCCACAAACACCGGTGAGACAGGCGTTGGCCGATGCGGCAGCCTGGTTCCGCGCGAATGGGTATGTAACCGGATAATTTGCCGCCGAATTTGTCAATTACTGGACGAAAATTGGCAATCTACAAAGCCGCGCTTGCCTTTGCCCCGCGCGTCGTGAAAAATTGCATCCAATCTTATGGCACACGTCAAATTGCACATTCCGGGACCGGTCGAGGTGAGCGAAAAAACCTTCACGGCGTTTCGCCAGCCAATGATCGGCCATCGCGGCCAGGGGTTCAAAGACCTCTACGCCGACCATCCAGCCCCAGCTTCAGCAACTGCTTTACACAAAACAACTCGTCTATATTTCCACCTCGTCCGCGTGGGGCGTGATGGAAGGCGCGATCCGCAATCTCGTCGCCAAAAAAGTCCTCAACTGCATGTGCGGCGCTTTTTCGGACAAGTGGTTCGACGTGTCCAAACGCTGCGGCAAGCAGGCCGAGGCGCTGCAAGTCGAATGGGGCTCGCCTATCCGCGCCGAAGCCGTGGACAAAAAGCTCGCCACCGGGCAGTTCGACGCGCTCACGGTCATTCACAACGAAACTTCCACCGGCGTGATGAGCCCGCTCGCCGAAATCGCCGCGCTCAAGAAGAAATATCCCGACGTGATGTTCATCGTGGATGCGGTCAGTTCGATGAGCGCCGCGAAGATTGAATTTGACGCGCTGGGCATTGATGTGCTGCTCGCCGGCACGCAAAAGGCGCTCGCTTTGCCGCCGGGCACGTCGCCTGTTCACCTGTTCGAAGGCGGCACTGGCCCGGGCGGCGACCCTCAATGACCGCGGGCTATTATTTCGACTTTGTCGAGTTCCAGAAAAACGCCGAGCAAAGCATGACGCCGAGCACGCCGAGCATCGGCCATGTTTATGCCTTGCAATCGAAGCTCGAGGACATTTTCGCCGAGGGGCTCGAGAACCGCTTTGCCCGTCACAAAAAGCTGGCCGAAATGACGCGCGCCTGGGCGGCGAAACATGGCTTTACGCTGTTCCCGGACAAGGGCTTTGAATCCGTCACACTCACCTGTGTCAACAACGGCGCCAAGCCCGGCGGCCACGTGACCGACGTGCCGAAGCTGCAAAAACTGGTTAAGGACCAGGGCTTTCTGATTGACGGCGGTTACGGAAAAATCAAGGGCAAGACCTTCCGCATCTCGAACATGGGCGACGAAACCGAGGCGACGATGAACCAGCTTTACGCCGCTTTGGACAAGGCCATGGGCCAAATCTAAGTTGCGCGATTGGCAAATTGCGTCGAGACTCCAAGCGATGTCGGCGCAAATTCCAGCCGGACCACCGAACGGTCGGGACCAGTCACCAGTTCCCCGATGGCTGCGCATTGTGCTGATTGGCCGCAACCCCAAAGTCACGCTGGTGCGTGCAGCGGTTTTGGCTGTCGTGTGCGTGCTCGGCTACAAAGCCAGCCTGCTGCACATTCGCGTGGAAGGCATCAGCATGTTGCCGGCATACCAGGACGGTTCGGCGCACTACGTCAACCGGCTGGCATATGTGTGGCATAAACCCCAGCACGGCGACGTGGTGGCCATATGGTTTTCCCGCGTCGAAGCCAATACTGCCACCAGGTTGTTCAAAACACCCCATGTGATGTTGCTTAAACGCATCATTGGCCTGCCGGGCGAAACGGTCGCATTTGTCAACGGCCAGGTGCTGATTGACGGCCAAGCGTTGGAAGAACCTTATGAGAAACTCCCTTGCGACTGGAATCGTCCGCCGGAGAAACTCGGCCCGGACGAATATTTCGTCGTGGGTGACAACCGTTCCATGCCTCAGGAACTGCACACGCTCGGCAAGGTCGAACGCAATCGTATCGTCGGCAAGACTTTTAAATGAAAACTGTTTTCCGGTTCCTCCTGCTGGCGGCGCTGGTCGCGCTCGGCGTCTGGTTGTGGTTCGTTTTGTTCCCCGGCCCCGAAAAGGTCATCCGCCAACGCCTCACGGGGCTCGCCCGGACGGCTTCATTTTCGTCGGGAGAAGGCAATCTGGCACGGCTTGCCGGTGCGCAAAGGCTGACCGGCTTTTTCGCCACCAACGTCGAGATCAACATTGATGTGCCGGGACGCGTTCAGCACCGTCTCCTGGGCCGCGACGAAATCCAGCAGGTCGCCCTGGGCGCCCGCTCCAGGTTGAGCGGACTGAAGGTCGAATTTCCCGACATCAAAATCACCGTCGCACCGGACAAACTATCCGCCGTGGCGGACCTCACCGTTGAAGTAAATATCGCCGGTGAAAGCGATCCCATCGTGCAGGAGCTGAAATTCACCTTCCAACAAACCGATGGCGACTGGCTGATTACGCGCATCGAAACGGTCCGCACCTTGACCTGAGAATTCGGAGCGATACTGTTGCTTTGAGGAGCGCAGACGGCCGGCCTGCCGTGTTTGGCGGCCCGCCAAACACTTCGTCAGCCCATGGGGGTTATACCGGTTGATGAAAAGGAAAAGTACCAACGAAGTTTTCGGTCCCGACGGGCCGGGAAAAACCGCACGCACGCCGCGTGTGCCCCGGTCCGAATTTCATTTTACGCTTTGAACCGGCGCACTTTCTTTCCATAGTCGTGGCATGAATGTCTTCGTCACTGGCGGTGCCGGTTATATCGGTTCGATCTGCACGGAAGAACTGCTGAACGCCGGCCATGCCGTCACGGTCTATGACAACCTCACCGAAGGCCATCGTTCGGCGGTGGACACCCGCGCGAAATTCATTTTCGGCAAACCGGAGGAACCCGGCGACCTGCTCAATGCCGTCAAAGCCGCGAAGCCGGACGCCATCATGCACTTCGCCGCCAACGCGCTGGTCGGCGAATCCATGGAGAACCCGAAAAAGTATTTTCACAACAACGTGGTCAACGGCCTCAAACTGCTCGACGCCGCCGTCGAATGCCGCGTGAAGAAATTCGTCTTCAGTTCCACGTGCGCCACCTACGGTCCGCCCGACAAAATTCCGATGACGGAGGATTTGCTGCAACGCCCGATCAATCCCTACGGCGAGTCCAAACTGATGTTCGAGAAAATCCTCGAGTGGTACCGGCAGATCTACAAGCTGGAGTTCATCGCCTTCCGCTACTTCAACGCCGCCGGCGCGAGCGAAAAATTCGGCGAGCATCACCGCATCGAATCGCACCTCATTCCCAACGTGCTGAAGGTTCCGCTCGGCCAGGCAAAGCAATGCTGGATTTTCGGCACGGATTATCCAACGCCGGATGGCACGTGTATCCGCGATTACATTCACATCCTTGACCTCGCGCAGGCGCACATTCTGGGTCTGCAGCCGGGCAAGGCCGGCTTTTACAATCTCGGCAACGGTGACGGTTATTCCGTCCGGCAGGTCATCTCGATGTGTGAAAAGGTGACGGGCCAAAAGATTCCCGCCCTTGAAAAACCGCGGCGTCCCGGCGACCCGCCCAGGCTCGTGGCTTGCGCCGAAAAGGCGATTCGTGAGCTGGGTTGGAAACCCGAATTCCCCACGCTCGAAGACATCGTGGCCACCGCCTGGACATGGCACAAAAAACACCCGAATGGTTATGCGGATTAAACGGCAGAGAGGGCGGGTCATTCATCCCGCGTTGCCGAATCCCGCACGCCGCCAGCGCCGCTGACGCCTCCGATTTATTCCTTGAGGACATATACATCCGGCACGATGGCGATATTTGTGACACGCTGCCAATGCGAATCAAGTGAGGGGGCAGAATCGGCACCGCCGTGAAAGTCAAGGTAGGTGCGTACCCCCGCCGCCTGAAGTTCCCGACTACGGCTCACGGGATCCACGGCCAACGGCCGACCCATATACAAAGAAACGGCATCAGCAGCATAGGCCACCTCCAATCCGCGATGCCAATCGCTTGCCGCAAATCGTCCGGGGAACAATCCGGCCTGTCGAAGTTCTGTCGCAATATGGAGGTTCGGAGCCAGTGGCGTCGCCTGTGAATGCTTGAGGGCGACGTTCTTGATGCGGTACAGATCCTGTATCGAAAATGGCACGACCAAAAGAATTCCCAGCATGAAAGCGCGCGCTCCAGAAGCCCCGGCGATCGTGAAACCATCGCGGCCCGTCAGCGAAGCAGAGAAGAGCATGAACGAAGACAAACATAAAAGAGGCGCCAACGTAGGCACGATGTATCGTGCTTCCAGACTGACCATCACATAACCAGAACAGTAAATGACCGTTGTGACGACGGCAAAACAAATGCCTTGCAGATTAACCCCACAAGATGTCGCCTTGGAAACAGACCGTCTTACCCGAATATAACAGAACACGGCGATCACCAGCATGGCGATCCAGCCTGCGATGTGCCCCAACAGGGTCCAGGTATTATGAACCACCAGGTACAACTGGTGGCGGAAATGATGCAGGGATTGGAATGGAGACCAGTCGGGGCCAAAATGGGGATCAAGAATAAAGTCCGATTCTAACGGCGGATTCCAGAGCGGATCGTGCCTGAAATTTTCCGGGCTGACGTTTGCATGATTGGCTGGCCCGGCGGTGGCAAAGGTGAAATGACCATAGTGAGCGGATAGAACGGCGATCCACGGTCCGGCAACCACAGCCAAACCCAGACCAACCAAAAGCGACGTCCGCAGCCAACCCCCCCGGGAACGAGTCACCGCATTTACATCTGGCGTTTCGTTTTCACGCCGGCCAAAGCGCGAAGCAAGAAACAGACTGACAGGCAAATGCACCAGCACGAATGGAAGCATATAGCCTTTAGCGAGGTAAGCCAAACCAGCGCACATGCCTGCGCCGAAACTGCGAAGAGGTTTGCTCCGCAGATCAGTGTCCAGCAAGAGAACGAAGTAAGAAAACAACACTGCGTTCGCGAGTAAATCGGGATCGAGTAAATAGGTTGCCCAAAGAGCCCCTTGCAGAGCCGCGCAGGCGCTCATACCAGCGAGGAAAACAAGCCTGACGGGATGCGCCCGGGGAGCAAAGCGCAACGCGAGGTGATAAATCATGACGACGTAGCATATTCCAGAAAGTAATAACACCACTCTTCCCGCAACCAAATCGCTCAGACCAGGATAAAACAACGCTGACATGCACCAGGAAAAAAGCGGTGACCAATAGCCACTCACTGAACTCGCCGGCTGCGCGAGCAAGCGATGAGCAACCGTCGAATAGCCAACGAAGTCAGCATTGACGTATCCACTTTGGCATACGGACAGTGCTATCGCGAGAAGACCATAGACCCCAAGAGCTCCAAACAGGAGCCGGTTGGGTTGACACTTCCACGCGTGTGGCATAGCGATCTCACACCATCGTAAGCATGCCAATGGTCGCGGCAACGAATTTAATGCGGATGTCCATGGGCCCCGGCAGAAAAGGGCCGGTTTTTGTCAATCGACGTGTGGCCGGGTCTGTCGCCAGATTGGATAGTTTGTAGCAACGAATTAACGGACGAAGTTTGCTTTGCGCCGGACACGAAATTGAGGCAGCTTCGCCGAACGTAAATTTATGATTGCAGTCATCACCGGATTGATTGCCGGTATCATTCACGTGCTGACGGGACCGGACCACCTGACGGCCATTGCGCCGTTGGCGGTGCGCCGGCCGCAGCGCGCCTGGATTCCCGGCGTGCGCTGGGGTCTCGGCCATTCCTCGGGCGTCATGGTGGTTGGGCTGCTGGCATTGTGGTTGCGCGCGAGGCTGCCGATGGATTTGCTGTCGTCGTGGGGCGACCGGATTGTCGGCGTGGTGCTTTTCGGCATCGGTATCTGGGCATTACGCCGCGCGCTCAAACACAATATCCACGCGCACGAGCACGAGCATCACGGCGGGCGACACGTTCATATTCACGTTCACCACGAACACGCGCGGCACGAGGAGCCGCAGGCGCACCAACGGCACACGCACGCGGCCTTTGCCATCGGCACGCTGCACGGGTTGGCGGGCAGTTCGCATATCCTGGGCATTTTGCCCATGCTGGCCATGCCGACCCCGGTGCAAGCCATCGCTTACCTGATTTCTTTTGGCGCGGGCACGGTGCTGGCCATGGCGCTGTTTTCCTGGGGCATGGGATTGCTCGCCACGCGTTGCGCCGACAACAGCGTGACAATATATCGCGGACTGATGAGCACCTGCGGGGTGGCTGCGATGGTGATCGGCTGTGTCTGGCTCGCGGGCAAAAGTTGGTAACAGTCCGCCCCTCGTTCCCGGCTCCTGATTTCCCGATTGCAATCCGGCCGAAGCGCGGCGTTTACGTCGCTTCATCGCTCGGAAGTCCACGGGTCATTTGTTGCGTCTGCGCCCGCGTCGGACACTGAAGCGGCCTGAAGGCCGCGCGCCGTGGCAGTGCGCGGACGCGCCCGAGGACGAGGATGAGTCAAAAATTTGCTTGCCAAACCCGCCGGGCAGGCTTCATTTTCTGACATGGCAGCCACGCGCAATTCCGGTATTGATGATCCGTTCTACCAGCTCGCGGACAAATTTTTCCCTGCAAACAACAAGATCGGCCTGACGTTCGACGATATCACGCTCGCGACGCTCTATTCCGAAATCCTCCCGCGGGACACGCAGCTCGAAACCCGGCTCGCGGAAAATTTGTGCCTCAATATCCCGGTGATTTCGTCCGACATGGACACGGTGACTGAATCGCGCATGGCCATCGCGATGGCGGCCAATGGCGGCCTTGGCTTCATCCATTACAACATGCCGGAGCGCCAGCAGCTTTCCGAGGTCAGCCGGGTCAAGAACCACGTCCACGGCCTGATTCAGGAACCGATCACGGTCACTCCCGGCCAGCTCATCGGCGATGTGCTGGCGTTGATCGAACAGAAAAAATTCGGCTTCAGCACGTTTCCCGCCGTGGATGAAAAGGGCAAACTGGTCGGCCTGCTCTCCGGCCACGTGGTCAAGCCGCGTTACGCCAAACGCAAGGTGGCCGACGCCCTCACGCCGCGCGCGCAAGTCCGCACCATCACCCAGAAGGAACTGGGCAAGGACCCCATCACCCGCGCGGACAAATTTTTCACCGAACACCTCGGCATCCACAAATTGCTCGTGGTGGACGACCAGGACCACTTACGCGGCCTGTTCACGATGAGCGACATCGAGCGCATCGCGCAGGAGCGCAACGCGCAGTTCAAGCCGGCGCGTGACGCGCGATTCCATCTCATGTGCGGCGCGGCGGTTTCGGCCACGCGCAACGCGTTTGGCGAACTGGACCGCGAACGCATCCTGAACCACGTCGGCGGGCTGGTCGAACGCGGCGTGGATGCCATCGCCGTTTCGACCGCGCACGGCCACAGCAAAGGCGTGGGCGACACGGTGAAAGTGTTGCGCGACGCGTTTCCGGAACTGCCGCTCATTGCCGGCAACGTGACGAGCGCGGCGGGCGTCGAATTCCTGGCCGATTGCGGCGCGAACGCCATCAAAGTCGGACAGGGACCGGGTTCGATTTGCACCACGCGCATCGTCGCGGGCGTGGGCATCCCCCAAATGACCGCGCTTTATGTCTGCTCGCGCGCGCGGGCCAGGAAGAAGGTCGCGATTCTCGCTGACGGCGGCGTGGCGAAATCCGGCGACATTGTGAAGGCGTTGACGCTCGCGCAGGCGGTGATTTGCGGTGGAATTTTCGCCGGCTGCAACGAAGCCCCGGGTGAAGTCGTGGAAATTGGCGGCAAACTGTACAAGCAATATCGTGGCATGGGCAGTTTTGCGGCAATGAAGGCCGGCTCGGCGGCGCGTTATGGCCAGCCGACCAATCCCACGCAAAAGGTCGCGCCGGAAGGAATCGAGGCGCTCAAAGAAGCCTGCGGTTCGGTGGATCGCGTGCTGGCGCAGCTCATCGGCGGCATCCAGAGCGGCATGGGCTATCTTGGCGCGGTGAACCTGGCGCAACTCCGCGACAAAGCCCGTTATATCCGGGTCAGTCCCGCCGGCATGCGCGAAGCCGCCCCGCACGACGTGGTGGAATTGAAGACCGGGAATTGAAACGGGAAAAGCCGGCCGGCCAGCCAAGGTGACAACCGAACACATCCGCGAAAGTGTGAAGTGCAGCCGGATGTCATTTGGCGCAGCGGTCGTGCTGCTGGTGGCGCTTGCACCCCGTTCGGTTTTGTCGGCCGGAGAACCGCCGGCCATGGTGGACGCGATTGCGTTCGGCGATTCCGCGTCAGAAAAAAACCACGATTTCAGCCAGGAGCACAGCGAAGTGATTCGCGGCGGACTGGGCGAACCGGCGCGGCGCTTGTTGCCGATGACCACGAATGATTTCGAAGGCGGGCGCATGACTTTCACGCTCAAGGTGGATCCGGCCAAAACCAATTACGCGACGGCGCGATTTTGGGGGAACGACATCATCGACGACCGGCTGGTGCTTTTTTGCGAAGGCAAACAAATCGGCTACCGGCATCTCGGGGACATTGACATCCTGGATTTTGGCGACGACAGCGGCGAGCCGTCCTGCAACGGCAGATTTTTTTACAACACGTTTCCGCTGCCGTTTCCCATGACGCACGGCAGGACGGAATTGCATTTTGAAGTCTGCAGCGCCGGCCCGGTCTGGCCTTACGCCCCGACGTTTGCCCGATATCAAAAGCCGATGACGGCCGCCACCCGCGGCCTCTACAGGATTTACACGCACACCGACGGGTTCTTTATTCCGCCGTCCGGCGAAAGGCAGGGTGCGGCACCGGCTCATCCGCCAGTCCGGAAAACGCCCGGCCCGGAGGTCCTCGAAGAACTCAAGGCCCGGGTGGACGGCGAAATCAAAAGCCTGCTCGCGTCCACAAAACCGCTTAACGAAATGCAGATGCAGTTTCTGGCCAGGGCATATTTTGTGAAATGGACGCCCGCGTTTCAAAATCCCAGGGTCGTCGGGCAGACATTGAAAGGCCTGGACGCCCTCTTTGCCGCGTACCGCGAAAATCCGGAACTGGCCCGGCACGACCCGTCCACGCCCAATCCGGGCTGGTTCGAATTCGGCCCGGCGGGTGATGCGATCCACTTGCTGGCCAGACCCCTGCAACCGTTGCTCGACGGACAGATTGAAGACGGTGGCAAAAGAATGTCCCGCAGGGCAGCTTATTCCGAAATGCTACAGGCCGGCCGTGACTGGCACCGCCAGCATCGCCGGCTTTACAGCAATCAGTCCATGATCACGGACCTGAACATTTACCTGTCCAACCGCGGCATTGCGGTGGTGGACCCGGCCAATGCCCTGCCGGAAACCGCGGCACTGCGTTACCTTTATGAGGCGGTCGGGCTCGAACCCTGGCGGGACAGCGATGCCGGCGGCGAACCCGCAACCGAAACCAGCGGTCAAGGCTGGGGTGTCGGCACCCACTACCGGGAACTCACGGCCAAGGGATTGACCCGCGAGCTTGGATATGTCGGCTACTACGGCGAAGTGTTGGACTGGGTCACGTCCATTTACGACGCCACGCGACCGGCGCAGGACCAACCCGGCGACGAAAAAATCAAGGGTCAACTGGAAAAAATCATCCATGCCCGCGCTCCGTTCCGTTACCCGATGCTCGACGCCAAAGGCAACCGCGCCCTGCGCATCGAAACCATTGTCGGCTGGCGCGACATGCATTATCCGGGCGACGTCGTTTACGCTGAACGTCCCAGTTGGGACGCCTCATCACTTTTCGCCACCGCTGCCACCCTGGATCCGCAAGCCATCGGGTATGTGCAGCAGATGTTCGATGACAACCAGTTTTTCGCGTCGGTCCGGCATCAGATGGGACAGAATAACAGCCTGCGCGTCACCGCCGGCCTGCTCGGCGTGCCGGATCAATATAAGTTGTTAAAAGCCCGACCGCGCAGCGCTTATCGCCTGCCGATGACTCCCGGACAACCGGATTTTGTTTTCTCCGACGAGGAAGATGGCGTCGTGGCCATCAGGAATGGAGACGACATTCTTTACGTTTCGCTTTACTGGCGGGCGCGCTACGCGGTAAATTTTCTCGCGCGGGTTCATTACATCACACCACACTTTGACCGCATTGCCGATGTGTGCGAGGACGTTGAGTTCGAGCCGAGCGGCCTGACTTACACGCGCCCGGACTGGATCAACTTTGGATTTGGCAACGGCGGCCCGCAGTATCCGCTTGAATTGCACTCGGCGCTCGCGGGCGAGAAACTGCCCATCGCCAAAATTCCCGACGGCATAAAATTTCATCCCGGTGACGAAAACGCCTATGCCGGCAAAGGTTCCTTCTACACGCTGCGCTACGGCAATTATCTCATTGGCATGAACATGACGACGGACGAGACGTTTGAATTAAAACCACCGACTGGCGTAAACAATGTCCGCGAGCTGGCTTCGGGCAGGAAATGGAAACCGGGCGCTCCCATCAAAGTCGGGCCGCATTCAACCGTGGTGCTGTGGCTGGCAGCCCGCTGAGCCGCATTCAAACCCCGTAAACGCGATGCCCCCCCCGCTTCGCAGGCGCGCGACAGCCGGCCGGCGTAAAAAACATCAAGCCGTTGGCGGACAACCTCGCTCCGCGTCTGAATTCTCATTTGAAACCAATTGGCCGCAGTCAGGACGGAAAGTAGCTGCTGATCTTCGGACCAACTGCTAAAACGCAATCGGCTCGTTCAGTTTGCCGCATTGGGCGCAGCGCGAGCGGTCCACGTCGGGGTCATCGGTGTAGACATAGCCGCAATTTTTGCAGCGAAAAATCCGATCCTCCGTGTGCGTCGGCCCGAACCGGCGCCGGCGCAATTCGGAATAAACTGCCAGGCCGCACAAGGCGCCGAGGAGCACGGCCACATAAACGAACAGCAGCATGGGGACGCTCATGTTACGGGGAGGCGGCGGGTGAATTGGTCGCGGGCGGCGGAAGGGTGTGCCAGGTGAAAAGCATTTGGCCGATGGTTAGACGCGGCGCGGGCGCGAAACGCGCGGCGCGGGCGAGTTCGAGCGCCCGCTGGTCGGCGGCGTCATAGTGGCTGAGGGCTTCCAGGTTGTTGTCCGACGGCAATATACTGGCCGAAACCACTTCGCCCGCGGCGTTTACCAGCAACTGCACTTTGCTCGGCGCAATCACGCCCGCATATGGCCAGGACGGCAAAGGCATCGGAGTGAGCAATCGTCGTTGCGCCAAATCGCCTTCAACGCGCACCGTGGAAACCAGCGGGAGCGCCGGCTCGATGGGCGGCGACGGCGTGCTGAGTTTGACCGGCGGTTTTAACTGAAGTGGAAGGCCGGGGATGAGATTGGTTTGCATGAAGCGGTTGAAAACGGTCATCAATCCTTCAGCGGACAATGGCAGCCAGCGTGGCGCTTCGGTCCAATGGAACGGCGGTCGCTTCACCACCGGCGCCTTCGACCACATCGCCGTCACAAAATCTCCGGGACGCGGCAGCGCGAAAAGTGTCGGATCATTGAGCGCCAGCAACCCGTCCGAATTGGCGGCGAGTCTTAGCGTGGGAGCATCGGTCAGGGAACGGGGCGCGGGCGATTTTCGCGTGCCGAACATGTAAAGCAGCCCGACGTGCGCTGCGCAAACCAGGGCGATGAGCACGAGCCAGCGGCGGAGCGACCAGCCTTCGGCGGTTGGCGCTGGCTGCGGCGGAGCCTGGGTTGGCCCGGCAAGTCCGAGCGCGGGCGAATCTGCACGCAAATCGCTCATGGCCTGGCGGGAGTGTTGATGACCCGCGGCAGCGTGGCGCCCAGGGCGTTGTGGATCCCGGCATCGCGGGCGAGGAGCGTCAGGCGGATGAGCTGGTCGTACGTCACCGCTTTGTCGGCGTGAATGACGAGCGTGAGCGGTTCGCGGGATTTTCCCGCGGCATCGCGCAAATCGTTCTTCAATTGCTCTTCGCTCACGATCTGGTTGGCGAAATAAAATCGTCCGCTGGCATCCACCGCGACGGCCACGGTCGGTTGGTCCGTGCCGGGCAAGCCGTCCGCCAACGGCGGTTCAATGCGCACTCCAGGCGTGTAGACCAGTCCCTCCAACATCAGGAAGATCACCAGCAAAAAGAAGACCGCGGCAAACGGCGCCGCGTCGAACGGGCTGCGCAGCAGTCGGACATTGCGCGGGAATTTCATAACCAAACAAACGGGACACGGATTTCGCCGATTGGCACCCGCCACCCCGGGGATCCGCTCATCTTATTTCTGCGCAAGACAACCTGGCCGACGGTTTGCTTCATTGAACCAGGGTCGCGTTGACGGGAAATGGCTTTCATACTTGAAAATTCGCGCCGCTATTTTCCGCCGCCGTTCTCGGTGACGATGTTGATGATTTCGCCGGCGGTGCGTTCCATGTCGAGGACGATTTTATTGATGCGGCTGACGAGATAATTGTATCCGGCGTGGACGGGGATGGCGACGGCGATGCCCGCCGCCGCGCAGATGAGCGCCTGCCGATGCCGTGGGAAAGCGTGCCCAACGTTCGCATACAAACCGGCTTCCTGCAGCTTGCCGAAAATTTCCATGAACCCGATGATGGTGCCCAGCAGGCCCAGCAGCGGCGCAATCTGGGCGATGGTGGCGAGCAGGTTCAATTTCTCCTCCAGCAGCGGCACTTCGGTGAGACCCGCCTCCTCGACCGCCTCGCGCACGCGGTCGCGCCCGCGATCGCGGTTGAGCATGGCGGTCTTGACCAGGCGCGCGACCGGGCCGGGCGTGGCGTCGCAGATGGAAATGGCTTCGACGACGTTGTCACGCTTGAGCACCGTCGCGGACGCCGTTGAGGAACTCGATGGAATTGATTTGCGAGCGGTGGCAATACAGCGCGCGCTCGATGAACACGACGATGGCGATGGCGGCGGCAAGCAATAATCAGCCAGATCACCGGACCGCCATTGGCTAGAAACGTAGGCATGTGGTTTTTATAGGCTTTTGCGCTCGAAGTTCAAAGATTTTTCTTGGCGTCGCCGGTTTCTTGGCAGTTAATGGCCGCATGGAAAAATCAGACCAGTTCCGCGAATTGTTCCGAATGCAAAAAGCGCTCAACGAACGCATCGGCGTGAAAACCGACGGCATGAGCGAGGCGGAAAGAACGAAATGGATTCTGAACTACTGCCGCGCCATGACGCAGGAAATCGCCGAACTCACCGACAGCGTGCCGTGGAAATGGTGGGCGAAGTATCAGAAATTCGACGAACAAAACGCGCGCGTCGAGGTGGTGGACCTGTTCCATTTCCTCATCAGCCTCGCGCAGGTGCTGGGCATGAGCGCCGACGACGTGTTCGCCGCCTACGTCAAAAAGAACGAGGTGAATTTCAAACGCCAGGAGAGCGGCTACACGGTGAAGGACGAAAACGACAACAAACACATCTGATCCGCGCGATGAAAAACTGGATTTTCAAGGACGAATCATCTTCGACGCCTGATCCCAAAGCGGCCCGCACGCGGGCGATGCTTTTGTCGCTGCCCTTTGCCCTCGTGGGAATCCTCGCGCTCATTTTTCTTCTTCACGACGAGGTGGCCAGTGGATTCAGAATGGATAGGCAAAAGGCGATGGGACTTTTGAGCGCGGCCGTCGTTTGCGGAGGGCTTATCGCGCTCATCTTCGGCATCACCGCCAAAAAACAGGCGCTGAGAGCTGAGGACCTGAAGCCGCAGGATGAGGAGAAACCCTGGCTTAAGCGCGAAGACTGGGCGAAAGGCCGGATTGCTTCATCCTCGCGCAAAGCCGTTTTGGTCCTTTGGATATTCGTTGTGTTCTGGTGCGCCGCGTCCGCGCTGATTTCCCTCGCCGTCGTGCCGCCGGAATTGCATCGCGGTGATCGGGCCGCGCTCATAGCGCTGATTTTTCCCGTCATTGGCATCGCCATGCTGATTTATGCCATCAAGACGACGATGGCATGGCGGCGGTTTGGGCAGGCGATTTTTGAAATGGCCGCGCTTCCCGGCGCCCTTGGCGGGACGCTCGAAGGCGAAATTCAGGTCAACGCGCGGCTGCGGTCCGAACACGGTTTGCATCTGCGCCTGAGCTGCGTCCGCCGTACCACAACCGGCTCGGGCAAAAGTCGCAGCACGAGTGAAAAAATCCTCTGGCAGGATGACAAATGGCTGCGGCCGGATCTGCCCCAAACCGGGTCGAACGCCACCGGCATCCCGGTTTATTTTCGCCTGCCGGACGACCCGCCGGAGTCCACCCCCGGCACCGGCGACGGCATCCACTGGCAGCTCGAAGCCCTGGCCAAAGTGCGCGGACCGAATTTTCAAGCGAGGTTTGAAGTGCCGGTTTTCAAACTGTCCGAAACGCCCGTCCCGTCCGATGACCCGACGACGCAATACCAAATGACCCTCGACGAAATCCGGCAACAGATTCATTCGCGCATTCAAGTCAACGATTCCCCGGGCAACGGCAGGGAATTCATCTTCCCGGCGGCGCGCAATCCCGGCTTCGCGTCCGGGACCACGGCCTTTCTGCTGATTTGGACCGGGGCCATCGTGTTTCTGATTTGGAAACACGCGCCGCCAATATTCGCGCTGGTTTTCGGCGCGATTGATTTGCTGATGGGCCTGTTCACATTCGACCTCTGGTTTCGTCGCAGCCGTGTGGTCGTCACGCCGGCACAGATGCAGATTGAGACTTCGTGGCTCGGCTTTAAAAAACTGCGCACGCTGGAGGCTTCCGCCGTGGCTGGAATCACAGCCGATGTGGGCGCGACCGCCGGACACTCGGCTTACTACGATTTGAAGGTCCGCACCCGCGACGGCCGGGACATTACCGTGGCGAATGGCCTTGGCGTCAAGCCCGAAGCCGAATGGCTCGTCCAGCAAATGATCGCGGGGTTGAAGCGTCCGGCGTGAGGCAAGAAAGTTCTCGGCAACCGTCGGCATGCGGCTAACATGGCAGGCAAATGGCGCGTCCCGTCAGAAATCGAACTTCCACGAAAGCCGTCCCGCCGCGCTGGCGCAAGGAAGTCGAGCGCGTGCTCATCACCGAAGGCCAGATCGCGCGGCGCATTCGCGGACTGGCGCGTGACATCGAGCGCGATTTTCGCGGACGCGAAATGGTCGTGGTATCGCTGCTCAACGGCACGGTCATGTTCCTGGCGGACTTGATCCGGCATCTCAACCTGCCGCTGCGGCTCGATTTCATGGGTGTTTCCAGTTACGGCCTTGGCACGGAATCGGGCGACCTGGTTTTCACCAAGGAATTGCGGCTGGACGTGCGCGGACGCGATGTGCTGCTGGTGGACGACATTCTCGACACTGGCAAGACCATGAGCCGCGTGTTGCCCAAGGTGCAGGCGCTCAAACCGCGCCGGATAAAAATCTGCGTGCTGCTCGACAAGCCAAGCCGCCGGACAGAAAACGTCAAGGCGGATTACATCGGTTTTGAAATTCCTGATTTTTTTGTCGTCGGTTACGGCCTGGATTTCGCGGAACGATATCGGAACCTGCCATTCGTCGGCGTGCTGCATCCGCACGTCTATAAAAAGGCCGGCCAGAGCGTCTGCCAAACATAGCTCATGGATTTAAAGCTCATCAGTCTGTTCGGCTGGTTCGCGATGCTGGCGACCGCGTGGGCCATTTCCTACAACCGGAAATTGTTTCCGTGGCGCACAGTGGTTTGGGGCGTCGGCCTGCAATTCACCCTGGCCCTGCTGATTTTGAAAACGCCCTGGGGCGGCGCGCTGTTTGATTTCGCCGGCAAGGTGATTCAAAAGCTGATTCTGTTTTCCAACGAAGGCTGCAAATTCGTTTTCGGCCCGCTGGCGGATGAAAATTTGCTCGCGGACAAATTTGGTCCCGGCAATTCACTCATTTTCGCGATTCTCGTCATGGGCACGATTATCATCGTCGCATGCCTCTCGTCGCTGTTGTATCACTGGGGCATTTTGCAGCGGGTGGTGCGCGCCATCGCGTGGGTGATGCGCAAAATCATGCGCACGAGCGGCAGCGAAACGCTCTCCGCCTGCGCCAATATTTTCATGGGCCAGACCGAGGCGCCGCTGATGATCCGGCCCTACGTCCCGCGCCTGACGCGCAGCGAATTGATGACCATCATGGTCTGCGGCATGGCGCACATCGCCGGCGGCGTCGCGGCGGTTTATGCGGAGATGGGCATGCGGGCCGGCTATCCCAACACCGCCGGACACCTGCTCACGGCGTCGGTGTTGAATTGTCCCGCGGCGCTGATGATTGCGAAAATCCTGCTGCCCGAAACCGAAAAAAGCGAAACCGCCGCTTCCATGCCCGCCACCGTGCCGCGCACGACGGTAAATTCCATTGACGCCATCTGCCGGGGCGCAAGCGACGGTTTTCATCTCTCGCTGAACGTCATTGCCATGCTCATTGCGCTTTATCGCCATGATTGCGCTGGCAAATTATCTCATCATGTATCCGCAGGCGCACCTCGGCGTTGCCGAGCCGGTCAAATTGCAGACGATTTTCGGCTGGATCAACGCGCCGTTTGCGTGGCTGATGGGAGTGCCAGCCAAAGATTGCCTGGCCGTCGGACAGATTCTCGGCGAACGCGTCGTGCTGAATGAATTCGTCGGCTACCTCGACCTTACGACGAACGCGAAACAACTGGCGCTCGACCCGCGCAGTTTCACGATTGCAACTTACGCGCTCTGCGGGTTCGCCAACTTCTCGAGCATCGCCATCCAGGTCGGCGGTATCGGCTCGCTCGCGCCGGAACGCCGCAGCGAAATGGCCAAAATCGGTTTCCGCGCAATGGTCGGCGGCCTGCTGGCCGCTTACATGACCGCGTCCCTCGCCGGATTGCTGCTGTGACCGGCCTCCTGTGCCTGTCTTGATTCGCCGACCCGCCAGATTCAGCAACGGGCAGGGCACCCATCCAGCATCGTGCCGCGCTTGCGCCGACCTTTCAGTTCTTTTACCGTGAGAAGATGAATCACGGAAATTGGAAGCCGAGGAAGGTGGTGATTGTCGGGGCTGGCGCCGTGGGTTCCACCTTTGCCTATACGCTGGCCCAAAGCGGGCTGGCGGAAGAAATTGGTCTGCTGGACGCCAACCATGAACTGGCAATGGGACAGGTGCTTGATTTGGCCCACGGCCAGGCCTTCTTCCCCTCGGTCCAGATTCGAGACGCCCATAGCGCCGATTATGGCGATGCGCACCTGATTTTCATCACCGCCGGCTCCAAGCAACAGCCCGGTGAATCGCGGCTGCTGCTCCTGCAACGCAACGCCAAAATCATCCAGGACATCATGGATGAAATCGTGCGGCAAAATTCCCCGGCGGTCGTGGTGGTGGTGAGCAATCCCGTGGATATCCTGACTTACGCCGCTCATAAACGTACCGGTTGGCCGCGCGGGCGCGTCATTGGCTCCGGCACGGTGCTGGACAGCGCGCGATTCCGGTATCTGCTGAGCCAACATTGTGGAGTGGACGTGCATAACGTCCATGCCTACATCCTGGGTGAGCATGGCGACAGTGAATTCGCTGCCTGGTCCATGACCAACATGGCAGGCGTGCCCATCGAACAATATTGCGCCCTTTGTGGCAAATGCGAGGACTGGGAAGAGTCCCGGCGCAAAATCGCCGAGGCCGTGAGAAATTCCGCCTATCACATCATTGATTATAAAGGGGCGACGTGGTTTGCCGTCGGCCTCGCCTTGACGCGGATCGCGGCGGCGATTTTGCGCAATCAAAACAGCGCGCTCACGGTTTCAGCCGTGCTGGAGGGAGAATATGGTTTGAACGGAGTAAGCCTGGGAGTTCCCTGCCTCCTGTCGCAAAAAGGCGTTGAGCGCATTCTGCAAGTCAACCTGCCGCCGGAGGAACAAAATGCCCTCGCCAGATCCGCGGCGGTCCTGCAAAAGTTGATCGCGCAGTTGCAATTGCCCGGCCCGTCATGAAACGGGAACATTAATACGCAAACACCATGCCGCAAGACTTTGAACCGAAATCCAAGGGACTGCCGGGCGCGCAAGCGGCCAAGGCCGCTGAACTCGTCGGCTATCAGGACGGGGCCATCGTCAGTCGCGAAATCATGAAGAAGCCGACGGGCACCGTCACGGTGTTCGCGTTTGACGAAGGGCAAGGCTTGAGCGAGCACACCGCGCCGTTCGACGCGCTGGTGCAGGTGTTGGAAGGTGAAGTCGAGATCACGATTTCCGGCAAACCACAGCGTTTACCGGCTGGCGGGCTCGTCCTCATGCCCGCCCATCAGCCGCATGCGCTCAAGGCCATCCAGCGGTTCAAAATGATTCTGACCATGATCCGGTCGTAGGAATTCGATCCCACTTGATTTGGAGTCGTGAACGTCCCCCGGCCCGACGATAATTGCCGGAATTCTCGAGCCGCCCGCGGCGCAAGGTCTTGGCCGTCAATTCGTTGATTTTTGGAACAACCCGCCGAGGCCTTTGGTGATTTTGTTTACGTTTTCGCCCGCGGTTTTCCCCGCGCCGTTGCCGAGATTAATTGCACCCTTGCCGATGTCGCTGGCGGCGTTGGCCACGGCTTTGACGGTGGCGGCGGTGAGGGCGTCAAGCACGCGCCGGGTCAAATCGGTGGCCGTGATCCCTTCGGCACTCTTGCCCATGTCGGTGAGATGAATGTCCGGCAGCGACAAAGTTGTTTCCTGGCCGCCCATACCGGTAAGGCTGACGTGAACCTTCGCGCCGGTAATCAGAAAATCATCCACTTCAAGTTTCTTGCCGGGTTTGCCGGCAGCCTGGGCGGTTTGATTCGTGGAAGGCTTCTGACTGGACGCGGAGGCGCCGCTCACGTTGTCGCGGATCTTGCTGAGGTTGTTGCCACTGAGGGGGCTTCCTTCAAACGTGATTTCCGGATTCCGGACTTCGATGGAACGCACGATGATTTTGTCCGAGAGCACCGACAACGGGTTCACGCCGACGGCGACCACGCCGACGCTGATGGCTTGCGGTGTCTTGTAACCTTCGGGATTGCCGACGACCAGTCCCTGGATCCGGGCTGAACCGGTCAACAGGGACAAATTCACCGCGTCCAGCTTGATGGGAACCTGGGTGATTTTCGGACCAACCGTTTCCACGCCCGTCTTGACGATGTTGCCGAGGAATAAACCCGCCACAATCACCGCGACGACGATAAGCACGACGAGGACGATGACAAGGCCCCAGAGAACTTTTTTTACCTTATTCATAATCTGGACAATTAACATCCCGCCCGCGATTTTGGCGAGCACATTCGCGGCACAAAATTATTTCAACTCGCGACCAGCGACCGGATGGTCTCGATGAATTCGTGAACCGGATACGGCTTGACCATGAACCGGTCGGGCTTTTGCGGCAGGCCCGCAAAGATGTTCTCGTCCACGGTGCCGCTCACCAGGATCATCTTTTGCCCGGGATTGGCGCGCCGGCACTCGCGCACCAGATCCAGGCCGTTCATCTCGCCCATGGCATAATCCGTCACCACGACCAGCGGCCTGACGACGGGAAATTCCTTCAATGCCATCCGGGGATCACTGAACGTCCGCACGTCATAACCCAGCGGTTGCAGGATGGCCGCCGCCAAATCAAGGAGCATGGGTTCGTCGTCCACCACGAAAATGGTGACCGGCCGCCCTGCGCCGTTGCTGGATTTGGACTGGCCCATCAATTGAGGTCAATATCAGGGAAAAGCCCATAGGGCGCAAGTCGCAAGCGCGTTTGAACAAAAACTTATTCACATCCCGGCCAAAAATTCCTGTTGCGCCCGGCTAATTCACGCCGTAAGTTCTGTTCCGGGCAATGAACTCATCGCCACAAAACAGGGATTTGCGGTCATGAAATCGAGGACAACGGCAAAAAAAACGGCCACACGCACCTCGCGCCCGCGCCGTAACGCCAAGTCCGAACCCCCAACCGACGTGCCCGCCGCAGCCGTGGTCCGCCGCACTTATAGCCGCCGCAAAAAAATCGAGGCGCCCCCGATTTTGCTTGAAGGCGACCAGCCCGCGCCGCCGCCGGCCAGCGGTCCGGGACAGAAATATGCGCTGGGTCCGACACCGCCCGCCCAACAGTTTGAAACGGCGGAAACCGAATTGCCCGAGGCCTACGGCACGAAAAAACTTTTTTTGACCGCCCGCGACCCGCACTGGCTTTACGCGCACTGGGATTTGACGCGCGAACAACAGTTGAAGCTCAACACGAAGTCGTCGGACGGCCATCTGATTCTCCGCATTTACCCCGGCAAAATTGAAGGCCATCCGCTCTACGAAATTCACGTTCACCCTGAATCCCGCCACTGGTTCGCGCACGTCGAGCGCGCCGGAGATTCCTACGCCGCCGAACTTGGCTATTACTCGCCGGTGGGCCGTTGGATGCGGGTTGCCGCTTCCGGCGCAACCGTTACGCCTCCGGACGCTGCCGCGGTGGAAACCGAGGCGGAATTTGCCACCATCCCGTTTGAATTTCCATTTGCCAGATTGATCCACATCATCAAGCAGGCCGTGCGTGAAAACCTCTCCCTGGCGCAGGCCATTGAAGAACTCCGCCGGCACGGCCATCCCGATCTGCCGCGCGCGACCGCCGCGCCCCCCGCGGCGTGGACGCCGCAACAGGAACAGGCGCTGGGCAAAATTATCAGCATAGACGACGTGCGCCGCATCTGGATGGGTTCGCTGGAAATCACCGAACTGATCCGCCGCAAACTCGCGCGCGAAATTTCTTCGCTCGGCGTCTCCAGCCTTTCCAGCCCGTTCGGCGGCGGGGAACAGCCGAAGGGATTCTGGTTCAACGTCAACGCGGAACTGATTATTTACGGCGCCACCGAGCCGACGGCCAAAGTCACGCTCGACGGCCGCGAAATCAAGCTGCGGCCCGACGGCTCGTTCAGTTTTCGCTTCGCGTTGCCGGATGGCAAATACGAACTGCCCGCCGTGGCCGTTTCTGCCGACGGCACGGAGGCGCGCGCGGCGGATTTGAAATTCAGCCGGGCCACGGAATACCGTGGCGACGTTGGCGCGCATCCACAGGATCCGGCGTTGAAACCGCCGTCGCCGGACAACATTTAAAGCACATGGATGCTTCGCAACGAGGGGCCTTGATGCTGGTTCGCTTCGTCGGCGTGGCGATTATCGGCCTGAGCGTGCTCATGGAAGGTTTGTATGTGGCCGGGAACCTGGTCCGCCACCTCCCCATAGGAAAAGTTCATTGCGTGTTGCTGACCGTTCCGCTGGTGCTTGGCGTCGCCATGCTGTCCAGATCCAGGACCGTCGCGGAATGGCTTTCAGAAAAGCTCGACGAATAATTTTCCAGGGTCATGCAAGGCTATTTATCGCTCGTATTGCACGCGCACCTGCCCTTTGTGCGCCATCCGGAACATGAAAAATTTCTGGAGGAGAGCTGGCTGTTTGAAGCCGTCACCGAAACCTACATCCCGCTGCTCCAAATTATGGAAGGCTGGCGGCGCGACGGCGTGGAAGCGCCCCTGACACTGTCCCTTTCGCCGCCGCTGTGCGCCATGCTGCGGGACCCGTTGTTACGCAACCGCTACGAGCGGCATCTGAACGGCCTCATTGATCTGGCCGAAAAAGAAATTCACCGCACGCACTGGGACCGCGCCTTCCGCGAACTGGCGTGGATGTATCATCAGCGATTCACTTCGGTTCGCGACGCGTGGCGTTTTTACAAACGCGACCTCGTCGGCGCGTTCCGCCAGTTTCAGGATGAAGGACGGCTCGAAATCATCACCACCGCCGCGACACACGCGTTGCTGCCGTTGCTGGCAAATCATCCGCCGTCCCTCCGCGCGCAAATTTTGACGGCGCGCGACCACTATCGCAGTTGTTTTGGCCGCGACCCACGCGGCATCTGGCTGCCGGAATGCGCCTACGTGGAAAGTGTCGAGAAATTTTTGCAGGAGGCAAACATCCGCTGGTTCGTTCTCGATTCGCACGGCGTGCTGTACTCGAAGCCACGGCCGCGTTACGGCACTTTCGCGCCCGTCTTCACGCCGAACGGCCTGGCCGCCTTTGGCCGCGACCTCGATTCCTCCCGGCAGGTCTGGAGCCGGCAGGAAGGTTATCCGGGCGACGAGCGCTACCGGGATTTTTACCGCGATATCGGCTTCGACCTCGATTTCGAATACGTCAAACCGCACCTGCCATCGCCGGAAACACGCGGGTTCACCGGCATCAAGTATTACCGCATCACCGGCGGGTCGGCGAACAAGGAAATTTACCGGCGCGACGCTGCGTTACAGGCGGCGGCGGAACACGCCGGGCACTTTTTGGGCCAACGCGCCGCGCAGGCGGAAAAGGTCGCCGCCGTCCTCGGTCGCCCGCCGCTCGTGGTGGCGCCCTACGACGCGGAATTGTTCGGGCATTGGTGGTATGAAGGGCCGGAATTTCTGGATTTTTTTGCGCGCAAGGCCTTCCACGACCAGAAGGCCGTCATGCTTGTGACGCCCAGCGAGTATCTGCAGCAACATCCGACGAACCAGATCGTCACGCCCAGCGCGTCAAGCTGGGGCGAGGAAGGTTACTACCGCACGTGGCTCAACGAGAAGAACGAGTGGATTTATCCGCACCTGCACATCGCACAGGAACGGATGACAAAACTGGCGCGACGATTCAAACGACCCGGCGCCCTGCCGGCGCGCGCGTTGCGGCAGGCCGCGCGCGAACTGCTGCTCGCGCAGGCCAGCGACTGGCCGTTCATTTTGCGCGCGGGCACCAGTCCCGATTATGCGCGCCGCCGGGTGAAAGACCATTTGCTCCGGTTTCTCACCCTGCACGACCAACTTATGGCCACCTCCGTGGACGAAGCCTGGCTGCACGAAGTCGAATCGCGCGATAATATTTTCCCCGACGTGGACTGGACCTGCTGGAGATGAATTTGCCGGTTGACCGCAGCGGCGGCTCGCCAGAACACCACTACCATCGGGATTAAAGTCCGGCCGTCCGGGCGCTTCTTCCGCGATACGCCATTAGAAAATAAATCAACACCAGCGTCACGGCTGCGGCCAGACCGCCCCAGAAGCGGGACCATTGCGTACCCGCCATTCCCGCGCACGCCGCAAGCCACCAGCCCGTGCCGAGATAGCCGATGAGGTTGCCAATGCCATTGCCCATCAGCGACAGCAGCGCCTGTGCCCGCGCACGCCAGGCCGCGTCCACGCGCTGCTCGAGATAAATTTGAGCGGTGATGTACACCAGCGCGAACGAAGCGCCGTGCAGCGCCACACCGGCCAGCAGACCTGCCCGGTCATTGAACGCGCTCAAGACGAATCGTAGAACCCCGAAGCCGAGGCCGCAGGCAAAAATCCATTTCAATCGCCACTTCAATAACAACCAGCCGAGGCTGAACGTGGCCACCAGTTCCGAGACCTGGGCGAGGCTCATCCACGCGCTGGTATGCGTCAGTCCGAGGTCGCGCAGATGCGCGGGTGCATACGGATAAAACGCCGCGAGCGGGATGTTAAACAGCGCCGCGATGGTGAAGACCACGCGATGGTCGCGGTTCTTCAGGAGCGTGAGCGCGTCCAGGCCGAGTCGTTCATGCCACGTGAGGTTTGCGGCCGAGGGCGGCACCTCGAGGACCGGCAGAAAAAAAGTGCAAACGGCGACGGCCAGCCAGACCACGGCGCCACTGTAACCCGCCAGCAACGACGTGTCCGCATTCAACGCGCTGACCAGCCAGCAACCGGCCATCCAGCCGAGCGTGGCCAGGGCGCGAACGGAGCCAAACTCCTTTTTGGCGTCCTCCAGTCGCGCCAGGACGAGCGCGGACGAGATGCTGAACATGGGGGCGTAAAACAGGTAAAAAATCTGGATCAACCCCAGAATCAGCCACGGGTTGCCCGCGTATTTGATGGCGGCGCTGACGACAGCCATGCTGAAGCCGGTGGCCAGCGCGAGCCCGCGCAACACTTTTGCGGGGGTGGCGTGGCGGTCGGCCATCGCGCCGAAAATCAGCGGTGAAACGAATGCCGCCACCGCGGAGGCGGCGAAGGCAAACGGTTTGATGGCCTGCAGGCCGTGTGCGTCGAGAATGGGACCCAGCGGCACGAACCACATGCTCATGGCCGCGCCCTGGATGAAAAACAACACCAGCAACTCGAAATATTCGGCTTTGCGAAGCGTTGTCAGCACGCCCAAGGGGACACGTTGCCGCCGCAAAATTCAACTAAAACAAAGCAATCTGCCAAAGCACAATTGCGATCCAGCCGGTTCGCTCTCCACAAAAATGAACGCGCAGCCTCTCGGCTGCGCGTGAACTGTCCGTTTGATTGGAGGCGGCGGATTATTTCTGCAGCTTCGCTTCCCAGTCGCGGGACTGGGGTTCACCGTTCCGTTCGAATTCCATTTTGCCCTTGATGGCGCCGTCCGCGAGCGTGCCCGAGAATTTGTTTGTGACCGTGTTCTCGTTGAACGTGCGCGTCACACAGAACGAAATGTCCGCGCCGGTGACTTTGCCGTCACTGATTTCCCGGGAGGTGGTTTGCCCGCCGCGTCCCGGCGAGGCCAGCGTGCCGGTCAGCTTGTCCCCGTCCAGCTTCAGCACGAGGGTGTTCGTCCGGTCCGGCCCGCCATTGCGGCCGGGAATCGTCCAGATGTAGGTCCCCGTCGGATCCGCTTTTTTGTCCTGGGCCTGGGCAGGGACGAGGACGCCCATCAGCAGGATGGCGCCGGCCAGGGCGGTTAAGAATTTATTTGAACGTCATGTGTTTGTATTGTGGTTTGATTGGTTTATTTGCAGTGGCCCTCGATGCATTCCAACAGCGCACCGGAGAAACTGATTGTCTGTTAGACCATTCCTGGCCGCAAAAGGTTACAGGTATTGGCCGGTTTGTGCCCCATCGGCGTTTCGTGGCCGACGGTCACGGAGTGTGCTGATAGACGCGCACCCAGTCAACCTCGAAGCGGATGGGAAATTTTGTTCGCGACGGATCGCCGCCATTCGCGCCGATGGCCTGGTTCAAGATGATATAAACCGGCCTGTGAAACGGATTGCCCCGGTCCGCATTGTCGGCGTCCGCCAGTTCAAAATGGTTCATCAATTTGCCGTCGAGTAACAGGTCGATTTTCTTTTCGTCCCACTCCATCGTCCAGAGGTGAAACTTCTTCGACCACGCGTCGCCACCGAATCCGGCGAGCGGCTTCTTGACCGCAAGCCACTTGGTTTTCCGGTCGAGACCGTAGCCGAAATTGGCCAGCACGGTATTCGTGTAAAATTCCATGATGTCCACCTCGCCGCAAGCGGGCCAGCGGATGCCGGGCTGCGCGCCGAGCGTCCAGAACGCCGGCCAGCTTCCTGACCGCGTGTCAATGCGCGCGCGCATCTCGAACTTTCCATACTTGAACTCACGAAGGTGGCGCGACGTGATGCTGGCGGAGGTATAATCAATCCATTCACGGCTGGTCTTCCAGTTCGCGCTATTGGTGACAAAGTCCGGATTCGGCTGGTGTTCGCGCCGCGCCTCGATGACGAGCAGGCCATTCGTGCAAAACGCGTTTTCCGGCTGATACCATTGTAGTTCGTTGTTGCGCACAAACCCGCGTTCGTAACTCCAGTTTGCCGGGTCGGGCGGGCCGTTCTTGTTGAATTCATCAGACCAGACCAGTTTCCAGTCGTCGGCGCTCCAAGCCGTGATGGCGGACAAAAAAACTGGCAGAACAATCGCGGTTTTAATTTTCATTCGTTGACAATGCAGACGCCGGACAGACCCTGGAGATTAATCCGAGCTCAATCCGTGTTTCCTCTTTGGCTAAAGCAATGCCTCCGCCACACGCTGAATTTTCAGCGCCTTGCCGCTGGCGTCGTCAATTTCAATTTCTGCACCGTGAAGCAGCACGTTGTTTTTTGCCACTTCAAATCGCTGGGGCATGCTGGTGAGAAACCGGCGGATGACCGGCTCGATTTCGCGACCCAAAACGCTTTCGTGCGGGCCGGTGAACCCGGCGTCGGTCAGATAAGCCGTGCCGCCGGGGAAAATCTGTTCGTCCGCCGTCTGCACGTGCGTGTGCGTGCCCACCACCGCGCTCACCTGCCCGTCGAGATACCGCGCGAACGCAATCTTTTCCGAGGTCGCCTCGGCGTGAAAATCCACGAAGATGATTTTCGTCAGCTCGCGCAACCACTTGACTTCTTGAGCCGCAAAGAGAAACGGATTTTCGAGCGGCGGCATGAACGTCCGGCCCTGCACATTCAAAACGCCGACTGAAATCGGACTTTGGGCTTTGGACTTCGGACTTTGGACTTCAAAAACGCCGGCCCCCTGTCCCGGCGTGCCGGGCGGATAATTCAGCGGGCGGAGAAAGCGTTTTTCGTTCGCGAGCAGTTCCATGACTTCCTTCTGGTCCCACAAATGGTCGCCGCTGGTGATGACGTCCACGCCCGCCGAGAAAATTTCTTCGGCGGTTTTGGGCGTGATGCCGGAGCCGCCGGCGGAATTTTCGCCGTTGGCGATGACGAAATCCAGCGCGTGCTGCTCGCGGAGTTTGGGCAGCAGGGTCTTGACCGCGTGGCGCCCCGGCTGGCCGACGATGTCGCCGATGAAGAGCAGTTTCACGCCGGAAAATTAACCCCGGAAGACACGAAACACACGAAAAGAATTTTGATGCCGGAACGCAAATCAAAGCAGCACGGCGAGCGCGCCAATCAGCATGGCGATCAGCCAGAGCAGCAGCACGGCGCGCGTCCGGCTCAAGCCGGCGCGCACGAGCTGGTGCGAAAGGTGGTTTGTGTCGCCAATCCAAAACGGCTTGCGGTTGCGCGTCCGCAACAATACGACCCACGCCAGGTCGGCCAGCGGTACGGCGAGCACCAGCAACGGCGAGAGCACGGCCAGCGGACGCGGATTTTGTTTCGTGTAAAAATGCGGCAGGATGGCCATCACTGCCAGCAGGTAGCCGACGAGATGGCTGCCGGCGTCGCCGAGAAATGCGCGGGCGTTCGGGAAAATTCCAGGGCAGAAAACCGAGCAACGCGCCGCACATCAAAAACCCCGTGAGGGCAACGAGGTACTCTCCGTTGGACGCGGCAATAACGGCAAACAGCAGCGCGCCAATCGCGCCCAGTCCGGCGCAAAGGCCGTTCATGTTGTCCACGAAATTGAAAGCGTTGATGACGGTGAGCAGCCACAGAATCGTGATGGCGTAACTGAAGGCAACGTTCGGCACGAAGAGCGTGATGCGTTTGCACGCCATGGCGACGGCCAGGGCGATGAGCAACTGGCCGGCGAATTTGGGCAGCGGTTTCAGTTCACGTTTGTCATCGAGCCAGCCGAGCGCGGTAATGGCAATTGCGCCAAAGGCAATGGCAGCCAGCTCAAGGGCGCGGTGACTGAAGCCGTACGCGATGGGCGGGAGCACGCGGGGATTTTCAACGCTGGCCGCGGCGAACAGCGCCCCCGCCACCAGCGGCAACAAAATGCCGGTGAGCACCGCAAAACCGCCGGCCAGCGGCACTGGAAAGTCGTGGATTTTGCGGCGGCCAGGGTCATCCACGAGATTGACGCGCAGGCACCATTCGCGCCAGAGCGGCAACGTGAGCAGCGTTGTCAGAAACGCGACCACAAAGGCGGCAAGATAAAAATTGAATGGAAAGGTCACAAGCGCAGGCCCCGGTCGGCGGCCAATTTCAGATAGAGATTGTAAATGGCGTCCACCATTTTTTCGACGGCGAAATTTTCCCGGACATAATCCCTGCCGGCCTCGCCAAGCTTTTTACACAGTGCCGGATCCGTTGCGAGTTGCAGCAGGCGGTTTTTCAAGCCGGCCAAATCGCCGGGCTGAACCAAATATCCTGTCCGGCCATCGAGACAAACTTCGCGGGCGCCATCGCAATCGTAAGCGACGACGGGCTTGGCGGCGGCGAGCGCCTGCGGCAGCGCACGCGGCAAACCTTCGCGCAACGACAGATGCACCAGAGCGTCCATGATGCCGACCAGAGCCGGTATTTCGGCGGGCGGGACGAGGCCGGTGAAAACGAAATGGCGTTCAAGGCCATTAGATTTCGCGAGATTTTCAAACCGTCCGCGCCATTCGCCATCGCCGACCAGCAGAAATTTGATTTGTGGACAGCGGCGGACCAGCTCCGGGGCAACGGCGAACAAATCGTCATGACCCTTCAGCTTGAACAGCCGCGCGATTTTGCCGATGACGAAATCACCGGCCTGCAAATCAAATCGCGCGCGGAGGGCGGGATCGTTTTTCGCCGCGACAAAAGGTTCAATCGGAAAACCGCTGACAACTTTCGTGTATTGTTCCGGACGCCCGATGCCGGCGGCGAGGTATCGGGCCTTCATGGCATCGGCGACCACAACAAAGTGTGTCGTAGCGCGGGCGGCATGTTTTTCAGCGGCGCGGAAGGCCAGGTTGGCGGCGGCGTTTTGAAAATTTCCGAACGACGGGCCATGGATCGTATGGATAATGAGCGGTACCCCGGCGCGTTTTGCGGCCAGGCGGCCAAGGATGCCGGCCTTGCCACTGTGCGTGTGAACGATGTCCGGCCGGGTTTGCCGGAGAATTTCCGCGAGCCGGCGCAGGGCCATCCAATCCTTCCACGGATGGACCGGGCGGACCAGTTCCGGGACGCGAGTGAGGATTCCCGGCGCGCGGGACAATTCGGATTCAAGCGAGCCTTCGAGGCCGGTGGTCGGACCGGAAATCAAAGCAACCGAGGTGCGGGGGTTTTGACACAGACCGAGGACGGTGGCGACGGTGTTTTCCTGCGCGCCACCGACGATCAGCCGGGTGATGATGTGGGTGACGCGCATTGGCGCGTTTCAGGGTGAATGGCCTTCGAGTTCGCGAAGCCGCAGGATGACATTGGTGGCTTCGGCGGTGTTGGTGTTCGCGTTGGCCAGATAAATTTTGTAATTTCTGACGGCCTCATTGGTTTCGTGGTTGCGCCAGGCGATTTCGGCCAGGCCGTAGGCGACCGGGAACGAATTGGTGTAGGTTTGCTGCAACTGCCGGTAATCGGCGCGCGCGGCGTCAAGCTGGCCGCTGTCGAGATAAGCCAGCGCGCGGTTGAAGCGCGCGTCGGCGTTGTTCGTTTGAATGGCGAGCACGCTCGTCAATGCGGTGATGGCATCCTGGTAAGCGTGAAGTTGGAGGCAAACGTAGCCTTTGCCAAAAAGCCCGATCGGATCTTCGGGCGCCATCTTTAATTTGCGGTCAATGACCTCCAGCGCGTTGGTGAACAGACCGCGCGTCACAAAAGCCTGCACCGTGGCGGTCAGCAAATCGTTGTTGTCCGGGTGGCGGTTGATTTCCAGATCGAGCAACCGGATGCCTTGCGCGAAATTGGTTTTCTGGAGGTAGGCGCCGGCAGCCAGAATGTTGAGTTCGGTGGAATTGGAATCCGTGAGCGAGAATCTTTGAGGCCGCGTCAGCGGGTCATGGAGCACTGTGAGCGCGCGGTCGGGCAGGCGGGAGCGAACATAAATTTGCGCGAGGAGGAGCCGCGCGGGCAGATAATCCGGTTCGAGTTCAACCACCCGGTTGAAAGCCGCGATGGCCTGGCGAAAATAGCCGTTGTCTCGTGCCGCAAAAAAGCCGTTTACGAAACAGAAACTCGGTTCATCAAACGGCCCGCAGGCGTTGACGACCTCATTCCAGTCATGGAACCTGCCGAATTGATCTCTCGTGACTTTGGACGGGTCCACCGGCACGGGGCGGCCAGCACGGAGGTCTTGATTGAAATGAATATTGATTTGCGCGACGACGTTGTCCGGGTAGAGTTTCTGCGCCATTTCAAAACAGTCGGCGGCCTTTTCCAGTTCATTCGCGCGCTGCAACTGGACCCCCCAGAAATCGAGGTCGCGCGAGTAAAAAGCGCCGGCAACGACCGCGTTCGGATTTTGCCCGCGCGCCACATGAAAGCGCGCCAACAGTCGTTGGCCCAAAGTCATGGGCACACCGGAATCGGGTGGCGCGATTTCCTGCTCAATGGCAGGAATCGCATGCGCTTCCACGCGCGACCAGAAGACATTATTTTCGGCGATTTGATTCCGGTCCGGGGGCGGCGGAAGGAGTGTGTCCTCCGGAAGCGGTTTCAGTTGGTAAACCAAGCCATGCGGCTCCAGGTAAAATTGCTCGAAGTAGTAGCCAAAGCTGGGATGCAGATAGTAAAGCGCATTGGTTTTGGAAAGCAGGTTCAAAACGCCGATCAATCCCACAGGATTAAGCGTGTCGTTTTGCGCGGCCGAGACCAGTTCCGGCCATTTTTGCGGGAATTCATGGTGCAAAAAACGGTGATACGCGGGCACGACCAGGGACCTCGTGTCGAGCGGCACAAATTCCTTCCCCCGGCCATCACGCTCCAGCGCCGCCTGCACGAGAAACAAATGTTGAGGATCGTCGGACAACAAATAGCCTCCGTCCCGCGGCAATTGTTCCTCAATGAACGATGCATATTGAGAGAGCGTGTTGTCATTGGCGCCACGAAGTTGCGATGTGTTCCGGTAAACCAGTCCCGTGATGGCCAATGCCGCCAGGACATACACACCAGCGGTAATAAAGGGATTCAAAAACTGAAGCGGCGACGGTGGCAGCGGTTGCGCGCGGTTGAAGGGCTTTTTGCCAAACACCACCAGAAAATATCCGCTGTAGTAACCCACGCACAACGCGATGAGATAGTAGAACGTCAGGCTGAAACCCTTTTCGCGGGGGCTGAATGGCGGATCAAACATCAGCCAGACGCAGATAAAAAGAATGATCGCATGCACCACGTGAAACATGAAACTCGCCAGCGCCATGCCCATCCGGCTGCTGTCGCCAAAGGACGATTGCCAGCGAATTGCCAGCACGAACAACGGCATCAGATAGGCCACCAGCAACAACAGCACCTCGAAATATTGTTGCGGGTGAATACACGAGAGAAAATAAAATTTCAGGACATTATACTGCGGAGCCAGGCTGGATTTTAACGCCAGCCACCAGAACGCACCCGGCACTTTGCCGGAAACCAGCGCCCACGCCGGCAGCAGCAAATCCAACGACAACCCCGCCAGACCGCACAACACCATCCACTGGAGAAACCGCAGATTGAAAAAGTTCAGCCCGCGGATCCATACGATCGCGACGATAAACACCGGCAAAAAACCCACCATCGCCCAGTTCTCCGCCATCCCCGCGCCATAGACGGCCGCGGCCAGGTACAGGCGCCCCACCCGTTCGTCCAACCGGTATTCCAGCAGCAACCAGATCACGAATGCGAACAGCAGCAGGTCAAACATTTCACCCGTGAAATTCGTCGCATGCTCCCAAAACGTCAGTTGCAAGCCACAAACCGCCACCGCCAAAACCGGAGGCAGCCACGCGCTGCCAATGGTCAGAAATGAAAAATCGCTGCGCTCACGACGGCGTTGCGCATCCGTACGGTCGTGCGGCAGCAACGCGACCGAACGCGCGAGCAAGCCGAGCGTCGCCGCCGCACACACGGCGGCAAAAACATTCAACGCGACCGGAATTTGTGTCGCCGGCAGCCAGCGGAAAGGACCGGTGACGAGAAACAGAAGCGGATTGACCAATTCCGGTTGCCACGTCCAGCCTGAAATCTTGGCTACCGCCCCGAGGTTGAGCAATGACACCCAGCGGTTCAGGGTAATCCAATAAACCGCCAGCACCGCCGCCGCCAGCAGCCACGGCAGAAAGCGCGGAACAAAATTCCTCCGCGGATCAATGCGTGTTTCCATCGTCATCGGGCTGCCCCAGTTGAACCCATGTTTTGCCAATTGGCAAGATTAGTTTGCCCGGCGCCTGCGTCTGCCACGCACTCCACGTGCTGTGTTTGCGGGAACATGTCCAGCGGCGTGACGCGCCTTAATTCAAAGACACCTTGGTCACACAAAATGTTCAAGTCCCGCGCCATCGTCGCTGGATGGCACGAGACATAAATGATTTGCGCCGGCTTCAGTTCACGCAGGAATTGCAGCGTCCGCGGCTGACAGCCCTTGCGCGGCGGGTCCAGGATGACCGTCGTCGCTTGCGGCGAAAAGCGCTTCAGCGTCTCCGGCAGAACTTCTTCAACGGCGGCGGCGATGAACTGGCCGTTGCCGATTTGGCGCGCCGCCGCGTTTTGCCGCGCCGATTGGATGGCGCGCTGGTCGTATTCAACTCCCACAAACGATTCCACCGCCTCCGCCAGTTCGATGCTGAAAAACCCGACGCCGCAGTACAAGTCCACCAAATGCCGCGCGCCGGTCGCGCGCAAAAATTCGCGGACGGTTTCAACCAGTTTCGGCAGCAGGAAAAAATTGTTCTGGAAAAACGAATCCGGGGGCACGTCCCAGTTTTCCGGCGGAATCCGCAGCACCACCTTGATGCCGCCTTTCGGCGGCGGGTGTTGGCGGACGCGCCGGATTTCCTGATTGAGCGCCGGCTCGGCAATTTCGCATTCTTCAATGTCTTCGACCAGTCCGCAGTCCCAACGCACGAAACCGATGTTCAGTTTCTGCTCCGGCTTGTTCCACTGGCTGCGAATCATGATGCGATTACGGTAGCCATACGGTTGCGGACAGGGGATAACTGGCGCAACGGCATCGCGCGGAAATTTGCCGACCTGCTCGAACAGATCGGCGATTTGCTTTTGTTTGAGCCGCAACTGCGTCGCGTATTCCACGTGTTGGTACTGACAACCGCCGCAGGCGCCAAAGTAGCGGCAGGCCGGTTCGACGCGTTCCGGCGACGGTTGCACCACGCGCAACAGCTTCGCGCGGGCAAAATTCTTTTTCACCTCCCTGATTTCTGCCGCGACAATTTCGCCGATCAATACAAACGGCACAAACACGACGAAATCATCCACGCGCCCGACACCTTCGCCGCCGAACGCGATGTCGTGAATCGCCAAAGTAAACTGGTCGCCGATTTTGAGAGGCACGCGAAGAGATTAAGTGACAGGCGACCGGTGACAAGCGGCAAGAACAACAAGCACCCGCCCCTCATCATTTTTCAGCCGGCAGGCCTGCTTTTTTCCGCGATGGCTTGAGAGAATATGGCGAGCACTTCGGCGCGGGACACAGATCCGACGAGCCGCTTTTCCCCGGGGCTGTTGACCACAGGCACGTTGCGCAGTTCGTTTTCCAGCACAATCGGCAGCGCGTCAAGCAACCGCTGGCCGGGCGTAAGGAATTTGGGCGGCGGCCGCATCACGTCGAAGGCAATGACTCCGTCGAAATTCTGGCTGGTGTTCAAAAATTCCTTCAAATCGTGGAGGGCCACGACCCCGACAAACTGCTGTCTGGCATCCACCACGGGCAGGAAGTTGTTGGAACTGACGAGGAACCGGTCGGCGATTTGCCGGAAGGTGGCGTTCTCGCGCAACGGCGGTACCGGCGCGCGCATCAGGTCCCCCACGGTCTTCTCCATGGCCACACCCGCCTGGTCGCTTTCCGGCTGGAGCGACAAACCTTTCAGGCGCATATGTTCGGTATAGATGGATTCCCCGTGCAACTGCCTGGCCACGAGCACGGACACCACGCACGCCAGCATCAATGGGGGCATGAGCGAATAATCCAGCGAGATTTCAAAGGCCATAATCATCGCCAGCAAGGGTGATTTGGTCGTACCTGCCAGCATAGCGCCCATTCCGACCAGCGCAAACGCGCCCGTCGGCTCGCCTGGCGCTCCACCGAGCAGGTGCAACGCCGCGCCGAACAACGCCCCCACACTGGCGCCCAAAAACATCGTTGGCGTAAACACGCCGCCGACGGTCCCCGCGCCAACTGTAGCCACCGTCGCCAGCAGTTTGGCCAGAAACAAGCCGCTTAATTCAGGCATCGGATTGATGGGATCGGCAAAATCACCGTGCAAAATCCTGTTGGTCACATAATATCCGTTTCCGCAGACGCCGGGGAAAAAAACGGCAATCCCGCCCACGATCAATCCGGCCAGCGTGAGTTTCGCGTAAATTGGCCAGCGAAGCTGGTTGAACCGCTCCCGGCCGCCTCGCAACAGTTTCAAGAACAGCGCGCTCATGCCGCCGCACACCACGCCCATCAAAACAAACCACGGCAACTGCGCCGGTGTCGTGGCCGGGAATGCCGGCACTTGATACCACGGTTCAATCCCGAAAAAATACCGCGACACCGTCGTCGCTATCACCGACGCGCAAACGAGGGGGGCGAAGAGGCTCATTGAAAAGTTGCCGAGAACAATCAACGACGCGAACACGGCGCCCGCAATCGGCGCGTTGTAAGCCGCCGAAATGCCCGCCGCCGCGCCGCAGCCGACCAGCAATCGCAGCCGGTAGGGCGGCCATTTTGCCAGTTGCCCGAGTTTGGACGCCAGCGTGGCCGAGAGTTGCGTGATACCGCCTTCGCGCCCGATGGACGCGCCCGTGGCGATGCTCATCAGCGCGGAAGCCGTCTTCACCGATTCCGTGCGGAACGGCAGCCGCCCGTCGCCGGCCACGACCACTTCGAGCAAATCGCTTGAGCCTTGCCGGCCCACCAGGCGGAAACCCCAGTGCAAAATCAGGCCGGCCGCCAAACCTCCCAGCGCCGGCACCAGAAACCGTTCCCAGTCGGGCAGCTTCTCCGCGAACTCCACGGGATCGCCGGGTTGAACGAGATGCACGACATAATAAAAGAAAAGGTTCACCAAACCGCCGATGACGCCGACAATTCCCGCCAGCACCAGATGGAGAGCTTCCTCGTTGAAGACAACCCTTTCGCGCCAGCGCAGCGCGCCCTGCCAGTGACGCCGGAAAAAAACACGCGCCCGGGCCACGACCCGGTTTTTAAGCCACCACTCCACGCCCACAGTTTACCAGCAGATGACCTTCTTGACGAGCCGGGATTTAGCCGGTCAGGTCTTTTTCAAACCGGCGATGGCCGCTTTCATCTCACGGAAATGAACGTCAGGATTGCCAGCGTCCGTAATGTGGACAATTTTGCCGTCCAACCCGATGAGAAAGCTGACACGATGCGCTATTTTCATGTGGTCCATCCGCACGCCGTAAAGATCCACAATTTCCCCGTCGGGATCGGCAAGCAACGGAAAGTTCAGGTTATATTTGGCGATGAATTTCCGGTGGCTTTCGGCGGAATCGAAACTCACGCCGATGATTTCGACGTTGTCTTGCTGCAACTCGCTCATGCGATCCCGGAAACCGCAGGCTTCCTTCGTGCAACCCCCGGTGAAATCCTTCGGATAAAAATAGAGCAGCACGATTTTTTTGCCGAGCAGATCGGCCAGCTTCACCGTCTTGCCGTCCTGATCCTGGCCGGTGAACAAGGGCGCGGTGTCACCGACCCTGGGCATCGCGGCCTGCACGGCAGCGGTGGCGGACAAAAGCAATGACCCGGCAACGAGCAAATATTTGAACCAGTGTGTTTTCATGATCATTTTTGATTTGCAGAATAAAATCCGCAGTTTTGCGGGCAATAGCAAGCCGAAGAAGAAAATCCGCCAATCTTGAATGAACTTTATTGCTTGCGGGGCGAGCGGCGCAGGCCGTTGCGCAGCCACAGCCGCCAGACCATCCACAAGGCCTCGGCCACGATGTGACGCGATATTTTCGAGTGGCCTACGGTGCGTTCGGTGAAAATGATGGGCACTTCGACGATTTTCATTCCTTCCATCCAGAGCCGGTGGGTGGTTTCGATCTGAAAGCTGTAGCCGTTGGACTGGATCTTGTCGAAGTTCAACGACTCCAACGCGCGGCGGCGGAAACATTTGTAGCCACCCGTCGGATCGCTAAGCGGCAAGCCGGTGATGAGCCACACATAAATGCCGGCGCAGCGGCTCAACATCAACCGCTTGAGCGGCCAATTGACCACGCGCACGCCACCGGAGTAACGCGAGCCGAGCACGAGGTCGGCGTTCTGATTCTTTGCCGCGTCGAGAAACATTGGCACGTCGTCCGGGTTGTGCGAAAAATCACCGTCCATCTCGAAAATGAATTCGTAGTGGTGTTCGAGCGCCCATTTGAATCCGGCAATGTAGGCCCGGCCCAACCCGTTTTTCTCCGCGCGATGCAGGACGTGGATTTGCGGATGTTGCGCCGCCAGCTCGTCGGCAATTTTACCCGTGCCGTCGGGCGAATTGTCGTCCACCACCAGCAGATCCACCGGCACCGGCAACGCCAACAGCCGCCGGGCCATGCGAGAGAGATTTTCCCGCTCGTTGTAGGTCGGCACAATGATGAGCGTTTGGTTCATGGGCGACACCGCAAAAAATAACGGGAAACGCGGTAAAAACAAGCGGCAGTTTGGCTCAGGCGGCGAATTTTGCCTTGCGCGGCAGCAACGACTTTAATGGACATTCGTCGCAACGCGGCGCGCGCGGCCGGCAAAAGTGTTTTCCCACCATCACCAGTTGCGCATGGTAATCCTGCCAATAGTCCAACTGCGCCGCGCCGGTTTTCCGATTCAACGCCGACTCGCACAGATTCTTCAAACCATCGTAATTGGCAGGAGACTTTGGACTGTGGACCGCGGATTGCGGACTCCAGTCATGCCTCTGAAATATCCGTTTCGTGTAGGCGTCAATTACGAAACTGCGATGTCCGCCCGCGTAAAGCAACAGGCTGTCCGCCGTCTCCGGCCCGACGCCGTGGATGGCCAGCAACCGCTCGCGAACCATGGAGGTTTCCCCGGCGAAAAGTTTGTCCAAGTCGCCGCGGCATTCCTCTACCAACACGCGCAAAAATGACCTCAGTCGCCGTGCCTTGACGTTGAAATAACCGGCGGGACGGATCAGTGCCGCCAGTTTCGGTTCCGGCAACGCGAACAATGTTCCCGGTTCGAGCACCCGGGCGGCTTTCAAATTGGCAATGGCGCGTTCGACGTTTGTCCACGCGGTATTTTGCGTGAGGATCGCGCCCACGCAGACTTCAAACGGCGTTTCACCCGGCCACCAATGCTGATGGCCAAACCGGGCGCGCATGAGTTGGTAGGCGCGGCGCAATTCTTTTCGGGTTTTTGGCGAAACCATCGCCGGTGATTTAACGCAAATTACGCAAGAATTGAAAATAAATCGGTCAGACGGCGTAGCGGCTTTCGGTCAGCCAAGCCGGAACGATGCCGTTGGTTCCGGGAGCGCAGGCCGCCGGCCTGCTGTGTTTGGCGGCCCGCCAAACATTTCGTCAATCCATTTGGGTTCGCACCGCTTAGTGAAAGCGAAGCGGGCGGACGAAGTTTTCGGTCCCGGCGGGTCGGGAAAAACCGCGCGCGGGCCGCTACACTCCCCATGGCAATGGCATCATCCCGGTTAAAATTGGCGGCGCTCTACTGAGACGCCGCTACGCAAAATCGGCAGTTTTTTAATTTTTCATTTTGAATTTTTAATTTAACTTCGCGCCATGTTCGCCTTGCTCCTCACCGATTTCACGGCCTGGAGTTACCTCCTCACCAGTCCCGTTTGGCTGTTGATGACCGCGTTCCAAATCTGGATGTTCGTCCACGCCATCCGCAACCGCGAATGGATCTGGGCGCTGTTCATTTTCATCGGCTGGGGGTTGTCGGCGATTTTTTATTATTTCATGGTCTATCGCGCATCACCCTCCGCGATGAGCGGATTCGAACTGCCCGGGGCGCACAAGCGCAAACGCATCAAGGAACTTCAGGCCCAAATCCATCATCTCGACAAGGCGCATCATCACTCGCAACTCGGTGACATTTACTTTCAGCAGGGCAAGTTGGAGGAAGCGGAAAAATCCTACCGGGCGGCGATGGAACGCGACCCGAAAGACCTCGACACCCGCGCCCATCTGGGGCAATGCCTGCTTCGGCAGAAACGTGCCGCCGAAGCCCGTCTGTTGCTCGAAGGTGTCGTCGCTGAAAATCCCAAGCACGAATACGGTTACACGATGATGGCGCTGGCCGAAACCCTGACGGCATTGGGTGAAACGGATTCGGCGCTGAGAATCTGGCAGCAGGTCACCGCGGAACACTCTTACGCCCGCGCCAAGGTGCAACTGGCCGAGCTTTACCTCGCCAAAAACCAACCGGCACTCGCCCGTCCTGAACTTCAGGACGTGATCAGCGACGACGTGCATGCCCCGACGTTTCAGCGCAAACGCGACCGCGTGTGGATTTCCCGCGCGAAAAGTTTGATGGGGAAATTGTAGCAGTCCCGCAAGGCGGGATGAGTTCGCTCAAACTTTATTCAAGCCGTTCGCGCCAATAACTCGGATGCCGCTTGGCGTGCATGACCGCGACAATCCAAACGCGATCCGGTTGGTTCAGATAGATTACCGAGTAAGGAAATTTGCGCGACAACGCGCGTTGGGCCGGCGGACTGAAACGGAAGAAACGGTCGGGCTGACGGCAAATTTCTTTGATGAGCCGTTCGATTTCATCGTAAAAGCGGGCGCCAAGTTCAGAGGCAACGTCGGCGTAGCATTCGACGGCGCGAGCATATTCTTCAGCCGCAGCGGGATGAAAAACATGCGGCTTCACCGCTTGAGAATTTTTTGGATGCGGGCCGAGACTTCTTCGCCAAGGATACCTTTGACCTTGCCCGACTCGATTTCGGAAATGCGCCGGTCAATCTCGGTTTTCCAGGCAGCCTTGATTTCCGGCTCGCTCGTGTGCAGGTCTCCGGCCAAACGGTCGAGCAATTCGCCGACCTGTTCCGGCGGCCAATGCTTCGTCTCTTCAACAATTTGATCAAGCGTCATCGGCATAACGACAATAATTTAACCGCAGCAGCGCGTTAATCCAACTTTTCTTTTGCGCGCTCGAATGCGAAAATCTGACAAAATCTCTGACCCAAGTCATCGCAGTTATCAAGGTCACATTGTGCACGCTAAACCTTCACTTTCACCGCGTCCAGATCGATTTTGATTTCCGGCAACGGTGAATATCTTCATCCTGCCTTTGTGTCAAATCTGATTGCCATCGTCGGACGGCCGAATGTCGGCAAGTCCGCGCTGTTCAACCGCATCGTCGGCAAACGGATTGCGATTGTGCATGACCAGCCTGGTGTCACGCGCGACCGCGTCACCGCCGAGGCGGAATGGCACGGGCGCCCGTTCACGCTGGTGGACACCGGCGGCATCGGCTTGTTGCGCCGTGAAAAATCCGACGACGTGATCATCAAAGCCGCCATGGACCAGGTCGAACTGGCCATTGAAGCCGCCAGCGTCAATCATTCTCGTCGTCAACGTGCAGGAAGGAATCGTTCCGCTCGACCGCGAAGTCGCCGCGCGCCTGCGCCGGAGCGGGAAACCCATTCTGGTGGCGGTCAACAAGGTGGACACGCACCGGCTCGAAGGAGCGGTGACGGAATTTTCCCAGCTTGGCTTTGAGAAAATTTTCCCCGTCAGCGCGATTCATGGCGAAGGCATCGAGAATCTGATGAATGCGGCGGTTGCGGTTTTACCAGCCCACAGTCCTCAGTCCTCAGTCAAGAGTCCGACTGCCGAACCGACTGGAGACGGTGGACTGAAGACTGTGGACCTGACGTTGAAGCTTGCCATTGTCGGCCGCCCGAACGTCGGCAAGTCCTCAATTATCAACGCCTTGACGCAATCCTCGCGCGTCATCGTCAGCCCGGTTCCCGGCACGACGCGCGACGCGATTGACGTGCCGTTCGAGGTGAAAACCGAGCGGCGACGGGCGTCGCCGCCACGCAGAAATACATCCTGATTGACACCGCCGGCATGCGCAAGACGCGGCGGGTGGACGATTCGATCGAATTTTTCAGCGTCCAGCGCGCCGAGGATTCCATCGCCCGCTGCGACATTGCCATTCTGGTTTTGGATGCGGAAATGGGCATCACCGAGCAGGACAAAAAGATCGCCGACGTCATCGTCGAAAACCGCAAAGCCTGCATCGTGGTCGTCAACAAATGGGATTTGGTGGCGGAATCCGTCCGCCAGGCGCGCGAGGAGGAAATCGGCCGGCGCAACCGGAAGGACCGGCGCGAAGGGCAGGCCGGGGAACTGTCCACGCTCGGCGAATTCGGCGCGTGGGTGCAGGAAAAATTGTTTTTCCTCGATTACGCGCCGGTGATTTTCACGTCGGCCAAGTCCGGGTTTCAATCTCGACCGCCTGCTCGAGGCCGTGCGCTACGTGGCCGCGCAATTGCAGCAGAAAATTCCGACGGCAATTTTGAACCGCACGTTGCGCGACGCCGTCGAGCGCCGCCAGCCGGTCAGCGCGGTGGGACACCGGCTGAAATTTTTCTACGCGACGCAGGTGCGGCAGGCGCCGCCGACATTTCTGCTGTTCGTCAACCGCGACGAACTGTTTTCCGACGCAATACAAAAAATATCTGGCGGACGAATTGCGCCGCGCGTTCGGTTACGAAGGCTGCCCGATCGTGCTGGTGCCGAAGCCGCGGCCCAAGACGGTTGAACCGGTGCGGCGACAAAAACCGTTCCAAAAACGAAAACGCGCGCCGGGAAAATTGCGCTGAATTTTATTCACCGCGGCGAATAAATCATCGTTGCTCAACGTTGACGCGGAATTTACGCTGATTTCATTTGGGAATATCGTTTTCGTAACTTTTTTGAAAATTTTTCTTGAAACCACAACCGGTGGTAGCAGTATCGTTGTCGTTCCCCAACTAATTGGGGAAGCTGAATTTGTAGAAAGTCGGGCTTTGGTGGGAAATTAACAATTTTGGAAGTTCGGTCGGCATTTTTTCTTTGATGTCACCGGGCGTTAAATGTCTAAAAACTTTGTGGAGGCAACATGATTGATGCACGCGAAGAAGTTTTGGCGCCTGCCCCGCATGTCGGGCGGCGCCGGGCCACGAAAGTGGCGGCGGCACGCGACGTGGAAGTCAACAAGGACGCGACGAAGAAATCCCTGCGCATCGAGCGCATTTTCAGCGACGCGAAGGTCAAACCGTTCGACCAGATCGAATGGGAACGGCGCACCGCCGAAATCACCGACGACGCCGGCAAGGTGATTTTCAAGCAGGAAAACGTCGAGGTGCCGAAGTCGTGGTCGCTGCTCGCCACGAAGGTGGTCGTCTCGAAATATTTTTACGGCGAGCAAAACACGCCCGAGCGCGAAACCTCCGTGCGCCAGCTCATTCATCGCATCTGCCCGGACGATTGCGGATTGGGGCATCGCGGACGGTTATTTCAGCAAGGCCGACGGCGAAATTTTCTACGAGGAATTGACCTGGCTGTGCGTGAACCAATACGGCGCGTTCAATTCGCCGGTCTGGTTCAACGTCGGGCTGTCTCCACCAGTACGGCATCGGCAAAAATTCCAGCAAGGGCAACTGGTTTTACAACCGCAAGACCGGCGAGGCCGAGCGCGCCACGACGCAATACGAATATCCGCAGGGCAGCGCCTGCTTCATCCAGTCGGTCGAGGACAACATGGAAAGCATCATGCGGCTGGCGCACAGCGAGGCGATGCTGTTCAAATTCGGCTCCGGCACCGGCACGGACCTGTCGCCGCTGCGTTCGAGCCGGGAAAAATTGAGCGGCGGCGGACGGCCCAGCGGCCCGATGAGCTTCCTGAAGGTCTATGACCAGGTTGCCAACGTCGTGAAATCCGGCGGCAAGACCCGGCGCGCGGCCAAGATGAACACGCTGCGCGACTGGCACGGCGACATCGAGGAATTCATTGACGCCAAGCAAAAGGAGGAAAAGAAGGCGTGGGCGCTCATCGAACAGGGCTATGACGGTTCCTACAACGGCGATGCCTACGGCAGCGTGATGTATCAGAACGAAAACCTTTCCGTGCGCGCCAGCGACGAGTTCATGCAGGCCGCGCTCGACGGCAAGGAATGGTGGACGCGCGCCATCACCACCGGCAAGCCGCTCGAAAAGAAGGACGCCGCGAAACTGCTTTACAAAATCGCCGAAGGCACCTGGATTTGCGGCGACCCCGGCATGCAATACGACGGCGCGATCCAGAAATGGCACACCTGCAAGGGCACCGAGCCGATCCATTCCACCAATCCGTGCAGCGAATACGTCTTCCTCAACAACACCGCCTGCAATCTCGCGTCGCTGAATTTGATGAAATTCAAGCGCGAGGACGGCAAATTTGACGTGGAACGTTTCAAGGCCGCCGTGCGCATTTTCATCACCGCGCAGGAAATCCTCGTGGACAACGCCAGCTATCCGACCAAGGACATCGCCGAAAATTCCCACATTTTCCGCACGCTCGGCCTCGGTTACGCCAACCTCGGTTCGCTCGTGCATGAGCTACGGATTGCCTTATGACAGCGATGAAGGCCGCGCGCTCGCCGGCGCCATCACGGCCATCATGACCGGCCACGCCTACGAGCAGAGCGCGGAAATTGCCGCGAGCGTCGGCGCTTTTCCCGGCTACCGCGACGCCCGCTGCGCGCATGTGCCCAAACCGCTGGCAAAAGGACAACGTCGAATCCATGCTCGGCGTCATCCAATTGCACCGCGACGCCGTCGAAACCATCCAGCCGAGCCAGGAATTCAATTATCTGAAGGACGAGGCGCGCCGTTGCTGGGACGGCGCGCTGGCAATCGCGGCCGCAAGTCTGGCTACCGCAACGCGCAGGTCACCGTTCTGGCGCCGACCGGCACCATTGCGTTTCTCGATGGACTGCGACACGACGGGCATCGAACCCGACATCGCGCTGGTCAAATACAAGCTGCTTGCCGGCGGCGGCATGTTGAAGATTGTCAACCGCGGCGTGCCCGATGCGCTGCGCCGGCTCGGTTACGGCGAGGCAGAAATCACGGCCATCATCGCGCACATCGAAAAATTCGACACGATTGAAGACGTCGGAGGAAAACGGCCAGACCATCCGGAGCGGCTTGAAGCCGGAGCATCTGCCCGTTTTCGATTGTGCCTTCAAGCCGCATCGCGGCAAGCGCAGCATTCATTATCTGGCGCATTTGAAAATGATGGCTGCGGCGCAGCCGTTCATCAGCGGCGCCATTTCCAAGACCGTCAACATGCCAAACGAAAGCACGGTCGAGGACATCCGCGACACGTACATCCAGGCCTGGAAAATGGGACTCAAGTGCGTGGCGATTTACCGCGACGGCTCGAAGCGTTCGCAGCCGCTAAGCACCAAAAAGACCAGCGGCGGCTCCGGCGGCTCCGCTGCGGCGGATACTTCCTTGCTCGAAACCCGCATCAAGGAACTCGAAACCGAGGTGGCCAGACTGCGCGCCGAGACCGGCAAGCCGCTGCGCCGCCGTTTGTCCGACACGCGCACGGCGGTCACGCACAAATTCGACATTGCCGGCCACGAAGGTTACTGACGGTCGGATTGTTCGAAGACGAGCCAGCCGGGCGAATTGTTCATCACCATGGCCAAGGAAGGTTCGACCATCGGCGGCTTGATGGACGGCATCGGCACGCTCACCAGCATCGCGTTGCAATACGGTGTGCCGCTGGAAGCCCTCGTGAAAAAATTCGCCCACCAGCGTTTCGAGCCGAGCGGTTTCACGAAGAATCCCGAGATCCGCAACGCTTCCTCGATCACCGACTACGTGTTTCGCTGGATGGCCGCTGCAGTTTATTCCCGGCTATCGCGACGCCGTCACGGCCAATCGCGCACCAACCGGAACTGGCCATGCCCGGTCTGCTCGAAGAAGAAAAAAAAAGAGTGAACCGCCCGGTGCCTGAATTGCCGATTGCCGAGGACAACGACGTGCCTCGACGTAAAATCGGGCAACGGCAACGGCCATCACGCCCGCCGGCGCCCGTGAAATCGTTGAGCGATTCCGTCGCGCATTTTCAGCAGGACGCGCCCACCTGCCCGAACTGCGGCCACGTGGCCGTGCGCAACGGCGCGTGCTACAAGTGCCTGAATTGCGGCGAGAGCCTCGGCTGCTCCTGAAGCACCGTTTGCCCCGTCCCGCCGGAGAATTCTTTGAGTTCTCCGGCTTGTTTCATTCGGCCGGCATGACTATGTTTCGGCCATGAGCGACACCACTCCATTCGTTCGCGAGGATCCCTGGCGCATTTTCCGCATCATGGCCGAGTTTGTGGATTCTTTCCAGACGCTTTCGCATATCGGCCCCGCCGTTACGATTTTCGGCTCCGCGCGAACGCACCCGAACGACAAGTATTATCGCGCCGCCGCGGCCATCGCCAAAGGCCTGGCACAACATAACCTCGCCGTCGTCACCGGCGGCGGTCCCGGCATCATGGAAGCCGCCAACAAGGGCGCGGCGCAGGGCGGCGGCAAATCCGTCGGCCTCAACATCGAATTGCCGCAGCGAGCAGGCCGGCAACCGTTACGCCAACGTGCCGCTGCACTTCCATTATTTCTTTGCGCGCAAGGTCTGTTTCGCCAAATACAGCCTCGGCTTTGTGTTCATGCCCGGCGGTTTCGGCACGCTCGACGAATTTTTTGAAATCGTCACGCTCGTGCAAACCGAGCGCATCCCGCAATTCCCGCTCATCCTGTTCGGGCGCGACCACTGGAACGGCCTGCTGCGCTGGCTGAAAACGGAGGTGAAGGAAAAATGCAAATTTATCAGTCCTGCCGATCTCGACCTCGTCAATTTGACCGATGACCCGCAGGAGGCCATCAGCCTCATTCTGGACTACGAACGCCGTGTCGGTCCTCCTGGCGTCCTGCCCAAGGCCTTTGCGTGATCCGGCATGCGCCCGCTGATTTGCGAAATTCCCACCGCCCACTCGCCGGAGTCGCTGGTCGGGCAACTCTACGGCGAAGCCGGAATTGTTTTGCTTCGCACTGCGTCGTTCGATTCGCCGTCGGCGCGTTACTCATTCGTCACCGCAAATCCCATCCTCACGTTTCGCTCTTCGGGTTCGCGCTGCGCAATCTCCAGACCCCGGACCCCGGACCCGGGACCTCGGATTCAATTCGGCAACCCGTGGCATCTGCTTGACAGTTTGATGTCGCGCTTCGAACTGCTGGACGAAATTGATTTGCCATTCCCGCTCGGCGGCTGTTTCGGTTATTGGGGTTACGACCTGAAAAATTTCACCGAGCCGAAACTCCCGCGCCGCGCCGTCAACGATCTCGAACTGCCCGACTGCCACGTCGGCTTTTACGACAGCCTGGTCGTGTTTGATCATCGCCTCGGCAAAACGTTCATCGTTTCGACCGGGCTCGCTGCCGACGGCTCGCGGAGCGAAAAGCGGGCGCGGGAACAACTCGAATTTTGGCAAACACGTTTGGGAGAAACCCTCACCCCGGCCCTCTCCCTTTCGGAAAGGGCGAGGGAGAATGAATCGTCAGCCGGAGAAAGTACCTGCGATCCACAAAGTCGCTTCGATTTGCGAAAGTTTCTCCCTCTCCTGGGGGAGAGGGCCGGGATGAGGGCGAGCGTTGTTTCAAACTTTTCAAACGCTGATTTTCTTTCCGCCGTCGAACGCGCGCAGCGTTACATCCGCGTCGGCGACATTTACCAGGTCAACCTGTCGCAACGCCTGACCGCCCCGTGGAATTTTTCGGGCTGGGATTTGTTCCAACGGCTGGCCGTCGTCTCTCCCGCCCCGTTCTCGGCGTTCTTCGATTGCGGCGATTTTGAAATTGCGTCGTCATCGCCGGAACAATTTCTGCGCTTGAGCGGTTCGCACATTCAAACCCGGCCCATCAAAGGCACGCGCCCGCGTGACGCCGACCCGACCCGCGATGCGCAACTCGCCTACGAACTCCAGACCAGCGCGAAGGAACTGGCCGAATTGGTGATGATCACCGACCTGCTGCGCAATGATCTCGGCAAGGTGTGCGAATTCGGTTCCGTGCAGACGCCGGAACTGGCGCGGCTCGAGCGCTTCGCCCAGGTGCAGCATCTCGTCTCAACGGTCGAAGGCCGGTTACGCAAGGACGTGACGCATTTCGCCGCGCTCGCGTCGTGCTTCCCCGGCGGCAGCATCACCGGCGCGCCGAAGTTCCGCGCCATGGAAATCATTGACGAATTGGAACCGATTGCGCGCGGGCCATACACCGGCGCGCTGGGTTATCTCGGTTTCAACCGCGAAAGCCAGTTGAGCATCATCATCCGCACGGCGATTTGCAAAGAGGGTTTCGCGCATTTCAACGTCGGCGCGGGCATTGTGGCCGATTCCAATCCCGAGGCGGAATATGAGGAAACGCTCGCCAAGGCGGCGGGGTTTTTGGCGGCGCTGCCAACCGACCTTTTCTCACCCGCGGATCACGTAAATGAACGCGAATGGAATTCGTGAAAATCGGCGGAATTCGCGGATTCATTTTTTCCTCTGCGTCCCGGCCCCTTTGCGTTAAAAATCGTCATGCTCGTTTTCCTCAATGGCCAGTTTGTGCCCGAGGCGCGAGCGGTCGTTCCGGTCAACGACCGCGGTCTTATGTATGGCGACGGGCTGTTCGAGACGATGCGCGTCGTCCACGGCCGGCCATTCCGCCCGGCGCAACATCTGGAACGCATGGCGCGCGGCGCGGATTTTTTGAAAATCAAATCACCATTCACGGCGGAGGAATTGCAGGATTTCATCGGGCAGCTCATTGGGAAAAACAAAATGCCGGACGCCATTTTGCGCGTGACGCTGACCCGCGGACCGGGCGAACGCGGTTACACGCCCAGATCAAATGGCAAACCAACGGTTGTGATGACGCTGCACGCCGCGCCGCCGTTGGGGAATGCGATTCAGTGGAGTTTGGTCACGTCTTCGTTTCGAGTTCCCACCGCCGATCCGCTCGCGGCATTCAAAACGCTGAACAAGCTTACGCATGTCATGGCGCGGATGGAGGCCGTGGAAAAAGGCGCGGACGAGGCTTTGCTCCTCAACTCGAATAGCGAAGTGGCCGAAACTGCGAGCGGCAATTTGTTTTGGGTTTCCCGCAGCCGGATTTGCACCGCGCCCACCGGTCGTGGCGCGTTGCCGGGCATCACGCGCGCTGTCGTGCTGGAAATCTGCCAGACGCTGGGTCTCCGGACGGACCAGCGCGTCATCAAACCCGGGGCGCTGTGGAATGCCAAGGGCATTTTCATCACCCAAAGCGTGTCCGGCATCGTGCCGGCGACCGCGCTTGACGGCAAACCGGTCGCGTCCTCGCCGCTGGTGGACCAAATCCGACACGCCTACCGCGAAAGGCTCAGGCGGCCGTGAGTCGCGGCAGAATCACCGGTTGCTGATGATTAATTTTTCGCATTAGCCGTCATCAAATCGTCTGGCCTCCCTTGAAATCGGCGGTGGCGGAGGCGTATGGTGCATCAAGAACCGGCGGGATTGAGCACGAGGGGCAGGGCCGGTGTCGAAACCCGAAAGCAGTTATGGATGAGATGCAGACTCGACGGGTTTTAATCGGGATGGCCTTTACCGGACACGAAGGCACGGGCCGTTCACGCTCTGCACAACAAACTCGCGCATCAAGAGGTCGCTATGATTGACCACGGTCTTGAACATTGTCCGTCCTTTATCAGCAGCCAGGTGCAATTCATGGCAGGGCTGGAATCGCCGATGCCAAAGAACGTGCGACGCACGGTGACGATTTCGCGGCAGGCGGGTTGCGGGGCATTAGTGGTCGCTGAAAGTCTGGCTCATTATTTGCAGGGGCATTCCGCGGGGAACACCTGCCCGTGGGTGGTGTTTGATCGCAACCTCATGGACAAGGTCCTTGCGGATCACAACCTCCCGGCGTGCCTGGCGAAATTCCTGCCGGAAGACCGCATTTCGGAACTGGAAGACATCATGGCTGATGTGCTGGGAGTGCATCCGCCTGCAACGACGGTACTTCATCAGACCGCCGAGACCATGCTCAAACTGGCTGAAGCGGGCAACGTGATCCTTATCGGCCGCGGCGCCAACATCGTCACCGCCCGATTGCCGCATGTGCTCCATGTCCGGCTGGTGGCTCCGCTCAATGACCGGGTGGAACACGCCCATGAAGCCTATAACATGACCAAAACCGAGGCGCGCAAATTTTGCCTGCGCGAAGACCGTGCCCGCCAGCGTTATCTCAAAAAATATTTTGGCGCCGACATCGAGGATCCCCTGCTCTACCACATGATTATCAATACCGGTCTGGTCGGCTACGAAGCCGCCGCTCGAATCATCGGCGATGCCGCGCTGAAACTGGCCTGAGCAAATCGTTCGCCGCCCCGGCTTTGACTTCGCTCTTGGGTCGCCGATTGGCCTGTGGCTTAATCCCGGCATGGCACGCCGCTCAAGGCCAAAATACCAATTACCGGGCAAACGCCGCAAAAAGGGCGGAGTGATGCGTTGGCTGTTTGTCCTCGCCCTTGTTGCGGTCGCGGCCTGGCTCTGGTCGCGGCATGAGCCTCACGCCAAACCGGCCCGGATCGTTGCGCCGGCCCCTCCCAAATCCACGGCACGCCCGGGGAGCATGGCAATTGAAGCCGGAAGCGGTTTTCCGCGCGCGGCGCGCAATGTATTTGAAGCCCAAATCGCGTTGGCGCGCCGCGGTATTTCCCCGGGTTCAATTGACGCTGTGTTCGGTTCGCAAACGCGAAGGGCGATTTCCGTCTTCCAGGAAATGGAAAATTTGCCGCCGACCGGCACGCTGGACGCGGAGACAGGCGCACGGCTGACTCTCAATTCACCCCTATTGACGACCTATATGGTCACGACAAACGACCTGGCGCGGTTGCAGCCGCTCGGCCAAACGTGGCTGGCCAAATCTCAACAGTCTGCGCTATATTACGAAACGGAACTCGAGTTGGTCGCCGAAAAAGGCCATGCGCATCCTGATTTGATCCGGCAACTCAATCCGAATGTGAATTGGACCAACCTCGCTGCCGGCACGGTCGTGAAAATTCCCGACGTGGATTATCCCGCGCCGACGAACAAGGCGGCGTTTGTCGTCATCCATCTCGGCGACAAATTTTTGGAGGCATTCGACGAGGACACCAACCTGGTCGCGCATTTTCCTTGCAGCATCGCGGCGCGTGTCGAGAAACGGCCGGTCGGCGAATTGCACGTCATCGTCATCGCGCCGAATCCGAATTACACCTTTGATCCGGAATTATTTCCCGAGTCGCCGGAGGCGCGGCAGTCGAACCAGAAACTGATTTTGCCGCCCGGCCCGAACAATCCGGTGGGCATAGCATGGATCGGCCTGGACCGACCGGGTTACGGCATCCATGGCACACCGAACCCGGAGCAGGTCGGGCGCACCGAATCACACGGCTGTTTCCGGCTGGCGAACTGGGACGCGGAATATCTGAGCCACCTCGCCTGGGTCGGGATGCCGGTGTTCGTTGAGCCGTGAAAGAGTAGCCTGGGCGCCTCGCCCGTTCGACAAACAGATCGCCACTGCCGGGCGGAACGCCCGCGCCACCAATGCCAATTCCAAAAAGCGGGCCAAATTATCATTGCCGGGGGGCGGGCTTTGGCTTAGTAGAAAGGCAAACTTAACAAAGGAAAATTATGGCTATGGGAATTGGATTGATCATTACCGTCGTTGTGCTGGTCGTGCTGGTGGGCCTCGTGGCCTTCGTCATCGGCGGTTACAACAAACTCGTCACGTTGCGCAACCGGTTCAAAAACGCCTATGCGCAGATTGACGTGCAACTCAAGCGCCGCTACGACCTGATTCCGAACCTGGTCGAGATCGCCAAGGGCTACATCAAGCACGAACGCGAAACGCTGGAGAATGTCACCAAGGCGCGCAACATCGCCTACGCCGCCTCACAGGCCGCCGCCGCCAATCCCGGGGACGCCAGCACCATGAAAAACCTGGTTTCCGCCGAAACCGGCCTCGCCGGCACGCTGAGCCGCCTGATGATGGTCTCCGAATCGTATCCCGATTTGAAGGCGAACCAGAACATGATGCAACTCACCGAGGAGTTGACCTCAACGGAAAACAAGATTTCCTTCGCCCGGCAGGCGTATAACGATTCCGTCATGGTTTACAACACCGACCGGGAGGTTTTCCCGATCAACATCATCGCGGGCATCTTCAACTTCGGCCCGGCGGAACTGTTCGTCATTGACAAGCCGGAGCAGAAGGACGCGCCGAAGGTTTCATTCTCGTAAATTGTGGGAGGGACGGCGTGCCGCCGTCCCTGATTAATTTTTGGGACGGCAGAATACCGTCCCTCCCGAAATGGATTTCTTTGCCCAGCAGGACAAGACCCGCCGCAAAACAAAGCTGCTCGTTTTTTATTTCGCGGTCGCCGTCGCCGCGCTCATCGCCGCTGTTTATTTCGCTTCGCTGGTCATTTTTGCCGGCGCGCAATCGCACATTCACCGTTATGGCGAACAACCGCAGTTTACGCTTTGGAATCCACAACTGTTCCTCGGCGTCACCGTCGGCGTGCTGGCGGTCATCCTCATCGGCAGCAGTTACAAAACCATGGCGCTGGCCTCTGGCGGCAGCGCGGTTTCGGAAATGATGGGCGGACGCCCCGTCAGCCCGAACTCGAACGATCCGGACGAACGCAAGCTGCTCAATGTCGTCGAGGAAATGGCCATCGCCTCCGGTGTGCCCGTGCCGCAGGTTTATGTCATGGACACGGAGGACGGCATCAACGCCTTCGCCGCCGGCCACAAACCCGGCGACGCGACCATCACGGTCACGCGCGGCTGCATGAAAATTTTGTCACGCGACGAATTGCAGGGCGTCATCGGCCACGAATTCAGCCACATTCTCAACGGCGACATGCGGCTGAACCTCCGGCTGATGGGAATTATTTTTGGCATTCTTTGCCTCGCCATCGTTGGCCGCGTTCTCCTGCAAACCGCACGCGGCGGCGGGCGCGGACGCGGCCAGAATCCGCTGCCGATTCTCGGACTCGTTTTGTTGCTCATCGGCTACATCGGTGTTTTTTTCGGGCGCTTGATCCAGGCCGCCGTCAGCCGCCAACGGGAATTTCTCGCCGACGCTTCGTCCGTCCAGTTCACGCGCAATCCGGGAGGCATCACCGGCGCGCTGAAAAAAATCGGCGGCCTGGGCGAAACCGGTTCGCGCCTCAGCCACGCGCACGCCGAGGAACTGTCTCACATGTTTTTTGGCAATGGCGTCAGCGAACCGTTCATCGGATTGCTCGAAACCCATCCGCCGCTCGCGGAGCGAATTCGCATTTTTGACCCGAACTTCGACGGAAAATTCGCGTATGTCCGTTACGACGGGCGCGACCGGCCGCCTGAAGGCACTTCAACACCGAAAGGCCCGCCGATGACCAACATTTTTGGCACGGTGCTGGGCGGCGCAATCCTCGCCTCCGGCGACGCGGAAAAACCACCGGTCATCAGAACGCGCTCTGTCCTGCCCAATCTTGGCAATCCGACGCCGTTGCACCTCAAATACGCCGAGCAGTTGCGCGACTCGTTACCTGACAGCGTCAAAGCTGCCGCCCGCGAACCGCTCGACGCCGTCGCATTGGTTTATGCGCTGCTGCTCAGTCCGGACGATGCGACGCGCGCGACGCAGCTTGCCGAACTCGCCAAGCGCGTTGCGCCGGCGATTCAGCAAAAGACGGCTGCGTTATTTCCCGACGTTTCCAAAGCTGCCGTCCATGCGCATCTGCCGATGATCAACCTCGCCCTCGGCACACTCCGGCATTTGACTGCGGACCAGTTCAATCAATTTTCACAAACGCTCCAATGGCTCATCGAAAGCGACGGCAAAATCGAATTGTTTGAATTCGTCCTCCAGAAAATCATTCTGCACCACTTGGGTCCGCAATTCGCCGGGACGCGGCCGCCGACCGTCCAATATTACACGCTCAAGCCGCTCGTGCCGGATTGTGCCGTGGTGCTGTCCGCGCTGGCAAACGTCGGCAACAGCAACGCGGCCGAAGTTCAAAAAGCTTTCGAGCAAGGCGCGCCGTATTTGCGGGCGCCCGACGGCGATTGGGGATTGCTGCCGTGTGAACAATGCGGCGTGGACCAGATTGACGCTGCGCTTAACCGCCTCGCGCAGGCCGTGCCGATCATCAAAAAGAACCTGCTGGAGGCCTGCATTCACACCGTCGGGGCCGACGGCGTGATTCAGGAAGCGGAGGCCGAACTGCTCCGCGCCATCGCCGACACGCTCGATTGCCCGATGCCGCCGTTTGTAGCAACGGAATAAATTTTCGGAGGGACGAGCTCTGCGAGTCCCTCCGACTTACAAGATGATTTGCGCTATTCCCGCACCGTCGCTTTCAACTGCGATTTGAATGCTTCCACGATTTTCGTGTGCGCGGCGTTCACTTCGGCGTCAGTCAGCGTTTTGTCCGACGCGCGATAGGTGAAAGCGTAAGCCAGACTCTTCTGTCCTTCCGGCACATTCTTTGCCACGAAACACGTCGAACAACTCGACACGTTTCCAGGTTCGCCGGCTTGGCCTGTTTCACCACCTGCAAAACCGCTTCATGCGTCGTGGCTTCGGGCACCATCATGGCCACGTCGCGGCGGATCGCCGGGAATTGCGGCAACGGCTTGAACGACTTGGCCGGATTGCGCCGGGCCAGCAGCAAATCCAGATTCAATTCCGCCAGCAACACCGCGTCGCGCAAATCGTATTTCTTTGCCAGCACCGGCGATAGCTGGCCGAATTCACCGATGGGATTCTTGCCCTGCAAAATCACGGCAGATTCAAGGAACAATGCCGTGCTTTCAGCCCGGCGGTTGAACGTCATCCCGCGCAAACCGAATTGCTCAAAAAATTCTTCGAGCAACCCTTTCAAATCGTAGGCGTCAAACTTCGCGTCGCGATCTTCACCGCTCCAGAACAGAGGATGACGCTGACCGGTGATCGCGATGGCCACGCGGCGTTCTTCCTGGTAGGGAGAGCGCCCTGCACTGTCCCCCGATTTTTGTCGGGACAGCGCGGCGTCCCTACCTTGTGCAAACACCCGTCCGATTTCAAACAAAGCCACGTCGTAATTCTTGTGGCTGACGTTGTGCCGCAACGAATGAATCAAGCCCGGCAGCAAGCTCGGCCGCAGCACGTCCATGTCTGAACTCAGCGGATTCGCCAAAGCCACCAATTCGGCATTCGGCATTCGGCATTCGGCATTCGCGATCAGCGTTTGTCCTTGCGCCTCGTTCAAACCCAAGCCGCTCAAAATTCTTCGCGCTTCGGCAATCTGATCGTGGACCGCATCAAATGCATTCGTGCCAATCGCGCCGCGCGGCGACGTGGCCGGGATTTTGTCCACGCCGTGCAGGCGTGCGATTTCCTCAATCAAATCCACCTCACGCTTCAAATCCACGCGGAAGGTGGGAATTTGAAACGTCACCGGTTCCGGCGGGCCGCCCTCACCCACCGGCCGCGCCTTGCGATTCACAGCCTTCAAACCGAGTTGGCCGAGATAATATTCGCACTCCTCCGGTTTCAAGGTGATGCCGAGCAATTCGTTGACCTTGTGATGACGCAGCGTCACTTGCTTTGGCTCAACCGGTTTCGGATAGGCATCCACGACACCTTCGGCCAATTGACCGCCGGCGGTTTCCAGAATCAATTGCGCGCAACGCTGGCTGGCCCAATCGCAAATGCCGATGTCCGCGCCGCGCTCGAAGCGGTAGCTCGATTCGCTGCGCAGACCGAGCGCCTTGCTCGTGCGGCGGATGTTCGTCGGCGAGAAATAGGCGCTCTCGATGAGCACGTCCATCGGTCGTGTCGTTGATTTCCGTGTTCTGGCCGCCCATGACGCCGGCGAGCGCGATGCCTTTTTGTTCGTCGGCAATCAAAAGCATTTCGTTCGTGAGCGTGCGTTCGACGTTGTCGAGCGTCTTGAATTTTTCGCCGGCGTTGGCGCGGCGAACGACGATAGTGGCGCGGGCATCTTGCCCGCCCGACGGGCTGGAAGCCCGTGCCACTAGATGATAATCAAACGCGTGCAGCGGCTGGCCGGTTTCGAGCATCACGTAATTCGTCACGTCCACGACGTTGTTGATGCTGCGAATGCCGACTTTCTCCAGCATGGTTCGCAGCCAATCCGGGCTTGGCCCGATTTTCACGCCTTTCACGACTCGCGCAGTGTAACGCGGGCAAAGCTCCGGCGTCTTCGATTCTCACCGAAACCAAATCTTCCGTTCTGACTTCCGACTTCTGACTTCCGACTTCTGGAAGCTTCAGCTTATTCCCGGTCACTGCCGCGATTTCGCGGGCGATGCCGATGACGCTGTTCCAATCCGGCCGGTTCGGCGTGATTTCCAGATCGTAAACCACGTCGCCGCCGCTGCGACCGAGATATTCGGCGAACGATTTCCCGACCGGCGCATCCGCGGGCAGGATGAGCAGGCCGTCCACCTTGATCCGGCAGGCCGAGTTCCTGCGGCGAACACATCATGCCGTGGCTGGTGATGCCGAAAACCTTCCGTTCCTTGATGATGAACGGTTCCTTGTCGCCGGGCTTCAGCGGCAGGGCGAAGGTCGGCAGGATGAGCGGCACCTTGTCGCCGACCTTGTGATTCTGCGCACCGCAAATGATGACGCGCTCGCCCTTGCCGTCGTTGACCTTGCAGACGGAGAGCTTGTCCGAGCCGGGCACGGGGTCGCGCGTGAGGATTTGGGCGACGACGATGCCTTCGAACTCGCCGCCGATTTTGTGGACGCTCTCGACTTCGAGGCCGAGCATGGTGAGCCGCTCGGTCAGTTCTTCCGGCGACCAGTCGAAATCAACGTATTGTTTGAGCCAGTTGAGGGTGACTTTCATTCTAAACCTAAATTGAATCTATATTCCCACATTTTGGACACGTTACGGTTCGTCGAGAGCCGGTAATAGAACTATAATATTCTGAATATGGATTACTCGCCATTTTAAAACCAAATCCACATTTGGAGCACTGATGAGACCTTTCTGATATTGGCAACAAACCACTAATTCCCGGGACAAAACTCCCCGAGGGCACGAGGAATTCGGCCCGAACCGAAGGGCGTTGAATTTGCTCGGTTACACCTTTTTTGACACGTTCCAAATTTTGTATAGCAGATTCAATTTGTTCTTTTTGCTCTGTTTTAGCCGTCTGTAGTTGCTTTTGCTGTTCTTTAATTGACGCATCAATTGTTGTCATAAACGCCTCAAGTTGCGCTGTTTTTTCCTGGATTACTTTATCGAGAATTACACGATATGTGTTTTCAAATTCGCTAAGAGATTTTTTATAATCCGATCCTTGCCGGTAAATAATAATCCCAGCGACAATAGCTCCCAAGGCGAAGAGCACGCCTAAAGCTCCGACGAAAACACCCAAAGGGTTCCACCATAAACTTAATTGCGCGTTAGTCTTTTCCAAAATCTCAGCATAATGACGATATAACTCTTCGGTGCTAGCTTGGGAGTTGGTTTGCGTAGCCCCATTATTCGATGATACCACTATTTTTATTCCGGGCACATTTGTTGTTGTCGAATCAGTTTCAGCATATGCAAGCCACGTGCAACAAACCATAACGACTAAAAGAAGTTTATGGGAATAGTTCATAGCTAACGGTGCCCTTCATTTGGAAACTCTTTTCCTTTTACTCGGTTTCGCAACGCGATAGGCAACTGGTCTTTCATGGAGAACCAAATCCCCATTTTCAGCGGCCGGTGCATGGACACATTCAAAACCAGCAGTGGAAAACAAATTCTGGTTCTCGTCCAGGATCCGACGCGCGGCCATGAGGCAATAATCAGGATCAATCTCGATTCCAAGGCTGTTACGGCCCCACTTCATCGCGGCGAGCATCGTGGTACCACTGCCGCAGAAGGGATCGAGTACCGTGTCGCCGTGGAAGGAAAACATCCTTACCAGCCGCATGGCGAGTTCGAGGGGGAAAGGTGCGGGATGCTCCCTGGTCGAAGCGCCGGTGAGTGTCCAGATTTGGCGGAACCACTCGTTGAACTCGCTTTTGGGAATCATGCTCAAACGCCGCTGCTCCTCTGTCGGTTGGCGATAGCCACCTGGTTTGCGCTGCATGAGAATAAACTCGATGTCATTTTTGACGATGGCATTTGGCTCGTAAGGTTTGCCGAGAAATTTGCTGCTCGTATTCGCCTCAAAGACGGCATTGGAAATTTTGTGCCAAATTATTGGATTTAGATTGTCGAAGCCTAGTTTCCGGCAGATGACACAAATATCGGAATGCAACGGCACAACAACGTGCCGGCCATGCTCGCGGCGCGATAGGCAGACATCGCCCACGACGCAGACCAAGCGTCCACCCGGCACGAGTACGCGGTAGCTCTCCGTCCAAACCTGCTTAAGATCGTCAAGAAACTCTTCGTAGTCCTGAACATGTCCCAGCTGGCCCGGACTGTCGTTATAGCGTTTTAGCTTCCAGTAGGGTGGCGACGTGGCAACCAGATGCACCGATTCGTCTGCGATGTAGGGAAAGCTCCGCGCGTCGCCCTGGTAGAGACGGTGCGTCGTTGGCGTTCCGTTGGTCGCAAAATGTTTCATCGATCAATCGCGATAGGCTGCAGCGTGGGCAGCCAGTGATCTGGCGAACTGGAGAAAGGTTAAATCTTCGGCAGGCTCCGCGAAAGCTCCCTTCAAGCCGCCCTTCGGCTCGGACAGCAGAAACACCGAGGCGTTGTAATGCCGCTCGCGAACCAGTTTTCGGCAGAACAACTCGTAACGCTTGGCGTAGCTGGCATTGACAAACTCGGGAAAAACCTTGAAATGCGGCTCTTTTACCTTCACGGGCCGCCGTGATGCCTCGCAATCTTCCAACAGGAACACATAGCCGAGCCACGGGCGAATCGTTTTGTTGAAAGCACCCTCACGATACGCCGTCCACAAATCCAGCGCGCTGCCCATCGCCTCCTCGGTGCGGTTGTTGAAATTGTTGCCGAACGACGGCCCAACCTGCGACTTGGCTTCGAGCACGAGAATAAGCTGACCGTCACGGACGACCAGTAAATCCCATTCCTTAGTCGGGCGGAAGAAGCCAGGCAGTTCAAGCGCTGTGTTGTGGAAGATGTGCTGACTCTTGATTCCAGATTCCCCAATCAGCCCCGTTATCAGACCGATGAACCCATCCATCTGCGCGCCACCGGTTACCGCGCTGCGTGCGCCCTGGTCATGCTGGCCGGACGACACCTGTTTGGCAGACTGACTTTGCCGCGTTGACCAGTAGCTGGCAACTGCTTTCGCCACACGACGATTCAGAGCTGTTTGTTCAAGGTTCATTCTAGCGTTTGCCGTGATACTCAACTTTGCTTTTATCAATACCAACGTCTTCCCGGATCGTATTGATCAACACGTATGCGCGCCGCCGCATTTCTTTCCAATCTTCTTGAGGGTTAGTTATTACAGGCTTCTCCAAAATCGAAAAGAGATTATCAATCAGCGAATCGTATGCATCCATTACTTGCTGCGGGGCGAGCATTGCTAAATATCCATGGGCTTTGAGGCGACCCCGATTAAAACGATCCACGGCGTCTCCTGCGGGTTTTTGGCCCATACGGATCATGCTAATGTCAGCCAAGAAATCTGTGATGACATCGGTGGCAAGTCGGTAAATCGCAAGCTTGTCACTATGTTCCTTCAAGTAAGTTTCACGATAGATTTCCAAGTTGGTTTGCAGCTCCTTAAGTTTTTCCTGATTGGTTCGTTCAAGCCGTGCTTGAAGTTCGGTTAGTTCCTGATTGTGTTTTGCCCGTTCTTTAACCATCAGCCTTTCTGCCCAAACTTTTCCAAGAAAATTTGAAAGCCCCAAAATAATTGCACCACTGCCACCCAACGAAATTATTACAGAGGCGGCGATTTTGATTGTTTCAGCAATGTTCATTGAAACCTTTCGTCAAAACTGTTCAAAAACCGCACGTCGTTTTCGTAAAAAAGGCGGATGTCGTTGATGCCGCCAAGCTCCGCTAGGAGCGGCATCTTTGTAGCCAGCACACCGCCGATCAACCAAGCCCCGTCGGGGCGGCACATTCCGCCAACTAAAATGTTCCTTCCGTCATTGTTCATTTTCTATGTCGCTCCTGACGGAGCTTTCATCGGCCTTGCGTTTGATGAATCACTTCCCATTTGTCATCCTCGCGCATTTTTTTCAAATCTTCCTGCGTCATGAAATTCTTGAATTTACCGCGAAGGCGTTCGTTCAATGCCTTTAACCGTTGCAGTCGCTCCGGGCTTTTATCAGCCACCGGACGCTTGATTTGTTTGGATTTGCTTTTCATAGCTCACAATATTTTCGCCGTGACGAATTAAAACTGTTTCAAAAACCGCACGTCATTTTCGTAAAAGAGGCGGATGTCGTTGATGCCGTAGCGAATCATGGCGATGCGTTCGATGCCGAAGCCGAACGCCCAGCCGGTCCAGATTTCCGGGTCGTAACCGACGTTCTCGAACACCTGCGGATGCACCATGCCGCAGCCGGCGATTTCCAGCCAGTCCTTGCCCATCTTCTTCACGAGCGCGTTGCTGAAATCAATCTCGAAGCTCGGCTCGGTGTAGCTGAAATAATGCGGACGGAACCGGATCTTACGTCGCTCGCCGAGCAGTTCCTTGAAGACAAATTCCACCGTGCCTTTGAGGTCGCCGACGGTGACGTTTTTGTCCACGTAAAGCCCTTCGATCTGCTGGAAGGTCGGATTGTGCGTGGCGTCGGCGTTGTCGCGGCGATAGACGCGGCCCGGCACGATGATGCGCACGGGCGGCGGCTGCGATTTCATCACGCGGATTTGGACGGAACTGGTGTGAGTTCGGAGCAAGAAGTGATTTGCCCGCACGGCCCTCACGCGCTGGCGCCTCTCCCGCTCCCGCGGGCGAGGGAGACGAGCGTCTCCCGGAGCCGGCAAGCATGGCGCGATGCCAAGATAGAACGTGTCCTGGGTATCGCGGGCGGGATGGTCGGCGGGGGTGTTGAGCGCGTCGAAACAATGGTATTCGTCCTCGATCTCCGGGCCGTCGGCGACGACGAAACCGATTTTGCGAAAGCTGCGGACGATGTCCTCGGTCACCTGCGTGAGCGGATGGAGCTTGCCGAGGGCACGGCGGCGTCCGGGCAGGGTGAAATCGGTCGGCTCCTTGGGCAGCGCGGCCGCCAGTTCGAGTTCGGCGCGGCGTTCGGCGAGTGCGGCTTCGAGTTCGATCTTGGCGGCGTTGATGAGCTTGCCGGCGGCGGGTTTTTCCTCCTTCGACAGCGTGCCGAGCTGTTTCATCAGCGCGGTGAACTTGCCGTGCGGCGCCAGTCCAGCGCCCTTGGTCTGTTCAAGCGCGGCGAGGTCGGGAGCGGCTTTCAAGTCCGCGAGCGCGGCTTGCTTGAACGGTTCAATGTCGTTCAGCAAAGACATAACTGGATTTTAGCCGCAAAAAGGCGCAAAAGTCACAAAAGAAATATTCGGAACATTTTTGCCCGCTTTGTGCGTTTTTGCGGCCATAAAAAAAGGGCGGCCATTGCTGGCCGCCCGTTGAGAAATGAGATTGGAATTTTCAGGCCTTCGCCAAAGTGGCAGCGGGCTTGGCCTTGAGCGCGTTCTTGGCGACGTTGACCAGTTCAGTAAACGCGGCGGCGTCGGTCGCGGCGAGGTCGGCCAGCACCTTGCGGTCGAGCGCGCATTTGGCGGCCTTGAGGCCTTCCATGAAGCGGCTGTAGGTCAGGCCGGCGGCGCGGGCGGCGGCGTTGATGCGGATCTGCCAGAGATAACGGAACGTGCGCTTTTTGCGTCGGCGATCGCGGTAGGCGTACTGGCGTCCATGGTCAACGGCGTCGGAGGCGTAGCGGTAAAGTTTCGAGCGGCGCATCCGGAAGCCTTTGGCGGCGGTGACCATCCGTTTGCGGCGTTTGCGGGAAGCTGGGGCGTTGGTAACACGCATGAGTAGTTGAGAGTTGAGGGTTGAAAGTTGAGGGCCTCAGTGGCTGAACGGGAGGCTTTGGGTGATGCGATACATGTCGGTGGCATCCACCGTGGTGGTGCCGCGCAAGTCGCGGCGGCGCTTGGGGTTTTTGGTCTGGGCCAGGTGCCGGCGGCCGGCGCTGGAGCGCAGAACTTTGCCACCGGCCGTGATCTTGAAACGCTTGGCCACGGACTTTTTAGTTTTGATGCCTTTGGGACGTCGCATAAAATCTATATTGCAAAAGAGCGTGGAATATAGGTGGCCCCGCGCGCGGAAGCAAGCGATTTCTGAATCCAAATTGGTGCAGGTTTGAGAACCGGAGTTTTGGCCGCGCGGACGACGTTCCAGCGTTGGACGATGTCGCTAAGCAGCCGCCGATGCAAGCTGCGCCGCCATTTCGCGCACTTTGCGCAAATCCAGTTTGCCGGTGCCGAGCAGCGGGAAACTCTCCACGCTGAAAAACTGGTCGGCGCGCGGCTTCCAGAGATTCGGCAGGTCGCACTGCGCCAATTTCTCCAAACAAGGCGCCAGCGCGGCATCGGGCAATTTGTGCAGCACGACGAGCCGTTCGCCCTTTTTTTCGTCCGGCACACCGGCGACGAAGAAGGTCTGTTCGGTGGCATTGGCGAGTTCGTGCAATTTTTCCTCGACCTTGATGTGCGGCACCATTTCGCCGCCAATCTTGCTGAAGCGGCTCAGGCGGTCGGTGATTTGCAGAAACCCGTCCTCGTCAATCGCCGCGATATCGCCGGTGACGTACCAGCCGTCGCGCAACACCGCGGCGGTTTTTTCCGGTTGGCCGAGGTAACCCTGCATCACGTTCGGCCCGCGTACCAGCATCAGGCCGGGCTGGCCGAGCGGCAGATTTTCTCCGCTCCACGGATTTTCCGGGCTGACAATGCGCACGCTCACGCCCGGCAGCGGATGGCCGATTTTCCCGCGTTTGGCGCCGATTTGCCGGAACCCGGCCGAGCGGAAATCGTGTGTGTTCACCGCCACCGCCGGCGCGCATTCGGTGCAGCCGTAGCCTTCGAGCGGGCGGATGCCGAAATGTTCCTCGAACGCCGACGCGAGCCGGTCGGGCAATTTTTCCGCCGCGGTCATCACGACGCGCAGGCTGCCAAAATCCGCCGGCGCGCAACTGCGGAGGTACAGTTGCAGGAACGTCGGCGTGGCGAGCAGGAAGGTGAGCCGGCGATCGCGGACCAGCGGGCCGATGGCCTTCGCCTCGAGTGGATTCGGATGATAAACCATGCCCACGCCCAGCGTCGCCGACAGGCAGAGTGTGCCGGTAAACCCAAACGAATGAAAAAACGGCAGGATGCCCAGGAAACCATCCTGGTGGTTCAATCCGAACACCTGTTCGAGCTGCTCGATGTTCGAGCCGATGTTATAGTGGCTCAACCTCACACCTTTCGGGTCGCCGGTGCTGCCGCTCGAGAAAATCACGGTGGCCAGATCGTCCAGGCGGGTTTTTCTTTCCGCGCCCAGACATCGCTGCAACCAACGATCCGGCACGAGCCACGCGATGAGCGACGCGACGAGCTTCTCGCCCAGGCCGGGCCGGGCCGCCACTTCCTCCAGCAAGACGGTTTCGCAAGGCAATTTGAGCTTGAGCTTCTCCAGAAACACTTTCGCGGTGACGACGGTTTTGATGTCGCATTGCCGGATGCACGAGGCGAGGGTTTCTTCCGACACAGTGTAATTCAAATTTACCGGCACCTTGCCGAGCAGCATGGCGGCGTGATTGACGAGGGCGCCCGGCACCGACGGTGGCAGCAGCAGGCCGACCATCGTCTGGCCCGACCAGATCTTCCGCAATCGTCGCGCGAGGAAAATGGAGCGCACCAGCGCCGCGCCGAAGCTGACCCCGGCATTTTGTGCATCGGCCATCGCAAAGCGGAGCGGATGATTGCGCGCCGTGTTGATGAAGGCGATGGGCAGCGGACGCATCCGCGCTTTGCGAGCCTGCCAGGCTTCAACGAGCAGTTCCTGCACCGCCGAGCGCACCTGGAAGGGCGTCGCCGTCGGCGGAAGCGGTTTGCCATAGTTGACCGTGATGGGATACGGAAAACGCCGCGGCAATTTCCAGAGGAATCGGCCCTTATGAAAGCTGAAGATGCTGCCCCACACGCCGTCAAGGCCCACCGGAATGATCGGCGCCTCCAGGTCATTCATGATGCGCTCGAAGCCGCGCCGGAAAGGCAGCAGATGGCCAATGCGCGTGATTTGGCCCTCGGCGAAAATGCAGACGACTTCGCCGGCCCGGATCGCGTCGCTGGCGGTTTGCAATGACTGGAGCATTTCGCGCGGACGTTGTTCGGAGGAAATGGGAATCACGCCGAGGATGCGCGCGAACGGCTTCATCCAGGCCTGTTCGTAAATGTCCTTGAACATCAGAAACCGCACCGGCCGGTCGGTGGAGGCTATGAGCAGCAAAGCGTCCACCCAGGAAACGTGGTTGCAGACGAACAGCGCGCCGCCTTTGGCCGGGATGTGGTCGCGCCCGACGACGCGAATCCGGTAAAACGAATGGGTTGCGCACCAGAGCAAAAACCGCAGCAGCGCGTCCGGCAGCAGAAACAAAACGTAGATGGCGCCCGCCAGCGTCAGCAAGCCGCCGAACAAAAATATTCCGACCGGCGACAGGCCCGCAACGTCCGCCAGCAAGTAATACGCGCCGGACGCGAGAAAGATGCCGACGAACGACATCAGGTTTGCCGCGGCCAGGACCTCCCCTTTCTTCGCCGGGTCCGGCCGGTGCTGCAGCAACGCCGCGATGGGCACGATGAAAAAGCCGCCGGTGAATCCGAGCAACGACAGCCGGACGAGCGCAGCGCTCACCGGCAAACCGGGCACGGACAGCCAGATGGAAACCAGCGACATGCCGAAGGCGCCGAGCGGAACAAGGCCGTATTCGATTTTCCCGCCGGAAAGGTAGCCCGCCGCAACGCTGCCGAGACCGATGCCGAGCGCGAGGGCAATGCTCAACTGGCCGATGCCGATCTGGTCCAGATGCAGGATTTCCGCGCCATAAAAAAACACATTCAATTGCAGCAACTGGCCCAGGAAGAAGAAGTACGTGTTGCCGAGAAAGGCCAGGGTGAGCGGCCGGTCGCGGCGAACCAGCCGGAGTTGCGCGAACAAATCGTGGAGAAAATTCGCGCGGAATTTCCGGCCGGGATCAGCGGCCGGCACGCGGGTGATGCCGAGGCACGTGAAGAAGCCGATGACGGCGAGCGCCATCAAAATGATTCCCGACCAGGCTTGATGTCCGTGAAAGTGTTTCGACATCCGGGCCGCCGCGACGGTGCCGAGGATGATGGCCATGAACGTGCCGAGTTCAATCAGGCCGTTGCCCCAGGATAATTTCCGTTCCGGCAACAGCTCCGGCAGGAGGCCATATTTGGAGGGACCGAAGAACGAACTGTGGACCCCCATCAAAAACACGCAGCCGAGCAGCACCGGAATCTGGTTCCACCAGAAGCCCGCGAGCGCAGCGAGCATCACGCCCATTTCAAAAATCTTCACGCCCACGCTGATGGTCCGCTTGCTGAAGCGGTCGGCAAAAAAACCACCCGCCATGGAAAACAGGATGAAGGGCAATGAAAACAGGGCGGTGACGAGTTCGCCGACGCGATGCAATTCGGCGGTGGACACGTTCATGCCGAGGATCATGAAAACCACGAGCCATTTCAGGACGTTGTCGCTGAGCGCGCCCTGGAATTGCGTGACCAGGAGCGCCCAGAAGCCGCGCAAGCGGTCGGGGGCGTCCGGGGTCCGGGGGGCGGGATCTGAGGTCGCGGATGCGGTCACAGCCTCCAAGCTAACCATTCGGGCGGCAAATTGTGAATTGAAAAACTTTTAGCCGGCATTGCCTGACGCGATGGCGGAAGGCCGGAAATCACCTCCGTTTTTCATAATTTGTGGCATAAGCGGTGCTGCTAAAATGCACGCAAAGGCTGAGGGACAGCGCAAAAACAGGCGTTTTTGCGGGCGAATGCGTAAATGTGCTGACAACGAAGAACCTGGACATGATTAAAGCTAAATCCATTCTATATATCGAAGACGACCCGGTCGTGCTGACAGCGTATCGCCAGCGTCTGGAGCGCGAGGGGTTTTCCGTCGAGTCGGCAAAAGACGGTTTGGAGGCGATGAGGATTCTGCTTCGGCTGGTCCCGGATTTGGTGCTGCTGGACCTGATGCTGCCCAGATTCGACGGCGGTGAGGTGCTCAAATTCATGCAGGCGAATCCCCGGCTCAAAGCCGTTCCCGTCATCATCCTTTCAACCAACTCGATTATTGATGCAGATGAGGAGTACGTTCTGGAAGTTGCCAGCCGACGCTTCATCAAAGGCCAGTGCACCTTTCCGATAGTGCTGGAAGCCGTTCGGCAATTGCTGGCGGAAATGCCGGCCAAGGACAATGCCCTCACGGACGGTCAGACCGACGACAAGCCTCCAAAGAAACTGGTAAAAACAGCAGCCTGAGTGGCCCATCGGTTTTCCGTCCGGGCGACCTCCCATCGCAGTTTCATCAGCCCTCGGCGGGATGAGCCATTCACGCACCCCGTTTTTCACTACGCCCGCGCAAGGTTTGCCGTCCACCAGCACTCCCTTGATTTGCGCGTGCTCGGAGGACGGCGCGACAACCTGCGTGGTGAATTCGCAGGCGAATTACTATTGTGAGCCCGGGTAAGGCACGGTGGGAACCGAGTTGGTCTGGCGGATCAAAATGCCCGGCTTCTCGAAGAGTTCACCTTCGCCGAGATGCCTGAGCACGAACTTCTGCAGGTCGCGCGTGCCGGCGGTCAATACGATGCGGTCGTCTTCCTGATGATGGGCGAGGGTCTTCGGGTTCTTCTCCAGATATTTTTGCAGCCAATCGAAGTCAAAGAAGGCGAGTTTCAAATCCGGGTCGAACTGCGAGACGCGGACGAGCAGATGGCCGGGAAACATGGCAAATCCCACCAGGTCGGCCTGGTTCGTCGCGTAATCGCAATCGCGGGGAATGAGATCGAGGAAATAATTCTGTTTCAGCACGAAGAGATGGGCATCGAATTGGCCTTGTTTGCCTTCGTTGTCAGTGACAGTAAGCTTGTAGGCATTGGTGCCCGACGGCTCAAAGTTCCAGACTGCCGGCTGGTCCTTACTGCTTACGCCTACACCTCGCCAGACTCCCGGCAGGCGCGTATCAAAAACAACGTCCTTGTTGGTGTAGAACGGATTGACCGATGGAATGCAGGAGCACAGCAGCACAGCGGCGCCCGCGACGACAATGATGTTTCGGTTCTTCATAATGGAATCCTTTTGTTGGTTAATGTGATTTTGTTCCAGCAAAGTTGACATTTCAATTGCCGGCCCCGACTTCATTACGCGGCGTCGGATGCAGCCGTTTCCAGCGTTCCACAAAGAGATAGAACACCGCCGGCCCGAACGCGAACAGCATCACCGACACGCCCATCGTGAGGCCGATGAACGTCATGAAACCGGCGCAGCAGTAATTGCGGTATCGGGCCACAATGTGGGTTGGCACGGCAATCAACAATTCGAGAACACTTCCTTTGAGGAGCAGCCGGCATTGGCGCGAAACGATGTCCGTCGGCTCCATGCTGCGGCTCATGCGGAAGAAGACCAGCGCCCAGATGCACCAGGCCAGCACCCCCAGGGTGAGCGCAGTCCATCCGCTCCAGTTTCCCGAGCCCTGGTCGCGAAACAGAAATTCATACAACGAGAGGAATGCGCCAACAGCCAGGCCGCCGGCCATCAGGCCGCCCGCCAGAACCGTACGCCACACGGGACCGTGTGTGACAGGCCGCTGGTGGGCCACGCGCACCGGTACGGAAAGCAAAGCTACTTGGCTGAAAAACATCACCACCAGCCACAGCCAGTATGGCCAGCAAAAATAGGCGGCAAACGCCTGGCCCACACCGATCTCCGGGACAAAAGCCAGCATTGCGACCGGCACCGTCAAGACGGCAAGAACCGCGATATACAAAGCTGCGACAGTTACTGCCCAGTTTTTCATTCAAAGTCCTTTGGTTTGCTCTCATCAATCATTTTTGCACGGTTCCCGTTCCATCACCGGCCCGTCACATATCCAAAGCGGAATGGGCGGACAAAAGGGATCAAATTTTTTGCGCTGGCCGAAGCCGGTTCGGATGTTAGAGTCATGGCCGGTTTCCGCGCCCGATGAACCAACCCGCCAACAGCGCTGAAAATGTGTTCGCCCGGGCAATCGAACTGTGCCCCGGCACTGCCCGCGACAAATTCGTGGCGGCGGAGTGCGCCAGCGACCCCGCGCTCCGGCGCGAAGTGGAAAGTCTCCTCCACGCGCATGACGAAGCCGGGGACTTTTTGCTCGAACGCACCGGGCGAACGATGCATTTGTCTTCGCCGGCAGCCGTCCCTTCACTTCAGCGCACGACGGTCATTCATGCGGCGGCTCAGGCGGAAGCCTTCTTGCGTGACGCCGGCGATGGCGCGAGCAGACGGGTTGAAGCTTATATCGCAACGCTGCCGAAAGCAGTCCAACAGGAAGGCCGCGAACGCATCGAAGCCGGCCTGCGCGTGCGACGACTGCGCACCCGGACGGAACCTCCCTCCGCCGGGCGTGAAGAACCGCCGCCGAACCTGCCTGGCTTTCGCATCGAACGCAAACTCGGCGAAGGCAGTCTCGGGGTGGTTTATGCCGCGCACGACGAGAAACTCAACCGGCGCGTCGCCATCAAAGTCCTGCGCCGACGCGCAGAGGAGCCGGTCCGCCGCCGCGTGCTCGACGAGGCTCGCAAAGCCGCCGCGCTTGGCGACCCGGCCATCGTGACGATTTTTTCGGTGCTGGATGAAACCGATCCGCCGGCGATAGTGATGGAGCTGGTCGAAGGGTTCCCTCTGGACCGCTTTGCGGAACGGCTTAACTTTCTGCAAAAGGCGCAACTGCTGCGCGAAGTGGCGCGCGGCCTGGCCGTCGCCCACGAACGCGGTCTGGTCCATCGTGACCTCAAGCCGGACAACGTCATCGTCGGTCCTGACATGCGCCCGCGGATTCTGGACTTTGGTCTGGCGTTGTCGTTGGAGGAAGCCGGCCGGCAGGGAGGCGGGTTTGAAGGTACGCCGCTTTACGCCTCGCCGGAACAGGTGCGGGGCCGGTCGCTCACCGCGGCGTCGGACGTGTTCTCGTTCGGCAGTTTGATGTTCAAGGTGCTGACTGGCCGGCCGCCGTTTGCGGGTGAAACGGCCGGCCAGGTGCTCGAAGGGATTGCAACCACCGCGCCGCCATTTTTGCGCGAGGTGGCGGTGGGCGCGCCGGAAGATTTGCAGGCCGTCTGTCTGGCGTGCCTGGCCTGGGATCCGGCGGACCGCCCCACGGCGTCGGAAATCGCGCTGGAACTGGGCCGCTTCCTCGTGGGCGAACCGGTGCGGCTCAGACCGAAGCTCTACGACGACCTGCTCCGGCGAAGCATCAGCGAATACTCCGGGCAGGCCCGCGCCTGGGCAAGCCAGAGCATCATTTCGCGCGAGGAACGCGATGCGCTGGAGATCGTCCACCGCCGGCTGCTCGCGGATGAAGACCATTGGATCATTGACGCGCGGCGAATCACGCCCTTGCAAACGATTCTTTCCGGCGCCACCTGGCTGGCGGTCGTGGCGACGGTGCTGACGGTCTGGATGTTGCGGACCGAACTGGAACCGCCCTGGCGCTGGCTGTTGCCGGTGTATTTTACGGCAATTCTTTTGCTGGCCGGTCAGGCCGCGCGCCGGGAACGCGAGCCGCTTGCAGCGGCCACATTTCTGGCCGGCGCAGCCCTGGCCATCGCGCCCTGCACACTTTCGATGCTGGCGGAACTGCACGCCTTCGCCACGCCGCCGCCAGGGGTTAAGCAACTTTTTACCGGGACCTTCACAAATCAACAGGTGCTGGCGGCATCCTGTACCGCGCTGGCGGTTTCGGCATTTGGTTTGTGGCGGCTGAAAATGACCGGTTTCGCATGGACCACCGCCACCCTGGCTACCACCAGTTATGTGAGCTTGCTGTTGTGTTTCAACTGGCTGGACAAAAAATCGGAAATTCAGGCGTTGTGGTGCCTGCCGCTGACGGCGCTGGAACCGGTGGCGCTCATGCTGGAACGAAACGGCCGCGTTCGCTGGACACTGCCATTTCATCTGGTGGCCCTCCTGGCACTTGTGGTCGGCCTGGATGTCGTCGCACTGAACGGTCCCACGCTGAAGATGCTGGGCGTGGACAGCACGCACTGGCCATATTTTGATCAACAGCGATTGGAGGCGTTTTCAATTGTGTTGAACGGCCTGTTTTTTCTGCTGCTCATGCTGCTCACGGAGCGTTCGGCGAGCCTGGATTTGCGGCGCGCGGGCAAGCTGCTGGAGGTGCTGGCGATCGTCCACACATTGAGCGCGCTCTTCATCAACGCGATGGGCCACCGCAATGATGCCCACGTTCGCGTGGATGTGTGGCTTTATCTCGTCGCGGCGGCAGTGTTCATGGTGCTCGCGCCGTTCCGTTCGCGCTGGCGGCTGCTGGTGGGCGGGTTGGCGGGCTGCGGATTGGGAAGCTACCTGCTCGTGGAACTGGAAATCGTGGATCGCAAACCGTTCATCATCGGCCTGGGTTTTACCGGGCTGCTGGTGGCGCTGGGAACGTTCGCTTATGTGCGGCGGCGGGCGCAGGCAAAACGGAGATAGCTGACCGGGGCAAAAATGTCGAACTCTGAACATCGAATTTGTTACTGATTCGCCATCAAAACGGCGCGAATCCCCCTCACCCGGACTTCGTCCACCCTCTCCCCCAGTGGGGGGAGGGATGGGGTGAGTGGGAATTCGTAGCACATTGAACGCACTTCGGTATGAGACAGCGGCGTAGCGGCGACCCGGCAGAACGCCGCAAACCTGCCTTCCTACGGCAACGTGAGATTGATGGCGGCGTTCTGCCGAAAGCCGCTATGCGTTATTGATTTCGCGGTAAAGCCACGCCCGCGCGTAGGCCCAATGACGTTTTGCCGTGGGTTCCGAAAGTTTGAGCACGTGGGCGGCTTCTTCGATCGTCAGGCCGGCGAAAAATCTCAGCTTCACCAGTTCCGCCTTGACCGCGTCATGCGCCGCCAGATGATCCAATGCCTCGTGAACAGCCAGCAACTGGTCGTCGTCCATGCCGCCTGCAAGTCCCAGGCTGTCGAGATCGAGATTCACGCGTTCGGCCTGGCCGCCGTGGCGCAGAGCCGATTTACGCCGCGCATTGTCAATCAGGATGCGGCGCATGGCTTCGGCGGCAGCGGCGAAGAAATGGGCGCGGTTTTGCCACGTCGGCTGCTGGTCGCCACCGAGGCGGAGCCAGGCCTCATGGACGAGGGCCGTTGCCTGAAGCGTCTGGCCGGGATTCTCATGTGACATCTTTTGCGCGGCGAGTTTGCGCAGTTCGTCGTAAACCAGAGGAAGGAGCCGGGTGGCAGCCTCGGAATCGCCCCGCTCGATTTGCTGCAGCATGACTGTGAAATCACTCACGGGAAGATGAATACCGGATATCGCAGCGTTAATGAAGACCGGAATCCAAACTGGTGAACCAGGATGGCTTTCTGCGAAGCCAGCATCAAGGTCCTGACTTTCGATCATTGATCGTCTATCGGCGGCAAATCCGCCAGGGTGCCGGCCAACGTATCCATCAGGATATCCGCGTCGCGCAGATCCTTGCGTTTGAAATCCTCCCGATTGAGCCAGAGCACTTCGCGCGTGTGGACATCCACCAGCGCGATGCTGTGCTGAAGGGAATTGCTCGAATGCCAGAAGGGATCCACCCAGATGGGGACCGGGGCGGAACCCGCGCCGGACAACACGGCCACCGCCACCACCGCCAGGTTGACTCCCACTTCGGTGGTGGCGATCAATCCGCCGCCCGTCCAATTCCATACCGTGCGCCTGGTATGTTTGTGCTGCGATTCGAAAAACGCCTTGGTGTCCACCAGCAAAACCGCCTCCGCGTTGGTCGCGCCACAGCGGGCCAGCACATTGGTGAGGGAAGGAGTCATCCGGTAATGAAACGGATTATGCTCAAATCTGGCGTCGTCCCAGGTCGCCAAGCAGCGAAAAAAACCGGGCGTGGTGTTGGTCCGGAACGTCAGCGGCTCGCCACTGGCAGTGAGGGAATATTGCCCCGGCAAATTCTGACAGAAATCAATCCGGACGGCTTCGAGGAGCGGCCCGATTTCCGCCGCCGGCCGGGCCAGTATTTCACCGGTGTGTAAAATCTGAACCCGCCCGACCACTTCATAACCCTTCGACCGGAGTTCCTGTTGGACCGCGCTGGCCAGGACTTCGCCAGCCTGCCGGCAAAGCGTTTCCAAATCGTTGGTGGTGAGTGAATGGTCAATACTGCCCGCCCCCTCAAACCACACCGGCAGGATTTGCACCTGCCGATAGTCTGCGGGATGCGCCATGAACCGTTCGTCCACCGTTCGAAACGTCGTCCTGCAACCGGAAACCAACCCGGCCAGAACCAGCAAAACAACTGGATAGATGCACCTTTTCACGGTTTTTGTTTTGGATACGTGTTGAATAGATTTTGAACGGTATCAGCGGGCTTGATCTTTTCAAAATCGTCAAAAGAGTCGGCAGTTGCCCACAATACGTCTCCGGTTTCTCCATCAACCAGCGTTATTTGCACGACAGCGTCTTGCCAAGCAATCCCCAGGCCTCCTCCTCCGGTCACTCGCCCTCCGGCTACGGCTGCGGCCAAGAGCGCCATATCTCCCAAAACAGCAAATAAATTTTGTGCCGTGGTCACTTTTTGCCGGTGCCGAGTGCTTTTATAGACTGTGGCATCCAGAAAAATCAGGCCGTCCACGTTCATATTATTTGCGAGCGTCTTCGCGTCCGGTCGCGTTGCTTTGGAGGGCACCGTTGAACAGGCTTGTTGAATCATGAGGCCATTCCAGATCTGGTTTGTGCCATCGGGAAACGCGCCTTCTTTGACCACAAAACTGTGGCGCTGCAACTGATCAATCGTCGAAGCGATCAACTCTGACCGGATTTGCTGTTCTTCCGGAAGCGGCGCAGGAAAAGGATCCTTCCCGAAATAAGTGCTTAGCATTGCCGTATGGACCTGCGGCAAAAGCCCGACGCTGTGGATTCGGGCGACCCGTTCGGGAAATTGTTTATGCGTGAACGTGTTTGTCTGGCAGCCGGTCAATAGAACCGCCAGTAACAAAAGTGGGACGATTTGTTTCATGTCATCTGCTCTGCTTGACGCCCTTTATTCTCCAACCTTCGGCAACGGCCCCAGCAAGGCGCGCACGGCGCGGCGAGGGTTCTCAGAACTGTGCGGGCGATACCTGTGGTAAATGATTTCATGAGTGCGTGAATCAAAAACGTAGAGGCTGTAACCAATTGAAGCGACCGGTTGCGTGTATGGACCAAACAACACTTCGTCACGCTTGCCGGCCTCGAGCACTCTCCCCAATAATTCAGGGTCGCCACCGGCAACCGCGAGTATTCCCAACATCGTCAAGGCTCCATTCTTGGCGGCGCGCGGCATGGGTTTGACCGGCGGGGCAGAGTCCAGCCAGCGTTCCACCAGCACCACGGCATCCACTTCCGGCGGTCCCGGTTTTTCCTGCAACAACCGCAGACTGGAAACGAATCCGCAAGCGTGTAAAGCGTTCGTTTCCCCGCAGTCGGCGCGAATCCGTTCGAGGTCAAACTGCTGCCGCAGAACCCCGCTGACGGCCAGGTCCAGTTCGCACCAGTCATTCTCGTCGCACAAGACACGCACGGGGCCGACCACCTGGTAACCCTTGCGGGCAAGTTGGTTGGTCAGCGCAAACGCCAACTGTGTTCCGATCTGGTGGCGGCTGGCTTCTGAAGCCACGGGCGTGGCCCTGTAATCGGCAGAGAAAGAACCATCAATGCAAATTGGCAGAATCGCCAGGTGGCAATAAGGTTCCGGAAGCGATGCCGAATGCGAGTTGGGATCATGCGTCCTGCATCCCGCAGGGACCAGAATCAACAACGACAGAAGGGAACCGCAGAGCAGGTTCCGGCTGGCGCCGCCCCCGGTCCGTCTGCTAAAAGTCAGTTGCCGCTGAATCCCGGCGGCGCGAAAGTTATCGATGCCGGCGTGTTTCATTTTTTCTCCGGGTTGGGTTGTCGTTTTGAACCGAACCATTTTGACAATCACTCAAATTCCGCGCGGCCGGCACGGGCTCCGGCCGCGCGACCCGTCGGTTTACCGGAGCGTGAATTCGGCAGTCACGGCCGCGTGATCCGACGCCCACAGTGGCGGTTCCTCCCGGCCCAGCCACAAATCCAAAACGTCCGAATGGATCGGCATGAAATCGCTACCGCGATAAAAAACGAGGTCAATTCGCCGGTTGAACGGCGCGCTGGGATCGGCGAGCAGTTCGTCGTGTCCCCAGGTCAAACCGCCGGCGGGATTGCGCCGGTGCGTGTCGGCCCACGCATCGCGAAAACCGGCGCGTACAAATTTGTCATAGGCTGTCGAGCCGTCGCGATGGAGCGGATCGGCGTTGAAGTCCCCGCAAATCATCACTGGCGCGCACACTTTGGCCGGGCCGGACAGGAGTTCTTTTGCCTGGAGCAATTGAATTTGTGGCGCGGTTTCCTCTTCGAGGTGCGCGCAGATGTAACGGAAAACTTGTCCGCGAGCGCACACGTCCACCGAACACCAGCCACGCGTCAGTGACAATCCGATGGACGGAAACTCGATCACGTTCGCGAAGTTGCCGTCCTGCGGATTCGAGACGCGAAGTTGGCCACGGGGCAAATCGGTTCGCACCAGGATGGCTTCCCGGTCCGTCTGGCGGACGTCATCAATGGCGCCAGTTTGCAGATTGAACATCGGCATTTCCACGTCCCACTCGTCCGAGGTGGAGGCGACGGCATAATGCGCGCCGCGCGCTGCGAGCGCATCCACCAGGATTTGCACGTAATCAAACACGACATTCGTGGCCGGGCTGGTGCCGCCGACGATCAAATCGCCCGGCGATTGATTGCGGAGCAAAGTCGCCTCCTCGACGGCCACGATGTCTGGCATTCTTGCCGTGATGGCGTCAGCGACACCTCCCAAACGAACGTCCGGCTGCGAAGCTGTAATTTCGTAATACACGCCCGTCACCGTGCTGACCAGCTTTGTGAGGTAATCGGGATCTGTGGGATCCAGTGCCACGACCCGATTAATCCCGCCGCCGATGTAAAGGTTGACGGTCATGGTTTCGATGCCACGCTTGCCGCCCGCGCAAACCGGCCCGGCCACGGCCGGTATGGCCGACGCCAGCAATGCCACTGCCAGCAGCGCGCCGACCATGCGGCACCACGTTTCGTTGACTGCGCGCTGGAACAGGCATCCGGTTGGATTCTTTAAGCCTCTGCACTTTTCAATCGTTTTCATTATGAGTTGTCATTTTTGCGGCAGACTTTTGTTGTCACCGGCGCCGCCACTGTCGCCTGCCGCCACCGATGATTACAACGAGTCTGTTTTTACCACCCGGGGTCGAAGGAGAGTTAATCGAAAAAACTAAAACGAACATCGAATAGATCATTGGCGGCTTATGGATGTGGCGGCAGGGCCGGAACTCGGCTGGTTATTCATCGGGCATGGGTTCTGGTTCCGCCTTTACCGGGAGACCACGGCCATTTCATTTTGTCCGCCGGGCATAGAATGACCGTTTCATCGCCAGCCAGATGGCATAGGCCAACACAGCAATCAGTGCATACGTTAAAGCGACGGTGATGACGCCCACGGCCTTCGCGCCGTTCTCGCCCATTCCCAGGTTTACCGCCCGGTTGCCTGCGGCAAAGCCGGTGAAGAAGATGGCGGAAGCCCAGCGCGGGATATTGAAGATATATTCCCCACCCAAGAAGAGATATGCGGAACTGCCGAAAGCACCGGCGCCCATACTCATCACAGCGATGAGCCAAAGTTTTCCGGGCTTCCGGATTGAGTGAAGCTCGTCAGCTCGTTGATTATTGGTTTTTATAGGGTTCCTTCGGCAATTCGAGCACGACGAATTCGCCGCTGCGTCCGGCGGCGAGCCAGCGGTTGTCGTCAGAAATGGAAACGCTATACACGTAGGCAGGGCCGTCACCGAAACGCAACCGCCCGACTTCCCGGCCGGTGGCAGTTTCCCAGACACTGGCAGTGGTGTCGCCCGAACTGGACGCGAGCAGGGAACCGTCGGGCGAGAACGCCAGCGCGACCACCCAGTTCTTATGCGCGCGGAGGAGGCGCAAGCATTTCCCGGAGTCCGTGTCCCAAATGCCGATGTTACAAGGCGCGTAGCCTACAGCGCACACCTTTCCATCACGGCTCACGGCGGTGGAAAGGGGGCCCGAGCGAAATTTCTCGTGCGTGAGTTCACGCAACATGCGCCCCGTCCCGGTGTCAAGCAGAGCGACGAGGCCCTCGCGGACCACCGCCAGGGTTTTTCCATCCCCCGCAAATGAGACGGCCTGGTAATCGCCCCGGCCGACTTTGCCGGCCCAGAGTTTTTTCCCGCTCAGGGCGTCAATCATCAGGAGTGATTCGTCTGGTTTAATCCATGCCCGGTTGCTGTCGTATTTTCCGTTGCAGGCGCAGGCCAACCGCGAACCGTCTGGACTGACCGCCAGCGCCGTCACGGGCCAGCCTTGCCAATCAAACACTTTTCGGGCGCCCGTTGAAGCGTCTTGCCAGACAAAGAGCGAACCCCGTTGTGTCCCGGCGAAAATTTTTGCTCCGTCCTCCGATGCAGCGAGACACCGGGCCTCACCATCCAGCCCACTGAGTATGGTTTCAACTTCGCCTTTGGGCAATCGCAGCAGTTTCACCTCGCCGTTGTCTTGAGCAACGGCCACGCGGCCCGCGCCAGGCACGAACAGCAATTTGGAATTGAATGCCTCGTCCCGGGATCGGAATACTTCGCACATGGCAAGCAGGGCGTCTTCGGTACGTTCTTTCTTCAACTCCGCGCTGCGTGTTTCCATTTCCGCCAACTCCGGGCCAAGCGCGTCGTAAAGCCGGTCAATGCGCCTCGTCTGTCCGGCCAGCTGCTCGCGGAGTTGGCGAATTTCGTCGGCTGCGTTTGTTGCCGTGGAATTCTCTGCCCCGGCAAAAACCGGCGGCGTGCCGAGTGCACCGATGACGATGCCAAGCAAACCGGCAAGCCGGCATAAATTTCTACTGGCGATCCTGATTTTCATATTTTTCTCCGTGCCACGTTGCGTGCGTTCAGTTCAGGTGCTTCAACTTCGAGGGCTCGCTCCAAGTATTCGTGTCATTGACATATTTGAGGATGAACCGCTGCAATGCCTTCGTGTCGGCGGTCAAAACGATCCGACCATGTTCGTCGCCGGGATTATCGCGCAATGTCATGTGCCGGATGGCCCGAGGATTTTTCTCCAGTAATTTGGCGAGCCAGTCGTAATTCAGGTTGGCCGTTTCCAATCCCGGCCCGGTTTGTGCGACTTTGGACACCTGATGAACCGGCACAAAGTCCAGCGAACGGTTGGTCGGGCACGTATCGAGAAACAACTGTTGTTTCAGACGGAACAGATGCACGTCGCTGCTGTTGGTTTCACCGGTTCCCAATAACGTTACCTGATAATCCTTCTCCCCGGTCTGTTCGATCCTCGCGAATTCAGAGGGTTCATTAGTCTGGCCCGCCGCCACCCAATCGCCGAGCAGCGCCGGGTCGAAGACCAAATCTTTGTCCGTGTAATACGGGTAAATGGAGGTGACGACACAGCCGGCGAAAAACAGCATAACCGCGAACAAGGAGGCAGCAGTAAGGATGCGGGTTGCGGATTGGTTCATGGTTTGTATTTTCATAACTTACCTTTCTTCTATTTGCTTTCGGGACGCGAAACAATGTCACCCGCTCCCGAAATTCGCTGCGCGGTCTCAGGCCGCGAGCATTTGTTCCCGCCTTGCCGCGTGCCGACCGAAATGCGGCAACGTCTTCAGCCGGCGTTTGAATTGGCCCCGGCGTTTATGGGTTTCCTCGGCGGAATAAAGTTGTTTCACCAGTTTCAGAAAACCGCTTTGCAATTCGGCGACGCTCATGTTTTTCGGGCGGAAATTGATGTCGAACAGCGTGCACAGGTCCCAGGCCCGGTCGCGCAAGATGCGGCCCTCGCGTTTCAGCCGCGCATAAAGCGGCGTGCCGGGGAAGGCGGTTTGAAACGTCACCTGCACTTCGTAAAGCCCGGAGTCGCGCACGAAATGCAGCACGTCGTCAAACACGTCGCGCGTGTCACCGTCCAGGCCGAGGATGAAACAGCCGTTGACGGTGACGCCGTAAGATTGAATTTTCGCAATGGCGTCCCGGTAAAAATCCTGCTGGCGCAGTTTCCAGTTTGATTTCAGTTCCATACCGTAAAGGCTTGTACGGCAGGGACTTTCGAGCCCGATGAGGACCTGCTGGCAGCCGGAGTCGCGCATGAGGCCGAGCAATTCATCGTCGTCGGCCACGCGCACGTCAGCCTCGGTGAACCAGCGGAGCTTTTCCTCCGCCAGTTTGCGCAAAAGTTTTTTGTAGTGTTCGCGGTCGACAAAACTGTTGTCGTCGGCGAATTCGATGAACGGGCGCGGCCAGATTTTTTTGATCTCGCGGATTTCGGCGATGACTTTGTCAACCGGCTTCACCTTGTAACGCGGCGTCAGCAGAATGGAACTGGCGCAAAATTCACAGCGATGCGGGCACCCGCGGCTGGTTTGCACGGTCAGGCGGTTATATTTGCCCGGGTCAAGCAGGTCGAAGCGCGGCATCGGCGCGCCGGCCAGATCGAATTCCTTCGACGGCGTGTAGATTGGCTTGAGCGCGCCGCAGTCGAAATCGGCGAGGATTTCCGGCCAGAGCGGCTCGCCTTCGCCGATGACGACGCTGGTACAATGTCCCTTCGCCTCCTCGGGCAGCGAGCCGACGGTGATACCGCCCATGACGACCGGGATGCTTCTGGCGCGGTAAAAATCGGCGACATCGTATGCCTCGTTGAGCTGCGCGGTGAACGTGCTGATAGCGACGAGATCAAAATCGGTTGGGAGTTCCGGCAATTTCTTCAGATCCGCGATTTCATGATAGTCCACGTCATATTTTTTTGGCGTGAGGCCGGCGAGGGTGAGCAGGCCCAGGCTGGGCAGCGACGCGATAATTTTGTTGCGGTCCACGAAGCCGGGCAGGGTGAGACCGAGCCGGGTGAGTTCAGCGTTGTGCGCGCGCACACCGCTCATGGCGATGAAGCCGATGCGTTTCATTGGGAGTTGAGAGTTGATGGTTGAGAGTTGAGAGGAAAACTTGCGGCATTTGCCGCTCCGACATTTTTGGTTTCATGAAATAAAAGCGCCACCACCAGCGCACCGCCCAAAATCAAACTGATGACCGGCACGGCGAAAATCAGGCGCGTCTTCGGAAAATGCGCCATGACCCCGCAGCAAGCCGGCATGGTGATGGCGCCGGCGATGAACGCCCACGAGGCGATGCCGACGGCGGGGCCGGCCAGCCCCAAATTTTGAGTTGTCAGGTAAAACAGCAGGTTGACCACGCCCAGACCGAAGAACGAAATGTGGCCGAGCCGGTACATCCGGCGTTTGAAGCTGCCGTAACCGCCGAGCCAGTCCTCCCGGTGGAAGAACAAGCCGAGCAACATGCCGGACACGAAACCGAGAAGCATCCAAAACCACGCCAGAAATAAATTTGGATTAAAATTCATTTGATTATCTTAAGTTCGTTGCGGCACACTTATGTCATGAACCCCGTCAAAGAAAAGTACTATCGGAGTCTGTTCACCATCGCCGCCTTTTACGACCTGCTGCTCGGCCTCACGTTCACCTTTTTCCCGGCGCGAGCCTTTGCCGCGCTGGGCATCAGCGAAAAGCTTCCAGCGTTCGGCGGTTATATCACGTTGCTCGGCGCGTTTGTGCTGGTCACCGGTATCGCCTACGGATTGATTTCGCGCGGCGACCTGCGGTACAACGCGGATTTGATCCTCGTCGGCACGTTGTACAAACTGGCCTACGCGGCGACGGCATTTTATTATTGGGCGGCGGGCAGCCTTCCGCACGTCATCTTCGTCGCCCTGTTTGGCTTGGCCGACGCGGTCTTTTTCATATTGATGGCGGAATGCTATTGGTTCTTGATGAAGGAGAGCCGGCATTGAAGCCGCCCACCGGTGTGCTTCCGCCGGGGGAGTGAGGGTGGGAGATTTTTGTGCGGCGAACTTTTTTATTTCGGGCTGGGCCGTCATGGGAGCTGCAGGATCGCGGGTCATCGCTAGAGATTGGGCGATTCACATGTTCGTTTGGAGCTTCCTTCGGGAGAGCCAACTCAGGAAAAACAGAATGCCCCCGAGAAACAAGGGCCCGGATATGCACAGGTATGCCGACCAATGGAACCGGCCATGGAACGCGAACAGGTAAAACGCCCCCAGACCGATGAGCAGGATTCCTCCCACCCGTTCCCAACGCCAGGCGATGGCCAGTACAATCAGCATGAGCCACGTTGGAATCAGATGTATCAGCAGCGCCAGCATCGTCTTCCAGAAGCCGTAGTCTGCCCCGAACACGTCGGCGGCAAAGATGCCCAAAAAGCCTGCAAACAAAAGGCACAAGATTCTGGGTGCCCAAAACAGCAGTCGGTTCAGTGATGTATTCATAGGTAATCCGGATTGAACTCATGCGTTGTGGTTGATTGCATCGCGCAAAGAATATCGAATTTTGCCGTTGGCGCGTTAATTGATAAAACTTCGTCCAACATCGGCTGGTTCAATGGACGTCTGCCAGGCAGGGCCCGCACCATCCGCACCGGACGACCTGCCACGGCTGCGCGATTCCAGAGAGCACCAGGGTGGCGTGAACTGTGGTGACGGCTTCCGGGCCGAATTTTACGGCCGGCGTATAAATCAATAAATGATTTGAAACAGTTTGAACACGAACCAGCCGAGCACTGCGCCGGCCGGCAAATCCACGATGTAATGTTGTTTCGTGAAGAGACAGCTCAGCGCGATGAGCGCCGGGAAGGCGAACACCAACGGCCCGACGCTCGCGTACAAATGCAGCGCCGTGAGCGTAGCCACGGAGGTATGCATGCTGGGGAAACTGTTCGAACGCGCGTCGAAACTTTGAACAAAGGCGAGGAACCGTTCCGAACGGCCCTTTCCCGTCAAGCAGGTGCGCCACTCTGCCGGCGTCGCGACGGGAAGCAACAGAAAGAACACCATTTGAAATCCGAGGAGAAGCATGTAGCTGATGGCGACGTAAAGAAAATGACGCGGCGAGGTGACGGTCCAGTTGATGGCCACGATGACGGGGTAGTAGAGGAAACTGTAAATCCACACCCAGCGCGGGCGATACGGAATGCGGTCGTCAATCGGCAGGCGGAATTCGCGCGGCTGTGCCACGTGATTTCGCTGGCACCAGAAATAGAACTGGTACACCCCCACGATGAGAAAGACGCTGATGACGAGTTGAATGACGCGATCGATGGTTTGCATGGATGATGGCGTTTAACAATTATGACCCGGCAGATTATTCATTGAGGTTCCGTCTGGCAATAGATGTTCACCCGAAATTATTATCCGGACTTGCTTGTTAAGCGTTAATTGATAAAACTCTACTGAACATCGGCTGGCTCAATGAACATTCATCATCTCGAGCTGTTTTATTACGTCGCCAAACACGGTGGCATCATGCCGGCGGTGCGGAACATTCCCTACGGCATCCAACAACCGGCGGTGAGCGCGCAAGTGGCACAGCTCGAAGAATTTCTCGGCGTGACGCTGTTTCAGCGGCGGCCTTTCGCCCTGACGCCGGCGGGCGAAAAACTATACGGATTCATCCAGCCGTTTTTTTCGAACCTCGACAAAATCGCCGGCGAATTTCAGGGCGGTCAGGCGCGGCACGCCCGCATCGGGGCCTCGACCATTATTCTGCGTGATCACGTGCCGGGCCTGCTTCAGGGAGTGCAGAAGAAATACCCCGGAATGAAGGTGACGCTGCGCGAAGGTTATCCGGCGCATCTGGAGGAGTTGTTGCAGAAGGAGGAGATTGATCTGGCCGTCACGCTCATCGAGAAGACGTCCGCGCCGGGCATGCATTCGCTGGCGTTGCTGGAATTGCCGCTGGTGTTGCTGGTGGAAGCGGGCAGCGCGGTCACTTCGGCGGAGCAGTTGTGGAAGCGCGACAAGATTGACGAGCGGTTGATCTGCCTGCCGCCGGGCGCTCCGATCAGCAAGCATTTCCAGCAAAAACTCGGCGAACTCGGCGTGGACTGGTTTCCGGGCATTGAGGCGAGTTCGGTGGACCTGGTGGAAGTGTATGTCGCGCGCGGGCTGGGAATCGGCGTATCGGTGGCGATTCCAAAGAAAGCGCTGCCGGCCAACGTACGCGCTCTGCCGTTGCGCGGGTTTCCGCCGGTGGTGATTGGCGCGATGTGGCGCGGGCGCACGACGCCATTGCTGCAGACATTTCTGGAGGAGATGAAATTGCGCGCGAAGCAACTGGCGTGAGCGGCCACCGGTTGTTTTCAAGACACGCGCGACTTGAGTTGGGACAAAAAGTGTTGGCGACGCGGGATTTTCAAGATAAAAGGCTTGGCGTGAGGGTTGCTAAAATGCTGCGGGCAGTATGAATTGCTGCTTGCAATAAAAAATCATCCGTATAACAAATTCGCATGGCGTGGTCATTCCTAAAGGGTCTTTCGGGGAAAAAGCGGAGCCATATGATGGCCGCCGATTTGGGGAGTCGCACGACCAAGGCTGTTCTACTGGAACGGCGCGGCGAGGTTTTGGCCCTGACCCGCTACGCGCTCCTGGACGCGCCCATCTACGACAAAAAAATGTCGCTGGAATTGCTGGCCGACCATTTGCGGCAGGTGTCCGAAGCGCTGGGCAATACGACCAAGTCCCTGACGCTAACTATGGGACTGGACGATGTGATTGTGCGCCAGGTGGAATTGCCGCAGATTCCGATGGAAGAGATGCGACTGGTGTTGAAAAACAACGCGAAGGGTTATTTGCAGCAGGATTTGCCGAATCACGTCTTCGATTGCTACGTTTTTCCCCCAAAAGCGCCGGCCGGCAACAAGCCTGGGGAAGCGCCCAAGTCCGCCGGCATTCCCAAATTGAAAGTTCTGGTGGCGGCGGCAAAACAACAACTGGTTAGGGACCTTCAAGCTGCGGCAAAAAACGCCGGACTGTCACTGGACTACCTGGCACCCGGATTGATCAGTCCGGTGAACGCGTTTGAACAGGCGATGACGAAGGAGTTTGCCGATGAAGTTGTGGCGTTGGTGGATATCGGCTTCAAGCACAGTTCGATTTGCGTTTTGGACCACGGGGAACTGGCCTTGACCCGCATGGTGAATATCGGCGGGGACAAGCTGACGGCGGGGCTGGCTGAGACAATGAACATCAGTTATGCCGAGGCTGAGGGCATCAAAGTAGGCATGGCGCCGGAAGTTCAGGCTGCGCTCGAAACGCAGGTTTCGCCCCTCGGTCGCGAATTGCGCGCGTCGCTCGACTTCTTTGAACATCAGCAGGACCGTCCGGTGGCGCAGATTTTTGTCAGCGGCGGTTCAGCGCGATCGGAAATGATTTTGCAGATGTTGCATACGGAAATGCTGGCGGAGTGTAAAACTTGGAATCCGGCCGGCTTTCTGCAACTGGCGCTGCCAGGACAGCAGGCAGTGGACATTGAACATGTAGGATCGCAATTGGCGGTGGCAGTAGGTGCCGCGCTGACGGCCCTGTAATTGAAACAGGATAGGGATTATGCCGATACGCATCAATTTGCTGGCGGAAGCACAGGTTGCCGAAGACCTGCGCCGACGCGACCCGGCCAAACGCGTCGTTTTTGCCGGCGCGCTTTTGGTAGCGGTGACTTTAGTCTGGAGCAGTTCACTCATGCTCAAGGAAATGCTGGCCAAAAAGGATCTGGCCATGGTGCAAAGTGAAATCCAGACCCGCACCAACGAATATGACCGGGTCCTGGTGGGTACGAAAAAAATTGCGGACGCCCAAAATAAAGTGGACAGCTTGAAAAAATTAAGCACCGCGCGTTTTCTCCAAGGCAGTCTGTTGAATGCGTTGCAGCAGGTCACGGTGGCCGGTGTGCAGTTGACCCGATTGCGGGTGGATCAGTCATATTTCTCCACGGAAGGCACGAAATCGCTAACCAATCGTTTCGGTGTCGTCGCCGGACGCCCGGCGATAGTCACGGAAAAGGTTGTCGTCACGCTGGACGCCAGGGATTCCAGCGCCAACCCCGGAGATCAAGTGAACAAATTCAACGATGCCCTCGTTCAACAATCTTATTTTCAAGCCATGCTGGACAAAACAAACGGTGTGCGGCTTGCCAGTCTTTCGGCGCCGCAGACAGGTCCGGATGGCAAGCCGTATGTGTTGTTCACTTTGGAATGTCGTTACCCCCCTCAAAGCCGATGAATATCTTTCCCAAAGACAAAGAAAAGCGGACCCAGTTCATCCTCGTGATTTTGGGCACGCTGGTGGTGCTGGGTTTGATCGGTTTTGCCTTGATTCGGCCGCAGTATCGAACCCTTGCGAGTATTGCTAAAACCGAGGGCGACGAGCAGGCCAAATTGCAGCAAATCAAGGACACCATCAAAAAGGCGGGGGACACAACCGCCCAGTTATCGAATGTCACTGCCAATCTTTCACTCGCGGAGGAGGACATGGCCTTCGGTGACAATTACGCCTGGACTTATGACACGATCCGCAGATTCAAGGCGTCGTACCGGGTGGACATTCCCACCATCAGCCAGCCAACCCTGGGTGATATGGACTTGTTGCCACAGTTTCCTTTCAGGCAAATCAGAGCGACCATCAACGGCACGGCTTATTACCACGACTTGGGAAAGTTCGTATCTGACTTTGAAAATACTTTCCCCCATATTCGCATCGTCAACCTCGCAATTGAACCCGTCAATACTGCAGAGCCGGGGAATGAAAAACTTTCTTTCAGGATGGACATCGTCGCCCTGGTGAAGCCGAACTCATGATCGCTTTAACCCATGAAACCGCTTAAACCATTTGAATCCAGGTTTTGGTTCCAAAAATTGACAGTCGTGTTGTTGTCGGCGACAGTTTTGCGGGTTTCGTTGCTGGTTGCGGCGCCCGCCAATCAATCACAGTCTGCAAAGACCAACTCGATCCGGTCGGTTTTCATTCTTCCGACAAACCCCCGGGAAGGCCGCGACCCATTTTTCCCCAAATCCAATCGCCCCTTCGAAATGGCCCCGGCGGCCACCAACAACGTTCCTGAAGTAACCGCGTTGGTTGTGAAAGGCATTTCCGGCTCGTCCGATCACCGGTTGGTCATCATCAACAACCATACCTTTGCCGCCGGGGACACAGCGGATGTCATTACCGACCAGGGCCGGATTCGCGTTCATTGTATTGAAATCAAACCTCGCTCCGTGATAATTGAGGTCGGCGGCCAGTACCACGAACTGACTCTTACTGACAACCTATGACGTCCTGCGCCACATCTGCTCAAAAAGAAGACACGTCCAAGACATTAAAATTGGCTTGGCAGTTGCTAATCCTTTCACTCAAGTTCTAACGCAAAGAAAAAATTGGAGCTAACAAAGCCAAAACAAACAAACATTATGAAAAAGTTAATAATCGCCGTTCTATTCGGTGGACTCGTTCTGAGGCAGACGGCCTTGTCCCAGACTAATGCTGATGGGACCAGCCAGGCGCCTCCGACTGAATCCGCCACCACCACGCCAACGGCTGCGGATGCCGGTATGGCCAACCCATCGCCGGCCCTGGCGGAAAGCAATGCGCCCGCCGGCAACGAAACCGCGGCTCCAACCGCGACCAATGCCCCGGCCGATATGACCGGCGAGCCATCAACCGGTTCTGCCACCAATGCGCCGGCAGTGCCGGTGGCGAGCATACCGCTCATCCAATTCCAAGACGTTCCCCTGACGACCGCCATCGAGAATCTGGCGCGGCAGGCTGGAATTAATTATTTGCTGGATCCCAAAATCGGTTATGGCCAGCCCGACCAGAACGGGCAGATCAAAGCCGAGCCCACCCTCTCCATCCGCTGGGAGAACGTCACTGCCGAACAGGCCCTCCGGGCGTTGCTGGACAATTACGGCCTCCAATTGATTGAGGACAAGAACACCCATATTGCCCGCATCACCGTCAAGGATCCCTCGGCGCCGCCGCCGCTCATCACCCGTGTCGTTCAGCTCAAATACTCGAGCGTCTCCAATATGACCGCAGCGGTGCAATCCGTATTCACCGACAAGCGCAGCAAAGTGTTGCCGGACTCGCGTACCAGCCAATTGGTCGTGGTTGCCACCGACCCGGAACAATCAGCGGTGGACACCCTGGTCACTCAATTGGACACCCCAACCCGCCAGGTCTTGATTGAAACCAAATTGGTTGAAATTTCGAGCAATCCCAACACCAAGAAAGGCATTGACTGGTCGGGCACGTTGTCGGCGCAACATGCCTCATTCGGCAACGCTTCACAATACATAGTGCCACCAACTCTTAACACGAGCAATAATACCATTATTCCGGGCTTGGTGGATGGTGTGCTTGGCAACCCGGCGGTCATTGCCGATACCAAAAGTGGTTTTGGCGATATCGGTTTCTTGAACGCTGACGGTGCGAACGCCGTGCTTTCGTTCCTGAATGCATCTTCAGAAGCGCAGGTCGTTTCCACGCCGCGGATCGTGACGCTGGACAACGAAGAAGCGACGATTTCTGTCACACGGGCCTTCCCGGTTATCAATGTCACCGCCAGCACCGCGAATACAACAGGCGGTTCCTCGGTGGGCTACACCAACGTTGGCACCGTTCTGAAAGTGACTCCCCGCATTTCGGCCAACGATTATATTTGGCTCAAAGTCATTCCCGACGTGTCCAGCTTTTTTGGGAAGGACACCGAAACTGTCGGCGGTCAGATCTTTCAAGCCGACATATTTGACTTTCGCCATATTGAGACCCAGGTGCTTATTCCCAATGCCAATACGCTGGTCATGGGTGGCATGGTCTCAGACAGCCCCAATTCTTCCTTTACCAAAGTGCCGTTCCTAGGTGACATCCCGGTTCTGGGATACGCCTTCCGGAGCGAAAACAAGTCGCTGAACAAAGACAATCTATTGATCTTTATCACTCCGACGATCGTCAAGGACACCGATTTTCAGCCGTCGACGACCGGGTTCCTCAAGTCGCGTCCCACGACCATGAAACCCCCGCTGAATCCGAACAAGCCGTGGGACAGTGCTTCACCTTATGATTGGAGCAATCCCCAAAGCACGTCCCCCACTGAGAAAATCCTTGACCAACAATCGATGCAATAGCATCGGTCGCGAGACTTGACATGACGGCGCGTTCCCTCGAACGCGCCGTTTTTCCTTTCAGCTGCCGGCATCCTCCTGCGTGATGCGCTTCAAATAATCAAAGGAATAAATTCCCGTCGCGTGGCCATCCGCCCAGACCGGCTGGAACGCGTAACCGCCCACGCCGGCGATGCGAACCAATGCAAACGCCCCGGCCGGCAGCGGTTGCTCCGGGTTTTTATAAACGTTCCCCAAAACGTCCGTCTCGCCCTGGCAACCCGCGCAGGGACAGCAGCGCCGCAGTTTCTCCAGCGGAATGAAGCTTTCGCCGCCGTCGTCCCACTTGATGGCCAGTTCCCCGCCGATAATTTGAAGGTCCACCGGTCGCATCAGCTTTTTTCAGCAACCGTTCAAATGCGGCCAGGGTCTCCGGGCTGACGTGGTGTTCAATGCCTTCGGCGTCCATCTCGGCCGTTTTTTCGGAAATGCCGAGGGAACGCAGAAAGGCCACCACCGTTTCATGCCGCTGCTTGCACTCTTTAGCGAGCGTGCGTCCGGCCTCGGTCAAAAAAATTGCGCGGTAGGGCCTGGTGTTCACGAACCCGTTTTTTTTCAGCCGCGCCAGCGTGCGGTTGACCGTCACGTGGGTCACACCCAACCGCCGCGCCAAATCCACCACGCGGGCTTCGCCCTGGGATGCGGTCAGGTCAGCGATGGCTTCGACGTAATCCTGGGCGGTTTCCGCCGCGCGGTCGCGGCGCGATCGGCGGAAGTTCTCCGCCGGCAGCCCCGGAACGGACGCGGGCGTCTTTGGACTGGAACGCGGCATAACTTTTCTATTAAAACAACCCGGGATGTTTTAGTCGAGGTTTTAATTTGTAACCAAAGCTACATTTTTGTTGACGCCCGGCGGTTTAGATTGTAACCAATGCTACGTATTAATGGATGAACCCAAGCAATCCTCCGGTTCCGCTCTTGAAAAGGGCTGGCGCAAGCCGGCGGGGCGGGTCTCGTTGCCGGAAGTCCACCGCAGCATTGTCGTCCCGGCAACGGCCCCGTTTTGGAGGAAACTGCTCGCGTTTTCCGGTCCCGGCTTCCTTATCGCCGTTGGTTACATGGATCCGGGCAACTGGGCGACGGACTTGTCCGGCGGCGCGCAATTCGGTTACACGCTGCTCTCCATCGTCATGGTTTCCAATCTCATGGCGATTCTGCTCCAGCACCTGTCCATCAAACTCGGCGTCGCCACCGGACGCGATCTCGCCCAGGCCTGCCGTGATCATTACTCGACGCCGACGGTTTGGTTCCTCTGGATTCTTTGCGAAATCGCCATTGCCGCCTGTGATCTGGCCGAAGTCGTCGGCTCGGCCATCGCGTTGCAACTGCTTTTCGGCATTCCACTGGTCTGGGGTTGCGTTATCACGGCGGCGGATGTGATCGCGGTCCTTTTTTTGCAAACCAAGGGGTTTCGCTATATTGAAGCGCTGGTCATCACGCTCATTGCGACCATCGCCGGGTGTTTTGCGGCGGAACTGTTCTTTTCCAAACCGCACGTTGCGCCCTTGCTGCTGGGTTTCATCCCCAGTCCGGAGATCCTCAAAAATCAGAACATGCTCTATGTCGCCATCGGCATCATTGGCGCGACCGTCATGCCGCACAATCTTTACCTGCACTCCTCCATCGTCCAGACACGCAAGTTTGAGCAGAACCCCGCAGGCAAACGCGAGGCCATCAAGTTCGCCACGATAGACTCGACCGTGGCGCTCATGTTCGCCCTGCTCGTCAATGGGGCTATTCTAGCTCTCGCGGCGGCGGCGTTTCACTGGTCGGGGCATCAGGACGTGGCACAAATCCAGGACGCCTACAAACTGCTGAGTCCGCTGCTTGGCGTGGGCGGGGCCGGCATTTTATTTGCCGTCGCGCTGCTGGCTTCGGGACAGAATTCCACGCTGACCGGTACGCTGGCCGGCCAGGTCGTGATGGAAGGTTTCGTGAACATCCGGCTGCGCCCGTGGTTGCGGCGGCTGATCACCCGGCTCATAGCCATTGTTCCGGCGGTTTGTGTCATCGGCATTTTCGGAGAAGGCAAGACGACGCAATTGCTCGTCGCCAGCCAGGTCGTGTTGTCCATGCAATTGGGTTTTGCCGTCTGGCCGTTGATGCGGTTTACCGGCGAAAAGGCCAAATGGGCGAATTCGCAAACCGGCTGTGGCTCAAAATTCTCGGCTGGACGACGACCGCCATCATCATCATCCTGAACGTGAAGTTGCTTTTTGACACCTTCATGCCGGCCGCCGTGCTCAAGGCGTTTTACGGGCATCTCGGTCTGCCCGTCCCACAATAACGAGCCATGTACCAACACATTCTCATCCCGCTTGAAAACAGCGCGACGGACCGGGTTATTCTCGACCACATCAAACCGCTGGTGAAATTGACCGGGGCGAAATTGCTGCTGCTGCACGTCGCCGACGGCTGGGTCGCCCGCAATTTCAACCAGCTTAAGCTGGCCGAATCCGAGGAAATGAAAAACGACCGCGAGTATCTGGAAAAAGTGGCGGGCGAACTTCGCAGCGACGGATTTTCAATTGAAACCGTGCTGGCACTCGGTGACCCGCCAACCGAAATCCTCAAAGTGGCCGAAAGCGGGCATTGCGATTTGATTGCGATGGCCGGCCACGGCCACCGGTTGTTCGGCGATTTGTTCCATGGCAGCACCATCACCGAAGTCCGTCACCAGACCTCGATCCCCATCCTCGTTGTCCGCGTGAAGAAAAGGTGAGTCACTTCCCGATCACGGAATCCTTCGGACGTTCGACCAGATGAAGCAAATTGCCTTCGCCGTCCTCAAAGAACAAAATTTTTCCGCCACCCGCCGCCGGGCGGATTTCTCCGGTGAATTTCACGCCGCGCTTTTCGAGCTCAGCCTTCGCTGCGTCCAGCGACGGCACGCGTAGCGCGAGGTGGCGGAATCCGGCGAGTTTGTTGTTACCGCGCTCCGGCGATGGTTTCTCCGCCGTGTAAATTTCAAGCCAGCCGCCGCCGGGCAGGGCGATGAGCAGCGTCGGCGGAGACTGGCCATTGTCATAGACCACCCGGGCGCCAAACACGCGAAGGTACCAGTCTTTCAACGCGACGGCATCGGCGGCGGGAATGGCAATGTGTTCGATGCATATGTTCATTTGAGCTCACACTACGCGGATGGCGCGGATTTTCAAAATGAAAATCCACCTCGCAATCGCAATCGAATAATCGAGAACAGCAAGAAGACGACGACCGGAACAATGTATTGGCCTGGCCGCGGTCCAATTTCCAGTTCACTCGCTGCCTCAATCGTGTATCATCCGCCCACAACTTTATGAACACCGAACCTTTCCTCCAACAACGCCTGATTTGCGTCGCGGTTATTGACCAGGCGGATGACGCCGTGCCGCTGGCCGAGGCATTGCTCGCGGGCGGGTTGAAAGTCATGGAAGTCACCTTCCGCACGGCGGGCGCGGCGGACTCGATTGCGCGGATCCGCGGAAGCGTTTCGCAAATCGCCATCGGCGCAGGAACGCTGCTCTCCGCCGAACAAGTGAAGCAAGCCGCGGACGCCGGCGCGCAATTTGGGGTGTCGCCCGGCTTGAATGAAGCGGTCCTGGCTGAAGCAGATAAACGTCAAATGCCCTTTTTCCCCGGTGTTATGACACCGACTGAAGTGGACCATGCCTTGAATCTCGGCTGCAAGCGGTTGAAATTCTTCCCGGCGGAAACCGCCGGTGGCGTAAAAATGCTCAAAGCCCTGGCCGGTACATTCGCGCATACCGGAGTGAAATTCATTCCCACTGGCGGCATCAACGCGGCGTCGTTGGCGGATTATCTCGCGGTGCCGCAAGTCGCCGCCGTGGGCGGTTCGTGGATGGCCGAACGCAAACTTGTCGCCGCAGGGGCGTGGTTGAAAGTTACCGCGCTTGCCGCCGAGGCCTTGAAGGTCGCTTCGGCGGCGCAAGGAATACATTGAGCTGCGGGCAACGACCTCCGACAGCGGTCGGCGGATTTCAATAGGTGCCCAGCGAGACGCGCAGAACTTGCGGCGCGGAGGTGAAGTCGAGACCCCAGTCGGTCTCATCGCCGTTCCAGATGCGGATGGGGTGCCAGGTTCCTCTTTCGTAACCACCTTCTTCAACGCGGAGGAAATCACGCTGGCCTCCGGCAACCGACTTGAAATCCACGCGGCAGAAGGCGCCCGTCACCAGAAATTCGTTCTCGCCGGTTTTCGCGACCAGCGCGCGACCAATCGGCCCGGAATTCCCGCGCGCAACGCCGCCATAACCGCGGGGAGACACCCCGTAGCTGACGATGGCCTGCCAGTTGCCGAAATCCAGTGTTTGTGTGACTTCACCTTGTTCCTCGGCAACCGCCTGGAGTCTGCCCTCGAAATTGAGCCGGGCGACTTCGCGCGCGATCGGCCCCAGAATCTTGTAGTTCAACGCAATCGGGGCGAGCGACTCCTCGGTCAACCGTGACGCTCCCATCGGCTGATTGGCATAGGAGGTGTAGTCGAGGCCGAAGGGCGACCAGCCGATAGCTCCATGTCCCAGGGCCGCAAAACACATCCGGGCCTGCTCCGGACTGCCGCGCGTCTCGGGCACGAACAGCGCGTTGTCCGGCCGGTGGTAAAGTTCCAGCACCTTGAGGTAGCGGGCGCTGTCGCCCTGATAAATGTCCGGCGCGAGCAGATCGATGGCCGGAGCGGCAGCCTTCCAGATCCAGAGCACATTATCGGTCGCTCCGCCGCTTTCGTACGTGTTCGCGGGACCCGGCATGAGGGGATCGCGCAGCGCAACGTTGACGTACATCGGCAGCGGATACTCCTGCTTGCCGGCCGCGGCGACCTGTCCGATGAAATGCGCGACCGACCAGGCGTGAAAATATTCATCGGCGTTGGTGCCAAAGACTTCGGACCAATTGCCGCCCCTGGCGGGCGCGCCAGCACCCGGCGCGGTCAACAGTTCCGGCGGCACGGACTCATGGAAGAGCCTTTGCGCCTCGGGCGAATAATCGCGAACGCTGCCCCAGGAACCCGGCTCGTTTTCGACCTGTACCATGATGACCGTGTGTTGGGTGTCCGCCTTCTTCAGATGGCGCATGAGCGCGCGGAAGGCGTGGATGTCCGCCGCAAGCATGGCGGGCGCGTGCGGCGACGGCGAATCCACGCGGCGGCCGTCCTGGCCGATGATGCGCGGGTATTTGTCCGGCTGGCTTTTCATCCACAGCGGGACGTAATGTGAACTGCCGTTTTTCCAGGTGCCGAACCAGAGCAACACCAGCCGTACGTGATGTTCACGCGCTTGCCGGATGATCGTGTCAACGACCGACGTGTCGAATTTGCCCGGTTCCGGCTCGAATTGTTCCCAGTAAATCGGGATTTCGAGCGTGTTGGCGTGAAGCTGTTCGATGGCCGGCCAGACTTTGGGCAGCATCGCGGGCCAGCCGCTGGAGTTGTGGCACTGGGCGCCGAGCATAAGGAACGGCGCGCCGTCCACGACCAATGCGTGGTGACCGTTCCGGGTCAACAGATGCGGCAGTGGATTGTCATCGGCCTGGGCCCGCGCGTGGCCGGCGCACAGAACCGACGAGAGCATGGCCAGCGCAGCCATAAGGAGTGAACTGAATGAAAGGCAAAGTTTTTCGGGGGTTTTGATTTCCGGAATCATGCGAGGCATCGTAAAGGACGACGCAACCGCGTCAAGTACGGGGAGAACCATTTGCCACGGATGAGCGAGAACTCAGCGCAGAAATAGCTCGTATTTGAGAGAACTGGTGGCAGAATGGCGCATGGCCAAGCCTAAAAAACTTTCCCGCGCCGATGTTCACAAACAAATTGACGCCTTTCGGGGCATCTTCAAACGCGCCCCCGACGGCAAACTGTCGGCGGAACAATGGGTGGAATCCAAACGCGTGGAGACGGAATCAGAAAAGCGAAAACCTTTGCGTCTTGTGGCTTTGGGCAGGCAGCCCGCTGTTTAGAGAAAAGGCAAAGGCTTGCCTCGGCTTTCCCTGGTAAAGTGCGGATTCACTTGCCAGGTTCAACCGCGGAGCACACACCGGACGCGCTTATTCTCTCCTGGATTCAGGTTCCTGAACTCGAACTCCGATGGCCGGGACGCCAGCCGCCTCGCCGGCCGTCACCAGTTCTGTGGATGGCAGGCAGTCAGGACATGGTGTAACTTGTTCCATAAATTTCATGATGTTTTGCCGGTTGCCATTCCTGCCGCGATTTCACCTTGATCCTGACGGCAACGGGTGCTGCGTGGGCAGAAACGGGAAATACCGTCCTTTCCACCGGAAGACTTTGGCCAAACCACGACCCTTCATGGTCATCCCGCGCTGCTTGAATCTCTGCGGAAACATTTCGCTGCTGTTGGCCATGGTTCTTTTGTCGCCGGTTCCCGCCCAGGCCAATAACCCGGGTGGTTTCAGCCCGCTGGTATCAGTGCCGGTGACTACCGGGACTGAAGCGTTTGGCGGCAAAACTGACCGGTATCTGGACAATGGAATTCTCCATGTGCTGATTTCCACCAACGGCAGCGTGGATTCCATCAAGTATCTCAAGCCCGGTTCGGCGGGCACGCCCGAGGCCAACGGGATTGAGACCGTCAGCCAGTCGGGCGTGAATTTCGGCAATCACACGGCGATTTATTATTACTGGTATCCCGACGGCAACGGTGATTGTGTTTATTTGAACACGACCGCTGGCAGTACAAACATGGACATCGCTTATCGGCGCACCTACAACCCGGCGACGGACAAGGTCGTGGCGGACGTGGAACTGCATTACCTGCTCGGGAAAGGCAACACCGGCCTGTATGCGTACCTGATCGTCCGGCATCCGGCGAGTGACTCGGTTTATACCAACAAATTGAGCATCAGTTTCATCCAGTGCATCTGGCCGACGGCGCATGACAACACCAATTTCCTTTGCGAAAACTCCTACGTGGACGACGGGGTGAGGTATGGCCTGGGCTTGAACGGCGTTTATCAGAAGCGCAACGGCTTGCAACCAAATTTTTGGGACAATTATCACACCATCGCCGTGACCAACATCAACATCCCGAAGGAAGTCATTGAATACACCACGGGCGCCTTTACCGGCAGCACGAACGGAAAATATTCCTACACGTTCGATTATCCCAAGCTGGGCGCCTTCGGTATGGCCAGCGACCTCAATCAAATCGGATTGTGGTACGTCACCGGCGGCCACGAATACCAGAACAACGGTCCGACCGCCTGCGAATATTCCGGCGGCATCGGCGGTCTCATCCTATTCGAGCCGCTCATTGCCCACTACGGCAACACCGGCCTCACCGTCAGCAGCAATGCCAACTTTACCATGATCTACGGACCGTGGCTCTTTTACATCAACAGCCAGTCCAACGGCGCCGCGTGCTGGGCGGATTCTCAACAACAGGCGCTGGCCGAGCGATCAGCCTGGCCTTACGCGTGGCTGACCAACACCGTTTATCAGGCGAGAGACCAGCGTGCCAGCGTCTCCGGCCGGCTGGTCATCCGCGACCCGCTCCGGCCCCAGGCGAATGCCGCCGGCGCGTGGATCGGCCTGGCCGCGCCCGATTCCGGCCTGGAAAACGCCACGAACAACTGGCAGTTGCAGTCGGACGGTTATCAATTCTGGACGCAATGCGGCGCGGATGGCACGTTCACCCTTCCGCCGGTAACCACTTTTTCGCCTTATGGCGGAACGGCGACGTATCAACTCTATGCCTATTGCGCCGGCACGAATGGCTCGGTTGGTGAATTCCGTTCCGGGCCATACACTTTTGCCCCGGGCACGGTGACAAATCTTGGCACGCTCACCTGGAACGTGCCGCATCAAGGTTCAAGCATCGCGTGGGAGATCGGCTACCCCGACCGGACGGCGGCCGAGTTTCGTCACGGCGACGATTATGCCGTACCGGGATTGTGGCTGGGCTTCTCCAGCGAATTTTCCAATCCGCTCATCTATACCGTCGGCGCCAGCAACTGGACCAATGATTGGAACTACGTTCAGGGCGCCTATTGGGTCGGAAGCGTCTCCAACAATATGGTCTGGACCATTCAATTCAATGTGCCGCGCCTCCCCACCAGCGGCACCAGCACGCTGACCATTGCCTGGGCCGGATCTTACAGCGCCGCCATTCGCATGTGGGTAAATGATCCCAACATGATCAACGCCTATTTCAAGGATTTTTATCCGAACATACCTTTTCTCAGTGGTGTGACTGCCGACAGCCTCATCCGACAGGGCATCCACGATAAATACGGCATCGACCACATCGGCATTCCCGTCAGCAAGCTGCTGGCTGGAACCAACACCGTCACCCTTGTGCAACGCCGCGCCGTCGTCGCCACCGTCAGCTACGTGATGTACGATTATCTGGATTTTGAACTGCCGACCGCGGGAACACCCGTCGGTCTGGCAGCCACGGCGGGCGACGCGCGGGTGGCGTTGCAATGGACCGCTTCGCCGGGCGCGACGGGTTATAACCTGAAGCGTTCCACTGCCAACGGCGGGTCGTACACGCTTGTCGCCAGTCCGGCCGCGACCAATGACACGGACACGACGGCCGGGAACGGGACGAATTATTATTATGTGGTGTCGGCGGTCAATGCCAGTGGCGAGAGCGCCGACTCCGCACCTGTCAGCGCGCGCCCGACGTCCATTGCTCCACCGCAGCTCAGCGTCAGCACCGGCGGCGGGCAACTGCAATTCTCGTGGCCTTCCGACCACGTCGGCTGGTGGCTGGAAGCGCAGACCAATTCGCTCGGCGCCGGCCTCAGCACCAATTGGGTGGCGGTTTACGGTTCAGACGGGACAAACCAGACATCCTTTCCCATTATGCCGGCCAACGGCTGCGTCTTCTTCCGTCTGAGCCATCATTGACCGGCACTCAGTCCGGTGTTGGGTGTTGCCCGTCCTCCCGACCGCATCGCGGGACTACCGGGCGTGGATGAGCGAACCGGTCAGACCAGTGAAACGGTTTCAACCGGCGCCGGGCTGGTTTCCGCAATCGGCATCGTGAAGTGACAGTGCGGATACCCTGAGCAGCCCCAGAATTTGCCGCCAACATTGGGTCCCTGCCCGGCAACCCGTATCACCATTTCACGTTCGCATTTCGGACAGAACTTTCGCGTGTCATGCAACAGGCCGAGCACTTCCGGGTCAAATCCAGCGTCAGCGGATTCGAGCATCGGGGCCAGCTCAATCCCGGTTACAATCTCGATGTTATGCCTTTTGGCAAACTGCCTGGCGGGATTGGTGCAACCACACAGGGTTATGAACTTGCCCTGCTGGATGTCCGCGTCCGTCAACGCGCCCAGGAATTCCCGGACTTGCTGCACACCCACACGCCGCGCTTTCCACTGCTTGCATTGAATCGCCGCATACTGCCCATCTTTTTGAATCATCAAATCAATTCCGCCGTCCGGATTTGCGCCGCCGCCCCGGGTCACGTCGTAGCCAAGCTTCCGATAAACGAGTTCGATTAATTTCTCGAACTGGACCGAGTCCATCGAACGGATTTGCTGAAGCAATTCGGTCGGCGTGATGATCGATGCCGATGTCAATGCCGGTTCCGGTTCCGGCTGGTCTTTGACCGGTCTTTGTACCGGGGCGCGCGGGGAAGGGGCAAATGCGTTCCTGGTCATTCCTCTCATGTTGCGCTCCGGGGTAGCCAGCCGGAAGATGCCCAGAGTGGCCAGACCAACTATTGCCAGCCCGACGATGATGAGGCAAATCCAGCCGATGACAAATGCCGCCCGCGTAAAGCCTGGAATGAGTATGGCGGCAAGCCCGCCCATACCCGTCAATGCAGCAATGGGTATCGTCAAATCGATGCTTCGTTTTCCCTGTGCCATACCAGCAACAATACCGCAATTCTAATGCCTAAATTAAGGCCATTTTAAGCCTGTCTTGGGCTTCGTGCTTGCGTCTATCCTACAGAAGGATAAGGAGTTAAACGAAACCAGCGCTACCTGCCGTTGATGCCGGATGAGCCGTCTTTTCTCACATTGTGGGATCCGCCGCGCCAGGGAGGTTGAAAGCAGAAAGGCCGGGCGAAATGTCTCCGCCCAGCCATTTGGATCTTTCCGTTCTCACCGCTGTCGGGCGGGGAGAACCGGGTAACGGTCACGGCTTCCAGATCATGTCCGCCACGGTCTTGCCCGCCGGAATGAACGGCAGCACGTGCTCGCTGTAAGGCGTGACCACGTCGAGCACGTACGGTTCCTTCGCGTCGAGCATCCGCTGGATGGCGGCGCGCAAATCCTTTTTGAACATCACGCGCTCGCATTTCACGTTGAACGAATTGCAGACGCGCACGTAGTCGGGATAAATCTGCGCGCGATCGTCGGGATCGCCGAGATAGGTGTGGCCGCGGTTGCCCTGCGTAGAAATTGTCCTCCCATTGCACCACCATGCCGAGGTGCTGGTTGTTCAGGATGATGGCCTTGGCGGCGATTTTTTCGACGTGCGCGGTGGCCAGTTCCTGGATGTTCATCAGGAACGAGCCGTCGCCGTCAATGTCAATCACTTCCTTGTCCGGGATGCGCGACCTTGATGCCGAGCGCCGCCGGAAAGCCGAAGCCCATCGAGCCGAGGCCGCCGCTGGTGATGAACTGGCGCGGATGTTCGTATTTGAACCATTGGCCGGCCCACATCTGGTGCTGGCCCACGCCGGTGGTGATGATGGCGTCGCCCTTGGTCAATTCGTAGAGCGCCTCGATCACCATCTGCTGCAGGATGATCTGGTCCTCCTGTGCCCTTGAGATGGTCCTTCATGTGGTCGCTGTTGGCGATTTCCGGCGTGATCGCGATAGGCGAACGGCCCCTTCTTCTTCCACTCGTCAATCTGCGCGAGCCAGGCGGTGTGCTTCTTGTTGAGCGGACGCTTGGCGAGCATCGCATTGAGCCGCGTGAGCGCGTCCTTGATGTCGCCGACCACCGGCAGATGCGCCTTGCGGTTCTTGTTCAACTCGGAGGCGTCAATGTCCAGGTGGACAATCGTGCCGTTCTTGCAGAATTCCTCGAACTTGCCGGTCACGCGGTCGTCAAACCGCACGCCGAACGCGAGCAGCAAATCCGCGCCGTCCTTGAGCTTCACCATCGGGTCGTTGAAGGATCTTGCGGTGCTCGTATTCGCCGTTGACGGCCCAGTTGGCGAAGGCCGCGCCGTGCATGCCCAGCCAGCGCAACGAGAGCGGATGCGTCTCCGGAAAACCGCCGATGCCCATGAGCGTGGTCGTCACGGGAATGTTGCGTGGCCTCGGCGAATTTTTTCAATTCCGCCGCCGCGCCGCTGCTGATGATGCCGCCGCCGCAATAAATCACCGGGCGTTCGGCCTTTTCAATCAGGCCCATGATTTCGTTCAACGCCACTTCGTCGGCGCGCAGATCGGGCTGCGTGTAGCCGGGCAGGCCTTTTTTGATCTGCTCGAGCGTCGGCCAGACCGGCTGGGTTTTGGCCTGCTGGACGTTTTTCGGCACGTCAATCACCACCGGGCCGGGCCGGCCGGATTGCGCGATGTAAAACGCCTCCTTCACGATGCGCGGAATGTCGTTGACGTCCGTGACGAGATAGCTGTGCTTCACGATGGGCAGCGTCACGCCGATGATGTCGGTTTCCTGAAACGCGCCGCGGCCGATCATGTTGGTGGTTGACCTGGCCGGTGATGGCGATGAGCGGGCAGGAATCCAGGTAGGCGTCGGCGATGGCGGTGACGAGGTTGGTCGCGCCGGGGCCGCTGGTGCTCATGCACACGCCGGCCTTGCCGGTCGCGCGGGCGTAACCTTCCGCCGCGAAACTGCCGCCCTGTTCGTGGCGCGGCAGGATGGTGCGGATTTTGGATTTGGTGAGCGACTGGTGGATTTCCATGCTCGCGCCGCCGGGATAGGCGAAAATGACCTCGACGCCTTCGCGTTCGAGGGCTTGCACGAGGATGTCGCATCCGGCCATGGCCGGGCCGACCTCGGCGCGCGGGGCGGCGGCGGGTTTCTTCTTGTCCAGCGGTTTCAGTTGTCTTGCTCATAGGTTTGGGCGATTAAGGGTAAGTTTACGATTACGATTAAGAAGCAAGCCTGAACGGTGGCGTTCTCTTAATCGTGATCTTTTTCTTAATCTTAATCATTTTTTGGTTGCTGGCCGGCCATCGCGGATTAAACAAAAAACCCACGACCGTTGCCAGCCGTGGGTTCTTGTCGAAATTTTATTTAACAACGACAAGCGCCAACGGCGTCGCTAACGACGACGACTACCAGCGTAACTGCTTGTCCGATGTTTTTCAACATTACGCGAATACTCTAACATCTGGCCGGTGGCGGTCAAGTGCTGTTTTTGGCCAATTTCAGGCCATTTTTTGCTCCACTTCGGCAATGTATTTGCGGGTGGCAGCGGGCAGGTCGTGCCAGATTTTGATGGCAATGAGCGTTCCGATGATGGCAAAGGGAATCACAAAAAGCGGCAACCAATGCCAGCTACCCCCCTTGTTCGCCAATAAAAAGCCGAGGCTCAAGGATTGAATGCCGCTGCCCACATAGGCAAAGCCGTTCACAATGCCCATGCTCGTCGCGGTCGCCTTCCGTCCGCCGAAATCCGTCGCCGCCGTGCCGGACATCAACGAAGTGATGCCGATGGAGGCCATGGCAATGAAGACCGCAGCCCAACCGACAATGATGGGCGCGGAAAACAGGAACACGGCCATGACGGCCGCCAGGATCAAAACGAAACCGCAGAGGAACGCCGCTGGCGGGCCGCGGCGCGACTGAAATTGCTTGTCCGAAACCAGTCCGCCGGCAAATCCACCGATGATGCCGAAAATACACAACAGCCAGCCCCAGTGTTGCGAGAAAAATTCGGCGCCCGGCTGTTTTACTTCAGCGGCAAAAATCGGATACCACTGGGTCATGCTGTAGCGAAAAACCCCGCCCGTCAGCTCAACACAGCCAATCAACAACATCAGCCGGCTCGTAAAAACCCTTTTCAGCAGATCCAGCGTGCTGAACTCGATATGCATCCGGCCGGATGAGGCATCGTGCGTGTCGAAGTGCGGGAAATCCGCTTCCTCCGGCGTGTCCTTGATGAGCCACACGTCGAGCAGCGCCCAGACAACGAGAATGGCTGCCGGAATATAAAACACCGCCCAGGTGGCATCCAGGGCCGTGCCGGCGGGTGCAAAAAGCGTGTGGAGCAGGCCGGAAGCATTTGCCCGGGTCAGGGCAATAATCGCGCTGCCCCAATCGAATGCAAAATAGACGCCGATGGAAATCAGCGTCCCGAAAATGGCGCCGAACACGCCGCGTTCACGCACGTGGAACCAGTACGCCTTGACCTTGATGATGGACATGGACCCGAAGCTCTGGAAATACATATTGATCGCATACAGCAACGTGAAACTCAGCACGAGGTTCACTTTCAGATTTTTGGCCACAATGAGCCAGGTCAGAACGCCGAGGGCGATGTTCGCCAGCGAAGCGCCGAGGGCGGAAATGATCATCCCGAGTTTACCACCCAGCTTTTTGTCAATGAGCGGGCCGTTGACGAGGAACGACAAGGCATAGACCCACGTGCCCACCCCGAAAATGATCCCGAGGTCCTCCTTGGACATCAACGTTCCCAGGGCGCTTTTGGCCACAATCAGGTTGTAGCGTCCCATGCATAAAAACGCGTAAGTCATCCCCAGGGGGAACCAGTTGATGAAGCGGCGGACCATGAACCAGCGGCTGTGCCCCATCGGGTTGTTGTAAAAATAAACGCCAACCGTCGCCGCCAGGAAAAGTAGAATGGTGCCGAGATACATGGAGGTTCCCCGGAAAAATACTCAGGATGGCACGGTTTGCGAATTCACATTGGACCTGACGGCGACAGAGCAAACCAGACCCGTGCGCGCCGGTCAAAGAATTTGTTGTGACAAAATGCGACGGGAATTGCCGCCCGGGTGGCAAAATGGAATTTATCCGCCGGCTTTCGGCAGGGTTCGCGCCGTCACCGTCCCCCGGCCCAGCGCCCGGTTGCGGACAGCGAACATGAGCAGGCCGCCGATGACGCCAAACGGCACCATGAAGTAGAAGTAAGATCCCCAGCTTTTATCAAGAAAGTAGCCGAGCACCTTGAGCGCGAGGCTGGCCCCGAAGTATTGGAACGAGTCAATCACGCCCGACGCAAAACCCGCCATCTTGCGCCCCCCGATGTCCATCGCCGCCGCCGGACCGAGGAGCGAGTGCGTCGAATTGACCGTGAAGGAAATCAGCACGAAGAAAACGAGCGCCCAGTTGAGGCTGTGCACCTGGGTTGCCACAAGGATGACGCCGACTTCAATGAAATAAATCCACGCGGCCACGGGCGCGCGGCGGCCCTGGAATAACCGGTCGGAGACGATGCCCGAGATCAACGAGCCGGAAGACGCAACAAACGGAATCATAAATCCGAGCCACTGAAACCGCGCCGAACTCAATTCCAGGTGATAGACTTCCTGAAAGTAACGCGGAAACCACTGGTCAATGCACTGCCGCACCGCGCCGGTGCAGGCATACGCCAGCGCGATAACCCAGACCAGCGGGTTGCTGACGATTTTTTTGAACACCACTGCGAGTTCCCCATGGATGTCCGTGTCGGCATGGTCCGCCTCGCCGGCGTGGACACCGGCGAAACCCGCCTCCTCCGGCGTGTCCTTGACGACGAGCGCGAGCACAACCGCCATCAGGCTCGCGACACCCGCCGGGATCCAGAACAGCCAGCGCCAGTGCAGCGGGGGCACCTGCCAGAGGCCGAGAAACAGGAAGCCGGCCAGCAGCGCCGCCCCGAAATAATTGATGCCGAGCCGTCCGAGATTGATCATGAACCCGAAAATGCCCGCGAACGTGCCGCGCTCCGTCTGGCTGAACCACGCGGCATTGATCTTGATGAACCCCGGCGCCCCGAACGCCTGCGTGTAACCGTCGATGCCCCGCAGCACCACAAACAGCCAGAGGAACCCCCAGAACGACGACGCGCCGAAGAGCAGGTTCATCGTCACCGTGCCGGCCGCGCCGATGAGCATGGCGCGCTTGCCGCCCAACCGGTCGGTCAGCAGCCCATTGACGATCTGCCCGATTGCGTAGGCCAGCAACTGGGCCGAGATGATGCTGCTCATGTCGGACTTGGAAAATTGAAATTCGTCGGCGATGGCTTTGTTGGCCAGCGGCAGGTTGTAGCGACACAGGTAATAGGACGTGTACATCAACCCGACAATGCCCCAGTTCAATCCGCGCCGGCGGCGGAATCCCGGAGGATGTTTTGGACGGGCCAAAACGGCTGATGCAGGCGGATTCATCCCGATATGGCCGGAGCAAAACAGAGCCGCGCGCCGAGGTCAAAGGATTTCATCGGGCAGAAAACATCAATCCGCGAATTTCGCGAATTTGTTGGTGGAGCGAGAGTGCTCACGAGCTGGAAGCTGTGGCGTCGAGCCTGTGGCTCGAATGAATCGGGCATTCACTCCGACACCCGATGTCGGGGCAGGTCGCCGACACTTCAACCTGAAACAGGATACTACCCGGGAGGCAGAACATAAAAAAGCCGCGGAACATTTCCACGGCTTCGTGAAGTAATAAAAGGTCCGGTTACTCCGCCTTCGCCGGCTTTTCGACCTTTTCGGGTTTTTCGGCCTTGGGTGCCCGGGCGGCTTTGGCTGGCCTTTCAACTTTGGGCGCGTGCGATTTCTTCTCTCCAGCGGCGGCTTCCTTTTCAGGTTTCTCGGTGCCTTCGGTTTTTTCGCCTTTGGCATCCCTTCTGCCAAAACCGCGCTTTTCAGTGCGGGCCCTTCTGCCTTCCTCGGCCTTTGCTTCGGCGGCGGCTTCCGGTGTGGGCACAGGCGCCGGCGTGAGGCTTTCGACGCGGACCTTGAGCGTGCCCTTGACCTCGGCGTGCAGGTGCAATTCAATTTCGTGTTCGCCCAGCGCGCGAATCGGGTGTTCGAGATGGATCTTCCGCTTGTCGAGCGAGATGTCGAACTGGTGCTTCAATTCGTCGGCAATCATGCCGGCGGTCACCGAGCCGAACATCTTGCCGTCCTCGCCCGCCTTGACCTTGATGACGCAGATGAGTTTGGAGACGCCCTTGGAAAGTTCGCTCATGGTGTTGAACTCGTGCGCTTCGCGCTCGGCGCGGCGCTGGCTTGCAGCGCCTCGATCTGGCGTTTGTTGGCCTGCGTGAGCGGAATGGCCAGCCGCTGCGGGAACAGATAGTTGCGCGCGTAGCCGGCGGCGACCTTGACCTGGTCGGATTCGGCGCCGAGGCCGACGATGTTGTTGGTGAGAATGACTTCAGTCTTCATAAATCGTGATACGTGACGAGTGATGCGTGTGACGCTCGAGGAAATTGCCGATGCGGTCAATCAAAAGGGAACGTCGTCGCCCTCGGGCGGCGGCGCATCGGCGTCGGCCGCTGGGGATGCGGAAGCCGCCGCCGGGCGCGCAGGAGCTTCGGATGCACCGCCGCCATCGCCACGGCCGCCGCCGGAATCCAGGAATTGAAAGTTTTCCAGCACGACGCCGAGTTTGCTTTTCTTTTGTTTGGTTTGCTTGTCTTCCCAGGTGTCGTAGCGGAGGCGGCCTTCGATCAAAATGGGGCGGCCTTTCTTCAGGTATTGGCCGATGGTTTCGGCGGTTTTGCCAAAAGCGTCCACGTCCACAAACGTGACTTCTTCCTTCATCTCGCCGGTTTCGCTCTTCCACTTGCGGTTGACGGCCAGGCCGATGCGGGCGATCGCCGTGCCCTTGGGCGTGTAACGCAATTCCGGATCGCGGGTCAGATTCCCGGCAAGAATGACTTTGTTGAAGCTGGCCATATGGCCTTCAGGGTTGAGGGTTTATTTCGCGGGTTTGGGTTCGGGCGAGAGCGTGAACAGAACGCGGAAAATCTCCTCGTTCAGCGCGAATTTCGTCCGCAATTGCGCGACGATGGCCGGCGTGCCGGTGAAAATGACGTTCGCGTAAAAGCCGGCGCTGTGTTTCTTGTCCGCCACGCGCGCGAAATTCTTCCGGTCCATTTTCTGCACGGTTTCGACCTTGCCGCCCGCCGGCGGTGATTTCGGCGGAAATCTTGTCGAGGGCGTCTTTGACGCCCTCTTCCCTGCCCGCCGTGTTCAGGATGAACAGACCTTCGTATCGTTTCACTGTTTTTTTCTCTTCGTTCGCGGAGTCCACGACTCCATTAAACTGGTTCATTGCTTTTTCAATTCCGTCGGCCAGCCAGCATTCCGCCTGGTCGGCCGCCCGGCCCAAAACTTTTTCCATCACCGCCGCTTCCGCCGCGTCAAAACGGTCCGAGCACGTAATCCGTGATCTCCCGCGCGCCGTCCTTGCGGCCGATGCCGAGCCGCAACCGCGCAAACTCGCGCGAGCCCAGATGCTGCTCGATGGACTCCAGCCCGTGATGCCCGCCGCTGCTGCCGCCCGCCCGCAGCCGGATCTCGCCCAGCGGCAAATCCGCATCATCCACCACCACCAGCAACTCGTTCCAGCGGCAACTGATAAAAATTCATCACCGCGCCGACCGCTTCGCCGCTCACATTCATGAACGTCTGCGGCTGGCACAGCAGAACGCGGCGTCCTTCGCGTTCGGCGCGGGCGACCCGGGCATTGAACTTTCGTTCGTTCGTCCAGTCCGCCTTCCAGCGCGCCGCCAGCTTTTCGACCAGCGAAAACCCGGCGTTGTGGCGCGTCTTCGCGTATTCCGCGCCGGGATTGCCCAGGCCCACGATGAGATGCAACATTCTCCATGCGCGGGCGCGGGCGCGGCGTTCCGCACCGCGGGACCGCCGCGCAAAATTATTTCTTTTTCTCCGCCGGCTTCTTCTCCGCCGGCGCCTTCTCGCCGGCCGCGGCGGCGCCTTTTTCCGCGGCCTTGGCCGGCGCCTTTCTCGCGCGCCCTTGGCCGGCGCCTTTTCGCCGGGTTTGGCAGCCCCTTTTTCGCCCTTGGCCGGGGCGGCCCCTTCTTCGCCTTCTTCCTTCTTTTCCTTGATCATCTCGACGTCGCCCGCGGCCACCGCCTCGGTGGTGGCGGCCGCCGCTTCTTCCTCTTCCGTGCGCGGCAGGGCCACGCGATACGACCGGTACTGTTTTTGTCGCCCAGAATTTCGACGCCGGCGGGCGCCTTGATTTCACCGAGATGCATGGCCTTGCCGAGTTCGAGATGGCTGACGTCCACGACAATCTGCTCCGGCAAATCCTTGGGCAGGCTGCGGACTTTGAGTTTGAACAAAACGTGTTCGAGCACGCCGCCGCCGGTCTTCACGCCCGCGGCTTCGCCGGTGGTTTCCAGCGGGACCTGGACGATGACTTTTTCGTTTTCGGCGACTTCATGGAAATCCACATGCAGCACCTTGCCGTCGAGCGGGTGGTGCTGGATTTCCTGGACGAGCGCGAGGCGCTTGGGGCGCGCGTCGCTTTCGACGGACAAATCCACCAGCAGATTTTCCGAGGCGGAATGATGGATGAGATCGCCGAATTCCTTGGCGTTGACCTCGAGGTTCTGCGGCTTGGCCTGGCGGCCGTAAATGACCGCCGGCACGCGCCCGGCGGCGCGCAATTTCTTGACTCCGCCCCGGCGCGACTGCGTGCGGGGATACGCTTTCAATGGCACTGATTTCATCGTCAAATAAACTGGTCTGGCGGCGCATCAACTCGTGCGCCCGCCTTTGAATTCAAACAGCGAGTTCACCGACGAATTGCTGTGAATTCGCTTGATGGCTTCGCCCAAAAGCCCGGCCACCGACAGCGTGGCAATCTTCACACCGTCAATCGCAGGGCGTTGGACTGTATCAGTTGTAATCAATTCGTCAATCACCGATTTTCGCAATCTTTCGATGCCCACGTCGTTCAAAATCGCGTGGGAAACACAGGCCAGAATCTGTCTTGGCGCCCTTTTTCTTCAACAAGGCCGCCGCCGACGTCAACGTGCCCGCCGTTTCCGTCAAATCGTCCACCAGCAGGATGTTTTTGCCCTTGATTTCGCCGATGACGGCCATGGATTCGACCTCCGTGGCGCTTTTGCGCCGTTTGGCCACGATGGCCAGGCCCGCTTCCAGCGTCTGCGAATACGCATGCGCCATCTTCAATCCGCCCACGTCCGGGCTGACCACGACCAGGTCGGTCAGGTGTTTTTTTCTTCAAATACTCATACATCACCGGCGCGGCGTAGAGATGATCCACCGGGATGTCGAAGAAACCCTGGATCTGCTGCGCGTGCAAATCCATCGGTCAGGATGCGGTTCGCGCCGGCGGCCACGAGCAGGTTGGCCACGAGCTTGGCGGTGATGGGCACGCGCGGCTGGTCCTTGCGGTCCTGCCGGGCGTAACCGTAAAACGGCAGCACCGCCGTGATGCGCGTCGCGCTCGCCCGCCGCACCGCGTCAATCATGATGAACAGCTCCATCAGGTTGTGGTTCGTCGGCGGCGACGTGGGCTGGACGATGAACACGTCCTCGCCGCGCACGTTCTCCTCGATTTTGACGAACGTCTCGCCGTCGGGGAACGGCTGGATGGTGCACTTGCCCAGTTCGATGCCGATGTATTTGCAGATGGCCCGGGCCAGAGGTTCGTTGGCGGTGCCGCTGAAAATTTTCACAAATTGTTGCCTTTTGGTTACAAAACAGGAAAACCGCCGCTGCCGGCGGATGAAATTGTGGCATGACTTTAACAGCGGACGAGGTCGGCGCAAGCGGAAACTGGACGCCGGCAATCAAAAGTCAACGACGGCTGAGATTTGCGAGCCGAAACCGAACCGCCGCGGCAACTCAAGGATTGAAAATCGAACGGTAGAACCGCCGGTTGAACCGGGCCGCGTTGCTGTCCGTGAACGTGAAGGGTGCGGTGTTCGTCCGGATTGAAACCCAATTCACCAGGTCGGTGGAGGCCTGAACGGCGTAGGAATATCCGGGCACACCCGCGACCGTCAGACCGAACTGTCCGCTGGCATGGACCGCGGGAGTCAGATTGGCCGCCGTTGTGGCATAGACCATCAACGTGGCCGGGTTGCTGTTGGTGGAGCCGGCCACGTTGGACACCATCACGGAATAGGCGCCGGTTTCATCGGTGCTCACGTTGCTCATCGTCAACGTGGCATTCGTGGCGGAAACCAGGTTGGCGCCATTGAATTGCCATTGGTACGTCAGCGGCCCGGTTCCGGCGGCGGTGATGCCAAAATTCACCGGTTGGCCGGCCACCGCCAGTTTGTTCGTCAACTGGCTGGTGAGCGATGGCCCGGTGGTGCCTGCAGCGAGCACGGTGATCGTGAAGGTATTGGTAACGGTGTTGCCGCTTCTTCCGCCGTCGTTGACGACCACGGTGATGATGGCCGTTCCGGTGGCGTTGGCCGCCGGCGTGAGAGTCAAGGTGCCGGTGGCGCCCGGACTGGTGTATTGGACGGAGGGATTGGGAAGCAGAGCCGGTTTGCTGGAGATCGCCGTGATCGTCAGCGCCTGCTGTTGCGGATTGGCCGCGCTGGAAGTGATGCCGGTCAACGCGACGGATTGCGACACGGTTTGCGACGCGCCATGTCCCTGCTGGGGGGCCGCGGCGCTTTGGACGATGATGACGTTGCCGATGGGGTCCAACGTCGGGGATTGATTCGTGACCATTGCGGGGACCGTGAAGGAAACCTCAGGGGACAGCGGGCCCTCCAAGCCGGAAGCGTCATACGTTGTGGCCGCAAAAAGATAATTGGTCCCGTCAACCAGATTGGAAATGGTCACACTCGTGGTGTTGCCAACGGAAACCATGCTGATATACGCGCCTCCGCTCATCCAATAATAGAGGTTGTAGCCTGTGACAATCGGGTTCGGGTTCACGTTCCACGCCAATGTCACATTTCCCGCAAACGCCGGCAGCCTCACAATTGCTACCAACATGCCGATGCGTAAAATATTTCGGATATTGCACATCTCAACCGGGCAGGCGCATCCGCAATTTGTTTTGTGCTGGTCTCCTTCTTGAAAGACGGACCGCTTTCTGTCAGACGTGCCGCCGTAATTGCTATAGATGTATTCCGGAGTGTAAACAGTTTTTTCACGCGAGTTATTCACAGGGGCCGGGCGAAGCGATATCCCACCGGGCTGCGCAACGGTTCAGGCGGGACAATCCTCCCACGGCGCATTAGTTTGGTGCCATGCATTATCGGACTCTGGGCAAAAGCGGCCTGCGCGTCTCAGCCATCGGCGTCGGCACCTGGCAGTTTGGCGGCGAATGGGGCCACGATTTTTCGCAGGCCGAGGCCGACGCCATCCTCGACGCGGCGGCGGAGTGCGGCATCAACCTGATTGATACGGCCGAATGTTACGGCGACCACCTGTCGGAAAAATTCATCGGTGATTACCTGTCACGCCGCGACCGTTCGCGCTGGATTGTGGCGACGAAATTCGGCCACCACTTCAACCGGTTTATGAACCGGGACGATGATTTTTCCGTCGCCGGCGTGCAAAAACAGCTCGCCGCCTCGCTCCGGGCGCTGCGCGTTGAGACGATTGACCTCTACCAGTTTCATTCCGGCTCGGACGCGATTTTTCGGAATCAGGAACTCTGGACTTTTCTGGCCGACCAAAAGGGCGCGGGCAGAATCCGCCACCTCGGCGTTTCCATTTTGCAGAAAGGCAGCGAACCGCAGGCGCGCGATGCGGCGCAGTTCGGCGCAGAGGCATTGCAGGTTTTTTATAACCGGCTCGACCGGCGCGCGGAGGAAATATATTTCCCGCACGCGAGGAAAAACAATCTCGGCATCCTCGCCCGGGTCCCGCTCGCCAGCGGTTTGTTGGGCGGCAAATACAAACCCGGCGCAACCTTTGCCGCCAATGACGTGCGCGCCACGTTCGATGCCGAAAAATTGAAGCGCGACCTCGTCGAAGTCGAGCGCCTGCAAAAGACCGAAGTGCCGCCCGGCGTGCCGATGGCGCAATGGGCGATGGCGTGGTGCCTGAAAAATCCGATTGTGACCGCGCTCATCCCCGGCTGCAAAAATCCGGAACAGGTGCGGGCCAATGCCGGCGCGGCGGAGTTGGTTGACTGACCTTGCAGGAGTCGAGGTAACGAGCCTCAGTTATTCAGAGACTTCTTCGTCGTCTCCTGCATTTGTTGACCGGAATTCAGCCGCCGCCAGCCCGGGCGTCGTTCATTTTGCCGCCAGGGCGGGTTCAATGGCTTGAATGACTTCCGGTGAATCGGGCTTCACCTTCGATTCGAAGCGTTTCAGGATTTTGCCGTCCCGGCCGACGAGGAACTTGGTGAAGTTCCAGCCGATGTTCCCGGGAAAGGGCGATTCCTTGCCCGCCAGCAGCGCGTAAAGCGGATGGCGATTCGCGCCGTTCACTTCGATTTTGTCGAACATCGGAAAGGTCACGTTGTACTTGGAGGAGCAGAACTGTTTGATTTCCGCGTCCGTGCCGGGCTCCTGATGCGCAAACTGGTTGCAGGGAAAACCGAGCACGACCAGCCCCTGGTCCTTGTATTTCTGGTAGAGCGCCTCCAACGCGGTGTATTGCGGGGTGAACCCGCATTTCGACGCGACGTTGACAATGAGCAGCACCTTGCCCTGATACGGCTTCAGCGAAGTGCTGTTGCCGTCAATGTCCTTGAGCGGAATGTCGTAAATGGAATCCGCGGCGCCGGCGGAAATGACCTGAGAAAGTCAGAATCGCAGCCAGTAGAATTAATATTTTCATGAGCGAAACAATGCACCGGCTGCCGCGGGCTGTCAATATAACTTGTTCAGATCATCATAACATCTTCTCGCCAGTCCAGGACGGGCATCTTGCCGGTCTCCGACTTTACCAAAGGAAACAGGCCGGGAGCCTGTCCTATCTTGAAATCCACCCGCCACCGAGAACCAAATCATCCTGATAAAACACCGCCGCCTGGCCGGGCGTGATGGCGCGCTGGGCGGAATGCAGTTTCACTGTCACCGAACCGTTGCCGGTCGGCGTCACCGTCGCGGGCGTGCCGGGATGGTTGTAACGGATTTTGGCCGTGACTTCGATTGGCCCCGTCAATTTGTCGAACGGATGCCAATTGCAATTCGTCGCGGTGAATTCGTCGCGGTCCAGCGCGGATTCGTCGCCGACGACGACACGGTTGTTCTCCGCATCCAGCTCGACGACATAAACCGGCTTGGGCGTTGTGATGCCCAGGCCCTTTGCGCTGGCCGATGGTGTAAAATTCAATGCCGTCGTGCTGGCCGAGGACGTGGCCGTGAATGTCCATGATTTCGCCGCGATGCTTTTGCACGAGGTTCGCCTGCTGGAGAAAGCCGCCGTAATTGTTGTCCGGCACGAAACAGATTTCCATGCTCTCTTCCTTGTCGGCGGTCTTCAGACCGGCAATGCCGCGCTACTTCACGCGTGTCGCTCTTGGTCTTCTCGCCGAGCGGAAACAGTGCGCGCGCTAGCTGGTCCTGCCGCAGCGAAAACAGAAAATAGCTTTGGTCCTTTTTCAAATCGCGTCCGCGCTTGAGGAGATAGCGTCCCGGAGCGCCGAGCACCGGCTCGGCCCGTTGGAGTCCCGCTTCAGCGTATCGCCGGCACAAGCTGACTTAACTCCAACAGAGCTGGCCGAGACGGTGCTCGGCGTTCCGGTCGCCCGCTCAATCCGCGCAAAATGTCCGGTGGCAATAAAATCCGCGCCCAGCTGGTCCGCGCGGTCAATGAGCCGGCCGAACTTCAGGTTTTGATTGCACATCACGCACGGATTCGGCGTGCGGCCGGCCTTGTATTCGTCGGCGAAGTATTGGATGACGTGCTTCTGGAATTCTGCCGCCTCGTCAATAAGGTAATACGGAATGCCGAGCTTGTGGCAGACGGCGCGGGCGTCGGTGACGGCCTGCGGGCCGCAGCACTTGTCCTCGGCGCGGTTCACGCAATCCTGCGGCCAGAGTTTCAGCGTGATACCGATGACTTCGTAACCCTGTTCGAGCAACAGCGCCGCCGTGGCGGAGGAGTCCACTCCCCCGCTCATGCCGCAGACGACGCGCTGACGCTTTTGCGAATTCACAGAAGGACATTATACAATGCGCGGGCGGCGTGTAAAATGGTTTGCGACGACAGCGCACTCAATCTCCGCTCCATTTGTAATCGTATCCCGCAGGCGGATCGTATTCAGCCGCAGTCGTAACATAAGAAATGCCTCCAGATAAAACCCGGTTGGTGTTCCGGTAGATCTTGATGTAATTGACGTGGCCATCCACGAAACTGATCATATCCTTCGCATTATTAAACACCGCATTCTCCATCGAAAAAGGACGCTTCGGTTCATGCCATGAGTAAGGAAAGATAGCGGGAATTTCCGCGATCAGAACGGTTTTGGCCGGCTCTTTTATCGAACTGATTTTCCGTCCGGCAAGGCCGGGAGTGCGTGTGCCGAAAACGGTTGGTGTTCCCGCATTGAAGGCGTAACTCGAATAATCGGAAAAAGATTGCTCATGCAAGCTTTGAGGCACATACCCTTGGCCGTTTGGAAGCAAATCGTAGTAAAATGTGTCGGCAGGACAGGTAAAAAGTTTGTCCTGCGCAGATGATGCACCGTTGAGGCCGACGTTGCCTTTCATCAATTTTTTGTAGCCGGTGAAATCAATAAAATTATCCAAAGACGGCGAGTTATTCGTGCTGGGAGTGTTGGGCGAAGTGTCATTCGAATCGTCTGTATACATGCGCAATCCCAGGTTGATTTGGCGAAGATTATTCAAGCAGGTCGTGCGCTTCGCGGAATTCTTGGCGGCGCTGATTGCCGGCAAAAGCAACGCAGCCAGAATTCCGATGATGGCGATAACCACCAGCAATTCAATCAGAGTGAAGGCACGTTTCACGGATTAATCTCCGCTCCATTTGTAATCGTATCCTGCAGGCGGCTCGTAAAACACTGTGGCCCAATTCGGCTTGTTAATGTTCCGATACATCTTGATGTAATTGACGTGACCATCCACGAAACCGACCACGTTTTTCGAACCATCAAACATTGAGTTCTCCGCTGCAAAGGGCCGCTTGGGTTCGTGCCAGGACCACGGAAAGTAGGCCGACGTTTCCGCAACGAGAACGGTTTTTACCGGCTCTCGTATCGAACTCAATTTGCGTCCGGCAATGCCAATGGCGTTTGTGCCAAAAATGTCCGGGCGTCCGCCGTTAAATCCGTAACTTGAATGCCCGGAAAAAGATTGTTCGTGAAATCCGTGCGGCACATAACGCACATAACCGCTGCCGGCAGTGTTTTTTTCAAAACTATAATAAAAAATGTCGGCCGGACAGATAAACAAGTTTGAATTGCTGGAATTCTCCATGAGTTTTTTGAAAGCCGCCAGGCCGTCTACAAATGCGGCGAAAGAATGGGTCGGCAACGAAGTTTGGGGTGCGGCGTCATTTGAATCATCAGCATACATGCGAACATCCAAGATGATTTGCCGCAAATTATTCACGCAGACCGTTCGTTTCGCACTGGCCCTGGCGCGGCTTAAAACCGGCAGCAACAGGGCAGCGAGAATGGCGATGATGGCAATGACCACGAGCAGTTCAATCAGAGAGAAAGCTTGCCGCAGATTCATATGGTTATTGCTTTGGCTGCATAAATGTCTGTCTCGTCAATTCAACCGTGTTCGTCTCGTTTTGTTCCGGGTTTACCAATTCGAGACGCACCTTTGTTCCGGCCTTGCCACGAATATAACAGGCGCATAAATCAGTGCTCTTGCCCGCGGTGGGAATGCCATCAACCTTTTGCAGAATGAGCCCAGCCGACAACCCGGCTAGAGACGCGGGCGTGTTCGGAAAAACAGTTTCAAATCGGATCGTGCGGGTCGGTTGGTCGAACCTGAGTTTGACGCCGATGCCGACAAGTTCTCCGGTGCTGGCGGGAAAGAGGTTGGCGGTGATTTGCGGGGTCAACCGCACGCCTTCGAGCAGAAGCCATCCCAACATTTGCGAATGGACTCCGCCTTGCGTTCCATCCTGCTGATTGAACAGCACCACCACGCCCCGGTGATGCTGCCGGTCAAAACCAATGAACGCGGAATATCCGGCCGTGCCACCCGCGTGTCCGAGAAGTTCCATTCCCGTTTGCGCAGACTGTCCGCAATCCACCCAAGGCATGGCCGTATCACCATAAACTGAATCACCATGATGGCGAATGACCTGTGTTTTTTCGATGGCTGATGCAAGGCTGCACGGTGTCAGGCCGATTTCTGTTGAAATATATTTCAACAAGTCATTAGCCGTGGAATGCAGTGCGCCGCAGCCGGCCAGAACATCGAAATCCCAGTTCGGCACGAGTTTTCCAGAAGAATTATGGCCTTTCGCCAGGCGGGCTTTCAATTCGTCCGTGAGTGTGACACGGGTGCTGTCCATGTGCAAAGGGCGGCAAATCCGATCCACCACCAGTGATTCATAATTTGCACCTGCCTTGAGCGCGATAGCGTGTCCTAACAAACCCATACCCAGATTTGAATATTCAAATTTCGCTCCGGGATCGCTGATCAAGGCGCAGTGCGGCAAATACGCATACAATTCGTTTGTGGTGTAATGGGCAAAATAATTATCGCCGCCACCCAGGTTGACGGGATTGAATGGAAGCCCCGAATCTTGCGCGGCTAAATTCAACAGCGTGATTTCCTTTCCATTGCGCGTTGGCACAACAACAGACTGGGGAAGATATTTCGCCACCGGATCATTCAGATTCATCTCTCCGCTTTCCACCATGTCCTGTAACAAAAGCGCAGTGAACGTCTTGGTGATTGAGCCGATCTCGAAAACTGTATCGCCGTTCACTTCCTGACCCGTCCCGTTGTCCAACTTGCCCGCGCCGAAGACCCTGCTCCCGCGACCGTCCACCAACCCAATCACCATGCCGGCATTTTTGCCTTCAAATTTTTCACGCAGGAAGTTTTTGATGGTGGCGTCATCGGTAATACCATCTTGTGCCGCCGCCGAAAATTGAGCCGCAAATAAAAATGCAGCGAGGCAAGAAACATGGGCGGTGGCGGTAATGCTCATAATCAATCTGCGCTCCATTTGTAATCATACCCGGCCGGCGGGTCGTAAAACGACGTTAACCAATTGATATCACTGTTCCAATAAATCCTGATGTAGCTGACGTGACCATCCGCGCAAGTGATCAGATTTTTTGCGTTGTTAACGCCCCAGTGTTCCGCAGGCAGCCGTCGCGGTTCATGCCAGGACCAAGGAAAAAAGGCCGGGGCTTCAGCCACCAGGACGGTTTTCGTCGGAGTCTTTATCGAAGCAAGCCTGCAACCGAAGATGCCGGGAGCGGAATAGGGAGGCGGCAGATTGGTAAGCACGTTGCCGCCATTAAATCCATAACTCGAATAATCCGTATTGGAATCCGCGCTAAAACTCAGGGCTTTGTAAACCGCATCCGGCCAATCATAACGGAACGTGTCTGCGGGACAGGCAAAGAGCTTGTCTCGCGGCGACGATGTTCCGTGCAGACCGGCATAATTCTTCACGAGGTGCTTGTAAGAAAAGGGAAAGCTATTTGTGTTTACGCTTGTTCCTTGGACAAATAAATCGGCGGCACTTGTATTCGGCGCGGCCGGCAAAGTATCTTGATTATCCCCGGCATATGCTAGAACAGCGATGTTGATTTGCTTCAAATTATTCAAACACACCGTTCGCTTGGCCTGTGCTTTCGCGCCGCTCAAAACCGGAAGCAACAACGCAGCCAAAATGCCAATGATCGTGATGACCACCAATAGTTCGACCAGCGTAAAGCCTCGCGGTTTCATTGAACTCTATTGTTTGCCCTCAAAGTGGAAGTCCGTGTAACCAATTATTTTCAGGTAACCATACTGACCTTTCGGCACATATTTCTGTTGAAGCAGAACGACATCGCCCCGCCTCAATTGGGGTGTCAATTTTCCAGTGGCGAGTATCTCCCAATGATCATCATCCATGTTGACCGTGTTCGTCGGAAGATAAGGTTGCAGGTCCGCCATGCTCTTCGGAATTTCATCATCATGCTCCTTTGCGTATTGAATAAATGCCGGGTAGAACGTCATCTTGATGACCTTCATGCCTGTCATGAATGAGACTTTTGCCGGGGCGAAGTCACCCGGATTTGTTCCAATCCGGCTGGATGAACTTCTAGAGTCAGATTGATGTTGATGTCTAACGACCAGGGTTGTCGTTGTGCCAGCAGCCAGAATAGCTGCCACGCCTACCACGATTGCTGTCTTCGCTTTTGACCATGCCATAACTTTCAATGCTCCTTTGATGAGGGTTAAGGTTGAACCACTGCCGACGGCGCCTTTCAAGGCCGCCGTGGCCACGATCTTTGTAGCCAGTTCCGCCGGCGCAGCCTGCACGGCATGCGTTCCCAGCGAAGTGAGCAGGGCAGCGGTGGAAACCTGAATGCCGCGCCGGACGAAATAGTCGCGGAGTTTGTCGGTGGCGCGATTGACCCGTTTTTGCGCGGCGTCTTCCCGCAGGCCAAGCGCGGCCGCCACTTCCCGGACCGTGCGATTTTCAAAGAAACGCAGCACGATGGCGTCGCGTTCCTTTTGGCCGAGCCGCGCCATGGCTTCCTCCAGCAGCGGGCTTAACCGGTGCCAGGAAGCGTCGGGTTCAGATGATTCGGAGAATTGCATAAACGCCTCCTGTTCGCGGTGCTGACGCCGGATGGCGGCCCGCTGGAAATTGGCCGCGGTCAGTTGGGCGGTCTGATACAGCCAGCCGGAAAGAACCGTTCCCCGGCGGAGGCCGCGCGCTTTTCTGGCCAGGATGACGAAAACGTTCTGCGTGACCTCTTCGGCTTCCGGCGCATTTCCCAGCCGGCGCAGGGCCGCCGAATAGACCAGATTGACGTGCCGCCGGACCAGCGTGGCAAAAGCCGCCTCGGAACCGCTCGCGGCGAATTCCCGCACCAAGTCCATGTCATCGGCGTGCATTTTCCCCATTATGTGCGCCGGGGCGGCAAAAGCGGACAGGAATTTTTGAAATCGTTTTGGAGCCGGCTATTTCACCTTTTCGACCACGAGCATTTCAATCGGCATGTTGGTTGGAACAAGTTCGAGGCCGAGTTGGTCAGCCAATGCTTGTTTCAAACCGTCAAGATTGGGGTGCTCCCAATCTTTCCGATTCCAATTAAGGGTTACGTCAACATTTCTTTTGATGCCGGTGCCATCAACGATGGGAAATTGAAAATCACCTTCAAGAAAATCGGTCAATTCGTGAAGCGGGCGATTTACGAGTGAAATTTTGCCAAACCCGGTAGTGTCGTAGTGGCTGCCAGAAGTTTGAGAATCATGAATTTTTAAACCATTTGCGTTGGGATTTTTGACAGTAAGGAGCAGAACGTCTGTATTCTGCATTTCCAGATGCCCGACCAAGCCGAATTTCTTTCTGATTTCATTTTGCAAAGCAATTGAGACCTCTTGCGCCTTTGAGCCTTTTGGAAGCTTGGCAATAAAATCATAATTGCCAACGGGCAGGTCAGTTAAAAATTTTGTCCGATATGCTCCGGGCAGATAAGCGTCTTCAACGATGGTCTCAACCGATTGCCCAATTCCCATCCAAGCACCATAAGCGGTGCCACCAACACCACCGGGTGGAAATTTTGAGGGTAGAATTTTTACTTGTGGCGGAGCTTGTTCGAGCAATGTGGGATTGAAAAATCTAACTTGCCAGGCATCACTCAATTTGTGTTTGTGAATTTCCTCCACCGTTACCGTTGTTGTTCCCGCCGCGAGCAGCACAATTGCGCCCGCGACGATTGCTGTTTTCAATTTTGTCCATGCCATAATTGTCAATGCTCCTTTGATGAGGGTCAGGGTTGAACCGCTGGCCGCCGCGCCTTTGGCAAAGGCCACGGCCGTCACGGTCTTGACCAGCGCCACGGGCGCGGCTTGAACGGAATGGGCGGAAATCGCTCCGGCAACGATCGACGTGGTGAAATTCACGCCACGTTTGGCAAAATGATTCCGCAGCTTTTCCAGCGCGCGGTTCACCCGTTTCTCCGCCGCGTCCTCGGTCGCGCCCAGGGCCAGCCCGACCTCGCGCAGGTTCCGGCCTTCATAAAACCGGAGCACGATGGCCCGGCGATCCTTCTCGCGCAGACCTGCGACGGCGCCGTCCAGCAACGGTGCGATTCTCGGCCAGACTTCGGTCCCGGCTTCGTCCAAAACAGATTGCATATACGCCTCCTCTTCACGGCGGTGACGGCGGGTTTCGCTTCTGATAAAATTATTGGCCGTCAGGCGCGTGGCTTGAAACAGCCAACTGGAAAGGGCCTTGTCATGCCGCAATGGCGCCGCCTTTTTTGCCAGAATGATAAAGACCGCCTGGGTGATTTCCTCGGCATGATGCGGATTGCCGACCTGCCGCAGCGCGACCGAATAAACCAGATTGACGTGCCGCGTCACCAGCGTGGCAAAGGCCTCGTCGGAATTATTTTCCGCGTATTGCCGCAACAGCGCACTGTCATCCGTGGGTTGCATTCCTCGATAAGTGTGCGCCACCAGGCAAATCCCGACAATTTATTTGCAGATTTTGAGAAACAGTTCCTTTGCGGCAGTTAAGGCTGTGGCACGGTTGAATGCTCGAACATCCATTGAATATCCACGCTGGCCGGGGCTTCGACCGGGATCCGTTCGTAAATGACGGGCGGGCAGGTTTTGGGCGATTGCCATTTGTGCAGTTCGCTGTGGCCATCGGCAAAGCTGAAAGCGCAGGCGTTGTTGTGATAGCTGCCCGGCATGTCATTCCACTCGTTCGCGTTGTCCATGGAAGTGTGCAGCCAGCCGTCGTTGATGGTATCGGGATTTTCATCGGCAAAAACCCAGAGCTGCGCCGGCGTCGGCGCAATCAAATTGCTTTCCTTCGCATAAGTTGCAAATCCTGAAAGCCAGTATTCGCCGGGGACCGCGCTGCCCTTGACAAACATGTTCATGGAAACGCTCCGGACTCTTTCCGCAAATCCGCTCGCTACCTGATCCGGCGAAAGATACGAGTCCGCCGGACATTTGTAGATTTTGACCTGTTGCGTGTAGGAGAAAAGCAGTCCGCTGGCGATGAGTTGCGAGTTGGTGTTATCCGGCGAAGTCGTCCAATCCATCATGCCATAGACCCAATTGGGCGTTTCCACGGGCAGGCCGGTCTGTGGTCCGGAATAAGCGGCCCAGCCATTGAAAACGCCGTTGTTGACCAGTTGGCCGGCGTTGTCGTCGGCGTAAATGTGCCAGGCCAGCCCCAGTTGCCGGGAGTTGCCCGTGCAGGCGATGCCCAGGCTGCGCGCCTTGGCCCGGTTCAATGCCGGCAACAGCAGTGCGGCCAGAATCGCGATGATGGCGATAACCACCAACAGTTCAATCAAAGTAAACGCACGACGTTGATTTGCCGCGCTGGAATTCATGTGTCGCTCTTAATGACGCGCCGAAGCTGGAGGCTTGTCCAGTATTATTCGGCCGCTTCGGCAACGGGCACTTCAGTCCGCGCCGGACGGAAGCCGATAGCGAAAGTTGATCTCCCGGCGGCCGCCCGGCGGAATGGTCCGGTCCGAGCCGTGCCGGTCGTAATCCCGCAACAGGTCCATGTTGTTCAAATCGGGCATCTGACTATTTATTGCCGATGGACGCGAAATCAGACACTAATTTTTGTAGGCTCTTTCGAACCACCGCCAGGTCGGCGGCGCTCCTGCGCGCAAAAAACGAAACCGCCGCGCGGAATTGCTTCCCTCCGGCGGCACCGGATTTTGCTCCCGTTACCGCTTGTAGTAGCAGAGATAGGCCACGTCACCGGCGGCTTCGACTTCAAATTTCACCTTCGGCGGCACGACGAAGAATTGTCCCTTGCCGTAGCTCTCCCAGTCGCCGCCGGGCAGTTTCGCCTTCAGCGTGCCGGCCACGATGTGCATGTGCTCCTCGCAATCGGTGCCGAAGCTGTATTGGCCGGGTTCAATCACGCCCACCGTTGCCGGGCCGTCGAGTGTGTTGACAACCAGGCTTTGGACTTTTCCTTCAAAGTATGAATTGTGTTTCATGCGCCGTTTTAATGCCGTTTTCCGGCGCGGTTGACAATAAGAACCATGATTCCTGCAAAAACGTCCCATGCATCCCGTGTGTTCTGCTTCAACCGCTGCTCCTGCCGCAGACGACGCCCTGACGCGCTGGCGAATTCACGGAGGGACATTATACAATGCGCGGGTGGCGTGTAAAATGGTTTGCAGTTCAAACAAAACCGGAATCGCTCAACGACGGTCGGCGGAACAGCGGAACCAGGACTCGGAAGTAGCGTTGAAAAGAAGTTGGCCGCGCAATAAATTCAGCGATTGTCATTTATTTGGCCGTAAAAACTCAAATTTTCGTAATCGCTGTTGCTGTTGATCAAAGCCGTTCGCACCTGCGTCCTCAAATCGGGGGTCAATTTGAGGTCGGTGTAAATAAGGACGCGCGTTGACGGCGGAAAGCCGGCTTGCTTGAGTCGTTCACCCAGTTTCGGCAGCAAAACCTCTTCGTTGTCGTTGGAATACGGATTGTAGAACCAGACGCGCATATCGTCGTTGAGAAATGGCTCAACGTGAGGTCGTGTCGCGCAGCCTGGCAAGCACAAGGCAAGGCCGAGCAACGACAGACAGGAAATAATCTTCTTCACGACATTTCCAAGCGGTTATTTATCATCAGGAAATTCAGGCCGGAATCTCGCCTGCAAAACCGAAGCGCTTTTACACGTCCTCAACGGTGATCAGTGTGACGCGGGTTTTCTGGTTGAAGGGAACGGACAGGACATTTCCGTTTTGATTGATTCTCAGTCGTGCATCCATGTCCTGGGTATATTCCACCGCCATTCCCAACTCCGGATCGAACCAGACATCACCGGCAATCTTTCCCTTTTCGATCTTGACGCGAGGCGCGGCGGCGTCTGGGCCAGGCCCGGCTGAAACGGTGCCGGTGAAGGTGACGTGCATACATTTGTGATCCGCGTGTTGTTCCCAATTCTCGAAATGACATATGACATCCACCTGGAGATTGCCGGCGTTGCTGGGGACTTTCAAATTTACCGCCCAGCGGTCGCCCGGTTTCACCACGCGACGCGGCACGGTGTCCTCCCCGACAGAGCCATATTTTTCGAGCTCAATTTCACTGAACAAATTCTTGAACGCAGCCTGCTCTTGCTGATTTCCGCCTGCGACCCGGGTCACCAGTTCCGGATAGCCGTTCATTTGCTCGACTTTCCCGTTGGCATCGGTGAAATACTCAAGGCGGGCGCCGGTCATTTTGCGCAGCCTGGCTCCCACCGGATTCCTGCGGTCCTGGGCCGGGTTCTGGGTGGAGTCAGCAGCGAATACTTTGCGATTTCCGTTGGTGACCTCCAACGCGAGACTCTCAAACTCCATTTGCAGTTGCCAGCCGTCGTTGTCGAGTTTCCTGACGGGAAAGAACCAGAAGTCCTCGGTTTGTTTCTGCACCTGTTTTACCGGTTTCGCCTGCCCGGGGTTCTTCGTGTCCATGGTTTGAATGTCTTCCTGGTGCATCAGGTATTTCCTGCCAATCTGCCATTGGGTCTGCATGACGACGGGCCTGCGCTCCGCGTCAGTGCCGGATGGCGGTGCGATTTCGATGATCGTAATTGCGGTGCCCGTGGCCAGAATGGCTGCGGCTCCGATGCCAATGGCAGTTTTTGCTTTTGTCCAGGCCATAAGTTTCAACACTCCTTTCACGATGGTCAAGGTTGAGGCGGTCCCGACGGTTCCCTTGGCGACGGCGGCGGAAGCGATGGCCGCCGTCAAACCCGCCGGGACCGCTTGGGCGCTGTGAGCGGCGAAGGCAGCGAGCAACCCGGCCGACGGCACGGCGAGGCCCCGCGCGGCAAACATCAGCCGCAGCTTTTCCACTGCCCGCGAGACCCGCGCCTTGGCGGCGTCCTCGCTCACGCCCAGCATTTGGGCGGTTTCACGGTGGCTTTTGTCCTGAAAAAAACGGATCAGGATGGCCTCGCGATCCTTCGCGGAAAGCCGGTCCAGCGCATCATCCAGCAGCGGCGCAATTTGTTTCCAAACCGAATCGGTTTCATCCGGTTGGGGCGTGTTGTCCATCATGACAGCCTCCTGTTCGCGGCGTTGGCGGCGGGTTTCCTCCCGCGCGAGGTTGGCGAAGGCGAACCGCGTGGCGCGGAAGAGCCAGCCGGAGAGGACGGTGCCGCGGGGGAGCCGGTTCGCCTTGCGGGCGAGGGTGATGAACACCGCCTGGGCCACGTCCTGCGCCGTCTGCGGATTGCCGGCCTGCCGGAGGGCGGCGTGATAAACCAGTCCGGCGTAACGGTCCACCAGCGTGCGGAACGCCTCCTCGGAGTTCCCTCGGGCGTAGTCGCGGAGCAATTGCCAGTCGTCCATCGGGTTCATGGTACACTAATAAACAGCCGCCGGCGGCAAAAGGTAACAGAATATTTGATGGTGAAAAATGATGGCCGAAGCCGAATCCACGCCGCGTTGAGTGAAACTTCTCCGCAAATTTTCCAGCGCGCGATTGGCCCGTTACTCCGCGGCAGCCCCGCTGGCGCCCAAAGCCGGGCCGGCTTCGCGCAGGCCCCGACCTTGATTAAACTACAGCACGATGGTGGCGCGACACGGGCGCGGCGAACGCCTCCTCGGAATTGCGCCGGGCATATGCCTGCAGCAGGGCCAGGCCGTCGTTCATGACTTCACTCATCCATTTACGCCGGCGTGAAAAGGCAACAGATCATTTTTGCGACAGGTGCGCCATTCGCCGTGAATTGAGGTAATGGACAGTCTGGCGCGGAGTGCGGAGCATCGCTCCGCGTCAATCAGGATTCCAGGTTTGCGGAGCGATGCACCGCGCTCCAAAGACCGTTAATTAAATCACCGCCAAATTAAAAGGTTATTTTTATTATCCGGCATGCGATATACAATATGGGCATTGGGTGTAAAATGGGATTGGCAGCGCAATTTTGAAAACATTTATTGCGAAACGGTGAAATTCGAGTAAAAACTATCTGAATTTGAGGCGATAACAGCCCCGAGATGAACAGTAGAGCAAAGCAACAAACAAATCATGCCCCGCGGGTGCGGACAACATCACCGCCAAAGCAGGGGCTTTACGATCCGCAGTTCGAGCACGACGCCTGCGGCGTCGGCTTCGTGGTCAATATCAAGGGCAAGAAGTCGCACACCATCATCGAGCAGGCGCTCCAGGTGCTTGTGAATCTTGAATCACCGCGGCGCGTGCGGCTGCGAGGCCAACACCGGCGACGGCGCGGGCATCCTCCTGCAGATGCCGCATGCGTTTCTTCAAGGAAGCGACGCAAAGCCTCCGGCTTCACGCTGCCGGCTGCGGGCGAATACGGCGTGGGCATGGTGTTCCTGCCGCAGGATGCGGCGCAGCGGGCGGAGTGCGAAAGGATTTTCGACGGCCATTGTCGCCGAGGAAGGCCAGCGCGTTCTCGGCTGGCGCGACATCCCGACCGAACAACACCTCGCTCGGCGCGACCGCGAAGGCGTCCGAGCCGTTCATGCGGCAGGTGTTCATCGCACGCAATCGCGAAGTTGGCCGACGACCTGGCGTTTGAGCGGAAGCTTTACGTCATCCGCAAACGCGCGGAGAACGCCATCCGCTACTCCGGCAAGGTCAAGGGCGGCGACTATTTTTACCTGTCGAGCCTGTCGTTCAAGACGGTCATTTACAAGGGCATGCTGCTGCCGGAGCAGCTCGGCGAAGTATTACCCCGACCTGGCGCATCCGGCGATGGAGACCGCGCTGGCCCTGGTGCATTCGCGTTTCAGCACGAACACGTTTCCGAGCTGGAACCGCGCGCATCCGTACCGCTATCTCGCGCACAACGGCGAAATCAACACGCTGCGCGGCAACATCAACTGGATGCACGCCGGCGCAGTCGAATTTCGCGTCCGACTTGTTCGGCGACGACATCAAGAAAATTCTGCCGGTCATCAACACCGACGGCAGCGACTCGGCGATGTTCGACAACTGCCTCGAACTGCTCGTGCATGGCGGGCCGCGAATTGCCGCACGCGATGATGATGATGATTCCCGAACCGTGGGAGAATCACGAGAGCATGGCCGCCGGCGAAACGCGCGTTTTACGAATATCATTCCTGCCTGATGGAACCGTGGGACGGCCCGGCGTCCATCGCGTTCACCGACGGCATCCGGATTGGCGCGTGCCTCGACCGCAACGGCCTGCGTCCATCGCGTTATTACGTCACCAAGGACGACCTCGTCATCATGGCGTCGGAAGCCGGCGTGCTGCCGATGCCGCCGGAACGCATTGCCATCAAAGGCCGTTTGCAGCCGGGCCGCATGTTTCTCGTGGACACGGAGCAGGGCCGCATCGTCGCCGACGAGGAATTGAAGAACAAATTTGCCACCGCGCATCCGTATCAGACAGTGGCTCGACGAACATCACGTGCTGCTGGAAAACCTGCCCGAGCCGCGGCATTCAGACCGAGCCCGGCACACCAGACCGTGCTTGCAGCGGCAGCAGGCGTTTGGTTACACGTTCGAGGATTTGCGGTTCATCATCGGGCCGATGGCGCAACGACGGCGTGCAGCCGCTCGGCTCGATGGGCACGGACACGCCGCTGGCGGTGCTGTCGAACAAGCCGCAGTTGCTCTACAATTATTTCAAGCAGCTTTTCGCGCAGGTCACCAACCCGCCGATTGACCCCATCCGCGAGGAAATCATCACTTCCACCGAGACGATGGTCGGCGCGCGCGGCAGCCTGCTCAATCCCACGCCCGAAAGCTGCGCGCTGATCAAGCTGGAGCATCCCGATCCTCACCAACGAGGAACTGGAGAAGCTCCGGCACGTCGAGCCGCCCGGGTTTCAAGGCCGCCACGCTGCCGATTCTGTTTCCGGCGGCCGACGGCGCGAAAGGCCTGGAAAGCCGCGCTGGACAAACTGTTTGCCGCCGCCGACCAGGCCATTGCCGACGGCGCGAACATCGTGATTCTTTCGGACCGCGGCGTCTGCGCGCGAGAACGCGCCGATCCCCGCGCTGCTGGCCGTGTCCGGCCTGCATCATCATTTGATCCGCGCAGGGCACGCGCGCGCAAGGTCGGCCTCGTCCTCGAATCCGGCGAACCGCGCGAGGTGCATCATTTCGCGCTGCTCATCGGCTACGGCTGCAGCGCCATCAATCCGTATCTGGCGTTCGAGACGCTCGACGACATGATCCGCGAGGGCCTGCTGGTCAACCTCGACCACAAGACCGCCATCAAGAAATACATCAAGGCCGCCGTCAAAGGCGTGGTCAAGACGATGGCCAAGATGGGCATCTCGACCATCCAAAGCTATCGCGGCGCGCAAATCTTTGAGGCCATCGGCCTGAACAGCGACGTGGTGAACAAGTATTTCACCTGGACGCCGTCGCGCATCGAAGGCGTCGGCATGGATGTGCTCGCCGAGGAAGTTCTGGCGCGGCATCGCCACGCCTTCCCGAACCGCCAGGTGAATGGCGTCGCGCTCGACGCCGGCGGCCAATATCAATGGCGCGACGACGGCGAATATCATCTGTTCAACCCGCAGACGATTCACAAGCTGCAGATCGCCTGCCGCCTGGGCAGCGAAAAGATTTACCGGGAATACGCCGAATTGATCAACAACCAGGCGGCGAACCTCTGCACCTTGCGCGGCCTGCTCGATTTCAAATCGGCGGAGCAGCCGCTGCCCATCGAGGAAGTCGAGCCGGTGGAGGAAATCGTGAAACGCTTCAAGACCGGCGCGATGAGCTATGGCTCCATCAGCAAGGAAGCGCACGAGGCGCTCGCCGTCGCCATGAATCGCATCGGCGGCAAGAGTCAACACCGGCGAGGGCGGCGAGGACCCGGAACGCTACCTTCCGCTGCCCAACGGCGATTCGAAGAACAGCGCCATCAAACAGGTCGCCTCCGGCCGGTTCGGCGTGACGAGCCATTACCTCGTCAACGCGAAGGAGCTGCAGATCAAAATGGCGCAGGGCGCCAAGCCGGGCGAAGGCGGCGAATTGCCGGGCAAAAAGGTTTATCCGTGGATCGCCAAGACCCGGTTCACCACGCCGGGCGTCGGTCTCATTTCACCGCCGCCGCACCACGACATTTATTCCATCGAGGATTTGGCGGAGTTGATTCACGATTTGAAGAACTCAAATCGCAACGCCCGCGTGAGCGTGAAGCTCGTTGCCGAGGTCGGCGTCGGCACCATCGCCGCCGGCGTCGCCAAGGCGCACGCGGACGTGGTGCTCATCAGCGGCCACGACGGCGGCACCGGCGCGTCGCCGCTTTCCTCGATCAAGCACGCCGGCGCGCCGTGGGAACTCGGCGTGGCCGAGACGCACCAGACGCTGGTGCTGAACAATCTCCGCAGCCGCATTTATGTCGAGACCGACGGCCAGATGAAGACCGGCCGCGACGTGGCCATCGCCGCGTTGCTCGGCGCGGAGGAATTTGGTTTTGCCACCGCGCCGCTCGTGGTGCTGGGTTGCATCATGATGCGCGTCTGCCATCTGAACACCTGCCCGGTCGGCGTGGCCACGCAGGACCCGCGCTTGCGCGCGCGGTTCACCGGCGACCCCGATCACGTCGTGAATTTCATGCGCTTTGTCGCGCCAGGAACTTCGCGAAATCATGGCCCAGCTCGGCTTCCGCACGCTCAACGAAATGATCGGGCGCACGGACAAATTGGTGCCGTGGAAGGCCATTGAACATTGGAAGGCCAAGGGCCTCGATCTCACGAACGATTTTGTATCAGCCCGAAGTCGGGCCCGAAGTCGGACGTTACCGTCAGATCGACCAGGACCATGGCCTGGAGAAGTCGCTCGACGTGACGCGGCTGCTCGACATCTGCGAGCCGGCCATCGAACGCGGCGAACGTGTCCACGCCGATTTGCCCATCCGCAACGTCAACCGCGTCGTCGGCACCATCACCGGCAGCGAAATGACGAAAAAGCACGGGCCCGAACGGCCTGCCTGACGACACGATTCATCTCAAGTTCACCGGCAGCGCGGGCCAGAGCTTCGGCGCGTTCGTGCCCAAAGGCATGACGCTCGAACTCGAAGGCGACGCGAACGATTACTTCGGCAAGGGCCTGAGCGGCGGCAAGATCATTGTTTATCCGCCCAAAGGCTCGACGTTTGTGCCGGAGGAAAACATCATCATCGGCAACGTGGCGCTTTACGGCGCGACCAGCGGCGAGCTGTTCGTGCGCGGCATGGCCGGCGAACGGTTCGGCGTCCGCAACAGCGGTGTCAACGCGGTCGTGGAAGCCGTCGGCGACCACGGCTGCGAATACATGACCGGCGGGCGCGTCATCGTGCTGGGCCGGACCGGGCGCAATTTCGCGGCGGGCATGTCCGGCGGCATCGCTTATGTCCTCGACGAGGCCGGCGATTTCGCCACCCGCGTGAATAAACAAATGGTCGAACTGGAAAAGCTCGCCGACGCCGATGAAATCGAGGAGGTCTGGAAACTGGTCCAGCGGCATCAGGCCTACACGAAGAGCGAGCGGGCCGCGACAGTGCTGGCCGACTGGAACAGCATGGTCCCGAAATTCGTCAAGGTCATTCCGAAGGATTACCAGCGGGTGCTGCAATCCATGAAAAAGGTGCAGTCGCAAGGCTTGACCGGCGAGGAGGCCATCATGGCCGCGTTCGAGGAAAACGTCCGCGACGTGGCCCGCGTCGGCGGCGGCTGACGCTGTAAAATCCGAAGCTCGAAACCCGAATGCCGAAAGAAATCCGAATGCCGAATGCCGGCACACGCACGTCGGCAACAATGCGAGTGATTTTTGTTTTCGGATTTCGGGCTTCTTTCGGATTTCGAAATTCGGATTTCGGAATTGAAAAGTTGCCGCAAAACCTGAAAACTGGTTTCTAACAGACGATGGGCAAACCCACAGGATTCATCGAGTATCTGCGCGAACTGCCGCTGGATCGTTCGGCCATCGAACGCATCCGCGACTGGAACGAATTTCATTTCCACATGGAGGAGGCCAAACTCCGCCAGCAGGGCGCACGCTGCATGGACTGCGGCATCCCGTTCTGCCACACCGGCTCGCTCCTCAGCGGCATGGCCAGCGGCTGCCCCATCCACAATCTCATCCCGGAGTGGAACGACCTCGTCTATCGCGGTCTCTGGAAGGAAGCGCTCGAACGGTTGCACAAGACGAATAATTTCCCCGACTTCACCGGTCGCGTCTGCCCCGCGCCGTGCGAAGGCTCCTGCGTCCTCGGCATCAACGCCCCGCCCGTCACCATCAAAAATATCGAGCACGCCATTTCAGAAAAAGGCTGGGACGAAGGCTGGATCGTGCCCGAACCGCCGAAGAAGCGCACCGGCAAAAAAATCGCCGTCGTCGGGTCCGGTCCGGCGGGTCTGTGCGCGGCGGCGCAATTGAACCGGGCCGGCCACACCGTCACCGTGTTCGAACGCGAGGACCGCCCCGGCGGCCTGCTCATGTACGGCATCCCGAACATGAAACTGGACAAGGAACAGGTCGTGTTGCGCCGCATCAAACAGATGGAAGCCGAAGGCATCCGGTTCGTGTGCAACACGGAAGTGGGGAGCGCGACCGTCCCGGTTGCATCGGTCGGTGTCCCGCCGACCGAAAACTCCCCCGCGCCCATTGTTGCGCGAGACGCGAAACATGGCGACCGTGACGGTCGCGCTCCCGCTAAAAATTTCCCCGCCGAGAAGCTGTTGAAGGAATTCGACGCGGTGGTGCTCGCGACCGGTGCGACCAAACCGCGTGATTTGCCCGTCGAAGGCCGGAACCTGAAAGGCGTCCATTTTGCGATGGATTTTCTGACCGCCAACACGCGGTCGCTGCTCGACCGGCACAAAAACGGGAATTACATTTCCGCCGAAGGCAAAGACGTCATCGTCATCGGTGGCGGCGATACCGGCACGGACTGCGTGGGCACGTCGCTGCGTCAGGGCTGCCGGAGTCTGGTGCAGGTGGAGATTCTGCCCAAGCCGCCGGCGGAGCGCGCCAAGGACAATCCATGGCCGGAATGGCCGAAGGTTTACCTGATGGATTACGGCCAGCAGGAAGCGGCGGCGAAATTCGGTGCTGACCCGCGCGTTTATCTCACCACCGTCAAAAAATTCACCGGCGACAGCCAGGGACAGGTCAAGGAAGCGCTGACCGTGCAGATTCAATGGGAACGGAATGAGAAAGGCCAGTTCGTGCCGAAAGAAGTCCCCGGTTCAGAAAAAGTTTTGCCCGCGCAGCTCGTGTTGCTGGCGATGGGATTTCTCGGACCCGAACAGCCGCTACTGGAAGCGCTGAAGCTCGAACGCGACCCGCGCACCAACGTGAAGGCGGAGTTCGAGAAATACACCACGAACATCAAGGGTGTATTTGCCGCCGGCGACTGCCGTCGTGGCCAAAGCCTGGTGGTATGGGCATTTAATGAAGGCAGAGGTGCAGCGCGTGAGTGCGACCGCTATTTGATGGGTTCAACCGATCTGCCGTAACCGTACAAATCGTCCTCGTCCCTCGTGCTCGTCCTCGAAAAGCTTTAACGCAGAGACGCAAGGGCGCGGAGACGCGCAAAGGATTTCAACCGGTGGGGCGAGGCTCCCGACGAGCCATTGGCTCGACTCGCAGCCCGTTTGCTCCTGCCATATCCCGTTTCCGCTCTACGCTGCCGTTTAAACCCAATGGCGAAGGAAAAATCAACCGACTTGATAAATATTCCTGCTGCCACCGACAAAATCAGCCGGCTCATTCGATCCATTCGCGGCCAACGCGTAATTCTGGATGCCGATTTGGCTGCGATTTATGGTGTCAAAACCGGACATTTGAATCGGGCGATTAACAGGAATCTTGATCGTTTTCCCGATGATTTCCTGTTTAGACTGACTGCCAGCGAAGCCATGCAATGCCAATTTGGCATCGCATCTCGGCGGAATGTTCGATACCAGCCGATTGCATTCACGGAACACGGCGCATTGATGGCGGCCACCGTCTTAAACAGTCCACAGGCGGTGAGAATGAGCCTGTTCATCATCCGCGCCTTTGTCAAATTGCGCGAGGACCAGGTTGCTAATGCCGCCCTCCTCAAACGCCTGGCAGAGATTGACCGCACACTGCTTCAGCATGACACCGCCTTGCGCGACATTTATCAGAAACTGCTGCCTTTGCTGGTGCCGCCGCCTGAGCCGCCACGCCGCCGCATCGGCTTTCAGGTGGACCCGAAGAAACCTGCCGACAAAGCCCGGACAGGCGACGTGTGTTGAGCCAGCCGTCCCTGCCTTTTCCATTCTTCGTTACCTCAGTTTGCTTCTGTAAAAGTTATTTGCGCGTTTTGTGCCTTTTGCCGCCTTCGTCCACTCCCGTCTTTACTGTGTTACGACGCGGCAAGTCGGCGTGACAGATGTGGCGATTGATTTCGCGTCTTGCGTGGTTTTCGCTGTAAAACTTGACGTTATAACATTTGTTGTTACATTGGTTTCATGGTTCTGGAATTAAAACTTCGCAAGGTCGGCAATTCGGTCGGTCTCGTTTTGCCCAAACAGGCGCTCGCCCATCTCAAAGCGGGCGAAGGCGACACCCTTGTTGTGACAGACACTTCGGATGAAGGTCTGCACATCCGTCCCAATCGCGCCGAATTCGCCAAAACGATGGCGGTGTTTGATCGTCTGTCGCGCCGTTATCGCAACACGTTGCGCGAGCTGGCCAAATGAAAGAGCCGTATTGGCTGACCCGCGAGGAGTGTCTGGCTTTGCACGAAATGATGCTGTCCCAATATGGCGGCAGCGAAGGTTTGCGCGACGATAATATGCTGGAATCCGCGCTGGCAAAACCGCGCCAGCTTTTCGCTTACGGCAAGCCAACCATGTCCGAGCTCGCGGCAAGCTATGTCTTCGGGGGGGTGAAGAATCATCCGTTCATTGACGGCAACAAGCGCACCGGGTTCATGCTCGGCGCAGGTTTTCTCGAACGCAACGGCTACGAATTTCGTGCCAGCGAGGCCGAGGCCGCCGTGCGCACGCTGGCGCTGGCTGCCGGTGAAATGTCCGAGGCGGATTTCGCCGCCTGGTTGAAGGCAAACTCACGCCGGGCCGGTTAATATCAGACAGAAGGCAACCAAGTGAACGAAGCGTCCATTCTTCGTTCCCGCGGTTTCCTTCGGTGAAAGCTTTTTGCGCGTTTGCGGCACATTTGCCCCGCCGGCGGGCCATGACTCATTTTGATTGGGTCATTTTGAGTTCCTTGATCTCTATTCTTTCGGCAAGGGTTTTCATCACCGCGGCCTTTTTGTCCCCCGTTTCCCTTTCCATCGTCACCGCTTGATGAAAAATCACACCCGCAATCGCGCCTTCAATCCGTTGGTCGCTCAAATAAGGGTGCCCATACAACTGGCATCCTTCTTCCAGCATGATATTGACTGCCTTGTCCAATTCCACGGCCGTGTTGCCGCTCACCGTTTGATAGATAAGAGTTTTCATGAATCTATTCAGCCAATAAGCAATTCCTTTTCCAAGTTCCAAATGTGGTCAGCCATAACGTCTGGTTGAAGGTCGAGAGTTTCCGTGGATTGAATTCCCTGCGTTTTGCCTTAATCTGCGTCACTCTGTGTAATCTGCGGACAGATGGGTAGTGTGCCAATTTGCTTCTGGAGCGCGGGCTTCAGCCCGTTCCAACGCCCAAACTGCCAAGGAGCCGTGAAGCGGCATAAATGCCGCGCTCCTTGAATCAGGACATTGCGGACAGATGGAATAATTTGCGTGCCCCTGCGTATGCAGTTGCGGCTGGCCGGCTGCCGCGCCGCGCGAAATTTGGCGAAGACCTGCGCCGGCTTTCTCCTTTAGCCCGGGGCCAGCGCGCGCTAACCTCACGGCATGGTTCATCCGTGGCATCTGCCGCTGCTGTTCGCGACGGGACTGGTGGCCGGATTTGTGGATGCCATCGCCGGCGGCGGCGGTTTGATCACCCTGCCCGTCCTGTTGAACCTGGGGATTGACCCGAAGCTCACCCTCGGCACCAATAAACTCCAGGCCACCTTCGGGTCCGGGAGCGCCGCGGTCCATTTCGCCCGCGCCGGAACAGTGTCGCCGCGGGACTGCAAACGGGGATTTGCCGTCACCTTCATCGGCGCGGCCCTGGGCACGCTGCTCGTGCAACAGTTGCCGCGGGATTTCCTGGCGCATGCCATCCCGATCCTGTTGGTAGTCGTGGCCGTTTATTTCCTGCTGAAACCGGCCCTCGGCGCCACTGACGCGCCACCCCGCCTGTCGCGGGGGTGGTTCGACGCCGGGTTCGGGCTGGTGCTGGGATTTTACGACGGATTTTTCGGGCCGGGCACCGGGACGTTTTGGGCCATGGCGTTTGTGCTCGGCCTCGGCTTCAACCTCACCAAGGCCACGGGCTACACCAAGGTCATGAATTTCGCCAGCAACCTCAGTTCGCTCCTGTTCTTCCTGCCGGGTGGAAACGTTTTGTTCGTGCCGGGGCTGACGATGGGTTTGGGCCAGCTTTTGGGCGCGCGCCTCGGCTCGCACCTGGTGGTGGCCAAAGGCGTCAAATTCATCCGGCCAATCTTTATTTCGATGGTCCTGGCAATCACCGCCAAACTGCTGTACGACAACTACCTGAAATGACGGGAACTTCGCCTGTTGAGGGTTGGGGGAAATGGTCGGCTCCGCGGGCCACCCTGCCTTTCGTGTTCTTTATGTTCTTTGCGGTTGATTCGTCTTTCGTCCCTTCCGTCTTCGCTACGCTTCGCCGCGACAAGCCGGGGCTTGAAATCATTTTTTGCGATTCAACCCACGGTTAAAAGTGGCGGCGCAAAACATTTTGCTTTTTTTCCGGCAAACCTCCACGCTGTCCGCATGACGCAACCGCTGGCGCTCGTATTCTACGAAAAGCTGATGCCTGGCAGCCAACTGGTGAACCGGCTGCAGGATTTGAACTATCGCGTCCAGGCCGTGAACGATTTGGCGGCATTCCAGCGCTGCGCCCAGACCGAAGGCCCCATGGTAGTGTTCGTGGATTTGGAATCGAAAGAGGACGACGTTTGCCTGGCGATCAGCGCGCTGAAATCCGACGCTGCCACGCAACATGTTCCGGTTGTGGCATTTGCGAGCGAACAGGCCGGGGAATTGCAGGCCGCCGCACAAAAGGCCGGAGCAAAACTGGTCGTCAGCGAAACCGCGTTGCTGGATCATCTGCCGGAACTTTTGAACCAGGCGCTTCAGGTTGAATGATTCTGAAACTTGTGCTTGACGAAGACGGCGTCAAGCTCTAGGCTCGCCCCGAATTGAGGCATGAACTGTTTTCGAAAGTAATTTGCGGACATTAGCTGTTTTCCAGTGGTGTCCGTTTTTATTTTGAGAGGCAACCTCGATAAAAAGTCAGGAGTTGGATATGGCTAGCGGCAAAGTAAAGTGGTTCGACAACAAAAAAGGTTTCGGCTTTATCGCCCAGGGTACCGGCCAGGACGTTTTTGTGCATCACTCGTCCATTATCGGCGCTGGATTCAAGACTCTCAACGAAGGCGAAGAGGTCTCCTTCGAAATCGTGTCCAGCGACAAAGGTTTAAAAGCCCAGAACGTGCAGCGCGTGCATCCCACATAGGCGCTGGCACCGTGTCAGGTTGGACAATTTCGCGGCGGCACTTTTCGTTCGCCAGTGCCGGGAAATGCAGGTAAGTTGTGTCTATGCCGGTCACGTCCCCGGCCCGCGTCGCGAGCCTTTACATTCACGTTCCGTTCTGCGCGCAGAAATGCGCGTATTGCGCCTTTTATTCCGAACCGTCGGGTGGCGACCTCATCAACCGCTACGTTGCCGCCCTGCTCCGTGAATTGGAAATGGTCGCGGACGACCTCGCGCCAAAAACCATTTTCTTCGGCGGCGGCACGCCTTCGCTGCTCAATCTGCGGCAATGGGAACAGATCCTCCGCGCGATGGAACGGCTGAATTTACTCGGCGCGGAGGAATTTACCGTCGAATGCAATCCCGCCACCGTCTCGTCCGACAAGGCGAAACTGCTCCGTGACTTTGGCGTGAACCGGATTTCGATGGGCGTGCAGTCGCTCGACGAACAATTGCTCGACCGGCTGGGCCGCATCCATTCCCGCGAGATGGTTTTCAAGTCGTTTGACATTCTGCGGAAAGCCGGTTTCGACAATCTGAACCTTGATCTCATGTTTGCGATTCCCGGCCAGACCATGGAAATCTGGCGCGCGACCTTGAACGAAGCGGTCGCCATGCAGAGCGAACATTTGTCCAGCTACGAAGTCATTTACGAGGATGACACGCCGTTGTTTGCGCAACTGAAGGCCGGGGAATTTGCCGTGGACGAGGACCTGGCCTGCGCAATGTATGAGGAGTTGGTGGCACGCGCGACTGCGGCTGGATTCCGGCAATACGAGGTGGCCAATTTTGCGCGCGATAACTCCGAACTCCGAACTCCGAACTCCGAACTCCCGCTTTTTGCCTGCCGCCACAACGTCAATTACTGGCGCGGCGGCTCGTTCTACGGCCTGGGTCCGAGCGCGACGGGTTATGTGCGCGGGGTGCGGACCAAGAACTGGTCGAACACGCAGCTCTATTGCGAGCAGCTCGAAAAAGGAAATCGCGCCATCGAATCGCGCGAGGAATTGCCGCCGCTAAAGCGAGCGGGCGAGACCGCCGCATTTGGTTTGCGCATGGTGGCCGGCTGGCCGTTCGAGGAATTTCGAGCGCACGACCAGCTTTGATTTGCGCCGGGAATGGCCGGCGGAAATGAGCCAGCTCGCCGGGCGCGGTTGGGGGATCATTTCACCCGAACATTTCCGGCTCACGCCGCAGGGGCTTCGTTTTGCCGATTCCGCGGCGGAATTATTTTTGCGGTAAAATCCGTAATTCGTAGGAGCCGAGGTGACGAGGCTCTATAGCGGTTTAACTAAAACCGTCGCCGTCGGAGGAGCGCGGGCTTCAGCCCGCTTCGACGTGAATTTCATGGAGGACAATGAAGCGGCGTGAACGCCGCGCTCCTGAAAAACGGCTGCAGTATTTCACAATTTGCTCTGACTTTTCGAAAAATCCGGGGTTCAGAGCCTCCTCACGGGCGTGTTGCCTGAATCCCCAAACACAAAAGGTAGGGCGCGCAGTCCTCTGCGCGCCGTCGGCGGATGCCGGAAATGTCAGACATTTCGCACTCCACGGCGCGCACGGAGTGACGCGCCCTACCCTCATCCTTTTGGGCAACACGCCCTCACGTCGGCATCTTGCTTTTCTAAACCGGGAGCCTCACAGTGAAGGTCGTGCCGACATCAGATTGGCTCGCAACTTCAATCGTCCCTCCGTGCGCTTCGACAATGGCCTGGGAAATGGCCAGACCCAGTCCGGCGTTGCCGTTCGAGGCGGTACGCGATTTGTCTCCACGATAAAACCGTTCGAACACATGCGGCAAATCTTCGGCTGAAATCCCCGGCCCCGTGTCGGTGACCGTCAGCACAGCCACGCCGCTTTGCGGTTCCAGTTTGACGCGCACTTCACCGCCGGGCTTGTTGTATTGGATGGCATTGGTCAGCAGGTTGGTGATGACCTGCGCCAGCCGTTCGGAATCACCGGTGATTTCCAGCGGTGCGAGTTCGGAAAGAATTTTAACACCGCGCTCATCGGCCAGCGGACGGACGAATTCGACGCAATCATTGACCGTTTTGGAAAGATCAAAACGCAGCCGTTTCAGGGTTTCCTGCCCGGCATCGAGCCGCGCGAGTTCGAGCAGCGATTCAATCAGCCGCCGCATTCGCTGGGACGCGCGCTGGCAGGCTTCGAGTGTCTCGCGATATTCGGCCGCGCTGCGCTCGCGGTTCAAGGCGGTCTGCGTTTGCGTGAGCATCACCGAGACCGGCGTGCGCAGTTCGTGCGCGGCGTCGGCTGTGAATTGTTGTTGCTGGGCGAACGCGGCTTCGAGCCGGGCAAAGGTGGAATTGAGAACGGCGGCGAGTTGGCCCAGTTCGCTTTCCGCTTCAGCAACGTTGATGCGCTGCGACAAATCGCCGGCGGAAATTTTCACGGCGGTCGAGCTGATGTCTTCAATCGGTCGGATGGCACGGCCGACCAACCACCAACCACCAACGAAGCCGAACAGTAAAATCACCCCGCCGACGCCGGCAAGTTTCAAAGCCGTGCGATGAAGCTCCTTCAATTCCGGCGCAATGGAGCAGCCGACCCGAATAGTTTCGCCCCGTCGTAATGTCTGCAACATCTCCCGAAATTTTCCGAGCGGTTGTACCGATGTTGAATGAAAAAAATCGGGGCGCAGTGGTGGTATTGTATCACCTCCAAAGGCAAATGGGCGGGTTGCCACCGTTGGCGCGTTGGTCGAACGCGCGATTTCACTTCCGTCGCGCGCATTAATGATGAAATAAAAATCATTGGGGTCGTTTGCATCAAATAGACCTGCCGCTGGCGAGGGTAATTCAAATTTGACTGGCGGAGGTGGATTTTGTTCCGGCGGGCCGTTGTCGGGAGGTTCGCCAGGCGGTGGACGGTCAAAAGGCGGTCTGCCCGTTTCTGGCGACCGTGACTGCCTAAACGCATTGGCGAGAGCGCCGACTCGACGCATCAATTCGTTGTCAATATCCCGATACATTTTGCCGCGCTCTAGTTGATACGCAGTGAAACCAAATCCCGCCAGTACGACCACCAGAATCAGGCCATACCAGAGTTGCAGCCGCCATTTGATGGATTTGAAAATCATGGCGGAAAATTCCGAAAGCCGAAAACCGAACCCCGAAAGAAATCCGAATCCCGAAATCCGAATTCAGGCGCCGCAGCTATTCGGCCACCGGATTTTGGGCTTCTTTCGGATTTCGGAATTCGGGTTTCGGCTTTCATTCAACGCAATAGCCGTGGCCGCGGCGGGTGGTGATGAACTCCGCGCCGAGTTTCTTGCGGACGTTGGAGACATGAACGTCCAGCAGGTTGGAAAGCGTGCTGTCATTTTCGTCGAACAGATGTTCGTAAAGCTGCGTGCGGGTGACGACTTCGCCGCGATGCAGCGCGAGAAATTCCACCAGCGCATATTCGCGGGCCGTCAACTCGACCGGTTTTTCCGGCACGGAAGACATTGCGCGCCGCGGTGTCAATCGTCACCTCGCCGATTTCGATGACGTTCGTGGTCTTGTTCGCGCTGCGGCGGATGAGCGCGCGGAGCCGGGCAAACAGTTCCGACAGGTCGAACGGCTTGACGACGTAATCATCCGCGCCGGTGTCGAGGCCCCTTGACGCGGTCGCGCGACTGGTCGCGCGCGGTGAGCATCAGCACGGGCGTCTTTTTGGTTTTGCGGAGGCGCTTGAGAATTTCCCAGCCGTCGAGTTTGGGCAGCATCACGTCGAGCACGATGGCGTCGTAGTCGTAGCTTTCGGCGTTGAACAGCCCGTCCTCGCCGTTGTTGGCGGTGTCCACGGCGTAGCCTTCCTCGCGCAACGCCTGGGCCAGGCTGCGGAGCAGGTCGGGCTCGTCTTCGACAATCAGGATTCTCATGTTGGCCGCGGCACGGCTGGTTTAACACAACCGTGCGCTGCCGTCACTCTCGCAGGCGCAACCTTAAGGGAAGATGAAGCCGTAACGAAAAGATTCGGGCGGATGACAGAATAATTTTTGGCCTTCACGCCGGCTTAAGGTTCATCGGCGTAGAGTGGCGCAAGAAAAAGATTCACACCGGCAAAAAAGAAAGAGAGCAAAAAATGAAAACGAAAACGAAAACCATAGTGGCGCTGGCAGGAATGCTGGCGCTGGGCACAGTCGCGCTTGTCGTCAAAGCGCAGGACCCCGGCGGTCCGCCGAACAGTGACGGTTCAAACGGCCCGTCCATGCGCGGACACCGTCCGCCGGCGCCGGCCATTGTCAGAGCGCTGGATGCAAACCACGACGGCGTGATTGACGCGGATGAAATCGCCAACGCGCCCGCGGCGCTGAAGACGCTGGACAAAAATGGCGACGGCAAGCTGACGCCCGATGAATTCATGGGCCCGCGTCCACACATGAGGCCTCCGGGTGGGAATGGCGCCGCTTCGGAGAATGGCGGTTTGCCGCCCGGTGACAACAACGCACCGCCCGGACCGCCGCCCGAGCAGTAATGATTTCCGTTCGAGTGAACGGAAAGCGGCGGATTGCACTGCCAATGCCGGTTGTGAAGCAGTCAATCCGCCGCCAGATTTTTCAGGGAGGGATGGCGTGTCGCCGTCCCCAATTCAGGGTCGCCGACACGGCAACCCTCCCAATTATGTCGTTTCCGGAGTTTTCCCGCCGGTGGTTTCAACTTTTCCGCCCAGTCGTTGCATGGCCAGCGCACCGGCGAAAATCGAAATCGCGCCGCAGATCACGTACGGCAGCACCGGAACGCGCAGGTAAAGTGTCGCGGCGAACAGCGGGCCGAGGATGCGCGCCAGGGCGCCGGCGCTTTGGGCGACGCCGATGGTCGCGCCCTGTTCGTTCGCGGGCGTGAGGTTCGAGAGCAGACCGAACACCGGCGGGCGTGTCAGGCTGGTGCCAATGGCCAGCAGCGCCAGCACCAACAGCATTTTGATCCACGGCCAGTCGGCGAGGCGCAAAACCGCCAGCCATTTCAACTGGCCGTCGCCTTTGACGAACGGCAGCAGCGCGAGACTGATGCCCGTGATGAAACAGGCTCAGCGAAATCAATTTCGGTTCGCCGAACATTTTCACCAGCCGCCCGATGGCTCCGCCCTGGATGAACGCGCCAATGATTCCGCAAAAGACGAACAGCGAGATGACCGTCGTGGCCGGTTTGGTTTCGTCCACGGTGATGCCCAGATTGAAATTGTCGCTGACGAGCAGCGGCAGGGTGCTTTCAAAGCAACTGAAGGCGAACGTCGCCAGAAAAAAAATCAGGATCAGCAGGCCGATTTTCGGCTGGGCCAGCGTGTGACCCCATTGCTGCAAGGCGCGGACGGTTGCTCGCGTGGCCGGAATCCGGTTTCAAGCTTTCGGCGAGAATGCAAAACGCCAGGAGGAAATTGGCCGCGCAAAGGGCGGCGGCGGTCCAGCCCGGCCCGGTGGCGCCGAAAAGTTTCAAAGCCACGCCGCTGAGGGCCGGACCGAAGATGAATCCGAGTCCAAACGCCATGCCGATGAGCCCCATCCGTTTTGACCGGTTTTCCGGCGGCGTGATGTCGGCGATGTAAGCCTGGGCGACGGTGATGTTGCCGCCGCACGCGCCGGCGAAGATGCGGGAGACGAGCAGCGCCCAAAGCGCGGCGGTGTGATTTTCAAAACCCGACCCGATGGCGAACAGGACATACGACAACGCCGCGCCGGCGGTGCTGATGAGCAGGATCGGACGGCGGCCGTGGTGGTCGGACAGCCGGCCCCAGACCGGCGCGAAGAGAAACTGCATCGCGGAAAACGAGGCGATGATGGCGCCGATGAGCCAAGCCGCTCGCGCCATAATGCCGGCTGTAAATCGGCACCAGTGGCACGACGATGCCAAATCCGATGAGGTCAATGAAGACCGTCAGGAAAACGACGAGCAATGATGGTTTGCGTTTCATGTCAGCAACGAGTGGGAATTCTAATTGCGTCCAGAAGCGAGTCAATTTTTCCGGCCAAATATTTTCCGGCGAATAACTTTGGGGATAAGGTGGGAGCTTCTGTCGGTAAGACTTGCTTCGCCCCCGCTCATCGCGCAGTCTTCTATGTGCATGATTGATTCCGTTTCCGAGAGCCGCCGGCGCAGCGGCGGATTTAAAAAAGACACGACGCCAAAAGGCGGCCCGCGCGGACGCCCGCCCTGCCATTGACCGGCTGCCGCCGCATTCGCCGGAAGGCCGAGCAGGGCGTGCTGGGCTGCGTATTGCTCTCGCCGAACGAGTGCATGGGCGAATGCATCGAGAAACTCAGGGATGGCAAGGAGGTTTTCTACGATCTGCGGCACCAGACGATTTTCGAGGACGCTGGTGGCGATGTTCGACACGCGCGAGCCGATTGACGTCATCACCCTCCAGCAGCGGCTCAAGGACAAACAACTGTTGGACCAGGTCGGCGGCATTGCCTATCTGTCGCAACTGCAGGACGCGGTGCCGAGCGCGGCGAATCTTTCCTACTACCTCGACATCGTCCGGGAAAAATTCCTGCTGCGGAAAATGATCCAGACCTGCACCGACGTCGTCGGGCGGGTTTATGATTACGAAGGCGAGGTGGACGCGCTGCTGGACGAAGTGGAGCGCGACATTTTGCGAATTTCAGCGAATCGCGCGTGCAGGGCGGCGTGCTGACGACCAAGGAACTGGTGGGCAAGGCCATCGGGACGATTGAAAATTATTTCAGCCGCAAGGGCACGCTTGAACGGGCTGGCCACGGGTTTCGCGGATCTGGACCGGATGACGGACGGTCTGCATGGCAGCGAAATGATTGTCATCGCCGCGCGGCCGAGCATGGGCAAGACGTCGCTGGCCATGAACATCGTCGGAGCACGTCGTGCTGGAGCAGAAACTGCCGGTGGCGCGTGTTCAGCCTGGAAATGAGCGCGGAGGCGCTGGTGTTGCGCATGATGTGCTCGCTCGCGCGGGTGAATTTGCGGAGCATCCGCGAAGGGTTCATGAGCGAGTCGGATTTCCCGAAGCTGACCAGCGCGGCGGGCCAGCTGGCGAACGCGCCGCTGTTCATTGACGATACGGCGGCGCTTTCGATTTTGCAGTTGCGGGCGCGGGCGCGGCGGCTGCACCAGCAGCACGGCATCAAGCTTTTTGTGGTTGATTATTTGCAGTTGTTGCATTCTACTGCGCGCCGAGCACAGGAAAACCGGCAGCAGGAAATTTCGGACATTTCCAGCGGCATCAAGGCGCTGGCGAAGGAATTGAAGGTGCCGGTGCTGGTGCTGAGCCAGTTGAACCGCGAACTGGAGACGGGACAAAAGCCGCAAGCCGCGGTTGTCGGACTTGCGCGAATCGGGCGCGATTGAACAGGACGCCGACGTGGTCGGTCTGTTGTACAAACCGAACGCCGGCGAGGATGACGACGGCGTCACCGCCGAGGAAGCCGGACGGTTTGCCGGTGAATCTGTTGATCGCCAAACAGCGCAACGGCCCGACGGGCGACGTGAATTTAACATTCTTGAAACCTTACACGCGATTTGAAAGCGCAGCCAAAGTCAGCGACGAAGACGTGCCGGTGGACCGGTAGCCGATGAAATTATTTCTCCGCCTTTTCGGAATCTGGCTGTTGCTCGGCTGCGCGTCCGGCCGCGTGGTCGCAAACCGCCGGGCCGAAAATTGACCGCGTGGACATGAAGTACGTCGGCCCCGCGTCGGTCAGCGAGCAATTCATCCGCGCCAACATCCGCCTGAAGGCCGGGGACATCTACCATCCGACCAACACCGCGGACGACGTACACCGCGCTCTACGCCACCGGACAGTTTTACAACATCCGCGTCACGGCTGGACCAGGCCGGCGACGGCGGCGTGATTCTGACCTACATCGTGCAGGCGCGCCCGCGAATCTGACGGACATCAAGATCGAGGGCAACAAAAAATTGAGCGACTCCAAAATCCGCAAAAAAATCACCGTCAAGATCGGCGAGCCGCTGGACGAGCAGAAATTGTTCACCGACGCCAGGAGATCGAGAAGCTCTACGAGAAATACGGCTACGCCGGACACGCAGGTGAAATATGTCCTGAACATTGACGAGAATGCCGGGCGCGGCTCGGTCACGTTTCAGATCACCGAAAGCCCGAAGGTCAAAATCACGCACGTCGAATTCATCGGCGCGGCGGCGTTTTCGCAGAAGGAACTGCGCAAACAACTCAAGACCAAGCAGCGCTGGATGTGGTCGTGGCTGACGGCAGCGGCATGTTCAAGCAGGACGAGTTTGACGACGACCAGGACGCGCTGACGGATTTTTACCGCAGCCACGGTTATCTGGATTTTGAAATCAAGGACGTGAAATTCGATCATCCGACGACGAACACGATGGATCATCCAGTTTTATCGTTTTCGAAGGGCGGCAATACAAGGTCGGCTCGGTCACCTTCACCGGCAACAAGACTTTTCAACAACGCGGCGAGATCCGTCATCCGGGCTGCAGCCACGTCCACGACTTCCAGCACGCCGCGAGGGCAAGCTCGGCCCGCACGGACTTGCCGATGGACACGGGCAACATCTTCACACCCGACGGCCTGACCAAGGACAGCAAGGCCATCGAGGATTTTTACGGCAGCAAGGGTTACATCGATGTCGCACCAGGGCCCGGCGCTGCGCGTCGCGCGCGTGCCGAACGTGGACACCGGGCACGATGGACCTGGAATTTCAAATGGACGAGGGCCAGAAATCCTACGTCGAAAAAATCGAGATCCGCGGCAACCTGAAAACCAAGGACAAGGTCATCCGCCGCGAACTGGCCATCTCGCCCGGCGAGGTCTTTGACATGGTGCGCGTCAAGATCAGCAAGCAACGCCTCGAAGGCTTGCAGTATTTCGACAAGGTGGACATGCGGCCGGAGCCGACCGACCCGCCGATTGCCGGGCGCAAGAATCTGATCGTGAACGTCGAGGAAGAAAACACCGGCAAGCTCACGCTCGGCGCGGGCTTCAGTTCGGTGGTCGCGCTGGTCGGCTACGTCGAAATGACGCAGGGCAATTTTGATTTGTTCCATCCGCCGTACTTTCACCGGCGGCGGCCAGAAATTGCGGCTGTTCCTCGCAGCTGGGCACGCAGCGCAGGATTATGAACTTTCCTTCATCGAACCGTGGTTTCTGAACCGCAAACTCTCGTTGGGCGTGGACCTGTTACCGCCACCAGTTGGATTTCGAAAGCCCGAACAACATCTTTAATGAAACCCGCACCGGCATGAAATTGAGCCTGACCCGCGCCCTGTGGAGCGACTTCCTCATCGGCAGCGTCAGCTACACGCTTGAAGACGTGGGCATTGACCTGAACAGCGGGTGGCACGGTGAAGAGACAGTTAACATCCGAACCCGCCGCCCATCCTCCCGCCATTTACCACAACGACGGTGTCGCCCAACGTGCCGGACGCCATTCTGGAAGAAATCGGCGATCATTTGTACCAACGCTTTGGCGCGTCGCTGGCCTATGACACGCGCAACAGCACGCAGCTGCCGAATCATGGCCAGCGCACCGAGCTTGACCCCGAACTCAGCACCGGCGACCACACCTTTTACAAACTCGAGGTCAAGAGCGACTGGTTTTTCCCCGGCTTCTTCAAGGGCCACGTGCTGGAAGCGGGCGGGCGCGCCGGCATCGCCGACAGCCTGAGTGGCGGCGACGTGCCGTTTTACGACCGTTATTATCTTGGCGGACTTTATTCGTTGCGCGGTTTCAAATACCGCAATATTGGCCCGCGTGACCCGGCTTATTTCCCGGGCAATTCCGATGGCATCCCCAACGAACCCATTGGTGGCGACAGCTATTGGTTTGGCTCTCTCGAATACAGCATACCCATCCTGGAAAAGGAGAACGGTGTTGGCGTTCGTTTCGCCTTGTTTTACGACGTCGGCGCGGTGGGTGCCGGCCCGTACTCGTTTTCCGGCAATTTCGACGACAACTGGGGCCTCGGTTTCCGTTTGAACATTCCGCACCTCGGCCCGTTGCGTCTGGACTACGGTATGCCCATTCACCATGATCAATACAACAGCGGCTCCGGCCAGTTCCAATTTGGTGTCGGTTATACCCGTGATTTTTAAGATGAATCGTCGCGCAATTAAAACCGTTCCCGCTGGCCTGGCCATCGCGCTGATGGCGCTGGCCGTGTGCGCGCAAACCGTGGGGCCGCCCGGCGGCAGGCCGCTTTACTTTGAAGCCAACCGCGGTCAGGCGGATCGTTCGGCCCAATTCCTCGCCCGCGGACGCGACTCGCAATTCCTGATCTCGCCGGCCGAAGCGCAAATCGGCCTGCGCAAAGCAGCGGCCGCGCCGGTGACCGTGCGGATGCAATTCCTGGGCGCAAACCCGCAGGCGCAAATTCGCGGTGACGCCGGACTTTCGGGCAAAATCAATTACCTGACCGGCAACAATCCGGCGCTATGGCACACGAGCGTGCCGACCTTCGCCAAAGTGCGCGTGGAAGAAATTTATCCCGGCATTGGCCTGGTTTATTACGGCAACCAGCAGAAGCTCGAATACGATTTCAACCTGCAACCGGGCGCAAATCCGGGTGCGATTCAAATTCATTTTGACGGCGCGGGCAAAATCGCCGTCAACGCACAGGGTGAATTGGTTTTGACCTTGAGCGGCGGTGAAATTCGCCAGGCCAGGCCGGTGATTTATCAGCTCGCGAATGGCATACGTCGTGAGATCAGTGGCGGCTACCGGTTGATGGATGCGCACACGGTCGCCTTTGCCGTGGGCGCATATGATCACCGCCTGCCGCTGGTGATTGACCCGGTTTTGAGCTACTCAACTTACTTCGGCGGCAACGCGGGTGAAGCGGCCTTGTCCGTTAAAGTGGACGCCAGCGGCTCGGTCTATGTCACAGGCCAGACGTTTTCGCCCCGGTTTGCGGCAACGAACACGCCCGGCGCTTATCAGACCAATTCCGGCGGCTCGTTGAGTGGCGATGCCTTCGTCGCCAAGTTCGACAATTCCGGCACGAACCTGATTTACTTCACCTATCTCGGCGGCAGCGCCGATGATTACGCCGTGGATCTGGCCGTGGATGATGCCGGCCGCGCTTACATCACCGGTTACACCGATTCCACCAATTTCCCCACCCGCAACGCGCTTTACCCGAAGATTGGCGGGACCAATATTGTCAGCCACGGCCAGTCTTTCGGTTACAACCCCGACGCTTTTGTGACGGAATTGGAAACCAACGGCGCCGCGCTGGTTTACTCAACCTACCTCGGAGGTAACAGCCTTGATGCCGGCGTCGGCATCGCAGTGGATTCGGCCCACAACGCGTACATCACCGGCCGCACCTGCTCCACGAATTTTCCGACGACCAATGCGTTTCAACTCCATTTGCAATGCACCAATTCCGTCTTTTTCGGCAATGCGTTCGTGACTGAAATTTCTGCCGGCGGCTCGAACCTGATTTATTCCAGTTACTTTGGGGGCAACAACTACGATAGCGGCGGCGGCATCGCCGTGGATCCGGCAGGTTATGTGTACGTCGCCGGAGCCACGGCTTCGACCAATTTCCCGACAACCAATTCGCTTTCTTCCTTGCTCAATGGCTCCACGAATCAGACTTCCACGTTTGACGCTTTTGTCGCCAAATTCATGCCCTCCTGCACCGGTCTGGTCTATTCGACTTATCTCGGCAGTTCAAATTACGACGTCGCCTCACGCATCACCTGCGACGCGGCCGGCGATGCCTATGTCGTTGGCGCAACTGCGTCGCCGTTCTTCACAAATACCACGGGTGCGAATATCATTGCCAATTACCTCACCAACAACCTGAACCTTTTCTTTCCGATCACCACCAACGGCTTCCTGACGGAAATCAATCCCAACGGCGCTGCCATTCTGAATTCCGCCGTCTTTGGCGGCGACGCGATGGATTTGGGTTACGGATTGGCGCTGGACCCGGCGGGCAATATCTTTGTCGTGGGCACCACCATTTCCACCAATTTCCCGGCCTCAACGAACAACCTCTTCGGGTTTCTCCGCGCAACCAATTCCGGCGGCAGCGACGTGTTCGTGCTCGCGTTCACCAATAATTTCTCCAGGGTGATCTACTCCGCCTGTCTCGGCGGCAACAACAATGATTTCGGCTATGGCATCGCGGTGGACGCGATTGGCGATGCTTATGTCGTCGGCCAGACGCTGTCCACGAATTTCCCGACACTCTCTGCCCGCCAGACCACGCTCAACGGCACGAACGACGCTTTCCTCGCTAAAATCACGTCAATGGTGCCGCGGCCGGCGGTCACGGTGTCTCCCACGAACCAGACGTTGGGGGTGAATTCGACCGCAACCTTCAGCGCGACCGCGACTGGGACGCCGCCCTTCTTTTACCAATGGCAGGCAGGCGGCACGAACCTGACGGATGGAACAAACGCGGGTGGTTCAACCATCAGTGGTTCAACCAATGCCACACTGAACATCTTCAGCGCACAAACGAACAATAGTGGAAATTATTTGGTCATCGTCACGAACTACGGGGGATCGGCGACCAGTTCTGTTGCCACTCTGACCGTGACGAATATCCCGACGGTGTTCACGCTACAACCGATCAGTCAAACGGTGGGGGTTGGCTCGACCGTCACATTCAGTGTTGACGGGACGGCGCAGCAGCCTTTCTTTCTTCAATGGCTGAAAGACGGGACAAACCTGACGAATGGGACAAACATCAGTGGCTCAATCATCAGTGGCGCCACCAACGCCGCACTGAGTATCAGCAACGCCCAGACGAACGATGACGGAACCTACTGGCTCGTCGTTACCACCGGTTGGGGGGTCTTGGCCAGTTCCAATGCAGCTCTGACCGTGGTGTCTTTCCCGACGATCACGGTGCCGCCGACGAATCGGATGGTGGGATTGGGATCAACGGTGAGTTTTGCCGTCACCGCCGTCGGCTCCACACCATTGAGTTATCGCTGGCAGGAGAACGGGACGGACCTTGTGAACGCGGGACGCATCGGTCCCGTAACCAACAACGTTCTCACCATCACCAACACCCAGACCAGCGACGACGGAGGCTATACGGTCATCGTCACCAACATGGTCGGGTCGGTCACCAGCTCGCCCCCCGCGGTCCTGACGGTGCTGACGTCGCCTCTGTTCGGAAGCATCACGGCTGCGGGCGGCACCAACGGCGGTTTCATATTGAGCGGCGCTGGCGGCACGAACAGCGGCACCTATTATGTGCTCACCACCACGAATCTGACATTGCCGTTGACCAATTGGACGTCCATTGCAACCAACCAATTTGACAGCCTCGGCGGTTTCATTTTCACCAATGCCGCGCAAACCAATGCGCCGCAATTGTTCTATCTCTTGAAACTACCGTGACGGCCGCCCCGGTTGGGACAACACGTCCTTGGTGCGCCCACCGGTTTTCACCCCCGCCAGTTTTCTGTTGGCGTCCTCCGCAAATTCTGTTTTCCTGTTCCCATGAAAATGTTGCATACAACCATTTTGACCATACTGCTGCTGGCCGGCTTGAGCCTTCCGGCGATGGCGCAGACCAAAATCGCCTCCGTGGACATGGAAAAGATCTTCAAGGGTTACTGGAAAACCCAGCAGGCCGAGGCGGCGCTCAACAAACGCGTGGCCGATCTCCAGAAGGAAATCAAGGACATGGCGGGCGGTTTGGACAAGGCACAGGCCGATTACAATCAGCTTTTGGACCAGGCCAACGATCGGGCCCTTTCGGCCGAAGAGCGTGAAAAACGCCGCCAGGCTGCCGCCGATAAACTGAAGGAAATCAATAATTCCAAGGCCGCCATTGACCAGTTCAACCGGCAAGCCCAGTCCCAGGTGCTCGACCAGAGACAACGCATGACCGCCAACCTCGTCAGCGAAATCCAAAAGGCCGTTGGCGACAAGGCCAAGGCCGGCGGTTACACCCTGGTCGTCAATTCCGCGGTGACGGAGGCGGTCGTTTACAGCAGCGGCGACGATTTGACGGATGGCGTTCTCAAACAGCTTAACGCCGGCGCCCCGATTGACCTGACCCAACCGACCGACGTGACGCCCATATCCACGTTGTTGAGTTCCACCAACAGTCCGCCCATTGATCTCAACTCGCGCTGAGCCGCGGCACCGGCTGCTCATACAACATCCGGTGCGCGTCCTCCAGAATTTCCGGGATGCGCCCGGCAAACGGGCTGCGCCGCAACGCGTTTTGTAAATCCAGCTCGCCCGCCTTGGCCGCGTTCTGGCCGGGAAACCAGTGTTCGGCCTGGCCGAGCAGGTTGTAGCGCATCTTGCCCCAGGCCACGAGGTCGAGCGATTTCGCGTAGGTCCACAGCCGCAGGATTTCCGAAACATTGATTTCGCCCGGGCACGTCCGCGTAATTCGGCAGGCCCTCAAACCACCGCGCGCACCAGTCCGCGCCCAGCACGCGTTCCATCTCCGCGCGCAACCGCTTTTCAATCGGCGCGATGGTTTCCGGGATCCGGTCGTAAAATTCCAGCGCGCGAACGTGCTCGTCAAAATCCCCCGGCCTGCGCGCGCCGCAGCTCAAGGTGTGGACCTCCTGGCGCGCCAGGCAGTAGAGGTCGTTGAACTCCATCGGCGTCAGCGGCGCGCACAGTTCCACCAGTTTTGGCGGCGGCTCGTAAAGTTTGCCGCCCTTGTCGTTCGGGCTGATGATGAACACGCCCATGTCCAGCCGGTGCGCCGCCTCCACCGCCGCCCAGTTCAAATCATTCACGAAATACCAGTGGACATTGCAGTAATCGAATTCGCCGGTGTTGACCGCCTCCAGGATGATGTCCGTCGTCGCATGCGTGGAAAATCCGATGAACCGCACGCGGCCGTCCTTTTGCAGTTGGCGGGCCGCCGCGAGGCAGCCGTCTTTCTTCAACGACCAGTCCAGCAGCTCGCGGTTGTTGATGCCGTGCAGCGAAAACAAATCCACGTGATCCAGCTTCAGATATTTCATCGAAGTCTCGAACGTTTCCAGAAATTCCCGGGCGTCGGCCTTGGGCGCCACCTTGGTCTGGACGATGATTTTGTCGCGCGGCAATTTCGGCAGCACGCGCCCGAGCTGCATTTCGGACGTGCCGTAGCCGCGCGCGGTTTCGATGTGGTTGATGCCCAGTTCGAGCGCGCGGTGGATGGTCGCTTCGAGGTTCTTCTGGTTGTCCGCGCGGAATTTCCTTCGGGTCCACGTCCTGCCACTTGAACTGATACCGCATCCCGCCGCACGAAATCACCGGCATCGCCAGCTCCGTCCGCCCAAAACGACGATATTTCATGGCGCAGAAGATAGGTGAAATGGCGCGCGATGCAACGGGGAGAAACGGAGTCCTTCAGCCGGCGCCCGCCGGCAACGGGGAGCGCGCGCGGCCCGTCCACCCTCCGCAGTACTGTTACGGAGGACGGGCGTGCGGTTTTCGGCGGCCCGCCGAAAACTTCGTCCACCCGTTTCTTCTCATCCAACGATGTGGATCCGGATGGGCAAACGAAGTGTTTGGCGAGCCGCCCAACACGGCAGGCCGGCGGCCGGTGACCGTGAATTTTGGCCGTCCTTTGCCGCCCGCCGCCACGGCGGTCGAGGTGCGCGCCGCGGTGGAAAAGCTTTTAATCGCAGGTGACGCGGTTCGACCCAATTCGCCGTAGCGGCGTCTCGGCAGAGCGCCGCATTCTTCAGGAAATCTATCATCCGGCTTTCTGCCGAAAGCCGCTACGCATTTTGGGCCTTCGCATCCCATTCGTGAAATCCGTGAAATCCGTGTCAAAGTTTCAAAAATTCCGTCCGCATTCCTTTCGCATCGCAATGCAGAATGGCCAGGCTGCGTGGCGCCCCGAATTTCGGTTTGCCCGCGTAGCCGGGATTCAAATACAGCACGCCGTCTATCGTCTCGCTGAAAGCCTTGTGCGTGTGGCCGAACACCACCGCGTCCGGCCGCTCGCGCGCGATGCGCAGCCGGAGTTCCTCGGTCAACTCGCGCGGATTCACAATGTGATGGACCAGAAATTTGCGCCCGGCCAGGGTCACGGCTTCCGTCAGCCGGAACGTGGGCGAGCTGTCCGTGTTGCCCAGCACCGCCGTGACCGGCGCAACCGATTCCAGTCCGACAAAGATGCCATCCGGCCCGATGTCGCCCGCGTGCAAAATGTGTTCCACGCCCGCGAACAGCCGGCGAATTTTCGGATCGAGCCAACCGTGCGTGTCCGAGATGACGCCAATCTTCATAGAGGTGACAGGTGGCAAGTGACAAGTGACATGAATTCTGCCGGGATCACGCTGGTTGCAGTCTTGTCACATGTCACGTTTCACTTGTCACGTTTCACCATGCGGGTCACGCCCCCGCCTCCTCCGGCTGTTCCTCGGCTTCCGGCTCCTCGTCGTCGCGCGCGCCGGCCTTCTTGTCGGCGGGCGATTCGGCGGGTGCCGTCAGTTTGGCCGAGCCGGCAAACAGCGCGGTGAACAGCCCGCCGCTCCCGAGCGTGTTCCGGAACATTTCCCACGTCGTCGGATGCACGTCCAGCCGCCCGGTCGTCAGCGCCTGGATCCAGCCGGCAATCGTCTTGGCGTACGCCGGGTCCTGCAGCCACGACAGCGAGTTGGTGACAAGATAAAAAATCACCGCGCCCAGCAGGCCGCCGAGCAGCAATTTCAAAAATGCCGCGCGCCGTCCGAACCATTTGCCCAGCCCGATCAACCCCGCGTAAATCGCGTAGTTCAGCAACAGCCCGGAACTGAGCGGCGCGACGTGATAATAAAAAACGTTCAGCGCCACGTCGGTGGCCAGCATGGCGCCCAGCGGCAGCCACCAGGCCGCCGCGCCGCGGAAATACACGCCCGCGCAAAACGCCAGCGCCGTCGCCGCGCTGAAATTCGGCGGGAACAATCCCGGCCAGCGGCTCAACGCGAACAGCGCCAGGAATATCACCGGCAGCCAGCCCTGCCATTTTGCTTTCACTGCCGGGCAGCATACGCCGATTCGGGCCGGTTTCAAATCCGGAATTATACGCGCGAAAAATCCCTGTCATCCGCGCCTTCCGCATTAAAAATTTCGTGTCTTTCGTGTGTTTCGTGGTTAACAATTCCTCCGTGTCCGCCATCCCGCAAACCATGCGCGCCGTTGTTTATCGCGGCATCAATGACCTGCGCCTCGAAACCGTGCCCGTCCCGCGCATCGGCGCCCGCGAACTCCTCGTCCGGGTCGCCGTCTGCGGCGTCTGCCCCACCGACATCAAAAAAATCCAGCACGGCACCGTGCCGCCCCCGCGCATCTTCGGCCATGAAACCGCCGGCACCATCGTCAAAATCGGCGCCGATCGGACAAGCCTCGAAATCCCCTCGCCCATCGGATGGGAGAGGGTGGCTGCAGGCCGGGTGAGGGTGGGCGACCGCGTTGCCCTGCATCATCATGTCCCGTGCCTCGATTGCCATTACTGCCGGCACCGCGCCTTTGCCCAATGCGAAACCTACAAACGCACCGGCATCACCGCCGGGTTCGAACCGGCCGGCGGCGGCTATGCCGAATACGTCCGCGTGCTGCCCTTCGTCCTGCCCGGCGTCGTGAAAATCCCGGCCAGGAACTCCTTCGAAGAAGGCGCCATGCTCGAACCCGTCAACACCGTGCTCAAAGCCGTGCGCCGGTTGAACCTGCTGCGCGGCGACAACGCGCTCGTGGCCGGGCAGGGGCCGATCGGCCTCATGTTCACCCGCCTGCTGCAACTCCAGGGCGTCCGCGTCCTCGCCACCGATTTGTTGGCCGCGCGCCTGCGCCTCGCCCGAAAATTCGGCGCGAAATGGACGATGTTTGCGAACTCCCTCTCCGCCTCCGGGGGAGAGGGTTGGCGTCCCTCGCCCGTGGGAGCGGGAGAGGGTGGCACGACAGTGCCGGGTGAGGGCTGCGGGGCCAAAACCAGCTCATGTGGTGAGGTGGCCTCTCAACTCTCAACCCTCAACCCTCAACTGGCCGCCCGCGGCCTCGACGCCGCCGTCATCGCCGTCCCTTCCGACGCCGTGGTGCATCAGGCCCTGCAACTCATCCGTCCCGGCGGCCAGGTCCTGTTGTTCGCCCACACCCGGCGCGCAGCGCCAATGCAAAAATCCAGCCCTCAACCCTCCGGCAAGCCATCCTCCCTCTCCGCCGCTGGCGGGGGAGAGGGTCGGGGTGAGGTGGCAACCCCGAACTCCCAACTCCCGGCTCCCAGCTCCCAAATTGATTTGGCTTCCATCTGTCTGGACGAAAAAGACCTCATCGGCAGCTACTCATCCGATTTCACGCTCCAGCGCGAAGTGGCGCGCCTGGTGTTCTCGCGCCAACTGGACGTGCGCAAACTGATCACTCATTATTTTCCATTGGAACAGACCGCCGCCGCCGTCGCCCTGGCCGCGGCTCCAACCCCGGACTCGCTAAAAATCATCGTAGGCGCCGACTATTCCTGGTTGAGAGTTGAGAGTTGAGGGTTGAGAGCAAGGAGCGCGGACAGCCTTGTCCGCGTGTCCCACCTGTTCGATGTCGGTTGTTCGATGTTCCGATTCTGGTTCCACCGCGCCGCACCTCTGCGTTAAAATCCGTGTCCTCCGCGCCGTCCGCGGTTGAAAATCCGGTTTCCGTTTTCCCGCTTTACTTTCTCCAATAGTTGTCCGATAATTTCACCCATGGGTTACGCCCTGGCCAAAGAACAGCAGTCTTTCATCGCCCGCCTCGTCAAAGCGGGCCGATTCAACAACCAAAGCGAGGCGGTGCGCGAAGCCATCCGCCGCATGCAACGCCACGAAATGGATTATCTCACGCCACCGCCCCTCTCCACCGCGCAAGTGGCAGCCATCTACGGGCGGGAAGATAAACAGGCCGACGCCGTCGGGCGCAGCGCTTTCAAGGCCTTGAAGGCCGCGGCGCGGAAGGGCGCCCGGCCGTGAACGCCTGGGAAATTTACGAAGCGGACCTGGGCTGGCAGTCGCATCCGGTGGTGATTGTTTCCCACCCCGCGCGCGCGGCGCGAAAGGATTTTGTCGAAGTGCTCGATTGTTCCTCCCGGCGGGCCAATCGCCCGCCCCATGACAACGAAGTGGTTCTGGACAAAGCCGACGGTCTGGACTGGCCGGCGTTTTGCAAGTGCGATTGTCTCTACGCTGTTCCGCGCAGCGAATTGAAAAAACATCGCGGCATTGTGGCCGTGGAACGCCGGCGTCAAATCGTCCGCGCCATCATCGCCAGCCACGGCTGGAATACTTTGTGATCGGTTGATTGAATTGGTTGAGAGTTGAGGGTTGAGGGTTGAGAGTCCCCGCACTGCATTCCATCAGCGTCGTCGCGTGCTGCGGGATTTCCCAGGAGCGCGGACAGCCTTGTCCGCGTGTCCCGGCCATTCGATGTTCAGTGTTCGATGTTGGACGTTCGATGTTTTGGTTCCAAGGACGAGAACGAGGACGCCGGCGAGGACGATTGGGTTGCGGCCAGAGGCCGTGCCGGGCCTCGACGTTGAAGCTTTCCCGGCCAAATCCGCGTTGACCCTTTTCAACCGTTGGCAAGCCTCCAACCGCACATCCTCCATGGTTCAACCCGGCCCTTCCGCCTTTGTTTTCCCACCTTAAGCGGCAAACGGATTTTCCACTTTCGGACAAAATGGAAAGTGCCGGACGTTGCGCGTGGCCAATCCCAGCCCGTATTCGCGCGCCGTCGCCGCCAGCATCGTATCGCGGTAGTCGAATTGCCCGGGCCAGCCCGCGCCGTAATGCGCCTCCAATTCGGCGGCGTAGCGCCCCCATTCCGACGCCACGTTCCCGTCCACGTCATAAAACCTGCCCTGATAATCCTCGACCAAAAATGCAAATTCCCGCGCCAGTTCCAGCTTTCGCTTGCCTTCCGGCAACCGCTCAATGCCGTACTTCAATTCCGAAAGCGTTATTGTCGAGAGAAAGCATTCACCCCGGTGCCCCTCCAACCAGGCCCACAGCGCGGGGGACGGCGTGGGCCTGTTTAATTCCGAAACGACGTTGGTATCCAGCAGCCAGTTCATACCCGCCGCGCCGTCGCGTGTTTCCGTTCGGGAATTTCAACCCCCTTGAACCGGCGCAAATGATCAATCAAGTCCAGGTCGGGATTCGGCTTGGCCGGTCGCAAAATCATGTCCCCGCTGGCGCTCTCAAAAAACGTCAGCGTGGACTTGTAACCCAGCTTGCGCCGCTCCCGCGAAGCCGCCGGCACCGTCACTTGTCCCTTCTCGGTCATGTATAAAACTTCCATGCGTAGGAATTTCCCACGCGCCCCAAATCCTGTCAAGCCTCCTGCCCTTGGCCCCGATTGAATTTCCGCGGTTCCCTCTTTCCTTTCAACCCTCAACGCTCAACCCCCCGTGGAGCGCGGACAGCCTTGTCCGCGTGTCCCGGCCATTCGATGTTGGAAGTTCGATGTTGGAAGTTCGATGTTGGAAGTTCGATGTTCAGTGTTCAATGTTGGAAATTCGATGTTCCGATTCTGGTTCCGCCGCGCCGCACCTCTGCGTTAAAATCCGTGTCATCCGCGCCGTCCGCGGTTCAAACGTTGCTGTTTATTCGCGCCTCATCCCCCCCCCGGCTTCCCGTTTGACAGGTCCGCGGAATTTTGCTATACAGTCTTGTATGTCAACCGTGATTTATCCCATGCGCTTGAAGCGGGACGAAAGCGCGCTGCTCAAAAATGCGGCCCGGCGCAAGGGTGTTTCCCTGGCGGAGTTTTTACGGCAGGCCGGCCGCCGGGAAGCGCGTCAATTGGAATCCGAGCCGGCCAGCCTCCGGTTGAGCCGGGAGGGATTCACCCTCCCGGATTGGCCCGGCGCCACCGAGCGCGCCAAACTCCGGTCCGCCATCCGTTCACGCCATGTTTCTCGCTGACACCAGCTTCATCGTCAGCCCGTTTGCCAAAACACCCGCACGACGCAAATGGGCGCAAAGCTTTTGGGAAACGCACAAGGGACAACTCTGGACGACGGCCGCCGCGTTCACCGAAGCCAGCCATTTGATCGGCGACCCTGACGTCACCGCCCAAATCCTGCCCGACTACCATTTCCTGCTCGATTTGGAGGCGGAAAAGCTCGCGCTGGCCGCCTTGCTCGAAAAATACGCGCCCGAAATGGATTTTGCCGACGCCACACTCGTCCGCGCCAGCGAACTCCGCCCGGCGTTCAAATTGGTCACTCACGACCGGCATTTTGCCTGGTATCGCCGCAACCAGGGCCGTGAACGCATTCCAGTGATTTGGATCTCCTGAAACCCAAATGGATTGACGAAGTGTTTGGCGGGCCGCCAAACACGGCAGGCCGGCGGCCTGCGCTCCCCAAACCAACCGCATCGTTCCGGCTTACAATCCGCGGTCCCGTCTTCCCGCTCAACCCTCATCCGTCACACAATCTCTTCATAATCAACCCATTCGGTTACATTTCGGTTACAGCCGGCTTGTGCCCACCGCCTCTGTTCCATTTCTGACCAATGGAACAGCCGACGTAAAATTCGTAACATGCTCACAATGAACAGCTTTCAACTTTGAACCCCCTGGCGCATCATGGCGGCACGGGGACTGCTAAAAACAGCCGGAAATCGTTCAAAAATAATTTAAAAAACTATTGACACTACCTTGTGGGTTTGGGATATTGGTGGCACACACGGTAACACTAAAACACAACCGAACAGGAAAATATGAGAACTAAATCACTACTCATGGCAGGCGCCGCACTCGCGTTCAGCCTTGCCACGTCCCAAGCACAGGTCTATTCCGCTAACATTGTCGGGTATTACAACGTCACGGTTCCGGCGGGTAAAACTGCTTTGATTGCTGACCAATTAAGTGACAGCACTAATGGTTATGGAATCAACGCCCAGCTAACCAATGGCGTGGCAAATAATTCAGTTTTGTACAAATGGAATGGCGGTGGGTTTGATACGTATATTTTCTACACAGGTTTTGGATGGTATAAGGGCGTTGAGGTTAATCCCACCACCGACCAACTTCCGGCTGGAACTTCGGCGTTTCTCCAAAACGGCGACACTGGAAATCCAATGACGCTGACCGTGGTGGGCACAGTTCCGACCAATTCGCCCGTTGCGATTCCCGCCGGATCGGGTTTCTACTCGATGGGGACTCCGATTGCGACGAATCTTGACAGCACGTTGGCCAATTTCCCGTCTCAATACGATGGGGCATCTGCAAGCGACCTTTACTATCCTTGGAATGTTGCGGCGCAAAGCTTTAGTGTCATCTATGTTTATTACGGCAGCTTTGGCTGGTATAATGGTGCCACCCAAGTTTATCCCACCCCCAATGTTGGTGAAGGCTTTTTATACTACAACAGTGGTATATCAACAAATTGGAATTTCACCTTTCAACCCTGACAATATTTGATCTCAATAAAAAACTAAACCAGGAACTAACAAACAACTAATAACAAAAAACAATTATATGAAAAAATTAATCATCTTAACCGTTCTTACCGCCGCCACGTCACTAGCTGCTTTCGGACAAGGTTACATGAGTTTTCTGAGCACCATACCAATGAAACTGAATGGGGTATCGACGGCTGGACTGAATGTCGGTTTGGTTTGGGACGCCACATCTGGTTCAACGCTTTCCTTGGCAGCTAATCCTTGGACGACATTAACGGCATTACCCAGTGGTTGGTCATGGGGAATGCAAGCAGGATCGAATGTTTGGACCACCACAGTAGGTGCTCCGCCACCCGCGGTTGGAAATTTCAACGGTGGAGTGGTGGCCCTTGATGGAACGGCTGCGGGCAACATAATATCAATGTACGTCGTCGTTTGGAGTGGCGCTCAAAGCTACCAAACGGCTGCGGGCGCCCTTGCTCCAGTTGGTTTGACATCTCAGTTCAATTGGACGCTTGGTAGTTCTACTTCTCCGGGTGCTTCTATCAGTACCGCCCCCGGTTTCACAGGAGCCAATGCTTCTCCGGTTCCGGAACCAACCACGTTGGCGTTGGCGGGCTTGGGCGGTCTGTCGCTCTTGCTGTTCCGTCGCAAGAAAGCGTAAGTTAGTAACAGTTTAGTTTTCAATCCCCGCTCTGGTTTCCAGAGCGGGGTTTTTGTTTCCGGGGAGCACACGCGCCCCGTCCACCCTCCGCAGTACTGCTACGGAGGACGGGCGTGTTGTGTCCGGCGCCTCGCCGGACACGCGTGCAATGGAACACTATCTGTTGGCGGCAGGATGCCGCCCTGACTGGCACGCCGGGAAGCGTGCCGCCACCTTCGTAGAGGCAGCCATCCTGGCTGCCAGTGAATGCGGCTTCCAGCCGCGTGTGGACCCAATCGAACCGGAGCGTGGACAGCCTTGTCCGCGCATTGCCATGCAACCTGGAAGCCCTGCCCAAAGGGACCACGCGGACTCAGCGGTCCGCGCTCCGGACTCGGGCCAAACGCTGCCCGCTGAGCAGCCCAAGCCGCATCCTCCAAGCCGTGTCCTGATTCAAGTTTGGAGTCCCGCGTTGACGCGGCTTGGGACCGCCTGAAGGCGGAACTCCAAGCCCAGACCCGTTTCAAATCAGGATACCACCGGGTTTTGGTTTGAAACAACTTCACCAACCTGCAAAATCATCATTCGACAAGGCGCGACGCGAATGCTAAAAGTAAATGGAGTAGATCACCCAATTGTTGAAAGAAGCCGGCCCGCCCCCAGCTGAGGATTAATTCACTGGCCGCCACCTTCGTAGAGGCAGCCATCCTGGCTGCCAGTGAATGCGGCTTCCAGCCGCGTGTGGACCAGAGGCCACACTCCCGCTCAACTGCACCCGCTGAGAAGCCCGGGCCGCATCCTCCAAGCCGTGTCCTGATTCAAGTTTGGAGTCCCGCGTTGACGCGGCTTGGGACCGCCTGAAGGCGGAACTCCAAGCCCAGACCCGTTTCAAATCAGGATACCACCGGGTTTTGGTTTGAAACAACTTCACCAACCTGCAAAATCATCATTCGACAAGGCGCGGCGCGAATGCTAAAAGTAAATGGAGTATGAATCGCCTGGTTGAACTCAAGAAGCATGCGCTGATTCCGCTCTGCCGGCGATTCGGCGTCAGGCGGTTGGAGTTGTTTGGCTCCGCCAACACGCGTGACTTCAATTCCTCCCGCAGCGATTTGGATTTTCTGGTGGAATTTCCACCCGACTACGATTTTGGCCCCTGGCTTTCACGGATCGTGGAGTTCGAGGAAAATCTTGAAAATCTGTTCGGCCGCCCGGTGCACCTGGCCATGATGTCCGCCCTGAAGAACCCGTGGTTTCGACAGGAGGCCAAAAAGACGCGGGAGCCAATCTACGATGCATCCGAAATCTCCGAAATGGCTTCAGGACATACTTGACGCGTGCGAATTGATCCAGACGGCGGGCGCCGGACGCACGCTGGCGGATTATGAACACGACCGGGTGTTGCGTTCGGCCGTCGAACGCAATTTCGAAATCATTGGCGAGGCGCTTAACCGTATCCGCCAAAATGATCCAGCGCTGGCAGATCGCATTCCGGAGAGTCGCGCCATCATTGGTTTTCGCAATCTTCTGATTCACGGCTACGATTCCATTGACCACAGCCGGGTTTGGGAGGTTATCCGGAAGGACGTGCCCCAGTTGCGGCTGCAGATCACCCAATTTTTGAAAGAAGCCGGCCCGCCCCCAGCTGAGGATTAATTCGCTGGCCGCCACCTTCGTGGAGGCAGCCATCCTGGCTGCCAGTGAATGCGGCTTCCAGCCGCGTGTGGACCCAATCGAACCGGAGCGTGGACAGCCTTGTCCGCGCATTGCCATGCAACCTGGAAGCCCTGCCCAAAGGGACCACGCGGACTCAGCGGTCCGCGCTCCGGACTCGGGCCAAACGCTGCCCGCTGAGCAGCCCAAGCCGCATCCTCCAAGCCGTGTCCTGATTCAAGTTTGGAGTCCCGCGTTGACGCGGCTTGGGACCGCCTGAAGGCGGAACTCCGAACAGATCAGGGCACTGCCATCCTCCAGGCGCGCTTGCATTCCAGCCGTTTCGGCGATAGTTTCCAGGTGTCCGCCAAACAACTTATGAGCTACACCGGAACCGTCGAACATGGCATCGTCAAGCTGCCCCCGGAAGCGGATTTGGCCGATGGCACAAAAGTCCGGATCGAGAAAATCGAAACGCCGCAAGATCGGAACGCATTGACCCGCCGGCTGCGCGAAATCGCCGGCCAAATGAGAGGATTGCCGGAAGATTGGGCGGAGCAGCATGACCATTACATTCACGGCACACCCAAGCGGGTGAAGCCATGAAGGCAGTCTTTTGCGACACCTTTTTCTTTCTGGCTGCAATCAACCCATCCGACCGGCGCCACCACGAAGCTTTGGCGTGGTCCAACACGTATGATGGTCCGTTGTTGACCACAGTGTGGGTGATGACCGAGGTGGCGGATGCCTTGGCGGAGCGGCAAAACCGCCAGGCCTTCAAACCTTTCTATCAAACGCTGAAGGAGGACGAACGAATGCGGATCATTTCGGCGGAGCAATCGCTTTGGGAACGGAGTTTATCGCTGTATTTGCAGCGCCCGGACAAAGAGTGGTCGCTCACCGACTGCATTTCTTTCACGGTGATGCAGGACGAAAGGCTGACGGACGCACTGACGGGCGATCATCATTTCGAGCAGGCGGGTTTCACTGCTCTGCTCCGGACCGGCCAGGGCTGACTTCCGGCCCGGAAGCGAACCCTTTTACTTTCCTGAACCTGACCCCGGTTGGGACGGTGACCAGGACCAACAGCGCTCGCGTTGGCCGGTTCGGGCATCTGTCGCTCTGGCTGTTCCGCCGCAAACAATCATAAGGTTGTAGCAGTTTAGTTTTCAATCCCCGCTCTGGTTTCCAGAGCGGGGTTTTTGTTTCCCCATTAACCTTGTAGGAGACGACGTAAGGAGACTCCATCCGAATCCCCGCTTCATCGTTCCCGCTCTCCAGCGCGGCTTGATCAGAGCCTCGTGACCTCGACTCCTACCAAAGAATGTAGGAGACGACGTGAGGAGACTCCATCTGAATCAATCATCAATCGGAAATCCAATCAGAGTCTCGTGACCTCGACCCCTACTCAAGAATTGTAGGAGACGAGGTAAGGAGACTCCATGTGAAGTAGAGGCAGCCATCCTGGCTGCCAGTGAATGCGGCTTCCAGCCGCGTGTGGACCCAATCGAACCGGAGCGCCGACACGACAACCCAAATCAGGACACTGCCGAAAGCCGTTGACAATGGGCACAGCAGGTGGGAATATTCCCACATGGATACCACGTTGGTCAAAGCCGATGACAAGGGCCGCGTCTGCATCCGGGGCACGCGCAAAGGCGCAAAGTATCTGGTGACAGCGGAAAACGGCGGCTGGTGGGTCATGCCCGCGCCGAAAATCACCGCGCCGGAAAGAATGGAATCGCCCGCCGGAGCGTGGGAATTGCGCGCCGCCACGCTGGAAAGTTTTTATGATAAATCCAAAGCCTGGTGAAGTGTATTGGGTGGACCTGGGCCTGAAGGGCAAGCTGCGCCCGCTGCTGGTGGTCTCGCGCGAAGATGCGGACGCGGAGCGCGCCCTGTGCGTGTGCGTGCCGTTGACGACACAAATTCGGGGTGGTGATTATGAAGTGACGCTGCCGCGAGTGCGCTGGCTGCCGGGCGCGGATGAAGGCGTGGCAAACGTCCAGGGACTGACCTCGGTTGAAAATCACCGGCTGGAACGCCGCGCCGGACAATTTGAAGCCCGGGTAACTTTGGGCGTGCGCAATAAAATTGCCTGGCTGTTGGAGTTGAATTGATTTTTACCGGACCAACGTCAATTCAAATGGAGTCTCGTGACCTCGACCCCCACTGAGGCCTCGTAGGAGACGACGTAAGGAGACTCCATCTGAAGCAATCATCAATCGTAAATCGTAAATTCAAATGGAGTCTCGTGGCCTCGACTCCTGCTGAAGCATCGTAGGAGACGAGGTAACGAGTCTCTGATCAAACAGGTTTGTTTTCAACCGCCGCTCTGGTTTCCAGGGCGGGATTTTTGTTTCCGGTGGAGCACACGCGCCCCGTCCACCCTCCGCAGTACTGCTACGGAGGACGGGCGTGTTGTGTCCGGCGCCTCGCCGGACACCAGGGTACTGCCCTCCCGATAGTGTCCTGATTTACTTCTGGAGCGCGGGCTTCAGCCCGCTTCGACTCACAAATTACCAAGGGGCGGTGAAGCGGCATGAATGCCGCGCTCCGTAAACCAAGACACTACCGCCCTCCCACCGGGCTTGCATTCCGTCCGCAGCGGGATTATTCTCTCCGCATGGCCAACATCACGTTAAGAGACGTTCCCGATGATCTTCGCGCGCAGTTGGAGCAGGAGGCGTCCGCCCATTTCCGCACGCTCGATCAGGAGGCGCTGGCGCGCATTGAGATAAGTTTTCAAATTCAGGACGCCTTCAACACCAGGCGGATCCAGGGCTGGATTGACGAGGCCCTGGCCAGCGGCCCGGAAGAATCGTTCTCGCGCGAGAAATTTGACGCCGCCTTCCAGCGCGCCATGAAACGCTTTGAATCCCCGCCAGCGGCCCGATGAAGGTCATCATTCGGCCTCAATTTTACCTGGACATCGAGGAAGAGGCTTATTGGCTGTTGACGAACGCGGGCGTTGACGTGGCGCAACGCTGGCACGAGGCGGTGTGGCTGGCCATTGAATTGCTGAAGGCCCATCCCCGGCTTGGGCGCGAACGAAATGACCTCGAGCAGCCGGGCATCCGCTCATGGCGAATCAAGCATTTCAATCGCTGGCTCATCTTCTACACGTTGCGCGAAGAATATCTCGTCCTCTATCGCCTTCGTTCCGGTCTAATGAACCTGACCCGGCTTGAAATGCGAAGTTAAACCACTGTCCGCAAACCCGGCACACTGGCCTTGGCCGGTTCGGGCATCCGTCGCTCTTGCTCTTTCGCCGCAACAAATAGCTCAGGAGACGACGTGAGGAGGCTCCATCTGGACTTTCGCTTCGTCGTTCACGTTCTCGGGCGCGTATTAAACAGAGTCTCGTGACCTCGACTCCTACTGAAGAATTGTAGGAGACGACGTGAGGAGACTCTGATATAAATCCTCCCCGTTCATGAACGGCAAGCCGCGTAACTATTATCTTCCTCGGTTGCCTCGTGAGTTCTATCAAGGCGATGCCGCCGTACATTGGACGCTGACGGTCTTACCACGTCGCGGCGCCCAACAGTTTCCCTCTCCCCTCAACGGGGAGAGGGATCAAGGGCGAGGGGTGAGAATGCAAACCAACACTTGAACCGCAACCCACCATCGCTTAAACCAGACAACGGTGAATTTTCACGCCATCGCCAAAGTACTGCGTAAAAAATCCACGTGGGCGGAGAAAAAATTGTGGGCAATTCTGCGCGACCGCCGTTTCTCGGCCTACAAATTCCGGCGACAACACGAAATGGGCCGCCACGTTCTGGATTTTTATTGCGCCGAGGCGCGTTACAATCTGGAATTGGACGGCAGCCAGCATGGATTCCCGGAACACCAGGCAAAGGACGCGGCGCGCGATGCTTATCTGAAAACGCGTAACATTCAGACACGGCGGTTTTGGAATTCCCAGCTGAAAGACCTGCGCTGGGTGCGCGAGACCATTTGGGCGGATTTGCAGGCGCGTGCCCCGCATCCGGGAAACATCGAGCCAACGAAGCCAATTCGCCTCTCCACGCGGATAAAAAGTTTGGACCATCCAGCGTCGGCTCACCCCTCGCCCTGACCCTCTCCCCGTTGAGGGGAGAGGGAAAACTCATCCCGGTGCGCGCCGGACTCATCGAGAAATCGGGAGTCTGGCCGCACTGCGGCGCGATGGTCCCCGGCTATCCCACGCTGCATCCTTTGGCCGCCGATTATTGGCCGAAGTTCTGGCAAGTGTTTCAGTCGGCCCGCCTACCGGACGCCGGGGAACGCAAGTTGCCATTGCGGAGTTCAGAGTCTCGTGACCTCGACTCCTACTGAAGAATTGCAGGAGACGACGTAAGGAGGCTCCATCTGAATCCTCGCTTCGTCGTACACGCTCTCCAGCGCGGCTTGAACAGAGTCTCGTGACCTCGACTCCTACTCAAGAATCGTAGGAGACGACGTAAGGAGACTCCATCACAACCTTCGATCCGTTGTTCCCGGTCTCCAGAGGGGCTTGAACAGAGTCTCGTGACCTCGACTCCTACGATCTTCCTCTGCGAACCTTTGCGCCTCGACGTTAAAAATCCGTGTCATCTGCGTAGTCCGCGGTTAAAAAAATGGCTGGAAGCTCGCACCCCGGCTCACGCTGAATTTACTTCGAGGGCGGACCGCCTGACGAAGGCGGCATAAGACTGTTGGGAACTCCAGCCTGGGAGTCGTATTTGGTCGGTGGCCAGTAGTTGGGGGGCACAGGATTCTGTCCGTTCAGGGATTGGGCGTGTTGGTATGCAATCAAGGCCTGTTGCTCGTCCGGCGACATTGTTACTTGCGGTTGCGTACTGGATTGTGAACTGGAGTAACCGCCGCCGCCCCCTCCCAAAGCGACTCCCAGACGCGAGCCGGAGTTCGCGCCGCCATTCATGCCGCCGTTAAAATTGTTGCCACCACCCGGGGTCGGATTTTGCACATTAAAACCACCGCTCTGGCCGAAACGATTGCCAAACCGGATGACGTTGTTGTTGGCATTGCCGCCAACGGGCGCGCCTCCCGGCATGGGAAATCCCGGCCGCGGCATCGTCACCGGCCCCGGTCCCGGCCCGCCCGGTGCGGGTGCGGAAGTCCCACCCGCCGGCGCATTGGCCAGGGGAAGTTCCTGGACCGTGCCGTGGTTGTTGAACGTCACCGTGCCGGCGGCTTCATCAATCTTCGTCACTTCAATGTCGTCTTCGGCCTGCCCTTCGCTGAGCATGTAGGACTGGTCCTTGCCCGGCTGCCCCGGCCGTGGCGGGATGGCCACCTTGTACATGGCTTGCGAGCGGCCGTACACGGAGAAAAAGCCGTTGAGCGTGATTTTGGGCGGCGGCACGGCGGGCACGGCCGGGCCCGGCGGCGGCGGCGGGTTCAGCGCGAAAACATTGCGCTTGGCAATCGCCGCGTAGGGATCAGCCGGCGACCCCGCGTTTTCCGCGCGCAGGCCGGCGTTCAACACCAAGCCGCCCGCGAGGCAAAGGCAAATTGTCCCGACGCGTTTCATGTGTCAAATATATCGTCTGCCGGCCTGAATGCAAACACCGCCAAACCGGTTTGGTTGCGCGGGGCGCATGGCCCGGAGAGCCGGCCTCCGGCACGGCGTCAGGCGCATCCGGGCACCTGCTACCAGGCAAACAGGATCACGCGGCTGGAAGCCGCATTAACTGGCAGCCAGAATGGCTGTCTCCACGGGTGGCGGCACGCTTCCCGGCGTGCCAGTGATGGCGGCTTCCAGCCGCCGGTTTTGGCACGAGCACCAGATTGCCCCCTTGGCGTCGGGTGCATCTTGACACTATCCTTGTTTGGAGTCCCGCCTTCAGGCGGTTTGGTTGAAAATCGGCGATGGGCCGCGTAAACGCGGAACTCCAAACGCTCAAAACGGTTCGATTAAGGACAGCGTCAAGATGCGCCCCTTGGCGTCCCGGCTGGCGCTCCGGGATTGACAACGGCGGGGCGGACGGTAGTTTACCGGGCGCACTGGCGTGTTCGTCTATCGGTTAGGACACGGCCCTCTCAAGGCTGAAAGACGGGTTCGATTCCCGTACGCGCTACCACTTTGAAAGGTTGAGGGTTGAAAGTTGAGGGTTGAGGGTTTAAATATTGCCCCGTCATTCAACAATCAACTCTTAATCAACTTATGTTCAACTTTGAAAAACTGGAAGTCTGGCAGGAAGCAATCAATTTTGCGGATTCGGTCCATGGGGTTACCCGGTCTTTTCCTGAAGCCGAACGTTTCGGCTTGACGAATCAGATGCGGCGGGCAGCCGTTTCCATTTCGTCAAACCTTGCCGAAGGAAGCTCCCGAGCGTCCCGGCCGGATTTTGCGCGCTTTGTCGAGATTGCGACCGGCTCATTGTTCGAAGTCGTTTCGCAGGCAGTCATCTCGCAACGGCAGGAGTTGTTGTCAAAAACTGATTTCCAGCAATTGTACTCTGCCTGCGAGAAGCAAAGCAAAATGTTGAGCGGATTGAGAAAATCGCTGCTCGCACATGCTTCCTGACCTTCAACCCTCAACTCTCAACTTTTCCTGTTGACTCTCAACCCTCAACCCTCAACCCTCAACCAGTCTTGACTCCATTTCAAATCATCTTTACGCCGACCAGCGCCGCCGAACTGGCGCGGATGCCCAAGGAACTGCAATTGCAAATCCTCGGCGACTTTCGCGGCCTGCCGCATCAGGTGCTCGGCGCGGAACTGGAGGAATTCGGCAAGCTGGAACAGGGCGGGCGCATTTTGCATCGCTTCCGCCTGGGCGACTATCGCGTTTATTTCGAGCGCCACGATTTGGGCGTGCTCGTCCACCGCATTCTCAGCCGCCATACCCTCAAGGATTTCCTGTTCCGTTCCGGCCTGAAAACCGGCGAGGACGAGGCGCTCCAGGAAAACCCGAAGTTCTGGGAAATGATCGAGGCCGCCCGGAGCACCGGCAAAGCCTGATCCGCCTCCCGGAACGCCGGATTGAACGTCTACCGTGGCTTAATCTGGTGATTCGGTGTTTTCAGCAGGTAACAGCAGACTTTTCGGATGCAGCCACAACATCATGGATGGGAGGAAGACATCCGCCCTCACCCCGGCCCTCTCCCCGGGGAGAGGGAGAATTGTTCGGCGCTTCTTTGAAAATTCATACGACCGGATTGGCTGGACGCTCATCCGCGAAACCGAAAGCAATCGAAAGCCATTTCCTCTCCCGGGGGAGAGGACAAAAGGTGAGGGCGAGTGTAAACAATCATTTCACTGAAAACGTCGAGGAAGCCTTAATCTTAATCCGGTTCTTAATCAGACTCCCTTCCACGGCTGATTAAGATTGTGATTATGAATTGAGATTAAGAAACCACCACCCCCGGCGTCCGCTTGTCAAACGCCGCCGCCTGCATTACTGTCTTGCAATGTTGTCGAAGAAACAATTTGTCCTGCCGGCGCTGCTCTGCTGCAGCCTGGGTCTCGCGTCCGCTGACGTGATTCAACTCAAAGACCAGGCCGCCATCACCGGCAAGATCCTCGCGGAGAAGCCTGACAGCGTTGTCGTGGACGTCGGTTACACCGTGCTCGTCGTCCCGCGCAATGTCGTCGCCAGAATTTCCAAGATCGCCGAACTTGCGCCGCCGGCGTCCGCCGCGTCCAACCTGATCGTCAACCTCAACGCGCCGCAATTTTATTATTCGGACACCCGCCCGGTGGCGGCCCGCGATGTGCGCGATCTCGTCAAGCAAATCGGGGAGGCCGTCGTGCAGGTCCGCACCCCCAGCGGGCTCGGCTCCGGCTTCTTCATCAACGCGGACGGTTATTTGATCACCAATTTCCACGTCATCGAGGGCGAGACGGAAATTTCCGTGGAAGTTTACCGTCAAACCAGCGGCTTGCTCGATCGCGAGACCTACAAGCAGGTCAAAATCGTCGCCATCAACAAATTTCATGACCTGGCGCTGCTGCGCATCGAGGACAAGAACGCGCCGAAGTTCAAATTCGTCACGCTCGGCAGCGCGGACGAGCTGACGGTCGGCGAATCGGTGTTTGCGATCGGCAGCCCGCTGGGGCTCGAACGGACTGTGACGGAAGGCATCCTGAGCACCAAGACCCGCGAGCTGGAGGGCGAGCTTTATCTCCAGACCACGGCGCAGATCAATCCCGGCAACAGCGGCGGCCCGTTGTTCAACATGGCAGGCGAGGTGGTCGGCGTCACCAACATGAAAATCATGTTCGGCGAGGGCCTGGGTTTTGCCATCCCGGTGGAACTGGTGAAAAACTTTCTCGACCACCGCGACGCCTTCGCTTATTCGACCGACAACCCGAATAATCCCTATCGCTATCTTGAACCGCCCGGCCGGACGAAACAGAAACCGGTGGAGCAATAAAGAATTGCGTCCGGCACCTGATGGGCGCAAATTGCTTTCATGAAAACAAGCGTGATTCTCGACGATGATCCGGCCGGTGAAGTGGAGCAGACCTCTGCCCTCGTCGGCGAAAATCAGGGCACCATCCTGCGCATGGCCATCCGGGCGGGGTTGCCGGTCGTGGCCAGCCGGTTTCAGGCGCCAAGGCGGGAGGGATATTTTTCGGATGATTATCCTCTGCCCAAAGACAGGCTGGATTTGGAAAAGGCGATGTTAAAAATCCACCAATTTCCTGACCGATGAAAATCCGGCAATGGGAAGCCTGGAAATGCCGCCCGGCGGGATTTGAGCGTGACCATTGGTTTGTGATTTTAAGCGGACAGGAACGGTGCGACGAGCCAAAGCAACTCCTGGTCAACGGCCTGGCCTGCTTCAGCTTCCACGGGCAGTTGCGAAAATCGGAAATCCGGTTGAACGGCGCGGACGGTTTTTCCAATCCGACCGTCGGCCAATGCGATTTCTTCCATTCGATTCCCAAGTCGGGGCTTCATGCCGGGCAGGGTTTTGTGAGTTGGGAACGCCAGCAACAGACCCAAAGCAAGCTCCGGGAAGTCTTCCGCCTTTGATCACCGCCATCCTCCGGTTGAAACCGTAAAATCCTTATGACGACAAAATTCATGTCACTAAAATTCCCGGCGCCGCTGGCCATCACACTTTTTGCCGCCGCCCTTTCACTTCGCGCCGCGGTCCCGCCCGCCGAAAATCTGCTGCCGGCCGACACGCTGTTGCTGGTGACCGCGCCCGATTTCGCCGCCACCCGCGCCGCCGCCAGACAATCGTCCGGCTGGCTTTTCTGGAACGACCCGGCGATGAAACCGTTTCACGACAAATTCATGGCCCGCTGGAACGAGCAGTTCATCGCGCCGCTGGAGCGCGATCTCGGGGTGAAGCTGAGTGACTACGCCGACCTGCCGCAAGGCCAGTTCACGTTCGCTGTCACCCGGAACGGCTGGAACGGCCAGGACGACAGCCCGCAACCGGGCCTCCTCTTTTTGCTCGATGCCCGGGACCGGGGCGGCCTGCTGAAAACCAATCTCGACGCGCTTCGCAAAAAATGGACGGAAAGCGGCAAATCCATCCACACCGAAACGGTCCGCGGCATTGCGTTTTCCGTGGTGACGCTTTCGAGCAATGACCTTCCTGCGCTGGCAGGCATTTTCCCCGGCCGCCCGCCGGTCCAGGAACTCGGCAAGGAGCCGAAGCCGGAAAAGTCGGGCGAACTGGTCGTCGGCCAGTTCCAATCGCTGCTGATTGTCGGCAATTCCACGAAGGCCGTGGAACCGGTGGTCGCCCATCTGTCCGGCGGCGCGGCGCCGGCGTTGCGCGACAACGCGGTCTTTGCCGCCGACCAATTGTCGCAATTCCGCAATGCGCCGTTGTATTACGCCTGGCTCAATACGAAAACCCTTTTTGACGTGCTCGCCCATGTTCCGCAGGAATCGCCGAATCCGGCGGCGCCGACGCTGATGCCGTCCTTTTCGGCGGCGGCCATGTTGAACGCGTCGGGTTTGATGGGATTGAAGTCCGCCAGCCTCGCCTACCGCGAGTCGCATGACGGCTCGCAGTTGAATCTTTATCTTTCCGCGCCGGAAGCGGCCCGGCAGGGCATTTTGAAAATCTTTGCCACCGTCCCGAAGGACGCAAATCCGCCGGTGTTCGTGCCCGCCAGCGCGGTAAAGTTTGCGCGCTGGCGCATTGACGGCCAGCAAGCCTGGGCCGAACTGGAGAAAACCATCGGCGCCCTCGCCCCCGGCGGGCTGGCCAGCCTCAATGCGACGATTGACGCCGTCAACGCGCTCGGCCGGCAAAAGGACCCGGACTTTGACCTCCGCAAAAATCTCATCGCCAATCTGGGCGACGATTTCATCAGCTACCAAAAGGCGCCGGCCGGAAACACGCTGGCCGATTTGAACCATGCGCCGTCGCTCTTTCTCTTCGGCGCGGCCAACGCGGACCAGGCCGCCCTCGCAGTGAAGAGCATTGCGTCGCTGATGTACGGGCAGCGGAACGCGCCCGAGCCGCGCGATTTTTTGGGCCGCAAAATTTACACCATCCCCATGCCCACCCGCGGCCTGCCGGACGCCGCCGCGCCGGTTTCAAGCTCGCTGTACTGCGCGGCCAGCGGCGGTTACGTTGGCTTGACGTCGGACGTTTCCACGCTGGAGGAATACCTGCGCAGCGACACGGGGCAGGCCCGGCCGTTGCGCGAAACCGCGGGTCTGGCTGATGCCGCGCAACACGTCGGGGGCGCCGGCAATGGCGTGTTCGGTTATGAGAACCAGCGCGAAACCATGCGCGCGGCGTTCTCACTGCTGAAGAACTCGGCGGCGAGTGACACCGCCATGATGGTTTTCCCGAAAAGTTTCCGCGATTGGATGGATTTTTCGCTGCTGCCGGATTACGACCAGGTTTCCAAATACTTTTATTTTTCAGTCTACGGCGGCGGCGCGACGGCGGACGGCCTTTCCTTCAAGGTCTTCGCCCCGCGCCCGCCCCGGTTGAATTGACAGCGGCGGTCCGCCATCCGGGGTGGGGAGCACACCCGTCATCGGGTGTGGCTGGACGCGCCCCGCGTCCAGCCCTTTTGGCGCGGATCATTCGCTAAAATGTCTGGAATTTTCCGGTGCGCTCGAAGTTTTCCGCGCGGGCGCGGAAAAGGGCACGCGGGCCGCGTGCGCTCCCCGCTTCAACTCCGGATTTCAAGCCTCATTCCTGCGGATAAACCAGGATCCGGTCGTGCACCAGCACGATGAGATCATTCTTTTTGTCGCCGGTCACGTCCGCCACGGCCGCTTCGCGCGGTTCGGGCAGCGCATTGGCCGCGCCGCGGAACGTATGCTGCTCAAACACCTGCCAGCGGTCGCCCGGCACGAGTTTGTGTTTGGCGTTGAAGGAAACCAGGTCGAGATAATTTTTGGCCGTTTCCATGAAGACCAGGTCCTTGCGCCCGCTGCCGGTCAAATCGCCCGCGACCACGTCGTTCAAATAGCCGTCCTTGATCGGCGTGTCGTAACCGTCCAGCGTCGTGAATTCCCAAACGTCGCCCGCCAGCGACAACCAGGCGACGGCATTCTGGCCCAGGAACGCCACGCTTTGCGCGTTGCCGCCGCCGAGCGCCACCGATTGCAAGCCGCTGAAATCCGCCACCGGCAGGTCCACGTTGCGCACCACCTGCCACACGCCCGCGGCGTCGCGTTCGCACAACGTCAACTGCTTGTGCTCCGCGTCCAGCAGGAAGAGGGACGGCACGCCGGCCTTCTTGCCCGGGTTCGCCACCGCCGTCGCGCCGACGATGCGCGAATCGCTGCCGCGCCGTTGATTTGGTCTTTCACGCGGAAGACCCAGTCGGGCTGGTTGGTCGAACCCCGCGTTTTGTTCTCCTGTTCCAGCACGACCGCGCGCACGAAATTCTTCTGCGGCAGCAACAGTTCCGGTCTTGCCGTCGCCGTCCACGTCCGCCGACGCCAGCCACGGCTGCTCAATCGCGCCGCCGGGCGGGTCCACGTCCTCTTCGTCGAAATCGCCGCTGCGTTTCTGGAGCAGCACCTTGATTTTTTCATACGGAATCAACACCACCAGGTCCGCCAGTCCGTCCTGGTTCACGTCCTGAATCGCGAGCGTCGTCGGATTCGACTTGAAGGTATCGCTCAACTTTTGCGTCCTGATTTTGCCGTCGGCCGTGCGCGTGACGAGCGAACGCTGGCCGTCCTTGTCCACAATCACCGCCAGCGACCGGCTTCGCGTCCGGCTTCAGCGCGCCGACCGCCATCACCAGCGGCTTGCCGTCGAGCGGAATCAGCGTCGGAAACGGCAGCCGCCCTTTTTTGTCGAATTGCGTCACGCCCACGGCGTTTTCATCATGGCTCAAAAGGAAAATATCCGGGTGGCCGTCGCCGTTCCAGTCCGCCACGGCAATCTGGCTGACGCCGGCCAGGCTCGGAAATTTCTTCGGCACGGCCAGCGAACCGTCCGGCGAGCTGCAAATAGACCGAAAGCTGGCCGCTCTCCGGCTCGGCCACGAGCAAATCCGGCCGGCCGTCGCCGTTGACATCGGCCCACAGCACGCCGCGTTGCGCCGCGTCCGTCTTGTTCAGCGGCAGAATCTGGAATTGTCCGTGCCGGAACGCGCCGGACAGGACTTCCGCCGGCTTGCGGGTGAACTGGGAGACTTCCGCGCGCCCGGAATTCTGCGCGATGGTCACGACGAACAGGTTCGAGTTGTCTTCCAGATTGTCCGCGCAGTACGAGCGGATGGGCTGGGTCTTGAAATAAATTTCCGGGCCAAGCTGCCCGCCCGGCATTTGCAGCCGGAAACGGAACGGCGTCGGGCTGTCCCAATCCACCACCAGCAGATCGTCCTTGCCGTCGCCGTTCACGTCGGTGATTTGCACGGCTTTCGGCGTGCCGGAATAGGGAATTTTTTCCGGTTCGCCCAGGGTGTGGTCCGCCTGTTGCGGGAGAAAATACAGCGAGCCGTTGTCGCCCAGCAGAACGACGTCGGGCCGGCCGTCGCCGTTCAAATCGCCGGCGACCAGCGCGTTCGCGTCCATCCGGCCGTCCTCGATATGCCAGCGTTTTCGGATCGCTCCAGCCGTTGGTGCCCTGGTTGTAAAGCACGTCGAGGTCCTTCGCATCGCCGTAAAAAACGAGGTCGGGGCGGCCGTCGCCGTTGAGATCGGTCACGACCATCGCGGCGATGCGTTCATCCACGGGAATCGAATCAATGCGAAAGCGCGCGTCGGGCGGCAGTTCGTTGATTTCCAGCTTGCGCGGCGGCTGCGCGGCGCGATTGGTCTTGCCCGTCAGGTTGTAGAGCAGATTGATTTTCGAGCGCCGATTGTTGGCGACGATGATATCGTTCAGGCCGTCGCCATCCAGGTCCGCCACGTGGAGCTGGCTGATTTGATCGTCAATCGGGTAAATTTCTGGGCCGGTGAAGCCGAACGTATTCGTGGCCGTTTCACCGCGAACGGCCAGCGTAAGACCGAAAGCCAGCGCGGCCAAAATCCAATTCTTAATTTGCATAAAACTTTGGCAACCTGCCATCGGCAGCCGCGCTTGGCGAGTTTATTCGCTTTTGAAAAGACAAAGGGTGTCGGCCCGGGCTGCCTGCGTTCACGCGGCAGTCACATGCCACCGGGGCCTTGCCGACGCTCCTCAAGCCACGGTCTATTCACCGATGAAATGCAGCGCAACATGGCGGGAATGCGGGCGCGCGCGGTGTTCCCACAAATAAATTCCCTGCCAGGTGCCCAGCGCCGGCCGGCCGCCGCGGACCGGGATGCTCAAGTTCACCGCCGTCAGCGCTGTGCGCACGTGGGCCGGCATGTCATCGGCGCCTTCGGTGGTGTGGATGAAAAGCGGGTCGCCGTCGGGTACGAGCCGCTCGAAGAACGCCTCCAAATCGCGCCGCACGTCCGGATCGGCGTTTTCCTGGATGAGCAGCGAAGCCGAAGTATGGCGCAAATGCAGTGTCAGCAGGCCGTCCTTGAACCGGTTCCCGCCCACCCACCCTTCAACTTCGCGCGTGAACTCATAAAACCCGCGTCCACGGGTGGCGATGACGAGTTCATGGAAAGCCTGGATCATTTATGATTTGCGATTTTCGGCTGATGATTTGAAGCGAACTTTGTCCGCTCAATCGAAAATCATAAATTATAAATTCACTGTGGTTTCACCGGCGCGCCCTTTTCGGCCAGCATTTTCTCCAGGTCCGGATTGGGCGGCTGGCCGGCGGCGAGCGCCTTTTCATAATGCCAGCGCGCCAGCTCCGGCAGCGGCGGCTGCTGGGAGATGTAAATCACGGCCAGGTTGTTGTGCGCCGCGGCATAGTTCGGATCGAGTTGGACCGCCTTGCGCAACGCCGTTTCCGCCTGCTGGCGCAGGCCCTTGTGGCTGAGCGTGACGCCGAGATAATTTTGAATTTGCGGGTTCTGCGGATCGAGTCGGGCCGCGCGGCTCAACGCATTGAGGGCGTCGTCATATTTCCCCTGCTGGAATTTCAGATAGCCGAGCAGCGAAAGATTGTAGGCGTCGTTCGGCGCCTGAGCGAGCGCGGCCTGGATGTGTTTTTCCGCGTCGTCGAGGTTGTTTTGCTGGATTTCGATGGCCGCGAGGTTCGCCAGCACCAGTCCGTTGTTTTCGTCGTGCCGCAAAATCTGCAGGTAATCGTCCTCGGCCTTGTCGTATTGTTTGTCGGCAAAATAATGCTGCGCCTCGGCCACGAGGGTGGCAGTGCCGCCGGGCAATTCCCGGATGGATTTTTTCTCCGCATTGGGATTGGCAACCGGCGGCGCGGGTTGCTTGAACAGAGCCAGTTCCTCCGGCGTGTAAGGCACGGCGCGCGCCTCGTCCACGGCCAGCCGCGCGCGCAAGACGTTCACCTCATCGGTCAGCTCGGCGATTTGCGCCGCCACGTCCTGCTTTTTGCGGCCGTAAAGCTCCTCGTTCGCCTTGCCGAGTTTCGCCAGCAAATCGTCCCGTTCCAGGTCAACTCGCGGATGCGCGCCTCGTTCTCCGCCTCTTTGGGCGTCAGCGCCGGCGGCTTCGCGCCCGACTCCAATTGCCGCACGCGGTTTTCCAAGGCCTCCCTTTCCAGCAGACTCACCTCGGCATTTGATTGCAGGATTGAAATACGCGTGCGGGCATCGGCCAGCTCGGCGTTCAAACCCGGCGCCGGAGCATGGGTTGCCCGCGCCTTCAGCTCCGCCATCTGTTTCTTGAGCAGCTCATTTTCCTCACGCAACGCCTCCGTCGCGGCGGGGCTGGCCAGCAGCGTTTGCAGCCGGCCCTGCAAGGTCTGATTCTCCTGCGCCAGCCGGTCTGCGCGCGAGGCTTCGTCCGCCAGCTTGCCGTTTGCCTCGGCCAAAGACTGCCGCAGTTGCGCCAGCAGATTGGTGTCCAATCCGGGCAGGGCCGCCGTTTCGCCCGGACCTTGCGCCAGGCTCACTTTCAGCAAATCATTCTCCTTCATCAACGAGCGTATTTGCTCCTGTGCCCTGGTCAGTTCGCGTGGATCCACCATCGTTGGCTGCGCCGTGAGCGCTTCCTTGAGCCTGGCTTCAAGGGTCGTGTTGTCTGCCTGCAAACTTTGCAACTGCGCCTGCAACGCCTTCAATCGCGCCTCAAAATCCGCGCCGGTGGCGGGGGGAACCGCCGGCGTGGACGGCGCCGGAGCCGGCGCGGGCGGCACGGGCGTTGGCGCAGGCGGCGCGGGCGTTGGCGCGGGCGGCGTTGAGGTAGTTGGCGCTGGCCCGTTGGTAGCGGGAATTTGCGGCGTCAGTTCCGCGATTTTTTCGGCCAGATAACTCAATCGGAAACTGACAATTTTGGGATTCCAGTCCGGGTAAACTTTCTGAAATTTCAGCAGTTCACTTTGCGCCTCGACAAATCCGGCCAGCGCTTCACTGGAGCGACCGGCGCTGCTCGACGAGTCCGCCTGCTGCATCAGGCTGTAGATGATGAGGTATTGGTCGTCGGCGCCTTCCTGCGCGTGAGCCGGTGGCCGCATGACCATCAGCAACAGAACTGCCAGTGCGGCGATACGTTTCATGGTGGCAACATAACTGAAGCCATTGCCATTTGGCAACGCTGGCGGTGGTTGACCAGCGCCGCCGGTTTTGTTAACCTTTCTCCGGACAGCGTCATGAACATCGCGCTCAATCAGCATGTGCTGGTGTTGAACCGGTTGTGGCAGGCGGTCAACGTCTGCACCACCCGGCGCGCCCTGACGCTGTTGTTCCAGGGCCACGCGCAGGCTGTGCTGAGCGATGACGACGGCTCGTTCCGCACGTTCAATTTTGAGGAATGGCGCGACCTTTCCCGCGCCGCGCCGCACGAGGAATCCATTCACACCATTTCCTTCCGCATCCGCGTGCCGCGCATCATCCTGCTGTTGATTTACGACCGGCTGCCGAAAAAGGAGGTCAAGTTCACGCGCCACAACATTTTTGAGCGCGACAAGAACACCTGCCAATACTGCGGGCGCACCTGCGACCGCAAGGATTTGAACCTCGACCACGTCATTCCGCGCGACCGCGGCGGCCCGACGACGTGGGAAAACATTGTTTGCTCCTGCGTCGAGTGCAACACGCAGAAGGCCAATCGCACGCCGCAGGAGGCCGGGCTGCACCTCATCCGCAAACCCAAGCGGCCGAAATGGCGGCCGTTTGTGCAGATCAACTTCAGCCTGCACCGGCACGACAGTTGGAAGCACTTCATTGACCTCGCCTACTGGAACGTCGAGCTGGGCGAAGACGTGGACTGACACCGTTGCAGCGCCCGTTGGCCAAAGCGCGGGCCGGTGGCGCGGCGATGTTCATTCCAGGCCGCGCCCGGTCAATTCATCCTCGTCCAACCCGAGATAATGGCCCAGTTCGTGCAGGTACGTCGTGTGGACCTCGTCGCGGAAAACTTCCCCGTCACCCTCCGCAAAATCCCAAAGGTTTTCCAGAAACAAAATGATTTGCGGCGGCAGCGGAACCTGTCCTTCCTCGGCGAATTCCGCCCCGGTGAACAGGCCGAGCGTGTCGGCTTCAATGCCGTCAGCCTGCTGGCCGGCATTCGGAAAGGGTTCGAAGGTGACCGGCAGCTTCTCCACCCGTTCGCGCAACGGCGCGGGCAACGCCGCCAGGGTCGCTTCGACCTCCGTCAGCGCCAACGCCCGCAACTTTTTCCAGTTCGCGCGCATGACCTTGGCAATTTACGCGCACACCGCATCGACGCAACCTGAATAACTTTGATGCGCCGGGGAGGCAACCGCTTTGGCCGCGGCCAGAGTGTTGAGTCACATAGAAATAAACTTTGACGCCCTTTGGTTCGTGCGTTATATAGCTCGAACACAACAAGGAGAAAAGATGGATACTATGAACACAGCCAGTAACTCCACCAAAAATGCGTTGAATTCCGACGTCGAAATCAAAGGCAACCTCAAGTTCTCCGGCGAACTGGCCTTTGACGGCAAACTGGACGGCGAAATCCACACCGACGGCACCCTGACCCTTGGTGACAGCGCCATCATCAACGGCAATATCGGCGCGCAGTCGGTCGTGGTGCGCGGCAAGGTCAACGGCAATGTCAACGCCAAGGAAAAAATCGAGATCAAGTCCAAGGCCGAATTGTTCGGCGACATCCGCGCCACCAAACTGGTCATCGAGGAGGGCGTGACCTTTGTCGGGAAGACGGAAGTCAATCCGAACAAGGTCCAACCCACGCCGCCACCGGCGCGGGCGGCGGAAACGGCGAGGGTTCCCGAGTCGGCCAAAGCCGGACGTTAAGTTTTGCGGCGGCGGCGGCGCGGAAAGACTTTGAATGCCGGCAAAGAAACAGGACAAGGTCCTGGTGGCCTGTCCCCATTGCGGCCATCAGCAGATGGAGCCGCGCTCGGCCTACTCTACCGTCTGCAAAAAGTGCGGGCAGCATCTCCGCGTCCAGGACATTCTCCATCCGGCGCCCCAGGCGCCCCGGCACGCGCCGAAACAGAGGCGTGTCACCTGTTTCGAGTGCGGGGCCGAACTGGAGGTGCCGGCCAGCGCGGAGTCCACCATGTGCAAGCAGTGCAGCCGTTACGTGGACCTGCACGATTATCGCATCACCAGCTCCATTGCCAAAAATTTCAAAACCAAAGGCGCGTTCGTCATCGAGCCCAAAGGTTGCGTCTTCAACACCGAGTCCATCGTCGGCGAAGCCGTCATCCGGGGAAAATTCCACGGCAAACTGGCGGTTGAACGCGCCCTGACGATTTACTCGACCGCCGACATCAAAGGCAGCCTGACCGCAACCCGCCTGATCATCCCGGCGGAAAATCACTTTCGCTGGCCGGGTCCGCTCAAAGTCGGCTCGGCGGAGATCGCCGGGGAACTGGCGGCCAGGCTGCGAGCCCAGGATACGGTCGTCCTGAAATCCACCGCGCGGTTTTTTGGCGACGTGGACGCCCGGCATTTGATGGTGGAGGACGGCGCGGTGGTCGTGGGGAAAATGCAAATCGGCCCCCGAACCGGCAACGAACAATCCCGGCTGTTGTGAATCCATCGAAGGAAGAAAACGTTGTGAACCGCCATGAGGCGGCGGTTGGAACCGGGCAGTTCTGCCGGGTTTTTGTGAGTATTTTCCTGCGGTTTGCAGGGAATTCGTGCGTATCGGCGTGTGGCAATGCATGGCGGTTTATTGACATTGGGTATTCATTCTGTTGACGGTTATCAGCGTCGTTCCGGCGAAAAATGAGCAGGAATGACCGGCGCATATTGAAGTCGGGATGCTCTGCACCACGAATTGATCGTCGTTTTGGCAAGATGAATTCATGGGGATCAGGAACATGAAACGGCGCGGCCAGTCGAATTCCCGGCACCAGAAAATTGCAGCGCACAGGTTCCAGCCGAAAGGGAACGTGGCCGTCCAAAATAGGCTGCTCGCGGACAACGCAGCTTTGTTCAGAATGTTCTACCAATCAACAATGGCTGGAGGCAGTGGAATTCTGCTCACAGAATTCAGGGTTCCCTTTGAAAGGCCAACGGAGATTTTTACCTGGTCAGCCCGTGATGATGGCGGAACGAACAAAACTCAGGCATTCAAGGCAATACAAGCGGCAGCGTTCGGGCTTCGGAACGAATCGTCGAGGTGCCTGCGCGCAAGCCCGGTGAAAAGGCGGTCAACTTAATCGTGCCCGGTTGTCGGGCGGACTGCACAATCACCTGCGCCAGGCCGTTGAACGCACTGCGCTGCCATCGTCCGATACACTTATCCGCTTCGTGACACCCGGGATCACCGTTGCCCACGCCGATGATTTTTCCCGCCCCGCTCACCTTGAAATGAATCAGGTTGCCCACCGTCGGCACGGCGCGACCTTTCGCGTCTGTCACTGAAACGGTCACCAGGCTCACATCCTCACCGCCGGCATTGATGATTGAACGGTCGGACGAAAGTTCAATCGCCGCCGGCGCGCCGGTTGTTTCCACGAGGGTTTCCATCACCCGTTCGCCGCGGTCGCGGCCTTGCGCGCTTAAGACGCCCGGCTCATATTTCACTTGCCAGTCAAGATACCCATCCGGTTTCATCGTTTGCCTGCCGAGGCTCTTCCCGTTGAGAAACAATTCCACCTCCTGGCAATTGCTGAAGACGCGCACAAGGATTTCCTGTCCGATCTTGTCCGGCCAGTTCCAGTGCGGCATGAGGTGCAGCACCGGTTTGTCCGTCCACCAGGCCTGGTAGTAGTAATAAATGTCCTTCGGGAAACCGCAGCTGTCCAGGATGCCGAAGTGCGAGTTGATGCACGGCCATTCGCAGGGCGTAGGTTCGCCACGATAGTCAAAGCCCGTCCAGACAAACCCGCCGCCGGCAAACGGATGCGCCGCAAAATACGACCACCATTCCCACGGCTTGGCGCCCCAGCCGGGATGGTATTCGCCGTAGGCGCTGACGTAACCGCGCGCCTTGTCGTCGGCGTAAACCCCGCGGCTGCCGACCGTGCTGGCGGTTTCGGTCCCGATTTCCGGCTGCGCGGGATGCTTCGCGTGATAGTCGTCAATTTTTTTCGTCCCGTAGTTGAATCCCTGAACGTCAATCACCGCCGAGAAACCGAGTCCCCATTTCCCGTTCATCGCCACCGTGCAGGGGCGCGTCGGGTCGAGTTGGTGAGCGAGGTTTTGCATGACGGTAATGGCCTGCGCACCGGTGTTCGTGCCTTGCAACGGCTCCTCATTGGCCAACGACCAGATGAAAACGCTCGCATGATTCCGGTCGCGCAGGATCAAGTTTTGGAGTTCGCCCAACTCCCACGAACCGTCGTCCATCCGCCGGTTTTCGTCCATGACCAGCAGGCCCAACCGGTCGCAGGCGTCGAGCAACGCCGGCGTCGGGGGGTTGTGTGAGGTGCGGATGGCATTGCAGCCCATCGCCTTCAGCTTTTTCAAGCGAAAATACTGGAGCGCATCCGGCAATGCCGTGCCCACACCTGCGTGGTCCTGGTGATTGCAGGTGCCCTTGATAAGGTATGGCCGGCCGTTCAGCAAAAATCCCTTCGCCGCATCAAACGCAATCGTGCGAATGCCAAAACAGGTTTCCGTTTGGTCCCTGACTTCTCCATCGCCCTTCACCGTTGTGACCAGCCTGTAAAGTTTCGGCGATTCGGGGGACCAGAGTGCCGGCGATGGAATTTCCATGTCACCGCTGAATTCTGTTTCCGCGCCGGAACGGATTTCCGAGGCTTCGTGGGCTTTGCTTTTCTCAAGGGTTTTGCCGTCGGGCGCAATGATGGTCCAATTGACTTCCACCGCGCTGCGAGCCGGCATCAGATTGGCCACCGTCGTCATGTAGTGGAGCACGGCAGGACCGGCCGGCACATTTTTCGGGAACGTGCTCCACACAAAAACGCCGCCCGGCGCGATGTGCAGCAGCGACGTTTTCACCAGCCAGACATGGCGGTAAATGCCTGCCCCCTCGTAAAACCAGCCTTCAAACCGCGATGCATCCACGCGCACGACGAGTTCGTTCCTCCCGCCGCAGTTTGCGAACCGGCTGATGTCGTAGCGGAAGCCGCTGTAACCGTCCAGATGACGGCCGAGACAATGGCCGTTGAGCCAGACGAGCGAGTTGCGATACACGCCGTCGAATTCGACCCAGAGCGTTTTGCCCTTGTCTGACTCCGGCAGATGGAATTCACGCCGATACCAGCCAATGCTGTTCTCCGGGAATCCGGGGCCGATCGGCTTGAACCCGTGTTTCAGGTCAGCCTTCGGATCAAACGGCAATTCCACCGCCCAGTCGTGCGGTAAATCGAGTTGCCGCCAATGGTGGTCGTCGAAACCTGGTTGCACAAAGGAAACGGTGTTGCCTGGTTCGGCCGTGACCGCATCAGGCGGATCGGCAGCCAGGTTTCCTTCCTGGCCCATCTGGTCGCCGCGCGTTTTGGCAAGGTCTTTGACTTCCGGGTAATCAAACCGGGTTCCGGCGTCGGGCGCGTCGCCCGGATGGAATCGCCAGTTGAAATCCATCAGCAGGCGTTCGCGCGGCGGATCTGCCACCGCCATGCCAGTGACAAGCATCCCCAGGACGATCGCCAGAAGGAACTTCATGAACCGGTAAAAAACAATTAATGGAGCAGGACAATTTTTCAAAATCATTGCCGGACGCGGTAGAAACGTTCCGGGCTGGTTGCGTTGGTATCGCGGAAAATGAACCAGCTGTTGGTTGAATTGTTGGTGAAAATCGGCGCCCAGGATGTCAGATTACTGGAAGTGTCCACGACGTAACTCTGACCGTCCGCCGCCGGGAATTGCAGGCTGAACTGGCCGTTGGTGAACGGCCCGACTGCGAGTGTTATCCGGGGTGCCATTTGCACGGTGAATCCGACGGTGTTGGTGTGCGACAGTCCGGCACTCGTGCCGATCACATTCAGCGCGTAACTGTTTGTGGGCGTCGAGACGGAAGTCGTAATGGTCAATGTTGAGCTTCCGGAACCGATGACACTGCCCGGGCTGAAATTGCCGCTCACGCCCGGCGGCAAATCGCTCACGCTCAACGCCACCAGGTTGCTCATCAAGGTTGGGTCGCCGACCGTCACGGTATAGTTTGTGCTCGAACCGGCGGTGACGGTTTGCGATGACGGCGAGGCGGAAATTGAAAACAGCGGGTAGCCGACGTTTTCCACTGCCGCCCCGCCCAGCCGCTCCTTCAATTGCTCCAGGTAAAGACTCGTCGGCGTCACCGTCGTGCCATCGTGGTCGTAAGTGCCCGGAGCGGCGCCGGGATTGTCCTGCGTTCCCGAACCGCCGATCCACCAGTTGTAATGGTTTGTCAGCGCCGGGCATTGGATCAAATGATCGGTGGTATGGCAGTTGTAAAACACGCTGTAACCCGCGCCCCAGCCGTTTTGCCCGCCGGTGATGATGGTAATGTGGACATTGCCGATGGTGCCGTATTCGTTGTCGGTCAATAAACTGGTCGTCCACAACCGATGCGGGCCGCCGTCAAAATTCGTTCCGGTTGTGTGGCAATACAAAAACACACAACCGCTGCCTTCATCCCGCGTTTGCAGGAAATGCTCAAAGCCGTTGATGCCGGCAACACGCTGGATCAAAGATAACTGCGCATTGTAAAACTCAAACGCGCCGGGCCGCGCGCTGCCGTTGTTCGGGCCGTTGGCAAAGGTGCAATCCTGCACCGTGTTCCATTTGCCTCCGCAGGACACCGCCCCGCCGTAGCCGTTGAAGGCGATGTTGCGCACCCAGCAGTTTTCCGCGTTGCCCAAACTGATGGCCAGAATGCCGCCATTCGGCGCGGTATTGGTCAGCCCGAAATTTGAGGCCACGGTCAGGTTTTCCACCCCGCATCGTTGCAGCCGGCCGTCCGCGTATTGCCACGCGTTGGCATAGTTGGTCCCGTTCCAAGTCGTCCATTGTGATTCAATCGGCGTGGGCAGAGGAATGTTGACCGTCACCCGGTTGCCGTTGATGGCCGTGATGGTTCGTTCGGCTTCGGTGTAATGACCAATGGAAGTATCGCCCCAAAGGTTGGACATGCCGATGGCGTCAATCCACGCCGGCGTGAAGGGGCGCTCGACTGAAATGGCCGTTCCCACCGACCATCCGCTCGTGCTGTCCGCGTCAAAATTCGTCGCGCCGAGCGGAACGTAATTGTCGGTGATGTAGTGAGTGCCGCCGCTGACATGATTTACGCCGCCGCCCGAAAGGGTGATGGACGCGCCGCTGGTGCCGTAAAAGACCAGCGCCGTGTTGTTTGTCCCCGAGCCGCGCAGGATGACGCCGCTATTGTCGTTGAACGTCAGGGCTCCATCCATTTCGTAGGTGCCGGGATTCAACAGCACCACACCGCGAAAACCATTCGTGTCCGGCGTCAGGCCGCCGACGTAATTGAGCGCATCCTGGATGTTGGCCGTGTTGTCGCCGCTGACCGGGCTGACGGTCTGCTGCGCCGGGAGGTTTGTCGGAATCGCCACGCCGCCGCCTTCGTAGCCGGCGTAGGAATAATCAACCAGGTGATTGCCCAGATTGTCATTGGAGTAAATCAGCGTGCGGCTGCGGCTGAACTGCACCCAGTCCGCTTGCGCGAATACCGACCCGGCAGTGGCGAGTGAAACAACCAACGAAAGCATGAGGCGCTTGATCACTTCACTTGGGCGGCTGGCCCTGGGGGATGCTGGTGGCACTCCACATCAAATTCCAAAGATCATAAAGGTTGACCGTTTCCGCATGGCCATCGGCAAAACCCATATTGATTGCGCCCGGCAACAAATTGGGCTTTCCCCGGCTGGCATTGACCGGGAACGCGGTCGGCGCGCCGCCAGCCGGGAATGAACCGTGCCGCGCGATGAGAAAACGCGCCAGGTTGGCGGAGCTGACCAGCGAATGGTATAAATCGGCGATGCCGCTGCCGACACCACTTGAACTGTATGAGGCCGGGTCCACGGTGACGGCATTGTTGTTTGGCCAGCCATCCTCCTTTATGCCGTCGCCAAATATCGGCGTGATGGTGGGCTGTTTGATGTTCGACTCTTTTCTGAAGTAAGAACCCGGTGGATTATCCTGCTGAAAAGCCGTCGGCTTCGTGCCACCACCGGAATTCGGATCGTAAAGCCAGCCGTTGATGGCATAGCTCATCCAGTTGGTCGGATCCGTTGCCGATCCGCTTGCGGTAATATAACAATGGTCGGCGGTTCCCGGATAAGACGGGCCTGGACCCAGCGTTGCTGCCGCCGGACAAAGCCGCGCCTGATAGACCTGGGAGATGTTCTGGCTGATCGCATCCAACCACGTGAGGTAGCTTCCCGTCGCGCTTTTCCCGCCGTAGTTGATGGCACTGCCATAATCCTGTTCATACATGATGGCTGCAGTCGTTAATTCTTTGACGTTGTTCACACACTCGATCTTCAGCGCCCGGCGTTTGGCCGCGGCCAACGCCGGCAGCAGGATCGCGGCTAAAATGGCGATGATGGCGATGACCACCAGCAATTCAATCAAAGTGAATCCAGCAACAGCTCGTGTTCTCCGGGCAGTTTCCATGTTCAAGAATTTCGTTGTCCCGGCGCCGGCTTTTCGATGCGGGGCGGCTTGACCCGGTTTCACGGACGGGCCGCCGGGCGGATTCGCGTGCCCGGCGGCCGTCGCGGGGACAATGCCTGTCATTCTTTCCTGATTCATGGCGACAGGATGTAGAACTCCTGCGAATTGCTGGGGTTGATAATATTGGTGGACAGGTTCAGGTTGCCGCTGCCGTCAAAGTTATTGGTCAACACCGGCATCCAGTTGGCCAGCGGTGTCGTCACATTGGTGCTTTGCAGGAGCACAAAAGATTCGTTCGCCAGACCGCCCGTTGCCGTTATCGTCAGCGTGGTCCCGCTGACCTTGATCCCGGTAAAACGCACTGGCGATTTGACCACCAGATACAGTTCGCCGCCGACAATTTGCAGCGAAGCTGACGCGTCCGGAGCAATGCCGCCGCCGATTATAGCGACGGTCGGCAACGCATCGGATACTGCCACCGCTCCGCCGGCGCCTGCGGCAACCAGCCTGTAACTGCCCGCGGCCAGAGGCGCGCCGGTGTTGTTGACCGTGAGCCCGCTGGTGGAAGCCAGCGTCAGCGTGCCATTCATGATCGCCAACGACGGTGTCCCGGAAGCGTAAGCCAACGAAACCTGTCCCAGGCTCGCATCGGCGTTTCCGTTCACCACGGCGGTTGAAGTGCTGTTGCTCAACGTTTGGGCCGAAGCCAGTGCAAAGGCGGGGGACAAACCAGATACGTCGAACGTCGCACCGCCGGCAATGGTGATCAGTGGACTGCTGAGTGAGGCTGAGCCATTTAAGGCCAGAGTCCCCGCGTTGATGGTGGTATTGCCAGTATAGGTGTTCACGCCCGAAAGTTGCATTGTGCCGGCGCCGGTCTTGGTCAAACCGCCGGGGGCAGTTGAAAAGTCGCCCGATTGATTCTGCAATCCCGTGGTCACGAACAAATCCGGATTGGAATCACCCGTAACATCCGCCACGTTAAAGACGGTGTTACCGCCCAAATGGTCGTTGACGCCATTCTGGCTGGCGATGGTGGAATACGAGGAACCGCCGACCGTGACACTGCCAAGGAATTGGTAACCCTGATAAGTGCCTGTGGCGCTCACGTCCTGAGTCAGGTTGGCGCCATCGTTCAACGTAACGTTGCCAATGGTGGTGTATTTCGTCAAGTCGTTCACCGTGCCGCCGTTGATGACAATAGAAGGCATGTTGGCGTTGACGACCCCCGCGGCGCCAAAGGCGTTTTGCGCCAGAATCAACGTCGCCCCGGAAGCGATGGTAATTGTGCGTCCGGCAGCCGCTGCCCCCAATCCGCCGGTGCTGCCGTCGCCGGCGCCGACTTTGCCGTCGGTAAGCGTCCCGCTATTGACCCGGATGTTGCCGGTAAATGTGTTGACGCCCGAAAGCGTGACGTTGTTGGAGTTGGTGACGATCAGGTTGCCGGTCGAAGCGCCGCTGATCACGTTGGCCACCGAGAACGAGCCGGTTTGATCAAACACCAGGTTGCCGTTCAGGGTCACTGTGCCGGAAGGCAGGGCGCCATAAATGTCGTTGTAGCCCACTTGCACGCTGGCGCCGCTCTGAATGAGCGTGTCGCCGGAAATCGTGCCGACCTGGTCGAGCACCACGCTGCCGTTGGTAACTTGCATCCCGCCCGTAATGGCCACGGAGCCAAACGCGTTGGACAGAACCAGCGAACCGCCGCCGACGATAATGCCGCCGCTGAAATTGTCCGAGCCTTCCGCCAGGGTCAACCTGCCTGAACCCAGTTTGAGCAAACTGGTTGTACCGGAAATCGCCCCGCCGGCAGAGGTGGCGGAGAAGGTGTAATCAAAGGTGTTGTTGGTTACCACGACGGCGGCCGGTTGCACCGTATTTGCCTCCAGATTCAGCGGGGGATTGGTCGAGCCGGAATCATTAAACGTGACCACGTCGCCGTCGCTATACACATTCGTGATGGCGCCGTTGAGCCAGTTCGAGCTGGTCGTGTCCCAGAAGTTGTTGGCTCCGTCGCCCAGCCACGTTACATTGGTCACATTGGACAACGGGGCGATGACCAGGTTAATTGCGCCGGCGCCGGTGTCAACGATGCTCGCCGTCTGCGTTCCGGCGGTAAAGCCCGTGAGAATCCATGTGCCGCCAGGCGTTTCAGTACCGTAAGTGATCAAAGGATAAGTTCCGTTCTGGAGGGTAACGAATCCGCTGAGTGAGATCGTGTTGGCGCCATTGTAATTCAGGTTGCCGGTGACGGCAATTTTGCTGTTGGCGCCGGTGGGTGCGCCGGACAAAACAAAATCAAGCGTCGCCGCACCGCCAAGGGTCAGGCTGTTCTGAAAAGTCAACGTGCTGCCGCCGTAAAGCCCCGCGTTAATGATGCTGGAAGCTGCGGTCACGTCGCCGATAACCGTGCCGTTGCCGCCCAGCGTCAGGCCGGGCGCCAGAACGAACGGGCTGCTCAATCCCGAAACGTCAAACGTCGCGCCATTGGTGACCTCGATTGGCGAAGCCGTAATCGTGGCGTTGCCGGTCAACGCGAGCACGCCCTGGTTGATCAGCGTCAGGGCGCCGCCGTAAGTGGTATTCGAACTACTATTGGAAAAGACCAGCCTGCCGGTGCCAATCTTGGTAATCCCTTTGTGTCCACTGGTGCCAATCACGTTGGCAGAAACCTGCATATCCACCCCGCCCGGCACCGTTCCGGCCGGGATGTTGAACGTGAGCGGTTTATTATTATACAATCCCAGAGCGCTGATGGTCGCGGTCGTGCTGGTGGGAACGGTGGTGATGGTCATAGCCGTGCCGTTTCCGTTGACGGTATAAGTAGCCAGTCCACTTCCGGCATTGCCGGGATTGCTGGTCAAGGTGCCTCCGATGAAGGTCAAATTCGGAAGCGTAATGCGAAAGGCACCGGCAGTGTCGCTGACAGTTCCGCCATTGATGGTAATGCCGGATGAATCACTGCCGTAGCCAAAGGCGTCAGCCGCGCCACCAATCAATGTTCCCCCCGGATTGACAGTTACCGGACAGTTTCTCGCCAACCCGCCGTTTTGATTGCCGCTGCCTGAAGCTCCTGCGTTGAGCTGTAGCGTGCCATTGTTGATCGTGGCTCCGCCCGTGAACGAATTCCTGGTATTCAAGTAAACCGTGCCATTGCCGGTGTTGGTCAGGCCAAAGCTGCCGCTGATGGCGCCGCCAAGGGCCATTCCCCCGCCTCCGTCATTCAGGGTGATATTTGCCCCCAAAGCGATGGCAAGGCTGTTCGTCTGTGAGCCGGCGGAACTGTTGGTCATTCCGCCGGTGAGCGCGATGCTGTTGCCGTTGAATGTGTAGGCGCTGGCCCCGCTGTTGAACGTGATGCCGGTGAACGACGCGCCGGCGGCCATGTCGTTGGTCAAGCCGGCCCCGGCACTGCCCGCCGATCCAAACAACAAGTTGTCGCCTGCCACCGGGACCACATTGCCGCTCCAGTTGGCCCCCGTGTTCCAGTTGGCAGAGGTGTTGCCGACCCAGGTGTCATCCGCCCCGGAAGCCAGGTTCACAACCAATGCGCCGTTAATTACGACCGTCAGCAGGTGGGTTAACGCAATACGTTGCTTTGCGATAATTCGTGCGACCAGCTCATTCAAGATGGTGGATTTGAAATGACGAATGGGGGCTTGCATAGGATTTTTATTGTGATGGTTTTCGGCAATGGGCATCTCTGGAATCAATTTTACGGTGTTTATCCTGGGTGTTCTATTGTGAGTTCACACAGGTAGGAGGTGGAACCGGCCCTCCTTTGGCTGCCAGAGCCGCCTCCGCAATCAAACTGGCGACAAAAAATAAGCTCCGGCGTTCCCAGAACCATCCGCCGTAGCGGCCATCCGTAATTGAGCACGGAGATGGTCGTAAATCTGCTGGAAATGCGCGTTGACCGTTCTTTCGGACGTGCCGAATTGGTCACTGATTTCTTTACAGGTATAGCCCTTTACCAATAGCGCCAGAATCTTCTGTTCCCGATCGCTCAACCTCCCTCCCTCGGATTCCGGCTGCGGCGCAGGGTCGAAATAATGAATCACCTTGCGCGCAATTTGCACCGACATTGTGGCCCCGCCGCCGTGGAGTTGCTTGATCATTTCAACGAGTTCATGCGTGGTGGCCGTTTTGGGCAAGTACCCGCTGGCGCCGGATTGGAGCGCCTTGAAAATCAAGTCGGTTTCCTCAAAGCGCGTCAGCATCAGTATCCTCAATTGGGGCAGCCGTTTTTTCAACTCGGCGATGCACCTCAGGCTGCCCTTGCCGGGCAGGGTGATGTCCATCAACGCCACGTCCGGTTTCTCAAACGGGATGCCTTGCACCGCTGCTTCGCCGCAAGCGTAGTGGCTCAAACAACGCAGTTCCGGGAGCCGGTTCAACAAGGCAGCCAGGCTCACGCGCGTCTCGGCGTGGGCGTCAACGATTGAAATCTTAATGGGGCCGGACAACTCCAAAGCATCAAGCTCCTGCCCGCAGCCTGTCCGGAAATGATCCACGAGGGGCGATACTGGAACATCTGCTCCCGCAATTCCATTGTGAGTTTACACAGTGCTGCACGAAGTGCTGCTGCCCTTCCTTGATCGAGAAGTCACGGGGCGTTGATATGGCCATGAACCGCGATCTCAGGCCTGCCCGAAGAATTTTGCTGCCGCTTCCGCCCGTGACTGGACGTGGAGCTTTTCGTAGATGTGCTGCAGGTGCATGCTCACGGTGCTCATGGAGATGCCGAGCCGCTCGCTGATTTCCTTGTAAAGATAGCCCTTCACCAGCAGGGCCAGGATTTCCTGCTCGCGCGCCGTCAGTTTCTCGACATCCGACGCCGGCTTTTGAATCCGATGAAAATGTTCCACAACCTGCCGCGCAACCTGCGCCGTCATCGGAGCGCCCCCGGCGTGAACCTCATCAATCGCCTGAACCAGCCCGTTGTAGCCGGCTTTCTTCAGCAAATAACCGCTGGCGCCCGCGCGGAGCGAATCAAAAATGCGGTCACTGTCTTCGTAGGTCGTCAGCATCAGCACCCGCAAGCCGGGCATTTTCAGTTTGAGCTTGGCCACGCATTCGATGCCGCTCATGCCGGGCAGATTGATGTCCACCAAAGCGACGTCCGGCTTTTCCGCCGGAATGCCCCGCAACGCTTCCTCTCCGGTGGCGTAATTGCCCACGCACCGCACATGGGCCGCGCGGCCCAACAGGCGCAACAGGCTTTCCCGCGTTTTCGGTTCATCTTCAACGATGGAAACAGCAATCGACATGGTGGCAACCGGGGTTACAAAATCATTCAATCCCAAGCGGCTTTCCAGAAAAATGTGAATGTGGTTGAAAATTCATTTGCGCGGAGACCAGAAGAACGTCAGCGTCACCTTCGTGCCCGTTTGCGGCGCGCTCGCAAGGTTGAATTGCCCGCCAATTTCTTCCATCCGCTGTCGCATGTTTCGCAGACCGTCGGCCGAGGGATGATCGGGAGGCGTTTCAAAACCGTGACCGTTGTCTTCAACCGTAAGCACCAGCGAGGTTTCGGTGAGGGCGGCGCGCAGCCAGACTTCCGACGCCTGGGCGTGGCGGACCGCGTTGTTGAGCGCCTCCTTTACCGCGAGAAACAGGTTGTGCCGTTCTTCGGTGGAAATGACGCGCGCCGGCGGATGATCCGGAAAATCCAGCCGGCAACGCACGTTGGCGGCTTTGAGGAATTCGAGGGCGAAGTGGCTGAAATAATTGAACACGTGCGGGAGCGTGTCGTTGCGCGGGTTGACGGCCCAGACCGTTTCATCGAGAGACTGGATGATTTCCCGGGCTGCCGCCGAAATTCCCAGCGGATGTTCGGGGGCCTCCGCCATCGGCAGCCGGTTTTGCAGGGCCAGTTCGTCGAGCAGCAACACCACTCGCGTGACGCGACTGCCCAAATCATCGTGCAAATCACGGGCGATGCGCGTTCGCTCCTGTTCCACCACATGTTGCAGGCGGGTTCGAACCAGTTCATTCTCCGCCCGCTTGCGCTCGGCGATCTCGCCCTGGAGCGATCGGTTGGCCGTGGACAGTTCCAGCGTGCGTTTGCCGACCTGCTGGTGCAACAGGGCGATCCAGGCGATGGCCAGCAGGATCACCACCGCCATGGCGCAGACCACAATCAGCGCATGTTGGGCCGTCCACCAGGACGGCAACTGCAGTACCCGGACGTCGGCGGGAGAATTGAGCAGCAATTCAAATGGAACGGATTTGTCGCTGCCAATCGCATACACGCCGGTGAGACCCAGAAGACTTCCTTCCCGCAATGGCGGAAGCCGACCTGCCGCCGCGCTCAATCGCGCGACATAGACGCGTGTCCCGCTCTGCAACTCAAGAACCTGATCCGCGGGATATAAACTTACGTTGAGCAGGCGGGACTCCAACTGCACCAACGTGGCATCATGCACCCGGTCAAGCAGGTCGTCCGTCGAAATTTTCAACGCCGCCGGCAGTGGCTTGTGCCCGGTCCTGCGGACGAGCGCTGCACGCAATGTGAGCAAGGGCTTGTCAAAAGGACTCTCAATCTCGGGGAATCCCACCGCCTCCACCAGGTCGCCGAGGCCGGTGTTGAGCTTGTCTTTCGCCATCAACCGCAGGCCGTTGGTGCCATCCATTACATAGCAAACCGAGTCCTGCACATGGACAATCTGGCCGGCAACCTTCACCTGCCGAAAGGCCGACGTGTTTGGATTGTAGGTAAACAAGTCACTGGCATGCACTGCCGGGGCCAGGAACGGATCATCCGGAGCCGGCGTGTCCACCGAGATGAATTTTGGGGAAGGAACTGTGATGCGCACATCCGTCAGGTGGCGGGCGGTGTCATGATACGCGTAAACCACTCCCCGTACCCGCACCGTGGCACCCAGAAAATGCTCGACGCTGCCCGGAACGGAGGAACATTGAATGCGTCCGCCTCTCATGCCGATTACCAGGTTGTGGCCCGAGGCCGACAAGACGACTCCCGCAACCTCCACCCACTGGGCATCCAGTCCGCCGTGAATTAATTCGTCCCAACCGGGCCGCGCCGGCTCGGGAAATTGGCCTTCACCCAGGACCGTCAATTTTTGGCAGAGGACCATCGGTGAGAAGTCGCCCGCGGAGGTCACGCCTTCCACCTCGCAATAATCTCCCGCTTTGAGTCCGGAATTCGTCGTCGCCGAATCCACGTTCCACAGTTGCCACAGGAAAACGCCGCCGGTTCCGTCCTGAAGGTCGCCGCCGACATTGGCGCCTCGCCGTGTCATGAGAAAGGTGATCACGCCCCGCACCTTGACGGGATATTGCCGGTTCGCTTCGTCCGGCCTCAGCCAGCGGATTTGTTCGGCGGTCACCAACGTCGGCAACGACGCCTGGTTCGTCGCCGCAGTGGACATCCGGAAAAATCCACATTGCAATACCCGGTTCGTGCCATGCAACTGCAGCACGCCCAATACTTCCACCTCCGTTCCAGTCATTTCCGATTGCGCCGACCTGGAATCAACCGCCACCCGGCCCGTTTCATCGGCCAGCAGGAAAGACCGCTCCGGCTGCACGGATTGCACCCGTCCGTGCAGGTGAAGCATCGGTTCGGAAACGTTGGTTTGCACCGCTGCGCTGATCGAGCAGGGCGGAAATCGTTGCCAGGTTTCCTCCGGCACCTGCAGAATCGTGATATCGCTCAGGCCGGCCACCGACAGACTGCCGACGATTTTTCCGTCTGTGCTGCTGTGGATCGCCGTGCAAACGCCACGCGCGCGAACGCGGCTCCTCAACAGCAAGTCGGCCAAATAACCGGTCCCATGCGCCACATTCACCGGCATGGATCCGGACTCCGAACTGATCTCCAGATAAATCGCACGCCCTTGTCTGCCGACAAAAGTCACTAATCCTTCCACGTAAGCGGGTTGATTTTCGTCCCCAGGCTGGAGTGTTTGGCCGATGATTACCCGTCGTGGAAGGGATGGCACGCCCAACGAGGGTCCACCCGCAGCCAGCCCGAAGCCTGGCAGCAATAGAACAAATGCGGCCAGCAAGCGAATGACTGCGCGAATATCTGACATGCTTTGGCAAAGCGAAATTAAATTCAACCCGCCGCCCCCGCAAGATTATCCAATCCAATCCGGCAACTGCCCGTGGGACTGAAGTTCGGGAGCAGAGGCATGGCGAAGCGCCAGCCAATGCCGGGAACCATCGGCGTCGGTTTGGTCGGCAACAATTTCCCCGGCATCACAGGTGCGAAACCAACAGTTGCAGGGTGGACGCCGGCGGCGGGGTCGGAATTGAACAAAGTCTTCACCCACTGTCAGCCTCGACAGGTCAGTCGTTTTCATCCGGACAGAATTCATCTTCAAGCTTTCAATCCAGGACTTTATTTTCCGGTCACAAAATCTGCGCTTGCAAATTACACCCGATCCGCTTGGATAAACACATGTTTCCGTACGTCGCCTTGGCCAGGGACAAGACCTGGCAACCCGGCCCCTACGACGGGGTCGAGCTGATGGTTTTGCACAAGCATGAAACCACCGGTGGCGTCGTGGTGCTGCGCAAGTTCAAGGCCGGTCACACCATCCCTGCCCACACGCATCCCGACGCCAACGAATGGGCCTACGTGATTTCCGGCGACTGGGAGGAATCCGATAAGACGTACACTCCCGGCACATTGTTCTATGCGCCCAAAGGCGTCCGGCACGGCCCGCACGTGGCTAAAACCGAAGTCATCAGCCTGACCCTCTTCGACGGCCCGTTGACGGTGACTTGAATCGCAGGCGCGGGGCCGATTATTGGCTTCCGTTGATTGCGCCCGGCCAGACCCAATCGCCTTGTGCCGGGTCAACCACCCTGCCGTATCGGTTCAATACGACGACTCCCTTGTCATCGGTCCCATTCCAGCCGACGGAGTAGAGCAGGAATTTTCCGCTTGCCGCGCCGGGGTTTTGGGTTGGCGGCCCTTCGGTCAGGCGATAGTGCAGCAACTCGCCGTTGATGATGTCGTGTGGAATTTTTTCCATGAACTGCGGCGACAGCGCATCCAGCGAGGCAGGATATTCGCCATGTGCCAGACGGTAACGTTCCAACGCGCAGGCGACGCGCGCCATGTCCACCGAGCTTTGAGCGTAGGCGTATTTTGTCACGGCTTTCGTGATGGCCGGAAGCAAAAGCCGGGCGAATAAAGTATTAATCGAAAAATGGCTGAACTCTGTGGTCATGGTTGCATCCGATTGCCGGGCGATATCAGGCGAAGCGATTCGTCGCCCGGCGTCCACGATGGGCAAGAGCAGTTGCTGCTGCATCCGGGCAATCGTCAGTTCGTTTCGGTAAAAAATGGAACCAGGAATCAAATGATAAGCCGCTTGAGCGATCCCGCGGAACGGGTCTTCGTGGTTATCCCCGACCAAATCACTGCCATCGGTTATCATCTCCTGGAAATCCCGCCTGCGCCGCAGATGTTCAATCGCCGCAATCGCACTCGCCCGTTCGCCGCGCATGGAGAATTCGTAATCCGCCAGAAAATCCAGCCTGGCCAGTTCCTGATTCAGCTCCGCCAGTTGCGCGTCCGACCATTTATGTCCCGCCAGGCCCTCCCAGACCGGCTGTAGCGTGATTTGCAACATGGCAATCCGGACCAGATGTGAAATGAGGAACGGCTCGGTGCGAATGGAATCCGTCAGGCGCAGCATGAGCTTCACGTCGTCCATGGCCTTCCCGCTTTGTCCATTTTGCAATTCGGCAATGGCGCGCAGTTGCAATGCCAGGCAGCAGCGTTTCAACACCGACAGGTGCGGCAGTAAAATATCAAACGGACGGTCGGCGTCGTAATTCAAAGGAAATCGCGATTCCGGCCGGCGACCGGCCACACGCAATTCCTCAATGGCTGAATCATACTTGCTCAATGCCAGCAGCACGTCGGCAGCGGGCGATTGCGGTTGGGGCGGAACGGGAAACTGATTTGTTTTGGCGGCCAGCGCCCGATAATAATTCTGCCAGACTTTCAGATCGGAAGTCAGTCCCCGGGTCCAACTGCCCAGGCCGTTGGTCGGCATTTCCACCAAACTGTTGTCGCCGTAAATTTCCAGCTTCAATCGGTCCACGGCATTCGTGTCGGGCGGGCTGACTTTATGTCCGTTTTTGTCAAGCAGCCGCTCATAACTGCTGGCGACGATGGGTGCCAGCGCGAAATTCCGGTCGTCGGGCACGGGCTTGGGAACGAAACTGGCGAAATCGAACTGCTCGCCCCTGGCCTCCCACTGGCGCTCGTAATTTTCCCAAACGCTTTTGCCGCTCCAGTTCAACGCCAGGACAACAAACACAACCAACAAGGCCAGGCAGGACAGCCAAAACAAAATCCGGCGCCTGCTTTGCCGCTTCCCGTCATTTTGTGGTGTATCGTTCACGTCAGATTCACGCCTTCCACCGCACGGTCGGAGGGAATTTTTCGGCGACAGTTCAGACGTTAACCAACCTGCGCCCATTCTTCAACGACCGTTTGGCTTGAATAACAACCGATGAGACCCACCGGAAAGTTCGTCCTTCACGCCTCGCACATCACAGTTTTACCCAATTGATGTATATTCCAGCCAAACGATGCGTTATCTCGTCAAAGCCCGCATAAAGCCCGGACTTGAAAAGGCCCTGTTGCAGGCCATCGCCGGCGGCACACTCGGCCTGGGTTCGATTGCCGGCGACGAATATGATTACGACATGAAGCAGGCGCGCATCGGCGAGGACGGCGTCGCGCGCTGGGTGGAAACCTGTTTCTGCGCCATGCCGCTCGCCGAGGAACGGCCCCATTGGGAGAAATACTTTGAGTTGTTGAGCGTCAAGGACGCGCACCATCGCAAGAATTGCCGGCATGAAAACGGCGCCGAACCGTGGGCGTGCGGCAATTGCGATTGCACCAAACGCCTCGAAGAACGGTTGCAACAACAGGGGAAAGCTTTCCTGAAAACGCTGCAAAACCGGCAGAGCGCGGCTCCCGCCAAGCCCTGATCTTTTATTCGCGGATTTCAACCGGATAGATTCGTTGTTCGATGTCCGGCGTTCGATGCGATTTCGCTTTTTGTCGTCAACTCCCGGCCCTCAGCCATCAACCGCCTTTTGAAATATTTCCTCGCCAGCGGCGGGCAAAATGCCTTGAATTCACATCAAACCATGCGCCTTGACCCAGACCAATCCGCCCGTCCCGGCGAAACGCGCCGGCACTTCATCAAGAAATCCGGAATGGCCGCGGCGGCGCTGGCCGGGGCCAGCGTGCTTCCCTTCCCGGTCTCCGCCCTTGAAAACAATCCGGGCGTTTCCATCGTGCTCGATGAAGCGGACGAAATCGTAAAGGAAGCGCCGGTGCAATGGGCGGCGGATCAATTGCGGGACGTCCTTGCCGCCCGGGGAGTTGCGGCCCGGATTTGCCAAAACCTTGACCAGGCATCGGTTTCACAGGAATGCATCCTCGTGGCCGGGCGTAACTCAAACCTCTCCAGACACGTCCTCGACCGCGCGGGGATTTTGCTGCCCAACACACCCGAAGCCATGGCACTGGCCCGAGGAAAAGTCGTGCTTCGTTTCGTCCTCCTGGCCAGCGGTTCAGACGCGCGGGGGCTCGTTTACGCATTGCTCGAACTCGCCGATCGTGTGAATTTCGCTGCCGACCCGATCGCCGCGCTGAAGTCCGTGAAACCGGTCAGTGAACGCCCGGCCAACGCGATTCGCAGTGTAGCCCGCGCGTTCGTCAGCGACGTCGAGGACAAACCGTGGTTCCAGGACCGTGACTTTTGGCCGCCCTATCTCACGATGCTGGCGGCAAATCGTTTCAATCGCTTCAGCCTCACGCTGGGACTCGGCTATGATTTTGCCTCGGGCCTTCGTGACACCTATTTTTATTTCGCCTATCCGTTTCTGCTTTCCGTGCCGGGTTACAACGTGCGCGCCGTGCCGTTGCCCGATGCCGAACGCAACCTTAACCTGGAATTGCTCCGCTTCATCAGCGACGAGACGGCCAAACGCGGTCTGCAATTCCAACTCGGCCTCTGGACCCATGCCTACAAATGGACCAAAAGCCCGGAGGTGAATTACACCATCGAAGGACTCACCCCGGAAACCCAGGCGCCCTACTGCCGCGACGCCCTGCGCGCGCTGCTCACGGCGTGCCCGGCCATCAGCGGCATCACGCTGCGCACCCACGGCGAAAGCGGTGTGCCGGAGGGTGACACGGCGATCTGGAAGACGATCTTCGACGGCATCGTCCAATGCGGGCGCACCGTGAGGATTGACCTGCACGCCAAGGGCCTTGACCAGGAAATCATTGACGTGGCGCTGGGCACCGGAATGCCGGTGGACGTCTCGCCCAAATTCTGGGCCGAACACATGGGCCTGCCTTACATGCAGGGCGCCATCCGGCAATTGGAAATGCCGCCGCGCAATGCGAGCAGCACCGGTTTCTTTTCGCGCAGTTCGGGTTCGCGCTCTTTTCTGCGTTACGGCTACGGCGATTTGCTGACCGAGGACCGCCGTTACAGCGTGCTGCATCGCATCTGGCCGGGGACTCAACGGCTTTTGCTGTGGGGTGATCCCGAGATGGCCGCTGCTTATGGCCGGGTTTCAAGTTTTTGCGGCAGTAACGGCGTGGAACTGTTTGAACCCCTTTTCTTCAAAGGCCGAAAAGGCTCCGGCCTGCCCGGCGGACGCGATGCCTGCGCCGACGTTTCCTTGCGGGCAAAGGGCGGCGATTTCGAAAAATACGATTACACCTACCGCGTCTGGGGCCGGAACCTGTACAACCCGGACAGCGACTCCGAAGGCTGGCAGCGCGCGCTGCATCAACAACTCGGGCGCGGCGCGGAAAAGGCGGAAGCTGCGCTTGCCTCGGCCAGCCGGATTCTTCCGCTGGTGACCACGGCGCATTGCCCGTCCGCCGCCAACAACAATTACTGGCCGGAGTTGTATGCCAACATGGCGATTGTGAGTTTGAGCCCGTCGCAGCCTTATTTTGACACTCCCAGCCCAAAACGTTTCGGCACGGTCAGTCCGCTCGACCCGGAGTTTTTTCTGGGCATTGATGAATTCGCCGCTGAACTGCTCGGGCATGAGCCAGGTGGGAAATACTCGCCGGCCCGGGTTGCCAATCAACTGGAGGAAGCTGCGGAAAAAGCTGCGGCCCGGTTGCGCGATGCGAAGTCGAACACGCGCGGTGTCCCGAGCGCCGATTTCCGGCGGCTGGCGGCAGACGTCACAATTCAAGCCGGTTTGGGCCGGTTTTATGCCGCGAAATTCCGCGCCGGTGTCCTCTATGCCCTCTACGAACGCAGCCGGCATCGGCCGGCCTTGGAAGAAGCGCTCAAGACCTATCGCGCGGCCCGGACCGCGTGGGCGGAATTTGCGGAACAGGCAAAACACGTTTATGTCCACGATATCACGTTCGGTCCCGAATATTTCCAACGCGGCCACTGGCTGGACCGGCTGCCGGCCATTGACGCCGACATCGCCGACATGGAAGCACTTTTAAAACAACCCCCCGGAAATCCGGCGGCGATTGTGAAGGTTGACGAGAAGTTGCTCAAGCAGGCGATGCGCGCCGTCTTTGCCAGGTCGAAAGAAAACGAGCGCCCGCCGCTGGCCGGACTTCATGAGCCGCCGCCATCGTTCCATCGCGGCCAGCCGTTAACCATCGTGGCCCATGTGCCCGAGGTCAGCAATCTGGCTATGATCTCCGGCCTGCGCCTGCGTTACCGGCGCGTCAATCAAGCCGAAACCTGGCAGATGGTTGAAATGGAACACACAGGAAAGGACTATCGCGCGGCCATTGCGGCGGATTACACGGATTCGCCGTTTCCGTTGCAGTATTACTTTCAAATCCACACCGTCGGGAAGACCGTGTGGCTCCATCCCGGCCTCGAACATCGCTGGCAAGGCCAGCCCTATTATTTCGTGCGCCAGCAGGCTTGAATCGTCCAGGTCTCGTGTGGATTCCTTTCGTTCCCGGCCACGAAACTGTGGCGCCGGCCCTCCAGGCTGCTGTCATTCGATACTGAAAGTTCGATGATTCTGTCGGCTCTCCCTCAACTCTCAACCCTCAACCATTTTCACGCCGCCTCTTCGCTCCGGGTCGTCGGCTCCGCCTTCGCCGCGCCGCCGCGCACAATCAACGCCACCGCGGCAATGATCAGCACGCCCGCCACAAACAATTCTTGCGAGAACGTTTCGTGCCCGATGGTGCAGCCGAGCAGCACCGCGATGAGCGGGTTCACATACGCATAAGTCGCGACCTGCGCCGGGGTGCTGGCGTGCAGCAGCCAGACGTAACACGTGTAGCCCACCAACGATCCGAACACCGTCAGATACAGCCACGCACCGGCGGATACGAACGTTATTTGCCCAACGGAAAATTGTGTCGCCTCGCCGCGAACCGCCGCCAGACCCAGTAACAATGTGCCGCCAGCAATCATTTGCATCGCCACGCTCAGCAGGGGCGACGCCGGTTTGCGCGCCTGCCGGTTGAAGATGGAGCCGAACGCCCAGCTCACCGAAGCCGCCAGCAAAGCGGCGATTCCCCAGCCGTAAGCCGGGCCAGGCTGGTTTCCATGACCACGCGCCAGCAAAACGACGCCGATGAAACCCACCATCAGCCCCGCGATCACGAACGGACGCGGGCGCACGCCTTCGGGCCGCAACCATTCAAACAGCACCATCCACAACGGTGTCAGCGCCACCACCAACGCCGTCACGCTGGAGGGAATCACCTGTTCCGCCCAAGTCACCCCGCCGTTGCCAATGGTCAGCAACAATCCGCCGGTGACGACGGCGTTGCGCCACTCGACGCGCGACGGCGCCGCACCATTGCGGGCGCGCGCGAAGGCATACAGCAACAGACCGGCGGCAAGATTCCGCGTGCCGGCCATCAGGAACGGCGGAATGGATTCCACCGCGTACCGGATGCCGAGATAAGTCGAGCCCCAGATGATGTACACGGCGGCAAACGCCGCCATCACGCCTGCCGCAGGCGGGATTGCGGACATGGCCTTGTTTTTCATGTTCAGTTGGCCGGCGTGACGGTGCTTTTCAGTAAAATAAGAAACCCACCGCCGTTTACCGGCGATGGGTTGTTCAATTTCTATAAATCTTGTCTATGAACTCAACCGGCCATCGCCGACGCCATGCGTGACGCCAATACCGCACCGCCACGCGGCGCGCTTCGGCATCCAGGTTACTTTGGCGATGACAGGGTTCATTTTCAGGACGCGCGTAATTTACCCCGGTTCTGCGGGTGGTCAATGGTTTATTTGTCTGGCGGATTCCTGGGCTCAATAAAACAGGTTTGCGTATCAGATGAGTTTTGACATAACTATGGTATCTGAAAGTAAAACCCAAAATGCTTCCATCCGCAGACCGCACACCGTGGCAAGATGGTGAATCTAAAACTGACGGCTTGCCAATTCGCGATAGCGGTCCTTGGATCGAAACCAAGCACCGTCTTCTCACATATTATTCAGAGATGTTTGCGACGGGAATGAAGTTCAAATGGAAAAGTCGCGTTTACCTCGAGCTTTTTTCCGGTCCCGGCAAATGTGTGATTCGCGACAGCGGTCGGGAAGAGTTGGGATCTCCGCTCAAAGTCATAAACTATGAATTCACAAAATTCATTTTTACAGAGATGAGCCTGCCAGCGGCAGAAGCATTAGCCAGCCGCCTTGATAATTGCAGCAATGCGGGTTTGGCGGAAATTTGGTGTGGCGATTGTGCCGATGCCATCCACGAGATTCAAATTCCTGCCAACTCGCTCACCTTCGCGTTCATTGACCCGACTGGGATTGGTCACGCACCATTCTCGCTTATAGAAACCCTGCACAAGAAAACCAGATGCGACCTGCTTATCAACATCCAGCATGGCATGGGCATCAAGATGAACATTCACCAATACAAACCCGATGTTGACGAACAGTCCGCGTTGACCAGATTTCTCGGCAACGATTCGTGGAAAGCGCTTCCGCGTCACAACGCACACGATTTCTTCCGAGGTGTTCTCGACATCTACAAGCGGCAGCTTGATAAATTGGGATTCAGCTTCACCGGTCGGGAGGTGCTCATTTCCAATCAACAGGGAACTGGTCTTTATCTGCTACTTTACGCCAGCAAACATCCACTCGGAGAAAAATTTTGGGAGAAGGCTCGGAGCCGTGTCCTCCACCCTGAACTGGACTTGGGAATCTAATCATACGATGCTCTGTCAGAGGAAACGATGAACCTTGTACTTGAAAGACCAATTCGGCGGTTGGAGCCACGCTTCCAAGCGCCCAAACCTGTTTTGCGACACGTCAATGCAAAGCCTGTGCCCGTTGATTTCTGGCACGCGCCGGCGGTTATTGCGGAAAATAATTTCATTTATAAAAGCCTCTCAAATTGGGCATTTAATGTCGCGGTCGGCTGCTCACACGCCTGCCGGTTTTGCTACGTGCCCAGCGCGGCAACCATCAAACAAGGAGCGAGGCTGGCCGAATACGGCGTCAAGGACCCGGATGCCGAATGGGGTGATTATCTCCTGCTCCGTCCGTGGGACGAACAGAAATTTCTTGCCTCGCTGCGCGCCGCCGAGAACACGCCGCGCAAACTGCTCAAACCCGACGGCAACCGCGCGATAATTTATTGCAGCACAACCGACCCGTACCAGGTCATCCGTCACCCCGAGCTGGCACGACAACGGGAACTGGCCGAACACGCGCGTTTTCTCGTGCGTCATTCGCTGGAACTTATCCGCGACCAGTCCACGCTCAACGTTCGTATCCTCACCCGTAGTCCGTTGGCGCGGACGGATTTCGATTTGTTTCAGAGCTTTGGCAAGCGGTTGGTGTTTGGCATGAGCCTGCCGACGTTGCGCAATGATTTGGCCAAAATCTATGAGCCAAAAGCGCCCGCGCCGTCGCAACGGCTGGCCGCGTTGCGCGCCGCGAAGGAAGCCGGGCTGCATGTTTATGTGGCCATGGCGCCGACGTATCCCGAATGTGACGAAGCCGATTTGCGCGCGACGCTCAAAGCCGTGTCTGAACTGGATCCGATCACGATTTTCCACGAACCCATCAACATTCGGGCCGAAAATGTGGCGCGCATTCAAGATCAAGCCGAATCCCTCGGCGTGCGATTGAAGACAGAAGTTTTTGCCACACGCGAAAGCTGGCAGAACTACGCCGTGAATGCGTTGCACACCGTTTCAGAAATTGCCAGGGAACTCGGCATCGAGAAACACCTGCATCTGTGGCCGGACAAATCCCTCGGCAGCCAGTCGTTGGCCGACCGGATGCCAAACCCGGCCAAATACCTGAAACGACTCGAGCACTGGTGGCAACGAGTCAGCGAATGGCCGAGATAGGAGCGCGAACAGCTTTGTCCATGCGGAAGTAGCAACGTCGAAGAAACTCGCGGGCATGACTGCCCGCGCTCTTGTCATGCGGCTGCTTTCGATGCCGCGAGGTCGCTGCGTCTTTGCGCCATCGACTTGAAGAATTCATACCCTTCCCGGAGTCGGCGGACGCAGATGTCCTTGTCCTCCAGCATGGTCTTGATGATGCGGAGAATCGGTTTCGGACGCAGGTAGTAACGATGGTAGAAGCGCTCGACGCTTTCGAAGATTTCGTCTTTGCTCAGGCCGGGATATTCAAGCGTGCTTTGCTGGAAACCGTCGCCTTCCACCAGGTCGGTCTTGTCCTTCTTGACGAACCAGCCGTTTTGCTTGGCCATCTCGTAAAGCTCGGTGCCCGGATACGGCGCGGCCAGCGAAACCTGCAGGCTGAACACATCCAGTTCCTTCGCAAAATTGATCGTGTTCTCGATGGATTGTTTCGTCTCCACCGGCAGGCCGAGGATGAACGTGCCGTGAATCACCACGCCGGCCTGATGGCAGGCCTTGGTGAACCGGCGCATTTCATCCATCGTCACGCCCTTTTTGATGCGAGTGAGGATGTCGTCGTTGCCGCTTTCGTAACCGACCAGGAACAGGCGCAGGCCGTTGTCCTTGAAACTCTTGATCGTGTCGTAATCCAGGTTCGCGCGGCTGTTGCAGGACCAGTGAACGCCGAGCGGGCCGAGTTTCTTGGCGATTTCACGGGCGCGCGGCAGGTTCGCCGTGAACGTGTCGTCGTCGAAGAAAAATTCCTGCACCTGCGGGAAGAGTTTCTTCATGTAGGCCATTTCGTCGGCGACGTTCTGCGGCGAGCGGACGCGGTATTTGTGGCCGCCGATGGTCTGCGGCCAGAGGCAGAAGGTGCATTGCGCCGGGCAGCCGCGGCCGGTGTACATGCTGATGTAAGGATGCAGCAGGTAGCCGATGAAATACTTTTCAATCTGCAGGTCGCGCTTGTAAACATCCGCCACCCACGGCAGCGTGTCCATGTCCTGGATCATCTCGCGCTCGGGGTTGTGCCTGATTTTGCCGTCCTTGTCCCGGTAGGAAAGCCCGGCGATGGTCGCGAGGTCGCGGCCTTCGGCGACTTCCTTGCAGGTGAAATCAAATTCCTTGCGGCCCGACCCAGTCAATCGCGGGCGACGCCTTGAGCGTTTCGGTCGGCAACACCATCGTGTGCGCGCCGACGAAGCCGATTTTCGTGTCGGGCTTCTGCGCCTTGATGGCCTCGGCCACCCTGCAATCGTTTTTCAACGACGGCGTGGAGGTGTTGATGATGACGTGATCGAAATCCTTCGCGATGGCGAGGCACTTCTGCAGGTCGATGTTGTGCGGCGGGCAGTCGAGCAGCTGCGAATTCGGCGTGAGCGCCGCAGGTTGCGCGAGCCAGGTCGGATACCAATAGCTGGTGACTTCGCGCCGCGCCTGGTAACGCGCGCCGGCGCCGCCGTCAAAACCGTCAAACGACGGCGGTGAAAGATAAAGAGTTTTGCTCATTCCAATTCAAATAACTTACTCCGGTCGTGCTTCAGCTTTTTTCGGGTCCTTGATTTTCGCCAGCAACTCGTCGCGCTCCGGGCTTTCACCGTTGCTGCCACCGCAAAACGTGCCGACGTGCCGTTCCGGCGTTTCCTCCTTGCGGGAAAAGGCGCCCTTCGCGCCGGCGGCGGGATTGACGACCGCCTTCGCCTCGGCCAGATGGCCTTTGCCGATGGTGACACCGTTGTAGACGCGCTTCTCCAGTTCGGGCGAAAACGGAAACGGCTTGGGTTTCGCGCCGAAGTTGTATTTGAAATTTTTCCAGTTGTCGCCGGACTGATAATTCGTGCCGAGCGCGCCGCTGGGGTCGTAGCCGCAATGCACCATGCAATGTTCGCAACGCGAATCGCGCGCCACGCCGTTCACCACGCCGTACTTTTCCCATTCCACCTTTTCGAGCATCTCCTGATAGCCGGCGTAATGGCCGTCGGTCATCAGGTAGCACGGCGCCTTTCCAGCCCTTGATGTTGTAGGTGGGAATCGCCCAGGCGGTGCAGGTCAGTTCGCGTTTGCCGGCGAGGAATTCCTGATAAACCGGCGTGCCGAAAATGGTGAACGCCTTGCCCCAGTCCAGAATCTTCGCGAACTTCTGCCGCGTCATGTCGCGCGTCAGGAAGAAATCCTTCGGGTCCTTGCCGAGGCGCTTGACCATGTCCTTCTTGGCCGCGTCGTAATCGTAACCGGGCGAAATCGTGTGGCCGTCCACGTCCAGCGAGCTGAGGAACTTGAACATGTCCTCGATTTCCTGCACGTCGGTTTCCTTGTAGACGGTCGTGTTGGTGGCGACCTGGTAGCCGAGGATCTTCGCCATCTTGATGGCCTCGACGCATTCCTTGAACACGCCTTCGCGCTCGACGATGAGGTCGTGCGTGAATTCCAGTCCGTCCACGTGAACGTTCCAATACATCCACTGCGTCGGGCGGATGACGACTTTTTTGCGCGCTGTCGTCGTCGGACTTGCGGATCGTTTCGGCGTCCTTTTCGGAAATCAATTTCCGGCCGAGCAGCTGTTTGAGCTTCGGCTCAATTTCCGGCGAATAAATGGCCGCCAGATATTCCCTCATTTTTTTGCGCATGAACATGCCGTTCGTGCAGACGTAAATGACGCGGCCCTGCTCGCAGCAGGCCGGCGATGAGTTCCTCGATCTTCGGATAAATCAGCGGTTCACCGCCGCAAATGGAGACCATCGGCGCATCGCATTCCTTCGCCGCGGCGAGGCATTTTTCCAGCGGCACCATGTCCTTGAGGCTCGTGGAATATTCGCGGATGCGTCCGCAGCCGGTGCAGGTGAGGTTGCAGGTGTGCAGCGGTTCGAGCTGCAGGACCATGGCAAACTTCGGCGTCTTGCGCAGCTTGTGTTTGATGATGTGTCCGGCGATTTTTGCCGACAGCGCGAAGGGGAATCGCATAAATTTGATTTTATCGAGTCAAGGCCACTTCCCTGGAATTTTCGGTCAACGCAGCCGGGGCATTGGTCGAAGGCAGATCGGCTTTCAACAGTCCCGGCAGGAAAAACGAGGCGGGCGAAACGCTCTGGCTGGCGTTGATGCCGCCACAACCGGTGCTGCACAGCGTCAACGCCACCAGCATTACCAGCGCCGGTAAATTTCTGTTTATTCTCACTTGCCTAGTATAAATCAGCCCGACACGATGGCAACCTCTAATTGACCACATAATGGCGTCAAAAACACATTGTTCGCCCGGGAGCGGCTGGCTGGCCATCGCATTTCTTTTCTTTTCCGGCTTTGCCAGCGCAGCCGTCGCCCAATCTACAAACAATCCGGTCTTCGCCGCCCGCGCTGAGGCGGAATTTCATCGCGCGCAATTTCAACTGCAATCGAACACGAATGATTTCGCCGCCGCGTGGGTTTTTGCCCGCGCCTGTTTCGATTTCGCGGATTTCGCCACGAATGACACCGAGCGGGCCACCATCGCCGTTCAGGGCATCGCCGCGAGCCGCCAACTGCTCGCGGCCCGGCCCAAATCCGCGCCGGGACATTATTACCTGGGCATGGACCTTGGCCAGCTTGCCCGCACGGAAATTCTGGGCGCGCTGAAGCTCGTCAGGGAAATGGAACGCGAATTCAAAACGGCCGACGATCTGGATGAACATTTTGATTATGCCGGCCCGGCACGCTGCCTCGGCTTGTTGTACCGCGACGCGCCGGGCTGGCCGGCCAGCATCGGCAGCCGGCGCAAGGCGCGCGAATGGCTGGAACACGCCGCAAAACTCGCGCCGGATTATCCGGAAAACCGTCTGAACCTGATTGAGTCACGATTGAACTGGCAGGATCGCCCCGGCGCCGAAAGCGAACTGAAAACACTGGACGCGCTCTGGCCGAAAGCGCAAACGAATTTTGTCGGCGTAACATGGGAACAAAGCTGGGCGGACTGGACCACCCGCAAGGGCGCGGCCGAACAAGCCCTCACGCAAACGTCCCAGCCGGCGGAGTCGTCAAAAGCCCATCATTGACACGACGGAAATTATCTATGGCGGTACCGGCGCAGGCAGGTTATTGTTCACTGAATCGCACAACCGGGATTGATTCAGACACCATGGCCAAGAAACTTTTTGCGGCGCTCAGCGACACGACCTTGTTCCTGCAGGAATGGTGGGCCAACCCACAGCGGACCGGTGCGGTCGCGCCCAGTTCCCCAAGACTCGCAGCCGCCATGGCGCGCTGGCTGCCTACCAATCCGGAAAGTTATGTGCTCGAACTCGGGCCCGGCACAGGCGCCGTCACGGTGGCCCTCCTCGAACGCGGTCTGCGCGAGGATCGGCTCGTGGCCATCGAAAAAAACCCGAGACTGGCGCAATTGCTCCGCAAACGCTTCCCCAGCGCGCACATCATCACCGGCGATGCCTGGCACCTGGACGATTTGTTACGCGAACGACCTGAACCGATTGAGAGTGTCGGCGCGGTCATTTCCAGCCTCCCGTTATTGAATTTCTCGCCTGCCCAGGCTGAAGCACTGGAGGAAAAAATACGCATAATTTTGGGGCATGACGGCAAATGGGTCCAGTACAGCTACCACTTGGGCACCCGTCGCCCGCACGGTACTTCCCGTTTCCGCCGGCTGGCTTCCAAGATAATCTGGCTGAACATCCCGCCGGCCCGCGTGAACGTTTATCAGAAGTGACATCCACGCCGGTTTGCCGGGCAACCTTCACTTCGTTTTTTGGAATGTTTTCAACTGTTCAACCAGCGTGCGCATTTGGGCTCCGTCCCTGCCCTGCATGGCTGGCATTCGCGCCGCCGTTTCCGCGACCAACAACGCATCGGCGGACCGTTTTTGTTCCAGCAGGAAATTGACGTAACGGAACACGGCTTCCGGTGAATACGGGCAGAGCGCCCAGGCCTGACGAAAGGCAAAATCCGCCTCGTGCGCCATACGATCTTTTTCCGATTCACCGACGGCATGCTTCACGCGCCACGTGTAAACTCCGGCAATGGACGAGCGGAATTTGGAAAACATCCTTTGCGCGTAATCGTTTTGCACAAACTGCGGGTCACCGTTGAATCCGCTGAAGTCCCGCTTGAGCTGCACCTTCTCCACAAACGCGGCGACCTGCGCCACGGAGGTGTCGTCGTTCAACCAGTCGCCAAGGGCCGTCGTGGCGATGCCGGTCCAGAAATCGTGGTCTTTGCGAACGACATCCTCGGACAATTGTGGCAGCGGCTGGCGGTTGATTTTCATGATCACGCCGTGCGGCTCCAGATACGGATACATCCAGTCGAGCGGAAAACTTTCCTCGATGTAGAATTCGTGATCGGGATTTTTGTCGAAAATGATTTTGGTGAGCAGGCCGTTGATTTTCATCACGGCGACCTGGCCGCTGATCTGGAGATCCCCGTTGGTGCCGATTCTGTCATTTTCGCCAGGTTCGAGTTGATGATTCTGGAGCCGTTTTAAAGCGTCCCCTTTGTAGTCGTCAAAACAGCGCTGCAAGTCATTGGAGGTCGTAACATAAATTTCCCTGCCATACATGGATTGCACGTAATCACAATAGGTCCCATCGGCCAGGGCATTCTGGGTCAGCGTAAAGAACGGATCAGCATCCGCATGTGATTTGCAGAACGCGGTGGGCAAACCCCGGCCCGGATCGGTACCACCGAAAAAAATGCTGCCGGCCGGAATCGAGTTTATGATATCATCCACCGCGATCTGCGTGTATTTCGGGTCGCACAGGACGACATGATCGTAGGCCAGACAAATTTCCAGCACGGGTTGCCAATAGCTGGTCCTGAGGCCGGGGTCTTGCCGGATGCCGGGCTTGCGCTCATATTGCGGATGCCGTTGCTTAAAACTTTCAAACATGTTCGTCACGGTCTGCCAATCGCCGTTGGTGGCCGCATTAAAGAAGCGCCGATACTCCGGCGAAATTTTTTCTCCGGCCGCCGCCGCCAGCGTCTGCGACTGTTTCAGCTTGGCCGCTGAGAACACTTTGAGCCGGTCAAACTGCTGCTGGCGAAGCGCGTCGGTACCATCCCTGCCGTTGGTCGCGATCCCCGTCCCGCCTTCGCCCAGGCAAATGGCAATTCCACCCGCCGCAACCAGAATGCCCAGCGCTGTGGCCGACCGCAGACGCCGGTTCCGGGTTCCGTCCACGATGGCCGTGATGCGTTTCTCCAATCCAGAAGAGCGGGCCATCGCGATCGCTGCGACCTGGGGCACCCGGCGGAAACTTCTTGCGATTTCCACCAGATGACTTGCGTAGTCTGACGCCTTGCAGCCGCCGTTCAAAACCAGATCATCGCAGGCGCGCTCCCGCTCGACGCACATTCGTCGCGCTGCCAGCCAGACGAGCGGGTTGAACCAATAAAGCGCGCAGACCATCCGCGCAACGACTTGCGTCAGGCAATCCCATCGTTTGACGTGCGCGAGTTCGTGCAACAAAACAATCCGCCTCCGCTCTTCCGGCCACTGCGCGGCCTCCGCCGGCAATAGCACCACCGGTCGCAGCCATCCCCACGTCAGCGGCATGACGTGGTCGGGTGATTGCAGTAAAATCACCGGCCGGCCGAGACGCAGTATTTCGCACGTTTCCTTCAGCAAACGGGTCCAGTCGCCATCTGCCAACCGGCGCGCCTTTCTGGACATTTTGCCAAGTTGAAATTGCCCGAAGCCGAGATAGCCCAGCGCCAGCATCATGCCGCCGCTCCACACGGTAAAACCAAGCGCCAACCAGACCTGGCTGAAATGCGCCGCGAATAATTGGTTTCGGCGGTGTTGATGGTCGCTCGCGCGGGCGGCGTCTACAGACATCGGCCCGGCTTCGGGCCCTGGAGTGGCCGGTCCGGCGGACGGCGCGAGTTCCAACGTCAACGAAATTTGATTGCCTGAGACGAGACTGGTGGAAACCGACCAAAGCGGCCTGTTCCACGACGGCAGCACGGACGAAAGCAACGGCAGAAACGGCAAACTTGCCACAGCCGCAAACCAGATTAAATGCCGCGCCGCCGCCGAAGCGCGACGCCAGAGCAAACCCAATCCGCCAGCAAGCGCCAGGACGACGAAGCTTTTAAGCAGCGCATCGAGCAACAGCGCGGCGAGCTGCGAATTCCGGGTAAAATTTGAAAGGGCTTCGATGACACCATTCATATTATCGGTCCTCCTTTTGTGCTTGGTTGATGATTTGCTGCAGTTTATTCAGTTCAGAGTCGGAAAGCTCCGCGTCGGCATTTTCGAGCAACGCCGCCATGGTTTGCGTCACCGACCCCTGAAAAAAAGTGGAGACAACCCGTTTCAAGGCGGAACGGCTGGCTGCCTTTCGCGACACGCACGGTTGATATACGTAACGCGCGCCGTCCTCACGGTGCCGCACATGCCCCTTTTCTTCCAGAATCCGCAGCAAAGCGCGCACGGCGGAATACCCCGGAGGATTCGGCAACGCGGCGCGGATTTCGGCGGCGGTGGCGGCTTCCTTCGCGTGCAGAACGTCCATGATCTGGCGTTCCCGCCGGCTGAGATGCTGTTCGATGTTCATTGTGCTAAATTTTTAGCATAACTGGCCGGCACGTCAACAGGAAAATGCTAAAATTTTAGCAGTCCGGTTTCCGGCAAAAGATACCCGCCCGCATGAATGTTTATGGGAAGCAACAGCGCCACCATTATCTCGCGCCGCCGATCTGCTGCAACCGGTTGACCAGGTCTTTCACCTGGGTGTTGCCCGGATTCAGTTTCAAACAGGTAGCGGCCACCAGGAGGGCGTCGGAATTCCGCTTCTGATTCAGCAGGAAATTCACATACCGGAAAACCGCTTCCGGCGAGTACGGACAGAGCGCCCAGGCCTGGCGGAAGGCGAAATCCGCCGCGCGGGCCATGCCCTCCTTCTCCGCCTCGTCGGCGGTGTGGTCCAGGCGCCCGGCGTAAAGTCCACCGATGGAACTCCGTAGCTTGGAAAATGCCTTGCACGAAAGATCGCTTTGCACAAAACGCGGATCACCGGTGAACCCGCGCAGGTCATGCCGAAGATACACCTTTTCCACAAACGCGGCGACTTCCGACACCGGCGTGTCGTCGTTCAGCCAGCCGCCAATCATCGGCGCCACATATTTGGTCCAGTAATCATGGTCCTGGCTGACGATGTCATCGGACAAATCGGACAGCGGCTGGCGGTTGATTTTCATGATCAGCCCGTGCGGTTCGAGATACGGATACATCCAGTCGAGAGGAAAGCTTTCCTCGATGTAAAATTCGTGGTCGGGGTTTTTATCGAAAACGATTTTGGCCAGCAGGCCGTTGATTTGCATCACAGAAACCTGTCCGCTGACTCGTGCTTTGCCGTCAACCATCCTGAAACTCTCTCCCGGTTTGAGTTTGTTCTGCTCACTGCGGCGCTGGGCATCCGCCGTGTAGTCATCGTAGCATTGTTTCGAGTCAGCGTCGGTGGGAGTATAGATTCTGTCTCCGTACATGCCACGGAGGTAGGCCAGATAACCCCCGTCCGCCAACGCGTTCTGCGTGAGGGTGTAAAAGGGATCGGCATTCACTTGCGATTTGCACAGGGCGGTGACCAGAAATCTTCCCAAGTCGGTGCCGCCAAAGTAAATGCTTCCCGGGGGTATCGAATCTATGATGTCCCGGCCAAAGGCGATGCAATACCTGTCCTCTCCGCCGGCAAAGTCCTCGAAGGCGCCGTAGGTTTCCAGCACCGCCGCCCACTGCGTTCCTGTCAACCGATCGTCGCTCGGACCGCGGTGCTCGTATTGCGGCGCGCGCCGGCTCAAGGCGTTGAAGGTGCTGTGGACCGTTGGCCAGTCTCCTTTCGCCGCCGCCGCGAACATGGTCTTGTATTCCGGCAGCAATTCTCTCCCTTCAGCCCTGGCCGCCGCGTCGGCCTGCGCTTCCTTTTCCGCCACAAACGATTTCAATTGGCCGGAAGCTGCCGACCGCTTCAGCGACCAGTTGGTGGAGGCGTTTTTCTTTGAGCATCCGCCCATCAGCAAAGCCAGACCGAGGATGGCGGACCCAATGGATATGACGGCCATTTTCGCAATCCGGTTGCGCTTGCATCGACGGTCAGGATTAATGTGTTGATTCATAAATTTATGCCCTTCGCTTCTGTTTTTTGTGCAAGGCTTAACGCCCATTTATCAAATAGACACCGACATCCATCGTTTTTGTATATTCGCCGATCGCCCGCAACCGGCCGGACTCTCAATTTTCGAAGCAAGGACGCGATTAATTCTGACGGCTTGCGAGAGATACAAAATCCCGTCTGGATTTGGGCAGCAGAAAGCAAAGCGCCGCCGCCGCCAGCAGCGCACAGCCCAAAACGCCGAACGGAACGGTCATGCCGTGTGTCCGGCCTTTCAGTATCCCGACGATCGCCGGGCCAAGATAACCGCCGACGTTGCCGAGCGCGTTCACCAGGCCCATGACCGCCCCGGCGGTCGCGCGCGGCATCGTTTCCGTGGGAATGGCAAAGAACGGCGCCAGCCCGGCAAACGGCCCCGGAATGGCCAGACACAGGAACACGTAGGAAAGCCAGAAGGAATGTTCCTTGAGCAAAACGCTCGCGATGAGGGATGTGCCGCTCACGACATAAATGAAGGCAGCGTGGCCGCGGCGTTCACCGGTCCGGTCCGAATGCCGCGAGAGCAGCACCATGACGGCGGCGGTGACCACGTAAGGCACGGCAAAGAGCAGGCCGGTCTGCACGCCGGTGAAATGGTGGCCGCCGCCCTTGAGTCCTTCCGTGAGGAACGTGTTGCAGCCATAGGACGCGAAGTTGTACAGGAAACAGATCGCCAGCATGACGAAAACCGCCGGTTGCAGGAAGGCGCGCCCGACGGGAATATTTTTTACGGCCTCCAGTTCCGACGCTTCACGCTGCAGGGTGGTTTCCAAAAAATTCTTTTCCTCGCGTGAAATCCATCCAGCGTCGCGCGGATGGTCGTTGATGAAATAAAGCCAGGCCGGCAGCCAGAGGAACGGCAGGGCGCCTTCAATTATCAGCATCGTCGGCCAGCCCCAGCCGCCCAGGAGCCAGCCGGTAACCGGCGCGGACGCGGCCACCGCCAGCGGCTGGCAAAGGTTCCAGTAGGCGTTGGCGCGGGCGCGTTCCGACCGCGGAAACCAGTTCGCCAGCAGCACCAGCATCGTCGGATACACGCCGCTTTCGGCCACGCCCAGCAGGAAGCGCATCACGGCGAATTCCCGAAAACTGGAGGCCAGACCACAGCCGACCGCGCACAGGCCCCAGAACACCAGAAAAATGGAGATCAATTTTTTCGGGCTCCAGCGGCCGGCCAGGTATCCGCCAGGAATCTGCAACAGCACGTAGCCGAGAAAAAAAATGCCGGCGGCCTGGCCTTTCAGCCGGTCGTCCATGTGCAGGTCCTTCATCATGGACGAAATTCCGGGGTCGAGGGCCAGCGCGACGTTCGTGCGGTCCACGTAAGAAATCGTGTACATGAGCAGCGCGACGGGGATGAGGCGCAGCCAGCGTTGCCCGTTCAGTTGCATCGTGTCAATTTGGAATTATTCTAAGTATTGACAGGTCCCGGAAACCGGTCTAGTGTGCCCGCGACATGAGCCTGGTCGAGAAGAAAAGATTGAACGGCGAGCTGAACGAGCGCCTGACGACGGGCGGGTTCCGGTTCACGCCGCAGCGCCAGCATGTCTATGACGTGCTGCTGCAAAAGCGCGACCACCCGACCGCCGAGGAGGTGTTCATCCGCGACCAAGAAGACGCATGCCGGACATTTCCATGGCCACGGTTTACAACTGCCTCGACGCGCTGGTGAAGTGCGGGCTGGTCCGCCAGGTCGCTGCTCGACCGCGGCGCGACGCGCTTTTGTCCGAACATGCACGAGCATTGCCATTTTTATTGCGATTCGTGCGACACGGTTTTTGACGTGGATTTGCCGGCAAAACCGGCCGCTCCGGTGTCGCGCTTGCCGAAGGGTTTCAAGGCCGAGCATTACGAAATCGCCATTCACGGCATCTGCCCGGATTGCGCGAAGCAAGAAATAATTTTAACAACGATGAGCACCGCCACCGAAACCATTGAGGGCCTGGTCAAACAGGAATACAAATACGGCTTTGTACACCGACGTGGAAACCGAGTCCGCGCCGCCGGGCTTGAGCGAGGACATCATCCGGCTGATTTCGCGCAAGAAAAACGAGCCGGAATGGCTGACCGACTGGCGGCTCAAGGCGTTTCGCCACTGGCAGACGATGACGGAACCGACCTGGGCAAAGGTCCATCACGAACCCATCAATTACCAGGACATCGTCTATTACTCCGCGCCGAAGCAAAAGCGGCGACGGGCCGAAGAGCCTCGACGAAGTTGATCCGAAGCTGCTGGAGACCTACGAGAAGCTCGGCATTCCGCTGCAGCGAACGCGAGCGGCTGGCCGGCGTGGCGGTGGATGCGGTGTTTGACAGCGTGTCCGTCGGCACCACGTTCAAGAAGCAACTCGCGCGAGAAGGGCATCATCTTTTGCTCGTTCAGCGAAGCGGTGCAGGAGCATCCCGACCTGGTCAGGAAATATCTCGGCATGGTCGTGCCTTACACGGACAATTTTTTTGCCGCGCTGAACTCCGCCGTGTTCACCGACGGTTCGTTTTGCTACATCCCCAAAGGCGTGCGCTGTCCGATGGAACTTTCGACCTATTTCCGCATCAACGCCGCCAAGACCGGCCAGTTCGAACGCACGCTCATCGTGGCCGACGAAGGCGCGCACGTGAGCTATCTCGAAGGCTGCACCGCGCCGATGCGCGACGAAAACCAGTTGCACGCGGCGGTGGTCGAACTCATCGCGCTCGACAACGCGCGAAATCAAATACTCCACCGTGCAGAACTGGTATCCGGGCGACGAGAACGGCAAGGGCGGCATTTACAATTTCGTGACCAAGCGCGGCCTGTGCAAAGGCCGGAACTCGAAGATTTCCTGGACGCAGGTCGAGACCGGCTCGGCCATCACCTGGAAATATCCGAGCTGCATTTTGCTGGGCGACAATTCCATCGGCGAATTTTATTCCGTCGCCGTGACGAACAATTACCAGCAGGCCGACACCGGCACGAAGATGATCCACATCGGCAAGAACACGCGCAGCACGATTGTGTCGAAGGGCATTTCCGCCGGACACGGCCAGAACAGCTATCGCGGCCTGGTGAAAATCCAGAAGAGCGCCGCCAACGCGCGCAATTTCTCGCAGTGCGACTCGATGCTGATCGGCGCGAAGTGCGGCGCGCACACGTTCCCTTACATCGAGGTGAAAAACACGACGGCGAGCGTCGAGCACGAGGCCTCGACCTCGAAGATCGGCGAGGACCAGATTTTTTACTGCAACCAGCGCGGGCTTTCGACGCAGGACGCCGTGAACATGATCGTGAACGGCTTCTGCAAGGAAGTGTTCAAGGAACTGCCGATGGAATTTGCCGTCGAAGCGCAGAAACTTTTGGGCGTGAGTCTGGAAGGCAGTGTGGGCTAATATCGCTTCCTCGTCGCCGTTCTCGTTCTCGTCCTCGATTCGTGCCGTTTCGAGGATGAGGACGAGGATGAATCAAAGACGAACCTGAACATGAGCAAACAACCAATTCTCGAAATCAAAAACCTCAACGCGGGCGTTGAGGGCAAACAAATTCTCAAGGGCATCAACCTGACCATCAACGCGGGCGAGGTCCACGCCGTCATGGGCCCGAACGGCTCCGGCAAGAGCACGCTGGCCGCCGTGCTGGCCGGGCGCGACGGTTACGACGTGACCGGCGGCGAAGTGCATTTACAACGGCCAGGACCTGCTCGACCTCGACCCGGAGGAACGCGCCCGCGAAGGATTGTTCCTCGCGTTCCAGTATCCGGTCGAGATTCCCGGCGTGAACAGCACCTATTTTCTGAAGGCCGCGCTGAATGAAATCCGCAAATCGCAAAGGCGAGCCGGAACTGGACGCGATGGAATTTCTGACGCTCGTGAAGGACAAGATGAAGCTGCTCGAATTGAACGAGGATCTGCTCAAGCGCTCGGTGAACGAAGGTTTTTCCGGCGGCGAAAAGAAGCGCAACGAAATTTTCCAGATGGCCGTGCTCGAACCCAAGCTCGCCATCCTCGACGAAACCGATTCCGGCCTCGACATTGACGCGCTGAAAATTGTTTCCAGCGGCGTCAACAAGCTGAAGCGCGCCGACAACGCCCAACTCGTCATCACGCATTATCAGCGGCTGCTGAATTACATCGTGCCGGATTTCGTCCACGTGCTCGTGGACGGCCGCATCGTGCACCGGCGGCAAGGAACTCGCGCTGGAACTCGAAGCGAAAGGTTACGACTGGATTCTCAAAGGTGAAGCGGTTAAAGCTTGAGTCATGAATCTGGACGAAGCCCAACGGCAACGCGTCACCGCCTGGATTCTGCAAGGCGCAAAGCTTTCGGAAATCCAAACCCGGCTCGCGGCGGAACTCAACCTGAAGCTCACTTACATGGAAGTGCGGCTGCTCGTGGACGATTTGAAGCTGACGCCGAAAGACCCGGAACCACCCAAGGTCGCGGCCAAATCAGCGCCGCCCCGACCGCGGCCAAACCGCCCCGCTGGACAAAATCGCCGCCGCCGGACTGCCGAACGCCATCGCCAGCCGCCGGCAATGTTTCCGTGACCGTGGATCAACTCGACGCGGCCCGGCGCCATTGTCAGCGGCAAGGTCACGTTCAGCGACGGCCAGCAGCGCGGATTGGTATCTCGACCAGACTGGGCGGCTCGGCGTTGTGCCCGGGCAACAGGGTTACAAACCGTCCGCTGCCGACGTGCAGCAGTTTCAGGTCGCGCTGCAAAGCGAACTCGCGCGCATGGGGCTGTGATTTTCACTGCGCCTTCGTCTTGCCGCGAAATCAAATCCGATGCGCTTGGCACATTGAAGCCGCGATGCGCGAACAATTCCGGGACTGGATCGAAAGCCTCGAAACCTTTGCCCTCGAGGTCATCTCCGGCGAACGCCGCGACACGAAGGCGGCGTTGATGCGCGCGCTGTTGTTCGGCAGTTCCAAACTGTTCCAGGTCGGGCGTCAAGATGCGCCGCTGGCTTTACAACGTCCGCATTCTCCGCGACAAAACGCTCGGCGTGCAGGTCATCGCCATCGGCAATCTCACCGTCGGCGGCACGGGCAAAACGCCGGTCGTGGAGAAATTCGCGCGCGAACTCCGCGACGCCGGCCGCAACGTCGCCATCCTCTCGCGCGGCTACCGTTCCAAACCGCCGCCCTTCCATCAGATGGCTGCTGAACAAAATCCTGCTGCGCGAAGACCAGACGCCGCCGCGCGTCGTCTCGGACGGCAAATCGCTGCTGCTCGATTCCGAAATGGCCGGCGACGAGCCTTACATGCTCGCGTCGAATCTCAAGGACGTCGTCGTGCTGGTGGACAAGGACCGCGTGAAGAGCGGGCGTTACGCGATTGAAAAATTCGGCTGCGACACGCTGCTGCTCGACGACGGCTTTCAGTACTGGGATTTGCGCGGGCGCCGGCACGACGTCGTGCTGATTGACCGCCAGCAGCCGTTCGGCAACGAGCATCTGCTCCCGCGCGGCACGTTGCGCGAGCCGCCGTCGCACCTCGCCCGCGCCCACACCATTTTCATCACCAAGAGCGACGGCCAGACCGCCGAACTGCGCCAGCGCATCGCCGGATTGAATCCCGACGCCGCCATCATCGAATGCGTCCATCATCCGCTTTACCTCGAGGACGTGTTCACCGGCGAACGCAGTGCGATCTGGATTTTCTGCGCGGGCGCAAAGTCGCGTCGCTGAGCGGCATCGCGCAGCCGGAAAGTTTCGAGCAAAGCCTCGTGCAAGCTCGGCGCGGAACTGGTTTATTCCAAGCGCTTCGCCGACCATCACCGCTTCACGCAGCAGGAAATCCTCAACGTCATCAACCGCGGCAAAAAACGCCAGGCCGACACCATCATCACCACGCAAAAGGACGCCGTGCGCTTCCCCAAAATTGACCGGCGCGACCTGCCGATTTATTTCATGCGCGTCGAAATCAAGATCGTCAGCGGCGCGAACGACTTTCAGGATTGCGTCCGCAAAATCTGTTTCCGCTGAAAATGGACACGCTGATTTACTGGTTCGCCCGCGCGCTGGTCGCCGTGCATTCAGGCGCTGCCGCTGACACTGCGTCGCCCGGCTCGGGCGCCGGCGGCGGCGCTCTGGCGTATCTGGCTCGATGCGCGGCACCGGCGGGTGGCGCTGCAAAACCTGACCATGTGTTTCGGCCACGAAAAATCGCCGGACGAAATCCGCGCGCTCGCCCGGGAAAATTTCCGGCGCATCGGGGAAAATTTCGCCTGCGCCATCAAAACCGCGGCCATGAGTTTCGAGGCACTTGCGCCCGCACGTTGAATTTGTCGGCATTGAGCGTCTGCCCAAAAAAACGCCGGCCAGCCGCCCCCGAACGTCGTCGTCGCCATCGGCCATTTCGGGAACTTCGAACTGTACGCGCGGTTCGGCCAATTTGTGCCCGGACTTCCAATGCGCCACGACCTATCGGGCGCTGAAACAGCCCGCGCTCAATCGCCTGCTGCAACGACTGCGCGAGCGTTCGGGTTGCCTTTTTTTTGAGCGCCGCACCGATGGCCCGCTCTTGCGCGCCACGATGCACCGGCACGGGAATCATCCTCGGGTTTCTCACCGACCAGAGCACCGCCGGTTTGCGCGGACCGTTTCTCGGACACGATTGTTCGACCGACGCTGGCACCGGCGGTTTTCGCACTACGCTATCATTGCGAGCTGTACACCGGCATCTGCTACCGCGTCGGCCTCGGCGAAATGGCGGCTGGAACTCGGCGAAGAAATCCCGACACATGAAAACGGCAAACCGCGCCCCTCGGAAGAAATCATGCGCGACGTGAACCGCGCGCTTTGAAGACGCCGTCCGCCGCGACCCGGCGAACTGGTTCTGGGTCCATCGCCGGTGGAAACCGGCCGTCGGCCAAAACGAAAGGATTGAAATGGAAACGCCGATTCTCCATCCACCAACTGCGCATCCGCGCCGCGATTCTGGTACGCGGCGTCGAACTGGCTGGGCGATGCCGTGATGACCACGCCCGCCCTGCTGCGGTTGCGCGAGAAATTTCCCGCGGCGCACATCGCGTTGCTCACGCCGGAAAAACTGCATGATTTGTGGCTGCATCATCCGGCGGTGAACGAAGTCATTTCCTTCGCGCCGGGCGAAAGTGTTTTTGCCGTCGGCAAAAAACTGCGCGCCGGAAAATTTGATCTGGCGCTGGTACTGCCGAATTCGCCGCGCTCGGCGATTGAAACCTGGCTGGCCGGAATTCCTCAGCGCATCGGTTATGCGCGGCCGTGGCGGAATGTTTTCCTGACGCAAACCGTCGCACCACGCACCGGCGCGGTGAAAATGCGAAAGCGCTCCGTGCCAGAAATCAAAAGACTGATTTCCCAGTCTCCCGATCTCCCATCATCCCGTCATTTCGGCCACCGCGCACCAAATCCACGAGTATTTGCATCTCGCCGCTGCGCTGGGCGCAAATCCGGAACCGCTTGCCGCCGCAATTGTTCGTCACGCCGGAGGAAATTGAAGCCGCGAAAAAGAAATTCGGACTGGAGAAAATCACCGGACCGATTTTCGGCCTGAATCCCGGCGCGGAATACGGTCCGGCCAAACGCTGGCCGGTGGAACGATTCATCGCCGCCGCCCGGGAAATCCAGAACCGGACCAACTGCATCTGGCTGATCTTTGGCGGCAAGGCCGACGCGGCGGTTGCAAACAGGATCGAATCCGCCATCCCCAGTCCGCCATCCGCAATTTGGAACCTGGCCGGAAAAACCACCCTGCGCGAATTGATGGCGCTGCTGAAACTCTGCCGCGTTCTGCTGACCAACGACTCCGGCCCGATGCACGTGGCCGCCGCGCTGGGCACGCCGGTCGTCGTGCCGTTCGGCAGCACGTCGCCGGAATTGACCGGACCGGGCCTGCCGGGCGACACCCGGCATCGCCTGCTGAAATCCGACGCGCCCTGCTCGCCGTGTTTCCTGCGCGAATGCCCGATTGATTTCCGCTGCATGAACGGCATCACCGTCGAACGCGTGGTGGAGGCGGTTTTGCAGGCTGCCCGTTGATCGGATTTCCCGCCTGAAAATTCCTCTTGACGCTTACCTCCAACTGTCATATTGTCCTATGACAGTAAAAGAACGTGATGATGTTTCAGATTGATTTCAAGTCCGGCAAGCCGGTTTACCTGCAACTGGTGGACCAGATCCGTTACGCGGCGGCGTCGGGCACGTTGCGGCCCGGCGAACCGCTGCCGTCCATCCGCCCGCTGGCCGAGGAATTGCGCGTCAACCGCAACACCATCGCCAAGGCCTACACCGAACTGGAAAGCCAGGGCGTCATCGAGACCATTCCCGGCAAGGGCTGTTTTCTGAAGGAGAACAATTCGCCGTTCACCAAGCAGGTCAAAAACAAGCTGTTGCTCACGGAAATTGACGAGGCGGTGGTGATGGCGCATCACCTGCAGGTGGACCGCGAAAAATTTCTGGCGCTGGTCAAGGAACGGCTCGACTACTTCGAGCGCAAGGCGAAGGAGGATAATGAATAGCCAGGCACGAACCGGCGAAGATCGTAGCGGCGTCTCGGCAGAGCGCCGCCAGCCTTCGGAAACAATTCAGCGGCGCTCTGCCGAGACGCCGCTACGCCGGCTGATCATTGAGGTGAAACCATGAATACCGACTCCCCCGTCATCGAAATCAAAAACCTGACCCGCCGCTACGGCAAGCTGGACGCCGTGAACGGCCTGACGTTGACCGTCCGCGCCGGAAAATGCTACGGCTTCTTCGGCCGCAACGGCGCGGGCAAGACCACGACCATCAAATGCCTGCTGAATCTGCTCCGCCCGAATTCCGGCACCGCGCGCGTGTTCGGCCTCGACCCGCAGACGCAACGAAGTGGCCGTGAAATCGCGGCTCACCTACGTGCCGGACATGGTCGCGTTTTATCCGTGGATGACCGTGCGCGACACGCTGGAATATCTCGCGTCGTTCCGCAAACACTGGAACGGCGACATCGAAGCCGACCTGCTGAAACGCTTTCAACTCGATCCGAACCAGAAGGCCAGCCACCTCTCGAAAGGCCAGCACACGCAACTCGCGCTCATCGGCGCGATTTGTCCCGAGCCGGAACTGCTCGTGCTGGACGAGCCGACCAGCGGCCTCGACCCGATTGTCCGCCGCGAATTCATCGAGACCGTCATCGGCGCCTACCAATCCGGCGATCCCGGCAGCCGGACGGTGTTTGTCTCCACGCATCTGATTTCCGAATTCGAGGGATTGATTGACGAATTCACCATCATCGAGCAAGGCCGCGAATTGCTGACGATGGAAGCCGACGCCGCGCGCGACCGGTTCCGCAAAATCCGCGCCCGCTTCGCGCAACCGCCGGCGCAGCTTAATCTGCCCGGCGCGCTGAAGGTGAAACAGAGCGGACGCGAAGTGGAAATTCTGACCAACGGCAACAGCGAACAGTTGCTGGACAAAATTGAAATCGCATTCGCCGGAGGAACTGCGTTGCGAATCGCTGTCGCTGGAGGAAATCTTTGTGGCTTCGGACCTTTTGAAAAAAGCGAAGGCATGAACGCGCTCGTCAAAAAGGAAATCCGCCTGCTGCTGCCCAGCGGGATGGTGGCGGTGCTGCTGGCGTTGGTGCAAGCGATCACGCGGCCCTATGATTTCTACGTTGCCACTCTGCTTTTCTTTGGTTTGACGATTATGGCGTTGACGACCATTGGCCGCGAAACCAGTCTCAACACGTTTTCGTTGCTGCTCGCCCAGCCGGCGGAACGGATGCGCATCTGGCAAACAAAACTCACCGTTCTGGCTGTCGCCTTTCTGATTGTCTTCACCGTGTGGCTAGCGGCCTTTGGCATCGCCTTCATCCATTCCAATGTGGACGCCTCCGACCGGGAAGGTTCATACAATCTTTTCATCACCATCTGCCTGATTGCCGCCGCGACGTTCACCGGTGGGCTGTGGACGACGCTGTTACTGCGCCAGCTTGCGGGTGCGTTCTGGCTCACACTGCTGGTGCCGGCGACGCTGTCCGGTTTTTCCGGCATCTTTCTCGCCGGCAGCGAGTCCGACAACTTTGTCATCGCCATCTTGAGCCTCGTCATCGGGATTTACTCGATTGCGGGGTTTCTGTTTGCGCGCTGGCTGTTTTTCCGCGCGCAGGACGTAGGCTGGTCGGGCGGCGTTATTGCGATGCCCGAATGGAAATTTTTGTCCGCGCGCGCGGAACGAGCCGGTTCAGTTCGGACCCGGAAACCGGTTTTCGCGCTGATTAAAAAGGAATTTCAATTGCAGCAAGTCAGCTTGCTGGGCGCGGCCGGACTGCTGGCCCTCCACTTCGGCACCATTGTCCTGCGTATCGTTCACCACTTTGACGAAAAATCCGTCGGCGCAATTCTCCTGGCACTTTTTTGGATCTTGTGGCTCGTCATGGCTCCGATCATCGGCAGCATGTCGGTGGCCGAAGAACGCCGGTTGGGCGTGATGGAAGGGCAATTGTGCCAGCCGTTTTCGCGCCGGGTTCAATTTGTCATCAAGGCATTCTTGACTTTGTTTCTTGGCACATTCCTCGGCGGGGTCGTGCCGGTATTGATGGAAAAAATTGGCGCGGGCATGAGTGGGGGGCAATCGGTTTTTGCCCAACCGGAAACCGACTATTGGGGACTGGCCATCGTGGCATCCGCGGCCTGGCTGACATTGGTCAGTTTTTTCGCCTCGACGCTCGCCAAAAACTTTCTCCAGGCCGTTGGGTTTGGCGTGGTGACATTTTTCGGATGCATGCTGTTGGTTCCGCTTTTCACGAGCGGGCGGATGCTTTTCCTGGATTCAATTTCCCCGCAACACCTCCTGCCGTTGATCGTTGCCGTTCCGACGATCATTGTCACGCTGCTCTGGCTGGCGTATTTGAACTTCAACAATATCCGCGACAGCTGGCCGCTGGCGCGGTGCAACGCGGGCGGCATCATCGGAGCGCTGTTGTTCATGTTCGTCAGCAGCAACGCGCTCTATCATCGCGCCTGGGAAATGTTCGAGCCGGCCGAACCGGCGCACGGCCCGGCAAAATTTTCTCTGGCCAATCCCCCGACATTGCGCGAAGAGTCTTACGATAATCTCCTTGTGCGATTGCCAGGTGGCCGGGTGTGGTTTGATTACCTGGATTATGGAACGTATAACTATGATTCGGGCATTGTGAAATGGCAGTGGCATTATCTGGTTGATCCCTTGCCGAAAAGCGGCGGGGCGCCGCGGTTTGTTGCGGGCACAAACTGGGTCTCAGCAACCGCCAGGCACGTTGATTTCCACCCACGTGAACAAGAAGCAGGCAACAAGCCTGTGAATCATATCGTCGGTTATCTGGACACAGTCGGCATCCGGGCAGACAGCACACTCTGGATTTCAGGTGCATCAAAAAGCGGCGCCTGGACCGGCGATAAAATGAACCGATTCGGAAACGGGACGAACTGGCGGCAAGTAATCCGTTCTCGCCCCGGAGTTTTGCTTTTGAAGAATGACGGCACGCTCTGGCGTTGGGGCACGAACCATATTGAATCAAGCAGTTGGCAGACCAACTGGCCAAACCTGCGCGCCGACCCGCTGTATCAAATCGGCACGGATTCCGATTGGAAAGAAATTGGCGGTTCGTGGTGGAACAACCTCGCGCGGAAAGCCGATGGCAGTGTTTGGCAAGTCGGCGTAAATATCAGAAGCGGGAAGGATGAATTGCGCCGGGACACAAATTTGGATCAAGTGGTGTTACACACATTGTCTGTATCGGGCAACGGCGAAAGCGCCTATGTCCGTCCGGATGGAACCTTGTGGATGAGTTGGGAATATCAACAAAATGGGGCAAACAAGTATTCAAGCTTTGTGCAAGTCGGAAAGGAAACCAATTGGACGGCCGTCGCCTTGAACTGGCAAAAAATGGTTGCACTCAAATGCGACGGTTCATTGTGGCAATGGCGCTTCATCAATCCATGGAATGGGAGCGAGGAACAATTAATCCTGGCCGCCAAAGAACCACCTGCGCGCCTGGGCATCCATGATGATTGGGTCGCCATTGCCAACACTTGGGAAGATATGATCGCGCTCGCCGCCGATGGCAGCTTGTGGTTGTGGCCGGATCGCGAGCAATACGAACAATCCACTTTGCTGAAACTTCCCAAGCAGCCGGAATTCCTCGGCAATGTTTTCGGCAAGGCGGATTGAGGCAGGAGTCGAGGTCGCGAGACTCTGATTAATTCGAACCACGTCGCAAATCGTAACCAGTGAGACTCCTTGCGTCGCCTCCTACGAAGTTAATTAGACTTTGTGCCATTATGGCTTCGTGCTAATTTTGTCCCGTGGAAACGGTCACCAAACTTGCGAATGATCTGGTCGCGTCGTATGCGCGCGTCGGGGGCATCAACCATCTGGATGGCAAGAATCTGCCGTCCAACCATGCCATCACTGCCATCACGCAGGACTTGTTGCGGCTGCTGTTTCCCGGTTTTTTCGACGAGAAACCAATCCATTCGTCGGAAATCAAGGTGGCCACGGCGGAATTGCTCGACGCGGTGCTCGGCGCGCTCGAAGACGAAATTTACAAGAGCCTTGAATACAATCCGCCGCTGGAATTGCCGAAGAAGAGCCTGCGGTCGGCGGCGCACAGCCTGACGCTGGAATTTCTCGAGCAGCCTGCCGCGCCTGCGCGAAGTGCTCCAAACGGACATGGCCGCCGCCTACGACGGCGACCCGGCGGCGAAGAGCAAGGAAGAGGTGCTGGTGTCTTATCCGTTCGTCGAGGCGATTGCCGTGCAGCGGCTGGCGCACGAATTGTATTTGAAAAACATCGCGCTGATTCCACGCATCATGACCGAGTGGGCGCATTCGCGCACGGGCATGGATTTGCACCCGGGCGCGCAAATCGGGTCGCATTTTTTTGTGGACCACTGCACCGGGACGGTCGTCGGCGAGACGGCCATCATCGGTGACCACGTGAAGCTGTATCACGGCGTCACGCTCGGCGCGAAATCCACCTCTGCCGTGGAGCAATTGCGCGGCAAGAAACGGCATCCGACGATTGAAGATCGCGTGACGATTTACCCCGGCGCGACGATCCTCGGTGGCGAGACGGTCATCGGCGCCGGCAGCACCATCGGCGGCAACGTGTTTCTCATGGAAAGCGTCGCGCCGAACTCCGTCGTGCTTTACGACGCCCCCGAGGCGCGCGTGCTGAGCAAGTCAGACCGGAAAAAGAAGGCGGCGGCGGATTTTCAGATTTGAGCGGCGAGTTTCGCGGCCAATTCCGGCGGCAGGCGTTTCGGCTTTTCATTCATGCCGGTACACACGTGGAACGTTTCAGCTTCGAGTATCAGTTTCCCGTTTTGATCCACGACACGATGGCTGAAATTCACGCGCACGCCCGAAACGAGCGTCGGCCGGACTCCGATGGTCAGGAGGTCATCGTAACGCGCTGGCGATTTGTAATTCAGCCGGGCTTCAACGATGGGAAAAATCACGTCGCGCTCCTGCCAATCCCCGACTGTGGAGCCGAGTGAGCGGATGAACTCGCCGCGCGCGGCCTCGAGCATGTTGAGATAGTGCGAATGATAAACGTGGTTGCCGATGGTGCATTCGGCGTAGATGACGCGGTGCTGATAACGGAATGGAACAGCCATCCGCGCAGCGTAAGGGCGCGCGCCGAAAGTTCAACGCTGAAAAATATGGCGTTGCATTCTGCTCGTCATCTTCATCCAGGTCTGGCAGCGAAATAATGATGATCCAGCGCTGGATTAAGATCGTGATTGGGATGAAAATCCGGTTGCGCGGAAGGCGTTTGCGGTTATGTTACTCCCGTGAACTGGCAGCAAATCATTTCGCTGGCGATAGTTGCGCTGGCCGCGGTCCTGCTGTTGCGGGGGCGTTTTCGCCCGCGTAAATTCAGTTTCCAGCGCGACACGCACTGCGGCTGCTCCGCGCCGGGAGTGTCGTCGGCGCAGACGAGTTCTATCGTTTTCCACGCACGGAAGGGCGAACGCCGCGAAGTGGTCGTCCGCATGAAATGATTTCTTTCGCTTGCTAATCAGCAAATCCGACAACATAATTCTTCATCATGGCCGTAACCAAAGTGAGTTCTGCGGTTCATTTTATCTCCCGCGCAGTGGGTGTGCGCGGGCGCGAAGGGGCGGTGAGCGGTCATTGGGTGCCGAACACGGATGTGTACGTGACGGACACCGGGCTGGTTGTCAAAGTGGAGCTGGCCGGCATGAAGAGCGACAGCCTGGAAATCACCGTCGAGGGCAACTGCCTGCGCATCAGCGGCAACCGGCCGGACGGCTGCCGCGCGCCCAAATGCAGTTTCCTGGTCATGGAAATCAGTTACGGGCCGTTTGAAAGCGTCCTTGAATTGCCTGCGGGCTACGACCTCAGCCAGGCAAAAGCGGCTTATGTAAATGGTTTCTTGCGGATTGACGTGCCTTTGGCACGCCAGCCGCTTTCCAAAACAACCAAGGTGCCAATCGCCGAAGGGAACTGATCTTACCTGAATGTTTCAGGTTCGGCGGCATCTAAACTGAAAGCAGGAGCGACGATGACCTCGCCAGAAACGGAGTTTGTCAGCATTCTGGACGCGCCTGAAAATTCGGCGTCGTCGCCGTCCCGCATTTCCTCGCGGTCGCTCCCGGAGACGCTGCCGATTCTTGGCCTGTCCGACATTGTGATTTTTCCCGGCGCCATCGTGCCCCTGCTCGTGGAAACCGGGCCGAGCTTGCGGCTGGTTGACGATGCGGTGGCGGGCGACCGTCTGATCGGAGCCGTGCTCCAAAGCAAACCCGACGTCGCCGAGCCGCTGCCGGATGATTTGCACCACGTCGGCTGCGTGGTGCGGCTGGTGAAAATGGTGAAGTTTCCCGACGGCACCGCGCGCATGCTGGTGGAGGGCCTGTGGCGCATTCGCGTCAAGGACTACTCGCCCGCCGAGCCGTATCTGCGCGCCACCTACGAACTGTTGCGCGATGTGACGGAGGATTCGATCGAATCGCAGGCGCTGTTTCGCAACGTGCAAAAACAGTTTCAGGAAATCGCCAAGCTTTCAGCCGCGCTGTCCGATCACGTGAAGGTCGCCGCGATGAACATGGACGCACCCGGCCATTTTACCGACCTGGTCGCCGCCAACCTGAACCTCGAGCTCGGCGACCGCCAGGAATTGCTCCAAACCGTTTCCGTCCGCGAACGCCTGCAGAAGCTTTTGCCCATGCTCAACCGCGAGTATGAAGTGCTCACGCTGAGTTCCAAAATCCAGAGCGACGTCGCCACCTCCATCGCCAAAACCCAGCGCGACTTTTTTTTGCGCGAGCAGATGCGCGCCATCCAGCGTGAACTGGGCGAAACCGACCCGGGCGCGAATGAAATCAAGACGCTGCGCGGCAAGATCGAGCAGACGCCGATGCCCGAGGAGGCGCGCAAGGCCGTGATGCAGGAATTGGAACGGCTCCAGCAGACCCCGCCCGCCGCGGCGGAATACGCGGTTTCGCGCAATTATCTCGACTGGATATTGAGCCTGCCGTGGGAAAAGGAGACCGATGACAAACTGGATTTGAAGACCGCCGAGCGGATCTTGAACGAGCAGCATTTCGGCCTGGAAAAAGTCAAGGACCGACTCCTCGAATTCATCGCCGTGATCAAACGCCGCAAACAGATCAAAGGCCCGATTCTTTGTCTGGTGGGTCCGCCCGGCGTCGGCAAAACCTCGCTCGGCAAGAGCGTGGCCGACGCGCTGGGCCGCAAGTTTGCGCGCATCTCGCTCGGCGGCATGCGGGACGAGGCCGAGATTCGCGGTCACCGGCGCACCTATGTCGGCGCCTTGCCCGGACGCATCATCCAGACCCTGCGCCGCATCGAAAGCCGCAACCCGGTCATCCTCCTGGACGAGCTGGACAAGGTGGGGGCGGATTTCCGGGGTGATCCGGCGTCGGCGCTGCTCGAAGTGCTCGACCCGGCGCAGAACAACACCTTCACGGACCATTTTCTCGACCTGCCGTTCGACCTGTCGCGGGTGCTGTTCATCACCACGGCAAACTGGCTCGACCCGGTCCATCCTGCATTGCGCGACCGGCTCGAAGTCATCGAACTGCCCGGCTACACCGAAACCGAAAAATTGCAGATTGCCAAACGTTATCTCGTGCCGCGGCAGATTGAAGAGCACGGCCTCGCGCGGCAGGAGATGAAGTTCACCGAGGCCGCGTTGCGCAAGTTGATTCAGGAATACACCCGCGAAGCGGGCGTGCGCCAGTTGGAACGCGAAATCGCCGCCCTGGCCCGCAAGGTCACACGCAAAATTTATGGCAATAGTACGGCCAGAAGGCCGGTGGTGATTGCGGGTTCCACGCTGCGGGATTTTCTGGGCGCGCCGAAATTTGTTTCCGAAACGGCGGAAAAAATCACCGAATTCGGCATTGCCACCGGACTGGCCTGGACGCCCGTCGGCGGCGAGATTCTGTTCATTGAAGCCACGCGGATGCGCGGCCGGGGCAACCTGCTGCTGACGGGTTCGCTCGGGGACGTGATGAAAGAGAGCGCGCAGGCGGCGTTGAGTTACCTGCGCAGCCAGGCCAAAAAGCTCGGCATTGACCTGAGCGATTACAACAAACTGGATTTGCACATTCACGTGCCCGCCGGCGCGACGCCGAAGGACGGTCCGAGCGCCGGCGTGGCCATCGTCGCGGCACTGGCGTCGTTGCTGCTGAAACGGCGCGTGCGGGCAGGCTTCGCGATGACCGGCGAAATCAGCCTGCGCGGCCGCGTGCTGCACGTGGGTGGCATCAAGGAAAAAGTCCTCGCAGCGGCGCGCTTCAAAATCAAGGAGGTGATTTTGCCGGAACAGAACAAAAACAGCTGGCTCGAAGTGCCGGCGGAGGTGCGCGCAAAAATCAAGGTCCATTTCGTCCGGCACATTTCGGACGTCCTGCAGCTCGCGCTGGAGCCGAAATGAAATTCTTCCCGCCGTCCTCGTCCTCGAATGGAAAAAACTGGTTCGGCCGTCCCCGCGGGATTTGTCCGGCGACCAATCCATTCCCGGCGTTGAAACGCCGGGCCACTTTCAGGAAATCTCTTCGGGATTGTGCCCTGTTCGCCATCGCCCCAATTTTACTGATTGCGATTAGGGCATTGGCGGAAAGCACAAACGGCCTGTCCGACGCGGAAACTCAAGGCCGCCAACTGGCACAACAGCTTTGCGACGTTCCGACCTGTGGAAAATTTCACCAACACCGGCGTTCTGCAAATTCGCGATGGGAAAGGCAAGCGTTCGGCATTCCCGGTGAAATGCCGGGTCATTGTCGCGGACGCAAATTGGCAAAGCATTTACGAGGCAGGAGCGACAAACCGGGTCGTGGCGCTTTGGGTCATTCATACCGCGGGCCGTTTGAATGAATATTTTTACCGGACAAATTCCACCGAACCGGTTCCGGCGCTGGGCGACATCCCTGTACTCGGGCATCTGTTTCGCAGCGCTCGATTGTCTGGCGCAGAATTGACAGCCCCCTTCGCCGGTTCGGATTTTTGGCTCGCCGACCTGGGCCTGGAATTCTTCCACTGGCCGGAGCAGAAGGTTTTGAAGAAGGAATTCCGGCGCAACTGCAGTTGCATGGTTTTGGAAAGCACGAATCCGAATCCGGCCACGAACGGTTATTCGCGGGTGGACTCATGGATTGACGAGGAGAGCGACGGCATCGTCATGGCCAGGGCCTACGACGCACAGGGCAGATTGCTCAAGGAGTTTTACCCGAAGGACGTCAAAAAAGTGAAGGGCCAGTGGCAGGTCGAAAGCATGGAAATTGACAACGTCCAGACCGGCTCGCGCACGCGGCTGGAATTTGACCTGAAGGCGCCTTGAGTTTCGTGGCTTCGCAAACCGACCGCCGTTCAAATCCAGGTGAATAAGATTGGGGGTAAACTGAGAATAAGTCCGCCGGTCACGCGCTTGACAACATTGCAGCAGCGGCACACGCTGCTCACAATCAGTATGAACAAAATATCTGGTCTGAATTTTACGCTGGTGTGCGTCTGTGTTTTTTGGGGCACGCGGGCCTTTACCGCCGAAACCGATCTGGTTTCCCCGCCGCCGGCAGCGGAGGCCTCGACCCAGGCCGTGGTGAACGGTTATCTGCAGATTCAGGAACAGCTGCATGCCACGCAACTGGCCATTGACAACAGCCGGCGGGAGGCCGAGGCGGAGGCCGCCACCAACGCCGCCGCTTTGACGGCGCGCCTCCAGGCCCTCGAACAAACCATCGCCGACCAGCGGGCCAGCGAAATCGAGGCGGCGCGCAAAACGCAGCAGATTGCGCTGTTCATGGCGGCCGCATTCGGGCTGATCGGCTTGGGCATCATGCTGCTGATGGTTTATTTCCAGTGGCGCGTGTTCACCCAACTCATCAAAATCTCCACCTGGCAGCCGTCCGGACTCGCGCTGGGCAACCACCGCGCGTTGCCCTTGGTGGAGGCGGCCAACGAACTCGCTGTTCCCGGCCGCGCCGCGGTGGAATCGTCGAACGCGGGCTTGCTCGGCGTGGTCGAGCGGCTCGAAAAGCGCATTTTGGAACTGGAACAAATCGCGCGCGCGCCGCTGGCCGAACCGGCTGCGCCAGCCTCGACCGACAAAAACGGGGCGCCGTCGGATGCGAACGACCGTGAAGAATGCGTCGCCAACCTGATCACCGAGGGACAGTCGCTGCTGAACGCCAACGAACCGCAAAAGGCGCTGGAATGTTTTGACGTGGCGCTGCAGTTGCAGCCGAAACACGCCGGGGCACTGGTCAAAAAGGCCGGGGCGCTGGAAAAGCTGGGGCGGCTGGACGATGCCATCGCCTGTTACGATAACGCCATCGAGGCGGACGGTTCGATGACCATCGCCTATCTGCACAAGGGCGGCCTGTTCAACCGCATGGCGCGTTATGACGAGGCGTTGCGGTGTTACGAACAGGCGCTGCACACGCAGGAAAAGAAATTTGTCTAAATGAAAGCGCGGCGGCTTTGGCGTTGCGTCAGTTAAATTCCATCCGATTGCGGACGCTCTCGGTTTCAAGCTGGCGGCGGAGCATTTCAATCTTGAGTTTGAGCAACTCCTGGTTTTCCTCGGTGCGCGCGGCGAGTTCCTTTTCGAGTTCCTGAATGCGCGATTCGTAAGCACGCATCCGGTCCTGGAGCGGCGCCTGCAGCGAGTCCAGCCGGCGGATCATGGCCACCAGTTCCATGGCGGCGTTTTCCTGCACCCGGAGCAATTCGCGGCGTTGCGCCGCCAGTTCCTGAACCACGGCTTCCTTGACCGCCTGCGCCAGGAGCGGGGCGAGGGCATCGCGCGTGGCAACGAGTTGCTCACCGTTGGGTTGGGTTGACAGATTATTCGACGCAGACCGCGCGCCCAGCGCGAGCGAGATGATTGCGTTGGCGACGGTGGTGCCGTCCGCGCCGCAACGCGGACACCGAATCGGCGCGGGCATCCGGCCGTTCACGGGCGACACGTCAAAGGCGTATTTCTGGCCGCACGGGCAAATGATTTTAATGGGAATTACCATGCCAGAATGGGGGGGCGCCTGACGGCTTTCACCATAAAAACGATTTTTGTTCGCTCAACAACTGGCCGCCGCGCCAGAGCGTAGCGCGCCACGCGATGAGTTCGCCGAAATTCCCATATTCCGTGCCGCCGAGGACCAGGGAATTCCAGCGGCGGAAGAGCGGCGGCGGCACTTCGGCTTCCAGCATGGACCGGGTAGGCTTTCCACCTGCGCCGATGCCGCGAAGCTCGATGCGGAGCGTGTATTTGGCGGCGGACGGATTCTCGACCTGCCACAAAAAGTCGAAGCGGATGGCTGAGATTTCGTTGGTGTGCTGCCGCAGGTAAGCCTGGTAGGCATCACGGTCGTAGAGACTTGGCGAAACGGCGTCGTGGCCTTTCAAGTCGAGGAATAACGGCAGCATCTTAACAACGCGGCCCTTTTCAATCCCATCCGCAAAGGCCGGGAGCACGGCAAACAGCAGCAAAATCATCCAGAACCGGCGCATGGCGGAACAATAACGAACAGCGCGGCAAACTCAACCCCAATTTGACCATGTCCCAATCCTGCCCTGGATGTTTGAACGAAGCGGTTCAAGGCGCGGGCGCGATCATTTCCAATAAAAGCTCAGGACCTGAATGTCCGTCGGCGAATTGCGGAAAAGAATGGCGACATATTCGCGTTTCTGAATGCCGATTTGCGCGGTGACGTGGACCTCAAACGTGGAACTGCGCGTCGTGAGGAGGTTTCCCGCCTGTTGAGCCAGGGCTGGAGCCCCGGCACTTTGGAGCGCTCCGGCGGCATTTTGGAAAGGCGTGTCGTCCTCCGTGCCGTCCACCCCGTCGGGACCAGCGCGCAGCTTGATGATGTTTTCGGCAGTGACGGCGTCCACGCCGGGAATCAGTTGCAGGACGTTCTCGTCGGCCGTGTTGACGTTGATGTGTCCGTTGGAAATGGGCGTGAAAAGGTCTTTCAACCCGAACGGATAATCAGGGGGCTGACCGGGTGCGGGGCCAAAACCGAGCTTGTTCCGGAATACCGCGCCTGGTTGGTTCGTTGCACTGCCGCCATTATACATTTCAGGAGTGATGCCGCGCACAAGCAACAATTCGGATATGTCGTCAATCGGCGCGTTTTTGGCGTAGTAGGGCGGGTCGAGTCCCTGATAATAATCGCTTTCCGCGCCGGCAACCCCGGGCATATCATCAGGATCAATCCAGTCCCGAATGGAATCCGCCACCACGGAAATGTCGTTGGCGTCCACCCCCATGAGCGTGAGCGCCTGCTGGATCTCAACGCCATTGGCGGCGTTGATGTTCGCCTTGCGTTCAAGGTCAACAATTTTGATGGAAACGGTTCCGCCCCCGACGTAAAAATTGTCCAGCGAAAAACCAGCCAGCGGACCATTGGTTTCGCAATCGGATCCCGGCCCGCCCGCCCAGATTTGATTCAAAGAATCGTATGGACACCTTTCCTGCGCCAATACCCAGCGCGCCAGTTCCACACCTGACCGGCCGAGCCAATACATCTGCGTCTCCGAATTCGCGTTGAACGCGAGCCGGGTCTCCACTTTCATTGACAGCGCGAAACCCGCCGCCAGGGCGGACAACACCAGAATCGCGATCAACGCGATGATGAGCGCGATGCCGTTGCAGTTGTGGCCGGGGCGGATTTTCATCAGAATCGGCGCGGGGTGGGAAGAATTCCGCCGTTGACGCTGCCGCCGACGCCTCCCTGCAAACCGGCGGGCAGCGTGACGGACGGGATGGCGATGATGCGCGTCACCGCAAGCTCCGACGCCGTGTTGCCGGCATTCGCGTTGCCACCGAGCGCAAGGCTGATGCGCACCATGGTGGGAATCGTGTTCGTGGTGTCCCACTCGTCAATCCAGTCCATCGTTCTGGGATCCCAGCACTCAACGGTGAATTTTTTCACGTCGTGCGCCAGCACAAGCGGCGTTTGCCGTTCGTCCGGGTCCATCTCCATGAGCACCGGGGTCTGGCGCAGCACCAAATCGTTTTCCGAGTCCGGTCCCGGCTCAAGCGTGAAGGTGAGCCGCCGCAAGCTGAAGTCCCGGCCCAAATCCGGATTCACGAATTTTCGGTTGCGCGGGAAAATGTCCGGCAGCCGGGCGGTGAAGCTCAAGGCCGACTGGTCGCCGTTCTGGACGATGAAGACGTAATACTTCATGGATGCTTGAAAGGACTGGACGCACGTGAGCGAATCCTCAATCGTCCGCAGCGCGACGCGCTGGCGTTGGGCCCGGGCCGCGGTGTGCTGCCCGACCAGCGACGCGCGTATAATCAGCGTCCACGTCGAATAAATTGCGGCGATGACGATGCTGAAGATCGCCATGGCGACCATGATTTCAATCAGCGTAAAGGCGCCGCGGCGGGATGGTCGTGTCAAATTCATCTGGCCACGGTTGCTCCATCCAGACTGCCGGCGATCGACTGGGGGCTGTACAACAAATTGGTCAGGCTGGCGATGACCTCGTGGTTGCCGGTCGTGCTTTGCACGATATAACCCACCTGGAAAAGTTTATTGGTTTCCACTTCCTGAACATCGTATGTGCAGTCGTAGCCGTTGTAGGCGTTGCCGAGCAAATCCCCGAGGTTTACGGTGTAAGTGCCTTCGACCAGCCGGTTGGTCGTCGAAAGCCAGGCCGCTACCGCACCCGCGTCCACCAGCGGCCGTTGCAACCGCCGCGCATTTTCGAGCGAGCTGGACACCAGCGCCAAAATCGAGAACACGCACATGAAAAAAACGCCGATGGCAATCATCACCTCCAGCAAGGAAAATCCGTGTCGCCGCGCGCTGGTTTTGGTTTCCGTCTTCATTTGTCCACATCCGACACGGTGGCCAGGCCGGTGGAAAATTCCAGTGTGATTTTTCGCCGGTCTCCCTGGCTGAGCAGCACCAGCGTCATCTCGTCGCTCGTTCCATCCGGGTAAAAGAACACGCGCGCCCATTTCGATGCGCCAAAGTCCTGCAAATTAATGTCGAGCATCGCGAACTCGACCCCATCGGGCAACGTGGCGGACGTGACCCTGCCGGACGACGCATTTTTGCCGCCGGCCGCCCCGCCCTCCACTCCAAACCGGCGCTCCGGCGGATAAAACACGACCGCGGTTGTTTTGTTATACAGAATCGCGTCCTGCCGCGCCTCGGCGAAGACTCCGTCAGGACCCGCGATGTCGCTCACCGCCTTGCGCATGCCGTCCTTGCGTAAGGATTGGAGGATCGAAGGCACTCCCATTGCCGCAATCAGACCCATGATGGCCACGACGATCATGATTTCAATCAGCGTGAAAGCCCATGCGTGACCGGTAACGCGCGACATCCGGCGGGAACGGGTGCTGGGTAGCGCGGGGGATTTCATGTCGCTTGCCGCGGGTTACTCATTGGGCCTCACGAGTGGATTTGGGAAACCAGCCGGAACAACGGCAGTAAAATGCTGATCAGCAGGAAGCACACGACGATGGCCATGATGATGATCAGCACCGGCTCGATGAGATTGGTCATCACGCGCAGGGCGATTTGCAGTTCGCCTTCGTAGGTGTCGGCGAGGTTGTTCAAAGCGCCCGGCACGTCGCCGGTCTCTTCACCGATGCGCACCAGGTCCACCATCAATTGCGGAAATAATTTGCTGTGCGCCAGCGGCTGCGCGAGGGTCTTGCCGTCCGTGACCGCGTCGCGCGTCTGGGCGATGGCCTCCTTGATGAGGCGGTTGGACATGACCTGTTCCGTGATTTTCAATGCGGTCAATACCGGCACGCCGTTTTGCAGCAACGTGCCCAGCGTCCGCCCAAACTGGCTGAATAAATTCAATTTCACCACCTTGCCAAGCACCGGCACTTTCATTTTCCATTCGTCCAGTTTCCGCGCGCCCGCCTCGCTGGTCTGAAAGCGCTTGAACAAAATGACCGCGATCAGCGCCAGTCCGCCCAACAGCCACCAGTAGCCCTGTAGAAAGCGGCTGAACCCGATGAGCACTCGCGTCGGCAGCGGCAACTCGACGTTGAAGCCGCTGAAAATGATGATGAAGCGCGGCATGATGAAGGTCATAAAGAACACGATGATGCTCGCGCCCACGCAGATCACCATCGCCGGGTAAATCAGCGCCGAAGTGAACTTGGCCTGCACCTCGGCAAACTGCATGAAATGGGTCGCCATGCGACGCAGGACTTCCACCAGTGAACCGCTTTGCTCGCCCGCGCGCACCATGTTGACATACAAATCCGAAAAGATGCGCGGCTGCCGCGCCATCGCGTCCGACAAACCGCGGCCCTCGGAGACTTCCTGTTTCAAATCGCGGCTCACCTCGGCGGGAATGCCTTTGGACTCGAGATGGGTCATGCTGTTGAGCGCCACCGTCAGCGGCATGCCGGAATTGAGCAGGTTGGCCAGTTGCTGGGTGAACGTCGCCAGTTCCTGCAACCTCGGTTTGCGTTTTTGCTGCAGTTGCGCGCGCACCGCCGGCGGCAGGAACGCCAGCAAATCCACCTTCTTCCCATCGCGTGGCTGGCCGTTGGCAGTGGCCCCGCTTTTGGCCGTGTCCACCGCGATGGGGAAAAGCCCGAGCCGCTGGATTTGCACCAGCGCGGCCGGACGGTCGGCCACCTCCAAAACTCCTTCAACCAGTTCTCCGGAGCGGCGCCGGGCCTTGTAGGAAAATTGCGGCATAAACTGAAGATTAAAAACCGGTTGCCGCGGAAAGTTTCACGTTTCACGCCTCAGGTTTCACGTTCGGGTGAGAAGTGTGAAACGTAAAACCTGAAGTCGCGGGTTCGTTTAAAGCTCCCCTGCGGTAGCCCTCCAAATCCAGCGTCACGTGTGTGTACCCGATTTTTTTGAGCGCGTCGGTGACTTGTTTGGAATTGCCGCCCTCCAAAAATCGCGGTATCTCTGCCGGCCCAAGCTCGATGCGGGCCAGGCAAGCCACGGCGGACAGGTTACGGCAGGCAGGATTGCCGTTTGACGGCGGGTGATTTCCCGTCACGTGCCACTTGTCATTCGTCACTCCCGATTCGTGATGCCTCACCCGCACGTCGTGGAATCCCAGATCACGCAGGACATTTTCGGCCTGTTCGATCATGGCCAGTTTTTCCGGCGTGACCGGCTCGCCGTGCGGCACGCGCGAACTCAGGCACGCCATCTGCGGCTTGTCTGCCGTCGGCAAACCGAGCTGAGCCGACAGCGCGCGGATTTCCGCCTTCGTCAGGCCGGCCTCCTTGAGCGGTGCGCGTACTTGTAACTCCGCCGCCGCCTGCGCGCCGGGACGGAAATCGCCGGCGTCACTCGCATTTTCGCCATAGGCAATCACCGCAAAATGGCCGGCACGCGCCAACGGCGCCAATTGTTCAAACAGCTCGTGTTTGCAGAAATAGCAGCGGTTGGCCGGGTTGGCGGTGTACGCTCCGTTTTCAAATTCCTTCGTCTGAATGACCCGGACCGGGAAGGAGAAGGATTCGGCCACCGCCAGCGCGTCGGCAAGTTCACGCCGCGGCAAACTGGGCGAGTCGGCGATGACGGCGAGAAATTTTTCGCCGAGCACCTCATACGCCACGTGAGCGAGAAAGGCCGAGTCCACGCCGCCCGAATACGCGACCAGACATGAGCTGTAGTCGCGCAACACCCGGCGCAATTGTTCAAGTTTGTCGGCTGACACAACTTCAAAACTCGCATTTCGCGATGCACTTGTCGAGTTGCGTAAAAAGCTTGACGCCGGCGGCGGTTTGGGGTGTCTTGGAGGCCATATGAGAATGAAATGTTTTTGGGCGTTTGCGGGAATCGCGATGGTCACCGCAGGTTGCGTCGGCACAGTGAGCGGCACAAAAACGGCGGCCCTGGTGCCTAACCGGGATGAGGTTCAGGGCCGTTATCAACGTTCGGTGGACCAGGTCTATCAAGCGGCGGTGCAGGTCGTACAAAGCGACGGGGTGATGATCACGGAATACATTCCGCACGACACGACCAACACCGTGCGCTCGTTGCAAGGCAAGGTGAACCAGCGCAATGTGTGGATCCGCGTGTCCGCGGAGACTCCCCAGATCACGCAGGTCACCGTGCAGGCCCGCACGAAGACGAGCGGCGACGTAGACCTTGCCCACCAACTGGAAAAGGAAATCGCGCTAAAGCTGGCGTCGGAGTGAGCCCGGTTTCAAACCGAGATTCTGTTCATAAACGCCGAGCTTCACGCCCGGCGTTTCTTTTTGCGCTTTCAGTTCCAGTTTCAAATGCGCCAGCCGCGCCCGCGCCCGTTCCGCCACCGCCGAATTGGCAAATCGCTCCACCACCTTTTCCAGGGTCTCGCGCACCATGTCGTAATCCGCGCCGTGGCGAATCTGCAAGTCCGCCAGTAAATTCAACCAATGCGCCACGCGCCGGGCCGGTTGATTGGGGTATTCAATCATTTGCTTCAATTCACCCGTGGCCAGATCCAACCGCTGGTAATGGTCCGCATAAATGATGGCGAGCTTCTCCCGGACTTCCGTGTCGAGCGGATGCTGTTCCAGATGCTTCACGTAAGCGGCCGCGAGCTGGCCCGGCTCCATCTCCCCGCGCCGCAGGAACCCGGAGGATTGGAGCAGACCGACATTTTTCACGCCTTCCGGCACGGCCACCGGCTGGGGGTCATGCGCCGACAGCAGGATTCTTTCCGTGCCGCCCAGGTGCGCTATGCGTTGCGCGGCTTGCAGCGATAATTCGGTTTCGGGATATCGCGCGATGATTTTTTCCAACGCGCCGCGCGCCGCCTCCGCGTCCTGCGCCACCTTGAGATGCCAGTCGGCCAGTTGCGTGAGCGCGGCGGCCACCTGTTTGGGCGGCGCGCCGGCTGAATCGCAGAAATCATCCAGCGTGACTTCCGCAGCGGGCAGGTCCTTCAGGTCTTCGGCCTGGACACCGGCCAGCAGCATCACTCCCTCGAAATCGGTCGGAAATTGAGCGAGCTGTTTGCGAACCTCGTCAATGGCTTCGAGCGGCTGGTTCAGCTTTCGTTTGGTCAGGGCGACTGAATAATACGGTTTGGGCACCGGCGGTTCGTTGCCGCCGTCAAACAGGTTGGCCAACGGACTGGCGAGGGCATCCGTGATACTGTTCCTCCAGATAATCGCCAGGCCGCCCCCGAGAACCAACATCAAAAAAAGGGCGTCAATGGCGTCAAGTCCACCCTCTCTGAAACCGGGCACGGCCTCCCCAAATACAGCCCCCAGGATGAGGCCGGTGAAAATCCATTTGAGAATCAACTTCAGCCGGTTATCACTGCGTTTGAGGGAACGGATGAAGAGCCAGATTCCCACCGCCACAACGATGATGAGCCAAAAAATGTTGACCGCGAGTTTTAGGTTCTGGCTCATGACTGATGCCCCAAAGCTCGTCCCGTTTTCCCGCGGGCGCAAGCTAAATCCAGCCCGGTCAGGATCCGGCTCCCGCCCCGAATCAGAATTATTTGCCGATCGGATTAAGATCGCGATGGCACCGAATTCACCCGTACCGATACGGTTTCGCCATGGCGAATGTGTTCGGCAAATGCCGCACTTCGCGCACGTCGCCGTCCGCCAGCAACACCTCCACGATGTCGAAGCGGATCTTCACCGCCGGATTTTTCAGCCGGCGCAAATAGTCCAGCGCGGTTTGCGAAAGCAGCCGTCGCTTCCGCGCATTGACCGCCGCCGCCGGGCGCGTCCAATGCTCGGACGACCGCGTCTTGACCTCGACGAACGCCAGACAGTCGTTATCGCGAAAAATCAGGTCAATCTCGCCGCGCGCCGATCGGAAATTGGCCGTGAGAAATTTCAGCCCGCGTTTCCGTAAATAACTTTTTGCCGCCCGCTCACCCAGCTCGCCACGGCGCAAGTGTTCCGGCCGGTCGGCGCCGGCGAACACCGATTTGATTTTTTCTACGAGATTTTTAACCACAGATGGACGCAGATTGACGCGGATAACGCCAACACGTTGGGGCACGGCCTTCAGGCCGCTTCAACATGCGAACGTCAAGCGCGTTGAGATGCTGAAGCGGGCTGAAGCCCGCGTTCCGTTCCCATTTGCGTTTATCCGCGTTCATCTGCGGTTAAAACAATTTCGGCTCTTCCTGCCTCAACGGTGCGAAACTTTTCCGATGAATCGGACACGGTCCATGTTCCGCCAGTGCGGTCAGATGCCGTACCGTGCCGTAACCTTTGTGTCCGGCAAAACCGTAAACCGGCCATTGCCGGTCGAATTCCAGCATCAGCCGGTCACGCGTGACCTTGGCCAGCACGCTTGCGGCAGCGATGGAATAACTTCGCGCGTCACCCTTCACAATCGCCGTTTGTGGGACGCGCATGGTTTTGACGGGCCGGCCATCCACGAGCGCGTGCTCCGGCGCCGGATTCAATTTCGCCAGCGCGTCGTTCATCGCCCGGTGTGTCGCCCGTAAGATGTTGATTTCATCAATTTGAACGGCATCAATTTGAGCGATGGCAAATTCCACCCCGCCGCACGTCGTCAGAAAGGCGAAAAACTTTTCGCGCTGAATCACGGTCAATTGCTTGGAATCGTTCAAGCCTTCCAGTTCCGGCGGCAGCCCGGCTGCCGCCCATTCCGCCGGTAAAATGGCCGCCGCCGCCACGACCGGTCCGGCCAGCGGGCCGCGCCCGGCTTCATCCACGCCCGCGACCCGGGTCGCGCCGCGACGCCACAGCACGCGCTCAAACTCGAAACGGTCAACTGGGTTTGCGCGGGCCATGCATCAGGAGTGTTGCGTTTCCACCAGTCTGTCAAAACAAAAGGCACAAAAAATCCGTGCGCATCCATATTCATCCGTGGTTAAATTTCCCCATGAAAATCGAATCCCTCCATATCGGCCAGCGTGTGCGCCATCCGCAATACGGCACCGGCACGGTCAAAACGATTTCCGAAACCACGGCAGACATTCAATTTGACGACGGCAACAAGCGCACCATCGCCCCGGAAGCCGCAGGCGTCGAACCGGCCGAACCGCAGATGGCAATGAGCGGCTTGGGCATCCCGCTCAAACAATTTGTCGAGCAAACGCTGGATGCCGCGGTCGCCCGGCTTGGCCTGGAAAAACCGGATGCCGTTGTCGAAAAACTTGGGATCCGCTGGCATGGCGGCAAACTGGTCATGCATCCTGCCGATCCAGCGCTGCAAACGAAGGAAGTCCCGCTGGAAACCTTTTTCCACAAAATCGTGATGGTGCGGAATAACCTGCGCGTGCTGGAACAGAAGATCAATGCCCATGAAAAGTTGACTGACGGTGAAAAGGTGGAGATGCAGCAATACATCACGCGCAGCCAGGGCTCACTGACCACGTTCAACGTGTTGTTCAAGGAAAAGGAAGACCAATTTTGAGGTGTAGTTGATGGTTGAGAGTTGAAAGTTGAGAGAGGAAAATCACGCGGTTGCTCGCCGAGCCGGTGTAACGGCCTTGTCTGTTTGTTGAAGCAAGGCGCACCCGCGCCTCAGTCCCTCGGCCTGGCAGCCAGATCACCAACCGCTATTGCGGCAAGATGGTGCCAAAGTTTTCTCACGGGCTCCAGATCGCACCCGGCCGGCACGGCGAAACCGTAAGCGGCATGACCGTAAAGCAACGCCAGGCGGTTCAATTCGGCGCCAACGTCGGGATACGTTTGACCCAGCCTCACGCAAAACTCCCGGGCGGTCTGCTCGGGCTGGAGTTGAATTCCCTGTTCGATGGCCCAGGCCTGGAGCGCCTCGTAACTGTAAAGAATCAATTGTTCGACCGTCCATGATTTGTCCTTGCCGGTCAGAAACGGACTTTCGTAGGCGGCGAATGGATTTGGTCCCGGCTTTCGGTCTTTCGTTTCCAGGGCGGTTTTCTTTAAGGACACGCCCAGCGAAAGAAGATCTCTGAAGAATTTCTTCACCGCCGCGATGAGCGACTGCGCGATTTCGAGCAGCAAAAGGCGCCGGCGATACACCCACCAGCCCGCCAGAATAATCGCCGCCAGGATCACCAGATTTCGGAACCAGCGATACCATCCGGCAGCGCCCGCGACGGGGCTTGAACCGGAACGAACTTGTGACGAAGTCTGGTCTTGTGCCGGCTGGCTGCCACCGGCGTGCGTCTGGCCTTGCGATTGGCCGCTGGCACCGGATGCATTGTCTGATTGAGACGTGGCGGCGGAACCCGTGGAGTCACTCGATTGGTCCGGCTCACCGCCCGGATGCCCACGTCCCGTGCCATGCGGTCCGATGCGGTTGGCATATTTACTGGCCTGGTGCAACCGGTAATCAATCTGGTAACGCAGCGTTGACCAGGCATCATTGACACCCGGACGCGGCAGCAGCAATGCTGCGACGAGCACGACGCAAGCGACCCCGGCGCCGAACTTGAGCCAGCCAAATGCGATGACCCCGGGCATTGGTAGATAGCGTTGCCGGAGATAACGGCGCAATCCTAAAAAGCTCGTGGTCAGAAGCAGCCCAACCGTAGCAGCCATGTAAACGAAAAGATGCGCAAAGCCCGCCCGCCGCGCGGCCGGGTCGCCACTTGGCAGGAGCATTTGTCCGATTCCGAACAACGGCAATGCCACCAGCGAAAAATAGACGACCCACAAACCCGGCGGATGCGGAACCGGAGCGCGGCGTTTGTGATCATCTTTAAACCTGGAACCGGCCTGTGCCTTTTTTCCAATTGAAGCCGCCTCGTCCGGCTCGGATTTTTGTCTTTCTTTCGCAGTTTGCAGCAAGCCGTTGCCGGAAGCGTCCTCGTCATCGTCAATCAAAGTGCAATCCCACGTCAGTTTATGGGCCGACCACCAGACAATTCCCAGCAGAACGACTCCCAACAAAGCGGCCGGGTGGACAATCATCAGGTAAATCCAGGTCGCCGCCGCCAGGGCCAATCCGTAAACCGCCGCGTGGCCGGTGCCTTGCTCAATGCCAATGCGGGATACCAGAACCACCGCCATGACAAACCAGAACAGCACCCAGCGGACGCTGCCCGCGGCTTCACCCCGATAGAAGACCTGGATCAGGAAAAAGCTCAGGCTGCCCACCAGTAGCATGATCAGCACCGGACTGATGCCGATGACCATGTAGTCCGCCAAAGTTTTTCCAGGTTTCGGAGTCATGATTACCTCACGATGGCTCCCGCGCACAGGTTCGTCACGGATTCCTCCGTGTTGACCACACGGAAATCAATGTTTTGGGCGAGCAACATCTGCGCCCAATCGGGCGGTTGCGCCCAATCCGGCGGCGGTTCCAGCTCGACCGATACCACAATCACCGTCACCAGAAAACCGCGCCGGGCCAATTCACCGAGTGCCGCCGCTGTGGCCGGGGTCACGCGCCGCAGCACCGCCACCACGGTCGCGTCGCGGGGAATCTCGGAAGCGGCTTCTGCCAGCATTTCGGAAAACTCCAGGCCATCCGTGTGTTCCAGTCGGGCCAACGTCTCGATGATTTGCCTGAACTTCGCGTCGCCCTTCCGCGTTCCCACGATGACCGGCCGTAAACGGGTATTCGCCTGCGCCTCGGCCGCCCGCCGGTGCGCGTCCCGGCGCGTGGTGAACTCGGCACCCCAGCCTTCCTCGCGAATGCGGTCGGCGGCGTCGCGGCCGTTGCTGACGAAACCGATTTGTTGTCCCATGAGCAAGACCGCGTTGGCCAGCGAGGCCACGGTGACGATGGCCAATTCCGCCGAGTTCGCCGCGCCGGCGCCTTGATAACTCCGCTCATGAAAATCCAGCAGAAACGTCGCGCCCGCCACCCGGGAATTTTCATAAACGCGGCAATGAATCTGTCCGGTCCGCGCCGTGGCCCGCCAATGAATGCGGTTCAGCGGGTCGCCGGGTTGATAGGGCCGGATGCTGGCCAGCCGCGTCGGGTCTTCAAACAACCGGTGCACCACCCGGATCTCGCCAATCGGCCGGCGCGACGCCAGGTTGTAGCCCTGCAGCGGCAGAACCTTGGGCAGCACCATCGCAAAATGCGGCTCGGTCGCCACGCGAAAGCGGCGATGCAATCCGAACACGTCGCCCGTTTCCAGCAGCAACGGTCCCAGTTGATAATAACCGCGCATGAGGAAAGTCATCTGGTACTCCAGCCTCGTGGTTTCGCCGGGCGCAAGCCGGGAGAGAGTCAGGCGCGGACCTTCCGCCTTGAGGCGACGGGGCATTTGCGTCAACGCGTCCTGCGGAAGGGCATCTTCGATAATCAGCCACGGGACGGTGAGGCGGCCCTGGTTTTTGACCTCGACTTCCATCGCAATGGTATCGCCAATTTCCAGCACGTCCCGGTTGCAAAACCGGCCGGCCATAAGCTCGTTGATCCACGCGCGGGAAAAGAACCGGCTCAAGGCCAGGATTCCCAGCAGCACGTACATCGCGTAAACAAGCAGGTTCAGTTTGAGCAGCAAGCCCAGCAACAGCAACCCGAGTGTGCCGAGAATCCATTTCATCCGGACTGGCCGCCCGCCGGCATTTGCGGCACCGGCACCGTTTTCAGGACCTCGTCAATGACCAGGGCAACCGTGCGTTTGCGCAACCGGCTTTCCGGGCGGAGAATCAGCCGATGGCCGAGCACATACGGCGCGATTTGTTTCACGTCATCGGGCAGGACGAAATCAAATCCATTGACGGCGGCAAAGGCCTGCGCGCAACGCAGCAACGCCATGGACGCCCGCGGGCTGCCGCCGAGAATGACGTCGTAGTGTTCGCGGGTCGCCTGGATGAGTTGCACGATGTAGCGGCTGACTTTGTCGTCCACGTGCACCTGCCGCACGGATTCCTGACAGGCCATGATTTCATCGGCGCTCGCCACGGCCTCCAGCGTTTCAATCGGATGCTGCAATTGGAGCCGCTGCAACATGGACACTTCATCTTCAAACTGCGGATAGCCCAGTCGCAATCGGACCAGAAAACGGTCCAATTGCGCCTCCGGCAGCGGGAAAGTGCCTTCATGGTCAATCGGGTTTTGGGTCGCAATCAGGAGAAACGGCGGCGTCAGTTCGTAGTTGTTTCCGTCGGACGTCACCTTCCGTTCCGCCATCGCTTCGAGCAGGGCGGACTGGGCCCGCGGCGTGGCGCGATTGATTTCGTCCGCCAGCACGATTTGCGCAAAGAGCGGGCCGGGCCGGAACTCGAACGCGGTCGTTTGGGGATTGAAAATGGAGCTGCCGGTGATGTCGTTGGGCAGCAGGTCCGGGGTGCATTGGATGCGTTTGAACGTGCAACCGATGCTCCGCGCCAACGCCCGCGCCAGCATGGTCTTGGCCACACCCGGCACGTCTTCCAGGAGCACGTGGCCCTCGGCACAATATGCCGCCAGTGTCAGCACGATTTCATTATGTTTGCCGACGATCACCTTCTCGATGTTCTCAATGATGCGATTGGCCACCGGCGTGACCGGCGAACCGCCCGGTTCGCGTTCCGCCGGCGCGCTCAGTTTCGGAATCCGGACGGCTGGCGGTTCCGGAGGCGACACGACGTTTTCGGTTCCGCAGCGCGGGCATTTGATTTGAGTTCCCGCGGGCGCATCGGAGGACACGAAAGGTTGACCGCACGAAACACAGACGTTCTTGATCATAGGTTGGCGGCAATTCGCTTCCAGAGAAGCTGGTGGTACTCTCGATTTCTATTCATTGCCTTGTCAAGCCCAAATGGCCATCGGCACTGCATTGGTCAAGCACTGCCGGGGCGCAGGTCCACCACGGTTCCAATCGCAAGTGAGAAAACAGCACTGCGACAAACCTTGGCAGTTTCACGGATAAAATGGCGGACTGTTACTGACGCGCACGTGAAATCAAGGACCCCTGCCGGGGATGCGCGCCCGCGCCAGCGGGCGCGCGCCCCGGCAGGGTGGCTTGAAGATAAACTCTGCCTATATGAAACTGGCTGAATTGCAGATTCTCTGGAAGCTGGTGTAGCCCGGCGAGACAACCATTCAAAGCTGTCAGTAAAACGACCAGCGATGTTTAAAATTGGGCATTGCCAAACGACCCAACCAGCGGTATAAAATCACGGAAATGTCTGCGAGCAAACGAACGCCGGACGCCGAAGGGCTTGAAGTTGTAGTTATTGGTTCGTTCAACCCGGCAATCTTTCATCCTGAGTGGTTTTTACGCCAAAAACTCATCGGCGAAAATGACGTCAAGGAAGCGCAGGTGGACGTAGTAGGCAAAGAGGTGACTGACGTTCAAATATGCGGCATTAAACTCATTTGTATTAACGACCGTATTTCACTTGGCATAACCAACATTTCACATGCCGCACGAATGCAGGATTTTTTAATCCAAATTTTTACATTGCTCCCGCACATTCCTGTAACAGCTTGCGGTATCAATCCTCATGTGCACTATTTGGTAGGCGATACGCAATACTGGCACAAGATCGGTCACACGCTGGTTCCAAAGGAATTGATATGGAATGGACTACTTGAAAAACCAGGTATGCAGTCGGTCACCGTCAAAGCGGTGCGAAGAGGTGAATTTCCTGGGGAAATAAATATAAAAGTTGAGCCGTCGTTTAGATTTCAGCCGGGACTTTTTGTGCAGGCGAATTACCATTATACATTGCCGGCGGACACAGTTCACTCTGGAGCAACTGAAAATCTTCTAAAGTTTCTGAAATCAGAATGGAATTCCGCTTGCGCGGAGGCGCGAATTGTGGCAGACGAAATTTTTGAAAAGATCAAACCTGACACCGCAAATGGCAAACTTTCCTGAAATTTCGACGTTGGATAACAGGCCTCGGTGGATGGAGGAAATTCGCGATGCTCTCCGGCTGCGGCCAGACACCCAACATTTCTTCGCGGGTTCATATCGTAGCACGGACTTGCTAATACGTGAGCCAGCCAGTGAGGAGGAATCTGGTTCAGAACAGGAGTGCGCAGTTATTAATACTGGGGCCCCAACAGAAAAAACAGCGACGCAATTCCGACCAAAGTCAATGATACCGCGCGCAAGACGCGTGAACACCTTGCCGCAAGAAAGGTATATTCTTCTAAAAAAGTTCGAAGGATTTGTGACCTCACGTAATGAACGAAGTTTCACAACACGCCTTTTTGAAAACGTCAGCGATTACCCGGTGGTGGAGGCTGAATTCGATTTGGAAGAGCTTTCTGAAACTGACCGGTTGCTGGCTGTGGATGGAGCAGCTCTTGTGTGGACAATTGGTTATCGCTACGAAGGAAATACTCGCAAACGTGAGTCCGTAATTTATTTGAGGCGGCTACCTCCATGGAAAGACGAAGAGGCTGTGTTAGCTAGAAAAGAGGTAGATGAATTGACCCGTGACATCCATTGGAAATAGTCGTGAGGTTCCTCCCGAATCACAGGAGTTGGAAATTTCTGTCTTTGGCCCTGGTTTTGGTGAATGCGTAGTCGTGCATTTTGGAAACGGTGACTGGGGAATAGTGGATTCCTGCCTTGATCCAATTTCCAGGCGTCCGGCTGCGCTCCATTATCTCGAACTTCTCGGCGTGGATGCGGAAAAATCTGTCCGTTTTGTTGTGGCGAGCCATTGGCATGACGACCATATACACGGCATTAGCTTGGTGTTCAAAGAGGCAAAATCGGCAATTTTCGCGTGTCCCCAGGCCGTACAGACGCCAGATTTTAGTGAAATCTTGTCTTGTTGGACCGGCACGCGGTTTTTAGCGGGCGGTTCCGGTATAGACGAACTTCATTTGGTATTGAGTGAGTTAAAAAAAAGGGGAGGTAATAACCGCTATCCATCACCGGTAATGGCCTCGGCGAAGAAACCGATTTGGGAAAGAAGAGACGAGCCATCCGTTCTCGTAAAAGCGTTGTCTCCGTCGGACGCGGCGGTGTTAGCTGCCATAGCGCGGATTAAGAATTTAACTCCCAAAATTTCCAAGTTGAGGCGGCGCATTCCAAGTGTGCGGCCTAATGACACTTCCATAGCGTTGGATCTGCAAATTGGAAATCACCGTGTATTGCTCGGATCGGATTTGGAGGTAAGTGGGGATGCCGGTTTGGGGTGGATAGCTGTTGTTAATGATTTTGGTCAACGAGATGTAAAACATCACGGTTTCAAAATTCCACACCACGGGTCGGCCACGGCACACCATGAAGAGGTTTGGGATAAAATGCTCGTAGCTGAACCTTGGGCTGTTACAACCCCTTTTGTTTTTGGCAATGTCAAGTTGCCTTCGGTGGTTGATTCCAAGCGCATTCTAAATCGCACTAAAAAAGCGTATCTCACCGCGCCGCCGCATCCCGCAAAATTTCGCAACTCAAATAAAACTGTGGAAAAGACGGTGAACGATGCAACTCTCTCAGTTCACTTTGTTCCAGGGCGATACGGACAAGTTAGAATTCGCAAACGAATTGATTCTGCGCCGGATGTTTCCTGGGGCGTGGAATTATTCGGGGACGCTTTGGCGATGAGTGATTATGTCCAAAGAACGCATTAAATATCCTGCATTGCTTTGATTGACTGGCGGGCTTGGTCGCGTCGGTTGTGAGGAGCGCAAACTGATGACGTTTATTCGCGCGTGATAATTTTCTTGGTGGTATCGGATTTGAAACCAGATCCGCGAGTGGGGGACCTGGCGCGGGACTGGGTGCAAGCAATGTAGTCGATCAGGTACAACGATCTGTATCCGGCGGAAATCTCTCTGGCTTGCCGAGCCGTAGCTCGAAGCGGAGCGGAGAGCGAAGACTGGTGCGCGCTGCAGGTTTTGAACCTGCGACCCCCAGTGTGTGATACTGGTGCTCTACCGCTGAGCTAAGCGCGCGACCGCCTGTAAGAAGCCACGAAACCGTTGAAAATTCAATCTTAAAAGCGCGCCGGCTTCGTCCCCCAAGGCCGGGCGGGTGCATCTTGACACTGTCCTTAATCGAACCGTTTTGAGCGTTTGGAGTTCCGCGTTTACGCGGCCCATCGCCGATTTTCAACCAAACCGCCTGAAGGCGGGACTCCAAACAAGGACAGTGTCAAGATGCACCCAGGCCGGGCCGGCGCGAAACTTTCCTTTGTGGTTGGGGTTTGAAAGGTTGGATGCGAGAAACCCTTTATATCGGAGGCCCCAGCATGCGTAGAATTTGCGTTGTTTTCATCGCCACCGCCGGCCTGCTCACCTGGACCGCCAGCGCGCAGGACACCATCACCAATTTGACCGAGTTGGAAACGTTTGAGGCGCAAACCGGAACGGTCATCGTCAAAGGCATCGGGCAGTCGGGTTCGATGGCGGTTGACGCCGTGGGCGTCACGGTGCAGTTCAAGGAATCACTGAACGTCAACACCGGTCAGAAGGCCTACGGCGCGACCGTTGAGATTACCGCGAACAACCAGCGGGTGCGGAAAGCGGTGATTGACTATGACGAACTGGATGCGTTTCTGAGCGGCCTGGATTACCTCGCCCGGATTGATTACAACGTGACCACCCTGCCCACATTCGTGGCGGGCTACACCACAAAATCCGGATTCCGCGTCGGCGCTTTCACCAGCCAGCGGCGCGGCGCCATCCAGTTCTTCCTGCAGCCTTACAACACGAACAGCGCAAGAATTTTAATTACGCCGGCCCAGCTTTCCCAGTTCCGGACCCTGATCGAACAGAGCCGGAAGAGTCTGGAGGTGTTGCGGACTCCCCACTAATCGCCCGCGGCGAAATCCGCATTTCATTTTCTTAAAATCGTGTCCCGCTGCGCCCAGTCGGGGTTGGCGCCCGGGTGATCCAGATTGTAATGGAGCCCGCGGCTTTCCGGGCGCATTTGCGCGCAACGCACAATCAATTCCGCCGTCGTCGCAATGTTGCGCAATTCCAACAGGTCGCTCGTCACGATGAAGTTCCAGTAATACTCCTGGATTTCCTGTTGCAGATTGGCGAGGCGGTTCTGCGCCCGCGCGAGCCGCTTGTTTGTCCGCACGATGCCCACGTAATCCCACAGGCAACGCCGGATTTCGTCCCAGTTGTGGGAGACCACGACCATTTCGTCCGGATTGTGCGCGTTGCCGGATTGCCACAGGGGAATTTTCGCGTCCACCGGGGGCAGTGAACGGGCAACCATTTTTCCCGCCACACGATGTGAACAAACGAGCGCTTCCAGCAGGGAATTGCTCGCCAAGCGGTTGGCGCCATGCAAGCCCGTGCAGGCCACTTCGCCCACCGCGTAAAGCCCGGGAATGTCCGTCTCGCCATCCACGTTTGTCACCACGCCGCCGCACTGGTAATGGGCCGCCGGCACGACCGGGATCGGTTCCTTGGTGATGTCAATGCCGTAGCGCAGGCACGTCTGGTAAATGTTGGGAAAGCGTTCGATGATGAACCGCGCCGGTTTGTGCGTAATGTCCAGCCACACGTGTTCGGCGCCGCTCTTTTTCATCTCGCTGTCAATCGCGCGGGCCACCACGTCGCGCGGCGCCAGCGATTTCAACGGATGCCAGGCCTCCATGAATTCAACGCCGGCAAGCGACTTGAGCACGCCGCCTTCACCGCGCACGGCTTCACTGATGAGAAACGACTTGGCTTTCGGATGATAAAGGCACGTGGGGTGGAACTGGATGAATTCCATGTCTGCAATTGTGGCGCCCGCGCGGAACGCCATGGCCACGCCGTCGCCGGTCGCGATGTCCGGGTTCGTCGTGTACAGATAAACCTTGCCGCAACCGCCCGTGGCCAGCAGCGTTGCCGGCGCGGTGAACGCCCAGACGTGCCCGGATTTTTTGTCGAACACATACGCGCCGAGACAGCGGTCGCCGTCTTTCAGGCCGACTTTCCGGCTTGTGATCAAATCCACCGCGATGTGGTTCTCGAACATTTCAATGTTCGGCTGCCGTGCCACCGCGTTCAGCAACGCGCGTTCGATTTCCCGCCCGGTCACATCCTTTGCGTGCAGAATGCGCCGTTTCGAGTGGCCGCCTTCCTTGCCCAGGTCCAGTTCCTTGCCGCCGTCCTCGGCCGGCGCGTCGCGCTCGGAAAACTTCATGCCCAGCTCGATCAATTCCGCGATCCGCGCCGGGCCTTCCTCGACGATGGTGCGGACGACGCTCTCCTTGCACAGGCCCGCGCCCGCCGCGAGCGTGTCGCGCACGTGCAACTCGAAGGAATCCTCTTTGCTCGTCACCGCGGCAATGCCGCCCTGCGCGTAATTCGTGTTCGACTCCGCGCGGTCCTTTTTGGTGACGATGGCCACGCGCCCGCGCGGCGCGACCTTCAACGCGAACGAAAGTCCCGCGATGCCGCTGCCAAGGATGAGAAAATCAAATTGTTTCATCGTAAACTTATTTTTTGCGGTCTCGCAGATAGTTTTCTGCATCGAAATCAACCAGCCGGCTATGTTCCGTAATTATATTAGGGCGTCCCGATAATGGATGCCTCGGGTTTTTTGAGTTGGTCAATGACTCGCACCTTTTCCATTTAAGATTACCAGTATTGGAGAGAATTTTATCTAGGCAGTTTATGAAATACTTTTGACGTTCAAAAGCATCTCCCCAAGCCGCCCAAACAAACTGAATTTTTCTTTTGCCAAGTTCCAACCGTATTTGCTTCACATTTTGTTTGACCAAATCCAATTTGCAATCAGACGGCAGATCCTTTGGCTTGGAAGCGCGAAGTGGATAGAGATTGAACATCAAAAATCCATCAAAATTCCATGCTGGAATCAGTTTTTCAATTTTGTCAATTGTTCGGTCTGATTTGCATTCGTTGGCCGTGTTTGGATTGATGCCAAAGATTGCCAATGGATTTGTTCCGGTTTTCCCGATAACAAATCGAGTTCTCTCGTCGCCTTTGTAAATATCAAATTTCACAAGCTTGCGTTATCAATCAACCGTGTCTTGCCAATAAAGACTGCCAAAGCTATGTGCGTGCCGCGCATGACTTTTGAGACGGGCGAGAGCGTGTCCGGTTTGAATAATTCCACGTAATCCAATTTTGCGTCCGGCTCGCATTCGACCAGCTTTTTCACGGCGCCCTTCAATTTCGTCGCAGGATAGGCCTTCGATTGTTTGACCGTGGCGCGGGCCAACTGAATTGCGCACCAGAGAACGGTCGCCTGCCGACGCAAATCCCCCACCAGATACTTGTTCCGCGAACTCATGGCCAGCCCGTCGCGCTCGCGCAGCGTCGGCGCCACGATGATGCGAACCGGAAAATTCAAATCCACCACCATGCGCTTGATGACGGCGGCCTGCTGCCAATCCTTCGCGCCGAACACTGCCACGTCCGGCAAAACCAGGTTGAACAACTTGGCAACGATCGTCGTTACGCCGCGAAAATGGGCGGGCCGCGACGCGCCTTCCATCGTTTGCGATAAACTTTCCTCGACGACGTAGGTGCTGAAGTTGGTTAGTGGCACGGGCGGGACGCCCATGCCACTATATATTTCCTTGTTACTCGGAGTGAAGACCACGTCCGCGCCTGCTTCGCGGCAGAGTGTCAAGTCGCGTTTCAAGTCACGCGGGTATTTTGAAAAATCCTCCGCCGGCCCGAACTGTGTCGGGTTCACGTAAATGCTCACCGCCACAATGCCGCTTTTGCCGACGGCCTGGCGCGCGCATTTGACAAGACTCAGGTGTCCCGCATGCAAACAGCCCATGGTCGGCACAAAGCCAATGCGAGTCCCGGAGCGTTGCCATTTTCTGGCAAGCCGTTGCATGGCGGCGACGGAAGTGGCGATTTGCACGGTCAGAAAGGTGGAACAGTCGTAACAACCAATCAATTTAATTGTCTTGGCGAATTCGTTGCGTATGCTGTGTTGTTTGGAGTCCCGCCTTCAGGCGGTCCGGTTGGGCCTGCGATTTCAGCCGCGTGAACGCGGAACTCCAAACGAAAAAGCCGCGCAGATTGCTCCGCGCGGCTTTGTAGCGGCGGTCTGTGACCGCCGGAGAATTTCACAGCGACGCTCACAGAGCGCCGCTTCAGATTCAATGTCTGAACTGCAATGGCGCTTCCTGCGGCATTTCGTGGGCGCAGGGCTGGTTCGTTGGTGCATCGGCCTCGCGGTCGTTCGGCGTCACGATTTTGTTCGTGAGCATCCAGGCCTCGACTTCCTCCCCGCTGATGTCGGCGAGCATCTGGCCGTTGATTTCGACGCACGGGCTCAGCATCTGGCCGCTCTTCTCGATCATTTCCTGGCGCTGAATCGGGTCGTTGATGATGTCGCGGTCTTCGTAAGGCAGGTCATATTTCTTGAGCACGGCGCGGACACCCATGCTCCAGCCGCACGTCGGTTTCAAATAAGCGATGATTTTTGGTTTTTCCATGGTTTTGCAAAAATTGTTGTTACGATGGCAACAAGGTGCCACAAGCTGACCCGTGGGGCAAATGTTTTAGATGCAAATGTTTTAGATGCGAATGAACGCAAATCAAATAGCTTTCCGATAATAACGAGATAAATCACCCAATTGCTCGTGCCAAAAATATTCCAGCGACTTTGGGTTTCGATTCGAATGTCGTCGATCACACCAAACGGCAGGTTCGGTAAAACCGATGCGGCGAATGATTTGAATCATGCTCTTATGAACTAATTTGAGAACGGCAGGATCGTGAGAGTTCCAAAAAACGATAAATCCCGGAGTGGAATCACAATCTGAACCGGGAAAAACTGTAGTGCGCGACCGGTTGATAAAAAGCCAACGAATCCGGCGTGTCATCACAATGCAAGTTTCGGACACTACTTCTTCAACAATACCTTTCCGAACATAGATAACTTCGTCAACAAGCGTTTTCATTTTGCTGGTTGCTTATTTTCTCTAAGTTTCGCATGTCCTTCCGACCGGACCTGTTCAAGAGATTTAATGAGCCGGTCAATCATTTCGTTCCACTCTTTTGTTGTTATGCAAGCGTGTCCCATTACTTGAGCATCCGTCCAATTAAGATGCCCCGATTGACCAATGGCGACGGCGACTTCGTGGTTTGGTGGAGTAAAACCACCAGACGTATCAACATTGACTAAATAGAAATCATTCATATTTGTGACCTTATTTCGCAGTTAAATTTCTGTCGAGCGCATTTCACCTTTCATTGTCCGCCGCTTTTCGCGCGTCCAAGACTTTTTTCGATGGAACGTAATTCGCGATGAACTCGCGGTAAAAGTCCGCGAAGGCGCCGGCGGCAATCGCCGCGCGCGCGTCCGCCATGATTTTCAAAAACAAATGCGTGTTGTGAACGCTGACCATCCGCAGGCCGAGGATTTCGTTCACATTCAGCAAATGCCGGAGATACGCCCGGGTGAAATGCTTGCAGGCGAAGCATTCGCAGCCTTCCTCGATGGGCCGGAAGTCCACCTTGTAGCCGCCGCCTTTGAGGCCGAACGCCCCCCGACGCGTGATGGCCGTGCCATTGCGCGCCACGCGCGTCGGCAGGACGCAGTCGAACATGTCCACGCCCCGCGCGATCAGCTCCAGCATTTGTGCGGGTGTGCCGAGGCCCATCGCATAACGCGCCTTGTTTGTGGGCAGATGCGGCACGGTGATTTCAATCGCCTTGAACATTTCGACTTCCGGTTCGCCGACGCTCACGCCGCCGATGGCGTAGCCGTCGAAATCCATCGCGACGAGCGCCTTGGCGCATTCCTCGCGCAACGCGGCGTTGCTTCCGCCCTGGACGATGCCAAAAACCTGTTGTCCTTCGGCGCGGGGCTGTTCGCGGCATTCACGCGCCCAACGGATGGTGCGTTCGACCGCATGGCGCTGTTCGCGCGCCGGCGCGTCGTGCGGCGGACATTCGTCAAACACCATGGCGATGTCCGAACCCAGCACGCGCTGGATTTCCATGGCTTCCTTTGGGCCGAGGAACAACGGCGAGCCGTCGAGGTGCGAATTGAATTCGACGCCGTGCGGCTTGATTTTGCGGATTTTGGCGAGGCTGAAAACCTGATAGCCGCCGCTGTCAGTGAGAATCGGCCGTTCCCAATTCATGAACCGATGCAGCCCGCCGGCGGCGCGGATGATGTCGAGTCCGGGCCGGATGTTGAGGTGATAGGTGTTGCCGAGGATGATTTGGGTGCCCATTTCGCGGAGTTCGCGCGGGTCGAGCGCTTTGACGCTGGCCTGGGTGCCAACGGGCATGAACACCGGCGTGTCTACAATCCCGTGTGCGGTGGAGAGCCGGCCAAGGCGTGCCCTGGTGTGGGCATCCGTTTTGAGCAATTCAAACATCGCGCGAAGGTTTAATGAAAACGGCGCGGTTGAACATGAAATATTTAGAAAACTTAAAACTTTTCAAAAATTCAAAACGTTGCTTTCATCGTCATTCGTGAAAACGAAACTGATAGCTGTCTTGTTGGCGTTAGTTGGTTTTGCACTGTTGATTACAATAGGAGCTTGTTCCCATGCGACCCGATACGCATGGGATGTGCGTTTGCCAAAAGATTTGTCAGGCAAGGGAACGTCTCTCTCGAATGCCGTTGATATTATCAATGCCGCCGTTCGCGAATCTACTGCCAACCGAATCCCCAAAGCTATCATTCTCGACGTTGGCCCTGTAACTATAATAAAAGTTGCTGCTGACCAGGATCTTAACACCAATATGGACGTACTGATAGAACGTTATCACACAGAAATGGCTCCAATCATTGCCAAAGGGGCAGAAGGTTATGAAACATGCCCAGTGTGGGAAAATTTTCCTGCTCGGTTGCGGTTGTCTGGTGTGTCCACAACTCTAGCGATAGAATGCGATATGGATTTTGAGTACAGGCAAGATGGTGTCGTCTTGAGAAGCCCAAGGAAATTCTTGGAATGTCGATCCTACAAGGTAAGCGATGCGCTGTTAAAGCTTGTTGAGGAGAGACAGAAAGCGGGACAAATTTATCATGCTTTCAAACCTGTTCCGGTAACTTTCGCACAAGAAAGCTCAATGACTTGGTCATTTATGGTAAATGACGGTCCCAATCGGTTTACAGGAGAAGATGCACTCGATGCCGTCACTCTTTATTTGCCTGATAAGAAATGCATTTTGGTTATCGAAAATGCGGAAGGACATAAGAGGATACAAGAAAACCTCAGAGCCAAAGGCCTTTGGCAGGAATAAATGTATATGCCAAGACGTGAACGATGCAACATTTGCTGAAAGATTATCAGCCGCTCAAGCCTCGTCTACGAGTGGCCCGCCAAATCCAGCAAATTCCTGGCTTCAAACAGCAAAGTCCACCACCAGATCAAGAGTACACCGCCGCGCAGATAGAACCAGACGGCGAGGAAGCCCATGACGATTCTGCCGGCCAGGAACGCTGCGAACAGCGGAGGGGCAAGCGGCGCCGGGGAGGTTTGCATTCGGATTGCCAGCACGAAAATTCCAAACAGCACGGTCAGGCTGGCTGCCACCCAATGGTTTTTAAAAAGCCGCATGGACCAGGCAAACGGGGCGAACAGCAGGAACAACTGATTGAAGGCAAGGGAAAACAACAGCCACGCAATCCACTGTTCCAGGTTAACCGGATATTCTTCCGGCAGTTTGGACCGGAGTGACGGATCAAGCCACAGGTGAAATACCATCGCAGTCATAATTCCAATCAAGGTCACGGCGATGAACGGTCCAAGTTCGAGCTTGAAGACAAAAACCGGCCGATGGGTGTATTCCGTGTGCCACGCAAAGACGAATCCCCAAAGGACGATGCTGGAAAAGAAAATCACGGTCTCCAAATACCAGACCGGCGCGGAACGGTTCAGCCAAAACGACAGACGGGGATAGGACACGAGCGCGGAGGCCAGCGCGGCGACGACCGCCCGGTTCAGGACCCGGGGTTGGAGAAGGTGGCGCACTTTGTACCTGACGGTTGCCGGACTGCGGCCAGGCCCGAGGGCCGGCGAAGCCAAGACTCTGGTTATTGATTGCGAAGTTCGGCAAAAGAAACGTCCACCAGCAAGTCGGCGGCGATTTTTTCCAGCTCCTTTTTCAGGCCGGCCAGATCGCAGTGTTCGGGCAATTGCAATCGGGCGGTGGCCTTGAAGAGCGTTTCGCCGGACATCGGGGCGCTGGCGACCTCGCTGGACAATTCCTCGACGTTCACGCCGGCGCGGGCCAGCGCGCTGGTGATTTCGCGGACAATGCCGGGCCGGTCGTGCCCGACGACTTCCAATTTCACCGGCTGGCCCTGCGTCGCAACCGGAGTCGCCGAGTCAGGCCGGACGACCACCGTGAGGCCGGAAATTGTTTGCAGCGCCTCGAGCAAGGCCTGGCGTTTTTCGTCGGGTAATTCGACGCGCAGGATGCCGGCAAACTGGCCGCCGAGCCGGCACATGCGGCTTTCCAGCCAGTTGCCGCCGCGATCGGCCACGGCGCGCGCGACCGATTCGACGAGTCCGGTTCGGTCCGGGCCCAGGATCGTCATCACCAGGGAAACTTGCATGCGGTTTTGTTAAACCTTCGCCGCGCGGCTGGCAAGGATTCTTCGCCGGTCACAATCAGTCGCGGTCAGCCTGAGCATTCGCCGGACTGAATTCTACGCAATCTTCATCATTATTCGGTTTCCCGCCTTTTCAGGCGACGGTTTCTGTGTTAGAGAAAGGCGGCAACAAAAGGTCCACTATGATGCTCGAATACGCTTTGGAAAAATTCCCGTTCACGGTGAAACTGCGTGACGGCACGGAATGCACCGTGCGCCCGCTGGGCAAACGCGACGACGTCCGCCTGCACAAATTCTTCCTGGCCGTGCCCGAAGAGGAGCGTTTGTTCATCAAGCAGCCGATTTTCGACCGCGCGATGTTCAAGGACTGGTGCCGGCACCCGGATTTTGAGCGGAACCTGCCGCTGCTGATGCTGCACCGGCAGAAAGTCATCGGTGAGGCGACGTTGCACCAGCGTTTCGGCGGCTGGAAACGCCACATCGGCCTCGTCACCGTGCTGACCCATCCGCAACATCGCGGGCGCGACGTGGCGAAAATCCTGGTCGCGGAAGTGGTCGAGGTTGCGCGCATCCTCGGCTTGCGGCGATTGGAGGCGGAATTGAACGGCGAACGCAAGGTTGCCATCCACGCGCTGGAATACATCGGTTTCCAGCATCTGTTCCGGCAGGAGGATTACGTGCTCGACATGAAGGCCATCACCCACGATTTCGTGCTGATGGGCATGGACCTGCGAACGGACGAGGAATATGCCGGCGTCGGCGGCTGAACTTCAGGGTTGGCTGGTGATTTTCAGCCAGTTAACGCCTTGCGCGCCGGCGTAAGCAGCGAAGGTCTTCTCGTTTTGAATCAGCACCGCGCGCACGACGCTCGAATCATCCGCGCGGCCCAACTCCAGAATGCTGTCCGGAATGATGCCCATTTTTTTGTGCGCGTAGACCAGCGCAAAGACCGCCTGCGCGACGGCGGTGTAGGGCAAATCCTTGTAGGCGCCTTCAATCGCGTCCTCGACGGCGTTGGCGAGAAACTCCAACTGGTCCACGAGATGCGGGAAATGGGGCGTGTTGATTTGGGTGAATTCGAGTTTCCACTGCGGCAGTTGCCGCAGGACCTTCTCCGCGATGTTCGGCGTGATGCTCGCGGCGGCGCTGTTCACGAATTTCGCAATTTCGGGCATGACTGCGGCAATCTAGGGAAAGTCCCGCGCCAGTGAAAGCAAAAATGTTGTGACAAACGCGCTTTCATTGGACGCCGGATTCCTGCTAGGAATATGCCCGTGCAGGATTTAATCGCCAAAGCCAGTACGCTGCTGGAAGCGCTGCCGTATATCCAGAGGTTCAGCGGCGCGACCTTCGTCGTCAAATACGGCGGCAGTTTCATGGACTCGCCGGAGGCCAATGTCCGCCATAGCGTTGCCCGCGACATCGTCTTTCTCGAAGCCGTCGAAATCAGACCCGGTCGTGGTTCACGGCGGCGGCAAGGCCATCACCCGCGCGATGGAAAAGGCCGGACTCAAGGCGGATTTCATCCAGGGCCAGCGGGTCACTGACGAGGCGACGGTGAAAATCGTGGATGACATTTTGTCGGGCGAGATCAATCCGGAGATTGTCAAAACCATCAAGGACCTTGGCGGCAAACCGGTTGGCTTCGCCGGACGGGACATTTTCAAATGCCGCAAACTCTGGCTCGATGACCGGGAAAACCCGGGCAGGAAAATTGACATCGGCTTTGTCGGTGAAGTGGTGGAGGTCAACACCGCGCCCCTGAAGGAGAGCATCTGGTGCGGCTTCACACCGGTCATCAGTCCGACCGCGCTCGGGGAGGACGGGAAAATTTACAATTGCAACGCCGACATGGCCGCCGCCATGACGGCCATCGCGCTGAAAGCCAGGCGGCTGGTCTTCATGAGCGACGTGCCGGGCTTGTTGAGCGACCCGAAACGGCCCGACTCGGTGGTGCCGCATCTCAAAACCAGCGAGGTCGGCGAACTCAAGAAGAACGGCATCATTGACAAGGGCATGATCCCGAAGGTGGACAGCGCCGTCGCCGCCGTTCAATCCGGAGTGGAGAAGGTTTCGTTCGTGGACGGCCGCGTGCCGCACGCCGTGCTGCTGGAAATCTTCACCGATGAGGGCGTCGGCACGGAAATCGTGCTTTGATTTTGCCGGTGTAACGTGCGAATCTGTCAGCGTGACCAATCAAGCCGCCTATAATTTGCGCGAGAATACCGGGACTTCCGGCATTCTGGAAACCGCCCGGACGGTGGCAGCCGCGTTGGCGGAACATGATATTCCGCATCTGGTCGTGGGTGGATTGGCGGTGCAGGAGCACGGTTATCCGCGCGTGACCATTGACGTGGACATCGTTGTGCCCGATGTGCTGGAGGCGGTGGAATTTCTCACGGCCAGTTTGACCGGGCCGTTTTACCGGGTGCATGGCGTTGACGACCGTGTGGAAGACCGGCGGAACGGCGTAATGATTGATTTGCTGCCGGCGGGAAAAGTTTTGCAGCGCGGGTGCAAAGTGCCGTTTCCACAACCGGGCAAAGTTGCAGAACAAATCCAAATCGTAACGCTGGAGGAACTCGTCTCGCTCAAGTTGGATAGCTGGGCCGGCAGTCCCGCCAGACGCCTCAAGGACAAGGCCGATGTGAACGAACTTATTTTGCGCCGCAAACTGCCCCGCAGCCTCGCAGTGGCGCCCGCTGTCCGCGCGCATTACCTCGAGACCTGGGACGCCTTGCAGTCGGAAAAATAAATTTCTTTGTGTCCTTTGCGTTCCTTTGCGGTTAAAACAATCCGCCGATGAAAGAAATTGTTTCGCCATCACCGCCGCCGCTCGTTCACAACCAATTTGAGTCAGTACGCGAATTGTTCAGCAAAAACGTCGTGCCCAGCTACGGCCGTTTCGACCTCGTTCTCAGCCACGGCGCGGGCAGTTATTTGTTCGATGTCGCGGGCAAACGCTATCTCGATCTCGGCGCGGGCATTGCCGTGTGCTGCCTGGGCCACGCGCACCCGGCCATCACCGGGGCGCTGGTCGAGCAGTCGCGCAAACTGATTCACGTCTCGAATCTGTATTTCACCGAACCACAGGGCCGGCTGGCCGCCGAACTGGTCAAACGCATCGGCCCCGGCAAATGCTTTTTTGCCAACAGCGGCGCGGAAGCCAACGAAGGTTTGTTCAAGCTGGCGCGAAAATTCGGCCATGATGAGGGCCGGTTTGAAATTCTGACGGCGACCAATTCCTTTCACGGACGCACGCTGGCGGGCATCGCCGCCACCGGCCAGGACAAGGTCAAAAAGGGGTTCGAGCCGATGATGCCGGGTTTCCGGCACATTCCGTTTAACGATCTGGCCGCGGCCCGCAACGCGCTTTCGCCCGCCACGGTCGCCATCATGATCGAAGGCGTGCAGGGTGAAGGCGGCATCACACCCGCAACGCCCGAATACCTCCTCGGCCTGCGCGCCCTGTGCGACGAGAAAAAACTGCTGTTGTTTATGGACGGCGTGCAGTGCGGACATTATCGCACCGGGAAATTTCAGAGTTTCCAGCGGATTCTCGAAGCTGTCCCTCCGAACTCCGAACTCCGAACTCCGAACTCCGAATTTCTGCCCGACGGAGTTTCGATGGCCAAATCGCTCGGCGGCGGATTTCCCATCGGCGCATTCTGGGTGCGGGCGCCATTTGCCGATTTGCTGGGGCCGGGCACACACGCCACAACGTTTGGGGGCACGCCGCTGGCTTGTGCCGTCGCGCTCAAGGTGCTCGAAGTCATCGAAAGCGAACGGCTCGACGAAAATGCGCGCAAACTCGGCGAATGGTTCAGGCGGGAACTGGAACGGCTCGCGACCAATTGTCCGCAGGTGGTCAAGCGGGCGCGGGGCCTGGGTTTCATGCTCGGCCTGGAACTGGTTGAAAAGGAGAATATTCCCAAGTTGGCCGCGAGCGACAAGACCGCCGCCATTCAATTTGTCAATCGCCTGCACCAACTCGGTGTAATGACGATCCCGGCGGGCACGCAAATCGTGCGCCTGTTGCCGCCGCTCAACTTGAAACCGCAGGAAGCTGGCGAAGGCATTGCCAGAATTGAGGAAGTCGTCAAATCACTGGCGTGATTAGCATCATCTCTGATTCAATAAAAAAACCATGATTTGTTATACTTCAACTAAAATCCCAAATTGGGAAAAAGACAGTGAATCTTTCGCCCGTAAAACTGGATTGCCGTTCAAAATTAGAGATGTAGAAACGCCAGATGCTAAAAATATCTGCGAAAACCTGGCGAAAAAATTAGGTTATAATTTAACCTACAACCTGCAAAAAACTGCCATTTTCAAAAAACAAAACCGGCTGTTTTTTGAAAATTAAATTCAAATGATGGAATAACCGTCTGGTTCATGACGCCCGCCGCCCACCAACATCTGGCCCGACGCGACCCGGTCATGCGCCGGCTCATCCGGGAGCATGGGAAATGCGACCTGACGCCGGAAACACGCCGTCCGCCGTTCCAATCGCTGGTCATGGCAGTCGCCCACCAGCAACTCAACGGCACGGCGGCGAACACCATCCTCGGGCGTTTTAAAAAATTATTTCCCAAACGCAAATTCCCGCGCGCGCAGGATCTGGCGGCGGTGACCGACAAACAATTGCGCGCCTGCGGATTTTCCTTTGCCAAGATTGCGTCCATTCGCGACATCGCGGCGAAAACCCTGAATGGAGTCGTGCCGGCTTCCCGCCAGATTGCGAAGCTGTCCGACGACGAAATCGTCGCGCGGCTGACGGAAGTCCGCGGCGTCGGGCGCTGGACGGTGGAAATGCTGCTGATTTTTCAGCTTGGCCGGCCCGATGTTTTGCCGGCGGACGATTTTGGAGTGCGCACCGGTTTCCGCCACGCCTATAAAAAGCGCGACCGGCCCACGGTGAAAGCGTTGCTGGCGTTCGGCGAACGCTGGCGTCCGCACCGCACGACCGCCGCCTGGTATCTTTGGTGCGCGGCGGATGGGGCGCGCAAAAAGAAGTGACGCCCGGCCCGGTTTGGGTTATAACCTTTCTTTGGACGAAATTCCCAAAATTCCTGAAAAATGAAGCATTTGTTGTCATTGGAAAAGCTGCCCAGTGCGGACATTGAGAAAATTCTGCGTGACGCCGTGGTGTTCAAACGCGAACGGGCGCGGCAGGATCGCAAACCGCTGGCCGGACAAACGTGGGCGCTGATTTTTTCCAAATCGTCCACACGCACGCGGGTGTCCTTCGAGGTCGGCATCCGCGAACTCGGCGGGCAAACCATGTTTCTCAATGCGAATGACATCCAGCTTGGACGCGGCGAGCCGGTCAAGGACACGGCGCGGGTGCTGGGCCGGATGGCCCACGGCGCGGTCATCCGCACGTTCGCGCAAGGCGACGTTGAGGAGTTCGCGGAGTTCTCCAGGATTCCGACCATCAACGCGCTTACGGACTCCGAACACCCGTGCCAGATCATCGCCGACATTTTTACGTTCAAGGAAAAGAGCGGGCCGATTGCCGGCAAGATCGTGACGTTCATCGGCGACGGCGCGGGCAACGTGGCGGCGTCGTGGATTTTCGCCGCGATAAAGCTCGGGTTCCAACTGCGCATCGCCGCGCCGAAAAAATTCCAGCCGTCCGCTGACCTCTTGAAACGCGCGGGCGGCAAAATTGTTTGCACCGACGATGGGAAAGCCGCCGCGGCCGGCGCTGACCTGCTTTACACCGACGTCTGGGTTTCGATGGGCCGGGAGGCCGAAGCGGCCGAGCGCTTGAAAACACTGGGCGGTTACCAAGTCAACCAGAAGCTCGTGAAGCTGGCCAAACCGGGTGCGCTGGTGATGCACTGTCTGCCGGCCTATCGCGGCAAGGAGATTGACGAGGAAACGTTCGAAGCCAACGCCGACACGATTTTCACCCAGGCCGAAAACCGGCTGCACGTGCAAAAGGCGATCTTGAGCTGGGCGGTGAGTTGAACCACGAAATGGACGAACAACACGAACGAGCCACAGAATTGCTTTTCTCTTTGGTGTTATTTCGCGTGTTCGTGGTCAGTTTTTCAACGCAAACTGCCGCAAATACTTCACCGCCACTTTCAAATCCTTCGGCCACGGCGCGGTGATGGCCAGGGTTTCGCCGGTGAGGGGATGCGGCAGTGTCAGTTGTTCCGCGTGCAGGGCGACACGGGAAATCAATGGCCGTTCCTCGTGTCCGGGCTTGAGCCGGTAATTGGGTTTCAATCGCGAAAGCCAGAGCGGTTTGCCGCCATAAAGTTCATCGCCGACGATGGGCAGACCGGCGTGGCGCAGGTGGGCGCGAATCTGGTGGGCGCGGTCGGTGAGCGGTTCGCAACGGAGCAGCGTCCAACCGGAGAATTTTTCAAGCACCGTAAAAATCGTTCGCGCGCGCTTGCCGTTTTTCGGGTCAACCCGCATCAGGCCCGTCCTGACCGGATGGGGCGCGAGGCCGGCCTCCACCTCGAATTTGTCCGCTGCCGGCGTTCCTTGCGCGAGGGCGGCGTATTGTTTGAGCGGTTTTTCGGAGCCGAACAAATTGGCCAGCGCCACGAGCGCCGGCCTGGATTTGGCGAGCAGGATGACACCGCTGGTCTCGAAATCCAGCCGGTGTGCATTCATCAGATAATCCAGCCTGCGTTCGCACGCCCACGGTTTGCCGCCGGCAATGGCAGCGTGAAGCAGCTTCATCAGATTGGGCCGCTGCGGGTCGTAACGGTCGGGTGAGGTCAAAAGGCCTCCGGGTTTGTCGAGCGCGAGCAGGTATTCGTCCTCAAAGAGGACAGGAATTTCCCAAAACTTGCGCTCGGCCGGTGAGGAGAGTTTGATGCAGCTCACAATTTTTCATCGCCAGCCCGGTCTCAATCGCCATTGAAATATGAATGACGACTGCGATGGGGACTTATCTGGCGCCGGGTGCCGCTTGCTGTTGATAGGCCGGCGTGCCGCGCAATTCGCGGTTGGCTTCAATTTGAAGCCATTCGTTGAACGCCTCGTTTTGTTGCGCATGCCGGATTTGAGCAATGAATTGAGGCATCTGCTCTTTCATGACGGCCTGATCCACCGGCAATTGGGATTGAACGTAAAGGACAAATCCCCCATCGCTGGTTTCCTCAAAACCGCTCGTGTGGCCGACCGGCGTGCTGAAGGCGACCTGCTTGATTTGATCCAGCTCGGCGCGATCACCCAATGCGGGCAGGTCCCGGGTGACCAGCGAAAACGGCGGCAGCGCCTGCGGCGACTGGCCGGCAGCAACGGCCGCCTGCGCAAAAGTCTTTCCTGCCGCCGTCTGGATCATCGCGTTGACGTAAAAATTGGTGCCGGCGCGTTGCGCGCGCAGTTTGGCTTCCTGCAAGCGGCAATCCCCTGTGACGCGGGCGCGGATCTGGTCGAGCGACGGGATTTCGCTGGGCAGTTGTTTGACCAGCGCGATGATGTAAACGGCACCCGGCCCGACCACCGGGCTGGCGAGCGGCTCATCGGGCGTCAATTCGAAGGCGGCCTTGGTAAATTCGGGGGGCGCGCTGAATTCTTCCGGGCCGTAGGTGCTGGCGAACGGGGCGGTGAGATGGACGGTCAAACCTTGTTGTTTGGCGACGGTGGCAAGATTTTCCGGCTTCGCGGGTTCGAGGGCAAAAACGGCGTTGGCAAAGTCGTTGGCTTGCTGGTTCGCGGCGGACAGCGCGCGGTTGCGGATCAGCAATTCGCGGATTTTCGCCTTGGCCGCGTCGGGGGTTTTGGCGTCGGTAAAATAATCCGGACCGAGCTGGCGGTAATTGGCCTCGACCACTTCCTCAAAGTTGGTCCGGGCCCATTCCGCCTTCGCTTCCGCCAGGTAGTTGGACACGTTGAACTCGACGTAGCTGACCTGGACACGGTCGGGCAGGCGATAGGCGGCGAGGTAATTCGTATAAAATTGGGCGACGGCGGCGGGTGTGACGGTGACCGCGGACAAATAGTTTGACGCGGAAAAGAAAACGGCCTGCACGGAAAATTCACGATACTCGCGTTCGTAATCCGCGGCGGCTTCCTGCGGGGTGACCAGTTCACCGGGCAAACCCATCGTTTGAACCAGTTGTTGAATGGCCAGGTCATGATGAACGAACCGCTTGAAATCGTCGGCGGTCATGCCTTCCGGCTGTAAAAACTGTTTGACGAAGGCGTCGATCGGCACGGGCTGCCCGTTTCGCCCGAACGAACGCAACATTTCCGCCGCCGCGTGTTCCACCGCGTCATCACTGATATGAATGCCCACGTCGTCGGCCTTCAGGGTGAGCAACAGGCGGACATAGATTTCGCGCTCCAGGTCGTTTTTGGAAAGATTGGGATTTTTGTCCGGCCACTCGCTGTAATGAATCCGATAAAAAATGAAGTATTCGTTTCTGGCTTCGATGTAATCTTCCTGCGTAATTTTCCGGCCATAAATCGTGCCAAAATCACCGGTCATGCGCCCGCCGCCCGCACCGATGCGTGAAGGTCCAGCGCCCCAGAAAACGAATGAAATAATCGTGGCGGTGATAATGATGCCCCACAGCCATCCAGAATGCTTGCGAATTGTTCCGATCATAGAGAAAAAATGGAACGTTCAGTGTACCCAGCCGGAGCATTTGGGGTCAACTGCATTTCATAGTCACAATCATGCCCCGCTGGCTCATAATCCTGATCTTGCTCTTAATCATCAACGGAGATTCAAACGATTAAGATAAGGCCCGAGATCAGGACCGTGGATCAAGGGCTACGGCTGTTTCAACCACTTCGCCGCGTCCATCGCCGCGTAGGTGATAAGCATGTCCGCGCCCGCCCGCCGCATGGCCAGCAGACATTCCAGCGTCACGGCCCGTTCGTCAATCCAGCCGTTGGCGGCGGCGGCTTTGATCATTGCATGTTCCGCGCTCACGGAATAGGCCGCGGTCGGATAGCTGAACTCCGTTTTGACACGATGAATCAAATCCAGATACGCCAGCGCCGGTTTGACCATGACGATGTCCGCGCCTTCCTGAATGTCCAACGCCACTTCGCGCAACGCCTCGTTCGCGTTGGCCGCGTCCATCTGGTAACTTCGCCGGTCGCCGAACTGCGGCGCGGACTCGGCGGCTTCGCGGAACGGCCCGTAAAATGCCGAGGCGAACTTTGCGGCGTAACTCATGATGGGCGTATCAACAAAACCGCCTTTGTCCAGTTTGGCGCGAATCGCAGCAACGCGGCCATCCATCATGTCGCTCGGCGCAACGAGGTCCGCGCCGGCCTCAGCGTGGCTGGCGGCGGTGCGTGCCAGCAGCGCAAGCGACGGATCGTTTAAAATCTTTCCGCGCTGCACGACCCCGCAATGGCCGTGTTCCATGTATTCGCACAGGCAGACATCGGTGATGACCAGCAGCGACGGCACTTCTTTTTTTAACAACCGGACGGTTTGCTGGACGATGCCATTTTTCGCATAAGCGCCGGAAGCCTTCGCGTCCTTTTTGTCGGGGATCCCGAAGAGCAAAACCGCCGGGATGCCATAAGTGTGGGCGCGCGCCGCTTCGCGCACAATTTCGTCGGGCGAAAGCTGAAAGACGCCGGGCATGGCATGAATGGGACGGCGCAACTTGCGCCCGAAGCGCGCGAACAGCGGCAGGACGAGCTGTTCGACGTTCAATCGCGTTTCAGCGACCAGCCGCCGCAACGCCGGCGACTGCCGCAACCGGCGCGGGCGATACACGGGGAATCCGGGCAAAGTCATGGTTTAAGTTTAGTTTTTGCGCGGTCTGGGCAAAAGCGGAAAGTACAAAAGGAAACGCGAAGAAAAGGGTGAAGATTTCTCCCGCGCCTCCGGCATCGGGCTTCGCGCGTTTCCCCGGGCCGTTCAAACACGGATTCGACCGGTGAAAATCCGTGCCATCCGTGTCAAAAATTCTGTGTTCCGGCTTTGCAATTCTTCGGGTTGGGCTACATTGCCGTCATGCGGCGGCTGAAACAGATTTTCTGGACGGCCATGGTGCTGGCCATCCTGTTTTTCGGGGTTTATCTCGGATTCACCGTCTCGCACTGGTTCCAGACCGGTTCGGGATTGCGATTTGAAAACACCGCGACGGTCGTGCAGCAGGTGCAAACGCTATCCGACCTCGTCACGGTCAAATATGTCATGGAAAAGGTCGTCGTCCTGGAGGATGTGAAGTGGTATGGCGAAAGCCGCGTGCTCCTGCTCGCGCACGGCATCGTCAAGGCGGGCATTGACCTCAAACGCATCACGGCGGATGACGTGACGATTTCCGGCAAGAGCATCTCGATCAAACTGCCGCCGCCGCAGATTACCGACGCCTATCTCGACGACAAGCAGACCCAGGTGGTTGATCACGATACCGGCATGTTGCGCGTGTTCGACAAGGACCTGGAACAAACCGCCCGTGAAAATGCCGTGGAGGACATCCAACGCGCGGCGCGCAACGCCGGGATATTGAAAGACGCGGACGAACGGGCGCGATTGGAATTGGAATTATTCCTCCGGGAAGCGGGTTTTGAGCACGTGGAGTTTCACTGAAAGCAGTTGGTTCCCGGTGAGGAATCCAACTTTGACGGAACAGTGCCCCGATTATGGTCAACGCGAGCGATTGATTTTGACGGGATGCGGATTTTCCGACTCGGCCTCGCGCTCCACCACCACGGCCACCCGGCGCCGGGGCGGGGAAATTTTGCGCGTGGCCGCACGCAACTGCATCAAGTAAAGTGCAGAGGCGGGAGCGGAAGGCTGGCGGTCGGTAACTTCAGCTTGACCGATTACTTCTTGCCATTGCCTTGCTAAATTTGCCTTTTTGGCCATGCATGCGATGCCGCAATTCATGTGCCAGAAAATAGTACGGGTTTGTGGCGGGAAAATGGAGATTTGGTGAATTCCCGGTTACTTTTTCCCGAGCCGTTCCAGCAATTTGCCGTGAATTCCACCAAAACCGCCGTTGCTGAAGACACAGATGATGTCACCCCCTTGTGCATTTTTTGCCAGATGCGCAACAATCGAATCCACATCCGGCAAATACGCTGCGTCCTTGCCCGCCGTTTTCAAATCCTGCATCAGCTTTTCCGGATTCAACCGTTCCCCGGGGGCAATCAGCTCCAGGCGCGCGATTTCGGATACCACCACCGCATCGGCATCGGCAAAGGCGCCGGCCAGTTCGGATTGGAACACGTTTCGCCGGGTGGTGTTGGAGCGCGGCTCGAAAACGGCCCGGATTTTTTCGTGCGGATATTTCAGACGCAACGCCTTCAGCGTTTCACGAATCGCGGTCGGATGATGGCCAAAATCGTCCACCACGGTCACGCCGCCCGCGATGCCGCGCACTTCCATCCGGCGTTTGATGCCGGTGAAGGTATCGAACGCCGACTGGATTTGCTGGTTTTTCAGCCCGCAATGCTTGGCGCAGGCGATGACGGCCAGGGCGTTACGCACGTTGAATTCACCCACCAGGTTCAGGTGAAATTTGAAACTGGGAATTTCAAACTCGGTCGCCGTCGGGCCGTAGCGGAGGTTAAAGGCACGAATCGCGTTGTTTTCGCCCAGACCGAAGCGCTTGACGGGGCAATGCGTGGGGTTGAGCAACGGCGCGAGGTTCGCGTCGTCACCATTGCCGAGCAGAAGGCCGTTGCGCGGAATCAACCGGATGAAATGCGAGAAGGATTTCTTGATGGCCTCCAGATTTTCAAAGATGTCCGCGTGATCGAATTCGAGGTTGTTGACGACAGCGATTTCCGGCAGGTAATGGACGAACTTGCTCCGCTTGTCGAAAAACGCCGTGTCGTATTCGTCGCCTTCGATGATGAACCACTCGCTGTCGGTGAAGCGCGCGCCCTGATGCAGGTTGTTCGGAATGCCGCCGATGAGATAACCCGGATTCAGCCCGTTATGTTCGAACACCCACGTCAGCAGCGAAGTCGTAGTGGTTTTCCCGTGCGTCCCGGCCACGACGATGGACCGTTTGCCGCGGATGAAAAATTCTTTGAGCAGTTCCGGGAGCGAACAATAGCGCAGCTTGTGATCGAGCACAAACTCCGCCTCGGGGTTGCCGCGGGAAATCGCGTTGCCAATGACCACCAGGCCGGGTTTGTGGCTCAAATTCCGCTCCGCATAACCATTCATCACCTCGATTTGTTTCGCGGCGAGAAACGTGGACATGGGCGGATAAACGTTCTGGTCCGAGCCGGTGACCGCAAGGCCCTGCTCTTTCAGGGCCGCCGCCGCCGAGGCCATTGCGGTACCGCCGATCCCGGTAAAGTGGACCGATTTAATATCCGATGGAAACATGCCGGGCCATTAAACCATGAACACACAACGGCATAAAGTTTTTTGAGATTCGACCAATCCCCGTCCGAGCGCTTCCCGGCGGGTTGAGAAACAAAATCCAGCCGGAAAATCTTAGGATTTTTTGAAAGAAACGCGTCGCTTTTTGCGAGTAATGGTTGTATGAGTTGCTTTATGACGTTGCTGGTGGAAGATCCGATTCCCACCCGTTACACCCTCTTGAGCCGGCTGGACGACCGCGGGGACCAGGACAGTTGGAAGGATTTCTTCGACACCTACTGGCGGTTGATTTATTCGGTCGCTGTCAAGTCCGGGCTGACGGAAGCCGAGGCCCAGGACGTGGTCCAGGAAACCATCATTTCCGTCGCCCGGGACATCCACAAATTCAAGCGCGACCGCACACTGGGTTCCTTCAAGGGCTGGTTGCGAAACATCATCCGCTGGCGGATCGCCGACCAGTTGCGAAAACGGACCCGGGCCAGTTGGGGGGACTCTCAAAAAATTGGAGCGGACCTGCCGCGGCCGGACGTGGCGGAACTTCCCGACCCGGCCGGCGAAGCCACTGAACTCGCCTGGGAAGAAGTGTGGCAGGCAAATCTGCTGAAAGCTGCGATGGAAATAATCAAACCCCGCGTCAGGGCAGAACACTACCAAATTTTCGATTTAAATGTCATCAAGCAATGGCCGGCGGGGAACGTAGCCCGGGCGCTGGGAATCAACGTGGCTCTCGTTTACCTCGTCAAATATCGTATCTCGGCGCTGCTCAAAAGAGAAGTGCGCCGACTGGAGAAAAAATGGGATCAGTCCCGATAAAACCGGAGTTAACGGCATGACCGAACCCGTCAATCCGGCCCGTGAAACCCCGGCTGCGGCTGCGCCGCGGGCCGTCCCGCCCGTCGTCCCGGACCACGAACTCATCCGGCTCATCGGCGGCGGCGGCAGCGGCGAGGTTTGGCTGGCCAGGAATATTCTGGGAACCTACCGCGCAGTCAAAATCGTGTACGAAAAAACTTCCGGGCACAAGCACCCCTTTGGCGGCGAATTTGAAGGCGTCATGAAATTCGAGCCGATCTCGCGCCAGCACGACGGATTGGTGGACATCCTCCACGTCGGCGGCGGTGAAGCGGCGGGATATTTTTATTGTGTGATGGAACTGGCCGATGACATCGCCACCGGCCAGAACATCAATCCCGAAAACTACCGGCCCCGGACCCTGGCACACGACATGGCCGGGCGCAAGCACCTGCCCATCGGCGAATGCGTCCGCCTGGGGGCGACCATTGCGTCAGCCCTGGGTTTCCTGCACCGGCATGGCTTGATTCATCGCGATATCAAGCCCTCGAACATCATTTTTGTAAACGGTTTTCCCAAGCTGGCCGACACCGGGTTGGTTGCCGGAATGGCTGAACCAAGTTTGTATGTCGGCACGGAAGGTTTCATCGCGCCGGAAGGTCCCGGCACGATTGAGGCGGACATTTATTCCCTGGGAAAAGTCCTTTACGAAATCAGCACGGGCAGAGACCGGAACGACTACCCGGAACTGCCGGCGTACTTGAAGGACAACCGGGAAGGCCGGGATTTGATCCGGTTCAACAAAATCGTCGTCAAAGCCTGCCGGGCAACCCCATGGCAAAGGTTTAAATCCGCCGACGAACTGATGACCACTTTGCTGGCCTTCCAGTTCAGTCATTACAATCCGCGCTTTGAACAGGCCCGCCAGCCCTTGATCCGGGCCATCACCATCGCCGGTGCATTCATCGGCTTTTGCGTCATCGTCGGCATGCTCTGGCGGCTGATCTGGCTGCTGAAACACGGCCCCGACTGACCCGCCCGGTGGAAGCCCCTTTCCATGCGTGCAATCGTCCAATGCAAGGCGTTCTCAGGCTTAACCTCGGGTTGCTTTCCTGCGTCCAAAATGGGATAAATAAGCCCAGCAATCACATTCAACATGCCGCGTCCAACACGATTTTGCTCCATCCTGATGCCTGGGGTTTGCCTGCTGGCCCTGTGCGCGCGCGCAGACACCACAACCAACTCGCCGACCGTATGGATTGACCCGGACACTGGACACCGCGTCATCCGGCTCACGCGCGAGCCGGGCTCCGACAGCTTTTATTTCAACGTCAACGGCTACACGCCCGACGGCAAGCGAATGGCCTACACCACGCCCAACGGCATTTCCGTGTTGAATCTGGACACCTTGCAGGCAACGCAATTGGTCACCGGCCGTGCCCGGCCCATCGTCGTGGCCCACAAATCCGCCAACCTCTACTACACCCAAGCGACGGACCATCAGTTTGTCCGCGCGCTGTGGGTCATCAACCTGGACACCGGGATCAGCCGCAAGATTGCCGACCTGCCGCGCCGCGCCAGCGTGAGCGCCGTCAACGCCGACGAGACGCTCGGCGCCGGCACCTGCGTCGAGGGCAACGCCAACGCCGGCGGCGCGTATGACGGCACGGTGGTCTACGGCCAGATGACCGAAACCAACCTCGGCGAACCAATCAACAAGGGTGCGATGATGGCCCGGCGGCTGGCGGCGAAACTGCCGATGACGCTGTTCACCATCGATCTGCAAACCGGGAAAATCAAGAACCTGCTCCAGCACGATACCGACTGGCTGAATCACCTGCAATTCTCGCCTACGGACCCGACGCTCCTGATGTATTGCCACGAGGGCAACTGGCAATTGGTGAACCGCATCTGGACCATTCGCACCGACGGCACGCACAACGAGCTGGTCCACCAACGCATCATGGATATGGAGATCGCCGGCCACGAATGGTGGGGCGCCGACGGCGAGACGGTGTTTTACCAGCTCCATTTCCCCCGCGGCGGCCGGGTCTCGTTCATCGCCAGCTACAACGTGAAGACCCATGAGCGCGTCTGGCTGCAATATGATGCCCGCGGCGAATCATCCATCCATGACAACTCCTCGCCCGACGGAAAACTTTTCGTCGGCGATGGCGATCCCCGCGACCCGTGGATCATCCTGCTCCGCCCCGTGATGATCCGCGACCAGCAAACCTTGGGGAAGAATCTCATCAAGGGCGGTTACCTGGAGTCGGAAAGGCTGGTCAACATGTCCCGGCACAACTACCGCCTCGAACCGAATCCCAGTTTCACTCCTGACATGAAATACGTTGTATTTCGTTCAAACATGTTCGGGCCGGATTACGCCTTCGCGGTCGAATTGGCCAAGGCGAATTCCGCGGAGTGAAGCTGCGGCCGGAACCGCCAGTCAAGCGTTCATCGTTTCCGGCAATGAGATTCAATGCGGTTGCGCCACGGCGCCGCCCAGTTTCACCGGCGACCTTGCCACTTCGACGGCGTAAACCTGCAACGAACCTTGCAGGTTCGAGCGGAAAATGACCCATTTGTCGTCGGGGGTGATGTGGCTGTTGGGTTCACCGTCGAACCCATAATAATTCTGCCGGGACAGGTTGACGAGACGCTCGCCGGTGATGGAACCGTCCTGTTGCGGCCGGAACAGGTTGATCCACATGCCGTCCTTGGCATACGCGACCTGCCCGGGATCGCCGCCGTCGCCGGCAAACAATTTTCCGTCCCAGGAAATATTGTAATGGACCGACCACCAGTCGCGGTCCAGGTGATAGCGGGTTTCCTTGCCTGACTTCAGATTTACGCCCGCGATCCAGAAGTCCTGGCTGCGCGGCGTCTGCAAATCGAACCAGATCGTTTTGCCGTCGTGACCCCAGAACTCGTGACCGGCGATCTCCATGTCCATGGAACGTTGGTGCATCAGTCGTTGTTCGGAGCCGTCGGTGCGGATCGTCCAGATGCGGTCCACCTCATGCCAGGTTCCCTCGTGGCAATAGAGCAGCAGGTTGGGATCGGTCGGTGAAAATTGGAGATGATTCAGCCAGGCGTATTGATAGCCGTTGGTGACCGACGTTCCGGTCCGGAGGTCGGTGAACACAAAGGCCATGCACCGCGGATTGGCAATCCTTCGCGACAGCGAATCCTCCTTGCGCGCCGCCGCTGCCTGTTCGGGTGTGAGATTCGTCACGCCTGGAAACATGCGTTCGCGTTGCGGCAGAACCACGCGCGGCGCCGGTTTGGGCGTTTGACCCGTCGGGTCCACTGCAAAGATCGTGCTGACCACGAAGGTTTCGTCACAATTGATCGCCAGCGCCCGCACCCGGGTGATTTCGCGGACTTTGCCGGTGTCAACGTTCGCCGCACACAGCGCGCCGGCCCGCCGGAAATACACGTCCCGCGTCCGTCGGGCCGTCTCGATGGCGCTGACGTTGGAAACCAGGATGTTGATCTTCGGCGGACCGGCTTTCAGGGATTTCACATCCACGACGGCGATACCGGCGGGCGTGTCAAAAACCATTTTATCACCCTGCGGGGTGAACATTTCCTGGTGGAAATAAAAACTCGCGCTGTCCGGCTGCGTGGAAATCCGGATGATCCGATGCCCGGTGTCGGGGTCAATCCAATCGTTTGGCAACGCATTGGTGCCGGTCTGGGCCTGGACACGGGACGCCAGCAGGCAGGCGCCGGACAGGATGAATGCAAATGTCTTATTGCGGACAAACTTGATTTTCATGATGGTCCCATCGGGAGTTTTTGGAAATTCATCCGGAGAGACGCTCCTGAACCGGCTGAGGTTTCTTAATTCTTCAACTTCCGCTCCAGGATTTCCCCGGCAAGCGCCGGGTTCGCCCTGCCCTTGCTGAGCTTCATTACCTGGCCCTTGAGGAAATTCAGAGCGGCGGCTTTGCCGGCCTTGAAATCGGCGACCGGGCCAGGATTGGCCGCAATCGCCTCATCGCAGAATTTTTCAATCGCGCTCGTGTCACTGACCTGCGCCAGGCCCTTTTCCTGAATCACGGTTTCCGCCGATTTACCAGTTATCATTATTTCAGGAAGTATAACCTGCTGCGCATTGGAACCACTAACTTTATTGTTTTGAACTAAGACAGCTAGATTTACAATTTCTGTGATCGGATAAGGCTGTGCTTCCGGCAGCGTTGAGCGATTATTAATTATCAGATTCGCTACGACCTTGACTTGTTTTGCTTTTGTTTCGCCCTGGGCTTCTTTGGAAATTTGCTGAACGCCCTTCTCAAATTGATTTCCCAACTCAACGTTATTTTTGAACAACTCAGCGTCGGAGGCGGGCAAACCGTAATCGCGCATGAACCGCTGTTTGCGCGCCAGCGGCAGTTCGACGACGCGCGATTTCACTTCCGCCAGCCACTCTTCCGTCGGCGCAAAGCGGCATCAGGTCCGGGTCGGGGAAATAACGGTAGTCGTGCGCGTGTTCCTTCGTCCGCATTTCCTCGGTCACGCCCGCCACGTCGTCCCAGCGGCGCGTGGATTGAATCAGCTTGCCGCCTTTCGTCAGCACTTCAATCTGGCGCGGGATTTCGTATTCCAGCGCGCGGCGCACGCCGGAAAAGCTGTTCATGTTCTTGATTTCAATCTTCGCGCCGAGTTCCTTCGTGCCGACCGGCCGCACGCTCACGTTCACGTCGCAGCGCACCATGCCCTTTTCCATGTCGCAATCGCTCACGCCGCCGTAAACCAGAATGTCCTTGAGCGCATTGAGGTATTCGTAGGCCATGTCGGCGCTGGTGAGGTCCGGCTCGGAAACAATTTCCATGAGCGGCACGCCGGCGCGGTTGAAGTCCACACCGCTGTTGCGCTCAAAATGGAAGCTCTTGCCGACGTCCTCCTCCAGATGCGCGCGGGTGATGCGCACGCGGGAAATGCCGCCGTTGAATTCAAACTCCACGTAGCCGTTCGCCGTGGACGGCTTGGTCGTATTGGGTGATCTGGTAATTCTTCGGCATGTCCGGATAGAAATAATTCTTCCGGTCAAACTTCGCGAAGCGCGGGGATCTCGCAATTCAGCAGCAAGCCGGTGAGCACGGTGAGCCGCAGCGCCTCCTCGTTGGCGACGGGCAGCACGCCGGGCAGTCCGAGGCAGACGGGGCAGACATTGGTGTTCGGCGGCGCGCCGAAGGCGTTGGCGCAACCGCACCACATCTTCGATTTCGTCTTGAGCTGGACGTGGGTTTCCAGACCGATGACCGCTTCGTATTCCATAATCGCGGTGGGTATTAAACCACGGACCTGTCCTCCGTAGCAATACTGCGGAGGAGGATGGACACGGATGGACACGGATTTTTTGCCGCAAAAGAACCCAACGAATTTCTTGTCGCGTCGTAGCACGGCGAAGACGGAAACCACAGGCGAACGCGCTTGCCACGGTCAAATAAACAAATATCGTGAGCGCGTTCCGCAACCATGAAAAAACTGATCATTATGTCTTTGCTGGCTTGTCCCGGTATTTCTCTTCCAGTTGAAAATGCTTCGGGCGCTTTGCCGCGCAGCACGCCGGAGGCACAGGGTATTTCGGCCACCAATATTCTCGATTTTGTTGAAGCCGCGGATCAGCAGTCAGACACAACCCATGCCATCCAGAGTTTCATGCTGGTGCGGCACGGTCACGTCGTGGCTGAAGGCTGGTGGTCGCCGTACGGTCCGGACATTCCGCATAAGCTGTTTTCATTGAGCAAGAGCTTCACCTCCACCGCCGTCGGGCTGGCCATCGCCGAAGGGAAACTCAGCCTGGATGATCCGGTCATTTCCTTCTTTGCGGACGATGCGCCGGCCGATCCCAGCGCTCATCTGAAGGCCATGCGGGTGCGGGATTTGTTGATTATGTCCAGCGGCCAGAATTTGGATACCGTGACCCGGTTGGGCGACGTGATGAGAAATTCCGCGCATTCGGGGGAAAGCATAACGAAGGCGTTTCTCGCCGCGCCGGTGGAATGCAAGCCCGGCACGTTGTTCATCTACAACACGCCGGGGAGTTACATGTTGTCCGCCATCGTGCAAAAGGCGACCGGCGAAACCGTGCGCGATTACCTGCGGCCACGGCTTTTCGACCCGCTCGGCATCAAAAATCCGACGTGGGACGCAAGCCCGCAAGGTATCTCCTTTGGCGGCGTCGGATTGAGCATCCGAACGGAAGACATTGCGCAATTCGGGTTGCTGTATCTGCAAAAAGGCCGGTGGAATGGAAAACAATTGCTGCCCGCATCGTGGGTGGAAAAAGCCACGGCACGGCAGACTTCCAATGGCAGTGACCCGACGAGCGATTGGGACCAGGGCTATGGCTACCAATTCTGGCGTTGCCGGCACGGCCTTTACCGCGGCGATGGCGCATTCGGACAATATTGCATCGTGATGCCGGAGCAGGACGCCGTCGTCGCCATCACGAGCGGGACGCGGGACATGCAAGCCGTCATGAATCTGGTTTGGGACAAACTGCTCCCGGCGATGCAGCCGACGCCGTTGCCGGCGAGTCCTGCAGCGGATCAGGAACTCAAACGCGCGCTGGCCGGTCTGATGTTGCACCAGCCACAAGGCGCCGCCACGACCGCCATTGCCTCCGAGGTGTCGGGCAAGACTTATCTGTTCCCGACCAACGCTCAGAACATTGACGCCGTAAAATTCGAGTTCAAGGGCTCGGAAGCAACCCTCATTGTGCGCAGCCTCGGTCACGAGCATCGCATCGCCTGCGGTTCGGGCGTCTGGAAAAAGCAGCGGACGGCCTTTGTGGCTGGAGCGGAGGAGTGGGTTGCGGCGCCCGCCGAGCAGCCGGTTGCCGCGAGCGGCGCGTGGACTGCGGACGACACCTACACGATTAAACTCGCCTACTACGAGACGCCGTTGGCCATCACCCTCACCTGCCGTTTTGCCGGAGACCGGATGTTATCGCTCAACGTCGAATACAGTGTGCAATTGGTCGCAACCAGCAATCCGACATTGCAGAACGGAGAAGCCCGTTAAGCCTGCGACCACCTCGGGTCTTTCGGCTTCATCCTGCCTTGAGCAGGCGCTATCCGTTCGATAACCGCTTCGTAATGCGTGTTCGCACCGGGAATTTGGCGAAGGCCGAATGCGAAGGCACCGCGATTATTCAGCTCGTTCGTTGGCCGCGTCGCAGAGCACGAACATCAGAATCGCCGAGGCCGTGCCGTCCATCGTCGGCTCGTTCGACGAGTAATCCTGCCAGTCGTCGTGATAAACCGCCGGACCCTGAAACTCCGCCAGCGGGTCCGGCTCGCGGATGGTCACGCCTTTCAACGATTTGAAAATGCGCTCATACACCGGCCCATCCACCAGCGCGCCGCGCACGGGGCGTTTGAGCAATTGTACCGTCATCAGGTGAACGTCCCGCGGAAATACGCTGCCGATCCCGGTAAACATTGTCGTACCCCACGGATTGCGGCCCAGCAGCCAGTCGCGCTGCGCGGCGGCGAATTCGTGATACCGCGTGTCGCCGGTCATGCGCTCATACAGCAGGCATTGCGTGACCAGCGCCACGGCCAGATTGTCCGAGCACCAGATGAACGGCACGCCAATGCGGTAGGGATTTTTTTCGCCGGCGCGAAGGCAACGCTCGATGCCGGCGCGGTAATAGCCGGCGAGAATTTTTTTGAAATCATCATCCACCAGGTCGTAAAGCCGGAAGTGGCCGGCATTCATGAACGGGTAAAACTGGTAATGCCCGGTCTGCTCCTTGCCCATCCAGCTTTCGTCCGCCGCGAGTTTTGCGTATCGTTTCGCTTCGTCGAGATAACGGCGTTCGCCCGTTGCGCGAAAAAGTTCCGCCGCGCCCCATTCCATGTCGTCCGCCCAGGTCGTTTCCTCGTAACGATACGGCGAGCTGTAGGAATTGCCCTGTTGCACGCCTTCTTTCGCGCGGCCCAATTCATAAACTTCCTTGCCCGCTTGCAGGCAGCGCGCTGCAAAATCTTTTTGCCGCGGATCGTCTTTCCAGATCTGATACGCCAGCGCCATAGCCGCCGCGTAACGGCCCGCAAGATTGGCGACGCCGGTGGATGCGCTTTGGTATCGCCGCAAACCCTGCGGCCGGCCATCCGCGAAATAAACCACGCGCGCGCCACCCTTGCCCCAGCCGTAATCCACCGGGTCGTCCGAAGGCAACCGCCAGCCGGCGTGGTCGCGGTCATCGGCGACCTGATGATAAAGCTGGTCGGGCGCGGGATGCAGCTTGAGCATCCAGTCGAGTCCCCAGCGCGCCTCATCAAGCAGGTCGGGCATGCCGTTGGTGCCGGGATTGCCCGGCGCATCCACTTGATCGGAGAAAATGGATTCCTGACGCGGGTTGTTTGAATTCAATTGGTAAGCCAGCAACATTTGCGCGGTCGCGTTGCCGGAGGTCAGCAGGTATTTCAACAAATCGCCGGCGTCATGCCAGCCGCCCGTGACATCCAGCGGCGTGCCGTTCGTCAACGGGCCGTAAACCGTGCGGCCATCGAGTTGATGACAATTCGTGCCGAGCCACGGATTGTAACCGCAGCGCTGCTCGCGCATGAATTCCAGCAATTCATCCGGCAACGCCGCCAGCACCCGCGGGTTGATCTGGAACGGCGGCGAAACCGCGCTGCCGCAGCGGATGAAATAATTTCCGGCTTTCGTCAGCGGCGAAAAGTCCAGTTCCGCGTGATTGGTAAATTGTCCCCAGGCCACGCCAGGCATCAATTTTGTCCGGCCCGTAAACACAACTTTTAGCGACGGGGCTTCCACAATGGAAAATTTTCCCGGGAGAGTGGATTTTGAAAATGCGATGGCGACCTTCGGCCCGCGCATCCCATAACCAACCTGGTTCGCGCGGACAAAAACTCGCTCGCGACCCTCGAGCAGCTCGTCAATGCGAACAAACTCGTAACCTTTGGATGCCAGAAAATCCAGCAACTCGCCGAACCGATTCGCAAATTTGTCCGCCCGGCCCGGCCCGCTGCCGATGTGCAACAACAAAATGAATCCGTTCAGTCCATGCGGGTCTTCGCGTTCCCGCGTTACGATACTGTCGAAAATGGCCTGGGAGGAAATGAAGTTCCTGTCTGCCTCACCCGTGTAATCCGCGTTGGCGCACGTGCCGGGCGTGAAATCCACCACCGTCAACCCCAGTTCCGCGCTCCAGCGGGCGATGTCGCTGTTGAACTGTTCGAACGGAGGCAGAAAATAGCGGACTGTGGGACGATCCACTCCGAAGCGTTGGATTCGTTCCAAATTTGCATTCAGATCCGCGCGGAACTGTCCGCGCGTAACGAGCGTTTTGTCCGGGTTGTCCCAATCGCAGTAAAGCAGGTGCTGGTCGGAATGCGGGCCGAGATAATGGCCGTCGGCAATAACGCGCCGGACCAGCGGCTGAAAACCTGGATTCGCCAGAAAATCGCCCGTAAAAAAGAACGATGCCTTCGCCCGGTGTCCGGCCAGTTGATCGAGGATCGTCTCGCCACCTTCCGCAAACGTGTGCCCCGTGAATACGAGCGCAAGCCGTTTGGTCAGCACGGGTCCGCGAATGACGCCGCCGTTGGAAAGTGTGATCGTTGGCTCGACATTGTTTCCGCCGCCGAAACCATGCGCGGTGAAAAACCCGAGCATTGCCAAAAATATCAGGAATGCGATTCGCAGGTTCAGCTTCACAGGGTCTTGATTGTCGTCGCCCGTGGCGGCACGGCGAGAAAATTTTTGCGCGGATTTTTTGCTCACCTGATGCAGGGATTCTTCCTCAACGGAACGGCCCTTTTTTGGGAATATTTTCCCAAGAACGGTGGATTGTCAGGTTCTGCACCGGATGTAAGATAAGCAGCGGTTCTAAAATGATACCGATGAAAGAACATCGTCTATTCTGCCTGCGGCTGGCATTTTCCTTGTGTGTTTTGATTTGCCTCTGTCCCCGGATTGATCGCGGTGCGAACAGCCAAATCCTCGGCTGGAACAATCTCGGCATGCACTGCATGGACAGCGATTACTCGGCGTTCAGTATCCTGCCACCGTACAACACCATTGAAGCCCAGCTCATCGTCGGCGGGTTGCTCGTCACGAACGGCACCGGTTACACGGTGACCTACCAGGCGGTGGCCGACCCCGCCGGCTCGTTCAATTCCACGGCGTCGGGCAAAGGCAATTTCTATGAATTCGCGCTGCCATTATTCGGCAACAATTTGCCGGTGGACATGGGACTGGCCGGTTGGGGCATGCCTGGCGCCAGCAATACGCCGCAGGAAATGCTGTTCGAGCAAACCAACGTGCCGGTTCCGCCGCTGCCCAGCGTCACCACTCCAGTCAACTGGTGGCGTGCCGAAGGCATCCCGCTGTCGCCCTATGACAATACCCTGAAGAAGAATCCCTATCCGCTGATGTTGATCGTGGCGCGCGACGCCGGGAACAACGTCATCGCCACCAACCAAATCGTGCTGCCGATCTCCGACGAAATGGATTGCCGCGCGTGTCACGCTTCCGGCTCGGCGGATGCCGCGAGACCCGCCGACGGCTGGGTGTGGGACGGAAATCAAGAACGTGATTTCCGGTTGAACATTTTGCGTTTGCACGACCAGCACGAGTTCGCCAACCAACCGGCCCTTTATCAGGCTGCGTTGGCCGGAAAAGGTTTCAATCCGGTCGGCCTTTACCGCGCCGTGACCGCTGATGACACGCCGGTTTTGTGTGCGGCTTGCCATGCCGATGTGGCACTCAACATTTTGAACAGTTACAGCAATATTCCGCCGTTCACCGCTTCCATGCATGGTTATCACGCGCACGCCGTGGATCCGGTCTTGAACGTCACACTCGACAACGTTGCGAATCGTTCGGCCTGCTACCGCTGCCATCCGGGTTCCACGACAAAATGCCTGCGTGGAGCGATGGGCGGTGCGATTGCCGCCGACGGTTCGATGGAGATGCAATGCCAGAGCTGCCACGGCAACATGAGCGCCGTCGGTTCGACCTTGCGCACCGGCTGGCTGGTCGAACCGGTTTGTGAAAGCTGTCATAGCGGCATCGCCACCCACAACAACGGCCAGATCCGCTACCCCTCGGTATTTACCGACCCGCCGACCAATACCGTAAAGCGCGTGGCGGTGGATCTGACATTCGCGGTGACCAATCTTTCTCTGTTCCGATTTTCCGTTGGTCACGGCGGGTTGCAATGCGAGGCCTGCCACGGTTCGACCCACGCGGAATTTCCCAGCACGCATCTGAATGACAACCTCCGGAACATCCAGATCCAGGGGCACGCCGGGATGATGGTGGAATGTTCGGCCTGTCACACGGCCACGCCGACCAATTACGCCGGCGGTCCGCACGGGCTGCATCCGGTGGGCACCAATTGGGTCACGTTGCACCAGGACTACGCCGAAAACCATTCCGCCCAATGTCAGGCCTGCCACGGCACCAACTATCTTGGCACCGTGCTTTCGCGAATGCAAGCCGACCGCACCCTGAGCGCCTTCGGCACGAAGACATTTTTCCGCGGCGCGATAGTCGGCTGTTACAACTGTCACAACGGGCCGGGAAGCGAAACGGGGAACAGCAGCACGCCACCTTCGGTCAGCAACGTCTCGACCAATACCACCAATGACAAAGCGGTGGCCATGATTCTGCCCGCCACCGGAACCAATCTGACCTTGTGGATTGTTTCGCAGCCCGCCAACGGCTCGGTCGGGGTGGACAAGACGAATGCCACCTATTTCCCGAACCCGGGTTTTGTCGGGACTGATACGTTCACCTTTGCCGCGTATGATGGTTCAAAGGATTCGAACCTGGCAACCGGGATTGTTACCGTGGCGCAAGGTCCGTTTTCACTATCAGTCACAGCGCATGTGCCGCCAACGTATCCCGCAGGCTGGCCCGTGGCTTTTGCCGCGATTCCTGCTGCGAGCAACACAACGGCGGCGGTGACCTTTGACTGGGACTTCGGCGACGGCTCGCCGCACAGCACGAATCAATTCCCCGCCCACGCCTTCGGTTCGGCCAATACTTACAATTGGAATGTGGTGGCCAGTGTTTCCGGCGTCAACACCACCGCCAATGGCAGCATCATCATCGGCGCGCCGGTGGTCCTCACTTTTGCGAAGACAGGCAATGAGGTGGTGGCCGCCTGGCCGAACACGATTGCCGACAGCTTGCTGGAGGAAACCGCCACATTGGGTCCCGCGGCAAAATGGACGTGGGTTACCAATGCCGCCATCATGAATTTGGGGCAGCTTCAGGTCTCGGTGCCAATGACGGTAAGCAATCAGTTCTTCCGCATCCGGCGAGTGTGGTAAGCCAATTCCGGCGTGCCCCGAATCAGTCAGTCAGGATACCTGTGGTGCTCGCGACGCCTGCGTTGCATCGGACAAGGCGTAGAAGGTAAAGGCCAATAACTCCCACCATTACTTGATCGCCAAATTTCTTGCCGGGACGTGGCCATCGGAAACATGATGTCCTCATGCAGCGAGCAATTCTTATCCTGACGACGTTCTTTTTTGGAGCGTTTCTGTCCGGCGACGCGCAAATGCCCAAGCTCACCGGGCCGGCCGCGCCCGGCGACGCCGCCCTCGCCGATTATTTCCACGATCAGACCATGGCCCTGTCCACCACTTGTCTGGCAGACATCAACACACTCAACGATTGGACCAGCCGGCGCACGGAGTATCGCCGGCAGTTGCAGGAGATGCTCGGACTGTGGCCGATGCCGCCGCGGACGGATTTGCAGCCGGTTGTCACCGGACGCATCGAGCACGGCGATTTCACGGTGGAGAAAGTTTATTATCAGGCGCTGCCGAAGCTTTACGTTACAGCGAATCTGTATCTGCCGGCAAATTTGGACCGGCCCGCGCCGGCGGTTCTTTACGAGTGCGGCCACTGGTCGTTCAAAACGAACGCCATCAACTACGGCAACAAAGCGGTCTATCAACGGGACGGCGCGTGGTATGCGCGCAACGGCTACGTCTGCCTGGTGGCCGACACAGTGCTGGCCGGCGAGATTCCCGGAATCCACACCGGCACGCGCGACCACGGTTTGTGGTGGTGGAACTCGCGCGGCTACACGCCGGCGGGCGTCGAGGCGTGGTTTGGCATCCGGGCGTTGGATTATCTTTGCGCCCGACCGGAGGTGGACACCAACCGCATCGGCATCACCGGCCATTCCGGCGGCGGCGCCTACAGTTGGACCGTTACCGCGCTCGACGACCGCGTCAAGGTCGCCGCGCCGCTGGCGGGCATGGCCGACGCACGCAGCCACATGCTGGATGGCGTGATTGACAGCCATTGCGACTGCAATTTCTTCGTGAACATCTATCACTGGGATTTCCCCCAGGTCGCCGCCCTCGCCGCGCCGCGCCCATTGCTCATCGGTGGCACGGACCGCGACCAATTGTTCCACCTCGACAGCACAATGCGCATTTATGAAAAAGTCCGGCACATCTATCAACTTTACGGCGATCCGACCCGGCTCGGCCTCGTCATTGCGCCGGGCATTCATGATGAAACACCGGAACTCCAACTGGCTGTGATGCGCTGGTTTAACCGCTACCTCAAAGGCAAGGAATCACCCGTGGACACGGTGGCCCAAAGTTTCTTCCCGCCGCAGGAACTCAAGGTGTTTGAAACGTTGCCGGCGGATTCAATCAATTCGAACATTGCGTCAACGTTCGTGCCGATGGCGAAGCCGGAAAAGAAATCGGCGGAAGAACTCCGGGCTGAACTGCGCACCAAGGTCTTCACCGGCTGGCCGGAGGAGAATTTGCCATTGGACGTGAAACCCGCGTTCGAGATTACGCAGGATAATTTGCGTCTGCGTGCGTGGGATTTTACCAGCCAGAAGGAAGTGCGGCTGCGACTGTATTTGCTCGACGAGGCCGCCGCGAAACCTGCGGAAGCCATTTCGCTCTCCGTGCTGGACCAGCGCGGCGCGGCAGATTGGTTGGCCGATGTCCGCTCGCTGGCCGGCGGACGCGCGCAATTCTCGGAAAATTTAGCGGGCGAATTTGCCGGTCAAAACCTGCCCGTTGCGGACGCTGCCGCTTTGGAAAAAATGAAACGCGAAGTGCTTGACCAGCATGAAGAGATCGCGTTTTTCGCGCCGCGCGGCATCGGGTTGGACTCCTGGTCCGGCGGCGAAAAGCGGCTTACTAAAATCCGACGACGTTTCATGCTGCTCGGCCAGACGCTGGACGGGATGCGGGTGTGGGACCTTCGTAGCGCCGTGCAGGTGTTGCATATCGTGTCCGGGACGGACACTACCGAAATCGGGCTGCGCGCCCAGGGCAACATGGCGGTCAACGCGCTGTACGCCGCGCTGTTCGAGCCGGACGTGCACAGGCTGGACCTTGTGAACCTGCCGAAAACGCACATGGACGCCAGCGTGCCGGATTACTTGAACGTGCTCAAAATCACAGACATTCCCCAAGTGACGGAAGCTGTATCCGGCCAGGCTGAAGTAAAGCTGGAAACGCAATAACCGGCTACGTGTGCCGGTGCTCGCATGGCCTTGAAACTTCTAATCGCTCCGGACAAGTTCAAAGGCACGCTTTCGGCATCAGCGGTGGCCGAAGCCATCGCGCGCGGCTGGCGCAAGGCCAGGCCGGAGGACGCGCCGGAACTTTTGCCCATGAGCGACGGCGGGGAGGGATTCGGCGAAGTAATGGGCCGGCCTCTTGGCGCTGAAGTGCAAACGGTTCGGACGGTGGACGCCGCGCACCGGCCGATCATCGCACAATGGTGGTGGGAACCAAAAACCGCGACGGCCATCATCGAATCGGCCACAACCATCAGGCTGGCCTTGCTGCCGGCGGGCAAGTTCCATCCATTTGAACTCGACACCTTTGGCCTGGGCGCGATGTTGCACGCGGCGGCGAACGCGGGGGCAAAGCGATGTCTGCTCGGCATCGGCGGCAGCGCGACGAACGACGGCGGTTTCGGCCTGGCACGGGCGCTCGGCTGGCGATTCTGCAACCGGCGCGACGAGGATATCCAACGGTGGAATGAACTGGCAGCCCTAGCGCGTTTGGAACCGCCCGCAGCCCGGACGCGGTTTGGCGAGTTGGTGGTGGCGGTGGACGTGCAGAATCCTTTGCTGGGTCCATCCGGCTGCACGCGCATTTTCGGGCCACAAAAAGGGCTGCACACGGAGGATTTTGAATCGGCCGAGCGTTGTCTAGCGCGATTGGCAGCAGTTGCAGAGGAGCAATCCGGACTCAAATGCGCCGACGAATACGGCGCGGGAGCGGCCGGCGGATTGGGATTCGGACTGCGTTGTTTTGCGGAGGCGAAACTCGAATCCGGATTTGAGGTGTTTTCGCGTCATACCAATCTGGCCGGGCAGGTCAAATCGGCCCAAGTCGTCCTGACCGGCGAAGGGCGCGTGGACGGCCAGTCATTCATGGGCAAAGGCGTGGGCAGCCTCGCAAACATGTGCCGGGATTCCGGCGTTCCATGCATTGTGTTCGCGGGCGAAATTTCAGCCTCGGCGCATATTCTGCAACTATTTCACCGGGCGTACGCCCTGGCGCCGGATTTCACCTCGCGTGAAAATTCGTTCGCGCAACCCGCCGTCTGGCTGGCAACGGCAGCCGAAAACGCGGCCGGGGAGCTCGAGGGGTAACTCAACCAGCCGCGTGGCCCAATATTCAAATCAGGCCGCCGCCGGACGTGTACCGGTTTGAAATGTCGCAGGTCTGGCAGGTCTGTCGTGCCTGTGCATGAACCATTGGTGGAATGATTCGAGGTAGAGATAAATCACCGGCGTGATGTAGAGTGTCAGACATTGCGACACCAATAAGCCGCCGACGACGGCCAGACCCAGCGCCTTGCGCGATTCGCCGCCCGCGCCGAGGCCGAGCGCGATGGGCAGTGTCGCCATGAGCGCGGCCATGGTTGTCATCATGATGGGCCGGAACCGCAGCCGGCAGCCTTCGAGAATGGCGTCCGCGGGCGCTTTGCCCCGCTCGCGCTGCGCGGTGATGGCAAAATCAATCATCAGGATGGCGTTCTTCTTCACAATGCCGATCAGCATGAGAAGGCCGACAAAACCGTAAATGTTCAAATCCAGACGAAACAACAGCAGGGTGAGCAGCGCCCCGAAACCTGCGGACGGCAGCCCGGACAAAATCGTCAACGGATGGATGAAACTTTCGTAAAGAATTCCGAGGATGATGTAAATGATGAGAATGGACACGACGAGCAGGGCGATCAGTCCGCGTTGGGACGATTGATAGACGGCGGCCGAGCCTTGAAAGCTGCCGGTGATGGTCGCCGGCACATGCAAATCTGCTTTCTATTTTCTGCAATTGTCCGACGGCCGTGCTCAACGACACACCCGGCGGAAGATTGAAGGAAAGGGTGACTGCCGGCAATTGGCCGATATGTGAAATGGTCGACGGCCCGAGGCTGCGCGTGAGTTTGGCGACGGCGCTCAACGGCACCAGCCTCGTCGCCCCATTCGTGCCGGTAAAGGAACTGGTGAGGTAAAGCCGCGCCAGCGCGGCCGGGTCGAGCTGAAATTGGGGTTGAACCTCAAACACGACCCAGTATTCGGCCACGTCGGTATAAATGGTGGACGATTGCTTTTCGCCAAAAGCGTCGTAAAGGGCATTTTCAATCTGCTCCGGTGTGACGCCGAGCGCCGCGGCCTTGTCGCGGTCAATCTCTACGTTGACCTGCGGGCTGGCAATCTGTAAATCGCTGGTCACGTCCTGAAACGCCGCTTTGTTCGCGGCCATTTTATCCATCAAAACTGGCGCCCAGCGAAACAGTTCGTTCACGTCGGTGTCCTGGAGGCTGTATTGATAGAGCGATTTGGTCAGCCGCCCGCCAACGCGGATGAGCGGCGGGTTCTGCATGAACACGTTGATGCCGGGAACCTGCGCGAGTTTCGCACGCAGTTCCTGGATGACTCCGATCGGCGTCCAATTTGCGTTCGTTGCGCGGCTTCAATCGCATGAACATGCGGCCGTTGTTCAATGTGGCGGACGGACCGCCCGCGCCGATCGCCGACATGAACGCGTCCACGTTTGGGTCGGCGGCGACAATTTTCGTCGCTGCCAGCTGGTGTTGTCTCATTGCGTCAAAGGAAATGTCCTGCGCCGCCTCGGTGATGGCGAAAATCTGGCCGGTGTCTTCGTTGGGAAAGAAGCCCTTCGGAATCATGATGAACAAGGCTCCCGTTCCGACGAGAATCGCCCAAAACACCAGCATGGTGGTACTGCGATGGCGCATGACCGTCTGCAACGTGCGGTCGTAAAAATCGCGCACCCGGTCAAAGAACCGCTCGAAGGCGTTGTAAAGTCTGCCATGTTTGCGGTCGTGTTCCGGATGCACAAACCGGCTGCACATCATCGGCGTCAGCGTCAGCGAAACGAACCCGGACACGAGCACGGCCACAACGATGGTCACGGCGAATTCGTGCAGCAACCGGCCCAGCAATCCGCTCATGAACAACACCGGAATGAACACCGCCGTCAGCGAGAGCGTCATGGAAACGATGGTGAACCCGATTTCCTTCGAGCCGTTGAACGCCGCCTCCATCGGCGGCTCGCCGTTTTCCATGTGGCGCACGATGTTTTCGAGCATGACGATGGCGTCGTCCACGACGAACCCGACGCACAGCGTCAGCGACATGAGCGACAGGTTGTCGAGGCTGTAGCCCAGCAGCGCCATGGCGGCGAACGTGCCGATGATGGACATCGGCAGCGCCAGGCTGGGAATGATGGTCGCGGACAGATTGCGCAGGAAAACGAAAATGACCATCACCACGAGGCAGACGGCCAGAAAGAGCGTGCCTTCCACGTCCGGCACCGACTGGCGGATGGATTGCGAGCGGTCGAACAGAACGTCCAGATGCACCGCCGCCGGAATCTCCTCGCGGAACTGCGGCAGCAGTTTTTTGATGTTGTCCACCACTTCCACCGTGTTGGCGCCCGGCTGGCGCTGGATGGCCAGAATGATGGCGCGGGTAGTATTGGTCGCGGTGTTATACCAGGCGGCGACCTTGTCGTTCTGCACGCTGTCGAGCACGTTGCCCAGTTGCTCCAGCCGCACCGGGTTGCCGTTGCGATAGGCGACAATCATCGGACGAAATGCCGCCGCGTCCTCAAGCTGGCCGTTGGCCTGCACCGTGAACGCCTGCTGCTTGCCGTAAAGGTGCCGAGCGGCTGGTTCACGTTGCCCGCTTCGACCGCCTGTTCGACCTGGTCAATGCCCAGGCCGTAAGCCGCGAGTTTGTTCGGGTCCACCTGGATGCGCACGGCGTATTGTTGCGAGCCAAAAACGGATACCTGCGCCACGCCGTTGATCATCGAGATGCGCTGCGCCAGCAGATTTTCGGCGTAATTGTCCACGTCCGAAAGCGGCAGCGTGGGCGACGACATCGCGAGGTAAAGAACCGGCGCGTCCGCCGGATTGACTTTGTTGTAAGTCGGCGGCGTGGGCATGTTCGGCGGCAACTGTCGCGCGGCCTTGGCAATGGCCGCCTGCACGTCCTGCGCCGCGGCGTCAATGTCCCGGTCCAGCGTGAATTGCAGCGTGATTTGCGCACGAGCCCTGCGCGCTGACCGACGACATGGAATCCACGCCCGGCAATGGTGGAAAATTGTTTTTCCAGCGGCGTGGCGACGGCGGAGGCCATCGTCTCGGGACTGGCGCCGGGCAGACTGGCCGAGACGTTGATGGTCGGGATAATCCACGCTCGGCAAATCGCTGACCGGCAGCAGGCGATAACCGATGAGCCCGAACAACAAAATGCCCAACATGACCAGCGTGGTCATCACCGGGCGGCGGATGAAAAGGGCCGGAACGCTCATGGCGCGTTGGTGGAGGCGTTGGCGTTCTTGACGGTCACCGCCACGCCCGGCGCAAGCCGCAACTGGCCGTCGGTGACGACGGTTTCGCCGGCCTGCAATCCCTTTTCAACGACCGTTTCGTCCGTCGTAAGTGATGCCGATGGTCACCGGTCGTTCCTCAACCGTTTGATTCGGTTTCACGACATAAATGAACTGGCCGTTTTGTCCCGTCTGCACCGCCTGCGACGGCACGACGACGATGTTCGTCAATTCCGACAATGTCAGCGCCACGGTCACAAATTGTCCCGGCCACAGCGCGCTGTCTTCGTTCGGGAACGTCGCCTTGAGTTGAATCATGCCGGTGTTCTGGTCCACCGTGTTGTCAACGAACGTCAATTCGCCCTGCGGCGGCGGCACGTCCATGTTCTCAAACGTCACCGCCGCCCGCAAAGTTTTGTCGCGCATTTCCCGCCTGATTTCCGGCAGATATTGCTCCGGCACGCCGAACTGGACGTAGATCGGATGAATCTGATTGATGGTCAGCAACGTGTCGTCCGGCGCTTTGACGACGTTGCCCTCGTACAATTGCAGGCTGCTCGTTGCGCCATCAATCGGCGCCCGGATTTCGGTGTAGCCCAAATTCAACCGGGCGTTCGTAACGGCGGCTTCGTCCGCCAGCACCGTGCCGGCCAACGCGTCCATGCCCGCCTTGCTGGTATCGTAATCATCCTGCGAAACGAGTTTTTGGTCGAAGAGCTTCTGTTCGCGGTCAAATTGGATCTTTGCATTTTCCAGTTGCGCCCGATCGCGTGCCAGATTCGCCTGCGCCTGTGCCAGCGCTGCCTGCGCCGGTCGCGGGTCAATCGTGAACAGCAAGTCGCCCTGTTTCACCTCCTGTCCTTCCTGGAAATGAACCTCACTGATCATCCCCCGGATTTGCGAGTGGACCGTCACCGTCGAATACGGTGTCACGTGGCCGATCGGCGGCGGGTCAATTTGCACCGGCACATTGGTCGTAGATGCCGTCGCCACGAGCACCGGTACACCCACGCCGCCAGCGTTGCTTTTGCCGCGCGAACAGCCATTGGCCAGCATGGCCCCGGCGAGTGCGAGGTTCGAAAGATAAAGGAATTTTTTCATGGCTGGTGATTTCACAACGCGGATTTTACGCGCTGTTTCCGGACCGGTTGAAAAGCCGCCGCGAATTTCCGCAAAAAGGCCGCGCGTTCCTTCTGGAATCGGGCATCGGAAACCGGCCGGCCCATGATGAGCCGGGTCAATTGGGGAAACGCCGCCGGAAACATCGTCAGCGACCGCATGGCCAGCATCACGTGGCGCGGGTCGAACGCGGCGAGAAATCTGGCCGCGCGCCTGCCGCCGCCGGATACGCTCCAGGCCGCGAGCCGTCGCCGCCCGCCGGTTCTTTTCGTCAATCAACTGTTTTGTCGGCGCCCTGCAACGCCTCCCATTCCAGCAGGCGGACCCAGTCCGGGTCCTTGCACGCGGCTTCAAACCAAAAGGCGAGGCTTTCCGCCGGATCACCCGACAGCGTTTCGGCCCAGGCCTGCCGCTCGGTCATTTTCAGGCGCAACACTTCACGGAACAAATGTTCCTTGTCGCCAAAATAATGGTAGAGCATCCGTTTGTTGATGGCCGCGCGTCGCGCGATCGCGTCCACGCGCGCGCCGGCAAAACCGTTGGCGGCGAATTCCTTGAGCGCGGCGGCCAGGATGCGTGCGCGCGTGCGTTCAGGATTTCGCCCCGCCGAACCGCCGCTCAACCGTGCGGATTTTGCCATGCGTCCAACAAGTAACCATCGAGTTACTTAAAAAGCAAGTCCGATTTTTACGGATCAGAGCGGCGCCTTCTCGTTGTGCCAGGGCGTGCTTTGTTCGTAAGCGTGCGCGAGGCGCAAAATGGTTTCCTCGCCGAACGGCTTGCCCAGCAATTGCAAACCGATGGGCAGCTTCGGGCTTTTGGTGAACCCGCACGGCAGGCTGATGCCGCAGATGCCGGCGAGGTTGCAGGAAATCGTGAAAATATCACTCAAATACATCTGCAGCGGGTCGTCCGATTTCTCGCCGATTTTGAACGCCGCCGTCGGCGAGGTCGGCGTGACAATAGCGTCCACTGTCTCAAACGCCTTCAAAAAATCGTTGCGGATGAGCGTGCGGACCTTTTGCGCGCGCAAATAATACGCGTCGTAGTAACCGCTGCTCAAAACGTAGGTGCCGAGGATGATGCGCCGTTTCACCTCCGCGCCGAAACCCGCGCCGCGCGTCCGGCCGTAAAGCTCAGTCGGGTCGGCGCCGTCCACCCGCGCGCCGTAACGGATGCCGTCGAACCGCGCGAGGTTCGCCGACGCTTCCGCGGTGGCGATGATGTAATAAGTCGCCACGGCGTAATCCGTGTGCGGCAGGGAAATTTCCACAATCTCCGCGCCCAGCTTTTCGAATTGCTTCACCGCCGCGTCCACCGCTGCTTTCACCTCGGCATCGAGACCGCCGATCATGTATTCCTTCGGCAAACCGAGTTTGAGTCCTTTGATGTCGCCGGTCAGCGCCGCGGCGTAATCCGGCACGGGCTGCGGCACGCTGGTCGAATCGCGCGCATCGTGTCCGCCGATGACGCCGAGCAATCGTCGCCGCGTCGCGGACGTCCTTGGTGAACGGGCCGATCTGGTCGAGCGACGACGCGAACGCGACCAGGCCGTAACGCGAGACACGGCCATAGGTCGGTTTCAAGCCAACGCAACCGCACAGCGCCGCCGGCTGGCGGATGGAACCGCCGGTGTCCGAGCCGAGCGCGGCGATGGCTTCGTCCGCCGCGACCGCCGCCGCCGAGCCGCCGGACGAGCCGCCCGGAATGCGCGTCGTGTCCCACGGATTGCGCGTGACGCCGAACGCGGAATTTTCCGTCGAGCTGCCCATCGCAAATTCATCCATGTTCAACCGGCCAAAAACGATGGCGCCCGCCGCCTTCAATTTTTCAATGACCGTCGCGTCGTAAGGCGAAATGAACTTGCCGAGGATTTTGGAACCGCAATTGAGCGGCTGATTTTTGACGGCGAGCACGTCCTTGACGGCCACGGGCACACCCAGCAGCGGGCAGCCCGCGCTCCGATCACCTTGAGCCAGCGATTTGTCCGCAGCTTCGGCCTGCGCGAGCGCGTCGGCGTCGTTGTGGCTGATGAAGGCGTGGAGTTTCCCGTCCACGCGAGCGATCCGGTCAAGGCACGATTGCATCGCCTCGCGCGCGGAACTTCGCGTTTGGCAAGCCGGGCGGCCAGTTCGGAGATGGTGAGTTGATTCAGCATTTTTAACTGCGGATTACGCGGATTTCGCAGATGTCATCATTCCACAATCTTCGGCACGATAAACAGGCCATTGGCCCTGGCGGGCGCGTTGCGCAGGGCGTCGTCGTGCGGGAGCGACGGGCGGATTTCGTCGGGGCGCGTCACGTTGACCATCGGGACGGCATGGGCAGTCGGCTCGACCCCGGCAACATCCAGTTCCTTCAACTTTTCGATGTAGCCGAGGATACTGCCGAGTTGGCTGGACAATTTCTTTTCCTCGTCGGGCGTGAGGGCGAGCCGCGCCAGATGCGCGACATATTTCACGTCAATGTCAACCGATGCCATGGGAGCAGGCTAAAGTCCAAAACCCAAAGTTGAAAGTCCAAAGTCGAATCCAGTAAACCGTGCCCTCCACGGCGCAAGTGTTTATTTGAAACGGGCGGCGCCTGATTTGTTTACTCCTCATTTTCCCAGTCTTCGTAATAATCCATCACGAGCCATTGCTCCGGCGTCAGTCCGAGCGCCTCCTCGAAGCCGAGAATATTCCGTCCCGTTTCATCCTTGTGAACGGCCACAAAACACTCTACCCCATCGCCATCCTCGAAAGACCAGAGCCAATATTTGCTTCCTTTCACCTTGGCTGTCCGGACGAATTTCAGATCAAATTCGATGACATTTTCAGAACCGGACTGTGAGCCGCCCCGCGCTTCAACTGCCAGATATTCCAGGATCTCCTTCTTCCGTCTCGGGCAGGTCCAAGGCACATTCAACAACAATTTTGGCAGCTCGAACGTGTAACGCTTGAGACCTTTCCATGCCTTCGGCAATTGCTCGCGGGACGGGACCATTTTTGAATTTGATTCACTCCTCGTCGAACTTGCGTTTGACGAGGGCTTCAAGTTCGGCGAGCGCTTGCAGCGCGTCCGCGCCGTGGGCTTGGATGATCAATCTGCTGCCGGGACCGGCGGCGAGCATCATCAGACCCATGATGCTTTTGCCGTTGATTTTTTCGCCGTCCTTTTCAACGAAGATGTCACAGGCAAACCGGTTGGCGGTCTTGACGAAAAGGGCGGCCGGCCGGGCGTGAATGCCCAGCTTGTTCACGATGGTCAGCTCTTTGGTGATGGAACTCGCCATCCGGCAGTTTTTTCGCGCTCATCGGTTGCTCCTGGCGAGTCTAATCGACCGCCGCGGATTTGCGCCAGTAAAATTTGCCATGGTGCCGTCACTCCGCCGGCGGGGTGTCGGGCGACATTTGCGCGATGAGGCGCTGGTTCAATTCCTGCGCGGCATTCTGGCCGGACATTTTCAGCTTGATCTGGAACGCGGCGACTTCAACGAGCCGCGCGAGGTCGCGTCCCGGCCGGACGGGAATGACGACGTGCGGAATGTCCACGCCCAGAACCTTCACAAATTCCTGTTCCATGCCGACGCGGTCCACCTCCTGAACGTCGTCCCACGGTTTGAGGGTGACAACCAGGTTGAGGTTTTTTTCCGTGCGAATGCTTTTGACGCCGAACATGGCGGCGACGTTGATGATGCCGATGCCGCGCACTTCCATGTGGTTGCGGGTGAGTTCGGCGCTGGTGCAAACCACCTCGCGACCGTCCACGAGCGTGACTTTGATCACGTCGTCGGCAACGAGGCTGTAACCGCGCTCGATCAGGGCGAGGACGGCCTCGCTTTTGCCGATGCCGCTCTCGCCGCGGATGATGACGCCCACGCCAAGGATGTCCACCATGCTGCCCATCTCGGTGCCGCGCGGCGCGAACATCGATTTCGAGCATCAAGCGTGGCGGCATTGATGAATTTCATCGTCACCAGCGGGCTTTGGAAAATCGGCACGTTCGCGTCCTCCGCGGCGGTCAGAAATTCCGTGTCCGGGACGAAAACCGCGGCTGAAGACAACGCACGGGATTTTGATAGGCGAACAAATAGGCGTAACGCGCCTCCCGTTGTCGTTTCGTGAGCGACCGCAGGTAATACACCTCCGCGTTGCCCATGACCTGCACGCGTTTGTAGGCGAAGTATTGCGTGAACCCGCTCAACGCGAGGCCGGGCCGGTTCACGGTCGGCTCGCGGATGACGCGCCGCATGTTCGCCGCGCCGGCGACGAGTTTCATTTGCAGCGCCTCGGCGTGTTCCCTGTAAAACTGGTCAACGGTGACGGTCTCGTGTTGCATGGTGTATTCGTTGAACAAGTGATTGGCTAAATGAGTTAAATGAGTGGCACGCCGGCCGGCGTGCGTGTCCCAACCAGTCCAACCAGTCACCCATTTAACTCATTTAACCGCCTTTCACAAATTAAATTCCGGTCCCAGGTAAATCTCGCGCGCCTTCGGGTCGTTCGCCAGAAATTCCGACGAGCCTTCCACCAGCACCTGTCCTTTGTGAATGATGTAGCCGCGGTCAATCAATTTCAAGGTTTCGCGCACGTTATGGTCGGTGATCAGAATGCCCAGCCCGCGCTCCTTCAACCGCCGGACGATCTTTTGCACCTCATAAACCGCGATCGGGTCAATGCCGCTGAACGGCTCGTCCAGCAGCATCAGTTTCGGGCTGGTCACCAGCGCGCGCGTGATTTCCAGCCGCCGCTTCTCGCCGCCGCTCAACGTGTACGCCTTGCTCCGGGCCACCGGCGTCAAGTCCAGTTCCTCGAGCAGATACTTCAACCGCACCGCCCGTTCGTCGCGCGACAGTTTGCAGGTTTCCAGGATCGCCAGGATGTTTTCCTCGACCGTCAGCTTGCGGAAGACCGACGGTTCCTGCGTCAGATAGCCGATGCCCAGCCGCGCGCGCCGGTGCATCGGCAGCCGCGTGATGTCGCGCGTGGTGAACTTCACCGCGCCCTCGTCCGGCTTCACGATGCCGACGACCATGTTGAATGTGGTGGTCTTGCCCGCGCCGTTCGGGCCGAGCAGCCCGACGATTTCACCCGCGCCCACGTTCACCGAAACGTCGTCCACCACGCGGCGGCTGGTGATACTCCTTCACCAGTTTTTCCGTGGCGAGCAGCAGGCCGTTCGATGGTAGCGCGGTCGTTTCCATTCAAAGTTCGCCATTATCTGTCATTATTTCGAGGGACGACCCGGCGTTCGGGAAGGAGATCCAGTTTTCCCGGCGGAAAATTTGTGTCCGCCCCCGACCGATGAGTTGCCGGCGCGTTGGTTGCCGTCGGCAAAATGGTTTCCGGCGTCGCCCCGTTCAGATTTTGGCGTGAAATCATTTGTGCATTCCGTGGTATGCTCAAGCGATTATTGACGCGATCCCAGACGATTTCGTCGCCGGTCTGCGTGCCCATCGCGTCTTCAATTTGTGCCGGATTGCCGGTGAGCGTGATCGTTTCGTTCGTCACGCCGGCCTGCGCGTGATAATGATAGACCAATTTGTCGCCGGTCGCGTGATAGGGCTGGCCTTTTTCATCCGCGAAATCAATGACCACGTTCGTCTCCGCTACGATGTTGGTCACGTGCCGGCCGTCTTGCGGCAGGTCGGCCGCGAGCCATTCGCAATGCAGTTTCAACTCCGGATCGTCCACGCGCACGTGGTCGCGATAAATCATCCTGCGACTGATTAAATCGAAATCCGCGGGGCCGTCCGCCTCGATCCGCGTCGGCGGGCGCGGTGTCGGCGTCGTGGCAACGCGGTCGGTGTTCGTGGCTGCGGGCCGGGAAACGTTGGCGCTGGCGTTCGTCGCCCTGGCCGGGACGACGTTTGTGTTCGTCTGGGCGCACAGCCTCGCGTGGTTCGCCAGGATCAGCAACCCGACGCAGCAAAATATCTTTACGGGCCGGTTTTTCATTTCGTCCTGTTTTCAATCACCGTGCGCACGTTGTTTGAGATGGTGAGCAAGGAATCGTTCTGCCGCCACAAAAAACCGTCGCCCTCGACCTGAAATCTCCCATCGCCCGCCTGCAACCGTAAATGACCCGGCGAGTTCGCCACGCGGTTGAACGTGTCATACACACATTGCGGCGCATGCACAATAATTTCCGGTTTTCCGTTCACGTCGAACGTTTCGAGTTTGAGTTGCTTGATGACGAGCAGTCCGCCGGCTTGGGGCTGCGCTTCCGCGCCCGACAACCGCGATTTCATTTGTTGTTGATGCGGCGGCTCAAAATACTCTACCGACGTAAAATCGCTCGCGCGCTGGACGCCGGCCGGTTGCGCGCGTCCATAAGGCATGGCAATAATCAAAATCGCACCGGCGGCCAAAAGCCGGTTGACGAGTGACGGGCGGCGGGAAATGGACATCGTCATGGGTCGAACGTTTGCTTTTTTCTGTCACGTGTCACAGGCCGCCTGTCACTTCTGGTAATGCGCGATGAGGGAATCCCATTTCCCCTGCGCTTTCAAAATCATTTCCGTCACTTCGCGGATGGCGCCGTGGCCGCCCGGTGTCCGTGTGACGTAATCCGCCGCCGCCCTGACTTCCGGCCGCGCATCGGCCACTGCCACGGCAAAACCGGCGCGCCGCAACGGCCCCAAATCCACCACGTCGTCGCCCACAAAACAAACGGCGTTCCAATCCAGCCCGGTCCGCCGCAAAAGCCTTTCAACCGCGCCGGTCTTGCCTGTCCGATCGCCTTGCTGGATGAGAAAATCAATGCCCAATTCGGCCGCGCGCGCTTCCGTCACCGCCGACGGCCGCGCCGAAACCCAGCCGACCTTGATGCCGGCCCGCCGCAAAAATATCAGGCCGAGGCCGTCGCGGATGTTGAAGCGCTTGATTTCGCGCGCGCCGCCGATGAACACCGCCCCGTCGGTCATCACGCCGTCCACGTCGCACAGGAACAGCTTTATGCGCCTGAGCCGGGTGACAAGTGGCCCGTGGCGGGTGACAGGACTTTTCACACTTCGCGGGGCCGATGTTTTCTTGTCACTTGTCACGTGTCACCTGTCACCTTGCCACCGCATTGAATACTTTCAGCAACCCGCGCAGCAGCGCCGGCATTTCCGCCAGCGGAATCATGTTCGGCCCGTCGCTCAACGCGCGGTCGGGCCGGGGATGCGTTTCGATGAACAGGCCGTTTGCGCCTGCCGCGAGCGCGGCGCGGGCGAGCACCGGCGCAAATTCGCGCTGGCCGGACGATTTGTCGCCGCCGCCGCCGGGCAATTGCACCGAATGCGTCGCGTCGAACACCACCGGGAAGCCGAAGCGCTTCATGATTGGAATCGAGCGCATGTCGGCCACCAGATTGTTGTAGCCGAAGGTTGTGCCGCGCTCGGTGAGCAGGATTTTTTTTGCGCCCGCGCTTCCGGCCTTTTCCACGACCTGGCCCATTTCCGCCGGGGAAAGGAACTGGCCTTTTTTCAGGTTCACAATCTGGCCGGTCAAAGCGGCGGCTTCAATCAAATCCGTCTGGCGGCAGAGGAACGCGGGGATTTGCAGAATGTCCACGACCTCGCCGGCGACGGCGGCCTGGGTTTCAGTGTGAATATCGGTCAGCACCGGCACGCCGAGTTGTTCGCGGACCTGGCGAGCACGCGCAAGCCCTCGTCGAGGCCCGGCCCGCGAAAGGATTTGGCCGACGTGCGGTTGGCTTTGTCGAAGCTGGCCTTGAAAACGTAGAAGATGCCGAGTTGCGCGCAGGTTTTCTTGAGCGCCGCGGCGACCTGCAGGCAGAGCTTTTCATTTTCAATCACGCACGGCCCGGCAATCAGAAACAACCGGCGCGGCGAACTGAGGTTTTTCCAGATGGCAGCGTCGTTGAGCACGTGGAAGTTTTAGCAGCGGCGCGATGGAAAGTAAATGGCGTACGCTCCTGCCATCGCGCCGACTGCAAATCGTAATTTCAAATCACCGTCCCGTGCGGAATGACGGCGCCTTTGGGAATGATGACGATGCCGTCGCGGATGTAGTAAAGCTCGTGGTCCACCTTGTCGGGTTTGCCGGCGGGCGAAATGGTCACGTTGTTGCCGATGCGCGCGTTCTTGTCAATGATGGCGTTCTCGATTTTGCAGTTGGCGCCGATGCCGATGCGCGGCTGGCCGTCGCGTTCGTGCAGCCTCGACGGATTCCTGCGATTCGTAGTAGTCGCTGCCGAGGATGACGACGCGGTTCAATTCGGTGCCGGCGCCGACGACGCGTGCGCAGGCCGACGATGCTGTTGGTGATGCGCGCGTGGTTGATGATGCAGCCGTCGGAGATGAGCGCGTGGTCAATCTGCGCGCCGTTGATTTTGGAGCCGGGCAGGTAGCGCGGACGGCTGAAAATCGGCGCGCTCATGTCGAAGAAATTGAACCGCGGCAGTTCGGAAACGAGGTCGAGGTTCGCCTCAAAAAACGAGCGGATGGTGCCGATGTCCTCCCAGTAGCCCTGAAAGATGTAGGAGAAGACCCGGCGGGTACTGATGGCGTGCGGGAATGATGTGCTTGCCGAAATCGGTCAGCGGATTGTCGAGCAGTTCGCGGATCAGGCTCGCGGTTGAAAACGTAAATGCCCATCGAGGCCAGGAACAATTCGCCGTCGTCGTTGATGCCAAATTTTGAGTGCCATTCCACCGGCAGCCGCAGCGAGTCGAGCATGGCTGGATCCTTGGTTTTTCCACGAACCGCGTGATCCGCCGGTCCTCGTCAATTTGCAGATGCCCAGCGATTGCGCGGCCTGCCGGTTGACCGGAATCGTGGCAACGGTGATGTCCGCGCCGGTCTCGGCGTGCTGGCCGATGATACGCCGAAAATCCATCCGATACAACTGGTCGCCGCTGAGGATGAGCAGGTAATCGAAATCGTGATTGAGGAAGTGCATGAGATTTTTCCGCACGGCGTCGGCGGTGCCTTCATACCAGGACGTGTCGGTGAGCGTTTGCTGCGCCGCGAGGATTTCCACGAAACCGCTCGAAAAGAGGTCGAACTTGTACGTTCCGCGAAATGTGACTGTGCAGCGAGGTGGAATTGAACTGCGTCAGGATGTAAATGCGCCGGAACCCGGAGTTGATGCAGTTGGAAATCGGGATGTCCACCAGCCGGTATTTGCCGGCCAGCGGCACGGCGGGCTTGGCGCGCTCCTTGGTGAGCGGAAACAGGCGCGTGCCCTGGCCGCCGCCCATGATGACGGAGAGAACGTTGCTGACATTGATTGACTGGCGGCCGCTGTGCAACATATACCGGATTACGCCCGCAATATATTGCCACCCGCGACCCCAGGGCAAGCCGCGGATGCCGAATTATTTCACGACGCCGCCCGCCCATCACCCACGATGAACGGCGCGAATTCGTCGTGATGCTGCGGCGGAATGCGGACTTTGAACCGCGCCTTCGGCCCGCGATAACTGCTCTCGATGACCTGGCCGACCTGGTGCAACCGCGCGATGACGGCGGACTGCTCGTGGGGCACGCGTAACTCGAGAAATTCCCGTTTGGGCCGCAACTGCGTGCTGATTTCCGCGAGCAGCGACAAAATGCCTTCGCCCGTCGTCGCCGACATGGCGACCGCATGCGGATGATTTTCCCGCAGACGGTTCAACGCCCCGCCCGCCCCGGTTCCGTCCGGGTTGAGCCGGTCCAGTTTGTTGAGGACCATGATGGTCGGCTTTCCGCCCGCGCCGATTTCGGCGAGCACGGCGTTCACCGCCAGAATCTGTTCCTCGACCTGCGGATGGCTGATGTCCACGACGTGCAGCAGCAAATCCGCCTGCACAACCTCCTCCAGCGTGGCCTTGAACGCCTCGACCAGCCCGTGCGGCAGTTTGCGGATGAAGCCGACTGTGTCCGTGAGCAAAACATTCTGGTTCGTCGGCAGACGCAACCGGCGCGTCGTCGGATCGAGCGTGGCGAACAAAATGTCCTTCACCAAAAGCCTGCCGCGCCGGTGAGGGTGTTGAGCAGCGTGGATTTGCCGGCGTTGGTGTAACCGACGATGGACGCGAGCGGCCACTGGCTGCGCTGGCGCCCGGCGCGCTGCGTCGCCCGCCGGCGCCGGACGACCTCGAGGTCGCGAATGATCCGGTCAATCCGTTCCTGCACCTTGCGGCGATCGGCTTCGAGCTGGGATTCGCCTTCGCCGCCGCGCATGCCGATGCCGCCCGCCTGCCGCGACAGATGGCCCCAGAACCGCGTCAGGCGCGGCAGCAAATGCTGGAGCTGCGCCAGTTCGATCTGCAGTTTGCCTTCGCGCGTGCGGGCGCGTTGGGCGAAGATGTCGAGAATCAGCGACGTGCGGTCCAGGATTTTGCAGTTGAATATTTTTTCCAGGTTGCGGCTTTGCGCCGGTGACAACTCGTCGTCAAAGATGACCGTGTCCACGTCGTGGCGCCGGCAGAATCCGGCGAATTCTTCAGCCTTGCCCTTGCCGATGAACGTGGCGGGATTTAGAGCTTCCACCTTTTGCCGGCCGTCGCCGATGACATCGCCGCCGGCGGTCGCCGCCAGTTCGCCGAGTTCGGCGAGCGAATCACTCGTGTCCGATGGGCCGCGGGATTTGAGTTCGACGCCGACGAGGAAAACCCGTTCGGGCCGTGTATTTCTGGTTTGGATGAGCGCTTTCAACGAGTGCCGGAACCAACCTAGCATAACCGCGGCACGACGCATCGGAAAATTTCAATGAACGCCAACCTTTACTTTCTGTCCTAAACTTGCTTTCATTATGTAAACCATGAGAAAAATTACTGTTCATTCGTTGACGGTTATCGGGCTGTTGGCGTGGGTGACGGTGGCAACGGCCCTGCCCCTGCCGAAAATCGGCCTGCAACCGGTGTTCGCCAATTTAAAAAACGAGCGGCCGGTCTGGATGTCCGAAGCGCCGGATGGCTCGAGCCGGTTCTTTATCGTTTACCAGGACGGTAAAATTCTCGTCGTCAAAAAAGGTTCGGATGGCGCCGATGCGAAGGAATTTTTGAACATCGAGGACCGCCATCCGCATTTTGAAAACGAAGACGGCTTGTTGAGCATCGCCTTTCATCCGGGCTTCAAAACCAACGGCCTGTTCTACATTTATTACAACCGGAAAAACAGCCCGGACCAGCACTCGAGGCCGCTGAACTTTCCTTACCGGAGTGTCATCAGCGAATTCAAAGTGTCCGCCGCCGACCCGGACCAAGCCGATATGGCCTCGGAGCGCATTCTTTTTGAAGTGCAACAGCCGTTCTGGAACCACAAGGGCGGCGAACTCGCCTTTGGTCCCGACGGCTACCTGTATCTCGGGCTGGGTGACGGCGGCGAAGCGGATGATCCGTTTGGCAGCGGCCAGAACACCGCCACGTTGCTGGCCAAAATGCTGCGCATTGACGTGAACACGCGCTCCACCACCGGCCGGGGCCGCTATCGGCGGGAATTGCAGTACGGCATCCCGGCCGATAACCCGTTCGTGGACGAGCCGGACATGGGCAATCTCGGCACGCGCAAGGAAATTTACGCCTACGGCCTCCGCAATCCGTGGCGTTATAGTTGGGACCGTAAAACCGGCGCACTGTGGGTCGGCGACGTTGGACAGGATTTGTGGGAGGAAGTGGACCTGGTCGTCAAAGGCGGCGACTACGGCTGGAACGTGCGCGAAGGCGCGCATCACTTCAAACCCGGCCCGCCCGGCGCGCAATACATTGATCCGGTCATGGAATATCCGCACCGCCCGAATCTGCAGCCGCAGGCGATGTTTCCCGACCACAGTGTCGGCCTGTGCGTGATTGGAGGCTATGTATATCGCGGGAAAAAATATCCGGCGCTGGACGGCATTTATGTCTATGGCGACTATAATCTCGGCACGATTTGGGGCTTCCGCTATGACTATGACACACACCAGGTGACCGCACACGGCACACTGCTCCAGCAGCCGAAGAACATCACCAGTTTTGCCGAGGATTTGGACGGTGAAATCTATGCTCTTATGCAGGACGGACGGATTTATTCCATCACTGCGCCGTAACGGCCCGTCTGACGGCCCGCGTTCATCGCGCGACAGAACCACCGGTTTCAATTCTGACTTGCGTGCGTTCCCCGCCTTTGCAAGAATTCAGCGGCGCGGGCGATGCAACAGCAAAATTATCCCAGACATTATTGCGGCGTGTTCGGCATTTTCGGTCATCCGAATGCCGCTGAACTGACCTACTACGGCCTCTACGCCCTGCAACATCGCGGCCAGGAAAGCGCCGGCATCGTCACCTGCCACGACTCAAAATTTTTCAAGCACCACGGCATGGGCCTCGTCTCGCAGGTTTTTAATCCGAAAATCCTGCACGACCTCGTGGGCAGCATGGCCGTCGGCCACACGCGTTATTCCACCACCGGCACGTCCAATCTGCGCAACGCCCAGCCGCTCACCGTGGATTGCACCCGCGGGCAGATTGCCGTGGCGCACAATGGCAATCTCACCAACGCCGCGCAACTCCGCGACGAGCTTGAGGAGCACGGACTGGTCTTTCAGACGAGCGTGGACAGCGAAATCATTATCATGATGTTTGCGCAGCCCTCGCTCAACGGCGTGGAAAACACGCTCGTGCAAACCCTCCGCCGCATTGAAGGCGCCTATTCGCTCGTCATCATGACGGAGAAGGAATTGATCGGCGCGCGCGACCCGTTCGGGTTCCGTCCGCTCTGCATCGGGCGCGTGGACGGCGCGTGGGTGCTGGCCAGCGAATCCGTCGCGTTGGACCAGATTCAGGCCCGGTTCGTCCGCGATGTGGAACCGGGCGAAATCGTCATCATCAACGAAAAGGGGCTGGTGAGCCTGCAGGCGTTTCCCGAACACACCCGGCGCGCCTTTTGCATTTTCGAATACGTTTATTTCGCGCGCCCGGACAGCTCGATTGCCGGTCGCAGCGTTTATGAAGTTCGCAAGGAAATGGGCCGGCAGCTTGCGCGCGAACATCCCGTGGCCGCCGACCTGGTGATTCCGGTGCCGGACAGCGGTGTGTGCGCGGGGTTGGGCTACTCGGAGCAATCCGGCGTCCCATTCGAGATGGCGTTCATCCGCAATCACTATATCGGGCGCAGCTTTCTGCAACCGTCGCAGCTCATCCGTGACTTCGACGTGCGGGTGAAATTGAATTTGATTGCGTCACTTGTGAAAGACAAACGCGTCGTTATCGTGGATGATTCCATCGTGCGCGGCACGACGTGCAAGGCGCGCGTCAAGACGCTCAAGGAAGCCGGCGCGAAAGAGGTTCACGTGATGGTGAGTTGTCCGCCGCACATGAACCCGTGCGTCTATGGCATTGATTTTCCCGACCGCAGCAAACTCATGGCGGCCAATCACAGCGTGGCGGAAATCCGCAAATATCTGAACGCCGACTCGCTGCATTATCTGTCGCAGGACGGCATGGTCAAGGCCACCGGCCTGCCGAAGGAATCGTTCTGCATGGCCTGCTACGACGGCCAGTATCCCGTGCCCTACGACCCGGTGCTCGACAAGCACATCATCGAACGCCGCAAGCACCAGGCGCAGACCCTCGGCGAAGCCGCCGCCAGGGACAGTGAGCAGATTAAATTGCTCCAGATTTAGCGAAGGTGTTTGTCCAACGCCAAAACCGGATTCATCTCCTTTGCAAGTCTCTCGCTTGTAGAAACATCCAAAATAGGGCAGTTTAACTCCATGCACCCGTGTCTCCGGCGAGCCACCTTCAAAGCCCGGCTCTTCAAAAGGGTAATCCCCGTTGTTATTCTCTTTTGTGCCCTGACCCGAATTTTCGCGCAAGGCACTTACCCTGTCATTGAGGCCTCGTTCAGCGTTACCAATCTGACTACGGACCCGTTCGACTATACCGTCACCGACGTGCGGGTGCAGATTTTGCAGCCGGACAATGCCATTGTTTCGTTGCCGGCATTTTTTGATGGCGGCACGACTTGGCGGGTGCGCCACACGCCAATGATGGCCGGTGTTTACAGCATCAGCAGCGTGACGATGAACGGGACTTCACTTGCCGTCGCCAATTTGCAGCCGACCTCGTGGACGGTGGCCGGCCCGCCGACGGATGCGGGCTTCATCCGCGTGGATCCGTCGAATCCGCGGCGGTTCATCACGAGCAACGGCAAACGGTTCTTTCCGCGGGGCGAAAACGTGGCCTGGGACGCAGGCGGCCACAACATAACCAATATTTTCTGGAAAATGGGCGCCGCGCACGAAAACTGGTCGCGCGTCTGGATGGACCAGTGGGACGGCAAAAATCTCGACTGGCCCGCGTCCGGCCCGACGTTGCCGCCCGGCCAGTTGAATCTGGCCGTCGCGCGAAAATGGGATGGGATCGTGGCGGCGGCGGCGCAAGCGGGCATCCATTTCCAGATGACGCTGCAGCATCACGGGCAGTATTCCACGACCGTGGACCCGAACTGGGCACAGAATCCGTACGACATCACCAACAATATCGGCAGCACCAACGGATTCATGACGGACCCGGTGCAATTCTTCACCAACGATCTGGCGAAGGCGTTGACGAAACGGAAATTACGCTACGCCGTGGCGCGCTGGGGTTATTCACCCGCCATCATGGCGTGGGAACTCTTCAACGAAGTCCAGTTCACCGACGCCGGACAAACCGGTCAGTGGGGAATCATCCAGTCATGGCACAACGAAATGGCCTTGTTCCTCCGTTCGCAGGACCCGTATCAACATCTCATCACCACCAGTTCAGACCTCACCCGGCCCATCTGGGACGAATGTGATTATTATACGCATCACGATTATCCCCCGAGTGACGTGATTACCGGCCTGCGGGACGCGCCGGACATCAGCGCCACCCAGCCCGTCAAGCCGGATTTTGGAGCCGAATGCGCCACGAACGGCATCCCGCAACTGGGCGTAAATGCCCCGCTCTGGGCCGGCCTCATGAACGGCCAGTCCGGCAACGAAGAACCGTGGTGGTGGGACAGCATGGACGGGGAGAATGACTACGTCTATTTCCGCGCCGTCAGCGACTTCGTCACCTTGTCCGGCCTGGCCGACCAGAATATTTTGAACAAATCAATCCCGGCAGTGACGGGCGGCGCCAACGGCCCGCTCACCTTTGCGCTGGGAGGCGGGTTCAGCGCGGCGACCCGGGACACTTTCACGGTTGGAACTTCCGCCCCGGACGGCGCCGGCACAGCGCCGCCTTATTTGCAAAGCCAGAATGGGCATCCCGGATGGACCCCGAATGGTTATACCTTTTTGGCCAACTACCCGGCGACCGGAACTTTCTCCGTTCAAATCATTCAAGTCGCCGCGTGTGGAGCCACTCTGCAAATCATTCTCGACGGCATGACACAGACCAACGTTTCCTTTCCAGGCAATGCGAATTGCGGCGGCGATTACACCGGCACGACCACCAATGTGACGTACTCAATCAATGTTCCAACCGGCGCACACACGGTGACACTTTTCGATTCCGGCAATGACTGGCTCCTGCTCGGGAACCTCACGCTCGACCCTTACGTGCCGGTGCTCGCCGCTTACGCGGTCGGCAATTCCAGCTTTGATGCGGCCTGGGTTTGGAACCGCAATAACGTTTTCGATCCCGGCGCCGGCAGCAGCGCGGCCGGAACGGTACAGGTCGCCGGATTGAACCCCGGAACCTACGCCGGTGCCTGGTGGGACACCTTCGCCGGAACCGCCATCAGCAATTTTACCTTCACGGTGGCCGACACAAATCCAGTCACGTTGAATACGCCGGCCATTTTGCGCTCGGCCGCCCTTTACGTCGGGCCGCCGCCTCGGGCAAATATCCTCGCGCCCAATTTTACTCAAACGCTTGGCTCAAATTCGCCCGCGTTCAGCGTGCCGCTCACGATCGCCAATAACGGCGGGTTGCCGCTCGGTTATTCGCTTTCGATTACCAACGCCAGTCCGGTTGCCTACCGCGCGATAAATTCCTCCCAACCCGGCGGCCCGGCGTTCACCTGGAAGGACATTTCAGCCATTGGTCAGGACCTCAGCGGGAATTTCACCGCGCTCGCGGCGCCCAAAACCGCCAAAGACGAAGGCATTGCCGGCCCGGTCAACATCGGTTTTGTCTTTCCCTTTTTTACCAACTCTTTCACGCAACTCTACGTTTCGCCGAACGGGTTCGTTACGTTCAACCCTTTCAGCGGCGACACTTCTGCAAATAAATCCCTTCCGAACACTTCCGCGCCATCCAATGCCATCGCTTTTTTCTGGGACGATCTGGACCTCAACACGTCCGGCCACGTCTATGTCTTCACCGACGCCATCAACGGCACCTTCACCCTGGAATTTCAAAATGTATTATTCAAAAACACCCCGGCCGCGGTGAATTGCCAGCTCGTTTTGAAAACGACCGGCGAAATCCTGATGAAATATCAGTCCATGGCCGTTTCCAACGCCTGTACCGTCGGTGTCCAGAATGCCGCTCGCACTCAGGGAACGACCGTTGCGTTCAATCAAAATTATTTGCGGCCGGATTTTGCGGTTCGGCTGACGCCCGTTGCGTGGCTCGGTTTTGATGGCGATGCCGCGTTTGTGCCCGGCGCGGCCTCCAATGTGGCGAACGTCTTGTTCAATCCCACCGGACTCGCTTATGGAAATTATAACGCGACCCTTTTGGTTCAAACGACGGATCCCACCCGGTCGCTCGTGGTCCTGCCCATTTCACTGGCGATTACACCGCTGGCGACCTGGCGCCAGGCCCACTTCGGCACGGCGCAAAATTCCGGCAACGCCGCCAACACCGCCAATCCCGATGGCGACGGCCTGGTGAACATTCTCGAATACGCGTTCAACACCGATCCGAATGTCCCCAATGCGAACCCGATTTCTTTTGCGCCAGTCAATGACCATCTCATCATCACTTTCAATCGCACACATCCCGCGCCAACGGACATCAGCTACGTGCCTGAAGTCTGCACCGACGTGGCTTCCGGCGTCTGGAACTCCGGCCCCGGCTACACGTCGGAAATCGCGACCGACAACGGCAACGGCACGGAAACCGTCACCGTGACCGACCTGGCGCCCATCAGCTCAACCCCCACCCACTTTTTGCGGATTCGTATCGTTCCTCAATAAACGCTTTCTGTTGGCGGCGAGGTGGGACGCCTGCCGCTGTCTTGTGGCGGCGGCCATCTTGGCTGCCAGTTAAGGCAGCCTCCAGCCGGATGTTCCCAACGCAGATTCATTGCGCCATCGCAACGGCTTGAACGGGCGCATATCAAAATTTGAGGGGGTGTCCGTGGTAGAAAACTCTCGAATTGACGGCCATTTCATTAACACCCTGCTTTAGCGGGGTGATCCAAGCGGTTTGAAGGTCAGAACCGCTTTAGCGGTTTTGGCGCGCTGACAAACCGCTAAAACGGTTGAAAAGACCGGGCATCGCTAAGCACCCCGCTAAAGCAGGGTGTCAATGAGACCCGGCGGCAAAGTGCTCATTTTTTGATATGCGCCCGGCTTGAACCAACTCTGCGAAACCGCATTGACGCCGTGTGTTTCCGCCTTCAGAATTACATCAATTATGAAAGCGTCCTTGTCGCGCCGCAGCCCAGTGAAGGCGGACGCGCGTTTGGAATCGGGGCGGCCGACGATGTTATTCCGCACTCCGCACTTCGCACTCCGTCCTCCGTCCGTTCCGACGGTGGACCAGGTCATGGCCGAGGAACGCGCCGCCGCCTTCACCAAACGCAGCATCAAGACCAGCGCCAAGCTCGCCGGACTGAAAATCGTGGTCTCGATGATGGATTTGACGACGCTCGAAGGCAAAGACACGCCCGGCAAAATCGCCTATCTCTGCCGAAAAGCGCTCCAGCCCGCCGACCCGAAATACGCCGTGCCGCGTTGCGCCGCGGTTTGTGTTTATCCGAACATGGTGAAATACGCGCGAAAATTTCTCGGGAGCACAGTGGCACGGGCATCTTGCCTGTGCGACCAGCTACTCACGGGCGAGACGCCCGCGCCACCCCACGCATTGCCTCAGTCGCCACGGCTTTTCCCAGCGGCCAGTATCCTCTGCGCACCAGACTGGATGAAGTCCGCCGCGCGGTCGCCGATGGCGCGGATGAAATTGACATGGTCATCAATCGCTGCGCGTTCCTGTCCGGCGATTATGCGCAGATGTTCGACGAAATCGCCGCGACGAAGGAAGCTTGCGGGCCGGCGCACTTGAAGGTGATTCTCGAAACCGGCGAGCTGGTCACCTACGACAACGTCCGGCTCGCCAGCGAAATCGCCATGCAAGCCGGCGCGAATTTCATCAAGACCAGCACCGGCAAGGTTTCGCCCGCCGCCACCATGCCCGTCACGCTCGTGATGCTCGAAGCCATCCGTGATTATTTTTTCGCCACCGGCATTCGCATCGGCATGAAGCCCGCCGGCGGCATCCGCAACGCCAAACAGGCGTTGCATTACCTCGTCATGGTCAAGGAAACCCTTGGCGACGACTGGCTCACGCCCGATTTATTCCGGTTCGGCGCCAGCACGCTCCTCAACGACGTGCTCATGCAAATCGCCAAGACCGTGGACGGAAATTACCAGGGCGCGGATTATTTCTCGTTGCCGTGAAAGTAAACTTTTTTCTTGAAGCCTCGAATTGTACCCGCGCGCCGGTACGCTCTCCCTCTCCCCCATCGGGGGAGAGGGCCGGGGTGAGGGGGCAAACGCCGCAATGCGGCAAACACCGCACGCGCACGGCCCCGGCCCGGGACTTTGCGCGTCGGTTGCGGAACAATTCCACTGAAGCCGAAAAACGTCTGTGGCGTTTGCTGCGCGATCGGCGTTTTGCCGAGTTCAAATTCCGTCGCCAATATCCTTGCGGTATTTATTTCCTCGATTTCTTTTGCACCAGCGCAAAGCTCGCGGTTGAAATGGATGGCGGCGGGCACGGTTTTCCAGACCAACGCGCCAAAGATGAAAAGCGAAACCAATTCCTCGCGGAACAAGGAATCAAGGTGCTGCGTTTTTGGAATCATCAGTTGCGCGGCGAACTGGAAGCGGTGCGATTTGAAATCTGGCACGCATTGATGGAGCGGACGGGACGTCATCAGGAAATCGCCGGTTATTTACCCAAGGCTGCCCCCTCGCCCCAACCCTCTCCCCCGATGGGGTGGAGGGAGTCCAAATCTCGAGTGTTATGAAAACCAAACTTAAACCCGTGAAACTTTCCGCCAAACGCGCTGTGGCGGTATTAGGCAACGGCCATCCTGTTGTTCCGCTGCGCGAACGCCGGCTTACGTTTGGTGACAAATGGGATTATGCGCCCGCGCCGGAGGAATCGAAGAATTACGTCATCCCGCCGCGACACGAGTTGTTCATCAACGGCAAGTTCGTCACGCCGCATTCCGGCAAGCATTTTGACACCATCAATCCCGCCACCGAAGATAAGCTCACCGAAATCGCCCTCGGCGACGAGGCGGACGTGGACCGGGCGGTCAAAGCCGCGCGGCGCGCCTACGAAAAAGTCTGGAGCAAGATGCCGGGGCGCGAGCGCGGCAAATATCTTTACCGCATCGCCCGCATCATCCAGGAAAAGATGCGCGAACTGGCCGTGCTCGAAAGCATGGACGGCGGCAAGCCCATCAAGGAAACGCGCGACGTGGATTTGCCGCTCGTGGCCGCGCATTTCTTCTATCACGCCGGCTGGGCGGACAAGTTGGACTACGCCTTTCCGGGCCGCCACCCGCGCCCGCTCGGCGTCGCCGGCCAGATTATTCCCTGGAATTTCCCGCTGCTCATGGCGGCGTGGAAAATCGCGCCCGCAATTGCCTGCGGCAATACCGTCGTCATCAAGCCTTCCAAGACGACGAGCCTGACGCTGCTGCGGCTGGCGCAGATTTTCCAGGAAGCGGAATTGCCCGAAGGCGTTGTCAATGTCGTCACCGGCGTGGGCGACACCGGCACGGCCATCGTCAAGCATCCCGACGTGAACAAAATCGCGTTCACCGGCTCGACGGAAGTCGGCAAGCAACTCGCGCAGATGATTGTCGGCACCGGCAAGCGCATCACGCTCGAACTCGGCGGCAAGGCAGCGAACATCATTGTTTGAGGACGCGCCGATTGATCAGGCCATCGAAGGCATCATCGCGGGAATTTATTTCAACATGGGCCACGTCTGTTGCGCCGGTTCGCGATTGCTCGTGCAGGAAAGCATTTTCCCGAAGGTCGTCCATAAATTGCGCGACCGCATCCAGACGCTGCGCATCGGCAATCCGCTCGACAAAAACACCGACATCGGCGCGATCAACAACAAACCGCAACTGGAAAAAATCCGCGAGCTGGTCCAAAGCGGCGTGGACGAAGGCGCGGAGTTGGTGCAAACGCGCTGCACGCTGCCCGAACGCGGTTATTGGTATCCGCCGACGTTCCTCACCGGCGTGACCGCGTCCCATCGCGTGGCGCCAGGAGGAAATTTTCGGACCGGTGCTGAGCGTGATGACGTTCCGCACGCCGGAGGAAGCCGTCGAACGCGCGAACAACACGCCTTACGGCCTGAGCGCCGGCGTCTGGACGGACAAGGGCAGCAAGATTTTCAAGATCGTCAACAAGCTCCGCGCCGGCGTCGTCTGGGCGAACACCTACAACAAGTTCGACCCGACCAGTCCCTTCGGCGGTTACAAGGAAAGCGGTTTCGGCCGCGAAGGTGGATTGCAGGGATTGGCGGCCTATTGCCGGCTCGATTGAAAAACTGTGCCGAACGGTCGTTACAAAATTGAATATACCGCCTCGGCCTTGGAAGATTTGCGCTCGCTTCCAAGGCGTGAAGCCGAACAAATCCTCCGCAAAGTTTTGCGACTGGAACATGGATTGCACGGCAACATCAAGCGGCTGCAAAACGCCGATGCGGGTTTTCGTTTGCGAATGGGCGATTATCGGATATTGTTTGACGTGGTTGGCGATAGAATTTTGATTCAAAAAGTTGGCAATCGAAAAGACGTTTATGATTAGCGTTCTCGCTCAAAAGCCCGCCGTGAAACGGCAGCAAAAGGCGGTGCTCAAGCAGATCAGTTCCATGCGTGAGCAAATGGAGGACTTGAACGACTACCTTGATCTGCTGGAAGCCCGCGCCCGCAACAAAGGCAAGCCGACCTTTACCACGGACCACGTTCGCAAGCAACTCGGTCTCACATGAGGCCGGTCGGCAGATACAAAGAAAACGGCTTTGGTAGCGAATGCGAGTTGCAGGGGCTGGCAGTAGTCAGGTTGGTCGAGAAGGAGTTGGCGAGCTTTGAGGAATTTCATGAGGCCAACCCTCACCTTTTTCCAAACCAAGATAATCTGTACCCGATTCCGTTCTTTGGAGACATCCGAAACGCAGAAGTGCTAACACTGGCTCTAAATCCTGCTTGGACCGAGTTTCGTCAGGGTGGTTGCCACGAACGCTATTGGATTCCCGGTCTCGACGCATGCGCTTTGACCACACGCCTGCTGCACTACTTCGATTTACCTTTGCCTCCTCCACACCGATGGTTCGAAAAGTACCGCGCTGGCTTAGGCCTTTTGAGGTGTTCTTACGAAACAAATGTCGCGCACATCGATCTCAACCCTTTCCCGACGAAATTTAGCAATGCCATAGGCAAAAACCAGCGGAAGGAAATCAGTCACCTAATTGAATCTGAAAGCAAAGAGCACTTATTGGGAGTGTTAAAACTTGCTCGTGAGGTTAAGCTAATTTTGGTTGTTGACTACATTTTCTCGTTGCCAAATGGAACTCTGACCAAAACCTTTGACTTTGTTGCGTCGCAATATTGCGGGCTTTCAAAATTCGTCTCAGGCCAAGGCTCGCGACCCCCAATCTTTCGAACCGGAGAGCCGAACCAATTTGAAGCTCGAATTCATCAACGTACCGAAGTTCTCCTCGAACACCTTCGCAATTCTCCAGTCCTTAAGTTTTAACTCGTTTGTGATCTCGGCTCCTGATGTCAGGCAGCCTCACTCATAAATGTCGTAAAATGTGCCGTCCATGATGAACTGGACATTCTGACCGAGGGCGAGCCACGGGAGCGCCTGGGCATTCTTTGCGGCGAACTCAAAATATTCGGGTGAATTGAACTGGATGCGCTGCTTCTTCGCGTTCTGGAACTTCTGCACCGCCGCGTCCACCCATTGATTGTTCGCGTTCTGGAAGAAATTTTTCCCGGCGACCAACTGGCCGGATTGCGAATCCTGAATCAGCCGGACTTTGGCATCCGCTGACGGCGCGGCAGTGGCCGGCAGCGCGGTAACGCCGAGCGCGCGATTGGCTTCCATTGCACCACCACCGCCGGCGGTAACATTGTCCGCCGATTTGAGCACATTGCCATAACGCGCGCCGGCCACGGCCTGGTTTCCGCTACTCGTTTCCCGGAAAAATCTCCAGTTCTGCGCCGCTTCGCCTCGGACGGAGCCGTCTGTGTTTATTTGCGGCAATGATTGCATGGACAGCGGCACGCGGCGACGGTCTTCGTCCTCGGCAATCAGGTAGGCCGTGTAAGGTGTGACGATGCCGTATTGGCGCGCGAGTTCGGTGACTTCATCACGCAACTCGGCGTTTTCACCGTGCAGCCGGATTTCGTCGAGCAGATAGCCGACCCGGCGCGTGGCCCAGAGGCGGGGGATGAATTCGTTTTCGTCGGCGTGCTTCGGGAATGTGACTTCGTAGGTAAACTGGCGTTTCGCGCCGGCGACCGTGCCTTCCAGCACCACCGCCGCGGCCCCACTGCCCGTGTATCGGCCCACGAGCACCAGTTGGTCACCGCGGAACAAGTCCGGCAACGGGGAGGGATAAAGCTTCGACACGTGTACGTCGCCGGTGATCTTGATGGTCGGGTTCGCGAGGACCGGCTCTTTGATCCGGGCGAAGAAGTTTGACACCTTCACTTCCAGGTCTTCGTCTGGCAAAACGTATTGGCTGGCGGCGCGGGTTTCTTCGGTGATCCGATCCAGCAAGTGCGTATTCACGTCCGTGCCGATGCCGAAGCAGAACACGCGGGTGCGGCCTCCATTGGCTTGCTTGACGTTGGCGACAATCTGATCTTCATCCGTGTTGCCCACGGTGGGCATGCCGTCGGTCAGGAAAATGACGACGAAAGGACGGTCGCCGCCGCCCGGCCGCAAGGCCAGCGCCTGTTGCAAGGCGTCGTCAATGGCCGTGCCGCCGCTGGCATGGAGTTTGTCGATAAATTTGTCCGCCCGCTCACGATTTGCCGTGGTCGCATCCACCAGCTTGTCGAATAACGGCTCGACCTCTGTCGAGAAACGCAGGATCTGGAAACGGTCGCCGTCGTTAAGGTTCTCCACGCAAAACTGCAACGCCTTTTTTGCCTGCTCCAGCTTTTTGCCCGCCATCGAACCCGACGTGTCGAGCACGAACGCGACATCCTTGGGCAGGATTTTGCTGTCGGCCACGTCCAGGCCCGGCGAAACGAGCAAAAGGAAAGAGCCGTCCTCGTCAGATACCTTGTGTGCAACGAGATTCACGCCGAGTTCGTCCTTCTCCGGCGCGAAATAAAGCGCGAAATCCGTGTTCGGCAACGCGTCGTCCGCCTCGTATTTCACCGTCGCGCGATGAGACCCGTCGCGTTTGATTTTCACCGTGTGGCTGGGCGAGTAAATGGATTTGAGCGGTTGTTGCGAGGTGATTTCCACTTTCACGCTTACTTCCGGAATCGGTTTGGAAGAGAATTTTTCCGTGTTGAGCGGATACACATAGCTCACCAGGCCGGCGTCGGCGTTCAACACCTGGGTATAGGACAGCGTGACGCGCTTGCGGCTGTTCGGTTCGATGGGGAAAATGCGCACCTTGAAGACGTCGCGGCCGGCGTATTCGAGCAGCGCCGGGTCGCGCATTTTGCGCACGATGTCCTCGTAAATCCTCCGCGCCTTGTCCGCCGACAGCAACTCGGCCTCGACCTGCCGCCCGCCGATGTCCATCGTGAATTTGTCAATGTGTGCGGCCTTGGGGACGGGGAAAAGATACGTGCCCTCGAGGCGTTGCGGGTTCGGATTATAAAACTCCTCATCCACCGTCGTAGTGGCAATGCGACCGTCAATCTTGACGTTCACGTGGTGATACGTCACCTCCAGGGGCGCGAAACCGTAAGGCCGCGGTGCGGGCGGCCACGATGGGGGCATCGGGCCGGGCCGCCAATGAGGATCTTCCACGACGATGAATCCGTCCGCATGACACGGCGGCGCGGGCGCAACCAGACCGAACCAGACCAACAAAATCGAACAGACAAGTATGGATTTCATGGCTGGTTGGACGGGAGCGGTGGGAAAATGCTCCGGATAAATGACGGCGGTGTCCTGGTTTACCGGAGCGCAGAACATGGCCCTGCGCGTTGTAGCGTTTCAAGAACAGGCGGAGCAATGCTCCGCGCTCCGTCCGCTCAAATTAGAACACAACCAAATAAGGCTGAGTTTGACGAGGAGTTATCAACTGAACTAGACTGGCTCCCGGATTATGAGCACACGCCTCGACGTCAAAAAAACCTACAAGCTCTACATTGGCGGCAAATTCCCGCGCAGCGAGAGCGGACGTTACCTGCCCGCAAAATCACCGACGGGCGCGCACCTCGATAACTATGCCCACGCCTCGCGCAAGGATTTCCGGGACGCCGCCGTTGCCGCGCGTTCGGCGGTGGACGGCTGGGGCAGGGCCACCGCCTACAATCGCGGGCAAATCCTTTATCGCGCCGCCGAGATGCTGCAAAACCGCGCGAGCGAACTGGTCAATGAAGTCGCGCGTTCAACGGGCGTCGGCGCGGCGAAGGCCAAACGCGAAGTGACCTCGGCGATTGACCGGCTCGTGTATTTTGCGGGCTGGACGGACAAGTATCAGCAGATTTTCGGCAGCGTGAATCCGGTGGCCACGTCGCATTTCGACTTCACCACCCCGGAGCCGACCGGCGTAGTGGTCGTCCTCGCGCCGGATGAGCCTTCGCTGATCGCGCTGGTGTCGCTCGTTGCGCCGGTGATTTTGAGCGGCAACGCGGCCATTGTGGTTCCGTCGGAAACATTTCCCCTGCCGGCAGTGACGTTCGCCGAAATTCTGGCCACCAGCGATCTGCCCGGCGGGGTGGTGAACATTCTGACCGGCAAGCGCGCCGAACTTGTCCCGCACATTGCCGGCCATCTGGACGTGAACGCGGTGGTGGACGGTGCGGGCAATGCGGAGTTGAGCGCGAAACTACAATCAGGCACGGCCATCAATCTCAAACGTTACGCGAAGCGCTCGCTCACACCTGCCGACTGGTTCACCGCGAAAGCCGAAGACCCGTATTGGGTTCTCGACACGGTCGAGTTCAAGACCGCCTGGCATCCGATCGGGCTTTGATTTGTAGGAGCCGAGGTAACGAGGCTCTGAACGTTGTTTAAATTTGCGCCTCCTTACGTCGGCTCCTACAGAAATCTCAAGCCACTTCCTGCGGGCCTTTGCCGCCGTTCAACAAGAACAAAACGGCCATGCGCACCGCCAGGCCGTTGGTCACCTGCTCCAGAATCAACGACCGCGCGCAATCGGCAATTTCGCTGTCAATTTCCACGCCGCGATTGATCGGGCCGGGATGCATGATGAGCGCGTCGGGCTTGGTTTTGGCGAGCCGCGCCTTGTTGAGGCCGAAGAGCTGGGTGTATTCGCCGATGCTGGGGAACATCGTCTTGCGCTGGCGTTCGTGCTGGATGCGCAGGAGATTGATGATGTCCGCGTCGCGGATGGCTTCGTCCACGTCGTGCGTCACGCGGCAGCCCATCTGCTCGAAGGTTTTGGGCACCAGCGTGGATGGGCCGCAGAGCGTCACCTTCGCGCCGAGTTTCGTGAGCGCCCAGATGTCCGAGCGCGCGACGCGGCTGTAAAGGATGTCGCCAAGGATCGTCACGTTCAGCCCGGCGATTTTTCCCTTTTTCTCGCGGATCGTGAACGCGTCGAGCAACGCCTGCGTGGGATGCTCGTGCGCGCCGTCGCCGGCGTTGATGACGTGGGCGCCAAGCACGCGCGACAGGAAATGCGGCGCGCCCGATGCGCTGTGGCGGATGATGATGAAATCGGCGTTGAGGGCTTCGAGGTTCCGCGCGGTGTCCTTGAGCGTCTCGCCCTTTTTGAACGACGAGGCCTCGGTGGAAAAATTGATGATGTCCGCGGACAACCGCTGTTCGGCCAGTTCAAAACTGATGCGCGTCCGTGTGGACGGCTCGACGAACAGGTTCACGACGGTTTTGCCGCGCAGCGCGGGAACTTTTTTGATCGCGCGCTTGCCGACGGCCTTGAAGGCGCGCGCGGTGTCGAGCACGAACGTGATTTCATCCGCCGTGAGCGATTCGATATCGAGCAGATGTTTGCGGGTCCATTTCATTTCTTCTGCAAAAGCGCCTCGTCCTGCGGTGCGCCGGATTCGACGAGCCGCAGCGAAATTTTTTCATCGAGCGCCGTCGGCACGTTTTTGCCGACAAAATCCGCCTTGATGGGCAGGTCGCGATGACCGCGATCAATCAGCACGGCCAGTTGGATTTTTCTCGGGCGGCCAAAATCGTTCAGCGCGTCCATCGCGGCGCGCGTCGTGCGGCCGCTGAACAGCACGTCGTCCACCAGCACAACGGTCTTGCCCGTGACATCGAACGGGATGACGGTCGGATGAATCGTGGGCGCGGCGCGCTGGTCCAGGTCGTCGCGGTGCATGTTCACGTCGAGAATGCCGACCGGGACGGAGTGGTTCCAGATGCCGGCGAGGATTTTCGCGAGCCGGGTTGCAAGGTGATCGCCGCCCGTGGGAATGCCGACGAGCACGACCTCCGCGCTGACTTCGTTGCGCTCGGCAATTTCGTGCGCGATGCGCGTGAGCACGCGCTGGATGGCCACGGCATCGAGGATGACGGTGGTTTCAGGCATTGGGAATAACCCCCCCCGTACTCGTCGCCCTTCTCGTAATCGAAAGTTCCCCAATGGAGGACGAGCCGGAGCATGAGAACGATTTGAAAAATAAAATGGCGAACCCGCTCCACGGGCCGGAGCCGATTCGCGTTGCGCGTTTCGCTTTCATTTTCCCTTCGCGGCCTCGCGGGGCCGCGTTAAAGGAACGCTGGTTTAGTTTGTGGCGGTCTGACGGGTTTTGCGCCAACTGGTGCGGTGCTTGATGATCCAATCCGTCAGCGCCTGCTCAAAGCCGATGTCGTGACCGGCCTTTTCCGACTCAATCCACTTGTGCCGGAGGATTTCCTCGCGTTCCGCCTGAAACTCGCGGTAGAGCGACGAATTCTTCAACAAATCGTTCGACATTGCAGCGTCTTTCATAGCGTCCGACATAGTTAAATTGCAAAGTTCGCAAGTAAAACTTAAATCCCGCCTGAAAAATTAGCAACCGAAATCTGCATTGCCAACTGGTTTGAAATGAACAGGTTGCGAAGCATTCAGCTCAGTTTTTCCCGCAACGTCCCGGCGATCCGGATAAATGCCTTCCCCGCCGGATGGTTCGGCGCCGAAACGACCACCGGCACGCCCTGGTCGCCGGCTTCGCGGATTTCGGTAAAAATCGGCACTTCGCCGAGGAAAGCAAGGTTTTGCCGCGCGGCTTCCTCCTTGCCGCCGCCGTGACCGAAAATGTCCACACGCTCGCCATTCGGCGCGGTGAAGTAACTCATGTTCTCGACGATGCCGAGAATCGGCACGTTGACCTTGTTGAACATCGCGATGCCCTTGCGCACGACGCCGAGCGACGCCTCCTGCGGCGTGGTCACGATGACCCCGCCGTCCAGCGGGACAGTCTGGCACAACGAGAGTTGCGCGTCGCCCGTGCCCGGCGGCAAATCCACCAGCAGAAAATCCAGTTCGCCCCATTCCACCGCCATCAGGAATTGCTGGATGGTTTTTGTAATCATCGGCCCGCGCCAGATCACCGGCTGTTCGTCCGTCAGCAACAGGCCGATGCTCATCACCTTCACGCCGTGGCCCGCCGGCGGAACCAGCTGCTCGTCTTCGCTGACCGTCGGGCGTTCGTGAACCCCCATCATGAGCGGAATGCTCGGACCGTAAATGTCGCAATCCAACAGACCCACCCGCGCGCCCAGGTGCGTCAGCGCGCAGGCAAGGTTCACGGACACGGTGGATTTGCCGACGCCGCCCTTGCCGCTGGCCACGGCAACGACGCGTTGCACGCCAGGCACTTTGCTTTGGTTGGCGAACGGATTTCCGGGCGCGGCCTGGCCGGCGGCCGGTTGCAACACATCGACTTGAACGCGGCCGACACCCGGCAGATCTTTCAAAGCCCGTTCGGCATCGGTTTTAATTTGCCGTGCCGCGTCGGGATTCGGCGAGGTCAATTGCATCGACACGTTTACCGCGCCGCTGGCGATGGAAATTTCCTTCACCAGCCCGAACGAAACGATGTCGCGTGAATAGCCGGGATATTTGACCGCCTTCAGCGCACTTTTAATTTCCTCTCGTGTAAGCATTTCCCATCAAATTGCCAGCCGCGCTCCCAAACGCAAGTTTGCTCCAGACTTGCGTGGCAGCGCCGGGCATGGGAGATTGACGTTCTAATTTTAAAGATTGGACGATTAAATCATGACACAAACGACACAAAAGAAGCCGGGCAGGGCGGCCGATCCGTTTTTAGAAAAGTTCCAGTGTTTCGAGTCGGAGCTGAGCCAGCCAGCCTGGCTGTTGCCATTGCGCAAAGCCGGCCTCGCGCGTTTCACCGAACTCGGCTTCCCGACGCTGCACGATGAGGACTGGCGTTTCACGAACGTTGCGCCGATTGCCCGACTGCCGTTCAAGCCGGTGTTCGCGCCGGTCAGGACCGATGTTACCTTCGAGGATCTCCAGCGGTTTGCGTTCAGCCAGATAAATCGCCGGCGTTTGGTCTTTGTGGATGGGCATTATTGCCGGGGTTTTACCCCAGACCGGCCGGAAAATGAGAACCCCGAACTCCACATCGGCTCGTTGCGTCATGCCCTGTCCGGTGGGACGGCCGAAAAATTCCTGGCGCATTACGCGAAGGTGGAAGACAACCCCTTTGCGTCGCTGAACCAGGCGTTCTTTCACGACGGGGCGTTCATTCAGATTCCGGCGGGGCAGGTGGTCGAGGATCCCATTCATTTGCTTTTCATCTCGACTTCCCGCGACACGGGGACGGCGATACATCCGCGCAACCTCATCATTGCCGGGGCCAACAGCAAGGCAACCATCATCGAAAGCTACGTCACCCTCGGCGGCGCGGCGTATTTCACCAATGCCGTCACCGAAATCATCGCCGGCGACAACGCGGCGCTCGAACACGTGAAATTTCAGGACGAGGCCGCCGACGCCTTCCACATCGCAACCATCGCCGGCGAGCTTGGCCATGCCAGTAATGTGCGGTTGCACTCGTTCGCCCTCGGCGCGAAACTTTCGCGAAATAACATCCGCACCAAACTGGCCGGGGAAGGACTCGAGTGCATCCTCAATGGCCTTTACCTCACGCGCGGCGAGCAACTGGCCGACCATCACATGGTTGTCGAGCACGCACAGCCGCATTGCGCCAGCCATGAGTATTTCAATGGCATCCTCGACGACAAATCCAAGGGCGTCTTCCACGGGCGAATTTACGTGCATCCCATCGCGCAAAAAACCGATGCGAAACAGACGAACAAAAATCTGCTGCTCTCCGACGACGCGACGGCGGATACCAAGCCCCAGCTCGAAATTTACGCCGACGATGTGAAATGCACGCATGGCGCGACGGTGGGCCAGTTAAACGACGAATCCATTTTTTACCTGCGCTCGCGCGGCATCCCGGAAAACACCGCGCGGCGGATGCTGATTCACGCCTTTGCCGGCGAAATCATCGAACGCGTGAAATGCGAGCCGGTGCGCGAGCAACTGGACAAAATCGTGTGGGACCGGTTGGAAGCCAATCTGCAGGTGGCAGAGAAACGCTAAGACGAATTCCGAAAACCGAATGCCGAAATCCGAAAGAAATCCAAAATCTGAAGCCCGAATTGGGGCATCTTCGGGCATAGCTTTAATTTTCAGATTTCGGGCTTCGGTCTTCTTTCGGGCTGCGGGTTTCGGTCTTCGGATTTCTCATCATGTTTGACGAACTGAACGACCTTTACCAGCAGGTCATCCTCGACCACTGCAAAAAGCCGCGGAATTTCCGCGAGCTGCCGCAGGCGACGCGCTCGGCACAGGGTCACAACCCGCTTTGCGGCGACCAGTTGAAACTCTTTCTCGTGTTGGACGGCGACACCATCAAAGACATCAGTTTTGTCGGCTCCGGCTGTTGCATTTCCAAGGCCTCGGCATCGCTGCTCACGGAATTTGCCAGGGGCAAGACGAAGGCCGACGTGGAGAAAATGTTCGGGCAGGTCCATGAAATGGTCATGACCGGCAACGTGAAGGGAGACGTGGGCAAACTGGCGGTCTTTGCGGGCGTGCATAAATATCCCGCCCGGGTGAAATGCGCGATCCTCTCTTGGCACGCCCTCATGGCGGCGCTTAAAGGCGACGCCAAACCGGTGAGCACAGAAAACGAACAGACCTGATTGATTTCGGCGGCAACAACGGCGATGATATCCGAGGTAAATTCAACTTAAGCGAGTTTTTATGAATGCCAACGAAGCAAAAACTTTGACCCGCGACGTGGAGGCCGCCGTGGTGCCCGTCGGCACCAAGGTCACCCTCCAGAAAGGTGAGACCGCACACATCACCCAATCACTCGGCGGCAGTTACACGGTCGTCGTCAACGGCAACATGTTCCGCATTGAGGACAAGGACGCCGACGCGCTCGGCCTTGAAGTCCAGGCCAAACCCGCTGCGGCTGCAACCGGCCCGGTGACGCAGGAGGGACTCGAAAAACAGGTCTGGGAGGCGCTCAAGACGTGTTATGACCCGGAAATCCCCGTCAACGTCGTTGACCTCGGCCTGATTTATGATTGCCACCTCACGTCCGTCGGCGAAAACAGTTTCAAGGCCGACGTGAAAATGACATTGACCGCACCCGGTTGCGGCATGGGTCCGACGCTCGCGCAGGATGTGCAAAATAAACTGCTGAACCTTGAGCCGATTGACGAGGCCAACGTCGAACTGGTCTGGGACCCACCGTGGAACCAGGGCATGATGACCGAGGCGGCCAAGCTGCAGTTGGGCCTCATGTAGCAGCCGACGTGAGGAGGCTCCAACTGAAACCCGAAGCTCGAATGTCGAAATCCGAAAGAAGCCCGAAATCCGAAGTCCGGAAACAACTTGCTCCCCGGCACCCCCGGTTTTCGGCCTTCGAAATTCTTTCGGGTTCCGGATTTCGGATTTCGGATTTCAGGCGCGCATTTTAATGAGCACAAAATCCCCAGATTGGTCCGCCTTGCGCGCCGACTTCCCCATCCTCGATCAGCAGGTACACGGCAAGCCGCTGATTTATTTCGACAATGCCGCCACTTCGCAAAAGCCGCACGCGGTCATCAACGCGCTGGTGCATTATTACGAGCACGACAACGCCAACGTCCATCGCGGCATCCACGAATTGAGCAACCGCGCCACGTCGGCTTACGAAGCGGCACGCGCACGCTCGGCTAAATTCATCAATGCCAGAAGCCCCGAGGAAATTGTGTTCACCCGCGGCACGACCGAAGGCATCAACCTCGTGGCCAATTCCTGGGGCGCGAAAAATCTCAAGTCGGGTGACGTGATTCTCCTCACGGAAATGGAGCATCATAGCAATCTCGTTCCATGGCAATTGCTGGCCCAACGCACCGGCGCGAGACTCGCCTACGTGCCCGTCACCGGCGACGAGGGATTGCTCGATTTATCGAAGCTGGAATCGTTGTTGACGCCGCGCGTCAAAATCTTTTCGATGGTCCACATCTCGAACTCGCTCGGCACGGTCAATCCGGTCGCTGATCTTTGCGCCCGGGCGCGCAAGCTGGGCATCACTACCCTCGTGGACGCCGCGCAAAGCGCCGGGCATATGCCGGTGGACGTGCAGCAGATCGGCTGCGATTTCCTGGCGTTCTCCGGTCACAAAATTTGCGGGCCGACCGGCATTGGTGTGTTGTGGGGGCGACAGGAATTGCTCGACGCGATGCCGCCGTATCAAGGCGGCGGCGAAATGATTTTGTCGGTCGAATACCAAAAGACCGAGTTCAAGAAAGCACCGCACCGGTTCGAGGCCGGCACGCCGGATATTTCCGGCCCGATTGGCCTGCACGCGGCGATGAATTTCCTCGACGCCATCGGCCGCGAAAACATCTGGAAACATGACCAGGAACTTGCGAACCACGCTTACGCAGAACTCGCCGCACTGAAAAACATCCGGATGTTCGGCCCAAAAACCGGTCGCGCCGGGCTGGTGAGTTTTCTGCTCAAGGACGTTCACGCGCACGACGTGGTGACGCTGGCGGACCAGGCCGGCGTGGCGTTGCGCGGCGGGCATCACTGCACGCAACCGCTCATGCACCGGCTCGGCGTCGAATCCACCGCCCGCGCGAGCTTTTATTTTTACAACACCAAAGCCGAAGTGGACCGGTTCGTGAAAGTGATCAAGGAGATCCAGAAATTTTTCGGGCAATGATTTGTGGCCGCTGTGTCGAGGCGGTGATGCAGTTCAAAGCTGGAAACAGCTAATTGGAATTGCCCGACGCCGATTCTTTGTGTGGCTGAAACTCACGAGACAATCGCTGCGCCTCGGCGATCTGATCGGGAGTCATCGAGGATTCGCACGCAACACGTGGAATTATCGCATTGGGTATTAGAGCCTCCGCGAGCTTTAACCACTTCCAAGCTTGCACATAATCTTGCGCCACGCCGGTACCCGCTTTGTAATACAAACCCAGGAGGAGTTGAGCATCTGGATTGCCCCGATCTGCTGCCTTGCGAATCCACTTCAATCCTTCGACTAAATCAAACCGAACGCCTTTGCCAGCGATGTAGCAGTTGCCCAGATTCAATTGAGCAGCCGCGTCGCCACTTTCAGCTAATTTCTTCTGTCTATAGAACTCACTGTCTGCTGTTGCTGGAACGACAGGAAGTTGGTCTGTTGTAACGGTTCTGGCATTTGTATCGTTGACAACGGCCTTCACTACCTCGTGATTCTTGCTGATTATCATTTGCAGAAACGGAAACGCAAGTAGGGCGACCGATACGAAGAGCAAAGCCCAAGTGAGATGAACTATGCGACGGCTGGAAATCTTTGCATCTTCAGCTAGTCGAATGTCGAGCGCGGCTCTTGCATGATGAATATATCCGCTTTGCTCATGGATATTAAGAATAAATTCCTGAATATCTCTAGCTGAAGCGTTTCGGAGAAAACCATTTATCGCGTCGTCGTTTTGTCCGTCAATGTTAGAAGCAGCAAGTCTGGTCGCTTCTTGGGGTGTAATAGATGATAACTTTTTTTGTTTGCGTTTGGCACGCCAACTGTCCCACCAATAAAAAGCAAATCCAGCAATGACACCGGGTATAATACTACCGATAATACTGGCGACCGGATGAGTCTGATAATCAATACTATTGCGCTGGATTGTGTAGTATATGTTCACACTGCTAGCTGCAATTGAAACACCACAGCTATTAATAATCCGATATGTATTTTGCTTCATTTGGTGAAACTATCCGCGTCGGAACGATGACTTATCCGAAGGGTTCATTTCGGATTCAATGGCGTAAAAAGCTTCTCGAAACCGGCTTTTGTCTCCATCAAGGCTAAAAACAATCTGGCCTTCGGCGTTCACCGAACAAAAGATCTGAATGCCTTTGATCTTATGCTTCTTCAAAGACTTGTTGGCTTCTTTAAGAAAAACGGCAACCGCTGGACGCACAGGTCTGCCAACTTTCGATTTTTTCATAAACGAAAATGTGCCATTTCTATTTCGCCGGGGTCGCCGCCGGTTTTGCGCGCGGGACGGGCGTGTGTTTTTTCCGTTTCACAATTTTGACTTTGCGCCTCTCAAAAATTTTGTCCAGAAAAAATCATGCCAATCGCCAGCCCCGTCAGGGGCGACATCTTTGTAGAATCGCATCCTAAACCATTTCCAAGCTCCGTCAGGAGCGGTATATTCTGTGAATCGGCTCGCGAGGACGCTCGCCCCACCAAATTTAAGATGCCGCTCCTACGGAGCTTGTGGTTTCTATGGAATGCAAAACTACAAATATGCCGCGCCGATGGCGCTTCGTTTTATTTCAGCGCCGCCGGGCGCGCAACGGGCGTTGTTCCGGCGGTATCATATCGGCGGGTGCAGCAGTTGCCCGTGAAAATTTCAGAGAATCTCCAGTCAGAGTTTGATTGCCCGAAGGATTGTTTCCATCTGCGATTCGTTCAGCGCGCCGAGTTTTCGCACCAGCACCGAACCGGGAATGTGACGCAACCCCTGGGCATCGAATGCACCGTTTTCCAACCACGGGATATTCACCGCCACCTCAAATCTTCCGCCACGCAAGGCCGTCGTGTGCGGCACGATGGCAAAAAGCGCGCGTTCGTCGTCGCGAAAGGGTGTGTTGAAGATGACAGCCGGGCGTATTTTGGCGGTCATGCCCAGGTCCACCAGCCAGACTTCACCGCGCCGGGCGTTTGGCATGTTTGGCCTCGGCTTTGTCGTAGAGTTGGAAGGCGGCGTCGGCGGAAGCAATCAAATCCGCCTTGGTCTCGATGCCGTAAGTGTCGTCGTAAATAATCCCGCCGCCGCGCTGGCGAAATTGGTTGTGAACGGCCCGTTCGACTCGCTCGAGTTCCGCGGCGGTCAATTTCGGCAATACGGCCTCAATTTCAGCGATCGTGCTCACGCCGACAAGATAATCGTCAATGAATCACGCGTCAACGACGGCCATTTGACTTTAATTTCGACAAAAAAAGTGTCTGGGTTATTTTGGGTTATGCTTGTTGAAATGGAAATCGACGCAAATTCTCCAATGCGCGAGGTGCTGGAAAATTTTCCCGGCGCGCAGCGGGCGTTGTTCCGGCGGTATCACATCGGCGGATGCAGCAGTTGCGGGTTCAGAAAGCCGCTTGCTGGAACAAATTCCCAAGGTTAGAGTAATGCCATGAAAGCGGTTTCCATTCGCGAGGCGGAAGGGCAGCTTGGCCGGCTGGTGGCAGAGGCGTGCCGTGGCGAGATGATTGTGCTGACGGACGGCGACAAGCAAGTGACGCTTGCGCCGCGCGTTTTGGATTTGGAGGAGGACAGCCCGGAATTGGAAGCGGAATTGTTGAAGGCAGTAAAGGGGCCACACTCGCCGTATTCGTCTGAAGAAATGCGCGCCGCCTGCGAAAAAATCGTCCGTGAAAAGCGCGGATGAACTTGGCCATCGAAAAATCGCCATTGTTTCACGCCGATGTCACGAACCAGTTTCGCTGGTATTATGATGAAGCCGGAGAAAAAGTCGCGTGGCGGTTTTTTACGATGGTTGACCAGACACTCCTTAAACTTTCCCGTCAGTCTGATTTAGGGCGTGTCCGTCTTTTCAGGAATCCGCTGCTTCGCGGGCTTCGCTCATTCCAGCTTGCACCGCCTTTTCAAAAAATCCTGATTTTTTACCGGCATACCTCCACTGAACTTTCCGCCGAACGTTTGATGCACGGTGCGCGGAATTTGCCGCGCCGATTGGCTGAACCTTTGCCATGAAAATAAATTCGCAATCGCCCATGCGCGAGGTGCTGGAAATTTTTCCCGGCGCGCAGCGGGCGTTGTTCCGGCGGTATCACATCGGCGGGTGCAGCAGTTGCGGGTTTGCGCCGGAAGAAACGCTGGCGCAGGTTTGCGCGCGCAACGGCAATCTGGACGTGGCCGAAGTACTGGCGCATATCCAGTCCAGCCACGAGCAGGACGCAAAAAATTTGATTTCACCCAGGGAACTCGCCGAGCTTTTGCAGCAGGATAAATCGGTGAAACTGGTGGACGTTCGCTCGCGCGAGGAATTCGAGGCGGTGCATATCGAAGGCTCGGTGTTACTGTCGCAGGCCGTGATGCAAAAACTCATGGCCAGCGGTTCGAACCCGAACCCGATCGTGGTCATTGATCACGCAGGCAAAAACGGTCTGGATGCGGCGGCGTATTTCATGGGGCATGGTTTGCAGAATGTCCGTTGCCTGCGCGGCGGCATTGACGCCTGGGCGCAGGAAGTGGACCCGAAAATGCGGCGGTACAAATTGGGTTGAAATGGGAGGGTCGGTGATACGCCGACCCTCCCGAAAATTCAGACGTTGAACAGCAGCACGACGCCACGGCGTCAGACGGCCTGCTCGCGGCCTGCCGCCGTGATGAACGGCTTCAGTTCCTGCATCAGCTTCGCAAACCCCCCGAGTGACAGCTGTTGCGCGCCGTCGCTCCAGGCTTCCGCCGGGTTGGGATGCACTTCAATCAACAACGCGTCCGCGCCCATCGCCACCGCGCCCTGGCACAGCGCCGTCACCAGGTCCGCGCGACCGGCGCCCTGGCTCGGGTCAATCACGATGGGGCAATGCGATTCGCGCTTGATGATGGGGATGGCCGAGAGGTCCAGCGTGTTGCGCGTGTAGGTCTCGAATGTCCGGATGCCGCGTTCACAGAACAGGAGGTTTGGATTTTCGTGGGCGAGCACGTATTCGCCCGCGAGCAGCCACTCCTCGATTTTCATCGAGAGGCCGCGCTTGAGCAGGATCGGCTTGCCGGTCCGCGCCGCGGCGATGAGGAGCTGGAAGTTCTGCGAATTGCGCGCGCCGATCTGGATGATGTCCGTATATTCGGCCACCATTTCGGCGTGGCTTTCGGAAAGCAATTCGGTGATGACCGCCAGCCCGGTGGCGCGCCGCGCCTTGTCGAGCAGCTTCAAACCCTTCTCGCCCAGTCCCTGAAATTCGTAGGGCGACGTGCGCGGCTTGAACGCCCCGCCCCGCAGGAAGGTCGCCCCGGCGGCCTTCACCGCCTCGGCGGTGGAAAGCAGTTGTTTCTCGCTTTCAACCGAGCACGGCCCGGCCATGACGTGCAATTTTTTGCCGCCAATGACGTGCTCGCGGACGCGGATGGTGGAGTTGGCCGGGTGCGCCTCGCGGCTGACGAGCTTGTAACGCTTCTGGATGGGCGTGACGCTTTCGACCGCGCGCGGGAATTGCGAGACCAGCGTTTCGAGGTTGGCGTGGGTGAGTTCGTCGCCGATGGCGCCGATGACGGTGCGCGCCACGCCACGCATGACGTGGGGGACGTAGCCGAGTTTGCGGATTTCCTTGAGGACGGCCTGCTCCTCTTTCCTCGAAATCCGGGGTTTAAGCACGATAATCATGGTTTTTTTAGGGGTCGGCCGAAGGTCGCAAAACAAAAACGCCGCAGGCGTCAAGCGACCTGCGGCGATTGGTTTGGTTAAAGTTTCATCGCAGCCGCAAGTGCGCGCCGACCCGGCTAAACCAGTAAAAGAAATATTGGCTGCCGGCTGCCTTGTTCACTTGCGTGCTGTTCACGAGACAAAGGTAGCAGAACGGAATCCGCAGTCAAGCGGAGCGGTGGCATGGGGCGGACCACGGGTGTCCCACCCGCAGCAGCCCGGCTTGCCGAATGAACGCACCGGTTTCCACGCGTTATCAAGTTCTCAACCGTGCGGCGGCTCGGACCGCCGCGCTCCGAGGTTGTGCGCCGGGCGACGATCTTGAGACACAGGCCCGAGACACCAACAAAATCACACGTTAAACTTGAACAGCAGCACGTCGCCGTCCTTGACGACGTATTCGTGGCCTTCGATGCGGTAGTGGCCGGTCTCGCGGGCGTGGCCCACGGAGCCGCACTTCACCAAATCGTCCCAGTTCACCGTTTCCGCCTTGATGAATCCGCGCTCGAAATCGGTGTGGATGATACCGGCGGCTTTCGGCGCCGTGTCGCCGGCGTGAATCGTCCACGCCCGGACTTCCTTTTCGTTGACCGTGAAAAACGTCCGCAGGCCGAGCACATGATACGTGGCGCGGATGAGCGGGCCGAGTCCGGATTCCGCCACACCGAGTTCCTTCAAAAACTCCTTCGGCCTCCTCCGGCGACAAGTCAATCAGGTCGCTTTCAATCTGGGCGCTGACGACGACGGCTTCGCAGGCAAGATGCGTTTTCACGTAGTCGCGCACCTTTTGGACGAACGGATTCTGGTCGGCGGTGGCGAGGTCGCCTTCCTTGACGTTGCAGGCGAAGATGATCGGTTTGTCGGTCAACAGAAAGAAACCGCGCACGACGGATTTTTCGTCGGGCGCCAGCGGAAGCCCGAGCGTGCCGGCCGGTTTGCCTGTGTTCAGGTGCGGGCCAATTTTTCCCAGCAAATGTTCCTCCAGCAACGCGTGTTTGTCGCCGCGCTTCACGTCCTTGGCAATTTTTTCCCGCCGTTTTTTGACCGTTTCGATGTCGGCCAGCACCAGTTCGGTGTTGACGATTTCGATGTCGCGCACCGGATCAACGCCGCCGGTGACGTGCATGATGTCCGGGTCTTCAAAGCAGCGCACGACCTGCACGATGGCGTCCACCTCGCGGATGTGGCTGAGAAACTTGTTGCCCAGACCTTCGCCGTGCGACGCGCCTTTCACGAGGCCGGCGATGTCCACAAATTCAATCGTCGTCGGAATCAATGTGCTGACGCGGGCGATTTTGGCGAGCGGTTCGAGGCGCGCTTCCGGCACGGTGACGACGCCGAGGTTCGGCTCGATGGTGCAGAACGGGTAATTTTCCGCCTCCGCCTTGTGCGAGCGGGTGACGGCGTTGAACAAGGTGGATTTGCCCACGTTGGGCAGACCGACGATTCCGGCTTTGAGCATAGTAAATTGTTACCGCAGACAGCGGAGGAGAATTAACCACGAAGCCGCCGGGGCAGAAAGGTTTTATTTCCTCAAATTCGGTGCCGGGCCAGATGGGCCAGTTGCCAGGCGATATGCACGCCGTCGTATAATCCGAGGGCAAGCAGGCAAAAGCCGGAGAAGTGCTGCATGCGCAGCAGGGTTTGTTCGCTGAATCGTCCGATCCGCGACGCGACACGCCGTAACTCAGCGCGCAAAACCAGCATGTTCGCACCCAGCGCAACGCCGGCGACGAATGCCACCTTGGCGGCGACCGTGTCCTCGACCCACTCGTAAGAAGTGAACCAGGCCTCATGCGACATGAAATAGGCGGCCGCCACGATCCAAAACAACAACACGCCCATGTTGCCCAGCACGCGCGTGAAGCCGATCATGAACGCCGAGTGCGGGTGCAGTTTTTCGTCAATGCGCTTTTCGATCCGGCTGGCCGCGGCGCCGAGGTGCGTGGGCGCCGTCACGGTTTTGGCCGAGAGAAATTTCATGCCCAGAAACAGCATGAACACGAAGCGTGAACACCTCCATCGAGGTTTTGACAATGGCGGATGTCAAAGAACGACGAAAAGCCGGTGAACGCAATCGTGCAGTAAATCACATCCATCGTCGCCGCACCCAGGCCAATGAGCATCGCATATTTGAAACCCCTTTGCGCGGCTTCGTTGATGATGGTGAGATTGACCGGCCCGACGGGCATGGACAGCAGCAAGCCGCTGACAAAACCTGTGAGCGCGGCGATGCAAAATGGCTGTCTGTTCCGGCATGGTGTTAATGCGCCTCGCCCGGTTCGTCCTCGTCTTCTTCCTCGATTTCCCGGCGCCACGCGCGCGAGATGCTCGGCCGCACGAAACCATAGACGAGATACAGCGTGAAGAACGCCGGCAGCACGTAATACAGGATTTTTTCGCGCAAAATCAGCAGACAACCCAGAAAAAGCGCCGCGCCGATGGCTTTGGTAAACGTGCTCTGGGAACGCAGGCCGAGCGATTTGAAGCTGGGATACCGCACGGTGCTGACCATCATGGCCGACAAAAAGATGAGCACAACCGCCAGCAGATAATTCCATTTGCCGAGGTCCTTTTCCTTTTCGTTGAAATGAATGATGAGCAGGGTGAGCGACGCCACCAGACCCGCCGCCGAGGGAATGGGAAAGCCCAGAAAATCCTTGCCGCCGCCGCTGCCGGCCATCGCGGACAGACAGTTGAAACGCGCGAGCCGGAACGCGCCGCAGAGCAGATAAATGGACGCGATGAACCAACTGATTTGCCGGTATTCGCCAAACACATCCGCCAGCACGACGCGCTGCACCAGAAACGCCGGCGCAACGCCGAACGAAATCAAATCCGCCAGCGAATCGAATTCGCGCCCGAACGGGCTTTCCGCGCCGCCCAGCCGCGCCACGCGCCCGTCCAGCAAATCGAAAATGCACGCGAGCAAAATGAACGCGAGCGCCAGCTTGATCTGGCCGAAGTAATCATCGGCCAGGGGGTCGGCCTCGACGATTTTCGTCAGCGCCACAAAGCCGCAGAACAGATTGCCCGCCGTCAGCAGGTTCGGCAGAAAATAAATTTTCAACCGGCTGTCATCGAATCATCCGCCGGCGGTTTGGGGGCAATGGGTTCGGTCATATTCAGTCAAAAGCGGCAATCACGGTTTCGCCGCCAACCACCTTGTCGCCGAGCTTCACCTTGATTTTGGCGCGGCGCGGCAGGTAAACGTCCACGCGCGAGCCGAATTGAATCAGGCTGATGCGTTCGCCGCGCTGGACGATGTCATTTTCCTTGATCCACGGCACGATGCGGCGGGCGATCAGGCCGGCGATGAGGCGCACGCCGATTTTTTCACCGCGCGGTTCGGCGGCATCAAGGCCGATGAGCACATTTTCGTTGAACTTGCGCCGACTCGGCCTTCATCGCGCTGAGATACTGGCCGGGCGTGTGTTTGAAACAGGCGACGCGGCCCGTCACCGGCGCGCATTGCACGTGCACGTCGATCACCGAAAGAAAAATCGAAATGCGCTGGCATTCGCCGCCCATGAATTCCGGTTCGGTCGTCGGTGTCAATCACGTCCACCTTGCCGTGGCCGGGCGAAATGACGAGGTTCGCGGCCGGTGGGCACCAGCGGGTCGGGATCGCGGAAGAAATAAAACGTAAAGCCGGTGAACAGGACCCAGAGTCCAACCAGCGCCCACGTCAAGTAATGCAGCACAAACGCGCCGACAACTTTGGCCAGAAACGCGGCCACCAGCAGCACGAGCACCGCCGCGCCGGCGAGGCCGATGAGCCGGAGCGCGGCGAGCAGGGCTTTGCCCGAGTGTTTCACGCCACCAGAATAAAATTTTGGGACGCCACTTGCAATTCGGCATTTTCAGGGCAACTTAGTCTCGTCGCAAAACCGACAATGCGACGAATTGAAACCAAATCAAAAAACGATTATGTCATTACACACACCTGATTTGACGAAATTCCCGCCGCGCAGTCCGCGCGTGCGGCTCGGCGGCTACGTGATTCTGCCGCGCATGTTGGACAAGGGCCGGGCCACGCATCGCCGGCAAACACGGCGAATATCATTATGCCTGTCCGCTGGACCAGGATTTCCTGGAATTTGTCGGCATTGATCCCGAAGCGCTGAAAAAACAACTTGGCAAAAGCGACAGCGAAGTTCTGGAATGGATCAACGCCCACGCCAAGCACCCGCACACCGGACCGGAAATTGCCGCCTGGTCGGCGTGGCAGGAGCAGTGCGCGCCGGACAACCCGGAATCGCGCGAGCATTTCAACGAGATCCACAAGGCCGCCGCGCCCAAGCGCACGGACATCGCGACGTGGTTCGACGTGCTGGATCGTGGACGATTACGTGAGCTTCGGCGGCAAGGCCTGAAAGGACTTACGATTTTTGATGTCAGGTTTACGATTTGCGAATTTCTCACGCCAAATCATAAACCGTAAATCAAGCATCAGACCTGCGCCGGCGCCTGGGCCTGTGCCGGTTGCGCGGCTGGCTCGTTTGCATTTCCCGTTTTCCACGGCTCGATTTTTTCGATGCGATGCCGGTGTTTCGCGCCGTGCAGTTCAAATTCCACTTCGTCGCCGACCTTGCGGTTGAGCAGCGCCTGGGCGACGGGCGAAAGATAGCTGATGATGCCCTTGTCCGGGTCGGAATCCCACGCGCCGAGGATGGTGAACGTCTCCGGCTGGTTCGTGTCGAGATCGGTGGCCCGCACCACGGTGCCGATGCCGACAACGTCGGTGCTCGCATTGGAGAAATCCGTGCCGCGGGCGCGCTTGAGCTGGGTTTCCAGCTCCTCCTTGCGGCGCATGAGGATTTTCTGCATTTCCTTGGCGGCCTTGTATTCGTGATTTTCGCTGAGGTCGCCGTAGCTGCGGGCGATGGCAATTTCCTTCGAGTTGGCGGGAATTTTCTTCTGCACCAGTTCCTCGTATTCGCCGCTTGCGGCGTTCGAGGCTTTCCCACGAAACGAGCAGCGTGGCTGTCCTGCTTGGTCTGTTCGCCGCTGACGAGCGATTGCACGGCGGGATGCGCCTTGACCAGCCGCGCGAGGAGCGAGCGCTTGTCCATGTCGTCGAACACGGGCGAAAATTGCAGCGCGCGCGTGAGATCCTTGATGACTTCGATGTCGGCGGACGCGGTCAGTTCGGCCAGCAATTCCTGGTCGTCGAGGATGAATTCGCGCAGGCGGTTGGAGCGTTTTTCGTTGAATTGATCGCGTTCCATCGCGGTGAGCATCGCGCGGAACACCTCCGGGCCGAGAATGTCGGCGAAGGCATCGCTGCGGTCGCGGCCGAGCCAGAGCAGCAGTTCGCTGCTGGCGGTGTGCTGGTTGACGAGGCGGGCCAGCGTTTCCTTGAGCAAATCCATTTTGCCTTCCTGGATCAGCAGATTGGCGAACTCGCGGCAGAGCTTGGCGGAAACGACATTCAGCGAACCGCGCAGGATTTCGATCCAGCGGTCGGGGTTCGCCGCCTTGAACGATTCCAGCGCGCGATGATGTTTGGCGGCCGGAATCAATTCCAGCACCGGGCCGAACTTGACGCCGTCCTGCGCCCAGATTTGCGCGGCGGTGATTTCACCCGTCGACGGGCGGCAAGCCGGCGATGGCGCGCAAATCGTCGCGGGCAAAGACCGCTTCCAGCGCGACCGCCGGTTGCGTGCGCTGATGCGATGCAATGTCGGTGTTGAGCACGGCAATGATTTCGTTGGCCGCCGCCGCTTTGTCGGTCAAATCGGACGCATTCTTGAGCACTTCCGCCGGCCACCGCCACGCGCGCCTTCAATCCCTTGGCCGCGCGAAAATCCGCCAGCAAGCGGTCCTGCAGCGATGTTTCCTGCGCCTGATAAACGACCGGCTCGGTTTTTTTCAGCGGCACGATGAAATGGCCGTCCTTTTTCATTTCGCGCCGCGCGGTTTCCCACCATTTCTTCCAGTCGTCGCGGATGACATCGGGCACGAGCACCTGCTGAATCTGGTCCGCCGTCGCCCTGCCGCCGTAGCTGTTCAACACGACCTTGATCAAATCCAGATGATGCGCGGCCATCTGGCGCAGGCCGTCGAGGTCGGCGGCCTTGCGCGCGAGAATGTGGTCCTTGGAAATCGGCTTGAGCGATTCGGCGGCGAACGCCAGATCCATCGTGTGACCCGGCTTGCCCGGAAAATCAATCGTGAACCGCGCGAACACCGTGTCCACCGTCTTGATCCGGCCAAAGCCCCAACTGCGGTGCATGCAAAAACCGCCCGTCGCCAGTTGCGTCAGCGGCTCAACGTGCCGGCCTTCAATCTTGCCGGCGGCCGCCAATTTTTCAAATTCCTCTCTCATAAAAGCATCGTTTTTGTCACGTCACGAAAGCACAATGGCCTTATTAATAAACGTGAACGGCAAAAATCCAAGACAAATTGCGGCGCGAGTTTTGCAGCAACGGCGCGCCGGCGGCGAATTTATCGAGGATTTGCTCGAAACACGCACTGGCCGAGGCGCGCACTTTCGCCCGCCGACCGCGGGCTTTGCCAGGAACTTGTCTATGGCGTCGTCCGCTGGCAGGCCACGCTCGACTGGCTCATCGCCCGCAAAACCGGCGGACGCGCGCAAAAACCGGCGCTGCAAATCCTGCTGCGGCTCGGCCTCTACCAGATTTTCTGGCTCGACCGGATCCCCGACCACGCCGCCGTCAATGAAACCGTCGAACTTGCCAAACGCAACGGTTTTGGCGCACAGGCCGGGTTTGTGAACGCCGTCCTGCGCGGCTATTTGCGCGAAGCCGACGCAACCCAAAAGCTTCTGGCTGATTTGAAGATTTCACAGCCCGCGCTCGGCTGGTCGCATCCCGAATGGCTGGTCGCGCGCTGGCAAAAGCGCTGGGGCCTGGAACGAGCCGCGCACTTGCTCGACTGGAACAACACGCCGCCGAAAACGTTTGCGCGGGTCAACCGTCTGAAAACCGACGCGGGCAAGCTGCTCGCAAAATGGCGCGAGGAAAATGTGGAGTATGATTTCGTCCGCCGCGATCGGCTTGAAGAAAATCTGGTCTTTGAATTGAAATCGCATCCGCCACTGGCGACACTGGAAAGTTTCCGGCACGGCTGGTTTTACGTTCAAGACCCGAGCACGCTGCTCGCCGCGTGCAAACTCGGAGCGCAGCCCGGCGAAACGATTTTGGATTTGTGCGCCGCACCCGGCGGCAAGACGACGCTCATCGCGCAACTGATGAACAATCAGGGCCGTATCGTGGCGCTGGATAATTCCCGGGAACGGCTGAAATTGCTCGAAGAAAACTGTGCACGGCTTGGCGTGACGTGCGTCGAAACGGTTTTGTCTTCGGCCCTCCACGCTCAACCTCCAACCGCCTTCGACCGCGTTTTGGTGGACGCTCCCTGCTCGAACACCGGCGTGATGCGCCGGCGCGTGGATTTGCGCTGGCGGATTCAACCGGCGGAAATTCAACGGCTGCGCGACCGGCAACTTGACCTGCTCAAGCAAGCCGCATTGCGGATAAAGAACCGGCGGCGTTTTGGTTTACAGCACGTGCAGCCTTGAACCGGAGGAAAATGCCGAAGTCGTGAAAGCATTGTTGGGCGAGTACGCGGAATTCAGGCTGGCATCCGAACACGAGTTGCTGCCTTTCGCCGACAATGTGGACGGGGCCTTCGTTGCCCGCCTGAAACGATTACCGTAAATTCCCCGCCACGGAACTTGATCTTGAAAAACAATTTGCCGACCGCGCCTGTCAGCTGCTCGCCAAACTGGTATTGCCGCGCGCGTGACCGGTTTGAAATGATTCGACCGGATTGAAGGACAGGTTACATCCCCATGATCTGGTAGCCGCAATCCACGTAAATCACCTGGCCGGTGATGGCGGCCGCGCCGTCGCTCGCCAGAAAGGCGCCGGTCGCGCCAAGTTCGTCGGGCAACACATTCCGTTTGAGCGGCGCGTTGGCTTCGTAATGCTTGAGCATTTCGCTGAAACCGCTGATGCCGCGCGCGGCCAGCGTGTTGACCGGGCCGGCGCTGATGCAGTTGACGCGGATTTTCTTCGGGCCGAGGTCATAGGCCAGATAACGCGTGCTGGCTTCGAGCGCGGCCTTGGCCACGCCCATGACATTGTAATGCGGCACGACCTTTTCCGCGCCGTAATAACTCATGGCCACAATGCTGCCGCCGTCGGTCATCAGCGGCGCCGCGGCGCGGGCCAGCGCAACGAGCGAATAGGCGCTCACGTCGTGCGCGATGCGGAAGGCTTCGCGGCTGGTATTCACAAATTCGCCTTCCAGCGCGGCCTTCGGCGCAAAGGCCACGGAATGCAGGAGCAAATTCAACTTGCCAAATTTCTCACCGACGGTTTTGAAAACGTTCGCGATTTCCTCGTCCTTGGTCACGTCGCACGGGAGAATGAGTGTGTCCGCGCCAAACGTGCCGGCGAGTTCCGCGACGTTTTCCTTGACCCGCTCGCCCTGATAGGTGAACGCGAGTTTTGCGCCCTCGCGCGCCCACGCCTGCGCGATGGCCCAGGCAATGGAGCGTTGGTTGGCAACCCCGAAGACGATGCCGAATTTCCCTTCAAGCAATGGCATAATCGAAAATAATGTTTTTGGTTAAACCGTTTCTCAGCATTACAAATTCCGGGCCGCACGGCAATTCCTTTTGCCTTCCGTCTCGACCCGCCGGTGTGCAGGCGATAAACTGGAGCCATGGATGCAAACACGGGCAATGCCATTGTTGACGGGCTGATCACCTACCTCGGCCTGGTCATCCTGCTGACGTTTCATGAATTCGGACATGCGTGGGTGGCTTTGAAGTGCGGCGACGACACGGCCAAATTGCAAGGCCGCGTCTCGTTGAACCCCCTGATGCACATTGATCCGATTGGCACCGTGCTGCTGCCGTTGTTGATGATTTTTATGTCGCCGAACCTCAGCCGGTTCATGATTGGCTGGGCCAAACCGGTGCCGGTGAACCCCTATAATTTGAGGTATCCAAACCGGGACGATATCCTCGTGACTCTGGCCGGGCCGGCGATGAACCTGATATTGGCGGTTGCGCTGGTGGCGTTGGTGCGCGTGGGATTGCTGGTTCACCTGGAACCCATGGCCGACGTTTGCTGGCGGTATGCCTACGTCAGTTTGTTGCTGTGTTTTTTCAATCTCATTCCCATCCCGCCGCTGGATGGTTCGCGCGTGATGCGGGTCCTGGTTGGCATGAGTTATGAAACCTACTGGCACCTGTCGCGGTTCGGTTTCATCGGAGTGATTCTCGTGTTGAACCTTCCCTACGTGCGCCCGGTGCTGGACACGGTCACGGCGACGACGCTGGCGCTTCTGGCCGCCCTGTTCGGCATCCCGCTGCAATGACCCGGCGCGTCAGCGCCTGAAGAAAAGTTCCTCGGCGTTCCAGGTCACACGGTAATAAGTCAACGGCGTGGCACGCACGTTGCCGACGTCCGGGCGAACGGCGGCGTAGTAGTACGGCGTGGCGGTGAAAATCAGCGGTTGCTGCTCGGCGAGAATTTCCTGGACTTCATTGAAATCTTTTTCGCGTTCCGCCAGGTCCAGCGTTTGCATTTGCGCATCCATCAAATAATCTATCCGCGCTTCCCAGGGCGTGACCGGTGTTATTTGGCGCGGGAGCCAATAGTGGTCGTAACCGCTGGATTTGAGGATATTCATGCTGCCAAAAGGATCCGTGCCACTGTCCGAATAGTTGCCTAAGAGGACACAGTCGTAGTCGTATGTGTCATCTGTTTTGCTGATAAGCGTGTTGAACTCGATCGGCTGGAAAATCACGTCCATGCCCAGTTTCCGCAAGTCCGCGGCGATGAGCACAGCCATTTTTTTCCTCGAGTCGTTCTCGACATTGGTGTTGAAGACAAATTGGATTTTATTGCCGTTGGCGTCGGTCAGGAAGTTGTCGCCGTTCCGTTTTTCGATTCCGATTTCCTTCAACAATTCCACCGCTTTGGCCGGATCATGGGGATATTTTTTGATGTTCGGGTCATACCAATTCTGATAGCCCGGCGTCAGGAAACCGTAGTCAGGAATGCCGCGGCCAAAGTAAACAGATTTGGTCATGGCGTCCCGGTCAATCGCGCAGGAAACGGCCTGGCGAAATTTCACGTTGCGAAACCAGTTCAATTTCACCGGGTCAATGAGCGGCTTGCCGGTTTTGGGATTCATATTGGTGTTTTCGTTAAACCAGAAAAAAGTGGTTTCCAAACCGATGCCCGGTTCCAGCAGATTGAATCTTCCTTTTGCGGAGGCGGTTTTGAACGCGTCATATTCATTCGGGTAAATCATGTCGTCCGCGTCGCTTTCGCCGCTTAAAAGACGCAGGGATTGTGCATTGTAATCCGGCACAATCGAAAAGACGATCTGGTCAAAGTAGGGCAGACGCGTCCCATTGGTATCCACTTCGAGAAAACAGGGATTCCGTTCGAGGACGGCATATTGGGCCTGTTTGTATTCTTTTAAGCAATAAGGGCCTTCGCAAACGATGTCTTTGGGACGCCAATCCACACCATAGGCCGATGGAAAGCTGGCGTTCGCGTATTGCGCCAACGTATGTTTGGGGTAGATCGGAACATCGTAACCAAAGGCCTGCAACAACGGCGCATAGACTTCGGGAGTCGTAACCTGAATGGTCAAATCGTCCAGTTTGGACACGGTAAACTTCTTGCCTTCAATGATAAACTGGTCCCGGACCGGATTGGGAATGTCTGGATTGTAAATGATGTCGTTCCACGTGAAAACGACGTCGTCCGCCGTGAGCGGCGCGCCATCGCTCCAGCGCAGATTTTTCCGCAACCGAAACGTCCACGTCTTTCCGTCGGGCGAATTGGTCCAAAAGTCCGCCAGACCGGGCTTCACGGTTTGTGTCGGGACATCAAAGTTTAAAAGTCCCCAAAACATCAACCGTCCGATGTATCTGGACGACAATTCATCGGATATGAGGAAGTTGAACGTTTTCGGTTCGCGAAGTTCGCAAATGACAAATCTGCCGCCACGAACTCCCGGTGTGCAGTTGGCGACGAGCGGGGGATCAGGCAACGGGCAGTTTGCCACGGCATTTTCAGAAGCCGGCTTCCGGCCGCAACCCGAAAGGCCCAGAGCGGCCATTAAAACTCCGGTGAATCGAATGAATTGAGTTCTCATTTACAGCAGCAATTCACGCACTACTTCTTGAAATAAAGCTCTTCGGCGTTCCACGTCGCGCGGTAGCCGCCCAATGCTGTTGGGCGTACATTGGCGATGTCCGATCGGATCGCCGCGTAATAAATTGGCGTGGCAACAAAGATGAGAGGCTCTTGTTCAGCCATAATTTCCTGGACTTCATCGAAATCCCTTTTTCGTTCATTGTAGTCCAGCGTCTGAAGTTGCGCGTCCATCAACGTATCAATCCGCGCTTCCCAATCCGTTGAAGGGGTCTTCTGGCGCGGAAACCAGTCGTGGGTGAAGCCGCTGGATTTGAGGACATTCATGCTGCCGGAAGGGTCAACCACGCTGCCAGACCCCAACGCCGTAAAGGCGCATTCGTAAGCACATGTGTTATAAAGTTTATCAATGAGCGTGTTGAATTCCATCGGCTGGTAAATGACGTTGATTCCCAATTTTTCCAAATCATCCTTGATGAGAATGGTCGCTTTTTCCGCCGCACTGCTGCCGGTATTGACGTTCAGGACAAATTCAATCTTATTTCCATTGGAATCCGTCAAAAAATTATCCGCATTCCGTTTTTCGATTCCCATTTCTTTCAACAGCTCAAGCGCCCGGGCCGGGTCGTGGGGATAGGTTTTGATATTGGGGTTGAACCACTTTTTATCAGCCGGCGTGTCGAATCCATACGCCGGAACGCCGCGACCGGAAAATGCGGTTTTAATTATGGCATCGCGGTTGATTGCGTAGGAAATGGCCTGGCGGAATCTTTTATCACGAAACCATTTCAGCTTCTTCGGGTCCACCAAGGGTTGGCCCGTTTTCACGTTCATGTTGGTGTTTTCGTTGAAGCACAAGAATATCATTTCCAAACCGATCCCGGGGTCGAGTAAGGTAATTTTGCCTTTAGCTTCCGCTTCTTTGAACCTGTCATAATCCATAGGCCGCACAATATCATCCACGTCCGCCTCGCCGCTCAAAAGGCGGAGTGCGATGGCGTCAAAGCTGGGCACGACCGTGAAAATAATATTATCAAAATAAGGCAGACGGGTGCCATTCGTATCTACTTCGAGAAAATAGGGATTGCGTTCAAGGATGGTATATTGGGCCGCTTTGTATTCCTTCAATCGAAAGGGTCCGCTGCCAACAATGTCTTTGGGCTTCCAATTGACACTGTAAGCGGAAGTAAAAGTTCCGTTGGTGACGGACTGTTCCAAAATATGTTTTGGGATGATGGGAACGCCCGCGCCAAAGGTTTCAAGAAACGGGGCATAGACCACGGGGGTCTCCACCTGAATCGTCAGGTCATCTACCTTGGTGATTTTAAACTTTTTGCCGCCGATGATAAAACTGTCACGGGTCACGTTATCAATGTTTGTGTTGTAAATGACATCATTCCAGGTGAAAACGACGTCATCCGCAGTTAGCGGCGCACCGTCGCTCCAGCGCAGATTTTTTCGCAGCCTGAACGTCCAGGTTTTGCCGTCAGGTGAGTTCGTCCAGAATTCCGCCAGCCCTGGTTTTACCCTTTGCGTTGGTTCATCCAGGTTTAACAAGTTCCAAAACATAAACCGGCAAATATCTATGGAGGACTCTTCATTGGCGATGATATAATTGAACGTTTTGGGGTCGCCCAGTTCGCTGATGATAAGGCGTCCGCCCTGGATCCCGGGCGTGCAATTAACCACCACTGGCGGGTCGGGCAGCGGATAACTGGCGGCGGACTTTCCTGATGGAGTGGTTTCCGTTTTTTTGCCGCAACCGCAGAGGCCGAAAATCACTGCGGCAGCAAGAGCGGCGACGGTTATGAATTTGTTCATGCCCCAAATTAGCCACAGATGGCCGCAGATGAAACACAGTTTTTCGGCCGCAGATTGCGCGGATTTTCGCAGATTGAACTCGCCGCAAATTCATCTGCGTCCATCTGCGAAATCCGCGGACGAAATTCATCCTCGCCCGCGCCTGAATTCTTTGCCACGTTTTCGGGGGTTTTTGCAATGCTGCGATTTATTTTCAAGCGGTTGCTGCACATGATTCCGCTCCTGCTGGGCGTGTCGTTGCTCACCTTTTTGCTCATGGCCATGTCGCCCGGCAATTACTTCAGCGCGCTGCAGCAAAATCCGCAGATCTCGCCCGAAACCATTGCCAAACTCAAGGCCCAGTTCCACCTCGACCGTCCGTGGTACATTCAATACGTCTTCTGGCTCAAAAACGTCTTCAGCGGTAATTTCGGCTATTCCATGGCTTACAAAATTTCCGCCACGTCACTCATCATGGCGCGATTGTGGAACACCTTTCTGCTCTCGTTTTCCGCGCTCATCATCGCGTGGGGCATCGCGATTCCATTCGGCATTTGGGCGGCCGTCAAAAAAGATTCGTGGGTGGATCATGCCTGTTCCCTGTTCGCGTTTGTTGGACTTTCAATTCCCGATGTATTGCTCTCGCTGCTCGCGCTCTGGTTCGCCGCGTCAACGGGCTGGTTTCCGGTGGGCGGCGCCGAAAGTCCGCTTTATGATTTCATGTCGCCGGCGCAACAATTCTGGGACCGGGTGCATCATCTCATTCTCCCGGCCATCGTGCTCGCCGCCTCGGACCTCGCCGGTATCATGCGCCGGATGCGCTCGTGTTTGCTCGACACGCTCCGCGCCGAATACGTCACCGCCGCCCGCGCCCGCGGCCTCGGCGAAGGCTGGGTGATTTACAAACATGCAGTCCGTAATGCCATCAATCCTTTGTTGACGATTTTTGGTTATTCGCTCGCCGCACTGTTGAGCGGCGCCTTCATCGTGGAAAACATCATGGCCTGGCCCGGCCTCGGACGGCTGACGATGGAAGCGTTCTTCGCCAAGGACTCCTACCTTGTCGTGGACTGCGTGGTGATGGCGACGGCGCTGCTGGTGATTGGAAATTTCATCGCCGATTTGCTGCTCGCGTGGAGCGACCCGCGAATCCGGTTGAAGTGAAAATGACGCAACATGTCCGTAGTGGCACAGGCGTCTCGCCTGCGTGTTTCGGATTCTGGCGCGAGTTGTTTTGGCTGAAACTCACGGGCGGGACGCCCGTGCCACTCATTTTGAGATAGAAAATGGAATCCACCGCACCCATTTCCATCGTTGAAGCGAAAATTCCGCTTTCCCCGTGGCAACTGTTCCGGCAACGGCTCCGGCGGCGGAAAATCGCCATGGCCGGCGGCGGCATTTTGATCCTCCTTTATTCTGTCGCGTTGTTCGCCGGGTTCGTTGCGCCCTATCGTTACGATGATCTGGACACCGATTATTCATTCCATCAGCCCATCTGGCCGAGGCTCGAAGGCCTTCATTTAGTTGTGCCACGCTATGAGCCGGGCAGCGGGACCTTTGTTTATCATCTCGTCCCGAACGACACGAAGCCGCTCCACTTTTTTATTCGTGGTGACAAATACAAATTGTTCGGCCTGATTCCAGCCACGATTCACCTGTTCGGCACCGGCGACAAAAATTATCCGGTTTTCCTGCTCGGCGCAGATCAATTCGGGCGCGACGTGTTTTCGCGGCTGCTTTACGGTTCGCAAATTTCGCTGTCTATCGGCCTCATCGGTATTCTGCTGTCGTTTTCATTTGGCATGATGATTGGCGGGATTTCCGGCTATTTCTCCGGAACAACGGACACCGTCATCATGCGGTTGTGCGAACTCATCATGTCCATCCCGGCACTTTATCTCATCATTTCTCTGCGCGCGACGTTTCCACCGGGAATGAGTTCATCGCAAGTCTATGCCATGATCATCATCATTTTGAGTTTCATCGGCTGGGCCGGCATGGCGCGGGTGATCCGCGGCATGACGCTGTCGTTGCGCGAACAACAATTCATTCTGGCGGCGCGTTCACTCGGACAGACGCACCTCAAAATCATCATTCGCCACATTTTGCCGAACACATTTTCCTACGTCATTGTCGCCGCGACGTTAAGCGTTCCGTATTACATTCTCGGCGAGGTCGTGTTGAGTTTCCTGGGCGTGGGCATTCAGGAACCGAATGCGAGCTGGGGCAACATGCTGACCGCCGCGCAAAACACCGAGTATCTGCGGAATTACCCGTGGTTGCTCGCGCCCGGCGCGGCGATCTTTATCACCGTTCTCGCTTTCAACTTCCTCGGCGACGGATTAAGAGACGCCGCAGATACGAAGTCATGAACCTGCTCGAAATCAGGAATCTCAGAATGGATTTCGGCTCCGGCGCGGATGCGTTGCGCGCCGTGGACGGCGTGTCGCTCTCGATTGGCACGGGCGAAACCGTCTGTCTCGTCGGCGAAAGTGGCTGCGGCAAGACCGTCACCGCGTTGTCTATTGCGCGGCTCGTGCCGGCGCCCCCGGCGAATTATGTCGGCGGGGAAATTTTGTTGAATGGCCGCGACGTGCTGAAAATGTCGAACGGCGAATTGCGTTCCATCCGCGGCGGCGTGGTCAGCTACGTTTTCCAGGAACCGGGCGCGTCGTTGAATCCCGTCTTCCGCATCGGCAATCAGATCAAGGAATCGCTCAAGATGCACAAACCGGAGAAGGCGACGAAGGAGGAGGTCATCCGGCTGCTGAAACTCGTCGGCATTCCCGCGCCGGAATCGCGCATCAAAAATTATCCGTTCGAGCTGTCCGGCGGCATGCAACAGCGCGTGATGATTGCCATCGCGCTGGCGAGCGAGCCGAAGTTGCTCGTGGCCGACGAGCCGACCACCGCGCTCGATGTGACCATCCAGGCGCAGATTCTCGAACTGCTCCACGAACTCAAGCAAAGGCTCGGCATGGCGATTCTGCTCATTACGCACAACCTCGGCATTGTCGGCGACATGGCCGACCGCGTGGCCGTGATGTATGCCGGCCAGGTCGTCGAACTTGCGCCTGCGATGGAATTATTGCGCCGCCCGCTGCATCCGTACACGAAGGCGTTGATGAACGCCGTTCCCAAGCTGGCCGGCGGGGCGGACCGTCTTTCCGCGATCCCCGGCAACGTGCCGCGCATCGGCAACTTCCCGCCCGGCTGCCGTTTTGCTCCGCGCTGCCCGATTGCCAAGCCGGAGTGTTCCAACAAAATTCCCGGACTGGTAGAAGTCGAACCTGGGCGATTCGTGCGCTGCCCGTTTTTCAAAAGCGAATGAAAGTTTTTCAACGGAAAGAAGCAGAGATGCAAAGAGCGCGCACGGGACATTCAGCCCCGCCCGGGATTTTGCCGGATTGACGTTCGCCCCGACTTGCGTTTAATTGAACATCATCAAATTGATGGTTGACCGGTATATGCCGCTGGAAAACGCAAACCGGAACCTATTTGGATTTAATTATCGTTACATATCGCTCCCGTAGCTCAAATGGATAGAGCAGCGGTTTCCTAAACCGTTGATTCCCGTTCAATTCGGGACGGGAGTACCAGCTTGAAAATAAAGGAGTTAAGTGCGTTTATGTCCTCTTGGATTCGATTTTGCGCTTGCGTTATTGCAACAGTATTGTAACATGCGCGTGCATGAAAACGTCACGTTCACGGAAGCAGGGCTGGCCGCAAGAAATCACTGTCGGGCGCGTCAGCGTCACCATCTACAAACGCACCATGCCGAACGGGAAGCCGGGCTTCTTGGTCGCCAACTATTCGGGCGTCAAACGGCGGCTGGACAGCTACGCGAAGGAGGCCGACGCGCTCGAAGCCGCTGGCCGTCTGGCGCGGCAACTGAGCGAGCGCGACACGAAGGCCGCGACCATGACCGAGGCGCAGGCCGTCGAGTATGTCAGCGCCGTCACCCGGTTGAAGCTGTTCAACGTCACGGTGGACTCGGCAACCGCAACTGTTGTGGAGGCTTTGAGAATCATCGGCGGCTTTGAGAACTTGGATAAGGTGAAAGAAGCTGCCGAGCGCGGGCAGCCGCTCCCCGACTTGGCGAGTCTTGTCCCTGCCGCGAAGTTCTACAAGGAACGCAACAAAGTCATCACGGCCAAGCGCGTGTCCGACGTGGTTGAGGAGCTGGCCAAGGTCAAGGAGGCGCGCAACGCATCGGCGCGCTACCTGTCCGACTTGCGCGGGCGTCTGGACAAGTTCGCTGACGCCTTCCAGAGAAACGCCTGCGACATTCGGACTGAGGACATCCAGACGTGGCTGGACGGCTTGAAGTCGGCGAAGGGGGTGAAGATGGCCAACGCGAGCTACGCGCACTACCGGCAAATTCTGCGCCTGTTCTTCTCGTTCGCCGTCGCGCGCGGCTACGCGATTGACAACCCGGTTGCCGGCGTCGAAAAGGTCAAGGTCAAGCGAGGCGCGACGCAAATTTTTTCGCCGGTCGAAATCCAAAGGCTGCTCGCTGTGGCCGACGCGAAATTTCTGCCCGCTCTGGCCATCGGCGCGTTCGCCGGTTTGCGATCCGCCGAGGTCGAGCGGCTCGCGTGGGAGGACATTGACTTGGCCCGCCGCCACATCGTCCTGAACGCGGAGAAGTCCAAGACCGCGGCGCGCAGGTTAATCCCAATCAGCGACAACCTGGCCGCGTGGCTCGCTGACTACGCCGAGAGCAAGGGCAAGGTGTGGCGGGGCGGCTGGCTCTACAAGGCGCAGCAGGACTGCGCAGCCGCAACCAGAGTCGAAGCCGACGACGAAAAGGGCATCAAGGCCCAAGCGCCGGTGAAGTGGAAACAGAACGCGCTCAGGCACAGTTACGCCTCTTACCGGCTGGCGCAGACGCAGAACGCGGCGCAGGTCGCGCTCGAGTGCGGCAACTCGGCGCAGATGATTTTCCAGCACTACCGCGAGGTTGTGACAAGCGAGGACGCGCAACGCTGGTTCAACGTGAAGCCGGATGCACCGGCGAACGTCCTGCCGATGAGCGCGAGCGAACGTGCGTAAAAAATGTGTTGACACGCGCAACGTCGCGCAATAAATTCACGTTGTTCTTTGAAATTTGTTTTTGAGTATCTACTCAAACCAGTGCTACGGAAGGCTCCTGTCGAGGTTTTCCGCAGCCGCCAACGATTATCGCGCGGCGCTGATTTGATAGGCACAGTAATTTAAGACAGAGCGCAAGAGCGCAGGAAGGAAAAATGTGATGCACCTTCCTGCGCTCTTTCGTTTTGGGGCAGCAGGACAACCGAAAGTCAGTATGCCAAAGAAAATTAAAAAACTGCCCGATGCCGCTGCGAACCAAACGCCAGCCGCAAACACCCCATCGCCACTTGCCAGTAAGAAAGAAGTCGCCGCGTTCATCGGTCTGTCCGTGCGGACGATTGACTCTTACATCGCGCAGGGGATGCCGCATTTCAAATTGGGCAAGAGACGGTGCCGGTTCGACCTACCAGAAGTCAAGGCGTGGCTGAACGACAATTTCCACGTTCAACGCCGTGCGGCATGAGAACGATTTCCCCGCCGGGCTGGGAGGCGCGTCCACGCGGGTGCGTTCCCTCGGCTACGTCGGGACGCGGAGCATCCGGTGTTGCGCCTTTGCTCCGCGAGATTTCGGGAGGGCAAACGACGATGAAAACAGAAATTGAAGAATCAGAACGAATCAGGATTCCCCCGCAGGACGACGACCAGCGGCCAGCAGGAATGGGCTGGGTGAAGATGATGCGCGGTCAGGATATTTTGGAATTGATAGAGGCTGCGCCGCGCGCGTTCACGCTCGCAACGGTGATTGCACTCCGCGCCCGCTTCAAGCCGGGCTTCAATCCAATCAACGGACTTTTCCAAGGCGAGGCATTTCTGGGCGACTTCGAGCGATACGGTATGACCGAGCAGCAGTATCGCACCGCGAAGGCACAGCTCCAAAAGTGGAAATTTGCAACGTTCAGAGCAACGACCAAAGGAACTGTCGCACGGCTAATAGATACGCGGCTTTTTGACGTTTTGAACGTATCGGCCAACGGACAGGCCAACAGACGACCAACGACCAAGCAACGGACGCCCAACGACAAACAAGAATGTTAATAATGAAAGCCGTGAAGCATGAAGAATGGTGTCTTTACTTCGTAAAGACACTTATGGCGTTCCGCGCGCAAGCGCGCTACACGCCAGCAAGTGTTTTCCTTTTTGGATTCTTAAATGCCTCTTACTGAAACAAGCGTATGAGAACTGACGAAATCATTTCCGAAGCCTCCCGCCTCGGCGTGGCCATTGCCCTCGCGCCGGATGGCTACCTCGAAGTTTTCCCCGCCGACCGCGTGCCGCGCGATTTCCTTGCCGCCGTCCGCGAACGCAAGGCCGAGTTGCGGGCGTGCCTCGAAGCCCGCGCGCCGTGGCTGCACGCCGCGAAACAAATTTTGCTCCGCGAGTTCGACGGCTGCGACGGTTCGACGCGCCGAAAACTCACAGCCGGTCTGCGCTGTGTCCCTCACCCACTCGCCCGCCGCGCGCTCGAAACGTTGAAGGAGGTATCCCGGCCATGAACGCGCTGGACATCGAGGCCGTTTGCGAACGGCGTAGGCTGCGCTTGGTGCCGTATATGCCGGGCGGCGAGGATGTCCGGCTCTTGGTGATTGACCAGCGGAACGATCCGCCGGAAGTGCCCGGCGACCTGCTGGAGCTTTTGTTCAAGTTCCGTGACGAGATACTAGCCCGGCTTGGCGCTGTTCATCTCTGTCGGCAAATTTTGTGCGGGGAGTTTGACCACGCAAACGACGCGACGGTCAACCGCATCGCCGCCGAGCTTCAAAAGTTGCCGCGCACGTTTGCCCGCGACGTGGCGTGGCTGCATCTGATTGAGGAGGCGCAAAAATGAGGCCAAGGGCACTTTGCGATTGCGGAAACCCAATCGAACCGGGATTGCATATTGGAAATTCCCCGGTCTGCAAAAGGTGCTTCACTATTGACAGCCTACGGATGCGCCTTGAACGCCAGAAGCGCGAGCAGGCGAAACGGGGCAACCGAACTTTGGACGAGTTCGCCGAGACCGCCGACGTTTTCCACTCACTAGCTACATGAACCAAACACGAAGAAAGGAACGACAGTGAAAAAAATTACTGAAATCGAAATCATCGGAGAGGCGCGCCAGCGTTTGGAGCAGGCGAAGGCTAGCCTGCAATCGGCCTTCGACGAGCACAGCCGAGCAAGGGCGCGGCTGGATGAAGTCGTTGAGAAGAAGCAGCAGGTTGCCAGCGACATTGAAATCTTGCAACTCACGTTCGACCCGGTTCGGGACGGCGATGTTGCAAAGCTGGCGACCAAGCGGCAGCAGTTGGAACTGCTGGAGCGCGAGCACAACAAAGCAAACGCCGCGTTCGGCCCGGTGATGAAAGAGATTGACCGACAAGGTCGGGGTGCGGCTTCGGCGTTGCGCGACGCGGTGCAGCCGTTCTACCGGGAGCACCTTGACGAGGTTGCCAAAGTATTCGAGCCGTTCTACGAGAATCCCCAGCGGGCGCGCTACGCTGCCGGGAACTGCGACCAGTTGACCGCAATGAGCAACCGGCTGGCCATGCTCAGAGGCGAACCGGGCACCGCGGGCGACGTGATGGAACGGATAAACAAAACGCTCGATGGAGACATGACTTGGTTGACCGGCAACGGCGCAAAATGACCACAAGCAACCCACACACACGAAAGGACACGGACATGAGAACGGGAAAACAAACTCACACGATGGAAGAAAAGCTGGACCCGGTTGCGACGTTCGCGGCGCTCCAAAGAAAAGTTGACGACCCGCTGGCGGACTTCCGCGGCAAAAAGCTGGCGGCGAACGCCCGGCGAAAGCCGCTGGCGTCAGCAGCCGACTTCGCGCTGGAAGCGAGCGCGGCCACAAAACGGGGACGCGACATCATGGCGGGCAGGAATCCGGCGACGGAACGAGGCAAGAAAGTTCTAGCCGCCATCAAGGAGTCGCAGTCCTTGAAGTCTCCGCGCGAGCAGATGGCCGCAGCGCGCCGGGGGATTCGGAGCTTCCCGCCTGCGAGGCAGGTATGAGCAAGCGAGGCCGCCCAAGCAAATTCACGCCAGCGACGCGCCGGAAGATTCTAGCGAGCGTCAGGCAAGGTTTGCCGTTGAGTCACTGCTGCGTCGCGGCGGCCATCACGCCCAATTCGCTCGCCAGCTACCGCGACGCCAGCCCACCGTTCGACGCCGCGCTCCAGAGGGCTGCCGCCAAAGGCATCGAGCGGCGGTTAAGCGTGGTGACGAAGTGCCTGAAATCGAAGGACGAGAACACACGGTTCAGGGCAGCGACGTGGCTCTTGACCCACTGCCCAGGCAGCGCAGAGATATTTTCCGAGGCCAGCCGCGTCAAGCTGTCCGACGCGCAAGGCAACCCGCTCCCGCCGCCGGTCATCGCTCCGCAAGTTATTTTCGTCCAACCCGACAACGGCAGGAATCCGCACCTGCCAAGCGGCCCAAAGGAACTGGTCGCGTCAGGTGGCTAAGACCACTGAGCACGCTAAAACGAACGATGCCAGACGGGGTCCTCGTTTTTATCCACATCGCAAACAGAAATCTTGTAGGAGAGTTCGCGCTGCCGAAGTTTTCGCAACGCTTCCTCAAGGAATGGCAGTCCTTCTTCTGAGTGAAGCAACCAGCCTTCATTGATTTCCTCGCCTTGCTTGCCTACCCTACCTACCGGCGTCACCGCGTCGTTGTTCTCAGGAAGCGATTTCATTTCGTCCCAGAGGCGATTTAACTCACGTTTGAGTTTATCCGTTTTCGGCTCGTCAATTTTGATTTCGATGTTCATGTGCGGCTCCTGTGTTTCAGAGATGCTCCCGCACCTGACCATCGCGGTCGAGCACCAAACGCGCTTGCTTTGACGCGCCACGCGGACGGATACTGACTTGAACCAACGAAGAAAGGGTTTGTGAGAACACTGACGCCACTCCTGTTCCTGCTGGCTGCGTGCGTTTCGTCTCCCGCGCAAACCAATACCATCACGTTCACGAACCAATCTGGCGTCGTGATTAGCAACGCCGAGGCCGTGAAAATATCGGACAACAAGCTGCTCTACCGAATTCCATCGGGCGGCGGCATCGTGATGCTTTCCAATACGCCGCCGGACATCCAGAGGAAGTTCAACTACAACCCAGCGAAGGCGGCACAGGCTGACGAAGTGGACAAACAAAAGCACGAGGCGCAACTGAGACAAGACCAACAGGCCGCAGCAGCCGCATCTTTGGCCGAATACCGCCGCCGCATTGCATCGAGCAGCATGATGGTCGAAGGCGAAGTGCTGCAAAAACTGGACGCCGGGCTTCTGGTTGACAGCGCGACGGAGGCGAAGCGAAGACAACGGGAATGGGACGAAAGCGTCGGCCATTACAGTGCTGGAGGAGAAGTCAAATACGTTGACCAGACCACTCACCTCCAACTCTACAACGGGCTTTGCCTGCTCACCGACTACCCAAGAACATCGAGCATCGTTGACGGCGACGTTGTCCGCGCAGTGGCCTACCCGAACGGCGAGTATTCCTACACGGCTGTCAGCGGCGGCTCCAAAACCGTGCGGCAATTCACCTGCGACATCAACCAAGTTGTAAGAGTGCCCAGCCCAGCAGAACAGAACCAGATGAAGGCGTGGAAACCGGATAAACCGTTTTAAGGGGAACCGCGTAAAACTCGCTGTGACGCACCGGGACTTGAAATCGCGTCATTGACCCGCCCGCCGTTAGAACGCGCAGTAGGCCGCAAATGTGCGCGGACACCGTCGTAAATTGAAGCTGGCCAGACCCATTTTTGCATTTGTTGCGCCTCAGTCATGGGCGCGCTGTTTTCATTGCAACAGATTGCAACAGTCAGACCGCGCGAATGTGCGCGAAAACGACAGATGCGCAAAACCGTTGAAACCATTGGTTAGCGTTGTAGTCGTGCGGCGTTTGCGCGTGTTCGCGTTGTAGTCGTGAAGGGCTATAATGTATTCCTAAACCGTTGATTCCCGTTCAATTCGGGACGGGAGTACCACTCGGTTGGCTGCGCACAAAATGCGCACAAAATCGCGGGTATGAACGTTTGCCGCAACCAATGGGTCAATGTATTGTTAGACTTATTAGCAGTCTAAATTGAAAACCGCCCGATTATGAAAACCAACTTTTTCAAAAAATCCACCTTGGGAATCGCGCTGGCCGCGCTTTGGCTGGTCAGCGACCGTCCGGTTCAACTCTCGAGCGCCCACGCGCAGCCGGCGCCACCACCCCCAGCGGCCGCCGCTGACTCCGCCGTTCCGCCGGCCGGCGTCGCGCCGCCGCCGAATATTTTGCCCAACAGCCCGCTCGCGCAGGTCATCCGGCTCGTACAGGCCGGGGTGGACGAAAGCGTGATTACGAGCTACATCACCAATTCCACCGGCACGTTCAACCTGGATTCAGACACCATTATTTACCTCAGCGATCTCGGCGTGCCCAATGAAGTGGTTACCGCGATGATGCAACGCGATCAGGCATTGCAGCAACAAATGGCCACCGCCAACCCACCGCCTCCGCCGGAAACACCCACGACTGAACCGACGGAACCCCCGCCGCCACCCGAACCCGCCGAGGTCACGGTTAATTATTTTTACAGTTCACTCGCGCCCTATGGAACCTGGGTGAACGTAGAAGGCTACGGCCGGTGCTGGCGGCCGACCACCGTCGTTTACAACTCCGGCTGGCAGCCGTATTGCGACCGTGGGCGCTGGGTTTACAGCGATTGCGGCTGGTATTGGGTCTCGGATTATTCGTGGGGTGTCACGTTTCACTACGGGCGCTGGTTTCGTAATCCGCGTCTGGGCTGGTGCTGGTGGCCGGATACCGTCTGGGCCCCGTCATGGGTGACCTGGCGTTATTCGAACGACTACTGCGGTTGGGCGCCGTTGCCGCCGTTCGCGGTGTACCGGCCCGGCGTGGGTTTTGTTTATCGCGGCAGTGGCGTGAGCATTGGATTTAATTTTGGCCTGGACGTGAATTGCTTCACCTTTGTGCCCACGCGGAATTTTTGCGACCTGCATCCGCGCCATTATCGCGTAGCGGCAAGGGATGAAACGCGGATTTTCCACCAGACTACGGTCGTCAACAACTTCAATTTCGACAGCCACAACCGAACCATCGTCAACCACGGCATCGAGGTGCAACATATCACCGACGCCACCCGGACGCCAATTCACCCGGTCCCGGTGCGTGAATTGAGAGTTTCCGGCGATCGGTCCTGGCGTGGCGGACTGGCCGGCCAACAAAACCACGGGCCCGGCGTAACCACGGTAAATCCGCCGCATCCGGGCACCGATTTTGACAACCGAAATAATTCCACGACGCACAACGGACTCGGGGGACAAAACCAGTTCACGCGTCCAGTGAACGCCCACAATCCGCCGCCGAACCAGATTGGATCGGTGCCCGGACAAACCCCGACCGGACCTCCGGCACAGAATCACTTCTCGCGACCGGCGAACAACCCTCCTTTGCAACCGAACGCCAACGGGCCGGTTAATTCGCAAACGCAAACTCGAAACAATGACAACAAACACATCGCGTCACCACGCGGACAACAATTTGAACAGCAAACGCCGCATTACACGCCGCCGACACTCAACCGCGAATTTACTGCGCCGGGACAACCGCGGCAGTCGGCGCCGCCGGCGGTGAACAACTCCGCGCCGGTGGAACGGCCACAACAACATAATGATGCGCGCCCAGATGTGTCCGCGCCGCCACCCAGAAGCGTCGCGCCGTCCGTGCCGCCTCCGTCTTCGGCATCGCACTCGTCACAACCGTCCCAGTCATCGCAGTCATCGAACAAGTCTGACAAACAGAATCAGAACCAAAACGGGCGGGGACATTGAGGCTTGCCGGGGGTTTCACAAAACGCCGCGATGAGGAATCGTCGCGGCGTTTTTGCTTTTGTAATCTTCCCGCCGCTGGCAAAATGCGGGTGTGGGCATCACGCCTCGGCAATTTGAGCAAATGCGGGAGCGCCTCGGCGGCGTTTCCCCGCACCGGATCGCGCCCGTTTTTCAAACAACCCTGCGCGCTCCGGCCAATTCTCATTGCATCATTCTCGGCCTTGATCCTTCACTGCGCGGGACCGGCTACGGCGTCATTCGCCTTGCCAAACCGCATCCGCTGGCGCTGACGCACGGCACGGTTTCGTGTCCCCTGACATGGCCGCACTCGCGTTGTCTTGTGCAAATTGTTGAAACGTTGCGCGACGTATTAAAACAGCATCAACCAACTGTCTGTGCCATCGAGGGCCTCTTTTTCGCCCAAAATTTGCAGACCGCCATTGTCATGGGTGAAGCACGTGGTGCGGCGCTCGCGGTCATCGCCGAGGCCGGCCTGGAAATTTTCGAAATCGCGCCGCGCAAGGTGAAACAGGCCGTCGTCGGCTACGGCGCGGCACAAAAATCCGCCGTCGCCAAAATGGTCCAGCGGCTTTTGGATCTGCCAAAGCCGCCGGCGCCTGACGCCGCCGACGCCCTGGCGCTGGCGCTGGCCCACGCACAAACCAACAGCCGTTACAATCTGACATCGCTGAAACGCGTATGAATTTCGGCTTCGCATGATCACTTTTCTCCATGGCAAACTCGTCGAGGCGCTGCCCACGCAGATCGTCGTGGATGTCAATGGCGTTGGTTACGAAGCGCTCATTCCGCTGTCGTCATTCGACAAACTGCCGCAACCCGGCCATGATGTGAAACTGCTCACGCAACTCGTCATCCGCGAAGACGCCCACACGCTTTACGGTTTCATGACCATGGCGGAACGTGATTTGTTCCGCCTGCTCGTCAACACCGTTTCCGGCATCGGGCCTAAAATTGCGCTGAACATCTTGAGCGGCATCAGCGTGACGGCTTTTCGCGGCGCCGTGGCCGCCGGCGACGTGAAGACGCTTTCGCAAATTTCCGGCGTCGGCAAAAAAACCGCCGAACGCATCATCGTGGAACTGCGCGACAAAATCGGCGCTGCGGGCGCGTGGGAAGCTGCCAGCGCACAGCGCGCCCTGTCACCGGACGACCAGAAAATCAACGACGCCGTGCTGGCGCTCATGGCGTTGGGCTTCAAGCAGATTGACGCGCACGACACCGTCCGCGCCGCGCAATCCGTGCTCGGAACAAAAGCGACGGTGGAAGATTTGGTACGGGCGTGCCTGAAAAAAGGAGCATGATGGCCGCTGTAAATCCGAAATCCCAGACGACCGGCGCCCCCCGCCGGCCCCGAAAATCCGGGGTGGTGGTGCCGCATTCACCCAAATGGCATCAACGCCTCGGGGCGTGGACGCTTTGGGCCCTGTTCAATTTGATTTCCGCCACGTTGCGTTATCGCTTCCACGACACCCATGATTTCATGACGCGCAAGGACGTGCGGCAGGTGATTTACTGCATCTGGCACAACCGCCTCGCGCTCTCCATGAAATTGTATGCCAATTACGGCCTTCGGCACCATCAGGCTGCCGGTCTAGCGGGTCTGGTCAGTGCCAGCCGGGACGGCGCGTTTCTCTCGGCAGTTCTCGAACGCTTTGGCGTGCAACCCGTGCGCGGTTCATCGAGCCGGCGCGGCGGACAGGCGCTGCTCGAACTGACAACCTGGGCGGAGCGCGGTTATGACCTCGCCATCACTCCTGACGGCCCGCGTGGCCCGCGTTACGTTGTGCAGGACGGTGCCATGGCACTGGCGCAAGTCACCGGGCTGCCCCTCGTTCCGGCGTCGTATCATTTGCATTGGAAAATCCGGTTGAAAAGCTGGGACGGCTTTCAAATTCCGCTGCCGTTTTCGCGTTGCGACGTTTATACCGGTCATATTACGGCGGTGCCGCGCGAAATCTCGGACGCCGAACGCGAGGAACTGCGCCAACAGCTCGAAACCGAATTGCGCGCCATCACCCGCGATTGACGTGACCAACCGCGAGACACAGAAAAAAACACGAAACAATTTTCTTTCGTGTTATTCGTGTATTTCGTGGTTAATTCTTCAGTCATGATTGCCCGCGTCAGCCTCGAAATTGCGCTACGGAAGGAGTTTGATTATTTGATTCCGCCGGGACTGGCCGGACAAATCGAGGTCGGCAGCCGGGTGCAGGTGCCGTTCGGTCCTCGAAAATTATTCGGCTGCGTGACCGCGTTGGCGGAGGAATCGGCGCGCGCCAATCTTAAACCCATTCTAAGAATCATCGGCGCACAAACCCTCGTGACACCGAAGGTTTTGAAACTGGCGCACTGGATTGCCGATTACTACTGCTGCGCGCCGGAAACCGCGCTGAAATCTGTCTTGCCCGAGGCTGTGCGCACGGAGGAATCCGGATGGCGCGAGCGGTTGTTCGTCCGCGCGCTGCCGGTGGGCGGTGAATTTCCCAAATTGCCGAAACGCCAGCAGGAAGTATGGAACATCATCGAGGAGACGGCGCGAATTGCCGATGACCGAACTGGTCGAACTCGCTGAGACGACCGCCGCCACTGTCCGCAAGCTCGAAGATCGCGGCCTGGTGGAAATCGCCGCGCAGATTTCCGAACGCGACCCCTACGCCCGTGAACACATTTTGCCCACGCAACCATTGCCGCTGAACCCGGCACAGGAAAAGGCGCTGGATGAGATCACGCAGGCGATGGATGGTTGTGGTAGCACCCGCGTCCCGCGGGTGGAGGCAGGCGTCGCGCCCGACTCTCGTCCGACAGCCAAACCGGATCCAATTTTAGAACTCACCGTCCGCAAACGCAGCCCGCCGCATTTTGAAATTCCGGGTTTTACCTATCACGTCACCTGGCAAACGCACAATAAATTGGTTCTTTCACCCGAAGCCCGCGCAAAAACCCTGGAGGCCTGCCATTTCTGGCACGGCAACAAGATGAAATGCCACGCCGCATGCGTCATGCCCGATCATGTTCATTTGCTGATTCAACCTCTGCCGATTCAGGAAGCCGGAAAAGCGGGCGTACATCCACTCACGGAAATTTTGCACAGCATCAAATCCTTTTCCGCGCGCGAAGTGAACAAGGTGATGAAACGTTCCGGGCCGGTTTGGATGGACGAGTCGTTTGACCGCCTGATTCGATCGGAGGCAGACCTGCACAAGACCTGGGATTACATCTGGAATAATCCACGCAGGACTGGGTTGGTCGGTCCGCTGGAGGAGTATCCTTATATTTGGACCCCATCTACGTCTGACGTGCCCCAAGGTGTCCGGCGCGACGTCGGACACGACCCGCGCGACACGGGTGCTACACAACGAGAATCGGACGTCACAAAGTCATCCCGGGTCTTTTTGCTTCATGGCGTCACTGGCAGCGGCAAGACCGAGGTTTACCTCCAGGCCCTCGCACACGCGCTCGAACAAGGCAAAGGCGCGATTGTGCTCGTGCCGGAAATTTCGCTCACGCCGCAGACTGTCGAGCGATTCAAGGCGCGCTTCAGCTCGGGCAAGCTGCAGACGCTCGTCGCGGTTTTGCATTCGCACCTCTCCGCCGGCGAACGCCACGACGAATGGCACAAAATCCGGCAGGGCCGCGCTCGCATTGTCATCGGCGCGCGCTCGGCGATTTTTGCGCCGGTCGAGCCGCTCGGCCTCATCATCGTGGACGAGGAGCACGAGCACACTTACAAGCAGGAGGAGGCGCCGCGCTACCATGCGCGCGACGTGGCCATCATGCGCGGCCAGATGGAAAACGCCGTCGTCGTGCTCGGCTCGGCCACGCCGTCGCTCGAAAGTTATTACAACTGCAAAAAGGGCAAATACACGCTGCTCGAATTGCCGGAGCGCGTGGACAACCAGAAAATGCCGCACGTCCGCGTCGTGGACATGCGGCAGGCCGCGTACAAAGAAAAAGGCCCGCCGATTTTTTCGCCGCAGCTCAAGGAAGCCATCACGCAGCGGCTCGAACGCGGCGAACAGACGATTTTATTTTTGAACCGGCGCGGCTACTCGACGTCGCTGCAATGCCCGAAATGCGGTTACGTGGCGCAATGCCCGAATTGCAGCCTCGCGCTCACATATCATCGCCCGGAACAAAAGCTCCGCTGCCACATTTGCGGATTCATGCGACGCCGTGCCCGCCGTCTGCCCGAACGCGAAATGCAGAAACCCGGCCATCCGCTACGCCGGCACTAGGCACGCAAAAAGTCGAGGAAACGCTCGCAAAACTTTTCCCGCAGCGCGCGCGTCCGGCGCATGGACGCCGACACGATGAAGCGCAAGGACGATTACCGTAAAATGCTCGGCGATTTTCGCGCGGGCAAGACGGACATTCTCGTCGGCACGCAGATGATTGCCAAGGGGTTGCATTTCCCGAACGTGACGCTCGTCGGCATCATTTACGCCGATCTCGCGCTGCACCAGCCGGATTTCCGCGCCGGCGAGCGCACCTTCCAACTGCTCACGCAGGTCGCCGGTCGCGCCGGCCGCGGCGACGTTGAAGGCGAGGTGTTCGTGCAGGCGTTCGCGCCGTTTCATCCGGCCATCCAATACGCGCGCCGCCACGACTTCACCGGCTTTTACGACCAGGAAATCGAATTCCGCGAACAACTGAAATATCCGCCCATCAGCCGCGTGGCACTGCTTACGCTCAAAGGCCGCAACGAGGACAAGGTGAAATTCAGCGCCGAGCATTTGCGAAAAGTCCTTGAGTCCGCAGTCCACAGCCCACAATCCATGGCGGGCACGGCCAATGCAAAACCCGACTGTGAACTGAAGATTGTGAACTTCCGCGACTTAATCATTGCCGGGCCGGCGCCCGCGCCGTTGCTGCGCGCGGAATCTTTTTATCGCTACCAAATAATGCTACGGACGCGCGCGATGAGCAAATTGAGTCAACAACTGGCGAAAATTATTGGGGCACTTGCACTGCCGGACGACGTGACGCTGGCGGTGGATATTGACCCGGTGAATTTGGGCTGAACAATTAAGCGAAAATCCAACCGAAATGCCGAATCGAAAGCGCAATTCTGCTTCTCGGCATTCTACTAATTTTCTCCGAAATGCATTTTTTCAAATCAGAACACTCTGGCAAATACTTTGCCCATATCAGTGAATCGTAAATAACTGGCTTTTGTGGCGTAGGTTCACCAAGCTGGCAATGGCTTGTTCAATGCTTCCATAGTTAGAATGTTTCAGCAGAAATTCTACGGCAGCTTCGCCATTGTATGCAAAGTCCACAAGCGTTTTCATTTGCTTCCCAATTTTTTAATCCCCTTTTGCCACAAATCGAAGTGATACAGCGCGACGACGACGAGGGAGTGGCCGATTTTTTCGTCAGCGACGAGTTTTGGCAATTCCGTCACCGGCACGAGCCGCGTCGCCAAATCTTCGCCGTGATCGAATTCGACGGCGTGCTTCAACCGGCAGTTCTCAATCAGCACGGTAAAGGTCCGGTTGCTCAGGATGGCCGGGTTGGACCAGATTTTACCGAGCACGCGCGCATTTTCGCCCTCGTAGCCCGTTTCCTCGCGCAATTCGCGCACGGCGGTCGCCACCGGGTCGGTTTCGCCTGCGTCCATCATGCCGCCGGGAATTTCCAGTTCCACCGTGTTCGAGCCGTGCCGGAACTGCTCAATCATCACCAGTTGCCGGCCGGGCATAAGGGCGATGACATTGACCCAGTTGACACTGTCGAGAACATAGAAATCGTGTTCCTCGCCGGTGCGCGGCGAGAGGTTCACGTCCGAACGCAGTTTGAAGATGCGGAAATCGCCGATGAGCTTCGAACGGACTTTTTTCCAAGGCTTGGGCATTTTTGATTTACGATATACGATTTACGATCGGCGCGACAAATTGCTGCGACTTCGTAAATCGTAAATCGCAAATCGTAAATTCAAAGTTCTTTTTCCTTTGCCGACCAACCCTGACGCATGAGGTTCAACAAGTGTTTCAACGCTTCCTCGTAAGAACGGCCCTTTTGTTCGGCAAGCTGGCGGGCGCGCTTGTCCAATTGCGCGGCCATTTCGGCGGATTTTTCGGCGGGGCAGCCGAGCGCGACGAGGACTTTGGCGAGTTCGGAAATTTCCACGGAAAAATCCAACCACGGATTCACACGGATTCACACGGATGAAAGAGCGCCATTCCGTGCGCTTCCAATGATCCGTGTCCATCCGTGTTCATCCGTGGTTAAAATCACTTTACCCCGTCGCCCGGAACGATTTTGATGCTGACGACGCTGACGCGCTTCCGCGGTTTGCTTCGCTCGCCGGATCCTCCAGAATCCACGGGCGTGTTGGCGATTTTAGCGAGCACGTCATCGCCTTTAATCAATTTGCCAAAGGCGGTGTATTGGCGGTCGAGGAATGATGCGTCACCGTCACAAATGAAGAACTGACTGCCGGCGGAATCAGGATTGGAACTGCGCGCCATGGAAATGACGCCGCGCTGGTGCGAGCGGTCGTTGAACTCGGCCTTGACGGTATGGCCCGGTCCACCCGTGCCCCAATGGTTCTCTTTGCCCGCGTCCTTCGTGAGCGGGTCACCGCCCTGGATCATGAAGCCCTTGATGATGCGATGGAAACAGGTGCCGTCGTAAAATCCCTTTCGGGCGAGGGTCTTGAAATTTTCAACGGTTTTGGGCGCAACGTCCGGCCAGAATTCAAGGACCATTTCGCCTTCGGTGGTGGTTATGTGGGCAAGTTCGCTCATAAAATACGCAAATTATTTTTGGGGTTCTGCCTGGTTGTGGTCTGCTGAAACGAGGGCTGCGGACCTGATGTAATCAAGGTTCGGAAAGTCTTTTTTCAAGTAAGCGTTGCCTTCATTCTGTATGCGTTCCTGATTGGGTCCTGAACCTGACGGGGGGCCGTCGCCATATTCGCCATTGATCTTGTCCACCACATCCATCCCTTCGGTTACTTTGCCAAAAGGAGAGAACCCCATGCCATCGAGATTGGCGTTGTTGCCAAAGTTGATGAACAATTGTGTGGTGCGCGTGTTGGGACCGGCGGTGGCAAAGGTGATGGTCCCGCGCGTGTTGCTGCCCTTGACGGGGTCATCCGGGATCTTCGCATCGCGCCACTTCGCAGAGATGTTCGGATCACCATGGATACCGAACTGGCACATGAAGCCGGGGATCACGCGAAAAAAGGCAACATCCGTGAAGTAGCCGGAGCGAACCAGGTTGTAAAAACGGTCCGCGCCGTTGGGCGCAAGGGCGCGGGTGACTTCGACGGTAAATTTCCCTTTGGTCGTATCGAACTGCGCCTTGAAAGTTTCGGGTGCTTTCGTGGTAAGGCTGGCGGGGTCAGCAAAACCCGGCGCCGCGGAGGGAAGTTTCTCCCGGGTCTCCGCCCGCGGATTTTCGGTGGGTTGAGTTCCTGCGGTGCTGCGGCATAATAACAGCGTTACACCAGCGGCAAGGCCGGCGAGGCAAATCCATATCCATGTTTTCATTGGTTGAAAATTTTCCACAAGGTTGATGAAAAGTCACGCGCCGAAATGCAACCGGCCTACGTTCGCGTCGGCGGTTTTCCGCCCTTGTTCATCGAGCGCGTGATCAGGCTGCCGTGGTCAGCCTTGCGCGAACGGCCCAACATCAAAGCCGTCAGGATACCCGCCAGAACCAGAAAGGCGGCGCCGATGGTCAGCGCCTTGTGAGTGCTCAAGCCGGAATTTTCCGGCGGCGGCGCCATGTCGTTTGGCTGAACGGCCGAAGCGACAAGGCTGGCCGACGCGGCCGCCAGCCCGTTCGTTGGCTCGGCCGCTGCAACGGATGGCGGCAAATCCGTTTCCACGATTGCGACGACATTGCTGGGGGGCATAGAAACCGTCAACGGCGGCGGATTGGATGTCAATAGCGGCGCCGGGGTGGGCGCAGGCGGCGGCAAATTGGTTCCCGGCCTGGTACCGATAATGATGAGCGGCGGCGCTTCAACAGGCGGTCGCGGCGGAGGAGGCGGAGGAGGAGGCGGGGGCGCATTGGTCGGCTCAGTTGGCGGCTGCGGGAATGGCGGAAATTCCGGAAAGTTGACCAGCGCGGGCGGAAAATTCATGGTACAACCGATGTAATTGCCAAGTTGCGAGCGGAGCACGAGGATGAACGGTTGGCGCGCCTTTTTGAGTTCCGCTTGCCGCTGCTGAAATATCCGGTTGATACCGGAATCGAAAGAGGTTCCGGCAACCTGACCATCGCCATCACAGAATATCATCACCGTCAACCGGTCGGAATTTTGCACGACCCAGTTTAGAGACGGGCGCAAGGCGTCAAAGCTTGTCCTCTTTGAGTAATGTTGTGCGGCAATGTACCGGGTGATATTTGACGCAATCGTCGCCGCGTGCTCCGGCGCCCACAGTTGCACCAGATGATTGCCGGACAATTCCCGGTCGAACGTCCAAACGCCGATGCTGTCGCCGGCGCGCAACTCCCCCCGCATATTGCTCGCCAGCATGGTTTCAAGCGCAACCTTCACTGCTGGCAAACGCTTTTTCATGCCTGACGACGTGTCGAAAACGAGCAGAAAACGATTTTCGAACGGTTGCGCCACCGGCTGCGCGGGCGTTTTGGAGATCAAGAAAAAGCCGGCGAAGAGCGCAGCCAGGGTTCGCCCGCAGTGGTACAATTTGCTTCGGCCCGCTTTCGTCTTCATTTTGAATTGTGCCGTGGATGGCGATTGAACCGATTCAGTTCCGTGCGATTGTGGTCCCGCAATTCGCCCTGCAATTCGGTCAGCGTATCGTCAATCATGCGAATAAAATTCGTGCAACTGGCCACCGAGCCGCCCATGCCGCTGACCACGTCGCGCTCGGCGCGGTCGTCCGTGACCACCAGCGTCTCGCCGTAGACGTTGAACCGATGCGCGGCGCGTTCAATCATCTGGTCGGCAGTCTGCCCCGCGCGGGAAAACAGGACTTCCACCGCCGAATCCGTCTCCAGCTTCGGCGCGCCGGCGGACGCTCCGGCGCCGTCAAAAAATATCGTGACCGGCGTGCCGGTCGCATCGTGATAACGCGTAAGAACATGGACCAATTCCTTGCGTGCACGTTCCGAATGGCGCGGCTGGCCGGGGGCCAGCTCCGGCCAGTTGTGCAACAGGCTGTAGCCGTCGACCAGGATCCGTATCAGCGCCATGAGCGCATCGTAACCATTTGCCACACCCGGGGAAAAGGTAAATTCCCAACCTTGCCGGAACGGCGGATCCCGGCCCGGCGTGAAGTTGGGGAACGTCGAACATTGGATGCCCAACATCGAAATTTCCGATCGCTGGTTTCCAATTCGATTTTGGGCGTCCGGTGTTGGTTGTTCCAATCAAACATCTCATCAGGTGGACGTTTCAACCAGCCCGGACGGCCTTTAATTTTCGTGGTCTATTTTGGCATTTCGACTAAGCTACCGGCGCAAATGGCCGTGGCCGACACGCAATACATCTTTCGGAAATCAAACCGGCGCATCGCCGCGCTGGCGCTGGTTGTCTTTGCCCTGGACCAATTCACCAAATGGCTGGTGCTGAAAACGTTGCCGGCTTACCACGAAAAAATCATCATTGACGGCTTTTTCAAATTTGTCCACTGGGGCAACACCGGCGCCGCCTGGAGCCTCTTCAGCGGAAATAACATCACGCTGGCCGTCGTCGCTTTGCTCGCGCTTGTCGCGCTGTTTCTGACGCGGCATCATTTTGATTCTCACACGCTGCCCGGCCAGATTGCCTTCGGCCTGATTTTTGGCGGCATCGCCGGCAATCTCACCGATCGCCTGCTGCCGGGCCGGCATGAAGTCGTGGATTTTCTCCGTTTTTATTTGAAGCAACGCGGCGGCGATGAAATTGGTTTTCCCGCGTTCAACGTCGCCGACACCGCCATCTGCACCGGTGTGGCGCTCATCTTCCTCATCACCTGGAAAAATGAACACGCCACCAAACCTGTGACGAGTGACAAGTGACTGGAGACATGAAGCATTTCCAAATGCCGCCAACCGCGCACAGCCTGTCGTCGGTCACGCGTTGCCTGTCACGCTGAAATGTCCTCGCGTACGGAAACTTTCACCGTGGAAAAATCCCTTCCATCCGGGCGGCTCGACGCTTTTCTGCGCGAAAAATTTCCCGCCGCTTCGCGCGTTGCGTTGAAACGATTGATTGAACAGGGCCATGTTCGCGTCAATGGACGCGAAGTCAAACCCACGCACAGCCCGCGCGCCGGCGAGCAAATCGAAATTCACTGGCCGGACGCCCGGCCGTCCGAAGCGCAGCCGGAGGAAATTCCACTCGATATTCTGTTTGAAGACAAATCATTTCTGGTTTTGAACAAACCCGCCGGGCTCGTCGTGCATCCCGCCGCCGGTAACGAGGAACACACGCTTGTCAACGCGCTGCTCCACCATTGCCAGGGTTCGCTCAGCGGCATCGGCGGGGTCGCGCGGCCGGGAATCGTTCACCGGCTGGACAAGGAAACCAGCGGCTGCCTCGTCGTTGCCAAAAACGACGAGGCGCATCTGGCGCTTTCCAGACAATTCGCCGCGCGCGAGGTCGGAAAAATTTACAACGCGATTGCGTGCGGCGAACTGGCGCGCGAGTCCGGCGAAATCCGCGCCGCCATTGCCCGGCACCCGACGCATCGCAAACGCATGGCCGTGCGCGACGACAATTCCGGCCGCGCCGCGCACACGAGCTATCGAGTACTCGAACAGCTGAACGTCGCCACGTTCGTCGAGGCGCAGTTGCATACAGGCCGCACGCACCAGATTCGCGTGCATTTTCAATTTCTCGGTCACCCGCTGGTCGGCGATTTGACTTACGGCGCACGGCAAAATAAAAATCTCACGGAATTGACCGGCTATGAGCCGCCGCGTGTGATGCTGCACGCACGCGAGTTATCATTTGTGCATCCGCAAACAGGAATGGAAATGAGCTTCGAAGCGCTGCTGCCAAAGGATTTCCGCGAAGCGCTGAAATTATTGCGCTGAAAATTCAAGATAAAACTGAAGGGCGCCGAGCAGTGATGAAGGCCTGATGTCAGAAAGCTCCTGGCCTGAGAAGGAAAAACCAAACAATCATTGAGGGGATTCACATTGAGCCAATGAGCCGGACCGGGATAATAAGTGTGGCAGCGATGCGATCGTACCTGTCGTGTTGTGGGAGCTCAGGCATTTGCTTGCGTCGCAGACATGCAGAAGCTTGAACTCCAACGGCGTTTTGAAAATTTATTCGCCTGTCACGCGGGATTTTCGCATATTGGACGGTAATGAAATCCATGACGGGTTACGGTCGCGGCGAGTGCGCGCGGGACGGCTTCAAGGTCACGGTCGAACTCAGTTCGGTGAACCGCAAGCAGGTCGAGATTTACGCGAATCTCCCGCGGGAAATGGAAATGCTCGAAGCGCCGATCCGCGACACCATCAACCGCCACGTCGCGCGCGGGCGCGTGACGGCGCGTATTTCACTGCACGCCGGCGATGGCAGGCTTTCCGCGCGGATGCATCTCAACGGGCCGCTGGCCAAGGCGTATGCGCGCGAACTCAATCGTCTCGCCAAACAACTCAAACTCGAAGGCAACGTGACCCTCGACCACCTCGTGCGGGCACCGGGGGTTTTTCAGACCGACGAGGAACTTGCCGGAGCGGAAAATTTGTGGCCGGCGGTCGAGAAGGCATTGAAACAGGCGCTTGCCGCCCTCGTCAAAATGCGCGAACGCGAAGGCGCTCACCTCGCGCAAGACCTCACTTCGCACCTCGCCGTCATGCGCCAGTGCGTCGGGCGAATCCAAAAACAGGCACCGCAGGCAACGGCTCGTTATCGCCAGCAACTGATCGAGCGCATCAAAAACGCCGGGCTGGAAACCCCCGCGCCGGATGACGAACGGCTGTTGAAAGAAGTGGTTTTCTTCGCCGACCGCTCGGACATTTCCGAGGAACTGGCGCGGTTGCAGAGCCATTTCCAGCAGTTCGAGGATTGCCGGAAAATGAAGGAACCGGTGGGCCGCACGTTGGATTTTCTCGCACAGGAAATGAATCGTGAAGTCAACACCATCGGGTCGAAGGCCAATGACGCGCTCATCTCGCGCGAGGTCGTCACGCTGAAGGCGGAACTGGAAAAATTCCGTGAACAGGCGCAAAACGTTGAATGAGCGACAGATGACATGAACGTCAAGAGTCGGGAATCGAAAGCCGAAGGCTGGTCCCAAAAGGCGGGAAAGGAACCGCTGTTGATCGTGATCTCCGCGCCCTCCGGCGGCGGCAAGACAACGTTGTGTCATCAGTTGCTGGCCGCGAGGCCGGACATGACGCGTGCCATCACCTGCACCACGCGCGCGCCGCGGCCCGGCGAAAAGGACGGCGTGGATTATTATTTTTTTGAGCCGGCGGAATTCCAGCGGCGCCAACAGGCGGGAGAGTTCATTGAGCACGCGACCGTGTTCGGCTGGAGTTACGGCATCCTGCGGTCCGAACTTGTGGACAAATTAAGTTCCGGCACGGACATTTTGTTGAACGTGGACGTGCAGGGTGCGGCGACGATTCGCGACAAGGCGCGGAGCGAGACCGAATTGAAACGGGCGTTGGTAACGGTATTTTTGACGCCGCCTTCAATCAAAGTGCTGGAAGAACGATTGAGAAAACGGGCTTCGGACGCGGCTGATGAAATTCAAAAGCGGCTCGGCATTGCCCGGCGGGAAATTGCACAGTGGAAAAATTTCGATTACCTTTTGGTCAGCCTGTCGGTTGAGGAGGATTTGCGGCGGATGCTGGCAATTGTCGAAGCGGAGAAGATGCGCACCGCACGGGCTCAACCCCTGGAATTTTAAATCCCGGTCTAAATCTTAAAAAACCTCTTGGGTATCGAATTGGCAGAACAATGGATTAACATTAAGATTACAACCAAGATGAAGAAAAATATTGTCCTCGGCGTGACCGGCTCCATCGCCGCGCACAAGGCGGTGGATTTGGCCAGTCTGTTGACGAAGGAGAAGTGCAGTGTGCGCGTGGTAATGACCGCTGAGGCGCAACGGTTTATCACGCCGTTGCCGTTCAAAGTACTCTCGCGTCATCCGGTCGTGACCGATCTATACGACGAAGAGGAAGGCTGGAAACCGGCGCACATCGAAATGGCGGATGAAGCGGACCTCTTGCTCATCGCGCCGGCGACGGCCAACGTGATCGCAAAACTGGCGCACGGCATCGCTGACGACGCGCTGACCTGCGTCGCTCTGGCGTTGAATCCAAAGGCGAAAACTCTGATCGCGCCGGCGATGAATGGCAACATGTGGCTGCACCCGGCCACGCAGGAAAACGTCAAAACTCTCAAAGCGCGCGGTGCGGAATTCGTCGGCCCGGATGAAGGAATGCTTTCCTGCGGTTACGAAGGCCTCGGCCGGTTGTGGCCGATCGAGGCAATTGCCGAACGCGCGTTGAAATTGCTGCGTTGAAAATTTTTCCACGGCGGTGAATTTATGAAATCAAGCCATCGGCAATGGCTGAAGCGGGTATCCACGTTGTTGGAAATTCCGGCGCCCGACCCGCCGCGTTTGCTTCAGCGCATTGAAATCGTGGAACGGGACATCATGCTGCCCGTCAAGGCGGTGTTCATCGGCATGATCTTCCATTCATTCAACCATAACCCGTGGATGGTCCAGATTTCCAGCGCGCTCGATGTCACAGTGGAGTCGGTGCAAGTAATTTTTGGCTTTTACATACTGGCCAGCGTGCTGTTGGCCGTGCCTCTGCTGAACGTGTGGCGGCTGCCCCTGGCGGTCGTACAATGGACCGTGGTCACCAGCAGCCTGGTGGACGGGCTTTTCGTCGCGGCCATGGCGCTGATCACCGGCGGGCTGGACAGTGTTTTGTTCTGGCTGTTTGTCGTCTTGATCCTCCGCAACGCGGCAAGCGTGCCGCCTGGGGGTTCCCAATTGATCTTGAATTTCGCCATCAGCCTCTGCTACGGGCTGGTCGCGGTGCTGGACGTTGCCGTGGTGAGTAATCTGGACCCCACAACATTGAATGCTTTTGAAATGACGCCGCATGAGGAATTAGGCGAACCGTTCGTGTTGCGCATCGCGGTGTTATGGTTGACGGTAATTTGTTGCTATGGGGCGCAGGTTTTGATTGAGCGTCAGCGGCTGGCCATTGAGGAAGCGGAGGAATTTGCCGCCCGAGAGGGCCAATTACGCTCCGCCGGACGGCTTGCTGCCGAGTTCGCACATCAAATCAAAAATCCACTCGCCATCATCAACAACGCCGTGTTCTCACTGCAACGCTCACTCCACGGCAGCAAAACCGCCGCCGCGCCCCAAATCGAAATCATCCAGGAGGAGGTCGCGCACGCTGACCGCGTCATTACCCAAATCATGGGCTACGCGCAGTTGAGCGAAGGACACGTCGAGAAGCTCAACGTCGTCGAAGAGCTCGACCGCGCCATCGGGCAGGTTTTCCCGCCGGCGGTGCCGACGGGAATTAAAATTCAACGCGAATATGGCCATGGTTTTCCGCCCTTGCTCATGCAGCGTGGCCACCTGTCCGAGATTCTCGTGAACCTTTTGAAAAATGCGCGCGAAGCGCTCGATGAAAAAGGGAACGTGTTCGTCATCGCCGATCGTCATCGTGATCATTCCGTTGAAATTTCCGTGCGCGACGACGGGGCGGGCGTTGCTCCCGACAAAATCGAGCGCATTTTCGAGGCTTACTACACGACCAAGGAGCACGGCACCGGCCTCGGCCTCGCCATCGTGAAACACAATGTCGAGCTTTATGGCGGCAGGGTGCGCGTGGAATCAGAGCTTGGAAAAGGTGCCAAATTTACTTTACTCTTTCCGGCGAAGGCGTTGATGAAACTATCCTTGAAATGAGTGCCTCGTTGTCACCCGTGCTCGTCGTGGACGACGAGAAGAACATGCGCCGTTCGCTCCAGACGTTGCTGGGCGACGACGGTTACGAAGTGCGCGCCGCCGAATCCGCCGAGGAAGCGCTGGGCCTGCTCGCGGACGGGGAATTTTTCATGGTCATCACCGACGCGCGACTGGGCGGGATGAGCGGTTACGAATTCCTTGCCAGGACTCGTAGCCGGTGGCCTGAACTGCCTGTGCTCATGCTCACGGCCTATGCCACGCCCAAACTCGCCGTGGAAGCCATCAAAGCCGGCGCGATTGACTACTTGAGCAAACCCTTCGCGCCGGAGGAGTTGCTGCACGCGGTTGCGCGTTGCGCCGAGCGCCATAAACTTCTGCGCGAAAATGCGACTCTCCGCTCCCGCACCGGCGAAAGTTTCAGCCTCGACCAGATCATCGGCGAATCACCGAAAATGCGCGAATTGCGGCATCTGATTCAGACCGTTGCGCCCACCGACACACGTGCGCTCATCCTCGGTGAGAGCGGCACTGGCAAGGAACTCGTTGCTGGCGCACTTCACGGTTTGAGCCAGCGGCGTGGATCAAATTATGTCCGCATCAATTGCGCGGCCATACCCGAAACGCTGCTCGAAAGTGAACTATTTGGCCACGAAAAAGGTTCGTTCACCGGGGCGCTGAAACAAAAACCCGGTCGCGTTGAAGAAGCTGACGGAGGCTCAATTTTTCTCGACGAGATCGCTGACATGAGCAAGCCGCTCCAGGCCAAGCTGCTCCGGTTTCTCGAAGATGGCTCGTTCACGCGGGTTGGCGGCACGCAGGAACTCCGCGTCAATGTCCGTCTCATCGCCGCGACCAACCGCGACATCGCACAAGCCATCGCCGCCGGCCATTTTCGTGAAGATCTGTTCCATCGTTTGAACGTGGTGCAGTTCCGCCTGCCACCGCTGCGCGAACGCGGCGATGACGTCCCGCTGCTGGCCGAACACTTTCTGAAAATGTTCCGATCCGCGCTGAACAAAAACGTGGACGGCCTTGCGCCCGCCGCGCGATCCAAATTGCTTTCACACACATGGCCCGGCAACGTTCGCGAATTGCGTAACGTCATCGAACGCGCGCTGATTTTGGAAAAAGCGCGCGAAATCCAACCGTCCAGCCTGCCGGATTTCCAGGTCGAAGCGCATTTGCAGAAGACCCCGCTCCTTCAGCCTGCGACCGACGAATCGCTCGACGATGCGCTGGCCCGGTTGGAGCGTGAATTGATCACCCATGCACTGGAACAACAGGGTTTTAACCTGACGCGAGCGGCGGAATGCCTTAAATTGACACGCCATTCACTCCGTTACCGGATGCAGCGACTGAACATGAACGTTGGCGATGGCGTGTCTGCTGAAACCCCATGACTACCGGTTGGCAATTTTCTGATAGCTGATTTTGTCTCGATGTTATGGAACATGCACTGCCCGTAGCCGGCACGACAACAGCAACCTGGGTGGATTTACTTCTTATGGCCGGGATGTTTGCGCTGGTTGCCTTCGGCGCGTTGATCTGGATTTTCTGCTTTCGCAAGAAGAGACGAAAGCACCGGCACAGACACCGCCGCCAACGCGAACGGCGTTCGGTCAACCCCACGCTCGCTCAGACCGGCGGGTTGCCACCAGCGCGGCCGCCGGAATCGCCCGACAGGACGTCTTCTCAAACACCATAACCACGATGCAACACAGTTGCGCGATTACCCGAAAAAGCGCGTCCAATCTAGCGCTCGCCTTTGTGATGCTTCCGCGCGCCAAGCGCAACGACATGGCCGTCCTCTACGCCTTCTGCCGCGAAGTGGATGACGTGGCTGACGGTGAATCCACGCCCGTGGAAAAGCGTCGCGCGCAGCTCTCGGACTGGCGGGTTGATGTGCGTCGCGCTTGTGAAAATGAAAGCCCCCAATTCGCCGTGAATCAGGAATTGCAGCCGGTCATCGCCAAATATCGCCTGTCGTTCGCGCTTTTCGATGAATTGATCAAAGGCTGCGAAATGGACCTCAACATCAAACGCTACGAAAATTTCGAACAGCTGGAATTGTATTGTTATCGCGTCGCATCTGTCGTTGGCTTGTTGAGCATCGGGATTTTCGGCTACCAGAATCCTGCCTGTCGTGACTATGCGATTTACCTCGGCAAGGCGCTGCAATTCACCAACATTTTGCGCGATGTCCGCGCCGATGCCGAACGGGGACGGATTTATTTGCCGCAAAGCGAGCTCAAAAAATTCAGCGTCAGCGAAGATGACATTTTGAATTTCAGGTATTCTGACCGATTCCATGCGCTCGCCGCCGATGTAGCCGACCGCGCGAAACATTTTTATCGGCTCGCGCGCCAAACCGTGCCCGAGGAGGACCGCCGCGCAATGGTCGCCGCCGAACTGATGGGTTCGGTTTATTGGCAACTGCTGCAGAAACTGGAACGACACCAATTCAACGTCTTTGGCCCACAGTCTTTGCGACTGGCCAAGCCGCAAAAACTGGCGCTGATTTTGCAGTCCTGGTTGCGCTCCGCCTTTGGTTCAACTTCGTCCAACTATGGACCGGCCTGAAATTCTCCGGCGCCTCATTGTCAACGCAGATGACTTTGGCCTGTTACCTTCCGTCAACGAAGCCGTTGTCCGCGCTCATCGTGAGGGCATTCTTACGACCGCCAGTTTGATGGTCAACGAGCAGGGCTTCGACGAGGCTGTCGAGCTGGCGAAGGAAAACCCGCAACTGGGTGTTGGCCTCCATCTGACCCTGTTGATGGGACATTCTGTACTGTCGCCGCGAGAAATTCCCGGTCTCGTCGACTCGCACGGTGAATTCAACGACAGACCGGTCGCCACCGGCTTCCGTTATTTTTTGCAGCGTGGTTTGCGCGAGCAATTGCGCGCCGAAATTCATGCCCAGTTCGAAAAATTCCGCTCGACCGGTTTGCCCCTCGACCATGTCAACGGCCATTTGCATCTGCATCTGCACCCGGTTGTGTTTCAGATTTTGATGGAAGATGCCGTGCAGCTTGGCATCCGATGTATACGACTCACGCGAGATTGTCTGGCACGAAGCCGGCGCATGGCGCGTGGACGCTGGGCCTACCGCATCTCGCACGCGCTAATTTATGACTGGCTCTCATACCGCGCGCGCAAACCGTTGCACCGACGTGGTATCAAGCACGCGGAAATCTCCTTCGGTCTGCTGCAAAATGCGCGGGTAAACGAAGAATATATTTTGAAGCTGCTTCCGGAATTACCGCCGGGCGTTTCCGAGCTTTACTCACATCCGTCGCTAGGCGAATTTAAGTACGAGTTCGATGCCTTGGTCAGTCCGCGTGTGAAGGAATTGGTCACAAAACGAGGCATTAAACTGATTCGTTACCAGGATTTATAAAATGCTCAAAATGCTCTCAATTTTGTTGATCGGCCTTGCTTTTGAATCCACCGGCGTTGTCTTGTTGAAAAAGGGCATGACGCGCATCGGCGACATGGACGGCATCACCATTTCTGAAATTTTCCGTGTTTGTAAATCCGGCGCGACCAGCCCACAGATTCTGCTAGGCGTCTTTTTTGAAGCACTATTCTTTGTCTGCCTGCTGATTTTGATGTCGAAAAGCGACATCAGCTTTCTCTGGCCCTTGACGGGATTGAGTTTTGTATTCGCTACCTTCGCCGCTATCTGGTTTTTGGGCGAAAGCGTCTCTGCCGTACGGTGGGCAGGCGTGATTTTGATCGTGGTCGGCGCGGCGTTCATCAGTTACAGCCAGCACGCTAAAGAAAAGCCCGCGCCGCCAACTCCAACACAATCGCAAGTTACGGAAAAATGATTTTGCCAAGAACTTCCGCCAGCCGCTCCGCTGCGAGCCTGCAATTCTTTTGAAGCCGCAACAACCCGCCGGTTTTCCCCGGTGATAGGGCAATGAACCAAAATAATTTGCCATAGTCCAAACGATTGTCCGGTTTGGAAAATCGATTGAAATCCAACGGTAAATCTTCATTGGCCGTGTCCGAAATTACCCGTACCGTTGCGCATGGAATCCCACGCTCGCGGCAAACCGTGCGGATCGCTTCTGATTCCATTTCAACCGCATCTGCGCCGGTCTCCTCGCGCAATTTTCTCTTTTCGGCGATAGTGACGGCAATACGGCCGGTGCAAAAAAACCTGGCTGGCCTGGCGCCGGCGGCGAGAAGTGTTCGATGAACTTCGGGATTTGGAATTTGGAGTTCGAAATCTAATTTGGGTATTTCAAAAACGACTTCGCCGAGTTTCAAGTCCGGGTTCAGTCCGCCGGCGAAACCGCAAGTCAACACGTACTCGGGAGAGTTATTCACAAGAAATCCCCGCACTGATTTATTGGCGTTCTCGTGTCCAATACCGGTGATAAGAATTAAACTTTCGGATTTGCCCGCCGCGATTTTCCGAAACGGCACGGCTTCTCCTTTCAGCGCGAAGCAGACGAGGACTGGAGCGCCTGGCGGTTGACATCTGGCAGCAGGCGGCTGCATTACTTGATTCCCGACAACCTTTCTTTCCAAATCCGATAAAGCTCGACCGTTGCGCGCACGTCACGGAGGCAATATTCGGCGATGTCACGGAATTTTCCTTCCGCCACCAGCGTGCCCACTTCCATGCCAGTGACGCCGTGGCTTTTGGGCGATTCGATGCCAAAGACCTTGCAATAAAAATCCAGGTTAAATCGCCGCGCCGCGCCGTCACGGCCGCTCACGCTGTAGAATGTCAATTGTTCAGCGAGGTCGCAGTGTGGTTCGGTTGCATAGCGATAGCCAAGCCAGTTCTTTTGCGAGATGGGTACGTTCAAAATCGCCGAGCGCAGATAAATGAATGGCACGTCGAAACCGCGACCGTTGAACGTCACAACCGAATCATAATGTTTCGCCACGTCCCAAAATGCCGTAAGTAGCTCGACCTCGTCCGCGCAAGGCACAAATTCGACTGGTCCGCCTTCGCTCGCTTCTTCTTCGAAATCCTCGGCAACGAACAGCGACTGGCCGCGTTGTGTCTCAGCGTTGAGCATCGCGATACAGATAACTTGCGATGTGAGCGGCCACAGGCTCATGAATTGTTTGATTTGGGTGCGCTTGGTTTCGCGAACGGGTCCATCGGCGATTTTTTCGGCCTCGCGGAAGAGATATTCCTGCTGAGCCTCATCGAAATTGTCGAGCGGCAGCGCGGAGGTTTCGATGTCGAATATTAGCGTGGCCATTGGCAACGAACTTGTTTTAGAAGAATCAAACCGTCTCGGCAATCAAATCGTTGTCGGTGCCACGGATAATTTCGATCGGAGCAAATTCTCCAATCGGTTGTTTGCTCCGCAAGCAAACCCGCCTTTCGATGTTCGGCTTCCTCTCTCCTCTCTCATCCAAATGACAAAATTATTGAGATTCAGTTTTGCTTTCGCGCACGAGTTTGTGACCGCGAGTTGGTCATTTTCTGGTCGTGACCTTGAGAGCATGGGGTTTTAGCTCTAAGTGCCCCAAAATGTTACAAACTGGCATATTTTGAGACAACTTGCCGTTGCGGCATGGATCTGATAACAGAATAAGTAACAAAAGAAAGAAACATGGAATATTCGTATAAGTTCCCAATGACACAATGTAGAACTGGTTGGCTGAACAAGCACGTTCCGTAATTGTCTCAATTGGGGTGTGGCATAAAGTGTGCTATACGCCGTTGTAGTTGCGGTTACGACAGGCAATCAAGTGAACAAAGCCGTACTTATTACAACCCGCCTGTCGTATTGTTCACACCGTAGTTAAGAAAAACATGAAAACGAACAAAACCGTCCGTAAGGCGGGCTTCACGCTGGTGGAAATCATGATCGTCGTGGCCATTATCGGCCTCTTGGCGGCGATCGCCATTCCCAACTTCGTCCGGGCCCGTGCCACCTCGCAAGCCAACGCTTGCATCAACAACCTGCGTCAGATTGATGCCGCAGTCAACGAGTGGGCCTTGGAACAAGGGAAACAGACCGGCGCCTCGCCCACCATGAACACGGATCTGACACCCTACATCAAGCTCAATGCTAACAACGCAATTCCCGGCTGCCCGGCACAGGGTACCTATACTTTGGGCAAAGTTGGGGATACTCCGCAAATCAGTTGCAGTCTCAGCACGCTGGATCCGGCGCACAAGCTGCCATAATTGAAATTTGGTTTGTTGTTTGAAACAAAAGCCCGAGGCGAACGCCTCGGGCTTTTTATTGCCGGAAGCTCAGGCAACCGGAATTCCAGACTGACTTTGACCTGGATTCTGGCATCGGCATTGCTGATTGAGAGACTGACGCGGTCACAACGGGCAATTAGTGAACGATAACTGTAATCATGGTAACCCGCCCGTTGCGTTGTTCACACCGCAAAGAGAAAGTTAACGTGATATGAAAACTGCCAAACCCAAGCGGGTGGCGGGCTTCACGCTGGTGGAAATCATGATCGTCGTGGCCATCATTGGCCTCCTGGCGGCGATTGCCATTCCCAGTTTCGTGCATGCGCGCGCCACGTCACAAGCCAATGCTTGCATCAATAATCTGCGGCAGATTGAATCCGCAGTTCAACAAGTTGCCATCGACAAAGGACTTCATGTTGGCGACAACGTCAGTTTTCCCGACGACGTCACACCCTACATCAGATTGAATTCCAATCTGCAGATTCCCGGTTGTCCCGCTGGGGGAACTTACAATCTGGCAACTGTTGGTTCGATTCCACAGGCTTTGTGCTCGCTGGGAAATAATGTTAATCCAGCCCATATACTGCCTTAATGATTGACCAGCTCGCGGGAGCGCAAGGGGAGGGCGGGCGCATATCAAAAAATGAGCACTTTGCCGCCGGGTCTCATTGACACCCTGCTTTAGCGGGTTGCTTAGCGATACCCGGTCTTTTCAACCGTTTTAGCGGTTTGTCAGCGCGCCAAAACCGCTAAAGCGGTTCTGACCTTCAAACCGCTTGGATCACCCCGCTAAAGCAGGGTGTTAATGAAATGGCCGTCAATTCGAGAGTTTTCTACCACGGACACCCCCTCAAATTTTGATATGCGCCCGGGGAGGGCTTACCTCGCGCTTTCTGATTTCATTCTGGCATCGGGTTTGCTAGCCTTCCAATCCGTTTGCTGGGGCAAGAGGCTGCTCTTGCCATACAGCCGACAAAGGAATAAATTAAACATAAGTAATAAACTAAGTATGAAAACGACCAAAACCGTCCGTAAGGCGGGCTTCACGCTGGTGGAAATCATGATCGTCGTGGCCATTATCGGCCTCTTGGCGGCGATCGCCATTCCCAACTTCGTCCGGGCCCGTGCCACCTCGCAAGCCAACGCTTGCATCAACAACCTGCGTCAGATTGATGCCGCAGTCAACGAGTGGGCCTTGGAACAAGGGAAACAGACCGGCGCCTCGCCCACCATGAACACGGATCTGACACCCTACATCAAGCTCAATGCTAACAACGCAATTCCCGGCTGCCCGGCACAGGGTACCTATACTTTGGGCAAAGTTGGGGATACTCCGCAAATCAGTTGCAGTCTCAGCACGCTGGATCCGGCGCACAAGCTGCCATAATTGAAATTTGGTTTGTTGTTTGAAACAAAAGCCCGAGGCGAACGCCTCGGGCTTTTTATTGCCGGAAGCTCAGGCAACCGGAATTCCAGACTGACTTTGACCTGGATTCTGGCATCGGCATTGCTGATTGAGAGACTGACGCGGTCACAACGGGCAATTAGTGAACGATAACTGTAATCATGGTAACCCGCCCGTTGCGTTGTTCACACCGCAAAGAGAAAGTTAACGTGATATGAAAACTGCCAAACCCAAGCGGGTGGCGGGCTTCACGCTGGTGGAAATCATGATCGTCGTGGCCATCATTGGCCTCCTGGCGGCGATTGCCATTCCCGGTTTCACACATGCACGCGCCAAATCGCAGGCGACGGCCTGTATTAACAACATGCATCAGATTGATGGCGCAGTTACAGAATGGGCGTTGGAACGGGGAAAAAAGACGGGAGACCCCGCTCCCAGTTTGGCCTCCGACCTGACACCTTACCTCAAGCTGAATGCCAATAACTCAATTCCCAGTTGCCCGACCGGTGGCTCCTACGTTATGGGCCTGGTGGGCGCGGTTCCTCAAGTCAAATGCGACCTTGGCAACTCGATTGATCCTTCTCACATATTGCCTTAATAAGACTCGGCTTGGTTCAAAGACTCGCATCACTGTTTTGAACCATTTTGCCCAAGTCACGTGGTCGAGAAGTTGACTCTCGCGTCCGTTTCCTTTAGGAAAAGGGCGGTGGCCCCAATGTCTGTTGCGATGAGCGTTATTTTAAAGACCGAAAAGTTGCGTGTCGAATTCACCAATCGCGAATTCCGGCAAATGACGAAAGTCGCCTTAAGCGGTCTCGATTTGGAGGTGAGTGCAGGCGAAATCTTTGGTTTTCTAGGCCCCAATGGCGCAGGCAAAACTACGACCATCAATGTTCTGCTGGGTTTTGTGACGCCGAAAAGTGGCGCGGCGTATCTTTTTGGCATTGACGTGCGCCAACCGATCGCGCGCCAGCGCATCGGGTATTTGCCGGAAATGACGTATTACTACAAATTTCTAACCGCCGAAGAACTGCTGCGCTTTTACGCAACCATTTTCGGACTGGCGCGAGCGGAAGCGGACAAACGCATTGACAGACTCCTTAAGCTCGTGGATTTGGAGCAGGCTCGACGGCGCCCCCTCAAAACATATTCCAAAGGTATGCAGCAGCGTGTTGGTCTCGCCCAGGCGCTGATCAATGATCCCGACCTCCTGATTCTGGACGAACCCACCAGCGGTCTCGACCCGCTTGGCCGGATGAAGGTCCGCGAAATCATCCAGCGTGTGAAAGACGAGGGCAAAACCGTCTTTTTTTCGTCTCATGAACTCGGTGAAGTCGAAACCGTTTGTGACCGTGTGGTTATCATCAACGAAGGTGAGTTGAAGGCCGAAGGCCGTGTAGCGGATCTGGTTCAAAAATATCAGACCTCCAGTTTGGAACAGGTCTTCCTCAAAGTGGTCGGCTACAAAACAAGAAAGGCCCAGGCGCCAACCGTAGCCAGAAAACCTGTTGCATGAACAAAATTTTTGCCATCAGCAAAGTTGTCTTGCTCGAAATGTATCGGCGCAAGGATTTTTATGTCTTGTTCATTGTCACTGCCTTGATCACCGCGGTGATGGGATCGGTAACCTTTTTCAAAGACGCGCAAATTGTCCGTTATCTCAAGGCGATTTGTCTCTTTTTGATCTGGGCTGCTTCGCTGTTTATCGCCATTGGTGCCACGGCGCGGCAGATTCCGACAGAACGCGAATCGCGCACCCTCTTCCCGCTCATGGCCAAGCCGGTGTCGCGTGCGCAGTTTCTGCTGGGCAAATTTCTCGGTTGCTGGCTGGCTTGCGGCGCAACACTGGTGATTTTTTACGCCTTCTTTGGCTGCGTGGCGGCCACGCGCGAACATCAATGGCCGCTGGCAAATTATTTCCAGGCATTGGCGTTGCACTGGGCGATGCTCGGCATCGTCATCGCGATGACGCTGCTTGGCTCGCTGGTGCTGACAGCGGTTTCGTCAAACCTCACCATCACCTTTATCGCCACAATTGCTATTTTGCTGGTAGGCCGGCATTTGCACCAAGTGGCTTTGTCTATGACCGAACCGAGCGCAACAATCATCACCGGCCTTTACTACGTCATTCCCCATCTGGAATTGTTCGACATCCGTGACCTCATCGTCCAAGACTGGCAGCTCGTTCCGTGGGGCATTTGGTTCCTCGCTCTGGCTTACGCGGCCGCTTACACGACGCTGCTGCTTTTGGCATCTTGGCTGGTATTCCGCAGGAAAGTATTGCAATGAAAATGACCCGCCCGTTTGTTTTGCTGCTGCTGTTGCTGGTGGTGCTTTGTTCAGGGCTGGCGGCGAGAATTGACTGCTGGTTTATCGGCTGGCCCGGTAATCACGAGCAATCGCTTAATCCATTGGACGTAATGATTGGCGAGGGACAGAAATTGTTTGCAGGTTCCTTCTATCGCGAGGCAGACATTTATTATCACAGCGGTTATTACCCGACCATTTTCGACAATCGTGGAGCATTCGAAACGCCGCACATGGCTGAAGACACCGGCGCAGTCGCCAGCCACAACCAAGGAGGTGAAGGCAGTTTCATGGGTCCGCCGCTTGATTTCATTGACGCCTTCAACCGCCATTTCATCCCCAATCGGCACACGCATCTTGATGAAGGCGGGCCGACGGACGATTTAAGCAAAAGCGGTGAAGTGCGGGAAATCCTGCCTTGGCTGAAGATTTCCTCCGAACTCGATCCGGAAAACGTCCAAACCTACATTGTCACCGCCTACTGGTTACGCACAAGAATGAACAGGGTCGCCGAAGGGGAACAGGTTTTGCGCGACGGACTGCGGCACAACCCGGACAATCCCCAACTCCTTTTCGAACTGGGCCGGGTTTATTTTGAAAATTACCACAATTTGGCGCGCGCGCGCAATATTTGGGAAGCCGCGATGAGAAGTTGGAAAGGACAAATGGCCGGCAAACCGGATTCAGAAAAACTGAGTTTTGACAATAAATTCATTGTTGAACAACTCCAAACGCACCTGGCGCTGCTCGAAGAAAAAGCCGGCAATTTCGATGCCGCCATCGCCCATTGGGAGCGGGCAAAGGCCGTTTCGCCTTCTGCCGATGCTGTGCAAAAGCATATTAACGAACTCAAACAAAACCTTGCAGGACAAACGAACGCGCCGGCAGCAGCCGCCCACTGACTGCGCAATTGCGCTTTGTTTTTTGCCGGTTGCTCTGCTCTAATAGCCAAGTGAAAACCCGGCAGGCCAGAATTTCGCGGAACACAAAAGAAACCCGCATTACGGTCGATCTCCATCTGGACGGCAACGGCAAATCGCAAGTCACAACCGGCATCCCCTTCTTTGACCACATGCTGGCGCTCTTCGCCAGGCACGCGGTTGTGGATTTGAGACTCCGCTGCGCGGGCGATTTGGAAGTGGACGCGCACCATACCGTCGAGGATTGCGGCATCGCGCTGGGCCAGGCGTTTGCGCGCGCGCTCGGCGACAAACGCGGCATCCGCCGTTATGGCGCCGGTTTTCACCCGAAAAACCCATTCTCCGGCGAAGCCTACGTGCCGATGGATGAATGTCTCGCGCGTTGCGTCATGGATTTCGGCGGACGGCCATTTCTCGTCTGGCGGGGGCTGAATTCCTTCGCCCAAAAACGCGTTGCCAGATCCGAAAGGCTCCAGGATGCGTCGAGCGCCTTCCGCTTCGGCCTCGCGCGCGAGTTTTTCCAGGGCTTCGCCAATGAAGCCCGCTGCAACCTGCACCTCGAATTGCTCTACGGCGACGAACCGCATCACATCGTCGAGGCGCTGTTCAAGGCGTTTGCGCGCGCCGTGGACGCGGCCTGCCGGCGCGACCCGCGCATCGCCGGACAATTACCGAGCACCAAAGGAAGATTATGAGTGGTTTGCTTGATTGTCGCGGCTGACACCCGCATCCGACGTTTCTGAAAATCCTGATTCTCAAACCCAGTTCGCTCGGCGACGTGGTCCAGGCGCTGCCCGTGCTGCGTTTGCTCAAACGCCGTCTGCCCGCGAGCGAAATTTTTTGGTGGATTGATTCAAACCTCGCGCCGCTCCTTGAAGGGGATCCCGATTTGACCGGCGTTGTGCGCTTTGAACGCCAACGCTGGGCGTCTCCGCTTCGCTGGCCGGAAATGGTCCGCAGTGTCCGCCGTCTGCGCGCGCAAAATTTCGACTGGGTCATTGACCTCCAGTGTCTCGCGCGCAGCGGCGCGTTCGCCTGGCTCGCCAATGGAAAATTTCTCATCGGCCTCGACGAAGTCCGCGAAGGCGCGCGGGGATTTTATGATGTCGCCGTCCGCCGCGCGTCATTCCACACCCACGCCGTGGACTGGTATCAGGCCGTGCTTCCCTGCCTCGGCGTGCCGGTCCATGCGCGTTTTCAATGGCTGCCGGAAAGGCCTGAAATCGCCGCGATTGTCAAATCGAAATGGCCTGCGGTTGGGGCTCAAGGTTCCGTATGCCCGCCGGACGGCCCGCCAATGCGCGAACCCCAACGGACGCGCTGGATCGTGATTCAACCCGGCGCGCGCTGGCTCAACAAATGCTGGCCTGTTGACAATTTTGCCGGGCTGGTCCGGCTCCTGACGGAAAAATTTCACGAGGCGCGCTTCGCCATCCTCGGCGATCGCAAGGACCAATCCCTCGGTGAAATCGTTTCACGCGCCGCGCCGGAACGCTGTCTGAATCTGTGCGGACAAACTTCCCTGCCGGAAATGGTCGAGTGGCTGCGGCTCTGCGATTTGATGGTGACCAACGACACCGGCCCGATGCACGTCGCCGCCGCGCTCGGCAAACCGCTCGTCGCGCTTTTCGGCCCGACCGAACCGCGCCGCACCGGACCGTATGGCCAACTCAACAGCGTGCTGCGAATTGACCTGCCTTGCTCACCTTGCCTTCAATCGCGCTGCCATTACGGGAAGCCGAACGAGTGTTTGAACGCCATTTCACCCGCGACGGTTTTCGAGCGTGCCCAAAGGCAGCTTCGGTCGTAGCGCTGGCGGTGTGCCGATTTTCGAGCCACCGGCCCGACGCTACAAATTTCGGGCAATGCATCATTTGAAATTCGGAGCGCGAGTTGTCCCAACTCGCAGCAGATCCTTACGCGAAAAACCGTTGAAATTGCAGACGGTTTGCTTTGCCTTCAGGCGCGCTGCGGCTTGAAACGAACCGCGCACCGTAAAATCAGGCACTGCCAAAATTTTGCTCGCGCTTGCCTTTTCAATCCCAATGGCGTTACGTTCGCGCCGGTGACCACGCCAAGCCAATCCGCGCCGGAATCAACCTCAGCCCGGAATACACCGCCCCAGCGATCCGTGTTTGTCACCACGCACTGGTCCATAGTGCTGACGGCGGCGCGCAGTGACACCCCCCGCGCCCGCGCCGCGCTCGAAACCCTCTGCCAGACCTATTGGCCGCCGCTTTACGCCTACGTGCGGCGGCGCGGTTATTCGCCCGAAGATGCCCAGGACCTCACGCAGGCCTTCTTTGCAAAATTGCTCGAACGCAAAGCCGTCGGCGGCGTCGCGCCGGAGAAAGGCCGGTTCCGATCCTTCCTGCTCGCCAGCCTGAACCATTTCCTCTCCGACGAATGGGACAAGGCGCGCGCGCAGAAACGAGGAGGCGGCAAAATTATTTTCCACGACCTGCAAAATGCCGAGACGCGTTTGGGCGAAATTGCGGTGGAAAACTTCACACCGGAGAGGGCGTTTGAACATCGCTGGGCCATCACCCTGCTCGAACAGGTTTATCAGCGGCTGGGCAAAGAATATCGTGTGCAGGGCAGAGGCACCCTGTTCGACGCGCTGCGCACCACGCTCGCCGGAGCGAGCGACGCGGCGCCCTATGCAGAATTGGCGCGGCAACTGGACATAAGTGAAGGCGCGGTGAAGGTGGCCGTGCATCGGCTGCGCCAGCGATACCGCGCCCTGCTGCGCGACACCATCGCCGACACCGTGTCGGGGCCGGACGAAGTGGAAGATGAACTTCGCTATCTGTTTCGGACATTAGCGGGCGGTTGAAAACCGAATCCTGAAACCCGGAATCTGAAATCCGAACATTTTTGCGCCGAACGCACAGGATGACAAAAGCAGATTCGGAATTCGGGCTTGAAATTTCCTTCGGATTTCGACCTTCAGATTTCTGATTTTCCCTGGTAACCTTTGGCCAATTCTTCCTTTGTATGTGGTGAATGAACTGTTTTGACATGCAAACCCTTCAAAAAGGAAAAAGATTATGATAATCCATCCCACGTTTGCCGCGTTGTTCGGCGGACGGGAGATTATTTTCATCCTGGCCGTTTTCGTGGTGACGCTGTTGGTGATCGCAATAATCGGCGCAATTATTTACTTCCTGTCCCGACGCCGTCAAACGTCTCCGCCCAACCTGCCGGCGGTGCCAATGCACTCAACACCCGTTGAAACCGCCAAAACACCTCTGAGCAATTGTCCACACTGCGGGAAGCCGGTGCCGCCCACGGCGTTGGGCGGGATTTGCCCGGAATGCATGCTGAAGGCCGGTCTCGCCACCCAAACGGAGGGACCGCATGGAACCAAGGTGCTTCAGCCGCCACCCGCACCCGCCGAAATCGCGTCGTTGTTCCCGCAATTGGAAATCCTTGAATGCCTTGGGCGTGGCGGCATGGGCGTCGTGTATAAGGCCCGGCAACCGCGCTTGAACCGCCTCGTCGCGCTCAAAATTCTGGCGCGGGACAAGGAACAGGATGCACAGTTCGCCGAGCGGTTCTCGCGCGAAGCCCAGGCGCTGGCGCGGCTGAATCATCCGAACATCGTCACTGTCCATGATTTCGGCGAGGCGGGCGGGCATTGTTATCTGGTGATGGAATTCGTGGACGGCCTGAATCTGCGGCAGTTGCTCCAGACCGGAAAAATGCCGCCGGAGCAGGCGCTGACCATTGTGCCGAAGATTTGCGAGGCGCTCCAATATGCCCACGAACAGGGCATCGTCCACCGCGACATCAAACCGGAGAACATCCTGCTCGACAAATCGGGCCGGGTGAAGATTGCGGACTTCGGCATTGCCAAGATGATGGGCGATGAAGCCGGGCAACAAACGCTCACGGGCGCAAAGGATGCAGTGGGCACGCCGCATTACATGGCGCCGGAGCAGATTGAAAAGCCGCTGACCGTGGATCATCGCGCGGACATCTATTCGCTGGGCGTTGTGTTTTACGAAATGCTCACCGGCGAATTGCCGCTGGGAAAATTTCAGCCGCCTTCCCAAAAAGTTCAGGTGGACGTGCGGCTGGATGAAGTCGTGTTGCGCGCGCTGGAAAAGGAGCCGGAACGGCGCTATCAACAGGCCAGCGAAATCAAAACGCGGGTCGAGACTATCACTCAAACTCCGCTGGTCGCCGGCGTGGCGCCGCATGTCGCGGCTTTTACTCAAGCGGCGCTGGCGCGGGATTACCAATTGAATATCGGCCACTGCCTGAGCCGCGGCTGGAACCTGGTGGCGCACAATTTTTGGCCGATCGTTTGCGTCGCCGCCCTGATCGAATTGCTGCAACATGCGGCCAATTCCTCGTTGATCGGCATCGTCGTCGGCGGTCCGCTCTCGGGCGGATTGTGGCTGTACTTCCTGAAAAAAATCCGCGGCGAACCGGTGAACGTCGGAACGGCATTCAGCGGCTTCACGGTGGCATTCGTGCCGCTTTTTCTTGGTGGACTGGTGACGCTTCTGCTCATTTTGGCCGGCTTTATTTGTTTTCTGTTGCCGGGAATTTACCTCGCGGTGGCGTGGGCATTCACCCTCATACTGATCGCCGACCAGCGACTGGATTTTTGGCCGGCGATGGACTTGAGCCGTAAAGTCGTCTCGAAACACTGGTGGAAATTTTTATGGTTTTTTATCGTGCTGGGGGTGATTGAACTCGCCGGATTGCTGGCGTGCCTGATCGGGATTTTTGTGGCCGCGCCCATCGCAATGGCGGCATTGGCCTACGCTTACGAGGACATTTTCGGCCCGGCCGCAAGGGCGGCGGGCAATCTACCAGCGGGCGCGCCGGTTACCGCGTCGCGGGCGGGCGGCGGTTGGGGAACCGCCGTCGGGATCGCGGCGGGGGCGGCCGCGGCGGTGGTGTTCGTCGCGTTTCTTGGACTGCTGGCGGCTATCGCCATCCCGAATTTTGTCAGAGCGCGGCAGCACTCCATCGCCCTGCACGAAAAACAGCTTACCCAGGAAGGCTGGCAGTTGTGGCGGGCTCAAGAAATGGACAAGGCGGCGGCAAAATTTCGGCAGGCCGTCCAGTTCGCGCCGGAGGACGCAGACGCGTGGAATGGGCTGGGCTGGGCGACTTTCAATTCAGGCAGGACCCCGGAAGCCGAGCAGGCGTTTCGAAGAGCTGTCTCCATCGAAACGAACCATCCGGCAGCGCTCAATGGGCTGGGCCAGATTGCCCTGGCTCAGGGGAAATACGATCAGGCCGAGGCGTATCTGCTCAAAGCCGCGCCGCAGGCACCCGCCGCCTGGTACGGGCTGACACGGCTCTATTTGCTCGAAGGGAAATTCGGCCCGGCCGAAACCTGGGCGCAAAAACTCATTCATTCCGGTCAGGCGGACGATCTTTCGCTGCAGATGCTTCGGGCGGCGCAGGCGAAATATCTCAGCGACGGTCTGCGCTTCAGCATTGAACCGCCAGCGGCGCGATCAACCCTTACGAATTCTGCTTCCGCTTCCGCCGAAACCTGGTCGCCGACGCTTGCGCCGGACCAGAAACCGGATTTCCAGACAATTCTGAACTCGGCCAAAAGCCTCACCGGCGAGGGCAGATACGAGGAAGCGCTGCAACGCTATCTCTGGTATTTCGATCATTCAAGAAACGATGCCGGTCAAAAGGGCGTGCGCCTTTCGTTCGCGCTTTCGGACTGGATCGAGTTGGGCCGGCGCTATCCGAAGGCGAGGCAGGCGTTGCTGGAAATCCGCGACGCCGACGCGCGCCAGTTTTCCACAGGCAACGGTTATGCCGATTTGTTTCAGGAAACTGCCGGCATCAATCAATATCTCAATGACCCTGCGGCGACGTTGGCACTGTTCAAAACCATCGAGGCGCGCGAGCCGCAACTGGCGGAGCAATGTTATCCGTTTGTCCAAATCCTGCTGATGCAGCAAGGCGAGTACGAAGAGTGCCTGTGTTACCTCGGTGACCCGCAGGCGGCATTCGGGCGCATCCGCCAGTCGCGGGAGCGGCTGAAACAATTCGAAGAACAAAACGCGGCGCGAAACGAGGATCTGAGAAAACGTTTCCAGGCGATGGCCACAACCAACCCGGCATTCGCGCATCCGCCGTTCATGCCGGAACCGCCAAAGTTTGCCGATGACAATTTCGTCGGGCAAACCCGGCAATTGATTGAAATTCTCGTCGGCGTCGGCGAAATCGGCGACGCTGAAAAAATTCGGGACCAGGCCTTGACGGTTCTCAATACACCGAAATTGAAATCCGCCGTGAGCGACGCGCAACAGAAAGTCAATTTGCATCGCGGAATTTTGGGAACGATTACAAACTTGAACCAAGGGACAGTTCAGATTTCGTCAGAAAGCACAACCAACGCCGTGACCGTTGATTCCGCCACTGGCTTGCCAACCACTTCGGGTGGCATGGTGGTGATCGATCCAGCAACCGGCTTGCCGATGTCCCCTGCCGGGCGCGGGACCATCGATCCTGCCACCGGACTGCCTGTTACTCCACCCGCAGCAAACGGCGCAACCAACGCCGTTGTCGCCGGGGAGAAATGGCTGGCGCTCAATGACAAAGGCTATTATGCCGATAGCTGGAATGAGGCCTCTGCCGTTTTCCAGAACGGAGTCACGAAAGCGGCCTGGGAAAATTCCATGAACGCCTTTCGCAAACCGCTGGGCAGCCTGATGTCACGCAAATTGAAATCGGCGCTGGCGACGACCGAGCTGCCCGGCGCGGCAGACGGCCAATATGTCATCCTGCAATTTGACTCGTCATTCACGGGAAAGAAGTCCGCGATCGAAACCGTCACGTTCGAATTGGCAGATGACGGAACCTGGAAATCCGCAGGCTATTTCATCAAGTGACCAGGGCACTCGGAAGTATTGACCGATGACAAACATGAATCATCTGACCCTGCTGCTGGCAATCCTTTTGGTGATCATCCCTCCGGCCATCTGGGAAGGTGTCTCGAAACTGATCGCGCGGCGGAACAGCGTGCGCAACGGGCACCTGGCCTGGTATATCTGACTCGCCATCTTCAACATCATCGGCATTTTGCCGGTACTTTACATCCTGTGTTTTCAGAAGACCAGGACACAAGCCTTCGCGCCTGAAACGCAAGCCGCCTGGAAAACCCGTTCGGGGCCTCAGAACATTTCCAGCCGCCGTGCTTGATTTGCCGGGATGGCCGCGCCATTTTCGTCGCTATGAAAATCAACTTCGCCCGGGTTGCGCTGTTCTCCTGCGCGCTCACTGTGGCCGGCGCCGCAAATGCGCAGGAACCCATCGCCCCGACGAATCACATCAAACTGTTCAACGGGCATGATTTCAGAGGCTGGACGTTTTGCATGAAGGACAATGCCGACCCGCTCAAAACGTGGAGCGTGACCAACGGCGTCATCTATTGCACCGGCACCCCGGCTGGTTATCTTCGTACGACGCAGGCTTACAGCAATTACGCCCTCACCGTCGAATGGCGCTTCGTGAAAATCGCGCCCAGGGCCGACAACACCGGCGTCCTCGTTCACATGCAATTGCCCGACAAGGTCTGGCCAATGTGCGTCCAGGTTCAGGGCAAACACACCCGGCAAGGCGATCTGTTTTTGATGGCCGGCGCAGAATCCAGGGAACACAAAGGCATGGACGCCAACACACCGGTTCCCATGCGCGGCGAAACCGCAGAAAAAGCCGTCGGCGAGTGGAACACTGGCCTGACGATTTGCTCCGGCAACAACGTAAAAACCTTCGTCAACGGCAAGCTCATGAACGAAGCCACTGAATGCACCATTTCTTCCGGCTTCATCGGCATTCAGAGCGAGGGCGGCGAACTGGAAATCCGCAAAATAACTTTGGAACCGTTGAGGTAACCGGGCCGAAATCGCCGTCAACTTGCCCCACCACCATTCGACGGGAGAGGGCGGTCTCGGGCCGGGTGCGGGTCGCACAACCGCACGAGAGTGGCGCCCCAACCGCCGAGCTGCTCGTGATCAAGGGTGAAAGTCACTACCGCTGGATGTTTGGAAAGAATGGCATGCACCGTGCGCCGCAGATGGCCGATGCCTTTGCCATGAATGATGCGCACTTGAAGTATCCCACGTTCCTGACATGCAACCAGATAATCCGGCACCAGGTCCTTCACCTCACGCGGATTGAACGTGTGCAAATCCAGCACACCGTCAATCGGCAGTTCAATCGGTTCGTCATCCATGAATCGCAACTCCCCTTTTGCCGTTGCCCACGGTCGACAGTGACGTCATGAATTTGTCCTTGGTGTGTCCGACCACGACGGCCCACGGTGGACCTGATCAAGGGTGAGGCGTGTAGCCCGTTCGGGTCAGGACGGCCTGGCCCTGCGGAGACAGGACAAATTGGATGAAGTCGAGTGCCTCCTGCGTTTCATGCCCTTTGCTGGTGTAAAGGTGAAGGATCCGCGCGTAGGGATAGGCGCCTTTGTCCACGTCAACCGCACTGGGTTGAACTCCGCCGATGGACACGGGTTTGACGTCCGCAACATATTCGTGTTCAATGCTGGAATAACCGATCCCGTTCCTGTCACCGGCCACTGCGTCCGCAATTCTCTCATAGTTTGTAAACATAACCAGACTGGGCGTCTCGGCGTAAGGTTTGTTTTCCATCGCCAGTTCCTTGAATCCCAGATGCGTCCCGGAAACCGGATCGCGGATGAACAAATGAACCGGCGCGTCAGGCCCGCCCACATCCTTCCAATTTTGGATCACTCCGGTGAAAAGGTCGCGCACCTGCGCGCGCGTCAGGTTATCAATGGGATTGGCGGCATTCACGATCACTGCCACGCTGTAAGCGCCGATGACGTGATCGGTGTATTCCACATTGCGATACCGCGCCATTTCCAGTTCCTCCTTGAACGGCAATCGCGAAGCCCCGGCAATATCGCAAAAACCACCCATCAAGGCCCCGAACCCATAGCCAGTCCCCTTGCTTTCAAGGTCAAAAGTGATCGCAGGATGGTTCTTCTGGTATGCGGCAATGAGTTGTGGTGCCAACTCTTCCCCAATCGTGTTCGAGCCTCGAATAGTAATTTTCCCGGATGGCGCAGTTCCCGACGTCGGCTTGCTCCCCGGACAACCCGCAACCACGATTCCGATCAAAATCAAACTGGCGTTCCTCAAAAGGTGTCGGGTGGTCGGGTTAAACCATTTGTCGTGCAAAGCTGTTTTCATGGCATGCCTTTTGTTCACCGGGGAATATTGCGGCATCCAACCTGATTGGCCGGGACAATTTTATCAAGTACAAAATCCGCCCGGTTGCCTGCGTCGACAGCTCTTGGCGGGGACAATTCCAGACCGGACTCGTTTGGGATCCGAACGGCCAGTTACAAGCCCAACTCCGAACCGGCCAAAGCGTGCAGGCGCGCCTGCCCCTGTTTGGTCAGGCTCGTGAAGACCATCGAAACATGATAGCCGGTATGTTTGTTGCCGGAACAGGCAACGACAACCCCGGCGCATTGGAGCGGGCTGTTGTCACGGGGCGATTGCAGCGCCACGGTCATTTCCGTCCAGGGGTTGAACGGTGCGGGACTGCGAAATTCAATGCCGTTCCGATGGATGACGACGGATTCGGTGGACAAATTCAAACGTGTCTGCCGGGATTCGACGGTTATGTCCTGCTGCCCGGCACCGCCGGTTTCAATTTTTCTCGCGCTCATAGAATTACGCTAAAATAACACGTCACCGCCGGTCGTCAAATAAGTGCTGATTACGCAACAGATTAGGGATTTTCGCGATGTTACCATTCAATTACCGCCGCGCCCCACGTCAGCCCCGCGCCAAACACAATCAGCAGGACCAGGTCGCCGCGCTGGATTTTTCCGGCGGTCACGACCTCGTCCAGCGCGATGGCCACCGAGGCCGCCGAGGTATTGCCGTAGCGATCCAGATTCACGAACATCTGCCCCGGTTTCGCCCCCAACCGTTCGCCCACCGCGTCAATGATCCGACGGTTCGCCTGATGCGGGATGATGCATTTGATTTGTGAAATGTCGAGTTCGCATCGCCGTAACGCTTCCCGCGCCGCCTTGTACATCGCCTGTACTGCGCTTTTGTAGGTTTCCCGGCCGTTCATCCGCAGGTAATGCAGGCGTGCGCCGACCGATTCGGTCGTGGGCGGACAACGGCTGCCGCCGCCGGGCATGAACAGCAAATTGGCGCTTCCGCCGTCGGCACCCATCACCGCCGTCAGCAGGCCGTGCGAATTCGGGCGGTTTTGCAGCACCGCGGCGCCCGCGCCGTCGCCAAACAGCACACACGTGTTGCGGTCCTTCCAATCGGTGATGGCCGAGAGTTTTTCCGCGCCGATGACGAGGACGGTATCGTAGGTGCGCGACATGATGAATTGCTGCGCGACTTCGAGTCCGTAGATAAAACCGGAACAGGCGGCTTCGAGGTCGAACGCCGCGGCGCGTTTCGCGCCGATCTTGTGCTGCACCAGGCAGGCCGTCGCCGGGAAGGGCGTGTCCGGCGTGATCGTGGCGACGATGATCAGGTCAATTTGGCCGGCGGTGACGCCCGCCATTTTCATGGCGCGTTCGGCGGCCCGGGCCGCCATGTCGGACGTAAATTCGTCCTTGGCCGCCAGCCGCCGTTCCCGGATGCCGGTGCGCGTGATGATCCATTCGTCGGTTGTGTCCACCATTTTTTCCAGCTCGAAGTTGGACAGGATTTTTGCCGGCACGTACGAGCCAACGCCGGTAATGGAGCACGAGCGGCCTTGAAAATTGTACTGGGCGCGCGGATTTTTGAATTTTTTTGCGGGGGAAGCGCTCATGCGTGAACGGGGGCTGCCGTTTCAACGGCGGCCAGCCGCTCGTTGGCGCGGGCGATTTCACGCGCGATGATGTCGTTGACGTGGTGCTGCACGGTTTCGGCAGTCACCCGCAACGCGCTGGCGACGGCTCGTTCGTGGGCCGAACCGTGTGCCTTGAACACGATGCCATTGAAGCCGAGCAACGGCGCGCCGCCATGCACTTCCGGGTCCATGCGCCGGCGGATGGCGTGAAAGGCGTTCTTGACGAGATACGCGCCGATCTGCCGCTTGGGATTCCGCATCAGCTCGCGTTTGAGCATCGAAAACATCGCGACGGCGAGGCTCTCGCATGTCTTCAAAACTATGTTGCCGACGAAGCCGTCGCAAACCACGACATCCACGCGGTCCTTGAACAAATCATGCCCCTCGACGTTGCCGATGAAATGGACATTGAGCCGCCGGCAAAGCTTGAAGGCTTCGAGCGTCAGTTCATTGCCTTTGGAATCCTCCGTGCCGATGCTGAGAATGCCGACGCGCGGTCTTTTGCGTCCGAGCACTTCACGCGAGTAGATGCTGCCCATCACCGCGTACTGCGCGAGGTGGAGCGGCTTGCATTCGACATTCGCGCCGGCATCCAACAACACGAACTCGTTGTCCAGCCTTGGGATGACGGTCGCGATGCAGCCGCGGTCCACACCGGGCAGACGGCCGATCTTGAGCGTGGCCGCCGCGAACAGGCCGCCGGTGTTGCCGAGGGAAACCACCGCGTCGGCCTTCCCCTCCTGCACCAGTTGGGCGGCGCGGGCGATGGAAGAATCCCTTTTTTTGCGCACCGCATTGGCCGGCTTGTCGTCCATCGTCACCACCTCGCTGGCGTGAATGACTCGTACCCGATGATCGCGAAATCCGCGATGGGGCAGCGCGGCATGAATGGCCGCCTGGTCGCCCACCAGGTAGAGGGCGCTGATTTTCTTGTTGGCCTGAAGCGCCAGCTTGGCGCCTTCGATGACCACCCCGCACCCGTAGTCGCCGCCCATGACATCCACAGCAATTCGCATAGATGAATGAACGCGGGAAATTCCTCCCCGTCCGCCGGAATCAGGTGCCCGCCGTGATGGTCAACACCTGCCGGCCCTTGTAATAACCGCAGGCCGGGCAAACCCGGTGCGGCACATACGGCGCGGCGCATTGCGGACACGTGCTCATTTGCGGCAGGGTCATCACACTGTTGTAAGCGCGGCGCATGCGCTGCCGGCTCCGGGAAGGTTTACGCTTGGGAACGCCCATAAATTTTCAATAAATCACAGTTTCAGTTTGTTCAATGCCGCCCACGGAGACGAAACGGTTTCGCCCCGGGGAATGCGGCCGGGTTTGGCTTTGCCCGTGGAGATTTTCTCCAATCCGCGACAGTCCGGCTTGCACAACGGATGTTGCGGCAATTCGAGGAGAATATCCTCCCGCAGGAGCGGCGTCAAGTCCACGCAATCGTTGTCCACGGCCACTTTTTCCTCGCCCGCGAACGGCAAAAGACACGTCCAATCCGCCAGGTTCAGCTCATGCCGGAAGGGTTCCAGGCAGCGAACGCACTCGCAGTCCAGGGTCAAATGCAGCGAACCGGTCACCAGGATGCCGTCGGACAGCTTCTCGGCGGTCAGGTCGTAACGCAGCGGCTGCCCGGGGTGAATCATCGGGTCATGCACGTCCAAATCCAGTTCCTTCACGGGCAGTTCGCCCTCCAGATGAATTTCGTGCGCCTCCAGGTGGTGAAGATTGACGGTCAACATAAACTTCCAGTCTTTGGTTTCCAGTCTCGGGCCATAAACAGCCCCATGCCTTTGACCGGAACAAAAAATTAAAAGCTCAAAATTATTTCCGCGCTTTCAGCTTTTTTTGCAGGGCCAGCCGCACGTGCGGCGGCACAAACGCGCTCACGTCGCCGCCGAGCCGCGCGATTTCTTTCACCATGCGCGAGCTCAAAAACGTGTAGGTGTCCTTCGGCATCATAAAAATCGTTTCTACATTTTCATTCAGCTTGCGATTCATGAGCGCGAGCTGGAATTCAAACTCGAAATCCGACACCGCGCGCAGGCCGCGAATGATGGCCTGGGCCTTGCGGCGGACGGCGTACTCGACCAGCAGACCGTCGAAAACGTCCGTTTTCACGTGTGGCAGGTGCCGCACCGCCTGTTTCACCAGCGCCGCGCGCTCGGCGAGGGTGAACAGCGGATGCTTGCCGTCGTTTTCGGCGACGGCCACGATGACGCGGTCGAACAGCCGGGCCGCGCGCTGGACCACGTCCAGATGCCCGTTCGTGAGCGGGTCAAAACTACCCGGATAAATCACCGTCCGCATGAGAGCATTCTATCAGGCGCAGGGTCAATGACGAGGAAGAAAAAATGGGCTTCCCGACATTTTAAGTGGAATAAGTGATTACGCCCGCCCTCACCTTTTATCCTCTCCCCCAGGAGAGGAAATAGCTTTCGATTGTCTTTGGTTCTTCGAATGACCGTCCGGCCAATCCAGTCGTATAAATTTTAGAAGGAGCGGCGAAGGATTCTCCCTCTCCCGGGGGAGAGGGCCGGGGCGAGGGCGGATGTCATTCTGGCATTTCACATTGACAACTTCAGAGAAGGGCGTAGAAACCGTTTTACGGGGTTCCCGAAAGACGAAAGTGAACGCCAAAACGTCAACAGTGAGGGTTGATCCCTTGACGATTATGGGTATCAAAAGGCATTGGATCATGCAAATAGCACTATGAAATTATTTGGGCCATTTGGATTTTTCCGCTTTTTAACTGCTGATTTGTTTCTTTATGTGCCGATAAGGTTCGTATTGCTAAATATGCTGCGATTGGCTGGTCAAAAGCGATCTGTTGTTGGACAATGTATAATTTGGGCGCCGCCAAAGCAGATGCAGATAATTTTGGAAGGCATCGCGCATTTGCAAACAATTGACCGTGAAATGTTTTTACGATTGACGGCTAAACGTCGCTATGTTTTTTGGTATCAGGCAAAACAATTCATTGAATGTCGTGAGATTTTTACTATACCTGAAAATTACCTACAATGGGGCAAGGAAGGGGTTATTGCTTGCTTTGTGCAGGCTATTATGGACTTCAATTTAAAGTATCTACCGCTGAAAAAAGGTGTGGAGGTAACAAATCGTCGGGAAATTCAAAAACATCTTTTTGAGTTTGTAAACAAACATTCTTTTTCCCCGGAGTTGGTGGATTTTTATCGTAAAGAAGCCAATCCTGAATTGCTCTTAGACAAGAGCTAAAAAGAGAACGCCCCGCGATGGCTCGCGAAACGTTTTTGATTTTATTTTGATTTTATTTGGTAGGGCGGGCAGTCCTCTGCCCGCCGTTCAGCTCCGGCGGCGCGCACGGAGTGACGCGCCCTACCCTGTTACGAACCGACGCTGACCAGTTCTTCGTTGTTTTCCACGTTCACAATCTTGAACTGTTCGGCGTGCATGCCGGTGTCGGCGCGGAACGACAGCTTGCCGAAGTAACGTTTCTCCATCTCGATGAGATGTTTTTCGTCCTCGGTGCGGAGCCGGTCCAGCACGGTCGGATGCACCACGATGCGGAGTTGGAAATCCGATTCGTCGCGGTGCGCTTCTTCAGGATTTCCTGGAGCTTGCGCTGGATTTCCACGCTCATGGTCACGACGCTCTTGACCTTGCCGCGGCCCTTGCAATACGGGCAGTCGTCATACACCGCCGAGCGCACGCTTTCGGTGTGGCGCTGGCGCGTCATTTCCATCAGGCCGAGCTGCGAGATGGGCAGGATGTGCGTCTTGGCCTTGTCGCGGCGCAGGCCGTCCTTCATTCGCTGATAAACCTGACTGCTGGTCGCGCCGGCCTTTCATGTCAATGAAATCGAGCACGATGAGGCCGCCCATGTTGCGCAGGCGCAGTTGCCGGCAGATTTCCTCGGCGGCTTCCAGGTTCACCTTCAGGATGGTGGATTCCTGGTCGCGGCTGCCCTTGTGCCGGCCCGTGTTCACGTCAATCGCCACCAGCGCCTCGGTTTCGTCAATGACGATGTAACCGCCGCTCTTGAGATGCACCTGGCGCGAGAAGGTGTTCTCCAGTTGCTTGGTGATGTTGAACCGGTCAAAAATCGGCTGCGCGTCGGTGTAAAGCTTGATCTTGTTGGCCGCAGCGCTTGGCCTTGATTTTCAACATCATGTCGCGCATCCGGTCATAGGCCTTCTGGTTGTCCACCACGATGCGTTCGACGTCCTCGGTCAGAAAGTCGCGCACGGTGCGTTCGATCAGGTCCGGTTCCTGGAACACGCAGGTGGCCATCGGCTGTTTCTTGATGCGTTCCTGAATGCCGTACCATTCTTCGAGCAGCAATGCGAGGTCGCGCACGAAGTACCGCTTCTGCTGGCCTTCGCCGGCGGTGCGCATGATGACGCCCATGCCGTCGGGAATGGGCAGTTCGCGCAGGATTTTTTTGAGCCGCTTGCGTTCCTCCTGGTTTTCAATCTTGCGCGAGATGCCGCGACTGGTCCGAATTCGGCAGCAGGACGAGATAGCGTCCGGGCAGCACGAGGTTGGTGGTGACGCGCGGGCCTTTGGTGCCAATCGGGCCTTTGGTGACCTGCACGATGATTTCGCTGCCGGGCGGATACAGACGCGGGATGTCCTTCTGCGTGATTTTGGGCCGGTCGCGGCGGCGGTCCCGCCCTGCGGGCGTTCGACAATTTCCACGCCGCTGTCGAACTGGTTCGGCACGATGTCCCAGTAATGCAGGAACGCATTTTTCTCGAAGCCGATGTCCACGAACGCGGCCTTGAGGCCGTCTTCGAGGTTGCGCACCTTGCCCTTGAAAATGCTGCCGACGAGGCGCTCCTCGGTGGTGCGCTCGATGTTGAATTCCTCCAGCTTGCCGTCTTCGATCACCGCGACGCGCGTTTCGAGCGTCTCGGCGTTGATGATGACTTCCTTGTGGATTTTTTTCTCCGGGCGGATGAGGCGCTGGACCTTTTTGACGAGGTTGGTGGCGGCGACTTTGATGGTATCCAGAATGCCTTTCGGCGCTCGCTTGAATTTCAACCGGCTCGAACGGTTTTTCCTCCTCCACCTGGGCGGGCGTGTCGAGATGCGGCTCGCGGAACTCCTTTTTGGCCGCGCCGGGTTCCGGCGTTTCCGGTTCCGGCGTTCCCTGCGGCGGCAGGCCGGCGGCGACATTTTCCGCGCGCTCAATTTCGTGCGCGTGCCGTTTTTCAAACAGCCGCTCCGCACCGCCCTGTTCGCTCACCACGTCGGCGCGCGCCTGGCTGGCTTCACGGTCGGTTTTTTGCGGGGTCTGGCCGAGACCGCCCTTGGGGCGGAAACGCATCCCCCGGCGCCGCCGTGAAAAGTTTTTATTGCTCATATTCAGTATCCTCTTCGATGAATGTAAACGTTTTGCATCAGGCCCACGGCGATCAACGAGCAGAGCACTGAAGACCCGCCGTACGAAAGCAGCGGCAGTGGCACACCCGTCACGGGCATGATGCGAATGTTCATGCCGATGTTGATGAATACGTGGCTGAAGATGAGCGTTACGACGCCCACCGCCACGAGTTTGCCCAGGCGATCGCGCGCCTGGCCGGCGATTCTCAATCCGGTGAAGAGAACCACCGCATACAGCGCGAGGACAATCACGCTGCCGACAAATCCTTCCTCCTCGGCAATCACGGAGAAAATGAAGTCGTTGTGCGCCACCGCGCGCGGCAGATAACCCGAGGGCGTTTTGCGTCCCCTGCCGCCAGCCTTTCCCCATCAGCCCACCGGAGCCGACGGAAATCAACGCCTGACGAACATTGTATTCGTCATCGATCTGTTTTTGTCGCATGCGTTGCAACTCCGCCGGGGTGGCGTTCGGCGGAGCAAAATGGGTGTAGTCACGACCAAAGATAAACCAGCAGCCGGTCACGCTGGTATTCCTGCATCGGAATCTGCCACCAGCCCGGCGGCAGAAACACCGTATCCACCAGAAACAGCGCGGCCAGCAACCCCACCACACCGGTCAGTTTCAGCAGATATCGTTTGGGTGTGCCGGCGACAAACATCATCACCAGCCCGGTTGGCAACAGTACGAGCGCCGAACCCAGGTCCGGTTCCTTCAAAATCAGCATGAACGGCAGCAACAGCAGACCAATGCCCTTCCAGAAATTGGCCGGCTGTCTCAATTCATCCGGCGGACGGCTCAGAAAATGTGCCGTCGCCAGAATGAAGGCGAGTTTGGCAAATTCGGACGGCTGAAACTGGAATGGCCCGAAATCAATCCATCGCCGCGCGCCGTAACGCATTGAGCCGACGTGCGGCACCAGCACCACGACCAGGGAGAATATCGTCGCCCAGTAGGCCACGAACGACCAGCGCGCCAGTGTGTGATAATCCAGCAGGCACACCACCGCGCCCGCGCCGACGCCCAGCGCATACCAGACGCAGCTGCCGCACCCAGCTCTGGTCATACCACGGCTGTGACGCCAGCGCCGGGTTCGCCATCGTGGCGCTGTACACGAACAGCGTGCCGACGAGCATCAGCCCGGCCAGCGCGGCCAGTTGCAGCCGGTCCAGCTTGCCGTGGCGTTCGTTGAGCAGTTCGTTGGCCATTTTAATCTGCCCGTTCTCCGCGCCGGACGGCGGCGAGGGCGGGCGCGTTTGATGTTTCGCTTTTCAAAATCGCCTCGTAAATGTCGTGCGCAATCGGGGCGCAGGTTGGGCCGCCAAAGGTGCCGCTTTCGACCATGACCACCACGGCGTAACGCGGATTTTCATACGGTGCAAACGAGGCAAACCAGGTGGTGCGGTCAACCTCCTGGTTCCGCGCGTTCATCACCTGCGCCGTGCCGGTCTTCCCGCAAATCTGCAGACCGGGCACTTGTGCGGGCTGCCCGGTGCCTTCCACGGTTTCCGCCAGCATCGCTTCGCGCAAAATTTTCAAATTACGAGCGTTGACGCCGAGATGATCTCGCACGAGGCCGCCCGGGAAATTGGTCATGGCTTCGCCGGAAGCCGGGTCCTGCGGCTCGATGCGCGCGACCAGCCGCGGCCAGAGGACCGTGCCGCCGTTGGCGATGGCCGCATAGGCGACGGCCATTTGCATCGGCGTCACGGCCATTTCACCCTGCCCGATGCAAATGTTTGCCGAGTCGCCATCATGCCAGTCGGGGCTTTTCACCTGCGTCAACGTCGGGAAAATACCTTTCGTTTCCTGCCGGGTGGGCAGGCCGGTGCGTTCGCCAAAATGAAATTTCCCGGCCATGCGGACTATATTCTCAATTCCCGCGCGCAGGCCGACGGTGACGAAATAGGTATTGCAGGACTCAATGATGGCACGCCGGAAATTGTATTGGCCCGGCGGCGCCAGATCCGTGATATGCCGCCGTCCGACATAGACATAACCCGGATTGTTAACCAGGGCATTCGGGTCCAGGCCCGCTTCCAGCGCGGCAAGGCCGATGATGGGCTTGAAAATGGAGCCGGGCGCGTAATTTTCCTGTGTCGCGCGGTTGATTTGCGGGCGCAACTTCGGGTCGTTCAAATACGCGGTTTCCTTTTGAAACTGGCCCGCCGGCACGTCGCCGAGGTAATAACCCGGATCAATCGCCGGCGACGACACCATCGCCAGCACGTCGCCCGTGCGCACATCCAGCACGACGATGGCGGCGCGGGCATCAGCGCCGCGATGCTGCACGAGCGAACGTTCCGCCGCCTGTTGAATAGCAAGGTCAATTGTCAACACAATGTTGTGCCCGGGCACCGGCTGGCTCCAGATGTCTTCGGTCTGGCGGTAACCGAGATTGTTGACGAGCACGGCTTCGGCCCCGGCACGTCCACGCAGGAGCGAGTCGAACCCGGCTTCGATGCCGACCACGCCGCGATAATCCGGCAGCCGGTACGAAAAATACGCATCCTCGCCTTGAACCGAACTGTCGTCCCTTTGCACGTAGCCGAGCAGATGTGCCGCCGTCGTTCCGAGCGGATAAGTGCGGACGGATTGCAGTTCCAGATCCGCGCCGAGGCCGCCGGAGTAATTCTCCTCGAACCGCGCGATCTGCACCTCGTTCAGGTTCCGGAGGACGGGATAAGGCATTGCGAGCCGGGTCTCGTAATCGCGTTCAAATTTCGCCGCGTCGAACGTCAATGGCTGGCCGAGCACCTGGCCGAGTTGCGCCACGACGCTGCCGGCCGCATTGCAACGCGCCTGTTCGCGCAGTTGTTCCAGTTGCCCGGTGGTGAATGCGTAGGCCTTTCGTTCGGCCTTGGTCAGCGGCCGTCCAAGTTTCTTCTCCTGCGCGGCGATGAATTGGGCGCGGGCGTTGGTGGCGCGGGCGTATTCGGCGGAAGATTCGGCGGCGAATCTTTTCCGCAGATCGTCGAGGTAAAGGCTCAGGTCGTAGCGCGGACGGTTTTCGGCCAGCACGCGGCCGTGGCAATCAAGAATTTTCCCCCGCGCGGCCGGGATGCGCACGGTGCGATACGATTGCGTCTCCAGGTGGCTTTGGTATTCGCGCGCCGAGACGATTTGCACCCACCACAGGCCCGCCAGCAGGATGCCCAGACCGCCCGCCAGCACGACCGCCACAAGGCGAAGCTGCAGGTCGCTCTTCTTCAGTTCGTCAAAAATCAGCATGGTCAAACCGTTAAAGCAGTAACTCGTTAAATGAGTGACTGGTCGAATGAGCTACGGTCAAAACCAGCGTCAGGCGCCTGCAACGATTCGACTTGTTTAACCAATTACTCATTGAACCAATCACTTGTCCAAAATTGTTCACAATTTTCCCCGCCGGATCTCCCGGTCGGGACGGAAACCGGGTTCGGTACGCGGCTGATAGCCGAGCGCGTGATCGCACCAATCGAACAGCACAAAGATGACCGGCGTTGCCACCGCGCCGCCGACGATCATGACCAGCCATTGCCAGAGGGAACCCCAGCCCAGCAACGGTTGCTGGCCGATGGTCAACAGCACCAGAACGGACAGCCCGGGCGCGATGGCGCTGGCGGCTGCGCCCAGGACCAGTTGCGCAAAGGGCAATTCGCGCAGAATCAATTCGCGCTGCAGCCAGATCACATAACCGACCACAAACAATGGCAGGATGCTCACGCCCGGCGGATTGGCGGACAACGTATCGAACCACAACCCGCCAAACACGGCCAGCAGCGACACGGTCGCAATGTCCGCGTTCAACGCGGCCAACACCATCAGCGCCGGCAGCAGGTCCACCTGCGCGCTGAGCCACTGACGGAGGCCGGCCAGCGTCGCCTCACCGAATACCGCGAGAAACGCAGCGGCCAGAATCAGGATGGTTTGCAGGAAGTTCATCGTTGGGTCATGGAAATAAAACCCAGACTTGTTCCAGCGAACCCAGGTTGACCAGCAGTTTGACCCGCGCCTCGGTGTAAAGGCCGAATTCGACCGGACGCGCGTCCACAATCTGGCCGATGGGAATGCCCTTCGGGAAAACGCCGCCGAGGCCGCTGGTGATGACGTTCTGCCCGGCCTGCAAATTGGCGTTGCCGGAAAGATAACTGAGTTCGACGAATGAATTATCCAGCGGACCGCCCGGGCTGATGATGCCCATGTCGTGCGCCGGGTTTTCGACGATCGCGGACGCCTTGCAGTTCGGATCGCTGATCAAAACCACCTGGGCGTGCGTATAGCTGACGGATGAGACCCGGCCCACCAGACCTTCGGGGGTCAACACGGGCAGGTTTTCGCGGATGCCATCGCGGCTGCCGAGGTCAATTTGCACCGTGTGCCACCAGTTGGCCGGGTCGCGCATGACGACATTGGCCAGCTTGAGCTTCCACGGTGACTGCCGCTGCCAGCCGACCAGGGCACGAAGTTGGTCGTTTTCCCGGGCCGTGGCAACGGCCTGCGAGGCCAGCAGGCGCAATTGGTCATTGTCGCGTCGCAAGGCTTCGAATTGCCGCAGCAATTCGCGTCGCGACAATGCCGCGTCGGCGGCAGAAACCGGCAGTTGCTGGACGGTGCCGGCCAGACCGAACAGGGGCAAAAACCAGCTTCCGACGGCGAGTTTCAAGCGGGAAGCGGCGTGCGGCGGCAAGCTGAGGAGCAACAGAGTTGCCAGCGTCACTGCCCCGAGAGCTATGTAATGTTTTTGCTTTAACATGCCTGCCCCGAAATGCTTCGGGAGCAGGTGAACGGAGCGGAAATCAGTATTTCGCGTTGGTTGCGATACGCCGGACGAACTCAATTTCCTGCAGGACCCGGCCGGTGCCCTCGGCCACGGCGCTCATGGGGTCGTCCGCCACATGGACCGGCAGGCCGGTTTCCTCGGCCACCAGGCGGTCAATGCCGCGCAACAGCGAACCGCCGCCGGCCATGACCAGGCCGCGATCCACCAGATCAGCGGCCAGTTCGGGCGGACAGCGTTCCAATGTGATGCGGACGGACTCCAAAATGCTCGAAAGCGGTTCCTGCAGGGCTTCCCGAATTTCCTCGGAGCGGATGGTCAACGTTTTCGGCAGGCCGGAACCGAGGTCGCGGCCTTTGACATCCATGGTTAATTCCTGCTCCAGGGGAAACGCGGAGCCGATGCGTATCTTGATTTCTTCCGCAGTGCGTTCACCTATCATCAAGTTGTAGGCGCGTTTCATGTGAGCGGCGATCGTTTCGTCAAATTCGTCCCCGCCCACCCTCAGGCTGCGGCTGAAGACGATGCCGGCGAGGGAAATGATGGCGATTTCGCACGTCCCCCCGCCGATGTCCACGATCATGTTGCCCGCCGGTTCATGCACCGGCAGGCCGACGCCGATGGCCGAAGCCATTGGTTGGTCAATCAGTATTACGTCCCGTGCTCCGGCGTGAATCGCGGAATCTTTGACCGCGCGCTTTTCCACTTCGGTGATGCCCGAAGGCACTGCGACCACGACGCGTGGCGCAATCAACTTGCGATGTTGTACTTTTTGAATGAAGTGGCGGAGCATGGCCTCGGTGATCTCGAAGTCGGCAATCACGCCGTCCTTCATCGGGCGGATGGCCACGATGTTGCCGGGCGTGCGGCCGAGCATGCGTTTGGCTTCTTCACCGACTGCCAGCACATTGGTGGTGCCGGCCTGAATTGCCACGACGGAGGGTTCCCGAAGCACAATACCACGGTCCCGCACATAGACGAGAGAGTTGGCTGTGCCCAGGTCAATCCCAATATCGTTAGAAAACAGGCTTTTTAGTTGCGCAAACATGAATTTGCCTAACGCCACACAGTTAACCGTTTAAACCGGAAAAGGTCAAGCGGCGAATCAGCGGCCCGTCCGCTTGACACAACCCAATCCTGAACGCAAGCTCGCGTCATGAAAACGTCCGGGCTTCAACCCGTTTGCCTTTCAATTTTCATTTTTCTTTCCTGTGGCTTTACCGCCGCATCCGCCACCGACACGAATCCGCCGCCGCGGCTGACGGTTGAACTGCGCGACGGCTCGCGCGTGATCGGAACCAGCGTCGAAAAAAACTTCAGGTTCCGTTCCGCGTTGCTCGGTGATTTGAAACTGGCCGTGACCGACATCGGTTCCGTCGAATGTGTTTCCAGCAATTCCGCAAAGTTGACCACCGCCAACGGCGACACGTTGACGGTCTGGTTCGTGAACCCGCGGTTCGCCGTCAAAACCAGTTTTGGAAAAGTCGAGTTGCCAGTGGATTCGGTTCGCCGGCTTTTCGTGTCGGCAACCGGCGCGCCCGGGCCGCTTCCGCCCGGCCTGGTGGCGTTGTGGTCCGGCGATGGCGATGGCAACGATTCGGCGGGCGGGAACCCCGCAACTTTGACGGACATTTCTTTTGTGGATGGCAAAGTGGGGCAGGCGTTTTCGTTTAATGGCGCCAGTTCGTGCATCAAGATTCCAGCCAGCCGGTCCCTGGATGTTGGCGCGGGCGATGGTTTCACGATCACGGCCTGGATCAAACCGGCGGACGTTCAAGGTCTTCATCCCATTATTCAGTGGTCCGGCAACAACCCCTTGAATTTATGGATTGGCATCCGGCCTTTCGAAAATGGCGTGTTGCGCGGCGACATTACGGATGCCGGGGGGAATCATTTCCTGGTTTCCCATCCCGGCGTGTTGGTCAGCGGCGTTTTCCAGCATATCGCCTTCACCTATGACAAGGCCGACGGCGTGGGCACGTTGTATGTGAATGGCGTCATCGTGGCCCGGCGCGACCTGGACAGCCAGCTTGTCGCCAATACCCGGGGCGATCTCTGGTTCAGCCAGATTGACAAAAGCCCGGGCAATTGGTCAACCGGCCGCGCTTTCGCGGGCTTGATGGATGAAATCGCCATCTACAACCGCGCGCTGACCGCTTCGGAAATTCAGGCGATTTGCACGGAGGAAAACCAAGGCGAACCGCCGGCGTTGCCCACCCAATCGTCCGGCTGGTTTGAAAACTGGATGAGATGACAGGAACTGCGCTTCCCAATCCGCCGTGGCGATGATTTGTGCGGTTTCGATTGCGTTTTGAATTGGTGCCAGCGACTGGAATCGAACCAGTGACCTCGGGCTTATGAGTCCCACGCTCTAACCAACTGAGCTACGCTGGCACTAAATTGCAAATCCAACTCAATCCGAATTCCCCCGACCAACCCCGACACGCCGTGTCGGGGCTGCTCTACCCCTGAGCTACTCTGGCAACCGAACGCATATCATATTTCACGAACAATCCCCGCACTGTCAAATCCGAACCGCAAAACCAACAGCCTCTTCATGCTGATCCTAATCCACTCCGTCACCGATTTTGATAAAGCCCGAAAACCGAGGTTGGGGGAGCACACCCGCCTCGGGTGTGGCTGGATGCGCCTCACGTCCAGCACTTTGACGCGCTTCGCCGGCCGGAACACCCGCAATTTTTATGCACTCGAAGTTTTCCGCGAGGGCGCGGAAAACGGCACGCGAGGCGTGTGCGCTCCCCATCTCAACTTCGATTTTCGGGTTAAGAGCAGGATTAAGATTACGGATGCTGAAAACCGGCTTGGCCAAAAGGCTGAACGCCTCTAAGCTCCGCCTGTCAGAATCCCAAATTGATGAACAAACGTCCCGTATCGCGTTTCCAGAGGAAACCGCGCTCGCGCTACCACTTCCTGGCGTTTTGCTTTTTCTCGCTGTTGGTCGCGTTCACCGCTTTGCGCGTCGTGCTGCTGGCGAACTTCGGCTCGTCCTCCACGCCGCCCTGGAACGTGTTGCTCGCCTTCGCCGCCGGCTTTTACCGCGACGCCATCGCCGCCCTCTGGTTCATGCTGCCGCCGCTGTTCTGGTGCTTCCTCATCGGCAATCGCCCGTTCGCTTCGCTCATCCATCGCCTTTGGTTCCGGTTTTTCATGACGTTGCTGTGGGCGGTCCAGGTCTTTATGCTGGCGGCGGAATTTTATTTCTTCCAGGAATTCAAGTCGCGATTCAACCCCGTGGCGGTGGATTATCTCGTCTATCCGCGCGAGGTCTTCATCAACATCTGGGACGCCTACCCGGTGCCCGCGGTCGTCGCCGGCTGCCTGTTCGTCGGCGCCGCATGGATGTGGTTCGCCGGGCGGCTGTACCGCACGATGTGGACCAAACCCGTCTGGGTGGGCTGGCGGTTTCTGTGGTTTGCCGGCGCGTTGACCTTGTTTTTCGGCCTGGCCCGGACCATCAGTCTGAATTCGCCGCAAGTCAGTGACGATCGCACGCTCAATGAAATCGCCAACAACGGCGCGGTTTCCTTCTTCGCCGCCGCCTGGACGCGCGATCTCGATTACCACGCCTTCTACAAAACCATTCCGCGCGACGAAGCCTATACCCGCCTGCGCCGGATGCTGTCGTCCACCAACGCGACCTTCACCGGCGGCCCCGACGACATCACCCGCCAGATCGCCGGCGACCCGAACCGCCCGCGGCTGAACGTTGTCATTCTGCTCGAAGAAAGTCTGGGCTCGGAATTTTGGGGTTGCCTCGGCCGCACCAACACGTTGACGCCGGAAATGGACCGGCTGGCCACGGAGGAAGGGTTGTTGTTCGACAACATTTACGCTTCCGGCAATCGCACGGTGCGCGGCATTGAAGGCGCCATCTCGTCCTTTCCGCCCCTGCCCGGCGACGCGATTGTGCATCGCAACCGTTCGGAAAATGTCGAGACGCTGGCGCGGGTGCTCAAACGTGAAGGTTACGACACGATGTTTTTGTATGGCGGCCACGCGGTGTTTGACAACATGAAACAGTTTTTCCTGCCGAACGGGTTTGACCGGATTATTGACGAGGGTGATTTCGAGCATCCGGCCTTTGCCAACATCTGGGGCGTGTGCGACGACGATCTCTACCGGCGTTCCATCGAGGAATGCCGCGCATTGAGCCAGGAGGGCAAACCGTTTTTCAGCCTCATCCTCACCGTCTCGAACCACAAGCCCTACACTTATCCGACGGGCTGTGTCCCGGAAGCCCCGAATGGCACGCGCGAAAACGTCGTCAAATACACCGACTGGTGCCTCGGCCAGTTTTTCAAGGCGGCAAAACGGGAATCGTTCTGGACGAATACGATTTTTGTCGTCATCGCCGATCACGGCGCGCGGGTCTATGGCAGCCAGGACATCCCGATTTTTTCCTATGAAATTCCGATTGTGATTCTCGGTCCGGCGGTGGTGCCGCAACCGCAACGCATCCATGCGGTCGGCTGTTCGCTCGACGTGCCGCCGACGGTGCTCGGTTTGCTCGGGCGCCCGTACAAATCCATGTTCTTCGGACGCGACCTCTTGCACGATCCGCCGGACACATTCCACGCCCTGCTGAATCACAACCGCGACGTCGGGCTGTATGCGCGCGACCGGATGGTGGTGCTCGGCCTGCAAAAGACCGTCGAATTTTATGCCGGCGACCCGCACGTCGTGAATCTGGAACTGGCGCCGCATCCGACGGCGGACGATTGGGAATTGGAGAAGGATGCCGCGGCAATTTTTCAGGTGGCGGACGAGCTCTATATGAACCGCCGTTACCATCTCGATCCGTAGCAGCCTGCCTTGTGGAGGCAGCCATCTTTGGCTGCCAGTTAATGCGGCTTCAAGCCGCGTGTTGGATAGAGGATGATAGCTGCCAAGCTACATCCATTCTTAGCAGTCTGTCGTGCCTGGCGTTGTTTTCCCCCGTCTTGCTGGTAAACTCATCGGACGGACATGGTTGAACCAATCGCGTCAAAAACCTGCCGGCTCGTCCTCGACAACATTACGGTGCGATGGAACGAGCGGGCGGCGTTCTCACACACCCGCTGGACGTGGCGGCACGGCGAGCAATGGGCGGTCCTCGGTCCCAACAATTCCGGCAAATCGTTGCTCGCACTCGCGCTGTGCGGCAAGGCGCCCGTGCGGCGCGGCGAAATTCACTATCACTTCGAAGCCCCCGGCGAAAAGCAATCGTCCGACGCGATTCCGGAACAGTCCATCGCCCTGCTCTCACCACGGATTCAACGCGAGCTTGCCATCGGCGAAGGCTCGTTTTATCAATCGCGCTGGCACAGCAGTTTCGCTGAAGGCCGTCGCACTGTGGCGCAGTTCCTCTCCCAGGCCAGCGTCGAGGACATCAACCCGTTTGAAGTGGACGCGCCCAGGAGCGACCCGCGCCGGTTTCGTGAAAACCGCCGGCGATTCAGCCGCTGGCTCGGCATAGAACCTCTGTTTCAGCGCAAACTGGCCGTTTTGTCCAACGGCGAGCAGCGTCGCGTTCTCCTCGTCCACACCCTGTTGCGGTTGCCGCGGCTTTTGATTCTGGACGACCCGTTCGGCGGTTTGGATCAGGCCACGCGCGCGCGCCTGAAAGCAGTCATTCACCGGTTGATGCGGGCCGGGTTGCCTGTGCTGCTCATCACCAATCGCCCCGACGAGATTCCGCCGCAGACCACCCATCTGCTGCTCGTTCGCAACCGCCGGATCATTGCGCAAGGAACCAGGCGCGCCATGCTGCAACATCCGTTGGCCCGGGAACTGGCAGCTTTCCCTTCCACCTCATTCCTGGGCGCGTCGAAGTGCAACGGAGACGGCTCGTCCTCGAATATTTCGACTGGAAAAGATCGCGCCGCTCCCCTGGTTGAATTGAGCCACATCACCGTTCGGCTCGGAAATAAGCGCATCCTCGACGACGTCACCTGGACGCTGCGCCGGGGTGAGAACTGGGCATTGGTCGGGCCGAACGGTTCCGGCAAGACCACCCTGTTAAGTCTGATCCAGGGCGATAATCCCCAGGCTTACGCGCTGGACGTCCGGCTTTTTGGCCTGAAACCCGAAACCACGCAAACGCTTTGGCACATGCGCCGGCAAATCGGCTGGCTCTCGCCGGAATTGCACCTGCATTATCCGCCGGGTTGGTCATGCCTGGACGTCGTCTGTTCGGGTTTCTTCAACACCGTCGGGCTTTACGAGCCGTGCAACTCCCGCCAACGCGCTGCCGGCCGCAACTGGTTGCGCCGATTTGGTCTGGCCGGTCACGTCAAATCATCGTTTGGCGAATTATCTTCAGGTGACCAGCAGCTGGTTTTGCTGGCGCGGGCTGCGGTGAAAAAGCCGAAATTGCTGGTGCTGGACGAGCCTTGCCAGGGACTGGACGCCGCGCATCGCCTCTCGATTCTGGCCACGGTGGACAAGGTCATCGGCCAGACCCACGCCGGCCTCATCTTCGTCACGCATCACGCAAAGGAAATGCCCGCTTGCATTACCCATGTTCTGAAATTGAAAGCCGGTCGCGTTGTGCAAAGCCGCAAACGCCAAAGCCCGTTCCTCGACCGGAAAGGACAGCTGGAAATCGGAAACCTTAACGCGGAGACGCGGAGGACGCTGAGGACCGCAAAGTAAATTTGACTCCGCGAATCTCTGCGCCCTCTGCGCCCCTGCGTTGAGAATTGCGCAGGAAAATCAAGTTTCCGCGGCTCAATTCAGCATCAACCGCGCGCCGGATTCCAACGGCACGATTTCCAATTGCAATTTCTCCGTGCCGCGCAACACCGCAATTGCTGAACGCACGCCGACCTGTTCACCCGTCAGCATTTTGTGCAGGTCGTCAATGCCGGTGATGGCTTGTCCGCCATATTCCACAATCATGTCGCCCTCGCGCAAACCGGCGAGTGCCGCCGGGCTGCCCGGCTCGACACCGATGACCAGCATCCCGGTTTCGTTCGGCAGATTGTAAAATCGCACCAGCCGCCGATGGATGTTAGCCGTCTGCCCGCCCACGCCGATGAAACTGCGCCGGATGACGCCGTCCTTGATAAGCCAGGCGGCGATGTATTTGGCCGTGTTGATGGCGATGGCAAAACAAAGTCCTTGCGCCGGCAGAATCACCGCCGTGTTCACGCCGATGACTTCGCCGCGCGAATTGACGAGCGGCCCGCCGGAATTGCCCGGATTCAACGCCGCGTCAGTCTGGATGATGTTGTCCATGAGCCGGCCCGAAGCGGCCCGGAACGACCGGCCCAGAGCGCTCACCACGCCGGCCGTCACCGTGTATTGGAACCCGTACGGATTGCCGATGGCGATGGCGAGCTGGCCCACGCGCAATTGATTTGAATCGCCCAGCTGCACCGGCCTGAGGTCCGGCGCGTAAATGCGGATGACCGCCAGGTCCGTTTCCGGGTCCGAACCGACGACCCGCGCCTCCGGACGCCGGCCATCGGCCAGCGTCACTTCAATCCGGTCCGCGCCGTGCACGACGTGGCTGTTGGTAAGGGCGAACCCGTCCGGCGTGATGATGAATCCCGACCCGCTGCCGCCGGATTCCCGGCCGTTGCGCTGGGCATCGCGTTTGCGTACGTCAATCTTTACGACTGACGGGCTGACCGTCTCCGCCGAGTTTACAACCGCATTGGAATACGCGTCCAGCAACACCTCATCGGTGGGGCGAGGGTCCTCGCGAGCCGTTTCGTCAGCAATTCCTGACTCACTGTGGACTGTGGACTCAGCATCCAACGTTGCCGACTGATTTGTCATCGGCAACACCTCAAAATCTTTTTCTGCAATTTTCATGTTACAACCCCGCCGTTTCCGGCGATTGCTAACAAGTAAACCCGTTTCCGAATCTGTCAAATGGAACGAGTAGGTAAGATTGGCCACTTCGATATTGGTTCAAACTGCCGTTCCTATCCGATAGACTTATTTACAAATGAACTCAACGACTGCTTCAAATCTGGCACGAGTCGCCGGCTTAGTAAGACGATATCTTCGGAGTCAGAAACGTCGCGTTCCCAGCATGGGATTGTTACAACAACTGGTTGAAACCGCGTTTTATGCAAGCATGAAAAGCGAGGAGTCGCGACAAATAGTTTGTACGCTTGCATTTGTGGATTCGAAGAATCCAGCAGGCAAAGACCCTCAGCGCATCCGCCCTCAAAGGCGCAGCTACGTTGCGTTCAAAGATCCGATTCCATTCGATATTCGGAATCTTGTGAAACTTTCCCAGGCAGCACCACCTTGGGCATCCTGTATTGCCGTCTGTGGAAAAAACGACCGGTTGAGCATATGTGGATTGTTCGATCAAGAGGTTCACTACCGTAATGCCTTGAACCGTGAGGAAGGAGATCGCTTCGACCGCCCCGGCTTTTTTCAGGTTGAAATCACAGGGATAGGCAGCTTGGCAATCCATGATGATTGGCGGTTGATTGCAACTTTGAACCAAAACACGTTGGTGAGCACATTTCATGACGTTCTTCAAACTGGCCCAGTAGCCAAAGTGCTCGAGCATTTTGCATCGAAGCAGCAAACAGCGGTCCAGCAATTGCTAAAGGAAGATGATGTGTCAGTGCCAGGGTGGCGGTGGCAGCCTGACCTGACTCAACTCTTGGTGCGAACACTCTCACGAGTATTACTGAATATTAAAAGGTCCGGACATGGCGGAGCGCTACTATTTACTCCCCGCGAGCCTACCGGAGGCCTGAAGATTAAACACAAAATCATTTATCCAAAGCTTGAGATGGTACTGCCCCAGCATTTAGCTGGTGAGATTCGTGAAGACTTCGCTTGGGATATTATCCACGACGAATTTGCAGAGCCACGGAAGGACGAACTCCCGACGGGTTTGCATTTCGATCAAATTGTTGCCGCCGCTGACAAGGAAGACTCGATCAAAGCAGAGGTGGGGTGCGTGAATTTCATTGCCTCGCTGGCGCGGGTTGACGGTTGTGTACTATTATCTTCTGGCCTGAACGTGCGCGGGTTCGGAGTCGAGATTACATGCCGCAAAGACCCTCCTGCTATTTTCACTGCCGGTGACGAACGCGCATCAAAGTCAAAACTTCGCCCTCTAAATTTTTCTCTCTTGGGAACGCGGCATCGTTCGATGATGCGTTACTGTTACTCGAACCCAGGCAGCGTCGGGTTCGTCATCTCACAAGACGGTGATGTTCGAGCCATCATGCGAATCGGTAAGAAACTCGTGCTTTGGGAAAATGTACGATTGCAAAACGTTGAAATTGTAAAGCATCGCACCACCAAGAAAAGAAGTCGGCCTCAGTAATTTCTTTACCGGCGGATCATGGGATTGTGGTGTGTTTTTCAGTCTTTCGAATCAGAAAGTCCGAAATATGCCCTCTCCCAAAAATTTGGGTTTTTATAGGGTGGCGCTTTGGCCTGCGGAAGGAAATGTTTTATCAAAAGACGCAGAACTTCTTTTGCTCGTCTTGCCGCCTCCTGCGAAGTTAGTTTTTCGTCTCCGATGCGAATACCCTTGTCTGGCAGGTCCCCTCCGTGTGCGATTGTGCTTCGGAGATCATACAGGTTTTTCGCCACATTGTATGCACGCCAGCGCTCCTCCGGCGAACTGGATAAGGTCGAGTAGTTGAGGGAGAAACGGTACTTCAATTCGCTCCTTCGGTCTTCCTTGCCAAGCCCAGAAAGTAGGATGGCCTCCATGCCAATGACTGCATCAAGTATTTGATCCTGTGGACGAAACCGCATTTCAGCGTCTGACAGTCGTGCACATGCAGTTTTCAAAGCGGGTTCAGACAGCCCAAAAATATTTCGAGCGTGTTCGTGAAAAGCTGCAATTTCGTCGCTGGACATTTTGTAAACTCCAGGCGGAACGTTTAGATGCAAAGAACCGTACGACCCTGCGTTCAGGGGACAGAATTTAACAAACTTAAAATGCATCCAATCGTATCCAACGTGTCCCTCTTTAAAAGTTCTAAGGCAAAGAATGGCCTTCTCAAATTGCGACCTCGCGATTTCAATTGGGGAATTCGCATTCAACACCTTACTGCCAAGGATTTTTGCCCCGTCGCATTCACCCTCAATTGTGAATTCATGGATACGCCCCAAAAAATCTCTGCGCCTAAAGGAGCTGTCTACCAACGAGCCGCCATGAAATGCTGAAATTTCTCGTTCAGTCAACTTTCGGATAGTCAGATTGCCCGGCAACCCAATTGAGGATTCGTCCATTTGGTAATTCTGGAGCTGGGATTGAAATCGAACTCGAATGGTCGACAAATCGATAAAGTCCGCAAACTCAGTAACCACGACATCAATGTCATCTTCATTACAATCAAATGTTCCGTGTCGGTCCCAAAGGCAGTCAATAGCTGCATTGAGAATTTGTGAATTATCGTGAGATAATTGCATACTCACCAAACCGGAACACCCGACAAGTTTTCCCTCACCATATTCGGGGTAATTTGAGAAGAATTGTCTGACAAAATCAGAACCCGCCTCGTGTACCTGATTTCTGGCCACGGTAAAAATATCCCTCAAGCAAGGTTTCCGTTGATATTCACTCCGCCATCCTCCTCCGTGTCTTCTCCAAACTTGATATGGTTCTTGGTATCGCTCACTGAGTTGATGAAAAACAGGCAAGCACTTGAGAATTGCCTTTTTCAAAGCCAGTTTTACTTCTTCATTCACCACCGGACATCTGCCCCTTTCTTTGTCGTCTGGCGAGATTTTTCTTTCACCTCATGCGGATGCCTGTTGGTGCTACGGGTCAGGCAGCAATTGGCCGGTCCTGTAGAAATTCCGCGGAAAACTTCCGCGAGCGGCGTCAATGCGAAGCTGTCGCTGGGGGCACATTCAATGGTGGTCGCGGCTTGCCAAACGGTTCCGCCTTGTCCACGGAAATGCCTAGAACGTCGGCGACGGGTCGCTCGTGTCCGTCGGTCGGCTCATTGAGAGTGTGGAGCTCGCCCGTGACCGGATTGCCGATGGCCATCACGGAACTGCCGCCACCATCAAGATTCACCGCCTGCCGGCAACCGAGCCGGAGCATCTCCTCCGCCAGTTCGTCGTAACTCATGCCCACGGCCACGCCCGGTTTGCGCCCGTCAACCACCAGCAGGATCAATTTCGTGCCCGTCGCATCAAGCCCCACCACCGTTCGCGGATGTCGGACCCGGTTCTGGTGCGGCATCGCGACCCCATCGCGGACCAGCATCGTGTTGCCACCGATGACTTCCCAATCGTCGGCGTTCGGGCGGGTCAAATTTTCAATCGTCACCGCCTGATTTTTGTGGATGACCAGACAGGGCCGCGCGTTGGAGGAAGTGGACCAGATTTTTCCATCCGTGACCGCCGGGCCTTCTACGAGCGCCCAGAGGTCGGTACGATACGCGGAATTGGTGCCTTCGCCGTCATTGACGCCGCGCGCCCGGAAAAAACCGCCGTTCACGACCAAATCAAATTTTTCCCGCGCGGCAATTTTCGTCGGCTGCATCAACGTCGTCTGCCATTTACCGGGGCCGTCCGGGTCGGGGCCGCCCGGCGCGACGCGGAGATGCAACTTCGGGTTTGTCAAATCCACTTCCGCAACGAACAGTCGCGTCGGCGGATTCGTCCGGGTTTCGGAATAATAAATCACCCCGGCAAACGGATGGTTGGTGGCCGATTCCGCGCCGGCGCAACAACTCAGCAGCAGCGCGAAGACCATCAGCCCGCGCCCGAGGGCGGAAAAGAAACCGATTGACCGGGTGAATTTCATCAGCGCGAGACTTAAATTGCCGGCGCCTCGCGCAGCAGTCCATCCAAATTCAATGGCCGCGTGAACATCGCGAGTTCGCCCCCTTGCGTGCGCGGCCATTGCTCTTTCGGACGGTCCCAGTAAAGCTCAACGCCGTTGCCGTCCGGGTCGCGCAGATACAACGCCTCGCTCACGCCGTGATCGGAGGCGCCCTCGAGTTCGATGCCCGCGGCCACCACGCGACGCAGCGCGTCGGCCAGCAACGCGCGGGTCGGATACACAATGGCCAGGTGATACAGCCCCGTCGTGCCGGGCGGTGGCGGCGGGCCGCCCGCGCTTTCCCACGTGTTCAACCCGATGTGATGATGATAACCGCCGGCGGAAAGAAACGCCGCCTGCCGGCCCAAATGCTGCGTCAACTCGAACCCGAGCACGTCGCGATAAAATTTCAGCGCCCGTTCGAGGTCGGCCACCTTCAAATGCACGTGACCGATGCGGACCCGGGGATCAAGTAGCTGATTATTTTGAGCCATGACTCGTTTTAAGCATTATCGGCCGGCGCAACAAGACCTGAAGCGAGTCCTCCCCGAACCAGACTCAAACTACCAACAGGTGGTTTATTTCGCTTCGACTTCCGTAATTTCCTGCGGGGTGAGCCGGAAATCCATCGCGCCAATGATGCCGTCCACCTGTTTCGCGTTGCGCGCACCGACAATCGCACCCGTCACCGCCGGATGCCGCAGCGTCCAGGCAATGGCCGTTTCGCCGGGCGAACGACCATGCCGCGCACCCACGACCCGCAACCGTTCCACTGCCTTGAAATTTTCCAACAATTTCGGTTCTTTGAATTGGTCGTTCTTGTTGCGCCAATCATTTTTCGGCAGCGACGCAATGCGCTCGCGGGTCATCGCGCCGGTGAGCAGGCCGGACGCCATCGGCGAATAGACAATTACGCCCACTTTTTCGCGCTCGCACCACGGCAGTTGCGCCGATTCCACGTCGCGCCGGATGAGCGAGTACGGCGGCTGCAACGACGTGATGCGCGCAATGGATTGTAACTTTTGCATCTCCTCGACGCTGGTGTTCGACACGCCAATCCAGCGCAGTTTGCCTTCTTTTTGCAGGGCGGCGAGCGTGGTCCAGCCTTCGACCGTCTCGTTTAAATCGTCCGCCGTCCAATGGATTTGGTAGAGGTCAATCACCTCCACCTTGAGCCGGCGCAAGCTCGCTTCACATTCGCGCCGGACGGAATCGGCGCGCAACGAGTAACTGATTTCGCCTTTGTCATTCCACAACATGCCACATTTGGTGAACACGTAGGGCCGCGCACCTTTCCACTCGCGCAACGCCCGCGCAACGACTTCCTCGGAATGGCCGAGGCCGTAAATCGCGGCGGTGTCAATCCAGTTGACGCCCAATTCGAGCGCGCGATGGATGGCCGCGATGGATTGGGCGTCGTCCTGCGCGCCCCAGCCGAATTCCCAATCGCCGCCAACCGCCCACGCGCCAAACCCGGCAGGCGTAATAGTGAGGTCCGAATTTCCGAGAGTGTTCATTTTCATGGCCCCTAAATTAGCACGGAAAATAAAAAACGAGACCCGGTTTTAACCTGGGTCCGTTCCGAGATGCCGGCTACGATTCGTAGGCGTCATAATTTTACATGACCTGGCAGGGCAATCCGGATTTCTCATTGCCGCCCGGTCAGTATAATCGTGCCATGCGAAAGTTGCCGCGCTCATTCTACGACCGGGACACCACGGTCGTCGCCCGGGAATTGCTGGGCAAACTGCTCGTTCGGGTCGAACGCGGCGTGGAGCGCATCGGAAAGATCGTGGAAACGGAGGCGTATCTTGGCCCGCACGACCTCGCAGCCCATTCGGCACGCGGTTTGACGGAGCGGACCAGGGTGATGTTTGGTCCGCCGGGACACGCTTATGTCTATTTCATCTACGGGATGTATTACTGCATGAACGTGGTGACGGAACGCGAAGGTCATGCCTCCGCCGTCTTGCTGCGTGCCCTCGAACCGGTAAAAAACCTCGATGACCGGACCCGCGGTCCCGGATTGCTCTGCCGCGCGATGCACATTGACCGGCGCCTCAATGCTCACGACTTGCTCAGTGATGACTTCTTCATTACCGCGCCGCCGAAGGCCGAGGCGTTTGTCATCGTCAAACGACCGCGCGTGGGTGTGGATTACGCACGGCATTGGGCAAAACGGCACCTCCGCTTCTACATCGAGGGCAATCCGTTTGTCTCGCGGTCCTGATGCCCGGTTCGAGCGCCGTGCCCACGATGTCAACCGGCCCTTTGGGGCCAGGCAGGTGATGATGGCGTCCCACGGCAGCGATGCATTTTCAGCGCTGAATGCGGTCAAACGTGCCACCATGCAAAAAATCGCGCACGAACGGCTTATCCAGAAAATCTCTCGGAAAACCAGGTTCGATTTTGCTGACTTCATCCAATTGGGCGCGCTGCTTTGCGGTCAACGACCATTTGACGCACTGCAAATTGTCTTTCAATTGCGAGAGCTTCCGCGCGCCGAGGATGGGAATCGTGTTGCGCCGGGCGCGCAGCCAGTTCAATGCGACCTGCGCGGGCGATTTACCGGCGGCCTTTGCCAGCTTCACAACTTCCCTGGCAACGGCGACATTGCGTTCAGTCGGCCTGGCGAACTGCGGCGTCTTGTCGAGTCGCCGCTCCTCTCCGGCTTTGGCCGCGTATTTGCCGGTGAGCCAGCCGCTCGCCAGCGGTGACCACGGCGTGACCGTGAGTCCCAGCGCGTCGGCCATCGGCAGCAATTCGCGTTCAGGCGTGCGTTCGATGAGATTGTATTCGATTTGCAGGCCGACGAACGGCGTCCAGCCGCGCAATTCGGCCAGCGTGTTCGCCCGCGCAATCCACCACGCCGGCGCGTCGGAGATGCCGACGTAAAGCACCTTGCCCGCGCGCACCAGATCATCAAGCGCGCGCATGACTTCCTCGACCGGCGTCAATTCGTCCCACGCGTGCATCCAGTAAAGGTCCACGTAATCCGTACCGAGCCGCCGGAGCGAACCATGCAGCGCCTCGGTCATGTGCTTGCGGTGGTTGCCGCCGGCGTTCGGATCGCCCGGATGCGTGTTGAAGGAATACTTGGTGGCGATGACGAAATGTTCGCGCTGGCCGCGGATAAATTCGCCGACAAATTTTTCACTGGTGCCGCCGGTGTAACCATCGGCGGTGTCAATGAAATTGCCGCCTGCCGCGGCGAAGGCGTCGAACATGGCCCGGGATTCGTCCTGATTCGCGCCCCAACCCCAATCCTCGCCGAAAGTCATCGCGCCGAGACACAGTTCGGAGACGCGCAAGCCGGATTTGCCGAGAAGTTTGTAGTTCATAAAAATCTTTTCGATACTTGTCCGCCATTTTGGGAAAATTTCCAGTTTTTTTCCACGCACCGGGTACAACTTGACATTGCCGCCTACTCCCTCGCCCCGCCCGAGCGGGGAGAGGGCCGGGGCGAGGGGCTTTGAGCTTGAAAATAAAAAGCCTCCTCACCCTTCACCCTCCGCAGTTCTGCTACGGAGGACGGGCGCCCCTCTCCTCCTTTGTGGAAGCAGGGAGAAAAACAGTGGTGTCAGGTTGCGCGCTCCTGCGCCTGGTCGCTGCGAAGCGGATTGTCAGCAAGCCGGCCAGGCATTAAATTCAGGCGCGTCACGACGCGCGCATTTATGCCGTTCCATTTACTCGACCTTGAAGGGGTGGCGAATTATTTGCACCTCACGCCCGCCGACATTGAGCAGCGGGTGAAGCACGGCGAGATTCCATTTGAAAAGCGCGGCGACCGGATCGTCTTTCGCAAGGCCGAAATTGACGCCTGGGCCTCGCAACGAATCCTCGGTTCCACCGGCCAGCAGTTGGCCGATTATCACACGGAAACGACGCGCTTTACGCGAAAAATCCTGCCGCAGGCCACCCTGCTGCCGGAAATGCTCGAGGCCGGCGCCATCGCATCGGCCATGTCGTCCAAGACCAAAGCGTCCGTCCTGCGCGATCTGGTGGCGCTCGCGGAAAAAACCGGGCGGCTCAACGATCCCAAAACCCTGCTGACCAGCCTGGAGGCGCGCGAGGACTTGTGCTCCACGGCGATGCCTGGCGGGTTTGCGCTGCCGCATCCGCGCTCCCATGATCCGTACCTGTTTGAGACCTCGTTCATCGTGGTCGGACGGCCGGTCCAGGAAATCCACTTCGGCGCGCCCGACGGTCAGCCGACGCATCTGTTCTTCCTGCTTTGCTGCCAGGATGACCGGCTGCATTTGCACACCCTGGCCCGCCTGTGCCTTATCGTGCAAAAAACCAGGCTGCTTGACCAGGTTCGCGAAGCGCCCGACGCGGAAACCATGCGCAACGCCATCATCGCAGCCGAAGAGGAAATTCTGGCAGGTCGGAAAACGGCTTCGTAGCAACCTCACCCGGTGCGGCATTCAAACTGACGGGGTTTCTTTCAACAACCGGGGAAGCCGGACTTTGTCCTTCTCCGGCCAACTGGTGGGGTTTTTGTTTTCCTCACCTCCACGATTTGGCTTGCCCGCATCAGTTCCAGCGCGTATTAAAATAATCGCTGGTCCATTGTGCCCGGGTGGCGGAATTGGCAGACGCGCTAGATTCAGGTTCTAGTGAGTAACATCGTGCAGGTTCAAGTCCTGTCCCGGGCACCATGCCGGAGTAAGGTTCTTTCGTCACCCAATCGCGGAGAATTGAAAAATGCGCATCGTCGAAATCCGGGAAAAGACGGTCTCCATCGCCTCGCCCATCACCAACGCCTACATTGACTTTTCAAAAATGACGTGCTCGGTTGTCGCGCTCATCACTGATGTGGTGCGTGACGGCAAACCGGTGGTCGGTTACGGCTTCAACTCGAATGGACGTTACGGCCAGGGCGCGCTGATGCGTGAACGTTTCTTTCCACGCCTCACTGCGGCCGGTCCCCAAACGCTGGTGGACGAGACCGGGCATAATCTCGATCCGTTCCACATCTGGGCCACGTTGATGAAGAACGAAAAACCGGGCGGGCACGGCGAACGTTCGGTGGCGGTGGGCACGATTGACATGGCGGTGTGGGACGCGGTGGCCAAGATTGCCGGCCAACCGCTCTACCGGTTGCTCGCCGACCGCTACCGCGGCGGCCAGGCGGATGACAAGGTCTGGGTTTATGCCGCCGGCGGTTATTATTATCCCGGCAAGGACCTGACCGCCTTGAAGGACGAGATGAAACGCTATCGCGACCTCGGCTATCAGGTGGTGAAGATGAAAATCGGCGGCGCACCGCTGGCCGAAGACATCCGTCGCATCGAAGCCGTGCTCGAGGTCGTTGGCACGGGAAAATTCCTGGCGGTGGACGCCAACGGCCGCTTCGACCTCGACACTGCCATTGCCTACGGTGAGGCGATGGAGCCCTACGGCTTGTTCTGGTATGAGGAGGCCGGCGATCCGCTCGACTACGCGTTGCAGGCGGACCTTTCCCGGCATTACCACCAGCCGATGGCCACGGGCGAAAATCTTTTTTCACATCAGGACGCCCGCAACCTGCTGCGGTACGGTGGCATGCACCCGGAGCGCGACTGGTTGCAATTCGACTGCGCGCTTTCCTACGGCCTGGTCGAATACCTGCGCACGCTGGAGGCGCTCAAGCAACACGGCTGGTCCACACGCCGCGTCGTGCCGCACGGCGGACACCAGATGTCGCTCAACATCGCCGCCGGTTTGCACCTGGGCGGCAACGAATCCTATCCGGGCGTCTTCCAGCCGTTCGGCGGTTTTGCCGACGGCATCGCAGTGGTAAACGGTTACGTGGGTTTGCCGGACGAGCCGGGCATTGGATTTGAAACGCGGGCCGAACTTTTCAAGGTGATGAAATCGCTCAGCGACTGAACCTCCAGGCGCCATGGACAAAGGCAGCGGCAAATCGGCGGGACTCCTCAGCCAGCTTTGGTTTCAAGTGGTGCTGGGGGCGCTGGTCGGGGTCGCCATCGGTTGTTGCTTTCCAAATTTCGGCGAGGCGCTCAAGCCGCTGGGCGACGGTTTCATCCAGCTCATCAAAATGCTGCTGGCGCCAATCATCTTCGGTACGATTGTCGTCGGCATCGCCAAAATGGGAAGCATCAAGGAAGTGGGCCGGGTTGGCCTCAAGGCGCTGGTTTATTTCCAAATCGTTTCGACCCTCGCGCTGGTCATCGGCCTGGTCGTGGTGGACGTCATAAAGCCCGGGGTCGGCATGAATATTGATGCTGCCACGCTCGACGCCAAATCGTACGCCACCTACTCCGCTGCTGCCCAGCAGCAAGGCGTGGCCAGTTTCCTCATGAACATCATTCCGTCCAGCATTGCCGACGCCTTTGTTCAGGGCAACATGTTGCAGATTATTCTGTTTTCGGTGCTGTTCGGGCTGGCGCTGGCACAACTTCCCGACCGGGGCAAAGTGATCGTGGGGGTGATTGACTCCGTGTTGCAAGGGCTGTTCGGCATCGTGCGTTTTGTCATGTATCTGGCGCCGCTGGCCGCGTTGGGGGCGATGGCCTTTACCGTGGGGAAATACGGCTTCAGCAGCCTGGGCGCTTTTGGCAAACTGTTGGGCGCCGTTTACCTTGCGAGTTTGCTCTTTATCATCCTCGTGCTCGGCGTCATCGCGCGGCTGAGCCGCGTTTCGCTCTGGCAATTCCTCAAGTTTTTCAAGGACGAACTCATGATCACCTTCGCCACCGCTTCGACCGAAGCCGTGCTGCCGCGGATGATGACCAAGCTGGAGCAACTCGGCTGCGCCAAACCGGTTGTGGGGATGGTGTTGCCCGCCGGCTACACGTTCAACGCCGACGGCACCTCGATTTACCTGACGATGGGCGCCATCTTCATCGCGCAGTCGACCAACACGCCGTTGACGTTGCACGACCAGTTGCTCGTGCTGGCGGTCTGCCTGTTCACTTCCAAAGGCTCGGCGGGCGTAGCCGGCGCCGGTTTCATTGCGCTCGCCGCCACGCTCGCGTCCGTGGGCAAAATCCCTGTGGCCGGCCTGGTGTTGTTGGTGGGCATTGACCGTTTCGTCAATTCGGCGCGGGCGGTGACGAACCTGATTGGCAACGGCATCGCCACGATTGTCGTGGCGCGGTGGGAAAAGGCGTTTGACGAAAAACAGGCCGCCGCGATGTTGAACGGCGAAGGCCAATTGCCACCTGCGAAAAGTTGAACCCATTCGGGTCGGTCACCAAGTCACCGGCACGGTCATTTTTTTGCCGAAGCGATTGTGGTAATGCAGTTGTTTATGGTGCTGGCCGTATTCGTGAACGAGCTTCGTCAGCTTCACGTCGTAACAGCAATACTCCGCGATCTCCGCAAGCTTGCCCTCCTTGAACCAGCGGATGGCCTGCAAGCCTTCCGCCGTTTTTTCCACGCCGAACGTCGCCGTGGCGATGGAATCGAGCGAGAGCCGGTGCTGCAATTTATTTTGCAGTTCCACCATCATGTCCAGCGTCGGCAGTTGGCGCAGGTCAAACGATGTGTAACCGTGCAGCACCTCGTAATCGAACCGCAAAATGTTGAAGCCCACGACGAGATCGGCTCGCTGCAGGTCCGTCAGCAAGTCATTGACCTGTTTCTCGCCGTAAATTTTGTAATCGCCGCGCGCCGTGCCGAACGTCACGCCAATGCTCATGCCCATGCGGGAAATATTGTTCCAGCCGCCCACCTCATCGGCGGATTTCTGCGTTTCCAGGTCGAAATAGACGATATTTTTCACTGCGTTCAAATTTACGATATGCGATTTACGGTTTACGAGCCATTTCCACAATTCATGCTCGTCGCGTAAATCGTGAATCGTAAATCGTAAATTCAGAGACTTTGGACTTTGCACTTTGGACTTTGGACTTATATTTCGCGCATGGCCTTGACACCGTCCACCATGCTGCCGCTCGGCACGACAGCGCCCGATTTCAAATTGCCGGACACGAACGGGAAAACCGTCTCGCTCGCGGATTTCAAAGACCAGCCCGCGCTGCTGGTTTTGTTCATCTGCAACCATTGTCCCTACGTGAAGCACATCCGCGCCGGACTGGCCCAGCTGGCGCGCGATTATTTACCCCGCGGGGTTGCCATCGTCGGCATCAACTCGAACGACGTGGCGAATTATCCCGACGACAGCCCCGCCAGGATGAAGGCGGAAGTCAAATCCGCCGGCTACCTTTTCCCGTATCTTTACGACGAGACCCAGGCGGTGGCCAAAGCCTACCGTGCCGCCTGCACCCCGGACATTTACCTGTTCGACAAGGGCCGCAAGCTCGTCTATCGCGGCCAGCTTGATGACAGCCGTCCGGGCAACGGCATTCCCGTCACCGGCAAGGATTTGCGCGCCGCACTCGACGCGGTGCTGGCCGGCCACCCCGTTTCACCGAAGCAACAGGCCAGCATGGGTTGCAACATCAAATGGAAGGCCGGCCACGAGCCGGATTATTTCTGAAACATTTACGATTCACGATTGACGATTTACATTCAGGTCCGGGCTTCGCCGGCGGCACGTAAATCGTCAATCATCAATCGTAAATCAGATGACGACTTCTGCGCTGCCCGCTTCCAACGTGGACGGGGTTGAAATTCCCCGGCCGGTTCATGGCGCAAAAATAATTCAAAGGATTCGGCGTGCCGCGGGTTCATACTGTACAAAAGCACGCTGCATGGCCGACGCCGATGAAGATTTGGTGTTGCGAAGTCAAAATGGCGACACTTCGGCTTTTGAGATGCTCGTGCGGAACCATCAGCAAATGATTCATGCGCTGACATTTCGAATGACCGGCTCAGTCGCGGACGCCGATGATTTGGCGCAGGAGACATTCATACGCGCCTATGAACAGATCAAATCCTTCAACAGCGGTGCGAAATTTTCCACGTGGCTCTACAGCATTGCGGTCCATGCATGTTTGAACTGGCGGCGGAACGAGGCGCGCCGCTTTCAAGCCCACGCCAATTGTGCCGAAGAAATGACCGGCCAACGATCCGAAACGGGAATTCCGCCGGCTGCAAGCGAAATGGCCCAGGAGGCCCAGGCGGCGCTGATGAAATTGCCGTCCAAACAGCGCGCGGCGGTGGTGCTCACGATTTACGACGGCCTGAATCAGGCCGAGGCGGCCAAGGTCCTGCGCTGTTCGGAAACGACCGTCTCCTGGCGGGTGTTTGCCGCCAAACGGAAGCTAAAACGCTGGCTGACCGGCGCTGGAGAAAAGCGATGAACGATTTTGAACTCGAATCGAAATTGAAAACCATCCGCCTTCCCGAGCGGACGGAAGCTTATTGGGACAACTTTCCAGCGCGGGTGCGGGCGCAATTGCGCCCGGGTCGTGCCGATTGGGCGCCGCGAAACAGTGCGTCGTCCTGGCTGGTCTGGGCGGGCGGCATCGCCTATGCCTGCCTGCTCATCAGCCTGTCGGTCTGGTGCGAACAGCATCCGCGCCAAAACCCGTTGTATGCCCTGTTTCAAAACGAACGGGCGGTGTCAAAGGAACTGGCCCAATGGCGCGGGCACCTCCGCGTGTTCATGCAGGACGAACATGGCATGCACCATTTGATCGCGGACCAGGAATAAATTGCCGCGCCCGAATTTTTATGATTTCCGAAAGCGTTCAGACGATTGACGGCGAACAAACGGCGGAAACGTCCGTGCCGAAGATTTTGGAGCAGCTGGTTGACCAGGCGGAACGCGCCGGGGCGAGCGACATCCACCTGCAAATGCGCGGCAAATCCGCCGAGGTCGGCTTCCGGCTCGACGGCATCATCACGCCCGGCCGCGAGTTGCCCGCCGAAATCGCCGAGCGCATTTTTGGCCGGATTAAATTTCTCGCGCGGTTGAAGACCTACCAGGAATCGCTGCCACAGGACGGCCGCATTGCGCACGGCGAACTCGGAATTCAAAACGACATCCGCGTCGCCACGTACCCGACCGTCACCGGTGAAAAGATCGTGCTCCGCCTTTTCAACACCGCCTCGGCCAAATCGCTCCGTGAATTGTCGCTGCCCGCCACCGCCGGCGCCGAACTTGAACATTTTCTCCGCCAATCCACCGGCCTGCTGTTGCTCACCGGCCCGGCCGGCAGCGGCAAGACGACTACGATTTACGCTTGCCTCCGCGACCTGGCCGAACCCGGCGGACGCCACATCATCACCGTCGAGGACCCGGTCGAGCAGATTGTTCCCGGCACGATGCAGACTGAAGTCAATGAAGCCATCGGCCTTGATTTCGCACGCGCCGCGCGGCATCTGCTGCGGCAGGACCCGCAGGTGCTCATCATTGGCGAAATCCGGGACGAAGCCACTGCTCAACTGGCCGTCCGTGCCGGTCTGACCGGGCATCTTGTAATTTCAACGCTCCACGCCGGTTCGTGCCGGGGCGTATTCGAGCGCCTGCTGGCCATGTGCGCCGATCATTCCGCCGTGGCGAGCGCGGTTGAATTGGTTTTGAACCAGCGGCTCATCCGCAAACTCTGTTCCGTGTGCGGCGGCAGCGGTTGCGAAACCTGCCTGCGCACCGGCTATCAAGGCCGCGTGCCGCTTGTCGAATGGCTGCGCGTGAACGAAGTCATCCGCGAAAAAATCCGACAACGCGAATTGTCCTCGCTCACTTCGGCGCAAACCTTGCAGGCCTCGGCCCGCGCGCTTGTGGAACAAGGCGTCACGAACGAGGCGGAATTCCAACGACTCCTCGGCTTATGAAATACGACGAATTTGCCTTCTTCAACCAACAGCTCGCCGCGATGCTGCGCGACGGCATCCCGCTGGAAGGCGCGCTGCGGCAGCTTTGCCAGGAAATGCGCGCCGGGCCGCTCCGCGCCGAATTGCAGGCGCTCGAAGCCGACCTGGCCAAAGGCACACCGATGGCCGCCGCACTGGCTGCGCGCCAGTTGCCCGAACTTTACAAGCGAATGATGCTCGTCGGCGTCAAAAGCGGCGATCTGCCCGGCGCGCTGACCCTGCTCGCGGATTACTTCCAGCGCCGGCACCTGCTGGGGACGCGCCTGAAGGGTTTGATGGTTTATCCGCTCATCGTTTTGTTCGCCGTTTTTTTGTTATCGTGCTTTATCGCATTCATCCTCAGCACATTCATTTGGAACAACCTCGTATCCCTCGCAGGCAATGCCTCACTCCCGGTGGTTTCAGCCGGCTTGTGGATGTCCCCGGTGTTCATCGGATTGACGCTGGTTGCGGCCCTGATGGCCATCGTCATTTCACCGGCACGCCGGATGTTGCGCTGGCGGCTTCCCGCTTTCCGGGAAGCAAGCCTGGCGCAGATGGCATCCGCCATGGGATTGATGCTGAAAAACAGCGTGCCGCTGGACGACGCGCTCGCGCTGGTGGAACAAGTGGAAAAGGGGACCGGCGCGGAAAGGGAAATTGCGCAATGGCGGCAGCGGCTGGCGTCCGGCCGCGGAAAATTTTCCGAAATGGCAACCGCGAGCAAAACATTTCCGGCCCTCTTCATCTGGACGATCGCGCAATCGGGCGAGGATTTGACGGCCGGTTTTCAGCGCGCCGCCGAGATATTCCAATCCCGCGCCCTGTACCGCTCCGAACTGCTGCTTTATTCAGCGCTACCGTGTTCGATTCTGGCGCTGGCAGCAATGATCCTGTCCCAAATTCAACCCGTGTTTGCAGCACTGATTGCGTTTCTCAATGCGATAGGCGCGGGAGATTGAAGCCATGGCGATGAACGCTGAAATAATTTTCCAGCCGCTGTTGGGTCAGATTTTCCATTCTGCCATCCTGGCTTTGGACGTTGAAGATTTGGGCAATCTGTTATCGGAGGTGATTGTTTTTCTTTTTTGGGTGGGCAGCCTGGTTGGTGCTGTTTATTTGATTCATTTTTTCCTCACCCTGCCGCTGCGCCGGACGGAACGCGCGCGGCTGTTCCTTGATTTGCTTGAAGGCGCGCTCCAACGCGGCCAGTCCGTCGAGGAAATGATCCTTTCCATCGCCCAAAGCCGTGACCGGACTCTGGGCGTGCGTTTCCACCTGCTCGCGGCATACATCGAAGGCGGTTTGCGCTTTGCTGCCGCGCTGGAAAAAGTCCCGCGTTTTTTGCCGCCGCAAATCATCGCCACGCTCCGCGCCGGTGGCAAGCTCGGTGACCTCCGGCGCGTGTTGCCGGCCTGCCGCGAAATCCTGCAGGACCGGCCGGCCGGCGTCCGCAGCGCGGTGCATTATATGATTCTAGTCGTTCTGTTTTTCTCTCCGGCCTTCGTTTGCGTGGTAACGATGACGATGATTTTTGTTGTTCCACGATTCAGGGAAGTTGCCGCCGGAAGCAATGCCCCGTTGTGGCCCATAACCCAATTCGTCTTCGCCAACACGGCCTGGCTGATTGGCTTTGAAATAGTTCTTTTCCTGATATTGGCCGCCGCGACGTTGCTCTACATCGGCGGCCCGCAGTTCGCCCGGTGGTTTCAATTCCGGGGACTGCCGCTTGCGGACTGGATCGCGTGGAAGCTTCCGTGGAAACGAAAGCGGTTCCAGCGGACATTTTCCGCCATGCTGGCCGTGCTGCTCGACGGCGGCGTGCCGGAAGCCGAAGCCGTCCGGCTGGCGGGCGCTTGCACGGCCAATGAAATCTGCCGCCACCGCGCGCAACGTGCGATTGCGGCGATTGAACAGGGAACGAAGCTGGATGACGCCGTCCGCGCGTTCGACGACGCCGGTGAATTCCACTGGCGGCTGACCAACGCGACTCACGCACGCGGTGGATTTTTGGGCGCGTTACGCGGCTGGCATGAGGCGCTCGACGCCAAGGCGTTTCAGCAGGAGGAAGCCACCGCCCATGCGGTTACCAGCGGCCTGGTGATATTGAATGGCCTCCTGGTTGCGTTAATTGTAACAGCCACGTTCGGCATGTTGGTGGCACTATTGAACGGAGCATTGTCGTCGTCATGAAAACAAAAGTATCACGGTCATTACCCGCTATGTTTCGCCGCGAGCGCGGCCTCCTGATGGTGGATGTGATTGTCGGCATGGCGATTCTCACGCTGGCCATCATGCCGCTGGCATTTTCGTTCGCGCATGAACAGCAACTGCTCCGCGCCGAATATTTTCGTACCGTCGCCGTGGAAATCGTGGACGGCGAAATGGAAGTCCTGGCCGCCGGCGAATGGCGGGATTTCCCGGACGGCCAGCAGGCTTACGCCGTCCGTGCCAGGGCCGCCGCCCACCTGCCGCCGGGCCATTTTCAACTGACCAAGACCGGCAAACATCTGCGCCTGGAGTGGCAATCCGACAAACGGCAGGGCATCGGCCCGGTCTTGCGCGAAATAACCATCAAATGAAATTGTCATCATCCAATTCCCGCGCCCGCCCCCAAACCGGTGTCCTTTTGATTGAATGCATTGTTTATATCGGCCTGTTTGCCCTCATCATCGGCCTGGGCCTGGCCGCCTTTTTCCTGGTCTGGGACAACTCGAAGGCGCTGCTGTATGCCACCGATGACGTTGAATCGGCGTTGCGCGCGGGTGAGCGCTGGCGCGCGGACGTGCGCAGCGCCACGGGAAAAATCACCGTCGAAACCACGCCGCAGGGAGAATGCTTGCGGATTCCCCGTGGAACGAACGCGGTGCTTTACAGTTACAATGCCGGTGAAATCCGCCGCCAACTGGCTTCAGCGAATTTTTCGGAGTCCTTGCTGCCGACGGTCGAGGCATCGCAAATGGTGATGGACCAGCGCGGGCCGGTGAGCGCGTGGCGCTGGGAGCTGGAACTGAAATTGCGCCGCAAAGACACTCATCTGCCGCTCCTGTTTACGTTTGAGGCGGCAACCAGGAACGCGCCATGAAAATCCAGCAATCCCATCTTAACCGGCCCGTCCGGCAGAACGGTTCGATTGTTATCGTGTTCCTCGCGCTGCTGGCGATCATGATGATTCTGGTCACCGTCAACTACAGCACCCTTACCCGTCTGCATCGGGAAACCAAACTGCTGGAGCACCGGCAGATTGAGCGTCTGACCGACTCGCAAACCAACAGCGCCGCCGGCGCGGAATCACCGGCGAAACCGGAATCAAAATGAACGACGACATTCCTGCCGCCAAAATCCGGATGCTCGAAAGTTCGCTCCGATGCTTCGCCTGTGGATTGCTCGGGCTGCTGCCGGTGATCGGTTTGCCCTTTGCGCTGGTCGCGCTGTGGATTTCGGGCCGCGTGCGCGCCAGTGAAAATAAACTCTGGAACGCCGCCCGGCCTTACCGGATTTGGGGGATTGGGTGCGCCGCGTTCGGGACGGTTTTTTGGAGTTTCATCCTGACCCTCGTCGTTTATCAGGCGATATACAGCGGCGGTTCTTAGATTGAGCCCTGCCAACTTTTATGACCGGGGCAATTTCTCCTCGACCATTTCGCACAGCGCGTGGAAGAGCAGTTTCTGCCCTTCCTGGATGCGTGTCGTGACCGTGCCTGGAACGAGCAAATCAAGTGTCGCCACGCCTTTGGTAAACCCGCCGTCGCGGCCCAAAAAGCAAATGCTTTCCATGCCTTTGCGTTTGGCCTCTTCGAGGGCGCGCAAGATGTTTTTTGATTTGCCGCTGGTTGTGAAGGCGATGAGGACGTCGCCCTTTTCACCCAGGCCCCAGACCTGCCGCGCAAAAATCTCATCCGCGCCGTAATCGTTACAGACGGCGGTCATGAACTCGCCGTTGGCCGTCAGTGAAATGGCCGGATACGGCCGCCGGTCTTGTACAAAGCGGCAGAGAAATTCCGTGGCCAGATGCGTGGCGTCCGAGGCGCTGCCGCCGTTGCCGCACGCGAGCAGTTTGTGGCCGGAAGTCAGACAGCGCAGCACCATCTGCGCCGCCCGGTTCAACGGTTCTTCAAAAGCCGCCAGCGTGCGGAGCGTCTTGACGGAATCTTCAATCGCCCGTTGCAAGTGAGTCATGCGCGGAAGGTTAATTGTTGGCCATTGAAAGAAAAGGCGAAATGCAGTATCGCTTAGCCGGAACGATTCAGCTTGAAAGAATGAACACCGTTTGGCGGGCTTGGGGTGATGAACCAAACACAAGCTTACGAGCCTCGAAGGGAGGCGGACCAAACGGTGCGCCTGCCAATTGACACCAAAGATCAAACTTCGTCCATCCGGATTTCGTTCACCGATCAGCGACTGACGGCGCATGGCGGCATGGTGGTGTGGTCGCACTTTCTGCATCAGAAGGGTTTTCGCAGGCAACTGCGGGAAGTCTTGCCTCATTGTCCAACCAGTCCCAACGCTTACGATCCGACCGATGTGGCGCTGGGATACGTCGGAGGCATTCTCTGCGGTGCGGACAAGCTTTCCCGCGTGGCTTGGTTGCAAAGTGATCCGGCGTTGAGCCAGGTGCTGGGCGTCGAAGCCATCGCGAGTCAATCCACCTTGAGCCGGTTCTTTGACGTGTTTGGCCAAAAGACCTGCAACGCGCTCAACGGTCTGCACCGGCAAGCCCTGGCGAGTCTGCCTTCGCTCAAAGAGGGTTATACGCTGGACTTGGATTCGTGGGCACTGTTGCACGAGGATGGCCATCAACAGGGCGTGGCCGTCGGTTACACCCGGCAGGGACTCAAGCCGTGTCATCGTCCGCTGATCGCCGCTCTGGCCGAAAGCAAACTCATCGCCAACTACTGGCTGCGCCGGGGCGACAGTGCTTGTGCCAATGGGGCGGCGGAGTTTTTGCGTCAGACCGTGGCCAGTCTGCCGGCGCACCTTCGGATCAAGCTCTTGCGCGGCGACGCGGGTTTTGGCGAGACCAGCGTGCAAGCTATGGCTCAGGCACTGGGCTTGAACTTCATTCTGGTGGCACGGCTGACGCAGAAAGTTCAAAGCTGGTGCCGGCATGATGACGCCCACTGGCAACGAACCGAACTCCCCGGGCTGGAGGTGCAGGAAGTGGAACTGGATCAACCGAACCGTCGTTTGATCGTCATTCGCCAGCGGGTCGAACAACGCCCGGAAGCGGGTGGCAAGACCTTGCTGGACGTTCCGGGCTATCGCTTTCAAGCGCTGGTCACCAACCTGCCCCGGAGCGTGGACGCTCTGGCCGTCTGGCGCCAATACAACGGTCGGGCCGACCTCGAAAATCGCATCAAAGAACTCGGCCAGCAGTTTGGAATTAAACGGCTGTGCGTGGACAATTTCTGGGGCACCGAGGCGATGCACCATCTGGCGATTGCCGCTTACAACCTGTGCGTGCTGCTGCAACGGCGGCTGGGCCAGTTGGAAAAATGCGAACTCAACACCCTGCGCTGGCGCTTGTTTAGCCGGGCAGCGGTGTGGAGTCGCGCCCGTGGCAAACCCACCCTTAAACTGGCCGTGCGCCGTCAAACTCATCGCCACTGGTGGCGCGAAATCCTGACCAAACTCACCGCTCTACCCAACTGCAATGCAATTGGCTCGCTTCAAGCATGAACCCGCCAACCTTATTCAAAATACTGGTTCAACTGAATCGTTCCGGCTTAGACGTGACCTGCCGCCGACTGAATAGAAATTCAGCGTTCACCTTGATCGAATTGCTGATGGTCATCGCCATCATTGGAATTCTCGCCGCGCTTTTGCTGACAGCCGTTTCTCAAGCCAAAGGAAGGGCGTTGCGGATTCAATGCGCCAACAACGTGCGGCAACTTGGATTGGCTTTGCAGGGATTTGTGCAAGACAACCATGTATATCCGCTGGACGTGAATGGCGACTTTTTCAAAGGCAATTACCCGGAACATTATATGGGTTGGATAGACGCGCTAACACACGAACTTGAATTAAAGATAAACAGTAGCAACTGGCAAAGCAGCGTGTGGTTTTGTCCCGTTGCTTCTCATCCTTCTGACGTCCCAAAGGAATATTTCTTTTCTTCTTACGGCTACAACGCTTTCGGCGTTGCCACAAACAAAGATGTAAGCTCACTTGGTCTGGGCGGGCAGAATGGGATGGGAAATCTTCGGGCGGACGGGAAGATTATTTTTGCGCCGCCTGTCAATGAATCGGAAGTCGTCAATGCAAGTGACATAATGGCGATAGGCGACGGTCTAATCGGAAACAGCCTTTTCATTGCAGATGGAAGTACTTTGCTTTGGCGCACAACCACGAGCGATTTTTTTGGAAGCACTAAAAGGAGTAATGCTCGCCATCAAGGCCGCGCCAACGCGGTCTTTTGCGACGGCCACGTCGAATCACCAACGCTGAAATTTCTTTTTGAAGACACCAGCGACGCCGCTTTGGTCCGCTGGAATCGCGATCACACGCCTCATCGCGAAAAGCTGGCACCGTAACACTGGTTGAAAGAAAAGGCGAAATCGGGTATAGTTTAGGCATGTTTTTGTCGCACCGCAGTGAAAGCACTGCGTTCACTTTGATCGAACTTCTGGCCCTCACCGCTATTATTGGAATTTTGGCCGCGCTGCTGCTTGTGGCCATCACCCGCAGCCAAGGACCGGCACAACGCATTCAGTGCGCCGGCAACGTGCGGCAACTGGGACTCGCCTTGCAGGAATTCGTCGCGGATAATCATGATTACCCCTTGTTCGCGAATGTGGATTTTCGTAACGGCGGCTATCCCGAACATCATGGATTCTGGATTGACGCCCTGGAACATGAAAAAATTGCCTCCAAACCCGGCCAAAGTTTTTTCGAAACGGGCGTATGGCATTGTCCGTCGGCTCAACGTCCATCCAATTTTCCCACGAATGCGGCTTATATGTCCTACGGCTACAATGCCTATGGCCTGGACGTGGTGGGAAACCCCGTGTCACTGGGGCTGGGAGGACACAAGGCCGGCATGTTCGCCCAGACGCTGGCCCCCCCGGTCAATGAATCCGAGGTGGCGGCTCCGAGCGATATGATGGCGATGGGCGACATATTTGACGGCGGGTTTGTTTTCTGGCGCGATGTCCAGGTGGCCAGCTCGGATAGCGCAAATTTGCGGCATCAAGGAGAGGCCAACGTGGTCTTTTGCGATGGTCACGTTGAATCGCCGGCGCTGAAATCCCTCTTGGGAGCCGCCAACGACGCGGCTCTGGTCCGCTGGAACCGCGACCACCTGCCGCATGCTGAGAAACTTGCGCCTTGAGATTCCAACCACCTCGATTATTCTGGCGTCATGCCGATTTACGAGTTCCATTGCGAAAAGTGCGGGCGCGACAGTGAAATTCTCGTCCGCTCGACGAACTGGAAAAGCACCACCTGCCCGCATTGCGGTTCGGCGAAACTGGCCAAGAAATTTTCCACCTTCGCCTCGGCGAGCGCCGGTCCCGCCAGTGCGGGATCAGGAAGCGGCGGCGGGGGGCATTGTTGCGGTGGCGGCTGCCACTGCCATTGATGTAGGGTCGGCGCTGCACGCCGATATTTTCGAGCCACAGGCTCGACACTACATTTTCGAACAGACTTCCTGCGCGTTGATTTGCGTTAAATCCGTGACCGCCCAATCCGGTTGATGCCGTTTTAATTCTTCCAGCGTCGCGCCGCCGGTGGCCACGGCCAGGACCTTTGCGCCGATGAATCTTCCGCAACGGATGTCAAACGGGGTGTCGCCGACCACGAGGATTTCATCCGGCTGCAAATCTTTCCCGAGCACGCGGCGGCCGCGTTTGAACGCGGCAACGGCAATTTGGTTGCGGTCCTCGCTGTCGTCGGCAAACGCGCCCGTCTCAAAAACATCCCAGAGCTGGTAGCGGCGCAATTTGATTTCCGCGCCCAGGCGGATGTTGCCGGTAAGCAGGCCGAGCAGCGGCGGGCGGGGCAAGGCCCGCAGGCCGTCGAGCATTTCCAGCACCCCCCGACAGGGTCCGCCGTTGCTGTGTGCAACCATCTGGTCGAGCCAGAAAACGTAACGCTCGAAGAACCGCCCGAAATTTTCCGGCGTCGCCGGTATGCCGTGCAGACCGAAAAATTCGCGGACGAGATTCACATCGGTGCGCCCGGCGAAACTGATTTTCTCGACCCCGTTTGGCGCGTTGAACCCCGTGGCGAAGGTTTTGGCAAAAGCCTGGGTTCCGGCGCGCCCAGTGTGAACGAGCGTGCCGTCAATGTCGAATAGCACCAGCCGAACCATGCGGAAAAATACCAAAACGGAGGGCCTCGGCGAGCAAAAGTCACCCCGGCGCAAGATTGTCGCGTGCCGCAGAATAGCCGGCCGCGCGCAAGTTGCTCTAAAGCAACTCTTTGTAGTATTAAGAAAAACTTTGCCAATCGGCTTGCCGGTGTGTTAACTCGTTCGGGTTTCGAAATCGGCGGGCTTCATGAAAGCGGCGCGCGCATTTACACTGATTGAATTGCTGGTGGCCATTGGCATCATCGCAATTCTGGCCGCCCTGCTGCTATCCGCGCTCCACCGCGCCAAAACCACCGCCCACGGCGCCGAGTGCCGGAACAATCTCCGGCAGTGGGGAGTGGCGACGCATGTCTTTGCCGCAGATAATAATGACCTCCTGCCGAAAGACGGGTCCTTCAGTGGCAGCTCGACAGATGAAGGATGGTATATTGATTTGCCGCGCGTGCTGCATCTGCCGACTTATCACGAAATGCCGTGGCGGACGAATGCAGACATTGATCCGGGACATTGCATCTGGATTTGTCCTTCGAACCCACGCCGCAGCAACGGCAACGAGTTGTTTCATTATTGTCTCAACGAACACGTAAACGGCACCGGCACGGGCAATCAAATTCTGCTTTCAAATGTCCGGCGGCCCGTGGTCACGGTGTGGTTGTTTGACAATGGACAACTCGCCGCCGTCGCTCAACAAAACAATGTCCACACGAACCTGCACAACCAGGGCGCGCAGTTTGTTTTTCTCGATGGTCATGTCGCACGCTTCCGGAACACGGAGTATTGGAATTTCACCACCGGCAAGGGCATCACCAACAACCCGGAATTGGTCTGGTGTCCCTGAAATTTCATCGTGCGCGGTAGATTCGGAAGAACCTCGCGCCATCATCCGGCGCATTCGTGCTGAACGTGAGCCCGGCGCCGGTCGCAACGAGGTTGGTGGTCAGCGGCGTCCACGTGACGAGATCGGCTGAAATTTCGACATCGTAGCAGCGGTTGCTGGAGGTCTCCCACGTCAACGAAACGACTTGGTTCGTCACACCGATGGAAAGCAAACGGAACGGCGCATTGTACGGGTTGGCAAAAACCATAAGTACCGGCAGGTGATCGGACGCGATTTTATCATCGTTGCTGTACAGGTTCGGCGGCACGGGATGCAGCAAATCGGTGCGGAAAACCTGGCCGCCAACGATGTTCGAAAACAGCATCGCACACGGCAGGATGTAATCGTAGCGCACCGTCGGGCCATTGTTGGTGTCCTGAATGGACCAGGTCACTTCGCGGCCGGTGAAAGGATTGACGGCGGTCGTCAGGTGCAGTCCGGTCAGTGTGCCGACCAGACACCGGACGGACTGTGGATTGCTCACCGGCGGCCGGAGAATGTCTTCGTTCATGTCGCCGCTCAACACATAAGGCCCTCCATCACTGGCCGGCAGAAAGACTGTGGCAAAGAAATTGGAAACTGCCCTGGCTTCAGCCGCGCGTTTCGCCGACGATGTGGCATCCTGGGCCGATTTCAAATGGGCCGCGAACACGTGCAACGACCGCGGGAAACCGGGGACGGCAATTTCCGCTTCGAACAAATCGCGGGTAAAATAGGGGGCGGGATCGGCATTGGTATAGCCGTAAGGCGCAAGGGCAGTATCATGCAGCCAGCTTCGGGACGTGACGATGGGATAACGGCTGAGAATGACGCTGCGGATGAACCCATCGTCCGCTGAATTGGTGACGAGGTAATAGCCCGGGCGGAAGGCCTTCACAAAGTCCAACATTTGCGCCGTGCAATTGTTGGTGACCGGGATTTCGTTGAAGGTGATGACGTCCGGGTCGAGGTATTGCATCTGGCGGCCGATGGCCTGCACGTGCCACATATTGGTACTCCAGTTGGTCAGGCCGTTGCCGTGGGTGTTGTAAGTGAGACAGGAAAACGCCGGGGCCGCAGCACTCCAGACGCTCAAGGCGAACGGGTCACTGAGGGTCGAACCGGCGGCATTGGTGATCACGGCGGTATAAAAACCGGCCTGGGCGAATGTCACGGCGGTCAACGTGAGATTGGAGCTTGTCGCTCCCGGAAGGTTCGTGCCGTGAACCCCGTCCGATGTCGGAGCAAACTGCCATTGATAACCGAGTGGCGGCGTGCCGCTGGCGCTCACGCTGAAGGTGGCGCTCGCACCATTCGTCACGGTTTGATTTTGCGATTGGGACGTGATGGCCGGCGGCTGTCCCGACCCGCCGGAAACCACATCGGCAAAGGATGTACCGATCCGCAGATTGTCAATGTTCAGCGCGCCTTCGTAATCACTCTCGCGAAACGCATAGCTGACGGCGCTGAATGTCGAGGCGTCTTCACTTGTCGAAATGCTGGAATCACTTTCCGCTGTCGGATTGATCCAAAGTGTGCTGACCGAGTTGCTGTTCACCAGACGGGTTACAACGATGTAATCCGTATTGAGGCGCAAATCCACGGTGTTGGTGGCGCTGATGACGGAGCCGCTGGTTGAAGAAATCCCCAGCCGGAACCGGTCCGATGCGGCCCCGCCGGTCAGCGCCCAAAGGCGCGCTCGAAAACCGGTGGCGGACGAACTTTTGAAATGCGCGAAGTAGGCGCCACTACCACTTGGAAGGGTTGTGAATTTGACCGTTAAACTGGCGTAATACACGTTGGTCGCGTTGGAAGAAACGGCGAAGAGCGCATTGACATCTTCCTTGTTGTCTTCGTTGAGCAGCACCCGGCCCGACACCACCGTTACTTCGCCGGTGACCGAACCGCTGTGATGTACCCACGCGTTGCCGCTCACGGTCACCAACGGACCGTTGGAGTAATTGAAAGGATCATCCAACAGAAGGACCGCACGGGCCAGCGTGGCGGAAAGAAGAAATGCCGCGGCACAAATTACGACTTTTTTCACAACGATTTCAGAACCGGCAGCGCAACCCACTCAATCTGCGCGATTCCCTTCAATAATCGCATATTGAACACAATTGTAAATATCCATCGCTTTCTTATGAACGCCCAGGGCGAATATTTATGCGGGTCGCACGCAAGCCGGTGATGGCGGACCGTGGGCATTGTCCGTGTAGCGTCGAGCCAGTGGCTCGATGATTGAGCCGGCGGCTCAACACTTCACCCAATCAGACATTGCCGGACGGCGATAAACTTTGACAGAAATTCGCAAATCTGCTTTGATAATGGCACGGCAGCAGAAGGGATTATTCCGGCCAGCCGTGCCCGACGTGGTGCATCGCCCTTGGCCCAAGAAGAATGTTAGACCACAAGACGCATGAACGCTCCGAACATAAAGAAGCAGATACCCGACCGAGCTATTGCCTGTATTGTTTTCGGTTGCCTTTCACTTTATACGCTCCGCGTTTATGCGCAGCTTATGTGGGGTCCCATGCCAAGCGGTCACTTGTCAGATCAAGCCCTTGAGGCAATTGGTGCGACTTGCGGCAGACTCGAAACTGGACGCAGAGTATTAGCGATTGTGGCACTCGTTTGGTGCATTTGGTCGTGGTGTAAGGAATGGTGGGTGCCGGTAGTTGTGGCGACGCTTTTCACAGCATTGGTTTTGTATGGAGCTTTTTTTATTGATACGTGATGACATTTCATCGGCCTGACAAATCGCTGCCGACCCGGCGTGCACGACGTGGTGCACAGCCTTTGGCCCAATGAGAATGTTAGACCAACGAGATTTATGGAGCAGAAACGAGCAATGTCAGAGAGTCCGGAGAAATCTACAAGGCGAGCATTCTGGGCTGGTGTGATCGCGAATACCCTGACTGTTCTTGTCTGCATTCATTTCTACTGGATTCCATCCGGAGCCCGGGTGCGACCTGTATTACCGATCTTTTGCGCTATCTTTGTTACATTCGTGGCTTTTGGCTTTCTGCCCTTCAGGCTGCCGCTGTTCAATCAGAGACGGCCGGTATATTTATTGTGGCTGGCATTTGTTTTGAGCGTGATGCCCATTCTACTTTCTGCCGCCATGTTGCATCATGCAGCCTGGTTGAGGGAATTCGAGATAGTGAAATGAACCATCGGTCCAGCAATCTGCTGCCGGCCAGCCATGCACGACGCGGTGCACCGCCTTTGGCCCAAGAAGAATGTGAGGCCATCTCGCACATCACATGAGAAATATGAAAACGTTACTCACACTTGTTGGATTAGCCATCGGTTGCGTATTGAGCGGTTGTGCTCACGATGCCAGCACTAAGGCTACCAGCATGCCAGAGTCTGTGACTGTGGTGGGTCAGAGTGCTTCTTTCGTCGTGACAAACACAGGCACGGCCCCGTTGACTTATCAGTGGTATTTCCGCACGAATGCTCAAACGTTACCAAGGACAGGCAGCCCACCCGTATATCAGTGGTATAAAAACAGCACCAATATCGACGGCGTGACTTTGACTAATCAGTGATTGTATGCGATACCGATGGCCCAACAAATCGCGAGGCTGTGTGAAAAGTGTCGGCATGATGCACGCCAGCCATGCACGACGTGGCGCACCGCCTTTGGACCAAGAAGATTGTCAGACCACATTACGATTATGAGCGCTATATTGTCGTTTCTGCTTCCGATGTTGGCGACCATTCCTGTGGCCGGCATGATTTGCCGCATTCGCATCGCTCGCAAAAGGCCAATCTCATACGGCACTTTGCTCCTGTCGGCTTGTTCCCTCCCGCTACTGATCGCATTTATTGCCACCTGCATTCAGCCGGATATCTGGTGGTCACGAGAGCATAAGATGACACCGGAGATTTTTTTGACGATGTTGGGTTGCATAGCAGCCACGTGCGTTTTACCGGCACTCGGAGTTGTGATTTATTATCAGAGACGGAGCAAGAAACATGACACCGCGGCCTGACCAAACTCCGCCGGCCCGCCGTGCATGACGTGATGCACAGCCTTTGGCTCAATTGGAATGTTAGACCACTTCGTGTATGAAACCGTCCAAGACATGGATTGCAGAAACTCAACACTGGAGCATTGTGGTTCGAGTGGCCTTTTGTGCCGTGGCTGCTCTACTCACCGGAGTTAATCTCGCACTTCAGGGAAATGATTGGATTTGGATCGGATTCTGCCTTGGATTACTCGTCGGTTTCGGCTGGTCTACTTTTCTGCTCTTCGTGATTCCGCCACTGACACAATATTTCCGTCCATCGGCAAGAGCGGCATTATCGGGAGCGTCATGGCTTGCAGCTCTCATTTTGCTCACCGTCATTTGCTTTCATATCTGGGGGCCACGATGACGTGGTCTATCAAATCGCGAGGCTGTGTGAAAAGTGTCGGCATGATGCAGGCCAGCCGTGCATGACGTGGTGCACAGCCTTTGGCCCAGTAAGAATGTCAGGTCACATGACGCATTATGACACAAGCAGATATTGAGTGGTGGAAGGAGAAAAGAAAGGCCGGACGCGCTCGTTATGTGTTCCGGGATGGCATCCTGCGCCGCGGCACATGGGTCGGATTTTGGATTTTATCCTTCTGTTTTGTCGTTTTATTAGTTTGCGGTGAGGTTTCATTGACCTCCATTTTGATGCTTCCGGCATGGTGGGCGCTGTTGTCAGTGTTTTTTGGCTGGCCAATGGGCCTGGCTCTGTGGGAGACATACGAGAAGAACTACCGGAACCAGACAGGAGATGACCATGTGGTTTAACAAATCGTGGCAGGCCAGCCGTGCGTGACGTGGTGCACCGCCTTTGGCCCGATAAGAATGGCAGGCCACTCGACGCCATGCGAACATTCCGACATCTCTTTGCCACTATGGGACTGCTCTCAGTTCTTTGCGGCGGTTGCGGCAAGCAGCCCGCAACACAGAGTCCAGTGAGTCCTGATGCGCCCGTTCTCAAAGTCGCGGTTTTCGCAGACGGACGACTCACGGTGGATGGCTCCGCCTCCACGGTTCAGGCACTTCGAGAGTCGCTTCGGAATTTGAGCGAGAAGCATGGAGTGGTTTGGTATTACCGCGAGGCCCGCCAGCAAGAGCCACCACCCATTGCTTCGGAGGTGGTGCAGGCAGTCATTGACGCACGGCTTCCGATTCGCCTTTCGAGCCGTGCCGATTACTCTGATTCCATCGAGCATGGTGGCAGAACGCCTGAAGGCGCGATTGTCTTTGAGGTCGCTGATGTCGCGCTCGTTCCGGGAGAACATTGGAAGGAATTGTGGAGCGGACCAATTACCCTGCTGAAAGATACTCGTTTGCCCATCCTCAAAGGAGAGGATGAGTTTAATGGAGTCTTCATCCAAGTCATCGCCGACCCGACTGACCAGTGTTCAACGGATGATAGAGCCGCCGGCTTGCGCAAGGATTATGAAGTGGACCCTGAAATGGTTCCGGGCTCGCTCCAGGAAGATAAATTCACGACCGACGCCGGTCTGGCTGGAGTTCATTTCGCCTTCGATGAGCAGAGGGAAACGAAGGGGAAAAAAGCCAGGAGTCACAACAGCATTTACATTGTTCAGAATGCCCGCGGCGTCTGTGTGTGCCTCGTCGTCATCGCATCAGGAGTCGGCCACGAGCCCACGGACGTCGGATCCACTGACCGGATGATCCGGAAAACGCTTCGCTGGAAATAAAAGGGTAAAGTAAAAGACTGAAGGAATGATGGATAAACTTTAGCCTTTATGGTTGTGACGATTTTGTGGCCTGACCAGGTCGCTGCCGCCCAGCCGTGCATGACGTGATGCACGGCCTTTGGCCCAAGAAGAATGATAGGCTTTTTATGGCAACCGACCGATACAAGATTTGCAGCGTTCGTAGTTGCGGCAAGCGAGAATGGGTCCCCCGGCTATTCGACGCTTTACGCGAAATTCAGCGAGGGCGATTCCGATGCGAGTGCGGCGCGAAGAGTTATCTCTCGTTAGAATTTCAGTTCGGAAATGGTTCATATCTTCATCCATGCAGAGTTTTGGACGTGTTCCTACCCGAACCCATGCCGAGGAGTTGGCGGGAGGGCAGATTTCAGCGCAGCTTTTATCCGTTTCTCGTGATAGTCGAGTCGAGGAGCGGCAGCCATCAGGAGGCGTGGCTTCCCTATTAGCACATTGATAAGAATCGGCGCGGTGATACAGTTGGCGTTAAGTATGGTCAGTGGGCATCGTTTCTTCGAGCCAGCGTATTGGCATCACTCACCGGCCAAGCGAGGGCCAAAGGCTACGAGGTATGAACGCAGAGCCTATCCAATCGCCGCAGACCAGCCGTGCGCGACGTGGTGCACAGCCTTTGGCCCAATAAGAATATTAGACCACTAGACTACCGCAACTATGGACAAGACCAGACTCACTGAGATCTTCAACCGCGGTTTTCGGCTTGGCGCGAACGATCGCGCGGCGAACGGTTCACAGTTGTCAGGCGAGAGACAACCACCGAGCCAGATTCCCTCGTTGCCCGCAGAGTGTGGCGCTCGTTCAGAGCAGACAGCTTGGAGGGAAGGTTATTCGATGGGCTATCAGCTCGGAGCGTCAGATGCGGAGTTGGCTAGTGTGGACTTGCCGGGAGCGCACGGCATGATCTCAGACATGAGCCAGCAGATGCTTGAGATGTTTGGAGCATTCAAGAAGATGTCAGATGACAACGACGTGGTTTAGCAAATCGCTGCCGTCCAGCGGTGCACGACGTGGTGCACCTGCCTTTGGCCTAAGAATAATGTGAGGTGCCATGAGCACATCATCACAAGATGGAGTTTCGATGACTCATAAAGTCATGCGCAAATTGGCCATTCGACGACTCGTCATGAACTTGGCGATGGCCGGCGGTTACATGGCGCTCTTGTGCAATCCTGGCTTTGATACTTTTGGTGACTGGAAGTTGCTCTTGGGATTGCCAGTGGAGATCTCACTCTTTCTCGGTGCGGTCGACTGCCTAGAAATTTGCGGCGGTCCACTTCTTTTTTTCATGATAAGTGGCCGTGGATTGCCCGCTGGCGACCACCAGTGAGACGAGCGCTAGCGGTCTTGCTGCTTTTGTGTGTGTTCGTTTTTGGAGCTTCGGCCCTTTTCACGCAGACAAAATGACACCCAACCAATCGCCACAGGCAAGCCGTGCACGACGTGGTGCACAGCCTTTCAACGCTTCCGGTTATAAGTCGCCAGCGAAAACCTGGTCCTGACCAATTCAACGGCGCATTGCCGCAAAGGATCATCCGGCTCAAATGCGAGCCATTCAACTCCGAATTCCTCGCTCCCGACCGCGCGCATGGCGTCCTGCCAGGCCGCACGCTCCGACTTCTGACTTCCGATTTCTGACTTCTGGAAATGCGATGGCTGCACCGAGCCTTGAATCAACAGGCCAAGTTTGTTGCGCCGCTGCGCAGCGCCGGCGATTTTTTTCCCGTTCCACAGCAAATCAAATTTCACGTGACCAACGAAACACGCATCGGGAGGTGACGGGCGTCGAATATCGGGTGCCGAGCAACGACGGCCCGGCGCCAGTTCCGTCGCGATTTTCAATTTTTCAAACGCGCCTTGAATCCACTCGTGAACCCGCCGGTAACTCTCTTCTGCCTTGAGCGAATGCCATTCGTGGCCGGGCGGAAAGGCAAGGCTGTAGGTCCAGTCGGCGTCGTGCGGCACGATGCCGCCCCCGGTGGGCCGGCGGATGAGCGGGCGCAACGGCGTCGCCCGTTCAACGTCCGCGTATTTCTGGAAATACCCGAAGGTGGCCGCCGGTTCCGTCCAGCCGTAAAAGCGCAGCACCGGGCTGCCCAGGCGCAACACCGCTGCCAGCAGCGCTTCGTCCAGCGCCATGTTGAAGGCGGGCAGACAGGAACCGGAGTCGAGCAGGAGCCAGGTTGAATGGTTGGAAGGCATGACGAAGATTCACTGCGGGAAAATCCGAAATCCGAAATCCGAAACCCGAAAGAAGCCCGAAATCCGAAGCCCGAAAGTTCGCCGCACCCCCCGGAATTTCGGATTTCGGCATTCGGATTTCATTGGGATTTCGGATTTCGTCATTCGGATTTTACACCAATTCTGGGACACAGTTTCCTGATTTCGCAATTGCCGCAATCCGGTTTGCGGGCGGCGCAACGGCGGCGTCCGTGCCAGATGAGCCAGTGACTGAAGAGCGTCCATTGTTTCGGCGGCACCAACGCCATCAGTTCCTGCTCGATTTTTTCCGGCGTCTTTTGCTTCGTCAATCCAAGCCGCTGCGACAGCCGCGCGACGTGGGTGTCCACGACGACGCCGACGTTGATGCCGAAGGCATTGCCCAAAACGACATTGGCGGTCTTGCGTCCGACGCCGTCCAATTGCGTCAAATCCTCCATCGTGCGCGGGACATTACCGGCGTGACGCGCGACCAGTTTGCGGCAACAAGCCTGGATGTTCTTCGCCTTGTTCCGAAAAAAGCCCGTCGTCCGGATGGCCTGTTCCAGTTCTGAAAGTGGCGCCTTCGCGTAATCCGCCGCCGAACGGTACTTTTTGAACAAATCTCGCGTGACGATATTGACGCGCTTATCGGTGCATTGGGCCGAAAGAATGGTGGCGATGAGCAATTCCAGCGGGCTCCGGTGTTCCAGTTCGCAATGCGCTTCGGGATATGTCCGGCCCAGCGCGGCGATGATTTTCTTCTGGCGCGCGGATTTGGCTTGGGCGGTTTCGTGGGGCACAATGCTCCTTACAAATCACGGTACACGTCCCGCCGATGACGAACCACTGCGACATCAACCATTCGGGAAGAATCGTTTATCGAATAAATCACACGATAATCGCCAACGCGAAGCCGCCAGAAATTTTTGCTTCCTTGGAGTTTGATTACGCCGGGCAATCGCGGATTGGCAGCCAATGCCTCTATTTTGCGCAAGATCCGGTCAGCGATATTGGCAGGCAGATTTTCCAACTCCTTGCGCGCGGAACGCGCAAATGTGATGGCGTAATCAGCCATTGCCTTTGCGCTTCAGCTTCAAACGTCGTTTCACGGATTCAAGACTCTCGCGCGGCTCGTGAGCGCGCGACCCGGCCAGCAAAGTGTCATAAAAATCCTCCCATGTGCGGCCGTGTCGTTGCAGGTCAATGACGGCAGCGGTTTTCCGTCCCCGCACATCCACCATGAAAGTGATGCCACTCATGAAAGCAATCTGGCAGAAAAGGACGGGGAAGCAAATTCAAAACGCAGTTTCGCGTGGCATCGGCGACGAAATTAAAGGTTGCCGCCCCGGCCAGCAAGGGCGCGTAAATAAAAGCCGGAAGTTCCCTAATTTGGCTCGATTGAGTGACCCTTGATGGAGCATTTTGGGTGCTCTCCAATGGCCCCAAGCGTGTATGTGCCGCCCTCTGGACAAACTGGTATGTTCGTAGATTTAGGGTCGTACCAAATGTAAGGCAAAATATCCTTCCAAGCTACTGAGCCGTTTGTCTTGTGGTTTTCAAATGCCCATTGTTGCTTGGCCGCATCAATGAGGTGCAGGTTATTTATGCAAGCATTTCGCGGAGCATACAATGGTCTATTAACAAGCGTTGAGTTTGGTATCCATATTGCCAACAGAGCCGATAAGCAGACCGAAAAAAGACTCATCCAAATCAGGGTTTTGCGCCTCATTCGTTTTTTACGTCTTTGATGATTTGAGGCCGCAAGGCGGAGACTACTGAATTCGCCGAAATCATGGCGCGACCGGTGCTGACGACGCGTTGGTTCCCGGGCTGACAGTGGCAGCGGACGGCGGCGTATAGGCCGGAGCGTTGGTGCCGAGGACGGTTGTGCTCTTGATTTGGCCGGGCAGGACTTTGTCGAGCTTGCCCAAATACCAACCGGCGGCAAGGAACAGAATGACGACAATCGCCAGATACAATCCCCACGGCTTCCGCTGCTCGGCGAAGGGATCCGTCAAATCGCGCTGAGAACCCGGCGGCAGTTTGGCAACCTCGGTGAGCGATCTGCCGAGCGGTACGCTGATTCGGGCATGGGTATTCAAAGCCCAACCGTTGGCGTCCAGAATCGGACCGAGGTTACGTTTTCTCAACTTCAACCCGGCGATGACCATGGAGGGGCCGGAAATCAGCAGAATCACGCCCAGAACGAGCAGCGGGTATTGCCACCATTGCAGGCCGAGGATCATGCCGACGACGCCGAGCAACACGCCGCTGACGGTGGTGGCCGCGACGGTCATGCCGGTGACCAGCGCGAGGTCGAATTTCTTCGGTTCGGCCGGTTTGGTCTTGTCAGCCGCCGGGGCAAGGGCGGCACTTTGGAGTTTAGCGGAAGCCGCGGCATCGGCCCCGGCAGCCCGTTTGGCCACCTGTTCCTCGATGAAACGAAGGAATTTTTTGTACGGGAGCCAGAAAGCCTGCCGGAGGCCGATGGGGTTTTCAATGATTTTCGTGATGGTCGCGTCCCAATCCCGCCCTTTGCGGTCGTAAAAAATCCCGTTGCGCCCGACCATCAGATTGTCGGAATCGCCGTCGGTGAACGCGGCGACGATCTGGCGCTTTTCGCCCGTGCCTTTGCGCACGCAATCGCAATAAGCGAGATACACGCCGGCCAAACCGGCCATGACGGCGTGCTTGCCGGCGTCTTCAACCGTGAGGCACAGGTCGCAACTCCGCTGGTCGAGATACAACCGGCCCGCCTGGAAAACCGCCGGCTCGGCGCGGCCATAGAATTTCTTGAAGTTGACGAAATTGGTGCAGAGCGAATGCAAATCCCGGTGGAAACGGATAAGTTTATCCACGTCATCAATCGCGTTGGCCTCCGGTTCGAGCGCCTTGTCCTGCGCGATGAGGGCCGTGATATTTTCCTTCGCCTTGCTGGCAAGGATTTCCCGCGCGCGCTTGAGGCCGAGTTTCTCAACCGCCACGCCCGCCTTGCCGGCGGCCCAACACTCATACGGCCCCAGCCCGACGGTCAGGGCGGCCCAGTCGTGTTCCGACAAAGATGAGCGGTCGCCCAGCAACGGTTTCACGGCTTCGGAGTGCAAGGCGGCGAGCGCGATGGCCCAGGCTGGATTAATTCCCTCCTTCAACGGCAACGGCTTGTCCGCTTCGACGCGCGCCAGCGGCAGGCCGGCGATTTCGGCGGCCGCGAGGGTGAGGTCTTTGGCGGCAAACGCCAGATATTCCTTCTCTTCGCGATTGAGTGCCCCGATGGCGCGGGCATCAAACGCGGCGAGCCGGCACCGGGTGAAATAATCGTCCACCTTGGCCTTGACCCTTTTCACGGCGGTGGCGGCGGCAGCGGTGTGTTCGCCCAGCGGCAAAATGGTTGCGTCGCCTTCGGCCCGCTTCCACCAATCGGAATAGGTTTGCGCCTCGGCAAAAAACTGGTCCACCCGGGCCTGGCTGACGCCGGGTTTGCCACTCCGGTCGGTCTCAAGGCCAAAGCACGCCATGATGTCGGTAATCACCGACCGGGTGGCATCGTCGCCCGCGGCATCGGCGGGCACGATGCCATCGCCATTGAAGTTCGTCTGGGCAAAGATCTTGGCGGTATCCGCCGTGTCTTCGAGGGCGATGGCTGTGCTGTCCTTTTTACCGAGGTTCACGAGAATCTGTCTGGCGGAAGACAAAATTTGTTTGCCGGGCGGGGTGGCGTCGTTGATTGCGCTCAAGGGCAGCGACGGCAATGGCTTCAAGAGGTCATCCGGATTCTTAAGCATCGCGCCGGCCCACTTGACGGCCGCAATGAGTTCCGGGGCGCGGATCCGGCCATCCTTGTCCGTGTCAATCAACGCCAGTGTTTTGGTGTCGAACTCCAGGCCGGTGGCCGGGCAGGCGAGGGCGACCCATAGCTTCTGGTCGAGTTGGTCCAGGCCCATCAGGTCGGCGCCGGTTTCGAGTTTGACCTGGTCGAATCCGCCGGCGCGGAAGAAGCGCCAGCGGCGGGAGGAGGTTGCGGCATTTTGCATAAATCACCTCAATGATGTTGTCCGTTCAAAAACCGGGCTGCGCAGCCACGGGTTCAATCGCGGCGCAGCCAATGCTCATTCCAGTTCCATCACCTCGCCGTCATTCCACACGCAAGGATTGCAGTCTGCGTCTGCCGCGGCAAGTCCGGAACGTCCCTTAAAATTTGTACGCGATGGCGGTCACCCAGGTCAGATCATTCTTCTTGAAGCCCGGCGCCGGCTCGCTGTTGAACGAATCAGTGACGTAGCTGCGCAGGGCGAGGCTTTTGTTTTTGTTGAGGTCGGCTTCGATGCCGAGTTCGGCATTGATAATGTAATTGTTGAATTTGTCCACCTGCGGCGAGCATTCAGCCGTCTCCCACAGGCGGGCGCGGTCGCTTAAGGCCTGATGAAACTTTTCACCGACGCGCAGGGAGGCGTAAGTGGTGGATGCGTCGTCCTGTTTTTGAAAAACATAACCCGGACCGACATCAGCGCTGAGGTCAGTGTTGGTGTTCTTGATAAAATAGTAACCGGCACCGGCGCTCAGCGATGCGCGATACTTGAGATCGGCGACACCGTCATGCATTCCCTCCACGCGGCCATAGCCGTAAAAGCGCTCGGTGAACAAGTAGTTGTACTGGGTGAATCCATGAAGCAACTCCGCGGTTGTCGTCGTGTTCGCCTGCCCCTGAGTCTTGGACCGGCCGTACGCGCCATCCGCTCCGACACTCAATTCACTTTGGCCCCACTTCCCATCGGTGTCTGCGGTCAACGTGGCGAGCGTCGTGTCGCTGTTACCGCTGGTCAGCGTCAGGCCGGCGGCGACGCTGCTTTTCCACACGGCCTTCGGTTTTGCCGGAATCGGGTTGGTCTGAATCTGAGCGTGAACGGAAGCGGCGCCGGCCGCCGACAGCAAGACCAACGCAAACTGGCAGATGTGCTTTCGCATGAATGTAATTTATGGCGATGCTTTTGTGGTTTTTATTTTGTCCGGACGGCTGGGGGCTTCGTAACCGGCAGGCTTGTGCCTCACTTGCCCAAAAGTCCGCCCACACTTTTGGCCGCATCCGAAGACATGAGTTTTTGTATCTGCGCCTTGAGATCGTCCACCAGCTTCTGTTGCTCTGCCGTCAGCTTGACGTTGGCCAGCTGTTTCAAGGAATCGAGGGCGTCCTGATATTTCTTCTGATCAACCAGACTCTTGGCTTGATCAATCAAACTCTGAATCCGAGTTGCCTCGGCGGGCGTCTGCGTTGAAGCAACCGCTGCCGCTTGCGACACCGCCTGGGTTGTCGCCGTGGCCGCCGTGGCCGCCGTAGCCGCAGCCTTTTCGGCCGCCGCCGCGACGGGGGCAGCTTCCGGTGTGTTCGTCGTCGTGCTATCAACGGCATTTTGGGCTTCCGGTGTCACAGGCGGCGTGGTTTCTTTGTTTCCGCACCCGCCGAGCAGGGCGGCAACCAGGCACGCCGCGAAACCGGCACCAATGATTTTAAGTTTCATATTTTGTTCTTTCTTCATTTTTGTACGAACTCCGGCCCCACGTCATCATTGGCGAACCTCATTGATTCCGCCAAAAATAACATTTGTTGAGTCAAGAGATGGGCAGAATAAGCAGATAAACCCTGGACGCAAGTGAAAATGTTGCCCGGAAGGATGGCGCGGGACAGCCCGCCACCCACAGTTTGGGAGGGGATCAGACCAATTCCGGCTCCACAATTTCCTTTGGCGCTTTGACGAGAGGTGTGCCGTCGGGTGCTTCGGGATATTCGAAGATTTTGCCTTCGTAGTTGCGCAGCACCACGCGGTCGGTGTTGTGACTCAATACGTAGTCCGGATTGATGGGCACCTTGCCGCCGCCGCCGGGCGCGTCAATGACATATTGCGGCACGGCGTAACCGGTGGTGTGGCCTCGCAATTGTGTCATGATTTCGATGCCTTGGCGGACGCTGGCGCGCAGGTGCGCCGAGCCGGAAATCAAGTCGCACTGGTAAAGGTAATACGGCTTCACGCGACACATGAGCAGTTTCTGGACGTGCGCTTTCATGATCTCCGCATCGTCGTTGACGTCTTTGAGCAGCACCGACTGGTTGCCGAGCGGGATGCCGGCATCGGCCAAACGGCCCAGCGCGTCGCGGACTTCCGTCGTCAGCTCGCGCGGGTGGTTCGAGTGAATGCTCATGAACAGCGGATGAAATTTCTTCAGCCTGGCGCAAAGTTCGGACGTGATGCGCTGCGGCAGGAAGGTCGGGATGCGCGAACCGATGCGCAAAAATTCAACGTGGGGGATGGCTCGCAGGCGGCCCAGAAGATTTTCCAGTTTTTCATCGCTCAGCAACAACGGGTCGCCGCCGCTCAACAACACGTCGCGGATTTCCGGGTGCTGCGCGATGTAGGCGATTTGCCGGTCGAATTCAGGATGAAAATCATAGCCGCTGGCATTGCTGACGAGCCGCGAGCGCGTGCAGTAACGGCAATACGCGGCGCAACGGTCGGTGACGAGAAACAGCACGCGGTCGGGATACCGGTGCACGAGGCCGGGAACGGGTGAGTGCGAATCCTCGCCGCACGGGTCGCTCATCTCCCACGGCGCGGTGTGGGTTTCCTCGATGCGGGGAATGACCTGGAGGCGGATCGGGCAGTGTTCATCCGCCGGATCAATCAGGTTGAAAAAATAAGGCGTGATGGCGAGCGCGAGCCGGTGATTTGCCAGTTTTGCACCCGCGAATTCCTCCGGGGCAAGCGTGGGCATCAGTCGCTGCAATTGTTCCGGCGTGGTGATGCGGTGCTTGAGTTGCCAGCGCCAGTCGCTCCAGTCGGCATCAGAAATATTGTGCCAGAAGCCGCGCCCGGCAGAGCGAAATTCCTTCAGAAGCCGTAGTCGGGGGCCCGATGGGGGCTCCTCGCCATTTGCCTGCGAATTGTCATCCTTCATTTTCCTGGTAGCGAACTATAGATTTGAATTGCGCCCTGTCAAGTTGACCGGTGCCGGCATTGCCGCGTTCAAGCTTCAAGGCGTCAAAACGTCCGGTTTGATGGACTCTTCGATGGACCGCCGTTGGGCGTCGAGTTCGTCCAGTCTTTTCAACGTGGCGCGCGCGCTCGTTTTCTGCGGCAAGGGATGTTTGCTCCAGGGCGGCTGGCGGACTTCCCGGTTTTGGCCGAGGTACCCGGCCACCGCCCGGCGATATTCATCGGTCAGGACCGCCAGGGGCGCGGCCATGCGAAGCTGCGCCAGCCGGAGGTCGCGCAATTTAGTTTCAAGAATTGCCGTCTGGCGCGGTATTTCAAAATTGCGGATGACGGCCTGCAAAGAAACGTCCAGGCGCGCCGGCAGGGCGTTTGACGCGGTCCACACTTCCACCGGCACGCCCAATATTTCATCCAGTTTGTCGCGGCTGACGGCGGGCGTCCACCGCGGACCGGGACCCTGCGCCACGAAACTCACGACCTGCAGCGCCCACCATTTTTCCACGTCGAGCGGCCGGGGAAAATATTCACGGAACGCGTTTTGAAACGCGGTCTGCCAATTATAACAACCCGGCAAGGCCGTCAGCATCGCGCGCAAATGCGCCGGACCGTTTTTCAGCTGGAGCAATTCACTCACGAAGAATTGCGCGCTGGCATAATACACCCCGTCATCCTTGCCGGCCAATTGGGCGTCAGTCGGCCAGCTTAACTGGTCGAACGTCAGCGCGGCATGGTCGCGCAACACGCGACGCGCGCCGGCGAGCGGGTCCACTCCGCGCTGGGTCGTGACCATCCGGTTTTGCGGCAGGCCATCCACGAGCCGGCCCGGCGCCGACAGCACGACGTCCGGCGTACCGGCCGCGGACAATTGCCGGGACAAACCATCGGCCAGCCAGCCGGGAAGTTCCGCGGCGCGCGCGCCCGTGGCATTGCGATTGGCAAACTCCAGCAGCAACACGCTGGTCATCGCGCGCAGGTAACGGGCTTGCGGCAGAACGTCCGGCAATTGCACCTGATAATCCAAGCCGTTGAGGAAAGGTTGGGCGACGATTGTGACGTCTTCGTGGAGTGATTGCGCCGGACGCAGGACCAGAAAGATTTTCCCGCGCCAAGGCGCGTTGGGCTTGACGCCGAGCAGGCGCCGGAGCGCATCTTTGACGCGCTCGGCGGAGACCGACAGCAGGGCCGGTTCCAGCCGGACAAGATTGGTATCCATTGCCACGCCGGGCAACCGCACCAGCGGAGAAAATTGCGCCGGGCCGGTCACGATAAACTGGCCGGAAGCGCTCTGCACAGAATTGACTGCCGGCGGGGAAGGTTGCCCGCCGGCAACCGGCGGGAATGACAGCACCCCCCCCACGAGCAGGAGTTGAACCGTGACAGCGTTGACCCGTTGAATTGTCAAATTATCCAACCGGTGCAACGATGCAACGATGCAACGTTGAAACGTCTGGATCATTTCTTGGCTGCGCCGGTTGTGGTCTTGGCGGGCGCGGATTTGGAGTCACCAACGGAGCTTTTCGGGGCGGTGGAATCCTTTTTGGCCGCCTGTTTGTAACCTTCGCTGCGGTAATCGGTGATATAAAAGCCGCTGCCCTTGAAGAGCAAGCCGCCGCCGGCGCTGATTTTGCGTTTCACGCGCCCGCGCCCCCATTGTTTCCGGGCGCAGGATCCTTCGGGGCAAATCCGCAGCGGGTTGGCGGAAATGGATTGAATGGCCTCAAACTCGTGCCCGCATTTCTCGCAAATATATTCGTAGGTCGGCATCGGCAATTTGCGAATGATGCTTCGCCTCGCGCCAGCCGTTTATCGCGCCGGGGTATTCGTCATCGCATTGGGGGTTGGCGGAATGACGTGGACGGAGCCGTCGGAACCGACTTCAACATTCAAATCGTAATGCGGCGGCGGCTTGGCGGCGGCGGCCACAACGGAGGCGGCGGTGCGCGGCTGCACGAGCAATTGGGCGCCCTTCTGGTCGTTGGCGCCGTTGCGCATCAACTGCAACCGGCGGGAAACAAACAGTTCATTGCGCAATTTTTTGACCTGGGCACGGACCTCGTTGAGGTCGGCAAACTTGCGTTCCAATTCGGCCCGTTGCGCGATTTGCTGCTGCAATTCCTTTTCGAGGAAGACGTTGTTGGTATCGGATTCGGCCAGCTTCCGCTCGGTGTCGGCGATTTGCCCGTTCAGCGCGGCGATGGTGTTGGTCAGCGCAGCGGCACGATCATCCAGCACTTTGTTTTGCGTTTCCAGGTCGCCGATGCGGCCGTTCAGGTTGGCGATCTGGTCCTGGGCGCCCTGGAGCGTCGCCTTGGCGGAGGCCAACGCGCTGGAGGCCGCGCTCAGGCCGTTGGACAGCCGGGACGACTGCTGTTGAACGACAGCGAGATCGTTGGTCAACCGGAGATTGACCTGCCGCAATTCGTCGAGGTTATCGTCGGCGGTCACCAGTTGGTTGGAAAAGTCAAGGATGGCGGCCGCGTTGTTTTTCAACTGGTCGCTGGTGGTTTTTTTGGCGGCGATCAAAGCGACCGCCAGCCCCGCGCAAACCACCGTGAGCATGACAATGGCCATTTTCGTTTTCATAACGTCTCCAAACATGGCTGGACGCAGCGCTTTTGGCAAGCCCGCGTCATTTCTCCGGCGTCATGGCAGGCGCGTTGGAAGCGGCTGCTTCCACGGCCATTTCCATGGCCTTCAGCTTTGGATCCAGAATTTCCACGCCGGATGCCTGTTTCAATTTCTCCAGATAGGCCGGCGCCAGCCGGGTGATTTTCTGCCGCTTCAGCGCGTCTTTGAGATCGTCGGCCACGGTCGCGTATTCCATTTTTTTGGCCGGAATTTTGTCCTGCAGCTTGATGATATAATAACCGTAAGACATTTCGATGACGTCGCTGATCTGGTTGTTGGTCAGCGAAAAGGCCGCCGCCGCCAGCTCCGGACTCATCTGCTCCCGGGAAACGGGCGGCAACTCGCCGTTGTTGTCCTTCGAGGCGGGATCCTCGGAATACTGCGCCGCGAGGTTCGTAAAATTCTCACCGCTGCGCGCGCGCTTGAGCAGGTCATCCATCTTCTTGCGTTTGGCCTGTTGTTGATCTGCCGGCAGGGCCGTGCCAGTAGTGGGGTTCACCGTCAAAAGCAGAATGTCACACATCTGGACCTTTTCCGGTTGTTCAAAATCAGCCGGATGGTTGGTATAGTAATCCTTTGCTTCCGCGTCGGTCACCGAAATGTTCAATTCACGTTCCAACACGATCGGGATGGTGGCCTGCTCAATTTGCTGTTTCTCCCACTGGCTTCTGGTTTGCCCCCGCAGAATCAACTGCTTTTCCAGTGTTTGATTGAACTGTTCATCCGTCAGGTGTTGGGCGGTCTTCAACTTCTGCAGGGAAACGTTGAATTGCTCCTTGCCGCTGGTCTGGTCGCCTGCGGTGGCCTTGTTGAGGATTAATTGTTGAAAAATCAACGCCTGCAATGCCTGCCCGTCCACATTGGGTGGCGCGGCCATTCCGCGGGCCGCAAATATTCCCTTCAAGTTGCTGGACACGGAATCCAACTGGCTCTGCTTGATCTCAAGGCCCTTGCCTTTGACAATCACCGGGTCGCCGAACAATGCGGCCATCGTCGCTTCGGGATTGGAATTTGTGCCGACCATCGCCGGCGCGGCACTCGAGGGCGCACTGTTAGCCGCGGCCGACATGGCAAACGCCGCGGAAACCAGGACGGCCAGCGTAACGGAAAGAATCATTTTCATTTTAATCTTCATTTTTCGATAGGTTTGACGGCGGCTACAATTTTACCACTTTCACGTTGCTGATGTCAGGGTCTTTCTGAAGCTCTTCGAGCACCGCTTCCGGCGGTGCGCTGTCCAGGTTCAACACGGTCAAAGCCAGCCCGCCCGCAGTGTCGCGCGTCAGGCTCATGTTGGCAATGTTCACTTTGTGTTTGCCCAGCAACGTGCCCAGATAGCCGACGATGCCCGGACGGTCCTTGTTGTTCAACAGCAGCAACGTGCCGCTGACGGGAATCTCCACCGGCGTGCTGTAGAGCCGCACGATCCGCGGATTGTTTGGCGAACCGAAGAAGGTTCCCCCGGCGGAAATCAGCTTGGTCCCGTTGCTAAACACCTGCACGTGGACCCATTCGTTGAACGTGACCGGCTCGTCGGATTTCTTTTCCTCGACGGTGAGTCCGAGGCTTTGGGCCACGCTGCGGACGTTTACGTTGTTTACGTCCTTCAAATTGCTGCCCGAGAGGAAGCCGCGCAATACCGCGCGGGTGACCGGATCAATGTTCGGCAACTGGCGCGCGTGGCCGCCATAGGTGATGTAAAGCCGGTCGGCGTTCGCCGGCGCCAGTTGCGCCAGCAATTTGCCGAGCGCTTCGCCCAACGGCAGGTAAGGCTTCACCTGCTCATAAGTCCGGGCGTCGAGATACGGCAGGTTCACCGCATTGCGGACTTCGCCGGTCAGGAGATAAGCCGTGATGACCTCGGCAACTTCGATGCCGCATTTTTCCTGCGCTTCCGCCGTGCTCGCGCCGAGGTGTGGCGTGAGGATCAAATTCGGCTGTTGACGATACGGATGATCGGCCGGCAACGGTTCGGTGGCATAAACGTCCAGCGCCGCCCCGGCCAGCTTGCCCGATTCAAGCGCGGCAATGAGGTCGGCTTCGACGACGATTTCGCCGCGGGCGCAGTTCACGAGGCGCACGCCGGGTTTCATTTTGGCAAACGCGGCGGCGTTCAACATGTGTTTGGTTTCCGGTGTCACCGGCATGTGAATCGTGATGAAATCCGCCGCGCGATACAGTTCATCCACGCTGTCGGCAAATTCCGCGCCGATGGCCCTGGCGCGGTCCTCGGTAAGATAAGGGTCATAGGCGATGACCCGCATGCCGAACGCGACGGCGCGTTTGGCGACTTCCGTGCCGATGCGTCCCATGCCGAGCACGCCCAGGGTCTTGCCGGCCAGCTCCAGACCCTGATACAGCTTGCGATCCCACTTGCCCGCGCTCATCGAAGCGTGGGCCTGCGGCACTTTTCGCGCCAGCGCCAGCAACATGGCAAAGCTCAATTCCGCCGTCGTCACGGTGTTGCCGCCGGGGGTGTTCATGACCACGATGCCGTGCTGCGTGGCCGCTTCCACATCCACGTTGTCCACGCCCACGCCCGCGCGACCGACGACGCGGAGTTGTTTTGCGGCTTCGATGACCTTGCGCGTGACTTTTGTTTCCGAGCGCACCACCAGCGCCGTGGCGTCGGCGACCACCGGAAGCAACTCCGCCTCCGCCAGCCGTTTCGGCAGCACGACGACCTGGAATTCCGGCCGTTGCTGCAAAAGCGCAATGCCCTTGGGCGAAACCGGATCGCACACGATGATTTTCATGTCAAAATGGATTGCGAGTGTAGGTGTTGCGTGGACCGAGGTCAAACAATGAAATCCCATATTTTGTTGTTCATTATCCACTGTCCGCCTGACAAAAACCGGCTGTGGTCTGGTAATGGGCGGCCGAAATGCCGCCGGGAATTCGGCGCGGCAGATTTTGGGTTCGTCGAAAATTGAACGTGTGCTATTGTTACGATGATTTTATGGCAAAGCTGGCGGTTCGCGCGGTAATGGAAGGTTGTTTGTTCAGCGCGATTCTTCTTTTAACGGTTTTAATTCCGCGCCCGGCCAAGGGCGGCGGGGTTACGGTCATCACCCACGGTTTGAACGGTAATGCCGATGGGTGGGTTACCGGCATGGCGGACCAAATTCCGGCTTATCCCAGGTTCCCGGGCACGAATTACACGTTTTACAAACTGTATTTCATTCCCAACGGGACCAATTATGACCTGACGTGGGCTCACCTGGGCGGGAGTTCGCCATCCGCCACCGATTCCGGCGAAATCATTGTGGCTTTCGACTGGAGCCAATTGTCGGATGGCAACTCCTACAACACTTACCAGGTCGCCACCAATCTGGAGGCGGCCTTGTTGAGCACGAATTTCATTTCAGAGCTGAACGGCCATGCGTTATGCGAATTGCCGATCCACCTGATTGGCCATAGCCGCGGCGGCTCGCTCATGTGTCAAACTAGCCTGCTGCTGGGAACCAACGGCGTTTGGGTGGATCACGTGACTACGCTTGATCCGCACCCGCTTAATGACCCCAATTTCCCGCTGGATCGCTTGTTATATTCGGCGGTGGATGCTCCGTGTGCGACTTACCAGAATGTTCTCTTCCATGACAACTACTGGGAAAACATAAATTTTTTCGTTCACGGCGAGCTGGTGTCCGGGGCCTACGTGCGAAAACTGGTGAGCCTGTCAGGTGGTTATCAAAACACCGGGGACCCATACTACGGCCATTCCAACGTGCATCTCTGGTATCACGGGAGTATTGACTCAAACACTCCGGCCAGTGACACCGAAGCAACCATCACCGGCGCCGAGCGAACGAACTGGTGGGTTGCTTACGAGGATTACGGCCTGGTCGCCGGCTTTTATTACAGCCTGATTGGGGGTGGTGACCGCACGAGTAACGACCAGCCGGCAGGTCAGGGATATGCCATCAGCGACGGCTACAATCAGGATTGGGATTTGGGGGCCGGAACCTTGAATCCAAATCGCACCGCGTTGCCGGCCAACAATGGCTCCTGGCCGAACATCATCAAATTCGATGTCGCCGGGACGAACGTGGTTGTGGCGGGCGATCTGGTTTCCACAACGTTGTATTATCAATACGCTGGCGCTTCCAATTTGACCCTTCAAGTTTACTACGACAACGATTTCAATCCCTACAACTCAAACAGCGTTTTGGTGGCTCAAATGCAACCGCCAGCCACAGGCGCGGGGTCGGTGTCTTATTATTCAAACCTCGGTTTGACCACAACGAACGTGCCGCCCGGTGTCTATGTCATTTACGGAAAAATCTCGGACGGCGTGCATACCCGCTATCTTTACACACCGCAACTAATCCGGATTATTTCCATCCGCCAGCCGCCGGTTCTGGACATAACCAGGCTGAACGGCGCGCAATTCCGCATCGGCGTCAATGGCGTTGCCGGCCAGACGATTGCGCTGCAAGCTTCCCCAGATCTCCAGACCTGGCTGCCATTGGCAACCAACACGCTTTCCGGCAGCCGTTGGACTTACACGAACAGTTTGCCGGCCGACCGGCAATTCTACCGGGCAGTTTTGAGTCCGTAGAGTCATCGGTCGCAAAATTCTCTGTCCGCCCGGCAAGAATCGGTTATCTTCGGCCCCGGCAAAATGAGCAAACTGCTGCTGATTGATGACGAGGAAGACGTGCGCTATTCGTTCCAGCGGATTTTTGATTCGCCGGAAGTCGAGCTGGCCACCGCGTCGTCCGGCGAGGAAGGGCTGAAGGTCATCCCGAAATTCAAACCCGACCTGGTGCTGATGGACGTGCGCATGGGCGGCATGAACGGTCTGGAAACACTCCGCCGCATCCGCGCCGCCGATCCCAAACTGCTCGTCATCCTGATGACTGCCTACGGCACGACGCAGACGGCTATCGAGGCGATGAAACTCGGCGCCTACGATTATCTGCTCAAGCCCTTCGACGTGCCGAAGCTCAAGGAAATTGTCGCCAACGCGCTCAAGGCCGCGCGCGACATGAAACAGGTCGTCTCCTATGAGCCGCTGCTCGAATCCGAAGATTACGAACTGGGCATCGTCGGCCGCAGCGAACCGATGCAGCAGGTGTTCAAGCTCATCGGGCAGGTCGCCGCCAGCGACGCCACCGCCCTCATCACCGGCGAAAGCGGCACCGGCAAGGAACTCGTCGCCCGCGCGATTTACCATCACAGCAACCGCTGCCAGCAGTCGTTCCTGGCCGTCAATTGCGCCGCCATTCCCGAGCAATTGCTCGAAAGCGAACTCTTCGGTCACGAACGCGGCGCGTTCACCGGCGCCACCCTCCAGCGCATCGGCAAATTCGAGCAATGCGACAAAGGCACGATCTTTTTGGATGAAATCGGCGACATGACGCCCGCCACGCAGACGAAAATCCTCCGCGTGCTGCAATCCGGCACGTTCGAGCGCGTCGGCGGCAACCAGCCCATCCAGGTGGACGCGCGCGTCATCGCCGCCACAAACAAGCCGCTCGAAGCCGCCGTCGCCGCCAAACAGTTCCGGGAGGATTTGTTTTACCGGCTCAATGTCGTGCGCATCCACATTCCGCCACTGCGCGACCGGCGCAGCGACATCCCGCTGCTGGTGAATTATTTTCTGGAGAAGATTGCGCGCGAACAGCAACGCCCGCCGAAGTCCATCGCGGCCAGCGTCATCAAGACGCTCGAAAAATATCATTGGCCGGGCAATGTGCGCGAGCTGGAAAACGCCATCCGCCGCGCCCTCGTCATGGCCAAGAGCGACGCCATTCTATTGGGCGACCTGCCGCCGGAAATTTCCGGCCAGGGCGGAGCCAGCGCCCCGCCGCCGGCGACCACCGTGGGCGAAACCACCGCTACTGACGCCGCGGCACTCGCGCGGCAGTTGTTCCAATGGGCCCGGCGCGATCCAAAGTTGAAGGTCATTCCCGCCGTGGAACGCGAACTGGTCATCCAGGCGCTCAAGGAAACCGGCGACAACCAGGTGCATGCCGCCAAAATGCTTGGCATCACGCGGGCCACGCTGCGCAAACGCATCGAAAAATTCGGCATCCAGCGCGAGTTGAACGTGAAGTGATAAAAGAACTTGAAGTCACAGACTGTGACTTCAAGTTGGGGTGGTTCCGCCCGCAAACAAGACCGTCAGGACTGGCATCGTTGTAGAAAACGCAATGCTAAAAATCTAAAGCTCTGTCTGGAGCATAATCATCAGAACATGACGCCCCGACGGGGCCGGGGATTGGATTGGTTTGGGATTCTACAAGGATGCCGCGCCTACGGCGCTGGATTGGCCGGCGCGGGCGAAGGCCGATTTTCTGCCACGCGCCTTTGGGTTGGGTCTGGAAGGAATCCTTGCAACGACAGAAATTTTAACGCAAAGACATGACGCAGAGGTTGACGCGGATTTAACGAATTACGGTAGATCGAAACGCCTATTGACTGATGACGGCAAGGCGTATTCACTCGGATTGCGCGATAGGGCAGGATTCTATGTCAGCAGCCAATCACAGCCGGCTTTTGAGAATAAAACATGTGCTGCTTGCCGGTTTGGCCCTTTTGCCCTTGTTGCCAACGCCGGGCATTTGCGGCCAGAGAAGCAAGGCTCCGTCAGGCCACATTGTTTGGTGGGGAAGGGATGAGTTCTGGAAGAATTATTATTCCGATCACACCAATGGGTTGATTGAGTACGGAGATGAATTCGTAACCAATGCGGTTGCGCTTGCGGCCAGCACTTGGCAGGGGCTGGCGCTTCGGAGCGACGGCACTGTGATGGGCATTGGACACAAAGTTTTTGGCGGGGATGACATTCCGCCGGGCTTGAGCAACGTGGTCTCCGTGGCAGTGGAAGGAGATAACTTTTGGGCCATCCGGCGTGACGGCACGGTGGTAAGGTGGGGAAGAGGGGAAGCAACGGATGTGGCAATTGTTGTCGCCCATTTGACCAATATTGTGTCCATTGCCGGAGCTTGCGACGGCTGCGTGAACGGAAGGTATCTGGCGCTGAGGAAAGACGGCACGGTGGTGGGATTTCGTCTGGACAATCCCCGGCCTTGGCTTCCCTTGGTAAAAGTCCATGGGGAAGTTTTGAGCAATGTTGTGGCCCTGGCCTCGATGGAAATGACGCCACTTGTGCTAAAACGGGATGGAATGGTTTACAGCTTGGGCTATCAAACGCCAGGCAAACCGCCGGCAACGCCGGTCGTTACAAAAATAAACGAAACAACACTTGAGATTGATTACGGTGGCGAGAGTGCCTATGTGTCGTATCAATACACGACCGCCGACCCGGTGACCATCAACGGACAGGTGTTGAGCAATGTAACAGCCATCGCAGGCGGAGGCGGAAATCAGCTTGCCCTGAAAAGAGACGGCACCGTTGTCGGATGGGGAATCACCTGCGACTGCCAGCCACCGCCGGGTTTGAGCAATGTGGTTGCCATTGCTGCAACCGAGCATGAAGATCTTGCCCTCAAACGGGACGGCACGGTGGTGGCATGGGGCGCGGACTACAGCCACCAATTGTCCGTTCCCGCCGGGTTGAGCAACGTGGTGGCGATTGCTTCGGCGGGGGATTTCAATCTGGCCATCACCACCGGCAGCATTCCGGCCAGCGTGTTCATTCAGCCGCACGGCCGGCTGGAGGAAATGGCGCAAAAGGCGGATTTGGTTTTCAAGGGGCAGGTCTTATCCACGAGTCCCATCACGAATGAGACGTTCGGGATTTCTTCAATGACGGTGAACGCCACCAAGTTCAAAGTCATAAGTGTCATAAAAGGCAAGGCAATGAAGGAGGTCGTCTTCGAACATTATTCCGGCTGGAGTCCGCAGGGAGGCTTTTGGAGTGGACCGAGTCCGCCGGCAATGTATAAATTTGAAGCCGGACAATCCTACATCGTCTTTGCCGCCAGGATGAACAAACCGGACGTTTACTATTCCCCGGCGGCGGGCGAGACCAATATACCCGGTGTGTTGCGACAGATTGCGGATGTTCCCAAGGAGGGCAGTGATGGCGTCATGCGCACACTGGACGCGCGGCCAATCGCAGGCTATTCCGTCAAGGAGGCGCATTGGGTTGAACTGAACCGGCTACTGAATGATAGAAATCCGACCAATGCGCTTTATGCCATTGATATGCTCGACCGGATGAGTCTCAAAGGCGAGCCGTATGAGGAATGGCGACGCAGCGGTGATTTCAAGCGCAGCCGGGTCTTCGGCGCATTTGTGCCTTTGATTCAAAACAAAAATGAGCAGGTGGCCATCCGGGCCATGAGTTGTTTTGAGGTGACATCCAACGCTTCAGCCGTGCTCAAGCCTTACGCCGGTGTACTGATCAAGGCGGCGAACAAGGAGCGGTCGCCCGCGCGACGGCTCGCGGCCATCAGCGCCTTGTCGGGCATTGACGACGAGGCGGTGTCCAATTCGCTGGCACAGTTGCTGAGGGACAGGGATGAGAACGTCAGGGCGAGCGCGGTGCATTTGCTGCCGCGCTTCCCGGCAGACTTTGCGGAACCGGCATTGCGCGAGGCAGCGAAAGATGCCTCGCCCAAGGTGCGCGCCGCCGTAGCGGACGCCATCGGCGACGGTAAGATGATCGGAATGTTGCCGACATTGAAGGTGTTGCTGACCGATCCGGTGGGACTGACGAATCCGGTGCCGCCGCTCACTCTCGAGGATTTGCAGGGCGGCGGACATGTCTATGGCAATAATCGAGGCGATGTCCATACCAGCGCGGGATACGCGCTGCTCAAGTTTGATGTTGGCGACGTGGCCGACATTCTCAAGGCGCATCTGAACGACAAAGGGTTTCGTCCCAGTTACCTTTGCAGGCTCGCCCAGAACAACCCCGGGCCGTGGCTGACCAATCTGATTGAGCTATTGACAACCAGAAGGGAAAACAATTGGGTAAAGGCCCAAGCCAGCGGCCTCCAGGACAAGACGAATTATTTTAATGCTTTGATGACCTTGTCCGGCACGTATTTCCAGTGCTGGAAAATCATCTGTGATGATCTGGACAAGCTGCCGAGTTCGGCCTTCCAGGACGGCAAGCTGGATTGGTGTCTCGACGCGCTGGAGAACGCCGGGTACACTGGTTCCCGGGAGCCGGTAATGTTGTATAAGCTTTACCGGAAGAAAGGCTTGAATGAGCGCGCGACAAAGTTCCGTCAGGAAAACGGAAAGTGTCATGGGTTTGATGTCACCCGGTATTTCGACGACGTTGACGGAGAATTGAAGGCCTCGGCGGGGAAGCAGTAATGAGCGGCGGAAATGGCGGCGGAGCGGGAAGCGGAAAAGCTAGCGGGGGAAATCAAGCAATTGAGCGGGGAAGCGGCAGGCAGGATTGGATAGAGTTGTTGCGGCTTTTAATAATTGAGCCATCTCGAAGCCCGCCTTGACACGAGGCGATTCATGGCTATCCTCGCACGTTCCGGTTTTTCACCCGGAAGGACGCTGAACAATTTATGAAACGCCAGTATCAACCGTCGAAAATCCGGCGCAAACGGCAGCACGGATTTCTGAACCGCAATTCGAGCAAGAGCGGCAAAGCCACGTTGCGCAACCGCCGCCGCGTTGGCCGCAAGCGTCTGACGCCGGTTTAACTCGCGCGCCCATGCCCGAAACGCCGAAACGTCTGCGTCTGGGTCGCAACTCGCGACTCGGACAAAATCGCGATTTCACGCGGGTGCGGCAACAGGGCCAAAGGCTCGCGCAGGGCTGCCTCATCGCCAACTGGAACAAACTGCCTGTCGGCGCAACGCCCAAACTCGGCGTCGTTACGAGCCGGAAAATCGGGGGCGCCATCGAGCGCAGCCACGCGCGGCGTCTGCTCCGTGAAACCTTCCGGCAACATCAACATGAATTGTCCCAACCGGTGGAACTCGTCCTGGTGGCGCGCAATTCAATTGCCGGAAAGAAGTTCGCCGACGTGGAGAAAGATTTTCTGGCGGCGCTGGACCGCGCGCATCTGCTGAAGTGAAAATCATTCAACATTCAACACTGATCGTTCAACGCCCACTGGCGATGCGATCCCGTCGTCGTTGGCTGTCCGAGGTTGCATGTCGGGCGTTGAATGTTCCCAAATCCGTTTTGATTTTAGCGATACGCTTGTACCGCTGGACGATTTCGCCGGCGCAGATTTTATTGTTCGGGCCGGCCGGTGGCTGCCGTTTCACGCCCACCTGCTCGCAATACGCAATGGAGGCGGTCCACGCGCACGGCGCGATGGCCGGCGGTTGGCTGGCCGCAAAACGGGTTTGCCGTTGTCATCCCTGGGGCGAAGGCGGCCTTGATCCGGTTCCGGAAGGCGAAAGGCGCCCGCCGGCGCTGCGCTATGATGCGGCGGGGAATTCGGAGGCAGGAATTTAATTTCTCATGGACCGTACCGGCATCATCGTTGTCACGCTTTGCGCCATTCTGCTCGGCCTGTGCTTTTATGAGCAGCAAAAGTATGCACAGCAGCAGACGCTCGCGCACCGGCAGGCGGCCCCGGTAACAGCAACCAATCCGGCTGACCTCTCAAACCAGCTGAATGCCGCGGTCAACCCGATGAACACGGCAACCCCGGTTTTCGACACCAACACGCCGGAGCAAACGATGGTGCTCACGAACAAACGCGCGCGTTACACGTTCACTTCGCGTGGCGGCGGATTGAAACTGGTGGAGCTGTTGAATTACCCCGAAACCGTTTCGGCGCGTTGGAAAATTCGAAACACCGCCTTGAGCAACGGCGTCGCCACGTTGAACACCCGCGCTCCCGTGCCGGTGCTGGCTGTTTTGGGCGATGCCGGTTTCGTCGGCGACGGCATTTTCACTTTGGCGAAAACCGACGACGGGGTCCGCGCCGAGAAATCGTTCACCAACGGTTTGCGGCTTGTGAAGGAGTTTCATCTCAGCTCGAATTATCTGGTGAATGCCAGCGTGCGGCTGGAAAACACTTCGGACAAACCGCTCGCGCTGCCCGCGCAGGAACTGGTCGTGGGCACGGCGACGCCGATGGGGCCGGACGACAGCAGCTATGCCATGTACGAAGGCGCGATGTGGTTTGATGGCGCCAGTTCGCATGACAACCCGTTCTCGTGGTTTTCGGGCGCAGGCATGGGCTGTTTCCACGGCGCGCCGCGGTCGGAATACGTCGCCGGCTCGAACAACGTCATGTGGGCGGCGGCGCACAACCAGTTTTTCGCGCTGTTGGCAATGCCCAAACTGCCGGCGGAGCAAATCGTCGCGCGCCCGGTCACCCTGCCGGCATTCCCGAACATTGAACAAGCCAACAATGCGCCTTTGCCGCAGGGGGTTGAAACTGCGCTGGTTTATCCGGCGCAAACGCTCGCGACCAATCAGACGATCGAGCGGCAAATCGTTCTCTTCGCCGGGCCAAAAGAGTATCGGACGCTGGCGAACATCGGCGCGCAGTTTCAAAATCACGCGGATGATGTGATGGGCTTCGGCGGGTTCTTCGGTTTTTGCGCAAAGCCGCTGTTGCTGGCGATGAACGGGCTGCACGACGCGACGAAACTCGGTTATGGCTCGGTGATTGTTTTGATCACCATTCTGCTGCGCGCGCTTTTCTGGCCGTTGATGGCCAAGAGCACGCGCTCGATGAAACGGATGCAGGCGCTTGCGCCGGAATTGAAGGCCCTTCAGGAAAAATACAAGGACGACATGCAGAAGCTCACGCAAAAACAGTGGGAGCTTTACCGCAAACACAAGGTCAGCCCGGTGAGCGGCTGTCTGCCCATGTTGATTCAGACGCCGGTGTTCATCGGTTTTTTCACGATGCTGCGCAGCGCCATTGAATTGCGCGGCGCCAGTTTTCTATGGGTCAAGGATTTGTCCAAGCCGGACACGCTGTTCATGATACCGGGTTTGACCTTCATTCCGTTGATCAGCACACCGGCTGGATTGCCCTTCAACCTGCTGCCCCTGCTGATGGGCGGGGCGATGCTGTGGCAGTCCCACCTGACGCCGCCCTCGCCGGGCATGGACCAGACGCAGGCAAAAATCATGCGGTACCTGCCGTTGATTTTTTTGGTGTTCCTCTACAATTACTCGGCGGGGCTGGCGCTCTACTGGACCGTGAACAATTTGCTGACCATTCTGCAAACCAAGCTGACGAAAAACCTGCGTGACCCGGCGGCGCCGGCGGCAAATCCGGCATTGACGCCGCCGTCCAAAAAGAAAAAATAACCCCGTGTAACTGGCGCCGCTCAACTCTCAACCTCCAACCCTCAACTCTTTTATGCCCGCCCAACCGAAAGAAACCCTGGAAAAAATTCTGGCGTTGCTCGGCTTTCAAACCGCTGTCGAGGAACACAAGCTCGAAGACGGCCTTTTGCTTGACGTGAAAACCGAGGACGCCGGAAGGCTCATCGGCCGCCAGGGCCAGACGCTGGCCGATTTGCAGTACATCACCAACCGCCTGCTTTTCCAGCAGGACCCCAATTCGCCCAAGGCGATGGTGGACGTGGGCGGCTACCGCGCGCAGGCGCGCGAGGCGCTCGTGAAAAAGGCGAAGGACGCTGCCGAAAAAGTGCGGCGCTGGGGGGACGCGGTGGAATTGGAGCCCTTGAACGCCTTTGACCGCCGCGTCGTGCATCACGCGTTGAAAGACGACCCCGACGTGGAGACGCACAGTGTCGAAGTGGAAGGCTCGGACAAAAAAGCAATCCTGCTCCGGCCCCGGCACTGACCCGCCTTATTGGTCAACGATGGTCATCTTGTACACCGGCGAAAAGGCGCTGTTGGGCTTGGGCGGCTGGCCGAATGCGTTGTAGGTATAATCGAATTTAAAACGGTAGCTGACCGAATTTACTCCCGCCGGCACCGGCACGAAACCGTCCCACCGATTTTGCATCATCGGCACCTGGCGCATCGGGTAAAGCACGCCATTGACGAGCACGTTCGGCTGGATGCTGTCCCAGCGCAGCGATTGCTGCGAGGAATTGAAGACGACTTCAACGGGATAAAGGTTGTTGGCATTGCGCGGCTGTTCCAGCGGCGTCAGACGCGTGAACGTGGTGGCGCAACCGGTCAGCAAAACAAGTGGCAGAACTGCCAGAAATTTCTTCAACATAATCACACAACGTGGCATAAGCGCTGCCGGTTTGTAAAGCTGGATTTCAACGCCGGGACCGTGATTCAGTTTCGGATATGGCCCCGCCAAATTTTGGCCCTCCCAATCAGCCCGTGCCATACTGCCAAAACATCCACTGGCGGAGCCTGCGGGATCGGGAGAATTGGCGAGCCTCCGACTTGCTCGCCCGGCACCGCGGTTGATCCGCCCCGCGTTTTGCCTTGCGCCGCGAAGCGGTGACTGACCGTTGAAACGGCTATTTCAGATGCCGCAAAAGCGCGTGAAAGACGTCCGTTGATTCAATCTGCCTTGCGCCCGGCATTTCCGGCCGTTCCGTGATGAACACCGGCCAGTCTTTTTTGTCCGCCGGTCGCCGCCCATGCGAGCCTTTCACCAACGACGCGTCGAGCGGGACCACGTCCATCAGCATCCGGAAGCCAAGTTTCTTTTGCAGCAACCGCCAAGCGATTTTTAATTTCGGCAGCGGAATTTGCGGGTCCAGGAACAGTTCCACCGGGTCGTAGCCCGGCTTGCGATGGATGTCCAACGTCCGCGCAAAATCCGCCGCGCGCGCGTCTTCCAGCCAGTAATAATAGGTGAACCACGCGTTCTCCGGCGCGATAGCGATGAGGTCGCCGGCTCGTGGATGGTCAATGCCGGCCTCAGCTTTCTCTTTCGCGCCAAGCACGGTCAAATCTACTTCCACCTGTTTCTCCAAAACTTCGCGCGCCTCGCCTTCTATTGAGCGGTCGTTCAAATAAATGTGCGCGACCTGATGGTCTGCCACGGCAAAAACCTTGCTCGCGCCGGCATCGAGGATTTCCCGGCCCAACTCTTCCTTGATGGCCAGCCAGCCTTGCTGCCGGAACAGACGATTGAGGTGAACCGGTGTGTCCACGTTCGTGATACCGTACTCAGAAAGCAAAACAACCTGCACACCGCGCTGCCCGAAAAATTGGATGAGGTCTCCGACGATGGCGTCAATCTCGCGCAAGTCGCGGTGAATGGCGGGATTGATTTTGGTTTGGAGTTCCGCCTTCAGGCGGTTCGCAAGTGGGAGCCCTTCGGGCTTGCCGCCGGAAGGCGGAACTCCAAACGGGCCATGCCGCTGCAAATTGTAATCCAGATGCGGCAGGTAAATCAGGTTCAACGTGGGCGCGTATTTGTTCTCAATCCATTTTGCGGACGCAGCAATCCAGCGCGAGGCGCTATCGGCCTTTCCCTGCGGCGAATCCACTCCCGCCGCCGGCCCCCAAAAACCGAAGAACGGGAATTCGCCGAGGTCTTTCTTAATTTCGTGCCGGATCGGCCCCGGCCGGGTGTAGATGTCGAAAATCTTCCGGCCGTCGGCGGGATACATCGGCCGCGGCGTGATGGAATAATCCGCAGTGGAATACATGTTGAACCACCAAAAACAGTTGGCGCACGTGACCGGCGACGAGTGCCGCGTGACAAGAACCGATGGTTCGCGGAGGGCATCCCAGATTTTTGGACTTTGAACCAGATGGTTCGACTGTTTCCAGAACTGCACTTCAGCGAGCTCGCGGTTGTACCAGCCGTTGCCGACAATGCCATGCTTGGCCGGCGCCGTGCCGGTGAGATAATTTGATTGCGCCGTGCAGGTGACGGCGGGAAACGCAGGCGTGACGTGCGCCAACGCGCCGCGCGAGCGGAATTCGGCGATGCGCGGCGTGTGTTCACCGACGAGCGATCCGGTGAGGCCGACCACGTTGATGACGGCGAGACGTTTCACGAAGCCATTGCCGCAAAAAAGCGCAAAAGGCGCAAAGGAATTTTTAACCGCAGCCGGGCCCGGATGAACACAGATGTTCTTTCTTTCATCTGCGGCGTTGTTGAAGTTCGTGAATGGCTTCAACCACCTTTGGCAAATTCATTTCGTGAACTTCCACGCCGCACCCGATTTCTTTCAAAAGCGTGATGGTCAGTTCGCCGCCGAGGTGTTCGCGGAATTCTTCCAGCCCGTTCAAAATTTGCAGGCGGTTGCCCGTGTCGGCGTTCAGCATTTCATTGGCGAACAATTTGAAGCCGAGCCGGTCGAGCAAGTTCAGAATCCGCTCGGCGGATGCCGCCGCCAACAAACCTGTGTTGCGCGCGTACAGCACGTCGAGCGCAATGCCGATGGCAACGGCTTCCCCGTGGCAGATCTGGAAATCGGAAAGCTGCTCCAATTTGTGGGCCGCCCAGTGGCCGAAATCCAGCGGACGCGCCGAACCGTTTTCAAACGGGTCGCCGCTCGTGGCAATGTGATCCAGATGCAACTCGGCGCAGCGATGAATCAATCGCTGCATGGCCGCCGCCTCGAAGGCCGCGAGCCTGTCCGCCGCGCGCTCGATTTCCTCGAAAAAAGCGCGGTCGCGGATGCAGGCCACTTTGACGGCTTCAACATAACCGGCCCGTTTGTCGCGCGGTCCGAGCGTGGCGAGCAGGCTGAAATCGTTGATGACGGCGAACGGCGGCGCAAACGTGCCGATGAAATTTTTTTTGCCAAACGCGTTGATGGCATTTTTCACGCCGACGCCGGAGTCGGCCTGGCTCAACGTCGTCGTCGGAATGCGCACGAGGCGCAAGCCGCGATGCGCGGTGGTGGCGGCAAAGCCGGCGACGTCCAGCAGCGCGCCGCCGCCGACCGCAATCAAATACGAATGGCGGTCAACGTGATGGCGGTCAATCTGGGAAAGGATGTCCGTGACGAGCGTCAGGGAATTTTTGGCACTTTCGCCGCCGCAGACGAACAGCGGCGGGCGGACGAGCTGCAGGATTTTGGCGTGGGCGGAAAAATAGCGTTCGATGTGGGTTTCGAAACCGGGTAATGCCTGGGCCAGCGAGTCTTCGAGCACCACCAAAGCTTTGCGCGGGTTGGCCTCCGCCAGCGCGTCTTTCAAAACCGGATTCGCCGGATTGAAAACGTCCTCGGTGAAAAAGACGCGCAATTGCCAGCCGACTTGAATCTGACGCTGAATCAAATCCATCACCTCCAATCTGGTGCCTCGGACGGCGCTTTTCGAGTTTTATTTGGCAAAAGCAAAAACGCCCGCCCGGCGCGAACCGGGAGGGCGTTTTGAGATTCAACAACGGTCATTTTTTCATCGCCTGGTCCGCGGGAATCCGCATCGCGTAGAACGAGCGATAGACAAACGTGAGCGCCACCAGGAAAAACACGATCCCGATGACCGTTTTCAATCCCTGGTTTTGCATGGTCACGGCGATTTCCGCCGCGAGCAAACCAAAGAGCGTGGTGAACTTGATGATGGGGTTCATCGCCACCGAACTGGTGTCCTTGAACGGATCGCCCACGGTGTCGCCGACGACGGTGGCGGCGTGCAGCTCAGTGCCTTTTTGCTTCAAATCCACTTCCACGATTTTTTTGGCGTTGTCCCAGGCGCCGCCGGCGTTGGCCATGAAGATGGCCTGGAACAAACCGAAGAAGGCGATGCCCACCAGATAACCGATGAAGAAATAGGGATTGAAAAATGACAGCGCCAGCGCCATGCAGAACACGACGATGAAAATGTTGATCATGCCTTTCTGCGCGTAGATGGTGCAGATTTCGACGACCTTTTTGCTGTCGGTGATGGACGCTTCCGCCTTGTTGAGGTTGAGGTGTTCCTTGATGTATACGACCGCGCGATAAGCGCCGGTGACGACGGCCTGCGCGCTGGCGCCGGTGAACCAGTAGATCACCGCGCCGCCCATGAGCAGGCCCAGAATGACCTGCGGCTGCACGAGGCTCAAGTGGGCGATGACGCCGCCATAAACTTTTTCGAGCAGCATGATAATGCCGAAGATCATCGTGGTTGCACCGACGACGGCGGTGCCGATGAGCACGGGCTTGGCGGTGGCCTTGAAGGTGTTGCCCGCGCCGTCGCCCTTTTCGAGTTCGAGCTTGGAATTTTCAAAGTCGGGTTTGAATCCGAATTCCTTTTCGATCTCCGCGCGGACGTTCGGCACGGATTCGATGCGGCTCAATTCATAAATGGACTGGGCGTTGTCGGTGACGGGGCCAAAGCTGTCCACGGCAATGATCACCGGCGCCATGGCCAGAAAGCCGAAGGCCACGAGCCCGAAGGCGAAGATCGGCGCGGCAAACGTGAATTGTTCCGGCATCAGAACCAGCAGGGCCGGATTTTGCGAGAACAGGTAGGCGCCGAACATCAGGGCGATGATGACCAGCCCCATCCAGAACGCGCAGAAGTTGCCGGTGACGAAGCCGGACAGGATGTTCAGCGACGCGCCGCCCTGACCGGAGCAGGTGACGATTTCTTTCACGTGCCGCGACTGGGTGCTGACAAAGATTTTGGTGAATTCCATGATGAGCGGCCCGGCCAGCGTGCCGCAGGAGACGATGCCGGCCAGCACCCACCACAGGTTTGGATCCGTTACGCCGGTCGAGTCGGTTACTCCCCCGAGCAGAACCTTGCTGGCGATAAAGGCCACCGCGATGGAAACGATGGAGGTCAGCCACACCAGATTCGTCAGCGGCTGTTCCCAGTTAAAATCTTTTTTGTCGTTGTAGAGCGAATGGCTGACGGTTTTGTTGACGTAAAATGAAGCCAGTGACGCCAGCACCATCAGGCTTTGAATCACAAAAATCCAGACGATGAGCTGGCCGCAGATACCCTGGGTTTCAACCGCGCCGCCGAGTGACAGGGCGAGGAACGAGACCAGCGCCACGCCGGTCACGCCGTAGGTTTCAAAACCGTCCGCCGTCGGGCCGACGGAATCGCCCGCGTTGTCGCCGGTGCAGTCGGCAATGACCCCGGGATTTTTCGGGTCATCTTCCGGCAGGTTGAAGACAATTTTCATCAGGTCCGAGCCGATGTCGGCGATCTTGGTGAAGATGCCGCCGCCGATGCGCAAGGCCGCCGCGCCGAGGGATTCGCCGATGGCGAAGCCGATGAAGCACGGGCCGGCGAGATCGCGCGGTATCCAAAGCAGGATGCCGATCATGCAGACCAGTTCCACGCAGACGAGCAACAGGCCGATGCTCATGCCCGAGCGGAGCGGGATCAGAAGCGTCTGGAGCGAATTGCCCCGCAACGAGGCAAACGCGGCGCGGCTGTTGGCGTAAGTGTTGATGCGGATGCCGAACCACGCCACGCCGTAACTGCCCAATATCCCCAGCACGGAACTGGCCAGAATCACCAGCACCGCGCCGATGGACTTCTCCTGCAGGAAATAGAAGTAATAAACGATGCATGCGGCAATCAACGCCCAGAGCAGCACGAGGAATTTTCCCTGCTGAAACAGGTAAGTCTTGCACGTCTCCCAAATCATGTTGGAGACGCTGCTCATGGACTTGTGGACCGGCAGTCCACGGCACCGGCCGTATTCCCAAAAGCCGAATAGTGAGCCAATCACGCAGATCGCCAACCCCAGATATAGAAGGGCATGGCCGCCCAAACCGACGCCTGGAAACGTCACTTGAGTCAAGTCAGGCAAGTTGATGTCGGCGTCTCCCGCAAAAGCGTTGGCTCCTAAGGTCATCAGCGCCAACAACATTGCGCCACGAATTAACGATTTGGTCTTCAGCATAAGATGGGTAAAGCTACCGGAATGGCAGCAGGTGGCCAACCATTTTTTGGCAAAGGCTTCGCTTGGAATTGCCCTGAAAACGAGGTTTTTGACCGCTTTTTGGCCCGAAAACCGTCCGTACCGCCTTTTCTTTGACCTTGCTGCTGATTTCTGGTTTCCCCATGCTGGCACGCGATGGCGGAACGTCCCATCTCCACCTTGAACAAACCCGACGCCGCGTTGGAACTGACGCTGCGCCCGTCGCTGTTTTCCGAATTCACCGGCCAGCCCAAGGTCAAGGAACGGCTCGAAATCGCCGTCGCCGCCGCCAAAAAGCGGAAGGAGGCGCTCGACCACATTTTGCTCAGCGGCCCGCCCGGCCTCGGCAAGACCACGCTCGCCTACATCCTCGCCAAGGCCATGGGCACGAACATCAAAAGCACCAGTGGCCCGACTATCGAGAAGGCCGGCGACCTGGCTGGCCTGCTGACGAACCTCGAAGAAGGCGACGTGCTGTTCATTGACGAAATCCATCGCCTGCAAAAAACCATCGAGGAATATCTCTACCCGGCAATGGAGGATTTCAAGCTGGACATCATCATTGACCAGGGACCGAACGCGCGCAGCGTGCGGCTGAATCTGCCGCGCTTCACGCTCATTGGCGCGACCACGCGCAGCGGTCTGCTCACCGCGCCGTTGCTCACGCGCTTTCCCATCCGCGAGCGGCTCGATTATTACGTCACCGAGGATTTGGAAACCATCACTGTCCGCTCAGCGCGTTTGCTGGACGTGGAGATCGAACCCGCCGGCGCGCACGAAATCGCCCGGCGCAGCCGCGGCACGCCGCGCATTGCCAACAACCTGCTCCGCCGCGTGCGCGATTACGCCCAGGTCAAACACGAAGGCCGCATCACCGCCGACATTGCCGACAAGGCGCTGGCGATGCTGGAGATTGACCAGAACGGCCTGGACGAAATGGACAAGCGCCTCCTCGAAGCGGTCATCACAAAGTTCGGCGGCGGACCGGTGGGCATCAGTTCGCTGGCAGTGGCCGTGGGTGAGGAACCGGACACGCTGGAGGAAGTCTATGAGCCGTATCTCATTATGGAGGGCTATCTCAAGCGCACGCCCCAGGGCCGCGTCGCCACAGAGTTGAGTTACAAGAAACTCGGAGTGAAGCCGGCGACGGGAAGCCAGACAAAATTATTTTGATTTTGGGAAGTGCTGATTCGGGAATCGGGTTCCATAATCACCGGCTGAAAATTCGGTTGTAAAAATCAGCGGACATGATTTCATCGCACCAGTGAAGCGTAACCCTGCAACCAGAACCACGAAGGAAAACCATGAATCCCAACGCGCCCGGCCTGTCGGATGAACTGCGCCACAAATTCCCCAATCTCAAGCCCGTCAAACGCAAGCCGATTTTGCACACGATCAACGGATTCGGCTTCAACGTCTTTGGCCAGCGCGACTGGGACCCGGAAACGCGGACTTACGTCAAAACGCACTGTCTTTGCGCGCTTTTCATCCCGGTGCTGGCGCTGGGCGCCTATCGGGTGGTCGAGGCCGGCCCGCGTTCCTGGTATTTCATCGGCAAGGAACCGCTCTCCGGCTTTGCGCGTTCCTGGAACATGGCCGTGGGTCTGGCGACGGTTTTTCTGGCCGTGGCCATCGGCTGGAACGCCCACACGTCGTCGCCCGAATACCGCGCGCGGCAGGAAATTCAGCACGCCGCCGCGCTCGTGCAGGCCGGGGAACCGCTCAAGGCGGCGGGCATTTACCGGCAGCAACTCAACGGCCCGGCCGCGGCGGACGCCCGCGCCGGACTCCAGGACGCCGTCGAAGCCTCGCTGAAATCCGACCAAGCACAAACGGTCGCCGGCGCGTTCCACCTCCTCGCCGGTTTGCCGGCGAACGCGAACCAGCCGGCGCCGCTGGTGCCCGATGCATTCAATCGCGGTCTGGCCCTGGTCGGAAAATTCCGGGTGGCCAGCCCGGAATCCGCGCTGGACATTCTCAACGCCACTGCTGATTTGGACCCGACCAATGCAGCGGTGATGCCGTTGCAAATTGATTTGCTCAAACAAATCGTGGCGGCGAACCCGGACGATACCAATCACGTGGTCGAACTGGCTGTCGTTTATGAAAACGCCGACGAACTGGAGGAAAGCTGGAAAGTGCTCCGGCCCTATCAGCACAAGCTCGGCGCCACCGAAGGCGCGCGGATCCTCGGCCAGAAATTGTTGCAGGAGCAGAATTATGCAGACGCCTATGATTTGCTGTTTCCGTACGTGCAAACCCGGCTGGACAAGTTGCACGCCATCGAGGGGGCCTACTCCAACACGATCGTTTCCATCAACAAGCGGGCGCTCGATGATTTGAACGCCGGCCGCGCCGATCGCTCCTTCTACACGGCATACAAGGCCGCCTCCAAGGACCGGCAGGATGCGATGGTGGACGACTACATCCAAACGCGGATGCAGACCGATCCCGCCTATCAACGGGTGCTGGTCGAGTTGAAGGAAGCCAACCAGATCGTTCCCGTCACACTGGACCTCGGCATCGTTCAGTTGAACCGGGCCCAGGAATTGAAGGACACCGCGGCGCGCAAGACGGAACTGGAAGCGGCGGAAAGGACCTTCCTGGCCATCCGGGGCTTTGCCGGCGAAACGGATGAATACCGGATGTTTCTCGGTCAGGTTTATTATTGGCTCGGCAAATCGAAGGAAGGCCGGGAATTGTTCGACCAACTGCTGGCCAGCCGCAAACGGGATTTCACCATCCTCATGTCCATCAGCGAAACCCTCCGCGACGTGGGCGCATCAGCCGACGCCCGTACCCTCGTTGAGGAAGCCTATCGGACGGCAAAATCGGACAAGGAAAAATATGCCGCCGCCGCACTCCGCGCCCTGCTTTGCAAGGATGATGATGACCGGATGGTGTGGCTGCAAAAGTCCGATCCCTCGGCCAGTTGGGTCCAGGTGGAATTGAACGAGGCCCGCGGCAGAAAAGCCATGCAACAGGGAAATAAATCCATCGCCGCCGATTTCTTCGGCAAAGCGGTCAACGGATATCAGACCCAGCCCAAAACGTCCGCTTCGCTGAATAATTGGGCGCTGGCCTGTTTCGATTTGTACGAGGCGACCGGCAACGTTGAAGACCAGAAGCACGGCATGGCGTTGCTGGAAGAGGCTGTCGCCATGGACCCGGGCAACAGCATCCTGCTTCACAACACCACTTATTTTCTCATCAGCCGGGCGGTGATGAATGTGAACCGCGACGCCATCAATTTCGCTGCCTTGGGCGAACAACCGGGGCTGCATATGCTGTCGGTCCTCTACCAGGACGAACCGGGCCGGGTGCAGATTTATCAACAACTCCGCGAAGACGAGGCCATGAAGAAGGGATTGGGATACCTGGACAAAGCCCTGCTACTTGCCCCGAAAGAGCCCGATTTGTATTCAACCGCCCTGGCCGTCTATGGCGCTTTTCGCGACCCGAATGAACTCCAGAAATTACAGCAGCGTTTCAAGGTCGCCGCGCCGGACCTGACCGAGATCCGGCAGGAAACTCTTGATGCGTACACCTCCGCCAAGGACAAGGAAAACCTGGAAAAGTGTGAGCAGCGCATTCGATCTCTCAAAGCTGTTGCCCAAACTCCCGCTGTCAATGGAAACCCGCTTACGCTGGAATACGTTAATGTGACATTGAATGGCCTGCAACAAAACGCCTGGATTTACGGCGGCAAGGTTGACGGCCAGGAATTGGTTCGGACGGCCCTGGCCACCAGCCAACAACACTCCAGTTCGGCCAGCCGCGCGGCGCTGCAATCGGCTTATTTCTTCCTCGCCAACCAGGAGCTGGCGCAGCAGAACCCGGGTTACGCCGCGCTCGTCAACCGGACGCGCCGCGCCATCGGTCCGGAATATTTCATCTGTTACCTCCTCGAACGTGGCGGCCCGCTGGCCGACCTCGCACGCAAAAACGACCATGTGATGGCGGCCATCGCCCTGGAAAAAGAGATGCTGAAGAGCTTTCCCTCGTGGGCCGGCATCAACGAATGGGCCATGCTCCGGACCACCGACCCCGAGACGGCTGCCGCCGTTGCCAAAAAAATCAGGGAAAACGAGACCATCCGCCTCGTGGACGAATTGCAGTTCCAGTTCAGCCCGTGCAGCGCCTCCTCGGTGCTCGAGGTATATTGGACACAGAAATTGCTGGGTAACGAAAAGCGCGCGACGGGAATCTATCAGCAGGCGCTCCATGATGGCGTGCCGCTGCCGCCGCTCTGACCCCGGCGGATCATCAACATTGGCAGCGGCGACCCGCCGGACGAACGGAGCGCCGGTCTCCAGCCCGGCTCACCTGATTCAAAGGCGGTCGTCGCCAATGCCTTTGGCTTTTGCCTTTCATTTCGACGGTTTTCAGTGTTTCATCCTGTCGTCTTGATTTATGCCCAAGCGCACTGACATCCACAGCGTCCTCATCATCGGCGCCGGCCCGATCATCATCGGCCAGGCATGCGAGTTCGATTATTCCGGCACACAGGCGTGCAAGGCGCTCAAGGAGGAAGGTTTCCGCGTCGTGCTCGTCAACTCCAACCCGGCCACCATCATGACCGACCCGGAGTTCGCCGACCGCACCTATATCGAACCCATCACGCCCGAATGTCTTGAAAAGGTCATCGTGCGCGAACTGGAAGAAATGAAACGTTTGGGCGTGCCCGTCCATTCCGGCGTAGCGGCGTCTCGACAGAGCGCCGCAAACTCGCAGAAAAACCAGCGGCGCTCTGCCGAGACGCCGCTACCAGTCCCGCACAAGCTTGTGCTTTTGCCCACGCTCGGCGGCCAGACGGCGCTCAACACCGCGATGGCTTTGCACAAAAGCGGCGTGCTGAAGAAATACGGCGTGGAGATGATTGGCGCCAACGCCCGGGCCATCGAACGCGGCGAAGACCGGCAGGTCTTCAAGGACCTCATGCTGTCCATCGGCCTCGACGTGCCCGTCAGCGGCACCGCGCATAACCTGGACGAAGCCCGCCTCGTGACAGAAAAGATTGGCCAGTTTCCCGTCATCATCCGGCCCGCGTTCACACTCGGCGGCACCGGCGGCGGCATCGCCTACAACCGCGACGAGTTCGACGCGCTCGCCAAACGCGGCATGGAGCTTTCGCCCGTCTCGGAAATCCTCGTCGAGGAATCGCTGCTCGGCTGGAAGGAATTCGAAATGGAAGTCATGCGCGACAAGGCCGACAACTGCGTCGTCATCTGCTCCATTGAAAATTTCGACCCGATGGGTGTGCACACCGGCGATTCCATTACGGTGGCGCCCATCCAGACACTTACGGACAAGGAATTTCAGATCATGCGCGACCAGAGCTTTGCCGTCATTCGCGCCGTGGGCGTGGAGACCGGCGGCTCGAACATCCAGTTCGCCGTCAACCCGGACAGCGGCCGCATGGTCATCATTGAAATGAACCCGCGCGTCAGCCGCAGCTCCGCGCTGGCATCCAAAGCGACGGGATTCCCGATTGCCAAAATCGCCGCCAAACTCGCCGTCGGCTACCTGCTCGACGAAATCCGCAACGACATCACGCGCGAGACCCCGGCCAGCTTCGAACCGACGATTGATTACGTCGTCACCAAGATACCGCGGTTTGCGTTCGAGAAATTCGCGCAAGCCGACCCGACGCTGACCACGCAAATGAAAAGCGTGGGCGAAGCGATGGCCATTGGCCGCACATTCAAGGAAAGCCTGCAAAAATGCCTGCGCTCCCTGGAGATTGGCCGGTATGGCCTGGGCGGCGACGGCAAACCGTGGCGCATCGGCAACGAGGTTTACGGCGACCGCGACATCCTGCCGAAGGATGTCATCAGCCGCAAACTGAGCGTGCCCAACGCCGAGCGCATCTTCTTCATCCGCCACGCCCTGCGCGCCGGCTTCACCATTGATGAGATTTTCAACCTCACGAAAATTGACCGCTGGTTTCTGGTGCAGATTAAAGAAATCGTGGATTTTGAGGAAGAACTGGCGACGGCGAAGAATTGACCAGGTAGGGCGCGGCATTCCGTGCGCGCCGTTTTGAAATGCCAAATTGGCATTTTAAAGGAAGCGGTCACAATTTGTGATCGGTTCGGTTCAAGGTCACAAACTGTGACCTTGAAGGTGGTCGCAATTTGCGACCACCTCTCAGAGAAAGGCAAGAAATGAACGGGCAGATGGCCGTGATTCCAGTGGAACGAATTGAGCGGGCGATTCTCTCCATTCGCGGTGAGAAAGTGATGCTCGACAGCGATCTGGCTGAACTTTATGGGGTGGAAACGAAGGCCCTGAATCAGGCCGTCAAACGCAATTTGGACCGGTTTCCGCCCGATTTCATGTTCCAACTCACGGCCACCGAGAAAAAGGAGGTGGTCACAAATTGTGACCACCTTATTCAGTTAAGATTTTCACCAAATCTTCCTTATGCTTTCACTGAACACGGCGCGTTGATGTTGGCCAACGTCCTGAACAGCGAACGCGCGGCCCAAACCAGCATGCAGGTGGTGCGCGCCTTCGTGCGGCTGCGGCAGATGCTGGCGTCCAATGCCGAACTGGCCCGCAAGCTGGAAACGATGGAGAAAAAATATGACCGCCGGTTCAAGATTGTGTTCGATGCCATCCGCCAGTTAATGTCCCCGCCGGAACCCAAACGACGCGAAATCGGTTTTCACGTGAAATATGACGATGATAAACCCAAGTCAAAGCAGCGGTAGTAACGCTCAACCCTCACCCGCCCTCGCCAGCCACGCGCAGCTTTTCCCGACCATCCCGTTTTCTCGCGCTTTGAAATTGGTTGTATCGCCGACACCAATTTGCTGCGATAATGGTCTGCTGGTTGCCAAGCGTGAACATTTCGTCCGCCATTTTTGATTGCAGCGCGCCGGACCTGGATTCGTGTCCGGACGAGTCCCTGCCTGAATTCGCCTTCGTCGGCCGCTCGAACGTCGGCAAGTCCTCCCTGCTGAACCTGCTCTCGGGCAAGCTGGACCTGGCCCGGGTCTCGCCCACTCCGGGGTTTACCAGGCTCATCAACATTTTCACGGTGAACCGGACCTGGCGGCTGGTGGATCTGCCCGGATACGGCTTCGCCGCCGGTGCGCGCAGGGCCAAATTCAAGTTCAACCACGCGGTGGACGATTACCTCCAGCATCGAACGAACCTTTGCTGTGTCTTTGCGCTGCTCGACTCCGGGCTGCCGCCGCAGGAAATTGACCTCAAATTCGTGGAATGGCTTACCCGCAACGCCGTCCCGTTCGTCCTCGTCTTCACCAAGACGGACAAGGTGACGCCCGCCACGGTGCAGGCGAACATCGCGGCGTTCACGGCCCGCATCTCGGGATGGTTCGAGAAGCTGCCGGCAATCTTTACCTGTTCCGCCATGGCGAAACGTGGCCGGGAGGAATTGCTCGGGGTGATTGATGAGTCAATGACGGCGATACAGGCGGAGTCGGGACAAGCGCAGCCGGACGCTGTGACTCTATCCGAAGATTTGGCCACCGCCAGCCAGAAAATGAGCCCCCGGGTTGCTCGCAAAAGGCGTCCCGACCTCATACGCCCCTGGTGAGGTTCCGTGCGGACGGCCACCAATACACTTGCGCCCGGCCACCCGTACTCGCCGGTGCGTTCAACTTTTCCAACCATCACGCGTTTTCCCCACGCTGCGCATGGGCGCGCGGCGTTTACGCCGCTTCGCGATCCGCCAGTTCAATGTGTTCGATTTGTCCGAGAGCCTTCCGAATTTTGTGCGCTGAAGCGGCCTGAAGGCTGCGTGCCTATTCGCCGTACTGCCGCGGCAGCCGTTCGTATTCGTCCCGATGATGGGCGCTGCACCACAGCCATTCGCGCGGGGATTTCACCAAAAGCGCTTTCACAGGATTCTGTTCCGTGTAGCGGATGGCTCGATTCAAATGCGCCTCGTCGCGGACGACGGTGTCGTAATAATCCTCCTGCCAAAATTTTCCACTGCGATGCAGAAGCACATTTGCCAGCCGCGACGACTTGCCCTTCCAACTGCCGATCAATCTCGCCAACGGTACATCCCAAACGCTCACGACCAGATGAATGTGGTTCGGCATGACCGCCCAAGCCTGCATTTGATAATCACGTCCATCGGCTGCGAGCAAAATTTGCTCGACGAGCCCCGCCACCTCTCGTTGCCGAAGCCAGCCTTCGCCGCGACCGCGATCCAGCCATGCTTCAAGCTTCTTGCGCTTTGTAGAATCGTCCCCCTCGCGTAAAATCACTTCCCATTCAGCGCGGCGCGTCACCGGAAAAGAGTCGTGGAGTTGAAACGTAACGAATTGCGTGACACCCGGCGCGTCAAAACGCGGCAGAAATCCGCGCTGATGCCAGCCGCAAAACCCCTGCTTCAATTCGGCAATGGATGGTTTCCAATCCCATTCACGTTTGGCGCGGATGAGTTCGAGCAGGCCGGGATTTTTCGGCGGCGCGCGGCGAATTGAATTCAGCGATTCCATCGCAAGGACTGCGGCATTTATGCCACTTCACAGGCCAATTGTAGGAAAGCTCTGAAGAATTTCGAGCAGTTCTATTTGTGCGGACAATGAAGCGACCTGAAGGTCGCGCTCCTCACGCCCGTCCGTTTTCTCAGCGTTACTTCGTCACCGGATGGTAGTCCTGCCACAACCATTCCAGGGCTTCAGGCAACGTTTGCTGTTTCACGCTGCGGTCGGTGTGCCCGGCGTTGCGGGCAAAAACAAACTGGTAATGATAGCCCTTGGCCGCCAGCACCTTCGCCATGTTCTCATTGGCGACGACCCAATCGTGCATGTTGTCGCGCATGACGTTCGGATTAAAAAGGTCCCGGTCGCCGACTTCCAGCCAGATGCGTAACGGCTTGGCGCGGGCTGTTCGGGATGAGGTGTTCATGAAATTCCCACGCGCCGTGCGGGGTTTCGACATTGGGCGGCCACTGCTGGTTCACATAGGTGCCCGAATACGTCAGGACGCGGTGGTAAAGCTCCGGGTGATACCACGCCATGATCAAGGCGCAGGAACCGCCGGAACTGCCGCCCATCGTCGCCCGGCCTTCGGGGTCTTTGGTCAGAGTCACGTGGCATTGCTTTTCCACGAGCGGCAGCACCTCTTGCTCGACGAACTCTGCGTAACGACCGGACATGGTGTCGTATTCCAGGCCGCGCTCGCTGCCCTGGGCGTCGCCGCCGCCGTTGCCGATGGAGATGGCAATCATCACCGGCACTTTTTTCTCCGCAATCAGATTGTCCAGAGCCGTGAACAACGCGCGGTCGGGTCCGTCCGCCCCGACGATGAAGGGTACGACCGTGCCGGGTACGTATTGTTTGGGGACATAAACCGCCACGCGGCGGGTATAGGGAGCCGGATGGCTGGTAGTCACCACCAGTTTGGCGGGGTCGGCAGGATCCACCGTGCCGAATGTGCCCGGCTCGCGGGCGATGCCGGGATAAATTTTGCTGTCCGCCGAACTCATGGTGAAATTATAGACCGTTCCTTGCGGCACGTTGGTCTGCACTGACATTTCCGGCGCGGGACGGTGCGTCGGGCCAAGGATGAAGTTTCCGTCTGCGTCCGGCGACGGAACAGCGCCGTCGGGCAATTCTTTGGCCGTGACATATCCGGGCGTGTTCGGATCGCGGGTGGGCGGCCTTGGGCGCACCGGGCGTGTCGCTGCTGGCACCGTGGGGCTTGACACCTGGGCCATCGCCGGATTGGCACCAGCCATCAAAGTCAACACCGCGCCGAGCAACGGGGCATCACGGATCATTTTGGCAATCTTCATTTTATCCTTTCCCGCGCTGTTTCTGCTGATATTTCCAGTTCCGCGATTTTCCTTTGGTCATCTGCTCAATGGCAGTTTTGATGCGTTTGGCGCGCGTCGCTTCACGTTTGGCTTCAACAATCCACTCGACGTATTCCCGTTTGTGGCTGGGACTGAAATTCTCGAACACGGCCAGCGCCCTATTGTTTTTATTGAGCTCAGCCAGAAAATAATCCGGCACGACGATTTCCTTTTTCGCCTTTGGTTTAGAGCGCGGGGGATCTTTTATGCCGGCTTCGTTGAGTTCCACTGCTTTCCGGATGTAGCTGGTCAGGATTTTGTCGCCAGGCAATTCAGAAATGGAAGTGAGGCGACGAAGTTCCGTTTTCTGGTCTTTGCTCAGGAACAATCCGCCTTTCCAAAAAATGAGCGCGCAATGCCTTTTGAAAGCAGGCGTGGCGATCAAAATTCCGTGATGCGTGAAAAAGGGCGAATTCCATTTGATGGTTTCCTCCACGTTCGGACACACGGCATGAACGAGCTTGCGGATGCGGTTGAGAATCGGCCGGGCAAAATCGGCGGCCCTGGTGATGTAGGCATCAACGCGCGGGTCTTTATTTGGCATGGGCAGAGGATAGAAAGACCGCGGAAGTTTTCAACTCCCGGCTCAATTTGCGAATTGTCTGCCGATGAGCTACCGTTCGGCCATGTGGTCCAAGCGGTTGTTGGTCTTGTCCGGAACGATTTTCCTGGTCGCCGCCGCGCTCCGTCTGCGCGCGGACCTGGTGGAAATGCAAAACGGCGACCGTTATTCGGGCAAGTTGCTGTCCGTGTCGGCGGACACCGTGGTGTTGGAAAGCGAAATATTGGGCAAAATCACCGTGCCGCGCAAAAGGGTGGCGAATCTGATGCTGGGCACAACCGCTGCCGCACCGCCAGCGGCAACCGATGTCGCACGAGTCTCCGTGTCCACGAACCTTCCCGCGGCGGCTCCGGAGGCCGCCTTGGCGAACACGAACGTGAATTTGTCCGCTGCGCTCCGCAAGCTGGGCGCGAACACGAATTTTATCGGGCAAATCCGCCAGAAGATGCTCGCCGGCAATTCCGAGGCGGCCAGCAACTACGACGAGCTGGTCAGCGGCTTGATGACTGGAAAGCTGAACCTGAATGACCTGCGGCGCGAAGCAAAGTCGTCCGCGGACCAGTTACGGCAGCTCAAGCACGATCTCGGCCCCGACGCCGGCGATTCCCTTGACGCTTATCTCAGCGTGCTCGATAATTTTCTCAAGGAAACGGCCACCGTGCCGGCAAGCGCCACCCCTGCTCTCAAATCGCAGGCTCCCTGATGTTGGTTTCGGACTGCGGTGGCAATCCCGCACAGCACACTCCAACGCGCTTCGCGCTATGCCACCGGAACAAAACTGCAACAGGGGGTGATTTGGATGTCATTTGCTGCGAGCGAAGTGTCGGCGGCAAATTTCCGCCAGAGCCACGCAGCCACCGCGGAATTGCGCGCCTCCACCAACGCCACAGCTTCTTTGTCGCGCATTTCAGGCAGCGCGGCGACAAACCCGTCCAAATCCGGTTTTTCTTCGTCCGCATTCTCATCGTCAGCGGCGCCGTGATTTGGCGCGTCGGATTCCAATTCGTCGGGATAGATGGCCGGCGCTGGAAGCGGACTGAGGATGCTCAGGAGAAAGAAAAATTGTTTGTCCGGAGACCAGTTCAAGCCGGACCGGATGTCCTCCGGCAAATCGCGTTTCAGCGATTCGACATCGAAACTGATTTTCCCCGGTGGCACGGCCTGGTTGACGTCCACCCGGTAGCCTTGTTCAAAATCGTCCACGGGCGTCGCCTGCAAAAGGTCGTTGACCTGCCCGGAAACCCGCGGCCAATCCAGCGGTTTGCCACCCGATTCGGTGAGCCATTGATCCACAAACTGCGCGGCGACGACCTTTTTGATTTCCGTTTCGAGCGGGTTTTGTCCTTCCGGAGTCTGGCGGCACCACGCTTCAAACCGTTTTTGCGCCTGTGCCGCGTCGCCTCCGTAAATGACCGCGCTCGCGCAGGTATCCCAGGTCCGTATGCTGTCAATCATTTGTCCGCCCCGCCCGGGAGTCGGGCAGACCTGAATCCGGGTGACACCGGCGCTAAAGAGGTATCCGTTCATGGCCGTATCGTTTGGTTTGCGCGAAATTGACGCACTCCCGTTCCCGGGGCAAGCGACAAACATTTATAACCGGTTATATTTTACAGACACCCGCTTGCGCTTTCATGGTTCCGGCATACTTTGTCCGCGCTATGGATAAAAATCCGGTTTCCGAACCGCATCTTTTTCAACCGCTGACCGTCCGCTCCGTTACGCTGCGCAACCGCATCGGGGTGTCGCCGATGTGCCAGTACTCAGCGGAGGATGGCGTGGCGAACGACTGGCATTTCATTCATCTCGGTTCGCGCGCGGTCGGCGGCGCGGGCCTCGTCATGGTCGAGGCCACGGCAGTAGCACCGGAGGGCCGGATCACGCCGGGTTGCCTCGGCCTCTGGGGTGAGCAACAGATCGCGCCGCTCGCGCACATCGCGAAGTTCGTGAAACAACACGGCGCGGTGGCGGGCATCCAGATCGCGCACGCGGGCCGCAAGGCGTCCGCCGCGCGACCGTGGGAAGGCGGCGCGCATCTGCCGGAAGACAAGGGTGGCTGGCCGACGTTGGCGCCGAGCGCGATTCCCTTCGGCGGGAGCCTTCCGAAAGTTCCGCGCGCGATGACGGAGGCGGACATCGTCCGGGTGCAAAACGACTTTGTCGCTACGGCGAGACGCGCGTTGGCGGCCGGCTTTGAATGGTTGGAGTTGCACGCGGCCCACGGGTATCTGTTCAATGAGTTTCTTTCGCCGCTCGCCAATCACCGCACCGATCAATACGGCGGCACTTTTGAAAACCGCGTCCGCCTGCTGCTGGACACGGCGCGCGCGGTGCGACGGGTCTGGCCGGACCAACTGCCGCTGGCGGTGCGGCTCTCGGCGATTGACTGGATGCCCGGCGGCTGGGACATCGGGCAGAGCGTCGCGCTGGCAAAATTGCTCAAGGCCGGGGGCGTTGACCTGATTGATTGCAGTTCCGGCGGCGTGGTGCCGGACGCGAAGATTCCCGTCGCGCCGGGCTACCAGGTTCCGTTCGCCGAACAAATCCGTCGCGATGCGGGCATCGCCACCGCTGCCGTTGGCTTTATCACCGGGCCGAAACAGGCGGATGACATCGTGCGCAACGGCCGGGCGGATTTGGTTTTGCTCGCGAGACAAATGCTGGTGGATCCGTATTGGCCGGCCCACGCGGCGCGAACCCTCGGCCACAAGGACAAGTTGCCGCCGCCATCGCAATACCTCCGGGCATGGTAGGCAAAAGCGCCAAATTTCTCCATTGTCCGCACTCCGTTATGGAATTTCGGCCGACTCCAGACTGTTCATTCAGTTGATTCTGATTCATATTGTCCCTGAACCATGCCAGGTGTTTTGAAATTTCCAGACGACTTTCTTTGGGGCACGGCCACGTCGCCGACCCAGGTGGAAGGCCACGTCGCCAATGAGTGGACGGACTATGTCGCGGCGGACGGCGGGCACTGCCGCGTGGCCTGCAATCATTATCATCGTTACGCCGAGGACGTGGAGTGGATGACGCAGCTCGGCGTGAACGCCTACCGTCTGGGCATCGAATGGTCGCGCCTGCAATCCGCGCCGTTCGCGCCGCTCAACCCGCCGGAGCTGGAGCGGTACGTGGATCTACTGGACCGGCTCAAGGCGGCGGGCATCACGCCGATGGTGGTGCTGCATCACTTCTCCAATCCGCCGTGGATTACGGCGGCGGGCGGCTGGTTGAATCCGGCCACGGTCCCGGCATTCGTGGATTACGTGGCGAAGCTGGTATCGGCCTTGAAGGAACGCGTCTGGCTCTGGAACACGTTCAACGAGCCGGACACTTACGCGTCGCTGACGTATCTGCTCGGCGGCTTTCCGCCGTTTCACAAATGGCGTTTCCGGTCCTATCGGAACGTCATCAAACACATGGCGGAGGCGCACGCGCAAGCGAGCCGTGTCATCCGGCAAGAAGGCAGTGGTGGCCGGACGCCGGAAATCGGTATCGCGAAGAACTGGACTTTTTTTGGCGCATTCCAAAAATTCGCGCCATGGGATCATCTGGTCGCCGGAATTTCCCACCACGTATTCAATCGTTTTGTGCTGGATGAATTTCTGGGCGGCCGGCGACGGGAGGCGTCCACCTTTTTGGGCGTGAATTATTACGGGCTGACGCGGTTCCGGAATCTTCAGCCCCTGGTCCCGGCCGGCGGCGCCTGCCCCAAACTGCTCGCCCGGTTGGGCGTGGTCTGCGACGATATGTTTGAGCGTCATCCCGGCGGCCTGGGAATCGTCCTGCGGGATTTTCAACGGCGCTACGGCCTGCCGCTGTACATCACCGAACACGGCACGGCATCGTCCGACGAGGATTTCCGCATCCGCGACCTGGCGCTGCATCTGCACGAATTGCACGGCGCGGTGAAGGGCGGCGTGGAGGTGCGTGGTTTTTTCTACTGGTCGTTACTGGACAATTTCGAGTGGCAGTTCGGCTATTCGAAAAAGTTCGGCCTGGTGTCCGTGGATTTCGGGGACGAGATGCTGCCGCGCCGGATGACGCGGGTCGGCGAATTCTACCGCGGGATTTGCGCCGCGGCGCGTGAAGTTATGCATTGAGCTTTTCGCGAGCTCTCGTAAAGTAACGGCCATGGGCGGCAATTTGCTGTCGAACAATCCGTTCGCGATCCTCACTTTCATCGCCGCGCCCGCGATTTTAACCAACGCGACGAGCGTGCTGGCGATGAGCACCATCAACCGCATGTTGCGCACGCGCGACCGGATGCACGAGTTGTTCCGGGAATCCGAGCACGCGGAGAAATTGCACGGAGCCAAATTCGTGGAACAGGTGAATCGCGTGGAACGGCAGGCGCTGCTGCTGCTGCAGGCGCTGCATTGGATTTATCTGGCGCTGAGCGCGTTCGCGGCAGCGAGTCTGGTGACATTGCTCGGCGCGCTGTTCGGGGAGCTGGAACACGAAACCCTGATTCACGTCATCATCGCCGCCGGTTTGCTGCTGGGGTTTGCCGGCGTTGGCGGGTTGATCGGCGGTTGTGTCAACCTGTTCCACGCGACCCAATTGTCGCTGGTGAACATCCGCGAGGAAGCGGACCTGATTCGCGCCCGGCGGGAACGGTTGGAGCATCCGCCGGAAAATCGAAGCGGGACCTAGCCATTTCCCGCACTGCTCTTGAATTTGCATCCGGCAAAAAGCGTGTATATTGCGGCCATGCTGGCAACACCGGAATTGATTCGCGAGGCGGGACAACTCTCGCAACTGGCCAGACTCCTGGCCCGTTGGCGGACGGTGCCGCTCTACCGCAATCTGCTGGCGCCGGCGGAAAAGCGCCCGGTCGAAACCGATGTCTTCGCCAGCTTGCGGCGACTGCCGTTGCTGGCCAAACCGGAGATGCGCCGCGGCTTCCCCCAGAATTTTCTTCCCGCCGGACAAACGCTTGAAACCTTGCTGGAGAACAAACAGGTGGAATTGGAGCACACCTCCGGCACGTCCGAGGAGCGGCTGCCGGTGATTCTGGGCCGGGGCTGGTGGAACGCGCAGGAGGAACGCGCGCTGCGGTTGAATGCCTTGGTCGCACGGGTCCTGGACGAACATCCCGCCGCCCGGCGGGCCACCCTCGTGCCGCCCGGCCTGCAATGGCCTGACGTGTCCGACGGTCTGGATGTCGCGCGAACAACGGACGGTGGGCAATACCCTGTTCGTGAACCTGGCGCGCATCCCGTTTCTTTTGGACGACCGGGAACTGGCGCGGATGGCGGGGGAAATTGCCGACTGGTCGCCGCAGTTTCTTGACCTTGATCCCGGTCCATGGCGCGCGCCTGGCGCTTTACTGCGAACAGCGCGGCTTGCGGTTTCCTTCCCTGCGGTTTGTGCTGTGCAGTTATGAATTTGTCAGCGTGGTCCATCGCCGGATCCTCGAGCGCGTCTTCGGCGTGCCGGTCTTCAACCTGTACGGCTCGACGGAGACCGGCCATCTGCTCATGGAAAACGAGCGCGGAGAAATGAAGCCCGGCTACGACACGGCCTTTCTCGAAATCGTGGGCGCGGATCCCCACGGCGTGGGTGAACTGGTGGTCACAACGTTGACCAACGATTACATGCCATTACTTCGCTATCGCATCGGCGATCTGGCGGAGCGGCGCGTGCAACCGTATGGAACCTGTTTCGTGGTCCATGGCCGCACGCGCGACGCGCTCCGCGCCCGCGACGGCCGGCGCGTAACCACGTGGCAGGTGGACCGGTGCTTTGAGAAACTGCACGGCATCCTCCACTATGAATTGCGCCAGAATGAAAACGGCAGTTGCGTTTTGCGTTTTGTGCCCGAGGGGACGGGGCCGGCGGAGGCGGCATTGTGCCACGTGACTTCACAACTTGAAACCCTGCTCGGTTCCCCAGCTGGAATCACCACCCAAGCCATGGCGGTATTGCTGCCGGAACCGTCGGGAAAATTCCGCCTGACTTGTCCGGCAGCCGCGGCGGCGTGAGTTCAGCCGGCGTTTCCGGACCGGTTCATCAAGTCAGATTTGAACTCGGCCAACTGGTTGTCGTAGTAATCAACGGATTTGGGCGTGGTGGTTACCGTAGAATCGAAGTTCACCAGCGTGACCAGGGTGCTGTAAGTGGCCATGTCGTGGACCGGCAGAACGGCCCGGATGCCGCCGGCCGGTCCGAGCCGGGAGTAGCAATCCTGCTCGTGGATTTGCTTCACGACGATGACACGGTAGCCCAGTTTGCCCAGGAACATCTGATAGGAATTAGTGGTGATGATCGCTCCCTGCATCACCGGGACCGCCACGCCAAGGTTGTCGAATATGGCTTTCAACGGTTTGAATTGGTCGCGTGACAGGATACGCTCAAACCGCTCTTGCTCGGTTTCACTGACCGCGTGTTGGCTGGCCACCGGCGCAACGGCTGCTGGATTTTTAATCATATAATTTGGGTCGGAATTGGAACCCGGTCCGCTCACCAGGCGGGAACACAATCATTATCGCCGATGGCGGACGGAAAGTCCATGATTCGTTTGCGGCCATCGTTGGCAGCGCTCTCCCTTCCCCGCCGCGTTGCCTGGGGTTACTTCATCGCCGCATAGACGCGATGCACATCGTCGTGATCGTCGAGGGCGTTGAGGAAGTTCTCGACGTCTTTGCGGTCGGCGGCGCTGACTTCGACAAAATTCTTGGCCAGATAACGGATTTCGGAGGCGATGACGTTCCAACCGGCGGCCTTCAATGCCTTGGCCACGTGGTCGAGGTCCTTCATTTCCGTCAGAAAGCGCGCTCCTTTCTGTCCGGCGGGGACTTCCTCGGCTTCGAGCGGTTCAATTTCCTGTGCGCCGGCTTCAATGGCATCGGCTTCGGGGTCGCGATTCGCGTCGGGATGAGTGGCTTCGACGACCCCGAAGTGATTGAAGAAAAAGCTGACACTGCCGGGCTGGCCGAGCGAGCCGGCTTTGAAGATATTCCGTATCTCCGGCGCGGTGCGGTTGCGGCTGTCGGTGAGACACTCCACGATGACCGGCACCTTGTGCGGCGCGAACCCTTCATAAACGACGGTCTCGAAATTGACCTTTTCCGTGTCCAGCCCGGCGCCCTTCCTGATGGCGCGTTCGATGGTGTCGCGATAAACGGAGGCTTTCCGGGCCTTTTCGACGGCGACAAAAAGGCGTGGATTGAGATCGGGGTCAGGTCCGCCGAGCTTGGCCGCGACCATGATTTCGCGGACCAGTTTGGCGGTCATCTGGCCCTTTTTCTGCGCGTTGATTTCGCGTCCGGCCTGTTTCCATTGCGCACCCATGGGTTTTGACCAGTGTGGAAAGATCCTCCCGCCGGTTCAATGCAAATTGCGCGGCCGGTAAATCCATTTTCTGTTTGTTGACGGCTTGTGCTTTCCCGGACTTTCGCGTATTCGTCGCACATGCTTGTGGTTCATGTTGAGGTTCAGGTCAAACCGGAGTGTGTGGAAGCGTTCAAGGAGGCGACACGCTTGAACGCGCGCCTGAGTTTGCTGGAATTGAGTGTCCTGCGCTTCGACGTCCTGCAACAGCAGGATGACCCGACGCGGTATGTGCTGGAGGAGGTTTATCGCGACGTCGAGGCTGCCGCCGCGCACAAGGAAACACCGCATTATGCGGTCTGGCGCGACGCGGTGGCGCCGATGATGGCCGGGCCGCGTTTCAGCGTGAAGTTCAATAAGCTTTTTCCGGATGATTGAGCGTGGCAGCCCGGGCGGAGCGCCGGCCTCGCCTGGCGAAGAGTTGGGGGAGACTGATTGACGACTCGATGAAATTTGAATTCACATCGCCGGCGAAAATCATTTTCGGCGCGGGCATGCTGCGTGAGGCAGGCACCATTGCCAGCGAATCCGGCAAACGCGCGCTGGTCGTGACGGGCCGCGATCCCAAACGCGCCGGCACATTGCTGAAGATTCTCCGCGAAACCGGTGTGGGCGCGGCGACTTTTTCTGTTGCCGGCGAACCGGAAATTTCCACGATTGAACAAGGCACGACCTTTGCCAGAAAGGAGCGGTGCGATTTTGTCATTGGCTTCGGGGGTGGCAGCGCGATTGACGCCGGCAAAGCCATCGCCGCCATGCTGACCAACGAAGGTTCGCTGCTGGATTACCTTGAAATCATCGGCTCCGGCCAGGCGTTGACGAATCCATCGGCGCCATTCGTCGCCATTCCGACGACGGCCGGCACCGGTTCGGAAGTCACCCGCAACGCGGTGCTGGCGTCGCCGGCGCACAAATTGAAGGTCAGCCTGCGCAGTCCGTGGTTGCTGGCGAAGGTCGCACTGGTGGACCCTGAACTGACTTACGATTTGCCACCCGCGCCCACGGCGAGCACCGGCCTCGACGCGCTAACGCAACTCATCGAGCCGTTCGTCTGTTCCCGTGCGAATCCGGTAACCGATGGTTTCTGCGTAGAAGGCATCCGCCGCGCCGCGCGGTCACTGCGCATCGCGTTTGGTGACGGCCAAAACCAACCGGCGCGCGAGGACATGGCATTGGCCGGTTTGTTCGGCGGGCTGGCGCTGGCCAACGCGGGTTTGGGTGCGGTGCATGGATTTGCCGGGCCGATTGGCGGAAGTTTTCCCGCGCCGCACGGCGCGATCTGCGCGGCGCTGTTGCCGCACGTGATGAGCATGAACATCCGCGCGCTTCGCAACCGTGCGTCCGGCAGCGAGGCGTTGCGGCGGTATGACAAAGTGGCGGGGCTGCTTGCCGGCGACGTGCTGATGACAGCCGAAGCCGGCGCGGTATGGGTTCGTCAATTAGTTGCCGATCTGCAAATCCCGCCGCTCGGAACCTACGGCATCAAATCGGAACACGTTGCCGGGCTGGCAGAGAAAGCCACACAAGCCAGCAGCATGAAAGCCAATCCGATTGCACTCACGCCGCAGGAGTTGGCGGAAACCCTGCAGCAGGCATTGTGAGTTGTAAGCGGTGAACTTTTCCGGCGGATGATTTCTGGCAGTGCGCGCGTCCAGATAATGTTTGGCGTTTGAAGATTCGCTTCTTAGAATCCGGCGTGTTGCCAATTGTCAAATTTTGCCCCTTTCTTCTCTCCACATTGCTCGTCTGCATCGCCCGCGCCCAGGAGGTCACCATCACCGGCAACGACATCATTCCCGACTGCCCCGCCTGGGTGAGTCATGCTGTGGTCTATCAGGTTTATCCGCAGACGTTCTACGATTCCGACGGCGACGGCATCGGCGACCTGCCGGGCATCATCGAGAAGCTGGATTACATCAAAAGCCTCGGCGTGGACGCCATTTGGATCAATCCGTTCTTTGATTCGCCGTTCAACGATGCGGGTTACGACATCCGCGATTATTACAAAGTCGCGCCGCGATATGGCACCAACGCCGACGCCCGCCGTTTGTTCGCCGAGGCGCACAAACGCGGCCTCAAGGTCCTGTTCGATTATGTGATCAGCTACACGTCCATTGACAATCCGTGGTTCATCGCCTCGACCAAACAAATCCCCAATCGCTATTCCAACTGGTACATCTGGACCGACAACGTCTGGAAAAACGAGCCCGGCAACCAGTGGGTCCACGGCTACGGCCAGCGCAACGGCAATTTTTACAGCAATTTTTTCTGGAACGAACCGGCCCTCAATTATGGCTACGGCACTCCGGACCCGGCCAGACCCTGGCAATTGCCGACCGATCATCCCGACGTGCTGGCGTTGCGGGCAGAGATGCAGAAGGTCATGCGCTTCTGGATGGACATGGGTGCGGACGGTTTTCGCGCCGACATGGCGGGGGCGCTGGTCAAAGGCGGGGATCCCCACCACCAGACGCTCGGCTACTGGCGCGAGATCCGTCAAATCCTCAACATCAACTATCCCCAGGCGTTCATGGTGTCCGAATGGTCCGATCCGCGGGACGCCCTCAACGGAGCGTTCCACGCCGACTTTTATCACTGGGTCGAGGGTTTCAACGATCTTTTCCAGAAGGAAAGCTGGCGCATCGGGAACGGGATGACCGATGGCCACAGTTTCTTTGACCGCGACGGCCTCGGCGACATCAAACATTTCCTCGATGGTTATCTGCCGGCCTGGCAAGCCACGCGGTCGAACGGTTACATCTGCCTCCCGTTGGGCAACCACGACATCGCCCGGCTGAACCACCGGCGGAGCGTCGATGACCTGGAGATGATCATGGCCTTCGGCCTGACGATGCCCGGCGTGCCGTTCCTGTATTACGGCAACGAGATCGGCATGCGCCAGTTGGAGAACCTGCCGCAGATTGAGGGCTGCTACAAACCGCGCGCCGGCGCTCGCACGCCGATGCAATGGACCGGAGGCAAGAACCTTGGTTTCTCGACCGCCAATCCGGCAAAACTGTATCTGCCCGTGGATCCGGCACCCGACGCCCCGAATGTCACCACGGAAGAAAACGATCCCGGCTCGCTGTTGAACCGGGTGCGAAAACTTATCCAGCTCAAGCACACTGAACCGGCGCTGGCGGCCTATGCGGATTTCGTCCCGCTTTACGCAAAGCCAAACACCTATCCGTTTGTCTATGCCCGGGTCAGCGGCGGAGAGACCCTGCTGTTGATCTTCAATCCGGCGGCCCGCGATGTGACCGCTAAGTTCACTTTCCCGGTAGAGTTCCGTGAATTGAAGTTGCTGGCTGGAAAAGAGGTTCACTGGACCCGAAACAGCCAGACGCTCAAAATTGAAGTCGCCGGCCAGACCTATGCCATTTATAAGACGGCGAAGTAGCCACGCCAGCCAGCCGCAGGATGGCAAAGCCGATCGGATGCCCGCCGGAGGAAAAGGGTGAAGGGCTGCGGCCATGATTGGAAAAACGGATCGGCCGCGAATTGACGCCTGGTGTGGTTGTTCGGGCGGAACTGTCGTAGCCGCAACTGACCCGCGCCCCGTTGCGGCTTGCCACCGAGGCTCCCGGTCGCGAGGAACGGGCGCGGTTGCTGGAAACCGTGACACGGCGCGGGTTTATTGATGTTTTGCCGGTGTCCGTATATCGATAACCGGCCAGCGTTTTCGCATCAGCCGCGCGACGGTCTGGAATCTGCTCACGGAAGACGGCAAACCCCGCGGTCAGCCGGCGACGTTTGACCGCTGGGAATTTCTTTGAGCTTTGACAACGAGGTTTTAAGCTGACTGCGAACAATTTGAGCAACGCCGATTCCAATCTGGCCACCGGTATTTCCGGAACGCGCGAGCGCACCATTGTCTGTCTGTTGTGCCTGCTGGGGGCGGTCCACGTTTTTGTCTTTGCCGCCGCCTTTCCCTTTTTCAACAATGTGGACGAGCAAATTCATTTCGACCTGGCGGTGAAATACTCGCAAGGGCACGTGCTACGCGCCCTGGAGCCGGTGTCCGGCGAGGCGGTGAAATACATCGTGCTTTACGGTTCGCCGGAATATGTGGGGATTCCCACCAACACCCCCGACGGACAGTTTGCGCCGCCGCCGTGGAAGCAGCCTCTGGAAAAAATCCGCCCGGCCCTCATCGCCAAAACCGCGGCCTGGCGGACGGTGACGAACTACGAAGCCTCGCAGCCGCCGCTCTATTACGCAGCGGCCGGTTCGTGGTGGCGCCTGGGAAAGCTATGCGGATTTCACGACGGTTTTTTGCTCTATTGGCTCCGCTTTCTGAATGCGCTTTTCGTCGCGGCCCTCGTATGGCTGGGCTTCGCAGCCGCGCGGATGGTTTTTCCGGAAAACCTGTTTTTGCGGTTCGGTGTGCCGGCGTTGATCGCGTTCATGCCGCAAACGGCGTTTTTCTCGATTCAAAACGACGTGCTCTCCCCGCTGTGTTTCGGCGCGGCGTTCATTTTGCTGATGCGATGGCTGCAATCCGAACGGCCGGGCGCGCGCCTGGGAACGCTCGCGGGCCTGGCGCTGGCGGCGACGTTCCTGACCAAAATCAGCAACGCCCCGCTGCTGGCGGTGTCGGGTGCGGCGGTCCTGCTTAAAACGTGGCAACTGTTCCGGGCTGAACAATTGCGCCCGGCCAGACCGGCCGTTTTATCGCTCGTGATTTGCGCCGGATTGCCAATGCTGCTCTGGCTCGCGTGGTGCAAAATCATCTTCGGCGATTTCACCGGCTCGGAAGCGAAAATCCAATTCCTGGGCTGGACCCACAAACCCTTCGCCGAATGGTGGCATCACCCGATCTTCACGTTGCACGGCTTTTGGCTGTTTTTGTCCGGCAACCTGGCAACGTTGTGGCAGGGTGAATTTTTGTGGCACCGCCAGCCGCTCGCCATCCATGGCGTGGATTCGTTTTACGCGGTGCTATCCGTCGGTCTGGTCGCGTTGGCCTTCGTGGCCCTGTTGCAGCGTCCGGCCGTCACGACCACACCGCAATCACAGGCGCTATGGTTCGCCTGCGGCTGTTTGACCGCAACCGTCGCGTTTTTTGGCTGGCTCTCCATCATTTACGATTTCCAGGACTGCTTTTATCCGTCGCGGGCGCATCCGTATTTCACCTCCGGCCGGCTGATGCTCGGCGCGCTGATTCCGTTCCTGCTGCTCTTTGTATTCGGCCTTGACCGCGCGCTGGCCCGATTCAGCAACTCGGCAAAATTCTTCACCCTGGCCGGACTAATCCTGTTCATGCTCGTTTCCGAAGTCACGATTGATTGGCCGGTTTTTTCCAACGCTTACAATTGGTTCCACATGTGAATTTGCCCGATGCCGAACTTGTGCTTTGCCGCGCATCCTCTAACTTGACCGCGCAATGCAAAACGACGTGAACGGTGCAAAGGTTCATCCGCCCGTCGGAATTTTTGAATCACCGGAGCGCGCCATCGTTTGTTTGTTGTGCCTGCTGGCAGCGATTCACATTTTTGTTTATTCCGCCGCCTTCCCCTTTTTTAACAACGTGGACGAGGCCAATCATTTTGATCTGACGGTAAAATATTCGCATGGTCATGTCCCCGGCGGACCGGAGCTGGTATCGGCGGAATCCATGCAATACATTGCGATTTTCGGTTCGCAGGAGTTTTTGTGGAAGACAAATCTCCTGGCGAATGGACAACTGCCCCTGCCGCCCTGGACCCAATCCCCTGAAGTCGTCCGTCGGTACCTCAGCGCCAACGAAATGGCGCGGCAAAATATCGTCAATTATGAAAATTCCCAGCCGCCGCTCTATTACGCGCTGGCGGGCTTGTGGTGGCACCTGGGCAAACGGTGCGGTTTTGAGGGCGGCCGCTTGCTTTATTGGCTGCGTTTTTTAAACATGCTCGTTGTGGCGGCGCTGGTGTGGGTGGGTTATGCAGCCGCGCGAATGGTTTTCCCGGAACAGATTTTTTTGCGTCTGGGCGTTCCGGCGCTCCTGGCTTTCATTCCGCAAACGCAATTTTATTCCATCGAAAACGACGTGTTGTCGCCGCTCTGCTTCGGCGCGGCGTTCGTCTTTCTGGTGCAATGGTGGCGGGCGGATGGCCCGACGGTTCGTTTGGGAGCGGTCACGGGTTTGATGCTGGCGGCCGCTTATCTGACCAAGGTCAGCAATCTGCCGTTGGTGGCGATGTCCGGTGCGGTGGTCCTGTTTCGGATCCTGTGCCTGGCAAAAGCGGGGAAACTGCGCGCGGCGCTGCTGCCGCTCGGCGGTCTGGCGTTGTGTGCGCTCCTGCCTATCCTGGGCTGGCTGGCCTGGACGAAACATGCCTTCGGGGATTTCACCGGTTCCAGTACAAAGATTGCGATCCTGGGCTGGACTCAAAAACCGTTCACTGAATGGTGGCACCATCCGATCTTCACGCCACACGGCTTATGGACGTTTCTGTCGGGGACGTTGGCAACCTTGTGGCAGGGTGAATTTATGTGGCATCAGGAACCGCTGTCCTTCCCGGGGGTAAATCTGGTTTATGCCATCTTAAGCATCGTTCTGACGGGCATTGCTCTGGTGAACCTTCTGCCACAATTCAAAACCGCGACCTCGGCGCAATGCCAGGCATTGTGGCTTGGTTTCCTGTGTGTTTGCGCAGCGGTGGCCTTCCTTGGCTTTGTCTCAATCATCTACGATTTCCATAATTGTTTTTATCCGTCCCGCGACTATCCCTATTTCACGTCAGGCCGTTTGATGCTCGGAGCCTTGGTTCCGTTTCTGCTGTTGGTTGTTTACGGACTTGACCGCGTGTTCAGTTTCACAAAAAAACTCTGGCCACGATGGCTGGCGTTGGCGGGCATGATCCTGTTCATGCTGGTTTCGGAAACCGCAACCGACTGGCCGGTTTTCTTCAGCCAGTACAATTGGTTCCACATGTGAAACTGCCTGAAGCGTGAACCCCGAAAAACCCAACCCGTCCGCCGCGCTTCACGAATCCCCGGAACGCAAGTTCATTTTCCTTTTGTGCCTGCTCGCGGCCGGGCATGTCTTCATTTTTTCCGCCGGGTTTCCGCTCATCAACAACGTGGACGAACAGGCGCATTTCGATTTGGCGGTGAAGTATTCGCATGGCCATCTCCCGCGCGGCCTGGAACCGATTTCACAGGAATCCATGCAATACATCGTGATTTTCGGTTCGCAGGAATATCTCTGGGCGCCGGAAACTTTTCCCGATGGCCGATTCCCGCCGCCACCGTGGACGCAACCGGCCAAGGACGCGGCCCCCATTTTGCTGGGCCGGGAGGCGGCATGGCAAAACGCGAACCATGAGAGTTCGCAGCCACCGCTCTATTACGCACTGGCGGGCTTGTGGTGGCACCTGGGCAAATGGTGCGGTTTTGAGGGCGGCCGCTTGCTTTATTGGTTGCGTTTTTTAAACATGCTGTTCGTGGCGGCGCAGGTGTGGGTGGGTTATGCAGCCGCGCGAATGGTTTTTCCCGGACCCTGCTTCCCGCGAATCGGAACCGCGGCGCTGCTCGCGTTTCTGCCGCAAACCGCCTTCTACTCGATTGAAAGCGACGTGCTGTCACCGCTCGTTTTTGGCGCGGTGTTCGTTTGCGTGGTGTATTGGATGCGCATGGACGTGCCGGACGTTCGGCTGGGAATTTTGACCGGCCTGGCCTTCGCGGCAACCTTTCTGACCAAAATGACCAATCTCCCATTGTTGCTTGCGGCGGGAATCGCCATTTTGCTGAGCCTCGGGCATTCGGCCAAATCCAGAGGGCTGCGCACGGTTTTGCCGGGGCTGATCGCATTGTTCGCTGGTGCCGTGCCGCCCATGCTCCTGTGGATGATTTGGTGCAAATATCACTTCGGCGATTTCACCGGGTCCGCCGCCAAGGTTGCCTTTTTGGGTTGGACCCTCAAACCGTTCAGCGCGTGGTGGCACCATCCGATTTTCACACCGCACGGTTTCTGGACGTTCTTGTCGGGACTCCTCGCAACTTTCTGGCAGGGTGAATTCATATGGCACCGCGAACCGCTGGCCTCGGCCACGGTGAATTTGATTTATGTGATTTCCTCCATCGGATTTGTCGGTCTGGCGTCGGCTGCCCTCGCTTCGAAATTTGCAGCGGCGACCCGATCGCAACGGCTGGCTCTTGGGTTTGGCCTTTGCAGTTTCATCATGGCGATGGCCTTTCTTGGTTTTCTGTCCCTCATTTATGATTTTCACGACTGCTCTCGTCCGTCGCGCGAGCTTCCCTATTTCACCTCGGGCCGGATGATGCTCGGCGCCTTGATCCCCTTTTTGCTGCTGTTCATCTATGGATTGGACCGCGCATTGAACTTCACAAAAGGCCTTTGGCCGCGCTGGCTGGCGTTGGCCGGCATCGTCCTGTTCATGTTGATTTCGGAAATTGTGACCGACTGGCCGGTCTTCTCCAGCGAATACAATTGGTTCCACATGTAAAGGCGCCTGAACCTGTTTGAAAATGTGGAGGCGGGCTTCCAGCCTGCCAGTGAGGGCGGCATCCTGCCGCCAGTGCCAGGGAAAACTCGCGGCTGGAAGCCGCGTTACTGGCAGCCAAGATGGCTGCCGCCACGTCCGGTACGGCTCAGAACCATTTCTTTTTTTTGAAATACCAGTAGGTCAGCAGCGTGGAAGTGAACGTCAGGCCGGCCACCGCCGGATAGCCGTGTTTCCAGCTCAACTCCGGCATGTCATGGAAATTCATGCCGTACCAGGTGCCCACCATCATCAACGGCGTGGTGATGACCGTGATGAGCGTGAGCAGCTTCACCACTTCGCCGGTCTGGTTGGACGAAATGTTGAGATAAACCTGCAGGATGCCGGTGAGCGAGTCCATGTAGCCCTGCGCCAGTTCGTCAATGTGAACCAGCGCATCATACACGTCGCGGAAATAGGGCACGAGGTGGGGCCGGACGAGCTTGAATTCGCCCTGCGCGAACCGTGAAAGCACCTCGCGTTGCGGGCCGATGATCTGGCGCAGGTGCAGCACCTCCTTTTTGATCTGGACGATTTTGGTCAGGGTCTCCTTGCTGTGCCGCTGCAGCGCCACCGCTTCCAGTTCGGCGATTTCCAGCGAGAGTTCGTCCAGGGCGGGCTTGTAGTTGTCCACCAGCGTGTCGAGCAGCGAATGCGCCACGCGATCCGGCGCGCGCGCGATGTTCAGGCCACCGCCCACGGCGCGTTCCTCCACGACCGTGACACTGCGCATGGGTGCCTCGTGAAACGTGACCAGAAAATTTTTGCCCAGGAAAAAATCGAGTTCGGTCGTGGCAAAACGGCCGTCCTTGCGGCTGTAATCCACGGCGTGGATGACCATGAACAGATATGGCGTGAACAGGTCGCCTTCCTTGGGCGAGTATTCCTCGACCTTCGGCGACGTGCTGGCGGTCAGACAATCTTCAATCGAGAGCGGATGAAAATGAAAAACGTCTTCGAGGACCTTTCGCGCCTCCTCCGGCGTCGGCTTTTCCAAATCAACCCAGAGGAAAAGATTCGTGTCCGCCAGCAGCGTCGGCATCAGGAACATCTCGATGTCCTTGGAATGCGGGCGGCCCTGTGTGGTAAATGCAAATGAACGAATCATGCCATTGCTTTCGCGTTGAATCGTGCCGGTTCGTGCGATGTTAAAAGCAAACCCGGACAAGGCAAGTTTCGTTTGTGATTTTGGCAGGGCAAGACATTGTCGAGCCGTTGGAGTTCAAGCTTCAGCTTGGCAGGAACAGTCCCGCCAAACGCGACTGAACTCCAACACACCCGGCCGTGGTTTGCGCGTGCAAACGGCGGCGATTTCTGGTTTACTCCGCTGACTCTCATGGACGACACAAATGCATTGATTGAACAGCGTCGGGCGAAACTCAAAGCGCTCGAAGCGAAAAATATTTTCCCGTTCAAAAATAAATTCACGCCCGCTGAATCGTGCGCCGACGCGCGGAAAAATTACGCCGAAGGCCGTGAAGTCGCGCTCGCCGGACGCATCACCGCGCACCGCGACATGGGCAAATCCATGTTCATGGACATCCGCGACCAGTCCGGCCGCATCCAGATTTACGCGCAGAAAAACGTCCTCGGCGACGACCAGTTTGCCATTTTCCAGCACCTCGACCTCGCGGATTTCATCGGCGTGCTCGGCACGATGTTCACCACCAAGACCAGCGAGATTTCCGTCAAAATCACCGGCTTCGTCATCCTCGCCAAGGCGTTGCGTCCGCCGCCGGCCAAATGGCACGGACTCGAAGACACGGAAATCCGTTACCGGCAGCGTTACCTCGATTTGATGGCGAACCCGGAGGTGAAGGACGTTTTTCTCAAGCGCAGCCAGATCATTGCCGAAATCCGGAATTTTCTGCACACGCGCGGCTTTGTGGAGGTGGAGACGCCGATGATGCAGGCGATTCCGGGCGGCGCGGCGGCGCAGCCGTTCAAGACGCATCACAACGCGCTCGGCTGCGATTTTTACATGCGCATCGCGCTGGAACTGCCCTTGAAGCGGATGCTGGTCGGCGGCGTGGACAAGGTGTTCGAGATTGGGCGCGTTTTCCGCAACGAAGGCCTCTCGCGCAAACACAATCCCGAATTCACCATGCTCGAAGCGTATCAGGCGTTCGGCGATTACGAGAGCATGATGGAACTGGTGGAATCACTAATCGTTCATCTCGCAACAACAGTATTTCCGAAAAATGAAATGAAATTTCCGGGCGTGCGAAATAGCGAAACGCAAAGGGAAATTTTGCAAGCGTTGGTTTATTGCTGGTCTAATCTCGGAAGATTTATTGAAGCACAACAATCTAAATCTTCAGAGCTTCCCACCGCCAAATCATTACTGAACGAACTTTTTCAATTACGTGATAAATATGGTGTAAGTCACTACGATAAACCTCATTGGGAAATCGCACGCCTAATGCTAAGCGAATTTGCTCCGCTTTTCGAACGAACAGTAACAATTCTTAAAAGTTGGACTGACCCAGAACATCCGACGGGAATTAACTCTTGGATGCCGCAAGTTCAAAGACATGTCGCCGTAATCGAAAAGCTGACTAAAGAAGAAATCATTGATTTAAGTCGGCCGTGGCGACGGGCGAAATACAAAGATTTAGTTCGCGAAAAAGCCGGTGCGGATTGGTTTGAAGTTTCTTCGCAGGAACGCCGCAAGCGTGCGCACGATCTTGGCGCGGAAATCACCAAGGACTACGAAGATTTCGAAGTTACCGGCGCGGTGTTTGAAAAGCTGATCGAGCCAACACTGATTCAGCCGACATTCGTGACGCATTTGCCGAAGGAACTCGTTCCTCTCGCCAAGCTTTCGCCCGACGACCCGACGACCGTCGAAGTTTTCGAGTGCTGTATCAACGGCCAGGAAATCGCACCCGCTTACACCGAGCAGAACGACCCGATTGCGCAACGCGAACGGCTGGAGCACCAGGCGGGCGGTGAACAACAGAAGCTGGATGAGGATTTTCTCGTCGCGCTCGAACACGGGATGCCGCCGGCAGGCGGCATGGGCATGGGCATCGACCGTTTGTGCATGATGCTGCTCGGCCAGGAAAGCATCCGCGACGTGATCCTGTTCCCGCAGTTGAAACCAAAATCCTAAACCTCCGTAGCGGCGTCTCGGCAGAGCGCCGCCATTTGACCAAAGAAGTTTGCGGCGCTCTTCCGAGACGCCGCTACGAAAACCAAAAATGTTAACCGTTGCCGGATTAAGCAAAGCCTTTGGCGGTCGTCAGCTGTTTGACGACGTGTCGCTCACGCTCCTGTCCGGCGAGCGCGTCGGCCTGGTCGGGCCAAATGGCGCGGGCAAATCCACGTTGCTCAAAATCATCCTCGGCCAGGAATCGCCGGACGCGGGCGAGGTCACATTCATCCGCGGCACGCGGTTCGGTTACCTGCCGCAGGAAAGCGAGCCGGCCGGCAACGAAGCGGTGCTCGACATCGCCGTGCCGCACGACCACGAGCACGACGGCCAGTTCGTCGCGAAGGCCAAACAGATTCTCGCCAGCCTCGGCTTCAAGCAGACGGACTTTCTGCGTCCGGCGCGCGAATTGAGCGGCGGCTGGGTGATGCGCGCGCATCTCGCGCGGTTGCTGACGCAGGAGCCGGACGTGCTGATGCTCGACGAGCCGACGAACCATCTCGACCTCGAAACGCTCCTGTGGTTTCAGGATTACCTGCGGAATTATCCCGGCGCGATTTTGCTGATTTCGCACGACCGCGAATTTCTGAACCGCCTTTGCACGCACGTCGCCGAACTGCGCTCGTCACGCGTGCTGCGTTACACCGGCAATTACGACGAATACCTCGAGCAACGCGCGGCGACGGAAGTGACGCTGGTCGCCACCGCCAAGGCGCAACAGCGCGAGATTGACCGGATGCAACTGTTCGTGGACCGCTTCCGCGCCAAGAACACCAAGGCCGCCCAGGCGCAGAGCAAGATGAAGCAGATCGAACGGCTCAAGGAGGACATGGTCGAGACGCCCGACGGGCCGGGACCGACGGTGGGTTTCCGCTTTCCGCAACCGCAACGCAGCGGCCATCGGGTCATCACCCTGAAGCACGTGGGGTTTGGGTATGCAAAGCAGCAAGTTACAGGTTCGAGCGCCCCCTCACCCCATCCCTCTCCCTCAGTGGGGGAGAGGGTGGCCGACAGGCCGGGTGAGGGGGATTCGAAAACCAACTTGATTTACAACAATCTCAACTTTGAGGCCGAGCGCGGACAGCGCATTGTGCTGGTCGGGCCGAACGGCGCGGGCAAATCCACGTTGTTGAAGTTGCTGGCCGGCGTGCTGCAACCGTTGGCGGGCGAGCGCCGGCTCGGGCACAATGCGAAATCCGGCTACTTCGCGCAGCACCGCGCGGCCGATGCTCAATCCCGACCACACCGTATTGCAGGAGGCGCTCGAAACGCCGCAACGCATTACGGAACAGTTCGTCCGCACGGTGCTCGGCAGCTTTCTGTTTCGCGGCGATGACGTGTTCAAGCCGGTAAGCGTGTTGAGCGGCGGCGAGAAAAGCCGGTTGGCGCTGGTGAAACTGCTGCTCGACCCGCCGAACCTGCTGCTAATGGACGAGCCGACGACGCATCTCGACCTCGCGAGCGTGGACGCGCTCATCGAGGCGCTGCAGCCCTACGAAGGCACGCTGATTTTCATCAGCCACGACGTGCATTTCATCCGCGTGCTGGCGAACCACGTCGTGCGCGTTGAGAATGGCCGGCTCCGGCATTTCACCGGCGGCTACCAGTATTACCTCGACAAAACCTCGCAATCCGCGCGGGCCGCGCTGACAAGTTCCGGATCCAATTTCGGAGGGGCGAGTTCCACGAGCCCCAAAATCAATCAGGGCGTCGTGGAACTTCGCCCTCCGAAGGAACGACGACGATTGACCGCAAGGAACAACGCCGCATCGAGGCCGAACAACGGCAGGCGCGTTCGCGCAAACGGCAGGAAATCCAGAAACGGATCACCACGCTGGAAAAGGAAATTACCGAACTGGAGTCGCGCGAGAAGGAATTGACAGCGGAACTGGAGAAGCCGGAAACCTACGCAACGGGCGGGCGGGCGACGCAGATCAATCGCGAACTGATGCACGTTCATGAACGTCTGGCGGCGGCAAATGCGGAATGGGAAAAGGCGGGAATGGAACTCACGTTATTCGAAACGGAAATAACGCCGGGCAGGCAGGTTCAATAGCCCAACTCGGTTTTTCTTTGCGCCGCCGTCGGCAGCGGCTCCTTTTTCTTCAAAATGGCTTCCTTGCCGGAATCCTTGATCGATTTGGCCTGGGCGGCATTGAATTCAATGTCCGCCTTGAACTGCTCCGGAACGTCCGCCTCGGCGTAGATGGCTTCCACGGGACACTCGGACACGCACGCCGTGCAATCAATGCAATCCTCCGGGTGGATGACGACCTGGCCGTCCAATTCGTAAAAGCAGGCCACAGGGCAAATTTCCACGCAATCGGTGAACTTGCATCCCACACATTTGTTGGTGACGACATGCGCCATAATCGCTCCTGGTTCAATCTTTGACTAACGGCTTCAAACTCCACTGCCCGGCGCGACTTTGCAAATGATTTTTGCAGGAGGGTCGCCGTGTCGGCATCCCGAATCACAACCACGATTTCAGCCGCTCGCGCAGCGCCTGGCGCGCGCGATATAGCCGCGATTCGACGGCCTTGGGCGTGGTTTCAAGAATCGCCGCCGCTTCGGCCAGGCTGAGTTCCTCCCATTCGCACAGCACAATGGCTTCGCGCAAATCTTCAGGCAATTTGCCGACGGCCGTGCGCACAGCTTTGGCGCGTTCAGCGGCCAGTGCCTGTTCATTCGGCGCCAAGCCGTCCGCGGGAAGCGTGCTGCCGAGGGTTTGTTCCGTTGCCGGTGATTCCGCCTCGAGCGAGACATTTGGATGCCGCGAGCGCCAGCGGAAGTGGTTCCGCGCCAGATTGGCGGCGATGGTGTAAAGCCAGGTGGAAAATGTTTCGTTCGTCCGGAAACTTTTGCACGACTTGAATACCCGGACAAAGGTTTCCTGCGCCAAATCATTGGCATCGTCCTCGTTGCCGACCATGCGGCAGAGGAAATGGAACATCGGCGTTGCGTGACGTTCCATCAAATCATTGAGCGCAGCTTCGTGACCGGCCGCCAGGCGTTCCATGTCAGCCCGGTCACGGGCGTCGGTTTGTCGCGCGGAAGCCTCCGGCAAAGGCTCGGCATCAGGGCTGGTGATGCTCATGGCCGGCGGGTTCCGGAGCGGGTTGCGCGTTTCCCTCCTGCAAACCGAGGGTGAAATTTTGCATATCAGCCAGATAACGGCGGCCTTCCGCCGGCGGCATGACCCGGCTGACTTCAGCGAAATACTGGAGCATGCGCGACTGGCATTGGGCACGGCAGGCTGCCAATTCAGCCAGTTTTTGTTCCGCGACAGGATTGACGTTGGTCGTGTTGTTCAAGACCGCCGCCACCTCCCGTTTTTTGGCAGCGACCATCCGACACATTGCGGCGCATTGGGACAGGTAGCTTTCGTGCAGGGTTTGAATGCGCGCCATTTCGGCGTCGTTCAAGCGAAATTCTTTCCGCACCCAAGCGAGGCTGCCGGGGGGTTGCGCAACGCAAACCCGGCAAAGGCGCCGGCTCACTGCATAGGAGCCGCCGAACAACGCTGCCCCCAAGGTCAGCGCGCCCAGCACGATAAAAAGCGAGCGGTTCATACATCAGCGCATGGCCGCCGGCGCCACCGCCGCAAGATATTGCGCTTGCGCGTCCTGCCGCGCGACTTGGGTGCCATCATAGGCGCCGAGCAGAACTCCGGCCAACACCAGCGCGGCCACGGTCGCAAACGCCAATCGCGGGCGCAGCACCAGCGCCGCCACTGCGTCCAGCCAGGATTCCGGTTTCGCGGGTGCGGCGGCGTCTTCGATGCGCCGCCAGACGCCTTCCGGGAACCGCGGCGGCAGCGACGGCGACGGACGCGACGCCCGCAGGAGCGCGCCGAGCCGGGCGTCATCAGGATTGAGATTTTCTTTGTTCATCGGATTTGGGGCAGCGGAGATTTTCCTCCGCCGCCCGCAAGTTACTGTTTTTGTTGCGCCAGGACAACCCGGTCGAAGATTAAGGCGTGGTGCTGGCCGTCACAGCGGCCTTGCAACACGGCATCACAGGACTCGATTCACACGCTTGAATGGCCTTCGGACTGGCCGTCATGTTGTGCCGACAATTCATCGCCGGATTCACGTCGTTCGCCACCGTGGCGGCCGTTTGAATCTGGCTGGCCGCGGCACGCGGAGACAGGGCTATTCCCGCCGCCGGTGCGGTCTGAGCCACGGTGCTGCCGGGAACGGTCTTGATTTGATTGGCCGCGGCGCGCGGGGAAAGCGCAGTCTCGCCGGCGCTGGCGCTGAAGGTGATCGTGGTCAGGGCGGCCACGCCGATGGAGAGGAGGAGGTTTCGTGTATTCATATTCATTTTCTTTTCGATTTTTGGCGGCGGTTTGTTTAACGCCGCCGATTGGTGGTATCTCGCTTACCCCGCCGGGTTGAAAATCCCGCAAAAAAGATTTTTGAGGGAATTTCTGAAGATTGGTGTATAATAAAGGTCGTTATACCCAACATTAAACAACCAATTATGAAGAAATTGAGAACACTCGTGGCCATTGCGCTGACCATTCCCTTCCTCGCCTCACCGTTTGCCGGCCTGGCGGACGACACGAATTCGGTTCCTCCTGCCAAACCCAAACCGGATTTGCTGACCACCTGCCCGGTGTCCGGCGACAAGCTGGGTGAAATGGGCAAGCCTTATATTTTTCTGTACAAGGGCCAGGCGATCAAACTCTGTTGCCCGAACTGCAAAAAGGATTTCGACAAGGACCCGGCCAAATACATTGCGAAAATCCGGGCGGCTGACAAGAAAGCCAAAAATTGATGGGACTAAGTCAAAAACCGTTTGGCTTTTTGAGGGCCGGTGGATGAAATTCAAGACGTGAAAACGACGTTGGCCATTGTTTGCAGCCTGTTGCTGGCGGGGACGCCGTTCGTCCTTGCGCCAGCACCGGCGGCCGGTGTCGTGCGCGTCGCACATGCCTGCTGCCATTGCGGCAAGGCATGCTGCGCCGTGCCCTCTTCACCAGACTCGCAATCTGTCCCCGCGGTTCCGGTTCCGGCCTCAAGTCAAAGCCAGTTTTTGACCCTCGCGCCGGCGGCACTCGCTTGGATCCTGCCCGACGCGTTTGCGACCGGTTTTTCCACTTCCGTTTCTTCGCTGTTGACGGCGAATGCCGCGCCGCTTTACGCGCGGGATTGCGCCCGGCTCATCTGATTTTTCCATTCCCGCGCCCGCAGTGTGTCCGTCGCCGGTGCGCTGAATCCCCGTTTGTTTTGCGTCCGTGGATTTGTTGTGTCTGTGAAATGTAAGTCGGTGTAAGTCTATGAAGCCAGTAGCCATCTTATGTGTGTTTGCCGCCAGTGGGTTGGTGCTTGCCGGTTGCCGGGGCATCCAGACCTCGGGCGAAAAGCAGGCGCGCAATAATTTCGGCGCGGTCGCCCGCCAGTACCGCCCCATCAACCAACGTCCGGTGTTGCCGGAATTGACGGCGGATTCCGGCCTCAGCAATTTCCTCGCCTATGCGCTGCTCGACTCGCCAGCGGTCGAAGCGGCGTTTTACGACTGGTCGGCGTCCGTCGAGAACATCACGGTGACGCGCTCGCTGCCGGACCCGCAACTGACCTTTCAGGCTTACATTCAGGACGTCATCACCTCGCTTATGCCGGGATTGGCGTGGAGTTTTCCAGGTCCCGGCAAGCTCAGGGCACGCGCCCGCGTCGTCGCCGCCGAAAGCCAGGGCAAATATTACGCGTTCGAAAGCGCCGTGCTGCAGACCGCGTTCAACCTGAAACGCGCTTACTACCAACTTGGCCTGCTGGACGAACAGCTTCGTCTAAAGCGCGAGACGCTTTCGTTGCTGGAAAATCAGGAGCACGCCCTCCGCGCGCAAAATACGGCGGGTTCGGCGGCGTTGCCGGATGTGCTCCGCGTGCAAAGCGAGCGCGACCGGGTGCGCACCGATCTCGCCAACCTCGAAGATTCGCGCCGTTCGCGGCTGGAGAATTTCAAAGCCGCGCTGGGGTTGACGCCGCAACAGCCCGGTCCGCCCACGCCCGCACATTTCGAGACCCGCGATGAAAAAATTGACGCCGATGAACTGTTCCGCCTGGCGTTCGCACACAATCCGCAGCTCAAGGCGATGGAGGCCGATGTGCGCTCCGCCGAAGCCGGCATCGCGGTGGCATACAAGGAGCGCGTGCCCGATTTCAGCGCGGCGCTGATGGCCGATATCAAGGCGTCGCCCGTGCTTTACTGGCCGCAGGCGAGCATGAGCCTGCCAATCTGGCGCGATAAAATCGCGGCGGAAATTGCCGGGGCCAAGGCGGGTGAACTTGCGGCAAAGTCGCGGCTGAAGGCGGCGCAAATTGACCTGGCGGTGAATTTCGCAGAAAAATCGTTTGCCTGCCGCGAAACCAGCCGCAATCTGGCGCTGATCGAGGACGAACTTATTCCCAACGCGCGTCAATCGCTGGAAATGGTCCACGCCGGTTATCGCACCGGCACAATGGATTTTTCCGCCATGACCGCCGCAGAACGGATGCTGCTGGATCTGCAACTCGAAGCCGCCGGTGCCAGGACGGACCGTGAAATTGCGTTGGCTGAATTGTCTCTCATGGTCGCCGGCCTGCCGCCGCCGGGCGCGCCGGTTTTGCCGAATGCCGCTCAACCTTGAATTTTATGAACTCGAAATTGAAACTGATTTTCCTTGCGACGCTGCTCGTCGCACTGGCCGGTTTGGGCATCTTCGTCGCCGGCTGTTCACGCAAACCCGGCGCGGTCAGCACCCCCGCCGCCCCGGAGAAAACGCTCTACACCTGCGGCATGCACCCGTGGATCATCCAGGAGCATCCGGGCAATTGCCCGATTTGCGGCATGAAACTGGAGCCGGTCCACAAGACCGCCGGTGCTGCTCCGGCCGGCGCCCGCAAAGTCGCTTATTACAAATCCACGATGAAGCCGGGCGAGACCAGCCCCGTGCCGGCCAAGGACAGTATGGGCATGGACATGGCACCGGTATATGAGGACCAGGCAGCCGCGGCATCGTCCGCCATCGCGATTGACCCGGCGACAATCCAGATGATGAACATCCAGACGGCCGAAGTCACGCGCGGCCCGCTGCGCCGGACCCTCCGCACGGTCGGCACGATTGATTATAACGAAACCGCGCTGGCGGACGTGACGACCAAATTCAAGGGCTGGATTGAAAAACTCGACGCGGATGCCACCGGCCAACTGGTGCATCGCGGCGAACCGCTGTTTGAAATTTATTCGCCGGAACTTTACAGCGCCGAGGCCGAATATCTTGCGGTTTTGGATTCCACGAATGATTCCAGCGCCCTGGCATTGCGCGCGGCGGCGCTGGAAAAGTTGAAATTCTTCGATATTTCGGACGCGCAGATTGCCGGGTTGGCGAAAAACGGCACGCCAAAGAAGACGCTGGAGATTCTCGCGCCGGCCGACGGGTTCGTGACCGAAAAGGACGTGGTGGCGGGCCAGATGGTGGATGCCGGCATGAAACTTTATCTACTGGCCGACCTGGGAATCGTCTGGGTCTATGCGCAAATTTACGAGCAGGACCTCCCTTACATCCGGCTGGGACAGGAGGCCGTCGTCAAATTGTCCTCAATGCCCGACCGCGAATTTCGCGGGCGCGTCACCTACGTTTACCCGAACGTGGACGTGAAGACGCGCACGGCAAAGGTGCGGCTGGAGTTTGAAAATCCCGGTTACTTTCTCAAGCCCGGCATGTTCGTTTCCGTGCAAATCACGTCCGAACTGGAACTGTCGGCGTTGCTGGTGCCGGATTCGGCGGTGCTGCGCAGCGGCGAGAAGAACACCGTATTCGTTGCGTTGTCCGGCGGCAAGTTTGACCCGCGCGCGGTCGTGCTCGGCCCGGAGGCCGAAAACAATATGTATGAAGTCATCAGCGGGTTGCAGCCGGGCGAACGCATCGTCACGTCCGGCCAGTTCATGCTCGATTCGGAAAGCCAGTTGCGCGAGGCGATCCAGAAGATGAGCGGCGCGGTGGCGAAGGCTCCGCCGTCACCTGCCTTTACCACGAATGAAACGGGGCTGGCTTCGCCCGCCAATATTGAGAAGGAAGGCGTGGTGTATGTCTGCCCGATGCCGGCCCATGTCTCCATCACCTACGATCACCCCGGCAACTGCCCGATCTGCGGCATGGCATTGGTGCCGGTGACGCCGGCCGAACTCAAGCAACTTCAACCCGGCGGCAAGGTGCTTTACTACACCTGCCCGATGCCGGAGCACAGTTACATTCACGAAGACAAACCGGGCAAATGCCCGATCTGCGGCATGACGCTCATTCCGGTCATGGCGCCGCCGGACGCAGCGACGAATTCAGCGCCATCGAATATCAATCCTGCTTCCGGCACAAAGCCGGTGGCAAAACAACTTTACACCTGTCCGATGCATCCCGACGTGATTTCCGACAAACCCGGCCAATGTCCGAAGTGCGGAATGACTCTGGTGCCGGTAAACGACCAGGCGAAATAGTCAGGAATTCCCATGCTCACGCGCATCATAAATTTTTCGCTCAAGAACAAGTTCATCGTCATGCTGGCGACGGTGGCGCTGGTACTGGGCGGCATTTACGCGGTGCGTAACATCCCGCTCGACGCCATCCCCGATCTGTCCGACACGCAGGTCATCATTTACACGCCGTGGGAAGGCCAGGCGCCGAACATCATCGAGGACCAGGTCACTTATCCCATCACGACGAAGATGCTTTCCGTGCCGCGGGCGAAAGTCGTGCGCGGCTACTCGTTCTACGGCTACTCGTTCGTTTATGTCATTTTTGACGACGGCACCGATCCCTACTGGGCGCGCAGCCGGGTGCTGGAATACCTGAGCAGCATCAGCGGGCAACTGCCCGGGGGCGTCACACCCACGCTCGGCCCGGACGCCACCGGCGTGGGCTGGGCGTTCATGTATTCCATCAATTCCACGAACCGCAACCTTGCCGACCTGCGTTCGATTCAGGACTGGTATTTGAAATATCAGCTCACCGCCGTGCCGGGCGTTTCGGAGGTCGCATCCATCGGCGGGTTTGTGAAACAATACCAGGTGACGGTGGACCCGACGAAATTGCGCGCCTACAACCTTTCGCTGAGCGACGTGAGCCGGGCCATCGAACGGAGCAACGGCGAGGGTGGTGGACGTTCCATTGAACTGGCGGAGACCGAATTTATCCTGCGCGTCAAGGGCTACATTCAAAATCTGGAAGACTTGAAAAAGGTCGCCGTCGGGGTCGGCCAGGATGGCGTCCCGATTCTGTTGCGCGACGTGGCGAACGTCCAGTTCGGCCCCGACGAACGCCGTGGCATCGCTGATTTGAACGGCAACGGCGAGACCGTTGGCGGCATCGTCGTGGTGCGCTACAGTGCGAATGCCTACAAAGTAATTCAGGACGTGAAACAGCGGCTGGACCAGGCGATGAAGGCGCTGCCAACGGACGTGAAATATACCGTCGTTTATGACCGCACGGCATTGATTGACCGGGCGGTGGCTACGCTTGAAGAAAAGCTGCTGGAGGAAAGCATCGTGGTCGCGCTCGTGTGCCTCGCGTTTCTGTTGCATCTGCGGAGCGCGCTGGTGGCCATCATCATTTTGCCGGTCGCGGTGCTGATTTCATTTCTCGTCATGTTCGGGCAGGGCATCAGTTCGAACATCATGTCGCTCGGCGGCATCGCCATCGCCATCGGCGCGATGGTGGACGCGGTCATCATCATGATCGAAAACGCCCACAAGCATCTGGAGCGTGATCAGGGTAAAAAACCGCATTGGGAAATCATCCGTGACGCATCCATCGAAGTCGGGCCGGCCCTGTTTTATTCGCTTCTGGTCATCACCGTTTCATTCCTGCCGGTATTCACACTGCAGGAACAGGAAGGCCGGCTGTTCAAGCCGCTGGCGTTCACCAAAACGTATTCGATGGCGGCGGCGGCCTTGCTCTCCATCACCCTCGCGCCGGTGCTGATGGGCTGGTTCATCCGCGGTAAAATTCCGAAGGAGGAAAAAAACCCAATCAACCGTTTCCTGATCTGGCTCTACAAACCGGTGGTGGACCTCGCCATCCGGTATCGCTGGCTGGTGCTGGTTTGCGGCGGGCTTATTGTTGGCTGGGTATTTTTCCCGTGGAACTCACTGGTGGCGCGGCTGCTGCCGCAAGGCCGGATTCAGGAATGGGCATTCCAAGCCGGAAAAATGTTTCCGTATCAAAGCATCGGTTCGGAATTCATGCCGCCGCTTTACGAAGGCGACCTGCTCTACATGCCCACGACGTTTCCGGGAATTTCGGTGACCAAAGCGCGCGAGCTGATTCAAGTCACCGACCGCATTATCAAATCCTTCCCCGAAGTGGAAACCGTTTTCGGAAAGGCCGGTCGCGCTGAGACCGCCACCGATCCTGCGCCGATGGACATGATTGAAACCACCATCCGCCTCAAGCCGGAATCGGAATGGCCCGCCGTGGACATCGAAGAAAGTAGTGGCACAGGCGTCTCGCCTGTGAGTTCTTCTTCAGAAACGCACGGGCAAGATGCCCGTGCCACTACGAAAATCGTCCACCGTCGCCGCACGCCGGACGAATTGCTGGCAGCGATGAACGATGCCCTGCAAATCCCCGGTTTGAATAACGCCTGGACGATGCCCATCAAGACGCGCATTGACATGCTTTCCACCGGGATCAAGACACCCGTCGGCATCAAGATTGCCGGGCCGGATTTGCAGGAACTGGAACGCATCGGGACCGAAGTTGAGGCCGTTGTCCGCCAGGTGCCGGGCACCGCCAGCGCCTTCGCCGAGCGCATCATGGGCGGGCGTTACATCGAGTTTGAAATCAATCGCGACGCCATCGCGCGTTACGGCCTGACCATTGGCGACGTGCAGGACATGCTGTCCGTTGCGCTCGGTGGCATGCCGCTGACGACGACAGTCGAAGGCTTGCAACGCTACACGGTGAACCTCCGCTACGACCGCGATTTCCGTTCCGATCTGGACTCGCTCAAACGCGACATTGTCATTCCCACGCCGACCGGCGCGCAGATTCCGCTCGGCGAACTCGCCACCATCAAGGTGGTGGACGGCCCCATGTCCATCAAAACCGAGGGCGCCGTGCCTAATGACTGGGTTTACGTGGATATCCATGACATTGACGTGGGCACCTACGTCCAGAACGCCATGCACGCAGTCAATGTCGCCATCGCCTCCGGTCAAATCAAATTGCCGCCCGGCTACAACCTTTTCTGGAGTGGCCAATACGAATACATGCTGCGCGCCAAGGCCCGCCTGCTGATGGTCGTGCCGCTGACGCTGCTCATCATCACGCTCATTATTTACTTGAACACGCGTTCGCTGCTCAAGACCGCCATCGTACTGCTGGCCGTGCCGTTCTCACTCGTCGGCGCGTTTTGGACGCTTTACCTGCTGCACTACAATTTGAGCGTGGCCGTCTGGGTGGGCATCATTGCGCTGGCGGGGCTGGACGCCGAGACCGGGGTCATCATGCTGCTCTACCTCGATCTCGCTTACGATGAATGGAAACAAAATGGTTTAATGCGCGGCCTGGGCGATTTGCGCGACGCGATTTATCACGGCGCGGTGAAACGCTTGCGCCCGAAAATCATGACCGCCTGCGTCATCATCGCGGGTCTGGCGCCGATTTTGTGGAGTCACGGCACTGGTGCGGACGTGATGAAACGCATCGCCGCTCCGATGGTCGGCGGTGTCATCACCTCCACCATCAGTGTGTTGGTGGTTTATCCGGCTATCTATTACCTGTGGCGCTCACGCAGTCTGCGGAACAGTATCAGGAAATTGGAAACTGATGCCAGGGCTTGAAAGCTTTGGTTTGCATCAGTCACTCTACGATCGAAACGTTGTTGCTTCCGAATAAGCGGGCCCAAATCGCGTAGCGATGATTTGATGGTAGCCGTGGGATTCATCCCACGGATTGAATGGAATAATCCCCGGCGTCGCGGAGCGACGCTTGAAATTCAATCCCACAAATAACGCTCGTCGTATTCCACCCCGTGGCGTACCAGAAACGCCTGGAATTCTTCCTGGAATGTTTTCACCCGATGATGTTCGCGCTGGTCTTGGATGTAGGCTATTACTTCCGGTAGGTTGGATTTGCTCACGCTGAACGCTCCATATCCGTCCTGCCAGGCAAAACCACGCATGCCCGGCAGAGTACCCTTGATCCATTTGGACGAGCCGCCTTTTAACAGTTGCAGTGCTTTGCTCACGGATTGTGTGGGCGGCAATGCCAGCGCCAGATGAACATGATCCGGCATTCCACCGATGAGCAGGGCCTTCATGCCGTTTTCGCGGGCGATGCCGCCGAGGAATTTCCAGATACGATTTTCGATGTCGTGGGAAATCCATGGTTCACGGTGTTTGGTGCTGAAAATGACGTGATAGTGGAGCGACGTGAAGGTGTTCGCCATGGGGCGAGTTTGACAGGTTGCCGGTCAATTTTCAATCGCCGCTGTTTCGCGGAATTTTGGCGAACCAGTTGGATGAATTTACGTCGCGGAGCGACCAATGATGGTAACCGTGGCTTTCAAGCCACGGTCAGCATCCCAAAAGCGAACGCCGTCGCGGAGCGACGGTTGAAATGGAACATTGGACGATTTCAAGCGTCGCTACGCGACGCATGTCCGTTTGACCATCTTAAACCGTGGGATGAATCCCACGGCTACCATCGCGGGTCGCTACGCGACGTTCTGTGTAGCGGTCACGGCAATCAAACCGGATGAGAAATGAAATGATGTCACGCCGAAATGCAGTGACTGCGGAAAGAACATGAAGTTGGCGAAGGGAATCTCGCAATCTATCACTGTGCTTGTCTATCGTTCTTTAGTACAAAGAATATACGATTTATGTGCCCGCTTTCACGCTGGACTTCAACGAACAACCAACGGATCCTGAGGTCATATCGGTAAGTGATATCAACACTGTCCCCTTGTTCCATGATGTGCTCACGATAGGCTCCGAGATTCAGACGCTGTTTCAGTTCGGCGTATTGGGCGTGGCAACTTGCCAAAATGGTGGCCAAGTCCGAATCCTTGATGGTTGAAACATCTGTGTGGCTTATCGAAGAGACAATTTCAACCTCTGCGTCTTCGATATCGTCGTGGCCGTTGCGCGCTTCGCATAACAAATGCTCTTGTTCCCAAATCGTCTTCACCGAAGCGGGGGGGCGCTCCAGTACGGCAGCATGATTGAGCCACGTGAAAACCTCGACGTAGCGAGTCTTATCCGCGCCCTCTGTGTCCCGAAGGACGATATGTGGTTCCGCATACACCAGATGCTCTGTCCGGTAAATCTGCCAAGCGCGGGAAAGCACCGCCTCAAACTCTGCCTCATCGCCAGGCTTCACGCGATAGGTGACCGACACCGTCTGGGGATAGGGCTTGGCCGAACCACGCGAAGTGCGATTCGTCGTGGAACACGCAGTCAACGCGACAGCAGCAAAGACAATCAAGAAATAAGTGAGCTTCACAGGTAGCCACTTAACAATTAAGTTGTATAGCCTATCATTTTCTTTTCGGCATACGTCGCAAAAAAAGCTGCATTTCGCCGCATTATTTTCATTCTGTCTTCCCGCCCAATTTCCTTTCCAGTGCCGCGACGCGCCTGAGCAATTCGGGCAGATGCTGGATGGCGATCAACTGCCGTTTGGTGTTCCGGTCCGGTTGCGCGGGAATGCCCAGCCATTTCCCTCCGTCAGGAATGTTGTGCATCACGCCGGACTTGGCCTCAACCGTAACGTGGTTGCCGATCTTCAAATGTCCCGCGAGGCCAACCTGGCCGGCGAGGATCACGTAGTTGCCCAGCTTGGTGCTGCCGGAAATGCCGACCTGCGCGATGACAATGCAATGCTCGCCAATTTCCACGTTGTGCGCGATTTGAACGAGGTTGTCTATCTTCGTGCCCTTGCCAATCACGGTCGAGCCGAGCGCGCCGCGGTCAATCGTCACGCAAGCGCCGATCTCCACGTCGTCGCCGATGACAACGTTGCCAATCTGCGGCACCTTGCGATGGATGCCGCCGTCCTGCACATAACCGAAACCGTCCGAGCCGACGACCGTGCTGGCGTGGATGCGAACGCGATTGCCGATTTCTGTGCGCGGATAAACCGTCACGTTGGGGAACAGATTCACGTCCCCGGCGAGTTTCGAATCGTCGCCAACAAAGTTGCCGGCCTGTAAAACCGAGCGTGCGCCAATTTTCACGCGCTCGCCGACGACGCAATGCGGTCCGATGTGCGAGGTTGGGTCAATTTGGGCGGACGCCGCGACAACCGCCGTGCGGTGCGTGCCGGCGACGTAAGTGCGTTCCGGAAAGAACAAAGCCATGGCTTTGGCGAAGGCGATGCGCGCATTTGGCACACGGATTAAGATTTTGCCCGTGGATTTGAACCGCTCATCTGCGATGACGGCGGTGGCGGCGCTCTGTTCGGCGCGGACGAAATAATCCTCGTTTTCGGCGAACGTCAGGTCGCCGGCTTGCGCGGATTCGGCGGGCGCAAAGTTTTTGAGGGCGGCGTTTTGGTCGCCAACCACTTCGCCATCAACGAGTTTTGCTATTTCTGCAGCGGTAAAAGGCATAATTTTGCTTGAACGGTTGTCCGTTGACTTGGTTGTCGAGGCTCACTATAAAGACAGGCACATCCAGTTCAACCCCAAGTTTCATGGCTAAAACTTTGCGCGTCGGGCTGATCGGCTACCGGTTCATGGGCAGGGCGCATTCCAATGCCTGGCGGCAGGCGCCACGTTTCTTCCCGCTTAAGGCCAATCTCGAGCTGCACACCCTTTGCGGTCGCAGCACCTCCGGGGTGCAGGCGGCGCGCGCTCAACTCGGCTGGCAGCACGCCACGACCGACTGGCGCGAGATCGTCGAGTCGCCGTTGATTGACATCGTGGACATCGTCACGCCGACGAATTTTCACGCGGAGATGGCGGTGGCGGCGGCGAAGAACGGAAAACATGTCCTGTGCGAAAAGCCGCTTGCGCTGAACGTTAAACAAGCCGAGGCGATGTTCGCCGCCGCGCACAAGGCAAAGGTCGTCCATATGGTCTGCCATAATTACCGGCGCATCCCGGCGATTGCGCTGGCGAAGCGGATGATCAGCGAGGGCGCGCTGGGCCGGATTTACCATTTTCATGCGCGGTATGCGCAGGACCGGCTGGCCGACCCGGAGTTCCCGCTCGATTGGCGTTTGCAGAAGGAAACCAGCGGCAGCGGAGTGCACAGTGACATCAACTCGCACCTCATTGACCTCGGGCGTTATCTCGTCGGCGAATTCAAGGAGGTGTGCGGATTGCTGAACACGTTTGTGCCGGAGCGTCCGCTGGCGGATGCGCTGGCCCGGGGTGCGCGGAAAATGGGCAAGGTCACCGTGCCGGACTCGGCGCTGTTCATCGGGCGGATGGAAAACGGCGTGCTGGCCAATCTCGAGGCGACCCGCTACGCGCCGGGCCGCAAAAACCACATCGCCATTGAAATCAACGGCAGCAAAGGCTCGCTCTATTTTGATTTCGAGGACATGAACCGGTTGAAATTCTACAACGGCGACGATCCCAAAGACCGCCGCGGATTTCGCGACATTCTGGTAACGGAACGTGACGGCGTGCAGCCTTATGTTGGCCACTGGTGGCCGCCGGGACACGGCATCGGTTACGAACACACGTTCATTCATGCCGCCGCCGATTTTGTAAACGCTTGCGTCGAAGGCAAACCGGTGCATCCGACTTTCGAGGACGGTTTGAAAAACCAGCGTGTGCTGGCAGCCGTCGAGGAATCCTCCCGAAAAGGCAAGTGGGTGAAGTTGTAAGCGCCCGCGCCGGCTATTTTTTGGCCGTGAGCACCCGGTAAACGGTTTCGAGCAGGCTTTCGCTGGTAAAGGGTTTCGCGATGTACGCATCGGGTTTGATGTCTTTCAGGAAAGTCTCCACCTCCTTATCTGTGCCGCTGGCCGCGATGATTTTAATGCCAGGCTGGATTTTGCGCAGGGCCTTGATCACCGCCCGCCCGTCCATGAACGGCATGTCGAGATCGGTGATGACAAGGTCCACGGCGTCGGGGTTCCGGGCGAATTGCGCGACCGCTTCCAGGCCGCCGCTGGCGGTCACCACCTTGTAGCTGTAATTTTCCAGCGCCGAGCGCATGATGGCCACGAACGCCCCCTCGTCGTCCACGATGAGGAGGCGCTCGCCGTTGCCGGGCGGCAGTGACAGCCTTTTAAGCTGCAGGTGCGCCGGCTTTTCAGTGGCGGCGGGCAGATAAATTTTGAATTCGGTCCCGCGCCCGACTTCACTGTGGACAGTGATAAAACCGTCGTGGTTCCGGACAATGCCGAGTGACGTGGACAGCCCCAGGCCCGTGCCTTTGCCGGGCGCCTTGGTGGTGAAGAACGGCTCGAAGATTTTATCCAGTTGTCCAGGCGGAATGCCCGTGCCAGTGTCGGCAACGATCACACAAAGATAATTTCCCGGTCTGGCTTCGGGATGCAACGCCACGTCCGCGGCTTTGAGTTGCACGTTCCGGGTGGACAGAGTAAGGGTGCCGCCGTCGGGCATGGCATCGCGGGCATTGACACACAGGTTGAGCAACACCTGATGCAATTGGGTGGGCAATCCGGAAACCGGCCACGACAACTTGTCCACTTGCACGCGACACTGGATGGATTTGGGAAAAGTGTCGGCGATGAGCCGGCCCATTTCCTTTATCATCTGGCCGGAATTGACGAGACGTTTTGCTCAATTCGCCGCCCCGGGCAAAGGCCAGCAATTGTTTGACCATCTCCTTGCTGCGGCGGGCGCTGGCCTCCATGATGTTGAGCACGCTTTCGGTTTCCGGCGGGGGGGAATTGGTGAGCAGCATGTTGGCCCCCATGAGGATGGGCGACAGGGTATTGTTCAAATCGTGCGCGATGCCGCTGACGAGAATGCCGAGGCTTTCGAGGCGCTGGGCACGAAGGAATTGTTCCTCCAACAGCTTGCGCTCGGTGATGTCCGTGTTGATGATGAGCACGCCTTTCGGCCGGCCCTGGCCGTCATGAATGAGGGTGGGACGGGCTTGCACGATGATCTGCCTCCCATCCCTGGTGAATTCCCGGAGTTCGCCAACCCATTCACCGCGTTCCGTCAAACTTTTGATGGTTTCCTGGAGTTCCGGCGGTGTCTCGCCCCGGAAAAAAAGTTGCTTGAGGCTTTGTCCCATCGCCTCCTCCGCGCTCCAGCCGTAAATCCGTTCGGCGCTCTTGTTCCAATAAACAACGCAATCCGCCAAATCCAAAACAATGATGGCATCCTGCGCCTTGTCCAGCAGGGCCGCCTGTTCGCGGATTTTTTCCTCGGCCTGTTTGCGCTCAGACATGTCAATCGTGACGCCGACCATTTTTACTAGTTTGCCGGCCGGGTCGTGGATGACGGAAGCACGGTCAAAAATGTTTGCATAAGCGCCATCGGCGCGCCGGATGCGGTGCTCGCTCCACCAGACGCGTCCGCCACTGACGAGCAGGTTGGATATGCCGGACACCACGCGGTCGTGGTCGTCGGGGTGGATAAAATCAAACCACTGCCTGGAGGGAACCTCGTTTTCGTCAACGCCATGGCCGTAAATGGTTTTGAAATTTTCGCTGAACGCGACCCTGTCATTGGTCACGTCCCATTCCCAGACGACATCGTTGGTGGCGCGGGCGACAATGCGAAACCGTTCCTCGCTCTGCTGCAACGCGCTTTCAGCGCGCTTGCGCCGCGCGCGTTCGTGCGCGGCGCGCAACGCCGCGCGGATGGCCGGTCCAAGCCGGGTCGGCCGTTGTTTGAGCACATAATCCGCCGCTCCGCTTTTGAGGCCCTCCACAGCCGCTTCCTCGCCAATCGTCCCGGAGAAAAAGACAAACGGCGTTTCAGGACACATTTCGCGCGCGAGCGAAAGCGCGCTCGCGCCGTCGTAGGAGGGCAGGGTGAAATCGGAGATGATGAGGTCGTAGGGGCCGCACTTCAATGCGTCGGTAAATTCATCGCGGCTCCTGGCCACGGCGAACTCGCACTGCAACCCGTTTTCCCGCAACAACTCGGCGACAAGCAACTGGTCCTTCTCGTCATCTTCCAGGTGCAACACGCGCACCGGGCGTTTGAGGATGTCCGTATTCATGGCTTTAACCGGTTCGCTTCACCGTTCCCGGCGGCGGTTCATTGATGACGGCCCAGAAAAATCCGATCTGTTTGATGGATTCGACGAATTGATGAAAGTCCACCGGTTTGACAACGTAAGCGTTGACGCCGAGTTGATAGCTGCGTATCAGATCCTGCTCTTCGCGCGACGAGGTGATCATTACCGCCGGCACGTGTTTCAAGGCGGGGTCGGCGCGCATCTGGCGCAACACTTCGAGGCCGTCCACTTTCGGCATTTTCAAATCCAGCAGCACGACCACCGGCAGACCGTTGGCATGCCCGGCGAACTGTCCGCGTTGATAAAGATAATCGAGCGCCTCGGCGCCATCGCGGGCGACCACCACTTCATTGGCCAGATTGTGTTCTGCCAGCGCGGTCAGGGTCAGTTCCACGTCGCGTTCACTGTCCTCGGCCAGCAGGATGCGTTTCAAGGGGGTCATAGTCATGCTTTCGGTTGGTTTGCGTTTTTCGGCAATGAAAAATAAAAGGTGGCGCCGCCATCCGGCTTTCCCTCCGCCCAGGTGCGTCCGCCATGGCGGGAAATGATGCGGCGAACGTTGGCCAGCCCGATGCCCGTGCCCTCAAATTCCTCCGCGCGATGCAGGCGCTGGAAAACCCCGAACAGCTTGTGCAGGTATTGCATGTCGAATCCCACGCCGTTGTCGCGCACAAAAAAAACGAATTCGCCGTTGGCGGCGGCGGCGCAACCCATTTCGATTTCCGCCGGATTGCGCGGCCGGGTGTACTTGATGGCATTGGCGACCAGGTTGATCCAGACCTGGCGCAACATGGCCGGGTCGGCGTCCACCTCCGGCAGTTCGCCGATTTTCCAGGTGATCTGCCGTCCATGGGTTTCCATTTGCAGCGCGTCCACGGCTTCATGCACCAGCGAATTCATGGCCACTTTTGAGCAGCGCAACGCCGTCCGGCTCATGCGCGAGAAGACCAGCAGATCGTCAATCAACGTCCCCATTTGCCGGGCGGAATCCGCGATGATACCCAAATACCGGTGGCCGCGTTCATCCAGATTGGGGCCGGATTGCTTTTCCAGAATCTTCACGAAACCGTCAATATGCCGCAGGGGCGCGCGCAAATCGTGCGAGACGGAATACGAAAACGCCTCGAGTTCCTTGTTGGCCGTCTCCAATTGTTCCGCGCGCCGCTGCAATTCGAGGTTTAGCTCGAGGATTTGTTCGTTGGTCCGCTTCCGTTCGGTGATATCGCGCGCCGAGGCGTAAATCAATTTTTGCGGCACGGCCGCCCGCGCGCTCCACGCCAGCCAGCGATACGAACCGTCCCTGCAAACGTAGCGATTCTCGAAATATATGACCTCGCCGCCGCTCGCCAGTTTTTCCGCCTCCGTCAGCGTGGCCGGGCGGTCGTCCGGATGCACAAATTCGATGAAGGGTTTTCCCGGCATTTCCTCCCGGGAAAAACCGAGCGTCCGTTCCCACGCGGGATTCACCGTCCGGAAACAGTTGTCAAATCCAATGATGCACATCAGGTCGCGGGACAAATTGAAGAAGCGGTCGCGCTCCGCCTCCGCCTGTTTGCGCTCCGTGATGTCCGTGGAAACGCCGCAGATGGCGTAAATCCTGCCCGTCGTGTCGCGCAGGGAAAATTTGACGGCCAGATGGGTATGCAGTCCGTCGGGATAACGGACGGTTTCTTCGAATTCCAGGGGTTCCTTCGACCGGAGCACTTTTAGATCGTGCTCGCGGGCCGCTTGCGCAATTTCCTTTTGAAAAATATCAAAACCGGTTTTGCCCACCACCTGATCGAGTGAAAAATCCGCAGTCTGCAGGAACCGGCGGTTGACGAACTGATAACGTCCCTCCACATCCTTGAGAAAGATGATGGCGGGACAGTTGTTCAGGATGGACTCGAGTTGTGCCCGGCTCTCCTGAACCCTGTTTTCGGCAAGAGCGCGCAGTTTGAAATCGCGGTTCACCACGATGAACGCCGACACACCGAATGCGCACGTCAGCAGGCTGCCAGCCACGATGACCGCCAGTGACCAGCGGGCGCTGTCGCGGGAAAGCTGAACCCGTTGACCCAGCAGATTGTTCTCGGTGGAACGCATTTGCTCGATCAACCCCCGGATATTGTCCATCACCGCCTTGTTTTTCAGCAAGGCCGTCGCGTCGGCTGCCGATTTGAGTCCGTATTGCCGGTAAATCCTGATGCGTTCATTCTGTAATTCCAGCCGCTGGGCGATCAACGGTTCCAGCCGGTCGAGGTCGCGCTGTTGCGCCGGATTGTCCACGGTGATTTCACGCAGCCGCCGGAGATGGGCGCTCACCCGTTGTGTGGCGCTCTGGTGATCCTCCAGAAACTTCGCGCTGCCGGTGAGCAAATATCCGCGCTGTTCTGTTTCTTCCTCGGTCAGCGCAGCCAGCACGGATTCCAATTCCGTCATGACTGCGTGGGTGTGTGACACCCACTCCCCGGTGGCAACAAGCCTGGTCGTCGTGTGATACGACAGCCACCCCAAGCCGATCAAGGCTGCCAATCCGACGGCCAAACCCAACCTGATCTTGCTTTCGACGGAAGCTTTCACAATTGGATCATCCCGTACCGGTTCCATCCGGTTTGCCTGAAACAACACGCTTAATTGATAACATAACAATTCCTTGTCGAATTGCAAATAGCTATTCCATCGTGAGTTGCGCCTGAAACCCCGGCGCCGGGCCGGACATTCCGATGGTCGTGTCCGGATATGCCGGCTTGCTCCCGCACCGGATTGCCGGTTAGATTCAAGGGTCGTCGGGATGCCAACAACTCCGCTCAATGAAATTGTTCCGGTCCTCCAGATCGCCATCGGGCCGGTGATTCTCATTTCCGGCGTCGGTCTGCTCTTGCTGACGATGACCAACCGGCTGGGCCGCGCCATTGACCGCGCCCGGCAACTGAAGGGCGAATTGCCGGAACGCACCAAGCAGGACCGGCATCAGGTACTGGCGCAGGTGGCCATCATTTACCGGCGCGCGCGGATGATCCGCTTGAGCATCACGCTGGCCGCGCTCAGCGCGCTGCTGGCCGCGGCGCTCATCATCGCGCTGTTCATGACGGCGTTGTTCGGGCTGCAAAACGGACTGCCCGTGAGTCTCCTTTTCATTGCATGCATGGTTGCGCTTTTCGCGTCGCTGGTCGCCTTCATCCGCGACATCAATCTCTCGCTGCACGCGCTCAAGCTCGAATTGGAAAACGTGAAACCGGATGCGGGTTGAATGCCCCTTCCACCGTCCTGCGATTTGACCCGCCCGCCTTTTTCAAGTCACAGACAGGTTTATTCTGCGGTTACGGAATGGAGCCGCCGGGCTGTCGATGGGATGGAACGCGGCAGGCGCGAATTGAAGCGGAGCACATTCCCGCGGAAATTGAGCGGCTTGGCACGGGGATACCGCAAGCGGAAGTCCTAGCGCAGCCGCCAGGTGATGCGCGCTTTGTTCAGGTCGTACGGCGACATGTCCATTTTCACGCGGTCGCCGACCGTCAGGCGCACCCAGCGTTTGCGCATCTTGCCGCAGATGGTGGCCAGCACGAGGTGCTTGTTGTCCAGCTCCACCCGGAACATCGTTCCGGGCAGCACGGTCATGACGCGGCCTTCGACTTCAATGTGTTCTTCTTTCATGGACTGGCACAGCTTACCGGATCGGCTGGCAACCGCAACCCCCGACTCACCGGCAAAGGCATACGGCACGCTGCCGAATAAAGAGGCGGGGCCCGGTTCACCCGAACCCCGCCGTGAAATCTCGAACGCGATTAGTAGCGATTACGACTGCCGCCGTATTCACGACGGCCACCGCCACCGCCACCGGGTGCGCGTTCCTCGCGCGGCTTGGCGACGTTGACCGTGAGGGCGCGTCCGCCCAGTTGCGAGCCGTTGAGCGCCGCAATGGCCTTCTGCGCCTCTTCGGGCGTGCCCATGGTAACGAAACCAAAGCCGCGCGGACGACCGCTCACGCGATCCATCATCAGGTTGGTTTCCACGACCGTGCCGTGCGCCGCAAAGGCGTCCTGCAGGTCGTTTTCAGTGGTTTCGAAGGATAGATTTCCTACAAACAATTTATTGCTCATGTGATGTTTTACTGTCCTAGACTGAACTTTGCTTTGACCAGACTGTTCCCGTTAATCGGATTTCAAATCATCACTGAACCAGGTTCACTTGAAGATTCACCATGCCGTGGAAGCTCTGTGCTATCTAATAGACGCGGGCAATATCGCCGATTCCGCCACAATAGCAACAACAATCGGTAATTATCTTTGGGGGCAAAAATGCGATCCGGCCGGCTCAGTTTGTCCGCTCAAACCGCCCGGCCGGCGGCCGGCGTTTGAGCACCTCGCAGTTTTGCAGGGCGAGATCGTGCATTTGCAGGATCAGTCCGCGCAGCCTCTCACCGAAAGCGGTCAGCGAATACTCGACATGCGGGCGTTTGGACGCCAGGGCCTTGCGCTGAACGGCGCCGTCCAGTTCCAATTCGCGAAGCTGGGCGGTAAGAACCTTCTGACTGATGCCGGGCAGCGCCCGGCACAGTTGGGCGTGGCGACGCGCGCCGTCAAACAGTTCCCGCAAAATCAGCACCTTCCACTTCCCGCCAATCACGGCCAGCAGGCGTTCGACTTCACATTCCACGGTCTTGAGATTCATTTGTATGGGGCACCCAAAGGTGCCTGATTGCGAAGATTACAGACAAGGGCATGTTGGGGCAATATGATGACGATTCGAAGAGCCAATGACAGGGGCCAAGCCGACCACGGCTGGCTGAACAGTTACCACACGTTCTCTTTCGCCGATTACTACGATCCCCGATGGATGGGCTTCCGGGATCTGCGCGTAATCAACGACGACACGGTCGCCGTCGGCGCGGGTTTTGGCCAGCACCCGCATCGCGACATGGAGATCCTCAGCTACGTCCTCGAGGGCGAGCTGGAGCATCGCGACTCGATCGGTAACGGTCGTGTGATCAGGCCGGGTGAGTTCCAATACATGGCAGCGGGCAGCGGCGTGATGCACAGTGAATACAATCCGTCCAGGACGAATCCGGTTCATTTCCTGCAAATCTGGATACAGCCGGACAAACGCGGGGCCAAACCGGCCTATGGAGAAAAGGCGTATTCGAATGCGCAACCGGGACGTTTGAACCTGGTCGCCAGTAAATCGGGACGCGATGGCAGTCTCCGTATCAACCAGGACACCGACCTGTGGCTGGCGCGGTTCAGCAACGGCGAGACGGTGACGCACGAACTCAAACCGAAGCGCCATGCCTGGGTCCATGTCGCCGAGGGCAACGTTGAACTGAATGGCAAGCGGCTGGCCGCCGGCGACGGTGTGGCCGTGAGCAACGAATTGAAACTGGAATTGGCCGGAAAAGGCAAGGCGCAGGTGTTGTTGTTCGATCTGAACTGAGCCGGCCCAATCATGCCACCGGGATGGCATGCCGGCACCCGGTGGAAATTTAAACCATCCCGAAGCATTTGCGCTGGTGCCGGTATCCCGATTAATATTTGCGCATGGAAAAGAACCGGCTGGAAGCCTTCAGCGACGGCGTGCTGGCCATCATCATCATCATCATGGTGCTCGGATTGAGTGTGCCGCAAGGCTCGGACGTCACCGTGTTGAAACCCTTGCTGCCGGACTTTCTCACCTACGTCTTGAGCTTTATTTATCTCGGCATTTACTGGAATAATCACCATCACCTGCTCAAGGCCGCGCACAAGGTGAACGCCGCAATGATGTGGGCGAACCTGCACCTGCTCTTCTGGCTGTCGCTCTTTCCGTTCGTCACCGGCTGGATGGGGAAAAATCATTTTACGACCGCGCCCACGGCGCTTTATGGCGCAGTGATGTTGATGGCGGCCATCGCCTACTACATACTGCAGAGCACCATCGTCGCCCAGCAAGGCCGTGATTCGAAACTTGCGGCGTCCATCGGCCGCGATTTCAAGGGCAAATTGTCTCCGGTCCTTTACGCCATTGCCATCGCGACGGCGTTTTTCCGGCCTTGGCTTTCCTGCTGCCTTTATGTGCTGGTGGCGTTTCTGTGGCTGGTCCCCGACCGGCGCATCGAGCGCGTCGTGGATGAAACCAGGCCGTCGTCGCATTGACCGCGTTCGATTGAACGGAACCCTGCTCCGCCAAATGCAAAGCGATTTTTCCGCGCATTTTGCCGCGCTGCGCGCGTTCATAGGCTTCGCGCGCCTTGGCCAGGGGAAAGATTTCTTCGACAAAAACACGGAGTTCACCGGCATCAATCAGCTTTGCGATCTGCTGCAATTGTGAACCATCGGCCCGGACGAGCATGAAAGCGTTGCGGACCTGTTGCTCGACCACGCCCGCGTGTTGCGCTGCAATGGTCACCAGCCTGCCGCCAGCCTTGAGCACCCCGCAGGAACGTGCCAGCGTCTCACCGCCGACCGTGTCGAACACGACATCAACATCATGAACTGCATTTTCAAGCCGCGTGGTTTGGCAGTCAATCACTTGTGCCGCCCCAAGTATCCGGACAAATTCAGGGTTGGCGGCGGAACCACCGCACCGAGTTGTGCGGATGCAATGAAGATGGATCATCCGTTTACTTCGCAGTCATGGCCTGGCCGGCCAGCCAACCGGTCGTCCACGCGGCCTGAAAATTAAAACCGCCGGTGATGCCGTCAATGTCGAGCAGTTCACCGGCAAAATGCAGGCCGGGGCAGATCCGGCTTTCCATCGTTTTGAAATTCACCTCGCCCAAACGCACGCCGCCGCACGTTACGAATTCCTCCTTGTTCAGGCTCTTGCCCGTGACCGGGAATTCCATGCGTATCAATCGCTGGACAAGCTGGTGCTGCGCGGCGCGCGAAAGCGCGGCCCAGCGCGTGTCGCGCGCGATGCCGGCGGCTAGAACGAGTTGTTCCCACAAGCGCGAAGGCAGCGGCGCCAACGGTGTATTGACGACGAGACGCGCAGGTTGCGTTTTCCGGCGTGATTCAAGTGCGGCGGAAACCCCCTCCGCATGGAGGTGCGGCAGCCAGTTGACCTGCAGCGGAAACCGGTAATGGAATCCGTGCATCGCCCGCGCACCCCACGCCGACAACCGCAGGATCACCGGCCCGCTCAGGCCCCAGTGCGTCACCAACAGCGCGCCGCGTTCGCGCAATTCTGCCGCCGGCACGGATACTTCAACCGGCCCGACAGAAATGCCCGCGAGCTGCCGCAGCCATGGCGTCGCTATGTGAAACGTGAACAGCGACGGCACGGGCGCATCCAGCGTGTGCCCAAGCGACACCGCCAGTCGCCCCGCCGCCGCCGCGCGGCATCCGCCCGTGGCCAGCAGCAGCCGATCGCAAGTGATTTTCCCGGCCGCCAATAATTCTTCATCGCCCCGCACCGAAGGGAGAGAGTCGGGGCGAGGAGCTGGTTCATGGATTTGAATCGGCGGCCTGACCCCGCCCCTTTCCACCAGTGGGGGAGCGGGAGATGATGTTTTGTTTGCGATTGTCAATTCGAACCTGCCGTCCGCATTCTTTATGACTGACTCCACATCCGCATTGAGCCGCAACTTCACTCCCGCCGCTTTCGCGGCATTCATCAGGCAATCTACGATGGTCTGTGACGAGTCGCTGACGGGAAAAATGCGGCCGTCGGCCTCGGCCTTCAGCATCACGCTTCGCGTTTCGAACCACGCCACGGCGTCGCGCGCGGAAAATTTACGGAACGGCGCCAGCAGGGCCTGTTCGCCGCGCGGATAGCACCTGGCAAAGTCACGGGAATCGAAGCTGGCGTGGGTGACGTTGCAGCGTCCGCCGCCGGAGATCCGCACTTTGTCGAGGAACCGCGAAGTCTTTTCCAGCACCGTTACCGGGGTGCCCTGTTCCGCCGCCGCGATGGCGGCAAAAAAACCGGCCGCCCCGCCTCCGACCACGATGATTTGTTGGGTGCCCATTGCTGTGGAATAAATCCAGGCCGGCCCACGACCGTCGGTACGCCAGGAATATTTGAATTTGAGTCAGGCCCGGTTGTAATGTCGCCGCTGTGCGCCGGGCCCATCAAGCCGCAGGCTCGGCGGTACCACATCAATGTTTCAACGACCGCAAATATGCCACCACGGCCACGGCGTCTTCGTGATTGAGACGAAATTGCGGCATAGGCGGCAAGGCCCGTTTGCCGAGACTGTTGGTGCCCGTTTCGAAAAATAGGACCGCCTGGCCGTCCCGGGCAAAGCTCGGCAGACCGGCAATCGGCGGGGCAATGGCGGCAAACGGCGTGGGATGGGTCGGCTTGTAATCAACCAGCTCGCCCTGCAGCCATTGCGAACGGTCAAAACCGCCCTTGCCGTCGCGTGGCGAATGGCATTCCCCGCACATTCCCACTCGTTCGACCAGATATTTGCCGCGCTCGATTTGCGCGTCGGCCTCGGGTTTCGCCGGATTGACGTTGTTGGTATCCGCCGCCAACAGGGCAAACGTCAAGGCCAGCAAAGGCAGGATGATTTTGAGTTTCATGCCCGGTTATGTAGCCATCCGCCAAACCCGGAACAAGCGCAAAGATGCCATGACCGGCGCACCCAACCCGACATGCGTTCGTGAATCCCGGCCGCGGACACGGATTGCTTTCCGACGGGAAATGATCCAGACTGGCTTGGTTCGAACAGCGCTGACCTTCGCCCGGCTCACGCCAGAGAATAAAAATGGAAGATCAAATTCTACGATGGCTCGGCCAGCGCGGTTACGTGCCGGCCAACGTCCCGGAACTGCTCCGGCACCTGCGTTGGGTCCCTTCGCGCCAGCAGGAACTGCAACAGGTGCTGCGCGGACTGGAAAGCTCGGGTCGCATTACCCGCACGAAAGGCAACCGTTATATCCTGTCCCGCGAGGCGGACCTCGTCCCCGGCCGGATCCGGATCAATCGGCAGGGTAAGGGATTTTTGCAGCCGGACGACCCGGCATTGAAGGAAATCATGATCCCGGAGGACGCGACCGCCACCGCGCTGCACGAGGACCGGGTTCTGGTGCGCCGCGACATCCGCGGCCGGGGCCTGCGCCCGGACCGCCCGGCCCAGGAAACCGGCACGGTCATCCGCATTCTGGAACGGCGGCGAACGCAAATCGTCGGCACACTGCAACGCGGCCGGCAGTTTCTTTTTGTCATTCCCGATGACCCGCGCATGCCGCACGACATCTACGTGCCCCCGCCGCGGGACACCGGCCGGCTGGCAAACGTTGGCGACAAGGTGGTGGTCGAGTTGCGCGAATGGACTTCACGTAATATCAATCCCGAAGGGGAAATCATCGAGGTGCTCGGTTCGCCGGATGCCGAGGGCGTGGATATGTTGTCGGTGCTGCGGCAATACGACCTGCCGCTGCATTTTCCCAAGCCCGTGCTGGCGGAGGCGCGCGCCATCGGCGCCAGAGTGGCGCCGCACGAACTCGCCGGGCGTGAGGATTGCCGGTCGCACCCGGTCATCACCATCGACCCCGACGACGCCAAGGACTTCGACGACGCCATCTGCCTGCGCCGGATTTCACCCGACCAATGGAAATTGTGGGTGCATATCGCTGACGTCTCACATTACGTGAAACCCGGCACGGCGCTGGACGACGAAGCGCGCAAGCGCGGCAATTCCACGTACCTGGTGGACCGCGTGATTCCGATGCTGCCCGAGGTGTTGAGCAACGAGCTGTGCTCGCTGAAGCCCGAAGTGGACCGCCTGACCAAGTGCGTCGAATTTGTCGTCACCAACGATGGCCGCGTGCTCGGCAGCAAATTTTATCCGGCGGTGATCCATTCGCAACGCCGGTTTACCTACCACGAGGTGTTGAAGATTTTGCAGCGACCACCGAACGACCCTGTCGAGCGGATGTTGCATGACGCGCACGATTTGGCGCAACGGATCCGGCGGCAGCGGTTCCAGGCCGGCTCGCTCGCGCTGGATTTTCCGGAAATGAAAATCCGCCTCAACGACCGGGGGCGGGTGCAATGCATCGAGAAAGTGGAGAACGACGTTTCGCACCAGTTGATCGAAGAATACATGCTGCTGGCCAACGAGGCGGTGGCTGGACGGTTGATGCGACAGAACCTGCCGGCGATCTATCGCGTGCATGAGCCGCCCGACGAACGGCGATTGAACGAATATCGTGAGGAAATCCTCAGCCACCACGTATCGTGCGGCAATTTGAGCAAGCGAATGGAAGTCCAAAAGCTGCTGCAAAACCTCGACGCCATTCCCATCGGCGCGGCGCTCAAGATCGGCTTCCTTCGCTCGCTCATGCGCGCCCGTTACGCCGTCGAGCCGCTCGGCCATTACGGGCTGGCCAAGAAAGAGTACACGCATTTCACATCGCCCATCCGCCGGTATTCCGACCTCGTAGTGCATCGCGCGTTGTTTCAAGACAGCCACGGCCCGACGCACTCGCTCAAGGAAACCGCTGATCACATTTCGGAAACGGAACGCAATTCCGCCGACGCGGAACGCGACAGCAAAGACGTGAAGCTGTATGCCTTTCTGAGGGGGCAACTGCAGTCCGCGGACCCGCCGCGGTATCCGGCCCTCGTGATTGACGTGCGCAACTTCGGGTTTTTCGTGGACGTTCCCGGCCTGGCGATGAGCGGGCTGGTGCATCTCTCCAGCCTGCCGGACGATTTTTACATCTTCGACCCGGACCGCAACAACCTGGTCGGCCGCCGTCATCGCCGCGTAATCCGTCTCGGTGACAAAGTGGAAGTGCAGATCGCCAAGGTGGATTCGTTCAAGAAACAGGTGGACTTCCGGCTGGCGGCCAGCCGCGCCACCGGAATACCGCGGCGGACCAAAACTCCGCCAACCAGCCGAAGATTTCCAACGCCGGGCTCATCTCGTGCGCGGCGGGACTTTTCCGGACGCAACCGCCGGCGATGATCCGTGCGGCGAGCAGTGCCGGTGAAGCGGCCAAAGCAAAAATAAGGCTTCTGCGCAAGGTGGTTGAAATCTCACCGATCCTGTTCAACATTGCTGGATGAAAATTGCCACCATCATCGCCCGCATTCTGCTTGGCCTCGTGTTCGTCGTTTTTGGTTCGAATGCCTTTCTGCACTACATCCCGACACCGCCGATGTCCGGCCCGGCCGGTGCCTTCATCGGCGCGATGATGGACACGGGTTATGTGAAGGTCGTCGGGTTCTGCCAGGTCGCCGGTGGATTGATTCTCCTGATTGGCCGCTTCATTCCGCTTGGCCTGACGTTGCTCGGTCCGGTGATTGTGAATATCCTCTGCTTCCACATTTTCATGAATCATCAAGGATGGCAAGTTGCGTCTGTCGTTGCGGTCCTCGCACTGTTCCTGCTCTGGCGTTACCGGGCTAATTTCGCCGGCTTATTGAAGCCTTGATGAACCACCTGAACAGTTGGCGATTCACGGGGCATTCATCACCGCTGCGGCTCCGGAGAACCATTCGGCATGCGGGTCCCCGTTGCCGCCCCACCAGCGCGTCCGAAGTGTCCATCTCGCCGTCCCGCGCCCTGGCAACGAGGCGCTCACCGGTTTTCGGGATCGCATACATCGTTGCTCAAACCGGGTTAACGACCCATGGTGACAGTTCGTTCAGACGATGGTCATCATGGGTTTGGCTCAGAAGATTTTGACAGAAACACTTTCGAATTCAATCGGCTCGGCGGCGGGCCGGGAATCAGTCATTTCGATCCCGTTTTCGCAGGCGCCGACTCTAGCACCGGCGGGAAACGGCCGGCCGGGCCGGCCTTCTCCGGCAGGCGCCCAGAACAAAGGAAATGATCGCTCCGCAAATCATCAGCGTCGCACTCCCGGGTTCCGGGGCCGGATCAATGGTCGCGTTAAACTGCCAGCCGGAGAATGTTCCGATATCCCCGATTGACTCGTCCCGAACAGTCAATTCCCAGGTGCCCGCGATGGATTCGCCGGCAAAAACATCCAGGTTGACCGGCTGATAACTGGTTTTGGCTGAACCGGTGAAGACATCGGCGCTGGCCGCGTAGGTCCCGCCCGGGATGACGCTGTTGTTGCTGGCGGCCAGCCAAATGGAATCGCTTGAGCCGAAGGTCGAGGTCAAATCGTTATCGAAGGTATAGGTTCCATTTAAATCCGAATCACTGCCGTAGCCGCTGATTGCGGACACTTTTAAGGGGCGGTACATGAAGATGACAGTTGTTCCGGAATCCACATGCCCCAGCTCAAAGACCAGATCGCCGACCCAGGTATGGGAAAAATTATCCAACGTAATTGAATTGAACGAGCTGATCGTGCCCGGGTTGGCGACATTAATGTCGCTGGTGAAGATCCCGGCATTGGTGTTCCCGACAACCGGACCGAGGCTGGTGGCATCCGGAATGTTCCCTCCCGCGCCACCCGTAAAATCGGTTTGCGCGAACATCAACTGGCCTCCAAAAGCGAGCGACACGAACGGCAGCAGCAAACTGCAACCACAACGTCGGCGACGCCTTTGCGCGGCCCTATTACCCGATTGCATTGACATATATATCGCCGAACGGCAGCAAGTTGAATGCCGACAAATGGTTATGCAAAAAGCTCTGAAAACTGAGTGCGCCGGCGGTTTTTCGCCGGAACAAATATTTATAATGGACTCACGCCGAACGGTGAACCGCAAACGCCCGGATGCCGCGAAGTTTTGGAACGTCCCAGAGTGCCCGCGCGCTGTTCCTGCCCGAGCGCCACCGGGCAAGTTTCGCGGGAGTGTTGAAACCGTGAATTAGCCCGAAAGTTTAATCAACCTTTCGGCGGCCACGCCACGCCTGCAAGTTCCTTGGGCAATTGTGTCGGGTCAACCGGGTAAATGAGCGACATGTCGGGCCTGGTCTTTGCACCGGGCAAAAATTCCGTCTCCTCCGGCGCGCCCACGATCAGCCAGAGCAACCTCGGCGTCAGTGTCGTTGAACACCTGGCGCAACCGGCCCGGCCCGACCAGCCCGCCGCCATACTTCGGCACGGTCAACGTCTCGTCGCCCACGCGGATGCGTCCCTCGCCTTCCAGCACGAAATAAAATTCTTCCGCCCGAATGCGTTTTTGGAGGGTGTTCGCACTTTCAGGCGGCAACCGCCAGAGTCGCGCGCCGAGATTCTCGCTCCCGGTTCGCTCCATCCCGCAAGTGCGGGACGCGTTCGGGATTTTCATCAGGTTGGAAGCACGCCAATGGAGATCGTCCGCTTTAATCAGAAAATAACCTCCAATCACTTTCATATTAATCGGAGTAAAAATGCGCGTCGTTTGTTCCCGTCTTCATTGTTCGTTGGCGTAATCAATGAAGTTGCACAGTAATTTGCGCGCAACTTCCGCGCTGGTGTCGGCAGAATTCAACTGGCTGACGATGTCGAGTGTCGAGACAATGATTTTCCCTTTGCCGCACGGTATGACGCCGACCGCGGTGCCCAGTTCCATGGGATAACTGTGCCACGCGCCGGCCACCAGCTCTTCGCCTTCCAATCGCAAGCCGGTGCGCGACCGGCCGTTGCGGACGACGGCTTGATACGGCCAGCTCATGGCGGTGTTCACCGGCAAATCTTTGAACAGTGGATGGGAGCGGACGAAATACAAGCCGCCCAGCCAGGCGGTGCCAATCACAAATGAACCATCATATTTGGCGGCGGTGTTGTTGGTGATGAGGCTCATCCATGTATCCGCGCGGTCAAGAATCAGCAACGTGGTGCCGTCATCGTGAACGCGTTTGATGAGCGTGCCGGAATCGGGCGCCCCGGGTTCGGGCAACGACCATAGCAGCTTGCATTGCGCGTTTCCTTTGCGATGCCACAGGTCCAGCCGCATCGTGACGGGCTTCCCGGCTGTCAACGTGACATGCCCGCGATTGACAGGCGTGTTGTGCGTGTAAAGGTCGTCAAAGAGCAACCTGCCATCCACCCACAGCCTGACGCCGTCGGTGCCCTCGGTGACGAAGGTATAATCGCCGCTGGCCGGCGGGTTGATTTTTCCTTCCCAACGCACGCTATAATTGTCCGTCACATTGGCCTTGGGATCCGGAACGGCGCCTTCGGGAACAGAATAATCCACCGTGCGGTCAGTGCGTTCGAAAATTTTGTTTTGAAAATGATCGTCGTCGTAAAACATCGCCGTCAGACCGGCGCCGAATGGTTCGGCAGGAATTTCGACCGCCTGACTTTCACCCGGAGGTCGCGTGACAATCACCCAATCCAGCCTGCCGAGATCGTCGCGATACGCTTCGGCGTTCAAGCCCTTTTTGTTGGCCAGAAATTCACGCACCTGCGGCGCGTTTTCCCAGGTTGCGCCGGGGCCGCCGGGCTTTTGACTTTTCCAATCAACGGCGAGCACTTCGTCATGGCCGCTGGCCACGGCTCCGCCCGCAGCGTCATCCAAATCCGCCCTGACCTGAAACATCCCGGTTGTGCCGGCAATCGGGACGACGACATTTTCCGCCAGCAATTCGCCATACACGTCGCCACCGGTCAGTTTCACATCCATTGTTTTTGAGAAGACCTCTTTGCCGGACGGATCTTGAACGGAGATTCTCAAGGCGTAATTGCCATGAAGATTTTTCTCGTTGATACCGTAAAAATCCACCGCGGCGTTGCCGGGAATTTGAGCGAACTGGCTGCGCGTTTTGACGGCCACATACAGCGGCTGGTTGTAATACGCGAGAATGGACGGGGCAGCCTTGGGATTGCGCCAACAATCCACGATGCCCGAATGATTTTCGATGCTCTCCGATTCCCAGCCGTTGATGGCGTAACCATCGGTCACATTGCTGATACGCATGGTTTCGATCTTGCGGCCCTGATGATAATGCGAAACCGCTCCCATCGAAGTCGTCAATGCCTCAATCGTAGGAAAAGCATCGCGCAAACGTTTTCGCGTCAGAAAATCGTCGAAGCGCCGATACCAGTCCAAATAAATCCCGCCGTCCCAGCCTTTCACCGGCGAGGCGTCAAGTGCAGCTTTGATTTTGTCGAGGCGCGGCGGCGATGAAATGGCGCCTTCCTCGCCCCAATAAACAATTTCGTTCCGGTTGGTCGTGTGGTTGTAAAAGCGTGTGGGTGATTGATACAAATTTTGCCGCCAGACTTCCGGCCCGCCGGCGTGATGAACATCAAACCATCCGGTAAAATGGATTTCGCCATCGAAAGGGCGCATATGGGCCTTAATGTCTTCGGGTGCGTCCGGAGTTTTCGCCCAGGAGGACGACAATGTGATGGTGCGGCTCGGATCGAGGTCATGCATCGCCAGCATGTCGGCGCGCTCGCGGGGTTGAAACGGTTGATGCTGGTTGCGCTCATTAATCAGGCTGAAAATGACCAGACTCGGATGGCTGCGATCGCGCTTCACCATGCGCATAACCTTTTCACGCATCAATGCCTCGGAGAAAGGATCTTCGGCGGATTTGTAACCGCCCGGCTCCTGATAATAAAGGAGTCCCAGTTCGTCCGCTTTGTCCAGCATGAGCGGCTGGCCGACCGCGCGGTGAAAATTGAGCATGTTCATCCCGAATTCTTTTGCGTCCCGGATTTGTTGCTCAGCCAAATCAGGCGTTGGGAAAATCCCGTTGATTGGCCAGAAGCCCCAACTGATTGCCGTGCGCAAAACGATGCGCTTGCCGTTGAGCCGGAACATCGCGTTGCTGCCGATGCCCTCCGGGGCAAACCAGCGGAAACCAAAGGTTTGTTGCGCGCGATCAATTCCGTTGATGTCGTCTTGGGCTGCGACTTCACAAACGTAGAGGTTCGGATGCTCAAGATCCCAAAGTTTGGCGTCGTAAAATGAGATTTTAAATGAAATCACGGTGTCGCCCGAAGCAAGTTCCACCGACCGACACTCGTATGGAAATGGCGTAATACCCGTCGGACAGCCTTGCTCGGTCAAGCGATGCAATTCGTCCAAATGCTCCTGGTCCGTGATGGCCACCCGAATATTGCGGATGACTTTTTTACCGGTGGTATTTTTAATCGTCGCAATGACATTTACATTCGTGATGGCCGGCGTGTTCTGGACATAAATGTCGTCCACAAAAACCGGATCGGTGGCGAGGAGTTTCACCGGGCCGGTGATGCCGCCAAAGCCGTGACTCATGGGAATGACATTCGTGCCCCACCTGAACGGCGAACTGTCGCGCCAGTCGAAATTGCCGCCCGGATCGGTGATGCGCACGGCGAGCTGATATTGCCGGCCCGGTTTCACTTTACCGGTCAGGTCCGCCTCAAACGGTGTGCCGCCAACGACGTCGTAGCCCACCAGCTGGTGATCGAGATAGATTTCGGCGCGGTGCCGTTGCGATTCGAAGTGGAGCACGATACGGGCGCCGGCGTTTTCGGGAATGCGAATCGTCCGCCACCACCAGCTGACTCCTTTGTAATCGCCGGCTGGACCGTTGCCGGGGTGCAGATATTCCTCCACCGTCCCCGGCACGGAAATATCAAGTCCATTGGACTTCAAAACGTCCCAACCTCCGCTCGGCGGATTCACCGGCAATCGGGAAACGTTTACGGGTGGGAGAAATAATTCATCGTTTTGCCAATTCACATTCGTGTCTTGCCACAGCTTCCACCCGGAACCGGACAGATTCAATTCAACCCGTGCCGCACTTGCAGTCAGGGTCGCACCCGCCATCAATGCCATCCATGCCGAAAACAGCCGCCCGTGGAAATTCATGGCGAAATAGTTGCAGCTGCCCCGATACGAGGCGAGCAGAAATCCCGGAGGCGTTTTCAGCCCCGGTATTGTTCGTCGCTGACCTTTTCCATCCAGTCAACCGCTTTGCCGTCGAGCTGTTCCTGGATGGCGATGTGCGTCACGGCCGTGGTTGGTGCAGCTCCATGCCAATGTTTCTCACCGGGTGTAAACCAGATGACGTCACCCGGACGAATTTCTTCAATCGGGCCGCCCCAGCGCTGTGCGCGTCCGCAGCCGGCTGTCACGATCAGGGTCTGGCCCAGCGGGTGGGTGTGCCAGGCGGTCCGGGCGCCGGGTTCGAACGTGACGATGGCGCCGGTCACCCGCGCGGGATCGCTGCCCTTGAACGGTGAGTCAATGCGCACCGTGCCGGTAAACCAGTCGGCCGGTCCCTGGTTGGACGGCTGTGAGCCGTTTCTTTTGATTTCCATATTTAATTAAAATTTATACCGGATGCATGATTATCTAAAAATTGACCGTGCTCGCTTTCTTGCCTTTCTCCCAAATCTCATATCCCCAACCCATAATATCCGCCTCGACCTTAACGGTAAGGGAATTCTGGCGGATAATTTTGGCGGCGGCGGTGCGGGCCCGGGTGAAATCATTTGACTCAACCAGAAATGAAGCCGCGCCCGAATTTGTGACCGGCGAACAGCGGATTTGCGCCGCTTGAAGTTTTTTCTGAAGCAGCATCAAATCGTCCGCATTGTTCGAGACACCGAAAGCGAACTTGATCCAGGTTGGTTGAAGGCGATCAGCCGCCAGTTGTTTTGTGCGCTGCCCGAAACCGGCGTGGATTTCCTTCCAATAATTGCTCATCCGCTCTTTGGGGTCGTCAATTCCGTCAATGTGAAGCGATGGATAAAAGTCGGCGACCCACCAGACGCCATTGCTCCGCAATTCTGAATCACCCCTCACGCTGAATGAATAATCGCTGCCCGGCGTAATGCCCCGCGGCAACACGCGCAGTTCCAGTAAGAGATAAAAACCCTTGAAATGATAAACCCGCAACTGCCCAAACGGGACGCTGGTGTATCCTTCGTCCCATTTCACATTTTCCAGGGACAGCCATCGGGACGCATCCGGCAATGGAACGCCGAGCAATTTGTTTGTGCTGCCGTCAATGGTGCGCTGCATCCGATCATGACGGGGTTTGTCATATCTTACGTCAGCGCCCCACAATCCGGCGCAACCGAAAAGCAAGACCAGGGCGGCCAAAACTCCAATCCAATGAAGACTGGATTTTTCAGGGTTCATAAAACGTCGTTCCGTTGGTTCGGTAAAAATCCTGAAGCCATTGGCGGGTGACCTCGTTTTTTTGAGGCTCCCGCTCAACATAACGGTGGACTCCGTTATATTTGCACTTCACCGGCACGCGTTCCGCGTTTTCATATCCTTCGAAGGTCAAATCGATCATGACGGTCTGGTTGGTTCGATCGAGAATCACATGCCCGGAATCAATTTTGAGCCGGCCGTTTTGATATGCCACCAGCTGGGAACCGTCGTATTTGCAGCCACCGTCCGGCAAAAGGATGTTGATCTGGTCGTCATAATTCCAGGGGACGCCGCAAGGGCCGATTTCCAGAAAATGGTTATGACTGCCGGCCATCACCATTTGCTCCCCGGGGCTGTATGATATGTTCGTGGCGACGCAGCCTGAAAGCAGAACCAATGCAACCGAGGCTGCGCCAACGCAAGCCGCCGAACGAAAGAAAGTTGGTTTGATTTTCATGGCTGGTAAACGAATAGGCCCGGTTCAAATTCGTGTCCAGTTCAAACCCGTTGCCACTCCCGGCGCTCCGCCGCCCAAACTTAACGGCCGACCAGCTTCTGCAGGTGTTCCGGATAGCGCGCCCCCTGCAACGTGATCTTATCGGCGGCGGCGTTGATTTCACGGAGGTCGGCGGTCGTCAGGTCAACGGCGGCGGCTCCGAGGTTTTCGAGCAGGCGCGGCAGCTTCGTCGTGCCCGGGATCGGAACGATCCACGGTTTCTGTGCCAACAGCCAGGCCAGTGCGACCTGGGCGGGGGTCGCCTTCATCCGCGCGGCGATTGAGTTGAGCAGATCGACCACGGCCTGATTCGCCTTCCGGGCCTCGGGCGAGAAGCGGGGCACGACGTTTCGGAAATCCGTGGCGCCGAACTTCGTGTGTTCGTCGATCTTGCCCGTGAGGAACCCCTTGCCGAGCGGGCTGAAGGGCACGAAGCCGATCCCGAGTTCCTCGAGCGTCGGCATGATCTTCGTCTCCGGCTCCCGCCAAAACAGGGAGTATTCGCTTTGCAAGGCGGCGACCGGCTGGACCGCGTTAGCGCGCCGGATGGTCTTCGCACCGGCTTCCGAAAGGCCGAAATGCTTCACCTTGCCAGCCTGGATCAGCTCTTTCACCGCCCCGGCCACGTCCTCGATGGGCACGTTCTCGTCAACGCGGTGCTGATAGAACAGATCAATGACATCGGTCTTGAGCCGCTTGAGCGAGGCCTCGGCGACTTCCTTGATGTGGGCGGGCCGGCTGTCCAAGCCATCCATGCGCTCCCCGCTGGGCCCGATCTTGAACCCAAACTTCGTGGCGATTTTCACCCGTCCACGGAACGGGGCGAGGGCTTCGCCCACGAGTTCCTCGTTCTTGAATGGACCGTAGATTTCCGCGGTGTCGAAGAAGGTAACGCCACTTTCGACCGCCGCGCGAATGACCGCGATCATCGCCTGCTTTTCTCCCGCCGGGCCGTAGCCGGAGCTCATGCCCATGCAGCCAAGTCCGAGAGCTGAGACTTCCAGATTGTTTTTACCTAATTTGCGTTTTTGCATAATTCAGGTCTTTCGGTATCGGCTGTTTATTCCGCCTTGAGCGAGGCCATGTCGATCACGAAGCGGTATTTCACGTCGCTCTTGAGCATGCGTTCGTAGGCGGTGTTGATCTCGTCCATGCGGATCATTTCGACGTCGCAGGTGATGTTGTGCTGGCCGCAGAAATCCAGCATCTCCTGCGTCTCGGGCAGGCCGCCGATGAGCGAACCGGAGAAGGAGCGGCGACGGAAGATTAGCGGAAAGGCCGCCACCGGCAGCGGCTTCTCGGGTGCGCCGACCAGCGTCAGGTTGCCGTCGCGTTTCAGCAGGTTCAAGTAGGCGCTGAGGTCGTGCGTGGCGGAAACGGCATCGAGGATAAAGTCGAAGCTGTTGGCTTGGGCCGCCATCTGCGCGTCATCCTTGGAAATCACAACCTCGTGGGCGCCGAGGCGTTTGCCGTCCGCCACCTTGCCCGGCGACGTGGTGAACAGCACGACGTGCGCCCCAAAGGCCCTGGCGAACTTGACGCCCATGTGGCCGAGCCCGCCGAGGCCGACGATGCCGACCTTCTGGCCGGGGCCGACCTTCCAGTGGCGCAGCGGGGAATACGTGGTGATGCCCGCGCACAGCAGCGGCGCGGCGGCGGCGAGATTGAGATTGGCCGGCATGCGCAGCACGAAGTCTTCCGTCACGACGATGCTCTGCGAGTAACCGCCGAGCGTCGGGGCGTTGAGATGCCTGTCCATACTGCCGTAGGTCATCGTCATGTCCGGGCAGAATTGTTCCAGGCCGGCGCGGCAGTCGGGGCAGGTGCGGCATGAATCCACGAGGCAGCCCACGCCGACAGTGTCACCGATCTTGAACTTCTTCACGCCGCCGCCGACGGCCGTGACGCGGCCGACGATCTCGTGGCCCGGCACGGCCGGATACCGGGTGAAATTCCATTCGTTGCGGGCGTAATGGAGGTCGGAGTGGCAGACGCCGCAGTAGAGGATTTCAATCTGCACGTCGCGTTCCGTCGGCTGACGGCGGTTGATCCGGGTGGAAGCCAGCAGCGAGGTGGCGCTGGCAGCGGCATAGGCTTTGACTTGATTCATAAATGGTAACTTTCCTTTAATTCAACGTTCGGCGAAACATTACACCAAGCCGGCGCGGCTGTCGCCTGCCGTCTTGCTCCACCGGTTGCGGGATTGCTCGAAAGGGCGACCCGCACCGGAATTGAACAGGAGCAAACAGAGGAAACGGAGGGAAAAGATCGGTTCTCCCGTTCATTCCTCCGCCCGGCCGGCGATTCACTGTTGTCAGCCAACGCCGGCTGTGATAATCCGTGCGGTATGAGCGCTAAAAAACTGCTTCTGATCGCCTTGGGTTCACTCATCTGGGGCCTGCTGCCCGCTTCCGCCGGCGAATTTCCCGACAGTTGGACCTGGGACGGAAAAAAACCTGAGAATCGCGCCGCCCACGCCGCCCTCGAAGGCAAGCCCATGCCGGCCTTCCGCGTCAGCGATTGGATCAATGGCGGCATCACCGCCGCCGACATCAAGGGCAAAGTCATCGTCGTGGATTTATACGCCACCTGGTGCGGCCCCTGCATGAGGGCCATTCCCCACAACAACGAACTTCTCAAAAAATACAAGGATAAGGGACTGGTCATCATCGGCGTCTGCACCTCCAGCCATGGTCAGGAAACGTTTGTGGCCAACGCCCAGGAGCATGGCATCCAATATCCGGCCGCCCGCGATCCTGAATTGAAAACCGAGAAAGCGTGGGCCGTGCATTATTATCCGACCTACGCCGTCATCGACCGCAAAGGGATCGTCCGCATTGTCGGCCTGCAACCCGATCACGTCGAAGCCGTCGTCCAGAAATTGCTGGCGGAAACCGCGCCCTGACGCGGCAAACCCGGCGGCTGTGTCACCGCTGCCGGCGGGCAATCGCTCGGAGAAAGGCCTCCCGACTCGAATCAATGTGAAGTTTCCGGGGACGGCTTGGTTTGTGGTGGCGGTTCTTCGAGCGGGGCGGCACCGGCGAGGCCGGTCCCCTCGACGTTGTTGGTAAAATAGTGCGGACCGGTGATGCCATCGAGCTGGACGTCGGTCAAAACCGCATTCCGGACGTTTTTCAGGACCGAGCCGCGCCGGCAGATTCCGCTAACCCGGCTGATTTGCAATCCCTCCACCGGTCTTTCCGCTGTGCCTTCAATGTTCATGAGGTTCGTTGAGGTGATCTGCACATCGGAAATCCGGATGTCTTTGAACAGCGTCAGGCCCTCCGCCCCGGGAACTCCCTGCGGATCGGGGTTAAAGCGGTAATTATTGTTTATCTCCAGCAACGGTTCCGGCCCGGCCACCAGATGGTCGGCGGTCACGCCTTCCACATAGCCGGCCCGGCCCGCCCGCGATTTCAATTGCAGGGCCGCCAATCCTTGCTGGAACGTGCAATGAGAAATACGCACCCGCCGGATGCCGCCGGAAAGCTCACTGCCCAGCGCAATCGAGACGTAGCCTTTGATGAAGGTGCAGTTGGTGATCAGGATGTCTTCGCAAGGCCGGCCAACCTTCACGCCCTCCCGCCCTTTGCCCGATTTGATGGCAATGTTGTCATCGCCGGTGGAAAAGGTGCAACCGTCCATGACCACCCGCTGGCAGGAGTCGGGATCAATGCCGTCCGAGTTTGCCCCGGCCGTATCGAAGGTCACACCGGTTATGCGCACGTCATGGCAATAAGTGGGATGCAGCGTCCACATCCGGAAGCTCTTCAGTGTGACGCCCTCGACGCGGAGGTTGCCACACTCGGCCATTTCCAGGACCGCCGGTCCGCGGGGATTGCGCAGCGGGCCCAGTGCCGGATTGCCTTCGATGACACCCGCGCCGGTGATGGCAATATCTTTCGCGCGCTCGGCTGAAATGAGTGCCCGGTGGCAGTTGGTTTCGCTGCCCTCCCAACGCGCCTGCACGATGGGATAATCATCCCGGTTGCTGCTGCCCAGCAGGGTGGCGTCCGCCTCCAGGTGGAGGGTCGTGTGGGATTTCATGACCAGGCCGCCGCTGAGATAACGCCCGGCCGGAAGCAGCACTTCACCGCCGCCCTTGCCGACAACGGTGTCCAACGCCTTCTGGATGGCGGCGGTGTCGGGAGTTTTGCCATCCCCGACGGCGCCGAAATCACGAACCGAAACGCGGACCGAAGGTGCGGCTGACACGTTAAATAAGGACGCGGACACGTGCGCGAAAAACGACACGCTCATTAACCAACCGAAAGCCATTTGGGGAACGGCAGGACACTGGGATGCGAGCGTGCCAGGGCCATGAATCTTCCGGGCGATGCTTTGAATGCAATGAAACGCAGGCATTTCGAAATCTGCTGTGTGTATCAAGAGTAAACAGAAAAGGGAATTAAAAACTCCGTTTGCTCAAAAGCGCGCAGAGACCCCGGCTTTGAACAGGAGGAAACATGGAAAACGGAGAACGAGAATTCTAAACCCTGTTCACTCTGTTTTCTCCTGTTAATCCGCCTGAGAAAAATTCTGTTCTCCCTGTTTTCTCCTGTTCGATTTTGACGTGGTCAACGCTGCCAACGACAATCGCTTGACGGTCAAAAGGGTTTCTGCCACTGCTCTGCCCCGCCAGCGTTGCATGAACATGACAATTCGGGCCATCACAAAACGGGAGCCTTTGGCGGTCGAGTCCCGCGTGTCCAAACTGACCCGCGTGGAATTTGATCGGCATCCGTACCCCGCCCTGCTGAAGGAGCCGGCGCAGTTCTGGGACGAGGTTTTCATCGCCAACGAGGCCTATGTGCTGGGAGAGGTGACGCACCCGCGCATCCGGCGCAAACTGGCCTATGACGCTGCCACGCACCGGCTGTTTCTGGAATACATCGAGGGAGATACGTTGGATGATTTGGTGCGCCGGGGCGTCACGCTCAAGGATCAGGGCCGGACGCATCGTCTCCTGCAAAGCGTGGCCGAAACGGTGGCGGACATGCACGCGGGCATCTTCTGCGGGCGACCCATCGTCCACAACGATTTGAAGAGCAGGAACGTCCTGGTGCCCGTGGCCGCGCCCGCGGAAACGCGGCTGATTGATTTTTCGCACTCTTTCTTTGAGGGGAATCTGCCCCCTTTCATCACGGACAAAAAACAAAACCCGGCGGGTACGGCCCAATACTCGGCCCCGGAGAAGTGGGAGGGAGATTTCACGAAAGGTTTTAAGGGCGATGTTTTCGCCTTTGGCGTGACAGCCTATTATGCCTGCACGGGAAAACATCCGTTCGACGGCAACAAGGCGCAGATCGAGCGCGCAATCCGGGAGGCGACGCCGCCTTCGCCCCTGAAACCAGGGCACAATCTAATCCGCAACACCGTGGTCATCATCATGGCGTGCCTGGAGAAGAATCCCGACCGCCGGCCGTCCATGGAACAGGTCGCCCGGGTCTATGCTGATTCCGCTTCCTTGTACAAATGACCCTTGCGGCAGGGCGGCTGCCGCGACGCCCCAACGACACCACGCCTTCGCGTTAGCCTCCGCGCTTTTGTCCACGCCAGCGGCGGCCGCTCCACGCCGGCCAAATCTTTCGAAGCAGAGTTCGACCGAATTTTTTGCAAGCCGGCTTCGTGAGGCGGATGACACTCCGCGACGCGGCCAACGATCTGGCGGGCCGTCTGGCGCGCCTGCCACGGCTTCGATCCGCATTGGACCGACCATCCGCATTGGCGCGATTTGGTTTTGTTCAACGAATCCTTTTCTCCCCCAAATCCCCCTCCCTCCACATGTCGAAATTATTAAGTCAACAGGTCTGAATACATAAGGATTATTTATGCTTGAATTACGAATTAAGGGATGATAAGATACAAACGAATAACACGAACCGGTCACCCGGCAACTGATCCACAGTTTGTTAATGAAATGCAAATGTCGCTTGCTGTTCATCATGCTGGCAATAAAAGCCGGCGTTCATTCCACGCTGGCGCAGAATCCAATCATCACCGCTTTTAGCCAGAACGGGGCGCTGGTATGCAGCAACCTCAATCCCGAAAGTGCCGCTACCGTGGAATGGGCGTCGTCGTTGTCAGGTCCGTGGCATACGAACTGGTCGCCCTTGCGTGATGTCACGGTGAATTCAAATGACGCCATCCAAGTGGGCGTGCCGATGTTTTACCGGGTGATGGAGACGCCCAACACCTTTCCCACGTCCGGACTGATGTTGTTCGCGAAATTCAGTGAAGGCTCAGGAAACACGACCGCGGACAGTTCTGGCAACGGGCACACGGGATACTTGACAAAGTCGCCCCTGTGGATTGTTGGGGTGACAGACGATGCGCTGAGATTTGATTCGGCCATGCAGCAGTCCGTTGATTTTGGGAATTTATACCTCGCCGGATCGAACCAATGCACCTTCTCCATGTGGATGAAGAAGACCCGGCCGACAGATATCGGCTTGGCGGCGTTGGGATGTACCTCGGGAACGTATAACGCGATATTCCTCGCCTGGTGGGGTGACGGACACGTGTACGGAGGTGTGGGATTCACTAACGCCGGCCGCGTTTTTGAAGCGCCTTACGTCGCGAACACCTGGGTTCACTTCGTCATGGCTTACGACGGCACCCAATTGCAAAACAGCAACCGAATCAACATTTACATCAATGGCCTTCCGGCCACACCAAGTCCGGACCAATCCTGGGCCCAAACGCCGATCTCGACCAGTATTGGCACGGTTTCAACTAATTTCAGCCTGTCGTGGGACTCGAACGAGGGCTACGAAAGCGGATGCTACGAAGGGGTCGGTGTGTGGAATCGCGCTCTAGGCGCAACCGAAATCCAGGAAGTTTACAGCAATGCGGCGGCAGGACCATGAGCAAAGAAGCCCCAGGCGCGACGACACGCGGCCGCCAACACTGACATTCAGGCTGGGAATGTTTTCATGCACCTCTTCAGCTCCCAGGTTTGATATTTCAATACAAAACTCAAGGAGCCCTGGATCCCCGCACTGCCGTCATGGCTGCTGGTGCAGGTTCAAACCACACCAACGGGTGGCCGGTACCAATTTGGGCTGCCACGGCGGATCGTCTTGCGCCAGACCCGAACATCCGCGGCGTCATTGCCTTGGGCCAGGGCTTCTCGATTACTTCGTTTATTTGCGCAACGGTGATAGCATATTATGCCTGCCCGGGAAAACATCCGTTCGACGGCAACAAGGCGCAGATCGAGCGCGCAATCCGGAAGTTGCCCCCCTTCCCCTTTGAAACCAAGGCACAATCTACTCCGCAACCCCGCGGCCATCATCATGGCGTGCCTTGAGAAAAATCCTGACCGCCGGCCGTCCATGGAACAGATCGCCAAGGTCTATGCGGATTCCGCTTCCTCGTTCAAGCGAGAAGCGGACCAGTCCTGAGGCTTATTCCTTGGGCGGCCACTCCACGCCGGCCAGTTCCTTGGGCAGTTGTTTCGGGTCAACTGGATAAATGAACGAGAGATTCAACCGGGATTTTGAGCCTTGCAGAAGTTCCAGTTCCTCCGGCGCCCCGATGATGAGCCAGAGCACCTCGGCGTCCGTGCCGCCAAAATAACCGGCGTTTAACGTTGCTATAAGACCGTCGCGCACTGAAGCTAAAGCATGAGCAACAGCCTGCAACGACACGGTATCAAGGAAGTTTACAAACAACTGCGCTTGCGGATGAAGAACAGCGGCCTGGAAACCATCGAGGTCCATGTCACCCGCAGGGCTGGAAAATACAAATACAATTTCACCGGCTCGGCGGAACAAGTCGTGACGGCGGAGAAGATTCTTGCGGCTTGGTTCTGACCCTGTCGCATCGTCGCAGCCCTGCGCTGTTCATGCTCTGGCGTCACAGGGATGCAATCCTATTGGGATTGGGGCGGCAACCGCCAGAGCCGCGCGCCGGGCTCACGGTGGCCCGTGCGGCTCGCACTGGCCCGTGCGGCACGCGCTTTAGACCTTTAGCGAGCCGCGGAAACCCCTGGCGGCATAATAAGACTGAGCCCCGTTGTGACCCACGAAGACGCGGCCGTAGCGGCGATCACAATAGAGCGCGCCGCCGAGTTTTCGGATATCAGCCGGTGTCGTAATCCAGCTCAACGTCTTCGTATCGAACTCTCCCAGCTTCTGCAGTTCGAAATATTGTTCTTCCGTTAAAAGCTCAATGCCCATGGCTACGGCCATGTCCATGGCGTTGTTTTTCGGTTTAAATTCCTTCCGGGAGTCCAGCGCTTCGCGGTCGTAACACAGGCTGGTGCGGCCTTTGGGGCTTTCCGCTGAACAATCAAAAAAGATGTATTCGTCCGTCTTTCTATCCTGACCCACCACATCCGGTTCACCGCCGGTGCGTTCCATTTCATTGAGCGACCACAGCTTTTCAGCACTGGCTTCCAACCGGGCCTGCACTTTGGCCCAATCCAGACCTTCATGGCGGTTCAGGTTTTTCTCAAACCGGGTTTTCAATGCCTTGAGCAGTTCTTCACGATGTTTTGGGGAGAACTCCTTTTGATTGCTCTTCATGTTGTTCATAGTTTGGACGGCGTCCATTTTGGAAGGAATCCTGGTGGCAATCAATCATTCAGCCCGGTGTTGTCGTTCTCGGTGGCAGGCCGCGACGCGCGATCACCCGAACCAATGCCGACGAACGGGATGTTCAAAGCATGGTACGCGCAAGCGCACGCGATTCGCCCAAAGGGTTCTGGCTGGAACTGACCGGCCTGATCGCCGCTATCGCAGGCCGATCCCGCGTCAGGGTCGAACCACTCGATAGAAAGCCTGTCCAGCTGGAGGCGTGGGGTCCCTGAACGTAACGGTTCCATTTGTGATCGTGATCACGGCGCCGGGTGCCACGGCCCAATCATGATCCAGCGTCGTCGAGCGTTCGACGATATCGGTCAGGTTGGCCGGATCCGTGATTCCATCCGGAGCGGGCCAGGCGAACGAAACCTCACCTGTCGACGGTTCGATACTGATGTCGCTGATCTGTGGCGGGATGACATTCTCGTTGTTCTGCGCCGTGGTAAATTGGGTCGGATCATAGGCGATCACAGTGAAATTCACGGTGTTGAGATTGACCAGCGGTCCTACCCGCACCGGTGATCCCCAATCGGCCAGCGTTCGCCAGACCGGATTGGTCCCCACGGTGCCGTTCGCCTGAACCCACTGGCGCGGAGTTGCGTCCGTATAGATCGCATACATCACCGAACCACCGTTGCCGTTCGCGTCAATCGTCAGGTCTAGCGTCTGCGCGTTGGTGTCGTAGTTGTTCAGCACCGTCTTGCCAGGCTTGTTTGGCAGTGCGTTAGTGTGCGCCTTGAAGAAGTCATAGATCGCCGTCAGCGTCGTGGAGTTCGTCGTCACATGGTGCCCGCCAGTCCCGGTCACGACTTGATACGGCACACTCAGGCTCGCCAGTTTCGCCGCCATCAACTGCGCCTGATACACATACCACGCCGCATCGTCGGTGTTGTAGCTCAGGAACACCGGCGTGGTCGCGGCTGTCGCCATATAATACGGCGCGCCCTCCGACTGCCACAGGGCAAGGTTCGAGGCCGTTGTCCCCCACGCCGTCACGAATCGGTTGTAGATATCCACCGCCGTTCCCGACGGATCGCCCGTCGTCGTGCCGCCCGAGTGCGAATAGTCATAAATCCCCGAACCCAGCAGAACGGCCTGCACCCGACCCGAAAGCGCGGTCGAATATCCCGCCGAGTCGATCCCGGCCACCGCCAGATCGCCCGCCCCCAACGAACCCGCCGTGGCACCGCGCGAGAAACCGTGGATTGCAATGTTGCCCGAGAGCCCCAGGGTCGCGCCCACCTCGCGCAGCACCCGCACCGATGACCGCACCTTCTTGATCGTGTCGGGGTTCACCTCGAACCCGCTGTAAAGTGTCGGCGATCCCCAGGCGCGGTATTTCGGATGGTCCGCCATCGCCCAGGCGATTCCGGCCGCCGGTGCGCCTTCCAGAATCGTGTCCGTGGTGCCCGTGAACGCATTGGCATCGTTCATCCGGTCGTCCTCGTTGCCCGCGTAGCTGTTCGCGGTGGAATATTCCATGACGATCGGCACCGCTCGCGACGGCTGCGACGGATACGCGATATCCATGTGCAGTTCCGCGTTGGTATCCGACCCGCTGTAAACCGTCGGGTCATTCAGGTAGTACGGCACGTTGCGCATCAGGCGGTAGCCTTCGCAAAGGATGTAGCACTTGTTTTTCGCGGCGTTCAGTCCGGTCGAACCGGGAAACACCCCCGTGCCGATCTCGTTGCGAATCTTCAGGACATCCGCATTCAGGAACGGCGCCGTCGCATTGACGTCGCCGGCGTAGTCCAGCGTCACCACGCGGTAACCGTTGGTTGTGAAGTTCGCGATGATCGACGCGTCCGGCTCCCGCCCGATCCGCTCACAGCTGAGATTTGTGAGATAAATGATCAGCGCCGGTGTGGCGACCACGGGGTTAGGCTCGGTCACAGTGGCAGTGATCGCACCCCCCGTCGCGGCACTGGTCCAGGACACGGCCTGAGTGTCTGGGCTCAATCCGATAACCAGAATTCCAGCCAGCAGGATAGAGCGCTGCGCGCCGGTTGAATGTCGTTGGTTGAGAGTTGAGAGAATCATCAGGCTTTCGCATGGATTTCTACCCGTTTCTCAACGAACTGGCGAGGGTTTTCTTCCATGCAACCGCCGTGGCGGAGTTCTGAGATTTTCACGGATTGAATTCGTGTTAATTGGTGCAATTCGAGTCTGGTCTTTCCGGCTTGATGAGATGGCAACCTTGAATGGGATTCAAGGCGACGGCAATTGCCAGAGCCGCACGTCATTTATCCCCAACCCATTCAAACAAATCTGGAATCCCCAAGTCAGTAGTTTCAAGATCGCGAAGCAGGGACACAAAAAAATACATGAGAGTCTCATGAAATCCCTGCTCCTGTTCACTGGCATTTAGCCAAACTGGCCTCGTAGGTTCGTGCGGCCTTTCTATCCATACCCCGAGGCCTTTATCCAAAGCGACAACCCCAACATCGGTCGAATCCGAAAACACATTCATGAATTCCCTGCAAATTTCAACAAACGTCGCAAGCTTGTAGCCAAATAGATAATAGTTTGGACTGCGTCGAAATCCTTTCTTCAACGGGACTCGGTTGCGGCATCGAGGCAACTCCTTAATTCTTGAGAACTTTTTCTTTGCGTCCGAAATAGCCTTTGCATCGATAGAGGATTTCACTTCGATGACTGCATAAACCCCTTCCAACGGAATTTGCTGGACGGCTTGATTTCGTCCAAAGACCGGCGTCCGCAGTTTGTCGTAAACGATGATGTCGCATTGTGGCGAAGGCTTTTTTCCCATGAACGGCATGATTTCGCCACTTGCTACACCATACGCCGCCGGTAACGTCTCCCGCAGAAACATCATAAGACCATTCTCACGCTGGCGGCCTCGCTCGCCCTTATGCCAAATACTGCTCGACACTTCATATTTCTGCTGCAGCAGCTTTTCGTAGTTGGCCAAATTGGCAGCAAAAATCATAGCTTTTGAAGTGTTTAAAGAGGATTATAACATAAATCATTGGTGGCTGCGCTGGCTTACCATTACGCCTTCGCGTAAACCTCCGCGCCTTTTTCCACGAACTCCTTCGACTTGGCTTCCATGCCCGCCGCTGCGCGGAGTCCCGAGTCCAAAGTCATGAGTCCTGAGTCGTTCGCGCCTTGTTTGGCGCCCCCGCAACGCGGGGCAAGGTCTTCGGCAATCTTCATTTGGTGGTGGGTTGTGGTTTGGTCGGGCGGCGCGGAAAAGTTTTGGCCAACCGGATGAGTTGCGCCACTTTGCGGATTTTTTCCGCAAACGGCTCATGCGCGAGTTTTTGTCGCATTTCCGGTTTCATGGCATCGGCAGCTTCAATTTATGCCGTTGCAGCACACTATCCAAATACGTTCTGTCGAGTTCCGCCTGCTGGAATAATTGTTCGATGCGCGCCTTATCCTTCGCCCGGCCTACGCTGGCGGCTATAGCGATGATGTGTTCGGCGCGGAAAACCTTCGCGGACACGCCTTCGTAATCAATGCGCTCCGCTTCGCGCACGGCTTCCTCGGTCAGGCCGCCGGCGGCAAGAAACTGAACGGGAAATCCCCGGATGAGCAGGTGCTCGCGTTCCACCCGCCAGCCTTGAGATTGCAGGTGCGCGTAGATGTCCGGGACACCGGCGGTCAATCCCTTGTCGGCGGGAATGAAAAAAATGTCCGCATCGTAGGTGGCGAACGGCTCGACATAGTAAATCGCCGCCAGCGCGCCGCCGAGTGCCCAGTCTTCAATCAGCTTCGCAGCGACCAAACCGTTCGCCGCGCGCAGCACGTCGGCCAGCGGCAGACTATCGGATGGCTGGTTGATTGCCATGTTCGGTGGATACCAGATTTACCCATTCACGTAAACTTCCGGTTGGCCTCAATTCTGTTGCGGATCGGGCAATCCGCCGGTGAGATGAAATCGTGCCATGTCTCCCTGCCCACGGACTCCCGGAATGATCATCACCAGGCCCGTGTCGGCGTCCTGAAAATGGAAGAATAACACGACGCGCCCGTCCGCCCGGGCGTTTCCGTGGACAAACCGGTGTTCGCGCAGATATGAAACCAACGGGCCTTCCAATTTAACGCTCCGGCCCAGCGCCTTTGAAACCACATTGTCCAACACGGCGACGAGATGCGGCATTGGCTCCCGGTCTGACGCGCGGACGAACGCAGCGTCACCCGCAAACTCCTCCAAAAAATAATTCACCGCCAGTTCATAATCCGTCGGGTGCAACATCCGCTCACGCAGCACGGCAAGATGCTTTGGGAAATCCTGTGAGGCGGAATTCATGTCTGAAACTTCGCCTTTGCGCAAACCTTCGTCCCTTTTTCACCGAACTCAACCGCTACACGGAGTTCTGAGTTCAACGTTCCGAGTTCAAGGTCGATATTCAAGCTTTCGTGTAGATTTCTGCGCCCTTTTCTACAAATTCGCGGGCCTTTTGTTCCATCCCGGCTTTCAGCGCCTGTTCCTCAGCCATCCCCTGCTCCGCGGCATATTTCCGCACGTCCTCGGTGATTTTCATGGAACAAAAATGCGGGCCGCACATGGAGCAAAAGTGCGCGGTCTTGGCGCCGTCCTGCGGCAACGTCTCGTCGTGGAACTCGCGCGCGGTCACCGGGTCGAGGCTCAGGTTGAATTGATCTTCCCAGCGGAATTCGAACCGCGCCTTGCTCAACGCGTTGTCGCGGTATTGCGCGCCGGGATGGCCTTTCGCCAAATCGGCTGCATGCGCGGCAATCTTGTAGGCGATGACGCCGTCTTTCACGTCTTTCTTGTCCGGCAGGCCGAGATGTTCCTTGGGCGTGACGTAGCAGAGCATCGCGCAGCCGTACCAGCCAATCATCGCCGCGCCGATGCCGCTGGTGATGTGGTCGTAGCCGGGTGCGATGTCGGTAGTGAGCGGTCCGAGCGTGTAGAACGGTGCCTCATGGCACCACTCGAGCTGTTTGGCCATGTTTTCCTCGATCATGTGTATGGGCACGTGGCCCGGACCTTCGTTCATCACTTGCACGCCTTTGGCCCAGGCGCGCTCGGTGAGTTCGCCCTGCACCTGGAGTTCGCCAAATTGCGCCTCATCGTTGGCGTCGGCAATCGAGCCGGGCCGCAGCCCATCGCCGATGCTGAACGCCACGTCGTAGGCGGCCATGATGTTGCAGATTTCGTCCCAGTGCGTGTAGGTGAAATTTTCCTGATGATGCGCCAGGCACCATTTGGCGAGGATGGACCCGCCGCGGGACACAATGCCGGTCATGCGGCGCGCCGTCAGTGGGATGAACCGCAGCAGGACGCCAGCGTGGACGGTGAAATAATCTACCCCCTGCTCCGCCTGTTCGATGAGCGTGTCGCGGTAAATTTCCCAGGTGAGGTCCTCGGCTTTGCCGCCGACCTTTTCCAGCGCCTGATAAATCGGCACGGTGCCGATGGGCACGGGCGAGTTGCGGAGAATCCATTCGCGCGTGGCGTGGATGTTCTTGCCGGTGGACAGGTCCATGACGGTATCGGCGCCCCATTTGGTGGCCCAGCGCATTTTCTCAACCTCCTCCTCGATGCTTGACGCGACGGCGGAGTTGCCGATATTGGCGTTGATTTTCACGAGGAAATTACGCCCGATGATCATCGGCTCAGATTCAGGATGGTTGATATTATTCGGGATGATGGCGCGCCCGGCGGCAACTTCGGAGCGGACGAACTCGGGAGTGATTTCGGCGGGGATGCGTTGCGGAAAGCGGCGGAAAGCTGATGGGAGATAGGAGTTGGAAGATGGGAGTTGGGCAGAACCGATGTGCTGTTTGTCCAAATCGTTTCGGACGTTATCGCGCGACAGATCCCCTATCTTCAATCTGCCATCTACCATGTGCTGCCTTCCCATATTCTCGCGAATGGAGATGAATTCCATCTCGGGAGTGACGATGCCACGCCGGGCGTATTCGAGTTGCGTGACGATCTTGCCCGTTTTCGCGCGGAGCGATTTGCGCCTCGGCGTGGTCAATCCTTCCAGCCGGAGCGGCGTTGCGTCCTGGCGCCTGGCCCGGTCCAGTCCGCGATGCTTTTCAGAAAGATAACCATCATCAATCGGCTTTACCTCGCGCCCTGCATGTTCCTCGACATCACCGCGTTTCAAAATCCAATCCCGCCGCAACGCAGGCAGCCCTTCCTCCACCGTACCCTTGAAATCGGGATCGCCCCAGGGACCGGAACAATCGTAAACGCGCACCGGTTCGTTTTGCTCGATGGCGCCGGTATAGGATTTGGTGGGCGCGAGTTCGATTTCGCGCATCGGCACGCGGACGTCGGGATGAATGCGGCCCGCGACGTAAATCTTTTTACTGCCGGGCAGTTGTTCGCTGCTGTGCGGTTCGAACGATTCTTTGGTCGCGATCATAAAATTTGACAGATATCGGATGTCCTGTGTCGGGACCGGACAAAACGGGAAGGAATTCACCTCATCCCTTCGCCGGCATTATCCGGATCAGGTTCAACGGGTCGGCAGCGCTCCCGCGTCGCCCTCTCAGCCTTTGGCCCGCCCTGCGGCCCGGGTTGGCTCCCCGAATAACTATGTGAAAATAGGCTGCTCCGTTGGAGGCGTCAAGCCGGCGAAAATGGCAAGCAATCTGCTTTGTCCCTTGGCATGAAGGAAAAGGGAAACTATGAACTGGTGGAATCATTCGACATGGATGATGCCACGTTGATGAATCTTTCGCCGCAACTGGCTTTTATTCTCGGCGTTGAGTGGCAGGTGTTCCGCGAACGGCTGAAATCAGGACAACCTTTTACGACCCTCTGTTTGCCGCAAAATGCCGCCCGCCTGGTCAAAATGGCCGAACATCACCGCCGGTTCGTTGAGGACCGGCCCAGAGTGTTCGCAGGTTGGACGGAAATTTTTGTTGGTGATGAGATTGCCTGAACCGTTCCCGCCCGAATCCGTCCGTTCCATCCTTTTTCGATCCGTTCGATTTTTCCGCAACGCCTTCGCCCTCAGTTTTCGAAAAGTCACGCGGCAAAGCTGGCCAAAGCGATTCCGCTTGTAGTATTTCTTCCGTGATCCGGAACTGTGGTGAGCAGTTCATTTATGCCGAATCAAAAAAATTCGACCGATCCGAAGGCAACCAGTGCCGTCCGCGACGCGGCCCTGGAGGAAACGTCCGTGGTTTTGGAGAAGCTCCGCACCGCGCCAGCCGGCCTGAGCGAAGCGGAAGCCCTCGCGCGGCTGCAGCAATACGGCCCGAACGAGGTCGCGCACGAACGGCGGCACGAATGGCTGCACCGGCTTTGGATCGCCATCCGCAACCCGCTGGTCATCCTGCTGATGATTCTGGCCGTCCTGACTTTTGCCACGGCGGAAAGTTCCAGCGATTACGCCGGCGGCGTGGTGATGCTGGTCATGGTCCTTCTGGGCGTGTCGCTCCGGTTCGTGCAGGAAACCCGCGCCGGCAACGCGGCGGCCAAACTCAAGGCCATGATCAAAGTCACGGCCACAGCCATGCGCGATGGCCAGCCGAAGGAAGTTCCCTTGCAACAACTCGTCCCCGGCGACGTGGTGAAGTTGTCCGCCGGCGATATGATTCCCGGCGACGTGCGGCTGCTGACGGCAAAGGATTTGTTCATCATCCAGGCCACCCTGACCGGCGAATCGCTGCCGGTGGAGAAAACCGACGCCCGTGATCCGCGCCCCAATGTCTCGTCCATCGAACATACGAACATTTGTTTCCTCGGCACGAGCGTGGAAAGCGGCGCGGCCACCGCCGTCATCGTTGCCACCGGTGCCCAGACCTATTTCGGCAAAATGGCCAGCAGCCTGGCCGGACAGCAGGTGGAAACAGCCTTTGACCGGGGCGTGAAGAAATTCGTCTGGTTGATGCTCTCCTTCATGCTGGTAATGGTGCCGATGGTTTTCCTCATCAACGGCCTGATGAAGCACAACTGGAAGGACGCATTCTTTTTCGCGTTGGCCGTGGCGGTCGGCCTCACGCCGGAAATGCTGCCGATGATTGTTTCCGTCTGCCTGTCCAAGGGCGCGCTGGCCATGTCGAAGAAGAAGGTCATCGTCAAAAAGCTCAATTCCATCCAGAACTTCGGCGCGATGGACGTGCTCTGCACCGACAAGACCGGCACGCTGACGCTGGACCGCGTCATCCTCGAATTGCACTGTGACGTGTTCAAAAACGAAAGCGAAGCCGTGTTGCGCGATGCCTACCTCATCAGCCATTTCCAGACCGGCCTGAAAAATCTCCTCGACCGCGCGGTATTGCAATACAAGGAACTGCACCGCGAACTGGCCATCGAAAAACACCGGATGGTGGATGAGATTCCGTTCGACTTTTCGCGGCGGATGATGTCGGTGGCCGTCCAAAAACCGGATGGCGAACGGCAATTGCTGACCAAGGGCGCGCCGGAAGCCGTATTTGCCAGATGCACGCATTTTGAAAGCGAAGGCGAGATTTTTCCGATGGAACCCATTCTCGCCGGCGACCTCGTCCAACAGGTCGATGAATTGAGCGAGGATGGTTTTCGCGTGCTGGCCGTCGCCACCAAAAAATTGAGCAACCAGGCCGCCTTCACCAAGGCCGACGAATGCGACCTGGTGCTGACCGGCTATCTCGCGTTCCTTGACCCGCCCAAGGATACCGCCTCCAAAGCCATCACCGCCTTGCGGCAGCACGGCGTAACGGTCAAGGTATTGACCGGCGATAATGACCTGGTTACGCGGAAGGTTTGCAGCGAAGTCGGCATTCATGCCGAAAAGATCCTGCTCGGCAACCAGGTGGAAAACATGACGGATGAACTGCTCGCCGCCGAGGTGGAAACCACGGATGTTTTCGCACGGCTCTCACCAACGCACAAAAAGCGTGTCGTGCAGGCGCTGCAACGCAAACGCCACGTGGTCGGGTTCATGGGCGACGGCATCAATGACGCGCCGGCGCTCCGGGCGGCCGACGTGGGCATCTCCGTGGACAACGCGGTGGACATCGCCAAGGAATCCGCCGACATGATTTTGCTGGAAAAAAACCTGATGGTGCTGGAGGAAGGCGTGCTCGAAGGCCGCAAGGTGTTCGTGAATATCCTGAAATACATCCGCATGGGCGCCAGTTCGAATTTTGGCAACATGTTCAGCGTTCTGGGAGCGAGCGCGTGGCTGCCTTATCTGCCGATGCAGCCCATCCAGGTGCTGACCAACAACCTGCTCTACGATTTCTCGCAGGTGCCGATACCCACCGATAACGTCGGCGAACAGCAAATCACCAAACCGCGTCCATGGGCGATGGGCGAAATCGCCAGGTTCATCATGTTCATCGGCCCCATCAGTTCGATTTTTGACTACACCACCTACTGCCTGATGTGGTTTTTCTTCAAGTGCAGCAGCCTGGGGCTGATGCCGCCGCCGGGGTTGGCGGCGCGCTTTGCCCATGCGGCCGACGCCGACCACAGCTATGCCGCCGCGCTGTTCAGCACCGGCTGGTTCGTCGAGTCGCTGATGACCCAGACGCTCATCGTCCATGTCATCCGGACGAACCTGATTCCATTCATCCAGTCGCGGGCGAGCTGGCAACTGACGATGACGACGATGCTCATCATGGGCATCGGCGCGTGGCTGCCGTTTTCACCCGTGGCGCGGTTTTTGGGATTCGTGCCGCTCCCGTGGCAGTTCTGGCCGTTCCTGCTGCTCACGCTGCTGTGCTATGTCGCCCTGACTCAGGTCATCAAAACCTGGTTGATTCGCAAAGCGTGGGTGTGACCGGATGGCGGGCGACAAGGCAAGCTGAATTTGGCGGAAACAACTTTCCTCGCAGCTTACTTCAATTGCGCCAGAATCTGGTCGGTGATGGCCTTTACCGCTGCTTCGGCGTCGGGGTCGAGGCCGACCGTGGTTTCCGCCGCGGCCTCCACCTGGCAGGATATTCCCGGACGCCACTCGGCATTGTCGCAGAGTTCGCATTCCTTCATGCCGTAGCGCGGGTCAACATAGCCGAGGCTCTGCTTGATCTTGAGCAGGTCCTGAAGCTGGTTGGGCGTGAACGTGTTCGGGGACTTCCCCAATTGCGCCGTGACGAGGAGCGTGCGGCAATAGGCTTCGACAATTTCCATGCGCCAGTAGGCTTCCTCGATATTGTTGTGGCTCCACGTCACGACGCCGTGGTTGGCCATGAGAATCGTGTTGTGCTTGTCCACCAGTTCGGCCACGAGCTTGCCCATTTCCGGCGTGCCCGGTGTGCGATAAGGCGCCAGGGCGACGGACACGAAGACTTCGTATTCGGGAATCATGCACGTCGGCGGCACGATGCCCGCGACGGCGAACCCGGTCGCGTAGGGCGGATGGCAATGGCACGAGGCCATGGCCTTGGGCTGTTTCTGCATGATCTGCAGATGCATCAAAATTTCACTGGTGCGCTTCTTCGCGCCGAGAATCTGGTTGCCATCGAAATCCACCAGGCACATGTCTTCCGGCTTGAGCGACCCTTTGCTGACCAGCGTCGGCGTGCAAATGGCGATGTCCGCCCCGGCGCGGATGGCCATGTTGCCGCCGTTGCCATCCACATAGGCGCGTTGCCAGAGGCGGCGGCCCATCTCGCAAATCTGTTCCTTCAAGTTGTGCGCGTAGGGCGAGTTGAAGAACGCCTCCAATTCCGACTTCGGCGACTTCGAGTTCAGCGGCCTGGCGGGCGGAGAAAGCTTGTCGCCGTCGGCGGAAGCGGAATAATTTTTCACGACGGCAGCCTTCGCCCCGCCGTTGGTTTCCAATTCGTTCAAAAAGTCGCGCGCGGAAGGCGTGATGATGGCGTCGGTGGGAATGCTGCTCACGCCCTGGCCCTTGCGGACCATTTCCTGAACGTCACGGACACTGATGACTCGGCTCATAAAGATTCAAATTCGATTCAGCCTTTCCATGGGCTGTAAAACATCTCATTCACCAGCGCGGAGCTGATGGCGTCAACCGGCGTCGGCCGGTCAAACGGCTGCGCCGCCTCGCGACCTTCCTCGTAACCCACAACTTGGCCCGCGCCGCCGCCCAGACTGTCGTAAACGACGAGGCTGGGGTCCGTGCCCATGCCCGGTTTGACGCCGAGTCCAGCGGCGTATTGCTCGCGACTGAACGGGCTGACGACGAGAAAGCGTCCCCCCTTCAGCGTTTCCACGCTGCGGCTCAAGACCACGCGACCGATGACGGTTCCAAGTTTCAAAATTAAATTCGTTTGCCCGGTTCAGATTCGTCCACGATGCCGGTGATCAGCCAGCGAACGGGGCTTTTGTCCACACCCACAGCCTTGCGCGCAGCCAGGCCGTCCGACGAAATCACCACTTGCTGATGCATCCCCGCGCCGTGCGAATCAATCGCGATGATCGGCGTGCCTTCCGTCTCGCCGTTCGCTCCAATGGGTTGGCAGATGACCAGGCGCCAGCCCTCGAGACTCGGATGTTTCCGGGTCGCCACCACATTGCCTTCGACGCGGGCTAAAAGCATAAGTCAAAATCCGAAATCCGATGGCCGAAATCCGAAAGAAATCCGAAAGCCGAAGCCGAACAAACCGCCGCGCCACGAACGTCCGATTCGGATTTCGGATTTCGGACTGCGGCCATCGGATTTTCTTTCACTTTCTCCATATTGACCCAAAAATGAGGTTCAGTTCCTTCGCTTCGCGCCACAAGACACGGGCTTCATCGGCCAACGATTCTTCGGAAACCGCCGCCATCCGCAAAAAGAACATCGTCTCTTTGGATTCTTTCCGGCACGTGCCGATTTTGTTTTTGAAATCCTTGCCCGAAACTGCATCGTCGGCTTCGCAGTAATTAGCCCCGATACTTGTTCCCGCGCCGACCAATTGATCCACCAGCCGGTTGTTTTCTGGACGCTCCACGCCTCGGGGGATCTTCTTTGCAAAACGAATGATCCGCTCACCGAATTGTGCCGTGCGGTCCATCAGATCTGGTGGCGGAATTTTGCCACCTGCTCCATCATGCAAAGCGCAACCGTCCGTTTCCTCCACGTCACCCCAGTTCCAATAAGTTGATGCCCCACGTTCCACCTGAAGCAGAACGTCCTGCCAATCGGATTTCGGTTTTCGGATTTCTTTCGGCATTCGGATTTCGGTTTTCGGATTTAATAGATTCTCAGATTGTCCACCATCACGCAGCGGCGGATGCGCGTGAAGGTTTTTGGATTGGTGATGCCTTCACCGGTCGGCGTGGCGATGGAATAACTCAAGTAACCCTCGCCGCCGAGGCCGAGGCCGGCCATGCACGGGCCGTTTTTCACAAACAAGGTCGTGTCCAGCGCCCGCGCCATCGCCGTCATGTGTTCCACATCGTGCGAATGGATGATGCTCGTGTGCTTGTAACCGTGCTCGGCTTCGAGCGACCGTTCGATGCCCTCCTCGACGCTCTTGACGCGCACGATGGGCAGGAACGGCATCATCTGTTCTTCCTCGACGAACGCATGGCCCGCGTCCGTCTCGGCAAAAAGCAATTGCGTGCCCGGCGGCAAATTGACTCCCGCCGCCTGCGCGAGCACGGACGGGTCCTTGCCAATGAAATCCTTGTTCACGCTGGCGTGCGCACAGCCGCCACCCTGGCCTTGCTTGAAGGTGAACGCCGCCTGGGTGAGCCGCTCGAGTTGCGCGGGGTTCAATTTCACCGCGCCGTGCTCCGACATTTTTTGCATCAATTTGTCCGCCGCGCTGTCGAGCACGAACACTTCCTTTTCACCGATGCACAACAGATTGTTATCGAACGCCGCGCCTTCGATGATCGCCTTCGCGGCGCGCGTAGGGCAGCAGGTGTCGTCCACCAACACAGGCGGATTGCCGGGCCCGGCGCAGATCGCGCGTTTGCCGGTCTGCATGGCAGCCTTGACGACCATCGGCCCGCCGGTGACGAGCAACAGCCGGACGTTTTCGTTTCTGCATATCGCGTTGAACGAATCCAGCGTCGGCTTCTCGACCATGCACACAATGTTTTCAATGCCGGTCTCGCGGTAAATCGCCTCGTTGTAGGCGCGCACGGCCACGGCGGCACACCGGGCCGCACCCGGGTGCGCGTTGAACACCACGGCATTTCCGGCGGCGACAATGTTCACGATGTTGCCGCTCAGGGTCGGTATCGAATGCGTGCTGGGCGTGACTGCGCCGACGACGCCAAAGGGCGTGTATTCTTCGAGCGTGATGCCGTGATCGCCGCTGCGCCCATCCGGGCGGAGCCAGTCCACGCCGGGAACCAGCTTGATAATTTGCAACTTGGCAATCTTGTGATCGAGGCGTCCGATCTTCGTCTCTTCCAATTCAATTTTGCCCCAGGCTTCGGCGTTTTTTTCGGCGAGCGTCTTGACGATTGCTTCAATCCTGCGCCTGGCTTCCACGCCCTTTTGCTTGAGCTGCAAATACGCCTCCTGCGCGGCGGAACAGGCCTCCTGCGCGTCCTGAAACACGCCGAACTTGCCACGCAACGCGACGGCGGCGGCGGAAGTTTTCTCCGTCCCGTAACCGCTCGATTTTTCTGGAGGTGCGGCTGCTGCCGGCGCAGGCGCGGATTTTGCCGGCACCGGACTTCCATTCAATCGCCCCAACACTTCGGCCACCACGTCACGGATCAAAGTTTCATTCACGGCACTCATAAAGATTCATCGCTCAAACCTTCGCGCTGAAAATTTCCTTTCCGAACACATCCACGCTGTCCACGATGCCAACGATGACGGCGTCCACGGGCGCTTCTTTCATGCCGGGCGCCAGGCGCGCGGAACTGCCTTGCGTGAACAAAACCATCTCGCCTCCGCCACAGCCGACACTGTCCACGGCCACAATTGTGTTCTGGCCCGGACGAAATTTCGTCGGGTCCTTTTCGTCCACGAGTTGCGGACGGACCAGCAACAGTTTGCGGCCCGCCATGTTCGGGTCTTTCTTGGTGGCAACCACCACGCCTTCGACTTTGGCCAGATACATAGATTCCTTCCGGGAGCGTGGCCGCCTCGGCGGCGCCGGTCTGCGCCCTCGCAGACCGGATTTCGCGCGGTGGCGCGCGAAATGTGTTCGGCGAGGCGCCGAACACCGCACGCGAGGCGCGTGCGCTCCCTTGAAATTATTTCTTCTTCGGCAACACCGCTTCCACGTCGTTGTGCGGGCGGGCGATGACGTGGACGCTGACCAATTCGCCTTTGATGGCTTTGATGGCCTGCGCGCCGGCGTCGGTGGCGGCCTTGACCGCGGCGACATCGCCGACAACGCACGCGGTGACGAGCGCATTGCCGACTTGCGTCATCGGGCCGACGAGCTCGACGTTCGCGGCCTTGAGCATGGCGTCCGTACCCTCGACGAGGGCGACCAGTCCGCGTGTTTCAATGAGTCCGATTGCTTGTGGCATAGTTTTAATTTGGTTGATGGTTTAGCCTTGGCAGTAAATTCAGTTTTTCCTCGTTTCCAAAAATCGTCTGGCTTCGCGCGCCACGACGAGCTCCTCGTTCGCGGGGATCACAAAAATTTTCACCGGCGACCCGGCCGCGCTGATGACAGCTTCGGTCGCACGCGTCGAATGATTTTTCCCCGCGTCAATCCGGATGCCGAGATTTTCCAGGTCCGCACAAATGGCGGCGCGCAATTCCGTGCGGTTCTCGCCGGTGCCGGCGGTGAACACGATGGCGTCGGCGCCGTTCAACTGCAAAAAGTAACTGCCGATCCAGTGCCGGGCGCCGGCGACAAAAACATCCAACGCCAGTTTGGCGACGGCATCGCCTTTGGCCGCCGCTTCGCTGATGTCGCGAACATCGTTCGACACGCCGCTCAAACCTTTCAATCCGCTATCCTGCGTGAGTTGGCGTTGCGCGTCTTCAACGCTGATGCCGAGTGTCTTCACCGCGTAAGGCAGGGCTTCCGCGTCGAGATCGCCAACGCGGTTGTTCTGCGGCAGCCCGGATTGCGGGCTCATGCCCATGCTGGTGCCGATGGACGCACCATTCAGAATTCCAGTAACGCTGGAACTGCCGCCAAGATGGCACGAAATCACACGCAACGGCGCACCGGAAATTTTCGTCGCGCCGCCGTTGACGTAAAGCTGCCGCGCGCGTTCGGCCACGTCGGGACGGTCAAGCAGCTCTGCCGAGCGTTCGGCGATGAATTTGTGGCTGGCTCCGTGAAATCCCCAGCGGCGAACGCCAATTTGCAGCCACGTTTCCGGCACGGCGTAGCGCATCGCTGCTTCAGGTGCGAACTGGTGAAACGCCGTTTCAAAAAGTCCGATGAGCGGAACGTCCGGCATCCGTTGCGCAAACAGTCTGATGCCGGTGATGTAAGGCGGATTGTGCGCGGGTGCCAGGCCGCCGTAATCAGCCATCGCCTGCAACACCCGCTCGTCCAACCGCACGCAGCCGGTGACGTTTTTGGCGATGACGGTTTTAAACCCGACGGCGCTCAATTCGCTTTCGTCCCGGATGGTATCCGCCTTTTTCAACTCGGCGAGGCAGTCCTCGATCGCCCGGGGATAATCGGTAACGCGCTCGAAGCCGCCTTTATGCAAAAGGCGCTCGGCGTTGCTCGCGAAATCGAACAACCGCCACTTGAGCGAGGTCGAACCAAGGTTGGCGACGAGGATTTTCATTTAAATCTTGATCTCAATCGTGCTCTTAATCTTGATCTGCGGATGTGCGATCAGGATTAAGACAGGATCAAGACCACAAAATCATTCGAGCCATTTGCCCAGTCCGCTCAATCCGTCATGCGGACGCGGGATCACCTGCACGCTGACGACCGAGCCAACCTGTGCCGCCGCCGCCGCGCCGGCATCGGTCGCGGCTTTGACTGCGGCAACGTCGCCGTGGAAAAACACGGTGACGTACCCGCTGCCGATTTTCTCCCAGCCGGTGATGTGGACGTTTGCGGATTTGAGCGCGGCGTCCGCGCCTTCCATGGCGGCGCAGAATCCTTTGGTTTCAATCATTCCAACAGCTTGCTTTGACATATTCGTTAAGCGTTAAACGTTGCGGTTGATGAATCACTTTTTCACGGCGTTGCCGAGGAAGGCTTCGAGCAATTCCTCGTGCGGGCGGGCGATCACGTGTGAACTGACGAGTTCGCCGATTTTGGCCGCGGCCTTGGAACCGGCGTCCACGGCCGCCTTGATGCTGCCGACGTCACCCTCGGCGAGGACAGTGATCAGTCCGCCGCCGATCGGGATGGTTTTGACCAACTTGACGTTGGCCGCCTTGACCATGGCGTCGCTGGCCTCCACGCTGCCAACGTAGCCCTTGGTTTCAATCATTCCTATTGCTTCGCTCATAATTTTTGGTTGATGGTTGGGGGTTGATCGTTGATGGATAAACTTAAAGAAAACACCGAACGCCTGACTTCGATCACCGAACGTCCAATGAATGAATTAACCGCCACGTTTTCATTTCGCGCGGTGCGACGCTCGATGCCGAATGTCGGATGTTGGATGTTCATTTAATCAATTCCACCGGTGTGTCGGGTTGCAAATTGCACGCGTTGCCCTCGTCGGTGTCAATGTGGACTTCCAGTTTAAAACTCTTGTCCACACGGCAAAGCATTTTGTCCAACACGATGCCGCAGTCGCCGCCAATCCTGAGCTTCATCCGATCGCCGGGCTTCACACCGTAAAATTCAGCGTCTGCCGGACTCAGGTGCACATGCCGCATCGCGCGAATGACGCCTTCGGGCATCTCAAAAAAACCCGCCGGCCCCATAAGCATGGCACCGGGCGTGCCCTTGATATCACCGGACAGGCGCAAGGGAATGTCGAAACCCAGCGCGATGGAATCGGTGTAGGCAAGCTCGACCTGGTTCAAATTCCGGCAGGGGCCAAGAATCCGCAAATTGGAGATCACGCGGCTGCGCGGACCGATGAGCGTGACGCTTTCCTTTGCAGCGAACGCCCCATCTTGATACAGCCATTTGTGAACCGTGAGCTGCTGTCCTTTGCCAAAAAGAAGTTCTACGGCCTCAGGAGTGAGATGGCAATGCCGCGCGCTCACATTGACAACGAGTGGATTCGGTCCGCTCGCAAGGCGCGGCAGGGGCTTGCCAAGACGCGCATAAACCGCCTGCCGAACGAGATGTTCGACCACCGCGCGATGGGGTGCTGGTGCTGTTACAGCCATAGTTTTGATTGAATTTGACATTTTATTAATAAAAGTCAACATTTTTCTTGTAATTTATTCCAATATCTTCCATAGTATTGGAAATATGACGGCAGAAGAGCGCAAACACCGCATTGAGGCTTATCTTCAGCACGTTGAATTCGCGTCGTTGGAAGAGTTGTCCCAGCACGTGAATGCGTCCGTTTCCACTGTCCGGCGCGATTTGACGACGCTTGAGGCGTCGGGAAATCTACGGCGGACGCATGGTGGCGCGCGTATCGTCACGCCGAAATCGGATGAATTTGCGTTTACCGCGCGTGACACTCATCAACTGTTGGAAAAGGAAGCCATCGGCAAGGCCTGCGCTGAAATCATCGGCAGAAACCAAAGTGTGATTTTGGACGCGGGCACGACGGTTTATCACGTCGCGCGTCATCTTGAGGAAAAGGCGCCGCAGATCGTGACGAACTCATTGCCGGTTGCCAACCTGTTTGCTTCGGCAAGTCAGGTCGAAGTGATTTTAACCGGCGGCGTGATTTATCCGCGCCTGGGGGTGCTGGTCGGGCCATTGACCGTCGAGGCGTTTTCCAAAATGCGCGCCGACGTGGCGATCATGGGCGCGGGCGGAATTACATTGGAAGGAATTACCAATTCGCACACCCTGTTGATCGACATCCAGCGCGCCATGCTGAAGGCGGCGCAGAAAGTTATTTTGTGCCTCGACCATACGAAATTCGGACGGCAGTCTTTTTCTTTGCTGTGCGGACTCGACATGGTGGATGCGATCGTCACCGATGGCCACGCGCCACAGGAACTGGTCGCAGGTTTGCGCGAACGTGGCGCGGAAGTAATCGTTGCGCCGGGCGCTGACAGTAACGGTGCGGTGTGAAGCGAAAACATAAAGAGAATTCTGCTGTTAATGGTGCCCAGACTTTAAAAGGAAATGGAGACTCCTTAAGCCGTCTCCGGTGATAAGATGCAAGTCTAAATGAATCTGGCGGAAAAAGTTCGACTGGCCGGCGTCGTCGGCGCGGGCGGCGGCGGGTTTCCCACGCACGTCAAGCTTAACGCCCGGGCCGAAACCGTCATTGCCAACGGCGCGGAATGCGAACCGCTCCTGCACAAAGATGCGATTATCATGGAGCAAAGCGCCGCCGACCTCGTGCGCGGCATGCAACTCGCCATGGAAGCCGTTGGCGCCCGCGATGGCGTCATCGGCATCAAGGCGAAGAAAAAACACGCCGTCGAAGCCGTGACCGCCGCAACCGGGGGCACGAACGTCCGCGTCCAGTTACTCGGGGATTATTATCCGGCCGGCGATGAATACGATCTGGTTTACAATGTCACTGGCAAATTGATTCCGCCCGGCGGCATTCCCATCAACGTCGGCGTCGTCGTCAATAACGTCGAGACCTTCGTCAACATCGCCGCCGCGAATGATGGCAGGCCGCTCACGCAAAAAATGCTGACGATTGCCGGCGCGGTGAAATCCCCGGCGACGATGAAGGTGCCGCTCGGCACGACCTTCCGCGAGTGCATCGAATACGCCGGCGGGCTGGCGACCGACGATCCGGTCCTGGTTATTGGCGGCTTGATGATGGGCCAGCACACCGACAATCTCGACACGCCCGTGACCAAGACTTCGGCCGGTGTCGTGATATTGCCGCGCACGCATCATGTCATCGAACGCAAGCTCAAGCCGAACAAGGTGCAGGCCAAAATCGGCAAATCCGCATGCGACCAATGCCGTTATTGCACGGAGTATTGCCCGCGATTTTTGCTCGGTTACGCCGTCGAACCGCATCAGGTCATGCGCACGCTCGCCTTCAGCGAAACCGGCGCGGATTATTACAATCAATGGGCTGCGATGTGCTGCTCGTGCGGCCTGTGCACGCTCTACGCCTGCCCGGAGGATTTGTTCCCGAAGGAAGCCTGCGATGATGCGAAGGCCGTGATGCGGGCAAAGCACATCAAGTGGACCGGCCCGATGGATCCCCGGCCGCACGCGATGCATGACGGCCGCCGGGTGCCAATCAAGACGCTGGCGAAAAAATTGAACGTGCTCGAATACGACCTGCCCGCGCCGCTCGTCGAAAAGGAGATATCACCGGCCCGGCTCGCGCTGCTGCTCAAGCAAAGCGCGGGAACGCCGTGCCTGGCAAAGGTGAAAATCGGCGACCGCGTCCACGCCGGACAGGTCATCGGCGAGCCCGCGCCGAACGCGCTGGGGGCAATTTTGCATTCGCCCATCAACGGCGTTGTCCGCGAGTTGAACGACCAGGAAATCATTTTGGAGAAATAATGTTATGGCTGAAAAATCTGTGGGTTTGATCGAGCTTTCGAGCATTGCGGCCGGGTTTCAGGTGGCCGACACCATGCTCAAGGCCGGTGACGTGCGCCTGCTTTTGTCGCGCTCCATCTGCTCCGGCAAATACATGGTGCTTATCGGGGGCGACACGGCGGCGGTGGCCGCTGCCGTCGAGGCGGGTTGCGAAGCGGCGGGCGGTTGCCTGATTGACAGCTTCGTCATTCCCAACCTCCATCCTGACGTCTTCGTCGCGCTCGGTCGCACGCAACCAGCCGAGCCGGATGGCGCGCTGGGCGTCATCGAATCATTCAACGTCGCCACGCTCATCCAGGCAGCGGACGCCGTGGCCAAAACTTCCACCGTGCAATTGCTCGAAGTCCGCCTCGCGATGGCGATGGGTGGAAAGGCCTTTTGCTCGATGACGGGCGATGTTTCCTCCGTTCAGGCCGGCGTCGCCGCGGGCCGCGCCGTACTCGCCGAGGCCGGCGTGCTGGTGAACAGCGTCGTCATTTCCCGCCCGCATCCCGACGTGTATCGCGAAGTGGTTTGATTTTCCCCAGAGGATCGTCGGGCACGAAAACAAGGCCGCTCGCGGTGGAGGTTTTTCCCGGGTCTTTACGGGGATGGTAAGCGATTCGGACAAAAAAAGCCGTCCCGCATCACACGGGACGGCGTTGTTTAGCCTGCGCGGGTTGATCGTGTCCGCTCAGGCCTCAAAGGATTTACCGCAACCGCAACTCTGCTTCGCGTTCGGATTGGAAATCTTGAAACCGCCGCCGGTCAGCGCGTCGCTAAAATCCACGACGGTGCCGCGGAGATATTGCGCGCTGATCGAGTCAACCAGAATACGGACTCCCTTCTGCTCGGAAACCAGGTCGCCATCGCGCTTTTCGTCGAAGACCATGCCATATTGCATCCCGGAACAGCCGCCCTGCTCCACAAAAATCCGCAGGGTTTTGCCCGCATTTTCCGACAACGCAAGCAGCGACGTGACTTCCGTCGCGGCATTTTCGGTAACGCTGACAACCGGCTCAGTTACAGGATTCTGTGTCATTTTAATTCCCGATTGAAGCTAACCGTGGCGCTCGACCGTGTCAAATGGCCGCCTCAACTTTTTGGCACCGGCAGAGCGGTCCTTTTCTTTTCCAGCGAGTCTTTCGATTGAGGAAACAGTTCCTCCATCTGATCAATGAATCTAGCCGGGTCACCCGTCCCAAGCATTTGAATCAGCGGCAATGCCTGCAATCCGGCCTTTTCCACCCAGAATTCGTCCGCCGTTTCCCCGTCACGCAGATTCTTCCCCGTCCAGGTGTCAAACACACTGAGATAATTATCCAGGGCCATTTGAAGTAAATTTGTCTGGTCCATGCCGGTCGCCAGGGCCGCCATTTTTTCCAGGGCGATGCCCCAGCCGATTTGCGCCTGGCTGCGCGCCGCGATGTTGGCCGAAGGGGAGTTGACAACTTGCGCGTAGGCGTTCGTGGCCGCGTCGTAATTGGCGAGTTGCAGGTCGCAGTCACCGATTTCGCCCCAGGCCAGCGCGCCGAGTTCATTGGTGGGATACAACTGGCAGATCTGGATGAAGACGTTGGTGGCGAGTTGAAAATTGTACAGGGGATTGTTTGTATCGGTCGAGTCCATGCGCATCAGCGCCGTGCCGTGGGCGAACGTGGCCTGTACCCTCAAATCCATGAGGCAATTGGTGTCCTCCTCCAGGATGGCGAAATAATCGCTGATGGCGTCCGAATAATCCTGCCGCGCCACGGCGGCCAGGCCGGCCGTCATGCGAGCCTGGCACGCCAGATCGGACGTCGGCCACTTCTGAAACAGCAACCTGTAATTTTTCTCCGCATTCGGGTAATCGCCCGCGTTGAAGAAGTGGTCGGCCACCCACCATTGCGCCAGTGGCGTGAGGTCGTTGGTCGGGAATTTCGCGACAAAGTTGGTGAACAGCAAGAACGCGTTCGCCTTGTTTCCCGCCTGGTAATTGGCACGGGCCAGCGCGTAATTCGCCTGCGGCCGCAGCGCGTTGGTCGGGAAATTCGCCAGCCATTTTTCGTATTTTTCAATGGCCACCGGCCAGTTTTGTTCCTGTTCGCAGGCGTGCGCAATGGCCAGTTCCACATTCGGCCGCAATGGCGAATGGGGAAAGACGGCGTCAAACCTTTGGAGCAAGGCCAGCGCGTTCGTCGGTTGGCTCAGGTCCGCCAGATATTCACCCATGAGCAGCAAGCTGTTGCCGGTTTCCTCGCTGGCCGGATACCGCTTCAGAATCCGCCCGATCGTGTCTTCCGCCCCCGCTGTATTGGTCAAGGCCATGCAGGCGCGCAGGCTCTGGTAAAGGGCGCGAGTGCCGAGGGATTGCATGACAGCCGGAAAATCGGTGAAATCGTCAACCACCGCGCGGTAATTCTCCAAAGCGTTCGTGAAATCCTTTTGCAGGAACAACGCGTCGCCCGCTTTGAACCGCGCCACGGCCAGGTCCTCCGGCGGCAAACCCGGCGACTGCGCGGCGGCTTCGAAATCGGCCAGGCTGTTGGTCACGTCTTTCGCAAACCACTTGCACCAGCCGCGATCCAGATACGCCTGGCCCAGGAGCGGACTGTTCGGAAACGCGGCCAGAAACTGGTCGAAACGCCCCTGCGCCTCCTGCAGTTGATTGGTCGCCGATCCCGCCGGGCGCGACGCAACGTAATCCTTCAAATGCAGTTCGCCGAGCGACAGCAGCGCGATGTCGGACGCCGGTGAATTCGTGAATTGAGCGACAAAATTCCGGAGCGAGTCCTCGGCCGTCAAAAACCGGCCCTGGGCGACGGCCAGCTCCGTGATTTTCAGGATCGCCTCCCGCTGCCATTCCACCGGCGCATTCGTCAGATTTTCCCGATACGCGTCCAGCGCTTCGGCTTTTGACCCGATTTGTTCCAGCAAATCCGCGTGCAACGCCACGCTTTCCCCGCGCAAGAACACGTCATTCCCCAACCGCGCAATTTGGAGCAGATTGGTGGTGGCCGCCAGCGCCGCATTGGTGTCGCCCGTCGCCAGCTTGACCTGATAAATCAGATACGCCAGTTGCCAACCCAATTCCGGTTCGAGGGCCTGCGGATTCACGGGCGCGAGGGTCGCTGCTGCGCCGCCAAAATCCTTTTGCGCGAGTGCCGCCTGCGCCTCCAGCAGGCGCCCGCGGGTAACCAATTCGTTCGCGGGATCCAGTTGCGCCGCACGCTGGAATACACCATTGGTTTCCTGCAACAGCGCACCCACCTGTGGCCAGCGGCCCAGCTCCGCGCGCGCCGCCGCCGCTTCCACCACCGCCCGCAGCCGCAGAGACGATTCGGGGAAATCGCGCGCGAGCGAGATGAACGTCTCCGCCGCCGCCGCCAGGTCCGCCTTTTGAAATTGCGCTTCGCCAATCCAATAAACATATTGGTCGGCCAGATGGCCGGCCCCGGTTTTGCGCGCATTCAGCAGCGCGATGGCCTGCGCCAGCTTTCCCTGTTTGAATTCCGCCTGCGCCTGCAGCAACACGGCCTCCGGCGCGTTGGTGGATTTGGGATATTTTTGAATGAACTGCGCGAACTCCGTCTCCGCGCGGCCCCACATTTCATCCTGAAACGCGGCCACGGCGGAGGCATAAGCGCGCCGTTCCTTCGGGCTGGCGGCCAAAAGCTGTTCGCCGCTCAAAATGAGCGCGAACAAAATCAGAAGCCAGCGCCAGCGAAACGCCATGGGCCCGAATCTAAACGACGATTGAAGCCAAACAAAGCGGAAATCTCCCGGCTTCAGCCGGCCAGACGCGGGTACAAGCCATACCGTTCAAAAACGGCGCGAACACAAATGTCATTGAAACCACCCGCAAAATTTTTGTAGCCGAGCGCGTTTTGCTGCGTCCCGTAAACCAGCCGCAACCTGGCCGAATACGGGCTGGCCTTCTGACAACGCACTCCCTGCAGCAGTGACATGGCCTTGAACCAGACATCATCCGCCGTCGGACAGATCCGGCGAAAGACCGCCTGGTTGAACACTTCCGGATGCAACGTTCCGGGCGGATAGAGCACGCCGCCAACTCCCGTCGGGAATAACAGCAACGAAGGCTCCGCGTGACCCCGGGCCAATAAATCCCATTGCGTGTAGGGACGCAGGTTGCCGTTGTTCTTGTCAAAAACCATGCGGTGCGCGCGGTGGCAGGTGATACAGTTCGGTTCACGCCGGTGTGCCGCCGTCAAATCCCGCAACCAATCCCGCGGATAGAGCACGTCATCGTCAGCGGTGACCACCCGCCAGTCGGCGAAATGTTTCAACGCGTAAATGGCCTTCGTCTGCGGCCCAAGGTCTTCGACATATTGGATTTCCAGGCCGCGACCGGTTTGATTTCGCAACGGAAGCGGCAGCATTTGGCTTTGCAGCCCTGCGGACAGCCAAAGAACCAGTCTGTCCGGCCGCTGCGATTGTCCGAGCAGACATTCAACGGCAATATGAACTTTGCCCAGCCGCTCAGGAATTGTCGTCAGGCTGACGATCACCGGCTTTTCATTCCGGGTCACGGCGACTCCCTTTCTCCGGCTGAACCGCGAAGAAACCTCACAGCGAAATTCCAGCAGCCTTTGCCGGATCTTGTAGGCGAAACGTTTCATTTTCGGATGCTCAAACCTGTTTCAAATGCCGTCCGTTTCCGCCCGCGCATTTCGTGATTTTCGCGGTGGCTGCTTATTTGTTGAACCGGAAATTGGTCAGGTCGTAGTCCTGCATGACGTATTGCTTCGTCTCCAGCCGCATTTTGTTGGCGCGTTTGGCCTGGGTTTCACCGCCCGCCTCAATGAAATCCGCAAAGCTGATGATTTCCGCGCGGATGAAACCTTTCTGGATGTCCGTGTGAATCGTGCCGCCGGCTTCCCAGGCCGTCAGACCCTTCCGGATCGGCCAGGCGCGGTTTTCCTTGCCGCCCACGGTCAGGAAACAGATGTAGCCGGCCTCCTGAAACGCGCGCAGCAGCAGGGCGTCGGGATTTTCCAAATCCGCCGGCTCAGCCACCGTAATCGGTTTGGCGGTGAAAAAATTGTGCGCGGCGACGGCTTGCAGGTCCGCCGGCGCCAGGCTGGAATTGAAAACGAATTTCTCCTGTTCGAGGAGCACCTTGATTTTTTCCAGCGCCGCCCGCTCGGCCGATTGCGGGTCGCGGCCCAGGCGGGTTTCCACAAACTCCAGGTCTTTTAAAATCATGTCCGCCCGGCCCTCCACCGACACGAGAATCGCGTCAGCGTCAATCAACTGGTCCTCACCGACCACGTCCACCTGCGCGTGGGTTTTCTTGTCGGCCTCGACCAGTTTGTCCGCCTCGTCAAAGCGCGGATCCTTGAGGTTATGTTTGCCGGTTTTGATCCCGGCCAGTCCAAACAACGCTATTTTCATAAATGCGGATTCATGATGCCTGCAAAATACGGGTCAAATACTGCCCGGTAAAACTTTCGGCGCAGCGGGCCACTTCCTCCGGCGGACCCTGCGCAACGATCCGGCCGCCAGCATCCCCGCCCTCGGGGCCCAGGTCAATAATCCAATCCGCCGTCTTGATGACGTCAAGGTTGTGTTCGATCACGACGAGGGTGTTGCCCGTATTGCGCAACTTGAACAGCACTTCCAGCAGCTTGGCCACGTCATGGAAATGCAGGCCGGTCGTCGGTTCATCCAGAATGTAAAACGTCCGCCCGGTGGCTTTGCGGCTCAACTCGGCCGCCAGCTTCACGCGCTGCGCCTCGCCCCCGCTCAACGTCGTCGCCGCCTGCCCCAGCCCGATGTAGCCCAACCCGACTTCCGCCAGCGTCAGCAACGGTTCGTAAATCTGCGGCACCGCGCGGAAAAACGTCACCGCTTCGTCCACCGTCATGGCCAGCACGTCGGCGATGTTTTTGCCTTTGTAGGTGATTTCGAGCGTCTCGCGGTTGTAACGTTTGCCGCCGCACGCCTCGCACGTCACATAGACCGGCGGCAGAAAATTCATCTCAATCTTGAGGACGCCGTCGCCTTCGCATTTTTCGCAACGGCCACCCTTGACATTGAAACTGAACCGGCCCGGTGCGTAGCCCCGGATTTTCGCCGCCGGCAGTTTTGCAAACAAATCGCGGATGTGATTGAACATGCCGGTGTAGGTCGCCGGGTTCGAGCGCGGCGTCCGGCCAATCGGCGTCTGGTCAATCACGATGACCTTGTCAACCACCTCAAAACCCTTCAACGCGCGGTGGGCTCCGGGCGTTTCCCGGGACCCGTAAAACTTTCGAAACAGGGCGCGGCGCAAAATGTCGTCCACGAGCGTGCTTTTGCCCGAGCCGCTGACGCCGGTGATGCAGGTGAACGTGCCGAGCGGAATCCGCGCGTCAATGTTGTGCAGATTATTTTCCCGCGCGCCGAGCACCTCCAGCCAGCCGCGGTCTTTGGACGGCGCCAGGCGCTTTTTCGGAATGGGAATCGTCAATTCGCCGGTGAGATATTTCGCCGTGAGCGAATTCAGGTTCTTCAGGATTTCCGGCAAGGCGCCGGCCGCCACCAGTTCACCGCCATGAACCCCCGCGCCGGGACCGAGGTCAACAATGTAATCCGCCTGCCGGATCGTTTCGGCGTCGTGCTCGACCACGAGCACGGTATTGCCGAGGTCGCGCAGTCCCTTGAGCGTGGCCAGCAGGCGGTCGTTGTCGCGCTGGTGCAAGCCGATGCTTGGCTCGTCCAGGATGTACAATACGCCGACGAGACCCGCGCCGATTTGCGTGGCCAGCCGGATGCGTTGCGCCTCGCCGCCGCTGAGCGTGCTGCTTTCGCGATCGAGCGTGAGGTAGCTCAGGCCGACGTTTTTCAGGAATCCCAGCCGGGCGCGGATCTCCTTGATGACCTCATGCGCGATTTTTTCCTCGAATTCCGTCAGCTTCAGGCCGGCAAAGAATTCATCGGCCTTTTCGACTGACAGCGCGCAAACGTCCATGATGGACAAACCCGGAATTTTCAAGCGCGGAATGCGGCTCGAACTTTTTGTGGTAGCACCCGCGTCCCGCGGGTCAAATCCGGCGTCGCGCCGGATTTCGTCGGGTGACGTGGAATCTGAATGACCGGAAGAGCGTGGAGTCATCGTCCGTACCACAACAGATTCGGGCGCGACGCCCGAATCAACAGGCCGGAGGCCTGTGCTACCCAGGGTCACCGCCAGAATTTCCGGCTTCAACCGCCGGCCTTTGCAGGTGTCGCAAAATTGCGGGCTCATGTAGGGCTTGATGCGGTTGCGGACGAATTCGCTTTCACTTTCGGTGAACAGCCGTTCCAGATTCGGCAGGACGCCTTCGAACGGGCGGCTGATCGTGTGCTGGCTGCCTGCACGCCAGAAACGAAAGTCAACGTTGTCCTCGCCCGAACCGTGCAGCAAAACCTTTTTGAAGTCGTCCGGCAGATTCTTCCAGGGCGTTTCCAGACTGACGTTGAAATGGGCCGCCACCGAGCGCAGCATGGCCTTGTAATAAATGTTCATCCGTTTGCCGGCCCGCCGCCAGGGTTGGACCGCGCCATCGAGCGGCTGCTCCGGGTCGGGCACGACGAGGCCCTCGTCAAAAACCATTTTCTGGCCGAGGCCGTGGCAGACCGGGCAGGCGCCCGCCGGGGCGTTGAACGAAAAATGTTTCGGCGTGGGCGGATCAAAGCTTTTTCCCGTCGCCGGAGAACACATCTTGTTCGAGTGGAGGGTTTCGATCCAATTGTCATTGGCAGGGCGTGTCACTCCGTGCTCGCCGTCGTTGGTTTTTGGACGGGCGGCGGGCAGAGGACTGCCCGCCTTACCCTCCGGCGCCTGGTGCAGCGTGAACATGACCCCTTCGCCCCAGCGCAAGGCGGTCTCGACCGAATCGCCCAGGCGCACGCGCATTTTCCCGTCAATCACCAGCCGGTCCACGACGGCCTCGATGGTATGAAACCTTTTCTTGTCGAGCTTGACGCGTGTGTTCGCTTCAAGTTCGACCAGTTCACCGTCCACGCGGGCGCGCACGAAGCCTTCGCGCGCCAGGCGTTCGATGACGTCGCGGAACTCGCCTTTTTGCCGGCGGACAACCGGCGCCAGCAGCATCACCCTGGTTTTGGGCGGCAAGGCTAGGATTTTATCCACGATATCGCTGGTGGTCTGCGAAACGATGGGCACGCCGGTGTCCGGGCAATGCGGCTTGCCGATGTGCGCGTAGAGCAAGCGAAGGTAATCGTAAATCTCCGTGGTGGTGGCGATAATGGAGCGTGGACTGCTGCCGGAACTGCGCTGCTCGATGGCGATGGCCGGCGACAGGCCTTCGATAAAGTCCACCTCCGGTTTCTGCATCTGATCCAGAAACTGCCGGGCGTAGGCCGATAGGCTCTCGACATATTTGCGCTGGCCCTCGGCGTAGATGGTGTCGAACGCGAGCGACGACTTGCCGCTCCCGCTCAGACCGGTGATGACCACCAGCTTGTCGCGCGGGATGTTCAGCGTGAGGTTTTTGAGATTATGCTCACGCGCACCGCCGATACGGATGAATTCCTTGCTCATGGCCGCGAATTTCGTGTGCGAATCAACCGGGAAGTATATGCGAAATCCGGGCGAAAGCAAAGCCAGAGTTGTGGTGCGGAAAAAATCCAATTCAAATCTTCTTCGTTGGAAACAGTCGCCCTCTTCTGATACAGATATTTGCGGCTGGCAAGGTGAGGAGCTCGCCGTCCACGTAAAAAGCACCAAGCCCTTGCCGATGCTGCTGTACCGGCGAAATTATTTGGGCTTGGATTCGCCGCCAACGACATGGAAAAACGGGCGCAGAATCAAAACCGGCCGGCTGAACGACTGAACCCGGCCGGTCCCGAATTGTGGATGCCGGTTACGGCGAGGTGATGAGGTAGAATCGCGCCTGGTCGGTGGCATTGGTGTCATTGTAAGTGACCACGCCTTCACCAAAGGAGCCACTGGTCAGGACATTCCAACTGGCGGCCGGCTTCAGCAAATCGGAGCTTTCAAGGATTTGGTAGCTTTGGCCTTGCGGCCCGCTGAAGTTGAGCTGAATGGTCGTCGCGTTCGGCTTTTGAACGCCAGTGAGCGCCGGTGCCACCAGGGCATTCACGTTCACCGTGGCCACGCTGGAGTTTGCCGTCCCGCAAGCTCCGCTCTGTACCACCGCCTGGTATTCAGTCGTCTGCGTCAAAGTGCCCGTCGGCAGCGGATTCACCGTTGAAGCGATGTCCGACCAGTTCTCGCCGTCCGTCGAAGAACGCCACTGGATGATGTTGCCGGTTTGACCAGTCAGAGCGATGGTCGTGCCCGTGCCACTGCATATTACAACGGCCGCCGGGTTGGCGGTTCCGCCAACCGGCGCTGGATCGACCGTCAATGTGGCCGGACTTGAGGTGGCTGGCGAACCACATGTGCCACTGACCACCACATCGTACAAGCCTGAGTCGCCAGGGAACACGGACGCGTTTGTGTAGCTGCTGGCGGTCGCCCCATCAATGTTCGTCCCGTCCTTGCGCCATTGATACGTCAAGCCTGACCCGGTTGCCGTCACCGAGAACGTCACCGATCCGCCAACGCACCGGGTCGCACCGGACGGATTGTTCGTGATCGCCGGCGGCGCACACGGGATGTAAGTGACGGTAACATCCTTCAGAACCGGCGTTTGCGTCGTGCCCGAGGTTGCCAGTTGCGCCGCGTACCGGATGTAGCGGGAATTGCCCGTCAAAGCACCACCTGAAGCGTTCACCGGTGTGAAAGATGTCCACGTGCCGTCCGGTGTCAGGGTGTTCCCCGTCTGGTAACTCAGGACGAGCGACGTCCCCGCCGGAATGTCAGCCGACCACCCCAAGGTGTGCCAAGTGACCGCCTGACCGGCATCGAAGACACGGGAGTGGAACATGCCGGAACCCGCATACGGCGTCATACGCACCCAGTCAATCCGGAAGTTTTGCGTGTCACTCGTGTTCCAGGCGTTGTCGGCCAGGCCGACGTTCATGGTTTCCCCGCTGGCAGTGGCGGGTTCAGTGGCGACCTGTGTCCCATCCACCCAGAACGTAAAACCGGAGCTGGCCCATTCAATTCGGTAGCAGTGGGGGCTGCCAATCGGATTGCCGGAAATCGGAACCGGGGTGCCCACGCTCGTGTTGGCTTGGAGTGCGTTGCCCCCCGAGCCGAGATCCAGGCCGCGCCATGGGCTGGCAAAGTATCGCCAGAAGCCACCCCCCTGGTAAGGGTTCCCGGCAACATAAGTCGCCTTGAACTCGAGCGAATGGCCGGGTCCGTAGGCAACACGGCTGGCAAGCAAAGTGCAATTCAACGAGATTTGTCCATCTTGCACTGTGGCGGTCCCATCCGCACAGGGGTTCGGCGCCAAAGTCCAGCCCGCCGGAGGCAAAGCCGCATTAATAAACTCCGCGCCGAGAGTGGGTGCCAGAATGATCTCGCCATCGGTGGTCTGGGCAACATACGTGCCGTTATCGAGCGTACCGGCAGTAAAGTCGGCAGCCGTAGTATCGGTAAAACAACTGCCGGAACAGTAGCTGGTCTCAGTCAAATTCGCCGTGGCGCTCGCGCCGGAATCCGTCGCCGTGATGATTTCTTCGCCAGGCGTCGTGGAGGCAGTCACGGTGACCTGGTAGGTTCCGTCCCCGTGGTCGGTCACGGAACCAAAGGTGACATCCCCGCTCGTGCTGAAGACGACGGTCTCACCCACCAGCAGATTGCTCGACGAATCCCTCACCGTCGCCGTTGCCGTGGCAGTGGAAACGCCGTCAGCGGGGATAGTGGAAGGTGAAACCACCAGCGTAATGGCAGGCGGAATGACCTCGGCGTCCAGCTTGAGACCGACGGCCAGGTTCAGTTGCATGGCCCGGAAGATGTTCGTAAAATCCATATTGGTGACGGTATCGCCACAGCCGTGCATATTGGGATGATAGGTGGGGCTGCCGCCCACGCTGGACACTGCGGTTTGGCCGTTATACCAATAGCCGCGCTCGTCCGACGTGATTGTCGCCGCGTTCTTGCGAAAACCGATGGCGACGTTGTACTGGGTACGGACGCTGTCAAAGAGATCACAAATTCGCGACGATTCGGCATCGTTGTACCAAAGCTCGACATTATAGTTCTGGGTCCCGTCCGGCTTGGGGTCGTCCCGCCAGCCGGTCCCGTCAGTGTTCAGACCGGCTTTGATTTTTTCGCCGCGCGCGAGCGCTTGCTGGACGTGGTAGTAGCAGCCGGGACCGGGCACGGTGATCTCCTCGGCGACCCAGAGGGCAAACCGCATCGAGTAACGATTGGGATAGTTCTTGAGCACGCGCGCGAGTTCGATGGTGGACGTTGAGCCGGAGGCGTTGTCGCAGCCGCCGGGCGTACTCGGCTGCGTGTCCATGTGCCCGCAAAATTCGATGTAAATGTTGGGATACACACTCCCCGTCTTGGTCACGTACACGTTGTGCCCGTAGCTGCCGGAGCCGTTGGGGACATTTTCCAATGTTGGCGTGTAGCCCATTGCCTCAAAGAGCGACTTGACGTAGTTGGCGGACATCTCAATGGTGGTGTTCGTATCGGGGATGCCGCTCCACGTGCAGGAGCCGTTCAAGAAGTGGTCATAGGCGTCCGCCCGTCGCGGTCCGAACCGGGTCACCAGATTGCTGGCCACATCAAACAGGTTGGTGATGCTGCACTGGCTCAGGCAGGCAGGAATCGGGTCCTGCGCCCTTGCCGTCGCGGTGGCGATCGCGAAGCAGAGCATCATCGCGGAGAAAACGCGGTTTTTTTTCATAGGACATTTGTTGATCCCGCCCGGCGGAAGCAGGCTGGCGTTGACGCATAAAGATGGCCCTTGAACCGAAAATACCTTGCGGTCTTTCAGCCCGTTGCCTTCCGACTCGCTTACCCCGCTGTTTTCGTACGCCGATGCAACGGAGTCGATCCAAGCGGGGTTGGCTGTGTTCTTGTTGCCGTTGAGCGCTTTATCGCCATGAGAAGTAACTCACCAATATTAAACTATCCGTCAATCCACAGCTTTTGCTTTCTAAATGACTAATAACGATGATCTATTTCGGGGCGCAGGCGGTGTTGAGCGGGCGGGCCCTCAAGCTACCCGGGAGACAGCAGTATCTTAATCTCGATTCATCATCGTAACTTAATCAGCCGGGGAAGAGCACATGATTAAGAGCAGGATTAAGATTAAGACATCGCCCGAGAGACGGCAGTGTCCAGATTTGCTGTTGGCAGGCACGGAAGCAGCGCCAGCAACATCAGGAGACGCCGCCTTTGCGCCTGAAAAGCGTCTTCCCTACGGCAGCAGCATCAGCCGGTAAAATTTTATCGGGCCGAGGCCGCCCTGCGAACCGTTGTCAAAGTAATTGAACAGGCTGTTGGTCGGGCTCACGAATGTGCTGTAAGCCATGATGTTCGGCGACGTGTGCCACGTGACGACCGGCAAGAGATTGGTCGTCCATTGCATCTCGAACAAATAATTCGTCGGCGCGGACCACGTGAACCAAAGACCGTTCGTTCCCAGGATGTTGGTCGAGGTCAGGCTGCTGATGGACACGGCATTGGTATGCGTTGACGGATTCGAGCCGGCGAGCACGACCCGGTAAAAGCGCGCCGGCGGCAGGCCGGGCGGCGTTTGCGAACCGTCGTCGAAGAAGGTGAACAGGCCATTCGCGGGCACGGCTGGTCCGGTGTAATCAATAAAATTGGTGAAGAATTGCCAGTTCACCGGCAACAGGTCGTCTGTCCATTGCACCTGGAAAATGTCGTTGGTCGGCGCGGTCCAGGTGAGCAGGAAACCATTCGTCCCGCCGATATTCGTGAAGGTGATGCTGAGGCCCGAAATGGGATTGCCTGCCGCGGTCAGATGAAAATCCACCCCGAGGCTGAACGTGACCGCGGTGCTGTTTGTGTTTTGCACGGCGAGCCAGTAAGTCCCGCCAGGCACGATATTCGTTGGCGCGCTGGTAGTGTTCAAAATGGAACTGCCGTTCGTTGCGCCGCCCAACAATAAATAATCAGGCGGGTTGGTGCCGACGGGCAGATTGGTCGGGCTGAACCACATGTTCAGCGGGCCGGTGGCAGTGAACAGCTGGTTGGTCGCAATATCCGCGTTCGCCGGCACGTGGATCATAAAGTAGTCAAGGCCGCCGGCCGGAACCGAGTTCGTCTGCGGCACCCCGTTGGCCAGGGACTGCAAAAGTATCAACCGGTAAAAGCGCATCGGGCCGAACGGGAACTGTGACCCGTCGTCGAAGAAATTGAACTGCGTATTGGTCGGACTGGTGAACACATTCGTGTTGTAGCTGATGACGTTGGTAAACGTCTGCCAGCCGGCGGGCGCAAGGCCGGGCGTCCATTGCACCAGGAAGAGGTCATTGCTCGGCGCGAACCAGGTGAGCAGGAAACCGCCGTTCGTGTAAACGATGCTGGAGATGAAAATGGGCGGGATGGTCGGAGTCAACAGGTGGAAATCCACTTCGACGCCATAGTTCACCGCAAAGGTGTTCGTATTCTGCACCCCGAGATAATAAGTTGAGCCGGGCACCAGCGGCGGTGTGCCGTTCGTGGACAAGGTGTAAGAACCATTCGTTCCGCTGAACAAGAACACATTGGTGGTGGGGGGGGTGTTCGTGCCAAACCAGACGTTCAACGGCCCGCTCACCGTGTAGAGCAAAAGGTTGGTGGCGAAATCCGCATTCGTCGGCACGTTGACCTGATAATAGGTGATGCCCCCGGGCACGATAGTGTTTGTTTGCGGCACGCCGTTCGTAAGGTTCAAGACAATGTTGGTGAGACTGGCGATGGACTGAGGCGTCAATGCCAGACTATGAAAATAGCCGCTGGCGACGGCGACCACGTTAGTCAAACCCACGGGCACGCTGGTCTGGCCGGCGGTATTATCACCCCAGGCCACCACCGTCCCGTCGTTTTTCAACGCCAGACTGTGGAAACCACCGGCGGCGACCGCGACTACATTGCTCAAGCCGGCTGGCACATTCGTCTGGCCGGCGCTGTCATCGCCCCAGGCCACCACGGTCCCGTCGTATTTCAAAGCCAGGCTGTGATAACTCCCGCCCGCGATGGCCACCACATTGGTCAGACCCGCGGGCACGTTCGTCTGGCCGGCGCTGTCATCGCCCCAGGCGACAACCGTTCCGTCGTTCCGGATCGCCAGGCTGTGATAACTTCCGCCCGCGATGGCCACGACGTTGTTCAAGCCCACTGGCACGTTCGTCAGGTTAAAGAAGCTGGCGCCCCAGGCCATCACCGCTCCGTTGTTTTGCAGGGCCAGACTTGAATAAGTTCCGCCGGCAATCTCCACCACGTTGTTCAAACCGGCCGGCACGTTGGTCTGGCCAAGAATGTTTGCACCCCAACTGGCCACGGTTCCGTTGTTTTTCAACGCCATGCTGTAATAGGCGCCGCCGGCGACCGCCACCAGATTGTTCAAACCGGCCGGCACCGTTCCCTGCCCAAACGTATTGTCACCCCAGGCCGCGGCCGTTCCATTGTTTTTCAACGCGAGGCTGTGATCGTAGGCGCCGGCGATGGCCACCACATTGCTCAATCCCGCGGGCACATTGGCCTGCCCGACATAGTCAGCACCCCAAACCACCACGTTGGCTTCATCCAAAATCTGGTCGAAACCATAGACCACCCCCACGATATTGCTCGCCACCAGCCGGAAGTGATACGGCACGTTTGTCACCAGACCGCTGATCCGGTTGGTTACATAAACCACATTGAAGGAGCTGCCGACCCCAACAGGGGCCGTCTGGTTTCCGTAAAGCGTGTTCGTGCCCCATTCGAACCAGGCCGTGGTGGGCGCACCATTGGGCGTGGCCATGCCGTTCAATTGCGCGCTGCTGCCCGTGACTGATTGGGCCGGCTGCGTGAACACAAAGGGCGCACCTGTAACGAACACGGAAACGGTGAAGACATTCGTCGCACTCAACGAATTGTTGAACAACGCATATTGATTGGTGTCCGTCACAATCGTCGTGAAAGTGTAAACGCCGGGCGCCTGCGCCAGGGTCGGCGTCCAAGTGATAATGCCATTGGTGTCAATTACGGCGTTGGTTGGGCCGATCAACTGGTAGGTCAGCGGGTTCGGGGGAATATCCGAGTCCGTCGCCGTGTTGGTCACAATGAGCGTGGTCAGCGCGCCGACGTCATAATTCGTCTGGTCGGGAACACCCGGCAGCCAGAACGGCGGGGTGTTCACTTCATTCACGGTCACGGTGAAACTGTTTGTCGCGGTGGCCGACGGGACCCCGTTATCGCTGACGACGGTGGTGATGATGTAAACTCCCGGCCCCTGGGCCTCGCTGGGAGTCCAGGTGATGATGCCATTGGTATCAATGACTGGCGCCGGAGTTGTGGTCGCATAAGTCAGCGGCCAGCCGTTGATAATCATCGCATTGGTATCAATGGTCAACGTCACGGTGTAAGACAGCGTCACCCCCGCATTGGTATCCGTGGCGGTATTCGTCACGGTCATCGTCGTTAATTCATCAATGGTCAGATTGGGGAGGTTGGTGGCCAATATCGGCGGGGAATTCAGGAAGTTGGTCGCGTAAACTATCGGGATGGCGCTGACCACGACGCTGACGGTCACGGGGCCGAAATAGGCGATGGTATCGTTGTTGGTCACGTAGTAGTCGAACGAAGCATAACCCGAGAAATTGTTTGCGGGCGTGAAGACCGCGATGCTGTTGCTGAAGGGGCCGGTGTTGGTCACTGACCCCAGAACATTGGTAAGGTACACGGTGCCGTTGATGGCATTGGTGACAAAGAAGCTCAGGCGTCCCGAATCGCCGGACAACTGATACAGGTCCACGCCCACGGGGGTGTTGGTGACGGTGAGCGCGTGCGGCAGGGCCAGCCAGTTCAGGTATTCCTCCAGATCCGAGTAGCCAAGGTAGTTGACGTTTGTCGAAAGCTGGTTGTTGCTGGCATTGGTCGGATTTTGGCCGAAGGTGGTTTCCCAGAAATCCGGGATGCCGTCCTGGTCGGTGTCCAGATAGGGCGGGCGGGAATTGAGTACCGACAACGGACCGGGCCCGGCGATAATCCTGCCGGTCTGGTTGCGGACCTTGCCGACAATGCTCGTGTCCACCGCATCGCGTTTGGCCATGGCCGCGCCGGCAAAATCCAGGACCTTTTCATACGCGATGAAGGTCTCGTCCACGGCCACCGGCGGCAGCGGGAACGCGCGGCTGAATTCGGTAAAATAATTGGTGAACATGGCCCAATCCGTGTTGGCGCCGTTGAGGATGCCGTTGGTGTCGCTGTCGATGAAGTTGTTGGTCTGGAAAATCCAGGTGTTGGTGATGCCGCCATAGAAGGCGTAATTGGTCTGCGCGGCATTCGTGCTGTAAAATGCGGTGTCGGGCCCGGCAATCAGGTAGTTGCCGACGTAATTCAACTGGTTGGTAAGCCCATTGGGGTCGGCCAGCGGATCGTTGGTGCCCGAGAAACCGGAACTGATTCCCCAGTTGTAGATGACATTATCAACAAAATCGAGGCTGAGGTTGTCGTCAAGATACGGATTGGCACTGTAATTGTCGGCGTAAAGATTGTGATGGAAGCTCAACGTGCCGTTGCCGTAACGCAGTTCCGAACCATAACCGTGCAAAGTGTTCGTGTCGTTGACGCTGTCGGCCAACATGGACCACTGCAAGGTGAGATTGGCCGAATCCAGCACCGACACCAGGTCATTCGTGCTCCAGGAGGCGGAAATGTGGTCGGCAATCACCTCCGCCACATTGGTGAACTGCAGCGACGCATCCGCATTGGCATTTACTGCCGCATTGGTAGTCAGGTTGAACGCATCGAGCAGCATGCCCGGTTCCAGCCCGCTAATTTGCAGGGGCGTCCCATTCTGCGTCGCGGTAAAAGTGGCGGTGTAAATTTGCCAGTTGGTGTTGTTGCCGTTGATGATGGTTGGCTTCCCGCCGTTCAAACTGATACCCGCTTCGGAAAGACTTAATGCCGGTGACGTGGTGAAAACAACCGGGTCGAATGTGCCATTGGTGCCCAGAGTGTAAATGGCCTTGATTTCACTCGGCGAAAGGGCGCGGTTGAACATTTGAACCTCGTCGAGATCACCTTGCATAAACTCGGAGGGACCCGAGAAACTTCCGATGGTTCTGGACACATCCGTATTGAGCGTGCTCCCAAAATTTGCGGGTATGTTTATCAGCGAGCCATCGGGTGCCGGCAAACCTATTTCCCGATTTCCATCCACATAAAGCTTGATTACTCTGTTATCACATACCATGGCCATGTGATACCAGGTGCTTGTCACAGGAGAGGTGATACCCTCAACCGCGACGTTAAGGGCGCCGTCGTAGCACCCCGCGGCAAATTTGCCGGATGACGCGTCATAATAGAGTCGGTAGGCATCGGGCGCGCCGGGCTGTGAGAAACGGTCATCCATGAAATCCCGGCGGGTGCTGAGGTCGGTAAGGTTCACCCAGAGCGCGGCGGTAAAGTTATTGTTTGTCACACTAAAATTCAACCGCCTGGCCGCATCGGCCACCTGCACGTAGGCGCTGCTTCCGTTCAGTTGGAAGGCTTGCCCCACTTCGCCGCCCGTGTAGCCAAGTCCGCCGAAGGCCGTGCCGTTGTTGATTCCCAATGCATCCAGGGTATTATTCTCGCCGCGCCACCAACTCAAGATACCCGGCCCGCGATAGGCAAATGCCAGCGTATAACTCTGTCCCGTCACCGTCGGCAGGGTGTTGGAAATCGTGCCGCTGGCCAGCGCAAGGAAATTGCTGCCTTGGTAAGCGTTGGTGGGATCAGTCACGACAGTGACCTGGTTGGTGGTCACCGTCCAACCGTTGCCGAACGTTTGACCATTGGTAAAATCCCCCGCGGTCATTCCTTCAAAGCCACCTAACGAAGAAACTCCCGTAGTGGTTACGACCGGCCGGAACCGCAGATAACGGAGAACCACATCGTGCGCGCTCTGCACCGAAGTCATCTGGCCGGCGACCGTGATGCCGTCGCCGGGCGCGCTCTGGCCGGCGATGGTCAGATACGAATTGGTGATGACCAGCGGCGAGAGCAGGTTGATGGTGCCGGAGACATCGAAGACGATGGTGCGCGCTCCGAAAAGGTTGCTGACACTCCCGGACATGTTGGTCGTGCCGGTTCCGGGCGCGTTGGTCGCGCCAGTTCCGATGAAGCTGGTAATGCCATAACGCAGCGAGCCCGGCCCGTCATCATTCAAGTTGAAGACGTGATAAACGTCGCCGCCGCGCCCGCCGAGCGCGCCCGCGCCCGCGCCCTGGGCGCCTTGGGCACCCTGACCGCCTTGGCCGTCGGGAAAAGCCGGGAACACCAGGTTGGTGTCTATCCCTGCAAGGATGGTGTAACTGATGTTGGTAATTTCATGGTTCGGCACGCCCAGATACCAGTCGGCGGCGAGGTTGGTCAACGCGCTGTTGGTATGGACGAATATCACTTCCGGTATGAAGCCCGGCTGCTGGCTGCTCTGGAAGAAGGCCGGCGCCAGCGGCGGCGCATCGGTCTCCACCGTCAAATCACCGTCGCCGCTCATGTTATAAAGTTCAAAGTGGATGGACCCGACCAGGTTCGTGGCCGAGCCGGTAACCGTGTTCGTGACCGTGAAGCGGAAGAAATTCGTCAGTGCCGCGCCCGGTCCGGCAGTGAAGGTGAACGGCACGTCGTTGGTCAGATCAATGATGTTCGGCACCGGCGGAATCAGTTGCGGATCCAGTTCCTTCGCCAGGATGGCATAGCGGATGGGCCGGGGATCGCGCGGGTACACGCCCAGGGTCCAGCGCCCCGCCGACAACGGCACCGGGGATGAATTCGTCAACACGTAGATGTTCTCATCCACATTGCTCAGGTTGAAGCTGCCATAGTCGGAACCGGTCAAGGTCGGCAGCAGCGTTCCTTTGCGGACGACCAGGTCCGCATTGCCGCTCAGTTTCAACAATTGGAACGTGGCTTCGGTGGCATTGGTGGTCACGTCAAAGGTATAGTACCGCTCCACATCGGTGAAATTGGTCGTCAGCACGTCGCTCAACGGAACGCCGTTGGTCAGGCCGGTGATGTTGAAATCCACTTCCACCACCACGGTGGCGGTAACGGTGCCCGGGTTTCGCACGCCCAGGAAGTAGGTCTGGCCGGGCAGCAATTGTGGCGCTGGCACCGGGGCAGTGGTCATCAGGTAACTGCCTCCCGTGCTCGCGGTCAGGAAGGGGTAATCAACCGGAGAACCGGTCGGCAGATTCGTCTGGTTGAAGAGCATATCCACCGGCTGGCTGGCGGAAATCAGGACGTTGGTGGCCGCGGTGGCCCAGATCGGCACGTTGATCGCATAGTAGGTGATGGCTCCCGGCGGCACTGAATTCGTGGACGGGCTGTTGCCATTCAACGTGATGGGCACATTGGTTTCCATGATGAACTGCATCTGCCAATTGACCAGTTGCCCGCTGCCGGCAAAGCCGCCCGTGCGGTTGTCCCAGATTTCCAGCGTCCAGTTCCCATAAGCCAGGTCGCCGTTCAAGGCGTCCAGGGAAGTCTCCGGCAAATAATACACATTGCCCTGCGACGCTTCGGACACACCGAACGAATCCAGCAGCAGGCCCGGCTCGAGGCCGGCGATCTGCAGTTGCAACGAGTTGGTGGCGGGCGTGAAGGTGAACCCCTGCACCAGCCAGTTGTTGTTTTCGCCCAGGACGAGGTTGGTCCCCACCGTGCTGAGCGACACCTGCGCCTCGGCCAGGCTCAACCCCGGGGTGACGGAGGGATCAAATTTGCCGAGGTTGTGGTTGGTGGCAAAGGCCGAGATGTTGTAAATGGCGGTGATTTCCGCATCCGACAGGCACCGCCGATAGACGCTCATTTCATCCATCTTGCCGGAATAATAATTGTTCGTCAGCAGGCTCATGTCCTTGCCCAAAAGCAGGTCCCCGGTCGTCTTCGGGGTGAACACCCCCAGGTTCGTCGAGGCCACGTTGGTGCCGTTGTAATACAGCGACGCCACGCCGGTGTTGGTATTGTAGGTCAGCGCAATATGCTGGTACACGTTGCTCTGGATCAGGCCGGACACCGAGAAGATTTCATGCGAACCGTTGGTGGTGTCCACCAGGTTGGCGTAAAGGCAGCCGTTGCTGCTGACGAGCAGGTTCGTCGTGCCGGGCGAATTGGTGACTGAAATCCAAAGCTGCACTCCGTTGGGCTGGAGGTTGGTCACCTCCACCACGCCGTAAATGTGGTTGCTCGGCGCCACCCCGCAATTCACGCCGTTGTTGTCCGCGCCGGTGTTGTCTTCCAAAACCCAAAGCCCGGGAAACTCGTTGGTCGCTCCCAGAATGGCCGTGTAAAAATCGTTGCCGCCGCAATTGGTCGGCCCCCCGGGCGCCCAATTGAAGTAGGTCACATTGGTCAACCCGCTGGTCCAGGCGAAATTGGTGGGATTCGGCGTGCCGTTGGTCAGCCCGAGCCACAAATTCCGGTTGACGCCGCCATACTGGCCGAAGGTGTCATAAACCCAGTTCTGCTCGTTCGCGGTGTCCAGGGTGACCAGATGGCCGCCAAGCTGGGTCGCCCAGGCCTCCGAGGTCGTCCAGTTGGTGCTGCCCAGCAGGTAATAATAATGGCCGGTCGCGCGGTTCAGAAACGGTCCCGCCTCGATGACCAGGTTGGTGTCCGCCCCGTTGGTCGGCACCCGGGCCAGCCACTCCACCAGGGGTTCAGCCAGCGAAACGTTCGTGGGATTGATCCAGCCCTCGACGGTGAACCCGTTGCCGGTGCCGACATCCAGCGAGGACGACTGGAGCGTGGCCAGACTGGTGTCATTGCTCCCGCCGTTGGTGTTGACCTGGATCAGGAAGGGCACCTGCCGGATCTGCACATAGTTGTTCGTGCCGGCAAAGACATAGGGCTGGCCGACCGGCTCCAGCTGAAACGCCTGGCCGACCTCGCCCGCCGGGAAGTCGAACCGGCCAATCAGCGAACCGTTGTTCCCTTCATTTTCCGGATCGGAACTGTCGGTGCCATTCCCCTCGCCGCGCCACCAGCCGGCAATGCCGGGCCCGCGGTACGCATAGCTCAGGCTGTATTTTCTGCCAACGGTCACCGGAATCGTCCGGGTCATCACGCCGTTGGCCAGCGCCAGATAGTTGCTGCCGCCCGACGCGGAGGCAGGGTCCGTCACCACGCTCACCTCGTTGTTGGTCAGGACCAACACGTTCGTCACCACGAGCGAGGCGTTGGTGATCACGGTGGTCAAGGTCACCAGGTTGGTCGGCAGCGTCCAGCCGCCCTGCGCGTCATAAATGTTGGTGAACGCGAAATAATCGCCATTGGTCGCCAGTTCAAAGTCACACAGCGTGAAATTGGTCCCATTGTCCCCGATATCATACGGCGGGATGGCGAATTTGATGGGAACCTCCGTCAGGTTCGTGTCCTGGGTGAACGTGACGTAGGTATAATCCAGGCTGACCACGGACGGCGTGTAGATCCACTGCGTCGTGGAATTGGTGTTGTTCCCCTGATTCATCACAATCACGATGTTGGTGGAAAATCCCGGCCCGTAAGAAATGGGCCCAAATTGCCCGGCACCACTGACGAGTCCGGAAGGGAAAATATCCACGCCGTCGTAATAGACATCCATCGTATCGGGTATGGAGTAGAAATCGTAGTTGATATAAAGGGTCCCGGAGGTTCCCACCGGCCCGATGATGTTCGTGGACGCCGCCGCCCCGCCCGCCGTCTGCGTCCCGAAGAAATTCGTGATGACGTCGGCATGGCCGAGGGTGTCGGCCGAGGTGCCGCCGCGGTTCTCCATCAGCAAAATACGCTGGCCGGTCGGACTGACCAGCGTGAAGGACAGGTCCGAGATGCGCGCATTGGTGACAATCAGGCTCACATTCATGGACTGGATCGTGTGCAGGCTGCTGATGAAAACGCTGCTCCTCGTCACCGCGTCATCGGCAATCGACCTCGTCGGCCCGTTGGTGGTGTAAATCGGGATGACCGGCGCGGGAATCAGCGTGGCAATGATATACACGTTCTGCGCAGTGACGTTGGGATTATACAATCCGACGTAATAGAGTCCCGGCGCCAGCGGCGGCCCGGTCAAAATGGAATTGCCCGGAAGCGATCCCGTCGGGAAAACGCCGGTGAGACAGTTCGTCAGGTCGGCTTCCTGGTCAAAAACCGTCGCCGTCGGCGGCGAGCCGAATTTTTGGAACATCTGGACCGGCAGCGGGCCGACGGTGGGCGTTGTGTTCGTAGCCGACAGGATGAGTTCCTGGTAACCCACCGGCACGTCAACGAAATCATAGAACCAACTGCCCGGTTGGATGGTGACATTGATGCCATGAGTGAGGTCCTGGTGCGGCACGACCAGCAAGTTGTAGTTGGTCACGTAGCCGATTTGCGTCGGCGAATTGTCCACTTCCGCCAGCATCCACGGCCCGATGGCTTCCGTGCCGACGAAATCCAGCAGGCTGCCCGGACCGTCGCTGAGGTGACCGGTGAGGCTCGGAAAATCGTCGTACAAAAAACTATACGGCCCCGGCGCACCGCCGAGGGAATCGTGGTTGTTGAGTACGTCCCGGATGCCGTTGTGATTGAGCGTCCCGATGAGGTCGCCGAAATTATCGTGCACAATCGTATTGTTCACCATCACCTGGCCCACCTGCATGGGATACAGCGCGAGCGCGAAAATATAGGCGATGCCCGGATGCGCCGGACTGCCGTCGGGAATATTGATCGGCAGGGTCAGGCCGTTGACGAGCTGGTTGCCGTTCTGGTTCTGGCTGAACGGCGTCGAGGTGAACACGGACAGAAAATCGTATTCCGACGCCATCCGGTCCTCCGAATGCACGCCGACGTAATAAATCTGGCCGGGCGTGGAGTTTGTGTCCACGACGAACTCCGTGCCGCCGGCGCCCAGCGATGCGCCGTTGAAGACGCCGCCCGCCGACAACCCGATTTGGGCGCCGTGGAGACAGTTGGAAAGGGTGACGGGATCGAGCGTCAGCAAATTCGGATCGCTGCTCACGTAAAGGTCAATGTCCGCCTCCGGCCGCGTGGCATCGGGGGTTGAATCCGCAAACACGCCCAGGCGCGGAATCGAAAGCGTGTCCGGCAGAAACGTGATGAACGCCGCATTGGTGACGTCGCTTCTCGACCCGGCATTGTCCACGGCGTTGTTCGTTACCACATAGAAATGCCACTGGTTGGTCATGCCGACCGTCATCTGGCCATTAGTGCTCCACATGGTATTGGTCCCGAGGGCGAGCGTGTTGGTGCCCAGCAACGGCGGGTTGGCCCCGACGATTTGATTGAGCAACGGCGTGTTGGTGGTCACGATATAGGTGATCTGCTGGGCGCCCGTGGGATTGGAAATAACGGGGTTGTCGGTCACCGTCATCGCGTTGGTCACCTCGCCCTCGCCGCAGGAAATCACCAGCGCGAAATCCTGCACCACGTTGTCGGGGTGCGCGGTGACGGCGTTGACGTTCACCTCGCGTCCGATGACGGTGACGGAATATTTCGTGCCCAGCGGCTGCGCGATGAACACGTTTTCGACGTTGTTGATGTCATCAAATGCGGCCGCCGCGTTCGTGCCGCTGTGGGGCGTGTTGTAGATGCTGCCCGACCCAATGTCGTTGCCGTAAAAGATGAGGGGATTGGCTGGATCGTCGAGATTGGTGACGACGAGGTCGAGGTTGTTGACGAGCTTGATGGCGGCGGCGGGGTCGCCCGGCGGGTCCGTCCAGGCCAGCGTCACGCGCAACGGCAGCGTCGCCGCGCCGGTATTGGTGTCAATGGCCACCATGAACGTGTGGCTGTCACCGGTGGCCAGCGCGTTGGTCGGGTTTTGGTCAATGAAGAAGCTGGCGCAAGGTTCGCCGGTCTGATTGGTCAATCCCACCGGGATGGAGTTCGGCAGGTTCACCACGCCCCAGCCCTCGAAGTTGATGTTGTTTTGGACGTGCAGATCGTAAGCGCCCGTCGGGCGCGCGCCGTTGATGAGCATGGCCTTGAGCAGCGCCGGGCTGGGCGTGGTTTGCAGGGTGTTGGTGAAGTAATCCTGCATCAACGCCAGCACGCCCGACACGCCCGCCGCCGACATGCTCGTGCCGGTTTCATAACGGTAATACGGCCCTGGCCCGGTGCTGTTCGGATTGTTCGTGCCCAGGGACTGGTCCAGATTGCTGTACACCAGATAATAATCACCCGGGTTGTTCGTCGTGATGGTGTCGAGGACAATGTCGAAATTAATGGGTTCGCTTGTGATATTGCTGATGGCGTAATTGAAACCGTACGTGCCTTCACTGCCCAGGATTGGCCCGATGCCCGGCGGGTCGGGCGGAATCGCCACCTGGCCGGTTTGAACCCAGGTGTACGCCGGCGAACCAACCAGGGCATAATAAATCGGCAGGTCAGGAAAGGGCACCGGCGAACGCGCGTTGGCGAACGCCTGGATGGTGACGCCCACCGTATTGGGCGGGATAAATGGGAATCGGGCGGCCGCCAGCGTATCGGCCTGAACGACCACGGAGAAATCCCGCAAGCTGAAATTGGTCGGACTTTGAAAGAAATACGAGTTGATGTCCCACTGTTCGGAGCGGGTGGATACAATGAATGTTCCCGGCGCAACCACGTCCGGCTTGTAGCGCCCGAAAGTGCCCTCCGTGCCAATACCCACGTTGCCGCGGCCGGAAAAAGCGGCGATGCGGTAACTGGTGCTGGTTTCCGCCGCCCAGGGCGCAGAAGTGTTGGTCGTGCCATCGGCGGCCACATTCGTCACTTCATTGGTAATGTTGCGGAACTCCTGGATGGAACCCACGGTAATGACGTTTTTGGCCGTGCCGGGCGAATCAATGCTGTCGGGCGTGCCGCTGCCCGGATCGGTCGTGTCGTCGCCGTTGCCGTCGTTGCCCGCCGAGAACACGAACAGCACCGGTTGCGAGCCGGTCGTGAACGGCAACGCGTCGCGCACCGCCGCGTCGTAGCCGGCCGCCGCCAGATCGTAGTCACCGTCGCCGCCGTAGTTCCAACTGTTGTTGGAAATCAGCGCGTTCGCCTGCGCGGGAGTTTGCTGAAGGTACTGGTCGGAAACAAACTTTCCGCCATTATTGCCAAGCGCCGCCACCGAATACAACGTCGCCGCCGGCGCCATGCCGCGAAACTGGTTGGTGGTTGCCGGTATGATGGAACCCTGGGCATTGGTCACCGTCATGGATTCCGTGCCGTCGCCGGCAATGATGCCCGCCACGTGCGTCCCGTGGCCGTTGGTATCCACCAGGCTCAACGCCGAATTGCCAATCACCCGTGGCGTAGCAGTGCCGCCCGCGTCGAAGTCCGGATGGGCCGCGTCAATGCCCGAGTCGTTCACTTCCACCAGCACGTTCGAGCCGGAGAGGTTGAGATAATTGCTTATCGTTTGCGTGTCCGCCGCCACCCCCAACGTTGCGCGCGACATATCATTCGCCGCGACGCGCTGGCGGGACGGCTCGACGATGTGTGGCATGGGCAGCGCCGGTATCACCGTCCAATCCGCCGGCGGCTGCACGTTCAGAATCAGGCCGTTCTGCGATGGTTCCTGCGACAACACTTTTCCACCGGCAGCTTCAATTGCCGGAATGGCCGTCTTCTCGCTGCCCGGGAAAATCTCCACGTTCAGGGTCGCGTCCGGCGGCAGCGGTTTGCCGATCCACGGCAGCAATGACGCCGACACTTTGTAATAAGGCTCGTAGGGGACCACCGGAAAGCCGTCGCCTGCGAGTTCATCCGCGCCGGACTTCGCCACGGTGACGAGGTAGGCGTTGTTGGGAATGTAGGAAACAATCTGCGCGCCCGACGCGGCCAGCCTGGCCCGGAAGGCGTTGTCAATCGGCCCGCCGGCCTGCACGATGTAAGCACCGGGGTCGCCGCGCGCCTGCAACTTTTCCGGAATCGAAAGATTCAACCCGGCGCGGGTGTCAATCAACGCGTTCGCCAGCAGAATCGCGTGCGGATTGCCCGTCAGTTCGCCGATGGTCATGGTGGTGTTGGACAGGCGATAGCGCGACTGGACGGCCTTGGCCCTGGCGGCCGCGGCGGCCTGGACGTTATTGGTCGAGAGAACGGTCAAGGGCGTCGCGTTGGACACAGTGATTGCCGATTGGCCCGCGGCAGGCGGCGCGGTCCGCGTGCTGCTCAACTCACGATGGCCTTGCAGCCGGAAGAACCACGCGCCCGCCACGAGCAGCAGGCACAACAAAATCAGGTTCCATGAACGACTACGCATAATAAGCTCCTCAATTAATCATATTGCCATTCAGAAAGCGAGCCACGCGACGCCCTCACCCTGACCCTCTCCCCCGGGGAGAGGGAACAGCGATTCACCTCGCACAAAATTTTTGGTGACGCACATTTTGCCGACCGGCTGACGACCCTTCTCCCTCTCCCGACGGGAGAGGGCCGGGGTGAGGGGAAATAAAATCAAGATTTTCATCTGCTTTGTGTCTTTGCGTCTTTGTTGTTCATCAATCCGGCGGCAACGGGCTGTAACTCTCCACCACCACGTGCGGCGTGGGCGTGCCCGCGCCATCCACGCGCAGCACCGCGCGCGCGGCGCTCTCCGCCACCACCTGGTAATTCGTACACATGCCGAAGAAATTTCCGCCGCTGGTCACCAGCGAATTGGGCGCCGGCTTCAGCGCCTGGCCCCATAAATAAACCACGTACCGCGGCGAACCTTCGCGCAACAACGACATTATCTGCTGCGGCAGCCATTCATACATCTCGTCGCTGATGCCCGTTTCCCGTTGCACTCCGTTGGTCGCCCAGGCCAGGAACGGCGATTGGATGGTCAGTTGCGGCACGGAGAGAATGTAGCCGACGTGTTCAAACGTGCCTTTGACTCCGTCCAGGTTCGTGAACTTCGTGCGCGTGTTGAAAATGCCCTGCACGATTTGTCCCAGCGGCGTGTTGGTTAACACGCCCCACGTGCCGGCGGGATCAATAATCGTATAGCTGTTGGTCAGCGTGGTCGGCACCGCGATGCCGCTCAACAGGGCCGACCACGCGGCCAGCCCGGCCGCCGGGTCGGTACTGTCGGCGGCCACGTTCACGGAAAGCTGGCCGCGCGTGGCGTTGGCGTTGAACGCCGTGGTGAACAAATCGAACAACAGCCAGTCCTTCTTCGGCACGCTGTTCCCGGCGTCATAATAATGGCCGTACGTCAAAGCGGAATCGCCCGTCCAATTGACCCAGACATTGGTGCCGTTGCTGCCATAAACCCCGAAATTATTTTGATAGGACAACACGTCCGACGACTTGAGATACACCGTCTGCCACGGCGTCCCGCGATGGACGCGGCCCAGCCAGCCGACCGTCGGGAATTTATTTGTGGGGAAATTCCAATCATCCGAACACGTCACCAGCGGATCTTTGACGGCCAGCAAATTCGTGCCCACGCCCGTTGAAGGATTGCCGCCCCACGGCTGGTAACGCTGGTTCAGTTTGCCCAGATTGCCCGGCCAATTCGTATAGATCTGCAACCCGTTGCCGGCGGTGGGACTGACCAAATCGCCGGCTGTGTAATGGACCAGTGGATCATTCGCCTGCCAAGTGATGTCCTGAACGACAGTCGCGGTGGGCGTGTAAGGCGCCTGCATGGCATTGGTCGTTTGGGCGATGCCCATTCGGGTCGGATCGGCGACATATCCGTTATAAGTCAACAAGGGCGTCCCGGCGCCATTCAGGAAGACCAGAAAGGCATTCATCTGGTCGTAAGCCAGTTTCTGGTCCCGGCCCCAAAGTTTCGCGCTGTAAGTCGGACTTCCCAGCCCTTGTGAAACATCCAATTGTCGGGTGATACCGATCGGGACGTCGTTAATCACATTCGTGTCCCATTGATTATTATATCCCGTATCAATTCCCGCGCCGACCGTGTCGTATCCGCGCACGATTTCCGAAGTCAAATCCCGGGTGCTGTAAGGCCCGCCCAATTGCACATAGTCAATCACCCTCCAATTGCTCGGATCAGTGGTGTCCACGATAATCACCCGCAGATTATTGGTCGTGGTCAACGTCCAATGCGGTTGTGGATATGGACCAAAGCCGGCGTTGGCTATATTCGGTTCAAATGGCAAGGCCTGGTTGGTCGTCAAATAAGGGCCGACATGGCCCCCCTCTTCCACGTCCGGCGGGGTATTGAAGCGATACAGAGAGTCCGGTCGGGCCGCAAAGTTGGTCGCGAATGGAATTTGAAACGAACCCGCGGATAAAAGCGGACTGATGGAATTGGTATAACCCGGCCAGACGTTGTAGGCGCTGTTCGGAAATTGCAGCAATCCGGCGGCAAAAAGATTGGTGGTGTAGCTGAAATTGTTCTCGTCGTTGGCCAGCGTCATCTTCAAATCATCGGTCACGTAAATATTGAGCGGCCCGGTGTAATTGGTGCGGTAGGAGTTCCAGCATTCCACGCCGAACTCGTTGTTGAGGCTTAAATCGAACATCTCATCATATTTGAAGGTTGTACTCAGGGTCACATTGGTATCTGAGCGGGTGACTATGAGCTTGCGCGTAAGCCGGAAGGTGCTTTCCATGTAAAACTCGTTGAAGTTCGGGAACCCCTTCTTCGCGCCAATAATCCACGGCACGCCATAAACATTTTCCGGGGCGTTAAGAATCGGACCGGGGTAATCAGCCGGGTTGGCCAAATCCCAGGAGTTCACCGGGAGAATAAACGGACCGGTGTTCGTTGTGAACGCGGCGCTCGATGCCGGCGGTACATTGGTATAGCCGCTGACAAAGAGATTGGTGCCCAGGCCGTTCTGGTCCCGCGAGAACAGCGGACGGAAGACGGTCGGATAATGGTTCGTCGTGGTCGCGTCATAAATGTTGGCGGCGAGCTGGAGCAGGCGGTTGACGGCGGGCGTATAGACAAACCGGTTGCTCACCCAGACCGGAATGTTCGTGATGCCAAACGCATTGGTCACATTGAACGTGGCCACGAAGTTTGTGTTCAGCACGGGCATGAAATAATTGGTGACGAGGCCCGCGCCGTAGTTGGTGACCCACGTGATGTAATTGGTCGCCCATTGCTCGGTGTAGGTGCGCAGCAGCCGGTCGGCGGCCACCGTGAAGAAACTGGTGTTCGTCCACGAAAAGAAATTGGTTTCCGCGTTCGGCACGATGGCGAAATTCGTCGGATACACCGCCCCGGAAACAGTGTCATAGGCATAATTGACGACGGCATTGGAATAATTGAGGTTGATTTTATCCGATTCCGGCGCGGAATCCGAACCCAGCTCATCCAGCATCCGGTAGAACGTGTAGCGGTCGTAAGTGGAAATGTTTGTCCCGAAGAAGTTCGCGCCGGCGTTGAGCAACCGGTCGGAAAAACCGGGCGAGATTGCGCCAATTTCCGTTTCGTTGGTGTTGAACAATTCCTCCACCGTGAAGAATTGGTTGGTGTTGTCCGCCCCGGCCCAACGCATCCGTGGACGGTCGTTATCGAAGAGTGGTAATTGAAGGCCGGTCATCAGCGGCCCATCCGAGTAGCCGTCAATGTTGTCGTTCAAGAATGCGATATGCCCGGCCCCCAGGGCGCCACCGTACAAACTGTCCACCGAAGCCAGCGAGTTGTAATTGTTCGCGTAACGGTAAGCCAGCAGCGCGCGCGCGTCGTCAAAAGCAACCCCCTGGTTCGGAGTAGGGAACAGGGTGTATTGGTTGTATTGATAAAATCGGCCCGAACCCACCGGCGCAGCCGGGCCGGAGCCGACGATCTGGCCCCATTCGTTTGTATTCAAGTCCGCGAGAAATGCGGCCAGATTGATTTCCCAGGAACCGACACCTTCATTGCGAAAGAAAAAGTCTTTTCCGATGTTAGCAGCTGAATTTGCCGATGGATTGACCGTTGGATTGGCATTTTGTTCGTCAAAAACCTGGTTGTGAATGGCGTTCACATCGAGGGTGTTGCCGACGGGCAGGGCGATGAAGGCGTAACGCGACACAAACTTGTTGTTCGGCCCGTGCAGCGCGTCCGGATGGTCCAGCATCCCAACCCATTCCGGGTCGCCAACCAGAAAATTCGTAACGACATTGCCGGAAGCGTCGAAAACGAAACTGCCATCTCTGTACACGTTCGTCACCAGACCATTGGGGTCGTCCATGCGATTGCGGTTGAGGTCGAGGTAATAGCGAAATTCCGCGGCGCCGGTCAGTTGATTGGTGACGATATAGACCGGCGCACGCGGAAGATAAAACAAATCGGCGATGTTTTGGACCAGTTGATCGGCGGTCAAAGGAATTCCCGCCAGGGTGTGGTCGTAGTTGACGTTGGTGGCGTTCACACCCACAGCTGCCGGATTAAAGCCCAGGCCATTGATGTAATTGGTGGAGGCGAGCAGGCCGAAGTTGTAGGCGGCGACGTTGGTGGTGGCAAAGATGTTGGCGACGATTTGCGCCTCGGCATTGGCGAGCGCGGCGTCGGCCGCCAGCCGGGCGGTGGCGGTGTCGGTGGTGGTGGTGACGGCGTTGCGTTCGCGGCGGCTGATGGCCAGAAAGGCGACGGCCATGACCAGCGTCACCGAAAGCAGAATCAGCGTGATGACCAGGGCCATGCCCTGCTGAGGGTGACGCGTGACAAGTGACGCGTGACGGGAATCGCTCACGCGTACACCTGCCGGTATCTCGTCACTCGTCACTCGCCACATGTCACTTTTGGTTCTCATTGGTACGCCGAGGAATCTACGTTGGGAATGGTCACGCGCTGGCGGAAAATGTGGACCTTGCCGACCGCGCCGGCGAGGTAGTTGCTTTGCTGCGAGGAACCGTTCGGCCACGTGTCGGCGCGCTGGAGCGTGCGGTCCTCAAGCACGCCCAGCTCAATCTCAACGGCCGCGGGCAGCGTGTTGCTGAACATGCAAAAGCCGGTCTCGCCCAACGCGGACGGCAGGATGAGCATGTTCTTCGGGATATTGGTGTAGCCGAAGGCGTAGCCGTTCGTCATCCAGACGCCGTTGGTGTCGTAGGCATGCACGGTCAAATTCACGACGCCGTCCAGCAAATGGCTCCCGTTGGTGATGGAACCGTTCTGGACCGCGAGCGTAAAGTTCGTGAAGAGCGTCTGTGGATTTGCGGCCGCGACGTTCGTGGTCATGTAAAAGCGGTAAAGCGGATTCAAATAGGTTGCCGACGGCGGATATACCGCGTAGCCGACGGCGACCCAGGCGGGACTGCCGTTCAAATTGCCGCGGCTCAAAACGAAAAAGTCTTCCAGCACATTCGTCCGCCGGGTGTTCGGACTGAAGGTGCCGGGCAGGGATTGCACGAGCGGCTGGTTGGAATTGGTGTTCACGTAAAAATTGACCGGTTGGCTGACCGGCAGTGTGGAGTAACCATTAAAAACCGCGCTCCGGTTGCCCAGCGACGGCGACATCTGCCGCAAATCCGATGTCATCACGTCTATCGCCGCCCGGCCGCCTTCGAGGACATCGGTCTGCGTGACGCTGGAGCGAAAGGCCGTCTGCGTGCTGTTGAACACCGCCATCAACGCCAGCACGATGAGCGACAACAACGTGATGGCCACCAGGATCTCGACGAGGGAAAAGGCGCGACGGGTGACACGTGACGCGTGACGCGTAACAGGCGTCAAGGAGTTGCCGTTGGGAGTTCCGCGTTCACGCGGCAAACCGGAAGCACACCGCCGTGTCCGCCTGAAGGCGGAACTCCGAACCGGCGAAATTTGAAACTTCGTTTTCACTGGGCGCTCACGACGTTGGTAAAGGATTGCGGCTGGTAAAAATACAGCCATTGGTTGTTGGTGAACACCTGCGTTATTTGCCCGGCAACCATCGTGCGAAATGTCTGGCGTCCGCCGCCCAGGCCGCCATTGGGAAGTTGCGGCCACAGAAACGTCAGCTTCAACTCATGCAGGCTGGCGGCCAGTTGTTGATTGTAAGCCGGAGGCCCATCGGGAAAGAGCGACAGATTGTAAAGATTCGTGTCCATCGCCACCGGCGCGTTGACGCACAGGACGCGGTAGGCAAAAGAGTCGCCCACCACAATGTCGTTGTCCTGCGGCGGTTTTTCCGCCGCCGGCCCGCTCATCGAGCGGACATAGGCGACGACGTGGTTGCTGTAACCCCCGTTGAATAGATTATTCGTCGGCGCAAAATTGACATCGGTAAATTCCGGCGTGCTCAAAAGCCCGATGATGTTCGTCCCGCTGTTGATGGGAAACGGCGTCGCAGGATACGGCGCGATGGCTGAAGCAGCGGAATAGGTATAGCCGTTTACTCCGTTTTTACTGACGCTGCCGCTGGCATCGAACAGCGTCCAAGAATTCGTGATGGCATAGACGTAATTGGTCAAATCGTTCAACCCGTGCGCGCCGCTGCGGATGGCTTCGAGCAACACGGTCGCGTCCTGGTTGATGACGGTCTCCTCGCGGTTGTCGCGCTGCGTGCGCATGCCCAGCGGCAGCACGCCGATGATGGCCACGAGCGCCACGCCGATGATCGCCAGACAGAGCGCAATCTCGACCATCGTAAAGGCGCGGCAAGTGACACGTGACACGTGACACGTGACAGGATTTGCCGCCCTGCCTTTTCGTGTCACCTGCCACCTGCCACTTGCCACATTAGTTGAAATTTTCATGGCCCCATCCGGTGATGTTCCAGGACCGCGCGGCCCGTCAGCCAGTTGATGTGAACGATCATATAGGAAATGTTGGTGCTGTTGCCCGGCGGAACTTCCAATACGTCGGGGTCGCCAAACTGCAGCGCCTTGGTATTGGGATTGATGGCGGGCAGCACACTGCCGTGCGCCAGCGGGATGTAGGCGTCACTGTAATTGCCCGACGCGTCCGCTTCCGAAACCAACTGGCCCAGATAATTGAAAGCGAGGTAAGGCAGCGAGACGCCGGTGGCGGCCGTTTCGGTGGGGAACGGAAAGCTGTTGGTGTAACGGAACGGGGCGATGGGATAGGACACGCCGCTGACTTTATCCAGGTTGGTGTAGGCGTAGGCAAATTTTTGCAGCGCAACGAAGGCGCCGCTGGGCAGCGTCTGCCACGGCCCCAGATAATGCCAGACATGCTGCCCCGGCTGATCGCCCATCGCGCCGTAGGCAAGGAAGTTGTAGCCGCTCAATTGCTCGCTGCACAGATTGGTGGCGGCGGTTTGTTGGGCGGGCGTCAGAGCCGGAGGATTAAACCAGACTGTGTTAAGATTTTTTGTTCCAGGGATGTCCCAAAAATTCGTCGGGACGAAGACCATATAGACGGTGGTGCGCTGGCTGATGGCGAGTTGCCGCGCGCGCGCCACGCTGTCGAGCAACTGCCGCGAGGCGCTGATGTTGACGTTCGATTTGCCGAAATTGATGACCGCCGGAATCGTCAGCGCGGCGATAATGCCAAGGATGGAAATCACCACCAGCAACTCGATCAGCGTGAAACCTGAAGGGTGACACGTGACACGTGACACGTGACAAGAGCGGGCTTCGCGCGTCGCGCCTTTCATCGTGTCACCTGTCGCTTGCCACTTGTCACCTGTCACATGCCACCTGTCACATTTCATTTATTGCCAGCTCAAAACGTTGTCTTTGTTGACGTCGGCGGTGGCCGGTTTCGTCTGATCGATTTTCCCGTCCGGCCCGGCGGACCAGACCATCACCTTGCCGTGCAATTGAAAATCATTATTCCCGGGAATCGTTGCCGTTGCCGTTGGACTGACCAGACCATTTAATCCGGGATTGAACTGCCCTGAAACCGCGTTGAGACAGTAGAACGCATCCCGGCACGATTCATCGTAATTCAAGTCCAGGCTGATGACGTAGGGATTGCCCCACGGGTCGCGATAAAGGCCGGTCACGTCCACGCCGCCGTCCGCCGGGCCGGGCTGCGCCGGATCGTAACCCGACGCTTTGGCGTTCAGGAAAATGGTTTGCTGCGGATTTTTAATGTAGTTGGTATTCACCCCGTTGGCGAGCGTGGTGTTGTCCATCAAAATGGCAATGACCTCGGTGTTGCTGACCACGGTGCCGCTGCCCTTGTAAGTCTCAACCGAAAACGGAGCGGCCGGCGTTTGAAATACCCCGCCGCAAGTGAAATCCGGGCTGGCATTGGTCTGGGCGAATTGGGAAACCGGGAACCGTCCGTAATCCGAATCATATTTTTCGATGGCCGTGGCGATGTCCACCGTCTGCAGGTGCGCCTGGACCTTGAGCGCGTGTCGTTTGGCCGCCGCCAGCACCGGCAACAGCATGGCCGCGAGAACGGCGATGATGGCAATAACGGTGAGGAGTTCCACCAGGGTGAAACCCGCGCGTGGGCGGCGTGAATGTATCGGCATGGCTTTCATGGTTTTGAAAAATACAGGTTTATGCGTGGGGAATGGAACGTTGTTGAAAATGGGGGCGGTTTTATTGAATCCAGCGCCTGTGGGTAACGACGGGTGTGGACACGGAGCGCGGCGTTCACGCCGCTTCGGTGCACGAAACGAAAGCCGGCCAGACATTGCAGCATCCCGTTGCTGCGAAGCTTGAAGCGGGCTGAAGCCCGCGCTCCGTTGCTCTTTTTCGCCGCGTCGGCGCGTGGAAATTGCACGTCAATGACCGGGCACCAGCGGCAATCCTGCCACTCAACGGCCAGGAGGCGGTCGCCGCGACGGAACCCGGATTGGGGGGCGGTGCGCATAAAAATCAGGGGAGCGGGCTGTTCAACTGCACTTGCCGGTTCCAGTTGCAGATGAGGTTCGTCCTTCCGCTGATGGAAAGCTGGACCCACAAATCGTACGCCCCGGGGTTGTTGGTCGGGTTCGAGGAATTGTAACGCCAGGGATTGATGCCCAGCGCGCCCGGGCCCAGCGGGTGATACGTTGTGTCCGGCCCGCCGACGGAAGTGATAATCAATTTGACCGGATTATTGGGGGCGCTGCTGTTGGTAAAGATGGTCACCTGGTTGGCCTTCAAACCGGGCAGGAAGTCCTGGGCCTCGCGCGCATCCTCGGCCGAACCGGGCTTGCTGCAATTCATAAAACCGCTCACGCCGAAGACGGCGGTCACGTTGCCCTGGGAAAGTGGCGGCAAGCTGGGGTCATCGAGCGACTGGTAGGACGGAGACGCCGGCGATGGGGCCATGTTGGTCGTTCCCAACAATTCAAAATAAAGTTGATTCATCAGCGGGTTGCCGGGGTTGAGTTGATTGTCCGGCGGATAAAAGCCGTAAGCCGCCTTGTAACGCTCGATCGCCGTCTCCAACTGTTCCATTTCCGCCGTCGCATTCCGGATGTACTGCTGCCGCTTCATTCTCCCCAGCACCGGGAACAGGAAGGCCGCGAGAATGCCGATGATGCTGATGACCACCAGCAGTTCGATGAGGGTAAAGGCGCGAATGCCGGACGACGAATGACGAAGCATGACCTCGCGGCGGCGCGGCGCTTCAATGAGGCCTGGGGCATCGGACATTTGATGTTTTCCGTTCATAGCCTTCCATTATCTTTCTCGCAATTCGTCTTCCATCCGTTCGCTCAGCCACTGTTTGATCATGCTCTGATAATTCAAATAGCGCGTCCGGGCCAGCCGTTTGATGCGCGCCAGCATGCGCGGATCAATCCGCAACGTGATGGTCACGGACTCGGATGCTTCCGCGTTTCCGGCGGTGGCCGCTTCCATCAGGCGCAAGTCCGGCCGGTTCTCCGACCAGAAATCCGCCTCGGCTTCTTCGCTGTCGAAGAGCGGCACGTCTTCCCAGGTGGCAAAGGTTCGCATCGGTGAAACGTGAAACGTGCTGCGTGACTCCAGTCCGGCTTTTCACGTTTCACGGCTCACGGCTCACGTTTCACGGCTCACCTGTCGCCTTGTAGCGTCTGGTCCATTTTGCGTTGGTAGAAAAACCGCTCTTCCGGGTCGAACGCGCGGGCGTGCAAAACCCGGATCAACCGGCCATTCGTCCGGTACGCGCTGAAAATTCCGATGCCACCGGCCGACAAACCCAGATTAAAAAACCTGGCCTGAACGCCGAAACGCGGCGAGTCGGGCAACAGCCGGACGGCAAACGGATCCTCAAAGGACTCTTCAATTTCCCGCTGAGTCAAAGAACCACCCATTTCAAAGGGCGGATTATTCCAATCAAACTCCATAACGGGCTAATTGTAAATAAGACGCCCATGCAATGTGATTACAATGTATTTACGCATGGGCGTCAAGTTCTGTCAACTCTTTTTGTTTCCACCCTGGAAACAAGGCCCTTTTGAAGCGGAAATGGCTGTTAGTCTTCACCACCGCCGGCGCCACCGCCGCCGCCGCTCATTTGGGTAATCATGGCAATCAACGGCAGGAACATGGCGATCACGATGCTGCCGACCACCACGGCCAGAAAGACAATCATGATGGGCTCAAGCAGGGAGGTCATGGCCGCAACGGAATTGTCCACTTCTTCTTCGTAATTGTCGGCGATTCTGAGGAGCATTTCAGGCAAAGCGCCGGTTTGTTCGCCGACATCCACCATGCTGACGACCATGGGTGGAAAGACCGCCGAACTTTCCAGCGGAGCGGTAATCGTTTCACCTTCCTTCACGCTTTCATGCACCTTGGAGACGGCATTGCTGATGACGACATTGCCGGCGGTCTCCTTCACAATCGTCAACGCCTGCAGAATGGGGACACCGCTGCTGACGAGGGTGCCGAGCGTGCGGGAGAAACGGGAGATGGCGATCTTGCTGATGACCGGTCCAATGGCGGGCATCTTGAGTTTGAACTTGTCCCAGATCAACCGCCCGGCTTTGGTCTTGAGGAACAGCAGAAACAATACCCAGACCACCGCCGCGCCGCCCATCACCGGCAAAATGTGGTGCCGGATGGCGTCGCTGATCGCAAGCACAATGAGCGTGAATCTCGGCATCGTGACATCCATGCCGGCGAAGACTTCCTTGAACCGGGGCACCACAAACGTCATCAGCAGAATCAGGATGCCGGTGGCAACAATCAGCACGGCGATGGGGTAAAACAGCGCGGCCTTGATCTTGCCCTTGATTTTCTGCGCCTTTTCGGAAAATTCGGCCAGGCGTTTCAAGACCACTTCCAGCACGCCGCCCAGTTCGCCCGCCTTGACCATGTTCACAAACAGACGGTTGAAGGTTTTGGGGTGCTGCGCCAGCGCCTCGGAAAAAGTGCTGCCCCCCTCAATCGCCAGGGCGAGTTCACCGATGATGGATTTGAGCGCGGCATTGCGCTCCTGTTTTTCGAGCACGCGCAGCCCGCGCAGGAGCGGCAGGCCGGCATCCACCAGCGTCGCCAGTTGCCGCGTGAAGGCCGTCAATACCTTTTGCTTTACCCGGCCGCTGAGTCCAGGAATCTTGATCTGGATGTTCATCGCGCCGCCGCCTTTTTTGCCGCCGGCCTTGGCCTTTTTGCCGGCCTGCTTGCCCTGGATTTTTTCCGCCTCGGCGATTTTGGTCGGGAACAGGCCCATCTCCTTCACGCGGCCGATGGCCTCGTTCTGGGTGGCAACGTCCAGGCTGCCCTTCGTTTCGTTGCCACGGGCGTCCAGGGCCACGTAATTGTACTTTGGCATAACGGTCAGGTATATTTGACGACTTCCTCGATGGTTGTACCACCCTCGAAGATGCTGCGCAAGCCGTCTTCGCGCAAGGTCACCATCCCCAACTCGACGGCTTTCTGACGCAACACCACCGTCGGCGCGCGCTCGTTGATAAGCGCGCGGATGGGTTCGCTGATGATGAGCAATTCAAAAATGCCTTTCCGGCCCTTGTAGCCGGTGTCGTTGCAGGTCGAGCAGCCGCGCCCGTAATGAAACACCTTGTCGCCCAGATCGTGCGGCGACAGATTCAACAGCGCCAACTGCTCCTCCGTGGGCTCAAACGGCGTCTGGCAATTCTTGCAGATGACGCGCACGAGCCGTTGCCCCAGCACCGCCATCAGGGTGGAGGAAATCAAAAACGGCTCGACGCCCATGTCAATCAGGCGCGTCACCGCGCCCGGCGCGTCGTTCGTGTGCAGCGTGCTCAACACCAGATGGCCGGTCAGCGACGCCTGGATGGAAATCTGCGCCGTCTCCAGATCGCGCATTTCGCCGACCATGATGATGTCCGGGTCCTGGCGCAAAAACGAGCGCAACGCCTTGCCGAACGTCATCCCGACCGCCTCATGAATGGCGACCTGCATGATGCCCTCGATGTCATATTCGACCGGGTCTTCCGCGGTGAGCAGTTTGGAGTCAATCGCGTTGACGCGCCGCAAGCAGGAATACAGCGTCGTGGTTTTGCCGCAGCCGGTCGGGCCGGTGACCACGAAAATGCCATTGGGCCGCAGGATCACCTCGCTCACAAATTCATGGATGTATTTGGGAAAACCGAGCGACTCCAGCTCCAGATTGACCGCCGAACGGTCCAGCACGCGCAACACCAGCGATTCGCCGAACTGCGTCGGCAGCGTGGAGACGCGGAGGTCAATCTGGCGGTTGCCGATCGAATGATTGATGCGGCCGTCCTGCGGCAGGCGCCGTTCCGAAATGTTCAGGTTCGCCATGACTTTCAGGCGCGAGATGACCGGCAACGCCAGATGCTTGGGCGGCGGTGACATTTCGTAAAGCGCGCCGTCCACGCGATAACGGATGCGAAATTCCGTCTCGAACGGCTCGAAATGAATGTCGCTCGCGCGATCCTGAATGGCCTGCTGCAGCACGAGATTGACGAATTTCACGATCGGCGCCTCGTTGGCCAGTTCCGTCATGCGCTTTTCATCGTCGGCGTCGGCCTCGCTGGCCTCGCGCGCAATGTCCGTGTCGGCGCCAAGTTCCTTGAGAATTTCGGAAAAGCTCTCGCTTTCCTCCTGGCCATAAAGCCGGTCCAGGGCTTTTTCGATTTCGGTGGGGTCCGCCACCACCACCTGCACGTCGTGTTTGGAGGCGAATTGGATTTCGTCGGCCTGTGCCGGGTCGAGCGGATCCGCCAGCGCCACTTGCACCGTCGAGCCTTTCATCGCGACGGGAATGCAATGATACATTCGCGCGACCTTGGCGGGAATCTTCTGCACCAGCGCGGGAGAAAATTCCCGGTCGCGCAACGACACGACTTCGGTGCCGAGGTTCGTGGCCATCACGTGGAGGATGTCGTCGAGCTTCATGACGCCGAAGTCCTGCAAGACCTCGGTCACGGGCGCGCCCGAGCGCTTGAGCTCGGCCACGACTTCTTCGTATTGCAGGTCGTCAATCAGCCCCTGCTCTTTGATGAGCGACAGCAATGGACTGGAAATTTCTTCAGCCATGGGAAAATCATCATCCCTTCGATTTGGGATTGGCGCCGGGGCCGGTGGCCTGGGCCAGCTCCAATTCCTGCAACTTCTGCTGGACCGTCGTCGGGTCCTGCGCCTTGGTGACGACCTCCTCGCGCGCGATCAGGCCTTGCAGATATTTGTCAATCAGGAACGAGTCGAGCGTGACCATGCCGAATTTGGCGCCGGTCTGGATGTCGGACTGGACGCGAAACGTTTTGTTGTCGCGGATCAGCGCGGCGATGGACGGGGTGTTGACCATGATTTCAAAAACGGCCACGCGGCCCGGTTTGTCAATGCGCGGCAGGAGCAATTGCGAAATGACCGCCTGGAGCACCGTCGAAAGCTGGATGCGAATCTGTTCCTGCTGGTTGTTGGGAAAGGCGTTTACGATGCGGTCAATCGTCTTGGCCGCGCCGGTCGTGTGCAGCGTGCCGAAGACCAGATGCCCGGTTTCCGCCGCGGTGATGGCCGCGTCAATCGTCTCCAGGTCGCGCATTTCGCCGACCAGGACCACGTCCGGGTCCTGGCGCAACGCGCGGCGCAGGCCTTCGGCAAAGTTCGGCACGTCCACGCCGATTTCGCGCTGGGTGATCAGCGCCCGCTTGTGTTTATGGTAATACTCAATGGGATCCTCGATGGTGATGATGTGCGCCTCGTCCCGTTCCTCGTTGATGATATTGATCATGGTGGCGAGGGTGGTGGTTTTGCCGCAGCCGGTCGGGCCGGTCACCAGCACCAGGCCGCGCGGCTTATAGAGCAGCTCTTTCGCGCTCGGCGGAATCCCGATTTCCTCCATCGTCAGCAGCTTGCTGGGAATTTGCCGGAGGACGAGGCCGAAATTCCCTTTCTCCTTGAAAACGCTCACGCGGAAGCGCGCCACCTCGCCGAAGGCGAAACCAAAGTCCGCGCCGCCGCGTTCGCGCGTGCTCTGGATGTGTTCCTCGGAGGTGATGCTGCGCATCAACTCCTCGGTGTCCTCCGGTTTGAGCGACGGGCCCTCGACGCGATGCAGGATGCCGTGCACGCGGATCACCGGCGGCGTACCAACGCGGATGTGCAGGTCGGAGGAGCCCTCGGCCACCACCAACTGCAGCAAATCAGACATGGAGTAAGACATAATTCAAATTATGAATTGCCAATTGCGAATGTCGAATCTTCCATTCGCAAAAATATTCTTTGAACTCGGAACTCGGGGTTCATGATTCGGGGATGGCTTACGCTTCGTCGCCGATGGTCGCGCGGATGACCTCGTCGGGCGTGGTCATGCCGGCGAGCACTTTGCGGATGCCGTCCTCGCGCAGCGTGCGCATCCCCATTTCCCGGGCGCGCGCGCGCAACGCGGACGACGGGGCCTTGTCGTAAATCAGCTTCCGCGCCTCGTCGTCAATGACGAATATTTCAAAAATGCCAAATCGCCCGCGGCAGCCGGTGTTCGAGCAATCGCTGCAGCCGCGGCCTTTTTGAAGATGCGCGTCCTTCAAATTGTCCGGCGTGAGATTCAGCGCGCGCATCTCGGCTTCGGTGGGTTGATACGGCCCCACGCACTTCTTACAGACTTTGCGGACGAGGCGTTGCGCCATGAGCGACCGTGTGGACGACGCGACCAGAAAGGGTTTCACTCCGATGTCAATCAGGCGGGTCACGGCGCTCGGCGCGTCGTTGGTGTGCAGCGTGGAGAAAACCAAATGGCCCGTCAGCGAGGCGTTGATGGCAATGGTCGCGGTCTCGAGGTCGCGAATTTCACCGATCATGATGACATTCGGCGCCTGGCGCAAAATCGAGCGCAAGGCCATGGCGAACGTCAGCCCGACGGTCTCATTGACCTGCACCTGGTTGATGCCGCCCAGAATGTATTCCACCGGGTCCTCGACGGTGATGATTTTCCGGTCCGGCCGGTTGATGAAGTGCAGGCAGGAATACAGCGTGGTCGTCTTGCCTGAACCGGTCGGCCCGGTCACCAGCAGGATGCCATCCGGCAGGCCGATCAGCCTTTCAAAGGTTTGCTGGTCGTCCGTGAAAAAACCGAGCTCCCCGAGACCGAGCCGCAATCCCTCCTTGTCCAGAATACGCATCACGATGCTTTCACCGTGGTTTGTGGGCAGGCACGACACGCGCAAGTCAATCAGCTTGTTGCCGACTTTGGACTGGATGCGTCCGTCTTGCGGGATGCGGTGCTCGGAGATGGACATGTTCGACTGGATTTTCAGCCGCGTGATGATGGACGCCTGCAACCGTTTCGGCGGCGCCTTCATCTCGTGCAACAGGCCGTCAATCCGGTAGCGCAGCCGGAATCGTTTGCCCAGCGGTTCCAAGTGAATGTCCGAGGCGCGCATTTTGAACGCGTCGGCAATGATCTGGTTCACCAGCCGGATGAGCGGCGCGTCCGCATCCACCACCGAACTGTCATCGCCCATTTCGCCCACCGGCACTTCGACTTCGCTTTGCGTCAGTTCCTGGATCGCCTTGTCCACCACCGAGTCCCCCTTGCCGCCGTAATACCGGCCCAGCGCGGTTTCGATGTCCTGCTCGGAAGCCACGCGCGGTTCGATTTCCGCGTTGAGCAGGTGGGTCAGCGAATCAATCGTGTTCAGGTCGGACGGATCGGCGATGGCGACGGCGACCTTGCCGTCGGTTTTGAGAATGGGAACGACGCGATATTTTTTGGCGATATGGCGCGGGATGATGGAAATGACTTCGTCGGGAATCCGCAGGCTGCCGAGCTGGACGACTTCCGCGCCAAAGTGGGCGGCCTTGGCCTGGACCACGTCCGCCGGGCGGATGATCTTATTGGCCACCAGCAGGTCCACCACTCCCACGCCGGCGGCCTGGGCTTCCTGGCGGGCCTGCGCGACCTGTTCGGCATTCGCGGAGCCGAGGTCCACCAGCAAGTCCAATAGATAATCGTCTTTTTCTGCCACGGTACTCTTGCATTACACTAGCATATTCTGTGGAACGCGCGGGGAAGTTATTCATTGAATGTGGTAATTGTCAATCCGAACCCGCAAAGCCGGCGGCCGGAACCGGAATTCGCCTTGAGATATTCCCGCTCATCGGCTATTTTCCCGGCGGTTTTGGAAGGGCGGAGAATCGCCCCGCTCTTTCCGGCTGCCCGTTGAAAATCCGTTTTGGAAGTTTCGCAGGCTGCCACTGCTGGCAGGGACCCGGCGGCTGGAAAGAGCGGGGAGGAAAGTCCGAACACCGAAGGGCGCGATGCCGCGTAACTCAAGCCGGTTCGGTTGAGATACACGCGGGCGGTGCCCCGGCGCGCGAGTGCCGGGGTCCGACGGACAGTGCCACAGAAAATTAAACCGCCGGCGTTTCGTTTGAGCGCCGGCAAGGGTGAAAAGGTGCGGTAAGAGCGCACCGCGCGAAGCGCAAGCGACGCGGCACGGAAAACCCCATCGGGTGCAAGGCCAAATAGGGAACCCCGGAGCGGCCCGCTCCGGTCCCGCCAACGCGGGACGGGTTCCGGGTATCGGCTGCTGAGACAAATGATTCTCTCCATCCGCAAGGGTGAAGACAGAATTCGGCTTACAGCCCTTCCAAAACCCTTGTGATTGACGATTTATGATTTGCGTGTTCTCAGATCATTCCGGAACAAATCGTGATCTCCAACGACAGGTCCTGTCACATCGTTCCCGTTTTTCCGGGCGGCCATTCCTTTCGACTATTGCCACATCACCGTGCCCTTGCCGAGATGCACCAGCCGGAATTTCCTGATGGCCGCCGGCGGGCTCAGGCCGCCAACCCGATCCACGGCGCTGATTGAAATCCACTGCGGCGCGGGTTTGGCAAACGCCCAGTCCGTCCGGGCGGCGGGCAGAATTTCCGTGGTCCAGACCTGGTTGGTGCGAAATTGCAGAACCCACCACCGGGCCGGTTCGCCCGTGGTTTCCCAGCGCAAGCGCAACGCCGCGCGGCTGTCTTCCACCACAACGAGTTTGGGCCTGGCCGGCGGCGCGGCGTCCAACCACGGCGACGCCGGCACCAGCGCCGTTTGCGGCCAGGCGGCGCGAACCACGCGGGCCAGCCCGGCGTTGTCCGTCAGGCTGCGCAAGCGGAAAAAAATTTCCCCGCCGGCGCCGGGTTGACGGCGCGTGGCGGCGATTTGCCGCGCAATTTCGTCCGGCTTCCACCTTTCCCCGACATTGGCGGCGTCGAGCCCCGGCCAGAGGTGCCGGCCCCGTGTATTCTGCCCGGCCCACCAGCTCAACAACACGGGAAAACTTTGCTGTGGCACATCCATGGACCAGTAAAGTTGCGGTGAAAAATAATCCAGCCAGCCGTTGGCCAGCCACCGGCGCGAGTCGGCGTAAAGTTTCGCGTAGGCGTCCATGCCCCGGATTTGCGGCGGATTCATCGGCCGCCAGATGCCAAACGGGCTGATGCCGAATTTCACCCACGGTTTTGCCGCCTTGATGTTCTGGTAAACGCTCTGAACAAACGCGTTGATGTTTGCGCGGCGCCAGTCGTCCCGGCTCATTCGGCTCGACAGCCCGTATTTCCGCCAGCTCGTGTCGTCGGGAAATTCCAATTCACGCCCCGCCGCATCCTTCTCCGGGTAAGGATAAAAATAATCGTCGAGTTGCACCCCGTCCACGTCGTAACGCCGCACCACGTCCAGGATGACGCCTAAAACGTAAGCGCGCGCGAAGGGCTCCCCGGGGTCGAGCCAAAGCTGGCTGCCGTATGGGCGGACGATTTCGGGATGCGTCCGCGAAATGTGATTCGGCGCGACGGGCGATTTGGCCAGCGGATGCAGCGCGCGGAACGGATTGAACCACGCGTGCAATTCGAGTCCGCGCCGGTGCGCCTCCTCGATGGCGAAGGCGAGCGGGTCGTAAAACGGTTCCGGCGCCTTGCCCATCGTGCCGGTGAGGTATTCCGACCACGGCTCGATGGCCGACGCGTACATCGCATCGCACGACGGGCGCACCTGGAAAATGATGGCATTCAAATTCAACTGCGCCGCGCGATCCAGCAGCTCGATCAATTCGGCCTTTTGCTGCGCGACCGGGAGGCCGGGTTTGGACGGCCAGTCCTTGTTGGCAACGGTCACGAGCCATGCGCCGCGAAACTCGCGCGCCGGCGGCGGCGGGACAATGGCCGCCGGACGGTACATTTCTTCCGCCGCGAAAAGCCTCGCGGGGATCAACAAAGCCAACGCCAGTAGAATCCGGATTCGAACCATAAGCCGTCGGGAAATAAGACGCTTTGACGCGCGCTTTGGCAAAGGTTTTTTCAATAAAAACGGCCCGTTTGCGCGGGACTTGACAAAGCCCGGCGGGTGTGTTTTATTCCGGCCGTTGCAGCCTAAATCGGCCTGCCTTCCTGCAGGCCGATGCGGGAGACCCAAATTCCTCAAGGTTGAGGACGGGGCGCAGGGATTCCGGCAACGGAATCACCGGGCCACTTTCAAGGCCAAGCCCGACAGCTAATCTCGCAGGCATTTGGAAGGGCGATCCTCTGGGCCGCGAATTCCGCGGCTTTCAAGTTCACCCGATAGAAAAATGAATTGCGGTTTGCGATGCTCATGGCATAAGCGCCGTTGACAAAACTATGTTGGACGCAATCTATATTGGATTGGTTTTTGGAGCATTCATGTCCTTTTTGCTCTATGTAATTGGCTGCGAAAAGCTCTGACTGAATATATGGAAAACCTCATCCTCGGAATCATTTCCGTCGCGCTCTGCGCGTATCTCATCGTGGCCATGCTCCGCCCGGAAAAATTTTAATCCACTGCCATGAACTCCCATCAATGGTTGGAACTCGCGCTGTACCTCGGCGCGCTCGTCCTCGTCACCAAACCGCTCGGTTTATATATCAATCGCGTGCTCGACGCCAACGGCCGCACCTGGCTCGACCCGGTTTTGCGCCCGCTGGAAAGATTGACGTATTGGATTTTTCGCGTTGATCCGGCAAAAGAACAAGGCTGGAAACAATACGCGTTCGCCATGTTGCTTTTCAGTCTGGTGAGCTGCCTGTTCACCTACGCCATTCTGCGATTGCAGCAATTTTTGCCGCTCAATCCGCAAAAACTCGGCGCGCTATCGCAGCACCTCGCCTTCAACACCGCCGTCAGTTTCACCACGAACACGAACTGGCAGAGCTACGGCGGTGAATCCACGATGTCGTATTTTTCGCAGATGGTCGCGCTGGCCATCCAAAACTTTTTTTCCGCCGCCGTCGGCATCGCCATCGCCGGCGCGCTCGTGCGCGGTATCGCGCGGCACACGGCGCAGACCATCGGCAACTTCTGGGTGGACCTGACGCGCATCACTTATTACCTGCTGCTGCCGATTTGCCTCGTGCTCGCGCTGTTCTTCGTGTCGCAGGGCATGATTCAAAATTTCAAGCCTTACACGACGGCCAAACTCATCGAGCCGCAGACCATTTCCGTCCAGAAGACCGATGCCAATGGCAAGCCTGTGGTTGACGGCAAGGGCAATCCAGTGATGGAAAATCAGACGCTCGACACGCAAACCATCGTGCAGGGACCGATGGCGTCACAAATCGCCATCAAGATGCTCGGCACGAACGGCGGCGGTTACATGAACGCCAATTCCGCGCATCCGTTCGAGAATCCCACGCCGTTCTCAAACTTTTTCCAGATGCTGGCGCTCTTGTGCATTGGTAGCGCGATGACCTATCACCTCGGCCGCGAAACGAAGAACCAAAGGCATGGCTGGGCGGTCTGGTCGGCGATGTTCGCCATGTTTCTGGCCGGTATTCTGGTTTGCTGGTGGGCGGAGGCGCGAGGCAATCCGATTCATCAGCAACTCGGCGTCGCCGCCGCCGGCGGCAACATGGAAGGCAAGGAAGTCCGCTTCGGCATTTTCGATTCCGCGCTGTTCGCCACCGTGACGACCGACGCTTCGTGCGGCGCGGTCAATTCCATGCACGATTCCTTCACGCCACTCGGCGGGCTGGTGCCGCTGTTCAACATCCAGACCGGCGAGGTGATTTTCGGCGGCGTCGGCGCGGGACTTTACGGCATGTTGATTTTTGTCGTCCTCACCGTGTTCATCGCCGGCCTGATGGTCGGGCGCACGCCGGAATATCTCGGCAAAAAAATCGAATCCTACGACGTGAAAATGACACTGCTCGCGTTTGTCATTCTCGCGTTCATCATTCTGGGTTTCACAGCCTGGGCATCAGTGAGTGATTGGGGCACGTCAAGCCGGGCCAATCAGGGTCCGCACGGCTTGAGCGAGATTCTTTACGCCTACAGTTCCGGCGCGGGCAATAACGGCAGCGCCTTTGCCGGACTCAACGCCAACACCCCGTGGTATGACACGACGCTCGGCTTTGACATGCTGCTCGGCCGGTTCGGCATGATCGTGCCGCTGCTCGCGCTCGCGGGTTCGCTGGCCCGCAAAAAAATCGTTCCCGCCAGCGCCGGAACGTTTCCGGTGACGGGCTTTACGTTCGTCGTGTTGCTCGTCGGCACGGTGATTCTCGTCGGCGCCCTGACCTTCCTGCCCGCGCTCACGCTCGGCCCGATGGTCGAACACTTTTTGATGCTGAAAGGCAACCTGTTTTAATCCGCATTTTTTATGCAAACGAAATCCGTTTCCATTTTTGACACGAAAATTTTCGTCCCGGCCATTGGCGACGCCTTCAAAAAGCTCAACCCGCGCCTGATGGTGAAAAATCCCGTCATGTTCGTGACGCTGGTCGGCGCGGTCATCTGCACCGTGGACGCCTTCCGCTCGCCCGGCCAGACGCTGTTCGTCGCGCAAATCGCGATTTGGCTCTGGTTCACTGTGCTGTTCGCGAACTTCGCCGAAGCCGTCGCCGAGGGCCGCGGCAAGGCGCAGGCCAAAGCCCTGCGCCAGACCCGCACGCGCACCAGCGCGAGCAAACTCAATTCGAAAGGCTCGATCGAAAGCGTGGACGCCGCATCGCTCCGCAAGAGTGACGTGGTTTTGGTCCGCACGAATGAAATCATCCCCGCCGACGGCGAAGTCATTCTGGGCGCGGCGACCGTGGACGAATCCGCCATCACCGGCGAATCGGCGCCCGTCATCCGCGAGGCCGGCGGCGACCGCAGCGCCGTCACCGGCGGCACGCGCGTGCTCTCGGACGAAATCAAAATCCGCATCACCACCAATCCCGGCGAGGGCTTTCTGGACCGGATGATTTCACTCGTCGAAGGCGCGAGCCGCCAGAAGACGCCGAACGAAATTGCGCTCACGATCCTGCTGGCCGCGCTCACGGTCGTGTTCCTGCTCGCCGTCATCACGTTGAAGCCATTCGGCATTTATTCCGGCGTGAATTTCTCCGATGTCGTGCTCATCTCGCTGCTGGTTTGTTTGATTCCGACCACCATCGGCGGTTTGTTGAGCGCCATCGGCATCGCAGGCATGGACCGTTTGCTCCAGCGCAACGTCCTGGCGATGAGCGGACGCGCGGTCGAAGCCGCCGGCGACGTGGACGTGCTGCTGCTCGATAAAACCGGGACCATCACACTGGGCAATCGCCAGGCGACGGCATTTTTACCCGCGTCGGGCGTGACGGAAAAGGAGCTCGCCGATGCCGCACAACTCGCGTCGCTGGCCGACGAAACCCCCGAAGGCCGCAGCATTGTCGTGCTCGCCAAGCAATTCGGCATTCGCGCGCGCGAAATCCACGATTTGCCCGGCGCGCAATTCGTGCCCTTCACGGCGCAAACGCGGATGAGCGGCGTGGATTTTGAAGGCAAACAGATCCGGAAGGGCGCGGCGGATGCCGTGCGGCAGTTCATCGGTGGAACCCTGCCACCGGAAGTGGAAGGCGCCGTCGAAAACATTTCACGTTCCGGCGGCACGCCACTGGTCGTTGCCACAAAAGACCGCGCACTCGGCGTGGTTCAATTGAAGGACATCGTAAAGGGCGGCCTGGCCGACCGCTTCAAACGCTTTCGCGCCATGGGCATTCGCACCGTCATGATCACCGGTGACAACAAGTTGACCGCCGCCGCCATCGCGCTGGAGGCGGGCGTGGATGATTTTCTCGCCGAGGCGAAGCCGGAGGACAAACTCGCGCTCATCCGCCGCGAACAACAGGGTGGCAGGCTCATCGCGATGATTGGCGACGGCACCAACGACGCGCCCGCGCTCGCGCAGGCCGACGTGGGCGTGGCCATGAACACCGGCACGCAAGCCGCCAAGGAGGCCGGCAACATGGTGGACCTGGATTCCAATCCCACCAAATTGCTGGAAATTATCGAAATCGGGAAGCAACTGCTCATCACGCGCGGCGCGCTGACGACGTTCAGCATCGCCAACGACGTGGCCAAATACTTCGCTATCATCCCGGCGATGCTGATGGTGACGTTCCCCGTCATCGCGCCGCTCAACGTGATGCACCTGCACAGCCCGGACAGCGCGATTTTGAGCGCGGTGATTTTTAACGCGCTCATCATCATCGCGCTGATTCCGCTGGCGTTGCGCGGCGTGAAGTTCCGTCCGCTCGGCGCGGTGCAAATCCTGCGCATCAACCTGCTCATCTATGGCGTCTGGGGCGTCATCCTGCCGTTCCTCGGCATCAAGCTCATTGACCTCATCGTCGCCGGTCTGCACCTCGCATGAAAACGAAAATGAAACTTGGAGGAGCCGGGGTAACGAGGCTCAAATCAAAAAATGAGACTCCTTACGTCGTCTCCTGCAAAAATTAATTTATGAAAACCATCCTGACTGAATTCGGCCGCTCGATTGTGGCGACCATTTTCTTCGCCGTCATCCTGTGTGGTCTGTATCCGCTCATCGTTTATGGCGCGGCACAACTGCTGTTTTCGCATCAAGCCAATGGCAGTTTGCTGGTGGACAAATCCGGCGCGGTGCGCGGCTCGGCGTTGCTGGCGCAAAATTTCACCGGCGCGCAATACTTTCATCCGCGGCCATCGGCGGCGGGCGCGAACGGCTACGATGCCACCAGTTCCAGCGGCAGCAATCTTGGCCCGACCTCCACAAATCTGGTTGCGGCCATCGCCCGGCGCATTTTTGATTATCGCGCCGAAAACAATCTGGCCACAAACGCGCCGGTTCCAGCCGACGCCGTAACGGCCTCTGGCAGCGGCCTCGATCCGGACATCAGCGTGGCGAACGCGGAGCTGCAAATTCCGCGCGTGGCAACGGCACGCGGAATTTCCGAGGACCGCGTGCGCGGGTTGTTAAAACAGAACACGCGCGGCCGTGACCTCGGCGTTTTCGGCGAGCCGCGCGTGAACGTGATGACGTTGAACTTCGCACTCGACCAGTCGCCGCAGAAATAGTTTCTTTGCGGCATGGATTTGCCCGCTGACGACCGCTTGAAGCCCGAGGATTTCCTGCGGCTCATCGAAAGAAGCCGCCTGGGAAAACTGAAGATTTATCTCGGCCACGCGGCGGGGGTCGGCAAGACCTACGCCATGCTCGAAGAGGCGCATCGCCTGAAAAAGGCGGGCGTGGACGTGGTCATTGGCTGGATCGAACCACACGGGCGGAAGGAAACCGAGGAGTTGATCGGCGATCTGGAAATCATTCCGCGCAAAAAAGTCCCGCACGCGGGCGGCACGGTGGAAGTTCTCGACGTGGACAAGATCTTCGACCGTTATCCAACCGTTTGTGTCGTGGACGAACTGCCCTTCACGCAACGTCGCCGGTTCGCAGCAATCCCAAGCGTTACCTCGACGTGCAGGAATTGTTGCAGGCCGGCATCAATGTCATCACGGCGATGAACATCCAGCATCTCGAAAGCCTGCACGACACCGTGCTGCGCGCGACGGGCGTGGACGTGCGTGAGCGCGTGCCGGATCTCTTCGTGCTGGAGGCCGACCAGATCGTGAACATTGACCTGACCGTCCGACGAATTGCGGGAGCGGCTGCGGCTGGGGAAAATTTACCCGCCGGAGCGCGCCGCCGCCGCGCTGGAGAATTTTTTCACGGAAAACAATTTGAATGCCCTGCGCGAACTGACCCTGCGCGAAATCGCGTCCGCGCTCGACCAGCGCCCGCGCGCCGGCGCCGCGCCGGCGCCGGAGATCAGCGGGAAAATCGCCGTCTTCATCAGCACGAACCCCGTCACGACTGCAAAGCTGCTGCGCACGACGTCACGCATCGCCGGACGCTTGAACCGGGAATGGATGGCGGTTTATGTGCGGCGCAAAAAGGAGGATCCGGTGCGCATTGCGGCGGATGTGCAGCGGAAATTCATGCAGAACGTCCAACTGGCGACAGAACTTGGCGGCACGGTCGTGGTGCTGGAAAGTGAGGATGTCTGCGCGGCGTTGCTGAAATGTTGCCGCGAAAACGGCGTCAACCTCGTGGTGCTCGGCACGACAGAACGGCATTGGTGGCAGTTTACGCGCCCGAACGTCATCAACTTTTTCATGCACCATGCGCCCGGCATTGACCTGCACATCGTGGACCCGAACGGATGACGCGGGTCAAAACTCCCGCGTCTCGCCAGGAGAGAGCAGGTGCAAGGTCTTGCCCGCCGCCCTGAATTTTTCCCTGGCGGCGGCGTGGTCAATTTTGATCGGCGGGAAGGTGTCGTAATGCACGCCGAGAATTTCGTGGCAGCGCACAAATTCGGCGGCTTTCACCGCGTCGTCCGGGCCCATCGTGAAATTGTCGCCAACGCACAGGACGGCAAATTGCAATTTTGTGGACTCACCGATGAGTTTCATGTCCAGCGTCAGGGCGGTGTCGCCGGAGTAATAAAAATTTCCTTCCGCGCTCTCGACGACGAAGCCGCCGGGATTTCCGCCGAAAGTTCCATCGGGCATTGTGCTCGAATGAATGGCATTTACGAATTTGGCGCGGCCAAAATCGAATCGGAAACCGCCCCCGTGGTTCAAGGGATGCACGCGCGGCGCGCCTTGTTTGTTGAGCCAGGTGGCGACTTCGAAATTGGCAATGACGAGCGCGTTGGTGCGTTTGGCGATTTCCACCGCGTCGCCAACATGGTCGCCATGCCCGTGCGAAACGAGAATGAAATCCGCCGGCAGCTTGTTCGCGTCAGCGGCCCTGGCAAGCGGATTGCCCGTAAGGAACGGGTCGAAAAGCAGGATTTTCCCGCCGACCACGACCGAGAAACAGGAATGCCCGTGGTAAACAACTTTCATCGGATTTACGATATGCGATTTGCGCGCTCCGTTCAAATTTGCGAGCGACCGCCAAATCCTCCATTAAAAAAACCGCCCATCGCCGATCATCCCGCCGTCGTGGCCAGGTCCGGCTCCGGCGTGTCGAGGAAGCCCTGCAAATGGCGGACGCGCGTCGGGTGCCGCAGCTTGCGCAGCGCCTTGGCCTCGATCTGGCGGATGCGTTCGCGGGTGACGTTGTACATCTTGCCGATTTCCTCGAGCGTGCGTTCGTAGCCATCGAGCAGGCCGAAGCGCATTTCAAGAATTTTGCGTTCGCGTTCGGTCAAGCGTCGTCAGCACGTCGCTCAATTTTTCGCGGAGCAGGCTGTAGCTGGTGACTTCGGACGGATTTTCGGCGGTCTTGTCCTCGATGAAATCGCCGACGCTCACGTCGCCGTCGTCGCCGACCGGCGCGTGCAGCGACACCGGCTGTTGCGCCATCTTGAGCAACGCGTGGATGCGCGCCACCGGCATGTGCATTTCGTCGGCGATTTCCTCCGGCGTCGGTTCGCGGCCCAGCTCCTGGGTGAGCTGTTTTTGCGCGCGCCAGAGCTTGTTCATGATTTCAATCATGTGCACCGGGATGCGGATGGTGCGCGCCTGGTCGGCGATGCTGCGCGTGATGGCCTGGCGAATCCACCAGATGGCGTAGGTGGAAAACTTGTAGCCGCGGCGATACTCGAATTTCTCGACGCCCTTCATCAAGCCGATGTTGCCTTCCTGAATCAAATCGAGGAACGACTGGCCGCGGTTGGTGTATTTTTTGGCGACGGACACGACGAGGCGCAGGTTGGCCTCGGCCATGTGCGTCTTGGCCTTCAGACCGCGGTCGGCGGCGGCTTTCAGTTCGCTGAACACCTTGAAGAATTCCTCGCGCGGCATCCGCACGAATTGTTCGAGCATCTGGATTTTGGCGCGCTCGGCCTCCAGCGCGGTCGCGCCGTTCGGCGGTGGTGCGCAGCGCCTCCAGTTCCTGGATATGCCGCAGACTCGCCTGAAATTTTTCATGGACGTTGCCCGCCACGACAATCATTTCCTCGACGACCTTTTGTTTGTAGAAAAATTTGGGGAACAGTTCCTGCAGCTTCGACGCCCAGTTTCTTCAACTCGCGCTGCAACTTTTCCTTGCGGCCCTTTTGCAGCGCCTTCTGCCAGGCAAAATACTTCGCGTCCACCTTTTGGTCGAAGGCGTGGACTTTTTTGATGAGCTTGCGCAAATCGCGCAGGTGACCTTCGCGATTGGCGATTTTTTTGTCCACAATCACGCGGTCGAATCGCTCCTTCGGCGGTTCGGACAGCAATTTTTCCGCGATGGCGATGTGTTCCTTCGCGGTGAAACCGAGGCTGTAAACGATGCGCTTCATCTCGATCTCGGCCTCTTCGATGCGCTTGCAAATTTCCACTTCCTGTTCGCGCGTGAGCAACGGGACCTTGCCCATCTGGTTCATGTACATGCGAACCGGATCGTCAAGAATTTCGAGCCGCGCGTCCTCATCCGCTTCCTCCTGCTGCGCGGGTTCAGGCTGCCGGGTGCGTTCGGCCTCGGCCTGGTCCATGACGATTTCCACGTCCAGACTGCGCAGTTTGGTCAGCAGCGCGTCCAGATCCTCCGGGCTGAGATTGTCCGGCAGAACGTCGTTGATGTCATCGTAGGTGATGTAGCCGTGCTCCTGGGCGAGGTGGAGCAGCGTCTTGACCGTCTCGGTCAAATCCACGGACGATTGAATGGGCGCCGCTCCGGCGATCGCCTGACCGCCTTGCAGCAGTTTTTGCGCGGCGGGAGCCAGGGGATTGCCCACATGCGTCTTGGCCTTTCCGTTGGTTTCCGCCGGTTTGGGCACAGCCCGCCGGGCAATGGAAACGACAAAGCGCCGCCTTGCGGGGGCCGGTTTTGCTCCTGCACTGCGTCCGCCGCCGTGCTTGCGTTTGCGCGCCGCGCCGGCTGACGGTGTGTGTTTTCGATGCAACATAAATATCAGACCCGTTAAATTCGTTTAAGTTCAGGAAAACAGGGCATTCTGCTTCGCGAACCGGTCGTCGTCGGTTCTGCACAACTGTTCACTTGCCCGTTGACCTACAGGAGCTGCGAACATCAGAGCGCCAGAAGACTGACACCCCGCCATCCTAACCTGTTCTGCCTGGAATTCAAGAATAATCGTAACCCCCCTGTAACCTCAAAGGAGACAGAGAATTGCAGCAAAAAGGGGCTTTTTTACATTTTAAGATGTTGCGTAAGAGTAAATTACAGTAAATCTAATCAAATTATTGCACGCAAGGCGGCGATGTCCTGGCGGATCTGCCGATGCAAATCCAACGATGAAGCAAACTTCTTTTCCTCCCGCAATTTGCCGCCAATTTCGACCGTCCAGTTCCTTCCCGTAAAGGTCGCCGCCGAAATCCAGCAGATGCGCTTCCACACGGAGTTGCCGCGCAGCCGAACACCATCGTCGGTCGAAAACCGATGTTGAGCGCAACGCGATACGATTTTTCCTCCACTTCGGTCAGGCCGGCGTAAACCCCGTTCGGCGGCAGAATCAAACCCGTCGCCTCCAGATTCGCGGTGGGAAACCCCAGTTGCCGGCCTACGCGGTCGCCTTCCACCACCCGGCCGGAAATCGCGTAAGGCCGTCCGAGCATCTGGCTCGCCGCATCCAGTTCGCCGGCGCGAATCGCCTCGCGAATCCGCGTGCTGCTGACCGTCTGGCCGTCGAGGGAAACCGCGGCGAGTCCATGCACGGTGAAACCGGCTTCGTCTCCAAGTCTTTTTAAGCAACGCGACGTTGCCGCTGCGCTTGTGGCCGAAAACAAAATCCACGCCGACACAGAGGCTTTGGATTTTCCCGAGATCGCGCGCCAGCCCGCGGATGAATTCCTCGCCGGTTTGCCGGCTGAACGGTTCGTCAAAATGAATCACCAGCAACGTGTCCGCGCCGAGCGATTCAATCGCGCGCAGTTTTTGCGGCAGCGAATAAATCAGCGGCGGCACGCTGGTCGGGCGCGACGACCGCGTTCGGATGCCGGTCGAACGTGAGCACCAGCGCAATGGCATCATGCTGGCGCGCATCGGCGATGGTCTGCCGGATGATTTGCTGATGGCCGAGATGCACGCCGTCGAAAAACCCGATGGCCAGGCAGACCCTGTTGCTGCCGGGTTTCAGCTCGTTGGCGGCGTGAATGATTTTCATCAACGATGATGGAGATTGAGATTATGATTGAGAGCAAGATTAAGAACGCAGAATCCCGAAGCAGCACCCGTAATCTTTGTCGTAATCATAATCTTAATCCTGACTCGCTGTGGCCAGCTTCAAAAACGGAATCACTTTTTTTTCCAGTTCCGCGGCCGTCAATTTCAGAACGTCGTCCAGCGACGTCGCATCCGCCACATCAAATTTTCCCGAAGTCACTGCGCCGCAACGTGGCCAGATGCGCGCCGCAGCCGAGTTTCTGCCCGAGCTCGTGCGCGATGCTGCGAACGTAAGTGCCCTTGGTGCAGGCAATCCGGAACTGGCCGAGCGGCGGTTCATAATTCGTGAAACGGAAATTATAAATGTGAACCAGCCGCGGTTCGCGCTCCACTTCGATGCCTTTGCGCGCCAGCTTGTAGAGCGGCACGCCGTCCTTTTTGATGGCTGAAACCATCGGCGGCGTCTGCATCTGGTCGCCGACGAACGTCGGCGGCGGCTTCGTTCAATTGCTCCAGCGTCAACGGCGGCACGGGCTTGGTTTCGATGATTTCACCGTCGGCATCGTAGCTGTTGGTCGTCTCGCCGAATTTGATGGCGCCTTCATAGACCTTGTCGTCGCCCATCAATTTTTCCGAGAGCTTGGTGCCGCGCCCGAGCACGATGATGAGCAGGCCGGTGGCGTTCGGATCGAGCGTGCCGCAGTGGCCGACCTTTTTGATGCCAAACCGGCGGCGGATCACGTCCACCACGTCGTGCGAAGTCGGGCCGGCGGGTTTGTCAATGAGGAGGGCGCCGTCGAGCGGGGAAAATTCTTGCATGTAAATTATTTCGCCGCCTTCAACGCGCGTTTGACGGCGGCGATCACCTTGCGCTGCACCGAAAGCGGCTTGCCCGGAATGCGCGCGCCGGCCGCCGCCGGATGGCCGCCGCCGCCGAATTGCGCGGCGATTTCGTTCACGTTCACCTTGTCGCTTTTGGAACGGAGGCTGATGCGCGTCAGCTCCGGGCTCCAGTTCCTCGAAGACACAGGCGACGACGACCGGTTCAATGGCGCGGATATGGTCAATCAAACCTTCGGTGTCGTCGCTTTCCGCGCCGGTGCGGGCGAAGTCGGCCTGTTTCAGCCAGAACCAGGCGATCTGGTCGTCGTGCGTGAGCCGGAATTTGCTGTAAATGTGTTTGAGCAGCCGGGCGCGCGAGAGCGGATACGACTGATAAACCTCGTCGCAGATTTTTGCGAGGTTCGCGCCACGCGTGACGAGTTCCGCGCCGGCGTGAAACGTGCCGGGCCGCGTCGTGGCATATTGAAACGAGCCGGTGTCGGTGGAAATGGCGGTGAACAGGCAGTCGGCGATCGGCTTGGTGATCGGCCAGCGCGCGACCTTGAGCAGGCGGTAAATCAATTCGCCGCAGGAAGGCTCGCGCGCGGACACCCAGTTCACGTCGGCGTAGCGCGTGTTGCTTTCGTGATGGTCAATGTTGATGAAGATTTTCCGCTGCGCAATGCACTTGCCGGCCTTGCCCAGCCGCTCAAAGCTCGCGCAGTCCGTGGCAATGACACAATCAAATTTCAGGCCGCGCTTCGGTTTTTGGAACAGCCCGTCGGCGATCGAGAAATTTGTATTTTTGCGGGACGGGGTCCTCGTTCCAGCAGACGACCTTTTTGCCCTCGTTTTGCAACGCCAGCGCCAGGCCGAGTTGCGAGCCGACGCAGTCACCGTCCGGCCGGATATGCCCGACGATGCAAAAGGTTTTGCTCCCGCGGATGGCGTCGAGGATGCGGTCAATGATTTTTGGATAACTCTTCACGGCTTAATCGTTGTCGCCATCCGGCGCGGTTTTTTCCAGTTCCTCAATGATCTGCAGCACGCGGTTGCCGCGCACGATGGAATCGTCAAAGACAAATCTCAGCGTCGGCGTGTATTTCAGGACGATGGCGCGGGCGACCAGCCCCTGGATGCGGATGCGATGCTCGTTGAGCAGTTGAAAGCCGCGCTTCTGCTGGTCGGGATTGCCGAGGATGCTGATGAAGACGGTCGCGGACTTGAGGTCGCCCGCCACGTCCACGTCGTTGACGGAAATCAAGCCCGCACTCGCTGACGTGGAATTCACGGCGGATGGCCTCGCCGATTTCGCGCTTCAACAAGTTCGCGCACGCGTTGGAGTCGGAGGGAGGGCATGGATCAGAATTGGATTAGTGGATTAATGGATTGATGGATTGCGAATGTCAGGGCCGAGCAATCATCATCGCCCAAAATCCATAATCCAATAATCCATCAATCCGTGTCTTCATAGCTTCGCCGCCACTTTTTCAATCGTGTAACATTCGATGGTGTCGCCGACCTGGAATTCGCTGTAGCCTTCGATGCGGATGCCGCATTCCATGCCCGCGCGCACTTCGTTGACTTCGTCCTGAAACCGGCGCAGCGATTGCGCGATGCCTTCGTAAATGACGTCCTTGCGCCGGCGCACGCGGACCTTGCCTTTGACGATGCGGCCGCTGGCCACCATGCAACCGGCGACCGGCACGCCCTTGGACAATTCGAAAATCTGCCGCACTTCCGCCGAACCGATGATGATTTCCTTGACGACCGGTTCGAGCAGCCCGGCCATCGCCTCCTTCACCTGGTCAATCAATTCATAAATGATCGCGTAAAGCTTGATCTGCACGCCTTCATGCTTCGCCTTTTCGGCGGCCGTGCTGTCCAGCCGCGTGTGAAAGCCGAGAATGACGGCGTGCGGACGCGGAGGCCAGGGCCACGTCGTTTTCGGTGATCGTGCCGACATCGCTGTGAATGATTTCGAGCGAAACCTTTTCCGCCTCAATTTTCTTGAGCGCCTCGACGATGGCCTCGACCGAGCCTTGCGTGTCGGCTTTGACGACGACTTTGAGCACCTTGCTCTGCGCCGCCGCGAGCGAGGCGAACAGATTTTCCAGCGTGACCTTCGAGCGATTCTCCAAATCCTGGGTTTTGATCTCGTGGGCGCGTTGTTCGGCCAGTTCGCGCGCGGCCTTTTCGTCCTCGACCACGCTGAATTCCAGACCGGCTTCCGGCACGCCGTTCAAGCCGAGCACCTTCACGGCCACGGACGGCCCGGCTTCCTTGAGGCGGTTGCCCTCCTCATTGATGAGCGCGCGGACGCGGCCGTAAAACTCGCCGCACAAAATGATGTCGCCGACGCGCAGCGTGCCTTTGCGCACGAGCACGGTCGCGGTCGGGCCGCCCGGTTCGACGCCGGATTCGATGACGTTGCCCTTGGCGCGGCGGTCAGGGTTCGCCTTGAGTTCGAGCAACTCGGCCTGGAGCAGAATCATTTCCAGCAATTTGTCCACGCCCTGCTTGGTCAGCGCGGAAACGTCCACGAAAATCGTGTCGCCACCCCAATCGTCCGGCACCAGGCCCTTGTCCTGCAACTGCTGGCGGACCTTCATCGGATTCGCGTTCGGGATGGTCCATTTTGTTGACGGCGACCAGAATCGGGACTTTGGCGGCCTTGGCGTGGTTGAGCGCCTCCAGCGTCTGCGGCATGACGCCGTCGTTGGCCGCCACGACGAGCACGACGATGTCCGTGACGTTCGCGCCGCGCGCGCGCATCGAGCTGAACGCCGCGTGGCCGGGCGTGTCGAGGAACGTGATTTGCGCCAGTTCCTTTTTGCGTTCCGGGTGCGGCACGGAAATGGTGTAAGCGCCGATGTGCTGGGTGATGCCGCCGGCCTCGCCCGCGGCGACGTTCGACTTGCGGATGACGTCGAGCAGCGTCGTTTTGCCGTGGTCAACGTGACCCATGATGGTGACGACCGGCGCGCGCGGTTTGAGCTGCTCCGGTTTGTCCTCCACATCGAGTTCGACTTTCTTGACCGGCGCGTGGACGACCCCGCCGCCGCGTTCGCGTTTTTCCACTTCAAACCGGAAACCGTATTTGGCGCAAAGCTGCTGCGCGATTTTTTCGTCAATCGCCTGGTTCACGTTGGCGAAGACGCCCAGTTCCATCAAATCGGCGATGATCTTGAACGGCTTCTGCTTGAGCTGCCCGGCCAGTTCGCGGACGACAATCGGCGGTTTGATGATGATGACCTCGCCGGTCGCCGGCGCGACAAATTTCGGCTGCGGCGCGGCGGTCGGGCTCGGCGTCCTCGCGGGCGGGTCGGCGCGCGGGTGCCGGCCCCCGGTCTGCGCCGAACGGGCTGCCGGGATCGTCCTGTGCTGGCCGGCTTGGACGCCGGATTTGGCCGTGACCGGGCACTTTCGGCGGGCGCTGCCGTGTGCGGCAACTGAATGAATCCGACCTTGTCACCCACTTTCGGGCCGGCCGGTTTGGGCGGCGGCGGCGGCGGCTTGGGGCGCTTCGACCACCGGCGGCGCCGCTCAGCTTTCACCGGTTCCGGCTTTGACCTCCGGTTTGGGCTCCGGCGGCGCGGCTTGATGACGACGATTTTTTCCTCGACCGGCGCGGGCTTGGGCGCTTCGACGGCGGGCGCCGGAGGCGCCTTGAATTTGGCAGCGATCTCGGGATGATCCTTGAACAGCTCCTCTTCGAGGAACTCGGCGCTGATTTTATCGAGCGAACTGGACGGAACCTTGGCGGCGGCAATGCCCAGCGACTTGGCTTTGGCGAGAATCGCCTTGTTCTCCAGGCCAAGCTTCTTCGAAATGTCGTAAATCCGAACGGGCATAAATTTTCACCGCCGCCAACCGGAATGTGCGAAAGGCCGTCATGGCTAACGCGCGTTTCCAAACGCTGTTTCGGTCTGCGTCATAAATCTCAACTGTTCATCAGACGGCTGCGGCCGAAGAGTCATCCTCATCCAGCCGGATCCTTTTACGTTCGGCTTCAGCCCGCGCCGCCTTCAAAATCTCCGCCGCCTGTTCGCCAATTTGCAGGATGCTGCTCAAATCGCCTTCATCCGCCGACAGCAAATCTTCCAGCCGCGTCAGCCCGGCATGCACCAGCGCATCGGCCTGCTCGCGCGTAATCCCAGGAATGACCGCCAGCAATTCAACGGCTTCGGCGACCTTTTCCTCGAATCCCTTGGTGACGACCTGCTTCGGCGTCAATGTCCACCTCCCAGCCGGTGAGCTTGGCCGTCAGGCGCGCGTTCTGGCCGCGCTTGCCGATGGCCAGCGACAATTGATCTTCCGCCACCAGGATTTTGACGCGCTTGCCGGACTCATCCATTTCAAAACTCTTGAGCTTGGCCGGTGCGAGCGCGTTGGTGATGAACGTCCGGACGTCCGGCGACCACGGAATCACATCCACCTTCTCGTTGTTAAGTTCGCGAACGATGTTTTTCACGCGCTGGCCGCGCATGCCGACGCACGCGCCGACGGGGTCCACCTTGTTGTCGCGCGAATAAACCGCCATCTTGGTGCGGAAACCCGGTTCGCGGGCGATGCCCTTTGATTTCAATCGTGCCGTCGTTGATTTCCGAGACTTCGAGCTGGAACAGTTTGATGACGAAACGCGGGTCGGCGCGGGACAAAATGATTTCCGGCCCGTGCGGGCCTTGTTCGACCGCCTTGACGTAGCAACGGATGCGCTCGCCCACCTGATATTCCTCGGTGGGCACGCGCTCGCGGTTCGGCAGCAGCGCCTCGTATTTGCCCAGGTCCAGAATCACGTCCGAACGCTCAAACCGCCGCACGGTGCCGCTGACGATGTCGCCGACGCGGTCCTTGAATTCGGTGAAAATCAGCGCCTTTTCCGCCTGCCGGATTTTCTGCATGAGCGCCTGCTTGGCGTATTGCGAGGCAATGCGGCCGAAGCCGGTCGGCGTGACTTCCTTTTCAATTTCGTCGCCAATCTGCGCGTCCGGCTTGATGCGGCGCGCGTCGAACACGGAAATCTGGTCGTGCTTGGAGATGACCTTGTCGGAGACGATGAGCTTGGCGAACGCCTTGATGTCGCCGTTTTTCTGGTCAATCTCGACGCGCAATTCGCGCGCCGCGCCGACGGCCTTCTTGGCGGCGGACAACAACGCCTCCTGGACAGCGCCGACGAGGACATCACGATTGATGCCCTTTTCGCGCTCCCAAAATTCCAAAACTGCCAAAAAATCCGCATTCATACGCTCGACACGGCGTTCCCATCCGGGGAACAAAAAAGTCGGAGATATGTATCTTCCGACTTTCGCGCGCTGGTTGAACCAGCAAACTTTACCGTTCTTGAGCAGATATAATAGGTTTTTGGCCTCAAACCGTCAAGCGCAATCAAACAGGCTTGTTTATTGGGCTTTTGAAGCATTTGACTGGCCGTGGTCACCGGTTCCACCCCGCCGATAAGCCGGAACGATTGGCAATAATTCTGCTCTAGGCAAGTCACATTGAAACCAAATGACCGTAGAATGCCCCGCGCAAATCCCGCCAGGATCGGGTCCGTCAGCGTTCTGGTTGTGATGCTCGTGTTTCTGGGCGCGTGTTCCCGGAAAGCGAACACGGACACCCCAAAGCCTGTTGTATTTTTCGCCCCGGTAACCATTACCAACGTGCCGGACATTTACAAACCGCTGTACCTGGGAAATCTTTCCGCCGATCGGGTTGAAGCGTTCCGCGCCGCGCTGCCTTACGAGAGCATTTCCCTGGAGCGCACGACCAATTCCAGTTCCGGACCGATTTATCGCGTGACGTTCCATCGCTCCGGCACGGCCGAATTTGATGTGTTCCAGCCCAAACCCAGTCAAGCCACCGGGCAGATTGATCTGCCGACTTTTGCGCGCCTTTGTTATGCGCTGGACTCGGGTGGCTTCAAAGATTTTCAGGACCAGTACCGTGCCAATCCACTGGAAAATAGCGCCTGCCTCGTCACTGTTTCGACGGGTAAAAGCCGGAAGATCGTTGCCGATTATGGCACCATCGGTCCCGTACAGCTTTGGACCCTCGAACAGTTGATTGACGGAGTCCGCGGCCGGATTGAGTGGAAGCCGGTGCGTCAGCAATAAGCCTTTGGACTCTGCTTTGAAACTCAACTCACCGTCATGCTCAGGAGGAACTCGATGTTGCTCTTGGTCTTTTTCAATTTGCCCAGCAGCAGTTCCATCGCCTCCACGGGCGGCACGCCGGTAAGCGCGCGGCGCAGCAGCACAATCCGGCTCAATTCGTCCGGGTGATAAAGCAATTCCTCCTTGCGCGTGCCGGAACGTCTCGACGTTGATCGACGGGAAAATGCGGCGGTCCACCAGCGCGCGGTCCAGATGGACCTCCATGTTGCCGGTGCCTTTGAACTCTTCAAAAATGACCTCATCCATGCGGCTGCCGGTGTCCACCAGCGCGGTGGCCATGATGGTGAGCGAGCCGCCTTCCTCGATGTTGCGCGCCGCGCCGAAAAAGCGCTTCGGCTTGTGCAACGCGTTGGCGTCCACGCCGCCGGACAGGATCTTGCCGGAGTGCGGCTGGATGGTGTTGTAGGCGCGGGCCAGGCGCGTGATGGAATCGAGCAGAATCACCACGTCGCGCTTGTGTTCGATCATGCGGCGCGCCTTTTCGATGACCATTTCGGCCACCTGCACGTGGCGCTCCGGCGGTTCGTCGAACGTGGACTGAAATCACTTCCGCGCCTTTGCAGGTGCGTTCCATGTCGGTGACTTCCTCGGGCCGCTCGTCAATCAGCAGGATGAACAGGTAGGTCTCCGGATTGTTTTTGAGAATCGCGTTGGCGATTTTCTGCATGAGCACGGTCTTGCCCGTGCGCGGCGGCGCGACGATGAGGCCGCGCGTGCCCTTGCCGATCGGACAAACGAGATCGAGCACGCGCGTGTTCACCTCGTCCGGCAGCGGTTTCGAGAATGAACCGCTTGTTCGGGAACAGCGGCGTGAGATTGTCGAAATGCGTCTTTTCCTTGGCCTTGTCCGGGTCTTCGCCGTCCACGCCCTCGACCTTGAGCAGCGCGAAAAATTTTTCCTTTTCCTTGGGCGGCCGGATCTGGCCGGCGATGAGGTTGCCGGTCTGCAGATCGAACCGGCGGATTTGCGACGGCGAAACGTAAATGTCCTCCGGGCAGGGCAGGTAATTGAAACTCTGCGAACGCAGAAAACCGAAACCTTCCGGCAGCACTTCGAGCACGCCCTCGGAAAACAGCACGCCCGCGCGCTCGGCGTTTTTCTGGAGGATGTGGAAAATGACCTCGTGCTTGCGCATCGTGCCGAAATTTTCGACGCCGAGCTCCCTGGCCATGTGGTTCAACTCGCTCATCTGCATCGCCTGCAGCTTGGCGATGTTGAGCGACGCAACAATTTTATCGCGCTGCGGGCCACGGCGCTCATCCGCCTTTGGCTGCTCCACCTTCGGTTCTTCAGCCAGTTCGACCGGAGTGGACGGAGGCTGCAAGTCGGCGGAACCCGATGGCTCGGCGACCGCGGTTTCCGTGACGGCGCCGCCGTTGTTCAAATCCGGTGATTCGGCCGCGGGAGGTTCCGCTGCCGGTTTCGCTTTGGTTTTCTTCGTTGAAACTCTTGGCATAAACAAAATTAAAATGGTTGGATTGACCGGATTCCAATTGCCGGACAGAAAGGCCGTCCCGCATTGGACGCCCGATGGCCGGAAAAGTTCAAAATGGATTACATCAACCGAGCGTTCGAGGCAGCGCGGCCTCAATACGGCAAGGGAAATTTCGCAGTCAACTCAGAGGAAGAATGCCGCACCTCGACCGCGTTGTCAAAAAGATTTTTAACCGCGAATTACCAGAATATCGCGTCCCGGCCATGGGCGGTTTCAATTCGTGCAAATCCGCGAAATCCGCGTCCTTTTTCTTGTGCGATTTTTGTTCCGGCGGGTGCTATAAGTTGAACATGACGCCGGACTTGGAGTTGCTTGGCCGTTATGCCAGGACCCGTTCCGAAGATGCCTTCGCCGAACTCGTCCGGCGGCACGTCAATCTCGTCTATTCCGCCGCGCTGCGGCAGGTCAATGGCGACGTACATCTCGCACAGGATGTGGCGCAGACGGTCTTCACCGACCTTGCGCGCAAGGCCGAATCGCTCGCGCGCCGCGAATCGCTCACCGGCTGGCTTTACACCAGCGCCCATTTTGCCGCCGCGAAAATCGCGCGGACGGAAAACCGCCGGCGCGACCGGGAAGAACAATTTATGCGCGACCCGATTCAAAACAGTGGAACGGGCGTCTCGCCCGTCCATCCCGCGCCCGAAGTCGATTGGGAAGAGATCCGTCCCGTGCTCGACGATGCCATGCACGAACTCAAACAGACTGACCGCGAGGCGATTTTACTGCGCTATTTTGAAAACCGGCAATTTGCCGAGGTCGGCGCGCAACTTGGCCTCAACGAAAACGCCGCGCGGATGCGGGTGGAACGCGCGCTGGAAAAACTGCGGGCGGCTTTTCGGCGACGGGGCGTCGCCGCCACGTCCGCGCTGGCCTCTGTGATTTCGGCCAACGCGGTTCAAGTTGCACCCGCAAATCTGGCGGCGACGCTGACGACTGCTTCGCTTGCCTCTGCCGGAACCGGGACCTTCACACTTCTGAAAATTATGACCATGACAAACTTAAAACTTGGCCTTAGCCGGAACGATTCAGTTGAACCAGTATTTTGAATAAGGTTGGCGGGTTCATGCTTGAAGCGAGCCAATTGCATTGCAGTTGGGTAGAGCGGTGAGTTTGGTCAGGATTTCGCGCCACCAGTGGCGATGAGTTTGACGGCGCACGGCCAGTTTAAGGGTGGGTTTGCCACGGGCGCGACTCCACACCGCTGCCCGGCTAAACAAGCGCCAGCGCAGGGTGTTGAGTTCGCATTTTTCCAACTGGCCCAGCCGCCGTTGTAGCAGCACGCACAGGTTGTAAGCGGCAATCGCCAGATGGTGCATCGCCTCGGTGCCCCAGAAATTGTCCACGCACAGCCGTTTAATTCCAAACTGCTGGCCGAGTTCTTTGATGCGATTTTCGAGGTCGGCCCGACCGTTGTATTGGCGCCAGACGGCCAGAGCGTCCACGCTCCGGGGCAGGTTGGTGACCAGCGCTTGAAAGCGATAGCCCGGAACGTCCAGCAAGGTCTTGCCACCCGCTTCCGGGCGTTGTTCGACCCGCTGGCGAATGACGATCAAACGACGGTTCGGTTGATCCAGTTCCACTTCCTGCACCTCCAGCCCGGGGAGTTCGGTTCGTTGCCAGTGGGCGTCATCATGCCGGCACCAGCTTTGAACTTTCTGCGTCAGCCGTGCCACCAGAATGAAGTTCAAGCCCAGTGCCTGAGCCATAGCTTGCACGCTGGTCTCGCCAAAACCCGCGTCGCCGCGCAAGAGCTTGATCCGAAGGTGCGCCGGCAGACTGGCCACGGTCTGACGCAAAAACTCCGCCGCCCCATTGGCACAAGCACTGTCGCCCCGGCGCAGCCAGTAGTTGGCGATGAGTTTGCTTTCGGCCAGAGCGGCGATCAGCGGACGATGACACGGCTTGAGTCCCTGCCGGGTGTAACCGACGGCCACGCCCTGTTGATGGCCATCCTCGTGCAACAGTGCCCACGAATCCAAGTCCAGCGTATAACCCTCTTTGAGCGAAGGCAGACTCGCCAGGGCTTGCCGGTGCAGACCGTTGAGCGCGTTGCAGGTCTTTTGGCCAAACACGTCAAAGAACCGGCTCAAGGTGGATTGACTCGCGATGGCTTCGACGCCCAGCACCTGGCTCAACGCCGGATCACTTTGCAACCAAGCCACGCGGGAAAGCTTGTCCGCACCGCAGAGAATGCCTCCGACGTATCCCAGCGCCACATCGGTCGGATCGTAAGCGTTGGGACTGGTTGGACAATGAGGCAAGACTTCCCGCAGTTGCCTGCGAAAACCCTTCTGATGCAGAAAGTGCGACCACACCACCATGCCGCCATGCGCCGTCAGTCGCTGATCGGTGAACGAAATCCGGATGGACGAAGTTTGATCTTTGGTGTCAATTGGCAGGCGCACCGTTTGGTCCGCCTCCCTTCGAGGCTCGTAAGCTTGTGTTTGGTTCATCACCCCAAGCCCGCCAAACGGTGTTCATTCTTTCAAGCTGAATCGTTCCGGCTTAGCGCGCTCGTCGTGGCTGGTGTGACAACGGCTTTCGTGATTCAACATCAAGCGCAGGAAAAATTGCGCGTGGAAAACGAAGCGTTGACGCAACAGATCGCGCAGTTGAAGACCGACAACGAAAGCCTTTCAAATCGTCTTGCAGCGGCAGGCGATTCCAAACCTCTTTCAGATGAGCAATTCAACGAATTGCTGAAGTTGCGTGGTGAGGTCACTCGATTACGTCGCGAAAAAAATGTTTTGCCTCAATCGGCGCAACCGGAGACAAATGGTTTACCGGTGGAAAAAATCACCATTCATTTGAGAACACGGTTTGTTTCTCTCCCGACGGAAGATTTGCAGGTTCTTGGCGTGGGATGGATGTCTAACGCGCAAGGCGGCAGAACCGGACTGCTAGCGGAACAGCAATTAAAAACAATCAATGAAGCGTTGCAAGGAGCGAGCGACGCCAATGTTATCAGTGCGCCACAAGTAATTACCATGAATGGAGAGCAGGCTACAATGTCCGTCACACGATCAATTCCTGTGGGCGGCACAAATGTGAACACAGGTGAAATTCTGGAAGTTACGCCTTCCTTTTCAACAAACTCATCCACTTTTGATTTGAATTTGAATGCGCGGTTAATCCAATTGGCGGGCGACCCCTCACAACCAAGCGTGCAGGCGATACAGATGACGAATCATGTTTCCTTGCAACCCGGCCAAACCGTTGTTTTGGAAAAGGAAATCCCACCGGGCGGATGGCTGGACAGCCCAACAAATGCGACGCCGGAATCGAGAAGCCTTCTGATGTTCGTAACTCCACAAGTTGTGGACTCTGATTTTATGAAACCTCTACATCAGCAGTCATCGCCGCCAAAACCGCCACCGCTAAATCAATAAGGCAGCGGGAATTTAGCGGTCAATTCCCGGACACGCTCCCGAACCTTGTGCGCCGCCTCGACATTTTTGATGTCCAGCAGCACTTCGGAAATCATGTCGGCGATGGCCGCCATTTCCGCTTCTTTCATGCCGCGGGTCGTCACTGCCGGGGTGCCCAGCCGGACACCGCTGGCCTGGAACGGTGAGCGCGTCTCGAACGGAATCGTGTTTTTGTTCACCGTGATGCCGGCTTCGTCGAGCGCCGATCTGACAGTCCTTGCCCGTGAGGTTTTTCACGCCCACGTCCACCAGCATCAGATGATTGTCCGTGCCGCCGCTGACGAGGCGGTAGCCGTTGCGCTTCATGCCTTCGGCCAGCGCCTTCGCGTTCTTCACGATTTGCTCCTGATATGCCTTGAACGACGGCTGCAACGCTTCCTGGAAACAAACCGCCTTGCCCGCGATGACGTGTTCCAGCGGGCCGCCCTGGATGCCGGGGAAAACGGTGGAATCAATTTCCTTCGCGTTCTTTTCGCGGCACAAAATCAAGCCGCCGCGCGGGCCGCGCAGGGTCTTGTGCGTCGTGGTCGTCACAAAATCCGCGTGCGGAATCGGACTCGGATGGATGCCCACCGCAACCATGCCGGCGATGTGCGCGATGTCGGCCAGCAGGTACGCGCCGACTTCGCGGGCGATTTCGCCCATGCGCTTGAAATCAATGATGCGCGGATACGCGCTGGCGCCAACGGTGATCATCCTCGGCTTGTGCTCGCGGGCCATGGCGGCGAACTGGTCGTAATCAATCCGTTCGTCGTCCTTGCGGACGCCGTAGTGGACGATTTCAAAAAATTTGCCGGAGAAATTCACCTTGTTGCCGTGCGTCAGATGGCCGCCGTGGCTCAAGTCCATCGTGAGCATTTTGTCGCCGGGTTTCAGCACCGCAAAATAGACGGCCATGTTCGCCTGGCTGCCGGAGTGCGGCTGGACATTGGCGTGTTCCGCGCCGAACAGTTTTTTCGCGCGGTCAATCGCCAGTTGCTCGATCGAGTCGATGTTTTCGCAGCCACCGTACCAGCGCTTTTTGGGCAGGCCTTCGGCATATTTGTTCGTGAGCACGGAGCCCTGGGCTTCCAAAACGGCCGGGCTGACAAAATTTTCGCTGGCGATCAGCTCGATGTTTTCCTGCTGGCGCATACGCTCGCGCTCGATGACTTCGGCCACGGCGGGGTCCACGGCGCGCAAGCGGAGTTGCGGCGCGGCGAACCGGACGTCCATTTTGTCAACGCGCCGTTCGTGGCGGCCGCCCTCGAATTTCGCGGCGATGAAAGCGTCGAGAATTTTCCGACCCAGTTCGGGCGGGGTTCTTTTCCCGCTGAGACACAGCACGTTGGCGTCGTTATGTTGCCGCGCCAGCGCCGCGTCCTGTTCGCCGGCCACGAGCGCGGCACGCACGCCCGGCACTTTGTTGGCAGTCATGCTCATCCCGACCCCGCTCGTGCAAATCAGCAGGCCGAGTTCCGCCCGGCCGCTGGCGACGGCCTGGGCCACCGGCTGGGCGAAGTCGGGATAATCGTCGGCCGGCTCTTTCGATTTCGCGCCGAAATCCGTGACGCTCAAGCCGCGCTGCCGCAGGTATTGTTTCAACGCCTCTTTCAATTCGTAACCGCCGTGGTCGGCGCCGAGCGCAAAGCTCGTAGTTTGCGCGGTTTTGGCCGCAGCCGGGGCCGACAGCGTTTCATGTTGTTCCATAAATTTCACCAGTGACGCGATGCCCTGTTCGATCTGGTTGCGGCAATGCACATACACCTCGTAGGAACTGCCAATCGGGTCGCTGATGTCTTTTTCAAAGGGTTCAAGCGTTTCGTCAAATTCGCGCAGCAAAAAGGTCTTTTCCTCCGCCTGCGGGATACAACAGCGCAACAGTGTCCACGTGGCTGTGCGTCATGCCAAAAATATAATCCGCCTGCTGCACCAGGTCCGCGGTGAGCATCCGGCTGCGATGCCCGGAAATGTCAACGCCCAGTTCGCGCATGGCCGCCACCGAATGCGGCGTTGGCGGCTGGTCGTTCACCGCGCCGATGCCCGCCGACAGCACGCGGAAATCCCCGCGCCCGCCGGCCGCCTGACGGAAAAGCCCCTCGGCCATCGGGCTGCGACAGACGTTGCCGGTGCAAATGAACAGAATGGTTTTCATGCCGCGCAAAGTTCAAGGTGAGTCGCGAACCACGAATCGTCAACCCGAAATCAAGGATGGAATTCCCGGATGATCGCGAGCCCCTTGATTAAATCCACCGCGCGCGCCAGGACCGGGTCGCGAATCACCGGCGGCTGCGGCCCTGCCGCGTGTGGTGGCGGCGGGTTTTCAAATTCGTCGCCGTCCTTGATTTTCGCCCGGACCAGATCCGCCTCGCTGGTATGGTCCACCCAGGGCAGGATATCGTTTGTGTCCGGCAACGCGGCGACTTTGTTGGTGGCTGGCGCCGCGTAGGGGTTTTCAAAAAACTTTTTTTCGTCAGCGGGGTTCTCCGCAACGGAAATATCCGGTTTCACCGCCGCCGACTTGCTGCCGAAAACCAGCCCCACCCGCGCTTCGCGCAAAGTGGTCGCCAGGGTCACCGCGGCGCCGCGCGTTCCGCCGTTTACGAGAACCGCCAGCGGCAGTTTTTTTGCGGCGAACAAATTTGCGGTGGCCGTGACGGCTGCCGCATCATTGCCGTCGGCAAAGCGCAAATCCAGCACGGTGCCGGCAATTTTGTTTGTGGCCGGCCATGCGCGATTCGCCGCACTGATTTCATCGGGCAGGCCGGCGGCAACGTGGCTGACGCACAGGTAGGCCACGTTGCTTTCCAAAATTTCCGATTTCGCCAGCGCCAGGTCATTCGTGTTCGCGGACGACGCAACCTGCGCCAGCAACGAACCGGCCAACGCCAAAATCGAGAGCCTGAAGAAATGTCGTGTCATGCTGCCTCCAAATTGCGCAACAAAAGGGTGAAAGTAAAGGTGCTTGCGCGCGGCCACCGGGAAAAGCGGTGGCAAGCGATCCTGTCCGGCCCCGATTTTTCAACGGAAATTTTGTCGGATTCCTTCAGTTGGCGGCGATACACTTTCAAAAGCATGACAAGCGATTGGGATTTGCTCGAGCAACACGCGCGGGAAAATTCAGAGGACGCCTTTGCCGAGATTGTCCGCCGACACGTGGACCTGGTCTATTCCGCGGCGTTGAGGCAGGTCCGCTCGCCGCAACTGGCCGAAGAAGTCGCGCAATCCGTTTTCACCGACCTTGCGCGCAGCGCCGGCAAAATGAGTGGCACAGGCATCCCGCCCGTCAGTTCCCTGGCGCCCTGGCTTTACGCGGTGACGCGGCGGACCGCGATTGATGTCATCCGCAAGGAATCGCGCCGCCAATTGCGCGAACAAATCGCCGTGGAGATGAACGACATGAATGCGACCGAAAGTGGCACAGGCGTCCCGCCTGTCTGGTCCGAAATCGAGCCGCTGCTCGACGAAGCCATGGACATGCTTGACGATGCTGACCGTGCCGCTGTCCTGCTCCGCTATTTTGAGAACAAATCCCTTCGCGAAGTCGGCATGACACTGGGTACAACGGACGACGCCGCGCAAAAGCGCGTCGGCCGCGCCGTGGAGCGGCTGCGGGAATATTTCTCGAAACGCAAAATAACCATCGCCGCGAGCGGACTGGCGGTTCTGATTTCCGCCAACGCCGTCCAATCCGCGCCGATTGGCCTGGCTGCCGCCATTTCTGCCGCCGCCGTTCTGGCCGGAACCACCGTTTCAACTTCAACCGCCATTGCCGCAACCAAAACCATTGCCATGACCACCCTGCAAAAAACCATTATCGGAGCGGCGCTTACTGCCACCGTTGGAACGGGAATTTTTGAGGCGCACCAGGCCTCGCAACTGCGCGACCGAGAACTGACGCTCCAGCAACAGCAAGCGCCGCTGGCCGACCAAATGCGCCAGTTGCAGCGTGAACGCGACTATGCGACGAACCAACTGGCCGGATTGTTGGCGGAAAACGCGCAATTGAAATCCCATTCAAGTGAAATTGAACTTTTGAAATTGCGCGGTGAGGTAGGCGCGCTACGCAACGAGTTGGAAACCAAATCACAAACCAACAATCCTGTGGCGACTCGGGCCGTTGACGATAACCTTCAACAATACATGCCGATGAACGAGGTGGAAAAGATTTTCACACCTTCCTCGCTAACAAATGCAGGACTTGGCACCCCAGACGCGACGATACAAACGTATTTGTGGACTAAGCTCCTGGCAGCGGACACCAATCATAACGCATTCGCTACCGAAAAGTTGAGGGAATTATCTTGGTTTCCTCCGGGTTTCGACCCGCTTAAATTTCAATATGCCGAACAATATCCCGATCCATCCATTGGAATAAAATTTTGGAGGATTGACTCCGTTGTCTATTCCGCCCCAGACACAGCGGAAGTTTTCGTTGGTAATTACGACGATTCCGGTAACCATCAGGGAACCGTATACAATCTTATTCATGACGGTCAGTCTTGGAAAGTAATTGCGCCTGTGTCTCACTGATCAGGCCACACGGGGATCGGCGGGAATTGTTTTAATGCAACGCCTTCGCCGCGATGTCCCGGCGGAAGTGCGCGCCGTTGACCGGGAATTTTTACAAATTGCTCCGATGCAGCCGGCTGCGCCGCATGCTGTAGGGAAAATAAATGAGCAGCCCAACTCCCAGCCAGAGAATGAAGCGCAGCCAGGTCACCCGCGGCAACTGCGCCATCAGCCAGCCACAGGAAAGGATCGCGGCCAGCGGCACCCACGGACACAACGGAGCGCGAAACGACCGCGGGCGGTCGGGGTCCGTGCGGCGAAGAATCAGGATGCCGGCCGCCACCAGCACGAAGGCGAACAGCGTGCCGATGTTGCATAGCTCCACCACTTCGTTGATGTTCGTGACGCCCGCAAAGCCCGCCACGAGCACGCCGGTCAGGATGGTCGTCACGTGCGGCGTGCGGTGACGGGGATGGACTTTTGCCGCCCAGGCCGGCAGCAAACCGTCGCGCGCCATGCTGAAAAAAATGCGCGGCTGGCCAAGCTGGAAGACGAACAGCACTGAGGTGTTCGCCACCAGCGCGCCGACCGAGATAATGCCGACCGCCCAGTTCAGCCCCAGCCCCGAAAACGCCGTGGCCAGCGGTTCGGCGGTGCCCAATTGGTTCCAGTGCATGAGGCCGGTCAGCACCACCGCCACCACGATGTAGAGGACGGTGCAAATGGCGAGGCTGGCGAGAATGCCGATTGGCACGTTGCGCTGCGGCTGCCGGGTTTCCTCGGCGGCGGTCGAAACCGCATCAAAACCGATATAGGCAAAAAAAATGATCGCGGCCGCGCTCGTGATGCCGGCCCAGCCGTTGGGCGCAAACGGCGTCCAGTTCTCCGGCTTCACGTAGAACGCGCCCAGGACCATGAAGAAAACGAGGATGACGAGCTTCACGATCACCAGCGCCGAATTGAACCAGGAGCTTTCGCGAATGCCGCGGACCAGAATCCACGTCAGCAGCATCACGATGCTGAACGCCGGCACGTTGAAGATGAGCGGCACGCCGGCGAGGCGCGGTGCATCGGCCAGAGCCTGGGCCGCCAGCCGCGTGCTTGCATCCAAGGTCGCCGGATCAACGCCGGCCGTTTTGGCGGCGGCGACCTGTTTCGCCGCCTGCAGGGCGGAGCGAAAATCCACGCCCAGCCATAACGGCCAGTGGAGTCCAAACCCGCGCAGCAACTCCTGAAAGTAACCCGACCACGAGATCGCCACCGCGACGTTGCCAACGGCGTATTCGAGGATCAGGTCCCAACCGATAATCCACGCGACCAGCTCGCCCAGCGTGGCGTAAGCATAGGTATAGGCCGAACCGGATACCGGCACCATGGCGGCGAATTCCGCGTAGCACAGCCCCGCGAAGCCACACGCGACCGCCGACAACACAAATGACAGAATGATCGCCGGACCAGCGCCGGCGTGATCCGCGCCGCCCGCCACCGCAGAGCCGATAGAGGAGAAAATGCCGGCGCCGATAACCGCGCCTACCCCGAGCAACGTCAGGTGCACCGGGCCGAGCGCGCGTTTGAGTTGAAATTGGGGGGCAATCGTCTCGGCGGCCAGTTGGTCGAGCGATTTGCGGCGGAAGAGTCGGGAAAGCATCATCGTTTCAACCGGCCGGGTGACCGCTGCGAATTTTCTGATTCATCGGAAGGTGGTTTGGGTCAAAGCGCCTTCGCCGCGATGTCACGGCGGAAATGCGCGCCTTCAAAACAAATTTTCCCGACTGCTGCGTAGGCAGCCGCCTGTGCAGACTTCAAATCCTTCGCCCAGGCGGTCACACCGAGAACGCGTCCGCCGCTCGTGACGATTTCATCCCCGCTTTTGGCCGTGCCGGCATGAAAAACCTTCGTGTTCGGCAATTTCGCCGCCTCGGCCAGGCCAAGGATGGGCTTGCCCTTCGCGTAACTGCCGGGATACCCGCCGCTGGCCATCACCACGCAAACAGAGGCCATCGGACTCCATTTTAATTCCACTTTGTCGAGCGTGCCGCCAGCGCTGGCGTCGAGCAATTCGACCAAATCATTTTCCAACCGCGTCAGATAAACCTGCGTTTCCGGGTCGCCAAAACGCGCGTTGAACTCCAGCACCTTCGGCCCGCCTTTGGTCAGCATCACGCCCGGATAAATAATCCCGCGGAAATTAATGTGCTCCCGCGACGCATCCCCGCAACCACGGTGTCAAAATATTATTGCCGAACTCGGTTAAAGCGCGGTCGCTCAAAAAGGGCGTCGGCGAATAGGTTCCCATGCCGCCGGTGTTCAAACCCTGGTCGCCATCCAGCGCGCGCTTGTGATCCTGTGCGGTCGGAAACAGCTTTGCCGTCTTGCCGTCACAAATGGCGTGCAGTGAAATTTCCATTCCTTCCAGAAGTTCCTGGATGACAATTTGCGAGCCGGCGGCGCCAAAGTTTTTTGCGACCAGGATTCGATCAATGGCCTGATTGGCTTCCGATTCACTTGTGCAAATCAGGACGCCCTTGCCGAGCGCCAGGCCGTCCGCCTTGACGGCGCAACGGCCAGCCAATGAACCGGCAAATGCCCGGGCCGCCAGAACTTCGTTTGCCGCAAAGACCCCCGAACGGGCAGTCGGAATTCCGTATTTCTCCATGAACGTTTGGGAGAAAACTTTCGACGACTCAAATTGTGCCGCCTTTTGGTTCGGTCCCCAGATCCGCAGACCGTGCTTCTGGAACAAATCCACGATGCCCAGCGCGAGCGGATTGTCCGGGCCGACAACGGTGAGTTCGATTTTTTTCTCCTGTGCGAAGGCGAGCAGTTTTGGCAGATCTTCCGCGCCGAGATTTACACATTCAGCCGGCGCGCCGTTCTTTGCGAGCCGTTCCAGCGCAATGCCGGCGTTGCCCGGCGCGCACCACAATTGGGTGACGTGCGGCGACTGCGCGAGTTTCCACACCAGCGCGTGTTCGCGTCCGCCCGAACCGATGACCAGAATTTTCATGAAAAAAGCGCCGGCAGCTTACGCCGCGCGACAAATTGAAGCAATGCGAAGACGGGATGGCGCGGGGAGAAGCAATTGCGAAAACCGCTTAAACATTTTACAAGGTTTGGTAATATCCCATCTTGCCCATCTTGCCCAATTGACAGCCAGTTCTGAGAAGCGCAATCTCAGAGCGTATGGATGTTCTCACGCTTGCCCGCATCCAGTTCGGAGCGACGATCGCATTTCACTACCTTTACCCGCCGTTGAGCATCGGCCTCGGCGTCCTGCTCGTCTGCATGGAAGGATTGTGGCTCAAAACCAAAAACCCGCGTTTATCACCAGATGGCGCGGTTCTGGACGAAGGTCTTCGCCCTCACGTTCGCCATCGGCGTGGCGACCGGCATCGTGATGGAATTCGAGTTCGGCACGAATTGGGCGACCTATTCGCGCTTTGTCGGCGACGTGTTCGGCAGCGCGCTGGCGGCGGAAGGCATCTTCGCGTTTTTCCTCGAATCCGGTTTTCTCGCCGTCTTGCTGTTCGGCTGGGACAAGGTCAGCCGCAAATTGCATTTCTTCTCGACGTGCATGGTCTGCCTCGGCGCGCATTTCAGCGCGGTGTGGATTGTCGTGGCGAATTCCTGGATGCAGACGCCGGCCGGTTATCACATCGTTGCGCATAACGGCGTGGCGCGCGCCGAAATCACGGACTTCTGGCAATTGGTTTTCAATCCGTCCATGGTGGACCGGCTGTTTCACGCGTTGTGCGGCGCGTGGCAGGCCGGCGCGTTTCTCGTCGTCAGCGTGAGCGCGTGGTATCTGCTGAAAAAGCGCCATCTGGATTTCGCCCGCGCGTCGTTGCGGGTCGGCTTGACGGTGGCGTTGATTGCGTCGTTGCTGCAACTGGTCAGCGGCGACAGCAGCGCGCGGAGCGTGGCGAAAAATCAGCCGGCCAAACTCGCGGCGTTTGAGGGACTTTACAATACCGAGTCAAACGCGCCGCTCACGCTCGTCGGTTATGTGGATGAACAAGATCAAAAGGTCGTCGGCCTGCAGTGGCCGGGAATGCTGAGTTTTCTCGTCGGTTCATGACACGCACACGCACGGTGACCGGCCTGGATGCATTTCGCACCGGAAGACCGTCCGCCGGTCGAGGCATCGTTCATATTCTTCCACGGCATGGTGGGCATCGGCTTCACAATGATTGCGATTGCGGCGCTGGGCTTTTTGTATTTCCGCCACGGCTCGCTGCACGAACGGCGCTGGCTGTTGTGGATTCTGGTTTTCTCCGTGCTCGGCCCGCAAATCGCCAACCAGCTCGGCTGGTTCGCCGCCGAAGTCGGCCGGCAGCCGTGGATTGTCTATGGCCTGATGCGCACGCCGGAGGGCCTTGTCCACAGTCGTGAAGGCCAACGTCGGTGCTCACGTCGCTGATTCTGTTCACGTTCATTTATTTTCTGCTGTTCGCGGTTTTCATTTATCTGCTCAACGACAAAATCCAGCACGGCCCGGATGACGCCGACCTTGTGCCGTCCGGCAAACTGGCGCTGCCCACAAGAAATTGAATCAACCGCGAATGGACACGAATAAACATGAATGTGGAAATGGAGTGCTGGCGTGTTGGAGTGGTGTTTTGGCGATTCAATTACTCAACTTTCCATTAAGCTATCACTCCGATTTTGTTTTCAATATGAATTTCGACCTGAACACCATCTGGTTCATCCTCGTCGGCGTGCTGTTCACCGGCTACGCGATGCTCGACGGCTTCGACCTCGGCATCGGCGCGCTGCACCTGTTCACAAAGGACGACACCGAGCGGCGCATCGTTGCTCAACGCCATCGGGCCGGTCTGGGACGGCAACGAAGTCTGGCTCGTCACCGGCGGCGGCGCGCTGTTCGCCGCGTTCCCGAACGTCTATGCGACGGTCTTTTCCGGTTTTTACCTCGCGTTCATGCTGCTGCTGGCGGCGCTGATTTTCCGCGCCGTGGCCATCGAATTCCGCAGCAAACAGCCGATGCGCTGGTGGCGGCAGATGTGGGACATCGGCTTTTCCGCCGGCAGCATCGTGTCCGCGCTGCTCATCGGCGTGGCGATGGGCAACATCGCCTGGGGCATTCCGATTGACGCGAACGGCGAATTCGCCGGGACATTTCTCGGTTTGCTGAAGCCGTATCCGCTGCTGCGTCGGCGTCACGACGGTGGCGCTGTTCATGATGCACGGCGCGATTTACGGCCTGATGAAAACCGAAGGCGCGCTCCACGACAAGCTGCGCGGCTGGGCGATGAACTGCATCATTTTCTTCGTGATTTGCGCCGTGATCACGACGATGGCCACGCTGCTTTACGTGCCGCACATGGCGGCGCGCGTGCGGGAAAATCCGTGGCTGTTCAGCATCGCGCTGGCGAACATGCTGGCCATCGCCAACATCCCGCGCGAATTTTATCACGGCCGCGACTGGCAAGGCTTTCCTGTCGTCGTGCGCGACCATGATCACGCTGATGGCGCTGTTCGGCCTGAACATATATCCGAACCTGGTTTACAGCCAGCCGAACCCGGAAAACAGCCTGACAATTTACAACGCCGCGTCGTCGCCGAAAACGCTGGGCATCATGCTCGTCATCGCGTGCATCGGCGTGCCGCTGGTGATTGCCTACACCGTCTGCATCTACTGGATTTTCCGCGGCAAGGTGAAACTGGACCGGATGAGCTATTGAAAATCCGAAACTCGAAGGCCGAAATCCGAAATAAGACCGAAATCCGAAGCCCGAAACGTCTACGAGGGCCGTTCCACTATTTCGGATTTCGACATTCGGACTTCTTTCCACCCTCCGCAGTGCTGCTACGGAGCACGGGTCGGGCATCGGCCTTCGGAATTCGGATTTATTCCATCCTCACTTCGCCGCGACCCTTGACCACTTCGCCAATCAGCCATGCCTTGTGTTTCTGCGCACGGATGAATTTCAAAATCGCCTCCGCTTTGTCCGCCGACACGATGGCCACCATGCCGATGCCCATGTTGAACACCTGGTAAAGCTCGGCATCCGGCACGCCACCCTTGGCCTCGATCATCTTGAAAATCGGCACCATGTCCCACGAACCTTTGCGGATGACGACATCGCAAGTCTTCGGCAGCACGCGCGGAATGTTGTCCACGAAACCACCGCCGGTGATGTGCGCGAAGGCGTGAACCGGATTGGAGCGCAGAGCATTGCTCTGCGAGTTCCGGCGGAGCAATGCTCCGCGCTCCGTGTTGAATTTCTTTAACAGTTTCTGTACGAGCGGGCCGTAGCTGATGTGGACTTTCAGCAATTCCGCGCCAAGCGTGCCTTTCAATCCCGGCACGCGGCTGGTTGGTTTCAGTTTCAGTTGCTCGAAGAAAATTTTCCGCGCGAGCGAGTAGCCATTCGTGTGCAGGCCGCTCGACGCGATGCCGATGACCGCATCGCCGCGCTTCACCGTCTTCTGGCCATTGAGCATTTTGCTTTTTTCCACGATGCCGACGATGGTGCCGCTCACGTCGTATTCGCCTTTCTGGTAAAAGCCCGGCATCTGGGCCGTCTCACCGCCGATGAGCGCACAACGGTTTTCCGCGCAGGCGCGCGCGAAGCCCTTGATGATTTCGGTAAAGACATGCGGCTGCAATTTGCCGGTGCCGAGGTAATCGAGGAAAAAGAGCGGCTCGGCGCCCAGCACGGCGATATCGTTGACGCAATGGTTCACGAGGTCGGCGCCGATGGTGTCGTGCCGGTCCATGGCGAAGGCGATTTTAAGCTTGGTGCCGACGCCGTCCACGGACGACACGAGGACCGGCTCGCGGTATTTCTTCAGGTCAAGCGCGAACAAACCGCCGAAGCCGCCGACCTTGCCGACCACCTCCCGGCGATGCGTTGCGGCGAGCAATTGCGGCAGGGTGGATTTGACCCGGTCGCCCAAATCAATATCCACGCCCGCCCGGGCATAAGCCTTTGGTTTCATGCGACAGAAAGTAAATCCGCAAAAAGCCGTGCGGGCGAGGAAATTTCGCGTGCGCAAGCGCCAGCGGCGCGACATCTCTGTAGCTTGCCGTCACCAAACAATTCAAGCTCCGTCAGGAGCGACATATTCTGATCGGATTTCCCGATGATGCCGCTCCTAGCGGAGCTTTATCTCATTTGGAATATCGGGCTACAAAGATGTCAGCCCTGATGGGCTTTTAATTTCGGAGTGCGGGCAGCCTGCCCGCGTGTCCGCGGCAACAACAAATACAACTCGCGGACAAGCTGTCCGCGCTCCTGCGCAAACAGCAAAAATCCTTTGCCATTTGACACTTCCTTGGTGGCTGCCAATGATTCGGGAATATGAAAAGTGACAACGAAGAAAAGGTCCCAAAGACGGAAGACCTGGCAAAAATGTATGAGCGCCTTCAAAAAGACTATGGCAACGCTGTAAACGAAGCCGAATCGGAAAAGACCGGTAAAAATCTTTGGAAAATTATCACCTTCCTCATTTTAATTCTTTGCCTTTTCTACACCAGAACCAAAACGGTCTGGGTTCCGGATCCGAAAGACGGAGAAATGAAGGTTTACCATTCAGATTGGTGGGGAATCAAAAAACAGACATTTTACCCGGTTTGGATAAAACCCTCCGGAGCGGAAGGGCGGGGTTCCGAGTCCTGGTGTATCAAATATCCCGACGGTACCTGGCGGGTTTTTTTGGCCAGTGACGGGAAGTCTCTCTATTACTAATCGTGCGCCGCCCGAAAATCATTTCACAAACGGCATTTCCGCAATTTCGGGAGTATGTAGATAACGCAAATTGGCCAAGATGCAGAACCCATTGGTGGCCAATGGATGGCCAGCCCGACCAAATAATCGGCGTGCCATGCTCGTTTTTTGATTGATTTGCGTTAAGTACATACTCCCGCGCAATTTTTCGCCTGGACCGCCTTTGTCCAAGGCCCTAAGTCAGGATTGACAGCGCATGATTTTGGGCGAACCTGAACAACGCACAGTTGGAGTTCAACCTTCAGGTTGCTTGGAGCACAAAGACACGCTGAAGCGTGAACTCCAACGGGAAGCGGTTATTGTGAGCACACCCATTCGCATCCTGCACGTGGACGGCGACAGTTTCTTCGCCAGTTGCGAGATTGCGCGCCATTCCGAACTACAGGGCCGGCCGGTGTGGGTCGGCGGCGGGCGGCGCGGGGACGGCATCGTCATCGCCGCCAATCGCGTGGCCAAGAAATTCGGCGTCAAGACCGGCATGGCGTGTTTCGAGGCGGCACGGCTCTGTCCGCGCGGCGTCCTGTGCAAGCCGCACTACGACGATTACCGGGAGCTGTCGCGACAGATGTTCCGCATCCTCGAGGAATATTCGCCCACGCTGGTGCCCATCTCGATTGACGAAGGTTTCCTGGATTTCACCACGATGGATCGCCACGTCTGGCGCGATACGACGCCGGAGAAATACGTCGGCGAAATCCGCGAACGCATTTCGCGCGAAGTGAAACTGCCGGTCTCGGCCGGCCTGGCCAATTCCTCGCGCCTCGCCAAGCTGGCCACCGACGCCGCCAAGCCCGGGTTCATCGAAATCAAACCCGGCAACGAAAAGGAATTTCTGAAGGACCGTTCCGTGCGCGAGCTTTCCGGCATCGGCAAAAACCGCCAGCGCTCGCTGGCGGCGCTCGGCGCGCAGACGTTCGGTCACGTGGCGAAGTTGCCTTCGACCCTGCTCCGGAAAAAGTTCGGCATCTGGGGCACGCAACTCTGGCTGTTCGCCAACGGCCTGTGGAGCGAACCGTTGCTGCTGCAGGTCAAGGACCGCACGACGATTTCCAGCAACACCACGCTGCCGTATGACGAGCCGGATTACGAGGGGGCGCTCACGTTCACGCTGAGCGAGGCGACGCGGCTGGTCGGCCAGTTGCGCCGCGAGCAAATGCAGGCGCGCGAGCTGGGCCTGACCATCCGGTTCAACGATTTCAGCGAAGTCAGCGGCGGCCATCGTTTCCATGAGCCGCAGTTTCAAAATTCCGTTATGAACGCGGTCCTGGAAAATATTTTCCGCAAAATCATGGGCGACCAGGCCAAACCGGTCCGGCAAATCCGCATCGCGTTCTGGAACCTGGCGCGGCTGGACACGCAGCCGACGCTTTGGGGCAAGACCGACGCGGAACGCTGGGGCGCGTTGGACGACGCGGCGCACCAGCTCAACGAACAATTCGGCTCGTCGGCAGTGATGACCGGCGCGCAATTTGCGCTGCGCGAAATGGAGGAGATCTATAAAAACCCCAAGGCCAAATGCCCGTTTATGCCGCAACTGGAGATGGTCAAAAAGCTGTGGGGCACGGACGCCGACCCGCTGGCGCACAAGGGCGAATGGGAAAAACGCCTGGCCAAGGTCAGCAAGCAATCGCAGTTCCAGCATTGAAGCGGGTAGGGTGGGCAGTCCTCTGCCCGCCGCGGTGGCCGTCCGTAAGGACCGGCGCGCACGGAGTGACGCGCCCTACCGGACAAACGGCAATTCCACAATTTTCGCCGAACTCTCTCCTGCCGCTGTTCGCAACACCAGTACCGCTCCGATTTGATCCGCTTCGCGGCGAACGTAACCGAGCGCGATGTTTGCGCGGAGCGCCGGCGATTTCACGGCGCTGGTGACGTAGCCGATTTCCCTGCCGTCGTGGAACAGTTTGTCGTGCTTTTGCGGCAACGCCGACAAATCGTCCACAAGGCGGAGGCCGCGCAGTTCCCGGTTGACGTGGCCGACGCTGTGGATGCGGTTGATGACTTCCTGGCCGATGTAGCAACCTTTGCGGTAACTCACGGCGCGGTTTTCGATGCCGCATTCGAGCGGCAGGTTCGTTTCGTCCATGTCCGCGCCAAAGCGTGGAATGCCCGCTTCGATGCGCGCGGTCTCGAATGCCTGCCAGCCAACGGCGCATCCGCCGATTTGTTTGGCCGCGGCGATGAGCTTGCCCGCCAGCGCACCAAGCGAGGTGTTGGGAATGAACAGATCAAACCCGGTTGGAGCCAGGGAGTGCGCGGACATGTCCGCGCTTTCGAAAGCGGCGACGTGTCGCCGCACTCCAAGGCGAGGATTGTTCATCACATAAATTTCGCCCAACGTCGCGTCGGAAATATTTACCGAGTCAAACGGCTTGGTTGGGAGTTCTGCGTTCACGCGGTTCGAGTTTGCGCCACCCGAACCGCCTGAAGGCGAAACTCCAAACAATCCAATCGCGCGGACGACGGCCTCCGCCTTTGGCCCTTGCACGCTCAACAAACCGTAATGCGGCGCGGCGTCCACGATTTGCACATCGTCGGCGACGATGAATTTTTCGAGTCGTTGCGAAACTTTTCCGGTCAGGCCCGGCTCGAAGTCCAGGAGCAGTTCGTCCAACAGGCAAAAAATATTCAAGTCGCTTTCCATCTTGCCCCTGGCGGTGACGAGCGCGGCGTAGCCGCCCGAACCGACGGCCAATTCTTTCACGTCATTCGTCACCTGTCCGTGCAGGAAGCGGACGCGGTCGGCTCCGACCACGCAAATCCGCGAGCGGAAGCTCAAGTCGAGCACCCCGGTGTTTTCACGGAGCGCGGCGTGTTCGGCCGGCCAGTCGCCATAGTCGTTCACGGTTTCCGCGCCGTTCGCTTCCGCAAACCGCGCGCCGAGGCGACTGTGAAATTCGTGCAGTGGCAGCGGAGTCACTTTGAATAGTTGGCGGTGCCGTTGGTGAAGTTCAATCGGGTGACGGGGGTTTTTCGCGCGGCAGACGGCCCCGGGCGATTTCGTCTTTGAATTTTTCCTGGCAGCTCGGGCAGATGCTGTGCGAGAAGCTGGCATCGGAATGCGAATGGACGTACTGTTCGACGGTCTGCCAGTAGCCGTGGTCGTTGCGGACGCTTTTGCACCAGGCGCAAATCGGGATGAGGCCGGACAGGGTCTTTACCTCGGCCAGCGTCCGCTGCAGCTCGGCGATGAGTTTTTCGCGTTCAATTTCCACGCGCCGGCGGCGGTCCATTTCGCGGCTGGCCATGAAGTTGGCCAGCAAGAGCAACAGGGCCGCAAGCACACTGCCGACGATGAGCAGGCGTTCCGCGTTGTGATAATCCGCCTGTTCCGCGGCATCGCGCGCGTCCAATAATTTTTGTTCCTCGGCGGAGAACGTCTTTAAAATGTCGAGCGCGTGGCCGGTGATAATCCTGCCTTCGCCGGTCTGTTCGGTCCGGAGCACCGCTTCGGCGCCCCGCTGCTGGTAAATGTCAATCAGGCGGGTGTCATAGCCGAAAACATCCTTCATCGCCACGGAGAGGGTTTTCAACCTTTGTTGCTGCGCGGGGTTGTCGCGTGTCAGGTTGACGAGCTGGTCATACAGCTCCGGCTCAAGGGTGATGCAGCGCTGACACGATTTGAGCGCGGTTGTGTCGCCCATCGTGACGAAATCGCGCATGCCGTTCTGGATGTTCATGAGGTTGTCCTCATAGGCTTGCGCGGCGAGAATCTCCTGTGTGGTGTGCTGGCGCCAGTAGATCGCGCTTTTCAGTCTCGACATCGTTCTGGTTGCAATGACCGCGACCATCACCATCAAGGCCACGGACCCGATGACGGGCAGCCAGCGGAGGAACGGGAGGTTTTCCCGCCGCGCGGTTTGTTCCGGGGCCTGACTCATGTGCAATCTGAACCGGCGGAAAATTAACACAAATAAAACGGCTGAAAAGCGCAACTTTACACCCCTGTCGGGAATCGCATTGCGCTCCGGCGCGCTTGTTGCAAAATGAGCGCATGAATTTGGACACGCTCTATTCCGAACTGACGCTGAAAACCAAAGCCAAACTCGCGCTCGTGGTGCTCGACGGCCTCGGCGACCTGGCCACGCGGGATCAAAATTATCTGACGCCGCTCGAAGCCGCCACGACACCGAACCTCGACCAGTTGTGCAAGGATTCCGCGCAGGGCCGCATGATTCCCGCCGCGCCCGGCATCACCCCCGGCAGCGGGCCGGGGCACCTCGGGCTGTTCGGTTACGACCCGCTGGAATTCCAGGTGGGCCGCGGCGTGATTGAAGCGCTGGGGCTGGGACTGGAATTGAAGCCTGGCGACGTCGCCGCGCGCGCGAATTTCTGCACGCTCGACAAAAAAGGCATCGTCACTGACCGCCGTGCCGGCCGCATCCCGACGGAAACGTGCGAAAAACTTTGCGCCTTGCTCGCCGCAAAAATCAAGACGCTCGGCGACACGGAAATCATCATCCGGGCCGGCAAGGAACACCGTTTCGTCGTCATCTTTCGCGGCAGCGGGTTGGCGGGGCCGCTGACGGACGCCGATCCGAATCGCGAAGGCTTTGCCATTCCCACCGTCCATCCGCGTGACGAAAACAACGCCGGCCAGAAAAAGATGGCCGCGCTCATCGCGGATTTTTACCAAGCGGCGCTGCCCATCCTGGCCCGGGAAAAACCGGCGAACGGCTTTCTCATGCGCGGCATCGCGCATCAGCCGCATATTCCGTTGTTCGAGCAACGCTACAAATTGAGGGCCGCCGCGCTGGCGGTTTACCCGATGTACAAGGGCCTGGCACAACTCGTCGGCATGAAAAAAATCGAAGGTCCGGCGAATATTACCGAGCAGTTCGAGCGTTACCTCAAGGAATATGACAATTTTGATTTCTTCTTTATTCACTACAAATACACCGACAAGGCGGGTGAGGACGGCGATTTCCTGGCCAAGATGAAGGCGATCCAGGATTTCGACGCCGCGTTGCCGATTTTGCTCAACAAGAAGCCGGACGTGCTCGTCATCACCGGCGACCATTCGACGCCGTGCGCGCTCAAAGGCCATTCGTGGCATCCACAGCCGGTGCTGTTGTATTCGGGGGTCAGCGGCTCGGACAAACTCGAACGTTTCACAGAAACCGGGGCGAACCTCGGCTCGCTTGGCGTGTTCGAGGCGAAGTATCTGATCCGCCTCATGCAAGCCAACGCCCGGATGTTCGACAAGTTCGGGGCGTAAAAAGAGCGGATGAGTGGATTGGTGAACAAGTGGATGAGTGGAGGGTGAAACCCCGGCAATCCGGGAATCCATCCATCCAACAATCCAGTAACTGTGAACCTGCCAAACAAGCTGACGGTGTTTCGTTTTGTGCTGACGGCGCTTTTTCTGTGGGCGCTGTTCTCGCCGATTCCGTATCACGACACGCTGGCGCTGGCCCTTTTCTCCCTGGCCGGCGCGACGGATTTCCTCGATGGCCAGCTCGCCCGCCGCCGCGGTCTCATCACCAATTTCGGCATTTTGATGGACCCGCTGGCGGACAAAATCATGACCTGCTCGGCGTTCATCGCCTTTGTCGAAAGCACGCGCCTCGACCCCCATGCGCCGGTCAAAGTTGCCGCGTGGATGGTCATCATCATCGTCGCGCGCGAACTGGCCATCACCGGTCTGCGGCTGCTGGCGGCATCAAAAAACGTCGTGCTCGCGGCGGAAAATTTCGGCAAACACAAGACCATCTCGCAAATCGTGGCCATCAACGCCCTGCTGGTCCTGGATGCCTGCGGGGAATGGCCGGCGCCGCTGCAAAAATTTTTCCTGTCGTGGGTGCCGGCCTTCGCGGAATTCATGCTCTGGCTGACCGTCGCGTTAACCGTTGCGTCCGGCGCGATTTATTTGTGGCGCAACCGAGCGATTTATCTGAGCGAAGTTTGATTCGGAAAGGGAAGGCATGCCGCCGTCCCAACGGGAGTTTTCAGCGGTGCGCCGGCAGCGGCAGGGTTTCGCCGGAGTTGGTGGATTGATAAACGGCGGGCGGCAGGTTGAGCGTTGGGTTGCTGTGCCGGTGATGCCGCCACGCAAGACCGGCCAGCACCACGATTAATACAATCCCCACGGCGGCGATGCCGACGACTCCGATCCGCCAATTCAGCCGGGCGAGCCAATACATCAGGTGGTCGAGCGCGGTTTTGGATTCCTCGGTCAGCGGCGGCGGCTCGCTGAATTTTTCCGTACGGCCCAGCTCGGCGTCGAGGACGGCCATGACCTGCGGCACGTCGAGTTTGAGCTGCGTGGCGTAATTACGGACAAATCCGCGGATATACACCGGCGCGGAGAACACGTTGAAGTTCCCCTCTTCGAGCGCGCGGATGTGGTCGGTGCGGATTTTAGTGGCCTCGGCGACCTGGGGGATCGTGAGTTGTTTGGCTTCGCGCCCGGCGCGGAGTTGTTCGGCGACCGTTGGCATTCACCTTATTTAGCGCGATTGACGCGTCATTGGCAATCCTGTAAAGCGACGGCGTGAAAGCCTTCAAACGAATACTTATCGTCCTTGCCGGCTTGATGGTGTTACTCGCGCTTTTTTACGCCGAGGAGGATTGGCGCGGCAAACACGCCTGGGAAAAATGTAGAGCCGAATTGGCGGCCAATGGGAAGGTACTGGATTGGAACGCCTGCATTCCGCCAACCGTGCCGGACGACCTGAATTTTTTCAAAGCTCCGAAAATGCAGGAGTGGTTTGTGGAACCCGAACAATATCCCAACACAAACGAATTAACCTCGCGGATGACGGATTCCAGAACAGGCTCAGTAGTCTGCGAGACCAATTCGATCGTCACTGAGGCTGATGCCGGAAGTTATCTGGCCTGGAGCGATCAATTCGAGCCGGACTTTGATCTGATTCGCGAAGCGCTCAAACGGCCGTACGCACGAATGGACGGTGACTATTCAGAACCGCTTGTAATAGCAACCCTGAATTTTTCTCCCGTCCGGGCCGTTGCTCAAATGCTCACACAACGGGCGCATTGTTATTTGCTGCTCGGTCAACCGGAAAAAGCCTTGGACGAATTGACGTTACTCAATGATTCTCGCCGCATGCTGGAAGCTGCGCCAAAGGGCCAACCGACGACTTTGGTTGCGGCGCTGGCTAATGCGGTCGTCACTGGGCTTTATGCGAACGCAATTGCTGACGGTCTTCAATCACATGCGTGGCGCGAACCACAACTCGTCACACTCCAGGAACAGCTCATGAAAATCGACCTCACTCCAATTTTCGCCAGGAGTATTGAATGTGAATCGGCAAGTACGTGTTGGGTATTAAGAAATTTGCTAAGAAAATATCCTAACGATCCGTCCTTTTGGTGGAAGATACGCCATTTAAAACTATCTACGTATGACTGGATGCCAAGTGGCTGGGTTTATCGAAACATGGTCACAATCACCAAACTGGATTATAAGCAGCTTGATGGTTTTGACTTTGAAAACCGAACTATTTTCCCGGGGAAAATGGAAAGCGCAAGACTTGAGGTGAAGAATGTTCTGAAGCATTCTTCGCCTTACAACTTCCTGGTGATCATGATAGACGCGGTTCCCAATTCTCCGAAGGCGGCGCAAACTCTGGCCTATAATCAAACTTTGGCGAACGAAGCCCAAATCGTCTGCGCGCTGGAACGTTATCATCTGGCGCATGGCGAATACCCCGAAACGCTTGACGCGCTCGTGCCGCAGTTCATTACAAAACTGCCGCACGACATGATTGGCGGCCCGCCTTCGCAAGGCTCCGGCGCGGCAAGCCAGCCGTTGCATTACCATCGCACGGCAAGCGGGAAATTCCTGCTCTATTCCGTCGGCTGGAATGAAACGGATGACGGCGGACAGGTGGTATTACAGAAAGATGGCTCGGTTGACCGGGAAAAAGGCGATTGGGTCTGGAGATAGCCAAAACCACTTTCTTTACAGAAGACAGCAAAGGGAACAAAGAAAATGTTCACTTTCTTTTTTTTCGTTAGCTTCTGTCCACTTTGGTTGAACCTTTTCTCGCCACGCGCATTCCTCTTGTTGTAAATGCTGGTAGTGGCTGAACGCGAACAACTGCCCGTGCCGCAAGCCCGCGCCGGTGAACCGGCAGCCTGGGACGCCCTTTTCCACCGCTACCAATTGCCGCTTTACGTTTATGTTTTTGAACTGGTGCACGACGAACAGGCGAGCCTCGACATTGTGCAGGAAACGTTTGTCGCCGCCGTCCGGCACATCAGCGGTTTGCGGGACGATGCGAAATTCGGGAGCTGGCTCTTCGGCATCGCGCACCAGAAATGCATTCAACGCTGGCGGAAACAGCATCGCGACGAGATTCTGCGCGATGAAATTGCTGAAGCACCGGATGAATTTGAAGATGGCCCCGACGAGTTGCTGATCCGCCACGAACAGGAAACTGAATTTATGAATCTGCTGAACCAATTGCCATTGCCGCAACGAGCGGTGCTGATGTTGCATTTCATCGAGGGCTTTTCGCTCGAAGAAATCGCGCGCATCACGAACACGCCGCCGGGCACGGTAAAATCGCGGTTGTTCCACGCCAAGCGTGCGCTGCGGAAATTGATTTTGAAAAATGAAAACACCGCGTGACATTTTGTTTAACCGGCATCAGGCCATCGAACCGAAACTCGACGCGATTCGGGAAACGGCGGTCGCGGCGGTCGGCGACCGTTGTACCGCAAATCCACCGTCGGTCACCGACCGCCGCTACCACTTGCGCGGATTCCTCTTCTCGCTGCGCTGGCACTTCGCGGCCTTGAGCGCCGTTTGGCTCGTCATCGCCCTCTTGAGTTTGAATATCGGCCAATCGCCCGGCCAGGCGACGGCGGTGGCCAGGGAAAAAATCCCGTCCGCCCAAATCATCATGGCCTCGCTGCGTGAAAACCGCCGGGAACTTTTGCAAATCATTCAATCGCCCGACGCGCGCGACACCGGGCTGCAGAGGCTGATTCCGCCACCGCCGCGAAGCCAGCGGCGTCATGAAAACCTGACCACCTGAAACAAATGAACCCGAATCTTGAACCCAAAACACCGTGGCCCGGGATGGGGCCTGCGCTGCTCCGACTGTTGCTGATTATTCTCGTCCTGGTTCCGCTCTCGTGGGTGTTTATCACGTTCATGGCGGGAGGCGGGAAGCCCGACGTTCCTGAGGCGGTTGCGGAATTGGGCCGGCATTTCCTGCTATGGGTCGTCATTTTGGCCGCCGTGATCGTTGTGGTGTTCGGCGCGAGTTTGCTGACGGAGTTTCCGCGGTCGGACCGGTTCGCCAACCGGTTATTCGCCGGTCGTGCCGTCCGGCGCATCTTGATTGGGCTGGCTTGGTTCGTGACCCTGACCGTGCTGTTTTATGCCGAGGAGGACTGGCGCGGCTGGCACGCGTGGAACCAATATCGTCAGCAACTGGAAGCGGCGGGCGAACAGCTCGATTATAAAACGTTCATCCCCAAGTCGGTTCCTGACGATCAGAATTTCGCCGCCATACCGCTTATTGAGTCCTGGTTCACCGACAGAACCAATTTCACCAAACGATGGGCCGACAATTATTTCCTGGCAAATCAGCTGATTGATTCGCCAACCACTTCCACGGCCGCAAAAGATGGCAACCGTCACCTTACCGATCTGGTTGCGTGGGGAACGGCGTTTGACCTGATCCGGTCGGGCCACTTCGACGCGAACCGGAGATTCAAGTCCGGCAATTTTGATCCCGCGGCTCGCGGGGCAGCGGCGCCGGCGGTTCTGGCTGGACTGGAAACCAACGACACCGTTTTTTCAGAACTCCGCGACGCCAGTCAACGAACGCATTCGCGGTACCCCGTGGTTTACGACCTGGACAACCCGTGGGGAATTCTTCTGCCTCACCTCGGCAACATCAAAACTGTCGTCCAGCGCCTGCAACTCAAAGCCTGCGCTGAACTCGCTTCCGGTCGGAGCGGCGAGGCTCTGGCGGACGTGAAGTTGATGCTGTATCTGGCTGATTCGGTAAAGGACGAATCTTTTTTGATTTCTTATCTGGTGCGCATCGCTTGCGTGCAAATTGCGCTGCAACCCGTCTGGGAAGGACTCGCCGAACACGCATGGTCGGACACCCAGCTGCACGAACTGCAGGCGTGTTTTCAGCAATACGATTTTGTGGCCGACATGAAACTACCGTTTGCCGGTGAACGCGACGCGGGCATTCTGACGGCCAATCTGCTGGCCCGTGGAAAATATCATCTGAATGATCTGACGGAAGACCCAAGCCATAGCGGTTCAGCCCTCGCCAATCTTTTCGGCCGCATCGCCCCGCGCGGTTGGTATTATCAGGAGCAGCTCAGTTATTGCCGGCTCTTTCAATTGCAGTTGCAGGGGGCATTTGATGCGAATCAGAAAAGGGTTTTCCCCGAGCAGATTGACGCCAACGTCAAGGCATTGAATCAGGCGTTTGCCGGGCGCAACGCTGTCACCACCATTTGCACCCGTCATCAACTTCTAGCGGCCCTTTTGCTGCCCGCCCTGAACAAAATCCCCCCGAAAGCGGCCGCAGCGCAAATTGCCGTGGATGAAGCTGCCCTCGCCTGCGCGCTGGAAAGATACCGGCTGGCCAACGGACAATTTCCCGAATCATTGGAGGCGCTGGCGCCTCGATTCATCTCCCAATTACCCAATGACGTGATCTCCGGCGGGCCATACAATTATCGCCTCGCGAATGATGGACAATTCGTCCTCTACTCCGTCGGTTGGAATGAAAAAGACGACGGTGGCGTGCCAGGAAAGACCCTGTTCGATGAAAAGGAAGGCGATTGGGTCTGGCAGTATCCGGCGAAATGAATTTGGGGAGGGACGGCGTGTCGCCGTCCCAAATTAAGAATCGGGGCCGCCGACACGGCGGCCCTCCCAATCTGGACGTCGGATTATCGGTCCGGCACGCCAATAATACTTTGAACCTTTTCGGCGATGGCGGGGATAGATAAACAGATGGTCATCACCGACGACCGCCTTATGCCGCCGGCCACACCGGAACTTCTCGCCCGCGCACGCGCAGGCGACGAGCAGGTTTTTTGCCTTTTAATCGAACCGCTGCAAGCGCGCCTCCTGCGCCAGGCCACGGCGCTGACCGGCGACCTGAATCTGGCGGAAGACATCGTTTCGGAAACCCTGGCCGAAGCGTGGAAAAGTTTTCCGCGTTACAACGAATCCTGTCAGCTCTCGACCTGGCTTTACGCCATCCTGTTGCATCGGTATCAGAAATCCGCACGTCAGGCACGCAGGCGTCCCGTCGCCCTTGCCTTGTTATCGCTGTTTGAAGCGCGGGAATCCAGCAACCGGCAGGAGAACATTGCGGCACCGGAGCCTTCACCTGCGGAAGTCGCGGCCCAAAATGAAGCCTTCGCGCAATTGCGCCAATGCATCGAGCTGCTGCCGGAAAAACACGCCCGCGTCATTCTGCTGCGTTTCTTTGAAGATGCTTCCCTGCCGGACATGGCGGCAGTTCTGGGTTGTTCCATCGGCACGGTGAAATCCCGTCTGCACCATGCCCTGGAAAAATTACGAAAAATGAAAATGAACCTTCCGGATGGGAAAGGGGATAAACCGATATGAAATGGTTTTTGAATCCATGCCGGCGCCATCGCGAAAGCCTTTGCCTGCTGGCGAGCGGCCTGCTGCCGGAATCGGACCGGGCCGGAATCGAAAATCATCTGGCCCAATGCGTCAACTGCCGCAGTTATTATGACGAAGTAAGAGCGGTGACCGCTCCGCTGGCCGGCTGGGAAAGACATTTTGCGCACATTGAACCCGACACGGCAGTTCATTTCCGTCTGGCGAAAGCCGCCGCCCCGGCGGGCAAGCCCGAATCCGTTCGCCGGCTGAGGCCGGGGATTGTCCTGCTCGGGTGCTGGCAACAATTGATCTGGCCGAGCCGCCGGATTTGGGCGGGCCTGGCGGCGGTTTGGGTGGCGATTCTCATCGCGAATTTTTCGATGCATGAACATTCGCCCGGCGTTGCCATGAAATCCTCGCCGACGCAGGAGATGATCGTGGCCTGGCGGCAACAGGAACGGTTGCTGGCCGAATTGATGGGGCCGAACGAAACGCAAGCCGCCCGGCCCCCGAAGCCTTTGTCACCGCAGCCGCGAAGCGAACGGCGGTTTGAAATTTTGACGACGGGGCAGCCGACGTAAGTCCGCCCAAACTTGAAAAATGAGCCGGCTCACATCGGCTGCTACGGCAGAAATTCTTTATGAACGAAACAACAAGAAGCAACCGGGGCCTGCCGATTCTGCGCCGGGTTTTGATTGGCGTGGCGATGCTCGCCACCCTGGTTGCCATTTTTTTCACCGAGGAAGACTGGCGCGGTAAACGGGCATGGCAAAATTACAAAAGCGAACTGGAGGCCAAAGGCGTGGTGCTGGACTGGGACAAATACATCCCGCCGCCCGTGCCGGACGACCAGAATTTTTTCAAGGCCAGCCCAAAAATCGCCTATGGTTTTGTCAAAGCCACGAATAATGCCCCGGCGGATTTTTCCGTCAAACAGCCGAGGTACCAGTTTTGGCCAACAGCCAGCAATTCTTTCCCCGTATTTGACAACCTCACCAATACCCGGCCGTTGGTTGTGGCCATGCTCACCGTCATCCCGCCCGGCGGCGCCGCCTCTCAATCCTGCCTGGAGCTCAACGACCCCGGCGCGCGGAGTGAAGCCGGCAAAGTGATTGCCCATTTGCTCGGACGAAGCGCCAATGGCTCCCAGGGTTTCAAATTCTCTGAAGTTCAATTGAGCAATCTGGCGCCGGCGCAAATCCTGGTGCAGGCAGACACCCCGCCGGCCGTCGGCGATCTGGAAAAACTCATTCCCCCGGATGTGGCCGCGAACATCGGCCATCTGCAGGTTGAATCGACCGCCGACCCGTCAAAATTTCAGGTAACGCTGACCGGCGTACACATCACGGCGGCGGCGGATTATTTGAAATGGAGCGACCAGTTTGAATCCGATTTTGATGAGATCCGGGAAGCCCTGAAACGGCCCTACGCGCGGATCGATTGCGATTATTCAGAGTCCTACCTGATCGCCATTCCCAATTTTGTGACCATGCGGGGCCTGGCCCAGACGCTGGCCCAACGGACCCAATGCTATCTGCTGCTCGGCCAGCCGGACAAAGCCTTGCGCGAAATGACCTTGATCAACGATTCGCGGCGCATCCTGCTGGGCGCACCCACCGGCAAGCCGATGACGCTGGTGGCTTCGATGATCAACGTCGCCATCTCCGGACTTTATGCGGACACCGTCGCCTACGGTTTGCAGATGAACGCCTGGCGCGAACCCCAACTGCTCGCCTTGCAGGAACAGCTCCAGTCCAACAACCTGCTGCCGTACGTCGCGGAAAGTTTCCGGGAAGAACCCGTGCATGCCTCCCTCACGCTCGAAACCACTACTCCCACAGTATTGGCAGCGGTGGTTTCCAGTCGTCCGCCGACCAATCTCTGGCAGAAGTTAAATAATCCCTGTTACGTGCTCGTAAAATTTTTCCCGCGCGGCTGGGTTTATCAGAACATGAAATTCGCCGTCACGATGGGTCAAAAATGGAATCAAAATTTCGATCTGACCAACGATTTGGTCCTGCCCCGGAATGTGGAGAATGCCTATAAAGAGGTATCAACCGAACTGGCCCATTGGTCGCCCTGGAACATCTGGTCGCGCATCGCCATCCCCAACTTCACCAAGGCCATCCTGACGACGGCCAGAAACCAGAACGTCATTGAACGAAGCACAAATCGCCTGCGCGCTCGAATGTTACCGCCTCGCGCACGGCGAATATCCCGAAACGCTCGACGCCCTCGTGCCGCAATTCATCGAAAAGCTCCCGAACGACATCATCGGTGGCCAGCCTTTGCATTATCACCGCACGACCGATGGCAAATTTATTCTCTATTCCATTGGCTGGAATGAAACGGACGATGGCGGCCAGGTGGTTTTGAAGGATGGCTCGGAAGACCGGGAAAAAGGCGACTGGGTCTGGAGATAACCGGTGAAGCGAACCGAAAATCCAACCACGGATCCCGCGAAACAGACAGATAGACACGGAGATTATTAATCACAAAACGGAAGCAAAATAATTCCGCCGGATGATTTATGAAAAAAACTTTTTCCTACTGGTTTTTCGCCTTCACGCTGGCCGCGGCTTCAGCCCTTGTGTTCCTGACCGCCCGTCTCACCGACACCCTGATGATACCCGATTATGTAAATTATACGCGGTGTTTCATCCTGGCATTGCCCGGGCTGGCTTTGCTCGTTGCCGCCTGGATCGGAACAGCCATCCGCCAACCGCGGGTGCCCCGGCAGGAGCCAGACGATCAAATTAATTTAAAATCCGGACAAATGAATTCCGAGGGCGAAGAACGGTTTGTCACCGATCGTCACGATTAATGGGCTGCTGCCGGGTTGGTCCGTCCCGGGTTGGCGAATCTGGGGTTCGACATGGATCTTCATTCTCAAACGGCTTGCCTGCCGTTGCCATCAATGTCACCGCCAAGCCAAAAACTTTTCCCGACCACGGTCCCGATGACCGAACCGATAATCGCTCCGGCCACGAAATCCGAGTACCAATGGATGGTCATGGAGACGCCGATGCCGACATAAAAAGCGTAGAGGAGCGCCACAATGCCCAGCCATCGTTGTTTTGGCCAAAGCGTGAACACCGTCACGGCCATGGCGAACGCAATGGTGGTATGCGATGAAGGCCAGCCCCAGAAAACCCCGCCGCGCAGAAAGCCGAAATGGAAGTCATGACTGATGTCCGGGCCGACGGCGCGCGCCGGATGGGCGCGGCCCGTAACCGCTTTGTAGGCAACTACAATCAACGCGCCGATCAGTTCAGCCTGCCCGATGGCCCAACCGGCAAAGCTGACCCTGGCTTTCTGAGCAATAATACCGGTTACCAACAGGAACAGTGGCAGATAAATGGGCAGCAACCCGCCGACGATAACGGCGGGAAACATCCAGTGACGCAACTCTGGGCTGCGGGTGGCGAGGAAATAACGCCAATCGAAGCCTGACAAGACAAGGATGAAAGTAAACAGGATGGCAATAAGATGCCAGACGACATTCCGGCCCATGAAGCAGCCAATGAGATTGCCAGGCAGCGTCACCAGAAATTGTTTCATGCGAAGATGGTCTTCAGCAGGATATGTTTTTACAGAAGGAAACAAAGGTAACGAAGAAATAAGGTTTCAGGCCTTCGTTATCTTCGTTTGCTTCTGTTAATTTTCGTCGGTTCACCGATGATGATCGAGGGTATTACACCGCGCTTTGCCCGCCGCCATCCGCGCCGCCGCCGTCCAGATCAATCAAAATATCGCGCGGTTCGGCGCCTTTGCTGGGGCCGACAATGCCGCGGTTCTCCAGTTCGTCCATGATGCGCGCGGCGCGGGTGTAGCCGAGGCGCAGCCGCCGTTGCATCAACGAGACGCTCGCCTTTTGTTCGCTGCGAATGACTTCGATGCATTGCTGGATGAGTTCCTCGTCCTCGTCTATGCCGGTTTCGGTCCCGAAACTGGCGGCGGGCTGGGAGAGTTGCCGGTGGATTTCCAGGTCGTAGTTCGGTTTGCCCTGTTTGGCGATGAACCCGACAATGCTGTTGATTTCCTGGTCAGTAATCAATGCGCCCTGGGCGCGAATCAATTTCGCCGAGCCGGGTGGCAGGTACAGCATGTCGCCTTTGCCGAGCAATTTGTCCGCGCCCATGGCGTCGAGAATCGTGCGCGAATCCACCCGCGAGGCGCACTGGAACGCGATGCGCGCAGTGATGTTCGCCTTGATGACGCCGGTGATAACGTCCACGCTCGGCCGTTGCGTGGCGACGATGCAATGGATGCCCGCCGCGCGCGCCATTTGCGTGATGCGCGCGATGGCCATTTCCACGTCGGCGGGCGCCACGAGCATCAGGTCCGCCAGCTCGTCAATGATGACGACGATGTAACTCAACTTTTCGGGAATGACGATGTCTTCTTCGCGCGGCACGACGATGGCCTCGTCCACTTCCACGGCGAATCCTTCCGCGCCCGGCTCGACCTTTTCCCGTTTGGCGGTGAGCGGCAATTCGGGTTCGGTCTCCGCCAACGGCTTGTTTTTCGGACGGGAATTGAACGACGCAATGTTGCGCACACCGCAGCGCGCGAAAATCTGGTAGCGCTTTTCCATTTCATTCACCACCCAGCGCAGCGCGAGGATGACCTTCTTCGGGTCGGTCACGACCGGCACGACGAGGTGCGGCAGGGCGTTGTATTGCTGCAGCTCGACGACCTTGGGATCAATCATCACGAACCGGAGCTGGTCGGGCGAGAAGCGGTAGAGCAACGACGTGATGATGGCGTTGATGCATACCGATTTGCCGGAGCCGGTGCTGCCGGCGATGAGGATGTGCGGCATTTCGGACAAATCCGCCACAATCGGGTGGCCGTAAACGTCCTTGCCCAGAGCGATCGGAATCCTGGCCTTGCTGTTGCGCCATTCCTCGGATTCGAACAGATCGCGCACGATGACCTTGGACTTGACCGGGTTGGGCACTTCGATGCCGACGGAGCTTTTGCCCGGCACGGGCGCGAGGATGTGGATGCGCTCGGCCTTGAGCGCGGCAGCGATGTTGTTGGACAGCGCGGTGATTTTTTCGAGCTTCACGCCCGGCGCCGGATGCAATTCGTAGCGGGTGATGGTCGGGCCTTTGGTGATGTCGCCGAGCGAAACTTCAATCTCGAACTGCGCGAGCGTCTGTTGCATGAGCCGCGCGTTGGCCATCAATTCTTCCCGGGACTCCGTAGGCTTTACGGTCATGTCCGGGTGCTGGAGAAAATCCAGCGGTGGCAACTGGTAATTGCCGATGATGGGCGTGGCAGCGACGGTGATCGGCTTCGGTCGTTTGGGTTTCGTTTTGGGTTTGGCCGGCACCGAACCGTCTGCGATATGGACGACCGGTTCCGCCGGCTTTTCCGAATCGGCTTTTCCCGGTTCCTCGATTTTGGCTTCCGCGGATTTTTCGGTTTCCGGTTTTCTGCCGAGAATGTCCTCGGTGGTGGCCGGAGCAACGTCGCGCGGAGAGGCGGTTTCGCCTTCCGGCGCGGAGGCAGATTCCCGGGACGTTTCGGGCGGCGAAGTCTTTTTGCCACGCGCGGGTTTGGCGGACGGCACGCTCAAATCGCGCACGGTCGGCTCCGGCACCGGCTGCATATCCGCGCCGAGACCGGAACGCGCGACTTCCTCCTGCAATTTCTTTGCCTGTTTCTCGAGTTCGCGCGCACGACGGTCGAGCGCGGTTTCTTCAGCGGGTGCGCCTTCGGTAGCTTTCGATTTTTCAAACCATCGGCGCAGCCAGTCACCGAGGCGGAAATCGGTCAGGAACAGCAGGCTGATGAGGTAAAGTGTTGCATAGACAATGGTTGCGCCGACCGCGCCGAGCATCCAAAAACCGTAGTCGTAGGTGAAGTAACCGAACCAGCCGCCGGCACTCGGGGCGTTGATGTTGGTGCAAAAATGCCGCAGCGGTCGGTTCATGATATGCAGCAAGCCGGTGAGCGACAGCATCATCACGACGCCCCACACGACCGACCAAATCCGCCGTTCGCGCAGATAACCAATAAAATTAAACAAATAACCCAACCCGAATGCCGCCAGCAAAAACGGGAGGACAAAAGCCCCGAGTCCAAAGAGAAAAAACGACGCATTTGCGATATGCGCGCCGTAGGTCCCGATCAGGTTGTGTATCGGATTGTTGGGCGGCGTTCGGTTGGACGCGAGGTCGTACCGGTCGAACGAAACCTGCGCGACCAACAGCAGCAGCGCCGTCGCCAATAGCGCGACCCCGATGATGTCGTTCAAGCCATTGCCCGGACCCGATGGCGTCTTGCGTGACATAGCGGCAAGTTAGCGAAATTTTGCAGCAACTTCAAAGTTGAAATGTAAATATCCGATGGTGCGCGCGCCACTTCGCGCTTGCCAAGATGCGAACGGATAGCCACGCTAATGGTTACACCGGGATGCGCGGTTAGCTCAGTTGGCAGAGCACTACCTCGACACGGTAGGGGTCACAAGTTCAAGTCTTGTACCGCGCACCATCCTTCACTCTTCGTTCCATTGCGCCGGGCAAACTGGGGGCGAGCAAAAGGGGTAAAGCACGGGCAGCGGCATTGACTAAAAAACGGCGCAAAGAGATTGCACAGACTGCCGCGTCCGTTCGATGGACTAAGAATCTGCCAGAGACGGACTAGGCTTAGGCACTTGGGCTGGAGTTTGATTCTTGGACATGCCGGTTCCCAAATGATTCTCGATGATTTTATATGTCGCAGTGTTCATCAGGGTGTGCATATAGCAGTGGTGAACCGTAAGAACCAAGTCCTGAAACGCAATGTCTTTCTGCCCATTCCCATCCACTGCTTCTTCGATCAGCTTAACGTTCAACCCCATATCGAGGGCTTCTTCAAAATGGATGTGCCGGTCATGCATCCGGTTTCTTGCGTAGTGTGTCAGGCATTTAACTATCTTAGCCGATTTCCTTTTGGCGTCTGTCTTTCCATTGAACATCACGCTTGCGAGTTGCTGCCTCACGAAAGCATTTGACTGGAAAATAGCGTTTTCGCAACGGCTCAGGAACGTAGGACGGTATTGGCCTATGATGGGTTGCCAAATGGCAATTTTTGATGGGTCTTGTTTGATTTCTTTAAATGCCGTCTGAAATTCCTTTAAAACTCCATATGCTGGAACGCCGGAAAGCTGTGGGTCTATCGGCCCAAGGTTTGAATGCTTCCCCATCCAAATCTCCTTGCAAGAACAGGAAATCATAGTGCCTGCGGACATCGCCATCTGAGGAATAATGGCGCGAATGTCCGGGACCGAATCCTGACTCAGGCGAAACATTTTATGCAAGTAGTCAACGATAGACTGGGTAGAAGTAATACCTCCGCCTGGTGTGTGGAGGATCAAGTCGAGTCCTTTGTTTCGGTCCAGTTTGTGAACGGCCATCATGAAGCCGTTCTTGTCCTCGTCGTTGATCTCCATCCCGCCGAAGTTTGGCTTGGAAAGGAAACCGGAATAATAGGCGATAATGTTCCGATTTGTTTTGGCGTGAAGCTGCGCCAGATAGTTCTTCCTTACCAAGGCTATCGCGTTGTTCGCGATCTGTTGATTCTGAGCAGCAGCAGTTAGATACTGTCCTTGAACTTGCTGGATTTGTTGTAAGACTTCACTCCAATTAGGCATTTGGCGTAGGGCATAATGTTACGTCAATGCCATAAGTAGTTTCGGAAGGAACCCATTTGAAAGGGGACGGCTGCTCCAACGAAAAATTATCATCATCGCGCTGCCATAGTGGCGACGGGGTTGGAATAAAATAATTTCTGTAACGTTCTTCAAGCGTGAGCCTTTTAACCTTCAAAGGCCTGTGTTTTGAACGTTTTCGGCCTGTTGGAGTTGCATTTCGTAGCGGCATCCGCCGTAAGGTCGTTTTTCGGCATCCTCTTGTCAATGGCCCTTTTTCACTTTTTTTCATATTTCAACCGGAGTGAAACGAAGGTGACCTCGGTTATGCTTCCATGCTTCATTGCCCGTGTAACCGGTAAAAGGCAGCGGCGGCGGCGGCATTGTTGGTCAGCACAAGATTATTCCCCACCGCTGACACACCGTTGGTCAGTGGTGTCCAGACCGCACCAGAGAATATCGTGCTGCTGGTCTCGAGCGCGAAAGCGGTGGCCCAGCCCGGCCAGGAAAGGATGACTTTATTGCCGGCAACGGGCGCTATTTGCAGCAAGGGAATAATGCTGCGTCCGACCCGGATGGTGCTGTTGTGCGTGTCAGCCACGTAGAGATTCCCGGCGCCGTCGAACGCAAGGCTTTGTGCGTAGTTGAACAGCGTGTTGGTGCCGATGCCATCCGTGCTGCCCGTAATACCAACCTGTCCGGCCACCGTGGTCACCACCCAGTTGGTCCCCGCCGATGTCATCTTCCGGATGGTTTGATTGTACGTATCCATGACATAGAGATGACCGGAGTTGTCGAATGTGACGTCGTCGGGGAAGAAAAAGTGAGCGTTGGTACCCGTGCCGTCGGCGCTATCGCGAATATCGGCGACACCCGCAATCGTACTCACCAGCCAGTTCGTCCCGACCGGCGTTAGCTGGCGGATGCCATTGTTCTCGCTGTCGGCCACGTAAACATTGGATGAATTATCCACGGCAACCCCGCGCGGAAAATAGAACATTGCATTGGTACCGATGCCATTGGAGGAACCGACGGTGTAAGGCAGCCCGGCGATGGTCGCCACCATCCAGTCGGTCCCGGCCGGTGTGAGCTTGCGAACGACCATGCCGTAATTGTCGGTTACGAAGATATTGGTATTCGCATCCACTGCAATCCCGGCGGGAACATAAAACACCGCGTTCGTGCCCACGCCATCCACAACCCCATAAACTCCGGCCTGTCCGGCAATGGTTCTGGTCACCCAATTGGTCCCGACCGGCGTGATCCTTCGAATCGTGCTGTTATAGGCGTCCGCGACATAGAGGCTGCCCCCGCTGTCTAGGGCGATATCGGAAGGATAATAAAAACGCGCGTCGCTGTTCGTGCCGTCGGCGCTGCCAATGTTGCCAGCCAGACCCGCGATGGTGCTCACCACACCGTTGGTCGCAATCTTCCTGACGGTGCAATTGTAGTAGTCAGCCACATAAACGTTGCCCCGGGGATCCAGTGCGACGGCGGCGGTGGACCAGAACAGCGCGTTGGTGCCCGGTCCGTCGGTACTGCCGGTGCTGATGCCGGCAAAGGTGCTCACCACACCACTCGTGTTGATTTTTCGAATCTCATTGTTGTTGTTGTCAGCCACGTAAGCATTCCCTGCGTTGTCGGCGGTCAACCCGACTGGAGAATGAAATCGCGCGTTATTGGTCGCCCCGTCGGCATCACCGTAAACTCCCGCCAACCCCGCCAACGTGCTCACAGTCCAGTTGGTTCCCGTTAATACCACCTTGCGGATGGTGTTATCGTTATTGTCCACCACGAACAGATTGGTTCGGCTGCTAACCGCAATACCCACCGGGCCGTTAAACTGCGCGTTGGTGCCCACGCCATCGGCGCTCCCGGCTGTTAGAACCTGGCCCGCAATCGTGCTGACCGCCCAACCGGCGGCCACGGGAACAATTTCCCGGATGGTATTATTGATACTATCGCTCACGTAAATGTTGGTCGCGGCGTCCACCGTAATTCCAAAAGGCATGTAGAACTGGGCGCCGTTGTTCGTGCCATTGGCACTGCCGGGGTGATGAGGCTGGCCGGCAATCGTGCTGACGAAGCCAAAGGAATTGATCTGTCGAATGACATCGTTGGCGGTATCGGCGACATAAACATTGCCGGCAGCATCCACGGCAACGTCGGAAGGGGTGCTGAACAATGCATTGGTGCCCAAACCATCGGCCCAGTTGGCGACCCCGACCTGACCGGCCAGGGTGCTCACCACCCAATTCGTCCCGACCGGCATGATTTTCCGGATTGTGTCGTTGAATTCGTCGGCCACATAAAGATTTCCGCCGGCATCCACCGCGATGCCATTGGGCAGGTTGAACGAGGCATTGGCGCCCGTGCCATCGGCGTTCCCTTTGACTCCAGCCAGGCCGGCGATGGTCGTTACGGTGCCACCGGGCGTGATTTTTCGGATCGTATTATTACCTGAATCCGCCACAAAAACGTTGCCCTGGTTATCCACGGTAACTCCCGAAGGACCAGAGAAACGCGCGGCGGCGCCGGTGCCATCCGCGCTGCCAATACTGACCGATCCCGCCAGAGTAGTGAATGAAAAGGTCTGCGAATGGACCCGTGAAGCGGTCGCAAATAATAGACCGGACAAACAACAAAAAAACAGTGTCTTCATAAACGTCATGCGGACACGAAATTTCCGACTAAGCACCCTTTGTGCCGCGCAGGCCGGCGCAAATGTTGTTCGTTAAAGTGCGCACGCCTGAGCTGCCCAAACGGTTGCGTGCCACAAATCGTCGCCGGAATTTTCTGTTCCTGTCCACTTGCAGAGCAGGCGGGGAGGCTTATCTTTAATCAGGAGTCTCGTATGAAAACGAAAGACAAAACATCAAGAGCCGCCCAACAGCCCCGGCCGGTCACACCCGGCGTCACTCCAGGCATGGTGCGCGAATATGCGTATCGCTTGTATCGCGACAAGTTGCCGGAGCATGCGCTGACTTTGAAGGATTGGGTGCTGGCGGAAAAAGACCTCGTGGCGACCAGGGAAGCTGAAGAAGAAGGCGTGGCGGTCTGAGCGTTGATTTCAGACTTCAGGCCGCAACAACTTCCAGAGCCAGCCGAGCGGATCGTAGAATTCATCCACCACGCGCTCCTTGAGCGGGATGATGGCGTTGTCGGTGATGGTGATGTTTTCCGGGCAGACTTTCGTGCAGCATTTGGTGATGTTGCAGAAGCCGATGCCATGCGCCTGCTTCAATTCCGGCAGCCGGTCTTCGGTGTCGAGCGGGTGCATCTCCAGCGCGGCGGTATAAACCAGGAAGCGCGGCCCGATGAACTCGTCGTGCTTGTGATGCTCGCGCAACACGTGGCAGACGTCCTGGCAGAGGAAACATTCGATGCACTTGCGGAATTCCTGCACGCGGTCAATGTCCTCCTGCTGCATCCGCCACGTGCCGTCCGGCGCGTCGGGTTTGCGCGGCTTGAATTTCTTGATCTGTGTCTTGACGCGGAAATTCCAGGAAACGTCCGTGGCCAGGTCGCGGATGCTCGGAAACGCCCGCATCGGCTCGATGGTGATGGGCTTGTCCGCCGGCAGGGTGTTCATGCGCGTCATGCACATGAGCTTCGGCATGCCGTTGATTTCCGCCGAACAGGAGCCGCACTTGCCGGCCTTGCAATTCCAGCGGCAGGCGAGGTCGTTGGCCTGCGTCGCCTGGATTTTGTGGACGACGTCGAGCACGACCATGCCTTCGGTGATTTCCGTGGTGTAATCCACGAACTTTCCGCCGTTGGCGTCGCCGCGCCAGATTCTGAAAGTGACCGTACTCATTTCATTTCCTCGATGACCTGTTTCAATTCCACCGGCATGTCGGGAATCGGTTCGCGCCGCACCTGCATCGCGCCATCCGCGCCCTTGCGCACCACGATGTTCACCTTGCCGGCAGCCGCGTCCTTGCCCGGGAAATCCTCGCGGAAATGGCCGCCGCGGCTTTCCTTGCGTTCGATGGCCGCGCGGGTGATGGCTTCGGAAACCGTGAGCAGATTCTTCAAATCAATCGCCGTGTGCCAGCCGGGATTGTATTCGCGGTGGCCATAGACGGCGACCTGCGCCGGCGCGTTCCCAGAGCTTGCCCAACCCGTCGAGCGCCCGGACCATCTCGTCCTCGCGCCGCACGATGCCGACGAGGTTTTGCATCATTTCCTGCAAATCGTGCTGAACCTGATACGGCCCTTCGGCGCTGCCGCCCGATTTCGCGCCGCGATCAAAGGGTTCGAGCGTCAGCCGCGCAGCCGCTTCAATCTGCGCGTCATTGACCTGTCCGGCGCCGTGTTCCTTCGCAAATTTCGCGGCAAATTCTCCGGCGCGTTTGCCGAACACAATCAAATCGGAAAGCGAATTGCCGCCCAGCCGGTTCGCGCCGTGCAAGCCGGCGGCGCACTCGCCCGCCGCGAACAGTCCGGGCACGTTGGACATTTGCGTGTCGCCGTTCACGCGGATGCCGCCCATGATGTAATGCGTTGTCGGGCCGATTTCCATCGGCTCCTGCGTGATGTCGAGGTCGGCCAGTTGCATGAACTGGTGATACATGCTCGGCAGTTTGCGTTTGATGTGCTCGGCGGCGTTCGGAATTTTTTCCTTGATCCACGCGATGTCGAGAAACACGCCGCCGTGCGGACTGCCGCGGCCGGCCTTCACTTCGCGCCTGATGCAGCGGGCAACGTGGTCGCGCGTGAGCAATTCGGGCGGGCCGCTCGCGCGTTCTTGTCGCCCTGCGTGTAACGCCAGCCTTCTTCCGGATCTGTCGCGGTCTGGTTTTTGTAATTGTCGGGAATGTCGTCGAACATGAACCGCTTGCCGTCCTTGTTCCGCAACACGCCGCCTTCGCCGCGCACGGCTTCGGTCACGAGCAGGCCCATCACGCTCGGCGGCCAGATCATGCCGGTCGGATGAAACTGGACGAATTCCATGTCCACCAGTTCCGCGCCGGCGTGATAGGCGAGCGATTGGCCGTCGCCGGTGCATTCCCAGGAATTGCTGGTGATCTTGTAGGCGCGCCCGATGCCGCCGGTGGCGATCACGACCGCCTTGGCCTTGAAAATTTTGAACCGCCCGCGCTCGCGGTCGTAACCGAACGCGCCCACGACGCGGTCGCCATCCTTGAGCAGCGTAACGATCGTGTGCTCCATGTGGACGGTGATGCCCTGATGGATGCCGTGGTCCTGCAAGCGTGCGGATCAATTCCAGGCCGGTGCGGTCGCCGACGTGGGCGAGGCGCGGATAGCGATGGCCGCCGAAATTGCGCTGGAGAATTTTGCCGTCCTGCGTGCGGTCAAACACCGCGCCCCAGGCTTCGAGTTCGTGAACGCGCGCCGGGGCTTCCTTCGCGTGCAGTTCGGCCATGCGCCAGTTGTTGACGTATTGGCCGCCGCGCATCGTGTCGGCGAAGTGGACCTTCCAGTTGTCGCGGTCGTCCACGTTGCCCATCGCCGCCGCCATGCCGCCTTCGGCCATGACCGTGTGCGCCTTGCCGAGAAGCGATTTGCAGACCAGGCCGACCTTCACGCCGGCCGCCGAGGCTTCGATGGCCGCGCGCAGACCCGCGCCGCCCGCGCCGATGACGAGCACGTCGTATTCAAATGTTTCGTAGTTGGCCACAGCGACAAAATTCAGGTTGCGGGTTTAGAATTTGAGCAGAATGAAATCGTGGATTTTGCCCATCGCGCACAGGCGGACGTAAACATCAGCGAAGCCGACCCAGAACAGGCTGATCCACGCCCACATCATGTGCCGGCGGTTGAGGCAACTGACGCAGGCATAACTCTTCGCGCACGCGGGCGCCTTCGACGGCGCGTCCAGAAAACCGCCGATCAAATGCCGCAGCGAGTGACAGCCAAAGGTGTAACTGGCCAGTAAAACGACATTCACAACCAGCACCAACGTGCCGACGCCGATGCCGAAATGTTTTGCGCCATTCGCGTCCGTGAACCACATCGCCTGCCACGCATCGTACGCGAGAATGAAAATGAAAATCACGGCCAGATACATGAAATAGCGGTGGAGGTTCTGCATGATGAGCGGAAACGATCTTTCGCCGAGATAAAGTCTTGCGCGGTTCGCCGACCGCGCAGTTCGATCGGGTCGGCCCAGAACGCCTTGTAATACGCGCCGCGATAATAATAGCAGGTGAACCGGAAACCCGCCGGCGCCCACAAAACCAGAAACGCCGGCGAGAACAGACAGCCACGCCGGCCACCAGCCAGGCTTGGGGCCAAACCAACTGTGCGGCGTGTTGCCAAAAATTTCCGGCGAATAAAACGGCGACAGATAATCCGCGCCATTGCCGTTGAACCAATAATGACCTCCTTGAAACGCCGCCCAGGTCGAATACACGATAAAGGCGGCAAACCCCAGGAACACCAACAACGGTTGCACCCACCACACATCCGGGCGGACTGTCTGCCCAAACCTTCCTTGTGACGGCAACGTATCTGTGTAAGCCATGTTGATTTTCGAAATTACTGTATCGGACCGAATTGTTTACTTATCGAAAGGGTTAGACTCAAGAAAGAACACACTGCTTTTGCAAAGAATTATTAATGCTAAATCAAATTATTAGCGCGTGGAAATTCTGGCCGTCCATTCGTTCAAGGCGCGTTCCCCGCCGGTTGCGGGCGAAAGCCCGAGCCAGTTCCAGCGCCTCGCCGACGAGATAAAGCGAGCCGGTGATAACCACAAAATCGTCACCCGCCGTTTTCTCCAGCGCCTCGCGCAAGGAACCACAGGCAGTAATCTCCCCCGCCGGATTCGCCGCGCGGCAGGCCGCCGCCAGTTCGTGCGCATCCGCGCGTGCGCTCGCTGGCGACCGGCACGGTGAAAATCCGCGCCGCCAGCGGCGCCAGCGTCTCGCAGATGTGCCGCCAGTCCTTGTCCTGAAATACGCCCAGAACCAGCGTTCGCCTGGTTCCGCCTGAAATCGTTGCTCCAATGTCTGCGCGCAGGACCTCTGCCCCGGCCACATTGTGCGCGCCATCGAGCAGACAGCTTTTGGCCCGTGGGGCGCGTGACCAATTGCAGCCGCCCCGGCCAATTCACTTTCGCCAATCCGGTCCGGATTGCTTCATGGCTCACCGGAATGTTGTTCTGCAATACTTCGACCGTTGCCAATGCGAGCGCGGCATTGATTTTCTGATGTTCGCCGAGTAAAGGTACCGTAGCAGCGTCTCGAAAGAGCGCGGCAAATTTCGTCAGCGGCTGATTTCCACCCGCCGCCACGGTTGTGAGCGGCGCATTTTGTTCTCGCGCGACTTCTCCAATCACCGCCAGCGCTTCCGGCTCATCCGTCGGCGGTGACGACGGGCACGCCCGGTTTGATGATGCCCGCCTTTTCGGCGGCGATTTTTTCCAGCGTGTCGCCGAGCCATTGCTCGTGGTCGAAGGCGATATTGGTGATGACACTGGCCAGCGGCGTGACGATGTTCGTCGCGTCCAGACGCCCACCAAGCCCGGTTTCCCAAATCACCAGATCGCACTTCTGTTCGGCGAAATATTTCAACGCCATGACCGTGACGACTTCAAAAAACGTCGGGTGATGACCGTCGGGAAATTGTTTGAACGACGGTTGCAAGTCTTCGACCAACCGCACGACCTCGTCCTCACCGATCAGCCGGCGATTGACTTGAATCCTTTCGCGGAACGAGACGAGATGCGGCGAGGTGAACAGCCCGACGCGCAGGCCCGCTGCGCGATAAATGCTTTCGAGCATGGCACAGGTCGAGCCTTTGCCGTTGGTGCCGGCGACGTGGATGAAGCGGAGCCGGCTTTGTGGATTGCCCGCCAGCGCGGCGAGTTTGAACGTGTTTTCCAGCCCGAACTTCGCGCCGAACAAACGCAAATCATAGAGAAATTGGACGGCTTCGGAATACGTCACGGCAGGGATTATGCCGATTATCGTTCGACGGTAAAGGTGATGTCGTATCCCGGCTTGAAGTTGGATTTCAAATCTCTGGGCGGCTCACGGCCACCGTCATCGCGGCAATCGCCGCCGACGCTATAAATCACGTAGCCTTTGGTGAGGCGATGATAACGCAGCGCGTGACCGTCGAATGGGTCCGGCGGCACCGTAGGAAGAAATTGCGGAACCAGTTCATTGAGTTTTTCGGGAACTCGCCTGTTCTGATTTCTGAACTGCTCGATAGCGAGCGCAGTTATGGCCAATCGCTGGCAAGCGAGGCCTCGGTCTTCTTGAGAAACGACGCCCGCATAGCCCGTCAGGAGCAAACCGGAAATAGTGCGATGGCGTTTCGTGGACTCTTCTCCCACATGGGCAAAATATGCATCTGCGGTGAGGTTGTCTGGTGGTGCGCGGCGCGCGAGTGTGATTCCTCTATTCATTGCGTAAAGATATGAACCGAAATCCAGTTCGTAATACCCGATAAGTCTGAGCAGGAAAGGGCCGCGGCACGGCAAGAGAGAGTCTTCTTCAGATCCCGCATTACTTTTTGGCGGAATGATTCGGAGGGCTTCCGCTCGAGTCATCCGGAAATAGGGTATTGTCAGGGCACGCTCGCCAATCAGCGCTTCAACCGCCGAGTTGGTGATTCCGGTACGAGCGAAGGCAGCGCTAAGGCGCTCCAATTCGGCAGCGCCGAAGGTTTCGGCATTTGCCCGTTGTTCCAGAGTTGTGAAGGCTGTTCGAAGCAACTTCAACCGGACGAGTTGCGAGATCAGGCACGGCTCGTTGTCCAGTGAGCGGGCGATTGCGAGTATCGTCACAATATTGCTCGACGCGCTGTCCGGCCTGCCGGTTCGCATCGCCAGAAAAGCGCAGTACTGTTGGATATTAGCCAGTTGATCAAGCCAGGCGAGATGAGGCAGCGGCGTGTTTCCCAACTGTGTCCAGTCCGCCGGATAACGGCTCGATGGCAATACCAGCGCTTGGTGGGCCTTGTCAACCATCACCGCATTCAGCGCAATATAGCCTCCAAGCAATTCGGCCTGTTCTTGAGTCAGCGACTCACGGTGCCCGGGCGGTTTGAAATTGAAGATTAAATTGGACCGGCTGTCCGGATAGTTGCGCCGAAGCTCAAAAGCTTGGGTCATCGCCAGTGCGGCGTTTTCGTTGTCAGGAACGGCGGGATAATAAGCGTTCAGCTCCTTGCCGTTCGTTGGCAGACCGGCGGCGCGAATTTCAGCCAACTGTTGGCTGACAAAGTGGGCGAGATACAATCGCCACGCGAACAACGGTAACGACAGCACCAGTAAGACAACAATCAATCTGATGAATTTGTGTTTCATCACACGGACTCAGCGCGGGTCGTGGGGATACAGTAGCGATGCAACCTCCTAAGCTTTGCCTTTCTCACAATGGCTTCTGGTGGATTTTTGCGTGAACGGCGGCGATGAAGCCCTTGAACAGCGGGTGCGGTTGGTGCGGCTTGCTCAAGAATTCCGGATGGAACTGGCCCTCCATCACAACACAAATTCAACCGCAACCTTCTCCGCCAGCCGCCGCTCAGCCTCGCCAGGACGCTGACTGCGCCACGGCATCGTTTCGGCAATGCGTTGCAGCATCACTTGCGGGTCAATGCGCGGCGGACGCGAAACGAAATCCGGCGCGACCGGAAATTCGAGCGTGTCCGGCGTCTCTTTTAGCGCATCACTTGACGGCGAGGGAGCGCGATATTTTGTCATACAGTTCCATTGTGCCATACTTGGCAAACAATTGCCGCATATTTTCTGATTTTATGTCAAGGCGGTTGATGAGCATTAAATTCTCCACGTCCAAAAAGTCTTTCAAGTAACGTTCAAACCGGCCGTTTTTGAGCGCGTGTAGCTTGAGTGCAATCAAGTGTTCGAGCGAAGGAATGCGCGAGCGGGTTCCGTAAAGGTCTTCTTCGTGACCGGCCGCAAACATCGTCGCAAAGGTTCCCTCCTGGACGAGCATTAAATCCACCGGCCAGGCGCCCTGTTTCGGAGGCAAAAGCTGGATGAAAACGCCGGCGTCTTTGTGAACGGTGTAACCGAGTTCAAAGAAGAAACCCAACCACTGTCCACGTTGGGACACGCCAATCAACAAATCCAAATCCGCCGTGTCGCGGGAATAGCCATACAAATTCACCGCCAGTCCGCCGATGACCAAAAACCGCAAATGGCGTTTGCGCGTTTCTGTATCAATGGCCTCAAAGAATTTCACAGCGGTTTCTGGTGGATTTTGGCGTGCGCGGCGGCGATGAAGCCCTTGAACAGCGGGTGCGGCTGGTGCGGTTTGCTCAGAAATTCCGGGTGGAACTGGCTCGCGATGAAAAACGGATGGTCCTTGAGTTCGATGACCTCCACCAGCTTGCCGTCGGGCGAGAGGCCGCTGAATACAAAACCGGCCTTCTCAAATTTGTCGCGGTAGGCGTTGTTGAATTCGTAGCGGTGCCGGTGGCGTTCGTTGACCACGAACGAGCCGTAAAGTTCCGCCGCCTTCGTGCCGAGCGCCAACTGGCACGGCTGCGCGCCCAGCCGCATCGTGCCGCCCTTTTTCGTCACGCGCTTCTGTTCGTCGAGCATGGCGATGACCGGATGCGGCGTGGCCGGATCAAATTCTGTCGAGTGCGCTTTCGCCAGTTTCAACACGTTGCGCGCAAACTCGATGGTGGCGATTTGCATGCCCAGACACAGGCCGAGGTAGGGAATATTGTTTTCACGCGCATATTGCGCGGCCTGGATTTTGCCTTCGATGCCGCGTTCGCCGAAGCCGCCGGGCACCAGAATGCCGCCGAGGCCTTTCAGGATTTTTTCCGCGCCTTCCTTTTCAATTTCCTCGGAGTCCACCTGCACGATTTCCACGCCGCAATCGTTGCCGATGCCGCCATGGATGATCGCCTCATAGACCGATTTGTAGGCGTCCTGCAGGCCGATGTATTTGCCGACGACGCCGATGCGGACGCGATGCTGCGGCGCGATGAGCTTGCGGATGATTTCCTGCCAGTGCGTCATGTTCGCCGGCGGCGCGTCGAGGTGCAGCAGCCGGCAGACGAGGTCGTCGAGCCGCTCGCGCTGGAGCATCAGCGGCACTTCGTAAATCGAATGGTCCACGTCCTTCTCCTCGATGACCGCCTCGACGGGCACGTTGCAGAACAGGGAAATTTTCTGGCGCACCTCCTTGTCGAGCGGCCGCTCGCAGCGGCAGACCAGGATATGCGGCGCGATGCCGATTTCACGCAGCTTGGCGACGGACTGCTGCGTCGGCTTGGTCTTCAATTCGCCCGCGGCCTTGATGAACGGCACGTAGGTGACGTGCAGGAAAATCGCGTTGTTGTAGCCGACCTCCAGCGCAAATTCGCGGATGGCCTCGAGGAACGGCAGCCCTTCGATGTCGCCGGTCGTGCCGCCGATTTCGGTGATGACGACGTCCGCCTTGCTCTGCTCGGCCAGCAGGTGGATGCGATTTTTGATTTCGTCGGTGACGTGCGGAATCACCTGCACGGTCTTGCCGAGATATTTGCCTTCGCGCTCGTTGTTGAGCACGGTCTGATAAACCTGGCCGCTGGTGAGGTTGTTCAGCCGGGTCAGCTTGACGTTGGTGAACCGCTCGTAATGGCCGAGGTCAAGGTCGGTTTCCGCGCCGTCGTCGAGCACATAAACCTCGCCGTGCTGGTACGGATTCATCGTGCCAGGGTCCACGTTGAGGTAGGGGTCGAACTTCTGGAGCACGACCTTGAGGCCGCGATTTTCGAGCAAGCGTGCCGAGCGAGGCCGCCGTCAGGCCCTTGCCCAACGAACTCACCACGCCGCCGGTGACAAATATGAATTTCATTTCAAAAAGTTTTTAACCACAGATGAACACGAATTGTTCATGCGCAACATTTAATGGAAAAATTGCCGGCGTGAATTTTCCCGGCTTGTCGTCGCTTTTCATCTTCAATATTCGGTCGAATTGAATATACGTATTGCGCTTCTCTTTCGCCGATAACTTGTTTTGTTAAATCGGCAAGATTTTCAGGCGTCGGGCCGTTGGGATCAAAATTGGGGTTTGGAATAAACTTTGGTAACTCTGTCCAATAAAGCGTACTTTCAAGACAATCCCTTTTACTTTCTTCACAACGCAAGTCCTTAACCTTTCTTGCACAAAGATAAATTTTAGGCGGAAGACCATATAAAAGTTCTGGGTTTATATCTCGGTAATATTGCCTGAAAAGCGGATCTTTTTTAGTTGGAATACAAAAACTCATTTTCTCACAGAGAGTGTAATTATATTCAGAACAATAGAGAAATGGGAGCAATGATGCGATGCTCTTTTCGCCCAATCGTGGAGGCAGAACCGCCACCACTTTACATCTTCCGATGTATTCAGATTCTGGTCCATCCCATGTTATCAACCATGCAGTTCTACCTTTGGTTTTCATAAAAAAGAAACGCGGGGTTTCTTTTGTTTCAAAAATCCGTGTTCATCTGTGTTCATCCGTGGTTAAAATCTTTTCAACTTTCGCCACATCCTCCGGCGCATCCACGCCCACGCTGTCGTCTGCCGTTTTTATTTGAGCAGCGCCACAAAGCCGGCTTGCTCGAAATGTTTGTCGCCGGTCAACGCGTCCGTGGCCTTTCGGTCGCGCATGATGACAAACGAGACGCAATCGGTCAGCGTCCAATGCTTGTCCACGTGCTGATGATAAAGTTCCAGCGCGCGGTCCAGCAATTCGCGCGAGGCCGGAACAATTTCGCACGCGGGCGATTGCCGGAGATGCAGAATGAAATCACGCACACGCGAGCGGGATTCGGATTCGGCCAACGCGTCGGCCACTTCCATCAGCACCCAGTCGGAGGTCAGAAGGCGGGCGCGGAAGTCGCGGGAAAATTTCAAGACGCGCTGGTGATGCTGGTCGCGCCGGTTGAGCCGCGCCACAAAATAAAAGGCATCGGCAAAGACGGCGCTCATGGCCGGGAATGACCGTGAACGTAATGGTCGAGATTCGTGGCCAGATCGGCGGGCAAATCGTCCGCCATACCGTCAAATTCCTTGAGCGCTTCCAAAAGCGTGGGGGATTGCTCATCCACCGGCTCGATGCGCACGACCGTGCCCGATTTCCACCGGACATTCTTCGGCAGTTTTATCGTCCCGTTTTCGATGACGGCAGTAATGCTCATGTCAAAAGATTACGTCGAAAAATTGTCAGCGTCAATTCGCGTCGGTATCCGCGTCCATCCGCGTTTCACCTGTGGCTTAAAATCTTTTCCACTCTCGCCACATCTTCCGGCGCGTCCACGCCCACGCTGTCGTAATCCACCCGCACGACGGCGATGGGGATGCCGTTTTCCAACGCGCGCAACTGCTCCAGCTTCTCCGCGGCTTCAAGCGGCGACACCGGGAATTTCACCAGCCGCAACAGTGTTTCGCGCCGGTAGCCGTAAATGCCGAGATGCTTCAAAAAAGGAAACGCCGCCAACTGTCCCCGAACACCTTCGGGACTGGCGGCCATAGTGGCGCGGGTGTCCCGCCCGCCCGAATCACCAAAAGCAGAATGATCTTTTTCTACGACGCTCCCCCGACTCGATTCGGGGTCGCCGGACAGGCGAGACGCCTGTGCCACTTCGTCGCGCAGATACGGAATCGTGCGCCGCGAAAAATATAACGCGCGCCCGGCGGCATTGACAACCACTTTCACCACGTTCGGATTGTCGTAGTCGGCAGGATTTTTGATGCGCGTCGCCGCCGTGGACATTTCGTTTTGCGCCAGCGCGCCGGCCACGGCGTCAATCACCGCCGGGTCAATCAACGGCTCGTCGCCCTGGATGTTTACGACAGCGTCGCAGGAAATTTTCCCGGCAACTTCGGCAATTCGATCCGTGCCGCTGGGATGTTCCGGGCGCGTCATTTCCACACGGCAGAATTTTTCCGCGGCTTCGGCGATGCGCGCATCGTCCGTGGCCACGATGACTTCGGCCAGCGACTTCGCCTTTTGGCATTGCTCGACGACGCGTTGAATCAAAGACTTGCCTGCGATGAGCGCGAGCGCTTTGCCGGGGAACCGTGTCGAGGCGTAGCGCGCGGGAATGAGGCCAACAACTTTCACGGGGCTTCATTAAGCCACAGTTTGCCACTCCGAAGCAAGCAGCGAAGGTGCCTGATACGCCAGCTTGACACAATTTGTGCCGTCTGTGGCAATGACGGTAAAGGCATTGCATCAAAATGCCGCTTGTCACACTGCCCCGGCAGCTTAACATCGCAGTCATGCCTCTTTTGAAAGTCGAAGGATTGAACAAGTCCTTTGGCACCATTCGGGCGGTGGATTCTGTGAATTTCGAGGTTCGCCCGGGTGAAATTTACGGCCTGCTCGGCCCCAATGGCGCGGGCAAAACAACCACCATTTCAATCATCTCCGGCCTGCTTAAACCCGATGCGGGCGAAGTGGTTGTGGTCGACAAACCCTTCTGGTCGGACCCGCAGGCGGCCAAACGCGTCATGGGCGTCGTCCCGCAGGAGCTTGCGCTTTACGAGGAACTGAGCGGACGCGAGAACCTGGAGTTTTGGGGACGCATTGCGGGACTAACCTCCGGTGAGGCCAGGACGCGCGCAGCCGAATTGCTCACCGCTCTTTCGCTGACCGAGCGCGCGAAAGATGCGTTGAAAACCTACTCCGGCGGCATGAAACGGCGCATCAATCTCGGCTGCGCGCTTCTGCATCGGCCCAAGCTGCTCCTGCTGGATGAACCGACCGTGGGCATTGATCCGCAGGCGCGGCTGAACATCCTCGAATTTATTCGCGGTCTGTGCGCCTCCGGCACGGGGATTCTCTACACCACTCACTACCTTGAAGAGGCGGAGACACTTTGCCAGCGAATCGGCATCATTGACCACGGCAAGCTGCTGGCGGAAGGCACGTTGAACGAACTGCGAGAGCGGCTGGGCGGCGACCGCGTATTTGTGCTGGAAGCCGATTTCAGGAACGCCTCGCCTGACGCGTGGGACGGATTCGGTCAACGCTTCCGCGTCATTCAAAAAACTGAACGTCAGCTCGTTGTCGCGGCGGTGGGAACGCGCGATCCATCCGATTGCCTCAAAGATTTGCTCGGGCTGCCGGTCCACGTGGAAAACGTCATGCTCAAGCGGCCCAGCCTGAATGACGTATTTCTCCAGCTCACGGGCCGCGATTTGCGGGAATAATGACACCTATCACAAATGCGGGTAGGGCGAGGCAGTCCCCTGCCCGCCGCATGTCCGCAAAACAGTTGCGGCGCTCGCGGAGGGACGCGCCCTACGAACACGCCCGATGATAATGTTGCGCACATTGCTCGCCAAAGACCTGCGCCGTGCCTGGCGCAATCCGCTGCCGGTACTGCTCAACCTCATCATCCCGCTCTGCATTACTGCGATCATCGGACTGGCCTTCGGCGGAAATTCCGACAGCGGCGCGCTGGGCCGTATCCGGTTCGCCATCGTGGATGAGGACAAGACGGTTCTCAGCGATTTCCTGCGTGGCGCCGCAAACCAGCGCGAAGGCGGCAAATACCTCGAGCCGGTGTTTCTGGATCGCGACGAAGCGATGCGCCAGATTAACGCCAACAAAATCAGCGCCGTGCTCATCATCCCGCCGCACTTTACGCGCGATTATCTCACGGGCCGCGCGCCGGTGAGCCTGGAACTGATTAAAAACCCGGCGGAATCCATCCACCCAGCCGTGCTGGAAGAATTGCTCGGAGCGGTGACGACGGCCCTGAACGCCATCGCGCGCAATTTCCACTCCGAGTTTCCGGAGTGGCAGGCGGTGGTCGAGGGCAAGGAAGATTACCACGCAATTTCCGCCTCGATTGAACGCGTGGGTGACAAGCTGCAGGGCATGAAAAAATACGTGAACCCGCCGCTCGTCAGTTACGAAAAAGAAACGCGGGCCGGCGAGGCGAAGAGTGGCCCGGCGTTCAACATCTTCGGCTATATACTGGTCGGGATGACCGGAATGTTTCTGCTCTTTCTCGCCAGCACCGCCATGACCGACCTGCACCGGGAAATCCGCCTGCACACGTTTGAACGTTATCACACCTTGCGCGCCCGGCTTTTCGGATTCGTGGTCAGCAAGGTCGTTTTCGCGGTTGTTCTGTTGCTGTTGAGCAGCGCGATCATGCTGGGCGGCGGCGGACTGATCTTTGGCATGCACTGGCAGCAGCCGCTCGCCCTGGTTTCCTTGACTCTGGGCTACGCCGGTTTTGCCGCGGGCCTCATGACCGTGCTGGTGGCGTTGATTTCGGATGAACGAAGCGCCAACGCGCTCACCAATATCATTGGCATGGCCTTGAGCATCGCCGGCGGTTGCGCGTTTCCACTCCAACAATTGCCGGCATTTCTGCGCAACCACGTCTGCCCCCTGCTCCCCACCTACTGGTTCGTGGAAACCGTGCGAGGCGTGGAGTTCGGTGATCCGGGAACGCCCTGGCCTCTGGTCCTGCTGAAATTCATCGGCTTGAGCGCGCTGCTCATCGGGCTGGCCGCGTTCCTTTTCCGCCGACGATTCAAGACCGGTCTGCTCTCATGAAACGCGTGCTCCACATCGGTCACACGGACCTGCGCCTGTTCCTCAAGCACAAGAGCGCCTACGTCTGGCTGTTCGCCGTGCCGCTGGCGTTTGTCTATTTCATGGGCTTCGGCAACCGCGGCCCCGGCGACCCGGCCAATCGCAAACCGCCGGTGGTGATCGAAAATCAGGACACGAATTTCCTCGGCCGCGTTTTCCTCGACGAGTTGGGCGCGCAAGGCATGTGGCTGCTCGACCCGACGAATCAGGAATCCGCCGCGCGCGGGATTCGAATTCCTCCCGATTTCACCAGCACGGTATTGCAGGGAAAGCAAGCGAAGGTGGCCTTCTTCAAACGCGGCGATTCGGCGGAATCCGATGCGGCGTTGATCGAAGTCCGCCTCGTGCGCGCATTGATTGCCATGAACGGGCATATTCTCGAAGCCGCCATGCAGACCAACGCGCCCGGACAAATTACCGAGGAAAAACTCCGGGCGGTCATGGCCAAACCCGATCCGGCGGGTTTAAACGCCCACTTTGCCGGGAGGAAGCCGGTGCCTTCCGGCTTCAATTTCTCGCTGCCGGGCAATCTTGTGATGTACCTGATGATGAACCTGCTCATGTTTGGCGGAGTGACGATGGCCGCGGAACGACGCAACGGTGTCATCAAGCGGCTCATGGTTTACCCGGTCACGCACGGCGAACTGGTGATGGGGAAAATTTATGGCCTGATGCTGCTGGGCGTCGTACAAATCCTGTTTTTCCTGGCCGTCGGCAAATTTGTTTTCCACGTCAACCTGGGCGCGAACCTGCCCGGGGTCACGCTGACGTTGCTGGTCTTTGCCTGGGTGGCCGGTTCACTGGGCGTGCTGGCGGGTTCATTGCTGGCCGCCGAAGACCGGGTGGTGGCCGTGTGCGTGCTGGCCAGCCTGATGATGGGGGCGCTGGGCGGTTGCTGGTGGCCGTTGGAAATGGGGCCGCCCGCAATGAAGACCATCGCGCTTTGCCTGCCGACGGGCTGGGCACTGGCCGCATTGCATCAGCTCATCAGTTTCGGCAGCGGCCTGGACGCGGTGATCGCACCTCTCGCGGTGCTGTTTGGCTTTGGCGCGGCCGCCAACCTGCTCGCCGCCCGTTTTTTCCGAAGTTAGGTCTTTGGCGGCGTCGCTGCCGGGTTGTCTGTCGCCGGTGGCTTTGGCGGCAGAGTCGAAAAATTCAGTTTGATACCGAAACTGCCGTGTTCACGCCAGCCGAAATAGAAATTAAACCTGCCGCGCTGGTAGGAAGCAAACGGAAGCAAGGCCAATTTGCGCCTGGCCACTTCGAAATCCCAGCCGCCGTTCGGATTTGAATTCCTTTCCGGATACCGTCCGCTGCGGACGAATTTCCTGTCCGCGACGCCGATGACGTAGTGATCGAAGTTGTGAAACGGATTGCGCCAATGCCACATCGTGGTCCGATGTTTGTCACCCGGCCGATACCATGCCGGCGGCGTCGGGTCGTCAAGGTTTCCAAACCACCAGACCGGGTTGAGTTTGTTGTAAAAATGGATTTTCGGCTGGTTCGGTGGTGGCGTCACGGTAATCGTGTGCCAGCGAACCGAATTTGTGCCGGCGGGCGTACGCTTCATCGGGGCCGGCTGCCTGACCGTTGGATCGGGCCGCGAAAAGGCGGGAGGGCAAGCGATGCAGAGCAGAACCGCAGCGACCATTAAGCCATGCCAGTTTTTTATTCGACCGGACATGCCGGCATCCAGCCACAAACCGGATGCCGAAGAAATCCGAATCAGTGGCCCGCACAGTCGTTTCAACGTTCGACGAGGTATAAAAAAGCCCAAGGCAACGGCCTTGGACTTTATTTTGCCGCCCTTTTGCGAAGCGGCGAAATTGTCCGGGACGGCTAACGCATTTCCTGGTGGATCGTCAGCGCGGCAAAAGCCAACGCCACCACAAACGGCACGGCAAAAATTATCGCGTTCATAGGCCGACGATTGGACATTCCGGACCATTGCAACATTCTTGTGACGGGTATGTTGCTTGGTTACGTCCGTTATCAGCCGATAAAGCACGCAACATGCCGTTCGTTGAGCCAAAGACCGTGGCGCATCACCGGATTGATGCACCGAAGATCGAATTCTTGCACCGAACCTGAAGTGAAAGCGGCCATGCCACCGTTGAAAGGGATGCGCCTTAGAAGCTGTAGCTTACCCCCAAGGTGACAAAAATCGACTTGCTGAGGTTCAGCTCAACGTCGCTGCCTCCGAAGGCATGCCGATACATGCCCAGGTATTGATATTGAGCCCCGGCTTCGGCCTCCCAATGATTCGACAATTGCCAGGACAGGTTTGCTCCGAAGTAACCTCCCCAAAGCAGCCCCCAATCGTGGCCACCGCCAGACACATTCATCGTTCCGCCTCCCGATACGTTCACGATTTCCGCCCAGGACACCGAGGCATCCAACAATGCCGCCCCCAAACCGCCTGACAGCGACAATTCAACCCGTTCGTTCACCGGAAATTCGAGATAGGGTCCGAGTCTCAATCCCCAGATATTTGCATCCAGCTTTTGACTGCTCGTGATGCTGGCCGCACCGGCCAGGACCGTTGAAGAGGAACTCGAAGGCGAGGAACCGATGAGATATCCCGGGCCGTTGAAGGCGCCTTGATAAGGTGCTGCCGGCGGGGTTGTGCCGGCGGCGAACGGATAGGCGTCCGTCGTTTGGGTGATGTCGCCGACGCCGGAACCACTGGCGCGCAAAGAAATATTTACGTAGCTGACGGCTGATTCAAAGCCGTAGCGCGCTCCACCTCGGGAACCGAATTCGCGGTCGTAAATCAATTCGCCGCCCCAGCCCGGGTTGGACAAGTCGCTGCTGGCCGAAGACGAGAGATTTTCCGAAGCCGTCGTCTGATGCATCAAAATGGTGTTGCCGGAAATCTGGCCCGAACCGTCATAACCCCAGTTCCAGGTCTGGCCGCCCCGGTTGCCGCTGACGTCGGTGAGCACATAACCATCGCCGTAGTTATAAGCGCTGCCGTCGGGAGTCGTCCGTCCACCGGGGTTTAAGGACACATTGCCCATATTCATGAACCTGGCCGAAATTCCAAATGCGACCCGGGGAACGAATCGAATGCGATTCAAACTGTTCGTTTCGCTCTGACCTTCCGCAACCATGGTCGGAACCAGCAGCGCAGCGGCCATGAGGCCGAGGGAAATGCGATTCTCTTTGTTCATGTTCTGGTTCATGGGGCAACTTGCCCGCTGATCACCCGGTAAAAGCGGCTTCCTGCCGACAACGGTTTGCTCAAGGTCTCGGGCGGCCCATCATCGTACCATTGCGTGACCGTGGCGCCGGCCGTAATGGAAGGCGTGGCCACCTGCCAGGTCGCCATCCCGTCGTCGCTGTAGATGACGGTGTAGGCCTGGCCTGGGACAGTGGCGAACTCGATGACGAAACGCGGCGAGCCGGAAACGCGCGTGTCCGTGAAGGCGCGGCTGATTGCGAAACCACCGGAGGCGGAGACGGCAGCCCCCGGCAGGACCGCCACGGCTTGCAAAGTGTCGGTAAATGGCCCGCGATCGGGAACGTAAAACTCCAGGAGGAAAGTGACCGTCTGGTTCGGGTTCAACGGCAAATTATATTGCGCATACAGCCGGTCGTCGTTCTGACCGGAGGCGTTATAGAATTGCACGCCACTGCGGAGCCCTTCCACGTAAAGCCGCACGGCGGCGGCGGTAACCGGGCCGGTGTTGGTCACAACGACGGATTGTTCGAACAGGCCGGTTTGCGGATTGAGCGCAATGGCGCCAGCGAAAATTCCGAATTGCCCCTGCGCGGGGGCGACAATTGTGGCCGCCTGCGAGTTGGTTGAGCTGCCATTGTTGTTGGCCGGGTTGGGATCTGGCGTGACCGCAGTTGCCACCGCCCGGTTTGTAAATGAGCCACTGGCCGGCGCTCTGACCGAGACCGTGAAACCACCCGCCCCCCCGCCCGTCAAAGTAGAGATTGCCGGCCACCGTACCACGCCGTTGGAAAGCGAGCCCCCGCTGGACGCGCTGACATAGACCACATTTGCAGGGAGAAAATCGGTCACCAAAACGTTGGTCGCCACCGATGGCCCCAGGTTGGTCACGTTGATCGTGTACGTCAGGTTGGAACCCGCCAGCACCACCGGCGGCCCGGTCTTAAAGACCGCCAGGTCCGCCTGGGCGCCAAGCGCGGTGATTACCCGGGCGGCCGCGGCGCTGCCATCGTTGTTTGATGGAACTGGATCCAGGACCGTAGAACTGCTGGATACGATATTGGTCAATGAACCACTGGCTGGCGCGGTCACTGTCACTGTAAAGCTTGCTGTGCCACCGCTGACTAATGCAGTTATTGTTGGCCAGGTAATCACACCACTGTTGTTGACACCGCCTCCCGTCGCACTCACAAACGCGGCCGCGCCGGGCAACGTATCCGTCACCACCACGTTGCTTGCTGTCGAAGGGCCCAGATTCGTTACCGCAACGGCATAATTGAAGCTCGTTCCCGCGCCGACGCTGGCTGGCCCGCTGCAACTGGTCGCCACATCCGCCTGCGGCGCGACGGTGGTGGTCACTCGTGAAGCCGCCGCCGTTCCGTTGTTATTTGCCGGATCAGGATCCAACGTACTCGAAGTCGCCGACACCATGTTCGTAAGTGAACCATTGGCCGGTGCGATTACCGTTACTGTATAGTTTGCCGCGCCGCCGACGGCCAGTGAAGCAATCGTCGGCCAGGTGACCACCCCGCTGCCGGCCACGCCTCCGCTCGTGGCGCTGGAAAAAGTGGCGGCCGGCGGCAACGTGTCCACCACCAGCACATTGCTCGCGGCGGATGGACCCGGGTTGGTAATGGCAATCGTGTAGTTAAGGGTCGCGCCGGGCGCCGCGCTCGCTGGTCCGGTGCAGGCAACGGTGACGTCCGCCGCGGGAACCAGCACGGTCAAGACCGCGTTGGAACTCGTTGCCGACCCGGCGAGGTTTGTCACCACCACCGAATAATTTCCCGCGTCGTTTGTTTGTAAATTTATTCGCGTGTAATTGCTGGCCGTGGCTCCGGAAATCGGCGCGCCGTTCAATCGCCATTGATAACTGAGTGGCGCTGTCCCGGAGGCCATCACCGTGAAACCGGCAGTGGAACCGACATAATTGGTCCGGCTTTGTGGTTGCGTCGCAATCGTGGGAGGCGTGCCCGGTCCGGTCCCGTTCGTGATCGTAAAGGTAAAAACGGCGCTGATGGAAGCGCCGCTATTGCCGCTGTTTTCCCACGCGCTAATCGTAATATTGGTCGTCATCGCCACGGTGGGAATGCCGCCAATCCTTCCATTGGAATTGGTCAAAGATAATCCGGGAGTCAGCGGGAAGACTGCCGTTCCCTTGGGAGCGGTATTGGCGCTCCAGGAGTGCGCGGTTTGCCCGCTCGTGGTGAGTTGGCGGCTGTAGGGAGCGCCTGCCCCGGCGGTGACGGTATAGGGGGTCACAATGGCCGTGGCACCTGACACGGCATGGTAACTGCCCAGCAAGGCCGTTGCTGCCCCGGCCACCCGCAGCACGAACGCCCAGGCAGGCGAAGCCGACAGTTGGGATTGCAGAGGAAGAATCGTCCGCAACATCGGCATCGCCTGCAACAACGCGGCGAGCAGGACCGGAAGCGCGCGTCTTCCAGCCGCGAGAGACAACGAGCTCCGTTTGTTGGGATCCGGCGGTGACATTGGAAAATACAGATTATTCCTGCGGCTTGAGCACGACGTAGGTGGGCAGTCCAATGACGCCGAATTGGTCCAGGACTTCCTTGGCCGGCGATTCGTTGGGTTGTTCCGCATCGTACTTCACCACGACGAAATCCTTCAGCTGTTGCTTGACTTCCGGGGCCGGGAATACCACGGCATCCATTGCCTCGCAGTTTTTGCACCAGCTCGCCGCGAAATCAATGAACACCGGGCGGCCTTGCGCACGCGCCTGGTTCAGGGCGGCGGCCAATGATTCCTCGGGCCGGGATGCCCGCGAACCGGCAGGGGAGTTTTCCCGCGCGAACACCACCAGACCGTGGCGGGTGATGTACAGGTTGGCGGCGAGGCCCCCGTAATAGACCGCGAACAACAGAATCAATGCGCCGAAGGAGTACTTGATCCATTTCATCCATTTGCCCGGTTTGGGCAGAAAGCTCAGGCCCGCGCCGGCAAACGGCCACGGCAGGGCCATGCCCAATCCCAGGAGAAAGGGGAGCAACAATCCCGCGACCATTCCTTTGCCATACAGGTGTGCCGATAACAGCAACACTGAAATCACGACGGGGGCCACACACGCGCCGGCCATCAAAGCCGCCACCACCCCCATGCTGAAGGCCAGGATAAACTGGCTCTGTCGGGATTGCCCCGCGGTTCCCGCTCCGCTTTGGAATCGTGAAAAATCAATGTTCACCCAATCAAACATCGCCGCCGCCATCACCGCGAAAATGAGCGCGATGCCCAGGTTGAACCCGACCGAGGAGTTCAAGGTGCCGAACTTCGATCCCGTCAACACCACGACCAAACCGAGAATGCCGTAAACGAGTGCCATGCCACCGCCATACACCGCTCCCAGCGCGAACCCCCGGCGGCGCGAACTGCTCCTCGCTCCCGCCCCGATGATGGCCAGATTAATCGGTATGAGCGGCAACACGCAGGGCGTGAGATTTAAACCGACACCGCCAAGCACGATGAAAAACAGGGTCGTCGCCAATCCCAGTTGGCCGAACCGGTCCGTGACTCCCCCGGAAACCGCCCGTCCGGTTTTTGCCTGTTGCAGAAACGACAGGAAACTGCCTTTCGAAACAAAACCGGTTTCGCGAGCAACCACTTTGAAATGGCCGGCCGTCCCCCGCCAGCTGCCGATGGCCGTTGCGGACGTTTCCCCGGCAGCCGGGGTGGGTGCGGCGGGGGCGTCTATTTGCGCAACCATATTGGCGGAAATGACCCTGAAAGAACGCTGGTCCGGAAAATAACAGGCCGAGTTGCTGCAGCCCTGGAATTTCACCGTCAATTTCACCGGCAGCGGCGAATCGAGTTTTATTTCCGCAGCGAAAGAACGGTCATAAACCTTCTTGACCTGGCCGGTGGCCTCATTCGTATGGATCACGGGTTCAGGGATCGTCAGCGGGGTCAACGTCTTGCCATCCCCCGTTTCAAAGCGCAGCCGATCCGGATAAAGCACGTGCTCCGACGGCACCTCGAACTCAAGCCGCACCACCGGCGCTCCTCCGCGCTCTTCCATGCTGGCGCTGACTCCGAATGGACTCGTGGGTTGATAGGCCGGAACCGCCAGCGAAGTGACGAGATACAGGCCGGCGGAAAAAAAGATGGTTCGCCAATACGCCTTCATAATTTGAATTCAGTTGCACCCACACCCGCCGCCGCCCACACCGCGCCCGCCGGAGGCGGCCTCGCGCGAAAAATAGATGTGTTCATTTTGCGCCGTGCCGAGGGGATCGCGATCGGCGCGCATGATGGGGTCGGCCAGGGTTCCGCGTTGCCACGGCTTCACGTGCTGGCAGCCCGTCGTGGCTGCCAGCCCGATGGCCAGGGCGAGCGCGGGGATGAATTTCACTTTCATGGACGGACTATTCCCCGAGCAGCGATTCAATTTCCTGCCGGTATTGTTTCCTGGTTTCCTCGCCGTGAAAACCGGCGTGAACGAAGCGGACCTTGCCGGATTGATCCACCAGGAATGAACTGGGCATGGTCGCAATCCCCGCCTCCGCCACCAGTTTCTGCCCGGCGTCGCGCACTACCGTGAAGGAGACACTGTGCGTCTTGAGGAATTCCTCCATGTCCGCCCGGTTTTCATCCACGTTCACCGCGACGATGACCAATCCCCGCGGGCCGTATTGCTTGTCCAGTTCCTCCATGGCCGGGAAGGACGCCTTGCAGGGGTCGCACCACGAGGCCCAGAAATCCAACAGGACGACCTTGCCTTTGAGGTTGTCGGGCGGCTTGCCTTCCAGTTTGACGGCGGTCAGATCGGGCATCGCATCTCCGATCTTGATGCCATCGGCGATGGCCCGGGGGCTGAAGTTTGTCCAACAACTGACTGCCAACGCCAGCAGGACGACGAACGATTTATGATGTTGTGTACGCATGGAATCCTCTCGTTTGGTTCCGGGCGATTTCCGTGGTGATGCAGCCTTCAACGCCCGGACAAAGGCCCATCATTTCAATCCCTTCTTTCACTCCCAAAATAAAAGCCGCCGTGGACAAAACGCCGGCGAATGTGCAGTGCGGCGCGATGACCGTCACCGAAAGCGCGCCGTTGTTGACCGGATACCCGGTGCGCGGATCCAGAATGTGCCCGTATCGGCGCCCTTCGTGGAAGAAGTGACGGACGCCATCGCCCGAAGTCGCCACGGCGTGGTTGTTCACCGCTACGCCGGTCCAGCAACGACCCAGGTCTTTGGGATCCTGCAGGCCAATGTGCCAGGCGCCGCGTTCGGGCGCTTCGCCATGCACGCGCACGTCCTGCCCAAAATCCACCATGACGTTCTTGATCCCGTGCTGGAGCGCCATCGTCAGCACGCGGTCAACGGCGTATTCCTTGCCGATGCCGCCCAGATCCATGGACATCCCTTCGCGCGGCAGGAAGATGGCGCCCTTTCGCCGCTGAACTTTGCGCCAGCCGACCAGTTCCCGCGCGGCGCTGATGGCGGAAGCGGCGGGAATCACCGGCGGCCTCGCCTTCCAGTTCCAAAGCCGGATCAACGGCAAGGCCGTGAGGTCAAATACTCCCCGCGTGAAGAAAACCATTTCCTGGCAGAGATCAAAGAGTGCATCGGTCTCGGCATCCACCTCCACCCACTCCTGCCCCGCGGCGGTGTTGATCCGGCTGATAAGACTGTCGGGGATAAACCGTGAGTATCGCGCTTCAAACCAACCCACCCAGCGCAGAACCTCGTTCTGGAAATCGCCCGCCAGAAGCGGATTCAGCGCCTGAAAATGCACCTGGCACACCGTGCTCATGGCGTGGAAGGAAAGTTTGTGCAATCCATTCTCAACCGTGCAGCGGGCCGAGCGGACGACCCGTTCCTGGACGGTTTGGGTTGAATCTGGTGCGGTTAAAACCATATGCGCGTGCCCAGGGTGAACACATTTGCCGAGGGATAAGCCGACTGCGAAGTAACACTATCCAGCCCCTTCATCACGTAACGCTGATAAGCCACGTCCAACGAAAGCCAATCGCGGATTTTCCAATTCAGGCTCAAGCCGGCGGCGAAGGATTCAAATTCGGAAAGCCGGTAGTCGGCGGAATAGAAGGTCGGACGGGTGTTGTAATCGGGAAAACGGGTGGCGTAAAATTCGGCGGCGTTTTGCCGGTAATACCGGAACATGGGTGATAACACGACGTGCTTGCCGAGTTTCTGGAACCAGCTGAGTTGGACGGTGTTGGCAATAATCCCGTAGGAATCGTCGGAAAGGCGGTACGAAACCTCCAGACTGGCGTCATACGGCGCCACATCCTGGGTGAGCAACACGTAACCGATAAAACGGTCCCGCGTCCGTGGCCGGTTTTCCGGTTCCAGCGCGGGTGATGATGGGTCTCCCTGCGGTTCATTGTCGAACAGCACCCCTTTGTACTGGTCATTCAGATAACCGGACGCATGGCCGTAGGTGAAATTCACGCCCAACACCGCCTTCGGGTTTAACAGCTGATTGACCCCGATCAGAATGTCATCTGAATTCTTGTGTTCCACCTGGTACAGAAATCCGTGAGGTAGAACGCTGTCCCAATCGTGGGACCAGCCCAGATTGAGCGTGGTGTTCTTGTCATTGAAATCCACCGAATAATTCAAAGCTGCGCCGCGAGAGATGTAATCGCTTTCCTGGCTATAGGAGAATTGCGGGGTGAAACGATTTCGTTTGTAGCTCAGCGTCGCCCCCAATGAACCAGCCCACCGGGCGTCTTCCATGTGCGACAGCGGCACCGAGGCGCTGGAGGCTCCTGGCGGCGGGGGCGTTTCCACAAAAGTAATGGTGCTGGGCGGCGGCGCACCCGTTGGGGTAAAACCGGAAATGGCGTCATAGACACCCTCTCCCGTAATGTTGAGCCACGACCTGGGTTGCAGCTCAAACAGGATGGAATCCGTTTCAACCCCGATCCGACCTCCATCTTCCTGATAGGTTTCGAAACGGAAACCCGCCTGATTTTCGGCCTGTCCCCGGAGGCATTGATAAAGGTAAATGACAATCAACGCGGGGGTTGAGGACACCAGCCGTCGTGACCTGAAATTGGTCGCGAACGGTCCTCGTTTACAAAGCAAAACACTTCCCATGACAGAATTACATCTGTGACTCCGTTGATGGCAGTCACCGGCGGGGCGCTTTGCAATACTTGTGCCAACGGAATCAAGCGGGTGCGGCGCGGAACACGCGTTCAAACTTAAGTCGCTGGCCTTGCCGGAGTAATGCCATCCGCAAATGTCTCCCCCAAACCGTGCATAAGGGAAAATGCTTCGCTAAAGTATATTGATTTAAGGCGGAATTTTCTTTCGCCTGGCTTAACTTTGACCATCACTGGCTAAAAATCAGACTACGAGGTCGCTCCAGCGTCGCACGCTCCAAAATCGTGCCAGGAGGATTGACCGGCCGGCAACTGGGGCTGGAACGGCGACACGTTCGGGTAAAAAGAAAAAGCGCGACGAACGCTCAAATGAGATGGGCGCTTTCCGCAATCGGAAAACCTGCTCCGAAGAGCAATCCACGCCCCGGCACAAGGATCTCGAAGCCGGTATTTGGATGCGAGCTGTTCGTCGCGCGATTCGATTTATAGCACAACGCACCCGAAATTCCAGCGCGAGTTATTCACAATCCAGACAGGGGTAGTTGGGGAATTAAAATTAATTTTCCGATGAATGTGATTGCGTTTTTGTTCTGAACACAGCAACCCTTTTGTTTGATGAAAGTTTTGAAAATAATAGGGGGCATAATCATCCTCGTTTGTGTGTTGGCTATTCTTGGTTTCATTGGTTTGCGATTTCTTTTTTTGGGACGTTTAACATTTCCTTCAGATGCGGAATACGAAGCGATCGCTAAAAGTGGTCAACCGATCGCGCAAGCTATTTGCGATTATCGTTCCGAACATGGCCTTCTCCCTTTGGTGATTTCTGACCTCGTTTCCATGTACCTTCCCAAATCGTCTGAATCGGGTTGGAGGTTTGATGGTGTAATGCTTCTTCATAATGCTGGCATACCACGTAGTTATGTTAGCTGCTCTTTTGTTGGCGAAGATGGGTGGACGGTGTGGGGCGAAGGTATTAACAAACACCGTTTAAATGTATCTGGACCGGTTAGTCAGAAACCGGCTCTAACTGGTGAAGCATTATTTGTCGCACAACTTGCCGAATATGAAAGGCGGATTGATGACCATCCCGACAATTCGTATTATAACTCAAGAATAAAAGGGTATTACGAAGACAAAATTAGCTTCCTGGGTCTGGCGAAACGACAAAACTTACTTCGTGCAGAATGTGAGCGAGACACCAAAAGATTTCCAGACTGGTGGCTGCCACAGATGGCTTTGGCTGAGTCGGATGCATTAAATTCAGACGCGGGAAAGCAATTTGTTGCTTGGGTTCATCAGCACGGGACATTTGTGAACTACTGGTACCTGGCCCGCTATTTTCACAATAAAGGTGACATACCTGCGGCTTTGACGGCACTTGAACAGGCGTCCATGTCCCCGTACGAAGCATACCCTGATTGGGCTCGCTGGTCGGGGATAGGTTTTGCCTTCGACTCTGCGCAATTCAGCTATGAAAACAGTAATTATAACTTGACGATAAAACTGTGCCAACACTGCGAACCGATACCAGGCTCGTGGGAAGGGTGTACCCTGCTGGAATTTGTGGCAGCAGCGGAGCTTAAACTGATGCAATTCGAGCCCGCTATTACCAACGCACAGCGGGTTGTTGATATAGCCAAGCAACATCCAATGCAAGTTGAGATTGATGTCGGGAATTTATCGAAACTGTTAGAGGCTGCGAAGGCGCACGATACGAATTTTGAATATCAGCCGCACGAAACGGAAGATCCCCAATGGGAATGGTCAATGTTTGTAAAACCGAGCCCATAACATTGTGGGCTGGCACCTCAATCAACGGTTGAATCTACTTAGCTGCCAGAACTTCTTTAATTTCACGGTGCAAATATCTCCTCAACAACATTGCATTGAGCGGGATGGAAATTAAACTCCGCGCGCGTGTTGAACCTGAATTCGCTCAATCCCCAGCAGCGCCAGGCTGTCGAAACCTTGAACGGCCCGGTGCTGATTCTGGCCGGCGCCGGCACCGGCAAGACCCGCGTCATCACGTTCCGCATCGCCCACCTGATTGCCCGGGGCGTCGCGCCCGGAAACATCCTCGCCGTCACCTTCACCAACAAGGCCGCCCGCGAGATGCAGGAGCGCGTCCTCAAACTCCTCCCCAAATCCCGTACGCCAGACGCCAGAACCTCGGACGCTCGTCCCACCATCTGCACCTTCCATTCGCTCTGCGTCCGGATTTTGCGCCGCCACATTGAACGGCTCGGTTACAAACGGAACTTCGTCATCTACAACGAATCGGAACAGCTCGGCGCCGTCAGAAAAATCCTCGCGCAAATCTCGGCGAAGGGCGAAAAGACCGACCCCGCGGCGGTCCTGGCCCTGTTGAGCCGGTTCAAAAACGGCGGTGAACGCGCCGCCGTCTTTGCCGATGAAAGCGTCCGCGCGCTGGCCCAGCACATCCGGTCGCGCTACGAAACCGCCCTGCACGCCTGCAACGCCGTGGACTTCGACGATCTCATCCTGCTCACGCTGCGGCTGTTTGACGAACATCCGGACGTGCTCGAAGCGTGCCGCGCGCAATACCGTTACGTCATGGCGGACGAATATCAGGACACCAACGCCACACAGTTTCAGCTCGTTCATGCCCTCACCGCGAAACACCGGAATTTCTGCGTGGTGGGCGACGACGACCAGAGCATTTACGGCTGGCGCGGCGCGGAAATCGGCAATCTGCTCGACCTGGAAAAACATTTCCCGGAGGTGAAAATCATCAAGCTCGAACAGAATTACCGCTCGACGAACACCATCCTTGACGCCGCCAACGCCATCATCAAAAACAATGTGCGCCGCCGCCCCAAACAGCTCTGGTCGGGCAGGGGCCGGGGCGATAAGATTATTTTGCGCGCCTACACCAACGACGACGATGAAGCGCGCAACCTGGTCGAGCAGATTGAATTTGCGCGCCGCGCGTACCGGGTCCCATGGTCACATCACGCCGTTTTGTTCCGGACGAACCAGCAGTCGCGCCCGCTTGAAACCGCGTTCCGCACGGCTAGCGTCCGTTATCATCTCATCGGCGGCCAGAGCTTTTTCGACCGGGCGGAAATCCGCGATTTTCTCGCCTACCTGAAGGTCTTCATCAATCCGCACGACGACGTCAGCCTGTTGCGCATTGCGAATGTGCCGGCGCGTGGCTTGAGCGATGTGACCATGGAACGCCTGCTCGCCGCGAGCCACGAACGGAAGGGTTCCGTGTTCGCCGTGATGAAAAATCCGGCCGTGCAGGTGACCTTCCAGGCCAAGGCGCGCCAAAGCATCGAGACGTTTGTTAGATTTGTGGAGCGAACGCGGGCACAACTGCAAGGTGGGGCGGGCAGTCCCCTGTCCGCCGCACGGCCGTTGCAATCCTGGGCCGGGCATTTCCTCAACGAAACCGGATATTTCGCCGAACTCCAGCGGCTGGAAAAAAACCGCGAGAACGCCGAGACCCGCATCCGCAACCTGCGCGAACTAATCGCCACGCTCGACAATTTTGGCCGGCCCACCGACCCGCCGGCTGACCGGTTACAATCCTTTTTGGAAGACATCACCCTCGACAGTGAGCGTGAGGAGGAAAAGGAAGCCGGCGATGCTGTGACGCTCATCACCGTGCACAGTTGCAAGGGACTGGAATTTCCGCGCGTCTATATCGTGGGCCTGGAGGAAGGCCTGTTGCCGCACGCGCGTTCAGCGGCGGAAGGCACGCTCGATGAGGAACGGCGTTTGTTTTACGTGGCGGTGACGCGCGCGATGCAATCGCTCGCCCTCAGCCATTGCGCGGGCCGGATGCGCTACGGCCAGTTGATGCCCTGCCACCCGTCGCGCTTTCTCAAGGAACTGCCGCCTGACCTGGTGGAGGACGATGCCGACCGGAACAAAAAACCAGTGGCTCCAGACGCCGGCAAAAAAATGTTCGACGTCCTCCGCAGCGCCATTAATTAAAAGGAAACCCATCGCGAGCCTCGCAAAAAATTCTCAACGCAGAGGGCAAAGGATTTGTCACGGATTATGGGTTCTCGCGCAATCGCCGTTCGACAGTCGCGAGCATCTGTTCCAGTTTGTCCATTGCTTCCGGCTCGCCTTTGAGTTCGAGCAGCGCCTGGAGTTCCGCGCGGATTTGCCTCCAATCGAGTTTCCCATGCTGGCGGATCAGCACGCGCTCAACGTCACCCCAGTCCAGGTTGCGACCGGCAAAAGTCTTGTGGACAATCAAATCCTCGGCCGAGCAAGTGATCAAGGTCACGTCATTGCGGACCTTCCACGCGCTGGCTCGGTTGATGGTGCGTTCCTCGAATGGCAGCGCGCCCAGCGCAATGTCCACTTCCACGCCATCCGCGGTCTTGGCCAGCAACACCCGGCGGGTCAACGCGAATTCACGCGCGTCCGGCCGTCGCGGAGCCAGTTCGGTCAACAGGGCGTCCACAAATTTTTCCTCTTCGCCAAATCCGGTCAGCAGCGTGATATCCATGTCCTGGGTGAACCGTGGATTGCCCCAACGCTGGACCGCCACGCCGCCGATGAAACAAAAATGCCACGCGCGGCTTTGCAGTGCGCTCTGAAGCTTTGCCGCCGCCAGCAACAGTTGTTCCAGGCCCGTCATGAGGATTTGCGACCGTGAAAAATGGCCTGTTGTTCCACCAGCCCCATTCCGTTGAAAGGATCCGGCGGGATATCCGTGAAGCAACTCAGCGACTGGATGATTTCCCGGGCGCGTTCCTCGGTCATGGCGGCGAGTTCGTGGGCCTTGAAGATTTCCACGGCTTCCCAACGCTCGCGGTAGGCCGCGCGCGCCTCGTTCAATTCCAGCGGATCGGAACTCATACCCGGAATTATAGGCCAAATCCCTTCGACTGTCAGCAATGCTTTCATCCGAAACCCTGCGGAATGAACAAGGCTTCCCCCGAAAGCCTTCGAGGTTTCAGTTTGAGACTCGTTTCATGCCGCCATGACCGCGGTTTCGACGGCAGGCGCCTCGTGTTCGGCGATTTTCACGCGCATTTTTTTCAATGCTTCCTCCTGGATCTGCCGGATGCGCTCGCGTGTGACTCCTAATCGCGCGCCGATTTCTTCCAGCGTTTTGGGCCGGCCGTCATCCAGCCCGAACCGCATGGCCAGAATCGAGTTTTCCCGGGGCGTGAGCGTGGCCAGAACTTCCTGGACCAGTTCCGCATCATTTTCCCGGACCATCTGGTCGAAGGGCGCCGCGGCATTCGGGTCCGCCACCACTTCGGAAATCCGTTGCGGCTCGTCGGCTCCGATCGGGGCGTCGAGTGAAATGGGCGCCTTGGACGCGTCGCGATACTGCTGGATGCGGCGCGGATTAAGTCCGAGGTGCTCCGCCACCTCCTGGTCCGTCGGTTCCCGGTCGAACGCCTCCCGCAACTTCACCTCCGCCTTGCGGATGTGCGCCACCTTGTCCACCACGTGCACGGGCAATCGGATGGTTTTGGACTGGTTGGCCAGCGCCCGCATGATGCATTGCTTGATCCACCACGAGGCATACGTGGAGAGTTTGGCGCCCTTTCGCGGATTGAACCGCTCGACGCCCTTCATCAGGCCAATGTTGCCCTCGTTGATCAGGTCGAGCAGTGGAAGCCCAAGGCCTTCGTAATCGCGGGCAATTTTCACCACCAGCCGCAGGTTGGCGGTAATCATCTTCTCACGCGCGCGTTTGTCGCCCTTCCGAATCCGTCTGGCCAGGGCGATTTCTTCCTTCGGGGTGATCAATTTCACCTGCCCGATTTCGCGCAGGTACAATTGCAACGTGTCGCCCCGGAGCGATTCGGATGGAATCGGTTCCGGTGGGGCGATGCTTTGTTTAAGTGCGGTTCTCATATTGGACCTCCTTTGGAAAATGCGTCTGCCGATCGTTGGCTTCAGGCTTTGACCGTGAGTCCTTCCAGCCGGGACACAATCGCTTTTTTGCCGGCGGCACCGATGACCCGATCGCGGGCCACGCCATCGGCAAAATAAATCAGCGTCGGGATGGACTGCACCTGGTACTGTGCGGCCAGACCGGGATTTTCATCCACGTTGACCTTGGCAATTTTCACGCGGCCGGCCTGCTCCGTTGCAATCTCCTCCAGCACCGGGGCGATCATTTTGCAGGGACCGCACCACTCAGCCCAAAAATCCACCAGCACCGGCTGGCCGGACTTCAAGACTTCGGCTTCAAAGTTTGTGTCATTCAATTCGATGGTCGCTTTCATATTTCCTTCCTCGTTGATAGCCGCTTCGTTGTTCGAAAACGCCGGCAACCGGTCACGCCGCCAGGGTGATGACCGGATTGTTCTCCCGCATGGATTGCTGACGGGCATTCCAATCAGCCACCGCCCGGACTTTCTCCGTTGCGAGGGCGGGGAAAACCAGGTGCGGATACTCCGTTTGAAAGGCCGCCGCCTCGGCTTCATTCAAAGCCAGCCGGACCAGCCGTTCCGGCGCTGAAAATGCGCGGCTTGATTCCGCGAAGATGGCCTCTTTGGCGCTGGTAATCTGCGCCCGTATTTTCCGGCATACTGCCTTGCAGGCATTCCAGGCCGCGCTGCCGTTTCCTCGATTCTCATTCGTGCTTGTCTGTTTCATCTTTTGCTCCTTTCCATTAATGTAATAACAACAGTTACATATTGACACAAAAAAAGAGACTGTCAAACGGTTTTTTTTACGGCGGCCGGGCACGCGGTTTTGATCATGTCAATCACCCCTGCCAGCGTGGTTTTCTCCAGGTCCCGTTCCAGGGCGCTTTCCGCCGACGCAAAAATCTGGTTCAAGGTTTCCCGGATGCAATGGCCCACCGGGCAGGCGGTATTGGCTTTTCGGGCGGGTTTGGCAAAAGGCTCAACGGCTTCCACAGCCCGATAGACTTCGGCAAGATTGATGCGGCCCGGGGAACGGCTTAACCGGGAACCGGAGCCGGCCCCCTTGCGCGTCTCCACCAACCGGGCCCGCTGCAACGACAGCAGGAGCCGCCGGATGATGACCGGGTTGGTATTGACGCTGCCCGCCAGCACGGCCGACGTGACGGGGTCGCCCTCCTTGTAAGCAAGGACGGCCAGCACGTGCACAGCCATGGCAAAGCGACAACTCGTTCGCATAATCCGTGCTTAATGAGTAACCGTTAACATTACATATGTCAACTAAAAATTAAGAAAACAGCGCCAGCGGCGCGCCGCTGGCGCCGAAGTTGGACACATTCGGATGAGCCGGAGAAAATCTTCGGGCTTTGTGTGTCAGCGCCCGGCTTTGACGGCTCGGTCAAAAACCATTGACCAAAAACCTGAACCGCCCTTGTTGCCATGACCGGAATATCAGAGAAAACTTCACGCGAGTTTTTTGAACAACACCGAACCACTCCGCCGCCTTTTCGTAATTCTCGGTTCAAGGCACCGGTTGTCATGCGTTCAGAAACCGCTTCCAATCCGCGCCGCGTGGGAATCGTGAATGAGGGTTGCATCGTTAACAAAAAAATCCCGAAATCTTGACATGGGTCAAATTCCCGCGATTGGACATCGCCCAAACTCCAGATATGCATTCGCCAACGGATTCAGGCGTCATAATCACAAATCAAAATCTTCGCGGGGGTTGACAATTCTCCCGTCTCACAACCATCATGCACAATCCAAACAAGGCAAATACCGTGAATGAATCATCGAACCGGAGTCTGTTGGTTTCCAAAGGCTGGATTCAAGCGGTGGCGCTCGTCATGCTTTTCGGATTCTTTGTGATGGGGTTGCTCGCGTATTACACCTACACCGACGAACCGCCGATTCCGGCCAAAGTCGTGGACGCGAACGGAAATGTTTTGTTTACCGGCCAGGACATCATCGCCGGCCAGCAAATTTTCCTCAAAAACGGGTTGATGGAATATGGCTCCATTTTCGGCCACGGCGCGTGGCTGGGGCCGGACTTCACGGCGGACTATTTGCACCGCGCCGCCGAAATGACGGTTGATTACTACGGTGGAAATGCTTCGGCCACGGCGCGGCAGCAAACCATTGACGATTTTAAAACCAATCGTTACGACCCTGCGACGGGCGTGTTGACCTGTAGCGCAGCCCAAGCCGACGCCTTCCAAAAACTCACCGCTTACTATGCTGATTTTTTTGGAACGCCCACGACGAAATTCGGTTTGCGCCCCAATGCGATCACGGACCCGGAACAAATCCGGCAACTTACCGCCTTTTTCAATTGGTCGGCCTGGGCGGGGTCAGCCTTGCGGCCGCACAAAAATTATTCCTACACGAACAACTGGCCGCCGGAATCGCTCGTGGGCAATCACGCCTCGGCGGACACCATGCTTTGGAGCGTGCTCTCCTTGATCGCGCTGCTCGGCGGCATCGGCCTGTTGCTGGCCGCCTTTGGCCGGTGGAATTTTCTCGGCTGGCATGGCCGCGAGGAGCAGCGCATTTCGTTTCGTCCGCCGGATGAAGTGATGCTCACCCCGGCACAACGCTCATGCGCCTGGTTCTTCCTCGTCATGGCGCTGCTGTTTCTGATGCAGACACTGTTGGGCGGCGCGGGGGAACATTATCGCGCGGAACTTTCCAATTTTTTCGGCTTCGACCTGGCGCGCGTGCTGCCGTTCAACATCGCCCGCACCTGGCATTTGCAACTGGCGATTTTCTGGGTTGCCACGTCGTATCTGGCGGCGGGCATTTTTCTCGTGCCGATGATCACCGGCCGCGAACCGCGCGGCCAGAGCGTGCTTTCCTATCTCCTGCTGGGCGCGCTTGCCGTGGTCGTGTTTGGCAGCATGGCGGGCGAATATGCGGGCATCTTCGGCTGGATTCAAAAAGGCTGGTCGTGGTTTGGCAATCAGGGTTTTACCTTTCTTGATCTGGGCCGGTTCTGGCAAATTCTGCTGACGGTGGGTTTGTTCTTCTGGGTCGTGATCCTGTTCCGGGGCTTGCGGACCAGATTGCGGACCGAATACGCGGGCAACATGCCCTGGCTGTTTTTCTTTGCCGCGCTTTCCATTCCCGCATTTTACGCCGTCGGTCTGCTCGTGCGGACGGACTCCACTTTCACCACGACGGACTTTTGGCGGTTTTGGGTCGTGCATTTGTGGGTTGAGGATTTCCTCGAATTATTCACGACGGTCATGGTCGCCTATATTTTCGTGCTGCTCGGTGTGGTCCATCAGCGCGTGGCCATGCGGCTGATTTATCTGGATGTCGTGCTGTATTCGGCGGGCGGCGTCATCGGCACGATGCATCATCTGTATTTCTCCGGCGAGCCGGCCCTGCACATGGCGTTGGGCGCGTTCTTCTCGGCGGCGGAAGTGATTCCGCTGACGTTCCTCACGGTCGAAGCCTGGAGCTTCCTCCAGCTCGGTGCGCAACAAAGCTCGCAGACGCGCACGCCGTTTCCGCATTTTTGGGCGGTGATGTTTCTGGCGTCGGTCGGCTTCTGGAATTTTCTCGGCGCGGGCATCTTCGGTTTTCTCATCAACCTGCCGATTGTCTCCTATTATGAAATCGGCACCGCGCTCACGGCCAATCACGCCCACGCGGCCATGATGGGCGTCTATGGCATGTTGGCGGTTGGCCTCGCGCTCTTCTGCCTGCGTTACATGATTCCCGAAAAATTGTGGAGTGATCGCGCGGCGAGAATCAGTTTCTGGTCGCTGAATCTCGGCCTGGCGTGGATGGTTTTTGCCACGCTGTTTCCGCTCGGACTGATTCAACTCTATCACTCGCTGAATGTGGGTTATTTTGACGCCCGCTCGCTGAAATTTATTTCCGGCCACACCCTCTCCCTGCTCGAATGGATGCGGCTGCCCGGCGACGCGCTGTTTATAGTCGGCGGCACGCTGCCGATTCTCTATCTCTGCTGGCTCGGCGCGGGCCGCATGAAAAAGCAGCCGCCGCGCGAGGAGCCGGACGGCGTGCTGTTCACGGAAATCCAGGAATCCAAAAAATCCGGCGAATGATTCACGGCGTACACATCGAAGTCGTGCTGGCTGCCGGCTATGCGCTGTTGCTTGTTGGCGTCGCGACGATTTTGGAATGGCTGGCCCGCCATTCGCATCGTCGTTCAGAACATTACCGAAATTCCGGTTTCGTCTATAAACAAAAACTCGACGTGTGGGAATGTCCGACCGGCCATCACCTGACGCGCGCGCAAACGGATTTCGAGCGCAAAATTGCGCTTTATCGCGCACCCGCACATAAGTGCAATGCCTGCCACTGCAAAAAGGATTGCACCGATTCCGACGATGGCCGCGTTTTGGAAAGCCGCATGGATTTGTGGCTACAGTCTGAATTGCGCCGTTTTCATCGCGGCGTTTCGCTGACGCTGCTCGCGCTGGCCGTTCTCATTCTGGCGGCGGAAATGATGCGGTACCACGGCTTGCGCGAATGGATTCTGCTCGGCGTTCTGCTGGCCCCCATCGGTTTTGCCGGCTCGAAACTCTCCGTGTCATTCTGGGAACGCGAGCGGAAAAGCTGATTACATCAAACGCAAGGTTGAAAGGCGCAGCCCATCGTTACTCCCCCAAATTGCGCCGCAACAGCGTGCTCAGCCCGGCAGGAGATAACACGGTGACGGTCTTGCCTTTGACGGCGAGGAGCTTTTGCCCGCGGAACTTCGCCAGTGTGCGCGAAAAGGTTTCGCTGACCGTGCCGAGTTCCGCCGCCAGCACGCGCTTGGCCATCGTCAGTTCGATTTTCACCGGCGATTCACTGCGCGGATCCGGGCAACGCTTCACCAGCCAGTTGGCCAGCCGCGTCTCGACGTCCTTCAACGTCAAATCTTCCAGCTGGCTGACGAGCACGCGGAGGTGGCTGCTCATCGAGCCGAGCATCCGCAGTGCGAGTTCCGGCTGGCGTTTGAGCAGCGCGAGGATGCCGTCCTTTTGCACGAGCAACACCTGCGTCGGCTCCAGCGCCCGCGCGTCGGCGGGATAACCCGTGGCCGAGGCCAGGGCCACTTCGGCAAAGGAATCACCGGTCCGAAAAATGTGGATGATCTGTTCCTTGCCCACCGCACTGACGCGGTGGACGTTCACCGCGCCGCGTTGCACGACGTAAAAGCCGCGGGCCGGGTCGCCTTCATGGAATAGATAATCATCCTTCTCCAGCGATTTCAAAACCGTGACTTCCGCGATGTTCTCCAAATCCGGCAACGGCAGTCCGGTGAAAAGCTGACAACTCCGCAGCGTATTGACGACGGCGATTTTTTTGAACTCGGCGACCGACGCGGCCATGCCTCCATTCAAGCAAGCTCGCGCCAAAAGTAAACAATCCAATCCGCGCCCGCGCCGCGCTCGACCTTGCTGGCGAATCCTTCGCCGGCCAGCTTTTCGACCAACGGCGAGGGCAGAAACGGCGCGACGACAATCAAGCCCTCGTCCGGTTTCAGCGCGGCCACCCGCTGGCAGATTTCGGGAAATGGCCCGACCCCGCGGCAGATCAGGTCGCGAACGTCAAAGCGTTTGAACCGGTTCAGCGGTGGCATGGTTTAAATCAGTTATGGGTGGATGCGGAATGTCCGCAAGAATTTTCTTCGCCGCCGCCGCACCGGACGCAATGCGCTCTTCCGTGGCCGGGCACGAGCCTTTGCGCATGCCGATTTTGTGCAGTTCAAGATGGTCGAACTTCGGGAACCCGGCAAGTCTGAGCGTGTGCGCAGCGCAATTCAGCGGACAGCCGTCCACCACCAGGATGCGCTCCGCGCTTTTGGCCCTGGCCACCAGACTTTTCACGCGCCCGCCGATGCCCGCCAGACACGACATCTGCGCCGCGCCGTCGCGTGTCAGCCGGCGCGCGATGCCGTCGGCAATTTCACCGGCATCCGAGCAGCCGGAGCAGGCATAAACCACGGTGGCTGGTTTTTTCGGTGCCGTTGGGCCTGGATTGTCGCTGTTCACAAAACTCATGGTTTCTTACGGGGCAATTATCGCCCAACCCCGCGAATGACGACTTGATTCAAGTCAACAAATCGCGCTTTCCGTCATCGCCGGTTATTGGCTAAAACCTTGACTTGCATCAACAAACGCGGGTCGTTGATGTGTGAAGCTGGAGGTATCAAAATGAGTGTTGAACTGACCGCACCGGACGTTTGTTTGATCGCCGGGTCGAAATCCAAAACCGCTGTTTTTGCCGGCAGACGGCTGAATCGCGAATGGAAGACGATGGTGGCAATGATCAAAATTCACTGCCGCGATCGTCACGGCGCAACAATTGCACCGTGCGCGGAATGTCAGGGACTATTGGATTATGCCGGTATGCGGCTGGAACGTTGCCGGTTCGGCGCGGAAAAACCGACCTGCGCCAAGTGCCCCGTCCACTGCTACCAACGCGCACGCCGCGAGCAGATCAAAGTGATCATGCGTTACGCCGGGCCGCGCATGCTGTGGGAGCATCCGGTCATGAGCCTGCGCCACTGGCTGGACGGTTTCAGAAAAGTGCCGGCGGTGTGATGCCCGGTCTGCGGGCTTGCCGCCCTTTGGCTCAGACAACCGCCGTTATGTGATGCTGGTCCTGCGCAGCAGCGAGTTTTAATTTCAGGATCTCGCCCCGCTTCCAACCCGGGAGCTGTTCACCCAGCGGGGATTGCGGGGTAATGACCGTGACTTCCCGGTTTTCATGCAGCAAGGCCGGAGGAAAAGTCGTTTACTCCACCGTCACGCTCTTGGCCAGGTTGCGGGGCTTGTCCACGTCGCAGCCGCGCACGACGGCGATGTGATACGCGAACAATTGCAGCGGCACGGCCGCCAGAATCGGACAAATCGGTTCCAGCGCCTTCGGCAGGTAAATCACGTCGTCGGCCACCTTCTTGATCTGTTTGTCGCCTTCGGTGGCCAGCGCGATGATGGGACCTTTGCGCGCGCGAATCATCGCCAGGTTCGCCATCGTCTTGTCGTACATCGAATCCTGCGGCACCACAAAAACCGTCGGCGTTTTGGGGTCAATCAGCGCAATCGGGCCGTGCTTCATTTCCGCCGCCGAATAACCCTCGGCGTGGATGTAGGAGATTTCCTTCAATTTGAGCGCGCCTTCCAGCGCAATCGGGAACGTGTAGCCGCGGCCCAGGAAAAAGAAATCCTCGGCCTTGTGATATTTCTTTGCGAGTTTCTTGAACGCGTTGTTTTGCGCCAGGATGGCTTCGAGCTGTTTGGGCACGGCTTCCAGCGCGTGCAGAATTTCCCGCGCGCGATTCGCCGAGAGCAGCCGCGTTCGTCCCAGATGCACGGCGAGCAATGACAAAACCGTCAGGGTTGAGACGAACGCCTTGGTCGAGGCGACGCCGATTTCCGGCCCGGCGTGCATGTAAATGCCGCCGTCGGATTCGCGCGCGATGGTGCTGCCGACCACGTTGACGATGGCGAGCGCGCGATGGCCGCGGCGCTTGGCCTCGCGCACCGCGGCGAGCGTGTCCGCGGTCTCGCCGGATTGCGAGATGACCAGCAGCACGGTGTCGCGTTCGAGTGGCGCGTTGCGGTAACAAAACTCGTGCGCGAACTCGACCTCCACGGGGATTTGCGCAAGTTCCTCAATCAGATACTCACCCACTAGCGCGGCGTGCCAGCTCGTGCCGCTGGCGGCGATGATGATGCGTTCGACGGAACGCAACTGCTCGGCCGTCAGATTCAAGCCGCCGAATTTCGCGGTAACGCCTTCCTTGTCCACGCGCCCGCGCAAGGCATTTTGCACCGTCTGCGGCTGCTCAAAAATTTCCTTGAGCATGAAATGCGCGTACTTGCCGCGCGCGGCGTCTTCCTGGCTGAATTCGAGATTGCTGATCTGAACGTGGGCAGTGTCCGTGCCAAGGTTCAGAACGTCGAAGCGCTCGGGCGTGATGGTGGCCACGTCGTAGTCGTTGAGATAGACGACCTTTTTCGTGTGCGCGACGATGGCGTTGGCGTCGCTGGCCAGAAAATTTTCATCCTTGCCGATGCCGATGATGAGCGGCGAACCGCGCCGCGCCCCGACAATGGTGTCGGGCAGGTCGGCGGAAACCACCGCCAGGCCGTAGGTGCCGATGACTTCGCGCAGCGCGCCGCAGACGGCCTGGGTCAAGGCGTCCGTGGCAGGGCGCGCCGCTCCGTGCGCGCCGCCGGGCGACGAATCCGGCGCGCAGGGGACTGCGCGCCCCACCTTGCGTTTTTCGTAATAGTCGCCGATCAAATGCGCGAGCACCTCGGTGTCGGTGGCGGAGCGGAATTTGTGTCCGGCCTTGAGCAGCTTTTCCCTGAGCGCGTCGTAATTTTCGATGACGCCATTGTGAACGATGGCGATCCTGCCGGATTGGTCGAGATGCGGATGGGAATTGCCATCGGACGGCGGCCCGTGCGTGGCCCAGCGGGTATGGGCGATGCCCAGGCTTCCCCCGGCGGGTTCGGTTTTCAGGAGGCGCGCAAGCCCTTCATCAATCCGGCCCTTTTTCTTGCGCAAGAGCAGATCGCGATCATGCACCACAGCGACGCCCGCGCTGTCGTAACCGCGATATTCCAGCCGCCGCAATCCTTCCAGGAGGATGGGCGAGGCCGCTTTTCTGCCGACGTATCCGATGATGCCGCACATGTCGGTAATCTGTTAAATGGGCAAATAAGCCATTGGTTAAACAAGTTGAACGGGTTATCGCCACACAACCAATCTCCGATTTATCCTGTCACTCATTTGACGAACTCAAAATCCAATCCGCCGCCCCGGACATATCGTCAACAATAACGGCGCGTGAAATTTTTCCCGGCGATTCACGTTCGAGTTCCGCGCCGTAGCCGGTGCGGACCAGAATACACCTTTTCACGCCCGCGTTCCAGCCGCATTCCAAATCGCTCAGCTTGTCGCCGATCAAATAGCTTTGCGCCAGGTCCAGGCCGAATTCGTCGCGCGCCTCGAACAGGAACTGCGGCGACGGTTTGCGTCCGCGGCTCGGCGCGTCGGGCGCCTCGGGCGCGATATAGATCTTCGCGAACTGCACGCGGCCGCGTGCCAATTCATGGCAGAGATGCTCGTTGACGCGCTCCACGTCGGCAAGGGTGAAGTAACCCCGCCCGACGCCGGACTGGTTCGAGACGATGAACAGCCTGAACCCCGCGTCGCCCAGCCGTTTCAGGCCGGCGGGCGTGGCCGGAAGAATGTTCACGTCTTCCGGCCGGCACAGATAATTTTGTTCCGCGATGAGCGTCCCGTCGCGGTCGAGAAAAACAGCCCGGTTCATTCCGGCAAATTGTGGTTGGATTATGGCAAGAATGGAATTGAATTTTTTGCCGGCCCCGGGCATCCTGCCGCGGTTTCCATTTGAATCAACCATTGACATCTATAACATCCACATGAGCAAAGGCAGATTGGGTATTCTGGTCGGTGGCGGACCGGCGCCCGGCATCAACGGCGTCATCGCGGCGGCCACCATTGAAGGCATCAACCAGGGCTTTGAAGTCATCGGTTTCAGCGATGGCTTCAAATGGCTCGCGGCGGGCGAGGCCCATCATTGCCGGCCGCTGGCGATTCGCGATGTGTCGGGGATTCACCTGCGCGGCGGCTCGATTCTTGGCACCTCGCGCACGAACCCGACCAAGTCCGAAACCAGCATGCAGAACGTGTTCAAGGTTCTTGAACAGTTGGGCATCACCACGCTGGTGACGATTGGCGGTGATGACACCGCATTTTCGGCCAGCCAGGTGGCCAAGCGCAGCAACGGAAAAATCCACGTCGCGCACGTGCCCAAGACGATTGACAACGACCTGCCGCTGCCCGGCTCGACGCCGACGTTCGGCTTCGAGACCGCGCGGCATTACGGCGTCCAAATCGTGCGCAATTTGATGGAAGATGCCCGCACCACCTCGCGCTGGTATATTATCATCAGCATGGGCCGCGCGGCGGGACATCTCGCCCTCGGCATCGGCAAGGCGGCGGCGGCAACGCTCTCCATCATCCCGGAAGAATTTCACAAACGCCAGGTGTCGGTGGATGAAGTTTGCGACATCATCATCGGTTCCATCATCAAACGCCTGGCCGACGGCTCACAAAACGGCATCGTTATTCTGGCCGAGGGCCTCATCGAGGCGATGGGCGAGCAAGGATTGATCAAGGCGCTCCCCGAGGGACAGTTGGAACGTTTTGGCAAAGTCGTGCGCGACGACCACGGTCATTTGCGGCTCGGTGAAATTGAATTTGGCCGCTTGATGAAGGAGCTGTTGAATCAGCGCCTGGAAAAGCTGGGCATCAAAATGACCTTCATTGACAAGGATCTGGGCTACGAACTGCGCTGCGCCGACCCGATTCCGTTTGACGCCGAATACACGCGCGACCTCGGTTACGCCGCGGTAAAATTTTTGCTGTCACCCGAGGCGGATAAATACGGCGCCATCATCAGCTTCGTGGACGGCAAGATGAATCCCCTGCCGTTCGACCAGATGCTCGACCCAAAGACCGGCCGGATGCAAAACCGGAAGGTCAACGTGGATGGCGAGGCCTTCGAATGCGCCCGCGCCTACATGATCCGGCTCGAACGCGAGGATTTCGAAAACGCCAAACAGCTCGCCAAGCTCGCCAACGTTGTCTCCCTGAACCCGGAACAATTCCGCGCGCGCTTCGGCTATCTGGCTGGAGTGAAGTAATTTTCAGCGATTCAGGCGGCGGCGGAAATTTTTTTGCCGCCGCGTTTGTCATTGTGGAACAAATTCACCCTTCCGGCATCCCATTCATTAAAGTGGCGCGTGGCCGGAAGGCGCGTTAGCTTTCATCATGTTTGTTATTGGACTTGGCACCGCCGCGCCGGCGCAGCGTTATGCGCAACGCGAATGTTGGGACGCCCTCCGGCAGGCCGAACCGTTCGCGCGGCTCGCGCCGCGCTCGCGCGCCATCCTTAAAAAGGTGTTCTGCGGCGACAACGGCATCGCCACGCGCCACCTCGCGCTCGACCCGCTGACGGAGGCATTCAATCTCACCCCCGACGCGCTGCAGGCGCGGTTCACCCGGCATGCGCCCGCACTGGCCGCAGAGGCCGCGCAACGCGCGTTGCAGGACGCCGGCTGCGCGCCATCGGAAATGGATGCCGTGCTCATCAGCACCTGCACCGGGTATTTGTGTCCGGGCCTGACGAGTTACGTGAGCGAACGGCTTGGCCTGCGCGCGAATGTTTTCACACTGGACCTGGTTGGGCAGGGCTGCGGCGCGGCTTTGCCCAATCTGCGCACCGCCGAAGCCTTGCTGGCCGCCAAACGCGCCCGAAAAGTTTTGTCCGTGTGCGTCGAAGTTTGCAGCGCGGCGTTTTATCTCGACGACGACCCCGGCGTGCTCATCAGCGCCTGCCTGTTTGGCGACGGCGCGGGCGCGGCGGTGCTGACGGGGAAACCACGGCCGAATTGCCGACGCGTCGAATGGAAATCCGGCACCTCCTGCCTGGCGCCGGAAAAACGCGACACGCTGCGGTTCGGCCACAAAGGCGGAATGTTGCGCAATATGTTATCGCTACAGGTCCCGCAAATTGCCGGTGACGAGGCCGCGAAACTTTTTACCGAATCACTGGCGGCGGCGGGCGTGAAACGGGACCGCGTCGCGGGCTGGATTTTTCACGCGGGCGGCCGCGACGTGTTGTCGGCGCTGCGCGACAAGGTCGGTTTGACCGAATCCGACGTGCGCCACAGCGCGGCGGTCCTGCGTGAGTTCGGCAACATCAGCAGCCCGACGGTGCTTTTCGTTTTGCAGGCGGCCTTGCACGATGCCGTGCCGGACGGACTGTGGTGGATGTCGGCGTTCGGAGCGGGTTTCAGTTGCCACGGCGCGTTGCTCGAAGTCGGTTAAACCGTCCTCGTTCCCCGTCCTTGAAATGAATCGCCTCGTTCAACCGGAGCTGCTCGACGCCCTGCCGACCGATGACCCGCGCGCTATCTGGTCCCGCCGTGATTTGCGCCGTGTCAATGCCTGGATGCGCAATCACGCGATCATGGCGAGGACATTAAAGGCGGCCGCGAACGGGTGTGTACCAAAACAAATCACCGATCTCGGCGCGGGCGACGGCCATTTTCTCGTGCGCGTCGCAAAAAAAATCTCCCCGCGCTGGCCGGGTGTAAGGGCGACACTGCTCGACAACCACAAGACGATGGGTTCGCAAATACTGGCGGCGTTCACGCCGTTCGGCTGGAGCGCGGAGATGGTGACGGCGGACGTTTTCCATTGGCTGCCGGCCACTGCCGGACTGGACGTTGTCGTCGCCAATCTGTTTCTCCACCATTTTGACGACGCGCGGCTGGTGGAATTATTTCGCGCCGTGGCCGGCCGCGCGCGCCTGTTCGTCGCGATTGAACCGCGCCGCGCGCCCTGGCCCTTGTTTTGTTCCCGGTTGCTTTGGATGATTGGCTGCAATGCCGTGACCCGGCACGACGCGACCGTGAGCGTGCGCGCCGGATTTTCGGGCCACGAACTTTCAGCGCTGTGGCCGGCGGACAGCGGCTGGCTATTGACCGAGCGCCGCACGGGATTTTTCAGCCATTTGTTCATCGCGCGCCGAACGGAGTGAAGGATATGGCGGCGAAACCGATCACCATTGTCGGCGGCGGTTTGGCCGGGTTGACCCTGGGCATCGGCCTGCGCCGGAGCGATGTGCCGGCGACCGTTTGGGAGGCCGGACATTACCCGCGCCACCGCGTTTGCGGCGAATTCATCAGTGGTCGCGGCCAGGAAACGCTCTCCCGGCTCGGCTTGCGCGAATTGCTCGAACGCGCGGGCGCCGTGAATGCCGGCACCGCGGCCTTCTTCTCGGCCACGCAATCCACCCCGCCGCGTTCTTTGCCGGCCAGCGCGATTTGCCTTTCACGTTTCGTCATGGACGAGCTGCTCGCAACCGAATTTCAAAAGCTCGGAGGCGAATTGCGGGTTGGCCAGCGCTGGCCAGCCGCTGGGGTTCACGCTTCAGCGGGTCCAGACAGGCTGAAGTCTGAACTCCAGCCCGAAGGCGTTGTGCGCGCGACCGGCCGGCGTCTGCAACCGTCCGAAAACGGCCGGGGCTGGTTTGGTTTGAAGGCGCACGCGCGCAACGTTCCGCTGGCCGCCGATCTCGAAATGCACGTCTCACCGCGGGGCTATGTCGGCCTGTGCCGGGTGGACGGCGGCGCGGTGAACGTCTGCGGATTATTTTGGCGTCGCGCGGGTACGGACCATACGCCGCAAAACTGGCGCGAATGGCTGCGCGGCCAGACCGGTTCGCTGTTAAATCAACGGCTGGCCGGGGCGGAATTCGAGGAAAATTCGTTTTGCGCGGTGGCTGGAATTTCATTGCGACCGCAACGCGCCGCCGCCCGCGCCGAATGTTGCGTGGGCGACGCCATCACCATGATTCCACCCGTCACGGGCAATGGGATGTCCATGGCATTCGAATCTGCGGGGATGGCCGTCGAACCTCTGGCGGCGTGGAGTCAGGGCGCGATTCCGTGGGTGGAAACGCAGCAATTGCTGGCCCGCCGGTGCGACGCCGCGTTTGCGCGGCGGCTGGCGTGGGCAAAATGGTTGCAACGGATGATGCTTGCGCCGTCGCTGCAAAACGTCCTCGTCCGGTTCGTCACCCGCAGCGAATGGTTCTGGCGAACAGCATTTGAACGGACGCGTTGATTTTGCCAGACTCGCACCGTGAAACCGCTTGTGGATTGCCGGCTTTATGCGTTCGTGGACACGGCCTGCCTGCATGGCCGCGCGCCGGCAACCGTGGCGCAACAACTCTGCGACGGCGGTGCGGACCTGATCCAGCTTCGCGCAAAAAAATCCCCGCCCGATGAAATTCGCGGCATGGCGGAAGCCATTCTGCCCGTCACGCGCCGCGCCAAGGTCGGCCTGGTCATCAACGATCACCCGGGAATCGCCCGTGCCCTCGGTGCGGAATTGTGTCATCTGGGACAGGAAGATTTTTTTGACGCTGGACACTCTCAAGTTTCCGGACTCCGAATTGGCCTCTCGACCCATTCACCCGAGCAGGCGAAGCGCGCGCTGGCTGCCGGACCTGCTTACATTGCCATCGGACCGGTTTATGCGACGGGCACAAAACCGGCGGCCAAACCGGTGACGTTGGAATATGTCCGTTGGGCAGCAGCGAATGTACGCATTCCGTGGTTTGCCATCGGCGGCATCACCCTGGAAAATCTGGGCGACGTGCTGGCAGCGGGCGCAAAGCGCGTTTGTGTCGTGTCGGCAATACTTAACGCGCCGGATGTCGCCAAAGCCTGCGCGGAATTCCGCCGCCGGTTGGCGTAGAAAACCGAAAGATTGCCGTCATGATGAAGGTTGCGTAATCTCTTCGCTTTCGGCAACGCATGCATCCTCATGCCCGCAAATACATCCTGGGACGTTTCGCCTTGAGTCGCGGGGGTGTTTCGGTCCTTCTGGCCATCCTGTTTGTCGGCACGACCGGTACGGGCGTGAGCGCAGCAACGTCGAAACAACAATCCCTCGATCAATGGCGGAATCTCACGTCGCCCACCGCGGAGGCGCCGCGGGTTTTTGTCAAAGGCGATGAAATCCGGTTCTATTTTAACAGTGGAACCAACGAGATGGAATTCAGCGCCGATTGGCGACACCTGCGGGTTCCGACCGAAGGTTACCGAGTCAACTCCGCGCTGGTCCGGTGGAAACAGGATCTTCCCCGCCTGCCGGTGCTGCAAAAACGCGGCTGGCGCGAGGCGACGGTCATCGCCGGCGCGGAGTGGCGCCACCTCGCCACGAATTTGCTGGAAACTTTGACGCCTGAATCTCCGGGGCACGGCGCGTATTACCAGGCGTTTCTCTCGGACCGCATTCTCTACCGGGACGCACAGGGGGCCGCGCGTTTTGCCCCGGAGGGCGAACAACCCGGCGGATTGATTATTGACCACCGCTATTCGATTGAAGAAACCCTCGATGTCCTGTCCCGGCGCATCGAGGAGCATTTAGTCCGGACTCACCCGGGCGACTCGCTGTTCCTGATCCTGGCCCCGAACGCCAGCCGGTTCACAGAGCCACTGTTGCTCGACCGGCAACGGCGCCAGTGCGTCTGGCTGTCGCCGGCAGCCTTGTTTGACACCACCGAACGCGGATTCGGGTTTGCGGATTCCGCCCGGGGCGTGGGTGCGTTCATTTTTGAAAGTCACGGCCTGGCCCTCATCAAGAACCCCTTTTCCAGCGTGGCGCGGCTGGCGGATTTGGGGGTGGCGACTGCCGTCCAAGCGTTGCGGCTCCCGTTGCCCAAGCCTGCAACCGAGGCCCCCCCGCTCGCCCGGACCAATGGCATGGACCTCGGCGCGTGGGAAAAATGGCTCGATCGCTACACGGGCACCCGCGAGGAAGACGGTTCTCTCCGCCTGCTCATTGACGGCGATCGGTTTTATTCGCGGCTGCGCCAGGCCATCGCGGAGGCGACCAACCACGTTTATATGAATATTTACATCTTCGACCGGGATGACGTGGCCGTCTCCATGGCCGATGAACTCAAGCAGCGCTCGTCCAAAGTGCGGGTGCGTGTGATTTTGGACCAGATGGGCACGCTTGCCGCCGGACTGGTGCCGCCCGCCACGCCCATGCCGGAGGACTTTGTCATGCCTTCTTCGATTGTCTCCTATCTCCGGACCGATTCCCGCGTCCGCGTGCATCCGTTTTTGAACCCGTGGTTTTCAACCGATCACCAGAAAGTTTACCTTGTGGACGGAACGCACGCGTGGGTGGGCGGCATGAATCTCGGCCGCGAATACCGTTACGAATGGCACGACCTGATGTTCGAACTGGAGGGGCCGGTCGTGGCCTCGCTCGAACGCGAGTTCCGGCGCGATTGGGCGCACGAAAGCCTCCTTGGTGATTTTGCCTACGTTGCCGCGTGGCTCACTCCGTCGAAAAAGTCCCTGACCGCGGCCGCGCCGGGCCACTGGATCAAAGTCCGCCGCCTGCCCACGCGGACCGGCTGGAAACCCTTCAGCAACGCGGTGCAAAGTTCGTTGCGCCGCGCGCAGAGTTACGTTTACGTCGAGAACCCCTACCTCTTCGACAAGGGCGTGATAGGGGAACTGGTGGAGGCCCGCGCGCGCGGGGTGGACGTGCGGGTCGTGATGCCGCGCGTGAATGACTTCAAGACCGGCGGGCGCAGCAATTTGATTGTCGCCAATTACCTCCGCCAGCACGGCGTGCGCGTTTATTTTTATCCCGGCATGACCCATGTGAAGGCGTTGCTGGTGGACGGTTGGGCCTGCCTCGGTTCCGGCAATATGACGCATCTCAGCCTCGACTGGTCCCAGGAACAAAATATCGCCACCTCCGACCCGGCGTTTGCCGCAAGCTTGAAACACGACCTGTTCGAGGAAGACTTCGCGCGCTCCTACGAACTTAACCAGTCCATTTCCGTGGACTGGATGGATTTCCTGGCCGACACGGCGCTGGAAGACCTTTGAGAACCGGGGTCGCCGCTTGGGATTATGCCCGATTGCCAGGATTGGCCGAAGCGGCTAGAATCGGAAAATGAAAACACGCACCTTCACCCTTTTCATCTCCTTTTGTCTTCTCCTGCCGGCCATTGCTTCGTCGCGTGACAAAACAACTTTCAACGTTCGCAGCTTTGGCGCCGTCGGCAATGGAAAGCATCTGGACAGCCCGGCGATTAACCGGGCGATTCTGGCGGCAGCCAAAACCGGTGGCGGAACTGTTTTTGTCCCGGGGGGCACGTATCTGTGCGGCAGCATTCATCTCACCAACAACATTCATTTGTACCTGGACGCCGGCGCGGTGATCCTCGGCGCGCCGCAGGCGATGAATGTCTACGACGAAACCGAGCCGTGGTCCAACAACCCCTTTCAGGATGGCGGGCACTGCTATTTTCACAACAGTCTCATCTGGGGCGAAAATCTCACCAACGTCTTCATCACCGGCCACGGCATGATCAACGGCGGCGGGTTGGTGCGCAGCGACCGGTTGCTCGACCAGATGTGCGGGTTTTCAACCTGGAATCCCACCAATCGTGTGTCGCAATTTAAAACAAATCTCCCGCCCGTCCGGCTCGGTAACAAGGCCATCGCGCTGAAGCTGTGCCGCAACGTACTGATTCGCGACATCACTATTTTCCACGGCGGCCACTTCGCCATTCTCGTCACCGGTTGCGACGGCCTGACGGTGGACAACGTGACCATGGACACCGACCGCGACGGTATTGATATTGATTGTTGCCGCAACACGATGGTCTCCAATTGCCGCATCAATTCGCCCCGCGACGACGGCTTGTGCCCGAAAAGCACTTTTGCGCTGGGCCGGAATGTCATTACGGAGAATCTGACGATCGTGAATTGCCAGGTCTCGGGTTTTCAGGAAGGCACGCTGCTCGACGGCACCATGAAACCCGCACGCGGCACGGGCCGCATTAAATTCGGCACCGAATCCACCGGCGGTTTCCGCAACGTGACCATTGCCAACTGCACATTCCGCGGTTGCCATGGTTTGGCGCTGGAGGAAGTGGACGGCGGCATCATGGAAAACATTTCCATCAACAACCTCACGATGATGGACGTTGCCGGATACCCCATTTACATCACGACCGGCGAACGCGAACGCGGACCGGAACCGACGACGCCCAGCCGGATGCGGAATATTTTCATCTCCGACGTCCTCGCCAGCGACGTTGACCCCGCGAGCGGCATCCAAATAACCGGAACACCCGGGCAGCCGATTGAAGGCCTGCGGCTGGAAAATATCCGGCTCGACTTCAAAGGCGGCGGAACGAAGGCGCAAGCCGCGCGCGTGCCGCCCGAACTCGGCGCCGGCTATCCCGAACCCGGCCGGATCGGGGTGATGCCCGCCTACGGACTTTTCGCCCGCCACGTCCGCGATCTGGAACTGGCCAATATCCGCACGGGCTTCGTGAAGGAAGATTTACGCCCGGCCATCGCCTGCGTGGACGTGGACGGACTGGAAATTGACAACTTCAAGGCGCAGCTCGCTCCCGGCGTGCCGGCCGCCACGTTCGATTCCGTCACCAATGTGGTAATTCGGAACTCGCCGATGCTGGACGGGGTGACAACGAAGTAGCTAGCGGCAGCCATCCTGGCTGCCAGTAAAGGCGGCATCCTGCCGCCAGACCCATCCGAGACACGCGGCTGGAAGCCGTGGTCACTGGCAGGCTGGGAAGCCCGCCTCTACGCTTCTGTTCAGCGGATGGTCAGGGCGACGCTGAGTTGGTTGATGGCTTCGCCAATGTGTTTGGAAACGCGCTTCTGACTTTTGACTTCGGACGAGCCGAGCACGTTTTGGAGCAATCCCTGGACTTCGCGCAGTTTGGCGTCAGACAGGACCTGCGGTTGCCGATCTTTGGCGTTCCCACTGATATTCATGCCCAGCAGCTTGGCGGCCGCCTCAATCTGGCGCATGGCTTTCACGCGATGACCTTTGTAATCATGGTCGCCGGTCGCCAGAACGACGTACGCGCGCCGGAGCATTCCAGCTTCGGCCGAGTCGCTGAACGCCACGGTTTGAAATTGATTCCGGCTCACGGCGGAACCGCCCAATGTTTGCGGCATTGCCGGCGTGGCGGCACGAAGGCTCGCCGCGCAGGACAGGACAGTGACGAAAACCGCAGCTTTTGCGGCTGTTTTAAGACGTTTTGTGTTCATATTGCCTGCTGGACGGAATGAGAGGCCATTAAGTTACATGCAAAGGAGCGCGGGCGGCCCGCCCGCGAGTTTCGATGGCGCCTTGGAACACGCGGGCGAGCCGCCCGCGCTCCTGCCTATCGGCTGCCGCACATCTTCAAAAACTCCGTCTCACTCAAAACTCTGACGCCCAATTGTTGTGCCTTTTCCAACTTTGAACCAGCCTCTTCGCCGGCCAGAACGAAATCTGTTTTCCGGCTCACGCTGCCGCTGACTTTGCCGCCCGCGGCTTCAATCTTTGCCGTCGCTTCCTCGCGCGTCATCATCGGCAACGTGCCGGTCAACACGAATGTTTTACCGGCAAAGATCGGAGCGCGGAGCATTGCTCCGCCGGTTGCGTTGTCGTCGCCGGACACGCGGAGCAGTGCTCCGCGCTCCGGTTTGATTTTCAATTCGCGGATGCGGGCGAGAACCTTTTTCCCCGCGGGTGATGCGAGATAATCCAGCACGCTCGCCGCCGCCACCGGGCCGACTTCCACGAGCCTCGCCTTCAATCCGCCCGCCCCGAGTCGCGCTCCCATTTCGGCAATTTCCTTTTTTAGTTCCGCGTCGCGCTTTTCGCGCGCGGATTTTTCGGTTTCGTTCTTCGGCGGATTTTTTCGGGAGCGCGGGCTGATTTCCGCGCGCGCTGCCGCCTTCGCGCCCAAGTCGCGGATGTCGCGCAACACTTCGGATTGCGCGAGCGCTTCCAAAGATTCATGCGTGGCGGCAAGCTGTTTGGCGGTGGCTTCGCCCACATCGGAAATCGCCAATGCTTGAATCCAGCGGGAGAGTGGCGCGGTCTTGGCGCGTTCGAGAGCGTCGATAACTTTTTTCGCGTTCTTTTCACCAAACACACGCGGTGCGTCGTCCGTGCCGAGATTCAGTTTGCCAAGCACTTCCAGCTTCAAATCGAACAGGTCGAGCGGTTCCCTGACCAGGCCGCGTTCGACGAGTTTTTCGGCCACGATGCCGCCCAGCGATTCGATGTCGAGGGCCTTGCGTTGCGCGAAATACTCGACGCGCCGGGTCTGTTGCGCCGGACAGCCGGCCACATTTTGACAACGCCACGCGACTTCTTCGCCGGTAGTGGCACGGGCATCTTGCCCGTGCGATTCGAAACTCACGGGCGAGACGCCCGTGCCACTAAGCTTTTCTCTCGCAATCGGCCCGCCGCACGCGGGGCATTTGCCGCCGACGTGTTTGAACAGATCAAATTCCTTCGCGCCGGGCGGGCGTTTGGTTTTCACCACTTCAAAAACCTCGGGAATCACCATGCCGGCCTTGCGGATGACCACCGTGTCGCCGATGCGGATGTCTTTGCGGCGGATTTCGTCCTCGTTGTGGAGCGTGGCGCGGGCAATCGTCGAACCTTGCACAAAAACGGGTTCGAGTTCAGCCACGGGCGTGAGCACGCCGGTGCGGCCAACCTGCACGGTGATGGCCTTGAGCACGGTTTCTGCCGGCGTAATCCACGGCACGGGTTTGTGGACGATGGCGTAACCGGGCGCGCGGCTGCGTCCGGGAATGCGCGCCCAGTCAGCGAGCGCATTCACTTTCAGCACGATGCCGTCAATTTCGTAAGGCAACCGCCGGCGCAAATCTTTGTCCTCGTCGTAATGTGCAACAACTTTTTCCCGATAAATTTTCAATACTTCCTCGATGCCGTCGCAGACCCACCACAGTTTCTGCGTGGGCAGGCCGTATCCCGCAAGCGCTTCAAGCATTTCGGAATGTTTCTTGAACTCGATGCCATCCACCGCGCCGGTGGCGTAAAACACGGCACGGATGGGACGCTGCGCGACGAGCTTGGGGTCCAGTTGCTTGAGTGTGCCGGCGGTGGCATTGCGGGCGTTGGGAAAAGGCTTTTCGCCGGCGGCGGCGAGCCTTGCGTTGACGGCATCGAATTCCTTTGTGGGCATGTAAGCCTCGCCACGCGCTTCGAGCAGGGCGGGCGGGTTCTTGAGATTCAGCTCCAGCGGAATCGCGCGGACGGTCTTGAGATTGGCGGTGATATCGTCGCCTTCCGTGCCGTCGCCGCGCGTGACGCCGAGGGCAAGCTTCCCATGGCGGTAATGGACGCTGATGGACACGCCGTCCACTTTTGGTTCCATGACGTATTCGACGCGGTCACGGCCAAGGTGTTTTCGAATGGTCGCATCGAACGCGCGGAGTTCAGCCAGGGTGTTTTCGTCCTGGGCGCGATTGCGTTTGTCGCGGTCCGGCTCCTCGGCGCTGGTCGGATGTTCGGCCGCTTCGACCTTGTCGAGCGAGAGCATCGGCACGAGGTGTTTGACGCGGGTGAATTGTTCGCTGGGCGCGCCGCCGACACGTTGGGAGGGCGATTCGGGCGTAATGAGGTCGGGAGATTGCTTCTCCAATTCCTGCAGTTCCTTGAAAAGCCGGTCGTATTCGCGGTCGGTGATGAGCTGCCGGCCTTCAACGTAATAGGCGTGGTCGTGCCGGCGGATTTCGGCGGCGAGTTGGGCGTGACGTTTTTTGGCTTCGGCTTGTGTCACGCGGGAATGATGGGCACAGGCGCGGCGAAAGAAAATCCTTTTTGACCGCGTGCCGGAACAGTCCTACGCTGCGGCCATGCGCGGAAATCTGGCCAAAGCGTTTGAGTTGACGGACACACAGTTATTTCGCCGCGCGCCGCTGCCTAAATCCTACACGGATTTTCTGGGCCGGAAATTGTTCCTGTTTCTGCTGACGCTGCAGGGATTGGCGGCGTTTGCGCTCATCACGCTGGGCGTGATCCTGCGAAAATCCGGCGTGGCCCGAAACGTGATTCGTCCGCGCATCCGGCAGGAAATCGCCCGCGCCGGCGTCGCGCTGCTGCCCATGTTTTTTTTCGTGGCGCTGGCGCTGGGTTTTCTGGTCATCGGCCAGACGGTCTCGGCCCTGGCCAAAGTCGGGGCGACCGAATATCTCGGCTCGACGATGGTGATTGTGATTGTGCGCGAACTCGGCCCGTTGCTGGCGGCGATGCTGGTGCTGGCGCGCGTGGGCACGGCACACGTGATCGAACTCGGCACCGCGCGCGCACTGGGCGAAGTCGAGGCCTTGGAGGCGCTGGGCATTGATCCGGTGCATTATTTGATTGTGCCGCGTGTCATCGGCATGGCCGTCGGCGTTTTCGCGCTGACGGTGTATTTGATCATCGGCGCGCTGGGAAGCGGATATCTGTTCGCGTTCTTGCAGGATGTGCCGCTGACGCCAGGCGATTATTTCAAGGAACTGGCAAACGCGTTAAGCTGGTTGGATTTCGCATTGCTGGCGCTGAAGACGATCGCCCTTGGGTTTTTCATCGCCATTGTGACCTGCTATCACGGGCTGGCGCAGCCGTTGCGGCTGGAGGACGTCTCGCGCGTCGCGGTGCGCGCCGTGACGCAGGGCGTCATCGTCTGCGTGCTGGTGGACGCGCTGTTTATCGTGCTTTACCTGCTCACATGAACGGAAATCAAAACCCGGCGGCCCTCGAAATGCGCGGCGTCAGCGTCGCCGCGATGCGCGACATCAGCTTCACGGTGGTTGAAGAAGTGAACTGGTCGGTGGCAGCGGGCGAATTTTGGGTCGTCGCCGGACAACAACATTCGGGCAAAAGCGATTTCTTGATGATGACCGCCGGGCTGATGGCGCCGGTGAAAGGGAGCTACAAACTTTTCGGGACAGAAACGCAATCGCTCGGCGAGGCGGAACTGGCCGAGCGGCTGCGCGTGGGATTTGTGTTTGAAGGCGGTCAGTTGTTCAATCATCTGACGATCCGGGAGAACGTGGCGTTGCCGCTGCAATATCATCGTGATTTGCCGTCCGCGGCGGCGGCACAGGCAGTGCAGACGCTGCTGGACCTGATGGAACTGACGCCGCTGGCCGACATCACGCCACCGAACATCAGCGACAACTGGCGCCAACGCGCGGCGCTGGCGCGGGCGTTGATCCTCAAGCCGGAAATGCTGTTGCTGGACAATCCGCTGGGCCGGCTCGGCGGGCGGCATTTGCAGTGGTGGCTGCGCTTGCTCGAACGGCTCTGGCGCGGACACGAGTGGTGCGGCGGCAAGCCGATGACGCTGGTCGCGACGACGGACGATTTACGGCCCTGGCAAAGTGCGCAGCGAAAGTTTGCGCTGTTGCGCGACAGGCAATTCTTTCCGCTCGGCTCCTGGAACGATGTGACATCAGCCAGCGACCCCATCGTGAAAGAATTGCTGGCCGTCCCGGTCGAGTTCGCGTCTTGATCCGGCGAGCAGGCGATTATGATCAGGATTAAGATTGCGATTAAGAGAAAACCGGGCGTCGCGCGCGGTTGAAATTGAAACGATTTGGCTCAACAATCCAAGAAGTCATGGCACTACAGGATTTGACCCCGCAATTGCGCACGCGTCTGAGCCGCATGGAACGCGCCGTGGGCTGGTTTGTATTTCTGGCGACGGCACTGCTTTTGTTCGGCTTCGGCTATTACATTTATCACACGGCGGAGCGCAAAGGCTGGTTCAAAATCAAGGCGAAATTTCACACCTACGTCCAAAGCTCGGCCGGTTTGAGCGTGGGCGATCCGGTTTACATGATGGGTTTTCCGGTCGGGGAAATCACTTCCGTGCATCCGATGCCGCCGCGCGCCAAGTACAATGTCGAGGTGGAATTCGAAGTCCGCGACAACTATTTCCGCTATATCTGGACCGGCGGATCGTACGTGAAAATCAACGCCGCCGGCTTTCTCAACCAGCGGCAGCTTGAAGTCACACGCGCGACGAACGGCTACGCGATCGTCGTCACGCAACCGGTTTCCGTGAAGACGATTGACGCACTGAAACAATTGGTGACGGAGGCGCCCGGCCAGTGGCAGCTTTCCCAGGATGTCTTCGATGAAAATTCCAATCTGGTCTTTGGCGCCTACACGACACTCACGGAATCGAACCTGGAACGCATCGCGGAATTGAATCCCGAATCCAATTCCATTTATGCCTATAACAACACCGTCAATCGCAACCGCATCGTGGCGTCGTGGGATGGGCGCGTGCATCATTACAGGATTTTCAAGCCCGGCGATGACACCGCCTGGCTGCGCGCCGTGGAAGCGCCGCCGGTCTCCGACCAGTTGCAGGCGATGGTTGCGCAGGTGCAGCAGGCGCTGCCGAATATCCTGGCCCTGACCAACAAGCTTGCCGTCATACTGGACAACTCGGCGAACGCCACGTCGAATCTCAACGCCACGCTGGTCGAAGCGCGGCCCATGATCACGAATTTCGCCCTGGTGAGCGAGCAATTGCGCGAGCCGGGCGGCCCGCTGGTCTGGGCGCTGGGCACGAATGGCAATCAGCAGTTGCAGGGCGCCTTGACCAATGCCAACGCGCTGCTCGCCAGCACGGACACCAATCTGACCGCGATTCTTCTGCAACTCGCCGACATCACCAGCAACCTCAACGCGCAGGTGCAGGCCAACACCAACATGTTGGGCACCATTTCAAAGACGGTTGCCGACGCCGACGATTTTGTCCAGGGATTGAAGCACCACTGGCTGCTGCGCTCGGCGTTTAAAAAGGAAAACAAGACCAACGCGCCGCCGGCAACGAAGAAGTGATTGGGAGTTCGTGACCCCTTGGCACACGGTTTTTTTCACTTCAAAAAACCGCAGGGCGCCGGTTCACAGCAGCGGCGGGTGGCTCACTGCCGCAGCAGGAGAATCAGTCCCGTGGCGCACAGGAGCACAAAAAAAGCGATGACCGTGCCGTCGATCAGACCGAACCGCGCTTGTTGAGAACGGTTGGCCGGAACGATCGTGGAATGAACAAAATTCAATCCACCCTTTCTGTTCACGTTGAACGCAATTTTAGCCATGCCGGTTTCCCAGCATCATACGGGCCAATTTCCCTTGGGATGCCGGACGACCTGCTTTGGAACAAAACAGTCCGGGGATTTGACACGAAAACCGGCGGGGCGCGTGAGGTTCACGCGGGCTGTCCCAAAAATCGGCGCAGGCGGTCAAGCATGGTCTGAGCAAAACGTTCGTAGGGCACCAGCGGGCGGCCGTAGGTCCGAATTTCTTCAATCGCTGCCAGGGTCATGCAGAAATCGAAATCGTGAAAACCGCGACCGTGTTTGGCCCGCCGTAACCAGCGGCTCAGGTCGGTGATCTCCTCGATTTCCTCGTTGAGGGCGGGATGAAATGACATGTGCCACTCGTCACGGTGCAGATAACCTTCGCTTTCCCCTTTGCCGTCAAACCAGGAATCGCACAGCAGAATACAGAGCGATTGGCCGCGGCAGACCCCGGCGCGGTAAAAGACCAGACGCGCCTTCGTTCCGGAGAAATGCTCATACGCGATGTCCAGCGCGTCCTCCGGCGGCGGAGTGAACCGGGTTTGAAAGGCGAAATGAAACCGGCTTTGCGCGACCGGCGATCTTTCGAGGCACAAATTTTCCGCGAAAAGCCAGAGCAGATTGGTCGAGAAACCGCGCTGGGCCAGGAGCTGTTTCCAGGCGGTCAACGCTTCTTCCAGGGTCGGGCGTGTGAACGGGGCGGCGGCGGTCATGAAGAGAGTTTATCCATTGCTTTTCAAAAACCAATCCACAAATTTCGGCAGGCCCTGCTCGATTTTTACCTGCGGTTGGTAGCCCAGCTTCGCGCGCGCCTTGGAAATGTCCGCGAACGTGATGGGCACGTCGCCCGGCTGCAGCGGTTGCCGGTCAATCACGGCCTTTTTGCCGAGTGATTTTTCGAGCAACTTGATCAAATCATCCAGCTTCACCGTCTGCGATTCGCCGAGATTGAAAATTTCATAGCCGAATTCTTTTTGCGTGCAGGCGATGATGCCGTCCAGCGTGTCGGTGATGAACGTGTAATCGCGCGCGGCACTGCCATCGCCAAAAACCGGGATCGGTTTGCCGGCGCTGATGAGCTTCGCAAATTTGTAAATGACAAGGTCGGGCCGCTGGCGCGGGCCATAAACGGTGAAAAAGCGCAACATCGCCACGTCCATTTTGTAAATGTGATGCCAGACGTGGCCCAGCGCCTCACAGGCCAGTTTGCTGGCGGCGTAGGGCGACACAGCGGAAAAAATCGGGTCGCTCTCGCTGAACGGCGTTTGGGAATTCAGGCCATAAACCGACGACGACGAGGCAATGGTGATTTTTTTGACGCGGTTGGTGCGCGCGGCCTCGAGCACGTTGACCGTGCCCTCGACGTTGACGCGCTGGTAAAACGCCGGGTCCGCGAGGCTGGGCCGCACGCCCGCCCGCGCGGCGAGGTGGATGACCTGGTCGAATTGGACGGAAGAAAAAACTTCATTGAGCGCGGCGCGATCGGTGATGTCGCCGTGGACGAATTCAAACGGTTTGGCTCGCCCCGTGGAATAGGCCGGGCTGCCTGCCGTAGCTGGGTCTTGGGCCGAGTTATTCCACGGGGCGAGCGCCTGGATTTCACGGAGATTGCGGCGTTTGAGTTGCGGATCGTAATGGCTGTTGAGGTCATCGAACGCCCAGACGGAATGGCCGTCGTGGAGCAACCGTTCGCAAACGTGCGAGCCGATGAAGCCCGCGCCGCCGGTGACCAGAAAATTCATGACCGAACGCTAACAATCCAGGCACGGGGTGTCGAGTGTGCAGGCTTAAACGTTACGTTGAAAAACCCTTCGCACGAAAAAGCCGCAAGGTGAGAGCGCGAAGATCAAACCCAATACACCAACGTCACGAGCAAGGGAAAGTGAGCACAAATGAAGAAGAATATTCTTGATGGAAAGCCTCTGGGAAAGTCTTATCCGCAACGTCGGGTTCGATGCATCAATAGCCGGAACTGCACTCTCGTTGCGAAAGGAAAGCTCGTAATTCTTGCCGGATTCTCCCCTGAATGTGGCCATGTGGCGGGCGTCTTCCTTGGCAGAGCCACTACTGCCCCGATTAGTCGAATCACCTTCCGTGATGACTTTCCCATCGCACATAATGGTGAACTTGACCGGAAGTTGGTTTGAAAGATTTGTAAAAATCTGTTCAGGGTTGAAATGAGTTGAGTTCGTTCTTGGACACACGACTTCGACCCAATAGACACCCCCGAAGTACACGGTGAACGTGTTAGTGAAAGCGAACCCCTCAACAAAACGAATGGGCCTTTCCAAAACTGGTGTGGCCATACGCTCATTACGCAATGCAAGCAGCCATACCAGTCCTGCCACTACGAACGATGAAAGCGCCAAGGCTGTAAACACCATTGTCGAAGTTTTCATTCTGCCAGATGGTTCCGACATCATCGGATGGTCTGTGGTGAAAACATTCATCGAAAGCATTGCAGAGTAATAAATATAGGCAGTGAAGTTTGCGGCCTGTTTCGCTTCATGCTTCGGACTGTATTTTGCGTTCAGGTTTTAGTCCAGCGTTCTCACGGCGGCAAATGGGTAGGGCGCGCAGTCCTCTGCGCGCCGTTCGTTCGACTACCAGAAGCGGCGCGCAGAGGACTGCGCGCCCTACCATTCACACCTCATTCAACACGTCAATCAACTGGCGCAGGCGGCCGTAATCGCGGCGGTTGAAACCAAAAGCGACGCGCGCCTTGTCCAGATTGTCATGATCTTCCCGCTCCTCGGGCGTCGGTTTGATGATTTTGATGGGCGCGCTGAGGATGATGTCGGAGAAATCCTTGTTCAACATCGGGATGGCGGATGCCGGCGGCGCGCTTTTGAGCCGGATGACCAGCAGGTCTTTCACAAACCGGCTCGACTCAAAATTCCGGTAGAAACGCGTGATGATCTTCACAGCTTCATCCGTGCTGTCGGTAATGTGGTAAAGGTTCAGGTCGTCGGGCGAAATCAATTTGTCGTGCACGAGTTGTTCGCGGATATTTTTGTCCCAGGTCCTCCAGAAGCTGCCGCCGGGCTTGTCCACGAGGACCAGCGGCATGAGCTGGCTTTTGCCCGTCTGCATCAGGGTGAGCGCCTCGAAACCCTCGTCGAACGTGCCGAAGCCGCCGGGGAACAGCACGATGGCGGCCGAATGCCGGACAAAGATGAGTTTGCGCGTGAAAAAGTATTTGAAAGTGACGAGCTTTTTGTCCTCGGCGATGACGGGGTTGGCGGATTGCTCCCACGGGAGGCGGATGTTGACGCCAAAGCTGTTTTCCGGCCCGGCGCCCTCGTGCCCGGCCTGCATGATGCCCGGTCCGGCGCCCGTGATGACCATGAAACCGGCCTGCGCAATCTTGCGTCCGAACTCGACGGCCTGCTGGTATTCCACCTTGTCCGGTTGCGTCCGCGCCGAACCGAAAATCGTGACCTTGCGGACGCGCGCATACGGGGCGAACAACCGGAAAGCGTAGCGCAATTCACGCAACGCGGTCTGGATAACGCGCACGTCGCCGGTATCCTTCACGTCGGTCAACAGCTTGAGCGCGTTGGCGATGATGTCGGCGACCCCGGCTTCGTTGTGGCCGCCGCCCTTGAATTGAATGAGTTCCTGAATCCGCCGTTCCAATTCCGGGTCGGCGGCCGGTTTTTTGCCGTTACTTCTGTTCACAGTGCGAGGATAGCGTGAACGGATTTACTCGCGCAGCAATTTTATCTTAATCTTGCTCTTAATCATAATCGTGGATGAGGAAGATTAGGATGACGATTAAGATTAAGAGGTAATTGCAGCGTTTTGCGCGTTGACAATGGATTCCGATAACCTATGCTTTGCGTCCATATTGCGAGCCCCGCCCTTGAGCGGATTTTCTCGCCCGGGAAAGGAAGTGAGTTGCGTTGACTGAAATAAGATTAAAAAAAGGCGAACCCGTGGAACGCGCGTTGCGGCGACTGAAGAAAAAGGTTGACCGCGAAGGGACCTTGAAGGTCGTGCGCAATCACCGGCATTTTGAAAAGCCGAGTGAAAAGCGGCGCCGCAAGGAAAAAGCCGCGCGCTTTTCCGCGATGCTGACCGCCCGCTACGCCGACCTGTAATTTGCAATTTCCCAAACCGGGTGCGTCCGTTTACGATGCGCCCGGTTTTTATGTATTCATTTTCCACCTGCTGGAATTCCCACCGTCACACGGACGGGCGCGTCCTGCTGCGTGAAATCCGCGACCTCGGTTTTGCATACGCGGAGTTGAGCCACGGCACCCGGCTCGGCCTCATGCCCGGCATCCTCGATGCGGTGGACGCGGGCGAAATCAAAATCTCCAGCCTGCACAATTTTTGTCCGCTGCCGATGGGCGTCACGCGCGCCTCCCCCAATCTCTACCAGTTTTCCGCCGAGAGCCCGCGCGAACATGAACTGGCGTTGAAGCACACGCTCAAGACGCTGGAGTTCGCGGGGCGCGTCAAGGCGCCGGTCGTGGTGTTGCACCTCGGCAGCCTGGAGTTGAAGGATTACACCGGCAAATTGTGCGAACTGCTGAAAAGCGGCGGAAAGGAATCACCCCAATACCGGAAACTCCGCGACGAAGCCGCAGCCAAACGCGAGGCACGGAAGAAACCGTTCGTCGAACGGGTTTACGAAACGCTGCGGAAAATTCTGCCTGAAGCCGAAAAGCGCGGGCTCAAGCTCGGCATTGAAAACCGCCAGGCGCTCGAGGAGATTCCGCTGGATGGCGATTTTGAAAATTTCTTCCGCGACTTTGACGGCCCGAACATCGTTTACTGGCACGACACCGGCCACGCGCAAATCAAGGAGAACCTCGGGTTCATCCGGCACGCGCAACAGCTTGAGTCGCTGGCCGCCCGGCTGGCCGGCTTTCACATTCATGACGTGCAATATCCCGACGACGATCATGCCGCGCCCGGCACCGGCACCATTGATTACGCAAAGCTCAAGCCCTTCGTGAAACCGGAGCACATCAAAGTGTTTGAACTCAGCCCGGGGCTGTCCCCCGAAGCTGTCAAACGCGGCGTCGCGCATGTCAATAAGATCTGGGGGGAGGAATGAATCTGTAGCCGCGTTTGTCGAAACGCGGTGACGCCCGCCGTTTGACAACGACGGCTACGATTTGCGATTCGCCCCGTAAATCGTATATCGTAAACCGCAAATGACGACCATCGCACCACGCGAGCCGGCCATTGAAATTGTTCGCCGCCTGCAAACGGCGGGTTTCAGCGCTTTCTGGGTCGGCGGTTGCGTGCGTGATTTTCTGCTCGGACGCAAACCGCAGGATTACGACGTCACCACGGACGCCAAACCGGAGCAGGTCGAGAAAATCTTCCAACGCACCATCGCCATCGGGCGCAAATTCGGCGTGATGGTTGTGGTCGAAGGCAAACATCAATTCCAGGTTGCCACGTTTCGCGCCGAGGCGGATTACCAGGATGGCCGGCGACCGGCGAAAGTCGTTTTTGCCAGCGCCGAGGCCGACGCGCAACGCCGTGACTTCACCGTCAACGGGCTGTTTTATGATCCAGTAGCCGAGAAACTTCATGACTGGGTTGGCGGCGAAAAGGATTTGCGCGCGAAAATCATCCGCACCATCGGCCCGCCGGCGGAGCGCTTTGCCGAAGACCATTTGCGCCTGCTGCGCGCGGTGCGGTTTGCCGCGCAGTTGAACTTTGAAATCGAGCCGCAAACTTTTGCCGCAGTCAAAATGCTCGCGCCCAAAATCAGGCTCATCAGCGCTGAGCGGATTCGTGACGAACTCACAAAGTTGTTTTCCCCGCCGCACGCTGCTCGCGGCCTGGTGCTGCTGCGCGACAGCGGACTGCTGGCACACATTTTGACGGAATTCATCGCCACAATCGCGTGCGAGCAATCGCCGGATTTCCATCCCGAAGGCACAGTGTTCGAGCACGTCCGGTTGATGCTCCAAAAACTGCCCCCGAACGCGCACCCATCATTGCCGTGGACCGTGATATTGCACGACATCGGCAAGCCGGCGACCGCCGAGCGCGATGCCGCGACCGGCGTGATTCATTTTTACGGCCACGAAAAGATCGGCGCGGCGATGGCCGAAAGAATTTTGCAGCGTCTGCGTTTTCCAAAAAAGCCGATCGCGGAAATCGTGGCGTGCGTGCGACAGCACATGCAGTTCAAGGACGTAAAGCAAATGCGGACGGCAACGCTGCGGCGATTGTTGATGCGCGAGACGTTTCCACTCGAGCTGGAGTTGCACCGGCTCGACTGCCTCGGCTCGCACGGCGACCTGGGGTATTATGATTTTTTGGTGGCGCAGGCAGCCGAGCTACGAAAGAAGCCAACGATTCGTCCGCCTCTGCTCACGGGAAAAGATTTAATCAAACTCGGCATGAAGCCCGGTCCGGCCATGGGCAACTTGCTGACCGAAATTCGCGAGCGGCAGTTGCAGGATGAATTGAAAACGCCCGCCCAGGCCCGCCAATGGGCAAAGACCAGGCTCAAAAATACGGGATAAACCTTCCACGGAGGATAGTCGTTTTACCTTGATGGTTTGGACTTTTTTCTCGCGCCGTTCTCATTCATGCTGGTGCGTCGTCGGGAATTGAAAGACAACCAATATGCCAATTCAACTTCGCGATAAATCACAATGCCGATACGACCTGATTGCGCTCGGCGAAATCATGCTCCGGCTCGACCCCGGCGAAGGCCGCATCCGCACCACCCGTGAATTCAAGGCCTGGGAAGGCGGCGGTGAATACAACGTCGCGCGCGGCCTGCGCCGCTGCTTCGGCCTCAAGACCGCCGTTTGCACCGCGTTCGCCGACAACGACGTCGGACGGCTCATCGAGGATTTCGTTTTGCAGGGCGGTGTGGACACGGACTTTATCAAGTGGCTGCCATTCGACGGCGTGGGTCGCACGGTGCGCAACGGGCTGAACTTTACCGAACGCGGTTTCGGAGTGCGCGGCGCGGTGGGCGTTTCCGACCGCGGCCATTCCGCCGCCAGCCAGCTCAAGGCCGGCGACTTCGATTGGGACACCCTCTTCGGCAAAACCGGCGTCCGCTGGCTGCACACCGGCGGCATTTTTGCCGCGCTCAGCGACACCACACCGCAACTCGTCATCGAGGCCGTCAAAAAAGCCAGGCAATACGGCACGATGGTCAGTTACGATTTGAATTACCGCCCATCGCTCTGGAAATCCATCGGCGGCCAGAAACGCGCGCAGGAGGTCAATCAGGAAATCGCCAGGTACGTGGACGTGATGATCGGCAACGAAGAGGACTTCACCGCCTGCCTCGGGTTTCACGTCGAAGGCACGGATGAAAATCTCCTGCGCTTGGACGTGTCTGCGTTCAAGAAGATGATCGAAACGGCAGTGAAGGCGTATCCGAATTTCAAGGCCATCGCCACGACACTGCGCGCGGCAAAGACGGCAACCGTGAACGATTGGGGTGCGATTTGCTGGACGGACGGAAAATTTTACGAAAGCCGCAAATATCCCGACCTCGAAATCCTCGACCGCGTGGGCGGCGGCGACAGTTTTGCCAGCGGTCTGATTTACGGTTTGATGACCACCGGCGATCCGCAGAAGGCGGTGGACTACGGCGCGGCGCACGGCGCATTGGCGATGACAACGCCGGGCGATACCTCCATGGCGTCGAAGGATGAGGTCGAGAAATTGATGAAGGGTGGCGGCGCGCGCGTCCAGCGCTAACAAACCCGAAGCCCGAATCGCCGAAATCCGAAAGAAATCCGAATTCCCGGATCGGAATGATTCGCTGATGACCAGTTAACCCGAAAAACTGAATTGGGGGAGCACACCCGCCCTCGGGTGTAGCTGGACGCGCCTCGCGTCCAGCCTCTGACGCAAGACCAACCCGCGAGTGTCACTCGATAAAGACAGGGCGGCAGGTGTTTTCCGCGAGGGCGCGGAAAACCGCACGCGCGGCGCGTGCGCTCCCCTTCCAACTTCGTTTTTTCGGGGTTAATCGTTCGGATTTCTGGCTTCGGGCTTCTTTCGGGTTTCGGGTTTCGGAATTCGGAATTTACCTTTGGATTCGCGCCGAGCCGCCCTTGGCGAAGGACTTCACCTGCTCGACGGTCGCCATCGTCGTGTCGCCGGGGAACGTGGTCAGCAACGCGCCGTGGGCCCAGCCCAGCTTCACTGCCTGTTCCGGTTCTTCGCCCGTCAGCAGGCCGTAGAAAAAGCCCGACGCGAAGCCGTCGCCGCCACCGACGCGGTCATACACGGTCAATTCGGCCGTCGGCGCGGTGTAGGTCTTGCCGTCAATCCACGCCACGGCACTCCAGCTATGATGATTGGTCGAATGCACTTCGCGCAGCGTGGTGGCGACGATCTTGGCCTTCGGATATTTCTTCACCACCTGGTCCATCATCCCGAAGAACACGCTCGGATCGAGCTTGGATTTGGCGACCACGTCCGGCCCTTTCAAGCCGAGGCCCTTCTGCAAATCCTCTTCGTTGCCGACCAGCACGTCGCAATGCTCGACGATGCGTTTCATCACCGACAACGCCTGCTTCTGTCCGCCCCAGATGTCCCAGAGCTTCTGTCGGAAATTCAAATCGAACGATGTGATGGCACCCGCCGCCTTCGCCGCTTTCAGGCCTTCGATGATCAATTCGCCCGTGGTCTCGGACAGCGCGGCGAAGATGCCGCCGCTGTGAAACCAGCGCACGCCCTGGCCGAAGATTTCCTTCCAATTGAAATCGCCCGGTTTGAGCAGACCGCCCGCCTCGTTGCTGCGGTTGTAGAATACCACCGGCGCACGAACGCCATAGCCGCGGTCGCTATAGACCGTCGCGTGGTTCGGCCCGCGCACGCCATCGTGCTTAAATCGCTTGTAAAACGGTTTCACGCCCATCGCCTTCACGCGCTCGGCAATCAAGTCGCCGATGGGATAATCCACCATGGCCGTGGCGACTCCGGTGTTCAGGCGGAAACAATCGGCGAGGTTGGCGGCGCAGTTGAATTCGCCGCCGCTGACGTGGATTCTGCACTCCGTGGCCTTGCGGAAGGGGATGGTGCCGGTATCAAGGCGGTGGACCAGGGCGCCCATGGACAGGAAGTCCAGCGCGCCTTTTTCGGGGATGTTCAAACCATATTTCATTCTATTTTCCTGACGTTATAAGATTTTTGCCCGGTCATTTTGCAGAAGAAATTCCCAAAAGGCCCGGGGTTTTGGTGCCTGACACAACTAGCAGAAGCAACGCGAGTTGTCTGTAAAAAAATGAGAATGCGGAGATGCGCTTGATCCAATTTCCGATGCCGCTTTTTCTGGACAAGCTTTTTGGCCGGGCGCAAAGTCAAATCCATGATGCTGGACAGGCTGCAAATCGTGTCATCCATTGTTTGTTAGACAGTATTGCGCAGATATGGCTTTGGGAGTTCATCCATTCATACTGATTGCGGCTCTTGGCGTAATCGTAGCGATTGCTGCGATGGTCGTCGCCTGTGTAGTTCGGGGCAAAGGCATGAGAGTGTTGATGATTATGTTGGCGTTGGTATTCTTGCTTCCAGCCGGCTACGTTTTCGTGGCTTTTCATCCAGAACTGGTAGACGGCCGCTTTCGGACATACAAAGCCTTTTATAGAGATATTCGGATTGGCATGACCAGAGACGAAGTCTTTGCGGTTCTTGACCGGCATTACCCAACAGCCGGGGCAAGGCAACGTCCTAAGACTTTGGACGACACGCCCCAAGCTCTAAATTTCTTCATGAACCCTGAGACATCACGCGAACCAAACTGCGAAGGGATTTTCTTAACGCTGGAGAATGGGCGGGTGGCTAAGAAAGAGTATTCCCCTGATTGACTGTAGCGTCGAGCCTGTGGTTCAATCTCATCGGCGCACAGCGCCGACACTACAACATTCCCCAACATTGCCAACCTTGCCTCGCGTGGTGTAACATAGTTTGAATTTATGCTCTATTTCGAACGCGGTTCCCCAAAGGCAAAGTTGTCGCTGGATGACCTGCGCGAAGGCTTGTACAAGTCGCTGGCCCGCCTCGGCAAGCCCCAGCGGGTGCTCGTCGTGCCGCCGGATTTCACCCGGTTCCATTCGCAGGCGGGCATTCTGACCAAACTCATCTACGATTACTACGACGAGCGTCTGACGGCTGTGCTGCCGGCGCTGGGCACGCACTCCCCGATGACGCCTCAGCAGCTTTCCGAAATGTATGCCGGGGTGCCGCCGGAATTGTTCCGCGTGCACAACTGGCGCACGGGCGTCGCCACCATCGGCGAAGTGCCGGCGGAGTTCGTTAAAATAACGACGGATGGCGCGGTGGATTTTCCCTGGCAGGCGCAACTGTCCAACCTGATCTGGACGGGCAAATACGATTTGATTTTGTCCGTCGGCCAGGTCGTCCCGCATGAAGTCGCCGGCATGGCCAGTTACAACAAGAACATCTTCATCGGCACGGGCGGCACGGAAAGCATCAACAAAAGCCATTTCGTCGGCGCGGCCTACGGCATGGAGCGGATGATGGGGCGCACGGACACGCCGGTGCGGCGCATTCTCAATTACGCCTCCGAACATTTCATCAAGCACCTGCCCATCGTGTATGTGCTCACGGTGGTGGGGAGCGATGCCAAAGGCAGATTGCACGTGCGCGGCTTATACGTGAGCGACGACGGTTCCGGCTTTGACAAGGCGGCGGCGCTGTCGCTCAAAGTGAATTTCGATCTGCTCGACCAACCGCTCAAGAAAGTGGTGGTTTATCTCGACCCGGGCGAATACAAGAGCACGTGGCTGGGCAACAAGAGCATTTATCGGACGCGCATGGCCATGGCCGACGGCGGCGATCTGATCGTGCTCGCGCCCGGATTGAAGGAGTTCGGCGAAGACGAGGAGATTGACAGGCTCATTCGTAAATACGGTTATCGCGGCACGCCGGCCACGCTGGCGGCGGTGAAAGCCAACGCCGAATTGCAGAACAACCTCAGCGCAGCGGCCCACCTCATCCACGGCTCCGCCGAAGGCCGGTTCAACATCACGTACTGCCCCGGCCACCTCACGCGGGAGGAAATCGAGAGTGTTAATTTCAAATATGCCGACCTGAAAGTGATGACGGCGCGCTATGACCCGGCCAAACTCAGGGACGGCCCGAACATCATGCCGGATGGCGATCAAATCTTTTACATTTCAAACCCGGCGCTTGGGTTGTGGGCGTATCGCGGGCGGTTCAAGGACTGAAACCACCGGCGAGGCCGCAAAGGGAAAACCATGAACGTTTCGCTTAACCCGAAAAACGGACCCGGGGAGCACTCCCGCCCCGGGTGTTGCTGGACGCGCCTCGCGTCCAGCCTCTGTGCGCGCGGAGCTCGTCCGAAGGTCAGGAATTCTCCCATGCGCTCGAGGTTTTCCGCGAGGGCGCGGAAAACAGCACGCGCGGCGCGTGCGCTCCCCAACGTGTAAATCACGGAGGCCGCCTTGAATCGAAGAACCGCCGGCCTGATTTCAGTCGCGATGGCGGTGGCGCTCGTGATGGTTGGGTTATGGCCGTTTGCGTTTCGGCCTCCTAATCGCGTGGGCTGGCTTAAAGACCCCGCGGGCCTGTCGTTTCAACCCGACGGCATCGCATACGAACCTGAAGCCGCCGATTGGTCTGGCGGCGGCCCGCCGAATCGACCGGCGGCGTTCACCCTGGAACTCTGGCTCGAACCGGGCCGCGTGCCCGCCAACGATTTGTTCGATATCCTGACAATTGACAACGGCGGCTACCCGCCAGGAATCATCCTGTTTCAATGGAGGACGGAACTGCTGCTGCGTGTTCGCGAGCGTGCCGGCCACGGAGGGTTACGCGAGGTTGGACCGAGTGGAGTTCTGGCGGCGCAAACACCCTGCTTTATCACCGTTACGGTGGCCCCGGAGGGGACGACGTTCTATGCGAATGGATTCCGGCTGAAGCATTATCCGGGTTTCACAATGCCCAATTCGCGGTTGAACGGCCGATTGATTCTCGGCAATGCCGCCGCGGGCAAACATCCCTGGACCGGAAATCTGTTTGGCCTGGCCATTTTTAATCGGGCTTTGAACGCATCTGAAGTCGCGCAACATTACGCAATGTGGACAAGCCATCAGACGGAACAGCTCGCGGCTGAACCCGGCCTTGCTGCATTGTATCGCTTCGACGAGGGCAACGGACAGCGGGTGAATGACCTCTCCACCAGCCGGCATCGGCTGTTGATTCCGGAGCGATACGTTGTATTGCAAAAACGCGTGCTGGAACTGCCCTGGGGACCGGACCCAATCGAATGGTCCGATCTGGATGACATCGCGATCAACATTCTTGGATTCATGCCATTCGGATTTATCGTGTACCGCTATCGCCGGCTGGCCAAACCTGACGACCGGGGCTGGAATATTGTTTGCGCTGTCTGCGCCGGCGTAGCAATCAGTCTGGCCATTGAACTGACCCAGGTCTGGCTGCCCAACCGGACTTCGTCGGCCACCGATCTTGTTACCAACACGTTGGGGACATTCCTTGGTGTGCTCCTCGCAAGGAAAATGTATTCCAGGACAACCCCCGCCCGGAACACTTCTGAAACCAAGCCGGGTTGAATCAAAGGATGGTTCTCAAATCCCGCGGCGACATTTACAATCGGTTCTTTCTCCAAAATGTCCCAACGGGACATGCCGACAATAGCCCGGCGTTTCAACGCCGGGAAAAATTCGGAATTGCATAAGTTCCGAAGGAACGGCTGAATGGATTGCATGTCCTACGTCAGTTCCTATTTCCATTGTGTCTTCAGCACCAAAGAACGACGGCCTCTCATCACCCCAGCGTTGCGCAACCGGCTTTGGCCGTTTCTCGGCGGCATCGCGCGTCAGAACAAGATGAAGGCCATCGAAATTGGTGGCGTGGAAGACCACGTCCATATTTTGCTTTCGTTGCCGTCCACGATGGCAATTTCCAAGGCGTTGCAATTGATGAAAGGCGGCTCGTCAAAATGGGTTCACGAAACCTTTCCCGAACATCGCCTGTTTGCGTGGCAGGAGGAATACGGCGCGTTCAGCGTGAGCGTGTCGCAACTGGACAAAACCATCGAATACATCAAGGGACAGGAGGCACATCATCGCAGGATTACGTTTCAGGAGGAATTCCTGGCGTTGCTGAAGAAACATCGCATCGAATACGACCAACGTTATTTGTGGAAATGAAGTTCAGCCCGCGCCTCCGGGTTTGATTGTTCGCACCCTCGGTGTCCCAACGGGACAGTGTGAGAATAGCCCGGCGTTTCAACGCCGGGTTCGAGCAGGACGGGTCAAGTCCCGGAGGGACGGTTGAACGCGGGCGAATTCGCCGGCCCGTCGTTGTATTTAAAAATTCAGCCGTCCCTGCGGGACTTATAACGCGCTGCGTGTTTCCCGGCGTTGAAACGCCGGGCTATTGTCGGTCGTCGCTCCGCGGCTCAAGGCAAAACGTGGGGCGGATTGACTGTCGCGCCAAGTGAGCAGGTTGGTGGCTCGCCAACTCGTTTGATGGAGTAAATACCGCCTTGCGGGCACCATGGAATTTTGCCGTTTATTTCCAACTTGATATACGGTGTCAAGTCGTCGGGAAAGTTGATTGGTTCACCATTTGTCCTGCCCTTTTCCAACGCGAATTCGTTGGCTGCGGCATCAATTTCGCGAAGATTGTTGATGCAGGAGTTCGCCCATTGACCGCCGCCTCCATCTCGGACGACGACGTTTTGCTTTAACACCCAAAAGATGAATCCGGCGATGAAAACGAAGATGGCAATGGTCCAAAAGACCAATGACTAACCTGATTTATGTCCTGATTCGCCCATACGATGAACTCAACACCGCACAAATTATACCGTTTCGGATTGCATACGTTGGAGTTCACGCTTCAGCGTGTCGGAAGCAACCTGAAGGTTGAATTCCAACCTTACCTTCTCCGTCTCGCCATGCCGAAGTGGTAGCCGCCGTGGACGCGCGCGCCGCGGGCTTTGCCGGGAAAACCGCCTTTGGGCTGGCCGGGTTTTCCTTCCTCGAACAGCATGGTGTAGGTGTAATTGAAATTTTCCAGCTTCACGCGCGGGATTTTCTGGCTGATGAACCGTTCGATGGCGAACACGTGGCTGGCATCCTCGGCGGTCATGATGGTGAAGGCGTCGCCGCTCGCCTCCGCGCGGCCCGTGCGCCCGATGCGATGGATGTAATCCTCCGGATGCTGCGGCACGTCGTAGTTGATGACGTGGCTCACATCCGCGATGTCGAGTCCGCGCGCGGCGATGTCCGTGGCCACGAGCACCTCGAAGCGTCCGTCGCGGAAACCCTTGAGCGCCTGTTCGCGTTCGCGTTGGGTGCGGTTGGAGTGCAGCACGGCCACGGCGTGATTGTTGCGCTTGAGCAATCCGCGCGATGCGGTCGGCGCCGTGCTTCGTCCGGCAAAAGATCAGCACCGAGTTGTAATTCACGCGCTTCAGCAGCTCGAGCAGCAGGTCGGATTTTTGCGAATCGGACACGGGATAGATGACGTGCTTCACCGTCTCGGCCGGCGTCCGGCGCGCACCGATTTCAATCGTTTCCGGATTTTTCATCGCCCATTGAATGAGCGTTTCAATTTGCGGCGGAATGGTCGCGGAAAACAGCGCGGTGTGGCGCTGGCGCGGGCAGCGTTCGACGAATGCGGCGCACGTCCGGCAGAAATCCCATGTCGAGCATCCGGTCGGCCTCGTCGAGCACGAGAAACTGGACCTTGTCCAGCCGCACCGTGCCGCGTTCGAGATGATCGAGCAAGCGGCCGGGCGTGGCGACGAGGACGTCCGTGCCGGCGCGCAAATCGTCCATCTGCCGCCCGTAACCGACGCCGCCGAAAACGACGGTGATTTTCAAATCGGTGAAGCGGGCAAAATCGTGAAAGGCGGTTTCCACCTGCGCGGCGAGTTCGCGCGTCGGTTCAAGAATCAAGCGCGCGCGGACCGGGCGCATGCTGGCCGAGCTTCGAAAGAATGGGCAGCGCAAACGCGGCGGTCTTGCCGGTGCCGGTCTGGGCGCTGCCGATGACGTCGCGTCCGGCGAGCACGAGCGGAATGCCGCGGAGTTGAATGGGCGTGGGCGTGACGTAACCCGCCGCGCGCACACCTTCAAGGACTGCCGGAGAAAGACCTAACTTAATGAATGGCATAGGGCAGGTTAACAGTGCGGGGGATTAATGAAAGCAAGGATTTGTCCATTAATCGTGGCCGCGCTGATCAAAAGGAAGTTTGCGCTGCCTGACATCAGCAACTACGAAGGCGACGGGTTATCCTCGACCGCTGGTGCAACCGCAGTCCCGGCCGCCGGTTCAACCGCAGGTGTAGCGCTGGATTCAGTCGGTGCAGCCGGTGCAGTCTCGATCGCGGACGCTGGTTCAATTGCCGGAACCGGTGCTTCGGCTGGCGGCGAAACTTCCGATGCCGGATCAACTGGCCGGCTCCGGCTCGGAGGCAGGAATTTCCGCCTCGGTCAAAACCGGGATTTCACCTGCCGGTTCAACTGTAGTCGCAGCCGCTTCGCCTTCTGCGGCGGGTTTTCCCCCAATGGATTTCTTTTCCGGCTTTGGCGGCCGGGGCACGGGTTTTTTGGCCGTGTCCATCCGGCCGTCGGCAAATTCAATCACGTGGCCCTGATGCACGAGCCAGTGCAAATCGGCGATGACGGCGGTCTGTTCCGGCGTCGGCTCGGGTGCGGTTCAGCCGGCTTCGCCGGCGCGGCGAGCGCGTTGGAGTTCCGCCTTCAGGCGGTTCTTCGACACCAGCCGCCTGCAGGCGGGACGCCGAACCCGGCGGCGTTTCGGGTTTGATCTGCGATGACCGCCGGCCTGGCGGGCGCGAGGGCCTCGATCAAATGCCGCCGCGTGCATTTCGGATGCGTGTTGATGTGGCCAATGATGCGCTTGATGCTTTCGGAAACCGGCGTGGTTTCGAGGTCGAGAAACTGCGGGCGGGCGACGGAAACGTGGGTGAAGGTCTTGTTGACCTTGAAGAAATGCAGGCCGTGCGCGGCGAACTGCCGGCTGAGGCCGGTGGCCAGTTGCAGCGGAAAATATTTCTGCCGCTCCCAATCGTCGCGCACGAGCCGCTGCAATTCCCGGCAGCGCAAGTTGCGGCTCAACACGCCGCCGACCGTGTGCGCTTCCACCGGCTTGATGATGGCGTCCTTGTGGACGGCGCGGAAATGTTTCTCCACCTCCTCCCGGCTCGGAAGCTTGAGCGGTTCCGGCACGTTGAGGCAGATGTATTCGGTCTTGAAACTTTGTTCCTCGACCCACTTTTTGACGACTGCCTCGTCCGCACGATTTTGACGCGCGCCTTGAAGACCTCGAACGGCATCCGGGAAAACCGCTCGGTGTGCAGCTTGCGGAGCTGGTTCTGGTAATCGTGATGATTCGGCGGGCCGAGAATGACGCCGCTCATGCCGCATTGCGCGACAAACGTGTATTTGCCCTTGGGCGGTTCGATGGCCGTGCGCTCGGCCTGGTAAAACGTGGCAAAATGATTTTTCAGCACGTGCGCGATCGCTTCGTCCTCGCTCAGCCACGGCGTGTCGTCGAGCGCGCAAACGAACAGCGGCTGGGCCACCGTGCCGTCGGCTTTCTTCTTCACGTCCAGCCGGACCGAATAACGCTCCGGCTTTGGCCAGGACGATTTGCGCGATCTGGAACAGCGGAAACGCGCGTCCGGTCATCTTGATCTGGCGCGCCAGCGACTCGACGCCCTTCTCGTCCGGCAAGAACGTGACGGTGATTTCCGGCAACGGCGGAGGCGCATCGGGACGTTCGCGGCGTTCACCCCGGTCATCGCGCCGGGGAAATCCCCGTTTGCGGTCGCCGAATTTCGGCCGGCGCCCGGACGCGGGCCGCGGCGCTCGCCGAACGGTTCGCGGCGCGGACCGCCCCGGCGGCCTTCGCGCTGGCGGTCATCGCGCGCGGCGGGTTCCCCCGCGAACTTCGCATAACGATTCGCCGCCGGCTCTTCCTGCGCCCACGCGGGCTGGAAAAGCTTCTCCAGATCAATTTCAACGTCAGAAATACTGCTCATGCTTCGGACGGTTCGCAGCCATCAAACGGCCGCGCGTTTGGCAAGAATAGCATCCACAATCTTTTTGGCCAGCGCGGGTTTTTCGGCCATCGCCTTCTGCGCGGCTTCCTTGCCCTGGCCGATCAATTCGCCTTCGAATTGCAGCCACGCGCCTTTTTTGTCCACGACGCCATTTTCGATGCCCACGTCGAGGATGCTGCCTTCCTTGTTGATGCCGTGGTTGTAAATGATGTCGAACTCGGCCTCGGCAAACGGCGGCGCGACCTTGTTCTTCACCACCTTGACCCGGACATGATTGCCGGTGGCGTTGCCGGCGGCGTCCTTGAGCGTGTCCTTGCGGCGGATGTCGAGCCGCACGCTCGCGTAAAATTTCAGCGCCTTGCCGCCGGGCGTGGTTTCGGGATTGCCGAACATCACGCCGACCTTCTCGCGCAACTGATTGGTGAAAATGCAGGTCGTCTTCGACTTGGCCAGAATGGCGGTGAGCTTGCGAAGCGCCTGGCTCATCAGCCGCGCCTGCATGCCCATCGTGGCCATGCCCATTTCGCCTTCCAGCTCGGCCTTCGGCACGAGCGCGGCGACGGAATCAATCACGATGACGTCGAGCGCGTTCGAGCGGGCGAGCGTTTCGCAAATCGTCAGCGCCTCCTCGCCGGAATCCGGCTGCGACACGAGCAAATCATCGAGGTTCACGCCGAGTTTTTTCGCGTAGCCCGGATCGAGCGCGTGCTCGGCGTCAATGAACGCCGCCAGCCCGCCGGCCTTTTGCGCGTTGGCGATGACGTGGAGCATGAGCGTGGTTTTGCCGGACGATTCCGGCCCGAAAATCTCCACGACCCGGCCGCGCGGGATGCCGCCGACACCGAGCGCGAGGTCCAGCGCCAGCGCGCCGGTCGGAATCACGTCAATTTTGACCTGCGCCCGCGCGTCGCCGAGGCGCATGATGCTGCCCTCGCCGTAACTCTTGGTGATGGTGGAGATGGCGGCTTCGAGTTCGCGCGAGTGCGACGTGGCGGTTTTGGTCTCGGCAACGGATTTTTCAGCAGTCTTGGGTGCCATAAAATTTTGCGTTGGTTGATTCTTGATTCTGCCTGCCGACGTTAGTGAATCGGGGCGGAATAGTCAAATGCCGGATGGCGCAAATGACAGAACTGTCATCCGCCGTTCAGCCGGCGTTCATGTTCGTTCTGTCTTATAACTGTCTGGGTTTACCACGTTAACAAAACATTGACCGGAACACATTGAGGCGTGAAAATTTTCGCGAATCAACCAACCAAGTAGAGCCTGCCCATGAAAAAAATTCCATTGCCGGTTTTATTCAGCCTGGCCGCCGCCATAGCCTGCAGCGCGGAGGGCCCTTACCATTTCATCAAGGAAATCCCCATCGGCGGGGAGGGCGGCTGGGATTACCTGTCCGTGGACCCGGCGGCGCACCGCCTTTATGTCTCGCACGGGACCGAAGTGGTGGTGATTGACCTCGCCAAGGACCAGATCGCCGGCGTTATCACCAACACGCCGGGCGTGCATGGCGTGGCCGTCGCGTCGAACCTCGGCCTGGGGGTGACCAGCATCGGCCGTGAAAACAAGGCAGGGATCGTGGATTTAAAGACGCTGCAAACGTTGTCCCAGGTGGACACGGCCCAGGGTCCGGACGGAATGCTTTACGATCCGCGGCAAAAGGAGGCTTATCTGTTCTGTGGCCGCGCCCAATCTGCGAGCGTCGTGGATGTAAAGGGGGCTAAAGTGGTTGCCACCATTCCGCTGGGTGGCCGGCCGGAATTCGCGACGGTAGATTCAAAGGCGGGCCGCGTGTATGACAATCTTGAAAACAAAAGCGAAGTGGCCGTGATTGACACCCGGTCGCATCAGGTCGTCACCAACTGGCCCATTGCGCCGGGCGAAAGCGCTTCCGGCATGGCGATTGACCTGAAACACCACCGCCTGTTCATCGGTTGCCACAACCAAAAGATGGTGATGATGGACAGCACCGACGGCAAGGTGCTCGCCAGTGTGCCGATCGGGGATGGTGTGGACGCAAACGCATTTGACCCGGGAACGCAACTCGCCTTTGCGTCCTGCGGTGATGGCACCACGACGATTGCAAAAGAGGAAGGGCCGGACAAACTGACTGTGGTGCAAACGCTGACGACCGAACGCGGGGCGCGGACGATGGCGCTCGACCCCGGGACGCACAAGATTTATCTGGCCACCGCCAAATTCGGGGCGCAACCGGAACCGGCCAATGGCGAGCGCCGTCGCCGTCCACCCATGATTCCCGGCAGCTTCAAGATCCTGGTGTACGGAATGTGAAGGCGACGCGGGTCACGGTACCGGTTGAGACGGGATTTGCCCCCGCCGGCAACGTGACGGGTTGCCTGGCCGCGGCCAAATGGATTGCCGCTCTTCGCGCCACCAAACTCCGTGTCGCCGTCATTGAACCAGACCGTCCGGTCGTTCGTTTTGGGCGGCGCGAGATTCTGAAAGGTCCGGGCGTTACCCGATCCAGCCGGATCATCGAATTGCCCGGCCCCATCCGCAACCTGGTTGGCAAACCGGACGCGGAAGCTGGAAACCAATTGCAACACCGACAAATGCCGAAGATTATGAAAGAATAAACCCATGCAACGCTTTCTAAAAACACCGTTCATTGCCTTGCTCATCTTGATTCTGGCTGGCGGAGCCGGAGCCTGGTGGTGGCACGCGCGGGGTCATTCCAGGCTGTCCTTCCTCACGGCAGTTGTGAAGCGCGGCGATATTGCGACCACCATCAGTTCCAGCGGCACGATTGAGCCGAGTGAAACGGTGGACGTGGGCGCACAGGTCGCGGGGCGCATCACGTCGTTCGGGACGGACATCGCCGGCAAGCCGATTGATTACAACTCGGTGGTGGAGCAGGGGGCCGTGTTGGCGAAGATTGACGACTCGGTTTATGCCGCCGATCTCTCGGTCGCCAAGGCGGGTGAATTGTCCGCCGCCGCGAATCTCGAGCAGATGAACGCGAAGCTCGACCAGGCCGAAGCCGAATGGAAACGCGCGCAGAATTTGTTCGCCAACAAATTGATGGCGCAGGTGGATTACGACACGGACAAGGCGAATTATGAAGTCGCCAAGGCCAATGTTTCCGTCGCCAGGTCGGGGGTCGCGCAGGCGCAGGCCGATTTGGACAAGGCGCAGCGAAACCTTGATTTCTGCATCATCAAATCGCCGGTCACGGGCGTCATCATTGACCGCCGCGTGAACATCGGCCAGACCGTCGTGTCCAGCCTCAACGCGCCGAGCCTGTTCCTCATCGCCGAGGATTTGACGAAGATGCAAATCTGGGTGTCGGTGAATGAGGCGGACGTCGCCAAGATCAAGCCCGGCGCGCCCGTCACTTTCACCTGCGACGCCTTTCCCGGCCGGCTATTCGCGGGCACGGTCGGCAAGGTGCGCCTGAATGCCACGATGACGCAAAACGTGGTGATGTACACGGTGGTGGTGAACACGGAAAATCCCAACAATGTTTTGCTGCCTTACCTGACCGCCAACGTGGATTTCACCGTGGGCCAACAAACCAACGCCCTGCTGGTTGCCAATTCGGCGTTGAGCTGGTCGCCAGCGTCACCCGGCGAGATAGTGGCCGATGCGCGTTCACAGAATCCGGTTGACCCGCCGGGTGACAATCCGCCTGGTGGCAAAGGGGCAAAGGGAAATCAGAGCGTCGTCTGGGTGAAGGACGGTGAATTCGTCCGGCCCATCCTCGTAAAGATCGGAACTTCGGACGGTTCCCGCACCGCTGTCACCGCCGACGATTTGAAAGAGGGTGAAGAAGTTGTCATCGGGGAAACCACGGAAGCGGAGCAGGGCGGGACCCAAAACCCGTTCTTGCCCAACTTTCACAGGCACTAGACGTGCATGAATACTTTTCACGGAACTCTGCGGATGGCTTTGCGCGCGTTGCGCCGCAATGTCATGCGCTCGATTCTGACCTGCCTGGGCATCATCATCGGCATCGCTGCCGTCATTGCCATGATGGAGATTGGCCGCGGCTCGTCCTATTCCATCGAGCAGACAATTGCCAGCCTGGGCGCCAATGTCATCCAGATGGATCCCGCGCACATGACGATTGCCGGCATCAATTCCGGCGCCGGCGGACGACCGACGCTCACGCCCATGGATGCGGATGCCATCCGCCAGAATTGCAGTGCCATCAGATACGTCGCCCCCAGTGTGGATTGCCGCGCCCAGATCATTTACGGCAATAAGAACTGGAATCCGGGCCGGATCCTCGGCACGACGCCGGATTACCTGATTGTTCGGGACTGGCCGCTTTCCGCCGGCGAATGTTTTACGGAACAAGACGTGCGCAGTGCGGCGGCCGTCTGCGTCATCGGGCAGACCATCTCGAAAGAATTGTTTGGCGGTGAATCTCCCCTCGGCAAGGTCATCCGCGTCAAGGACGTCGGGATGAAAATCGTCGGGGTCTTGAGCCGGAAAGGGCCGAACATGTGGGGGCAGGATCAGGACGATTTCATCGCCGCCCCCTGGACCACCATCAAGTTCCGCGTGACCGGCATCAGAGGAACCGGACAGTCCGCCGGCGCTGCCACCGTGTCCGGCGGGGTCAATTCCCTCAACCAGCTTTATCCGAATCAGTCGGTGCAGCTTTATCCGCAGCAATCGGCGGTCCAGGCCGCCGACACGCCGCAGGTGACGCGGTTCTCGGACATTGACGACGTCTGGATGTCCGCCGACTCGCCACAGGACATTCCGAAGGCCGTCCGCCAAGTCACTGTCCTGATGCGCGAACGGCATCACATTCAAGCCAGCGATCTGGAGAATCAACCCGGCACGCTGGACGATTTCCGGGTCCATAATCTGACTGAAATCTCGCAGGCGCTCGCCTCCACCAGCGGGGTGATGACCAAGCTCCTGCTCATCGTCGCGATGATTTCGCTGGTCGTCGGCGGCGTCGGCATCATGAACATCATGCTGGTGTCCGTGACCGAACGGACGCGGGAGATTGGATTGCGCATGGCCGTCGGCGCCCGGTCGCGCGACATCCTGCGCCAGTTTCTGGTGGAGGCGGTGACGCTTTGCCTGGCTGGCGGTATTGCCGGAATTTTATTGGGACGCGGGGTATCGCTCGCGGTCACAGCTTTTTTGCACTGGCCGACCCTGCCGTCCGTGCCGGCCATTATTGCAGCCGTGGCAACTTCGGTGACCGTCGGAGTCGTTTTTGGATTCTATCCGGCCTGGAAAGCCTCGCGGCTCGACCCGATTGAAGCACTGCGGTATGAGTAATGATGACGGCGCGGCTAGATGACAACACTGTCACTCGCGCTTCACGGAAAGTTCATGCGGTTGCTTCATGATTCACCGGACGGTCCGGAAATTGCCGGATTGAATGAATCGAAAAACAAACACATGAAGACTAAAGCCATCCTCTGTGTCGCGCTGGCCGCCGGTTTGCTGGCGGGCTGCGCGACGGAAAAATCAGAACAAAACAAACAGGCCAGCCTTGAATCGCGGGCCAAAATCGCCAGGGCGGACGCCGAAAAAACCGCCCTGGCGCAAGTGCCCAACGGCACGGTCAAGGAAGCCGAAATCGAAAAGGAACACGGCAAGCTGATCTGGTCGTTTGATATCGCCGTGCCCGGTTCCTCGGACATCAAAGAAGTGGCCGTGGATGCCATGACCGGCAAAGTCGCCTCCGTCGAAACGGAGACGCCGGAACAACAGGCCAAGGAGAAGGATTAACCAGGGGATCGCCCGGGGCGCCGCCGGCAGGCCATGCGGCCGGCGGCGCTGAACGACAGGCTGACTTTTGAATCCTGCGGTATCATCATGAAAAGAGAAATTGTTGCAAAAGCAGGTCTTGCTGCCGATTTAATCATTGGGGTTTCGTCACCGGTAATTTAATTTTCTGACATGCGCGTGCTGGTGGTTGAAGACGAAAAAAAGACGGCGTCGTTTGTCCGCAAGGCGCTGCAGGCCGAAGGTTTCGCCGTGGACGTCTGTCACAACGGCGACGACGCGCTGGCCGCGGCGCGCGCCACGCCGTTCGACGGCATCGTGCTCGACATCATGCTGCCGGGGCGCGATGGCCTGAGTGTGCTGCGCCAGTTGCGCGAACGCAAAAACGCCACGCCGGTCCTGCTCCTCTCCGCGCGCGGCGAAGTGAACGAGCGGGTCGAAGGTCTGAACGCGGGCGCGGATGATTATCTGCCCAAGCCGTTTGAACTGGTCGAACTGGTCGCCCGCGTGCGCGCCCTGACGCGGCGGGGCGGCGACAACAAATCCACCGTGCTGCGCGTGGCCGACCTGACGCTGGACACGGTGACGCACCGGGCGCAGCGCGGCGTGAAGCGGACATCGAACTGACGGCGCGCGAATACCGGCTGCTGGAATTTCTCATGCGCTCGGCCGGCCGGATTTGCGGGCGCATGATGATTCTGGAAAAAGTCTGGGACTACGATTTCGATCCCGGCACGAACCTCGTGGATGTTTATATCAAGCGTCTGCGCGAAAAAATTGACGCGAATTTCGAACCCAAGCTGCTCCACACCGTGCGCGGCGTGGGCTACGTGATGAAGGAAACGCCATGACCATCCGCACCCGGCTCACTCTTTGGTATGCCGCCATCATGTTCACCGCGCTGATGGTTATGGGCGTTTTGCTGTATTTCCAGCTCGTCATCGAGCCGCGGACCTACCGGGAAATTGACGAGCAACTGCGTCACGCCGATCGCCAGGCATGCCGGACGGAACACGCCGATTTCCGAAACCTGCGAGATGTCATCGGCATCGTGCTGTGGTGCGGCGTGCCCGGCAGTGTTGCTGGGCTTGCCGGCGGCTGGTGGTTGACGAGAAAATCCCTCGCCCCGGTGACGGGCCTCACCCAGGCCGCGGAAAAAATCAACGCGCACAATCTGCGCGAACCCCTGCCCCGCACCGGCAACGGCGACGAATTCGACCGGCTGACGGAGGTTTTCAATGACATGCTGGCGCGGCTCGACGATTCGTTCAACCGCATCCGCGAATTCACCCTGCACGCCTCGCACGAACTCAAAACGCCGCTGACCGTCTTGTGCGGCGAAACGGAAACCGCGTTGCGCGATGAATCGCTTTCGGCCGCCGAACGCGAACGCGCCGCCAGCCAGCTTGGATGAATTGCGCCGCCTCGCGCGCATCGTGGACGGCCTGACGCTGCTGGCCAAGGCCGACGCCGGCCAGGTCGCGCTGAAGCTGGAACCGCTCCGATTCGACGAACTGGTGCGCGACAATTTTGCCGATGCGCAAATCCTGGCCGAACCGCAGGGCATCCAGGTGGAACTGACGGCCTGCGAAGAAATCACCGTGCGCGGCGACCGGCACCGCCTGCGGCAGTTGCTGCTCAACCTCGCCGACAACGCCGTCAAATACAACCAGCCGCAGGGCCACGTGACGATGAGCTTGCAGCGCGCGGGCAACCTGGCCGAATTTACCATCGCCAACACCGGCCCAGGCATTCCGCCGGAATCGTTGCCGCGGATGTTTGACCGGTTTTACCGCGGCGACCCGGCGCACAGCCAGGAGGTGGACGGCTGCGGCCTCGGCTTGAGCATTGCGCAATGGATTGTCTCGGCGCACAACGGAACCATCAAAATCGAGTCGCCGCCTCCGGGCTGACCACCGTTACGGTTCGCCTTCCGCTGGACAAACCAACGCCTTAAAACGCATGAGAAAGTTTTGGACAATAGTCATGGGCGTGACGCTGCTTGCCGGCTGCGCCACGTATCATCCGCAACCCATTTCACCGGAGAAAACCGCCGCCGCCTTCGACGCGCGGTCGCTCACCAACGAACATTTGCGCGCCTTTCTCGAAACGAACCACGTCGCCGTTCCCGGTCCGCGCGATGGCCTGGAACTTGAAACAGCTCACGCTCGTCGCGTTTTATTACCAACCGGCGCTGGCCGAAGCGCGCGCCCAATTGCTGGCGGCCCAGGCCGCCAAAATCACCGCCGGCGAGCGTCCGAATCCCACCGTGTCCGTGACGCCGGGATACGACTCCCAGATTCCCGGCAACTTCAGTCCCTGGCTGGTGCCGGTGAGTTTGGATGTGCCCATCGAAACCGCCGGCAAACGCGGCAAACGCATCGCCGAGGCGGAGCATCTGGCCGAAGCCGCGCGCTGGAATCTGGTCGGCACGGTCTGGCAGGTGCGCAGCCAGATTCGCGCCGCGTTGCTCAATTTTTATTCCGCGCGCGAAACCGAGGCGCTGCTGGCCCGGCAGGAAGCGGCGCAGAGCAACGTCGTCCAGTTGCTCGAAGGCCAGTTTGCCGTCGGCGCAGTGTCGAGCTATGAAGTCACCCAGGCCCGCACTGCTTTGGCCACCACGCGACTGGCGCGGCAGGACGCCGGCGGCAAAGCCAATCAGGCGCGCGTGGAACTGGCCCATGCCCTTGGCGTGCCGGCGCGGGCGCTGGACGGCGTGAAATTTTCCTTCGCGGCGTTGAACCAGTTTCCGCGCGACTTGACCCGACCGGAAGTCCGGCGGCAGGCGCTGTTGAACCGGGCCGACGTGCGCGGCGCGCTGGCCGAATACGCCGCCAGCCAGTCCGCGCTCCAACTCGAAATCGCCAATCAATATCCCGACCTCCATCTCGGTCCTGGCTATGCCTGGAACAACGGCAATGCCGGAGACAGCCAATGGGCGTTGGGGTTGACGGTGACGTTGCCGGTGCTGAACCACAACCAGGGGCCGGTCGCCGAGGCGGAGGCGAAACGCACCCAGGCCGCCGCGCATTTTCTGACCGTGCAAGCCGATGCCATCGCCGAAATTGACAGCGCGCTGGCCGGTTACCACGCGGCCTTGCAGCAGGTGGCCACGGCGAAGGCGTTGCTGGACAATTCGCAGAAGCAACTGAATTCCGTCCGCGCCCAGGCGCAAGCAGGCGAAGTGGAACCGCTGGCCGTGGCCAATGCGGAAGTGGAATATGCCACCGGCGCGCAAAACCGGCTCAACGCGCTGGTCCAGGCGCAACAGACGCTCGGCCAGTTGGAGGACGCCGTCCAAAGTCCGTTGACGTTGCCGCCGGCGGCGCTCAACGCGGCGGAAAACAATTTTCCCCAGGATTCAAAATGAAACGAAAACCCATCGTCATCGGTCTCATCGTGGTGCTCTGCGCCGGCCTGGGCATTTATGCGCTCATCAAGTCGCGCGGCACGGCAACCGCGCCGGACGAAGAGGAAAACACACCCACCGTCGTCAGCGTCCAAACCGGCGCGCTCCAACGCATGACGTTGCACCGTTACGTCACCGGCTACGGCACGGTTGAACCCGCGCCTGCCACGCCGAATCAACCCGCGGCCGGCGCGCAACTCGCCGCGCCGTGCCGCCGGCGTCGTGGCCAGGGTGAACGTCGTCGAAGGCCAGCACGTGGAGAAGGGCGATGTGCTGATGGAATTGAATTCAGGCACGGCCACGGCGGAGTATGCGGCGCAGGAAGTCGAACGGCAGAAAAAATTATACGCACAACACAACACGTCGCTGAAAACTTTGCAGGACGCCGAGGCGCAACTGGCCCTGCTGCGCGTCACCGCGCCGCTTGTCCGGCACCGTCACGCGGCTCAACGTCAAACCCGGCGAGGCGGTGGACGTGAACACGGTCGTGGCGGAGGTGATGGATTTGAACCGGCTGGCGGTGAGCGCCGGCAAATTCCGGCCGCGGAAGCGGGCGATTTGAAGACCGGCGAGGAAGTGCAGGTGCTGACCGAACCGCCGGTGACAGCAACGCTTGTCGTTCGTCAGCCCGGCGGTGGACGCGAACAACGGCACGGTTCTGGTGCGCGCGGCTGCTGCCGGCGGACAGCGGTTTGCGGCCCGGACAATTCGTTCAATTGAAAATTGTCACGGCGGTCCACACCAATTGCCTTGCCGCGCCGGCGGAAAGCGTGGTGACCGATGTCAACGGCCAGAGCGTCATCGCGCTGGTCAACGGCGATGAAGCGACGCAAACGCCGGTGCAAACCGGTTTCCGCGAAAACGGCTGGGTGGAAATTACCGGGACCGGACTCAAGGAAGGCGATCCCGTCGTGACGGTCGGCGCTTATGGGTTGCCGGGGAAAACCAAAATCCAGGTGGTGAATCCGTCGGCAGACGAAACTGCGGCAACGAATTCGGAGCCGGCTGAAGCGAAATGACCTCCACCACCTCCTCACGCCTGGGCCGGTTCGCCACGCGGCACGCGTTGTCCATCACATTCATCGCGGTGGCGTTGTGCCTGGCCGGCATTTTCTGCGCGCTGCACACGCCGTCGTCGGTGTTTCCGCAGGACGGATTTTCCGCGCGTCGTCATCATCGTGAACAACGGCATCATGCCCGCCGACGAAATGATGGCCACCATCACGCGGCCCATCGAGGAGGCGATGAAGGACATTCCCGGCGCGGTGTCGGTGCGGTCGTCCACCAAGCGCGGCTCGGCGCAGCATCAATGTGATTTTTCAACTGGGACGTGGACATGCAGCAGTCGGAGCTTTACGTGCTGGGCCGGCTGTCGGAAATCCGCAGCGACCTGCCGGCGACCGCCGTCCACGGACGTTTCGCGCGTGACGTTTTCGGCGTTTCCCATCATCGGCATCAGCCTCACCAGCTCCAACCGCGACCATGATGGATTTGTGGGAGACGGCCAATTACACAATTGAAGCCGCTCTTCCTGCAAATCCCCGGCGTCGCGAAGGTGGAAATCATCGGCGGCCACGTGCCGGAATATCACGTCATCGTGGACCCGCTGAAATTGCAGGCCGCGCAGCCTCGGTTTGCCGGACGTGAGCGACGCGCTGACGAAGAACAACCTCATCGCCCCGCCGGCATGATCGAGGAAAATTATCATCTCTACCTGACGACGGTGGACGGGCGCGTCCATTCGCCGGCGGACATCGGGAACGTGGTGATCGCGGTCCACGGCGGCCATCCGATCCGCATCCAGGACGTGGCGCGCGTGGAGCGCGGGCCGGCGCCGGCTTACACGGACATCACCGCGCAGGGCCGCCAGGCCGTTTTGTTCAACATCCAAAGCCAGCCCGACGGCAGCACGCTGGACATCGCCGCCGCGCTTGAAAAAGGACATGGCGCAGCTGCACCAGGAACTGCCGCCGGACATGCACCTGGCCTTTTTCTACGATCAATCGCAGTTCGTGCGCGACTCGGTCGGCAGCGTCTGGGACGCCATCATTTTCGGCCTGATTCTGTCGGTGTTCATCCTTTATTTCTTCCTGAAAAACTGGGGCAGCGTCTGGACGGCCATTGTCACCATTCCGATCTCCGTGCTGATCACCTTTGTCGCGATGAAGCTGACGGGCATGAGCTTCAACATGATGACGCTCGGCGGCATCGCGGCGTCCATCGGGCTGATTATTGACAATGCCATCGTCGTGGTGGAGGCGATGTGCCACCGGTTGGCCGCGGGCCGACCGCGCTTGCAGGGCATCCAGGAAGCCATCGGCGAAATTTTGACCGCGCTCATCGGCTCGACGCTGACGCCGGTGGTGGTGTTCCTGCCGCTGGCGTTTTTGACCGGCATGGCCGGCGTGTTCTTCCGCGCGCTGGCGCTGACGATGGTCGTGGCGCTGCTCGTGTCGCTTGCTGCTGGCCATCACGCTCACGCCGTCGCTGGCCGCGTGGCTCATTCGCGGCGCGAGAACAGAAGCACGGCCTCGCACCGGCGAAGGAGGCCGGTTTTGTATTGCTGACCGGTGCTGCGGATTTACGAAACGCGCCGTCCGCTGGGCGTTGCGGCATGCGCTGGCTGACGCTGCTGGCGTGCGGGGCTGATTTTCGTCGCCAGCATTTTCATTTACCGGCAGTTGGAAACCGGTTTTCTGCCGGACTTTGACGAAGGCGGTTTCGTCATGGATTTCAACGCGCCGCCGGGCACGAGCCTCACCGAAACTTCGCGCGTGCTCGATCGAGGCGGAGCAAAGCATCACGCACCAACCCGGACGTGGAAGGCTATTCCCGCCGGCTCGGCACGCAATTGGGCCTGTTCATCACCGAACCGTATCGCGGCGATTTCCTGATCAAACTCAAGGCCAACCGCAAACACACCACCGAGGAAGTCCTCGACGGCATGCGCCACGATTTCAACCGAGCGTTTTCCGATGATTCGCTGGGATTTTCCCGGCTATCTCGACCGATTTGATCGGCGATTTGCAGATGACGCCCGACCCGGTTGAAATCAAATTGTTTTCGCCGGATTTGACGTGGCTGGAAACAAATCGCGCCGCGCGTCGAGGCCGAAATCAAAACAATTCCCGGTGTCGTGGACACGTTTGACGGCCTGACCGAAACCGGGCCGTCCATCAATCTGCGCGTGCGTCCCGCCGACGCCGAACGCTTCGGCCTGACCGCGCAGGACATCGCCGACGCCGTGAACACCGCGTTGCTCGGCCAGGTGTCGTCCTACATGCTTCAAGGCGACCGCATCGTGAACATCCGCGTGCTGGCGGAGCCGCAGAGCGTGGACACCATCTCCAAATTGCGCGAACCTGCCGATTCGCACACCGGCCGGCGCGATCGTGCGGCTGGACCAGGTGGCCGACGTGAACGTGGAGCCGAGCGAAGTGGAATTGAACCGCGACGATTTGCGGCAGGACGACATCGTGTCCGCGCGGCTCGAAGGCGTGGACTTGGGCAGCGCGATGCGCGAAATCCAGGCCAAGTTGAGCCAGAGACAAATCGCTGCCGCCCGGCACGGTGGAATACGGCGGACTTTACCAGCAGCAACAGGAATCCTTCCGCAATCTGCTGGCGGTGCTGCTCGCCGCCATTTTGCTCGTGTTCACCGTGCTGCTGATTGAGTTCCGTTCGTTCTACGAGCCGATTGCGATTGTGTTTGGTTCCGTGCTGGCGCTGTTCGGCACCCTGGCGGCGCTGTGGATTACCGGCGTTTCGCTTAATATCATCTCCTTTCTCGGCATGATCATCGGCGTCGGCATCGTCGCCAAGAACGGCATTCTGGTGCTCGACTATTTCCAGCAACTGCAGGCGCAGGGCGTGGAACTGGTCGAAGCGCTGGTGCAGGCGGGCCATCGCCGGTTGCGTCCGGTGCTGATGACCTCGCTGGCCGCGGCGCTGGGCATGTTGCCGCTGGCCTAAGGCGTCGGCACCGGCGCGCAAATGCTCCAGCCGCTCGGCATCGCCGTCATCGGCGCGCTGTTCATTTCCGTGGTGCTGTCGCTCATCGCCACGCCGGTGGCGTATTATCTGATGATCCGGCTGCATCAGCAGTTCCTGGGAAAGCATCCCGGAGACGAACCACCGCCTGACAAAGTGATTTGATAATGAAAACCAAAATCCTTGCCTCCATCGCCGTCGTGGTTGGCGTTGCAGCGTTGATTTTCAGCTACGTGCAAATGAGCAAGGAACGGGCCGCCGATAAGGCAGCCGATCTGCCCATCAGCGCCGCGTCACGGGTGCAAACCGGCGCGAACGGCGAAACCGTCATCACTCTTGATGCAAAGACACAGCAACTCATCGGCCTGCAAACCGCAACGTTGGTCGCCGCGGCGTTGCCGCCGGAAATCAAAGCCTATGGCCGCGTGCTGGATTCCGCGACACTGGTTTCCCTCCAAAACGACGTGGTCACCGCGCAGGCGGCGTTACAGGCATCGCAACCGGAATACGAGCGGCTGAAAAAATTAAGCGCGCAAGAAAACGCCTCCGCCCACGTGCTGGAAACCGCCGAAGCCCAAATGAAACACGACCAGGGTGCGCTCGACACCGCCGAGGCCCAACTCGTGGCCGCTTCGGGCAAGGCGGTGCTGGATGAACCGGCCGGTTTTTTCCAGTCGCTCGTCCGGCAGGAAAATGTCCTGGTGCGGCTCGATTTGCCGGCGGGTGAAACGCCGGCCGAAATGCCGGTGGCGGCGCAACTGGACCTGCCGGGCACGGCGCAGCCCGTCGCGGCAGATTTTCTGGGACGCGCGGCGGCGACCGATCCGCAGGTGCAGGGCGCAGGATTTATTTTTTGGGTGACGAATGCCCGGGCAGTTCTGACTCCGGGGCTTGCCATCACTGGTTTTCTGCAATTGCCCGGGGAGCCGGCGAATGGAGTGATTGTGCCGGAAGCCGCCGTGGTTCACTCGGACGGACGCGCCTGGATTTACGTTCAAACCGCCGGCACCGCCTTCACGCGGCGTGAAATTTTCCCGGACCATTCGACGGCCGGCGGCTGGTTTGTGACGAACGGTGTCGCGCCCGGTGATAAAGTCGTCGTCATCGCCGCGCAGACGTTGCTCTCAGAGGAACACAAGGCGGAAATCAAGCTGGAAGACTAAAATCCCGAAACCCGAAATCCGAATGCCGAAAGAAATCCGAAATCTGAAACCCGCAGCCATGCAGTTGCGCGGTTGCAGTTTTCGTTCTCTTACCGTGTCGTGCGGCTTGAATTCGGATTTCGGTCTTCGGGCTTCTTTCGGTATTCGACATTCGGCATTCGGATTTTCCGCATGTTAAATCGCATCGTCCAATTTTCCTTGCGTCATCGCAGTGTGGTCATCGCGCTGGGCATTCTCGTGATCGCCTACGGTTTTTACGTCGTCGCGCGCACCCGGCTCGACGTGTTTCCTGAATTCGCGCCGCCGCAGGTGGTCATCCAGACCGAAGCGCCGGGACTGTCATCCGAGGAAGTCGAGCAACTCGTCACCACGCCGATTGAAACCGGGTTGAACGGCACGCCGGGCCTCGACGCCATCCGTTCGCAATCCATCCAAGGGTTGTCCGTCGTCACGCTGGTCTTTCGGGACAACACGGACATTTTCCGCGACCGGCAGATGGTCACCGAGCGGCTCGGCGAAGTCGTCAGCCGCCTGCCGCAAGGCGCCGGACCGCCGCGCCTGGGCCCGCTGACGTCGTCCACGAGCCTGACCTTGGTGCTGGGGCTGACTTCCACCAACCGGACGCCGATGGAGTTGCGCACGTTCGCCAATTGGACGCTGCGCCCATATTTGTTGAGCGTGCCCGGCGTGGCCACGGTGGACATTTTTGGCGGCGACATTCGCCAGCTTCAAGTGCAGATGAAACCCGACCGCCTCCGCGCCTACGGCCTGTCGGTGGACGACGTGCTGGCCGCCGCTCAACAAGCGACCGGTGTGCGCGGCGGTGGTTACGTGGATACTCCGAACCAGCGCATCATCCTCCACACCGCCGGCCAATCGCTCACGCCGGAACAACTCGGCGAAGTTGTGCTGGCGCCGCATACGGGATTGAGTGTGCGGTTGAAGGATGTCGCCGACGTGCGCGAAGCGCCCGCGCCGCAATTCGGCGCGGCGCAAATCAACGGCCAATCCGGCGTCGTCCTGCTCGCCTACGCCCAATATCGGGCCAACACGCTGGACGTAACGCGCGCGCTCGACGCCGCTTTGGCGCAAATGAAACCGGCGTTGGCGGCGGAAAAAATCCATTTGGACGCAAACCTGTTCCGTCCGGCCAATTTCATCGAAACCGCATTGCGCAACGTAAACCTTTCCCTGCTGATCGGCGGCGGGCTGGTGGCAGTGGTGCTGTTTTTCTTTTTGCTCGATTGGCGGACGGCCTTCGTCTCGTTCATTTCAATTCCGCTTTCACTGCTTGCGGCGATGATTGTGTTGTCCTGGTGCGGCGTCTCCATCAATACCATCACGCTGGGCGGCTTCGCTATCGCCATCGGCGTGGTGGTGGATGACGCCATCATTGACGTGGAAAACATCCTGCGCCGGCTGCGCGAAAATTCCGCGTCGGCCCGGCCGCGCACCCTGTTCCAGGTCGTGCTCAACGCGTCGCTGGAAGTCCGCAGCGCGGTGGTCTATGCCACCTTCATCGTCGCGCTGGTGTTCCTGCCCGTGCTGATGATGGGGGGGGTGCAGGGACGGCTGTTCGCGCCGTTGGGAATTTCTTTCATTCTGGCCATCCTCGCTTCGCTCGGCGTGGCGCTCACCGTCACGCCGGCGCTGTGCTACCTGTTTTTATCGAAGGTGACGCCGCACGTGGAACCGAATTACGTCCGTTGGTTGAAGGAACGGCATCGCAATTGGCTGGAGGGTGTAAGCCGGCGGCCACGGACGGTCATCGGGCTGGCGCTGTTGCTTTGTTTCGGGGCGATGGCAACGCTGCCGTTTTTTGGCAGCGAATTTCTGCCCGACTTGCAGGAAGGCCATTACGTCCTGCACATGTCGGCGGTGCCGGGAACGTCGCTGGCCGAATCCATTCGCTTGGGCAAGCGGGTCACCGCGGAACTTTTGAAAAATCCATACGTGCGCTCGGTGGAGCAACAGGCCGGGCGTGCCGAGAACGGCGAGGACCCGTACGGCCCGCAATACAGCGAACTGCACGTGGATTTGCGTCCTTTTAACGGTGAGGATCCGGATGTGGTGGAAGGGCAAATCCGCGCCATCCTCGGCCAGTTTCCGGGGCTGACCTTCAGCGTCGAATCGTTTCTGGCCGAACGCATGGAGGAAACGTTGTCCGGCACGACGGCCGGGTTCGTCGTGGATATTTTCGGCAACGACCTCGACACGCTGGATGAAAAGGCCGGCGAAGTGCGGCGGATATTGTCGAAAATTCCCGGGGCGGTGGACGTGAACCTCACCGCGCAGCCCGGCTTGCCGGAACTGGACGTGCGCCTGCGGCCGGACCGCCTGTTGCAATACGGCTTCCGGCCGGTGGATGTGCTCAACGACGTCGAGACCGCGTACGAAGGAACCGCCGTATCGCAAATTTACGACGGCAACCGGGTTTTCGACGTAGCGGTGATTCTGGACGAAAAAGACCGGGGCAATCCCGAGTCCGTCGGCTCACTCCCATTGCGAAACGCGCAAGGTCTCATTGTACCGCTGCGCGAACTGGCTGACATCCGGTTGGGCAACGGCCGTTACGCGGTGATTCACGAAGGCGCGCAACGACTGCAACGGGTCACCTGCAACGTGGCCGGGCGCGACGTCGCGTCCTTCGCCGCCGCGGCGAAACAGAACATCGCCGCGCAGGTCAAATTTCCGCCGGGCATCTTTCCGGTCTATGCCGGCTCGGCGCAAGCCGAAACACAGGCGCGGCACGATTTGTTCGTCCACTCGTTTTTGGCGGGCGCCGGCATCGTGCTCTTGCTGGCAGTGCTGTTCGGATCGAAACAGAACGTGTTATTGATTCTGGCCAATCTTCCCTTCGCGCTGGTCGGCGGCGTCCTGGCGGTTTTTGCCGGCGGCGGCCCACTCTCGGTCGGATCGCTGGTCGGTTTCGTCACGCTGTTTGGCATCACCCTGCGCAACTCCATCATGCTGATTTCGCATTTCGAGCATCTCGTAAACCGGGAAGGCCTGACCTGGGGATTGGCGACGGCCATCCGCGGCGCGTCGGAACGGTTGGTCCCGATTTTGATGACGGCCGCGGTGACCGGCCTTGGCCTGTTGCCGCTGGCGATTGGCCGTAGCGAAGCCGGGCGCGAAATCGAAGGTCCGATGGCGATGGTGATTCTCGGCGGCTTGATTACTTCGACGGTGTTGAACCTGCTCGTGTTGCCCACGCTGGCATTGCGTTTTGGACAATTCGGCGCGGGAAAATCAAATTGAGTTTACCGCGCGCCGGTTTCTGGTTTAATGACCGGCGCCGCAGCGGAAGGGTGGCTGAGTGGTTGAAGGCACCTGACTCGAAATCAGGCTTAGGAGCAATCCTAACGTGGGTTCGAATCCCACCCCTTCCGCCATCTTGTAAAATGCTTGTTTTCAACAAGATGGAAAAACCAGAGGAGGCAAGTGCCAGTGAAAATGCCAGTGAAAACATAACTGGCCATTACTCAACGATTACTCGGTAAATACTGGTCAAAAACGGGGTCACAACCCGGCTCGCAGATCGAAAATGCGGGTCTCAGTGCCAGTGAAAGTGCCAGTAGGGCCAAAACCGAGTAAAAGCTGAGGAAAATGCCCGAATAATTGGGGCACTGGCGAAGACGGGATTCGCTGCCCGTTTGGTGTGTCTGACACACCCCAAGCCACGGACGGTTTCATAACTTTCGGACAAAAAATCCGAAATTATGAAACGTCGCTTCATCCTCTACCGCCGCAAGCGCGGCGGCATGTTCTACCTCGAAGACACTGAAACTCACAAACAGGAAACCACCAGCACCCGGAATCGTGCCGAGGCCACGGCGCTGCTCAACGCCCGCAACGAATCCTTCCGGCAACCGCAACTGAACCTCCAAATCGCCAAGGCCTATCTTGCCGGGACCGATGCCGGGCTTTCAAAACGGACCTGGCAGGATGCGTTCACCGCCATTACTGAAAACAAACATGGACCAACCCAGGAGCGCTGGCAGCGCGCCATCAAACAGAAGGCGTTTGACCTGATTCTGCCGCTGATCATCATCGAGACGCAGGCGGAGCAACTGTTTGCCTGCCTCAAGGCAGGCACGGTCAGCACGAATGTTCATCTGCGCGAGTTGCACAACTTCTGCATCGGGATGAACTGGCTGGCCTGGCCGATCATTCCCAAACGGCTTTGGCCCAAAATCGAATACAAGCCCAAGCGGGCCATCACGGCGGAGGAACACCAAAGGATTATCGAACGGGAACCAAATCCCGAAAACCGGAGTTTTTATGAACTGTGCTGGCATCTGGGCGGTTCACAAACGGACGTCGCCAACCTGGACGCGGAGAACATTGACTGGAATGACCGCGTCATTTCCTATGCCCGCCGAAAAACCGGCAGTCGGGCGTTTATTCATTTTGGTCCGGCACTGGAAACGATCCTCCGTTCGTTGCCGACCCAAGGGCTTCTATTCCCGAGGCTCGCTTTGCTGAAGGAAAAGTATCGGGGGCAGGAATTCAGACGCCGCTGCGCCAAGTTGGGGATCACCGGCGTCACTCTGCATTGCTACCGTTATGCCTGGGCGGAGCGGGCGAAAATGTGCGGCTATCCAGAGCGATTCGCGCAGGAGGCGCTCGGCCACAACAGCAAGGCAGTGCATCGCGCCTACGCGCGCAAGGCCCAGGTGAGACTGCCGTCGCTGGAAAGCTACGAAAACCAGAACGTGGAAGGCCGCATTGTTCCATTACTTCCGCCCCTGCCAAAGCCCGAAGGCAATGGTCACTCGTTTTCGGCGGCTGGTTAAGTGTCCGGCTTTCCAGGAATCGCCATAGCAGCCTGCGCCAGTGATAAAAATAATTAAACTATTTTTCACCCTGCAAACATTGAATGAAAACGGTGTCGAAACTGAAAACCAGCCAAGTCGCCCCGCGTAAAATCAGCGTGCTTTTGTGTCAAGTGCCGGCGGCAACGGTGGTTTTGCTCAATGTTTGCAAGGGTTCGGTCACTCAATTCGCAGTTCAACAAAAGCGCGCCTGATAAAATAGTGGTGTCGTTGAATGAATCAGCGACGCAACCAGGAAAGCAAAATATGGAAACAACTGAAATGACGGACACACTCAAAAGCATCAACACAACTCCGCATCTTTGCCGGAGCAAGGTGAAACAAACCGCGCTGGAAATTGCCTCCGCAATCCGGCCAGCCAATAAATTCAGCCGGGTTGGCATGAGCTTCGTTGAACGCATCGAAGCGAAAGTCCGCGTTGCCATCCGTGAGGAAGTCAGGATTCATCCCAGCAAGGGCAAGACGCTTTTATGATGCGTCCACCCGATGCGTTGAATCGTTTGCTTCAAGCCCGTCTGCCGGCCTTTTGCTTGCGGGCGTTGCGTTCGCGCCAGTAGCTGGCGATGGCATCGCTGGCGCGGGCAAGCCATTTCTCGTCGCGCCGGAATTGTTCCAGCGTTTCCGTGGCAAAGAATTTCGTGCTGTTGCGGGCGGGATGGCCGAGCGGTTTCAACAAGCCTGCCGTTACGAGCCTGGGAATCTCGTGCGGCTCAAAGCCGAGAAACCACGCCGCCTGGGTTGCGTCGAGCCGGGCGGGAATGACCTTCCAACTGAGAAATTCCGTTTGTTGCGCGGTCACATTCATACGATTGTGGTGGTTGAGAGTTAGGTCGGTTGCCGATTTCGCCGACGGCTGCCGGACGGGTCCATCATTTGGCCGACAATGATTTCCTTGAAGGTCAGATCGGGCAAAATGTCCGCAACTTTTGCCTCCAGCGAAAAGGCGATAAGCTGGATGCAATAGGCCGGTGCTTCAGTGCGGCCGGTTTCCCAATTTGCGACCACATCCCGCGTTATCGGTGGGTGAAAGGTATTCAGCATGGCTGCGAGTTCCGCCTGACTGACGCTGTGCTGATGCCGAAATCTGCAAATGCGTCTTCCAATGAGTTGCTGGATTTTTGATTTCATACCTGAATAGCCGTCCCGTGAGCGTGGCGGGACAATTGGGTTTGAGTTTGTTTTTCGCCGTGTCATAACGTGTTTTCACCGGGCCAATTTGCCCCGGCCTCTCCTTGCCGGTCTTTTCCTGCCTCCCTGTCCAAAGGTGCGAACTGTTCACGGAATTCACGCCGCAGCCAATGACTTCCGGCATCGGTATTCAGGAGCCGGCGCAATGTTGCGCGGCCCTCACGCAAGCGGAGCGAGACGAGATCAACCGAGCGATTGAGCTTGGCGGCGATTTGCCGCCGGGTGAGTCCGCCGAAATAATACCACAAGATGACTTGGCGATAATTCCGATTCAGGGCGCGAAGCAGGGCCAACAACAGGGTGCGGTTGTCATGCCATACGAGGTTCTCAAACGGATTATTGCGGTCCCTTTCACTGCTCACATGGGCGAAACGGCAGGGCTTGCGGTCGAAATTCCGAAGCACGGTGTCCAGCGCCAACTGGCGCGTGGCGAAGTCCGTTCGGACCGCACTTGCCGGTTTTATGGGTTTGTCCGGCTTTGGCGGCGGCAAAAGCGCCGGGAGGGAGAAAATTTCCGCCGGGTTGAAACCGGGCAGCAAGTCGTTTACATGGGCATTGAGGGTATGGGCCAGGAACGGGACCAATCGCGCCGGAATTTCACTCCGGGAGTTTTCCCAGTCGGCAATCACTGTTGGGGTGATGGGCACGCCCAACTCATGGCAGCGATTTGCGTAGGCTTGTTGGGATTTGAACCATTGCTTGCGGAGCGCACGAAGCCGCTGGCTCAAGTTATGAACGGGTGGATTCATACGGCGACGGACACATGGTGTCTGGGGTGCTTGACCCGTTTGGAATTTTGGGTTTCAGCAATTTTTTCCTCATTACCGCCGTCGGCGGCTTCCGCCTGGCTGGGAGCCTGATTCTTGGTGAGGTCAAGTTTTTCCTCGATCTCACTCTGGCGCCGGGTCAGTTCCTGAAAGCGGTCCTCGCGCTCAAACTTCGCGCCGACTTTTTCACCAAGCTCTTTGACGCGCTTGTTGGCATCGGTGATGTCCAACTCCAATCTTTCCGCGCGTTCTTCAAATCCTTGCACCGTTGCCTCCAGCGAACGGATGGTGCCGAGGGCCGTGTCCGTGACCCGCGCGCCGTAACTGTTGTTGCCGCGCAAAACCATTTCGGTGGTGTTGTTGAAACCCGGACGCAGGAACAAGTCAAAACCGGCGAAGCGTCCGATTTTGATGTCGTCGCCAAACCGCGCCTTCAGCTTTTCCGCGCGGCGCATAATCAATTCGCCCGCGATACCCCGGTTGTTGGATTCCTGTCCGTCGAGTTCAATGCGGAATTTATCACCCGACGTGTCCAGACGAACTACCAAGTCCTGCCGCAGATTCGTTAGGCGCGTGGTGAAGATTTCGGCGTCCTCGTGCGAGCGGCGGAGATTGGAACGGATGCGGTATTGTTCCTCGGCGTGGGCGGAACGCAACCGGGTGAGGCGGATCAATTCGGCGTCCACCTGGGCTTTTTCAATCACCAGCGGGTTGCCCGATGCGATGGCTTTCACCTCGGCGTAGGTCAGAGCCGCTGAATCCAAATCTTCAAGCCGCCGGATCGTCATGTCGCCACTCATCACCTGCGCGATGAACTTCGCCTTCGTCTCCAACGTCTGCCACATGTAGGCGTCAAAGCTGCCCTCGGTGACGTAGCGGAACATCTGCACGACGGCATTTTTGTTGCCCTGCCGGAGAATGCGCCCTTCGCGCTGCTCCACGTCTGCCGGTCGCCACGGCGCGTCGAGGTGATGCAAGGCAATCAATCGCTCCTGCACGTTCGTCCCCGACCCCATCTTCTGGGTGCTGCCGAAAAGCACGCGGACTTTGCCCGCACGCACGTCACGGAACAACGTCAGCTTGGAAACGTCCGAGTCGTATTCCTGAATGAAGGCGATTTCGTTGCCGGGGATGCCAAGACGTTCCAACTTCTGCGCCATGTCATTATAGACGGAGAAGCCTTTGTCTTTTGGCGTGGAGAGGTCGCAGAACACAAGTTGGGCGGAACGCTCCGGCTTGGATTCCTGCCAGATGTTGAAAATCTTTTCGACCGCCAGATTCACTTTGCCCTGTGGTTCGTCCGGTGCGGCCGGTTTCATCAGGCGAAGATCCAAAGCCGCCTTGCGTCCTTCCGACGTGATTTTCAGCATGTTGTCTTCGCTGGGATCAACGCGGCCGTTTTTCAATCGCTCGGCCCGCGCGGCGAGCGATTGCACGAATGCCTTCAGTTCCTCGGTGGCTGGCGCATTACGGATGGTGGGCTTCTCGCCGTCGAGTTTCGGGCGCGGCAGATTCAGCATCGCGGCGGTCTGCACGTCGGCGGACTGGCGGAACATCTGCATCAATTCCGGCACATTGATGAAACGCGCGAAGCGCGTGTTCAGCCGGTAGCCTGCCCCGTCCGGTGAAAGTTCCATGGCCGTCACCGGTTCACCGAACGTCGCCGCCCACGAATCAAAGTGATGCAAGTTGTGTTTCTTCAGCTCGTCATGCTGGAGATACCGCTGCATGGTGAACATTTCGGCCATGCTGTTGGCGATGGGCGTCCCGGTGGCGAACACCACGCCTCCCCCGCCGTTCAACGACTGGACGTGGCGCACCTTCAAAAACATATCGAACGCCCGTTCGCTCGCCGTCTGTGGCAGACCCGCAATCCGCGTCATCTTGGTGACGTAAAACAGATTCTTGAAATAGTGCGCCTCGTCCACGAACAGCCGGTCCACGCCGAGTTCTTCAAAGGTCAACGTGTTGTCCTTTTTGTGTTCGGCAGCCAGCGTCTGAAGTTTGGCTTCGAGCCGTTTTTTTGCTTTCTCCAATTCTTTCACCAACCGGCGATTGGAGCTGTCCGCGTGTTCGCGTTTGATCATTTCCAATTCGTGAAGCTGCTCTTTGAAGAACCGTTCCTGCGTTTCGCGTGACAACGGGATGCGCTCGAAGCCGGAATGTGTGACGATGACGGCATCCCAATTGCCGGTCGCGATGCGGCTGAAAAGTTTCTTGCGGTTCTGCGACTCGAAATCCTCCTTGCCGGCGACCAGGATGTTCGCGCCCGGATACAACGTCAGCAACTCGGTGGAGAACTGGCCGAGCATGTGGTTGGGGACGGCAAACATCGGCTTGCCGGAAAGTCCAAGCCGTCTCAATTCCATCGCGGCAGCGACCATCGTGTAGGTTTTGCCCGCGCCAACGACGTGGGCCAGCAGCGTGTTCGGTGTTTGCAAAATGCGCCAGACACCGGCCTTTTGGTGCGAGTGCAGTTGAATCGCACCGCTTGCGCCGGGCAGTGTTAGATGATCGCCGTTGAACGTGCGGACGCGCGTGTGATTGAACGTGTCGTTGTAGAGGCGGCAAAGCCGTTCCCGCCGTGAATCATCCGACCAGACCCACTCTTTGAAACGCTCCTTGATGCGCTCCTGTTTTTCGCGCGCGGCCTCGGTGGACTGCGCGTTGACAACCGGTTTTTTATCCACCGTGTCATAGACCGTGGGGGTTTTGAGATTCAGTGCGTCCTCAATCAATTCGAGCGCCGTGTAACGGTCGGTGCCCCAATCCGTCGTGTTTGCGGTTGCGCCTTTCGCCTCCCAATTCGCGCTGATATGCCACGCGCCCAGCGCGTGTATGTGGCCAATCTCAACACCGGACGGAATGTTTAGCAGCGTATTCGTGAACTGCTGCACGTCTTCTGGTGGCAGCCACGCCGCGCCGAGCCGCACGTCAATTTCCGTGGCCGCCAGGTCTGCCGGTTGAACGGATTTCAATGCCTCTACATTCTCGGCAAAGCGCGGGTCGGTCACTGACGCCGCGTCCGCGATGGACAACTTCTCCCGCACGTTGCCGGAGAGATACTGGTCGTCGGTTTCCCATTGGTTCGTTTGGGGATTCAGAAAAATGATGCCTTTCAGATCAGGCAAAAATTCCGCTATCGGTTTGTTTAGCAAGTCGGCCATGTGGTCGAGATCAACGCAACCATGCTCGTTCAAGGTGACGAGCAACGCCTCTTTCGGCGTCCCGACTGATTCAACCGGCTGGCGATGATGAATCGTGCGTTCAGTGAAAATGGTGGCCTTGGTCGCGCGCTTCGTCTCGTCGTTGTAGTTCTCCAGCGAAAGCAGCAACGGCAAATCGGGGTCGCCATCGAAGGCGCGCTGGTTGGCGCGAACATTCACCGGACCAAAGCGCCCGACAAAACGGTCGTAAGCCAGATTGAGTTGTTGCCGCGTTTCGAGGACACGTTCCTCGGTGCTGCCGTCCATCTGCGAACGCAGACAATCACGCACCGCATCCCGCACCGGAATCAAATGACGGATGCGCGAGCGCATATCGCTGGGCATGTCGGTGAGCGGGCGCAAAACATTTTCCTCGCGGATGCAGACCATGCCATCGTGAAGACAGTAGGCATTGGGTTTTACAAAATCGGGCGCGGGAATGGATTCTTCGAGGGTCGGCTCGGCGATCTTGTGTGACTGCGCCTCGTAAATTCCCTGCGGCAATTTCTCAACGGCCTGGGCGAGTGCATCCGCGAGTGCGCGACCATCCGGTTCGAGTGTCGGTTCGTTGCCGCCATACATTCCACCGGTGAGGCGCATTTGACCGAGCATCATTTCCGGTCGGGTGGCGAAGTATTCGTTGATGGTAAATGCCTCGCCGCCAACGTTGGTATGTTCGGCGGTTTCTTTCCAAGTCGGGCCAGTGGGCGTTTCACCTGGGTGCAGTCTGCGAAGCATCACGATGTCGGTCGTGACTTCCGTGCCGGCGTTCTTTTTGAAAGCGTCATTCGGCAGACGAATTGCTCCAAGCAACTCCGTGCGCGTGGACAACAATTCACGCAACGTGGAATCGAGTTTGTCCATCGTGCCGCGCGACGTGATGAACATCAGCAAACCACCGGGGCGAACTTTTTCCAAAGCCGCCGCGAAAAAATAATCATGGATGGAAAATTTGTAATTGTTGAAACGCGGGTCGTGAACCGTGTAATCACCGAACGGCACATTGGAAACAGCGAGGTCGTAAAACCCATCGGCGAGTTTGGTTTGCTCAAACGGCTGGGCACGGATGTCCGCGTCGGGATAAAGTGCCTTGGCAATGCGCGCGGTCAACGGATCAATTTCAATGCCGGTGACGGTCGAGCGACGAAGCATCTCTTCAGGCATGAGGCCGACGAAGTGGCCGATGCCGCAGGCGGGTTCAAGCACGCGCCCGCCTTTGAAGCCGAACCGCCCGGCGGCACGATACATCGCGCCGATGACGGTCGGCGCGGTGTAATGGGCGTTGAGCGTGGTTGCCCTAGCTGAACGATGTTCATCGTCCGAAAGAATTTCCGAGAGCCGGAACTGCTCCTTGCGCCAGTCGGTGTTGTCCACGTCGAACACCTGGGGCATTGCGCCCCAGCCGACGTATTTTACGAGCGTGGCTTTTTCCTCCGGGGTCGCCGGTCGTTCCTCGGCATCGAGTTGCCGCAACGTTTCAATTGCGGCGATGTTTTTTTGGAATTTTAATTTTGGCCCGCCGTCGCCCAGGCGGTCAGCCTCGGTGATGCGGTAGCTGTTGAGATTCTTCGGCGGTTCTTCCTGATGGCGTCTGGCTATTCTTCGGGCGGGAGCAGGATGTATTTCTCCCGCACCATTTCCCACGCCTGCGTCTGCGCTTGTTGCGCCGTTTTTCCCAGCTTCATCAATTCCATCCGCAGCGTGACCATTTCGTCCTTCGTCTTTTCCTCCGCTTCGAGAAGCATCTGGTGCAGAAGCCCCTTCCGTTCCAGGTCGCGCACCATTTTCGGACGGTGTTCGCGCCAGTGTTTCTCCGCCATTCGTCCGTATTGTGTCAATGTTGTCATTGGTCGGCCTTCGCGTTGAGAAAAGGTCTAGCTGCTGGTTTAATTCTACATGGTTTCGCCGGGTTGCCATGATTATCTTGCGGTATTTTTGTGTCGCTTCATTTCACTTTGGGAAAAGGTCGCCAATTGGCACTTTCAGCGCCTTTGCAAGAAAGTAAGCGTGTTTGTCCGTGGCTACATACTTCTGCAACTCGATATTGCTGAGCACATCGCGGGTGATGCCGAAGTAGTTCAGGACCTCCACCTTCGCAACCAGCGTTTTTTGGGTCAGCCTTTGTTGATCACGAAGCCGGGCAACATTGCGGCCAATGAGATTCGCGTCGCGTCGCATAATCGTTTTGGTTCATTTATAGGATTATTTGTCCGTCGCCAGTCGTGCCTGGCACACAAAATCAAATGCGATGCGGGAGGATCGAAAAAATGGCGGCGACTCTGAAACCTGTGCGGCGGCGACGGTGAGAATGCCCATGCAAAACAGGCGGCAAGCCGCCCGGAGAAGGTCTGATTGGTGGTCACAACTGAAAACGCTTGATTGAGCATCGGTTTTCATATTTGGAATGTTTTTTGGGTTCGCGTCCAATCATAGGGTTCCGTCTGACGCTGCCAACGGATGTTTGCGGCCACGATCCGGTTTGCGGCGTCAAGCGTGGAGGGCCGGTTCTTCGTCTGTCCGGTTGGCTGAAACGGTCAAAAGTTGTCCCTTGAATGATCTTTCAATTTAACGTGCGTGGATTAAAAATCATCGGTATGAGCACCAAACCCGCATTGCGTTTGAGCACACTGATCGCCAATGAAACCTCCGGCGCGATCACATTAAACCGCCTGGCAGAACTGATCAACGAAGCCAACCGGGAAGCTGGAACCGGTTGTTTTTTGAATCGCCGGACTTTGGCTAAAATCAAAAACATGCCGCATAAAGTCGGGCTGACCTATAACATATTGGTCGCGCTGAACACCTATTTCAAAAAGCGCGGGGTGGGATTGCAACAGTTGCCGATTCTTGAAACCCGTGGTGTTTTGGAAGTTTTGGTGGATTCCCCACGTGTGGTTTTCATGCTTGGTGCAAAAGCCCGGCCTAAAGAGCGGACTGACATGAGCCGGTGGGATACGCGTTCATTGGCCAAGCTGCTGACCCAGACTTCCAAATTCGACCTGCATCGCGAATTTGACATTGAAGATGTGCTTTGGCGGAGTCCGGTTGAACCGGCGGCGCTACAATCCGAGCGCTGGCATCACATTCTGGATGAAGACCGGGCGTCGGTGGTCTCCATCGGTTCGCCGCTGGCCGCCTTGAGCAGCGAGGTCATGCTCGCCCGAATGTTCGGGGTTCAGCCATTTGACAGACCGCAGTTCAAGGCGGGCCGGCAACTGCCGTTCTTCTTTAGCTGGCTTCCACAAAAAGCTGGAAATTTTCGCAGTGCTTTTGGGCTGACGTGGCGTGAACTGCAATCCGATTTGCCCGCGATTGCAAAACTCGTGAAACGCAAACAGGCGGGAGCATTTATCCTTGATGGCGTTCCACACGGTGTTCTGGACAAGGGCAAAGTCTGGACCATGTATGGCGTCATTGCCGCACAACGGCGCGCGGCTGGCAATGTGTGGCTGGTTGTGTCCGGTTATGCCGGGCCGGCCACTTATGCGACGGCGAAAATGGTCAAGGAAATTGCCGCCGAACTGCCGGGGACAAAAGGACACGCCTCAAAAGTTCTATGGATGCCGGTGAAGGTGAAAATCAAGGCTGGCGACTCCGCCTCTTTGGTGGGTGATGTCCGCGAAGTGGTGAGCGCGGAATTTGACGGCGAACCACGCCTGTGGCCGGTGTAAACGCCGGTTGAAAAGAGCGGCGGGTGAATACCGGCACAAGCCATCAGCGCACCGGTTTCGAGCGCCTCACTTCTGCCAGCGCTTTGATTTCCAAGTCGCAGTCAGCGGCTTTCCTTTTGCCGCCGCGTCCAGCGGAGGTTCCAGAAATTCGATCAACAATTGGATGACGGCTTCGAGCGTCGGGGCTGCGGCCTTTGGCCCGGTCTTCCGCCAAAACGCCTGCCAGCCGCGAATTTTTGCCGGGTCGGTCCCAAACATGGGCGTCAAACCAGCCGGCAGCCCTTCGGGAAACGCGGTGCCACGGCGGGCAAACGTCCCCGCGATGGACTTGATCAGCAATGCGCCATCGAAGGGGAATTTTTGCGCGAGATAATGCAGGTCGAAATAATCTTTGAAACGCGAGTTCAGCATTCCCAATTTCACGATGGCTTCGAGTTTCTCGGCCACGACGGTTTCGCGCGAATAGGCCCGCAACTTGGGTGCCGCCATGCCCAGCATGACGGGAAAAGTGATTTCCTCCGGCGCAACGGGCAGCGCGTCCCCGAAACCGACATCCACCTGCAACGGCACCACCGCCTTGCCAACGGTGGCCCGCAGTTTCACGCGGATACCGGCGTATTCATCCTGGGCGCGAATGTCCTCGCACCTCACCGAGCGCGAATCAAAATCAACGCCATCGGCTTCGACCTCCAGATTGCACAACTCCCTGAAAATATCCGCCAACCGTTCCGGTGTTGATCGTCCGAAACCCAACAGATCCAAATCGCGGGTGGCGCGGTGCATTTCCGGTTCCCAGAGCGCAAAGAGCATCGCGCCTTTCAAGACGAATTGCTCCCGATGTTTGGAAATGGAAAGTCGGTAGAGCAAACGCTCCAAGGTGAACCGCACCAGCAGCACGTTGTAATCTTCGCCCGTTTTGGTCCGACGTTGAGCCAGACGGGCATGGACGGATGCAGCGGGATTTTTCATGCGAGGCTGTCGAAATAGGGGCGCATGACATTGAGCACGCGGCAGACCTTGGCGTAATGCCAGAGTTCCTCGGAGGTGGCCTTTTTGTTCCGCCACGCATCCCGCAGCGCCTCGACCGCGATGTTGACGCCGATGCGGTTGCGAAAACGGAAACAATCGGCCACGGTTTTTGAGACGCCATAGACGGGCACGGACACGCCTTGGATGACATGCCGTTTGATTCCTTCGGTCATCATTTCCCCGGAGAACGTCGCCACGCGCAGCGCCGGGGTGGCGGATTTTGGTGGCCGCGTTCCGCGTGGAATCGCCATCCAGACCTCGGCCGGATTCTCCGTGGTGAGACCGTGAAAACGCAGGGCGGATATGAGACAGATCACTCCTCTCGGCGACCGTTTTGCCGCCTCCGCCAGTGAGTGGTTTTCTGTCATCGGGGCGCTGGTTTGGACGTAAAGCCCCCGTCCGGTCTTCAGCAAATCGCCGCGCTCAACCAGTTGTTTGAGATAAGTTCGCGGAACGCCGCTGGATTTCAGGTCACGAGGGCGCAGCACTCCCAGCTTGCGCGTGAGCTTCAGCACTTTTTCCTGGTGGTTCTTTGCCACAGAGCAATTATTACATAATGTATGCAGATAGCAACAAGTGAATACATTCTGTAAAACTGCCAAGCGAAGCGTATTCATTGGAAAAAACGCACGGAAGCCTGTCGCGAGGACAAGCTTCCGTGACTGGCGGTGACAAGGGCCGGTGGTGTGGCTGGTTTCAGACCCCGACACCTTCCGGCCTTTGTTGCTGGCCTTGCACGCGGGCGACCGCGCGGCGTGTGGTGCGGCTGATCTGAGCGATGACGCCTTCCTTCTGGTCTTCGGGCAGGTCTTTCACCAGCGTTTCGTAGGCGTTCTTGAGCGCAGGGTTGGCATTGATGCGTTTCATCATCCCCTCACGCATCCGATGCTGGCGATCCAGTTCACGCACTTCGTTGAGAACAACCGTGCGTTCGAGCCGGTCGCGGGGCATGGCTTGAATGTAGTTCCAATACTTCGGGTTCTCTTTGATGTGGGCATCAATTTTCGCATCCACTTCCGGGTTGGTCCGAAAGTTGGGTTCGTCTGCTGGGGCGGCATTGCCGCTGGCGCTCGGTGGCGCGGATGTTTTTGGTTTTGTGCTCATAATGAGTTTGTATGGTTTATGTTTGTTTAGAATTGCCGGTTTGCTGAACCGGCAAAGTGATTCACGGACTCAATGGGTCATCGGTTGCATTGGTCGTGGAAAGATTGGTTGTCGGGGATTGCACCTGGGCGGATTCAAGGGCGTCGAGGCGCTGTTTCATATCCTTCACCGTGGCGCGCAACACCGCCGTTTCCTGCAAATTGGTTTTGGTCTGCTGCAACGCGGTTTGAAATTGCGCCAGAGCTGCTGACAGGGTTCGGGCCTGCATCATGATTTGGGTGGTGGCGGCCTTTTGGGAATTCACCTCGGCCAGAATGGCATCGTTGACCTGAGCCGGGGCGAACGCCGCGTCGCGCGACGGCAACGCGGGCAGATTTCCGTCAGCCGGGCCGGGATGAAAATCCCAGCGTGTGTTTTCCTCGACGCGATAGACGACGTGCTGTTCGTGCATGATCAAATCGTCATTCGGATCGGCATAGCGTCCAATGTGGTAGGCGTGGAGGACTTCGGAATAACGAATGCCGTCGGCGTTCGTTGCTGGTGGTTGCTGTGGCCGCAACACCAGCTTGGGTGTCGTGGAGCACGCGGAGAGAAACAACAGTGGAATGAGATAATACGCTTTCATGGTTTTGATTTGGTTGGTTCGTCGTTTTCTTGGGTGACGGGAATGGCGGTGCCGCCGAGCGAGGCATCGGCGGCGTCAATGGTTTGCAGGACGTAGAGATAAAACTGTTTTCCGCTCGGCACGCGGACGTAAAAACCGTTCTTTTGAATCGAGTCAAAAATTTGCTGCGCGTAGGTTTGCAGCACTGCCTGCGCGCCCGCGAAGGGCGCGTTGTTGAGCGTGGGACTGTTGACGGGACCGAAGACGGTTTGTTGTTTCTCCGTCAACGCGCCCGCCGCGCCGGACAGGAACGTCGCGGCAAACAGTTTGATGTCGGCCAGGTTGTCAGACTTGATGACCTCGCCGCGCAGTCCGGCGCTGCCGTCAGTGATGGCCCAGCCGGTCTGGTTGGTGTCGTTTTCAAACTCGCGGTCAAGGGCGATGGCCTTGATTTGCATTTCCATCCCGTTCTGCCAGATCAGCGTCCAACTATTGCCGCTGGCGATGCGTTCACGTTGATGGTCGGTTTGCGCCGTCCCATGAATCTCCGTGCCTGCCGGGATCACCAATTTGCCACCATAATATATGTTCTCGGTGATGAGGCCGACGATGGGCGTTTGAATGGAGGACGAATCCACCGTGATGACCGTCTCACAGGGAATCAGCCGTCCGAACGGCGCAAACACCGCGCTCAATTTTTTGGTTGGCGGAATTCCCGCCGAACTGTCGGCAAACAAACTGATGGGCGAGAGCGTTGGTGCTTGGTTCACGGGAACCACCGGCAACGGAGAGGGTTTCGGAAAAGCAGACGGCGACGATGACGGCAACGTCGTTGGCTCCGCCTTGGGCGGCGGCGGATAATAAACCTGCATTGGCCGTGTGACGGACTGCACCACCTGGGGCTTGTCCGTGGCGTTGGTAGCCAGAGCCGTGACACTGACCGCATCCTCGGCAGACGGGTTGTGTTTGCGAACGACGCTGAAAATGATCAGTGCGGCGGCGAACAGCGCGATAAAGGCAACGAGCTTGCCGGTCTTGGTTTTGAAAAAATTGAGAAAATCGCGCGGTTTCATAGATGGCCTCTGGGTGAACGGATGGGTTTCACGCTGGGAGTATTGGTAACAGTGACGACGGGGGGCGGCGGTGTCGGTGATACTCGTGTGACCAAAACCGTGAAGGCATTGCGCAAGGACAATTCGTTGCGCCCACCGTCCGGCGTGCCGCTGACGGCGAAATAAACGATGCTCCGGCCTTTGGGCGGCACGGTGCCGTCAGCGTCACTGATGGACTGCGGATAAAGCCGGTTGCCCGCGCGCAACGTGAAACTGTCCGGCTGATAAATCAGGGGCGCGTCAATCTTGTTGGTGATGACAAGGCGAAAAACCAGTGTGTCCTCGGTGTTGAATCGGAAGGTTTCTTCGATCTGGATTTCGTAGTCGTTGAAATCGCTGACGAGCGGCTTGCCGTCGTAGGTGGTGAAGTCCACGTTGGCGACACTTTCGGGCTGCTGGGCTTTGAGCAACGGAAACGCCTTGGCCTTGTCGAGCAGCGCCAGCAGTTTTAGCGGGCTGACTTCGGGCGCATGGCCGACGCCTTCCTCCTCTGGCGTTGGCGGCGCTGCCAGGTTGAGAGAAAGCACCGGCTGGTCGCTTTCGGTCAGTTCAAAAACGTAGGTATGGTCGTTCCAGCGGATGTTGAGATTGGCGGACGCCTTGGGGAACAGGGCGCGCACGGAAAGAAACGCCGAGCCTTTGGTGTGGGCCAGTTGAAACAGGCCCGGCGTTTTTCCGTCCACCGTGATGCCCGCGCCGTCAATGGCGGTGATGGCACCGGGGAAACTGATGGTGGTGACGCGGTTGGTAGCAACCGGCACATGCACGGCGGTGCGGTCGTCGAGCAAGACCTGTTGGATGGCCGGTGAATCAGCCAGCGCAACGGCGGCGGTGAACACCGATAGGGTGAAGGACAGGATTTTAGCGGTTGATTTCATATTTGAAGTCGCCCACGGCGGTGGGGAAGCGTCCGTTCAAGGCCATGTTGGGGTTGCGGATGAGGCGCAGCCGGAGCGTGAACGGAAACGCCTCGGTGAACGCCTTGTCTTGAAAGATGCCGCTGCGGATGATCTGGCCGGTGACAGCGGCCAGCACCTCGTTGTCGCGCGTCGCCAGAATGTCAATGCGGGCAATCTCGGCTTTCTGGTGCAACTGCTTAGCGCGAAATTCGACCATCTCTTTGACGCGCTCATCCTGCGCCTTCGCCAACGCGGATTTGAGAAACATCAATTTGAGCAAATCAGAATTGTCGAAGTCCTTGGGATTGCGTTCGAGGAACGCCATCGTTGCGAGTTCGGCCTGTTGGACGTGCAAATCCTTGGCCTCCGAAAATTGGAGCAACGGACTCAAATAGTAGGTGCCGGCGGGGTCAATGATGACGACGCGCTCGCGCTGTTTGAACTGTGAGACGATGTGGTAGCGGTCCATCGCCGAGAGCAGCAACACGGCGACGGTGAAGAAGAACCAAAACCACGGCAGCCGGTCGCGCTGGGTCAAAAGCCGGGTCAGATCGAAGCGGCGCGGCGTGGGCTTGGTGGCATTCGCGCTTTTGGTTTCGGTGGTTCGTAATTCGGGGGTGTCCATAGGTCAGTAATAATTGGGTTTGGATTTGGCGATGAGTTCACGAACGGCCTTGTTACCGGTGATGTCGTCTCCGGGCCGACCGCGAGCGGAGCGCGGCGGCAGGCCGGACCCGGCGATGATGATTGCGCCCGCACTGCCCATGTTGGCGGCGGACGACATGGTGCTTAACAGCGCGGCGATGCCCGCCGCGCCAGCGGTGACGGCAGGAATGCCGGTGCTGGAAGCGGTCGCGGCAGCGCCCGCAGTCGTGGCGGCGGTCTGGAGAAAACTGCTGACGCCGCCCGCGAGCAACGCGCCTCCGGGCTGAATGCCGTGCGCTATGACATTTTGAATGATGACGGGCGCGGCAACGGTGCTGAAAATTATCCAGAAGCCAACCACGGCGACGCCGATGGTTTTCTGCAAATCGGGCAAGGTGGAAGTCGGATCAATATATTCAAAGCTGGGGTCGGTCATGAAATCGAGAATGCCCTGGGTGACGAGCGCGGCGAGCGCCCAACCCAACGGCCACAACAAAACACCGACAAGATTCATGAGGTAGCGGTTGCCGGTGTGCTTCAACGCCGGAATTGCCATGAAACCGATGAGCAAGGGCGAGAGCGCGTAGCCGAGATTCAGGATGATCGTCTGGAAAATGTAGGCCCAGAACATCATCAGCGAAGCAAACTGGCCGACGAGCCAGAGGACGGCGGAGATGATCAGGTCGGTGGTAAAATTGTGGAGCTGCGACATGACATTCCACCAGGACGATTGCGTGGCCGGGTCGCGTTTGATGATGAGCAGATGATTGAACTGCTGATAGACGTTGGCCGGGTCAACGCCCAGGCCGGAGAGGATTGAAGTTTGCAGCAAATTTTGCAGGGTATTGCCCCAGGCAGGCAGGAACACGAGCAAGGACGTGAGCAACAACAGGCGCAGGAGCAAATTCAGAATGGATTTGTGTGAAGAATGTTGCTTCACGGTGACAATGACGCCGACAATGAAAAGCGCGAAGGCCACGCTCAACAACAACGTGTGAAGATCACCACACTTGGCGAGGAATGTGGGAAAGATGCTGTCGAACGTGGCCATAATGAACGCAGGGTTGACGGTTATGGATGGCGGTTACGGCGTCGGGAATACGGTCGGCGCGTTGAGCAACTGGAACTTCGCCGAATAGTTGCTCACGGATTCCTCGAACTCGGCGTTCTGCTGTTCGGTCAACGCCTGAATTTGCTTCTGCTGGTCGTTCCGGTTCTGGATGTCCTGCACCATCGCGGCGGACGCGGCCTGATTCACCTCGTCATCCGTGCTGGCAAGGTCGCTGTTCAGACTGGTGAGAACGCCATGCAACTTCTGCACCTCGGCATCGGTCGTGGCGTTTTGAAGCTGCTGCGTGGTCTGGGCGATTTGATCCTTGATGGCCGCACGTCGTTGCGCCGCGTTGTCGGCGACCGCGACGTAATTGCTGGCGGTGTTGATGATGGCCGAGAACGGTTCGTATTGACTGGCGGGCCGCTGGACGGTTTGACCGCGAGGCGTCTGGAAGCTCGTGCCTACCGTGGCGTAGATGCCTGAATCATTAAAGTTCAGGGCGATGTTGCCGTTGGCATTGGCGACGAGATTTTCGAGGTTCAAATTCGGCTCAAGGCTCTGCAAGTCGGCGTTCAATGGCGCAACCATTGACAGCACCACTTGAGACGGATTGCCGAACAGGGATTCATAGTTCTTGAACTCACTCAACTGGCTGGTGAGCGTGTTGATTTGCTGCACCTGGTTGTCAATCATGGTGACGTATTTGGCGATGCTCTCGGCTTCATCCAATATCTGCTCGATGTTCATCGTCGGGTCATAGACGATCCACTGTGCGCGGGCGGAGAACGCCAGCGGCAGGGCGATGAGGGCTGCTACGATTAGTTTTTTCATACTTTTCCTTTCACTGTTGTTGTTTGTTTATTGCTCGATGCGGAGAAATTGGGTTGTGGGTTTGAAAATCACGCCGTCAATGGTCTGCTCCGGCAGATGGACTTCATAAAGCCGGACCCGGCCTTCATTGCCTGTCTTGGCCTGCTGCATGGAGACGTAAAGCCAGTATTGCTGTTTGACGGCATCGCTGCGGCCCTTGTCGTAGCCGGTCTGGTAGGACTTGTCGTTCTGCTTGCTGTTGGCGTAGTGAAGTCCTTCGCCAAGCAGGACACCGCCCGCCGCACCGCCTGCGATGGCCATCGGATTGTTGTGGGACAGTTCGCCGCCGAGGGCCGCGCCGCCTGCCCCCAACGCCACATCAGTGACGGGTCGGGTGACAGCGGCGCAGCCCGTGAACAGGCACACGACACAGGCAAGAGGAATGAATCGGAGCAATTTTTTCATAATCATTTTGGTTTTGGTTTATTTGGGTGGATTGGCGTGGGCGATGATGCCCTCGACGATGTTGGGACTTTTGCGAAGTTCGCGGGCGCGCTTGTCGAAATGTTCGCCGCTGGACGAACTGCAATAGAGCATCTCCGGCGACGCGACGTTGTGGACCGTGCCGCAGAGGTTGCGGGTCGCGTCGGTGTGCAGATAGGTGAACGGCGAATACTTCTGGCCGGTTTGATGGTCGGGCAGCGGATAGTTCATGATGGCGTGCTGCGTCACTTCGGGCAGCGCGATGTCCTTGCCCATGTCATCCAGGTCGGCGCGGTCGTTCTGGCGCATGATGAAAAACTGGCGCGAGTTGCCGAACACGGCGGAGCGGATGCGCGACTGTTTGAAGCGCGCATACTGCTGCACGATGGAAATGTTCCAGCAATTGAACTTGCGAAGCTGAGCGTAGGATTCCTGGACGATTTCCTGACCGCCGGGAATGTCGAGGAAGCGGGCGACCTCCTCGTAGATGTTCCGTTTCCGAATGGCGCGCGGCAGCGTCATGATGTGCTTGCGCGCGTGGTTGGTGATGAGGAAACCGGCGGCCGCCTTCAGCTCCTTCGCGGATTCCGGGATGTAGCCCAACTCGAAGTGCGCGATTTTGCCGGTGAGCGAGAGATTGCTCGTGCCGTCGAACAGGCAGCCGTAGTTGCCGTCGCGACACCACGGCAGAATCAGCGTGGCGATTTCCATGATCTGGTCGCGCTCGCCGCCCATCGGGTCGAGCATCATCAACTCCTGAAGCATCCGGTGCGTCGGGAATTCATCCGGCGTGAAGTAGGCAAAGGCGAGGTTGCGGACTTCCTTGCTGGTCCGGGGGTCTTTCAGGAATTTCAACACCGCCGCTTCCTCGAATTGGCGCTGATATTCCTCCGCTTCGGCCGGGTGGGCTGCTTTCCAGTCGCGGAAGTCCGCAAAAGTTTCGAGGGTCGTCGCGCCGGGCGGCATTTTTTCGGCGCGAAAATTCTGCAACGCCATCGCGTGCCGGGCGATGTCGAGCAACTGGTCGTGGCGCTTCTTCTGCCAGTCCTGAAACGCATCCTCGTAAAGCAGGTTCAGGTATTTGGCGATCTGCGCCTGCCGGAGCATCTGTTTGTCCTCCTGACTCGAAGTGCCAATCATCCGCGCCACCAGCGCGGTTGCCGCCGACAAATGGTCGGGCGTTAGCGGCAGTCCCTTCGTGTCGAGATAATTGATGGTCAGGTCGCCGTCGGGATGAATGATGATGGGCCGCGCGCCTTCCTCGACCGTCGCGGTGTAGATGCCATAGGACAGCCCTTCTTCGATGATGACGGTGTAACCGAAATAACCTTCGGTTTGCGAAAGCAGGTCGCAAACAGTAACCGATTTCCCCGCTCCCGACATGCCCAGCAGAACGGCGTGCTGCGGAGATTTATTGTCCGTCGAACCGGAGAACGTCTCGATGCCAATGAGATTATCCTGCGGCCCGTCGTAAATTGCCTCCGCCGTGGCCAAGTGTCCGGTGAAGGTGCTGGACACCGGCAGCATGTCCGCCAGGAAACGGTGCTCGGAATAAAGTTTGCGATGTTCGTAACGTCCCCACGTCCAGCCCGGCCAGGTCTGGAAGAAAAGACTTCTTGAGGTGCTGGGCAGGTTGCTCTCGAAGTATTGCGCCGAGTTCATCGAGTTGATGGCGTTCTTGATCGCCCCGGCCTTGGCGTTGAGGCCGTCGCGGGTCTTGTCCCACACGCGGATGGCGAACATCGCGCGGAACGGAATCGTTTGTCCCTGCATGAGCGCGTGGATTTTCTTCTGCTTCTTTTCCATGACGGTGAGCAGGGAGATTTTCTTTTCGCTGGCGTAATCACCGGCCACGCGGTCGTGCTCCTTTTCCTCCTTGTTGATTTCCTGAGAAATCGGGAGCGGATCAACATTCACGGTGATGGTGTAATCGAGCAGCCGCAGATTGGTGAGCCGCTGGATGATGCCGGGATACGTCGTGCGCGGCCAGCGGGTCAGGACAATGAGCGAGTGATAATGGCCGTCGAGGAAGAAGCCAAAGTCGGACTGGCCATTGCCCTCGCTGTGCCAGCAGTTTTCCTGAATCGAAAGTTCGGGTTCAAAACCTTCCGCCGGGTCGTAATCAAACCGGTCGTTGAGCGACGGATTCAGAAACCGTTTGTAGTGCCGGAAATGGTCGAGGTCGGTCATGGGCAGGATGCGCGCGCCGCCAGAGCCGAAGATTTCCAGCAATAATCGGTGGACGTGGTCGAACTCGGTTTCAAGCTGGTCGAGCAGCGTGTGGTAGTAATCACGCCGGGCGGCGGCGGACTGGAAGGATTTCGGCACGTTTTCCAGCGAGCGCGAGATGTAGATAATGACGCGCTGACGGCGGAGTTTGCGTTCGGACATGGCCTGCCAGTAGCGCGCAAAGCGTTCGTTGCGGGTGCGTATGGTCCAGACATTGGAAAACTTCTCCGTCTCCTGTTGGTAGCGCAGCAATTCCTCCTTGTAATCGGAATCGCAGAAGTATTGCACTTGCAGCCGCTGGTTCTCGTGAAGCGAGGCGAGCAGGAGACAGAGTTGATCTTGGAAATCGTTGAGGTCGGCGACCTGGCTGTTGGTGAGGTCGGGCGCTTCAAAGACAAACCCCTTCGCGACGTAACCACCGCGCCGGAGTAGATTGAAGACAATCAGATTGCGGACAAAAAAACCGTTGGGAGCGCGTTCAAACATAGGTCAGACATGGATTGAGGTTGCGGATTCGTCGGCGGTCGTTTGTTGGGCGCGCAGGTCTTCGCGCATTTGTTCAATGCTCGCGAGTTGGTCGGCCAGTTCCTGCACCGTGCGGATTTGGATGCGTTCCTGGACGGCGATGTGGGCTTCGCGGATGTGCGCCAGCGCGCGTTCCAGATGGGCACGGACGATGGCATCCATGCCGTGCTGGTGCAGACCTGCCCGCAGATTGACATCGGCAGTTTGAAGCTGTCCGAGCAACGTCCGCCGCCGCAATTCGAGATGATTCAGTGCGCCGGCATTCATGGTCTGTCCTCCATCAATGGATGTTTGGATGAGCGGATGGTTTGAACCTCCGGGGCGAAACCGCCGCCGGAAAACCAATGTTCAAAACAATCGCGGTCGTAGCCGGGCGGCTTGCCCTGCCGGAATCCGAAGATGTAGGCGAGGCAGATGCCGAGCGGCACGAGCGCGGCGAGGAAGGCCGTCAGCAAGGAGGTGTTCATCATCACGAGCAGGACGAAGAACACCGTGATGGCCACGCCGACACCGCCCACGAGCCACCAGAACAAGCCGCCTTCCAGACCCCAGGTGCGGCCTTTGGAATCGGACGCGGCGTTGGTGTCGGTGAAGCGCAGTTCGGATTTCATGCTCGTGGGCGGTTGGGGATTGGTGCGGAGCGGGTTCAGAAGGTGCCGACGCCGACGGCGCTGTTGGAGTCGAGGCCGAAGATTTTGAAGAAGGCGAAAATGACCGCCGGAGCAGCCGCGATGATTGCGCCGCCGATGATGGACATCTTGCCCTGGTCCACGTCGCCGCGCCGGATGGCGAAGCCGCCGTAGATGACGCACGAAATGCCGAGCACGAAACCGAACATCATGATTACGGCGAGACTGTTGCTGATGCCGGTCTTGAGGTCGGTGGAACTGAAGGTTGTGGACTGCGCGAACGCCGGGAGGGTGTTGAGGGCGAGAACGGCGGCGGCCACGAGGAACGACGGCAGCCGCGAACGGATTTTCGGATGGATGTGTTTGATGATCTTCATACGCGTTGTTTTGTTTTTATGTTTCGGTCAGCGATTCATTCGCTGCATTACGCGCCCACTCTGCCAGAAGTAAAAACCGCGATGGCGTGCGTGGCACACATCTTAAAAAAGGATTCCTGCTAGAAGTGGGGGATGAATAAAACACATAGACACAAACAAACTTAACAAGCTCCAGAAACTGAACACGCTGCTGCCACACGAAATCCGCGGCCAGTCCCAAGTGCTGCCGCGCATCGTCTCGGCGGTGCAACGCGGCGAATTCGGCCTGACGAAACCGGGCCGTCCGCGCGGAAGTTTTCTGCTGCTCGGGCCAACGGGCGTCGGCAAAACGGAAACGGTGATCGTGACGACAAACCAGATTTTCGGGCCGGGACAATTATTCCGTTTCGATATGTCGGAGTTTCAGAATCAGGAATCGCTCGGCCTGCTGCTCGGCGCGCGGCTTGGCGAAGTTGGTTATTTGGGCGGAGTGCGCGAGCGCGCAGCGGAAGGCTCGCTCCTGTTTGACGAAGCGGAAAAAGCGCATCCGCGCGTGCTGGACATCCTGTTGCAACTGCTGGACGCGGCGCGGATCACGGTGGCGACCGGCCAGACGCTGGACTTCAGCGACTACTACATCTGGCTCACGTCAAACATCGGCTCGGCGGAATTGATGAGCCTGCAACATTCCAACGAGGCGACGCTGGAACGCCACGTCCTGACGCGGGCACAACAATCCCTGCGCCCGGAAATTTTCGCGCGCGTGAATGAAAAGCTCGTGTTCCGTCGTTTGAGCTACGAACACCAGTTGGAAATTGCGGAGAAATTCCTGGCGCGTGAAATCGAATTCCTGCGGGAGCGCGGACACAAACTGGAATTGGACAAATCAGTTCTGCCGTTTCTTGTGCGAAAAGGTTTTCATCCGAAGCTCGGCGCACGTCCGATGCGCGACGCGGTGGAAAAGCTGGTCGGCGATGCCGTGTCGGAATGCCTGCTGCAAGAGCGGCAAAGCAGCGGCGCATTGACACTGGATGAAGCGCGCGACTGTCTGAATGTGCGGTGAATCAGGCCAGCGAAAGATACAGATGCGTTTCGCCAAAGTCTTTGTCCGGCAGAAAAGCCCCAAGTTTGCGCTTCGACAATTGCCCGCAAACTTTGCGAATGGCTTTCCGCTTGGCGGCAATGCCCGGCAGCTTCACCAACAGACAATCGGCAAATTGATCACCGGCTTTGCTGGCGTAGATGTCAGGCGCGATCACCTCGGTCGCGCCTGCTTCGTAAAGCGCGGCAACAAATTTCAAGGCATCATCCTTGCGTTTGAATCGTCCAAGCGAGCGCACGGCCTTGCCGCCGCTTTCCAGCCATTTCCGCGCCTCGGAACAACGCTTGTGCGCCAAAAGGAAACGGACGAAAACTTCATGGGCGTGTTTATCCGTGGCGATGGTTTTGGGCAAAGGCTTGACGAACTCGCCGTTCAGAATGGGCAGCGATTTATCTTTTGCGCGGGCCGCGTGATATTCCTCGGTGTTCACGGAACGACCGTGCAAATAAATGTCCTCGGAGAGCAATGCGCCGTCGTGCAACCACAAGCGATAGCGGCCCGAAAAATCGCCGCTCACGGTGGTGAATTCCAGTTGGAGTTTGCCGTTTTCGTGCCACGCACGCTGAATCCCCGTGCCGTGGACCATGCGGTATTTGCCAAGCAATTTGCCGGATTCACTCCACTGGCGGATGATGCCGTGCAACACGCCGTTCTGATAGGGTTCTTCGGTCTCCAACACGCCGTTCTTGTGCCAGACACGGACAACGCCATGCCTGCGACCGTTGCGCAACGGCACCACTTCACGAAGCTGCCCATTACGGTAGAAAGTTTTATCAATGGACTTTTTCAATATGCCTTCAGTCATTTTACTCAACAGCAACCCTCATTCAACCCCCATTGACACTGAAAATACAGCCTAGAATTGGGATGACACACAAAATTAACTTATCAGATTGCCAGACTCCCCGCGATGAAATCCTAGAAGCAAACACCCCGGCAGCGGCGGGCGGGTTCAAAGGAGGAACGGAAGCGCGAGCGTTTAAGCAAGCGACCCGTAGTATCCTTGACGCGACCGACGCCGCCATACAATCGAACGGGGTTTCATCGCGCTGTCCGACGACGAGCCGAATGGCTCGCCAAGCGAAGTGCAATCGGCTAAAAACAACGGCGCAGATTTTTATGAGCAAACCGAGCGACAAACAGAAGACCGTAAAATCGGTTCAGCACCAAGCCGCTGACTACGACAAGGTGTTATCGGGTGTGGTCGAATTGCTGGATGCAGCGCGACGCGCCTCCGCCCGCGTGGTCAACTCGCTGATGACGGCGACGTATTGGGAAATCGGGCGACGGATTGTGGAGCACGAGCAAGCGGGTAAAGAACGCGCCGCTTACGGCGCGGAACTTCTCACGCGCCTCTCGGCAGACCTCACGAAACGTTTCGGGCGCGGATTCAGCGTGGACAACCTCGAACGTGCCCGGAAATTTTTCCTCACCTTTGCCTCCGCCAAGAAATCCGCAACGTCGTTGCGGATTTCCGCGTCCAGCGCGCCTGCGCCAATTTCCGCAACGGCGTTGCGGAAATCTCCAAGCGGCGAACTGGCCGACCAATTGCGCGCGATTGCGGAACGATTTCCCCTGCCGTGGTCGCATTATACGCGGCTGTTGCGGCTGCGGTCGGCGTATGCCGTTGAGTTTTACCACACGGAAGCGGTGCGCGGAGGCTGGACGGTGAAACAACTGGAACGGCAAATGAACTCGCAATTCTACGAGCGCATCGCATTATCGCGGAACAAAGCCAGTATGCTCGTCAAAGGGCAACGTCAGTTGCCCGAAGACACAGTGACCGCCGACGATGAAATTCGGAATCCGTTCCTTTTGGAATTCCTTGGACTCAAAGATGAATACTCCGAGAGCGATTTGGAAGAGGCGCTCATTTTGCATCTGGAAAAGTTTCTGTTGGAGTTGGGCAACGACTTTACGTTTGTCGGACGGCAGCGGCGATTGCGGATCGGCAACGAATGGTTTCGCGTGGATTTGCTGCTCTTTCACCGGCGTCTGCGTTGCCTCGTCATCATTGACCTGAAAATCGGCGCGCTCGTTCACAGCGACATCGGGCAGATGAATCTTTATTGCAACTATGCCCGCGCCCATTGGACACAGCCGGACGAACACCCGCCCGTGGGGTTGATTCTCTGCACGCAGCAGGACGAGGCGTTGGCGCGTTACGCACTGGACGGGTTGCACAACAAAATGCTCGTCCGTGAATATCTGACGGCACTTCCGGCTGAATCGGAACTGGCGCGGGAGGTCAATCGCGCCCGTGGTGTTCTCGTGCGTCAAGCCGAGTCGCGGCGGATGGCGCGAGGAAAATAAACGATCCGGCTTCGGTCTGCGGTCGGCGAGCGGGAAAAGTGGAGCGGAGGCGGAGAGAAGCGCATAGTGAAACGCAGCCGGAGCGCAACGCCCGCCGCCGAGTCACAGACGGAAGCCCGCCGCTATTGTGGCCAACACCATTGCCGCTTGTGACGAGCGCGCGGTTTTGCGGAGTGGAACGGGCGTCGTCGAGAGGGATACGGGGCGACGGGCAGCCCGGTGGAGCGCAGCAAACCGCGCGTTGGTCACGGTGGTTAAAGTTTTTTGGTTGGACAGGTATTGTCCCAGCGGGTGAGGCAGACTCGGCCTGTGAACAACTCGGTATGGACGGCGGCGGACGATGGAGTAGCGTGTCTCCTGCCGATGAGCGCCCGCAACAATCGCATTTTGCACATTGACGGAGATTCCTTCTTTGCCAGTTGCGAAATCGCGCTCGATCCCAAGCTGGAAGGCCGCCCGGTTTGGGTCGGTGGCGGGCGACGCGGCGATGGCATTGTGATTGCGGCAAACCGGCTGGCGAAGAAATACGGCATCAAGACGGGCACGGCCTGTTTCGAAGCGAAACGGCTTTGTCCGCGAGGTGTGTTGTGCCGTCCGCATTATGACGCCTACCGCGAATTGTCGCGCCAGATGTTTTTGATTCTTGAAGAATACTCGCCAACACTCGTGCCGTATTCGATTGATGAGGGGTTTTTGGATTTTTCCACGATGGATTCGCATGTGTGGCGGAACACGACGCCTACGGATTATGTCCAGGGCATCCGGCAACGCATCAAAAAGGAAGTGCGTCTGCCGGTCACGGCGGGTCTGGCCAATTCCGCCAAGCTCGCCAAGCTCGCGACTGACGCCGCCAAGGGCGTCGGCTTTCTCGAAGTGCCCGCCGGTCAGGAAAAGGATTTTCTAAACGACCGCCCGGTGCAGGAATTGTCAGGCATAGCCAAAAACCGGCAGCGGTCGCTGGCGGCGTTTGGAGCATTTACGTTCGGCCATGTGGCAAAACTGCCGTCCATGCTGCTAAAGCAGAAGTTCGGGATTTGGGGACAGATGTTATGGCTGTTCGCAAACGGGCAATGGAATGAGCCGCTGGTGTTGGAAATCAAAGATCGGACGACGATTTCCAGCAGCACGACGCTGCCGCAGGATGAACACGATTACGAGGCGGCGCTGACCTTCATGTTGAGCGAGGCCACGCGGCTTACGGGCCAGTTGCGCCGGGAACAAATGCAGGCGCGGGAGTTCAGTCTGGCGATCCGGTTCAAGGATTTTACTGAAGTCGGCACGAGCTTCCGTTTCAACCATCCGCAATTTCTGAACTCGGTCATCAACGAGGCATTGGAGGCGATGTTCCGGGAAATCATGGCCGGACAATGGCTGCCGGTGCGACAGGTTCGGATCGCGATGTTCAATCTGGAACGGCTGGACACGCAGCCGACGTTGTGGGGCCGGACGCATGAGGAACGCTGGGGCGCGGTGGATGATGCGACGCACAAGCTGAAGGAGCAGTTCGGGAAATCTGCATTGATGACGGGGGCGCAACTCGCCTTGCGGCACATTGATGAATCGCAAAAGCAGCCGAAGGCGAAATGTCCCTTCACACCGCAGCGGGAAATGATTACAACACTTTGGGGCGCGGACGGCCCCGCGAAGGGAAGACAGCAAACATTGTTTGATTAAGCGGTCATTGGGCAGGCCGAATTTCCGCCAACACCTGCCGGACTCGCTCGTAAATCGAATTATAGCCATGCCCCTTAATCATCGTGCGGTTAGGCTCGTTTTCCACATTGACTTGCCATGCAGTGATACCTGCAAGAATAGGTTTTACAGTATAGTTTATGTGATCCGTGCTTACAAAATGCTGATACCAAATTCCACCACCGCTAACCCCCACATAACATTTTGGAAAACGTTCTGTATCACAAAGCAAATCCATCCATACATAATCGTATTTGCCGTCAGTTGTAAATTCAACAAGGTTGCCTTGCATAGCAACTGCTTCCGCTGAAATAAATGTGTGCGTTGCGCCGTTTATCAATACATTCTTGCTTGATAGCTTTTCATGTGGGCTACCGACAACGCACCAGCTAAATTTAACAAGGTTCCCACGCAAAATATCTACATTCTGGGTATCCAAGTCGTAAAAAACAAAATTTTGCTTTTGGATTAAATCAATCAGATCCTTGTCCTGTATGATAAGAAAAGACAAGTCCGGCCCATCCGGTTTAACTTCGTCAAAAGGCACATGGGTAAACACATTGCGCTCGACCCAAAGATGATGTGTAACTTCGGATACTACGAGATCAACGCGCTCATTATCCAAGACAAGTTTTGCGCAATGTCCGGCGGTAAGAATTCCGTGATAGCCGGACGTTTTTACAAAGACACCAGAACAAAGAGTGGTGTCCAATCTACACATCGTTACCGTGTGGCGATGAATGTATCCCGCGCTCTTTTCCAAATGCTGTTGAATCTGCGCGTAGGTCAAATTAGGCAATCCCGGTCTATCAGACATAACTTCTTGCCAGAGTGTGGCACACAATTAAAACTCCACCAGAAACTTCATCAGCCGGTTACAATGCGGGAAACGTAGCTGCAAACCTTAGGCAACCATCGCATCGATGGTTTCAAGCGCGTTGCCTTCCAAACGGTTGTTCACATAGATGAACGTCTTGCGTTCCGGCCCGGCGGCTTTTCCCTCGGCAACCAACGACTTGCCAGCCTCGCGCGCGTCCGGGTTCGGTTCCTTCACCTTGTCGTATGGTTGAAACGTCTTGACCGCCTCCTCGTATTTGCGTCCGGGTTTCAGGAGAAATCGCGCGGCGATTAGACTCGGATTCGTGCGGCTGCCCGGCGTTGCCATTTGTTCGCTGACGGGCGGCATGGCATCCCATGAATTGAAAATGTGCGTGACACCGTGCCGGGCCAGACAGCCGAAGTATTCGGGAGCCAGCCAGTGCCTGTTGCGCATTTCGATGGCGTAAGGCCAACTCTTCGGGAGCTTGCCGAGAAACGTGTCGAGGTCGGCAACGAAAACCCGCCCGTGTTCGTAATCACTCGGCCAGAATCTTGTGAACTCAAACATGAGCACGCCAATTTTGGTGCGAATTTCCTCACAAGGTTTCAGGAATGCTTTTGCGAACAAGTCGGCGTTCAGAAAATCGGCGTTCGGTTGCCCCGCCTTCGCACCGAACCGCGCCAGGTTCGGAAACTTTTTGATCGTCACCGTGTCTGTCACCTTGAATCCGAATCGGAAATCATCGGGCACAGCGTCCGCCAGTTTTTGCAGATATGCTGGGCTTGGGAAAGTGTAGTAGGCCGCGTCCACGCTGACGGTTTTGAACACCTCGGCATATTCGCGCAAGCAGTCCCGCTCAAATCGTGTTTTCGCGACCTTGCCGCGATATTCGTAACGCGCTGGGGTGTAAAACTGCCCAAACCACCCCTCATATTTCCAAGAGGAAGTCCCGATGAAAACGCCTCCAGCGGCGAGTTCTGCCGTTGACTGCTTCATCCTGTCTCGGTGGAATGGCACGCGGCGAGCCTACCAACTTTTTGCAATTTGACGAGGCTTCGGTCTGCGGTCGGCGAGCAGGAAAGCGGAGCGAAGGCGAACATGAGCGTTTAGCGAATTACAGCCGGAGTGTAACGCCCCGCCGACGAGCCGCAGACTGCTTCAATTATTGGTTTGAGTCACTGGGGGTTTTTCGGAAACGCACTTCTCGCAAGAGGCGCCCTGCCAACTCACCAAGGCTATCTTTACTGCGTTCGCTTACAAATTTAAGTGCTGCGCGTGCAGCCTTGCGTTCTTCTGGCCGATGGTCTGCAAGCGCCATTGGCCATCTCTTCTTCGCTTTATTAAGGTCAACTGCCTTAAAGATTTTCTCCAACACTTCTGGAATATCCGCAACGAGCTGCAAGAACTCGGCCGCCCCCTCACACAAAGAAAGCTCAGACAAGCCACTAGCAATGCGCGAGACATTACGTTCCAGAATTTGCTTGGCCGCGTTTTCGTCTAACTGTCCAATTCGCGCGACAGCCCATGCATCTAGGAACCAGTGATGTTCCGCTGCCAAATTGATTGCGCCTCCATTGTTAAGGACGATCAGGGCAGTTTTGGGGGAAACCGCTGCAATTCGGGAGTTCATTTCCTCGATCTCACTGGAATGCGTTAACAACCATGATGCAACTGGCTCGCAGGTTTTTGGATCAGCAATCAGACTGCTCAACAAGAGGGTAAATTCTCGGCCCGGTTTTCTTATTTGCTCACGGACGCATGCATCGAGCGCCTTCCAATCTACAGCCTGTATGATTGCGTGCATTTTTGCAGGATGAGCGCGCTTCACCCACGCCAGCAGCCGAGCATAGTTTTCCCAATCACCGAATCGACAGGTCACAATTCCCCTAACGATTTCTACTGGGTCTAAACCATCGAAAATCTGCTTGGAAATATTCCGTTGGCGTTTTGTAGGTTTCTCGTCGAAAAACAGCCCCTCACCTAAAACCCAATGCGGCAAATCGTGTATTGCACGATAAATACGTATCGAGTTTTGGCCAATGGCAGTTGCAAGGGTTGGGGCAGCCAATTCCAATAATTCGAGTGCAAAATTGAAATCGAAACCAGCTATTCCTTGAAGGTATTCGGAAAGCTGATCACATTCGGATGGTTTCAATTCACCGAACATGCGTCGAATACGCTCGCGGTCAAAATGGGACGAGACTGCGTTACGCCAATCTTTGCTACTAGCAACGCAAAGACGACCAGTGAAATAGCCCCAGACATAACCGTTTGCCAGAGTTGCGAGTCCAATTTTGTCTGCAATTTCTTTGGCGTCGAGCCCCTCTATCAAGGCCGCAGCTTTCTCGTGGGAATCGCTATGAATATCATTGATAACCTCTCCAACGGCATAGGCGTCGGTCAGGTCGGCTCCACGCACCCAAGAACGGATGAGTTCTTGCTTTTCCAGCACTTTGGCAATCACGAATTCGTCTCGTCGACCGAGCAATCGTGCGACAACAAAACATGCATCACGGATTTCCAGATGAGATTGCGCGGCAAAGCAACGTAAAAGGAGTTCAGTTTTAATCTCAGCCGTAATCACTCTTTCGTAGTGCGGTGTCCAGATATGGCTTATTAACCAAGAGATTCCTCGAAGTGGTAAAGACGAGTCACGAAGTGTTCCCTGAAGCGCTGACACAAGACCCAAATAGCTCTGATCACTTCGGATATTCAAGGATGCTTCGATGATTGAGCTTGCGGACTGCAAATGAAGACAGCGGACAACATCTCCAGCCAAGATGGCACGTTGGCTGATGAGTATTTCAAGTGACGAGCGCAACCATGCGTCGCTTTTGCCAAGCTTCTGCAATTGGTGCAATAAGTCTTGAACAGAAGAACCCGCATCAAGAGTTGCCAATTGACGGGCAGCAATTAACACCAAGAGCAGGTCAGCTTGATTGAAGTCGTGGGCGGCATTCAGAAGCAAGCGAACTCTGTGCGTGCTACCTCGTAAAACATAGCCAAACTGCCAAGGCGTCTTTTCTTTCACGGCCTCATCGATTCGACTTTCAAATCGGATGTCCAGAAATCCATCACCGACGCGAGAATCCAGCTTTCTCACAATTGGCAAAATTGTCGCACGTTGAGAACGGAAATGATCTGCGAGCAACTCGACCGCAACGATTGCGGCTGCACGAACGGCCTCTTGCCGTTCACCCTTTGGATCTGTTGTTCCAATGATGACTTTCACATTTTCACTGGCGAGGCTGCGTATGTTGGCAATCAGGCCAGTCGGAAAAATCTGGCTGTCGTCTATAACTGCCACAGTGTTCCATCGCTGCGCTTTGAGCTTTTCCAGCGCTAGTGCAAAACGCGATTCGTTTGGAGCATCAAGTCGAAGAACCTGCCAATTTTTTCGATGAAACTCGTGGGCGAGTTGCCAAAGCGTTATTGATTTTCCTGAGCCGGACTCACCTGCGATTTCAACCGTGTGCAAAAGCGAGAGTTTTTCCATGGCTGCATTGAAATGCGGTAATCGTGGGCATGCCTCCACATCACTTGGTCCTAGCCGTTCTCCTGCGATTGCAGCCTCAATGCCTCTTTGGTTTTCAAATGTCACGACGGACCATCCAGGAACATCAGGAGTAGTCACCAACTTGTCGGCAAGCTGTTCCAATGCATCAGTAGCTCCCAGTTTGATCGCGCCTTCGCCCACTACAGACGGATTGATTCTAAATACGCGCCAACGGTTGGCTAAGGGGGTGATAAGCTTTTGGATTACTGCCTCATCTCTTTCTGCGTATCCAACAATCACCAAGACGCGTGGGCGGATGCTTGCGAGAGATGTCAAACGTTCCAAAAGCTCGGCGGGAATCACGCCAGCTTCATGCGGTAGCACCCATTCCAAGTCAGGATTCCGACAATCTCCGTGCGGTTTCCATAGATTCCGATTTTGGCCGTTGATTTCAAACCCGAACTTCTGGCGAAACGCGGATTCGAGCAATGTGTCCCAATTAAATGAAATAGCTTCTATTACGTTCCGCGCGTGAATCAGGCGTGCGAGTTCTGTGTGAGGCTTTGATGGAATTCCAGTCCGGTCGTTATTGAGGTCGCAGAAACTCCGCTTAAAACTCTTAAATGCAGTGTCGTCTGTTTTGATGAGCCTCAAGGCCTGATTGATTTTAGTTTGATCGTCACCGACAAGCCTCTTTGCAGATTCAGCCTGAACACCCAACTCTGCACATAATTTCTTCAGCAGGTCTGGATTTGAATCCAGACCGTGCCAGACCAAGGGCGCAAGCTGGCCCGTAAGTGGCATCCCTGCTTCAAAAGACACGCCCGCCCCCATCACGACCACCGCGTCCGATGCTCGGATTTCCTGGGCTACCAAATTGATGTCGTATGTTGTCACGTATTACTCTTGTTTCGCAGCCACTCGAATACTGCCCACGTCGCGGCTAAATCTTCCTGGTTGTATGTCAAAATCTCGCCAACCAATTTGTTGCGGGAATTTTCATCGTGGGTTTCGGTTGCTTCGATGTATTTGGCGATTGACCATGAACCGCCGTATTCGGTCTGGCTACGTTTGAATCCAACGTATTTCTCAACTTCCTTCAAACTGTAACTTGAAAGCGGCAGCAGAACGCTCTCGCGCGCGACTGGTAGCAAATCGAGCAGGTTGCGTCGAACTCGCGCAGCGATTCCCTCCGAGTCGCCGAAACGTTCCACATACTGGTCAAGGTGCGTCTTCTCGTAATGGTGCCAGTGGACGAAAGGTATGTCGCCGAATTGCTGGAATATGGATTGGGCGCCTTTCAGGAATTGATTCCATCCCTCCCGGTCGCCATTTTCCCCAAAACCCGCCACGGCGGGCATAAACTGGCCTTGTGCCTTCCCAAACACCTGCATCCCCCACAAATAAATATTGTCAAGTTCGTCCAAATGAGGCGGCATCCCTTCCAAATCAAACATGACGTAGTTGTCGTGTTGCGGTATGACTGGTGTATTGAGCACAACTTCCCGCCCTGACAGCATTACGCGCGCCCGCAACAAAATCATGCCGGCCTTCTTGCCGACTTTTTGAAGTCTCACTCCCCAGGGCCGCCTCAATTCACTCAATGTGTGCGCGTCGAAATGCCCGACCAATTCCGGGATGCTGGCGATTCCCTGTTCGTGCAATTGCGCGGCCAAACTTTGGTCAACGTCATAAACGAGCGCCACATCTTTGGCGGCTTCCGCCTTCTGCCAGCAATGAGCATGAAATCCACAGCCAACGCATTTGCTCCACCCCACGGCTTCGTATGGCTCTTGCGATAATCGTTTCAGGCGAATCAACGCCCGTAATTCAGCAATCACGGCCTGATGGTTGAGCGGAATGGGAACAATGTCACCTTGACCGTTAAGGGCTTCGAGCCTGATTGGAGACGAGCCGAAAATCTGTTCGTAAAGCCAGCCATAAAACTGCAACTGAAAGACAATTTCTGGATGATGCTCGTCATCAACATGACGGGCCATTTTGACATCGCGGATGACGTAGCCACTGCCTTCGCGCAATAGAAAATCAGGTTCGCCTACGAGTTCACAATCACCGTTCTCGAGCGTTGTTTGCCATTTCAAGACCGGCTGATACAAGACCGGACAGCCATTTTTTACCAGTGTCACTGTTTGTTCAAAACGCTTGTCTGACTCGAAAGACCGCAAATCAATGGCTTCAGGAAATGTGGCAAGATGTTTTGCTTCGTAGCGTTGTCCCAGACGCATGAGGACTTGCTCAAATTCTGAGGGTGGCGATTCCTCGACGCCGCGTTCTCGCAGAAAGATGCGCAGATCGCACTCGGTAGGAGCATATCGGCGATGAAAATCTTGGGCTGTGAGTTTCAGCACGGTTTGATTATATTGGGCATATTGAGATGCCGCAAACTTTCACATCGTTTGACGGGGCTTCGGTCTGCGGTCGGCGAGCGGGAAAAGTGGAGCGGAGATGGAGAGACGGCGGGAACGGAGTCGGAGAGCAACGCCGCCGCCGAGCCGCAGACGGAAGCCCGCCGCTCCTGCGGCTCTGCATGATGCAAGCTCGTGACGAGCGCGCGGTTTGAGAAGCGAAACGGGTGCCGTCGAGAGGGGGACAGGGACGACAGACAACCTGTGGAGTGGAGCAAACCGCGCGTTGGTCACGGCGGAAGTAAAATACGAATGGAGCAAACTCCGAAGTCTCACTCTTCACAAATTAAGGCAATCCTCGGCTGGGCGAGTTGCGCGCGGTTGTTTGTTTTCGTGCCCAATCAACCGGCATCGGGCGTTTCACGGGCTGTAATCGCGAGATTCGCCTGGCGGGGGGAGCCAGCGGCCTGAAGCTCAACTGCCATTCCACTGCCGGTCGGACATTTCTTTGGCGGTAATCTGCAAGAGGGTTTCAGAGCTGAGTGACAAACCATGTGCGACACTCAAGCGATCGAAGTCGTCGGACTCGACACCGCCGACGATGAACTTATCCGGCTTCATCAGATGGCGGGGATGGAATCCCTGTCCGTCGATCTTCCTTCGTCCGGGGTCGAGATTCCATGAGGTCAACCCGCTGTTTACGACAGTTTCTTCCAAGCGCTCAGGAAAGAGGTTGCGGTAAAAAATTGCACGGCTTCCTCCGCCTGACAGAATGATGTTCACGTTTTGGCGAAATGCCCGTGGTCTTTGGTCCGCGTCGCGAAATGGTTGATCCAGAAACTGCTTAAAGGCGGAGAAGTTCAATAATGCCTTATCCAAACATTTCAGTGCGAATGTTTCCCGCGCCGAATGGAAGGCAGCCTTCATAGGATTAGTGACAACCGAGATGGCTCGCACGTATTCACTAGCGGATTCGGGGACATGCCAATCCTGGTCGGAGCCGATGCTGACCAAAGTGTCCACGGAGTCCGGCGAAACGGCGGCAAGGGCATGGTGAATTTGTTCATACAAACGGAACGCTCCGAGCTGTGCAACTTCACAGAAGTGAAACGAACACACCTCTTCATGGGCGTTTTGGTGGAGGATCAAGGTGGAAATATCTAGCGTGCCGGCACCGACGTCGATAAGCATCAGCGGCCCGGTGGTGCGGTAGCGGGAATAGACATAACCCGCCAGTTGGGCGGCGATCTCTGGATAGAAACTCATCCGATCCAAGGAAAGCACTTGTTTTGAATCTCCATCCAGCGGAGTCCCTTCGAGACAGTGCTGGACCAATTTGCGAGTTATGTGCTCGCCTGAGTTCACGGCTTGGATGGCAGCCCCGGCAAAGCGCTGATATGCTTTGTGAAGTCGTAGATTGTTATCCACACGCTTGGCCGGAAATCCGAAACTTAGCCACCAGCAACGCGCTCTGGCGCGATGGTCGCCAGCGCGATGTTGCTCATACCACGCAAGGGTGTGTTTCAAAACGAGTGCCACGTAAATTGCCAAGTCAGCTTCCGGCCCGCTTGTGTCGCTCTGATTTTCCACAGCCTCGGTCAGCCGGAGTTTCAAATTCGATACAAGCGTGGCCTGTTGACCAGACGACAAGGAAATCCCGTCAGCGCCCTCATAGAATCGGGTGGGGAAAAGGTATTTCGCGACTCCGTGCGCGCGCGTGTTGAATGGCACGCCGTGTTGACTGCCAAGCATGCTGTCGCCAACAGCCACTTTGCTGCAACTGGTGCCCAGGTCGAAACCGATCGTCAGGTCCGCAACCGGCTGAGATGAAACAGTTGGAGGCGCTGGTGGAGATGTCAGCGTGGACGACTCTTGGTAGCGAACCATTGAGGGTTCGGGGCTTTCAGGTTCTCCCCGTGGCGTTGAGGGCGATGGCTGAGGAGCATCCTTACGCGGAGGAGCGTCCGGGGCGACCGGTTTCTTGAACCAACCAAGTATGCTCTTAAACCAATTTGCCATACGCTAGTCCTTGAGAAGCATGGGTCACGTAGCCCGGAGCAGGCCACAGCATATCTGGTGATACTCAGCCTCGGTTTTAGCGCGGTCGCGGATGGCTCGCCGCTGCACCTCGCAGCGCTCTTTCAACTTGGTTATCTGACCATGGGTGGCCTCGGCAAGACTGGAGCGGCCATTATCCATGTGCATCCGAAGAACCTCGTTCAGCCTCTGGAGCCGGCGGGACTCGAAGCGGTCAATCGAGGTTATCTGGATGCTCGACCGGTCTTGATTTTCATCCATGCATTGCTGCTCGAAGCGTAAAAACTCGTCGGAGGCGAGGTCGTCCAATTTTATCACCCGCTCAGCGACCAGAGCGAGATCGGCATCCAGATTTGGGTCACGCCAATCTTCCCCATCGTTCAACGCCAGGTCCACAAGGCGCTCGGCAAGGTTCTGGTCCAGCAAGTGGCCATCTACTAGCGAGGCCGCGACGATGTGCAACTTTTCGACTTCGCGCAAACCTGCAACCTGCCAACGTTGAACGTTGAAGACATAAACATTGGGCGCGACTCCTTCAGGAAGTGCAGACCGGGCGAGTTGGACGGCCACGGGCACGGATTTAACGAGTTGATCGGTCCGGGTTTTCCAAGCGGCAAAGCGCACCAACGGATGGGACTGACTGACGATCTCATCACCAGCCGGACTTTTCAAGAACGTGCGATTGTCGAAACGAATCCGGCGATTTTGGGTGGTGTTAAGCCGTGTTTGCCCGACAAGTTTGTGAATTTGCAGGAAACGGTCGAAATCGCAAAACGCATCCTGATCCAGGCTGATGTCGAAACAGTGTTCCCGGGCATTTGCACACTGCAAGCGCGTGGCTGGAAAACATTTAAGGAAGAAGTCTAAGACGTAGCGTTCGATTTCCTCGGCTTTAATCCAGCGTTGTAGTTTGTGACTCGCTTCTACCTGCCGCAGAATGTAATCACCGTGAGCGGCAAGGACAGCAGCGTTCTCTTCGAGTTCCTCTTGAACCCGAATCCCGTAGGCAATGGCCTGTTCGGCGGCCTTGACTCGCTCCTGCTGTTGCTGCTCGGTCAGTCTGTGAGTGAGCAAATCGCGGGTTAATTCCGAGATGATCGGACCTAAGACCGGTTCAAGATCGCCCAAGGCGCGGCGGAACAGATTGAGGCGCTTGTAAAGGCGTTCGTAGATGCGCTCATCAATTGTGTTTTCAGCGATGAGATTGAAGATCAGAATTTGGTCCGCCTCCTGGCCAATGCGGTCAAGGCGGCCAATGCGCTGCTCAACGACCATGGGATTCCAAGGCAGATCGTAATTGATGAGAACGCGTGCGAACTCAATGTCCAAACCTTCGCTTCCCACCTCAGAGGAGAGCAGTAGTCGAATCGTATCGGAGTTACGGAAGCTATTTACGACGTCCTGCTTGCTCTCAGCCATTCCGCCGAGAAGCAGGAATGATTGAACGCCCTCGGCAGCGAGACGATTGCGGAGGTAGTGCAGCGTTGGTCGGAAGTAAGAGAAGAGCACAACTTTGCCGGATGGGTATTCCTGCCAGTAATTTTTAAGTGTCTGCACGAGCATCCGAAACTTGGTGTCTTCAGTTTGAAGCTGGGTGGTGGTCGCAAGGTCGCGGATGTTCTCGCTGATGAATTGAACCAGCGGACCAGGTCCGTGGGGGTCGTCCTCCGCTCCACTGGAGTCGGGGCTGACTTCAACGTCTTCTTCGACTTCGCCCGACACGGACGCCCACCGGGCACAGGCCGCAGCCATGCAACTGGCGATTTGACGTTGAGGCATGACATACAGGAAGCCACCCGGAAGGTCATGTTGGTCGGCGTAACGCAGCACCAATTCGGTGACGCCAGCATAAAAAGCACGCTCACACTCGGACAGTGTTACCTTAACCGTCTTCACCTCGCGCTCGACTCGTTTGCCAGGGATGTCCCGCTTGCGTGTGCGATTGATGGCATAGCCCAGGAGATTGACTCTTTCGACACGGTGCGCGAGTTCGCTGCGACTCTGAGGACTGGACAACAGCTTGGAATCAACTTCGAGTTCCTTTTGGACACTTTCCAAAACACGACTGCCCGCCAGAAATGGATTGGACGCCGCTGCGGTCAACTGTTCATGAATTTCCGCGAACAGACCATGTGGATTCAGGAGCAAGTCGCGGAGCCGGACGAGAGGCGCGTTAGCTTCGAGAATACTGCGGAAGGCGTATTCACTGTTAAACGTGTCCGGGTCAAGTAAGCGCAAAAGATTGTAGAGGTTCTCATTCTGGGTGTGAATGGGTGTGGCTGACAAAAAGACGCGGTGTGCGGCCGCCGCCGTCGCCAACTCGCCGAGTTCTGCGGTGCAATTCCCGCCGTTGCGCATGTAATGTGCTTCATCCATTACGACGAGGTCGAGCGGGGTTGAATCCACGGACAATTCGGATAGGAGATGGGCCAAACTAATCTGGGGGCTGACGTTGGGAAGCTGTTCCTCCCATTTTGCCGGAGGACGAAGGCCATGGTAAGAGCAGATGACGGCGAAGGAATAGTTCGGGTCCTGTTTAAGCTGGGCAAGATGTTCCAAAAGTTCCCGAGCCCCGCAGATGTCCGCGCGCACGCCAAAGCGGTTTTTCAATTCCGTTTGCCACTTGTCGCGCAGGTGAGGCGGACAGACGACCAGGAGATTGCGCGCACCCGAGCGGGCGCGAAGTTCAGTCCAGATGAGTCCAGCTTCGATGGTCTTGCCCAAGCCAACTTCGTCGGCAATCAGGAGGCTGTTCGTGGGGGATTCAAGGAGCTTCAACACCGGCTTGAATTGATAGGGAAGAAACTCCGTCTGGGAGGTCTCCATCGAGTAGATGACATTCGCGAGGCGTCCGCTCAACTTTTCATGCGTAAGAATACGCTGGAAGCTGGCAATGCCGTGAACGCGTCCGTGCCGAAGATCGTCCAGCGGGTCGCCGTGTGCAGAGATAGCTTCAAGGTTGGCGGCGCGTTGCCAAGCGGGGACATGCGTTCCATCGAAATGAACGCGCGCCATAAGAACGTCGTTGACGTATTTGGAATTGGGCGGCGAAGTGATGGCGCCGCTACGCTCCGGATTACCGATGATGCGAACGCGAACGCCGGGTTGGATTTCTGGTTCGGTCATAGGAACGAGGCCTCGTTGTCATCGTCGCCGGAAACCGGGGCCGTCGGTGTGGTGGAAACCGGGACGGGGTTGGCGTTTTCCTTGATGAACAAATCGCCGTTGGCGGATGCCTGACGGAAGAGGTCCAAGTCCCGTAGTTCCCAACCGCGAACGGTGCTCAGATAAACCCATTGCGTGGCCCGGGTGATGCCGACGAGGAGCAGGCGATGGCGACGCTCTCCCTCCACGCGCTGGAAGTTGTTTTCGACCAACTTGGGCATGAGGACGCAATCAAAGGTGAGTCCCTTGGCGTTATGGTAGGATGCGATCGTTGGCGTGAGGGAATCGAAGTCCGGCGGCGTGCCGCCCCGGCGGGCAGCGATGGCCTTGTGAACTTCAACGCCGCGTTCCCCGAGTTTGTTGGCGACGCTGAACAGGTCGCGGTTGGTGGGGACAATGATGCCGCACTTGTGATTCAGGAGCCGCCGTTCGCGCAGAACGTCCGCGAGCTTGTCCATCTCGTCATCCCAATCGTTCGCGACGTAGAGACAGGGCTTCTGCCGTTCCATGGCCAGATAGTTGAGGCCGTCGTAGGCGTTGCCGAAGTAGGAGGCGAGTTTGGCGATGTCCGGGGAATTGCGATACGCGGGCAACAGCGAAGCGGATTGACCGGTCAAGCTGAGATGCTTTTGCATTTCCGGCACGGAAGCCCCGCCCTCGAAGATTTGTTGCCGGGCGTCGGCAAAAACGGTCAGGTGTTTTGTGGCCATGCGGAGGATGCCGTAGGCGGTTGCATCCAAGTCCTGCCCTTCATCCACGAGCACGAAATCGAGGCTGGGTTTGTGCTGGTTGGCGCTCGCACTCGAAGTCGCAATGGCTTGAAGACTCTGGAGCACGCCCGTCCGCACGGCTGCAAAATCAATGAATGACTTGCCGCGCCGATCCGGCAGCGTGCGAGGTTTGGGCTTGCGAACAAATTGATCCCACAATTCGGCGCACCAATCATCGAAGGTCCGCACGTTCTCCTTGGGAATACCGAGGAAGTCCAAAGACTGGCGGAGAAAGTAGGTGAGCACGTTCGTGTAAACGAGCACGCAAAAACCCTCGGGTGGGATTTTGTAGGTCTCACGCAGCCAGCGGGCGCGATGCAGCAGCACCTGAGTTTTACCGGAGCCGGGTGGTCCCATGACGAGATGATGGCGGTCAGGGCGCAATTCGACAACGGTGCGCTGCTCGCGAGTCAGTTGGCTGTCATGGAGGACAGATGGCATGGCGTTGTTTAGGCTACGGTTGAGAAAGGACCGGGAGATCGTTCTCACCGGCCTTGGTGGTCTTGCTCTGGCCGCGCACACGTTCGCGAGCTTTGCGTGCCGATTTAACGTCGTCGGCACGTCCAAGGAACTCCGCCGCGTCTTCATACCAGCCCAATTGCCAGGGACTTTGAATCTCGATGGGTGGGAAGCGACGAAAGCCCTCTTGCGCTGCTTCCTTGGCAGCGGTCGTCTGGCCCAAGCCTTCGAGAATGCGCGCCCGCAGGATGTAATAGGGCGCGGAATCCGGCTCGCGCACAATTCCCTCGTCCACTTTTTCGAGCGCGACGGAAAAATTGCGGCGGCGTTTGTGGTGGAGTGCCCAATTGAACAATGGACCGCCCCAATTGCCGGACACACGCGCGCCTTCGGCGTAGTGCGCCTCCATTCGGTTGAGGTCGCCGAGTTCATCGTAGAACATGCCGAGACGATTTAGGATTTCGGCATCCGGGCGGCCGACGGCGCGGGAAGCGCTCTTGAGCACCTCGACCGCCTTCTCCAGCATGCGGAGTTCGCGGTAAAGTTCGGCCAGGCGCATTAGCTTGTCGCGATGGCGGGCGCTGAGGCCGCCGGCGTCGCGCAAATCCTCTTCGATTTCTTCGATCTCGACACGAACCGCTCCGGGGTTGGAAACATTGATGAGCGGGTTCTCCGCCGCGATTTCAACTCGTGCATCAGGGCGTTTGCGTAGGGCGACGGCGCAATCAAAGGAGCGACCTGAGCTGAACCGAAACTCAAAATTCAGTGCTTCGCCTGCTTCACTGGGATCGACTTCGACGGGCAGGTTTAACACGACGTGCTCCTCGGGCAAGGTCACGACTTCGATCCGCAACGTGCCGCCGAAGGGTTTGGGCAGGGCCAAACCGGTCACCATTTTGAAATCGCCATCGGGCGGATAAGGAATGGATGTGCCCGCTTGAACGAGCGGGATGGGGTTGCGTCCTTGGACGCGGAGTGCAATGGTCTGAGAAACGACTGGGCAAACTAACGGTTGCTGGAACGTCTCCAGCCACGCGGCGGTCCACGCAGCGCCTCGGGCGATGGCGGTCTGCGCGGCGGTGCTGTCCGGGAAACGGATCACGCGGCTTTGCGCAAAGAATTTGTCAATGGCCCACTGGACTTGCGGCACGAGCGAACTGCCACCGGCGAGCAACACTATGTCCACGTCTTTCGTCCGCAGTTTCGCGCGGTCGAGCGCGTCGGTGAGCGGTGCGAAGATGGAAAGCGCCAGCACGTAGTCCGTTTCGCGGGCGTGCATCATTTCCAGATCCAGAAATGGCTTCAGGATTTCCTCCCATTGGGCCGCGCTGAGTTCGGGATGGGCGAGCAGGTAGTCCCTGCCGCCGACGGTTACCTTCGTCGGAGCTTGCCGGGCTACAATCTGGGTCTTGTCCGCGCTCTCGTAACGACCGTGCAAGTGAAGTTGCGAGATTTCGCGGCAAAGACCTTCCTTGAGTGCCTCGGCGCAGCCACGCAAGGCGGGTTCAATGATTTTCTTGCGGTCAGTCCACTCAAAGTGACGCGCCGTTAGTTCGTTCTCCTTGAGCAACTGCGGGAGTAACACGTTGTGAATGATGGCTGCATCAAAATCGCCACCGCCGAGCCGGTGATAGCGGGAGACGGAGCGAGTCTCGATGGCAAAGGCCGCGCCGGTGGCGGCAGGGGAAAGACGGGCCACAAACACATCGCACGTGCCGCCGCCGAAATCGAACACGACAAAATTCTGTGGCTTGTCCCAAACCTCCGCGCCAGCGTAGGTGAAAAGATAATCCGTAAGCGCCGCCACGGGTTCATCGAGGAGGTCGAAGTCCGAGAGGACAAGTCCGCCAAGCTTGGCGGCGGCGAGCGTGTCCGCCCGTTGATTGATCTGGAACGAGGCGGGGACGGTGACCACAGTGCGACCGGGAGGTGAACCGGTCGCCTGTCGCGCGCCGTTCATCAGGAACTTGAGGAGATGGCCCGCAATCTTGCGGGCATGATCGAAATCCTCGGCGGCCCGGTGATACCGCTTTTGCAGGCCCATGTCATTCTTGGTTTCGTAGAACAGGTTTTTTTCCAGGCTCAGTCCGTGCTTCTGTGGCTCGGCTCGCATCCGTTTTGCGCCTTCACCGATCCAGACCTTGCCGGCCTTGTCGATGGCCACGACCGAAGGAACGAGCGCGCCGGTGAACGGGCTCATTTGTGTGGCCTGCTCCAGCGGCACGCACTCACACGCGAACTCGGCGGAGGAACTTTCGGGCAACGGCAACCGCACTTGGGCGACTGTGGAGTTGGTCGTGCCAAGATCAATGCCGATGACCCGCGTGCCCGGCTTGGCGTTGGCGGCGGTGCGAAGTTTTTCGAGGGGGTTCATATATTAGTCCTGAATGATCTGCTGCAAGATGGGCCGCATCCACACGGGCGTTTTTGGCACGAACGATTTCAAATCTGATTTTGTCTTTGTGTCCAACCGTTTTCTTAATCGCACGATGTGCCGGGAAATGTCCGGGTCATTTCGTAGATGGCGAATCGCTTGAATGACTAAGCCTGCTGGCTTGCCTGCTCCGAACAGATTGCGCGGCGAGGCGCGGCGGAACAAGAGTGTCAACTTCCCCAATGATACCCGGCGCGGGGCGCCGTCCGTGAGGATGACAATCTTGGCCGGCACCTGGTCCGATAAGCCAAGTGCGTTTGCTGCGTAAGCGCCGGTGAACTGCCACTGCGCGTGACTGCCTTCCATCAACGCGCGGACGGTTGCCATGATGTCCGGCGCGGTCTGGCCGATGATGGGATGCTGGCGCGGCAAATCATAGAGTCCTCGGCGAATCCGGCGAATTTTGCCCGCTTTAACCAGCCGGCTTAGCGTCTGCCTGATGGCGTCTGGGCTGCCCAATCCGTCAAAGTTCCTGGGCGAGAATACTGAAGCGCCCCGGTTTGACCGCATGAACCGGAGTATCGAAACGTCAATGGGTTGGGCTGGTGTTTTCATTCATTACTGTCACAAACACTGCCTAGTTTTTGTGACAAAAACAAGCCAATTTTGACCCCACATTGAGTTCGGACTTTAGCTTCGGTCTGTGGTCGGCGAGCGGGGAAAGTGGAGCGGAGAGCGGAGAGAAGCGTTTAGCGAATTGCAGCCGGAGCGCAACGCCGCTGCCGAGCCGCAGACGGAAGCCCGCAGCTCACGCGGTATTATGCGGATGCAAGCTCGTGACGAGCGCGCGGTTTGCGAAGCGGAACGGGCGTCGTCGAGAGGGAGACAGGGCCGACGGGCAGCCCGTGCAGCAAAGCAAACCGCGCGTTGGTCACGGCGGTTTCGAGCAGGCTTGGTGTTTTTTGCTTTGTCAGCAACTGCCGATTCCGTCAGACTCCGAATGATCGAAATCGTGAAATAGCAACGGCAATGGAATATCCATTCACAATTAACAAACGGTTGTTTTCGGAGTTCTTCGCAAGGCACAGGGACACCTTTGTCGCCTTCTGCGAACTTGTGAACAATGCCCTTCAGGCTCAGGCTAAGGAAATCCGCATTACTCTCACCATCGCGTCGGGAAAGAATCTTTCGGAATCTTTGTTTGAGAGCATCACCATTCGGGACACCGGCGTTGGCGTTTCCAAAAGTGAGTTTCGGTGGAAAATCCTGGAAATTGCGACCGATGCCAAGGACGGCGGGAAAGGCATCGGACGATTTGCCGCTCTCCAACTTGGAGCGGCGATGCGGATTGAAACTGGTGCCTTTGACTTTGCGGAAAAGTGCTTCATCCAAAGTTCGGTCACCATTAACAGCATGGGCTGGGATGAATTGAAAACGCTCGACAAAATCCGCCTCGACGTTGAACACAAACCATTGGAGGGGGAGCAGAAGCCTTACTACCAAGTCACGATCACGAATTTCTACGGCGATACCGTTACGAAGAAAGATGCTCACAAACGAGTCCACAGAGACCTCGCGCCGGAGAATATCGAGGCGGCTCTGTTCGCCCGCTATGCTGACACCATCGTTCGGAAGGCCACGAAGTTCATTGTCAATAGCAGGTTGATTGACCCGGCCAACTACATCATTGGTGACGTGGAGGACGTGGCAGAGGAGTTCACGGCGCTCGACGGCTCAAAACATCCCATCCACTACCAGTTCATGCTGGTTAAATCCACCGAAGGGAAGCACCGCGTTTTTCTGCGTGTCCAGAACAGCGGGATTCAGACGGTTGCTCACACGTTCGACTACGCCGCTGACATTCCAGAGGACAACCGCTGGTTTGTTTTTGTAGATTCGCCCTACTTCGACAACAACACCGACGCCTTCAGAAACTTGGTTGTCACTGAACTTGACCCCAACGCGAAGCACCTTCACGACACCATCAAGATGCACGTGGATGCGTTCCTTGCCAAGCGATACGAGCACTACAAGACGTTCCTTGAGCAACTGAAAGCGGACGAGTTCTATCCCTACAAGGAGAAGAGGGCGTCCTCTCAAACACGAAGCGCAGTTTTTAATCAACTCGCCTACCACATCGAGACCGAGCATCACTTGCTCACCGCCAAGAACAAAGTTCGACAGCTCGTTTACAACCTCATCGACCGTTCGCTCAATTCCCGAGACTTCGAGGGGTTTCTCACCGACGCTATCAAGCTTGACGACCAAACCCTCGCCCGCTTCCGAGCACTACTCGAAAAGGTGGACTTGGACGACGTGATCGCATTTACGGACGAAGTGGCCAGCAAGATGCAGTTTCTCGACTTCCTTCACGCTCTCGTTTACGGAGCACCGGCCAAGCATTTGAAAGAACGCAGCCAATTGCACAAGATCGTTCAGCGTCGACTCTGGCTTTTCGGTGAAAACTACAGCGACGAACCAATTTTGTTTTCGGATAAAAAGCTGGAAGGCAATCTCGCCGGGCTGCGGGAAAAGTTCTTCAACTACGAACCAACTGAAAAGGATGGAAACTTGGCCAACGTCCCGGAGGAACTGCGAACCATCACTGATTTGTTTTTTTTCAACGAGAAGATTCTGGATGATACGCGCCGCGAAGTCATGGTGGTCGAACTCAAAGCCCCCAAGGTGAAGCTGCACACGAAAGAACTCAACCAAGCAGAACAATACGCTTTCCAGATTCAGGAGCAGGGTGTTTTCCCTGAAAACCTCAGTTACAAAATTATTCTCATTAGCAGTGATCTTTCTTCGTTCGCAAAGAGCAAGCAGGGGCAAGTGGACAAGAAAAATCCTTGGATCGTTTACCGCAGCGAATCCAAACCCGTCGAGGTTTGGGCCATCAAGTGGTCTGACCTGATTGAACTGAACCGCCGCAAGTTGAGCTATTTGGGAAACGTTCTGGATGTCAAAGACAGGAATACCAGGGAAGTTTTTGAAAAGGAGTTCAACGACGTGCCACTTGGAAAGCTCAAATCGGCACTCGACCGCTCCAATAGCCCGCTATAAGCGAGTGGGTATTACTGGTCATTTTCCCCATTTCCAGTCGTGGCAGCGCGCAAATCGAAAGCAGCGCGGACGGAACGAGGCGGTCCTTACGATCAAAACATTTACTACACTCGCCGATTTATAGGCAACAGTCAGATTAGGTTCTCCGTCGTGAGCCACCGAGCACGTTGCTCCACACGAAACCAAAATACTCGGGAAAATCCGCCAAGAGCCGTTCGACCAACTCGCGCCTAGAGCGCAAATGTTGTCGGATTATTCTCCTACTATTTGTCTCTATTTCCAAGAGCGCGGCGAGGTCGCTCGCGACGGCACGATCGGCGAAGCCGACTTCGTGAAGGGTGATTGCCGTCGCCGATTTCAATCCGTATTTTAGGCGTTTTTGCAGGTGACCAATGCGCTCAATGAGCAACTCATCCACGTCTTGCGCGAGTCGTAACGACTCGCATATAGCAGACAGCACGAGCACGCCCTCGAACGCTAGCGCGTTTTCGCACAATTCGACTACATGGTCGATTCGGGAACGCCGGGGACGTTCTCCCTCACCAAACCTTACGTCGGATTCGGTAAAGAAGATCAAAATATCCGCAGGCGTTTGTTCCTCAATCCATTTGACCGCCAGTTCTAACAGGAGGTCGGGTTTGGTGCATCTCTTGAACAGCGGGTTGTTGATCTCTAACCGCAAAATCGGCCATATCACTTCGAGTAGCTCCCGGTTGTTTGTGGCCGCACTCAGTGGTGCGCTATTTTCAACCACCCAGGCATGAATAGCTATTGAGTTTCTGACCCCGAAAAGAGACCTTGCGTAGGCTTTGCGCGTTGCAGGTTCAGGCACTTTTTTCATTACGTGCTTCGCGATTGCGCTAAAAAGCGCTTCCAAGTCCCCGCGTTGGGTTGGACTCGCCAAGTGGAAGGCAAGCGTTCCTCTCGCAAGTTCCTTTGTCGCCTGTTCATCCAGATCGGAACCCTCGTCAAAAGACGCTGACATCATGTAGCTTTCAAGTGCTTCGATGATCTTGGCTCGGGGTTGTAATTGTGAAAGCAAGCTTTTCACGGAGAATCCCCGTCCCTTCAATTCGGCTTCCAACTCTGCGGCAAACGACGAGAGACCGCCTTCATTGTCGAGATAGGATTGGAAGAATACTCGGACTTGGAGGTTTACGACCGTCGAACGATCATCACTGTAAAGAGGATCAAACAGCGTCAAAAGAGAACTAGCACAGGCTTCGGCCTTTGATGGATCGAGCAATGCCGCGAGCTGTGCCCAGCGTCTGCGGCCGTCTGGTGTTGTGCGGCTGTCGAATGCCTCCGGGTCTGCAAAGATCACGCTTCCCTCCGTGTGCATACCGGAGCGTCCTGCGCGACCAATTAGATTCTGAAAGTCACGCACACTGATGCGCTCTGCCCCTTGATAGACTCCTGTGATGACTAAGTATCGAATCGGAAGGTTGACTCCTTGGGCAAGCGTGGAGGTGCATACGACCATCTTCACAAGCGACCTCTTCATCGCATGTTCGACCGAGAGACGTATCCCGATTGGTGTATTCCCATGGTGGGTGAAAACTCCCAATTTAGCGCATGTTGCGGTCGGCCCGTCTTCCCCTAGATGCCGCTTAATCAAACGCGTCAATTTTTCGACCTCGTCTCGGTCTGAATGTTCGACGGGGGGCGGAAGCGCGAGCTGCCGAGTGTAGGCGTCTGCTAGTTTTTCGCAGACGCTGGTGACTGAGGCTTTAAGGCCGCAGAAAATCGCGACGGATCCTTGCGCGACTAATTTGAGACCGAGGTAAAGAGCGACTGTTTGCCCGTCATCATGCATGGGAAAATACCTCGGAATTCTTTCCCGACTCGACAATTTTTCCAGGAGTGTGGTTTCCAGCACGCGCGGGACGAAATATGCATGATTTCCGGAGTCCGATTGTCCCAAAAATTCTAGCCGACCCAAAGTATCAGTCCAACTAGCAAAAGCGACACTTCGAAGGTTTGGAAGCAAATCTGTGCCCGCAACGATTAGGCCGTCTTCGCCGTTGAGCCATTCACTAATCGCACCCGCGTTGGTTATGACCGCAGAGATGAGTATGACTTGGCAGGTTGGCGGGACCATTTTCTTTAAGGATGTCAACAAAAGTTCGTATGTTACGCCCCGAATGCCGGTATCAAACTGATGCCCTTCATCATAAATTAGTAGCCCGATCTGTGGTGCGATCTCCGGGGCTTGCCTCAAAATATACAACAGCTTTTCTGGTGTCAAAATCAGCACACGGGGGTGGCCATCTTCGGATCCTAAACTGAAATCGCCCTGCGGAACATCAGAAATCTCGTCAATTCGAACTTGCTCGTTCTGAAAAGCAATGAGCATGCTGTCGCGAATCTCATGGCACAAAGCCCGAAAAGGGGCGACGACTACTGTCAGCTTCGTCCGGTTGGAAAAGAATGCACTGCGGATCAGAATCTCCGTTGCCTTCGTCTTGCCTGCGCTAGTTGGCATTTGCACAATAGCGGATCGACCTCGGAATACGCCTTGTTCGCCCAAGAGACGCTGAGCAGGCCAGAATTCTCGAACGAATGTTGGCTTGCGCAAGGTGCTTTCCCATCCAGCCGCTGCCACATCTGTGAATTGTGGCAAGCAGACCCTCGATGATACTTCGAGCCGACGTTTAGCAACTGCGTAAATGAGATCAGAGAGCAAAAGCTCGCGCGGGCTGCCGATAATGTAAACTCTACGGCGCAATTCGCCCAAATTGGTCAATATGTCGGCCTGCCGGAGGCTATCTTGGTAAAAAGCACACATGGCCGAAGTAGCACCTTCGACGAGTTGGGCATAAGTTTGGTTATGCAATTGCAATGTTTGAACAAACCTAGGTTGGAGAAACCAAACGAGGGTTTGATCCAGTCCGCGACATTCGGGATCGAGAGCATCGTCAGCGACCCTGCCGGTCAGCACCGCTGAACTGCCAGGGAGATCACTTAGGTAGTAGGCCGCCGCCGCCAGCAACGTAAGGTAAGCTTTGGCCCCGGAGTCAGGTGTGCCGTTCAGGAATGCATCGAAAAAAAAGGCGGAGAATCGTAAATCTTGCTTGGTAGTTGCGAGCAGTGTTGCAGTTACTCCATTTTGTCACCGGGCGGAATCAAACCGGCCAACGATGGGCAGAATAAACCGGCCACCCAAATCCTCGTAACTCACTCACCAGTCCTGAACATTTTGTTTTCATGCTCAACTCCATCAACGAGTTAAGAGTTGAGCGTGAAAACAAAATGTTCGCTTACGCTAAATCAGGTGGTACACCCATTCCGCCCACCCCTGGCCGGTTCCTAGTGCCCGCTGACACTCCATTTCGGGAGATTTGTGCAGCTAGGTCACCCATGATGGCCACCGTCAATGGGAACAATTCTGTTGGATCGCGCCTCGTCTCAATCCGATATTCAGTCGGCACCGCAAACTCGATCATCTTCGCTTTGGATCGAGTGATGCCTAGTAATATTTTTGATCGGGATTCAGGCTTCACAGGCTGCAATTGCGTAAAGTTTGTGAACCAATTCCATCAATTTCGGGCCGGTGATGACCACCAGCGCCAATTTGTTTTTATTGGGGTGTTTGTCCGTATCGCAGGATTTCAGCACATCGTCGACAAATAGTTCCGACGAAAATAGCGCAGCGGCTCCGAACAGGCTAACAAAAGGATTGTCTTCGGGGCTCTGGAACCGTGCAATCTTGTTAGCGTCGTCCATCTCCTCTCGGTCGATCAAGCGCTGCTTGATGGCGTTTAATGATTCTGCTTTTCTTAGCTCGTCCTTGGCCGAGTGGTTGATTGCCTCTTGGAGAATATCCCTTGCGGTGTTCCCTGTTAGTTGCGCTTTGCTCTCAAAAATAATCAGCGTATCACTGGAAGATGACTTTCCGGTGTGGCGAAACCTGAAGCCGATTATGTCAGAGCCTTTTTTTGACTCGTTTCGCACCGTTTTGTCATCGTAACGAGTGCGCGGCACCCAAAAGTTCAGCACATATTCGAGATAGTCCGCCACAAGGATCTCCGCGAAATCACCCGTGCGAATGCTAGGCCCGGGCTTTTTATTTGCGTCGGGAAACTTGATTTTCAAGAGATAATCCGATCGGCTGTGAGGGGTTCCGGCGCGCAATAGATCAATTTGCTTGTCGTCGCAGTAATGATTCCGGAAATGTTTAGCCCATTCCGATAGCACGCGCGCATCGGGCTCGTGCTTTAATTCCCAAAGTTCGATGGGAGTGCCATCCTTCGTCCGAAGTGTATTGCTGGATTTGGTGAGCCAGCCAATATGAGCTAAAGAAGCTGGCATGGAAGGGAATTAATTAGGAGATGTGTTTGATTGAAAGATTCCCCCAGCGCTGCTGGAGGTATTCCACGACAAGGCGGCGGTGACAGTGATGCGGCGTATCCTCGCTGCATAGCAGGCAACCGCCGGCAATCATTGCCGGATCAATCTTGTCCTCAATGTGGCGCTCTGCCATCAGGCGCAGAAAATCCTTTTCGTAGGCGTCCCAACTGCCCTTATTTTTCTTGTAGGCGTCGAGCATTTCTTGGGTAGGCGCGAGCAAGGGCGCTTCAACGTATTCCACGTCCAGAATCTCCTTCAAAAAATATTTCAGGTCGTCCCGCTTGCTGAAACCGGCAAGCTGCGAAACCTTGTTGAGGCGGACATCCACCACGCGCTTGATGCCGGCGACGCGCAACTTCTCAAAAAATTCGCCGGCGCTCTTTTTAGTGAAGCCGACCGTGAAAACAGGGATGGAATCGGTTGGCATAAAATTCAAGGCTGCGCGGCGTGTTCGCCACACTCGTGATAAGCTATCTTGCCGCCGCGCCGGTCGTAGGCTTTGGTAATCAGTTCCTCGCGGGGGGTGAACAGATCGTCGCCGGGGACTTTTTCCTCGGCCAGCAATCGGGTCTCAGCATCAGCGTGAGTTTCAAGACTGCCATCGCCCAAGATGTGGCGGATGTCCAGATCGTTACGGAACTGGCGGCAGACCAATATGGTGCGGTGGCATTCCAGCGGGTCTTTTTCCGCACACATCAACGCCAGGCGAAAGCGGGCGACGCCAGTTTGCACACGCTCCAGACCAGCGCGAAATGCAGCCGTCCGCGTAATGCGGTCATAACGGGCTACGCCATCAACGTAGCACTCACGCTCGGCGCGACGCGCACCGAGTTCGTCGCCAAGAAAAACGTAACGGATGTTCGCCGCCCGCAGCGCACGATCCAGCATGTCGCGATTGAATTGAGGAAACCGGGCACTGTAAGGACTGCTCCGCACGTCACCGATGGCTTCGACGCGGTGCTGCACCAGCAGCGCGAGGAATTGCTCCCAAGTCTGCGTCGAATGGCCGATGGTAAAAAGGTCGCGCATTAGGTCTCAAAGATGGTGGCACAAATCTTGTAATGTTCACGACTAAATTTAGGCGTGAGTTTGGTGAGGCTCAGGCAGAAGAATGCCTTTTCCGGGTTTGGAATTGGCAGCGTTTGGTGCGTGTAGAGCTGCATTTTGTCATATACGTTATGGCGACGCGTGAACTCGGTGTCGGTGACGGAAAAATCATGGCGCGTGCCTGCGTAGGAAAATTCAAGACGGCGAAATGTCTTGGGCATCGGCCCATATTGATTCGACTCTTTCCAATGGGTGAACGTCCAACCAGGTGGCGCTTTTATCAGATAAAGGGTGGCCGCTGCCGCGCCCATGCGCGGAATATAACCGGCGGTAACAGATTTGTTGTCCCCGTGGTCATGCCAAATTTTTTCGGGCGCATCCGCTATCTCGTTGAGACAATCAGGATCTACCCGGCTTACAAACTGCCACGGTTGAGTATGGTCGTATTGCCAATCTTCGGGGTGGTCGGGGTCGTTGCAGTGCGCAAGCAGTGTGACTTTGATTATGTCGAGCGGCCGAACTGATCCGTGATTTTGACATATTGTGTTCACATAAGGAACGGCACCTTCGGGGTCGGTCGAACAGTTCAACCGAATCCACTGGCTGTGGACATCGAACTTTCCGTCCGGCAATGGGGTGACGGCTTTGCCAGCAACACAATGCTTCCCGGCCCGAGCCGAGTTTGCCAAAATGAGGATGTGTTTTGTTTCAGGCATGATTGCTGGGTGTTTTGATTCTTGCTTAATGCTGGGGCTTGGCATGTAATATTGTTGCTTTATAGCGTATGCTATATTGCACATTGACATTATTTCCACATTGTGTCAAGTTTATCGCGTGACTGGCGACGACATCAAAAAAATTAGGCTGGGGATGGGGTTCTCGCAGGTGGAATTTGCGAGGGCGCTTGGCGTCTCTTTCACCACGGTCAACCGCTGGGAAAATGACAAGGCCACACCGCAAGGTGATCGGGTTGAACGCATCCAAGAACTGGCGGCGCGGAAAGAAGCGCAAACGTCTTTGGGTTACGAAATCAAAGACGCCATTCCCGCCACGCTGAATTTTGAAGGCGACCCGGAAGCCATCAAACTGGTGGTGGATGCCCACCGGCTGCGGAACGGCCACCAGTTCAACAAGGCGTTCGGTCTGGAACTTTCCCGCGTCGTGCCGCTGCCGCATCAGCGCGTGGCGGTGTATGAGCACATGCTGCCGCAAAATCCGCTGCGGTTTTTGCTGGCCGACGACGCAGGCGCGGGCAAGACCGTGATGACGGGCCTTTACATCCGGGAAATGCTGAACCGTGGCCGTCTGCGCCGCGTCCTCATTTGCTGCCCGGCGGGACTGACATGGAATTGGCAGCGCGAGTTGCGGAATTTCTTTGACCTGGAGTTTCGGATTCTGCGCGGGCAGGACTTTCAAAACGGCGATCCCCTCGCGAACGAGCAAGGGTTATTCATCATCAGCGTGGACACGGCGGCGACGGAATCCATCCGTGAACGGTTGGCGACGGCGCAATTTGATCTGGTGGTGTTTGACGAAGCGCACAAATTGTCGTGGGCGGACGGGCGCCGCCTCGACTCCAAGACGAAGCGCTACCGGCTGGCGGAGACGCTCGCCAAGTTCACGCATCTGTTGTTGCTCACGGCGACGCCGCACATGGGGAAACAATTTCCATATTTCGCGCTGTGGCGGCTGCTGGACATGAATGTGTTCTCGACGCTGGACGCGCTGGGCCAGATGGGGCAAGAGAAGCGCCGCAAATTTTTCATCCGTCGGCTCAAAGAGGAAATGGTGGATTACCAGGGTCATCCGATCTACAAGCCGCGCCTCTGCCAGACGGTCAAGTTTGACCTTTCGCCCCAGGAGCGCTCCTTTTACGACCAGTCATCCGATTATCTGCGCTGGAGTTTCGAGAACAACCGTTCGCTGAACCGCAACGCGGCGGCGATGGTGGTGGCCGTGCTGCAACGCCGGCTGGCAAGTTCGACCTACGCGATGGTGCAATCATTGGAGCGGCGGCGCAAACGCATCATGGGCGCGGACACCGCCGAGGCCCAGCCCAGTGCGGAGCGGCTGCTGGAACAATTCGACACGACCACCGCCGATGATTCCGAACCCACCGAGACGGGTGCGGAGAGCCAGGAGCGCGTCGAGGAACAAGCTCTGACTCTGGCGAAACCGCAATCGGAAAAACAGCGCGATAAGGAACTGGGTTATCTGGATGAAATCATCAAGCAGGGTGAGGAAATCCTGAGCGCACAATGCGAGACGAAATTCTTGAAGCTGCGCGAACTGGTGGACGCGGCGGAATTTCAACATGAACGGCTGCTGGTCTTCACGGAGCATCGCGACACGCTCGAACATTTGCAGCATCGGTTTGAAGCGCTGGGCTACACCGGACAAATCGCCTCGATCCACGGCGGCATGGACGTGGAAGAGCGGGAACGCCAGCGGATTTTCTTCATGCCCCCGGCAGAACGCCGTCGCCAAAACCTCCCGAACCCGGACGCGCCGAGCGCACGCATCATGCTGGCGACGGACGCCGCTGGCGAAGGCATCAATCTGCAATTCGCGTGGCTGATGGTGAATTTCGACGTGCCGTGGAATCCGGCGCGGCTGGAACAGCGCATGGGCCGGTTGCATCGGTTCGGCCAGCGCCATGATGAAGTTCGCATCTTCAACTTCATCGCCGACAAGACCCGTGAAGGCGATGTGCTGGCGACATTGCTGGCGAAACTGGACGAAGCGCGGCGCGAACTTTGCACGGATAAAGTTTTTGACGTGATCGGGCAGCAGCTCCAGGAAGTGTCCATCCGCGACTTATTGCGCGAGTCATTGTTTGAAACCGCGCCATACTCGGCACAGAAGCAACTGGAATCCATGTTCGCGACGCAACGGCTGAGGGCGGCGGTCGAGGAACAACGGAAACAGTCTTCCTCCTTTGGCGATGTGGCCAAGCGGCTGGGCCAACTGAACGCGGAAATTGAAGTCGAGCGGTTCAACCAACTGCTGCCGGCCTACGTCCAGAATTTTGCCGAAAAGGCGCTGCCCCGGTTGGGATTTGAAATTGACGGCGATATGAATGATCGCGCCCGGTTGAACCGGACTTCCGGGTCGAACTGGATTGAACCGCTGGCGAGTCATTGGCGCGGCGGTTTGCCGCCTTACATTTCCGTGCGGCGCGACGGTTCGGCGGGCAGCGACGCCGCGCCGATAGCCTTCCTGCGTCCGGGTGAGCCGTTGTTCAACGCCTTCTGCGACGAAACCATCCGGCGGTTTGGCAACGATGCGCAGCGCGGCGGATTTTTCCTCGACCCCACAGCGGAGCAACCCTACTACGCCGCGTTATATGTCTGCCAGTTGGGCGAGCGGTCGTTGCGTGGCGGCGATGCCAAGCCGCGTTTGCTGGAACGCCGGCTGATGGGCTTGCGCTGGGACAACACCGGCGAATTTACCTCCTGCGCCCCGAATCACCTGATTGCCCTGGTGGGTGCGCCGCCGGCGCTCGCGTGGAAAGCGGGCGCGCTGCTGCAATCGCCGCTGGACCAAGTCCACCGCGCCGATGCCTACGCACGGATGCAGGCCGAAACCACTTTTCTGCAACAAGCGCGGACGGCGGTGCGCGCCGAGTCATCGGCGCGGCTGGATGATTTGCAGCGCGGGTTTGATTTCTCCGCCGGTGAAATGGCGGAACGCCGGGTGGATTTTGCCCGCCGCGTCCGGGATGGCGACGAGCAAGCCGCCACACAACTGGATTTGGTGAAGCAGGAGCAAAGCCGCATTGATCAAGAAAAAGCCGAAGCCCTGCTGTATGAGCAGCGGCGCGGCGATCTGCTGGACATCATCACGCTTGACCGCGTGGCGGTGGCGCTGGTGATTCCCGACCAAAGCCCGGAGGCGCTGGAAAGCTACGACAAGAACATCGAAGCCATCGCCGTGCGCGTGGCAATCAATTACGAGGTGGACAAGCACAAGGCGAAAGTGTTCGACGTGTCCTCGCCGCACCTGGCGCGGGGATATGATTTGGAAAGTCATCGGGCGGACGGCGATAAAATTGTCATCGAGGTCAAGGGCCGGGCCGGTCGCGGTGTGGTGCATCTGACCGAGAACGAATGGCCGACGGCGGCGAACGTGCGGGAAAAATACTGGCTTTACGTCGTGACGGACTGCGCGACCGAGCCCCGCCTGTTCCGGGTGCAAGACCCGGTGCGGCTGGCGTTCAAGACACGCCAGAGCTTCACGCTGAACATCGGCGACATCATGAGAGAGGCGGAAACGGAATGATCGAGCCACGCAAACATACTATAGGGCTTCCCGGCAAGGATTTTTTCTCTCCTCGAAAATTCCTTCAAGCACGGCGACCGGAGAAGTTTTCCGATTCCATCGTGGTGCGCACCGCAGCTTTGGATCGTTCACAGTTAGAATATCAGCTGGATTCCCTGACGAATCGAAAGCAGGAAAACGATTTCGAACGCCTGGCTAAAAAACTAATCGAGAGAACAATTTGCCCCAACTTGTTACCGCAAACGGGACCCACAGGTGGTGGGGACAGCAGGGTTGACTCTGAGACCTACCCTGTTGCCGATGATTTGTCTCTTATTTGGCATGTCGGACTGGGTCGCAAAGCCTCGACCGAACGATGGGCGTTTGCTTTCAGCGCCAAGAAGGACTGGCAGGACAAGTTCCGTTCTGATGTCGCCAAGATTGCTGCGACGAAACGGAATTATAAGAAAGCATTTTTCGTCACTAATCAGTTCGTTCGGGACAAAGTGCGGGCCAAGGAGGAGGATTCGCTTCGAAAGAAATACAAACTGGATGTTCGAATACTGGATCGGTCCTGGATATTGGATCGTGTTTTTCAGGACAAGCTGGAAATGATTGCCATTGAGACACTGAATCTCTCTACATCGCTTCGACCGCAGTGCAAGCAAGGCCCGCGTGACCTCCAGCGGCAGGAGGAGCTCGATAAACTGGAGGCCCGTATCAAAACGGCTACCGAGCAGGGTCAGTTTGGGTTGCAGATGGTTGCTGATTGCATAACAACGGCGGAATTGGCACGGAGTCTTGACCTGCCGAGGCCCGAAGTTGATGGTCGCTTCCAGCGAGCCGAGCGTGTTGCCAGAGAACACGGTTCTGAGCACCAGCAGTTGAATGCCGCATATCAGTGGGCATGGGCGACCTATTGGTGGTTCGAAGACTATAGAGAATTCACGGCACGATACACGGAGGCGGAGAGGCTCGCCAGGGGCACTCTGAACGCATATGACTTGGAGCTTTTGTTCAATCTTTGGTGCGGCCTATGCGGAGCGGTCAGGTTCGAAAAGCTGACCAGGACAGATGCAAAATTGGAGGAACGCTACCGCAACCTGGCTGCGGAATTGGAGCGTTTGGGGAAAGAGCAAGGTCGCCCCAGCACGGCGCTCCAGGCGAACGCGCTCAGCCTCATGGTTGAACTCATGTGGCGGTTGCCAGATGTAGACGAGGTCCTAAAGAAACTCGAGAAGCTAATTCGGGGTTGTGAAGGATTGGTGGGCTTCCCGCTTGAACCCTTGGTGGAGGTGTTGACTGAGATGGGATCCCTGATCGAGGGCCGTCCCGCCTACGACAAGCTATTTGAGACCATGGTCAAAATCAGCGGCCAACGTCGTGGTGAGGTCACTACCGCCTTGCTGCTGGTAAAAAGGGCGGCACAACAACTCGATGCGGAGAGGCCTTACGAGGCAATTCGGACCGTTGGCCGTGCGCTCATTTCTCTTTACAAGGACGAGAGCCGGGAAGATCTAATCGAGGCCTTATACATTTGCGGGAGCGCTTATGAACAGGTTGGGCTGTTGTGGGCAGCACGCGGCACTTTGCTGGTAGCGGCTTCAATTGCCACCAGCGATTTCCATTCTCAGTCCAAAGTTACACCATTTCAGGCCATTTGCTTTAAGAAGATGAAATGGTTGGAGCTGAGACTGGGACGATTGCCGCACACGCTTGCGTGGCATGAAATTGATACGCTTGTCAGAGCAGTATTGGCCCAGCGAGGTTACCTCAAGAAGACGCTCTCCAGTGGAGAGATGGAATTTGACGTGATATTGGGAATCCTTTTGCTCAAGACCGATTTGTGGCAACTCAAACAGCTGTCGGCCATGCCCGAGGTCCTTGAGCAACTGGATCTGATTATGGCTTCCTGCGCATTGAAGTTTGCGCTTGGCTATGAAGATGAGTTGCCTGAGAGCCTCGACCAACCGGGGGCTCGCGAAGACCTCTATAAGTTTATTAGGCTTTGGCGAGACCAGCCGGCCGCAGAGGAGCTGCCGGTCAGTCCTTCCTTGTATGAGGGACGGAAAGTCGAGCTCATGTCAAATATTCTCGGGTGTAAGGTAGTGGTTGAAAGTGAAAACCTTTCGCCATGCGTTGAGGTTGCTGAGTGCATCCTGGCTGCACTGGAGAGTTTTCTTGCAACTGGCGCACATCATCATGTGTATGCCCGTGAGCCGGTCCTCGCCCTGAAAATCCGAAGATCTGATTTTGTTGAGGGGCCATATAGTTTCGAAACGGTCGATATAGCAGGCAGGCCGCTTATCACCGTTTCTTGCGGCGATTTCAGTCCTAACAGTATGTCGCGAGAGACGCAAGGGGAAGCAAAGAAGCGGCTGTTCGACTTGCTAGTTCACATTCTCACGCGAGTATTTCTTGTCCAGGACATCGAAAAGCTCATCCGCGATCTGTTCCAAGATGAAGCGGCCCTTCAACGATCAATTGATTTCACGAGCAGCTTTGTGACGGCAGGCAATGTTCTGGGGCACTCTCCAAAAACGAACATCGATCTGTGGGCGGATCCGAAGGCGCGGAATTTTGCTTTGAAGCGGGACGCGGAGTGGGATTCAGATGAACGGCGGACGAGACCACGAAAAGAACTTGGGACACGGGCATCCACGGCCAATGAAACGGGAACTGAACCTCCCGCCTGGCTCACAAAGCCTGAAGGTGTAAAGCACACCCAGATGGAAACGGTTTCCTTGATTCGCGAGAAGCTTTGGGACAGGGCTGTTTGGTCGGGCACAGGATTTCTCCTCACCCCGGGTGATGCGCAGCCTCCAATATTGGCGCTAATTTTCAAGGACCGTGAGGCTGCTAGCGAAATATTCGCAGAATGGCGAAAGGAGTTCGGAAAACGTGATGAAAAAAACCTTCTTCGGCTAAGCATAGTCCGCGGCATCAATAAAAATAAGCCGTTTTACTACCGTGTCGTTATCAGGACAAACCCTACGATGGAGACCTTTCGACCTGGCATTCAGTATTTTATGATGTCACGACTGAACGAAATGGGAGCTCAGACTGATGTCCACCTGAATGGATTCTTGACCAGCTATAGGAAATGTGGCTGCTATGTGCTGGCTCATGCAATTCTTGCGGACGCTGCCGAGGAACCCGATTGGGTCACCAGGAACTGCATCGTCAAACGAGAGATTAACATTCGGGAAGCTTGGGAGATTGGACGAAACGACCCTGACATCATGGGCGTCGCAGATGACGATGAGCCGATAATTCCTGTAGACAAGCCGGATGCCCCGGTGCTTGAGTTACTCCGATGGAAGCGGTCCTTGAGATGAACAGGCAAACAATTCAACGCATGACTGACAAACCGAGATTGATTGAAGTGGCGTTTCCGCTGAAACAGGCGTCGCTGACGAGCGTGCATGAAAAGAATGTGCGGCATGGGCATATCTCGACGCTGCACATCTGGCCGGCGCGACGGCCGCTGGCGGCGTGCCGGGCGGCGCTGCTCTGCACGCTGCTGCCTGATCCGGGCGACGCGCAGAAGCGTCAGGAACTGCTCGACCTGATCGGCGGAACGGTGGTAAAAAAGCCCGTCACGTCGGAAGACGAAGAAGGCAACACGGTGTCCGAGGAAAAGGAAACAGTGGAAGGCGGCGTGCTGGTGTGGGGCAACGAGAACACGCCCGCGATGGACACGCTGCGCGCGGCCATTAAAAAGTTCTACGGCGGCAACGCGCCGAAGGTGCTGGACCCGTTTGCGGGTGGCGGCGCGATTCCGCTGGAAGCGATGCGGCTGGGCTGCGAGGTCACGTCGGCGGACTTGAACCCGGTGGCGTGGTTCATCCAGAAATGCACGCTGGATTATCCGCAGCGGTTCGCTGGGAAGAAATGGCCGCTGCCGGAGTTCGTGCGCGAGTGGCCGGATTTTGTGGAGGACTTCATCGCGGGCAAAATCAAGAAGCGCAAGGGCGAACAGAAACCTCACTTCACCGACCCGAAACAGATTCAGCTGCTGGCGCTGGCGGACGCGGACCTGGCGTGGCATGTGCGCGCATGGGGACGCTGGGTGCTAGAACGTGTGCGGCAACAACTGGCGGCACGTTATCCGGTGGTGGATGGTGAACCAACGGTCGCTTATCTATGGGCGCGCAATGCACGCGACCCACAAACGACTGGGCGCATCCCGCTGCTCAAGACTTTTTGGTTGCGACGAAAAAAAGGGAGACGCGCTGCACTTTTGCCTGTTCCTTTGGCTGATGGCTCGGGTGTGACCTTCAAAATTTTACAGGAATCGGATTTGAATAATCCTGATCGTGTAGTCGAAGCGAACGATTTTTTGCGGAAGTGGGAAGTTACTGCCGACACGCTGGACGACTTCCTGAAAAACGGAACGATGAACCGTGCTGGTGTATGGAGTCCTTGCAGCGGACGCCCCGGCGTCATTACGCTAACAATGGAAGACCTTCGTCGCCAAGGGCAACAGGGGCTTTTGGGAACGCAAATGACCGTGGTGGTCGTGGATAAGAAAAAGCCCACTGGCAAAGGCACTTTCCGAAATTACAGAATTCCGACCGATGGAGAGTGCAAAGCGGGCATGGTCGAGATTGAAGAACTTCAGCATCTTTTTGATGCCATTCCGCATGGCTTGCCGAAAGAGCCAATGCCGCCTATTGGCACTTTGGGAATGCGAGTCCCGCTCTACGGCTTTAAGGAATGGTCAGATATGTTCAGCCCAAGGCAACTTCTTGCACTTGGATCATTCGCCGCACAGACTCGCGTCGTAGGTGATTTATTGCGGGGTGATTCCTCCGGTATAGCCGAGCCGGTGGTTGCATATTTAGGATGTGTCTTAAATCGTCTTGCCGACCGGAGCAGCGTCATTAGTCAGTGGACGCTAGATTGGGATAAGATTCGGAATACCTTCGCACGTTTTGCATTGCCTATGTGTTGGGACTTTGCGGAATGCGTTACGATAAATGAGGCATCAGGCGGTTATCCTGGGCAGTTGGAACTTGTCGCACAATATCTGGACTTCGCACTGAAATCGAAAGTAGATGGGCCGTCGGTTGACATCGTTCGGCGCTCGGCAACAAAACTGGCCAATGATGCAGGGACACTAGATGCTGTTGTGACCGACCCGCCTTATTATGACTCGATTCCATATTCAGACCTGATGGACTTTTTTTACATCTGGTTAAGGAGAGTTCTTTGGGGAGTCACAGAGCAAATCGAGATGGTTTTTTCAACACCACTTTCGCCGAAATGGAATCACGAAGAGGGCGATGGAGAATTGATTGACGATAGTTCTCGCTTCGGCGGAAACAAAGCGTCGAGCAAGCGTAGCTATGAAGACGGAATGGCAAAAGCGTTCCAGAGCGCGTGTGAGCGTCTGAACGAAACTGGCCGGTTGGTGATCGTCTTTGCAAATAAATCCGTGGACGCTTGGGAGACTTTAGTTGGTGCGCTAATTCGTGGTGGCGCGGAAGTCACAGCCAGTTGGCCGATTCAAACGGAGATGCCGAACCGGACACGCGGAAATGCTTCGGCGGCATTGTCCAGTTCGGTTTGGATCGTCTGCCGCAAGCGGGCTGCTACCGCTGCGCCCGGCTGGGAAGAGCCGGTGCTGGAACGGATGAAGCAGGTTCTTTTCGGTCGGCGGGACGAACTCGGCGGCATCAACATCCTGCAATACTATTTTGATTTGGGGATCCGGGGGCCGGACTTCATCTGGGCGGCGCTCGGCCCGGCGTTGCAAGCCTATAGCGAACATCCGTTCGTGAAGAAGACCGGCGGCGGCATGATGACGGTGCGGGAATTTCTGGATGAAGTCCGCAAGCTGGTGCTGCAATTCTCATTGGGCGAATTGCCCGGCTTCCGCGAACTTCAACGCGAGACGCAAGGCCGCGGCGAAACGGTGGCGCTGGATCCGGTGACGCAATACTATCTGCTGCACCGCGCCTATTTCGGGCTTGAACCCGCGCCCGCCGGGGCGTGCATCCTCTACGCGAATGCGTGCGGGAAAAACGAGACGGAATTGAAAGTGGTCTGGAACATTTTGGAACAGGGCGGCAAGTCCGGGGCGGGCAAGAAGGGCCGTCCACGCAAGGATGCCGAAGAGGGTGAGGCCGTAGAACCGGAAGAGGAAAGCAGCGGCAGCGAATACCGGCTGCTGGACTGGTCAGAGCGCATTGAGAGCGATAGCCTTGGCGAGAGCCGGGGCGGATTGCCGTCGCCGCTGATAGACAAGCTGCACCGACTGATGGCACTATTCCAGCGCAACCAAGCCGGCGAAGTTCAATCGCTTTATGAAAGCTGGGGGCTGGCGAGCGAGCGGGCCTTCCCACCACTGCTGCAAGCCATCCGCGAACTGGCGTTCCAAGACGGCAATGAGACGGAGCGGCGGCTGGTGGAAGCACTGGCGACGCAATTAAAACTGCGGCGGCAGCAGGTGGCCGAAGACGGCGCGTTGAAGGAAGAACCGTATTTCGCCCCGATAGACGTGGCGACGCGGGCGAAAGTCAGTTACCGGAAAGGAAAGAAATAATTTATGGCAAAATATGTGATTAAACCGTGGAAGGATGTTTGCACCCTGCGGGCAGAGATCAAAACGAAGACGCTGACGACAGCGGATTTCGCGGTGGATTTGCACCGCGTCATCTTCGAGCCGAACAGCGGCAAACATTACACCAACCCGGAAGCTTTTTTTGCCACGACCTACGCGACGCCGAACCTGCGGCGGTTCTGCCGCGACGTGCTGCGGCGGCTGGCGGGCGAAGATGGCGGCGAGCCGATCATCAACGTGGCGCAAACGTTCGGCGGCGGCAAATCGCACACGCTGACGACACTGTATTACATGACGACGCTTGGCAAGAAGCTGCCGATGAAGGCGACGTCGGTTAAGCACATCCTTGAAGAAGCGAAACTGGACGCGCCACCGGAAGCCATCGTGGCGGCGGTGTCGTTCGACAAGGTGGACTGGAAAAAAGGCGGGGACGCCAAGTCGCCCGACGGCAAAATCCGTTCGTTCCGTATGCCGTGGAATCTGATCGCGTGGCAACTGCTGGGCGAGAAGGGACTGGAAATCATCGGGCGCGATGAAAAAGAACCGGACTATGACACGCCGCCTTCAGACGCGCTGTGGAGCAAGGTGCTGGCGGAAGTGGAGAAAAGCGGCAAGGGCGCGCTGATCCTGGTGGATGAATTTCTGATGTGGGCGCACGACGCGGCCTCGCCCGACCCGACGGGCATGAGCAAGGAACGCGGGCCGGTGTGGAATGACCGGCTAAAGAATTTTTTCCAAAAGCTGGCGCAAGCGGTGGAAGCGTCGAAGCGGTCGTCACTGGTCGTGTCGCTGCTGGCGACCGAGCCATCGAAGAATGACGAGGTTGGAAAAGGGATTCTGGATGCCTGCAACCAGGGATTGAACCGGCAGGCGTCGGTGCAATCGCCGGTGGAAAAAGGCGACCTGGCGGAACTGCTGCGCCGCCGGATGTTTGAAAAGTTCCCAGAAAGCCAGGCGGACCGGCATCCGTATATCACGGCGTTCTGGGATCGCATGAAGGCGATTGACCCGGCGCAAGCCAAGCTGCCGAACGCGGAAGAAAAACTGCGCGACGCCTATCCATTCCATCCCGACCTGCTGGCGCGGTTCTTCGGCAAATGGACGGAACTGCATCAATTCCAGCGGACACGCGGCGTGCTGCAAACCTTCGCGGCCGCATTGCGCGAGGCGGAAAAATGGGACACGTCACCCATCATCGGGCCACAGGTATTTCTCAACACGCCGGGCAATGACGATTTGAGCCCCGCGCTGCAAAAGCTGGCGGAAGTGGCGAAGGATTCACAGGCGGAAAAGAATCCGCAATGGCCGTCGAATTTGAAAACGGAACTGCCCCGCGTGGTGGATGCGCAGAAGGCGCACGCCGGGACTTTGATGGGGCGCGAACTCGAAGCCGCGTGCGTGGCGACCTTCATTTATTCGCAGCCGATTGGCGAGCAGGCGGAAGTCAGCGACTTGCGCTGGCTGGTCGGGGCGACGTGCGATTTACCGGCGGTGTTGAACAATGGACTGATCGGCTGGGCGAAGTCGTCCTGGTATCTGGAGGAAACGGACGCCACCGAGCCGACGACGAACGTGCCGAAGTTCTGGCGGCTCGGGCCGAAGCCGAACCTGAACCAGGTGCATTCCACTTACAAAACCAAGGCGCTGAGTTTCGCCAAGGTGAAGTTCGACGAGTTGGCGAAAAAGTGCGGGCCGCTCAAGGAAGGCTGCGACCAAGAGGGCATCAAGTTTCACAACCTGCCGAACACCCCGGCGGATGTGGACGACGATGGCGTGTTCCGACTGATCGTGCTGGGCGCGGATTACGCGGCCCAGCCCAACAGCAAGCCGCTCGCGGACGCGGAAGCCTTTCTACGCACCCACTCGTCGCCAACTGACAATCGCATCTGCCAAAACGTGGTGCTGGTGGTGACACCGAGCATCGGCGGCTTGCAACAGGCGGAGCAACAGATTGCCGACTGGCTGGCGTGGCAGGAAATCAAAGGCTCGAAGGAGTTTAAGGATTACGACTCGCACCAGCAGAACATGGCAAACAAGCGCGAGCGCGAGTCCAAGCAGGCAGCGGAGACGGCGGTGAAGAACGCCTTTGAACTGGTGCTGCATGTGGACAAGGCGGGCGCATTGCAAGTGAAGAAATTCACGATGGGCGCGCAAGCGTTGTTCCCGACGCTGCTGCAAGAAAAAGAACTGCGGCTGTTCAAAGAAAAAATTGACGCCTCGTCCATCATGCCGGGCGGCCCGTTTGCCGTCTGGCCGGCGACGGACAGCAGCGTGCAAGTGAGCGCGCTTTACCAGCAATTCGCCCGGCAGCCGAATCTGCCGAAGTTGCTGAATCCGCAGACGGTGTCGAACACGATTGCCGATGCGGTGCAACGGGGCGTGCTGGCGCTGCGCCATGTCCGCCCGGACGGTTCGGAACAATGGTTCTGGCGGTCGAAAATTGACGTGACGGATTGGGACAAGAATGGCGAAGCGTGGCTGCCGAGCAAGGCGGTGCTGAACAGCCTAAGTTCGCAAGCGGTTCTGCCGGTGTCATTGCCCGGACTGTGGCCGGACGACCCGGCGGGTGTGGAACTGACGACGCTCTGCTCGTGGTTCGACGGGAAGAACGCCTTTCAAGAAGTGACACAACCGGGCTATCCGCCGGAATCCCGCGCCATCCCGAAAGTGGCGGTGGCGGAGATCCACAAGGCGGTGGCGCAAGCGGTGAAGGCGGGCGACTTGTGGCTGGTTTTTGGCAACGACAGCGTGTGGCAGGACGAACCGACCGCGCTGCAACTGGACGCGACGGCGAAGATTTACCGGCAGCCGGCGACGCTCAATTCATTCGAGCTGTTGCCGAACGCCATGCTCAAAGACGCCTGGAGCAAGGATGCCGAGCCGAAAACCACGGTGGAAAAACTTTACGCCGAATTGAAAAAGGTGAAGAGCAATCCGTGGCCGCCCAAGCTGTTCATCAGCACGTTGAGCGATGCGATTGGCCGGGGATTGGTGGCGCGGGCCAGCGGCAGCGGGCCGCTGGTGTCGCTGGCAGCGGATGCCAAAGTGGAACTGGCGGTCAAGTCGTCCGCACCGCCGCCGCCGCCGCCGCCGCCGCCATCGGGACGGAAATTGTCGGAGCGGGTGTCCCTGTCGCCCGGCGAGTTTCAAAACCTGGCCGACGACGTGGCGACGCTGTCGAAGTCGCTGGCGGGATGTGATGTGCAATTTGAAGTGGCCGTCTCCATCAAGACCAAGCCGGGGATGGATTTGAAGACCGCCAACGAAGTGTTGGGCAAAATCAAAGACGGATGGAAATTATGAAGTATGACATCAAAATCCGCTTTAATCTTGCCGCCGAAGCGACAGCAGAGTTGCGCAAGAAACAGGATGGTGTGTCTGAGGCGTTTCACTAGACCTCACGCGATTTGAACCAAATGAATATTGCTGACGAATATCGCATTCATCTGAATTTCTTACCGGTAACTGGCGAATTGCCGGAGTTTGAAATTTACAGAAAGCTTCGGGCTGACCCGCAAGAAAAGCGGCCAGCAGATGATGATATTCATTGTTATTCCCTGCCGAAGACGGCGGCAAATGTGGAAGAAAGGGATTTCTATTGGGTTTCGTATCAGCCGAAGAACGGATTTGAAGTATTCAAGGTGGCGGCTTCCTTCAACAATAATCTGACTACTTGGGTGTTCTCCAAGGCCATAGGCGAGCAGTGCAAACAAAAGCTTGCGGCGGAAGATTACTGGCTATCAGAACGCGGATTCTTGCGGGAAATTCACTTCAACATGCGCCGGCACGATGAGGGCGATGAACAATTGGTGATTCATCCGTATTTCTTGCGGGCGAATCAGAAATTCGGCGCGCTGGCCGATTTTCACTTCCGAAAAAATGATAGCGTGACATTTTCCCGGCGCGTGCAACAACTGAGCCTGAGCCTCGACGAAAGGTTCAAAAGGAATCTGGACTTCTACATGGACCGGTTCGACAAGATAAACCAATTCCTCAAGGAGCGCAGGCCTGTATTGTCAGCGATTCAGTTTCCGGGCGCAGCGCGACCTCTGATTTTGGGACAGGAATTTGAGTCCGTGCCGGCTACGCGTCTGCGTCCCAGAAGCTATGTATTTAGAAACGAACACGAAGCACGGAGTCAATTCACAGGTCTGAAAGATTACGGCCCGCTAAAGCCCGTGACTGCTGCGCCGAAGCTGATTTTTGTTTTCCGGGAGCAAGACCGGCAGGCGGCACGAACTTTGGCTGCCGCGCTTAAAGGGAGTGGTCAGCGAGAGCGTTACAGCTTTCCGGGATTTGAACAATTGTTCAAAACTTCCATCGAGATTGACCACGACCCGATTGTGGTGGCGGATTTCTCGGCAAATTCTATGAAATCTGCCTTGGCGCGGATGCAGCGCGAGACGGGCTTGACGGTGCCCGTGTTGGTGATGCCTGACGACGAGGAAGAAGGGTATTTGAATCATAAGGCATTGTTCACACACGCCGGAATATCCAGCCAAGTCTGCACCCTGGGTGTCATTCAAGATGAGAATACGCTCCGATGGTCCGTCGCCAACATTGCACTTCAGATTTTCTGCAAGGCCGGTGGGCTGCCTTGGAAGGTTAGACCTGTTGGCGAACGAAATCTGATTATAGGGATCAGCCAGTCTCACAAATTGCGCAAAACCGGCACGGAGACTTCAGTTGAAAAGTATTTCTCCTTTTCAATTTTGACCGATTCCAGCGGGTTGTTTCAAAAAATCCAAGTGTTAGGTGAAAGTGAAAATGAAAAGGCGTATCTGGATCAACTGCGGACTAATTTGAAAGAAGTTTTGAAGAACGCTGCGGAAGAGTTTTCACGGGTTGTCGTTCATACCTCGTTCAAATTGAAATACCATGAGATTGACGAGATTCAGCGTGTGGTGCAGGAAACCGCCAATCAGACGACCGACGGAGGAAGCCGTTTTGCGGTTGTGAAAGTCAATCACAGGAGCCGTTTCTTCGGCGCGAACCGGCGCGTTAACAGTCTAGTTCCATTTGAAGGGACACGGGTGAAACTCGGGCACGGCGAGTATCTCGTTTGGTTCGAGGGGATTTTCCCAGATAAACCGACTGTCACCAAAGCCTTCCCCGGTCCGACGCATATTCAATTTTTGCGTGTGACAGAGGATCAAAACATCAGTGATGAAATTCTGCTTCAAGATTTGGTAAATCTCTCTGGGGCAAACTGGCGTGGTTTCAACGCAAAAAGCTCGCCGGTTTCGATTTTTTATTGTCACTTGGTCGCCGATATGGTTCACGACTTTCAGCAACGAGGACTGCCGCTGCCGGCTGTCCAAGACCTGCGACCGTGGTTCTTGTGATGCTTATGACCAGCAAATCAAAAGACATCATTTTCCTCTTGGGTGCCGGTGCAAGCGCCGAAGCGGAAATTCCACCATCGGGAAAGATGATTGACCGCATTGAGGCGTTGCTCAAAGAAAATGTGGAATGGAAGCCGTTTCTTGGTTTGTATAATCACATCAAGAGCGCTATTTACTACGCTGCTGGATTGCAAGGGAAGTTCAAAGACGACGTCACCTACAATATCGAAACTTTGGTAAATACGCTCTATGAACTCGAACGAAACGAGGAGCATCCGCTTTATCCGTTCATCGCAGCGTGGAATTCGCGGCTGGTGTCCCTGGCTGAAGCTGATTTTTTGAAAGTGCGTGAATTCAGGCGGCTGATTCTCAGGCAATTGAAAAATTGGGTTTCACCGGATGACACGTCACTCGCCGATTATTACAAGGGGCTGATGCGACTCCAGAGAGGATTGACGTTCCCACTGCGCGTCTTTTCATTAAATTACGATTTGTGCGTTGAGCGGTTAAGCGCGGCCGATTTCCGAGTCGAGAAAGGCTTTGCGGGAATAGGGCCGAAATTCCATTGGGACTGGGAGAGATTCGAGGACAGCAACTCCGGGCCGACTCCGCCCGAAGTGTATCTTTACAAACTGCATGGTTCCATAAACTGGAAACGAGACGCAGCCAGAAATCTTTTTTGCTTGGAACAGACCGAGAGCATTCATCCGGAAAATATGGAACTGATTTTTGGGCGCGACTTCAAATTGGAAGCGGCAGACCCCTATCTGTTCTACGCCTATGAATTTCGGAGGTATTCGCTGGAAACAAAAATAATTGTCTGCATTGGCTACGGTTTTGGTGACGAACACATCAACAAGATTTTAGCGCAAGCATTGAACAGGGATGATGGCAGACGTTTGCTCGTCATTTCACAAAGCAAAACCGACGAGGATGTGAAGCAGAAAAGTGCAACGATTTCAGAGAAACTGGCCGTGAAGCCTGAACAAGTGGTCGCAAATAAAGGTTCGGCAAAAGAATTTCTGGACACCGTTGACTTGCACAATCAGCTACTTGGTTTGATTCCCAAACCGCCGAGCGCGCCGTTTTGAAAAACTTTCCTCCCGAAATTATTGGAGGATTTTCGGGCGCGAAATCTCGCCTTCTTCATAAAGCTGGTTTTGAAAACGTGAAGGCAAGTCGCGTAGTGGTTCGAACACGGATTTGTTCAAAGCACTTTCCTCCACAGAGAGAACCATTTGGAAACGCTTCCATCTGATTCCAACGGCGGTAAGGTCACCCGCCGAAAACCTCGTTCACAGTGAACAAGGACGCATTCGTGGTCGCGGAGATTGCGGAGCTTGTGCGGCTTAATTTTGTGCTCTTCGGTTTCGTTGTAGTTCACGTTTCGTTTTCCGGCGCTGTAACCCCATGAGCGTTTTACGATCCGCTTTTTGCCAATGAAGTCGGCGGCTTGAACGGCATCAGCTTCGTCGGCGGAACGGAAAATCATCCGGTTACGAAGATTCAAGGTCAGAACTTTTGATTTGTCGTTGCCGAGCGGTGGAATCAGCGAAGTTGTGCTTTGCGCGGCGGCGACAACCGTCGCGCCCGCCTCACGGATGACATCTACGCAATTGTAATCGCTCGTGCCGTCCTCGCTGGCCGTCATGAACCGCTGCGCCTCATCGGCCCAGAGGATGAGCAAGTTGTCTTTCGCACGGTCGGCCTTGGATTTGTCGAATCGGCGCAAGGCATGATTGTAAAAAAGCAGCTTCAGAAATGTGTTCACATAACGCCGTTCGGTCTGAAACTTTTGCGGCATCGTCGTGAGGATGATTTTGCCTTGGTCAATCGCCGAAAAATCAAAAGTGCTTTCGCCGGTGCAAAATACCTCGGCAACTTCCGGGGTCAGGAAGTATTGCAGATAGTTGCCAATGGTTTCTCGGACACCACCAAATTGCTCGGCAGGCTGGGTAAGAAAACGGTCGAGAAAGTGTGCGTAAACAGCGGCCCGGCGTGGCGTTTCGGTGAGATTTTCAAGATTTTCCATTTCTTCTTCGAGCAGGTCGCGATTGGACAACAATTCATACGCGTCGAGCAACGTCACGGGGCGGTTCAATTCAAAAAGCATTTCGAGCGCGTGCGCGATGTGGGTCTGTGCCTGGCTTTTGAAAAAACCTTTGTCCCCGCCCTGGCCAAGACTTGTGGCGGTATCCACGATGAACTTGGCGTAGGTGGAGAACGGAATACTGCGGTCGCCGGTCAGGTTGTAGCGATTCGGCGGCGTCCACTGCGCATCGGTGTCGTTTGCGCGGATTTGCAGATGAATCAGATCGTGTTCGCGGCCGTAGTGACGAGCCATCGCAGCCAGCGTTTCCCAATAGACGCCTTTTTCGTCAACGCACAACCCACCCCATGTCGGTTCGTTTTGAAAAACTTGATGCACCAGTTGGTTGATGCCGGAACTGGTCTTGCCAGAGCCAGTGTCGCCGGTGATGAGCCAGCCGCGACAGAACTGATTCCGCTTCCACTTCAAACCGCCGAGCCGCGCGACATAGCTTTTGCGATTTCGAGGAACGAACAAGAGCCAAACTGCGATGAACGCCAGAAGAATCCCACCAGCCGCCAAGAAGTATTGTGGATGCCTCAACGCGAGCATGAGGTCTGGTGGCGGCATTATCGGACCGAACGGAATGATGCCGATTTTCATCACCACGCCCTCCCGATAAGATAACCGGCCAGTAACGCGGCGAGCGTGGCGAAGATCGCGGCGGCGCGGGTGATTCTCGCGGCACGGTGAGCCGGTGACTGGCTTCGCAGCGCTTCCAGTAAAGCCGATGACTGCTGTTGAAATGTCTGCGTCGCGCCGACGAGCTTCGTGATGTCAGCGCGGAACTGCTCAAAGGATGGAATTTCCCGGCGGCGAATCTGATCCCAATGCTGCTGGTGGATGCGGAACAATTCGACAAGCAATATCACCGCGTCGTCTTCTCGCAGCCGATGTTTATCGCGCCACTCGGCAACGGCCTTGGTGAATTCCTCGTCGAAGTCCGGCGGCTGTGTGGTGGGCTTGGACATCACTTTGAAGGCAGTAACAGGTTGGCGGCAGATTCGACTTCAGCGTAAAATTTCCGCTGCCAGGTTTGGAGTCGTTGCCGGTCGAGCAGGCTGAACGCGGGATGTTTCGCCGCCGCTGTAATGGTCAGATTCTCGCCGTTAAGCGCCTCAACCAGCCAGTCCTGCATCCGGCTCATGCCGATTTCCCGCGCGCCGAGCTTGTCTTTGAGCAGCGCGCGAACCTCACACGTTTCAAAGATCGTGAAACTGTCGCTGTGCGCGGCATTGCGGACAACGACATAGCCGCACTTGTCTCCGAACTCGTCCGTAAGCCGCTGGATTTGTTCCACGCTGTCCGACTCGTGGTTCACCGGCATGACGAGCGTGAGTTTTGCGCCGAGCGCGGACAGCACGGCGAACAGGTCAATTTCGGCGAAGAATTCAATGAACAGGTCGGTGGACGCGGCACGACAGTCCATGACGACGAGATTTGCCTTTTCCAATGCTGCGAAAATGCCGTCGAGTGCACGTCGTTTGGACAAGTCCAGAAAGCGGGTGTCGGGATGAAACCGTTTCAACGTCGAGTTCTCGTTGTCGCTGTCAATCGCGACATGGGCAATGCCCTTGTCTTTGAGATACTGGACGAAGTTGACGGCGAAGAAGCTTTTGCCAACGCCGCCTTTGCCGTTAAGGATGAGAATCAGTCTTTTCATTGTTTTGTGGGGTGAGTTTGCGGATTTGGGCTATGCGCGGTCCGCGTGGACGATCTGCGGCAGCCTCGGGGTTGGGCGGTTCGCCGGGCGCGGTAGTGGCTGGCGCAGGGAGAACGAACTTGGTTTCACCTTGCGGTTCGACGGCGGGAAGCCGTTTCCTGGGTGTGCGGCGATGTGGCCGGATGTTTTCGCCCAGCACTTCGTGACAGAAATCAGCAATGGCCGTCTTGCCGGCTGGCAGGCAATGTTGCGTGAGCAATTCAGCGATGGCACGGAACGAAGCCCGTCTCTGCCGCAACTCGACGATGACATCCCTGGCCGGCAGCAAGTTCTCGAACTTCTGTTGGTGACGCGGCGTAAATTCCGACACCGCTTTGCGGACATCGTTTGGATCAAATGCGGACATACGCGGATAATATATGGAGATGAATCGTCCGCAGTGCGGACGCGATGCAACCGTGACCCGGACATTTGACGGATTCAACACGGTCGCGGACTGTCCACGAACACGGACTGGATACGGTCATGGACTGTGCGCGGCTGCGGACTGGACGCGGACACGGATAGTTTGCGGACGTGGACTGGTCACGGACGGGTTCGGCCCGGACAGGGACGCGGACGGGGACTGACTGCGGACGCGGCTGCGGGCATGGCCAGGACACGGTTACGGACTGGACACGGCCACGGGCGTGGCACGGATGCGGACTGGTTTCGGACTGGACGCGGTCGCGGACTGGACACGGCCACGGCCAGCAGGCCAGGCGATGGCGCGGACATTCCGCGTCCAAACCGCGACCACTTCGCGGACTCAAAAACCTGCCTCCCGGCAGGAGTAAGGCGTGCCCTGTCTTAAACATGATGAGAAACACATTGCCTCCCTTGTTGCAGCAATTCATTACGCCAGGATTCCAATTGCGCTGCGACAGTTTCGATGCGTGTAGTTTGTTCAATCGTCCGGGCTTCAATGTGGCCAGGTTGTTGGTCGTGAAGCTGTGAGTCGGACAATTCGATCATCGTGTTGACGGCATTGTGATTGATGTGTTCGCCAATTTTTTTGAGCACCTCGATGGCAGTGCGAATTTGGGCTGTGGATGGTGTTTGCATAATCAGACATGAATCCCGCGTGATGGATTTGGATTGCGAGCCAGTTCCTGTCGGTGTCCTGGTCGGCGTTTGGAAAGCCACTGTGCCCGTCTCAATTCAGTTGCCGCGACCGGATGTGCCCACGGTTCACTGAATCCGAGTCGGGCGGCCCCTTCCTCGGCTGCGAGCTTTGTGGGAGCTTCAACCACGGTGCGAAGTGGATCACCCATCACGCGGGCATATTCCCGGTCGGTGTGGTAAATGCCCCACAGTTGGTTGCCAGGCTTCAGAGTCGCGGTCGTGCTCATGAAGGCAGTTCATCATAATCCGGGGGAGCAATGGTGTGTCAGGCACACAATGACCGCGCACAGTCCGTGTAATGTCCGGGTGTGGTTACGGCAAAGACACAATACAACCTGAAAAACGCGCGGGAATACTTCGAGGAACACCTCTGCGTCGGCGATTACTACGACGAAGGGCAGCGCGTGGCCGGCGAATGGGTTGGCGTGGGGGCGGAGCGGCTCGGATTGGCCGGAAAAGTCCGCGCCGATGATTTTCTGCGGTTGTGCGAAAATCAGCATCCAGCCACTGGTGAGAAATTGACCCCGGAATTGAAGACCACGCGGATTAAGGATGGTCAGACTGTGGCCGACCGGCGGATATTTTATGACTTCACGTTTTCCCCGCCGAAATCGGTTTCGCTGGCGGGCTTCCTCGGCGATGACGAGCGGATTTTCAAGGCTCACGGCCGGGCGGCGCGAGTGGCGTTAAAAAACTTCGAGGACTTCGCGGCAACCCGTGTTCGCATCGGCGGCGCGCGTAGTGAACGGCTGACGGGCAATTTTGCCGCCGCTTTATTCACCCACGACACCTCACGCGCGCTCGACCCGCATCTGCACACACACTGCATTGTTTTCAACGCCACGTTTGACCCGGTGGAAAACCGCTGGAAGGCGTTGGAAAATCACGAGCTTCTTCGCGCCCGAAAATTTGCCGAGAATGTCTATTATCACGAACTCGCCCGCGACCTTCGGTCTTTCGGCTACCAGATACGAAACCGGGCGCGCGGTGATTTTCAAATCGAAGGCATCCCTCAAGAATTGTGCGAGCGATTTTCCAAACGGCGTGGACAAATTGATGCGGCGCTTGACAAATTGCTGGCCGAAAAACCAGAACTCAAAGCTGGCAACATTGCCGAATTGAGGTCACGGCTTGCAGAATCAGAGCGAACTCGAAAGCAAAAGACATTAAGCCGCGATGAACTTTGGGCGTTGTGGGATGCCCAATTGAGCGAGCCTGAACGTGCGCTCATGCACCAGCTTCCAAACCAACCAGCGGTCAAAGTGGAGGAACAAAAATCTGTCAACGTGAATGAAGCCGTCCAGTGGGCGGAAGAACATTTATTCGACCGCAACTCGGTTGTGCTGGAATGTCAGTTGTGGCAGGAGGCGTTGGGCCGGGCGCGTGGTGAGGGTTTTTCCGTTTCCGATCTCAAGGAATTCACCCTGCGGCGTGGCTATATCCGGGACGAAGCGCGTCCAGGTGAAGTGACCCTGCGTGAAGTTCTCCTCCGCGAATGGGAAATCGTCCAGACCGCGAAAGAGGGCGTCGGTGATTGTCTCCCGCTGGTATCGAATCCCCGTCCGGCGAATCCGCAACTCGACAATGAACAACGCCAAGCTCTCGAATCCTTGCTGCGTTCGACAAATGGCGTTTCTGTTTTTCGCGGCGGTGCGGGAACGGGCAAAAGTTTTGTTCTGCGCGAACTGGTGGAGCAACTGCGGCAGTCGGGCCGGGGCGTGGTCGTTCTCGCGCCACAACGTCAGCAAGTCGTGGAAATGGAGAAGGCTGGATTTCCGACGCCAACGACGGTCGCCAATTTTCTCATCAAGCGTGAACTGGCTGACAGCGCCGTCATCGTGGTTGATGAAGCGGGGCAGATTGGCGGGCGGCAGATGTTGGAGCTTGTCCGTTTGATCCATGAGCGACACGGACGGCTGGTTCTCTCCGGCGACACGAGGCAACACGGAGCGGTTGAAGCTTCGGATGCTCTGTTGGCAATTGAACGCCATGCCGGAGTGAAGCCGGTCGAACTGCACAAGATTCGTCGGCAAGACCCGGCGCTCGGTCGCGATGACGATGAACGCAAGCGCATCAAGCTGTATCGGAAAGCCGTTGAATCAGCGGCTGCTGGCAAGTTGGGCGATTCGTTTGAACGGCTCGACAAATTGGGCGCGATTGTTGCCTGTGGCATTGGCGAACAAGCCGACAAACTCGCCGACGAATATCTTCGGCTCGCAGAGCAAAACGCTTCGGCGGTTGTCGTCTCGCAAACGTGGGGCGAAGTGCATCGCGTGAACTCATGTGTGCGTGATGCGTTAAAAGGAAAGGGTTTGCTTGGCGCAACAGACTCGGCGGTTCAAGCACTGGAAAGAATTGACCTCACCAACGCCCAAAAGCGCGATCAGCGTTTCTATCCGCCAGATGCCGTGATTGTCTTCAATCAGAAAGTTCGCGATGCCAAACCGGGGGCGAAAGGCAAGCTGGCGGGCATTTTGAAATCGAGCGTGCTTGTCGAGGTTGACGGGAAGTTTGTGACGGTCTCAAACCGATTGCTCGACCGCCTCACGGTCTGCCATGCGCGCGAGCTTTCTGTCGCAAATGGCGACCGGCTGCATCTCAAGGCAAATCGGAAATTGGCGTCAGGCCGGCGCGTGACCAACGGTGAACTCGTGACCGTGAAATCTGTTCGCGCCGATGGCGGCGTTGAACTGACGGATGGCCGCGTCCTGGACAAATCATTCCGTGAATTTCTTCCCGGCTACGCGGTCACGTCCTATGGTTCACAGGGCAAAACCGTGGATTATGTCCTGTTTTCCGATTCGACGGTCAAGCCGGCGACGAACGCGCAACAATGGTATGTGACCATTTCGCGCGGGCGGCGCGGCATTCGCATTTTCACGCCGGACAAACAGCAGCTTCGTGAAAATATCACCCGCTCCGGTCATCGGCCACTGGCGATGGAATTTGCGGCCGGTTCTGTCCCGCGCGGACATCATCTGCTTTGGAATCGGCTGCACGGTTATCTTATTCGCTTCGGTCGTCGAGCCGCCGAACGAATTTTCCGTCTCCATTTGGCTCAACAACATCAACCAAAACACCAAACCATACAAAAACATGAGCACAAAAACACCCGAATGTTGGGCCAGCGACCCACAGGCACGCGGATTACGCATTGAAGCAACGCCAGAGCGTTCACTGTTGCTGCCGCACAATCATTTCATCTTTGCGGAACTCGACAGTGGCGGCGATAAGCAAAACCTCAAGCTCGTTTTCACCACGCACGAGATTTCGGTTCGCGGCCATCATTTGCGGCGGATTGAAACGGTCTTGCAGCGGCTGGAATTGTCGCTGCTTGCCAAGTTGCCAAACAGCCAACGGTCTCTCATAACTGAAGGGCAACCGGTGATTCTTGAAATCGTCGTTACTGCGGCCAAGACAGAGGAAACACTACTTCCGAACGGTTCGCGCTGAAGAAATCGGCGGATATGGACCATGCACCGTGCCTGATTCTTCCGCGTCAAATCGTGCTCCCAAATTCGCAACACGCGCCAACCATGGCCGCAGGAGCGGCTGGCTTCCGTCTGCGGCTCGACGGCGGGCGTTGCGCTCGCTGACCGCAGACCGCAGCTTCGTCAAACCTGAACGCGCGTTCCATCGGACAAGGTTTGTCCGCCTATTCTCTTTGGCGGCTCGTCCAGCCGCACGAGCGTTGGCGGTTAGCCGGGAATTGGTCCAAATGAAAATGCAAGTATATGCAATTGAGATTGTTAGGGGCCAGAATTCCAGAAACAATCGGCTATTCGCCTCGTGATAGAAAAACCGCAAACACATGAGCTATGACTATTAAAATCATCAAAAAACTGGCATTTCTGATCTTGGCGACCTGCCTCTTTGCAGGTTGCCAGCCAAAGACATCAACATCGCAAAATGAGAAAACCCAGACTGCCTATGACCGCGTGCTTGAAACCGGCACAATAAGGCTTGGGTATGTGCCATACCCCCCTGGCCTCATCGAGGACCCGAACACGAAAAAAGTCAGCGGCATTTTCCCCGAAGTTATCGAAGAAGCAGCTCACAATCTTGGTCTGAAAGTCGAATGGAAGGAAGAAGTTGGCTGGGGAACAATGATTGAGGGATTGAAGGCAAATCGATACGACTTAATTGGCTCGCCGGTGTGGCCATTGAGTGATCGTGCCAAAGTGGCCGATTTTACCGTGCCTGTTTATTATGGTGGTCTAGCCGCCTACGTCCGTGCCGATGACCACCGATTCGATGGGCATCTTGATCTGCTGAATGACGCAACCGTCAAAATCGCTACCATTGATGGTGAGGTGACAGATGACGTCGCCCGGCGTGACTTTCCAAAGGCACAACGAGTTTCACAGCCGCAGAACACAGAGATTGCGACCATCCTTGAAACGGTCACAAGCGGTCGCGCCAATGTCACGTTCGTTGAGCCTTTCGTCGCACTTGAATTCCAAAAAACGCACCCGAATGCCCTACGTGAGCCTGTGCCAGGACGAGCAATACGAATTTATCCAAACTGCTATATGCTGTATCGCGATCAGGGACATTTTAAGCCCATGCTCGATGCGGCAATCACGGAATTGATCAACGACGGCTTTGTGGATCACGTTCTCGACAAATATGAGCCGGCCAAAGGTGCGTTTTACCGCAACGCACTCCCATACCGAGCTTCCAACGAATAACTTGACTGAATAATTTTCAACGTGAATATATTTCAAATCTTCGTCAAGTATCATGAAGCCTTCACAGACGGCCTGTTGACCACGCTGAAACTATGCCTGGTAATCTGGTGCTCCGGCCTCTTGGTCGGAGCACTTGTCGGTGTCATGGCCCACCGTCGGCCGCGTTTGTTAGGGATTCCGACCAAAGTGGCGTCGTTTTTCATGGTGAGTGTGCCAGTTCTCGTGTTTCTCTTTTGGTTGCATTTCCCCCTTGCACAACTTGGCGTGCGGCTTCCCCCTTTTTGGAGCGCATCCATCGCACTTTCCATCGTCAACATTTTAGCCGTCGCTGACATCGTGCGCCATGCGCTCGGTGAGTTTCCTCAAGAATATCTGGTGGTCGCTCGCATCAGCGGACTGACAACGAACCAAGCGCTTCGGCACATTCAGTTTCCACTTATCATTCGCAACATTCTCCCGTCGCTGATCGCCACCCAAGTGACCATGTTGCAGGCCACCCTTTTCGCTAGTTTCATTTCAGTTGACGAAATTTTCCGCGCCGCGCAGAACGTCAATGCTCGCATTTACGAACCAGTCCAAATTTATACTGCGCTCGGTATTCTTTTTCTGGTGGTGTGCGGGCCAATACAAGGCTTGGCTCTCTTGCTGAAACGTCGTTTTGGCCGAAAACTTGCCGAACTCACGTCTCGCTAAACCCAATGATTGTCGCCCGAAACATTTCAAAACTGGCCGGGAGCGCGACGCTTCTCGAAGGAATCAGCTTTGAACTCAAGCCCGGCTCCATTACAGCGATTATTGGGCCGAGCGGCGCAGGCAAAACAATGACACTGCGCTGTCTTACGCTGGTTGACCTTCCATCTTCTGGTGAACTTTCCATCAATGGCACGAGCTTCACTTTTCCCCGAGATAAGCCGGATACATCGCTTGTTTGGCCAAAGCTGACTGCGGTTTTTCAGCAACTCTTTCTCTGGCCGCACCTCACCCTCTTCGACAATGTTGCCCTGCCTTTGAGAATGGCGGGCCGTCCCGACGCCGAAGCGCGCGCCCGAGCCATGCTCCAAAGGGTTGGACTGGCTGATGTTGCGAACCATTTTCCCAATGAGGCTTCCGGTGGTGAGCGCCAGCGTGCGGCCTTGGCCCGCGCCGTGGCGATGGAACCGCGGTATCTGTTTTTGGACGAGATCACGTCGAATCTCGATGTGGAGGCGGCCGGCGGCGTTCTGGAAATCATTCGCTCGTTAAAATCGGATGGCCTTGCAATTTTGATCGTTACGCACTCCCTGCATTTTATTGCGAGTGCTGCCGACGCCATTGTTTTCATTGATCATGGCCGCATCGTGGAATCGGGCGGGCCGGAAATCCTCCATGACCCGAAGACGCCGCGATTGCAGAAATTCCTTTCCGTTATCCGGTCAACTCATTAAAATTTGATGAAGCCATGCGTGTATCCAAAACACCACATTCCGGCATCAGTGAGCAGGAAAAACGTCGTCGTTACTTTTTCGCAATGGCGGAGGCGAACCTGTATGACGCAACCATCGAATCGGTTTGCCCCCAATACAAACTGCTCCACGACACGCTTGTCGAATTGGTGAGGCTGCATGTTTCTCGGCGCGGTCACAGAAGCGATCAAAGCCCGTATTTCGTTCTTGATATTGGGTGTGGCACTGGTGCCGAGTCTTTAAGTCTTCTAAAAAAATTTCCGTTTGTTAAAGTGGTGGGGGTGGACCTCGCTGGCCCGATGCTTGACCAACTCAAGGAAAAATTGAAAGGTCATCGTATCGCGCGCGACCGATTTGACCTTTTTGTGGCAGATTTTTTGAGTGATTCTTGCGATCCTTCGCGCCTCGTTGCCCGTCTGCCGAAGAAGGCGCAAAAACGGGGTTTCGACGCGGTCATTTCCGCCTTCACCCTGCACCACTTCACAGACCAACAGAAGCGATTCACTTACCGGCGCATTTACGATTGTCTTGCGTCAGGTGGAGTGATGTTAAATGGTGATTTGTTTAATTATGAATCCGAATCTCCGCGAATGTCCAAAGCGGCTTTGGATTTTGATGTCAAATGGATTCGGGATCACTTCGCAGCGAGCGCAAAAAAGCAGCCCAAAATGCGGGAGCTTTGCGAGCAGTGGGTTGATCACTATTACAATGACAATTGCTACAGCAGCGTGACCGCACAAATTAAGATGCTGCGGGCTGCCCGGTTCAGCGAGGTCGCCAACCCCTTTCGGTATTGGCAGGTGGGCTTGCTTTGGGGCTTGAAATGACCCTATGAAAAGGCTTCCATTTTGTCGGCATGTCCAAAAAAAACACCGATGAGTTTTGGAAACTGCTGGACGAATTGAAGATTCTCTTGGCTGGCACTTGGGGCGAGGATGAAAAGCAGTGCAAAGAGAAGTTCAGCCGGCTTTTCTTGAACAATCCACTCTTCACCAAGCGCGTATATTCGCACCTTGGAATTGCGGGAGCAGCGATTTCGGTGGCGGATGTCCTGACTCGGCGGCCGAGGCTGATGCAGTCGCAAGACAAAGACACGGAGGCCCGCGACTTTCTGACAATCGATTTACCGTTTTTGCCAAGGCGGACGAGTAACGAAGATGAAACAAAATTCAGTTCCGCCATACATGATTTATTTGTCCAGCGAAGGGAAGAGCAAGAACTGCGAGTATCCACATCCGAAACATTTCGGGGAACAGAATATTTACAGCACCTTCCCACGGGCTTTCAACCACCAAAAGACGATGAAGAAGCACTGGATCGAATTTATTGTCCGGTCGGGGAAGTATTGTGTCGCGTAGCGATTTGGCGATGGGCACTCTACATGTGTAGCCGACGGAGTTTTACCGAGACGATTAGCGACATTAAGTTTGATGACGTTTGGAATAAACCGCCTCGCGTTGCAAATTGTTTTTATGGTGACAAAATCTTCTTTGGTCATGGAACTGACGAAGACCAGACCACTTATGCCGACCGTCTCGCGGAAGCTTGGATGCTGGAGGGGCCGGGCGAAGACCAATCCGACCCGGTCCAGCGCGTAAGGCGCAATTGTGATGCGGTTTCTAGGAAGAATACATTTGTCGCTGATGGCGAGTTGCTGGGACTTTCCAAACGAACTGACGCTTTGACGGAACTTGGGAAGAGAGCTTGGAATTCTTTTGAGGCGATTGAGGCGAGACTGAAAACGAAGCAAAAGGCCAGCGCCCCTCAAACAATACGGGAATTCGCCGAACGCATCCACGACTTCTGTCAGAAAGAAGAGGAAAATCAAGGAAAGCCTCTTATCCATTTACTCGCATGGATTCATTCAATGGCGCAGTTTCCGGTTTTCCCGTATTACTATCTCATAGTGCTCGACAAAGGTCCCAAGGAACACTTTGTCTTTCCCGTGTTGCGCTCCAGAGAATTTCCTGTTGGTCGGAGCCAACAGGGAGGAGAAGCGGACAATACGACATGCGCTGCCGTCGCACTATTCAGCTTGAACGACATTCGCGGAGAGAGCGATCTCGCAAGAAACCAGCGACTTCTGGAGATCGAAGCATTCTTTAAGATTCTCGCGCAGCGTATATTGGATCAGGCATTTTATGGCCGGATTCAGCGAGAATTAAATCGGCAAAAAGCGGACCGCAGACGCACCCGCATCACTTTGCACGACCTCGACTGGGCCACTGGCTCGTTCCTGACGAATTTCGACATCCTTCCAGCGCAGTGCCAAGCAGCAGCAGTATATTTGGAATTTTTGCGCCGATTTTTGAGGGGATCCTTTGACAAGGCGGAAATCACAAAGGGACCATGGAAGGAATTTTCTTCATGGTTTGAACCAGGACGAGATAGACATTTCACCAAATTGGCCGAGAAGACTTTTCTGGCTGGTTACTACCGCGCGCAACCATCCAATGCCATACCACGCCGCCCGAAAAATGGTGACGCCACGACAGAGTGGAGTTGGGATGAAATGTGGAAATTCCGCGACTTATGGCTCGACTGGGAATGTAATCTTCCAGGATCATGGTCATGGTTGGATAGCGTCACGGAAGTGGAGAAAATTCGAGAAACTCTTCAAATTCATCTTCAGTTTTGGATTTTGAATTTTTTGATTTCGTCCCAAAAACACTCAATTCATTATGCTTTTCGTCATGCGGACGTAGTTCAAACCTGGTCTCCGGCCCCGTCAACGGTTCGCAAGGCTGCAATTCGGGTCAAGGTCGAACCGAAATCCAATCCCAGGCGCATTCTCATCTCCAATTTAGGCAACCCGCCAAGCTACGGCGGGCAATCGGTTTCAGAAGCCATTCCCGGGGAGCATAGCCAAGAAATTCTAGCCAGCATGGGCAGCGAAAATGAGTTAGTCCAATGGGACAATTTTTGTCCGTCTAAAACTTTAGAACCAGGCGGGGGAGTTTGGTGGACGGGATGCATTCGAATCAACCAGAAGCCATAAATGAAAACGAACGGTGAACAACCTCGTAAAGCGAATGGCGTAGAGCCTCGTAGCTACATGTTCGGGAATACCCGACACGAGATTTATACGCATGCCGACACGAACCGCAAAAACGATTGGACTGTCATCGTTGGTGAGGATACTCCGAGAGTTTATAGCTCGATCTTGGAACAGTGGACGACCGACAACTTGGTTGGCAGGGGAATAACAGTTGATTTGGCCGATGAGAGCGGTTTCGTGGGTTTGCTTACCATGGGACGAGCGCAACTTGGAGATTCTGACGCCAGCGTTGCGGTGGAAGGGATCAATCCAGAACTGACGATTGTGATTTTGGACATAAAGGATGACCGGCCGAACTCAGCAGACGAGTTTCGTGGTTTGAATCTGGCCGACCGCATCGCGAAACTTGTCGAGGGCCGTTTAGTTCACGTGACGGTTCATCCCCAAAACCATCTGGCCAGCGATCCAACGGTTGCTGGAAGGCATGAACTGAACACCGTGTTTACTGCCAGCAAAAACGAAGACGGGGGACTCACCAGTGAAACACGCACTCGACTCACAAAGCTGGTTGAAAATCTAAAGGCTCGATTTGGACCAGATCAATTTGTCGTTCAACAAGGGCAATCGTTCAAAATTGTGTATAAGACTCCCAGCGGGAAAATTGAAACCAGCGGTTGGCGACCTGCCACGCCACCTGTCTTAGCGATGCATTGGGCGCTCGCTAGGAAGGAAATACCGCTATGTCATTTAGCCATGTTCTGCGGCCTCGGTGAAGCCGGTGAACGGCGCAGAAATCAGGAGCAAATGTTCCAAGAATTTCGGGAATGGACGCAAGGACAGAGTGGAAACGAAATCCTCGATGGTGAGGGTAATCTAGCGCGGCATAGCGCTAAAGAAAGAACGACTCGGACTCAGACCGAACACGCAGTGAGAATGCGTAAGGAGATTGAAAAGCAACGCGATCAGGCAGCTTCAGAGATGGAAACAGCAAGTCATGATATTGCGGTTAACCTTGGATTCAATTTGTTCGCGGTTTCGGCAGAGCGAGGCGAAGACATCTCGGCCTTGAAGCACAATGCACAGGTGGCATTAGCTCGTATCAAAACAGACACAGGATTGGAGGAATGGTTAGGCGTAAGGAACCGTTCCGTGTCCAGCAAGGCTGATCATTTGTGTTCTATCATCAAATTTTCGACTCTCACTGGGTCCTGCCTGTTGAAGTTGGAGAACCATGTTTATGTTGAAATGCTTAATGTTTTCTTTAACCACATTTTACACTTTGCTGACCACGAATCTGATGCGGACCAGGCGTTCCAACTTTACAGTGCTCCAGATATTTTTTCTGACGATGGTTTTTCATGGATTTCTCGTCCTCTAAAGCAAAAATATGCGGAACGGAAAGCCGTTTACGACAGTCACCATAACACTTGGACCATAGCCAATGAACAACTTCAGCCAGACTGGCAGAAGCAATCGGCAGAGCATCCCGAACGCAAACATCCGCTAAAAGAACCCGTAGAAAAGCTCCGTAAGGATTTTATCGCGTTTATCAAACGATGCAAAATGCCCGAATTGGCCCAACACTTTGGCGCGACGCTTTTTTTCCATAAGGAAAGCATATTCTACAGCAGTTCGACCGCACGCGCAGTTGCTTGGAAATTATCACCGCCGTCTGGACCGATTCCTCCGAGTGATTGTGAGGACTTCAATTCCAAAGCGTTTTACAAACTTTGGATAAACGAGATGGCTGCATCGACCTCGCCAGCGCAATAAAGCTGGGCATTGCCGGCTGTGGGGGCGATTGGGCCATTTCGTGCCAAACGCAGTTTGGAGTTCCTTCGCCTTCCCTGCCTCCTGTCCTGAAATGTAGCAACATCAAAAATCGCGGTTGACTTCTACAGGGGACGGACATATTTTGTCCGCGTAGAAGATGAGCGACAAGAACGACAAAGCAAAACAGCCGCAAGCCAACGGCGCAGTGCTCTCCAGGAAGGAATTGCTGGATGTGCATCGGCTTGTGGTTGAAGAAGTTCAGAAGATGACGCCCGAACAAGGTTTCAGGGATTTGATCGCCTCCGGCATTTTCACTCCCGCCGGAAAACTGGCGAAAGAATACGGCGGCTGACCGGTTGCCCGGTTTGCCCCCATTTTTGTCCGCCGCAATTCATCCGTTATTTCCGTGCTCCCGCGCGAAGGAACCCTCTTTGGGGCGGAAAAACCCCACGATGCAGCCCGGGTCGCGCACGCTGATTTGAATGTGTGATTTCAACATGATTCCAGCCCCCGGAAAAGCCTGGCCTCCCTCAACAAAAACACCTCTCACAGTCTGATATACAACGCCCTTTGCGGCCACTTTGTCGAGCGCATATTTGATAACGGCACAGTCCAAGAAACGCAGCACTTTATCCGGGTCACTCTTTCCTGGCGCAGGTTTGTTTTCTGGCATCGGCTTTCCACTTTCGGTGATGAAGCGCTGGAATTGTGGATACATGGCCTGCAATAGCCGGGTGTTCGCTGTGTCCAATAAATCAAAGCACTGGCCCAAATTGATATAAGCTCCTAGCACGTCCGGCTTTTGAATTTTTTCGGGATTGCGCTGTTTTTCTTCCACAGCCCAATCGTAAGCGCGTTGAGGGCCATGCTCCCAAAAATAAATCCCCGGGCCAAGCCAGTCGTGCTCCTCTTCGCTTGGAACAAGCGTGTCGTCACCCGACAAAACCTTTGCGACCACGGAGGCGTCGCACCCGTGATACGCGATGATCATGCGCTGGTAGTTCAGATCCACGAACAGCGTCCAGCATAAACGGACAGACGGGAATTTCTCAACTCCAAACGGCACCGGCGCCCTATTGAACGTGCGTTCACCGTCTCTGCGTGATTGCAGGCAATCCATCTGCGCAGACACGCATTGTCCTTCTTTACGTCATGATGACTGTTATAGCGCACACCCGTTCCACTATGCCGTCACAAGCGGCCAAGCGTGGGTTGAGAACGACGAATTGAGCGGACACCAAATGTCCTGCTTAACCAGTAGGGTGGATGAGTGCATCGGGCGCGTTTGGGGAAGACGGACAACGGTGAACGGTGTGAGTCGAGGACTGGATTTGTCCGACTAATAGAAGTGAACCGTTGAATTGGTTCAAAAGTTTCTTCGCATATTCCGGCAAACGGAAGAAAGGGGAAAACAAGACAGGCGAGAACTATTTCCCAACCACCGAACATTTCAGCCATTTCATTTTTCAGCCGTGAAGACTTGGAACCATTTGAGCAACCGTATGCAGTTGCGGGTCAAGCAGGACCCAAAATTGTTTGAAGAATTGTGGCGCGCACAAATTGGCAGCCGCCAGTATGCCATGTGCGCACGGATGCTTGAAAGCTGCATCTTGGCCCAAAAAGAGCATTCCCGCGTAGCAATTTCTGAAATCATCAAACGCACCGGAGCGACCATTTCAGAGCTGGCGCAGATTTTGACCGATGCCGGTGGCGTTTCACCCGGCAAGATCATCGCCGCCTGCCCGGACAGTGACACGGCCAAATCCGGTCTGGTTGAGGAAATGCTGGCCGGCAATCAAGCCAGGATCAACGCCTCAAGGTGTGAGGACAGGCATCCGTTTGTGCTGACAATGGCCTTTGTGAGCGAGGTTGCGAGTTCAACGAGGCGGTATGATTCGCGGAAGCGGGTTTTCGTGCCCAATATCTGACCGAATGATCTATGGAAACCATCGAAGCCATCAAGTGCGCCGAGGACAAGGTGCTCGACGTTTACGAATGGGCTGAAAATAGGTATTGCCGCCGGCTCGACCTCCCACAATTGCGATTCGATTTACGCGGTCTGACGGCGGGACTGGCCTATCCGGTTCGTAATCTAATTCGTCTCAACCTGGACCTCCTCCGCGCGAATCCCGAAGATTTTATCGAGGAAACGGTCCCACACGAAGCCGCCCACCTTTTGACGTGGGCAATCAACGGCCTGAAGGCAAAGCCGCATGGTGCCGAGTGGAAAGGGATAATGCGGGACATGGGACGAGAGCCAGTGGTCTGCCACACTTATGCGGCAAGCCGGGTGAGAGGGCGAATTCGGAAGGTGTTTTATTACGCCTGTGATTGCGCCGGGGACAACCACACGTTCACTGTAATTCGGCACAAGCGCGCCGCCGCAGGCATGAGATACAGATGCGCGACGTGCAAGGTGGCGGTTCGATATGTCGGAGCAGGAGTGCAACTGCTCTTTTGAAGGAACGGGCACGAGCGAATCCGCCGTATGCGGTCAGATTAATCGCGGCAATACCACATTCCATGTATGAAAATTACTATTCTGATTTCGTATTTATTTCTAACTGCGATGACCGGCTTGAGCATGGTGGCACTGCCACCGGCCGGCGGGACCAACGTGTTGGCGGAGGTTGAGCGGGTAAACAGAATCAATGTGGAGTGGGCGAGCTACTACTATAACAGTGGCCGCATTGATCGTTTGGAACACGAAATCAATCGCGTTGAAAACGGATTCGTGATCGTGGCCGTTTTGATCGGCTCAACATTTTCCGCACTTATCGTCCTGTTTGCACGCGACCGAATCCGCGAGCGGAAAACCAATCAAAAATCCGGTTCCGAGAAGACAGCCAATGAACTGCGGCAGAAGGCCGATTGACTTGGTCAATCTTTAACATGACTCAAACAATAAAACCGCTCGCCGTCGAGCAGCAAAACGCCACAAACATGAAAAAGCGGAAAATCACAATCCAACCTTGGATTGTCACCAGTTTCGTCATTCAAATTTCCGGCGGTTCAACAAATGCCGATGCAAAAGGCCAAAGTCGCCAGGCAGGCATTCCCTCGGCATTGCGCGCGCCGGTTTGCGCGGCGTGCGCCACCGCCCACGATTCTTCAGCCGTTGAATATTGATCTCTCCCCGGCGTTTAACGCTCCGCGCCAGGCGGGAATTAACACAACCCGGAGCAAAAACAAATACAAACAAAAACGAAAGGTCCGTATGAAAAAGTCAATAGTCCAGAAAGAGTCAATAGCCCTGCTATGCAATTCGAGCCCATCGCACGGCTGCCCGGAGGTCTTTGAAGACGCAAGTGCTGTGGAACCGCAGCAGATTCAAATAAAAGACGACTTCGGCGGCCTCGTGAAAATGTCCAGGGCACAGTTCTCGGTGCTGCTCAAAAGCGCCAAGCAAGGGAGGTTGGACCGTTATCTGGAAACGTAGTGGATGCGGCCGGTTGTGGGAGGCTGTCCAGACAGCCTCCCGCTTTTGAAACCGTGAGGCACGGAAACAATGACAACAAATCAACAAACGCAAAGTTCCTTATGAAAAATAAATTTTTCAGTTTGATAATACTATGTGTTGCCGCGTTAGCCATCAGCGGCTGCACCAAATCATATAAGACGGTCATTGACGGCGATCCCATCGGAAAGGGCGCGCCAGTCGAAATTAATGACCATCAAGACGCCGGAAAAGTCACGCGCGTCTTCGTGGACGACGCCGGGCACCGCATCGCGCAATTCACCGTGAACCGCAGCACTGAAGGGCTAATCCGTGAAGGCATTGTTCACATTCGCAATGGGAGCGTTCTCCAATTGCGAACGGACCTAGCCACCGGCCCGGTGCTGGCCGCCGGCAGCCTCATCCCGACTCAATCAAAACTTGGCTTTGCGGTTAAAAAATGGGGATCGAGCCGGGAGGCACTCGTCACTTTGGCTGCCGCTGGCGCAGTGATATGCTTGTGCATTGTTTTTGCATGGCGCTTTGCTAGGGGTCTCATTTCGCTGTTCCTAGCCATCGTTCTAGCTGCCGTGACCGCTTATGCAGCGAGTCCATTGGTTCTGCCCATCGCGCAGAAAATTCAGCAGCAGGTTCAGTCCAGCAGCGCGTCGGCGAGCATCGGACAAAATCCCGGTTTCGCACCCAGCGGGTGGGCCGATAAATTGAAGGCCGTTGAAAGTGACTTCGCAAATTTCCTTTGCACTTCACCGGATGCGCCGCGACTGGTCGCATTGCTCATTACGTTTGGTGTCACGTTTCCAATCTTTGCATGGCTTTTTCGCAAGATCACGGCACCGCGTATGGTTTGCCCTCTGTTGATACTATTCGCCTTCCCCAACGTGCTGACCGCCGCTCCAGAACAAACTGGCGTCTATTACAGCAGACAATTTTTAATCGACGAGCAGAGTTTCTGTAGTCGTTCCCTCTCTGAGGTTGACCGGAACCTCGACGATGCAACCCGATTGCTGGATGCCAACCTCCCAGGCACGCCGGATGACCTGGTTCGCGCGCTGTTCCTCGGCGACCTTGTTGAAATCCGCCTTGAAGGGGAACCGGATCGCATTGCGCGATTGAAATGGTCATTCGGCTACGTTCGCGCACAAGAGCGCCAAGAATTCAACGCGGTTTATGCGGAGCTTTCCCAGCGGCTTCAAACCGAAGAAATACGCGCGGCCACTTTGTGCCAGCATTGCAATGCGGCTACAAAAGCGCTGACAGTCCTCCGGGAATATCAGGCAAATCAAGACCACTTCCGCAGCCTCGCCCGCGCCGGACTTTCGGACCCCCAAGCTGTATTGGATGAATGCAGCCGCAAACTCACCCAGGAAGCCCAAGCGACCAACGCGCAACCCAAAGTTGAAGACGGCGGAAAGACTGCCGCCGAGCTTGCTCGTGTGCAGCGCCAACAAGCCGAATTGCAGGCACAAATGGCAGATTTTCGCCGGTCCCAACAATTAAAGCCGCTGGCACCCGCACCCAGTCCGCCGCGCACAATTTTTGTCACAAACGAAATTGTCAGGACGATTGAAAAGCCGGTGCCAACGCCGGTGTTCCTGACCAAGACCAACACGGAGCGGGTGTTTGTAACTAACACCGTCGTGGCGGCGGCCAGCCAACGGCCCAATTCAGTTTCAACAGCCGAGAACGCCAGTCCGCCGATTCCCTCGGTGGCAGTCGTCGGCCACGCGGCGACAAGCTCGAATGGTTACGCGCCAAATACGCCAGCCGTTCGCTCTGAAAATGTAATCACGAGGATGATTCCTATCGTCGGCACAGTGGCCCTCACCGCCTTGATTTGCGCCGTCGTGATTGTTGCTTTTCGGAACAAGGGACCATTCGAAATCGAGCTTTGCAAAGCCGGAACCACCGGGGTCGAGGCTAACACCTTTACACTTGAGAACGGTGAGTGCCTTGTCCTAAACGAGCATCCCAAAGTCGAAACAAACGCTGATTCACTCGGCCCCAGGATCAGAGTCAATTGGCGGGGAATCCCGGTGCTATGCCCGGATTCAGCACAGGCCGTGTGGCTTAATGGTTTGGCCATTGTGCGGCCTCAAAAAATCAAACCAGGGGACGAGATCCGAATTTCGTCAGACAACTTGGAGCACACGTTTGTGTTTCGTGGCTGCTCAATGATGGAAAATGAATTTCAGGGCGACGCAGAGATCGCCGCAACAAACAGCGAACAATCCAAAATCTAAAACCAAACGAAAAATATGAAAATAAACAATCCATTATTACACGAGGACACAGCCATGTCCCAGACAGCGCCCAGCGTCCTGCAATTCATTGGCACTACCGCCTGCCTCACGGGGTTGATGCTGCTCGGTCTGCTACTAATTAAAGGCAGGTTGACAGCCAAGAACCTGTGTCGCTTTGTCTTTCTGGATTCCGACCAGAGCACGCGGTCAATGTCACTGTCAGTGCCGGGTCACGGACAAATCACCATACCGGAAGATTGCCTGTTCATCTATCCCGCCTACTCCGCATCAAAGTTGGCGGAGCAGGCGCTTCAGGACAAATCGTCGGCTCATCTCGGCGCGAAACTCTCAAAATTATCCGACCACGATACTCTGAATGGTGCGGGAGCAAAGCCGATTTTGGGCTTTGCTCTCGGAGCCGCAGAGCTAAACGCGACCGATAAAATCCTTAATAAGGCAATGGTCGAACACCGAACCACGGAAGCGGTCGCAGATCGCGCGGAACATGGTGTCAGAACCTCTCTAGCTGCGCCCACCCAACATTTCATCGTTGCGGCCGGCTTTGGTGGCATGGGGGCGGGGAATGCCATTTTACAGGCATCGCGAGGCGATAGCATTGCCCGCCTGCGGGTCGGAATTCCCGCCCGTCGCCATTTAGTGTGTCTGTCCCCAAACGTATGTGCGGCTTCAACGCTCAATTACGAAACAGCCTTGGCCAATTTCGGAGGGTTCTTGAGACAGGTCTGCTATGTAATCGAAAACCCGGACATTGTGCTCCCTGTGCCGGGAAACCCAATCGTGCATTCTCCAAAGACCGAGTTTTTTCACTCCATCATGCTGTTCGGCGCCTCGAACTCCGAGTTGTGCGCCAATGGCCGGGAAGACGTTGCAGCGATGGCTGCCCGGTGGTTGTATTTGATGACCGAGACGCCGATGGCTAATCGCATCGCCGGTGACTTTCGTGACAGCGAAAACTTGTTCTCGGAGAAGGCGTCAGGTTCACCGCGGTATTTCGACCGCGCCGGGGTTAGTTGGTATAGCACCGACCCACGCGGGCGAAACCATGCCGCCCAACTCCTGGGCCTCCAAAAGGCACTGTCAAGTTTGATTGACTAAATCCAATAAAAGAGAAAGGAAACATTATCATGAAACCAATTCGACACATCACGGGCCGTGAGTCCTTGCTCGCGGCGCTAAATATCATGCCCAACGATGACTTTGCGCAGCGTTCAAATCGTGCGCACGGTTTATTGGCTAGGGCAGGCCGCTGGCAGTTTTTGCCGCTGGCGGTCATCCTTGCAACGGTTGCCATCGCATTGCTCATAGTTGCGGCCTTCGCTTCGGGGGGCGGCATCGTTATCACACTGCTTGCTGGAGCATTCTTGTTCCTGGCAATTCTTGCGGCCATCTGGTTCAAGCCGGCGTTGCTCGCGAATAGCGTGCGCCACTTTGAAGACGCTGCAAGCGACCATCTCAAGCTCCGCGAGGCGGGCGTTTCGGGGAAATGCGAAGATGAACAAAAGCGACTCAACGATACGATCTCGGCGTGGATTCAAGAAAGCATCGCGAACGGCGCAACGCTCAATCAAATTGTCAACGACCTCAATGAGTGTGTCGTAGAGGTCGAACAGTCAAAAGAGGCGTTGGCGGCTGAAATCGAGGCCACGAGCCAGCAGGAGCGGATTTCGCTGGAAAAGAGCCGCATCGAGAAATCCGCACTGCACGCCGCCGCCGCCCGGTGGTCGTCCAGACTGTTTTCTGGCATCACGCGCAAACCGGCGCGTCGCGCAGTATCAGCGATTGAAGCGCAGACAAGTTTAACGGAGAAAATGACTACACTTCGAGCGGCGTTCAATATGATTGAATACGCACATCAGGCATTAACCGAGGCCAAATCACATTTTTCAGACGAATTGTTGCACCCGCTCCTGCGTTTGAAAGACGTGACAACAGCCGAAATCCGGGCCTTGGAACTTGAAGAAAAGTCAGGCTGCCCGCTTTTGAGCCTCAAACCGAGCATTGCCGAACTGCGTTCGCCAGTGCAGGCGGCAGTCCAAATGCGTGTATCTCAAATTCGACAAGGTTTGGTCAGACGGCGCAACAGTGAGTCGGCTGATGAAGCAATGCGGAGGGGGGTTGCAGACGTTATTGGTGAGTCCGCTGTTGTTCCACAAACGATTGCCGAATACTGGTCGCAATGTAACGGTGAAAGCACTGTAATTTTGGACAATATTGACGCGGAGTCGAAGGCTTACTCCGTGGTTGATGCCACACCGGGGAGAATTCATGTCCTAATTCGTTATTGCCTCGCGGATGGCGGAGCCGGTTCACCGGCTTTCGAACCTGTGCGCGGGCGTTCGCAGGGAATCTCCGTGCGTGGTATTGACCACCAGGACAGTTCCGATTTGATCGTGGCAACCTTGGAGAAATTTGTTCCTGCAAGCGAACAAACGGAGTTCAGGCACGCTGCGAAGGCGTTTGATCAAGCACCCAAGGACGTGCAATCCGCGATTATTTACATCTGCAAAGAGGACAATGTGATTCGTCACTATACCCCGGAGCAGTGCGCGGATCGGGAACGTGGTTTGAGGCTCCTATTTTTCGGGCAGCTATGGAACGAGATTGGCAGAACTGGAAGTGAAGAATACCGTTACACCACGACAACGGGAGAACAGGTGCTCATCTCGAAAGGGTGGGAAGCCTCGGCGCTGCAAATCCAGACGGATAAGACCCTGGCCGATCATCTGGAAGCTCGCATCAACCGTTGCCAAGAAACTGAAGGAGAAGCTGCAACGAAAGCCCGTCTCCAAAAGGCATTTGAATCTCCGGGAGATTGGGTTCCAACAGCGGCCGTCTCCAAATTCCGTGAAATCATCGCTGCCGAACTTGACCATAATGGTTATCCCCATGCGACTGCCGCAGCCTAAAATGCAAAGGCGGTCGGTGCTACTTTACGGAGCAGCGGGCGGAACGAACGTATAGTCGTCTCTGCCACGAGCGACGGAATGCAGCACGGACCGGCCATGAACCAAACCGTCGCGACGCGTGCGGTTGGGTTGGCGGAGCGAAATGAGCGCAGCCAACCGCACGCACGGGCCAGCGCGGTGTTTAATATGGCGATGAATCAAGCGGTTTGTGATGTATTTAGTGCCAGTGGAAGTGCCAGTGATTCCCCGTGAAACCGTCATCATTTTGGCTGAATTTCCAAAGAAGCCTAAAACTTGTAGCCGGTGGTTGAGAACCCACCCCACCACCGCGAAATGCGACCAAAAAACGATCAAAAAAGTGCCAGTGAAAGTGCCAGTGAACGGGTAATAAATGAGTATTTGGTTAGTAGCTCATGGTTTTTTTCTGCGTTATGTCGGTGACTTGACACGCAGATAAAAATGCCCGACTCTACTGGCGTTCGTTAGTTATGAGGCTGTTCGCCTCTGGTAGTGAGGTGGTGGTCGCGGAGTAATGGAAATTGAAAAAACTTCCAAAAGTCGTCCGAATCCCACCCCTTCCGCCACTTCGATTTCTTGGGAAATCGAAGGATTTTGGGTGAAAAAGGGGTCAAAAACCGCCAACTGTCAGTGAAAGTGTCAGTAAATTGAGTGAGTTGCGGCAACTCTTCCACAATGCCGCAGCCCTCTTTCGACACTCCTTCACTGCTCGCTAACGGTTGGGTTTTCGTGTTCGTAAACTGAAAGGTACGAACATGCAAGACCGTTTCATATTGTTCCGGCGCGGCGCAGTTTTTTACTGCCAGGACCGCAGCACCGGCCAGCAAAAAAGTTTGCAGACCCGCGACAAGGCCGAGGCCCGCAGGATCATCCAGGCCAAGAATGACACCATCACCCAGCCGCTGATGAATCTGGTCATGGCCAAGACCTACCTCGCCGCGCAAGACCCGAAAATGATCACCCGCACCTGGGCGGATGTGATGGAAATGTTTTGCAACCGTGGCAAACCTGCCACCCGGATGCGTCACGAGCGCGTGGTCAAAACCAAGCCGATGCTTTTCCTCCGTGACAAGCGGCTCATTGAAACCACGACCGATGATTTTTTCCACGCGTTGAGCCTCGGGACCAATTCCACGGTGCTCTTTTTGCAGACGCTCCACAACGACGCCCTCGGCATGGGCTGGATTCCCGGCCCGATCCTGCCGCGCAAACGATGGCCCAAGGTGCAGAAGAAAATTCGCCGGGCGGTTACCGAAGCGGAGCATCAGGCGCTGGTGGCGGCGGTCACTGACCCGGAGTGGCGGCTGTATCTGAAATTACTTTGGTTCACCGGTGCCAGCCAGACCGACGGCGCCACGCTGACTTCGGATAATTTGGATTGGCCGAACCGGGTGCTTACATACCATCGCGCGAAGCTGGATGGACGCAGTCTGCCGCCGGCCAGACTGGTCATCGGCAAGGGGCTTGAGGAGGTATTGCGACAACTTCCCAAAACCGGGCCGCTGTTTCCCGGCATCCGCACGATGGACGACCGCAGCCGCGCCTGCACCTTTTGGAAACTGTGCAAGCGGCTCAAGATTGAGGGCGTTTCGTTGCACAGCTACCGTTATTCCTGGGCGGAACGCGCAAAAGTGATTGGCATCCCGCAACGGTGGGCGCAGGCCGCTTTGGGACATAATTCCAAGGCGGTGCATGATGCTTACGCGCGCAATGCCGTGGTGATTTGCCCGCCCATAGATGAGCGCATTACATGGATCGGACCGGCCATGAATGCCGATGCCACAAATTGAAAATTTCCCCAAACCACCTGCGAGTAACCCACGGAGGAAATATGACTGTAAGCCCACTGGACGTATTGAACCCTGTGTTTCATTTCTTGGATGCCCTCATCCAGGATTACGGACTATACCTTTTCATCGCGTTCGTCTATCTGCTCATTCCCTTCACCGTTTGGGTGTTGAGTGGCGGATTACGGCGAAAATTATTGCGGGGAAAACCCATGCCTCATGTTCCACCCGTCATCGTGATTTATTTTCCCGCTGGCCGTCCCACACCGCAACCAGAACTGTTTGATCCATTCCCGCCGTTTCGCGAGCCGCCAGAATGTTGCCACGATGATTATCCCTTCGATTGACGAGATGCCCGGCAATCAGCCATTCACATCCTGATGCCACACGACTGCGTTTCCAGAGCTTCCGCTTGGGTCTGGGACTGTGCCTGCGTTTGGATTTGCCGCTGGCGCATTTCCCTGAACTGTCTGGCTCGCCGGCTTTTGGTCATAACAACCGCTGCTCGTTGTCCCCAGCGTTGCTCAATCAGACGATAAAATGCGTCGTTCTGATAATGCGCCGCCAGTATATCCAGCACGGATGGCCGATCCCCGCTACGCGTGATGTTCTCCTGTAGTTGCTCCTTGTCGCTGGTGAAAATGTGAATTCCCTTCTTTCCGCGCGAAATGGTCACATACCACTGCTGCTGGCTCGTAGCAGCTTTCGCCGCTGAATCCGAGAACAGAACGTAGTCCACCGACTTGCCCTGTGAAGCGTAGGACGTAATGGCGTAGCCGCGAACGAACTGCCGGAAGTTTTTATCCAGGACCCGGCCATCCGCCAGCGCGATGCGGCCGTCAGGCTCAACGGCCTTGACCGTGACCAGTTCGCCATTGACCAGCTTGCGATTTTCGACACTGCGGCCATTGGCTTTGAGTTGCAGTTTATCGCCGGAGGCCAAAGCCAGTTCCTTGCGCTGGCAGGCCGTCAGCTTGTCCAGATGCTTGAATGAAATGGGAACGATGCGCGTGTCCGTCTCCACCAACAAATGTGTGTCGGTAATCATTTTCAATCGCGCTGATTCACCGGCCTTGAACCCGCGCACATCACGATTGAACACCAGCACCGTGTCTGGCGTGTAGGAGCGGGCATCGCGTTTCTGAGCGTTCGTCAAATCCACCGGCTGAAAGGCTGTCACCGCGGTTTCCGATTCACTAATCAATTTGTCACGCTTGAGCGCGCCACGAATCGCATCGTTGACCTGGTGAATTTCATTCCAGCTTTGCGAGACGACCACGGCGGATTGGTGATCTTTCACCAGTTCCAGATAACGCGCCGTCAGTTTTTCATGCTTGTCGGCCAGCGTGTATGGTTCAATGGTTTTCAATTTGTCCAACCGCTCAAACGATTCGGAGAATTTGCCGTCACGCGCTTCCTCGACCGCCTGCCGGTATTCCTTGATGCGCCGGCGCTCCTCGATGGATTTTGCCAGCGCCGGGTTCTGCCGGCGGATGTTCGTCAATTCCACTGGCCGGATGCCCGAATGTTTTTCAATCGCCAGCAGCGCATCTCCTGTCTCGACCGCCCCGTGCTGGCGTGTGTCGCCCGACAAAATCAGCCGTGCATTACGCTCCACCACCAACCGGAGCAGTTCCAACATCGTTTTGCCTCCAATCTGACCGGCCTCGTCCACAATGACGGCCGCCCCCTCCTTGAGTTCTTTCCTGTGCAGGAAACTGGCCACGGTTGTCGGCGAAGGAAAGCCGTCGCGTTCCATGTCCAGCACTTGCTGGCGTTGCGGCGCGAGAACGACCACACCGCGCCCGCCGTCGTGGATTTGCCCGACCAACTCGCGCAGTACGAAACTTTTGCCCGTGCCCGCCCCACCGCGAAAAACCGAAACCCGGTGAATGTTGGAGACCAGCTTGTAGAGAGCTTCGCGCTGTTCTTCGTCCAGCTTTGAATTGAACGGTTTTGGCTTCCAGACCAGCGAATGGCAGTCCCCGATGCCTTCTTTGACGGTCTGGACAATTTCCCATTCGCGCAGGAGGTGCTCCCTTGTGGAGACTTTCCCTGGGTGATGGTCAAAACGCACGTAACTACGCTTTTGCGTGACGGCCTGAATGTCTGCCAGCGAAAAATCCTGCCCTCTGGCGTGTTCGAGAGCATGGCGCCACAGTTCATGCTCATGGACAATGGAACGCCGTTCAAATAAGTGTTGTTCCGCCCACGTGACAGCCTGCTCGCATACATTCTCGCCGGAAACAGGCACAGGAGATTTTGTCACCGTTAAATTATTCAGCGAATCCTTTTCACCCGCCGTCATCTGATCGTCCCATAGGGTTTGCAGCTTTTCCAAACCGATGTCCCGGATTTTTCGTGGCCGTTCCTTGTGTGCGATGTTCTCCCGAATCGTGGCAATGTTGCCATCGGCCTTCTCCGGCTCGCGTGCCAGCAGTTCCTTGGTTTTCTGGTCAATCTCCCGATGTCGTTTGGAAAACTTTTCAATCAGCTCCGGCGCGACGCCTTGGATCTCAAAATCGCCGCGCGGTTTGTTTTTAATCTGATAACCGAACTTCATTAGTTCGCGCGTGAGTTCATGGTAATAGACATTTTCAACAAACTTCTGTGCCACGAACATTTCGTGGTTTTGCAGTGCCTTCCATTGCTTTTCGACCGAATCAAACGTGGCGTTGAACACGATACAATGCGTGTGCAGGTGCGGGTCCAACGCGCGGGATGTGTCATGCCGGAACATCGCAGCCACCAAGTTGCCTGTATGCCGGTCGGCACACTGGCCATCTTTCCGCACCCGCGTTGCCGCGAAGGTTTGCAACTGGTTCATCGCTGTCGTCACTGCTTGCTCGTGTGCCTCGATGATCCGCGCGTCGTTGCCGACCAGCGCGGCAATGGAAACCGATTTTGGCGGTGAAAACGTGAAGTCGTAGAATACCCGGCGATTGGCCGTCTCGCGTTCCTTGCCGTCTATCCCCTTTTCAACTCGTGTGGTCTTTTGTCGGAGCGTCAGCCGCTCGCCCGTTTGCGGATGAAGATTATCGCAGAGGCGGGCAAATTCGTCACTGGTCGTGATGCCACGCAACTCCAAATCTTCCGCACCTTTGCCGAACCACTGGCCGAGAACCGACTGCCCTTCGGCGTAGTAATCGCCGATAGCCAGGTGTTCCTTAAAATACTTTTTGGCGTCAACCGGGTTGTATTGCGCTTTCGGTGCGAGCATGGACAAAACGTAACCGGACCGGACTGGATTGTGTTAGCGAGTAGTGAAAGAGCAGGCTTTGGTTGAGCCGAGTAGTTTCCGCGTCATCTCTCTGGCTGCTCCTGCCCGTTTGATGAGTTGCATTTGCGGGCGTTCTTGTCCTTCCAATACTGGGCCAAGGCAGACGTGGCCCGTGACAGCCATTCTTCATTATTTTCCGCTTCCACCAGTTTTGCTCGGGCAAAGTATTTTTCACTGTTTGGTGCCGGGCGCCCCAGCGGTTTGAGCAGTCCGCGCGCGACCAAAATGGGAATGTCATGTGGCTTGAAGCCAAGGTAAGCAGCGGCCTCCGCCGCGTTCAAACGGGCGGGCAGCCGCGCCAGATTCAACAGTTCTTTTCGTTCGTTGTTCATGGTCTTAAATTTTTTGGCGGGCATTCTGGCGGAAACCCATGTTTCGCTTTTGCAAACTTTGCAAAAAATGAATGCCTGCGAACTGTCGCCATCCTGCCACAATTTCGGATGGCGTTTGTGCGGGACACACACACGATGAATTTTGATGTTTGCTATCCTCAGTGATTTTCTATTTGCATTTTCTGGTCGTCATTATTCCAGAAACCACGAGCTTATCTGAATCGGAGGCGGTGAAGGTGTCCTTGGGACGCAAAATGAATCGAGAAGCTTGGCCCGGCCACCAAGCATTCAACACTGTGATGAATCCGAGTTGGTTTGCTTTTTGAGGCGCATCCGCACCAGTGCCAACAGGTCTTTTTCGCTTTCCAGTCCGCGCAAATAACCGTTGAGAACGCCCAAATGATAACTGATGCCACTGCTCATCAATCTCCAATTCGTCCCGTCGAGCGTTTCCTCAATGGCATTTTTCAAATCTTTGATGCTGTCGCGGTCACTCCGTCCCGACTTGGCATCCTGAACGCAAAAGGATATCTGCACGTCCCGTTTGATGGCCGGCGTTCCGAGATCGAGACGGATGAATCTTTCCCTCTCCAATGCCGGGATCAGGAGATTTTGCAGATCCACAACCGTGAGCTTTTTCAACTTTGAAATCTCGTCATACAGGTTCTGCCGTTTTTGGCGCAACTCGCGTTCTGCCTGTTCCCTCTGGAACATTTCAGAACATACCCGGTAACTGTCATATTCCCGGCCTTCTTCCTCGGACATGCAGAATCGCTCCCGGTCAGCCGCATAATTTTCATCCAATGCTGGCGATGTTTCTGCGGTCAAGGATTCAGTTTCAACTTTTCCGCATTTCGGACACGTCGTGACGGCGCTGATTTCTTTGCCAGCGTGCTGATATTCAATTTTGGCTTCACTCTGGCACTGCGTGCAATGGACCTTTTTGCGCCGGTATTCTGAGCCGTCTTCGTAAAAAGCCCGCCGGGAATCACACTTGGGGCAAATAAATATGAAAAGCCCCTGATCACTGCCGTCCCGGTCGTGCAAATCTTTCTCCTCACAAATCATGTCGGAAAAACAGGCAACGCAGCGAATCCCGCGAGGCGGGCTGGCTTGAGCCAGTTGTCTGTCCCTTTGGCGGTCTTTTTCACGCCAGAACATGATGGTGTCGGATTTAGCGGCGTAACACTCCCCGCGCGCGAAATACAACGCAACTTTAACAAGCATTGTTTGCCAGGCTTGTTCCGCCGACGTGCCGACAGCGGCTTCAGCAAATCGTTTTTCGATGTCGCGGCATTCCTCAACGGTCTGCCGGTCATACAGGTCACCGTAATAAACTTCTTCCCTCAAATATGTGGGGTAATTCATAAAACTCCTTTTGCCACGCGACAAAATGCCCCAATCTATTCTGCGTATGCAGCAAAATTTATTTGGGCGTTTTGCTTCCGGTTCAAGAACGGCGTTCCGTGCGGCTTTGCGATGCGTTTGTGAACCCGGCTAAACATCTCATTTTTATCAGCCACGCGAATCCTGAAAATAATGACTTCGCGCAATGGCTGGCCTTGCAACTAGCCTGCCGGGGCTATGCTGTTTGGTGTGACGTGACCAAATTGATTGGGGGTGAGAAATTTTGGCAGGACATCGAAGAAGCCATTCAAAAATACGCAGTCAAGTTTTTGCTGTGTGCAAGCAAGCAAGCGATTACGAAACCCGGCGTCTTGCGGGAGTTGAATCTTGCGTTGAAAGCTGAATCGGAAGTTGCTGGCAATTTCATTATTCCTTTGAAGCTCGATGAAGTCGCATTCGGCGATTTACCTCACAACTTGGGCTCGACAACAAACGCAATTCGATTTGATCTTGGCTGGGCAGGAGGGTTGAAAGCAACGCTCGAAATGCTGGAGCGGGATGGTGTCAGCATATCGACTGGCGATGGGACACAGCGGGTGAATGACTGGTGGCGCGAGCATTATCCGATAACTGAAGGAGTGTTTAACTCGCCAGATTTACATTTTTCAAATATTTTCCCCGTCAGTTCTCACCCTGAACACATTTGGTTTCATCCCGTGAGTCGCCGCATTCCAAAGAAACTCGACAAGTCGAACATTGGTTTTCCAGTTGAGCCGTATTCAAATGGGTTTATTTCTTTCGTTAAGCCGACTAAAGCAGTGCCGGGCATCAGCCGGTTCGGTTTCGATCCAAAGAAGTCCGTGCCAATTAATTTGAAAGAATTCATCGAAAATGGAAATGCCCAAATCAAAATTGAATCCAGTGATGCACAGAGGCGCGTCTATTCGCTTATCCGGCAAGCTTTCGCGGAATTCAGGACCACAAAGAAATTGCAGAGTTACGCATTAGCGAATGAGGCTGAATGTTATTGGCTGAAACTGGACACACTGAAAAACGACGAGGCTGAATTCGTGGGAATAGACGGAAAAAAACATGGCCGTGCGCTCGTTGGCTATAAGAACTTCAGGGTGACGAAAGAAGGGGTCAAAAATGTCCGATACTGGCATTTTGCTGTTCAGGTTAGACCCATCTTTGTGCCGTCATTTGCAATTTGTTTTCGCTCTCACGTTGTTTTTACGGATGATGGCGCAAGTCTGATAGACAGCACGGCCCGTCAGCACACGGCTCGCCGGAGTCAATGTTCATCATGGTGGAACGACACCTGGCGCGACCGGCTTCTGGCTATGGTTGGCCACTTGGCCGACGGAACGACAGAATTTCGCATTCCCCTTTGTGAAAGCGATGAATTGGTAGTTTGCAGTTCCCCTTTGCAACTTACTGCCAGCCGCGCCTACAAAATTATTGAACCGCAAAAAATCGAACAATTGCCGGTGGAGCCGGATGTCTGGGACAATTCAGACGACGGAGAGGAGGCCGACAATGTTGTTACTTGATCAGTTAGATGAACCGAGTTTGCTCTTCCGTTACAACCAGGGGATGGAAGACCCCCGTGACGGCCTTACCCTGTTTGGCCCGCTGGACAAGGCCAAACCTCACGGGTTGCGGGCCGGAGTCGTCGGCACAAAAGAAGGCCTGCGGCGTTTCCGTAATTATGTAAAGCGCATTCAACAGCCGATAATGTCAGACAGTAAGCATCGAAACCGGCCAGTGTTTCCTGGGTTTGAAGCGGTTTATGGAATCCCGTGGAATCCTGTGCCTTATTTGGAACGTCAAATTGACGAGGCAGAGTTGCTAAAACGCGTAAATTTGGACGACCGCCATATCCGGGTTTTTCAAACTGTCGAGCTTTTTGCACAGGAAATTCTGGATGCACACGCCAAAGAGGATGAAAAAGCCGATGTCTGGTTTTTGATTGTGCCTGACATCCTTTATCAAAATTGCCGGCCCCGTTCCTTCGTTGGTAAAATAGATCAAGTAAAGGCCGAGGGGAAAATTGGCCTGCGTGCTGCAAAAAAGCTGCAAGTCCAGCCTGACTTATTCAAGGAACAAAACGAAAAAGTCACGCCCTACCTTCACGACCCGGATTTTCACAATCAGATGAAAGCACGCCTTTTGGAACAGAGAATCCCAACGCAGGTTTTGAGAGAGAGCACGATTGCGTTTCGGGAGTTCAAAACGGAAAAGGGGGAACTGGAAAAAGACTTGACGGTGCTTGAGTCCGAAATTGCATGGAACCTCAGTTCCGCAATATTTTACAAGGCGGGCGGAAAACCTTGGAAACTCCGGTCCATCCGTCCGGGAGTCTGCTATATCGGACTGGTATTCAAACGAATTGACCGCGACCCCAATCCCAAAACCGCATGTTGCGCAGCGCAGATGTTTTTGGATTCAGGCGATGGAGTTGTTTTTAAGGGTGATATTGGACCGTGGTATAACCCCGACCGGGGCAATTTTCATCTGACGAGCCAGGAAGCCGCGAAGCAATTGATTACAATAGCGATAGACACCTACAAACGTGACCACGGCAATCAACCGCCAAAAGAACTTTTCATTCATGGAAAAACCCGATTCAACGACACCGAATGGGAGGGCTTCAAAAGCGCCGGGGGTAAGGATACGACCATTGTTGGAGTCAGAATTACGAGCGACCCGGATTTGCGCGTTTATCACAATTCCAAAACTCCGATCATGCGCGGCATGACATGGATTCAGCACGCAAAACTGGCGTATCTCTGGACAAGAGGTTTTATTCCCCGGCTTCAAACTTACCCGGGCCGTGAGGTGCCGCGTCCGCTGCGCGTCGAATTAGCCAGGGGAGAGGCCGACATCAAAACCGTTTTGAAAGACATCCTCGCGCTCACCAAATTGAATTACAATTCCTGTCGGTTTGCCGATGGCGTTCCTGTAACCTTACGCTTTGCAGATGCAGTTGGCGAAATTCTGGTGAGCGGCCCAAAAAAAGACGACCCGCCGTTGCCATTCAAATACTACATATGAATGGAACAATCTGGACAAAGCTTTTGCCGCAAATTCTCAGATTTAGAAACCACACCGGAAATTTGTCAAAATCACATCCGCAAAACGCGGCTACGGCGTTTAGACTGTCCGGCTTTCCTGCGGGCACTCGGAAACCGGACAGACAAAACGCCGCAATCAAAACCTATCCGGTGACGCACTCAATGGTCGTTTCTAAAACCGCGCTCCACTTCACATCCGCTTTGTTCCGCTCCAGTTTCAGAAACGGCCATTCAGTGCGATATGACCATGAAATTTCATGTGACAGAATGTTGAAATACACATTCACGTTTAACCAATGCCGGCTCAATTGTGAGCCAATGGTTCAGCATCCTATTCGTCTGCATTCAGAGGGGACGCCCCACCCCTACGAAATCGCGTAGGTTTTCGGCTATGTGCCGGGTGGCATGAACGATCCTGTTGAAAAGCGTTGATATGCATTGACTGGTTCAACACCGTTCAACAGTTTTCAATTCGCGATTCAACGCCTTTCAACAGATAAAGGGGCAACCGCCTTTAACTCTCCTGCTTTCCAAGCCAATCCGCCCGCTACTCGCTAACGTGATTCATATTCACTGGCCTAAACTGTCCGGCGAATGAATTCGGAAACCAAAAATGAACGGCGTGGCGGTGGACGCGCATATCGCAGCCGCCTCGAATCGTTCGTGGATTTCATCCGAGCACAACGCCAGCAGCGTAAGACATGGCAAGAAATCGCGGCACTGCTCCGCACCGAAAGAGGTTGCGCCATCACGTTCCAGGGATTGTACCAGTTCTATCGGCGTTACCTCAAACGTCATGCCCGGCTTCATTGGGAGAATGAAGCAGTGATGGCGCAGCCGGCCACGACGAAACCACAGGCGCCAACCCATAAGCCGGTGCTGGCGTCAACGCCAACGCCTCGTTCATTCCGGCAACCGAGTCCCGAAGACATCAAACTCAACGATCCAACAAATATATGAACACCACTCGACGTATCCACCTGAATCCCCAATCCAAAGGCAATCTCGGCAAAAGTTTTGAAGCCGAATTCCGCACCGCCTGGCTCGACAAGCTTGGCGTGCCGTGGAACGGCTCTGACCTCGACGACAGGCATCACACTTTCGCCAACCGACACCCTCAAGCTGTGCGCTCCTATCAGCTTGGCAACGAGCAGGAGAGCAAAACAGCTCTGTTAAGTCTGTTCCGGCGCGTGCTGAAAGATTCCGCACCTGTTCACGTCATTGACACGCGTGCCCAGGCCGACGCCTTGATCTTGGGTGCTCTGGAGGAATTGCAAGTGCTGGACGTGTGCGCCGAACAGGGCGTTCGGCTGACATTTTTCCTATTTCCCACCGACGACACCGAAAGCATGACCAACGCCGGACGGTTGTTTCTCTACGCTGGCGACCGTGTGGATTACGTCATCGTCCACAATCCGGCCAAAGCCAGAGGCGATTTATTCAAAGGCTCGCAACTGGAAAAGCAGTTGAAGGAATTCGGCGCGAAGTCTGTGACACTACCATCCATCACGCCAACAACATTGCTCGCCATTGAAAAGGCCGAGGTGATTGCCAAGCGTGGGCTGAGTTTTTCTGAATTATCCCATGTTGAAGCCGGCCATTTGGAGCGGTTGCTGGCCGGCGAAATCGAGTGGGGGATGCAAAAAATGTTCCGGCAATACGATGCCATCGCCGATTTGTTGTTGCCGACGGAGTTTGTCCCGAAGGAAAAACCGGCGGCACCCAAGGAGAAAGCGAAGGCCGAACCCCAGCCGCAACTGAATTTTGAGGAATGACGTATGGAGGACACTGATTTTGACCTGCTCTGCATCGGGATGTCGGCGGACGAGGCCAAACGGCTGCGCAAGGTTTTGGCCGAATGGAGCGACGGGGATGAAAGCGGATTTCCGGTGCAACTGGCGATGCTGACACGGGCGCAGTGGCGCGCGGCGGCGTTGATCCCGCACACCATCAAGGACTCCGGCACATTGATTGAGCTGCTTCTGGCTCAATGTCGTCACGAAACCGCAGCCATTGTAGAAAATCTTTCCACCGTATCCAAAGACAATGCCGCCGACTTAAAAAGCATCGTCAAAGCCCATACCGAGACCGTTCATCAAGCTTCCGTTTCAATTCGTAATCAGTTGTGGGAAACGGCGGAGGTCGCCAAACAGATCAGGAAAAAATTGGACGACGGCGTTTCAGCATGGAACCGCGCCAGAACCGACTTGGAAGCCGGAAGCGAACGATTTCAAAAATCCTGCCAGGAACTGGATGACCGCATCACCTGGCGCGAATTGAGACGGGACTGGCTGACACTGCTCGGCCTGATTGCGATTGGCATCGTAATTGGCGTTTTTGTCGGCCTTGCCATCGGTTTCAAATACCACTGACAAACAATCCGCGCTTGGCTTTTCTCCAAAATCAATCCGTTTGAACTGGCGGCAAGTTTCCGTCATCATGGTGACGGTTTATGCCAAATCCACTGAACAATTCAGGCATCAGGGACAACAAATGGCGCGGTGTCGTCGCGGATTTCCTGAAAGTCAACATGCAGATCGCTCAGGGTTAAACTAAACAATCACAAATGCCTCTCTCTAAGCAACAACTTGGCAGCCTCCTGTGGGGCATCGCAGACACTGGTCTGCGCGGCAAGGTCGAGGACTACAAGGCTTACATCCTGTCGCTCCTGTTCTTCAAACGGCTCTCGGATAATTACGAATGGGAAACCGAGCGGCGCGTCGGCCAGTTTCGCGACCAATACAGCAAAGAGCCAAACCCGAAACAATTGCTCCGGCTTCATGAGGAAGGTCATGCATTCGTCGTTCCTCCAAAATATTTCTGGCAGGACGTGCGCGACGCGAAGCTGGAAGACAAAAATGAGCGGTTGCACGAGGCGGTGAACGCCATCGCCGAGCGTAATCCCGCCCTCAAAGGCATCATCAACTCGGTCCGCTGGAACGAACCCGCTCCGGATGGCAGCGGGAAGAAAAAGCTGGACCCGGAAGTTGTATCTGGTGCGATCAATTATCTCGACCCCATCCTGCTAGACAATTCCAACGTTTCGCCAGACGTGCTCGGCGACGCTTACGAGTATCTCATCAAAAAGTTTGCCGACGAAAACAAGGCGGGTGCGACCGCCGGCCAGTTCTACACGCCGCCGGAAGTCCGCGACATCATCATCCGCTTTATACAGCCGCAGCCGGATTCCACGTTTTACGACCCGACCTGTGGTTCGGGTGGTTTCGATATTGACGCCGCAAAGTTTGTGAAAGAATTATGCGGCGATGTGCGGCGTGTCCGATTATTTGGTCAGGAAACCATCTGGAACACTTGGGCCATTGCCAACATCAACATGCTGCTGCATGGCCTCGACGCGCAAATCAAACAGGGCAACACAATCAAAGACCCGCAGTTCAAGGTTGACGGTGACTCGCGTGTGCGGCAGTTCGACCGCGTCGCTGCAAATTTCCCGTTCTCCGAGGAAAACTGGTGGCTTAACGGCACGCCCAAGAAGGACGCCAAAGGCAAACCCGTGCTCAAGAAAAACGGCTCGCCGCAACTGGAATATCCTGACAAGGACGAATTCTCCGACCCTTTCGACCGCTTCATCTACGGCATCCCCCCGTTCTCGAATGGCGATTTCGTTTTCCTTCAGCACATCGTCGCCTCGCTGAATGAGACCGGCCGCGCTGGTGTGGTCTGTCCGCAAGGCGTGCTCTTTCGTGGCCAGCCGGCCAAGACGGAGGAGGAGGACGGCCAGAACCGCAAACCCGACGACGAATATCTCATTCGCAGCGGCTTCCTGACCGGCATTCGGGACAAGGACGGAAATCTGGTCGGCGAAGACCGGCGCAACCTCATCGAGGCCATCGTCGTGCTGCCGGACAATTTGTTTTACGGCACGACCATTCCCGGCGCGATTGTGTTTTTCAACAAAAACAAGCCCGCCGACCGCGCCGGCAAGGTGCTCATGGTCTATGCCGCTCGCGATGGCTGGTATAAGGAGACGCCCGACCAGAACGTGCTCCTGCCGCACGATGTGCTGCGCATCCTCATTCAATTGCTCGCGTGGGGCGACATCGAGGTGGCGCGGCGGATTCTGCCAGAGCACAAGACCCGCCTCTACGCCAACATCCAGGAACGGTTGGAGTTCGAGAAATCCGAAATTCAACTCAACTACCGCGACGAGACGCTGGAATGCGGCACGGTGGTGCAGAAGCTTGCGGACAAAACGCTCAACAACGGCGAGCGCAACAAGCTGGAGAAACGCCTCGCCCGGCTGGACGAGGAAATGGAGCAGATGAAGCAGGACATGGCTGACGCCGACTTCCGCGCCCAACAGGAGCGTGAAGCCCTGGACCGCGTCGAAGCCGAACTGCTGGCAATGTTCGCCGACCCGGAATTGCGCAAACGCTACCATGCCATCGCAGACCTCGCCGACATCGAGGAAAACGAATTCAACCTGAACATTCCACGCTACGTGGACACATTTGAGCCGGAGCAACGAATCGAAGTTGGCGATGCGCTCAGGGAACTTGGCGAAGCGCAGTCAGCCGAGTTGGCAGCGGATCAGGGATTGCGAGAGCTTTTGAAAGGCGTTGCCTCCAATGCATAGCGCATGGACAACAGCCAAGTTGGGTAGCGTTGCACGCGTCGTGCCGAGCAATGTGGATAAACACGTTCATCAAGATGAGGTACCTGTAAAGCTGTGCAACTATCTCGACGTTTACAGAAATCGTCGTCTCTCGAAACCGTATGAATTCTCTACCGGCAGCGTCACGCAAGCAGAAGTCAACCGGTTCACTATCAAGAGAGGTGACGTCCTTATCACGAAAGATTCAGAAACGCCCGATGACATCGGAGTTCCATGTCTCATTGCTGATGACTTTGAGAATACCGTTTGCGGCTATCACCTCGCCCTCATCCGGACTGGGGATGCTCTCAATCCCAGTTTTCTCTCTTACTTGTTTCAAAGCGAAGCTGCGCGACGGTATTTCCTCGCCAAAGCGGACGGTCTCACCCGGTTCGGACTGAATGCGCGGGCCATTGGAGGTTTGCCCATCCCAATGCCACAGACGGATGAGCAGGCCGCCATTGCAAACCTGTTGGACGCGGTCGAGTGTGCGATCTCTAGTGCTAGGACTGTTATCGCAAAGGAGGAGCGACTGCAAAAGGGGCTGATGCAGCAACTGCTCACCGGCCGCCTCAAACCCGATGGCACGTCGCGCCAGAAAGCCGAGTTCTGGACACATCCGAAAGCCGGGCTTGTGCCACAAGGCTGGGAGGTATCACCGCTCAAGCGGCTAGCTCAAATTCAACGGGGTAAATTCTCGCATCGCCCGCGTGGCGAGCCACGTTTCTACGGCGGTCCGTATCCATTCATTCAGACCGGCGACGTTTCCAACAGTCGCGGCTACATCATTTCGCACGGCCAAACCCTGAGCGAGGAAGGCATCCGCATCAGTCGCCGATTTCCCAAGGGGACGATTTTCATCAGCATCGTTGGCGTGAACGTTGCAGCGACGGCGATTGCCTCCTACGATGTTTATGCGACCAACAGTGTCATCGGCATGACGCCGATCGACGGCGTCGTGAGCGAGTATCTGGAGTTTTATCTGCGGAGTGTTCAGCAGAAACTCGCGGTGCTCGCCGGTGATTCGGCACGAGAGAATCTCAACTACGGAATCCTCAAGCCGCTGCTCATCAAGTATCCGTCCGACCCGAAGGAGCAGCAGCGGGTTGCCGATGTTCTCTGCAATTGCGAGTCCTTGATCCGTACGAAGGAGCAGAAAATTGCCGCCCTCCAGCGACTGAAGAAATCACTGATGCAAAACCTGCTCACCGGTCGCATCCGGTTGCCGGTGAATGGCGCGACGAAGGAGGCAACACGATGAGCAAACTTAGCGAAGGCAAGGGCGTTGAAATCCCGGTGTATGAATGGCTGGGCAAGATGGGCTGGACGCCGCGCACCAGCGCGGACCTCAAGGTCTATAACCGTCCGCTCTCCAATCCGCTCATCGAGGGCGTCCTCATCGAGAGGGTGTCCAAGATCAACGGCGTATCGTTGACTGACGCCAAGCGCGCGGTGGACATCCTCAAAAATACTTTCGCGAATCCATCCGTCATTACCGCCAACGAGGATTTTCTTGAACTGCTCTGCTCCGGCGTGAACCTGACGATTGAGGGCGAGGATCGCACGCTGAAGCTGATTGATTTCGAAAACTTCTGGAACAACGATTTCACCGTCACGCGCCAGTATCACGTCCAGGGCACGGATCTGGTCAAGCCGGACTTGGTGTGCCTGGTCAACGGCATCCCGCTGATTCCTTTCGAGGCCAAGCAGCGAGCACAGCAGAACTCCAACTGGCTGAAAGGCGTCAATGACTTGTCGCTCTATGAGTCGAAGATTCCGAAGATGATCGTTGCCAACCTGTTTGGCGTCGCCTGCAATGGCCGGCTCGCCAAGTTCGGCGTGCCGGGCAGTTCCTCATCCTATTTCGCAGAGTGGAAGGATCTGTCCGTGGACATGACGCCGGGTAATCCGTTGCTCAAGCCGGACCAGAGGCTTTGCCCGGTAGCGCCGGACAAGGACGGCATCCTGACCTGTCAGATTGATGACTTGGAGAAGATGAAGCAGACCATCGTCGGCCTGCTCCAGCCGGCACGGGTGCTGGACATCCTGCGCAACGCGATTGTGTTCGAACGGACGCAGGATGGCGTTATCAAGAAAGTGACGCGTTATCAGCAATTGCGCGTGGCGAACAAAATCGTCGAGCGCGTGGCCGAGACGGACCTCGACCAAGGCATCGCGTGGCACACGCAAGGTTCAGGCAAGAGCCTCTCCATGCTGTTCACGGCTTACAAGTTGCGCGGCCATCCCAAGCTCGGCGACCCGACGGTTTATATTGTCGTGGACCGGAAAGACCTGAAACAGCAGATCGGCGACACGTTTGAGGACTGTGAATTTCCCAACACATCCAAGCCGCTCACCATCGGCCAGCTTCGGGACAAAATCAGCAATCGCCCCGCCGAGGTCATCATCACCACCATCCAGAAGTTCCAGGAGATGGACTTTGGCCCGAACGGAAACGTGAAGCCGGACGACCGCGAAAAGGTCATCATCCTGATTGATGAGGCGCACCGCACGCAATACGGCCAGTTTCATTCCGTGCTCAAAGCGGCATTCCCCAACGCCAAGCGGTTCGCCTTCACCGGCACGCCGATTCCGAAAACGCAGAAGGAGTTCGGTGCGGTCAAGGCTGGCAAGGTCGAGGCGTATCTGGACCGGTATAGCATTGACGATGCAATCAAGGACGGCGCGACCGTGCCGGTGCGGTATGCGTTCGGGCCGACAGAATTGTTCCTTGACCGCGAGAAACTGAAGGCCGGTTACGCGGAAATCACCCAGGACCTGGACGAGGAGCAAAAGCAGCGAGTCGAGAAGCGCGTGCAGCCGTGGAAGGAATTTCTGAAAACGGATACGCGCATCGCGGCGCTGGCCGCAGACATCGCCAAAGATTTCCGCGAGGTGGTTGAGCCAACCGGCAGCAAGACGATGGTCGTCACCGTGGACAAGGAGGCGTGCCGCCTTTACCAAAAGCAACTGCTCAAATATTTCGACGCATCGGAAATCCAAGTCGTGATTTCACACACGGGCAAAGAGGCTGGCGAGGGGCTTTACAACCTGCTCAAGGATTTCAACATGGAGGACGGCGAATTGAAAGCCCTCCTCAAACGGTTCAAAAAGCGCATTACCCCCGAGGAGCAGAAGTTGGGCAACAATGTGAAGGTTTTGATCGTGTGCAACATGCTCCTCACCGGCTTCGATGCGCCCATTGTGCAGACGATGTATCTCGACAGCCCGTTGCACGACCACACGCTCCTGCAAGCCATCGCGCGCACCAACCGCCCGTGGGATGATCCCGTGACGGGCGTCAGCAAGCAGTTCGGCCGGCTCGTGGATTACGTCGGCGTGTTCAAGAACTACCAGGAGGCGCTGGCCTATGAGCCGGAGGACTTGCCCGAGTTCAAGAGCACGGACGAAATCGCCGCGTTGTTCCCCGGCCTGATCGAAACGGCCATGAAGCCGTTCGAGGGCATCAAGCTGGAGGACAGTTACGAGTGTTCCATCGAGATCGTCCGGCGGCTGCAAAAAATTGACCAGACCCAGTTCGAGAAGGATTTCCGCGATGTGGTGCAGAATTATGAGGCGCTGTCGCCTCACGCCATCCTCGCACAGGTCGAAGTGCGCGACCGCTACGAATGGTTGCTGACGATTTACCAAGTTTATCTAACCGAGTTCAAGCGGTCCGACTTCGACGCCGAGCTTTACGCAGCCAAGACGCGCAAACTCATCCGCGAATGCGCCAAACTCAAAAGTTTCCTTGGCCATCTGCCGGAAATCGCCATTGACGAGCGTTACCTGGAGAATTTGCGCTTCAGCAAGATGTCCAGCGCCGACAAGGCGGAGAAAATCATCCGCGACATTGAGACAATCATTCGCCGCGAGGAGGCCAGGAATCCGGCCTATGTGGATTTGGACGTGCGGTTGCAGGAATTGGTCGAGCGCAAAAAAGATTTGAATGCGGATATTGAGCAAATTCTGCTTGATTTGGAAAAGCTCTACAGCGACGTGGACGAGGTCGGCAATTTGCCGAAGAGGATGGGCTTCGAAGATCGCGGACGATTCGACCTGTTCCTCGACATCAAGCAGGCCACCGGCCCGGCTTTCGATGAAACGAAAGCACGGCAATACGTTGACGTGCTTGTGGCTGGATTGATGAAAGGCCTTTACGCCGGTTGGCAGGAAAGTGAGTTGAAGCGCAAGGATGTCGTAACCGACATCAAGACGCTGGCCGACGGGGATGATTTTGCGGTACTTGGCATCAGCGACAACGTGAATCTTGTTGAGACGTTGTTGAAGCGGTTGATCCAACACTACGCAATTGAGTAATCAAATATGAATGCTGCCCTCACCATCATCCACCGCCCGGTGAAACACGCCCGGTTGCGTGTGAGGGAGGACACATCTGTCCAGTTGATCGTCCCCAATTGCTTCGACCAGCCGCTGATTGACAGCCTGCTTCAGAAAAAGGCGACCTGGATCGCCCGCCACCAGCAGTATTTCCGCGACCGGCTTTCAGACAGTCGAACGCTGGCTACAGATGAAATCCTGCTCTTTGACGAAGTCTATCGTTTCGTGCCAGCGCCGGAACTTGGTCGCCAGGTAGTCGTTTACGAAACGACTAGAGAAATCCGCTCTGGTCGCGACTTTACGCGAAAATTGGAACTCCACCGCTGGCAGCGCGCCCACGCTCACGAGTGTCTTCGGGCGCGCATCGCCGAACTCAGCGCGGCTCACCGACTGCCGTTCAATCGCCTGTTTATCCGCTCACAGCGGACGAAGTGGGGAACGTGTTCAGCCAAGCGCAACATTTCGTTGAACTGGCGATTGATCTTCACCCCTAAACACGTCATTGACTACGTAATCCTCCATGAATTGGTCCACACCAAAATCCTGAACCACAGCCACGCCTTTTGGGTTCATCTCCGCGCCATCTGCCCCGGGATCGAAACTGCTGTGCGTTGGTTGAAGCTCAACCGCCAGGGCTGTGATCCACACGGCCTTGGCCCCAGCAAAGGCTGAATATTCATGCCGACCAATCAAAATGTGAAAAAGTATTTCAGGGTGCTTCACTCACCCGAACATATTGCAGATTGGAAGAAGGGCCATTTTTTCAGTTATCACCATTCCCTCCCCGGCGAATGGATTGAACTTTTCTATAAACTAAGCTGCCGTGACTCCCTCAAATATCCTCTTCAAACCATTCTTGGCAAATTTACAAACCATGCCCGGCAAAGATTCCTTGAACTGGCCCCCTCCTACAAACCAGCACAAATTTGGAGCAGTTCGGATTTAAAGGATGCAAGCCAATTGGATGGAGTTTGCGCATTTGAGGATGCTGAGTCCTCACTGCTTTATGTAAATGGCAACGTTTATCCGCATATCTACATCGTCACGTTTGAAGGCGAATTTGTAAGTAACATTCCCGAAACAGACGGAAAAATGAAAGGCGTTCAGGCAAAAGTGATAAAGCCGCTTTCCTTTCAAGATTTAGAAACATTTAGACGAGGTTACACATGAAACGAACAATTTACACGCCGGTGACGGAAGTTGAACGGCGGACCAATTATTGCCCGCTGTATCTGGCTTGGCGCATCCTCAACCGCCAGATTGACGCCCTGGTCTATGACCTTTATCTGCCTTCGCTACGGCTTCGACCGGCAAGCGCCCTCACCTCCGCCAAAATCAAAATTGTGGAAGGAGTATGCGAGTGCATTGAGAGGAAATTGGTGTGACAAACGCCCCTAACATAGATGGACAGCAAGAATGGACGCCTGATAAGTACGTCCACATTTTAGGAAATGCGCTAGACGACTACGAAAAGGAACATCCGCACTGGCAGATCGAGGTTCTGGTATCCTTAATCAAGTGGGGGCTTAAGAGCCTCAAATACTATGTCGAGGAAGATCAGGATACACAAATTACATGGGCCAACCCATTCGTTGAATTGCACTATCCTGTTCAATGGAATTGGGAGAAACCACGAATAGCAGATAATCCCGACATCGTGCATAGTGGGCTATTTTTGGGTGAGATTACCAAGCAGAATACTTCTGACAAAGAAACAGCAGTTAAGACTTTGGCCGAAATTATGGTGCGCCGCCTAAATACGTTAGCACTCGGCGATTTCACAAATGGGGCATGGTTTGAAATACAAAATAAATACTACACCCCGGTATTGCCGGTTCAACTCAGCGAAGAACTCAACGCCATCAAAGGCAAACATGCGCGGCGTGAAGTCTTTGAACAGATTGTCCGGCCTTTTTCCATTGGGGCTGCCTCGATTGATTACCTTGGAATGAAATTCCGGGATGGTGCTCGCGTTCCGAAGCGAGTTGCGAAGCAACTGGCGAACATAAACAATTTGATAGACATAAAGCGGATTGGAATCAGCGGCGATATAAATGGCCGTAAAATTGAAATGTCACTCATATTTCAAATCCACCCGCTAATTGCAACTTACGATGAGAAGAAGGCTTACCATCCGATCACAGTTGGGCTTTTTATTGAACCGCAAATAGTTGGGAATGATATTATCGAGAGAACGCCATCAGACTGGCCCAAAAGCGACAGGGAAACCCTCTGGCAGGAGTTACTACAAGAGATAGATAAAATCAGCGACCGGCTCATCCCAAAAACGGAAAGTCAGACCTCAGAAATCTTTTTAATCAACGCTAAACTTGAAATACCTATCGCCTCGTCAAATCCCGAAGAAAGAAATGCGGCCATAAAGAAGATTTTTGAAAATCTCTCGCAAGCCGGGCAGGTGCAGCAAATTAGTGTACAACAAGCTAGAGCGGCTGAAACATTGGCAGCACCCAAGGAAGCTGATGAATTACAAAAGGAGCAAGAAAAAGCTCCCGCGACACCAACTGAAGGGCTGCTCCGCTTGATTTGGAATTCACGGTTTAGATGGCCGCTTTTGATATTGGTTGCGCTTGTAATTGGTGCTGTTGTTTTGTTCGGGGTTTTGCCAGATAAGACAAAGCTGAAGATTCTGGAGCTCCTGGGCCTACATCAATCCTAAAGGTGCCTGAAATATGGAATCACTGAAAAAGTTTGGTGAGATTTGCCAGAAAGATCCGCGTCAAGATTTTTTCTGCATTATCAACTACGTTGGTGGCACCACCAGAAAGCGAACATTGGAGGATTTTTACAAAAGAGCTGAAAAAATTCGATTGCATGACGGTGTTCCAGAAAAAATCCGAAGCCATTTCGAGACAGCACGCAACCTGATTATTTATTCGTGGTTTTATTATCCTTTCAATGTGACGTCTGAACTGTGCGCCTACACCTCTGTCGAGTTCGCGTTGAAAATAAAAGACGGCGGTTCCTCCTCGAAAATATCTTTTAAGCAGCTTCTCCAAAAAGCGGTTGCCCAAAAATGGATTTGTGACGAGGGATTTTCCCATGTGAAACGGAAAAGGGAAAATATGCGGGCATACAACGAAACTCTTCCGAAGGAATTTAAGACACCTGAATCACCGATGTTGAACGAATATTGTAGAAATCTTACAAAATCGCTTCCATACCTGCGAAATGAATTGGCGCACGGGAGTTCAATGCTTCACGAGCAAGGCGCTTTTACTGTGCAAATCTGCGCGGATTTGATTAACCAGCTTTTCCCGAAACCAAAATGAGCTTAGACAGCCTTTGTCGCACCCGCTGAAATAAAATTGAGCGCATGAAACGAAAAAAATACGCACCGGCGACGGAATTTGAACGGCAGACCAGTTATTGTCCGCTGTATCTGGCTTGGCGCATCGTGGACGAAGCGCGCGAGTATCTTCGAACGCCCATCCCGGAAGAATTATGAAAGATACACAAAACGAAATGACACTTGCCCGAGAGCGGCTGCATTGGGGGATTTTTATCCCGCCACTGCTTCTGTTGGTTTTGCTGATGCTGATGACATTGCCCGTGTTGTTTCTCGTTCATTTGATGAGCAATATGATGAGCCAATTGAATCCGCAACCCGCCAAGTCCATCGGTGGTTTGCTTTTTCTCATTGTTGTTCTACCGGAGATCCTCGTCGGTTTGCCGCTTCTGCTTGTGACTTGGGCCGCTTATTTGAAATCGGAAATCACGCTTACAAACCGGCGATTGATCTTTCGGACAGGGCTGGTGATGAGAGTAGCCGGCGAGCTTCCGTTGGAAAATGTCGAGGCAATGATCATTGTTGAGCCGTTACTTGGGCGTGCTTTTGGATATGGCACGGTGATCGTAACCAGCGTGGGCGGGCTTCGTTTCCCACTGCGATACATCGGCTCACCGCAAAACTTCCACGCGAATTTGCAGCAGGCTGTGAACAATGCGAAAAGGCCGGTCACGACGGTGAATAAAATTTCCCCACCACCGCTCAGTGACGATTCGCGTTATATGCCAAAATCATGAAAGTCGTCACCATGCTTGACCGCGCCTTCAAAGGAGAATTATGAATTATGGGAACAGGACGAAACAATAAACTTGTCGGGCAGACCGGCGAATATCTTGTCGCGGCTGAATTATCTCGCCGTGGACACATCGCCACCACTTTCACCGGCAACGTGCCTGACTATGACATCATCGCCTCAAACGAGAATGGCAAGCATGTCTCTGTTCAGGTCAAAGCCAGCAGGAGTTCGTCATGGCAGTTCGGAGACATTTCCCGGTATTGCCGGATTTCTTTCAAAGACAGACACCAAATCGTCGGACGCCCCAAACGATGTCCGGTTCAACGTCTCGTCGTGGTCTTTGTCGTGATTGGCGCGAAGCGTGAAGACAGATTTTACATTCTGACATGGACTGCACTGCGGAACTTGCTGATCAAGCATCATAAGGCGTTCCTTGCAGAACACGGTGGCAAACGGCCAAAAAAGTGGGATTCCTTGCATTGCGCCATTTTGGGGAACGTCCTGACACCACATTTAGACAAGTGGGATGTTGTTAAAAAGTGTCTCAAGTAAAGAGTTTATGAAAAACCAAACCGCTGCCAAGCTGGACGCGTTGTTGCAAGCGGAGGTGGCCGCGCTGAAGTGCCTTCAAGCCGAAACCGCCGCCGAACTGTACGCCTTGCTCCCCGCCATCCTCGACCGCGCCTTCAAAGGAGTATTGTAAAATGTATTCACTAACCAATTGGAAAGCACGTTTCCCAAAAATTCCACAGCGAGCTGATTTTTGGTGTATACCGGCCAGCATTGAAAATATGCTTCGCTACTCCGGATTTAATGCCATCTCGCAGGAAGACTTGATTCTTGGTTACTGCCGTAAATATGGGGAAGATGCTCTGCTCAAAATTATTTCTTACACGCCGTTTCAGGCTGTACCTGCGTCGACGAGAGGATTAGACGATGAAGAAATTGTTCAGCTTGCGAAGCAATGCGCGTTTCGCCACGGCAATTTTGAAACATTCGCGGAGCCTGCTCGACTGAATGCAAATTTCCAAAAGGCAAAGTTGTCGCTGGATTTTATTGGCAGCATTGCGACCAAATCGGATTACTTCGCGACAATGACTAACGCAGTGAAGGATAATTTTCCCATTTTAATTTCTGTCAATAATGGGAATCAGACTTTTCACATCCAGTCGGTAGTCGAAATCGAAGCTGACAAGTTTAAGGCTTACGATCCAGCACTCAACAGAATCGAGGAATACAGCTTAGCGAATTGCGTTTTCTCCAATGACGTGCTGGTACTCAAGCCTTCCCCGTGAATTATAAAAGAGGATTATGAAATTGTTCAATGCCCTCACACCGGAGAGAATCAAAATCGTTGAAGAAACGACAATGGAGCACTAAAATGTCAACTGGTAACAAAACCATTCTAAAACAAGTTCTGCGGACTGAGTGCCTGCCAGTGCTGAATTCGCGCACAGCATATTTCAGCATGGCGGATGTCCGGGATTGGCTCCGACATCGCACCGTAGCCTGTCCGCCTGCGTTGCTTCGTGAGTATCTGTCCGAGTTCATGCGCGCCGGCGTCATCCACGATGCGGGGCGTGGCTGGTATTCTCGCATTGCTCAACCGTGCGTGCTCGACACAAGACCCGTCACCCGGCTGGCAAAGGAAGTCGGGAAGGCGTTTCCGTTGCTGGATTTTACCTGCTGGTCCACGGAGCAGATTCGTAGCTACGGGCACCACCTGCTTGCCCGATTTGCCTCCTTTGTCCACACCGAACGCGACGCGATGTCGAGCGTGACCGAGTGGTTTCGCGACGCCGGTTACGACGTTTACCTGAACCCACGCGGGGAGGCTGCCAAGCAATTCGTTATTCGCGAGCGCACTGTGGTTATCCGCCCCAAACCAACCACACAGCCGCATGAGGATCATTTGGTAGCGATGGAGGGGCTGCTCGTGGAATTGTTCATTGAGAGCCGGGCACTGGCCTTGATGGATGAGAGCGAGTATCTCCGCATATTTGCCAACCTTGCAGGTTATTCCCGGATTTCGATGGCCCGATTGCTGGATTATGCCCGCGAGCGGCGCCCGGCCGGGCTGGAATTGACGCAACATATCAAAGAGGAGTTTTTGAAAAAGTCCGCGTTAATAGGTTCTAAAGATGCCCAATGATCTCGTCAGAATGCTTTGAAAGACAATGGGTTTTGAAGAAGGCATCCGAAATTGGGTGTCGCAATCCCGTAATGCTGGAGAAAAGCATCATCGCCCTACATCTGCTGGGCCATCTGGCTGAAAGTGGGTTGCCGATCCAATTCAAGGGCGGCACAAGCCTGCTCCTCCGGTTGAATCCCATCGGGCGGTTGTCCATTGACGTGGACATTGTCACACAGGCGAAGCCGGAGGAATTGCTGGCCGTGCTCGCCCGCGTGAGCGTGCTCTCCCGATTGACTGGATATGAGCACGACGCCCAGCGCGACAAGGAACTGCCACCGAAGAAACATTTCCGATTCTTTTATCCATCGGCAATTGAACCGAAGACTGACCATGTGTTGCTTGACGTGCTTTTCGAGCCGCAGGTCGCACCGTATTGTGAACCCGTCGTCATCAGCACCCCCTTCATTACGCCGGAACGCGAAGTTCGTGTGGCCGTGCCGACGGTAAACAGTCTGCTCGGCGACAAACTGACGGCGTTTGCCCCGCGCACTATCGGCATCCTTTACCACCCGCTCCGCAGGACCGACGTCGCAAAACAGCTTTTCGACGTTGGAGTGCTTTTTGACGCCGCCACCGATTTGAGCGTGGCCGCTGAAGCCTACGCCGCCGCACATGCCCGGCAGCTTGTCTATCGCCAGGCGAAGTTCAGCCTCGCTGACACATTGAACGATTCCATTGAAGCTGGATTCCTTTACTGCCAGCTTGAATTGCGAGGTGGCGCAAAATCGGAGCATGGGCTGTTCTTGCAGGAGGGCGTGAACGCGCTGCAAAATCATCTTGTAAACCAGCCGTTCCGCCGGGACGAAGCTCGCATCGCCGCCGGCAAAGTCGCCTGTGTCGCTGCGTGGATTCAGCGTCGCCCGGCAGGCGTGACCATTGAACAATTGCGCTTTCGGTCTGACCACGTTGCCGAGTTGCGTGATTTGCAAATCCAAGCGCCCTGGTTGCCGTTGACCCGACTCAAAGGCGGCAACGCACAGGCTTTTCATTACTGGTATCAAGCCCAGCGCATTTTGACAGGCAAGTGATCGAAAATGTTGAGAGACCTTTATCCAAAACTATGTCGGCCCGAAACCTTGCGAATCGCGGCCAACTACGTTTTTGACGATCAGAAAGATGACTTCGTGCCCGATGTCTTCAGGCATCAGGATTACATCTACAATCTCGACGAAAATTTGGCGCGACTTGCCCGCAACTTGACGCATGGCACATACCGTCCACGGCCATTGAGGGAAATTGACGTGCCCAAAACAGGTCTTTCAGTTCGACCGGGCAGTTCGTTGGAAATTGAAGACCACATCGTCTTTTTCGGCATCGCGTATTTACTAGCGCCAGTCCTTGACCGTGTTCTGCCCGAAAGTGTTTTTCATTTTCGTGTCCGTAAAAAAGGTGATCGCCCTCATCCACGCCAACTTTTCCTAAATGAACACCGGCCATTGCTCGCCAAACACCTGCGAAAACGGCTGCGCATCTTTGGTGACTGGTATGAAATCTGGCCGGAATTCATGGCTGAAGCCCAAAAGTTGTATGCGGAAAAGGGGTTCAACTTCTTGGTCGAGTCAGACATTTCAGCATTCTTTGAAAATATCAGCCACCCGCTGCTGGCGGATGTGCTGCGGCAGCATGCTCCCCGTCAATTACGGTTGATCAACGTGTTGATGGAAATGATTTCCACGTGGGCGACTCCTTCATTCTGGGGAATCAGGCCCCAGCGCGGAATTCCACAGGGGAACGAAGTATCCAGTTGGTTGGGGACACTTTTCCTTGTACAGATGGACGAGGAACTTCTCAAACTCCAGCGAAGGGGCCGAATCGAATTTGTCCGATATGTTGATGACCTTAAAGTCTTCGCCAGGGACCGCAAAACCGCACGAAAAGTCGTATTGCTGATCAATCAGTTGTTGAGACGGATGCATTTGAACATGCAGACGAGCAAGACGGACATTTACGAAGGAGATGAAATTGCACAGCGGCTTCGGGATGAGCGTGTTGAAAAGGTGACCAAGATTCTCGACGCTCTGCCCGAGTCGGACGACAAAATCACAGAGGAGCAGAAGCAAGAGGCAATCAGTGCTGTTAAGCCGGTGTTTGATGAGCATTTCGCCACTGCTGGCACATTGAAGAAAACCGACATTCGATTGTTCAAGCGGGTGCTGACTGTGTTCAGAGCGGTGCGTTCCCCAATTGCTGTTGAATTCTGTTTGAAATGCATTTGGACCCAGCCTGCATTGACAGATAAAATTGCGAGATACCTAGCTTTGTGGATGGATAGCCCAGATGTTCAGCAGGCAGTGAGCCAGGCGGTATTTGGAGACGGGGAATTATTCGACACACAATATCTATCGCTTATTCCGCTATTGCGGCAGAGTGAAACCCCGACCGTTAAACACCGCTCGAAGCTTCTCAAAATCGGGCGCGGTGAATTGCACTGGGCAGCACGGGCCGAGGCGCTGTTAACTCTGATGTTGTTTCCACTTGAGGAGCAGCATTTCCGGCAATTACGGAAGCTCTATAATCGGGAATCCTCGCCGTACGTGAAGAAAGTAATTCTCGCGTTGTTTCTCAAAGCACCCCTCAAGATTAAACAGCCGGTTTTCAAAGAAACGATCACAGAGCCAGAGGAGGAGACCAATCGGTTTCGTAAATTCATCTGGTCGCTTGGAAACAGTTCGGAACACTGTAAACCGGCGCTGAAAACCATTGGCAAAATCGAGCACGACCCGGCAAGACTTCTCGTGTCACTCCACGGCGCGCTTCAATCTCACGACATGAATGTGCTCCGGCAGGTTAAAAAAATCGCGGACAAACAGGCCACAGAAGCCAAGGCCAGATTGTCACGACAATCATTCACAGAAATTTCAAAGAGCGCAGAACAGAAGCTCGCTGCATCGAACAAACCTCCGGCACGCTGATGATTGTGCTATTCGCATTTGCGAAACCGGAGCGTGCCTCGCGCCTCAATTATATGGCTCGCTCGCGCCGTCAATGTAGTGCGCCCTGCCGCCCGCCGCCTCCACATTGACCGCGCTCGCTTCGCCAAAAAGAGTGCGCTTAGCCGGAACGATTCAGCTTGAAAGAATGAACACCGTTTGGCGGGCTTGGGGTGATGAACCAAACACAAGCTTACGAGCCTCGAAGGGAGGCGGACCAAACGGTGCGCCTGCCAATTGACACCAAAGATCAAACTTCGTCCATCCGGATTTCGTTCACCGATCAGCGACTGACGGCGCATGGCGGCATGGTGGTGTGGTCGCACTTTCTGCATCAGAAGGGTTTTCGCAGGCAACTGCGGGAAGTCTTGCCTCATTGTCCAACCAGTCCCAACGCTTACGATCCGACCGATGTGGCGCTGGGATACGTCGGAGGCATTCTCTGCGGTGCGGACAAGCTTTCCCGCGTGGCTTGGTTGCAAAGTGATCCGGCGTTGAGCCAGGTGCTGGGCGTCGAAGCCATCGCGAGTCAATCCACCTTGAGCCGGTTCTTTGACGTGTTTGGCCAAAAGACCTGCAACGCGCTCAACGGTCTGCACCGGCAAGCCCTGGCGAGTCTGCCTTCGCTCAAAGAGGGTTATACGCTGGACTTGGATTCGTGGGCACTGTTGCACGAGGATGGCCATCAACAGGGCGTGGCCGTCGGTTACACCCGGCAGGGACTCAAGCCGTGTCATCGTCCGCTGATCGCCGCTCTGGCCGAAAGCAAACTCATCGCCAACTACTGGCTGCGCCGGGGCGACAGTGCTTGTGCCAATGGGGCGGCGGAGTTTTTGCGTCAGACCGTGGCCAGTCTGCCGGCGCACCTTCGGATCAAGCTCTTGCGCGGCGACGCGGGTTTTGGCGAGACCAGCGTGCAAGCTATGGCTCAGGCACTGGGCTTGAACTTCATTCTGGTGGCACGGCTGACGCAGAAAGTTCAAAGCTGGTGCCGGCATGATGACGCCCACTGGCAACGAACCGAACTCCCCGGGCTGGAGGTGCAGGAAGTGGAACTGGATCAACCGAACCGTCGTTTGATCGTCATTCGCCAGCGGGTCGAACAACGCCCGGAAGCGGGTGGCAAGACCTTGCTGGACGTTCCGGGCTATCGCTTTCAAGCGCTGGTCACCAACCTGCCCCGGAGCGTGGACGCTCTGGCCGTCTGGCGCCAATACAACGGTCGGGCCGACCTCGAAAATCGCATCAAAGAACTCGGCCAGCAGTTTGGAATTAAACGGCTGTGCGTGGACAATTTCTGGGGCACCGAGGCGATGCACCATCTGGCGATTGCCGCTTACAACCTGTGCGTGCTGCTGCAACGGCGGCTGGGCCAGTTGGAAAAATGCGAACTCAACACCCTGCGCTGGCGCTTGTTTAGCCGGGCAGCGGTGTGGAGTCGCGCCCGTGGCAAACCCACCCTTAAACTGGCCGTGCGCCGTCAAACTCATCGCCACTGGTGGCGCGAAATCCTGACCAAACTCACCGCTCTACCCAACTGCAATGCAATTGGCTCGCTTCAAGCATGAACCCGCCAACCTTATTCAAAATACTGGTTCAACTGAATCGTTCCGGCTTAGGAAACACGCTCGGAATGTGCATGTCTGGTTTGAGAACCGTTGGGGGTGGAAGATTATGCTGTCGCACTGCTTGTCATCACGTCCTTGCCGGAGTCGCGAGCAGCGTACGGAATGCGTCTGTGAATTCACTCACAAGCTTCCCGGCGGCGGGTCGGTGCTCAATGAGCTTTGGGTTGAAAACAGCTCTAAGCTTCCAGTCGGTTTTCGATTGGCGCAGAGGTTCGATACGAAAATCACGAGGCGAAAAACCCTCTGCCATGAAGCGCGGCAACACGCCAGCGCAAGAGCCACGGTTCACCAACTCGCGCATTTGCTGATATGAGGAACAAAAGAAAATCGGCTTGCCGCTCACGGCTTGCTGGGACGCTAATGAAAGCTCATCGTGTTCAGCTTCGTCCATTACGGCTAGCGGTAGCGTATCTAGTTGAAGACGTCCGAGCGCGGCGGGCCTCACCAGCACTTTTGGGATGGTGCCCAGCGGGACGCAGCGCAGCCCAGATACCACTGGCTCCCTGCGGATGACGCCCATTTCAAGGGTTCCATCGGACACACCTGCGACGATGTCAGCAGAGCGCCGATTCAAAAATGACAGGTGCAAGTTCTGTGGTAGTCTGGACACGGTCGCGAGCGCAGGAATGACGAGCCAAGTGAGCAAAACTTCACCCGCTCCAATGCGAATGGTGAGTGGTCCATGTGCAGATTGTTGCTTCAGTTCCTCCAGGGCAGCGAAGTGCTGGGCAGCGATGGCTTTCAGTCGCCGACCCGTTTCTGTGAGGCTGAAGGCGATCCCCCGCCCCCGGCTCACCAGCGGGGTGCCAAAGAAAGCTTCCAGTTCGGCGAGCTGGCGACTGAGTTGACTCTGTCGACTCGGATTGCCTTTCGCGGCGCGGCTGATCCCGCGTGCCTCAGCGATTTCAAGAAAAGCCCGAAGCCTCTCAAAAGAGAGACCTGTAGTGGAAAGCAGGTTTTTCAACATGACGATTCAGACAAGTGACATGCAAACGTTATGATTTCCAAGCCAAACTGACAACGCTAAGATGCATATCGTAATTTTCCAGATCATGAGCACGATCGAACAACTCAACCGCCGCTGGCACGATTACTTCGCGTCGCCGGGCGCTGTTCCACTGCTCGGGTTGTCGCCTATGTCAAATGAAGAAGCGGCGGAGGCGAAACGGGTAGTGCATGAGTTTGTACGCGGCAGAGCTGATTCCCTGCCGCGCTGCTTGGAAGTCTATCCGGCCGTTACGAGCACTTGGGTGGCCGTGAGCGCGGCGAATGGCTACCACGATGGTACCTTTTGGCCGCGTCTGGCCACGGAACTGGGTTTCCCCGGCGAGCTGACGAGTCAAACTCAGCGTCAAGCCCTAACCACGGCATTCAGGAGAGCCTGTCGTGAGCTTGGTCGGCCGCGTTGGCTGTCACAACGTTCGGGCGGTTTCTCACTGGTTGATGAATTCCTGTTCCATGCCGGTTTCCCTGTCTGCCATAGCCATCATCTAGCGGGAGCCATGCGTGCACTTGAGCGTGACTCGGAACTGCCGGATCCAGCCGAGCCGGATGCGGACGAATCGCTGAGTGAGCTACTGTCGGAGCGGTTAGGAAATCTGCCTATTCCCACAATGCTGCGCGCGTTGCGCGGTGGTGCTGGCCCTTTGGTTGCAAGGGCAGCGCTTGAAGTGTTATCCACCGGCGGCTACGACCAGTTAAACCCACGTCTTGGCGAGGCATTGAAGGAGGCATTTGAGGCCCGCACGGTGTCGCTCTCCGGCCCACGTCTACGCCCGCCGTTTTTGCGATTGGATGAGAACCTGACGGGGTTCGAGGTTCTGTGTCCGGCGCAGGATGCATCATTCGTTTTGCGGGGACGATTTGGCTGGCAAGTCAATGGTCGTCTTACCTCCTGGCCGAGCGGCGAAGATTTCGTGGTCAGCACCGGCAACGAGGAGAGCGTCGAAGTCGCAGCCTCCGGTTTGCGCCAAATCAGTTCGCTCGCCCGCTCGTGGCACCTTTTGGAGTTTCGGCAGCCGCTCGGAATGGTTCATGTCTTTGAGGTGGAATCGCGCCGCTTTCGCAAATCGCTCCCACTCGCTGATAAGGCGGCTGAACTCGCGGCTGGTGACTATTGGCTGCTTTTCCCATCTGGCTGGCATTGCGATGAGACGAATCTCGACATCTCATGGCCCAAGGCCGTCGCGCTCCATGTTACCATTGAGCCAGGAAGAAAGACGGAGGTCGAAGGGCCGGATGGCGAACGGTTTTTACTGGCTTCGCGAATGTCCCCGATACTCCTCCCTGAGACCCCCGTATTTGCGCTCACGTATGAAGGGGAGAAACTACTGCTCGGTGATTCGCTAAGGCTGCATGTGTGGCTGCCCCAAGGTTCGTCCGAATGGAGTGTGAGGCTAACGGGAGGTGGTGATGAACGTACGTTTACCTGCGAGTTGGAAGATGCTGCCAGCGATTGGGCTATTGCGGCGATTGACGCCTCGACTTTCACGAAACAACTTGCCCCGGCGCTATACGAATTTGAGGCGGTTCTTCTCAAGAAAGGCCAGACAAAAGCCCGGCGGAGGTTCTTGCTATGGACGGGGTGCCATGAATTTCACAAAGACGGTTCTTTCGCGTGGACCAGTCGCCCAAGGAACCTCGATGCTTCCGCCTGTAGCGGCTTCGAGGAAATAATGGAGGGATTGCAGGTCAGGCCCGTTGCGATCCCGTTCCGCTCACTCGCTTTCAACCTTGGAGGCGTGGTCAGGCAATTCCGATGGCGGAATGAGGGCCTCTTTGCCGAGCTAGTTCACCCTCAGTCCGGGCGCGCGGCTAGAGTGCACCCGCTCATACTGGGCAACACGGTCGCTGCATCGGCGGACTCCAACGCGTGGTTACGTGTATGGTTCGATTCGGAGCAGGCCCCGCTGTTCCTCGTGAACGGGGTCAGGGAAAACCGGCAGCCCGACGTTCGCGGCTTCGTCGTATTTTCGCTCGCCGACCTAGCTTTGCGACACCCGCAAGGTGGACAAATCGATGCGGAGGGGAAAGACGCAATGACTCTGCTGGTGCGGTTTGCCAGCCCGCTTCGACCCACGTCCCTCCACAAATCCTCCACGAAGGGATGCAGAAGTCTTGACTATATCCTCAGCCAGCGTGTGGAGTCTGTCCGGCCATGTTGTGTCGAATTGGTCAGTGGACGCCGGTTTGAGTTCAAGCCGAAGATTTTCAATCCAAAGGAACCGGTACGATTCGATCATCCGGCAGGAGGGCTACCCGCAATCGTCGTGCGGCCGGGTAGCAAACAAGACGCGCAACGACCGTGTGCTATCTCGTTGGGAGAAATGATTGAAATCGCGCTCAAAGAAAAATCCAGTGGCGACCAGGCGGCTTTCAGTGAAATACGAGTTGGCCTCGATGTGCCAACCGGCGGATGGCCGCCGGGATTCTGGCTAGTCAGTCTTGAAGCAGCGCGTCGAGACACTGACTGTTGCGAACGGCTGGCCGGCCCGGACGGGAAACCCGCCGCTATCATCATCGCTATCCAGCCAGCCGACGATGATTCTGAGGAGCTATTGGGACTTTTGTATCAGGTATGGCAGGAGACACTGCAAAACCGAGATCAGGCTTGGTTGGAATGGGCTTGGACACCCGCTGCGCTAGCAAGTGCGGCCAGCCTCATTGAGACGGCGAGGGGTATGTTTCCGGATGGATTAACTGAACACCTGAGAAACGAATTCGCCTGGCTCGACCTGTTGGAAAAAGCTGTTGCTGCCGAAGCAGAGCGTTTGCTGAAAACCGGTGATGATTCTGCGCCTCGCCTCCTGCTGGAACTTGCGCGTTCGCGTGCCGGACGGCTTCGGTTGCTCCGAGTACCGGAAGTGATGGCCTTTCCTGCGCATGTTTATGTCGCACTACGACATCGGGAGCCAGCTTTCGTGGCGCTACGGCAGTGCGCAGACGTGTGCGCTCTGGATTGGCTATCACAATTTGTTGCTGAGTGCCCGGAAACGCTGGCTGGCGAGTATATGCGTTGTTTCGCAAACTTCCCAGAAATCGCAACGCACGGTCCGAGCACCGAGCTTGAGGGATTCGAAATTGCGCGGTATTGGCGCATACTAACGACTATTGCTACCGTCGGAGCATTCGACCCAGCGGATGGCCGGGACTTACTTGGTCCTGAGCATTGGCAGTGGGCACTCCACAAGTTCCGCCAACGGTGCGCCGAACGCCAATCAAGCGAGTCGCTGGGGTTTGCGAACGCGTGTGCACACAATGCAGACTGCCTGCTTGCCTTTATGAGGAGCAGGGTGGAACGGGCGCATCTTGTCCCAAGTGCGACATGGCTTTCACTGTGCCCTTCGCTGCATACGAACAGCGACTTCGAGGAAACTCTTCCGCACTTCAGTTCAACCTTTGCGCTGGCAGCACGTGCGGCGGCGGAGCGGCGACTGAACTTCTCGGAAGCTCTCGCGGCACTCCGTGGGCAGTTGCCAGAGCAATCTTTCAGTGCCGGCCTGCGCGCCCTGCTCGAAATCGCGCCTGAATTATTTGGCTTCTTCCTTCTGTTCTGGCAAACGATCATCAAAACTTCACCACATTATGACTGAGCGCAACCCAATCCAACTTGGCGAAAACCTGCGTCTGAATATCCGCCGTTACTTGCAGGCTGCGTTACCAGTGAACGACCGCCACCCGCGCCTGCGGCGCGAAATCGAGCGCGCACTCGACGAAACCGAGCGACTGATGAAGGGGCCTTATGTTGAGGCGCTGAGCGACTTCATTAAATGCTCATCGCTCGCCGCGATGTGCAATGGCGAGAAGCCACTGCTGCATACTGCCTTCAACAACATGCCCAAGTCACTGCTTGAGCGGCCGCTCCACCGGCATCAGGCCGACGCGCTGCAAGCAATCGTGGGCCGCAGGGAGAATATCGTCGTTGCTACCGGCACGGGTAGCGGCAAGACGGAATGTTTCCTCTATCCCATCCTTGATGACTTGCTCAAAGACCCAGACCTCGCGAAACCCGGAGTCCGCGCGCTGCTTGTTTATCCATTGAACGCGCTGGCAAACGACCAGTTATACAAACGGCTCGCCCCGCTTTTCGTGCATCACTTCGGCGGCAGAGGCATTCGCATCGGACGTTACACAAGCCTCACGCCACAGCGGCGGCGGGACGATGTCGAGGCGGAGATTCTCGCTGCGGAACCGTTTTTCAGCGAGGAGCTTGGCTGGACGAAAATCCCACCGCACTGGCTGCTGACGCGCGATGAAATGCTTGCATCACCTCCGCACATCCTGGTGACGAATTACGCGATGCTTGAACACCTACTCCTTTTTCCGAAAAACGCGCCGCTTTTCCGTAACGCACCGTTACGGTTTATTGTGCTCGATGAAGTACACACCTACGCAGGTTCGCAGGCAACTGAGGTTGCTTTTTTGCTCCGCAAGTTGTGCCGCCGCCTCGGCCTCGATGCGAAGGACATCCGCTGCATAGGCACGAGCGCAAGCTTCGGGCGTGGAGAAAAGGTGGACGAAGAAGTGAAGGAGTTCGCTAAGCGGCTTTTCGGCGCGCAATTTGCGCGCGTGATTCGCGGCCAGCGGCAACGGCACGCCTTACTGATGAAAGAGCCGGAGAGACCATTCTCGCTCTCCACTGCGGAATGGGTGGCAGAAGGACGCAGGGTGCAGGCTGGCGAGGTCAACGGCGCGGAACTTACCACGCGATTCACCAGCAACCGCGAATTGCGAGCTGTGGTGGACACGCTGTCGAAAGACAACGTCGTGGTGCCGTTCACGAAACTCGCGCGCCAAGTTTTTGGCGACGACTCTCAAGCCGGGGCCGCGCTCTCCGGCCTTATCGCCGTAGGTATCCGCTGCCGCCAGAACGATGGCGAATTCCCGCTGCTTCCAGCGCGGTATCACTTCTTCACGAACAGCGTGGACAACGTGACTGTGCGCCTGAGCGCCACAGAACCGGAGCGGTTCGAGTTCGCCCGCATCGGCAGCCACTTCGAGGACGACGACGGCCTGCTCTATCGTTTACTCACCTGCCGCAAATGTGGTCAACCGTTCGTCGAAGGCTTTGTCAGCGGTAACGACGTGCTCGCACGTCCGCCGCAAAACGGTCAATCGAACCGCGTGATCTTAGTGCTTGCGGAGCAAGCGGAAGGCTCGGAAGACGAGGAGGACGATAGCGAAACCGCAACCAACACGCCGCCGCCGGAAGTCTGGGACTTGGATCCGCTCACTGGCGAGAAAGACCCGGCCAATACGCCCGCTGTGCGGCTGCAAATAGCACCGCTCCGGCAAGACCCCGACACGGGCAAACGCGTGTTGATGAAATGCCCGTGCTGCGGCGCAACTGCGGGCACGGACATCGAAGTCGTCACTGGCTTTCATCCCGGCGACTTCATGCTCTCTGCCGTTGTCACTGACGCGCTGTATCAAAACCTTCCGGCGCGGGCGGGCGACGAACTGAAAGTCGGATGCGGACGCAAGCTGCTCGTCTTTTCCGACAATCGCCAGGATGCAGGCCAATTCGCTCACACACTTCAGCGCACGAGCGAAGACATCCTGCTGCGCTGGGCCGTGATGAAAGTTTTCAGCGAATCCGACGAACGCCAGACGCTTCGTCGGCTGCGCGACAACGTGACCGCGAACCTAGGCGGCGTGATGAATTTCCTCGACAAGGACGGGAAGGTGTTCGAGTCGCGGGACGACTTTGAAGATTTTGTCTGTGGCCGACTCGCGGCGGAATTCTGCCTGCCAACCGGTCGGCGCAACTCGCTCGAAGCGCTCGGGCTTGTGCGCGTATCTTATGATTCGGCGAGGTTTGCCCAGGCCACGCAAGCATTTGGACCCCGGCTGCCAGAGAAATTGCGTGGTGACGCTGCCGCCATTCTCGATGCCCTTCTCGAAACCGCGCGGCGAAACCGGTGCATCACGCGACCAGGGAATGTCAGCCTCACCAACAAGCACATTTGGGGAGATTTTAGCGCGAGAGAATCGCTCCGATTCGGTCTGCGCGAAAAGCAGGACAAGATCGCCGAGTTTTGCTGGATGCCAACGACGACGGACACGGGCCGCTTATATCCCAACCGTCGCAGCCACTACGTCGAACTGCTAACGGAAAAGGACGCGGTGGAACCGCTGCTTTCCGCTGCGTTCGATGCGCTACTAAAGGCCGGCCTCATCGTCGCCGACCATGGCGCGTTCGTTATTGATTCGCGGCATCTCGTTTTCACTGATGGCCGCCGCTCGCCGTTGCACCGCTGTGGCAAGTGTGGCTGGCGCCAATTCGCCAATGTACAGAATCATTGCGCCGCATTCAAATGCGGTGGAACGCTGGAACTTCTAAGCGACGAAACACGACGTGCCGAAGAGCAGCGCGGACATTATTTTCGGCTCTATCTCGGTGCGGATGGAGGCTACGCGCCGAAGGTTGCGCGCGAGCATACTGCGGCAATTCACAACCGCGTGCGCGAGGCGCTGGAACGAGATTTCAAGAGCGGTAAAGTCAGCGTGCTGAGTTGCTCGACGACGATGGAGTTGGGTGTGGACATCGGCGAACTGGAGGCTGTCGTCTGCCGCAACGTTCCGCCTGGAATCCAAAATTATCAGCAGCGCACCGGCCGCGCCGGACGGCGTGCCCAGGCCGCACCGGTAAGTGTGACAGTCGCGATGGCGCGTAATTACGACCAGACCGAATACCACAATGCCGAGGGCTATCTCGCACGTGAACCTCGCACGCCGTTTGTGCATCTGGAAAACGAGCGGCTTTTTCACCGGCACCAATCCTCTATCCTTTTGCGCGGTTGGATGACGCACCGGCACATCGCCGACGGCCAGAGCGGCTCGCCAGCACTCTCGACGTTTTTCGGCGACCATTTTTCAGAAGATGATCAAAAGACCTACCTTGCCGCAGTGCGCGACTGGCTGGCGAATGACGATGGTCAAAAGTACGTAAGCGAAGCGTTGAGCTTGAGCAAGGGTCTGCCAGATTGTTTGACACGCAACGCTCAGGAGTTGAGCGAAAGTTTCATCCGCGCGTTGAGCGAGTGCTGCGAGTGGTATGGTGAGCGGTGGAGATTCTACGACCAGTCCTATCGCACGGCGGCTCAGGCAGCATTGGCCGCGCACGGGCAGGAACAGCAGAAGTTGCAGAAAACCGCCAACTATTGGCAATTTCAACTCAGTAAGTGGCAAGAGCAGCTTGTTATTAATCAATTCCCGCGCCTCGGCTTGCTGCCCAGCTATTCATTTCCCGTCAGCAGCATTCAACTCGAAGTGCTCACCGGCAATCAACCTCAACAAAACACGCAGCCGTGGGAGAGCGATATCCAGCTCAACCGCGACGCGCGGTTGGGCATCGCCGAATACGCACCCGGCGCACAGGTCGTCGCGAATGGCCGCGTATGGGAATCCTACGGCGTTGGTCAGTATCCGCGACATTTCATGACGACGCGATTTTATTTCGAGTGCGTTGTGTGCCGACACGTCGAAACGCAAGAGGAGCGCGATGCATTCGGTGGATCGTGCGCCGTGTGCGGCACTCCGATTCGCTCGGCGGAAATTCGCGCGTTCCTAGAGCCACGGAGTTTTGTCACTTCAAGTGAATTCCCGAACGGCAAAGACCCCGGCCTGGTGCGTCTCAAACCACCGCCTGCTCAGGAGGCGCGACTGCTCACCGCAGCGCCCGATAGCGCTTTCACGCCCACCGATGTGCCCGCGATGAGTTGGGCTTGGCAAAGCTCAGGGACTGGACAGATGTTCGTCGTGAACAAGGGCCGCCGGCACGGCTTTCTTCGTTGCCAGTGCGGTTATGCCAAGGTGGTGAAAAGTCTGGCGGATATTGTGCAAATTCAACGCGACCCGCATCAAACGCCCTACGATTTGCCCTGCCAGCCATATTGGATGAACGGCGGACGGCCCGAAGACTTCGCGCACGTCTATCACACTGACGTGCTGCAAATCCGCCTCGACCGCGCATTGCCCGCTGCGCCAGCGGACTTGCCGCCGGATCAAGCTGCGCTATGGCCCGATGGAATGTTGCGCACGCTTGTCGAAGCTGTGCGGATGGGAGCGGCGGCGGAACTCAGCATCGAGCAGCGCGACCTCGCAGCCACCTCGCGCGTGCGCGCCTTCGGTTACCCGGAGATCGTCCTCTACGATAGTGCCGCTGGTGGCGCGGGTTACTGCCAGCTATTGCAAAGGCACGGACTGCGCGCGGTGCTCGAACAGAGCATTAAGAAGCTTGATTGCTTGCAAGATTGCACTCTCTCGTGCCGTTGCTGCCTTCGCAGTTACGACAATCAGCTTCATTGGGACCAATTCAATCGGAAGCCCGTGCTTCGCTGGTTGCGTCGTCTGCTCGGTGAGAAGGAACACGATAATCCGTTTTCCGACTCGGGTGCCGTCCGCATTGAAACGGCCGAGCCAGACCACATTTGGCTTGGCCAACTCGAATCACCGGGACGGCTCGTCATGCTCGCAGCGCGGCTTTTTCCGGCTACCGAAGACAACGCCGAGCCGGGTATGCAAACTCCCACCGAGGCACGGCTTGACCGCATCGCTGCATGGCTGCACCGCGGCGGCACTCTTGAGATTGGTCTCGCTCAAGAACCGGTCATTTCTACCGACCAGCCGCACACGATTCGCTACGCGCGCATTCTCGCGCCGCACGTTCAGAGCAGGCGGTTGAAGCTCTTCCGTCTTCCCTCTAGCGCCGACCCGGCGCGCCTACCGCGCGTCATCACCAATCCCGGCAAGGCGGGTGGTCTTGCGCTGCTTAGTACCGCTATCACCGCCACGAGTCCGCTGCAAACGCTCGTACCTTCGCCTGCGTGGCAGTCTTCTGGTGCGAACGGTGACCTCGTGGCACGGATGACCGACGGCTGGCAACCATTGCTTGTTACCGCGCTTGACCTGCCGTCGGGCGTCTTCGTCCAAGACTACAAAGCCGGCGAGCCGCGTAACCTTCCCCGAGACTTTGCCTTTGTGAAAGGCAAAGAGTTCGAGCGAATAACGATTGATGACCCTTTCGCTCTGAAAACAGACGCCAATGCGCGCTGCGTGCTCAACTTCCTTCAGGCGCTCGACCAGCTCTGGAAAAAGTTCCCCGCCTTGGTTCATCTCCGCACCCGAAATGCACCGGAAGTGGACCAGAGCCGTATGGAAGCCGATCTGAGGCGGTTTGTCGAATCACGGGCGGCCCAAATCAAGGTGGAAAGAATCCCCGCGTTTGGCCCCGGACGCCGTGACCTCCACGACCGACGGCTAGCGTTCAAGACAGCAGCCAAGACACCAAAGCGCATCGAAGTCCTTCTCACCGGAGGCATTGACCGTTACATGGAGGTGCGATTTGAGACGAGCGTCATAGTGCGCGGCACCACGTGAGTAAACTATCTGACCGATTTGTTTCTGGTGAGACCAACCTGTCCGCCCGGTTTTAGCAACGAAGCCGAGAAATGGAGTAACGGACAATGTGCATACAGACAGCAAAGCGGTCACTGTCAGTAAAAGTGTCAGCAAAAAGTATCGAAAAGTTATCCAAAGCAGTTTCGGATTATGCTTGATTTGTTTGGAAAATGGGGCAAATTACATACAGAAAGTGGCAATTTCGGGCACGAATCCCACCCCTTCCGCCATCATTAAACTGTTGTTTTTCAACAGGATGGCGAAACCAGAGGAGGCAAGTGCCAGTGAAAGTGCCAGTGAAATCAATACTCGGGTAAAACTCAATCACTACCCCGGTATTGCCCGGCCATCACTCGCGAAGACGGGATTCGCTGCCCGTTTGGTGTAGCTGATACGCCCAAAGCCACGCATGGCTTCATAACTTTCGGACAAAAATCCGAAATTATGAAACGTCGCTTCATTCTCTACCGCCGCAAACGCGGCGGCATGTTCTACGTCGAAGACACCGAAACCCACAAGCAGGAAAGCACCGGCACGAGGAATCGCGCCGAGGCCACGGCCCTGCTCAACGCCCGCAACGAATCCGTCCGGCAACCGCAACTGAACCTCCAGATCGCCAAGGCCTATCTCACCGGAACCGATTCGGGGGTTTCAAAACGGACCTGGCAGGACGCGTTCAACGCCATTACTGAAAACAAACATGGATCAACCAAAGAGCGATGGCAGCGCGCCGTCAAACAGAAGGCATTTGATCTGATTCTTCCGCTGGTCATCATCGAGACGCAGGCGGAGCAACTTTTCGCCTGCCTGAAGGCGGGGACGGTCAGCACGAATGTTCATCTGCGTGAGTTGCACAACTTCTGCATCTCCATGAACTGGCTGGCATGGCCGATCATTCCTAAACGGCTTTGGCCCAAAATCGAATACAAGCCCAAACGGGCCATTAGAGCGGACGAACACCAAAGGATTATCGAACGGGAATCGAATCCCGAAAACCGGGGTTTTTATGAACTGTGCTGGCATCTGGGCGGTTCACAAACGGACGTTGCCAACCTGGAGGCGGAGAACATTGATTGGAATGACCGCGTCATTTCCTATGCCCGCCGAAAAACCGGCAGCCGGGCGTTTATCCATTTTGGTCCGGCAGTGGAAACGATCCTCCATTCGTTGCCGGCCCAAGGGCTTTTATTCCCGAGGCTCGCTTTGCTGAAGGAAAAGTATCGGGGGCAAGAATTCAGACGCCGCTGCGCCGGTTTGGGGATCTTCGGCGTCACCCTGCATTGTTACCGCTATGCCTGGGCGGAGCGGGCGAAGATGTGCGGCTATCCAGAGCGATTCGCGCAGGAGGCGCTCGGCCACAACAGCAAGGCGGTTCACCGCGCCTACGCACGCAAGGCGCAAGTCAGACTGCCTTCGCTGGAAAGCTACGAAAACCAGAACGTGGAAGGCCGCATTATTCCGTTGGTTCCGCCCCTGCCGAAACCTGAAAGAAATGGTCACTCAATTTCGGGGGCTGGTTAAGTGTCCGGCTTTCTAGGAATCGCCATAGCCGCCTGCGCCAGTGATAAAAATAATTAAATTATTTTTCACCTTGCAAACATTGAATGAAAACGGTGTCGAAACTGAAAACCAGCCAAGTCGCCCCGCGTAAAATCAGCGTGCTTTTGTGTCAAGTGCCGGCGGCAACAGCGGTTTTGTTCAATGTTTGCAATGGTTCGGTCACTCAATTCGCAGTTCAACAAAAGTGCGCTTGATAAAATAGTGGTGTCGTTGAATGAATCAGCGACGCAACCAGGAAAGCAAAATATGGAAACAGTTGAAACAACGGACACACTCAAAAGGATCAACACAACTCCGCATCTTTGCCGGAGCAAGGTGAAACAAACCGCACTGGAAATTGCCTCCGCGATCCGGCCAGCCAATAAATTCAGCCGGGTTGGCATGAGCTTCGTTGAACGCATCGAAGCGAAAGTCCGCGCTGCCATCCGTGAGGAAGTCAGGATTCATCCCAGCAAGGGCAAGACGCTTTTATGATGTGTCCGCCCGATGCGTTGAATCGCTTGCGTCATGCCCGCCTGCGCGCCTTCTGCTTGCGGGCGTTGCGTTCCCGCCAGTAGCTGGCGATGGCATCGCTGGCGCGGGCGAGCCATTTCTCGTCGCGCCGGAATTGTTCCAGCGATTCGGTGGCAAAGAACTTGGTGCTGTTGCGGGCGGGATGGCCGAGCGGTTTCAACAAACCTGCCGTTACGAGCCTGGGAATCTCGTGCGGTTCAAAACCGAGAAACCATGCCGTTTGGGTGGCATCGAGCCGGGCGGGAACGACTTTCCAACTGAGAAATTCGGTTTGTTGGGCGGTGATATTCATACATGAACGGCCACCCCGCGTGCGCGGCGGGGCGACTGGGTTTGGGTTTGATTCTCGGAAATCTTTTGTTCTTCATCGCCGGCGGAAACGGCTTCCACCTGGCTCGGCGCTTGGTTCTTGGTGAGGTCAAGTTTTTCTTCAATCTCACTCTGGCGCCGGGTCAGTTCCTGAAAGCGTTCTTCGCGCTCAAACTTCGCGCCGACTTTTTCCCCAAGCTCTTTGACGCGCTTGTGGGCATCGGTGATGTCCAACTCCAATCTTTCTGCGCGTTCCTCAAATCCTTGAACCGTCGCCTCCAACGAACGGATGGTGCCGAGAGCCGTGTCTGTGACCCGTGCGCCGTAACTGTTGCTCCCCCGCACAACCATTTCGACGGTGTTGTTGAAACCCGGACGCAGGAACAAATCAAAACCGGCGAAGCGGCCGATTTTGATGTCGTCGCCAAACCGCGCCTTCAGTTTTTCCGCGCGGCGCATAATCAACTCTCCTGCGATGCCCCGGTTGTTGGATTCCTGTCCGTCAAGTTCAATGCGGAATTTGTCGCCGGACGTGTCTTGCCGGACGCCCAAGTCCTGCCGCAGATTGGCAAGGCGCGTGGTAAAGATTTCAGCATCCTCGTGCGAGCGGCGGAGATTGCTGCGGATTCGATATTGCTCCTCGGCGTGGGCGGAACGCAGCCGGGTGAGCCGGATCAACTCCGCATCCACCTGGGCTTTTTCAATCACCAGCGGATTGCCTGATGCGATGGCCTTCACCTCGGCGTAGGTCAGAGCCGCTGAATCCAAATCTTCAAGCCGCCGGATCGTCATGTCGCCGCTCATCACCTGCGCGATGAACTTCGCCTTCGTCTCCAACGTCTGCCACATATAGGCGTCGAAACTGCCCTCGGTGACGTAGCGGAAAATCTGCACAACGGAGTTTTTATTGCCCTGCCGTAAAATCCGTCCTTCGCGTTGCTCCACGTCTGCCGGTCGCCACGGCGCGTCGAGATGATGCAGAGCAATCAACCGTTCCTGCACGTTCGTCCCCGACCCCATCTTCTGTGTGCTGCCGAAAAGCACGCGAACTTTACCCGCGCGCACATCACGAAACAGCATCATCTTGGAAACATCCGAATCGTAATCCTGAATGAAGGCGATTTCAGAACTTGGGATGCCGAGCTTTTCCAACTTCTGCGCCATGTCATTATAGACGGAGAAGCCCTTGTCTTTTGGCGTGGAGAGGTCGCAGAAAACAAGCTGGGCGGAACGCTCCGGCTTGGATTCCTGCCAAATGTTGAAAATCTTCTCGACGGCCAGATTCACTTTGCCCTGCGGTTCGTCCGGCGCGGCTGGTTTCATCAGGCGAAGATCCAAAGCCGCCTTCCGTCCCTCCGATGTGATTTTGAGCATGTTGTCTTCGCTGGGGTCAACCCGGCCGGTTTTCAACCTCTCTGCACGGGCGGCGAGCGATTGCACGAACTCCTTCAACTCCTCGGTGGCCGGCGCGTTGCGGATGGTCGGCTTTTCGCCGTCCAGTTTCGGGCGCGGCAGATTCAGCATCGCGGCGGTCTGCACGTCGGCGGACTGGCGGAACATCTGCATCAATTCCGGGACATTGATGAACCGCGCGAAGCGCGTGTTCAGCCGGTAGCCCGCCCCGTCCGGTGAAAGTTCCATCGCCGTCACCGGCTCGCCGAACGTCGCCGCCCAAGAGTCGAAGTGATGCAGGTTGTGTTTCTTCAACTCGTCATGCTGTAGATACCGCTGCATGGTGAACATTTCGGCCATGCTGTTCGCGATGGGCGTGCCGGTGGCGAACACCACACCTCCCCCGCCGTTCAACGACTGAATGTGGCGCACCTTCAAAAACATATCGAACGCCCGTTCGCTTGCGGTTTGCGGCAAACCCGCAATCCGCGTCATTTTGGTGACGTAAAACAGATTTTTGAAATAGTGCGCCTCGTCCACGAACAGCCGGTCCACGCCGAGTTCTTCAAAGGTCAACGTGTTGTCCTTTTTGTGTTCGGCGGCCAGCGTTTGAAGTTTGGCTTCCAGCCGCTTCTTCGCCTTTTCGAGTTCTTTCACCAAACGCCGGTTGGAACTGTCCGCGTGCTGACGTTTGATCATCTCCAACTCGTGAAGCTGCTCCTTAAAAAACCGTTCCTGAGTTTCGCGTGAAAGTGGAATGCGCTCGAAGCCGGAGTGCGTGACGATGACGGCATCCCAATTGCCGGTGGCGATGCGGCTGAACAGTTTCTTGCGGTTCTGTGACTCGAAATCCTCCTTGCCGGCGACCAGGATGTTTGCGCCCGGATACAACGTCAGCAACTCGGTGGAGAACTGGCCGAGCATGTGATTGGGAACGACAAACATCGGCTTGCCGGAAATGCCGAGCCGCCGCAATTCCATCCCGGCAGCAACCATCGTGTAGGTTTTGCCCGCGCCAACGACATGAGCCAGCAGCGTGTTCGGCGTCTGCAAAATGCGCCAGACCCCGGCCTTCTGGTGTGCGTGAAGTTGAATCGCCCCGCTCGCTCCGGGCAACGTCAGGTGGTCGCCGTTGAACGTGCGGACGCGCGTGTGATTGAACGTATCGTTGTAGAGGCGGCACAACCGTTCCCGGCGCGAGTCGTCGGTCCAGATCCATTCCTTGAACTTTTCCTTGATGCGCTCCTGTTTTTCGCGAGCGGCCTCGGTCGCTTGCGCGTTGACGACGGGTTTCTTGTCCACCGTGTCATAGACCGTGGGCGTTTTAAGATTGAGCGCGTCTTCAATCAATTCGAGCGCCGTGTAACGGTCTGTGCCCCAATCCGTCGTGTTGGCGGTTGCGCCGCGTGCTTCCCAATTCGGATTGATATGCCACGCACCAAGGGCGTGGATGTGCCCGATCTCCACGCCAGACGGTATGTTGAGTAGTTCGTTCGTGAATTTCTGCACGTCTTCCGGTGGCAACCAGGCCGCGCCCAGCCGCACGTCAATTTCAGTCGCGGCCAAATCCGCTGGTTGGACAGATTTCAGCGCCTCGACATTCTCGGCAAAACGCGGGTCAGTGACTGATGCCGCATCCGCAATTGAAAGTTTCTCCCGCACGTTGCCGGAGAGATACTGGTCGTCGGTTTCCCATTGGTTCGTTTGGGGGTTCAGAAAAATGACGCCTTTCAAGTCAGGCATAAATTCCGCTATCGGTTTGTTGAGCAGGTCGGCCATGTGGTCGAGGTCAACGCAACCGTGCTGGTTCAAGGTGACGAGCAACGCCTCCTTCGGCGTGCCGACCGACTCGACCGGCTGCCGGTGATGAATCGTGCGCTCGGTAAAAATGGTGGCCTTGGTCGCGCGCTTCGTCTCGTCGTTGTAGTTCTCCAGCGAAAGCAGCAACGGCAAATCGGGGTCGCCGTCGAAGGCGCGCTGGTTGGCGCGAAGATTCACCGGACCAAAGCGCCCGACAAAACGGTCGTAAGCCAGATTCAATTGTTGCCGCGTTTCGAGGACACGTTCCTCGGTGCTGCCGTCCATCTGCGCCCGCAGACAATCCCGCACCGCATCCCGCACCGGAATCAAATGCCGGATGCGGGAGCGGGTCTCGGCGGTCAAGTCGGTGAGTGGACGCAAAACATTTTCCTCGCGGATGCAGACCATGCCATCGTGCAGACAGTAGGCGTTGGGTTTGACGAAATCGGGCGCGGGAATGGATTCTTCGAGCGTCGGCTCGGCGATCTTGTGTGATTGCGCCTCGTAAACGCCCTGCGGAAGTTGTTCGACTGCTTGAGTCAGTGCCTCCGCCAAATTGCGACCGTCAGGTTCCAGCGTCGGTTCGTTGCCACCATACATTCCACCGGTGAGGCGCATTTGACCGAGCATCATTTCGGGTCGGGCGGCGAAGTATTCATTGATGGTAAATGCCTCGCCGCCAGCGTTGCCATGTTCGGCGGTTTCCTTCCACGCCGGGCCAGCAGGCGTTTCACCTGGGCGCAGCTTGCGAAGCATCACGATGTCGGTCGTGACCTCCGTGCCGGCGTTCTTTTTGAAAGCGTCATTCGGCAGACGGATTGCACCCAACAATTCCGTGTGAGCGGAAAGCAGTTCGCGCAGCGTCGAATCGAGTTTGTCCATCGTGCCACGCGATGTGACGAACATCATCAAGCCGCCGGGTCGCACCTTTTCCAGAGCCGCCGCGAAGAAATAATCGTGGATGGAAAACTTGTAGCTGTTCCAGCGCGGGTCGTAGACGGTGTAATCGCCAAACGGGACGTTGGAAATGGCGAGGTCATAAAATCCATCGGCGAGTTTGGTTTGTTCAAACGCCTGCGCGCGAATGTCCGCGTCGGGATAAAGCGCCTTCGCGATGCGCGCCGTCAGCGGATCAATCTCGATGCCGGTGACGGTCGAGCGGCGGAGCATGTCTTCGGGCATTAGGCCGACGAAATGGCCAATGCCGCAGGCGGGTTCAAGCACACGCCCGCCCTTGAACCCGAAGCGTTCGGCGGCGCGATACATCGCGCCGATGATGGTCGGCGCGGTGTAATGGGCGTTGAGGGTGGTGGCGCGGGCGGAGCTGTGTTCTTCGTCCGAGAGGATTTCCGAAAGCTGAAATTGTTCTTTGCGCCAGTCGGTATTGTCCACGTCGAACACCTGGGGCATTGCACCCCAGCCAACATATTTGACGAGAGCGGCTTTTTCCTCGGGCGTCGCCGGGCGCTCCTCGGCATCGAGTTGCCGTAGCGTTTCGATGGCCGCGATGTTTTTTTGAAATTTTAGTTTCGGCCCGCCCTCGCCCAGGCGGTCAGCCTCGGTGATGCGGTAGGCGTTGAGATTTCTGGGCGGTTCTTCCTGGTGCCGGTGGATTATTCTTCGGGCGGGAGGAGGATGAATTTCTCCCGCACCATTTCCCACGCCTGCGTCTGCGCTTGTTGCGCCGTTGATCCCTGCTTCATCAATTCCATTCGCAGCGTGGCCATCTCGTCCTTCGTCTTTTCCTCCGCCTCCAGAAGCATCTGTTGCAGGATGCCTTTCCGCTCCATTTCGCGAACCATTTTCGGGCGGTGTTCGCGCCAGTGTTTCTCGGCCATCCGGCCGTATTGTGTCAGAGTTGTCATGCGTCGGCCTTCGCGTTGAGAAAAGGTCCAGTTGCTGATCCAAATCTACATGATTTCGGCGGATTGCCATGATTTTTTGAAAGTCTTACGGATAGCCTCATGGCCGGAACAATTCATCAATAGTTACACCCAATGCTTTGGCAATGAAGCAGCAGTGTTTATCCGTGGCCACACAACGGCGCAGCTCAATGTTCGCGAGAATGTCCCGCGTGATTTTGCATTGCAGAATCTGGAGTTTTGCCACAAGCGTGTCTTGCGTCCACCCCTTCTGGTAACGCAACCTGGCGATCTTCCTTCCGATAAGATTGGCATCGTGCTGCATAATTCCTGGTGTTCTTCATACATTTTTTTATGCCGGGCGATGCGCAGCTCATACACGAATTGCTTTTCATCTATGATGGTTCGTTACCGACGGTCGAAGCTCTGTTGAAAGTGATTATCGTAATACGCTAAGCAGTTTTCATGGTTTCTCGAACGAATCATTTCATCTAGTAAGCGAAATTCCCCAGCAGAACTGATCAAGAATCGGAAAAGGCCGCACTCGGCCAAGCGCTCGCCATGATCGCTGCAATCAACCCAGCCTTCATTTCGACCGGATGAATGCTCACTACCAAGCCAGCTCAAGCGCCGCCGTTTTTTTGGTCTTCGATTTCCTTGTGCAGCCAGGCGCGGGCATACGCCCACCAGCGTTTGGCCGTCGGCGCTGAAACACCCAGAATTTCGGCAGCCTCATCAATGGTGAGTCCTGTGAAGTAACGCAACTTGACCAGTTCCGCTTTTTGTTTGTCTTGCGCGGCGAACCGCTCCAGCGCCGCGTTCACCTCCAGCAGGTCATCGTCCTTCACGGCCGCAGCGATCTCTATTTCCTGAACATCCATCCGCTGCCGGCCGCCGCCGTGGCGCAGTGCGCGTTTGCGCCGGGCGTTGTCGATGAGGATGCGGCGCATCGCCTCGGCTGCCGCCCCGAAAAAATGCGACCGGCCGTTCCATGCCTGGTTTTCCTGGCCGCCGAGGCGCAGCCAGGCTTCATGGACGAGCGCGGTGGCCTGCAACGTCTGGCCGGGAGTTTCGTGCGCCAACTTAAACGCCGCCAAACGGCGCAACTCGTCGTAAACCAGCGGGAGCAATTCTTTGGCAGCCTGGGCATCTCCGTTCCGAACGGCGGAAAGAATTCGCGTAACTTCGCTCGCGTCAGGTTCTGAATCGCTCACGGATTGCCTCCAGCTTTCTCCAATTTTTTCTCCAGCGCAAGCACATTGGTCAGGTCGAGCAATGCAGCGGTCACGGAAGGATGGGCGTCACCAAAATGTTTCCGCCGGATCTCCAGAACCCGCCGGAGGGTGGCTTCGGATTCGCTCAATTTCCCCTCCTCACGCTGCACGAGGGCCAGATAGTTGAGGGTTGCAGCCAGGTTTGGATGGTCGTTGCCTAAAAACTTTTCCTGCATCGCCGCCGCTTCCTGGAACAAACCTTCAGCCTCGGCCAGATTGTGTTCATCCTGTCGGATGAGCGCCAGATTGTTGAGTGAATCTGCGACGGCGAGGCTTTCCTCGCCAAATAATTTTTTGCGCATGGCCAGCGACTCGCCCTCCAGGCGCCCGGCTTCGTCCAGTTTATTTTCTTTGCACAACAGCGCCGCCAGATGGTGGAGGGAGGCGGCCAGTTCGGGATGCTCCCGGCCGAGCAGTTTACGGCGTTGCGCCAGAGCTTCGCGGAGCAGTTTTTCCGCCTCGTTGGTTTTACCTTGAGCGGCCAGGATCAATCCAAGATTGTTGATGGCGGTGGCGACGGAAGGATACTCCGGGCCGAAGATTTTCCGCTGTACCCCGAGTGACTGGCGCTCCAGGGTTTCCGCTTCATCCAGCCTGCCCTCCTCGCGCAACACGAAGGCCAGGTTGTCGAGCGTGATGGCCAGGCCGGGCTGATCGTCGCCAAGCAGTTTTTTCTGAATGCCCAGTGATTCGCGAAAGCAAGACTCGGCGCCGGCGGGTTTGCCTTCGGCGTCCAGCGCGAGGGCAAGATTGTTCAGCGAAGTGGCCACGGCCAGGTGGTCATGACCGAACAACTTCAGGTCCATCGCCAGCGCGTCGCGGTGAAGCTTTTCGGCTTCGGCCAGCCTGCCTTCGCTGCGCAGCACCAGCGCCAGATTATTGAGTGATTCGGCGACTTCGGCGTGTTCGTTGCCGTAAAGTTTGCGGCGCAGTTCGAGCGCTTCGCGTTGCAGCGCCTCGGCTTCGGGAAGCTTGCCCTGATCGCGCAGGACCAGCGCCAGATCGTTGAGTGAAACGGCCACGTCGCGAGGCTTGGCGCCGTGCGTGAGTTCCAGCAAGGACCGCGCGCTGCGGTGCAGTTGCTCGGCCTTGTCGGACTGGCCGAGGGCGCGATAGACTTCACCGAGCGTGTTGCAGATTTCGGCCTGCACTTCCGGCTGATCCTTCAGGTCGTTCGTCACGCGCGCCAGGGTTTTGTCGAGAATTTCACGCAAAAGCGTCGTGTCGCGTCCCAGCGCGACGCCCGGCCCGACGCCTTTGAGCATGTCTTCCAGGAAGAGCGCAACCTGCTGGCTGCGCTGCGCTTCCCGGTCGGCGTCGCGTCGCGCGGCTCGTTCGCGGAAGAACAGCCAGGTGGAAACCACCAGGCCGACGACAATCGCGATGGCCACGGCGGTGCTGGCGGTGAAAACCACCTTGTTGCGCCGGACCAGTTTTTGAAATCGATAGAGCGCGGTGGGCGGCCGCGCGACGACCGGTTCATTATTCAAAAAGCGTTCGATATCCCCGGCAAAACTGCTCGCGGTTTCGTAGCGAAGCGTGCGGTCTTTTTCGAGCGACTTCATTACGATCCAATCCAAATCGCCCCGGATGAGGTGGATGAGTTTTTGCGTCGCCGCGTGGCGCTGGCGCGCGATGGCAGTGAGGTCTGCGTCCTGCATCGTGCTCAGGCGGGTCGAGGGCCTCGGCGGTTCAATTTCGCGGATCACCCGGCGCATCGCGTCCAGCCCGACCTTCATGAGTTCCTTGGCGTCAAAGGGCGTGTGGCCGGTCAGCAGTTCGTAGAGCAGCACCCCGAGCGAATAGATGTCGCTGCGCGTGTCAATGTCCAGCCCGCTCCTCTCCGCTTGTTCGGGGCTCATATAAGAGGGCGTGCCGATGAATTGTTCGAACTCCGTGAAGACCGTCTTGTCCGTCAGCCGTTGGTCCGTCGCCTTGGCGATGCCGAAATCAATCACCTTCGGCACCGGCACGCCGTCCTGCAGCGTAACGAGGATGTTCGACGGTTTGATGTCCCGGTGGATGATGCCCTTTTGGTGGGCGTGTTGGATGGCTTTGCACACCTCCTTGAAAAGCTCCAGGCGTTCGTTGGTGGACAAATTGTTCTGGTCGCAATATTCGGTGATCTTGATGCCGCGCACCAGTTCCATCACAAAAAAAGGCCGTCCGGTTTCCGTCGCGCCCGCGTCAAAAACTTTCGCAATGTTCGGGTGATCCATGAGCGCCAGCGCCTGCCGCTCGGCCTCGAAGCGGGCGATGACGTTCTTGGTGTCCATGCCCAGCTTGATGACCTTGAGCGCGACGCGGCGGCGGACGGGCTGCTCCTGCTCGGCCATGAAAACGGAGCCGCAGCCGCCCTCGCCAATGAGCTGGAGGATTTTGTAATTTCCGATTTTGTCGCCCGGCTTTTCACCCGGCGGCAAGCTGCGGACGATGGTCGCCTTCGGTGGTGGAGCGACGGCGGGTGTTTCGAGCGGGCCGCCACCCTTTTCGTGGAAGCGAATCAGGTCGCGAATCCTCTCAATCAGCGTGACGTCGCCGCCACACGCGGCCTTGAGATACGCCTCCCGCTGCTCCGTCGCCAGTTGCAACGCCCCCTCGAAGATGGCCTCTTCGCGTGGATGCTTTTCATTCATGAAATGCTCGGATCGCGGTTTTCAAAAATATTCCGCGGATTTTCATGGTCCCAATCTCACGCGATAGAATTCTTTGCTGTTCGTCCCGCCGTTGATGTGGACATAGTTCGTGGTGCCCCCGGCCGTGCCGGGGACGACAATCGGCAGGCTCAAATCGTGAAATGTGCCGCTGCCCAAATTACCATTGGTCTGCACGACATAGCTGCGGCCGCCTACGGTCGTCCAATCCACGCGGATGCTGTTGCCGTTGGTTTTCATCACGCTCGTCATTTGGAACATGGACGAGGGACTCAACGGGTCTGTTCCGGCAAGCGTTTCGGCGGCGTTGCTCTGGCCATCGCCGTCAGCGTCCAAATTGGGACTGAGTTGAGGTGCATTGTTCGTGATGAGTATGCCGCCCGGTTGCTTTATAAAATGGCCGCAGGCGTTAGTCAGAATCAAATTATCCACCACCAGCATTGCGCCCGGGCCGAGCGTGAACAGGCCGTTGCGCACATCCAGGTTGGCCGTGTGCGTCGCGTTGGTGACATAAAGCGTGCCGCCGCTCAAGACGACGTTGCCCACGGCACCAAGGAGGCAATCCCCCAGAATCATCCGGTCGGTGATGACCACCACGCTGCTGGTGGCCGCCTGCGTGAAGGTCCCAACGTTGCCGGCGGTGTAACCGACATACATCGAATCTAACTGACCGAAAACATTGGCCGCATAGGACGGAATCGATACGGTCGAGTCATTGCCATCGGCGATGGTGAGCGAGGTGCCGCTGCCGTCCAGATCGCCGCCTTCCCAGAGAATCCAATTGGAAATAAGTCCCTGTCCCGGACCGGTGCCAGTGCCCAGAAGGGTGACGTGACCACCGAGGAAAAGGAAACCGCCCGAACCCAGACCGTTGGTCGAGCCGAGCGTGATCTGACGGAAGGTATGGTTTCCGGCGGAAATGGTAAGCAAGCCGTTGCCGGATGAACCGATTTGCGTCAGACCGTTCGCGGCGGTGAAGGAGCCGCCGCTAAACGTGATGGAACTTGTGGCCACGAGCGAACCGCTTACCACGGTGAGGTTGGACCGGACATTGAGCAGGGCGTTGCTTTGGAGCGTCAGGAGACCGAGGCCGCCGGCGGCGCTGCCGAGATTGAGTGTGGTGACGTTGATAGTGGCATCGGCTATGGAGGCGATGCCGGTGCCTGCGCCATTGGTCGTGCCGTTGTTGCCGAGGCCGAGTGTGGCGTTGGTGAGGATGAGTGTGCTGCCATCTGAAAGATCAAGGGTGTTGGTTGCTCCGGCTGTCGTGCCAACGAGCACATTACTGATGGCGTTGACGCTGCCTCCGTGAGTTAGGATGAAGTTGTCAGTCTTAAAGACACCCGCGCCCAAGAGAAGCGAACCGCCGTTCATAACGGTCGTGGCGGTGTGGGTGGCGTTGGTGATGTTTAGAGCGCCACCGCTAACGGAGACGCCGGCACTGGCGAGGGAATTACTGCTGACCGTCAGCGACGTTGAGATCACAGTACTGCCGCCGGTGATGTTGAGCGCACCGGTTGCGGTGTTGGTTTCGCCAATCGAAACAATCGGCACAGCGAGCGTGCCATTGGCCACATTCACCATGCCCGTTCCTTGCACAATGTGGAGTTCAGGCATTGAAACTTGTGCTCCATCAATGGAAAAAGTTCCGCTTGAATGCGGGTCGTTGAGACCAAGGAAGGTTTTCCCGAGGGTTATTACCACGTTGGACTGCACGCTTAAAGAACCTGCTCCGGAGTTGCCGATGGCGGTTGCTCCGAGTTGCACGTTGGCATTGGAGATGGTCAGGTTGCCGGTTCCGTTTACACCCAGGTTGATCAACGGGCTATCCGGGCCGGAATAAGTATTGGTGGCGATCCATGTGCCGCCATTGATGGACATGTTTCCAACCGCAGACGCAGATCCTCCCATCGTGAGCCCGTAACCAAACACGTTGGAACAGTTCAAAAAAGTGGCCGTGCCGTTGAAAAGATATCCGACATAAAAGTTGTGCGGCGTAAAGGTGCAATTGGTCATACTCAAGTTGCCCGTTCCCCCGCCGCCAAATATATAGCCGCCGACCGTGGTATACATTGCATGCGACGTGTCTATTGCTGAGTTGACCGCCAGCACCTGGTTGCCATCAAACTCCACTTCGCTGCCCAAATCTGTGGTGGTGGGTGTTGTTCCATTATCCACCTTAAGCGCGGAGTCGAAGATGGTCAGCGCGCCGCCGGGAAGGATGGTGAGGTTGGAAATCACATTCAAGGGTGTGCTTATTCCGGCGCTGTTCAGGAAGAGCGTATTTGTGTAGGCACCAGTTGGCGAACTGATGGTGAGATTTGCAACGGTCATGGTGTTTGTGAAACTGGACGAAGTGGTGGCATCATTGGTGACCGTTATCGGGGTGGTCGGGGCGGGATTGGTGATGTAACAGGAATCGGTGGCACCCGGCGCACCGAGCGACCAATTGGACGAAACTTCCCATCTGCCGGAAGCGGTGTTGGTATAAATGTTGGGCGCGGCGAGCGCAGGCAAGTTGAAAAGCGAACCCGCCAGCGTGATGAATGCAGTGAGCTTAAAACAGCAGACAATACGGCTTTTCATAAGGCAACACCTCGCATTTTTAGGACTGCCAATACCTTGAAACGGACCGAATCTCCGTTTTGACCCTATTTTAGTTCCGATTAATTTTATCATATCATTTGATGATGCGAGATTCAAGATGAATGTGGCTCACTGGCGCGGCCTTTTTTTTGATGATCCAATTTTTGGCTGGATTTCGCATGATTGAATGAAAAGAAAAACAGAGTTAATCTTAGTGACGTCTCGGAGCCTTGTGCGCGAGGCGGGCGGGCTGGTTCCAGTAGTTCCAGCGCGCATTTTCAAGCAGACAAACAGGAGCCATGAACAGCGGGAAGAAAAACGGGTTCACCTTGATAGAATTGCTGGTGGTGATCGCCGTCATAGCGATTTTGGCGGCGCTGCTGATGCCCGCACTGTCCGAGTCGAAAAGTCGCACCCAGACCATCACATGCTTGAACAATCTCCGGCAACTTTCCATCTGCTGGCATCTGTATGCCGGCGATAACAACGATCTGATGGTGCCAAACGATAACATCGCCGGCGGCGCACCGGGGCCTTCCTGGTGCCAGGGCACAGGCATTTTGGAGACGAACACGACGTGCATCGAATCCGGCCTGCTCTTCGGCTACAATCGTTCGACGGCTTTATATCGTTGTCCCACCGACGTTTCGACGGTGGTCAGTTTGAGCGGCACCCCGCTTTCACAACTGCGCAACCGAAGTTATAACTTGAGCCAGTCCGTCAACGGCGCTCCCACCGCCTGGCTGGCGACGCATATTCCGAATTTCAATAGATTCTCCCAGATCAATGGACCAAAGATTTCGCAATGTTTAGTCTTCATTGACGAGAACGAAGATACGATGCTGGACACGCATTTTGGAATGCCGACGGCGAATTATGGCAATACCAATCAATGGTGGGACATGCCCTCGAACCGGCATGGTCAAGGAGCCAATTTGTCGTTTGCCGACAGCCATGGGGAGCACTGGCGCTGGACGGTGCCGAAAATTGCCCAAATCAATCCGATGCCGGTCACAACCGCAGACCGCCCTGATTACGACCGGGTGCGCGCGATTATCCGGCAAAATCCTTAATCCTACGTTCTTACTTGGTGGCCATGGCGGAAGTATTTCCCTGAAATAGAAAACCTGGTTAGCACTCATGGGTCAGCCGCCCTCGATTTGTTGTCGGCCAGTTCGATTTGAAGGGGCTTCCCGAAAATTCGCCGACGCCGGCTTTTGCAGATGAAATCAAACCGGCAATTCTGATCGAACACAAAATTGCCGGTTAAGAATTTCCCACCGACCTGAATGCTGGTGGCACAGCATCAAGCCGGGGGGATTGGTTTCAGACGCCAACGGCTTCCGGCTTTTGCTGTTGCTGCTGGCCTTGCACACGGGCGACGGCGCGGCGGGCGGTGCGGCTGATCTGGGCGATGACACCTTCCTTCTGGTCTTCCGGCAGGTCTTTGACCAGGAGATCGTAGGCGCGTTTGAGTTCGGGGTTGCGGTTGATTTGGTTCAGGATGCCTCCCCGGATGCGTTGCTGGCGGTCGAGTTCGCGCACCTCGTTGAGGACGACGGTGCGTTCAAGCCGTTCGCGCGGCATGGCCTGGACGTAACTCCAATACTTCGGGTTTTCTTTGATGTAGGCATCAATCTTTGCATCCACCTCCGGGTTGGTGCGGAAAGTGGGCTGTTCTGCGGGGGCGGCACTGCCGCTGGCGCTCGGTGGCGCTGATGTTCTTGGTTTGGTCATAACGATTTGTTTTGTTGTTTTGATTTACGCGGCATTTGCCGTGTTTGCCGAAATAAGGCCATCAAACTGCCCCACGCGGCAAAGTGTTTCATGGACGCAACGAATCAGGGGGTTCATTGGTCGAGGAAATGGATTGAGCTGGCGATTGCTCCTGTGCGGTCGCGATGGCGTCGAGGCGCTTTTGCATCTCATTCACCGTCACGCGCAGCCGTGCCGTTTCCTGCAAATTGGTTTTGGTCTGCTGCAACGCGGTTTGAAATTGCGCCAGCGCCGCCGACAGAGTTCGGGCCTCCAACATGATCTCGGTGGTGGCGAGCCGTTGCGAATTGACTTCCGCCAGGATGGCGTCATTGACCGGGACCGGGGCGAATGCCGCGTCACGCGACGGTGATGCAGGCAGGTTTCCGTCCTCCGGGCCGGGATGAAAATTCCATCGAGTATTTTCCTCGACGCGATAAATGACATGCTGTTCGTGCATGATCAAATCGTCGTTCGGATCGGCGTAGCGTCCGACGTGGTAGGCGTGGAGGACTTCGGGATAACGGATGGCCGAATTATCCGCGAGCGGCGGCGGCTGTTGTGGCCGCAGCGCGAGCCTGGGCGAGGTGGAACACGCGGACAGGAACAACAAGGGGATGAGATAAAATGTTTTCATCTTTTGGATATGGTGGTGGGTTGACTGTCATTTTCCTCGGCAACGGGAATGGCGGTGCCGCCGAGCGAGGCATCGGCGTCATCAATGGTTTGCAGGACGTAGAGATAAAACTGTTTCCCGCTGGGCACGCGGACGTAAAAACCGTTCTTTTGAATCGAGTCGAAAATCTGCTGCGCGTAGGTTTGCAGCACCGCCTGAGCGCCCGCGAAAGGCGCGTTGTTGAGCGTGGGACTGTTGATGGGACCGAAGACGGTCTGTTGTTTCTCCGTCAATGCGCCTGCCGCGCCGGACAGGAACGTCGCGGCAAAAAGTTTGATGTCGGCCAGGTTGTCAGACTTGATGACCTCACCGCGCAGACCGGCGCTGCCGTCGGTGATGGCCCAGCCGGTCTGGTTGGTGTTGTTCTCGAATTCGCGGTCCAGGGCGATGGCTTTGATTTGCATTTCCATCCCGTTCTGCCAGACCAGCGTCCAGGAAGTGCCGCTGGCGATGCGTTCTCGTTGATGGTCGGTTTGGGCCGTCCCATGAATCTCGGTCCCTGCCGGGATCACCAGTTTGCCGCCGAAATAAACATTCCCGGTGACGAGGCCGATGATGGGCGTCTGGATGGAGGATGAATCCACCGTCACCACCGTTTCGCAGGGAATGAGCCGTCCAAACGGGGCGAACACCGGGCCGAGCTTTTTCGGCGTGGGCACGCCTGCCGTGGTGTCGGCAAACAGACTGATTGGCGCGAGCATTGGAGCTTGATTCGCGGGCGCGACCGGCAACGGCGACGGCTTCGCAAGGCCAAGGGGCGCTGAAGCCGGAGACGAATAGGGCAAGTTGGTTGGCGGCGACTTGGGCGGCGGCGGATTGAAGACCTGCAACGGTCTTTCAACGGACTGCACCACCTGCGGTTTGTCCGTGGCGTTGGTCGTCAGCCCCGTGACGCTGACCGCATCTTCGGCAGACGTGTTGTGTTTGCGAAGGACACTGAAAATGGTCAATGCGGCGGCAAACAGGGCGACAAAGGCAACGAGCTTGCCGGTCTTGGTCTTGAAAAAATTGAGAAAATCGCGCGGTTTCATAGATGGCCTCTGGGTGAACGGATGGGATGCACGCTGGGAACGTTGGTGACAGTGACAACCGGGGGCGGCGATGGCGGCGGCGAAAGTCGCGTCACCAAAACAGTGAAGGCATTGCGCAGTGATAACTCGTTGCGCCCGCCGTCGGGCGTGCCGCTGACGGCGAAATAGACAATGCTTCGGCCATTGGGCGGCACTGTGCCGGCAGCGTCGCTGATGGATTGCGGATAGAGCCGGTTGCCGGCGCGCAACGTGAAACTGTCCGGCTGATAAATCAGTGGCGCAGCGGTTTCATTCGTGATGGCGACGCGAAAGACCAGTGTGTCTTCGGCGTTGAAGCGGAATGCATGTTCAATCTCGATTTGATAATCGTTGAAATCACTGACGAGCGGCTTGCCGTCGTAGGTGGTGAAGTCCGCGTCCGCGACGCTTTCGGGCTGCTGCGCTTTCAACAGCGGAAACGCCTTGGCCTTGTCAAGCAGCGCCAGCAATTTTATCGGGCTGACTTCTGGCGCATGGCCGGCGCCTTCCTCTTCCGGCGTTGGCGGCGCTTCCAGATTGAGGGCCAACACGGGCCGGCCGCTTTCGGCGAGTTCAAAGACGTAAGTGTGGTCGTTCCAGCGGATATTCAAATTCGCGAACGCCTCTGGGAAAAGAGCGCGGACGGAAAGAAACGCCGAGCCTTTGGTGTGGGCCAGTTGAAACAGACCTGGTGTCTTGCCGTCCACCGTGATACCCGCGCCGTCAATGGCGGTGATGGCGCTGGGAAAGCAGATGGTGGTGACGCGGTTGGTGGCGACCGGCACGGACACGGCGGTGCGGTCGTCGAGCATGACCTGTTGAATGGCCGGTGAATCGGCCAGAGCAACGGTGGCGGTGAACACCGTAATGGTGAAGGACAGGATTTTAGCGGTTGATTTCATATTTGAAGTCGCCCACGGCGGTGGGGAAACGTCCGTTCAAGGCCATGTTGGGGTTGCGGATGAGGCGCAGCCGGAGCGTGAACGGAAACGCTTCAGTGAACGCCTTGTCTTGAAAAATGCCGCTGCGAATGATCTGGCCGGTGACAGCGGCGAGCACCTCGTTGTCGCGCGTTGCCAGGATTTCAATGCGACCGATTTCCGCTTTCTGGTGCAACTGCTTGGCGCGAAATTCGACTGATTCCTTGATGCGCTCATCCTGCGCTTTGGCCAGGGCCGGTTTGAGGAACATCAATTTGAGCAAATCGGCATTGTCGAAATCCTTGGGATTGCGTTCGAGGAACGACATTGTCGCGAGTTCAGCCTGCTGGACGTGCAAATCCTTGGCCTCCGAAAACTGAAGCAACGGACTTAAATAATACGTTCCGGCGGGATCAATAATGACGACGCGCTCACGCTGTTTGAATTGGGAGACGAGGTGGTAGCGGTCCATCGCCGAGAGCAGCAACACGGCGACGGTAAACGCAAACCAGAACCACGGCAGGCGATCGCGCAGGACCAACAGGCGAGTCGGGTCGAAGCGCTTCCGCATGGGCGGCTTGGAAGCAGAAGCGGTGGGGGTGGTGTTTAATGATTCCATAGGTCAGTAATAGTTGGGTTTGGATCTGGCGATGAGGTCGCGAACGGCCTTGTCACCGGTAATGTCGTCACCGGGCCGCCCGCGCGCGGAGCGCGGCGGAAGACCGCTGCCCGCGATGATGATGGCACCGGCACTGCCCATATTGGCAGCGGACGACATGGTGCTTAACAGCGCGGCGATGCCTGCCGCGCCAGCGGTCACGGCGGGAATGCCGATGGGTGCGGCACTGGCGGCAGCACCCGCCGTGGTGGCAGCGGTTTGGAGAAAACTGCTGACGCCGCCCGCGAGCAACTGCCCTCCGGGCTGAATGCCGTGGGTCATGACATTTTGAATGATGACCGGCGCGGCGACGGTGCTGAAAATGATCCAGAAGCCAACGGCGGCAACGCCGATGGTCTTTTGCAGATCGGGCAACGTGGAAGTTGGGTCAATAAACTCAAAACTCGGGTCGGTCATAAAATCGAGAATGCCCTGGGTGACGAGTGCGGCGAGCGCCCAACCGAGCGGCCAGAGCAGCACACCGACAAGGTTCATCAGGTAACGGTTGCCGGCGTGCTTCAGCGCGGGAATGGCCATGAAACCGACGAGTATGGGTGAGAGTGCGTAGCCGAGATTTAGAATGACGGTCTGGAAAATGTAGCCCCAGAACATCATCAAAGAAGCCAGTTGGCCGACGAGCCAGAGAACAGCGGAGATGATCAAGTCGGTGGTGAAGTTGTGGAGCTGCGACATGACATTCCACCAGGAGGACTGTGTGGCCGGGTCACGTTTGATGATGAGCAGATGATTGAATTGCTGATAGACCTGGGCCGGGTCAACGCCCAAGCCGGAGAGGATGGAATTTTGCAGCAAGGTTTGCAGCGTATTGCCCCAAGACGGCAGGAACACGAGCAAGGACGTGAGCAGCAACAGGCGCAGGAGCAGATTCAGGATGGATTTGTGCGAAGAATGCTGCTTCACGGTGACAATGACGCCGACAATGAACAGCGCGAAGGCCACGCTCAACAGCAGCGTGTGGAGTTCGCCACATTTGGCGAGGAATGTGGGGAAGATGCTGTCGAACGTGGCCATGATGGTTTCGGGGTTGAGGGTTAAGGTTGTTGATTACAGCGACGGGAAGGTCGTCGGCGCATTAAGTAACTGAAACTTCGCCGTGTAGTTACTGACGGCCTCCGTGAACTCCGCGTTTTGCTGTTCGGTCAACGCCAGAATTTGTTTCTGCTGGTCGTTCCGGTTCTGGATGTCCTGCACCATCGCCGCGGACGCAGCCTGATTCACCTCGTCATCGGTGCTGGCGAGGTCGCTGTTGAGGCTGGTGAGCACGCCATGCAACTTCTGCACCTCGGCATCCGTAGTGGCATTTTGGAGTTGCTGGGTGGTCTGCGCGATTTCGTCCTTGATGGTCGCGCGCCGTTGCGCCGCATTGTCGGCAACCGCGACGTAGTTGCTGGCGGAGTTGATGACGGCCGCAAACGGTTTGTATTGGTCGGCGGGCCGTTGGATGGTCTGGCCGCCCGGTGTCTGGAAACTGGCGCCCACCGTGGCGAAGATGCCGGCGTCATTGAAGGTCAACGCGGCGCTGCCATCGGCGCTGCTCACCAGATTTTCGAGGCTCTGCACCGGCTCAAGGCTCTGCAAATCCGAATTCAGGTTGGGCACCATCGAAAGCGCAACTTGCGACGGATTGCCGAACAGGGACTCATAGTTCTTGAACTCACTCAACTGGTTGCCAAGCGTGGTGATTTGCTGCACCTGGTTGTCAATCATCTGAACGTATTTGGCGATGTTCTCGGCCTCATCCAGGATTTGTTCGATGTTCATTGTCGGGTCATAGACGACCCACTGCGCGCGGGCGGAGAACGCCAGCGGCAGGGCGACTGCGATTATTGCGATTAACTTTTTCATGTTATTTGTTCTTTCTTTGGTTGTTTGCTTTTTGGGGAAAATGGTTATTCGTTTCAATTGGGTGCAGGTTCTGCCTGCCTGGTGGCAGGGGATGCAATCACTCTTCGATGCGGAGATTTTCGGTTGTCGGTTTGAAGATCACGCCGTCAATGACTTGTTCGGGCAGATGCACCTGGTAGAGCCGGATGCGGCCTTCGCCGCCCGCCTTGGCCTGCTGCATGGAGACATAGAGCCAGTATTGCTGCTTGACGGCATCGCTGCGGCCTTTGTCGTAGCCGGTCTGGTAAGCCTTGTCGTTCTGTTTGCTGTTGGCGTAATGAAGTCCTTCGCCAAGCAGGACACCGCCCGCCGCACCGCCGGCGATGGCCATCGGATTGTTGTGGGACAGTTCGCCGCCGAGAGCTGCGCCGCCTGCCCCCAACGCCACGTCAGTGACGGGTCGGGTGACAGCGGCGCAGCCCGTGAACAGAGACACGACACAGGCAAGTGGGATGAATCGAAGCATTTTTTTCATAATCGTTTTGTATTTGGTTTATTTGGGTGAATGGGCGTGGGCGATGATGCCCTCAACGATGTTGGGACTTTTGCGAAGTTCGCGGGCGCGCTTGTCGAAATGCTCGCCGCTGGACGAACTGCAATAGAGCATCTCCGGCGACGCGACGTTGTGGACCGTGCCGCACATATTTCGCGTGGCGTCGGTGTGCAAGTAGGTGAACGGCGAATACTTCTGGCCGGTTTGATGGTCGGGCAGCGGGTAGTTCATGATGGCGTGCTGCGTCACTTCGGGCAGCGCGATGTCCTTGCCCATGTCGTCCAGATCAGCGCGGTCGTTCTGGCGCATGATGAAAAACTGGCGCGAGTTGCCGAACACGGCGGAGCGGATGCGCGACTGTTTGAAGCGCGCATATTGCTGCACGATGGAAATGTTCCAGCAATTGAACTTGCGAAGCTGGGCGTAGGATTCCTGGACGATTTCCTGTCCACCAGGGATGTCGAGGAAGCGTGCGACCTCCTCGTATATGTTCCGTTTCCGAACTGCGCGCGGCAGCGTCATGATGTGCTTGCGCGCGTGATTGGTGATGAGGAAACCAGCGGCGGCTTTCAACTCCTTCGCGGATTCCGGGATGTAGCCCAACTCGAAGTGGGCGATTTTGCCGGTGAGTGAAAGATTGCTCGTGCCGTCGAACAGGCAGCCGTAGTTGCCATCGCGACACCACGGCAGGATGAGCGTGGCGATTTCCATGATTTGATCACGCTCCGCGCCGATGGGGTCGAGCATCATCAATTCCTGAAGCATCCGGTGCGTTGGGAACTCGTCCGGTGTAAAGTAGGCAAAGGCGAGATTGCGGACTTCCTTCGAGGTCCTGGGGTCTTTCAGGAAACGCAGGACTTTGGCTTCCGGGAATTGGGCGATGTATGCTTTGCCCCATTCGTTGAAGGTTGTCGCTGCTATGGACGATGTCTGTCCGCGGTTTTCCCCATTGGGTCCAGGCTGCGCCTGGTCGCGGAAGTCCGCAAAAGTTTCGAGGGTGGTCGCGCCGGGCGGCATTTTTTCGGCGCGAAAATTCTGCAACGCCATCGCGTGCCGGGTAATGTCGAGCAACTGGTCGTGCCGCTTCTTCTGCCAGTCCTGGAACGCATCCTCGTAAAGCAGGTTCAGGTATTTGGCAATCTGCGCCTGCCGGAGCATTTGTTTGTCCTCCTGCGCGCTCGTGCCGATCATCCGGGCCACGAGCGCGGTCGCCGCCGACAAATGGTCGGGCGTAAGGGGCAGTCCCTTGGTGTCGAGATAATTGATGGTCAGGTCGCCGTCGGGATGGATGATGATGGGCCGCGCCCCTTCCTCTACCGTGGCGGTGTAAATACCGTAGGAAAGCCCTTCTTCGATGATGACGGTGTAACCAAAATAACCTTCGGTCTGTGAAAGCAGGTCACAAACGGTCACGGACTTGCCCGCGCCCGACATGCCCAGCAAAACCGCGTGCTGCGGGGATTTATTGTCCTGCGAGCCGGAGAATGTCTCGATGCCGACGAGATTATCCTGCGGCCCGTCATAAATCGCCTCGGCGGTAGCCAAATGCCCGGTGAACGTGCTGGTGACGGGCAGCATGTCGGCCAGGAAACGGTGCTCGGAATAAAGTTTGCGATGCTCGTAACGTCCCCAGGTCCAGCCCGGCCAGGTCTGGAAGAAAAGACTTCTTGAGGTGCTGGGCAGGTTGCTCTCGAAGTATTGCGCCGAGTTCATCGAGTTGATGGCGTTCTTGATCGCCCCGGCTTTGGCGTTGAGGCCGTCGCGGGACTTGTCCCAGACGCGGATGGCGAACATGGCGTTGAACGGAATCGTTTGTCCCTGCATCAGCGCGTGGATTTTCTTCGCCTTCTTTTCCATCACGGTGAGCAGGGAGATTTTCTTTTCGCTGGCGTAGTCGCCGGCCACGCGGTCGTGCTCCTTTTCCTCCTTGTTGATTTCCCGCGAAATCGGGAGCGGATCAACATTCACGGTGACGGTGTAATCGAGCAGCCGCAGGTTGGTGAGCCGCTGGATGATGCCGGGATACGTCGTGCGCGGCCAGCGGGTGAGGACAATAATGGAGTGGTAATGGCCGTCGAGGAAGAAGCCGAAGTCGGACTGGCCGTTGCCTTCGCTGTGCCAGCAATTCTCCTGAATCGAAAGCTCGGGTTCAAAGCCTTCCGCCGGGTCGTAATCGAAGCGGTCGTTGAGCGACGGATTCAGAAACCGCTTGTAATGCCGGAAATGATCGGCGTCCGTCATCGGCAGGATGCGCGCGCCGCCGGAGCCGAAGATTTCCAGCAACAACCGGTGGACGTGGTCGAACTCGGTTTCGAGCTGGTCGAGCAGCGTGTTGTAGTAGTCGCGGCGGGCGGCGGCGGACTGGAATGATTTCGGCACGTTCTCCAGCGAGCGCGAGATGTAGAAGATGACGCGCTGACGACGGAGTTTGCGTTCGGACATGGCCTGCCAGTAGCGCGCGAAGCGTTCGTTGCGAGAACGCTTGGTCCAGACATTGGTAAATTTCTCCGTCTCTAGTTGGTAGCGCAGCAATTCCCCCTTGTAATCGGAATCGCAATAATATTGCACTTGCAGCCGCTGATGCTCGTGAAGCGAGGCGAGCAGGAGACAGAGTTGATCCTGAAAATCATTGAGGTCGGCGACCTGGCTGTTGGTGAGGTCGGGCGCTTCAAAGACAAACCCCTTCGCCACAAAACCGCCACGCCGGAGCAGATTGAAGACAATCAAGTCGCGGACAAAAAAACCGTTGGGAGCGCGTTCAAACATAGGTCAGACATGGATTGAGGTTGAAGATTCATCAGCGGGCTTTTGCCCGGCGCGCAGGTCGGCTTGCATCTGTTCGATCCGGGTGAGTTGGTCGGCCAGTTCCTGAACGGTGCGCACTTTGGTTTGCTCGTCAACGGCGATGGCGGCTTCGCGGATGTGGGCAAGCGCCCGTTCCAAATGGGCGCGCACGAGGGCGTCCATGCCGTGCTGGTGCAGTCCCGTGCGCAGATTGACATCAGCGGTTTGAAGTTGGCCGAGCAACGTCTGCCGCCGCAATTCGAGTTGATTCAAAGCGCCGGCATTCATGGCCTGTCCTCCACCAAGGGATGTTTGCACGAGTGGATGGTTTGAACTTCGGGGGCGAAACCGCCGCCAGAAAACCAATGTTCAAAACAATCGCGGTCGTAGCCGGGCGGCTTGCCCTGCCGGAATCCGAAGATGTAGGCGAGGCAAATACCGAGCGGCGCGAGCGCGGCAAGAAAGGCCGTCAGCAACGAGGTGTTCATCATCACCAGCAGGACGAAGAACACGGTGATGGCCACGCCGACACCACCCACGAGCCACCAGAACAAGCCGCCTTCGAGTCCCCAGGTGCGGCCTTTGGAATCGGACGCGGCGTTGGTGTCGGTGAAGCGCAGTTCGGTTTTCATGCTCGTGGGCGGTTGGGGATTGGACTGGTGCAGGTTCAGAAGCTGCCGACGCCGACGGCGCTGTTGGAATCCAAGCCGAAGATTTTGAAGAAGGCGAAAATAACCGCCGGAGCCGCCGCGATAATCGCGCCGCCAATGATGGACATCTTGCCCTGGTCAACGTCGCCACGCCGGATGGCGAAGCCGCCGTAGATGACGCACGCAATGCCAAGGACGAAGCCGAACATCATGATTACGGCGAGGCTGTTGCTGATGCCGGTCTTGAGGTCGGTGGAACTGAACGTGGTGGACTGCGCGAGCGCCGGAAGGGTGTTGAGGGCGAACAGGCCGGCGGCCAGAAGCAGCGACGGCAGCCGGGAACGGTTTTTCGGTTGGATGTTTTTGATGATCTTCATACGCGTGTTTTATTTTTCTTTTTGGCAACGATTCATTCGCTGCATTACGCGCCCACTCTGACAGAACTAAAAAACTATCGGTGTCTGTGGGACACAAAGTTCAGGGACAGTCCGTGTAGAAATTCAGGGATGAACAAAATCATAGACACGAACAAGCTTACCAAGCTCCAACAACTGGCCGCGCTGCTGCCACACGAGATTCGCGGCCAGTCCCAAGTCCTGCCGCGCATTGTCTCGGTGGTTCAACGCGGTGAATTCGGCCTCACGAAACCCGGACGCCCACGCGGAAGTTTTCTGCTGCTCGGTCCCACCGGCGTCGGCAAAACAGAAACGGTGATTGTCACCACGAACCACATTTTCGGGCCGGGCCAATTGTTCCGTTTCGACATGAGCGAATTTCAGAATCAGGAGGCGCTGGGTTTGCTGCTGGGAGCGCGTCTTGGTGAAGTCGGTTATCTTGGGGCGGTGCGCGAGCGGGCAACGGAAGGTTCATTGCTTTTTGATGAGGCGGAAAAGGCGCATCCGCGGGTGCTGGACATCATGCTGCAACTGCTCGACGCGGCGCGCATCACGGTGGCGACCGGCCAGACGCTGGACTTCGGCAGTTTTTACATCTGGCTCACGTCCAACATCGGCTCGGCGGAATTGATGAGCCTGCAACATTCCAACGAGGCGACACTGGAACGCCATGTCTTGACGCGGGCACAACAATCCCTGCGTCCGGAAATCTTCGCGCGCGTGACCGAAAAACTCGTGTTCCGCCGTTTAAGCTACGAGCAACAGTTGGAAATTGCGGAGAAATTCCTGGCGCGGGAAATCGAGTTCCTGCGGGAGCGCGGACACAAACTGGAATTGGACAAAACCGTTCTGCCATTCTTGGTGCGCAAGGGATTTCATCCGAAGTTGGGAGCGCGTCCGATGCGCGACGCGGTGGAAAAGCTGGTCGGCGATGCGGTGTCGGAATGCCTGCTGCACGAGCGTCCGGCCAGTGGCACGCTGACGTTTGACGAAAAGCGCGACTGCCTGATTGTGCTGTGAATCAGGCCAGCGAAAGATACAGATGCGTTTCGGCAAAGTCCCTGTCCGGCAGAAAAGCCCCAAGTTTGCGTTTCGACAATTGTCCGCAAACTTTGCGGATGGCTTTCCGCTTGGCGGCAATTTTCGGCAGCTTCACCAACAGACAATCAGCGAATTGAGCGCCGGTTTTGCCGTTGTAGATGTCAGGCGCGATCACTTCGGTCGCGCCTGCTTCGTAAAGGGCGGCAACAAATTTCAAGGCATCATCCTGGCGCTTGAATCGTCCAAGCGAGCGCACGGCCTTGCCGCCGCTTTCCAGCCACTTCCGCGCCTCGGAACAACGGTTGTGCGCCAAAAGGAAACGGACGAAAACTTCATGGGCGTGTTTATCCGTGGCCATGGTTTGGGGCAAAGGCTTGACGGATTGGCCGTTCAGAATGGGCAGCGATTTATCTTTTGCGCGGGCCGCGCGATATTCCCCGGCGGTCACGGAACGTCCGTGCAGATAAATGTCCTCGGACAGCAATGTGCCGTCGTGCAACCACAAGCGATAGCGTCCCGAAAAATCGCCGCGCACGGTGGAGAATTCCAGTTGGAGTTTGCCGTTTTCGTGCCACGCACGCTGAACGCCCGTGCCGTGAATCAGGCGGTATTTGCCAAGCAATTTGCCGGATTCACTCCACTGGCGGCTGATGCCGTGCAACAAGCCGTTCTCGTAGGGTTCTTCGGTCTCCAACACGCCGTTCTTGTGCCAGACACGGACAACGCCATGCCTGCGACCATTGCGCAATGGCACCACTTCACGAAGTTGCCCATTACGGTAGAAAGTTTTATCAATGGACTTTTTCAATATGCTGCCAGTCATTTTATTCAACAGCAATTTCCATTCAATACCGAATGACACTGAAAATACAGCCTGGAATTGAGGTGACACACGATATTTACGTTCGGAATCCAGACTCCAGCGATGAAATCCCAGAAGCAAACTCCCCGGCGGCGGCGGGCGGGTCAAAGGAGGAACGGAAGCGCGAGCGTATAAGCGAGCGGCCCGTAGTATCCTTGACGCGACCGACGCCGCCACACAATCGAACGGGGCTTCATCGCGCTGTCCGGGTGACAAACCGAATGGCTCGCCAAGCGAATAGCAATCAGCTGAAAACAACGACGCAGATTTTTATGAGCAAAGCGAGCGACAAACAGAAGGCCGGTAAAATGGTTCAGCACAAAGCCGCCGACTACGACAAAGTGTTGGCGGGTGTGGTCGAATTGCTGGATGCAGCGCGACGCGCCTCCGCCCGCGTGGTCAACTCGCTGATGACGGCGACGTATTGGGAAATCGGGCGGCGGATTGTGGAGCACGAGCAAGCGGGCAAAGAACGCGCCGCCTATGGCGCGGAGCTTCTCACGCGCCTCTCGGCAGACCTAACGGAACGGTTCGGGCGCGGCTTCAGTGTGGACAACCTCGAACGCGCCCGGAAATTTTTCCTCAATTTTGCATCTGCCAGGCAATCCGCAACGCCATTGCGGATTTCCGAGTCCAGCGAGCCTTCGCCAATTTCCGCAACGGCGTTGCGGAAATCTTCCAGTGGCGAAGTGGCCGAACAATTGCGCTTGATCGCGGAACGATTTCCCCTGCCGTGGTCGCATTACACGAGGCTGTTGCGGTTGCGGTCGGCGTATGCCGTTGAGTTTTATCACACGGAAGCGGTGCGCGGCGGTTGGACGGTGAAGCAACTGGAACGGCAGATGAATTCGCAATTCTACGAGCGCATCGCCTTATCGCGGAACAAGGCCGGAATGCTGGTCAAGGGGCAACGTCAGTTGCCCGAAGACAAAGTGACCGCCGACGATGAAATTCGCAGTCCCTTCCTTTTGGAATTTCTCGGTCTGAAGGATGAATACTCCGAGAGCGATTTGGAAGAGGCGCTCATTTTGCATTTGGAAAAGTTCCTGTTGGAGTTGGGTAACGACTTTACGTTTGTCGGGCGGCAACGGCGACTGCGAATCGGCCACGAATGGTTTCGTGTGGACTTGCTGCTCTTTCACCGGCGGCTGCGCTGCCTCGTCATCATTGACCTGAAAATCGGCGCGCTCGTTCACAGTGACATCGGGCAGATGAATCTTTATTGTAACTATGCCCGCGCCCATTGGACACACCCGGACGAACATCCGCCCGTGGGGTTGATTCTCTGCACGCAACAAGACGAGGCGTTGGCACGTTACGCACTGGATGGATTGCACAACAAAATGCTCGTCCGTGAATATCTGACAGCACTGCCGGCTGAATCCGCACTGGCGCGGGAGGTCAATCGCGCTCGTGGCGTTCTCATGCGTCAAGTCGAGTCGCGTCGGATGGCGCGAGGAAAATAGAAAATCCGGCTTCGGTCTGCGGTCGGCGAGCGGGGAAAGTGGAGCGGAAGCGGAGAGGAGCGCATAGCGCCGCGCAGCCGAAGCACAACGCCCGCCGCCGGGCCGCAGACGGAAGCCCGCCGCTCCTGCGGCCGATGGAAGTGCCGCTCGTGACGAGCGCGCGGTTTGAGCAGTGGAACGGGCGGGGTCGGAAGGGGAACAGGGCCGACTTCAGCCCGTGGAGCGGAGAAAACGGCGCGTTGGTCACGGCGGATTCCCATTGACACTGTCTATCCTGACGTAAAAAAAATTCCGCCACTGACGAAGCCCTAAAACTGCAATTTTTTAGCAAGCAAAATACCCCTTATGCCGAGCTCGGCATAAGGGATATTTTTCTACAGCTAAAAAGCAACCCCGACCAATTTTGGCCGGGGCTTTTTGACCAGGAACCAGAGAGCAAAATGTTTTTATGCTGGCTCAAATTCAACCGGGCTCACCCCGTCGTGCTCTGACGCCCCATCATAAACGTCAGAGCATAGATGTCTGACACTTACGCTCACCCTGCTGTTGCTCTGTCAAGCAGGGGCCTCGCGTGACGCTTACGATTGCTTTCGATGACCAACAAGCAGATCCCGGTAGTGACGCCACAAGCCTGGAGCCAGGCGCATCCCGTCATCCTCTGACCTCTCATCATAAACGTCAGAGTATCTATGTCTGACGCCTACGCATCCGCTGCAGTTGCTCCGTCAAGAAGGCACCCCGCGTGACGCTTATGGAGCTTTTGCTGGAAGGTGACTGAAAGGTGAGATGAAATTGGCGTCATAGAAATTCGCCGTTAAATTTCAGCCGTAAAAGAACACAATGTCCTTGTTCTTTGAGGCCGCCGTTTCAAGCCAGCCGATATATTCGTCGAGCAGGTCAAGAACCCCGCTATCTTTCGCTTTCGCCTTCGTTTCCTCCGCAGCCTGCAAATACGCGGCGATGTTGTCGTGCTTGATGTGACCGATTGATGGAATGTCCCGGTTTGATGGCAATTCTACAGGAGGACCGGTTTTTGTGAGCAAGTTTTCCAATTCGCACGCCTCAACGGCATTCCAGCGAACTCCGCCCCAGTAGTCAGGAAGCATTTCTTCACCCTTGATCTTGCAGATGTGCCAGAGAACACAACCATATGTATCAGTGTTCTCAGGATCCAGTGGCTCACCCATGATGAGTTGACGAAGGGCGGCGCTCTGAGCGATGACCTCCTCTTCATCGTCTTCGTATGCCTCCGATATTAGAGCCTCAACACCGCGCATGATCGAGGGATCCTTGCTGCCAATGACAGATTTGACGTTAGCCAAATCTACCAAGTACGCCGTCAATACGTAGCTCATTGTGTGCTGCTTGATTGCATGGATTCAGACGGATACAAGATGCCTTTTAGTTCATTTCAAACGGACGATATGGTCGGCAAATTCAGGAGGCACGGTAATTGCCAACCCCTCTTTTTCTGCCCAATGGACAAAAAATGTCCCTTCAATGGAAATCTTTTTTGTTACATATTCCTTCGGAAACTCGTTTTTCTTGTAAAGCTTGAGGAATTCGACAAGAGTTTTCTGGAGCAAGGCGGTGTCGCGCGCAAGGCACGTACGGATTGCGGACACTAGCAGTTTGCAGGATTTTTTGGGACCAGCGGCCGCCTGTTCCAGCAAAGCGTCCAATTCCGCGGGGGGCGCTTCGCGCAAGAATGCGCCAAGAGCCACATACAAATCACGGTCTTGAGCTTTATAATCGCCACTGAAACAGCAATCTGGCTCTGGAAATGTGCCGACTTTTTTCAGGAATTCCCATTCACCTAAAACTGATCCCCAAAGCAGGGCGGCTTCAAATATTTCCATCCAATCGAAATCGCGTTTCCAATATTCTGCATCAACGATCTTTCCAGGTGTTGTAAACTCTGAACGCCATGAGCCAAAGAAAAATTCGTCACTTTCAGTGATACATTCCCTTGCGTGCGATGCGGCAAGCATCCCTTCATCGGAATAATAGCAAGCCAGTGAAATTAAAAAACGGCGATGTGGGATTTTGAATTTACTCCAAGCACGATCATAGTCGGTCCACTTCGGTGGAAGCCGATGCGCTAGCTCCAAGCCGGCTTCCATTCCACGGAAATCCGACAATGGTTGTGGGATTTGAAGCCTGTCCAAAAGTTTCATTCTGCTACTTCCACGTTGCAAGTCCAATCTGGCTCCAATCTTTCAATTCGGCCACCGGACTAATAACGCCGGAGGCGCCCGGTTTTGTCGTTACAACCATGCCCTTCAGTTTACCGTCGACGATTGCTTGGTCAAGCTCATCGGCCAGCTCATTTTGGCCTTTCTTTTTCAATTGTTCGATTTTCCTCCTTATCCACTTCTGACTCATCTGCTGCCCATATTTCGTTTTAGCTAGTTGTGACGCTCCGCCTTTTGCCTCGACGACAATGAAATTCCCCTCTGCATCTTTAACGACGTCGTCGAAGCCATGATAAGCCGGTTTGAACCCGATACGCTTGAAACCTTGTTGGTAGATTGCCATCAGTGCGCCAATGTCCCCTATTGCTTGGCTCTTGCCAGTAATTCTATAGACCTGCTTCAAGAGGCCCTGTCCTACAGTCCCTAAAACTTTTTCCGCCCCGATTTTATTCAACACTTTACCAAACGGAACGAAGTTTACCGACAGGGCAACAATCTTAGCATATGGCACCGAACCGCCACTGGCAAGAACGGCAGCGATCTGCACGGCATCAACGACGTTTTCAGCTTCGGTGTATGCCGTGTAAACCGCTACGGCATCCATAGCAAAGCCTTGAGCCGCGATATAACATGCGCACAAAATATCAACCATGCTATGCCCGCTCGGGTCAATTCCGTTGATAGGATTGACATTGGCATAGAGGTATTTGTGCACACCCGGTGCAAAATCGTAGCCACAACCGCCATTTTCTGACGGCGTGCCAATGGGATTTGCATTTTCCTGGGAAGCAAAAACAGACGGTTTTTCCGAAAAACCCCAGACGCGGTTTTCTGGCCGTGCAACGGCGCGAGCCGACAGGCTCATGGGCCCGGCCATCAACGCGAACAGCAATAAACTGACGATTCGTAAGGCCATCGGACAGTGGCAAAAGAGTAGCCAAAGAGTGGACGGCAGGGAAGCAGCTAAATGAGGAAAATAATCAGGACGATGGCGGCAACTTCGCCGGGTGCGTCAGGCGGTGAACTTCAATCAGCTTCTGGATGTTGACGTGCGTGTAAATCTCGGTGGTGTTCAAGCGGGCGTGTCCAAGCATTTGCTGGACGTAACGCAGATCGGCGCCGTTCTCCAGCATCAGCGTGGCCATCGCGTGCCGGAAGATATGGCAACTGCCGGCCTTGCCGATGCCGGATCGCTGCACGTAATCATGCACCAGGTTGCCCAGCACGCCGGGCGTCAGGCCGCGTCCGGACACGCACAGGAACACTTCGCGCTCGTCGGGTTCAACGATGAGTTTGGGCCTGGCTTCCTCCAGGTATTTGTTGAGCCAGGCGGCGGCGCGCTCGCCCAACGGCAGCAGCCGGTCTTTCTTGCCCTTGCCTTCGCGGATCATCACCGTGCCGCGTCCCAGGTCGAGGTCGTAGAGGCGCAGGCCGACCAGTTCCTTGCGCCGCATTCCCGTCGAGTAAAGGATTTCCAGGACGGCCCGGTCACGCAGGCCGACCGGCGTTGAAAGGTCGGGCAGGTTCAACACCTGTTCAGCTTCGTGCGCCGTGAGAACTTGCCGGGGCAGGCGCTTTTCGACCTTGGGCAACTCCAGGTCGGCGGCCGGGTTGGCGGTGATGTGATATTTGCGGCAAAGCCATTTGAAAAAGCCCTGGATGGTGACGAGCCGGACGTGTTGCCCGGCAAAGCTCAACGGCTGGCCGTCCGGCTTGCGATGGTGGAACAACACGCGCTGGTAACGCTCCAGCATCGGGCGCGTCACGTCCTGGGCGCGCAACACGCCACGCTCGGCCAGCCAGTCAATGAACCGGCCCACATAAAGGCGGTTGTTCTGCAACGTGCCTTGGGCATAGTTGCGCGTCTCCATCCACCGGCAATGTTCTTCCAAAAGCTCCTTCATGGTTACGATGCAAAAATTACGATATGATGGCCCGTGCGGCTCACACTCCAGATGTGCGAACCCGTCAGGCCGTCAGGTGTGCAGCAAAGCCGCGTGGCCATTAAGCGAAACAGGTGGCGGGGCTGTTTCGTCACCCCCCGCCAGGTGCCCGTTTTGCCCCGCCACCCCCCGGCTAAAACCCGCCAGGTTTCGCCGTAGTTGCTCCACTTCGATCAAGCCGACATGGGCGACGGCTTCCGGAGCGTCCAGGTCAAAGAGGATTTCATAAACGAACTGGCTGCCGATGCGACCATGCCGGACGGCGAGATATTCCAGTTCAACCAACCGCTCCAGGTGGACGCGCACTTGCGTCAGGCTCCAACCGCAACGCTCGCGGAGTTCCTTGCGGCTAAAGGTGGTGACGGTTTTCGCGCCGCGTTGGTGGCCGTGCGCAAGCACCTCGCGGATGTGGGCGAGCAAGCGCCGCGTCTGCGGCGGCAGTTCATCGAGCGAACGGCCCAAGACTTCCGGCGCAAGCTCGTTGGCCAGCGCGATGTCATCAAGCGTCACTTCGATATAACGTTGCCCGCCGGGCAGGTCCTTCGCCTGCCGCTGGTGCTGGTGAAGCAGCGCGATGGCGTCAATGAGCGTCAGATATTTCTCGTGGTCGCGCCGGTTGCGCGTGCGCGCCGTGGCGAACGTCAGCGACGGCGCAAACGGATTGAGGATGGCCAGCGGTTGCAGGAGCCGTTGCGCGTTGCGAAGTTTCTTGAGCACGTCCTTGCGCTGCTCGCGGGCAACCAGGCCCGCCAGCGTGCGGCGCTCGCGTTGCACGCGATGAATGCGCCCGGTCTGCTCGGCGCTCTCGTCCACCGCCAGCGTCAGGCAGCGGTTTTGCAACTCCTCGTCCAGGTCAATGGCCGTCGTCGTCAAAAAAATCATCACCGGGCCTTCGACGTGGTATTCCTGCGTCACCATCTTGCCCGTCTGCGGGTCTTTGCCGGTGCTGGCGATGGTCAACTCGCCTTCCGACTGCAGCAGCTTCAAGGCGTAGCTGGCTTTCTCGGCTCCGGCTTCCTCGACCACGGCGAGGATCTTGTGTTTGAGATTCGTTTCGCCCAGGTAGTAAAGCGATTGGCCCGTCATCGCCGAGTATTTGACGCGCTCCTCTTCCGGGAAGAACGACAGCACCGCGTCCATGAGCGTGCTTTTGCCGGCGGCGCTGGCGCTCTGGATGATGATGGCCAGCGGCCGGTCCAGCTTGCGCGAGACGCCCGCCAGATACGCGACGAGCGTGTTGGCTTCCTCGCCGATGATGCCGGCCAGGTGGAACGCCTCGCGCAAGCGTCCGATAAGGTTGGGCGCTTTCAACCACGCCAAAGCTTCCTCGCGTTCCTCGCTCGTCATCGCGGGAACCGGCTCCGCCGGTTGCAGCACGCCGAGCAGGCGGCGGTCGCGCACGCCTTCCAGTTCGAGCAACACCTTGGCGAGATCACGCTGCACAAGCTCCGGTTCAAGGCCGGTTTCTTCCGCCGCTTGTCTGACGAACGCCTGGCGCTGGCGCGCTTGGTAGAGATCGAGCGTGTCCAGGTGAAAACGTTCGTTGTGAAGCAGGCGCAGATTGACTTTGAGCAGGTCAAAGCTGGCGTTGTTCTCCACGCCGCGAGCGCGCCATTCGCGCTGTTCGATTCGCAGCGTCACGCTGCCGTTTTCTTCAACCACGGATGAACACGGATGGACACGGATATTTTCTTCTTTAGCCGCCGGCTCCGTGGCCGGCGTCGCGGGTTGAGCGACTAACGGAGCAGCTAAAGAAGAAGGCGCGCGCGCGACGGCAGGCGGTGGGGTGAAAGTGGGGCAAGAGTTGGGTGGCCGTGTGCCAGTGCCGATCCACTCGGCGGCGTTGATGAGCAAGCGCAACGATTTGTCGGCGGGCGTGACTTTGCGGGCGTATTCGTTGGCGTCCATGCCCAGCGGGAACTTGACGCGCAGGCATTCGATGCCGAAGCGCTGCAACTTCTCCGCGTCGCGCCCGGCGGCGCGGTCGCCGGCATCGTCGCGGTCGTAGGCCAGATACACACGCCGCGTCTTGTGGTCGCGGAAAGCTTGCAACAACTCATCCGTAAAACCTTCCGTGCCGTAAATGCACGTCACGTTCCGAAAGCCGTTCACCCAAAACGTCAGCGCATCAATCACCGCTTCGCACAGGACGATTTCCGGCGATGCCAGGCAGTCGTGGTTGAAGATGCCGACATGCGGCCCGGGCAGATAAAGATGATACGCCGTGCCGGGGCGGAGATTGTCGTTGATCTTGCGGCCGTAAATCTCCGTGACCTGGTGCTGGTCGTTCTGGATGGGGAACACGATGCAGCCGTTGAAGTGTTCGTGTCCGCTCTCGCGCAACAGGCCAAGCTTTTGCAGGCGCACGCGCAACGCTTCGCCGTCCTGGCGATTGCGAAACGGCAGGCGCAAGCCCAGTGTGCGGTCGGCAAAGCCCAGACCGAACGGCTCCGCCGCGGCGGCGATGCCCCGGCGCTGCAGGTATTCCAGCGCCGCCGGTGTCTGCGCCAACCGCTCGCGGTAGTAGGCCAGCAATTGATTCATCAACGCCACGTCGTCGGCATCGAGCGCCAGCGGACTCGGCAGACGCGGCACCGTCGCTTCGCGAGTGAGTGGTTGCGCCGCGAAGGCGTGGCCCTCGGCAAGGAGTTCAAAGGCATGTCGGAACGAAACGCCGTCATGCAGTTGCACGAACTGGATCGCGTTGCCGGCCTTGCCACACACCATGCAATGAAACAAGCCTTTGTCCGGTGAGACGATGAAGTTTGGATTGCTCTGGTCGTTGTGGAACGGGCAGCGCCCGATCCAGTCCTTGCTGCCGTGCTTCTTGAGTTCAACGCCCCGGCTGCGGACCAGCGCCAGCAGGTCGGTGGACCGCTTCACGCGGTCAATGTCGGTTTCAGGGATTCGCGGCATGGGCAACCTCCTTTCGGGAAAAAGTCGTCAAGTTGGAAAACGGGGTTAAATGTGTTTTTTTCATGGCTTGCAAAGCGATGCGGATGTTTTACGATTTTCGTAAAAGACTGCAAGCTAAAAAACGTCACCATGAACCTGAACGCCCAAACCGGCTGTATAGTCTCATTCGCCGGCACGTCTGCCGGCTGGACTATGCCGCAAAAGAAAATCGAGTCATTTGGTCAGAGGCTGGCGCACTTGCGCCAGGTGAAAGGTTTCACCCAGGGCGAACTCGCCGAAAAAATCGGCGTCAGCCAGCGGGTGCTGTGCTACTACGAGCGCGAGACCGACTATCCGCCGGCACTCCTGCTGCCGATGATTGCCCAGGAACTGGGCGTGAGTCTGGATGAACTGATGAGCGCCACGGTGCCGAAGATGGAAGTCGCGCTGAAAAACCCGCGCTTGCATCGGAAGCTGCGCTTGGTGGAGACATTCAGCAAGCAGGATCAAAAAGCCGTTCTGCGCATGATTGACGCGCTGGCATTCAAGCAGGCCAAAGCTTCCTGAGCTTTTCCTTTCAGCCGCGAAAGCGGCTTCCGCTTTTCCGAGGAGCGCAGCGACAAGTTTCCCCGCAGCCCGCGCGCCCCAAAAAACATTCCATTACCAGAACCTCGCGCGCGCGGGCTGCGCGGTGCCGTGACGCGCCAGCGGCACGCACCGTTCCGGCGCGCGCGCGGATCGCACAAGGAACGTTGGAACTGCCGACAGGTTGCGGCGTTCGTGCTTCCCTGGCTTTTCTCTTTAGCTGCTGCTCCGAGCGGCTAAAGAAAATGCACCGGCATTTTCATGCTGCCCGGCGCGGCAGCCAGAGCGCCTACAAAGCAGGCCAGTGACGCCCGGTTGCCTTTGCGGATTGATAGGTTCGTGAAGTCTCCCTCCATTTCAATCCGCCCACTCTAAAAGCAATCGGGAAAGGGGCGGGCCGGATGCGCGGAGCGCGCCGGCCTGCCCCTTCCTTGTCTCTTATTAACATCTCAACCAAACTAGCTAGGTTTATGGCGCTCAAACGCAAGTCAACCGAGATGGATCAGACCAACTGGATCGCCTTGGAAAAGGTCGCCGCCCGCTGCGGTTGCACCTATGGCGGCAAACCCTCCTGGCGGCGGCTGCTCACCCTGATTGCTCGCGGCGTTCTGGCCGTCAGCGTGCGGGACAAGGTGCGGGTGCATGAGATTCGCAAACGGCGGGAATGGACGCTGGCCGAACTCCATGCCCACGCCGAACGCGACCGCTTGCGACAGGAAAAAATCCGGCGCGCCGCAGGCATTCCGCCGCGCGGGGCGCAGGAGGCACTAGACCAAGCAACCGGATACCGCGATGAGTTCGGGAGGCTGACGGGAGTTTAATCGCATTGATCCGAGATGTTGCACGCGGCCAGAGACATCCGAAAATCTGCGACATTCGCCGCGTTTCTCCAGCGCCTAACTTCTCCAAATTTGCGGAGTGGGGCGGGCGGGGGCGCGACGGCGCGGCCTGTGCTCCCGCGCCCGTAAGATAAGATCACATTGTGTGATCATAAAATGTCCGGCACGGGGTCTCGCGGGGTCCCCCGGGCCGGGGCCGCCCGTTGCCTTCTCCCAGCGGCCAATTTTATGTCACACAATGTGCTCTTATCTGAGCGAGCAAACTTGTCTTTTCTTGTCGAGCGGTAGGGCGCATTCCGCACAGGGCGTGACGGCGCGACTCTGGCCGACTCCACGCAGCACGTCCTCTCTTGCGCGCGATTCAATTCGGAGTTTTTGAGCGGGAGCGAACCAATTTTAACAGCGCAGCGGTCATTGCCTGTTCTGCCGGTGGTGGCGGCTCGGCGCGATGACCGGGTGAGACACTCAAACTTCATTCGTCCCGTCTCTCCCGGACAGCGTGGCGAACGACGCCACGGGCAGACTCACTTTTGTCTTTGGGGCGAAGCGGTCGCGTGACGGCGCGATGCCTGGCCTTGTTTTAGCAGGCAGCGTGACGGCACGGGACCACGAAGGGGGATTGACCGGACATTGACCGGAAGTTTCCAGGACGTTGCAGCGGTCGTCCGCCGCACTTTCACCGGATTTCCGGCAGACAAAAAAACCTTACCCCGGTTAAAGGGTAAGGCTTCCTGTGCGAAGATGCCTAATTCAGTAAGTGATCTCCACGGATGGATTGTTCGTTTTTAGGTATGCTATCCCGTTGCTTGTAATCAAGGTTCCTCTGACATCTAACTCTTTCAGTGGCAGCTTAACTAGATACTGGAAACAATGATCCGTAACCTTTGTATCCTTCAAATCCAACTCCTGTAATTCGTTCAGCTTTTCCAAATATGCTATGCCTACATCGGTTATTCTTGTCCCCCGCAACGTCAGCCTTTGTATTTGAGGAAAAACAGCTAGGGAACGGATTCCTTCGTCCGTGACGCTGCTCTTTGTCAAGTCAATGTATTGCAACCTTAACCAACTCGAAAGATTCGTCAGCCCCGGCCCTTCTATGCGTGTTCCGTTCAAAAACAACATCTTTGCCTGGCTCAACGGCTTTATGGATGATAAGTCCGCATCCGTAGCTTGCATACCCATCTCCACAAGGTAGGCCGATCTGCACGGATATGAATCCCCCCAAAGTTTCGTGAGCCAGTAAGGACCGTGATAAATAAACTTTACATATCCGCCCGTCTGCTCCACTTGCTTGACGGCAGCCCGGTCGCCTTGACCAGCAACGGCGCAGTAAAGCAGAAAGCCAGCAACAACAACTGCTATCAAGACCGCAAGACCAATGCTCTTTCGTTTCATAGGTGTTGGTCTAAAACCCAAAGGGAGAATAAACTTCAATGGTGTAATGGAATCCAGTTGAGTGGAACCAGACACTTGACGGGTAGTTCTCAATTGGGAACGGGTTCGACAAAGCGGGCGTGAACTTCTTTAGCGTCTTATCCCACTGCCACGGAAACAGCGTAACCGCTGCGGTTGAACTGCCCAACTCATGCCATCGAACGTAAAATGGCACAAAGGAGTATGCCGTCGAGGTGGAAAGAGATAACTCCAATGGAGCAAATCCTGTCTTATCATTTGATTTATCGTCACCAAAACCGTATTGCAGGAAATTCTCTTTTTCTGCCTGTATTGGCAACGGTCCACGCGGGGCTAAAGAACCATTGCGCGCAGGGGCATACAATGCTCGAATCTCTGCTGTCTTGGCATAAACTGCAGCTTTATCAAGCACCTTGTTCAGCATTATATCAGGGATAAGTGCGACACCAAAGGACGCCAGCCCGCCCGAAAGTGCTTCTGCATTTGCTCCGCCTTCGGCTATCGTCTTCAAGGCATCTTGAACAGCTTCCATCGCTTGTTCCCCATGCGAAAGTATCTTCTCTTTTAGTTCGTCAACCGTCATGTGCCCGGTCGGATCAATCTTGTTTACGGGGTCTGCCTGGCAATAGAGGTATTTGTGAAGACTTAACGGGTCTTCATTGCCACCTTCGTCGGAATCCATCGTCCAGAATCGTCCCGTATCCGGATTCAGGTAACGGGCGCGCAGGTAATAGAAATGGAGATGGGGATCGTATTGTTCTCCGCAATACAAATAATTGTTGTCTGTGTGGCCAGTTGAACTGATCAGCGTTCCGTATGCATCATAAACATACGTGTCCGTCACGTTTCCGCCGCTGTCTGTCAGGAAGCGTACGCTGCCGTGACCGTCGTAACCATAAAAGTTGGTGAAAACTCCTGGTTGGCGCTGACTGAGCAAATCCAGGCCATAGGCGTAAACTTTCGTCAGGTTGGTCGCCCCGGCCCAAGCCGTGATTTCCTCCAACACTTGCACGTAGCCACTCGGATTCCGATCGTCCACGACAAAGAATGTCACCTGACCGCCAACATTCTTTACCACTCGAATGCCATCGCCATTGTAACCCAATGTCACGGCGCCGTTGTTGTAATCCAACAATTGATTCTCAACATTGTACCGATACGGCACGCCTGCCGAATTCGTCGTATTCCCGTTGGCATCGTACTGGTCGCTTGTCAGCCAGTCGTTGGTATTGTAAGCGTAGCTGGCAGTGGGCAGTTGGGAGACGCTGGATTGGCGGTTCGTGCGATTACCGACCGGGTCGTAGCCGTAACCCAAGTTGCCTGCGGTGTTTATAAACTCATTCGTGAGCCGATAAAGATTGTCATATTGCCAGGTGTAATTGCGAGTTAGAGTGGACACAGTTTCAGACAGCGCCGTCCGGTTTCCCGCTGTGCCGAGCGTGTAGGCAAAGCTGGCAATTGGAGTCCCATTAGTCCTCCACACCATGGTTGTCAACCGGTTCAACGAATCATATTGATAGAAATTCGTGACCCCGTTGCCGTAGCGCAGGGACTGGAGGTTGCCCACGTTGTCGAAAGTGTAACCCGCTGCCACGTTGCCGTTGGCGAGTACGTTGGTCAGCCGACTCAACGGATCGTAGCCGTAAGCCAGATTCACACCATTGGGCGTGCTCGACCAGATGTTCGACACGTTGCCGTTCGCGTCGTAAAGATAATTTAAAGAAACGCTCGGCCCGTTGTTCCAACTTATCCCCTTTAACAAAAGCCGGTCACGGTTATCGTAACTGTAACTGGTCGTGCCACTCGGATCGGACATTGTCGCGCGCTGGCCGGTGGCTGTGTACGTGTAACTGACGCTGTAACCATTTACTGAACTGCAATTGGTCAGCCGGTTCAAGGCGTCATATTGATTGGTGATAACCGCGCCGTTGAAGTTGGTTTGATAAATCAGATTGGCTTCAATATCGTAGGCAAATCCTTCGCTTTGGCCACCGGGCATTGTGTGTTTGGTTCTGCGCTCAAGTGCATCGTAAGCAAACGTGTTTGTCCGATTTAGTGCGTCAATCTGCGAAATCTCGTTGCCCGCTTCGTCGTATTGATAGCGTGTTACCTGGTTGAGCGCATTCGTCACGGAGGTCAAGCGGCCCGCACCGTCGTAGCCAAACCACGTCACGATGCCATCTTGATTCGTTTCGGCCACGCGCCGTCCATCGGCATCGTAAGCCGTGTAAGCTTTCGTGCCATCGGGAAAATCCACTTCCACTTGCCGGTTCAACTCGTCGAACACATTCGTCGTGGTATGATTGTTCGCGTCGGTAAATGTTATTTGATTACCATCGGCGTCGTAGCCGTAAGTGGAAACAGTCTGCACCGTCATGCCAAAAGCATTGGTGACAGCGGTGCGCTGGCCAGCCGCATCGTACGCAAAGGAGGTGATGGTGCCACGAGCGTCAATGGTCTGCGCCACGCGACCCACATCGTCATAAACGGTTGTGTTGGTTGTGCCATCCGGATAAATCGTCTGTACCAAACGATTCAGCGCGTCGTAAACGTAGCTTGTTACCCGGCCAAGTCGGTCGGCGCTGGCAATCCGATTTCCAGTAGCATCATAGCCATTGGTTTCCGTTGTGAGATCGGGATAGGTTGTCTGAATGAGTCGGCCTTGGTAGTCGTAAGTATAGCTGGTCGTTCGACCCAGCTTGTCAATCGTTGCCTGTTGTTGGCCAATGAGATTATAGACGACCGTATTCGTTCCACCGTCCGGGTCAATCGCCTGCACCACACGATTCATTGCATCGTAGATGTTAGTTGTGGTGGCAGAGGTCCACACACCGTTGACGCGGCGCCAAGCGGTCGAAGTCAGACGATTGCCATTTTCATCATACGTGAATGTGTTGCTGCTAAGCCGGAACGATTCAGTTGAACCAGTATTTTGAATAAGGTTGGCGGGTTCATGCTTGAAGCGAGCCAATTGCATTGCAGTTGGGTAGAGCGGTGAGTTTGGTCAGGATTTCGCGCCACCAGTGGCGATGAGTTTGACGGCGCACGGCCAGTTTAAGGGTGGGTTTGCCACGGGCGCGACTCCACACCGCTGCCCGGCTAAACAAGCGCCAGCGCAGGGTGTTGAGTTCGCATTTTTCCAACTGGCCCAGCCGCCGTTGTAGCAGCACGCACAGGTTGTAAGCGGCAATCGCCAGATGGTGCATCGCCTCGGTGCCCCAGAAATTGTCCACGCACAGCCGTTTAATTCCAAACTGCTGGCCGAGTTCTTTGATGCGATTTTCGAGGTCGGCCCGACCGTTGTATTGGCGCCAGACGGCCAGAGCGTCCACGCTCCGGGGCAGGTTGGTGACCAGCGCTTGAAAGCGATAGCCCGGAACGTCCAGCAAGGTCTTGCCACCCGCTTCCGGGCGTTGTTCGACCCGCTGGCGAATGACGATCAAACGACGGTTCGGTTGATCCAGTTCCACTTCCTGCACCTCCAGCCCGGGGAGTTCGGTTCGTTGCCAGTGGGCGTCATCATGCCGGCACCAGCTTTGAACTTTCTGCGTCAGCCGTGCCACCAGAATGAAGTTCAAGCCCAGTGCCTGAGCCATAGCTTGCACGCTGGTCTCGCCAAAACCCGCGTCGCCGCGCAAGAGCTTGATCCGAAGGTGCGCCGGCAGACTGGCCACGGTCTGACGCAAAAACTCCGCCGCCCCATTGGCACAAGCACTGTCGCCCCGGCGCAGCCAGTAGTTGGCGATGAGTTTGCTTTCGGCCAGAGCGGCGATCAGCGGACGATGACACGGCTTGAGTCCCTGCCGGGTGTAACCGACGGCCACGCCCTGTTGATGGCCATCCTCGTGCAACAGTGCCCACGAATCCAAGTCCAGCGTATAACCCTCTTTGAGCGAAGGCAGACTCGCCAGGGCTTGCCGGTGCAGACCGTTGAGCGCGTTGCAGGTCTTTTGGCCAAACACGTCAAAGAACCGGCTCAAGGTGGATTGACTCGCGATGGCTTCGACGCCCAGCACCTGGCTCAACGCCGGATCACTTTGCAACCAAGCCACGCGGGAAAGCTTGTCCGCACCGCAGAGAATGCCTCCGACGTATCCCAGCGCCACATCGGTCGGATCGTAAGCGTTGGGACTGGTTGGACAATGAGGCAAGACTTCCCGCAGTTGCCTGCGAAAACCCTTCTGATGCAGAAAGTGCGACCACACCACCATGCCGCCATGCGCCGTCAGTCGCTGATCGGTGAACGAAATCCGGATGGACGAAGTTTGATCTTTGGTGTCAATTGGCAGGCGCACCGTTTGGTCCGCCTCCCTTCGAGGCTCGTAAGCTTGTGTTTGGTTCATCACCCCAAGCCCGCCAAACGGTGTTCATTCTTTCAAGCTGAATCGTTCCGGCTAAGGATTGCGCCTGACGGGTCAGAAACAGCGGCAACGGCGAGATTGTCATTGTCGTCATAGGAATTGGCCGCTGTCGTACCAACGGCATCGGTCGATCTGGTGAGCAGACCATCGCTGTAAGAATTGTTGACAATGGTATTGCCCAGTGCGTCGGACGCGGTGGTGATGTTGCCGTAGCTGTCGTAGGCATTCGTGGAGGAATTTCCGCGCGCGTCGATGCTGGTCATCACTTGCCCATAGCCGTTGTAGGTGAATGCGTTCGTGTGGCCGAGCGGGTCGGTAGAAGAAAGGAGCAGGTTGTTGCCACCATAGACGTAGCTGTTGGTGGCATAGGGCTGGCCATTGCTGAGATAAACGACTTCGTTGGTCTTGTTGTTGTTATCATCGTAGGACATGGTCGCGACCTGACCGAGGGCGTTGGTTTGGGCAACGACATTGCCCTGCAAGTCATAGACGTAGGTATTGGTGTGGTTCAGCCGGTCAACGACCACATCCACGTTGTTGCTGGTATTGTGGGTGAATTGCGTCCGGTTGCCGTTGGCATCCTCCACGGCGGTCAAGCGGCCGCTGTCGTCGTAATAATTCCGGGCGACGGGCACGCCATCACCATTTTCGGTGGATGTGATGAAGTGCGGGAAATTGGGATTGTCGTAATGGTATTTGTTGGTGGCGTAGATGCCGGCGCCACGGTCCATCAGCTTGAGCACTTGGATGAGATTGCCGGTGTCCTGGTTGTAAATGTATTGAACAACAGGCAGACCATTCGTGCCGCCATTTGGGTCGTAGATCGCGGTGATGCGCCCCTGCCCATCCCGATTGAAATAGACTGAGCGGGTGAGATTCGTGCCGTTGGCGTAATGGGAAATGCCGTTATTGTTGATCTGGATGACGTCCCCGGAATGCTCATCAATCTCAGTAAGCTTTGGCGGGCCATAAACCCGTGCATAGACTGGTGATCCGTCAGCCCCATAAACAATATTCGTCGCAGATCCTCGTCTGAGGTAATACTGAGTGTTATCCGGTTTGGTGGTCAGGATCCATCCTGGAAAATCTTGGTTCTCGATGGGAACGTCATTGTTTCCATCCTGCGATGTCCCTGCCCAATAAGGCCACGGATACAAAATGACTGTATCCGACCCAGGAACCAATGGGTCGAGGCTAGCGTGAACCCAAGGTGGGGCCTTCCATTGTGCTGTAGCAATTGTATCGCCCGGAGTCACAGAGAATGCAAAAGTAGTTTGCTGACCATTGGGCAGGGTGAGCGTAACGTCCCAATCACCGCCGGAGCGAACGCTGACTGTCCGGGGAGAGCCATAATCGGACGCGCCGTCGTCAGCCCACGGAGCCTGATCGGTGCCGATAGTCACATCCTGACGCTGCTCGTCCAATTGCACATCCATGCTATTGATGGCAAATGACCAGCTGTACCCAAAGTCGGTAGAATTCGGATTTTGCGAGTTATAGGTGCGGGTAATGGTGATGGGAATGCCGTTGACCGGCAGTACAAAGTCCTGTTCGCTGAAGCTGAACTGACCGATCTTAAGTTGCGAGTCCAAGGCAAAACGGACGGTGACGTTGGTTTGCGTCCCGCCGCCATAGACAATGAGTCGGAGATCGTAAATACCGTTGGGCACACCGGAGAAATCCAGAATACCCAAGTCGCCGCTGACATCGCCTCCTTCATGGAGTCCGCCCGGATCCGGTTGCGGCGTGACGTCGGCAATGGGTGTATCATAACCATCCGGCTTGCAAAGAACGACTTGATACGCCACAGGGACATTGGTGGCGGAAGTGGTGGCTTCGGCTTGGCCCTGCAGATCAAACAGGCCGTTGCTGACGACTGGATAGCCGCTCAGGGGCAGGCCTGAGAAGGTCGTGGCCGGAACGCCAAGATTGTATATGGCGGCAGTGACCTCATTGGTGACGCCATACGTGATAATGGTCACCGGCGACGAAGCGTTGGTGTATCCATCCTGGTCAGCAGCCACGGCAATGAACGTGTAAACGCCGTTGTTGGTGGTGCTCCAGTTAAAGTCGAAATCGGGATTGTTGGTCTGACCAAACAACACGTCATTGACGTAAAGAGCGACATTAGTTATGGAACCGCCGTATTCGTAGCTGTCACCGCTCACGACCAACGAAGTAACCCCGTTGGTGGCTCCGGATTGTTCGGTGTTTCCGGGTTCGGTGATTTCAATTGCCGGTAATGGGTGGATAATAACCGTGACGGACGCGGAATCCACAGCCCCGGAAGCGTTGGTGACACTGTAATAGAATATGTCGGTGCCATAAGTGTTTTGGTTCGGAACGTACGTGATATATTTACCACCGTAACCGACGCTGGCTGTTCCGAGGTTCTGGTGAAGTTGTATAACTCGGTTAATGGTGAGGCCGGTGGCCGGTATATCGTTGGTCAACACATTGAGTGTCACAGCCGGGCCGTTGGCCGGGATGCTGTATTGATCGTCCACAGCGGCAATCGTGTTGGTCGGACTTTTAATGTCGATCAGCACTGACGTGGACGCCTTTGTGAGATTATTCGCATCGACTGCTACAGCCGTGAGTAAATCCAAACCATTTTGATTCGTAGACCATGAATAACTGTTGGTTACTTTACCACAAGAGCAGGAACTATCGTCTTCTGCATCTACCAGTTGTCCATTAACATAAAATTCTACAGACTCAATATTTGTATAACTCGATGAGGCTGTGGCTGTGATAAGGACATTTGTCGGACTGGCCGGATCATTTGTAATAATTGTCTGGCTGATCGGACTGATGATAGTGACGTTCGGCAAGGATGGTGGCAGCGGATATCCTACACGCCATCTGGAGAGAGCTGGGAAGAAATTTTCGGCGGACCCAACAGACTGAAATTCATCATCGGTGAAGCCTCCAACTATAACATCATACGCGCCAGAAGCTTGGTCTTCTTGGATCGCCGTAGTAAGAACACTCGCCGGAAGCAAATCACCACCGTCCAAGTTTACATATTGGGGTTGGTAATATACTCCTATGTCCATATCAGACCAATCCCATTGTTGAGAACCTTCATTCCACGTAGCCTTGGCGATGCTTGCCGCCGGAACATCAGTGCCATCCGCGTCAATGGCATCGCTGAACGCGCCGCCAACATACACAGTGTCACAGTGAGGCGAAATGGTATAGATAATTGCGTTAGCGAAGTTTTCAGATCCCGCTCGGTACGGAAATCCATACCATGAGAAAGGACGCGAAGTTAATCCACCGCCAAGCGTCTTCCACTGAATGCCATCCCACATTGCAATGGAATTAACATTGGTCAGATTTCCTGCATAAGTAAAATCCCCTCCAACGAACAACTGCGTGTCACGAACTGAAAGGCTGAAAACTTCGCAATCGAGATTTGTAGCGGGACTATACCCATCGTCATAAAGATCCGTGCCACCAACGCCGCCTCCAACATCTACCCAGTTTCCGCCTCGCAATTCGGCGATATGGTTTGCGTTTGTATTGCCTCCTGCAGCGGTAAATTGTCCGCCAATTACAAGATTCCCTTTCAAGCTGGTGAGGGCCCAGACAGGAGCATTTAATGGTGTGCCAACCTGCCGCCAGACATTTGACACGGCATCCCATTTTGCAATGTATTGGATGTTTGTATCTCCTATAATATAGTCGAAATTACCAAATAGATAAAGATCGGCCCCAATGAATTGCACCTTTGGCTGTGAAATTAGTCGTAGTCGGCTCCCCGCAAACAAATCGAATTGGTTTTCTAAATACCAGCCGACTTGAAAGTAACCGCCCAATTGAATCCAATGTGTCCCGTTTAGTTGCCATACTGCATACTTGTCGAAGTCATCGTCGTAATTTTTATCATACCCAGCGACGTAAACACCTGAATCGCTTGTCGCGACTCCTCCAATGTCTAAATATCCTGTATGTGCGTGATTGTTACTTCCAAATGGCGGGTTCTCACAATCGTCGTAAAGTCCGTAAATTCCCCCGCCCCAGCGGAACCAATTTGTCCCATCGAATTTGTAAAGGGAAGGGGAAGATATGTCACCTGGATATTCTAGGCCTGCTAAATATAAATCAGTGCCCTGCAAAGAAGCGGATTGACATAATGCAAGAGCAAGCATATAATCACCGCATTCGTCAGTTGTCCCATAATCCCAACCAGGTGTGTGGAATGTGGGGTCCCAGAATCCTTCTTTTGTCGGTGAGCCTGAGGAAATGATTATTTGCACATTTGTAGAGGCGCAACGCACGCCAAGGTTATCAGTCGCCACGGCCACATTGGTATAGGTTCCCGGATTCCAGCAACACTGGTTGAGGCTATAAGGGGCGTCCGCGACGCTGCCAATGCTTTGGCCATTAACGAAAAACTCCACATTGGTAACTGTGCCACTACCATTAGTGACAACGGCTGTAAGAGTGATATCAGGACAATTGGGAAAGATGGCATTGTTCGTCGGGAAGGTAATCACCACCGTTGGCGGTAAATTGGTTGAAGTGACCCTGAAAATAACGATTGAGGACCAACTGACGACTCCGTTATTGTTCGTCGCCACCGCAGTGACTGGGTAAACACCCGCATGCAAATTGCTCCAAGTCAGACTGTAATTGGTTACATTGTTCTGCGTGATCGCAAGCGGCAGGTTGGTTTCTGCCGCATAGAAGCCGACGCCGGTTATTGAGCCGCCGACATTTGGATCGTACGCTACAGCGGAGAGAGTGATATTGGTAATTTCCCGGAAAGACTGGAGATTGGTAGGGGAAGTGATATACACCACTGGTCTGGCATTGACGGTGAAACTGACCGAGTTAGTTGCAGTATTGCCGGCGTCATCAACGGCCGTTACCGTGACAGAATAATTCCCGGCGCCAACATCAGTCCAAAGGAGTGTCCAAGTGTTGCTGCTGCTCAATGCGCCGTCGCCCAAGAGGTTGGTTCCGTTGAAGAACTGCAAGTTGGTCACTGTGCCATTTAAATCAACGGTCACGGCGTCAAGCGAGATGTTTAACGGCGAGGTGACGAAGAGCTCATTGTTGGTCGGGTTGACGAAACTGACCGTCAGGAGCGAATTGGTCACCAGTTGGCGACAAAACGAATTCGCAATGCCAGCATAGAGTGAAAGCAAACTGGCGGTATTAGTGATACAATGACAGTCATCCGGCGTGGAGGCCATATTGGTCAGCAAGACCGGATCGAAATTATTCAGATTGCCATTGGTGCCCAAACCAATGGTAACTAGCCGGATGCCGGCCTGTTTGACGGCATTGGCGGCATTGATGGCGGCCGTTTTGGCAGCGGGGGTAGAATGGCCGCTGCTATCGGTGGGAACTCCATCCGTCAACAGAACCATCACAGGCAGTGCATCGGTGCCGGCACTGTTAGTCGGGAATTGGATTTGAGCCAGTGCGATGCCGTTGCTCGTGGCGGTGTATCCATTGGCACTGAGTCTGGCGATGATGTTTGTCACAGACCCGTTATTCGTTAATGGCGAAGCTAAAAGCGCGAAGTTGCTGAACGTGACCAGGCCCACATAGTCGTTGGTGAATCGCAACGCTCCTACAAAGGAAATCGCCGCATTCCTGCCGGCCGCCAATTTCGTCAGCAAACCGCCGAGCTTGTCATTCATCGAACCGGAGCAATCCATCACGAGCATGACGTTCAGGAACGATGGGCAGTCCAGGTTGATGTTCTTTTGAGCCGGCAGGTTTGTATTCCCCGCGCAATCGCTCAGAACGAATTGCACCGTGCGGGTGGCCAGCGATTCATTGGTCGTTGGATAATAATGATAAGTGATGTTCTGCACCAAGGCCTGAACGGCTGTGAGGCTGGCGTTGGTCAAAGTGATCACCAGACTTGCGAGCTGCGAACCGCCGGTAAAGGCGCCGATGTTTGTTCCTCCGTATTGAATCAAATTGTTAGTGACGCCGATCTGGCTGGCCCCCGTGCCTTGGTTATTGATGGCCAGAACATCCTCGGGTTGCGCGTTCGCGACGAGCGAAACCGTCACGTTTGTAATGCTTGAACAACCGCTGGCACTCAAAACCGTGGCTGCCTTGTCTATTAAGACGGGCGATTGGCCGACTTTGTAATTGAGGTCGCCAGATGGAAGGCTGACCCACGGAGTGGTCACAACCACGGTAACCACGGCCACGGTAGTGGAAATGGAACAGACATTGTCTGTTCCCACGCCATTGACCATCGCGGCATAAGTGTGAATGCCGGGGCTGGTAAAGCTTGTGGGCATGGACGGAACGAAGTACATGCTGCCGTTGGTATAGACGACCGTATTGGTTTCCCAATGGTTAAGCTGCGTCGAGCAGTCATACCAAATCAATCGCTCCTTTGAGCCGTTGCTGAACGTAACGTTGGTGACCAAAACCGGCGGCGCGAAGGTGGCGTCAACACAGACATTCGTGCTGGTGTAACTGAGTGCACCAGAATTGCTGACCGTACCCGGCTGAAGACATTGCCAGGCGTTGGTGTGCGGTCCATATTCCGTACAAGTGTTGTCCGCCAAGACAGCTGCGGTTGACACAAGGAAAGCAACCGACAGTTTTTGGTATAACTTCAGCCTCGTTTTCATAATTATCCTTCCGGGCTTCATTCACCCGCGTTGGCTCGCGCCGTTTGCAGCCGTTGTTCAATCCGATTCAGCGCGCTCCGCGCCGCTGGTTTAAGACGTTCGTCGGTGCCCTGCAGAACACCGTTTAGACATGGCAACTGGTCGGTCCCACCCAGCGCGCCCAGTGCACCGATGGCCGATATTCTCACGGATTCAGTCTCCCCTTGTTGCGCCGCCCCCAGCACGAACGCCAAGGCGTCCTTCACGTTCAGGTTGGCGCAAACCTGAAAGGCCGTGATGCGGGTCAATTCACCGGCATTGCTGTCGCCGGCAAGTTTCAAAGCTGCATTGCCGATCTTATCCCGATCCAATCCCGGCCAGCCTTCCAGCGCCAGTTGGCTCAGTCCTAACATCGCCGTGCCCGAGATACTGCTGCCGGTGTCGTCCACCGCCGTCCACAACACCTGTTGAGCCTGATTCAACTCGTCGTTGCGGATTTGCGGGTCCACATTCAGCGCCAAAGCCATCTGGCGGTAGAAGGCTGAGAGATGCTGAACGGCGTAATCGCGCAGAACGATGTTCTGGCCGGCGTCCTGGTAGATCTGCGTCAAGAGGTCGCGCAGGCCAGTTGGCGGCGGTTCCATGCGGCACAACGCATCCATCAAATCGTTTTTCAATACTTGACCCAGTTGGGCGTCATCACCCGGGTCATGTTGCCGCAGGAAGGCATAGAGGCCTTCACGATCCGCGTCAGCGAGTTTGCCGCTCAGCGTGTGAACAGCCTGCTCCCGCTCCGGGTAACCGACCTGCTCGTCTACAATCATGCGTATGGCCGACGAGACTGACGGCGGCAAACTGATGCCCACCGCCAGTGTCGGGACGTTGGGTGCCAGCGTGGTCGCTGACGAAACTGATCCGGACGTGGTGGAACGAACTGGCGCAGGTTGGGCAGAGGCGCGAGGCCGGAGGGCGGGGTGGCGGTAGCAAATCGTGAGCACGATAACAGTTGCTACCACCGCCAGCATCAACCAGATTGACAGTCTGACTTTCATTCCGGGTAATCTCGTTAACGCGTGTATGCAATCAGGGTTGAACCTTGAAAAACACTGATGGAGTAACAGGTGGAGGTGGTTGCGCTGGCCGGGCGGATGAGATGCACAACGCATTGGCCCAGCGCGTCGAAGTCGGCAGGCGCCAAGGTTTTGCTGGTCGTGCCGTCGTCGAAGGTGACCCCGCCAACGATGACATCCAGCCGCACGGTCAGATCAGGCAGCACCGGGCTGAGGATTTCTCTGGTTTCCACCAACTGGCTGCCGTCGGGATAAACTTGAATCACCCTCGCGCCGGTACGGCTGGCCGACCAGAGTTGAAAGCCCGTGGCTGCGGCTTCATCCAGCACGGGGCCGTTGGTTCCCAGCCGCGCCAGGATGTAGCGCGGCACATTTTGATCCGACACCAGGCCAAATCGTTCACCATGGTTCGCGAGGCGAGCCAGCGGCTCAAAGAACAGCCTCGTGTCGGCGCTCAAGACCGCTTGTGGCGGTATTGAAGCGAGGTCCCAAGTCCGTTCCCATCCTACCCAGCAATCCGGATTGTTGGTAAAAACCTGGCCAACGACATTCACCGTGATGCTGCCGCTTTGGGGCGAGCCATTCGTTAGACTGTAGGTGCCGGTGACTGTGAATGCTCCCGGCGCGGTGAACTGGCGGGCAATCGGCTGCATGGTCAGCCCGGTCCATTGATTAGTGCCGATGGCAATGGCCAGATTTCCATCCGGGGCGTTGGTCGGCTTGGCATTGAACAGCAGGCTGTCTCCTTGCCGAATCGTAATGTTCCCTGCCGTCAACAGGTTAATGGGCAGCCATTGCAGGTTGCGCACTTCCGATCGGCCGCCGTTTTGGTAACTGACATGAAAGAGGGTCTGGGCATTGACGTAAGCTGAAAGCGGGACGTTGACGAACCAGCGCCGGTTGGGTTCAGGAGAAGGATTGAGGCTGGGAGTGTTATTGTCCGCGCCCTCAATGGAGGTGCTAATGAAGGCAGGATAGGGGTCGCGCCCCTCAAGGCAGACCGGGGAGGTGTAGCTGCCGATGGTATTGTTGGTGATGTCCAAACCGGATTGTTGTTGCAGCGCTTGTTCTACCCAATCCTTGATGCCGTTACCGTTGCTGTCTGGTCCCAAACCGGCAAGCAATTGCACCGATTTCAACCGCAGCTCCGTGTAACTTGTCGGATTATCCCAGAAAACGCGCAGCGTGTGCGGGCCAGCCAACAGGTAAGGCAGCAGGCATTGCAGTGTGCCGCCCGTCGGCGGGGCGTTCAGATCGAATTGACCAAGATTTTGACCGTCAATGGAGAGCCGCAGTTGAAAGTCGTTCCCCAGATTGTATGGCAGGTCTTGCGCGCCGTTAATCAGAAGCTGGTACATGTCCGCCGCCGGCAGGTTAAACTGGTATTCCACCACACCCCGGCGGCCTTGCGCTACGAGGTCCGATCCGTTCACCACCCACGTTCCCAGCCGGTCGGTCGTGGCTTGTGCGCCAGCCAGGTTGAGGACCATTACGGAGTCACCCGGGTTGCCCGGATACTGAATGACGTTGTTGCTGGTTCCCGAGTAAACCGCGGTCAATTGCGAAAGCAAATCAGGCCGGCCCACGGACGCGTAGGCAATTGTGTTCAGGGCGATCGCCCTTTGCTGGCTGTCCAGTTGAATTTGGCCAATCCGGTCGGCGTACAGCATCTCGGCGGCCGGAAACGCACTGAAATAAATCGGATAAGGAACGGTCTGAAGATTGGGCGGAGAAAAAACATTTGTGCGATAGAGTGCCGGCGTGGCCAGATTATTGCGATAGGCCAGTCCAAAGGCTTGCATGATTTCATTGGCGTAATCGAAGGCAGGCTGGACGGTCGTGTAGATGACATACCGCGGGGTCAGGCTCATCACCAGTCCTCCGCCCGCGGCGGTGAATGCTTCAATCGCCGGAACCCAGTTTTCGTCGTAGTTCGCATGCCCATCCAAGACCAGCACGTCCATCGGCGGCAAACCGTTGGTCGGATTCAGCTGTGAGAAATCAATCGGCACGACCTGAAATCCGGCCTGGACCAGTGGACTGGGATCCAGATAATTCATGAAATAGAGATTCAGGTTGGTGGTAACGCCCACCACGATGTTGGCGGGATTGCTTTTCCGGCTGGCCCACTTGATCGCGTTTTCAAAAAGGGTCAACCTGGGATCGTTGGGAACGTGCAGCAATATAGGTTGCTCCCATTGGAAATGCGCAAAGGCCACGGCTCGCGCACCGTTTGGGTCGCTGTTATAGGTGCCGGCCGCCTCCAACACCAGCCGGTTGCCGCCGTGCTCCGCCAACACGGGAAACGATCCGGGATTCATTACCGCGATGCTGCCCAGGTGTTTGGCATCTTCGATGGGGAAATTCGTGACGCCCGCAATCAATGCCGCGTAATCCGCGGCATAGGATGGAGTGGGCAGTGTTGCTGCAGAAAACACGAAATTGCCCGCGGCGTACCGGTTGGCCGGACCCCGGTCGAGGTGCCCGGGATAGGAACCGGCGCCGTTATTGGCGTAACGAGCCAACCCCTCGAATTTTATCAAACCGCCACCGTCATTCAACGTCCACGGCGGTGCATTCGTGGCATAAGGCGGCAAGCCGGCGTTGCCTTCTGGATTGTTGGTGTCGAAACCGTAGGCCGCGACGGTGTAATTGCCGGGTAACAGCGTCACCGGCTTGGGCAATGGTTTGAACAAGCAGCCGCCTATCTGCGTACCGGGACTGGCAGCATCGAAAGTCATAGTCTCCAAAAGCGTCCCTTGCCTGTCTCCGCTGCGTTCGTAGAGCTGGACTGTGAGCACTGCGCCATCTTGGATTCCGCCGCCGCCACTATCGAAGACGCCCAACCGAGAAATCGTGATCGGACTGATTACCTGAAAATCATTCCCGACACTTAGACCGGGCATGGCTTGATTGCCAACCGTTCCGTTCGGGATGGTATAAGCGATAAAGCTCGTCTGCGCTTCAGCCTGTAACGCCAAACTCACGATAGCCAGGCACCAAGACAAAGCGCTATCTGTCAGCCATTTAGTTTTCATAGGATGTGAGAGGGATAACTAACGTGGAGGAGGGAATGGTGAATCGGCCGCTCAGGGAGAATTAACATGCCGCAGTCTGAGAAACGCATCAGCCCTTGGCGTACAACCCGCAGTTGAACTGCTGTGGTCATCCGATCACTCCCTTCGTCTGCAATTTAAGGCAGCTTATAACCTGAATGCACCACGCTTCTACCACAACGGCCTGATGTTCGTCAATGAATTTTTTGTGAAAAGTTATTCACAGGCCGGTGACAGGCGCGTGACACCGTTGCAATCCTTCGTCTGTATGCCCGCTGTCATTTTGCAGGCTTCAATACCGACACCTCGAACCCTGCCGCTTTTAGTTCTCTAATTATCCGCTCAATCAAATTCGGATGTACACGAATCTCGGTGTCTCCGCTCACATTTTCTGCGCTCAGGTGACAGCGCCGTCGTAACCAGTCAGACGCCTGTTTGTTTTGCGCCCTGAGCAGAGTCGTTTGATTCGCATACATCACAATCACATCAGGTTCCATTTTTGCCCCGTTGCGCTTTACGAAAAGAAATCTGTTCACGCTCCAACTCATTTAGGCGTTCGCAGATCTTCTCCCAAATTCGCTGTTTGATCGCCAATTCATCTCCGTTTTCTTCCCATCGTCTCGGTATTACCGACAATCCAGTGAAAGCCGATCGAACACCGGCGGCGTTTTGTGGGTGCGAATTCTGGTTGCGTAATTCCATTGTTTTATACCCCGCTCACAGCGTTATGCGAAGTCCACATAATTAAAGGCGGGTTATCCTGTAAATGTCAAGTATGTGAAGTCCGCATTTTCACCTTTGTGAAAAAAACGCATCAATTGCCGCACAGAAACATCGTTGGTCGCCGAATTCGCGAGGCACGCCTGAAAAGCAAGCCGCCGATTTCGCAGGACGATCTCGCTGGGCGCTTGGCGGCAAGGGGCATTTCCCTCGACCAAACCGCCATTTCACGGATTGAAAGGCAGACCCGTTATTTGATGGATTACGAGATCGCGGCCATTGCCAAATGCTTGAGAGTTTCGGTCGGCTGGCTGCACGGTGAAAAATGAGGCTGCGCTTCGGTCTGTGGTCGGCGAGCGGGGAAAGTGGAGCGGAAGCGGAGAGGAGCGCAAAGCGCCGCGCAGCCGGAGCGCAACGCCCGCCGCCGGGCCGCAGACGGAAGCCCGCCGCACTTGCGGTCACTTGAATTGCCGCTCGTGACGAGCGCACGGATTTGCGTAGCGGAATGGGCGGGGTCGGAAGGGCAACAGGGCCGACTTCCAGCCTGTGGAGCGGAGCAAACCGTGCGTTGGTCAAGGCGGACAAAATGACGGCGTATAGCTGTTCGCTTGAAAAAAATCTCCGCCGTTGGCGAAGCCTTGAAGGAGAAGTTTTCAGTAAGCCAGATAGCCCAATGCGCGTAACGATGTGTGGTTGCCTTTGCCAATGACCACATGGTCCACCAAATCAATTTTTAACAATTGCCCGGCTCGGAGAAGATCACGAGTGACTTTAATGTCCGCTTCTGACGGCGTTGACTCGCCACTCGGATGATTGTGCATGATGACAATGGCGTGTGCGCTTGCCATAATTGCCAGCCTGAACACTTCCCTCGGATGAACCAAAATGGTGTCCATCGTTCCGACCGATACGAAATAGTGACCCTTGATTTTACGGCGTGTGTTGAGGATTAAAACCACCAGGCATTCATTTTCAGGATTGAAATACGGATGTTGCGTGATGTGCAAATTCCAATAGGCGGCTGCCTGCTCCGGCGTGTCACACAATTGAATGTCGGCTGGCGTCGGGCATTCCCGCAATGAAACAATTTTCCATTCCTGCGGTTGCGCTTGAAGCTTGATTGGCTTGACGATGTTGTTCTCCACTTGAGGCGTTGAGACGAAGTTTTCTGTCGTGTTCATATTTTGCGTTTCGTTTTTGAAGGAGCGGGATTGCTCTCTTCACCTCTGCTGTGGGAGAGCAAGACCGCTCCGAACGAAACGCAAAGAGCCGGCTTTACGCGCTGGCGGGCAGCGGAGCGGCCAGCAATGCAGTGCCACGAATCCTTTCGTGGCGCGAAATTGCAGCGGAGCAACCAGAAGCGCGGAAAGCCGGCGACTGAACACGACAGAAATCAACGCTGCGTGGAGAAGCAGCTTCGCTAAAAAGGCAGAATTTCGCGCAATGCGGTAGCCGCCAACACTTCAAGACATTTTGTCGAAAGTCTCTTGCGCGACCCGCTTCGCTTCTGACAAATCCAAATAGTCGTGGCCGTAAGCCGCGTTCAGCAAATCGCCTGGCAAAAACTCGTCGAATTTCTGGATCGCCCTGACGGGGGCGAATGAAGCGAGTTCTGATGCGCTTGCCGTCGATTGCGTGATTGCTTTCAAGTGGTCGAAAAACGCCGCACGGGAATCAACTTTATAGCTGACTGAAAGCTTGTCGACTTCGTGCGCGATGCCCTGAGAGGCGGCATAAACTTTCAGGGTCATCAGAGCCCTGGAGCCAACCCACGGGAACCATTGCACGCGATGTGGCATGGACAGGACATCACTGTCAACCAATCCACAGTTTACCGATGTGCTCCTGGCTGCGCGCAAGAGCAGTGTGGCGCTTTCATTCAGCCAAAGTGGTTCAGATTCCTCGGTCAACACCGTCCGCATCTCCTGCAAAACTCTCGTGTGCAACTCCCCTCCAGCGGCCAAAAATTCGGGGGCCTTGCCTCCCCGGGCGGATGAAACAAAAACTGTTTTTGCCACTGCATCAATGTCCTCAATTATCCAGCGCCGACCGGCTAAAATGATATGTTCCCCCACAGGTGGAATGAGATTGGCAGGCAGGCTTCCTATGTTTTCTTCGCCATTACGGATCTGGAATTCTTCCGTTCCCTTGAAAGCCGCGTAGAAGTCATAACCCGAAGCAATCTTTTCGCCAAGGGGTGCAAGAATCAACGCGCCTTCGGGGACTTGTTCAATCACGTTCTTCTGGCCAAGTTCTTTCAATAACGCAACGAAAGTCTGTCGGCTGACTTGCCGGAACGGGCCGAATTGAACGAGGGTTTCAAAAAGTCGCGATGCCGTCGTGCCTCCAGTCTGCTTCAAACAACTCAACACTTGATGGATTAGCGTGCTGAGGTGCATCCGGTTGGTGTCGGGCGGTTCTAGCCAATGCTCAAGCATCAGCCTTGTTAGTGCGACAGCACGCAGCAGCTCGGGATACAAGAGATCGGTGAGAGTGGTGCCAATATGGGGGGATGTTTCCCGGACGTAGAGGCGCATTATCGCAGGATCGCCGTCACGCCGACCGGATCGGCCGAGGCGTTGAACCAACGAAGCAACACTCCAAGGCGTGTCCACTTGGCCTATGGCCTGCACCCGTCCGATGTCGATGCCCATCTCCAAGGTGCTGGAACAGATGGCAGTTGTTGGTGTCTCGGATTTGAGTTGAATTTCGGCTTCTTCCCGCAGTTCCTTGGAAATCGAACCATGATGAACTACGAACGGATCGGAGGCCCACTTCTCTGTCTTTACCCGATCATGCAATTTGACGGCTAGTTTTTCAATTGTGCTCTTCGCGTTCACAAATACCAGATTGGTTGAACTCGCAAAATTGCGAACGATGTCTTCGGCTATTTCATCCAATTCGTCATCCGGATCACGCCCGGTTTGCCGCAAAGATGGCGCTAAATCCGGAGAACTCTCACTGTCGCAAGGTGACACCGACTGAAAGTTCTTCACATTAAGGCGTTCCGCGACCCGGAGTGCGTCCGCGGGTTTGAGCCTCGGCTCGATCAATTTGTCGCTCTGATTGAGCGCACGGCGTAGGTGTGCTCTGATCCCAAATTTGATCTCGCGTTTGGAGTTCGGGTCGTCAATCAAGCTGACTTGATCCGGTGCATCGGGGGAAAGAAATCTGCAACCCGCTTGGGGATCACCTAATGTGGCGGAAAGGGCAATGATGCGCGGATTCAATGCGGCGGCTTGGCGGAGGCGTGCTAGCAGACTGAGGAGATGGACTCCTCGCACGTTGTCTAAAAACGAATGCAGTTCATCTATCACGACAAACTCCAGATACCGGTAAATTCTCGGAACCTGGCTTCCGTAGTTGATGAAATTGGATTCCAGCGATTCTGGTGTGATTAGAAGAATTCCAGCGGGGGATTGTCGCATTTCCTTTTTTCGACCGGCGGTTACATCACCGTGCCAGCGATGGACGGGAATTTCCAATGTTGCGCAGAGCTTCGCTAACCGTTCAAACTGATCGTTGATGAGCGCTTTCAGAGGCCCGATATAGAGTGCCTGAATTGAGGCTTTAGGATTCGCCGCCAGCCGGGAAATTATTGGAAGGAATGCCGCTTCCGTTTTGCCTCCGGCGGTTTGGGCCGTGATGATCAGGTGGCCCGACTGTTCGAGCACTTGGTGAATGGCTTTAACTTGGATGGGGTGGAATTCTTTCCAACCCATCGACCAGACAGCCTTTTGCACTTCTGGCTCAAGAAGGTCGAAAGCGGTGCTGCTCATCAGAGTTTAAAGCTGGCCAAATCCTCCTTGCTGTCGTTCGCGACTGGCCCCTCACGCGCGATTTCCTCCTCCACCGACAGTGGCTTCTCTGCCGGCTTGACAAGCCCTTGGTTCAAAAAGTCCTGCCATTTGCGGTCGGGATTTTGCTCCAGCACGTTCAACAATCCGACGAACGAACGGACGATGTCCCGCGGGGTCTTGTAATATTGAGCCCCCAATACCTCGTTGGCCTTTTTTAACACCGCAATCAATGCGTCATCCGGCACGATATATTTAGTGGGATCGCCGAAGGCGTGAACATGTCGAACGTTGCGGAGCAACACCAGCAACTCTTCTGGCGTGAGATTTTGCAACCGAACAACCGGCCCGGAAAAATCAACCACGCCATCGCCAACGAGTCGGTTCTCTGCCAGGCGTGATCGGAGCGCTTCGTAGCTGTATAGCCCACGGCGTTTGTCCTCCAGACACTCATCTGTGCCTGCCAACATGAAACCCAATCCGCGCACGCTGCCTTGGAGGCAGTCATTCAATATGGTCAGCAGGGACTCATAATTTGTTTGGCGTGCGCGAGCACTTGGCATGCGGTGAGACAACACAACCATCTCATCAAGATTCACCAACAACCCCGCATACCCCGCCTTGAGACAGAATGCGGATAGCAACTTCAGGCTGTCGTAGAAGTTCTCATCATCAATGATGCGGCGCACACCGAGGTCTTGGCGGGCTTCGGTCTTCGTTGTGTATTCGGCCCGCAGCCATCGCAGCGCGGCGCCTTGCAGGGCATCGTTTCCGGAAGCGTAACCCTCGTAGTATTTGGCCAGCACTTCGGTGAACTCGAATCCGCCGACATGATCCTGCAGGCTTTTCAAATCTTCGTATATTCGCTTCTTGACGTCTTCCTCCTTGCCTCCCGCCTGTGTGACTTCGTATTGAATCGTCGAAATCCAACCCTCGCACAAATTCCGCAAAGCACCGCCATCGGGTTTGTTCTTGGTTGCAAGATTTTTGACGAGTTCGGAATACAGTGCACGGGCTTCTCCGCCAGAAGCCTGTAGACGCCGCTCCATGGACATGTCTGCTTGAACAACTATCATGCGCTTCTGAAGCGCCAGGTTGCGGACCAGATTCATAAAGAAACTCTTGCCGCTTCCAAAGCGTCCTACGACGATTCGAAACGCTGCCCCACCTTGTTCAATGCGATCCAAATCGGCGAGCATCGCTTCCACCTCCTGCTTTCGCCCAACCTGAATCAGGTGCAGACCCAATCTTGGGACCAGGCCCGCTTGCAGGGACTGAAGTATGGCATCGCGTTCGCGGCGTTTAATTTCGTTCATGGAATCAATTGTTTGCGAATCGAAATAGTATCCTCGCCTTCCAGCAGAAAATCACCAAGTTTCTCGTCGGCCCATCCGTTGATTGCATCAAATGCATCTAGCGGCATCAGCCCGGATTTCTTCGCCAACTCGTCAAATTCCGTGCGCGACCATGAAACTCGCTCCAACAAGTGCAATAAAACCGGTTGATACTTGGATTCCAAAGATTTGAGCCATTCGGGTGCGGCGCGCCCAGGTTCCTTTAGTTGCTGAACCAGTGGAGCTGTCGAAACCTTTGGTGCCAAAGATTCCCCATTTCGCGCCGGCTGAGCACTCTCCGGTTCCTCTTCGGTCATAACTTTCGACAAAATGCCGACCACTTCCGATGTCTCCTGCGCAATGCGGTCGACACGTGACATGTCGATCCTGAATGGTTGGCCAGGTCTCGGAATTGGCTCGCCGGGCGTCCGGTCTCCTGCATCCTGTATGGTAACTTCACCAAATTCAGGACCAAGGGACTTGAGGTGGTTTTCCAATTTTTCCAATGGAAGTTCGAACGCCCGGAAAATTCGTTCCAGAGCACGGATTTCGTCCTTGGTAACTAGGCTATCTGCCGCCGCCACGTAGACCAGAACCTCACAGATCAGTTCTCGCTGCTCTTTGGGCACCGGTTTCGCGATGCGGGCGAGCGAACCGATTACCCTGTTCGGGTCCGCAACTAGAACTTGTTCGAGAGCTTCCAACCTCCGATGGTCTTCGGAACTGAGCGAGAGTTTCGTTTCAACGAATCTGCGGGATACATCGAGTTCCTCGGGTGCCACATGTCCATCAGCGCCAGCGACGAGCACGCAGAGTTTGAGAAGAACCGAGGCGCCTAGATAATTTTGCGATGGTGGCGTTACCTTGGCGCCGATGGGCTTGAATACCGCTAATTCCTGATCCCACGCGTATGCGGACTCATGTCGCGCGTCGGGTTCAACGACAAAGCCCAACGATTCGATTGTCTGGGCCAGATCTCGACTTTGCCCCGGGGTCAACTTCTCGCGCTGGGGAACATCGATCAGATGTGCTGCACTGCCAACGTCAATGAATGTGCAATCTTTGCAGGTGCGGCCCTCGCTCAAAAGCCCCTCCCACTGCTTCGCTAACGGATGTGGGACGCTGGGTTTCAATTCCTCAGGTAAGGCCAAATATGCCTTAAGGTTCTTGGACGAACTTCCGGTCTTGAACCGGGCTCGGCTGTAACCTGCCAGGTCCTCGACACAAGCATTCCATGTGGCCGAAAGTGGTCTAAACTGGCCGGTCGAGCCCAGCACGTCAGGAATCTCGATTGAAAGACCGTTTCGCAACCCATACAATAGTGTCGGGCTGGCGGGTCGGTAAAAAAGCCGCGCGTTTCGTTTCGAGCAATTCAGCTTCATGCCGCCGGGAAAGGCTTCCAGATAGCGCTTGGCAAAAAGCTCCCTGAATTCTTGATTAACCCTCGAAACCACCACGCTTCGACGCGATGCGAAGTCGCGCGAGGCAACCTCATACGCGAGTTCTACTGATAAAGGCGCGTCGGATTTAAACTGGCTGGCCAATACGATGGCCAATTCATCGTCGGCCAGCAACGATATGGGCAGGGTTTTCATCCAGTCCAACAGCTGCGCGTAATACTGCGCGCCTTGTTTCCAGCCCCAGAAATGAACGAGTTGGCCGGCGTAACTCTGTAGGGATCTGCTTCGCGTGTAAGTCCCGTAGTGATGAAGCAACCGCACAACTTCCGCGATCACTTCTTGCTCCTGCCCATTATCCACTAGCAGCCTGCGCTCCAATCCGTAAAGAAACAGGAAAACATAGCCGAGTTCGCGAGATGCCGGATTTTCATCTTTGCGCCCTTTTGCCAGCCATGCCAAATAGGCGGCTCGTTGGTCGGGAGAAAGCCAAACATACTGAGGATAATAGTTTAGCGGTGCGTGCTCCCCTTGCTCCGATTGGCCGATTGGCAGTCTCAAATTGATCGCAGACGCCTCTGCCGTCGAAGGATGCCCGTCGCTGACATATACCATACCGGAGGGAATGTGAAAGATTCCGACGTCAATCGATTCATCGGGCGCGACCCAACGCAGAACTGCATTGCGTCTCGACGGCAAAGATGATGTGGGGAAGAAACGTTCCGCCTCAATTGGCGGGTAGGATTGTCTCTGGATCTCTGGAGTCACTTTAGCAATGATTGGAGGGGTTCTGAATGCGTCCAGTTTTTCCTCCAAGAATTCGATGTAAGTTCGGACCACTTGATTTGCGGCGGCGGATGTGTTGCCACCGGAAGCGCAAGCATTGTTCCCAATGATTTGAAATTGTCGCAACATGCTGCGAGTAACGTCCGTGTGATGACTCGAATCGTAACGAAGTGCCACATCAAAGAACCCTGGGATTTGTTTTGAGGCTTCGACCCACTTGACCGCGTATTCATTTAGATAACGGGCCTCACCGCCAGGCAAATCTTCGCAGTTTACAAGAAGTGAGAGAAACGATTTTTGAGCGGGATTGTAATCCCGGCCGGCCAGAATAATGGCCGCGATGAACATCAAAACTGTTCTCTGCGCCTCGTCCTTGAGTTCATCCTCCTTGCCCGGCAAGTCACTCTTGGCCAAATACTCGATCAACTCCAATAGTTCGATGAAAGTGGATTGAACCGCGAACACAACGGGCGAGGCGTCGCTATTCATAGCAAGGCTGATCGGATGGTTTCGTGTCGTTCAGCATCTGCTCTGCCCAAACAGCTACGCCTTTGGTGCTTATCGTGACGCGTGGTTCCAAGGCCATTGATTCATTACAACGCTGAGCGGCGCTCAACTGCACCAATTTGTCGCGTCGAAATCTGATGAAGGCGGAACGCCGCTGCATAGTGAAAGAAATTGTGCGCCCGTGGCGCGGTGGCGTCAAACTGATACCAGCCAATCCTTCGGGTTTGCCGTCAAATTTCTAACCGCGGTCCACCTGCCCGCAGCACTCGCAGGGAAAATCCGCGTCCGTTCTCGAACGATTCGACCGTGGCGGTGACTTCAAGCACTGGATACCGCACGGTCGCCAGTCCGTAGCTTTTGTAGGTTTGCGCGAACAATTCCGTTTCCACCACGCCTGTCCAGTCTGCCAGCGTCAGGAATTTCATCGGCTCGCCGGTGATTTGGTGATGCGTGCGCTGCTCCACCACCAACCCGCACGTCACCACCGTTTCGCCAATGTGCTCGCCCAGCCGCGCGACCGGGCAATACGATTCCCAAGCCACGTCATCAAACAATTCCAGCGGATGCCCGCTCACCGCGTAGCCGAATAATTCCGTCTCGGCTTCCAGCCGTTCGCGTCGCGTCGGCTCACGGAGCAAGGACGGATTCTGTGCAAAGAAATCTGAAATCGGGTTCGTGCCTGCTTCGAAATCAAATTCCAAATTTTGTCGCTCGTTTTTTACCTTCTGCAAATGTTGCGCTTCCCAAAATTGCCGTGTGCGTGTCTGGCCGAATTCGTCAAAGCCGCCCGCTCGAATCAGTGTTTCGATTTCCTCCGGTGATGCTTTCACTCGGCGATGGAAGTCAGCCAGTGAGACGAACGCACCGCGCTCGCATTCTGCGAGCATCCGTTTTGCCGTGCGTTCGGTCAGCCCTTTGGCGCGCGTCAGCGGCACGCGGATGGCGTTGCCATGTGCCGTGAATTGTGGGCCGGGTTCATTGACCGTCGGCGGCAGGAATTTCAATCCGAGCCGGTAACTTTCGAGCACATAAACCAGCGGGTCGTAAAACCCTTTGCCGTTGGTCAGCACCGCCGCCATGAACTCCGCCGGATAATTCCGTTTGAGCCATGCGGCCTGATACGCCTCCACGCCGTAAGCCGTGGAGTGCGCTTTGCAAAAGGCGTAACCGGCGAAACCCGCAACCAATTCCCATACTTCTTCAATTTTATCCGGCGTGTGTCCGCACGCCCGCGCCGACGCGAAGAATTCCTTTTGAATCTCGGCAATGACGGTGCGCTTCTGCTTGTTCAATGCCCGGCGCAACACGTCCGCCCGGCCTGGGTCTAAGGCCAGCGAACGCTTCACAGATTTGCAAAATGTGTTCTTCATAAACTACCAGCCCGAACGTGTCGCGCAATACGGGTTCAAGTGACGGATGCGGATAGGTTATCGGTTCAAGTCCCTGATAGCGCCGCGTGAACGCCAGTTTCTTGCCTTCGTTGGCCGCGCCAGGCCGGATGACGCTGACAATGGCAATGAGCGTGTCAATGTCCTGCACGTTGCACTGGCGACACAGGCAAGTCATGGCCGGACTTTCAATGTGATGCACCGCCCGCGCGCCGCCGCTGGAAATCATTTCCCAAACCGCTGCATCTTGCCACGGTTCAAGCGCCTTCAAATCCACGCTGACGCCGCGCCGCGCCAGCGCCGCTTTCGCGTCGCGCATCACCGCCAGGCCGCCTTGCGCGAGCACGTCAATTTTAACCAGACCAATGACTTCAACGGCGTCCATGTCGAAATGCGTGGTGGGATAACCCTTGTTGGAAATGAAGGTCGGCGTCAATTCGTGCATCGGCTGGCGGGACAGCACCACGCCGCACGGGTGCATTTTGGGATAACGCGGAAAGCCGTCGAGAAATTCAGCCATGTCCAGCGCGGTCTTGAACGGTTCTTCGTTTAACGGCAGGTCGCAGTTTTCAGGACTGGCGGCAAGCAGTTCACGCAGCTTCGCCCCGCCGCTCGGTGTGTGTTCGTCCGGCACCCAACCGCCACCAAAGCTCCACGGGAAATGGTCGGTGAACCGGCGCACTTCGCGTTCGGCCACGCCGAGCACTTTCGCCACGTCCGCAAACGCACTCCGGGCCTGGAATGTGAGAAGCCGCCGACCACGGCGCAATGCTCCCGGCCGTATTTGGCAAAGATGATGTCCACCACGTCATCTTTGCGGTCGTGCGGAAAATCAATGTCAATGTCCGGCAGCTTGTTCAACGCCATGCGTTCCTGATTCAGAAAGCGGCGGAAGTAGAGGCCGAAGCGGACGGGGCAAACGTCGGAAATGCCCAGGCAATAGCAAACGAGCGAGTCCGCCGCGCTGCCGCGCGTGATCCATTCGATGCCGTGCGCGCGGCAGTCTTGGAGGATATTCCAAACGACGAGAAAGTATTCCTCGTAGCCGACGGCACTGATGATGCTCAATTCCTGTTCAATTTGCGGGCGCATGGCGGTGGCACGCTCGCCGTAACGTCGGCGCAATCCGTCCAGCACGAGTTGGTGAAGAAACTCGCGCGGCGTTGAACCGTCCGGCGGCGCGAATGCAGGAAACTGCGGTTTGCCGAATGGGATTTCAAAATTGCAGCGTTCTGCGATTTCCAGCGAGTGGGCCAGCCATTCGGGATGTTCCTTGCACGCTTCGGCCATTTCCGCCGGTGTGCGGAAATGAAACTGCCCGTTCATGCGTTTTTCCGGGTGTTCCTGGCGGAGCAACGTCAGCGTGCGGATGGATTGCACGATGTCGTATTTCAACCGGTCGGCCGGCATGGCGTAATGAATCGCAGGGCAGGGGACAATGGTAAACCCCCTCTCCGCATCCGATGGGGAGAGGGCCGGGGTGAGGTGTCCCTTTGTTGCCATCTGATAGAAACGACCGGGAAACAATTCGGCCAAACGCAAATCTGCGCTGACGGCAATCAATCCTTCGGTGAAGCCGTCCAGACGTTCAATCGAGATGGGGCTGCGCTGTTGCATGGCGACTGCTCCTTCTTCGCCGGTGGCCGTTTCTGCGTTGTGTGTCAATAGCCGGTTCAAATTGTGATAACCGCGAGCAGATTCGACGTAGAGCAACAGCGGATGCTGTCCAACCGATAATTCCGTTCCGAAAATCGGTTTGACGCCCGCGCGCTTTGCCGCCTGCGCGAACTCCACCGCGCCATGCAAGTTGCCGATGTCGGTCAGGGCAATGGCCGGAAGGTCGTGTTGCTTGGCGAGGTTCACGATAGCGCCGGGCGAAAGCGTCGAATCAAGAAAGGTGTAGAAGCTGCGGACGCGCAACGGAACGTAAGTCGTCGCCCTGGCTGGCGCGCTCCGCCGCTGAATGTGGACACGGATTTTGAGTTGCGGCTTCGCGCGTTCGCTCACGATGTCCCTCGGCGCATCGCGCAATCGCAAATCGTGTCCGCGCAGGATGACCGACCAACCTTTGTTGCGCCGCAATTCATCCAATACACCGGCAAGCCGTTCGCGGGCTTCGTGATTGCGGGCGTCGGTTTCAAGCGCAGTTCGCTGCGGAACACGCCGTCATACACATTCGACAATTTCAGCGACACCATGCGCAGGCTCACTCGTCGCTGCCAGGCTTCGCGCAGCAGCCCGCGCAAGCGCCCATAAACATCTGTTTCCAAGGTCGGTTGGTTCGCGCAGACTTTCGGCACGCTGGTTTTCGTCGCGGTCGTTGTAGCGCACCTTCACCGTCAGCGTCCGCACGCTTCGGCCTTCCTCGCGCACCGTGGCAAACAATCGGTCGGCCATGCGCCGGAGCACGGCTTCAACGTATTCCTCGTCCGTCACGTCCTCGTTGAATGTCTCCTGCTGGCTGTATGATTTCTGCGGCTCGCTGGCAGGAATCAACGGGCGTTCGTCAATGCCATTGGCGAATTGCCGCACGACGGGCGCCTGACTGCCGAGCAGCAGCGCGAGCAGGTCAATCGGCGTGCGGCGATCTGCCCGATGTCGAGCCAGTCCCGCCGCGTTCAAGCGCACGGCGGTCTTTGGTCCGATGCCCGGCAGCCAACGGTTCGGCAGCGGATGAAGGAATTGCTTTTCCTGTCCGCCCGGCACGGTTTGGAACGCGGCGGGCTTGTTCAACTTGGAAGCAATCTGGCTGACGAGTTTGTTCGACGCCGATGCCTTCGCTGACGGTGATTTTGAGCGATTGGCCGATGGCCTTGCGGATGGTCAGCGCGATTTCGACAGGCGGCTTTTTGTCGGTTGGCCGTCAGATCAAAGTAGCCTTCGTCAATGGAAGTTTGCTCCACGTCCGGCGTGAAATCGTAGGCGTAGCCGAACATCCAGTTGGAAAACTGTTCGTAGCGTTCGTAGTCGCCGGGCAGGACAATGAGCTTCGGGCAGAGCTTGTGCGCCCGCGCCGTCGGCATGGGCGTGTAGATGCCGAACTTCCGCGCTTCGTAGGAGGCCGACGCGATGATGCCGCGACTTTCACCGCCAACGGCAATCGGCTTTGCCCCGCAACCGCGTGTCGGCGGCCTGTTCAACGGACGCGAAGAAGGCATCGGCGTCGAGATGAACAATGGAGCGGAACATCAATCATTCCTTCCCCTTTCGGATGAGCGCCTTGAACACGCCTTGAATCATCAATTCTTCCGCCGGGATCAGATTCGGATATTTCGGATTCTCCGCTCGTAGCCACGGTTTGCCGTTTTTCACGACAAAAGTTTTGAGCGTGCTTTCGCCGTCAATCAGCGCGGCTACAATCTGGCCGTTGCGCGGGTCTGGTCCATGTTCCAAAACCACAATATCGCCGTCGAGAATATGCCGGCCAATCATTGAATCACCCGCCACGCGCAACGCGAAAGTGTTCCGCGTTGGTTTGAATCCGATGCTTTCCACGTCCACCGAAACGCATCCCTCTGCGTCTTGCTCGCGTGCTTGCGGCAGTCCAGCCGGAATCAGGCCGAATAACGGAATATCTACGATGCGACTTCGCAGTTTCGCCAGCGGGGAAGTGACCCGCAATGCCCGCGCCTTGCCCGGTTCGGATTGAAGATGACCCTTTTGACGTAACAGCCGCACATGCACCGTCACGGAATTGAGACTGTGAAAACCGAACTGGTCGGCGATTTCCTGATAGGTTGGCGTCGCCCCCTCGGTCCGCTGCCATTTCTGGATGAAGTCGAGAATCTGCTGTTGTCTGCGCGTCAATTCAACCATACTGTATATCCATACAGTATATCGCAAAAACCGACTGTCAAACAATTTTACGAAGTGAAACCAGACGGCGTCAATTATTCAGGATGCTTCCCGATGTTTTTCGTTTTCGGCTGAATCGGAAAATATCGGAGTCTTTCATTCTCATCCAATGCCTCTAGGTAATACGCGGCCACTTTTAACATATCAAAAGGGGATGAAATGGGCTTTTGGGGGACATGATTATTAAAGCGGTAAAGGTGGTGGTTGAATACACCAAGACCATTCCTAACCATAATACCATCCAGAGAATTTCGCCCGTGAGGATTAACACACGGAAACAAAAAGGCATTTTTCAAAGTCCAGTCGTGGTGTTCCCGCGCTTCAGTATGCAGGTATTTGAGGTTTGATAAAATTACTACGTCAACCAGTTCAAATTCCTTCTTTGGGTGGTATGAATCGCTGGTGAAAAGTTCATGGCTGCCGTACAGGGTGAGCCACCAATCTGTCATGTTTCCGATGTTTCCGCAGGCCACAATAAGGATATTGAGGTTACCAAAGCTTGAAGTGGGGGGAAATTTTAAGTTTGCACTGACCAGAAAATCCTTCATGGCGTTGTCCATGTTTTTGTTGGTTTCTAATACTTGCCCCGACTGTGATTCTCGGAAAATGTCTTGCAGGATGCCGGCCTTCTCGAAAAATCCAGTCACGCGGCCCGCTGACTTTAGAACTAAAGAGTTAGGATCAGGATATTTTTCCTCGGCGCTTTTGACTTCAAGCGACACGACTGCTCCGCCGGCTTCATAATACGCATCCACGTTCTTTGGCGGGTTCACTTTTTTATCAATTCCAAAATTCTTCACCGATGGATTTAGTTTTAGGTCGTTCTGAACAGACAATTCCGCCGCACTTTGAAGGTATCTCTCCAACTGAAATCCGTGTTCATCGGGAATAAAAAACTTGGCCTGAAGGATGTTTTCCATGTGCTGCGCGGGATAAACGTTTTGCGCTGCTGAAATAAAGTCGCGCTTGTAGCTGCCAACAGCAGCTTGGAGAGGGTGACTGGCTGATAAACGGTCAACCAAAAACTGAACGTCCGGTTTTTTCATTATCTTTCACTTACATGTCGAGCAGCGCGTCAATCGTTTCAAGCGCGTTGCCTTCAAGGCGATTGTTGACGTAAATGAACGTCTCGCGTCCTGAACCGGCCTTTTTGCCTTCTGCGATCAATGCCTTGCCCGCTTCGCGCGCCTGCGAGTTCGGTTCCTTCACCCTGTCGTAGGGCTGAAATGTCTTCACGGCTTCCTCGTATTTACGGCCGGGCTTCAACAGGAACCGGGCGGCAATCAAGTTTGGATTCGTCCGGCTGCCCGGCAACGCCATTTGCTCGCTCACCGGCGGCATGGCATCCCATGAATTGAAGATGTGGGTCACGTCATGCCGGGCGAGGCAACCGAAGTATTCAGGGGCGAGCCAGTGATGGTTGCGCATTTCAATTGCATACGGCCAACCCTTCGGGAGCTTGCCGAGAAACTTGTCGAGGTCCGCAACAAAATCGCGTCCGTGTTCGTAGTCGCTTTGCCAAAAGCGCGAGAATTCAAACATGAGCACGCCCACTTTGGCGCGAATGTCCTCGCACGGCTTCAGGAATGCTTTTGCGAACAGATCGGCATTTAGGAAATCGGCGTTCGGTTGCCCCGCCTTCGCGCCGAACCGTGCCAAGTTCGGAAACTTTTTGATCGTCACCATGTCTGTCACCTTGAGGCCAAACCGGAAATCGTCCGGCACCTGGTCGGCCAGACCGTTTAGATACTTCTCGCTCGGAAACGTGTAATACGCCGCATCCACGCTGACCGTCTTGAACACCTCCGCGTATTCGCTCAAGCAATCGCGCTCAAACCGCGTCTTGGCAACTTTCCCGCGATATTCGTAGCGTGCAGGAGTGTAAAGCTGCTTGAACCAACCTTCGTATTTCCACGACGACGTTCCGACAAAGACGCCTTTGGCGGCAACTTCCGCCGCCGCTTGCCTCATCCTTTCTCGGTCAAATGGCACGGGGCAAGCCTACGCGATATTTTGGATTTTGACGAGGCTTCGGTCTGCGGTCGGCGAGCGGGGAAAGTGGAGCGGAGGCGGAGAGGAGCGTTTAGCGAATCGTAGCCGGAGCGTAACGCGCCGCCGAGCCGCAGACGGAAGCCAACCGCTCCTGCGGCCATTGCAAGTGCCGCTCGTGACGAGCGCGCGGATTTGCGAAGTGGAACGGGCGTCGTCGAAGGGGACAGGGACGACAGACAGCCCGTGAAGCGAAGCAAACCGCGCGTTGGTCACGGCGGATTGCCGATGGTTAATTCCAACGCGTTCTTTCTCTCTTTGAACTGGATGCAGAACCAAGCTGCGTGTTCAAAACTTCCCGCTTGGAAACGGTGAGCAGGCGTTTCTTTTCGACGTTTACTTCGGTCAGGGTCGCGTCACGATGTTTGTCCTCGGCTAGTAGGGTCGCGTAAAGCAGATGGACGGGATAAACCGCGCTGCTGCCGAGTTGGGCGAAATGTTCCGCATCGGCGAAAATCTGCTTGGCAGCCGAACTCCGGCGCAATCGCTCCGAATCGTCCAAGGCGAATCGTCGTTCGGGCGAAGCCCGGCGCAACTTGCGGCGGAACGTCTTGGCACCCAAACCAGCGGCACGAAAAACGGTGCGCAGCCTCCTGACTTCCCGCAGTAGTTCTTCCAGAACTTCATCCCGGTCGGGTGCGTCTTTGGCAACGAGCTCCGGCAGATCGAGGTCAACCACCTTGCACAAGCCGAGCAGCAAGTGAGTCGGCTCAATCGTCGAGGCTTTTGCGTGACGCGCCTCGAACTCGGCCACGCGCCAAACTAAAATTAGGCTGCTGGAATGCAAAGATTTCATTTCCGAGGCCAAAAACAGTAAACTATGGCACCAATACTCAAACCAACCGTCCCCCACACCAAAATTGGCAGCAGCGTATCTAGCGACTTCTCTATCAAACGGGGAATTCTTCTAAGCTGACGTGTTTGAAATGAGTGGTGTGGCAATTTCAATTTCTCCGTTTTGAACCAGCCGGTTGTTCCAGAAGATGGAGGGAAGCAAGGTTTCGCTGACTCGTTTTTTTCCCTGGCCTGACGTTGGTTTGCTGGCAATAACTTTCATGGGCTGACCTTCATCATACGCATCGCCAGTGTGGTCCCGAATCACAATTCCCACTTCCGCAAGATTTCGGTAAATCGCTTCAATGTGGCGTCCAATGCGCTTCAAGTCTTCGCGAAATTCGCCGGTTGATGGATCAACCATTTTAGCTTTTGCCCGCCATGTGTTGGTTGCAATCGAAATCAGTGTTTTTAAGTAATCCGAGGGGACGCCGGCGGCAGTTGTAACTTGCGTTTTATTGGGTGCCGCACCAGCACTTATGACGCTCCGAACCAGTGCTGTGATTTCGACTTCCGGCGAGATTCCCACGCTACGAATCTCGAAAGGGTCTTTTCGCCTTAATTTCCGTGAGAGATTTGGACCATGCTTTGTTTTCATAATGTTAACGGTTGTATTGCCGCAATTTGGCGTTATACTTGTCAACCCTTTCGTTGAATGCAGCAGTGGCATCTTTGTCTTTTTGAACCAGTGTATTATATTGGTCAACCTTGGCGTTAAAACTATCAATTGCGGACTGACTTGTCTGGTCGAGGGATAGGCGATCAGTTTCAATCTCTCGTCCCAATTTATCTACTTGAGCATCAAGAGCCGCTAATGCCACCCGATCTGTTTCGATTGCCGTTTTCTCCATGTCGAGCGTGCTACTCACAGAACTTGGAGCGGTATAAACATTTCCGTCAGAGTTCCCACTGGCGGATACCGGAGGCGGTGTGTAAGACGATGCGCTCGGTGCTGGTGGCGGAGTGTATGAACTTTGAGAGCCCGACGCACCACCGTCACCGGAATTGCAAATGTATATCACCCAGATGATTAACCCAATTACAATGGCGATATGCCATTTATCGCAGGTGCGGAGTGGGGTTTTTCCAAAAAACCGATATGAATCGCCGCTGCTGGTTACGCGATACCTACAGATTGGGAAGATGGGGATGAACAGGAAAACGAAATAGTAGGTGCTCAAATAAGAACCAGTTGCCGAATCTTTGTCCGTTGCCCCGTATAACTTAAACCCAATACCGTTAATTGTGCTCAGGGAGGGGGCTGAAGCGATGGGGGCAAGGTCGGCCTCGTAGCGCATTTGCTGCAAAGTTCTTTTGTCCTCTGCCAATCGTTGTTTCAATTCCGGACTGGTCGCGTGCTTGACAGCAAGTTCGTTCGCTGCAACTGCTGTCTGTCGGTCTTGATGATTGTTCCACGCATCGAGAGAGATGCCACGCAAGACGATTGCAGCGGAATCCCATAGCTGATTGTAGTCATCCGAACCGCGAGACAACCCGGCTATCGCTGAAATCAAGGCATTAGAAACTTCGACATTAAATCTTTCAAGACGCACCGATGGACTTTCCTTGCTGTCTTGGATGGACTTCAGAAGCGCGTAAATGGGCTCAAGCTTCTTGTCTGTGGCGAATCCTTTTAGCGTGCTGATGTTTTTTTCAATTTGCTGCCTCAAATCGATGGCGGTGGCCAGCGACAATATGGAGTTTAGAATGTCGAGGCAGGTTTTTTCATCCTTGGTCGCGTCGTGATAAACAACTTGAAGGCGGTTGCAAGCAGACACAACTTCGTCAAAAAGATCATTCCGCAACTCGTTGTCCTTTCCAAAGAAAAGGTCGAACAACTTCAGCGTTTGTCGAGATTGTTGCAGCAGTTCAATCGCAATTTTAGCCGCCTCTGGCGGATTTTTTTCTCCACGGTCGCGCGCACTTTTAGTTTGCTCTTTCAATCGGTTGCCTACGGGTGTCAAAACCAATTCAGCAATTTTTTCGATTTTATCCTGTCTGTGCTCCGGTCCGCGCAAAAATCCGATATGAAGACGCGCAATTTCAATCTTGCCGGATTCAGCAAACGCCACTGCAAGCTCTGCGTTTATTTTGTCCAAGGATTCGGGCAGGGTTGCACGAATACGGCGTGCAAAACCCGTCGGCAGATTTGGTTCGTTCAACTGACGAATCCGTGCTGTAACCTTGTCCCAGAAATGTTCGCTTGTCGCGAGACGTTCCCACCGCTTGAACGCTTCTTTCCAATAGTTGGTTATTTTTTGTCGCCGCTCCGCGTCTATCTCATTCTTGACAGAGTAGTTTTCCCAATCGAGGGCTTTGATGTGATACACCAACGCCAAGTTGTGAGAGGCCACGATGCCATCCGAGGTGGATTTATCTTTAGAATTCCATATCTCGATAGCTGTTTTGGAATCACCCTTTGCCAAAGCCTGAATCGCCGGATCGGATTGGCTTTTTCCGAACTCTTCCGGCCAAAACCAAAAAAACTCATCAATCAGCCGCCTTTCCGGGTTTTTAATTTTTTGAATGGCGTCGCGAATATCATCGAGCGACGGCGGGGGTTTAATTGCAAAAGCTGCGCCCTGTGTGTTTGGGTCTGGTCCAAACTCCGCAAGTATTTTGAGTTTGCCCGCATGTCTGTCCACTTCGCGAGTGGATGCATCTACCGGGAGGCCCGTGATGCGGAAAGCGTTATACCGAAATAAATCCTTGGTGGCGGCATCGAGAAGCGGTTTGCAATCGGTGCTTTTGCTTTGTTTACGCTGGGAATCTTTATCATGAGAATCTGATTTTAATTCTGACTCTTGCGACGGAAACTCAAACGTGACCTTGCCACTGTCATCCATGACGAGAATCGCGGGGAAAGTCTTACCAGCTTTTGAAACAAATTTGTCGAGCAAATCGGTCCGCCTTTCGCGAAGAAGCTTGGCTACCTGGGTAGAATCCAAAACCTGACCCAAGAGAACTCCAGCGATTTTGAAATTGCACTCCTTCCCTCGACAAAAATAGCCTGTGCTACCTTCAAGAACTTCCATTCCGCATTTTGGACACAAGCCTATGATATTTAATGTCGGCTTGTCGTCGTGTCCAAGCAGCTTTGATATTTCTGCGTGAAGTTGTTCTGTTGTGAAAGGCTTCTGTAGAAAACTGATATTCGGCTTTGTGTTAACGAAGGATTTCACCCATTTTTCGGCCGGTGCCCAGCCGGACATCACCAAGATTGGATAAGCCACTTTCTGTTCGATCAAACGGCGGACAATTTCTTCCCCGCTCAATTCTCCCATGTTGGCACCTGTGATGAGTATATCCGGGTCTCGCTGGGCCAACTCCAACCATGCCTTTTTGCTATCCTGAAATGCCCTTAAGTCAATGTTCTTAAACTCGTTACAGATGGCTAATTCCATCATCTCAACCAACCATTCTTCGTCGTCTATTAAGACCATTCGGACGGGTAGGTTCGTAGATGGCGTGTGGCAGTTCACAAAATTTTCGCGTTACATACTTATACCGCAACGCCAAAGCTTCACATGGCGCGCATACTTTTCCCTCAATTCTGGCGATTTGTTGAATGCTTCTTCCATCAAATCGGCAGCTTCGGCAAGGCGGCCCGCCTGCCGCGCCTGGAATGCTTTTTGAGCCATGTCTTTGGCAATACCATCATCTGCCGGTGATGGCGTCCCCAGCACGGTTTTTGATTGCTCGCTGGAAAGTGTTTTCGACTTTGGTGCGGACTCGTGACTTGTGGGCTTCCAGTTTTCCAACGCGGTCAAAAGTTCTTTGGCAGTCGGATACCGTTTGTCCGCCTGCTTATCAAGTGTCTTCATCACGATGGCGTCCAGTGCATGATTCACATCGGGATTTGTCTCGGACGGCGGCGATACCGGTTTATCAAAAAGATTTTTGCTGGCCCAACTGACGTTTGCCGGCATCTCAAACGGCAGCCGGTCCGTCAGCAGCAAATACAGTGTGGCGCCGATGGCCCACACGTCAGCAGCGCACGAATCGCCTTTGTGTTCGGAAAATGCCTCCGGTGGCTTGAAAGCTAGAGTGCCGGCGGCGGTAGCCAGCAAGGTGAGCGGGTTCACCGTCTTCGCCAGGCCAAAATCGCTGACTCGCGCCCGCAATCCGTCCGCCTCGTATCCGACGAGGATGTTTTGCGGCTTGATGTCGCGGTGAATGATGGGCGGCTTTTCACGATGCGCCTGCGATATGCCCCGGCAAATCTGCTTTATCAGGTCAATGGTCGTTTCGATTGGAACGAACTGTCCACCGTGCGAGCGCCAGAATTTGTCGAGACTGCCGCCCGGCACATGCTCCATCGTGAAAAATCCGCAAGCCCCATTCGGTGTTTCAAAGATGTCAGCGTTGAAAACACTGACGATGTTCGGATGTTTGATATGTGTCAGCAGGATTGCCTCACCGAGCATTTCCTGAATCTCGTCGAGATTCATGCCGACCCGTTTGAAAACTTTCATGGCCTGTCTGCCGAGAAAGCGATGTTTGACTCGATAAACCTCTGCGAACGCGCCTTCGCCCAAGAAGCGTTCCACTTCGTAGGTTTCGCGGATCACTTGGCCGTCTTGGAGCATTCGCATAAATCCAGAAAAATCTCAACAAATGATATGCTGATCGGAAATGCTTACAATTCAAAATGACAACAATGGAATTTGGCTTGTGATAATTTCTCAGGCTTCTGTCTGTGGTCGGCGAGCGGGAGAAGTGAAGCGGAGAGCGGAGAGACAGCGGGAACGGAGCCGGAGCGCAACGCCGCCGCCGAGCCGCAGACGGAAGCCCGCCGCCTATGCGGCACTTCGCGGATGCTCGCTCGTGACGAGCACGCGGTTTGCGGAGTGGAACGGGCGTCGTCGAGGGGGGATGGGGCGACGGGTAGCCCGTGGAGCGCAGCAAACCGCGCGTTGGTCACGGCGTAAGCCGCTTTCGCTCGACTTCGGCGCGGTAAGAAGAGGAAATTTTCGGTCGGACAGGCATTGTCCGGGGCGTGTGATAATCTGGTCAACAGGCCGACGATTTTGTATTCGCCCGACATGAAAAGGCATCGCAAATCAACGGGGTCGTCAACGGATACGATTACGGACATGGCGGCGACCGTGGCAAAGGTGATGGCGGAACGGACGCGCATGATTCACGAACTACTGCCAAAACTGGCGTTGGCTGTAGCAGCGAATGAGGAAAGTAAGTGATGGCTGACACGTTTTTGATATGCTTGTGAAGAGGACAGCGAATAAGTTAGCGTGACCAGGTAAGTCTGTGAAATACCTGATCGTTAATGCCGATGACTATGGTTACACCTCCGGCGTGAGTGCGGGCATTCGCCGCGCACATCGCGAGGGAGTCGTCACTAGCACGAGTGTGATGATGCCCATGCCGCACGCGCGGGTGGCACTTGATGCGCTCAAGGCTGAGGCACCTTCTCTCGGTGTCGGGGTGCATCTGACGCTGACAGAGGGCGTGCCCTTTCAATTGCAATTTTTCCCCTCCCGGGAGAATCTCATGACGGCACTGGCCGAAATGCCTGTTGTGGCGCTGTTCGACGAGTGGCGGGCGCAAATCGAGGCGTTTCTCTCGACAGGCCTGGCACTGACGCACCTCGATAGTCACCACCACGCCGCCTACCGCCATGAAAAAGCCCTTACCGTGTTGTTGGAATTGGCGCGACAATATCGAGTCCCGGTGCGGAATCCCTATCCACTTAGCGCTGTGAACGCTGGCTTGTTCGCTACCTCGGGTGTGAGGCATCCGATGCATTTCTGTAACGTGTTCCACGGGATCGTGCCGACGACTGACGCGTTCTCGAAAGCACTTGACACTCTGGTTGACGGAGTCACTGAGTTCATGGTCCATCCCGGAATCGTGGACGACGAACTGCGGCGGTTGTGCCCCAACTTCGCCGAGCCACGCGCTCAAGAACTGTCTGCCCTCACCGGTGCGAGCCTGCGGGAAACAGCGAAGAGGCTCGATGTGAAACTTGTGGACTTTGCCGTGTTCGGAATAATTCAAACCAATTCTTAATACAATATACCTGTTCACAATGGAATTCACAACAACTGCAACGTGTAGACCAGAGATAATACAGCAAACCTATGAGTCCTTTTCTACCAATCTGCTTAATGCCAATCTTAGAGAATCAACCTTATATATAAATGTTGATACCGCTCCTGCAGGAAACAATCCACAAGACATCGTAGATATCGCGAAAAGGTATTTTCGCAATGTTGTTGCTAACATATCTAGCAATCCCTGTTTTTGTCAGGCATTTAAGTGGTGCTGGAAACAGCCCAAAGAGGATTTCTTTTTTCATTTAGAAGATGATTGGTTATTATTAAACAGAGTTGATATCAATGATCTCTTTGAGCTATTTAGCAAGTCTGACAATAAATTAGCAGTAATTAATTTAAGAGCCTATTTGGAAATAACTGATGACAGAATATGTCTTTCGCCAGGGCTAGTTAAGACGGTATTCGCTGAATATATAATCGATAAATTAGATGTAACAACTAATCCTGAACCACAAACCCGCAGAATGGGATCGGCGAATACGACAGGAAAGAACAAAATGGGATTCTACGGCCTACAGTATCCGGCGCAAGTTCCAGAGGTCATAATTAAAGATATTGGCAGACCATGGCTTGCTAAACAAGGTTTACAAAGACCTTTGACTGATAAGTACATGTTTAATACTTGGGAACCATTGAAAAAAGGTTAATTATAACCAGCATCTCGGTCGCAAAATCTATGTACGTGACCTGCGGACCGCAAGGAAGCGGCAGAGGGCGACCCAGCCGCCGTCCCAATCGTTGGCGTAGAGGAAAAGGAAAGGGTCTGCGCCGCCTCGATACAGACGAATCACAAAGGGGCGTGGCCCAACGTTCGCGACAGAGCCAAGACATATAATGGGATATTTGGATTGCTGTTCAGGATGCTGGGCACCGTAGGCAAATGCGTGTTCTGTTTGTGCAGGCTCCCAGGGATTCTGCGGATCCTCATCCCGGATGAGCTGTACGGCATGTTTAGAGGAGATGTTGTAATTAAAGAAGAACTCTTCCGTTTCGAATTCCACTTTGCCCTCTCCTTTGATAGGAAAACGTTCGGGCGTAATATCGGGGCTTATCCAGCCATAATTCCTGGCCGCAAGCATCTCATGCCAGCTCATGTTGTAATCAACCGTGATGTGCCGGCGCCTATTGGGGACGATTTTTGCAAGTCCCACAAGGACTGATCGGATATCGCTGAGAAATTGCCCGCCGCATGCTTGACGGACCTGCAGTTCCGTCCAGCCACTGCGAGCAAAAGCATGTTCCAAATCGCTGACGAGAGCTTTATCTAACTCCAACTCATTATTCATATCCGCTTGACCTGACCCCAACAGCTGGACACATCATAAGTAGAGTTCTGCCATTGGTTTGATGTTTGGTTCAGCCGTTCGGGACGGAGGGAGGGCGTAGCCCGACCGGAGTACCGAACGGCTGATGGCTCGGCCAGCAAACTCCGCCGGGGTTTGATACCCCAACGAACTGTGCGGCCGCTCCGCGTTATAATAGAGGCGCCACTGCTCAATGACAACCCGCGCCTCCCACAGGCTGCCAAAAAGTTCCCGGTTCAAACATTCGTCCCGCAGCTTGTCATGGAAGCTTTCAATGTAAGCGTTCTCCCACGGCGAACCGGGGGTGATGTAAATCGTCTTCACGTTCTTGCTTTTGAGCCAGTCCTGGATCGCATAGGCGATGAACTCCGGCCCGTTGTCGCTGCGCAGATGCGTCGGCACACCATAACGAGCCATCGCGGCCTCAACCACGGTAATGACATCCACCGCCCGGATTGACCAATCCACATGCACCGCCAGGCATTCCCGCGTGTGCTCGTCAATCAGGGTCAACAGACGAAATCGCGTTCCGTTCTCCGTCTGGTCTTCCACAAAATCCCAGCTCCAGACCTGGTTGGCCTGCGTCGCTCGTTGCCGCTCGGCTGTCGAAAGGCCCAGTCGGCGCAGCTTTCGCTGCCGCCGGCTCACTTGCAGCCCTTCCTTCCGCCGAACCCGCTGCACGCGCTTGGCATTGATCTCTTGACCCTCCCGGCGCAGCAACGCCGTCACCCGCCGATACCCATAGCGCGGATGCTCCTGGCTCAAGCTCACGATCTGCTTCTGGAACGTTCGACTCTTAGCGCTCATCGTGCTGTTGCGATAGTAACTCGACCGGGCCAACCCAAGGGCACGACAGGCTTCCGCCGTCGTGCCAAGGCCCACTTCGATCACCAGCTTTACCGCCCGGCGCTTGGCCGACGGGCTTACCACTTTTTTGAGTTCACCTCCTTCAAAATCTGCACCTGCACGGTTAAGTCCGCCACGGCTCGTTTCAACCGGCTGTTCTCATCCTCCAAGGCTCGCAACCGCCGCGCCTCGTTCACGTTCATGCCCCCATACTTGGACCGCCATTTGTAGAACGTGGCTTCGCTCAGGTTGTATTTGGCGCACACAGCCTTCACCGGCGTATCGCCTTCAGCCTCCCGGAGTATCCCAATGATCTGCTCTTCACTGAATTTGCTCTTTCTCATAGTTCTGCTGCCTTTCTTTTCGCAGCAGAACTCTCCTTCTGTCACGTCCAGTTTTTCGGGGTCAGGTCACGCTGCCTTCGTTTGTGAACGCGTTTGTGCATCGCAATCATGTTCGTCTAAACATCGTATGAGAGATGCATGCTACTGCCATTGCGTATGCACGTCAATATTGTGTATAATTACAATGTGGATAATGAAAGGTTCGACAAAAGACGCTCGGTTCTCCTCATTCCCTATTACAAAGAGAATGATGAAGTTTATGTGTTTTTGCAAAAACGCTCCGCAAATGCCGAGCGGTTGCCGGGGATGTTTGGCCTCTTCGGGGGCGGCTTGGAGAGCAATGAATCTCCAGAACAAGGTCTTGTGTGGGAAATACAAGAGGAGTTGAGCGTAGCCATTTCAACGTTCAGTTTTTTCAACCACTATGAGTTTTATGGAAGAATTGACGAGGTATATGTTGCTCAAGTGGATAAAGCGTTTCATCACACTGTTCATGTGAACGAAGGTGATTATGGTTGTTATTTTACTGAGACATCTTTAGACGCCGAGCAAAACATTATACTTCCAGATAGAATAATTCTTAACAACTTCTTTGGCCTATTGAAGCGGAATGATCCATACTCCTAATTGTCAAGCTGCGTAGCTACAACCTATGGCCTCCAAATTTATAGGCTGAATTTCGGGCACTAAGTCCTTTCTTGTGATAAGCGCATGATTACAGCTCCATGAGCCAAGGGCGAAACGCGAGAATCTCGTCAATGTATTTTGCCGACAAGAAATCGGATTCAACAATTGATTCAATAACTCGTCGCTCCGCTTTCTGGTCCACGGTGATATTCATAAAAGCTGGAGGCAAGAGAGATCCGCCGCATTGTGTCATTGTAGCGACGGAGCACTTCACATGAAGTGTCTCGCTAATTGATCGTGCCAGTTTAAGTGTGAGGTAGCCAAGCACCCTTCCTGTATGGTAAACGGGGTTCTTCCCCGCCCAAGATTCTCGTGTGTGCATCCTGCTGCTGGAGATTATACCCATAATGTTATTCCCTCGTCCGACCAATCCTTCTTCTCCACACTCAGCACACGTGCCGATGCCAAGCATGTAGGGTTCCTGAAACTGATTGATGTGGAGTGACACCCTCAGTCCTGCGAGAACTGCTATCGCCTCGGCCACAGCCCTGAGTTGCGTCTCGTAATGTTCGACCAAGATCCGATAGTCCGCGTGTGACTGTGTGTGACTGCTGATCGTCGGCATACATACTGTTATTGTGAGATGTTTGTCGTTTCGAAGAGTAAACACCTTGATGTCTTGGCCAATTTCCGGAAAACGAGGGACTGCGAAGCCGTCTTCCTCTTTCCAAAAATAGCGTTCGAGCCTGTAGGTAATTGACTCCGTTATCGTCGGGGGCCAATGAGAAATACAATAAGAAGTGTCGTTGGCTTTCAATTCGATAGTGTGAGGTATCTGCCCCTTGTTCTCCGGCTTATACCGATGAGGTACCCGATGACGCTGTGTTGCGTTTGGGAAAATCGCGATATCTTCAGGAGCGAGGCGTGGGAGCACTTTGGAAAGATACTTCCAGATTGCTTTTTGCTGTATTGATTCAATATCAATAGGTTCGCCGCCAAACACATTTGACATGCGCCCGTTTGTCATCACCGAAATCGGTTGCTTCACTCGATAAGAGCCGTAGTCGTTAAGAATATCTCCACCACCGATATAGAGCTTATCCACATTGTGGTGAAGAATGACTCCGAATTTATTGAGACAGTGACGTGAAAATGCAACGGAGATTTCATTTGCAAGTGCATCAGCAAGCGAGTCGGGGTGACCGACTCCCTTGCGTTCGACAGCCTCGATTGTCAAAGTCGCCGGATCAGCATATTCATTACAAATATTAAGGAAGTGCATGTGTTAGAAGGTGAGGGTGCGGCATTTTTCGTCCAGGGCGGTGATGATGCGCCGGACTTGGGCCGCGTCCAGTTTTTCATGCTCGCGGCGTAGGAATCGGGCGAGATAGGCGGCGTTCATCGCTTTCACATTAAAATTGCCTTTTCCCTGCTCAACAAACCAGCCCGGCAGAACGATCAATGCTTGAATTGCCACGTTTTCACCTGTCTTTTTGGTGAGGTGGTTGGACAGCCAACGGGCGTTTCGCTCGGCCTGGGGAACGGCGTCGGCGTCGTAGCCGGCAGGGAATTGAAGCGTTTTGCCGTCGTAAATGACAACGTGCTCCGGTTGCCCGTTGCGGCTGGGACGGCGGCGGCGAGCTTTCGTTTCGATCAAGAATACGCCGCGAGTGCCGACGGCTACGTGGTCAATATTCCAATCCCCGTCGCCGGACAAATCGTGAAAGGCGCGAAAGCCACTGTCGGCAACTTCGTGCAACACTTCGGCAACGGCCTGTTCGCCGCGCAAGCCGAGTCGGATATTTTGCGCTTCCCCGAAATGGCGAAAGGCCCGGATCGCAGCCCACAGTCCCGCAATGGAAAATCCCACCAGAAGCACGACGGTCGGTGCAATCCATAAAACCGGAGCGTGTGCAGCCAGCAATTGAACCGTAGCAATAATCGAAACACCGGCAAAACTGCAAAGGGCACAGGCCAAAAGCATGGTATTCAGAATTTTATCCGGTGTTTCGTCGAGACGGATGGAAAGTGAGTAACCTGGCGGACGCAGGAGTTTTTCTGTTTGGGGCGGCTTTTCGATGTGTTTCCGGCGGTGACGGTCAATGACCATTGCCAGAATCAAAACCAACATCGGCACAAACGCCGCGAGCCACACGGAAACCATAACCAAATCAAATTTCATGCGGTAACTTGCAGTTGCTTCATTCGTCTAGGTCAAAATGATTGACCAAACGTTCAAGTGTGAAACGGTTACGTAACTTGGTAACAGTATTCTGGTTTGCATACATGCCTTTTTCCCAGCACGCTTCTTCACGAGGCTCTGTTTTAATCCAGTCCACCCGAACAAGGTATTCACACTTCTCTTTGTTGTTTAAATTCCAGCCCATGTCTGTTGCTGCTAAGGGCGCCTTCAGAATGGGAATGTCCTTGCCTTTGACTTTCACCGTAAAGTTTTTAGCGGGCATAGCAGTTTCCTTGACGATGCCCACACCAACATAGCCTGTGCCGGGAATGCAGACAAAGATGCGGGCACCCACAAACAATTGATCGAACGTTTGGGTATACCAACGACCTCCGCCTGCGCTCACGAAACCATATTTACGGCAATCATCCCAATTGCGGGATTCGCCCTCGCCAAGGGCTACGTAGAAATCACGCCCATTCCACACTTCCCCACTCTTTTGCACTCCGCGCTTGCTGGCGATTGAATCGGCGTCGGTTGGGTCAATCAGCCATGAACGGGCCAAGTATTCGCTTTTGCCATCCTTGAAATATCTGAAAAACACCGCGTTGATTGGAACACCGAACCGGTCAGACAGGTAATTGATGATTCGCTCAGTGCTCGAATCGAGTTCGGCGGCTACAACGATGAGCCGATGAGCCAGATTGATTTCATCGGGCAGACTGACGCCAAAAGTTTCATCGAACCCCTTCTCCAGTTCCGCTCCGGAATAATTTTCCGCATAAACATTGGCGATTTCGTCACGGGAAAGACCGGCGACCCACGAACCATAATCCAGCACCTGCGCCACGACCTCGCGAGGGGTGCGCTTTCGCTTCAGTTCAATCACGACAAGATTTCCGTCACCATCCATCGCGAGCAGGTCCACGAATTTGCCAAAGGCGGTCGCCACTTGTCGCCCGATGAGCATGAGACGTGGAGCGACAAGTGAAAGATCCTTCTCCAGGTAATTCTCCAGTTTGTCTTCCGCATCCATGGACGAAAACTCAACCGCATCGAGTTTGTTTCCCAGTTTCCAGATTCCGAGTTCAATAGGCATAAGAGGAGGAGGGTTACAGTTTCATATTGTGATTTTTGTGGAGAGTGTAACATGATAAGCCACGGGTCGTGGCAGAAAATCCACTCCATTGAAGGCAGGCTGCTTGATTGTGAGAATGCGCGGCGATTTGCTCATGGCGGAAAATACGATGTAGAGACGATAATTCGGCAATTTCCCTGATTTCTCCAATTCTTTGGCGGTGATGTAAAATCCGTTTCGCAAATCCGGCGCGCTGGTGGCCTTGACCTCAATCGGACGCTCGGTGCCGTCGTCATCAAATGAAAGAATGTCGAAACCGGCGTTGTCATCCCGCTGCGCGATGTGGTCAATTTGCTTCGCCAATTTCGTTTTGCCGGCTTGGATGAGGCGCTGTTTTTCCAAGGCCAGCACGACCAACTCGCCACGGTCGCCGGTGCGCTTGGAGTTTTTTTGCCGGGCCTCGTGATTGATTTTCCCGTGACCGGCATGCTTGGCTACACGGGCGGCAGGCATCGCGGGCATCTGGCCGATGAACTGCGCGCCCTCCACGGCCGTCTTCAGCAACGGGATGCTGGGAGCTGCGTGGCCGGAGGACGTGGAATATTTAGGATTGCCGAACACGTCGTAGAGGAAGCACTGGTAAAGCACTGGATGCTGATTCCGCAATTTTGGCCATTTGGCCCGGTATCGCATGAGGGCGCGTTGCATATCCGCCTCACACTCAAAATTGTCGTCCAAATCCAAGGCCGTGAAAAAATACTTCAAATACGGCCAGGAATAGATGGACGCATATTGTTTTGGATGATACAGGAAAAGAATTTTGCCCTTAAACATGGGCGACAATTTGTTCTGCGCAATGGAGCCGAAGTCGTTTTGGTCAGCGGCGGCGAGCAAATCCACGATGGCCTGTTTTACGGCGACAAAAGCCTCGTTGTGATTGCTGCCCCAGTGGCTGGCAAACCGGTAACGATCAACTGGATCGCTTTTGGTGTGGCCAAAATAGACTCCAAACTTGAAGGCTGTGGCGCCCAAGATATTTCCGAGGATGTCCATCTCGCGTTCCAGGCGATAACAAAACGAGCGGTTGTTTGCACCTTTGCCAATGACGTATTCATCCGGCGCGAGGCGGGATATTTTTATAGCGGGATAATCGGAGACGAACTTCTTGCGGAGTTGCTCGGCACGTTTCCACTCGTCCTTGTCGCGCTGGGCGAGCATGGGAACGCGCTTCGCAATTTCTTCAGCCATTTCCAATCGGTTCATCGGTTAATGAGTTCAAATGGTTGTTGAATGGTCATTTGGCCTTCGCGGCGGTCTGCCGGATTGCTGCAAAAATCTTTTTGGCCACAGCTTCAACCCCCTCATCCGTGGGAGCGGCCAACTTACCTGCCAGCATTGGCGAAAACTGGAGCACGTCTTCACGGGTCACGTTGTGCCAGATCGGGAGGATGACTTTGCGCCCCTGCATCTCGCGGGCGAATAGCCCGTCGAGTTCGGCTTGCGGCCATTTCTTGGCGAAGAAACTTTGAGACAAAATGACGACACCGTAATCCGATGCCAACAAGCCTTCGTCAATTTTCTGCCGCAGGCTGTCGCCGATTGTCAGCGTCCATTCGTCAAACCAAACCTTCAGACCCATCGCTGTGAGAGCTGCGGCAAGGGGGCGGACAAAGTCGTCTTTGTCTTCGCTGGCGTGGGAAATGAAGACGTCGAAGCGGACGGCGGGGGTAGCGGGCGCACCGGTGGATGCCGCAACCGGGCGAGTGATGTGCTTTACCCAGTCGTGAGACAGCGGCGAATAGAGCGGGCACTCTGAATAGTGCTGGGGAGTGACGAAGGCCCAAATCCAACGCGGATCGTCATGGGCAGTGCCCTCTTTGGCTAATCGCTCGGCAGCCAAGTCGCGGTCAATTTCTCCGACGTGCCGGCCCAGAAAAGTGGCGAACAAGTGAAACGTGTCATAGGCGACTTCCGGACAAAAATTGGCGTAGGAGTTATTTTCACCATCACCGCCGGAAATCGAAGTCTCTTGCTCCCGGGTTGCGGGCCAGAGCGGATGCTTTTCCCATTTGGCTAGGAGCGCGTCCTCCTCGGCTTTTGGGATTGCCGTGCATCCAGCGTCACCAAGCAGCGAGAGGCTTTGATAATAGCGTGGGCACGTATGAACGGAAGCAAACGGACAACGCGGCCACTTCAAACCGAGGCGTTTGCTCTCGGCTGAATACCACGCAAAGTCTGGACGCACATTTGCCATTTTCAAACTGTGACCAGTAATTCTCCGTTCCATCCACGACTTCCCCGTTGTTGGAGACAGGCGCGGCAAAAGGCAGAGAACTCGGCAGTTGCATTGATAAATCCCCCAACTTCGCCTTGTAAGCGCGCGAGTTCTTTTTCCTCCTTTGCAGAGAGCCCCTTCTTGCCTTCCCGTTTTGAGAAAAGCTCCTCTATGAGATCGCCCCTATCAGCTAATGCAACTGAAAGTTCACTCCGGCGGGAAATGAGGCTGCCCTCGTTGAGATGATAAAACTCGATGGATGATTTGGCGCGAGTATTTTTCTCCTTATCTTTTTTCGCCGAAAACTTCTCCACAACCTTTCCATCTTCGGGTGAGTAATCGAGCAGAATGACATCATTTACATCAAATGGATCAAGAAGGATCGGTTTCTCACCTTTTGTGGGGGCAGGTTTTTTATCTCCAACGCGTTTGGATTCCTTCACCAAAGGGAAATATGTTCCCTTGCCTTCCACCGTGGCTGCACGGTCATCGGTTCGTCGCTTATTCGCCAAGGCGCTTGCGATTCGAAAATTTTCCCAGTCGAAGGCCAGCCACCAGTATCCGGCGTGCTTGGTTTTCGCTACTGCATTCTTGGGACGAAAATGATCAATCTCCAAGTCCGGCAATGGGCGCTGAACCTCTTTCCACTGTTCATCCAAGATGTAACAAAGCACGCCTCCAACTCCGGCGTGCCAATCCCAATCAGCACGAACCCACGACTCGCGACAGTGAACCACGGGCGGTTTGGTCTTCCACTCTGGCGAAAGCTCAAACTTGCATTGTGCTTTTTTGTTGGTCCTGATCTCATCGTGCGACAGGTTCAGAACTCCTGAAACGGCAGCCCACATCGCACCTCTATCCAGATTGATTCCGTGACATCCTTCCAACCCGACATCCAAAAGGGTTGCAAGTGACAACAAATCACTCTGCCAATAGCAGCGCTCGATTTCATCGCCAATAGGGTCTTGGGGCTGGGAGAGCGGTGCTGATCCCAAAGACGTGTTTGGTGGTTGAAGTGGCGAGGGGCTTTCTAACGGACTGTCCTGCCTGCTTGAGCTTGGCATAATTCGAGTAACGGTAATTCGAGCCCGCGAGTTCAAACAGGGGCTTGAAGATTTCTTCCAAGTTCTGGTAATCAACGGTTGGCAAAACCAGATCATCGCCCTTGATACCACTGGTTTCCTGGGCGTCCTTCGCCCGACGCGCGCACCAGCCAACAATGACGCGAAATGAACGTCCGGCAGCGGGGAACTCCGTGACAATCGCATTGCCATCACCACCTTCATCGCGGTCGCCGCACGCAAGACCAATCGCCCACTTCGCAGCGCCGAGGGATGAACTCCACCTTTTGCTACCGCCGTTTTCGTATGCAATCCCGTGCCAGCAGCGCCCAGCTTCCACCGGCAAGGTGGCTCGCATTTCCTCCACTGTTTCGCCGAAACGAGGTTGGATCATTATGGTGCAGCAATCGCCAGCCCACGGCAGTTCAATGCGATTTCTTCCGAGTTTCTCGGCGAATTCCAGCGGATACTGCATGATGTCTGTAAACTGCCGAACGAGCTCCAACTCCTTGTGGTTCTTGAAAGCATCTTCGACTGCTTTGGAGAAACCATCCAAGTCCGCTCGCAAGCACATGCCGCGTGTTTTCAGCGGTGTGCTTGAAAACGAAATACCCTCGAACATTGCGCTGGCAAAATCACGCTTGCTGCGACGCGCGCGTTCCTCCAAGACAACCCGTGCCGCCTGACGCATGCCGGTAGTCAGATTGTCATCAAAGAATGCCTTGGTCACTGCTACCGGTGTGTTGACATCCAACTGAACCCAATCACCTGATGGTTTCGCTCCCGGAAGGGCGTTGCCAATCTTGTTGGGAAGCGCCAAATGGCCAGAGTCCACGCCAAGCCCAAGTTTTTTAGCGGGCTGATTTGCCGCATTTCCCAAAGACACAAGCGAGCCTCCGCCATAGGATGACGGGATGAGCACCGTCAGGCCGTGATCGGCTGCCATTGAGAACCCTTGCCAATCATCCCCCGCTGCCGGCTTGAGTTCTCGATACACGGTTTGTGTTAGCGCCGATGAGAACAGCAACAGCTTGCCGAGTTCCGCAATTGAATCCTGCGCAGGCAATACGAAATGAATGCGTTCCCCTTGAACTTCCAACACACGCGCACCGACCAGGCTGGCGCATCGGTCGGAGATGGCGGTGAAATCCTCCAACAAGTCCACGCACCTCATCGCTTGCCGGACATCTTCGGCGGCGGCCAAATCAAGGTTTAACCGCAAATCGGCATAGACGTGAAAGCCGAGCAGGTCTGAAAATCGCACCGAATCGGTTGGCTGAAAGAAATCGCGGTTTCCGACCAGCGGCCAGAAACTGTTAAATGCAAGACGTTCGTAGTTTTTCATAATTCGTTACCTCACTTGTCGGGATTTCCTGACGCCCCCAAATGTCCGCCCGTAAGAGCGCCAATGACAGCGCCTACTGGCCCAGCCACAGCAAAGCCAATTGCGCCTCCTCCCAGCGCACCGAGAATTCCATTTTCGGTTCTGGCCTGCTTCCGTTTTTCAGGTGACAACGGAGCGCATGTCTTTCCGTTCCAGCCACGGGCAGTTCTTGTCATTCGATTGCTTTTGGCGTGATTACAGCCAACACACGCTGGAAAAAGGTTGTTGAGATGGTCTGTGCCGCCTTTCGACCGGGGAACGGAGTGTTCCACCTCCCACGCTCCACGCTTGTCCGGGCGTCCATAGTTCTTGAAAGCCAACTTGGAGTGGCACAAATGGCAGTAGCCGCTCGTGCGCTGATAAATGCGGGTCAATAGCTGTTTGTCGAATGGCATAAGGGTTAGCCTCTTGGTGGGAACGGGTCGTTCCCAAAACTGTTCTTGTCACGAATTTTCCCATCCTCACCGTGAATGACGACTTCACTCCGCTGGTTTTGGGCTATTTCGCGGGCACGCTCAATTGCTTGGTGCTGCGTCGGGTGAACTGATGTGTCGCGGCTGTTGCCTTCGCCAACCACCGCCCAACCGTCCGTTCTTTTGACTACATGTTGATTGATGCTCATTTATGGCTCGACAATACATGAAGGGGTGGGTCATCTACGGGCCATGCCACAAAAAAGTTTGCGGACGGATCGCGACCTGAATCGGGTCACGCTACACCGTATCCACATAATCTTTGAAAGGATTCGGGCTGGCGATTTCCCAAATCGACCTACGCTAGCGAAAGAAATCCAAGTCTCGAAGAAAACCATTTATCGGGACATCGAATTCATGAAGGACTTCATGAATCTGCCAATCGAATTCAACGCGCATCGTCGCGGCTACTATTTCTCGACGCCTGTTAGCAACTTCCCGCTGTTGAAGCTGACGGAAGGAGAGTTATTTGCAATCTTCGTGGGTGAGAAAGCATTAGAACAATACATGGGAACTCCTTATGAGAAACAGTTGCAAAACACGTTCAAGAAATTTACGGCTGGTCTGAGCGATGAACTCTCGTTTCAATGGTCAGAACTTCAAAACGTGATTTCCTTCAAAAGCATCGAAGTCAATCCGGTTGACGTGCGTGTGATGCAACAACTCGTGTTGGCTGTCCGGCAACGCCGAGAAATTACTTTTGATTACCGTGGCTTAAAGAACGCGCGATTCGAGCATCGCCAGGTGCAGCCGTATGAATTGGTCTCTGTGGATCATCAGTGGTACTTGTTCGCTTTTGACCTCACGTCCAAAGAGGTTAAGAAGTTCGTTCCTGGAAGAATGAAGACACTTCGCACAACGAGTGTCACATTTGTGAAACCCAAAGATTTTTCTGCCATCAAACACCTGCAAAATAGTTTTGGTGTTTTTTCTGGAGGAAAACCAAACACGATACAGATACTTTTCGACCGTTTCGCAGCTCAACTCATCCGTGAACGACACTGGCATCCGTCGCAGCGCATAACCGAACGTAAAGGCGGTAGGCTTGAGTTATCATTGGTCCTTGGTGGTTTTGAGGAAATCGAGCGTTGGCTACTGAGTTGGGGCGCGCACGCTCAGGTCATATCCCCACCTGAATTGATTAACCGGCTCAAAACAACAATGAGCAAATGCCTGGCACAGTATTGAATAACTGCGGTTGGTGCAAAATCCAGATGGCCGGTCCATCTGTCCGCGTGTTGCGTTGCACATATTCTTTCAGGTCATTCTACTTTCGTCATTCAAGCTGAACATGATCACACGAATCGCCTCAACCACGGAAACCACTTCGCAACCGTGCCGTCTGATTCAAGCGGCGGCAGGGTGACGCGGCGGAAGCCGCGCTCGCAGTGGACGAGGACACATTCATGGTCACGGAGATTGCGGAGCTTGTGTGCTTTGATTTTGTGCTCCTCGGTTTCGTTGTAGTTCACATTGCGTTTACCGGCGCTGTAGCCCCACGAGCGTTTTACGACCCGCTTTTTGCCGATGAAATCGGCGGCTTGAACGGCATCGGCTTCGTCGGCGGAGCGGAAAATCATCCGGTTGCGAAGGTTCAAGGTCAGGACTTTTGATTTGTCGTTACCGAGCGGTGGAACAAGCGAAGTCGTGCTTTGCGCGGCGGCAACGACGGTGGCGCCGGCCTCCCGAATTACATCCACGCAATTGTAATCGCTCGTTCCGTCTTCGCTGGCCGTCATGAACCGCTGCGCCTCGTCGGCCCAGAGGATGAGCAAATTGTCCTTCGCACGGTCCGCCTTTGTTTTGTCGAAGCGGCGCAAGGCATGATTGTAGTAAAGCAGCTTCAGAAATGTGTTCACATAACGCCGTTCGGTTTGAAACTTTTGTGGCATCGTCGTGAGGATGATTTTGCCCTGGTCAATCGCAGAAAAATTGAAAGTGCTTTTGCCGGTGCAAAACACCTCGGCAACTTCCGGGGTCAGGAAGTATTGCAGGTAGTTGCCAATGGTTTCTCGGACACCGCCAAATTGCTCGGCAGGCTGGGTGAGAAAACGGTCAAGAAAGTGTGCGTGAATGGCGGCGCGGCGTGGCGTTTCGAGGAGATTTGCAAGATTTTCCATTTCTTCTTCGAGCAGGTCGCCATTGGACAACAATTCATACGCATCGAGCAAAGTCACGGGGCGGCTCAATTCAAAGAGCATTTCGAGCGCGTGCGCGATGTGGGTCTGAGCCTGGCTTTTGAAAAAGCCTTTGTCCCCGCCCTGGCCAAGACTCGTGGCGGTGTCCACGATGAATTTGGCGTAGGTGGAAAATGGAATACTGCGGTCGCCGGTCAGGTTGTAGCGATTTGGTGGCGTCCACTGCGCATCGGTGACGTTTGAGCGGATTTGCAGATGAATCAAATCGTGTTCGCGGCCGTAGTGACGCGCCATTGCCGCGAGCGTTTCCCAATACACGCCTTTTTCGTCAACGCACAACCCACCCCATGTTGGTTCATTTTGAAAAGTTTGATGCGCCAGTTGGTTGATGCCGGAACTGGTTTTGCCAGAACCGGTGTCGCCAGTGATAAGCCAGCCGCGACAGAATTGATTTCGCTTCCACTTCAGACCGCCGAGTCGCGCGACGCAGGCTTTGGGATTGCGAGGAATGAACAACAGACAAACTGCGATGAGGGCCAGAAGAATTCCGCCAGCCGCCAAGAAGTATTGCGGATGGCGCAACGCGAGCATGATGTCTGGCGGCAGAATTATCGGATCGAACGGAATGAGGTGAAGTTTCATCGCCACGCCTTCCCGATGAGATAGCCGCCGATAAGACAGGCAAGCGCGGCAAAAATTGCGGCGGTGCGGGTTATCCGAACCGAACGGTTGCCCATCGGCTGGTCCCGAATCGCCTCCAACAAGGCCGATGATTGGACCTGAAATGTCCGCGCGGCGTCAGCCACCTTGCCAATGTCCGCCCGAAATTCGGAAAACGCGGGAATTTCCCGGCGGCGAATCTGATCCCAGTGCTGCTGGTGGATTCGGAACAATTCGACAAGCAATATCACCGCGTCGTCTTCTCGCAGCCGATGTTTATCGCGCCACTCGGCAACGGCCTTGGTGAATTCCTCGTCGAAGTCCGGCGGCTGTGTGCTGGGCTTGGACATCACTTTGAAGACAGTAGGAGGTTGGCGGCAGATTCGACTTCAGCGTAAAACCTGCGCTGCCACGTTTGGAGTCGTTGCCGGTCAAGCAGGCTGAACGCGGGATGTTTCACCGCCGCTGTAATGGTCAGATTCTCGGCGTTAAGCGCCTCAACCAGCCAGTCCTGCATCCGGCTCATGCCGATTTCCCGTGCGCCGAGCTTGTCTTTGAGCAGTGTGCGAACCTCACACGTTTCAAAGATCGTGAAACTGTCGCTGTGCGCGGCGTTGCGGACAACGACGTAGCCGCACTTGTCTCCAAACTCGTCCGTGAGCCGCTGGATTTGTTCCACGCTGTCCGACTCGTGATTCACCGGCATGACGAGCGTGAGCTTTGCGCCGAGCGCGGACAGCACGGCGAACAGGTCAATTTCGTTGAAGAATTCAATAAACAGGTCGGTGGACGCGGCACGGCAGTCCATAACGACAAGATTTGCCTTTTCCAACGCGGCGAAGATGCCGTCGAGCGCGCGTCGTTTGGACAAGTCCAGGAAGCGGGTGTCGGCATGAAACCGCTTCAAGGTTGAGTTCTCGTTGTCGCTGTCAATCGCGACATGGGCAATGCCCTTGTCTTTGAGATACTGGACGAAGTTGACGGCGAAGAAGCTTTTGCCAACGCCGCCTTTGCCGTTAAGGATGAGAATCAGTCTTTTCATTGTCTTGCGGGGTGAGTTTTCGGATTTGAGCTATGCGCGGTCCACGTGGACGATCTACGGCAGCCTCGGGGTTGGGTGGCTCGCCGGGCGCAGTGGTGGCTGGCGCAGGGAGAACGAACTTGGTTTCACCTTGGGGTTCGACGGCGGGAAGCCGTTTTCTGGGAGTGCGGCGGTGTGCCCGGATGGTTTCGCCCAGCACTTCGTGACAGAAATCAGCAATGGCCGTCTTGCCCGCTGGCAGACAGTGTTGCGTGAGCAGTTCAGCGATGGCGCGGAACGAAGCCCGTCTTTGCCGCAATTCGATGATGACATCTTTGGCCGGCAGCAAGTTCTCGAACTTCTGTTGGTGACGCGGCGAAAATTCCGACACCGCCTTGCGAACATTGTTTGGATCAAATGCGGACATGCGCGGATAATGTTTGGATATGAATCGGACACAGTGTGGCCGCGATGTAACCGTGACGCGGACGTTTGGCGGATTCAACGCGGTCGCGGACTATCCACGACCACGGACTGGATACGGTCATGGACTGTGCGCGGCTGCGGACTGGACGTGGACACGGATAGTTTGCGGACATGGACTGGTCGCGGATGGCCTCGGCCTGGACAAGGACACGGACAGGGACTGACTGCGGACGCGGCTGCGGGCATGGCCAGGACACGATTACGGACTGGCCACGGCCACGGCCGGGGAGCGGATGCGGACTGGTTTCGGACTGGACGCGGTCGCGGACTGGCCACGGCCACGGCTGGCTGGCCGGGCTATTGCGCGGACATTCCGCGTCCAAACCGCGACCACTTCGCGGACTCAAAAACCTGCCTCTCGGCAGGAGTAAGGCGTGCCCTGTCTTAAACATGATGAGAAACACATTGCCTCCCTTGTTGCAGCAACTCGTTACGCCAGGTTTCCAATTGCGCGGCGACAGTTTCGATGCGTGTGGTTTGTTCAATCGTCCGGGCTTCAATGCGGCCAGCTTGTTGGTCGTGAAGCTGTGAGTCGGACAATTCGATCACCGTGTTGACGGCATTGTGATTGATGTGTTCGCCAAATTTTTTGAGCACCTCGATGGCAGTGCGAATTTGGGCTGTGGATGGAGTTTGCATAATCAGATGTGGATACCGTGAGATGGTTTGTGCGCGAGTTCTTGTCGGTGTCCTAGCCGACGTTTGGAAAGCCATTGTGCCCGTCTCAATTCAGTTGCCGCGACCGGATGTGCCCACGGTTCACTGAAACCGAGTCGGGCGGCTTCTTCCTCGGCTGCGAGCTTTGTGGGAGCTTCAACCACGGTGCGAAGTGGATCACCCATCACGCAGGCGTATTCCCGGTCGGTGTGGTAAATGCCCCACAAATGGTTGCCCGGCTTCAGAGTCGTGGTCGTGCTCATGGAGGCAGTTCATCATAATCCGACGGAATGATGGTGTGTCAGGCACACAAAGACCGCGCGCAGTCCGTGTAATGTCCGGGGTGTGGTAACGGCAAAGACGCAATACAACCTTAAAAACGCGCGGGAATACTTCGAGGAACACCTTTGCGCCGGGGATTACTACGACGAAGGGCAACGCGTGGCCGGCGAATGGGTTGGCGTGGGGGCGGAGCGGCTTGGACTGTCCGGGAAAGTCCGCGCTGAAGATTTCCTGCGGCTCTGCGAAAACCAGCATCCAGCCACTAGTGAGAAATTGACCCCGGAATTGAAGACCACGCGGATTAAGGATGGTCAGACCGTGACCGACCGGCGGATATTTTATGACTTCACGTTTTCCCCGCCGAAATCGGTTTCGCTGGCGGGCTTCTTCGGCGATGACGAGCGGATTTTCAAAGCTCACGACCGGGCGGCGCGAGTGGCGTTAAAAAACTTCGAGGACTTCGCGGCAACCCGTGTTCGCATAGGTGGCGCGCGTAGTGAACGGCTGACGGGCAATTTTGCCGCCGCGTTGTTCACTCACGACACCTCACGCGCGCTCGACCCGCATCTGCACACGCACTGCATTGTTTTCAACGCCACGTTTGACCCGGTGGAAAACCGCTGGAAGGCGTTGGAAAATCACGAGCTTCTTCGCGCCCGAAAATTTGCCGAGAATGTCTATTATCACGAACTCGCCTGCGACCTTCGGTCTTTCGGCTACCAGATACGAAACCGGGCGCGCGGTGATTTTCAAATCGAAGGCATTCCTCAAGAACTGTGCGAGCGGTTTTCCAAACGGCGCGGACAAATTGATGCGGCGCTGGACAAATTGCTGGCCGAAAAACCAGAACTCAAAGCTGGCAACATTGCCGAATTGAGGTCACGGCTTGCAGAATCAGAGCGAACTCGAAAGCAAAAGACATTAAGCCGCGATGAACTTCGGGCGTTGTGGGATGCCCAATTGAGCGAGTCTGAACGTGCGCTCATGCATCAGCTACCAAACCAACCAGCGGTCAAAGTGGAGGAACAAAAATCTGTCAACGTGAATGAAGCCGTCCAGTGGGCGGAAGAACATTTATTCGACCGCAACTCGGTTGTGCTGGAATGTCAGTTATGGCAGGAGGCGTTGGGCCGGGCGCGTGGTGAGGGTTTTTCCGTTTCCGATCTCAAGGAATTCACCCAGCGGCGTGGCTATATCCGGGACGAAGCGCGACCAGGCGAAGTGACTCTGCGGGAAGTTTTGTTACGCGAATGGGAAATCGTCCAGACCGCGAAACAGGGCGTTGCCGACTGTCATACACTGGTGGCGAATCCCCATCCGCCGAATCCGCAACTCGACAATGAACAACGCCAAGCTCTCGAATCCTTGCTGCGTTCGACAAATGGCGTTTCTGTTTTTCGCGGCGGTGCGGGAACGGGCAAAAGTTTTGTTCTGCGCGAACTGGTGGAGCAACTGCGGCAATCTGGCCGGAGTGTTGTCGTCCTCGCGCCGCAACGTCAGCAAGTCGTGGAGATGGAGAAGGCCGGATTTCCGACGCCAACGACGGTCGCCAATTTTCTTATCAAGCGTGAACTGGCTGACAGCGCCGTCATCGTGGTGGATGAAGCGGGACAGATTGGCGGACGGCAGATGTTGGAGCTTGTCCGGTTGATCCATGAGCGACACGGACGGCTGGTTCTCTCCGGCGACACGCGGCAACACGGGGCGGTTGAGGCTTCGGATGCCCTGCTTGCCATCGAACGCCACGCCGGAGTGAAGCCCGTCGAATTGCACAAGATTCGTCGGCAAGACCCGGCGCTCGGTCGTGACCATGAGGAACGCAAGCGCATTAGGCTGTATCGAAAAGCCGTTGAGTCGGCTGCGGCTGGCAAGCTTGGCGATTCATTTGAACGCCTCGACAAAATGGGCGCGATTGTTGCCTGTGGCATTGGCGAACAAGCCGACAAGCTCGCCGATGAATATCTACGGCTCGCAGAGCAAAATGCTTCGGCGGTCGTCGTCTCGCAAACTTGGGGTGAAGTGCATCACGTCAACTCGCGCGTGCGTGATGCGTTGAAAGGCAAAGGATTGCTTGGCGCGGCGGACTCGGTTGTTCAAGCACTGGAGAGGATGGACCTCACCAACGCACAGAAGCGCGATATGCGTTTTTATCCGCAAGATGCCGTCATTGTCTTCAATCAGAAAGTCCGCAATGCCCAACCGGGCGCGAAGGGCAAAATGGCGGGAATTTTGAAATCGTGCGTGCTCGTTGAAGTTGGCGGGAAATTCGTGATGGTCTCGAACCGATTACTTGACCGTATTACGGTCTGCCAGGCGCGCGAGATTTCTGTCGCTCAAGGGGACCGTCTGCATCTCAAGGCCAATCGCAAGCTGGCGTCAGGTGGGCGTGTCACCAATGGAGAACTCGTCACCGTGAAATCTGTCCGCGCCGATGGCGGAGTTGAACTGACGGATGGCCGCGTCTTGGATAAATCTTTCCGTGAATTTCTTCCCGGCTACGCGGTCACGTCCTACGGTTCACAGGGCAAAACGGTGGATTACGTCCTGTTTTCCGATTCGACGGTCAAGCCGGCAACGAACGCGCAACAATGGTATGTGACGATTTCGCGCGGGCGGCGCGGCATTCGCATTTTCACGCCGGACAAGCAGCAGCTTCGTGAGAATATCACCCGCTCCGGTCATCGGCCACTGGCGATGGAATTTGCGACCGGTTTTGTCCCGCGCGGACGGCATCCGCTTTGGAATCGGCTGCACGGTTATCTTATTCGCTTCGGTCGTCGAGCCGCCGAACGAATATTCCGTCTCCATCTGGCTCAACAACATCAACCAAAACATCAAACCATACAAAAACATGAGCACAAAAACACCCGAATGTTGGGCCAGCGACCCACAGGCACGCGCATTACGCATTGAGGTAACGCCAGAGCATTCACTGTTGTTGCCGCACAATCATTTCATCTTTGCGGAACTCGATAGTGGCGGCGACGAGCAAACCCTTAAGCTCGTCTTCACCACGCACGAGATTTCCGTTCGCGGCCATCATCTACGTCGGATTGAAACGGTCATGCAGCGGTTGGAATTGGCGCTGCTTGCCAAGTTACCAAGCAATCAGCGGAAGCTTATCACGGAAGGCCAGCCGGTAATTCTTCAAATCACCGTGAAAGAAGCCAACGACGATAGCAAGGAATCCGAGACGGAGGCGGTGAACGCCAAGCGTTAGCTACTCCGTTGGCGGAGATTGTCCCGTGGAAATGATTTGCAGATTCACCAGTTGGGGATTGAGAACAACCACGCCTCCGTTAATTCGGCGGCTGGGAAAGTAAATGCCGCTTGCATTTCCAGTGATGCTGAGTGAATTAAGACACTCGATGACAAATTGAGACTTCAAATATTGCCCCGTGGCCAAGTTGCGGTCGGCGTAAATCGTTTCACGGAATTCTTCTGGCAGTTTGTTCATGTTCCAAACGGGTGTGTCCTGGCCCAAGCACGAATACTCGTAAATCGTCGGGCCAGAAGGTGGCCTTTCGGCAAGAGCCACACCAAACGATGTTCCATACCAGTTGCCGCTTTCGCCATGTGATTTGAAGCTGCCGCCGGCAGTGGAGACGTAGCCCGTCCAATAATTCGCAGGCTCGACTGGCACGACACGGCAAATACCACTGCCCGATGGGAGTGAATCTAACAAACTGCTTCCGCTGGCCGTTAGCCAGCCCGATACAAGATTGAAATAATTATCCATACTATCCTTTACACGGCTTTTGTCGCTGAAATTAGCGGATAGAGCACTTTTTGTGAGTTTTATTTTTTCGCAAGTCGCGAGAAAAAGTGTATGCGCCCGCGAGACGATGGAATGCTGGCCGCTTACCAGAAAGGCCCAGTTGGGCCTAGCTGAAAAAATAACCAAGACTGCGAAGACTGGTGTGATTGGGATTACCAATCACGATGTGGTCGAGGACTTCGATTTTGAGAAGCTGGCCGGCGCGGATGAGGTCACGGGTGATTTTAATGTCCGCTTCCGATGGGGTTGATTCACCACTTGGATGGTTATGCGCGATAATGATTGCGGCAGCACTTGCCATTATTGCCAATCTAAAAATTTCCCTCGGATGACAAAGGATTGTATCCATCGTGCCAATGGACACCAAGTAGTGACCTTTGATGTGTCGGCGGGTGTTGAGGATGAACACGACTAAACATTCACATTCAGGATTGAAGTAAAGATGAGTGGCGATATGCGTTTTCCAATAGGCGGCTGCCTGGTCGGGTGTTTCACATTGTTGCATGGTGTCGGGAGTGGGACATTCCCTCAAAGAAACAATTTTCCATTCCTGCGGTTGAGCCGGGAATTTTACCGGCTTGACGAGTTGGTTGATGGGTTGCGGAGCGGTTGCGGGGCATCCAGTGGAGATGAGGTTTTCAGTTGTGTTCATTTTTTGCGTTTTGTTCTGAAGGAGCGGGACTGCTCTCTTCACCCGCCCGGAGAGAGCAGGACCGCTCCTGACAAAACGCACCCGCCTGTGCCCGCGCCGCCGGGCAGCGGAGCATCAGCAACTGAGTGACGGGGGGCGCAAAGATGTTGCGACCGCCGGCGCGATGTTGCGCGGAGCAACCAGAGGCGCGGGTGCAGACGGGATGAACACAACGGAAAATCGCATCGGCAGATGCCGTCCAATTGAAAATGTAAACGGCGGTTGAGAACCCACCCCATCACCGCGAGATACGACCAAAAATTGATCGAAAAAAGTGCCAGTGGAAGTGCCAGTGAACGGGCGGTAAATGTGTAATTGGTGAGTAGATGATTGGTATCAGGTGCGTAATCGCTGCCGCTTGACAAACACGCAGAAATGCCTGATTCTTTTGGCGTTCGTTAGTTATGAGGCTGTTCGCCTCTGGTGATGAGGTGGTAGTTGCGTAGTAATGGATTTTGAAAAAATCCACTGACCCCGTTCGAATCCCACCCCTTCCGCCATCTTGTAAAGTGCTTGAAATGAGCCGTCTCCTGCCTTCGTCTATTTGAATATGTTCTGATTTGATGCTTCGGCTCGACCGAGGGTTTCAAAAATTCACGGTTGCACGAATATACAAATGGTTTGTATATTCGTGCCGTGAGTAGCCAGGTTCAAAAAACCGCTTCCGATGCGCTCTTCAATATTGCCGAAGGGCAGCAGGGCTATTTCACCGCCAAGCAGGCGGCCGATGCCGGTTACCAGCTTGGCAGCCAGGCGCATCACGTCAAATCAGGAAATTGGGTGCGTGTCGAACGGGGTATCTACCGACTGGTGCGCTTTCCTCAATCTTCCGAAGAGCAACTGGTCATTTACGCCCTCTGGTCACGTAACCGCGCGGGCGAAACAGAGGGTGTTTATTCCCACCAAACCGCACTCAGCATCCATGAACTCTCGGATGTAAATCCGACCAAGCTCCACATGACCGTTCCGACCATGTTTCGACGGAGGGCAAAACTCCCGAAGATACTAGTGCTGCACCGCGCGAGTCTCGATGGGAAAGATGTGGAACGACGACAGGGTTTCGCCACGACCCGTCCGCTCCGCGCCATCGCCGATCTGGCGGCGGCTGAATCCGTTTCACGAGACATAGTTGAGCAAGCCCTGACCGAAGGGCGGCAACGTGGACTGATTACCGGACGGGAAATCTCAGAACTGCGCCGACAGGGACAATTCCCAAAGTGGTTTGATGACCTGCTCGCGGCAAACAAACGATGAAGCCTCCGAGAAAGTATGCGTCCGCCACCGCCTTTCGCGTCGCGCTGGAAAGCCGTCTGAAAAAGATGGCGCAGGAAGACGGCCTCGACCTCCAGCGTGTGCGTCGGCAGGCGGCATTCGACCGTTTGCTCTGCCGCCTGTTCGCAGAGCCGGATGCTCCGTGGTTGCTGAAAGGCGGCTACGCAATGGAACTACGGTTGAAGACGGCTCGAACTACGCGCGACATTGATCTCGCCATGCGGCGACTTCCTATGGCTTCGGCTGATTGGGATGCCAATGTCTCGGATGTGCTGGAATCATTGCGCGAAGCGGGGAATTTGGACCTGCATGATTTCTTCACCTTCGTTTTTGGCAATGCGACGCAAGATCTCGACGCTGCACCTTATGGCGGTGCGCGTTTTCCCGTGGATGCGCGACTGGCCGGGCGAACCTTTGCAAAGTTCCACCTGGACGTGAGCACGGGCGATGTTATGCGCGAACCTTATGAAACGCTTTCGGGTCGGGACTGGCTTGGGTTTGCGGGAATCGAGAGTGCAAAGTTTCCGGCAGTTTCACCGGAAGAACAATTCGCCGAGAAACTTCATGCCTACACTTTACCCCGAGTGGGCCGAGAAAACACCCGCGTCAAAGACTTGGTGGATTTGGTTCTCCTGATTGAACGGACCCGGCTGGATGCTGCCCGTCTGCCAAAGGCAATTCGTGAAACCTTTCAACGTCGCAAGACGCACGAGATTCCGTCCGCACTCCTCCCACCACCGGCCTTATGGTCCGGGCCGTTTTCAAAGATGGCGGCGGAATGCAGTCTTGAACCGGACATGGAGAAACATTTCGGCGCGGTCACGCAATTCTTCAGCAAGATAAGCCCGTGAGTCCGGCGGGCGAACTCGACAATGAGCGTATCCGACTTCATCGACCCAAAGCTTGCTGAAGCGCTTGCGGAATGCGAACGGCTGCGGGAGGAAAACCGGCAGTTACGGGGACGCTTGGGAATTTCCCGGATGGAAACTTCCGACCCGCTTCCTTCTGTGTCTGACATGCAAGGCGCAGTTACTTCCAAGTCCACCCCGGATGGCAAGGTGAAGTTGTTTCGTAATCTCTTCCGTGGACGTGAAGATGTTTATGCAGTGCGCTGGGAGGGGCGCAATGGCAAGGCAGGATATTCGCCAGCGTATCACCGGATCTGGGGCACGTCATTCCGCAACGCCCCAGACAAACCCAAGGAATATTTCCCGTTAACGGATCAAGTCATCCACGATCATCTGACTGGTAAGCTGACGGCAGGCGTTTACCCATTGTTGGCCGACGAAACCTGCTGGTTTCTCGCCGCTGATTTCGACAAGGCGACATGGCAGGACGATGTGCAGGCGTTTCTCCGCACCTGCGCGGAGTGGAAAGTACCCGCCAGTCTCGAAAGGTCACGCTCTGGACGCGGTGGACACGTCTGGATTTTCTTTGAAGCACCACTGCCGGCCAGTCTCGCCCGAAAACTCGGCGCGGCCATTCTCACGCGCACGATGGAACGTCGGCATCAACTTGGTCTCGATTCCTACGACCGTTTTTTCCCGAGTCAGGATACGATGCCCAAAGGCGGTTTTGGCAATCTCATTGCGCTTCCGTTGCAGCACATACCGCGCGGCCACGGCAACAGCGTATTTCTCAATGCCGATTTCAATCCACACCCCGACCAGTGGACGCTGTTGTCGTGCGTCCGGCGGATGGTATTTACCGAAGTCGAAAATGTGGTGCGCGAGGCCGAACGCAGCGGAGACATCATCGGTGTTCGGTGCAGTGTCACGGACGATGAACAGACGGGAGACCCGTGGACGCTGCCGCCATCCCGGAAGAAAAAGGCCGAAACAATCACCGGCCCGTTGCCAGCGAAAGTGCGCGTGGTTCGTGGCAACTTGATCTTTGTCGAGAAGGAGGGATTGCCGTCCACGATGTTGAATTGCCTGCACCGCCTCGCCGCATTTCAAAACCCAGAATTCTATCGGGCACAGGCGATGCGACTTTCCACATTCGGCAAACCGCGCGTCATTCGTTGCGCGGAGGAATTTCCCAAGCATGTCGCTTTGCCTCGTGGCTGTCTTGGCGAGATCACAGTGCTACTCGAATCGCATATGATTTCTGTGGAACTCGACGACCAACGCTTCGCTGGTCAGCCGATTGATGTGACGTTTCACGGCCAGCTTTGCCCTGACCAGCAAGCCGCAGCCGACGCCATGTTTGCGTTCGACGACGGCATTCTGAGCGCAACAACCGCCTTCGGCAAAACGGTCGTGGCCGCCTGGCTGATTGCGGCGCGTAAAGTCAACACCCTAGTGCTCGTGCATCGCCGCCAACTTCTCGATCAATGGCGCGAGCGGCTCGCGACATTTCTGAATCTGCCCATCAAGAGCATCGGGCAAATTGGCGGTGGACGCCGGCGTCCGATCGGGCTGGTTGACGTTGCGGTCATCCAGAGTCTGAATCGAAAGCAAGTCGTGGACGATGTGGTCGCCAACTACGGCTACGTCATTGTGGACGAGTGCCACCACATTTCAGCCGTGAGCTTCGAGCAGGTTCTCCGGCAGGTGAAAGCGCGTTACATCACCGGCCTGACCGCCACGCCACAGCGCAAAGACGGGCATCACCCGATCATTGTCATGCAGTGCGGGCCGATTCGTCACCGTGTAAATGCGAAGGAGCAGGCGCTGGCGCGACCATTCAAACATTTTGTTATTCCGCGACCGACAAACTTTCGATTGCCGCTCTCAACCGAAAAGCCGGAGATGCACGAGTTGTATGCCGCGCTGGCTGGCAACAAGGCGCGTAACGATCTCATGTGCGTTGATCTGCTGCGCTCCATCAAGGCCGGACGCTCACCCATCCTGCTGACGGAGCGCACCAGCCAAGTGGATGAATTTACCTCCCGGTTAACCGGCTTAGTAAAACACATCGTGGTGTTGAAAGGTGGCATGGGTGCAAAGCAACGCCGCGCCGTCGCCGATCAATTGACTGCGATTCCCGACGGAGAGGAAAGAGTCCTGCTTGCCACGGGCCGTTATATCGGTGAAGGCTTCGATGACCCACGCCTCGACACCCTTTTCCTTGCCATGCCGATTTCCTGGCGTGGCACATTGCAGCAATACGTTGGCCGGCTGCACCGTCTTCACGACAGCAAGCGCGAAGTCATCGTTTACGATTACGTGGACGGCTGTGTGCCGGTGCTTTCGGCCATGTATTCCAAACGTGTGCGCGGCTACGAGGCGGTCGGTTACGTTATTCAGGATGAATAGCCATTGCTTGCGTTGGCGCGGAAAGCCAGCGTTCAGCAGCGGTGTTTAGCCAACCGATCGGCCTTAAAAATTATTATACCTTCCGGAGTCCAAGAGAAATACCGGTCACATATTTGGGCGAGACAAGTGCCAGTGAAAGTGCCAGTAAACGGGTAACAAATGTGTAATGGGGGAGTAGTTGATTGGTATTGGATTCGTAATGGCGAGTGCTTGACAGACCCACGAAAACGCCTGATTCTATTCGCGTTCGTTAGTTATGAGGCTGTACGCTTCTGGTGGTGGGGTGGTAATTGCGGAGTAGTGGATTTTGAAAAAATCCCCTGACCTCGTCCGAATCCCACCCCTTCCGCCAGGAATTTATTTGCCAAATTTCGGGCGGATGCGGCGCGGTGGCTGCATGATTCACTTGCGTTTCCCCGGAAAGATTCACGGCGCGGGCTTCGGTCCGCGCTTTTTTTGTTCAAGGCGATTCCTTGAGTCGGATGCGGCGATACTCCATCTGACCGCGATCCCCCTCGAGGCCGATGGGGCCGGTGGCCGGGACCGGCAGCGCATTCGTCAGCAACTCGCCGTTGCAGGTGCAATATGCGACGCCGTTCGCCACCGTGATTTCGATTTCATTCCAATCCTGCGGTTTGTATTTCTTCAAATCCTTGTAAGGCCCGGCGACGAGATAATCGCGGCATTGTAACTGGGGTTTGCGGATAAAGATGCCGCTGTCCGCGTTCGTGGAAGCGCGAAATTCAAGCTTGAGGTTGAAATCGTTGGAAAACTCGCGCGTCGTCCAGATTCTCTGGACCAGCCGGGGCGTGTGCGGATGCACCGTGAGAATGCCGTCCGCCGCCGAGTAACGACCATCATCGCTTACGGTCTTGCCGTCGAAATGATTCGTCAGATAACCCCAGCCAGTAAGGTTTGTGCCGTTGAACAAGCTGATGTAGCCCGGCTCCGGTTTGAAATCATCCGCAAGCGCCACCGGCAACGCCACCGGCCCGAGGAGCAACACAATGATGCAGAAAAAGCAGATTGATTTCATGATTTTCGACTGTTCCGGTTCGGTCAGACTTTTTCCGGCACGACAAATGGCTTGCGGTATTCGCGCGTAAGAAGCTGGTTCGCCTTGCGATTGTTGGTGAAGCGCTCGGTTTTTGGATTCATTTTCAACACTGCGCCCAACCTCAGCGGAGTCCGGCGCAAGTCCACCTTGTTGGCGCCAAGATGGGCTTCCATCCGGCCCAGACTCTCGGCCAGACCGCTGTTTCCTTTGATGGCGTCAAGCGTGCTTTCCGGCGACAAGGATTGGCCAAGGCGAAAGGAAATGTTGCCGGTGTGAACCAGTGCGGCGGAAATGTGACCTTCCGCAATGTCCGCGTGCAGGTCGGCGGGCTTGCGGCTGCGGACGGCTTGGATGAAATTCTCGAAGTGGTCGCCGCCTGCTTCGTAAGTTTTGATTTCCTTGCCGTCCTGGTCGCAGACAATCGCCCGGGTGTAACTCGGAATCACGATCGAGCCGCCTTCGCAATCAACCACCACGCCGATGCTCGCGCCGCGATAATCATCCATCCGGGTCGAATTACTGGCGGCGGGCAGACCGCGGACCTCGAAGATCAGCGGCGCGGCCTTGTAATCGTGAAAAACAATTTGCGTGTTTGGCGTGATGCCATCGTCTTCATAGCCCAACCGCCCGCCGATGCTGATGACGCGCGGGGACATTTCCGGTTCGCCCAGCGCCCAGCGCGCGATGTCCATCTGATGGATGCCCTGATTGCCCAGGTCGCCATTGCCGTAAGGCCAGAACCAGTGCCAGTCGTAGTGGATCGTGCCATTCTTTTTGCTGTTGCGATGCGGCGGGTCGAGCGGCGCGGGACCGCACCACAAGTCGTAATTGACCGATTCGGGAACCGGCTGCGGGCCGGTGGTTTTGCCGATGCTGTCCCGGCGTTTGTAGCAAAGTCCGCGGGCGCGGATGATTTTGCCCAGATGCCCTTCGTGCAACCACCCGATTGCCTCCTGCAATCCCACACTGGAACGGCACTGCGTTCCGACCTGCATGATGCGATTGTATTTGCGAGCCGCCTCGATCATTTTCCGGCCCTCCCAAACGTTATGCGAAGCCGGCTTCTCCACATAAACATCCTTGCCGGCCTGCGCCGCCCAGATTGCGCCGACCGCGTGCCAGTGATGTGGCGTCGCGAACGTGACCACATCAATATCTTTATTTTCAAGCAGCTTTCGGACGTCGGTATAACCTTCGACTTTTGCTCCGCCATCGGTCGCCTTTTGCAATTCCTTTCCGATAACGGCGCTGTCCACATCGCACAATGCGACCAACCGCGTGCCTTTCATCGTGCTGAAAGCTTCGATATGGCTTTTGCCGCGGCCGTTGAAACCGACGACCGCGCAACGAATATCACCGTTAGCGCCGATGATGCGCGATTTGACGGAAGATTGAGCGGCCAGCGGCCAGGCTTTGAACGCAGCCACAGCCAGGAGTGAATTGCGTATGAAACGGCGGCGGGGGATTTTATTCATACGCGGGAATGGGCAAGGGACCTATTTCACTTCGTCCACGAACAGATGGTATTGAGCTTCTGCCTGATCCGGCGTCGCTGTGCTATCGAGAATGACCAGGCGATATCGGAACGTGGCCGACTGTTTCGGCTGAATGGTGAAATTCAATTTCTCCTTCCCGTTGCTGAAAATTTCCTGGCCGAGCGGATTGGCGGCGAACAAGCCGTAGCCCCGCGCATGCCAGTAGGTCGGAAACCCGACATTCAGGGGGTTATCGAGCATGAGAAGCGTGATCTCCTCCTGGTTCACCTTGCCCGTCAACATTGTCCAACGTCCACGCGTGCCCCAAACCGCGTCTCCGGTTTTGCCCTCGCTGCTGCGGTATAATCCGCTCACGCCGTTCGTGTCCATGGCTTTCACCGTGGTGGGCCGACCGCTCGCGTCGGTGAACGTCACCGCTTCGTTTGAGGGTTGCTCCAGTTCCCGCCGCACGCGCAGACCGAACATGCCATCCTTTTCGTCCTTGAACACCACCGGCTTGTCCAAGGCGGTGAGCGTGGAAATCCGGTCCACCACACGCCGGCCCGGCCCGGCACGGAAGACAAAATCCGCTGTCTCGTGCAGGATCGGCTGGCCGTCGGGCATCATCCAGTCCATTTCGACTTCAAGCTCGCCTTTGTCCGCGCCGCTGCTCGTTTTTACGATGCGCCGATGCACCACTTTGCCCATCTTTGCCTGCCGTTCCGCCGGCAACGCGGTTGAGTTGTTCCAGAAATCCGCGCCGTTGACGTTTTCGTAATTGAGCCAAAGCCCGACGTGGTGAGAATGGTCCGTCCGCTCACCCGGGCGTGGTTCGAGCGGGAAACCACGCGTGACAATCGTGCCACTGGCTGTGCGCAGCGGAAACAGCACCGGCTTTTTCAACGTGTCCGGCCAGAGGTAAGAAGTGAATGGCCGGCCATCAACAAGCACATCCACGCGGTTGGAGGCTTCATTTGGCACGACGGTGACGCCTTTGTGCGGCGCGGCGCGAAGACTGGAAGCAATCATCAAAGCAAAAGTGAATGTACTAAAGTGAGTAAGTCGGGCTGGCATGGGCCAAAGCTTCGCCGTGGCCGGGCGGGACGTCAAGGGCGTCATTTTATTTTTCGGCGGCGGGTTGTTTGGACGTTGCCGCCGGACGGAACATGATGACGTGATAAGTGGCCGGGCCATCGCCCGCGTTCCGCATTGATTGGGGAACGTTGGCGGCGTTGAAAATGACCGAACCCGGCCCGACGCGCACCCACTTGTCATTCACAAATGCCTCGATCGTTCCCTCTTTCACGATGATGACCTCGTCGTTGGGACGCCGGAGTATCACGTGGTTGGTGGCACCCGGATTGAGGGTGGAAGCATGGCATTCCAGCACTTCGAGATCGGCGGTGGATCCTTCGAAAAACTTCCGGCTGGAGCCGGTCGCGTTCGTTTTGGCTTCGACGGAACTCCATTCAGTGGCGGTTGAGGTCATGACGGAGGTTTTATCAGGTTGAGCCTGCACAGCAAGTCCAGCGGTGGTCAAAGCGGTCAATAAAATCGGGGTGAATTCTCTTCGTGTCAGCATACAAGTTCATTCCTTTCCATGGTGATTGAATCGCAGCATAAGCCAAAGGCCCGGCTGGGCAACGGAATTCTCCATGGCTGAAACGGGTCGCCGCTTGCCAGAATTGCTTTGCGCCATCGAGGCATCGCGCTGGATATCCGCCGGTCAGGACGACCGCACGCGTCCACGCACATTTACGAAGCCGGGTTGCATGACTTCGAATCCCACCCGTTCCGCCGGTTTGGCAAAGAGCGGTTTTCAGCAGGAATCGCCTGCGGCCATTGCGACGGCCATGATAACCAATTTTGCGAATGCGGCTGCCGTGGATTTTTGGGCCACCGCGCCAAAAAAGAACCGCAACGACTATCCACCCGTGGATGCAAATCCGACCGGATGTCTCTTGGTTTTGCCTCGGATGGGACGACACCGGCTCAAGGCTTCGCGCAATTCGCGTGAACGCGGCGGTTTGCTGATGATCCCGTCCACCGGTTCGGGTGTGTTGCCATCTTCCTTCATGAACGCGCCCCAACCGGTGAGCATGATGACGGGTGTGGTCGGCGATTCCTGCTTGAGCGCCCTGGCGACCTGCCGCCCGTCGAGATATGGCATTCCCAAATCGGTGATGACCACGTCGAAAGGGCGGCCGCGCTCGCGGGCAATCCGGAATTCGTCCAGGCCCGATTGGCCGCTGTCGCTGACTTCGACTTCGTGTCCGTCGCGTTCGAGAATTTCCTTGATGAGTTCGCGCAGCAACGGTTCATCATCAATGCAAAGAATTTGCAGCGGTTCGATGGCCACGTGGCTTTCGGTCTCCTCGTGGTCTTCGCAAAGCCTGGTGCGTACTGGAAAGGCCAGACGGAAGGTCGTGCCTTTGCCCGGTTCGCTTTGGATTTCAATATTGCCCTCGTGGCGTTCGATGACACCGTAGACCATCGCCAGACCGAGGCCGGTGCCGCGCTTGCCTTTGGTTGAAAAGAAGGGTTCGAGGCAGCGCTTGCGTGTTTCCTCACTCATGCCGGTGCCGGTGTCACTGACTTCCACCACGACCTGCCTTGGATGCTTGCCGCCATTTTCATGACGCAAAACCCGCGTGCGAATCGTGATGCTGCCGCCGTTGGGCATCGCATCCACGGCATTTAAAACCAGATTGGTGAACGCCTCACGGATTTCACTTTCAATGCCGGCCAATTTCGGCATGTCCGGGGCAGGATCGGTGCGCACTTCAATCGTGATGCCCTTTGATTGCGGAATGTCGCGCCAGCGCGGGCGGGTCATGTCCACCACCTGCTCGGCGAGCGCGTTGAGGTCGAGTTGCTGCAAGGATTCGTTGTCCTCGCGCGCGCGATAGAATTCCCGCAGGCGCGCCACGATGTGCGCAATGTCTTCGCCGGCCATGCGAATATATTTCAGATATTTTTTACCGTCCAGGTTCAGGCCGTATTCGCCTTTCAGGATGATGTCGGAAAAGCCGACAACCGGCGAAAGGGCGTTGTTGACATCGTGCGCGATGCCGCTGGCCATCTGGCCCAGGGCCTTGAGGCGCTCCTGCTGCAAGACCGTCGCCTGGGTGCGGCGCAATTCGCCATAGGCCCTTTCAAGATCCGTGTGCAGGCGGGCCTGGTGCGCCGCCAGCGCGACATTCTCGCTCAGCATGCGAAGAAATTCACAATCATCACTGTTGAAGCCATCCGCCTTGAGCCGTGCGGAGACCAGCACGCCGAAAAGCTTTTCTTCCACCATCAGTGGCACGGCCACGGCCGAGCGCCAGCCGGTGACGGCCAGTTTTTCGGCGAACGCAGCCTTTTCTTTGATCGTGTCCGCGAGATAAACCGTCTGCCCTCGTTCACAAAGCTGGAAGCCGGTTTCCGCCAGAGACAGCACGCTGCCCTCCTGCAGATCGAATTTGTCCGCGAGCATGGAATTCTTCACGCGCAACGCCGCCACGTTCAAAGCTTGGGCGTTTGCGTCGAACAACGACACGATCCCGAGATCGAGCCCCATGTGATCTTCAAGCTGGCGCAGCACGACATGCAAAATACTGTCGGTATCCTGCCGTTCGGAAATCGCCTGGGTGATCTGGTTGAGGAGACTCATGCGGACAAACTGCTGTTTCAAGGCCGACTCGGCGCGCCGGCGTTCGGCGATTTCGGCGCGCAAGTCGCGCGTGCGTTCCCCGACCCGGACTTCCAGTTTGTCGTGCGCCTGCTGTAATTCAGAGTCACGCCGCTGAATCTGGCCGAGCATTTCGTTGAAACTGTCAACGAGTTGGCCGAGTTCATCACTGGCGTGTCTGGCTGCGCGCACGGCATAATTTTTTTCGCCCGACACGGCCCTGGCGGTTTCGGCAAGGTGAAAAATCGGACGGGAAATGATCCGCTGAAGCAGCGCGGAAAGAAACAACGTCACCACCCATGAGGCCAGCATGAAGAGCAGAATCATCGCCGCGTAGCGCACGAACCGCTCGTGGATTTCCTGCAAATCGGATTTTAAATAGACCGTGCCGGCAAATTCGCCATCCAATCGAATTTTATGGAAGAGAACCAAGGCATTGTTTTCAAAGCGCAGCGCGTCTTGTTCCGGCTGGTGGGGAAAGGCCGCCGCCGGATCCGGACCGCCGGAATATGACGCGAGCAATTGTCCGTCCTTGTCGTACAGCGCGGCGGCCACGATGTGTTTTTTGGCACTCAATGCGGCCAGAATTTCCTTCGCCGCGTCCTTGTCTCCGTAGGTCAACGCCGCGGTGCTTTGGTTGCCGATAATTTCCGCCAGCGTGGAAAGATCACGCGTCATCGTTTGACGGAACGTGACCAGTTCATAGGTCACAAAACCCGCCGATACCAGCAGCAAAGCCACCGTGCTGGCAATCATAATGATCGCCGTCAGCTTGCGCTTGATGGAAATGTCCTGAAACCTGGGCACAAATGTCCTCTTTTAATACAAAGCGCCAACACGGCTTTGCTTGCGGCGCGCCGGCACGGATTGAAGCGATTTCCATTCCGCTGCTTAATGATTATGAGTAGCAAGGCTCAAAAGCTTGGAACTGATTTTAAGTCCGGCCTTTTTTGCGGCGGCATCGTTGATTTGAAAATGAACCCGGTTGTCTTCGATGACAAAATTAATCATGCCGCCGGCTTCGATGAAATGGCCGGTTTCACTTACCGTCAAAACATCCGCGTTGCGCAGACCGCTCAGGATTTTCGGCAACCGATCCCTTTCCGACGCACTGATGAAGAGGATGTGGCAATTCGTCGCCTCGGTCACCGAATGAACCTCCTTGAACTGGAAAGGATGGCCGTTGATTGTCTTATTACGGATGGTTTGCTCCAAATCGTCGCCAAAAACATTCTTCCCCAACACGCCGATGACCATTGGCGATTTGGGTCCGGCAAAAGCCTGTGGAGGCCATTCGACAAATTTTGCAAAGTTATACAGAAATGCCGCCTTGATCTGGTATTCGGACGGCGAGGGCTGCGCGAAGCCTCTGAACCCGAGCGCAAAAATCAAACCGAACAGAAAAACAACCCTCCGGGCGGAGGCGCAGGTTTCGAGAACGGTATTGGCCTGCGGGCGGCGAGCGGCATTTCCGCCGGCCGCCCCGCCTGAACCCGGTTCAAGGCGCAACGCAAATGACAGCTGAATTTTCTCTGTTTGCCGGTCACACAAGATTGCCATTTATGACGGCGCATTTGCCCGGCATTGTCAAGTTCTCCGCCGGCCGCATTTCCTGCTTGCAGCCTTCAGAGAGCCGGCCACAATCCAATTTCAGGACAACACCACATGGCAGCAATCGTGCTGAATTGGGGTTGCCAGCGTTGCTGGCGTTGACCCGATGAGTTTGCCGACAACCAAAAACGACGCTTGATCCAGAGCATGAACAAAAGAAGCCCTCTTTTGCCAATCCTGCCCGGTCTCGCGCTTTTGTTCCGGCATTTCTTTTGGGCGCTTTTCCTTTTTGCCTTCAGCGTCCGGGCGGACGACAGCACGAACCAGGCGCCGGATTTGACCGAGCTGCCACTGGAAGCATTGATGCAAATCAAAGTGCCGGAGGTGTACAGCGCCTCAAAATTCGAACAAAAGGCGACCGAAGCGCCGGCGTCCACCACCGTCATTACCTCGGATGAAATCAAACGTTACGGCTACCGGACATTGGCGGACATTCTCGCGAGCGTGCAGGGCTTCTACGTTTCTTATGATCGGGACTACGATTTTTTAGGGACGCGCGGTGTCAATCTGGGCGATTTTAACAGTCGCATCCTGCTGCTCGTCAACGGACACCGCATCAACAACGACCTGAACGACGGCGCGTACGTTGACACGGCGTTCATCCTGGATGTGGATTTGATTGACCGGGTGGAAATCATTCGCGGTCCCAGTTCGGTGCTTTACGGCAACAATGCGTTTTTCGGGGTGGTCAATGTCATCACGCGACAGGGAAAGCAGATAGATGGCGTTGAGGCATCTGGAATGTATGGGAGTTATGACGCCTATTCAGGGCGCGTAACGATAGGCGACCAATTCACCAACGGTCTGCAATTTTTGCTATCCGGGATGATTTACAACAATGACGGACCGGAGAATTTGTATTACCCGCAATTCGACACGCCGTCGCAGAACAACGGCATCGCGCACAATTTGGACGGTGACGGCTTTGGCAGCTTTTTTGGCTCCGTAAATTACAAGGATTTCACCGTGGAAGGCGGGTTCATCAACCGGGATAAGGAAAATCCGACGGCGCAATATGCCACCACGTTTGACGACTCGCGACTGCGAACGGTAGATGTCCGGAGTTATGCCACTTTGGAATATGCGCACCAATTTTCAGACACATTGGATGTTTCAGCCAACATTTATTATGACCGGAGCGATTATCAAATCGGCTATCCGGAACCTTCCGGCTTGCCGGCTCCGGGCGCCGACTTTTACCAGGAGCAAGAGACCGGTGAGTGGGCCGGCGGTGAAGCTCAGGTCAACAAAAAACTCTGGAACCGCAATCTTCTCACCGTCGGTGCCGAGTATCGCAACGATTTCAGACAGAACGACCGCCTGTTTGAACCAAGCACGGGAACAGTTTTTTCCGATGTCCATGACCGCCGCCAAAATTACGGCGTCTTTGTTCAGGACAATTTCACCGTGTTGACCAACCTCCACGTCAACGCCGGCGTGCGTTACGATCAATCTTACGATCGCCAGGATAGTTTCAACCCGTCATGGAGTCCGCGCGCAGCCCTCATTTACGATCCGTTCCGGCAATCTACTTTCAAATTTATCTACGGGACGGCGTTTCGCGACCCGAGTTTTTATGAGTTGAGCGAACTGGCCACCTTGAGCGTCAAGCCCCGTCCCGAAAACATTACTTCCTACGAATTGGTTTATGAGCAGGGAATCGGGCGGCATCTGCGCTCTTCCGTTTCTGCTTTTTACAACAGAATGGATAATCTGATTGATATTCAGAACGGCAGCTTCACCAATTTCAACGCCGACACGTTCGGCACGGAACTGGCACTCGAAGGAATCTGGGAAAACGGAATCCGGACGCGCTTGAGCTATACATTGCAACACACGGAAAACCGCGACAGCGAAATGGGACTGCCGGATTCGCCCATGCATTTGATCAAATTCAACGTCAGCGCGCCGCTATACAAAGACAAAATTTTTGCCGGACTTGAAGCCCAATACACCAGCTCCAGTCACACGGTCTATACGGATGCTTCCGGCACGCAATCCGGGCCGAACACACCAGGTTTTGCCGTTGTTAATTTTACGATCTTCAGCCAGAACCTCATCAAAAACCTGGATATTTCCGCCAGCATCTATAATTTGCTTGATAAGACATACTACGATCCAGCGTCGGACTTCCACCTGCAAAATGCGATCCAACAGGATGGCCGCACTTTTCGCGTAAAACTGACCTACCGATTCTAAATTTTAGGCACAAGAGTAGCTTTCAGTGTCTCAAATTTTTATCGTGTTTTATGGTAAGTATTAGCAAATGCAGTAGTTGTTGGGTGCGAGGGGTGGCGATTTGTATGTTTCTTTTCGTTTTTTTGACGACTAAGGCCTACGCAGGTCTTGGCCCTCCGCCTACAATTAATGCCCAACCTTCTGACATAACTGTCTCCAATGGAGACACGGCTACTTTTTCGACGACAGTGGCTTTGAGCCTTACTCCGCTGAAATTTAATTGGCTTTTCAATGGCCAACCCATCGCGACCAATGGCAATATCACGGTCAAAAATAGCGTTCTCTTGGGCCTCCTGGGCGTTGAGCTTGGCGTCATCAGTGAACTAACCATCCACAACGCCAGCCCGACCAATGCGGGTAATTATTCGGTGCAAATACAGAACGGTGGCGGTTCGGTGACCAGCGGAACCGCAAGCTTAACCGTCCTGACCAGCACCGTGTCCAAGGTGTTGAACATCGTCTCTACCGGAACGGGGATGACGGCCAGGGGATTCAACCTCCAGTTGTCCGGGCCGACCGGCTCCAACTATGTCATTCAGGCCTCGACCGATCTTAAAAATTGGACTTCGATTTCCACCAATGCCGCACCTGCGGGAAGCGTTTCCTACACGGATACCGCCGCCATCTATTTTCCTTCCCGGTATTATCGGGCCAGGATACAGTAAATTTCCGGATTCATCTCCCCGCCCCCAAGCCTGCCTCCGATATTCGATTGCTTTGAAACGGGGAGGCCGTGACTCCTGGCCGGTAACCGCATTTTATCCTTCTTCTGCCCCGGCTTTTAAAGCGGGCGGGTAAAGGCCTTGCCGGGTTTAACTTGCGCGTACCGAGCGTGCCCGGCAGAATTCCAAACATGTTCCTTCATCGGCCAATTTGGGTCCGAAGGTGTGTCAGGTATATTTGCTTGCTGTTGCTTTGCTTCGCTTGCCCCGGCCTTCATGCCGCAACACCAACCTTGCCGAGCTACTTCCTCCGGGTCTGGCAAACGGAAGATGGTTTGCCGGAAAATGTGGTGACGGCCATTGTGCAGACCCATGACGGTTACTTATGGGTGGGCACCTACGATGGCCTGGCGCGGTTTGACGGCGCGAGCTTTACCGTGTTCGACAACAATAACACACCCGAAATGAGCAGCAGCCGGGTCATCAGCCTGTTTGAGGACCGCGAAGGGAACCTCTGGATCGGGCATGAAACGGGGGAGTTGACACGCTACCGCGACGGGCATTTCTATGCGGTGAAATTCAATCCTCCCTGGAATGATCGGAAAATTTCGGGCATCGGCGCCGACCAAACGGGCAAGATCTGGGTGTTGAACGAGGAAGGAAGATTGGCCGACGTGAACAGTGAGCTGATTTCCGTCCCCAATGCGGGGGTTTCCACCCGGGCGGCCTCCCTGGTCGCAGGCGAACATGGAGTGCTGTGGGTAACTTACAACGGAGAAGTGCTAACGCTTGATCATGGCCAATTGATACCCATTGCGCCGGCCGGTCAATCTTTGGGATACGTCGAAGCGATTTGTCCGAGCCGCGATGGCGGTCTCTGGGTTGCCGGGGAACAACGGTTGCGGAAATGGAACGGCAGCGGGTGGACAGACGATCTGGGACCGACTCCATGGGGACAAAGTCCCATCACCATGCTGATTGAGATGCGGTCAGGCTGTCTGGCGGTGGGGACCTTGGACCAGGGTCTTTACCTGATTTTCCCCCACCGGGGTGTGCTTCATTTTAGCCGGGCCAACGGCCTGCCGCACGATTGGGTACGCTGTTTATACGAAGACCATGAGGGCACCTTGTGGGCGGGCGCCGGCAGCGGCGGTCTCGTGGCATTGCGGGCCGGCAAAGTGGCCACGGTTAACGCGCCGGACCGCTGGCAGGGAAGAGAGTTGCTGTCGGTCACGACCGCGCACAATGGAGCCCTCTGGATAGGCACCGAAGGCGCGGGCCTGTATCGCCTGGATAATGGCGAATGGACACACTTCGCAGAGAGTGACGGATTGTCGAATCTTTTTGTCTGGTCGGTGGCGGAGGACGCCCGGGGGCGCATCTGGGCCGGCACATGGGGAGGCGGGCTGTTCATCCAGCAGGGGGAGCATTTTGTGCATGCGCCCGGTTTGGAGAATGTGACGGTCCCCATGACTGCCATTTTGCACGCACAAGATGGTTCAACCTGGATCGGAACCGCTGCCGGTCTGTTGCACGATCAGGCGGGTGTCCCGACGTGGTATGGAAGCAAGGAGGGTTTGAAACTGCCAGACGTGCGGGCGATGGTGGAAGATCACGACGGCAGCGTGTGGTTTGGCATGTTGGGCGGCGGCCTGGGCCACTGGCGCCACGGTGTGTTGGAACAGTTCCTGAAGAAGGACGGGCTTTCCAGCGATTATGTCCAGTGCCTGCATTTGGATGCTGACGGCACCCTTTGGATCGGAACCTACGGCGGCGGTTTGAACCGGTTGAAACAGGGCCGCTTTGCCGACATCAGTTCCGGCCAGGGATTGCCCAACAATTTTATTTGCGACATCGAAGATGATGGGCGGGGCAATTTCTGGATCAGTTCACACGGCGGGGTTTTTTGCATCCGCAGGGATGAGTTGACCCGGTGCGCAGACGGTCAGATCTCCTCGGTGGATTGTCTCAGTTACGGCAAGGCGGACGGAATGCCCACGCTGGAGTGTTCCGGCGGGCTCCAGCCGGCCGGTGGCAGAACGGCCGATGGCCGCCTTTGGTTTCCCACGAGCAAAGGGCTGGTGGCATTCAATCCGGAAGATGCCAAAGTGAATCAATTGCCCCCTCCCGTCATCATTGAAAACATGCTGGCAGACGATCGTCCCGTGACCTGCCCCCCGGGGAGCGACGCCCGGCTCCAGATCCCGCCCGGCCCGCAGCGGTTTGAATTTCGTTACACCGCCTTGAGTTTCGTGGTGCCCGAAAAGGTGCGTTTCAAATACCGCCTCGAAGGGCTGGAATCCGAATGGGTGGACGCCGGAACGAAACGGTCGGCCAATTATAGCCATGTCCCCACGGGCAGTTACAAATTCCACGTCATCGCCTGTAACAGTGACGGCGTCTGGAACGACAACGGAGCGGTCCTGGCGTTCACAGTGCAGCCGTTTTTCTGGCAGGAATGGTGGTTCCGCCTGGTGGCCAGCCTGGCAGCCGCGGCCGCGTTGGCCGGCGCCGTGGCCGGTGTTGTCTTGTGGATCGCCCGCCGCCGGATGCGCCTCAAACTGGAACACCTGGAGCACTTGCGCGCGGTTGAACGTGAACGCGCCCGCATTGCCCAGGACATCCACGACAACCTCGGCGCGAATCTGACCCGCATTTCGCTGCTCAGCGAATCGGTGAATAGTGAATTGGAGAACCCGGCCCAGGCCGCCGCCCAGTTGGAGCGGATCTACAGCACCGCACGCGAATTGACGCGCGCCATGGATGAAATTGTCTGGGCGGTGAACCCACAGCACGACACCTTGGACAGCCTGGCGAGTTATCTGGGCAATTTTGCGCAGGAATTTCTGGGATCGCTCGACATTCGCTGCCGTCTGGACGTACCGTTGCAGCTTCCCCCGTGGCCCGTGACCGCCGAAGTGCGACACAACCTGTTCCTTGCGTTCAAAGAAGCATTGCACAACGTGGTCAAACACGCCGCCGCGTCGGAGGCGTTCATCTCGCTGACCGCCCGGCCGGATTCCTTTGTTCTGGTCATCCGCGACAACGGAAAAGGGTTTGTGCCCGGCGCCCTGGAGCAAACGGGGCGGCGGGAACCGGACCGGATCACGCGGGGCCACGGGCTGGCGAACCTGCGCCAGCGTCTGGCGAAAATCGGCGGGCATTTCGAAATTCAAAGCTCGCCGGGCCGCGGAACGGAGGTAAAATTTGTGGTGGCCGTTGCGGCGGTTGCCTCCCGAAAATCATGAGTGCGAATCCAACCATCATTGTCCGGTGTCACGAAAACAGGCGACACGACTTTCGGGAACGGTCGGGGCACAATAGATAAGTTGCCGTGAGCATTGTGGTTTCCATCATTGAAGATGACGTGCCCGCCCGGGAAATTTTGGCGGGCTGGATTCGCCGTGCCGACGGTTTCCGGTGTGTCGGCGAGTATGATGATGCCGAAACAGCGATCGCGAAGTTGCCGCAGGAAAAACCGTCGGTCGTGCTGGTGGACATCAACCTGCCGGGGTTGAATGGAATTGAGTGTGTGCGCCGGTTGAAGCCGCACCTGCCCGACACGCAGTTCGTGATGGTGACCGTGTACGAAGATGCCAACCACATTTTCAACGCGCTGTCAGCGGGTGCCTCCGGTTACCTGTTGAAGCAAATGCGGCGCAACGACCTGTTGGCGGCATTGAAGGAGGTCCATGCCGGCGGCTCGCCGATGAGCAGTCAGATCGCCCGCCGGGTCGTGCAATCCTTCCAGCGAACCGGCATGGAATCCGGTGATTCAGACGATCTTTCCCCGCGTGAGCGCGAGGTGCTGGAATTGCTGGCCCGCGGTTATCTTTACAAGGAGATTGCCAGCGTGCTCCAGATCAGCGTGCAGACGGTGAACACGTATATTCGCCGCGTCTACGAAAAACTCCATGTGCGCTCCCGCGCGCAGGCGGTCGCCAAGTATGCCCACTTCCCGATGGGTGATTCACATTGACCGGCCGTCCGCCATGCGAGGTTGTTACCGGGCACGGCAGCAAAGTCCGAAAATGACATAATATGCTTGTGAAAAACCGCCGCCGCATCGCCGTGTTTGTTGTTGCCGCATTTTGGGCAATTGCGGTTTTTGCCGAAAACACCGCGGTCATTCCCGCGCCCCGTTCGTTTCCGACAAACTGGATGTCGCTCCATGAATCTTTTGTAGCGCGCGCAAAGCAAGGCCACATTGATCTGCTGTTTCTCGGGGATTCCATCACCGCCGGCTGGTTGTGGGGCAACGGCGGGTTGAACGTCTGGAACAAACATTACGCGCCGCGCCACGCCGCCGAGTTCGGCATTGGCTACGATCGCACCCAGAATGTGCTCTGGCGGATCGAGCATGGCGAACTCGACGGCCTCAAACCCAAGGTCGTTGTCCTCCTTATCGGCACGAACAATGCAGGCAATGAAGACAACGGGAAACCGCGCAATACGACCCCTGAAATTATTGAGGGCGTGACGAACCTCGTCAGGGAACTGCGCGTCCGGCTGCCGGAAAGCAAGGTGCTGCTGCTCGGCCTTTTCCCGCGAGGATTAACAGACGATCCCGTTCGCGTGCAAATCAAGGAAATCAATTCGCAACTCGCCCGCCTCGACGACGGAAAGATGGTAAAGTTCCTCGACATCGGTTCCAGGTTCCTCGCAGCGGATGGCGTGCTTTCCAGGGAAATCATGCCGGATTTGCTGCATCCGAGTGAACGGGGTTACCAAATTTGGGCTGAAGCCATGGAAGACACCCTGGCCGGGATGATGCAGTAAAGCATCGCGAAAACGCTGGCGCCTGTCCTGAAAATTAGGGACGCAGATTGCGCTCGACCTGAGCGCGGAACTTGGCAGCCTAAAATAATGCAATTACCGGCTTGTCTTTTGACGGTTGTGTTGGTCAGTGTCCAGGTTTCGCGGCGCGAGGCCAAACACCTCAACTCCCGCCTCCCAAGCGGGAATCGCTGCCCATCCCTGACGGGGTGAACGCCGCGACCAGGCCGTTTGAAGGAAATCAAACATGCGACGATCTATTTTATACCTGACAACGATGCTGGCCGTTTCCGCGACCTCCCCGCTTCGCGCGGAGTCCGCCTTGCGCGACTTCATTACTGTCCGCGGCGATCAGTTGCTGGAGAACGGCAAACCGTTTCGCTTCATTTCTTTCAATCTCCCCAATCTTCAATTGATTGAAGACAACATGCCTTTTGCGGAAACCAACGCCTGGCGTTTGCCCGACGAGTTCGAAATCCGCGACGGGCTGATGACGGTGCGTCAGATGGGCGGCACGGTGGTGCGCACCTATTCGCTTTCCGTCGTGCGCACCCATGACGATCCGGACATGCCGGGTTATGTCCTGGGCCCGGGCAAGTTCAATGAAGAAGCCTTCCGCGAGCTGGACCTCGTGCTCAAAATCGCCAACGAACAAGGCATCCGGCTCATCATCCCTCTGGTGAACAATTGGAAATGGCAGGGCGGCCGCGCCGAATATGCCAGCTTTCGCGGCAAAACCGGGGATGACTTTTGGACTGATCCGCAACTCATTGCTGACTTCGAAGAAACCATCCGGTTCATCCTGACCCGCACCAACACTCTGACCGGCGTCCGTTACTCCGACGACAAAGCCATCCTTTGCTGGGAAACCGGCAATGAACTTTCCTGTCCGCCTTCCTGGACGCGAGAAATCGCCCGCTACCTTAAGAGCCTTGACCCCCATCATCTCGTGATGGACGGCGTGAATGGCGCGCTTTTGCATCCTGAATCACTCACCGACCCGGACGTGGATATCGTGACGACGCACCATTATCCCGGGCCGCGCATGAAGAAGACCTTTTCCGAACTTATCCGCGAGAATTGGGCCCGGGCGAAAGGCAGAAAGCCATACGTGGTCGGTGAATTTGGATTTGTCAGCACGGCGCAAATGGAGGACACCATGAAAACCATCATGGACACCGGCATGTCCGGGGGGTTGTTGTGGAGCCTGCGTTTCCGCGACCGCGATGGCGGCTTCTACTGGCACAGTGAACCGGACGGGGCCAACCTCTACAAGGCTTTCCACTGGCCCGGTTCGGCCACCATCGGCGCTGAGTATGACGAAACCAATTTGATGGCAGCGGTCCGGCGATACGCATTTGCCATCCGCGGCCTGACTCCGCCAGCCATTCCAGTCCCCGCGCCACCGACGTTATTGCCGATAGCCGACCCCGCCGCGATTTCCTGGCAAGGCTCCGTGGGCGCCGCCAGTTATACCGTTGAACGCGCTCCGAAAGCGGCTGGGCCATGGACGGTTGCCGGCGCAAATCTGGATGAAAGCTTTGTCCAATATCGCCCGCTGTTCAACGACGAGTCCGCGCCAAAAGGGAATTGGTATTACCGGATCCGCGCGAAAAATGAAGCCGGCCTCTCGCAACCCTCCAACATCGTCGGGCCGGTTGCCGTCACCCAGGCAACCCTGGTGGATGAACTCGCTGACTTTTCCAAAGCCCATGCCCGGCAAGGCAACATCGAAATCTCCAGGCGCGACTGCCGCAAGGCAAAGGAAGACGCGCATCGGGCCGCTGGCAAGGCCGGAGACGCTCTCATCTACCGGCTTCCGGCAGCGATCGAAAGTTTCCGCGTTTTTACGTTCTTTCCCCATGCTGTCGCGGACCTGAAGTTCTCAATCTCGGATGATGGCCGGACTTATCGAGACATCGCCGCGGGCAGGAACGAATATTTCAGCGGTGCCGGCGATTACGGTTACTGGAAGCCCGTCCTCTACCAGGCCGGGAATATCGGCGGCGACGCGAAGTACCTGAAAATTGAACTGACCGGTGAAACGCAGCTTGGCCGTGTGGAAATCACGCACGCGCTGGAGACAGATTAAAACGCAGAATTGCGAATGGACCCGAATAAACTTAAAGCCTTTTCCCGAAGCGTCAGGGATCAATTATACGGAAATATCATGCCCTTCTGGTGCGGCCCGGCCGTGGATCACGAGCAAGGGGGCTGGATGGCCTGGCTGTCCAACGACCTCAAGCCCGATCGGACGCAGCCGAAGGGTCTGATCGTCAACAGCCGCATCCTGTGGGCGTTCTCGGCGGTTTACCAGGTACATCCCGAAAAACTCTTCCGGCAAATGGCGGACCGCGCTTTTGATTACGTGATGAACCGGTTCTGGGACCCGCAGCAGGGTGGCGCGTTCTGGCGACTGGACGACGCCGGGCGCGTGCTCGACGATTCCAAAAAGATCTATGGCCAGGCTTTTTACATCTACGCGCTTGCGGAATTTCACAGGGCTTTCGACGCGCCAGCCGCCCTGGCCCGCGCCCAGGAGTTGTTCGGGCTGATTGAGCGGCACGCGCATGATGCCCGGCACGGCGGTTACATCGAAGTGTGCCGGCGCGATTGGTCCGAAGCCGGCGCGGAAGCAAGGTTGAGCGACAAGGACATGAACGAGAAGAAGTCCATGAACAATCACCTTCACCTGCTGGAGTCTTATACCAATTTGTACCGGGTCTGGAAGGAGCCTAGGGTCGAGCAACGCCTGCGCGAGCTCATCCAACTTTTTGAGCAGCGCATTCTTGATTCCCGCACGCAGCACTTGAATCACTTCTTCGATGAGGAATGGCGCGTGCGCTCGGATTCTTACACCTTCGGCCATGATATTGAAGGCACCTGGTTGCTCTGTGAGGCTGCCGAAGTTCTGGGCGACGCTGTATTGCGCAGGCAAGTCGAGGCGGTTGCGCTACGAATGGTGGAAGTCGTGCTCCGGGAAGGCATTGATGCCGACGGCGCGCTCCGTTACGAGGGCAAAGACGGGAAGATCATTGATGGAGGCAAGGAATGCTGGCCACAGGCCGAGGCCGTGATCGGCTTCCTCAATGCCTTTCAAATCTCCCGCGACGAGAAGTATCTCAATGCCATGCTGCGCGTCTGGGATTTTATTGAAAACCATCTCGTGGACCGCGTGCACGGCGAATGGTTCTGGCGCATCACGCCCGAGGGCGGCGTGGATCCGACGCTGCCGAAAGTCAGCGAATGGAAAGGCCCGTATCATGGGTCACGATTGTGTCTGGAAACGCTCCGCCGATTACGCGCTGTATCCGAGAGGAAGGAGAAACCCCAAAACTGAAGCCATGAAAGCGACCGCCTTCGTTTTTCTTTGCACCGCATGGCTAACCACCGAAGCCTGGGCGCAACCCGGGCACATCAGCGTGCAGGGCAACCACTTTGTCACCGCCGACGGCAGGAGCATCCTCTTCCGGGGACTGGACACGAGCGATCCCGACAAGCTTCAACGCAATGGCGAGTGGAACAAACATTATTTCGAAATGGCCAGGTCCTGGGGCGCGAACATCGTGAGAATTCCCGTACACCCGGCGGCCTGGCACCTCCACGGCAAAAGGAACTATCTCAAACTGCTCGACCAGGGCGTCGGGTGGGCAAGAGAGGAAGGGCTGTACGTCATCATTGACTGGCACAGCATCGGGAATCTGTACGAGGAGAAATTCTTCCCCGGTTCGTCGGAGCTTTATCCGCCGACACTTTACCAGACCACCCGAAAGGAGACCTTCGATTTCTGGCGCACGATGGCCAGGCATTACCGCGGCAACAACACGGTCGCGTTTTTTGAATTGTTCAACGAACCGACCGTTAACCCGGAATTGAAACTCGGAAACTGCACGTGGCCGGAATGGAAGGGTTTGGTGGAAGACCTCATCAAAACAATCCGCGCGAACGGCGGGACGGCCGTTCCGCTCGTCGCCGGTTTTAACTTTGGCTATGACCTGACCCCGGTCGCCGCGGACCCGATTGACGCCGAAGGCATCGGCTACGTCGCGCATCCGTATCCGATGAAAGCCAAACAGCCGTGGGACGCCAATTGGACACGCGACTGGGGCTCTGTGGCCGACAAATACCCGATGATGCTGACCGAAATCGGTTTCCTCCCGCCGGGCGAACCGGGCGGTTACAACCCGATCACCGGCGATGAAAACTACGGCGACGCGATTACGTCGTACTGCGCCAGGCACGGCATTTCCTGGACTGCCTGGTGTTTTGATCCGCATTGGGGACCCTGCCTGATCAAGGATTGGGATTTCACGCCGACCCGGGCGGGCGCCTGTTTCAAAAAGGCACTGCAATCGCCACAACCCGACATCAACCCAACCATCCCAAAACCATGAAACAAATCCTGTTAATCATCGCGGGTCTGGCCTGCGTCAGCGCGTCCGGCCAGAAGTTTGACAACCTTGCCCTGACGCCGCCGATGGGCTGGAACAGTTGGAACAAATTCGCCTGCAACGTGAATGAAGAACTCATTCGCGAGACCGCCGACGCCATGGCCACCAATGGCATGAAGGACGCCGGTTATCAGTACGTCAACATTGATGATTGCTGGCACGGTCAGCGCGATGCGCAAGGCTTCATTCATCCCGACCCGCAGCGTTTTCCGTCCGGCATGAAGGCGCTGGCGGATTATGTGCATTCCAAGGGCCTCAAGCTCGGGATTTATTCGGACGCCGGCGCCAAGACCTGCGGCGGAAAGCCCGGCAGCCGGGGACATGAATATCAGGATGCTCTGACATACGCCGGATGGGGCGTTGATTACCTGAAATATGACTGGTGCGGTTGCGAAGATTTGAACGCCCGGGGCGCCTACACGACCATGCGGGACGCGTTGTTTGCGGCCGGCCGGCCGATGGTTTTCAGTATTTGCGAATGGGGCAACAACAAGCCGTGGGAATGGGCGGGAGCGGTGGGTAATCTGTGGCGCACGACCGGTGACATTTATCCCTGCTTCGATTGCAAGATGGACCACGGCACCTGGTATCAGTGGGGCATCCTGCAAATTCTGGATATGCAGGCAGGGTTGCGACAGTATGCCGGTCCCGGACACTGGAACGATCCCGACATGCTGGAAGTCGGCAACGGCATGACGGTAAACGAGGACCGCGCGCACTTTTCGATGTGGTGCATGCTGGCGGCGCCGTTGATTTCCGGAAACGATCTGCGGCACATGTCCAAGGAAACCGCGGAAATCCTGATGAACAAAGACGTCATCGCGGTGGACCAGGACGAACTGGGAGTTGAGGGATTCCGGCATTCGTCAGACGGTATCCTGGAAGTCTGGTTCAAGCCGCTCGTTGACGGGGCGTGGGCCATGTGTGTGCTCAACCGCAGCCCCCGGCCACAAAAGGTGAGGTTCGACTGGAAAACCGAAAATGTCAGCGACGAACTCTCCAAACGGGTGGCTGGGTTTGACGCGACGGTGTACCGCGTGCGCGATCTGTGGAAGAAAAAGGACATGGGAAATATGGGAACTACGGATGACACTTTGAACGCCGAGTTGCCGGGGCATGACGTGTTAATGCTGCGACTCGACAAAATGTGAGGGCGTTCCGCGCGTTGGCAGACGGGCCCAATGTCAAATGGCTGCTGTTCGAGTAAGGTTGTGATCGCCATGAAGGAAATGCAAAAGCCAAACCGACCTGAAGCCCGGGGCGCTTGGCCGCGATTTGCTGCGTTGACGGTTCTCTCTTCAATGCTGGTCTTCCCGTTGATGGGCGGTCATGCGGCGGACACCAGCAGTTTCAATGTTCTCGACTTCGGCGCACGCGGCGACGGCACGAACGATGATACGGTGGCGATTCAAAAGGCCATCGACGCCGGCGCGGCACAGGGCGGCGGACAAGTTTTGTTGCCGCCGGGAAAAATCTTTTTGACCGGCGCGCTCACCTTGCACAGCGGGATTGATTTTCATCTGGCGAACGGCGCGGTGCTCAAGGGCAGCGCGAATTGGCGCGATTACGGGCATCCCGGCGCATTGTTGTTCGCAAAGGATGCCACCAATATTACCGTTTCCGGCAACGGCATCATTGACGGCAATGACCGCGCCGTGTGGCAGGAATTGGCCAATGAAGAAGCCGGCGGCGACGTGAACAAGGCAGGCTGGTGGCCGGAGTCCTTCACCGGTGACTGGTGGCCCTTTGACAAGCTGCCCAGCCAGCCTCAAACGCATGGCGGACGGCCGATGATGGTGATCTTCATCGGTTGCCACCAGGTTCGCCTGCATGACTTCACCTTGCGCAACGCCCCAAGTTGGACGGTGCATCTCGTCGGTTGCGAAGACGCGGTGATTGACTCCATCAGCATTCACAACGCCTGGGATGTGGCCAACAACGACGGCATTGACGTTGACCATTGCCGCAACGTGCGCATCGCCAACTGCTTCATTGAGTCTGCCGACGATTGCATTGTCATCAAGAACACGCCGAATTTCGCGTCCTACGGCGGTTCCGCCCATATCACCGTGACGGGTTGCACGGTCTCGTCGCGAAGCACCGCGCTGAAAGTGGATGAGATTTACACCCCGCCCGGCGCGCGGGACATCGTGTTTGCCGATTGCGTTGTGTTTCACAGCAATCGCGGGCTTTCCATCCAGGCCCTCGATGAAGGCGACATTGACAATGTGCTCTTCGCCAACATCACGGTCGAAACCGGTTTTCAGCCGCACAAATGGTGGGGCGCGGCGGAGCCGATTCATATCAGCCATTTCCCGCGCACGGCAAAAACCAAACTGGGACAGGTTCGCAACGTCCGGTTCAGCAACATCCTTTGCCACAGTGAAAACGGAATTTTCCTGATGGGATGGACAAATTCCCCGCTGGAAAATATCGTGCTCGACAATGTCCGTGAGGAAATCGCACAGACCAGCGATGTGCCGGGTGGTTTTTACGATGAGCGGCCAGCGGGCGTATTCACCAACGGCATTTTCGGGCGCAAGCTGGCGGGGATTTACGCCCGTGACATCAACGGACTGACGTTGAGCCATACCGGGATTGTTTGGGGAAAACCTTCGGACAAGGCCTACGGCAAAGGGCTGGATCAAAAGAACGTCAAAAATCTCGAGCTGGATCACGTCTCCCTCAATCCGTCACCCGATGCGCGGCCAACGGTGACGCCATAGACCGGCCCGCGCGGACAGCGGCGCATTTCCTTCAACCGCCGCCTCGTTTCAATCACCCTGCAAATGCAGCCAGCTTTTCGTTGGCTCGAGCGACCACAGCCAACGTGCTTTTATCCGTGTCAAACACCGAGTTCAGCCCTTGCGGTTCGCAGAATGGATCACCGGTCAGAGCGGCGGCGGAATCCGGTTTGCCGGCGCCTGCGCGCCCTTCGCCACCCCAGGTCCAGAAGTTCGCGCCTTGCAGCGCCCGACCGGCTCTGCAAGATTCCGCCACCTGGTCAAACATACGCCGGTAATAATCATCGCGTGCCGTCGTGGGGCTTTCCGGGTCATATTTTTCGTGGTCGCGCGGCAGGCCGAATTCCTCCAGCACGAGGGGCTTGTGCAGAGTATCGGTGGCAATGGCGGTGTGTTGTTCAACATGATCTCTGGCCCTGGCCGCGGCTTTCTCGTAATCCGGTCCGAGGTGCGGATCCTTGAGCCATCCCCAATTCTTCAGCCACATGTGCACGGTCACATAATCAATCGCCGGAGTTTGATGCGCTTGGATAAATACTTCAGGGTTTTTCAAACAGCCCCAGATGCCTTCCGAACCGGTGCAAACGAGATGGTTCGGGTCCTGGTCGTGGATGAACCGCGCGGTTTCATCCACCCATTTGACAAATACCTGAACGCTCGCGTCGTTCGCATCGTCGGTGCCCGGACGCGGTTCATTTGCCAGCTCCCAGGTCATGATGGCCGGGTCATCGCGATAAAGCCGCCCGTTGACGGTGTTGCGCCGCTGGATGAGGTGCGTGACGTAGTCGCGATACAGTCCAACGGCCGCTGGCGTAGTGTAAAAGCGCGCGGAGAACCGCATGAACCCGGCCCAATTACCCTTGGCCATGACCGGGAGGTCCGGGTCGGGAATGTTCTCGCCGGTAATCCAGCGGACGTATTGCGCGAAGCTGCCGGACCACTGCCAATAGTTCGACAGGAATAAAATGCCGCGCATGTCGCGCCGGGCCATTTCGGCGAGGCAGAAATCCAGTCCCTTCAGCAAATCCTCGTCCCAGTCATGCGGCGCGCGGGTAATGCCGCGGGGAATGGCGCCCACCAGCGGCGACGTTTCCGAACCGGCCAGCAACCGGATATTGTTCACGCCGATGCTCTGCAGGCGATCAAGTTCACGAATCAGACGTTGGCGGCCGCCGGGCAAAGCCGGGTCGGCAAGGTAGCAGCCGTACCAAAGATTGGTCCCGACGTAGAAATAAGGACGCCCGCGCAGTTCGAAGCGTCCATGGCGGACGCTGGCGAACTCGCCGGCGGTTTCCTGGCCGCGGACGGAATCTGTTTGGGTGCTTGCGCAGCCGGCCGCAACGACCGGCAATGCGAGCGCGGCGGTTTTGATGAAGTCCCGCCGCGTGATTTCATGATTGCTCATAACTTGTCAATTCCCGCGTCAATCCGCATGAATGCCTCGCCCCCGCCAGCCAGAGTTCCACGACCGGCCATATTTGCCTTGGACATGGGAAAGGCTAACAGATGCATAGCCGGTGTGCTGTAGCAATTTTAAGTGACAAGACCGGCCCTCATCGTCATCGTAATCTTTCCCTTGTGAAACACGCCCACAGCCAGATGACGAAAAAATCCTTCGGACAAGAACTGGAACAGTTGCAGCGGGCGCATCTAACGCTTCTGAAACGACCCAATCGCCGGCAGCAACCGGGCAATGGCATCTTCGATCGTTACGAATTCCCGGTGCTGACCGCGGAACACACCCCGTTGTTCTGGCGTTACGATCTCAATCCGGCCGCCAATCCGCATCTGATGACGCGGCTCGGCATCAACAGCGTTTTCAATGTCGGCGCGATGGACTGGAACGGGAACATCGTCCTGATGGCGCGCGTCGAGGGCTGGGACCGCAAATCCTTTTTCGCCGTGGCCGAAAGCCAGACCGGGGTGGACGGCTTCCGGTTCTGGGATTATCCGGTGCGGATGCCGGAACGGGAGGACCGGGAAACGAATCTGTACGACATGCGCCTGGTGCGGCATGAGGACGGCTGGATTTACGGTCTGTTCTGCGCCGAACGGCATGACGATGCGAAGCCCGGCGATCTTTCCGCCGCCGTTGCCCGTTGCGGCATCGCGCGCACCAAAGACCTGGTGCAATGGCAGCGATTGGCCGATTTGAAAACGGCAGGTTCGCTTCACCAGCGCAACTGCGTGCTTCATCCCGAATTTGTGAAGGGCAAATATGCCTTCTACACGCGGCCGATGGCTGATTTCGCCGCCACGGGCAGCGGCGACGGCATCGGCTGGGGTTTGTGCGATGACATCGAAAACGCCGTGATTGACAAGGAACAAATCATTGACCCCCGTCTTTACCACACGATCAAGGAAGGCAAAAATGGCCTCGGCCCGGCACCCATCAAAACGAAAAAAGGCTGGTTGCATCTGGCGCATGGCGTGCGCAACACCGCCGCCGGTATGCGCTATGTGCTCTACCTGTTCCTGTGCGACCTGAAGAATCCAGCGCGGGTCCTCAAGTCGCCCGGCGGGTATTTCATGGCGCCGGAGGGTGAAGAGCGCGTCGGGGACGTTTCGAATGTCGTGTTTGCCAACGGCTGGGTGGCCCGTGCCAACGGCGATGTGTTGATTTATTACGGCTCGTCGGACACGCGGACGCAGGTCGCAACCAGCACCGTGGACCGGTTGCTGGATTACGTGATGAACACGCCGGAAGACGGCTTGCGCTCGAAGATCTGCGTTGAACAACGCTGCCGGTTGATTGAAAAGAACCTGCGGCTGACCCGGTAGCAGGGCGCAGCCGATAAACCCATTTTACGAGAGGGCAGTTCCGCCATGAAAAACAAACCAACCTTGTTCGTATTGTTGCTCGGCTTGTGGTGCAGCGGGTGTGCGTCGGTCAAACCGGTGACGCCCAACGCTTCGCCGGAAGCGGTGGCGTTGCTGAATTACCTTCACAGCATTTCCGGCAAACACACCCTCACCGGCCAGCACAATTATCCGGCCACTAAAGACACTTCAACGCTGCAGGCCGCCAGGGCTTGGGGCAAGACGCCGGCCATTTTCGGGCAGGATTTCGGGTTCGCCGCGCCGGGCGACAAGGATGCCGTGGCGGCCCGTTCCGACATCATCGCCGAGTGCGAGCAGCAGTATGAGCAAGGTTCGATCATCACGCTGTGCTGGCATGCGGTCCCGCCGACGGCTGATGAGCCGGTGACGTTTCAGCCCAAGCCAGGAGCGCCAACGAACCATCTCGCCAGTGTTCAAGGTCATCTGACCGATGAACAGTGGAATGAACTCATTACGCCCGGCACCGAACTGTACAACCACTGGTGCGCCCAGGTGGACGTAATTGCCGGCTACCTCAAGCAACTTCGCGACGCGCACGTCCCTGTGCTCTGGCGGCCCTATCACGAAATGAACGGGGATTGGTTCTGGTGGGGCGGACGGCGGGGGGAACGCGGCACCACCGTGCTTTACCGCCAGTTGTTCGACCGGTTGGTGAACTATCACCACCTGAACAATCTGGTCTGGGTCTGGAGCGTGGACCGGCCGAGCACACCGGAACGGCAGTTCGCGGACTTCTTCCCTGGCCGGGACTATTTCGACATCGCGGCACTGGACGTTTACCACGGCGATTTTCAGCAGTCTTATTACCACGACCTGCGGAAACTGGCGGGAGGTAAACCGATTGCCCTGGCGGAAGTTGGACCGCCGCCGACGCTGGACGTGCTGGAACGGCAGCCGCAGTGGACCTGGTGGATGCTCTGGGCCGAGATGGTTGATACCCGGCCGGCTGCCGCCAAAGCCATGCGCACCCTGGTTGACAGTCCCCGTTCGTTGAGCCGGGACGATCCGGAATACATCAAGGGCATCGCCCCGGTTCGTGCCGCTTCCGGTCTGGCGCCGCTGCCATTGCCGGCCGCAATCCATTCTGCGCAAAATTGATTTGTGAGGTCACGGCTGCCACACCGCGCGCCAGAATTGTCGGGAGGTGCCGGGCGAAATCGCGTTGGTAAGGTTCAAAACGTTTCCAACCAGCGGGTTTGTCGAAACCGGGGTCCAGGTGGACAAATCCGGCGAACTCTCGATGACGCAGGGCGTGCCCGGCTGCCCACGGAATAGCACCAAACCTTGTTAAAAAAAGTGCCGGGCTCAATCGAGCCCGGCACTTTGCACCCATCAAACTTTAAAATTACTTCGCCAATCGGAAGAAGCCCGCGCCGCTGGACGGCAGCATGGGGCTCGTGATGAACGTCGAGTTGTTGGCGTTAATATTGTACAATATCGGCGTCGTTCCGAACGGCGAGGTTATTTGCAGGTTATCAATATAGACGGTTTGAGTCCCGTTGATGTCCCCGTCGTTGGTGATCTGGATTTCGAGCGCTCGAACGACAGAATTAGCTCCAGTGCCCAGAGGGATGCTTACATGTGCCCACGTACCCACCGTGCCGCCCGCGGCGGTCAACAGTGGTTCAGACAGAGGAGTGGGGTTCCAACTGTAGCCTCCATCGCGAGTGATCACGTCCAAATAGCCATAATCGTTATTTGTGCCTGCGGTTGAGGAAGGATCAATCATGATATCGAAGGACAATGTTCCGCCGGACACGTTTTGGCCGGAGGCGAAAATATCCCACACGAAAGCCTCGTTGCCACTTCCGCCGGCCCAGGTCCACTTGAATTGGACAGAGCCGGAACCGGCATTTCCGCCCGCATCGTCGGTGGGGCCTGCTGCCCAATCAACCGTAGCGGCTGCATCATCGCCAAAATCATAACTTATGGCTATGGGCGGCGGGTTATAGTTGCGGGTATTGCTAAGAAAATTGGACGTGTCGAAGGTGTTCACCAAATTGGTTACGGTGACCGGTATTCCTTGAACATTCGACCAAGGCCCTGTCACACTTGATGCGCTCTGCAGTACATAGCCGGGATTCGCCGGGGCCCATTGGAGCCAATAGACGGCATTGGCCGGCGTGGCGAACAACAAGCCAGGGGTAGAGGCGGACTTCGCCAACAGGTTGGGGTCAAACGGCTGGGTCAGGTCCACATTCAGCGTGTTGAGCGAGCCGGAGATGGAAACGTTGCTCAACACAGTGTCCTGGAACCAGCCTGCGGTATTAGGCTGCACGCCCCAGTAAACCGTCACGGGACCGGCGAATGCCTGCGCGTCGCTCAACTGAGGGAACGCAAAGCTGGAGGTGCCGCCGGGATATATAAGTTCACCCGCGGTATCACTGGTCATCCTGATGCTCCACGTGCCGACGTAGCCGCCGGCATTGGTCACCGAGCCCAGCAGACCGCCGTAGCCGGCCACGATGGTATTGGTGGTGGGTTGGCCCGGGTTCGGACCAAAAACATTGGTGTCGGTGCCAAACAGCCAGCCGTTGCCACTCACCTGATTGAGTTTGTAACGCAACTCGCCCACCACGCCGTTGGTTCTCCGCTCTATGAAAAGAACCAGCGCATTGGCTTCATTCCAGTCCGGCGCTTGCTCGGTTATGCCAGTGCCCGGCATAATCATGATGTGAACTTGACCGCCGATATAGTTGGTAGGCGTGGCTTGCGCGATGGTTACGGAATAAGTTACCGGCGCTCCATTGGTAACCCAGCCATAGTTCAAGCCGTTCCCAGCGGTCACGACGGTTTCAATACTTTGGCGATCTCCCGCGTTACCATCATCATAGATGTTCAAACCCTGAGCGCTCGGTCGCACCAGATTCTTCAAAATTTCCGGAGGCAACACACCCGGATATTCCGCCTGGATGTCGTCAATCCAGAAAGCGAAAACTCCTGTCTGCGCAGCAGTGCCAATCCATTTGAAAAGCGAAAGACCGACCGCCTGGTTCTCGTTTGGAACACCCCCGGGTGTGACGGGAACGTTGACCAATGCCCAACCGTTGCTCGCGGCATCGGGGAAATAAGCATTGCCAACCACTGTGCCTTGCCCGCCAGGGGACACGGCCTGAATCCCCACTGCAATCCCGTGGTCGCCGTTGCCAGCAGGACTTGTATAATCCTGAGTGTTGAAAGAATTAATTCCCAAAGTAGAATAAGTAGTATCCCACTTGACCCAAAATGAAATATTGGTGGCACTGCTCAGATCGATATACGCGGGCGGATTGCCAGCGTAATAGGGATTACCCGACGACCAACAATTGAAAATCTGCCCTCCGGTGCCTCCCGAGTCGTCCAGATACCAATACAATGATCCTCCGCCGTTGGCAGTATGATCCTGCGTAGTATCATAAGCCAGCGTCAATTCAGCTTGCCAACTTGCCCAAGTGCCGCCTGTCGTCGTCGTGTCAAAAGTGAACAGGTTGGTTGTCACCTGAGCGCGGGCGGTGCCACTTGCCCAGGTCAGCACCGCGCCGAGGGCGGCGAGGCAGGTTATTCTTTTAATCAAGTTTGTTTTCATAGTTTGTTTTCTATTTATTTTATGGCTGCCCGTTTGTTGTCCATAGAGTTCCCCCCAAGGTCGAGGGAACGAGCAACCACTCATTCATATGCGGTCTGCTGGTCAAAAGGTTAATGCCAAAATCATACAGCATCGCAGGAATCTTTCATGTCACTAAAAGAGGTGACAAACGCATAACCCCGAACAATCCTGCTAAAATCGGGGAATTAATCACCCGGAATCACCGTCCACATTCCCTTTGGCTTTTGCAGTCGGACTAGCGGAGGGCCTTTCGCGGAGCCTGCGGTGTCTTCTATTTTAAGCGCTTCCACGTGACCATCATGAAAGGCGTAGTTGAACCTGCTCCGGTGTGCGTTGTATAACAATTGGCCTTCGCTATAAGCTCCAGTGGACAGCTTCGTCGAATCCATGGGCGCTGCCATGTCCGTTTGGTAAAGATTGCCCCAGCCGCCGGACGTTCCATCTGTAGTCAGCGGCCCGCAGCAACAACAAGGCCAGACGTTCCCCTCCCATCCCGCGCTGCTGGCGTCTTCGGCCAGCATAATGGTTCCCGCCGGGTCATGCACCACGGAAACCGGAAAGCCGCTGGAGCTCCAATTCGCTGCGTTCCCAGAGCCGGCCCAGTAAATTCCGACGCCCAGAAAGTTCGGGTCGTTGACGCTCGGAAGTCCATACTTGGGGTCACGCTGGATCAAGGGGTGGCCTTGGGAGTCGTTTTGGTAGCCCGTGCTGCAGGCGACCATTTCATACGACTTGACACCTAATTGCATCGAGCTGCCCCATGCATATTTTGGAAAAGTGTCAGCTGGGCAGGCCAAGACCTTAAGGCCCCGAGCGATACCGGGCACGGGCTCTCCGTCAGGGTCCGAATAGGTCCCAACGTCCATGTCGTCGGGCGACAACCCGCCGCCGCCGCCGATGTAAGAATAAACCAAAGTATCCCAAGTAACTTGAATACTGGATGTTGCCCAAGCCGCCGGCGGGAACGTCTCATCATGGTCGCCGGTAAACACATTGATTCCCAAAGCAATTTGCTTGATCTGGTTCGCGCACTGCATCCGTTGCGCCCGAATCTTGGCGCTGGCCAGCGCTGGCAGCAGGATCGCCGCCAGGATGGCAATAATGGCGATGACCACCAGGAGTTCGATCAAAGTAAACGCACGGTTACCGATTAGTCGCGTCGCTCGACACCCGGCAAACCATCTCGGCAAGTATGAGGCGGAAATCTTCATTGGATTTGTGCTTTTAGTGGGTTGAATTATCAACGAGCGCCACGAACCCTCGTTTGTCTATGATGTATTTTTTTCCCGGCGGCGGCGCAACTTGAATCTTCGTCCGCGCGACAAAATCTTCAAAGCTCTTTGGGGGTTGGTGAGTTTGAATAATCAACCGGACGAGCGCGCGGTTCAATTGTTGCAGGTCCGCCGGCGCGCTGGCCACGCCGGTCCCCGGCGCGGTTGGCACGGGTTGGGAATTCACATCGGCAGCCGGGGCGGTTGGCTGCGTTGTGCCTTGGGTTGTCTGCGCCGGTGGAGTCGTACCGGCCGCTGGCCCGGTACTTTTTCCCTTGCCACACCCAGCGGCGAACATTGCCGCCCCCAAAACGAGCGCGAGACAAAAAATCCCCGGCTGCGTAGACTGGCACCCTGGAAACCGGGCGAAGCCGGAGAACGTTTTCATACCATGAATAAGTTGTCGCTGATTGGCTATTGTGGATAAAGTTAACCCATACGCGCCATAAAGCAAAGTACCTAAAAATAGGGACAAGCGGGGTCCACCAATCCCCGCATATTGTTCCAATTGCTACATCCTAACGGCTGTTTTTGCCGGGTATCTCAAGCTTTCGGGCCAGAGGCTTGCCCCCTCGTCTGACCCCGTCCCCACATTTCGTTCCCGCCACACAACCCGCGCCCGGCACGACGCACAATTGAATGAAAGCTTTCTATAATCGTCACCGGCGAAATTCGACAAAATTCCCCGCCGGCGATACCCTCTCATCGTGACGAGCCTGCAAGTCAACGGCATGAATTGCCAGAATTGCGCGCGGCATGTGACCGACGCCATCCAAAGCGTGCCCGGTGTCCGCAGCGCATCGGTGATGCTGGAGGACGGACGTGCCACGGTGCGCTGGGATTCCGGCGCGCAACCGGATGTTCCCGCCATCATCGCCGCCGTCAAAGCCGCCGGTTACGAGGCGAAGGAAGTTCAACCCGGTTCGACGACGGAATTGCTGGTCAGCGGCATGACCTGTCAAAACTGCGTCCGGCATGTGACCGAAGCCATTCAAAGCGTGGCCGGCATCCGCAGCGCGGCGGTATCGCTGGAAGCCGGACGCGCCTCAGTGCGTTGGAACGCAAATACGACGGCGAATGTTCCCGCTGTCCTGTCTGCCATCGCCGCCGCAGGCTACGAAGCCAAACCGGTTGAAGCCGCCGCGCACGATCACGGCGAACACCGCCAATCCCGCTGGCGATGGAATTTAATCCTCGGCATTGTGGTTACTGGCGCGTTGATGCTTGGCGAATGGGTCTTTGGCCTCGCCATGATGCCATGGTTTCAATGGCTCTCCTTTGCGCTGGCAGGCGCGGTGCAGATTTTCGCCGGCGCGCAATTTTATCGCGGCGCCTGGAACCAGCTCAAAATCGGCGGCTCGAACATGGACACGCTCGTCGCGCTCGGCTCAACGACCGCGTTCGGCTACAGCACGTGGGCTTTGCTCGCCGGCGCCGGCGGGCATGTTTATTTCATGGAAGCCGCGGCCATCATCACGCTCATCAGCACGGGTCACTGGCTGGAAGCCCGCGTCAGCAACCGCGCGTCCAGCGCGCTGAATTCGCTGTTGAACCTTGCCCCGCAAATCGCACGGCGAATTGAATCCCGTAGGAGCCGAGGTAACGAGGCTCTGACTGAACAATCGGCAAATGGCAATCGGCAATCTGCAAAAGATCAGAGACTCCTTACGTCGTCTCCTACCGACGACGTTGAAGTTCCGGTTTCGGATTTAAAAATCGGCGATCTCGTGGCGCTAAAACCCGGCGACCGCGTGCCGGTGGACGGCATGGTGGTTGAAGGCGATTCCGCGGTGGACGAGGCGATGCTCACCGGCGAATCCGTGCCGGTAGATAAAAAAACCGGCAGCGAACTTTACACCGGCACGGTGAATCTGAACGGCCAGCTGGTCATGCGCGTGACCGCCACCGGCGAAGCCACCGCATTGGCGAATATCATCGCCGCCGTGCAACGCGCCCAGACCAGCCGCGCCGATATCCAGCGCCTCGGCGACCGCGTGAGCAGCGTGTTCGTGCCCGTCGTCGTTGCCATCGCTATCGCTGCCGGACTTTGGTGGGGGCTCGCGCCGGAAGCGGCGGGCGAAATTCACGACGCGCTGGCGCAATTTTTGTGGCACGTACACGCGCCGGCCGGTGTGGCGGCGGGTTTCATCATCGCCGCTGCCGTGCTCATTATTGCCTGTCCGTGCGCGATGGGTCTGGCCACGCCGGCCGCCATCATGGCCGGCGCCAATGCCGCTGCGCGCCGCGGGATATTGATTCGCGATGGCGTGGCCCTGGAGAAAGCGGGCAAAATCACCGCCGTGGTTTTTGACAAAACCGGCACGCTGACGGCGGGGAAACCGACGGTGGCACAGGTTTGGGAAAATTCGCAATCCGCCATCTGCAATCCGCGATTCCTCGCGGCTTCGCTCGCGCGTCATTCCACTCATCCCATCAGCCAGGCGATTGCCATAATTTCAACAGAGGTAATCGAATTGGCTGATTGGAAGGAAATTCGCGGCTGTGGCGTCGAGGCAAAGCTCCCACCCTCAACCGCCCGCCTCGGTTCCCTGCGCTGGCTCAAGGAATCGGGCGTGGATCTGGCCGCGGGCGAAAAATTCATCGCCGAATGGTCGCGGCAAGGCGCGACCATCGTCGGGCTGGCCGCCGATAAAACCCTGCTCGGCCTGTTTGCCGTGCGCGACACGGTGAAACCGAGCGCGGCCAGGGTGATTGCACAACTCCAGCAGCAGAGACTGAAAACCTGTCTGGTCACGGGCGACAATTCCCTGACCGCCGCGCACCATCGCGAAGCAAGTCGGCATTGCAGCGGAAAATGTGTTGGCCGAGGTGCGGCCGGAGCAGAAGGCGGAATTCGTGAAAAAACTCCAGGCGCAGGGCGAGCGCGTGGCGTTCGTGGGCGACGGCATCAACGACGCGCCGGCGCTCACGCAGGCCGACCTCGGCATCGCCGTGAGCCGTGCCAGCGACATCGCGCGCGAGGCGGCGGACATCATCCTGCTGAAATCGGAAATCGAGGCCGTGCCGGAGGCGCTGGGGCTGGCGCGGGCGACTTTGCGGACCATCAAACAAAACCTGTTCTGGGCGTTTTTCTACAACGCGCTCGGGGTGCCGCTGGCCGCGTTGGGCTTCATCAGCCCGATTTTCTGTGCCGCGGCCATGGGAGTGTCAGACTTGATCGTGATCGGCAACGCGCTACGTTTACTGCGTTGGCGTCAGGGGAATTGATGACGGGAAGACTTGAGAAGTAGAAAGCCGCCGACGGTTGGAAAAAGGCCGATGGCGAGCGAGAGCGCGCCGAGAACACGATTTGGCCCGATCGGTGTTTGAGGTGAAACAGCCGGATCAACAATCGCCACCATCGGGGTTTTTGGCATATTCAAATTCAATTTTTCGGCTTCGATTTTGGCGACGAGAAATTTGTTAAACTCCTCCATATTTGCCAATTTTCGTGCGGCGTCAAAATAAGCCACTATATTTGTATCCAATGGCTTGCGGTTAATTGTGTCAGGCAACGGATTGTAGGTTGTGGTTGGGCTTGGAATCTCAGGAACCGGTTCGGGAATTTTCCCCTTCAGTTGTTCAACCTTCTCTCGTTGAGTTTTTATTTCTTGCTCTCCCTGTTTGAATTTCTCCTCCAAGGCTTCAATGCCTTTTTCAATCAATTGCTTGCGAGCGCTCCAACGATAATCCTGATAGGATTGGGCAATAGCATTGGCCAGATGGGCTGCCTCGTTGGGGTCTTCGCTGGTCACGCTGATTTCGATCAACCTCGTGTTGCGAACGAGGCGGAGATTCATCCGTCGTTTCAGCAAAACAATCGCTTCAGATGTTTTGAGATCGTTGCCGCCACCATATTTTTTGCCCCATTCCACGTTTAGATTCAGAGCTTCGACAACTTTGCCAAGAACAACTTGTGATTGGAGGACTTCAAATTCGGTTTGGATGAAGAAAGGGTCGTAAGACACATTTGTCCCACTGTTATCGGCGTCTGGTTCCAGCTTGATTCTTGCTGCAGCTTGATATTGCGCCGGGCTCAACAATAGCCAAAGCCCAACGCCGCACAGCACGATCCCGGTCAGCAGGAGCGACAACCCAAGCATTTTTGCCCGGCAGGTTTCCATTAGTCGGTTTGTTTAATTGACCGCAGAAACATTACTCCCGTTCAACGCCACTCGACAAAGCCTCGTTCCTGAGCCATTCTGCCCGTCATGGCATTTGAATCGGATTCGCCGCTTGACCGGCTCTGGCAGGAATATGGCCGGGCGTTTCAGGAATGGGACGACCTCACGCTCGCGCGTTGGCTGGCCCAGACGCTCGGCGAACTGGAAGGCAAGGCGTGGCGGCTGTCGCATCCGCTCGTCGGCGCCTACCGGCTGGCGGCGCAACTGGCGCACGACCGCCAGATCTGGTTCAAGCGGCTGGCCACGCCGCCCGCCGCCTACGCGGAATCGCCGTGCTGCCGCGCGCCGTTTCTGCCGTTGCTCACCCGCGACGTGCGCGAGTCCGGCCTCATCTGCCAGCATTGCAACGAAACGCTCGTGCCGTTCGAGGAAATTCCCGCCGAACTGCGCGCCGAACTGGAAGTGTGGGCGCAACAATACGAACCCGTCCACGCCGTCGCGCATTGGGACGACCGCCAGCGCCGGCGCGTGGGGAATTACGACGCCGCCTACGAAAATGCCGCGCAACAGGCCGAGCAGATGCTCGCGCGCGCCGGACGCGAACTGGCGCCGAAGCTGTTGCACTCCTACGCCGCCGCCGTCTGGGAGGACCAGGACGAATGCCTCGAAGTCCGTCCGGAAGACGTGGCGCTGTGAATTCGAATCTTCAATTCAAGCGAACCAGATAAAACCCGGTGAAATCCGGCGGTGGCGGACCGGTGATAAATTCACCCGTCAAAGTAAATTGGGCGATGACGCCTGCCCGGTATTTTTGCATCCATTGCGGAAGGGTTTCGCCGGTTTGGTTCAGACCAAGACTGCTGATCACCACGTACTGCACGTCCTCCGAACGGACGCGTTCGGCGGAATCTTCCGGCAGTATCCATTCGACGCGGCGCTGACCGTAAGGCAGCCACAAGCCCGGTTCGTCGCCGTCGCAAATTCCGACAAAATAACCGATGACTCTTGCGTCCGGCGGCAGCACTCGCTGCAAACAATCCCTTCGGATTTCGATTCCCCGGCGGATGGATGCCAGATATTGAACGGCTTCGCGGGAGACCGGTTCGCTTTCAGGAAATTTCGTATGGAGCAGGCCAAATACAATGCCTGGCGGAAAAAGCGGGCGCTCGGCCAGGGTGATCACGAGCAACGCGGTAAGCATCATCGTCGACAGGCCGAGCCACTGCCAGTGCCGCCGCCTCACGACGGCAGCGTGTCCGGCCATGACGAGAAAAGTCGGGAACAAGAAAGGGTAGTACGGCGCAAGCTGGCGTGCGTTTTCATAACTGCCCACCTTGGCCATGAACACCAACAACGCCAGCCAGGGAGTCGCGCGCCGCAGACGCAAAAACCTGTCGGGTCGGGGAATTGTGTTCGCCCGGCGAAACGCCAGTGCTTCCAAAATTGAAAGGGCCAGCAGGAGGCAAACCCCCAGACCCAGCCCGGCATTGGCTTCGGAAACCCCATGTTCCCGGTTTCCGCTTAAAAATCCGAATCGCTCGAACGAAATGAAATGCGATCCGAACGGGGTTGCCGCAAAAGCCGACATCCAATTGTTCCAGACATTGATGGTGTCGCCGTAGAAGGGCGGCAGCCATTCATAAAATGGCGGTGACAGATTTTGGACCGGGAGGCAAAAGGCGTTGCCGATAATTCCCCAAACAGGGTCCAGATGAAATTTCCCGATGGTGGCGATGCCGGGGGCTGCCACCGGCAGCCACGTGCCGTCATGTTCCAGATTGAAAAGGCTCACCGGCACTATGGAAACGAGCAGGGCCAGGCCCAGGATGGCGATGGTTCCTCCTTTGTTTTTTAAGAACAACGGCAGGCAGGGCCACACCGCCACCAACCACGGCAGCACAAGAGGAATGTTGGTTTGCTTGATGCCGGTCGCCAGCGCCAGGGCCAGCAGGGACAACCAGAGATCGGTGATTTTTTTGTTTTCTTGCGCCCGCATTGCCAGATCCACCGCCGCCAGCGCATAGATGACGCCGAAGCTGTCGTTGGCAACCGAGCCGGCCTGAAACACAAAACACCAACCCGCCGACAGGAACCACATCCACCACCACGCAACGCGCGGGCGGACCTGCCAGCGCGTGAACAGGCTGAAGAGCAATCCCGGCAACATCAGATAAGACAGCCAGTTGATGAGAAACAGGAGCCGGTCGGTATGGCTGAACAAAATCAAAGGCGCAGCCAGCCATTCAAAATTGCAGCCCGCAACATTCATCCGCGAATCAACGGTATGAATCCAATGCCATTGCCCGGCCCACAACCAGTGGAAAACCCGCGGCAACCGATAGGCGTTGCTGTCCCAATTCAGCGCCTCATAGAGGCCGCCGGAACAGAGCGACAATATCGCCAAAATCAAAAAGAGAAAGGGCGCCGGGCGTTTGAACCGCCGCAGAAATTTTTTCCAGTTCCACGGCCAACCTTTCCGCCCCGGCCATTGCCCTCTTTTCAAAATTAAAAATGCGACGGCCGCCAGCGCAAAAACGGCCGCGTAGCCCATCCGGTTCAATTGGTGAAAGGCCGATAAAATCCAGCCGGCGCTGACCAGCAAGGCGGAGAGTAAAATCCAGGCCCGTACCAGAATGTTCATCATGCGGCATTCATCCCATGCCGCCCGCAATAAAGGGAGTTGAACGGCGGAAGTCAATTCGCTTTGGATTCAGGCGGCAGCACCGCCCCGGGTGGGACGAGGGCGCCCGCCCTGCCAAAATTGCAGCCGCGCCACGGCCCGGATTCATGTTGTCCCGCATCGCCGTGCCCCGTATAAATTTCCCATGAAGTGGATTTTCAAATGGCTGTTCCGGCTGTTCCTGCTGGCAGTGGTGCTGGCCGTCATTCTGCTGCTGTCGCTCAATTCGATTCTGCGCGTTGTAGTGGAACACCGCATCCGCGCGCAGACCGGCATGGACGCCGAAATCGGCAAGTTTTCGGTCGGCCTTCTGGAACCGACGGTGGAGATCCAAAATCTCAGGCTCTACAACCCGCCGGACTTCGGCGGCACGCCATTCCTGAACATCCCGGAAATCCACGTTGAATATGACCGCGACGCGCTCGCGCGCCACGAGATCCACATCACGCTGATGCGCTTCAACCTCGGCGAACTGGACATCGTGAAAAACGAGGCCGGCCAGACGAATCTCTTTGCGCTCGGGGTCCCGTTGACGGCAAAAAAAACCGGCGGCGGCGCAGCCAGCTTGAAACGGCAAACCGGCTACGACTTCAGCGCCATTGATGTTTTGAACGTCTCCGTCGGCACGTTCAAATTCATTGACCTGAAGAACCAGCGGAACAACCGCGAGCAGACCATCGGCCTCGATAATCTGCGTGATTAAAAATGTGAAATCGGAAACGGACCTGGCGGGTTTGTTCGTGCTGGTGGCGCTGCGCGGCGGCGATTTCTTTGGCTCGCTCCTGGTGCCGCCAAAACCGGGGGCCGGGGGCATTTGATTTTTGCATTTTCCGCGCGCGGAATTTTTTCTAACCTCGCCGCGTGCATCGTGACCCGCTCAAAACCGCCGTCCGCCTCGTCGTGAAACTCGGCACGGGCGTGCTCACGGACAGCCGCAAGCAACCCGACCCGGCCCAACTGGAACAGCTCGTCGCGCAACTCGCCGCGCTGCGGAAAGCCGGCAAGGAAATCGTGCTCGTCACCTCGCGGCGCGGTCGGCGCGGGCATGGGCGCGCTCGGCTTGGAAAAACGCCCGACCGAACTCGCCGAATTGCAGGCCTGCGCCGCCGTCGGCCAGTCGCGGCTCATGGCCATGTACGCGGAACTGTTCGCGCGGCACGGTCTGCACGTCGCGCAGGTGCTGCTCACGCACGACGACCTCGAACATCACGAACGCCATCTCAACGCCCGCAACACGCTCGTCACGCTGCTCGGCCGCGGCGTCGTGCCCGATCATCAACGAAAACGACGCCGTCTCGTTCACCGAAATCAAGTTCGGCGACAACGACAAATTGTCCGCGCTGGTCGCGTCGCTGTTGCCCGCCGATTTGCTCGTCATTCTCACCACCGTGGACGGCGTCATCGAAAATTTCGGCAAGGCCAATCCCAAAACCATTTCCGTCATCGAGAAAATTGATGCCGCGCTGGAAAAAATCGCGCGCGGCACGAACAGCGACACCGCCGTCGGCGGCATGAAATCGAAAATCGAGGCGGCCAAAATCGTCGTGCGTTCCGGCATCCCGCTCGTCATCGCGTCGGGCAAAAAGAAAAACGTGCTGGCGAAAATTCTCGGCCGGCGAGGACGAAGGCACGTTGTTTGTCGCGCAACCGAACAAAGCTGCAGGGCCGCAAGCGCTGGATTGCGTTTTTCCATCATCCCCACGGCGCGTTGTTCGTGGACGACGGCGCGAAAAGGGCGTTGCGCGAAAAGGGCAAAAGCCTGCTGCCGCCGGGCGTGGCGCGGTGCGAGGGCGAGTTCGCCGCCGGCGACGTGGTGCGGATTTGCGATCTGGACGGGACGGAATTCGCGCGCGGCATCGCGCGGTTCGATTCCGCCGCCGTGCGCGCCCGCAAACTGCCCAAGGAGGAACTCGTGCATCGGGATGACCTGGTGATTCTCTAATTTGCGATTCACGATTTACGATTGACGAGTCTTCTGGCAAACCGGCGCGTATATCGTATATCGTATATCGTAAATGAAGTCGAATTCCGCGATTGCCGACCTGCTCAAAGTCATGGCCCGGCTGCGCTCGCCCACGGGCTGTCCGTGGGACCGCGAGCAAAACCACCTGACGCTGCGCCGCCACGCCATCGAGGAGGTCTATGAGTTGATTGACGCCATCGAGGCGGAGCGACGACCACGAGATGGCCGAGGAACTCGGCGATTTGCTGTTGCAGGTCGTCTTCCATTGCCAGTTGGCGCGCGAACGCGGCGCATTTGATTTTGAAAAGGTCTGCCGCGTGCTCGTGGAAAAACTGATGCGCCGGCATCCGCACGTTTTTGGAAAGACCAAGGTCAAAAACGTGGACGAAGTCTGGGCGAACTGGGAAAAAATCAAGCACGCCGAAAAGCACGGCACCAAACACGCGCGCCCTTCCGCGCTTGATGGCATTCCCAAACACCTGCCCGCGCTGCTCCGCGCCGAGAAACTCGTGAAAAAGGCGCGTAAGGCGAAAGTCCTTGCGGACGACCGCCGTTCAAGACGCCGACTTGCCAGGACCGCCGCGGGGAGGGAACTTTTTGAGCTGGCGTCCGTCATACAATCACACGGCTGGTCAGCGGAGGAATTGCTGGGCGACGAAATCAAGAGGCAGGAGCGCCGGTTCCGCCGCCGGGAAAAGGCTTAAAACGCGCCCTTTCCGCAGTTGACAGTTCCCGCAACTGGCGCGATTTTGTGGTGTTCGATCCTTAGGTGCCGATTTTATGAAAACGCGAAGCCTTCAAAGTCTGGTCCTGACCATCACGACCGCCGCGGCAGTGACTCTTTTGGCGGCGAGAGCCGTGGCCCAGGAATCTTCCACTTCCGCCGCCGCAACGGCCACCCCGCCCGCCGCCGCTCAACCGGCAGCCGCGAGCCAGCCCGCTCCGCAATTGTCCTATGGCGTGTCGGAGGTCGTGCAACTCGCACACGCCAACGTCAGCGAGGATGTCGTCGTCAATTACATCCAGAATTCCGGCAACGCCTACGGGCTGGACGCGAACCAAATTCTTTACCTGAAACAACAGGGAGTGTCCGACCGCATCGTCAACACCATGCTGGACCAGCGCAACCGGGTTGCGGCAGCCACCCAATCCGCGCCGCAACAGGATTATTCGGACGCCAACAGCAGCCAGACTGCGGTTGCGGCCGCGCAACCGACGGTCACGTATGTTCAGCCGGCCCAGTCCTCGTCGGTCTATGTTATTCCCGATACACAGACGTATGATTACTACGCCTATTACTACCATCCGTACTACTATCCTTACTACGGCGGGTATTATTACGGTTGGCCATCGGTGTCGCTCTCGTTCGGCTACGGCGGTTATTACGGTGGCTATCGAGGCGGCGGCTGGCATGGCGGAGGCGGCTGGCACAGCAGCGGGGGTTGGCACGGTGGTGGCGGTGGATTCCACGGTGGTGGCGGTTTCCACGGCGGCGGACATCGTTAAGTGGAAAAACCAGGCAGGCTGGACCGCGGATAGCGCCGGCTGGAGGCGTGGATCTTTCACTTGAAGCAAACTCGCCTTCTCTCTGCTTTTCCCCGGCTCTGCGAACGAGAGCGAACAATTGAAGAAGGCCCGGGTTTTTCCCGGCGACTTCGTTGTTAAACCTTCCTCAAGGTCACGGCACGAGCAGGCGATAGAACCGCTGCGGGTCGGGCCCGATGGAGTCCGAAGCGGACATGACAGCGTTGGTCGCGGTGATGGCGCTCCCCAAGTTGCTCCAGTTGCCTTGGACCAGATTCGTGCGGTATTGCAGTTGATAAACAACATTGGTCGCGGCGTTCCAGGTCAACGTCACCATGCTGCCTGTCGCGGTCGCCGATTGGAACCGCGGCGCGGGCACGGTGACGGGTATGGTGTAATCGGCCACCACGGGCAGGTGATCGCTGGCGGTCGTGAGGTCCAGATAGAGCTGTGCCGCGCCGATGGGCGCGCCCGCCGCCAGATCATTGTTCAGCGCGGTATTGGTCCCGGAATTAACGCTGCCAAAGTAAGCGGTCGTGCCGTTGTTGCCGAACACGTGATACGTCCCGGGCACCAGCGCCAACCCGCCCGCAACGCCGAAATAGACATTGGTCGTCATCACCTGCAAATCATCCCGGTAACGCAAATCCGTGGCGGATTCCGTTTCCATCGCCAGAATATTTGTATCCGTCGTGCTGGTGCCCCAATTGATGTTCGCGGCGCCCGACGGGTTGAGCGGGTCAACCCCCTGTCCTTGATGAACACTGTTCGGGGCGGAGTTGGATAAAATCGTTTGATACGACGCCTCGCCACTGGTGGTGATGTTATAATCGCCCACGTAAAGCACCCGGGCATCGGCGGGTAGATTGTTCGCCTCGTCGTTGCGAATAATCACCGCCTCGCCTTTGCGGGAGGTCAAATCGCTGGAAGTCGTGCCGGATTTATAATGGCTCACATACAGGTAAAACTCGTTTATTGCCGTGGGCGTCATCCCAGCCGGCGCCAGCTCGTAGCGCATCACCTCGCGATACTCGCCGCTGTTGGAGCCCAGGTTGTTAGTGCCGCCCGGCGGATCCACCGGCACGGACGCCAGCAACTGCACGGTCCTGGTGTTGTAAATCAGCGCGTTCGGGCCGTTCCCCGAGGCGACGAAGTCGCCATTTTCCACGGCCTGATAAGGACTCATCGCATACATGCCGGGCGCGCCATAGAATGAATTCAAGCCGTTCACGATGGGGGCGACAGTAATTGTGTTACCGGTCGTCTCCTGCAAGGCGAGGATGTCGAGCGGCTGGGCCGGGTCACTGCCCAGAATCTCCTCGCCAATCCCTTCCAAGATTCCCCCTTGCTGCACGGTGCCGCCGCCCGAAGGAATAATCAAACCCGGCCGCGCCGTGGTATAGCCGCTGATGTCCGCTTCGATGTTGCAGGTCACTACCCGGATGGTTCGGGCCTGGGCCCCAACGACCGGGGAAACGCCGAAGCCCGCGACGAGGACGATGCAGCCCAATAAAAAATGGATTGTGACTGTTTTGATTGGGCTGCTTCTGGTTGATGTTTCCGGTCGCCCGTATGGTACCACCGGTCCGGCCTGAATCAAGAAATACCCGAGTATAGCGGCTTGGCCGCCACGCGGCTTTATGCCGGGTTCACCCGTGGTGAATGAAATTTTCTTGAGCGGCGCCAATTCCCCCGTCAACATCTCCTGGCTTTTCCATTGCCAATGAGCGCGAAACAATTCATCCGTCTGGCCCTGATGTTTGCCGGCCTCACCGCATTCCTCGGGTGCAAAACGCATTCTCCCTCCCCATCGCCTCCCTCCGCTGCCGCCGGCAGGAAACCCACCTATGTCCTTGTGCATGGCGCGTGGGGCGGGGGCTGGGATTGGAAACACGTGGACCAACTGCTCACCGCCGATGGCCATGAGGTCTATCGCACGACGCTCACCGGCCAGGGCGAACATTCCAACCTTAGCAGCACCAACATTGACCTCGACACGCACATTCAGGACGTCGTCAACGTCATCCTCTGGGAAAATCTGCACGACGTCGTCCTCGTCGGGCACAGCTACGGCGGCATGGTCATCACCGGCGTGGCCGACCGCGTGCCCGACCGCATCAAACACGTCGTTTACCTTGACGCCTTGCTGCCCGAAAACGGCGAGTCCGTGGATGCCATCCTGCCGCCAAAAGTGCCAAGGACCATCAAGGACGGCTTTGTGATTCCGATCTGGGTCACGGGGAACCCGCCGCCGCCGCACGACGTTCCGCAATCGGCCCGGACCTTCAGCGAACCCATCACCCTGACCAACCAGGCCGTCGCCCAAAGATTGCCGACGACCTACATCCTTACCGTGGACAAGGGCAAATTGCCGGAACAGGATGACTTCTACCGTTGTTACGAACGCGCCAAAGCCCGCGGTTGGATCACGCGCATCATGGAAGGCGACCACAACGTCCAGCGCTCGCATCCCATGGAACTTGTCAAGCTGCTCGAACAAGCGCCACAAGAACCGGGTGGCCGGTGACACGTGGCACGTGACAAGAAATGGAACGGAAAGGAATCAACATCCAAAGTCCGATATCAAATTCCCAAAGCCCAGACCCGAGACCCCGGATGCCAGACCCCAACCCCAAATCCAAACGCCCATGAAACGAACATTTTTGCTCATCATCACCGCCGCCCTGGCGGCAGTCACCGCCACAGCCCAGGATTGGGCCAAGGCCCGGCTCGAAAAATCTCCGCGCCATCAGGAGTATGTGAATGTCAAACACGGTGACCGCGAGGTGAATTGCTTCATCACCTATCCCGAAGTGAAGGACAAAGCCACGGCCGTCGTCGTCATCCATGAAATATTCGGCCTCACCGATTGGGCGCGCAGCGTCACGGACGAACTGGCGGAGGCGGGTTACATCGCCATTGCGCCTGACCTGCTTTGGGGCAGCGCCCCCGGTGGCGGCGGCACGACGGAATTGATCAAGAGCGGCAACGAGGTCGGCCAGGCCATCCGCAAACTTCCGCCGGACCAGATAACCGCCGATCTGAATGCGGTCGTGGATTACGTCGCCAAACTGCCTTCGTGCAACGGCAAGGTGGTTGTGATCGGATTCTGCTGGGGCGGCGGGCAATCATTTCGCTTCGCGACCCACAACCGGGACCTGAAGGCCGCCTTTGTTTTTTACGGCGCCAGCCCGGACAAGGCGGAAGACATCGCGCGCATCAACTGTCCCGTCTATGGCTTTTATGGCGGCAACGACAACCGCGTGACGGCCACCGTGCCCCAAACCGCCGGGTTGATGAAGGGCGCCAAAAAAACCTTCGTGCCGGTGACCTACGAAGGGGCGGGCCACGGCTTCATGCGCGCGGGTGAAGCGCCGGACGCGAACGCGGCCAACAAAAAGGCGCGCGACGATGCCTGGAAACGCCTGAAAGATTTGCTCGCGAAAATCTGAGCCGCCGCGCCGGCAAATGGCCGGCCGAAATGAACCGCGGATAACTTAACGCGGCGAAGCCGCAACCAAAGCGGCGCAGACAGCCTGTCTGCTGTATCGCGGATTGGTAATCCGCAGGCGCCACCCGCTTCGGACGCCCGCCGGCTGCCAGTCGGCGATACGGCAGGTTGCCAACCTGCGCTGCGAGCCAGCAATGCGCCGCCATGAATGTGCGCCAGCAAACAAAATTTTCATGGATAGTAGCACAGATGACGCGGATAAAGATTCGTGGCCGCGATTGTTTTCACGGAAGATTCAACTCACGGACGAGTTCTTCTTGTCACCTGCCACCCGTCACTGGCCACCTCCAAAGCCGCTCCCGCCCTGCCACCCGGCAATCGCCTCCGCCAGCGTATCCATCGCCTCGCGTTTTCGTCCCATGGTCCATTGCCCCTCCGTATGCAGGCGGATTTGGCGGATGCTGCCGTCGGGCAGCCGGACGTGCAGGAGGACATGCGCAATGCCGCCGAGCACCGACGTGCTCCGGTTGTCGGCCTTGCGTTCCATCTGCGCCAGTTGCTCCCGCGTGAGGTCGAACTGCTCATGATCGCCCCGGTACATCAACAGGCCCGGCTCGACCCACAGGGCGCCCAGGTCTTCTTCAATCGCCCCGAACCGTTTGGCCATGCCGCTCGCCGGATTCGACAAACCGATCAGCGCCGCCGACTGCAATTGCGCGGGCGTGATGCCCAGCGCGCCCAGCCGTTTGGTGATGATTCGCTTTTCCAGCGGCGACCAGATCAACACCCACAATTGCACGACCTGAATCCCCACGACCATCAGCATCACCGGCAGCATATTGGCCGTCCCCGCATCCAATCCCAACAGGGTCAATACCGGTCCCAGGAACGCCGCCAGCATAAAGCCGGTGCCCAGCGCCAGCAGCACGGTGACGACAATGTTCGCGATAAATTTTTTGGTTTTCACGCTGTCCCAAACCGGCTGGCTGTAACTGAAGGTGAAACAACCGGTGAAGATCACCGCGAGATAGCTCATCACACCCGCCACCAGGAAAAATCCCCCGACGAACAGGTAGAAGACGGAATGCACAACGACCCCCGACGGTTCTTCCGCCGGGGCCTCGGCTGGCCCCGGGCGGTGATGCCACCAGAACGCAATCACCACAAAAAACACGATGGCCCCCACCATAAGCAGCCAGGTCAGGACAATTCTGAACGTTGAAGGCCGTTCGCGGGTCGCTTCCATAAATTTATCCGGGTTTGAAGCCGGGGCTGTGCTTGCCCGGATGATTCCCGCCTGGATGAAAAAGGCAACCAAAATTGAACCACGGCTTGTCGCGCCGTAACGCGGCGAATGCGGGATGACGCCGATGAATGCGGGTTAAAAGAGAAATCAGTGCCCGTCAGCGGTAAAAATTTCTGCGCCATTGGATTTTTGGCGTGAGGTCCGGTTTACACCCATGATAATCTGCCCGTCCTCCGCAGTATCGCAATGCGGGGACGGAGGACGGATGCGAACCGGTGACTGGATTTGGAACTGATGAAAAATATTTCTGTCGGCATCGTTTGGGTTGTGGGCCGGGTTGTGCTGGCCGCGTTCTGGCTGCCCGCCATCCCGGCGGGCTTTGCCGCCGATACCCCGCGCCCGGCAACACCCGATTCGTATGATTACGCCGAACCGGAACTGTTAACCGGCACCCTCTACGAAATCGGGTCGGACCGGAAAAAAGTTCTCTACACCTTCCGGCGCACCGCCACGCGTTCCGGTTCTACCGTCCACGTTGCGCGGCAGTTTCTCCGCACCAACGGTTCCGTGGCCGCCGTGGATACGGTCGTCTATGAATCCAACCGGCTCGTCTCCTATCAGATGCGGGAATTCCAGGCCCGGGTCTCCGGGGCTGTCCGGATTGCGCCCGACCCGAAAAACCCGGCCCGGCAACAGATCTTCATCAGTTACGGGCCCGGCCTGACTCCCCCGAATGGCAAAGCCCAGAACCTCCAGCCCGACACGGTGTTTGACGACACGTTATATCCGTTCATGATGGCCCACTGGAACGAGTTGTTGCGGGGTGATCCCGTCAAGTTCCGCTTTGTTTCCTTTGAATGGGGGCGCACCTTTGCGTTTAACCTAGTGAAGGCCGGGGAATCCGTGCGGAACGGCCGGACGGTGGAGGAGTTCCGGATGGAACCGGCCAACCTGCTGGTCGCTCAGCTGATCGATCCGCTCGTCTTTATCGTCGAAAAGAACGGGCCGCACCACCTCCTCTCCTACACCGGGCGCACCACTCCCCGCATCAAGAAGGGGAAATCGTGGAAATATCTCGACGCCGAAACCGTCTTCGATTGGGACCCGAAGCGTTGAAGATTAACGTGCAAAAGGCAGATCCGCGGAAGCCGCAGACGAATGCGGAATATTCAAGAAAAGCGTGAAAATCGGCATCATCCCGGGTTAAACCCCTTCTGTTTTCTTCTGGCCGGACGCGGACGCCGCAAAGCCCGACCGGCCCGATACTTGCTCCTCCCTGAAAACGAATGATGAATTGATCCCATTCTTTACATCAGTAATACTAAAATGAATACCGGACTAAATAAACTATTCCTTGCGGCGGCGGCGTTGGCGGCATCATGGCTCGGCAGCGACGCCGGCCTGGCGGTCACGCTCGCGGTAACCCCGTCGGTCACCAGCAACACCTATCCTGGCGTCATCACCCTGGACATCACCGGACTGACTAACCGTGAAACGGTCACCATCCAGGAATGGCTCGACCTGAACGCCAACGGCTCCATTGACGCCGGCGAGCCGATGATGGATGCCGGTAAAATCACGGACAACGATTCCTCCAAGGCCGTCATCGGCGGCATCACCAATATCAACGTGCCCATTGACATCAATTCCGCCACCGGCGCCATCACCACCACGCTGAATTTCGCGCCGCCGCTGGTGCTGGAGAATGTCATCGGACAACGCATCTTCAAACTGATCAGTCCCTCGGGAAATTTTTCGCCCGTGACCGCCACGTTGCTCGTGACCAACGCCGTCACCGCCCAGACCCTGAGCGGCATTGTTTACAGCAACGGCATCACCCCGCTCCCCAATGCGGTCGTCGTGGTGCTGCCTCCGGGCGGCAACGGTTATACCGCCGCCGAAGTGGCCGACAGCAATGGACATTACAGCATCAACGTCAATCCGGGCAGCCATGTGGTAATGGCAGCTGTGCCCAATTATTTCATTGATCAATCCCTCGCGCCGCAGGTGACTTTGACCAACGGCATGTCCGCCACAAACGACCTCTCCCTGACGAGTGGCACGGTCACCATTTCCGGCAACTTTTATGACGCCGGGAACAGCAACGGCATTGGTGGCCTGATGATTCAACTCCAATCCGGCAGCCTGTTTGGCATAGCATTCACCGACACCAACGGCAATTACGCCGCCGCCGTCGCGCCCAATTTCTGGAAAATCAGCCCGGGCAAGGAACGCCTGCCCCGCCGCGCTTACGTCGTCCCCCAACAATCGTTGCAGGTGGACGCCACTGGCGGCAACGTGACCAACGCCAATGTCGGCCTCCCCAGGGGCAATGCCCTCTTCTACGGACACATCGCCGACAACCTCAACCACCCGTTTGTGAACATCGAGTTTGATTCCAACGACACGAACAATAATTACAGCGCCAAGGGGTACAGCGACATCAACGGCAACTACGCCGCCGTGGCCCTCGCCGACGGCACCAACGAATGGAATTGCAACCCCAACAACGAAGCCAACACCGCCCTCGCCGCGTACATCCTCAACAATTCCCAAAATACAAATATCGCCGCCGGCCAAGCCATCCGGCAGGACTTTTTCGCCCTGCCCGTCAACGCCCAAATCTCCGGCCGGGTGCGCGACAACTCCGGCAACCCCGTCGTCAGTGTCACCCTCTACGCCAGCACCTTCAACGGCGGCAACGGCTACCAGTCCTTGAATTCGCAAACCGACACCAACGGCAATTACTCCCTCGGCGTCGCCACCAGCGCCGGCAACTGGGGCGTGAATTTCAGCTATGGCGACCATAACGACCTGGCCCATCAGGGCCTGGTGGACCTGTTCGGGCCGTACTTCGTTTCCATTCCGCCCACCAACATCGTGCTCGACATCACCGTCTATCCCACCGGCTCCTCGGCGATGACCCGGTCGCAGCGGTTCGGGTCCCAGCAATTCGGCTTCAACGTCGTCGGTTCCGTCGGCGTCAGCTACACCCTGCAGGTCTCGACCAACCTGGCCGCCGGCAACTGGGCGCCGCTCTACACCTTTCAGCTCACCAACAGCCCGATGCCGGTTACGGACTTTTCGGCCACCAACGCCGCGCGCTTTTATCGCCTGTTGAAAAATTAGACCGGCGATCGCCGGACAGGCGAAACGCAAAAACTTGAACCGCGGATTGCACCGATGCCGCGGATAACAACTCTTTGCCGCAAAAGAACGCAAAGGGCGCATAGCCGGAAATAAATACTTTGTGCTCTCTGGGCTCGCTGTGGTTAAAAAATCCTTGCGTGAAAAACCGCGTTCATCCGCGTCCATCAGCGATCAAACCCTTTCGTGTCGTTCGTGTGTTTCGTGGTAAAAATGCTTTGTGTCCGGACGCCTTCCAAAACCGGAACCGCCAACCTCCGACCGCCAACGCCCAACCTCCAATTTCCCGGACCGCAGACCCCGGACCCGAGGCGCCAGGGTGCGGCGGGCCGGGCCGCTTCAACGCACCATCGAAATTCGGTTGGTGCCCAGAGCCAGCTCCAAATGGTGTTTATCAACCGACAAGATCTTCACGGTGGTATTGCCGGCCATGGGCACCGTATTGCTTTTCACGTCCGTCACCATCATGAATCCGCGCTCGATATGCCATCTGGCCTTGTAGGTAACGGCTGGTCTGCCTGGAAAAATGGAGGTGTAACTGCCGTCGGGAGCCAGGGTGAGGGTGTGTGGCCCCTGCCGCCAGGTCCCAACAACCTGCTGCCGAAGGTCCGCCCCATGGCGGCCACAGGCCGTCACCAAAAAACTTAACACAACGAAGGCAAGCACGGTTCTCATGGCGACGTTCAGGCTGCTGGCGCGTCAAGGATGCGCCAAAGCTGCCGCCGTATCAAGCCTTCATCCGTGTTCGCGACACGGGAATTGAGGCAAACGACGAAAGGAAAAATCTTTAACCGAAGGTGACCAGGGCCTTTGGTGGAATCAGGAAAAGAAAACGCCTTTGTTTCCGCCGTTGGTTTCTGTTCCAGCTTGTTGGGGATGTTTCTTTGAACGACCCGCGTTCAGGCGCTGGGGCTTGCGTGTGGTCTGGCGCCCCGCAACTACTCCCGGCCCGCGGTGTTTACGCTTTCGTGAGTCACCTGAACCACCCCACCGTGAACCTGCCATTGCCATGAAAGCTTTACCACTGATTCTTGTTGCCCTGCTCGTCGCCGTCGCGTGCCAATCCCAACCCGCCTTCCAGGAACGACTCCAGCCCCTGCCGCCGCGAATGCCCGGCATGCCGCCGCCGCCGCCCGCGACCGCCGTTTCAAAACCCGTCAATTATCTCATCCGCGTCGAATGGAAAGAGCCTGAAGGCGGGGCGAAATCTTTGGAGGTGCTGACCGCCGAGGGCCACTTCAACCTCGACACCATCCAGAAAACCTCCGTGAAAATCAACAACAACGACGTCCCCACCACGCTCAAGTTCAGCGGCTCGCTCACCGCCCTGGGCGATGACAAAGGCCGGCTCCAACTGTTTCTGGGCCGGACCGTGCCTTACGTGACCAGCAGCCTGCCCGGCGGGGCGTCCACCTTCCAGCAGTTAAGCGTGGGGCTGGATTCCGCTTTCATCGTCAAGTTCGGCGCGCCCCAGGTCGTCCAGACCGATGAGAACGGAGAGGTTTCCGTGCTCGTCAAGCGCATCGAAATTTGAATGACCATTGGGACTGCGGTGGCAAAGCGCAGCGGCGGCACCGCCGCGGGAGATACGGATTTCGCTGATGAACACGGATTAAAATCAATTGCCGCCAAACGCGAATAAAGGCCTTAACGCCGAGACGCAAAGACGCGGAGAATCGCGGAGCAAAAGGCCGTGAATTTTTACCGAAGCCAACCCAAGCAACCAGGCCCGAGGATTTCAAGAAGCATGGACTCTGCGAACCTCCGCGCCTCGGCGTCAGATCCATTCCGCTTTTTTGCGGCGAGAATCCGTGTTCGGCCGCGGTCAGAAATTCTGCGCCTTACGGCGGCGACAACAGTGGAACCCAAACCAGATACCCGCGCCGCCGAACAGCAAGGCGGCCGCACCCGGCTCGGGAACATCGCTGATGATGGTATAACTGTAACGGCTGAAAACCGGTAGTACTCCGTTAAAAAAACCGGGCCCGCCGGTACTCGAGGGATCCCAGGTTGCTCGATTGTTCCCTTCCGGACCCGTTTCGTTGATCAAGACAGCGTTGGGCGCGGAGGGAATCCCCACATCGGCCAGATCACGGTCCGGCCCGTCAATATCCGAGTAAAAAATAATCACACTGTGGTTGGCTCCCGGGGCGTTATAAAAACGAATCAGGTCGGAGATCGCCGACTGGCCGGGCGCCACCAGCCCGACATCGCCCGCGGTGACCAGGGTCGGCAGGGAGTAAATCAATACCCCGGAGCCGGTGATCCCCCCGGACGGGTCCGGCGCCACCGTAAACGGCAGCGGCGCTGTGAACGGCGGCACAGCCATTATGTCCAGGTAATCAATGCCGTTCCCGTTTTCATCAATGCTGAACGGTTGCGCCGCCAGGGTGCCTGCCGAAGCCGCCAGCGCCAGGACCGGCGAAAGGAACGATTTCAATAAAGTTTTCATATTGGGTTTGCTTTCATCACCGGCCGGCCAGCCGTGTGCGACCCGGGCCGATGACTGCCCCGGCCATTTCGGGTGCGGCCGGCGGTCAATTGTCTAATGACAAAAGGCCGTCATATTGTCAAGCCTTATTTACAGGGCCAACCAGGGCGTCTGGCGCGCAAACCCGTTCATCCGCTGATTTCACCAATGGCCGCGAACGGTTTCCGAAAAAGAAAATTCAGTTCGTGAAGATTCGCGTGATTAGCGCATGAATTTCCCTTGCTCCGATTGGCCCTTGTGATCAATTGATGCTCCGGCATCCGACATCATGGTCAAAGGCATCCTCCTCCAAATCCTGCTTAAAGTCGCCCTGGCCGCGCTGGTGGTGCTCGTTCTCTACGGCGTTATTCCCGACCTGGCCATCATCCTGATTCTATTCGTCGGCTGGCGGTTCACCGCGCTGGTGGCTGAAGCGCTGCGCAAACCCGTTTCGGCCGAACATTGGGCCATCCACCGCGCCGCCTTGACCCGGACGCTGGAAACGCTCACCCCGGAGGAGCTGAGTGGCCGGGCGGAAGACCTCAACCTCGATCCCCGCGCCTCCCCCGCCGAAATCGCGCAGGCGCAAATTGCCGAGACCATCCCTGCCAACGTGCCGCTGCGGTCCAAACGCGAGCTGTGCGCCGATGCCCTGGGCGTCCTGGCCTTTGCCCTCCTCATCCCGGTTGACGTTGCCCTCTACACCAAAGACATCTTCTCCCTGCGCGCCTCGCAACATTGGGGCTGGGACGGCGCCATCGTCGCGGCGCTCTCCCTGGCCGTGTACGCCTGGCCGTATCGCAGCTTCAAATCTCCCGACCAGGCCGACCTCCGCATCTGGTGGTGGACGCTCCCGTTCGCGTTGTCCCTGTTGGCCATGACCCACGCCGTTCACACGCGCCATCCTTACTTGAATCCGTTCAATCCCGACCGCGACCGGCTGGCCGCCGAACGCGTGCTCTCGCTCAAAAACAATGTCGTCGCCGGCGCCTATGCCGACTGGGTCTTGCGCTACGCCCGGGATTTGGATCAACAGGGAGATACCCGGGGCGCCATTCATTACTATCGCGAGGCGCTGCGGCTGAATCCCACTTACCGGGACGCCTACGCCCGGCTCGCCACTCTCGAAAACCAGGCCGCCGCCAGCCCCGGCGACAACGGAACTTCATCCGCCCCAAACCCCGCAGCCCCGTATTGGACCGCCGGTTCGCCCGTCACCCCGCCGCCGCGCCGGCACATTGATGCCCAGCTCGAAAACGTCGAAGGTTGCACCGTCGTCATCGTTCCCGTGGGCGAGGTGCCCGGCACGTTGCTCGATGCCGTGGGCTATGTCATCCACCACGAACTCGACCTGCCGGTTTACGTTTCGCCCGACGCCGTGCCACTGCCGCCGCACACCCGCGTGCGCGGCCTGGCCACCGGCCCGCAATGGAATGTCGCCAGCCTCGTCCAGGCCGTCACCAATTCCATCACGGTTTTCCCCCGTGCCCCGGTCAAATACCTCATCGTCACGCCGGTGGACATCTACATTGAAGATGCCAACTACGTCTTTTCCGGCACCGGCCCGTGGGGGGCCGTGCTGTCCTTCGCCCGTTTCGGCGGGCCGAACGGTGATGACCCGCTCCTGCTCCAGCGCACCGCCAAGCAGTCACTCGGTGCCCTGCTCAAAAGCTTCAATATTCCGGCATCCACCGACCGCAATGACGTGACCAGCTACACGAGCAGCCTGGGGGAATTCGACGCGAAAGGAGGCCGCCCCAATGCCGAAACCTTGAAACTCTTCCGTCAAGCCGTCGCCGACATCAACCGCAAATGGCAGAATTACCGGGCCAAACAACGGGGTTGAGGGTTGAGAGTTGAATGTTGAGCGTTTGTTTCCGCGTCCTGGCAGTTGAAATTCTGTGTCCATCTGTGGCTAAAATCTTCGTTTCCTCCGTTTCCTTCTGTTCGAGCTTTCTGCTGCGCTGCGCCGCTGGCGCCTTTTTACGGCTTGAAATTTTTTTAATGAAATTTCGCCGGGGATGTCCAAATGAAAGGAGGCCAAACGTCACAATAGTAAAGGCCGGGGAAATGTCCCCGGCGCGAACAACGGGACAAGAACAACAAAATCAAATCGTATGACAACATATCTTTCGCCCATTGAAAAGCCCGCCGGGCTGGTCATGAAGCTGGCGTATTATTTTACGCGCAAACAATTCGGCAAGGTGCTGACGCCGCTGAAAGTGCATAGCGCACGGATGCCTGCGGCCTTCGGCCTGTTCTATACGAAGATCGGCAAGCTCGACCAAAAGCTGCAGTTGCCGCCCGAAATGGTCCTGCTCATCCGGCACCAGGTGGCGCGCCTCAACATCTGCCTTTTCTGCATGGATATCGGCCGGTCGTTCACCATCAAGGCTTCGATGAACCAGGCCAAATTCGATGCGCTGGATGAATACCGCACGAGCACCCTGTTTTCCGACGCCGAACGCGCCGCGCTGGATTACGTGACCGAGTTGACCCAGACCAAAAAGGTCAGCCCGGACACCTTTGCCCGGCTGGCCCGTCATTATTCCGAACGCGAGATCTGCGAAATCGTCTGGCTCGTGGCCAGCGAACATGTTTACAACCTGACCAATATCGGCCTGAACATCCATTCGGACATGCTCTGCGACATCAGCCGGCAGAAGAAATAGCCGCAGGCCGGGAACGAAGGCGTCGTTGAAAGTTGAGGGTTGAGGGTTGAGTGAAAAACGGCTTATCGGGAAAGGGCATCCTCGATTGACGTGCGACCCAAGCCGGGGATAGCCTCGAAGCCATGACGAACAGACCGGTTGGTTGGAACCAGAAAAAGCTGAACGACGAGCACAGCCTCCCGTTGCGGCGTATGAATCGGCGGCGATTCCTCACGGTTGCCGCGCTCGCAACGGGTGCGCTGGCGGGCATTCCTGTCTGGGCGCAGGAGCGCGCGACGAAAGTTCGTCTGTCTCTCGGCGCCGCGGCGACGGTTGCCGTGCCCGTTGATTATCTTGGTTTCAGTTGTGAAACGGCGCAATTGGCTGACCCGACCTATTTTGCCGCAGACAACCGGGAGCTGGTATCACTTTTTAAGGCGCTCACGCCCCGGGGCATCTTGCGTCTTGGCGGAAATTCCAGTGAGTTTTGCTGGTGGAAGGCGGGCGCTGCCGGCCAGCCGCCGGAGTTGCCCGAGTCCGCCCGCCGGGCGGACAACTGGATGCCGCACTCGTTCACGGCCATCGAGCCGGTCGCCGTGGATCGCCTGGCCGGCTTTTTGAAGGCGACGGGCTGGACGTCGATCTATGGCTTGAGTCTCGGGACCGGCACGCCTGAGCAGGATGCCGAGCAGGCGGCCTATGTCGCCCGGCGGCTGGGCCAGCGGCTGCTCTTTTTTCAGATCGGCAATGAACCGGAGTATTACCGCAATGCCAACAACCGGTTGCGGCCTCAGGACTGGGACTTTGACAAATATCTCGCCCAATGGGTGGCCTTCGCCAAAGCGGTCATCGCCCGCGTGCCGGAAGCGCGTTTCGGCGGACCGGACGTCGGTTCCAATACGGAGTGGGTGACCCGTTTCGCGCGGGAAGCGCCGCCGCTGCTGCCCGGCAGGATTGTGGCTTGCACCGGGCATTATTACGTTATGGGGCCTCCGGACAATCCGCGCGTGACCGCCGAGCGACTGCTCGCGCCCGACCCCAAAGTGGATCAGGAGGTGCCGCGCATCATCAGCGCGGCCAAAGAGACTCACCTCGTTTACCGGATGACCGAGGGCAACTCGTGTTACCGCGGCGGCAAGCCGGGAGTGAGCAACGCCTTCTGCTCGGCGCTCTGGGCGGCGGATTACCTTCTCAAGCTGGCCGGTTTTGGCTGTGCCGGGGTGAACCTCCATGGCGGGGGCGCCAGTGTCATTAGCAGCGCCCTCGGCGGACATCTGCCGGGAGCGCAGCTTTCCCCCGACGCCGCGGCCATCGCCGCCCAGGGCAGCTTTTACACTCCCATTGCCGGCAGTCGCGAAATGGGCTTCAGCGCCCGGCCCGTCTTTTACGGCATGAAATTGGCGGGAGTCCTGGCCGGAGGCCGGATGCGCCCGGCGCACTTTGATCAGCCGCCGGCCAACGCCGACGCCTGGGCGGCGGAGATGCCGCACGGGCGCACTCGTTTGGTCCTGCTCAACAAGGATGCCCATCAGAAGCTGGCGCTTTCCATTGATTCCCCCCACGACGCAAAGCTGTGGCGCTTGCAAGCTTCGGGATTGACCGCCACTTCCGGCGTAACGTTGGCAGGAACGGAAATCAGGCCGGACAAAGCGTGGCAGCCCGCTCACGAAGAGCAGCTTGTCAGCAAGGACCGCCAGGTGCAGCTCGAACTGGAACCCGGCTCCGGCGCCGCGCTGTTCTTTCAGGGAAACCTTTAACTGCGCAGCGTGAATTCGTTAATCACCGCGAAATAAACGGGAAATGAAGCGCAAAGAGCGCATAACGACCGAAACTCGCAACCGGACTTTCTACAGAAGGCAAGCAAGGGAACCATCCGCGTCCATCTGCGGTTAAATTCTCTGCGGTTATAGCGGTTTAACTAAAACCGTGGCCGTCGGAGGAGCGCGGGCTTCAGCCCGCTTCAACGTGAATTTCATGGAGGACAATGAAGCGGCGTGAACGCCGCGCTCCTGAAAAACGGCTACAGTATTTCACAATTTGCTCTAAAGGATTCTTTTTAAGTCTTGCCCCTTGTTTTCCCGACCGACCCGCCTCGTTTTCCTCTGGACATGAGGCCGGACGGGGAGCAATGTTAAAATCGTGAAGACCAAATACTCCCTTGTCTTTGCGTGGTTCGTAACCGTTACGGTCCTGCTGTCCGGTTGCGGAAAAACGGATAAGAATCTGGCGTCGGAGAATGCCGACCTCAAAGCGCGCGTGCAAAAGCTGGAGCAGCAACTTAAAGAGTCCGGCAACCAGACCGCGTCGCCCGGGGCACAACCGGCTTCAATTCAGAACCTGAAAGGCACCCTGGATGAAGCGGAGAAAAGGGTCGAAGCGGCCTCCAATGAATTGAAGTTGCTCAACGACCAGGTCGAAACCCAAAAGCAGAAAATTGACACGTTGACGCGTGAACTCGCGGAGGCTCAACAGGCCAGGGAAAAAGCCGAGCAGGCCTTGCAGCTATTCCAGGACAAGGCAACTCACCCGGACAAGGCAATCTCGGCGCTCCTGCAACTCCAGGCGCTGCGATGCGCCCTGCCCGACAACACGCTGAAATTCGACGGCTACCGGCAAAATTATGCGGCCACGCAATCAGCCGTGAGCAAACTGGTGGACGCCCTTCCCGAATCCGAAGTCCGGCAGGCGATTCTGGGGGTTCTGGCCACGTTCACGCGCATCAATGACACCTGCGAAACGGCCGCCGCGAAAATGGCGGCACGCACCAAAACCGCCAAGGCCAATTATGATAAATTTGTGGACTTCGGCGGAATGGGTCCGAACGACTACGTGATCGCAATGGGGCAAGACAAAATTCTGGCGCCCGCGGACAAGGACAACGCGGCGACGGCGGCACAGCGCGACCAACAGGTTGCTTCCCTGAGAAAGGATCTGGACCTGAAACTGAAAGATCTTCAGGCCTTGATGAGCGGACCGGGCAACTGAGGGAAGAGTTTGAACCGCAGACAAACACAGATAAACGCGGATTAAAATCTGAAGGTAGGGCGGGCACTCCGTTGCCCGCCGCTGCTCCGAATGCCAAAAACCTTTCTCTCTCGCCTCGCAACTTAGCGGGGAGAGAGCCGGAGAGAGGGGCGTTTGAATAAAAATCTGCGTCCATCCGCGTCCATTTGCGGTTAAGGCTGGTTGAGGGAAAACAGCTCGCCAGGAATTACGTTCCACCGTTCGTGTCGTTCGTGTCTTTCGCGGTTAAATCTTTGTGTTCTCTGCGTTCTTTGCGGTTAAATCGGTTTGGCCTTCATCCGTGCCATCCGCGTCATCCGCGGTTGGTAATTAGTTGAGAGTTGATCCGTCTTCGCCAAGGCTACGACGGGACCCGCCGTCGCTGCGCTACGCCGCGCCAGGGGGTTGAGGGTTCGTTTCCGCAATTCCGCGTGTTTCGCGTGTTTCGCGGTTAAACATCTTTGTGTTCTTTGCGTTCTTTGCGGTTAAGTTAAGCCTGGTTGAGCGTTGAAAGTTGAGGGTTGAGTGAAAAATCTGTGTTCATCCGTGTCCATTCCGCCGTCGCCGAGGCTTCCAATTTCGCTGAAGCTACGATGGACACGATTGCGGACAGGCCGTGGTTTAAAACAGTTGATCCGAGCGATTTGGTCGCCGAAACATTTGGATTGTAATTTGTTGAAGACCCGTTAGACTATCCGCCAGGATAACCAACCCAGTCAGAATCGCCATGAAACCGTTCTTCCATCTCCTGATCGTCTCGGCCTTGTTTGCGCTCGCGCCCCACGCCGTGGCCCAGGTCCCGTTCGCGCTTTCCTGCACCATGACTAACGGTTCATTGATTGGCTCGGTCACCGTCATGGACGCCAACAACGATGGCAAGCCCGACATCATTTCGGTCCGGTACGGCCCCAGCTTTTTATACGTGTGGACCAATGCCGGCAACGGAATCTTCGTTTCCAACGCCAGCTACGCCGTCGGCGCGTTCCCCTGGCAGGTCATCGCCGCCGACGTCAATGACGACGGCAAACTGGATTTGGTGACCGCCAACAACTCGGGCAACTCCCTGACCGTCCTGACCAACGACGGGAACGGCGGATTCACCCTCAGCGCCACGCTGGCCATGGGTTCGGGCTCTTCACCCCACGGCGTCGCGGCCGCGGACCTGTTTGGCCGGGGACACCTGGACCTCGTCAGCGCCAACTCCCAGGGCGCCCGCGTGGTCATCTGGACAAATACCGGCGCCGGCGGCATCTTCGCCTCCAACGCCGGCTTCAGCATCGGCTCGCCCCAATTCGAGGTCCCGGAATCGGTCGCCGTGGCCGATATGAACCGGGACGGCAAGCTCGACATCATCTGCGGCAGTTCGGATTTCAGCCCGTGTCTGTTCATGTGGACCAACACCGGCGCCGGCGGCTTCGTGGCGGCGCCGGTGCCCTTTATCTCGGACAGCGTCTATAGTGTGGCCACGCCGGACGTGAATGCCGACGGCAAACCGGATCTGGTCTTCATTGACGACCCGGCCACCACCACGAACGGCCAGGTCCTCGTCTATACCAACAACAGTGTTGGCGGCCTCGTCCGCTCCGGCACCTATCCCGTCGGCCCGGAGCTGAATCCCCATTTGCTGGCCGCCGATGTCAACGGCGACGGATCGGTGGACTTGATCGGGGCGAACACGGCCAACAGCAGCCTGACGGTGCTGACCAACGACGGCACCGGCCAGTTCGGGTACGCCCAAACCCTGTACTTTCCTGCCGGAAAGCTCAGCCCGGCGGCGGCGGACATCAACGGCGACAACCGGCTGGACCTGATTGTCGGCAGTGGCAACAGTCCGGGCCCGCTCGACGTTTTGACCAACGCCGGCTCGCTCCTGCCGCGCCTGACGCTCCAGCGTTCCGGCTCCGACCTGATCGTCTCCTGGCCGGCCATCTGGTTGAGCTGGACATTGCAGCAGAACACCAACCTGGCTTCCGGTGCCTGGACCAGCTTCAGTGGGGCCATCGGCAACGACGGTATCACCAAAACCGCCACCAACAGCGCCCCGACGGATACCCGCTTCTTCCGCCTCTTTTCACCATAGACGTGAAGAGTGGCGTGTGACCAGTGGCATGTGACGGGAGTCGAATCGGATAGTTCGCTAATTTCGCCAATCGCCGCGAATGCTTTCTCAGGAAAACCGATTCGTGAAAATCTGCGTTCATCCGCGTTCATCTGCGGTTGGTAATTAGTTGAGAGTTGATCCGTCTTCGCCAAGGCTACGACGGGACAGGGAGTTGAGCCGTCTTCTCCCGCGTGGCGGGATTCGCCGCGCCAAGGGGTTGAGGGTTGAGAGTTTCTTTGCGTCCTCTGCGTTCTTTGCGGTTAAGCCTGGTTGAGGGTTCGTTTCCGCAACTCCGCGTATTTTGCGTGTTCCGCGGTGGTTAATCGGCTATTCGGAATTGGTGGGAATCGTCTGGCGATGTTGGCCGAGGATCATGAACTGATGGCGGGTGCCGGAATACGGGCCGTCAAAGCCCAACACGCGGAGTTTACGGATGAAGTCGCGCCGTTTAAGTGGTCGCCACCCGGCCATTTTGGACCTTGTTCAAATCAATGCCGGCGAGCACCGGCAGTTTGTGTCCCAGTCTTAACCCGACCAGAATCCAATCCTCCAGCGTCGAACGCAGTTCGCATTCGCATTCGCGCAGCGATTGACCGAAAGCCGCCACGCCCTTGAGCTTGGGGATTTCGCCGGCAAACGAGCCGTCCTCCAGCTTGTCGTAACGAGCCAGTTCCAAAGCGGCTTCAATGTAAGCGGTGAGCGGAAACGCCATGGGGAAAAGTTATCTGACTTTTGGCAGAAAACAAGCCGGTTTCGGCGGCCCTCCGTTTGCTTCTGTTCAAATTCAGTGTCCCTTTGTGTTCTTTGCGTTCTTTGCGGTTAGAAATCAGTTTCGGCCTTCATCCGTGCCATCCGCGTAATCCGCGGTTGGTAATTAGTTGAGAGTTGAAAGTTGAGGGTTGAGGGTTCGTTTCCGCAATTCCGCGTGTTCCGCGTGTTTCGCGGTTAAACATCTTTGCGTTCTCTGCGTTCTTTGCGGTTGTGGATTGGGGTCTCGGGTCCAGGCTCCAGCATCTCGGGAATAAATTCCCAACCCCGGTCCCCAGACGCCAAACGCCAGACCCGAAACGCTCGCGTTTCCGCTTGATCTGGATCGCTGATCTGATCAATTGATCCGGGCGTGCCGCACAAAACGCCAAAGCCGGAAGTCAGAAGTCGGAAGTCGGAAGTCAGGAGCGCGAAGACAAAACCCCTGTACCGCCGCAAACCGCCACGGCCCGGAGGCCAGAAGGCAGAGGTCAGATACCAGATGTCAGAAGTCAGGCCGCCGACCTCTGAACTTCCACCCTCCGTAGCAGAGCTACTGCGGAGGACGGGCCGACCTCCGACCTCTGAATTCTCCCATCCGCATTTGATACCTCCCTCCCATTTCACCCTCCGTGAAGATGGCTCGATTGCCCCGTTCGGAGTCCCGCCTTCAGGCGGCCCGGCCCGGCTAAAGCCGGAACTCCAAACCGTGCCACCGACGCCTGCCTTGGTTTACACGTCCGACACCCCCTTCATCCGCCTGTACCACGGCAACTGCCTCGAACTCCTGGACGCCATCGCCGCCAAATATCCCGATGGCCGGTTCGACGCCATCTTCGCCGACCCGCCGTATTTCCTCTCCAACGGCGGCATCACCTGCCACGCCGGCAAAATGGTCAAGGTGGACAAAGGCGACTGGGACGTCTCGCGCGGACCGGAACTGAACCACGAATTCAACACCGAATGGCTGCGTCGCTGTCAACGCGTGCTCAAACCCAACGGCACGATTTGGGTGACCGGCACGCACCACGTCATTTTCAGCATCGGCTACGCCCTGCAACAACTCGGGTTCAAGATTCTGAACGACATCGCCTGGGAAAAGCCCAATCCGCCCCCGAACCTGAGCTGCCGTTATTTTACTCATTCGACGGAAACGATTCTGTGGGCGGCAAAAGACGCGAAAAGCAAACACGTCTTCAATTACCAGGAAATGCGGAAGGTGACCGGCAAACAGATGAAAACTGTGTGGCGAAGCCATAGTCTACAGTCCACTGTCCCCAGTCCCCAGTCAGACAAACGCTCCTCGACTGTGGACTCTGGACTGGTGACTCGGGACCCGGCGCCGCCGTCTGTGGACTCTGAACGGACTCCAGCGCCGGACAACATTTGGACGCTTGCTGCCCCGGGTAACGATGAGAAGCGGTTGGGGAGGCATCCCACGCAGAAACCGGTGGCGCTGGTGGAACGCTGCCTGTTGGCCTCGACGAACGAAGGCGACCTGGTGCTGGACCCGTTTCTGGGCAACGGCACCACGGCCGTTGCGGCCATCAGGCTCAAACGCGGCTGCGTCGGAGTCGAACTCGATTTGGCCTATATTTCAATCGCAGCAAAACGGGTTGACCGTGAAATCATAGAAATCTGGCTCCGCCACTTCCGCGTCCGCGTGGAAGTCAGTGTCTTCGGTGGGGCGAGCGTACCCGCGAGCCGCCCCAACCCTTGTCACCCGCCACCTGTCACCCGTCACCCTCAGAATGATCTTGATCTGTTTTCCGATTCGATCAATGGATCACGCGACATGGCCGACGTGCCGCAAATTGAAACCGAGCGCATTTTTCACGAATGCAAATTCGTGTTCCTCTCGTGCGCCCACGTCGAGCGCGGGGCAGTCGTTCATACGACCGTTGACGTGAGCTTGCAGGAAGCATGGGCCAAAACGCCGAACGGCAAGAAACGCGAGACAACGCATGTCGTCCGCTGCGAGACGGAAATCTTCCGGGTTTCACCTAAAAAAGATCACACGTAACTTGCAACGAACTCGCATAAATAATTAACATCAAACGCTGGGGTGCTCGTTGCGTAATCGTGCATGACACCAATGAGCTGTAATTCCCTTTCCAAATCATGAAGGTCAAAGGCGAAAGGCTCGGGGCGTCCTTGGGCAGGTGATAGACCACCCATTCTATTTTGCATCATCACAATGTCTCCATATACCTCATCAGGTTTTTCTACCAGCAAGATATTAAATCCGCGTCCATCAGAACCCATGACACTTCCCCACCCCTGAACCCGCCTACCTTTGAACGTTGGGATGCGAACCTCCCTATGAGAATGCATGTATTGCCAATCGGCGGGGATTTCTCGAATAAAATCTCTTTCCAAAAGAACCTGAAACAAAATGCTCACACCTCTCATGCTGGGAAAGCCCACGCTATATTGAAAGTGCGTCCCGCCCGGTGGCTTTTCGTAATGTTCGGTAGCCTTATTTCCAGGGTATTGCCGGTTGAATTCTGCCACGAGTTCTATGAGAGGTTTCACCGCAACCTGTTCAACCTGGGAAAGAACAAGCTTGCAATGCTGCGCAAATGCATCTTTTTTTCGACGTTCTTCAGCTTCAGCCGCTTGGGCTGCGGTATCCTGTTGGAGTCGCTTTTGGAGCATTTTCTCGACTAACGTGCCGACTCCGCTTGCAGGAACCTCAGGGCCATCAAGTAATGCCTCAATTTCGCCCCAACTTCTGAAACGCTTTGCAGAATCTTTCTCAACCATCCTAATGATAATTTGTGCGAGTTTCGACCCCAACGATGAGTTAAAGGCATCTGGGCGAGGAATTGGTTGATAGAGATGCGCCTCCATCCACTTCTTAGGATCGGCATTTGGAATATCAAATGGATGCCGGAGTGTTGCGAGTTGATAAAAAACCATCCCCATCGCATAAATATCAAGCTGCACAGTATTCTTCTCAAAACGCCACGCTTCTGGGGCCATGTATTGAATGCAGCCGAATCCCTTAAACGAAGATTTTCTCGTCGCTTCCGTAACTACCTTTGAGAGTCCAAAGTCGCTAATTTTAAGAGTGTTTTTACTGATTAGAATATTGTCGGGCTTAATATCACGATGAACTAACTTCTCGTTGATCGCTTTCATTCCTGCGACGAGTTGTCTGAACATCGCAAGCAAATCTGAACCAGAAAACGGCTTGTTGTCACTGGCTGCCTTCACAATTTGGTTTTCCAGCGTGCCGCCGTCAGCATATTCCATAAGAATGTATGGAGGAAGTCCTGTATGTTTCGACCCATCATGGAAAAAAATGTAATCAATCACGTTTGGATGGCGAATTCCAACAGCAAGATTACCCTCATTCACGAACGTTTTCAGCGCCGTCTCGTCGGCGAAAGATGTTGGGATGGTCTTCATTGCGAGGACTTGACCACCTTGGCGTTGCTTTACTTTATACACCGCTCCGAAACTACCGCTGTTGATGTATTCCAAAACTTCGTATTCCGCCTCTTCTGGGCCGAACACAGTGATGCCAGGTACGATGACCATACCCAAATTTTGTATCGGAAGGCCATGGGTGGCAACGCATAAAAGTTTCAGCATTGAAATGCCATTGAATCTAAAATTCAGCGATGATCTAATCAGAGCGTGAACCTTTCCATGACCGGTGCATTGGCGGCGGCTTACCACAGCGGCGCGCAGCGTGCCCGTGTTGTCACAGAATCCTGGGGTGAATCCAATCTTTACTGCCCCAATTGCTCGTCGCCCAAACTGATTTGGTTGGAGCCGGGGCATCCGGCCAGTGATTATTCGTGTCCCCAATGCAAATTCTGGTACCAGCTCAAAAGCCAGCGGGCGCCCATTCGCAATTCCATCAATGACGGGCAATACGATACGATGGTGAAAGCCATTCAGAGCGATGAAGCGCCGAGCATGTATTTCATGCAATATGACCTTGCGACGTGGCGCGTCAGGAATTTGCTGCTCGTGCCGCATTTCGCGTTTCCGCCGTCAGCAATCATTAAACGCAAACCCACGCAACCCAAGGGCCGCAGCAAGCCTTGGGTCGGCTGCAATTTCAACTTGAGCCGCGTCCCTGCGGATGCCCGCATCCCGGTCGTCACCGAAAGCAACATCTCGCCGGAAAGTGAAGTACGGGAAAAATTCCGGCGCGTGAAACCGCTCAAGGATATTTCAGTAAAGGAACGCGGCTGGACGTTGGACGTGCTGAATGCCGTCCGCCGCCTCGGCAAAGCGGAGTTTACCACCACCGACGCCTACGTCTTCACGCGAGAGTTGGAAAAACTCCATCCCGATAACAGTCACGTCCGCGATAAAATCAGGCAGCAACTTCAAGTACTCCGCGACGCCGGTCTATTGATTCACGTCGAGCGCGGCCTCTGGCATCTGCCGTGAGTTATGCCGAGCAAAGGTACAAAAAGGGGGCACGAGTTGGAGAAAGCTGTAAAGTTTATCCAAGAAACGATTCTTAAGTCCGACCCGAAGCTTCAGGGCACCAGATTCAGCGTTGAGATGAACAAAATCATCAATGTTTCAGGCGTTCACCATGAAATCGATGTTCTTGTAAAAACGCTCCCGGACTCTCCATTTGAGTCGACTTGGATTTTTGAGTGTAAAGACTGGCAAAAGCCGGTCGGAAAAAATGAAGTGATTATTCTGGCCACAAAAGTTGATGCCATACGGGCCAATCGTGGATTTTTAGTAGCGCGGCGGTTTACGAAAGACGCCGAGGCACAGATTGTGCAAGACGCGCGGTTAAGTCTCATTCCATGTACGAATGAATTGTCAAACCGAATGGATATGAGGCTGATCTACACAACGGTTGACCCGCTGCCCATGAAAATATCCATTAAAGAGCGAGGGGTTTCTGAACGCCCAAATCCCAAAGAGTTGGATTGGGAAAAACTCAAATGTCGCATGAATGGTGAACTCCTGGATTTCCGCTCTTATATTGGAACGCAAATCGATCAAATAGTAGAGGCCGACCAACGGGAAAATTCCGCGCAATATATTTCTGAATCCACTCACTTTAGAAACCGCGGCGTCAAGATTGATTACCAAGATGGAGAACTGGTAATTGATAAAATGGACGTGGAATACTTAATAATCCCCGTGCAATTTTGGGTGACTGTTAGCAGCAGAAAATTGATTTCAAAATTTGAGTTGAAAGACCGGGGTCGCCATTTCTCATTCGAGCCAATTGAGGAATTCGAACCCGGGAAAAAACTTGAGATTAACGTGGTGCAACGAATCTAGTGAATTAAAGTCGTTACAGCAAAAATCGCATTTGCTTGGCTTAATCCTCGTCATCTTCGTTGTCCTCGTCTTCATCCTCGTCGCCGCCACCCAAGCCGAAACCGCCTCCCATAAACGCCGCAACAGCGAATATAGCCAAAATCAACACTGCTACAATAGCGGCGGCGATTTGATTCCAGAACTCGAACAGCATTGTCCCAACAAAAATGGCTACGACTATCCCAATAATAATCCATTTGACCCTGTTCATGGGTATGTGAACACCGAGACAATATGCGAGTTGCGGGCCAGCCGTTCTACTGCCAGATCAAATCCGGGCGAAAGGTAGTGTTCATTTGAACATCAACCGATTGTTCAGCCGCATCTGCTGCAACAGTTGTTTCTGTTGAGCCTTCGGTTTGCCGTTCATGGCCGCCAGCACGTCCAGCAACAGTTTTTGTTGCTCCTGATACGCCTTGGACAATTCGGCCCGGCATTCACCCGGATTTGCGTTGGTGCCGCAGGCATCCCAATGCGCCCGGTACCAGTCGGAAAGCTGGCCAAGCTGGTTGGCCACTTCCTTTTCCATCGGCGTGCAGGCGGTAATCTCGACCGAACCGCCGACAATCCCGGTGCCCACATTGCCATTGGCCGAGACCAGCGTCCGGGTGGTGCAACAGCCGGTCAGCAACAGGCCCATGGCAGCGAGCAACCCGGCCGACACAATTAACTTTGGTCTTTTCATAGATTCAATGCCCTCGTGCTTTGAAAACTGAAATAAAAGTCCGCACGCCAGAAGGGTTAGGGTTGTGTGACTGGCGTGCGGGTTTGGCAGAGCTTGTTGTTGCAACAAGCCGTGGCGCGATGCGGAGACCGCGCCCTGCCGGATTCAGGCCGCTTGTTTGATTTCACCCGCCGACTGCGGCGCGGGTGTCGGCGCCGGCGTCACCTTGCTTTTACCCGCGGACTCCACAATCAACCGTGCATTGCTGTAATCGGCCACAAAGACGGGATTGGCGGATTTGAATTGCAGGACCAGGGTGTCCATCTGGTCGGTCAGGACGGCGTCGGCGGCAGCGAATTCGCCGGCCAGTTGGCTGGTGGCGGTGGCGCCAGAGGCGCGCGCGTCGCGCGGCCGGGCGATGCTGGCCACGTAAGTGTCAATCGCGGTCTTGAGCGAGTCGAGCTTGGCAGTCGTGACGCCGTAAGGCCCCAGATTGGCGAGGTTCGCAGTGGCGGCAGCGTGAACACTGCGCGCTGTATCACCGGCGGCGGTGTCGCGTCCACCGAGGATGCCGGAGCGATTCACGTTCACTTTGGCGGCAAGGTCGTTGTTCCTGGCCTTCCGCGCGCAGGCATAGACCGCGTTGGCTATTTCAACGGTTAAATCCGCCATCTCTTCGCGGAGCTGTTGTTTATCGGCAGAAAGGCCCGTCGAATCGGCGGCCTGGTTCTGCGCGATGTTCTGGATGTTATGGACGTGCGTGCCGAAATCAGCGTACGCGTCCCCGAACGCCTGCAATGCTTGCCAGGTGGAATGGTTGCGGTCGCAAACAGCGATGACCGCAAGGTACATGGACAACTTGTTTTCTTGTTTGGCATTCATAGTGTAAAAAACGTGGTTCGGGCATTAGCCAAATGCGTGCCAACGTCGTTAAATCGTTAGAAACGCTTCACATTGGCGGCGCCCAAATCGGTTAAGTAATTGGCAGACAGGCAAAAATAATTGGCGGCCTGAGCGTGAAAGTTGAATGCTGCGCCAATGCCGCTGTCCGATTGGTCACGACGGCTGCAAGAAGCTGGACAGCGGGCGCAAAATACTCCGTGACGCTTTACTGACACGCCAAGTCCACCGTCAGTGGCTCCGTGACGACTGGCAGCCAGTCCAAGTCCACCACCAGACACGTCACGGCGGGTGGCAGTGACAATAAATCAACAGCGCGCGACGCCATGACGATTACCAGACTGGCCATGACGCCTGACAGCCGTGCCAAATCAGGTGGAAGACTGACCAGACTGATCCATCATCGCCGTGCAACGACGTGACACGCCAGTTTGGAAACAGGACATCCGGCCAGCGATTATACCTGTCCGAGTTGCGCTTTCCGATACCAGCTCAAGGGCCAGTTGCCACCCGTCGGCAAATCCATCAGTGATGGGGCTTTTGATGCGATGATGGAAGCCATCAAAACCGACCGGACACCGAACTTCTTTTTCATGCAATACGAGATCATTCCTTCGCTCGCGGGGGCGGGAGAAGGTGGTTCCGCCGGCGCGGGACCGGATGAGGGTCGTGGGGAAAAACTAATCAAAACCCCTCGCCCTGACCCTCTCCCCGCTCAGTCGCGGGGCGAGGGAATGCTATGGCGGGTAAAAAACCTCCTGCTTGTTCCGCATTTCGCTTTTCCCCCGTCCGCCATCATCAAACGTCCGCCATTGTCAGCCACAGCAAGACGCCACGGCTGGGTCGGCTGCAATTTCGATTTGAATCGCATTCCGGTCGAAGCCCGGATTCCGGTCGTCACCGAAAGCAGCGTCACGCCCGACAACGAAGTTCGCGCCCGGTTCAAGCGTGTCAAACCGTTGAAAGAAATCGGCGTCAAAGAACGTGGCTGGACGCTGGACGTGCTGAACATTGTGCGGCGGTTGGTGGAGGAGCGCGGCGTTCACGCCGCTTCATCATCCAAATCATCGGCCACGCTGAAGCGGACTGAAGTCCGCGCTCCATCGGAATTTTCGACTTCGGACGCCTACGCCTTCACCCGCGAATTGGAGCAACTGCATCCCGACAACCGCCACGTGCGGGATAACCCCGTAAAAGACTTCGTCTCACGGGGCAAGAATCCGCCAGCAACTTCAAGTCCTGCGCGATACCGGATTGCTGCTTCATCTTGGTCGCGGCGAATGGAAATTGCCCTGACCCTCAACTCTCAACCAACAACCCTCAACCATTTCGCGGCCTCTGGCGGCTGCCGTGAGTTGTTAAGTGAGTTCCTTGCCGGTCGCAATTTGCCCTGGCTGCAAAAAGGTTTTGATGAGTTAGCCGTCACCGCAAACGGTAAGACCTGGAAATTTCTTGAACCATGGACCGTCCGGCACTTCGGGTGCGGTGCGGAGCCAATTCGCCATCAGCCCAAGTTGATCGGCGGAAATGTTGCGGCGGCGGACGCGGTCAAGCAAATGATCGAGGAGGTGTGGCGCAAGATTGTGGCGCCGGATTTGCGGCATGGCTATTCGCCGTAAAAGCCACGGTGGATTTCCTCGCGCAATTTTTGGACTTCGGCAGGATTATCAGAGTCCGCCATTCGCTGGGCGAGTTCGGATAATTTTTCGCCGGATAATTGGCGTTCTCTCGCCAGTTCAAATGCGAATCGTATGACCCGGGATTGTTCGCCGGGAGGCAGTTGCTTGATTTCTTCAATGACGCCAGTCGCTGTCATATCAAAATAATACCAAACCCCGGCTGGTATTCAAATGAAAACCTGTTCGCACCACATCCTTGTCGTCGCCAAAAGCCGGATTTCCCCGGCAGCCGAAGTCCGCGAAAGATTCAAGCGCGTCAAACCGTTGAAAGAAATCGGCGTCAAAGAACGTGGCTGGACGCTGGACGTGCTGAACATTGTGCGGCGGTTGGTGGAGGAGCGCGGCGTTCACGCCGCTTCATCATCCAAATCATCGGCCACGCTGAAGCGGACTGAAGTCCGCGCTCCATCGGAATTTTCGACTTCGGACGCCTACGTCTTCACCCGCGAACTGGAAAAGCTTGATCCTGACAGCCCCGGCTACGGCGCGGCAAGCCGCGACGTCCGCCTTTATTTCCCGCCAACGACTTTAATCTGGTCAGGCGATTCCAGGATGATTTCCGGCCGGTTGCGATATTCCGTGATACTGCCGGTGATCTCCACATGCTGATTCGTGAGACTTTCCAAATTTTTGAACGCGCCCGCGTTTTCCGCAAAGACAACGGCGGTGAATGGCGCGTCAAAGGAAGATTTGTCGAGGTTCAGGATGGTGATGTTGGGCCGGACAGAAACTTGAACCACTCTCCCCGTGACAATCATCGTCTGGTCGTAATATTTACCGGCATCCGCCGTCCCGATTTTGTTGGTGGCGACTTGCGCGACGACGTTGGTATTTTCCGGCAGCAATGGAACCATTCTTCCCAGATTCAAATATTTCTGAATTTCATCAGCCAGACGATATCCAGCCAGCGCGCATTGCCGCTCCGCGACCGCTTTTGCCGTCCTGGTGTAATCAGCGGGCAGAGCCACGGCGGTGTCCCCATTGGTGCCGCCTTTTAATTCGCCGCGCAAATATCCTTTCTCAATGGCCAGCTCGCGGCTTTCCAGGCTCCAGCCTTTCGGCGTCGGGTGCGTCACCAATTCCGCCAGCGATGCTTTCGGAAATTCAGCGCCGAGCTTGATGGCATATCTCCATTGCATTTGCGTGTTGGGCGAAGCCCCCAACAAACCGTCCCAAATCCCGTGCAACCGGACCGCCTGGTCCGCCGGCTTGACGTAAAATTCATTCCCGCCCCGATCGCCCGCCGGATAGGCGTCCGAAAAAAATGAAGCGCAATGGAGCGGTTGGTGGACATCGCCGACCAGATGAATAAGCCAGGACAAACTTGCCGCCCGCAATTCGGGATTGGCGTTGGTGTCGCTCAAGGTTGTTTCAAATTGTTGGATGCCAAATAAAATGTCATTCGTTGGCTCCGGGGCGGGTTCCATCGGAAAGGACGGCGGCCTTAGCGGATAATCAATGAAATGCCAGCTTGGGTGGTCATATTGACTGTCGCTCCTCCTGATTTCGTCCGGCCATGCGCTGCTGCGCATGAAGCAGTATGCGGCAACATCAATGACCGGATTCGGATGATACGCATTTGTCCATCTGGCGTAATCCGGATGCGCCTTCAAAACCTCATACACCTGCGCCTGCAACTCGGGTGAAAGCTGGCGATACGCTTCCGCCGCGATGAGGAAATGCCCGCTGCTGCCCCAAGCGAAAGCGTTTATCTGGAAACCGGTGAGCCCGGCAATGGCCAAAGCGATGGTGGCAAACGTTTTCATTCAACCATTTGAAGCCGACGCCAAACGTTCCGCAACGAATTTCGTGGAAAATCGTTCCCGCAATGGGTGAATAAATACTCCGGACTGACGGCTTTATGAAGAGCGGGAACAATTCCATCGCGTCAGACCGTTGAAGGATGTTTCCATCAAGCAACGCGGCTGGACACTCGACGTGCTCAATGGCATCCGGAGGCTTGGCCGGATTGAGTTCACCAATGGTGATGCCTACACCTTGGCCGACCAATTGGCGCAGTTGCATCCCGGCAATCGGCATGTGCGGGATAACCCCGTAAAAGACTTCGTCTCACGGGGCAAGAATCCGCCAGCAGCTTCAGGTTCTCCGCGACCTCGGTTTATTGCGGCACATCGAGCGCGGCGAGTGGCGTCTGCCGTAAGAATCCCAACGGGATTCCATCATTCAGCCCAAGGTTGTGCCGAAGGCGCTACCTTGGGTGAATGTTCCACAATTATCATCAACCCTGAATGGGTTGAATCGGCCCGCCTTTGTTTGATGAAACCCCGTTGGGGTATGAATTGTTTCGCATATAACCCAGGGTAGCTGCTGCAACCCTGGGCTGAGGGATTCAATCCCGTTGGGATTGTTGCTTCGCATCGAGCGCGGCGTGTGGCGTCTGCCGTAAGAATCCCAACGGGATTCCATCATTCAGCCCAAGGTTGTGCCGAAGGCGCTACCTTGGGTGAATGTTCCACAATTATCATCAACCCTGAATGGGTTGAATCGGCCCGCCTTTGTTTGATGCAACCCCGTTGGGGTATGAATTGTTCCGGCATATAACCCAGGGCAGCTGCTGCAACCCTGGGCTGAGGGATTCAATCCCGTTGGGATTATTGCTTCACATCAAGCGCGGCGAATGGCGGATTGAGTCCAAATAACGGCTTCACTGATTCTCGAACCAATACAAGGATGGTAAACACGCCGAGAACGGTTCCAAAGGGCATAAACATGCATTCAATGCAGGCCATGACGAAACAGAACTGGTAGTGCTTGCGTTTCGCCAGAAATCTCCCGGTCGTCAGGATCAAGGCTGCAATCGTCCAGCCGATGGCGATGAACGTGGCCGCTAAAATCACGAAAATCCAACCGATGAAGGCCGGCGGCGGTTCGCCGTTGCCAGTGACGTGTTTCGAGGCGAAGATGAACACCAATCCAAGAATGAGGTGAAAGATTGGAAAACAGGCAATCAACGCAGCAAGCCCGGCAACCACATAATGGAATATTGAAAGCAACCGAAGCTGTTCTTCATCCTGCTTCATAATTGTTTTCCTTCCGGTAGCGAACGGGCTGACATTGTTCCTTTCCGCTGCCGCTGTCAAGTGTAGCGCGGCCACGATTCACATCGAGCGCGGTGTCTGGCGTTTGCCTTGATTGGTTTTCCCTTCATTTCTGAACGGAAATTTTCAATCATAAGGCCATGGATTCTAAAATGATTCTCGAAGCGGCACGCGGGACGCTGGACGGAACCATGTCCTTTCCCGAGGTCGTCGGCAAACTGCTCGTGGCGGGCGTGGAATATTATCATGTGGATTACGTCGGGCTGCGCAAGACGTTTTACAGCGCGGAGGGCGACGTGGTTGTTACCACCATCAATTATGAGAACCTGCCACCGGTCGCCCCGGAGTTTGATGCCGCCGCTTTGCGCGCAAATATTCTGGACAGCCAACGCCACAACCAGCCGTATCGGGAGTTCACCCGGCGCGCGATGGCCGGTGGCGTGCAGGGTTACATTGCCTTTCTGCGCGGCAAACGCGTCACCTATTGGGGGCGCACCGGCGACCAGCACACGGAATGGTTCCCCGGCGCGGGGCCGGCCAAACCCTGAACTTCAGTTTGTAGCGTTGGTCACATGCCGGGGGCAGGGCGGGGATCATTTAAACATCAACCGGTTGTTCAGCCGCATCTGCTGCAACATTTGTTTCTGTTGGGCCTTTGGCTTGCCGTTCATGGCCGCCAGCACGTCCAGCAACAGTTTTTGCTGCTCCTGATACGCCCTGGACAGTTCGGCCCGGCACTTAACCACGGCACAACCGGGCAACAACTGGCTGTGGCAGCGCGGGCTCTTGACAGCACCAGCGGCGTTTGACAACGTCGGGTCATGCTTGGCAAGTCCAAACCCCCGTTGGATACAGCCGACAAGAAGGAAGGGGCAGAATTGACGGTTGAAGACCGGGCGGTTCTGACCGAGTACCTGGCCAGACTGGAAAAGAATGCCCGCCGATGGAGGTACAACCGTTACGTGACGCTGGGTTTTGTCTGCCTCCTCTACTTCATCGGATTCCAAGCTTTTTTGCCTGCCCATAAGGATGCGATGACTCCTCTTGACGAGGACGCGTACATTCAGGCGCTCAGGAGAGGACCCGTACCGACCGACGATGCCACAGCCCGACAGTGGATCGTTGGGTATGCCACCAAGATCGCGGTTATCGATGCACTTGATCGAAAAATCCAGTCGGCCAATCTGCTATTAGGTATTGTCGGCGCGATTAACCTCACCATTGCACTGATCGGCACAGTGCTTCTTGTCAGCCACTGGAAAGATGGAGAGCGGATTACTGTCATGGTCAAGCTCATCCGGGGCTACGTGCAGAAACAGACAGAGTGAAGCAAAAACGGCTCGGTTCCTGGTTCCGTGGTATTCGCACATTTTGAAACTGATCCGTCTTCGCTTCCGCCTTCATCTGATTCCCGCCGTCGCCGTGCTTTGGCGCGGCAAGTCGGCGCGACAAGGCGCCATGCTGTGACAAACCTGGCTGGAGCCGGGGCATCCGGCCAGTGATTACGGCCGCACCAACCGGAAGAACGCCGCGCCGTTCGCCTTGTCCACCGGCATCGCCACGTGATTCGTCTGGGCCGAACCGGTGACGTTGACCCAGTTTGTGCCGAGACGGTTCGTCTGCGATTGCAACTGCCAGCCCGTGTGGTCCGCCGGCCAGGCAAAGTCAGGCTGCCCGGACAGATTGGTTTCATTGATGGTGACGGGCGCGAGCGATGTCGGACGCGCACTGACCTGCTCAGAATCCGTGCTCTCGCCGGCGTTGTTCCACGCGCTTGCCACAAAGTAATACAACGTGCCGTTGGCCAATCCGGTGTTCGTGAAGGCGACGCCGGCGTTGGTGGCAATGTTCACATAACCGCTGCCGTTCACCGCCGAACGTTTGATAAAATAGCTGGTCGCGTTGGATGAAGCCGACCAACTCAACGCCACTTGCGCATCGCCGGCGGTGGCAACCAGATTCGTCGGCATGGCCGGCGGAGTTGAAGCCGGCCAGCCGGGTACAGTCACGTTATCAAATGTGGCAGTGCAGAGGCCCGAAGGGTCGTGACTGGTCAGGGCCAGCCCCACATACACGGTGAATGACATGATATTTGTGGTGATTCCTTGCTGCGTCCACGTCACGCCATCCGACGAACGGTATCCGGTGAACGTGTTTCCAGTGCTGCGCACCAGTTTGACCCAGTAAGGCGCGCTCAGGCCGCTCGTGCTGTTATTGCTGGTGCCGCCACCGGTGCTCGAGCGGTATTGCCAGGTCACGCCATTGCCGGGCGTCACGGCGACAAAGGCATTGGCCGCGCCGGGATCCAGGCTCGCGCGTACCATGATACCGGCTTTGGACCACGGATCAATGTTCTGCACGGAGACGACCCGGGCAGTGTTCGTGCACGGTCCGGTTACTGTCACATAGACAAAGCGGAAGGCGTCGGCCGTGCCTTGAATGTCCGCTCCGGCCCCCACCAGCGTAAACACGTTGTTGGTGAAACCCGCGGTGCCCGAGAGTCCCACCGTGCCGATGTCCTGCGTCATCCAGGGCAGAGGCACCGGCGGCAGGGCGCCCGGGGGTGGCAGCGCCGGGCCTCCCGTCAACGCAGTCACGTTGTCCGGGTCATAGACCGCACCCGAGGTCCAGTCGAACGATTGTCCCGCGCCCGGGGTATCCCAAAAGAAGGGACTCATCCCGTGGCTGCGGGCGGAATCGGCGACGTATTTATGAAAATAGGTCCGCGAAGCAACATGCAAGTCAAGGTCCGGTTCCGGAAGAGTCGTGCGCTTCATGGCCCCGAACTCGCCAATCATCACGGGGACTCCCTGGCTTACGAACTTGTCGGTCATCTTCTGGAATTCCGCGTCCAAATAGTCTTCTTCGCCCCAGGTAGCGTTGCGAGAAGGATCGTCGGTGGAGTGATAAGCCTGTCCCCAAAAGTAAAACATGTTTCCCCAGGTCTGATCGCTGGACAGCCCGCAGAAGTTCCACGGGGAATAGTAGTGTACTTCGACCATCAGGCGACCGGGCGTTGGGTCCGTTGGCAAGGTGTTCATCAGGTTATAGGTCGTGTCAATATCGGTGTCTGGCCCCTGGACCACCAGCCAGCGAGAGCTGTTGCCGCCGCCCGTGCTGCGAACCGCATTGACGAATGTGTTGTAGTAAGTCATCAATGTGGACATCTGTTCGGCAGTGCTGACGTTGGGTTCATTCGCACCCGCAAACAGCAGGTGGTTATTGTAACCGGCAAAGTTGGTAGCGATCTGTGACCAATAGGAGTTCATCTTCGCGTTGATCGCCGGGTCCACAGATGTCCCAATATTATTTTCAAGCCAGCCACCATCCCAGTGATCGTTGATAATGACGTACAGGTTCGTGGCTAAACACCAGTCAACCACCTGTTGTACCCGCGCCATAAAGGCAGGATCAATTTGGTAGGTGGACTGGTTGGCGTGGCTGTCCCACGCGCACGGGATGCGAACGGCGTTGAACCCGGCGCCAGCGACCCGGTTAATCAGCGCCTGGGTTGCCGGCGGGCCCCAGCAGCCTTCGCCACAGGGCGGCTCCAACGTATTTCCGAGATTCCATCCGTAGGTCGGCGCCGGCAACTGCGCGAACGCGCCCAACGGAAGCATCAGCAGGCACCCGATCGCAAGAATTGTTGCGGGGGGATTGATACTTGACGGCTTCAATAAGAGGCGGCGGAACCAGTTGCCGGCAAGGCAGGGCTTCGCAAAATGTTGAGACATAAGAGGATCAATGATACCCCGGAATTCGCATTCAAGCATGCCTGAATTTGTAATTAAAAATAAGGACAAGGATCAGCTTCCAACCTGGTTGCTGCCGATGCGGACCAGCTCAGGGCGACGTTGCCATCGCCCGCGACAGCCACCTAAAACGGGTCAAAAACGAAAACGGCCGGTTCTTGATAATGTAATATTGCGGGAAGGGCATCAGCGAGTCCATCACGGACGGCGCGTATGTGGGGATGATAAACGCCAACCGCCACGACGAGTTGCCGGGTTTCTATTTCAGGGTAGCGCACGCGGCGCGCGTGCCGGTTTCGGCGGCGCGCCGAAACCTTTTGTCCGACACGAATCCGTCCGGCGCGCCGCCGGACGGGGCAACCGGACCGGTTGCGCTCCCCGTTTCCGCCCGCCGTCACGGCTTGATTGGCTGCAACTTTGCCCTCAACCGCATCCCGGTCGAGGCGCGAATTCAAGTGGTGCGCACGACTGCAATTCCCTCTCCGCCGCGAAGCGGGGGAGAGGGACAGGGAGAGGTGGCCCGATTCAAATCCCCTCTCTCCGGCTCTCTCCCCGCTCAATCGCGGGGCGAGAGTGTGGTCATCGTCCCGCCAGAGGAAGTCCGTGAAAAATTCAAGCGCGTCAAACCGCTGAAAGAAATTGGCGTCAAAGAGCGGGGCTGGACATTGGACGTGCTCAACGCCATCCGCCGCCTCGTTTCGGAGGGGCGAGCTCTGCGAGACCCAAACATTTCCAGTCGGTCAGGGGCTCGTGGAACTCGCCCCTCCGATAGTTTCACCACCGCCGACACCTACGCGTTCGCCCGTGAGTTGGGGCAGTTGCATCCGGATAATCGCCCTGTCCGCGAGAACCCCGTAAAAGACTTCGTCTCACGGGGCAAGAATTCGTCAGCAACTCCAAGTCCTACGCCTTAATCCGGTTTTGTAGCACATCGTCCGTCTTCGCTACGCTTCGAGGCGACGAGAGCGCGGCCCCTGGCGTCTGCCGATGTAGCGTCGAGCCTGCGGCTCGAGTCCTTGCGGACGGCCATCATCGGCGCACAACGTCGACACTACACGGTTCCGCTTTGGGTGCTGGCGCTGAAACAATTACCAGACAAAAGGAATCAGCCGCCAGGGTGTGCGCTGGCAATATTCGGCATAGCCGGGCAATTCGCGCCGCAGCATTTTCTCTTCATTGAGCAGCCGCAGCACGAGAAAGGGGGCAATGAGCGCGACCGCCGGCAACATGACGAACGAGCCGAGCGTCAGCGGAATCCAGAGCCAGATGAGGAGCGAGACGGAATACATCGGATGCCGCACCCGGCGGTACGGCCCCCGGTCGGCAACGGTCTGGCCGGCCTCGGTTTGAATGATGGTGGCCGCGAAGCGGTTGGCATTGCAGACCGGAATCAGCAAAAGGTAGCTGCCCGCATAGAGCAGCAAGGCCAGCCACGTCAACCACCACGGCACCGGCGCGAAACAGGTTTGCGACCAGCCAAAACGATGGTCCAGACCGCACAACGCGTAAAAAATGACGGAGACACTTTTCACAATGAACATGACAAGCTTTTGTGCGCCGATTTTCTCCTTTCGCAGCAGCCGGCGGGCGAGGAATTCAGGATCGCGCCGGTAGTAATAAGCGCAAAAGAAAATCGTGAGGACCAGGGTTACGGCCATAAACGCCCAGGCCTGCCAGAAATGAACGGTGCCAGGGACAAACAAACAAACGGCCAGGAAGATCTGGCCGACCAGACCCAGGCCAATCAAGCGCGTCAGGAGATTTTTGGTCTTTGGATTTTCCAGCGGTCAAAGAGTGCCATGCTTATGGCGCGTTGTCAGCAACTCCGGTTCCGGGCGACACGGGATTATTGATTCACGTTGGCCGTGGTGTCTGTCGTTTGCCGTAAGTCTTTTACAGAAGTGACGAATGTCATGGCATAGGTATGACATTTGCTACTCATGAACGGAATATGAACAAGCATTTCCTTCTGGAGGCGGCGGCTTTCGGCGGCATGTTCGTTGTCGCCGGCGCCGACTTGCGCGCAAATCAAATTCAGGAGCCGGCTGGTACGCTGGAAGCACATCCATCTTCCAACACCGATTTTCGGCCAGCGTTTGAGTGGCGTTTACATTTGATGTTGATCCCGGGCAAGGATGGGACAGCCGTCAGCGGTGCGAGTGGCATGCATGGAAAGATCTACGTGGCGCAAGCGCATGACTGGAAAACGCCGGGCCTGGCCCCAACCACCCCGGTCGAAATCCAAACCGGGGGGAATAATATTGTGGTGATGGTTTTGGACAATGGCCCGATTTACAGTTCGACCAATTCCGGAATGACTTGGCGGGTCATCAACACCCCCGGCACGTACGAGTTCCCCCTGATCATCGGACCCAAAGGCGGCTTTAGTGCGGCGGCGACGATATATCCTTCACCGGCAAATCAAACAGCAACCAATCCCCCGGCATCAAATTGGTATGCGGTCGGGTCCGCTCCGAATGGGAGCAAATTAGTCATGACCGGAGATGCTTCACAACCGGCGCCAGCGTTAACCATCAGGCATTCCGGTGGTGGTATGATTGTCTCATGGCCGGCAGAATTTACAGGCTATGTTTTGCAGGAGAACGGTGATTTTTCTTCCACGAACTGGGTGGATGTGACGAATGCCGTCAACACTGTTGGAGGACAAAATCAAGTGAACATTCCGTCGCCGGGCGGCAACAACTTCTACCGGCTTCGTTCGCAATAGCGCCGGTTTCGCCAGCAACTTCAGGAACTCCGCGGCGGAATTTACTTTTGCACGTTGGACGGAATTGTTGGCGTTTGCCGTGATGGCTCCAGCGCGGGAACCGGGTGCTTGAGCTTTTGCCAATCTTCCCAGGAATGGCAAAAGGACCTGCCGTTGCTCGAATACCAACCAATGACCCACACAACCAAAAAAATGCTGATAAATAATTTCATCGGCCATTTCGCCGTCTTAAATTTGCTGCCGTGCATCCGTGCGGCGTACAACAGCCAGATCAGCGGCGTGAGCAGCAGGGTGGCGGTGCTGTAATACAGGCTGAACACCCACACCGATTCCGCCACGGCCGCGGGGTGGCCGTGGCTCTTCACCACAAAACCGTCCCGGGAAGGTAAAACGCCGGCGGCATCCCCGCCCAAATACATGCTGACGCCGAAATACACGAACCAGTTCACAAAGGAAAGCAGGGCCAGCGTGGTAAGCATGGGGGATTTTTTGAAAGAAGATTCGGCAGCGGGTTCGTCTGATTTGGACGACGGCGAAGACGGTAGCGAGCCGATGGGTCCGGCAATTGGCGGCGACGGCAGTGCCGTAGGTGCTTTCACGGGTTCTGTAGCAGCCGACGTTGGAGTCACGTCGCCGAGTTGAAGCACGGTATCCATGACCAGTGTTATGCCAACGAACAGGAACAGGAGCAGGAACAGACCAATGAGTGAAAACGGCATCAGAATGACAAAGTTCAGGCATTGTTCGTGGATGGCAGACCGGGCAAGGGTGCCAAAGGTTGCCAGATTCCAGACAACACCGGCTGCGCACCACACGGTGGCTGCGAACCAGCCCATTGCGCGGCGATACCATGGTTCCGGTGCGGATGGGTTTGAGGAGTTGATGCCGGGTTTGCGCGGATAGAACCAGAAGGTCTCCGCACCGCCAAATACGATGCCGACAATAGCGACGATCGCGTTGAACAAGGCTCCGCCGCTGCCGGATGTGAAATAGTGGTTGACGGCAAGGCCGGCTACCAGAACCCAACCGAGCGTCCATACCGCTGCCGCCGCAACTCCGGCGTATTTGGAAAAGGAAAAGGGCGAATTCACACCGCTGGGTTTTACGAAACGACGCTATGTCCGGAATTCCGGATTGTCCACAGGTATTTGCTGCTGGTCTTCACGCCTTTGCGTCAAAATCTCCCCCTTGTTCGTCTCCCAGGCCAACCTGGCTGGGGCCGGGACATCCGGCCGGTGATTTTTCGACAGAAGGCAACGAAGGAAGCCGGGACGGGAATCCCCCCTGCAGTTCTTTGTTATCTCCGTTTGCTTCCGTGGTTTTTTGCCGAAACGCGCCTGGCGTCCGGCGGCTGCCGTGATTTTCATTTGCCCGGTTGGCGCCGTTCGCGGTTTGGCCGGGATGGACCGGCTGTCTCGACAAATCGTCTCCGGGGAGTAGCTTTGACAGGATGAAGGGTGAAGTCGTCCATCTTTACGCGTTTGATGTGGCCAACGAGATCATCACGCCGCGCGTGCAGGAAATCCTGTCGGAAAAACCGTTCCCGTTTGAAATCCGGATGGACCGGACGTTGCCGAAGGACATGCCGCTTTACAAGCCGCTGGCCATCGAGCCGCATCCATTGCCCGGCCGATTGCACGGCGCACCCGTCCGCCTGCTGATTCGCGTTTATGACGTGGGCGTGGTCACGGTGATGATGCGGACGGCGTTTGAAACGGACGCGCTGGCGGGCTTGATGCCGTTTCACAATCCGAAGCTGGAAACCGGCGAGACGCTGGACGCGGTGGCGCTGAAGCTCTGCGCGGACGTCTGCGACAGTCTCCGGGATTTACTGGTGGCGCGCACGGAATTTCCGCCGCCGCCGGAGGCTTACACGGTGTTTTGCCTGACCGACCTGGCGGAGGTGAAGGACGTGAACCGCTGGCTCGAAGGGCAACGGCGGGCGGTGGCGGGCCTGCTCACGGAAACGGCGGCGGAACAATTGAGCGAAGCGCAGGTGACCGAAGTGCTGCGCATCCAGCGTTCGTTTGAGAACACGGACCTGGCGGTGATTGACTGGGACGCGGCGCTGGTGGTGGATTTGACGGGTTACGTGGATGACGTGCTGTACGCCCTGGAACTGGCGAACCTGCAACTGGAGGAATTCCGCGTGATGGATCGCCGCCTCGACACGTATCTCGACCGGGCTTATGACGACGTGGAGCGGCAGCACGTGCCTTTGTTCGGCCGGGCGAACAAGGTGTTGCGCCATTTGCGCCGGTTCCGCGTGGACGTGGCGAAACTTACCGACGAGGTCACGCACATCACGAAATTTTTTGGCGACTGGCATCTCGCCCGTGTTTATCTCGGCGCGCGCGACCGTTTTTATCTCGACCAATGGCGCGCCAGCGTGGAGCAACGCCTCGCCCAGCTCGACAAGCTTTACAGCGTCGTCCACACCGAACTGAACGAGCAAAGGATGTTATGGCTGGAAATCATCATCGTGATTTTCTTTGCGATTGATTTGCTGATTCTGCTGTGGTTGGGATTGAAATGATTTCTGCGGGAGCGGACACCCTTCCGAGGTTGGCCGTGCTCAACGTCATCCGCCGCCTCGTGGAAAGCAGGAGACGAGGCCTGCCGGGGCGTAGCTTCGGAGGGAAGGCTGGTAACGAGATTCCATCTGAAACATCGGGAAGAGATCAGAGCCTCCTCACGTCGGCTCCTGCTGAAGAATTTACCACCGCCGACGCCTGTGCCTTCACCCGAGAGCCAGAGCGTTTCAACTCATGTCGTGGCCAGAAACCGCCTTCACCGCTTCGTTGTCTTTGTTTGCTTCCGTGAAATTCCCATCCACGTTCATCCGCGTCCATTTGCGGTTAAAGTTGTGTTTAACCCGGTCTCTGGCGCCTGCCGTAACCTTTTTCAACGCACCTGCCTTCGCGGCGCTTCGGCACGGCAAGGAGGCGCAGAGGTGCGGAGGTTCGCAGCGTTCAGAATCAGGCGACGGTTTATTGGCGGCTATTGAGGATGCGGTGGGGGGTTGGGATTTGAGTGGCTCAAGTGGGGTTTGGTCAACCGCGCAAACGGCAGCTTCGTCCGGATATTCCTTCCCGCAGTAAGGGCATTCTTTCTTTGGAGAATGCGCGGTGATGTTTTGCCACTCGGTCGGTCGTGTCAAGCCCGGCTCAACTGATTCACGTCTCCTCGCGGCTTCAACGCGGCCAGTCGACGCGACAAGGCGGGCTTTGGTTTCAACTCAAAGGGTAGCGCGCGCGCCTCGCGTGCCGGTTTCGGCGGCGCGCCGAAACCCTTTGTCCAACACAAATCCGTCCGGCGCGCCGCCGGACAGGGCAACCGGGCCGGTTGCGCCCCCGTTAACGGCGTCTGTCAGGACGAATCCGCCTGCAACTTCAAGTTTGCGACGCGCGGGTGAATAGAAACCGGCCAACGCCATCATGCCAGGACCACGCCAAAGACTCGCGGCAAGAGTTTACGACTGAAAAGGTCCACCCATCGGCCCTCCCGGTCACGGAAGGCCATGCACTTGAAACCGTCGCATTGGACTTGCACCGGCACGCCCAAAACCGGCAACGCCCCGTATTCATGGTTTTTTGACACCTGCGTTTTGTCCTGCATGCCGCAACCTACGCTGGAATCAGCCAAAGCGCTCACTTTAATTCAGTATATCTTCCCGAAGAATGTCTCGACGTTGAGGGGAACAGCTGCGTTAAAGGGTTCAATGTCAACCAAAGGCTTTCATGCCGATGAATTACATCGGAAAATTGCTGTTCCCGCGATTGCAGCCCGCACAATACGGACGCGGGTTTAAAATCATCGCGGCCGCCATATCGCTTGGCCTGGTCGGCGGCAGCGTCCTCGTCGCGGTAATGATTTTGAGAGGGGCCGTCGGCCGGTAGAAATTTCCCGGCCAGAAACACGTGAATGCCCAAGCCAAACGCACTCCATCTGCCGGGACAATGATTTGATCGCCTCGGATTTGCCGTCCCGGCCCTCCACCCGCCACGACGAAATGTCCGGTTTATATTTCCGGCAGAGCATTTTCAACGCAGGGGCGCTGAGAACGCAGAGGCTCGCAGCGTTCAATTTTTCTTTGCGGTCCCCGGCGTTCTCCGCATCTCTGCGTTAATCCGGTTTGCTGGCTGCACCTCAGACGTGGTGTCTGGCGAGGCGGCGGCAGCGCATCACCCATATCAATGTTGATTCAAGTTTTTTCGATTAACGCCGCCGCGCGGGAAATGATAAAACGGGTCCGGATGAAAACAAAAACGTTCCGACGGTTGGTTGGTTGTATGTCAACGGTTGCGCTGTGTGTCCTGACCAGCGCAACGACATCGGCCCAGTCGCAGATGAACAAATTGCGGATTGGGGTTTATGACTCGCGCGCCATCGCCATTGCGTACGGCAATTCGGCGGAATTCCAGCAGTCCTTGAAGCCCGTCCGCGCCGATTACAACAAGGCGAAGGCGGAGAAAAACGACAAGCGGATGAAGGAAATTGACGCGCAGATGAGATTGCAGCAACGGCGATTGCACGAGCAGGGGTTCAGCACCGGCTCGGTGGCGGGTTACATGGCCAAAATCAAGGAATCGCTGCCGGACGTGGCGAAGCGGGCGAAAGTGCAGGCCATCGTCAGCAAGTGGGAGCTGAATCAGCAGTCGCCGGACGTGGAGGTGGTGGACGTAACGGATGAGCTGGTGGCGTTGTTCCATCCGAGCGAAAAGGTGCTGGGCTGGGTGAAGGACCTGAAGAATCATCCGCCCCTGCCCATTGAGGAAATCACGGACGATATGGATTGAGTTTTCAAATGCCGGAAGCGGCGCGGTTGGACGCTGGACGTGCTGAACGTCGTGCCGGGGAGCGCGACCGTCCCGGTCGCCGTTCGGAACGTCCCGTTGCGAACACTCCCCGGGGTGCCCGGCGCGACGCCGGCCGCAGCGTGCGGGACGCACGCGCTCCCCATTTCACCCGCCAACTGGAAACGCTAACAACTATCAACTCTCTGGCGGTCCTTGGCGTCTGCCGTAAATTTCGTGACGGAGGCAGGGCTCCGAATCAGTTCGGGGCGATGACATGGACCCCGTTTGATGTCACCTCCACATCCAAACCGGCATAGATGCTCTCGGCGGAAATCGCCGCGGCCGGGTTCTGCTGCAAATACCATATTTGACCTTGCAGTGCCGTAAGATTGTTAAATTTCCGGTCCACCACGAGCCGCTCCGCCACATCCCGGCGCAAACGTTCTTCCAGGAGGGCATAGTTTTTATTTGCCTGATCCAGATTGGTCCCGGCCAGAGCGATTTGCCGCGCGAGGTCGGCCACCCGGTTGGTCAAATCCATGACGCGCTGGCCTGAAGTACGCAAAGATTGATTTTCCGACGTCAACTCCGCGACCTGCCCGGTGAGGTTGGTGATTTGTTCCGTGTCGAGAGCCAGGGTGGATTCGGCTTCAATCACCTGGTTTGAAAACGTCAAAGACGCAGACCGGCTTTCGTCGAGGCGGTTGGATAAGGTGAGCATTGTTCCCTTACAGAAGGCGATTTGTATCTGCGCCGTGTCTAACCGGTTCGAAAAATCGGCGATGGTGGCGGCATCCGTTTCGTGCTGCGCATTATCGCCCCGTTTCATCACGATAAAAGAGATGACCAACCCGATGAATGCCAATGTGAGGGCTATGGATAAATAGTGTTTCATACGGTGAGCAGCGCAATCCAACGAAATTCGCGTCCACTCATCGCTGAAAACTTCGCAAAGCCGAAACCGATTGGACAAGAATGGATTTGTTACGATTCCGTTACACCCGGGCTTCACACTAAAAGGGTTGTCAGAAGATTTAATTTGCCTTATTAGAGGCAAGGACGAAGCTGAGTCCAACCGGCTATGGGGTCGTTATACCAGATTGTCTATACGAGCACCGCCACAGGGCCTTTCGGCAGGACTGAGTTAATGGAATTGCTCAAGGGTAGTGTCCGGAGGAATTCCCGGGCAGGCATCACGGGCTTGCTGCTCTATCAGAGTGGCGCGTTCATCCAGGCGCTCGAAGGCGAGAAGGCGGCGCTCATGGAGCTTTTCGAAAAAATCAGCCACGACCCGCGTCATCATCATATCCTCCGCCTGATCCAGGGACCGATTAAGCAGCGGAATTTTCCCGATTCGGCAATGGCCTTCCGGGATTTGGACTCGCCGGAGTTGCGGCGCCTGCCCGGTTACAGCGAGTTTTTGAACACGCCGCTGAACGGGGAATTACTGGCGAAGGACATCCCCGCGTGCAAACGGCTGCTGTTGGTTTTCAAGCAAAACATCCGCTGAAATCCGCCAGCGGCTTGAAATACTCCGCCTGCCGGATGGCTGCCTCACCTTGGCCGCGGCGAACGGGGATGTAACCGCCCCTCCAGTGAAACGAGTCGCTACAAAAACGGGATGCGTTTTCATTTCGTCGGACGCCCGCCGCGATGTCGGTATTGCGCCGCATTTGGTGCAAGGCGCGCTTTTACATACGATTGGCAAAAGCAGACCAGGAATCTGCTTTTGAGATTGGTTGCTTTATGGTTGCTTTATCCGTATCGGTTTGGACAAGAATGCAAGCGACGGCAAAAGCGCAAAAGCGCACAGAATCAATAATAGAGATATTGACGAAACCATTGAAAATACTGGTTAAAAATCGGATTTCCCCCCACGTTTAAAGAATGGTGGTAGGTGATGGATTCGAACCATCGAAGGCATAGCCAGCAGATTTACAGTCTGCCCCCGTTGGCCACTTGGGTAACCTACCAACCAAAAGGCAGGGCCGTGCTGCCGCGCGCCCGACCAATGCCTGGCCGCATATTAAGCCATGCCGCCGCGCGCTTGTCAATTCGCCTGCGCTTGCTAGCTTGAAGGAATGTTCGATTCGTTAAGCGGCAAGCTCCAGAACGCCTTCCGCAACCTGCGCGGCCTCGGAAAGATTTCCGAGGCCAACGTCGCCGATTCCCTGCGCGAAGTCCGCATGGCGCTGCTGGAAGCCGACGTGAATTTCAAGGTCGCCCGCGATTTCATCGAGCGCGTCAAAACCAAGTCCATCGGCGCGGAAGTCGTCCAGAGCATCCAGCCCGGCCAGCAGATCATCAAAATCATCCATGACGAACTCGTGGACCTGCTCGGCTCGCAAAACGCCGGGCTGAATCTCGAGCGGCAATCCGAGCTTGCATCCTGATGGTCGGCCTGCACGGTTCGGGCAAGACCACCTCCAGCGGCAAGCTCGCGCGGCTGCTCCAAAAGCAGGGCCGCCAGCCGTTGCTCGTCGCGGCGGACGTTTATCGCCCGGCGGCCATGGACCAATTGGAAACGCTCGGCAAACAGCTTGAATTGCCGGTGTTCGTGAAACGCGGCGAAACGGATGTTTCGAAAATTGCCCGTGAAGCGCTCGACTTTGCCAAGACGAACAACCGCAACGTTCTGATTTTCGACACCGCCGGCCGGTTGCAGATTGACGAGCCGCTGGTGCAGGAACTGGTCCGCTTGCGCGACCTGGTGAAGCCGCAGGAAATCCTGCTCGTGCTCGACGCCGCCACCGGCCAGGAGGCCGTGAACGTCGCCACGCATTTCGACCAGGCGCTGCAAATCACCGGCTCCATCCTGACCAAGCTCGACGGCGACGCGCGCGGCGGCGCGGCGTTGAGCATGAAAGCCGTCACCGGCAAGCCCATCAAGTTCGCCGGCATGGGTGAAAAGCTGGACGAGTTCGAGCCGTTTCATCCCGAACGCATGGCGTCGCGGATTCTCGGCATGGGCGACGTCGTCAGCCTCGTCGAGAAGGCCGCCGAGGCCGTGGATATGGAGGACGCCAAGCGCATGGAAGAAAAGATGCGCAAAGGCCAGTTCACGCTGGAGGATTTTCTGGAGCAATTGCGCCAGATGAAAAAGCTCGGCTCGCTCGAGAGCGTCGTCGGGATGCTGCCGGGCGGCGCGGAGATGTTGAAAAAGCAGGGTGATTTGTCGAAACAGGAAAAGGAATTCAAGCGCATGGAAGCGATGATTTGCGGCATGACGCCGAAGGAACGGCGAAGCCCGCAAATCCTGAACGCCAAACGCCGCATCCGCATCGCCAAGGGCAGCGGCGTGAGCGTGACGGAACTGAACACGATGCTGAACAAGTTCGGCCAGATGCAGCAGATGATGAAGAAGATGGGCAAGTTCTCGAAAATGATGGCCAAGATGGGCGGCGGCTTGCCGGGGATGTTGGGGAGATAGGCAACGGCAGGCCTACATTGATTCCTTGCTTCAGGCAATACGCGCCGTTGTCCACGTAATGCCTCGCCCGCCATTTCAATCCGGTGCGCTCCTTTGCGCATGACTTTTACCGGGTTGTGGTTCAGTTTTCGCGGGAGCATTTCGCATCATGAGGCCACATCGGATAATCCTGCGCGGATTGAAACGGCTGGCGGTTTTGGGAGGCAAACGCAAGGTTGATTTCGTCATCGCCGGCGCTCAGAAAGGCGGCACGACCGCCTTGGACGCGTATTTGCGCACCCATCCGGAAATCGGCATGGCCGACGTCAAGGAAGTTCATTTTTTCGACAACGAGACATTTTTCCGCCGCCAACGTCCGCCGTATTCAAAATACCATTCCTTTTTCATCCGGAACTGGTCGCGCAAGCTTTGGGGTGAAGCCACGCCGATCTACATGTATTGGCGTGAGGTGCCAGAGCGCCTCCGTCAATACAACCCGGACCTGAAAATCATCATGATCCTGCGAAATCCCATTGACCGGGCTTACTCGCATTGGAACATGGAATGGGTCAGAAAGAAGGAGCCCCTGTCTTTCCGCGACGCTATCCATCGTGAAAAGGAGCGCCTTCAGAAAGCGCTGCCCGGTCAACACCGGGTTTTTTCGTACATTGACCGGGGGCGTTATGTGGAACAATTGCAGAGGATCTGGACCTGCTTTCCCAAAAACCAAACCTTGATTCTTAAAAATGAGGATCTGCGGGAAGCCCCGTTGAAAACGCTCAATGAAGTTTGCTGTTTTCTGAGGATTGGCCGGTTCGATCAGCTCGAACCCATCAACGCCCATTCGAGGCCCTATGCCTGTCCCATGAGCCGCGAAGAGAGAGAATATCTGAACAGGGTGTTCGAACCTGAAATAAAGAATCTGCAGCGCCTCCTCGGGTGGGATTGCAGCGGTTGGTTGAACGGACCGAAATGACCGGCCCGGCTCGAGATTCAGGCCAGCAGCGGCGCGCCGACGTTGATCCCGTGCTTCAGACAATACGCGCCGTTATCCACGTAATGCTTCGCCCACCATTTCAGTCCAGCGCGTTCCTTTTTCTTCAGCTTGCGCATCACTCTTGCCGGCGCGCCGAGGACCAGCGAGCCGGGCGGGATTTTCATTCCCTGTTTCACCAGCGCCTTCGCGCCGATGATGGATTGCTTGCCGATGACCGCGCCGTCCAGGATCACCGCGCCCATGCCCACCAGCATTTCGTCACCCACCTTGCAGGCGTGGACAATCGCGCCGTGGCCGACGGTGACCCAGTTGCCAAGGATGCACGGGAAATCGTCCGCGAGGTGCAGCACGGCGTTGTCCTGGATGTTCGAGTGATGGCCGACGACGATGCGGTTGATGTCGCCGCGCAATACCGCGCCATACCAGACGCTCGAATGTGCGCCCAGGGTCACGTCGCCGAGCACGACGGCGGTCCTGGCGATGTAAACGCCCCGGCCAAGTTTCGGCGATTTGCGCAGGAATTTGTTTAATTGTTTGTCCATTTGCACGTGTCCGCAAATTACGCGGATTCCGCAGATTTTCCAATGACAACTCAATTTTGATCTTTTCGATTTGTGAGATACGCGCCACCTCACCCCGTCCCTCTCCCCCGCTTCGCGGCGGAGAGGGAGATGATTCAAAACGAGTCACCGCGGATTTTCCATTTCATTCACAAGGCGGCGGGAGTAAATTACTGTTGTTGTATGACGAAACCGGTCCCGCCACTTCCCGCCCCGCCGCGCCGGAGGCTGCCGCGCTCGTTCAAGGATTTGACGCCCTCGAAGCATTTCAATCCGCGCACGTTTTTCCGCGAGACTGATCTGGAAGGCACTGTTGACCCGGCGCATCGGGCTGCACCGCCGCCCGATTTTTCCGAAATTGTCTTATGGCCAGGTCGCCATCACCTGGATTGGCCACGCCTCGTTTTTGATCCAGTTCACGGATTTGAACGTTTTGATTGATCCGAACTTTGCGAACTGGCTGTTTCTGCTGAAACGCATCAAGCGGTCCGGCTTGAAGATCCGGGACCTGCCGCGGATTGATCTGGTGCTGCTGACGCACGCGCACTTCGATCATTTCCACAAACCGACCTTGCGCCGCCTGCCGCATCCGAAAATCGGCGTGATGCCGCGGGGCGTCGGCGATCTCGCCCAGAACCTCGGCTTCGCGCGCATCATCGAGCTGGAGTGGTGGGAGACGTTTTTCGCAGCGCAATTGGAAGGTCACTTTCACGCCCAGCCAGCACTGGGGGGCGCGCACTTTGCACGATCACCATCGCGGTTACGGCGGGTTCGTGCTGGAGCATCAAGGCCGGAAGAATTTATCACGCGGGTGACAGCGCCTATTTTGACGGCTTCAAGGACATCGGGAGAAGGCTTTACGCCGGAAATCGCGCTGCTGCCCATCGGGGCGTATCACCCGGAATCGTTCCGTCGCGTGCACATGGGGCCGGATGAGGCGATGCAGGCATTCCAGGATTTGCGTGCCCGGTGGCTGGTGCCGATGCATTACGGGACATTCAAATTGTCGTTCGAGGAACTGGACGAGCCGCCGCGCTGGCTGCGCGAAATTGCCGCCAGGAAAAATCTCACGCAAAAAGTCCGGATGCTTGACGAGGGCGTGCCAATGGTGTTTTGATTGGCGGAATCGCGCCGCGCCAACATGACTGACGACCATGGCAATTACCAGGCCTCGCCTCTTGAGGCGCTCCGGCGTTACGTTCCGCTCGCGGTCTGGGTGATTGTCGTCGTGGTCCTTCTGGCCATTCCCCTGAAAATCATCAGCTACGGCTATTTGCCGGGCGACGATGCTTTGCGGCACGCGGCGAAGGCGGTGAGCGGCAAACCCTGGTCGGAAATCCTCGTGCTCAATCACGTCTACCGGATTGACCACGAGTTCGGCTGGAACCTGTTGCTGGAAAAAATCCATCAGTGGGAAAACTGGAATGCCGAAGCGCTGGTGATTTTTTCCGTGGTGGCACTTTTCGTTCTGACGAACTGGTCGGTGCTGCCCTGGCTGAAACGGCCGGAGGCGTGGTTGATCGCGCTGACCGCAGCGATGCTCGTTTCCGACGTTGCGCAGCGTTTCACACTGGGGCGTCCTTACCTCGTGACCATTTCCGTCCTGATGACGTTGCTGCTTCTCTGGCAGAGGCATGGTTTGTCGCCGCCGAAATGGTGGATGTTAATCCTGATGGCGGGTTTGTTTGCCGTCAGCACCTATGTGCATGGCGTGTGGTATCTGTGGGTCCTGCCGCTGGCGGCGTTTTTCTTCGCCGGGCAATTTCGCTGGGGGCTGGCATTGACGGTGAGTTGGGGGCTGGGAGTTTTGCTCGGCTCAACCCTCACGGGACATCCGGTGGCTTACCCGCTCCAGGCCTTGAGACTCGCCCTCCTCGCGGTCGGGATGCACGCCAGCGTCCGCACGATGGCTACGGAACTGCAACCCGCCAACGGCGACGTCCTGGCCTTGAGCATTCTGGGCGGTTTGCTGATTTTGCGGCAGTTGGCAAAATTAAACGCTGTCCCGCTCGCTAAAAGCCCCACGTTCTGGCTCCTCTGTTTCTGCTGGGCGCTCGGTTTCAAAGTCGGACGTTTCTGGGACGATTGGGGCTGGCCGGCGTTGATGGTTTTGATGACCTGCGATTTGCAGTTGCTGTTGCAGTCGCGTTTCGCGGTGGATTCGTTCAAGCGGTTGGGACTGACTTGCGGCCTGGCCTTGGCGGCTTATCTGTGTTTGACCAGTGATCTCAACAGCCGTTGGTCGGCAACACTCGTGAATCAATATCTGACGACAGCGGAACACCCCGAACTCAAAGGTTGGATGCCCGAAAAAGGCGGGATTTTTTATTCGGCGGACATGACGTTGTTTTATCAAACCTTTTTCAAAAACCCCAACGGCGACTGGCGTTACATGCTCGGCTTTGAGCCAACGTGGATGCCGAAGGAAGATTTCGAGGTTTATCACAAGATACTGTGGAATTTCGGCGATGCCAAAGCCTACGGGCCGTGGGTGGAAAAAATGCGGCCGGCAGACCGACTGGTCATCCGCGGCGGGCGCGGCGGGCCGCCAAATATCCCGCAACTCGAGTGGAATTACGGCGTCAGCGGCATCTGGATCGGACGGCTGCCGCGCACCAACGCGCCCGCGCAAGAAACACCACCGACGATTCCAGCCACGGCACTGCGGGGCAGCTCAACCAATTCGGTGAATTCACCGAAGTGACAACCCGTCAAATTTTCGCGCCAGCACAAAGTCCTTTTTCGTCAATCCGCCCGCGTCATGCGTCGTCAGAACAAGCGTCACCTTGTTCCAGCGGATGTCAATGTCCGGGTGGTGCCAGGCCTGTTCGGCCAGTTCGGCGACGGCGTCCACGAATTTTATCGCCGCGGGAAAATCCTTGAATTGAAACGTCCGCGCGATGGCCGTGCCCCGCTTTTCCCAATCCGGCACGCCGGCGAGCGCGGTTTTGATTTGAGGGGCGGTGAATGTTTTCATGGTCAAAACCATTCCTTGCGTCCATCCACGTAAACCCGCACGAACTCCTCGTCGGGCTTGCACAGATAGATGATGCCTTCGATGAGGCCGATGAGGTGCATGATGGGGGAAAGGATGAAACAGGAAAGCACGGTGACCAGCAGCATGATCAAACCGGCGCCGGTGTAACCCAGGATGAATTTATGGATGCCCAGCGAACCCAGCAGAATCCCAAGAATGCCCGCCGCGATTTTGTGCGAGGCCCGCGCGGCCACGGCGCTGGATGCCGGGATGACCGGCGGCGGGACGGCATTCAATCCGGCGGTGAATTCAGGGAAAGAACCCAGCGGTTTCCAGTCCGGGGCGCCTTCCGTTTGGACAAGGGTTTGGGCGTGGACGCGGTTTTCGGCGAGCCAGCGCCGGATTTGCTCCGCGTTCACCGGCCCGTACTGCCGGCCATCGGTTCCGATGATTTTATACATGCGACGTCCTTGAGCGTTTCATCATTCTGCCAGGCGAACCAGGCTTCAAGCCTTCGGCGGGGCTGGCCCGCCGGTCGCATCAGTTTTTCCGGATGCTTCCAACATGGCATTCCGGCGCGCTTCAAAAAACAGGCTGACGCTCGTCACCAAAGACCAAAACCAGGATGCGACAAACAAAATCCCGCCCGTTATGCCAATCCAGCCGACCGGGTGCGGCTGCACGTCGCCGCTGATCTGGCCATAATACTGAATCATCACTTTGAAAAACCATACGACGACCATTACGAAACCCGCCACGGCCAGGCCGAGTTGGCCGCTGCCCGCGATCCAGCGCCCGGCCATCAGCGAGCCGAGGCCGGGCGTGGCGAATAGATTGATCAGCGTGGCATTCCGGGCGCCAGCGCCGTCAACCGGTTTGCGTCTCGGCTGAGGAAAAGATGATTTCATACGCGTACATCATTGCCCCCAAGCCGATGGGCATGGTGAACAGCACACCGATGCAGCAAAGTAACACGCCGACGACGTTGAGCAAGCCCACCAGGACAAATAACCCGAAAACCAACCACCAATGTTTGCCGACCATTTTCCAACTTGTCTTCATGGCCGGCCAGAAATCCATTTGTTTGTCAATGATAAGCGGCAAGGTGAACGACCAGCTGATTTGCAGGTAAACCACCGGGATCAAGCAGACCAAAAAAACCGTCAAAAACAAGGGAAGCTGGGTCTTAATGATCTGAAGGATCATTTCCGGGTCCGGGGAAGCGCCATGCGCGGCCGCTACCACCCGTACGATGTCAATGGCCAGTACGAGGACAAACGGGATCATACACAAGCCGATCAGCAGGGCCGGAACCAGATATCCCAGAAAAAGCTGCAGGAAAGCCCTGCGAAATCCGGCGAACACATCACCGATTTCAACCGGCTGACCGCGGATCGCCTGGATGAATATGTAAAAAATGCCGCCCATCAAAGGGCCGACGATGAACAGGTTCGCAATGGAAAACAGCGGGCCGACAATGGGAATCGAGCCGAATCCCGCAATCGCGCCTTCGATGAGGAAATAAATCAAAACGCCGACGAACAGCAGGCCGAAATTGTTTTTCAACAAGGTCCATCCACGACCGATACAACCGCCAATATCGAGATCGTAATCGCCTTCCGGCAGATCGGGCGGGGCGACCGATGCCGGCGGCGGTGGCGGTTCCGCGGCGGCGGCCGCAGCCGCGAGCGCGTCCACGAATTCCGGGAACCCGCCGAGCGGACGAAATTCCTCGTCGGTTTCCGCCTTGGCCAGTGTCTGCGCGTTGAGCCGCCCCTCGGCAATCCATCTGCGCATGTCTTCCGCCGAGAGCATGGCGTATTCTTTTTGGTCGCCGCCAATGATTGTATAATTGCTTGCCATTTCAGTTTACAGGGTATCGGGTGGTTTCCGGTTCAAGGGTCCCAACGCAGAGAGTCCACCTGGGACTCCCGTATCTGCTGGACGCTGCCGTCGGCAAGGGCAACCACGTACAACCGCGAGTGGCGCGGTTTGCCAATCATCAGGTCAGAACCGCCACTCGCGTTCCAGTTGCCGTCCGATTCAAAAATCATCACGGTGTCCGGCGCGATTTTGCTCTCATCCAGGCCGCCCAATTTGGCGTTGAAGGCGTAGCTGCAGCGCTTGCCCCGGTCGCCGGCCGGGCACAGAAAAGGTTTTTCTGAACCAACATAAGACTGGAGAGCGTCACACCAGGTCGCGGCGGGCGGGAGCTGATTTGTATGATCAGCCGAATACATCCGTACCGCGATGGCCAGTTGCTTTTCATTGTTCAGGCAATTAATGGTCTGGGCTTTTTGCTTCGCCGCCGCGAACGCCGGCAGCAGCATGGCGACAAAGATCGGAATCATTAACAGAAAAATCGCGGACACGATTATCCCGGCCAACGCAATGCCACTTCCTCCGGTGGTGCCCCGGTTTCCTTTCGCTTTGACCAGGGCCATAACTCCCAAAATCAATCCAAACAATGCCGTGATGCCGCAGGTGAACAGGCCTAAAATTCCCAGCACCAGCGAAGTGATGGCCAGGCCGTTGGTATTTGCCGGAAGGGGCGGAGTGGTGGACGGCAACGGTGGCGGCGTACCCCGGGCGGCGGACCGGGTGGCGAGCGCGGCGGCGAATTCGGGAAACGCCGAGAGCGGACGCCATTCTGCATCGCTCTCCGCTTTTACCTGGGATTGGGGGTTGAGCCGGCCATCAAGAATCCATTCGCGCAACTGTTCTTCCGTCACCGGGCCGTATTGTTTTTGATCGCCTCCGATGAGTGTGTAGTTTGCCATAATCGCACTGGATTGTCTCGTGTTCTAACCCATTGCCCCCGGCCGTGCAAGCCCGGAAACGTTCAGGTGTTCCGCACAAATAATTTCCCGGGCAATTGTTTTACCACGCGCTTCATTTCCAGACCCAGCAACGCCACGCTCACCGCCGAACTCGGCAGGCCGCTGCGCCGGATGACTTCGTCAATGGCGGATTCCTCGTGGTTCAGCGCATCATAGACTTTCTGTTCGTTCTCGCACAGTTCGAGCGCCGGCAGCACGCCGGTTTCGCCCGGCGACGGCGGACGATTGCTGGCCGGAAACAGATACTCGAACTCGCTCAAAATGTCCTCTGCGCCTTCGCACAGCTTCGCGCCTTTCTTGATCAGGTCGTGGCAGCCCTTGCTGCGCGGCGAATCAATCCGGCCCGGCACGGCGAACACCTGCCGGCCGTATTCGGTCGCAAAATTCGACGTGATGAGCGCGCCGCTGTGCAGGTCCGCCTCCACCACCACCGTGCCCAGCGTCATGCCGGCGATGATGCGGTTGCGGATGGCAAAGGATTGTTTGTCGCCGTTGCGGTTGAAGGGAAATTGTGTGATGACCGCGCCGGATTCGGCGATGCGCGCGAACAAATCCCGGTTTTCCGGCGGGAACACGAGGTTGATGCCCGTGCCGAGCACGCACACCGTCCGGCCTTTGGCCGCCAGCGCGCCCTGGTGCGCCGCCGTGTCAATGCCGCGCGCGCCGCCGCTCACGACCGTCACGCCGACGTAGGCCAGTTGATAGGCCAGCTTGCGCGCGGTCTCGAGGCCGTAATGCGTCGTCATCCGCGAACCGACCATCGCCACGGCGTTTTTGTCCTTCGCGGTCAGCGCGCCTTTGACGTAAAGCACCAGCGGCGGATCGTAAATCTCACGGAGCGATGCGGGATAATCATCGTCGGATTGAATCAGAACGTGGCAGCCGAATTCCTGGATGCGTTTCAATTCGCCCGCGAGGTCAACGGACTTTTCCCATCCGGCAATCGCCTCGGCGGTTTCTTCGCCGATGTTGCGGACGCGGAGCAATTCGGATTTGGAAGCGGCCAGAATTTTGGGCGCGTCGCCGAAATGTTCGAGCAGCAGCCGCGCGCGCACCGGCCCGACGTGTTCGATCAGGTTCAACGCGATGAGCGCTTCTTTCGGGAATCCATACAGATTGAATAACTTTTTATGATTTATACCGCAAGCGAAAGCTGTGCGCAGCGTTGCAATTCTCAATTTCTCTGCTACTGATGGCGCGTGCCCGACCCAGCCTGCTGCTCCTGATTCCGGCTTACAACGAGGAGCGCCGCATCGAACCGGTGCTGCGCGATTATGCGCGAATTTTTCAGGAAGCACTACTCCGGCAAATTCCAAATCGTCGTCGTGCTCAACGGTTGCACCGACAATACGCTCGGCGTGGTCCGGCGTGTCGCGACGGAATTTTCCGCCGTTCACGCGCTGGAATTTCGCGAGCCGATTGGCAAGGGCGGCGCGCTCATCGAAGGCCTCAAGCTCGCGGCGCTACGCGGATTTGATCGGCTACGCGGACGCCGACGGCGCGACCCCGCCGCGCGCTTTTCTGGAATTGGTCCGGCACATCGGCGAGGCGGATTGCGTCATCGGCTCGCGCTGGCTGCGTGGCGCGGTCATCCATCAAGCACAGACCGGCCACCGGCAATTTGCCAGCCGCGCCTTTCATCTCATCGTGCAACTGTTTTTCTGGATGAACATCCATGACACGCAATGCGGCGCGAAGGTGATGAAGCGCGCGGTCGTCGAAAAAATCCATCCCTACCTGCGCATTGCCGACATGGCGTTCGACATCAACCTGCTGGTTTCCGTCAAGCGCGCGGGCTTTCGCATCCTCGAAGTGCCGACCGAATGGACGGACCAGGCCGGCTCCAAAGTGACGTCTTCGTTGTTCCGCTCCTCGTTGACGATGTTTCTCTCCGTCGTGCGCATCTGGCTGATTTACTCGCCGTTTTACAAATGGCTGCGCCCGTTGCGCCCGCTGGAAGGCTGGGTTTACAAAAAACTGCGCCAGCCTCCGCCGTTGCCCGGACCGGATTCTGAGAAACGAAGGTGGAATATGGACGATGGAGGATAGAAAGAACCGTTTCCCGGACCACGGTCCATCCGCTATTCTCCATTCTCCATCTTCGTCCTGGATTTGACGCCCCACGTGAACCACATACACGCGCCGAGCAGGAGCAGGTTGAAAACGCCCAGCGTCTGAAGCATCATTCGCAGCCCGGCCTGCGGGTCCGCCAGACTGCCTGCGTGCCGGCCAACCACCGCCAGCGCCACGCCGTAACCCGTGGCCAGGGAGAACAGCACCGGCACGATGCGAAACTGCGTCCGCGCCAGCAGATTATTGATGAGCACATTGGCCAGCGACAACGGGACCATCGCCCACGCATACCACGGCAGCACCGACGCGGCGACCCGGACATAATCTGCCGAGTAAACCAGCTTGATGACCCACGGTCCAATGAGGCACAAACTCAGCGCGCCGCCCGCCGCCAGCACCGCCGTGCCCAGCAGCACCAGCCCCAGCAGATTGCTTTTTTCCGACCGCGCCACACTATGGACAATTTTGGGGAACATTACGGTAGCCAGCGGCAGCACCAGCCACAGGAGCGCGCGCGACAACGTGCCGGCGCTGACATAATACCCCGAGTCGTCACCGGAGAAATATGCCTTTACGAACATGGTGTCCGCCGTGAGAAAAAACTGGACCGCGCCGAATCCCAGCATCAGCGGACCGATTTGCGCCAGCAGGCTGCGCCAGTCGAAGGGTTGCGCGTGCCTCAGCCACAGCGACCGCGTCTGCCAGATGCCGATGCCGGTCGCCACGGCTAATCCCAGGCAAACCCCCACCATCATTCCCGCCGCGTAGCCGCCGAGCAGCAGCACGATGAACGATGCCAGGGTCACCCGCCCCACCCCGTTGAAAATCATGGACCAGCCCAGCCAGAAAAAATTCTGTTGCCCCTGCAACACGCCCCAAAACAGCGGCAGCCAGAGCGAAAGCAACACCACCAACAGCGTAATCCACAAGCCGGCCGGGTTCGTCAATTTCCAGGCCGACACGATGTCCGCCTGCCAGAGCCACGCGCCGATGGCCAGCAGCAGACAAAGCCCCAGTGTTCCCAGCCACGCCAGCCGGATCATGCCCGCCAGCTCGCGCTCCCGGTTCGTGGCCAGCGCCCGGGCGGTTTGCTGGGCAAACACCATCTGCATCGGCATGCTCGGCACGAACATCGCCACCGCCAGCAGCACGCCGAACACACCGTATTCCGCCGGCGGGATTTTTTTATTCAACAGATGGACCCCCCACATCAGCAGGCCGCCGCCCACGTTCGCAATCATCAGCCAGCCGCTCTGCCGGAAAAAGGCGGCGTGATGCGCCGCGGGGCTTGCCGGGGTCGTCTCGGTGGTGGCTGCGGACATGGGCGTTGGACAATAAAAGAAGTGAACAGTTCAGGAAAGTGATTTCAGAAAATTCAACAGCAGATTTTTGCCGCGCTCCAGCGACGCCAGCGAAATCCACTCGTCCGCCGTGTGCGCCTGCGCGATGTCGCCGGGGCCGAACACCACGCTGGGAATGCCGGCGCCCGCCAGCACCGCCGCGTCGCAAAAATAATCCACCCCCGCCGGTTTTGACTGGCCGGCGCTCCGCAAAAATTGCCGGACGAGCGGCAACCTCGGGTTCGTTTCCAGTGGCGGCGCCGGCGCGAGCTTCGCGCCGGACATTTTCACGGACAATTTTTTCGAATTCAGGAACGCGGCGATTTCACGGCGAACGCTGGTTTCCGTTTCGCCCGGCAATGTCCGCCGATCAATCGTGATGGCGCAGCGGTCGGGTACGATATTGGGCTGCGCGCCGCCACAAATCGTCCCGACGTTCACCGTCGCCGCCCCGAGCAGCGGATGTTTTCGCTTCCACAGCCGCGCGGCGTATTCCGTTTCGAGCGCGTCCACGACGCGCGCCATTTCGTGGACGGCATTTTTGCCGCGATGCGGCGCCGCGCCGTGCGCCGCCTTGCCGCGCGTCTCGAGTTGCAGCCACAGGCTGCCCTTGTGCGCGGTGACCACCTGCAATCGTGTCGGTTCGCCGACAATCGCCAGCTCGGCCTTGAATCCGCTGTCGGCCAGCGCTCGTGAACCCGCCTGTGCATGTTCCTCGTCAATCAAACCAGCGAAAACAATTCCCGTCTCGACCGGGCGTGATTTGGCATTCGCCAATTCACACAGGGCGGTGAGCATGGCGGTGACGGAACCCTTCGTGTCGCACGCGCCGCGACCATGCAGCCGCCCGTTTTTTCGGCGCGGGACGAATTGCGATGCATCGGCGTCCACCGTGTCGAGGTGCGGTGCGAGCAGGATGATCCGGCGGATTTTGTTTCGCGGCCGCAGCCGCACGATAAGATTGGGACGGCCGGGAAAAACCTTTTGAAATTCCACTTCGAGTCCGGCTTTTGCCGCAACGCCCGCCAGAATGTCTGCGACGTTCCTTTCCCCGAATTTTGTTTGGCTTTGGCGGGACTGAAGCGCCGCAGCCCCGTTTGGCGGGGAGAAGGCGGGATTGACGCTGGGGAGCGCAATCAGCTCAGCCAGAAGTTTTTCCGTGCGCGTCATGGTTTGAGACCCGCCAGCTTAGGCGTCGGTGGCGCCCTTGTCGAGAATCTCCACATCGCTGTGCCATGCGCCGATTCAAAATTTCGAGAATGGGATGGTTCGACGAGACGGTAATGGGAAAAATTAGAAGGCGTTTGAAATGCGCTGGCCATTCTGTGCATGATGATTTATGGGTAGGTCGATATGAGACATTTGATTCCCGTTTTGCTGGCTTTAAATTGCGCCGTGACCGTGCATGCCACCATCCAGACCAAAACCGTTGATTACCGGCAGGGCGACACTGTGCTTGAGGGTTTCGTCGCCTATGACGACGCCATCCAGGGCAAACGCCCCGGCGTGCTCGTGGTGCATCAATGGATGGGATTGACCGATTACGAGAAGCATCGCGCCGAGATGCTCGCCCGGCTCGGCTACGTTGCATTTTGCGCGGACATTTACGGCAAAGGCGTACGTCCCAAGAACACGGCGGAAGCCGGCGCCCTCGCTGGCAAATACAAGAGTGACCGCCAGCTTTTGCGCGCCCGCGTCAATGCCGGTCTGGACGCGCTGCGGCAACAACCGCGGGTGGACTCCAAACAAATCGCCGCCATCGGCTATTGTTTCGGCGGCACGACGGTGTTGGAACTGGCGCGCAGCGGAGCGGACGTTGCCGGCGTGGTGAGCTTTCACGGCGGGCTGGATGCGCCCGACCCGAATGACGGCAAAAACATCAAATGCAAGGTCCTGGTGTGCCACGGCGCGGATGATCCCTTTTCATCGCCACAAGACATCGCCGCTTTAGAGAACGAAATGCGCAAGGGGGGGGTGGATTGGCAGCTCATCATGTACGGCGGCGCGGTCCATGCCTTCACGCAACCCGGGGCGGGCAATGACAATTCAAAGGGCGCGGCCTACAACGAAAAGGCGGACAAGCGTTCGTGGGCGGCCATGAAGCAATTCTTTGCAGAGATTTTCAAGTGACGGTGGAATCATCCACGATTTAACAATTCAACCATTCACCAATTAACAAACGTCATGCGCATCACCGGCGGCAAAGCAGCGCGGCGGATCCTGAAAGTTCCCAAAGGGCTTGCGGTCCGTCCAACGCCTGATCTCGTCAAACAGGCGGTCTTCAACAGCCTCGGCACGCGGGTCGTCGGCGCGCGCGTGCTGGAATTGTTCGCGGGCACCGGCGCGTTGAGCCTGGATTGCCTGAGCCGCGGCGCGGCCTCGGCGGTGTGCCTCGAGAAATCGCACCGGCACGCGGGATTTATACGGAGCAATGCGGAAGCGGCCGGCTATGGGGAAAGTCTCAAAGTCCGCACGCAGGACGTGTTTCCGGCGTTGCATCAGCTCGCTGAAAGCGGCCGGCAGTTTGATTTGATTTTTGCCGACCCGCCCTACGGCGAGAAAAACATCGGCCACCGCTCCACTTCATTTGCGCAGCAACTGCTCGACGATGCGAAACTGCCGAAGTTGCTGGCGCCGGGCGGACGATTCATCCTTGGCCACGCCCGACGCGACACGCTGGAAATCGTTGCGCCGTGGCACGAAGTGAAAGCGCTCAAACACGGCGACAGCATGATGCGCTTTTTGGAAATAAAGACCGCAGCCGCGGACGTCAGCCCGCCGTGATCAAAATATTTGGGCCGACTCATGCCGGTTGCTGCGATGCTTCCTCCGCCGCCTCGCGGATCACTTCCTTGAATTTATCAATGCCCTGGTCGAACGCGGCGCTGATGGGAAGCACGGGCACCTTGCGGATTTTCTTTTTGAACTGGTTCAAGTTCTTTTCGGCGAGCACTTCGTCCATTTTGTTCGCGAGGACCAGGCGCGGTTTGTCGAGCAGGGCCGGATCATAAAGTTTCAGCTCGCTGAGCAACTGTTGGTAATCATCCCACGGGGCGCGGCCATCCGTGCCGGCCAGGTCGAGCAACAGGACGAGGATTTTACAGCGTTTGATGTGGCGCAAAAACGCGTGGCCCAGTCCGACGTTCTGGTGCGCGCCTTCGATCAACCCCGGTACGTCGCAGACGGTGAGCCGGTGAAAGTCGGCATATTCAACAATGCCGATTTGCGGATGCAGCGTGGTGAACGGATACGGCGCGATTTTCGGGCGCGCCTTGGAAATGGCCGTGAGCAGCGTGGACTTTCCCGCGTTCGGGTAACCGACCAGGCCGACCTCGGCCATGATGCGCAGTTCGAAAAGATAATTGCCTTCCGCGCCCGGCTCGCCCGGCTGCGCGAAACGCGGCGTCTGGCGCGCCGCCGTGGCGAAATTGCGATTGCCCAAACCGCCGCGACCGCCTTTGCAGAGCACGAATTGTTGCCCGTTTTCGGTGAGGTCGGCGACCAATTCGCCTTTTCCCGGTTCACCGGGGGAAGATTCCCCCGCGTCTTCCCGGCTCAAATCAATTTCCTGCGCCAGCGCGCCACTTGCGCTGCGAATCAACGGACGTTTGCTTGCACTGGCTTTGAAAACCGGCCTTTCATCCTCCTCGTCGTCCTCCGTTTTTTGGGATTCGATGGGCGGCGTGGTGTCCGCGAGCCGCCAGACGAGGGTGCCGCAGGGCACTTTGACGATGAGATCTTTTCCGGCGTGGCCGTCCATGCCTTTGCCGAGGCCGGGCCGTCCGTCCGGCGCGATGAGGCGCGGCTGATAATACTGGGCAATGAGATTGTTGAGGTCGTGGTCGGCCTGAAGAATAACGCTGCCGCCGCGCCCGCCGTTGCCGCCGCTCGGCCCGCCCTTCGGCACGAACGCCTCGCGATGGAACGCAATGCAGCCTTTGCCGCCGTGCCCCGCCCGCGCGTAGATTTTGATTTCGTCAATAAACACGAAAATATAATCAGTTAGAACAAATGGAATATGAGCAGCAGACAAACGAAAACAAAGGCAATCTGAAGTAAAAACAAGACCAAACAGCCGCTCTGCGCTGTGGAAGATTTTCCTGGTGGCGACCCAAATCTGACACCTCGATGAATCTGTTCGATTACCTCCGGTTGTCCCTCAACGGTAAGAGAAAAGGTTTCAGGGTTATAAATTGGATGTTCGAATGTGATTTTTAATTCATCCAAACCATTGCCAAAATGCGCGTTTCGCTCACACTCTTTGACTTGATATTCATAAAATGTAGTCACTGTCCTTCCGTTTGATAAAATTATTTCGTTACCGATTTTTAATGTGCCTATGCAAAAGACGTATTCTTGGAGTTCTTTGCGCTGCTTTGCATCTGTGCAATCAATCGCTTTGATCCTGACTTTATTTGAGCCGGGTTTAAGCAACTCGTCGGATAAAGACGTATCCGTTTCGACATCTTGTTGACCAAACGCAGGAATTCCATACTGGTCGCAAAGCTGACAATATTTTTCGCCATCAATTAGTTCGAGAGGTTTTCCTTGTGCAAAACGAAGAGCAGCGGCAGTAAACGAGGAGGTTGTAATAAGAATACCTTTGTTGGCCCCCATTGCGTGCATTGTGCCGAAAAGATCTCGAATGATTGGTTCACCAACAGGTTTTCCCTGTGCCTTGCATTGCACGACATATTTGCCGCTAAAAACAGGATCAAGGTTTTCTGCAACGAGATCCACGCCGCCATCTTGTGAATATCCCGTCACCGAAGCATTCAATCCCATGAGACGAAGCAACTCTTGCACTTGAAACTCGAACTGTTTGCCATCGTTCATTTATTAAAGACGTATCGGGCAGGGTTGCCAAATGCGTTGATCTGGCTTGCGTGAAATTGGACACCTTGCATGGCCGATACCTGTGCAGTTTTGTTTGGCAGTTTTTCTGAATTCTTGGTCTGGATAGCCGCCTGAAATAAAGAATTCATTCCATGCTAAAGTGATTTTTCCCTCCACTAAAGGACATAAGAATTCCGCTCTATGAGTTGTTGGCTTTGACATATTGGGTTCCATTATCGGTCAGCACCCCAGTTGGGGAAACAAAAAAGGCGAGGCGCCTGGCCTCGCCCGGAAATTCAATGGCGCCGATTAATTTTTCGCGGCGGTTTCCGCCACCACGTTCACCCGGCTGCCGTTTTTGTCGAACTTCACCTTGCCGTTTACGAGCGCGAAGAGTGTCCAATCGCGGCCCGTGCCGACGTTCTGGCCGGCGACAAATTTTGTGCCGCGCTGCCGGACGATGATGCTGCCGGCGGTGACCAGTGCCCCGCCAAATTCCTTCACGCCCAGCCGTTTGCTGGCGCTGTCGCGACCGTTGCGGACGCTGCCTTGACCTTTCTTGTGTGCCATAAAATGTTGAGGGTTGAGAGCGCCTTTTGGAACTACGCTTTAATCTCTTTGATCTTCACCACGGTCAATTCCTGGCGATGGCCAATGCTTTTGTGATAACCTTCGCGGCGCCGCATTTTGAACGTGAGCTTTTTCTCGCCGCGTTTGTGCTCGACCACGTCGGCCACCACGCTCGCGCCGCTCACCGTGGGCGAGCCGACCGCAACCTTGCCGTCACGGTTCACCAGCAAGACGCGGTCAAACGTGACCGGCTGGCCGGCCTCAACGGTCAGGCGCTCGATTTCCAGCGTGTCGCCCGCCGCCACACGATACTGTTTGCTTCCGGTTTCCAATACAGCGTACATAAAATTTCCCGCAAAAGGGTTCTGATAAAACCAGAAATGCGCCCGGCTGTCAATGTTGGATTTTGGAGAAATTGGCCTGGGAAAGTGTAAATTTCCCTGCTTTTGCGACGAATGGCATGGATTGAGAAGGGTCGTTCATCCGCCTTAAATCTGCAACCGCGGCGCGCGGCGCCACAGAAAATTCATCAGGCCGTATAGTTCCAGACCGAACGGAACGTAGCCGCCATAGCCCAGCAATGGCATCTCGAAAATGTGCAGGAAATTCGCGCCCGGCGTATGGTAAATCCATTGTGGACAGGACCAATAATTCCACATCTCCCAGAAAAATCCACACCCCAGCGCACCCAGCGAGAGCGCAACTACGGGCCGCCAGTCGCCGTGTTCCAACCATTCGAGCAGGTGCCGCCGTCCCAACCGGCGGTTGAGCGGCTCGAAAATCAGCGCCAGTGCTATCCAGACAAACGGATAAAAGAACTTCGGCCAGAGCAGCGTGAGCGCCAGCATCATCGCGCCCGAGAACAGCAGGCCGAGGCACAGCCGGCGCGTTGGCGCAACGGCTCGCCGGAAAACAAGTTTTTGCATCCAACCGAACGTCCGCACCAGCTCCGCCGTTTCGAACACCGCCGGCATGACGGTCGAGAACGACAGCGTGCAAAGCGCATAGTATTCGAGTGGTGGAAACGCGGCCGTGCCGAGATATTCCCAATTGCCCGTGCGCCGGTTGACCATCTCAAACAGCCACCAGACCGGCGCCGACGCCACAAACAGCAGCACAAAATCCCGGCGCGAACGGGTCCACAGCGAAGCCCCGGCTCGCGCCAGCACCAGCGCGTCCACCACGAGGACGTAGCCGAGCCACAGCGGAAGGAACAGGTAAGCCGTGCGCATCCCGGGCAACATCCAGTTCAACGGCCAGCACACGGCCAGCAGCGTCAGGCCGAACCAGCCTCGCCGCGCCAACAACGCAGGGCTTCGGGTCGAATTCATTCCCATCTTAAACCAGATTGTCGAAGGCAAACCCGCCGCGCGCAAGCCCGGAAGGCGAAACGATTTACCTGTTAAGACGTGGCGTATCGAAATTTGCTTGCACCGGGTTTTGCGCCGGTTATATTGCGCGCGTCTGTGAGATAACTTGTCATTTCAGGTCATGGCAAATCTTCAAGTGAACACGGTTCAGTGATGATTTGAAACCCGATGGTCGGGAACAGTCTGGAAAACGGTTAGTCTTGAACAGGAAATCATCGAATATGAGCACGAAATTGTTTGTGGGAAATCTTTCCTTCAACACCACTGAAAATGACCTGCAGGAGGCTTTTGCCGCCCACGGCACGGTCGTCGAAGCCAACCTGATGATGGACCGCACGAGCGGCCGCTCGCGCGGCTTTGCCTTCGTTACGATGTCCACCCCGGAGGAAGCGCAGAAGGCGATTGCGGCCATGAACGGCGCGACGCTGGGGGACCGCCAATTGACGGTGAACGTTGCCCGGCCGAAAGAGGAACGCCCGCGAGGTGACCGGGGGCCGCGCCGTGACTTCGGCGGAGGTGGCGGTGGCGGACGCCGGGACCGTTACTAACCATCGCCGCAGACGGCTTTGGCCGGGCGACGTTCGTGAGGGACGTTGCCCTGTCTTCTTTTCGAGCGGTCTGACCGCTATACTTTGGAATTGGAGCAAACCGGGTATCGTTTCCACGCCGCTGTTAATGCCGAAGCAACCTGCCGCGCATAGAAATGCGGTAAGAACGACCGGGGGGGGCGGCCTCTAGCCTTCGTCGCGTTTCACCAAAATGGAAATCTGGCCATTCTCATCTCCCTGAATCACGAGCGGTTTTCCGAAAGTGACGATGAACGTTGAATCCAATCCCACCGAAAGCTGTTGATAGGAGGACGCGGAGGTTCCCTCCGGTCCTCGCGAGGCGCCCGACATATAAGGCACGGAGCGGCCAATGTACAATTTGAGCCGGCCCTTTTCCGGACTCAGCAAGGTGAGGCTGCCGGAAAGTTTGAGTGTGGTCGGGATATCCGGGCCGTTAATCTTCATCGTGCCGTGCTCCAACGCGTCGAGATTGAAGGCGCCTTCGGAGGTCATCATCTGCACGAAACTGCTGCCCAGCTTGGTATCCTTCCATTGCACGCTGATGAGATAATTGGCCGGCTCGTTCGTGCCCGGCGCCGGCGGCCGTGCCACTTGCGAGGCGCGCGCCGGTAGAGACACGGGTGATGACTGGGCCTGGGCCGCGACCACCCAAAGAGTGGCGACCATCAGAGAATAGAGGGTTTTCATAATAAACAGTTAACCAACGTTCTAAACGAACGCCAGAAGGGTCAAGCATATAAAATGCCACTTTGAATGATCAATGGCACGTTCGGTGCCAATAAAATCCGCGTTTTACACGGCATCCGCCATCATTTCTCCTTGGGCAAAGTATTCGTCGGCGGTTGGTAAAGGCCGGTCTTGATGAAGGGGGTGAGTTGGGCGCCATACCCTGCGGCTGCCATTTTTTCCAACGGAATAAAGCGCAGGGATGCCGAGTTGATGCAATAACGCAGATGCGTTGGCCCCGGACCATCGTCGAAAACGTGGCCGAGATGCGAATCCGCCAGCTTCGAACGCACCTCGGTGCGCTCCATGAAACAGGAGTGGTCCGAATGCTCGGTGATGCTTGAATCCTCCAGCGGCTTCGAAAAGCTCGGCCAGCCGCAACCCGAATCGAATTTGTCCAGCGAGCTGAACAGCGGTTCACCCGACACCACATCCACGTAAATGCCCGGTCGGGAGTTGTTCCAATACGCGTTGTGGAAAGCCGGCTCCGTGGCCGCTTCCTGGGTGACCGCGAATTCTTCCACGGTCAGTTCCTTTTTTAACTGCGCCACATCCGGTTTCTGGAAATCCTTCATATTCTTCTGCATGCTGACTGGTTGGTTGGTTGAAAAGTGATCCGGCGGTCCGCCGCCCGCGCCGCGCATCACCACCACGCCTGCCGCCAGCATCACGGCAACGGCAAGCCCGGCGCTCCCGAGCCATTTCCCTGTTTTCGTGTTCCTGCTTGTCACGGAAACTTCAATTCTAATGGTCTTTATTAACTTTCGGCAATATATAACCTCCCGCTGTTTCTGTCAAAGCATCGCCTCCGTATGGGGAGTTATGGCGCCCGGACATGGCTTGGCGCAGGCTTTTCGCAAAGATGGCTGAGCGGCCCCATCCTGCTCTGTGGAAAACCGGCGAAATAGTATGGCCGACACCGGCGGGTGGCGTATCGTGTCACAAATTCCTCCTGCGGATGAGGAAGATTTAAAGACCGGGGACGAATTTATATTCAATGACCAATGACACAAATCTCCCGAAACCGAAATTGGAGATCGCCAAGGATGCAGGATGCCTGAATTTCTTAAATCCCTCCACTGCCCCCGTCGCCAAACCCATCTCCAATAATGCGAATGAGCGGCAGAAACATGGCAATCACGATGCTGCCTACGACGATAGCCAGGAAAACAATCATGATCGGCTCAAGCAGCGCCGTGGCGGCGCTGATCGCGTTGTCCACCTCTTCGTCGCAGGTGTCGGCGATCCTCATGAGCATGTCCGGCAGCGCGCCGGTTTGTTCACCCACGTCCACCATGCCGGCAACCATCGCAGGGAAAACCCGGGATTCTTTCAGCGGCCCGGCAATGCTCCCGCCTTCCTTCACGTTGTCATGAATTCTAGAAATCACGCCGCCCACGATGACATTGCCACTGGTTGCTTTCACAATGGCCAGCGCTTGCAGAATGGGCACGCCGCTGCCGAGCAGGGTCCCGAAAGTCCGGGCAAAGCGCGAGAGCGCCGCCTTGCGGAAAATTTTGCCGAGAACAGGCGCGGTTAGTTTGCAGCGGTCAAACCACCGCCGGCCATGCCGCGCGCGAATGAGCACTTGGAACACAACGGTCAAGGCAATCACCGTCATTCCGCCAGCCAGAAAGTGGCTTTTGAACACATCGCTGATTCTCAGGACCAGAAGCGTGAACGGCGGCATCGGCTTCCCGTTGAGCAGTCCTTCGAAGACCGCCTGGAACCGCGGAATGATGAAAACCACCAGGAGCGTGAGAATGCCGGTCGCAACCACCAGCACCGCCGCCGGATAAAGGATAGCAGCCTTGATCTTGCCTTTGATTTTCAGCGCCTTCTCCATAAACTCCGCCTGGCGGCGGAGCACTACTTCCAGAATGCCGCCCACTTCGCCGGCCTTGACCATGTTCACGTAAAGCGGGCTGAACACCTTGGGATGCGCGGCCAGCGCTTCGGACAACGTTCCCCCGCTCTCCACCGTCGTGGCCACATTCGTGATGACCTGCTTGAGCGCCTGATTCTCCGCCTGTTCCTCCAGAATCCGCAACCCACGCAGAAGCGGCATCCCCACAACAACCAACGTCGCCAGTTGGCGGGTGAATACCGTGAGGACGACCGGCTTGATTCTGCCACGCGGCATCCGAATCGGGCATGTGAGAGTTCGAGGGCCAGCGGTTGCCCTCAGCCGGTGCTGGAGCGGCAAGGCCTGCGCGACCCTGGTAGGAAACAACCCCATTTCCTTGATCCGTTTCAGAGCCTCGCTTTGATCGATAACATCCAGCGTGCCCTGGCTCTTCAGCCCGCTGGCATCCACAGCTTCATAACAGTAGCTGGACATGGCAGACCTTTTTTAGGGAACTACTGATTCTATACGATTAATCGGCTTAAAATGCAAAATGTTTTGCGTCGCCTTTGTCCTTATCCACCGGTATCGGCCCCGATTCATTTCGGCAGTTTGGCCTTGAGCGAACCGGACCGCAGTCCGTTCCGGTGTGGTAACCGGAGGCGGCTGCCGGATGCAGTTCTATATTTTCTTGGCCGCCGACATGGCACGATAAGTCACCGGCACCTGCCAGTCAGCGTAACTCGCATCGAAGGCCTTCATGCTGCTGACCACCTGCTGACGGAACGTCGTTTCAATCAGGCTTCCCTGCCCCGGCCAGATTTTGAAATGAACGCGGAGGAAATTCCAGCCGCCGTCCTCCGCCGCTGCCACCGGACTGATGACCGGCTCACTCAAGATAATCGCTCCGAACTGACGCCACATTCCCCTGGCGACGTTCTCAACGGTTCGGGCGGCCTTTTCGCGGTCGGCGCCCGCCGGGATCTGGATGTCCGCATACGCAAACACCCCGCCGTGGGGAAAACGGCTCACGTTGGCGATGGTGCGGTTGGGGATAAAAACCTCCTGATTGTAAAAATTGACGAGCCGGGTAAATCGCAGGCCGATTTCCTCCACCCGGCCGATGACCGTGGTTACGCCGGTGACCTCCACCAATTCGCCCGACTCCATGGCGTCCGAGAAAATCAGGGTCAGGCCAATCACCATGTCCTGCACCAGCCCCTGCGAGCCAAAGCTGATGGCGAGGCCGATGACCGTGGCACTGGCCAGATACGTCGTCAGATCGAAACCGAATTCCTGGAGCACCAGACCGAGCGCGGAAAAATAGATGACAAAGATGACGCTGCTTACGATGAGCCGGGTGAGCGTGATGAATTTCGGCCGTTGGGTTACGAAACCCAGCGGGTTTTTTTGCGCCTCACTTTTGTTGATGAACCATTCGCTGATGTGCCGGATGATTTTGACCAGCACGTGCGCGAACAGGGCCAGCGCCACGATGAGCAAGAGCCGCGTTCCGGTGGATGACGCGTGGCCGGAGAAATGATGATAAATGCGCGCCATCACCGTCGCCGCGGGCTCGTGGGTCGTATCCATCAAAAATCCTTTTGGAAAATTAAATCAACACCCGGACTGCTTTGCGTTTTGACCGGAAGCATGATGCATCGGTACGGGCAGGATTAAACACGGTTTTGGAAACTTCGCAAGATTGCGGGCGCCGGGTTGCGGCAGGCGCCGGCAGGATGGGCTTTTCGTTATAACTCAAGCAATCGGGCGGCCTCAACCATGCTTCCACAAGTAACTGTTCGTGGATGATGCGGGTAATGGAAGAGCGTGAGGATATTCATCCCGATGTCCCGGGCCGGCTCCGGAATGACCCGCACCACCAACTCCACGCCTGCCCGACCAATCAAATCCATCATCCGGCCAAGCTCCGGCGTGCAATCCAGCCCCATCGACTCCATCTGGCTGAAATCCGCCAGCAGACGAAAGCCCGGGGTCATCTCCCCCAGTTGCGTCGTCAGGTCTTTCCGGCCGGTTTGAAACTCCGCCAACCGTACCTGGCCGATATAACTGATAGATAGCAACTGCTTCAACTTGTTCGAGGTGACCAGCAACATGGAAATCACCCTAGTTCGCCCCGAATGAAAATTCGAGCGAATAAGCCGGCTGCAATCTCCTCCGCGGAACCCCACCTGCCGTGAACAATTTTTGGTGTGTTTTTCACAAAAATGTCGGTGGCCACCGCGTCCGTTCATGGAACATTCGAGGCGGAAACAGCTCTTATTCCGGTAAATCAACTGGCCGCAGTGGCTGAAAGCAGTTGCCCTGCCCGGTGGCGAAGGTCCAGGCAGGAATAAACCTATATCTTAGTATGGTGCAATGGAATGAACAGTTCGTGACCGGTTCCAGCAAGCTTGACTCGCAGCACCGGATGCTGATCAACAATATCAATCATCTGGAGGAAATGTTGACGACGACCAATCCAACCCGGGCGGAATGTGAATTTGTGATCCATCTGGTGGAATTTCTGGAGGACTATGCCAACATGCATTTTGATCTTGAAGAGCAATGCATGGCACGTCACCGGTGCCCGGCTCACGAAAAAAACAAACAGGGCCACGAACAATTCCGGGTGTTTTTCAAGCACTTCAAGGAGCGTTACCATGCGGAAGGTTTTCGCCGGGAAGTCCTTTTGAGCCTGCATAAGGCCGTCAGCGAGTGGATTGAGGGACACATCCTCCAGGTGGACACCCAACTCAGGCCGTGCATCAAGGCTTGATCGTGAAGACCCGAGACGAGCGGGGCCAGACCAATGCGACTGCTTCCTGTGGAATTTGCAGCAGATGCCGGCAGGGTGTATTTAGAACCAACCACGGAGCGACTCGGATCGCGCAATGCAGGGGCACATTATGCCCTTTCCCAACTCACCCAGGCATCGTTCAAAAGTGGCGGCATTGACGCCCGCGGCGAGCCCTCGACTGAAAATGCTGCAGTCTTTGATAAGCACGTGACGGGCGTTCGGGCAGGATTACATCCCCGTCGGCTGGAAAACGAGACAATGTGCCGCGCAGACGCAGCCAGTTAAAACCCAACAAGTCACTGACAACGGTGAGAGAACTTTGTGGGTCCATCACCCGGACTTTTATCCCGACTTCCGGTGTGCCGCGAATTGGGTTGCCGCGTCAGCCACGCTCCGGCGGATTTCAGCCCGCCGGAGCTTGTCTTAACTGTCATCAATTGACGCTAACGTCAATTTTCTTTGGCCTGGCTTCCTCGGTTCTTGGAAGCGTGACCGTCAAAACCCCGTCCTTGTAATCCGCCTTTACCTTGTCGGCTGCGACGGATTCCGGCAGTGTCAGGACGCGTTGGAATTTTCCATAGAAGCGTTCTTGCCGGTGGATTTCCACGCCCTCTTCCAGTGTCTCAGGCTTGCGTTCGCCGGAGATGACGAGCGCGCCGTCGTGAAGGGAGACATCAATATCCTCGCGCTTCAAGCCGGGCAATTCAATACGCACAACATAGGCGGCCCTGTCCTCATGCACGTCAAGCGCGGGCGCCCAACTCGTCAACGGCGATTCAAACAACCGGTCCAGTTCGTCTTGCAGGTTTGACAACCCTCCAAAACTTGGCCAAACCAATCCAGCTCTTTGATATTTCATCAGTTTCATAATTGTCCTTTCGTTAATTGGTCGTTGAAACCGTCAGCGCAGAACATGCCAGAACATTACGTTGATTCTACAAAGTTGATTTTCAGATAGTTACGTCACTTTAAATGGGCTATCGCCTTCTCCGTAAGCTGCCATCATGGCACAATATTGATTTTGTGCCATGCTCGGTGTGCCAAAACGACAAACTGAATTTCAGCTCCGGATGCAGAAGGGGCTCCAAGCAATTAAACTTGGAGCCTCTCGAAAGACTTTTCGATTTTTGTCTAATCAAAGGCATGACCGGCACAACAAAGCACGTCTTTGATCTTGTGCCGGACGAGGTCCTTTACGTTTGTCCGGGCCGGCCCGAGATACTTCCGCGGATCAAATTCCTTCGGATTTTCGAACAACACTTTGCGAATGGCCGCCGTCATGGCCAGACGCAAATCGGTGTCAATGTTCACTTTGGTGCAGCCGGTGCGGCGCGCCACTTCAATGTCCGCCTCCGGCACGCCGGCGGTGTCAGTCCCCAGCTTGCCGCCGTATTTGTTGATTTCCTCGGCCAGCTCTTTCGGCACGCTCGAAGCACCATGCAGCACCAACGGATAATCGCCGAGTCCAGCGTCCATGAGCGCCTTTTTAATCGCTTTCAGCCGCTCGAGGTCGAGATGCTGCTCGCCCTTGAATTTGTAGGCACCGTGGGAATTGCCGATGGCGACGGCGAGCGAATCACAGCCGGATTCCTTGACAAATTTCACCGCCTCTTCCGGATGCGTGTAATGGCCGCCATGGGAAAAGCTTCCGCCCGCCTCGCCTTCGTCGAATTGCGCACCCACGAGTTGGCCGAGTTCGGATTCCACCACGCAATTGTGTTTGTGCGCGTATTCCACGACCTTTTTGGTGATTTCGATGTTTTTCTCGAACGGTTCGTGACTGGCGTCAATCATCACACTGGTGAACCCCTCATCAATGCAATCTTTGCACAACTCGAACGTGTCGCCGTGGTCGAGATGCACCGCAATCGGGATCGTGGAGAGGCTGACAGCCGCCTCGATGAGCTTCTTGAGATAGACAGGGTTGGCGTATTGGCGCGCGCCCTTGGAAATCTGGAGCATCACCGGCGCTTTTTCCTCTTCGCACGCCTCGACGATGGCCTGAAGCAACTCCATGTTGTTGACGTTGAACGCACCCAACGCGTATTTACCCTTCAACGCCTTGGCGAAAAGTTCCCGGGTGTGTGTCAGTGGCATAAGCTTTCCATGTTGTTTGTTGTTGAATCGAATCCGGATTTTTCCAACAGCGGGCAAGCATAGCGTAACCTGCTCAAAAGGAAATAAAAAATACAACCGCCAACTGCGCGGCATTTGCCGTTTTTTTCAGATAAATTGCTTTGCGACCGGGCGGTTTTGGACAAAAAATCCGGTGTGCAAGCGCGCTTCCTTCTCGGGCCCGCCGGCAGCGGCAAGACCTGCGGCTGTCTGACGCAGATCCGTGACGCCTTGCGCCAAAATTCCGAGGGGTCACCGCTGATTTTGCTCGCGCCCAAACAGGCCACGTTCCAGCTCGAACGGCAGTTGCTGGCCGATGTCGCGGCGGCGGAATTCAACGGCTACACCCGGCTCCATATTTTTTCGTTCGAGAGGCTCGCGCAGTTCATGTTTGAAAAGTGGCTAGTCGCGCCGCCGCAATTGCTCGCTGAGGAAGGCCGCGTGATGGTCTTGCGTGCCCTGTTGCTGCGGCACGAGAAGGAATTAAAGCTGTTCCTTCGAAGCGCCCGCCGACCGGGGTTCGCCCGGGAACTCAGCCGGTTGCTTTGCGAACTGCAACAACACCAATTTACGCCCGCCAAACTCCGTGCCCTTGCCTCGCGCCTGGCCGGGCGCCGCGAACTCCAGGACAAACTCCATGACCTCGCGCTGCTGCTCGAGGCTTTTATGCATTGGCTGGCTGAACATGAATTGCAGGATGCGAACCGCCTCCTCGATTTCGCAACCGCCATGCTGCGTCGATCAACTCACGCCCCTCAACCCTCAGCCCTCAACGTTAGCGGCCTGTGGCTGGATGGTTTCGCGGAAATGACGCCCCAGGAATTGGACTTGCTCGCCGCCGTTCTGCCACACTGCGAACGCGCTACACTTGCATTCTGCCTCGAAAACGAACCTCAGACCGAAACTCCGTGGCTTTCCATCTGGTCGTCCGTCGGCCAGACCTTTCAGCAATGCCGGCAACGGCTTATAAACCTGCCACGCTGTGAAGTCAGCGTCGAAATCCTCAAACGCGATCCGGTCAAAAACCGTTTTGCCAACAATCCCGAACTCGCATGCCTCGAAGCAAACTGGGAGTCTCCGGTTTTTCCAGGCTCCGAACGCCCCGTCCTCCGCAGCAGTTCGGCTGCGGAAGGCGGACGAACTCCGGGCTCCGCCGTTTCAGTCGTCAGCTGTCAAAATCCCGAAGCCGAGGCCACGTTCGCCGCGCGCGAAATCCTGAAATTCGTCCATGCCGGCGCGCGGTTTCGCGACTGCGCCGTCCTCGTGCGAAACCTCGACGGCTATCACCAGCCGCTGGCGCGCGCGTTTTGTCGCTATGGGGTCCCGTTTTTCCTGGACCGCCGCGAATCTGTCGCCCATCACCCCCTGGCCGAATTGACTCGCAGCGCGCTGCGCACGGTCGCCTTTGACTGGCCGCACGACGATTGGTTTGCTGCGCTCAAGGCCGGATTTTCGGGTGTCGAGGAAACCGAAATTGACCGGCTCGAAAATGCCGCGCTTGAATTCGGCTGGCGCGGGAAAAAATGGCGCGAAGCGTTGCCGGCCAGTGACGCCTCGCTCGAACGTCTGCGCAAAAGGATATTCCCGCCGTTTGAGAATTTTGCCGCAAAACTTGCGCAACCTGAAAACCTGCCCACGGGCGAACAGCTTGCCGATGCACTCCGCAAATTCTGGGAGGAACTGGATGTGGAAAAAACTTTGGAACGTTGGCCGCTCGACGAGCCAAACGCCGCACGCCGCACGCCGCACGCCGCACTTCACCAGACCGTTTGGGAGCAGATGAACGCCTGGCTCGACAATGTCGCGCTCGGCTTCTCGCGCGAAACGCTGTCGTTGCGCGACTGGCTGCCGATTTTGGAGGCGGGCCTGGCAAACCTGACCGCGGGCGTGATTCCACCCGTGCTCGATGAAGTGCTGGTCGGCGCCATAGACCGCGCCCGCAATCCAGACTTGAAATTTACGCTGGTGCTCGGCGTGAACGAATCCGTCTTTCCCGCGGCCCCCGCCGCGCCGCCGATCTTGACGGACGCCGACCGCGATGAACTGAAACGAAGCGGCGTCACGTTCGGCCCGGATTTGCGCGAACGAGTGGCGCGCGAACGTTATTACGGTTACATCGCCTGCACCCGCGCGAGTAAAAAACTGGCCGTGACCTTTGCCCGTCACGACGCTGATGGCAAATCGCTGAATCCATCGCCATTTGTTTCACATTTGCAGCAGTTGTTCTCCAAACTGAAAATCGAGGAATTCGGCGGTGAAATCGCCATGACGGAAGCGGTGCATCCCATCGAACTTGCCGCGCCGCTGGTCGAAATTCAGATGAGCGCTCCTCTCCCTGCCCGATGGGGAGAGGGTGGCCGTGGACCGGGTGAGGGATGGTCTGCATTGCTTGAGCTCCCCGCGTTAAAAACCCTCGCCGAATGTTTGCGCCAATTGCGCGAGCCGGATCCGGCGGAAAACTTGTCGCCGGCCCGGGCGGGAAAACTTTTTGGCCCGGTGTTGCGGACGTCAGTGAGCCGCCTTGAGGAATTTGCCCAGTGCCCGTTCCGGTTTTTTGTCCGGAGCGGTTTGCGGGCCGGGGAACGCAAGATTTTCGAACTGGACGCGCGGGAACGAGGCAGTTTCCAACATGATGTGCTGAAACTTTTCCATGAACGATTGGCTGCGGAGGGCCGGCGTTGGCGTGATTTGACACCGCTCCAGGCGCGTGAACGGATTCGCGCCATCGCGGTTGAATGGACGGAAAACTTCCGCAGTGGATTGCTGCGGGACACGGCGCAGACCAGGTTCGAAGCCCGGGCAATGACCGAATCGCTGCAGGATTTCATCGAGGTCGTGGTGGCGTGGCTGCGGGAGCAGAACGAATTTGATCCAGCGGCGGCGGAACTGGATTTTGGCGGGGACGACGCTCGCGTGCCGGCGTTGGAATTGGACTCCGGCGGAGGCCGCCGGCTTGCGTTGCACGGACGGATTGACCGTGTGGATTTGTGGCACGAACCCGGCAGTGATACCGCGCTGGCGCTGGTAATGGATTACAAATCCAGCGGCAAAAGGCTCGATGCGACCCTGGTGGAGCACGGCGTGCAGTTGCAGTTGTTGGCGTATTTGAACGTGCTCCGGCGCTGGGCGGACCCGCGCGAGGCGCTCGGCGTGGCGCGTCTGGTTCCGGCGGGTGTTTTTTACGTGAACTTGCGCGGCCAATACGCAAGCGGCAACACGCGGGTTGAGGTGCTGGACGACGCCGGCGAATCGCGCAAACGCGCCTACCGCCACACCGGACGATTTGACGCCGGCGTGCTGCCGAAACTGGATCGCCTGGGCGCGGCGGATCAATTCAGTTATCAACGGAACAAGGACGGCTCGCTGCGCAAAGGTTCGGTCGAGGCCTTGCCGCGCGCGGAATTCGAAGAACTGCTCGACCGGGTGGAAATGCAGTTGCGCGAAATGGGCCGCGCAATTTTTTCCGGCGTGGCGAAAGTGGACCCGTATCGCAAGGGCAGCGAGACGCCTTGCGAATTTTGCGATTACCGCGCCGCGTGCCGGATTGATCCCTGGACGCACCGTTATCGCGTATTGCGCGCGCCGCCGAAGGAAACGGGCGTATGACCCTCCGCGGAAAATCTGATCCCGATTGGTCTGCCCTCGTTGAAAAATGGAAGGCCGAACAATTGTGCCTGCGCCAACGGATGCTGCTCGCGCCGCTGAAACCGCTGCCGCGATTCGTTGCCGGGGCCGATTGCGCATTCTCCGACGACAAGCAAAACATCTTCGGCGCCGCCGTCATCTATGACCGCGAAACGCAACGTATCATCGAGGTTACCCACGCCACCCGACCGGCGGAATTCCCCTATGTCCCCGGCTTTCTCAGTTTCCGGGAAGGTCCGGCGGTGGCGCAGGCAGTTTGCGCGTTGCGGCACGAATTCGGCGCGATTCTTTTTGACGGGCAAGGCTTCGCTCACCCGCGACGCTGCGGCATCGCGTCGCACCTGGCGATTCAATTGGACAAGCCGGGCGTCGGCGTTGCCAAGAGCCGGTTGATTGGCACGTTTGGAAAACTGGCATTAAATGCCGGCGCAACGACACCGCTCGAGGATGGTGATGAAGAAATTGGCGTCGTGCTGCGGACGCAAAAAGGGATTCGCCCGGTTTTTGTGAGCGTCGGGCATCGCGTGGATTTGGCGTCGGCCGTCAAACTGGTTCTGGCCTGCTGTCCGCGTTATCGCATTCCCGAACCCACGCGGCAGGCGGACATCGAAGTGGCCAAACTGAAGCGTGCTAGTGGTACTCCTGCAATGTTTTCACACCGTAGCCTGATTTCTTGAGCGCAGCGATGCCCAGCACGGCGGCCTTGGCCCCGCTCAACGTCGTCATGATCGGCGTGCCGGTATAGACGGCTGTGGTGCGGATCTTGATTTCGTCGGCGCGCGGCGTGGCGCCGCTTGGCGTATTGATGACAAACTGGATTTCCTTGTTCTTGAGCAGGTCAATCGCGTTGGGCCGGCCCTCGGCCAGTTTGAAAATGCGCTGAACTTTCAGCCCGGCCTTTTCCAAAACGTCCGCCGTGCCACTGGTGGCGACCAGGTCAAAACCGAGTTCGACAAACTGTTTGGCCACTGTGGTGATCTGTTTTTTGTGCGCGTCGCTCACGCTGACGAAAATTCTTCCGTTCAGCGGCAGGGACGCGCCGGCGGCGATTTGTGATTTCGCGTAGGCGACGCCGAGGTCGGCGTCCAGCCCCATGACCTCGCCCGTCGAGCGCATCTCCGGTGAGAGCAATATGTCCTGCCCGTGAAAACGGTTGAACGGGAAAACCGACTCCTTCACCGCCCAATACTTCCGCCGGATTTCCTTCGTGAAGCCGAGTTCCTTCAATGTTTTTCCGGCCATCACTTTCGCCGCGAGTTTTGCCAGCGGCACGCCAATCGCCTTGCTGACAAACGGCACGGTGCGCGACGCGCGCGGATTCACTTCGAGCACGAAAACCTGTTCGTCCTTCACGGCGTACTGCACGTTCATCAAGCCGATGACTTTCAACTCACGCGCCATGGCGTGGGTGTAATCGCGGATGGCTTCGATGACTTTTTTCGACAGCGCATGCGGCGGCAGCACCATCGCCGCATCGCCGGAGTGGACGCCGGCAAACTCGATGTGCTCCAGCATTCCGCCGATGACAATGGTGCCCTCGTCCGGCTTTTTGAATTGGCCGACATCCGCAATGCAATCCACATCCACCTCCGTGGCGTCCTCCAGAAATTTGTCCACGAGGACCGGGCGTTTCGGCGAGGCCTCGACCGCGAAACGCATGTAATGTTGCAGTTCGGCATCGGAATAGACAATTTGCATCGCGCGGCCGCCCAGCACAAAGGACGGCCGGACCAGAATCGGATAGCCCAGCTTTTTGGCGACCTTGAGCGCCTCGGTTTCGTTGGTGGCAATGCCGTTGGGCGGCTGCGGAATTCCGAGCTTGTCGAGCATCGCGGCAAAGAGCTTGCGGTCCTCGGCAATTTCGATGCCTTGCGGCGATGTGCCGATGATGTTGACGCCGTTTTTCTGGAGGCCGAGCGCGAGGTTGAGCGGTGTCTGGCCGCCGAATTGGGCAATGGCGCCCCAGCATTGTTCGCGCTCATAAATGTGCAGCACGTCTTCCAGCGTCAGCGGCTCGAAGAAAAGCTGGTCGCTCGTGTCGTAGTCGGTGGAGACGGTTTCCGGATTGGAGTTGACCATGAGGGTCTCGAATCCGTCCTCTTTGAGCGCAAACGCGGCATGCACGCAGCAATAATCGAATTCGATGCCCTGCCCGATGCGGTTGGGCCCTCCACCGAGAATCATCACCTTCGGTTTCGGCGTCTTTCTCACCTCGTCGTCGCCGCGGTCGTAAGTCGAATAATAATAGGGTGTGTAAGCCTCGAATTCGGCGGCGCAAGTATCCACCAGGCGGTAGCTGGGCACGAGGCCCAGTTTTTTCCGACGCGCGCGGATTTCATCTTCGGTGGCGCCGGTCAAATGGGCAATTTGCCGGTCGGAAAAACCCAAACCTTTTGCTTTGGCCAACAATTCAGGATTCAGTGGCGCCATTTTGCCCGAACAGTAAGCCGCAAAGCATCCATCATGTCCAGCGCGATTGCCAAATCCGCTTGCTGCCTGAACGCGTTTACGCTACGAAAACGGCGATGAAACAATTCGGGCGCGCGCTTTTTCTGCTGACGTGGTTCGCTCCCGCCCTCGCTTTTGCGCAAATTGATCCCGTCAAGCGCGACCTGATTCAGATTGGCTACAACGCCGCGTTCGAAGGCCGCGCCCCGCTGGCCGGCTATGCGTTTTTCTATCACAACCAGCCGGATTTTCTGGAAACGAACCTGACGCTGCGGCTGGCGGTCGCCCCCGTTTATCTCGATTCCGAACTGGGCTTTGTTGGCGGCCTGGGACCCAATACGGATTTTGCCGTCGGCGTGGCCGGCGGCGGTTTTGCGGACAGCTACAACGAGATCCGTGACGGCACTTTTTTTGAAAACGAATCGTTTAACGGCAACGGCGGTGAAATTTCCGCGAGCGTCTATCATCTGTTCAATCCCGGCGCCGAAATTCCGCTGAACCTTGTCCTGCGCGGCACGGCGCATTATTCCTTTTTCAGCCGCGACGACAGCACCGCGACCAATTTTGCGCTGCCCGACGACCACGGCGATTTCAGCGTGCGCACCGGCCTGCGCTGGGGCGGCGTCGAGCCGACTTTGTTTCCGCCGCTCGCGATGGAATTATCCGTCTGGTATGAAGGCCATCTGCGCACTGATTCCGGCGCGTACGGTTTCGGCGGCGACCGCGAACTCAAGGAGCAATCGCATTTGTTTTGGGCGGAGGCCGCACTGGCTTACACGCTGCCTGAAAGCCAGCAAAGTTTTTACGCCCGTCTGACCGCCGGCACGAGCGTGGACGCCGACCGCCTCAGCGCGTACCGGCTTGGCGGATTTCTGCCGCTCGTCGCGGAATTCCCGCTGTCGCTGCCCGGCTATTATTTCCAGGAAATCAGCGCGCGCCAGTTTGTGTTGCTCAATGCCAATTACCTGGTGCCGCTCGACCCCAAAAAATGCTGGAACATTGACGTCAATGTCGGCAGCGCGTTTGTGGATTATCTGCCCGGCGAATCGCAACCCGGTAACTGGCTCAACGGCGTCGGAGGCGGCATCCTGTATCGTTCGCCATCGCGGCGGCTAAAAATCATGATCAATTACGCGTACGGCGTGGATGCGATTCGCTCAGATGGGCGCGGGGCGAACAGTATCGGGGTTTTCCTGCAGTTGGACCTGGCGCGTCCGCACGGCCCGGCCTTCAATCCGGCGCATCCCGGACCCGGCCTCTGGCGCGGGTGGCAATGGCTTTTCGGCAGTTAAAATCGCTTGCGCGCGGGCACGCCGCTTGGTTCATTATGAGGACAGGGCGCATATGGTGGAATTGGCAGACACGCTACTTTGAGGTGGTAGTGGGGCAACCCGTGCAGGTTCAAGTCCTGCTATGCGCACCAAACTTCAACGCCGGCCCCGCGCCACGAGAAACTTCTCCACGTATTTACCAAGCAGGTCGGCCTCGAGGTTCACCGCGTCTCCGACTTTGCGCTCGCGCAACGCCGTGATTTCGCAGGTGTGCGGAATGATCCAGATGCGAAAACTTTTTTTGTCCACGCCCGCGACTGTCAGGCTGATGCCGTCCACGGCAATCGAACCTTTCAAAATGACGTAGGGCATCACTTCCGGCGGCGTGGCAATGTCGAGCACGTGGTCCTGGCCAGCCCGTTCCCAGCGGATGATTTTGCCGACGCCGTCAATGTGGCCGGTCACGAAATGGCCGCCGAACTCGCCGCCGGCCCGCAACGGCCGTTCCAAGTTCACCAGTGAACCGGGTTTGGCGAATTGGAGGTTGGTGCGCCGCCAGGTTTCCCTGAGTAAATCAAATTGTACCAGCTTGAATTTGCCGCGAGTGGAAATCTTTATAGCTGTCAGGCAACAGCCGTTCACCGCCAGGCTGCCTCCGGGTTTCAGACTGCGGCCCGTGACGTCGGCGCGCACGGTCAGTTCAATAGAGTTTTTCGCCGGCGTGATTTTCTCGATGACGCCCGCTTCTTCAACAATGCCGGTGAACATAATTCCAGCATTGTAGCCGCAGGCTTCAGCCTGCGACAAATTCAAAACGTGCTTTTGCCTGCGAACGCAGCCTGAAGGTTGCGGCTACGAGGCCACCCGCGCCGTCAGCAACAAATCCGGGCCAAGCCGTTTCCATTCAACCTCCCGAAGCTGGAGCGCATCCGCCAAACATTGCGCGCCATCACCGGCAACGGCTTTCCGCGAATCCCGTCCTCCCAGGATTTTCGGCGCATAAAAAAACGCCACGCGCTGCGCGAGTCCACCAAGCAGAAACGACGCGTTCACCTCGCCGCCGCCTTCGACCAGCAGGCTCGTCACATTTTCCGTTCCCAGTTTTTTCAGCAGCCACTTCAAATCAAGTGACGGGTGACGGGTGACCTGCCTTCGCTCAAAAGCTTCGGCACGGCGGGCGGGTGACGGATTTTTCACCAGCGGCGCGGCCAGCACATTCACGCGTCTCGCCAACGCCGCCATGCGACTTTTCGGTGCAGATTTGCTCACAACAATCGTAGTTTGCCCGGCGAATTCATCGCTCACGACTTTGGCGTTCAAGGGCGTCCGTGCCAGCGCATCCAGGACTATCCTGCGAATCGGTTTCGTCATCTTCCATCTTCCATCTTCCATTTTCGTCCTCGCCGTAAGAACCGGATCGTCCGCCAGAATCGTATTGATGCCCACGAGGACCGCATCGCTGCCTTGCCGAAGTTTCATTCCATAAGCCCGCGCCTTCTCGCCGGTGATCCATTTCGACTCGCCGCTGGCCGTCGCGATTTTGCCATCCAGCGTCATCGCTGCCTTGACCGTGACAAACGGCGTGCGATGCACGATCCAGTGATTGAACGCCTCATTGAGCTGCAAACATTCATCCGCCAGTTTGGAGTCCGGTGACGTGTCACCGCTTTTTAAAGCGCCGACACGTCGGTGCAGTCCAAAAACCTCCACTCCCGCCCGCTTCAAAATTTTGAAAGCCCGGCCAGAATGTTTCGGGTTCGGGTCCGTCGCGCCGACAACCACGCGTTTAATGCCCGCGGCGATGATGGCGCCGGTGCAAGGCGGCGTGCGGCCGCGCGTGGAACACGGTTCAAGCGTGACGTAAAGTGTTGCGCCACGCGCAATGTGGCCACGTCTCTGCGCGTCGCGGAGCGCCTTGATTTCCGCATGCGGCAAACCCGCACGCCCATGCCAGCCGCGCCCGATGATTTTCCCGGTTTTCACCAGCACCGCGCCGACCATCGGATTCGGTGAAGTCGCGCCGTAGCCGCGCCGGGCGAGCTGCAGGGCAAAGCGCATGAATCGGGCGTCAGTCATGGTTCGTAGCGTAGCGGCTTTCGGCAGAAAGCCGCCATCTGAAAAAGTGGTGAAGTATGGCGCTCAGCCGAAGCGTTACCACGAAAGAATTGAAATTATTCCTCAAACAACGCCTGCGCAAATTGTTTGGCGTCGAACGGCTGCAAATCATCCGCTTGCTCGCCGAGGCCGACGAATTTGATGGGCAGGCCGAGTTCTTTTTGAATCGCCACCACCATGCCGCCCTTGCTGGTGCCGTCGAGTTTGGTCACCACCAGGCCGGTGAGCGGCACGGCCTTGTTGAACTCGCGCGCCTGGTTCAGCGCGTTCATGCCCGTCGTCGCGTCGAGCACCAGCAGCACTTCGTGCGGCGCGCCGGGCAGTTGCTTGCCGATGACGCGATGCAGCTTCTGCAATTCCTGCATCAAATTATGCTTTGTATGCAGCCGGCCTGCCGTGTCAATAAACAGGTAATCCGCCTGGCGTGATTGCGCTGCTGTGACGGCGTCGTGCGCCACGGACGCTGCGTCCGCGCCATAAGCGCCGGCGATGACTTCAACCTTCAGCCGTTGTCCCCACAATTTGATTTGCTCAATGGCGGCGGCGCGAAAGGTGTCGCATGCGGCGAGCAAGGCGGTTTTTTCCTGTGATTGAATCAAGTGCGCCAGCTTGGCGGCAGTAGTGGTCTTGCCTGTGCCGTTGACGCCGACGACGGAAACCACCGTCGGGCCCTGTGGCGCCTTGATCAGATCTGTTTTGTTCGACGAAAGGTTCTTTTCAACTTCAGAGCGCGCAACGGCGAACACGTCGTGGCCGGTCGTTCCCTGTGATTCGTAGGCTTGTTTGACGGTGGCGACAATTTGTTGCGTCACGGTCACGCCAAGGTCGGCGGCGATGAGCGCGGCTTCAAGTTCTTCCAGCGACGCCGCATCCAGTCTGGGCGAGCGGGTGACGATGCGTTTGATTTCATGGGCCAGCTGGTTGTGCGTTTTTTGCAGGCCGGCTTTGAACTTGGCGAAGAGGCCCATGAATCAGTGACGGGTGACCAGTGACGCCTGGCGAGTGGCCGCGGCTCGTTTCAACTTCTCAACATGCTCGTAGGGCAGCTTGACGGTGCCGATGAGCGGTTTGCCCTTGCTGAAGCCGTGGCAGTCGGAGCCGCCCGTCACGAGCAGATGAAATTTGTCGGCGATGGCCAGATAGCGCGCGGACGTCGCGGTCGAGTGTTTCGTGTGAAAGCATTCAATGCCGTCCAGCCCGGCGTCCACGAGTACGGGAATGACGTCGTCGGTGCGATTCAATCCAGGATGGGCCATCACCGCGAGGCCGCCGGCTTGATGAATCAACTCGACGCCCTCGAGCGCGGACATCTTCGCTTTGGGCACCCAGGCGGGGCGGTTTTTCTTGAGAAAACGCTCGAACGCCTCGTCAAGCGATTTGCACAGGCCTGCCTTCACGAGGGCGCGGGCGACGTGCGGCCGCCCGGGTGATTTGCAATTGGCCAGCGCAAAAACGGTTTCCACGTCCAGCGGCACATTCAACCCGTTGAGGAGCGACACCATTTCACGGATGCGATCCTGCCGGACGGTCTGGAACCGGGCGATGTCCACAAGCAATCTTTCATTTTGCGCGTCCAGAAAATAGCCGAGGAGATGAAGCTCGGTGCCGTTGTGCTCAGCGGTGAGTTCCGCGCCGGAAATAAATTCAATGCCCGCGGTGCCGCAGATCTCCGCCATGCGCGCGCAGCCTTCCACCGAATCGTGGTCGGTCAACGCCATCGCCGCGAAGCCGAGCCGCTGGCCGTGGCCGGCCAGCTCCTCCGGCGAAAACGTGCCGTCGGAATAATGCGTGTGCAGATGCAAGTCCGCGAATTTCATTTCACAATCCTCGCCGGACGCATCAATTCGCCCTTCACCTTGTCTAAAATGCCGTTGACAAACTTGCCGCTGTCCTGGGTGGAGAATTTTTTGGCGATGTCCACCGCCTCGTTGATGCTGACCACGGGCGGGATATCCTCGCGGAACAGCATTTCATAAATCGCCAGTCGCATGATATTGCGGTCCACGGTGGCGATGCGATGGAAATCCCAGTTTATCGCGTGCTGCCGGATGCGCGTGTCAACCTCTTCGCGATGTTCGATGACGCCGCGAATGAGCGGGTCGGCAAACAATCGGGTTTCGGCCTCCCCGGCGGTTGGCGGCGGCAGTTCGACCGGCTGGCCCCACGTCGCCGGACCTTTTTCCTCGGCGATGGCCGCCGCGCGTTGCGTGTCCCAGAATTCATCAAGCGCCCGGCTCAAATCCTCCGGCGGATTCAAATCGTGCTGAAACAGGAATTGCACGGCGCGTTCGCGCGCCTCGCGGCGTTTGCCCATAAATCAATCCCATGATGCCGCAGAAAATGGTGGCGGGAAATGAAAAATTGACGGCTAATTTTTCAAATAAGCCGCGCAACCGGACGGTGGGCTTTTTATCTTGCGTCTCCCTGCGCCCTGCGGAACAATTTCCGCGTGAAAAATAAAATCCTCCTCTTTTTGGTTGCCATCGGTTTGATGCTCACCAGCGGTTGCATCTCGATCGGTAATTAATCAAGCCGTTGGCGCACAATTTCACGCCGGACTGCGCGCATGAAAAAACCGCTGGTAAACAAACTCCTGCACACGCGCTACCGCGTGAATGATCTGGAACGCACCGTTGCATTTTACCGCGACGTGCTGGGCCTTGCAGAAATCAGGCGGCACAAATCGCCGCGCGGCTCGGAACTGGTTTTTCTCAAGGCGCCGGAAAGCGACGAGGAAATCGAAATCTGTGGTTTTCCAGCCGCCGGCTCCGTGCAAGTCCAGCCCGACCTCACGCATCTGGCGTTTGAGGTGGACAGCCTCGAGGAATTCGGCAGACACCTGGTCCAACATGGCCTCAAATATTCCGACGGCCCGACGACCAGTTCCACCGGCACGGTCTTTGCGTTCGTTGACGCGCCCGAAGGCTACGAAATCGAATTGATTCAGAAGGGCAAAGGCGGTCAATGATTTTCCAATCCCCAACTCCAAACTCCCATCTTCCATCTCCTAAAATAAATGAGCGTTCTCATTGTCGGTTCCACCGCGCTGGATTCCATCAAAACCCCGAACGCGGAAAATCCGCGCCTGCTTGGTGGATCGGCCAGCCATGCCGCCGTGGCCGCGAGCTTTTTCAGCCCGGTCAAATTGATCGGGGTCGTCGGCGACGATTTCCCGAAGAAATATCTCCAGCTTTACCGGCGGCATAAAATTGACCTGGAAGGCCTGCAAATCCGCCCCGGCAAAACCTTTCACTGGTCGGGCGAATACGAGGAGAACATGAACCGCCGCCGCACGCTCGAAACCGAGCTCGGCGTGTTCGAAACGTTTACGCCTGCGCTGCCGGAATCGCATCGGCGCACGGCGTTCGTCCTGTTGGCGAACATTGCGCCGGCGTTGCAGCATCACGTGCTCGACCAGATGGCGCGCCCGCGCTTTGTCGCTGCCGACACGATGGATTTGTGGCTGAACATCGCGCTGCCGGATTTGTTGCGCCTGCTCAAGCGCGTGGACCTGTTCATCCTCAACGACAGCGAAGCGCACCAGTTGACGAAGGAAGACAACGTCATCGCCGCGCTGCCCAAACTCCACAAACTCGGTCCGCGCTACGTCATCATCAAAAAAGGCGAGCACGGCGCGATTTTGTCGTCGCCCAAAGGCATGTTTGTTGCGCCAGCCTACCCCTTGAAAAAAATCGTGGATCCGACCGGGGCGGGCGATTCGTTTGCCGGCGGTTTGATGGGGCATCTGGCGACGGCACGGGGCCCGTTGGAGAAGAACCTGCGACGCGCGATGATTTATGGCAGCGTCGTGGCGTCGTTCTGCTGCGAAGGCTTCGGCCTGACGCGAACCACTGCAATCAAGCGCGCCCACATTGACCGGCGCGTCAGGGAACTTGAGAGGCTGACGAAGTTCTAACCGCCGACTACGAGGATCGCGCGGATTCCCATTTCCCGACATGAATAATCCGTGTTCATCCGCGTTCATCCATCCTGCGCAGTGTTGCTACGGAGGACCGGTCCGTGGTTAAATTTCGCCCGTGAAAGCCGTCATTCTGGCCGCCGGCAAGGGCACGCGCATGCGGGAACTTACCAACGAGTTGCCCAAACCCATGCTCCGCGTGCAGGGCAAACCTGTTCTCGAACACATCATTGCCGGAATTCTGGCGGCAGGCATCCGCGACATTTTCATCGTCACCGGCTGGCGCGCGGATGTGATCGAAAACTATTTTGGCGACGGCAAACAATTTGCCGCGCGCATCGCTTATGGCCGGCAGGTCGTCCAGGACGGCACGGGCAAGGCACCGGAAGCGGCGAAGAAATTCGTCGGCGACTCCCCGTTTCTGCTGACTTACGGGGACATCCTGGTTCCGCCCGAAACGTATGCGCGAATGATTCGAACGTCTTAGTGAGAGCGAGGTCGCGGGGGTCATCACCGTCACGCGCGGCGAGGACGTGACCAAAGGCGGGTTGAACTTTTTCGACGAACAATTTTGCCTGAAACGGCTGGTGGAAAAACCGTCGCCGGAGCAATTGGAACAATTGCGTCGCGACGGCTGGCTCAAGCCCAAGGCCCCGGTCTGGTACAACGCGGGCATTTATATTTTCCGTCCATCGTTGTTCGACTTCACGGCGCGGCTGCAAAAGTCGCCGCGCGGCGAATACGAATTGACCGATGCCATCAGTGCGATGATTGCCGCCGGACACAAGCTGGCCGGGCTGGAAATTCAGGGCCGCTGGGTGGACGTGCGTGACCCGGAAGTGCTGGCGAGGCTGGAAAAGGAATCGTAGCGGCGATTGGAAAATCGCCGCCATATTTGCGGCTTTCTGTTGAAAGCCGCTACGAAACAAACTTTGGCTCAAACACCGGCCCCAGCCCGTGTTTGGCGAGCAGTTCGGCAAATTTCACTATGCCGCGCTTCTCGTCCGATGCCAGGTGGTAATGCACGTGCCAGCCGAGGTAATCCCGGCGGAAATCCTCGTCGTATTCCTCGCGGGTTTCGATGAGGTAATCCAGCGTTTCGACGCCAAATTGTTTCGCTTCCAGCAGTTCGCGGCGCAGTTCCCTGTTCTCGATGCCGCGGCGCAATGCCCACACGGCAAAAACAAAGGGTAACCCGGTCAGCTCATACCACGCCGTGCCGAGGTCGAAGATTTCGTGCTCGTGCGGCGCGCGTTGAAAATCAATTGCCGGATCGCCGATGAGCAGTACGGCGTCGTGTTCCGCCGCCTTTTGCGGGTCGGGCAGCGGCCTGAACACCGGTTTCAAACCGCGTTCGGCCAACAGGACCTTCAACAGGTTCAAACCCGACAAGGACGCCGTGTGGCAATAAACCTCCTTCACTTCCACCAACGGGCAGCGATGCGCCAGCAGCACACTGTAAACCTCGCCGAGCGACGCGATGGCAATCCCGTCCAGAATGTCATAACGGTCGGTGAGCAAAACCTCCGCCGTGCTGACGAGCGCGGCATCCAGTTCATCGCGCCGGAGCATTTCTGCGAGTTCAGCCGGCGTGGCGAAAGTGACCTTGTCCTCGATGCCGCGCGTCAGCGGCACGGCGTTGAGATATTGCACTGAGCCGATGCGGAATTGGGGGGATTCGGCGGCTGGCATTTCAGTCGGTGGATGATTTAAAGGATTGGCGATACCCTATTGACTCCGGGAATAAATGGCGATGTCGGTTTCTTCGTCGGATTTCGGAATAATCAACGTGAAGGTCGCGTTTTTATCCAAAATGATGGTGGTTTCCCGCTTGCTGAAATCGTCGAGGTAGTAGTCGAGAAGGTAAGTTCCGGCTCGGGCACCGCGTTGGATGTCAATTTTCTTGTAGCCTCTGCGCCAGGTCGGATTTGCCGTGTTCAAAATAAAACCGATGAAATCCCGGCCCGGCTTTGAAGCGTCTCTCATGATGCCGATACGATGCGGAATCCGTCCGTACCCGTTCCAGACCCCTTCAATCGGGTCGAGGTTCCGTTGGTTTGTGCGGAGATAATTGGCGAACCCTTCCTGCGAGAAGGCAACCGTTTCCCAAGTGTCCGTGTAGCGGAGCAGGTCGGCTGACAGGCGATAATTCGTGTCCGAAAAATCCGGCATCTCAACCGATTTTATCCGCACGGCGTCGGCCCCCTTTTCGCGGGCGGTTTGCATCACCTTTGCCGTTTCGCTTTCGACCGATCCGCCAAACAGGGTCAGTTGGGTGGCGTGGATGGAAATTGTCCCGATCACCTCGCACGGCCGCGGAACCGTCATATCCTCCGTATAGACGAGAACGGGATAGCCAGCCGGCTTCGCTGGGCCGGCGGCCATATTGGGTTTATATGTTGCCACGGTTGAACAACCGGTCAGCAACGCCATCGAAAAAAGAACCAGTGTCAGGCAATACACGGGGCTGGCGCTGAAATAACACGCCGGGCCAGTGCGGGGTTTCGAAACGTCCTGCATCATGCCGTGGCCAGATTATCTTCCAGCACCTTGGAACGCACTGAATTTTCCGGGGATTGGGGCTCCGGCGGATTCTCCAGCACTTTAATCGGCTCGTAAAACGTGTTGCGCTGCACCGGTGTTCGCCCCGCTTCGCGGAGGGCCTTGATCATGTCCGCCTCGGTCTGCAATTGCGGTGAGGTCGCGCCGGCCATGTGGAAGATGTGCTCCTCGAGGATGGTGCCGTGCAGATCGTCTGCGCCGTAGCTCAACGCCACCTGCGCCAGCTTCAGGCCGAGGCCGACCCAATACGCGGTGATGTGCTCAAAATTGTCGAGATAGATGCGGCTGACGGCAATGGTGCGGAGTGAATCGAAACCCGTGGGCGGTTTTTCGACCGGGATGTCGTTGTCCACAGGCTGGTACGCCAGAGGCACGAAACCGACAAAGCCGCCCGGACCGTTCGGAGTTCCGCCTTCAGGCGGCACGGAACCGGCTGAAGCCGGAACTCCAAACCCGTTGGCACGCGCTTCGTCCTGCAACGCGCGCAATTGCCGGAGATGGTCCACGCGGTCGGCCAGCGATTCGACGTGGCCATAAAGCATCGTGCAGGTGCTGCGTCCGCCCATGCGATGCCACGTGCGATGCACGTCCAGATATTCCTCGGCGGATTCCTTGCCCCTGGCGATGGCCGACCGGACTTCCTTACGGAAAATTTCCGCGCCGCCGCCGGTGAGCGAATCGAGCCCGGCGGCCTTCAGCTCGCGCAGTGTATCCTCGACGGATTTTTTGGCGAGCCAGGCGAGGTGCAGAATTTCAATCGCCGTGAAGCATTTCAATTGCAGTCGCGGTGTTAGTGGCGCGGGCGTCTCGCCCGTGAGTTTCGGATTGTCACGAACGGGCGAGATGCCCGTGCCACTACTCGCATCCAGCGCCCTGAGCGCTTTCAGCATGTCCGTGTAATAACCGAACGGCAGCGACGGATGCAGGCCGCCGACGATGTGCAGTTCGGTGATGCCAAGGGCCAAGGCTTCGCGTGCCTTCTGGACAATTTCCTCGACGGTGAACTGGAAACCATCGGCGTCGCGTTTCTTGCGCGCGAACGAGCAGAACTGGCACGACAGGATACAATAATTTGAGTAGTTGACGTAGCGATTGATAATAAAGCTGGCGCGGTTGTGGCCGGTCTTTTTCTGCCGTGCAAAATCCGCGATGGCACCGACGGCATTCAAATCTTTGGATTCAAACAGCCGGAGCGCGTCGGCCTCGGAAATGCGTTCGCCAGCGGCGACCTTGTCGTAGAGGTCGCGCAGTTCGCTGCGTTGGATGAAAAAATCCACGACTCAGGATTAGCAGAAATCGCGCGTTTGGCAAATTTGAGTTTGCGCTCACGCGCCGAACGCGCCGAACAGCGCGCGCATCTCTTCGTCCACGTCACCCGAATCCGCCAGGGTTTGCGCGATTTCGCCACGGAGAAGCTGTCGATAGCGCTTTCGCAGCCGGTGCACCGCCACCCGGACAGCGCCTTCATCCAGGCCCAACACTTTCGCGGCATCGGCATGGGACAATTCGTCCTTGCCGGTCGTGAGGAAGATTTTCAGTTCCGCAAACACGTTGCCCCGACCGTCCGCCTCGCACTCGGCCTGCAACCTTTCGATGACTTTGGCGAGCAGCGTCACGGCCCATTCGCGGTCGAATGCCTGGTCGGGACTCGGCTCGTTTGTGGCAGCGATCTGAAATTTTGTGTCGGCGGTCTCCCAGTCAAGGGACAACGGCGTTACGCCGCCGCCGCGTTTCTGGCGCCGCGATTTGTCCCATTCATTGGCCATAAAATGTTTCAGCGACGCCAGCAGGAACGCGCGAAAGCGCCCGCGCTCGGCGCGCAATCCCTCGAGATAATTCCGGGCGAGGAAGCGGGCGAAAAAGGCTTGCGTCAGGTCTTCGGCATCCTCCTTCGTGTGACCGCGCCGCCGGACATAGACGTAGAGCGGAAACCAGTAGGTTCGGCACAATTCCTCCAGCGCCAGGTCGGACTGCGGTGTTGAGCGTTTGCCGGCCGCGAGCACGACTGTCCAATGCGTCGTGGCGAAGACGTCGCCCGGCGCGGACGAAGACCGGCTGGAAGGTTCGGAGGTCAAATCGGCGGTTAATTGTCCCTCGTCTTGAACGTGAGCAGGTAGGGAATGGCCGGGTGATTTTGTGTATCCTGGAAACCGTGAAACTTCTGGCTGTTAATCCACCAGCCGTAGGTTTTGCCCGGCTCCAGTTTTACCTTCATGACACAGGTTTTGTGGTCGGCCTCATAATGCGGTTTGCCCAGTGATTTGGGATCGGAATTTTGCCAGGCCGTGGCCCAGCTCCACGATTGATCGGTCATTTGCTTGCTGAAGGTGATTTTAACTTCGTATTCGCCGGGCGGAACGTCCTTGCTGCCTGCCTCCGGCACGGTCTTGATGACGACCGGCGCAAAGGAATCAATGTCCTGCGCGCGACTGGTCTGCGCGGCGAAACCGCACACGACCCCGGCGATGATAGTTGCGACTAACGTTTTTGTTTTCATGCTGTTTTCTTTTTTTCAGTTTGGTTTGGTCTGAAAAATCAGGAGATAGGGCACCGCAGGTTGACCGGCCCCATCAGCGAAATTCTTGAATTTGTCGCTGTTCAACCACCACGCATAAGTCCGGCCCGGTTCCAGCCGGACTTTCATCACGCAGGTGCGACGGCCGTCCAGATAATGTGGTTCACCGGCCGATTCGGGCGTGGAATTTTCCCACGCGGTGGACCAGCTCCAGGAGCCGTCGGTCATCGGCTTGCTGAAGCGCACGCGGATTTCCGCTTCGCCCGGCGCCACGTCGCGCGCGCCGGAAACCGGAAACGTCTCAACGACGACCGGCGGCTGTTCGGCCAAGGTATAATTTTCATCCGCCATCCGGTTGGTTTGCAGCTCAAGCGATTTGACCCGGGCGACCGCCTCGTCACGGGCCAGCTTTGCCGCTTGGTATTCTTGCTGCGCGACTTTGCCGACCGCAAACATTTTTCCGGCAATCTCCAGGTCCAAATCGCAGAGTTGAAGTTTCAGGCGTGCGATTTCTGCGTTATCACCTTTGACTTGCGCTGCGACGAGGTCGCAGGTGATTTTGGCCCGCTCGTAATCAACCGACGGAGCAAGTCCCACCACGACCTTCTGTCGGGTCGTTTCAAGTTCCTGTTCGGCTTGCTGAAGTTTTAACCGGGCGACTTCGCTATCGTTCGGTGCGGTTACGCGTGGTGAACCGGTTTTCACCAGCTTGTAGCGGATTTTCACGCCGGGCGGATTTTCATTCCGCCCGAGTATTTGGAGAATGCCGAGGCCGCCTTCCCGTGTGCGGAAGAAATAGGTGTCAGTCTTATCAATGGTTGGCGATATGGCCGTGATCTTGTTTGGCTCCATCTGAGCCAATGCACGGTTGGTCGCGACGCCGGTTGCGCCGACGTCAGCCCATAGATTGGTTGCCACCGGCAGCACCGCCATGTCGCAACAGAGCACGGCAATCTGACCTCTTTCGACGACGCCGAGCACATCCAGATGATGGTCACGGATCCAGGCGTGCGTCTCACGATCATTCTCGCCGAAGGTCGTGCTGGTGACGCGCTCGCCTGTGTCCAGATCGAGCAGTTCGTCCTTTCGACCGCTGTCCGCGGGGAGGACGGTTTCCACCACCGGGCCGAAGGTCAGGGTTTTGCTGCCGTTTGCCGACTGCAACTGAAAATCCATTCGCGCTTCCCGCAGGCGGCCAAACAGCGGCGTGATCAGCGTAGCCAGCTTCGTTTTGTAACCGGGAGCGGACGCGGCAATGTTGTGCTCTTCCGGCCAGGTTTTCAGGGTGAATTTTCCGCTGGCGTCCGTCCACGCTTGCTGTGGCACCCGGGATGGCCTCGCCCCGTAGGAATTGTCGTCCACCCGCGCGCCGGCGATGGGCTTTCCCGTCAAGGCGTCGGTGACGGTGCCCGTGACTTCAGCCGTGGGTTGCGCCGGATAGCCGGGCAGGCCGAGATGCTCCCAGAGCTTCTGTTGAAAACCCGGATGCTGTGCGGCCCATTCCGGTTCGCGGGAAAATCCGAGAGTCGCGCGCACGCCCCAGGAATAAAAATTATCGAGAGCCAGCAAAAGCACAGCCGAGGCAATCGTCCCGGCCACGACGAAAAGCGCCGAACGCATTTGCCGCCAGCCCGGCCAGCACGCCCAGACCAGTCCGAGCAACGTGGCCGCTGCCAGCGCCATGCCCCACAGTTCTTCGGTGGATTCGAGCCAATGCACCGACGCCTGCATAAGCGTCTCCAACAGCGCCAACTGAATCACGACCACGAGTAACAAACGCAAGCCCGCCGCTTTCAAAGTTCCTCTCCATCTTTCGTAACCCGCCGGATGGATGAGATAACCAATCGACTGCCATTCGCCGCCGGCCTGTTTGGCGAATGTCACGGTTTCCGTGGCCGCCAGCAGGCCGTCAAATGCCGTGGCGAACCTCATTTCCAGCCGCGTCCCGAGGGCACTGAACCTGGCCACGGTCAATTTGCGCGAAAGAACATTGCCGAGCGGCCGCCGGATTTTTTCGCCGCGCGCAACCCATTCTCCCTTCGCCATGACGCGCTGGAAATACGGCGCGGCGGTTTCCCAGCTTCGCGCGTAGTCACCGCCATCCAGCAGCGCCAGCCAGGATTCCATGGCGCGCAGAATGACCGGGTCGCTTTTCGCCCGGCGCATCGGCAAAAGAGCCAACCCGCCAAAGATGAGCGCGCCGGCTATTCCCGCGATGCTCAGCGGAACAAAAACATAATGCTCCGCATGAATCGCGTTTGACCACGATTGAACGACCGGCGAGTTGGCGATTTCGGATGCGGAATGATGCGCCATGAATTCGCCCATTTCCGGCGCGAGGACTTGGGCTTTTTCGTGGAGGACCAGCGCGCTGAACACGGAGAACAAAGCAATGGCGGCGCAAATCATGCCCGCCACGGGAGTGCCAATCGAGCTTTGTGACGTGCGGCGATGTCTGAACTCAAGCGCGAGGGCGATGACCACCAATGCCATCCCGGCAGCGGTGCCAGTGATGGCGATAACACCGGCCCAATTGGCCAGCGGGCCATAACCGATCAGCCCGAGCGTGACGAGAAATACCAGCAGGGCGACGAAAAGCAATGTCATGGTCGCCCGCGACCTGACATCCAGCAGTCGTGCCAGGTCTGACTGGCTGGTTGCGAATGTTTCCGCCGTCGAGGCCGGCGTGGTGGCAATCGTCTCCACCTGCGTCTTGAGCACGCTGGCCTGCTGGTAACGCAGCTCCGGTTTTCTTTCCAGCGCCCGCAACACCACTTCGTCAAGGCGCACGTCAATTTGCACTTTCGATGACGGCGGCTCGATCTTTTTGCCGGGCAGTTCGCCGGTGAGCATCTGGTAAAACACCACGCCCAGCGCGTAAATGTCCGCGCGGTTGTCCACTTCGTCGGGATGTTCCTTTTGCTCCGGCGCCATGTAATTCGGCGTGCCCATGACCTTGCCGGACTCGGTGAGGGCGTCGGTAGGGCGCGTCACTCCGCGCGCGCCGCCTTCTGTTTGCGAGGCGTCGGCGGGCAGAGGACTGACCGCCCTACCTGATTCCCCGACCAATTTCGCCAGGCCAAAATCCGCCACTTTCACGCGACCGCGGCGGTCGAGCAAAATGTTTTCCGGCTTGATGTCGCGGTGGACGATGCCCTGGTCGTGCGCGAATTGCAGCGCGTCGCAAATCTGCGGGACGATGGCCAGCGCCTCGCGTGGCGCGATGCGTCCGGCATGAAGCAGTTGCCGCAAGTTCACGCCGTCCACGAATTCCATGAGGAAATAAAACAGCGGCACGGGCGTCTCGCCCTTGTGTTTCTGGCTTGCAGTTTCTCCGACACTCACAGGCGAGACGCCTGTGCCACTGACATTGCCAAACTCATACAACGTCACGATGCCGGGATGATTCAATTTAGCCAGGGCCTTGGCCTCGCGCGCGAAGCGCCCGGCAAACGCAGGGTCGTCACCAATGCCGGGAGGAAGAATTTTCAGCGCGACGATGCGGTCCAGTTCCTTTTGCCGCGCCCGGTAAACCGCGCCCATGCCGCCTTTGCCGATGAGTTCGAGGATTTCGAGTTGCGGAAATTTCGCGGCCAGTTCGGTAACGGACGGCGGCTGGAACGACGGCTGTTTCGCGTCGGTCACGGTGTCGGCCGCCGCGCCCTGTTTGAGCAGGCAGGCGGGGCAAAGACCGGCCGGGGCGTTGGCGGGCAAGGGCGCGCCGCATTGCGGGCATTGGTTTCCATCAGGCATGGGCTGATTCAATTTTACCGTGTCCATGCCCACTTCAGAAGCAAAACCGGAAAGACGTTACCGGAAAAAATTGAAAACTCTCAACAGCCAACGCCCCACATTTAACGACCAGACGCAGTCGGCTTCCATTGAACGTTCGAAGTCAAATGTTGAGCGTTGAATGTTCCCGTTGCCTCATCGCAGCTTAAACCCGCCCTGGAAGATCACTTCGGCGGCGGTGATGATGAGAAAAACTGCGCTGACGAGCGCGTTGAGCCGGAAAAATGCGAGGTTGATCCAGTTCAAGCTGCGGCGTCGCGCAATCCAGTGTTCCAACACCAGGCAGCCGACGATGACAAACCAGCCGAGGAGATAGGCGATGCGAAATCCACAGAGAAACCCGAATGCCAACAGGAATCCACACATGATCATGTGCGCGAGAAACGCGGCCGCCAGCGCGTTCTTCGGCCCCCATGCTACGACGAGTGAATGCAAACCGTGGGATTTGTCAAACTCGTAATCCTGCAACGCGTAAATGATGTCGAACCCGACGAGCCACAAAATCACGGCCAGCGCGAGCGCCAGCATTTGCAGAATTTCCAGCGTGGAAATGTTGCTGCCTTTTACCGCCAGCCAGGCGCCGACGGGCGCCAACGCCAACGAAAGGCCCAGGAAAATGTGCGTGTAATCCGTAAAGCGTTTCGTGAGCGAGTAAAAGCAAACCACCAGCAACGCAACCGGCGAGAGGTAGAAACACACTGGATTGAGAAAGCGGCTGGCGACCACCAAACCGGCGGCTGACAAAACGCAGAGCACGATTGCGCTCGCCAGCGAAATTTGCCCGGTCGGCAGATGACGGCTGGCCGTGCGCCGATTCAGCGCGTCGAATTTGCGGTCGGCGATACGGTTGAACGCCATGGCGCAGGTGCGCGCGCAAACCATGGCCGCGAGAACCAGACCAAAGACTTCCCAGCCAGGCCAGCCGCGGTGATCGCGCGCCGCCACCATCATCGCCGCCAGCGCGAAGGGCAGGGCGAAAACCGTGTGCGAGAAACGGACGAACGAAGCCCACTTTTTAATTGAGGAGAACATCGAACATCTACCCGGTGTGACATGAAATCCGATGCCCGAATGCCCGAAATCCGAATGAAACCCAAAACCCAAAATCCGAACAACCGCTCTGGCAGATGCCGAAAACCAAGCGTTCATAGCGTACGAACCTGACAGCTTTGGTATTCGGGCTTCGGATTTCTTTCGGGACTCGGAATTCGGGCTTCGGATTTGGCTTCATTCCTTTTCCTCCGCCCAGCGTGAGACCAGTCTGTGCGGCAGGCCCAGGTGATCCAGCACGCGCGCGACCACGGTGTCCACGACCTCCTGGACGGTTCTCGGGTTCGAGTAAAAACCCGGGTTTGCCGGCAGAATCACTGCGCCGGCCTGCAGGAGCAGTTCCATGTTTTTGACGTGGACCAGACTCAATGGCGTCTCGCGGGGGACCAGAATCAGTTTTTTGCGTTCCTTCAACACCACGTCGGCGGCGCGGAGCAAAACGTCCTCGCTGTAGCCGTGCGCGATGCGGCCCATCGTACCCATCGTGCAGGGGATGACAACCATGGCGTCGGGAGGATTCGAGCCGCTGGCAAACGGCGCGTTCATGCTTTTGAGGCCATGCGTCCTGACCCCGGCGGGCAGGCGCAGGCCGCCGGGCAATTCCTGCGCGATGACCTGCTGCGCGTAGTTGCTTTGCACAACGTGAATTTCGTGTGCCTGCGGGTCGAGATTATCAAGCAGCCGTTGCGCGTAAAGCGCGCCGCTGGCCCCGGTGATGGCAACGAGAATTTTCAAAATGCCTCTTACGTCCGGCTGATTATTGCCGAATGACTTCGGACGAGCAAGACTGCACGGCTCGCCGTAATCCTGCTCTTAATCGTAATTTTGAACCGGCTTGAGCGATTACGATTAAGAGCAGGACCGGGATTAAGATTTTTTTGAAACAGCTTGAGTCCGATTCGACGTTCCGCACAATGGCCGCGTGTTAAAACCGGCCGGAATCATTTTTTTTGCGGCACTTTTTTTGGCGGGCTGCACGACCACGCCGCGCCGCGCGCCCAACGAGCCGTTGCCGCCCGATTGGCCGGCGACCAATGAGGTTCAAAAACCGCAGATCCCCCAACCGCCCCGGCCCGTTGCCCCGGTCGTCAAAACGAATCTGCCGCCAGCCGTTCACCCGACGAATACCAGCCGCCCTGCGCCGGTGATAACGTGGACCCCGCTCAGCCGCTGGGCCGCTGACCATAAAATCGGCGCTCCGCATTTGTTGTCCGGCCAGCCGGTCGCGACGTATGCCATTGGTTCGACGAACGGCGTGATGGTTCTGGAAATCGGCAGCCGCGAAGCCATCTGGAACGGCGTCGAAATCAATCTCGGCTTCGAGCCACAGCTCATCGACAACCAGATTTTCCTGCACGAACTCGATTTGCAGAGAAATCTTGAACCGCTTTTGTGCGACCCGCCGTCCCACATTACAGCCTCCGGCACCAACCGCGTCATCGTGATTGACCCGGGCCACGGCGGGTCGAACACCGGCACGCACAGCGTGCTCGACGGGCGGTTTGAAAAGGAATTCACGTTGGAGTGGGCGTTGCAGCTAGCGCCCTTGCTGGCAACCAACGGCTGGAAGGTCTTCCTCACGCGCACGAACGACGTGGACGTTTCGCTGGAGGACCGCACTGCGTTCGCCGAAGCGCATCATGCGGATTTGTTCATCAGCCTGCATTTCAATTCCGCCGCGCCGGACCAGAAACAGGCCGGCCTCGAAACGTATTGTCTCACGCCGACGGGCATGTCCTCGACCCTGATACGGGGTTTCAACGATTTCTGGTCGGATAATTATTCCAACAATGCCTTCGACTCGGAAAATTTGCAGCTCGCCGTCCGCCTGCACGCGGCCCTGCTGCGGACCGCCGGCCTGGAAGACCGCGGGGTGCGGCGCGCGCGATTCATCGGAGTGTTGCACGACCAGCGCCGGCCCGCCGTGCTCATCGAAGGCGGGTACCTGTCCAACCCGCATGAGGCGAAAATGATTGAATCCGCGGAATTCCGGCAGAAACTGGCCGAGGCAATCGCCAACGCACTCAAATGAAACACATCCTCGTGACCGGCGGCGCGGGTTTTATCGGCTCGCACCTCGTCGAGCGTATGCTGGCCGACGGCAAACGCGTTGTCGTCATTGACGATCTTTCGACCGGCCGGCGGGAAAATCTGCGCGCGGTAAAAAACCACCCGGGGCTGCGTGTGATTGAATCCGAAATTTCCACCTGCGCCGAACTGCCAAAACTGGCGGCGAACGCGGAATTTATTTTTCATCTGGCCGCGACCGTCGGCGTTGAACTGGTCGTCAAATCGGCATTGCACGTTTTGGAGGCGAGCTTCCAGGAAACGCAGATTTTGTTGCGCGCTGCCGCCGTGAACCGCACGCCGCTCCTGCTGACCTCAACTTCGGAGGTTTATGGCAAAAGCGCAAAGCCGGCGTTCGGCGAGGACGACGATTTGCTGATCGGCCCGCCCGGACAGTCGCGCTGGAGCTACGCGTGCTCGAAGCTCACCGACGAATTTCTCGCGCTCGCCTACGCGCGCGAAAAAAATCTGCCGGTCACCATCGTGCGGCTGTTCAACACCGTCGGCCCGCGCCAGACCGGGCGTTACGGCATGGTGCTGCCCCGTTTTATTGCCGCGGCGAAAAAGAACGAACCGCTGAAAGTCTTTGGCAATGGCAGGCAGACGCGCTGTTTCTGCCACGTTGGCGACGCGGTGGAAGCATTGGTGCGGCTGCAAAATTGTCCGAAGGCGCGCGGTGAAATTTTCAACGTCGGTAGCACGGAGGAAATCAGCATCCTCGGACTCGCGCGACTGGTGGTTAAAACCCTCGGCTCAAAATCGAAAATCAAATTGATTCCTTACGACATGGCGTATTCGCCGGGGTTTGACGACATGCGCCGCCGCAAACCGCTGGTGAAAAAACTCGAACACTTCGTAAAGTTCCGTCCGCGCACCTCGTTGCGCGAAATCATCCGGCTGACGGCTATTTAGTCGCTTTGAGCCGATCTTTTGCGTATCTCGCGTTCAAGTCAGAAAAAGCTTCGTCACCCATGCGCCATTGGAGTAAAGACGAAATCCTGTGAAAAACATCGGGTGGAATCCAACGTGGAATTTCCTGTAGCGCAATCGGGTGATCAACAACGTGTTCGTAAAAACTGACACCCGCTGCATTCCACAGGTCTTTTTCTTCTTGCCGAGAGCACCAAGCGGCAAAATCGTAAATCTTGGACAAGACTGTTTGGTCTCCTCGGTCGTGCGCATCTTGGCATTTGGTAGTGAGTTCCATGAAAACTGTGTAAATTGTCTCACGCTCAACTTCTCCCTCGGCGAGGAAACCCGGCAAGCTTTCAATCAGTTTTGTGCGCCAAAGTTCCATCGTCATTCGTTCGAATCCAAGAATGTCACTAAATTCTGATCCCTTCCCGCGCGAGCAACGTGCGTTTCCAATCCAATCCACCACCAAACCCGCCGATTTTCCCATGTGCAGCCAGCACGCGATGGCAGGGCACAAAAACCGGGATCGGGTTCGCGCCGCACGCGCCGCCCACCGCGCGGACGGCTTTGGGATTGCCAATCGCCTGCGCGATTTCGCCGTAGCTTTTTGTCCGGCCGGTGGAAATTTTCCGCATCACGTTCCAGACGCGTTTCTGAAATTCCGTTCCGGTCAGATCCAGCGGCGGCAAATTTTTCGGTTTGCGCCCGGCCAGCGCAATTTTGAGCGCCGCCACTGTCTGGCGATGCGAGTGGAGAATTTGGGCAGGTATCTGTAGGAGACGACGTGAGGAGTCTCTGACTGATTTGCTAGAAGCCGATAATTTTTGCGACTCGTTACCTCGTCTCCTACTGCCAACGGCGCAGCACGCCGAGCCTGCCTTGGGGAAATTGAGTTCAGCCAAACCCCTGGCGGAATAGCGCGCGATGAACTGGCCGTCCGGCGTACGAATGGACAACTTGAACAGTTGATTTTTCACGGGCGAGTCCGGGTCAATGGTTGCGCAGATAGACCAGGAGCGTGCCGAGCAGCAGCGCAAACAGAACCCCGGCGAAAAGAAGAACCCGGTTGCGCGCCACGCGCTTTTCGTAACGCAACGGGCGCAGGCCGCGCACGCCGCCGGCGGCCAGATAGGTGACGAGCCGCGGATTGGAAGCCACCGGCCGGCTGAAACGCTGGCGCAGGCGTTGGATGAGCGCGGGCAAATCGTATTTGCGCACCCCGAGTTCATTGAACTGGTCGGGCGTCTCGGTCTCGTCGCGGGCCGGGACCGGTTTGACCTCCTCAAAGACCGGTTCCTGCGCGGCGGAGGGCGGCGGCGATTCGTGCGTGCGGTCAATGGTCGCGCCGTGCGGAATGGCGGTGGAACGCAGGCGCGGCGCGGGCGTGTGCTGCAGTTGCGTGTCGAGTCTCTTGATTTCGGCCTCGAGCGCGGCAATCTGGCTGTTCAACGAGCGCGCGCGGTCCGAAATCGGGTCGGCCGTTTTCGCTTTTTTCTTTGCGAACGCCATACGACAACTTTCAGTGCCCCGTTGGCATCGACAGCCAGATTGACACCAGCACACCAATCGCGCCCAAAGCCACCAGCACCAGCGGCCAGCTCATCGCCAATCCGATTTTGCACAACTCCACGAAGCTCAGGTTGGCAAATGGCGCCGCGGCGGGCGGCGGCGTATTTTCGGTTTCCGGGTTGGCCGGGGTTTCACCGGACAGGATGGGAAACTTGAGCCGCGCGGCGTTCCATTCCATCCGCGCATTTTCGATGGTGGTCAGCGCGCGCGTGAGCTCGACACTGAAAGTCTCCTTGTTCCAGGATTCGTCGTGGATGCCCTGGAGCTTGTCGAGGGCGTCGCGGAAATCAGCGACGGTCTTGACCATTTGCTCGGCGTCGCGGCGGGCATTGAACTCGGCCTCTTCGAGCAGGCCAAGGCCGCGCGTGAGGCTGTGCACCATTTCCTGCCGGCCGGTTTGGAATTCATTCTGGCGGCGCCGCAATTCCTCGAGCGCGGCGCGTTCGCGTTCCAATCCCTCTTGCGCCCGTTTGAGTTCGGCGAGCTTCTGCTGCGCCTCGACGACCTTGCGGTCCACCTCCTCGCGCGTGGGCGCGCGGAGCGGGTCGCCGGCGGGACCGGGGTTTCCGTAAGGCGATTTCTGGGTTTGAAAGTCGGTGTCCACAAATTCGGTTGTATCGTATTCAGCAGCCATGAAACGACTTTAGTCCCCGCGCGCGAGCCTGTAAAGCGGCGTGTTGAACTTTTGCCGGGCGCGGTGTCACGAAGATTTTTCATTCTGCCTGTTGATTTCCGCGTGAGGCGTTTTATAGTTCGCTCGACTCGACACATGAGATGAGCAATTCAACCGGGGCGGCGCGGTCGTGGGACATTGAAGCGGCGCGCACCCTTTACAACATCCAACGCTGGGGCGCGAAGTATTTTGACATCAACGACGAGGGCCACGTCGTCGCCCGGCCGCTTCAGGACGCGGGCGTGGCGGTGGATTTGACGGACGTGATCGAGGAAGCGAAGGGTCGCGGGTTGAAGTTTCCGCTGCTCATCCGGTTCCAGGACATTTTACGCCACCGGGTCGAATCGCTGAACCAGTCCTTTCGCAGTGCGATCACGGAATACGGATACCGGGGCCGTTATCGCGGCGTGTTCCCGATCAAGGTGAACCAGCTCCGCGAGGTCGTGGAGGAAATTCTCGACGCGGGCAAGCCGTTTGATTTCGGCCTCGAAGTCGGCAGCAAGGCGGAATTGCTGGCCGGCCTGGCGCTGCAAAATCAAATCGGCAGCCTGATTGTCTGCAACGGTTACAAGGACGCGGAGTTCATCAAGATGGCCATGCTCGGCATCAAACTGGGCAAAACAGTCATCCTGGTTGTTGAGAAACTCGAGGAGTTGCGGCAAATCATCGCGATTTCCAAACAGCTCAATGTTGAACCGTTGCTCGGCATCCGCGCGCGGTTGGTGAGCCGGGGCGCGGGCCGCTGGGCCAGCAGCGGCGGCGAAAACGCGAAATTCGGCCTGAGCACGGCCGAACTGCTGGAGGCGACGGAGATGTTGAAAGCGGAAAACCTCGGCCACTGTTTCAAGCTGTTGCATTTTCATGTTGGCTCGCAGGTGCCGGACATTCTAACCGTCAAAAAAGCGGTACAGGAGGCCGCGCGCCTTTATGCGAAGCTGCACAAAATGGGTTTCCCCATTTCCTACCTCGACGTCGGCGGCGGGCTGGGCGTGGATTATGACGGCAGCCGCTCGGCGTTTGACAGTTCGACGAACTACACGCTGCAGGAATATACGAACGACGTGGTCTATTACATCGCCGACGTGTGCAACGCCGAAAACGTCCCGCACCCGGACATCATCAGCGAAAGCGGACGTGCCATCGTCGCGCATCACAGCGTGCTGATTGTCGAGGTGTTCGGCGCGATTGAAAAAATCCGGCCCGGCGAATTTTTGAAATTCGGCGAAAAAGAGCATCCGCTCGTCAATGAGCTCCTCGACATCCGGAAACACCTCGCCAAACTCAACAAGCTCGAGGCCTATCACGACGCCCTCGAACGCCGCGAGGATGCGCAGCACATGTTCACGCTCGGCGTGCTTGATTTACCCGACAAGGCGAAGATTGAGGATCTTTACTGGCAAATCGGCCGCGACGTGGTCGAACACTACAAGGGCCACGCCTATGTGCCGGAAGAGATTCGCAAGCTCGAGGACAGCCTCAGCGATCAATACCTCTGCAACTTCTCCGTCTTTCAATCGCTGCTCGACCATTGGGCGCTCGACCAGTTGTTTCCCATCATGCCGATTGCCCGCCTGAACGAGCGCCCCACCCGCGAAGGCACGCTGGTGGACATCACCTGCGATTCCGACGGCCAGGTCAGCAAGTTCATTGACTTGCGCGACGTGCGCGACACGCTGCCACTGCACCAACTCAACACCAACGGCAACGGTTTGCCGGAGCCGTATTACCTCGGATTTTTCCTGATGGGCGCCTACCAGGACATCATGGGCGACCTGCACAACCTGTTTGGCCGCGTCAACGAGGTCCACGTCTTTCTCGAACCCGACGAACCGACCGGCTATTACATCGAGGAAATCATCGAAGGCAACACCATCATCCAGTCGCTGGCGGCCGTGCAATACGATGAAAACGAACTGAAGCGCCAGATGAAGGCACAAATGGACGAGGCCATTAAATCCGACCGCATGAAACCATCCGAAGCCATGCGCCTGCTGGATGATTACGAGCGCGGCCTGAAGGCCTACACTTATTTGAGTTTTTGAACACGAGGATGGCGGGTGGAGGACTGAAAATGGCAACGCATCCGCTTGCAAATGGCCTCCTCAATCTCTTATCCTTCGTTCGCTTTTCATGGATGAACCCGCGCCCAACGCCGAACTGCTCCGCTCGCTAGGACGCCTTGCCCGCGGCCTGTCCGCACTGTTTTGGGGACTGCCCGCGACGCTGGTCATTTGTGCGGAAACCGCCAAGGCGGACTGGCTTAAACCGCTGGGACTTGTCCCGGCATTGGCCGGCACCGGTTTGCTGTTCTACGGGCTCTGGCAGATGAGCGACTTCCAAAAACAGGAGCGTCCCTGGCGCAACGCGCTCGACCGCGCGAAAATCCTCGGCCTCGTCAACTTCGGTCTCTGCCCGTTTCTTTACTGGCAGGATAAAATGCCGGGGCAGCCGTTTTTCAACTGGGTGGTCTTGGTCTTGGTCCTGTCCGCGCTGCTTTTTTTGTTCAACCTGAATGCCGTCCTCAAGCAGCTGGGCGCCATGCTGCCCGACGAAACCCTCCGGCACGAAACGCTCCTGTTCACCGCCCTCAATCGTTGGCTGCTGGTCGGACTTTTGTTTCTCGGCGTGGCTTACGTCGTTTTCCTGCACTCCGCGCGGTGGCAACTGGCGCTCGGTGATTTCTCCGACTGGGTAAATCGGCTCGGCTTTTGGGCGTTGACGTTTTTTGCGCTGCTGCCCCTGGCCATGACCATGGCGCTTCTTTGGAAAACCAAGGAAGTCATCCTCGACAGCGTCTTCGGCGCCAAGTGAAAGAGCTTTGAATGAACCCGACATCGGGTGTTCCCCGTTCGGAGTTCCAACTCCGCGCCTTTCCACGCCGTTGAAAAATCTTGCATGGGTTGGCGCAGAAGACTAGGTTGCCGCGCTCCGCAGGGTTGGTAGCTCAGTTGGTAGAGCAGTGCCCTTTTAAGGCATTGGTCCAGGGTTCGAGTCCCTGCCAACCCACCAGCCTTTGCTTTCCGGTTCGACGAGCCAGCACGGAAAGTGAAGGCAGCCGCGTCTCGGCGCAATACACGCAGGCGGGCGAAGCCGGCGATCCGTTTTGAGTTTTGTCAAGCAACCCGGTTTGGCGCTGACGACAAAACTTGCCCACGCCAAGCTCCACCGCTTACCCTGCCCGCACAATGCGGCTGTTGGACCGATATCTATTCCGCGAACTGCTCGCGCCGCTCGCGTACTGTCTGGGCGGCTTTGTGCTCTTTTGGATTTCCTTCGACGCCTTCAAAAGCCTGTCGGATTTTCAGGACGACAAACTGCACTTGTTCGACATCATCGAGTACTACACTGCCATGGCGCCGGAATTTATCGTGACGGTGCTGCCGATCGCGCTCCTGCTGGCCCTGCTTTATGCGCTCACCAATCACGCGCGCCACAACGAAATCACCGCCATGCGCGCGGCTGGCGTGAGCCTGTGGCGGGTGTGCCTGCCCTATTTTATCGTCGGCCTCCTGGCCAGCATTTCACTGTTTGTGCTGAATGAATTTCTCGTGCCGCGCAACACCGATTGGGCGGACCACATTTTGAACCGGCACACACACAAAGCTGGCGCCCTCGAGACGCAAAGCCATTTTACCGATTTTATCAACGCCCGCGAACATCGCCTGTGGCATTTCAGCGCCTATCGAATCAACACGACCGAAATGCTCAATCCCATTGTCAGTTGGACCCTGACGAACGGCGCCCCCGAATTGCTCAAGGCCGACCGCGCAATCTACACCAATGGCGTCTGGACCTTTTTCGGCGCGAAGGAATTCGAGCAGGCCAATGTCACCGCCCAGACCCTGCCGTCGCGTCAAACCAACGTGCTGCCGATGCCGGAATTTGACGAAACGCCGAAAGAAATCCTTGGTGAAATCAAAATCAGCGAATACCGGGGTTTCCGCGCTTCGCGCCAACCCGACATCCCGCTGGCAGACATCGTTTCCTATCTGCGGTTGCATCCTGATTTGTCGCCCGCCGATTCCAGCTGGCTGCTGACCAAGCTGTACGGGCGATTGGCCGCCCCCTGGACGTGTCTGGTTGTGGTGCTCATTGCGATTCCATTCGGCGCTGCTTCGGGACGGCGTAATTTATTTTTTGGCGTCGCCGGCAGCATTTTTATTTGTTTTTCTTTTTTCGTGCTCCAGCAGATTGGTCTGGCTTTGGGATCGGGCGGGCGCTTGCCTCCGTGGCTGGCAGCGTGGCTGCCCAACTTGATTTTTGGCACAGCCGGCTTGTGGATAACAGCCAGGGTAAGATGAGGATACAACTTTTATCCTTGAGTTTGAAAGGCAGAGTTACGCCGGGGCGCAAGCCGGCTAAAGTCCAAAGGTCTGAACCCGCAACCAAAAATTGGAATCGTGAGTGATGAACTTTCCAACCTGATGTTGCGTTATGAGCGGCTCAACCTGCTCTACCAGGTGAGCAATGTCATACACTCGACGCTCGAGCCGCAGGAGGCACTGCGGTTGATCGTGAGCGAAGCGGTGCGACTCATGCATGCCTCGAGCGGTTCGGTGGTCCTGATCAACCCCACGACCGGCTTTCTGGAAATCCACGCCTCGCACAATCTGCCGGCATCGGCGGCGCGGCTGCTGTTGCGCGTCGGCGAGGGCATCACCGGCTGGGTGGCGCGCACGGGCAAAGCCGCGCGGGTCGGTGACGTGGCGCACGACCCACGTTACATTGCGGCGCGGCGGGGGGTCCGTTCGGAATTGGCCGTGCCGCTGGAGGTCAACGGCGAGGTGCGAGGTGTGCTGAATGTGGATTCGGATCGGGCGAATGCCTTCAGCCCGGACGATCAGGAATTGCTGCAGGCGCTCGCAGTGCAGGCGGCCAAGGTGATTCACAACACCTGGCTATACGAACAACTGCGGTTGAAGGCCGGGCTGTTCGAGTCACTCGCCAGCGTGAGCCGGACAATCAATTCAACGTTGAATCTCGACGAGGCGCTACGAGCCGTTACGCGCGAGGCGTGTCTGCTCATGCGCGCGCGGATGTGTTCGCTGATGATGCTCGATGAGAGTCACGCGTGGCTCCATCTGCGCGCCAGCTATGGTGCGGGCGAAGTTTATCTCAACAAACCGCGCTTGAGCGTCGAGGAAAGCCTGCTGGGCGTCGTCGTCCGCCGAAAGAAGCCGTTGCACGTTGAGAATGTCCAGACATCAAACCGCTATCAAAATGTCGAAGTCGCACGCCGTGAAGGATTGGTCTCGCTATTGAGCGTCCCCTTGCTGTTTGCCGGGCAGGTGACGGGCACGCTGAACGTTTACACCGGCCGGCCGTACAATTTTTCCAATGAAGAAGTCCGTATTTTAAGCGCGATGGCGGAATTGTCCGGCATCGCCATAGAAAAAGCGCGACTTTACGAACGCACGGTGGATGTCGAAGAGCAGTTGCGACAAAACGAAAAACTTTCCGCGCTCGGATTGCTCGCCGCGGAAGTCGCGCACGAAATCCGCAATCCGCTCACAGTGATGAAACTGCTATACCACTCGCTGGATTTGAAATTCCCTTCCAGCGACCCGCGGGCGAAGGACGCACGGCTCATTGACGCCAAAATCGACCATTTGAACAAAATCGTGGAGCAAATACTTGCATTTGCGCGCACGACCGAACCCCGGCTGGTACCGGTGAACCTGAATGAGTTAATTGATGAGTTGGGATTGCTGGTACGCCACAAACTCGCCAACCAAAACGTTAAATTTGTTCGCGAATTGCAGCCGGATTTGCCGCCGCTGCCGGGGGATGCGCCGCAATTGGAGCAGGCGTTCCTGAATCTGATTCTAAACGCCGCAGAGGCGATGCCAAACGGCGGCAGGTTGGCAATCAGAACCCGCGCGATTCGTCTGCCGCGTACCAGTGCCCACCCCACTCAGGTCGTGGTGGAATTCAAGGACACCGGCAAAGGCATGAGTGAAGAATTGCAGCGCCGCGCGTTCACGACCTTCCTGAGTAGTACGAAAGCCAAAGGCGCCGGATTCGGCCTGGCCATCGTCGGTCGCATCATTGAAACTCATCGTGGCAGCCTTCGAATCAAGTCCACCCAGAATCGCGGCACCACGATCATCGTAACCCTCCCACTTTAGCTGCCCGAAGCGTCCTTTTCCCCTCCGGTTTCCGACATTTTGTTCACTTTCATTGGGCCGTTGGTTGCGAAGTCACAGTCCTGCGCTATTGTCTTGCCAGATTTTGCCGCCGGCATTATTCGACTTGGTTTCTGATTTTATGAATTACTCAAAACTGGAGTGGTGGAACCGATTTCAAAGGTATTATACCGAATTCCCTGCTCTCGGCCTGTCATTGGATTTGAGCCGGATGAATGTTGATGACGCGTTCTTCGCGGCGATGGAACCCCGAATCCAGGAGGCCTTCATGGCTATGGCGCAGTTGGAAAATGGCGCGCTAGCCAATCCGGACGAAAACCGAACGGTTGGTCATTATTGGCTCCGCAATCCTGCACTTGCGCCAACGCCGCAAATTCGCAAAGAAATAGTAGAAACACATGGCAAAATTAGCGATTTCGCAGCCGACATTCACACCGGAAAGATTCACGGTAGCGGCGGGCCGTTCAAAAACTACCTTCTCATCGGCATCGGTGGTTCTGCCTTGGGCCCGCAATTCGTTGCCCACGCGCTCGGGGATCCACGCACAGATAAACTCAAGCCATTCTTTTTCGACAACACAGATCCCGATGGCATGGACCGCGTTCTGGCGTCTGTCGTTGCCGAGCTAAATCGTACACTCTGCATCATCATTTCGAAATCAGGAGGCACGAAAGAGACACGCAACGGTATGCTGGTTGCCAAAGCAGCGTTCGAAAAGTCAGGCCTCGACTTCGCCCGCCATGCCGTTGCCGTAACCACACATGGCAGCGATTTGTACAAGCTGGCCACTACGGATAAGTGGCTTACGACTTTCCCCATGTGGGATTGGATTGGAGGCCGAACAAGCGAATTATCTGCTGTCGGCCTGCTACCGGCCGCGCTGCAGGGTTTCGACATAAGCGCTCTACTTGCTGGAGCCAAGGACTGTGATGAGGTCACAAGAAACAATAACGTTAGACTTAACCCATCATCTCAAATGTCATTGGCTTGGTATAAGTCAGGTAACGGTAAAGGAACGAATAATATGGTCGTTTTACCATATAGAGACCGTTTGGAACTGTTCCCCAAGTATCTCCAGCAACTCCTCATGGAGTCCCTCGGCAAAGAATTTGACCTTAATAACCGCGTTGTTAACCAAGGCATGACCGTATTTGGCAACAAAGGGTCAACAGACCAACATTCTTATATTCAAGAGCTTATAGATGGATTAAATAACTTCTTCGTGACCTTTATTGAAGTCTCAAACGATGGGACTGCCTCAGATATTATGGTTGAACCGGGAGTTAATAGTGGTGATTTCCTACATGGCTTTTATCTGGGAACCCGCCAAGCCTTGGCAGATAAATCACGTGAATCTATTTCGATCACAGTTAATGAAGTATCCCCTTTTACAGTTGGAATGTTGATTGCCCTGTTTGAACGGGCTGTTGGACTCTATGCTTCGCTTATCAACATAAATGCATATCACCAACCTGGCGTTGAGGCCGGCAAGAAAGCCGCAAACAGTGTTATAGCGTTTCAAAGACAAGTATTGGAATTTCTTTCAACCCATGCACAACAGTCTTTTAATGTCACTGAAATCGCTAATGAAATAGGAGCCAGCGAAGAAATTGAAATAATTTTCAAGGTTTGCGAACATTTATCATCGAACCCGATCCATAAGGTCAAAAAGCTGCTCGCCCAATCACCATTTGATGCTAATTACAGCTTCGGTTGAGATTCTTCATGTTTGTCTATCCTAAAAAGTACGACGTCATTGTTGTTGGTGCCGGCCATGCAGGGATTGAAGCAGCTCTTGCTTCGGCGCGGATGGGTTGCCAGACATTACTTTTGACTATCAATGTAGACACAATCGGCCAGATGTCCTGCAACCCGGCCATTGGCGGCCTTGCAAAGGGACATTTAGCCCGGGAGATTGACGCCCTGGGTGGAGAAATGGGCAAAGCCACGGACATGACTGGATTTCAATTCAGAATGTTGAACACAAAAAAAGGACCCGCAGTCTGGGCTCCGCGCGCTCAATGTGACAAGAAGGCTTATCAATTCAGGTTGAAATGGATATGTGAATCAGAACCCAACCTTGACGTGAAACAGGGCCAATCCTCACGAATTCTGCAAAAGGATGGTCAGGCATTCGGAATTGAAACTACGCTGGAAGTTCAGTATATCGGCAAGGTCATTGTCATCACCACCGGGACGTTTCTTCGCGGTTTGATGCACATTGGATCAAACCGGCAATCAGGTGGGCGATCTGGTGATGCGGCTGCGATGAGTCTGTCAGCGTCCCTTAAAGAGCTCGGCCTTGAACTTGGGCGATTGAAAACGGGCACGCCCCCCCGGCTTTTGAGACGTTCAATTGATTTCTCAAGCACAGAGGCACAGGCAGGAGATGAGCCGGTCCCCTACTTCACTTTCTGGAAAGACGATTTGTTCCACGTGGAACAACCCCACACCAGGACGGTTGGAGGAAGCCATTCCAACGGCAAGTATCCTGTGGGGTCAATTTTGGACAAAATCAATTGCCAACTACCTTGTTATATAACGTTTACGACTAAAAAAACAGCCGATATAATTCATCGAAATCTTCATAAATCACCCCTGTATTCAGGCATAATTGAGGGGGTTGGGCCCCGGTATTGCCCGTCTATTGAAGATAAAATCGTCAAATTCCCGGAGAAGGAAAGGCACCAGATTTTTCTAGAGCCAGAAGGCATAGAGACGGACGAGTTTTATGTGAACGGTTTCTCCACCAGTCTGCCATTCGAAGTGCAATATGAACTCGTTCGAACAATCATCGGATGTGAGAACGCTGAAATTTTGCGCCCGGCTTATGCCGTCGAATACGATTTCTGCTATCCGACACAATTGCATCCGTCACTCGAAACCAAAGTATGCCGGAATCTCTTCCTGGCAGGTCAAATCAATGGGACGTCCGGATACGAAGAAGCCGGCGCCCAAGGACTCGTTGCAGGAATAAACGCAGCTCGCCGTGTGAAGGGATATGATTCCATTATTTTGCGCCGCGACCAGGCATACATCGGTGTTTTGATTGACGATTTGATCACGAAGGGAACAGCCGAACCTTATCGAATGTTCACGTCTCGAGCTGAATATCGCCTCTTGCTGCGTCAGGATAATGCCGACCTGCGCCTCTCTGAACTTGGTCACGAAATTGGCCTCTTGCCGGAAGGTAATTACAGGAAATTCCTCGACAAGGAAGAAATGATAAAGAATGAGTTAACACGCTTACATTCAATATATTATGAATATGTTTCTTTGGCTAAAATACTTTCGCGGCCTGAGAAAAACTACAGTGATTTGCCTTACCGCGATGAATCTCTGCCTGACGAGGTAATCCAACAAGTCGAAATCGCCGTCAAATACGCCGGCTATATTGACCGCCAGGAAATGGAGGTGGAGAAATTCAAGGTGCTGGAAAATAAAGCAATTCCTGATACCTTTGATTTTTCAACCGTCCCCAGTCTCCGGCTCGAAGCGCGGCAGAAGCTGACCAGGATTCGCCCGGCAACAATCGGCCAAGCCGCCCGCATCTCCGGCGTTTCGCCTGCGGACATTAGCATCCTGATGGTTTGCTTGAAACGTTGGGGCGCGATCAACGGGCAGAATACTTCTCGGATGGGTGGATCTTGTGGTCCGTGCGAAGCAGAACTTGAGGAATGATTGGAAAGTTGGCTGTCCGACATGGATTCGAACCATGAATAACGCCTCCAAAGGGCGCTGTGTTACCGTTACACCATCGGACAAGCCGGGATGAAACTAGACTTTCAACCCTTTTCACGCAAAGCCAAAATCAATCCTGTCATAGCGCGGCCAGCGAAAGAAAGTTTGCCCATGACATTTCCCGGCGTCACAATGGCATGGTTTGCAATGAGCAGCGTCACGGCCACGACAAATTCGCGTGCTGCCGAATCCGCTTCGGCGGATTCGGCTGCGCTTGATTTTCCCGAGCCGGTCAAACGTTCCAAGAAAGGCACGATCAAACTTATCGGTGAAGTCCTGGATCATGGCGGTCCGGGTTACCTTCAGTTTGCCATCACCAACCTATGCAATGCCGACTGCGACTTCTGTGGATTCGCCCGCTCGAAGTTCGACCCCAAAGCCCGTCGGAGTGTGACGTTACAAGAAGCCTGTGACGCCATTGACATCGCACTCAGAAATCATATCGGATATTTGCTTTTCGTTGGCGGTGAACCCATGGTGCATCGCGATTTGCGAGCCATGACGCGGCATGCAGCAGAGCGCGGCATTCATCCGATGATTTGCACCAACGGCGGGCTTTGGACAGAGGAAAACATGCGCGGCCTTGCGAGCGACGGTTTGAGCAGCGTCATCATGTCCATTGACGCGCATGATGTCGCGAAGCACGAAAAGAATCGCGGACTTCCGGATGTCTGCAGAAAAATCAGGCGCGCGAACGAATTTTTCCACTCAGTTGGCATTCAGACCACCGCCAGCATTACGGCGAGCCGGTTAATCGACGATTACAACAAGCTGCCCGATTTTCTCGAGACGCTTGGTTTCAAGAATTGCACATTCAGTTATCCACTCACTTCGTTGGCCAGCAGTTATCTCAGCTTCAGCGACAGTGGTTTGGTGAATTATTCCAAGGGCGAGTTGGTCGAATTATTTGAGAAAATCAAGCGGATGAAGCAACGAAGCGGTTTTCCGGTCGTCAATCCCACCGAATCGCTCACCGAAATGCAGCGGCATTTGCGCGGTGAGAAGGAAAAATTCGGCTGTCTCGGCGGCCACAAGTATTTTTATCTCGACTGGAAACTGGATCTCTACCGGTGCCATTTTTGGGAGAAACCGATGTGCAAAGTCCATGAGTGGGACGAATCAAAACTCATCCGGGACGGCTGCACGCGCTGTATGATTGATTGTTACCGCGACCCGAGTGTGCTCCAATTTGTCGCTATCAGCGCAAGCGATGCGTGGAATAATTTAAAGAAAGGCAAATTGCTTGCCGCGGCCAGAAACGTTCTGGATTCGCGCAACCTGACTTCGCTTAAAGCGGTTTGGGAAGACCGTACGTGGATTGGCGGCGTGTAGGGGCGCATATCAAAATTTGAGGGGGTGTCCGTGGTAGAAAACTCTCGAATTGACGGCCATTTCATTAACACCCTGCTTTAGCGGGGTGATCCAAGCGGTTTGAAGGTCAGAACCGCTTTAGCGGTTTTGGCGCGCTGACAAACCGCTAAAACGGTTGAAAAGACCGGGCATCGCTAAGCACCCCGCTAAAGCAGGGTGTCAATGAGACCCGGCGGCAAAGTGCTCATTTTTTGATATGCGCCCGGCGTGTAGCCTGCCGCAAATTCACTCTTGTCATTCGGCCTGTTCGTGCTAACTTTGCCCCCCTTTTATGAAGACGGACATTCATCCGAAATATGTGGACGCGGAAATCCGTTGCGCCTGCGGCAACGTAATCAAGACCCGCTCCACCCGGCCGACCATCATTGTTGGCATTTGCAACGTTTGCCACCCGTTTTACACCGGCCAGCAAAAATTCGTGGACACCGCCGGCCGGGTGGACAAGTTCCAGCAACGCGCCGCCAAAACGCAGGCCGCCCAGGTCGCGTTCGCCACGAAAAAGAAAAAGAAGGCTTAGCTGCCCGCTTGCATTCCGCCCGCTTGTGTATGGTCACAGGTGGGCGGATTCCTTTTTGCAGAAATGGATTTAAGTCCGCACATCGAAAAGTTCTGCCGCCGCTACGCCGAAGTTGAAACCGCGCTGAGCGATCCGAAGGTCTTCGACAACCCCCAGCGCGCGCAGGAATTGTCCCGTGAATACGCCCGGCTCAAGGAACTGGTGGCGCGCGGTGGGGGCTATTTGAAGACGCTCGCCGATTTGGAACAAAATCGCGCCCTTCTTAAAGACGAACGGCCGGAATCCGAACTGGCGTTGATGGCCAAAGAGGAGATCACCCGGCTGGAAGCGGACGAAAAAAAACTCTCACAGCAGATCCAATTCGGCCTCGTGCCGCCGGACCCGACCGACTCGCGCAACACCATCATCGAAATTCGCGCCGGCGCGGGGGGCTCGGAATCCGCGCTGTTCGCCGCCGACCTTTACCGGATGTATTGTCGTTACGCTGAAGCGCACGGTTGGAAGGTCGAGACGCTTGATTCCAACCCTTCCGACCTCGGGGGCTTCAAGGAAATCGTGTTCCAAGTCACCGGCACGGACGTTTACAAGCGGCTCAAATATGAGAGCGGCGTGCATCGCGTCCAGCGCGTGCCCGCGACTGAGGCCCAGGGCCGCATCCATACCAGCACCAGCACCGTTGCGGTCCTGCCCGAGGCACAGGAAGTGGACATTGAGATCAAACCGGAAGACATCGAGATCAACGTCTGTCGCGCGTCCGGCAAGGGCGGCCAGGGCGTGAACACCACCGACTCCGCCGTGCAAATCCAACACAAGCCCAGCGGGCTGATCGTGCGTTGCGCGGACGAACGTTCGCAGCAAAAAAACAAGGCCAAGGCGATGACCGTACTGCGTTCGCGTTTACTGGAAGCGAAAATTGCCGAGGAAAATGCCAAATATGCCGCGAACCGCAGGCAGCAGGTCGGTTCCGGCGAGCGCAACGAAAAAATCCGCACGTACAATTTTCCGCAGAATCGCGTCACCGACCACCGCATCGAGGTGACGCTCTACAATCTGGCCAGCTTTATTGACGGCGACCTCGACCCGATGGTTGACCCGCTGATGACGCACGGCGTGGAGGAGCGGCTCGCAGAACTGAAGCTTTAATTGCGCTCATATTCCTGAGCGCCGCCTCATCCTCAATCGAACCCTGGAATCACGATTGGAAACGAGATTGCGATTACGATGAATCCGACGGGACTTATATTCGACTGTGACGGCACGCTGGCCGACACCATGCCGTTGCACTGGCGGGCGTGGCAGATGGTCACGCGGCGGCACAATCTTCACTTTCCTGAAGACCGTTTTTATTCACTGGGCGGCGTCCCTTCGCGCGACATTCTCAAGGTGCTGGCCGGCGAACAGGGCCGTTCCCTTGACCACATCGCTGTGGCCCACGAGAAGGAGGAAGCTTATCTGCCGCTGATGGCGCAAGTTGAGCCGATCCACGCCGTGGTGGAAATTGCGAAGGCGAATCATGGCAAGATTCCGATGGCGGTCGCTTCCGGCGGCACACAAAAAATCATCGGCATCGTGCTCGACCATCTGAAAATCCGCGATTTATTTGACGCCATCGTAACAAGCGAAATGGTGAAAGCGCAAAAACCCGCGCCGGATATTTTTCTCGAGGCCGCGCGCCGCATCCATGTGAACCCCAAATTCTGCCGCGCCTACGAAGATACCGACCTGGGTTTGCAGGCGATTCGCGCTGCGGGCATGGAAGCGGTGGACGTGCGAACATTACGCGGGAAATAAAGGGTGGATCGGCGTCGCCAGCTTAGGGGCGGGCGTGAAACCGACCACCCGCGTGGCTTTAGATTTTTCTGTCGGGCCCGCCTCTATTTGCTTAAAACAGAACCAATCCACATGATGAACCTGAAGAAAATTACCGCTGCCATTTTTTGGATTCTGCTCGCGCTGGCCGGCGCAGGCGCCTACGCGACGCTGGCGTTGCGCCGGAATGAACCAATCAATTCCGCCCACATTCTTATTGCAGCCATTTGCACCTACGCCATCGGTTACCGGTTTTACTCGAGCTGGATTGCCGCACGCGTGCTCTCATTAAACAACCGGCGCGCCACCCCCTGCGAAGTCCACGACGACGGACGCGATTTCGTACGGACAAACAAATGGATCGTTTTTGGCCACCATTTCGCGGCGATTGCGGGACCGGGGCCGCTTGTCGGACCGGTGCTGGCGGCACAATTCGGTTACCTGCCGGGCGCACTGTGGATTTTGATTGGCGTCGTACTCGGCGGGGCGGTGCAGGATTTCGTCGTTTTGTTTTGCTCGATCCGGCGCGACGGCAAGTCGCTCGCGCAAATGGTGAAGGAGGAATTGAATTCGCCGGCCGGCTTCATCGCGGCGCTCGCGGTGCTGGCGATTCTGGTGATCCTCCTCGCGGTGCTGGCACTGGTCGTTGTAAAGGCGCTCGCGGAAAGTCCCTGGGGTGTCTTCACCGTCGGCGCGACCATTCCCATCGCACTGTTGATGGGTTGCTACATGCGCTTTGTGCGCGTCGGCAAGGTTTTGGAGGCCTCGGCCTTCGGCATCGTACTGTTGCTGCTGGCGGTGTGGGGAGGCAAACTGGTTTACCAAAGCCAGACGTGGTCGCAGCATTTCAGTATGCATGGCATCACGCTGGCATGGGTGATCATTGGCTACGGCGTTATTTCGAGCAGCCTGCCGGTGTGGTTGCTGCTCGCACCGCGCGATTATCTCAGCACGTTCATGAAGCTCGGCACGATTTGCGCGCTGGCATTCGGGATTTTGCTCGTGCTGCCCAATCTCCAACTGCCCGCGTTCACGCAATTCACCGACGGCTCGGGGCTCGTTGTCGCCGGGAAAATATTCCCGTTCTGCTTCATCACTATTGCCTGCGGCGCGATTTCCGGATTTCACTCGCTCATCGCCAGCGGTACGACGCCGAAAATGATTACGCGCGAAGGCTATGCCCGGCCCATTGGCTACGGCGCGATGTGTTGCGAATCATTCGTAGCCATTATGGCGCTCATCGCCGCCTGCGCGTTGGATCCCGGCGTCTATTTCAGCATGAACGTTAAAGGCGACCCCGTCGCGACCGTGGCCCAGGTTACTGCGCTTGGATTTCCAGTGACGACCGAGCACATGAACTCGCTGGCAAGCCAACTTGGTGAAAAGACTTTGTTCGGGCGCACGGGCGGCGCGGCGACACTGGCGGTGGGCATGGCGCAGATTTTTTCCAAGGCCGTCAATGGCCGGTGGCTCGACCTGTGGTATCACTTTGCCATCATGTTTGAGGCGCTGTTCATCCTGACCACGGTGGATGCCGGCACGCGTGTGGGACGTTATCTGATTCAGGGCATCCTCGGCCACATCTGGAAACCGCTCGGCGACCGGAAGAATTTCCGCGTGGTTCCCGTCGCCGCCGCCCTGATGGTCGGCGCCTGGGGATATTTTCTGATCCAGGGCGTGCGTGACCCGCTCGGGGGCATCAACTCGCTCTGGCCGCTATTCGGCATCGCCAACCAGATGCTCGCCGCCATTGCACTGTGCCTCGGCACAACGATCATTTTGAAAATGCAATTGTCGTCGAAGGGCGAGGGGCCGGGGTTGAATGCCAGCAGACCGGCACTTGCGTTCATCACGCTGATTCCGTTGGTCTGGCTGGTGGCGGTGACGTTCACAGCGGGCGCGCAAAAAATCTGGCACCCGGATCCGCGCATTGGATTTCTGGCGCAGGCAAAATCACTTAAGGGAAAAGAACCGCGACTTCAATACCTCCATACAAAAGCCAACTTGGATTTGTTGAAATTCACAGCTGAGAATTATGCAAAAGCCCACGACACACCATTTTCCGCCAGGTTGGCCACGCTGCAAAAAGATTGCGACGACACCTCGATGTCGGTTGCCGCAAACCATACGTTGCAATTCAATAATCGGCTCGACGCTGTGGTCGCCGGAATTTTTCTGGTGCTCGTCACAGCTATTATTCTCCTGAGCGTGCGTGAGTGGATTTTGTTGTTGTCACGGCGGAAGCCTGCCGTGTTGCACGAGACCGAGCCCGTCTGGCTGCCGGATTACGCCGTGGCTGAAGGCAGGCCGTTGCACATTGCGGGCACGGCAGCACTGGCACTCGCGCTGGCGAAGGAATGGTCCGGAGAATCACACTTGGAACGCGCCCGCCTGCAGGCGCAGGCAGTTTGCACCTGTCATCCGGCGAGCACACAGCAGATTTACGTTGAAGTTACGGAGCAACGGTTTAATGGTGTGCGGCGGTGTTGTTGAGAAAACATGAAACTCGGTTTATTTGGCGGATCATTTGATCCCATCCATCTCGGCCATTTGCTGGTCGCACAGGCGGCGATGGAGGAATTGGAGTTGGACCGTCTGTTTCTCATCCTGGCGGCACAATCACCGTTCAAGCCGGAAAGCAAACCCGCTGCCGCACCCATCCGCCTGCAATTGCTCCGGCTCGCGCTCGCAGGCAAAACGAATTCCGAAATTGACGAACAGGAAATCCGGCGCGGCGGCATTTCCTACACCATCGAAACCTTGCGCGACTACACGCGGCGTTTTCCCCGCGCCGGACTGTTTTATCTGATTGGCGCAGACAATGCAGCGAAACTGAACGAATGGCGCGAAGCCGGCGAATTGGCCAGGCTCGCGGAATTTGTCGCAATTCCGCGGCCGGGCGGGGCGACGGCCAGTTTCCCGCTGCCATTTCGCGGAAGGATGCTCAAGGGTTTTCCGCTCGGCGTGTCGTCGTCAGAAATTCGCGCGCGGGTCAAGGCGGGTTTGCCCATTGACCACTTTGTGCCGCCGCCGGTGGCGGAGGCGATTCACAGGGCGAAACTCTACGTTTAAAAATCTTGCCCCCTCTTCTCCTGCTCAAAATCGGAATTGAAACTTTATCCGTGTCATCCGCGCAATCCGCGGTTAAACTCCCCTCTGGCAAATATGGATTCCAGAAAACTTGCCCGGCTTTGCCGCGAATTCGCGGACAATAAAAAGGCGGAGAACATTGTCATCCTCGAGGTGCGCCAATTGTCGTCGGTGACGGATTATTTTGTGATTGCGTCCGGCACGAGCGAACCGCATTTGCGCGCCATCGTGGACGAAATCACCGGCCGGTTGCGCGAGGACTATGGCGTGCGCCCGCGAGCGGTGGATGGCACGGTGCATGGGGCGTGGGTGGTGTTGGACTATTTTGACGTGATCGTCCACGTGATGCGTCACGACGTCCGCGAGCGTTACGATCTGGAAGGCCTCTGGGGCGATGCGCCGCGGACGAAACCGAGGAAGAAAGCTGCGGCAAGAAAATAGACGCAGTGGGGCTAAGACGCAGAGATAATCATTTTGCTCGAAGCCAGACAATTCCAAGCAATAACAGGGTGGCAACAATCGCTACATCGGCCAACCAGTAAAGTTTGCGGTAAAACTCCGGCAACGCGCCTGGGCCAAAAGTCCAAAATCGGCGTTGGCGGTAAAGCGGTAAGCGCGCAAGGAAAGGCAATATACTCCCCACGACCCCCGTTCCCAAAGCGGTGTAAAACAAAATGATGGCATCGGTGGTTTTAAGAAAACTCAGTGCCGGAAGTAAAATGCCTGCCAAAATTGCAATAACCGGAACGACAAACAGCAGCATCAAATCGGGAGGGATGCACCAATCTGACGATTTCCTGCTTATTGCTGGGTCTTCTGAGGAATTTCGTTTGCCGCCTTCACCATTTCTTCCAGAAGTTTTTTGAAATCCTCCAAACCCGGAGCCGGGACAATGATGTTGTCACGTCTTCCCCCGACGTCCTCGGTAATGCGCAGGAATCGTCCCCGTGGATTTTCCTTGAGCGTAAAGATGAAGGTTTTGCGCTCAATCTGCACCTGTCCGGATTTGAGTGTGTCTTCGTTGACTGGGGGTCTGGGCTGGCTGTAAGGCCGCCCGCCAAAAGGTGATGGTCGCTCGTTTGAGATCATAATTTCCCGCTGAAGACGCCCGCAGCGCCCAATCCAGCTCTAACGGAATTTTCAGCGACAACCGCATTTTGTCAAATGGCAAAACGGGAACCGGCCCGTCCGAGAGGCGGGGAATCTCCTGTCGCCCCCGTTCAACGCTGGAATTAAGTGATTGATTATAAAATATTTGCGGCAAGCTCGGCCAACTCGGACCGTTCGCCTTTTTGTAATTCGATGTGTGCGGCGATGGCTTCGGAACGGAAGCGGCTGACGACGTAGTTGAACCCGTTGGACGACGAGTCCACGTAAGGATTGTCAATTTGATATGGGTCGCCCGTGAAGATGATTTTCGTGCCGCTGCCGACGCGGGTAATAATGGTCTTGGCTTCGAGCGGAGTCAGATTTTGCGCCTCGTCAATAATCATGAACTGGTTGGCAATGCTGCGCCCGCGGATGTAGCTCAATGCCTCAACAACGATGCTGCCGGAGCGCATCAGGTCGCCGCTGCGGCGGTGGTCATGGCCCATGTTGAGGTCGCTCAACATTTCCAGCGCGTCGTGGATCGGCTGCATCCATGGCGCGAGTTTCTCCTCGAGCGACCCGGGCAAAAAGCCGAGTTCCTTGCCCATGGAAATGGTCGGGCGCGCGACCACGAGCCGGCGGAATTCGCGATCGAGCACGGTGCGTTTCAGCCCGCCAGCCATCGCCAGCAAGGTCTTTCCCGTGCCGGCCTTGCCCATGAGCGTGACGAGCTTGACGCGGTCGTCCAATAGCGCGTCGAACGCAAAATGTTGTTCGCGATTGCGCGGTTTGATGCCCCAAATGCCTTCGCGGCTGTCAATGATGGGCACCAGCTTCTGGCCGGTCACATCCACCTTGGTGAGCGCCGTCCGTTTGGGATTCGTTTCATCGGTGAGTGTGCAGTATTCGTTCGGAAAATATTTTCTGCCGCCGGCGAGTGCGAATTCCCCCTTGGCCCGGAAGGCGGCCATTTTGTCCGTGCCAACGGACATTTCCATCATGCCCGTGTAAAGGTCAGTGATGGACACGCGGTCACTCTCATAATCCTCAGCCTGCAACCCGAGCGCGTCGGCTTTGATCCGGAGATTGATGTCCTTGCTGACGAGGATCGTCGGATTTTTCGGCTGGGATTTCTGGATGGCGGCGGCGAGCGAAAGAATCCGGTTGTCCACGGTATTGCCATTGATATGGTTGTCGCCGTTGATGTGTCCGTTTTTTTGAAATGCGATTTTCAATTTGCCGCCGTTGGGCAGTTTCACGCCTTCGCTCAGGCTGCCGTCACCGCGAAAGCCATCGAGCATCCGCGACACGGTGCGCGCGTTCTGGCCGAGTTCGGTGGACTCGCGCTTGAAGCGGTCAATTTCCTCGATGACCTCTATGGGGACCAGGACGTGATTGTCCTCAAAACTCAGCAGAGAATGCGGATCATGCAGGAGGACATTGGTATCGATGATATAGTTCTTCACAACTCAAAATAAAAATGAAACAGAGGGAAGGGAGAAAGCGGCGGGCCGGAAGGGGTTGCCTTCTTTCATTTTGTATTTTTCCTTTTTAATTTGCTCATCCGCTCATGCCAGTCTTTGAGATGGTTGTGCGCCGACGGCAATCTATAATGGCCCGAATAAAGAAAATTTTCAAGCATCCCGAACAAATCGAAATCCACGAAGCGAGGGTGGATCCCCAGCAAATAGGGATGATGCGCGGTCATTTCCTCAAACGGCACCAAGCCCAGTTCCAGCCGCCGCAGCCACTCGCCCTGTTGTTTGCGCCATTGTTCAATGCACCCGCGGCCAAACTTGCGTTCCTTGAATCGGAGAAAATCGAGTTGCTCCGCCGGCGGCACGTGTTCCCGCCAGTAAAGGTCGTTGAGCCGGAACGTCGCGCCTTCAATCTCATTCTCGATGTATCGCCAGAGAACGGATTGGACCCCCTCGAGTTCGAACGGAAACAGGCCGAGTTGGAATTTCGTATCAAGATATTTGGCGACGACCTGTGAATCGTCATTGAGTTCAAACACGACCGTTTTCCCATCCTTGACGATGGGCACGCCGTAGTACCGCTGCTTCGTCAATTTCCAGACGAGGGAACGGTTCTGGTTCGGGATGTTGACGCATTTGAAACGGGCCCCGGCAAATTCCAGGATGCGGCGCTGGACAATGCAATACGGGCTCCAGGGAAATTGAATCAGCTCAATCATGTCAAAATAACTGCTGCTCTTCAGGCAATCTAGAATCCGACTCCTGTGGTGACAAGCGCAAAGCCGATGAACGGCCTATCCGGTGGTTGCCGCCTCAACGTCAACCGGCAGCGAAATGCGAACGACCCCGGATTTGCCGGACTGCGGGGGAACGATTTCGAGTTTGCCGTGGTGCGTTTCGATGATTTTCCGGCTGACCGTCAAACCAAGCCCGAGTCCAACATTCCGCGTGGTGAAGAACGGCGAGGGCGCCTGCTTGGCGGCCTCAGTGGAAAAACCGGAACCGTTATCCTGCACTTCAATTTGCAGGTCCTGATGCCCGTTATCGTCTTCGGTGTGCAACTTGACATCAATCTTCGGCTCCTTGGGATTGGCCTGAAGGGCGTTGAGCATGACCTCGGCAAGGGCGTGCTTCAAGGCCGCGCGGTCACCGCTGACGACGACGGGTTTGCCCCCGTTTTCGTAACGCAACTGCGCGGTCTCAGCCGGCTGATGCTGGCGCGCCTCCTGATAGGCTTCCTGAATCAGCGGCCCAACCGGGAAGACTTGCGGTTCAACCTGTCCATCACGCGCAAGAAAACGCATTTGATTGATGAGCCGCGTGACGCGCCGGACACCATCAGTCAACGCATGGTCGAGCGACTTGCGGAATTCGGCGTCGCGGTATTTTTCGGTGAGCAACTGCTGGTGCGTGGAGAGCGGCACCATGGCATTGCCGATCTCGTGCGCGAGGCGGTCGGCCATGGATTTCACCAGGCGAAGATTGGCCGCCTCGATTTCCAGCCGCCGCAATTGATCGCTCTGCGTGAGGTCCTCGGCGGTCAGCAGCGCGGAGACCGGCACAATCGAATCCTGCCGTTGGAAGGGAATAACGTTGACGTTGTAAACCGTGCCGGGTGAATTGTCCGGCTCAAATTTGAACGGGCCGATGGCCGCGCCAGTACGCAAGACCTGATATATTTTTGCGCCAAGCGATTGCGGCAAATCGGTGAACTCCAGTTCGCCGCTGCGCTGGTTTTTCCGGCCAAAATGCCGGCGCGCGGCCTTGTTGGCGTGGAGCACTTTCAGGTCACTTCCCACAACGATGCACGCGCTGCCGAGTTCGCGCAGCACGTCCGTCATCATCTCGTGGTTGCCGGCCAGTTGGTCGTACAGCCAGATGTTGCGAAGCGCCAGCCCGACCTGTTCGAGCAGATGGAAAATCAGTTCCAATTCGTCGTTGGCCAGCGGTTCGCCGGTGACGCGCCCGTCGAAAACGGCAACGCCGACAATAGTGTCGCGGTCAAGGATCGGCACGGCAATTTGCGCCCCGAGCAGCTCAAACTCCTTTTGCGTCACGGCATCCGCGCGCGCCTCATCGCTGTTGCGGCGCAGAATCCGGCCCAGACTCGCCAGTTGCGCGCCGATGCCGGAATCGGGTGACAGTTCAAAATGTTCGAGCAGTCCCGGCGCGATGCCGATGGCGGACGCGGCGCGCAGGCGCTGGTTTCCCTCTGCTGAAAGCGGTCCAACAGGCGGTGAATGGGCTCGGTTCAGAAACACCGCGGCGCGGTTGACCCCGAGGGTTTCACGCAGAAAAAGCAGGAATTGCCTGAGCATCAACTCGGCGTTGAGCGAATGCACGAGGATGGACGAAAAGCCGCGCAGCACGCCAAGCGTTTGCGACGCGCCGACAAACCGCGGCACAGACGGCTCCACGGTTCGGGGAGGCGGCGACGACCCGGGCACCGGCGGTGGCGCTTGAGGGCTGTGTTGTGGCATAGCCCATAAACGCTCCAGCAGTTCGCTCAGGACCCGGATGCGGACGGGCTTGGTCAGAACATGCGTCACGCCGTGCAGGTAGGCTTCCTCTTCCCATTCTGATTTTTTGGCGGTGGTATAGGCAATGACCGGGCATTTGGAATCGTGCCGGCGAAGTTTCTCAATCGCCCAGATTCCCTGTACGCCGAGCAGTTCAAGATCAAGGATGCACGCGCTGGCCAAGCCGTGCGCGAGCAGTGGCTCCGCCTCTTGCGCGTTGGTGCGATGGACAACGCGATAGTGCTCCGTGCTCAGACCCGCGCGAATCGTTTCGGCGAAATCCGGATGAGCGGCCAGAACTAAAAGCGTTTTCATCGCGTTGCCGTCCCGAATTGACCCAGCCCGTTCATGGTTGGCGTCACTACCGGCGGATTATCCACGGCTTCTGGCTTCAGGTCAATTTATTATTGGCCGGAGGCGTGCGACAAAATTGGCTGAAAGCGGGCAATTTTTGAGGAGGCCATTCCGTCTATTCAGACGATATCAACTTTTCCCACAATTCCTCGTTGAGGAGGACCTTCTGGAGAAATTCCTGTTCGCTGGGCGGTGCGGCGTGTTCGGGATTCAGCGGCAGCGAAATCGAGAACGTGGTGCCGCGGCCGGGCTGGCTTTTGGCGTCAATTCTCCCGCCGTGGTGATAGACAATAAAGAAACAGGCCATGAGGTGAATGCCGTATTCGGACGGCGTGTCACTGCGCACCACGAACGGATCAAACACCACCCGCAACGCTTCCTGTGGCAGGCCCGGCCCGTTGTCGCTGATGCGAACCAGGATCTCCGGCTTGGCGTCGCCTTTCTGCAGTTCCGCCGTCAGAGTGACGCGGCTGCCGGCCGGCAGGCTGGCCAGTTCGTCTTTCAGCAAAAGCTCGAACAACCGGTTGAATTTCGGTTTGTCCACTTGCAGGGCCGGCAACGAATCAGGAACCTGGTTGTCCACCTGGATGCGCCGAGCGGCAAATTGATCCGCAAACGATTTGAGCGCGGCGGCGATGGTTTCGTGCATGAACACCTGGTCGGTGAAATGAAACGACGGCGTTCCGGATGCCGTCCACAAATCCTTGAGCAACCCGTTGATTTTTTCGATCTGCGACTGGACGTTCTGGTGGTAATCCTTCCAAAAATCGGGATTGCGCAACCCTTTCATGGCCGATTTTTCCTCGGCCATTTTCACCGGCGCCAGGTCGAGAAACGTCTTCACTGCCACGAGCGAATTGCGGATGTGATGGCTCAAGCCCGCAGCCAGCAAGCCCAGGCTCACAATCCGGTCGGCAATCATCATGTTGCGAATCACCGACATTTTTTCCGTGAGCAACTGGTCACGCTCCAGCCGCACCATGAAGTATTCCAGGCCGCGTTTGAGCGTTTGTTCGAGTTGCGGCGGGTCCCACGGCTTGGTGACGTATTTGTAAATCGCCCCGCTGTTGACGGCGGCGATGGCCGCGTCCATGTCCGCGTAAGCGGTCACCAACACCCGGATCATGTTGGGGCGAAGTTTTCGCGAGCGTTCCAGAAGCCACACGCCTTTTTCGCCGGGCATCCGCTGATCGGTCATCAACAGGCCGATTTCATCGGCGTGCTGTTCAAGCAGCTTCAGGCCATCCTGGGCACTGGACGCCGTGAAAATGTGAAATTGGTCGCCGAACGCGCGGGAAAAATTGGCCAGCGATTTTTCCTCGTCGTCCACGTAAAGGACCGCAAATCTTTTATAATTGTACAAATTCTCCATGCTGTTGCTCCGATGGAACCGCCGGTTGGCCTTTCGCGGGAAATTCGAGTGTGAACTCGCAATACTTGCCGCTTTCGGTCCTGACGGAAATGCGCCCGTCGTATTCCCGGACGATGCGATAACAAATGCTCAAGCCCAACCCCATGCCTTCGCCCACATCCTTCGTTGTGAAAAACGGATCAAAAATCTTGTCCAGGTGTTCCGCGTCAATGCCCGTACCGTTGTCCCGAATCACAATCAGGCTGCGGTCGTTCTCCACGCGGCCTTCAATCCAAATGCTCGGTTGCTCGCCGGCAAATTCTTTGTCCCGCAACGCGTCCAGTGAATTCTGCAACAGATTCACCAGAATGTGAACCATTTTGTTGCGATTGGCCCAAATTGTCTGGCGTTCGGCCAGCTTGGTCTCAACCCGCACCTTGTCGCGCCACTCGCCGCTCAAAAACCGCAGCGACGCGCCGACCACCTCGGCCACCTCGACCTGGTCGCGCTGTTCAGTGTCGGGATGTGTAAACGTGCGGAGGTCGGACACGATGTTGCGCACGCGCTTGATGCCTTCTTCAACATCACTGAGAATTTCCTCGTACTCGCCGCGCTGCTCGGGCGCGAGGAATTTGCTTTTGTGGCGCAAGGCGAACAGGCCGGTCGTGGCGAAATTCAGCGGATTGTTGATTTCGTGAATAATGCCCGCGCTCATGCGCCCCAGCGACGCGAGTTTCTCGGTCTGTACCAGTTGCGACTCGGTGTCCTTGAGTTGTTCGATGGTGGATTCGAGCGTCTGGTTTTGCCGGGACAGCTTGCGCTGGTACCCGTGCGACTCGACCAGGTTCTTGATGCGCACGTGCAATTCTGTGGTCGAAAACGGCTTCGCCAGGAAATCGCTCGCCCCGACCCCCAGGGCAGCCAATTTTGTTTCCTCGTCGGCGCGCGCGGTGAGCAGGATGACCGGAATGTTTTGCGTGGGGGTGTGCGCGCGGATTTCGCGGCAGGCCTGCAAACCGTCCTTCTCCGGCATCATCATGTCCAGCAGAATGATGTCCGGCAAAAACTGGCTCGCCTTCTCCACCGCCTGTTGTCCGTCCACCGCCTCAATCACCTCGTATTGCGTGGCCAGTTGCGACTTCAAAAACCGCAGCATGTCCGGCTCGTCATCGGCTACCAGCAATGTGGCGCGCCTGCCATTGCCCGTGAACTCAACCGGCTTGATGGACTGCTGCAGCGGAGTCAAGGCCGGGAACAGTTCCGCGCGCCGGTATAAATTCGCCAGCCATTCTTCCGAAGTCACCGTCCCGCCGGCCTCTGCCTCACCGGGAACTTGTTCGCCGGATTCCGGCCGTTGCGCTTTCTCCATCCGCTCGGCCTTTTCATAAGGCAACCGCACCGTGAACGTGGTGCCTTTGCCTTCCTGGCTTTCCACGCTGACCTTGCCGTTTTGAATTTCGACGAGTTCTTTCACGAGCGCCAGGCCGATGCCGACGCCCTGATATTTGCGCTTGGATGAACCGTCGGCCTGCCAGAAGCGGTCGAAGATGAACGGCAGATTTTTCTCGGCGATGCCCATGCCGGTGTCGCTCACAATCAAAATGAATGCTTCCCCCTGTTTTTCGGCGCGCAACGACACGCGCCCGCCGGCGGGGGTGAACTTGAGCGCATTGAACGTGAGGTTCAGCACGATTTTCTCCAGCTTGTCGCGGTCGGCGAGCACCGCGCCCAGCGCCGGGTCTACAAACGTTTCAAGCTTGATGCGTTTATCGTCGGCCACCTGCCGCGCCGCGCTGGCGAGGCCCTTGGCAAATTCCGCGACTTCGATCGGCTCGTGCTTGACTTCCATGCGGCCGGATTCGAGGCGCACGAGGTCGAGCAAATCGTTGATGAGTTTGAGCAGCCTCATGCCGTTGGCATGCATGGTGTCGAGCAGGTTGCGCGTGTCCTCGTCCAGGGCGCGGTTGAAGCGCTGCATCAGCGATTCGAGCGGTGCGAGCAGCAAGGTGAGCGGGGTGCGCAACTCGTGGCTGATGTTGGCGAAAAAGCGGCTTTTGATCTGGTCGAGTTCGAGGAGCTTGCGATTGCTTTCTTCGAGTGCCGCGCGGTTTTTGTCCAGTTCATAGCGGGAGGCAAATTCGCGGAACCGTAATTGGCTGTTAAAATAACAGCCGGTTGCGACGACGACCCCCGTCAGCACCAGAAAGTACAAGTTATTCACCAGATTGACTTGCGAAATGCCTCCGTGCAACACGCAGGCACCGAGATACATCAGCATCACCATGCTGACGGCGATGAGACTCTCGGCGAATGTCCATTGCACAACAATTCCCACGACCAGCAACACGATGTTAAGTCCAGCATAATAAGGCGAGCTCGCCCCCTCGGTGGCGTAAATCATGCACGACATGAAAAACGCCGGGAACATGGCTAGAAGGACGCCGAGTTTGCGGGGGTGCCTGCGACCAAGGGGGCTTATGACAATCGCCCAAAAAATGCCGATGAGGAACGCACACACCAGCCGAAGCTCGAGAAAATAACGCAACTCCGGCCTGTAAACCCAGTAATCCAAAATCGTGCCGACGGGCATCAGCACGGCCCCAATCACGCACCCAACCTGGACGTTGTTAAGAATGACCTTGCGGTCATATTCCACAAACGCCTTCCGAATTTCTTCGGCTTGTGCGAGGGCTTCAGGCATCGTTTGGCTTTCTCACTTCAAGAAACACGTTGGTGCCGGTGTCGTCAGCCTTGACCGCCACGTCATCGGCGGCAACGCCTTCAGGCACCAATGCGGCAACCCGGTTTCGACTGCGGTAAATCAAGTGCCAGTCTAAAATATACTCCATGGAATAACGAAACGGCCGGGAAGTATTCAACGCGTCGTTGACGTTGGTCACCAGCAATAGTCCGCCGGGCCCAAGCATTTGGTAGAAGATGTTCATGAGCAGTTTGCAGACACTGTCGGATAGATAATCAAACAACCCGGCACAGTATATGAAATCATATTGGTCTTCCGGTCTGTGCCGCGCCGTTCTCCCCGCCTCCTTCAATATTTGGTGGACCGACTTCTTGACCAAGTGGACTGAAAAGCGCCGGCATAGCTTGTGTTCAATCTCCTTGAGCGCCTTTTGAAGGTTTTGGATGGTTTCCTGATTAAAGTCAAGCAGGGTCAAATCCGCATCCTCGGAAATGCGTTGTTCCACGAAAAAGCGCTGTATTTCCGCCGCCGGGCCGCAGCCCAGATTAAAGATTCGCGCGGTCCGCCCTTGCGCCCTTACGCGCGCTGTTTCTTCAACCAGCTTGCGTTCCAAATAGGCGACTCGGTTGCGATGCGCCTGGGAAGGCAATTGCCCGAGCAACCAGACGTTGATGATTTTGGCAAACAACGTCCCGCCCTCGTAAGGCGGGCGAACCATCATGTCCACCACCTGATAATCTCCTGCGTAACCGAGTGGTTTGTGAAAAGCCCGATAAGCAAACGGCGAACTGAGGACCAAAGGATGCAGTTGGCGGCGCAGATAGGCGCGATGTGCCGGTTGCAACTCCGCATCCAGCCCCGCCGCGATGGTTTCGAAACGATCAATAAATGCGTCAATTCCCCTGATGGCGGGTTCTGCCAGTCCGTCAATGACCCTGCGTTCGAGTTGCGCCCAGGCCACCGAAGGCGAAGCGCGAATTTGCAGTTCCACCTGATCCAGCCATAATCGCAAATCCGTTAGGAAGGTCTGCATGTCCGCGACGACGACTTTGAATTCCGGAAGAACCTTGTAGATTTTCTGCCATTCGTTGAGGAAAGTGTTGAACTCTTTCACCAACTGGCCGTTGTGGGCCATATTCAGCCCGGCCTGCACGTCCATCCAATGCGCTTCGTTGAGCGTTACCTCACACACTACGGTCGAGCCGACATTCACTACACTGCGGACGACCGACCGACCGGAATAAATCGTCCGGTCTTGCAGAACGATTTTGAATTCGCCCAGCACTTCGGAAAGTCGCGGCGTCACGCTCGGGTTATACAATTCGAACACGACCGTATATCGTGTCACGCGCGTAGGCACACCGTGTAGCTCCGGGCCTTCGGCGGTCTGGAAAGTGACCAGGCTTTCTTTCACGTCGGTCAGGCTTGATGCGGTTTCGTCCGGTGCAAGCTTCTCGATCTGGCGAAGCTGCTGGCCGTTCTTCCCATTTCCGTCGCTGTTGGTGGCTTGATTCATTTCAGAGGAAACAAGTAGACCATTTCCCACGCCAAAACAAAGGGATTATTGGCTTGCGTATGCCCTCAAATCCCATGCAGCAAGCCCGGTGCACCAGATTTGAGTTTTTGTTTGGCACTTCCGCTGCTGCGGTTCACAATGCCGCCCTGCAGTTCTCATGAAGGTTTGGCGGAGATTCATTGATTAGGACGGGGTAGATCATAACGTTGTCCATTAACAAGGCAGTTGTTGTCCTTAATGCAGTAGATAAAAAATACTAAAAGCTCTATATGCAAAATCAACGACAGGGTTCGGTTGCGTCGTGGCATGCAAGAAACCAGTTTGCTTTGGCTTTTTTGATGACCGCAGGCTTGTGGCTGGTGGCTCCGGACCGGCTGGGCGCGGTTGGCTTTCGCTTGCCGCATCAAGACCCGGAAGCCATCGCGCGCGGTGACGCATTCGCGGCCACCGCGGACAATCCATCGGCCATCTATTACAATCCGGCCGGCATCACGCAATTGGAGGGCGACAACGTCCGGGTGGGACTCTATTTCATTTCTGCTGATACCGAATACACATCGCCGGGCGGCGCGACGGCGAAAACCGATACCTCTTTGCAGCCCGTCCCGCAAATTTACTATGTGCATTCATTTGCCGATGTGCCGATTTCCGCCGGCCTCGGCATTTACGCGCCGTACGGCCTGTCGTTGGACTGGGGAAATAATGCGCCTTTCAACACCGTAGCCGAAAGCGGCAACCTGACGTATCTCTGCTTCAATCCGGTTATCGCCTGGAAACCATTGCGCACACTTTCCATCGCCATCGGTCCCACCATCGATTATTCGCAAGCGACCCTGAAACAGGCGCTGGACCCTTCGGGACTTAGTCAATTCAAGTTTGACGGTGACGGCCTGGATTACGGATTCACCGCCGGCATTTTGTGGCAGCCGCATCCGATGTGGTCGTTCGGGGTCAATTATCACTCGGCCACGACGATAGATTACAAAGGCACGGCGTCTCAGACATTGTTTCCCCCGCCAATCCCGCCCCCTTCCACCTCCTCCAGCGCGGCCATCAAGTTTCCGCAATTCGTTGTCGGCGGCATTTCATTCCGGCCGACGACCAACTGGAACGTCGAGTTTGACTTGGACTGGACTGAATGGAGCCAGGTCAAAACGATCACCCTGGCGAACACCCCCTTTGGCTCATTGCCCGTCGCGTTGAATTACCAGTCGAGCTTCATTTATGAGTTCGGCGTCACGCGGCAGCTGGGCGGGGGTTATTTCGCCAGCGTGGGCTACATTTACAACGAGAATTCCAGCCCGGACGCCAATTTCAACCCGCTGATTCCGGACGCCGATTTGCACCTTGGCAGTCTCGGGTTTGGCCGTCGTGGCAGGCATTGGGATTGGGCAATCGCTTATCACTTCGCCTATGGCGAGCGCACCGTTTCCGGTGATGCCAACGTCTCGGCGGACGGAACTTACAAGACCTTCAATAACGCCTTCAACGTTGCCGCCACTTTCAAATTCTAGGTCCAGACCGGTTCCCCGGTCGAGGGTTTTAAGATGCTGGCCACGTCCATATCGATTTCCTTGAGCCAGCTCTGCATCCAGATTTGGGGAACCTTCTCATCCGTGGTGAGGTCCGGGTGGAGTTGAATTGTCAGGCTCAGGCGGTTTTGAAATGTCATACAGCCAACGCCCACCTGTTGGAAACGCAATACCGGCGGGCAGACCAGCCATCCGCCCTGGCACGCGGGTTGGGTGAATTCCTTGCCGGGGTCCCAGTCACCCATGTTCGAAAACCCGCCCAGGGTCCATTGGGGCGTGGCCAGTTCCGTGGCGACGAGGTATCTCCTCATGCCCGCGGTCAGGAATCGCCCGAGTTGATACGCCTGCCAGTTGGCCCAGTGTTCGCCCCGGCAAAGTGCGGCATAGATGTTCTGATGAATGTCATGCACTGTTTCGTAGGATTGCACCTCGATCCTGACATAACTCGTGTAGTTTGCCGTTTCCCGCACCTGCTTCACCTTGCCGCGCATGTTGATGGGAACCATCCAGGGCACCGCTGCGGATTGGTCTTCGAGGAATGGGCGGATCGCCTTGGTCAGGTGCTTCAGGAGAAAAGAGTTTACCGTCACTTCGAGATTTCTGCAGACGCGGCGAATCTGGGTGGTGGCTTCTTCATCGAAAAGATGCCAGGCCACCGCCACGGGCGGCTTCGAACTGTCGCGCGGGCCGGAACCCCGTTCGAGGGGTCCCCATTTGAGGCGGTGTTTTGGCTTTAAATACTTCGGCAAAATATGTAACATGGCGAATTTTGGGGGCGCGGCTGGATGTCTGATTGCCGGCAGGCGCTCCAGCACGGCGCCTCTCCGTCTGAGATTTTCCGCAAACCATCCGACCCCATCGTAGTCAGCGTGGCGGGGGAACATCCATTCCGGCTCGGTGGTCCCCGGCGCTATGCGTGCAAACCGCATGCCGATGAACTCCCCCGACTCCTCGGCTGCGAGGAACCACAATTTCATTACATCAGTTATCTCTCTGGGCATAAATCCTTTGGCCTTTTACACTGTTCGCGCCCGGGCGTCAATTGAGGCAGCCCGGGCGCTGCCTGTTTTGAAGCTTTTCCGATGCCAAAAACCAGCGAATTCAACCCCTCCCCGACCGCATCTCACCCACATTTTTCCTGCCAATGCGTGGCGTTCAGCATTGCCAGAACCGTAAGACGGCGAAGGCTGGCGGTTTTCCCCGGTTCTTCTGCGATGATCGGCAGCGAACCGCCAGTTTTTAACCCCTGGTTTGGTCAGAAGTGCATGCCTACCGTCACCAAAACTGCGTGGCTGATGAAATCATATTCCCCATCGGCTGTCTGGCCGGCTATCTGCCCGCCGATGGTCGAAGGAGTGCTGCCGGTAACCGTGTGCATGGGGCCGTAACCGAATTGATAGGCGATGTCGAAGTCGAAACGTTTGCCTTTGTGTCCGGCTCCGATGCTGAAAAAATACCGGTCCAGGTCTGCCGCCAGCGGGGTGTAATAGGCATTCGGGACTGAGTTCTCGTTGTAAACGAAGCCTGCGCTGGCGTGCCAGCCGCTGTCAAAATACCGCGTCACGCCGAACTCGTACATCCAGCTCGCCTGCCAATCGAGGATCAAAGTAGGCGGGTCCGGGATGGAAGGTACATGCGCTTGCCGGATGGTTATCGTTCCCAAGCTGCTCCAATCCGTGTAATCAGCATCAAACTCCAGGTTCCATTTTGGCGTGGGCCGGTACGAAACGCCAAAAACCGCGGTCAAAGGGAATGTGAAATCCGCTTGGGCCGTTCGGTACGTGAGGGGCAACTGATTAAGCCTCTCGGCGGCGGTTTGGCCGGCCAGAGTAATGGTCGTCGAACTGCGAAAGGTTGCCCCGATTGAAATCTGCTCAATCGGCTGCCAGCGCAGACCCAGATTATAACCCACGCCCCAACCATCCCCCTTGAAGCGGAAGAAGTTGGGTGGCAGTGGGTCGGCAATCATGCCTTGTTCCAAATCCATGTTCCCATAGTCCACCATTAAACCGGCGGCGATGGAAAAACTGTCTGCCAGTTTCAGTGCGACCACGGGATCGATCCTGAGGCAGGTGAGTGATCCGCTCAAAGCAACCGCGCGGAAACCGGTATCTTCTGGCCATTCCGCGCTCAGGCCATAAGGCGAGTAAATGCCCAATCCGAAGCTCAACGGAAATTTCTCCGGTGTGTAAGAGTAAAAGAGTTGGGGAACCGCGGCGAGGTTGTTGGCGATGTGATAAGTGTTGCCGCCGTTTGGAGGGCTGTAGCTTGGATCGAGATAGATCCCATAAATACCACCTCGAAGATTATTGCCCTCGAGTTGGGTAATGCCCGCTGGGTTGTAATAAATGGCGGATGGATTGTCCGCCGTCGCGACAAACGCTTCGCCGCGCGCAGTCGCGAAGCCATCCTGGCTCGCGAGCCGGAAGCCGTTCGCCGAGACGTTCAGGGCTGAAACTCCTGAAATGACCATTGCCAGAAGCCCCACTGTGTTGCGTCGGTTCATCATGAACGATTCATCGGTTCAAACAACGGAACAAACACCATAGGTGCGCATGGTTGTGCGCTTGGGCACGCAGGTTACCTGCTGCTTTGCGTCACGCCAGTATTTTCCCCGGAGGCACGAGCTTTGCGAATCTTCGCTGAAACCCCGCACTCTTGGAGTTGTTGTCCCGATTCGGGTTGCAGCGTCGGGGCTGCGCGCCGATTCATTTGAGCCACCCGCCTACGCCAGGTTCAGGCGCGCAAGCAGGCTCGGCACTACACCAATCTGGGCGTTTTCCTTTCGCACGCTCCCTTTACTTCTGGCTCAGCATAATGCAGACTGCTTACAATGCAGTCTTGGAAGGTAAAAAATCGAATTGGATTTGCCACCGGGATTTTGCTGTTCGGACTTGCCGTTTGTCGGGTGCAAGCCGCATTCACTTCGATTTACATTTTTGGGGACACGGTTTCCTCCACGACCAACAACACATCACTCTATCCGAGCGGGACAAATTTCTTTGGCCGACGCTTCACCAACGGCCGGGTTTGGGCTGAAGTGCTGGCGCAGGAATTGGGGCTGACCAATAACTACTGGTACTCTACCAACAGGTTGTACCCAGTATCGTATACCGATCTGTCTTCTTCCACCACCAACTGGTCGTACTCCAGCAACAACTGGTCTTACTATGCTGATGACAGCGGTGAATTAGTGAAAAATGTTGCCATCTTTACCGCGCCGCCAACTGCGACTAATGCTTTGTTTGTCGTCTGGGTTAACGACGCTGATTTTGCCGATGGTATAATAAACGGCAACGGCACGAACGTCACCCTGTGGACTAACGCTATCAATCAATTCTTAACAAACCATTTCAAGGCCATCACCAACCTGTATGCCAAAGGCGCTCGCACTTTAATCATGCCCAATGCCGTGGACCTTTCTGCCGTGCCAGCCTATCGGAATTATGTTGCCGTCACGAATGGTTTCCTCCGCCAAAGGGTCGTAGATTTCAACGCAGCGTTTACCAACGCGTTGATGAATCGAATCAAGTCGAATTGTCCCGGCATTACGATTTATGTCCCGGACTTTTTTTCTTTGCTCGACAACATCCTCACAAACGCCGCCGCCTATGGGTTAACCAATGCCGGAACTTTTGCGCTGAATCCGTATGGGGCAAACAAACTGACGAACTTGTCCATGACCGGCCCGGGCGCAAACTACATCTGGTGGGACGATGAGGATCCGACTGCGAAAGCCCAAGCCGTGATGGCCGACGCTGCAAAACAACTCATTTCGCCGGCGCAAATGTCCGGCCTCGCAGTGCTCGATGACGACTGCCAGTTGAACGGGTCAAACATGCCGATCGGCCTGAATGGTTTCGTGGATGGCACCACGAATCTTGCGCTGACGAATTGGGTGGCCCAGACAAATTTCAACAGCACCAATGCGACGCAAACAATCATTGTCCCGGCTTCCGGACCACTGTGGTTTTATCGCTTGCGCTTTCCGTACGCGTGGTCCTGGCCGTAACCCGCGGTCATTTTGCCGTTACACCGTCCGGTTGCGCCGCTTTCGCCAGCGCTTCGTAGCCCCACTGTAGCATCCGTTCAGTCGTTTCCCAGCCGATGCACGAATCGGTCAGCGACACGCCGTAGCGCAGGTCGGCAAGGTTTTTCGGGATTGGTTGATTGCCCTCGCTGAGATTGCTCTCGACCATCAGGCCAATGAGCGAGCGCGTGCCGGCGACGCGTTGCTGAATCACGCTCCGCCAAACGTCCTCCTGCCGGGCGTGCTGTTTGCCCGAATTCGCGTGGCTGCAATCCACCATCAACACCGGCGGCAACTTCCCCGATTCCAGTTTCTCCTCCGCTGTGTGAATACTTTCGGCATCGTAATTCGCCTGTGCGCGTCCGCCGCGCAGCACGATGTGCGTGTGGGAATTGCCGGCCGTGCGCACAATGCTCGTGACGCCGTCCTGGTCAATGCCCAGAAAACTGTGCGGATGCCGCGCCGCGCCCATCGCGTCAATCGCGGATTGCAGGCTGCCGTCCGTGTTGTTTTTCAAGCCGACCGGCATCGAAAGGCCGCTGGCCATCTCGCGGTGCGTTTGCGATTCCGTCGTGCGCGCGCCAATCGCCGCCCAGGTGATCAGATCAGCGATGTATTGCGGCACGATGGGGTCCAGAAATTCCGTCGCCGCCGGCAACCCCATGCCGGTGATGTCGAGCAACAACCTCCGCGCAATCTTCAAACCGGTTTCAATGTCCTGCGAACCGTCGAGGTGGGGATCGTTGATCAAACCCTTCCAGCCAATGGTGGTGCGCGGTTTTTCAAAATAGACGCGCATGACGATTTCCAGCCGGGCATGATATTTTTCGCGCAACGCGTTGAGCCTCGTTGCGTAGTCCAGCGCGCCCTTTTCATCGTGAATCGAGCAGGGACCGATGACGACGAGCAGGCGCGGGTCTTCCCGGCGCAAAATGCGGACAACCCGCTCGCGGCTGCGCGCGACGGTGGCATTGATCGCCTCGGTCGCCAGCGACTGCGTCTTCAACTCGCGCGGCGTCAGCAGCCGGACGATTTCTTTGACGTTTAAATCCTGCGTCCGATACATGCGGGCCAGTATAGCGTGTTTTCGTTCCGGGAAAAGTGCTAAGTCGGAAATCAAATCATACTCTGGCATTCAAATCGCGGCTGGAAAGCAAAGCGGGCGTTGAGCAACATACAAAAACAACTTGTATCCAACGCCCGCTTCAAACGACGCCATCAGGTTAACCGGCTTTCACGAATTGACACGTGACGTTTTGGCATCAAATGCGTGACAAATCCCACAATCTCCACCGGACATTGGGGCAACGCTACAGGCCCGGCCGGAAGTTTTTCCGTGCGCGCCATGCCCTGACGGCGTAGTGTTTGGGCGAACGGGCGCCAAGAGGCGGGAGGTTTAACTTTCTCAAGACGAGGATGTTAACGGCGAGAAAAGCCAAATCTATGAAACAAACCAAGAAAAGATGGAGCCCCATCCTCTGGGTTGAAGCCGTCGGCTTCTCTTTTATTATCGCGCTTTCCTGGCTGACGGAAGTGCTGCGGCTGCCTCATTTTATTTACGGAGAGCCATTTGCCGCCAATTGGCACCGGGCGATACTCAGGACCGTTGTGGTATTATTGGTCTGGGCCTCGGTTCATGTGGCGACCGTGCGGCTGCTGAAGCGCTTGCACTATCTTGAGGATTTTCTGCGGATCTGCGGTTGGTGTCGGAAGGTGTGCCATGACGGAGAATGGCTTACGATGGAAAAGTATTTCGACTCCAAATTCGCCACCCGGACGACGCACGGCATGTGCCCGGAGTGCATGAGAAAGAAAGTCGAAGAGCTTACGCCCAGGGAAAATCCACCTTCACGTTCTGAGCGATGAATCCAGCCGGCCGCTTAATGGCCGCATCGCGGACCCTCGAATTTCTTCAAACAACCTCCATTGGACACTTAGGCAGCGCGTCGAGAAAAGATTGCCCGTATTGCTTCGTCAACACGCGATTGTCCAAAACGACAATGATGCCCGTGTCGGTTTTGGTGCGAATCAGCCGGCCCACGCCCTGGCGGAATTTCAGGATCGCCTCGGGCAGGGAAAACTCGCCGAAGGAATTTCCGCCGCGTGCTTCAATCGCCTCGATGCGCGCCTCGATGAGCGGATGATCGGGAACGGCGAACGGCAGCCGCGTGATGATGACATTGCTCAACGCCTCGCCCGGCACGTCCACGCCCTGCCAGAAACTGTCCGTGCCGAACAACACCGAGTTCACGTCGTCCTTGAATTTTTCCAACATCGTCGAGCGCGGCGTGCCGGTGCCCTGCACCAGACACGCGACGCCCAGGTTGTCGAAGAACGACTGCATCCGTTCCGCGACTTCCTGCATCAGCTTATAGCTCGTGAACAGCACGAACGCCTTGCCGTGGGTCTGTTTCACAAATTGCGCAATCCAATGTTCGAGCGCCTCGGCGTAACCGGCTTCGCGGGGGTCGGGCATTTTTTTGGCGACGAAGAGTTTCATCTGCCGTTCATAATCGAACGGCGTGCCGACCTGGAGCTGGGTGGCCGCTTCCGCGCCGACGCGCCGGGTAAAGTAGTTCAAACCCGAGATGTCTCGCGCGCTTGCCCGCTTCTCCATGCCGCGGGTTGCGGGTTGTCCGGCCTCGCCGCTTGACGCACCGCGCAATACGGAACTCGTCGTCGCCAGCGTCGCACTGGTCATGATGATGCTCGTGTCGCTCTCGAACAGGCGGCGGCGCAGAAACTCCGCCACGTCAATCGGCGCGGCATTCAGCGCGAGATTCCTGTGCGCCTTGCCGCTGCGCTCCACCCAGTAAACGTGGTCGGTGGCGCTTTGTTCGAGGAACGCCTTCACTTCGGCGCGCAATTCGTCGAGCCGCCGGTTACACTCGACCAGTTCCTGTCCGAGATCCTTGTCCTCGCTCAATTTGATCAGCTCGCTCACCGCTTCGCGCAGCCGCAGAATGGGCAGAGTGACATTGTCTTCGACCAGCTCTGCGCGGCGGATGCGGAGTTCCGTCCAGCTCCGTGACTTCCGGACGGGCGGGCGTCCTCGTGAACCGTAACTTTCCGATTCACCCTGAACCTTCCGGCTCAATGCCTCGCAAGCAGCCTCGACGTTTTGAAAAAACGCATCGGCTGCCTTCAGCAAATCCGCTACCAGCCCGATGGCAGCGCCTCTGTGCAGCGTGGCGAGCAAACCCTTTTCCGTGCGCGGATTCCAGAGCCGGTTCAGCGCGTAACGCACCTGCCCGCTCGACACACTTAGCCCGATGTGCCGCGACGCCACCTGCTCCATCTGGTGCGCTTCGTCGAAAATCACGAAGTCATTCTTGAACAGGATGCCGCCTTCGATCTCCTCGTCAATCCCGCCCAGCAGCGTGAAGAAGAGCGTGTGATTCAGCACCAGCACATCCGACGAAAGAACCCGGTTCCGCGCGCGCTGGAAAAAACAAACGCCGTGGTCCCTGGCAAAATCGGACGGAAAGCCGCAGACTTTTGGCGAGCACAGCCCGCGCTCGGAACAGACCTGCGCCCACACCTTCGGGTCCGGTTCGACGTCGAAGTCTGACAAGCTGCCATCCTTTGTCCTTTTTGACCACTCGTAGATCCGCTGGAGTTCCTCGGCCTCGGACGACGTAAACAGGTTGCCCGATTGCTGCATCGCCTTTTGGAGCCGGCGCGTGCAAAGATAATTCGCGCGGCCTTTGAGCATGGCGAAATTAAATTTCACCGGCAAAATTTGCGCGAGCATGGGCAGGTCCTTCTCGGTGAGCTGCTCCTGTAAATTGATGGTGTGCGTGGAAACGACGGCCTTCTTTTTCTGTGTCACCGCAAAGAGAATCGCCGGAATCAGATAGGCAAGGCTCTTGCCGACGCCCGTGCCGGCCTCGACGGCGAGGTGTTCCCGGTTGTGCAGCGCCCGCGCCACCGCCATGGCCATTTCCTGCTGCTGCGGGCGGAATTCAAAATTATTCGCCTTCGACAAAATTCCCGTCGGCGAAAAAATCGTCTCGACCTGCAAAACGAGGTCGGCGCTGGCAGGTTGATGTTCGGTGGGCGCAATCACAGCGCGCAAATATGCCGCGAGTTGGCTTCCCAACGAATAAAAAAATTCCGGGATTCCTCATTTCGCCATCGAGTCATTCCTGGATTGATTGGGAAATCCATGCCGGCGGATCTCACCACCCCCAAAAACCGGGCGAAACGTCTGCTTATTGAACCGGGTATTGTGGTATTAAGTATGCTTCAAATCAGGCACTTGTCCCGAATAGCTGATGGGCTGTGGTTTCTATGGGGTTGCCCCGGCCATTCCGGATGGAAGCAGCAGAAAGAGCCCGGTATCGGACCAAAAATAAAAATGAAATCTCGCGCCCAAGCAAGGCCGGGTGATGGCAAGCGTTCAACCATCATGCGGCCGCGGATTTTTCCGACCCGGTTGGGCCGGGGGAAGCCGTCCCGGCGCCTGGCTGGTGCCATCGCCTGCCTCCTTTTCTCCGTGGCGCTTCGGGTTTGGGGCCAGGCACCCGGCCAACTGCCCATGGCCGACCGGGTCCTGACCAATCTTGCCGAGATTTGGACCATGCCATCAACGCAACGGGATAAAGAATATCGGATTCAAACCGAGATGGTGATTTATTTTGTTGATGCGGAATGGGGCAACGCCTCGGGAGAATGCCTGGGGATCCCCAGATGGCTGCCCATCTACGATTGCCCCATTCCTTTGAAAGCCGGCCAGCGTATCGCCATCGATGGAGTAATCGTCCCGCTTCGGGAACGGTTTGTTTGGGACAAAACCCGGATTCGCATCCTTGAAGAGAATGTGAAACTCAACGCTGCGCCGGTGACGGACCTGAGCCACAACCCGGAGGAATTGCGGGATCATTTGATATCGGTGGAAGGTCTGGTTGATACAGAGCTGGATGAAGCGACTCACTGCGCAATCAATTTCCTGGCCGGTGATACCCTGGCCCGGGCCTATGTGCTGAAGGGAACCAACCCGGCACCGGTTCATTTTAAAGAGGGAGATTTTATCCGCATGAAATGTGTTTACTCCCCCGAGTTCGACCGGGACGGAAATCTGAGTGATCTGTCCCTGTGGGCGGGCACGCCGGCGGACGTCGAGGTCATTGGCTCGTTGAAAACGAATGCGAGCTTCGCCATACCGATCACTTTGAGCAAGGACATACAATTGGATACACCTCTGGGCACTTTAGTCAAGGTCGCGGGCATTGTACGAACCTACGAACCGGGCAAATGGGTCACCGTCTGGGATGCCACGGGACAAATCATGGTCCAGAGCAAACAGAGCCAACCTCTGCGGTTCGGGGATCGAGTCGAAGCCATTGGCTATCCTTACGTGGCAGGTGTGCAACAGTGTTTGCGCAATGGTTTGTACCGGCTGGTAACCTCGACGAATGCCACCGCTTCCAGGTTGATGATCACAACCAACACATTGCCCCTGCGCCTGGCCGAGCAAATCCGGGATCTAAGAGTCGGTGAGGCCGGCCGCCATTTGCCGGTTGCTCTTCGCGGAGTGGTCGCCTGGTCGCATTCCAGCACCCCCTTTGCGTACATATTGGACGCCAGCGGCGGAATCCGCGTGGTTAACCCGGAATGGGATGAACCCGGTAGCGCGAAACCGGGAACGATTGTGCTTCTGGACGGCGTGACTGGTGCGGGGGACTTTGTGCCCGTGGTCACAAATGCCGTCCTGCGCCGGTCCGGCTGGTCAAACATGGAAGAGCGACGTCTGGTGACCCTCGAACAGGCGCTCACCGGAGTGGAAGAGGGCAATTGGGTGGAGATGCGCGGATTTGTCCGGGATCTGATGCAAACCAACGGGCTGGTGCGTTTCGATCTGAGCACGTCCAGCGGGGAATTCCAGGCGTGGACCCCGGCCTCGCAGTCGTTCGATGTGTATAAAGGATCAATCATTCGCGTGCGCGGGGTGTGTTCCGCGATTTCCAATGCGCGGCATCAATTGACGGGGATTCAGCTTTGGACGCCGGATCAAAAATACATCCAAATTGAACAACCCGCGCCGTATGATCTGTTCGCCGCGCCCCTCCGTCCACTGGCCAGCCTGCGGCGATTCAACATGGAAAGCGCACTCAACCAGCGAATCCGCACGGCTGGCGCCGTCGTCCTGTATGAGCCGGGGCGCTACCTGTATGTACAGGACGGGGCGGACAGCGTCTTTGCCTTGAGCCAGCAAATGGATGCGCTTCAGCCTGGAGACCGGATCGAAGTGGTGGGTTTTCCCGGCCAGGAAGGTCAAAAATTTGTCCTCCGTGAAGCGGTTTATCGTCGTCTCTCGAGCGGCCGAGAGCCAAACCCTGTGCAATTGTCAATGACGAACTCCGTTAATGTGAGCCGGGAAGGTCTCCTGGTGAAAGCCGAGGGAGTCATGATAAACAAGGTGGAAAAAGACGGCGAAACACATTTGCTCATCCAGGCCAAAGATTTCGCCTTTGAGGCAGGCCTCGGTTCAATGGCGTTGGGATCCGAAAAGAAACTGCAATCCTTGGAATTGGGCAGCCGGCTCGCCCTGACCGGAGTTTATGAAGTTCAGAGCGATGAAAACGGACAGCCCCGTTCTTTCCTGCTCCACCTCCGTTCGTGGAAAGATGTGCAATTGTTGCAGCAGCCGCCCTGGTGGACGCTGGCACGGCTGATGTGGGTACTGGTCGGCATCCTCGCCGTGTTCCTGATTGCGCTTGCCTGGGGCATCCTGATTGCGCGCAAAAACGCGCTGTTAAACCAGGCGCAGACAGAACTGCAAACCGCCAACGACCAACTCGAAATCCGCGTCGCCGAGCGGACGCAGGAACTCCAGGATCAGGTCACGGCGAGGGAACAAGCCCACACCGAACTGGCCCAGGCGCAACGGAGCCTCATGCTGGCTTCCCGGCAGGCGGGCATGGCCGAAGTCGCCACGGGCGTCCTGCACAACGTCGGCAATGTCCTCAACAGTGTCAACGTCTCCACCACCTTGCTCCGCGATCAGGTTCGTGAATCGGAGACCTGCGCCCTTTTGAAAGCCAGCGAATTGCTGAAACAGAAAAATGGAGACCTGGGGGTTTTCCTGACCACCGATGCCAGGGGAAAATTAATTCCGGAATTCATAATTCAGATCGCCGGGCAGCTCGCAAAAGAACGGGAAAGCACCCTGCGTGAGCTGGAGCAATTGGCCAAAAACGTCGACCATATCAAGGACATCGTCGCCACGCAGCAAAGCTATGCGCGCGTTTCCGGCATCATCGAAAAAGTGTCTCCGGCCAGCCTGGTGGAGGACGCCCTCCAAATCAATTCGGCGGCGCTGACCCGCCATGGAGTCAAGGTCATCCGCCGGTTTGAGGAAGTGCCGCCCCTGATGGTTGACAAACACAAGGTCCTGCAGATCCTGATCAATTTTATCCGCAACGCCAAGTATGCGCTGGACGAATGCACCGAGAATGAAAAACGGCTCGTCGTGACGATTGCTAAAACGGACGGGGAATGCGTCATGGTTCAGGTGGAAGACAATGGCATTGGCATTCCATTGGAAAACCTGACGCGCATTTTTTCCCACGGCTTTACCACGCGCCCGAATGGTCATGGTTTTGGCCTCCACATCGGCGCGATTAATGCCCGGGAAATGGGCGGCTCGCTGTCCGCCGCCAGCGATGGACCGGGACGCGGCGCAACCTTAACCCTGGTTTTACCGATATGTCCTCCCGGCAAAACTTTATGAATTCGCCACCCGCCCAACCCGGCAATCGCATCCTCATCATAGACGACAACGCTTCGATCCATGAGGATTTCCGGAAAATTCTCGGCCAGGAGCAGGACCGGAACACCGGGCTGACCCGCGCCAAGACGCTGTTGTTCGGAGAGAGCACCATCGCTTCGCCGCGCGCCGGTTTTGTGATTGATTCAGCCTTCCAGGGGCAGGAAGGTTTGGCGCTGATCCAGCGGGCCGCCGAGGAAGGCAATCCTTACGCGCTGGCGTTCGTGGACGTGCGGATGCCACCCGGATGGGATGGCGTGGAGACCATCAGCCAGATTTGGAAATGCTTTCCGGAAATCCAGGTCGTCGTATGCACGGCCTACTCGGACTATTCCTGGGAGGAGATGATTCACAAGCTGGGACACTCCCCGAATCTCGTCGTGCTCAAGAAGCCGTTCGACAACATCGAGGCGTTGCAGCTCGCCCATGCGCTCACGGAGAAATGGCATTTGAACCGCAAGGTGCAGTCCCAGTTGGAAAATCTCGACGCGCTGGTGCGTCACCGGACTTCGGAACTGGAAACCGCGAATGAGCAACTGAAGTTTGAAATCGCCAAACAATTGAAGCTGGAGGCCCAATTGCGCCAATCCCAAAAAATGGAAGCGGTGGGGCAGCTCGCCGCCGGCGTTGCGCATGATTTCAACAACATCCTGACGGTGATTCAAGGGAACACCTCCTTGTTGCAGGACGAGCTCAAACAAGACCCCTCCTGCGCCGATTCGCTCAGTGACATATCCATCGCCGTCGAAAGGGCTGCCCGGCTCGTCCGACAATTGCTGGCGTTCAGCCGCAAACAAGTGCTCAAGCCGGAAATGCTCGACCTCGGGCAGGTGGTCAACCACCTGGTGGAAATGTTGAGACGACTGCTGGGCGATCACATCACTTTTGCGGTGAACGCCCCGCCTCATCTCCCGCCCGTCCACGCCGACCTCAGCATGATGGAGCAGGTCATTATGAATCTTTCAGTCAATGCCCGTGACGCCATGCCAAAGGGCGGAAAGCTGACCGTCACCATCAACGCCGTCATCATCACCAGCGATGATGTGCAAAAAAACTCCGAAATCCGCGCCGGCCAACACGTCTGTCTCTCCGTCTCCGACACCGGCTGCGGCATTGCACCGGAGCTTCTACCCCGCATCTTTGACCCGTTTTTCACAACCAAGGAAATCGGCAAAGGCACCGGCCTGGGACTGGCGACGGTTTACGGCATCGTCAAGCAACATAATGGCTGGGTCGAGGTCCAAAGCGCCGTCAATAAAGGCACGGCGTTTCGAATTTATCTGCCGGCCTGCGCGGAAAATTCCGGGCCGGAAGACCCGTTCCAATCCTCAAAGACGGCCGTCAAAAAAGGAACGGAGTGTGTGCTCGTGGTTGAAGATGAAGACCACGTGCGCGCCTTGACGGCCGCGGTGCTGCGCAAAAATGGCTATCGCGTTCTGGAGGCGGCCTCCGGCCAGGATGCCCTGGAGGTCTTCCAGGGCCACAGTTCTGAAATCGATTTGCTGTTCACCGACATGATGATGCCCGGAAACCTTCTGGGCGATGATTTGGCGGTCCGCTTGCGCGCTGCCAAACCCTCCCTGGCCGTACTGTACACCTCGGGCTACACGCCCGAAGTCACCCAGACGGAATTCCTGGGTGACGGCAAATTCCTGACCAAGCCCTTTACGCCCACTGAGATACTCGCCACGGTCCGTCAATGCCTTGACCACGCTTCGGCCGAAAACGGCAAAACCAAAAATTGAACCGGCCGCGGCTTCGGCCACGCCGTTCCAGGCGTCGGAAGACCGGGCGTCAGGCAATCCAAATTGTTCAAGCCGCGCGGCTGCTTAATTCGACTTTCATCACCGTCGTCACCCCCGGCGCGAGCGTGATTTTATTCCGGCCCACATTGCCGGATTCCACACAAACCATCCGGCCCTGTTCCGCCGGGTCGAAGTCGGGCATGAGCTGGGTGGTCCACGGGTTCCAGACCACCGTGTCCGCCGAGCCGGATTTCTCGATGCAAATTATCCTGCGAAATTTCCCGTCAACGACTTCCACCGGGCCCGGCGTGTCATGATAAATGCGGTTCGTCTCGGCAACGACGGGCAGCACCTCGTGCAACTCCGGTTTTTCAGCCCCTTTATCGGTCTTGTCCAAAAATCGCGCGCCCTTCAACCCGCGAATCCCGACGCCGCCGATATCGCCCACGGCAAAATACGTGTGCAAACAGTTTTCAATTTCGAACGGCGCGTCCGCCGAATCATTGGCGGCCATCAACTCCATTGTCAGCCGGTCGGAAATCGTCACGCCGAATTCCACGCGCAAGGCTTGCCACACGGCACGGTCAGGAGCCGTCGGCAGGCGGAAGTTCAACGTGATCGCGCCGTCCGGCGCGGTGGAGGTTTTGACCAAATTCCATTCTGTGATGCGCGCAAATCCGTGTGCCACATCGCCCTCGCGCGGGCCGAACCAGGGGAAACAAATCGGAACCCCGCCACGAATTGGTTTGCCGGGAGCGAACTGACTCAACCGGCTCATGAACAACAGCGGTGGTTCGCCGTTTTTCTGAAATTTGGTGACGTGGGCGCCCTGAAGATATATTTCCGCCGTGCTCCGGCTGGTTTGGATGTTGACCTTGGCAAGATCGCCGTTGCCCCTGGCAAAGGCAACTCGCTCGGGAATCTCAAATTCCCGGAACGATTCGGGAAAGACCTGGGTTGACATAAAGCGAACGAAGTTTAGCACAAACAACCGAAGGGCACAGCCTTTTTGTCGTCGGAGAACAAAATGGAATCAAGGCGAAATCTTGAGCGTCTCTCGAATTCCGCTGTTTTTCCCTCATGTCAGATCGAATCGCTTGGCGAAAAGTGGCCGAGGGCCCCAGCCTGGCGCCGCTGGCTGTCCACTGGCGGCGCGGCCCCGGGCCGACGCCGTCACGCTCGTCGCGATGAGTAACGGCTGGAATGTCTGAGAGCCGCCTTTTGCAGCGAGCCAAAGGGGAGAAAGTGAGCACGTTCGCGAGGAACGTGCTCAATTAAACAATCAGGAAACGGATTATTGCGGCATCGACTGCATCGCCGTCGTTGGCGTGGTTGGCGACGATTCCGCCGGCGCAATCCGGTTCACAATATTCACGCCGTTTACGTTGTCGTAACTGAACGTGAGGTTTTCGCCGGGCTGGAGATCGGTCAATTTCCCGTCCGGTTTGCCGTTGATGAGAATGGCGCAGTCATCGCCCACGTTGAATTTCTTTGAGGCGAATGTCGCCTTGGCCTTCATGGTTTTTTGCTCCAGGTCAATTGCCGTCAGATTGCCCGTGAACGTCGCGCTGGTCTGCGCAATTTCCCATGCGGTGGCTTTGCCGTTCGGAATTTCGTAAGTCACGGTCACGTGATCGCCCGTTTGAATGTCGCCGAGCGTGCCGGCTTTGCCGCCGCGCAACGTAACCTCACAATCGGCGGGGAGCTGATACGTCTTATCCATAACGCCCCTATGCAGCGTCAGCGTGTGCGCCGCCGGGTCTATGGCCTTGACCATGCCTTCCTCACGCAACGGTATTTGCGTCACGCGATCCGCCACCAGCACGCCGTTGGCATCCAGGTAACTGACCGTGACCCGCTGACCGGGCCGCAAATCGTCCATTGCGCCCGTGCCCTCGCCTGCCATTTTATACACGCAGGAATCGCCGAGGTTGAATTTCTTGCTGAACAGAAACCCTTTCATGTCCAGCGTGTGTTCTTTCGGGGCAACGGAAACAACCGTGCCCGTGTAGGTTTTGTCTGGTTTCGCAGCAGTTGCCTTTGCCGAGGTATCATCCGCCGACGCGCGGTATGCCGCCGTCGCGATCAACCCCGACAAACCAACGGCTGCCCAAGTGTGTAATGTACTCCTTTTCATAATAATCATTAGAAAGGGCAGGCAGCCTGCGCGTTCAACTGTAAAATCATGCCCATTCATCGTAAATGATGGGAAAAAGCCCGCCGCGATTGGGAAATAATCCTTTTTTTCTGTCCAGGACGAACACTTCCGGCTACAAGAGCACAAACGATCTCATGCTATGAAGATTCCGACGCTGGTTGCCGCCCTGGGAATTTTAACCGCCACCCAACTCGTCGCCGCCGACAGCCCGCAATTTCCCAAGGCCGACCTGATGCGGATCGGTGTTTATTATTACCCGGAAGCCTGGCCTTCAAACGAATGGGCGCGGGACATCGCCAACATCAAGAATATGCACTTGGAATTCGTCCACATGGGCGAGTTCGCCTGGACGTTCATGGAACCGGAGGAAGGCCATTTCGATTTTGCCTGGCTGGACCGTAACATCCAGCTCTGCGCCGACCAGGGATTGAAAGTCGTTCTCTGCACGCCCAGCCCCACACCGCCGGTCTGGTTGACACAGGAACATCCCGAGGTGTGCATGGTGGACGCCGCCGGCCGCCGGATGATGCATGGCACCCGCCAGCAAGCTTGCTGGAACGTGGACACCTACCGGGAATACGTCGGCAAGATTGTGGACGAACTGGGCAAACGTTACGGCAATGACCCGCGCGTCTGGGGCTGGCAGCTTGACAACGAACTCAGCCATTACGGCAAGGAACCCTGTTACTGCGACTCGTGTCAGGCAAAGTTTCGCGCCTGGTTGAAGGACAAGTACGGCACCATCGAAAACCTGAACGCCGCGTGGGGCACTTCATTTTGGTCGCAGCGTTACCAGAACTTTGACCAGATTCGCATCCCGAACAAGGAGGAGTTGGTTGCCCAGGTCAACGAACACGCGCTGCTCGACATGCGACGCTGGTTCGCCGATTCGGCGGCCGATTACCTGCGTTTCCAGGCCGGCATCCTGCGCAAGTACTGCGGCAACCGCCAGTGGATCACGAGCAACTTCATGCACATGTTCGGCGCGGTAAACCCCGCGCTCAACGGCAAGGATTTTGAGATCATCACGTGGACGCATTATCCGGTGCATGGCAATCTCAACGAGGGTCCGCTCGGCTTCCGTCTCGGGGGCGCGGCGGAGATGTCCTTCTCCCACGACTTCCATCGCAGCATCAACGGGTTTGAAGGGTTGATGGAATTGCAGCCCGGCCAGGTGAATTGGGGCGACGTGAACCCGCAACCGTATCCCGGAGCGATTCACCTGTGGATCATGCGCGCATTCGCCGCCGACGCGAAACTGGTCTGCACCTACCGCTATCGCGAGCCGCTCGTCGGCCCCGAACAATATCATTCCGGCCTCGTTGGTACCGATGGCGTCACCCCGACCACCGGCGGCGAACAATATTCACAAGCCGCGCAGGAAATGGCGCTGTTGCGGAAAGATCTAAAGCCTGACGCCAAAGAACCGGCCGCCTACGCCGCGCGCCGCGCGGCGCTGCTCTACAATGTCGAAAGCCGCTGGAACATTGATGACCACAAGCAAAACATCCGTTGGGATACGATGGAACATATCCTGAAACATTATCGCGCGCTCAAACGCCTCGGCTGCCCGGTGGACGTCATTACCGAGGACAAGGATTTCAACCAGTACCCGTTCCTCGTCGTGCCCGCTTGCCAGTTGGTTGATGAAAAACTTGTGCAACGCTGGAATGACTACGCCGAACAGGGCGGGCATCTGATCCTCACCTGCCGCACCGGAGAAAAAGATCGGAACGCGCATCTTTGGGAAGGGCCGTGGGCCGCGCCCATCCTCGATCTCATCGGCGCGAAGATCAAATTTTACGATACCCTGCCCGCGCCTTATGTCGGCAAGGTAAAGGCCGGCAACCAAACTTACGACTGGGTGAGTTGGGCCGAAGTGCTGGAACCGCAACCGGGCACAACCGTGCTGGCCCGTTATGCCGACCAATTTTACGCCGGCGGCGCGGCTGCGGTCACTCGCAAACTCGGCAAAGGCACCGTGACCTACATCGGCTTGGACTCGCTGAATGGCGATCTCGAAGCCCGGCTCATCCGCGAAGACTTTCAGCGCGCCGGGGTGGCCGTTGAGAACTTTCCCGACGGTTTTCTCGTGGACTGGCGGGACGGTTTCTGGGTGGCGACCAACTTCACCGGAACGCCGCAGCGCGCGCCAATCCCGAAGAACGCCAAAATTCTGATTGGTTCCGCCGAAGTGCCCACAGCCGGGGTGACGGTCTGGCAGGAATGATCCGCGGTCCTACGAGCCGAACAAGTCCATCTGCGGCGGCGGGGCGAGTTGCTTGAGCTTGTCGCGATCCTGCTGGCGGCGCGCGGATTGCCGCACGTTGCCTTCGGGCGTCAGTTCGGATTCTTCGAGGTTGCTCAGAATCACCTTCGCGCGCTCCAACACTTCCTTCGGCACGCCGGCCAGGCGCGCGACGTGGATGCCGTAGCTCTTGTCCGTGCCGCCCTCGACGATTTTGCGCAGGAAGACAATCTGGTCGCGCCATTCGCGGACGGCCACGTTGAAATTTTTCAGACGCGGCAGACGCGCCGCGAGTTCGGTCAATTCGTGATAATGCGTGGCGAACAAAGTTTTGGCGCCGACCTGGTTGTGCAGGTGCTCGACGATGCTCCACGCCAGGCTCAGCCCGTCAAACGTGCTGGTGCCGCGCCCGATTTCGTCCAGCACAACGAGGCTGCGCGGCGTGGCGTTGTTCAGAATGTTCGCCGTCTCGGTCATCTCGACCATGAACGTGGATTGCCCGCGCGTAAGGTCGTCGCTGGCGCCGATGCGCGTGAAGATGCGGTCCACCAGATCAATCCGCGCCTCCGCCGCCGGCACGAACGAGCCGGTGTGCGCCAGCAGCACGATGAGCGCGACCTGCCGGATGTATGTGCTTTTGCCCGCCATGTTTGGCCCGGTGATGAGCGCGATTTGGGGAAACAATAAATTTGTTTCCCTCGCCCCGCCTGAAGCGGGGAGAGGGTGGCCGGAGGCCGGGTGAGGGGATTCGATTTGCGCCACCTCACCCCGGCCCTCTCCCCCGCTTTGCGGCGGAGAGGAAGAAGTAAAACCCATCACCCTTGCCAGTCCCGTGTCATTCGGCACGAACCGCTCGTCCATCAAACTTTGTTCCAAAACCGGATGCCGTCCGTCGCGAATTTGTATCACGCCTTCGTCGGCAACCTGCGGACGGCAATAATTGTGCAGGCGCGCGGTTTCCGCAAAGGACGCCAGCACGTCGAGTTGGGCGAGTGCCGCAGCCGTATGCTGGATTTTCGACAGTTGGCCAAGCACGTCCTCGCGCACGCGCTGGAAAAGTTCGTATTCCAGCTTCACACTGCGTTCCTCCGCCCCGAGGATTTTGCCTTCCATTTCCTTCAACTCCGGCGTGATGTAGCGTTCGCCGTTGGCGATGGTCTGCTTGCGGATGTAATGCGGCGGCACCTTGTCGAGGTTCGCCTTTGTGACTTCGATGTAGTAGCCAAAGACGGAATTGAATCGCACCTTGAGCGACGGGATGCCGGTGCGGCCGATTTCGTCCGCCTGCAATTTGGCAATCCAGTCCTTGCCGCCGCGCGTGGCATTGCGGAGTTCATCAAGCGCCGGATCGAAACCGTCGCGAATCATGCCGCCTTCCTTCACCGCCAGTGGCGGGTCATCCACGATGGCGCGGGAAATCAACTCGACGAGTTCGGGTGATTCGGCGAGCCGGGATTCGAGGTTGTTCAGGAGCGCGGACGGCTCGTCCGCGAGCGCGTTCGTCAATTCGTTTGAATGCGCCGGCGTAATCGGTGGCTTTGAAAACGTCCTCGCTCAAATATCAACACGCGGGCGAGCCGTCCGCGCTCCGATTTCGCACATGGTTCCTTTTATCGCCGGGATTTGTTCCAGCGCCATGCGCAACGCGACGAGGTCGCGCGCGTTGCCGCTGCCGGAACTCAGCCGCCCAATCGTCCGCTCCAGATCGCGCACTTGCGCGAGCTGCGCCCGAAAATTGTCCAGGCCGGCGGAATTTTCAATGAACGTCTGCACTGCTTCCTGCCGCCGGCGGATCGGTTCGACGGCAGCAAGCGGTTGCGAAAGCCAGTCGCGCAAGCGGCGCGCGCCCATCGGCGTGACCGTGCGATTGACCACGCCGTAAAGCGAGGCGTTGCGCGGGCGCGTCATGACGCAGCGGCTCCAGAATTTCCAGGTGCCGCAGCGTCGTGTAATCGAGCGCGAGAAAATCGTTGTGCCGATAAAACGACAACCGCGTGAGATGCTGTCACGTCGCGGCGCAAATGCTGCGTTAGATAATGCAGCACCGCGCCCGCCGCGCCGATGGCGGCCGTGCGGTCTTTCAAGCCGAACCCGTCGAGCGACGCAACCTTGAAATGGTCGCGTACGGTGAACAACGCCGTCTCCGGTGCAAACGTCCAGTCGTCATAACCATTCAGGATTTGAAACGAACCGCGCAGCAGGTCGCGCAACGCCACCGCTTCGCCCGGATAAATGATTTCCGCCGGCCGCAACCGTTCGAGTTCCGTGAGCAACGCCGCATCGCCTTCAACTTCCGTCGTCAGGAAATCGCCGGTGGTCAAATCCACGAGCGCGAGGCCGAACGTTCTTCCGCCCGGACGAACGGCAGCGAGGAAATTGTTCCGTTCGGCCACAAGCATCCGTTCGTCGAAATGTGTGCCGGGGCAGAGGATTTGGGTGACTTCGCGTTTGACCAGTTTGCCGGGCCGGGCCTCTTCGAGCTGATCGCAGATAGCGACCTTGCGTCCGGCCTTGAGCAACCTGCCGATGTAGGCATGGGACGCATGATGCGGCAGGCCGCACATGGGCACGCCGTTCCGCGCCGTCAGCGCGAGATTGAGAAGCTGCGCCCCGGTTTGTGCGTCCTCGAAAAACATCTCGTAAAAATCGCCGAGCCGGAACAACAGCAACGCGTCCTTGGGCAGTTCGCCTTTGATGCGGCGATACTGCGTCATCATCGGGGTGAGCTGGGTTTCGGCGGCCATCGGTGGGAAGCTAAACACGAATGCCAACCGCGTCGAAGAATTTTTGCATTGGCCATGGCTTGTGACCCTCCCATAAACCGGATGCCGAATTATCTTGAAACCTGCTCCCGGGCGACAATACTTGGCTACACTTTGTCAAAATGCGGAAAGCTGTGCAGTTCCGGTGGCAATAATCTGTTTTGATATGAGCCAGTCAGCCCGATTTTACCGTCGCTTTCTTTCTGCCTGTCTGCCGGCGGTATTGGCTTTTGGTTTCGGCGCCGCCGCTTTTGCCTCCGAACCGGAACCGGTGGCGCAACTCGTCCCGGCGTACAATGCGGCCACCGGCCAGCCCATCAATTCCGGCGACAACGCCTGGGTGCTCGCCAGCGCGGCGCTGGTGTTGATGATGACGGCTCCGGGCCTGATCCTGTTTTACGGCGGGCTGGTGCGCAGCAAGAACGTCCTCTCCACGATGATGCACAGCCTGATCTTGATGGGGGTGGTGTCCACGATGTGGATGGTGTTCGGGTACAGCATGGCTTTCGGCGAGGGCAACGCGATTTTCGGCTACCCCTTCAGACATTTGTTCCTGCACGGCGTCGGGCTGACGCCTGACCCGGATTACGCGGCCACCATTCCGAACCAGACGTTTATGCTCTTCCAGATGATGTTTGCCATTATCACGCCGGCACTGATCAGCGGCGCGATCGCGGAGCGCATCCGGTTCAAGGCGTATCTCGTGTTCATCGTGCTATGGATGACGGTGGTTTATTTTCCGCTGTGCCACATGATGTGGGGCAAGGGCGGGCTGTTCAACTGGGCGCTCGGCGGAAGGATTCCCGCGCTCGATTTCGCGGGCGGAACGGTCGTACACATCAGTTCAGGCGTGTCCGCGCTGGTCTGTGCGCTGGTGCTGGGCCGGCGCGACGGCTACCCGCAGGAACCGATGATGCCGCACAACGTGGTGTACTCGCTCATCGGGGCCGGACTGTTGTGGGTGGGCTGGTTTGGGTTCAATGCCGGCAGCGCATTGAGCGCGGGCGGACTGGCCACCAGTGCGTTCGCCGCCACGCATTTCTCCGCCGCCGCCGCGGCGTTGAGCTGGACCGCCACGGAATGGTGGCTCAAAGGCAAGCCCAGTGTGCTCGGCGCCGCCTCCGGCATGGTGGCAGGGCTGGCGACCATCACTCCGGCGTCGGGTTTCGTGTCCATACCCTCGGCGTTCGGCATCGGGCTGGTGGCGGGCGTGGTCTGTTACCTCGCCGTTTCGAAGCTCAAATACCGTTTTGGGTACGACGATTCACTCGATGTGTTCGGCGTGCATGGTGTGGGCAGCGCGACCGGCATGTTGATGCTCGGTTTTCTCGCCAGTCAGACGGTGAACCCGGCCCTCGTGGGCACTTTCAAAATCAATGGCGTGACCACGGCCATCGCCGGCGGCGCACACCAGTTTTTCAATCAACTCCAGGCCGTTCTGGTCACAGTGGCGCTGGCGGCCATGGCCACCTGGGTCTTGTTGAAACTGGTGGACCGGCTTATCGGTTTGCGCGTTGACCAGGAAGATGAGAGCCTGGGTCTGGATCTTTCGCAACACGGCGAGCGCGCCTACAACGAATAAACCGGAGACGACACATGAAAAAAATCGAAGCCATCATCAAGCCGTTCAAATTGAACGACGTCAAGGAAGCCCTCAACGGGATCGGCATCCTCGGCATGACCGTCATGGAAGTCAAAGGTTTCGGGCGCCAGAAGGGACACACCGAAATCTATCGCGGCAGCGAATACACCGTGGATTTTCTGCCCAAAATCAAAATCGAAACCGTCCTGCCGGAAGCGTTGGTGGAGTCCGCCGTCGAAGCCATCCTCAAAGCGGCCAAGACCGGCAAGATTGGCGACGGCAAGGTCTTTGTGTCCACCGTTGACGACGCCTGGCGCATCCGCACCAGCGAACAAGGCGACAGCGCGGTGTAGGTCCGGCGCTGCTTTCATCGAAAGCGCTGTCGTTGCGGCGGCGCAAATCCGAAACCCGAAACCCGAAACCCCGGCCGGGTGATCCCGAAGTTTTCCGATCCGGATTTCGGATTTTGCTTAACGGTTTGCCCGAAAGTTCCCAAAATTCTGCTTTGACTCTCCGGAATAAAGGGATACAAAAACCAGCGCGATGGCCGCATGACGACCTGACATTGTAAAAAGAAAAAGTTTTCCAACCGGAGGCTGACATGGCTGACACCATTTCCTTCAAACTTAACGGCAAACCCACGCGCCTGACCGTGGATGGCGACCGCACGTTGCTCTGGGTCTTGCGAACCGATCTGGGACTGACCGGCCCCAAATTTGGCTGCGGCCAGGGACACTGCGGCTGTTGCACGGTGCTGGTGGACAAAGTGGCGTTCCGCTCCTGCCTGATGCCTGTTCGTTCGGTCAAGGACAAGGATGTCGTGACGGTCGAGGGGCTGGAACAGGACGGGAAACTGCATCCGGTGCAGAAGGCGTTCATGGCCCACGACGCATTGCAATGCGGCTTCTGCATCCCGGGACAGGTGCTCAACGCCGTCAGCCTGTTGAACAAAAATCCACAGCCAACGCGGGATCAGATCATCCTGGGCATGAACAACAACTTCTGTCGCTGCGGCGCTCACACGCGCATCATTGATGCGATCCAATCCGCCGCGGCGGAAATGAAAGGAGCTCCGGTCAAATGAATGCGAACGATTATCTGGCGCTGAATTTCAAGGACATCAAGGATTTCTCGGACCTTTATCCGCAGAACCGGCGGGAATTCCTCAAGCGGCTCGGCGGCGGCATCATCATTTGTGTGGCGATGGGCGAATTCCTCGCGGCGCAGGCCCAGGAAGCCGGGCGCGGGCGCGGCTTTGGCCGCGGATTGCCTTCCGATTTCAATGCGTTTTTGCGAATTGGCGAGGATGGCCGCGTGACCGGTTTCACCGGCAAAATCGAGATGGGCCAGGGACCCATCACCTCGCTGCCGCAGATGCTGGCCGAGGAACTGGACGCGCCGCTGGACACCGTGGACATCGTCATGGGCGACACCGACCTCTGTCCCTGGGACATGGGGACGTTTGGTTCAATGACGACGCGGATGTTCGGCCCGGCCCTGCAAGCCGCGGCGGCAGAAGCCAGGGCGGTGCTGCTGGAACTGGCGGCGGATGCGCTCAAGGTTCCGCAAGCGCAATTGACGGCCAGGGACGGCGCCATTTTCGACAAGAAAAACCCGGAGCATCGTGTGACTTACGGCCAATTGACCAGGGGCAAACAAATCGAAAGACATATCGAGGGCAAACCGGCTTTGAAGGAGCCTTCCCAATTCATGATCGTCGGCAAGCCGCAGTTGCATCGCGATGGCCGGGCAAAAGTCACTGGCGAGGCACACTACGCGGGCGACATCCGCCTGCCCGGCATGCTCTATGCGAAAATCCTGCGGCCGCCGGCCCACGACGCCACTTTGAAAAGCGTGGACACTGCGCCTGCCAAAAAGGTTCCCGGCGTGCAGGTGGTTCAGGACAAGGATCTGATTGCAGTCCTTCACGAGCTTCCCGACGTGGCGGAGGACGCCCTGAGCCGTGTCAAAGCTGAATTCGACATTCCCGAAGCCAAGTTGGATGACAAAAATATTTTCGATCATCTGTTAAGCGCTGCGCCGCCCGCCAACGTTTTGAAATCGGGCGGAGACCTGGAGGCGGGCCGGAAGCTCGCCGCCAAAACGATCGAAACGACTTACCTGGACTGTTACGTCGCCCACGCCGCCATGGAAACCCACACAGCCCTCGCCCAAATTGAGAGCGACAAAGCCACGGTGTGGGCTTCAACCCAGAACCCGTTTGGCGCCCAGCCCGAAATCGCCCGGGCGATCGGGTTCGCGGCGAACAAAGTCCGGGTGATTACGCCCTTCGTGGGTGGCGGCTTCGGCGGCAAGACTTACAATCAGCAGGCCGTTGAAGCCGCACAGTTGGCGAAAATCACCGGGAAACCCGTGCAGGTGATGTGGAGCCGCGAGGAGGAATTCTTTTTCGACACGTTTCAGCCGGCGGCCATCGTCAAAATCAGTTCCGGCGTGGATGCGGCCGGGAAGATGGTTTTCTGGGATTACGATGTTTATTACGCCGGTGACCGCGGCGCGCAACAATTTTACACCGTTCCGAATCATCGCACCTCCGGGCATGGCCGCGGCTGGCAGGGGTCGGAGCATCCCTTTCACACCGGCGCCTGGCGCGCACCAGGCAACAACACCAACACTTTTGCCCGCGAATCACAGATTGACCAGATGGCTGCCGCCGCGGGAATCGATCCGGTGGAATTTCGCCTGAACAATTTAAGCGACGACAAAATGATTCGAGTTCTCAAAGCTGCCGCCGAAACTTTCGGCTGGACGCCGGCCAAGGCCCCGAGCAAACGCGGTTACGGCGTCGCGTGCGGCATCGATGCGGGAACGTATGTGGCCGCCATTGCGGAAGTTGCCGTGGACGCCAAAACGGGGTCCGTCCAGGTCAAACGCGTCGCCTGTGTCCAGGACATGGGCCTGGTCATCAACCCTGAAGGCGCGAAAATTCAGATGGAAGGTTGTATCACCATGGGCATGGGCTATGCGCTGACCGAGGAAATCCATTTCAAAGGCCGGAAGGTCCTGGATACAAACTTTGACAGCTACCAAATCCCCCGCTTTGCCTGGGTGCCGAAAATCGAGACCGTGATCCTCGACGCGCCGGACAAGCCTCCGCAAGGCGGCGGCGAGCCAGCGATCGTCGTGATGGGCGCGGTCATCGCCAATGCCATCCACGACGCGACCGGCGCGCGATTGTGCCAATTGCCGATGACGCGGGAGCGTGTCAAGGCGGCGCTGCAAAAAGTCTGATTAAAAGCGGGCTGGTTCAACCTAGCGTTCGTCCGGCGCGATATGCAGTTCACCGGCGCGTTCGAGTCGAAGCAGTTCCGCGCTGTAACCTTTGCGGAAGTTCGGATACTTGAACTGATAACCGAGTTCCATCTTCAACCGGCGGTTCAAAACCCGCTTGTTCGTCACGCCGCGTTTGCGGTTTTCAGCCGGGTTTTCCGGCACGGACGGTGGCGGATATTTCCCGACGGTTGCCGCGAGCCACTGGGAAAAATTTATCTGGCTCACTGGCTCATCGTCCACGACGTTGTAAATCTCGCCGGGACGACCGTTTTTCAGCGCCGCGACGATGCACCCGATCAAATCGTCGCGGTGAATCATGTTCAGGAAACGCGAGCCATCGCCTTCGATGCGCGCCTCGTTTTTCAAGAATTGCTTGAACCAGTGGCCTCGGTCAGGCCCGTAAATGCCAGCCACGCGCAAAACCACGGCGGGGATCTTACGGTCAGCCACCGCTGCCAACAGAAACTTTTCCGTTTCGAGGAGAACTTTCGCCGTTTCTGCAGCGGGTTCTGTCTGGTTGGTTTCCTTGACCTGGGAGCCGTCGGTCTGGCCGTAAACGCTTGTGCTGCTGGTATAAACGAACTTCTTGGGCAAATTGGGAGCAAGCCATTCAATCAAACTCCGCGAGCCTTGTAGATAAACCTGCCGATAGTCTTCAACATTGCCGCCGGTGGAGGAAACACAGTTGACGACCCAATCAAAATCGCGCGGCAACCGGGCCAATTCGTCCGGTTTGGTGATGTCCGCGACGAGCAGTCTGATGCCTGCCGCTTTCAATGCATTTTCCGCCGACGCGCTCCGGCGCAGGCCGAAGACCTCATGTCCGAGCCGGACCAATTCCGCGCCGAGGGAAAGTCCCAGGTAGCCACAGCCGATAATCAAACTCTTCATTTATGATCTGCGATTGATGATTTGAAATTGGTATCGCGCCGCCAATCTGTACCACAATCGTAGATCGTAAATCACAAATCGTAAATGCTTTCAGTCCATCACGGCAGCAAAGCGCAGGCCGCGCGTACTGATACGAAGTTGGTTGAAGCCGAATTCCGCCATCACCATCTCGTAAATCACAACGCCGGTCAGAATCACGTCCGCCCGCAGTTTCGGCAGGCCAACGATCTCCTTGCGCTCGGCCAGCGGCAGGCGCCACAGACGCCGACGATGTGACTTGATCCGTTCGAGGTTAAGCCGCGTGGCTTCAATCCGCTCGCGGTCGTAGCGATCGAGTTTCGCCTCCATGCGCGCGAGGATGCTGGTGGTGCCGCCGGTGCCGACGAGCTGAATCTCTCCGGAGGAGGAACGGGCCTCGCGCCGCAAGGCGGGATCCAGTTTGGGGCGGACCTCATTCTTCAGCAAATCCCTTATCCAGTCGCGGCACGCGTTGAATTCACCGCGCGTGGGCGGGTCGCTGTGCGGAAATTTCTCCATGAGCCGCACCGTGCCCAGCGGAAAACTGCGCGCAAAATGTTTGTGTTCGCCCTGGCCAAGAATGAGTTCCGTACTGCCGCCGCCAACGTCCAGCAACAGCAACGGCACCTTCGCCAGTTCCGCGTCCGTGGTCACGCCTTGAAACGCCCATTCGGCCTCCTGTTCGCCGGAAATGATTTCGACTTTGAGATCCGACGCACGCCGGATGGCCGAGGTGAGGTCGCCGGGATTCACCGCGTCGCGCGCGGCGCTGGTGGCAATAACGCGGAGGGAATCGGCATTTCTTTCGCGCGCGATCTGGGCGAACTCCCAGACAGCTTCGGCGGTGCAGGCGACCGCTTCCGGCTGGAGCCGGTGCGTTTCGTAGAAGCCCCGGCCGAGCCGCGTCTGGCGGCTTTCCTCATGCACCGGACGCACGTCGCGTCCGGACACGTCAGCGACCAGCAATTTGATGGAATTGGTGCCGACATCAATGACGGCGCGGCGAACGGGTTCCATGCGGCGCAAAACTACAAGGCACCGGCGCGAAATCCCAACTGAAAAATGTTACGTTTTGCGGACATTGCACCGGCCACGCCGACGTGTATGTTCTCGTCATGCAAATCCATATTTTACGCCACGGAATCGCGGTGGCGCGCGCCGATTGGGATGTCGGAAACGACTCCGAACGCCAGCTCACACCTGGGGGCAAACGCCAGCTCCGGCAAACCGCCGCCGCCATGAAGCGGATGGGCTTGCGCTTCGACCTGATCCTTTCCAGCCCGTATTTGCGCGCGAAGCAAACCGCGGAAATCGTCGCCAAATCCTTAAAATTGAAAAAAGGGCTCAAATTTTCCGCTGTCCTTGCCCCGGACGGCAGCCCGAAAAACCTGATCCGGCAGTTGAACGAATTAGAACCCGCGCCGAAAAATGTTTTGCTGGTCGGCCATGATCCCTATTTGAGCCGCTTGATTTCATTGCTGACCACCGGCGGCATGGAATTGGCGATGAATTTCAAAAAGGGAGGCCTGTGCAAATTGGAAACGGAGAAGCCGGGTTGCGGCCGTTGCGCGACACTGGTGTGGCTGCTCACGCCCAAGCAGATGAAGCTGATGGCGTAAAACGAGTGAGTCCTGGAAAGTTGGAGTTCACTCTTAAGTGTGCTAATGGATCAAGCAAGCTGAAGCTTGAACTCCAACCGCGTTTCGCTTCACCCCACGCGGAACGAAATTCGCTGAATCAAAATCTTTCCGAAGCCGTGTTGCAGCCGGTCGAGAATCTCCTTCCGGCGGTAACGGACGATTTCAGCGAGCCACACGTTGCTGTCTACGTTCACAAACAGCGTGCCCTTGCGCAAGCCGGCCGGCTGCGCATGGGCGACGATGTTCGGGTCAATCAACGAGTTCCATACCTTTACGACCTCGGCTTCGGCGCGGCGTGTGTCCAGGTGCAACTCCGCCGCCACTTTCGGCACCACATCGCCGGCACGCCGGGCGCGTACGGCTTGTGCGGCCTCGAGCGGCGACAAATCCACGCCGCGCCATTGTGCGAGCACGCGCTGGCGGGCGGGAATTTTTCTTGGCGGCGGCATCAGCGGCAAAAGCATCGGCGGAACACGCCGGGAAAGCAAGTCAGCGGGATTAGAGGAAGCCAGGGGTAGCGTTTAAAAGTCTGTTGCAGTGTCGGCGCTGCGCGCCGATTCGTTCGAGCCACAGGCTCGAACAGCAAATCAGGGCATTATCCAAATTGGAGCATTTTTTGCGCTTGCCAGAATTGGCTTTGTGATGCAAAGTATAGGCATGAAAACGAACTGGGCCGAAGAAAACCTGCAAACCATCCGGACGCTGATGGAACATTCCGCCGTCTACCGGCGGGCACTCGCTCCGATCATGCTTTTTGCCGGCTTTGTGGGCGTGCTGACGGCGGCGATCGGTTTAATATTTCATTTTAATTCGACAAAGTCCTTTAGTGGACTTTGGCTTGCCGCCGCGGTTGTGGCGGTCATTGGCGCACTTTTTATCGCGCGAAAGCAGGCATTCAAAGATCGTGAACCGTTTTGGTCGCCACCAACACGTCGTGTGACGCAAGCTTTGCTGCTGCCGTTGACCGCCGGGATGATTCTTGGCGTGGTGTTCGGATTGGGATCGTCGGGCAATTACATCGATTTCACGCTTCTGCTGCCTTTTATTTGGGCAATGTTTTATGGCTGCGCGCTCCACGCTGCCGGGTTCTTCATGCCGCGCGGCGTGAGGTGGTTCGGCTGGATCTACATTGGATTAGCCGCTGGAAGTTTGTGTTTCTTGACGGAGTTTCAGCCGCAGGCTGACTTTAGCGCGCACTGGCTCATGGGCTTTTTCTTCGGCGTATTGCATCTGGCTTATGGCGCGTATTTGTATCTGACCGAAAAGGGAAAGAATGCGGCGTGAACCCGGAACCGTTTTTACAGCTCGACCGGGTGATTCACGAGAAAGGGCGGCTGGCGATCATGTCCATGCTCGCCGCCTCGCCGGAACTGTCGTTCACCGAATTGCGCGACGCCTTGGCCATGACCGACGGCAACCTGACGACGCACATCCGCGCCTTGCAGCAGGAAGGCTACGTGTCGGTGGCCAAATCATTCCAGAACCGCCGCCCGCTTACCACCTGCTCGCTCACGGCAGCAGGCCGCAAGGCGTTCGCTGAATACATCAACCTGCTGGAGCAAATCGTCCGGCAAAACAAGGCGAAGTGAAAATCTTTTGAACAAGTTGAAACCGCCGCGGTCTTTTACTTTGTGTCACAAAGTTCAAATACAAAATCGGCGGGGCGGGCAGTCCTCTGCCCGCCGCGAACGTTGAAATCGGCGCGCCCGGAGTGACGCGCCCTGCCCTGAGAAGTTAGATGAAAATCATTCGTGCCGAACATCTGGGCATGTGTTTCGGGGTGAAGGACGCCGTGGCGCTCGCCCTCGAAACCGCGCATCGCGAACCGCTGACCATTCTGGGCGATCTCGTCCACAACGAAACGGTGCTGGCGGAATTGCGGGCGAAAGGCATTCGCGTGGCGCAGCAACCCGGTGACATAAGCACGCGGACGGTGATGGTCACGGCGCACGGCGCTTCGGAACGCGCGATGAGCGAAACGCGCGGCCGCGGCCTGAACGTGGTGGAGGCGACCTGTCCGCTGGTGCATGTGGCGCACCGCGCGGTGACGCGGCTCGTGTGCGAGGGTTTTCATCCGGTCATCATCGGCAAACGCGATCACGTGGAAGTGCGCGGCATGACCGGAGACCTGGATGCGTTCGACGTGGTGCTTTGCGAAGAGGACGTGGCGAAACTGGGCGAGCGCCTGCGTTTCGGCGTCGTTTCACAAACCACGCAGCCGATTGACCGGGTCCGGCAACTCGTGGGGCTGATTCGGGCGCGCTTTCCCGAAATCGGAAGTGCGCTTCGTTGACACGGTCTGTCAACCGACCAAACAGCGACAGAACGCGGCCATTGAACTGGCTCGGAAATGTGACCTGGTCGTCGTCATCGGCGGGGCGCACAGCAACAACACGCACGAACTGGTTAAAACCTGTTCCCGTTTTTGCGCCCGCGTGCATCACGTCCGGATGGCGGACGATCTGCGAGAAGAATGGTTTGTCCGCGCAGATACGGTCGGAATCACCGCCGGGACCTCCACGCCCGACATGGCGATCGCCGGGGTCGAGCTTTGGCTTAAAAATTTTGCGGCGCGCAGGGCGGTTCAAACAAATCAAACCAAGGAGATTCATGAACTGGCTTTCCACGATGCTTGAAAAGGTGCCGGACGACCCGTTTTATCGGCCGCGCAAACCGCTTTGGCTTCCGCGCGAAATGTCCAGTGCGCCCAATCTTCCACCGCCAGCGCGCCGCAAACCAACGCCCCGAACCGCACTGCTCATCAATCCATTTTACGCCAAGTCACCGCACGGAAGTTTTGGTAAACACGTCCTCACCCCGACGCTGGCGCTGACTTCATTGGCGGGCGCGACGCCCGCGTGCTGGCGGGTCCGTTATTGGGACGAAAATTTGCTGCAGGGGCCGCCGCCGTCCGAGCCGGTGCCGGAAGTTGTCGGCATCACGGTGCATCTGACGTTGGCGAAGCGCGCGTACGAATTGGCGGCATGGTATCGCGCGCAAGGGGCCAAGGTGATCCTGGGCGGGTTGCACACACAGTCGTGTCCGGACGAAGTCGCCCCGCATGCGGACGCAATGGCCATCGGCGACGGAGTGCAGCTCTGGCCGGAAATTTTGCGGGATGTTGAGCGGGGCGCTTTGAAAGGGCGTTACGAGGCAACTTATGAACGGCCTTACGCTCTTGATCCGCCGCCGCGCCGGGACTTGCTGCCGCGCAGAAGTTTTTTGACGACGACCAGCCTCATTGCCACGCGCGGCTGCCACAACCGTTGCGGCTTTTGCTATCTTTCCACCGACGGTTTGCGGATGCCCTATCGCGTCCGCGTACCGGAGGACATCCGCCGCCAGTTCGAGGCTGACGGCCAGCCGTACGCCGTGTTCATTGACAACAATCTCGGGTCGAAGCGCGATTATCTGCGCGACCTTTGCCAGGCACTGCGTCCGGTCAAAAAAATCTGGAGCGCCGCCGTGACGCTGGATGTAACGGACGAACCTTTGCTGGTGCGTGAAATGGCGCTGGCGGGTTGCACGGGTGTATTCATTGGATTTGAATCGCTCACGGACAAAAATCTGGCGGACGCCCGCAAGCGCACGCCGCGCGCGGAGGATTATGCGCGGCGCCTGCGGATCTTCCACGATCACGGCATCCAGGTGAACGGCAGCTTTGTGGTCGGATTCGACGGCGACCGGAAGGACACGTTCACGACGCTGGTCCAATGGATTGAGGCGAACCGGATGGAGTGCGCGACGTTTCATATCCTGACGCCGTATCCGGGCACGCCACTGTTCCGGCAGATGGAGGCCGAGGGACGACTGCTGCACCGCGACTGGGAAAAATATGACACAGCGCACGTCGTATTTCGGCCAAAACAAATGACGCCGGAGGAATTACTGCTGGGTTACGACTGGCTGTACCGGCGATTGTTTTCGCACGCTTCGATCTGGCGGCGGAAACCGGCTGAACTGTCGGCCCTGCCGGCGTATTTCGCCGGGTGCTATCTCTACAAACGCTCGAACCGGCTCTGGCGTTTTCTCATCAAACACCAACTCGTTCACGCCGTCTGGCGGCCGCTGGTGGAAATGACCCGGGTACGGCACCTGGCGTTTCGCCGCCAACTGGAGGCACGAACGGAACCACAGAAGTATCCGGTTCGTGTCGCAACGCCGTTTCCGGCGAGCGTTTGAAAACCATGTGAAACAGGGCCGGGAATTCCGGTCGAATCCGATGATGAGAAATTGAACAGATAATTGTGAAAGCGGGTCTGATTCAATTGAAACCTGAAATAAGCCAATCCATTCAATGCCTGCGCAAACCGATCAATTGAATCCGCATGAAATCAGCACGCTGCTGCGCGGCGAATCAGAATCCATCGCCGCCTGGACGGAGCATTGGAGCGCCCGGCGATGCGGGCTGCATATTGCCGTCCTCATTTCCGGCGCGGGACTTTACGGCGCGGCGATGGGTTGGTGGCGCGACCCGCAGCAGGCGTTGTTCACGGCCGCCAAATTTCCGCTCATCATCCTGCTCACGGTGGCTGGGAATGCGTTGCTCAACGCCATGCTCGCGCCGTTGTTGGGATTGAACATTCCATTCCGCCAATCTTTTTCCGCGATTTTGATGAGCTTTACGATTGCGTCGGCCATTCTTGGCGCGTTCAGTCCGCTGCTGGCATTTGCGGTCTGGAACTCGCCGCCGATGTCGCAGGCAACCCTGCAAGGCGCGACTTACAGTTGCATCATCCTCGCCAACGTCGCCGTCATCGCCTTCGCGGGCACGACGGGCAACGTGCGGCTGTTTCAACTGCTCGCACGGCTCGGCGGCAGCCCGGCCGTCGCCCGGCGCGTTTTGTTCGCGTGGCTGGCAGGCAACCTGTTTCTCGGCAGCCAACTTTCGTGGATCCTGCGACCGTTCATCGGGTCGCCGAATCTGCCGGTGGAATTGTTCCGCGCGGCGGCATTCCGCGGAAACTTTTACGAAGCCGTTTTCCATTCACTCGTCAAAATTTTCAATGATTAACCATCAACCACATTGACCCATGAACGAACCCAATTCACTCGCCTCTCAAATCCCGCCCATTATTCCGTCCGCGCCCGGACAACCGGGCGACGACCCGCTGGAGCGCGCCCCGATTCCGAACGTGGTCGTCGCGATTGAAGCCATCCTGCGGCAGCCGCGCCGCGTGATGTTCCAATTGCGCCAGCCGTGCGCCGGGAAATTGATTGCCATCATGATTTTCGTCTCCCTCGTGTGCAGCCTGATTTACGGCGTGGTGGCCGGGACATTTTCCGGCGGAGTGCAACTCTGGGCCGCGCCGGTCAAAATCGCGGGCGGCCTGATGATTTCGGCCCTCATTTGCCTGCCGAGTCTTTACATTTTCACCTGCCTGAGCGGTTCACAGGCGCGGCTTGTCGAAATCTGCGGCCTGCTCGCGGGACTGCTGATGCTGATGACGATTCTGCTCATCGGCTTCGCGCCGGTGGCGTGGATGTTCTCGCAATCCACCGAATCGCTGCCGTGGATGGGCACGCTGCATCTGATTTTCTGGTTCATCGCGACGGTCTTTGGATTGCGGTTTTTGGAGGCGGGCTTTTCCCATTCCAACGCCCGGTCGCACGCCGGTTTTCACACGTGGGTCATTATCTTTCTGCTGGTGGCGCTGCAAATGACCACGGCGTTGCGGCCCATCCTCGGAAAGGCGGACACCTTCCTGCCAACGCAGAAACAATTCTTCGGAACGCATTGGACGGAATGTTTGAGGTGACGGCGCGCACTTCCGGATAACTTGCCTGCATCTATGAATGCCTTCTCCGAAGTTCCCAGATCGGTCGGCACCTTCTTGCGGGCCGGACCGGAGGATTGCCGGGAATGGGTAGTGCGTCGGCAGTTGAATCTTTTATTTTATTGTGTCGCTGCCATCGCGATCGGCGCCGGTCTTTTTGGCGCGGCAATGGGGGGTTGGCGCGATTGGTTGCAGGCGGTTTACACCGGCATCAAGCTGCCGCTGGTGATGTTGTTGACGACGCTGGGCAACGGGTTGTTGAACGGCATGCTGGCGCCGTTGTTGGGGTTGAACGTGACGTTCCGGCAATCGCTGGCGGTGGTGCTCATGACCTTTGCCGTGTCCGCGATGGTGTTGGGCGCGTTAAGCCCAGTCGTGTGGTTCGTGGTCTGGAACACACCGCCGCTCACTACCGGAACAAGTTTGTCGTCGCCAGAATACGGTTTTCTGCAACTGACGCTGGCGGTGTTCATCGCTTTGGCGGGTGTGCTGGGCAATGGCCGGCTGCTGCCGTTGCTGCGGCAGTGGACGGGGAACGCGGCGACAGCCCGCAACGTCCTGTTGGCCTGGCTGTCGGTGAATCTTTTTTCGGCAGCCAGATCGCCTGGGTGTTGCGTCCATTCATCTGGGACCCCAGCCGGCCGGTTGAATTTGTCGGGCGCGAATACTTTCACGGCAGTTTTTTCGAGACAATCTTCCACGCGGTGGGCAGATTGCTTTTTTCATGAAGGCGCGAATTGAAAGAATTCTGGTGAGACTGGTCGCGTTGGTCGTAGCAGCGCTCCTCTGGCTGCCGTGCCTCCATTTCTTTTTCACCAAACCCATTTCCCATTTTCGCCAAGAACAGGGGCTTCCTCCCGAAGCTCGCCAACTGGCGGCCCGGCACCTGCAGCTTTGGACCAATCCCGCGTTGCGGGACGCAGAGTTGAAGAAAATGCGCGTCAGCAACGCGGAATGGGATTTCATGGGACGCAGCTATCTGGTCTGGTCCCTCGCCAACATGGCGCTGCGCGACCCGGCCTCCAAGCCGGTTTATCTGCGGACGATGGACCAAATCATTGATGAAACGCTGCGGCTGGAAAAGCAGGAGGGAATGTATTTCTTTCTGATGCCTTACGCCAAAGACAGCCGGTTCGTCATGCAACCGTCGCACAGCCTTTTCCTGGACAGCGAGATCGCCCTGATGCTTGCCTCGCGCCGGGTGGTTGAGGAGAAACCGGAATATAAGCCGTTGCTGACCGAACGCGTGAACGCCATGGTCGAACGCTTCCGGAAAAGCCCGCACATGATACTGGAAAGCTATCCGGATCAATGCTGGATGTTCGATCATTGTATCGCATTGGACGCTATCAGGATGGCCGACTATCTCGACGGCACCGACCATTCGGCGTTTATCCGCCAATGGATTGCCATGTCGAAGCAAAAGCTCGTTGACCCGAAGACGGGGATCCTGATTTCCAGTTTCATGTCCGATGGCACACCGTTGGACGGCCCGGAAGGTTCGAGCATCTGGATGGTGGCGCACAGCCTGCAATTGCTGGATGTGGATTTCGCCCGCGACCAATACCAGCGCGCCCGGAAGGAGCTCGGCGCCATCACGCTGGGCTTCGGTTACGCGCATGAATGGCCGCAATCGTGGCCCGGCACGCCCGACGTTGATTCCGGCCCGATCTTCCCGGTGTTTGACATCAGCGCCGGATCCAGCGGCATGGCGCTCATTGCCGCCAGCGCGTTTCATGACGACAAATTTCTCGCATCGCTCGCAGCCACGCTGGATTTTGCCGCCTTTCCTTCACGAACGCAGGGGCAACTGAAATACTGCGCCAGCAACCAGGTCGGCGATGCGGCCCTGCTCTACGCCGCCACGCTCGGACCGCTTTGGCAAAAAGTGGGCACCGGGACAAAACCACGATGAAAAATCCTTTGAAAAATTTCGCGATTCTCCAGCGTGCTGAATTTTTGTCGGCCAGGGACCTGCTGCAGCGCGCCGGCGCCATCAGCGTGTTATTTCTGGCGCTGCACCTGGCCGGATTCCGGGAATTCACCGGCGTGTTGAACGGGACGATTGGCTCGCTGGCCCTGGGTTGGAAACTCTCCGCGTTTCTGGCAGTCATTTACATCGTGTTCTACCTGGCGTTTGTTGTCCTGGTTCCCGTGTTGTTGCTGGCCGCGGGGATTCTGATCGTTGCGCGAAGGCTCATTCGAAAATCGTCCTCATGAATCGTGAATACGTCCTGCGCCGCCGTATCAAATGGGTGACTGGTCTGTTTATCGTCGGCCTGGTCCTGAGTGGCGCGACGGCAATTCCGTTGCCCGGTGAGGTTAACCGGCTGGTGAATTTTCTCGGGCCAGACGGCAACCCATCGGAATGGGTGCGGTGGCTCCTGCGCGTTCAGGATGCACTCGGACAAACCCGGGCGCACCATCCGTTCCTTTTCTACGGCACGGATTGGCTGGCGTTCGGACATTTTGTCATCGCCATTGCTTTTGTCGGCGCCTTGCGTGATCCCGTCCGCAACCGCTGGCTGTTTGATTTTGGACTGATTGCCTGCGCGCTGGTGATTCCTTATGCCTTGGTATTCGGCGGACTCCGGGGGATTCCCGTCTGTTGGCGGCTGATTGATTGTTCCTTCGGGGTGTTTGGATTCATCCCGCTTTGGTTCTGCCGCAAGTGGACCAACGAGCTGGAACAATTTGTTAAAAGCTAGACAAGTCCCGCCGCCAGGCGCGTCATAGGGTTGAACCATGCGCGGACCCGATCTCAGACGGCTCTACGACGAGCAGGCCCAGCCGCTTTATGCCTTTCTCCTGAACCTGACCCGCGACGAAGCCGACACCCGTGACCTGCTCCAGGACATTTTTGTCAAACTCGCCCGCGACCCGGACTTGCTGGCCGGCGTCCGGGATGAACGCGCCTTTCTCATCCGCCTGGCGCACAACACGGCGATTGACCTGATGCGTCGGCGTTGCACCCGCAACAAAACCCGCGAACATTTTGCCACCGAAACCATCTCGCCCTTCGCGCCGGGCGACAACCCGGACGAACAAACCTTTCGCGCCGCGCTGGCCGAAGCGCTGGCTGAATTGCCGGCGGAACAATGCGTCGTCGTGCATTTGAAACTGTGGGAAGGGTTGACCTTTGATGAAATCGCCGCCGCGCTGGACATTCCCTTGAACACGGCGGCCAGCCGCTATCGTTACGGGTTAGACAAATTACGCGAGCGGCTGCGTCCACTCTATGAAGAAATTAAATAAACGCAAAAGGCGCAAAGAAAAATGAAACCGGATGATTTTGAACAACGATTGCAGTGTCAACCGCTGCGGCAAATTCCCACCGAATGGCGCGAGGAGATTTTAAAAGCGGCTGAATCTGCTGTCGTCACGCCTCACTCGCCACCCGTCACCCGGGCGTCCTGGCTCTCAGTCCTCAACGCTCAACTCTCAACCATCCTATGGCCCCATCCCAAAGCTTGGGCCGGTCTGGCGGCGGTCTGGATTTTGATTTTTGCAGTGGATTTTTCCATGCGCGACAAAACGCCGGTCGTGGCCGGGAAATCCGCGCCGCCGTCGCCGGATGTGGTTGCGGAATTGAAACAGCAGCAGCGGTTGCTGGCGGAATTGTTTGGCGTCCGTGACCCCGGCGATGCTGGCCGGCCTAAAGCCACAGCCCCACAGCCGCGCAGCGAGCGGCCCTTTGAGATTTTGACGACGTAGCAGCGGACGTGAGTCCGCTCCATCTGAAAACCATGAGCCGGCTCACGCCCGTTGCCACGGGAAAAATTTATGAACGAAGAACCCAAAAGGATCTGGAAAAAATCAGGGAAAGGACGAAAAATACTTTTCTCCCTCGCCTGCTTCGTCACGATGATTGCGCTGTTTTACGCCGAGGAAGACTGGCGCGGCAAACATGATTGGGACAAATTCAAACACGAACTGGAAGCCAAAGGCGAAAAGTTTGACCCGGCCAGCGTCGTGCCGCCGCCCGTGCCGGACGACCGGAATTTTGCCATGGCGCCGATTTGGGTTGAATTCATCAAAGCCTGGCTTGGCCCCGAAAGAGCGCGCCTTTGGTATGGAGATAAATTCCCCGACCTTGGCCGCACTAATTTCACCGACCGGCTGGCGTTGAATCTCTGGCGCAATGATGTTTGGGCAAATTCGCAGACCAACGGCGACTGGGCGAAAGGAACCTTCACCGACCTCAAGCTGTGGCCGGCGTATTATCGCGCCCCGGCTGAAACAAATCAAGATTCGCCAATCGCGACGAATGAATTTCCCGTCGCGCCGCAGCCGCAATCGCCCGCCAAAGATGTTCTGCTGGCGTTGAGCAAATACGATCCGGCGATTGAAGAATTACGACAGGCGGGCCGGTTGCCGTATTCACGTTTCCCGATCCAATACGACGCCGAAGATCCCCTTTCGATCATGCTGCCGCACCTGGCGGCCTTGAAAAGAGCCGGCCAGGTTTTGCAATTGCGCGCGGTGGCCCATTTGCAGAACGGCCAGACTGAAGAGGCGTTCGATGATGTGAAACTGGCTTTGCGGCTGACAGACTCCGTTCGCACCGAGCCGATCATGATTTCGCATCTGGTTCGCATTGCCATGTTAAAAATCACGCTCCAGCCGGTTTGGGAAGGTCTGGCGGAACACCGATGGTCGGATGAACAGCTGGCCACGCTCGACGCGGAACTGGCCGGGCTGGATTTTCCGGCAGACTATGAACTATCTCTGCGTGGCGAACTTGCCTTTTTCCCGAAGGCGTTGGAATACCGCCGGCATACGCGCAACCCTGAAAGTATTTTTTATTTTTCTGAATACGACAACAATCAAAAGCATTCGCCGGGGGTGGATCTGGCTGTGTTTGTCTTCCGGCATTGTCCCGGCGGCTGGTTTTATCAAAACCAGCTCCGCTATTACCGATTCGTCCTGCAAAATTATGTGCCGATGCTGGATGCCTCACGCCGGCTTGCTTCTCCCGCATCGGCAAAGCGTGCCAGCGACGCGCAGTTGAAAGAAGTGGCCCGTCTCAATCCTTACAACTTTATTGAAGACAAGCTTCTTTTCCCTCCGACTCCGTTCGACTATCTCGTACGCAGCGGACTTGCCGAAAGATTTGCCTGCGCGCAATCGTCGGCGGACCTGGCGCGCACGGCAATGGCACTGGAACGCTACTGGCTGGTGCATGGGGAATATCCCGAATCACTCGACGCGCTCGTGCCCCGGTTCATGGCCAGGCTGCCGCACGATGTCATCGGCGGCCAACCGCTGCATTATCACCGCACGGGCGGCGGCCAGTTTGTCCTTTACTCCGTCGGTTGGAACGAGACCGATGACGGCGGAGCGGTCGGCCTCACCCCAAGCGGCGCGGTGGACCGGGACACGGGCGATTGGGTCTGGTGGTATCCGGCCAGGTGATTTTCGATTTGCGCGCGGCGTACGGATCTTGCGCGCGGCATATCGAATTTAATAGCGGAATGTCCGCTTGCGCGAAATTTTTCAGCTTTTATCTTCTTCCGTGTGAACCGACCGCTGGCAGCACCGCAAAACTTGATTTTCAAAATGCTCCGGGACGCGACGTCGGCTTGTGAGCGACAGAATTATCAGCATTGTTTTGACATTTTGGAGCGCGCCTCCCGTTTGAGCCCCAACGACCCCTGCATCCTGCTCGAGTTGGGGAATGCGCACGGGCGTCGCTATGATTTCGCGGCCGCGGAAAAGTTTTTTGAAAAGGCCATCCGGATTTCGGGCTGGAAAGCGGAGGCCTTTCTCGCGGCGGGATTGCATTGTCTCAATTTGCGCAATGACGAAATGGCCGAGCGTTATTTGAAACGGGCCATCGAGCGGGAGAATGCGCCGTGCGCGGCTTTGATAAAATTGGCGTGGATTTACGAGCATCAACGCCGTCCCGAAAAAGCGGCGGAACTCGCTGCACGGATGCTGCACGCCAATCCTGCAAGCGCGGCGGCATTGTTTGTCCAGGCCAGACTGGAACGTCTGGCGGGTCATTCGGAAAATGCCGAAAAAAACTTGCGGCTTTTTTTATCCCAATCCGGCGTGGACGTGGAATCGCGAGCGCTCGGCTGGTACGAGCTGGGGGGAATTCTGGACGCGCAAAAACGTTATGACGAGGCGATGACGTCGTTACTCGAGGCCAAAAAACTGTTGCGTCCGTTTGCGGGAAACGAAATCGCGCGATTGCAGCGTCTTCAAACTAAATTACGGGAAACGGAAAAAATGATTTCCGCGGACGTTTTACACCGGTGGTTTGATTTCGGCGCGCAACTTCAGCCGGCGCGGCGCTTCGCGCTTCTGTGCGGCCATCCGCGGTCGGGCACGACACTGCTGGAACAGGTTCTCGATTCGCACGACGATCTCATTTCCTTGGAAGAATCGCGCGTCTTCAGCGAAGAAGCGAGCCAGCCGTTGTCCCGGAATCTTTCGGAGGAAACATCGGTGTTGTCCGTTCTGGAATCCGCGGCGGTGGACCGCTTGCGCCAGTCCCGCGAGAACTATTTTCATTTCGCGGAGAAATTATTGGGTGAAACCGTCGGCGGCCGGTTGCTGATTGACAAAAATCCGGCGCTGACTTCAGCCCTTCCGGCCGTGGTCCGCATTTGTCCCGAGGCGAAATTTCTCGTGGCGATTCGCGACCCGCGCGATGTGTGCTTGAGTTGTTTCATGCAGCCGCTGGGCTTTAACAACGTCAGCTCCGCTTACTTGAGCCTGGAAGGCACGGTGACGCAATATGCCTCGGAGATGGGATTTTGGCGCGCCATGCAGCCGCGCTTGAAAAATCCGGCCATCGAAATCCGTTACGAAGAACTCGTAAATGACCTGGCATCCGCTGCGCGCCGCGTGTTGAATTTCCTGGGCGTGGGCTGGGACGAACGGGTGTTGCGCTTTAACGAACATGCGCAAAATAAAACTGTGAGGTCCGTCACTTCCGTGGATGTGACCAGGCCGATTTTCAAAACCGCCGTTGGCCGGTGGCGCAATTATCAAAAATATCTCGAGCCGCATTTGGAAAAACTTGAACCGCTTTCGAAGGCCTTCGGCTACGAATAGGGCAACGCTTCAATTTCGATTTGCCTTATGCGGTCTACGCGCTGACTGGAAATCGGGAGGCAACTCGTCAATCATAAATCGAATATCGTAAATTAAGTCAGCGTCTCGTTACCTCGACTCCTACATTTTTATCTGTGTCCATCTGTGTTCATCTATGGTTAAATGTTTCCGGTGAACATCACAAATTTGAATCCCGACACGGACATCGGCGCGAGCGCGTGGCTGGTGGAGATTGACGATCACCGTATTTTGCTCGACGCCGGCATGCATCCGAAGCGCGAAGGCCGCGAAGCGTTGCCGATGTTCGGCAAGGCCGGGCAGGTCGAGGTGGACGCGATTGCGATATCGCATTGCCACCACGACCACGTCGGCGCGCTGCCGGTGGCGTGCCGGCACTTCCCCGGGGCACACGTGCTGATGAGCGAGCTGAGTTACTTCATCGTCGAGCGCGTGCTGCACAATTCGGTGAACGTGATGGTGCGCCAGCGCGACGAACTGGGCATCCGCGAATATCCCCTCTACACGCACGACGAGGTGGACGATCTCGCGCCGCAATTCCAGGGCTTCAAGTACAATCGTGAAATTGAATGGGCGGCGTTTCACAAGACCCGCGCGGGGCGGCCTTCGCCGACGCTGGAATTTTTCGACGCCGGCCACACGCTCGGTTCGGCGGGCCTCCTGATTCGCGGGAAAAAGGAAACGTTGTTTTACACCGGAGACGTTTGCTTTCACGACCAGACCCTTTCGCGCGCGGCGCGATTTGAGGACGTGAAGGCCGACGTGATGATCATGGAAACGACGCGCGGCAGCCGCGCCGTGCCTCCGGGTTTTTCGCGCGAGGGCGAAATCGAGCGGCTCGTGGCGGCGATTCACGGCGCGCTCAAACGCAAGGCTTGCGTGCTCATTCCGTCGTTCGCGCTGGGCCGCACGCAGGAGATGCTGGCGTTGCTGGCCTTGCTGATGCGCGAGGGGAAATTGAAGGAACAGCCGATTTATATCGGCGGGCTGGGCCGGGTGTTCACGGAGATTTACGATCTGGAAGCGCACCGGACGCACCGCCAGCACACGAACCTGCAACTGCACGAGGCGTTGCAGCTCATCGTTCTCGAAAAGGGCCAGGCGGAAAAAATGAAATTGAGCGGAGGGAAAATTTTTGTCATCACCGCCGGCATGATGAGCGAAAACACGGCGGCGCACGATCTGGCGGTGCGGATGATCGGCGACGAGCGGCAGTCCATTTTCTTCGTTGGTTACGCCGATCCGGACACGCCGGGCGGACGGTTGAAAAAGGCGAAGCCCGGCGAAACGTTTGTGTTCAGCCCGGGCGCCGGGCGGGTCACCCGGCGCTGCGAGGTGCGGGATTTCGATTTGACGGCGCACGCGAATCGGGGGGACTTGCTCGAGTTCGCCGGCCAGGTCGCGCCGCGAACGATTTTGCTGGGACACGGCGGCGATGATTCACGCGCCTGGTTCGAAGAGCAGGCGCGCGCGCGCTGGCCAAAGATCAAAATCCTTCAGCCGCAGCCGGGTAAGACGGTGTCGGTGTAAAAACAAACCGCCGGCAAATCGGGCCGGCGGTTTGCGGGCGGGCCTGAATTCAATGGCCCGGCGAGTTGACGATGTTGGCGAGGTTGAAGATTGGCAGAAACATGCAGATGACCATGCCGCCAATGACCACTCCCAGGAAAACAATCAGCATCGGCTCGATGAGCGACATGAGGCCGGAGAGCGTGGCTTCAATTTCCTCGTCGAGAAAGTTCGCAACCCGTTCGAGCATGCTGTCAATGTTGCCGGTTTGTTCGCCGGCGCTCAACATGCGGATGACCATGCTGGGAAAAATCGGGTTTTTGCCGAGCGCGGCGGAAATGCCTTCGCCGCGTTCGATGTCGGTGGCGGCCGTCTTGATGGCTTTTTCCATGACGACGTTGCCAACGGTTTGGGAAACGATTTGCAGCACTTCCAGGATGGGCACGCCGCTGCGAACGAGCGAAGCGAGCGTGCGGGTAAAACGCGCCAGACAAATCTTATGCGCGATGGCGCCAAAGACGGGCAGTTTTATCCGGCGGGCATCCCAGAATTCCCGGCCGGTTTTGGTTTTGATGAAATAGAACCAGCCCCAGACCCCCAGGACGGCGCCACCGATCAGGAGCAGCAGATAATGTTTTACGATGTCGCTCAGGCTGATCATGAACTGCGTCGGTCCGGGCAATGCCGCGCCGAAGCCGGTATAAATGTCCTTGAACGTTGGAATCACCTTGACCAAAAGAAAGGTGGTGATGCAAATGGCCACGACGGTCACTGCCGAGGGATACATCAGGGCGGTTTTGACTTTTTTGCGGAGGCGGTCGGAATTTTCAAGGTAAGTCGCCAGCCGCGCCAGGATTTCCGCCAGCAAGCCGCCTTTTTCACCCGCCGCCACCATGGAAACGAACAGGCGGTTGAACGCCTTGGGATGCTTTTGCAACGCCTCGGAAAAACTTTCACCGCTTTCCACCCGGGTGCAGACGTCGTGAATCGTGTCGCGCATGATCTTGTTGGCGGTTTGATCGGCAAGCGCCTGCAGGGATTGCACAATGGCGATGCCCGCATCCACCATCGTCGCCAGTTGGCGGGTAAACATCACCAGATCCGCCAGCGAAACCCTGCCCCCCTGGGTTCTGCCCTTCCGGGAAATCTTTTCCTGGATGGAAACGACCAGCAAGTTGCGGTTGAGCAACGCGGCAATGGCGGCCTGTTCGGTCGCCGCCTCGACGCTGTTGCGAATTTCGCGGCCGGTGGCCGTCTCTCTGGCTGTATAAGCGAATGATGCCATATCTTTGATTATCCAATAAAATGCAACCCAAATTGCTGTTTGTGACCGGCTTCTGTGCCGTCCCAAGCAAAAGCACGATTTGTTCCAATTTGCCTCGCAGAAAGCCCGGCAAGGAAATAACTTATGTCATTAAAAAGGCTGTTTCTGTGCCTCGATTTGATGCAGTCTCAGCACAAAAAAGAGATGTCTTTCGCCGTCTTGTGTACAAGTTGTTTTTTATCAACGTGTTAGCTTAAAAAAATTACTTAAAAAAATTATTGCAACGCCGTGGGGATTTTATTAGCCTCGTCTGAAATCGCACCACGCGGTGCCGGGACAAACAGGATTTGCCCCGAAAAACAGAACAAAGCGAACAATTAAACCAAACAACATCGGAGGAACAAGATGAAGTTTAATAAATGGACACTGGGTCTGGCGGCGGTCGGGGTGGTCAGCCTTGCCTCGGCTGCGCGTGCGGACGAAAAAATGAATGCATTGCAGACGGCGCTTTCCAATACCACCATCAGTGGTTACGTCAGCGCGTCGTTTAACTGGGCACTCCAGCCGGGAGGCGCAAAACAGGCGAATTCTCCCTCAACCTATATCCCGTTTCAGCCCTTGAGCAAACAGGATGGGTTTAATCTGGACGTGGTGAAGCTCTCCATCTCCAAGCCTGAAGATGAATCCCCGTGGGCTTCCGGTTACCAGGTTGATCTGCTCTTCGGCCCCGATGCAGTGGGATGGAACACATCCGCGAATGCTATCGGCGGGCAACAAAACAGCTCCTATTCTTCTGCGGATTTTGCCATTAAGCAGGCCTATGTAACGTTGCGCACGCCAGTGGGCAACGGGATTGACTGGAAGATTGGTGTGTTTGACACCATTATCGGCTACGAAGTCTTCGATGCCGGCAGCAATCCTAACTACACGCGTTCCTGGGGTTATTGGATGGAACCCACGGAAAACACCGGGATTTTGGCCACCTACAAGATCAACGATGAATGGTCGGTTTCGGCTGGCATCGCGAACACCCTGCAGGCGGGGATCAATGCCCGAAATAACAGCTCTGGCTTCGGCAATGGCGCGGGCAGTTTCTGGCACAAGGCCTATGAAGGTGCGATCACCTACACGGCGCCGAGTTCCTGGGGTTGGGCCGCCGGTTCCTCAATGTACGCAGGCGTCGTTTATGGGTTTGACGGCGTTGGCTACTATGGCAGCACGGGCAGCGGCAGTGATGTGCATCATGGCGGAAATCAGGTCAACTATTACGCCGGAGCCACACTCAATACTCCCTTGAAGCAACTGACCACAGGTGTGGCATTTGATTATGTTTACAACCTGTTTGGCGGTAGCCTTGGTGATTGGGCCAATGCTTGGGACCTTGGTCTTTATGCAACCTATAAAGCCACGGATAAATTGAGTTTCAACGCCCGCGGCGAGTACCTTGAAGGAACCTATTACTACAATACAGGTGGTTACAATGATAACCTCATGGAGCTTACTGGCACGGTGGAATACGACCTGTGGGCCAACGTTGTCAGCCGGCTGGAAATCCGCTGGGATCACTTCCTCAGCAATGAATCCGGTGGTGGCAAATACCTCGCCGAAGCGGTTGATTCTGTCGGCAACGGAACTTCCGTTGGGCTTTACGCCAATATCATCTACAAGTTCTAATTTGAGTTAGAATCTTTGCCCCTTCCGGCAAAACCGGAAGGGGCTTTTTTGTTTTATTGCCCCGTGAGAAGCCGAGGTAACGAAGTTCAAATTTCTTCAGGAAAGCGCCGGGCTTCCAAAGGAAATGAACCTCATTGCTTCGGAGCGCCGCTTGACATTGCCCCCGCGCAAACAGGCACTTCCGTTTGGAGTTCCGCCTTCAGGCGGCGAATTGCGGTTGCCCCATCCAAACCCGCCTGAAGGCGGAACTCCCAACGGGGGCACTGCGCGGATGCGCCCGTTTCCTGGGCTCCTGCACAACAAAACTTGGATTCGCCACGACTTCCTTTCATAATCCGCCGACTAAATGCGATTTATCCGCGACATTTATGCGGCCGGGGTGGCGGCGAAACAGCCTGTCATCTCTTTTGAGTTTTTTCCGCCGAAAACCGACGAGGGCGACCGCAACCTCCTGGAAAAACACATCCCCGCGTTGTCCCAGGCCAAACCCGATTTCTGCTCCGTCACCTACGGCGCCGGCGGCAGCACGCGCGACAAGACGTTGATGATGGTGGACCGCATCCAGCGGCAGCACAACCTGACCGCGCTGGCACACCTCACCTGTGTCAATCACACCCGTGACGAGGTGCGCGCCCTGCTTGAAAGAATCCGCGCGCTCGGCTGCCGTAACATCCTGGCCTTGCGCGGCGATCCACCCGACGGCGGCGAATTCCGGCCCACGCCCGGCGGTTTTGAGTTTGCCGCGCAACTCGTCCAGTTTATCCGCGCATCGGGTGACTTTTCCATCGGGGTCGCCGGATTCCCCGAAGGCCACATCGCGTGTAAGGACGGCAAACACGCCGACTGGCGGCATCTGCGCGAAAAGGTGGAAGCGGGCGCGGATTTTGTCATTTCGCAATTATTTTTCGACAATGCCGATTACTTTGCGTTCCGCGATTTTGTTGCCGGCCGGCTGGGAGTGCGTGTGCCGCTCGTGCCCGGCATCGTCCCCATCCTGAGCGCAGCGCAAATCACGAAATTCACGCAACTCTGCGGCGCGAAAATTCCGCCCCCGCTCCGGGCCCGGCTGGATCAACTGGATGGCAACGATGCGGCGACAGTTGAATTCGGCATCGAATATGCCACGCGGCAGTGCGAAGAATTGCTGCGTGCCGGCGCGCCGGGGCTGCATTTTTACACGCTCAACAAGTCCCATTCCACAGTGCAGGTTCTGAAGAATCTCGGTCTGGCCTGATGATTTTCGATTTACGCAACGATGGAATTTTTGAACGGCTCGTAAACCGTCAACCGTACATCGCAGAGGCTCAACTGGAACGATGCCATCACAACGGGGACTGCACGCGGCCCGCTGAAAACTTCGTCCGCACGTTCCGCTTCACTATGGCGGTTTAACTAAAACCGTGGGTCGGAGGAGCGCGGGCTTCAGCCCGCTTCGACGTGAATTTCATGGAGGACAATGAAGCGGCGTGAACGCCGCGCTCCTGAAAAACGGCTACAGTATTTCACAATTTGCTCTAAACGGTGTAAACCCAAGCGGGCTGACGGAATTGGCGGGCCGCCAAACGCGGCAGGCCGGCGGCCCGCGCTCCCCCAAGTGACCGCATCGTTCCGGTTCAGAACAAATTGTTCGCCATGATACCAAGAACGCTCAACGGTCCCTGGTCTTCCAGGCCGTCGGTGGCCTTGTCCACCTTTTGCAGTGTCAGCTTGGCGTTTTTGTAAAACTCCTGGTCGTTGACGAGCTTGCCGACCGTGCCCTGGCCTTGATTGATCTTCAGCAAAATCTGGTTGAGGTTGGTCATCGAGGCGGTCGTCGAGTTGTAAAGGGTTTCATCCGTCACGAGCTTGCCCAGCGTGCCCTGGCCGTTGCTGACGCCATTGACCACCTGGCGCACTTCGGCCACGGCGTCCTGCAGATTGGTGACGGTGACGAGTGCCGAATCGTAGAGCGCCTGTTCGTAAATGAGTTTGCCCACGGTCCCTTGCCCGCCGGCAATTTGGGCGGTGATGTTGTCGATGTTGGAAATGGCGCCGCCGAGTTGGGTGCTGTTTTGCTTTACGAAGTCAACCAAAGGGCCGATCAAATTGCTGATTTTGTCGCCGGAAAAGGCATCGCCGAATCTTTTAATGCCTTCGGCCGCGTCATTGAGTTTGGTCATGACCACGTTGAGATCGGGCTGTTCCTCGGTCCCGAGCACGGCGCCCTCCATCGCCAGCGGCGCCTCCGGCGTGCCAAAGTTAATGGAAACAAAATATTGCCCCATCAACCCGGTAAATTTGATGGTGGCCTTGCTGTCCGTCCTCACGACGGCATCGGAATGCAGCTTCATCGTGACCCGAACCTTGTCGCCGGCCAGTTCGATTTTCTCGACGCGCCCGATTTCAACGCCGGCCAGCTTGACGCTGTTGCCCACCTTCAAATCCTGCACGGTGTCGAACAGGGCGTTGATATGATAGCCGCCCCGGAACATTTCCACACCGCCGAGGGTTTCGACGATGATCCAGGCGGCGAAGACAGCGAGGACGACAAAATAACCGAGTTTGGTTTCGAGCGAGTTTTTCATAAATTTTGGTGTTGAGGTTTGCGTTTGAAATCTGCGTGTAAAAATTCCCGGACGAGCGGATGGTCAAACTGCTTCACCGCGTCCGGCGTGCCAATGGTCAGAATACGGCCCTCGTTGATGACCGCGATGCGATCGGCCACCCCGAACGCAAGCTCGCGGTCGTGCGACACCACGAGCGACGTGACGCACGTGCGTTCTTTGAGGCGCAAAATTTCCTCGCCGATGACAATGGCCGAAAGCGGGTCAAGTTCACTGGTTGGCTCGTCGTAAAGAATCAACTGCGGTTCAATGACGAGGGCGCGGGCGATGGCGGCGCGCTTCTTCATGCCGCCGGAAAGTTCGCCGGGCATTTTATCGACGGCGTCTTTGAGCCCGACGTCTTCGAGTTTTTCAGCGACGATGCGCTGAATTTCCTCCGGCAGTTTGAGCCGGTGTTCGCTCAGGTAAAGCCCGACATTCTCGCCGACGGTGAGCGAATTGAGCAGCGCGCCCGACTGGAAAACAAGGGCCATCCGGTATTTGGCGGCGATTTCCGGCGTCTGGATGGACTCGCCGTTGATGAAGATTTCGCCGGCGTCCGGCGTTTCCAGCCCGATGAGATGTTTGAGCAGGACGCTTTTACCGCTGCCGCTCGGTCCCATGATGACGAAAATTTCGCCGGGCTTAACCTCGAAATCAACACCCTTGAGCACCTCCTCGCCATTGAAGCTCTTGCGCAAGCCGCGGACCTGCAGGCTGACCCCGGAATCATGGTTGGTCGGATCGCTCATTATTTTAAAAGGATGCGGGTGAGGAAGTAATCAAAAATGACAATCAGGACGATGGAGTTCACCACGGCCTTGGTGACCGAGCGGCCAATGCCGCGCGGCCCGCCGATGGTCGTCAGCCCCTGATGGCACGAAACAACGCCGATAATGAGCGCGAAACAGAAACTTTTGAAAACGCCGTTGACCACGTCTTTGACCGCCACGATGTCGCGCAGGTCGGAATAAAATGCCTGAAACGGAATGGCGATGTGGTTGTTCGCCTCCGCGACCACCGCGCCGCCAAACCAGCCGACCAGAATCGCAAAAATCACCAGCATCGGCAGCGCCAGCGCGATCGCCACCATCCGCGGCAGCACGAGATAGTGAATCGGGTTGATATTCATGGTGCGCAGCGCGTCAATCTCCTGGTAGACGCGCATCGAGCCGATTTCAGCCGCCATCGCCGAGCCAATGCGTCCGGCGATGAGAATGGCCATCATCACCGGCGCCAATTCCTTGGCCAGCGCGATGCCCACGATGCCGCCCACGGCACTGGCCAGGCTGCGGTCCACCAAAACCGGCCCCGTTTGCAACGCGATGACCGCGCCGATGAAAAACGACAGCACGCAGACCATCAACAGGCTCGCGTTGCCGATTTCAAAAAACTGGTCGAAGACCTTCTGCCGTTGCCGCCACGCGAGCGGCAGGGCCAGCAGCGTGCGCCAAAACAGAAGGACGATTTCACCGATGTTTTCAAACATAATCCGGGCACATTCTCATTTTGCGGGACGGCCTGCCGGCTGGTGCCTTCCGACCAGCGGAATATAAAACAGGCGCAATTGTTTGCTCTGCGCAGTGGATTGATACTGAAAAAGACCGAAAAGGAGCGAGCATTTTTTGGAGCCGGGTTTTGTGTCGTAACGATACAAATTCCAAAGCAGCGACCGGCTGGCCGCGCCGGTCCCGGGGTTGTTCTCCGCCCGCCACAAGGACCATAACGGCGACCAGTTGCGTTCGACGCCGCTGCTGCCGGGCAGCATCGGTTCAATCGGCGCGAAAATCTGCAACCGGCTGTTGCCGTCAAAATCCCGTTGCCAGTGGAACAGCGGCAGGAGGTCAACGCGCTGCCGTTCCCTGCCGGTTTCCGTGTTCTTTTCCGTCAGATCCACGAACAAATAGAACAGAATGCGCGTGCGCGCCTGTTCCAACGTGTCAGTGTGGAGGTGGTTGTATTTGTAGAGCGGCCAGAGATAAAAATCGCTCTCAAAGGTGTCGTTGTGCGACCGGCCGAACAATGGCAGCACCCGCGTAGTGGTCTTGCCCGGACCCCGCGCGACAACCACAAACGGATAGGGTCCCTCCCATTCGCGGTATTTCTTTTCGCGGTCGTCAATCCAGTTGAAAAACGGCCACAAAACGGACGTGGAATCACGTTGCGGCGAGCGCGAGAAGGCATAAAGCGGAATCATGGCGCGGAATTTTTCGGGATTATCGGTGCCGATGCCGGTATCCTGCCTCAGAAAAAGCGGCCAGAGTAAAAATGAACTGTCGTGGCCGCCGATAGTTTCCGTATCGCTGAAACTGTTGGTCCGGGTTGTCACGTCTTTGTGTTCGGCGCCCGCCACCGGCCACAATTGCCAGCCGTGCAATCCGTCGCCATGCCGCAGGTGGAAAAAGGGGTAAAGATAATTGTCGGTCACCACATCGCGTTTGCGCGACTCGCCGTAAATCGGAAACATCACGAAGAATATTTCATTGCGAAACAACCGGTCCTTGAGATGGCCGTAGAACGGCACCAGCGCGGTATAATTTTCGTTTGTGTCCGGCGAATGTTGCTGGAAATAGACCGGAAAAAGCGTGAAACGATTTCGGGGCACTTGGGTTTGATCCTGGCCCCCGGCAAAACTGAGCAATTGGCAAAACTGCCAGCGGTATTCCCTCCCGTAGATTTCGCAGGTCAACAGCGGATAAAACAGGTCGTAGATTTCGGATTCGGTCGCGGGATCGGTCACGCGCGAAAATACCGGCGGGATACCCCACGATTTTTCCGTATCTCTTTCTTGTTGATAAAAAAATGGCCCGGCAGCTTCAGTCCGATGTCCGGAATCCAGTGTCAGCGGAAATTGCTCGTAGAGCGGTCCGGCATCAAAGCCATCTTGAGCAAGCACCGTCATATGAAGACACAGGCTCCAACCCAGCCAGATCATTCGGAACAACCAGGTAAAATGTCTGAGTCCTTTAGCCATCTTTTTTAACAGTTAATGAATAGATACGCTTTGGATCAATGCTCCAAATGTCAAACGTTATCGTTAACCAAACGGGCGTTTTGGCGGTTTTCCGTTATCATCGCTGAAGTTTAACATAGAGATTGACTTTAAACAGTTTTCAATTACTTTTCCCCTGCATTCGAGGTTTTTGACCTCGGTTCCTCCTGACCCAGTGCTGATGACGGATTGTCGGCACTGGGTTGATCTATTAACGGCCGCCACCGGCCCAGCAAATTCAGCAGCGCCGGCAAAAGGGTCAGTCCGGCAATCATGCAAGCTGCGATTCCAGTCGCCATCACGCATCCCAGGCTGTAAATGCCGCGATCTTTGGCAATGATCAAACTGCCGAATCCGGCAATCGCCGTCAACCCGGAGACCAGTACGGCCTTGCCGGTACTGCGGGCAAGAATGCCGGGGGTGCGTTCCTCGGCGAAGCGATTGAGAATTTGGACGCCATTCGTAACGCCGATGCCAACCACCAGCGGCAACGTCATGATGTTGGCCACGTTGAAAGGGATTCCGAACCAGCCCATCAAACCGACCAGCCAAAGCGTGCCGATGCCAACCGGCAACAAGGACAGGATTACGGCGCCGAGGCTGCGGAAGTGGAACAGGACCAGTAGAATGATCGCGACCAGGGAATACCAGGCTGCCTGGATGTAACTGTTTTTGAGCAGCTCCTCAAATTCATAAAGCTGCACCGGTGTGCCGGTTACATTGGGATCCACCGTGCGCAAATCAGCAATGAATTTTTCCTGATTGTCGCGCTGCCAAACGTCGCTCCTGGGAAAAACTTGCAGCAGATATTTTCCGGTTACGCCGACAAACTGGTCGCGGAAAGCCTGGGGTAAATCTTCCACGCGCAAAGGCGCGCGATCATCCTGATGTTGCAGCAATTGAAAGGTCGTGCGCATATCGGTGAAAAGGGCCTGCTGGAATCGCGCCAATTTGTCCGCGTGTTCCCTGAGTGCCTGGGGGTTGCCCCGCAACATCGTCTGGCGCAAATTTTCAATCGCCTCGCGCAGCTCGACAAACCGTTTCTTCAATTCCGGATCGCTGCCGCCGACTTCCTCCAGCGCCGCGCCGCAATAGCCGTATAGCGAATACAGCGTACGGCTGAAGGCATCAACGTCCACCACGCCCGTGTCCGGCACGCCGAATTCCAACGGCGCAAGCTCTTGTTTGATCTCGCCGATCAGTTTGAGCTTTTCACTGCTGCTGGGATTGAGAAGGTGGTCCAACAAACTGGCGGGCGGTTCAACCTCGGCAACCGACGGCAGGCGCTTGATTTTTTCCTCCAGGTCAATCGCGTTGGTCAGTGAATCGGCAACCACCGCCCCGTACAGCAGGGATTTGTCCGCCGCGGCAAACAGCTTCTCTTCAAATACCACCGACGGCAGTCCGATGCTTTGCAATTTCTGCATGTTGTAATCGAATTTTACTTTGCGGGCCTGCACCAGCGCCAGCGCGCACAAGACCGCCGTGATGGCCACCACCAGCACCGGCCGTTGCAGCCAGAGGTTCTCGATGCGCGCACGGGCAGCGTCCTCTGTCGTTTGGTGGTCAATGACGTTCTGTCGGCCGCGCATGAGCAGTATCGGCAACAGTGTCATCATGGGCACAAGACAGAGCAGCAGGCCGCCCCCGCAAATGATGCCCATTTCCCGAATGCCCTTGAAATGGGTGAACGCCATCGCCAGGAACGCGCTGGCCGTGGTCAAAGCGCCGGTGAAAATTCCCTGTCCGGTGAAGACCATTGCCTTGGCCATCGCGACTTCCTCCTTTTTGCCGTGCCGCAATTCCTCCTCGTAACGAGTGACCAGATGTACCCCGAAATCAATGGCCAAACCAATGAGCATGGGCACAAACGTGATCGTCAGAATGTTCAAATGCCCCACCGTCAGCGTGGTGAACGCCAGGGTGTAGGCCAGGCCGACTACCAGGCAAATGGTGGCCTTCACCGGCCTCCCGGTTTCGTTGTAGCCGTATATGAAAATCAACGCGCAGAGCACCAGTGACACGATGCTGGCCAGGATGATGTCCTTCTGTGACTGCTTCATTTCGTCATAGTCCAGCACCGGCTCGCCAATCAGGCCCACATTGAGCCCGGTCACCTCGGTTTGTGTTTCCCGGATCAACCGGCGTAAACGCTCGATCGCCTCGGTATTGCGGTCGCCGGTCGGTGCATGCGCCGATACCAGAAAAATCCGGCCATGATCGAAGGTAATGTAGATGTTTGTTTCGCTGCCGGCATTGAAAAGCGACGTAACGCTCGGTGATGGCGGCGTCCCGGGCCGCCCCAGACAATCGGCGGCCTGCGTCACAATGCGCGTCAATGCCGGCAGGGCCTGAATCAGCGATTCGGTCTGGGCGTTCGTTTCACGCGGGGCGGTGCGAAAGTCCGTATTGACCTGCTCGAAAAACGTGATGAGATTGGTCGTGCGTGTGAATTGGCGGAGGAACGGCAGGGCATCGTCAAGCTTTTGTTTCAACTCAACCAAATCCTCCTCGTCTGCGAACAGCAACGCTTTTGCCCCCATGACCGACAAACTCTGCTCGTAAAAAACATCCCGAAACAGATTGGTTTCCGCTTCCATTTTCGCGGCGATGCGTTCGACAAATTGCCGGTTTTTTTCGAGATTTTCACTTTCGACCACCACCTCCAGATCGTTGCCCTGTTGAGGAAATTCCTTTTGCAGGCGGAGATAATTCTCATGATTCCTGTGGTTGGGGCCGACCAGGTTGTCCCGGTTCATGTCGGTTTCCAGATAGCCGGCCGCGTAAACGACGCACACCAGAAACAACCCCGCCTGCGGATATAAGAACCAGCGGGGATGCCGGCACACGGCGGTCGTCAATCGCGACAGCAGTCGTGCCAGAAGGGTATCAGCGCTCAGTGCCTTCATGCTTTACCGCGCGGTTCACGCTTCGGAAAACCCGGCGTTGGAAAATACTTCCTTCACGTCATCATGCTCCTCCAAAGCCTCGATTAATTTATTGACCGCCGCCACCGCCACCGCTCCGGTGAGCAGGACCGTCATCGTCGGCAACGACGTGATCTCCGCCGCCTCGCACTTGATGTTTTTGGCCTCGACCTGTTTGTGCACCGTCTCGAATGTTGCGGGTTCAGTGATGATTTCGTAACCTAGGGGTTCGGCCTTGAAATCCTCCGCGCCCGCTTCGAGCGCCAGCTCCATCAACTGGTCCTCGCCCGCCGCCTCGCGCGAGACGATAATTTGTCCTTTGCGTTGAAACAGCCGGCTGACTGAGCCCGGTGTCGCGATGCTGCCGCCGCTCTTGGTCACCAGGCTGCGAATATCGGAAGCCGTGCGATTGCGATTGTCCGTGCTCACTTCCACGAGCAGGGCCACGCCGCTCGGTCCGTAAATTTCGTAGGTCAAATCCTCGAAGTTCGTGCCTTCGCCGCCGCCAATGCCTTTTTTAATCGCGCGTTCGATATTGTCCTTCGGCATGTTCGCGGTGCGGCACTTGAGCAGCACCATGCGCAGCCGCGGATTCATGCCCGGGTCCCCTCCGCCGATTTTGGCGGCGATGGTGATTTCACGTCCCAGCTTGGAGAATATCTTTCCGCGCTTGGCGTCAATCGCGCCCTTGAAATGCTTGACCTTCGCCCATTTGCTGTGACCGGCCATTGATGGTTGATGGTTGAGAGTTGATGGTTGATGGAACTTTCGACGGCTGACAGTTGAACCCATCAACTATCAACCCTCGTCCCTCAGCCGGCTTGCTCCACAAAGACCGCCGTGCCGTAGCATATCACCTCGGTGATGCCAGCCGCAATTTCCGTGGCGTCGTAGCGCACACCGATGACCGCGTTGGCGCCGAGCTGCCCGGCGTGCGTGAGCATCAGATTGAAGGCGTCTTCGCGGGCGCGTTCGCAAAGGTTCGTGTAAAGCGAGATGTTCCCGCCGAAAATCGCCTGGACGCTCGCGCCGATGTTGCCGATGACTGAGCGCGACCGCACGATGATCCCGCGCACGACGCCGAACGATTTGGTCACGCGATAGCCGGGCAGATCAAACGTCGTCGTTGTCAATGGATGTGTCAGACTCATAGGTCAACGATTGAACACGAGAACGCGCGGCCGCAAAAGCGAAAAGTTCCCGCGATTCAGGGCGAAAGAAACGAAAACGCCGGCAGATTCCGCACCACGCTGAAAGTCACGGTAATGACCAGGAGGGCCCACAATGCTTTTGGCGGCACGGCCAGCGTGGCGGGCTGATGGCGAATTTTGCGCGCGACAAACCAAATGCCACGCATCATCAAAGCGACCAGCGCGAGAATGAACAGCGCGTTGTCCCGCAGCGCGAGCAAAAGGTGTCCGTGCAGCAGTTGATACGCCGCCCGTGTCCCGCCGCAACCCGGACAGTTCAGGCCGGTCAGCTTGTGAAACAGGCACACCGGATAAAATCCGTGTTGGCTCGGATTGAAGAAAAACAAAACTGCGCCCGAACCCAGCACCGCTGCCGCCACCATAACCCCCGCGAAAAAGACCGGCGACGGGGAGGCGGCGATCTTTGGCGGCAAGGGTTGTGGTTCGGTACGCATGGTTCCGGATCAAAATCTTCTGAAATGCCACAGGATGTGCGGCGGACTGAGTGCAAAATTCAGGAGCAGCAATCCAAACGACCAAAAGAAGCTCACTGCCGAAAGAATGACTCCCGCGATGGCAAGTCCGCGGCCTTCGTAAAGTTCAGGATGCCGGTTGATCTGCGACAGGCCGACCAGTGAAAAGACCAATCCCAGAATATTGAATGGAAATCCGCAGCAGCACGTCAGCGACAAAATGCCCAGAATCAACCCAGTCGTCGCAAAAGAATTGGTTTTCGGCAAATGGCCCGCAGGCGAGGCCCCCGGCGGCAACGGCCGGATAACCGGTGGAGTTGGCGGCGCGAAATGCCCCCCGAATTCCGGCAGCGTGCCGAGCGGTTTCCATTCCGTTGCGCCATCTGCGAGTGTTTGAGTCTGCGCATTGGCGCGGCCTTCGGCGAGCCACTGTCGTAATTGTTCGGCGCTGGCCGGACCGTAGATTTTGCCGTCTGCCCCGATGATTTTATACATGATGGAGAAGTTAACGCATCGAATGCCGGTGGACAACCCCACTGATAACCACCAGGGCAATCAACGCCAAATATCCAAACCCGAACAAGGCGCCCAAAGTAATCCCGATCCACGCGTGGACACTGCCACCCGCCTCCGGCCGCCGGCGTCGAAAACGCAATCCCGAGATCCCCAAAACCAGGGCCGGAATGCCGAGCAGCGCGCCGACGGGCGGGATCACGGAAAAACCCAATCCGGCTCGCCTTCCGGCATGACCGGCGTCTTCGTTTCAACCCGGTTTTCCGCAATCCATTTTTTACCTGATCGGCGGAACCCGGGCCGTATTCATTTCCGTCTGAACCGGGAATTTTGTACATAGCCGGGCCCTACGCGTCTGCGTCTCCGACGTCCGCGTGACCGACGTCCGCGCACACGCCGCGCTTTGCTTCGGTAATGAAGCTCAACAGTGTTTTGGCCGGGACGCCGGTGAATTTTTTTTGCGCCGCCGTGACTGCCGCACCCAGGTTTTTCCCGCCGCGGAACAGCAGATGGTAAAGCCGCTTCAATTCCAGCCGCTGTTCCGGGGTGAATCCCGCGCGGCGCAAGCCGACGACATTCAACCCGCAAATTTCATTCACCCGCAATGCCACCGTGAACGGCGGCAAATCCTTGCTGATGACCGCGCCGCCCTGCATCAGCGCGAGCGTGCCGACGCGCGCGAACTGGTGCACGCAGCAGTTGCCGGAAATGAATGCGCGGTCCTGCACCACCGCATGCCCGCCCAGCAATGCGCCATTGGCCAGGATTACGTGGTCGCCAACCACGCAATTGTGGGCCACGTGCGCCCCGGCCATGAAAAAATTGTGGGAACCGATTATCGTCTCCGCCTCCGATTTGGTCGAGCGATGTGCGGTGACGTGCTCGCGGAAAACGTTGTGGTCGCCAATGCGCAGCCGCGTCGGCGCGCCGCCGTATTTCAAATCCTGCGGGGCGTCGCCGATGACGCAGCCTGCGTGAAAATAATTGTGCGTCCCGATGGTGGTCAACCCCGTGAGATAAACCTGCGGCCCGACGACGCAACGGGCGCCCAACTCCACCCCCTCGTCAATGACGGCATACGGCCCGACCTCGGAGTTGGCGTCCAGTTTCGCTTTCGGATGAACGATGGCAGTTGGATGGATCATTTTTGCCGCCACAGGTTCACACAGCCGGGCGCAAAATTAAACTGAAAAGGGTGCGGTTCATTGCTTCAGGCCGAACCGGCGCAGCAACCCGGCGATGGGAGTCGTGTCGTTTTGCCCCGGTTCAGGTCTGAATCCCAACCGCCGGCAAAGTCTGGGAAAAAAGCGCAGGGATTGAGGTTCGCCGGTTACAGGATTCAATTCCAGACCTGCCCGCCGCCAGTTTTCGTGCCACAGATGAATGGCCCGGGATTCGTCCGTGACCAGCTCCACCAGCGACTTCGAATTTTCGGACAGAAGTGATTTCCATTTCCAATGATCGAGCGGGCAAAAGATGTCGGGGGGCTTGACGAATTGCTGTAATTCGTTTTCGCGGACGACGCGGTCCAGCAAGAGGGGACCGATCTTTCCCCAGGTTAATTTTGCCCGGTCCTCACGGCTGGCCGCCTCGTAACATAACCGGGCAACCGCGTGGCCTGGTGGAAGCTTGAACACCGCGTTCGTGGCTTGTATCCCCTTCGGGATTCGTTCACTCGCAATCACAATCGGTTCCGCAAAATCGAACTGCCGGAGACAAACCACATCGGTGTCCGCCCACCAACCGCCGCGCTCCAGCAAAAGTTTATAGCGGAAAAGATTCGAAAAGGCCGCTGCGCTGCCCCTGCCGGCACCGTGCCGGTAAAAGAAAATTTCGGAGGCCGGGAGGATTTCCGCGGCGGCGCGCAAAGTCGTCCCCGCGGGCACGCTGGCGATATCGTTGTAGCCATAAAGATGATACTCATGGCCGCTCCGCAAAAACGAGGTGATGGACAATTGCTCCAGCAACGACAACGACCGGCCCACCCACAGGCTGTTGATAGTCTCCGCCATGCCTTTACGAATAAAAATATCCCAACTCGCGCAACGACGCGTAATCTTTCGGCCGTTCCGCCGTTGCCCGGCCGATGATGACGTGGTCGAGCACGTCAATTTTCAACAGCTGCCCGGCGCGGACCAAGTCACGCGTCACCTTGATGTCCGCCTCGCTCGGCGTCGGGTCGCCGCTCGGATGATTATGCACCAGCACCACCGCGGCGGCGTTGGCGGCAATGGCAGCTTTAAACACATCGCGGGGATGTACGAGAATCGTGTCGAGCGTCCCCTGTGAAAGCGGTTCGATACGAATCAGCCGCCGGCGCGTGTTCAACAAAACCGCCTGGAACGTTTCCACCTGCCGGACACGGCAGTCCTCGCGCAGCAATTCCACAATGGCCTCCGGCGTTTCAAGCGGTGATGATTCGCGGCGCAAATCCTCGGCCATTTTACGCGCCAGGGCAAATGCAGCCATCAGTGTTACCGCCTTGTCGCGGCCAATGCCCTTCACCTGCCGCAGGTCGGCCACGGACGCCTGCGCAAGCGAATGAAGCGTGCCGAATTTTTGCAGCAGTTGTTTGCCAATCTCGACAGCGTTGGCGCCCTTCAACCCGGTGCGCAGCAAAATGGCGATTAATTCCGCATGACTCAAGGCGTCAGCGCCGAGCTCGGCGAGCCGCTCGCGCGGACGTTCGCTGACGGGTTGATCCTTAAGCCGCAGGCTCTGGGACATGAGTGGAATTTATCGCGCTCGTCCGGCAAATACACGCAGAAAAAGGTAATCGGTCAATTTGCGGCTGGCGGAGCGCGGAGCATTGCTCCGCGTGTTTCAAAACCTGCGTTCTCGCGGAGCAATGCTCCGCGCTCCAATGAAACTGACCCATTACCCAGAAAAAGGCAGTGTCCTGATTTGAGTTTGGAGGTCCGCGTTTACGCGGTTTGGGGCCGCCTGAAGGGGGAACTCCGAACAGAACAGGACATGGCCCGGAAAAAATGTAATTTGGCCGGGCCTCCGATCCGCGGTTTTGGATTTCACGGGCGGGATGCCTGTGCCACTTTAGCCCGCGTGCGCACCCTGGAATCGCCCGCCCGAAATGACGACGGTCTGACGCCGGCGCAACGCCGCGCCGTTGCCATGCGCGGCAACGTGCTCGTCATGGCCGGCGCCGGCACCGGCAAAACGCGCACGCTCGTTGAGCGCTGCCTCGATTGCCTGGACCGCGAACGCGCAACCCTCGACGAACTGCTCATTGTCACCTTCACCGAGGCCGCCGCGGCGGAAATGCGCAAGCGGCTCCGCGAGCGCATCGAGCAAAAAATTCATGGCCAGCCCGGCGACCCGCACTGGGCCGGGCAACTCGCGCTCTTCGACGCCGCGCACATTGGCACGCTGCACAGTTTTTGCCTCCGGCTCGTGCGCGAACATTTTTATGAACTCGGCCTCGACCCGCAACCCGCGGTGCTCGACGGGGGCGAAGCGCGACTGCTGGCCAACGAGACGCTCGAAGAGGAAATGCAAATCCATTACGCTGCTGAAAATGAGCCGGCCGGGGCGGTCCAAAAGCTGGTTCAAATTTACAGCGGCGGGCGTGACGAAAAAATCCGTTCGCTCGTTCTGCGTCTGCATCATTACACCCAAACCCGGCCCGATGCCGGCGGCTGGCACGCGCGGCAACTGGAGAAATTGGCGTCATCCGATCCGGACGAATGGCGCGCGTGGCTGATGGCCGCCATCCACGATTGGCGCGATGAATGGCTGCCCGCGCTGAAAAGTCTGCGCGGGGAAAACAACAAGGCGGCGGAATGTTTCGATATCCTCGAAAAGCTGCCGGAGAAATTTTCACGCGGTCAAGCCGCAGTGGCCTTAAGGCATAGTCAAGCTGCCGATGCCGAATGGCCACGGGGCAAAAAAACCGTTCTGCGAAAACCGCTCGAAGCATTTTTTGACGAAGCGGCTTTTCTCGCCGCGGTCGCAGCCGTTGAAAATGGCCGCGATCCGCTGTCGGAAGACTGGAACTGGGTGCGCGGACACATGTCCGCTTTGCTCCGGCTGGCCCAAAACTTCTCCACCCGGTTTGCTGCGCGCAAGCGCGATGACGGGGTTCTGGACTTCCACGACCTCGAACAGTTCGCTTTGAAGCTGCTGTGGGATTCCGGAAAGGATAAACCGTCGCCGGTCGCGGAACGCTGGCGTAAAAAATTCCGGTTCGTTTTCGTGGACGAATACCAGGACATCAACGCCGCCCAGGACAGAATCATCCAGGCGTTGAGCCGCGATATCCCGCACGCCAATCGTTTCCTCGTTGGTGACGTGAAACAGAGCATCTACCGCTTCCGGCTTGCCGACCCAAAGATTTTCCGCGATTACGCCGCCGCCTGGCGCGGCCAAAAGGGTCAAACGATACCGCTGGCGGACAATTTCCGCAGTCGCGAGGGTTTGCTTAACTTCGTGAACTCCCTCTTCGAGACGCTCATGCGCAAAGAGGCCGGTGGTTTGGATTATGATTCCGAGGCGCGGCTGCAATTCGGCCCGCCGTCAACCTGTGCCGTGCCTGGCCCGGCCGGGGATTCAACCCCGCGGGCCGAATTGCTTTTGCGTTTTAAAAAGGGCGGACGCGACGAGGCGAATTTTGAAAACGAAGCCGACCCGGACGATTTGGCCGGGTTGGAGGAAACGGAGAAAGAGGCGCGGTTGCTCGCGTGGCGGTTGAAGGGGTTGAAGCTGGCGCGGCACGAAATCCGGGATCCGGAGCAAAAGGCCTTCCGTCCGGTTGCCTGGCGCGACATGGCGGTGCTGCTGCGCTCGCCCGCGAACAAGGCAGAGGCTTACGCGAAAGAGTTTGAGCGGGCCGGGGTGCCGCTGGTGGTCGAGCGCGGCGGCTTTTACGAGAGCGCGGAAATCCTGGACTTGTTGAGTTTGCTGCAACTGCTCGACAATCCATTGCAGGACGTTCCCTGCATCGCGGTGCTGCGCTCGCCGTTGGTTGGTTTGTCGCTTGATGAACTGGGGGAAATCCGGTTGGCGGCGAAGGCTGTCCATTTCTGGACGGCGCTCCATCGCTGGCGCGATGGGGCCGCCAGCCGGGGCCGGGTCACGGATTCGGAAGCGACAGCGGAAACTTTTTCCAAGGTGGACAAGTTTCTGAAGAATTATTCCCGCTGGCGGCAAGGAGCGCGGCAATCGTCGTTGTCGGGCTGTCTGGAACTCGTTCTGGCGGAAACACATTGGGCCGAATGGTTGCAGTCGCGCCCGCGCGGCGCGCAGCGGCAGGCGAAGGTGGAGCGTCTTCTCAGCCTGGCCCGGCGGTTCGACCAATTTCAGCGTCAGGGCTTGTTCCGTTTTTTGAAGTTCATCGGGGCGCAACGCGAGGCCGGGGTGGAACCGGAAGCTGCAGGCAGCGCGGATGAAAACGCCGTGCGGCTGATGAGCATACACCAGAGCAAGGGCCTGGAATTTCCCGTGGTGGCCGTGGCGGATCTGGCGAAGCCGTTCAACACGCAGGACCTGCGCGCGGAAATTATTCTGGACGAACAGTTTGGTTTATGTCCGCGCGTCAAACCGCCGCACACGGGCCGGCGTTATCCGAGCCTGCCGTACTGGCTCGCACAACGGCGCGAGCGCCGTGAGTTGTGGGGCGAGGAATTGCGGTTGCTTTACGTCGCCATGACCCGCGCGCGAGACACATTAATTTTGAGCGGTGCCGTCACGGAAAATAAATGGCAGACGCTTTGGGCCAAACCGGGCGCGGGGACGCCGCGGGAAATTCTCGCGGCAAAATGTTGCGCGGACTGGCTGGGCCTGTGGTTCGCGCAGCAATCCGGGGGCGTAACTGCAGACATGACCGAAGGCGAATTGCCGCATTTGCGCTGGCAAATCGTGGGCGACGGGAAGCCTGACGATGATTCAATTCGCCGGGGCCGGGGTGATGAGGCACGAATTGAAGACCTGTCGGAATCTCCTCACGTCGTCTCCGGAAAAAGCGCCTTCGCGCTGGACCCCGCGGCGGCGGCAAGGCTGCGCGCCCGGTTGACCTGGGAATATCCGTTTACCGCGGCCGAGAGACAGGTGGCAAAGTCGTCCGTCACCGTGCTGCGGCGGCGGGCGGCGGACGAATCGGACGACGAAACCGGGCAGATGTTTTCTGCGCGTCAATTCGCGCACGCGGCCAAACGGACACGTGGAAAACTGTCGGCAACCGGGTCCGGCTCGGCGCATCACAAATTTCTTCAACACCTCGTGCTCGAAAACGCGAATGACGCTGCCGTGCTCAAGTCCGAAGCCGTACGCCTGAAACGGGAAAAAGTTTTGTCCGCCGACGAGTGCGCGGCGCTGGATTTGGAAGCCGTCGCCGCGTTCTGGCAGTCCGATCCGGGCCGGCGAATCCGGGCCAAGGCCGTCAACGTGCGGCGCGAACTGGCTTTCACCGCGAAATTCAGCCCGCAGGAACTGGCAGAAATCATGGGGACAAAACCGGAGGGGGGGCTGGAAAATGAATTCGTCGTTGTGCAAGGCGTGGCGGATCTGGCCGTCCTGCTGCCGGAAGAAATCTGGCTGGTGGATTTCAAAACGGACGCCGTTCGCGCGGACGAACTGCCGGCAAAAATGAAGATTTACGCGCCACAATTGAAACTTTACGCCCGCGCCCTGGCCAAAATTTATTCACGGCCCGTCTCCGCCTGCTGGGTGCATTTCCTGTCGCCGAACCGTTCCGTGCTCATGGGTTGACCGCCGGGCGAGGCCACCATCCGTCAGGAATGCTCGCATCAACCGGATTGATGGTGGTGGGCGGAAGTCCGGCGGCGACACGCTGGAGCCGGCCGGCATGGCGTTGCCGGGCCATGAGTGCGGAGTGCCCCTGGGTCATCCAAATCAGGACATAACCGTGGTCCAACAAATCCTCCGGTCGCAATCGTGCCTGCGTGAATTCAAGAATGACATAATCCACCGGGTAATCCCGGATGAGCCGGTCCCAGTTGGTGCCGCGTTTTTCATAAAAGTCGTCGTTCAATTCGAAGGTGGATTCCGGGAAGGTCGTTTCATAGCGGCCGTCCATGGATATTTTAATGCGGGGATAAAGCCGCCACGAGCAATAGCCACCCCAACCGAAGGGGGTGGCCAGGTTCCCTTTGGCCCGGGCGAGCGAAAGAATGTCCACTTCCCGCACCGGATCGTCCCCCACCGGCGACAGCAGGACAAACGAAGCATTGGGCAACGAAAGCGCGGCAACAAAAATGGCGGTGGCGCCGTAAAGCACCGCCACCGCGAGCGATGGTTTGAGAGCGGTCCGCAGATTTTGCGGCAGCCGCGCGGCGAAATCAGTGAGCACGGTCTGCAAAAAGGGGCCGGCAAAAGCCAGGGCGGTGACTCCGAAGAACGGCGCATGTCGCCGGCTGTGCCATGCCAGCGCGGCGGTCAGCGCCAACAGGGTCAGGCCCGGCCAGCTTTTTATCTCCGTGCGCCGCCAGGCCGCGAGCAGGATAAAAAACACCAGCGCAAACAGAATGCGGAAACTCATGAACACATCATTGGCAAACAACGGCAGCGGTTGCCACTCGGCGATTCTCGGCCGCGGGTTGAGCAGTGCCGGGACCAAATATGCCCAGAATTTGAGGCCGTAAATATTGACCAGCGTGACGGCGCCGCAAGCGAACGCCGTGAACAACAGGCGTTTGATTTGCCGGCGGGTGACCAGTGCGAACACGGTGTAAACCGCGATGGCGCCCAGCCCGGCGACAAATCCGCCATGGATGTTTGACCAGATGAGCATCATCAGCGGCAAAACCATCAGGGGCCATTTTTTACCCGCGCGGATTGCTTCGAGGCCGAGCAGGGTGACGGCAAAGAAGCAATAGGTAAACGTATGGCTGCGCAGGACGGGAATGTAACCGAGCAACACACACGCCGCCGCAGGAATCGCCAGCACCAGCAAGGTTTCCGGGGCGCAGCCGATCTTCCTGCCGGTGGCCAGCGCCGCCCCAAGCGCGCCGAAGGCCAGCAGGATTTTGAGTGTCATCAGCCCCGCCGGACCACAAAATTCAAGCACGCCGAAGAAAATTGTGCCAGCGCCCCATTCGTGTTCGATGTAGCGCGGCAACACCGGGGTGAAGGCAAAGGTGTCGCGCAACGGCACGGTGCCGAATTTCCAGACATGCGCCCCGATGGCGAGTTTGTTCCAGAGATCTCCATCGGTGATGTTGTGGGCCGCGAGCACGACACCGAAAGAAAAAATTCCGAGAACGACCGCCAGCCGGCGCATGAGCCGGTCCGGCGCAGCTTGAGAATTCGCGCAGTCTGAACTGGAGTCGGGCAAATTGGCCATTCAGATGGACTCAGTGGCTTCGAGCGGCAATTGATTCTCGTCAGACTTTCCCACGCCGTTGTCCTTGAGCCGGACCAGGGCCGGGCGCAACAGCCTTCCCTGAAACGTGTACCCCACGCCGACCGTTTCCGCAACCGTCGCCTCGGCCGGCGGTTTTGACTTTGCCTCCGCGGCTTGATGGCGGTCGGGATTGAACGGCTCATCCGGTTCGGCCACGAAGGGCGTCACGCCCACGCGGCGCGCAACACTGCGGCAGGCATTTTGAAAATGCGTGATTTGCTCGGCGAGCTGCGGCTGGTTGGAATGGACGGCGGCGGCATGCAGCGCGAAAATGTGGTCGAGGATGCGCACCAGCACCTGCAGCCATTCGGCTTCGCCGCGGTGGAATTTCTCGACTTCGAGCCGGAGCGCGGTCCTTTCGCTGTCGTTCATTTTTTGCATGAACTCCGAGAATTGGCGGACTTCCTCCGCCATCCGATCGGCGATTTCCTTTGCGCCGGCGGAAATCTTCTCGGCCTGGGTTTGGACATTCGTCCATTCGTTGGTGGCGCTGCTGATCCGGTCGGCGAGGCGCTCCAAATCCTGAATTTTACCCGCAACCTCGCCAAGGGCGTTGACCTCCACGAGCCGGAGAATGGCCCGATAATCGAGGACGAAAGGCGCGACCCCAAGCAGTGCGCCGACCACGGCAGAGGCCAGGCACACGACGGTTTGCCATTGGGAAATCGGGTGAGGCGACTGCCAGATGATAAAAAATGTGAATCCCAGCAGCAGCGCGTCGCCGAGCAGAAATGGCCACTTCGGAATTTTCCAATTTGTCGTTCCGCTCACCCTGCCAGTTTCGGGGAAACGCACCCTGAACGCAAGCAAACGCCGCGCTTTCTGCTCGACTATTCGCGTTCGCCGCTAAAATCATTCAGCGAGTGCGCACTTGCGTGATTTTCAATCCGGCGGCCCGTGGCGAAAAGGCCCGGCGCTTTCGCCATCAACTCGACGCCATTGGCCCGCAATGCGCCCTGAAGGCCACGACCGCGCCCGACGACGCGCGCCGGCTGGCTGCGGAAGCGGTGGCCGACGGGTTCGAACTCATCGTGGCCGCCGGCGGTGATGGCACGGTCAATGAGGTGCTCAACGGCCTTGGTGACGCGCCGGACGGTTTTGCGCGGGCGCGCCTGGGCGTATTGCCGCTCGGCACGATCAATGTTTTTGCGCGTGAACTGAAAATCCCGCTCCGGGTCGGGCGTGCCTGGGAAACGCTGCAGCGGGGGCGCGAGATGCGGATTGACCTGCCGCGGGTGGAATTCTCGGCAAACGGTGTCCGTCAAAAAAAATACTTCGTTCAACTCGCCGGCGCCGGCATGGACGCGCGCGCAATCGAACTGGTGGATTGGGCGCTCAAAAAAAAGACCGGCCCGCTGGCGTATGTGTTTGCCGGGCTGAAAGCACTGCGCGAGCCACAACCCAAAATCACCGCCCGGGCGGATGGACAAATTCACACGGGCGAACTGGTCCTGGTCGGCAACGGGCGTTTTTACGGCGGGCCGTTTGGTGTTTTTCCGCAGGCGGACCTGCACAGTGGTTCCCTGGAAGTTTGCGTTTTCCCGCGTGTGAATTGGTTGACCCTGCTCCTTTGCGCGCCGGCTTTGCTCCTGCGGCGAAAATTGCCGGAAGGCCTCGTGCGCCGCTTTCGCGCCAAATCATTCGAGTTGGCAGGAGCAAGCAGAACTGCCATTGAATTGGATGGCGAGTGGATCGGCCATTTGCCGGCGGTGTTTTCAGTCGAGCGCGAACGCCTGCGTGTTGTCTGTTAAAACTGAGGGAAGGTTACGGCCCTTCCAACAGAAACACTTTCGACGATTTCCGGCTCAAGGCGGATTCGACCTTCAGCATCGCCTGATAGTCTTGCGGACTGATGATGGCCGGCGCGGTTTCAAACTCATCGGTAACGACGTATCCGCCGAAGGTTTTCCCGGCAGTGATATGCGCCTTTTCACCGCCGGCGACAGTGAGGTCTTCGCTCTTCGGCGCCACCACAATCCCGCGAAACTCCGGCGGCAGCTCGACCTCGGTGCGGATGGTGTTTTTGCCACCATGCGCAAGCAACAACGGCAGCACGCGTTGTTCGGCCACGGCTGGTATCAGTGACGGCGTAAAGGGCAGATTGAAGTAAAGATATTTGCCAGCCGGGATGCCGTAGTTGTCAACAATCACCGAGAACTGTTCCCGGCCCGGATAGGTGTCAAACGCGGTTGTCAAATCGCCGACGGGTCGCGCGCCCTGGGCCACCTCGGAAACAGTTTCCTGGAAATACCGTTTCCGTTCCTCCGGCGGCAGTTCGGAGAAGAACCGGCGTTTTTCATTGTAATTCCCGCCGTAATACCACCGCGAAACCCCGATCCCGGTCCGGCCGCTCTTGTCCAATAGCAGAGTATAAACGGTTTTGGTCCCGTCCTCACACTGTTTGGCGGCGTGGATGACTTCCCACGCCTGTGTGGAGAGCGCGATTCCCAGTTTGCCATCGTTGCGGGTCGAACCCAACTGCGCGTATTGGTCCGTGTCATTCAGATAATAGGTCTCCCCACCCAGCCTGATTCGGACGAGGGGAGTCTGGAAATATCGGGGCAAAGGGAACGTCATCGCCACGTTGGTGATGCCAGCAATTGCCGGCAAATCCGAGACCAGCACGAACTCCGGTTGAAAACCCGTCGCGCTTAACATCGCATGGAGCAGAATGGCGCGGTCCGCCGCGTGGCCATATCCATCCGCCAGCGTCGTGTCAGCATCGGAAAGCTCACTCAATGGCAGGTCGGTGAAAGCCGGCCCGGCCTCGCGGATGGATTTGGCAACAAAATCGCGGATGACCTCCACCGCTTTAATTTTGTTCCCCGCCTTCGCGGTCAGTTGTCGCGCAATTTCCGCCGCCCGGGTGGATTGGTGTGATCGCTCCAGCATCGTTTCGTCCAGTTCTTTGAGATAATTCGTCACACTGCCGATGAAATAGCCCACCCCGGCGCTGTAAATCCAGTCCGGCGGAAGCTGGGTTTCGGCCGGCAAGGCCGCAACCTTTCCGGATTGCCATTGAAATTCCTGCCGGCTGCCATCCTTCGTGTCCTGCTCACGAACGATGCCCGGCGCGCCACTGATCAACCGGTAAACTTTGACGCCGGCCGGTGCGGTCAAAGTAAACGATTTTTGTTCCAGTTCATCCGGCAATTGAAATGATTCAAATCCAGCCAGGAACGGTTTGTTGGTGTAGATAACCTCAAATTCAACCTCGATCGTGGACCCGACATCCACGCCCGGCAGGCTCGCCACCAGTATCTTGCCACCCGTGTACCGCTTCGCTGACGCATTCCAACCCTCATCCATCACGTTGATTTCGTCCTTGGCGATTTCCTGACGCTCACCGGACGGGGAAGTCACGACCGCGTGAACGAGCCGGGCCTCTTCGCTGGCGGGATTGTAGGGAATTTTCACCTCAGCCTCTTGAATCTTGCCGCTGTAAGTCAGGATGCGCTTTGAGTATTTCACCCGGTAAACGGCCGAGTGCGGGCCGGTCACCTCGAGTTCCTTCCGGCTCTCCAGAATCCGCGCGTTGGATTCCACCGGCAGTGGCGCGGGATTGCCGGCCACGGTCGCGCCGTTCGCGGCGGGCTTTTCGGAAAGGGCAAGGATCGGGGCCTTGCGCCCGTCATTGTCCAGCATCTTCAAAGTCTGTTTGAGAGTCAGATATTGTCCGGGCGAGAATTCGACCGTTTTTAATTTCAACGTTCGGGAGCAGTCGAGCGAATCGGCTCCGGCGTCAAATCGCTGCTCGTAGCTCACACAATCGTCGTCCACCGATGACGGTGACGGCAGCGTTGCCGCCCCGGTGAAGCCGCCCGCGAGTTTGAGCGAGATGTCTTCCTGCACACCGCAGGTCACCTGGGTTTCGAGCGGGTATTTCCTTTTCTCCAGACCAGTCCCGTCGAGGATGAAGTTCACCACGCCGAGCCGCTTGCCAATCCAGGGCACGCTCACGACCGACTCGCCGCCGCCGTTCGCCGTCATGCCGCCCACCGAAAATTCAAGCTCTGCCCGCAGGCCTGTGGACACGTCGCGCATGTCCGCCGGCGAAAGTGCCAGCGACTTGAGCCGCAGGCCCGGCACCGCCAACTGGAGGCGTTGCTCGAAGAACCGCCGCTCGTCGTCCGGCTTCATGTGCGAAAAGGCATTCCGGTAGGCGTCGTCATTGATACCCTGAAACGAGAGTTCCGACTTCGCCTCAATGACGCCGTCCGCGTTCAAGACCCCGGTCGTTTTGATCCGCATCATGTTTTCCTCCGGTGGCTGGATCGGGCTGAGCCGGATCGTATCGCCCTCGGGCCGGGCTACCAGGTAGCTTTGGTTGCAATCCTCAGCCGGCAGCAGTTCCCGCGTGTTTTCATCGGTCGGGTCCATTAACACGATTTGGCCCTTTTCCAGTTCAACCCCCACGATGGCGTGATTGAAAAACGGATCGGGCACCTCGGCGTCTTTGTGGGTCCCGACACTGACGAGCACCGGATAGGCGTTCAAGCCGGCGAGGCGCAGCATCGAAACCAGCAGGGCCGCCTTGTCACGGCAAACGCCGTATTTTTTGTCGAAGGTGATGCAGACATCATGGGGTTCGAAGCCCGGCCGGTCCTTCTCCGGCGTAATGCCCATGTAACGGATCTTGTTGGACACGTAATAAAACAGCGCTTTGATCCTGTCCATGTCCGTCTTCGCATCGGCAGTAAGTTCCTTCACCGTCTGTTTCAGCTCCGGCGTGGTCGCTTCCAAATGCGGCTGGCTGAGGTTCCAGTACCATTTTGAAACCGCCGCCCAATCCGGCAGGGTGCTCACAAAGAGCCGCTGCAACACCATCTCGTAAGGCGGCATGGACGGCTCGTCAAACATGCGCGGCACGTTGTTCACCTCCCAGCGATACACCATCGTGTTATTTGTGCCTGGTTGTGTTGAAGCGGTCACCGTTCCCGGCACCTCATCCCGCAAGGCCATGCGCTTCAGCGGGCGGTCGGCCGGCGCATGAACCTCGTACGTGATGTGCCGGATGAAACCCGGGCCTTCAAAGACGTTTTCTTCGGCATATTGACCGTCAATGAACGGGCGCTCGATGGTCTCGCGCTCCACGGAATGGACCACGTCGCCGAGGTTCAAACTCGGGATGTTCACTTGCAACACCCGCATATTCGGGTCGTAAATGTTCTCCGCCATCTGGCTGTCATCAATGGATTCCTTCGAATTCGCCGCCACATCCACCGGAATGGTTTCCCCGTCGGGTTTGATCACTTCCAGCCTGGGCACCGCGACCGTGGTGTAGGGCAGCATGAAATTCATCGTCAGCGTGCGGTTGTCGCGCCGGCCCTTTTCCGTCAGCACCTTGACGAACGTTTCATCCTGGCACTCGCCTGTGCCATCGGCCTGATAGACCCGGACTGATTTTTGTTCAACGGTTGCCGAGTCGCAATCCGGATATTGGGCCGGCGTGATTTCCGCCGCCGCCGCCATCACCTTTTTGGCATCCACCAGGGCCCAATTGCTTCCGGCGTATTGATTGGTGTCGCCGCGTGCCGGCCCTGCCGTCAGCGTGACGGCCGCCAAAATCAGTCCCTCACCTGCCAATAAAAATCCCATCTTCATAAAATCGAATGACGACAATCATCATGCTTCAATCCGGCCAACGCTCAAGCCATTTTGATAGCTCGTTTGGCAGCGATGTTCAAAGGGGTGGTTCCTTTTGAACAAAACCCGGGTCTTTCTTCGATGGGAACCCGGCCAGCCATGGGTTCGCCGCAACGGGGGCGGTAGTTGGGAATCGCGCTTTGAGAGCAATCCCGGCGCCCGTTTTGAGCTTGTTCGCCGGGGCGAATTCGGGTGTTGTTTGTTTTTGTGAAGCGCGCAAAACCCGTTTTGTTTTTCGCAATTTGTTTCGGCGCCGCCGCCGGCCTGCCGGCGGCAATCATCGGCACCAACCCGCCGGCCCGGCCATTGACCGCGGCATGCATCGCCGCCCTGCCAGGGGCGCAACAGGCCGCGTGGCGGGCTTATCTCGACCGCTCCGCCCGGCAGTTGGCGGCGGACCAGGCCTTTCTCCAAACCGAAAAACGGGAGGCCGGTGTCAAGCAATCCCTCATTCCGCCGGCTGCCCCCTCGGTGCGTGGCCTGGCGCTGGACAACCCCCCGGATTGGTATGGCCAGGCCGGCGCGCGGCGCATCGCGGACATCATCGTGTCGTTTCAAACTCCCGCCGGCGGCTGGAGCAAAAATCTCAACCTGACCCGTTCCGCCCGCCTTCCGGGCGAGAGTTTCGCGCCGGACAACCGTTCGCGCCGGCTGAGCAGCGTGGATTACGACGTACCACGCGACACCAACTGGAATTACGTCGGCACGTTTGACAACGACGCCACGACCACGCAACTGCGATTTCTGTCAAAGGTCATCGCCGCCACCGGCACCAACAGCGCCTCGTATCGCGCGGCCTTCGAGCGCGGTCTCGATTACATCTTCGCCGCGCAATATCCGAACGGCGGCTGGCCGCAGGTCTGGCCGCTCCAGGGCGGTTACCATGATGGCATTACTTTCAACGACAACGCCATGCTGAACGTGCTGGAGCTGTTGCGGGACATGGCCGGCAGGACAAATGAATTCGTCTTTGTCCCCGCCAACGTTTGCGCCCGGGCAGGCGCGAGTTTGAAACGCGGGATAGACTGCGTCCTTGCCACACAAATCATCGTGAACGGCCAGCACACGGCGTGGTGCCAGCAATATGATCCGCTCACCCGGCAGCCGGCGTCCGCGCGCAACTACGAGATGCCGTCATTGGCCAGCAGCGAGAGCGCAGGCCTGATGTCGTTCCTGATGCAAATGCCGGATCCGGATTCCAATGTCGTTGCCGCGGTCTGCTCCGCCGCGGCGTGGTTCGAAAAAACGAAAGTCGGGAACCAGGCCTACAGACTGGTTCCCGGCCAAGGCCGGCGGTTGGTGGACGCGCCCGGCAACGGGCCGCTCTGGGCGCGTTATTATGAGATCGGCACCGACCGGTCGATTTTCGGCGACCGCGACCGCAGTATTCACGACGACGTGAACGAAATTTCGCTGGAGCGCCGGAACGGCTACGGCTGGTATCACGATACGCCCAAACGCGTGCTGGAACATTTCGCGCGTTGGAGCCAGTCACATCCACGGTGACACGCCGGGCCGTTACTGGGCCGCCGTGCCGTTCAAGCCCTGGCCTTCGACATTCTGCGCGCTCACCAGCGGCCCTTGAAACCCGGTGACTTTGATTCCGGTGAGCATCACATTGGTCATGTTGGCCAGCGTGATTCCCTGGTCGCAGGTGCCGGTGATGTCGGCGAGCGTCAGGCCGTCAACGGGCCGTTTGGCTGGAACATTTTTGCCAGCCACGAGTTCGGCAACGTCGTTGACCCGGATGTGACTGAAACTGATGTGGCTCAGGCGCGTCCACTTTTCAACTTCGCCCGGCACGGGGTCGCTGGCTTGAATGCCCTTTTTCAAAAGATCAATGCCGATGAACGTCGGCGATTGGGCGATGGTCAGGTTCTCGCCGGTCAGGTTCTCAATGGATCCACCCCGGCCATCGCGGCTTTTCAAATAGATGGCGTTTTGCCGGCCCGACAGGGTACAGTCCTCGATTTTTACGTCCCGAATGCCGGCGGACAATTCGGAACCGATGCCCAGCGCGGCGAAGATGCTGCTGGCCAGCGTGCAATGCCGGATGGTGACATTTTGCGTCGGGCGGCCGAGGTGCGCGGCGGCCAGACCACGCCCGGATTTCAACGAGATGGCGTCATCGCCGGTGTTGATGTCGCAACGCTCGATGGTCACATCAGAACACGAGTCCACGTCAATGCCGTCACCGTTGGCGTTGAGGGTGCGGATGGTGAGGTTGCGCGCGGTGAATTTCTGGCAGAACAGCAAATGGATGGACCAGAGTTGCTGGTATTGCGTGGAGAAACCTTCCAACACGGCGTTGGTACATTCGGTCAATTCAATGAGCACCGGCCCGCGCGGGTCGCGCAACCGGCTCACGGTCAGCGGCGGGCCGAAGATGGCGCCGGGACCTTCGATGCTGACGTTTCCGGCTTTTTCGGCGGAAATGAGCGCGCGATGTCCCTCGCGGAATTCGCCTTCCCAGCGGACCTGGACGAGCGGGTAATCCTCGATGTCGGGGCTGCCCACGACATTTGCGCGGGATTCAAACCGCAGCGTCGTGTTGGCGCCCACGACGAGGCTGCCGGTCAGATACACGCCTTCCGGCACGCGCACGGTGCCGCCGCCCGCCGTGGCACAGGCGTCCAGCGCCTTTTGCAGCGCCGCAGTGTCCTTGGTTTTGCCGTCTCCCTTCGCGCCGTAATCGCGCACGTTGAACCATCCCGGGCTGGCGGCACGGGCGGAAAGCGATGCGGAAAGAAGGCCGAAGGCCAGGACGACGACGATGCCAATTGCGTGCTTCACAGAATATAGGCAAAGATGCTGTGTCGGGGAAATCTTTGTCAATCTTCCTTTTCTCCAACAATCCGGAGGGCCGGCCAACCACGGCCCGGGACAGCGGGGCTAAACCCTCCTTCGGCAAAGCCCGAAGGCCCCCTGGCCTGAACAGCCGCCCGCACGGTGCCGGGCGAAGGATGGTGGAGGCGGCGGGAGTTGAATCTGTATGTTATTTTCGTAATCGCTCGTTCCACTGCATAAACAGTGTGGAATTTTCCTGCCCATTTTCTCCCGTTACGAACCTGAATGCAGCAAAACGAACTTTTTCTGTCAGGAATTGTCAGGAGCGTTTTTGATATCTGCCAAACCCCGTGATTCACTCCGACGATGTGCCAACAGGTCCTTCCCCACCGGCTGGCTTCCCACTTCTACAGTCCGAAGTGGCGTTTCGAAAACGAGTGGCCGGAGCCGCTCTTGAGGTATTGCTCAAAATGCCGGGCGAGATCCAGGGTTTCGAATGCGGCGTAGAATCTGATTCTCCACGGCCTATGCTTCGCCGTGTGCGGACACTTGCCGGCGTTGTGTTCGACTAGCCTTTGTTTCAGATCAGATGTGTGTCCCCGGTAAAGCGCGGTCGGGTGTGAAATGCTTTGCAAGATGTAGGCGTAGAACATGGGTCATATACCTATCCAAGTTGGAAAAAGTGCAAACAAAAAATGGCCTGCCATCCGTAGCTCGGAACAGAGGACGCGAAAGCCCTCCTTCGCCAAGGCTACGAAGGGCACCATCCTTCGCTCGAAACCGCTGGCGCAGTTCCGAGCGAAGAATGGTGGAGGCGGCGGGAGTTGAACCCGCGTCCCCGGCAAACAAACCAGCCGCGACTACATGCTTAGTCCGGAGAATTTTTTCTGCGGTGCGATGGCGTCCGGACTCGAATCGCACTGCCTAGTCCGCATGCAATTTTCTCGGCCAACGACGCGCGGTCCCCGCCGTCAACCATGCCTGCTATGGCGTTCGTCCGGCGTAGCAGGTGTCCACCGGCGAACGTCGCAGCCTTAGGCCGCGAGAGCTAATTCTTCGTTAGCTGTTTTGTTTGATGCGATGATTAACGAGGCCAACGCATCGTCCTCGGCATGCCGCCTCTGGCGCATTCACTGGGTCGAAACCGGTGCGCCCCCAAATCCGGCGTAAATATAATCCTTCAAATTGTTCCGATGGTCAAATGAAAGCTCTGGGGGCGATGGCCTGTTGCTGTCCCCAATTGGGGAGGGCCGACACGGCGACCTTCCCGATCAGGGAATGCGATGGCCCGTTCTGCCTTGAGGGTTCATTCCGCATCACCCCGCCATCCGGCGGAACCAGGCCTTTCGCTGGTCCAATTCAGCAAGCCCGGCCTGCACTTCCGCCCGTGGCAGATTTCCTGCCGCCAATGCGTCGTCGCTCAATTCCAACAAACGCCGGTAAAACGCCGCGCCAAAATCCAACCGCTCAACGTCGGCCGGCCCGGTGTCCAACAGGCCGAACAACGCGTCCTCGGCCTTGGCGAATTCTCCCGTCCGTTCGTAATGGCGCATGAGCATCGCGTTCGTCTTTGCCGGCAGCGGGGCGTCGCGCAATCCGGTGAGGAATGCTTCGACGGCGGGCACGAAGTCCGGGCGCTCACCAATTTCGTTGCGCCCAACCGTGTCGAGCAACAGGTGCAATCCTTTGAGGTAATACTGGCGGCCTTCTTCCGGCCGGCCCTGGCCGGCCAACAGGTCGCCACTCGTTTTAAGCAGCGTCGCCAGCATGAAAGCCTTCGATTCGACCAGGAGAGTCGGTTCGCCTTGAATCAGCCGGGCCAGTAATTCCGTTTCGGACATTTGGAGCACCGCCCCGGCATCCGCGCCCGTCAACCGTTGAAATTCGCTGCCGGTCGCAGCCGAGGCTTCCTGCCACTGCTCGTTTTTCGTGAGCCCGGCAATCTTCGCCAGCATGGCGACGAACTGTTCGATCTGGCGCAAAAGGTAATCGCGGCGAATCATGGTTTCCCATTGTCGTCGAAAATGTCTTCGATGCGCAGCTTGAAAAGCCGCGCGGTTTTGAAAGCCAGCGGCAGGCTGGGATCGTACTTCTCCGTCTCAATAGCGTTGACGGTCTGGCGCGAGACCCCGAGCTGGTCCGCCAAATCGGATTGCGACCATGCCTTCGCCGCGCGCAGTTCGCGTAATTTGTTTTTCATTTGTAGCGGCGGCTCAAAATCATTGTGCCGAGCAGGTAGAAACAGGTCAGCGGCACCGCCTGCAGCCACCAGGCGCGCCAGTTCGGCAGCCACCATTCACTCCGGATCACGCCCCATTCGCGCAGGGGGTGCAACGCCATGTCCAAATAAAGCGTCGCGGAGACCGCAAAGAGAATAACTTTGAGTGTGATCTGGCGGTCCAGTTCGTCCATGCCGCGCAGCCATCGCCGCAAGCTCCGAACATACAACAATGCCGGCAACAGCGGACACAGCGCAATGATGATCCGCATCGCTGCGGACCAGTCGCTGGGATCTTTTTGGCAATGAAACAGCAGGTCGCTCGCCAGCGACAAGGCAATGGCCGCGTAGGCCCAGTGATTCACCTTCCATTGAGCCCGGATGGAAAATTCTTTCGTTCGCGGATCCACTTCGTCGGGAAGATTCGGTTTGTTATTCATAATATTTCATTGGTACCGGCGTTTGATAATGGCGTAGCCGAGAAAGTAAAAGGCCCCCACCAGTGAAATCGGGAAACTGGCCGTGTGGAAATGTGAACCCAGGTGCAGCCGGGCCGGCAGTCCCCCGGCCTGAAAAACACCCACCTGGTCCAGGATATGCCAGGTCGAGACCACAAAGAGCGTTACGCTGGTCGCAAAGAGACATGCTTCCACCGACAGACGGCGATGCATTTCATCCATGCCGCGCACCCAGCGCACAAAACTCCGCACCCAAAGCAGGCCGACGAGCAACGGGACCAGTGCGATAATCACCCGTTGGGCCACGCTCCAATCCCGGGGCAGGGAGAGCAGCACGTCGCCCGCCCAGGCCAGGATCATGGCCACAAAGGCCCAGGTGTTCGCTTTTAAATTCGCCCGCAACGAATAACTCGGGCCGAACATGATTTCTTCCGGGAGATTTGGTTTATCATTCATACCGCCAGTGTAAAGCATACTTGTCACATGTCAAGCATTCTTTACACTAAAGATCAGGCGGAAATAAGGCCGGAAAACGGTGTGTTCTTTCAAACTTCGCGTCAGCGTCTACTGTTCGACCAATGAAAAAACGAGGCTGGAATTGCTTCCAGCCTCGCTCGATTCTCGGTTCCTCGGCAGCCGCAGCTTTCAAGCTGCGTTTGCGGGCGTGACCCAAGGTCGCGGCTACATTAATAGTCCATGCCGCCCATGCCGCCGCCTCCGCCACCCGGCATCGGGGCCGGCTTTTCCTTTTCCGGAATGTCGGCAATCAGGCACTCGGTCGTGAGCAGCAACCCGGCGATCGAACCGGCGTTTTGCAGCGCTGTGCGTGTGACCTTCTTGGGGTCCACAATGCCGGCTTTCACGAGGTCTTCATATTCGCCGGTGGCGACGTTGTAACCGTCGTTGCCCTTGCGTTTCTTGACCTCCTCGACCACCACCGAACCTTCGACGCCGGCGTTGGCCGCCAGTGCGCGGGTTGGCGATTCAACGGCGCGTTTCACAATGTCGATGCCAATCTTTTCGTCTTCATTCGCGCCCCGGACCGATTCAATCGCAGGCAGGCAGCGGATCAACGCCACGCCGCCGCCGGCCACAATGCCTTCCTCGACGGCCGCGCGGGTCGCGTGCAACGCATCCTCGACGCGCGCCTTCTTTTCCTTCATTTCAGTCTCGGTCGCGGCGCCGACGTTGATGACGGCCACGCCACCGGCGAGTTTCGCCAGGCGCTCCTGCAATTTCTCGCGGTCGTAATCGCTCGTCGTCTCCTCGATCTGGCGGCGGATTTGATTCACGCGGCCCTGGATGTCAGACGACTTGCCGCCGCCTTCGACGATCGTGGTGTTTTCCTTGTCAATGACGATGGATTTCGCCCGGCCGAGGTCGGTCAGTTCAATGCTCTCCAGCTTGATGCCGAGGTCTTCACTGATGAACTTGCCGCCGGTGAGGACGGCGATGTCTTCCATCATGGCCTTGCGGCGGTCGCCGAAGCCCGGGGCCTTCACGGCGGCGACATTGAGCGTGCCACGGAGCTTGTTCACGACCAGCGTCGCGAGTGCCTCGCCTTCGACTTCTTCGGCGATGATGAGCAGCGGCTTGCCTGAGCGCGCGGCCTTTTCGAGCAACGGCAACAGGTCCTTCAGGCTGCTGATTTTCTTTTCGTAATTGAGGATGTAAGCGTCTTCGAGCTTCACTTCCATCGTCTCGGCGTTGGTGACGAAATACGGCGAGAGATAGCCCTTGTCGAATTGCATGCCTTCGACCACTTCGAGCGTCGTCTCAATGGACTTGGCTTCCTCGACCGTGATGGTTCCATCCTTGCCGACCTTGTCCATCGCCTCGGCGATTTTGTCGGCGATCTCAAAATCCCAGTTGGCCGACACCGCGGCCACCTGGCGGATTTCGTCCTTGTCCTTGACCTTCTTGGTGATTTTGTCGAGGTGGCCGACGGCGGCCTCCACGGCCTTGCTGATGCCGCGCTGGATGCCGATGGGGTTCGCGCCGGACGTGACAAACTTCAGGCCCTCGCGATAAATCGCCTCAGCCAGCACCGTCGCCGTGGTGGTGCCGTCGCCCGCGTTGTCGCTGGTGCGGCTGGCGACTTCGCGCACCATCTGGGCGCCCATGTTTTCGTAGGAGTCTTCCAGTTCAATCTCCTTGGCCACGGTCACGCCGTCCTTGGTGACGGTGGGCGACCCGTATTTCTTGTCAATGACCACGTTGCGGCCCTTGGGTCCGAGCGTGGCGACGACCGCCTTGGAGAGCTTCTGGACGCCGCGCAAAATCGCCTGCCGCGCGGCTTCATCGAACAATAATTGTTTTGCTGCCATAATTTTTGGTTCTTAGTTGAAGGTTGAAAGTTGAGTGTTGGTTGAATCAGTCAAGAATGGCCAGGATGTCGTCGGAGGACAAAATCTTGTATTCCTTGCCGTCAATTTTGATTTCCGTGCCGCCGTATTTGGAGACGAGCACGCGGTCGCCCTTTTTGACTTCAAACGGGATTTTCTTTCCGTCGTCGTTGGTTTTGCCGGTGCCGAGGGCGATGATGATGCCTTCCTGCGGCTTTTCCTTGGCGGTATCGGGAATGATGATGCCGCCCTTCTTTACTTCCTTCTCTTCGACTGGCTCGACCAGGATGCGGTCGCCGATCGGTTTAACGTTTAGTGCCATAGTTCGTTTTTTGTTTGTTGTTGGTTTGTTGATTGTAATTAACTCCCGCCGCACCCGCGACGGGAAAATTGCTTCATCTTTCAGGCGGGAGCAACCCGCCCGGCAACGGTGGCAAAGACGAAATCTCTTTTATCGCCGCTGCTGCGCGTAATGACTGTTTTACCGCTTCAGGCAACGACCCTAAATCGCCGTCGCCAAAAAAACTCAATGCCTTCAATGTAATCAGTGGATTAAATTGTTCGCCATATACCGCCTGCGCCGCGCCCAATGCCTCCGCCAGACTCACGCCGTTTTTTAACAACGCGGCCACATCCAGATAATCCTTCGATTCCGAACGCGACTGGATCACGGCCATTTTGCACGCGGCGATGTCGAAAAGTGACGCCACTCGTGCCACGCCGTCATTAGTCCATTCCGGATCCACCACCCGCCGCAGTGAAAGCCCGAAAAAGGAAATCTTCACCGGCTGTGAATGCCGCACGGTTACTGTCAGCGTGTTCGCTGCTTTCTGCCGGACGGTCGCGCCTTTCAGCAACGGCACCATTTGGAGCAATTCATCCGGATTCACCGGCGCGTCCGCGAAAAAATCAAAATCCTCCGATTGCCGATGCCCCAGCCGCAACGCCAAGGCCGTGCCGCCATAAAGCACAAAATGCTTCGGCAACTGTTTCAAGTCGCTCCACACCGCGCGTTGCGCTTCGGGCAACACGGATAATTTCGGAGCGAAACTCATGTCAAAGAGCGCCGGGGCATTTCCGCCGCCGGCAAATCCAAAAATGCCAGCCAGTAAGCCCATGACCGCGGATCAAAAACGCCGGCTTGGGCATTGACCAAAGCGTCCTTGAAAGCATCCCAGCCGAATGCCTCTTTCACCTGCTGAACTTCCTGCCACGTGCCCAGCGTCATCACCTGCGCCAGAAACCGGCGCGGATTCGCCAGCGAAACCTCCGGTGCCTGCCACCAGAAAAGTTCCCTGGCAATGCGCTTCAGTTGTTCTTCGTTGGCCATGTTAAATTTTATCAAATTCCACCGCACCCGCGATGGGAAAATTGTTTATTCTACTTTGATAGACCAGCTGTCTTTTCTCATTTCCAACTGGGAAAGCTGATTTGCAAGTACGCCGGTTGCCCGAAATCGAATGTCTTTAAGAATGTTAAAAGCTCTGTAATACGTTATAGCCAACAGGAAGCTTTTGATGTCTGATTCCGAAAAGGACAAATCAGGCAGATAAGCTAGCCAATCCAGTTTTTTTTCCTTCCCCAACTCATATACTTGATTTTTGACGCCGTTCTGCGCAATAAGCGCCATTTCTTCCATGACTTTTTCGTCGCTGAAAAATTCCGTCGGCAACTTCGCGGAAACTGATAGCGGGGTAACGGTCGTGTTTTTCCTGTCACCGTAAAAAGTAACAGTCACAATGTTTCCAAATCGTCCTGCTGGACCACAGTTTTCCAACTCGAGGAGGATAAAGCTTTGCCCAAATACAGGCAGCCATTCCGATTTGTAGATCTTTGTGAACATTGCTTTTATTTCTTCTCGTCCACGACCTCGGCGTCAATCACGCCTTCGTCCTTCTTTTTGTCATCGGTCCCGCCTTGGCGGGATTCGCTTTGCGGCTGGCCGCCTGATGGGCCGGCGCCCTGCGCCTTTTCTGCCTGCGCTTTCGCGGCGGCGGATTTGTAAAGCTCGGCGCTCACGGCCTGCCAGGCTTCGTTCAGCTTCTCGGCGGCGGATTTGATGGCCGCCGCGTCGCTGCCCTTCAACGCTTCCTTCACGTCCGCCACGGCCTTTTCGATCTTGGCCTTGTCGTCGCCGGAAATTTTGTCGCCGGTTTCCTTGAGCATTTTCTCGGAGCGGTACACCGCGTTGTCGGCTTCGTTGCGCGTCTCGACTTCCTCGCGTTTCGCCTTGTCTTCGTCGGCATGCGCCTCGGCGTCCTTGCGCATCTTCTCGACATCGTCCTTCGCGAGGCCGCTGCTGGCGGTGATGGTGATTTTCTGTTCCTTGCCCGTGCCCAGGTCCTTGGCGTTCACGTGCAAAATGCCGTTGGCGTCAATATCGAACGTCACCTCGATCTGCGGCACGCCGCGGGGCGCGGGCGGAATATCGGTGAGATGAAACTTGCCGATGGTCCGGTTGTCTTTGGAAAATTGGCGTTCGCCCTGGAGCACGTGGATTTCCACGCCGGGCTGGTTGTCGCTGGCGGTGGAGAAAATTTCCGATTTGCGGGTCGGGATGGTCGTGTTGCGCTCGATGAGCCGTGTGAACACGCCGCCGAGCGTCTCGATGCCGAGTGACAGCGGCGTCACGTCGAGCAGGAGTACGTCCTTCACTTCGCCTTTGAGCACGCCGCCCTGGATGCCGGCGCCGATGGCGACGACTTCGTCCGGGTTCACGCCCTGGTGCGGCTGTTTATTGACGAGCGTTTTCGCGGTTTCCACCACTCGCGGCATGCGGGTCATGCCACCCACGAGCACCAGCTCATCAATTTTCGCGGCTTCGATGCCCGCGTCGTTCAAACAAGCCTTGACCGGTTTGATCGTGCGCTCGAAAAGTTCGTCGCAAAGCTGTTCCATCTTCGCGCGAGTCAGCGTTTTCTGGATGTGCTTCGGCCCGCTGGCGTCGGCCGTGATGAACGGCAGATTGATTTCGTACTGTTGCGCGGAGCTGAGGGCGATTTTGGCCTTCTCGGCCTCTTCCTTGATGCGCTGGAGGGCGTCGGGCTGCTTGCGCAAATCCATGCCGCTCTCTTTTTTGAATTCGTCGAGGATCCAATCCATGAGACGTTCGTCCCAATCGTCTCCGCCCAGGTGCGTGTCGCCGTTGGTGGCCTTCACTTCGAACACGCCGTCCCCGATCTCGAGCACGGAAATGTCGAAGGTGCCGCCGCCGAGGTCATACACGGCGATTTTCTCGTCTTTCTTCTTGTCGAGGCCGTAGGCCAGCGATGCGGCCGTTGGCTCATTGATGATGCGGAGCACTTCCAGCCCGGCGATTTTGCCGGCGTCTTTCGTGGCCTGGCGCTGCGAGTCGTTGAAATAGGCGGGAACGGTGATAACGGCCTGGGTGATTTTCTCGCCCAGACGCATTTCGGCGTCGGCCTTGAGTTTGGCGAGGATCATCGCGGAAATTTCCGGCGGCGAAAACTGTTTTGGTTTGCCGTCCACTTCCACTTCCACGGCAACGTCGCCATTGGACATTTTCACGACCTTGTAGGGCACGCGTTTGATTTCCTCCGACACCTCGTCGAATTTGCGGCCCATGAAACGTTTAATGGAATAGACGGTGTTGCGCGAGTTGGTGACGGCCTGGCGCTTGGCCGATTCGCCGACCAGGCGTTCCCCGTTTTTGGTAAATGCGACGACGGACGGCGTGGTGCGTTTGCCCTCGGAATTTTCCAGAACCAACGGCTCGCCGCCCTCCATGACCGCCATGCAGGAGTTCGTCGTTCCCAAATCAATGCCTAACACTTTTGCCATAAATTCTTGTGGTTAAAAACAACTTGTCCCCAGCCTCCAAGCACCAGTGATGCCGTAAAGCGGAAAGGCTGCCAGAACCATTGAAAACAAAGGAAAAAAATCATTTTAGGCCGTTTTAAGGGCCGGAAAGAGCTGCGCCAAAAGCGCCGGAATGGCACGGTCCGTGTGCCGTTTGGCACAGTTTTAATTCATTTTTCGGTGGGGCGAGTTCCACGAGCCTCAAAACAAAATTGGGGCGTCGCAGCGCTCCACCCGCTGATGGCACTACTTGCTCCCCGGCTTGGCGGCTGGAATCTTTGCCAGGTCCGGCGGCAATTTGTCGGGCTCGAACGTCTCGACGCGGAGCGAAATCAAGCTGGCGAAGGGCACGCCGAACTCCACCGTGCCGTTCGAGCGATCCACGATAGCCGCCACCCCGATGACGTTTCCACCGTGCGCGCGGACAATGTCAATTGTCTCCTGCACGCGCCCACCCTTGGTCACCACGTCCTCGACGACGAGCATTCTTTCGCCGGACGCAATCTTGAATCCGCGTCGCAGCACCAGTTTGCCTTCCTCCTTTTCGGGAAATATAAACCGCACGCCCAGTTGCCGCGCGACTTCCTGGCCGATGACCAGTCCGCCAAGCGCCGGGGCGATGACGGTGACCGCGCCGAGTTTGCGAACCTTGTCGGCCATTGCCTGTCCGAGCTTTTCAACGACGGGCATCTGCTGCAAGGCGAGCGCGCATTGAAAGAATTGGCGGCTGTGGAGCCCGCTTCGCAGGATGAAATGACCTTCGAGCAGCGCGCCGCTGTCGCGAAAGATCTGGAGGACGTCGTTTTGCGTCATGGCCGGAGTTTCAAGTTTCAGGTTTCAAGTTTCAAGCCGGATTCCTGTGCGCCGGGTTGGAGTTCACGCTTTTGCGTGCTGGTGGAACAAGCCAAAGCTTGAACTCCGGCGCCGCTTTCTTCTGGCTTCTGAATTCTGAATTCTGAATTCTCCCGCTGTGCTGAAGTGGATCAAATTCGTCATCGCCATCGTGTTGCTGCCGGTTTGCGCCGGCGCGGCGATGGCCCTGTGGAAGGTGCTTTGCGCCAGCGGAAGCGTGGACGTGGTTTGGGTGCCGCTGCTGGCGGGGGCGGCGTGCTGGCTGGTGATTTTCCTGCTGCTGCCCAAGCCGATGTGGATCTACGTCTTCGGCCACGAACTGACGCACGCCCTCTGGGCCTGGCTGTTTGGTGCTCAACTTAAAAAACTCAAGGTTGCCTCCAGCGGCGGCCACGTCGTCATTTCGAAAAGCAATTTCCTGATTGCGCTGGCGCCCTATTTCTTCCCGCTTTACGTGGTGCTGGTCGTTGCCGCCTTTTCCATTGGCCGATTGATTTGGGACTGGCGGGGTGGCCTGGTCTGGTTTCATCTGCTGGTCGGCGCGGCGTATGCGTTTCACGTAACGCTGACGTGGCAGGTTTTGAAGACGCGCCAGTCGGATATCACTTCGCAAGGCTGGTTGTTTTCGTCGGTAATCATTTTTCTCGGCAACGTCTGTGTGTTGTTATTCGGCGTCCCGTTGTTGACAACGAAGGTCGGCCTGTTGAACGCACTGGGATGGTGGCTGGAGAGCACCGGACAGGCATTGCTCTGGCTGCAAAAGTGGCTTTGAGCGGCCCGCCCGCCTTTTGTCAACATTTCTGTCTTGAATTGTCGTGCGGTTTGGTTCAAACCCTCAACGGACACACGGTATGGACTTAGCCGATATTTTGAATCAGGAGCAAATCGTCACCGATTTGCGGGCAACGAACCGATGGGAGGCCATTGACGAGTTGATCACCAATCTCGTCACCACGGGCAAAATTCCGGCGGAACATCGCGACGCCATCACCGCGGCGGTCAAGAAACGCGAAACCTCGATGAGCACGGGCATCGGGTTCGGCATCGGCATCCCGCATGCCTCGACGGATTTGCTTTACGAAGTCGTCGGCGCGCTCGGCCGCTCCAAGGCCGGCGTAAACTTCGACGCGCTCGACAACCAGCCGGTGAAGCTGGTCATGCTGTTCCTTGTGCCGCAAGGCCAGTTTCAAAAGCATCTTCACACGCTGGCGAACATCGCCAAATTGTTGCACAAGGCCGACTTCCGCCTGGCGCTGGAACAGGCGCCGGATGCCCCCGCCATGCTCACCATCATCCGCGATTACGGGAAGAAATAATTCCCGGGAACGGGCAGTCCCGACAAACCCGGATTCCTTTTTCAAACCACACAAGTCCCTGGCGGCAACGGTTTGCAGTTTCTTTTGTGTGTTTCGTGTGTTTCGTGGTTAAATCTTCCCCGTGCTGCCACACAAACAAATTGAACTTCGCCTGCAGCAGGCCGTTCGCACCGTCCTGCCGGAGGCGGACCCCGGCAGCCTTCTGGTCCTGCCGTGTCCGGACCCGAAATTCGGTGACTACCAGAGCAACGCCCTGATGTCGCTCGCCAAGGCGATGAAAATGAATCCGCGCCTGCTTGCGACCGAAGTGCTGGCCAAACTGGATGTCGGTGGTTTGTGCGAGAAAGTCGAAATTGCCGGCGCCGGTTTCCTGAATTTCCGGTTGAGAATTTCCGCGCTCGCCCAAACGCTCGAATCTGCCGCCCGCGGCGAACATCTGTTTTTCGACACGACCGCACAACCTAAAACCGTTGTCATTGATTTCAGTTCGCCGAACGTGGCCAAGCCGATGCACGTGGGCCACATTCGCTCCACGATCCTCGGAGACAGCCTGGCGCGCACGCTGCGCCTGCTGGGCCATCGCGTCATCACCGACAACCACATCGGCGACTGGGGCACGCAGTTCGGGATGCTGCTGCTCGGCTGGAAACATCACCTGAAACCCGACGCGTTGAAGGCCAATCCCATCGGTGAAATGGAACGCCTCTACAAACTGGTCAGCGCCACAGCCGCAGTCGAGGAGACGGTCCGGGACGCCGCCCGCCAGGAACTCGTCAAACTCCAGGGCGGGAGTGAGGAAAACCTGAAGATTTGGCGCGAAATGATTGCGTTGTCGCAAATACAGTTTGACGAAATTTATTCGCGGCTCGGTGTGAAATTTAATCATTCGCTTGGCGAAAGCTTTTACAATCCGCGGCTCAAGCCGCTGGTGGACGAATTGCTGGCCAAGGGCATCGCGCGCGAAAGCGAGGGCGCCATCGCCATTTTCTTCGATGACAATCCCCGCAATTAAAAGAGCATCCCGCGCTTATCCGCAAAAGCGACGGCGGGTTCAACTACACGACGACCGATCTCGCCACGCTCGCGTACCGGTTCGAAACGTGGCAGCCGGACGAAATCATTTACGTCACCGACGGCCGCCAGCAACTGCATTTCCAGCAGGTCTTTGCCGCGTTCCGCAAATGGCAACTGACCAACTCCGAACTCCGAACTCCGAACTCCGAACTCAAACTGGCCCACGTCTGGTTCGGCTCGATTCTCGGCGAAGACGGCAGGCCGTTCAAAACCCGCTCCGGCGAAACGGTAAAGCTGGCCGATTTGCTCGACGAGGCCGGGGAACGGGCCTTCAAAATCGTTTCCGACAAGAATCCCGACCTGCCGGAGGCGCAGCGCCGTGAGATTGCGCGGGTGGTCGGGCTGGGCGCGGTAAAATACGCCGACCTGTTGCCGAACCGGCAGAGTGATTACATTTTCAGCTGGGACAAGATGCTGGCGTTGCAAGGCAACACCGCGCCCTATTTGCAGTACGCCTGCACGCGGATTAAAAGTATTTTCCGGAATTCCGGGGAAACTTCAACCTCCCAACATTCAACTTCCAACATCGAATTAAAGGCGCGGGAGGAAGCCGCGCTGGCCAAACACCTGCTTAATTTCGGGTTGACGCTGGAAGCCGCCGCGGAGGAATACCGCCCGAATTTCCTGTGCAACTTTCTCTATGATTTGGCGGGCAAGTTCACCGCGTTCTACGAAAACTGTCCGGTGCTCAAAGCTGACGATGCGACGCGGGCCAGCCGGCTGGCGTTGTGCGACCTGACCGCGCGGGTTTTGAAACAGGGGCTGGAAGTTCTTGGAATTGAGACGGTGGAGCAAATGTGACCGCCCTTTTTTGGCGGATCAACTCAGCCGCATCGGCATCACGACATAGAGGAATGGGCCGTTGATCTTCAGAACCCCGGGGCTGAGCTCGTCGTTCAATTCAAAGAAAACCTCGTCTTCCGTCAGCGCATTGAGCGGGTCAATGAGATACTTGGGGTTGAACGCGATGGCGACCTCCTTGCCCTTGTAGTTGACCGCCAGACTTTCACGCGCTTCACCGACTTCCGGGGAATTGGCGGTTATGGCCAGGTTGTTCTTGCCGAACGCGAGCTTGACGGAATTCGCCTTTTCGCTGGTCATGATTTCGGCGCGGCGCAGCGCATGCAGGAATTCCTCGCGCGCTAGCGGCACACGTTCCTTGACCTCTGAAGGAATGACCTGGCGATAGTTGGGGTAGTTGCCTTCAATCAGTTTGGTCACAACCAGCACGGAAAATCCCTTTTCGTCCTTCAACGCGAAGGACGCCTGGTTCTCGCCCAGCTTGACCACAATTTCTCCCTTGTCCTGCAGCAAGCGGTTCAATTCGTTGACCGCCTTTGCCGGAATGATAAACTCGCCTTCACTTTTTTCGGCAATGTCCACCTCTTCATCCACCAGGGCCAACCGGCGGCCATCGGTGGCCACCACCGTCATTTTGTGGTCCTTCAGGCTGATAAAGATGCCGTTCAACACATAACGGGATTCGTCGGTGGAAATGGCAAATGATGTTTTGCGCAGCATGGCTTTCAACGTTTCCTGCGGGAGGGTGACTTTTTTGTCGTCCTTGAATTTTGGCAGTGGCGGAAATTCATCCGCTGCCAGGCCGTGAATTTTGTAAAACGAAGAGCCGCAGCGAATGCTGCAGATGTTTTTTTCGTCAACTTCTATGTCTATCTCAGTGCCGTTCAACTCTCGTACGATGCCAAACAGTTTTTTGACCGGCACGGTTGCGGCGCCTCCTTTCTTTACTTTCGCCTCTACCGAGCAGGCCACCGTCACATCCAAATCCGTCGCCGTAAACTCCAACCTTTCGCCTTCAACACTCAGCAAGACATTCGACAGAATCGGCAGGGTGGTGCGCGCGCCGACAACATTCTGCACCGCCTGCAAGCCATTTAGAATCTGCTCTTTTGCGATGGTAAGGTTCATGCGCTGTTTAATAGTGTCTTCTTTAGTTAAAAGGTTCTTAATATTATGCGTTGTGAATAAGACAAACAACCTTTTCTGTCAAGGTAAACACAGAGAAAAAAGGGGAAAAGGAAAACGGAAAAGATTTTCCGGCTCGTGTAAAACTTTCATTTCCGGTTCTTCTTCACACTTTTCACAATCCACTCACAAGCACACGAGGGACAATCAGCAACGTTGTACACGGTGGATGACCTCGCGGAAAGCGGCGGCCGCAATTTCTACTTCTGGCAGGGTTGACTCACGACCGAGGGAAAAGCGGACAAGCGAACCGGCATTCGCCGGCCGGCCGATGGCGTTGATCACATGAGATGGTTCAAGCGAACCGGCCGAGCAAGCAGAACCGCTGGAGGCACAGACGCCCTCCAAATCCAGGCCCGCCAGCAACAAAATACTGTCCGCGCCCCGCGCGACAAAAGCGGCGGTATTGGCCAGCCGATCGTCCCGCGAACCAACAAAATCAACGCCTTCAGCCTTCTTGATCAACTCAATCAGCCGGAGGGACAGCGGATGCAAATGGGCCTTGTTAAAGACCGGCGGCCGGACGAAGCGTTCCAGAGCGTCAACCAGGCCGACAATTCCAGCCAGATTCTCGGTTCCCGCGCGTCGTTCATTCTCATGCCCGCCACCGAACAGGATCGGGTCTGGAAACAAAGGCGATCTGGCGAAAAGCAAACCCGCGCCTTTCGGCCCGTGAAATTTATGGGCGCAGACGGAGACCAGATCAGCGTTGAACTGGCCAAAGTTCTCAACCGGTTCCTTGCCGAACCATTGCACCGCATCTGTATGAAAGACAATTCCCTGTTCGCGGCAAGCCGCGCCCAGTTCGGCCACCGGCTGGAGGGTGCCGATTTCATTGTTAGCGGCCATGATTGAAACCAGCACGGTGTCCGGCCGGAACGCCCGTTTCAAATCTTCCACAGAAACGCGACCTTCATGGTCAACCGGCAGCCGCGAGACCTGGAAGCCTTCACGCTTTTCGAGGTAGTCAAAACATTGGAGAACCGCATGATGCTCGATGGTTGACGTGATGAGGTGTTTTCCTTTCGGCTTGAGCAGCCGGGCGCCGCCGAAAATCGCCAGGTTGTTGCTCTCGGTCCCGCCGCTGGTGAAAATCAGTTCGCTCGGCTTGCAAACGAGGAACTTCGCCACGCGATCACGCGCTTCGTCTAGTGCGGCGCGGGCGCGCCGCCCAACATGATGCACCGACGAGGGATTGCCCCAAACCCCGCTCAAAAAAGGCAGCATCGCCTCACGCACCTGCGGGTCAAGCGGCGTCGTGGCGTTGTAATCGAAATAAATCGTCCGCGACATCGGCCCAGCTTGCGACAATCCGCCGCGGGACGACGAGAAAAAAGCGGAGGCAGGAAGCTCACTTTCCAAAAAACGATTTTCGTTTTATGTTTGAATCCGAAGGCGACTATAAGAGACTAAAAGGGGAGAAAGAAGCGAAGCATGAGCACGTGGGTCAAAATCTGCGGCATTACGAACGTCGGCGATGCGCGGGCAGCCGTTGAAGCGCGAGCGGACGCGCTGGGTTTTGTCTTTTACGAAAAAAGCCCGCGGCACCTGACAATTCCCGCCGCCGCCGCAATTTCAAAACAATTGCCGGGATTCGTCATGCGGGTCGGCGTTTTTGTCAACGCGCAGAAGGCCGAAGTGCTCCGAGCCATTGGCGAGTGCGGCTTGAACCTGCTGCAATTTCACGGCAACGAACCGCCCGAGTATTGCCTGCAATTCGGATTGATGACCATGAAGGCCTTTCGCATGCGCGATGCCGAAACGCTGAAAGAACTGCCGAAGTATAAAACCGACGCCTGGCTGCTGGATGCGTATGCTCCCGAGGCGGCGGGAGGCACGGGCGAAAAATTCAACTGGGACCTGGCCGTCGAAGCGCAAAAATTCGGCAAACCCATTTTCCTCGCCGGCGGACTGACGACGGAGAACGTGGCCGAAGCCATTCGCAAAGTACGGCCCTTTGGCGTGGACGTTTCGAGCGGGGTGGAAGTCGCGCCCGGGAAAAAGGACCACGGGAAAGTGCGCGCGTTCATTAACACGGTTAAAAACGCCGCCACCTGAAATCGTACAGGATGATTTATCCTGCGGATTAGTCATGGCAATTCATGTCTGGAAAAAGGCAACTTTTGAGTTTCGCTGCGGGCAATCTTTGGTACATTGCGACCCGCGTTTTTTGAAGAAATGAAAATTTCGGTTCCAAAGGAAACACAAGCCGGCGAAACAAGAACGCCGCTGACGCCGGACAGTGCGGCCAAACTTGTCAAACTCGGCGCGCAGGTGGAAGTCGAGGCGGGCCTCGGGCTGCGGGCGGGATTTGCCGACGCCGCCTATGCCGCCGCCGGGGCAACCATCACCACCGACCGCAAGGCGCTGCTGGGGTCGGGCGATATGGTGTTGCGCCTGCGCAAACCCCCGGTCGGGGAAATCGCGCAGCTCAAATCCGGGTGCATCCACGCGAGTCTGCTCGACCCTTTCAACGAAAAGGAACTGGTCCAGAAGCTGGCCGAACACGGCATCAGCGCCATCAGCATGGAATTCATCCCGCGCACGACCCGCGCGCAGAAAATGGACGTGCTGTCATCGCAGGCCAACCTGGGCGGCTACGAGGCGGTCATCCTCGCCGCGCGCTATTCCAACAAGATTTTTCCGATGATGACGACCGCGGCGGGAACGATCCTGCCGTCCAAAGTATTCATCATCGGCGTCGGTGTCGCGGGATTGCAGGCCATTGCCACCGCCAAACGGCTCGGTGCGAAAGTCACGGCCTACGACACGCGGCCCGTCGTGGAGGAGCAGGTCAAATCGCTCGGCGCGCAATTCCTCAAAATTGACATCGGGGAAACCGGCCAGACCAAGGAAGGTTATGCCAAGGCGCTGACCGAGGAGCAAATCCAGAAACAGCGCGACGCGATGAAGAAGACCTGCGGCGATTCCGACGTGGTCATCACCACCGCACAGGTGTTCGGGCGCAAGGCGCCGGTGCTGGTCACCGCCGAAATGCTCAATGCGATGAAGCCGGGCAGCGTGGTCGTGGACATGGCGATTGAGACGGGCGGCAATGTCGAAGGCGCGGTCCTGGATCAGGTGACCGACCGCAACGGGGTGAAAATCGTCGGCATCGGTAATCTGCCGGGGCGCGCGCCGCTGCACGCCAGTCAGGTGTTTTCCGCCAACCTGACGAGCCTGATCGAGGAATTTTGGGACAAGCAGAACAAAAACTTCGTCCTCAAGCTCGACGACGAAATCATCAAAGGCTGCCTCATCACGCACGGCGGCAAAATCGTTAACGAGAAGCTGATGGCAAAACCCGCTTGAGATTATGAGCACCGAAATCCTGGTCTTCTTCATTTTTGTCCTTTCGATTTTTCTCGGGTTCGAACTGATTTCCCGAGTGCCCTCGATGTTGCACACGCCATTGATGTCCGGCACCAACGCCATTCACGGCATCATCCTGCTGGGCGGCATGCTGGTGCTGGCGGACGCACACAACACCCTGACCATCGCGCTCGGCTTCGTGGCTGTGGTTTTTGGTTCGGCCAACGTCTTCGGCGGCTTCATGGTCACCGACCGGATGTTGCAAATGTTCAAGAAGAAGAAAAAATGAGCTCGTCCATCGCCCTTACCTATATCGCGGCCGCGGTTTTGTTCATTCTCGGCATTAAGTTCTTGAGTTCGCCGAAAACCGCGCGCTACGGCAATTTGCTGGCCGCGTTCGGCATGTTGATTGCCCTGGTTGCCACCATCCCTTTGCTTGGAACCGGGGAGACCTCGCTGTTGCAGCACGGCTGGAACCTGAGTTATACCCTCATGGTCGTCGGCATCGTGATCGGTTTGATCATCGGCGCCATCGGCGCGTATTCGGTGAAGATGACCGCGATGCCGCAGATGGTCGCGGCCTTCAACGGCCTGGGCGGCGGGTCGGCGGCGCTGGTCGCGAGCCTGGAATTTCTGCGGCGCGCCAACAGTCCTGAAGGCATCACCGCGTTTTTCGCCATCACGATGCTGTTCGCCACTTTGATCGGCTCGCTCTCGTTCTCCGGCAGCATCATCGCGTTCCTGAAATTGCAGGGGCACCTCGAAAAACCGCACACGTTCCCCGGGCAGAACTTTCTCAACGGCCTCATTCTGCTTGTCATCCTTGGCTTGTGCGGTTTTCTCACCGTGGAATCATCCAATCATCACGCGACGCAGGCGTTCGTTGCGATGTTCGTGCTGGCGCTGGTTTTTGGCGTGGCGATGGTTATGCCTATCGGCGGCGCGGACATGCCGGTGGTCATCTCGCTGCTGAATTCATTCACCGGCCTTGCCGTCGCGGCGGACGGTTTCACCATTGACAACATTTCGATGATCGTCGCCGGGACGCTGGTCGGTTCCTCCGGCACACTGCTCACGCTGCTCATGTGCAAAGCTATGAACCGGCCGGTCACCAATGTCCTGTTCGGCGCGTTCGGCTCCAGCGGTGGCGGCGCGGAGGCCGCGGCCGGCGTTACCGGAACCGTCAAACCGATTCAAGCCGACGAAGCCGCGTTGCTGCTCGCCTACGCGCAGCGCGTCGTGATTGTTCCCGGGTATGGCATGGCCGTGGCACAGGCGCAGCATCAGGTCCGCGAGCTTTCTGACGAACTCGGCAAGCGAGGCGTCGAAGTGCAGTTTGCGATTCATCCCGTGGCCGGCCGCATGCCCGGCCACATGAACGTGCTGCTCGCCGAAGCGAATGTTCCCTACGACCAGCTTCAGGAAATGGAAGCCATCAATCCCTCAATGGACCGTGTGGACGTTTGCCTCGTTATCGGCGCCAACGACGTCGTCAATCCCGCAGCACGAGAGGAAAAAACCAGCCCGATTTATGGCATGCCCATCATCGAAGCCGACCACGCCAAAACCGTTATCGTGATGAAACGCTCGATGGCCAAGGGCTTTGCCGGCATCGAAAACCACCTCTTCTACAAGGACAACACCCGGATGCTCTTCGGCGACGCCAAGGCCTCGCTCAATGCGCTCGTCGCCGCGGTGAAGGCGAATTGAGAAAAAACAAAATTTAGGAATCTCGAAATTGACGGTAAGAGATGAAAAGGCTCTTGTTTATCATCGTTCTGTCGTCGTTCTGTACCGGTTGCCTGCACACCGTAAAATACTCGTTAACCGAGAAAGATCGTTGGACGGGGGCCAAGATTAGCGGGACGGTTTATGTCCAGCCTTTCACAGACAAGACGCAAGTAGAAACTACAGATTGGCGAAAATGGCAACCGGTGCATATCAGTAATCAAGTTTGGCGGGTCAACTATCGTGGCGGGTATAAGGAAACAAACCTCACCGGCCAGGTAACAGCGATGATTACTAAGCATCTGTCTTATAGCGGTCTTTTTACGAAAGGGATATCCGGTTCGGAAACAAATGCGGATTTTGTTTTATCGGGAACACTGGTTGATTTTCAGGCGCGTGGGCGCGTCAACAAAACAGCAGAAAATGTTCAGGCGGTTTCAGCCGGGTTTGGATTGCTGGGGGCGCTTGTCGGTAGCGCGGCAACGGAGGATATGAAGTCAGAAATAAAAACGGCTGTAAAACTGGACGGTCTGAATCTGAACGACAGGATGGGTCAAACTCTTTGGCGCGATTCAATCAGCATCAGCAACGACGTTGCGGCTGATTTTGAGGAAGCCGGGCAAGACGCCATTTTTAACTATCCTGACCAGGCGCTTAAGGAAGCCGTCACCGAAATGATCCATCGGTTGGGAAATTCTTCTCTAACAAATCGCACAGCCGGGGAAACGCATTAAGTTGATACGTTGAACTTTTCGCGGTCAGTGGATTTATGGCAAAACTGATTCTGGCGCCCCCTGCTGGATAACAAAGAAGAATGCGCGAACAGATTTCTTTGTCCGTGTGCCTATGCCAAACTCGAGATCCATGCAACGCGTCGCTGTCTATTGCGGCTCGAACAAAGGCGTCCGCCCCGCTTACGCCCAGGCCGCGGAAAAGCTCGGCGCGACCCTGGCCCGGCGCGGAATCGAACTGGTTTATGGCGGCGGATGCGTCGGGCTGATGGGCATTCTGGCGGATGCCGCGCTCCAGAACGGCGGCCACGTCATCGGCGTGATTCCGGAGAAGCTCGTCATCAAGGAGGTGGTGCATGAAAAACTGCCCGACCTGCGCGTGGTGAAAACCATGCACGAGCGCAAGGCGCTCATCGCCGAACTGTCCGACGGTTTCATCGCGCTGCCCGGCGGCTACGGCACGTTCGAGGAATTCTGCGAAATTCTGGCGTGGAGCCAGCTCGGCTGGCATCGGAAACCGTTCGGGCTGCTGGACGTGGCGGGTTTTTACCGCGGCTTCCTGGAGTTTTTCGACCACGCGACGCGCGAGGGCTTCATCCGCCCCAAACATCGCGAACTGGTGATGGTGGAAGAAGACCCGGAAAAACTGTTGCGCCGGCTGGAAACTTTCCAGCCGCCGACGGAAGTGAAGTGGGTCCGGTAACTGCAGTGTTTCGGTGGGGCGAGCGTCCCCGCGAGCCGTTGTCACCGTGTTTGTCGCCTGAGGCCGGCTCGTCGGCAGCCTCGCCCCACCGGATCAAACTTGCCCCGGATTTCCTTTGCACCCCTTGCGTCTTTGCGCGAGATTAACCGCCGTTTTATGAGCAAAAAAACCAGCGCCAAAATTCCGGATGCCCGCGGCCATTTCGGTCCGTATGGCGGACGCTTCGTGCCGGAGACGCTGATGCATCCGTTGCAGGAACTGGAGGACGAATATCGGCGGGCGCAGAAGGACCCGAAATTCAAACGCGAGTTCGAGTATTACCTTCGGGAATTTTGCGGACGGCCCACGCCGCTTTATTTTGCCGAGCGGCTGACAAAGGAACTCGGCGGCGCGAAAATTTATCTCAAGCGCGAGGACCTGCTCCACACCGGCGCGCACAAAATCAACAATTGCATCGGGCAGATCCTGCTCGCCCGGCGCATGGGCAAGACACGCATCATCGCCGAGACTGGCGCCGGGCAGCACGGCGTCGCTACCGCCACCGTCGCCGCGATGTTCGGATTGAAATGCGTGGTTTACATGGGCGCGGTGGATTGCGAACGGCAGGAACTGAACGTGTATCGCATGAAGATGCTCGGCGCGGAGGTCGTGTCCGTAAAGGCCGGGCAGCAGACGCTCAAGGAAGCCATCAACGAAGCCATGCGCGACTGGGTCACGAACGTGCGCACGACGCATTACATCCTTGGCACGGTTTATGGCGCGCATCCGTATCCGGAAATGGTGCGGAACTTCCAGCGCGTCATCGGCGACGAAGCGCGTCGGCAGATTCTGGCACACGAGAAACGCCTGCCGGACTTGCTGGTGGCCTGCGTGGGCGGCGGCTCGAATTCAATGGGTCTGTTTTATCCGTTCCTCAACGACAAATCCGTGAAAATGGTCGGAGTGGAGGCGGGCGGCCTGGGCATCAAACCCAACCAGCACGCGGCGCGGTTTCACGGCGGGTCGCTCGGCGTGTTGCAGGGCACGCGCAGTTATATTTTGCAGGATGAATTCGGGCAGGTGCAACTCACGCACAGCGTCAGCGCCGGGCTGGACTACGCCGCCGTTGGCCCGGAACACGCCTGGTTGCACGACCGGAAACGCGCGGAATACACCTACGCGAAGGACGACGCGGCGTTGGCGGCGTTCATGAAACTGGCGCGGCTGGAAGGCATCATCCCGGCGCTCGAAAGCGCGCACGCCATCGCTGAAGTCGTGAAACGCGCGCCGAAGATGGGCAGAAAGAAGCTCATCATCGTGAACCTCTCCGGCCGCGGCGACAAGGACGTGGCGCCGGTGGCGGCAAAAATTAAACTTTGAAGAACGCGGCAACGGAATCAAGTTGAAGCCCTGAAGCGAACTTTCAACGCCGTCATCAAAGAGGACGGGCGGCGCCATCGCGCTCTCAATCCTTGGTCCGAAGCGGATGCCGTGCTGCTGGAAGTGATCAGCCGAGTGGACAATGCCAGAGGCTACGAGATCAACAATTTGGTCAAGTGCTGCTGGTTCTGCGATTGCATCAAAGGCAGCCTACTGACTCACGTGGACATGCTCCTGATGGGTAAACCAATTATTCAGCGACTTACCGATCACATCAAACAAACGAAGAAAAACACTGAACTAGACGTTCCAGCGAACGTGGCTTAGTCCGGCGCAAGAGCGAATCAGCTTTTCTTCGCCGCCAGGAGGTCGTTCACTTTTCCCATCACGGCAAACGCGTCGGCGACGTAAAGCACGTCTGCTTTGCCGCGCGCCCAGCCGCAGTTCGGGTCCAGGTTGATCGCCCGGCGCTCGGCGATGAAACGCCAGCCCACCGTGTGCGGTTCTTCGCCGTGACAGCAGGTGCTCAAGCCCTTTGCATGCCGCGGCGTCGCGCCAGTCTGCCCGATCTGGTTGAGGTGCGACAGGAACGGCAGGACCGCCTGGCCTTCACCGCTTTGGTCCACCAGCGACTTGCTGCTGCCCAGCGACGCGCGCGTTTGTTGCAGAAAATCGCGAATCAATTTCTCCGCCTCAGGCACGTGCGTCCGGCCGTCGGCCTGTTTCTTCGTCCAACCCGCACCGGTCACGAACAATAACTGCGCATCGGGCCGGATGGTTTGCTCATCGGCCGCCGGCGCGTGGAAGCCGGTGACGGTTGTGCGCTTGGCGGAATCCGGCAGCGTGACCGTGACATTTTCGACTGTGGCTGTGCCAGCGCCGCACTCGCACGCGGACTGGCTGCCCGGATCAAACAAAATGAACCACGGCCGTTGCGACCGTTGCAGCGCCGCTTCCATGCGCTGCCGATAATACCAACGATTTATGGTCACTTTATCGCCGTTGACGCCGACACCGGTAACGTGCGTGTCGGCGCGACCGCCGAGGCGTTGGGCGACGCCGGGTAATGCGCGGTTCCAACGCGAAGTCGCCGGGGCCGCGACGATTGTCGCCTGGGCCGCTTTGCAGATGGCTTCCGCCGCCGTTGCATCGGTAGCGTAGCGGGACTGGGCAAAGTCCTTGCCGGTCACGCCAAAATATTTCGTGGCAGGACAGGACGCGATGGAATTGGCTGCAGCCTGGACATTTTCGCCAACGAGACCCACGACGAGTTTTGAGCCGATGAGCGATTTTTGCAGCGTGGCCGCGGCGTGCAGCGCCTCGCGGGCGGACTTAGCGAGCGAACCGTCGGTTTCGGTATGTGCGAGAAGTAAAATCGTTTCCATAAATTATTTTTTAGCCGCAAAAAAGCACAAAAGGCACAAAATTAAATTGCATCGTTCAAAATGTATTTTCGGACTTCCAACTTGCTGGACCCGAAGTTGATCAGAAGGCCATGCTCAATCCGGCAGCCGCGCAGGTAGCCCAACAATTGAGCAACATGCTCGTCCGTTAGGGCTTTACATGCTTTCAACTCCACAATCAGTTCGCCATCAATCAGCAAATTTGCAAGATAATCGCCAAGCACAGTCCCGTCCTCGTCTAACACCTGCAAAGCGTGCTGCTGTTCCGCTTGAATGCCACGTTTGCGAAGCCGGTGGGCCAGTCCATTTTCATACACTTTTTCCAGATGGCCATGCTTCAAGTAACAATGCAGTGCAAATGCAGTTTCACGGACCTGGTCACATAGCTGGAATATTTCCCTTTGAGTTTTCATAGGTTTTTGTTTTGTGCCTTTTGCGTCTTTTTGCGGCAATTATGCTTTGATCCATTCGACAATTTCCTTCGCGATGTCGTCCGGCGACTTGTCCTTCACGATTCTGGTTTCACGCAATTGCTTCGGCAGGGCCACGCCTGCAAAGCTCAATCCTTCACCCGCGAGTTTCGTTGGCCTGGCCTTTTGCAGCGCCGGCATCACGGTGCGCATGTTTGTCATGCCGACCTGCGGATTGTTTTTCGGCTCCGGCAAATTGCCCGTCGCCCAGCCGAGCAACGCCGGCGGGCCGACACATTTCGAAATCTGGTGCTTGCCGCCTTCGACCCGTTCCAAAATCTCCAGCGCGTCGTCCGCGGCGATTTTTAAATCATCCACTCCCTGAAATTGGTCCACGATGCCGAGGCGCTCGCCGACCATTTGCATCGTCGCGCCTGCGCCGCGCGACGCCGATTCCCAGCCGCCGAACACGAGCAACTTCGATTTGTCGAGCCCGGGAATGGCCTGGATTGCCGCGGCCAACGCTGCCGCGACTTCCGCAGCCTCGGTGAATCCGCCGGCCGGTCCATCGAGCGCCACCAGTTCAAACGGCACTTTCTGCGCGATGATCATCATCACCTGCTGGAGCTTGGCTTTCGGGCCGAGGCTGACGAGCCAGACCTTGCTGCCGGGGGCGTTTTTCGCGAGGTTGGCCGCCTCGTAAAGCGCGTGGCCCGCCCACGGGTCGAGGACGGCGGGCAACATCATTTCATTTTTTAATGCCGGCCCGGTGGGCGATGCGACCGGTTCCAGCGTCTGCAACGGGTCGGGCACGATGCCGGCGCAAACGACAATTTGGTATGCAGTGCTCATAAATCAGGATGGCCGCGGAAGGGCGCAACGGAGTTTGAATTCGGTCACAATTCTAATGTGGTTCATTCCGGGCCTGCGAACAAAGCTTAAACCGCTTGCAGGACAAGTCGTGGAAAGACTTTGCCAAAATATGGCGCGTCGCGCAGGGACACGAAGGATTTTTACCGTGGAGGCTCAATCCTCCGCCGCGTGCCAGCCACCAGCGCCGCGAATTTCAAGGCTTCGGATAACCTACAGATTGCGCCAGAATAATCATCTGATCCGGACGAAGTTTAAGCCTTGGCCCAAGGGTGGCTCGATCCACCGAACCTCTCGCCCCGGTGACCAGGCCCTCGGAGGCGCAGAAGAGATAAACGTTTTGTGAAATATAACCGACATCAATATTGGCTGTGTTCATTTTGTCTTCTTTGGATCCACCGCCCATTTTGGAGAGGTCGGCGACGAAAACCAGGGTCACGGGCGCGTCCTTTACGAATGCCTGGGTTCCCCCCAGAGCGCGGATGTCTTCGGCGACCACCAGATCAAGCCTGTTGGATTTGGCGGCGTAAACATACGCGCCCTGCCTGAGCAGCACATAGATATCGGTCTCCTGAAAATTCCTCACCGAGGGAGCGGTGCGCTTGCCGTCGGGCCGATTAATGCCGAAAGCCGCCCAGAGGAGGCTGGAAAGCTGTCGAGGTGAAAGGTCTTTGGAATCGAAAGCCCGGGCCGTGGACCGCTTCGCCAGCGCATCCATCAACGGCATGCCGCCGGCTTTTTGCGGCGCAGGCAGGTCCAGGGATTGCGCCAGAAGACTGCCGGCGAGGATTGCGATGATGAAAACAGACAAGGATCGTTTCATGATTTTGTTCGGTGGATAAAGCCAAACATGCCGGCCGCGCGGAAATTGTCAATGACGGTGACTGATCTGTTCGCGTCCCCGGCAGAACTCTCGCCAAGCGCCAGCCGTCTCGCTATGCTCCCCGCCGTGCCTGCTGCTGCCCAACCAGAATCGTCCGCCCTGAGCAACCCGGACGCAACCAACCCGGTGGCGCGTTTGTTTCCGTTTGTCCTGCGGGCGCGGCTTTTGCTGGTGGGCCGTGACAAGCTTAAGCGAAGCAAGAGCAAGCTGCACTTTGTGCTGATCACCGAGGACATTGCGGAAGGCATCCGCGCGGAGGTGCTGGCAGACTTCACGCATTACCCGGTGGTGCAGCATTTTACGGCGGCGGACCTGGAAAGGTTTTTCGGCATCCGAGGAGCGAAGGTGATTGGCTTCGCGAAGTCCGGCCTCGCGCAATCCATCTACGCTGAACTGAAGGCGCATCGTCTTAACCGGGCGGTGACAAAACCGAAGCCGGCCGAATCGCCGGCAAATTCTCCCGGCCGAAGGAGTTGAGATTCGCGGGCCGGGATTGATTTTCGATCATCGCCCGGGGTCCCGTCCGTCTATACCGGGGATGGATCCGTCATCGCGATTTGGCGCTAATTCTCCGCCGAGTGCAGGCCGCCGGTGCCGGCGCGGAAGGCAATGTTGCCGCGCTCCGGGTCGTAGGGCAGCGGCTGGGCGCAGTTCCACAGGCAAGCGCCGCAGTGGACGCATTTCTCGCGATCAAATTTTGGCACGCCGTTTTCTCCGGGCGTGAGGGCCTGGCCGCTGCACAGTTCGATGCAAACCTTTGTGCCGCATTTCTCGCACAACTCCGGATACAGGAACACAACGTGGTCGGCGTAACCTGCCGGCGCCTGCACCTTGCCGCCCATGAGCAGCGCGTCCTGATGCGACACCAGCAACTGGCCGTCAAACGGAATCGCCGGCCAGCCAGCCTTGTCCATCAACGCGCCGTGCAACGAGACGCCCCCGGCCCTGCACTCGTGGCGGAGCTTCGCGATTTGCCCGGGCGAAACACGACCGCGAAAATACTTTTCAATGCTCGGGATGCGCTTCCACGGCGGCACAGGTTCGCCGCCCAATGTGAACCGGCCATTGGTCAGGCCGGCGAGCGCCATGCCGACCATGCCGCGCACGACGCCTTTCTGAAATCCGTCGCGGGATTTTTCAGCCATCACGGCTTCCCGTTCGACCCAGCCCGCGCGGCGGCGTTGCACGTAAGTCGCCTCGAGATTTTCCTTCGTGAACGCCTTCTTCGACTTGAGCAATTCGACCACCGCTTCGGCGAGCATGGCGCCGGTGGCCCAGGCTTCGTCCACGCCACTGCCGGTAAGGACGTTCGTGCTGCCGCTCCCTTCGCCGATGCGCGCGTAACCATCACCGACCAGATGCGGTTCGCCGCGTTTGCCGGATTCGCCGAGCGTCTTCGCGCCCCATGACCGGAGTCTGCCGCCCTTGAGGTATCGCCAGAGATACGGATGCAGCATCCAATGTTGGAGATAACGATAAGCAGTGCGCATGGGGCTGTCGAACCACGACGGCACGAAGATGCCGAGCGATGCGACGCGGTCGGGATGCACATACAGAAATCCAAAAATTTCCGGCTCTGGATAACCGAACGTGTGCAGGACGGTCCCGGGTTTGAGCGGCGTGTCTGCGGGCAATTCCACCACGAACTTCATGCCCACGGCCCAATCGCGCGCGTGATGGCCTTCCGGCAGGCCAAAGTGCGCGTTCAATTCCTGGCCGATGGGCCCGACCGGGCCATCGCCGACAACCGTGAGCGCGGCGCGAATATCCATGCCCGGCGTGAAACCGTCTGCCGGCCGGCCTTGCTGGTCCACGCCCTGGTCAAGCAGGCGGACGCCCACGACTTTGTTCTCCTCGATGAGTAGCTGCGACACCGGTGTGCCGGGCCAGATTTGGGCTGTGCCCGTGCCCTGCACCTGGGCGCCGGCCCATTGCATGAACTGGCCAAGGGAAAGCACCATGCCGCCGCGTTTGTGAAGGAAGGATGGCGTCCACGGCAGATTCAAGGCGTGATGCTCAAACGGCAGCGCGAATTTGAAAGTGCGAATGAACCCATCCGCCAGGTGCAGTGTCGTCGAGCGCCGGCTCATGCCATGCGGATCAAGCAGGTAAAGCACCCTTTCCTCGCCGACCGGGGCCGCCATCGGAATGTTGGCCTTCTCAATTTCCGGAAAACTCGCGCGCAACGCCCGCGCCCGCGTCACGACCCCGGAGACGCCGAAGCCGATGTCATCGGCGCGCTCGTAGCAAAGCACCTGAAGCGGTCCGCCGGGCACGACGGCGCTTTCGATAGTTGGCGTGCCGTCCGCGTTGACGAGTTGTCTCGACAGGGTCGTGAGAAAACCCGCCGTCGCCGGGCCGAACCCTACGCAAACCATGTCCGCTTCCATCCGTTGGCGTTCAATGGTTGGGGTTTCCAGTGCTGGTTGCGACATTTTTAAACTCGTTTTACCATCCGCCGTCATGCCGTTCTGCGCGGCAATGCGTTTGCTCGCCGGAACCCCGCTTGCTTCGGTTCATTGAGTGATCGACTGTGGTTTGGCAACCACAACCGGGCTGTCAAAGCTTGCTCAGGATGCGTACGATCTTGCTGGCATCGGCCCCGCTGTCCACGGCGAGGTGACAGATGAATTTGTTCCCGATGGCCGCCGCGGACAAGCCGCGCAGGTTGAAGCCATCACTGGCCAGCGCCTGCGTGAGGCGCATGCCCTGACCGCGTTTGTTGGTGCCTTCGATTCTCACCGTGTGCAGGCTCCTGGTCTTTTTGAACCCGGCGGCTCCGGCCGCGCGGGACTGTTTCGGTCCTTTGATGGGCGTAACGAACACGACTCCCGCGCCACGCTTTTCGGGCGAGCGCCGCGCGATGACGAACTCGAGGTTTGCCCCGGCCGCCGACAGGGCCTTGAATTTGGCCGCCAGCGCGCCGGGTTGGTCCCTGATGGTCGCCGCCCATGTATCCACTCGTTGTGCTTTCATGGCTGATTTCCTTTCGTTGGTTAAAGTTTTACGCGGGATAATCCAATGCCTCGCGCGTCATCACCTTTGTCAGCGCCCCGGCGGCGCGGTCCTTGGCGAGCCGGCAGCCGGTGAGGCAGCCGTCCAGTTTGGCGCGCAAACGGACAAACGTTTCGAGGCCGTCAAATCTCACGCACGGACCGGCTTTCAACGGATGCGATTCCTGGGTTTCGGAAACATCCGCATAAGCGCGGGCCGAACCGTCAATGCCGGGAATGATCCCTTCGAGCGTTTCCAATTCCTCGGCACAGTAGCAGGCGTGACAGCTCGTTTCGTCCCAGGCCGGATGGCGGTTGTAGCCGTGGACGATTTCGGCACAGATGCGGCCAACCTCACCGGAGGCGCGGGCGGTTTGCACGTGGCAAAGGTCGGTTAAAAACGCGACCGTTCCAGCCAGCCCGTCGGCGAGCGCCGGATTCGCGGCGCCTTTGGTGTCGAGTTCAATCACGTCGAGGACAAATTGCCGCGCGGCCAGCAGCCAGCAAAGGGCGTCAGCCAGCGGGAACGTCACGCCCTGGCGGGACTTGTGATAGAGCCGGGTGCCATTGGCGTCGGTGGTGGTTTGCACGTGGTGGAGCGTCCAGAGCCAGAGTTGCATGGCGGTGGCGAGCGTGCATGAGCCGCTGCCGGACCGTTCGGAGGCGATGCGCCGCATCTCCAGAATCCACTGCTGGAATTGCGCGAGGAACAGCTCGTTCGTCATCGTGAGGGAAAGCTGCAGGCGCTGCACGGCCTCGGGGCCTTCGTAGGTTGCTTCAAGCTGCGCGTCCATCCATTTCTGGCCGAGGAATCCCGGGCAATCCTCCGTGACGCCGTAGCCGCCCATGAGGCTGACGGCCTCGCGCATCATGTTGGCGCCGTGGCCGGTGTTCCACAGCTTGCAGGCGGGGCAAAGGACGTTGGCCAGCGAATCGAGAATCACAAATTGCACCAGCGGATCGTTTTGCAGGGTGCCCCCCTCATTCGGCTCGCGCGCCCCCACCGGCTGCAAAGTCAGTTTCAACAGTTCCAGTGCGTCCTGCTGCTTCTTCGCCAGTTCCTTGAACGCGGCGCGACCGGTCAGTTTCTTCTCCGCGAGCCACCGGTCTTTCTGCTTTTCCAGGGGATCGAGTTCGTCAAACAGGCGCGCAGCGGCAAAGCCCAGTGACGCGCTCGCTTCGCCCGTGGCCCAGATGTCCACGAGCCGCTGCAACGCGTCTTCCTTTTGTTGCAGGCCGAGTTCATAACGCGGGGTGCCGGGCGCGCCTTCTCCGCCGCGAAACCGGCGGCGATGGTAAAGAATCACCGGCTCAACGGCCGACAACAATTTCGCGGCGGTCATCAAGCCGACGGTGACACGCGTGCGGCGGAAGACGGCCTCGATGATTTCACCGTGCGAATAATTCGGAACGATGACGCCACCCTGGATGGTGTACCCGCCGATGATGCGGCTGGCGGGGACTTTCAGGTTGAACACCGGGTCGTTGGTCGAGGAAAGCTGGTGGACAAGTTTTTTGGTGGGCGTGCCGCGGTCGAATTTGCCGGTGTCCGTTTCCTCCAGAATTATCATGCAACTGCCCTTGAGGCGCTCGTCATCGGATTCCACGGCGGCGGCGACGATATTGGCGAAGCCCATGTTCGTGATGAAACGTCCACGCTTGTCCACTTGCAGCACCGGCTCGCCGCCGTCTTTCCATTCGGCGACGCGCACCTTGCCGGCCAGCATGCCGGTCTCGACGCCCACGAACGGGATAGGTTCGGTAAGCGCAAACGCGGCGCGGATTTGTTTGCGGTTTTCCCCCGGTTTTACCGGCGCGGCTCCGCCAACGTATCGGGCTTTCTGCTCCGGCGTGCCGCGCTCGTGAATGGGCGCCAGCCCGAGATTGCCGGCCAGGCTGCACGTGGCAGCGCCGGCATCCACCCATGACAACTCGAACGCAATCAACGCCAGCACGAGGTTTTTGGGGCCGGCGATGAACCCGCCCTGTTCCGGATCGAGGAACGCGGCGGTGATACCGCTCTCGTCAAAATGCGGGAGCAGGGCGGCCTTTTCCGGAGTCCACTCGTGTGAATTACGCCCTCCGGCGGCGACGAGGCGGGCGACCGGCCCGCGCGCCACGCCGCGCGCCGCCTGGACGAGCATGTGTAATTCGTACCGATCGGCGAACCGCCACATGATCTGGCGCACGTCGTCGCCCGGCAGGGTGTTCAACCCCGGCGCCGTTTGTTCTATGACAATCGTTCCCATAAAAATCCTTCCGTTCCGGACCGTTGTGTTTGTCGGCAAAATTGCCCGCGCGTCTTCCGCAACCTATACAGACAAGGAATCTTACATAAGAATCGTTTGGCTTTCAAAAACAAAAATTCAGCTTTCTAAACAATAAATAATCCCCCAAAAGGGATCCTCTAATTCAGAAATGTCTTTGCAACCACAGCAACGTCTGCTTCAACCAGGCGAAATTGAGATAGCCGTGCAGATAACCGTAGCCGGCCAGCAGCAGCCCGCCGAAAACCGCCGCCCATTCCCAGCAAAGTGTTTTCCCTTTGCGGCCCTTGACGAACGCGAGCGCAGCCAGAACATTTCCGGTCGCCGCAACACCCAGCCCCCAAAACAGCAACGACCGGCTGGCGGCAACAGAGGAGATCTGCCAATCGCCCAGTTGCGCGTGGGTGGCCGCCGGCAGACCAATCAGCAGCAGGGCCAGCAACGCACAGTTCGTGGCGATGATCAGAAAACGCTGCATGTTGCAGTTGTCGCGGCGATCTATGACCGTCGGAAATGGTGCTCACAGAACGCCGCTGCAGTTCAGTTGATTTTCTCCTCAATTTTGTATTTGAACATCCGCTTTTTCATCCAGCGCACCGCGAGCAAATCGTAGAATGACGCGAACAGCCGGTTCCAGACGCCGTAATGGGCCTGCCCGGCGAACCGCGGTTGGTTGCTTACCTCGATTTCTGTGACCGTGAAACCTTCGATCTTGAACAGCGTCGGCAGAAACCGGTGCATGCCCTTGAAAAATTTCAGGTTGTCAATGCACTCGCGCTTGAACGCGCGATACGTGCAGCCGGCGTCGGAAATGTTTTCGCCGCTCAGTTTGTTGCGCACCCAGTTAGCGATGCGCGACGAGGCGATGCGAATGAAATTATCGCCTGTGCCGCGTACCTTCACGCGCGTGCCGCACGCGCAGTCGAATTTTTTGAGCGCCTCCAGAAATTTGGGCAGGTCTTTCGGGTCGTTCTGCAAATCGGCGTCCACAGTGACGATGTATTTGCCGCGGGCGGCCTTCATGCCGGCGAAGCTGGCCGCCGACTCGCCGCAATTGAACGCGAACCGCTGCACCCGGATGCGCCGGTCGCCGGCCGCCAGTTCCTTGAGGATTTCCCACGACTTGTCCCGGCTGCAATCGTCGGTGATGACCACCTCGTACGACATTTTCAATGGCTCGACTGCGTCGCGGATGGCCTTGATAAGCTCGCGCAAATTGCCTTCCTCGTTGTAACAAGGAATGACGAGGCTGAGTTCGGGAATAATTGACATTTATTGACCGGCACGTTGCCGCAACAGTTTGGCGCGTTCGCGACATTCAGAGACAATTTTCTGCAATTCTTTTTTGTCGCCCGGCTCCGCGTATTGGCTTGCCAAGGCGGTCAACGGTTCGAGCGCCGGGGAATGCCGCGCAATCAACATGGCGATGTCGTTTTCGTAAACCGCCGCGCGATCCATGTCGAATTGCCGATACAACGACGGCAGCGAATAGAGTTTCAACACGATTAAACCCTCGACGGTTGCCGCCGGAACTTTCATTTCTTCGAATTGATGCGTCGTGGCAAATTTCTCCGCGACGATTTTAAACAGCGGATTCTTTGTCAGCAACAAATCCACCTGGATGCTCTTGAATTTCCCGCGCGCAAAAAAATCGTTCCGGTCTTCAATCTTCAATTCCGGCAGTTTTTCCAACGCGGCTACCGACATCAGCAAATCCACGTCTTTTGTGTTGCGCCCCTTGACGTAGGTCAACATCGCCATCCCGCCGACCAATAGATATTCCACCTGTCGCTCGTGCAGCAGTCGGAACAAATCCATCGCGTCCTGCGGCGCGGGCATGGTTGGCTTTGGTGGCGCGTCTTTGCGCAATTGCAGTGGCGCGTTCATCCACCGGCGCGGATCGGCCTCCCACGCATCCCGCAACACCTCGGCGACGCGCCGCAAACTGACGCCTTCGGGCAGGGTGACTTCGCGTTTTTGTGAAGCAGCAACTGTCATTTCGATGACTGAATTCTACCAGAAATGACGGCTGGAAAGAAGCGCTTTAAAGCAAACTTCCCGCTATTTTCTGCCGTAAAATTCCGCAATGGCGTCGCAGACTTTGTCCGCGGCGTCGAGACCCATTTCCCCGTGAATTGGCAATGATAAAATCTCCTTTACGGCCTGCTCGGTTCTCGGCAGGCGCGGAATGTTTTTGAACCGGCTCGTGACGGCAGGCTGCTGATGGTTCGGCACCGGATAATGAATGCCGGTCCCGATGTTCCGCTCGCCCAAAAATTTCTGCAACTCGTCGCGCTTTTGAGAACGGATGACATACATGTGATACACCGCGCGCGCCCACGGCTTTTCCACCGGTGTCTGGACGACGTCTTTGAGCCGTTCGTTGTAGCGCGCGGCGATTTTACGGCGGTTGTCATTGAACCCGTCGAGATGTTTCAACATCACCCGGCCAATCGCGCCCTGGATTTCGTTGAAACGCACGTTGAATCCGGCGAAATCGTGATGGTATTTGTCCTTGCGCCCGTGATTGCGCAAGGCGCGGACTTTCTCGGCGAGCGCGTCGTCGTTGGTCACCAGGCAGCCGCCGTCGCCGAGCACGGTGAGGTTCTTTGACGGGAAAAACGAGAACGCGCCGAAGTTGCCCATCGAGCCGACAGTCTTGCCGTTGTATTTCGCGCCCTGTGCCTGCGCGCAATCCTCGAGCACCCACAGTTTGTGTTTGGCGGCAATTTGAAACACGCGGTCCAGATTCACCGGATGGCCGTAGAGATGCACCGGAATGATGCCAACCGTCCGGGGCGTGACGAGCGATTCGAGTTGTTCCACGTCCAGGCAAAACGTCTCGTCAATGTCGCAAAACACCGGCGTGGCACCGCAATGAATCAGCGGCTCCATCGTCGGAAAGGCGGTGTGCGACGGCACGATGACCTCGTCGCCGGGCTTCAATCCCTGCGCAAGGTGCAGCATATAAACAATCATCGTCCACGACGTGCCCAGGACGGCGTGTTTGACGCCGGTGTGCGCGGCGAGCTCGGCCTCAAAGGCCTTGCACTCGGCGGCGAGGATGTATTGGCCGGAGCGGAGCGCGCGCATCGCGGCTTCCTCGACTTCCGGATTCACGAAACATTTCGATAACGGGATTTTTTGCATAAAAGTTCCAGACACGAATTACACGAATTTGCGCGAATTCAAAGAAAACTTCCAAAGGCAATTTTACTACGCGTCAATTCGCGAAATTCGCGGTTTCATCTATTTCAGCTCCACGGCCTTGCCGGTTTTCACAGACTCCAGCGCGGCGTTCATCACGCGGACGGAATCGTAGCCGGCCCAGCCGTCGGCGCGCGGCGCCAGGCGCGTCTGCACGGAATCCACAAACGCGCGCAATTCGGCCAGCAACGGCTCTTCCGGCGGGGTTTCAATCTGTGTGACCACGCCCTCGGTCGCCTTGAAACTGTTGCCGTCGCGGACGTGCTTGTTTTCGTAGGTCTTGATCTTGTATTGCGCGACGTTGTAATCGCAAACCGCGCTCAGCTTGTCGCCGCAGACGATGACTTCGCGGAATTTGCCGGGAATGAAATAATCATTTTCGACCGTTGCCCAGGACTTGCCGTGCGGCGTTTCATATTCCATCGAAACGAGCGAAACGTCATCCATGCCGCGTCCCATGAAATCGTGGTGGATCGCCAGCACGCTTTTCGGCAGCGCACCGAGGATGAAATTGAACAGGTCAACGAAATGGATCCCGTCAGCGAACATCACCCCGCTATCGTTGCGCGGGCGCTTGAAGCCGCCAAAATGTCCGCGGAGCATGTTCACGCGACCGAACTGGCCGGACTGCACCGCCTCGCGGAGCCAGATCGTTGCCGGATCGAAACGCAAAATGTGTCCGACCTGGAGAATGCGGCCCTTGCGAGCGGCCAACTCGGCCAACGTTTTGGATTCTGCATTGGCCAGCGTCAGCGGCTTTTCCACGAACACATCCTTGCCGGCTTCGAGAAATTCCTGGCACAGTGAAAAATGCGTTTGCGCGGGCGTGACGATGACGGCGCAATCCACCTTGCCGGCAAAGTCTTTGTAATTCGTCTTGAGGCGAGCGGCGGGAAGGTTGAGTTTGCGCGCCGGCTCAAGCTGTTTGTCCCCGACCTCGGCCACGTAAAGCTCGACCGGCATCGAATTGAGGTTGCGTAAATGATTGACGCCCCAGCGGCCCAATCCCAAAAGGAGAACTTTCGTCATCACGGAAATTTTTGAGCAAAGCTACCACCCCGGCAAGGAAAACCTTCGTACAAACGCGCGGCGTTGGCGTTCGGCTTTCCAGTGGGGGATGCCGGGGCGCGCTAAAACGTGAATGACAACCTGATTCAGCTGCCGGTACCAGTTGTCGCGCCGATGCGGTTTGTAGCCGACGTCCTTGATGATTCTCCAACGGCTGCGGAGTTCCCCAGCAACCGCGGCCCCCGCAAGGGAAAATCGATCCGAATCAGGCAAAAGCAGCAACCGGCGAACTTGCCCCTTGGCACTCCTCTCCCCATTTGGCAGCATGGGGCCACAATGAGCGCGAGCGAAAGCCAAACCTTCCTCGCCCGCGCGCCATCAATCAATCGGAAAGGCCTCGCAGCTCAGCTTTCCAGCAGTCGGGAACAGGATTCGCTTTCGCATATCCTGCGCCGCGCGGCTGGAGTTTTTTTGGCTTCGCTCACCTTGCTCTCCGTTTTGTTTGCTCAAAACAACGCGCGCGCCCAGGACCACACCGACCTTGAAAAACAGCTCCAGGAGACGGAGCAAGCGCTCGTCAAGGTTGACAACTACACGGCAATTTTTCACCGGATTGAGCGCGTCGATGGCAAATTGATTCCGGAAGAAAGCTCGGTTCTCAAATTCAAACGGCCATTCAAGGTTTATATGCGATGGATCAACCCGTTCAAGGGCCAGGAGTCGCTGTACGTCGAAGGCGCCAACAACAACAAAGTCCGGGTTCGTGGCACGGGCCTCGCTAAACTTGTTGCGGTCAATCTGGATCCGACCGGCGCGCTGGCGATGGAGAACTCCCGCCATCCCGTCACCGAGGCTGGGCTGGAGGTCCTGGTAAAGAAAATTGACTCGAATCTTCGGAGGGGACTGGGTGCAGGCGAACTCACTTTCAAAGACCACGGCGAGCAAACGGTTTATGGACGGAAAACCCGGGAGATTGAAGGTGTTTTACCGAAGGATCCCTCGAAGGGTTATTATTGCTACCGGTGCATTGTGAACCTGGATGTTGAAACCAGGATGCCGATCAAGACCCGGATCTACGATTGGGAAAATCAGCTCGTCGAGTGCTACGGATACGAACATCTGAGCCTCAATCCCGGGCTGAGCGACAAGGACTTCGACCCAAAGAACCCCGAATACCATTTCTGAAGGCGCCTGGGCGGAGTAATTGTTGGAAGAGCTTGACGGGGCGGCGCTGAGTTTCAATCCGCTGACTGAACCGGTTGGGTCCGTCCCGGCAGAGATTTGTCCAAATTGTTCATGCCCTGAGCGTCGGGGCGCTTCGGCTTTCAGGTAATTCGCGCCACTGGCACACGACTAATTCAACAACCGAAATCAGTTGCCGTGCTAATGGCATCGCGACCTTTTTTTAATTTTGCAATTTAAAAGAATTGAAAAAAGTGGCGCGGTCTCCAAGATATGGATTCCCCGTCATAAAAACTGCCATAAGTGAATAAACACGCTGCCCAATCATTACGTATTTTACTTTTACTGAATAATTGGCTTTCCCGCCCGCCTTATATTCAAATTCTCTGGCTGGATAACCTCCAAATGGTGTTTTCTGCTCAGATAAAATGTGTCCATTCGCTTCGGCCACTACTATTGATTCGCTCTTGTCCAAAAATTCCTGCGCCCTTCCAGTTTTTTTGAATTCCTCAAATTTGTGGTTATCATAGTAAGCGACCACGTATGCGTTTTGTATGTCTGCGTTGACATAAAAAAGATGCTCTTCGACGGCCATAATTGAATTTGTAATGAATTGATTCGTTTCCACGGGCGCGCCCGGAAACCAAATGGAAAACCTGCCTTCGGAAGAAGAAAATTTCTTCCATTTGCTTGTCTGCACTGGTGGAGCGTATCTGATTGAATGGTTTTTATACCATTTGCGCGTGAATGGTGGAATGACAACGAAGACAATTAGCAATACAACTCCAATTGCGGCCAGAATTCTAATCCATTTGGATTTAAGCATTGTAATTAATTTTAGTTTACCAACCGATACCAGTTGTCGCGCTGGTGCGGTTCGTAGCCGAGGTCCTTGATGAGCCGCTGCATGTCGGCGACCGTCATGCGGAACGTTGTGCCCGCCTGGCTCACGACATTTTCCTCAATCATGATGCTGCCAAGGTCATTCGCGCCGAATTTGAGCGCCACCTGCCCGATTTCCTGGCCTTGCGTCACCCAGGAGCTTTGCACGTTCGTGAAGTTGTCGAGGTAAATCCGGCCCAATGCCTGCGCGCGCAGGTACGCGTGCGCGCCAACGGTCGGGGCTTTGAGCTTCGTGTGCTCGGCCTGGAAGGTCCAGCAGATGAACGCGGTGAAGCCTTTTGACTTGTCCTGTTGCACGCGCAGCCGTTCCAGGTGCTCGATGCGGTCTTCAATCGTCTCCACGTGGCCGAACATCATCGTGGCGCTCGAATTCAATCCCAGCCGGTGCGCCACGTCCATGACCTCGAGCCAGTCGTCGCTCATCGCCTTGAGCGGCGAAATGCGCTGGCGCACGCGATCCACCAGGATCTCCCCGCCGCCACCGGGAATCGAGCCGAGACCTGCCGCCTTGAAATCACCGATGATTTTCTCCAGCGGTTCGTTGAACACTTCGCGGAAATGAATGAACTCGCTCGGGCTGAACCCGTGAATGTTGACCTGCGGGAATTTGTCTTTGACGTGCGAAAGCAAATCGAGGTACCACTGCTTCGTCAGCTTCGGATGGTGCCCGCCCTGCATCAAAATCTGCGTGCCGCCCAGCGCAATGGTTTCCTCAATCTTCTTGTCCATCTCGTCGAGCGTGATGACGTAGGCGTCGTCGTCTTTTTCCACGCGGTAGAACGCACAGAACTTGCAATAGACGTTGCAGACGTTCGTGTAATTGACGTTGCGATCAACGATGTAGGTGACGATTTCGTTGCCGCGACCGTCGAAATCCTTTGCCTTGGCGAGTTGACGGCGGCGGTCGGCGAGCGCGCCGAGCTCTTCGAGCGTCAGATGATAAAGCCGCAATGCCTCCGCCTGATTGATGCGCTTGCCATCCCAAACCTTTTGCAGCAATTCATCCAATGATGCGTCGTAAATCACCCGGCTAAACTAACGAATATGCGCCGTCTTAACAAGTTCGGCCCCGCACCGGCCGCAATCGCCAGAGACCGGCGAGAACACTGCCAATCACCGAATGGAACGTCGCCGAAATCGCGCAGGGCAGGGCGGCCAGCGGCATGGCCGTGAAATGGGCTTTGGCGAGCGCCGCGCCGAGCCCGGAATTTTGCATGCCCACTTCCACGGAAATGGTGCGGCTGGTCAATTCGTCGCATCGCAACAGCCGGCTGGCAAAGTAGCCAAGAAAGAACCCGCCGCTGTGCAACAAAAACACCGCCAGAATCAGTTCCCGGCCCGACCGCTTGAAATCGGCCGCGCTGCTGCCGATGATGCTCGCGCAAATGAGCGTGATGGCCAGTACCGAGACCAGCGGCGAAACGGGGAGGACGAATTTGACAAACCGCGGCGTGTAGCGATTCAGCGCCACCCCGATGATCACCGGCGCAAGCACGATTTGCAGCGTGCTCAGAAACAGGCCCAGCGCGTCCACCGGCACGTACTGGCCCGCGAGCCACTTCGTCAACAGCGGCGTCATTACAATCGCGCCGAGCGTGGAGCACATGGTCATCAGCACCGACAGCGCGACATTCGACCGCGCGATGTAGTTGACTACATTCGACGCCGTGCCGCACGGACAGCACGACACCAGAATCAACCCGACGGCAAACGGCGTTTCGAGCCGGAGCAGGTGTGCGATGCTCCAGCCGAGAAACGGCATGATGGCATAATGCGCGGCAAACCCGATGGCGACCGCGCGCGGCATTTTTAACACCGTTTTGAAATCATCCACGCTCAGGGTGATGCCCATGCCGAGCATGATGACCGCCAGTCCCCAGGTGATGAAATCTCCGCTGAACCAGGTGAACCAGTCCGGATGCGCCAGTGCCAGCGCGCCGCCCATCAAGACCCAAACCGGGAAAAGGTTGGTGGCGAGGGCCAGTGCGCGGTTCATGGTTGCAGGGATTAAACGAAAATCCGCGCGAAGTGCAAACTTTTGCCGCGACCGGCGGAATAGCCGCTGCCGGATTCAGTGGGCGCGACGGAAGTTTTCCGGTTCGATGCTGGCGAGCGCGGCGCAAACTTCTTTGACGATTTCCGTCTTGCCGAGCGCCTTCGCGGCGGCGGCTTTGTGCAGATGCGCTTCAACAAAATTCGCGTCGAGCGTGAGGGCGCGCTCGGCAAATTCAAGCGCTTTGTCATGCCAGCCCAACCGGCCAACCATGCTGGTCAGGTTCGCCCAGCCGACCTTGTTTTGCGGATCAACTTTCAGCGCCTGCTGCATGCACTGGACGGCTTCCGCCGGTTTCTTCCGCGCTTCAAATAAAATGCCCGCAAGATTGTTCCAGGCCTTGAAATCCATCGCATCCAGTTGCAGCGACCGGCGGTAGGCGGTTTCCGCCTCGACGAACCGGCCCGACGCCGCGAGCGCGACCCCTTGATAAAAAAGGGCCTTGGCCTCCGCCGAATCTTCCGCGTGCCAATCCTGGGCAAAATCCAGCACCTGGGGCCACAACCCCTTTTCACACAGTTCGCGGGCCTGCCCGGCTTTTTGGTCCGTGTCCAGTTCCATCCTCAATTCAATATTCCAATTATCCTAGCCGATGGCGCCCCGTCCGACGACAAAAAATTTGTTCCCCGGGTCTGGTTTGGCAAAAGGCGTTCGGGTTTGCGTGTGAAAACTGGACTTCGTTCAAGCCCGCTGATATTCCGGTGCGGAATGGTTATTCTGCTGACGACCGGAAGTTTTGTCGCCGCGTTTCTGCTGGCTTGGGGCTTGAACTGGCTCGCCCTCATTCCCTGGCGCCGCAGCGCCGGCCAACATTGGACCGAGCGGGCCCGGCTGCTCTGGCCGGCCCGCAAGTCGGCCCGTTTCAATCTCTGTTTCCTCACTCTCATCAGCATGGTGGCGGCTGTGATTCTCGACCCGGAGGTCAACTGGCTGTTTGCCGCTGTGCCCGCCTTGTTGGGCGCATTGCTGGGGGGTTATCCCCTGAGCCGCGAGATTCATCCGGAAATACATTTCAAGTCCTGGTTGCATCTGGTCGCTTCAAGTGTGCTCTTGTTGTCCGGCTTCTGGGGAGTGCTTTTTCTCGGCGCGATTGAGATGCCGCGAAATTTCGACTCCCGGACCTGGGTTATCGCCGGCGCAGTCCTGCTGGTGCTGGTCGCCTTTCTGTTTGGCCTGGGGGTCCGGCTGATGCGCTGGTTGCAATTGCTCAAGCCGGCGTCGGAACATTTGAATGCGCTGGTCGGTGAAATATCGCAAAAGATGGAGGTCCCGGTCCGCGCAACCTGGATCTTGCCCACCCATCTCAGCAATGCGGTGGCCTTGCCCCTGACCCGCCAGTTGATCTTCACCGAAAAATTCCTTTCGACCCACCCGGACGCGGAAATCCAAGCGATTTGCGCCCATGAACTCGGCCACTTGAATGAGCCCCGCAAGGTTGTCTTCGTCCGCGCACTCGTCGCACTGTCGCTCTTCCCGCTCGTTTTCATCAAACCTATGATCTCACTTTCCGGGCTTGGTCCCTATGGCCCGCTGATGCTCCTTCTTCCTGTGTTGTTGTTGTGTCTGGTGGGAATTCGCGTTTCCCGCCGCATGGAAAAACGCGCGGATAAAATCGCCATCGAAAGCGAACACATCAACCCCGAGGTCTATGCCCGGGCACTGGAACGTGCTTACCAGATCAATCAAACACCCGCTGTGATGCCGCGCCGAGCCAACAAAATTCATCCCGACCTTTACGACCGGATGCTGGCTGCCGGCGTCAAGCCCGATTTCCCGAAACCGGCGCCGGCCCGGGGTTTGAGTTGGATCAGCTACCTGATGCCAGCCGTGCTCTTCGTGCTCCTGTTTCTCATCCTTTTTATAAGGGTGTTTTGGATCACCTGGAAAACTGTCATAAACCAATAGTCGAGTCGAAGTGTCGCATCACCATACGAACACCGACGGCCGAAGTGAAAAGGCAGGCCAGCCAGTCCTCTGCCCGCCGCAGGTGCGCGTGGCGATGCCGGCGCTCACCAGAATTTCCATTCGAGCGTGGCCATGACAGAATGCGTTCTCACGCCATCGAATCCGACGTTGAAATTGTCCGGCGGATACGTGAAGGTCGGATCGGCCGTGGCAAAATATTTGTATCCGACGCCCAACGATAAATCCCTGGCCAACCGGAACCGCAGACCGGCAAACGCCTGCCACGCGAAAACGACATCGCTCTCTCTCCCAACAACCGTGTCGGTATTGTTCCCAAAACTGTCGCTGTCGAAAATCACATCCGCGCCGCCGGCCCCCACGCCAACGTAGGGAACCAGAATTGTGTGGGGAATGGGGCAGGATAAGGTGACGTTGGCGAGAAACGGCACGTTGTAAATGTACGCGTTGTCCGAGCTGTAGCCCGGCACGTTATCAATTTTCGCGCCGACGTACCCAAGCTCAAAATCGGTGGCCACATATTTATTGAAGGCATAGCCAATGGCCCCGTCCGCGACCAATCCCGCGCGATACTTGACCGGGCTGGAAACGGGCGCGCCGAATTGAGTGAGTTGGCCGTTCTCAAAAAAGGACGGGCCGGCGCCGATGCGAAAATAGGGGCCAGCACCCTCGGGCAAATCGTAATAATATTGCGCCCGCGCCACTGCGGCGGCGAAACAAAGTGAAAACACGATGATACCTGTTACGTATGATTTTTTCATAACACTCCTTTCTTTGCGGTTATTTGACTCAGCAGACATAAAAAAGGTTCAATGCAAATAATACGCATCCGGGAGGGAAAATGTTACATCCGCAGGGTGAAAGTGGCTTCAGAACGCCGTAAATCTGTAGCGTCGGTCTGTGACCGGCGTTGGTAGCCGGCCACAAGAACCGGCGCTGACACAGCGCCGCTACAGAAAATCAGGGACATGATTTTTGCGATGAATTACTCGCGCGAAGGCCTGAAAACCAGCCAGGCCCAGCCGAGCAGGAAACTCACGCCGCCGATGGGAGTTACGGCACCGAGGCAATGCGCGTTGGTGACCGCCAGCAGATAAAGCGAGCCGGAGAAAAAGAAAATGCCGACGAGAAAACTCCACCATGCGACCGTTGGAAACGGTTTGCGCGCCGCCAGCACGAACAGCATCACCGCGTGGATGAATTGATAAAACACGGCCTTTTCCCAGATGGCCGCCGTGCCGTTTTGCGCGAGCAACTCCTTAAGCCCATGCGCGCCGAATGCGCCCAGCGCCACGGCGAGCAATCCCATCGCCGCAGCAACGCGAGTGGCAAGGGTTGAAGTCATCGCGGACAGTGTTCATTTGCTGAGGCTCTCCCGCAAATCTTTTTCCAGCCGGCTTGTCGAGCCGAAGCTTCAGCGAAGGCTGAGCGAAGGTGGCTTTGACGGCGTCGCGGTTCTTCCAATTCGAGGAATCAATGAGTTGTTTGGCATAGAAATTTCAAATCAGTGCTCGCCGAATCCGTTCGATACAATTTTCTGGCCGCTTTGCCAATATCCATTCCCAAATTCGAATAACGCTCCACCCAATCGTGTGAAGTTTGCGCGGAACCCGGAGATCGCGATTTCGATTGCCCCTGATTTTTTCCCGCCACTTCGCAGCATTGCGCTTCGGATTCAGGTTGCGACCACAATCGTGACTGCGAATGGAACCTCCAAAGCGGCGTGGCGCTTCGCTTCCCGCCGCCGTCCAAAATGATTTGGTTGTGGCGGCGTCACGCCTTAAAAACTTAATTGATGTTTGAGCCGGTTTGGACCATAACTTTCTTATGTTGGCTAAGGTCTGTTCCGCCGCGCTCAGTGGCATTGAAGCGTATCCCGTCGAAGTCGAAGTCAACGCCGGTTGGGGTGACACGCTGATTGTCATCGTCGGCCTGCCGGACGCCGCGGTGAAGGAATCGCGCGACCGCGTGATGACCGCGCTGACCAATTCCGGATACAAATTCCCGATGGGCCGCACGACCATTAACCTCGCGCCCGCCGACGTGAAAAAGGAGGGGCCGACCTTCGATTTGCCGATTGCGCTGGGCATGTTGGCTGCCAGCGAACAACTTGAAACCGATCAACTCGACAATTTCATCATCGTGGGTGAACTGGCGCTGACCGGCGCGGTGCGTCCTTCCAGAGGCGTTTTGCCCGTCGCCCTCCGCGCGCGGGCGGAGGGCAAGACCGGCGTGCTGGTGCCGGCGGAAAATGCGGCTGAAGCCGCCGTCGTTGACGGCCTGCAGGTTATCCCGGTTCAAAATCTCCGCGAGGCGGCGGGCTTTCTCGAAGGCGAAATCAAAATAGCGCCAACGAAGGTGGACATTGCCAAAATGTTCGATCAGGCGCATGACGACGATCTGGACTTCGCCGAAGTCAAGGGCCAGGAAAATGTCAAACGCGCCTTGGAAATCGCCGCGGCGGGCGGCCACAACGCGCTGCTGATAGGTCCGCCGGGCACCGGCAAATCCATGCTCGCCAAACGGCTGCCGACGATTCTGCCACCGCTGACCCTGGACGAGGCGCTCGAAACGACGAAGATTCACAGCATTGTCGGCCTGCTGTCCCCGGGCCAGGCGCTCGTGACGCAACGTCCCTTCCGTTCGCCGCATCACACGGCGAGCGACGCCGGTTTGCTGGGTGGCAACATCAACCCGACCCCCGGCGAAATTTCGCTGGCGCACAACGGGGTTTTGTTTCTGGACGAATTGCCGGAGTTCAAGCGCGGCGTGCTGGAGACGATGCGCCAGCCGTTGGAGGACGGCCACGTCACCATTTCACGCGCGGCCGGCACGATGACCTTTCCGTCGCAGTTCATGCTGGTGGCGGCGATGAACCCGACGCCGGACGGCAAGATGCCGGGCGAATCCAGAAGTTCGCCGCGCGAAATCCAGAATTATCTGGGCCGGATTTCCGGGCCGCTGCTCGACCGCATAGATTTGCACGTTGAGGTGCCACCGGTGAAATTCCGGGAGATTGCCGGCGACCGCACCGGCGAGACTTCGGCGCAAATCCGCGACCGGGTCGTGGCCGCGCGCCGCCGCCAGCACGAACGATTCAAGCACAAGCCGAAAATCACCTGCAACGCGCGAATGGGCACGCGCGAGTTGAAACAGTTCTGCGAGCTGGACGAACCGACGAAGGAATTACTGAAGAACGCGATGGCGGAATTGAATTTCAGCGCGCGGGCCTACGACCGGATTTTGAAAGTGGCGCGGACCATTGCGGATCTGGCCGGGGCGGAAAGTATTTTGAGCGACCACATTTCCGAAGCGGTCCAGTATCGCTCGCTGGACCGGCAACTATGGACGTGAGCAAGTCGGCAACGTCCTGGTTTCAAATTTTCCGGAGCGCGACTGGGTGCTAAGCGCCAGTCGCAGCACTGCGGCTGGTCTGCGATACAGCCGCGCTCCAGACAGAACAGGACACTGCCAACCAGCTTTGACGCTTGGCGTGCTGCCGGCGCAGCCTTAAGTTCGTCGGGAATTTATGATTAAGACCGGTTTGCTGAATCCCCAAATTCTTTCATTGCTGGCCCGCGTGCGCCACACCAATGCGCTGGTCATCGCCGACCGTGGTTTTCCGTTCTGGCCGCAAATCGAGACGGTGGACATCTCCCTGGTGGATAACATACCGACGGTATTGCAGGTGCTGGCCGCCGTTCGCGCCGTTGGCCGCTACAATCAGGCTTACCTGGCGCGCGAGTTTCAAAGAAACAATTCTGCCACGACCCGCGCTGCCTTCGCCAAAGGACTGGCGGGCGTTCCCGTAAAATTCGAGCCGCACGTGGAATTCAAAAAGCGCGTGCCGGGCGCGATTGGATTGATCCGGACCGGCGACACCATTCAATACGCGAACCTGATTTTGATTTCGGGTTAGAACCGGAAGCGCCGGCGTTGCCGCGGGCCAAGGTGTTTAATCATTTTGCCGCGTCTTTTGCCTCCAGCCGGCGCCAACTCGCGCCGTACCAGGCGACGAAGGCGAAGCACAGCAATGGCATCAAGAAACCGACGCGCATGCCCCAGTTGTCGGCCAGCCAGCCCATGAACAGCGGCATGATGGCGCCGCCGACGATGGCCTGAACAATGAACGAGGAGGCAATCTTGGTCTGTTCGCCCAATCCATGAATGCCCAGGGCGAAGATGGTGGGATACATGATGGACATGAAGAAAAAGCTCAGGAACAGCCCGGCCACCGACCACCAGCCGAGCGGGAGCATGACCAGCAGCATCGCGCCGACATTGATGATGGAATAGAGCGCGAGTGTGGAATGGGCCTTGAAAACGCGCAGCGCCAATGTGCCGCTGATGCGGCCCAACAGGAACAGCGCAAAGCCGCCGAACGACAGCAGGAGGGAAGCGCCGCGGTCCGTGACCCGGAACATAGCGTCGTGCAGGCAGGGACTGCGGGCAAACAAATTGGAGGAATATGTGTCTTCCAGCAGGGTCCGGTTCGCGCGCACCAGTTGTTCGCCGGTTGGATTGGACTCGACCAATTTGCGCTGTTCGTCCGGCAGGGTGATGCCGCTCGAACGCATGGCAGCAAAAAGCGAGTTGGTCTGGAGAATTTGATTCAGGCCTTTGAGCAGAATGACTTTCTTTTCCCGCGCGATTTGCTCGTTCATGTCCGAAGCCGTTTCCCGGATCGATGCCGGGGCATTGAGGTTGGCCATCAGCCCGGCAACGCTGGGAGCAGCCAGAAAAGCACGATTCGTAGAGAACTGGCTCCAGATGAACGCGGACACCGGCAGAGTCTTCGGATCCGGGTCGTTTTGCAGTTTGGCGACCAGCGCCGAAAGGTTCGTGACATCGTTCGCGGAAAACATGGCTGCCGAATAAGTCATTTGCGCGGGGGGTATCAGCCGGGCGTCGTGCAACCCATTGGCGAAACGCTGCAAGGCATTCGCGCCATTTTGATGGAGGGCCGGGATGTCGGTGGCGATGTAATTGATGAAGAAACTGAAGATGCCCGTTTGGGCGGCGACGTAAAAGAACTGCGCTGCCACCGCCAGCACAAAGTGCGAGCGCTTCCATAAGGGTTTGGCCGCAACCTGGCCGGGGGCGATTTCGATTTTCGATTCTTCGAGGTTATGCAAATCCGGCACTTTGTTGATGATGAAAATGAAGGCGATAACCGCCACCAAGACGGCCACAATCAAGTAGGGTTTGTAGAGGTCGGTGTTCGTGGTGATGGGTTCGCCGGTGGCCGAGAGCACAAAGAAACCGCCGAGCACCGGGCCAATCATCCAGCCGATGCCGTTGGCGCTCTGGGCCAGGTTGATGCGCGCCGCGCCGGATTCCGGCGGGCCCAGCACGGTGGCGTAAGGATTGCAGACGGTTTCCAGGCACGTCAGGCCCGCCGCCAGAATGAAGAGTCCCAGCAGAAACGCCCAGTAGGTTCCGATATGCGTCGCCGGAATGAACCAGAAGGCGCCCAGCGCCACGAAGGACAGGCCAATGATGATGGCACCCTTGTAGCCGTATCGGACGGCCAGCAGGCCGGAGGGAATCGCCATGAAAAAGTAACCCATGTAATTGGCGAATTGAACAAAGGCCGACTCCGCCTTGGTGATGTGGAGCGAGTCCTGAAAATGTTTGTTGAGGATGTCAATCATCCCATTACAAACCCCCCAGAGCAGAAACAGCGACGAGACCAGCAGAAAAATGAAGGCGTAATTCTTGCCTTCGGCAGTGCGGAACCAGCTTACGGATTTGGCGGCAGCGGGATTGGGCTTGGTTGGCTTGATCATGGTTTTGAAAGTGGAGGGGTGAATCTAGATATTCGGCACGGTTCAATCAAGGCAGAAGCAAAATCGTCATTTTCTTCGGGCCGTGCGCGCCCAGCACCAGGATGCGCTCGATGTCGCCGGTGCGGCTGGGACCACTGATAAAGGAGAGGAAGCTGGGAAATTGGTCTTTGTATTTTTCCTGCACGCGCTGAAGGGCGGCGCCCAGGTCCGGCGTCATTTGATTCCGGCGCGCCAGCACCACATGATGCGGCGGCAGCACCGACAAGGCGCGCCCGCCCGCGCTGGGCGCCGACACCAGCACGCTGCCGGTCTGTGCCACCAGGGCTTCGCACTCCGTCAACGCCGCGTCGCAACTTTCCAGGTCGTCCACCGCATAGCCGCGATCGGTTTGCACCTCCGTCAATCCCAGTTCCTGCGCCACAGAATCCGTGAGTTCCCCGCGATGCCGGCCGATTTTTTTCCAGCCACCGGCCGCGGACAGTTTTTTCACGTGCTGAATTGCCTCGCTCACGTTTGCGCACGCGTGAAATTCCACCTTCAAGGCTTCCGCGTTTTGGCGGAAAAATTCGATTTGTTCCTCCAGCGTCTTGCCGAACGGCGGCAGCCATTGCCGTGGGGTCGCGGGCAACGGAGGCCGTTCCGTCGCAGCGCCGTGAAAGGCGGGATGCGGCGCGGGGACTTTCAGCGCCTCGCGAACGCGGCCGAGAATGATTTCGCGATTGGTCATGTCAATCGCTGCAAAAGTATTTTTTTGCCCGCAGTGGCGCGGGCGTCCCGCCCGCGAGTTTCTGAAGCAACCCATTTGAACCTCACAGGCGGGACGCCTGTGCCACTACTTTCGCGAGGGTTCATAACGTTTTCCTTTCCCGCCACAGTTCGCGGAAACTTTTTTTAGCCAATGGTGGAAATGAGCGGGTTTTCGTCCACGCGCACAACGGGTCGAAAATGGTTCCCCGAATCAACCGTTGCAGGGGTTGCGCGATGCGGCCCACGCGCGCGGCCAATTGATAAAATGCCGGCTGGCGCATCATGAGCACGAACCCGGACTGGATCAGTTTTTCCAGGCGCGCCGGACGCGCGCGCGCCGCATTGCGCCGGTTGTGCAACAGATGATGATGTAAATTGATTTTGACCGGACAGGTTTCGGTACAGGCGCCGCACAGAGACGAGGCCTGCGACAAATGTTTCCAGTCCTGAAGCCCGCGCAAATGCGGAGTGATGACCGAGCCAATCGGGCCTTGATACGTGGTGCCGTAGCTGTGCCCGCCGACGTTTTTAAAAATCGGGCACACGTTCAAACAAGCACCGCAGCGGATGCAATGCAGCGCATCGCGCTGTTCGGCGTCCGCCAGGAGTTCCGTACGGCGGTTGTCCAGCAGCACAACGTGAAATTCCTCCGGGCCGTCGGGTTCGCCGGGTTGCCGCGGCCCGCCGTAAAGCGTGTTGTAGCAGGTGATGGATTGCCCCGCGCCAGCCGTCGCCAGCATCGGCAGGAACAGCGCGAGGTCGGAAAGTTTGGGGAGCACCTTTTCAATGCCCACCAGCGCCACGTGGATTTTGGGCAGAGACGTGGTCAGCCGGGCGTTGCCTTCATTTTCCGTGATGGAAATCATGCCGGTTTCGGCGATGGCGAAGTTTGCGCCGCTGATGCCCATGTCCGCCTCGCAGTATTTCCGCCGCAGGATGCGCCGGGCGACCATCGTCAAATCCTCCGGATTGTTCGTCGGCTCGGAACCCAGCTTATCGTGAAACAGATCGCTGATTTGCTGCCGCGTCAGGTGCATCGCTGGAAAGACCAGGTGATACGGCGGTTCCTGGCGGAGTTGCACGATGTATTCGCCCAGGTCGGATTCAACGACTTCAAACCCTTCCTTTTCCAGCGCGTCGTTCAGGTGAATTTCTTCCGCCGTCATGCTCTTGGATTTGATGATGGAGCGGACCTTGTGCTGCCGGGCAATGCCGACGATGTAATCCCGCGCTGCCTGAGCGTCTGTCGCCCAAAAGACCCTGGTGCCGCGCGCTTCGAGTTTGGAGGCAAATTCGTCCAGGTAACGGTCGAGACGGTTGATGGCCTCCCATTTGATTTCGGCGGCCAGGTCGCGCGCGCCCGGCCAGCTTTGAAAGCGGTCTTTGTATTCGTCGCGCTTGGCGTAGTAACCGGCCAGCGCCTTTTGAATCAAATCGCGATGGCGCAAGTCCGCCGTGTAGCGCTGCGCCGATTCGTTGAATTCTTTGGCGTGAACGTTCATGTCTGCGCCAGCACTTCGGCGAGGTGCAACGTTTTGATGGGTTTGCCCTGCCGATCCAGCACGCCTTGGATTTGCATCAGGCAACTGGAATCGTTGGAGATGACATAATCCGCGCCGGTATCCGCGATGGAGGCGCATTTGACCTCGCCCATCGCGGTGGAAATCATCGGAAACTTGACCGCAAACGCGCCGCCGAAACCGCAGCAGGTTTCCGCCTCCGTCATTTCCACCAGTTCCAATCCCTGAACGCGCTGGAGCAATTGGCGCGGCGGTTTTTTCGAGCCCAACTCGCGCAAGCCATGGCAGCCGTCGTGAAACGTCGCGCGTCCGGGAAACCGCGCGCCCACGTCGAGCACGCCCAGCTTGTTGACGAGGAAGTCGGAGAACTCGAAGGTTTTTGCCGCCAGCGCCCTGGCTTCCGCTTCGCGCGGATGATGGTCAAACAATTCGGGATAGAAGACTTTGACCATCGCGCCGCACGAGCCGGAAGCGATCACCACCGTTTCGGCATCCCGGAAAATTGCCATTTGCCGTTCCGCCACCGCGCGCGCTTCGTCCCAATACCCGGAATTGAACGCCGGCTGGCCGCAGCACGTCTGCGCTTCGGGATAATCCACCGCGTGGCCGAGCCGTTCCAACACCCGCACGATGCTCATCCCGACCTGCGGATAAAATTGATCCACGAAACACGGGATGAACAGCGAGATTTTCAAGCGGCAGAGCCGGTTTGGATTTTTATTTGTAAAGCGGACCGAAATTGGCGCACGCCCGGAAGTCCGCGCCTTCGAGGTCCGCGGTGCCAAACGCGTTCCACGCGCTGGGACGAAAGATGTTTTCCCCGGAGACATTGTGCATGTAAACCGGGATGCGCAACAGGGACGCCAGGCTGATGAGATCGGCCCCAATGTGTCCGCAACTCATCGCACAATGGTTCGCGCCCCAATGGTTCATCACCGTGTAAACATCCCGGAACGCGCCGTGCCCGGAAGTGCGCGGCACGAACCACGTGGTCGGCCAGGTCGGGTTGGTGCGCTCATCCAGAATGGAATGGACCCTTTCCGGCAATTCGATGGTTTCGCCTTCGGCAATCTGCAGGGCCGGGCCGAGCCCCTTGACCAGGTTGAGCCGGCAAATCGTGACCGGCATTCCGCCGCGTGTGCGGTAACGGCTTGACCAGCCGCCCCCGGGAAAATACTCCGTGATGGACGGATGCCAGGTCGTGGCGGCGAGGCATTTTTCCACTTCCGCCGCGGTGATTTCCCAAAACGGTTTCATCGCCGGTTTTCCCTCGCTGGATTGTTCGCCGTTGCCGTCCAGCGCCGCCGGGCCGGAGTTGATCAGGTGCAGAAATCCGCCCGCCGCTGCGCCGGCCAGTTTGTGTCCCGTCACCCGCTTGACCGCCGCCGGACTCCAATAAGTCCGCACATCGGCAAACACCTGCGCCGTGTTGGTGAGCAGATAACCGAACAACATGCCCGCGCCATTGAGCGAATCGTTTTCCGTGGCGACGATGTAAGGCGTGCGCGTGCCGTTCCAATCGAAGGACGTGTTGAGAATCGCCTCCAGGAAATCGCCGTTGGGCAGATGATCCGTCCATTGCCGCTGGCCTTGAAAGCCGGAGGCGATGGCGTTGTGGCCGTGCGCTTCCTCGCCAAAACCCTTCTTCACCAGCTTCGGATTTCCGAGCATCAAATCGCGGGCGATCAGCGCCATCTTCACGGAAATCTCCCATTCGCGGTCCAATTGCGGGCGCGGACGGGTGGTTTTGGGCGAATTGTAATCCTTGCCTTCCGGGCAATGGGCTTTCACCCACGCAATGGCTTTTTCGTATTCCGCTTTGTCAAAAATACCCCGCTCTATGCGCCGGACAAATTCGCTCATATCCACCGATTCCACCCGCATGCCCAGGTAACTTTCGAAGAAATCCGGGTTCACAATCGAACCGGCAATGCCCATCGAAGTGCCGCCCATCGCCAGGTACGATTTGCCGTGCATGATGGCGACCGCCAGCCCGGCGCGACAGAAGCGGAGGATTTTTTCCTGCACGTCTTCCGGAATGGTTTTGTCCCCGGCGTCCTGCACGTCGCGTCCATAAATGCCGAAAGCCGGCAGGCCTTTTTGCGTGTGGCCGGCCAGCACGGCGGCGAGATAAACCGCGCCGGGCCGCTCGGTGCCGTTGTAACCCCACACCGCCTTGGGAATGGCCGGGTCCATGTCCATCGTCTCACTGCCATAGCACCAGCAGGGCGTGACCGTCAGCGACAGGCCGACGCCTTCGCGCGCGAATTTTTCCGCGCAAGCGGCGGCCTCGGCGACCCCGCCGATGCAGGTGTCCGCAATGACGCACTGCACGGCTTTGCCATTCGGATAACGCAACTTTTCGCCGATGAGCCTGGCCACGGATTTCGCAAGATTCATCGTTTGTGATTCCAGCGACTCGCGCACGCCGCCCAGTCGTCCATCAATAGCGGGGCGGATTCCAATTTTGGGGAGTTTTTTAAGCAGTGGATTGTCCATAATCTTCACTTTCGTCAAACAGGTTGCTGTCCATCGTAACCTGCCAGGAGGCCGGCGGCGATCATATTCGTCCGGGCCGCGCTCGATTCGTTCAGTGCGGAAGGATGGTTTGAAAGCGCGCATAAGCATCATCCCAGGCGCTGGCGTTTTTCGGTGTGAAGGTTTTTGTTTCAAACGAACCCCGCACCAGCGCGCGCCCATCCGTCAAGGAATGGATTTCGCCGAGGGCGTACAATTGCATGATGATATTTCCGATTGAAGTGGCTTCCACCGGACCGGCCACGACGGTGCAATTCAAGGCGTCGGCGGTGAATTGGTTCAACAACTGGTTCTGACTGCCGCCGCCCACGATGTGAATCCGGTCAATGGGTTTGCCGGTGACCTGCGCGAGTGATTCCTTCACGAAACGGTATTTCAGCGCCAGACTTTCCAGAATCACGCGCGTACAGGCGCCCGGGTCCGCAGGCGCCGTTTGTCCGTTGCCGCGGCAAAACGCGGAAATGGCATCAACCATGTTTGCCGGGGTTTGAAACCCGGTCGCATCCGGGTCAATGCAGGCGGCGAACGGTGGCGATTTTTCGGCCCGGGCGATGAGATCGGAGTAACTGGCGGATTCGCCGGCGGCATCCCAAACCCGTTTGCTCTCCTGCAACAGCCACATTCCAGCGATGTTTTTCAAAAAGCGGGACGTGCCAAAAACTCCGCCTTCGTTGGAAAAAGTGGCTTGATAACTTGCTTCTGAAATCACCGGCCGGTTCAACTCGCGCCCCATCAAAGACCACGTGCCTGAGCTCAAAAAAACCGGCTCCGGTTCTTCGGCCGGCACGCCGACCACTGCCGAGGCGGTGTCGTGCCCGGCGGGCGCAATGACCCGCAATTTTTCTGCTCCCGTTTCCGCCGCCACGCCCGATTGCAGTTTGCCCAGCACGGTCCCGGCGTCAACCAGTTTGCCGAAAATCCTTTCCGGCAAGCCCATGGCCTTGATCGCGCCGCGCTCCCACTCCTGGGTGTGGGGGTTGAGCAACTGGCTGGTGCTGGCGATGGATTTTTCGTTCACGCCGACACCCGTCAAAAAGAAATGGATCAAGTCGGGCATGAACAGCAGCCGTTCCGCCTTTTCCAGCCGCGCCGGTGATTTCGCCTCGGCCAGCAACTGAAACAGGGTGTTGAAAAACATGAACTGGATGCCTGTCCGCTGATAAATTTCCTTTCGCGGCATTCGGCGAAAGGCTGCTTCCTGCATTCCCGCCGTGCGGCTGTCGCGATATTGAAACGGGGCGCACAACAGTTTCCCATCGGCGTCCAACAGACCGTAATCCACGCCCCACGCGTCCACGCCGATGGACACAACGGCGTCGCCGTATTTTTTCGCCGCGAACGCGATGCCTTGTTTGGTGTGCGTAAAAAGACTGTCGAAATTCCAATGCCATCCGTCGGGTTGCTTGACGGGGTCGTTGGGGAAACGGTTTAATTCGACAAGTTCCAGTCGGGTGCCGTTGTAAATTCCGGCGACGACGCGACCGCTGCCCGCGCCAAGGTCCACCGCCAGACAGACACGTTGCTTGCTCATGCTTGATGGATGGTACTCGCGTCAGTCTGTTAATAACGCGCCCGAAATCAAAGTTGAAATTTCGGCACGCCAATGATTTGTGGGATCACGCGGGCACGCTGAACTCCCGTGCTGAACGACTGAACACTCGATCCCGCCAGCCCGGCCGGCAGTTCGGGAATTGATAAACCGTGAGACCGCGACCATTTTGCGCGGTTGGCCCGGCGGCGATTTCTGCCGGGATGACTGCATTTGGGGGCTGGATGCCCGCATCCGGTGAGGCATGGATATTGCTGAAGGATGCTTCAAGAAACACCGAAGCACCAGTGACCCGGAAACATGCCAGGTCAACAGCACCATGAACCGCCAATTATTTCCGAGCGAACAACAGATTCACGCCGCAAAGATTCTTATCATTGACGATGAGGAAGCGGATATTCACGTGCTCGAATGGGCGTTTCAAACGGCCAGATTTCCGAACATCCGCAGCGTAACCGACTCGGCGCGGGCGCTGGAGGCCTTCAACCAGTTTCAACCCGACATCGTGCTGCTCGATTTGAACATGCCTGAGCCGGACGGGTTCGCCGTGTTAAAACAGCTTCGGGCGACAGCGCCGGTTGAGGATTTCCTGCCCGTGCTGGTGCTCACGGGGCAAAACACGGCCGAGACCCGGCGTGAGGTGATGGCGGCCGGGGCAAACGATTTCCTCGGCAAGCCGGTGGATTACACCGAAGTCATGCTGCGGATCCGAAATCTTCTGCAAACCCGTTTCCTCCACCAACAGGCACGGGGAATGCAGAAACAATTGGCGGCCCTCCCGGCTGCCAGGGAAACCCACGTGCCAACCGACCCGGGGCGCGAAGCTTAGTGGATGGCCGCATGTCATTCTGAATGATGGAAACGACCCCAACAGAAGAACTTGACCGGTTGTTTGCGGCCATGATTCAAAGCGCCGAGAGTATTTCCGATTTGCTGTTCGTGGCCGGGAAACCGCCCCAGGTGGAAGTGCATGGCAAACTTAAACCGTTTGGACTCAAGCCGCCGGAATCTCTGCTCACCAGCAAGCGCATCGAGGGTCTGGCCGGGGCCATCATCAATAACAACCCCCGGCTGATACAGGACCTGGCGGACCACGGTTCGTGCGATTGCAGTTATTCCCTGCAGAACTTTTGCCGTTTCCGCGTCAACATCTACCGGCAGAACGGCAACCACGCGATGGTGCTGCGCCGGCTTCAGGCGCAGATCCCGACGTTGGAATCGCTCAAATTGGCACCGGTGTTCCGGGAGGTCATCAAGGAAAAGAACGGCCTCATTTTCGTGACCGGCGCCACCGGCAGCGGCAAGACGACCACGCTGGCGGCCATGCTCAACGAAATCAACCAGACCCACGAGGTCCACATCGTTACGCTGGAAGACCCGATTGAGTTTCTGCACCCGCATCTCAAAGCCACGTTCAGCCAGCGCGAATTGGGGCGCGACTTTTACACCTTTCCCGACGGCCTGCGCGCGGCCTTGCGACAGGCCCCCAAGGTGATCCTGGTCGGCGAAATCCGCGACCGCGAAACCATGGAGATCGCACTCACGGCCGGAGAAACCGGCCACGCGGTTTACAGCACCCTGCACACCATCAGCGCCGGACAGACCATCCACCGCATCCTGGGCATGTTCCACCGGGACGAGGAAGAACAGGTGCGCGAACGCCTGGCCGGAGCCTTGCGCTACGTTATCAGCCAGCGCCTGGTGCCCCAAAAGGACGGCGGGCGGCTGCTGGTCACCGAATTGATGGGCAGCAGCCTGCGCACCCGCGAAGCCATCGTGCTGGGGGAAAATGAAAACCGCCGGCTTTCCGACATTATCGAAGGTGGAAACACCTACGGCTGGCACAGCTTTGAACAATCGCTGACCAGGGCCTACGAAGAGGATTTGATCACCGAAGAAACCGCGCTGTTGTACTGTGTCAACAAACCTCCCATGCACCAACGCATCGATGCCATCAATAATCGCCGGGCGACCGCGCCTCTGTCGCACTCGCTGAAAATGAAAGTCGAGGCACCGCCGCCCAAACCGGCTCCGCGGCCGAAACCCCCGATGTTGGCGGAGGCCGCGAAAAAGCCGGAGTGATCGCGCGGGCCACCCGGCGTGTCCCTACAATTGTTGCAGGGGTTCGTTTGCCGGGGTCGTGACGGGCCCGGGACTTTCGGTCAGTTCGAGACAAATTTCCAATTGCCGCGCCAATTCGTCCACAGCCGGTTGATTGAACAGGCCGGAGCGATCGCCCGGAAGGGTGATGACTTTTGACTCTTGCAGATACCGGCGCATGAGCAGGCGAAGGTCTTCACGCGGATATTTTTTCTCAACGGTGACAAACAACGTGGCCGCGCCAGCATAAAATTCCGGCTGGTAAGAGCGGTTGGCGCGGCTGTTCATGTGCGCCACAAATCGCCGATAGGCGGCCAACGAGCGCGGGTTGTGTCCCCGGACGACGCCCCGGACGAAAAACCAACGCAGCATCCTGAACGCGTCGCGCGCCGGATCGCGAATCGGACCATACCAGCGCTCGATCCATTCATGATGTCGCCACTTGGGAAGCGGATAAGGGACGTCGAACAAGGCCAGCAATCCTACTTTTCGGTTCTGACGGACCAGCATTTGCGCTATTTCAAAAGCGACCATTCCCCCCATGCAGGTGGCGCCCAGCAGGTAGGGTCCGATCGGGTCCTTGGCGACGATTTCCCGCAGATAACGCTGCGCCATAGCCTGGATACTCATCAATGGCCAGGCCTCGCCCTGCAGGCCGACGGACTGAAGCCCGTAAATCGGGCGCCCCGGCAACCGGCGCACCAGCAAGCCATACGACGCCACGTCGCCCTGCCCGCTGTGAATGAGAAACAATGGCCGTCCGCCTTTCGCATCGCGCAACAAAACCAGTGGACTGGGCGACAGAATCACCACGTGCCCGGCGATCACCGCCGCGAGTTTTTCAACGGTGCTGTGTTCCGTCAAAATGGACGGTGGCAGCGATGTGCCGAACGCCTCCTCGATGTGCAGCAAAACTTCGACCGATTGCAGGGACGTTCCGCCCAGATCAAAAAAATCGTCGTGCCGGCCAACCTGCGAGATGCCCAAAACCGATTGCCAAATTCGCGCCAGTCCACCCTCGATGAAATCGCGCGGTTTCTGGCCGCGACCCGGGGCGGCCCTGGTTTCCCGTGGAGGCGACGGCAATGCCAGCCGATCCACTTTGCCGCCCGGCGTTTGCGGCAACTGGGCCAGCGTCACAAAATCGTCCGGAATCATGTGCTCGGGCAACAATTGTGCGCGCAATTCGCGCCGGTATGTTTGCGGCGGCACGTTTGCCTTGGGGTGCAGAACAACGTAGGCGGCCAGCCGCCGTTCGCCGGAGGAATCCTCGCGCGCCACGACGACAGCCTCTTGAACGAATTTGAGTGCCTGAAGGGCCGCCTCCACCTTTCCCAAATCCACCTGCAGCCCCCGAATCTTCACCAATTGATCCGCGCGTCCCAAATGTTCCAAATTGCCATCCGGCAGGAATCGTCCCAGGTCCGCCGTGACAAAGATTCGGGTCCGTGGATCGCGGTCGTCGGCGCGAAATTTTTCCATCGTCGCTTCCGGTCGCAGCCAATATCCCTGGGCCAACTGCGCGCTGCTGACGGCGATTAGCCCTTGATCCCCGGCTTTGACGGACTGGTTCTGCTCGTTAAGCAGCGACACTTCGACGCCGCGAACGGGCTGGCCGACTGGTACCCGCCGGTCTGGCAGGACGGTTTGCCGGGCAATCATCAATGCGCTGATCAAACCGGTTTCGGTGGAACTCAGCGCGTGCATCAGCAGGCAATTTGCCGGAGCGTGTTGCCGATAAATTTCAACGTCGCCGCGCAACATTGGTTCGCCATCAAGCCGGATCAGGCGCAAACCTTCGAAAAAACATTTGTCGCCCGCCAGCCACGCGAGGTGGCGAAAAACCGTCGGCACGGAGTGGTAAACACTGACGCGCTCACGGCGCAGCCAGTCTGCCAGCCGCTCGATGCCCCGGGACCGCACGTTAAAAGGGCACAACGTTGCGCCGTTCAGCAGCGCGCCGAACAGCGGCGTGGCCGACGTTGCCAGGCTGCACGACGCCAGCAACGACAGACGGTCATCCGCGGTAAGTTGGATCAATTCACCATAAACATCCGTGCGACACACAACGCCGCGATGATTTTGCCACACGCCCTTGGGTGCGCCGGTCGAGCCGGAGGTGTACATGAGCCACGCTCCGGCTTCGGGTGAAACTTCGGGCAGGGTTTGAGACGTCGAAGTTACAGTGGCACCGTCTGCGACTTCCAAAACCTGCAATCGCCCTGATGCAAGCGAATTGGCCAGGGCTGCGTTGGATTTGTCGGTCAACAAAAGCCGGGCGCGCGCGTCGGCCAGCATGGAAGCCAGCCGTTCTTTCGGGTTGCCCGAGTCCAGCGCGAGATAGATTTTCCCCGCCTTGAGCGTGCCCAGAATCGCGGCCATCAACAGCGCGCCATGCTGCATGAGCAGCGCGACCGGTTCTGAGGTTGCGCCCAGACGGTCGAGGACATGGGCGGCGAGAGCATTTGAACACTGGTCGAGCTCCGCGTAAGTCCATTTCGTGTCGAACGTGCTGATGGCGATGCGGGGGGCGTAACGGGCGGCGATTTGAGCAAAGCGTTCCGGGATGGATGCGATGGGCTGATTTGTGCTGGTTTGCATTTGCCGATTCCAATTCCTAACCTGCCGGGAGTTTTTCCGCGCCGCAGTCCAGGCGCGTGAGAATCGCACTCACCGGCTCGAATTCAACGCAACGTTCCGCCAGCCAGCGACGGGTTGAAGCGGAGTGGATCGGGTCGTCGCTGGCCACGGCGTCCTCGGCCATGATGGCTTGCAGGTTGCGCTCGATGCATCCCATGGCGGCAAGGCGGACACAGGTGTGGAGGTGAACGCCTGCGATGATGATCGTGTCGCAATTCAGCCGCCGCAGTGTGGAGTCCAGTTCGGCATTGGCAAAGGCGTTGAAGCCCGTTTTGTGAATGATTGCTTCACCCTCTCGCGGTTGCAGCCGGATGGGGGGTTGATGTCCGGCTGTACCGGCGACGCAAAGCCACCGGTTCGCCCGCCGCCAGTGCAACATCCGTTGGTCGTTGTCGCGGTGAATGGAGGTCCAGATGTGAATGACGGGAACGCGGCGTTTGCGGCAACCGTCGAGCAATGCGGCAGCTTGCGCCACCACATTGTCCGCTGGCGGTTGAAGCCCTTGGGTCGCAAGGTAGTCCTGCTGAAGATCAACGAGCAGCAGCGAGGACTTCATGCGAGCTGTGGGATTTCCGCCGAACAAAGAACCTGTTCGGCGACCTTGTCGGCCATGGCCTTCGTGCCCAGAATCCGGCAACCCGGCTCGGCAAGGTCGGCGGTGCGCCAGCCCGCGCGCCAGGTTGCGGCAAGTGATCTTTCGATGAGCGTGGCGGCTTCGTCCAGGCCGAAACTTTCGCGCAACAGCATCGCCAGCGAAAGGATTTGTCCAGCCGGATTCGCGGTGTCCGTGCCGGCCAGATCGTGGGCGCAGCCGTGGTTGGTTTGATAGACGCCGTGGCCGTGCGCGTCGAAATTGCCGGAGAAGGTCACGCCTCGCGATGAAACCAGAACGCCCGCAACATCGGCCAGAATGTCGCCGAAAAGATTGGGAGCGGCGATCACATCGAAGTGCGCCGGGTTTTGGATCAATTCGTAGGCGGCCAGGTCAACGTTCATGAACGCCGCCTCGATTCCATGCCGGCGCGCCACCGCGCCACCGACATCGCGCCACAGCGCGCTGACGGTGGGGACCCCGCCTTCCTTGATGATGATATGCAATTTACCCCGGCGGTCGGCGGCCGCGCGGGCCGCGACTTCGACGAGCTGGCGGACTTCCACTTCGCTGTAACTGAACGAATGTTCCGCCAGCCGCCCCTGGTCGGTGGCGCGGTCGCCCCACCGGCCCTGATAAACGCCGCTGGTGTTGTCGCGCACGATGAGCATGTCCACATTTTTCAGGAAACGCGGGGCAATTCTGCCGGTGCGCGCCAACTCCGGCGCCGGCTGCACGGGAACAAATTTGCAGAACAAGTCGAAGCGCCGCCGCAAATCGTAAACATAACGGCCGCCGCCGGGGCCGCTGAGGATAGCACCCCCTACCTGGAAAATATCAGCGCAAAGTTCCATGGTGTCCTCGGGCAGCCATTTACCGCACGACGCCACGGCCTCTTCGCCAATCAACCCGCCACGCCGCACTTCAAACTTGAGATCCATGGCCTGCTCGACCGATTTCAAAACTTGCAAGGTGGCGTTGATGATCTGCGGCCCGATACCGGTTCCTTCCAGGATGCCAATCAGCGGTCTGGCGCGGAAATTAACGGGCGGCAGCCCCAGGTTGTTTCCGGGCAGATAGGTTGTCAGCCTGACTGGTCCGGTCTTTTCAGTTCTGAGACTGCCTGTCTTCATCGTCATGGTTTCGCTGTCCCTGAGTTGGAGCACCGAATTCTTGCCAAAATCAAGTTGGAGCGCAAGTGCCGCCGGGAAAGGCTCGACCGGGCCGCCGCGAACCGCTATTTTACCGCCCGTCTCACCACGAGATGATTTATGGATGAATTGCTGAAAATTTTGCAGGCCAACGCGACCGAGTCGCGCGAAAACATTGCGAAGATGCTGAACCTCTCGGTCGCCGAGGTGAACAAGCGCATCGCCAAATATGAAAAGAGCGGCGTCATCCGCGGTTACCAGGCCCTGTTGAACGAAGACAAACTTGACCTCGACACGGTCACGGCCGTCATCGAGGTCAAGGTCACCCCCCAGCGCGAAGGGGGGTTCAACACCGTCGCCGCCCGCATCAGCCGTTTTCCCGAAGTGCGCTCAGCCTATCTCATGAGTGGCACCTACGACGTGCTGCTGTTCGTCGAGGGCCGCAACCTGCGCGAGGTGGCCGCCTTCGTCAGCGAACGGCTGTCACCGCTCGAAGGCGTGCTGTCCACGTCCACCCATTTCATGCTCAAAACCTACAAGCGCCTCGGCGTGCTGATGGAATCCGGCCATGCAGAAGAAAGACTCAGTGTCGCTCCGTAACCGCGTCAACGCGACGGTGCGCGACATCCCGCGCTCGGGCATCCGCGACTTCTTCGACATCGTCAGCACGATGAAGGACGTGATCAGCCTGGGCATCGGCGAGCCGGACTTTGACACGCCGTGGCACGTGCGCGAATCCACGATGTTCGCCCTCGAACGCGGAGTGACGCATTACACCAGCAATTACGGCTACCTCGAACTCCGCCGGGCGCTCGCCGGATACGTCGGCAAAAAATTCGGCGCGGAATACAATCCGGAGAACGAAATTCTCGTCACCGTCGGCGTGAGCGAGGCGCTCGATCTCGCCCTGCGCGCCCTCATTACCCCCGGTGACGAAGTGCTCTACCACGAACCCTGCTACGTGTCGTATCGCGCCACCATCCTGTTTGCGCACGGCGTGCCGGTCGTGGTCGAAACAAAACCGAAGAACGGCTTCCGTCTCACCCGCGCGATGTTGGAAGCGAAAGTCACACCGAAGACCCGGGTGTTGATGCTGAATTTTCCGAACAATCCGACCGGTGCCGTCATGTCCCGTCAGGACCTGGAGGACATCGCCACGTTCGCCCGAAAACGCGACTTGATTGTGGTCACCGACGAAATTTACGGTGAGTTGACCTATGACTCGCCGCACACGAGCATCGTGAGTCTGCCGGGCATGCGCGACCGGACGATTTTCCTGCACGGTTTCTCGAAAGCCTGGGCCATGACCGGTTACCGCCTCGGCTACGCCTGCGGTCCGGCCGAACTCATCGAGGCGATGATGAAGATACACCAATACACGATGCTATGCGCCTCTTCCATGGGACAAAAGGCCGCCATCGAAGCGCTCGCCCGCCCGGATACGGACATTGGCGAGATGGTGGACGAATACCGTCGCCGCCGGAACTTCATCGCCGCGGCCTTTGCCGACATGGGCATCGAATGCCATCGTCCGCTGGGCGCGTTCTACGCGTTTCCCAGTGTGGCGAAGTTCGGGATGAAATCGAAGGACTTCGCCATGAAATTTCTGCACGAAGAAAAAGTGGCGGCGGTGCCGGGGACAGCGTTTGGCGAATGCGGCGAAGGCTTCATCCGCTGCGCCTACGCGACCGGCATGGACAATCTCAAGGAAGCCATGGTGCGGTTGAAGCGGTTCATTGGAAAACTTTGACGCTTAACGGGCAGGGCGCGCCCCTGGCCGTTCTCACCATAGAGGTAACACTTTCTCCTCTCGCCACCGCTACACCGTGGGCTTTTCCCACTTCATGCCATGCGCCTCGGCGACGGCGGGATGGGTGAGTTTGCCGTTCATCACGTTGATGCCGCCGAGCAATGCCGGGTGGAGGCGGCAGGCCTCGGCCAGGCCGTGGTCGGCCAGCGACTCGATGTAGCGATAGGTCACGTTGGTGAGCGCCTGGGTGGCGGTGCGGGCGTAGGCGCCGGGCATGTTCGCCACGCAATAATGCGTCACGCCTTCTTCCACGAAGACCGGGTCATGATGGGTGGTCGGACGCGACGTCTCGGCGCAGCCGCCCTGGTCAATCGCGATGTCCACGAACACGCTGCCCGGCCGCAGGCGGCGGAGCATGTCGCGGCTGACCAGTTTTGGCGCGCGGGCGCCGGGCAAGAGCACCGCGCCGATGAGCAGGTCCACGTTCGGCAGCAGCTCCAGCAGGTGCGATTCGTTGGAATACAGCGTATGCGCCGTGTGCAGCGTGATGTCGAGAAAGCGCATCCGTTCCAGGTCCACCTCCAGGATGGTCACATCCGCGCCCACGCCCTGCGCCATGCGCGCGGCGTTGATGCCCGCCGTGCCGCCGCCGAGCACCACCACCTTGCCGGGCAACACGCCCGGCACGCCCCCCAGCAACACGCCGCTGCCGCCGAAATGTTTCGCCAGAAAATAACCGCCGACCAGAACGGACATGCGCCCGGCGATTTCACTCATCGGTTCAAGCAACGGCAGCCGGCGGTTGACTTCAATCGTTTCGTAAGCCAGCGCCGTCACCCCGGATTTCATCAGTGCTTCGGTGAGCGGCCGGCCGGCGGCGAGGTGCAGGTAGGTGAATAAAATCTGACCGGGCCGCAGCAAACCGAACTCGGACGGCAACGGCTCCTTCACCTTCACAATCAGGTCGGCCCCGGCCAAAACCGGGTCATGAGAGTCAACCAGTCTCGCGCCGGCGTTTTCATATTCGGCATCGGGAAAACCCGCGCCCAGCCCGGCGTCCCGCTCAACCATTACTTCGTGGCCGCGCTGGACGAGTTGATACGCGCCGGAGGGCAGCAAGGCCACCCGGTATTCCTGCTCCTTTATTTCTTTGGGAACGCCAATAATCATAACGGGAACTCCCGGTCTTCGTCGGGCATAACCACCCGGCGCTTCTCAGCCGGCGGGACCGGTGGCGGCGCGGGGGCGGGCCCGATATCGGTTGGTTTGACTGCGGCGCGAATTCCTTCAACCGCACCCGGTTGGTTTCGGGTTTCGTCCGCGTCCTTCGTCCTCGGGGGTTGGCCAATGTTCAATGACGCGGCCGGCGCCGAGGGTGATGAAGCCTCCGCGACTTGCGGCGCGGTGATTTCCAGCCGCGCCTGTGAACGATTGACCAGTGCCAGCATGGTTACGGACGATGCCGCCTGACGCTCGGCATCTTCGATTCGGGCGAACTCGCCATAAACCTCCGCGCGCGCCGGTTCGTCACGCATCGGCAATTCCGATCCGGACCCGGTGCGCATGGCGTGAAGAATCTGGAAAGCGTTGATGGATTCAAGCGGGCGTGCGGGCACGTAGGCGCCCTCGGCGCCGCCCACCTCGGTGACGAGCCGCGCGGCGAGCAGTGTCTGCAAAATCTGTTGCGCCAGCCGGCTGGGAATCCCCAGTTCGGTGGAAATTTCCTGGATGGTGGCGGGCGGCAGGCCGAGTTGGAACCGGCGCCCGATGCCGGTCATCAGCCGTAACGCGATGAATTCGCGTCCGCGCTGGTTCACATTTTCCGCGAGTTTGTCCTGCAAATAAACGGACCGGTTCTGGAAGGCATAGGCGACCTGCGCGCCGAAGAGCAGAATGAGCCACGAAAAATAAAGTCCGATCATGAACACCGGCACCAGGCCGAGGCTGCCGTAAATTTTGCTGTTGGAAACGACGCGGGAAACGTAGAGGAAGCCGAAAACATTGTTCAAATACCAGAGTGTGCCACCGACGACCCCGCCGACCAGCGCCGCGTCGAAGCCGACCCGGGTGTTCGGCATGATTTTATAAAAGGCCGCGAAGGCCAGCCACAGCAGGACCAAGGGGAGGAAATTAAAGACCACGCCGCTGACCAGCGGCATGGATTCGACGAAGTGCCGGACGCCGGCGAACCGCGGGCCGGTGGCAAGGATCAGGCCGGCAACCAGCAACGTTGGCACCAGCCCGACGGCAAACCAGTAGTGCTCAATCCGGGTCAGCCAGTTCCGGCTGCGCGTGACACCCCAGAACGTCGTTCATGGTTTCCTCAATCCGGCCGAGGAGGGCGAAAACCACGAAGATCAGCAGGACCGTCCCGGCCACGCCAAGCGTGCCGCTGCGGGTCTTCTGAATGAACTCACGGATGCTCCGGGCCGCCTCTTTTTGCGCGCTGGCCACCCGGTCCTCGACGCCGGCAGCCGCCACCATCAGATTGGTTTCCACTGCGGAGTCGGTCGGGGTTTCAGCTGTCCCGGAATTCGTCGGTGTCGGCAGGCCCGGCAGGCTGTAACCGGGATTCGGCGAAACAGAAGCGGTATTCGTATTCGATACGGCGGGGGGCATGACGTCAGCGACGAATTTGTCAATTGCCTCGTAAATTTTTTCCTCACCTTCGCTTTTGAGCAGGCTGCTGGTGATGCTGATGGCCACCGCCAGCAGCGGGATCAGCGCAAGCAGCGAAGTGTAGGACAACGCCGCCGCGCGGACGGGGCAGCGGTTGCGCACAAAACTTCTGACCGCCAGCGCCCAAAAATGCGCGAAGCGTTCAAGCCGGCTGAGTTCGCCTTCCGCGCCGGTATGGATGCCGGTCAGAATCTTAATGAGACGTGCGAACGGCTTTTTTGCCATGATGCTGTGCCACGCTAACAAACCCGTTCGCCAAGTCAACCGGCGCGATAAATCCGCTTTATTGCTCCCGGGAAACCGGCAAAATGACCGCGGGCGTCCGTAGCTCAATTGGATAGAGCATTTGACTTCGGATCAAAGGGTTGCAGGTTCAAGTCCTGCCGGACGCGCCATCCATATTCATCAATGATTGCAATGGTTTTGTGTTTATCCAGGGTCTCCCGGTTTGGCGCAAAAAAATCCTCGTGCCGCCACTATCCAGGCCCCCGTTACTGTCGCTGTGACGGTTCAATTTGCCGGCTCGAGCGCGCGAATGACGGGTTAAGGAGCGTTCGCTCGGCTTTCTCTTCGCGTTGCGTGCCCGCTTCGGGATGCAGGACAAGTTTGTTCCCCGCGGTTCACAATCCCAGCCATGAACAGCGCAAAGGAACTTCGTCACTTGTTTGAGCCGTGAAAGCGCTGCTGCCAGTCTTTTTGATTTGTTTCGCCGGTAACGCGATCGCTCAGACAATCTCGCTGCCGCCGCGCGCTGCCAACGCACCCGGCGGTGCGGACTTCGTCAAAATAATTTCCACGCTCGATTTTGCGCAACGCGAACAAGCCGTGGTGGAGCAGGTTCTGGCGGGCAACCTCCCTCCATTCCTGCGCCGGCTTTGTCCCGTAACCGTGATGAATGTCGCCGGCGGGAAAACGAATATCGCCACGTTCTTCGCCACGCCGGATTATCTGGCCGTCGGTTCGGACGAAGATTATCTGCTCATGCCGATTTCACCCAACACCGCGCAACGCCTTGCCGATCGGCTCGGTTGTGTTCTGCCGACGCGCAAAATGGCGGACGAGATTTACGCCGCCGCCGCCGTGAAACTGGCGCCTTCACCAATTCCGCCGGGTCCGGCGATGACGACGGTCCCCGTTTTTGCGCAAATCAATGAAAAGATTCGCGCGCAACGGCTGGGGAATTTGAGTTCGCATCCATTGGGCGCGCTCGTGGCCGGCCACAAAAAGGACGTGGTGATTTCGGCGCGGCTGGCGGGCGTGACGGACAAAGTCGCCATCTACGGCTGGCAGCAGACGAACGGCAGGGCGATTCAACCGCTTTATCCCGGTCACGCGGCGGCGTGGGTGGATTACAGCCACGGCATCCGGCTGGTTTCGCGAGATATGCTGGTGAACGGCGAAACCAAAACGGTCGCCGAAGTCCTGGCCGATCCAAAACTTTGCGGCCTCCTCAGCGATGAAGGCGTCATCACCAATGCGCGTTACGCCACCAACCTGCCCGCGCCCTTGCCTTCACCCGTCTTCAATGAAAAAATCAATCTGCCGTGGCCACAGAGGTTTTCCGCCAGCACAAACTTCGGCGAGATGCTTCGGGAAATTCGGCTGGCGGATGAGGTGCGGATTCTCGTCAATGCGCCGGCGCCTGCTTCATTCGCCACCCACAAACCCGTGCTGCTGGTTTTCTATGCCTTGCCGAACGGCAACACGATTGAGCAGACCGCCGGCAAAACCTTGATGCCGGGCGACGACTGGCATTTCGACATTCAGCACATCGGCGCGCAAACGCGCTGGTTGCGCAACGTAATCACCAACCGCACTTTCGTCGTCGCGTATCTTGAAGCCGGAACGAAAAGCTGGCCGGCGTGGCGCAAGACCCACGATGACCAGGCCATCGTTCCCCTGCTCGACGGCGTGCGCGGCATTTTTTCGTCGAACAAGACCGAAGTGGTTCTCGCTGGCCACAGTGGCGGCGGCAGCTTGATTTTCGGTTATCTGAACGCGGTGGGAAAAATTCCGGATGACGTGAAGCGCATCGCCTTGCTCGACAGCGATTACAGTTACGACCCGAAGCGTCACGCGGACAAACTCAAAAACTGGCTGGCAGCTTCCGATGAAAACCATCTCTGCGTGCTGGCGTATCAGGATTATCTGGCGCTGCTGAACGGCAAATCGTTCGTGAGCCGGCAAGGCGGAACCTGGGGGCGCAGCCACGCGATGCTGGACGGCCTCCGCGCGCAATTTCAGTTCACCAGCCGGACGAACAACGGACTGGAAACCTTTTCCGCGCTCGGCGGGCGGATCCAATTTCTGCTCAAGGAAAACCCGGAGCGGAAGATTCTGCACACCGTGCAAGTCGAGCGGAATGGCTTCATTCAGGCGCTGCTTTCGGGCACGGCGGAAGAAGGCAAAGGCTACGAGTATTTCGGCGGGCGCGCGTATTCGAAGTGGATTCAGCCGGCGGACTGAAATCATGTCGTTGGGGCGCGTTACTTCGGACCAGAAGGCAGCGGGTTCAAGTTCTGCCGGACGGGCCGGAGAATTCTCGTGCAGCCGCCGCGCGATGAGCTACCATGGCACCGATGGCCGGCGCCTATGAACAACTGCTCGACGCGACGATTCAACATCTGGAAGATTTGAAAGCGCGCGGCGTGCGCCGTGTCGCCGTTTCGCCGGAAACACTTCACGCCATGTCGCAGCCGCCCGCAAGAAAATCTCAAATCGCGGAATTTAAACCCGTCGTGCCCGGAGCGCCGGCCTTTCGCGGCGCTCCGGAGCGCACCAGCGCTCCGTCAATCCGTTCCGCGCCCGGCGCTCCGCGGGTTGCCGGGCAGGAAACCCTGCTGATCTTGCCGGGCGAAACCGTACCCGCCTCGGCGCCGCTGGATCCACAGGCGAAGGCCGCGGCGTTCGCCGCCTTGCGCGAACGGGCTTTGACCTGTGTCAAATGCCCGCACCTGGCATCGTCGCGCAAAAACGTCGTGTTCGGCGTCGGCAGCATTGACGCACAACTCATGTTCATCGGCGAGGCCCCGGGCGCGGACGAAGACGAGCAAGGCGAACCATTCGTCGGGAAGGCGGGGCAGTTACTTACGAAAATCATCCAGGCCACGGGACTGCAACGCGCGGACGTTTACATTGGCAACATTTTGAAATGCCGGCCCGACACGCCCGGCCAATCCGCCGGCAACCGCAAACCGACTGCCGACGAAATGGCCACCTGCATTCCGTATCTGCACGAGCAGATTGATTTGATCCGCCCGCGCGTCATCGTGGCCCTCGGTGCGACAGCGGTGGAAGGCTTGCTGGGCAAGACGATCGGCATCACGAAATTGCGGGGCACGTGGAAGACCTATCGCGGCATCCCGCTCATGCCCACGTATCATCCGGCCTATCTGCTGCGCAACCAGGCCATGAGCGAGAAACGCAAGGTCTGGGAGGACATGTTGGAGGTAATGGAAAAACTCCAGATGCCCATCAGCTCAAAACAGCGGAATTTTTTTCTGAAGGGCTGATCGCCGGTCGAAAAGCACCATCTCCCATGGCCGCCGAGACAACGCGGCTTGAGTTTCCCTGGAAACGATCATTCGTTTGGAACCTTTTCACGACCGCCATTCCGGCTTTGACGGGTTGCCAGGAGTTTGAATCGCTGGTTCAAGGCGCCGGCAAACCCCGACCGGCCGAGGCCAATTATGGTACATAAAATGGCAAAATCAGACCGGCAGCCTTCAATTTAATCCATTAGGTTGCAGTGGGTTGGGTAGTTTGATGGCCGCCAGGAATGCCCGCGTGCTTGTTTGGCTACCCGGACCCGACAACCAGCACACTTGAGGAACAAGTTGAAAAACCTGATCGAGAAGGAGGCGTGTTCAATGGCGGCATGGCTTCTGGCTTTGACCGGCATGGTTTTGTTCCCGCTGTTTCAAATCCGGGCGGCGGACCTTGATCCACAGTTGCCGCTTACGCAATATGGAATGGACACTTGGGATGGCTCCGACGGCCTGCCGCAAATCCGCATCCGGGCCATCGTCCAGACGCGCGACGGCTATCTCTGGCTGGGCACCGCCAACGGGCTGGTGCGTTTTGACGGAGTTAACTTCACCACTTTTGGCGTTCAAACCAGCAGCCTGAAGGACAATGAAATCGGCAGCATGGTGGAGGATGACGAAGGGGCATTGTGGATTGGCACGTTTGGCGGCGGATTGACCCGGTTCAAGGGCGGGACCTTTACCACGTTCACAACGGCGGATGGGCTGCCCGACAATTCCATTCGGAAAGTGGACAAGGATCTCGCGGGGAATATCTGGTTTGCCACACCCCGCGGGGTCGGCCGGTTTTCCAAGGGCACCTTCACCACCTTCACGACCCGGGATGGATTGCCGAATAATTTCATCTCGGGCATCTGCGCCAGTTCTCCCCAGGGAATTTTTGCGGTCGCCGGCGGACGGCTGAATCGTCTCGTCAATGACAAATTTGTGACGGAACCGGCGGCGGTGGATGACAGTGACGGGCGCATGGACAGCATGACGAGCGCGGCGGATGGTGCTTTGTGGATGACTTTCGAAAGTTCCCGGATCAAGTGTTGGCAGGATGGCAAACTGGCCACCTACACCCAGGCGGACCGCAAGATCAACCGTCCGGGCGCCATCTACGAGGACCGACAGGGAAGCTTGTGGATCGGAACACACGACGGACTGCTCCGGTTCAGAAACGGAACCTTTGATGCGCTGACAACGCCCGGGGCTCAGTCCAAACTGGGGTTGGTGTTGAGTATGTTTGCCGACCGCGAAGGCAACCTGTGGCTGGGCACGGAAGCCAATGGCCTGGCCCGGTTGCGCAGTGTCGCGGTCCGCATGCTGACCGCAGAAGACGGTTTGTCCGAAACCAGCACCCGTTGCGTTTATCGGGACCGGCGCGGCGATATTTGGATTGGAGCCTATCTGGGTTTCTCCCGGTTGAGCCATGGGAAGCTGACCGCCTTCACGCAGATGGACGGCAATCCGATTCCGACGGTGACCTCCATTGGCGAAGATCTTCAGGGACGGATTTGGATTGCTGCCGGAGGACGATTGGCGGTCGTGGAAAACGACCGGCTGGTTCCGGTTGCCGGGTGGACGAAAGTATTCGACATCAAGGTGATTGCGCGGGACGGTCGGGGCGACATGTGGATCGGCACCGACGGTGAAGGCCTGTTCCGGTTTTCAAACGGGAAAATGACTGCGTTCCGGACCAAAGACGGTCTGCCTAACAACCAGATTCGCGCCATCCTGAGCGACCGGCGCGGCGCGCTTTGGGTGGGAACCACCGCCGGCCTGAGCCGGTATCGGGACGGGAAGTTCACCAATTTCGGCACGAGCGAGGGACTGACAAACAGCCGGGTGATGTCGCTGTGCGAAGACACCGACGGGGTTCTCTGGGTGGGCACCCGCGGCGGTTTGACGCGGTATCAGGACGGCTGTTTCTTCAACATCCGCGAATCGGACGGCCTTCCGAATAATTACGTCTTCAACGTGCTCGACGACGGCCAGGGCAACTTCTGGTTGAGCACCGGCAGTGGTATTAGCCGGGTGCGCAAGGCGGAGCTGGACGCCCTGGCTGCGGGGAAAGAGCAAAAAATCATGGTCACGTCCCTGGGCTACCGCGATGGATTGCGTACGGCATCGCTCGTCGCCGGCACACAGCCCAACGCCTGCACGGGTGACGCGGGACAATTGTTGTTCTGTTCCTTGAAGGGCCTGGTGGAAGTCACCCCCGGCAACCAGACGGTCAATCACCAGATTCCGCCGGTGTATATCGAACGGGTGCTGATCAACAAGCAGGAGAGACCCGTTGACCGGCCGCCGGACCTGCCGCCCGGTCCGGGCGAAATTGAAATTCATTACACGGCCCTGAGCTTTGTCGCTCCCGAGAAGGTGCTGTTCAAATACCAGCTCGAAGGGATAGACACCGGGTGGATTGATGCCGGGCAGCGCCGCTATGCCCATTATGCCAGTCTGCCACCGGGATCGTACCGGTTCCACGTCATCGCCTGCAACAACGACGGGGTCTGGAACGAAACGGGAGCGGCCTATTCGTTCCGCCTTCCGCCTCACTTTTACCAGACCGGCTGGTTTCCCGTCCTGTTGCTGGTGCTGCTGACCGGCCTGGCGGGAGGCGGATACCGGCTCCGGATTCACCGCCTGCAGGCGAACGAACGGAAGTTGCAGCAGCGCGTGGACGAGGCGCTGGCCCAGGTGAAAGTGTTGAGCGGACTCCTGCCGATCTGCGGGGGATGCAAGAAGATCCGGGACGACAAGGGTTATTGGAACCAGATTGAGAGCTACATCATGCGGCATGCCGACATCCAGTTTAGCCACAGCCTCTGCCCGGATTGTATGAGACGGCTTTACCCCGATTGCGCGGACGATGTGCTCGGTCAAATGAAAATGCCCAAAGAAAAGGACCGCCCCAAGCCGGATCACTCATAACCCGGTCTGGCCCGGGTTGCTGTTCAAATCCTCAGGCTCTTGATTGGGTCTGGCCGCCCCGAATCCGATAATTAGCAAAGCGGCGTACGTTCGCGAAATTCGCGGATTGCCTCTCCGTTGTTTTCCGATATAACCAGCGCCCGATGTTCAAATCCATTTTTCAGCCGCTTCTGACCTGGTATCTCGCTACGCTCAAGACCGCTGGTTACCCGGCCATCGTGCTGCTGATGACGATGGAAAGCTCCGTTCTGCCGATTCCCGCCGAAGCCATCATGCCGCCGGCGGCTTACCTGGCCTGGTTTGAAGGATTAAACCTCTTCACCGTTCATTTCGTCGGCTGGCCGGCGGAAATCGGCCTGGTCGCCGCCGGCGCACTCGGTTCCTGGCTCGGAGCCACCATCATGTATTGGCTGTCACGGCTGGCCGGCCGGCCGCTGCTCGTGCGTTATGGCCGTTATATTTTGATGCCGCCGGAAAAGATCGAAAAAAGCGAGCGCTGGATGTCCCACTACGGCCCGATGGGCGTGTTCATCGCGCGGCTGCTGCCAGGGGCGCGGCAACTCGTCGGGATTCCCGCCGGGGTTGCCCGGATGGATTACCTGAAATATTCCATCTACACCGTGCTCGGTGCGGCGACCTGGTGTTCAGTGCTTTGCTATGTCGGAGTCAAGGCGGGCCAGGATGAACAGCTCATGCACGGCGAGATGCGGCACGTGGCCCTGTGGCTGGGCGGCGCGGCGCTCGTGCTCGGCGGGCTTTATTACTTCTTCGTCCACCGGCACATGAAGCAAAAAACGTAGGCGCGAACTCCAGTTCGCTTACGGGCGCCGCAACCGTTCAATCCCAAGGTGACGGCTATCAATCAAAGGTGGTGCCGAACCATTTCTGGTAGAGCGGGCCGACCACCGGCATGGGTTTCATCTGGCCGTTGATTGCGGCGACCAGTCCCAGAATCCAAAGCACCAGCATCGAAAGCCCATAAAGCTACAATGCACAGCCAGCCGAGGATTGGCCAATGTTATTGTTAAATGCTATTTGTTTGGAATTGAGATTCAACCATTTAAAGGCCGACGGGTTTTGTGGGGCAAATTCCCAACAAAATTGCTACACATCAATGATAGGTTGAGCCACACCTTATACTTAAATCAATTCTTCCCTGTTCGATCCAGCCCCTTTATGAACAGCGCGATTCCCACCGCGATGGCGCAAAGCCCAGCCAAGCCGGCGATGGCGACAATTGTCATGATAATGTTGTAGACTGGCGGCTTCAGGTAATAGCTATTGAACTTCGTCAACATCTCTCCGAGGTTCATGTTCGGAGAATGTCCTCTTGCCCAAAGACCCACCAGTAAGGCGTGTGCAATCAGCACGAAGCCACCAACTCCGAGAACAATACCCCACGTCAGCTTTCTATTTTCCGGGGGCAAACTTTCGGCAGGTGTTAGTTGCCAATCGAAGGCAGTCCCAAACCATCTCTGGTAGAGCGGGCCAACGATAGGCATGGGCTTCAATTCGCCATTAATTGCGGCCATCAGTCCTGTGATCCATAACGCCAGCATGGAAAGCCATATCACAATAATGGCGAGCAAACCGATGATGGGAATGATTATAAGGACGACGACAGCAAGCCAAGAAAGAATAAACCCGAGCATCTGCCGGAGGTGAAATGCGCCGAGCTTGGTTTTGTGTTTTCTGTGAATGATGATGGCCGCAACGAAGCCAATCAAAGAGAGGTAGGCGACGACTGCGACCGTTTTGTCTTCGCCGCCGGTTGCCGGCGGTGGCGGAGTTCGATTTTGGTTGTCGGGCATGGGTTTTCTTTCGTTGGGTTCGTCCGCCCGCTTGGCTGCTATTTTACGAGATTCAGGCTGAACGGATATTTGTAATCCTCGCCGTTATTGGCCTTAATGCCCGCGATGATGGCGAAGACTAGGCCGGCAAGGACAACCAACATCACCACCGGGTACAGCAACAAGCCGATGCCGATGAAAGTCAATATCACAGCGGCGATCCAGCCAATAACAGCGACGATGGTCACGGTGATTTGAAAATTTAACGCGGCTTTGCCGTGGATGTCCACGGACGGGAACTCTTTTTTCTTGATTTGCCAGACCAGCACCGGGCCGAGGATGTTCCCAAACGGGAAGCAAACTGCCAAGGCGCTCAAATGACACAGCATGTTCCAGGTGCGGGCCTGACTTTCGGGATTCGATGGCGGTGTCGTCGGAGGTGGCGGTTGGGCGGGCGTCGGATTTTGGTTGTCGGGCATGGGTTTCCTTTCGTTGGGTTTGCCGCTCAATACGCGGATTCCTTTCGATGCGCAAGTGTAAATTTTGATTTAAAAATCCTTTGCGCCCCGCCGGCTTTGCATGAAATTCAGGTGTGCCTGCGACCGAAGCCATCCGCAAAAAAGTAAGCACGCTGCCGCACAAACCGGGTATCTACCTGATGAAGGACCGGTTCGGCACGGTCATTTACGTCGGCAAGGCGCGCGACCTGCGCAAGCGCGTCAGCCAGTATTTCCATCCGTCGCGCCGGATGGGCTGGGACCTGAAATTCAACGCGCTGGTCGAGGCCATCCACGATTTTGACGTGCATGTCGTGCGGAGCGAACCGGAGGCGTTCCTGCTCGAAGGCAAGCTGATCAAGGAATTTCATCCCCGCTACAACGTCAGTTTCCGCGACGACAAGCGGTTCCTGATGCTCAAGGTGAATCTGAACGACCCGATCCCGAACTTCGCCTTCACCCGGCTCCGGAAGGACGACGGCGCGCGCTACTTCGGGCCGTTCTCGAATTCGGGCGCGCTGCGCAACACGCTCGCGCTCGTCCGGCGGCAATTCAATCTGCGCGGCTGCCGCGCATTCACGCCCGGCGAAGGCGACTACAAGCATTGTCTCTACGCGCATTTGAAATACTGCACCGCGCCGTGCATCGGCAATGTCTCCCGCGAACAATATCTGGAACAGGTCAATGCCGCGTGCGGTTTCCTCGAAGGCCAATGCCACGAAATGAAGGAACAGCTCGAGGCGGAAATGAAAAAGGCCGCGCTGAATCAGGATTTTGAAAAAGCCGCCGGCTTGCGCGACCTCATCCGTGACTTGAATGAAACCACGAAGAAGGAACGAAAATTTGAGCGCGTGCCCTACACACTGCCGCTTTCCATCAACCCGGCAGACGATCTGGACGAGCTGGCGAAAGTGCTCGATTTGCCCGCGCCGCCGCAACGCATCGAGGGCTTTGACATCTCAAATATCAGCGGCACCTTCGCCGTGGCGTCGCTGGTGAGTTTCAAATCCGGCCGGCCCGACCGCGCAAATTATCGCCGGTTCAAAATTAAAACCGTCGAAGGCCAGGATGATTTCGCTTCAATAGCCGAGGTTATTCGTCGGCGCTACGCGCGGCTGCTAAATGAGTCGAAGGACGAGGGGCGAGAGCCGAGGGCCAAAGGTTGGGAGGCCCGCCTTCAGGCGGCAAACCGGCTGAAGCCGGAACTCCAAGCGCCGAATTTGCCGGACCTCATCCTCATTGACGGTGGCAAGGGACAACTCAACGCCGCTTGCGCGGAACTTGCAAAGCTGGGGTTGGGGAAAATTGCCGTCATTGGGCTGGCGAAGGAATTCGAGGAAATTTACCAGCCGGGCGAAAGCAAACCGTTGCGACCCGGCCTGGACCATCCGGCGGTGAAACTGCTCCAACGGATTCGCGACGAATGTCATCGTGTGGCCAACTCCTACAACGCGCAGCTTCGAATCAAGCGGATTTCCGAGAGTGTGCTGGACGAATTCCCGGGTATCGGCGACCGTCGCAAACAGGCGTTGCTGAAAAAGTTCGGCTCGGTGCAACGATTGCGAACGGCGACCTTGGAACAAATCACTGCCGTGCCCGGCTTCGGCGGCAAGGCGGCGAAGGAATTAATTAGATTTCTGCAGGCGCGCTCGGAGGTTGGTTAGGGCCGTCCAATCGGGACAACCGGTTTTGCTGTAGAGTCGAGCCTGTGGCTCGAAATCGGCGCACAGCGCCGACGCTACAACGGCAAAATCAGGACCAAACCGAAAAGGGTTCCCCCAGACAGCGCCTTTTGCTACAAGCGGGGAGCCGCCTATGGATTTCTTTGACCAGGAAGCCCACGCCCAAAGGCGAACGCGCCTGCTTTTGTGCCTGTTCGGACTGGCGGTGTTCGCGTTTGTGGTCCTGACGTATCTGATTCTGGCCCTGCCCCTCCGGTTCTTTTCCCGGGCACTGGTGACCAGCACGGGTTTTTTCCAGTGGATTTGGGACCCGCGCCTGGCCTTCTGGGTCACGGTCGGCACTTTGGTTTCCACCGCGCTCGGCTGTTTCTATAAAATGCGGCTGTTGTCCGGCGGCGGCCCGGCCGTGGCGGGACTGCTCGGCGGACGGAAAGTTGAAGAAAATCCCGCCAGCCCGGACGAAAAACGGCTGCGGGATGTCGTCGAGGAAATGGCCGTCGCCTCCGGTTTGACCCGGCCGCAAATTTATGTGCTCGACTGCGAACGCGGCATCAACGCCTTCGCCGCCGGGCATGCGCGCGATGACGTGGCCATCGGAGTCACCCTTGGCGCGCTGAAATTGCTGAACCGTGACGAATTGCAGGGGATCATCGCGCATGAATTCAGCCACGTGCTGAACGGCGATACGCGGCTGAACATGAAATTGATGGCGCTGGCGCACGGCCTTTTCTGGCCGACGATTGTCGGCCGCGTATTGGTACGCGGCTCGGCGCGTGCGCGGGAAATCGGCGAATCCATTTTTGACGAGGGCACCAGTCCGGTATTTTTGCCGACGGCGCCGATTGGCGTTTTATTTTTAATTGTCGGGGGCATCACCGCGCCCTCCGTACGATTGATCAAAAGCCTGATTTGCCGGGAACGCGAATGGCTGGCCGACGCGGCGGCGGTCCAGTTCACGCGCAACCCGGCGGGCATCGCCGGCGCGCTCAAAAAAATCGGCGGCCTGTTCAAACAGGGCCGGCTCGACACGCCTTGCGCGGAAACCGCCAGTCATTTGTATTTTTCCAATTCCACTTACGACCCGTGGTTCAATTTTTTGTCCACGCATCCGCCGCTGGCGAAACGGATTCTGGCCATTGACCCGGCGTTCGATGGCCAGTTCCCGCATGTCAATTCCCTGCCCCGGCAGGCGGACGCGAACCCGGAGGCCGCCAAATATGACCGCTTGTATGAAGAAAGTGTCCGCCACGCGCGGGAGGAAGCCAAAGCCCGTGGAGAATTGCAGTGAAGATTACTTCGCCGTCACGACGACGTAATTCTTTTTGCCTTTGCGCAGCAGGAGATGTTTGCCGAAAAGCAAATCACCTGTGGTGACGGCGCGTGTCGCACTGGCCTCACGAACATTGTTGATATTCACCCCACCGCCTTCGATGTCTTTTCGCGCCTGGCTTTTAGATGGGCACAAGCCGGCGAGGACCAAAAGTTCGACCAATGGCACGCCCGCGCCACCAAGTTTTGATTTTTCAATTTCCTTCGTTGGGATTTCACCAACCACGTTTTGAAAAGTTTCTTCGGAAACATCGTCCAATAATCCACCAAAAAGAATTTGGCTTGCGCGAAAGGCTTCGTCAGTAGCTTTGTTTCCGTGAATCAAGCGCGTGACTTCTTGTGCAAGTTGAGTGTGCGCCTCACGGGCGCCTGGATTAGCTAAGTGCCTTCGTTCAATATCGGTAATTGCGTCTTGCGGAAAGAAAGTAAAATACTTCAAATAACGGACGACGTCGCGGTCGTCGGCATTGATCCAAAACTGGTAGAAGCGATAGACGCTCGTGCGTTTGGGATCGAGCCAGATGGCGCCGGCTTCGGTCTTGCCGAACTTGGTGCCGTCGGCGTTGGTGATGAGCGGAAGCGTGAGGCCATAAGCCGGCTTGCTCAATTTCTTCCGGATGAGGTCAATGCCCGCCGTGATGTTGCCCCACTGATCGCTGCCGCCGATTTGCAATTCGCAATTGTGATCGCGGCAGAGCACGTAAAAATCGAACGCCTGGAGCAGCATGTAGCTGAATTCGGTGTAGCTGATGCCCACCTCGCGGTCTTCCATCCGCGCGCGGATACTTTCTTTGGCGACCATCTGGTTGACGGAAAAATGTTTGCCAATGTCGCGCAGGAAATCGAGGAACGAAACGGTGGCCGTCCACGAAGCATTGTCCACGAGCTTCGCCGGATTTTGTTTCGTCTCAAAATCCAGGAGATTGGCGAGTTGAACCTTCACGCTGGCGATGTTGCGGTCCAGGATTTCCTTCGTGAGCAACTGGCGCTCCTGCGTTTTGCCGCTGGGATCGCCCACCATGCCGGTCGCGCCGCCGGCCACGGCAATCGGATGATGGCCGAGCGTTTGAAATCGTCGCAGCGCCAGCAACGGCACCAGGTTGCCGACGTGCAGGCTGTCGGCCGTGGGGTCGAACCCGCAGTAAAGCGTGGTCGGCGTGGCAAGGCGTTTGGCCAGTTCCGCCGCGTCGGTGCAATCGGCGATGAGGCCGCGCCATTTCAGTTCTTCCAGGATGCTCACGGGTGCAGGTTAAATCGCCGCCGGCCAAATGCCAATTTCATTTGCCGCCGAACCGTGGACTTTGGACTTTGGACTTTTGGCTTTGGACTTTATGCTGCGCGCGATGTCGCAGATGCTCAAATCGTCCGGTTCGATGGCCATCGCCACACTCACCAGCCGCGTGCTCGGCATGGTGCGCGAAATCGTTTATGCCTGGTTCATGGGCGACAGCAAGGTCGCCGGCGCGTTTCTCTTCGCGTTTCAGATTCCGAACCTGTTCCGGCGGTTGCTGGGCGAAGGCGCGTTGACGGCGGCGTTCATCCCGATTTTCAAGGAAAAGGAAAAAACGCACGGCGAAATTGAAATGTGGCGCGCGGCCAACGCGGTGATTTCCGGCCTGATTGTCGCCGCCAGCGTGGTGGTGGCGCTTGTCCTGGCTCGGCCTCTCGATTACGCTGGCCGTCCATCAGTTTGCCGCAAAAACCGAACTCATGCTGCAGCTGTTGCGCGTGATGTTCCCCTACATGCTGCTGGTGTGCCTTGCGGCGGCGATTCATGGGCATGCTCAACGCGCGCGGCCATTTTTTCATCCCGGCCATGGGCGCGACGATGCTCAACGTCGTGATGATCGCCTCCGTGCTGTGGCTCGCGCCGAAATTTGGCGTCGGACTGCCGAAGGAACAAAGGCTGCCCGTGCAGATTTTCGCGCTGGCGTACGGCGTGCTGGCGGCGGGCGTGGCGCAGGCGGCGTTTCAACTGCCCACGCTCTGGCGCGACGGCTTTCGTTTCCATTGGGTTTCGCCGTGGAAAAACGAAACGGTGCGGCTCGTCGTCACGCGGATGATTCCCGGCACCATCGGCGTGGCCGCGTTTCAAATCAACGTGACGCTGGTCCAGGTCATCGCGTTCTGGGATCGATCCGCAAATCAATGCCTCGTTCAACTATGCCGTGCGCCTCATGGAATTGCCGCAGGGAATGTTCGGCATCTCGCTCGCGACTTATTTGCTGACGGCGCTTGAGCGGACTGGCGCTGGAAAAAAATTACTCCGAATTTCGCGCGACCCTGCCGCAACGGACTCAGCACGCTGCTGTTCGCGAATTTGATCGCCGCCATTCTGCTCGTCGTGCTGGCCGAGCCGATCGTGCGGCTGTTGTTCGAGCACGGGGACAAATTCACCGCCGCTTCCACCGCCCGCGCGGCGTTCGCGCTGATTTGCCTCGCGCCCGGACTCGTGGCGTTCTCCATCGTCAATATTCTGGCGCGGGCATTTTTCGCGCTGGGCGACACCAAAACACCAATGAAAATCAGCATCGTTTGTCTGGTCCTGAATCTGATTCTGGCCGCCGCGCTCGTGGTGCCGCTGCGACAGGGCGGGCTGGGCATCGCCAACACGATTACCTCGGTCTGCAACGTGGCGCTGCTGCTTGTTCGCCTTGCGGAAGAAAATGGGGAATCTGGAAATGGAGCCGCTGCGCGCCACGTTTCTGCCGTTGACCGTGGCCGGGATGCTGGCCGCGGCGAGCGCGTGGTTCGGCTGGCGGTTCTGGGAAAATTCGATCGGTCACGAAACCCTGGCGCTGAAAATCGGCGCGGTGTTCGCGCCGGCGGGCATCGCCGGCGGGATTTATTTGCTGACGGCCTTGGCGCTCAAAGTTCCGGCGGCAAAGGAAATGATGGAATTTGCGCTGGCGCGATTCAGGCCCCGGGATTGAACAGAAGCAAATGAAGGAAACAGAGAATTTTGATTTTGCAGCGACAAAGCCGTGGTAACACCCTTTGTTGCCTTCTCTTCAAATCCCCACCACCGCCGACCAGCAATTCTTGCCGAACTTTGATTTGAATTTTTCCAGAAGCGTTTCGCCGGCCGCAACGTGTTCCACAATGGCGAACGTCGTCGAGCCGCTGCCGGACATGAGCGCGGCCAGCGCGCCATTCGCGCGGAGGAATTCCTGGAACAACTGCAGGACGGGATATTTTTCCAATGCGGGCGCCTCCAGGGAATTGTAAAAGCCGTCGCGGGCGGCGCACAAATCCCCCGCCTGAAGCAACGAAACCAATTCTTGTGCGCGCCCCGGCCGGCCATTCAGCCTGTCCGGGAAGCGCGCGAGGCTTTGATACGCCCAAGCCGTCGCAATGCCAAAACCGGGATGGATCAGCAGGAACGCCTTGCCGCGCAGCGCCGGGAAAAAATCCAGCGGCTGAATTTGCTCGCCGCGGCCGGTGGCGAGCGCCGGCCGGCCTTGCAGAAAAAACGGCACGTCCGAGCCAAGCGCCGTGGCGAGTTCGTTCAGTTTTGCGGTTGACAGCGGCCGGTCAAACAGTTCCTTCAACGCGAGCAGCGTCGTTGCGGCGTTGCCGCTGCCGCCACCGAGCCCGGCGGCCAGCGGGATTTTTTTCACCAGCCGGATGCGGACACCGTCGGAAATTTTAGCGGCCCGGAGAAAAGCCTCCGCCGCCCGGTAAACGAGGTTTTGCAGGCCCACTGGCAAGGCTGGTTCGTCGCAGGTGAGCTGGATTCCATGGCCGCCGCGTTCGAAGTGAATTGTGTCAAAAAGGTTGACCGGGTGCATGACGGTTTCGAGTTCATGAAAACCGTCGGGCCGTTTGCCCAGGATGTTCAGCAGCAAATTGACCTTGGCGGGGGATTGCTTTTCAACGTGCATTCCTTTTTTAACCACGAACCGCGCGAATTGACACGAAATTTGGAAAGATTTTTCGCGTGGTTCGTGGATTTCGCGGCTTCGGGCAAAACCAAACGCGCCAACGGATGAGGGTTGGCGCGCTGGTGAAAACGAATTCGGGCACGGTCAATTGTCGAAAACCTTGAACCGGCTGCCGGGGATGAACGGCGCGACATCGCCCCCGGTGAAACCGGTATAGGTGTCCGTGTCAAACAACGAGTCTGAAAGCAGCCGCGGCTGGTAGCTCTCCGGGAACTCGGGTTGAGGCGAGAGATAGCGGGTGAACATCGGGTGGTAAGGTGGGAAGGGGAAGGTGACGACTTCCATTACGCCCATGCCGGTGCGCGCCAGTGAGCGGTCCAATCCGCGCACGGCGCCGACCGTGTATCCGGCGCCGGGCGAATCGAGCACCGCCGTTTGCTCGATGCTGTGGCGCATTTCGCCCATGCGGACGACTTCGAAGACGTTACCCATGCCGCGGCCGAGTTTTTGTTCCGGGCCCGCACAACCGGACGTCAGCAAAGCGGCCAGCACGACAGCAGCGAGAAAAACCATTGCGTTTCGCATACGTTTTTTAAGTTGACGAGGGGAGCTTACGCCAAATCCGCCGGATGTAAAGCGCGTTTTCTTTCTTTCCGGTCCCAATACCACGCAATCCAGACGGTGATTTCGTAGAGCGATTGCAGCGGAATGAACATGACCAGTTGCGTGATCGGTTCGGGCGTGGTGAGCACCGCGCCGAGAACCAGATTGATTACAATCATGTACCGCCGCGCCTGCGACAGCGTGCGGTAATTGAGCACGCCGATTTTCACCAGCGTCAAAATCACGACCGGCAGTTCGAAGCCCAGCCCCATGCCGAGCATGAATTTGCAGACGAAACTGATGTAATCCTCCGCCCGCCACTGGAGCGCGCCGAAGCCGAGCCACTGGGAATACAGTTGCGCCGCCGCCAGCGCGACCGGCATCAGCGCGAAATAGCAAAACGCCACGCCCGCGAAAAACAACCCGATCCCGATCGCCAGGCCGCGGTAAACGTATTTCCGCTCCCGCAGCTTCAGCGCCGGGAAGGCGAAACCGGCGGCAAAGTAGAAAATGAACGGCGAGGCCAGGACCACACCGCCGTAGAGCGCAACCTGAAACGCCACAACGAACCCGCCAGCCGGACTGAGGTTGATCAATTCGATTCTGGCCCGTTGCGCCCCGGCGGCGTTCAGACCGGGATTGACGCGCCAGCCGAGCACGTGATTGGTCCCGAGGACGAGCGGTTCGACGTCAACGGCGACAAAACGGTTCGTGCCGAGATCCAGTGATTGTTGTTGTTCCGGTGTGAGCGCAAAATTACCGAGGCAGTTCGTGCCAAAATTCACAGTGACGATCTGGCTCGTGCCGGGTTGGCTGAATTTTGCCTGATTCAAAGGCAATGCCCAACCCATGAAACAGTTCCAGACGGTCACCGGATAGTCCATGCTGGCGTGCGTCAACGGCCACTTGATGATCTGCACGACCTCATTGGCCGCAAACAGGCAGACCAGCATGCCCAGAAACAACGCGACGATGCTCTTGATGAGCACCCAGCGGAAATCTTCGAGATGTTCGAGAAAGGTTTTAACCGGGCCGCCTTCGGCCTCGTCGGGACGCTCCGGTTCGTTATCGCCGGCCATGCCGAGAGATTCCCGCCTTCAGGATTTCGGCGGGTTGGAAGATTGCGAAACGGTCGGGCCGGGCTGCGACTGGCCGTTCTTCACGGATTTGCTCTGCTGGGCAGGCGGCTCATTCGCCGCGTTTTGGATTTCGTCCGTCACTTCGCGTGCGCCCTTCTTGAATTCACGGATGCTCTGGCCAAGGCTGCGGGCCAGATCCGGGATGCGTTTGGAGCCGAACAAAAGCAGGATGGCCAAAACCACGATGACCCATTCCCATCCGCCGAGACCCATCAATGCAAACATGACATTCATAAGTTTTGTCGAGCCTCAGCAAGCTTACGCCCGTTCCGGGGCATAGTAAAGCGGCAAAAAAGGAGCGCGGGCGGCCCGCCCGCGCGTTGTCATACAAACTGCGGCCTCGGAACTCGCGGACGAGCCGTCTGCCCACCGAAATCACATTCCCGGCTTCGGGTGCAGGAGCACAAAATCGTCCCGGCGGTTTTGCGACCAGGCGGATTCGTCGTGGCCGGGGTTCACCGGCTTGTCCTTGCCGAAACTCCGGGTCTCAATGTGCATCGGGTCCACGCCCAGTTTGGCCAGGGCTTCGCGCGCCGCCAGTGCGCGGCGTTCGCCGAGCGAGCGATTGTATTCCTCCGTGCCGCGCTCGTCGCAATTGCCTTCGATGAGCAGCTTGGTGCTCGGGTCGGAACTCAATGCCTGGGCGACCTGGGCCAGATTCGGCTTCTCGGTGCTCCGGATGACGGAACTGTCGTAGGCGAAATGAATCGTGAACGCCGCCAGCGCCGCGCGGTCTTCCGACATGTTGTTAAACTCTTCCGGCGGAGGCAGTGCCATTGGATTGGCATTCGGGTTTTCATTTGAATTAATTGGCTGAGTGTTGGGCAGCGTGTTGACATTGTTATTATCACCGACCAAGGGTCGCTCCCCCGGCAGTTTTGTGAGGTAACCGGGTTTATGTGAGTGGCAACCCGTCGTGGCGAGAGTGGCGGCCAGCGCGAGCACCAGTGGGAAAATCAGTTTCGTCGTTTTCATATTTTTGTTTTGTTAAAATTTGGTTAAAGGTTCGTGAAAATTCAAAATCATCGCGCCCAAGCGGGCTGAGAATCGCTTCCCGAAACTCGAGCCACATCTTTGACTTGTTTCGTCGGCGCGTCAAGCAAAGACAGCACATACCGATAGGAGGCGGTGCGCCGCGCGCAAATCAATGTGCGGGAGTTCGGCGCCCAGGACGGATCTTCACCGCGCACCAGAATCGTCGCGGAGCCGCCGCCGGCGGGCATGACGCACACGTCGAATTCGCCCATTTGCGACGTGAACGCGATCCATTTGCCGTCCGGTGACCAGTCCGGCTCGGTCGGATTCGAGACGCCCGCGGTCGAAAGCCGCTGCACCGGGCCGCCGCCGGCCGGCACTTTCGCCAGCACCCGGCGCTCGTTCATCTTGGTCGCGAAGCAAATCCACTCCCCGTCCGGCGACCAGCACGGCGACGAGTCCTCGCTCGTGGTCGTCAATTTTTTCAAGCCCGAGCCGTCGGCGTTGCAAACATAAACGTTCGGGCTGCCGCCTTTGCTCAAAATCATCGCCACCTTCGCGCCGTCCGGCGAAACGGCGGCGCTCGAGTTCAAGCCGGAATACCGCGCGATGGCCCGGCGCTGGCCGGTGGAGAGGTCGTGATAAAAAATGTCCGGGTTGCCGAGTTTGTAGGACGTGTAGTACAGCGCGAGCCGGCCGGGCACCCACGCGGGCGCGGCCACAATCGCGCCGTCGTGCGTGACGGTCTGCGGATTGTGGCCGTCGAAATCGGCGACGTAAATTTCGCCGTTGCCGTCGGGCGCTTCGTCCTTGAACGCGATTTTGGTCAGGCCAATGCCCTTTTTGCCGGTGATGGCCTCGACGATATCGTTGGCAAACGCGTGCGCCTGCCTGCGCAACGCCGCGCCGGTGTAACTGCGGGCGAGCAGCGAGTTCTTGCTGAAGCGGTCCGTCACCCGGCCCTGCACGTTGCCGGCGTTGCTGCCGCTGATGAGGTATTGCGCGGCGTCGGGCGTGACAAAGCTGAAGCCCTGCACGTAAAGATCGAATCTCAAAACCTCGGCGACTTCGCCGCTGAAACCTTCCAGGGAAACCGGAATCGGCGGCGTTAGTCCCATGCGGATGGTTGGATTGATGACGATTTCGTTTTGTTCGTTTTGCCCGCGCGCAACCACGGCGGCGAGCAGGAAAACGAGCAGGAAGACGTTGGTCAGTTGGAAATAAATATTTTTCATTCGAGCGTGCGTTCGACCTGGGGGTTAAAGCTGATGGGATAAGTCCGTTCTTTCTCGGTCGCCCCTTCTGGAAATGGCGCGATGTAAGTCACCCGATCCAGGGTGTGCTGGACCGCCGCGTCCCAAACTGGGTCACCTGATGGAGCGACAATGCGCGAGGAAGTCACCGTGCCGTCGCTGGCAATAGTCACCCTGACCTTCGTGATTTCGTTGTCGTTCGCGATTTCATTGGGTAGGAACGTATTCATGGTTCGTTCGTAAACACTCTTCACTACGGCGTCGTAACTCGCGTAAGACACGCTGCCGGTGCCGGGTACGTCAATCTTCGTGGCCGAAGTGAAGTTGTTTTTCAAACTCCGGATGGCATTTTGAATGGCCCGCGCCCGCATCTGTTGTTGCCGCTGCAAATCATTCTGTTGCCTGGCGGAAGCAGTGTTTTTCGTTGCGTTGCGCGTGACCAATTGCGTGTTGATTTGAATTTTGGGTTTCTCCGCAGGCTTCGGTTCCGGCGTGGCCTCCTTTACGACCGGCTGGATCGGTTCCGGCGTTTCCACCCTGGGCGGTGCGGGCGGCGGCGTGACGGCCGGCTGCGGCAAGGGCGGGGCCGGTTGCGGCGGCGTGATTACCGGCACGGGCGGGGGCGGCGTCGCATTGCGCACACCGCTGCTGAACGCCGCGTCAATCAAGTGGGCCGGGATGACATCCAGAATCTGCAAATCGTCGGCCTTGGGTTTGGGCGCGAAGAACCCCGGCCCGACGATTAAAATCACGAGCAGCAGCAGGTGAAAGCCCACGATCGTGATCGCGCATTTTTTTTGCAGTCGGTTCATTTGGCCGGTTCGGTGCGGAGCGAATAGCGCGTGATGCCGCTGTGCTGGCAGCCGTCCAGCAACACCGCGACGTTTTTGTAGGGTCCGTCCTCGTCCGCGCGGATGTAAACGATGAGGTTCGGGTTCGAGCGATATTCCGCCGCGAGCCGCGCCAGCAATACGTTGAACGGCATCCGCTGCCGGTCGAGCGTATAGGCGCCCGTGTTGCTGATTTCGACGGTGCGGATGTCGCGCTTGCTCACGGATTTGTCCGGCTGGCCGCCGCGCGGGAGCTTAAGGTTGATGCTTTGCTCCAGCAGCGGCGTGGTGATGACGAAGATGATGAGCAGCACGAACGCGAGGTCGAGCAGCGGCGTGATATTGATTTCGCTCAGCGTCACCAGATAACTGCGTTGTGAAAATCGTCTCATGGCTGCCAATTATTCCTCCTCCAGATACTCCACCTCCATTTTGGAAACAAGTTCCTGCGCGAAATTGTCGAGGCCGACGGTGAACACGCGCAAATTATGCACGAGCCAGTTGTAACCGAACATCGAGGGAATCGCCACCAGCAACCCGGCGACGGTGGTGATGAGCGCCGCGGCGACTCCGGGCGCCATCGCCGCGAGCGTGGCCGCGCCCTGCGGCGCCTGCGCAATGCCGCCGAACGCGCTCATTACGCCCCAGACCGTGCCCAGCAAACCAAGAAACGGCGCGCCGCTCACGGCAATGGCGAGCCAGATCAAACCGGATTCCAGTTTCAGCGATTCCTGGGCGACCACGTTTTCGATGGCGCGCTTGACGTGCTCCATGTTTTTGAGCGTAACGCGTTGCTTGCGCCGGTCGCCGCCGGGACCGCGCAACCGGGCGTCCAGATGCACGCAGCCGGCCTGATAAACCATGAACAGCGGACAGCCCTCGACCTGCAGGCTGCGGTCGAAAATTTCCAGCACGGTTTTCTGGGCGCGAAATTCGGTGGAAAAGTACAGGTTCAGCTTCCGGGCACGGCGCATTTGCAGGGCCTTGGACGTCATCACCGACCAGGCGATGATGGAAAAGACGAAGAGACAGGCGATGACGGCCTTGCCTTCCGGCGTCGCCTGTTTCCAAACATAGAGGAGCTCCGCCTGATTTGAAGCGGCCCCCACGACGATAAACGATAATCCGCTCGTCATAACGACTGGCAACTTGGTCGTGAGGAACCGATATTGCGGCCAAGCGGCAGGCGGTCGAGCCTTTACCTGCCGGACGAAATATTAATCGCCGCGCGGGGAATGCCAAGTCTTTTTGCGGGAAAAATTTCTACACTTGCCGGACGGACAAAATGGCTTAAAAAGAAGGCCGATGTCCCGCCTGCGTGGCCGAAGCCAGAACCGCGAAAGCCAGGAAGCCTGCCCGGCAGGCGCCGGTGCGGCTTTCCAACGCAAACACTTCGGCGCGGCGAAGGCCCGTCCGCGCTTCATCGGTTTGTTGCTCGCGCTGGCCACATTGCTGGCCTATCTGCCCGTGTGCCATTACGGTTTCGTGGTCTATGACGACAACGATTACGTGACGGAGAATCAAGTTGTCCAAAACGGTCTGACCTGGGCCGGAGTCAAATGGGCCTTCACGACCTGGCACGCCAGCAACTGGCATCCGCTCACCTGGCTTTCGCACATGCTGGATTGCCAACTGTTTGGATTAAACCCCGGCATGCATCATCTGGTCAACGCCCTGTTCCATGCGGCCAATGTGGTTTTGCTTTTCGCATTGCTGTGGCGACTGACAAAGGCACAGTGGCCGAGCGTGTTCGTGGCGGCGCTGTTTGCGTGGCATCCGCTGCACGTCGAATCCGTCGCCTGGATTTCGGAACGCAAGGACGTCCTGAGCGCATTTTTTGCCTTGCTCACCCTGTTGGCCTACGAGCGCTATGCAACAGTCGTGGCACGTGACCAGTGGCCTGTGACCGGAACCGAAGAAACCACAGCCACCCCCGGCCGGTCACGTGTCACGCGCCACCCGTCACTCTTCTATTGGGTGGCGCTCATTTTCTTCGCGCTCGGTTTGATGTCCAAGCCGATGTTGGTGACGCTGCCGTTTGTGATGTTGCTGTTGGACTTCTGGCCGCTGCGGAGAATTTCGGAATTCGCCCATCTTCGCCACGCTACGACGCGGCTGGAAATAAGGCTTGCCGCGCCGGAGCCGAAGGCGGAGGCGGGAGTTCGGAATTTGGAATCGAACCAAACGGCTTCGTTCTCAACTTCCAATCCTTCCGCCTCCGCCTTTGGCCCCGGCGCGACCGTGTCGAAACGAAGTGAAGCCGGGCAACTCTCGGCCCTGGTTCTCGAAAAGTGGCCGTTCTTTCTGCTCTCGGTGGCCTCGTGCGTGATAACTTTTCTGGCCCAATCCCAACGCGGCGGTGACGCCGTCATTTCACTCGACAAGGTTTCTTTGTCCTACCGGCTTTGCAATATGTTGATATCTTACGGTCGCTATCTGCTGAAAACCATCTGGCCGACGGACCTGGCAGTCTTTTACCCCATGTCCGCCCAGATAATGCAGGTGCGGGAATTGGCGCTCGTGGCGGCCATAGTGCTGGCCGCCCTCTCGTGGGCTGTCTGGCGGGCGCGGCGGTCCTGCCCGTACCTGCTGGTCGGCTGGCTTTGGTATTTGGGCACGCTCGTGCCGGTGATCGGCCTGGTACAAGTCGGTGGCGCGGCCCTGGCGGACCGTTACACTTACATTCCCTCCATCGGCCTGTTCATCGCCGCGGCCTTCGGCCTCCAGGATTTGGCGTGCCGGTTCCGATTTCTGAAAATTCCCGTCGCGGTTTTAACCGGTTTGATACTCGCAGGTTGTTTGATGCTTGCGGAAAAGCAACTGCGCTACTGGCGCGACAGCGAGACGCTTTTCGCGCATGCGGTGGCGGTGACGGCGGACAACGATGTTGCCCGCACCAATCTGGGGGTCGCACTGGAACGACAGGGAAAATGGCGTGAAGCGCTGGTGGAATATCGCAAAGCGGAACGGCTCGCGTCGGACCATTACCAGGTCCACAACAATCTTGGCAACCTGCTGGCCAATATGGGCCAAACACAGGAGGCATTGGCTGAGTATCAGGCGGCACTGTGCATAGACCCGAATGAAACGGCGCCGCATAACAATCTTGGCACTTTGCTCGTTGATCTCGGCCGGTACAACGAGGCCATGGCTCAATACACGAAGGCGGAACGGCTGGATTCAAACGACTGGCACGCTCCTTATTTAATGGGCAAGGCGCTGCTCAAACAAAGCCGGGACGTGGAGGCCATTCCCTGTTTACGGCGGGCGGTGAAGCTTGCCCCGGACAATGTTCATGTGCTCACCTTCGTGGCGCGCGTGCTGGCCTCGGATGAAAACCCCGGGGTGCGTGATGGCCTGGCGGCCTGCGGCTTGGCAGCCAAGGCCAACGACCTCACGGGCGGCGTACAGCCGGCCATGCTCGACGCCCTGGCGATGGCCTACGCTGAACTCGGCCGATTCAGCGATGCCCAACAAGCCGCCGAAGACGCTACCAACCTTGCCACCGCCTACGGCATGACGAATGACCTCCCGATCATCCGGGAACGGTTGCAGCTTTACCAAAACCACCAGGCATTTCGGGAATCTTTCACCAACACGCCAGCCAAGGACCCGGCTGAAAAATAAGTCAGGCCTGCGTCAGTGCTCGAAGTGTCCGTTGAACCTGCGGATTGCCGGACACGCGCGCCAAATCGGGGTGACGGCCCAGGCAGGGGAAGGGGAAAACCATCTTCGCGCCCAACCATTCCACCAGCAAACCGGCGTTCGTCCGGGTTGAAATGTCCGGCTGCGGCGGCGACATCAAAACCACCCGCGCCCGGCGCCGAAAACTTTTCGGCAAGGCCTCGAGGGTGAGCAAAACCTGATTCACTGAGCCGAGCCGGTTCGGGCAAACGACAATCGGCGTTGCGCGCAAGGCCGTGATAATGTCGCGCGAATTGAAACAGTCGCCAAGCGGGCTCAGCAAACCGCCCGCGCCTTCGATCAGCACCACGTCGAACCGTTTTTGCATCGCGCGGACGTGTGTCAGCACGTCGTTGAGTCTGACGCGCTTCCGGTCGCGGCGGGCCGCGAGCAAGGGAGCGATGGGCGGGCGAAAATGCCACGGATTGATTTCGTCGAGCGACAGGGCTCCGGTTAAGGCGTCATGAAGCGCCTGGGCGTCGGCGCGGCCGCCGGAGCATACCGGCTTGAGCGCGACCGCATTCAGGCCGCTTTTGCGGAGAAACCGCGCCAGCAACGCGGTCAGCACCGTTTTGCCAACGCCGGTGTCCGTCCCGGTGATGAAGAACACTGGTTTCATTCCGCAACATCAAAGCGTAAACTTCGCTGGCAGGCCATCAAAACCGTTGACGAAATCCGGCAGGTTCAGTTACTTTGCACGGCTCGCTGACCAGCGGAATTATTGTGAACGTCACTGTTGAAACTCTGGCCCCGTGCAAAAAACTGGTGCGGGTGGAAGTGGACGCGCAGGCCGTGGATGAGGCCTTCGACGCCATCACGAAGGATTTCCAGAAACAGGCGTCGCTGCCGGGCTTCCGTCCGGGCAAGGCGCCCCGCGACCTCGTGCTCAAAAAATACGAGGCCGACATCAAGGCCGAGGCCAAGCGCAAGCTCATCGGTGAGTCCTATCGCAAGGCGCTGGACGAAAAGAAAATCGCCGTGGTCGGCTACCCGGACATCGAGGAAATCCAGTTTGGCCGCGGCCAGGCGCTGCAATTCGCCGCCACCATCGAGACCGCGCCGGAATTTCAAATGCCCGATTACCACGGGCTGCGGGTCAAACGCGAGGCCAAGTCCGTCACCGACGACGACGTGGAACGCGCGGTGGAACTGCTCCGGCAGCAGCACACCAAATTTGAGACGGTCGCGCGCGAGGCGCACCCGGGCGACATCGCGGTGGTGAATTACACCGGCACCTGCGACGGCAAGCCCATCACCGACACCGCGCCGACGGCGAAGGGGTTGGCGGAGCAAAAGAATTTCTGGGTGGACATCGGCCCGGCGGCATTCCTGCCCGGGTTCGCCGAGGCGCTCACCGGCGCGAAAGCCGGCGACAAACGCGCGGTCAGCGTGGATTTCCCCGCCGATTTCGTGACGAAGGAACTCGCGGGCAAAAAGGGCGTTTTTGAAATTGAGGCCATCGAGATAAAGGAAAAAATCCTGCCGCCGTTGGACGACGCCTTCGCGAAGTTGTACGAAGCGGAAAGCCTGGAAAAACTGCGCGCCGGCGTGCGCCGGGACCTGGAGAACGAATTGAAGTTTTCGCAGGCCAAATCCATCCGCACCCAGGTCATCCGCGGCCTGCTCGACCGCGTGAATTTTGATCTGCCCGAATCGGCGGTCGCGCAGGAGACGCGCAACGCGGTCTATGACATCGTGCGCCAAAACACCAAGCGCGGCGTCACGCGCGAGATGATTGAGCAGCAAAAGGAGCAAATCTATTCGGCGGCCACCTACAACGCGAAGGAGCGCGTGAAACTTTCGTTTCTGATCCAGCGCATCGCGGAAAAGGAAGAGCTCAAGGTGTCCCAGGAGGAGATTTTGAAGCGCGCGCAATCGCTGGCGGGGTTGTACCAGATTCCCCTTGAAAAATTCCTCAAGGACTTGCAGAAACGCGACGGCGTCCCCGAGCTTTACGAGCAAATCCTGCACGAAAAGGCGCTCGATCTGCTGGAAAAAAACGCGGTCATTGAGGAGGTTCCGCCGTCCGCCCCGCCGGATCCGGGCGCAAACCCGAGCTGACCCGGAATTAACCGGATGGTTACCTTGGGCCATGCCGGCGCGTCTTAGGTTTGACGAATCGCGGCGGAAGCCGCAAGATGCACAGCACCATGAAACGTTCCAGCCTCTTTCTGTCGGTTTTCCTGGCGGCCCTGCCCGCCGCCGCACAGATGGACACAAATGCCCCGGCGGAAGCAGCGATGACCGCCGCCGCCGCCAACCTGACTGATACCAATGCCACCGTCCGCGCGATGTCGCTGCAGGACTGCATTCAGGAGGCGCTGCAGCACAACCTCGACGTACAGATTCAGCGCATCAATCCGCAAATCTCGCTTTATAACCTGCGCGCAGCCTACAGCGGTTACGATCCCGCGGTCAACGTTTCCGGCCAGCACAGTTACAACGTGTCGCCCGGCGGCTACAATCCATATTCGACCAATCCAATCCCGGCCAGGGTCGCGGACGCGAACAATTTCAATTCGGGCATCGGCGGTCTGCTGCCGTGGGGATTGCAGTATGATATCAGCGGCAATATCTCCGAACAATACGGCTCGTCCGGCCTCCCGTTTGACGACTCGCAAGGCAGCTTCGGGGTCACGCTGAAGCAACCGCTGCTGAAGAATTTCTGGATTGACAGCACGCGGTTGACAATTCGTGTCGCCAAAAACCGCTTGAAATTCTCGGAGCAGGGTCTGCGCGCACAAATCATGGCCAGTGTCACCGCCGTTGAGAACGCCTACGATGAACTCATTTACGCCCAGGAAAACGTGAAGGTTCAGCAGGAGGCGCTTCAACTCGCTCAGACGCAACTTGATCAGGACAATCAGCGCGTCCAAATCGGTACGCTCGCCGTCCTGGACGTGCAGCAGGACGAGGCGCAGGTGGCGCAAAGCCAGGCCAATTTGATCGCCGCCTTGAGCGCCTTGGGAACGGATCAACGGGCGTTGAAATACCTGCTCACCGATGAGTATTCAAAATGGTTTGAACTGGATATCCAACCGACGGCGACGCTCACCGCGCCCGGGCAAACCTTTGATTTGCAGGAGAGCTGGCGGAAGGGCATGACCGAGCGACCGGACCTGTTGCAGGCGCGGCTGAACGTGGAACAGCAGGGCATCCAGTTGAAGTATTACCGCAACCAGCTTTTCCCGGAGTTGGATTTGACCGGCACCTATGGTTTTAACGGCGCGTCCAAGGAATTCAGCGGCGCCTTCAATCAATTTAACGAGGGCGACGCTCCCTATTACAGCTACGGCGCGCAAATGACGGTTCCGCTCAGCAATGTCGGTCCGCGCAACCAATACAAATCGGCCAGGGCGACGCTGCAACAGGTCGTGCTGCAGTTGAAACAGCTCGAACAAAACATCATGGTGCTGATTGACAATGCCGTGGGGGTGGCCCGGTCCGATTATGAGAGCGTGCAAGCCTCGCGCCAGGCGCGCATTTACGCCGAGGCGGCACTCGACGCCGAGCAGAAGAAGTACGCCGTCGGCAAAAGCACCACCTTCACCGTGTTGCAACTCCAAAACACCCTGACGGCTGATCGGGGGCTGGAAATCCGGGCGCTGGCCAATTACAACCAGGCGCTGGTCAATCTTGCCGCGCAGGAAGGCAGCACGCTCGAACGCAACAACATCGATATCGAAGTGAAGTAAATGTCATAATCTTAATCCTGCTATTAATCGTAATCGCCGGAGGACAGGGATTACGATGACGATTAAGATTGAGAGTTATCACCAGAACTGCCAGGCGTGTTTCCAGACAATCCAAACGCCGAGCAGAAAATTGGTAATCGCGTGCGCCGTCATCGCGTCCCCCAGCCGGCTTTTGCGCAACACCAGCCACTGATAGGCCGCGCCGCACAAAATGCCCGCCAGCCATTCGTTGTGGGAAAAACCGAACACGGCGGCAGTTGCGAAAAATGGCAGCGGCAGGAATTGGTTGAGCGGCACGGATTGAAACTCCAATCTGGCGATGTAACGATAGAGAAACGAGCGGTAAAAAACCTCCTCCAGCGGCGGCACGACGAAGGTTGAACCCAGTATTCGCACCGCAATCATCAGCCACGCGAGTGTCGAACCGCCGCCGAATTGTTCGACGGGATTCCAAAATTTTTCCGGGTTCGAATCTGCACACAATATCCCCAGGCCAATTTTCTTCAGGAAGGGGTTAATATCATTCTGCAAAATTTCTTTGGAATGCGGATAAAATGGATCCAGTCCAACCCAGACGGCAAAAATAGCCACACCGACCGCGACGGCTTCCCAACTGGCGGACCAGCGCATTTCCGCCACGAACGGGCGCATTTCCCAAATCAGCCACGCGCCGACGAGCGTTTTGGCGAAGTAAAACCAGTAACGCGACGCCTCCCCCAATTGCCCCTGACAAAAGGTCAGCGCGAGGAAAATCACAAACGGCGCGACCCGGGCGGTGACGGGCGGCCCGGCGAGGAATTTTTTCAGGCAGCGCACGCGAAATGATGGCCCGGATTTTTATTTGTCCAAGCTCAATTTCTTCTGCGAACCGTCGGTTTTTTCGAGCGTGACGCTGCGTTGCGAGATTTCCTTCACGCGGAATTCGCCGAGCCGGTCGCCGACCTGGAAGCTCTGGCCGTCCACGATCGCCCACGGCCGAGTCGCGGCATAGACAATGCCCTGCAACTTCGGTTCGGGCGGTGGCGGTGGCGGCGGTAATGGCTGGGGTGATGCCGGCGACGGCGGCGACGCAGCCGCGGGTGCGGAAGCGGCCGTGGCAACGGCGGCCGGAATTACCGGTTGCGCAATCAAAAGCCGGGGTTTGCCGGCGGTTTTTGTCACGGGGCGAGTGACCAGGGCCATCCCGATCAACAGACACGCGGCCACAATCAAAAAACCAATCACCCCCGGCAGGATCCAGCCGATGACGCTGCCGGGCCTGGAATCCACCGGCAGTAACCTCGGCATTTTTGCATCGGGAGCCGGAGTTTGTTTTTTCTGCGCCTGTTGAGCGCGCTTGAGTGCGTCGTTGATGCGGCTCATAGGTGGATGTTTCCTTCGAGTTCACGGATGGCGCGGCCCACCATCTGGTAGGTGATGTGGCCGCTTTGTTCGACGAAACCGGCGAGCAACGCCTTGTCGCAGACGGCGTTGATGAGCCGGGGGATGCCTTGAGTGTAACCGAAAACGCGCCAGAGGGCCGGCTGCGTGAAATACGGCACCCCCTGTGCGCCGGCGAGCTCAAGGCGATGCTGAATGTATTGGGCGACCTCAGCCCGTGAGAGCGGCGCGAGGTGATAACGCACGGTGATGCGCTGGCGGAGCTGGCGCAACCGATGGCTGTTGAGGCGGTCGCGCAATTCGGGCTGCCCCAGTAAAACGATTTGCAGCAGCTTGCGGTCGTCGGTTTCGATGTTCGAAAGCAGGCGGATTTGTTCGAGCAATTCCTCGGTCAAATTCTGCGCCTCGTCAATGATGAGCACAGTCTCCTTGCCTTGCTGGACTTGCTTGAGCAGGAATTCACCGATGAGCGTGATGGTTTCCAGCCGGTCCCGTCCCTTGGCATCCAGGCCAAATTCGGTGGCAATGGCCCTCATCAACCCGTCTGCGTCCAGCGCCGGGTTGAGGATGAGCGCAGTGGAGAACATGCCATTGAGCTGTTCGAGCAGCGCGCGGCAGAGCGTCGTCTTGCCCGCGCCGACCTCGCCGGTGAGCTGCACGAAGCCTTTGCGCTCGCAGATGCCATAAAGCAGGTGGTTGTACGCCTCGCGGTGCTTCTGGCTGTGAAACAGAAAACGCGGGTTCGGCGTAATGTCGAACGGCGCCTGTTTCAACCCATAGTATTCCAGATACACACCGGCTTCTTAGCAGAAATTGCGCCGCCGGGAAACAAAAAGGGGAAAGCAGCGTTTGGCGCGCGGCCGATTTTTAAGCTGCCGGCCCACCCTACACCAGAATCTTTCGCGCCGCCTTGACCAGCGTCTCCACTTCCGCCGGCGTGCCAATGGTGATCCGCAGGTATTTTTTTACTTCCGGTAAATTGAACCAGCGCACGAGAATTCTCTGCCCGCGCAATTGGCGTTGCCATTCGTGTGCCGCGAAGCGCGGCGGTTGGGCGAGGAGGAAATTCGTCCGGCTCGGAAAAGCGCGAAAACCGAGCTTCGTCAATTCACGGGCCAGCCACTCGCGCGTGGCGATGATCTTTTTGAAATTCACGCGGTAATACGGCGGATCGTTCAGCGACGCCACGGCGGCGGCCTGGCCGAGGCCGTTGACGTTGTAGCTGTCGCGGATTTTGTGCAGCGCGGCGATGAGGTCGTGATGCCCGACGAAATAGCCGACGCGCTGGAAGCACAGCGAATACGCCTTGGAAAACGTCCGCGCCGCGATGACGTGTGGATATTTCAACGCCAGCCTCATCGCGTTTTCCTCCGCAAAATCCACGTAAGCTTCGTCAAGGATGACGACGCCCTTCTGCGCGGCACAAAGCTTTTCCAGTTCTTTCGTCGAATAGCCGCGTCCGCTCGGCGCATTCGGGGTGGTCACATAAGTCAGCGCCACGTCGAATTTCCAGACACGGCCATGTTTCAAATCAGCCAGGCCGGGCAGGCTGAAATCCGGTTTGAGCGGCACCGGATTTTTCCGCGCGCCATGAATGTCCGCCAATACGGGATACAGCGAATAACTCGGCGTGAAGTACTGAATTATTTCGGAGGGGCGAGCTCTGCGAGCCTCCCATTTCCTTTGATTGGGGCGTCGTGGAACTCCGCCCTCCGAAACCGGTTCCACGAACGCCCGTGTCGCCAGTGCCAGCAACTCATCCGAACCGTTGCCGACGATGATATTGTCCGCGTGACAGCCGTGCAGTTTCGCCAGCTTTTCGCGCAATACCTGTGCCGTTGGATTCGGATACAACCGCAGCCGCCCGTCCACCGCCGCCTTGACCGCCGCCAGCACCTTCGGCGACGGCGGATACGGGTTCTCGTTCGTGTTGAGCTTGATCAACCCTTTGATCTTTGGCTGCTCGCCATAGATGTATGGGTGCAACCCGCGAACCAGCGGGCGGATTAAATTTTTCAAACTGGCCTTGTTCATTTCAAATTAACAATGCACTCGACGGCAAAGGACAATAAATTAGCATATCCACAGAATAGCCACATTCACCGGAATGAAAAAGGTTTTCAGCGCAGACAATCGTTTCACGATGCATCTCCGGTCCTCGGAAAATGGCAATTGACAATGGTATCATAAATGCTACCATATGAACGGTTCGTTTGAGATTCAAGAATACACCGAAGACGGGCGCTCGCCGTTTGGCGAGTGGTTCGATGATTTGGACGCGGTGACGGCGGCGCGTGTGGATAGATACGTCCGCCGCCTTGAAGCGGGCAATTTCGGCGCGGCCAGGCCGCTGCGTGACGGCGTGTTTGAACTGCGGCTGGATTTTGGGCCGGGCTACCGCGTGTATTACGGATGCGAAGGCCGGACCATCATCATCCTGCTGGGTGGCGGCAGCAAACGCCGGCAGGACGTCGATATCGCCGCGGCGGTGGAACGCTGGAAACGATACAAACAGACAAAGGCATGACATGGCACTGACACGGGATTATAAGGAAACCGTCGTGGCACGGATCAAACGCGACCGCAAATTTGCGCGGGCGCTCTACGCCGAAGCTCTGGGCGCGTTGCTGGAAGGCGAAACTGCCGAGGGACTTTCCATGTTGCGGGATCTGGTTCACGCCGAAATCACCTTCAAGGAACTGGCGCGGCAGACCGGCTTGGGCGAAAAGACGCTGCACCGGATGCTGAACCGCAACGGCAACCCCACGGCTCGCAATCTGGGCAGAATTGTTCGGAGCATTGCCGAAGACCTCCGCATTAAACCACGCGTGGAAGTGGCGGTGGCAAATTAAAGCCGCAACCGGCTTAAGTCAGGGAACTTCAATCGCCGTTTTCGGCAGCAAAAAATTCTGCGGTTTTCAAAAGAAAATCCTCTCTCAATGCGGAAGCTAAGCTAAGTCTGCGGATTCAGCTTTGTCGCAAAGTGAATCTCCGCGCCATTGCCCCTCTGCGTTGAAAACTTATTTCATTCTCACTTCCGCACTTTTCCCATGCGCGCCCAAGCCTTCAAGTTCTGCAAATTTTTTCACGGCGGGTAATGCTTTCTTGAGCGCAGCGCGGGTGTATTTCACCACGCTCGTGCGGCGCTGGAACTGGTCAACCATCAGCCCGGCGAACGACGCGCCGGCGCCGCCGGTCGGCAGCGTGTGGCTTGGTCCGGCCACGTAATCGCCCAGCACCGTCGGTGACCACGGCCCCAGGAAAATCGCGCCCGCGGTGAAAATGCCTTCGGAGACTTGTCGCGGATTCCGCGTCATTACTTCGCAATGCTCCGGTGCCAGCCGGTTTGCCAGCGCCACACCATCGTCAAGCGTTTTCACCTGAATCAGCCAGCCGTTGTTTTGCAACGCGCGTTGAATAAATTTGCGCCGCGGCTGCCTGGGCAGTTGCCGCGCGATTTCCTTTTCAACGGCTTTCAAAATTTTGTCCGAGGTTGTCACGAGCCATACGCGCTCGTGACCGGAGCCGTGTTCGGCCTGCGCGAGCATGTCGGCGGCGGCAAACTTTGGGTTGGCCGTGTCGTCCGCCAGCACGAGCAATTCGCTCGGGCCGGGCAGCAAATCAATCGCGACGTGCCCGACAAGCAAGCGCTTGGCGGTGACGACGTAGGCATTACCGGGGCCGAAAATCTTTTGCACACGACGAACCGTCTTTGTGCCGTAAGCCATTGCCGCAATCGCCTGGGCGCCGCCGACACGGTAAATCTCCGTCGCGCCGGCCGCGCGCGTAGCGAACAGCAGCGCCGGATTGATCCCGCCATCCTTGCCGCACGGCGTGCAGGCGACGATTTCCGGACAGCCCGCTGCCTTCGCCAGCGTAATGGTCATCAGCGCGCTGGAAGCCAGCGGTGCCTTGCCGCCCGGGATGTAAACCCCCACGCGCTGGAATGGATCAAATTTTTCGCCGACCGTTGCGCCGTGCGAATTTTTCATCTGCCAGTTTTTACGCAGCGATTTCTTGGCAAACACGGCGATATTTTTCTCCGCCTCGGCCACGGCCTTGCGCAGCGATTCATCGGCGGCCAGCGAGGCATTGAACAATTCCGCCTGCGTGATCGCCAGCCGGTTGGCAACGAGTTTCGCGCCGTCGAACCGCTCGGTGAACTCCAGCAGGGCGTTATCGCCATGCACCTGCACGGCTTCGAGGATGGCGCGGGTGCGTTGTTCGATCTCCGGATCAAACAGGCTGGTCGCAGCGGTCGCGGCGCGGAGTTTTCCGGCAAAATTCGCGTCGCCGTGGCGGATGACTTTCATGCGGGCAGGCTAGGGGATGAAGAATTGAAAGTCAAAACACGCGCCGAAGGGCCGGGATCGCGCCACAAAGGGTGCGCGTTTGAAAGTAAACATAAGCGCATCAGATTTTACGGCATATCAGAACCTCCATCGCGACCTCTTTTCGGCTGTTTATTCCGATTTCGCCGCTCCCAAAGCATGGCCATACCCATTCCGGCCAGCAGCCAGGATGTTGATGGCTCAGGGATCGTGCTGGTTATCCAAGGAAGAGCAGCTGAAACTCGCCCGGCTCCGCTGAGGTTGCCATAAACGGAATTTTGACTGCCTCCCGTTGAAGCAACAAATGAGATCACGCCCGCCAAATAGGATTGCGAGTCAATGGTAATAAACACACCGCCGCCACTGTCGCCCGGCGCCACGCAGCCTTCCAGCGGCAGGGGTGTTGCGTCGCCCCACACGTTGTTTGTGGTCGAGTGCGGGTTGTCAAAATCGCTGCCCAGCAACTGGGATGGATTGCCAAAGTTACCATCAAGGACGTTTTGAAATGCTCGCTTCTGGATTCCGAGCGACGTTTGGTAACCCGTCAGCCCGGTTCCCGTGAACCCATATCCTACAAATGTAGCGAGCTGTCCGGATTCCGATGACCCGGTGTAGAGCATCGCGGGAGGAATGGCGGACACCGATGAACTGAGATGCACCAGGCCAAAATCGCTGCCGGCAAAGACATTTCCATTCCAACCGGGATCGCTAATAATTTCATCGGAAGCATAGGAAGTCCCATTGATCGTGAACGTCCCCGAACTGGCTGCATCCAACAGGTGCGCGGCAGTCAACACCCAGTCTGACGCAATGAGCGTTCCGCAACCGGTATAGCCCCAACTGTTAACAAACGTTCCGACCGCAGCGTAAGTCAGGCTGGCTCCAAGATCCACATAACTGCTGTCTGGCACGTCATCCCTTATCGTGGCGCTCCAGCTTGAAATCGGATGAAGAGTCGTCGAAACAAGAACTCCGAAGAATGCAACAAATCTGCCTTTCGCAAAGGGCATGGCAGGATTACTCCACACCAACCCTAAATCGTCAAGGCCGATCTCTTTTAGGCTTTCGTTCTGAGGCGGAGGCTTTGATATTTAAGTCCATGCGCAATCCCATCATTGTCGCGCTAGATGTGCCGACGGCCGGGGCCGCCCTGAAGCTCGTGGAGCAACTGGCCCCGGTTTCGGGCAGCTTCAAAGTCGGCAACGAGCTGCGCTCCGTCGAAGCGTTCCGCGTACTCCAGCGGCGCCGTGTCGTCAGGCGCCCGCACAACATCGAGGAAGGCGCGGGTGCGTTGTTCAATTTCCAAATCGAACAGGCTGGACGGCGCGGTCGCGGCTCGGAGCTCTTGGGAAAAACTCGCGTCGCTGTGCCAGAGGATCTTCATGCAACTGCAAGGCTCGAAAATGCGGAATCGGAAGTCAAAAACGGGTGACCCGGCGTGAAATTCACGCAAATTGTGTGAAGTTCGCGCACTTGGCAGGAGAACCGCATTTGAGAAATCGCGGTTTCACCTGAAAATCTACAGCGCGAAAGGTTGGCCCGCATTATGCAAGCGAAAACTTGTCGGTAAAATGCTCGGGTTTTCTTATGAGGTGTTTATGAATGAACATAACCTGCCCATCCAGCCACCGATAATTGGTTCGGTCTTGGAACCCCGGCCCATGCCTGTCAGGCCCAAACCGCTTTCCTGGTGGCTGCGGAAACTTTTCGCCTGCAACCCTTTCTATTTGGTGAGCGCCGCGTTGTTGTTATTCGGCTGCTACCACGTGTCCATTGACGCTCCCATGTTCAACCTGGAAACCGCGCGGTTACTGTTCAATTTTACCGCCATCCAGGTTTATGAAGTGTTGCTCGTCGTCACCGCGATCTTTCTGGCACACCGCGCCATCTGGTATGATGCCACGCTGCTGGTCGGCTTGGAGAACCTGCTGGTCTTTGTACCGTTCATTTTTATCAGCCTGGCGGCGTTGATTGATTCGCGCATGGCGCTGGCGATGTGCCTGGCCGGCGGCGCAGTGGCGATATTGCGGTTTGGCAGCTTGAAACAATGGTTCAAGCAACTCAATCTTCCCGGCGCCTTGCTGGCGGTTGGTTTCACCCTGCTTGCTCTCAATATCACCCTCCCGCTGGTGTATCGTTGCTACGGCGAACACATCATCGGCGCCTACATAAATTCCGGGCCGGCCCACGCCATGAATCTTTGGGTCTGGATGCTGGTCCTGCCGGTGGCGGTCGCCCTGGCCAATCTGCTTCCGTGGCCGAAGGAGGCCGGAACCTTGTTGCCGGAGCATCGCTGGCTGCCGTGGGAATTGTTTTCGCTGTGGATTATCGCGACGTGTCTGCACCTTTACAGTCTGGGTTACGTTTATCAGTTCGATTTTCGTTTTGAACAGACCGCGCCGGCGTTGTGGTTGCTGGCGTGGACGGTTTGTTTCCAACTTTGCCGCAATGTGCCTGATTTGAATTTCCGGGTGAAATATGTGCTGGCGGTCCCGCCCGTTTTAATCCCGCTGTTTGCTATCGCGCCGGAAAGTGGCCATCCAACCTTCCTCCTCCTCACTTCCCTGAACCTGGCGGCCTATGGCGGGCTGTGGCTTTATAAACGCGATCATCGCATCGCGGGCCATCTGCTGTTTGCCTCCGCCTTGATGCTCGTCGCGGGATTGCCGGAAGCATGGCTGCACGCTATCAATCTCGGAATGACCAGCTCACGAGCCGTGGCGCTCGGCCTGGTGGCCTATCTGCTCTACTGGACCATGTGTCTGCGGGATCCGAAACTGGCCGTTTTGGGTTCGTTGGTTCTTGGATGTTCTGTCATGTCGCTCTTGGGCAGCCACGCCAATGCCATGCATTGGGCATTTCAAAGTGGATTTGTCTTTATGCTCGTGCATAGCCTGCTCTGGAACGATGGCAAACATCGGGGCGCAAATGCGGTTCGGACATGGGTGGGGGTGGCCTGGGTGGCTGAATCGTTCCTCTGGATGAGCTCATCGGGAGCAAAATTTTGGATGCCCGGCATCTCCGGCGCGATTGTTTTGGGAAGTTATTTCATGGCTCAAATCTTCCGTCAAAAACACTTGCACCTCATCGTGCCCGCGGCTTCGGTCCTGGTCATTTTGTCCGGCCCGGCCAACGCCGCGGCGGTTGGCATGCTTTCAATGCCCATCGGACTTCTGGCAGTCATCGGGAGCTTTTCGCTCTTCGGATTTGGCACCGCCGCCGCGCTCACCCGGCATCTCTGGCAGAAAAGCGACCACGCTCCCGCTGCCGGAGCCGCCGCCCCGCGCCCTGAATGCTGAATCGGGCGCTGCCGCGCTTTTCTTTGCGCTGCGTTTGCGTTTGGCTGTCCGCCGTGCTTAAATGCATGTGATTTATGCGCAATCCCATCATTGTCGCGCTGGATGTGCCAACGGCCCAGGCCGCGTTGAAGCTCGTGGAGCAACTGACCCCGGTTTCGGGCGGCTTCAAGGTCGGCAGCGAACTTTTCACGGTCGCCGGACCGGACATCGTCCACCGGATTCGTGAGCGGGGCGCGCTGGTGTTCCTGGACCTGAAATTTCACGACATCCCCAACACCGTCGCCAAAGCCGTGGCTGCGGCAGTGCAACTGGACGTGCAAATGCTCACCGTGCACACGAGTGGCGGTTTTGAAATGCTTAAAGCGGCTGAACAGGCCGCCCAGGAAACCGCGTGGCGGCTCGCCCATAGTCCGCCGCTCGTTTTGGGTGTGACGGTGCTGACGAGCCTCGAAGCCGGGGCGTTGAAGGAAATCGGCCTGGATGCGAACGTGGATTATCAGGTGCGCCGCCTGGCCACGGTGGCCACCAGGGCCGGATTGCGCGGGCTGGTCTGCTCACCGTTGGAAGTCGCCAAACTTCGTCAAGCAATCCCGCCGGCCACGCAACTGGTCACGCCCGGCGTCCGTATGGGCGCGGAACGGCCCGACGACCAGAAACGCACACTTACTCCGCGCGAAGCCATCACTGCCGGCGCCAACTGGCTGGTGATTGGCCGTCCGATTTATGCCGCCGAGAATCCACGCGCCGCGGCGGAGAAAATTCTGGAATCGTTGAGATAAGACGGGCATCTGCCGGTCTCTGACTCAAAAGACAGAAATATGTAAACACACGGCACGCCCGTCCTACTGGATGGCTTGCACAACCAGCGGGGTCTGGCCTGACCGCTTCGCAGAAATTTCAAAGGCCGCCTGTAACCTGGCAACCGCGACCTTGGCCTGCGCTGCGTCTGCGGCGTGGACACGACACAGCAAACCGGTTTTTTCGACGCGTTCGCCGGGTTTGGCGATACGATCAACGCCGACGTCGTAATTGATGGCGGATTCCTTCGTGAGCCGGCCACCACCGAGGTCGCGGATGACTTCACCGATGATCCGCGCGTCGCACTTCGAAACAAATCCGGCGCGCGACGATTTTAATTCCAAAACCACAGGCCCGGTAGTATCGAGCGCCAGTTTCTTGTTGAAAGCCCTCATGTCCGCGCCCTGGGCGGCAAGCACTTCGTCCCATTTTTTTCGCGGGGCGCCGGATTGCAAACAATCCTCGGCTTGTTTGCGTGCGGCAGCAAGCGATTTGGATTTTTTGGTTTGAACCAGCAAATGCGCGGCGCAGTCGAGGACGAGCGTGGGCAAATCATGCGCTGTAGGAGCCGACGTGAGGAGGCTCTGACTCGTTTCGGATTTAGTTTGAGCCTCCTCACGTCGGCTGCTACGAGGTTCAAGGCACACTACGCTTTCCTTCACTTCCAGCCAGTTGCCGGCGGCGCGGCCCAGCGGTGTGTTCATATCCGTCAAAATCGCGCGGGTGTTGACGCCGCACTCATTGCCGAGCGCGACCATCGCTTTTGCCAGTTTGCGGGCGTCGGCCCTGGTTTGCATGAACGCGGCGCAGCCGAATTTCACGTCGAGCACCAGTGCCTCCAGGCTTTCGGCGAGCTTTTTGGAAAGGATGGACGCGGTGATGAGCGGGATGCTGGGCACAGTGCCGGAGGCGTCGCGCAGTGCGTAGATTTTTTTATCCGCCGGCACCATGCGCTCGGTCTGGCCGCAGATGACGCAGCCGACTTTCTGGACCTGGGCGACAATTTTTTCGGCCGGCAACAAAGTCTGGAACCCGGGTATGGAATCCAATTTGTCGAGCGTGCCGCCGGTGATGCCGAGGCCGCGGCCGGAAATCATCGGCACACGGAAGCCAAGACACGCCAGCAACGGCGCGAGCGGCAGAGAAACCTTGTCGCCGATGCCGCCGGTCGAATGTTTGTCCACGATCGGACGTGGGTCTTTGGGAAATTCCAGCACGTCGCCGGAATCGCGCATGGCGAGCGTGAGCGCGGTGGTCTCGGCGGTGTCGAGTCCGCGAAAGTAAATGGCCATGAGCATCGCGGCCATCTGGTAATCGGGAATTTCCCCGGCGGTGAATTCACGGACATATTCACGAATCTGCTCAGGCGCGAGAGTTTTGCCTTCGCGTTTCGCTTCGATGAGCGAAAGAAATTTCACGGTTTAACCCGCAAATTTTTTTGCCGCAATGCTGGCGTTGTGGCCGCCGAAGCCGAAGGAGTTGTTGATGACGGCGTTCACCTTCAGTTCGCGCGCGGTGTTCGGCACATAATCCAGATCACATTCGGGGTCGGGCACCTGGTAATTGATGGTCGGCGGGACGATACCGTGCTTGATGGCGAGCGCGCAAACGCTCATTTCCACGGCGCCCGCCGCGCCGAGCATATGGCCGGTCGCGCCTTTGGTGGAACTGACCGCGATTTTTTTCGCGTGCTCGCCAAAAACAGTTTTGATGGCCAGCGTTTCACAGGCGTCGCCTTGCTGCGTGGACGTACCGTGGGCATTGATGTAGGAAACGTCTTCGACGTTCAGGCCGCCGTTTTTCATGGCCATCTTCATGCAACGCGCCGCGCCGGCGCCGTCGGGTGAAGGCGCGGTCAAGTGATGGGCGTCGGCGGTGTTGCCGTAGCCAACGATCTCGCAATAAATTTTCGCGCCGCGTTTTTTGGCGTGCTCCAGTTCTTCGAGCACGACGACGCCCGCGCCTTCGCCCATGACGAAGCCGTCACGCTCCCGGTCAAACGGGCGCGAGGCGTGTTTCGGATCATCGTTGCGCCGGCTCATGGCCTTCATGGCGCAGAAGCCGCCGATGCCCACCGGAACCACCGTTGCTTCCGCGCCGCCGGCGAACATCGCCTGCGCGTCGCCCATTTTGATGGTGCGCCAGGCCTCGCCGATGGCGTGATTGGCCGTCGCACAAGCGGAACAGGTGGCATAATTCGGGCCGCGCAGGTTTTTGTACATGGAAAATATCCCCGAAGCCATGTTGCCGATGAGCATCGGAATCATGAACGGCGAGAGCCGGTCGGGACCGCGGTCGAGCAAGATTTTGTGCTGTTTGGTGGTGGTGGCCAGGCCGCCGATGCCGGAGCCGATGATGACGCCGATTTCGTCGCAATCTTCCCGGTCAAGCTCGAGGCCGGAATCGAGCAACGCGTGATGCGCGGCGAAAACACCGAATTGGGAGAACCGGTCGGTATGCCGGATCTCCTTCGGCGACGGAAAGGCGGGCGTGGGATCAAAATGCTTCACCTCGCCGGCGATTTGGGTGTCAAACGGCGTCGCATCAAACGCGGTGATGCGATCAATGCCGCATTGCCCGGCGACGAGGTTGTTCCAAAAGACGTCGAGTTGGTTCCCCAGCGGCGTGACCACCCCAAGGCCGGTAATGACCACGCGGCAAGATGTTGAATCACTTCCCATAAAAATCAAAGGGGGCAGATCAAGCTGAGTCCAGCCGAAACTGCCCCCCAAGCGTTCACGTCGCAACTACTTCTGCTGCACGTCTTCGATGTACTTGATGACATCGCCGACGCTTTGAAGTTTCTCGGCCTGCTCGTCAGGCACTTCGATGCCGAATTCCTCCTCCAGCGCCATGACCAGCTCGACCGTGTCCAGCGAGTCCGCGCCGAGGTCTTCAATAAATTTCGCCTCGAGCGTCACCTGGTCCGCATTCACACCGAGTTGTTCGACGATGATGTCCTTTACGCGTTGTTCAATAGATTTTTCAGCCATGGGTTGCTCCGGTTAAATTTTGAACTGTGTCTATGCCATGAAACCGCAGGGCGTCAAGCCCCGAATCAATTTTTTTTCAAATTAATTGTTTGACCCTTCACATCACCATCCCGCCGTCCACCGCCAAAACCTGGCCGGTGACATAACGCGCCGCCGGGCTGGCGAAAAACAACACGGCTTCCGCCACGTCCTCCGGCTGGCCCAGGCTGGCCAGAGGGATCTGTTTGGTAATGGCTTCCTTCTGTTCCGGCGACAATTTGTCGGTCATCGCCGTTTGAATGAACCCCGGGGCGATGGCGTTGACAGTGATGCCCCGGCTGGCGAACTCCCGGGCGCACGACTTGGTCAGGCCGATGACGCCGGCCTTGCTGGCCGCGTAATTGCACTGGCCGGCATTGCCGATCAATCCGATGACCGAGGCGATGTTGACGATGCGGCCGGACCTTTGCTTCAGGAGCGCGCGGCAGAGTTCCCGGGTGAACAGGAACGTCCCTTTGAGATTGATGTCCAGCACGGCGTCCCAATCCGCCTCGCTCATGCGCATAAGCAGGCCGTCCTTGGTGATGCCGGCATTGTTCACCAGAATGTCCAGGCGGCCCGGCTCCTGCAAAATTTGCCCGGTGGCGGCCTCGACACTGGCGGCCTCGGACACGTTGGCTGCGACGGCCCAGGCTTTGCGCCCCAGCCTCCGGACTTCATCAACTGTTTCCCGCACAAAGTCGGTTTTCAAGTCCACCGCCACGACGTCGGCCCCGTGGGCGGCCAGTTTCAACGCAATGGTGCGGCCAATGCCCCGGCCGGCGCCGGTCACGACGGCAATTTGATTCTCAAGTTGTTTCATGGCGGGCCATTGTTTAACCGCGAACCGGCCTGAATGCACACAAAAAAATTCGTGAAACGTGACCCGTGAAACGTGAATAGCGACCGGCGGCTTCGGTTCATGCCCTCAACGCCTTCACTGTTGCCTCCATACTCGCCACGTCGGCGACGTTGAGCATCTGCACATTTTTATCAATACGCTTCATGAAACCACTCAAGGCCGTGCCGGGACCGAGTTCGATGAACTGCGTGAAATCGTGCGTCAGCAAATAACGCATGGACTTTTCCCAGAGCACCGGCGACGTGACCTGTTCGACCAGGCGCGAACTGATGCCTGTCGGTGTGCCTTGCGATAATGCCGTGACGTTGGAAATTACCGGCACGGACGGCGCTGAGATGGTTATTTTCGCCAGCTCCGCCTGCAGCTTCGCCTGGGCGCTCGCCATGAGCGGGGAGTGATAGGCTCCGGCAACCGGCAACGGTATCGCGCGCTTCGCGCCCCTCGTTTTGGCGAGTTCGACGGCTTTGGCAATTTTGTCCGTTTCGCCCGAAATGACGAGCTGGCCAGGACAATTCAAGTTCGCCAGCACCACCCCGGTTTCGGCGCAAACCTCGCGCGTTGGCGCTTCGTCCAACCCGATGACCGCCGCCATACCGCCGCGCGTCGCGTCGCACGCTTCCTGCATGAATTTTCCGCGCTGGCGCACAACGCGCAAGCCGTCCTCGAAAGTCATTACCCCTGCTGCCGCAAGGGCCGTGAATTCGCCGAGCGACAGCCCGGCGGTGGCGTCAAATTTGAGGGCCGGCGCCTGTTCCTTGAGCAATTGGAACGCGACCCAGCTCACCAGAAAAATCCCGGGCTGGGCGTTTTCGGTCTGGGTCAGTTCCGCTTCCGGGCCATTGAAGCAGATGGCGGCGAGGTCGTAGCCAAGCGCGGCATTGGCGCGGTCGAACCAGGCCCTGGCCGAGGGGAATTTTTCGGCGAGGTCCCGGCCCATGCCGACGGCCTGTGCGCCTTGCCCGGCAAACAATAATGCGGTTTTGCTCATGCGGCGGCAAATGAAACCCGAATTCGCCCGAAAGGGGAAGAGAAGATTTTCGCAGCACCCGTGAAGCGCGAAACGTGACGTTCCCCGGCTCGCAGCGTTCTTTCACGCATCATGCATCACGTTTTACTTTCTTTGATACGTCCCCATCAACTGGCCCTCGGCGAGGACGTGGCCGTTCGTCACTTTGAGCAACTCTTTTTTAGTGAGGCCGGGTTTGAGGTTGAGCACCGTGTCGAGCGCGTAAATCTTGAAAAAGTAACGATGTGCTTTGCCGGCCGGCGGGCAAGGCCCGCCGTACCCGAGCCGGTGAAAATCATTCAGGCCCTGCATGGCGTTGCCGGAAATGTATTGCGATTTCTCCGCGCCTTCGGGCAGCGCGCCCGTGTTTGGAGACAAATCGTAGGCCACCCAATGCACCCAGGTGCCCATCGGCGCATCCGGATCGTCGGCGATGAGCGCAAAGCTCCTGGTGTTCGCGGGCGCGTTCGTCCATTGCAGCGGCGGCGACACGTCGGCGCCGTCGCACGTGAATTTCGCCGGAATCGGCTGGCCGTCGGCAAAGGCGGCGCTGGTCAGTTGAATGCTCATAGCAGCTCCAGTAGATTTTTCATTGTCTGCGCCGCAAGCCGTGACGAAACCGGCAAGCAACGCCGCGGCAAAAAGCATTTCGATTTGCGCGCGCATGTTTTGCATTTACCACGCTTCGGCGGGACAGGCACGGAAATTTTCGGTTCGCTGCGTTACGGGAACGACTTCAGGCGGTAGAATTTTACGCCGGAATTCGTGGCGGGGTCCGTGAATTCAAACACGCCGGTCGAGTTCGTAAGGTTGGTCAGCGAACCCCAGACATTCAGTACGGCGGCGGTTTGCAGCGTGTAAGTTCCTGTCAGGCCGCTCATCACGAGTTTGATCTGACCGGCCGGCGGCAAGGCGATGGCTTCGAATTTCAGCGGCACGGCATTGAAAAACCCCAGTGCGTCTGCCATATAGGCGTCGCGCACGCCGGCGCTGAGCATGGTCTCGAACGGGAATCCGAGGTAAACGACTTTGCCGCCGCCCGCCGCGCCGTTATAAACGATTCCCGCCGCGCCGCTGGCGACGTTGCTGTAATTGACGCAGGCCGTCGCGCCGCCATTGACGGGCGCAATCAAATCAGGATAGCCAACCATATAGATTCCCTTCGAGCCGTCGTCGAAAGTTCCGTCGGCGTCGCCGGCAAAAATTGAATTGGTGACGGCGGTGAAATTCCACACGCCGGAACTGTCGGCCACGTAGGCGGCGTGAAGCTGGTTGTGGATGAAATTCCGGTCCGCCGCCGTCGGGCCGCTGGGACGATCCAAATCCCACGCGATTTCCGCGCCGGACGTGAACAGACTTCCTCCGGCGGCCAGAAACGCGGCGACCTTCGCCTGTTCCGCGCTGCTGTAACTTTCGTCGGCGGTGGATTCGTTGCCGCACGCCCAGACGACGACGGGATAATTCGTCAGCGCCACGAGATCGTTGGTGATGGCGCCGTGCTGGCAGGAATCGAAAGCCACGCCCGCCGCGCTGATGGCCCTTCCATGCGGCACGACGTAATCGAACGAATTGATGTGGCGCGGCAGCACGCGGTCGTTGCCGCCGACCGGGCCGGGCGGAACATAATTCTGCGGGACGAAATTTTGTTTCAAATCCGTCGTGCGGTCGAAGCGATCAAAGGCGTTCACGAAAAGAATCTTCGGCGAATCGCTGAAGATCGGCGGGCGGCAGCCGACGACGGCGGAGGGAAACGATTCGCCACCGGCGTTCGCCGCAGCCACGCGAAAATAATAATCCACGCCCGCCATCAAATTCGTGACGGTGAAATTCGTCACGTTGCCGACGGAAATCGGATTACCGAAACCGTAGCCGTTGGTGGATTGATAAATGAGGTAATTGGTCGGCGCACCGCTGTTCGCCACACTTGCCGGCGCCGCCCATGCGAGCGCGGCCGAGCCGTTGATGCCGCCGATGGCGCGGGCGTTGGCCGGAGGTTCAGGCAGAAAAATCAGCGGCACGGGATCGTTGGTGTCAAACCGGTTCATGTACTTGACGACCGCGTGCATCGCGGCGCGCGCGACGGCGTTCCGCACGCGCGGGTCGCGCAACAGCGCGGCATCCGTGGCGTTGTCGTGGTAGGCGACTTCGATGATGGTGGCGTCCATTTCGTCCACGAAACTGTTGTCGCTGATTTCCCCGTAAGCGCCGGAGAAAGTAATGTTCGTGCCGCGGTCGTACCACGGATATTCCAGCGGCGGCGAGCCGAGCGCGACCAGTTCGTCATTGACGGTCTGGCCGCAAATTTGCGCGAGGGCGGTTTGATTCGGCGTAGGCACGCTGGTGATCAACCCTTCGACGCCGCGAACGGTGCCGTCGGCGCTGGCGTTCGAGTGAAAGCTCAGGTGAATCCGTTTGAACATCGAGCCGGCCTGTTCGCGGTTCATCTCGACGGACATTCTCGGCGGCGCGGACCAACTGTCCTGCTCATCGTTGCCGCTGGTTTCGTAAAGTGAAGTGGACTGGCCCTGGCCGAGATTGGATTGAATCCAGTAACGGCAGCTTTCGTCCTCGCGCGGATAACCGGACACGCCGGTGCCGCGATCAATTGAACCCATCCCGTTGCCGAAACGAATCGCATCCGCAATGACCACGCTGCCGTTCGTCGTGCTGCGCAGGTTGCTGATGACGACGGAGCCGCCCGCGGAATTTGACCCGGCGTTGAAATAATATTCGCCCAGATAAATCCAGCCGTTGCCGACCAGGTAATGCGGAACGCGATACTGCGATTCGCCGCCGGTGTGACGAATGCGATAAAGCTGGTCGCCGCGATCCGAACCGTCGCGCACCCAGGTGTAAACCGGATAATAACCCGTGACCGGAATGCTCGGCGTGTAAGTGGCCGTGGCCGTTTCTGTGTCGCTGAAAGAGGCGAAGCGATACGGCACGTCGCCCGCTTTCCCGAAATAATAAGTTGAAGTGCTGTCGCTCCACGCGCCGGCGAACGTCACGCCGCCGTCCACGTTGTCCATCACCACTTCGTTCGTCTGCTGGCCGAGCGGACGCATCGAAGCGACAATCGCGCCGGCGTTGAAGCAATAAGCCGCAAAAAAATTCAACTGGTCGAGGTTGCCGTAATCTTCGTTCATGGAATTCAACGCCACGGGCCGCTGCAAACTCCATCCGGAATTCGTGTACCAGGTCCACCCGTGGCCGGAATTCATGAACACGATGCGGCCGGAGAGCGCGCCCGATGGCTGGCGCGCGGAAGGCACGATCGGGCTGAATGCCGGGGAAGCGACCGGAAAATTTTGCGCGGGCTTCGCCGACACCGGCTCGCTCCAGTCCGGCGTGGTGGAAAAATCATGCCACGAACTATGGTCTGCCTGCGGTTCATCCCAATCGCCTGCGGCGCGTGCCCAACCCGCGCACACCATAAGCGCACAGATTGAAATGCAGGCGGCACGACGCGGCATGGCATTATTCTTGCATGAAATTGGCGCGGCGGCAAACAGGATGCAAACCGCATTCAAGCTCCTTGCTTGTTAATGAAAAGTTTTTCTCACGCCCGCGGATGAAATTTCCGGTGGATGTCCCGCAACCGGTTTCCCGTCACGTGCGTGTAAATCTCCGTGGTGCTGATGTTCGCGTGGCCGAGCAATTCCTGAATCACCCGCAGGTCCGCGCCATGCTCCAGCAGATGCGTGGCGAAACTGTGCCGCAGCATGTGCGGCGTGATGTTGCGCACCGCACCGGCACGATGAACGCGATTTTTGATTCGCAGCCAAAGTGTTACCGACGCGAACGGTGTGCCGCGTTTCGTCAAAAAAACATTCGCGGGCGAGCGCGGCGTGATGTGCCTGGGCCGCCCGGTTTCGATGTAACGGTTCAACGCTTCAACCGCCTTGCGTCCAACCGGCACCACGCGTTCCTTGTTGCCCTTGCCGATGACATTGATGAAGCCGGCGTCGAGATGCAGTTGCTCCAGCCGCAGGTTGCGCAGTTCCGCCAGCCGCAAGCCGGAGGCATAGGCGAGTTCGAGGACGGCCTGGTCGCACAAATTTTCAGGCGTTTCCGGCAATTCAGGTGTCAGCAGTTTTTCAATTTCCTGATTCGTCAGCGCCTTGGGCAGGCGCTTCCAGCGTCGGGGCAGCGAAAGATTTTCCGCGACGTTCACCGGCAGCAACTTCTCATTTTCGGCGAAGCGGTAAAACGCCCGCAGCGCGGCGATTTCGAGATAAACGCTCTCGCTGCTCAGGCGGCGCGTCGGGTTTTGGTGGGGAGAGGCTACTGACGAGCCGCCGTCGCTTGTCTTTGGCATGCCGAGTCCGGCTCGCGAGGACGCTCGCCCCACCGGCATCAAATTCCGGGCGCGTTCATATTGCAGGAATGCCATGAGGTGTTTCAGCTCGACCGATTTCCAATCCGTCAGGTTCTGTCTGGCCGCCCAGGCGGTGAATTTTTTCAGCAAGGCGGCGTAGGTTTTTTGCGTGTGCTCCGCCTGCCCGCGCTCATGCCGCAGGTATTGCAGAAAATCTTCGACGAGCGTTTGCACAAAAGGACGCCGTTTTACTCGACACCCCAGCGTTTGAATTGGCCGCCGATTGGAGCGTGCAGAATGACTGTGTCTGACTGCGCGAGAAACTGATTAGCCATAGGAAAATTACTTTGACTGCCCGGCCCAAAATTCCACGTTGCTTCAAACAGCCAACCATAGATCTTATGCCCTGGCTTGTCTGGATCGTCAATTTCCGTTTGAGTTGGTTGACTAAATTCAAAAACCAAATTAGTTGCTATTTGTTGCCGGAAATAATTCCGAATCGTTTCTTTACAGGCTTCAGTCGGTGGGGGTCCGTAGTTAGGGTTTAACTGCCGATACTGAATGTAATTCAGCATCAAACTCGCGCCAAACATTACGGAAAGAAATACCAGCGCAACATTTTTCATAATCGGTTTTAGCTTCAGGGTTTCGGTTTATACTTTCCAACCGCAAATTTCGGCCCGTCAAATCTTGTTTGAATGTAAATCGTATCATTGTTGTCGTGGAAAAACCGCAATCGCACGCGCCCATTTGATTCCTTGCGGATGTAGCCAAACGCCAATAGCCCTTGCAGATTCAGAATAAAATTGCCGATGGAACATGGAGAAGATTCGGAACTGTGTTTCCAAGCAAGTTTCAGACAAAGGGGAGAATCACTCAAAGGTATAGCCGAGTGATGATGACGGCCATTCTGGTCGTTACCCGTCCACGACCTGATTCGGCTTGGAAATTGTTCTGGTGTCAGAAATTTTACCAGCGTTTCGTCCAACTGATTTTTTTCACTCATGTTTCAGAGTTTCCCTCCCGTCAGCCTTTCATAAGCCTCCAGATATTTTGCCGTGGTTTTGGCAACGACATCGTCCGGCAATTTCGGGCCGGGCGGAGATTTGTCCCAATCGAGCGTTTCGAGGTAGTCGCGGACGAATTGTTTGTCGAAGCTCGGCTGGCTGCGTCCGGGCGCGTACTGGTCGGCGGGCCAGAAACGCGAGGAATCCGGCGTCAGCACCTCGTCAATCAGAATGAGCTTGCCGTTGTCCAAACCGAATTCGAATTTCGTGTCGGCGATGATGATACCGCGCTGGTGCGCGTAATCGCGGGCGAAATTGTAAATCCTCAAACTCGCCGCGCGCGCCTGCCCGGCCATGTCGTCCCCGACGATTCGCTTCGCCTGGGCGAACGAAATGTTTTCGTCGTGGCCGGTCTCGGCTTTCGTGGCCGGCGTGAAGATCGGTTCCGGCAGTTCGCTGGATTCCTTCAAGCCGGACGGCAACTTGATGCCGCAGACGGTCTGCGATTTCTGGTATTCCTTCCAGCCCGAGCCAGCAAGGTAGCCACGCACAACACATTCGATGGCCAGCGGTTTCGCCTTTTTTACAATCATGCTGCGGCCGGCGAGTTGGTCGGCAAAAGGTTGAAGATTTTTCGGCAACGGCTCGTTTGCGCGGGAGATGAGGTGGTTCGGCTGGAACGCTTCCGTTTGCGCAAACCAGAAATGGGAAATCTGTGTGAGCACCTCGCCCTTGCGCGGAATGGCGTTGGGCATGATGACGTCGAAGGCGGAGATGCGGTCGGTGGCGACAAAGAGCAGGCGGTCGCCCAGATCAAAAACCTCCCGCACCTTGCCGCTTTTGAGTTTTTTGACGCCCGGTAATTCGAGTTGCAAAATCGGTTCGTTTGCCATGCGCGAATTATTAAAGCCCAAAGCCCGAAGTTCAATCCTCAAAGTCGCCATCGGAGCGCGGACCGCCTTTCCGCGTTCCTTACGCCGCCGGGCGCTGGATGAGTTTGACCAGGAGCGGGATGCTCGCCTGGGATTGGCCATCGAGCCGGAGGTCCACGGAATACAGGCCCGCCTCGGCGAACCTCAATTGCTGGATGTTCACGACGAAATTGCGCGTGACGAAATGGGCGTCTTCCGGCAACGCGACCGCCACGGGGATCTCGATGGGCGGCATGATGGAATGGCCGTCGGCGTTGATGAAATTCAACGCGAGCTGGTGCTGGCCCTCGTCACCGGCGGTAAAGGTGACGCGCAATGCCACGGCGCATTGGGGGTGGACCGCGGGCAGTTGCGGCGCGTAAATCGTGTCGAACGAGCCGAGCAGATTGAGCTTGCCGTTATCGTCCGTCGCGGCGTCGCAGAGGACGGCCACTTGAATATTCATGGGGAAGTAAAGACACGAATCCCGGGAAATGGCACGAACATCTTTCAAATCATTTTTTCACTTGACATACATATGAACTCTATGTATCGTCCTCCTATGATTCGAAAAGAACTGGTTGCGGCATCCGCCGAGCCGCTGATTCTGGCCTTGCTCGCGAAGGGCGAGAGCTACGGCTACGCCATCATTCAGGACGTCAAGGCCCGCTCCGGCGGCAAATTGCAGTGGACCGACGGGATGCTTTACCCGGTGTTGCACCGGATGGAACATCGCGGCTTGATCAAGTCGCGCTGGGGCGAAAGCGAAACCGGGCGGAAGCGGAAATACTATTCGCTCAAAAAGGACGGCAAAACCGCCATGGCCAAACACCATGAACAATGGTCGCTGGTCCACTCTGTTTTGTCCGGGTTGCGAAAGGAACAATATGTTTGACCTCGAACAGGCAATCACAGGATGGCGGCAGCAAATGCTGGCTGCCGGCATCAAAACGCCCGTGCCGCTGGAGGAACTGGAAAGTCACCTGCGCGAGGAAATACGGGAGCACATCCGTTCGGGCTTGGGCGAACAAGCCGCATTTGAAACAGCCATTCGGCAAATCGGCCAAGCTGAAGTTTTGAAAACCGAATTTGCCAAGGTCTGGGAAACAATCTATGAGCAGTTGAAACATTTCATTTATGCCCTCGCTGGAATTCCCGATTACCAACTGGTTACGAATATGAACATGCCAATCCAAAACCCCGAACCAAGATGGGCAACTTATTTGAAATCGTTTGCCCTGATTTTTCCGGCAATTTTTGTCTGGGTGGGGTCCTGTGTGTTTGTGGTGCCGAAGTTGAAGGAGATTTGCGTGGTATCCAGCACGCCCTTCCCGAAGCCGATATGGACGGCGCTCGTTTTGTCGGACTTCATCAAAAACAATTTGATCCTGGGAACTGCGGCAATCCTGGTCACGCTCATTTTGCTGGAATGGCGTTCGCGCCGTTGGCCGCGCTACCGCCGGCTGGTTTTTGGAATTGCGGCATTTTTCTTGAATTTCATCGCCATCGCCTTGATCGCCAGCCTGCTGGTTTTCGCGGTCATCGCCGGCGCAAATTTATTGCAACACGCCAAATGAATCTCGAAGAAAACATTTCAGAATGGCGGCAGCAAATGCTCGCTGCCGGCATCAAAACGCCCGTGCCGCTGGAGGAATTGGAAAGTCATTTGCGTGACGAGATCGAGCGGCAACTGAAATCAGGTTTGAACGCGCAGGCAGCCTTTGAACTTTCAATTCAGAAAATCGGCCAACCCGAAAAGCTCAACCGTGAATTCAAAAAAAGTGAAAGGACATTTATGAAGCGAACTCTGATAATCTTGATTGGCATCTTCGGCGTGTTGTCCGGTCCGGCGGTTTTCCTCCCGGCGCTGGCCGCACATAACCATCAGGGAGTGTCGGGCAGCAGGGTCATTGTGCCAATGGCGGCGGGAATCATCATAACCCTGATTGGCGCCAGCACGGCGGTTTACGGCTTCAAAAAGCGCAAGGCCTAGCCGCGTGCTTCCAGCAATCTTTTCAATTCCGCCGCCGCATTCCCCGCGTGGAAGGACGGTGGCAATCAGCTTCCCGGGCGCGGAAGTTTTGCGAAGATTTGGCCGGCTGCTTCGAGCGTCTCCTTGGAGCCGATGTCGAACCAGAGGCCCGGCACGCGCCAGGTGTAAACCGCCGTGCGCGGGTAAAGCCATTGCACCAACCGCCCGGGCTGGTCGGGATTATTGCCCTCGGTGATGTATTGCATGATGAGCGGAATCGTGTTCTTTGGATAAAAATAGAGCGCAATGCCGGTGAGCGTGCTGGCCGGGTTCTTCGGTTTTTCCTCAAAGGACATGATTCGCCCGGCGGCATCCACGGAAATGGAGCTGTATTTTTTGATTTGTTCCAGGTCGCCTACGTCGTAAAGCGCCAGCACGGGCGCATTTTTCTCGCGGCAGAATTTCCCGAAACCACCCAGCGTTTCGCTGAATAAATTGTCGCCGGCCACCACGATCAAATCGTCATCCACGTTTTGCGTTTTGAGCACGAAATGGATGTCGCCGATGGCGCCCAGCTTGTCGTTGTCGCTGGTTGTACCGTCGTTGACGATGGTGAAATTCCATTCCGAATTTGTCGCGCGCCGGTTGTCCGACCATTCCTGAAAAAGCGCGGCGAACTTGGCATTGGTGACGACGAAAACGCGGTCAATGCCGCCTATGGGCGCGAGGCTGCCCAGAACGTACTCAAGCATCGGCTTGCCTGCGACAGGCAGGAGCGGTTTAGGTTGGGTCAAAGTAAGCGGATACAAACGCGTGGCATAACCGGCGGCCAGGATGATGATTTTCATGCTTTGGTGTCAGTTCCTTTATTTGAGGGCATTATTTGCGGCAGGCACAAGAACCGTCAAACAGATATGTCACGCGCGGACAAAAAGGTTATTGTCCCGGGTTCGTCCTGATTCCCGGGAAGTTATACCGGCGTGCGTTGCTTGAAATGAATGGTCGCCGTTTCGCGCAGGCGTTTGGCGGCCTGCTCGGGCGTCAGATCGCGCTGCGGTTCGGCAAGCATCTCGTAGCCGACCATGAATTTTTTCACTGTGGCCGAGCGCAGCAATGGCGGATAAAAATGCGCATGCAACTGCCAGTGCTCGTAATCGCCGTCGTCCGTCGGCGCGCCGTGCCAGCCCATCGAGTAGGGAAAGCTGGTTTCAAACAGGTTGTCGTAACGCGTCAGGCTCCGTTTCAAAATGTCCGCCAGGCTCGTGCGCTCTTCGACGGTCAAATCCGGCAGACGTTTTACCGGCCGGCGGGGCAACAGCAGCAGCTCAAACGGCCATACCGCCCAATACGGCACCACCATTGCCCAGTGCGGATTGGATTCGATGACGCGCTCCTGCCGCTGCAATTCCTCTTCGACGTAATCCAGCAGTAGCAAATTTCCATGCTGTGTCAGATATTGCCGCTGAGTGCGTTCTTCGGGCGCCACCAACCGGGGCAGGAAGTTGCCGGCCCAAATCTGACCGTGCGGATGCGGGTTCGAGCAACCCATGACCGCGCCTTTGTTTTCAAAAATTTGCACCCAGCGATATTTCGCGCCGAGTTCGTTTAGTTGGCCGGCCCAAACGTTGACCAAGCGCGCGATGTCTTCCGGCGCCATTTCCGGCAGCGTAAGATCGTGACGCGAGGAAAAACAGATGACGCGGCTTTCGCCCCTCACGGGTTCGCAGCGGAACAGATCCCCCGGCACGGCACCAGCCAGCGGGACGTCCGGCAGCAGCGCAGCGTAGTCGTTCGCAAACACGAAGGTCTCGGAATACCGGGGATTCACGGCGTTTCCCGCGCGCCGGTTGCCGGGACAAAGATAACATTGCGGGTCGTAGGGCGGGCGGCTCGATTGGGCATCGCTTTCGCGCTGGCCCTGCCACGGGCGTTGGGTGCGATGCGGCGAAACCAGCAACCATTCGCCGCTTAACGGGTCACACCGCCGGTGCGGATGAAGATCGGGATCGAAAGTCACGTTTTATTTTCGAAAAGACTCGGCGCGGTGGCGCGGGCCAGTGTCTGGCAGCGAGCCAGCGTTTCTGCGGGCGATTCGGATTGGAGCGCAAACTCGGCCAGTTCGCGGGCTTCATTCAACTTCAGCCGGCGGATGATGTATTTGACCGGCGCAATGCCGGCAGGCGCGGTGCTTAATTCATCCACCCCCAGGCCGATCAACAGTGGCGCGAGGACTGGGTCCCCCGCCATTTCGCCGCAAACTGCGGCGGGAATGCCGCGTTGGTGCGCGGCGTCCACGGTCATTTTGATCAAGCGGACGATGGCCGGATGTGTCGGTTCGTAAAGGTGCGAGACCTTTTCGTTCGTGCGGTCGGCGGCGAGCGCGTATTGGATGAGGTCGTTGCTCCCGATGCTGAAAAATTTCGCTTTTCCGGCCAGCGCGCCGGCGATGAGCACGGCGGACGGGATTTCAATCATCACGCCGATTTCCATTTTTTCGCCAAATGGTTTTCCTTCGGCGCGCAGTTCGGCCTGGTATTTTTCGGCGAGAGCATTGGCCTGGCTCAATTCGTCCATGCCGGAGATCATGGGATACATCATTTTCACGTTGCCCTCGGCGCCGGCGCGGAGGATGGCGCGGAGTTGGGTGCGAAACAATTCCGGCTGTGCGAGGCAGAACCGGATCGCGCGCCAGCCGAGAAACGGATTGATCTCTTGCGCCAGTTGCAGGTGCGAAGCGAACTTGTCGCCGCCCAGGTCTAGGGTGCGGATGACGACGGGGTGCGGCTTCAACGCGACGGCAACCTGCTGGTAAGCCTGGTATTGCTCCTCTTCGGTCGGCAGCTTGTCGCGGTTGATGAAGAGAAATTCGGTGCGGAAGAGGCCAACCCCTTCGGCGCCGTGGGCGAGCACGGCTTCGATGTCGCCCGGCGCCTCGATGTTGGCGGAAAGATGGATGGATTTTCCGTCCAGGGTCACGGCAGGCTGGTGCTCGATTTCGTGGAGTTTTTCCTCGAGCGAAGCTTTGCGCTTCAAAAGCTGGCCGTACTCAAATAGCGCCTGGTCCGTCGGATTGACGATGACGACGCCGTTGTAACCGTCGAGCAGTGCGTAATCACCACTCTCCAATTCCTGGCTGATGCTCTGCAAGCCAACCACGGCCGGGATGCCCAGCGACCGCGCCATGATGGCCGTGTGCGACGTCTTGCCGCCGATGTCCGTCGCGAACCCGAGCACCAGTTTTTTGTCGAGTTGCGCCGTGGTGGACGGACTCAAATCGTGGCTGACCAAAATGCACGGTTCGGCGAGGTGATGCAGGTCGAGGGCGTCCTTGACGTCGAGCAGATTATCGAGCACGCGCCCGGTCAGGTCGCGCAAAACGTCAACGCGTTCGCGGAAAAACTCATCTTCCTCTTTAACCATCGCCGCGATATAGCGATCGGTCACGGTATGAAAGGCAAAGTCAGCATTCACCTTCTGCTCGCGGATCATGCGGATGACTTCATCAATGACCACGCGGTCTTCGAGCATCAGCAGATGAGCGTCAAAAATGTCACCCTCGAATGCGCTCATGTTCTGGACGACGCGGCGCTGCACCTCGACGAGTTGTTGACGGGTTTTGACGAGCGACTGCTCGAACCGGCCGACCTCCCCCGCGACCTCCGTTTCCGGCACCTCACGCCGGGCGATGACGTGGCGGGTGCGATGCAAAACGAGGATCTTGCCACGGCAAACGCCGGCGGAAACGGCGATGCCGCGAAACGTCCGCTCTCCTTTTTGCTGCCGCTCGGCCATACCCTAGAAGTATCCAAAGCCGAGGGGGTTGAAAAGCAATTACCGCGGTAAAATAAGAAGCCCGCACCGGCGGGCTTTTACTCTGCATTCAATATTCCGGACTCAAAATTTCCGTCAGGCGCGTTCCATGTATTTGCCCGTCCGCGTGTCCACTTTGATTTTCTCGCCGGTCTTGATGAACAGCGGCACCTGGACCGTGATGCCGGTCTCCAGCGTCACCGGCTTTTGCACATTGTTCGAGGAATCGCCGCGAATCCCCTCCGGCGCGTCCGCCACTGTCAACGCCACGTTCGACGGCAATTCGATGGTCACGGCCTTTTCTTCGACAAAGGTCACCGTTACCTGGCCGTTCTCCACCAGAAAATTCTTTGTGTCCCCGACCAGTTCGGCCGCGAGCGTGACCGATTCGTAGGTTTCCGGGTCGGTGAAAACGTAGTCCCCGCCGTCCTTGTAACTGTACTCCATTTTTTTGGTGATCATCGGCACCGGCTCGATGCGTTCAGTGGAGCTGAACCGCACATCGGAGGATTTGCCAGTGCGTATGCTGCGGAGCGTGGCCTGCACGAAAGCCCGCAGGTTGCCCGGCGTGCGATGCTGCATGTCCAGCACCACACAAATATCGCCGTTGTAATTGACCGCCATGCCGCGGCGGAGGTCGTTTGCTGTCGCCATAATCTTAAAAATCAGTCGTTCAAAATGGTATTTCCCACAGGACGGGAGCGCTGGAGCATAACCGAAAATCGACCGAACGCAAGATGGTTTTGGCGCCACACGCGTGTTCTCCTCCGGTGAGAAAAATCTTCTCCGGACAACACCTTGACACCACAAAGCTTTGTATGTTACAAACCTGTGACCACAATTAGCTGTGGCTTTATGCGCTGCCCAAAGTGCGGTTGTCAGGACGACAAGGTCATTGATTCGCGCGCCTCGCGCGAAGGGGCTACGATTCGTCGTCGCCGCCAATGCGCCAAATGCGCCCATCGGTTCACGACTTACGAGGAGATTGAACGCGAAGGGTTGATGGTGCTCAAGCGCGACGGGCGGCGGGAGGAGTTTTCGCGCGAAAAACTTTTGTCCGGCGTCAAGAAAGCCTGCCAGAAACGTCCCATCAGCCCGAAAGTGATGGAAGACATGGTGGACCACATCGTCGCGGTCGTGACCGACGAATACGAGCGCGAGGTGCCGGCCGAGTTCGTCGGCAAAATGGTCATGGACGGCCTGCGCGAAATTGACGAGGTCGCCTATGTCCGGTTTGCCAGCGTCTATCGCCGGTTTCAGGAAGCCACCGACTTCGTGCATGAGGTCAAAAAGCTGGAGGCCCGGCAATGATCGCCTTGATGTCCGATTGTCTGCTCTTCCGGCTCGCCAGCGGGGAAAGTGTTCCGTTCTCGGCGGAAATGATTTCCGTCGAGCTCGTCGGCGACGCGGTGGGGAAATTCGATCCCGAAATCCTGCGTCATGCCACGGCGGCTGTGTTTCATTACTTCAAAAACGAACTGGGCCGTGAAACCGTCACGATCGGCGAATTTGCCGGGGCGCTGGAAAAAGCGCTGCGCGGCCTGGGGTTCAACGTCTCTTCCGACGGTCCCGAACCGCCTCGGCGTGGGCGCCGGGGGATTGCGGAGGCCGATTTGCTGACGCTCGCGCGCGAATCCGGCGAAGGCCGCGAACTGTTTTTCTTTCCGCGGCTGCGGGGCGAACTGCGCGCGCAACTGCGCCACACGCCCCGCCTTTTGCGTTTTCGCGGCCTGCGCGGTTGCGTCAAGCAGCTGTCCGGCGCCCGCCGTTGGAGTCTGCGTTGCGAACGGTTGGAGGAACAAATCGTCGAATACCTTCGCGGCTGTCTGGGTGCCGAACCGGAGCAGGCCGATTGCGCGCTGGTGGTGGAATGAAAAATTAGAAACCACGATATTTCGTGCTTTCAAAGGCCTATGAGCAAAACACTTTTCGAAAAAATCATCGCCCGCGAGATTCCGGCGACCATTATTTATGAAGACGATTTGGTGTTTGCGCTGCGCGACATCAATCCCCAGGCGCCGAAGCACGTTTTGATGATTCCCAAAAAGCCCATCCCGCGCCTTGCCGAAGCCGGACCGGAAGACCACAAAGTCCTCGGCCATCTTTTGCTGAAGGCCGCTGAGGTTGCGGACAAATTAGGGCTCAAGGAAAACGGCTACCGGCTCGTCATCAACAACGGCCCCGACGCCGGCGAAGCCGTGCCGCACCTGCACGTCCACATTCTCGGCGGACGCCACCTGGCCTGGCCGCCGGGTTGAATTTTCATTTCAAACAAACATCCGCAACACCGCACCCAGCCGCCGGATTCCTTCGCGGATGTCTTCCTCGCTTGCGTTCCCGAAGCTGATGCGCATTTCGTGATTCGGTTTACGACGTGTTGGGTCGTCGGCGTAGCACAATTCTCCCGGCACGTAGAGCACATCATGCTTCAGCGCGGTCTGGAAAACCTTTGATTTCACACCGGTGGGAACACCCTTCGGCAGTCGCGCCCAGAAATAAAGTCCGCCGGTCGGTTCCCGCCATTCGACGGAAGGCGGGAAATGTTTTTCGATTGCCAGTTTCATCACGCGCGCCTTGTACGCGTAACGCTTTTGCAACCGCGCGACCTGTTTGTCGTGAGCGCCCGATGCCAGCGCGCGGGCGAACAGTTGCTGCAACAAATTCGCCGTGCCGAAATCGTGATTGCCCTTGATGTGCCGCGTCGTCGCGAACAGCGGTTCGGGCAGGATGCCATAACCGACGCGCGCGCCGGTCGCAAACGGTTTGGTAAAGGTGCCGGCGTAAATCACGCGTTCAGCCGCGCCGGGAACTGCAAGCGCCGACGGCGCGCCTTTTCCGGCAAACCGCAACTCGCGATACGCCGCGTCTTCGAGCAGGTAAATGGGATGTCCCGCCGTACGCTCGAACCGCTTCAGTAGTTTCAGAAGGCCGCGCTTTTTCTCAAAGCTCGTCGTGATGCCGGTCGGATTTTGAAAATAGCTTACGAGGTAGAACAGTTTGACCCGGCGCAGCTCGCCGGAGCGTTTGAGCAATGTCAGGATTTCTTCGAGATGCGCCAGATCCAGTCCGTCGCGGTCAAGGCGGACGCCGCGCGCGCGCAGGCCGCGGCTTTGGAGGATGCTGAGATAAACAAAATACGTCGGGTCTTCCACGAGCACGATGTCGCCCTCGTCACACAAAGCCTCGGCAGTCATGTACAGCAGTTGCTGCGAACCGCCGGTGATGAGCAGGCGGTCGGGCGCATAGATTGTTTCGTCCTCGCCCTTCGTCCCCGTCCTCGATTTGAGTTCGAGGACGACGGACGAGGACGATTGCCCATCCAATTTCCGCAAATGTATCGCCGTGAGCCGGCGCAGCGCCGGGTCCCCGGCGGTTGAACCGTATTGCAGAGCAGGCTGGCCCGTTTTGGGCGAACGCAGGATGTAATTCAGCGCCGCGCGGGTTTCCGCGACGGGCAACGATGAATTGTCGGTGAAGCCGGCGGCCAGCGAAATGAGGCGCGGCCGCGTCAATGCCGCCTGCATGAGCCACGAGATGGGGGGCTCGGGAGTGCGTCGGGCCATTTTGGACAAAGATGATTTCATGCAAAGGAGCGGCGATGGTAATTCAGAATCCGAAATTGAACAACCAGGGAACGCAGTACGACAGCGGTTTTCGGTTTTATTTTCCGCGCGCCTGCGCTAGACTGCCTCCGTCAACACCGCCACTCGCATAAAATTTTGGGGCGTTCGCGGCTCGATTCCCACGCCGGGGCCGGCCACGGTGCGCTACGGCGGCAACACGTCCTGCGTCGAAGTCCGTTCCGGCGATGACATCATCATCCTGGATGCGGGCACCGGGTTGCGCGCCCTGGGCCGGGCGCTGCTGGCGGAGTTCAAGAACCGGTCGTTGAGTCTCACACTGCTGCTGACGCACACGCACTGGGACCACATTCAAGGGCTGCCATTTTTTGCGCCGATTTATGATCCGCGCTGCCAACTGCGGATTTTGGGTGGCGAAGGCGCGCGCAAAGGCCTGGTCAACGCGCTGACCGGCCAGATGGAAAGCACGTATTTCCCCGTGCCGTTCGCCAGGCTGCCCAGCAACATCGAGATTGAGGAGCTCAAGGATTTCAATCTCAACGTCGGCTCGGTCTGCGTGAGGGCGCATCGTGCGAACCATCCCGGGCGTTGCGTCGGCTACCGGCTGTTTTCACCCGAAGGATTGGTGGCGTTTTTCCCCGACGCCGAATCCAGACGGGGTGGCGAAGACCGGGAGATGATCGAATTCCTGCGCGACGTGGACGTGCTCATTCTCGATTCGCAATATGATTCGGCGGAATACAAAAAGCACATCGGGTGGGGACACGGGTGCGTGGACGATTCGGTGAGACTCGCGTTAAGGGCCGGAGTCAAACAGCTTTGCCTGTTTCATCACGACCCGGACCATGACGATAAAAAAATTGACGGCCTGGTCAGGCACGCGCGCCGGCTCGTGTCCGGGCAACGGGCAAAATTGAAAGTGGAGGCCGCGCGCGAGCTGCAAACCATCGAATTGCCGGTCAAATCGGTTTCCCGCCGCAGTTGATGGCCATGGCGCCACCGAGCAGATTGATGACGCGCACGTTCGCGAGGTTCAATTCGCGCATTTTGGCCGCGACGCCCGCCTGCGCCGGATAATGTTTCAACGATTCAAGGATATACGCGTAAGCCTGCGCGTTGCCGCAAAAAGTCCAGCCCAGCAACGGCACGGAAATTTTAAGGTGCGCGAAATAAACTGCGCGCCAGACGGCATTCGGCGGCTTGCCGAAATCCAGCACCACGAGCCGCGCGCCCGGCCTGGCGACACGGTTCATCTCGGCCAGACCCACCTCCCAGTTTGTCAGATTCCGCAACCCGTAGCCAACCGTGACAATATCAAACGATTGGTCGGGAAACGGAATTTGTTGAGCGTCACCCTGAAGGAATTTGAGATTTGAGACTTGGGATTTGGGACTTTTCTGTCGGCGTCTTTCCGCGACTTCGAGCATGGCTTCGCTGAAGTCCAGGCCGATGGTTTCCGCACCGCGTTGCGCGAGTGCCAGCGCCAGGTCGCCGGTCCCGCAGCACAAGTCCAGCGCGCGGTCGCCGGTTTGCACGGCGGCGAATTCGACGACGCGCCGTTTCCAGCGGCGGTGGAGGCCGAAACTTTGCAGGTCGTTAAGCAAATCATAGCGCCGGGCAATGGCGGCAAAAAGGTCGTTGACCTTCGCGGCGCGTTGCGCCCCCGGGGCGTAGAAGCTGTTGCTCACAGGCCCAGTCTAGCATGGCGGACGGGCTGGAAGTCAAAGGGCATAAAATGTGCTTTGCAGGGCATGGGCGGTTTGCTAATGTAACTATTGCCATGGCTACTTGGACAAACCCAAACCGTGTTTAGAGGATGACGTTTTATGAGTGCTGAATCCGCATCTGGTCCTGTAAAGAAAATATTGGTGGTGGATGATAATGAGATCATCCTTAAAACAGTTTCTCTGAAACTGCAAGGGGCGGGTTATCAGGTCTTCACGGCGTTGGACGGGGCGGAGGCCGTCGCCGCCGCACGCAAGGAAAATCCCGATCTGATTCTGCTGGATATCGGTTTCCCGCCCGCCGTGGACGGCGTGCCGTGGGATGGCTTTCGGGTCATGGAATGGTTCCATCGTTTGGACTCGGCGAAAAAAGTTCCCATCATCATCATCACCGGCAGCGAAGACCCCAAATACAAGGAACGGGCCGTGAGCAGCGGGGCCATGGCATTTTTCCATAAACCGATTGACCACGACGATTTGCTCAAGGTGATTCGATCTGTGCTGGGCAGTCCGGGCAAAGCGGACTGAAATCCGGCTTGCAAATTCCGCAGGCGGGCATAACCTCCCATGCTTTCTGGAAGCGAGCGTAGCTCAGCCTGGTAGAGCATCACGTTGCCAACGTGAGTGTCGAGGGTTCGAATCCCTTCGCTCGCTCCATATCTCCCCGGCCTCACTACTCATCTGTTCATGGTGTTCGGTGGGCCAAACCGGAGGGATGGGTCTTAATCGGCCATGCCCTCCATTCAACTTTACATTTAAAACCGCTTGAGTGATGGTGGAATGCGAAGGTGTAACCGGTTGGTGAAAATAACAAGGGGGTGCGCATTCTAATTTTGAGGATCGGTTGCGGCTGAATCTGGCGGGAACATCTTTTGGGGAAAACCTCATGTCAAAGGACTTTGAAGAATTGCAGCGATCGTCCCGCCACGTTTCCCGTTGGCAACGGGCGCAACAGGACTTGCTGAGGGGCCGATCGGATCTGGCTTTGGACGGATATCGTGAGCTGTTGCAGAAGTTCCCGGGAACGGCCGAGCTGTGGCTGGAATTGGGCCTCGCGGCGGGGAAACAATTGGACTTCAAGCTGGCGGACGAGGCCTTTCAGCGCGCAGCCGAATTGGCGCCCAAGGATGTTTCCATGCTGGTTTTGCTCGGTCAGCAATATCACCAACTGAGGCGATTGGACAAGGCGCGCGCCTGCTTTGAACGGGCGGTGGCAGCAGATCCGTCTTCGGTTCATGCGCGGCTCAGTCTGGCGGATTGGTTTGAAAGAGAACGCCGGCTGGACGACGCCTGGGAGCATGTGGAGGCGTGTGCCGCCCGGCACCCACACGACGCGCAGGTAATGTGTGTCAGGGCGTTCCTGCTGCATCGCAAGGGACGAAACGGCGAAGCAGAGGGGTTGTTGCGTGATGTGATCAAAGGCGCGTCCCGGGATCCGAACGTGAAATATTCCAGCCGCCATCAACTCGCCGTCGTGCTGGACGCACTTGGCCAGTACGCGGAAGCCCTGCGCTGGTTGGGCGAGGCCAAGGCGATGCTGCGCCAGACGGCCAACATCGCGAAGATGGAACAGGACTACGATCGGGCGGCTCGCCGCCGCCGCGAATTGCTGGCCGCCTTGACCCCGGAGACGCTTCAACGCTGGCGCCGCGCCGGCCCCGCCGCGACGAGTCGTTATCGCTTTGCCTTTTTGGGAGGGCACCCGCGCAGCGGCACGACTTTGCTGGAACAAATCCTTGGCGCGCATCCCTCGGTTGCCGCCTTTGATGAACCAACGGCGTTTGTGCAGGAAGTGTCCGAAAAACTCTCCCCTCCAGATGCGCCCTCCGCGTTGACCCTGAATGGCCTGGATGCCCTGACTGCCGCCCAGCGCGCCAATTTGCAGCAGCGTTACCTGAAAAGCCTTTTACGCGAAGGAACGGAAGAACCCAAGGTTGAAGTCTTGCTCGACAAGAATCCTTCTCCCACGGCGCTGCTTCACCTCTGGCTGCGGCTGTTTCCCGATTTGAAGGTGATTGTTGCGGTGCGCGATCCACGGGATGTGATCATCAGTTGTTTCTTCCAGAACCTGATGTTGAACACCACGAACGCAAATTTCCTGAGTCTCGAACGAACGTTCAGGCACTACGCCGATTTGATGGATGTGTGGCTGCGGATGAGGGAACTGGGAGGCTTCGACTGGATTGAAACGCGCTATAAAGACGTCGTGGCCAACCTGGAATCCGAAGGCCGCCGGATCACGGAATTTTTGGGATTATCGTGGCATCCGCGACAGGCAAAGTTCCATGAAACCGCCCGCGCAAAATTTATTTTTGCGCCAACTTACAGTGACGTGACGCAACCGGTCTATAATCGTGCGGTTGGCCGTTGGAAACATTACGCAGACGTACTGGCTCCGCTTCAGGAACGGTTGGCTCCTTACTGCCGTGCCTTCGGTGATGTTTGACGTGCGAAGGAAGGCGTGGTCATCCGTACAATCCAAAGCCGGCCCCCGCATCCTGACGAACCCGGAAGTCCGCGTCCGCAAGCCGGTCTTTTCTTCCGGAATGAGGATCCTTCTTCGAAGGGCTGCATTCGCGAGGGATTGGCCTTCTGTGACTTCGCGCGTTTTGCTAAAAACCTGACAATCAAGGTCTGATTATTGCTGAAACCCGCTTGATTTAACGCCTCACTCTGAGCATCTTGTGGAATGCCTTTGCCGAATGAATCCGTCACTTTGAGCGCCGGTCAGATACGCGAGTTGAACCAAAAACTCGCTGACCTGCGGCACGACGTGAACAACAGCCTGTCGCTGATGACCGCGGCGGTTGAGCTGATTCAACGCCGCCCGGAAAACGCCGGGAACATGTGGAGCACCCTGATCGAACAGCCGAGCAAGGTGACCGGGTCCATTTCGCAATTTTGCCGCGATCTGGAGGCGGCGCTTCACATCACAAGGCCTTGAGGCTGTCGCCCCGAACGGCTTTTGCCTTTAGCCGGGGCAAAACACCCGCCATAATCCCGACATGGAACGGACTGAGGCGGAGTTGATTGCCGCGGTTTTGCGGGGAGACGCCGCGAGCTTCGAGCCGCTGGTTCAAAAGTATTCGCCGCGCGTCTTCGCCACCGCCCGCCGTTATGCCCGCCGCGAAAGCGAGGCGGAAGACATCGCGCAGGAGGCCTGGCTCAAAGCGTTTGAAAAACTCCACAGCTTTCGCGGCGAAGCGCCCTTTGAGCACTGGCTGATGCGCCTGACAGTGCGGACCTGCTACGATTTTTTGCGCGGCCACCAGCGCAATCGGGAATCGGCGTTTTCCGATTTGACCCGGCCGGAAGCCGATTGGCTGGAACACTTTGTCGCCCAACCTGAAACTACCGCGGAAATTGCCGACGCCGCGAAATTGCTCGTCGAGCGCGTGCTGGAAAAACTTTCACCGCCGGCGCGACTGGTCATCACCTTGCTGGAAATTGAGGACCGGTCCGTCAGGGAAATTGCCCGACTCACGGGCTGGTCGGTGCCGTTGGTGAAAGTGCGTGCGTTCCGGGCGCGTGCGGAAATGCGGAAAATTCTGCTGAAAATGGCGACGGAGAAGTATCTGTAACCCGGAGCCGCAACCCCCCGTCTGATAAATCGGGTCTGTATGAACATCGCCGAACTGCAAAAAAAATTGCTCGCCACCGCTCGCACCCATGCGCCGGACGACCATGTGCCTTACGCTTTTGAAAAACGCGTGATGGCGTTGCTGGCGTCGCGCGCCCGGGCGGACCGGTGGGTGGTATGGACGCGCGGGCTCTGGCAGGCGGCGGCTTCCTGTGTGGCGATTGCGTTGTTGCTCGGCGCGTGGGTCTTATTCAGCCCGTCGGCTTCATCCAATGCCACCGACCTCTCGCAGAATTTTGAGAACACGCTGCTGGCTTCCGTGGATCAAAGCGACCAAGCACAGTGAATGCCTGGAAAATCATTCTGGCCACGGTGGTGATTTTTGGCTGCGGCGTGGTGACCGGTGGCTTGCTCGTCAACTACGTTGAACGCGCGCACGGGGAAATCCGCCGCCCGGCCGCCGGGCCGCACCGCGACCGGCCCGGGGCCCAGGAATTGCCCCTGCCGCGTCCGCAAATGCTGAACCAGCAATTTGTCGGGCAACTGGATGCGGCCCTCCATCTGACGCCGGAACAGCGCGGGAAAATCGGGAAAATCATCGCCGAGGGCCAGGAACGCAACCGCGATCTTTGGAGGCTCGTATCGCCGCAGTTTCGCTCAGTCATGCAGGATGTGCATCAGCGCATTCGCGCCGTGTTGACGCCGGATCAAAGGAAACAGTTTGAAGAGTTGATGAAACAGCTTTCCCCGCGCCGGCTGCCGGCGCCCACGAACGCGCCCGTAACAATACCGCCGACCAACCCGCCGGCCGAACCGGCCACCAATGTCCCGCCACGAGGCGTTTGAGGTTTTCTATTTTTCCGCGAGCAACGCGCGGATTTTCTCCCACAACGCTTCGGTGATTGTCTCCACCGAGCGGTTGCCGTCCACGATGGAAAAGCCGTAAGTTTGCTGCAATTTGCGGAACACGGCCTGCATGGCCATCTGGTATTTCAGGAAGCTGTCGAACATGTCGCGCGACAGGCCGAGGTCCATGCCGCTTTCCCAGTAATCCAGCGTTGCTTTTTTGGAGAGGTTTCGCTGCACCAGTTCCTCGGCCCCGACTTCGAGATAGAAAACGGCGTCCGGTTCCAGCGCGATGCCGTAAAGATTTTTCAGCCACGCCTCGTCCATGCCGCGCACCATGTCGCGCGCCATGAGCGTGTAAATGTAGCGGTCGGACAGCACGATGAGTCCGGCCTTGAGCGCCGGCAAAATAATGTTTTCCAACTGGTCGGCAAAATCCGTCGCGTAAAACAGGCTCAACGTCGTCCGGCTCAAAATGTTTCCGTCCTGCGCCTTTTCGAGTTCGGCGCTGACGAGCGTGGAGCGTTTGAGGCCGACCTGCACCGTGGCGTGGCCGCTGGTTTCCAGCCAGTCCACCAGCCGCGCGATTTGCGTGGAACGCCCCGAACCGTCCGCGCCTTCCACCACGATCAGTTTGCCCGCCAGGTCTTCCAACTGGACGCCGGGGATGCCATGGCCGTAAAAACGCCGATGCGGGGTTCGTCCGGTGGCCGGTTTGGCAACGTCCGTATTCATGCGGCCGAATCCTCCTCTATTTCCTCAACCTTGTTGGCCCGCTGCATGGGGGGCGGCAATGGCAGCGGGCTGCGTCGCCGGAAACGCTCCAGGTCAATCCGCTCTCCGACCAGCTTGCGCACGGCGGCCTGCTGCGTTTCCACATTTTGATTGGCGTCCGTCACCACGAAATGAAATTCCGCGCTCATCGCCATATACTGTTCCAGAATGCGGCCTTGAAAGATGCGGAAACTTTCGTAGGGATCGCTCGACAGCCGCAGATCCATGCCCGCTTCGAAAAACTTCAACTTGGGCCGGCCTTCGAGGATGCGATTGAGCGACACCTCCAGATCCGCCTTGAAGAAAAACGTGAGGTCGGGCTGCGTGGCGAAACTGTAGATGGCGCGCACCCATTCGGGCGGGCAGCCGCGCGTCACGTCCCGCGCAAACGCGGTGAAGATATACCGGTCGCACAACACGATGTAGCCCGCGCGCAACAGCGGCAGCAGATGGCGTTCGTAACGGTCGGCAAAATCCGTCGCGTGGATGAGGCTGAACGTCGTCGGCGTCAGCAATTCGCGCTTTTTGCCCTTGCTCGTGGCGGATTTCACGAGTTCGGATGAATTCCACTCGCTGAAATAGACCTTGATGCCCTCGGCCTCGAGCCAGCGCTTCAGCAGATAAATTTGCGTGGATTTGCCCGAGCCGTCGAGGCCTTCGACGGCAATAAGCCGTCCGGGAAAATTCGATTCCGCAAAAGTTTTCATGATTCAAACCCGCGCATTTTTTGATTCTACACCAGCCGCCGCCGGTCACAAGCGCAACTTGATACCACAAGGATGCCATTGGTATCTGTTAAATTTATGTGAAATTAAGCCATCTTGTGAAAAAAATCACAAATTCAACTTGCCTCGGTTTTCCGCGCCGATTACGATATTTGGGCGCCCGGTTCAGGGCGCGCTGTGTTTATGCGAACCGAAACTGAAGTTGGCTACAATACGAAGATTGAAGGCGACGTCATCGTCACCCGCGTGGACGCGGCGTTGAACTGGTTCCGCAAAAATTCCGTCTGGCCGATGCCGATGGGTCTGGCGTGTTGCGCCATCGAATTGATGGCGGCGGGCGCCAGCCGGTTCGATATTTCGCGGTTTGGTTCCGAGGTCATGCGCTTTTCCCCCCGCCAGGCGGACTGCATGATTGTGGCCGGCACGGTCACCTACAAAATGGCGATGGCCGTCAAACGCATTTACGACCAGATGCCGGAGCCGAAATGGGTCATCGCCATGGGCGCGTGCGCCTCGACCGGCGGGATGTATCGCAGCTATGCCGTGTTGCAGGGTGTGGACCATATCATTCCGGTGGACGTTTATGTGTCCGGCTGCCCGCCGCGGCCGGAAGCCGTGCTCGACGCGCTGATGAAATTACAGAACAAGATCAGCACCCAACCGGTCCTGGAAGATCTCATGGCGGTAAACGCGCTGCACCGTCATTGAAACTTTTATCTGAAACCGCCGTGCCCGCTCTCGAATCCGCCCAAAAAATCAAGGCCAAATTCGGTGATTTGATCTCCGAACCGGCTGAATTTCGCGGCGAAATCACCGTCAAAATCGCCGACGCGGAAAAAATGGCCGAAATCTGCCGCTACGCGAAGAACGATCTGGATTTCAATTATCTCGTGGACATCAGCAGCGTGGACAATTACGGCGAAGACCCGCGCTGGACAATCGTTTATCATTTGCGCGGTCTGACGCACGGCAATGAATTGCGGCTTAAAACCGATGTCAGTGAGGAAAAATCCGAACTGCCGACCGTCACGACCGTCTGGAAGACCGCCGACTGGCACGAGCGCGAAATTTACGACATGATGGGCGTCCGATTTCGCGGACATCCCGATTTGCGCCGGATTTTGATGTGGGAAGGTTATCCCTATTTCCCTCTGCGCAAGGACTTTCCGTTGGCCGGCAAACCGACGGATCTGCCCGGCATCGCGTTCTCCAAACCCGCGCCACTCGAAGGCGGGCCATTTGTGACGGTGGCCGGCGGCAAGGACGCCATCGAACGCGAACCGCGTGTGCGGACGCCGGAAGGATAAATTTTCATGGCCACGGTTCAAGACATCGAGATTCGTGATTCCGCCGCGCGGGCAACGCAGGCGGCGGAGGAGTTGCAGGATATGCAGGGCGAAAAGATGGTCCTGAACATGGGACCGTCGCATCCGGCCACGCACGGCGTGTTGCGCATCGTGCTCGAACTGGATGGCGAAATCATCACGAAGGCCGACCCGGATGTGGGTTATCTGCATCGCGGCGACGAAAAGATCGCCGAGAACATGACCTACACCCAGTTCATCCCCTATACGGACCGGCTGGATTACCTCGCGCCACTGGCCAACAACGTCGCCTACGCCCTCGCGGTGGAAAAATTGCTCGGCATCGAAAAGGATTTGCCGCCGCGCTGCCAGCACATCCGCGTGATGTGCGCGGAACTGGCGCGCATTTCCGCGCATCTGCTCGGCCTGGGCGCCTTCGCGATGGATTTGGGCGCGGTGACGGTGTTCCTGCTGACGTTCACCGAACGCGAAAAAATTTACAACCTGGCCGAAGCCATCAGCGGCGCGCGTTTCACCACGAGTTACACGCGCATCGGCGGCGTGATGCGCGATTTGCCGCCGGGCTGGCTGGATCAGTGCCGGAAGTTTTGCGAGGAGTTCATCCCGGCGCTCAACGAAGTTGAAACATTACTCACCCGCAATCGCATCTGGGTGGATCGCGTGCGCGGGCTGGCGGTGATTTCGAAGGAGGACGCCATTGACTACGGTTTGAGCGGCCCGAATCTGCGCGGCAGCGGCATCGAATACGATTTGCGCAAAAACCAGCCGTACCTCTGCTACCCGGATTTGGAGTTCGACATTCCCGTCGGCTCGGTTGGGGATTGCTACGATCGTTATCTCGTGCGCATGGAGGAAATGCGCCAGAGCGTCCGCATTTTGCGACAGTGCATCCAGAAAATCCCCGGCGGCGCCGACAATAAGACCAAAGAGCCGGTGAATGTGCCGGACGGCAAGGTGATTCTGCCGCCGAAGCAAAATGTAATGACGAAGATGGAGGAATTGATTCATCAGTTCATCCTCGTGACGCAGGGGATGAACTGCCCGCCCGGCGAGATTTATTTCGGCCACGAAAATCCGAAGGGCGAGCTGGGTTTTTACATCAACAGCCGCGGCGGCGGCACGCCCTACCGGATGAAAATCCGCGCGCCCAGCTTTGTGAACCTGAGCATCATTCCCAAAATTTTCCCCGGCTGCCTCATCAGCGACACCGTGGCCATTCTCGGCTCGCTCGATTTCGTGATGGGAGAATGTGACCGGTAATCGAAAGGAAGATTATGGCCAATCAAATTGTCTGGTGCGACATCCCGGTGAAAGACCTTGACCGGGCGATAAAATTTTACAGCGCGGTGCTGGGCCAGGCGGTCGCGAAACATACCATGGAAGGGATGACTTTCGGTCTTTTGCCCGATGCCGACAACGGCGTCAGCGGCTGCCTGGTTGTCGGTGACGAACACAAACCGTCAACCAATGGCCCGATGATTTATTTGAATTGCGACAAGCGGCTCGATGCCGCCATTGCGACCGTCGAGCAGAACGGCGGGAAAATTTTGAAGCCGAAACATCAAATCGGGCCGCACGGATTTCGCGCGGTGATTTTGGACAGCGAAGGCAATCGTGTTGCGTTGCACTCGACCTGATATGAACGCCACTCACACCGAACCCATTCCCAATCCGCTCCGGCAACAGGGCGGGTTCGCCGTGCCGGCCACGCTGGAAGCGGAGGTGGGCGAATTGATGACGCATTACCCGGAAAAGCGCGCGGCGTCGCTGATGGTGTTGCACGCGATTCAGGAACGGTTTGGCTGGATTTCACAGGAAGCCGTTGAATGGACGGCCCGGAAGCTCGGATTGCAGCCCATCAACGTTTATGAGTTGGTGACGTTTTATCCGATGCTGCGGCAGCAGCCGACGGGCAAATATCAAATCAAGGTTTGCCGGACGCTGAGTTGCGCGCTGGGCGGCGCGTATGAACTGCACAAACATTTTTGCGAGAAGCTGGGGCTGGACGCGCACGCGCACGGTCCGCAAACGACGAAGGACGGAAAGTTCACGGTCGAATTCGTCGAATGTCTTGCCAGTTGCGGCACCGCGCCAGTGATGATGTGCAACGACGATTTCTACGAGGGCGTTTCACAGGCGAAGGCAAATGAGATTGTGGCCAAATGCAGATGATCGAAATCTGATGCAAATCGTAAATCGTCAATCAAAAATCGTAAATGGCCAATGGCTGCCCGACATGGATTTGAACCATGACAAACAGATCCAGAGTCTGCTGTGCTACCGTTACACCATCGGGCAAGCCGGAGCGTTTGACAGCCTAAAGGGTTTCACCGCCCAGTCAAGCCGCGCGTTTGGTTCACGCTTCACGTTTCACGTTTCACAAAATTAGCCATGCCGCAGGAATACAAATTAGTTTTGAAATACGCGGATCAGCCGGGTTACACGCCCGACCTCGAATGCTATTTGCGCCACGGCGGCTACGAAGCGCTCAAAAAGGCGCTGGCGCTGCAGCCAAAGGATTTGCCCGATGGCAAAAAACTTTCCGCGCAGGAACAAATCCGCGATGACGTGAAAATCTCCGGCCTGCGGGGCCGCGGCGGCGCGGGCTTTTCGTGCGGCTTGAAATGGAGCTTCGTTGACCGCAAGAGCGGCAAACCGATTTACCTGATTTGCAACGCCGACGAATCCGAACCGGGCACGTTCAAAGACCGCCAGATCATTTACAAAGACCCGCACCAGTTGATCGAAGGCACCATCATCTCGTGCTTTGCCAACGACGTGCATCTGGCCTACATCTACATCCGCGGCGAAATGCCCGACGGCGCGAAGTTGCTGAATAAGGCGCTGACCGAAGCCCGCGCGAAGAATTTCCTCGGCAAAAACATTTTGGGCAGCGGCTACGATCTGGAGATTTATATTCATCGCGGCGCGGGCGCCTACATTTGCGGCGAGGAAACCGGCCTGATCGAATCGCTCGAAGGCAAACGGCCGTATCCGCGCATCAAACCGCCCTATTTTCCGGCCGTGCTCGGCTTGTGGATGTGCCCGACCATCGTCAACAACGTCGAGACGCTGTGCAACGTGAAGCACATTGTTGCGATGGGCGGCGCGGAATTTGCCAAACTCGGCACGCCGAACAACACCGGGACGCGCATTGTCAGCCTCAGCGGCCACGTCAAGCGCCCCGGCTATTACGAAATCGAGACCGGCAAGGTCACCATCGGCCAGCTCATCAATGATCCGGCCTTTGGCGGCGGTTTGCGTGACGGAAGAAAGTTGAAAGCGGTCATTCCCGGCGGTTCGTCGGCGAAGGTTTTCAAGGCGGGCGAGAAATTCAAGCTCAAGCGCAAAGGCCCGGACGGCCAGGCCGTCGAACAGGAAGTGGACATGCTTAATTTGCCCTACGATTTTGATTCCCTCATTGCCGCCGGTTCGATGAGCGGTTCGAGTGCCATCATCGTGATGGACGATTCGACCGACATCGTCGAGGCGCTGGCGAACATCGCGGAGTTTTACGCGCACGAAAGCTGCGGCCAATGCACGCCCTGCCGCGAAGGGTCGCTCTGGATGAGCAAGGCCCTCCATCGTCTGACGCACGGCGAAGGCCGTGCGAACGACGCCGATTACCTGGTTAAAATCGCCGACAACATCCCCGGTGGCCGCACGATTTGCGCGTTTGGCGAAGCCTGCTCGTGGCCGGTGCAAAGTTTCGTGGCGAAGTTCAGGGATGAATTTGTCGCCAAAGGCGCGGCAGACGAGGCGCGTCGCGCGAAGGAAACCAGAGGGACTGGGCCGAGTTCTGAAATGAAATTGGCGGCGAGTCCGCAACACTGAACATGAGCGTTAAATGTTATCAAATGTCCTTCGATGGACACGTTCTCAAACGTGGCTTCTGGATTTACATTTGGAAAGTCACAGGCACTCAAGGTGCGTTCTATTACGTTGGTCGGACGGGTGACAGTTCTTCGCCGCACGCTGGCTCACCATTTACCCGAATTGGGCAACACCTAGACTTTCGCGCGAACGCAAAGGGGAACTCGTTGAGTAAGCTACTGCAGGGTGTTGGAATGAAGCCAGATGATTGTTGTTTTGAAATGTTGGCCATTGGCCCTTTGTTCCCCGAGCAAATGGAAATGGAAAAGCACAAGCCGCTTCGTGACAATGTAGCTGCAATCGAAAACGCACTTGGTGAAGTATTGCGAGAGCGAGGGCTAGAAGTTCTAGGCCAGCAGAATTCCAAGAAGCCACTCGATAAATCGCTCTTTCGCCAGGTCGTTAAGATTGTTGATCAACACAAATTTATTTTGAATTAAGGAATGTCTCTTTTAGCCACAACCGAAACAAAGCCCGCGCCACCGGTCGAGAAGATCAAGGTGAAGGTGGACGGGCGTGAAATCGAAGTGCCGCGCCTCATGGCGGACTGGTCCGGCAAGCTGGTGCCGACGACGATGATCCAGGCGTGTGAACTGGCGAAGACGGAAGTGCCGCATTATTGTTATCATCCGAAGTTGCCGGTAGCGGGCAATTGCCGCATGTGCCTCGTGGAGTACGGCACGCCGGCGCTCGGCCCGGACCGCAAACCGATTGTGAACCCCGACGGCACGCCCAAAATCATTAAATCGCCGCGCCCGGCCATCGCCTGCGCCACGCCGATTTCGCCCGGCATGGAAATTTACACGAAGACACCCGGTGTAAAACAAATGCGCGAGGGCGTGTTGGAATTTCTCCTTATCAATCATCCGCTTGATTGCCCGATTTGCGACCAGGCGGGCGAATGCAAATTGCAGGAGTACTCGGTGGATTACGGACAGAGCGCGAGCCGCTTCGTGGAACCGAAGGTGCACAAGCCCAAGACGGTTGACCTCGGCCCGCGCATCGTGCTCGACGACGAACGCTGCATCCTTTGCACGCGCTGCATCCGGTTTACGAAAGACATCGCGGGCGACGACGCGCTCGGCATCGTCAACCGCGGCAGTTACAACACGCTCACCGCCTATCCCGGCAAAGTGTTCGACAACAATTACACGTTGAATACGGTGGACATTTGTCCGGTGGGCGCGCTCACCTCGAAAGATTTCCGGTTCCAGATGCGCGTGTGGTTTCTCAAGGAAACCAAAAGCATCTGCACAAGTTGCGCTACGGGCTGCAATGTCATCGTCGGCTCGCGCGAAGAAAAAGTTTACCGTTATACGCCGCGCGAAAACGACGCCGTCAACGGGCCGTGGATGTGCGATTATGGCCGTTTGAATTACAAATGGATTGGCCGGGAGGACCGGTTGAAAGACGTCCTGGTCGGCGGTCAGAAAACGACCTGGACGGCGGCGCTCAATGAGATTGCGGACAAACTGAAAAAGGCACCGCACGGTTCGGTGGCCATCATTGCTTCGGCCCGGCAGACGAATGAAGAGTTGTGGTTGCTCAAAAAACTGGCGGACAAGTTCGGGGCGATGGCCGATTCCGTCGGGCGTTTCGGCGAGGGCGACAAGTTGTTGCTGAACGCCGACCGCAATCCGAACAAGACCGGCGCGCACCTGATCGGCATCTGCCAGGCGAGCGTGGGCATCAAGCTCATGCCCATCGCCGAATTTATCCGGGCTGGAAAGGTCAAAACGTTGATCGTTTTTGGCGAGGATGTAACGAAGAGCGGCATTGACGCCGACTTGCTGAGCAAACTGGACACGCTCATCGTCAGTGACATTTTGCCAAACGAAACGACGAAGCTGGCGCATTACCTTTTGCCCGGCTGCGCACAAGTTGAAAAGCGCGGCACGTTTACGAACATCAAGGGGCGCGTCCAGAAATTCATGAAAGCCGTCGAAGCGCCCGGCGACGCGCGGCCCGAATGGGATTTTTTGCACGATTTGGTTTACAGCGTCACCGGCCAGGACGGTTTCCTGACCATCGAAGGTTTGTTCAACGAAATGGCGAAGGACGTGCCTGCGTTTAACGGTTTAACGTGGGCGGGACTCGGTGACACGGGCGCGACGGTGCCGATCTAAATGAACTGGAATTTCATCATCTTCAGCCTGGTCAAAATTGCCATCGTCATCGGCGTGGTGCAGGGCATGGTGGCCTACGCGGTGCTGGCCGAACGCAAAATTTCGGCGTGGATTCAGGACCGCGTCGGACCGAACCGCGCCGCGCCACCCTTCATGAAATATATCCCAGTGGTCGGTCCGGCTTTGACCCGCCTCGGCATTTTCCAACCGCTGGCGGACGGGCTGAAATTCATGCTCAAGGAGGACTTCACGCCGGCAGGTGTGCGAAAAGTCTATTTCTGGCTCGCGCCGGCCATCGCGGTGATTCCTTCGATGCTGGTCGTGGCGGTAATTCCATTTGGCTCGCAGCTCGGCCACCAGCAAATGGTCATCTCGGATTTGAATGTCGGCATTCTCTACACGTTCGGCATCGTGTCGCTGGGGGTGTACGGCATCGTGTTGGCGGGCTACGCGGCCAATTCGAAATACCCGTTCCTGGGCGGCATCCGGTCCAGCGCACAGATGATTTCCTACGAAATTTCGATGGGCATGTCGGTAATTCCGGTGCTGCTGATCGTGGGCAGTTTAAATCTGAGCCACATCATCGGCTGGCAGGCGCAGCACGGCTGGCTGGTGTTTTTCTCGCCGGTCTCGTTCATCATTTTCCTGGTCGCGTCGTTTGCGGAGACCAACCGCCTGCCGTTCGATTTGCCGGAGGCGGAAACCGAACTGGTCGGCGGCTATCACACCGAATACAGCTCGATGAAATTCGCGCTGTTTTTCCTCGGGGAATATTCCAACATGGTCGCGTCGGCGGCGATGATGGTGACGCTGTTTTTCGGCGGCTGGACGCTGCCGTTCTGGGGACTGGACCATCCGGCGGCGACACTGGTTGCGGGCCTCGCGCACATCTTGATTTTTCTGGTGAAGATGCTGCTGTTCATGGTGCTGTTCATCTGGGTGCGCTGGATGTTCCCGCGCTTCCGGTATGACCAGTTGATGGACCTGGGCTGGCGGCGGTTTGTGCCGCTGGCGCTGGCGAACATTCTGGTGACGGCCGTTGTGCTGTGGATGAGGGTCAAATGATAGTTAATCGCAAACCATTGACGTTTTGGGAGCGGCTTTATCTGCCGGCGATTGTCGGCGGGTTCAAAGTGACGATCCGGCACGCCATCCGCTCGTTGTTCGGCGGTGGGACCGTCACGATGGAGTATCCGGAACAGAAATGGGCCGTGCCGCCGGACTACCGCGGCGCGCCGTATCTCGTCAAAGATCAGGAAGGCAACACCAAGTGCGTGAGCTGCCAGCTTTGTGAATTTGTCTGCCCGCCAAAGGCCATCAAAATCATTCCGCCGGGACCAGCCGGCCGGCTGGCCGACCGCCCGAACGCGGAAAAAATGCCGCAGGAATTCGAGATCAACATGCTCCGCTGCATCTACTGCGGCTTCTGCCAGGAAGTCTGCCCGGAGGAGGCGATTTTCCTGCTGAAGGATTACTCGCTCACCGGCCAGAGCCGCGACGAAATGATTTACAACAAGGAAAAACTTCTCGCGCTCGGCGGCGAGCACGGCGGCATCCAGAAGTGGAAACACAAACTCGAAGAAGCAAAGGAACAGGAGACATTTCCAGTGAAACTTTAAAAGCGTACGAAATGAGATGAAATCCGAAATCCTAAATCCGAAGCTCGAAAGAAGCCCGAACTGCGAAATCCGAAAGGACGCCGACGTGTTGGCGTTGATGATTCGGTCTTCGGTCTTCGGATTTCTTTCGGTTTTCGACATTCGGATTTCGGATTTAAGAAGGAAAGGCGATTAGCGATGGAAGCCATCCTCTTCTACGTCTTCGCGGCGCTGACGCTGTTGTGCGGCGTCCTCGTTGTGGCCAATCCGTTCAGCCGCAACCCGGTCACGAGCGCGATGTTCCTGGTGCTGACCATCGTTTCGATGGCCGGACTGTTCGTGTTGCTCCACGCGTTCTTCCTCGCTGCCGTCCAGATCATCGTCTATGCCGGCGCAGTCATCGTGCTGTTCCTGTTCGTCATCATGCTGCTCGATTTGAAGGAGGAACAGCGGCGGAAGATCAAATTTTTCGGGCTTGTGGGCGGACTAGTATCTGTCGGTGCCATCGTGGTGATTGCCCTGAAAGCACTGCACGCGACCGGTCCGGGCGCGAACCTTCCCGCGCCGCAGCTCGAAGGCGGAACCAACGCGCTCGGCCAACTGCTGTTCAAACAGTATGTGCTGCCTTTTGAAGTCGTCTCGGTGCTGCTGCTCGTGGCGATGGTGGGCGTGATTTTGTTGAGCAAGAAAGATTTGAAGTGAAAAGAAATCCGTCAAACAAGTTAAATGAGTTAAATGGGCCAGGTATTCGAAATCACGCCCTGTCTGACTCATTTAATCAATCACTCATTTAACTAAAAATGACCGTCGGACTTGAACAATATCTGGTCGTCAGCTTTCTGCTGTTCTGCCTGGGCCTGCTCGGCGTCGTGATGCGGCGCAACCTGCTGGTGATTTATATGTCGCTGGAGTTGATGCTCAACGCGGCGAATCTTGCGCTGGTTTCTTTTTCGCGGTTCAACAATAAACTGGACGGCCAGGTCCTGGTCTTTTTCATCATCACCGTTGCGGCGGCGGAGGTCGCGGTCGGACTGGCGCTCATCGTCGCACTCTACCGCAAACGCCAGTCCGCCCATGTCGAAGACCTGACCACGATGAAACTCTGACGGATGAAATACGAAATGTTACCGTGGCTGACGCTGTTCCTGCCGATATTTTCGGCGGTGGTGATTACGCTGTTCACGCTGAAACACCGCAACGTGAGCGCGCTCCTCTCCATCGGCGCGATTGTTGCCGGTTTCGTGATGACTTTGGTTTTCATCGGTGCCAATGGTTTTCATATCAACGCAGAGACGCCTGGCGTTGGGCACGCCGGTAACTGGCTTTCCATCGGCAATTTGCAAATTGATTTCGGCCTCAAGCTCGACGCGTTGAGTCTGATGATGCTGCTCATCGTCACCGGCGTCGGCGGCGCGATCCACATCTATTCCTACGGTTACATGGATGCCGACCGGAGCAAGGCGCGCTTCTTCGCGTTCATGAGCCTGTTCACCTTCTCGATGCTCGGCATCGTGCTGGCGAACAATTTCATCGAACTCTTCATTTTCTGGGAACTCGTCGGCGTGTCGAGCTACCTGCTCATCGGGTTCTGGTTTGAAAAACCCAGCGCGGCGGATGCGGCGAAAAAAGCCTTCTTCAGCAACCGCCTCGGCGACTTCGGATTTATGCTCGGCATCCTGGTCGTGTGGGCGGCGCTCGGTTCGCTGAATTTCTCGCAACTTCAGTCAACGCTCGCCGCAAACCCCGCTGCGCTGGGGCCGATCGCCACCGTCGCCGGTCTGCTGATTTTCTGCGGCGCAATGGGCAAGTCCGCGCAATTCCCGCTGCACGTGTGGCTGCCGGACGCCATGGAAGGCCCGACGCCCGTCAGCGCGCTCATCCACGCCGCGACGATGGTGGCCGCCGGCGTTTACATGCTCTGCCGCATCTTGTTTTTGCTCGACCCGATTGCGCTGCACGTCATCGCCTACATCGGCGGATTTACTGCGTTGCTCGCCGCGACAATTGCCGTCCAGCAAAACGACATCAAACGCATCCTTGCCTACTCGACGCTCTCGCAACTCGGTTACATGGTCATGGCCGTCGGCCTGGCCGGGCCGACGCCCGCGATGTTCCATTTGACGACGCACGCGTTTTTCAAGGCGCTGCTGTTCCTCGGCGCCGGCTCGGTCATTCACGCGCTCCACGAAGAACAGGACATCTGGAAAATGGGCGGACTGAAAAAGAAAATGCCCGTTACGTTCTGGACGTTCATCATCGGCACGCTCGCGTTGAGCGGAATGCCGCCCTTCAGCGGTTTTTACTCGAAAGATTCCATTCTTGCGCAGGCTTTGGAACAAGGCCGCGAACATCCCGCATTAGGCTATCCGCTCTTCGCCGTCGGCGTATTTGTAGCGGCGCTGACGACGTTCTACATGTTCCGCCTTTTCTTCGTCGCATTTCTTGGCGACGCCCGGACGGAGAAGGCCAAACACGCCCACGAATCGCCCGCCGTGATGTCGCTACCGCTTGTGGTGCTGGCCGTGTTCGCCCTGGTTGGCGGTTGCATCGGCATCACCAACATCTACGGCTCACAGTTCGGGCCGGCGGCCGAAAATCTTTCCGTTGCGCAACAAGCATTCGAACCGTTGCACAGCCTTTTCCCGATGTTCCTCGGTTTCGGCGCAGTAGTCGTGGGTTTGTTCGCCGCGTTCACACTATACAGCAATGCCGCGACCGATCCCCTGCCCGCGAAGCTCGGCGGCCTGGCAACTGCGATGAAGAACAAGTTTTACTTCGACGAAATTTACGAGGCCACTTTCATCCGCGCGCATGATTTCATCGCGGCGGTGATGGATGTGATTGACCGCTGGTTTGTGGAAGGTTTTTGCATCGGATTGGTCCGCGGCGGCACGGATTTCACGGGCCGCGCGTTGCGCCTCGTGCAAACCGGCAACCTCCAGACCTACGCCTTCCTGTTCGTGCTCGGCGTGGCGGTGATGCTCTATTTTGTTTTAAAATGACGAAACCCGAAACCCGAAACCCGAAAGAAGCCCGAAGATCGAAATCCGAAACTTCGGTCCGGCCGGTTTTCTCTTCTGCCTTCGGATTTCGGATTTCTTTCGGCCTTCGGCCTTCGGATTTCGGATTTTACAACTAATGTCCATACTGACTTACATTTTGGGCTGGCCGTTGCTGGCGGCGCTGGCGCTGGTGCTCGTGCCGCGCAATTACCGCGTCATCATCCGCGCCATTGCCGTTCTCGGCACGTTCATCTCGATGGCGCTGGCGATAAAAATGTTCTGCCAGTTTGTGCCCGGCGCCAACGGCTACCAATTTGAGCAGCAAATCCCGTGGGTCGAATCGCTCGGCATCAGTTATCACGTCGGGGTGGACGGGCTGAACGTCGGGCTGATTTTGATGGGGGCGATCGTCGCCTTCGCGGCGGCGTGCTGCTCGTGGGAAATCAAGGAACGCGAAAAGGAATTTTACATCCTGCTGCTGGCGATGAGCGGCGGCATCCTCGGCGCGTTCGCGTCGCTGGATTTGTTCTTCTTTTATTTCCTGCACGAACTCGCGCTGGTGCCGACGTTCATCATGATCGGCGTTTGGGGCCGCGGCGAACGGAAGAACTACGCGACGTTCCAGATCACGCTTTACCTGAGCATCGGCGCGCTCATTGCGCTCATCGGCCTCATCTCGCTTTACCTGCAATCCGGCGCGAACACGTTCGACATCCCGAAATTGATCGAGCACGCCAGGGCGAATCCGCTCGCCGCGGGCGCGCAGAATTTCATCTTCCCGCTGTTGCTGTTCGGTTTTGGCATTCTGGTGTCGCTCTGGCCGTTTCATTCGTGGGCGCCGCTCGGGTACGGTGCCGCGCCGTCGCCGACCGCGATGCTGCACGCCGGTGTGCTGAAGAAGTTCGGTCTTTACGGTTTGATCCGCATCGCGCTGCCGTTGATGCCGCAGGCCGCACATCACTGGATGACTTGTCTCGCGTGGCTTTGCCTCGGCAACATCCTTTACGTCGGCTGGGTGGCGATGCGGCAAAAGGACTTGAACCTGCTCATCGGCAATTCGAGCGTGGCGCACATGGGCTTTGTCTTCCTCGGCATCGCCAGCCTGAACCTCATCGGCGTGACCGGCGCGGTGGTCATCATGATTGCGCACGGCTTTCTCGCGGCGCTGACGTTTGCCTTGAGCGGCTACATTTATCAGAAGACCGGCACGCTGGAAATGAGCCGAGCTGGGCGGGCTTTGCCGGCAAATTCCGTTTATCGGCACGGCGTTGTTGATGGCGGCGCTGGCGGGCTGCGGTTTGCCGGGCTTCGCGAATTTCGTCGGTGAAGTCACGGTGTTCTTCGGCGCGTGGACGGTTTTCCCGCTCGTGACCGCGCTGGCGGTTTGGGGCGCGTTGCTGATTGGCGCGCTCTACATGCTGCGCGCGATGCGGAACGTTCTGCACGGCCCACTGCCGGAGAAATGGGCGGGCCTCCCCGACGCGTCGAATGCCTGGCGCAAGCTGCCTTACGCGTTGCTGCTCGCGAGCCTGTTCATGTTCGGCTGTTTCCCGCGTCTGCTTACCGACAAAATCACGCCGGACGCGCAAAAAATTGTCAACTTGGTTGCATCCGCCAAGCCGACTGACAAAACGATTGTCCGGGCGGACTTTTCCCGACTCCGAACTCCGAATTCCGAAATCCGAAATTGATGAACTCAGCGTTGATCAGCCTGGAAATTTGCGTAATCGCCCTCGGCGTGGTGCTGATGCTGGCGGATTTGTTCATGCCGCCCGAGCGCCGCCGCTTTCTCGGTTACGCGGCCATCGCGGCGCTCGGACTGCTGCTGCTGACCAGCCTGAGTGGCTACGGCAGTTGCAGCCTGACGGGCACGGCCTTCAACGGATCGTTCGTGGAAGACGCGCTGGCGGTGTTTTTCAAGCGCTTATTCATCGTCGCCGCCATGCTCGTGCTGTTCATGTCGGTGGAATTTTCCGACCGCATCATAACCGGCATCTCGGAATATTACTCGCTCATTGTCTTTGCGCTCTCGGGCATGCTGTTTGCGGCGTCGGCGAATGACTTCGCGATGCTGTTCGTCTCCGTCGAACTTATCACCATCACCTTTTATGTCCTCACGAGTTTCCAGCGCGGACGGCTGGTGTCGCTGGAAGCGGGCGTAAAATATCTCATCCTCGGCGCATTGTCATCGGCGTTTCTGGTGTTCGGCATCGCGCTGGTGTGGGGCACGACCGGCAAACTGAATTTTAACGAACTCGCCGCCGTCACGTCCCAGTTTGCCGGCAACAAAATCTTTTTGCTCGGCCTGTTGTTCGTGCTGGTTGGACTTGGATTCAAAATCGCCGCGTTTCCGTTTCAAATCTGGGTGCCGGACGTTTACCAGGGCGCGCCGACGCCGACGACAGCCTTTCTGGCCATTGGTTCCAAAGCCGCCGGGTTTGTCCTGTTGCTGCGCGTTTTATTCACGGCGGTTCCGGCGGTGACGGCGCACTGGGCAAACCTGCTCATCGTCATTTCAGGCATCACGATTCTTTACGGCAACCTGTGCGCGCTGCCGCAACGCAACCTCAAGCGGTTGCTGGGTTACTCGAGCATCTCGCACGCGGGTTACCTCCTGCTGGGCGTGGCCGCGCTGGCCGGGGCGACGGCCGGTGATGGCGGCTCGGCGCTGCTGTATTATCTGGCCGGTTATCTGTTCACGGTGCTGGGGGCGTTCACAGTGATTTGCCTCGTGCTGCGGCAGGTGGACACCGAGGACATTTCCGCGCTGGCCGGCCTGAACCAGCGCTCACCGCTGCTGGCCGCAACGATGTCGCTGGCCATGGTGTCGCTGGCGGGCATCCCGCCCCTGGCCGGATTTTTCGGGAAATTTTTGCTGCTAAAAGCCGTCATTGCGCAGGGTCCGGCCAATCCGGGTTATTATTGCCTCGCGTTCACGGCGCTGGCGGGTGTGGTGATTTCGCTTTATTACTATTTCGGCGTCATTCGCGCGATTTATTGGAGCAAGGACGCGCCGGATTTATCGCCGATTACGCTTTCGGCCCCGGCCAAGGTTTCCATCTGGGTCTGCATTGCGGGCATGTTTTGGATTGGCCTGTTCCCGAGCGTGGTGCTGAATCTCGCCACGGCGGCGGCGCAGGCGTTGAAATAGCGCCGCTGTTTTTGACACGCGCTCAAACCGGCGGCCGTTTATCGCTGGCCGCCGGGCCGGCCATGACCGATTTCCGGCGATGACCCAAGGTCGATCCAAAACAAACACCATCCGCCTTCGTGCGTTTCGCCGGTCGCAAAGGCGGATTCGCCCGGATGCCAGCCCACCACCGTCGTCCACGCCCGCGGATCCAATCCTTCGACCGGTTTCAGATTCTCCGTGGAATTCGTCATCGTGATGGGAGCGAGCCAGTGCAGTTTTGGCTGCTTCACCGTGACGATTGCAGGAGTGGACGGGGCGTTGGTTGCTTGCTGGGCAACAACCTGGCCTGCGGCGAACAGCGCGATTAAAAATATCATTCGCTTAATTTTCATGGTTAAACCTCGGCCCATCCCGGGCAGCTTGTCAAGCGGGGCAAACGACGGAGCGAGCGGATGCTGGATCTGCTTTAAAAATGCGGCGCGGCTTCGCCTTCGTTTCGCTGGGGCGCGACAAGCGAGCCGCCGCCCTGGCGCCGGGTTCACACCACGCGCATCTGCACCGCGTCCACAATCTGGTCGCCGACGAGGATGGAGCCGATGATGACGACGGTGGTCCCCTTGCGCAGCCGGTCCTGTTCGACCAGGATTTTCAACGAGGATTCAATGGTGTTCTCCGGATTGATGAGGTCGAAAGGAACCACAAACGGCGTGACACCCCAGCTCAACGTCAGGCCGCCGGCCGCATGGTTGTTGGGGCAAAGTGCGTAGATGGGCGAATAATGCGGGCGCATCCAGGCGACGTAGCGCGCCATTTTGCCGCTGCGCGTAATCACCAGAATCGCCGCGGCCTTCAATTCGTTCGCCATGACGACGGCGCTCTTGACGAGTTTCTGCCGCGCGGTGCTCAATTCCGCCGTGTCGTGGAATTGCGCGCTGCCGCTGCGTTCGATGCGCGTGGCAATGCGGTCAAAGACCTCGATGCACTTGAGCGGATATTTACCGACGGTCGTCTCGCCGCTGAGCATGATGGCGTCAGCCTCCTCGTAAACCGCGTTGGCCACGTCGGTGACCTCGGCGCGGGTGGGCATGGGCGATTCAATCATGCTTTCAAGCATGTGCGTGGCAACGATGACGGGTTTGCCCTGACGCAAACACGATTTGACGATGCGACGCTGGACGATGGGCAGTTCCTCGTACGGAATTTCAATGCCCAGATCGCCGCGCGCCACCATGATGCCATCGGTTTCGCGGACGATGGATTCCAAGTTTTGGACCGCCTGCCGGTCTTCGATTTTAGCGATGACGAACGGCGCGGGTTTGTCCTTTTCAAAAAGCTCCTTCAGTTGCAACAGGTCGCGGGCCTCGCGCACGAACGACAGAGCGATGAAATCCACGCCAAGTTCGAGCCCGAGCTTCACGTCTTTGATGTCCTTGGCTGTGAGCGCGGGCAGGCTGACCCTGACGCCGGGCAGGTTGATGTGGCGTCGGCTGCCGAGCGTGCCCTCGGTGAGCACTTCGCACTCGACCCGGTTGCCGTCCTTGCTGAGCACCTTCATCTGGATCGCGCCGTTGTCAATCAGCACCACGTCGCCGAGGCTGATGTCGTTGACGAAATTCGCGTAATTCACGTCCACGGAATGTTGCTCCAGGTCGCGTTCGCCGCGGACGGTGAGGGTGAATTTCTGGCCGGGCTGCAAATCGAGCGGCGAGCCGATGTCGCCGGTGCGGATCGCCGGACCCTGCGTGTCCAGCATGATGCCGATGAATTGACGGCGCGCGGCGGCGGCGGCGCGGATGTCCTGGCAAACGCGGCGCACCCAATCGTGCGGCGCGTGCGACATGTTGAGGCGGAACAGGTTTACACCTGCCTCCATGAGCCTGCCGATCATCTCTGCCGAGTCGGTGGCCGGCCCCAATGTGGCGATGATTTTGGTCCTCCGGATGGTCCCCGGTTGCATGGGTTAAACATAACAAAGTCGAATGGCTAAAGTCCACAGTCCTCAGTCATCTCACCAGTGCGTCCACGACTGTGGACCGTGGACCGCCAACTCCAGACTCAATTCCGCGCTTGCCATCCCGCGCGGCGAGCGCCATATTGCCGGCACAATTTATGGCAGACGTGGCAAATAAATATCCCGAAAACGTCCCCGGCAAATATTACGTGGACAACCAGTGCATTGACTGCGACCTGTGCCGCGAGACGGCGCCGGACAATTTCAAACGCAACGACGACGGCGGCTATTCGTTCGTCTATAAACAGGCGGCCTCGCCCGAAGAGGAAGCGCGCTGCAAAGAGGCCAAGGAAGGCTGCCCGGTGGAAGCCATCGGCGACAACGGCGCCTAGCAGCCCGTTCAGAAACTCGTTGCGTCGCAGGAGACAAAGTGACGAGTCTCAAATTTCCCGGATTTTGAAAGGCGAGTCACAGACTCCTTACGTCGTCTCCTACTCCTCCGGCCCCGCTGGCGCCATGTCGCGTGTATAGTAGAGAATCCGCCCGCAGTTCGTGCAGGTGATGATTTCCTGATCGGCCATGCAAAAGACCATGATTTGCGGCGGCAATTTCATGTGGCAGCCGCCGCACACGCCGTGGTTCACGCCCACGATGACGTTATCACCTTTGTTCTTGATCAGCCGATCGTAGCGTACGCGTGCGGATTCCTCCACCCCCGCCGCCAGTTCCGCCCGGCCCTGCTGCAATCCGGCCAGTTCCTTCTTCAAATTCTCCTCGCGCTGGTCCAATTGCGCGACCTGGTCCTCCACCAGCTTTTTCGTTTCACCGGCCTCGCGGGAAAGGCGGGTGTTTTCCTTTTGCACCTGTTCGGCCTGCTCCATCAATTCAATTTCCTGGTCCTCGATTTTGGTGATATCGGCCTTGCACCCGTCAATCTCGTGGGCCAGCGCGCGGTATTCCTCGTTCTTGCGCGTCTGCAACTGCTGGTTGGCGTATTTTTCGATTTGCTGTTTCTTGGACTCGACGTCGAGTTCGAGCCGTTTGCGGTCGGACTCGATCTGTTTGGCGCGCGTCTTGAGGGTTTCGAGCTGGCTCAGGGTGGCGGCGGCATTGGCGCGCAACCCTTCGCGTTCGGGGCCGATATGGGCGAGTTCCCCCTGCACGCGGCGGATTTTCTGGTCGCGGTCCTGCAACAGCAGCAACTTCTCAATCGTCTCCAGCATTGTAGGCCGGAGATTAACCGCCGGAACACGCCAAGTCAATTCAGGCGAATGGTTGTCTTGTAAACTGTCAAAGCGCAATTGCCCTCGGTTGTCCCACGCTCGCTAACGGATAATGTTCACACTGAGCAGGAACATTGAACTGTAGGCGAGGATGCTCGGTAACAAACCCAAGATTCCCGTCGTAGGACAAATAAATTGGAACCTTTAAAATACCTGTCCAATTTGTCAGGCAGTTGACTGCCACCCCCACGGCAGTAGATGCTAGGATTCCGTTTGGCCATACAACTTGAGGCCGTGTACCTGCGACGCCATATTTTGCAGCTTCCATTGCCAGTTTTTCCGGCGTGATGAAACCTAGGCATTTCATGCAGGCAAAGCCCGGTGCAGACAAAATGACTTGGCCGGCCATTCGTGGCGGATCATTTTCAACCTGATGAACATCCATTCCTATATCGATGTAAAGAATCAGGTGCCTCCGACAAAACGTTTCAATTTCATCACGGTCCTGGAATGTATCGAGACATCCAAAAATCAGGTCGCAAGCCATGAGTGCTTCGGGGGTTTCCTGCCAGCGTTTCAAGTTTGCCGAAATCTTCGCGTCAGGTTGCAGCCCGTTGATAACACGTCGGGCAATGTTTAATTTTTCTAGGCCGATGTCCTTGATGGTCGCGCCAATTAGCCGGTTCAAATTCGAGCGCTCGGCAGTTTGGGGATCATATAGGGCGTATTGCTTGAATCCAATGTGCGCGAGTTGTTGAACAACATGTGAGCCACCGCCGCCCAAACCCACTACACCCACCGCTGTGCGCTCAATTACTTCCTGTGAGTGCTCGCCCAGAAACGATTGGCGTTTATACCGTTCGCTCATAGAAATTCTACTCCCCCTGAAACTACACTTACCTTTTTTAGTGCTGTAAGGCGCGGCACATCGGGTAAAGCGAAAACCCCCCATGCGTGAGTATTACTAAGGATGACAATCCCGTGGACAAGCGAAGAATCCATATTTTGAAATCCCCGAATTAGACGTGGCTGATCTCGCCAATCGGTTGAGCTTGGTCCTGTAGGTCCGTTATGTTCATGCAAATGCACATGAACTTGTCCCACTTGATGACTCAGGATTCGCTGCATCGCTGTTTGAATTGCCTCGGAGCCGATGCATGCTCCGGTCATTGAATCGGAAACATAGTGGTGATCGGGAATCGTATCGTAACCCGAAACTACCAATAAATCCTGCCGACCAGTTGGCCGGCATCGGAAAAAGCCGATACGCTCAAAGGCAAACGGATGTGGCCTACCCAAATCCCGCCGCGCTTCCATCAGCACTGATTGAGGTATGCGTAGTGTCAGTTGCATTGCAGGGCGGTCAAGTGAGTAAAAACGATTTGAGCAAGGCGCAGATCCGTTCCGGGAATTCTCCATGAATATGCGTGCCAATTTCGCTCAGCAATCCGCACCCCGGAAGCATTCCAGTTTAATTGTTTTGGACATTGAACCCGTTCGGCGAAAAAAAGCCGTGAAGAGTAACCGTCACGCCCGTTTGGACACAAAAGAGCATCTACGGTTTCTGGTTTGCACCCTTTTGGCAAGACCACTGCAGGAAGGAACAAATAGCTGATCCCGGCCTCTTCGATCAGACAGAGGCCAGAATACAGGTCTTTAAGTTCGTCAATTTGATCCGTGGGTAACATAACCCTATGAGGAAGAGGATTCACGCGGATGACTGACAAACTTTTCCCCTTCGCAAACGGTAACGTCACCGTCGTCAGGAAGCGGGTGCAGATGACCATGAGTCACTTGTGCAAGGACATCTGCCAATGGAATTCCAGCGAGTTGTTTTAGGTGTTTCACACTCGTCGGGCCTTCGGGGACCTTATAATGCTTGCCGTTGATTGAGATTTGCACCTCGTGTTTATGCCCAGGATGTTCGTCATCTGGGCCCCTATGCGCCGTTGTGGCTTCTTTAACTTCAGACATAACTATCTAGCTTTCTAACCCACCTTCTCCGAACCGTTTTGGCCGGTTTTTCAGCAGGCGCCCCAACATAGTTCTTTATAAGAAACTTGTCAAATAGAAAGTTTCTGTTGAAAAACATCAAAAAACGGCCGATTATTGTTGACGGAATGTCAAAAATGGTTCTTTATAGTAAAACTTCAAAGAATAGGCACCACTATGAAAAACATCGGCGGAACAATTAAAGCGCTCCGTTTGGAGAAGCAAATCACACTCCCGGCTCTCGCTGAAAAGGCAGGCTTGTCGAAAGGCTTGCTTTCAAAACTCGAGAATTCATCGGAAGCTAATGAAGCCAATCCTTCGTTGGCTACATTATATAAAATTGCTGAAGCCCTTGACGTTTCCTTGGCCGCCATTCTTGAAACGGAAAAAGCCCAATTGAAACGGATCATTCCCGATGCTCCGCCCGATTGGCAAAAGGGGCTAATCTCATATTTAAGATCCAACGGCAAGCAACCCGACCAAAATATCCTAAATGCATTGTATGTTCTTCGAAACCGCAAGGCGGCCAAGGCAGCCGACCTTGATTCGTGGAAATTCTTATACACGAGTATTGAAAACAGCTTCAAAAAATAGATTAGGCATGCTAGGTTCAGTTTATGTCCATTTTGGGCGGAAGCCATGGGTCAGCCAAAACAAGGCACAAATCTGTAGAAGCATTATTAGCTGCTCACGCGGGAGAAATTGATCCAAAAATACTGGTTCGTCGGTTGGCCCGCGAAAAAATCGCCTACGCCAAATCGTTCGGGTGGGAAGGCCCTCCATTTTGCCCTAAAGTATTTGCCAGTATTTTCGACATACGGTGCAGGGAAGTTGATCACGACATTGGCGGTGACGGCCGTATCCTGCTTTATCCAGAGAATAAAATATGGATAGAATATCGCAGCAAACGTTTACCGGAACGCCAAAGATTTACCATCTTTCACGAATTCGCGCACACACTGTTTCCTGATTATTGTGAATTCCTTCCACTGCACCAAACATCACAAAAAAAAGTACCCGATCCGGAAAGAGAATTCGAAAACCTTTGCGATTTGGCTGCTGCTGAGATGCTTCTGCCGCTACAGGAGTTTTGTGGCGATCTGGCCGGTTATAATCGACTTGGGTTTGAGGCGATACATGAACTTCGGCAACGTTACCAAGCATCAATTGACGCAACTACCCACAGACTGGTCGAACTAACAGACAGTATCGGTTGTGCAGCAGTTTTTCTGACGGACCAAAGGGGAGCCCACACTGGTTTTGGGCCTCTTTGGGTTAAAAATTGTTGTTTTAATTCGCTGTTCAAGGGTTTCATTTGGCCTGGTACTACACCTCCCCCAAATTCAGTCGCGATTCATTGTTTTCAGAACAGTGTAGAAACCACGAGTCACGTTCAGGAAACTTGGTGGATAAAGGGAAAACCGAGAACTTGGCTGGTCCAAGCCACGAAATTACCAAGCATTCCTCACAACCCTGATTACCCTAAAGTCGTTGCGCTTTTATTTCCTCCCGGCTATAAGTAAAAGCCAAATCTTATTAACACGCTGGGCTGTTTCGTATTCTTCGTCCTCGTCGTCTTTCTCGTTTCTCACGGCAAATTGATTTTACGATTCCGCCATTGGCCGGTAACCTGTCGTCATGCGTTTTATTGGCAACGTCATCGAAAAATTGCAGCGGCATCCGAAGCGGGTCGTGTTTCCCGAAGGCGAGGAACCGCGCATCCTGCAGGCGGCCCGGCAGTTTCATGCCTTGCGGCTCGGCGCGCCCATCGTGCTCGGCAACCACGAGAAGGTGAAGCAAACCGCCGAGGGACTGAACATCCCGCTCGACGGCATCCGCGTCATTGATCCCGCTACCAGCGAGGAGATGGAAAATTTCGCACGGCGTTTTCATGCGCTTTACCGCGACAAGGGGATTCGTGCCACCGAGGCGCGCGAGGCGCTGCTCCAGCCGAATTTTTTCGGCGCGATGATGATCGCGATGCACCAGGCGGACGGACTGGTTTCCGGCGCCGCGCACACCACCGCCAGCGTCCTGCGACCATTGTTACAAATTGTCCAGGCTACGCCCGATATTGCCACGGTTTCAAGTTGCATGATCATGGAGGTGGAGGACACGCGCATCGGCGAAAACGGCGTGCTGTTCATGGCCGATTGCGGCGTGGTGCCCGATCCGAACGTGGAGGAGCTGGCCGACATCGCCATCACCACCGCGCGGCTCGCGCGGCATTTGCTCAACGTGCGCCCACGCGTGGCGTTGCTCTCCTTTTCCACCAAGGGCAGCGCGTCACATCCGTCCGTCGGCAAGGTGCAGGCTGCCACGGCCATGGCCAAATTCAAGGCCGAGCAATCGCTGCTGGAAGCCGATTTCGACGGTGAATTGCAGGTGGACGCCGCGCTGGTGGCGGAAATCGCCGAGCGCAAATCGCTCGACAGCAAAATCGCCGGGCGCGCGAACGTGCTGATTTTTCCCGAACTCAATTCCGGCAACATCACCAGCAAACTCGTCCGGCTCGTCGGCCACGCCAACGCCTATGGACACATCCTGATCGGCCTGAACCGCCCCGCCGGCGACGTGACGCGCGGCTCGAATGCGCACGACATCCTCGGCGTCGCCGCCATCATTGGCGTGCAGGCGACCGATTATCACAAGCTTTATCCGGGCGCCGACCTGCGCCTGCCCGGCGAAGAGGCATAACCATTTGAAAATCAATCCCGCACTGAACGATTTGCCGGTCTATCAACCCGGCCGGCCGATTGAGGAAGTCGCGCGCGAACTCGGCCTGCCAGCCGCCGGCATCATCAAGCTCGCGTCGAACGAAAATCCCTTCGGGCCGTCGCCGCTCGCCTTGGCCGCCATGCAAAAGGCGCTGGCCGGCGTGAATTTGTATCCCGACGGCAACGCGTTTTATCTCAAACAAAAACTCGCCGCCAAACTCGGCGTCGAACCGGCAAATGTGATTCTCGGCAACGGCTCGAACGAAATCATCGAGTTCGCCGGGCACGCGCTGCTGGGTGGCACAGGCATCTCGCCTGTTCGAACCAACGAGACAGGCAAGATGCCTGTTCCACCAGACGTGGTGGTGTCGCAATATTGTTTCGCGGTTTATCCCATCGTCACGAAATTGTTCGGCGCGATCCTCGTCACCGTTCCGGCCAAAAATTACGCGCACGATTTGTCCGCGATGCTCAAAGCCATCACGCCGCGCACGCGCATCGTGTTCGTGGCGAATCCGAACAATCCCACCGGCACACGCGCCCCGCGCGAGGACGTCATCCGGTTCATCAACGAAGTGCCCGCCGACGTGCTGCTGGTGATGGACGAGGCGTACATTGATTTTTTGGACGACCCGCTGGATTTGACACCGTTGGTGCGGCAAGGCACGAGGCCGAACCTGATTTTGATGCGGACATTCTCAAAAATTTACGGCCTGGCCGGCCTTCGAATCGGCTATGGCATCGGGAGCCCGGGATTCGTGGCCGCGCTGGAAAAAATCCGGCAGCCGTTCAACCTCAATCTGCTGGCGCAAACCGCCGCCCTCGCCGCGCTGGACGACGTTGAACACGTCCGCAAGACGCGAGAGAATAATTTTGCCGGGCTGAAATTGTTCGAGCAGGCGTTCCGCGGCTTAAAGCTCGAATTCATTCCGTCGCACGCCAACTTCATTCTGGTGCGCGTCGGCGACGGCCAGCGTGTGTTCGAGGCGCTACAAAAGCAGGGCGTGATTGTGCGTCCGATGGGTGGTTATCAATTGCCGGAATGGATCCGCATTTCCATCGGCACGCCGCAGGAAAACGAGCGGTGCCTGGCGGTGTTGAAGGCGATGATTAAATAAAGGTAGCACAGGCGTCTCGCCTGTTGTTTCCGGCGTCCCGCCGGAAACGGATGCGAACGGACAGACGCATCGTGTTTACACGGTCAGTGGCATCCTGTGGCCCACCAAAGAATTCGGCGAGACGCCGAATTCAACCCGCGGGACGCGGGTGCTACCAACAACTTATCGATCACGACGCTGCAAAATCCACGTTCGGCACGTCCCGGACCGACGGCGGCACGCTGAAAAAGTCGCCTTCCGATTTGAACCCGAACGCCTTCGCCACGAGGTTGCCCGGAAAGGTTTCGCATTTGTTGCGGTAGTCGCGCACGTTGCCGTTGTAAAAGCGGCGCGCGGCCTGAATCCGGTCTTCGGTGTTCACAAGCTCCGTTTGCAGCTTGAGAAAATTCTGGTCGGCCTTGAGCTGCGGATAATTTTCCACCACGACCAACAGTTGTTTCAGCGCGCCCACGAGCTGGACTTCGTCGCGGGATTGGTCGGCCACCGGGCCGTTGTTGGCGGCGCAACGGTTGCGCAGTTCCGTCACGCGCTCGAACACCCCGCGTTCGTGCGCGGCGTAGCCCTTGACCACGGCCACGAGGTTCGGGATGAGGTCGTAGCGGCGCTTCAGTTCCACGTCCACGTCGCTCCACGATTCGCGGATGTAATTGCGCAGGGCGACGAGCGCGTTGTATTGCGCCAGCACATAGACAGCCGGCAGCACAACGATAACGAAGACGGCGATGAGAATGGGTATCATGCGTTTTGCGTGAACAGGTATTCCGGCAGGCGCGACCGGATTTCCACCAGCCGTTGAAGATCAGCTTCGAATTGATCAACCGAGAGCCGGGTATCAAATGCCAGCGCCAGCACCTGATTTTCGATTTCAATACTCAACTCGCGGTTGGCCAGCAAGTATTCCATCATTTTCGCGTTGCAGACATCGTAGGCGAACTTCTTGTCCTGCGAGCGGACATTGAACGTTTTGGAAAATTCGGCGGACTCGAATTTGATGTCCTGGTAGCCGAACACCTCGGCGACTTTGGTGAAGAAATTTTCGCGCCGGATGGTCAGATCGGGGAAGAACGCCGGCAGCGTCAAAATGAAAAAGGAAAACCAGTGATGGTGCGTCTGGCGTCCGCTTTTGCTTTGGGTATAGGTTTCGTAATGAAAATCGAATGCCAGCACCTGGTTTTGTTGGTACGTCCCTGAAAGCACATTCCGGGCATAACGATTTTCGCCCTGGGCCAGTTGTTTCAGGAAATGATACCGGTCGGCGAGCCCGTAATCTTCCGCCGCGCTGAAATTCAGGCCCAACCGTTGTGCCAGCTCAAACAGCCCCTCCAGCCGTTTGCGCGCCCGAATCACGCCGTAAATGGAGCTGATCACGATAATGACCAACACCGCCACAATCAGAAATGGCATGGCAAATGGGATTTGGGTTTGCATGAAGCTGTTCTAAACCAAAGCCGCGGGTCAGGCCATTACAATTTCCGCGGTTTTCTCCAAACGCATTATTCCATTTCCGTCCGGCCAATCACTTTTATTTGACCGGCTTAAAAGGGCCCGATGCGGAAATTATGCGGGCTGCTTTCGAGGGATTTTTCAGAGACAGTTGGCTCAGAAATCGCTATAATTCCGGCCAAAATATGTTGTGGTGGACGTATCAGCAGCTTCGCGTAAGCAATTCAAAGACCCGGCTGGCGACGGTTGAAAAGCTGGCGCGATCCGGTGTCTCCGAGTCGGTCGAGCCGCTGCGCTTTGCCTTGAAAGACGGGGACGCCGAGGTCCGCAGCGCTGCGGCCCGGGGTTTGGGCCGGCTTCAAGACCGGCGTTCAGTCGAGCCGCTGGTGGAAATGTTGCGCGATCCGGCTCCGTTGGCGCGCGCCGCGGCAGCGGAGGCCTTGGGCCAACTGGGCGATCCGCAAGCGACACGCTGGCTGGTCTGGTTGCTTCGAGACGCCGAGCCCGTGGTCAGGTCCCGCGCCTCCCAGAGCCTGAAGCAATTGGGCTGGCGCCCGGACAGTGATGCCGAACGGGCGCTGCAAATCATGGCGACGGGCAACCTGCGCCAGGCCGCGACCCTGGGCGCCGAGGCCATCGAGCCCCTGATCGGGTTGCTCAGGAGCGGGTCGCCGGAAAAACAGTTGGGGGCGATCAGGGCACTGGGCGAAGTGGATGACCGGAACGTCGTCCAACCGTTGCTGGAAGCGCTCGGCAAAAGCGATTCAACCCTGCGCATCGCAGCCATGGAAGCGCTGGAACGTTTCGCCGATCCCTCCGCCTTTGAAGCCGTGGAACGTCAGTTGACGGATAACAATTCCAATGTCCGGGTCGCGGCCGTGGAAGCGGCCGCCAAATGCGACGGCAATCGCGCCGTGCCGGGATTGATCCGCGCCTTGAAAGATTCCTCGTGGGAAGTGCGCCGTGCGGCGGCCGATGCCTTGGGGGCGCTGGGCAACCCGGCGGCCGGGGAAGGGCTCTGCCAGGCATTGAGCGACAAGGACCGTGATGTGCGCGGCAGCGCGGCGGTGGCTTTGGGCCGGATTGGCGACGCGCGCGGGATTTATTCCCTGGTACTCGCGTCGTTGGACGCGGAAACAATTGTCCGTAATGCCGCGAGCAATTCGCTCCAGCAGATTGACCGTCAATGGTTGCGAAGTGAAGCCGCCCGTCAGGCGTTGCCGGAAATCGGAACGGCATTGAATCACCGCGAATACTGGGTCCGGCACAGCGCCACCAAATTGTGGGAACAAATTCACAGCTTTGTCCCGGACACACCGGCGGTTCCGGCGCCGGATGTTTCCGCGACACAAGCGCCGGACCTTTTGCTGCCCGCCGCCTTTGCCATCCTGACTGACCTGCTCCGCGACCAGGACCGCGACCTGCGGCTGGCGGCGGCCGTGGCGTTCGGATGCCTGCAGGAACAAGGCGCGAAAGGCATCCTGACGGAAGCCGTTCAGGACAGTGATGATGTTGTGCGGCAAGCGGCACAAAACGCCCTGGCGGCGTTAAATTGAACCAAAGCCGTTGGGGAAATGGCGGTCATTTGCGCCCCGCGGCGGCAACTTACGGTATGGTAATTGCGACATTTTCGCGTAAAATTCCTGGTGAAGAGTGAACGCGCCGGCAAAACAATATCAGCTTTTGTTCGTGGATGACGATGGCGATTTTCTCGCCATGATCCAGGATTTCTTCGCGACCCTGGGTGAAAAAATCTGGCAAATTCACTGCGCAGCTTCCGCGGACCGGGCGCTGGAGATGTTGAAAGTCCAAAAGATTGATCTGGTGATATCGGATGTCAACATGCCGATGCTGGATGGCGTACAATTCCTCCACATTCTCAACCGGAGACACCCGGACTTGAAAAAAGCAGTGATCACCGCCAACGCAACCGAGGAAAAGCGGTCCGCCTGCCTTGCCGAAGGCGCTGAATTATTCATTGAAAAACCCCGTACGCCGGAAGCTTTGAAATCCATCTTCATCATGCTGGAGGAACTGATTGCCTGGAAACCCCAGGAAGGTTTTCAAGGCGTGTTGCGCCGGGTCGGCTTGCAGGATGTAATTCAAATGGAATGCCTCGGCCGCAACTCGTCCGTTCTCGAAGTCCACAACCAGCAGTTGCGAGGCCGGATTTACATCGAAGACGGCAGGATTATTCACGCCCAGGCCGGCGCCCAGGCCGGCGAAGGGGCCTTGCAAAAGCTGCTGGCGCTTTCCAGCGGCGAGTTCCAATTGCACCCATTTGAACCGCCGCCCAAACGCACCATCGAAGGGCCATGGGAATTTCTGATCATGGAGGCCGCCCGCGTGCGCGACGAAATGGCTGCGCAAGCACCGGCAACGGGACCGGCTGCCCGACCGGAGCCGGGATCCGCTGTCAAAACTTCCACCCCGGCGCCTGACGTGGCTGTGCAGGTCGAGGAAACTTTGATTTGTTCCGGCGAAGGCGCCCCGCTTTATGCCCGGCAATGCCCGGACACGCCCGCCCGAGTGGCCCTCCTGCAAAGCGTGGCGCAACAAGCGGCGTACTTTGGTCAATTGGTGCCGCTGGGGGATTTTGACCGGCTGGAAATTCAACTCGCCGGCAGCCGGGCCGTGGCGCAGATAAAAGCCGACCGCATGGTCTTTGTGCGCGTTTCCACCACCGCCGCGAAGCCCGCAACCGAAAGCTGATGAACGACACCTTGCAGCAATGGCTCGCCACCGGCGCAGTTGCGCCGGAGATGCTGGGTCGCGGGCTGCGCCTGCCCGATTCCACGTGCCTGAGTTACAGTTTCCATGAACTGTGTCCGCGCGAATATCTGGATCAGATCCTGCACCAACTAGCCGAGACGCTGACATTGCTGGCCGGCCAGGGACTGGTTCCGCACCGGCTCACTTGGACATTCCAACAGGGCCGGATTTTCGTAATCGCGCGGCCGGATGGCGCCCTGCTGGCTCTGGTGACTGCCGGCGCGGCGGAAAACGTGGACCCACTGGTGGAAGAATTTTTCGCGCTCAGCTCCGGCAATTAATGCCGCGCCGTTCGCGGCGGCCGAACCGTCTTTTTACTTTTCCCCTTTGCTGTTCGCCCCCATTCTAACTGCGTGGAATTGACCGCCGCAGAAATCCGTCAAGCCGTCAAGGGCGCCCTTGCCGAGGACATCGGCAGCGGCGACGCCGCGACTCTGGCCACCGTACCCGAAGCCGCGAAGGCCTGGGCACGCCTGCGCGCGCGGGAACCGCTCGTCGTGGCCGGACTCGCGTTTGCCGAAGCCGCGTTCACCGAACTTTCCGCCGGCGTAAAAATCGAGCGGCAGGCGGCCGACGGCCAACGCCTCAAGGAGGATGAAACGTTGCTGAAAATTTCCGGCCCGGCCCGAGCCCTGTTGAGCGCCGAACGCGTCGCGTTGAATTTCGTCCAGCGGCTTTCCGGCATCGCCACGCTTACCGCGCAATTTGTCGAGGCCGTCAAAGGGACCCAGGCGCAGATTCAGGACACGCGCAAAACCACGCCCGGCTGGCGGCGTTTCGAGAAATACGCCGTCGCGTGCGGCGGCGGCCACAACCATCGCCTCGGCCTGCACGATATGGTGCTCATCAAGGACAATCACCTCGCGGCGTTGCGCGGTGAGAAACCCAATGCCATCGCCGCCGCCGTCCGGCGTGCGCGCGAAACGTATCCGAAACTGAAAATCGAGGTCGAAGCCGACACCCTGGAACAGGTCGAGCAGGCCGCCGATGCGTGGGCGGACATGATCCTGCTCGACAACATGAACCCGATCCAACTGCGGCTGGCGGTGCAGAAGGTCAAAGGCCGCATGAAGACCGAGGCCAGCGGCGGCGTGAATCTGGCGAACGTCCAGGCAATCGCGAAGACCGGTGTGGATTTCATTTCCATCGGCGCGCTGACCCATTCCGCGCGCGCGGTGGACATTGGTTTGGACTTTGAAGATTGAACCGCGGATTGACACGAATGAACACGGACAAATTAAAACGCGCCCCTCGCCCCGTCTCTCTCCCCGTTCGGCGGGGAGAGGGTGGCCGCAGGCCCGGTGAGGGGATTTTATTTCCAAACGTTCGCGTCCATTCGAAATCATTGGTGGTAAAAAATTCATGACCACAGACGCCAGGATTCTTACCGCGTTGCGCGCGAATGCGGGCGGAGTGTCGGGCGCGGAAATCGCCGAGCAGCTGGGCGTCACCCGCGCGGCGATCTGGGGGCACATCGAGGAGTTGCGCCGGCTCGGCTACGACATCGAGGCCAGCCCGCACTTCGGCTACCGCCTCGTGGGCGCGCCTGACGCACTGTATGCCGATGATTTGCTGGCGCGCCTCGGCAAAACGAAAGTCGTCGGGCGCGACATCCAGGTGTTCGAGCAGACGACTTCGACCAATGACGTGATTGAAAGGCTGGCGCGTGACGGGGTGAAAGAAGGCGCCGTGGTTTTTGCGGAATCGCAGACCAAAGGCCGGGGCCGGCTCGGCCGCGCGTGGATGTCTCCGGCGCGAAAAGGTCTTTGGTTTTCGGTTTTGCTGCGCCCGGATTTGCGTCCGCAGGAAACCACGCGGCTCACCGTCGCTTCCGCCACGGCCCTGCGGCGCGCGATCCAATCCGAAACCGGCTTGGCTCCGGAAATCAAATGGCCGAACGACATTTTGATTCGCGGACGGAAGGTCGCGGGCATCCTGACGGAACTGAGCGCGGAGCTGGACAAGGTCCGGCACGTCATCCTGGGCATCGGCGTGGATGTGAACCTGGGCGCGAACGATTTTCCGGCGGAACTGCGCAAGACGGCAACCTCGCTGAGGATTGAGGCCGGCGAAAAGCTTTCCCGCCCGGAGCTGGCAACGGCCCTGTTGCGCGAACTGGATGGTGATTATGCGCGCGTCTGCGGCAACGCGTTTGGCAGCGTGGCCGACGAATGGGAGGCGCATTGCACAACGATTGGCCGCGCGGTGACGATCCAGATCGGCGGGCGGCGGGTGAGTGGCCGGGCCGAATCGTTGAACGACGATGGCGCGCTGCTGTTGCGGACCGAGCACGGACATTTGGAACGCATCACCGGCGGGGATGTGACCCTGGAAAAATGAAAGAGGTAAAAGGAAAAATTAAAAAATCATCGGCACGCGGGCGTTTTACCTTTTACCTTTCACCTTTTTCCTCTTGAATTCAACAGTGCTTTTGCTTTTCGACATCGGCAACACGAACACGCACCTCGGTCTGGCCGACCACCGGCGGGTGGTGAAACACGCCAACATTCCCACGGCGCTCTGGTTCAAGGGCGCGGCGGAAAAGCCGGTGAAAAAATTCGCGGGCCGCGCCATATTGGATGGCGCGGCCTTGTGCAGCGTGGTGCCGCGCGCGACGCCGCACGTGCGCAAGATGGTCCGCCGGCTTTGGAATTTGAACGCCTTCGAGCTGACGCGAAAAAACCTTTGTGGCGTGGGGATTGATTATCCAAGACCAGACACCATCGGGGCGGACCGCCTGGCAAACGCCGTGGCCGCCCGCCAACGCTTTGGCGCGCCGGTGGTGGTGGTGGATTTCGGAACGGCGGTGACGTTTGATGTCGTCAATCGCGCGGGCAATTACGCGGGAGGCATCATTGCGCCGGGGCTGGCGGCGATGACGGATTATTTGCACGAGAAAACGGCGTTGCTGCCGCGTATCAGCATCCGCGAAATCAAAAGTGCCGTTGGCCGGAGCACGGAAGAGGCGATGCTCGTTGGCGCGGTGCATGGTTATCGCGGGCTGGTCCGCGAATTGATCGCCGAGTTGAAACGTGAATTGAAGGTGAAACAGTTGCCGGTAGTGGCCACCGGCGGTTACGCCCGATTAATGGCCGCGCGTTTGCCGGAGATTTCCGCCGTAGAACCGGCGTTGACCCTCAAAGGCTTGCGGCTGGTCTGGCTGAAGCAAGGCGCGCCCGCGGTTTCCGGCGAATTTTCAAAGGACCCATGAAAGTTGGCCTTGCGTTTGCTGTAAGTCTGATTTGGACCGCCACCCGGGAGGCCTTCCATGAAAAAACCTGACAGCCTGCAAAAGAAAATTTTGGTCGTTGACGACGAGCCGATGGTGGGCGACGCGGTGAAGATGATGCTCGCCTTCGACGGTCATGAGGTCGTCACTGCCAGTCATGCGCAGGAGGCCCTGGCCTTGTTTGAACGGGATAAATTCGACCTCGTGATCACGGATTACGCGATGCCGGGGATGAAGGGTGACGAATTGGCGGCCACCCTCAAGTCGCGCGCGCCCGGCCAGCCGGTCATCCTGCTGACCGCCCATGCGGAGATGCTCAAGTCTTCAAACGTGCCGCTTGACGGGGTGGATGACATCATCAGCAAGCCGTTTCGACTCGAAGATCTGCGGTCGGCCATCAACAGAACCACGAGGAAGTGAATGCGGGGTGTGGCCCTCCGGCTCACGGCCATTGGTAATCAAGGGTGGCGAAAATTCCATGGGCGGTGAAATTGTTCACGTGGCCGCTGCTTGGCTCGGTGTATTGGGAGAAACTGTAGCGCAGGGAGCAGGAAAGCCGGCTGGAAAACCGCCGGGCCAGCCCGACCAGCAGTTGATGGCGGGTGAAGTTAATGCCCAGCGGCACGCCGGCGGTGTTATTCTGCCCGTAATCGGCGCGCGAAAAGTTGTAGGAGGCTTGCAGTGCGGTCTTCGCATTCAACGCATAACTGGCGGTGTTGATGACAGTATAAACATTACCGCTGTAGGGAACGACTGACGGGTCGCCGTTGTTGGCCGCGGTCAGGCGCGAACAGCTGTAAGTGACGGCGCTGGAAAGATAAAAGTACCGGAGGGGTGTGAGCGTGACGTTAAGACCGTAAGTCTGAGCGTCGTCTTTGCCGGCCAGAATCTCACCGCCGGGCGAAACCAGATTGAGCGTAAGCAGGTCAATGGCCGGATCGGTTTTGGTCGAATATTCCGTGGTGCCGATTTGACAGGTCAACGTGGTTTTGAGCCAGTTCACGGGCCGCAGTGTCAGTTTCGTCTCGAACGTGCCGCCGCGAAGGGTGCGTCCGAGAATGAATGCCGGGTAGCCGTTGGTGGGTGAGCCGAAGCCGCTGCCCCAGACATCCTGCCGAAGGCGGTAGTCGGTGTCGCTGGATTGCCAGCGGTATTCGGCGCTCAAATCCGACCAGCGCCAGGGCGAGGTGTTGAAACCGCCCCGGAGGTCATAACGATCATTGATGGCATCGGTCTGGCGGGTCAGGGCGCCGGTCGGTTCCTCCTGTTGAAATTCATCGTCGCTTTCCTGGTCAAACCGGGCGTCGGCAAAAATCACTGTGAAGGGGATTTTCATGAAACGGAGATTCGCATTCTGGCTGGATTTGAATTTATCCAGGTTGGCGCTCTCGAACGCGTTGGGAATGAAAAATTCGAAATCCGGCGCGTTGCCGAGACCTTCTTCGCGGGTCCATTCGTTTTGCGTGCCCACCGAAAAAGTGAGGTGCTCGAACGGGATGAAAAGGCTTGCCAGACTGAAAATCTCCGATTCGCGCCGAAGCGTGATCGCATCGCTGCTCCCGGAAAAACCGTAGGCGCCGTTGGTCTGGCTGAAGACATCGCTGCCTTCGAGCCGCGAATAATAGAAACCGCCGGACAAAAACCACCAGTCGCGAAGTTGCTTTTCCAGCATCAACGTATTCATGCCTTGTACGTGGTGATAATCGTCTTTGGTGGTGGCTGGCCCGCCGAAAAAGATGGCCGCCAGGTTGGCTTCGTCGCTACGGTCTTTTTCGCGGTAAAACTCGACCCGCGCATTGTCCTCCAGGTGCCAGTCGTAGAAATCGTGCGTGACATCGAGTTTGATGATGTGTGTGTTTTCGTCAATCGCCTTCGTGGCCGGGGCAATATTGACGTTTTGCCCGTTGGCCTGGCCCCAATCCAGCATGGACTTGTTGCCCTGCTTGAACTGGTATTCGTATCCCAGCACGAGTTGCGGCCAGCGCGGCAGGGTGAGGCCGAGGTCCGCCCAGACGCGACCATTGTCCACGTACAAATCGCGATTCAGGTTGAAGGCCGGCGGCGTCACCGCCGGGTCGTAGCCGCCGGTGTCGTCATAATATTTGCGCCATTCTTCAAACCCGGCGTGAACAAAGCCCTTGTCGGTTTCATCCACCGCCAGCTTCAGCCGAAAGTCGTTGTCGGGAGCGATCGCGTGTGCTTCGAGCAGGAATTTTTCGTTTGGCCCGGTTTGCTGGCTGAACAACACATCCTCCACACCGCCGCCAAAGCCTGCCTCCCGGCCCTCGAGCTCCCGGAATTTGGATGGATCGCCGTGGACGCCAATCCAGCGCAGGGTTGGTTCATAATTGAGCACGAGCGGCGGAGGCAGATTGGTCGTATTCCAGTTTGCGCCCTGGTCAATCCATGCGCGCAATAAGGCGATTTGTCGGGAAGTAAGCGGCTCGCCCCGGTCAGGTGGCGGCATTTCCATGTCGGGCACCTCGCGCGCCACATAATGCACCAAAAGGCTGCCAAGGCTGTTTCCCGGAACGATGTCATTCGTGTTGTTATCGCCGCCGACGAGCGCCGACGCGTGGTTGTCGAGGCGAAAATGGCTTTTGGGCTTTAGCGCCCCGTGACAGCGCAAGCACGACGCTTCCAGAATGGGCCGGATGTCGCGGTCGAAAACAATCGGTTGCCGGGCTGGCGGAGGCAGGTTGGTGGAATCCATTTCAGCAGCGGAAAGCGAAAGGCTGAAGGCGAATGTGATGAGTGAAACATGAGGCGTGAAACGTGGGCGGCGCTTGATCGCCACGCGGCTGTTCAATCGCCCTTTTATTTCACGTTTCACGCGTCACGCCTCGCGTTCAATACCTGAGCCTCGGATCCACGTTGGAACCATGGATGGCCGTGTGGCAACCGGCGGTCCAGCAGGTCCCCATTTGCAGCAACTGAGTGTGGTCCGTGTTGCCAATGTAAATGCTTCCGGCGGGGACGCCCGGGCCCTGGACCTGCGCGTGACAGCGCAGGCACAGGTTGGGGTCGCTCGCGACGAGCATTTTTTCATTGATGGAACCGTGCGGGTTGTGACAGGTGACGCAGCCTTCGCGGAGCGCCGCGTGTTCGAAAACGAACGGCCGGGTCTGCTCGCGATGGCATTGGGCGCAACTTTCGTCCTGCCGGGCCATGGCCAGCCCGCCGGCCGGTTTGAAGATGTCGCCGCCGTGCGGGTCATGGCATTGCACGCAGCTCATGTGTCCTTCGATGACCGGGTGATGTTGTGGCAGGTTGAATTCGGCCCGAACGTCGAGATGACACTGAAAACAGGAAGATGGGTCCTTGCCGGGATTGATGATAAATTCAGCGCTGCCGCCGGTTTCGATGTGTTTGCTGCCCGGGCCATGACAGGATTCGCAGCCGAAGTTAGTGGCACGGGCGTCCCGCCCGTTCGTTTCCAATTGATGTTGGCTCGCCTCGGGACTCGCGGGCGAGACGCCTGCGCCACCAAAATGGACCCGGGCGTGGGGGCTGGCGGGAAACTTCCGGACGATTTCCTTGTGGCAATCTGCACAGGCCCGGTTGCCGACGTAATGGGCCCCGGGAATTTCCAGCGGCACCACCACGGTCGAGGTGGTGGAGCATGAAATCAACAACAACGCTGTGCTGCCGGCGAGGCCGAGCGCCACCGCCACGGCGAATGTTCGCACCCGTTTCACCCGTTTTAATTTTGTGAGGCCGGCTGATTCGTGACCGCGGCCGCCTTGATGATTTCAGCGACAATCTGGTCCGAAAGATCGCCGGCGGTAGGGAAAATCATCTGCAAATGGCCGCAGGTGTCAATGATGAGCGTGCGGAAATTGTGGTTGAATGTGCCGCCGTCGGGTTCATAGGTCACGCCCGACGCCCGGGCGAGTTCGCCGATTTTATCCGCCGGACCGGTCAGGAAACTCCAATGCCGGGGGTCATATTGATAACTGTCGCCGTAGGCTTTGAGCATGGCCGGCGTGTCAAATTCCGTGTCGAAGGAAATGGACAGGAAATGCCAGTTGGCAGGAGCGCCGGGTTTGGATTCGAGTTTTTGTTGCGCCGCTTCAAAATTCTTCGAGAGGCGCGGGCAATAATCCGGCAAGGGGCAGCGCGTGTAAAAGAAGGTGATGGCCAGCGCCTGCCCGCGAAAATCCATCAGGCTGACCGCCTGCCCCAGTTCGTTCGTGAATTTGTAGTCCCAAAGCGGATTTTCCGGCATGGCGGAAAGCGTTGCCGCAGGGTGGGAATCGTCCGGTTTTTCTTCGGACGGCAGTGAAACCGCCCCAATTTTGGTGAGATGATTCACCCAACTTTCCGAGTCCGCCACGTTGAGTTGAAAGGTTATTTCATCGCCCCGCTGCAAACCGGCGAGTTCCCTGGAATCCTTCACCTTGAACGGCATGGTCATGGCCGCCATGTAATTCGAAATGGCCTCGTGGCTGATGGTGATTTCCTTTTGGTCCGGGTTGAGTGCCTTGACCACGCCCTGTGCCACGAACCTCCGCGCGTGTGCCGTTTCCCCGCCTGACGGTGGAAGGGAGCCGGCGGATTTCACATCGGACAAAATCAGCAGCCACAAACCGGATAATAATGCGCTGATGAGGAATCGCCGTGCCTGCATATTTTTTACCCATAATGCCGTTTCGACCGGCCTCGCCAGTCGTCGGCCGCGACGAATCATGGATTCGGCAGCAGACCGACACGATAGTACGCCGGATTGACCGTTGCGTTTATTTCCGTGAACGTCACCGAACTGCTGCCCGCCAGGTTGGTGGCGAGCGGCAACCAGTTGTTCGCCAACAAATTGGTTGATCTTTGAACCACATAACTCAACCCGGCGTCCGACGTGAAACTGAACTGGAAGTTGGGGGCCGGCTGCAAAGCGGGTGTGCTGAGCACAATCGGCACGGGGCTGACAACGCTGATGGGAACCGAGCTGGTCGCCCTCAGGCCCGAGTCATTTGCGGCGATGGCTGAAAGCGTATAACCGCCCGCCGCCAGACTGTTGGCCACAACTGAGTAAGGAGCGGTCGTGACGTTGCTCAAAACAGTCGAATTGGCCAGGAATTCCACGTTGGTCAGAGTGCCCCCGTTGCCCGAGGCCGAGGCTCGAATGGTCACGTTCGCTGGCGCGGCGAACACCGTGCCGGACATCGGGTTGGTGATGGTGACCAATGGTGCATGATTTGCGGTCGTGACAATCACGGAGCCGGTCATGCCAAAGGCGACATGAATGGTGCATTGATACGGGAAAGTGCCCGCGCTCGGGAACGTGTTAGTAAATGAGAATGGTTCCGAATGAGTACCCGAACTCCAAAGGAACGCGCTGTTGGTACTGGTCGAATTGTGTGTGATAAACGTGCTGGTGGTGTCCCATCGCCAGATCACCGTATCGCCAGTGGCGATGTTGGCTACGGCCGGGGTGAAAGTGTCGGTGTTATTAGTCCCCACACTGATGGTTGTCACAGCGGCCCGACTGGGAATCGGACAACTCAGAACGGCAATTCCCACGCCCACCAATATCCGTTGAAACAATTTCCGTGTCATTTTCATATTTTTTAGCAATTTCATACTGGCAACTTTCAACTAGCTGCAGCTAGCGGAGTTACGCCGGTGGCAATATGATAACTCCGCTCAATTGTCATGAACCCTTGCACCTGAGAGGAACCATGATGGAATTTGTTCCCGGAAAACTTTACGGGAACAATTGACGTTCTGCGGGCTCTTAACTTCAATGTGGCGATATGGCTGAGGCCGTGGAGTTTGAAAGGCTGGTGGCTTGTTATTATGAGCCGCTGTACCAGTTTGCCTTCAGCCTCGCGCGGGACGAAGCCGACGCCTGTGACCTCACACAACAGACCTTTTGCGTTTGGGCGGCCAAAGGCCACCAATTGCGCGATGCTTCCAAGGTGAAAACCTGGTTGTTTACCACGCTCCACCGCGAATTCCTCGGCACACGCCGGAGACAAACCCGCTTTCCGCACGTCGAATTGGAACACGCCGCCGCGGAGCTCCCCGTTGTGTCCCCGGTCACAGCCAACCGCCTCGATGCCGGACAGGTGCTGGAGGCGCTGGCTGGCCTGGACGAAATTTATCAGGCGCCCGTCGCGCTGTTTTACCTGCAGGATTGTTCCTACAACGAAATCGCGGAAATCCTCGACGTGCCGCTTGGCACCGTCAAGTCCCGGCTCGCCCGCGGTCTTGGTCGATTGCACGCACGGCTGACCGGCAACCCCACCGGCGGCCAACTTCAGTCCCCCATCTCGTGAACCACAACGAAGCCAAAACCATTTTATTGCTTTACCGGCCCGGCACGGCGGACGCCGACGATCCGCAGATTGCCGAGGCGCTCGCGCTGGCACAACGCGATCCGGAACTGGCGAGGTGGCTGAAAGAGCATTGTGCGCGACACGAGGCGATGCGCGCCGGCATCCGGAAAATCACCGCGCCCGCCGGCTTGAAGGAACAAATCATCTCCGAACAGGCGGCGCATGAGCGCATCAGCCTCCGGCGGCGAAACGCAATTCTGGCGGTGGCGGCGGTCATGGTCGCACTGATTGCCCTGGCGCCACTTTGGTATCCGCACCGGCCGGATTACGACACGTTCGCTACTTACCGGGACCAGATGGCGAGCATTGCCTTGCGCGGCTACGGCATGGATTTGACGACCAATAATCCGGCGGCGGTCCGCGCCTACCTTGCTCAAAATCAAGCGCCGGCGGATTACGTTTTGCCGGCGCCGTTGGGTGAGACCGCCACGGTCGGCTGTGCGATTCAAAATTGGCAGGGCGCGAAGGTTTCGATGGTTTGTTTCCGCACGGGCAGACCGTTGCCACCCGGGGATCAAAGCGATCTTTGGCTTTTCGTGGTTGACCGTTCCCGGGTGAAGGATGCGCCACCCGCCGGTTCACGCCAGTTCGTTCAGGTCAGCCGGCTCCGGATGGTGACCTGGACGGAAGGCGACAAGCTGTACGTTCTGGGGACGAGCGGGGATGAACAGGCCCTGAAGCGGTATTTGTAGGACCGACCGGCCATCACTTCTGATTCACACTCATGTGTTCCAGCATCCAGTTGAAATCCGTGCGCTCGTCGGTGGAAATTTCGATGGGAATGTAGGGGACATCCGGCCGGACCGAGGAGAAGGTGCTGGGGACCTGCCAACGATGCAACGCACCATGTCCGTCGGCGAACGAAAATGCCGTTGCCTGATTGTGGTAGGTGGCTGGCAAATCCAGCCATTCGGCATTGTCGTAAGCCGGGCCGCCGTAGTTGCTGCTGCTCGCGTATCCGGCGGATTTGTTGAGATAGTATCCATCATCAATGGTGTTCGGGTGTTCGTCCAGAAACACAAAAATTTCGACGGGTCGGGGGATTTGGGTGATTTTAAAAAACTGGACGTAACCGGGATTATTGACATTGAAACCGTTGGTGGAAAAATCGCCCGCATCACCGACCATCGCGTTCATCGAATAACTGCGGATGCGCCCGTCCCAGCCGGCAGCGCTTTGGGCCGTGCTCACGGCCTGGTCTGACGGACAACGGTAAACGCCCGTTGAGCCGCTGTAAGGTCCGAGACTCGCTTCGGTAATCGTGGCCGGGTTGGTGTTGTCCGGACTCAAATCCCAGGTCATGACGTTGTTGACCCAGTTGAGGGGCGTTCGCGGCCCGCCCGCAGTCATGCCCAGATTATAGGGCAATCGGTCGTCGTGATCGCCGGCATAGGCATGCCAGGCCAATAACAGTTGCCGGGTGTTGCTCAGACACATGATGGCCTGCGCCCGCGCTTTGGCCTGAGCCAGCGCCGGCAGCACCAACGCCGCCAGCACCGCGATGATGGCAATCACCACCAGCAGCTCAATCAGGGTAAAGGCCCGCACTTTTGCCTGTGCAGCAAACGGCGAAATCCGTGAAACGCGCGAAACGGTCATGGCGCAAACTCGCTTGGTCCAGTATTACGGTTGTCTAATCGCTACAATTACGACAACTTTTCATTCGTGTCAATGCTGGAAAACCGGGGGGCTGGCGTCCATGGAATTCCACCATTGCCCCGCCGCGCCGCTTTCCCCAAAATCCCGCCTCTATGTCGAGCAGTCGCAGGCAATATCCGTTTCATCTGATTGAACCCAAATGGCAGCAATTCTGGGAGATACAGCAGACTTTTCGCGCTTTCAATCCCGGCGAGGAAATTCCCCCAACCCATCCGTTCGCCCAGCGGCACGGGGCGGATGCCACGGCGGCCGGCCGCAAGGCCTTGCCACCTAAATTTTACATTCTCGACATGTTTCCGTATCCGAGCGGCGCGGGCCTGCACGTCGGCCACCCGGAAGGCTACACCGCCACGGACATCCTCGCCCGCTACAAACGCGCGCTCGGTTTCAACGTCCTGCATCCGATGGGCTGGGACGCCTTCGGCCTGCCCGCCGAGCAATACGCCGTGAAGACCGGCCAGCATCCGCGCCAGACCACCGAAGCCAACATCGCCACGTTCAAGCGGCAGATTCAATCGCTCGGCTTCAGCTACGACTGGTCACGCGAACTCGCCACCACCGATCCGGATTATTTCAAGTGGACCCAGTGGATCTTCCTGAAGCTGTACAATTCATGGTTCAATCCGGAAACGAACAAAGCCGAGCCGATTGGAAGGTTGGTGTATCCAAAGGAACTGGAATTGGCGACTTGGGCAAAATCTTCGCAAGCTCACGAACTTCTGGACGACCCGAAGCAGTTGGATGCTGAAGCCTTGAAACTTTGGAATAAACGCCGTGAATATCGTGACTCAAAACGTCTCGCCTACGTCAGCGAGCAGCCCGTCTGGTGGTGTGAAGAACTTGGCACTGTTCTCGCCAACGAGGAAGTTGTGGATGGAAAAAGCGAAGTTGGTGGATTTCCCGTCGTCCGCAAACCGATGCGCCAATGGATGCTCCGCATTACCGCCTACGCCGAGAAACTGTTGCAAGACCTCGACACGATTGAGTGGAGCGATTCGCTCAAGGAAATGCAGCGCAACTGGATTGGCCGCAGCGAAGGTGCGGAGGTGGATTTTGTCGTAGCGGCGTCTCGGCAGAGCGCCGCTGAACAAAATGAAAAGGGAGATGGCGGCGCTCTGCCGAGACGCCGCTACGGTGAAGGCGATTTGAAAACCCGCGTTTTCACCACGCGACCGGACACTTTATTTGGCGCAACTTACATGGTGTTGTCGCCAGAGCACAGACTTGTGGATTACATCACGACGACGGAACAGAAGCAGGCCGTTGAAGATTACAAAAAAATTGCCGCCGGAAAATCCGATTTGGAACGCACCGAACTGGCGAAAGAAAAAACCGGTGTGTTCACCGGGGCTTACGCCATCAATCCCGTCAACGGCCAGAAGATTCCCATCTGGATTGCCGATTACGTGCTCGCCAGTTACGGCACGGGCGCCATCATGGCTGTGCCGGCGCACGACACGCGCGATTTCGAATTCGCCACCAAATTCAATTTGCCAATCGTGCAAGTCGTCCAACCGCCGGACCCAAAAACGGATTGGCGCGGTTTCGTGGATGACGGCACGTCGGTAAATTCAACGGGGCCGGACATTTCCATCACCGGGCTGCCTACGCTGGAAGCCAAGAAGAAAATCACCGCCTGGCTCGAATCGAAGGGTTTGGGCAAGAAAACCATCAACTACAAGCTCCGCGACTGGTTGTTCAGCCGGCAACGTTACTGGGGAGAACCGTTCCCGATTGTCTGGAAGCGCGATCCCGCCGGGAATTTGTATCACGAAGCCTTGCCGGAATCCGCGTTGCCGGTTCTGCCGCCGGAGTTGACCGATTACAAACCGACCGCCACCGGCGAACCGCCCCTTGCCCGTGCGAAGGATTGGGTCAACCTGCCCGACGGCTCGACGCGCGAGACGAACACGATGCCGCAATGGGCTGGCTCATGTTGGTATTATCTACGCTTTCTCGACGCGAAAAATCCGAACGTGTTCGTCAGCAAAGAAGCTGAGAGCTATTGGATGGGTACATCGGGGCAATCAGCCATCAACTCTCAACCATCAACCAAATCAACGACGCCCGGCGTTGATCTGTATGTAGGCGGCACGGAGCACGCCGTCCTCCACCTGCTCTACGCCCGGTTCTGGCACAAGGTTTTGTTCGATCTCGGTTGCGTCTCGGCTCCCGAACCGTTCTTCAAGCTCGTCAATCAGGGTCTGATTCTCGGCGAAGACGGCCAGAAGATGTCGAAATCGCGCGGCAACGTAGTGAACCCGGACGATGTTCTCGGGGAATTCGGCACGGACGCCCTGCGCCTTTACGAGATGTTCATGGGTCCGCTCGAAATGGTGAAACCGTGGAGCACCAAGGGCGTCGAAGGCGTCTATCGTTTCCTCGGCCGCGTCTGGCGGTTGTTCGTGGACGAAAAGAGCGAAACGGAATTTGAGCAGGCGGAGGCAACGGAGCCGCAAAAGGGCGCAGAACTGCTCAAAAAAATCCAACTCAGCGGCTCGATTAAAGATGTCGAACCAACGCCTTTACAGTTGAAGACTCTGCATGCGTGCATCAAAAAGGTGACCGAGGATTTGGACGGCTTTCGTTTCAACACGGCCATTTCGGCACTGATGGTCTTTGTGAACGACGCCATTACCTGGGAAACGAAGCCGGTTGCTGTGCTGCTTGATTTCCTGATTTTGCTCCAGCCCTTCGCGCCGCATCTGGCGGAGGAGTTGTGGGAAAAGCTGTCCACGGGCCAAAGTCCACAGTCCACAGTCCACAGTCCGAAGTTGGCGGTCTTGACTGGAGACAGTGGACCCGTGACTCGGGACTCTTTGTCATACCGGCCGTGGCCTAAATACGATCCGGCTCTGCTGGTTGAATCTGAGATTGAAATTCCCGTGCAGGTAAACGGTAAACTGCGCGACGTGATCAAAGTCCCGGCCAACGCCGACAACGCCGCGCTCGAAGCCGCCGCCAAGGCGTCGGCAAAAGCGCAGCCATTCATCTCTGGCAAGATCATCAGGAAAGTCATCGTTCTACCCAAGAAACTGGTGAACATCGTGGTTGGTTGATTGTTTCGCTCCTGCAACCCCATCCACCGGGCAGACAAATCTGAGAGCCACACATTGTCCCGGCAGGCTATCACCACCAGAAGCCCCGCCCGGTCGCAGCTCGCTGGTCCATGTTATCGAACTTGCGCCATTGGACGTGGCCGTCTTTGAATCCCGCATTACCCCCGGCGGGGAATATTCCATTCAAGTGCGGACTGGTGTGTGATTTGACAGCATACGCAGGCGGCGGAGTATAGCCACCGGGCACGCTATTATATACATCTTTGTAACGGTTGGCGTACGTTGTCAAATTCAGTGAGATGGTCGCGTCCGCCAACAACACCCGTTGAGCAGGTGATGGTGCGGGCAGAGTTGGTCCCCCAGGCAATGTCGTCAATCTGATGGGTTCAGACAGCAAGGTCGTATTTTGATTCGCCGGCGTCAGCGAGCAACCGGGGCCTGAAAACGCAAATGCGTAACCGAGGATATGCATGGTGTAAGGCGCCTGGCCAACGATATACTGGCAATTCCAAAGGTACAAATTATCGGTTTCGTCAAAGCGCGGCCCGGTTCCCGGACAATACAATTGCCGCCAGGAAACCCATTGAGTGATCACATTGCCCACGCTCCAAGGCAGATCCCAAGCCCAAACCGGACCGCCGCTCAATACCGGCAGCTTGTCATTGTTCTCGCCGCCATAAATATGCATGGCCAGGGTGAACTGCTTCAGGTTGCCGGCGCATTGTGCGATCTTTGTTTGATTCTTTGTGGCCGCAAGCACCGGGAGACAAACAGCGATCAAGAGGGCAATGGTGGCAAGCACAACCACCAATTCAGTCAACGTGAAACCCTTGCGGGGAGCGGTCGCCGCGCCATCAGTAAATACCGGTTGTATGGTTTTCATAGTTTTGTTCCTGGTCATTCCATCAGTCTTCATCCGGACCGGGCCACGCTGCTATCCGTTATCCGTATGAGCGGGCGCCGCGGTTCCCAATCCCGTCTCAATCAACGAGAACAATTCGAAAATAGCTCAGGGTCGAAACAGCCGGCGCGGTAAAGCTGGCCAGGTTTCCAGTCACCGCCGGACTCCCTGCCGAGTCCAGCCATACCGGATCGTTCAAATCGTTTTTGTGCTGTACCCGATAGCTTTTCCCCGGCACGGCCGGCCAGGTCAGCAACACGCTGTTGCCGGACACGACCGCCACCGAAATCCAGACACGGAAAACAGAACTTGGGTTCAGGGGATCGGTGCCTGTCAGATACTCCTGCAGGTTCGTCAGGCGGTCGCCGTCGGCGTCATCCTGCGCTCGCGACAGATCGCCGGTCTGCCCGGTGGTGTGGCCGAAGTATTTCATCATCCACCAGTCGGGAATGCCGTCGCCATCGCTGTCCATGATGGATACCGTGTTCACCGGTTCTCCGAACACGTCCGAAACGCGATTCAGATCGCCGACCACCAGACCGGAATCCCAGCTTTGGAAGACGGCGGTTCCGTTGCTGCTGACCATTGGCTGTGCTGCCCAGGAACTCCAGCCTGAACCGGGAGTGCCGGTGGTGAGCACGATGTTCGATCCGGTGAGCCGGTCGAAGACAAACAGGCCCGGTGAATTCGTGATTCCCTGCAGGATGTCGGTGGCGAAACTGCGGAATGCCACGAAACGTCCGTCGCCGCTCATCATTGCCGAATCCGACGGACCGTTCGCGCCGCCTGATCCGCTGTCATTGGCGCTGATCAATGTAATGGTGCCTGTCTGCAGATCGCACAGATACACGTCGTTGGTGGCATTGCTGTCCCCGGGCGCGAGACTCGCGGCCGTGACGAACGTGATGAAGCGTCCATCACTGCTCCATTGTGAGGAGTTCTTGATCGGAACGGTGCCGGGGCAGGCGAAGATGTTGGAACCGGCGGCCAAATCACGAACGAACAACTGATTTGCGCTTTGGTAGAACAACCGGTCGCCTGCCGGAGAAATCGCGGTCGAGGTCACGGTCGCCAGATTGGTGTAAATGTTCGCGGCCAACCCGGCATCCCAGACATACAGGTGCGATGCGCTGTCGAAACAGGCAACGCGCTGGCCGTTGGCACTGAGGGACGGGCCAATTGCGGAGGCGCCTCTCAATGAAATGGTTGTTCCGGCAACGACATTACGCCAAAACGTGCCGGGATATGTCGCCGCGGTGTTTGTCTTGCACAGGAACGCAACGCAATGCCCGTCCCGGCTGATGATCGGCGCGGAAGAATCACCGGTTCCCAAACAGACGCCGCTAGAGTCAACACTGACTAATGTGGTGGCTCCCGCCCGAAGATCGCGAAGGAAAACGTCGGCCGCACCGTTGGTATCGTTGGAAACCAGGTTCGTGGCCGCGCTGACAAAGGCCGCAAATTGGCCGTTGGCACTGATCACCGGGGTGACGGAAGAACCGCCCGAGGCGGAATTGCCGTCACTCCCCACGCTCACGAGGATGTTGCCGCCGGTCGTCAGATCACTGACAAAAACGTCTCGTTCACGATTGGAATCATTCGTCACCAGATCGTCTGCGTAACTGGCGAATGCCACCCACCGCCCGTCCGCGCTGATGGAGAAGGGGGTTAGCGAACACAAGCCATTTCCCGACTGCTCAACGGCGGTCGGGCTGCGTTGAGAAATCAATTCCGTCGTCCCGCCGATCGTGTCCCTTAGAAAAACATCGAAAGCGTTGTTATTGTCTGAAACAACCAAACCGCCGTTCGGACTGCAAAACGCGACGAACCGCCCGTCTGCACTCAGGCCGGGAACAGTTCCCGATTCGTCCGTCGAACCTACACCGTTTGTATCCGTGTCGATGAGTCGCGTGGTGCCGGCCTGGAGATCGCGAATGTAAACATGAAAACCGTTCGAGACGGTGTTGTTGACCAGATTGGTGGCATTGCTCAGAAACGCCACATAACGTCCATCCGGACTGGGGACCAGAGCCAGCGAAATGCTGTTGGTCGGAATAGTTCCATCCTGGCACACGCTGACGAGTGTGTCTGTTCCTGCCTGGGCATCCCACAGACGGACAAACAGGCAAGCGGCTGGTTTATTAGTCGCCACGAAGGCGATGAACCGGCCATCAGACGACATTTCGGGGCCGTAGAGGTCGTCGTTTTGCTCCCACGCCGGCACGCCATTCGTACTCACCACCGCGGTTGTCCCGGCAGTCGAATCATATTCAAGAACCACCACAGGGGTTACCACGGATCCAGCCACGTTATTCGTGCCGGTCTTGAACGCCACGAATCTCCCATCGTCACTTATCTCGGGATGATAAGACGGCATGTTAATCAAATGCAGCAGGTTCGAGGCAATGGTCGGTCCGTTGGTGCTGGCCCAGGTCGTCGCGTTTGTCACCAGATCCCGGACGTATATTTCGCCTGCGGAATTGGCCGGTGAGCCGGCAGTCAAACCGCGCGCCGAACTGAAAAACGCCACAAACCGCCCGTCCGGCGTGATAACCGGCGTAGCCATGACCGAGTTCGCACCGCTGGCTCCTACGCTGACCAGGGTTGTCGTTTGAGATGCGAGATCGCGCATGAAGACGTCCGGAATTCCGTTTGTATCGCCAGCGATCAAATTCGTTGCTGCGCTTACAAACGCGATACAACGGCCATCAGGCGTCATGACCGGGTCCGTGGAGGCGCCATTGGCAAAACCGCCAGAGGCGGCAACGCTGACGAGTGTGGTTACCCCGGCCACCGGGTCGCTCACAAAAATGTCGCTGACCTCATTCGTATCACCCGGCACCAAATCACTGGCGTCACTTTGAAAAACCACGTATTGGCCGTTGGTCGAGACTGAACCGAACATCGAATTCCCATTACCGCCACCCGTCTGGCTGTAGTTTTCGCCGACGAGAACCGTGGTATTGCTGGCACGATCCCGAAGAAACACGTCCAAACACAGTTGGCCGTTGTCGCCTGCAGTCAGATCGTTGGCCAGGCTGGAAAAGACCACGTAACGGCCGTCGCCGCTGATCCAGGGGGCAACCGAGTCGCCGTTGCCGCCGGAGATCAAGGCGCTGGATGAGTCCCGTACGGAAAGCAACTGTATCGAGCTGGCGCACAAGGCGGGAGCCGCAACCAGGATGCCTCCAGCGATTAACACAAAGGAATACAACTTTGCCTTCGTCAGAAGCGGACAAATCAACCTTCTCACAAGTATTTCCATTCTACCAATAGCTCGTAAGTAAAAAATGATTCTTTCAGAAAAAATGAGGATTCTTTATGTGTGGATCTTACTGGTTCGCAATGACTTGACCAGAACCACATGGTAAGGCGGCAGCCTGCTCGCGATTCATCAGAGTCTTCAGCCAGCCGTTCGTCGTGCGGTGGTTGCGGAGCGCGCGGAATAGAAGTGTTGCACAAACCCATTTCGCGAAATTTTCGAGGAAGACTCGGCCGGCATAAATTTGTCCGCGCCAAATCCCCCGTAGCTGCCGACGTCAGTCGGCACGAACTGACGTCCGCGGCTGCGCCGTTCAGTACTTTCCCCCGCCCGCCAGAATGGTCTGAAAATGCGGCGGCTGTTCCTCGCGGGCGACAACACTGATTTCAATTTTTTTGAAGCCGGCGGCTTCCAGCCAATGCTGCAAATCACTTTCGGCAAAACCCGGCCAGCGGTCGCCGTAAAGCTCGTGCGCGTTCTCGAAATTGTGCTTGAGCAGGTCGAGAATCATGATTTGCCCGCCCGGGCGAAGGATTTTGCCCGCGGCGGCAATCGCTTTCTCCGGTTCTTCAGCGTGATGCAAAGCCTGACTCAAAATCACCAGGTCAACGCTGTTCGCTTCAATCGGCGGGTTCTGCAAATCGCCGAGGCGGAATTCCAGGTTTTTCAGCCCGTTCTTTTTCGCCTTGGCCGCGCCGAAGGCAACAATTTTTTCCGAGTTGTCCACGGCGATAACCTTTTTGCAACGGCGCGCGAGCAGTTCGCTCAACAGGCCTTCGCCCGCGCCGAGGTCGGCCACGACCAGCGGCGGCAGGATGCGCAACAGCAAATGTCCGAACGCCTGCCACGAACGTCCCGGGCCATAAACCCGGTCGAACCGGCCGGCGACCTGGTTGAAAAAGACCTGCGCCTGTTCGCGTCGGCGGTTCAGCACGCGCTTAAGATTGATCTGGTCGCTGCTATGTTCCGGCAGTTCCTTCGCCCCGCGGATGGCCAGTTGGATGAATTCGCGCGCCGCGCCGTCCGCCTCCGGGTTCAGCTTGTAAAACGTCCGCTTGCCTTCGCGTCGCGACTGCACCAGTTCCGAATCCTGCAGCAGGCCGAGGTGAGTGGAAATGCGCGATTGGCCAAGACGCGTGACCTCCTGCAGCTCGTTCACGGACAATTCGTCCCGTTCCAGCAGCGCCACGATGCGCAACCGCGTCGGGTCGGACAACGCCCGCAATGATTTCAAGGTTGAGGACATGCTTTTTTGTGCGCCAAAGATTCTCAAAAAACCGTTTGACGCGTGTTATTTCTGATATATCATCTTATCTTGATACGTCAATATGTAATTGGCGCCATCGAAAACAACGCCTCTAAATTGAATGAGTAAGAATTTTATTTTTTCGTCGGAGTCCGTCGGCGAGGGCCATCCGGACAAAGTGTGTGACACCATTTCGGATTACGTGCTCGATGCCTGCCTCGCGCAGGACAAATACAGCCGCGTCGCCTGCGAGACCTACGCCAAGTGCAATCTCGTGGTAGTCGGCGGTGAAATCACGACCAAGGCCAAACTCGATTTCAACGCCATCGCGCGCCAGGCGATCCGCGACATCGGCTATACCCATGAGGACGACGTTTTTCACGCCGACAAGGTGCTCATCATGAACGCCATCACTTCGCAGTCGCCGGACATCGCGCAGGGCGTGGACGCGCGCGCGGCCGAGGGCAAGGACACCGCCGAGCAGGGCGCCGGCGATCAGGGGTTGATGTTCGGCTACGCGACGAATGAGACGCCGGAGCTGATGCCCGCGCCGATCATGTTCGCCCACCAGCTTGGCCGCGAACTCACGCGCATCCGCAAGACCGGCCGGGTAAAGTGGCTCCGGCCCGATGCCAAAAGCCAGGTTTCGGTGCAGTACATCAATGACCAGCCCGTGCGCATCACCAATGTCGTCATTTCCACGCAGCACGCCGCCGACGCGAAACACAGGACGATCAAGGAATTTTGCATCGAGGAAATCATCAGGAAAACGCTGCCGAAACATTTGATCGACAGGAAAACCCAGTTCCTCATCAATCCGACCGGCCGTTTCGTGGTCGGCGGACCGCAGGGCGACACCGGTTTGACCGGACGCAAAATCATCGTGGACAGCTACGGCGGCATGGGGCGGCACGGCGGCGGGGCGTTCAGCGGCAAGGACCCGTCGAAGGTGGACCGCAGCGCGGCGTACATGGGCCGTTACGTGGCCAAGAACATCGTGGCTGCGGGCCTGGCGACGAGCGCGGAGATTCAGTTTGCCTACGCCATCGGGTATCCCGATCCGGTCTCGGTGTGTGTGAACACGTTTGGCACCGGCATCGTGGCCGACGAGGACATCGAGCGCTCCGTCCGCGAAGTTTTCAGCTTCAAGCCCGCGCACATCATCCGGCAGCTCAACCTGTTACGCCCGATTTACGCCAAGACCACCAATTACGGCCACTTTGGCAAGAACGATCCGGAAATCACCTGGGAAAAGGCCGACAAGGTCAATGACCTCAAGCGCGCTTTGAAATTGAACTGATCCGCAACACTCAACCCGCAACCGAATATGCCCGCAGTCAAACTACTCCCGGCGCGCGCCAAAATTGCCAGGGTCAATGGCAATGGCGCCACCAAAACGGATTTCAAAGTCCGCGACCTCTCGCTCGCCGAGTGGGGACGCAGGACCATTCAGGTATCCGAGCATGAAATGCCCGGCTTGATGGCCATCCGCAAAAAGTACGGCCCGTTGAAGCCGCTCAAGGGCGTGCGCATTACCGGCTCGCTGCACATGACCATCGAAACGGCCATCCTCATCGAGACGCTGGTCGAACTCGGCGCGTCCGTGCGCTGGGCGAGCTGCAACATTTTCTCGACGCAAGACCACGCCGCCGCCGCCGTTGCGAAAGCGGGTATCCCGGTCTTTGCGCACAAGGGCGAATCGCTCGAGGAATATTGGGAATTTACACTCGCGGCGCTCACCCATCCGGGTAACAAAGGTCCGCAACTCATCGTGGACGATGGCGGCGACGCCACCTTGCTCATTCACAAGGGTTACGAACTGGAAAACGGCGACAACTGGGTCAACACGCCGAGCACGTCGCACGAAGTCGAGGTCATCAAAAACCTGCTCAAACGCGTGCTCAAGGAACGCCCCGGTTTCTGGCACACCGTCGTGAAGGACTGGAAGGGGGTTTCCGAGGAAACCACCACCGGCGTGCATCGCCTGTATCAGATGCTGGAACAGGGCAAGCTGCTCGTGCCCGCCATCAACGTCAACGATTCCGTCACCAAGTCCAAGTTCGACAATCTCTACGGCTGCCGCGAATCGCTCGCCGACGGCATCAAACGCGCGACCGACGTGATGGTGGCCGGCAAGGTCGCCTGCGTTTGCGGTTACGGCGACGTCGGCAAAGGCTGCTCCCACTCATTGCGCGGATTCGGCGCGCGCGTCATCGTCACCGAGATTGATCCCATCAACGCGCTGCAGGCCGCGATGGAAGGGTTTGAAGTGAAGACCGTCGAAGACACGCTCGGCGAGGCGGACATCTACGTTACCACCACCGGCAACTGCGACATCATCACGCTCGAACACATGGCGAAGATGAAAGACCAGGCCATCGTCTGCAACATCGGCCACTTCGACAATGAGATCCAGGTGGACCGCTTGAACCAGGCCTCCGGCGTGAAAAAATTGAACATCAAGCCGCAGGTGGACAAATATACTTTTGCGGGCGGCAACAGCATTTACATGCTGGCCGAAGGCCGGCTGGTGAACCTCGGCTGCGCGACCGGCCATCCGAGCTTCGTCATGTCCAACAGCTTCACCAACCAATGCCTCGCGCAACTGGATTTGTGGAAGAACCGGGACACCGCCAAGATCGGCGTCTATCGTCTGCCCAAGAAGCTGGACGAAGAAGTCGCGCGGCTGCACTTGGAAAAAATCGGCGTGAAGCTGACGAAGCTGACGAAGAAACAAGCCGATTATCTTGGCGTGCCGGTCGAAGGGCCTTACAAGCCGGAACACTACCGGTATTAAGCGAATTCAAATCTCGAAAACACGAAAGGCGAACGGGAAACCGTTCGCCCTTTTTCATCGCCACCTCGCGCGTTCTGACATAGCATCGTCTTCGCAATGATTACAAAAGTCGTCATTAAAAGCCTGAAAAGATTTGCGGAGGACGGGCAAACTTTTGATGATTTGGGCCGATTTCAACTTATTGTCGGACAGAATAATTCCGGTAAAAGCACGCTTCTACATGCCCTCGCCATTTGGCAATACTGCATAGACGAGTGCCGGGCTGCATCACGAAAAGGCGACACGGGCATTCAAGTTTCGCTTTCAAATTTCACTCCACTCCCACTTCCAGACTTCCGGCTTTTGTGGAACGATAAGACTGAGAGACGATACCCAAAAGACAAGCAGGGCAAGCCGAAGCAGGAATATATTGTAATCGAGATCGCTGTTACATGGAATGCGCATGACGGTGCGGAGAAGAATTTTTCTATCCAGTTGGGGTATCGTAGCAAGGAAACGGTTTCTGTGATCCCAGTAGGAGGCTGGTCCCATTTTTACGATATGGATGGCGGAGGCGGCAAGGAACGGAATGCTGACAAGTCAATCTTTCCCGTGATCGTTTATGTCCCACCCACATCCAACATTGACGACCACGAACTGTATTTGAATGAAGGACGCATCCGCGCCCTTGTGGGTAAAGGCCAGCCAGGCAGTGTCGTGCGCAATCTTATTCTCCGAACGGCCCCGAGCGATAAAGAGGCTGGCAAGAAATTCAATCAGCTCAGCAAGCATATCCATGATTGGTTTGGAGTGGAGGTCTTGCTTCCAGAGAACCGCAGCAAGATCGACCAATACATTGAAGCCAACTATCGAACCACCAGTGGTATCGAGTTGGACTGGGTAAATGCTGGAAGCGGGTTGTTGCAAACTCTAATCGTTCTATCCTTCCTCTATGGCTATGCGCCGGATGTGCTGCTACTCGACGAGCCAGACGCGCACTTGCACGTTAATCTCCAGCGAACACTCCTCGATTTCCTCAAGCGCCAGACACAGGTACAGATGATTATTGCTACGCACGCGGAAGAATTCATCAGAGGCGTCAAACCCCAACAGATTACCTTTCTGACACCCACGGGCATACGTCGCGTTACCGACACAGAGCAGCCAAAAATCGCCCTGGCTGAAATCAGCAATCTGGATATTTCCAATCTAATCGCGCGCAAACTTATCATTTACGTCGAGGGTGAGACTGACGAGGAATGCTTGCGAGGGTGGGCTAATGCTCTGGCTGCGGAGCCCAATTTTGCTTCGCTGAAAGAAGGCATGAAAGCTGTCGCATTTGTCTGTCTTTCCGGCGGCAGTGCTGAGTCTATGCTTGAACGGGCCGACAAACACTTTCGGGGCTGCAAGCTTTTAAGTGAATCGGCGCAAAGGTTGATGGTTTTGGACCGTAACGATGGCAAATGGCAAAACCGTGTCGCGCAGGATCCTAGCCTGCTGGTGTGGAAGAAAAAACACATTGAATCATACCTCCTCGTTCCCTCTGCGTGGAAACGCGCCGCCGCGCGCGCCGCAGAACAAACATTCGAGCTTGCAACCGTCTCGCTTGAAAATACGGTGGATACTTTCTTTCGAGAACAGGCCGGTGGTGCCGAAATCAACTGGCTTAACCCTACGCAACAGGCGTTCCAAGATATCGACGCCAAGAAAATGCTCTTTGATGCACGTCAAATCCCTGATGGCTATAATGCGTTAGCCTCCCGGCTCTATGACATGCCGATGGGGGGTGTACCGGTTCTTGTTGCGCGTAGTGATGTGGCCTTAGCCATGAAGCCCGAGGAAATTCATGATGACGTGAAAGCCGTATTCCGCACTATCCTTAAGCGGATATCCACCTAAGGTTATGCCTTAGGCGAGAGAAAACTGTGTGGCTGATCGCCGCATTTTGTTTCCGCAATTCCACAGCCGTTAGACGGCCCTTTGCCGGGCATAACCTAACCTTTGACCTATTCAAATCGTGACTTCTGGGTCTGTTCGCGGACCGGCGCGGTAAGACACCGCGCTCTACCAATGAATTCATAAGGCGAACGGGAAACCGTTCGCCTGTTTTCATTTTCACGCCAGCTCCAGTTTTGATCCCGCCCGCGTGGTTTCGTCGTGAACACCGAGGATGAGTTGAACCTCCGGATGCGCGTCTGGGTTGCCGATTTTCTGGAGCAATTCGCAGGTGGCGAAGGACGCGGCAAGCTGGTCGAATTTCGCCTGCCATTTTTTGAAGCGATTTTCGGCTTTCTCGTTTTCAAACGGCCAGCGCACCGGCGGACGGCTGCCGCTGCAGCGCCAGTATTTCGGTGTGAGCCGGGCGCGGAAACATTTCTGAGTTTTACAGAGCCGGCGATACAACGGGTCGGCGCCCAGCGCGTCAAACACGCCATTCGACACCGCCGTTTCCGGGTCGAACAGCGCGTGCGTGGCCAGCAGGCGCAGCCCGGCGCGCGCCCGATAAATTCGCCAGCCCCAATCGGAATGATTGCGCGCCCACAGTTCGGCCTTCGCAATCGCATCGTTCTGCGGATTGCCGGGTGGCGCGGCTTGTGGCTTGCCAAATAGCCGTTGGAACAATCCTGGACGTTTCGGTTCCGGCAGGTCCACGTCCACGAACATTACCCGCGCGGTGTTCAGCACGAGACAGCCGTAGGAATTGCGTGTGACGACAGCGGCGGTTTCGCCGGCGCGGTTTTTGATTTCGCGCAGCACGAGTTCGCGGAAAGGCCGGTCGGGATAATAACCGTGATGCTGCGGAATATCGCCATGTTTGAAACGCTCGGCAATTTGTTGCGCGGCCTGGTTGGCGAGGCTTTGTGCTTCCGCGAGACTTTGACTCGACCAGCGCCAGCACAAAAAATCACCGCTGGCACCTTTGGCCCAAAACGGTGGAAAGTTCATGAAACGACACTGAAATAAACCGGACGGGCCGGCAAGTTCAATTTAGAGGCGGAACACCAGTGGGATTGAAAGCAAGACAGTCTCCGCCTGGTTTCATTCAACCTGAAAACCGAAGTTGTGCCGGGCCGGAGGCTGGCGCTCCGCTCAACTTCGATTTCCGGGTTTAATCCGAGTCAGGCAAGATGCCCGACCTGCGGTTTGGGCGAACGGAAATTCCGTTCGCCTTTTTAATTAGAGTTCGAATCCGATTTAAGCGGCAACTGCCAATTTTCGCATTTTGCGCCGGCCGGCCAATGCCAGGCCGAGAAAACCGGCCGTCAGCAGACTCAAAGCGGAGGGTTCGGGGGCGGGCACAGTCAACACATTCACAAAGGCACCGGGGTCGCCCTCGATCGCTCCGGTATAAACATAAGAATACCCGGCCGGATCGACCAATTGTGACGGTGCAAACGTCGCGACATAATTGAACTGGATTGATTGTCCCGGGGCCAGCGGTGTTCCCGAACTGACGTATTCAATTGAATTCGCAACGATGCTGGCATTCCAGCCCGTCGGGGCCGAAGCGCTGGTTGGAGTTGACGGGAGATAAAAGGCAAACGGTATCCAAGCATACCAGAGGCTGCCAATCGAGACAGAACCCGAGGTATTGTCGAGCGTTATCGTATAATCATACGAACCACCATCCGGCACGCCACTCACCGTGCCGGTGGCCATTTCGCCCTGCCCAAAGGCGACGGACATCGTGCCCATCGCGACCAGGAGATTCATGATTAATTTCATGGGAACCAATTGTGGCGTCATTTTCATGCTGTTTCCTTCAATTTTGATTTGACGTTTTAATACGAAAAACCGCGTTCATGGCATAAGAGGGAGAATCCTGAAAAAGGTTCCCGGCGGAATGGAGAAAATGGCGTGGAACCGGCTGCCAATCAGACCAATCAATGCCGACCCGCAATGCCGGGAGTCTGACGGAATCCCCAGCTGCCGCCTTCGGCGTGCGAGAAGTGAAAACGTCATTTGCGATTTCGGCCGCAACTGCCACATTCCAGTCGGTCTCTATGCGTGCCTCGAAACAACTGGTTATTGCGCTTGTTCTGACTGGCATTCTCTGCGCGCCGGTGTGGTCGTCTGCCGCGCCGCCGGTTTATCCGCTCAAGAAAAGTCCGAATGGCCGTTATCTCGTTGACCAGAGCAACGCGCCGTGCCTGCTCCTCGGCGAATCACCGCAGGCGCTCATCGTGAATCTCACCACCAACGACGCCGCCCTGTTCTTCGCGAATCGGGCCGGACATGGCTTTAACACGGCCTGGGTCAACCTACTTTGCGCCACTTACACCGGCGGCCGGGCCGATGCCAGCACCATTGACGGGATTATTCCGTTCACAGCCAATATTCCATCCACCAGTTCGTATGACCTGACTAAGCCCAACGAGGCCTACTTCGCCCGCGTGGACGAAATGATCAATCTGGCTGCGCAATCGGGAATTCAGGTACTGCTTGACCCGGCGGAGACCGGCAGTTTCCTGTCGGTGATGCTTGACAACGGCTCGAACCGGTGCCGTGCTTATGGGCAGTACCTTGGCAATCGTTATAAAAACTTCCCCAACATCATCTGGTTGAGCGGGAACGATTTTCAAACCTGGCGTACCCCAGGTGATGATGCTGTTGTCCGCGCTGTGGCGTTAGGTATTCAAGACACCGACACCAACCATCTACAGACGACCGAGCTGGATTATGTGGTCAGCAGTTCGCTCGACGATACGAATTGGGATTCCATCCTCGGCCTCAACGGGACTTACACGTACTATCCCACTTACGCGCGGCTGCAACAGGATTACAATCGCACGAATTTCCTGCCCAATTTCCTGGTCGAAGCCAACTACGAATTTGAAAGCCTGCAAGGGCCGGTCACCACGGCGCCGATTCTGCGCAAACAGGAATACTGGACGATGACCAGCGGTGCGTGCGGGCAGATGTACGGCAACCATTACACCTGGCCCTTCGCCAGCGGATGGCAAAGTTTTCTCGACACCCCAGGCGCTATCCAGATCGGCTACCTGAAGGCGTTCTTCGAAGCGCGGGCGTGGTACAACCTGGTGCCCGACACCAACCACATCGTCGTCACCGCCGGTTACGGCACGTATTCCGACAGCAGTCACGTGGCCGACAACGATTACCTGACCGACGCGCGCATGCCCGATGGCAGCCTGGTGGTCATCTACACGCCCATCATCCGGTCGTTCACCGTGGATTTGTCGCAGTTGGCCGGACCCGCCGCGGCGCACTGGTTTGATCCGGCCGGAGGGATTTATTATCCCATCACCGGTTCACCCCTCACCAACAGCGGCGCGCTCAACTTCACGCCGCCCACCACCAACGCCGACGGCGACGGCGGCTGGGTGCTCGTGTTGGAAACCAATCCGCCGGTCATTCCCCCGCCGCCACCGCCACCACCGCCCCAGCCGAAGTTCGTGCAGCAGAATTTTGCCACGCCGCAGACGCCGCAAAGCCAGGTTTCCGCCACTTATCCCAATGCGCAGACCGGCGGCAACGTCAACATCCTTGCCATCGGCTGGAACGACACGAGTGCGAGCATCAGCGCCGTCAGTGATTCCGCCGGGAACGTTTATTATCCAGCCATCCCGACGTTTCGCGGCAACGGCCTGAGCCAGGCGATTTATTACGCGACCAATATCCCGGCGGGAACCAATACAGTCACGGCGACCTTCGATCAGGCCGCGGTTTTTGTTGACCTGCGGGTGGCGGAATACTCCGGATTAAGCCCGACCAACGTCTTTGATGCGGGGACTTCCGCCACCGGTATCGGCCCGGGCGCCGACAGCGGAGCGTTGATCGTCAATGCGACCAACGAACTTCTCTTCGCCGCCGGCATGACGGCCGACACCTTCACCGGAGCGGGGACCGGGTTCGCGTTGCGGGTGATTACGTCGCCGGACAGCGACATGGTGGAAGACCAGATTGCGACCACGACCGGCACCTACGATGCGACGGCATCATTGAACAGTTCCGCCGCATGGTTGATGCAGTTGGCCGCGTTCAAACCGGCCCTCCCGGCCAGCGTACCGCGACTGCGCATTTTTTTGACGGCTACGAATACCGCGGGCCTGGCCTGGCCCACCAATGCGATGCGCTTCACCTTGCAGCAGAATTCAGATCTTACCACCACAACCTGGGTGGACGTGACCAACGCGCCCATTGTGGTCGGCGGAGAAATCCAGGTTATTATCGTTCCCGCCGCCAGCCGGCAGTATTATCGTCTGCAATCTCCGTAAGATCCTTCCAGTGGGAAATCCGGCCGGGATCAGGGACTCAAAGATTACGGGCGCGGTTCTGGGTGCAAATGAGGTTTGCGGGGCAATCTTCACGCAACTATTCTTCAGGGCATGAGCTTCAAACGAATCCTCCCCGCCTCGCCCGGTCATTGGTTTGTATCCCTGGTCGCCCTGGCCCTGGTGGCCGGAACGGCGCACGCTCAAACCGCGCGGCCCTATTCCATCAGTGCCCTCGACATCAGCCAGGTGGAACAGGACTGGGGCGAGCCGCACGCGAACCAGTCCGTCGAAGGCCATGCCCTTTCCATCGGCGGACAGACGTTCACGAACGGGCTGGGGACACATGCGGCCAGCCGGTTCATTCTCGATGTGGGTGGCCGCGCCGCCAGTTTTTCCGCTTTGGTGGGAGTTGATGACGAAGTTGGCAGCGGCAAGGGAAGCGTGGTGTTCAAATTGTTGGGTGACACCAACCGGGTTCTCTGGGAAAGCAAGGAGTTACATGGCGGCGACGCGGCCGAGGCGGTGGACGTAAGCCTTGCCGGGGTGAACCAACTGGCCCTGGTGGTGGACGGGGGCGACAGCATTGATTATGACCACGCAGATTGGGCAAATGCCAAACTGGTGATGACCCGAGGCCGGCCGTCGGTCGGCTCCGCCATCAAGGAGGATGCGATCATTCTCACCCCCAGACCTTCGCCCAAACCGCGCATCAACAGCGCCAAAGTCTTTGGCGTGCGGCCCGGCACACCGTTTCTCTTCACCATCGCTGCCACGGGCGACCGGCCGATGACCTTTGCGGCGAAGGGCTTGCCGAACGGGCTGCAACTCGACAAGCAGACCGGTCATATCACCGGGAGCTTGAAAGAGAAGGGCGAGCACGCGGTCACTTTGCGCGCCAGAAACAGACTGGGCACCGCCGAACAAAAATTCAAAATTATTTGCGGCCGGCAGATCGGGCTGACGCCGGCGCTGGGCTGGAACAGTTGGAATTGTTTTGCCTCCTCCGTCACCGAGGAAAAGGTGAAGTCCGCCGCCGATGCCATGGTCAGCAGCGGCCTGATCAATCACGGCTGGACCTACATTAACATCGACGATTACTGGGAAGTGCATCGCAATTCCAAGGATCCGACACTGCAAGGCCCGCATCGTGATGCCGCCGGGCGCATCCTGCCCAATCCCCGTTTCCCCGACATGAAGGGACTGACCGATTACATCCACGCGAAGGGGCTGAAGGCCGGACTTTATTCCTCGCCCGGCCCGTGGACGTGTGGCGGTTGCGTGGCCAGCTGGCAGCATGAGGAACTCGACGCGCAGTCCTACGGCCAGTGGGGTTTCGATTATCTCAAATACGACTGGTGCAGTTACGGTGAGATCGTTCGCGGAGATGATTCGCTCGCCACGCTGCAAAAACCCTATCGCGTCATGCGCGCCGCGCTCGACCAGGTGAACCGCGACATTATTTTCAGCTTTTGCCAATACGGCATGGGCAACGTCTGGGAATGGGGCGCGGAAGTCGGCGGCAATTCCTGGCGCACCACGGGTGATATCCGGGACACGTGGGGCAGCATGGAGCACATCGGTTTTAGCCAGGCCGGCCATGAAAAATACGCCGGTCCGGGCCATTTCAACGATCCGGACATGCTGGTGGTCGGCAAGGTCGGTTGGGGCCCCAACCTGCATGCCACGCACCTCTCGCCGAACGAGCAATACACACACATCAGCCTGTGGTGCCTGCTCGCCGCGCCGCTGCTCATCGGCTGCGACATGACGCAGCTGGACGACTTCACGCTGGGCCTGTTGAGCAACGACGAAGTGCTTGAGGTTGACCAGGATCCACTGGGCCGCCAGGCGGCGCGCGTTGCCCAAAACGGACCGCTGGAGGTCTGGGCCAAGGACATGGAAGACGGCTCGAAAGCCGTCGGCCTCTTCAATCGCGGCTACAGCGAGACAACGGTCACTGCCAATTGGTCCGATCTCGGCCTGGCCGGCAAACAGAAGGTGCGCGACCTCTGGCGCCAGAAGGCCCTCGGCGACTTCACGGGCGACTTCAGCGCTTCCGTTCCCCGCCACGGCGTGGTGCTGGTCAGGATTTGGCCGGCGAAGTGACCCGTCCCTCATTATTGCGAAGGGCTTGAAAATGTTTTGCATCGGCATTGACCTTGGCGGCACGAAGACGGAAGGCATTGTGCTCGATGCCCGGGGCAAGGAACTTCTCCGCAAGCGCGTTGAGACGCAGCAGGAAAAAGGCTACGCCCATATCTTGAATTGCATCAGGGGACTGCACGACGAACTGGCTGCCGGCATCCGGGGCGAGGCGCATACGTTCGGGATCGGCACCCCCGGCGCGGTCTCACCGCGCACCGGCCTGTTGAAAAATTCCAACACCGTCTGCCTGAACGGCCGGCCGGTAAAAACGGACCTCGAACGAATGCTCGGCCGGAAAATCGAGATCCAGAACGATGCGAATTGTTTCGTCCTGGCCGAGGCATTGCATGGCGCGGGCCGGGGAAAGAACCTGGTTTTCGGCGTCATCATGGGCACGGGTTGCGGCGGGGGAATTGTTTACAAAGGCGAGGTCATCACCGGCCCGCAGGCCATCGCCGGCGAATGGGGCCACATGTCCATTCATCCGGACGGCCCGTTGTGTTATTGCGGCCAGCGTGGTTGCGCGGAGACCTACATCAGCGGCGGCGGATTGGAAGCGCGGTACGCCGAGCAGTTCGGGACGAAACGGCCGTTCAAAGAAATCGTGAACGACTACAACGCCGGCGACGCCAGGGCGGTGGCGTTCATGAAAGTTTTTTTCCGCAACTTCGGCCGTTCCCTGGCGAACCTCATTGACGTGCTGGACCCGGACGTGGTCGTGCTCGGCGGGGGTGTCTCCAATTTCGATGCGCTCTACACCGAAGGCGTCGCGGAAGTTGCCGGACATGTTTTCAGCGATTGCCTCGAAACGCCCATTGTCAAAAACCAACTCGGCGATTCCGCTGGCGTCATCGGCGCTGCCCTGATCGGGGTTTGATGGGCGGCAGGATATCGGGTTTTGAAAGAGACTGATCACCAAAAGCAAATCGCAGTTGCAATTTCGCCGGCCGATGTTATCTGTGACGCATGTGCAAGACCGCTTCATTACCAAAGAGTTGCATGTTCCCGCGGCTCGTGTTGAGCCGCTCCCGCGGTCACCAGCCGGAAAGGAAATCCTTATGAAACCCCCGCGTGATAACCAATATGGATTGAGTCGTCGTCAATTCCTCAAAACCTCCACCGCATTGGCCGGCACGGCCTTGTTGTCACCGTGGGCGCTCGGTGACACCGGCGGCGCCGCCAGCGCGAGCCCGGCCGTCGTGCGCACCGCGACGGACCAGGTGACGCTGGGCAAGACCGGCATCAAACTGAGCCGGCTGGGGTTCGGCACCGGCAGCAACAACGGGTACATACAAACGGCCGAGGGCAAAGACGCGTTCGTCAATCTCATTCATTACGCCTACGATCGCGGCATTACGTACATTGACACCGCCCAGGCTTACCAGACGTTTGATTTGATCGCCGACGCCATCAAAGGGTTGCCGCGCGAAAAACTTTTCATCCAGTCCAAGGTGGACGGCCGGCCGGAAGACGTGCTGGCGGTCATTGACCAGCACCGCAAAACGTTCAACACCGATTACGTTGACAGCCTGCTCATCCATTGCATGACGCGCGACCAATGGACCGACGACTGGAAACGCGTCATGGACGCTTTCAATCAGGCCCAGGAACGGAAATGGATCCGGGCCAAAGGCGTTTCCTGCCACACCCTGCCCGCGTTGCGCGCCGCCGTCGCCTCGGATTGGACCGAGGTGCATCTGGTGCGCGTGAATCCGCAGGGCAGCTACACCGACAGCGAAAAGAATGCGTGGAGCAACCACCGCAATGACATTGCCCCGGTGATGCAGGAAATCAAAACGATGCACGCGAAGGGCCGCGGCGTGATTGGCATGAAAATCTGCGGCAACGGCACGTTCACCGACCCGGCCGATCGCGAGAAATCCATCCGCTTTGCCATGGCCTGCCGGGAAATTGACGCAGTGGTCATCGGTTTCAAAAACCGTTCCGAAATTGACGAAGCCATCGAACGCGTCAACCGGGCGTTGAAGGAAGTATGACGGGACAGGCTGGAGTGCAGCTCAACGAGCGGTTCTGCCGCGAGCGACCAATGCCAGTTCAACGCCCAGCGATGCCTGATACCAGCCGTCTTGATCTTTCGGCAGGGCATTGCCCGCGGCAGCAGCTTCCACCTTCCATTTGCTTTCTGCGATCGTAAAAGGAATGGTTGACCCCGCAAAATTGCCACCGGAATCGGAGAAACTAAAGATAACCCGCCGGCTTTGCTCGATCGGCAGACCGTCTGCCGTTTTCATTTTCAGGAAGGGGAAAACGGTTTTGGTGGCCTCGACTTTGAAAAGGCTGTTGCCGCTGTCGAAGTCGAAGATCTCCCGGACATGACCGGCAACGGTCCGGTCACGGTCGGGATTGGAGCCGAGCACCCGTTCGTTCTGATAATTGCCGAGCAGAAAATCGAGCGCGACGGCCGAGGACCAGGAGAACGCCCGGTTGTTTTGCCCCAGCCCGGTGCGCGAGTCATACCACTCGGCGGGACTATGGGCAAATTGCTGGTACGCGCCGACGGAGGCGGACTGGTTGGACATCATTTTGAGCAAGCGCGCGACCATGCTTTTGGCTTCATCTTCATAGCCGTACTTGTACAGGCCTTTGACGACGATCCAGGTTTCCGGCATCCAGATATTGCCCCGCCAAAGCCCGCCGGGCTGGTCCTGGAACGGCGGTTTTTGATGGTAATAACGCGGGTTGTCGTAGGCGACTGTCGGGATGGGGAACGGGCCGTTGAATTCCTTGGGGTTGAGGATGTGGTCTTCGATCACCCGTTTGATCTTTGCCGGGTCACGGCAAAGGTCGCAGAAAATCGGATAGATAATCGAGCTGGTCAGCACATCATCCCGCAACGTTCCACGGTAAGTGACGATCCAATATCCCTTTTGCTCATCCCACAGCGAGTCCACCGCCTGCCGGTGGCGTTGGATCTGGCGTGCCCAATCCGCGGCCTCAACTTCCTTGCCCAGGACCAAGGCCAGCCGGTGCAGCACCACTGCACCGTAGCCCAATTGAGAACTGGGAGCGGGATCGTCGAGTTTGTTTTCGCGGCAACAGCGGGTCAAATCGTTCCACCAACTGTTCCAACCGGGCACGTGTTTGATTTCCTTGAAGATCAGATCGTAACGGGGATTGTCGTCCCAATTGTTGGGCGTGGCGGTCAACAGGTCGCCGTCAATGTCAACCTTGTTTGTCCAATCCCGATAGGCGTTCGTCAACAACGGATAAACTCTGGCGGCGAAGTCGTGCTGTGCCTTGCTCCCGGGCAGGCGGGAATAGAGTTCCCACATGGACCAGAAGAAATGCGGATCCATGATTTCGCAAGGCGGGTCCAGAATCGGCACGGCATTGCCTTCCGCCCATTGCGGCTTCATGTCCAGGTAGCCCAGAAGGTTCCAGCACGAGTCACTTTGGAAATAGTAGTTGAACCCGCCGCGCGCCGGAAACGAGGCGCTGTACAATTGCCCGTCGCACTCCCGCAGATAGCGGTTCTTGCGCAGCGCGGTGGCCGCCGAATAATAGAGTTCGGTGTCGGCGCCGGTTGGCTCGTCAAGTTTGGGCAGGCTCCGGAAAAATCCATTCCAGTCGCCTTCCGCCTGAGTCAGCGCCAACCCGGGCGACCGGGCAAAAGCTTTGGTGTCCCTGTCGCATTGGGCATCCGCCGTTTCACTGGCTGCCGCCGCCGCCACGATGAAGACAACCTCCAGGGGTTCTCCCGGTTTCAACATCAAGCCATCGGCGGTGAGCACGGCCGTTCCGGCAGGAGCATCCAGCGATGAGGCGAGGCTTCCAGCCAACGCCGATTTCAACTCCTCCGGTTCGGCGCGTGTCAGATCCCGGGGCGCAAACGCCGCCCGCAGCGGCTCCAACGTGCAGCCGATGGCCAGGGTGTCGGTGTAGAGCGCGGGCGCGGCTTTCGAACCAACCCGTGCGTTCCGAAACCAGAGCTGATGTCCCTTGTGTGTCAGAGAACCGGTGATTCGTCCGTCTGTCCGCCCGTCATAGCCTGAGCGCGCCGTCACGAGCAAACCGGGAACGATGGAGACCGGCTGGCCCCCCGCGTTGGTAACTTTGGCATAGATTGCCACCGTGTTGAAGGAAGTGAAAAACGTCGCGGATTCGATTTCGAAGCTTCCGTGCCGGGTCATCGTCCGCCAGCCATACGGATACCAGGCCACCACGGCTTCCGGGTCTCCGAAGATTCTTTCGCCCGCCGCCGTCTGAAAAAACAGCGAGAGCGCGCCCACGTCGCGTGCCGTGTTAAAAAATTCGTTGTTCGGACCCACCCCTTGCCGCACCGATCCGAGCATAAAGCGATTGATGCCGCCGGCATAGGCGATGTCGTACCAGGACCCGAAATCAGACAATTCGCAGCCCAGGACCGGCTTCTGCGGTTGGTCACCCTGGAGTTTGGGAGCCAGATATGCGATCTGGTCCTTCATGAAATCGAGAGGCTGTTCGGCGTACACGATACTCGCGGTGAACAACGCACCCCCCATAACGAGATGTTTCAAACCCCGCAGCGGACGAGCGTTAAAGCCTTCGCGGACGAGCCGGTTCGCCACGGCCACGCCTGCTGACCACCGCGAGATCATCTTTGTCTTCTGACGCGCCGTTTCCATGGTTCACTTGCAACAATAAGCAGCCGGATACTCCAAGTCCATCCGCTTTGCCATGGCCTGCCGGGAAATTGTCGCCATGTTTATCGGTTTCAAAAACCGTGCGGAAATTGACGAAGCCACCGAACGGATCAACCGGGCCTTGAAGGAAGTTTGAAGGCGAGCGGAGGCTCCGTTTGACGCACTCACAATTCCCGCAACGCTGCCGCGATGGGCAGGCGTGCCGCGCGAATGGCCGGGAACAAGCCGCCAATCAAACCGATGACCGCCGACCAGATGATGCCGTGCAGGAGCAACTGCGGTGTGACCTTGAAGGCGAAGGTAATCTGGCTGAAGCTTTGAAAGTTCATCGTCGAGGTGTGGAAATTGTTGAGGGCGAAGTAAGCCAGCGCGCCACCGATGACGCCCCCCACCAGCGCCAACAGCAGCGATTCGAGCATCAGGGATACCACCACCGCGCTGCTGCCAAAACCGAGCGCCCGCAAGGTGGCAATCTCCCGCGTCCGCGCCGCCACGGCACTGTACATCGTGTTCAACGCGCCGAACACGGCGCCCAGCGCCATCAGAAAGGCAATCGCGTAACCCAGTATGGTAATCAGCAGCGTGAGCCTCTCGGATTGCTTGGCGTAATAATCAGATTGCCGGATGACCTGCACGTTGAGCTGTGGATTGGACGTCAGCGAATCCTTGAATTCCTGAAACGCCCCCGGCGAATTCAATTTGACCGAGACGGATTGGAACGAATTGCCGCGATTGTAGGCGTCCTGTAATATCTTCGCGTCAGTCCAGATTTCGGATTCCGCCGCGCCGCCTTCGGCTGAAAACATTCCCACCACCGGCCATTGGTAACGGCCCACTTTGATGGTTGAACCGACGTCCAGGCCGGCAAATTCCCGGGCCGCGCCGCGCCCCACAATGACTTCGTCCTTGCCCCATTCGAACATCCGGCCCTGGGTGATTTTCAGATGGTCGCGCACCAGAAACGCGGCGGGTTCCACGCCCCGCAACGGAACGTTGGCATCGGTGCCGGTGGACCGCTTGGGCAAATCAATGATGACGAACAGTTCCGCGGAAGCGAGCGGGCCCTGGGCCGTGCGCGCGACGCCCGGCGCGTCGGCAATAATGCGGGTTTCATCCTCTCCCAGGCCGCTGACCATTTCGCTGTCGGCGCCGCTGCGCATCACAATCGCGCCGTCGGGCGAGCCGGAGATTTTCATGACCTGCCGGAAACCCGCCGCAATGGACAGCACGCCCACGAGCACCGCCACCACGCCGCCGATACCAATGACCGTGGCCGCCACCGCGCCACGCCGTTGCGGCAGGCTCAGCAATCCGAACTTCGTGATCGAGCCGATTTGCGAAAACCAGTTGAGGGGGCCGGACATTAGTTGGTTGACGGTTGACAGTTGAAAGTTGAGAGAAAGGCAGGGACGCCGCAGCGCGCCGGCCCTGCCACAAATAAAAAGCTGGTTTTAATAATCATTTCACATTCTCCGTAATGCGTCCGCGACGCGCAGGCGCATGGCCTGGAGCGCGGGGAAAATGCCCGTCACGAGGCCCAGCGCGATGCTCAGGCCGAATCCGATAAACAACGAGCGCGTGGGCAGAAAGAACATCGGCAGCAGTCCTGCCAGAGGCTGTGCGATGATAGGCGTAATGGCGAGCGCCAGTCCCAGACCAATTATCCCGCCGAGGACGGTGAGCAGGCACGATTCGGCCAGTACGAGCGCCACGACCCGCGCGTTGGTAAAACCGATGGCCTTGAGCACACCCAGCTCGCCGGTCCGTTCGCGTACCGCCTGCGCCATGGTGTTGCCCGTCACCAGCAGGATGGTGAAGAACACCATTCCGAGGATGGAGGAGACGATGAACACGATATTGCCCAGTTGGGCCGCCCAGCCTTGAATAAACGCGCCTTCCGGCTCCGTCTTGGTCTCCGCCGGTGAATTTTCAAATTCGGCGTCCACCCGCTTGGCCACCTCCGCCGCCTGCGACGGGTCCTTGACGCGGATGGTGTACCAGCCGACCTGTCCCTTGCCAAACTGCCGCGCTTCGTCGAAGTAATCATAGCGAAAGAACAGCGGCGTAGTGTCGGTCCCTTTGTCCCTCCCGTCGAAAATGCCCACGATGTCAAACGTCCAGGTCCGGTTCCCGTTTGCTTGCGACCAAATGGCGGATCGAATCGGCACCTTGTCGCCGATTTTCCAATGGAAGCGCTCCGCCGTCCGGCGGCCGACGATCGCGCCGGTCCGTGTGGCCAGCCACGCCTTCTCCTGCTCGGGCGGCAGGATGATTTCGGGATGCATCTTGAGAAATTTCTCCGGCTCGACGGGATTCTGCATGAAGAAATTTTTCGGGTCCTGGTAAATGCCGCCGAACCAGGTCTGGAACGTGGAGAAATCCACGCCGGGAATCCGGTCCATCCGCGCTTCGTAGCTGACCGGCAGCAGATTGATGATGGAAACCTTTTCCCGGACGACCAACCGGTCCGCGCCGGCCAGTTCCACGCCGCCGACCAGCGCCTGTTGGATGGCCGACAGGAATCCGAACAGGACAAACGCCACGATGATGGACAGCAGCGTCAGCGACGTGCGCAATTTTTTGCGCTTCAAATTGCACCAGATGAGGTGAAGGAATTTCATTTCACCTCTCCATTGCTCAATTGCCCTTTGTCGAGATGCAGGGTCCGGGCGGCGCGCGCCGAGGCGTGCGGGTCGTGCGTGACCATGATGATGGTTTTGCCGTGCTCGCGGTTCAGCGCCTGGAGCAAATCCAGGATTTCGTCGCCGGCCTTCCGGTCGAGGTCGCCCGTCGGCTCGTCGCACAGGAGCAGCGTCGGGTCGGTGACAATGCCGCGCGCGATGCCGACGCGCTGCTGTTCGCCGCCCGAAAGCGTGCGCGGATAATGTTTCGCGCGATGCGACAAGCCGACGACCGCCAGCGCCGCCTCCACGTGCTTCTGCCGTTCAGCCTTGGAAAGGTGCGTCAGCAACAACGGCAGTTCCACGTTCCGTTCCGCCGTCAACACTGGCATCAGGTTGTAAAGCTGGAAGACGAAACCGACGTGCCGCGCCCGCCACGCGGCGAGGGCGCGGTCGGGCAACTGGCTGATGCGCTCACCGGCAACACTGACCAGGCCCTTGGTCGGACGATCCAGGCCGCCGATTAAGTTCAGCAGCGTGGTCTTGCCCGAACCGGACGGCCCCATCAGCGCGAGAAATTCGCCGGCGGGAACCAGCAGGTTCAGGTCGGCCAGAACGTGAATGTCTTCCGAGCCGCGATGGAAAACTTTTCCCACGCCCTCGACCTGCACCAGCGTACCGGTGTTTGATTTGCTTTCACTCATGGTTTTTCTCCTTCACGGCCAGGCCGTCTTTCAAATCAGCCGGCGCGTCCACGATGACTTTTTCGCCGGCGGCCACGCCCGCGCTGAGCACGGAGTCGTCACCCTGCGTATCGGTGACCGTGACGGCGCGACGCTCGGCACGGCCATTCTGCACAACAAATACCACGTCGCGGCCATCACGGCTGAGCACCGAATATTTGGGAACGATCACCGCACGGCCGGCCGCTGTCCCACCGCCGTCGTGAAAGGCTACTTTCACCGACATGTCGGGCAGAATGCGCGGGTCGAGCTGGTCGAACCCGACCCGCACCTTGACGGTGGATTTGTCGCGGTCGGCGGCCGGGATGATGGCGATGACCTTGCAGGGAATTTTCCAGTCCGGATACGCGTCCAGCGTTGCTGCGACCGGTTGTCCCGGTTCGACCCGGTTGATGTAGCTTTCGTTCACGTCAATCTCAATTTCCAGCGAACCCATGTCCACTATCGTCCCGATGCCGGTGCGCGTGTAACCTCCGCCAGCCGAGACCGGCGAAATCATTTCACCCGGCTGCGCATCCTTCGTGGTGATCACACCGTCAAACGGCGCGCGGATGACCATGTCGTCCATCTGCTGTTGCCACATCGCCACCTGGCGGTCCGCGACGACGACGTCGAGTTTCTGCTGTGCCAGATGCGCTTGCAAGGCTTTGGCATTCGACTCGGCCTGATCGAGGTCGGATTGCGACGCGATGTGTTGTTTGGCCAGTTCAGTCGTGCGTTGAAATTCCTGGTCCGCGTCCTTGAGTTGCGCCTCGGTTTCCGCCAACGCCGCCGTGGCCGACGCCAACTGGGCCTGGGCCACCTCGAGGCTGGCCTTGACGTTTGAGTCATCCAACCGCGCCAGCACCTGGCCGTTGGTTACCTTCATGCCCTCCTCGATGAGCACCTCCATGACTTTGCCGGTGACTTTGGAGGAAACGGTCGCCTCGCGCCGGGCGGTGACGTAGCCCGAGGCGTTCAACACGGTCCGTTCACCGCCTCCTCCGCTCAGGGCGTCCCTGGCGACCGCCACGCGCACTTCGACAGCGTCCGAACCCGAGTGCCACCAAAGCCCCACGCCCGCCGCCAGCAAAATGGCGGCCGCGGCGACAGCCAACCCCGTTTTGGAATGAGGTTTCTGCTCTGCGCCGCGTTCGATCCGCAAATCGTCGAGCGGAGGTTTGGCTGAACTCATAAAAGCGTCCATGAAAAGCAAACCGGTTTTTGCCGTCCCGGTCAAGCCGGGGTCTTTGAAAACTCCCGGCCGGTACCCACAGAAATTGGCGCAAGCGGAACAAGGCCCGTCAGTCAAGGGGACCTGCTGGTGTTGCGTGCTTGAACAACTCGCCGCCATTGCGGAAGATTTGAAACATGGTTCGCATCGGCAAAAACCTCAGCCACACGGGGAATGAATTCCAACGGGGCCCGGCGATGCGCCGCCTGTTTTCCATTCTGGCCGCTTTGTTCGTGGTCGGTTCGGTTCCCGCGGAGAATCTTTCTCCGGTCCGCCTTTACGCCCTCACCTGCGAGCAGCTTGAGAATCCCGTCGGCATCGGTGTCCGGCAGCCGCGCCTGTCATGGAAACTGCGTTCCGACCGGACCGGTGAAATCCAGACTGCCTGGCAAATCCGCGCTGCTTCGTCCGCTCCCGGTCTCAGAGCCGCTTCATCTGACCTTTGGGATTCCGGGAAAATTGTTTCCGATCAATCCGTTCTGGTTCCGTGGGCCGGTAAACCACTGGCCTCGCGATCCCGGGTCTTCTGGCAGGTCCGTGTCTGGGACAAGGATGGCCGGCCTTCCGCCTGGAGCGACAGGGCCTCGTTTGAATTGGGATTGCTTTACCCGGCCACGGAATGGAAGGGCGAATGGATCACTGCCGATCTGCCGCGCTACGACATCGAAAAATCTGTCCTGGCAAAGTCGTTCTGGATCAATGCCGGCTCCGCAGCCAATCAAGCCGCCGCCGTCCGCTTCACCTTTCAACTTCCGGCCCATGCAATCGTTCGCAGTGCGGCCATTGATGTCGCGGCTGACGGGCTTGTCACCGTTTACGCCAACGGCCAGCCCAACCGCCAGGGCGCCAGCAGCCGCACGGCACCGTTGCACGCGGAGGTCCGCGCGCAACTGGCGCCGGGGACAAACGTCATTGCCATCGCTTCCGCCGCGGTGCGGAATGCCGTCCGCCGCGACCGCGGCGAGGCCGGGAGAAACGCCATTGCTGCCCATGTTGTCATCGAACTCGAGAACGGCCGTCGGATTCAGTTCAACACCGATGCCTCGTGGAAGGCGTCCCTAGCCCCCGGCGACAACTGGTTCGCTCCTGGTTTCGATGATTCCACCTGGCCATCAGCAACGGTTCTCGCCCCGTACCTCTCGCAACCCTCGAGATACTGCGACAACACCATTGGACCGGGCCGCTACCTGCGAAAGAACTTTGTCGTGAAAGGCCCGATTGCCCGGGCGCGCCTTTACGCCACGGCGCTGGGTGTTTACGAAGCCTCCATCAATGGCCGGCGTGTCAGTGATGGCCTGCTGGATCCGGGTTGGACCGATTACAGCAAACGCGTGATGGTCCAGACCTATGATGTCACGTCGCTGCTCAACGCGGGAACAAACGCCGTGGGCGCCGTGCTCGGTGATGGCTGGTATGCGGGCCGTCTTGGCTGGATGGGCCTCGCGCAATACGGCACCCGCCCGGTTTTCAACGCCCAACTCGAAATCACCTGCGCCGATGGGACGAGGAAAGTCATCGCCACCGACGGTTCCTGGAAAGCCGGGTCGGGCGAAATCGTCGGCGCGGACGAGCAATGGGGCGAAGTGGATGACGCACGGAAGGCAGTCAAGAATTGGAACCAGCCGTCCTTCGACGACGCTGCTTGGAAAGACGCGGTCGTCGAGGAGCATTCCGTTGCGCTCATCCCGCAACTCGGTCCACCGGTGCGCGCGCTGATGGAACTGGCTCCGCAAAAAATCACCCGCCTTGACGATGCCTGGATTGTTGATTTCGGCCAGAATCTCGTCGGCCATGTCCGGCTCATGCCGCGCTTGGTGGCACGGGCGTCCCGCCCGTCCGTTTCCAAATATTCCGGCTTGATTGAAACTCACGGGCGGGACGCCCGTGCCACTACGCCGCGCGACACTATCACCGTGCGCCACGCGGAGACGATCAATTCGGACGGTTCGCTCTACACCGAAAATCTCCGGACGGCACTGGCGACCGATAAGCTTACGTTCGACGGCACTGGCCGCGAGACACTTGAACCGCATTTCACCTTCCACGGGTTTCGTTACGTCGAAATCACCGGTTATCCCGGAGAACTCAAGGCGGACAATCTCCGCGCCATTGTCGTTGGCTCCGACACGCCACGCACGGGGACCTTCGAATGTTCCAATCCCGATCTCAACCGGCTATATCAGAACATCGTCTGGAGCCAGCGCGGCAATTTTTTGAGTGTGCCCACCGATTGTCCACAGCGCGACGAACGCATGGGTTGGATGGGCGACGCGCAGGTATTCGCCCCCACCGCGGCGTGCGATGCCGACGTGGCCGCCTTCTTCGCCAAATGGATGGTGGACGTGGATGATGGTCAGAGTTCCAACGGGGACTACGCGGACGTCTCGCCGCGTGTCGCCCGCCCCCAACCGGCGATGCCGGTGTGGGGCGACGCCGGAGTCATCATTCCCTGGGTGATGTTCAACGCTTACGGCGACAAATCGTTCCTCGCGGACAATTATCCTTTCATGGCGCGCTGGGTTGATTTTAGCGAGCGGCGTTCCCGCAACTTGATCCTGAACGGCGGTGTCGGCGACCACCTCGCGCCGGTGCGGACGCCCACCGAAGTGGTGGACACGGCTTACTTTGCCCACTCCGCGCATCTGGTGGCCAAAGCGGCGGCTTGGCTCGGCAAGACGGGCGATGCGGCCAAATACGACAAGCTGTTCCACGACATCGCCGATGCCTTCAATCAAGCCTTCGTTTCCACGAACGGCATGATTCGAGGCGACACCCAGACGGCTTACATCCTCGCGCTGCAATTTGATTTGTTGCCGGAGAACCTTCGCGCCGCCGCCGCACAACGCCTTGCGGACAACGTCGCCCGGCACGGCCATCTGACCGGTGGATTCGTCGGCAACGGGCTGATTTGCCCCGTGCTGACGGAAATCGGCCGCTCCGATCTCGCGTGGGATTTGGTTTTGACCAACACCTATCCCTCGTGGCTGTTCTCCGTGAAAAACGGCGCCACCACCATTTGGGAGCGCTGGGACGGCTGGACGCCCGAACGCGGCTTCCAGGATTCCTCCATGAACTCCTTCAACCACTACTCCCTCGGCTCCGTCGGCGCGTGGCTGTATTCCGGCGCGGCGGGCATCAAGGTTGATGAATCCAGTCCCGGCTATAAACATTTCTTCCTGGCCCCGCAATTCACCACCCGGCTCACGCACGTCAAAGCGACGCTTGATTCGCCTTACGGTGTCATCGCTTCAAGCTGGCGGTTTGAGAAAGACCAAATCCTTTACAACGTCACAATTCCACCGAACAGTTCCGCGACGCTGGTTTTTCCGGTTCCCCCGCAGGAGGTCCGGCAATCCGGCCGGCGGCTTCACGTGCCGGACGGTCGCGTCACCCGGCTCTCGCTCGTCGCCGGGAGGTATCACTTCTCTCTGCCGCGCCGGTTGGCATGGTAAGCCGGCGAACTGGCAGTTCCAGCCCGGAACCGGCTCTTTTGAACATTTCGGATGAAGAATTTTCAATAGCATTCGAGCAAACCAAAAATGCGGCTGCAAATCGGATCCCTCGTTTGTTATGGTACGGACGTGATTACGTTGCTCATCGCCACCCGCAATGCCCACAAGACGGGCGAAATCCGCGCCATCCTCGGCGACCGGTTTCAGTTTCTCACGCTCAATGATTTTCCCGGCGCGCCGAAAGTGGTTGAGGACGCCGGCACATTCGCCGGCAACGCGACCAAAAAGGCCGTCGAACTCGCCAAGTGGCTGGCCGGCTCTCAACCCTCAACCTTGAACGCTCAACCCCTTTTGGTGCTGGCCGACGATTCCGGTCTGGAGGTGGATGCGCTGAACGGCGCACCGGGCGTGCATTCGGCGCGCTTTGCCGCGCTGGATTCGGCGGCGTCCGGCAACACCTCCGACGGCGACAACAACGCGAAATTATTGCGCCTGCTCAAGGAAATTCCTCCGGAAAAGCGCACGGCGCGGTTCCATTGCGTTCTGGCGTTGACGCCGGTTTTGTCCGAAAAGATCGAAAACGCATCACCGGTTTGCTACGCGGATGAATTTGAGATGCAAACGGAATTATTCGATGGAGTTTGCGAAGGCCGCGTGGAGTTTGCGCCGCGAGGGGAAAATGGTTTTGGTTACGACCCTTTGTTTGTGCCGGCGGGTTTCGAGCAGACGTTTGCCGAACTGGGCGAAGACGTGAAAAACCAATTGAGCCATCGCGCCCGGGCATTGGGAAAATTGAAGACGTTTTTCAGCCACCGGGGTGCAGCGTCGCCAGATCCTTAAGGCTGGACGTGTTCGTGTCTTCGCTGTTCAAAAACATTTCTGTCGGCGGCCGGTTACTTTTTCAACCGGAAGAAGACGGTGTCATTCGTCGTGCTATTGGTGGTCACGCTGTCGTAGCCATCGAGCACGGAAAAATTGGTGACCGCCGGCCAGGTCGGCGCGGCGAGATCAGCGGCCGACTGCAACTGGTAATCGGCCGCCCAGGCCGGCCAGCGGACCACGTTGTTCGTGCCCGTGCGCACCAGACCCACAACCGGCGGAACACTGGCGGTGGACACAACCGTCACGTGCGCGCCGGACACGCTTGAGAGGGTGAGATAGACCGGGTAATTCCCCGCGTTGGTGTAGGTATGCGATCCGCGCACCTCTTTCCGCCCGGCGAGATTGGTCACGATCATACCGCTGCCAATCGTGTTGTCGCCCCAGTTGATGGACGCGGTGAAGTTGTTGGTGGGGCTGTTCGGCAGGCCATTGGTGAACGTGGCCAGCAGCCGGTTGGTGAACGGCACGGAAGCCGCGGCGGTGACATTGGTGGGGAGCGCGGAAATCGTCGTGTCACCGAAGGCAAACGTGAAGATCTGCCAATCGTAAGGAGGCCATTGACTTGGAGGAAAGATTTGAAAGTAAAAACCCCAGTTCGGGTCCGAACTGACCACGAAACGGAAACTGGCCGGACCGGTGTAGTTGGTGTTGGGGGCGATAATCGCCTGGAGTTGGCCGCTGACCAGGCTGAAGGCGGAGTTGGTGGCGTTCTGGTCCAGGCCGTAGATAAACCAATAAAACGCATTAGTCTCAAAATCAAGTGCAGTGACAATGTTGGTCAATCGCGTGTTCACCGGTGCGACAAGGTTGGTGACCGTGGTGGGATACAAAAATGGCGGCTCATTTTGTGTATCGGTGACGGTGGTGGCTGTGAAGGTATTGGTCGCCCGTCCACCCGCCCCGTCGTCGGCAATAACGCTGATGGTTCCCGCGACCCCGGCGGCGTTGGTGCCGGCGAGCGAGAGGACGGAGTCAAAGTTATCGGGCACCAACGAAGCCCGGGTGATGATCACATCGGCCAGCGGGCGGCTGCTGGCGTCGGCAGGCGTATTAATGACGTTGGTCAGCACATTGAAGCCGCGCACCAACTGGCCGAACAGCGTGTAGCCGAAGTCGAGAGCCCGTTGCGCACCGAGGGTCACAAAAAATTGTGAGCCGTCGGTGTCCTTGCCGGAGTTGGCCATCGCCAGTTGCCCGTTGCCGCTGAAAATTGCCCGGGGATTGAATTCATCGTCAAAACGGAATACCGGCCCGCCGGAGCCGTTGGTGTTCGGATCGCCGCCCTGAATGACGAAACCGGGCACGACACGATGAAAAATCGTGTTGCTGGTGTACAGGCCCCCAGCCGTCAGTCCCTGGATCACGTCCACTGTGTGGGGGGTGAGGTCGCGAAACAGCATGAACGTCATGTCCCCAATGTTAGTCACCGTCACCACGCCGCCGCGGAACGGAGTGGGAAACGCGCCCGGCGGATTCCCTGCCGCCGCCTGCACGACGGACATTTTCCAGAAAGGTTCATTTGTATGGACCTGAACGGTGATGCGATTGGTGCTGCTGGTGGCTGTGAATGTCAATGGCCGACCGTTGGGCGAGCTGGCCGTGACCGGCAGAATCAGGGTCTTGCCAGCGGGTATGCTGGCATTGGGAATTGGATCAATCACGGGTGCCGCAAAAACCGGAAAGGACACGACCCCGAAAAACAGAAAGACACTGAAGATACGTCGGTCATTCATGACATGATACAGGCAGGATTATATCATACCCTGAATTGGTGCGCAATTTGCCCGCCTGTTTGGGTAGTGTCCTGATTCGAGGAGCGCGGCATTTATGCCGCTTCGCCGACCGATGCGATTTGTGTGTTGAAGCGGTCTGAAGCCCGCGCGCCAAAAGCAAATTAGGACACTGCCGCCTATTTGAGCAGGTTTCCCAATTGTAGGTTCCGCCGCAGCCGCCCGTTGTCGGCGCACATCCGGAATTTTCCGCCCGGTGCGGGCCGGGTGTAAAACTCGCCCCCGGAACATTCCACCATCAACGCGCCCGCCGCGATGTCCCACAAATTGATGGTGCGTTCGACGTAGGCGTCGAGCCTGCCGGAGGCGACGTAGGCCAGTTCGAGCGCCGCCGAGCCCATGATGCGGACCTTCAACGCCCGGCGGGAGAGCCGGTTCAGGTGCGGCAGGCTTTTCTCCAGATTTTGTTTGCTCTTGGAAAAGCCCATGGCAATGACGGCGTCGCCCAATCTTGCGCGGTTACTGACACGGACAACGCGCCCGTTCAATCGTGTCGGCCCGCCATAGACGGCCGTCCAGAGTTCGTCCGTAAAGGGGCCATAAATCACTCCCAAAATTGTGACATGTGAAGGGTGACACTTGACAGGATTGGACACGCGATCGTGAGCGCTTTTCTTGTCGTCTGCCACCTGCCATTTGTCACTCCGCGCCTGCAAGGCGATGGAAACCGCGGCATGCGGAATGCCAAAAAAATAATTCACCGTGCCGTCAATCGGGTCCACCACCCAGCGATACTCGGCGTTCATGTCGCCCGTGCAACCTTCCTCGCCCAGGAATGGAATTTCAGGAAACGCCACATGCAAGGTCCGCTCGATAAGTTTCTGGCAGCGCACGTCGAGTTCGAGCTTGATGTCGTGGGCGTCGGTGGCATTGACGCGCTTGGGCAAATGCCAATTGGCCAGCATGAGTTTCCCGACGGCGCGCGCGGCTGTGACGGTCACGGCCAGTGATTTGCTCAATGAGATGATTTTCATAAATTCGGGTTGCTAGGGAATGACCTCGGTGCGACCAGCAAGTTGTCTGAGTTGTTCTTCGATCTTTTGGTCGAGCAGATGGTTTTCGGCGGCTTCGATGACACTGAGCAGGCTGGCGGCTTCCAGCAGGCGCGGGGCGGTGACGTAATTGGCGCCGGCGGCGTACAGTTTGGGAATGTCCCCCAACAATTCGGCGTGAACGACAATTTTTGCGTCCGGGTTCAGTTCGCGAAGTTGCCGGAGCATTTTCAGGTTGTCCGCGCCCTTGAGCACGGTGTTGGGCAGCGAGCAGATGATGATTTCGCATTCCGCGATGCCGGCGTGGAGCAGCGTGTCGCGTTGTGCGATGTCGCCGTAGGCGACGCGCAGGCCGCGTTGGCGGAGTTTTTCATAGACGTTCGGGTTGAAATCCACGACGACAATTTCCGCCAGCAAATCAGAGCGGTCCCGGCTGAGTTCTTCCAGCAACGAACTGGCTGTCCACGAAAATCCGAGCAGGCAGATACGTTTCGGCTTGGCTTCACCGCCGGGTTCGGCCGCAGACCGGGCGAGATCGCGTAAGCCGAATTGATTCAGCCATCGGGCCGCTTTGCGGAGCAATAGATCATTCTTCAAAATCGCGTAGGTTGAACCTATAGCGAGGAACGCGAACGAAAAGGCGGCGATGCCGATGGAATTTTCCGACACATCGCCGCTGGCCTGGCCGAGCGCCAGCAGCACCAGGGAAAGCTCGCTCATCTGGCAGAGGTTGACCGTGGGCAGCAGGCTGACGCGATAGCCCTGGCGCATGAGGATAAAGCGGCGGGAAAACGGTCGCGAACCGGCTGGCCACGAGGAACAGGCAGAGGAAGACCGCCCAGAACAAATAATGCCATGTCGGCACCGGGATTTCCATGCCGAGGCCGACAAAGAACAGTGTCACAAAAAAATCGCGGATACTCGTGACCTTGGCCACGACGTCGAGCGTGTAAGGGAACGTGGAAACCATCACCCCGGCGATGAGCGCGCCCATCGCCGTGGACAAACCGAGCCAGCCGGCAAAACCGGCCATCGCCAGACACCAGGCCAGTGCGCCGACCAGCACCAGTTCCGGCAGGCGCGCGACGGTTCGGAATACCGGCGGCAACACAAACCGGCTGGCCACAAACGCGACGGCCACGAGCAACAACACCTTGCCCAGGGCCAGCGCCAGCAGCCCGACCGCGGGATTTTTCAGGTTCGGCTGGAGGGCGAGGAACAGGATGACGAACAAGTCCTGCAACACCAGCACGCCCAGTGTGACGCGCCCGACGAGCGATTCGAGTTCGCGTTTGTCGTAGAGGATTTTGACGATGATGACCGTGCTGCTCATGGCCGCGGCCACGCCGAGGTAAAGCGCCTCCAGCCGGTTTCGGCCAGGCCAACCCAATCGAACACGAGCCAGCCGAGCAGCACGCAACCGAGGATTTGCACCAGCGGCGGTAATCGTGATGACCCGGCCCGCGCTCAACATTTTTTTGAGGTCAATCTCCAGCCCGATCATGAACAGCAGCAGCGACAGGCCGATTTCGGAAATGGTCCGGATGTTTTGGGTATCGGTGATCCATTGGAAACCGTGCGGACCGATGACGAATCCGGCAACGAGGTAGGCCAGCAGCACCGGCTGGCGCGCCACCTGCGACACCACCGCCAGGACCCACGCGGCAATGATGCAGATGGCGATGTCACTGACGAGGCCTTGCTCCATGCGGGCGCGAGCTTAAACGAAGAGCCGCAACACCGTCGAGAGACGGTTTTAGCACGGAACGGAGATGTCTGCCGCGGTGGGCCGCGCCAGTCAGATTCCATCAGAACAAGTCCCGACACTGACAGACAGACAGTTCAGTCCATTTTATTCTTGTGTCGGAGCCGCCGCCGCGGTAAAATAGCGGGGGTCCCGTACGAATAGTCATACGAATAGTCAGTTGGACAAGAGAGTTTGCATCCATGCAACAAACCCGGTGCCAGATTTCAATGATGATTCTGCTCATCTGCATGTGGGCAGGAGTTCAACCCGCGTTCGGGCAGTACACCTCCGACTTCCAAACCAATATCATGAGCGGCGGCGCGAGTTACTGGCCCGGTGACTACGTCGTTGGCTCCAACACGTTTGCCAATGCCCTGATGATTCGCAATGGGGCCGTGCTCAGCAATGCGGACGGCTATGCGGGTTACCTGCCTGCCAGCGGCAGCAATTACGTGATGGTGGCCGGCGCCGGCTCAACGTGGAGCAACGCCAACCTGTATTTCGGTTTCTCCGGCAGTGGAAACCGCCTGGTGATCACTAATGCCGGAAATGTCGCGAGCAGTCTGGGGACGTACGTTGCCTACAATGACACGAGCAGCAGCAACCGGGTCGTTGTCACCGGCACCAATTCGGTTCTGAACTGCGCCAATTACCTGGAACTGGGATATGCCGGGACCGGCAACAGTCTGGTCATCAGCAACGGCGGCCAGGTATTCGACTCCTATAGCGAACTGGGTAGCACCATCAGCGGCAACGGCAACAGCGCGCTCGTTACCGGCGCGGGTTCGGTCTGGAGCAACTCTGGCAGTTGCACCATCGGCCGCATGGGTGGCAATAACAAAATCACCGTCAATAAGGGCGGTCGCGTGATCTCCTATTACGCCTCGCTTGGCATGTTTGGTGGAGCCGACAGCAACTCCGTCGTGGTTTCGGACACCGGTTCGCTCTGGCATGACGCGGGGGAGCCTTCGGACATTAATTTCGGCGGGAACAGCTCGGGCAACAGTCTTCTTGTCACCAACGGCGGCCAGGTGTTGGGTTACTACGTGTACCTGGGCCGAATGCCCACATCCGACAACAACTACGCGCTGGTGACGGGTCCGGGCTCGAGCTTTTTGGTCAACTGCTATATTTACACCGGCTACCAGGGCCACAACAACACCTTCACTGCCGCCAATGGCGCAGCGATATCGGACAAATTCTGCCACATCAGTTATATCGCCGGCAGCAGCAACAACGCCGTGGTGCTCACGGGCACCAACTCCTCCTGGCAGAACAGCTACAGCACATTTGTCGGCTTTGACGGCGTGGCCGCAAGCCTGACCATCAGCAACGGCGCGACGATGAGCGTCGGCGGAGCGTTTGGAACGACGCACGACGGCGCGCTCGGGGTGAACGGCGACAGCAGTAACAATCGCGCCTTGGTCACGGGCGGTGGCTCGACTTGGAACTGTGCCGACAACATGTACGTCGGTTTGAATGGACCGGCCAACAGCCTGGTCATCAGTAATGGCGGCCGGATCATCAACACGGATGGTTTCGTTGGCTCAAACCCCGGCAGCGATGGCAACAGCGTGCTGGTCACCGGTGCCGGTTCGGTTTGGACCAACAACGGTGACCTGAATGTCGGCTATTTTGCCTCGGGCAACGGCCTGACGATCCGCAATGGCGGCCGGGTCGTCAACAATTACGGTTACGTGGGCGAGGTCTCGGGCAGCGAAAACAACCGCGTGCTGGTGGCCGGTGCCGGGTCGCTCTGGACCAACAATTTCGATTTGTATGTCGGCGACTACGGTTCGGGCAACAGCCTGGTCATCACCAACGGCGGCCGGGTGGACGATGACTGGGGCACGATCGGATATGACACCAACAGCATTTACAATCAGGCGTTGGTCGCTGGCACCGGCTCGGTCTGGAGCAATAATACGGTGACGTTTGTCGGCTATTCCGGCTCCAGCAACAATCTGGTGATAAGCGATGGAGGGCTGGTCTCCGATTACTGGGGGGTCGTTGGCGAGGATTATTCGGCCAGCGACAACACGGTGTCTGTGGAATCCGGCGGCATCTGGCGCAATCAAGAGATCCTCGTCGGTGACGGGGGCGCGCACAACGCTCTATTCGTGGACGGCGGGTCGGTTTTTGCCACCAGCATGACCGTTGGCTACACCGGGTTTTATCCCAACAATTTCGCCGAGTTAACCGACGGCCAGATCATCGTCACCAATCAGACGCACAGTGGCCTGTTGGAAGTCTATGGCGGAGGGTTCCTGCTTGCGGGCGGCACCTTGTGGGTGGATACGCTGATTGTCACCAATGAAGGCGCGCAATTCATGTATATCGGCGGCACTTTGATTTATCGGAACCTCAGCTCACCCCGGAGTTTGATGCGGACAGCGACGGCATTCCCAACGGTTGGGAACAAGCGCACGGCCTTGATCCCCTGGATCCCGACGACGCGGAAGCCGACGCCGATGGTGACGGGATGAGCAATTGGGAAGAATACATGGCCGGCACCAACCCGACCAATGCTGCATCGCGTTTAGCCATAACTTCTCTGGCGTTGACCAACGGTCATGTTCGGGTCTGGTGGTCGGCGGTCGGCGGCAGGAAGTACGTAGTGCAGACAAATTCAGCACTCGGTAACAGCTTTGCCGACGCCAGCCCCGTGATTGCCGTACCCGGCACAGTCGAAAGCGTGACCAATTATCTCGATCCGCTCGCTACGACCGGCGGCCAGGCTCGCTACTACCGCATACGGCTTGGTCCGTGACCCAGGAGCTTTATTCTCTCCTCTGACGCGTTCAATTTTGCAGCGCAGCAAGCGCGGCTTTCACGTGATCGCGTTTGCCCTGCCAATCGGCCAGACGCTGCTGGTGTTCCTCCAAAACCTGCGGCGGAACTTTTTGCGCGAAGTTCGGATTGGCCAGCTTCTGTTCAACCTTGGACCGCCTCGGCCTCGATTTTTTCCAGTTCCTTTTTCAACCGCGCCTTTTCGGCTGCGACGTCAATCAACCCTTCCAGCGGCAGAAACAAATCGCCCAGCTCGGCGCGCACCGTCAGCGTGTTTTTGCCGGGCTGATAATCCGCGTTGACCTCAAACGCCTCGGCGTTGAGCAACAGCTTGAGCACTTCGACGTCGTGCGGCGGCACGATATTGCGCCGGCTTCAAAATGAATTTGACCTTTTTGTTCGCCGCGATGTTCGCCGCGCGGCGCAGGTTGCGGCCTTCCGTGACGAGTTCGTATTTCGCGCCTCGACCATCTTCAGATAACAATCGTCGAGGCCGTAATGGCGCCTTGAAATCGTCGTCGAGCGGCTTCGGCCACGGCGCGAACATGATGGTCTGGCCGCCCTGATTCTCCGGCATGTCCTCGGCGTAACCCATCCCGTGCCAGAGTTCCTCCGTGATGAACGGCAGGAACGGATGAAACAACCGCAGCGTGTGCGAAAGAACGAAATCAATCACCGCGAGCGTGTTCGCCTTGCGCGCGTGCTTCGCACTCGGTCGCGTGCCGACGTGCGGCGGCTCTGACTTCATTGCGATTGCGATCGACGATTCGGCGATGTCGCCGGTTGAGCCTCGGTCACCTCGGCTCCTACCTGCAACACCGCCTTGCTCGCCTCGACATACCAGTCGCAATACTCGCTCCAGAAAAAGCGGTAGAGCGTCGCCGTCGCGTCGCTGAATTTGTATTCGGCGAACGCCGTGTTCATTTCGCGAATCGCCGGTCGAGCTTGAGCAGAATCCATTTGTCGTCGGAGGTCAGCAGTTTTGGATCAATTTCGCCTTGAATCTCGGCGGGCGCGCTCCCCACCATTTGCCGGAAGCGGCAGGCGTTCCAGAGCTTGTTGCAGAAATTGCGGCCCAGCTCGACGTTCTGTTCGTCGAACAAAATGTCCTGGCCGAGCGGCGCGCTGCGCATGGTGCCGAACCGGAGCGCGTCCGCGCCGTATTTGCGCGATGAGATCGAGCGGGTCGGGCGAATTGCCGAGGCTCTTGGACATCTTGCGCCCCTGCTTGTCGCGGATGATGCCGGTGAAATAGACGTTCCGGAACGGCAGCTCGCCCATGAACTCGTAGCCGGCCATGATCATGCGCGCGACCCAGAAGAAAATGATGTCCGGCCCGGTGACGAGGTCGGTGGTCGGATAAAACTTCTTCAACGTCTCGGTCTGTTCCGGCCAGCCCATCGTCGCAAACGGCCAGAGCCAGGAACTGAACCAGGTGTCGAGCACGTCGGGGTCTTGGGTGAAGCCGTGCTTTTCTAAAGTCTCCTGGAATTTCTGGGTGGTGGTGGCAATACGCACCGCTACCTTATCCCCGGCTTTTAGACCAATCAAAGAATACTCTACAGAACGCAACTCCCCATTGACTTCAACCTGAACAACGCTCTCGGAATCTGATAGGAACGCCGGTGACGGAATATGGTGGCCAATTCCATGTGGTTTGTCATCTGGGACCTCGAAAATCCTCGACCACACCGGAATCCGATGTCCCCACCAAAGCTGGCGGCTGATGCACCAGTCCTGGATGTTGCCCATCCAGTGGTCATAGACCTTCGCCCAGCGCTGCGGATGGAAGCGCATTTTCTGGTGGGACGAGGCTCCTGCCGTGCCGGCTTCTGCTTCGGATGATTCGGCTCGCGAGGACGCTCGCCCCACCGAATCATCGTCCTGCTCCACACACGCTCGGGATTTTTCGACACTCGGATATTTCAAAAACCATTGCTCGCTCAGACGCGGCTCGATCGGCACATCGGCGCGCTCGCTGAAACCGACGTTGTTGGTCGTAAGGCTCCTCTCTTCACCAGCGCGCCGAGTTCCGTCAGTTTTTCCACCGCGACCTTGCGCGCTTTGAAACGGTCCAGGCCCTTCGAATTCCTCGCCCGCCAGCGTCGTTCATGTGGCCGTTGGGGCTCGATGACGTCCATCAAGCGGCAGCTTGTGCCGCTGGCCGATTTCGAAGTCCGCCTTGTCGTGCGCGGGCGTCACCTTCAGCACGCCGGTGCCGAATTCGAAATCCACATGCTCATCGCCGATGATCGGGAATGAGCTTCTGTTCGCGCGGCAATTCCGCGGGCAGCGGACGGACGACGTGCTTGCCGATGAGATTTCGCGTAACGCGGGTCCTTCGGATTCACCGCCACGGCGGTGTCGCCGGGAATCGTTTCCGGCCGCGTCGTGGCGATGGTCAGCAAAGTTCCCGGCGCTTCGGCGACCTCGACTTTGAAATAATAGAGTGAAGCCTTTCTGCTCCTTCATTATCGACTTCCTCGTCGGAGAGCGCGGTGCGCGCCGCGGGACACCAGTTCACCATGCGTTTGCCGCGATAGATGAGGCCTTTTTTGTAAAGCTCCACGAACACCTTCTGGACGCAGCGCGAATATTCCGGGTCCATCGTGAACCGTTCGCGCGTCCAATCGCACGAGCGCCGAGCTTCTTGAGCTGCTGGATGATGATGCCGCCGTGCTTTTCCTTCCACTCCCAGACGCGTTCGAGGAATTCCTCGCGGCCCAAGTCGTCGCGATGCCGGATTTCTCCGGCTTTTTTCAGCGCCTTCTCGACGACGGTCTGCGTGGCGATGCCGGCGTGGTCGGTGCCGGGCAGCCAGAGGACTTCCTTGCCGTCCATGCGCGCCTTGCGGGCGAGGATGTCCTGGATGGTGTTGTTGAGGACGTGGCCCATCGTGAGCACGCCGGTGACGTTCGGCGGCGGGATGACGATGGAATACGCAGGCTTCTTCGACTGCGCATCGGCGACGAAGCACTTCTGGTCGAGCCAGAACTGATACCATTTGTCCTCGACGGACTGCGGTTCGTAGGCTTTGGAAATTTCGGACATAATCACAAGGGGAACATTCAACGCTCAACATTCAACAGCGAACGTCCAACGACCGAAATTCGATGTTGGGCGTTGAAGGTCGAATGTTCGGCTTTCACTTCTTCAACAGCGCGTATTCCATGCTGTCCACGAGCGCCTGCAGGCTGGCTTCGATGATGTTCTCGCTCACGCCGACCGTGCCCCATTCGCGCTTGCCGTCGCTGGATTCGATGAGCACGCGCGTCTTGGCGGCGGTGCCGGTGGCGCTGTCGAGGATGCGCACCTTGTAGTCCGTGAGCGTCACCTTCTTGAGTTGCGGAAAAAATTTCACCAGCGCCAGCGCGCAGCGCGCCGTCGAGCGCATTCACCGGGCCGTCGCCTTCGGCCACCGTCTGGTGCGCGCTCGTCGCCGACGCGCACCTTCACGGTCGCTTCGCAGACGGATTCCGTCGCCGTCGCGCCGCATGGAAACGTGATAGGCGTCCACGTGAAACGACGGGTCGCGATGCTTGAGCGCCTGGCCGATGAGCAGCGCCAGCGACGCCTCGGCGGCTTCGAATTCGTAGCCCTCGTGCTCGCAGTTCCTTGACGCGGTCGAGGATGTGGCTTCAATTCCGGCGTGTCGTTCGTGAGCTTGAAGCCGAGTTCCTGCGCCTTCATCACAATGTTGCTGCGGCCGGCGAGATCGCTGATGAGCACGGTGCGCGCGTTGCCGACGAGCGCCGGGTCAATGTGCTCGTAGCTCGCAGCGAGTTTCTGCACGGCGTTGACGTGCATGCCGCCCTTGTGCGCAAACGCCGCCGAGCCGACCCACGGCAGGCGCGGGTTGTGACGCATGTTCGCGATCTCATCCACGAACTGCGAAAGTTCCTTCAACTTGCGGCAGCGACGTCGCGCGGCACGCAGGTTTTTTTCATCTTCAACGCCACGCAGCGGAATGACGCTGGTCAGATTGCAATTGCCGGTGCGCTCGCCGTAGCCGTTGATGGTGCCCTGCACGTGCACCGCGCCGGCTTCGAGCGCGGCCAGGGCGTTCGCCACGCCAAGGCCGATGTCGTCATGCGTGTGAATGCCGACCGTGCAATTCAATTTGCCCAGGGCGAGCTTTCGTGATGTCGGCAACCTCGGCCGGCAGACAGCCGCCGTTCGTGTCGCAGAGCACGACGATATCCGCGCCCGCCTTTTCCGCCGCCTGCCAGGTGGCGAGGGCGTATTCGGGATCGAGCTTGTAGCCGTCGAAGCAATGTTCGGCGTCGTAGATGACGAACTTGCCGTGGTCCTTCAGAAATTGCACGGTGTCGCCGATCATCGCCAGATTTTCCTCCGGCGTGCAGCGCAGGACTTCCTTGACGTGCAGCATCGAGGTCTTGCCGAAAATCGTCACGACCGGCGTCTCGGCTTCGATGAGCAGGCGCACCTGGTCGTCCTGTTCGACGGCGCACGCCCTTTTTGCGCGTGGAACCGAACGCGGCGAGCCGCGCGTTTTTGAATTTCTTCCGTTTCGCCTGCGGCGAAGAATTCAATGTCCTTGGGATTGCAGCCCGGCCAGCCGCCTTCGATGTAATGCACCCCGAACGCGTCGAGCTTCTCGGCGATGCGGAGCTTGTCCGCGACCGAGAAATTGATGCCTTCACCCTGCGAACCGTCGCGCAGGGTCGTGTCATAGATTTCGACCTGGGGTTTCATAAAATGCCCGTGAAAAAACGGTGGGCAATATCCCTGAAATTGGCGGCACTGGCAAATCCCAAAACGGGGAATTAACGCAAAGACGCCGGGAGGGCAAAGTCGCAAAGGTAAACAGGATTGTTTCGTGGCGGCCTTCGGCAGAAAGCCGCAGGCTTCCCCATCCGAATTCGTCTCTTTGGGTTTTGCTGAAAAAAGGCGGAGGCCTGCCGACGCGCCAATACGCCATTGCCGCAGAGTTCGTTCAAGCCGGACGTGATCCACCGGCACCCGCGGAACCCCGAGACCGCCCGCGGGGCGTTTGACATAACCTTGCATTTTTATAACTATTAGAATAAAAGCATTTACTAATATTTGCGTGACAAAGGGTTTGGTGGCGGGTAAGCTGATTGCCAACACTTTAGGCATTATGAGCACGCAAACGCGCTTCGCGCTGACCCAGGCTGACATTCCCAAACAATGGTACAATCTGCTGGCGGACTTTCCCGAACCGCTGCCGCCGCCGCTGCATCCGGGCACCAAACAACCGATCCCGCCGGAAGCCTTGCTGGCCATTTTTCCCGGAAAATCTCGTCAAGCAGGAAATGTGCCCCGACCGCTGGGTTCCGATTCCCGAGGAGGTCCGCGACATCTACGCGCTCTGGCGGCCGACGCCGCTGCTGCGCGCGGTGCGGTTCGAGAAGGCGCTTCAGACACCGGCGCACATTTATTACAAGTACGAAGGCGCCAGCCCCGCCGGCAGTCACAAGCCCAACACCGCCGTCGCCCAGGCGTATTTCAACAAGGTCGCCGGCACCAAGCGGCTCGCCACCGAAACCGGCGCGGGCCAATGGGGTTCGTCGCTGGCGCTGGCGTGCAAACTGTTCGGCCTGGAATGCAACGTTTACATGGTCAAGGTCAGCTACGAGCAAAAGCCCTATCGCCGGATGCTCATGCACACCTGGGGCGCCACGGTGCATCCCAGCCCCAGCGACCAGACCGAATACGGCCGCAAGGTGCTGGCGCGAGGATCCGAATTGTCCCGGCAGCCTCGGCATCGCCATCAGCGAAGCCATCGAAGACACCATCAAACATCCGAACACGAAATACTCACTGGGCAGCGTGTTGAATCACGTTTGCCTGCACCAGACCGTCATCGGCCAGGAATCCATCAGGCAGATGGAAATGGCCGGCGAGGAACCGGATGTCAATTATCGGCTGCTGCGGCGGCGGGCAGCAATTTTGCCGGGATCGCGTTCCCGTTCATCCACAAAAAAATCACGGAGAAAAAGAAATACCGCATCGTCGGCGTCGAACCGTCCGCCTGTCCGTCGCTGACCAAAGGCGACTTGCGATACGACTTCGGCGACACGGCGGAGATGACGCCGTTGCTGATGATGTACACGCTCGGCCACAAATTCATGCCGCCGCCGATCCACGCCGGCGGGCTGCGCTATCACGGCATGGCGCCGATGGTCAGCCATGCGCTCAAGCTGGGCTTGATCGAAGCGGAGGCGTATCACCAGACGAAAGTCTTCGAGGCCGGAACACTCTTTGCGCGCAGCTGAAGGCATCGTGCCGGCGCCGGAATCCGCCCACGCCATTGCCTCGGTGGTTGAGGAAGCGATCAAGGCGCGGGAAGCCGGCAAGAAACGGGTCATTCTTTTCAATCTTTCCGGCCACGGCCTGCTCGATTTGAGCGCCTATGAAACTTACCTGACCGGCAAGCTTCAGGATGCCTGAGCTCCATTCCCGAACCAGAAACCACAATTCATGAAAACTCGATTCGTCCGTTTCGTTCTGGCCGCCGGCTTTGCCGCACTGCCAGGTTTGCTTCAGGCCCAACCTTCGGCCCATTACGCGCCCGGCGTGGAGGGCATTAAGGCCGCGTCGCTCCCGCCGCCGGGAGTCTATTTCCGCGACTACAATTATTTCTACACCGCGGACCAGTTGAACTATTCGTCCGGCTATAAAAACGGTCCAGCGGACCTCGATGCTTTCACCTACGTCAACCTTCCGCGCGTCCTCTGGATTACGGACCAGAAATTACTCGGCGGCTTTGTGGGCGTGGACGGCTTTTTACCAATTGTTTACCAGCAGGCCAGTGCCAACACTCGGGCCAGGCACGTCGTTCAGCGGCAACCGGTCCGGCATCGGCGATTTGTTTGCCGAAGGCACGCTTTCGTGGCATCCCAGGCAGTTTGACTTTGCGGTCGGCAGCGGCGTGGACGCGCCCACGGGCGATTCGCCATACAAAAATCCCGGTCCTTCGACCCGGCCCGGTCTGGGTTATTGGACGTTCATGCAAACCGCCGGCGCGACCTGGTATATTGACAACGAGAAAACGTGGGCGGTATCTGCGCTGAACCGGTATGAATTCAACACGGAACAGCGTCACACGGACATAACCCCGGGACAGGTTTACACGCTGGAATGGGGCATCAGCAAGACCGTGGCAAAAGTTGTGGATCTGGGCGCTGTTGGCTATTACCAGCAAAAAGTGACGACTGACAGCGGCAATGGCGCTTCAAAGGATCGCGACCGCGTGGCCGCGGTGGGCCCCGAAATCAGTGTGGCATTCCCGAAACAGATGCTGTTCATCTCGCTCCGTTACGATTACGAGTTCATGGCGGAAAATCGCGCACAAGGCCACACGTTCGCGCTCACGTTGACCAAGCGGCTCTAGACCCGAGTTGAAAATCACTTTCAAAAAAGGGAAAGGGCCGGCTTCTTGCCGGCCCTTTTGATTTCTTCCGAGGATTCCGCGGAGCTTGCTTGTTGCGATTCACGGGCTTGGGACTAAATTGCCGCGTGGAAGTTTCCGAGAACATTCAATGCCCGTTCTGCGGCCAGAGATTTGAGCTGGTGATTGACACGAGTGTGCCATTCCAACGGTTCACAACGGATTGCGAGGTGTGCTGCCGCCCGTTCGAAGTCATTGCCGAGTGTGAGCCGGGCGAAATTCTGAGCTTGGACGCGGTCGCGAATTGAGGCAGCCTGACCGCGATGCACAATTTTGCCAACACGGTTCTCTGGGTTTACATCGTCCTGTTGCTCGTTGGCGGGCTGATAGGATTTTTTAAGGCGAAAAGCAAGGTCTCGCTCATCACGTCAGCGGTGTTTGCGGCCGTGCTGGTCTTAACCCAAACCGGGATTTTTGATGCCAGAGTGGCGCACAATCTGGTGAACGTGCTCATGGCTGTGTTGCTGGTGGTGTTCGCGATGCGGCTGGCGAAGACGAAGAAGTTCATGCCGAGCGGCCTGATGCTGATGGTGACGATTGCCGCTTTGGCGTTGGAGAACCTTTTTAAAGGTTGATTCGTTGGCGCCTGGAAAATGTATTGCGCGCCTGCAGTTTGGCCCGTAAGTTCTTTGGCCTTTTGGATGCACCCATAGCTCAATTGGATAGAGCGTCTGACTACGGATCAGAAGGTTTCAGGTTCAACTCCTGATGGGTGCGCCAGTTGAAGTTTGATCCGGGAAATTCCCCGGATGCGTTTGTCCGGTTCGCAACGGCGCGTTCCGAGTGGCAAAGCCAATGTAGCTCAGCGGTAGAGCAACGGTTTCGTAAACCGTCGGTCGCCGGTTCAATCCCGGCCATTGGCTCCATTTCTAACTGCGGGTGCAGCAAGAAGTTAGAGCAAATGGCGTCCGCAACGGACACCAATTTCGGTGCTCCGCAAGAATTCGGGATAACAGGCGGGAACTCGCCCGCTGCTCGCTAACGCGGCAGAGTCGGCTTCGTTTACTCAATTTCATGGTTCAACTGAATCGTTCCGGCTTAGTGCTTGGATAATTTGAAATGGCAGTCGTCTTGCTCCATTCAAGTTGTGTTCGTTCCCGTTGGTTATCAATGCCGTTAGTGTCTCAGGTCAGGACACTGGTAACTCAATTATGATTAAATCTAACATGTCGGGGGAGTCCAAGTCTATCTTACTGGTAGACGATGACTCGTCCACGGCAAAAATCTACAGCACCCGCTTGGAGCAGGCTGGTTTCAGGACAACCTCTGCGCCAGGTGTCGGGGAAGCATTCGAAGCGCTGTCCAGTATTTCAGCCGATTTAATCATCGTGGACCTGTTGCTGCCGAATCCTGGAGTGCTGGAGTTGCTGCAGGCAATACGTTTGGACGACCGGCATAAGGACACGCCGGTCCTGGTTCTTTCTAACGCCTATCTGCCGGAGTTGACCAAAAAAGCCTTGCGGGGGGGCAGCAACCGTGCGTTGCCGAGGTCCGAATGCACTACGGCGGAACTCGTGTCGCTTTCACGTTCGCTGGTCGGTATCACGGGGGCTGGTGGTGATGACCCGACGGCCCTCGGCCGGGATGGTGGACCGACTGACTCCGGCTTGACCGAAGGACTGAGCAGGGCACTCACCGAGGGAGGGTGTGCCGAGGTTGCTGCCTTGAGGCAACAATGCCAGCGGTATTCCGAGCTGGCGGGTTCGGAGCCGGCTGAGGAGTGCCTCAACCGGTTATACCAGAGCGTTCGTTCGCTTTGTTCGCGCGCCGGCCTGGCGGGATGCGGAACAATTGCTCAGCTCGCGGGGTCAATCGAAGCCATGCTTTTCGACCAGTTGTTCCGGTCAAAAAAGGCACTTTCGCCCTCCTCAATTCAAACCCTCTTTCAGGCAATTGATTGTCTGGACCACCTTTTTGCCAGCGGGGACACAGGCTCATCTGCTCTTGCCGCCAAGGGCAGCGTCTTGTTGGTGGATGACGATCCCCTCTGCAACATGGCCAACGAAGTTGCGCTCAATCGGGCGAACTACGAAGCCGCCAGCGCCACGGATGCGGGTTCGGCGATGACGCACATCCTCAACTACACTTTTGACCTCATTCTTTTGGACATCGAAATGCCGGGCATGGACGGCATCCAATTGTGCAAAGAAATCCGCTCCGTCCCGCACCACAAGGACACCCCGGTGATTTTTGTCACTCTGCACAATGATTATGAAAACCGTGTGCAGAGTTTGAGGAGTGGCGGAGATGACCTGATTTCCAAACCCATTTCTCCGCTCGAACTGATTGTCAAATCCACGGTCTTCTTGTTAAACACAACCCGGCCGCCAATTCCAAACATGCCGCCGCGCTTCAGCAAGCAGCCGAAGAGTCCGGCCGCGGCTGCGGCGGCCAAGGCAAACGGAGACCCGGGTTTGCAGCCCCAAAGCCCAAAATCGGCGCCATTCACGCAAGAAAGCGGTTTGCGAAATCTTAGCGCCCTTCAGCGGACCGCCAAAGAGAGCCTGAAGTACCTGCAAGATGCCCTCGTCGAGGAAACGAAGCGGCGCGAGGCAGTCGAACAGCAGGTAGCTGAAAACGCAATGCGCCGTAGCAAGCTGGAAGCAGCCGTTGAAGAGAACCAGCGTTCACAACAAGAGTTGCAGCGGTTGGTGGAAACGTCCCAAAAGGAAACGCCGGCGGAGGGACAGGGTGCGGGTCGCGACAAACTGAATATAACCGGTCGGACGCGGGCACTCATGGAAGTCAGCGAGTTCGTGGCTGACAAACTGATCAAGTTGAAGCGGGCTCTGGAGGAGCAAACCAGACGATGTGAAGTGCTCGCACTACAAATGGCGGAGAACGTCAAGCGTCGAAACGAGCTCGCGGTTGTCCTCGATCAAATTCAGCGCGCCGAGGTTGTTTTTGCGCGCGAAGTGGAAAATGCCAACAACCCGGGACAATTGGCGGCATTGGAGTCGTCCCTGTCGCATGGCCAACAGGCCTGGACCGCGCTTGAGGAGGAGTTGGAAAAAACGCGTCATGAATTGGAGGCAGTACGGAACAGCCGGGATGTCAACAAGGAAGAGGTCGCAACCCGGACAAACGAGTTGGAAGCGCGGACGCGAGAATTGCAGGCAGCCAAGGCGCAGGCCGAGGAGGAAGTCCAACGGCTCAAGGTAGAGCTGGCGGCAGATATCGAACGCCGGGAGGCTTTAAAACGGGACGCGGCCGAACATGCCCAGTGGCGCAACCAAATCGAGGCGGCGCTGGCCGAAAACGAACAAACCGAGCGCGCTTTGCAACGCGAAATCGAAGTTTCCGAGCGCGCCAAGCTGCGGGGCGAGTTGGAAGCCCAACTGACCGAGAGCAAACAGGCGCGCACAAAGTTGCAGCAGGAACTCGACGAGGCGCGAAAGCAACTGCAGGCGCGGCAGGAGCAGGATCCCGGATCCCAAACGTTTGTTCTGGAATCGCGCACAAAAGAATTGGAGGCAGCCCGCGCCGCGGTCGAACAGCAGGTCAAGCAACTGACCGAAGCGCTCGCCGCCGAGAAGCAACGGCGCGAATCAGCCGAGCTGCAGGCCGGCGAGATCGGCCAGCGCAGAAGTGAACTGGAGACTCAACTGGGCGACGTACGCCAGGAATTGGAGCAGGCCCGCAGGCAGCAACAGGCGCAGGGAGAAAATTTCCGCGCGGAGCAGACCCGGATCGAGGCGCGAACTGCTGAATTGCAGGCCGCCCAGGCAGAGGTGGAGCAGCGGATTCAACAATTGTCGGCCGCGCTGTCCGAGGAAACCAGACGCCGCGAGGGCGCCGAGCAACAGGCTGGTGAAGTCGGGAAACGGCGCAGCGAGCTGGAAAGCCAATTGGACCAGTTGCGGCAGGAACTGATCGCTGTGCAGGGCCAGCGGCAAGTCCTGGAGCAGAGCGCTCAGGCCGAGCAATCCAGGCTTCAGGCGAGAATGGATGAGTTGCAGGCGACCCGGATTTCCCTGGAGGACCGGATCAAGGCCCTCACGGAAGCATTGGCTGCTGAGACGAAGCGCCGCGAAGAAGCTGAGCGACAAGTGGACCTGCTCACCCAACGTGAGAGCGAACTCAAAGCTCAATTGTTGGAGAGCGAGACAGCGCGATTCCGTGTCCAGGAAGAGCTGTCAACCGCGCAGAAGCAATTGGCGGCTCAACAGGCGAACTCCGGAGCGGACCAGCTTGGACTGGAATGTCAAATCAAGGAACTGCTGTCGAAAAAGACGGAGGTCGAACAGCGGGTTCAACAGCTCACGGACGCGCTGGCCGAGGAGACCAAGCGCCGGGAGGGTGCCGAACAACACGCTGGTGAAATCGGGAGACAACGCAATGAGATGGAAGCCCAACTGGGCCGGTTGCGGGGAGAGTTGGAAAGCACGCAGAAACAATTGCAGGCCCAGCAGGAAAGCTCCCGTGCCGAGCAGAGCCAGGTGGAAACCCGGATTAAGGAACTCCAGGCCACGCGCGCGGAAGTGGAGCAACAGGCCCAACGGCTGACCAACACGCTGGCTGAAGAAACCAAGCGCCGGGAGGGCGCCGAACAGCAGGCTGGTGAGGTCGGGAAGCAGCGCCGCGAGCTGGAGGAGCAGTTGGGCCAGTTGCGAGGAGAGTTGGAAAGCACGCAGAAACAATTGCAGACCCGGCAGGAAAATTCCCATGCCGAGCAGAGCCAGTTGGAAACCCGGATCAAGGAGTTGCAGGCCACGCACGCGGAAGTGGAGCAACGGGTCCAACGGCTGTCCAACACGCTGGCCGAAGAGACCCGGCGCCGAGAGAGTGTTGAGCAACAGGCTGGTGAGATCGGGAAGCAGCGTCGTGAGCTGGAGGAGCAGTTGGGGCAGTTGCGAGGAGAGTTGGAAAGCACGCAGAAACAATTGCAGACCCGGCAGGAAAATTCCCATGCCGAGCAGAGCCAGTTGGAAACCCGGATCAAGGAACTGCAGGCCACGCAGGCGGAAGTGGAGCAACAGGTCCAACGGCTGACCAGTACGCTGGCCGAAGAAACCCGGCGCCGGGAAGGCGCCGAGCAACAGGCCAGCGAAACCGGCCAGAGGCGCAGCGAGTTGGAAGCGCAGTTGGCCGAACAGCGGCAAGCGTTCGAGCAGCATCGGCAGGAGCTGGAAACCGTGCAGGACCAACTGCGGGCTGAGATGCAGGTGCGGGAGCAGTGGGAGCAGTCGCAGCAACAGTTGATGAGTTTCCTGATGCTGGCGGAGAACCAGCAGATGCAGGCGCGATTGCGGGAACAGTTCGCCCAGGCGCAGTGGCAACTGCAGGAGCACAACGAGAAATATCTGGAGCGAAAGTCGCAACTGGAAGCGCGCTCGAAGGAATTACATGCTGAACATGGGGCGGTGAAGGAGAAGGTGGCCATCCTCACTGAAACCATGGCGACCGATCACCGGAGCGAACTGGAAGCGGAACTCGCCCAGCAGCAGAAATTGCAGGCGCAATTGCAGCAGCATTTGGAGGCGGTCCAGACCGAGCTGGCGACTCTGAAGGAAAATTACGTGGCCGAACGGGCGCGGCTCGAGGGGCGGATTGAGGAATTGCAGGCGAAGCACGCGGAAGTGGAGCAGCAGGTCAAGACCATGGCTGAATCGCTGGCGTTTGAGACCAAGCGCCGCGAAGCGGTGGAACGCCTGGCCGTGGACTCTTTCAAGCGGCGGCGTGCGTTGGAGGCCGAACTGGCGAAGCACAAGTCGGCCGGGCAGGCACTGGAGCGCGAGTTGGCAACCCCCGCCAATGCCCAACGGCAAAGCGAACTGGAAACCGAACTGGCGAAAAACCAGCAGGAACAGACCCGGTTAAACGAGGCGCTGGCATTTGAGATCAAGCGGCGCGAAGCCGTAGAACGCCTGGCCGTGGACGCCTTCAAACGCCGGCGCGAACTGGAAGCGGAACTGGCGAAGCAGCGAACGTTGGAACGCGAGCTGAAAACGCCCGCCGATGCTCAGCGTCAGAGCGAACTGGAAGCCCGGCTGGCAGAGAGCAAGGAGACGCAGGCCCGGTTGCGACAGGAGTTGGAGAAAGCGCAATGCGAGCTGCAGACGTTGAAGGGTCAAGCCGAGCAAACCAGGCTCGACGCGCAAACGAAGGAATCGCCGGCCGAGCACAAGGGCGCCCTGGACGCGCTGCGCGGGTTGGTGAAGGGCAAGATTAAACTTTTCGGGAAGGCAACGGACGAGGAGGCCGGCACGCCGTCGGCTGCCGGGATGACCATCCACACGGACCTCTTGCAGCGCATCATGCGGCTGAACACCTCCTTGGCTGAAGAAACCAAGCGCCGGGAGGGCGCCGAGCAGCAGGCGGGTGAGATCGGGAAGCAGCATCGTGAGCTGGAGGAGCAGTTGGGGCAGTTGCGGGGAGAGTTGGAAAATGCGCACAAACAATTGCAGGCCCGGCAGGAAAATTCCCATGCCGAGCAGAGCCAGTTGGAAACCCGGATCAAGGAACTGCAGGCCACGCAGGCGGAAGTGGAGCAACAGGTCCAACGCCTGACCAGTACGCTGGCCGAAGAAACCCGGCGTCGGGAGGGCGCCGAACAGCAGGCTGGTGCGATCGGCAAGCAGCGTCGTGAGCTGGAGGAGCAGTTGGGGCAATTGCGGGGAGAATTGGAAGCTTCGCGCAAGCAACTGAGTGTACAGCAGGAAAGTTCCCGCGCCGAGCAGAGCCAAGTGGAAGCCCGGATCAAGGAACTGCAGGCCGTGCAGGCGGAAGTGGAGCAACAGGCCCAACGCCTGACCAGTACGCTGGCTGAAGAGACCCGGCGCCGGGAGGGCGCCGAGCAACAAGCTTCGGAGATCGGGAAGCAGCGTCGTGGGCTGGAAGAGCAGTTGGGACAGTTGCGGGGAGAGTTGGAAAGTGCGCACAAACAATTGCAGACCCGGCAGGAAAGCTCCGGTGCCGAACGGAGCCAGTTGGAAGGCCGGATCAAGGAACTGCAGGCCACGCAGGCGGAAGTGGAGCAACAAGTCCAACGGCTGACCAGTACGCTGGCCGAAGAAACCCGGCGCCGGGAAAGTGCCGAGCAACAGGCCGGTGAGGTCCGCCAACGCCGCAACGAACTTGAGGTGCAACTGGCGGAGAATCAGCAGGCCCAGGCATACTTACGGCAAGAGTTGGAGTCTTCGCGCAACGAATTACGGGCGCACCGGGAGAGCACTGCCGCCGAACAGGCCAGGCTGGAAGCGCGCAGCCAGGAATTGGAAGCGGCCCAAACGGACCTCTTGCAGCGGCAGAAATTCCTGACCGACACCCTGGCCGAAGAAATCCAACGTCGCAAGGATGCCGAGGAACTGGCAGCCAATATTACATGGAGGCGAAACGAGTTGGAGGCGAAGTTGGCAGAGTTGCAGCAGCAATTTGAGGAGGCGCGCAAGCAACTGAATGTACAGCAGGAAAACTCCGGCGCCGAGCAGGGCCAGTTGGAAAGCCGGATCAAGGAACTGCAGGCCGCGCACGCGGAAGTGGAGCAACAGGTCCAACGCCTGACCAGTACGCTGGCCGAAGAGACCCGGCGCCGGGAGGGCGCCGAGCAGCAGGCTGGTGAGATCGGGAAGCAGCGTCGTGAGCTGGAGGGGCAATTGGGGCGGTTGCGGGGAGAGTTAGAAGACGCGCAGAAACAATTGCAGACCCGGCAGGAAAGCTTCGGTGCCGAACGGAGCCAGTTGGAAACCCGGATCAAGGAACTGCAGGCCGCGCAGGCGGAAGTGGAACAACAGGTCCAACGCCTGACCAACACGCTGGCTGAAGAAACCCGGCGCCGGGAGGGCGCCGAGCAACAGGCTGGTGAGATCGGGAAGCAGCGTCGTGAGCTGGAGGAGCAGTTGGGGCAGTTACGGGGAGAGTTGGAAGACGCGCGCAAACAATTGCAGACCCGGCAGGAAAGCTTCGGTGCCGAGCAGAGCCAGTTGGAAACCCGGATCAAGGAACTGCAGGCCGTGCGGGTGGAAGTGGAGCAACAGGTCCAACGGCTGACCAGTACGCTGGCCGAAGAAACCCGGCGCCGGGAAGGCGCCGAGCAACAGGCTGGCCTGGCCGGCGAACGCAGCGCGAAGCTGGAAAGCGAACTGGCCAAACAAACCAGTGAAGCTACGCGGTTGAGTCAGGAATTGGAAGACACACGCCGCAGCATTGAGGCGGAACAGCAACGTTACAGCGCCGAAGTCAAACGATTGTCATCCCGCACGCAGGAATTGCTGGCAGCACAGACCGAAATCCAGCCCCAAATTGAAGGGCTCACAGCGAGATTGTCGGCCGAAATAAAACGTCGGGAATCAGCCGAACAGGGATCTGCCCGCCAGGCGGAATGCCAAGCCGCGTTGGAAGCCGAACTTGAAGTCAGGCAACACGCCTATAACCAATCCCGTCTTGAGTTGGACTCGGTGCAGGCCAGGCTCGCCGAACAGGAAGAGGTCTATCGGATGGAAAAGGAACGGCTCGCCGCGAGCGCGCAATCCATCCAAAACCTTGCCGCCGAACTCGAACAGGTCCGCACCCGCGCCGCACACGAAAGTGAACAGCACCGGAAGCTCGCAGCGCAACTTGCGCAGGCCGAAGAGTTACAATCGAATTGGCAGAGTCAGGCGACATCAGCCCAGGAGCAGTTGGCGCGTCAGGCTCAGACCATCGAGACGCTGAAAACGCATTCCAAGGCGAGCCAGGATGAAGTCTCGAGACTGGAATCGTTGCTCCAGGATGAGGCGGCTCAAAAGCGCCATGCCCGCCAGCAAGCCGAGGCGCTTCAACGACAGGTGTCCGAGCTGACCGCTCAACTTGGCTTGAAGACCGCCTCCGAACAGGATTTGCGCCAACGTGAGGCCCAACTCGAAAGCGCGCTGGCGATCCAGAAGGAACACTTCAACAACGCTTCGAACAACGCCGTCATTCTGGAGACCAAGCTGACGCTGGCGCGACAGCGCGTCGAAGAACTTGAATTGCTGCAAGTTGCCCTGTGCGCAAGAGTCAGGGAATTGACTGCACAGCAGGAGACCTTTGCCCAACAAGCATTGGCCCTGCAAACAAGAGTTCAAGACAACGCATTGACTTTGCAGGACCGCGAGCACCAGCTGGCCGCCTTGCGTTTCGCTGTTCTGGCCACCGCACAAAACCGCGGCTTGTTCCAGAGCGACCGGTTGATGGCGGAAGACAAAATCGTCGCCGGCGTCAAGCACATGGTGGCCTCACTCCTGCATACACCACTGTCGCCCGCGCAACGCAGTCTCATTGATGAAATTGTTGGAGCGCTGGACGGGTGGCACAATTCCCGCACGGATGTCAGCCGCGCTGGAGTTTTTCCAGTCGAACCACCCGCGAAGCAAATCTGCAGATTCAAGCTGGCAGCCGCACTCGAGGCCGCGTTTGATTGCGCGAAATCAGAGGCGGCCAAAGCTGGTGCGACCTGTGACTGTATTCGCACAGGCAACGCACCGGATGTCACGCACGGTGACGAAAGCCGGATCCAGCAGTTGATCACCCGGTTTGCCTCAAGCCTGCGCGAAGTCGCAGAAGCCACATCCACCCGGGTTGGCGCAACCGTCAGCCCGGCGGCTTCGGACGTTATATCGGTCAAGCTGACATGGTCGGCCGTGCAGGCCGAGAACAATCCAGTTCTGCCGCCGCGTATAAGAGCCATCGCCGCGGCTTCCGCCAACCTGCAAGCGGCCCAAATGGGGACCGCCGAAGCCGGATTGGCGGCGGCATGGCAGTTGGCGCTCCTGCTGGATGGCACACCACGGGTTGTTACGGAGGCATCCGGTCCATGGCACATCGAGGTTACGATACCCTTGGCACTGACTTCAGCAGATGACAAAGTCCGCGCCGAAAGTCGCGACCCGCTGCTTGCGACTCAGAAGGCCGCGGCAAGCAGCAAGCCTGACGCAAACGTTGAGTCAGGCCATCATCTGCAAGCATTGTAAAGACTGAGGCGCATTCAATTTTGACAAGGCGCAGATTCAGTGAACAACTAAACGATTAGAGAAAAGGAGAACGGGGCGGACACCAAAACGGATACCAAACGAGTCAAAAGGGGTATAAATCGGTTATGGCGATTTGGCTTGATTCCCCAATAAAATCAGGCATATTGTCTCCGCAATCGCGGGAAAATCCGACAATTCCGGCCATTGGCTCCGCTTTCTATCCAGCTATTTCTCCAGCGGCATCTTCACTTCCGGCCAACCGTTCGTTTTCCAGTGAAGCGGCAGAATGGCCAGCGTGGGCCGGCCGGCTTCGATTCCGTCGTAGAAGTGACAACTCAGCCAATTCGTGCTCCCCTCGGAAAAAATGCCAACCTGGCCCGGCCCGATGAACGGTCCCGTGGTCTTGAGGAACGGGCTGCCGCCGCCAACCATCAAATCCATTCCGTCCTGATCCAGATACGGTCCGGTGATTTTTTTGCTCCGGCCAACCCGGATTTCGTAAGTGCTGTTCAAGCCGCGGCAGCACTTTCCCCAATTCACAAACAGATAATAGAAATCACCATGCCGATGGATGTAAGACGCTTCGATGGAGTCGTTGAAGGCGAGCGCGGACATCGGTGAATTGGTGGTGATCCGCTTGCCGGTGTCGGGATTCAGTTGAACCAATTTGATTCCGCTCCAGAACGAACCGAACGCGAGCCAGAGGCCGCCGCCGGCATCCTGTGAAACCGCCGGATCAATCGTGTTAAAATTGTCGGTGTTGGTGGACTGCACGACGATCCCCTGGTCGGCCCATTGGTACCCGGGATCAGCCGGGTCCAACGTCGGATTGGTCGCCAGGCCGATGGCCGACCGGTTTTTGCCGAAGGACGACACCGAGTAGTAGAGCAGGTAGCGGTTGCCGAGGTGAATGACATCGGGCGCCCAGTAATAAATCCACCGGTTGGCCGGCACGGCCCGGGCGGTCCAGGCCGGCGCATTCGTGAACACGGATGGACCGCGTTCCCACTTCATCAGGTCTTTGGAATGAAACGACGCCACGCCGGGACCAGTGTAAAAAAGCCAGTACTCGTCCCCGCATTTGATAATCGTGGAAGGGTCATGCACGCGAACGTGCCGGCTGCCAAGTTGTGTAAGCCATTCGATTTCCTGCGCCGCCACCCGCGTGGACCCGGCGGACGACGTTTGCGCAAAGACCGGCGCCTTCGCAAGCGTGAAGGTTGCCGCAACCATCCCGGCGATAAGAATTGTTTTGGCAAAATTGTTAAGCATGACCTGTTGAAATTGCGCGGCGGACTTCAATGGCCGGCGGAAATTGTAATTGCCTTTCCCGCATAGCGGACGACGGCATCGGGCAATCCGGTGGACGGAATGCCGGTGCCGTGACCGGGTGAAACCCAAACAACACGGAAAGTGCGTTTCTTCAGCATCCCGTGGAAACTGCCTTGACGTTGTCCGATGGTCAGGGTCTGCGCGGCTTCGCTCCACGAAATCGGGATGGTTGCGTAGCCGCCCTTTTCGTAATCGTAATTATCCCCTTCATCTTCGTAGAGCGTGAAGGCACCATCGGCACCCCGGTAAACGCGCAACTCGATCGGGTCTGATTTCTCCATTGCATATTGAACCGACGGACCGTAGGGAATGATGGAACCCGCCCGCACAAACAACGGCACCGTCTCAATCGGCGCCGCCGCCTCGATGGTTAGACCGCCCGGATACGATTTGCCCGTCCAGAAATCGGTCCAACCCGTGCCCGCCGGCAGATAAACATTCCGCGCCGTCGCACTGGCCTGGGTAACCGGATTGACCATCAATGCCGGGCCAAACAGGTATTGATCCGGGATATTATAGACGTTGGTATCGTGGCGGAAATCCATCACCAGACCGCGCATCATCGAATAATTTTCGTGGGTGACCATCCACGAAGCGGAATAAATGTACGGCAGCAGATGATAGCGCAGTTGGTCATAGTGGATCAGGATGTTCTCCGTGTTGGTATCGAAACGCCACATTTCCTTGGGCTTGCCGGTGCCGTGGACGCGGAACATGGGACAGAAGGCGCTGAATTGAAACCAGCGCGCGAACAGCTCGGCATATTTCGGATCAGCCGGGTCGCCGGCAAAAAATCCGCCTGTGTCTGTGTTCCAATACGGGATGCCGCTCAGGGAAAAGTTGATCCCCGCCGGAATCTGCTTGGCGAACACGTCCCAGGTGCCATGAATGTCTCCCGACCACGTCACCGCCGCGTTGCGCTGTTGGCCCGCATACGCCGAACGGGTGAGAATGAAAACGCGTTTCTTTGAAGTTTGAGCGCGCTGGCCCTCGTAAATCCCGGTCGTTTGCATCAACGGATAAGCGTTGAACACCTTGATTCCCGATCCTGCCGCGGTCGTATAATTCCGGAATTCGCCCCAGTGCCCGCTCAGCTCCGGTTCGCTGGCATCGAGCCACCAGCCGTCAATGCCTTTGGAGAACAATCCCTTCGAGACTTGCTCCCAGTAAATCTGGCGGCCAACCGGGTTAAAAGCGTCGTACCACTGGCCCTGGCCTTTGGGATAAACATTGGCGAGCACCTGCGTGTACAGACCGCCGGCATTTTTCAACTCCAGCCAGTTCGAGCAGCCCACGTCGAATCGCGCCCACACCGAGATAATCATGTGTGCGTTGGTCCCGTGCAGTTCCCGCATCAGTTGCATCACATTGGGATACCGGTTTGTGTCAAAGCGATGGGAACCCCAGGGGTTGGGCGTCCAATATTGCCAATCCTGAATGATGCCATCCAACGGAATGTGAAGGTTGCGATACCGATCCACCACATCAAGGAGTTCCTTTTGGGAAGCATAACGCTCCTTGCATTGCCAGAAACCCCAGGCCCATTTGCCGAACATCGGCGCCGCTCCCGTCAGATTGCGATAATCGGCAATCACCCCATCGAGCGCCGGCCCGTACATGAAATAATAGTCAATGGTGTCCGACGCTTCAGAGGTCCAGGCGAGCATGCCGCGATCGCTCTTGCCCACGTCAACCTCCGTCACCGCAGGGTTGTCCCAGAGCACGCCGTAACCCCGGCTGGAAACCAGGACCGGCACGGCGCTTTCTCCCGGATTCCGCTGCTGTAAATGAATCGTGGCGCCGCGATAATTCATCAAACCATCCTGGTGCTGGCCCAGGCCATAAATCGCCTCCCCGGGCGCGAGCATAAATTCCTGCCGGCTCCGCAGCGTGCCTATGCCGCCGACATTGTCCGGGGTCAATGATTTCCCGCCATCCGTTTTTTCCATCAGCAACGGCTTCCCGCCCCGATCGTAAAATCCGACTGCGCCCGCGGCCCGATCCACACGGACTTCCATTTCATCCGTGCGCAGGCGCACTTCGTTGTCCGTTTCAACGACCTCCCAATGTCCGCGAACAGGTTTGCCAATGACGGCAAGGCTCTTTGTCGGCGGCAGCATCTCTCCCGGCCCATACACGACCCGGATAACCCCGGGAGAAAATACCTCCAGCTTCAGCGTGCCGGGTTTCATTTTTAACGTCACCCCGGCGCCATCTTTTTGCACGGCGACGACGGGAATGGGATCGGCCTTGGCCGCCAGAGCCGCAAGGCACGTCCACACCAAGCCAAGCGCGAGAAGAAAGGGTGCCGTTTTCATGAACCGAAAATTATCCAATTCAAGCATGGGAGTCTGCATTTAATCAGCCGGAAGAATCCAGCCATTTCAGACTCGGGAACTCTCGCCGTCCCCCGATGCATTGACGGGGCTCAGCCGCGAATCCGGTTAAACGCATTCTTGCCAGCGTGCTGATTCAATCGTCACGGCAATTGCAACCGGAAGAACATCTGGCTGTTCGTGGGTGCGAGCGTCAGGAAATTAATACCATTGGTCGTGACCGGCGTATTGGTGACGGCTGTCCAACCGGCGTTTGCGCCCGGCCCGCTCGCCGCGTAAAGTCCGAGACCATTCGTCCACGACGGCCAACTCAAGGTCAGAGTTGATGCCGCGTCAGAAATGCCGATGCTCGAGGCCGTGATCTGTTCAATCGGCAAAGTTTCCGAGGAAATTTGCACCGAATCCATCTGGCCGTCGAAGTAAGGGTCCGGGGAGAACTGGCTGCGGCCAAGATAATTTGCCGGGCCGGCCACGTCGGACGGCAAAAGGTTGACGCTGCTATTGACGGCCACGGCCTGCCCATTGACGAACATCACGGCCTGACGGCCATCGACTGTCACCGCGACATGCGTCCAGACATTTATGGGCAATGGGTTGGGCGAATCCAAATCCCGTGTTTCAGCGGGGCCATTGGGAGTGATTTCAAAACGCAACCGGCCACTGTTAGCTTTGGCGGTGAGCATGGCGTAACTGGTGCTGTCGGCGCCAAAATCGAAAATGCGCTGCCAGGCGTTGCCGCCACCCCACTTGACCCAAGTGGCAAACGTACGCAGGGTGCCGACGCCGGCCGGCAGGCTGACGTACTGTGAGGCCCCGCTCAGATTCAAAACGGAACCGCGAATGGCATCCGCAGGTGTGGTCGCGCCGTTCACCAGCGAACCGTTGAAAGGTCCGTTTGCGTCAACGGCGCCGTTGTCGAATGGATAGAACGCCGTCCAGGTCGCCGGGCCGGGGTAAATATCCATGTAGTTGGTGGCCATGCGTCCCAGCGTGTCCGCCGCCACGAGCACAATGCGATGGCATCCGTTCGTGGCTTCCGCGCCGCCGGATGGAATGGTGAAGCTGCCGCCGTTCACACCCGTCACTGGACCAAACACGATGTTCGTAACCCCCGCGTCATGGAACTCAACCGTCCAGGTCAGTCCGGTGATGGACAGCGGGGTATCGGCGTAATCGGTTGCGTTTCCGGCAAATGAAATCGTGTTGCCGGGTTGATAAGCCGAGCCCGCCAACGGCGCAGTGATTGACGGCGATGGCGCGACGATTTCATTCGCAGAAAGGGCCCGGCCGTAAATGTGAACGGAACCTATCTCCCCATTGAAGTAGGGATCGCTGGCGTATTGGCTGCGGCCGAACCAGGTGCGGGTGGGCGCAATGTCCGGCAGCGTGAGCGTCATCGAGGCGTTGGTGGCCACCGGGACGCCGTTGACGTAGAGAATTCCACGCGAACCGTCGGTCGTTACCGCGATTTGCGTCCAGGCGCCCGCCGGCGCCGGGCCGCTGCCTTCGAGAATTTGTTCACCGACACTGTTGGAGGAAGTGATGGCAAAGCGCAGGTTGCCACTGGCCGCTTGCGGCGTCAGGAAAGCGTAGCCGCTGTTGGTGCCGCGGCCGAAGTCGAGGATCCGCTGCCAGTTGGCGCCGCCATTCCATTTGAACACGGCGACGAGTGTCCGGGCATTGGCCGCGCCGCCGGGCAGATTGACGAATTGATTGGTTCCGTTGAGCACGAGCACGTCGCCGAGCAGCGGGTCGTTGAAAATGGAAGCGCCGTTTTGGAGCAGGCCGTAATACTGGTTGTTGTCATCGCGGCCATCGAATTGGAAGCGATACACGGCTGCCCAGTCGTTCGTGAAGGCCGGCCAGTTATCCGGCGTCCAGTAAAGCGGCTCAAGATCCAGAGTCGGCGCGCCGTTGACGTTGGCATCGTAATAATGGTAGCTGAAAGAGTCCGCGCCGTTTTCGTCCAGAATCCCGATCTGGCCGGGGCCGATATATTTGCCGGTGGTCTTGAGAAACAACGTTCCGCCGCCGGAAAGCATGCTGGAGTTGTTGCGATCGAGGTAGGGACCGGTGATGGAGGTGCTGCGGCCCACGCGAATGTTGTAGGTGCTGTTAATGCCGGCGCAGCATTGGCCCCAATTGACAAACAGGTAGTAATAACCGCCGTGGTAATAGAGGTACGACGCTTCAATCGGGTCGCCCGAGGCCAAATTGATGGCCAAATGAGTCAGCGTAGGGGTCGTGTTGAGCAAGCCGGTCGTCGGATCCAACCGGACCAGATAAATGCCGTTCCAATATGAGCCAAACGACATCCACAGGTTTCCGGAGGCGTCAAAGGCGGCGCTGGGATCAATGCAGTTGTACAACGACCCGCCCGTGGACGTAATCACGGGGCCCTGGTCAGTCCACGCGTAGTCGGGGGCGGTTGGATCGAGCGTCGGGTTTGTCGCCAACCCGATGGCCGACTTCTGGCTGCCAAAAGTGGAAATCGCATAGTAGAGGTGGTACTGGCCGTTGAAGTAAATGACGTCCGGCGCCCAGAAACTATCCAGGCTCACAGTCAAACTGTTGGTGCCGGAAAAGTTCGTCGTCCACGACGGGGCCAAGGTAAAGACGCTTGGTCCGGTCACCCAATACTGTTTGTCGGCCGATGATTTCGAAAAGATGCCGCCGTGGGTGCCGAACACATAATAGCGGCCGTTGCATTGGATCACCGGCGAAGGATCATGAATGCCCAGGCTGCCGCGCAAATCCGGCGGCGAGGCGCGAAGCGAAATAATTCCGGCAAAAAAAAGCGGAAGGAACGCGCTCCAACCAGGGCAAAATTTGAGCATGATTACCAATGGAAAGTCATTGCGCCCTGATTCGCAAAACGGTCATGGAGCGTGGTGGAAACGTGTAAGTGAAGTTTGCGGCGGCATTTTTAAATTTCGATTCGACGGGCGAAATTCTTTCCGGCTCGGCCATCGAATTGACTTCGTTCAAGTCATCGCCGGCCAGGGTAATGGTTTTGCCTTCCGGTTCGACCTGTGACAAACCGTTGAGTTTGATTTCCGCCGGTTCGGCGTTCGCTCCGGGATTGACGGCCTTGAGAATGATTTCTCCCGTCTCGTCATCGCGCGTAGCGCCGACGTAAAGACGTTGAATTCCCGAAGCGGAGATTTTGACCCCGTCCAGTTTCACCGGCAATACCACGTCGCCGCGGTTGCGGCTGAACAACTGCTGCACATAATAATTGGGCGTCGCAAATGCTTGCAGGCTGTTGACCCAAATCAAATCGGGCGTCCACTGCCACGCTTCAGTGTTCGCGAAGAGCGGCGCGTAGGACGCCATGCGCACCACGTCCGCATTGCGTTCCAGGCCGGTCATGTAAGCCGCTTCGGCCAGCGCGCATTCCAGATTGTTGCGGTTTTTGGTGCTGACGACGCCGACACTTTGCGCGGCGTATTCACCCATGAAAACTTTCGGACCGGCGCGGTCATAGTGGTCGTACCGATGCGTGTTGCCAAAAAACCATTCCGGCTTGGCGTAGCAATGTTCGTCAAGGATGTCGGTGTGCAGCGCGCGGAGTTTTGACCACGCGAATTGAAATCGTTCGTCCGCGGGATCCGGGCCGGCGGCGGAAACGAGCTGGAGGTCCGGATATTTTTCCTTCAACGCCTGCGCGAACTTCGTGTAACGATCAATGTATTGCTGTCCCCACTGTTCGTTGCCGACGCCGAGCATTTTCAGGTTGAATGGTTTCGGGTGGCCGAGCGCCGCGCGCTTCGCCCCCCAGGGGCTGGTCACCGGCCCGTTCGCAAATTCGATCAAGTCGAGCGCGTCCTGAATGTAGGGTTGAAGCTCGTCCAGCGGGCACAGCTCGCCGGAGTTGAACTGGCAGGCCATGCCACAGTTCAGGATCGGCAATGGCTCAGCTCCGATGTCTTCGCACAACTGGAAATACTCAAAGAACCCCAGGCCAAACGACTGGAAGTAATCCGGAGTGGGCCGGTGCAAAAACTCATAGTTCCAGCGGTTGATGAGCAGCTTGCGATCTTCGATCGGCCCGATGGTATTTTTCCATTGGTAACGGCGCTCCAACACGCTGCCTTCGACGATGCAGCCGCCGGGGAATCTCAGGAAGCCGGGCTTCAGGTCGGCGAGCATTTGCACCAGGTCCGCCCGCAGCCCGCCCGGACGATTCTTCCACGTGTGCTCCGGGAACAACGAAACCATGTCGACGTCCACCGCGCCCTTGTTCTCGAGCAACACGGCCAGGCGCGCTTTGGGATCCGTGTCGTTGGGGTGCAGGGTGGCGGTGTATTTCTTCCAGCCGTCGGAAAAACCCTTCAAGGGGACTGAGTCCAGCAGGCTGCCGTCACCCCCGTAAAGCCGCAAACTCAGGACCGGTGAGCCGGCGACGCCTCGGATTTGTGCGGAAAAATTGTAGGCTTCACCCTTGCGCACGCCCATGCCGCGAAAGCCTTCATTGGAAATACCAAAGGGCGCGGTGCCTTCCGACTGGAGCCGCACATAATGAGGGTTGGCCGGGTCAAATGGCTGGTCGTCGCGGATGGCCAACTCGCCCTTTGCCAGACTCGGGCTGATTTCAATCCAGCCCATCATGGGATCGGGAAATTCAAAGGAGCGATTTTTCACCAGCTCCGCATAGAGTCCGCCATCGGCTCCGAAATTGATGTCCTCAAAAAAAACACCCCACATGGCGGGGTTAATCTTTGCGCCCGGCTTGTCGGCGTCGATCGTCAAGGCGACAGACCCTGCACAGACCGACGACCCAATTAACAGCGCCCCAAACGATGCGATTCCCAGCAAACATTTGCCGCCTGATAATCCCGCTGACTTTTTCATAAAACTTTGGGCAACATTTCAAACAGCCTACAATGCCCGGCTAAAGGAGGAAAGCACCGAACTCTCCTGTCCAGCCTCGAAAATTTCGGGGAGCGGAATTCACCGCCCCCCGATTTCATTTAAGTCGCTGTCAATCCCATTCGCCTGGCGTCTTACAATCCAATCCGATAGAAATTATTTCCCGTGGTCGGAATCGGAATGACATAGGGACTGGCGGTAGCTCCGCCAACGGGAGTCCAACCATTCGGATTGGTCAGATCGGTGTTTGATTGCAGACCGGCACCCGCAACATTCCAGGTGAATGTCAAATTTCCGCCGCCCGGGCTGACCTTCAGAGTCGGCGGGTCAAACACCCTGGCCTGGAAACTATCCACGGCAACGGTCTTGTGGATGCCGTTGACAACGTCCTCGGCGAATACTCCCGCAAACATGTTGGTTGAACCGTTTATCCACGTCGGTTGCGTGAGCACATCCCACTGAACTCCGTCAACGTAATAGTGCCACACGCCGGCGGTACGGCTGATGATGACGTACATGGGAATGGTGCTGTTGAACGCGAAGCCGAAGTATTGGCCGCCGTTGTTAAGGGGCACTCCCGCCGCATTGGTTTGCACGTTTTCCGAGTAACGCTCCTTCCCGGCAAAAGTAATGCAGCCGACGCGGGTATGTTGCAGGGAGTTCGGTCCCACGATGATGCCAAACTGGTCGTACATGGCGGTAGCCGGGAACGGCTGCGGGAAGAGCGCCGTAACCTGCAAATCTTCCGGGCCGGTGAACCCAAGGGTTCCCAATTCCACACCCAGGTTCTCGTTCACGTCCAATCCGTTTCCGCCGTTGTAATCGCTGCTGGTGGTCGTGATGTCCAGCAGGCCATTGACGGTGTCAAGGAACAGATTGGTATCATTCACCGACAACCCGGCGCCGGTCCCGGCCAAACGGCTCGGGAAGCCGGTTCCCACGCCGTTGCTGTCAGTAATGCCGCCGCCCGCCGAATTGAAATTCAACGCGAAGGTTCCCTTGGGCTGGATGACATAAAGCGGGGCGACGCTGCTGGTGATGCTGCCGAGCGAATTGGTGAGGACCACGGTATAACTGCCGGGGGTCGTTACGTCCGCTATGGCCAGGGTGCTGTTGGTTTCGCCGGCAATCGGGATGTTGTTAGTGCACCACTGGTAAGAAACGGGCGATTTGGTGCTGTCCGAGGCCGTCACTGAGAAAGTCGCCGGGTTGTCCAGATCGATCACCTGCTTTTGCGGCTGACCGTCAATGGTGGGCGGAGAATTTCCGGAGACAGTCACAGTAAATGTGTCCAGGTTGACATTCCACGGGCTGTCATTAAACACGTCCATGGCGACGACGCCCACGAATAAATCTGACGCGGCATCAAGGCCAATCACGCTCGGCGGCTCAGGCGTTCCCGTGCCGTCGGCTGAACTGTTCGGCATGCGATCTATGCCATTGACCGTCACGCTCCATACCCCGGCGATCCGTTTGATTTGAACGGTCATCGTCCCGCCAACGGTCGTGCCGTAATAGCGCGGAAAAGAGTCACTGCCTCCGGACGTCAGCACCCCGAAGCCCTCATTGGCATCGGTGTTGGTAGCATGAAACTGTGAAAAATTGATGAATCCGGCCCGGATCGCGTCGGCCGAATCGGTGCCCACGATCATGCAAAGCTGATCCGGATTCAACACCAGGTTGGTGAGATTAATGAATGTGGCGGTGGCCGTAAAATCATTGGCGCCAGTATAGCCGAGCGTGGAAAGCATGACGCCGGGGACGGAAGCTCCACTCATCGCCACCTGCCCGTTGAAGTCCGCGCCCGGAGACGTATGCATCGTCAGGAAACCAGCGCCCGTGTTCAGCAGGAGATTGGTGTCGTTGCCCGTAATGTCCGCGCCGGTGCCCGACAGGCGCGCGGTAAACCCCGTTCCGACGCCGTTGGTGTCGAGCACCGTGCCTCCCGCGGTGCTGAAATTCAACGTGAGGGATGATGCTTGCGTGGAAGCCGCCTGCACCAGGCCGACGACCATAATGCCGGCCAATGTTTTTCTTATGAGTTTGATTTTCATTTTTTGGAGTTGGGTTGTTGGAGTTTTATTGGAGTTGGGTTGTTTGGGGGAAGATTTTCTCACCACCAGAAATACGGCGGAATATTTTGCGAACGAATCGTGCTGACCGCCGGGGTGGCAACGAATTTGTGCCATTCGACATGAATGTCGAGCATGCATTGGTTGTCTCCCGCCGGGAGGATGCCATTCAAATGAGATGTCGAATGATGCGGAGCATTAACATTTCCAATGACCGCAGTAAAATTGTCAGCTGCCAGGTTCGCCGTGTCTTTGCCTGCCGAAATAATCGCGCAAGTCACCAGCACGCGGTCGGTGGCGGGAGGCGCGCCGATCGTGCCGCCCAGGTTGTCAATTCTGATCTGCCGCTGCGTGAGGCTGAAATTCAGGTTGGAGATAACCATATGACAGCCGACGCTGCGGTAATTGGCAATGTCGGGAAAGGTCGGGACGTAACCGGTGACACGAATTCTTGAATCTCCGCCGATCAGGCTGAAATCCCAAAGATTGTCGTTATCCTGGGTGTCGAACGCCGGGTCGTACATGATGTGCCGCTGCGTCCCATTGTCCGTCAGCAAATTTACCGTGTTTGTGGGCACATCCCACAACCAGTTCGCGGGCGTCGGATTTGCAGTTGAAAACGTATCTGGAAGATTGTTGTTGAAATCGTTCGCATACATCGCGATTGCGATTCCGTATTGCCGCAGATTGTTCGCGCAGGCAATCTTCTTGGCGCGCGCTTTGGCCGCCGCCAACGCCGGCAAAAGGAGGGCTGCCAGAATGGCAATGATGGCAATGACCACCAGCAGTTCAATCAGGGTGAACGCCTTCGGAAGTCGTTTGGGAGAAAAAGACATTCTTTGAATAGGGTTAATGGAAACTAACTTTCATGGAACACGGGAACAACGCCACTTTGCGGAAATGAATCGCCATTTTGCGAACCGCATCCAATCAGGCCGGGAGCGCCATGGGTTTTGCGGTAGGCAAGCGGGCTGGTCTGTTTACCGGCCCGGAAATAGCGCGCAATATGTTGCGTGTCGGCAAATCCGAGCCGGTCGGCAATGTGCGCCACCGGCAGGTCCGTTTCCACCAGCAGTTGGGCGATCTGATCAGTCCGCACGCGCCGGATTTCATCCAGGACGGAGCGTCCCAGCAGTTTGCGGAACTGTTTCTCCAGTGTGCGCCGGGATAACCCCGATGACTCGGCCACTTCGTCCACCGTGACCCCGCTCCGCGCCCGATCACGGATGAGCCGCAAGGCCTTGCGCAAATGAGGTTCTTCCGCCGCCACAAAGTCCGTGGAGCGGCGTGCGACCACGTGCGAAGCCGCTGCGGTAATTCTCCGGGGCACAAGTTGCGACCGCCGCATCAACCCATTCAGCGCGGACGCGGCCTCGTAACCGGCGCGCTCGAAATTGATGGCGATGCTCGACATGGGCGGGTCGGTCAGCCCGCAAACAACCTCATCGTTGTCAGCGCCGATGAGGCCCACCAGGTCCGGCACCATCAATCCGGTCAGCTTACACACTTCCATGACCCGCTGGCCGCAATCGTCGTTGCAGGCCATCAGGCCCAACGGCTTGGGCAGCGCCTTCAGCCAGTGGGCCAGCGAATGCCATTCCTTCGACCAATCCTTGCCGGGTCCGGACAAGGCATATTGCGGAGGATTTTCAAAACCCGCCCGCCGGATCCGTTTACAGAAAAATTCTCTCCGGATTTCCGACCAGGTTGTGTTCTCCAAAGCTGTCCGCTCGTAGCCGCAGAAGGCAAAGTGTTTGAAGCCGCAACTCAGCAGGTGTTCCGCTCCCATGCGCCCGATGGTTTCCGAATCGGTCACCACGTTGACCCTGCCGGGAAACTCCGTTTTCCGATGTCCCACGACAACCGTTGGCAGTCCGTAGGCCATGATTTCCTCTGCCCCGGCTACATCCCGGAGGATGACCCCGTCGGCTTCACCCGTTTCGAGCAGGGGTTGGACTTTCTCCAACCCGGCGGGTTCCCAGGAAAAGGACCAAGGCCCGTAATGACGGGAAAAGTCAGCGACCCCGCGGAGCAAGGCGCGCCCGGAGGCACGCGAAGATTCAATCAAAAGAATGACTTTCGGAACTCGCAACATGTAATTCAGGCACAATAACAAAGTACACAGCGTCGAGTTTTAACCCGCTGCCATCTCGGTTTTGTTTTGGCTTGGTACCTTACAATGCGCCATCTGCCGGCGAATCCCGACATCGAGTTTTCACCGGGTCGGAATTGAGAGGATTTCTTCCGCAGCGGGAAAGGCCCCGGCACACGGGTTTCCCTTGAACCCGCTCGGAATCAACGTCATCAACCAAAGCGGCGGACCAGTTCCAGGATTTTGCCACAAACCAGCCCGGCGGCTGATGCCGTGCGGTATTACTGGAGGGGCGGGCGGGCCGGCGTCGGCCCAACCAGTGTCGTGGCTTCGCGCAAAAGGATGCGCGCAAAAATCCAGTCAAACCAAAACCCGTGCGCGGCACTGCCCAGGTCCAACCCATCATTGAACTTGCCTCGAATGCTTTCCCGGCCTTGGGCCAGTTCCGAAGCAGCCTCCGGCGCCTGGCCAAGTTGATAGCAGGACATGGCGAGAATGACCCGGGCGGTGGCAATTCGCGGTGGATTGTCCCCCGGATATGCCAGGCACCGGCGGCACCATGCGCTGGCCTGGAGGTAATTACCCCGGCGATAATCCATCAGGGCCACAGAAATGGATCCCCAGGCGGCGTGAAATACCGCGTCCGCATTCGTATCGTCCCCGGCCACATTGGCAAACGCTTTTGCGGCCACGCCAGCCAGTGGCGCCAGGGCATCCATGGCTTTCCGGTTCGCAGGCAAAAGCAGGCTGATTTTGACCGTGCGTTCCGCCGCCACCGGATTTGTGGTGCCGGCAAAGCGGGCAACCGCTTCGTGGCGGAATCGTTCATAGCCGTTCACGTCGCCAAGTTCGATCAATACGGGGCCGCACCTGAGATAATCCACGGACGCCATGTCCCACCCGTCGAACTTGTTCATCTGCAATAGCACGGCAAAACGGTCGGCCGCCGGCTGCCAGCGACCCACCAGGGCGTGCCATTCGCCGACCGAACGAAACACGGCCGCGCCTTCCAACGAAGGTTGGATTGGAGAAAGATTGTTTAACAGATTGTCCGCTTCGTCGAAATTCCCCTGGTTCACCCGCACGGCCGCCAGAATGATCTTTTCCCGGGCCTCGGCTTGCCGGCGCAATTCGGCTTCGTTGGCCCGCGCCAGTTCCGCTTCCTGGCGCAAACGGGACTGTTGCTGTTCGGCGGCCACCGCCCGCTGGCGGGCGGCCCTTTCCATGAGGAAAAGCCAGGTGGAGGTCCCCGACCCGATAATCAACGCCGCTGCCACCGCGGCACCCGCGGCAAAGACAATTTTATTCCGGCGGACCAGTTTGCGGAAACGGTAGAGCCGGCTGGGCGGGCGGGCGATGACCGGTTCATTGTTGAGATAGCGATTGATGTCCATCGCCAGTCCATTGGCCGTTTCGTAACGTCGCCGGCGGTCTTTCTCCAGCGCCTTCATCACGACCCAGTCCAGGTCGCCGCGCAAGAGTGAGATCAATTTGAGCAACTCAGCCTGGCGCTGCTCCGCGATGGCTGTGAGTTCCTTGCCCTGGAGCGTGGTAAGCATGATCGAAGGCCGCTGCGGCTCCTTTTCCCGCAGCGTGCGGCGCATTTCATCCAAGCCGGACTGAAGCAGTTTTTTTGGATCAAACGGCGTGCGCCCGGTCAGCAGTTCATACAGCAGCACACCCAGGCTGTAAATGTCACTGCGCGTGTCAATGTCCAGACCGCTCATCTCCGCCTGCTCCGGACTCATGTAAGCGGGGGTGCCGATGACCTGTTCGTAGGCGGTGAAGAGGGTCTGGTCGGTCAATTTGCCCTCGATGGCCTTGGCGATGCCGAAATCAATCACCTTTGGCACCGGCTCGCCGTCATGCAGCGTAACCAGAATGTTCGACGGCTTGATGTCACGGTGAATGACTCCTTTTTGATGCGCATGTTGGATGGCATGACAAACCTGAATGAACAAATCCAGCCGCTGGCGGGTGTCGAGATGGTTCTGGTCGCAATAGTCGGTGATTTTGACGCCGCGCACCAGTTCCATGACAAAGTAAGGCCGCCCGGTTTCCGTCGCGCCTGCGTCCAGCACCCGGGCGATGTTCGGATGGTCCATCATGGCCAACGCCTGGCGCTCGGCTTCAAAGCGGGCGATCACGTTTTTGGTGTCCATGCCGAGCTTGATGATCTTGAGCGCGACGCGGCGATGGACGGGCTTGTCCTGCTCGGCCATATACACCACGCCGCAGCCGCCTTCGCCAATTTTCTGAAGCAGCTTGTAACGCTCAATGTGGCTGCCGGGACCTTCGATCTGCACAGACTCCCCTTCGCGCGGATCGGCGCCCGGGGAACCCGCTCGGGCTGCCGTGCGTTCTGATTCAGCCAGGGAGGTGGCCGCGAACGGTGCGATTTCGCCGAAAAATTTTTCAGCGTCTGTCTGTGCGGCAAGCAATGCTTCAATCCGGGCGCGCAGTTGAGCATCCTCGGCGCAGGCTTGATCGAGAAACGCCCGACGGGTGGCGGGGCTGGCGAGTTGACACGCCGCATCAAACAATGCTTCCACCTGCCGGGTTGTTTTCGTCATGCGATGTAAGGCGGCGGTCGTTTATCCTGCCAAAATATTTTGGCCGTGGGAGCCTGCGGGTTTCAGGTCTGGGCCCGGATGTTCTGAAACAGCCAGGCTTTCGCATAGGCCCACTGCCGTTCGATCGTGCGTTCGGCGACCCCCAGGCTTTTGGCCACGTCCTGGTTTGTCAGACCGCCAAAAAATTTGAGGACAACAATTCGCGCCTTTTCCGGGTCTTCGGCTTCCAGCCGCTCCAGCGCCTCGTCCATCAGCAGGATTTTGTCGTCCGGCGTTGCGGCGGCAAGGTTTAATTCATCAATGTCAATCCGCAACTGGCCGCCGCCGCGTTTCAGCCGGGATTTGCGCCGCGCGTTTTCAATCAGGATGCGCCGCATCGCTTCGGCGGCGGCACCGAAAAAATGGGCGCGGTTTTCCCAGGTGCGGTCGCCGGCGTCCACCATGCGAAGCCAGGCCTCGTGAACCAGGGCGGTGGCCTGAAGCGTCTGGCCGGGCGCCTCCCGCGCCATGCGGGCCGCAGCGAGCCGGCGCAGTTCGCCATAGACCAGCGGCAGTAATTCTTCCGACGCTCGGCCATCACCGCACTTGATGGCTTGCAGCACCTGGGTAATGTCGCTTGTGTTTTCTCCGGGCATAGGCGGGAACGTTGACAAAAATCCGGTTACATCTGGACGTCCATCTGGCTCTGCCACCAATAAACACCTTGCCGGTGGAATCGTCAATGACCGGACCCATCATTTCAAGTGACCGGAGGTCTGGCTGACGACCGGCTTCAATTCCTGGCCGTGATTCCGTTCGCCGGGTAGTTGACAGCGTGTCGGAATTCCGGGCGCCGAGGAACGCCGAAGCCCGGTCCCGCAGTTTCCCGGGTTTTGCCCGTCATGCCGTCGTTGACCTGAGAATTCAAGTCTTGGCCAGTGGATCAATTTTTCTTCGTTGAATCATTGATCGGTCGCGCCACGAGTTGCAATTGGTAGCGGGGAATGATTTCAATGCGTTGGAGCGCGGCCACACTGTCGGCCTTGCCGAAATGCGGTCGCGCCTTTTCCGCCATATAGACAGGTGCGCCTTTGCGGAGCGGAAGAATGGCAATGCGGAGATCGCCGCCAAGGATTTCAGGGGCGTGGCGGCGCAGGCCGACATCCAATGCGTTGCCGTTGTAAAAGTCGTCGGTGATAAACTTCCCGTCCAACATGACGCGGGCAACATCGCCGACGTAATGAAGGCGGAGGATGGGATCGGTGTCGAGATCAACGCCTTCGGGGATTTTGACGCGCCAAACCGCCGCTTTTTCAAAATCCGAATCCAACGGGGCGGTTGCCACGGGCCGCTCGATCTTGCCAAAGGGAATCTCCCGTGGCGGCCCGGCGGCCTGCACCTTTTTGAAACTGGCTTTGAATTTGACCGCTCGCGGGGCCGCAGGGGTAAAGCGCTGGAAAACGCCGTCGGCCTGGCTTGCGAGATCGTGGTCGTTGCAGGTGAGCGCAGCCGGGGCCGGATAAATGGACACATTGAGGTCGTCAGGCGTGGTGGCGGTCAGGCGCAAATTGTCTCCATCAAGAACGAGGCCTGCCCGGGTAAGGAATATCCGGTCGCGGCCCTGCAAGTATCCTTTCCACAGGGCAAGCGAGCTTTTTTGATCCAGTACCACGATCTGGATGGACCGGCCGTCAGCCAGCCGTATTCTTGCCGCGACTTTCGTGCCGGGTTTTATGTCCTGGAGAAAGTTGATGTTTTCACTGTGCGCGAGGCGACCGGCAAGGACTTCCACGGGTGGGCCGTTTGTTACAAAGGCAAATTGCACGGGGACACCTTCGGTTTCCGAGAAAAAGACAGTACGAACATTGCCATCGTCAATGGCGGTCAGCGGCTGGGCGGTGGCCCAAGCCAGCCGCACGCCCGGGCCAAAATCGAGATTGAACGGCCAGATAAGGCAGGCGCCGGATGGAATGGTAACTGGATTTTGCGGAAAGGTCAGCGGACCGGAAGGAAGGTTGATTACGAACTGCACGTCCTTTTTAGGAGGCATGTCCTGCAGGCGCTGGTAATTATTCACGAAAACGAATCCGCTTTTCCCATCGGAACGAACGCACCAACGCAAGGTGTCAAAATCATTTTTCCCACGCGGACGCTGGGCCGGCATGGTTGCCGGCATTCCCGCCAATGCCGGACCCCATTCGTGCAGGAAAAGGTGGAGGCGCCGCAAGAGGTGATATTGCGGGCGGATTTGACCGTATTGGCCCAAGGGCGCTTGAAAATCGTAATTCTTCACCGGCAAGTCGTTCCAATACCCGGTGGCTTGAGATTCCATCAGGGTGGTCAGTTTGCCTTCGGGATTCACCCCGCCGTGATACATATAATAGCCGAGCAAGGTGCTGCCCGAACCGAGTTTGACGAGTGTGGTGGACTCAACATCCTTGGGATTGACGAGAATACGCCGGTGGTAGCTGTTCATCATGCCGCCGCCAATTTCGCAGGTGAGATACGGGTATTGTTCAGCATCCGGCGGGTCGGGAGTGCCTCCTTTGCCCGGAATCCCGCCGAGAGTGGCGTCGTCCACGCGGAATTTGGAGAATTGAAACCCTTTCCAATAGCCGGCCGGCATGGGTGTGAGGACCCGGTCCCAAAAACCTTCAGCATAGACGCCATAGAGCGGAATCAGCTCGCCAAAAGGCATATGCCCCGAAGGTTGATTCCAACCGGTCCGGGTGTAGATCGGCGCGTCGAGTCCAACCTCCCGGCCGATGCGTTTGAGCGTCAGCAGATGTGCGGCGGGGCCGTTGTATTCGTTTTCAAACTGGATGCCAATGACCGGTCCGCCGTCTTTCCAGAACAACCCGTCAAGTTGTCCGGCGATTTCGCCATAGAAGATTTTTACCTTGTTAAGATAGTTGGCATCGTTGGAGCGCGTCTTCCAACCTTTCTTGAGCAGCCAGTCCGGGAAACCGCCATTTCGCACTTCGCCATGGTCCCACGGACCACAGCGCACAAACACTTTCAGGCCCACCTCCTGACAGGTTTGAATGAATTGACGCAGGTTTCGCGACCCGGACCAATCGAATTGCCCTTCAATTTCTTCGTGATAAATCCAGAAAACGTAAGTGGACACGATGTCAACGCCGCCCGCCTTCATCTTGAGCAATTCCTCGCGCCACTCGTTCTCCGGATAGCGCGCAAAGTGGAATTCGCCCATGACGGGCGTCCACGGTTTCCCGTTGAGCAACAGGCTGCGGCTGTCCATTGTCAGTATGGTACCGTCGGGACTGCGCGCCCCGCCCATATTGAATCCTTCAGTTACCGGAGGCTTCGGGTTGGCAATGGTAATGGTGTAGCTGTCCGCGGCGGCAACCGTCGAGGCCAGAACGGCGAGGCACGTGGTCAGCGTAATTTTACGCAGGTCTAATCCAATCATAGCAAGCATCCGGTTTGCGGATTGCATCGTCGGCTAAAGGTCAAATCTCAGCACTAAAAAACAGGCTGCAAGCGGCCGGGCCGCTTGCAGCCTCCTGAATTGAGGCGGTGGTCTTTATGGGGTCTTTAACCGGAAGAATTGCTGGGGCCCGGTGACAGGCGCGGGCAGCGAATAAAGCCCGTAGGTATTGGGCACATCCAGCCAGGTTGGAGCGCTCAAACTGGTCGTGCTCTGCAGCTTCACCGCCGGATTGCCGACCCACGACAGATTGACATTGCCACCCGTCAGCGCGCCAACATTGATGCCGCCAACGACGGGCGGAATTGCGATGTCCGCAATCTGGAAATTATCGAAGTTAAAGTTTCCTCCAGTCCCCACGGTGACGAACACCAGCCCGGCTCCCGTCATCACCCCGCTCAAATTGCCGGCCGCCGGTGATCCAACCAACCCGCCCGAGCCGGTGACGGTCAGGTTCTTCCAATTCGCCGCAGCGGGATTAAAGGCCATTGTGTAAGTAGCGTAGGTCGCGCTATCCACGGACGTCGGCACCGGCAGCGGACTTGCGGCAACGTACCAATTGGCGCCATTGAGTTGCACCGCCACAGACGCTGTAACATTACTGGCGGCAAAGCTCGGCGCAATATCCACCGCAAAGTTCAAGCTCGGATAAGACGCCAGATTGATATTCGGGAACGGGAGTCCAGACTGGTTGGTGTCACTGGCCGTGGTTGCGTAATATACAGTCGTGCCCGGGGCTCCGAGAAACGCGAAAACCGCCCCTTCGCTGGCGGTGGCTGTCAGCGCCGTGCCTCTTTGGAACAGCGCGTTGGGAGCGCCGGAAACCGACTCCACCCACCCGGCGCTGCTGATCGGATAATTGCCTGCCAGCGGGCCAACAAATGGAAACTGCTCCAAATAAATCAGGCCAACGGGAGGATTGGTGACGGCCACTACGGTGGGCAACCCGGAATAATTGTCACTTTCATCGCCGCCGACATAGTTGGTGACATAAGCGATAATCTGCATGCCGTTGTCGGCGCTGCTGAGGTTCGCGATGGTCAAGGTCGGAGTGGTTGCGCCGGAAACTCTCCCTCCATTTTGAACCGGGACCCCATTTGTCGTCCAACTGTAAGTGAACGGCTGTGTCCCCCCCGTGGTGGCAACCCCAAAACTCGCGCCGCCTCCGGACGGCACTCCCACGTCAAGCGGAAAGTCAGCGTCAATCGTCGGCGGCAGCACGGTAACTACATTTGTGGTAATTTCGAAATCCTGGAAGTTCATGTCTGAACCCGTCGCGTCATGGTGAACAACGACCAGGCCTGCGCCGGTGATGTTGCCGGTCAGAGGGCTCGCGGCCTGGCCGCCGATGGTGACGACATTGCCGGCAATGGTCAGATTGTTCCAATTCGTTACCGCCGGGTTAAACGCCAATTGACTGTATAAAAAACTGTTTTGCGCCGCGAGACTTATCCCGATGGGCTGCGCCGAGGAATACCAGGTTCCATTCATCGCAACCGCCCAATAAACGCTGATCGCTCCGGGGACCTGGCCTTGCGCATTCCCCGCCCCGAATTTGGACTGAAAAGTTATTCCGGCGTAACTGGCGGGATTGATATCCACAAACGGCAGTCCCGACGCACCGATGTCATTCGTGTCCGTCGTGTAATAAAGATTCGTCGTGGCGGAGCCTGAGTAAGCAAAAACGTCGCCACGACCGGTGCCATCCTGGTAAATGCCGAACGCTCCGACCGCTGCGGCGCTCGCCCAGCCAACCCCGGTGATCGGCAGGTTCTGATTGCCCGGTGCGACGCCGGCATAAGGGAAGGTTTCCGAATACAAAAGGCCCGAAGGCACATTGCTGACAATCAAAGTCAGGCCGCCATTGGTGGCCTTACCCAGCAGGTTGGTCACGACGCACGAGTAAGTGACCAGTGCGTCGTTCGTGCTGCAATTGGTGATGGTGAGCATCGTGGTTTGCGCGCCGACGTATCTGCCGCCGTTGATCGAGACTCCGTTGGTCTGCCACTGGTAAATTAAATTTGCGGTGCCCGCAAAGGACGACACAAATGACGCCCCGCCGCCAACATACACGTATTGGGGGCTGACCGCCGCGGCAGTATTGGTCGCCGGAATTGTCGGGAAGTCCACCAGACCTTGATTAATGACGATCCTGTTATAGTTGAATCCCGGAGCGCCGGTGATGTTGGTATTATTAAGTTCAACGATGCCAATGCCCGTGATTAGGCCGGTCAGATTTGCCCCCGGCGTCGCACCGATAGTTACATAGCCGGCGTTCAAGGCGAGGTTATTCCAGGCGGAGGCGTTGGTGGTGTAAACCATGGTCGCATTGGTAAAATTGGGATAACCAAGGCCGGCGCCGCCGCCGGAGTCGGCGAGCCTTTGGGTTGACACATACCACGAGCCTCCCACCTGAACTGCAAAATAGTTGGTGTCGGTTGCCGCGCCGCGGGTTTCCACGTTGAACGTCAAGTTGGTGTATAACGCCGGATCAATATCGCTGAAGGCGGAATCACCAAAGGTCCCCGTCCCGGACGTGTCCGTTGTATAAAACATTGCCGGACCACCCAGTTGATTGGTGCCCGTCAAGGCGGTAAGATACATCGTGTTCTGAGGCAATCCCAACCCGATGCCGGGGTCGGCCGCACCTGAGGCGCCGTAGATGCCGTAATAAGGCCCAACCGCAGTGCCGTTCCCCCGGCGGTTGGCAATCACGGTCCAGCCACACAAGACCGGTCCATTAGGGGTGTCTCCTTGGACCGACGCGTTGGCGTTGCCCCAATCTTCGGTGTAAATCGTCACCGCAGATGCAATTTGAAGCGCGCCCAAAAGCGCGCTGCAAAATACGGCTATACAGAGTATTCTTTTCATAGTTTGTAGGTTTGTTTGGATTATCACTTTGTGCCAGCAAAGGAATGTTACAGGCATTGGAGTATTCAGACGGGCGTTGATTTGATTATTGGTAACCGTTCATCCATTTTCGCCAGATCGGGGCTGGAGCCGACGTGTCGTAAATCCGGCTCCAAGGCAAAATCCAAAGTTCTTTCAACCCCACGTTGCGAACCGAGGTATCTATAAATGCCATGTTGAGAGGAGTTTTGCCGGTATGCCTGGGAATGCAAAAAGACTGCATCTCGGCATGGGGAGCACAATCACCTGAATTCGCAGGCGGCTGATTCAATGTGCCAAAAGTCGGATCTGTAACATTATGCGGGTTGGCTCCTTCCCACACGCAATCACCGAACAATGGCGCGTTCGCGAACCGGCCGGCCGTTGTCAGTTTCCGCCAATAACCGCTGGGATTATTTACGCCCGGGTCAACCGGATTGGCCATCCAACCGTTGACTCCGTAACTGCCTGCCATCCCGGGTTGGCCATAAGCCGGAGTCGGATAATTGTTTGTGCCATAGATTCCCCAGGCCAAAAAAGTGGTGGCCGTTTGAGTCCACATGCCCGGACCTCCTGCCAGGTTCAGGAGGTCGCGCGTGGTGGTTGCCACCGGGCAGTAACATATATCCCCGCCGTACTTGGACCCCGGGATATCTGGCTCCAAAGAAAACATCCACATCCCCTTGGGATCAGTCCAGCTTGCCATCATGCTGTCGTCGTTGTCATTGGCGTAGATGTGAAAGCCGGTCGCCCATTGCTTGAGGTTCGATGTGCATTGGATGCGCTTTGCCCGGGCCTTCGCGGCGGCCAGGGCTGGAAGCAACATGGCCGCCAGAATGGCGATGATGGCAATGACCACCAGCAATTCAATCAGGGTAAAGCCCGACTGGAAGCGGGCCTCACTTTTTGCTTTTGGCGATTTTAGTGCAGACACCGGTGTTGGCGGATGAATCATACAAATTGCGAATCCTGCATTGGTTTGTCCGGTTAACCGTCTCTATCGCGATGCCCACGCGTTGCTTTGCGTGACACTTTTAATGTTTGGTTATCCGTACCATAATCGCTATCGGGGGGACTTGCCTAGCCTCACAAAAGTATGGTTCTGGATCATCTTTTTCCAGGGTGAATTAATATAAGTCAAACGACTCGCGCCGTTCCCAATGTGCGACCCGCCTTCCACGACATGAAATCCCGCCTAAACTCAAGCGCTGCCGGTGGTTCGGAGAACGCGTCGAAATGCCGATCAAGCGGGCGCCGCACATTTGTGAGGCTAGGCAGATTGCCCTTTCCTTGAGTAAATGGCGGCATGCCCAATGAACGCCAATTAAACTGTCCAAACCTGTCCTCGTACAGTGTTCGAATTTATTCGGGGATTCTGGCCGGGGCTGCGCTGCTTTGGGCCTCGGGATGTGCCGGCAACAGGACCACCACGGCGGCCACAACCCGACCGTCGCCATTTTATCTGGGGGCCGACATCTCCACCCTCTCCCAGGTGGAGGCGCAGGGGGGAATTTACATGGATGGAGACAAGCCGGGTGATGCCCTGGCCATTTTTATGAAAAATGGCTGGACGTGTTTCCGTCTGCGAATTTGGGTGGATCCGCGCAATGGCGTCAATGGGCTTGAATACACGACCAGGCTGGCCAAACGCATCAAAGATGCCGGCGGGACTCTCATGATTGATTTCCACTATTCGGACTGGTGGGCGGATCCGCAAAAGCAAAACAAACCCGCTGCGTGGGCGGACCTCGATTTCGATTCCCTCGTAAGCCAGGTTGAGACTTATACAGCCCACGTTGTCAGGACACTGAAGGAAGCCGGGGCAACGCCGGACTTTGTTCAAATTGGAAACGAAATTACCGGCGGAACTCTGTGGCCTGATGCACAGGTGAAGGTGCCGCTCTCCACCGTTAAGGTGTTCGGAGGGGATGTGACCGTGATGACTCCTCCCGAACCTTACGACGATGCGAAACAATGGAACCACCTTGTTCGCGTGCTCAAAGCCGCCAGCGAAGGTGTCCGCTCAGCAACCACACCGGCCGACAATGTGCGCATCATCGTTCATATTGACTGCGGCGGCGACTGGCCTGTCACCCGGGGGTATTTCGACCACCTCGTGAGCGCCGGAGTTGACTTTGACATCATCGGCCAGAGCTACTATCCAAACTGGCATGGGACCATGGAGAATCTCCGCGACAACCTTCGTGAGACGATTAACCGTTATCACAAGGACGTGATGGTAGTCGAAACCGCCTACCCGTCTCGAAGCGTGCAGTTGTCCCGGGCGGCCGAAAAGAACATGGTTTGGCCGATGACGCCCGAAGGCCAAAGGCAATTTCTCGCCGACCTCATCAAGACGGTCAAAGCCGCGCCCGATGGCCGTGGCATCGGTGTCATCTATTGGCATCCCGAAGCCACCTATGTTACCAACCCGACCGGTCGTGCATGGGGTCCCGACGCCAATTCCCTGTTCGATGCTCGCGGTTACCCGCTTCCGGCAATGCATGTAGCAGGCATTCAAACCACAAACGAAACGGCCCGCCTGGAAGCAGCCGGAAGGCACTGAAAAAAACATCTCACGCTTCGATGATGGGCCGGGCCGTTGTTCGGATCGAATGAGCCATTGTTGCCGGGGCGGGCCTCGTCTGAATTAATCTTTGCCGGGGACTGACACGAGAATCGTAAACGAATTCGAAAATAGATTCCTGATGCGGAGACGACCCAGAACAGATATGGTGACTTATATGCGCGCGTCTCGCTTGAAGTGGCCCTGGCGAGTGGCGGTTTGTTGCGGGTTGTTGACCATGAGCATGGGAGCGACCGCTCAGCCGGCAGGAGCCGATCAAGCTTTCGGCCACCAGACTTCAACCGAGGTGACCAATGTTCGTCAAATCCGTCTTCTGGCCACCCAGATTCCAACCACGAGTTACTCCATCCGTCTGCAAGGGGACGTTTGGTGGGTGAATCCGGCAGCGGGGAAACTCGTTTTGAAGGATGACTCCGGCGCCGAGGAATTGGAAATGGATTTGCCCGGCGAGCCGGTGGAGTCGGGACAAAGAGTGCTCCTGGAAGGAAACGGCACCATCACCCCCGCGGGCGGCGGTTTCAAGATCGGAACCAAAGGACCGGTCGTTGACAACGATGGCGTCCATGACATGGTTGAGAAATCCGGCGCGGTTTTTTTGAAGGCCGGGCGCAATCGGATTCGGGTCGAGTGGTTCAACGGGGTCGAGAAATATGGATTGAAAGTGGAGTACCAGGGCCCGGCTTTGCCTCGTCAGCAGATACCGGATTCGGCGCTTTTCCGGTTTGAAGTGGATGGAGCAAGCCGAGTCGCCAACCGGGTCAACGGCCTTGATTTCAAATGTTCAGAAGCTCCGGCCGAAATCCTCCCTGATTTTGATACATCGCCTGTCCTCAAAACCGGGACCGTGGACAACTTTGATGTGAGTGTTATGGCGCGGCCAGAGCACGTGGGGATTTGTTTCACAGGCTTTTTGGATGTTCCCCGGGATGGTCTGTACACTTTCTATACCACCTCCGATGATGGCAGCCAGTTGTTCGTGGGCGGACCTTCGCTACAATTGAAAGTGATCGGCCGCGCGACTTTCCCCAAGCCTCAATCCCTGGTTGCCGGCCAAAGGTTGGGTCGTGGAGAAGATGGCCAGTGGGTGGAAGTGGAAGGGAAGGTGACGTTTGTGAGTGAACAGCCGGGCGGTTTGAACCTGGAACTGAGCACCGAAACCGGCCGCACGCAACTGGTTATCCCCGGCAGATCCGGTCTGGCCCCCGCGCTGCTTATGAACCGTCGCATTCGTGCCACCGGCTTTTGCCAGGGCGCCTTTGCCGCCGATGGCCGGGAAGTTCTGGGCGTGCTATTGGTGCCCAGTGGCCAGGAAATCAAGCTGTTGAAACCGGCTGCGGCGGTGGACGAAAGCATGGTGACAAACGCGGGGGGGCTTTCATTGCTGGTCAATGCCGCTGAAGTCCATCGCTTGAAACGCGAGGAAGCGCAACGGGGATACCCCATTAAAATCCGCGGCGTTGTCACGTCCGTTCTGCCGGAACATCAAGCGTTCACCATCCAGGATTTCACGCGCGGGATCTATGTGGTTGATTTCTCTGAGAGCCGTTCGGACCCGCCCCGCATTGGGGAATATTTGGAAGTCCAAGGCGCATCCGATCCGGGCATGTTTGCCCCGGTTGTCGATGCCAGCCGCGTACGCATTCTCGGGATCGGAGACCTTCCAGAACCCATCCATCCCACTTGGGACCAATTGATGAACGGAAGTTTGGATGCCCAATATGTGGAAATCCAGGGCATTCTTACCTCGGTGCAGCCTGACGGGGTGATTCTGCTCACTCCCGATGGAAGGATTAAAGCTGACCTCCGGATCGTCGGCCTCAAAACTCAGGATCTTGACCGTTATGAGGATGCTTTGGTTCGGGTGCGTGGATGTCTGTTTGCCACCTGGGATTATTTAACTCACCGGGTCAAGATGGGCGAGATTCGGATTAATGGGGCCGACATCGCCGTGGATGAGCCGGCCCCGGCGGATTTATTTTCCACGCCCAGAAAAACCGCGTCAGAATTGCTCCTGTTTGACCCCCAGGCGAGCGTATTCCAGCGGGTAAAAGTGTCCGGGCAAATTATTCATATCCGGGAGCCGGAATGTTTCATGATGGATGGCACTAATGGTGTCCGGTTTATCGCGAAGCATCCGACAGGCCTGCAAGTTGGCGACCTGGCGGATGCGGTGGGGTTCCCTGAATTAAGCGTTGCCGCTCCGGTCATACGTGAAGCCGTGGTGCGCAAGACCGGCCATGCCGCTCTTCCCAAACCCAGAACGCTGGATCCCGACGATTTGATCCACGCCGATCTGGATTCTACCCGAGTCCAGGTGAAGGGGGTGCTGGTGAATCAAAGGAATACCCCGACGGAACAGGCACTGGAGATGCGAGTGGGGTTGCGGTCCTTTTTGGCCCGATTGCCCGGCGTAGATCAGAACGTTCGGGCCATACCGGTTGGGAGCCAATTGGAATTGACCGGAACCTATGCCTGCCAAAGCGCGGGCCAGAACGTTGCTTCCTTTGAGTTGCTGCTTAATTCGCCTTCGGACATCTCTGTGCTGGCCCGGCCGCCCTGGTGGACCTTGGAGAAACTGATGGTCATTCTGGGCGCGCTGGCGTGTGTCCTGGCCGCCACCGCGCTCTGGGTCACCCAACTTCGCCGCAAGGTCGAGCAGCGCACCGCCGAACTTGAAATCCAAATCCACGAGCGGCAACGCGTCGAGCAGCAGCACACCATGGAGCAGGAACGAGGTCGCATTGCCCAGGACCTCCACGATGAACTGGGGTCAGGCCTCACGGAAATCAGCATGTTGGGGGTCCGGGCCCGATCCGCCTCCGTGCCGCCGGAAACGCGGGGCAGTTATCTCGAGCAGATGAGTGGCAAGGCGCGTCAGATGGTCACGGCGCTGGACGAAATCGTTTGGGCCATGAACCCCACTCACGACTCGCTGGCCTCGATGGTCAGCTATTTTTCCCTGTATGCCGAGCGCTTCCTGGGATTGGCGAACATCGCCTGGCGGCTTGAAGGGCCATTCGAACCGGATGACCATGCCGTGGATTCGCGGCACCGGCACCAGCTGTTCCTCGCGTTCAAGGAGGCGCTGACCAATGTTGTGCGACATTCGGGCGCCACGGAAGTTCGCCTGAACATACAGGTTAAACAGGGACAGGTCTGCTTGAGCATTGCCGACAACGGCCGGGGCTGGGTCCGTACCGGCCAAAAGGAGGGAATGGATGGCGTGGCCAATATGCGGGCACGCCTGGAAAAACTGGGGGGCCAGTTTGAAGTTCATAGTCAAGCCGGCCAGGGCACGATCGTGCGCCTCGAACTGCCATTGCGTTGAGCGCTTATGACCAGAATCGCCATTGTTGAAGACAATCGAGTCATCCGCGAAAGCCTCGTGGAATTCGTCAAGGTGGATTCGGAATGCGAGTGCGTGTGTGTTTGCGCGACGGCCGAAGAAGCCCTCAAGGAGATTCCCAGGCATCAGGTGGACATTGTGTTGATGGACATTCAATTGCCCGACATTTCAGGCATCGGATGCACCGCCCGGCTCAAACAACTGATGCCGTCGGTCCAGATCATCATCGTCACGGTCTACGAAGACACCGAACGCATTTTCAAGGCTTTGCGTGCCGGAGCCTGTGGCTACCTGTTGAAACGTTGCACCCCGGAAGAACTCGTGTCGGCCATCCGTGAAGTTCGGCAGGGAGGCGCGCCGATGTCACGCGAAATCGCCCGCAAGGTTATTCTCTCCTTTCAAGAACCGGTTACCACGGCAGCGGAAGTGGAAGGTCTTTCGCCGCGCGAACGCGAAATCCTCGAATTGCTGGCTGAGGGGTTTCCCAACAAGCAGATCGCCGCCCGGGTTGGCCTGACCGACGGCACCGTGCGCTGGCACCTCCGTCACGTCTACAACAAGCTGCACGTCCGTTCGCGAACCGAGGCCGCGCTTAAGTTCCTGTCGGGCAAGGCAGAGTAGCAGCCGAGGCGGGCCGGGCCAACCGTTCTGCCCTGTAAAAACCCGCCCAAAACCATACATATGTGAGGCTAGGCAAATTCAGGAGTCAGGGCATAATAAAGCAATTAGTAAACCCGCAATTGTACCAAAATTTATGAAAGCTGTTTCTTGCCTCACTGCTGTTGTTACCGCGTTAACATTGGCCATGTTGCCCGCAAAAGCCCAAACCACTTATCTTGGCACTGGCAACGCTCTTGGCGGCCTCGCGGATGGCACCGGGATTAGCAGCGTTGTGGTCAACAACACTGCGAGCGATATCACATTCACCATCAATGCGACCCAGCCGATGGCTGCATGGATATTTTATGCGGTTGACCTTCAGATCATTGGTCAGGCTGGCAGTGGATATACGGGATTATCCAATCCGATCTGGGCCGGCAGTCCCACAGTTGGCATCAGTACCGGTGAAAACGCCGCGCTTGATTTTAATAACGATGGATCTTCAAATACGGGCGGGATTGGATTCAAATATAGCGGTGGCAGCTGGGTGGCTGGCTCCGCGGTGTCCTATGCTGCCGGCGGCGCTGGATCTACTTTCGCCACATTGACGGTGCCGTTAAGCACCCTCGGGTTGAGCGTCGGCGACAGTTTCTACTTCGATGCCGTATCAACGTACACCGGTTGGCAGAATGGTATGCCGCAGTCTGCTTATGGTGCATTGGACAGCGTGAGTGGTTATCCGGCGGAAACAGATGGTCTCTATCATCCCTGGAATCCGGATGGTCACCAGACCTATTTTGACTCTGCTACAGATGCGTCAGGCACGAAATTCGGTACGAGCGCGAGCCTGTACACCGTTGCAGCCGTTCCCGAACCGGCCACCGGCGCTTTGTTGGGATTGGGCACCCTGCTCATGATTATGCGCCGGAGAGCCGGCTCCACTCGCTAGTCTTGATTCTGGTCACTGTGAAGGAAAAGAGTGCTGCTTGTGAAAACGAGCAGCATTTTTGTTCCGCAAACAGAAATATATCACCGCGGAAGGATACAACACCTGTCCATCGGCGCCGATGGCCGGGAAGACCAGCCTCTATATGCGTGCCTTATAATATCATCAACCCTCCGGTGAGTGCTGAGAACCACACATTTGTTAGGCTAGGCAAATTCGAATAACACGTAACAATTTAGAATGCACCGACCAAGAGCTGATTTGATTTTGAAGGAACAAAGGTTCGAAAGTATGGCTCGGAGGGCGGTTCTTTACGATTTGATTCAATCATGCATGGATGTATGGGTTTAAGACTTCCAATTTTTATTATTATTGTTTCCTCGCTTTTTGGCGGTCCGGCGCGGGCGAACACTAATTTTCTGGCGGCCGCGGACTTCTCCCTCCTGACGTTTTTTGAATCGCGGGGTGTTACCTACAAGGACGGTGGACAGGTCGAGGATGGAATTCAAATCCTCAAGAACCACGGCATCAATTGCGTGCGGCTGCGGCTGTTCACCAGCAGTGCGGCCCAGGCCGGCGCGGATCCCTATAACTACATCAATAACACCGCCTACACGGTGCCGCTGGCGGTGCGGGTCAAGAACGCCGGATTGCTCTTCTCCCTGGATTTTCATTACTCCGACACCTGGGCTGACCCCGGCCATCAAGCCACCCCCAGCGCCTGGGCCGGCCTGAACTTCACCCAACTGGTTCAACAGATGCGCACTTATAACAGCAACACCATCGCTACGTTCGCAGCCGCAGGAGCGATGCCCGACTACGTTCAGGTCGGAAATGAAATCACAGACGGCATGTTGTGGACCAATGGTCAGCTGACGGGCATGTGGAGCAGCTCTAACCCGTCGTGGATTCGACTGGGCCAGTTGATGACCGCTGCAATCCAGGGAATTCAGGATGCGGCAGCTGCCACAGGTGCTAAAATGCCCAAAATTATCGTTCATATTGACCGTGGCGGAGACTGGGCCACCACCAAATCGTACTTTGACAACCTGAACGCCCAAGGAGTTCCCTACGACATCATCGGCGAGAGTTATTACCCATTTTATCAGGGATCACCGGCGAGTCTGAGCAACTGCCTCTACAACGCTGCCGCCCGTTATGGCAAACCCATCATCGTCGCAGAAACCGCTTTTCCCTACACGAACACCTTCCCCACCTCCTGGACGAACGGCGGAGCCAGTCTTTATGGCTACCCTCCCACCCGAGCCGGTCAGGTCAGCTTTATGGCCACGGTGGCTCGAATCGTGGAAGGTTTGCCCAATCAACTCGGGGCCGGCATCTTCTATTGGGGAACAGAATATCAGGCCGTCAGTGGTGTCAACGAAGCCGGTTTCAATACGGCGTCATTTTTTGATGCCGGGGGCAATGTCCTGCCGGTCGCCGGCGCGCTGGGCGGAACGAGTGCGCCGCTTTTAATGAGCGGCTCGCTTGTGAGTGCAAATCTGCGCTTACAGTGGCCATTCAGCGGAGCGGCATCGAAGTTGATGACCACTACCACCTTGGCGCCTGCTCCCGCGTGGTCGGGAGTGACCAATCCCATCCAGGTCACAGGAGCGGTGTTTACCGTCACCTTGCCGCTCAACAACAACACTTCCACTTTTTACCGCCTGCAATCGAACTGATTGGCCGCCGGCAACCTTCGACCAGAATAGGCTCAGGCAAAAATGAATCCGGCTTTCGGTCAAAGCAAAACCGCAATTCAAACCAATATTGAACTGCCGGGTTTCGCATAACGGGGCGCCCGCTTTGAGCCGATTCACCGCCTGAGTTCCTGAAAAGAGCTTTCGGGCGGCGGGGGAATCAGTATTGTTCTTGCGACACACATGCGCTACTCGGAGGTGTCTCCCGGTGGCGGTTCACAGCACAAACTTTTGCCATGAGTTCAAAGCACATTTTTTTCACGGTGGTTTCCGGTGTCTGTCTGTGCCTCACGTGGATGGTTTCTCCATTGCGCGCGGACGGGTTGGCCCGGCACACCTTTGTCATCGGCACGAACGACTTTTTGCTGGATGGCCAGCGGTTCCAGATCCGGTGCGGTGAAATCCACGCCGCCCGCGTGCCCCGCGAATACTGGCGGAACCGTCTCCAAATGGCCAAAGCGATGGGGTTGAACACGGTTTGCGCTTACCTGTTCTGGAACCAGATTGAACCGCGCCCCGGCAAATTCGATTGGTCGGGTCAGGCCAATGTCGCTGAATTTTGCCGCATCGCCCAACAGGAGGGACTCTGGGTCATTCTCCGTCCCGGACCCTATTCCTGCGCCGAATGGGAAATGGGCGGCCTGCCGTGGTGGCTGCTCAAGGACAATGACATCCAGCTCCGCACCCGCGATCCGCGGTATCTTGATGCGGCGAAGAAGTATCTAAAGGATGTCGGCCACGAGCTTGGTCCGCTGCAGATTACGCACGGCGGACCAATCCTCATGGTGCAGGTCGAGAATGAATACGGTTTCTACGGCAAGGACGCCGAATATATGGGCGAATTACGGCAGGCATTGCTCGACGCCGGATTTGATGTCCCGCTCTTCGATTGCGACCCGCCGTATCATCTCAAGGACGGTTATCGCGCCGACTTGTTTCCCGTGGTCAACTTCGGGTCCGACCCGGCGGGTGCCTTCAAGTCGCTGCGGGAAATTTTACCGCAAGGCCCGCTGATGTGCGGTGAATTTTACCCGGGCTGGTTCGACACCTGGGGCGCGCCGCATCACCTCGGCAATACGCCGCGGTATCTGGCCGACCTCGAATACATGCTCCGGCATGATGAATCGTTCAGCATCTACATGGCGCACGGCGGCACGACGTTTGGCTTGTGGTCGGGTGCGGACCGGCCGTTCAAGCCGGACACCTCCAGCTACGATTACGACGCGCCCATCAGCGAAGCCGGCTGGCCGACGGATAAATTTTTCAAAACACGGGCGTTGTTCGCGAAATTCCTGTTGCCCGGGGAAATCCTGCCCAATCCGCCGGCCACCAATCCGGTCATCGCCATCGCGCCGATGGACGTGAGGAAGTGCGCGCCGGTGTTTGACAACCTGCCGAAACCCATTCGCGATGAGCAGCCGCGCACGATGGAGTACTACGACCAGGGTTTCGGTTGCATCCTCTACCGCACTAAAATTCCGAAAGGCCCGACCGCCACGCTGGAAGCCGGCGCGGTCCATGATTTCGGCTTTGTTTTTCTCGACGGCAAACGGGTTGGTGTGATGGACCGCCGCAATAACAGCTTCAAGGTGCGCCTGCCGGAACGCACAAAATCCGCAATGTTGGACATTCTGGTTGAGGCGGTGGGCCGCGTAAATTTTGGAACGGAAGTCCACGACCGCAAAGGCATCCACGCGCCGGTGAAACTCGACGGCACCGAATTGACCGGCTGGCGGATTTACCGGCTCCCGCTCGACCAGCAAATGCTTGGCAAACTGAAATTCCGCTCCGGCAAAGCTGACGGTCCGGCGTTCTGGCGCGCCACGGTGAATATCAAAAAACCCGGCGACACGTTTCTGGATTTGCGTTCCTGGGGCAAGGGCGTGGTCTGGGTGAACGGCCATTGCCTCGGACGTTTCTGGAACATCGGCCCGACGCAGACGGCCTACACGCCGGGCTGCTGGCTGCACGCCGGCAAAAATGAAGTGGTCATTTGGGATTTGCTGGGTCCGGAGAAACCGGTCATCGCCGGCCTGGAACAGCCCATTCTCAACGAGCTGCATCCGGAAAAGGATTTCGCCCGGACGCATCGTCCCAAAGTGACCCTGCAACTGGATTCGGCGAAACCGGTGCTGGCGGCGCAATTTGCGCCCGGCAGCCAGATGCAGGAAATCAAATTCGATGCGCCCGTCCAGGGCCGTTATTTCTGCCTTGAATCGCTATCCGCGTTCGACGGCAAACCGTTTGCCGCCGTCGCCGAGCTGGATTTGCTGGATGCTTCCGGCAAGCCATTGAGCCACGAGGGCTGGACGATCGCCTACGTCGACAGCGAGGAGCGTAACCAGGAGGACGGCTCGGCGGAAAACGCGATTGATGGACAGACGGCGAATTACTGGCACACGGAGTGGGGCGCGGCGCAGCCAAGTCATCCGCATCAATTGGTGATTGATCTTGGAAAATCGCAGACGATTTCCGGCTTACGCTATGTGCCGCGCCAGGGCAATGGCAGCGGCCGTATTAAGGATTACCGCGTTTACGTCGGCGACAACCTGATCCAAAAATGACGCCGGATATTTCCGCCGTTTGGCTTACTGGAGAATCAGCCGATAGAAGACGTCGCCCAGGCTTGCATCAATCGGCACGAAAACCCGGTTGGTGGCCGGGGAACCGGCGACCTCAAACCAGTTGGTGCTGAGTCCGATGTCGGGCGGATTGGTCTGCGCCTGCAACCGCCAGCCGAGATGATCCTGCGGCCATGACAGGACCAGTGTCGCGCCCCCGTTGGTGGTCGCGAACGCAATATTTGTCGGGTTGAGCGAAACGGTAGCGATGACCGCAATGCTGCCGTTGCCGGCCAGCGTATTCGTCCAGGCCAGGCCCCGATTCAACGGCGGCAAAACGACGTTTGCAAAACTGCCGGTGATATTGGAGGCGCTGAACAACTGGAAGCTGTCGCCGGCAAAGAGCGGCTGCGTGGAGAGGTTCGTGACGATGAGTGTTCCGCCCAGTGCCAGCGCTCTGCTTACAACCACCTCATCGTTGGTCAACGGAGACAGGTAAATTTCCATTACCGTTCGGCTGCCGGAAGCGAACACGAGGTCGTTGCCCACGGTAAGTGTGCCGATGGAATTTCCCGGCGCGAGCGTGCCGCCGTCCTGCACTGTGGTCGCGCCATTGATGATGCCATTCCCACCCAGCGTGGCGTTGTTGCTCACCGTCACCGTGTTCGTGCCGAGCACGCCGTTGACGAGCAACGTGCCCGCGCTGACGGTGGTTGTCCCGCTGAACGTGTTCGTGCCGGAGAGAACCCAGCGGCCCGGGCCGCGCTTGGTGAGGTTGATGATGCCGGTGCCATCGTTGATCGCGCCGGTCCAGTTGGCGTCGCCCGCGCCCTGAAGATTCAGGTAACGATCGCCGGTCCCGGAAACCTGCGAGTAATTGCCGGCAACGATGAGCCGGCCGGAAGCGGATTCGATGTTGTATTGGTTGCCGCCCATCTCGGCGGTGATGTCGCCGGTGAGCGTGTTCGTGCCAGCCAGATTGACGACGTGCGCGGCCAGCGCGGAAGCATTGGGGAAAGGCTGGCGTCCGCCGCAACGGATCGGCTCGGCGAGCGAGATACCGCCCTGAATGCCCAGACTGGACGTGGCCGTGCCCCCGATGGGCGTCGTGAAATTCGCGGTCGAGCCGAGCGCGGCGGAAGCCGACGCCACGAGCATGCCGGTGTTAATGGTCGTCAGGCCGGAGTAGGAGTTAGAGCCGGTCAACACGAGCGTGCCGCCGTTGCCGGCCGACAGGGTCAATCCGCCTGAGCCGCCGATGCCGCCGGAAAGCGGGACAGTGTTCCCGCCCGGATCAAAATTGACCGTGCCGGTGAGCGTGACGGCGCGTCCGGCGCAAATGTCCAACGCGTTCCCCGGCAGCCATCGCAAAGTGCCGCCGCCCGCCGCGAGTGGACCGGAACCAAGGCTGTTCGTGCCGAACGCAACCGTGCCGCTGCCCAGGTTGATTCCGCCGGTAAATATGTTACTCGCGGACAAAATCAACTGGCCCGAGCCGCTCACGCTGATTCCACCGCTTCCGGCAATTCCGCCATTGAGCGAAACCGACGCGGCCGAGTCCAGCGCCACGGACAGGGTGGCGCCCAGCGTGAGGGGATTGGCAACCGCGAACGCCGCGCTGCCCGACTGCGTGAGCGCGGACAGACTCGTGCCATTGTTCGTGAAAACGAGCGGGTTGCCAGCGAGGCGGTTGGTGCCTGCGCCGTTGGCGTTGAGCAGAGCCTGGTTCAATGAAAAATTGCCCGCGAAGTCGTTGGTCGCGATGTAGCCCGTCGTGCCGGTGAATTGAAGCTGAAGATTATTCGAGCCGCCGACGGGTGGGGACGCGCCATTCGTCCAATTGGCTGGCACATTCCAGTTGCCACCTGCCATATTCGTCCACTCGAAAGTTTGCGGCGGCGCAGGCTGGTTCGCGAGGAAAACGGCCGGGTCGAATTCCATGACGGAAATCTGCGTGCCGTCGCTCAGGCCGTTGATGGGCTGGTAGAACAAATCCAGTTTGCCGTCGTGGCTCCAGACGGTTGGATCGTAAGACGTCTCCCACGTGCCCATGTTCTGGTCGGTGAGATTAATGAGGTTCCACGTCCGGCGCTGTGGATCGGAAGTCCACGCCAGCGTCGGCACGCTGCCCCGTTCCGGGTCGGTGAACACCATCCAGAGGCGGTTGGATTGATCGCAGACGATGATGGGCCGCGTCGGCCAGGCGGTGGTGGTGCGCGTGCCAATCTGGTTGGTGCGCCATTGGAAGCCGTCATTCCAGATGACAAAAATCTGGATGGCCGTGCCGCTGCCCTGCGGCGCCCACCAGGTGGCGATGACCGGACGGTCATTGGTGTCAATGGTCTGTCCGCACTGGTTCATCAACTGGCTGTTGAGCGGGACGGGCCAGACGATTTGGGCGGTGTCCTTCGTGATGGGGAGCGTGTAACTCATATTGCTCCAGGTCCGCCACGTCGCCCCGAAATCCGGCGAACGCGCGTAACATTCGTCGTGGTTCCAGTCAATGGACGATGCGTCCTCGCGCCACGTCCAGGTGAGGTGCAGGTTGGTTTGCGAATCGAAACCGGCGTAATTCGGGTAGGCATTGGCGTTGGTAGCCGAACCGGGGCCGGATGCGCGGATGAACGGCGCCTGGCTGGTGCCCAGCGTCTGGTTGGTCCAGGCGTGCGTGACACTGGAATAATGATTGATGTAAGTGTCGCCGTTGCCGGAGGTGCCCTCGCGGAACAGATAAAGCAAATCGCCGTTCGGCATATTGATGAATTGCGGATACGTCACCGAATGCTCGAAACCGGTCATGTTCGTGGCAACAAGCGTGAGCGACCAGGGTGCGCTGCGCGCGTAGTGAAAGGGCGAGTCGCCGTGCATGCCCCACGAAGCGTGCAAAACGCCGTCACTGCCGATGCCGATGCTGATGATGTCATGGCCGTCGGTGGGATCGTTTGGTTTGAAATTCGTCTCGTTCGTTTCCCATGTCGTTGTGCCGGGCAGACGACGGCCCACGACAAGGTTTGTGCCCGGATTGTAGAACGCGACGTATTGCGTGCTGCCGATGGAGACCAGGTTCTGCCGGGTAAAGCTGGTAGATTCGAGGTTGTAGCGCGAGTAGCCTTGGGCCACGGGCGTGAGGCTGACGCCGGGCGCGAGCGTCTGCGCGTCAAGGTATAAACCGCCGCCAGCCAGCGTCAGCAGCACGGAGCCGCACAACGACGCGCGATGGAACGTTTCAAACAGACAACGGCTCATTTTAATTCTGCGGCGTGAAGCAACTGCACCGGGCCGAACAGCCCGGATTCCATCAACGGGGTGTTAGCCTTCAGGTTGCGGATGTTCGTACGCGTCAGACGCTGGTCCGGCGCCAGGCTGGCGTCGCCGATGATGCGGTTCGGCCAGAAATTCACGACTTCGATTTCGAGCTTGTTCGCGCCCGGTTTCACAGCGCTTGTGATGTTCACCCGGAAGGGCGGCGACCAGGTGATGCCGCAGGATTTGCCGTTCACCTTCACCTCGGCCAGTTCGCGCAAGCTGCCTAAATCAAGAAGAAGTTGAGAGTTGGGAGTTGAAAGCTGAAAGTTCGGCAAATCGAAGGTCTTTTCATAAGTTGCCGTGCCGGAATAATATTTGATGCCCGGTTCCGGCCGTGCCGTCCAGCTCACCAGCCGATCAAACTGCACGGATTCCGGGCCGCCCCATTTCGGATCGAAGTGGACCGTCCATGGGCCGGAAATTTCCTGAAGCGGATTCAGCGTAGCGCGGTTGCTCATGGCCGTGGCGGGATGCGATGTTGAAGGTTCACGGAAAACGACAAACCACGAACCGCACGGATTGAAATCCAGAGGGACGATGGTGCGTCCGTCTTTCTCCACGTAAGCCGCGGCAAATTTGTGTTCGCCGGTGACGGCGTTCCACAGTTCCGGCGCCTTGCCGGCAACACGGAATGCGCAATTCGCTGAAACGGCGTTAGTTGCACGGTTGGCAACGAAGTAAATCTCCGCGCTGCCGTCCGTGCGGTGGATGTAATCCAAATCTGTAGTGCCACGGGCGTCCCGCCCGTTCGTTTCTGAATTGTCTTTTTGCGGCGAGTTGGAACTCACGGGCGGGACGCCCGTGCCACTATTGACCTTGAAGTCCGGTTTGATGCCGTCCGCGAGCAGAACTTCGCGCGCGGGTTCGCCGGAGAAAATCCGGCCCCTGCCGAAATTCCTTTCCTTCACTTTCACGCCATCGCAATCGCCCCAGATTTCATCAGCCAGTTTTTTGATCTCCGCGTCGCATTCGGGATAATTTTGCAGCGTTTCACCTTTCACCGGCTTTGGCCCGATGACGGTGGCGCCGGCAGCGACGAGCTCCTTCAATTTTTTCAACACCGGCAAGGAAATTACGTCGTGGTTCACCAACACCAGGACGCGATAACTCATGCCATCCGGCAGGACGATTTTCCCATCACGCACATTCGCACGCGTGAGCAACGCCTCCTCGGTGATGACATCGTAATCGTAGCCGGGCAGGACGTGCGCGGGGTCGGATTTTTTGAGCTGCGCGAAATTCGGGACGTGGTCGCCGTAATAATACGCGGCATCGGCGACGAACAACCCCTGCTGGAGCATCCATTGGCAGCGGTCGATGTAGCTGAAGAACGGCGCGGACACGTTCCACCAGGTCACCTTCGGGTTCAAGTGCGTGCCGGCGAAATACTGCTGGCCGGGTATGCCAGTCGAGTCGGGCGAGCAGACGAACGCGTGCCAGACCAGGCGGTTCATGCCTTCGCAGAGCGCCTTGTCGAAGGACGGCTTCAGGTTGTCCCAGATGTGTTCCTGCCAGTTGGGGCCGATGGTGGTGAAGCCTTCATCCTGCGTGATGATGTGTCCGTAGGTGTGCGCGGCGGAGGCGGGTTGCTTGACAAAGAAGCGGTTTTCGTCGCCGATGCGGTGTTCCCACGACCAGGCCCAGAACTCGCTCATCGGCACGTCGTCCCAACCGAGGCAACGCTGGGCGTCAATCGGCACGGCATGCGGCCCGCCGGATTCCGGATGAATCAACAGTCCGTGCTTTTGTGCGTTGTCGCGGAACAACCGGTAATGATTGTCGATCGCCAGGTCGCCAAGCGTCTTGCGGAAATCAAAAAGGAAGCGGTCGCTCTGTTCGCGGCTGTTGACGATGCGCCCGGCAATGACCGGCAGCCAAGGGACGGGGTCGTAGCCGCGGCGCTTGATAAATTCCGCGCGCAACGTCGGCGTCCAGTTGACGTTTTCGACCTCCCAACTGTCGGTGTGAAGATATTTGAGCGTATTGCCCGCGAGCGGGCCGGCGTCGGCGATGAGCGGCTCGACCACGGCGTCCCAATAACGCTGGAACGCGCCGGCGTCATAGACATCAATCGCATACGAATCGTGCGACGCGCCGGGGGCGCGTTGCCAGCCTTCGCTGGCCGTCGAGACGTAAGCGTGATCGCCAATGGTGCAGCCGAACCGGAGAATTTGCCATTGGCCGTCGGGCACCTGCCAGTGAAGCACGCCGTTGGTATCGAGCCGGGAAGTGAGGTCAACCATGTTCGTCGCGCGCGTGTCCTCCTCTCCGGGCTTGGCGGGAAATTCCTGGAACAACGGCTCCGTGCTCGGCGTGGAAAACGGTTCGAGCGTCTTGAGCAACGCCTTCTCACGCCAGTTTTCCAGCGGTTGATGTGGCGCCTGATCCGGCCGGATGCGCCAGGCGACGACATAAGTGTCGCGGTAATAATTCTCGCGGCTCTGGGGTACGGGCAGGGCTTGATCGAAATTTGTCGGCCCGGTCACGCGCAATTCCGACCACACCAGTTTCTTCGCGGCATCATCGGGCGTGACCATCGGGCCGCCGAGGTTCCAGCCGCTCTGGATGTTCAAACTCATTTCGAGGCCGAGCCGGTTGGCCTCGCGCAGCGTGTGCCGATAAAGTTCGCGCCATTCGGGAGTGAAGAAGGTCGGGCCGTGCGGCACCTGCGCGTTGCCCCACTGGTTTGCGCCACCGGCATCAATGATGACCGCGCCGCCAAAGCCCTTGGCCTTCATCTGTTCCAGGTCGCGGGTGATGGATTCCCGGGTAACGTTGCCGTTGAGCCACCACCAATAGGCGCGCAAGCGGGCGCTGTTGGGCGGATTGGTCCAGCCGCCTTCCAAAGTGGTTTCCGCACCGATAGCCGGAAGGACGACTACCATTAACAATAAAGCGAAAGCGGCTGAAAGCAAATGACTTACATAATGTGACCTGGTCGTCTGGCCGCCTGGAAAACCAATAACCCGATAATCGCGCATATTTGTTACTTAAATCAATACACTAACCTCCGAAGACAAGGGAGGATTTATAGACTCCCCTAAATGGGGGATATACAGCAGGCCGTGAAACTGCTACAAACTGACAGGTTCCAATTACTGAAATCCTTAAGAAATTGAAATACGTTATGAAAAAAATCAGTGTAATATTATTGTCTTGTTCAATGGCCGTGGCGGTTCAGGCCCAAGTTATTGATCCACTAACTGGCAGCTTGAGCGGATACACGACTACGCCAATCCTCGAAAATTCCCTTGGCACAGGCGCGGGCATATCTTTTACCGGTTCAGCCTCTGGGCTACAGGATAATTTTACCGGATCCCCTAATGACCCTGAACAAGGTTTGTTTTGGGCGCCGGCCTCGTCCTTTAGCACCACCTTTGCTGTGGGAGACAGGCTCACGGTTAACGTAACGTCTCCCACCCTGACCTTGAATAACTCGCTAACAGAGGATTTCGGGCTCGCCATTGCCGCTGCGACTCCCATTGCTGCGGGTTCTGGGAACGGTTATAATTCACGCACTCTTTTCGACTGGGCGAGCATCAGCATAAGGCCAGACCAACAGTCCATTCGTGCTAACTCGTCCATCAGCGGCACACTCGTCACAGGCGCCAACGTCATCGGTGGCGTTCTTACAGCTAATGTCAGCCAGCTCTATATTGATTGGGTTTCAGCCGATGTCTTCACTATGGGATACATTGACACCAGCTTGGTTGAACACGCCAGCGAGACGATCACTTTTGCCCCCGCCAGCACTATTGGAACAGACATTGGTTTTTATGGCGATCTTAGGATTGCTGGACAAAGCGTCGGCAGTTTTACTGACTTGGCCATCTCGCCCATTCCCGAACCAACGACAATGGCCCTGTGTGGTCTGGGCGGGTTCCTCGGCTTGGCTGGTTGGATGCGCCGCAAAAAGTAAGCGGCCTTAGGCTGTCATTCATAACTTATCAATTTCAGCCGCCGGAATTTCCCGGCGGCTGTTTTTTTGGCGGTGCCCCATTGACCGGCAGCGTGCGAACCTCAAATGAGAAGGCGGAATGCCCAGACCGGGGCCTCTGCCGCTACCGCGGTCATGCAGCGTTTCAGCCGCCATTTGCCGCTTGCCACCCAAAGGTGCTTGAAGCATGTTTTTATTGTCATATTGTGTGGATGACACTTGAATGCCGCGACTTCAACCCAAATTGCGTTTCAATTCTCTGATCCGGGGCGGACTCCCGTGGCTGGCCGTAATTCTTTCCCTTCCCTTTCCGGTTGCCGGCCGGGCCGCTGGAGAAACGCCAACCAACACCGTCGCGGCTTCGCTTTCCGAGGCAACCAATCACCTCGGCTCCTGGATTTGGGACACGAACACGACCGACAAGCAGACGTGCCGGTTTTGGAAATCGTTTGAGATTCCGCCCGACGTGAAAATCTCTCGCGCCACGGTGCGCATCACGGTGGACAACGGTTACACGCTGTTCCTGGACGGTCAGGAACTCGGCCGCGGCAGCGATTGGCGGACGGTGACGGAATATGACGTGACGTGGCTGTTGAATCCGGGACGGCATGTCCTGGGCGTCGAATGTTTCAACGACCGGCTGCAGGCCGGACTGGTTTTTGGCCTCGACATCCAACTGGTGGACGAGAATCGGAGCACGATAGACGTTGTTTCGGACAATACGTGGCGTGTCGTGCCCAACGCACAGCGCAACTGGGCCGGCCGGAAAACCGCGCCGGCGGACTGGCATCATGCCCTCGTGGTCGGCTCGGTGGGCAAGCCGCCGTGGCAACCCTGGCCGTTTGGCGTCACGATCGTGCCGCCCTTGCGCCCCGTGACGACCCATTTCTGGCAGACCGGCTGGTTCCAGCTCACGCTGGTGTCGGTCTGCACGCTGGCGGTCCTGTTCTGTTTCTGGCTGATGACGCAACTGGCGGCGCAATCGAAGACGCAGCGCTTTCTGCAAGTCGAGCGTGCCCGCATCGCGCGGGACATTCACGACGACCTCGGCGCGCGGCTGACACACCTGGTGTTGCTGGGCGAGGTGGCCCAGAGCGAACTGCCCGCGGAGTCCGGAACACGGACGCAACTCAACCAGATTTGTGAAAAGGCGCGCGACCTTTCCCACGCGATGGATGAAGTCGTGTGGGCCGTCAATTCACGCCGCGACACCCTCCGCGATTTCGTGACGTATGTGTGCAAATACGCGCAGTTTTTTCTCGGGTCCACGCCCATTCGCTGCCGTCTGGACGTGGAATCCGAGATCCCTGCCACCCCTTTTGACCTTCCGATCCGGCGCAACCTGCTTCTGGCGGTAAAGGAGGCGCTGAACAACGCGGCCAAACATTCGGAAGCCAGCGAGGTGTTCGTGCGCATTTACCGCCACAACCAGAAATTGACCGTGGTGGTGGAGGACAACGGCAAAGGTTTCGATCCCGCCCGGATTGACGCCGCGCGAAATGGGATGACCAACATGTCGCAACGCATGGACGAAATCGGCGGGTTTTGCACCATGGCCAGCCAGCCGGGCAGCGGCTGCCGCATGGAATTTACCATCCCGCTGAACCATTCGTCGTATCCCGGATGGTTCGCCCGCCGCGAGCGCGTCGAAGCTCCCGGCGCGGCTTCCGGCGCAACCGCTCCACCGGCCTGATCCCATGAATTTAAAGACCTCATGAAATCTGAAGCCCCAACCAATCCCATGACCTCGCCCGCCAAAACCCCCGTGAAAGTGGTCCTGGTGGAGGACAAATCGGAAGTGCGCGAGAGTTGGTCGAAACTGATCAATTCACTTCCCGGATTTTCGTGCATCCGCGTCTGCTCCTCCGGCGAGGAGGCGCTGCGGATGATTCCCTCCGTCCAACCCGACGTGGTGCTGATGGACATTTTTCTGCCGCGCATGTCCGGCATTGAATGCACGGCGCAACTCAAAACGCTCCTGCCCAAAGTCCAGATCCTCATCCTGACCGCCGTGGAAGATGACGAACTGGTTTTCATGGCCTTGCAGGCCGGAGCAGACGGGTATTTGTTGAAGCGCACCAAGCCCGCGGATTTACGGACGGCATTGCTGGATGTGTTAAGTGGCGGCGCGCCGATGACCAGCGAAGTGGCCCGTCGCGTGGTGGAATCCTTCCGGCGCCCCGCGCGGTCGCGGGAGGAGGCGGTCCATTTGAGCGCGCGGGAAGAGGAAGTGCTGGTCCTGCTCTCCAAGGGTTATTCCAACAAGGAAATCGCGGAACGGCTGACATTGAGCGTGGAAACCGTGGGCAGCCATTTGAAGCATATTTACGAAAAGATGCATGTGCGCTCGCGCGCTGAAGCCGTGGCTCGCTACATGACCGACAAATCGTGAAGCGTGATGCGTGAAACGGCCGGACGGGAAAACCGGCCCTTCACTCGTCCCGTTTTATGCTTCAGCGCCCTCGCTCCCAGCATCCCGTATTTGGGGGATATTCCCCTCACTCACCCCTGTGATACCTTTAACAGGAATAACTATATTAACCCGGCGCAAAAAATGTCGTTTGAACGGAAGCCTATGAAGTAACGGGCGGTGCCAGGAGCATAGTTTCGACTGGCGCTGTAATCTCAACCCCTATGAATAATATGAACAACCCAACGAAAATCACCTCTCTGGGGACGGCTTTGCGCCGGACGGCGCTGTTGCTGGCCGCTGTTTTTACTCCCTGCCTGTTGGCCCGCGCCGACCTGCGCGGCCCTTATACGAATGACGCCAACACGCTTTATCTCCTCCATTTCGACGAAGCGGCCGGCGGCTCGGTTACCACCAACGTCGGTCCCAAAGGTGGCAACTTTTACACAGTGACAAACACCACTGCAACCACCGGTGGCGGCAGCGCGCAGAACGGTCTTACCGAGCCGCCTCCAGTCACAACTATGCTGGGGAAAACGTCGTACCCGGGTTTCGGCAATTGCGTCAGCGGCACCAACACTGTGGATCCCTCTGTGAATTTGACCTACAATGGCATGATCGGTTACGACGGCAACAATAATGGAGCCTATGATGCCGATGTGCAGGGTGGCCCCGCGAGTCCGGATGCCATCGCCATAACCAACTTGAACATTGGAAATGGCGGAGCAACGCCGTTTACCATCGAAGCCATCATTTGTCCCACGGTCATCAACGTTAATCAGGAAATCGTTTGCTCGGATGATTACAACGGAACGCGTGGATTCCAGTTCAAGATCACAAGCACGGGACAATTGCAGTTCAATGATATTCCGGTGAGTGGCGGGAGCTTCAGTTTCCCAATCCCGGCCAGCGGGACCCATGCGTTTGCGCCCAACCAATGGTATCACGTTGCGGCCGTTTATGACGGCGCCGCACTGAAGTTGTACTGGACCCAGTTGGATCCGTCCAACGGTGTTGCCAACCTGCTCGGTTCGGGAAACGTCGCCTATGGGGCCTCAACGGCTGTCGTTCCCCTCGATATTGGTTCGGAAAATCGCGGCAGCGAACAGGAATCCTTTCGAGGCCTGATTGATGAGGTTCGCGTCAGCAGCGTGGCCCGCGCCGCCAACGGCATGCAATTCTTTTCCACGAATGTAGTCATCTCACCGCAGCCGGTCAGTCAGAACATTGATGAAAATCAGCCGGTGACCTTCACGGTCGGCGCCGCCAGCCAGACCCTGATGGGATTTCAGTGGTATTTTAACGGGACACCTGTTCAGGGCGCTTCGGTTTTTGGAACCAACTTCAGCAGCTATTCGATTGGGTCGGTCAGTTTGACCAATGCCGGCGGTTATACTTGCGTGGTGACCAACACCGATGGCGGTTCCGCCACCAGTCACGTGGCCACCCTCGTCGTGGGCGCGGCCAATTTCCTGGCCCATCGTTGGAGTTTTGAGGACGACACCTTGACCAACGACAGCATCGGCGGGGCCGTCGGCACGAATTTCGGCAACGCCATCGTGGCCAACGGCGCGCTGGTGCTCGATGGAACGACCAACACCTACATGCAATTTCCCGGCGGCCTGCTCCATGGCCTGCAGGCAGCCACCTTTGATTTCTGGGCCAGCTACGGCCCGCTGACCAATGGCAGCGCCAATAATGATCGCGTGTTTGACTTTGGCAACACCAACGGGGTGGCCCTCGGCGTCCCCCTCCAACCCAATAATTATTTGTTCTTCTCCCCGCATTCGGGCACGGTCCACCGGCTGACAGCTACTCCAGGCACCAGCGAGTTTGAGCGGACGGTTTCCGCTAACGGCACACTGGACGGACAAACCGTGCATGTCACTTGTGTGGTGGATCCGCCGGATGCGTACATAGCCATTTACACCAACGGCGTGCTTGAGGCCATTAACAATACAAACTTTGTGGTTCCATTTATATCTTTGGACGACCAGGTGGCATACCTCGGCCGGTCACTGTTTCAACTGCTCAACAACGATGCCTTTCTTAACGGCAGTATTTACGAGTTCCGCATGTACAGCGGCGCGTTGAACGCCAACAGCGTTCTGCAAAGCGACGTCCAGGGATCCAATTCTCTGTTGAACGCCGGTCCGGTTCAATTAGTGACCCAGCCGGGGGATCTGACCACGGCGCCGGGATTGACGGTGACTTTGTCAGGTTCGGCTTCCGGGCACTTTCCGATCACTTATCAATGGTTTGAAAATGGGGGCTTGATTCCAAACGCCACCAATACGACCTATTCGTTTGCCGCGTCGCTTGGCCAGAACGGCCATACCTTCCAGTTCGTCGCCACCAACAACGTTACCGGCACCAATTATATCGCGGTCAGCACCAATGCCACGTTGTCGGTGATCAATCCACCCACCCTTGTGTGGCTGGGACAGAACAGCGCGCTATGGGACTTCAGTTCGCTGAATTGGACGAATGTCAGCACGACCTCACTCGTGGCTTACAGCCAGTTCGCTAATGCGGTTTTCGACAACCGCGGCATCCAAACGACGGTGGATTTGGCCCAGTCCCTGAACCCGCTTTCCACAACGGTAAACTCCACCGCCAACTACACGTTCATTTCTTCCGGGAACAACGGCTTGTTGACGGGCGTCGGCACGTTGACGAAGGCCAACACCGGCAAACTGACCATAGATGTCAACAACGCCATGACCGGGTGGGTTTTGATTTCCGGCGGCACCTTGCAAGTGGGCAATAACGATACGCTCGGCGCCATTGGCAGCCCCGTGACCAACAACGCCAGCCTGGTGTTTGACCGAAGCGATTCAATTACCGTGTCGTCACCCATCTCTGGCAGTGGCAGCGTCACGATGGCCGGCAGCGGCAACCTGGCCCTCACTGGCAGCAACAGCTACGCCGGACCGACGATCATTTCCTCCACCGGCACGCTTCACCCGGACAATGCCAATGCCCTCGGCGTCGCCACGGTTGGCCTGATCAGCACGAATGGCGGCAAACTTTACGTGGACCAAAACTTTGATTTCCCGAACGAACCGCTGACTTTGGGCGGCGGCGGCAGCGCTGCCATGTCACTCCAGAAGGGTGGCAGCGGTGTCAGTACCTTGGGGGGCGCGGTTACCCTGGTGTCAGACACCGCATTTTCGATTGATGGCGGCGCCACCCTGAATTTGACCAATGCGTCGGGGATCAACGGTTCCGGCGCCAACGTCAACCTCACGCTTGCGGGTTCGGGCGCCGGGAATATTGGAGGGCCGCTGGCATTGGGCACTGGAAATCTGACCGTCAGCGGCGGCACCTGGACGGTCGCTCCCACCAACAGCTACTCCGGATTGACCACCATCAATGGCGGCGCGTTGCTCATCACGGGTCCGCTGTCGCTCAGCCAGCCGCCGGCCTCGTTCAATGCCAGCCAGGTCACCCTGAACGGAGGGGCTTTGGGAGCGGCGGCCAACGTTACGCTCAATGATGGCAAAATCGGGATTACGGTGAACGCCAATTCAACCATTACCGTGAATACGAACGTGACCTTGACGATCTCAAACGACATCGGCGGCAGCGCCTCGTTGACCCTGACCAAGACCGGACCGGGCACATTGGTGCTGAACGGCCCCAATGATTACCAGGGAATCTTTAATCTGGACAGCGGCAGCACCACGGCGAACGACGGCACCACGGTGATTGCCAACAATGCCGCCATCGCGAACATTCTGGCGGTTCCCGGCATTCCGTTTATCTCTATCCGCAACAACAATGGCGGCAGTTCCACCCTTGCGTTGGACGGCACACTGGGCAGCATCACGGTCGCGCCGGACATCAGCCTGGCCGGCCGCAACACGAATGTCCCTGCCATTGAAAACCTCGCCGGCAACAACACCATTTCGGGCGGCTTTACCCTGAATGTCGGCGGCACTTACCTCCTGCAATCTGACAGCGGTTCGCTATCGCTGTCGGCCAATTGGCCCGGTGCAGTGGCCACGAACATCACCAGTGCCCGCGCGCTGACCTTCACGGGGGCTGGTAACATTACGATGTCCGGCGTGCTTCAGGATGGGAACAATACCTTTGTGGGCACCAATGTGCCCATCAATGTTTTGAAAAACGGGTCCGGCACGTTGAATCTGCCCGCGGCCAACACCTACAGCGGCACGACCGTGGTCAGCAACGGTGTGCTTTCACTGACCGGAAGCCTGGGAACGAACGCCGTGACGGTGGCCGGCGGTCTGCTCGTCGGCAGCGGCACCATCAATGGTCCGGTGACGGTGCAATCGGGCGGCGCCGTTGAAGCCGGCTCCACCAACACCATTGGCACACTGACTCTGGGTCGTACGCTGTCGTTGTCCGGCAACACGATTGTCAAAATCAACAAAGGTGCCGGCAGCGCGCATGATTCGTTCTCCGGCCAGACCAGCGTAACCTACGGCGGCATGCTGACGGTGACAAATCTTAGTGGAACTCTGACCACCAGCGACACGTTCACGTTGTTCAGTCCGGGTGCGTCGGCGAGCAATTTCTCGAGCATCAGCGGTTCACCGGGTGCCGGCCTGGCCTACAGCTTCACCAACGGGGTGCTGAGTATCGTCACCGCCCCGGTCTTCACCCCGACCAATATCACGTTCAGCCTGAGCGGCAATACGCTGACGTTGTCATGGCCGGCGAATCCCGCGGGTTGGATACTGCAGGCGCAGACCAATTCATCGTCAGCCGGTCTGGGAACCAATTGGGTGGACGTGGCGGGCAGCGGCTCGAGCAACACGAATGTCATCACCATCAATCCGGCGAACCCGACGGTGTTCTATCGCCTGCGTCACTGATGAACGACCGGCGGTCAGCCGATGGCCGCCCGTTGATTAAAGCAAAAAAAAGATTAAAATTAAATTAGATGAAGCAGAGACATTCGAAAGCACGCGCGTTCACGCTGATTGAACTGCTGGTGGTCATTGCCATCATAGCGATCCTGGCGGCAATTCTGTTGCCGGCGTTGGCGGCCGCCAAGGAAAAGGGCAAACGCGCCTTCTGCATGAACAATTTGAAGCAGATTGGCATCGCCAGCTTGTCGTATGCGAACGATTACAATGACTATTTCGAGGTTTGCGCTTGGAACCCCGGATGGGCATCTACGCCTCCAAATACCGGTTTCAATCCTTTTCAAATGGACAATAACATGCTGATGACGGCTTCAGAATTGGGATTCAATATCAATTCCATTGATCAGACGCTCGGTTATTCAGTTACTCCGACAATTTGGACCTGCCCAAACCGCCCGACGCTGCCCGCTCCCAATCAATGGCCGAATCCTTCATCCTGGGCCATGGGTTATGCCTATTTTGGCGGGGTTACCAACTGGATTTGGAATGGAAACAAGTACTCCTCTGGTAGCCCGATCAAAACGACCAGCAGCAAAGCGTCCTGGATGCTGGCGGCGGATTTGGTGATCAATCTTGTCGCGCCGCCGGCCCACATGTGGGGTGATTCCACGAAACCTTTGAATGACGGTCTGACAACTTTACCCGCGCATGGAAATGGCAAAACACCGACGGGAGGCAATGAGGTTTTTGCCGACGGCTCGGTTTCGTGGGTCAAGGCGGAGATGATGCATAATTTTTACACCGCCAACAACAGCACACGGAATTTTTATTTCTATCAGGAAGACCTGGGCAAGTTTCCGTTGCCCGCATCCGCTGTGCCCCAGTTTCCAAAGTAACGCATCCTCATCAGAATAATTCCCGTTCCAGACGTTAAACCCGCTGTGTGAGGCTCACCAAAACATTTATTAACACGGCGAACCGGGTGTATCACTTCAATTCCAAATCCATCACCCGCGCTTTGTTATGTGCGCTGGTGTTTGTTTTGCCGGCAGTTCACACCCAAGCCCAGCCCGATCCGCAGCAAACTTATCTTCAGTGCCTGACCAATTTTGAGACCTACGCCGAATCCATCTGGCACACGAACTCGCGCGGGATTCCGGATGCCGGTTACTGGGGCGATGGCGGCAGCACGGGCAACGGTGGCATCCGCGGCAACAGCGGCATCGCCGTGGCCTACGCGACCCTCTGCGTGGCGCTGCCGAACGACCCGAAATTCACCAATCGACTCGCGCGCGTCCGGGAGGCGTTGAACTACGATTACGACACGCACATCACCGGCAGCTACAACACGGTGAGCGGCAACAAGTGGGGCTGGAGCAATGGCTCGCTGGCAACCTGCACGTCCCAGGGCGGCTCCGACTGGCAGACCGCCGAGTGGTCCGGTTCGATGGGGCTGGCCTGCCTGCTGGTGCAGTCCAATCTGCCGGCGCAAACCGTTGCCGGGGTGCAGACGGTCGTGGCCAGCGAAGCGAATCATCGCGCCGCCATCCCGCCCTGCACGCGCATCCTGAGCGATGGCGACACCAAGGCGGAGGAGAATGGCTGGGACGGCAACATCCTCGCGCTCGCCGCCGCGTGGATGACCAACAACGCCAGCGCCGGCAATTGGCTCGCGGCTGCCAAGGATTATCTCGTCAACACCTACACGGTCGCCTATCCCGACCTGATTACGCCCAATACCACAGGCGACCCGTTTGCCTCATTGATTTCGACGGTGACGTTGTTTCCAAGTTACGCGCTGGAAAATCACGGCTTTTATCATCCCACTTACGAAATGGTGGCCGGCATGTCGTCCGGCGATTCGCTGCTCATGGCGCGGCTGGCCAATACGAACATCGCCGCACAGCTTCAGCCTTATGCCGAACACAATGTCATGGCGGTCTGGACGAACAATCTCGACAATCTGGTCATGGACTCCGGCGACTTTGCCTATCCCGCGGGCGTGGATTGGGCGGTGCATGATTTCGAGCAAAACTCGTTCATTACCTGGATGGCGGCGCATTTCAACGATCCTCTCGCGCGCTGGACGGACAGCCAGTTGTCGCAGGACGTGCGTTACCGCCAGATAATCAACGACAATGACACCGGCAATCCGGCTTACTACGGGGCCTTTGTCGGTGTGAGCGGCGGCGGATTTTATCGGGAGGCCGTCGAGGCGCGGCGCACGGCCATCGCGTGGCTGCACTGGGCGAATGCCGATTATCCCACCGGCACGATGGCCGCGCCCGGCCCCATTTTGATGACCAATTACGACGTGCAAGTCATTCACCAGCGCAGCGCGTTCGGAAACTTTTCCGTCAGCTTCGACAATTCGCGCATCATGGCCATGGTGGAACCGTCCGCGCTTTCGGTTCCGACGAATGCCTTTATCGCTTCGCCGCGGCTGCCCGGCATTCTTGGCCTGGGCGCGCTCGGAAATCCAACGGCGGCGACGCTGGTCAGCCTTTCCACCAATGCCAACGGCTTTGACTGCGAACTGAAATTAACCGGCGCTCTCGGCACTACCGAGGAATACATCAAATGCACCGGCGAATCTTTCGCCATCGTCGAGGTGCCGACCCTCAATAATGGCGCGACGGCCTCCAGCGGCGGCAGCTTCATCTGTGGCATTGAAAACGATCCGCTCACCGGCGGCTCGCGGCGGCTCGAATGGAGCGGCAATTCGGCCGCCATCACCAACCGCACCGGCGCGGCGCGCAACGTGACGAATGACTGGATTTGCGTCGCCGGGCGCTACGGCCTGGCCGCCGGTCCGGCCGGGTATTTTCGCTACGCGGCGGCCAGCGGTTACACCCGGACCAGCCCGAGTTATTCGGAAGCCGGCGAGGCAGAGGACGCGCTTTCGTTTGTGGAGAACAACCAGCTCGCGCCGCGCTACGCCGTCTGGTTCCCGGCGAAGAGCGCGCTGCAAACCTCCAACGCCGCCGCCGCCATCCTCTGGGTGACCAACAATTCAACCGCCACGCTCACTTTTCCCGGCGCGGGCGGCGCGGCCACAACCCTGTCTGCCTCCATTGGCGTTTCGAACACCAACAACAGCGGCGCGTGGAACGTGGACGCGAGCGGCAACTGGAGCGACCCCGGCAACTGGAGCGGCGGCATCGTGGCCAACGGCGCGGGGAACCTGGCGGATTTCAGCCAGGTGAACCTCACCGCTGACCGCACAGTGACGCTGGATTCCGCGCGTTCCATCGCGGCGCTCGATTTTGGCGACGTTTCCGGCACGCACAACTGGATTCTTGCCAATACCGGCAGCAGTGCGCTCACGCTTGACAACGGTTCGTCTTCGCCGCTGGTCGTTGTGGCCGGCACCGCAACAATTTCCGCGCCGCTCGCCGGCGTGAACGGTTTCACCAAGACTGGCTCGGGCACGCTGATTTTGAGTGGGAACAATTCTTTGTCCGGCACGCTCTATGTGGATTCCTCCACCAGCGCCGCGGTCAACGATGGCGCCGTGCAAATCACCCGCAGCGCAAGCATCGCCAATGTCGCCTCGCCGATTTACATCAAAAACAACAACAACGGCAGTTCCACGTTACAGTTCGGCGGTTCCGGCGGCAACGTCACCGTGGCGCAGGACATCAGCCTGGCCGGGCGCAACGTCCCGGTCATCGCCATCCAGAATCTGTCCGGCAGCAACACGCTGGCGGGAAATTTCATTTTGACCTCCGGCGGCGGATATTACTGGCTGGATTCCGACAGCGGCACGCTCAATTTGACCGGCCAGTTGCCGTCTTCCGCGCCGACCGTTCCCAGCGCGCGTACGCTGACGTTCATGGGCGCGGGTGATTTCCTGGTTTCAGGCGCCATCAACAATGCCAACGGCTACCCCGTCAATCTGGTCAAATCCGATTCCGGCACACTGACGTTGAACGGCGTCAATACCTGCTCCGGCCTGACGACGGTCAACGACGGAACGTTGGCCGGCAGCGGCGTCATTGCCGGGCCGGTGACGATTTTGCCGGGCGCAACTCTGGCGCCGGGCGGGAGCACGATTGGTTCGTTGACAGTCAATAACGCGCTGACCAATGCTGGAACCGTTTTGATTCGATTGGACAAATCCGGCGCAGCGCTGACGAACGATTCCATCACCGGCCTCAGTGTTTTGAACTGCGGCGGCACCTTGAGCGTGACCAACGCCGGCGCAAACATCCTCACGGCCGGAGACAATTTCAGAATTTTCTCGGCGGCAGATTTCGTTGGAGATTTCGCGGCGACGAATCTCCCGCCGCTCGGCGTTGGCCTTTTGTGGAGCAACGACGTTGCGGTCAATGGCACCCTGGCGGTTGTGCTTGGCGCCGTCGCTCCGCAGTTCGCGCCCGTCGCGTTTCAAGGCGCCAGCCTGGTTTTCAGTGGCGCCGGCGGCGCGGCCTGGGCGGGCTATTCCGTGCTGGCATCAACGAACCTGGCAGTTCCCCTGACGGACTGGGGCGTCGTGGCCACCGGAACTTTCGATGGCGCCGGCCATTTCATTTTCACAAACCAGGTTGCGCCCGGCGCGCCGGAGCAATTTTTCAACCTGCGAATCCCGTGAACATTTTGCCAAAACCGGCCCGGACGATTCTCTTTCTGGCAGCGTTGCTCGTGGCGCCGGTCATTTTCGCATCGCCCCCCGCCGGCTATTATCTGGCCTGGTCGGATGAATTCAACGGAGCCTCGCTCGACACGACAAAGTGGGACTACTGGTTGCTCGGCAACCGGCGCGATGCCGTCAACACGGCCAGCGCGGTTTCACTCAACGGCTCCAACCTCGTCATCACCACCTACACCTCCGGCGGCACGCATTACACGGCGATGGTCGCCAACGATGGGAAATTCCGTTCGCGCTATGGCTACTGGGAGGCGAGCGTCAAATGGGGTGATACCAACGGCATGTGGTCGGCCTTCTGGATGCAGTCGCCCACGATGGGCGCTTACTTGAACGATCCGGTCGTCTCCGGTTCGGAAATGGATATCGTTGAACACCGCAGCACGGATGGTGGCAGCAATGGAGATATCATCAACCAGGTCCAGAACAACATTCATTGGAACGGTTACGGTTCGGCCGCCAAAAGCGCGGGCAGCGGCAACATCGGCAGCGGACTCGGCGGCGGTTTTCACACGTATGGCTTCCTGTGGACGCCCTCGGTTTACACGTTGTACGTGGACGGCAGCAATTTGCGGTCCTGGAACTTTGCCAACAATGCCGTTCCCATTTCGGAAAGTACCGAATGGACCATCCTGAGCAGCGAAGTGGACGACACCTCGACAACCTGGGCCGGCACGATTCCCTCCGGCGGTTATGGCGATCTGGGCACGAGCACGACGCGGTTGACCGTGGATTATGTCCGTTATTACGCGCCGACCAACACGTTGTTCTGGACCGGCGCCGGTGACGCGACGTACCTGACCAACTCCGGGAACTTTGTTTCCAACCTGCCGCCGCTTGCGACGAGCGACCTCACGTTTTCCATGTTGAGCGGAAACAATCTGAGCCCGGTGATCGGCGGCGATCTCGCGGTGGACGGACTGGTTTTTATCTGGATGAATAACGGCGCCTCCGTCAACGGCACGAACGCGCTGACGCTTGGCGCGGGTGGCGTTGACATGGTGGCGGCAAATCATTCCGTCACCATCAATTGCCCGGTCAACATCGGCGCGAACCAGACGTGGTCGGTCGGACCGAACAATCCGGGAAACACCTTGAACGCGAACGGGAACATTTCCGGCTCGGCCGCCCTGAGCAAGGGCGGCTACGGCACTTTGATTTTGAACGGCACCAACAGCTTTTCCGGCACGCTGAACGTGGACACCGGCAGCACCTCGGCGAACGACGGCGCATTGCGAATCACCCGCAACCAGAACGTCACCGGCGTTCTTTCGCCCATTTCCATCCGCAACAACAACAGCGGCAGTTCCACGCTCCAGTTGGACGGCACCTTGGGCAGCATTACGGTCCCGCAAAACATTGATCTTTCCGGTCGCAACACGAACGTGGTCGCCATCGAAAACCTCGCCGGCAACAACACGCTCGCCGGCGATCTCGATCTGGTGGTCGGCGGCGGCAATTACTGGATTCAATCCGACAGCGGCACGCTGACTTTCAGCGGCGCGGTGCCGGCCGGCACGCCGGGAGGTTCGCGCACGCTTTCCTTCATGGGCAACGGCAACTTTTCGGTGACCGGGCCGCTGCAAAACGGCGCCGGCGGCGGCACGGTCAACGTCGTCAAATCCGGCAGCGGATTTCTTACCCTGACTTCGCCCGGCAACAGTTTGAGTGGCGGTATTACTGTCAGCGCCGGGGTGCTTCAACTCGGCGACGGCATCTCCGACGGAGCCTTGGGGGCGGCGACAGTCACGAATAACTCCGCTCTGGTGTTCAACATCATCGGCGCCATAACTGCTGCGAATCCGATTTCCGGAAGCGGCACCCTGACCAAAAACAACATCGGCAGTGTCACGCTTTCCGGGGTGAACACTTACACCGGCCAGACCCGTGTGAACGCCGGCACGCTGTTGGTCAACGGCTCGCTCGGCGCGAGTACTGTGACGGTGGCCGGCGGCACGCTGGGCGGCAAGGGCACCATCGGCGGCCCGGTGACCATTCAATCGAGCGCGACCCTCGCGCCGGGCAGCAACTCCATCGGCGCGTTGACCGTCAACAATTCTCTCACGTTGAGCGGAACCACGTTCATCGAATTGAATCGCGATGCGGAAACCAACGACCTCATCCGCGGTTTGAGCAGTGTGAGTTATGGCGGCACGCTCACCGTCACCAATCTGGCCGGGACGCTTGCCCCCGGCGACAGCTTCCGGATTTTCTACGCAACGACTAATTCCGGAGTGTTTGCCACGTTCAATCTGCCTTCATTGGGCGTCGGGCTGGCATGGAACACCAACGCGCTCACCAACGGGGTCTTGTCCGTGATTGCCACGGCGCCGCCGCAGTTCGGTTCCATTGTGCAGCTCGGCGACGGCAATTTTCAGCTCAGCGGCGACGGGGCCGCCGGCGTGACTTACGAATTGGATGCGGCAACAAACCTGGTGCCGCCGATTGCCTGGAACTTTGTGACGAATGCCGTCGCCGACCAGAACGGCCAGTTTCAGTTCTCCGATTTGCAGGCGACCAATTTCGCGCAGCGGTTTTATCGCATCGCGGCAAACCAGTAAAAATTGGCGGGCTTTTGCGGCTCAAATCGCGTATAATTAGCAAATCCGTTGCGCAACCTGAACACTGTCTTTGACGGAGATGAGTTTGAAACGACAATCCAAAAAGTCCGGGCGCTGGCCGTTAGCTGTCATAGTCGCCACGCTGGCGGCGGGGATGGTCATCGCTTATTGGTGGCACTGGCCTTCGCGCGCTATCAGACACGATGAAGACCCTGCGATGGCAGGGCAAATTCCGGCAGCAACCAACGCGAACTCCTTCCGTGCCACCGCCAACCCCGGCGTCCCGTCGGCGGTGGAGTTGGCGCGCAGGAAGGCGCTGTTTGCCTCATTCAAAAAGCATCCTTTCACGGTCACGCGCGAAAATGGTGATTTCGGTTGGACGTCCGAGGACGGCAAACAACCCGACGCGATCCAACGACTCGCCCACAACGAACTTGAATTTGAGCGCATGGCGGAAGAGAGCGCCCGCATTTATCGCCGCCAGCTTGTTTATCTCAAGGACACTGTCGCGGCTGAAATCGAACGCGCCAGATTGACCGGCAAACCCGTTCAACAACTGATGCTGCCCGGCCTCGACGGACAGGAGGTCCGGTTTGAAATCACTCAAGCGGATTTAAACCCATCGGGCCAGCAGGGCACGTTCGCCGGCCACGTCGCGGGCCGGTTGGACTCGATGGTGACCTTCGCATTCAAAGGCGGGCGGGAGGCGTTCACGGTTCTATCGCCGTCGGATGGCCTCTATCTCGTAGGCGAACCACGCGAACCGGGCCAACTCATCGTGAAAAGCATCAATCCGGAGACTTACGTCGTCGGCGTTTGCGGGAACCCGTGACGAAGATGAAAATACATTCAACATTCAACGCTCAACATTCAACGTCCACGGGTTTCTCGCGCTCGTGCCAACCGACGGCGTTGAAGGTTCCGCGGCGTTTTTGGGCGGGGCTGGCATTTTTGATTTCCGCCTCCGTGCCAGCCTTTGCCGGCAGCGCCATCGAAGCCGATCTGGCCGCCGTTTATTCACCGAGCTATGCGGCGAGTGTGGGTGGCGATGACAACGCGCAGGTAATCATCGCCAACACGGTCGCCGGCAGCAATCAAATCCAGGACCAGGACGGCACGGGCGCGCGAATGCGGATTGCCGGCTTCTACATGGCCACCAACGATCTGATCAACGCGACCACTACCGGCGGCATGGTCAACTGGTTGGCCACTGGCAACGCCAATGTCCAGGAGGCGGTTGACTTCGGCGCGGCCGTCGGGGCGGATCTGGTGGTCTATATTTGCCAGTATAGTGATTCGGCCACCATCGCCGGCGTCTCGCAACAGCCAGGCATGTACTCGGCCCTCAACCCCGGGGCCGTCTGGTCGGCCGTTTTCGCGCATGAAACCGGCGGCCACTCTTACGGCCGGTCGCACTCCGACGGCATACTGAATCCCAAAACCATCATGCTGCACAACTACTGCGGCGGCGGTGCGGCCCCGCCCTATTTCTACACCAACCCCAATATCTGGTTCAACGGCGTCCAGCTTCTTGGCGACGGCGTCAACAATTGCAGCATGGGCGCGCTGGTCAATGGCGGCGATAATTCATTCCCAAGCGCCCAGACCGTGGCGGACCGCAGGGCGCGTATCGTCACCGGGCCGAACCTGAACAACGTCGTTCTGCACTGGTCATTCACCAACGCGCCGGGGCCCGCACCGGCGGGAACGACAAATTTTGACCTGGTTTCCGGCGCACCCGCGGTCGTGCGCGGCAATGGCGCGACCTACACCGGTGCCGCGCTGCGAATTCCCGGCGGGACCACCGGCAACGTCGAGGCCAATTCCATCGCGGCCTACGTTGATCTGCCAAATGACATTATTTCCTCGCTGACGAATGTTACGATCGAAATCTGGGCCACGCCGCTCTCGGCGCCGAACTGGGCGCGCATTTTTGATTTTGGCCGGACGGCCCAGGCGGGCGACGGTCTTGGTGCGCCCGGCGAATACACCGGCCTGCCCGGCACGCCCGCGCCCGGGACGACCCAGTCGTCGGATGACATCATGTTGAGTGCGGACATCGGCACCGACATCACGCAACAGCGGTTCGAGGCCAAGCTCAACGGCACAGCCACCACGCTGGATGCGAACCTGGCGACAACGGCGGGCGTGCAACATCACTACGCCATCACGTTCACCGATGGCGCAGGCGCTTATGGCAGCGCGGGCGGCCGCTGGCAATGGTATCGCGATGGCGACGCCGTCGCGTTTCTCGACGTGAATTTTCACCTGGCCGACATCGAAGACGTGGACAACTGGCTGGGCCGTTCACTATGGAGCGACGATTCGATGGCGAACAACGATTATGCCGAAGTCCGCATCAGCAACGCGGCATTGTCGCGCGGTGAAATCCTGGCCAATTATGTGCTGGGACCGAATTACGTTCCCGCGGCGACGGTCACGCTTACCAACAGCGATGTGGTGGGCGCGGCATCGTTCAACGCCGCCGGCCAATGGAGCAACGGTGCGGCCCCCACGGCGGGCAACAGTTACGAGACGTTCGGTTTCCAGTTGCGCACTCCGGCGACCAGCGGTGCCTTCACGTTCGGCGGTGATGCGTTGGAAGTATCCGGCGGTTCGCTGCTCTGGAAAGGCACGAGCAGCAGCACGATCACAATCAACAATCTCATGCTCAACGGTGGCCAGATTGCCAACGCCGGGTCAGGCACCTGTACGCTCGCGGGCAACTTCGTCACGACAACCAACGGCGGCGCATTCAGCGGTGTGAATGGTGCATTCATCGTCAGCGCCGGCATCGGCGGCAATGGCCTGCTGACATTTCTGGCGAATGCCGCGACGTTGTCGGGCAATAACAGTTCCTTCACCGGCAAACTGCTCGTCGGCAACGGGCAGCCCGGCGCTATCGCCATTGATTCGCAAGCGCGGCTCGGCGCCAGTCCGGCGGCGTTCATCGCCGACCTGTTGACGCTCAACCGCGGCACCGTGCAAACCACGACGACCTTCGCGCTCAACGACCTCAATCGTGGCATCCTGATCGCGGTGAGCGGCGGCACGTTCAACGTTGCATCCGGCACGACGCTGACGCTGTCGAGCACGCTGTCGAGTCCGGTCACGGCGCCGGGCATTGTGGAGGGTTCGCTCACGAAAGCCGGCGGCGGCACTTTGATTTTGAACAGCCCGAGCAACACCTTCAAGGGCACGCTCAATGTGGACACTGGCAGCACCAGCAGCAGCGATGGCATTGTGCGGATCGCGAACAACCAGGTGCTGGCCAACGCGCACTCGCCGATTCTCATCCGCAACAACAACTCCGCCAGCTCGACGCTGCAATTGGATGGCAGCGCCGGAAACATCACCCTTCCGCAGGCGGTCATTTTGAACGGACGCAACAGCGCTGCCGCTGCCATCGAAAACGTGGCGGGAACCAATACGATCAGCGGCGGTATCACCATTAATGTCGGCGGCGGCAATTACTGGATCCAGTCCGACAGCGGCCTCCTGAACCTCGGCGGGACCATTTCCTCCGCGGCCACCGGCTCGAGGACATTTACCTTCCTCGGAGCCGGCAACCATGCCGTGGCCGGCGTCATCGGAAACGGAAGTGCGACCGTTAACGTCGCCAAAAGCGGTGGCGGCGTTCTAGCGCTGTCGGGCAACAATACCTATACCGGCACGACCACGGTGAGCGGCGGCACATTGTTGGTGAACGGGTCGGTCGGCGCCGGGACTCTGTCGGTCGCCAACGCCACACTCGGCGGAACCGGTACGATTGCCGGGGCAACAACGATCCAATCCGGCGCCACACTCGCGCCCGGCGTGTCGGCCAGCGGCACGTTGACATTCGGTGCCACGCTCACGCTGGCACCGGGCAGCACCAACGTCATGGAGTTGAACAAGATGGCGTTGACCAATGACCGGTTGAACGTCGCCGGCACTCTCGGCTTCGGCGGCAATCTTGTGGTGACGAACCTTGCGGGCACGCTCGCTGCAGGTGACAACTTCAAATTATTCAACGCCGGAGGATATTCGGGCTCGTTTGCCAATGTGTCCCTTCCGCCGCTGGTTTCCGGGCTGGCCTGGATGACAAACACTTTAACGACCGACGGAACCATTCGCATTGACGCCACAAACAGCCCGGTCATTTCCAGTTTTGTGTTGTCCGGCAACAGCCTCCGGTTGAGCGTTACCGGTGGGCCGGTCGGCTCGCCCTATCGCGTGTTCACCTCCACCAACCTGGTCTTGCCGTTGACCAACTGGACGCCGATCTGGACCGATACGTTTGACCTTGGCGGTTCCGGGCTGTTTACCAATCCAGCCTCCGCAACCAACGCCCAACAGTTTTTCAATATCACTGTGCCTTAGTCGGGGTGATAGCGCAGTTTGACCGGGGCGCGGAGCATTGCTCCGCGCGGACCAGGTTTCCAGCTTGCAGAGCAATGCTTCGCGCTCCAGGAACCACAGATTGTGCCACTGCCCTTGCTGATTCCTGCTTGCTAAAATCCAGCGCCGAAGCGCAGACTGTGCTTAATCAAGCCTTCGTCCGTTGAAAGGAAACTTTATGGCAATGATACCGGTCATCATCCTGGTCGTCCTTGGAGTTCCTGTCGCTCTGGCCATCTGGTTGATTGTGCGCGCCGTTCAGGCCAGGGCACGCATGGAGGAACTTTCCTTTCGCCTCAGCGAACTGGAGACGGAAGTCATCCGGCTGAAACGCGAGCGGGAATTCGCCAAACCGGCTGAACCGGCCCCGAAGCCGGCGCCAGCGCCGCAAGTGCGGATGCCAGTTCCGCCTCCCATCCCGCCACCCACGCCGGGAATGAGACCGGAGATGGTTCCCGAATCTCCTTTGGAAGAGATTGCCCCGGGGGTCTTGGGCATCCCGGCGGCAGCACCGGTCGCACCAGCCCAACCGGCGCAGGAAACAAGACCGGCTTTCACATTGCCATCTCGGGAACAAATTCTTCAAAGACAGCGCGAAGGTTTGGCCGCGAAACCGGCGGAGCCAGCCGGACCGCCGGTGCCGCCGCTGCTCCCGCCCGGCGAGCCGGAACCTGCACCCCAACCGCCGCGCCCGGCCATTAATTGGGAACAGTTTCTGGGGGTAAAAGGTTTCGCCTATGCGGCCGGGTTGGCATTCTTTCTCTGTGTCGCCTTTGCCATCAAGTATTCCTTTGACCACAACCTGATTTCGCCAGGACTCCGGATGGCCTTCGGGTTTCTTACCGGGATCGCCTTGCTGGTCGGGGGCGCGTGGTTGCATCGGCGAAAGCAATACATGGTCGGGGCGCAAACCCTGTGCGCGACGGGCGTAGTGATTCTTTACGCCGTCACCTATGCATGTCGCGCGATTTACAAATTTCAGTTCTTCGACGTGGTTCCGTCTTTCCTGCTGATGGCGCTCATCACCACCACAGCATTTCTGCTTGCCGTGCGCTTCAATGCCATGGTGATCGCTATTCTGGGAATGTTGGGAGGTTTTCTTACGCCTATCCTGATTCACTCCGACCAGGATAATCCTTTCGGCCTGTTCGGTTACATCGCTATCCTCGATGCCGGGCTGATTCTCGTGGCGCTGCATCGCCGCTGGTTCTTCCTCTCCGCGCTGGGCGCCGTCGGGACCGTCATCATGCAAATCGGCTGGGCAGGTGAATTCTTCGTCTCGGGAAAATACTTTGAAGGCGACAAAATCCTGATTGCCTTCGCCGTCCTGCTGGGGTTCAACCTGCTGTACCTCGCCGCAGGCTGGTGGTCAAAGGTTCGTGGGCAGACGAACCAATGGCTTTCAGGTTCGACCCTGGGACTGGCTGCCGTCGCGCTCGCCTTCACCGCATGGTTTCTGACCTTCGCGCCCCTGGCGCAGCGCCCGTGGCTGATGTTCAGTTTCGTATTCCTGCTTGACCTCGTCGTCACCGCGCTCGTCCTGGTGGATGCCGGGATTGTCCCCGCCCAACCCGTCGCCGGCCTTGCGGTCTTTGGATTGCTCGCCGCGTGGACGGCCGGGTCCCTGAACAATGACCTGTTGAACGCGGCATTGGCGTTCTATTTTATCTTCGCCATCGTTCACTCGGTTTTCCCCGTGTGGTTGCAACGCCGGCGCGGGATCAAAGCCGCCGCGTGGGGCAGCCGGATTTTTCCGCCGCTGGCCCTCGTGCTGGTGCTCATCCCCATTTTCCAGCTCACGGAAGTTTCGTTCATCGTCTGGCCGTTTATCCTGTTGGTGGACGTGCTCGCCATTGCCCTGGCCGTCCTGATGGCGTCGCTGCTGCCGGTGCTGGCGGTGATGGTGTTGACGCTTGCCGCCACCGGCGCGTTGATTTTCAAAATTCCCGCCGATCTCACCGGACTGCCCCTGTTATTTTCCATGCTCGGCCTGTTCACGATCTTCTTCGTCGCCATCAGCGCCTGGGCCGTGCGCAAACTGAAACCCGACACGGTCACCAAACCCATCCGCCTCAACGAAGACGCGCTGCAACCGGAAAATGTGGCGGCGCTCCTGCCGGCGTGTTCGGCCACGCTGCCGTTCCTGCTGCTCATCATGGCCACCCTGCGGTTGCCGCTGGCAAATCCGTCGCCCGTCTTCGGCCTCGCCCTGCTCCTGGTCGTGCTGTTGCTGGGCGTAACGAGGGTATTCTCCCACGATTGGCTGCCGGCCATCGGATTGGTCTGCGTAGCGGCGCTGGAATGCGCCTGGCATTTCACCCGATTCGATCTGGCAAACCCCAACGTGTCACCCGGCCTGGCGCTGGCATGGTATTTGATTTTCTTCGCCCTGTTCGCGCTGTTCCCGTTCCTGTTCCTGAAGAAGTTCAGCGACCGGGTCAATCCGTGGGCCGCCGCGGCCATGGCCGGCCTGCCGCAGTTTTTCCTCATTCACCGGCTCGTGGCCGCCGCTTATCCAAACCACGTCATGGGCCTGCTGCCCGCGGCATTTGCCATCCCGCCGCTGCTGAGTCTGGTCGTGGTGTTGAAAACGATTCCGGCGGCGAACCCGGTGCGGGTGTCACAGCTCGCCTTGTTTGGCGGCGTGGCGCTGTTTTTCATCACGTTGATTTTCCCGATCCAGTTCGATCGCCAATGGATCACCATCGGCTGGGCGCTCGAAGGGGCGGCGCTGTTGTGGCTGTTCCATCGCGTGCCGCATCCGGGGTTGCGGCTCACCGGCGCCGGTTTGTTGGTCGCCGCATTCGTCCGGCTCGCGTTGAATCCCGCCGTGCTCGAATACCACACGCGCAGCGCCACGCCGATTTTCAACTGGTATCTCTATGCCTACGGCATCGTGACCGTCTGCCTGTTCGCCGGCGCGCGGCTGCTCGCGCCGCCGCGAAATCTGATTCTGCAATCCAATGTGCCGCCCATCCTGGCCGGGCTGGGCACGGTGCTGGCGTTCCTGTTGCTCAACATCGAAATTGCCGATTACTTCAGCGCGCCCGGTTCGACGCTGACGTTCCAGTTCAGCGGCGACTTCGCGCGTGACATGACGTATTCCATTGCTTGGGCGATGTTCGCGCTGGTGCTGCTCGTGATCGGCATTCTCCGGAAGCTTCCGGCGGCGCGTTACAGCGCCATCGGTTTGTTGAGCGTGACGCTGCTCAAATTGTTCTTCCACGATCTCGCCCGGCTCAACCAGCTTTATCGCATCGGCGCGTTCTTCGGCGTGGCCGTGATTGCCATGCTGGCGTCGTTCGCGTATCAACGCTTCTATGCTTCCGCCTCCAAAGACAAGGAAACCCCCAATGAATCGAGTCAAAAGTCAGACAGCGCTTGAGGCTTCCAGTGTTTGGAGTTCCGCCTTCAGGCGGTATCTGATCCCGGTTGTGGCTGGCCGCCTGAAGGCGGAACTCCGAACTTTGCCGGCTCGCTTGTCTGGCATTCTGACGCTGGCGCTGGTTTTCCAAATTCACGCCGCCGGCCTGCCCGCCGAATGGCGGCACGAGCAACCGTTCGCCGTGCCTGCGCCCGGCCTGGTGAAACTGAGCCTGCCGGTCGCAACCCTCGATGCCGCGCGCCCGGCGCTGGAAGACCTGCGGCTCTACGACGACACGGGCAACGAAATGCCTTACCTGATCGAACGCCCCGTCCCGGAAGTGAAAGTCGTTCAAAACGTAAAATCATTTCACGTTTCGCTTACCCCGAGCAATACGGTCATCGTCCTGGAAACCGGACTGGCCCGGCCGCTCGATGATGTCACGTTGGAAACCCCGGCGGGAAGTTTCATCAAGCCGGTGCGCGTCGAGGGCTCCACCGACCTCAAACGCTGGCAGGTCCTCGAGCAGGGACAGCCGATCTTCCGGCAACCGGACGGCGTGAACCGGCTCCACGTCTCCTTCCCCGCCGGCACATGGCCGTGGTTGCGCTTGACGGTGGACGACCAGCGGACGCCGCCGATTCCCGTCACCGGCGCGCATATCCGCGTGGCCGTGACCGAATCAGCCCCCACCGAGTGGATGCCGGCGGCCATTACCGAACGTGACGAAAACCCGGGCGAGACGCGATTGGCCTTGAATCTCGGGGCCGCGAATTTGAACCTGACCGCCGTCCAGATTGAAACCGCCGAACCGCTGTTCACACGCCACGTGACGGTGGCGGTGCCGCAGGTTGCCGAAGACGCCATTCACGAGCAAACCATCGGCCAGGGTGTGATTTATCGTGTCGCCATCGAGGGCCAGCCTGCGGCGGAAAGTCTTTTGACGCCCCTGGAAAGCCAGGTCCGTTCGCGGGAATTGCTGTTGTTCATTCACAATCAGGACAGCCCGCCATTGCCCATCACCGCGGTACGTGCGGAACGGCGTCCGGTGTATCTCGTGTTTCTCGCGCGGCAGGCGGGCGCTTATCATCTGCTGACCGGCAACAGTCATTGTGCCGCGCCCGGCTACGATCTCGCGGCGCTGAACATGGACCTCAAATCCGTGGCGGTCGCGCCGATCCGGCTCCCGCCGCCGGCGAACAATCCGGATTATCGCGTGCCGGAAGTGCTGCCGGGCATCGAGGAAACCGGCGCGGCGCTCGACGTAACGGCGTGGAAATATCGCAAGCCGGTGAAAATCTCCCGCGCCGGCGCGCAGCAACTGGAACTCGACCTCGACGTGCTCGGGCATGCACAGCCGGACTTGCGGGACTTGCGGCTGTTGCACGGCAGCAACCAGGTGCCTTACATCATTGAACGCACCTCCATCAGCCGTTCGCTGGTGCCGTCCGTCCTGGCCACCAACGACGCGAAAGACGCCAAACTCAGCCGCTGGCTCATCAAACTGCCGCAATCCAACCTCCCCGTCACCCGCCTCCGGTGCACCACGCGCACGGCGCTTTTCCAGCGCGACATGACGTTTTACGAAGAAGTCGCGGACGAACGCGGTGAAAAATACCGGCACAATTTGAGCAGCGCGTCCTGGATTCAAAAGCCCGGCGGCAAGAGCGGGGAATTTTTTCTGACCCTGGACAGCCCGCCCCAAAGCGACACGCTCTTTTTGGAAACACACAACGGCGACAACCCGCCGATTGAATTGGATGAATTCCAATTCTTTTATCCCGCGACGCGAATTTTGTTCAAAGCCCGGCCGGACGAAGAGCTTTTCCTGTATTACGGCAATCCGGGTGTGGACGCGCCGCGCTACGACCTGAGCCTCGTCGCCGGGCAATTGCTGGCGGCGGACAAGGCGACCGCTACGCTCGCGGGGGAGCAACAACTCATAAAATCCTCGTGGCGCGAGCATGAAATTCCCGGCACGGGGGGAGTGGTGTTTTGGGGAATCCTCGCGCTGGTCGTGGTGGTGCTGCTGGTCATCATCTCCCGCTTGCTGCCGAAATCGCCGCCGCCAGCCTAGTCGAAATCATTTCCCGAATTCGGCGATTCCTTGCCGCCAATTGCCGATTCCCCAACCGCGTAAGGCTGAAAGCCTTTTACGCGGCCATCCGCCAAATCGCTTCGCGGTTTTCCGGTTGCCTAAAATTCCCTGCGGGCTACGATGCCAGCCAACCTGCATGGCTATGGGATAAGGTCAGTAAAATGCCAACACCCTCGACAAACTCAGGCATCCGGGACAACCACCGACGCGGCAACGTCGCTGATTTTCTCAAGGCCAACTAACTCCGCTTTTCATGTCCCTCGCCATCAATAAACCCAAGCTCGACAATCTCGCCAACGAAATCTGGAAATCGGCGGAGCGGTTGCGGGGCAAATTCAAGGCATACGAATATCAGGGGGTCATCCTGCCCATTATCGTCATCCGCCGGCTCGAATGTGTGCTGCTGGCCTGGCGCGAGGCCAAGTCCGCCGAGGTGCTGGCAAAACGCCCCAACCTGAAGGACAAGCCCAAGGAACTTGCCAAGCTCGTCAAAGACTTGGAGTTGAATCCCAAGCAATGCCCGTTCTCCAATTCAACCGATTGGACGCTGCACAGCGTCTATGCGGAGGATCAGGCGTTGCTCGAAAAAAACTTTCGCGCCTACATCAACGGTTTTTCCAAAAATGTTGACGACATCATCGAGCATTTCAATTACCGCGCCACCATCGGCACGATGGTCAAAAACAACCGGCTCGCGCCCATCCTGAATCAATACAAGGAACTCGCGCTTGGCCCGGACCAGCTTTCCGCGTTGGAAATGGGCTACGTTTACGAGGAATTGCTCCGGCGCTTCTCGGAACAGAGCGGCGAGGAAGCCGGGGATCACTTCACCCCGCGCGAGGTCATCCGCCTCATGGTCGAGTTGTTGGAAATCCCGATTCCCGACCGGCATTTTTCCATTTACGATCCGGCGGGCGGCACCGGCGGCATGTTGTCCGTCAGCAAGGAACACCTGCTCGACCGCGCCAAAACCCCGGATGAAAAGGAGCGCGTCAAAAAATTCCTGACCGTCCACGGCCAGGAGATTTCCCCGACGAACTATGCCGTCTGTCAGGCCAACTTGCTCATCAAGAATGATAAGCAGGCCAAGGTGACACTTGGTAATTCGCTCATTCCACACGACCCGCAGAGCAAAGACCCCGGCGACCAGTGGCCCGAAGGCAAGTGGCGCTTCAACCGCATGTTGAGCAATCCGCCCTTTGGCGTCACCTGGGGCGGCAAGGATGGCTACGAAGCCGAGGCCCGCAAATTGGAAACCACGCGCTATCAGGCCGGGATGCCGCGCGTGAACGACGGCGCGTTGCTATTTCTGCAAACCATGCTCGCCAAGATGCAGCCGTTTGGAGTTCCGCCTTCAGGTGGTTCGGGCGGACCGGCTAAAGCCGGGACTCCAAACGAAGGCCTGCCCTCCATAGCTTCAGCGGCGGAGGGCAGCCGCATCGCCATTGTCTTCAACGGCTCGCCGCTCTCGAATGGGGACTGTGGTTCTGGCGAAAGCGAAATCCGCCGTTGGATTCTGGAAAACGACTGGCTCGATGCCATCGTCATGCTGCCCGACCAGTTGTTCTACAATACCGGCATTTTTACCTACATCTGGCTTTTGCGGAACGACAAGCCGCAAAGCCATCGCGGGCGCGTGATGCTCATTGACGCCCGTCAGCAATTCGAGAAAGAACCCAAAGCCTTCGCCAACAAACGCAATCGCATCACCGACACGCACCGCGCTTGGATTGAGGAACGCTATTTCAATGGCTGGGCAAAAAACTTTGCCGACGAGCAGGTGAAAATTTTCCGGCGCGAAGATTTTGCTTATCACAAAGTCGGCGTCGTGTTCTGGCAGTTCGATGAAAACGACAAACCGGCCATCATCACCGAGCCTTACGAAAAATCCTTCACCGCCGCCAGCGTCGCCAAGGAATTGCAATTTTTCGAGAGCGAACTGATTTTCCGCGTGCGCGTGAAAACGGCGGACGGCGAGCAGACCATCACCCTCACGCTTGCTACCAAGGACAACGCCGCGAAGAAATTCAAAGCCGCCTTTGGCGACCGGCCGGATATTCTCTCCGTGGAATGGACGCACCGGCACTACGTGGCTGACGACGAATATATTCCCTATGGCGAAGACATCGCGGCGTTCCTGAAGCGGGAAATTGCCAAGCCGATCATTCGTTGGAAGGACAGCCCGCAGCTTGGCTACGAAATATTGCCGAACAAATACTTCTACAAATATCAGCCGCCGACGCCCGCAAAAGAATTGCTCGCCGAGTTTTGGAAACTGGAGAAGGAGGCGGAAAAGATGTTGGAATCGTTAGCAGGCGCATGAATAAAGCGTCACAAAACTTCAAAGAGTCGGGTCTTGAGTGGCTCGGCCGGATTCCAATTGATTGGTCGGTCAGGCGAATCAAAGACGTCGCCGAACTTAGGAGCGGAGATGCGATTGCCTCGGAAGAGATTACGCCAGCAGATGACTATCCCGTCTTTGGTGGGAATGGCGTCAGAGGATTTACAGCCTCTTTCACACACGATGGCCACTACGTTTTGATCGGCAGGCAAGGCGCGCTTTGCGGCAACATCAATTACGCGAAAGGCAAGTTCTGGGCGACGGAACACGCAGTAGTCGCAACATTGTTGCGAAATCACAATACGATTTGGTTCGGGGAATTGCTCCGGACGATGAATCTCAATCAATACTCCAACGCAGCGGCGCAACCTGGGCTGGCTGTGGATCAGATCAAGTTCCTTCGCTTGCCTGTCCCGCCGCTGCCGGAGCAACAGCGTATCGCGGCTTATCTGGATGCCAGTTGCGCGGCCATTGACGCCGTCGTCGCCGCCAAACGCCGCCAACTCGATACCCTCGACGAATTGCGCAAATCCACAATCCAACGTGCGGTAACACGGGGCATTTCAACGCGCGTTACATTGGAATCTACCGGCAATGTTTGGATGGACCAAATTCCACGCGGCTGGAAACTTGTTTGCCTCAAACGTATCGCCGAAATTCAGGGTGGTCTGACCCTCGGCAAGCAATACGAAGGACCACTTATCGAGCGACCCTACTTGCGAGTTGGCAACGTGCAGGACGGTCACCTCGATTTGGAAGATGTTTCCATGATTGAACTCCCGGCCAGCGTGGCGGCAGGTGTCGAGCTTCGCCAAAATGACGTGTTGATGACGGAGGGCGGCGATCTCGACAAGCTTGGCCGGGGCTACTTGTGGAACGGCGAAATTCCCGGCTGCTTGCACCAAAACCATATCTTTGCGGTGCGATGTTTCCTCCACAAACTGAAGCCGATGTTCCTCGCCTATGTCACTGCCGCCAAGTACGGGCGTGATTACTTCGAGGCCACGGGCAAAAAAACAACCAACCTCGCCTGCACAAACGCGAATAAAGTAGGCGAATTTCCAATTCCGTTGCCGCCACTGCCGGAGCAGGAAGCTATTTGCATTCACTTGGACGAAAAACTCGGCGAGTTGAAACGCATCGTCACCGGCATTGAAACCCAAATCCTGACACTGACCGCCTACCGCAAATCGCTGATTCACGAGTGCGTCACCGGCCAGCGGCAGATTTCGGAGCCGCCTTCGCCAGGAGGCTACGGCGGGCCAGGGGCGGACGTGGTGGCCGCAAAACGGGCGGAGAGATGCCCGCCGAAAAAACACCAAAATTGATGTTGCTGATTTATGGAGTTTGAAGTAGCTTTCTACGAAACTGTGAACGGCCATTCGCCCGTGCTGGAGTTTCTTGAAGAAATCAGGCACAGCGATCCCGGTGACCACGCGGCGGTCATGCGCGGTCTGGCAAAGCTGCGGAACCGGCAGTGTCACCGCGAGCCGCTGTCCAAGGCGCTCGGCAACGGCCTGTTTGAACTGCGCCACGTCGGCAAGTTGAACACGCGCGTGCTGTGGTTCTTTATGAAAGGCCGGCGCATCATTGCTGTTCACGGCATCCGCAACAAAGGCCAGGCCATTCCGGCGCGCGACCTCGACACGGCGGAGCAACGGATGCGCGACTGGCAGGAAAGAAATGTTTTATGAGCAAAACCAACTTTGATCTCTATCTGGAAGAACAACTCAAAGACCCCGGCTTTGCCGAGCGGTTTGAAAGAGCGGGCGAAGCCTGGGATGTGGCACTGCAACTGACGGCGTTGCGCGAAAGGGCCGGCCTTTCCCAAAAGGACCTCGCGCGCAAACTCAAGACCTCCCAGCAAAACATCAGCCGGCTCGAATCGCCGTCTTACGAAGGCCACTCGCTGACCATGCTGCGCCGCGTGGCCAAAGTCTTGAGCGCAAAGGTGCGGGTGGTTTTAGAACCGGCAGACGAGGCGCACGGCAGCCGCCTCGCGGAGTCGCCCGTTCCCTATCGGGTGAAACGCAGTCCGGCCAAGCGATCAGCTGAGCGATGAAGAATCTTCGAGCACTCGCGGCACAGGTGGTCGCCCTGCAAGCAAAGGCGCGGGCGCTCGGGCTGTTTGCAAATGATCGAGAGTTGCTTGAGTGCGCGAAATGCGGATTGCAGGAGGACGTGACGTTCGGCGGTCTGCTCATCACGTCGCGCTCTGACTCGGTCGGCGAGGACACGGGATTGCGCTTTGAAGAACTGGCGCAAGGCCGCTTTCGTTGCCCGGGTTGCGGCGCGACCGTTCGCGAGGAGGATTCAACCAGCGCCCCGGTTGCGCAAAAAATCAAAGGAGGAAAACGCTCATGCCGCGCAAAAAAAAGCCGGAGCTGACGTTTCAGAAGCACATCGCGAAGTTCCTCGTTCGCGAGCACGGGTATGGCGTGCTCGAACAGTCCGAAATCACGGACACCGAGCATTTCATCGCCGAGGACCATCTTTGGGCATTTTTGCAGGCGACCCAGGCCGATACGCTCCAAAAGCTGGCCGACGATTACGGCACGGACGCACGGGACGAGGTGTTCAAGGCGTTGCACAAGGAATTGGCGCACACCCCGCTTTGGATGCTCATGCGCGATGGCCTGAAAGTGCGCGAATTGGAATTCCGGCTTTATTATTCCAAGCCGCGCTCCGCCGCCAGCGCCGGCGCCGAAGGCTACAAACAAAACCGCATCACTTTCCGGCCGCATTTCTATTTCGGCGAGACGAACCAGGAAATTGATTTCGTGTTTTTCCTCAACGGCCTGCCCATCGTGGACTTGGAATTGAAGCACGAGGCCAATCAGAACGTGCATGATGCCGTTGATCAGTTTGTGGCGCGCGACCATAAGCACAAAATTTTCCAGCACCCGTTTCTTTACATCGTCGCCGACACTTGCGACGTAAAAGCCGCCACCGATCCCAGCCGGGAGGAAAATTTTCTGTGGCACAACATGGGCCTTACCAACACGCCTACGAACCCGGATGAATACCCGGTCGAATTTCTATATCGCGAGGTGTTGTCCAAAGACCGGCTGTTGGAGGCGCTTTCGTTTTTCCTCATCCGCGTGCCCAAGCAGGACGCGAAGGACGACAAACCGGCAACGCCTGCGTTCACCTTGTTCCCGCGCTACCATCAGTCACGCCTGGTGCGGAATATTTCGGAAGATATCACAGCGCATTTCGCCGTGAAGGGCGACATCGGCAAAAAATATCTCGCCGACCAGTCCGCCGGCAGTGGCAAGACGCTTTCGATTTGCTGGCTGGCCGACCGCTTGCACAGCCTCTACAAACCCGGCACCAATGAAAAATTGGTGGACATCACGTTCATCCTCACCGACCGCACATCGCTCGATAAAAATATCCGGGACGACATTGAAAAATTCACGCACCTGAAAGAAGTCGTGGGCATTGCCAGGAAGTCGAAGGATTTGCCACGCTTCCTTAATAATCGCAAACCGATCATCGTCACCACGCAGCAAAAACTGGCGTATGTGCTGGAAGAACTGCAAAAGAACCCGGAGTTGAAGAAATTGCGCGTCGCCTTCCTGATTGATGAAGCCCACCGTTCGCAGGAAGGACAGATGGGCGCGGCCATCCGACTACCGTTCCGAAAGGCGACCGAGCCGGACGCCGACACGTCGGAGTTGGACCCGGAGGAAGAGATCGCCAAAGTCATCGCCGAACACGACGTGAATCAGTTGTTCGTCGCCTTCACCGCCACGGCAGCGCCGGCCACCTTGAAATTGTTCGGCAAGCCGTTCGACACTTATACCGAGGCCGAGGCCATTGCCGAGGGCTATATCGTGGACGTGGCGGCCAGCATTATTTCTTACAAAACCCTCTACAATCTGCATTGTCATTTTGTCCCGCCGCCTGACGAGGAGGAAAAAGTCTATCCCAAGGGCGTCGTGGCCAAGGCGCTGATGAATGTGGCGTTTCAGGACGACGGCCTGATTCAATACAAGGCCGAAGTCATGCTCCGCATTTTTGAGGAAAAAATCATGCCGCTCATCGGCGGGCGGGCCAAGGCAATGATTGTAACCAGTTCCCGCGTGGCCGGGTTGAGGTATTACAACATCATCAAGGAAAAGCTCAAAGAGCGCGGCGCAAAATATAAGGTGCTCTACGCATTTTCAGATTTCACGCATCCCGAAACGAACGAGGAAATCCACGAACACGCCGTCAACGATTTGAAAGATGCGGAGCCAATTGAGGACCGGTTCAAGGGAGACGACTATCGCATCATGGTTGTCGCCAGCAAATTCCAGGCGGGTTTCAACCAGCCATTGCTCGCCGGCATGTTCCTCGACAAACCCGTCGCCGACCGGAATGCCGTGCAGACCGTGTCACGGTTGAACCGCAAGATTGATGGCAAAGAGGATGTTGTCGTCGTGGATTTCACCAACAACGCCGCTGCCATTCTCAACGCATTCCAGAAATACCGCAAAGGCACGCCGTTCCCGCCGGAAGACCCCGACCCGAAATTGTGCCCGCAGCTCTACACCGACATTCTGGCGGAGAAGGTGTTCACGCAAAAGGACGCCGCCGATTTCGCGGCATTGGCCGCCAACGGCACCGATGCGCAGGTGCAGTTCTTCGTCAACGCGCTCCGCACCCGGTTTCAGGCAAAGATTGCGGATTTGGAAGATCGCAAAGCATTTGTCTATTTGCTCGCCCGCTACGTCAAGTGTTTCCATTTTATGTCGAATTTCTTTTCGTTCGCCCCGGAGTTGAAGCAGTTCGCCACCTTCGCCGAAGTTGTCGGCGCGCAACTGATCAAGCAAGGCAGCGTGTCCGACCTGATGAAGCAGATCCGGCAAACAGAAGTCGTCAAGGCAGCCGTGGAGTATCAAGGTGAGGTCCACAGCGGCGGCCCGGTGAAGCTGAAACCGGGTTATGGCAAGAAAGGCACTGGCCCGCCGCCCAGGAAAGTCTCCGTTCAGGACATGATTGACGAGATTCGCGCCAAGTTCGACATCACCGACGAGGAGGCTCTTTACATCAAACAGGTGACGGAGGAAAAGTCCGCCGACCCCGTCATTCGCAACACTGTCACTGCCCACCGTCAGGATCGCATCTTTCTTGACGGTGCGTATCGCGGCCAGGTCAACGGCGAGATTCAAGACGCCTATGACCAGCGCGGACGCCTCGATGAACTGGCCGACCCCAAATACATGGACACCGGCGGCATCTTCGACATCATGGCTGTGACGGTGATTCAAACTCATCTCTCATTCGCGGAATGAAAATATGAGCAAGACCATTGACCAGATTCCCGAAGCCGATCGCCCGCGAGAAAAACTGCTCCGCAAAGGCGCACCCGCCTTGAGTGATCAGGAACTGCTGGCGGTTCTGTTAGGGAAAGGCACTCCGGGAATGGACGTGATGACGCTCGCCGGAAAGCTGGCGCGGCTCATTGACGAAAAGGGGCTGAAAGTAACAGCCGAAGACCTGTCGCAGTTCGAAGGCGTGGGCGATGCAAAGGCCACGTTGATTCTGGCGGCGATTGAGTTCGCCCGCCGCCGCATCAAACCGGAAGGCGCGAAGATTGAAACCCCGGCTGACCTGCTGCCTCACGTCCGCCACTACGCCGATCGGAAGCAGGAGCATTTCATTTGCGCCACCATCAACGGCGCGAACGAGATTCTAAACATCCGGGTCGTCTCGATTGGATTGATTGACCGCAGCCCGGTTCACCCGCGCGAAGTCTTTGCGGACGCCGTGGCCGACCGCGCCTCCGGCATCATTGTCGCCCACAACCACCCGGCCGGAAAACTGGAGCCATCACGAGGGGACACGGAAGTGACCCGTCAGCTCAAGGCTGCTGGCGAAAACGTCGGCATCCAGCTTCTCGACCACATCATTTTCAATCGCACCGGATATTTCAGTTTTCTTGAGGAGGGAAAATTGTGATATGAACCTGAAAATCCATGCTCTCTACGCCCTGACGCCGGACGAAATCAAGATTGTAGAAGGAGCCGCTAAATGAGTGGCAATGCTTCGCACAGTTGGACGATTGATGACATTGTAATTGGTAATTCCTCAAAGTCATGGTTACGAAGAAAAATCTACTTCCTAGTTCATGGGGGCTTAAAGCCGAACAGGCAGAGCGAATCAAAAATTCCGATATTCGGCTGACCGTAATGTATTCGCCCGCTTCAATCCTAAAACTTGAGCCAAATCCATTGAAAGATTTGGGTGTAGCCCGCCTAGTCATCGTTGATGCGAATGCTTTTGAACACCCCGAAGAGACGTGAAATTTCCGAAGACCATGCAGCCTCGTCGAATGGCCACCGGTATCCGGGGACGGCGGCCTCGTTTTCCCGTCGGCGTTCTGGTCCCGGCTGCCGTTTGGCTCCTCAACGTGGTCCTGGCGATGACGCTGGTTGCCGCTGATTCGACCATGACCAACGCAGCCGGTTCCAAACCGAACGTTGACTATTGGGAGGACGACCCGGAAACGGCGGCGGCGGTGGCCGGAATGGATAGAACCACTACCGGGGCGCTACCGGAGTTGACGACGGTGGATGAAGTGCTTCGCTTGAAACCGGAGGAGGCTCAGCGCGGCTACCCGGTAAACATCCGGGGAGTGGTCACTTGCGTGGTTCAGGAGCATAACGCTTTCATCGTTCAGGACGCCACCCACGCGGTTTTTGTTATCAGTGCCTCGCCGGCATCGGCCTTGCCCCAAAGGGGGGAGTTACTGGAAGTCGAAGGCAAGACGGACAAAGGCTCTTTTGCGCCACTGGTCCGCCTGAGCCGGCTGAGAAGTCTGGGGGCGGGGACGCTGCCGGAGCCGGTTCAGCCGACCTGGGACCAATTGATGAATGGCAGCCTGGACGATCAACTGGTGGAAATCAGGGGCATTGTCGAAGAATCTGTTCCGCATCCAGCCGGCTACCCCCAACCCTGGTCGAAAATGACCGTGCGCACAACGGGGGGCGCGCTGTGGGTGGATGTGTGGCTGGTCGGCACCAATTTCGAGAAGCTGGAAGATTACGAGGATGCCGTGGTCCGGCTGCGGGGATGCCTGTTTGTGGCATTGAACCCGGACACCCATCAATTGGAACTGGGGCACGTTCGCATGTACGTTGACTCCATCGCAGTGGACCGGCCGGCGCCAGCGGATGATTATTCCGCCCCGAAAAAGCGCGCGGCGGAATTGGCGTTGTTCGATCCGCAAGCCAGCGCGTTTCAACGGGTGAAAGTGTCGGGGCAGATCCTGCACATGATCGGGTGGGATTATTTCATGATGGACGGCACCAACGGCGTGCGGTTCACCCTGCGGCGGCGGACCGAACTGCACACCGGCGACCGGGTGGACGTGGTGGGCTACCCGGAATTGGGCGGAGCCGCGCCTCGTTTGCGGTGCGCGGTGGCGCGCAAGACCGGACAGGCCTCGTTGCCCGAACCCATGAATCTCTCGTCCGACGATTTGCCCAACGCGATTTATGATTCAACCCGGGTGCGGATCGAGGGATGGCTGGTAAGTTCGCGGGTGACGCCCACCAATCAGGCGCTGGAAGTCCAGTCCGGGTCCTGGAGATTTATGGCGCGGGTGAACTTGAAAAAAACCGCGCCGCCGCTTCCACCCATCGGCAGCCGGCTGGCCGTGGTCGGCGTGTATGTAGTCCAGGGCGGGAACCCGGTGCTGGATGGCAACGTGGCGCCTTTTGACTTGTTGCTGCACTCGCCGGCGGACATCAAGGTGCTTTCGACGCCGTCCAGGTGGACGTTACGGCGGTTGTTGGTGATTGTTGGCGTGCTGGTCTGTGCGCTGGCGCTCCTGGGGTTGTGGGTTACCCAGCTTCACCGGCAGGTCGAAGAACGCACCACCGAGCTCGCCACCCAGATTGATAACCGCCAGCGGGTTGAGCACCAGCGGGCAATGGAGCAGGAACGCGCCCGCATCGCCCAGGACCTGCACGATGAACTCGGCTCGGGCATCACCGAGATCAGCATGCTGGCCACGTTGGCCGGTTCGGCTCCCGCACCGGATAATGGCCAGGACCGACACTTGGAGGAGATTGGTGATCGTGCCCGGCAGATGGTTACGGCGCTGGACGAGATCGTTTGGGCGATGAACCCCAAACACGATTCCCTGATGTCGCTGGTGAGCTATTCCTGCCTGTACGCGGACCGGCTTTTGAAACTGGCGAACATCACCTGCCAGTTGAAAGGCGCGGTGGACCTGCCCGACCGGGCGGTATCGTCCGTCCATCGGCATGAATTTTTTCTGGCGTTCAAGGAAGCCATCACCAACGTGATTCGCCACTCCGGTGCCACCGAAGCCCGCCTGGGGGTGCGGCTGATCGGCAACCGGTTGCGACTGTCCCTCGCCGACAACGGGCGCGGACTGGCGGCCGACGCCCGCGCGCGGGGTGGAGACGGACTGGTCAACATGCGGGCACGGCTGGAGAAGATGGGCGGACGTTTCGGCATCGCCAGCCAGCAAGGGCGCGGGACCACGGTGCGGTTTTACCTGCCCTTGAATTGAACGTTATGATCCGGGTTGCCATCGTTGAAGACAGCAAGACCATCCGGGAAAGCCTGACGCACTTTGTGCAGACCGACCCGGAGTGCCGGTGTGTATTCGCCTGTGCGACCGCCGAGGAGGCGTTGGCGGGCATACCGAAGCATCAGCCGGAGGTGGTGCTGATGGACATCCAACTGCCGAAGTTGTCCGGGATAGACTGCACCGCTCAGATCAAAAAACTGCTGCCCGCGGCCCAAATCATCATGGTTACCGTGTACGAGGACACCGAGCGGATTTCCGCGGCCCTGCGCGCGGGCGCCTGCGGCTACCTGTTGAAGCGGTGCACCCCGGCAGAACTGGTTTCCGCCGTCCACGAGGCCCGGATGGGCGGTGTGCCGATGCCCCGCGAAATCGCGCGCAAAGTCATCGCGTCTTTTCAGCAACCGTACGCGGTCGCAGCGGGAATTGACGAACTCAGGCCCAGCGAAAGGAAGATACTCGAATTGCTGGCCATGGGACTGGCGAACAAGGAGATTGCGAACCGGCTGGACTTGAGCCCCGGGACGGTGCGATGGCACCTGGAAAACATTTACAACAAGTTGCACGTCCACTCCCGCACGGAAGCGGTGTTAAAATTCCGCTCATCCAAACCTCAATAAACGATGTTTGCGGGAACTTCTGCTGTTCGCGGTGGCGGAGCCGGGGGATAACCTCTGAGCCATGGGATGTGGATAATGAAGGGAGGTTGTGCTTCCACCCTGACATTTGTCAGGCTAGGCAGATGGTGGAACCGGGTTACTATTGGCGGATAACATTCGCCCAAGCTGTCCCAACAATTACACATTTATGAAGCAAATTGCCCTTTCATTTGGTTATGTTTGCCGGACCACCCCTCTGGCCTGCCGGCACGCATCGAAGCCATTCATCCCCGTGGTTCTGGCCTTGCTGGTCCAGTTCGCCGCGGCGCCTTCGGCGTCGGCAACGGATTTGACCTGGGACATCAACAGCGGCACTTCGGGACCGCAGGACGGGAGCGGGAATTGGGACAACAGCACGGCGAACTGGTGGAATGGTTCCACCGACATTACCTGGACCAACGCCAACGGGGACAGTGCCATTTTTGGATCAGGCGGCGCGGGCGGCACGGTGAGTGTGGGTGCCGGCATCGTAGTGGCCAACATTACCCTCAACACCAATTACATCCTTTCCGGGAATACCCTGACGCTCACGAACAGCGGCATCATTACCGCCGCCCTCGGTACGAGCAATGTGATTGGTTCGTTTTTTGGAGGCAATGTCGGATGGACCCTGGAAGGCGGGGGCGTGCTTAATCGCAATATCGGTGGCAACGATACCTACACCGGCACAGCCGTCATTGATAACGGCACGGTGACGGTCGGAGGCAACGACACCCGGGCTTATTTCACGGGCGACGTAATTGTAAACAGCAACGGAGCTTTGAGATATACCAGCGGCGGGGCAGCCGGAGGCCAGGGCATTTTAGGGGGCAGCAAGGTGCTGATCGTCAATGGCGGTGTTGTGTACGGCACTTCCACCTCTAAGTATCTGCAGGCGCATAAGGTGGTGGTGAATAACGGCGGCTCGTTTCAAACGCTGAATGCCGGGGCGGTGGGCATCGGAATTTACACGAACATGGACGCTCGCAGCGGGTTTATCGGCATGTCGTCCATGCGGTACGTGCAGTGTACCCTGGCCAAGTCCACGCCGGGCACCTTGATCATCACCAACAAACCTTACAGCGCCGGCTTCGGATACTCCAACACGACGATCAACGCGGGAATATTGCTGCTCGACAAGTCTAATGAAAAAACGGCCAACAAACTCGTCGGGCCGCTCTCTCTTGCCGGCGGGTCGCTGGTCAACAGCAATGGCACGTCGGTCAATGCCGGTGCGGAGGCTGGTATTACTTCTACAACGGTCAAGCCGGGAGCTTCCGCGGTTCAAGTGGTTGATGCCAGCACGGGTTCCGGTTCCATTGCCCTCACGGCGATCACTCGAAATGTGGGTGGCACAGTGGATTTCCTGGCGTCTGGCACCGGGGCCGCGATAACTACCACTTCTGCAAACAACAACGACATCCTGGGCGGATGGGCCACCTATAATGCTGCCGATTGGGCGGTTGGCACCACGCTCGCGGCTTATTCGGCCTACACGACCAGCACCGATCCCACGACCTGGGCCCCGGCCAACAACGTGAGTTTGAGCGCCTCCACCGAAGTCGGCGATGGCACGAATATCAATTCATTGAAACTCGCCGCCGCTTCCACGGTTACGTTGGACGGCACACTCACGCTGACTTCCGGCGGTCTCCTCGCCACCGGCAGCGGCGCGACGGCGATTACCGGCGGGACGCTCGAAAGCGGCAACGGGGCCGACCTCATTGTCAACCAATATGCCTCGGCGGACCTGACCATCAATTCGACACTGGCCGACAATGGGTCAGCCACCTCCCTGACCAAGTCCGGCCCCGGCAAACTGATCATCAGCGGGACCGACAACCTGACCGGCGCCAATTACCTCAACGCCGGCGTGTTGGAAGTCGGTGACCTGGCCAGGCTGGCTGGCGGCCCCATTATCATGGCGGGCGGCACTTTGCGCTACACGGGCACGGACACCACAAGCACCCGCGACATCACCCTCAACGGTCCGGGTGGAACGTTTGATGTCAGCAGTTCCGGCACCACCCTCACCGTACCCAACAACCTCAGCAATTCCGACGGCATCCAGATCGTGGACGACCCCGCTGGCAGCGTGATGGGCAATATGGGCGGACTCACAAAGATTGGCCCGGGCAAGCTGGCGCTCACGGGCAGCAACGATATTAATGGTCTCACCGCCGTGAACGACGGCACGCTCCTCGTCAACGGCACCAACACCTATGACCCGGCCACTTTCAACGCGGGCCAAGTGGCGGTTTATGGCGGCGTCCTGGGTGGCAACGGAACCATCATGGGCCCCGTCACGGTCAAAAACGGCGGCACGATTTCGCCCGGCGCCAGCCTCGGCACGCTTACGCTGGCAACCAATCTCACGCTCGAAAGCGGTTCCACCAGTCTCTTCGAGGAATCGAATTCGGCTGCCGGTGATTTACTGCAAGTCCAGGGCAATCTGACCATTCAACCCAATTGCACCATTGCCATCAGTGTCGTGGGCACGGCGATCGAACCGGTAACCAATACGTTGATTGCCTACACCGGAAAGAAATCCGGCTCGTTCAACCCCACCGTCAGCGTGGTTGGCGGCTCCCTCAACGGGTCCGTGTCCGTTGATGAAAGCGTGCCCGGCCAGATCAAGCTGGTGGTTATTCCCCAGGTGGCCATCACCAGCCAACCCACAAATAATGCGGTGAGTGTTGGTGACGATCTGACAACCTCGGTCACTGCTACTGGCAGTTCGCCGCTGTCCTATCAATGGTATTTTTACGGCAGTTCCCCCCTGAACACGCCAACACCTGTGACCGATCAGACGAATGCCATGCTTGACATCGCGAACGCACAGTTGACCAATTCCGGCCTCTACGCCGTGGTCGTCACCAACAACTACAACTCCGTGACCAGTTCGCTGGCGGGTTTGATCGTAGGTCCTTACTGTCCTGATCTCTCCGGCCCGTACAGCCTGATCGTCACGCAGGGCGATAGCGGCACTTTCACCGTCACGGTTATCCTGGCCAATCCTCAACCCACGTTCCAGTGGCAGACCAACGGCGTGGACGTGGCCGGCGCAACGAGTGCTTCGCTGACGCTCGACAACATCCAGTATGGGCTGGATGGCGCCGCGGTTTCCGTTATTGTCAGCAACGCCGCCTGCCTGGAAACGAACAGTGCGACCCTGACGGTCCTGGTGCCGCCCACGATTACCACGCAGCCGACCAATATCACGGTCAATGTTGGTGTTGCGGTGACCCTCGTTTCAGGCGCCGACGGTCATCCCGCGCCGGCGTTGCAATGGTACAAGAACGGCGCGCCGATTCCCGATGCAACCAACGCCACGTTGCCGTTCGCCAGTGCCCAGGGGTCGGACAATGGGGTTTACTCGCTCGTGGCCGTCAACGCAGCAGGCAGGGTTTCCAGTGCCAATGCCATCCTGCAAGTCAATTCCACAACCCTGGTTCAAACCGTTCTGTCTCCCGCCAACCATGCCACCGGGGTGTGTTATGACACGCCGCTGTATGTTACCTTCAACGGTCCGGTTTCAATTGTTAACAGCGGCAAGATGCGCATTTACGACGCCACCAACTCCGTCACGCCGGTGGATACGATTGATATGGGTTCCAACACTGTGGTCATTAGCACCCTCAACACCGGTCTGGGGATCAAACTGACCAACAACATTCAGGCGCACAGCCCGTTCCCGGGCGATGCCCAGGCATTCAACTACTACCCCGTCATCATTACGGGCAATACGGCGGCGATTTATCCGCATGCGGGTGTGTTGACTTCCAATCAGACCTACTACGTGACCCTGGATTCCGGCATCATCGCGGACGGCTCGGGGGCGTACTTCGCGGGCATCTCGGACACGAATACGTGGCAGTTTGCCACCAAGCCTGCCGGCCCGGCCAACCCAACCAATCTCGTGGTGGCGGCCGATGGCAGCGGCGACTTCGTGACGGTGCAGGGCGCGGTGGACTCCGTCCCGCTCAACAACACCAGTTACACGCTCATCAACGTCCGCGATGGCAATTACACGGAAATCGTGAACATCTCGGGCAAGAATAATATCACCTTGCGGGGCCAAAGTCGGGCCGGGACAATTATCAGTTACGCCAACAATGCGAACATTGCCCCGGGCGGCACCACGCATGCCCGCATGTCGTTCAAGGTGAATGCGGACGACATCGCGGTTGAAAATCTGACTCTGGTGAACAGCACCCCGCAAGGCGGTTCACAAGCTGAAACGTTGATGATTGAATCGGGGGCCGCACATTTCATCCTGAATAATGCGGACGTGAACAGCCTGCAGGACACCATTCTGGCCAACGTGAACTCGTCCCAGGGTTATTTCTACAACGATACGGTGCGGGGTAATTTCGATTATATCTGGGGTGGCGGCAACCTGTTCTTCACCAATTGTTTGATCTACACCGTGCCGAACATTTACGTTACCAACAATTACAACTTTAATGCCGCGCGCACGGATTTCAGCTCTACCAGCAATTCGACGACGCATTGGTTGAATCCCGCCGGTTCCTACTCCGCCAATGGCTTTTCGTACGTGAAGTGCGAGCTTCAAGCGGACCCCGCGGTGAGCACCATAACCCTGGAAGGCGCCAATGGCACCGCCAACGGTGTGGTGGCGTTCATTAACTGCTGCGTTGACACCAACCACTATGTAACCCCGGTAGCGGGCATTTTGAGCGCTTATGATCTGTGGGAATATAGCAACTACGATGGCACCTGCTCTGTCCCGGTTTCGCTGGGCCTTACGGTGCTGACGAACGGGGACCCGCGGCTGTTGGCGGCGGAAAGTGCCACGAACTGGCTCTATGGCTGGCAGCCGGCCCTGGCGCCGAACATCATCGCGCCGCCAACCGACGCGACGGTCACCGCCGGTGAAACGGCCACGCTCACCGTCGGCGCCACAGGTATTCCCGACCCGGGTTATCAATGGCTGCAAAACGGCACCAACGCGCCTTATCCGAACGCCAACAGCGCGACGCTGGCCATTCCCAACGCACAGGCCGGTGATGCGGCGACTTACGCGGTCATCGTTTCCAACAGCGCCGGCGTCGTCACCAGCAGTGCCGCCACGCTCACCGTTATCACGCCCACGCCGCCCGTTCTCAGCGGCGGCATTCAATTGCTGGGCAGCGGGAACGTGCAGTTCTCCTTCAGTGGAACGCAGGACGCGGATTACCGTGTGTGGGCGACGACGAACCTGGCGCTGGCGCCGGTGGTCGGCAACTGGACCCAGGTCGGCGGCGGCACGTTCGGGGGCGCGCCGGCGACCTTCACCGACTTGCAGGCGACGAATTTCCCGCAACGCTTTTACATTATCACCTCGCCGTAATGCGATTCGGCGCGCCGGGCGTCGGTTCATCGAAACGGCGGCGCGGCGGCTTGTCAGGCGGGCTGTGAAAGGAAACTGCAGGCGTCAATAACGCGCCTCAGTTTCCTTTTGTTTGGCGTCTTGTTCGTTCGAAATCGCGGCGAAACTGCGACCAAAATGCTGAAGGCAACGAATCCCGTATGCGTTGCCTTTGTCATTAATACGACCGCGAGTCCGGGCCGGGCAAAACGGCTTCAGTTTTTCAACGGACGAAATCCGACGGTGAAGACTTCTGGTTTACAGAAATATTTTCGTGTGTCTGGGTCACCACTATGCCGGCCTTGAAACCCGCTTTGAGTGTGCTTAACACTTGTTTCATGGTTGCCCTCATTTGTGGTCTCATGGCGGCAATTGCCTCGGGTGTAACGGGTTTGTTCTGCATGGTCAGAGCCTTTTTGATCGCTGCATCAATGGCCTGATCACTCGACAGCGCGTTTTCGTCCACCCTTTCCACATACCGCGTGCGCGTTTGGTGAACCAGGAAATCCTGTTTGCCGATCCACAGCATCGCGGAAACGGTTCCCGGTTTGCCTGCGTCGAGCTCTTTGGATAGATCCATTTCGGTCGAGACCACATAGCAATCCAGGTTGCCGACCTTCCCGTCCTTCTCTCTTTGGAGCGGATAGCGGCCGGAGATGGCCGGATAAACAAAAACGTCTCCGCAGTTTTGGCCGAAGAAAGCTCCCGGTATGATTGAGGCAGCGGAATACGAAAGCCCCGCGGCGCGGGCCAGTGCCGTGTTCATGTTTCGCATCTTTTGGGGATTGGGGTCGTTCTTCAGTCCGGCAGCGGTGAGCGCCGCCAACGCGCCCGGTGTCGCCGGCGACCCCGGGTCAATCCGCAAATAATCGGCGCTGCCATCAGACCAAACGCCCCCCTTGAGTCCCGTGCTCTGAGTCCAATCAATCCGATACAAGTTCGGCCGTTGCAACCGGGTATCAAAAGTGAGTGTTATGGTTTGGCCCGCAATTTCCGAAACCACGCTCCCGCTGTCGCTGTAGCTCGAAAGCGCGGCGTAGGCGTCGCGTGTTTTTGTGGCAATTCCCTGCGCGGTCAGTTCGTCGCCGCCGCCGGTTTGAGAGAGGGCCACCGTGGCTGCGCCACCTGCCAGCAACCCTGCCACGCCCGCGCCCACCGCTCGTTTTAGATCCATCCATGTCATCATCTTCATAGTTTTTTCGGGGTTAAAATTGATGCTGTATCTTTACATCCACATCTTAGGCAAAACCGGCGAAAGGTAACGCGGTGGCCAGCACTTTTTTGCTGAAACGCGTCAGCGCGGCACCGGCCAGGTGCCGGCGAGACGGTCCGGCAGGCCGCGCTCGGGCAAGGCCACGGACAAAATGACCAGGCCGCACATGAACAAAGATGGAAACAGCACCGTGGCAAACACGCCGACCCAAATTTTCAACACGATGCCCGAAACCAGCGCCGGCAACAGCGGACTCCATGCTACCAATGCGCGCCAGAACACCCGCAGGCGCGCAACTCGCATTCCGTCCCTCCGGACAAAGGTCACCCTCGCGATGAGGAGCACCAGGCCGCCCCGGAACAGCAGCGCAGCGATCAGCGCGGGAATGCACACGTAAACCACGAGCATCGAGCCGGCCATGACGAGCGGAAACCACGGCTGTTTCAATGGGTCGGATGCGTGCATCCCGGCCAGAAGCCCCGTCAGGGCCGCTTCAGCATCCTTCACTTCGTCTTGGGTCGGCGCCGGGTAATTGGTGATGCTCTCCTCGGCGAACTTTCTGGCGTCGCCCTTGATCAACGACACGGTGAACGCGCCCGTCCAGGTTGCATCATTGGTGACAATCCCCCGGTAGTGGCTGGCAATATAGATCGCAAACTGGCGGTCGGTCGGATGCGGCTGGTTTTTTAACCATCGCGAATTCATCGAGGCGTGCTGCTGCAGCACCATACTCAGGTCCATCAGGCCCGGATTACTCCGGTTCCACTGTTGCAGAAACATCGCGCCGAAGATCGTGCTAAAACCGAAGAACAATGGTCCAGCGAGGCAACCCGCCACGATCGCGGCGCGACGCCAGCGCGTAACCTCGGCCACGCGCTGCAACAATGGCTTAAGCGCGCAGGCCACGGTGTCCGCGTCGGGAAGCTGTGGCAGCCGGTCCAGGAAATCGCGGGCGTGCAGCGGCAACGGGACAGGCACCGGACTCGCAGATTCCGCGGTCGCGTTCACCCGATCAGCCATTGCGGCGGCGGCGACTTTGACCAGAAAGTCGCCAATGGATCGAACTGGAGCGTCGTTACCTTTGGCAGCGGACGCGATGCCCGGGGCAGGAAAATCGAGCAGCTTGGCCCGGCCGTCGCCGGTGATCCATACACGGTCCAAAGCAAAAACCGCGGGTAATGTGCCATCCTTGGCCGCCGTGCTGATTTCCCTGGCCAGATCGTAAAGCCAGTAACGCACCTGACTCCACGGTTGGCGGGTTTGGGCCAGATGCACGAGCGGTCTTCCACCCGCGGCTTCGAACGCATCCCAGTTTTCCTCCACTGAGCGTCGTCCGGTGAGCCAGCGCAAGCGGCCCACCCGGCCAACGTTCCGCAACGCCGCCGGGACCGGCGGAGTGCCGGGCGGGACGACCCGAATCCACACCTTGCGGAGCAGGCGCAGGTCATAACCCAGCAGCCACTTCGTCCCATCGGATTGCCCCAGCGTTTCCAGGATGTGATACGGTCCGACCGTTGGCCCGGTTTCGACGGCGGGCGGTGGCATCTCGGCCGTGACCAGCATCATTCGTGATTCGAGCGCCGCCCGGGAAATCACGCGCGTTTTCGTAACGAGATCCTGCACGGCGGCAAAACCGTTCCGTCGGCGGGCCGCGCAAAACAGCAGGGCCAGCACAATGTAAAAGGAGAATCCCATGAGGCTTTGAGTTGCGGTGGAACTGTTAATGTAAGCCTTGGGATTGGGGCCGTAAATGATCCAGAACGGCAACATGGGTACGACGACGTAGATCAAAGCCCTCGCCAAGGCGCGCCCGAAACCCGGCACGTTCCGATCCGGCCCGACAATCCGCAGGCGGCAGATAAGCTTGCCGACCGCGGCGCCCCAGGCACCCTCGAAAAACGCGTAGTACAGAATCGTGCCGGTCAGAATGGGGAGCAGCATGGCGAGTGCCTTGGGCGAAGCTTTTCCGGCAAGATTCAGAAAATCCATGGGGCTTCCGCCTGACAAGAATAAGATGGAGACCCAAATGATGGTGAGGAAAAGCTGGTCGAGCATCCCGGCCAGAAAACGCAGGCCCAGCGTCGCGGGTGTAGGGGCGGCGGAACTGTAAGGGGCCAGTGCCTGGCCCAGTTCGTGATAATTTTTGAACCGATCGCCCGGTTGTTTTTCGAGACAACGCAGGACGGCTTTGGCCAGACCTTGGGGAATGCCTGGACGGAACTTGGCCGGTGACGGCGCGCGTTGTTCGAGCACGGTCGCCAGCAGTTGCACTGTGTTCTTCGCCTCGAACGGCGTGCGCCCGGTGAGCAGGTAGAAAAGCGTGGCACCGACGGAATACATGTCCGACCGGACGTTCAGTTCGTCGCCGCGCAGTTGTTCGGGCGAACAAAAAGCGGGGGTGCCGAGAAACGCGCCGGTCGCGGTCAACGCCGGTTCGGTGCGGACGGCGGAGGAAATCGAAAGCCCGAAGTCGCCAATCTTCACCGTGCCATCGGTATCCCGGAAGCAGTTGGAAGGTTTAATGTCGCGGTGCAAAATGCCGATGCGCTGGGCCGCCTCCAGGCCGGCAATGATTTGCAGAACGCAGTCCACGGCCTCCGCCACGGGCAACGGGCCGCGCTCACGCACGCGGTCCTGCAGCGTGCCGCCGGCCACCAGTTCCATCGCGATGGCCGGCGTTCCGCCAATCTCCTCGGTGCCAAAAACATAAACACTGTTCGGATGATTGATCGAGGCGGCCATCCGGCCTTCACGGAAGAACCGTTCGCGTGCCTCGGGCGAATCGAGTGTCTGGCTCAACACTTTGAGCGCAACGCGCCGTCCGCTCTCCAAATCTTCGGCTTCAAACACCGCGCCCATTCCGCCCTCGCCCAGCAGGCGGATGATCCGGTAATGCCCCAGTTGTTCGCCCGGCTGCGGCAATCCGCGCGAGCGCGCCGGCGTTGGCGCGGCCGCCTTCTCCGTCTTCGGCTGGCCGGCTTGTGTGGGCAGGGCCGCCTGCAACAGGCATTTCGGGCAAAGGTCCGGTGGCGTGTTGACGGGAAGCTCCGCGCCGCACCGGGGGCACTTGCAGTCGGCAAAAGAATTGGTTGCACCCGCAGTCATGGTTTCATTCCACCCGTATCTTAGGCAAAACCGGCGAAAGGTAACGCGCCAAACCGTGACACTCACGGCCCAAAGGTCGAGAACAGGTGACGGATTTCTTCCTCAATCTCCTCCGGTGAGGAGACGGTGTCGGCAATTTCGGCCTTCAGAATTTCGCGATACCGGGCGCGCAATCGGTGGACGGCCATCTTGACCGCAGCCTCGGTGAGCTTGAGCCGCGCGGCAATCTCCGCATAGGGCAGGGCCGACTCGTCCCGGGCGAGACAACTGCGAAGGTATTCGAATAATTTGGCCCGGCCTGAGGCCAGGTACTCCTCTTGCAGCCGCGCCATGACCCGTTCGATCAGGGTCACGGCCCATTGCCGGTCAAAGAGCACGTCGGGTTGAAGCTGGTGGGCCGGTTCGGCGGCGTAGCGCGACTCGGCCAGTGCCTGATCAATGGATACGACGGGCGCAAAGCCGCCGCGCTTTTGCGCATGTTGCCGGTCCCATTCGTTGGCCAGAAAACGTTTCAAAACCACCAGCAGAAAGGTGCGGAACTTTCCTTTCTCCCTGTCGGCGGCTTTCAGGTAATCCTTTTCCAACAGCCGGGAAAAAAATTCCTGGGTGAGATCCTGTGCGTCATGCGGACGGCGACCCTGCCGGCGCACGAAGGCATACAGGGGATACCAGTAGGTGCGGCAAAGCGACTCCAGCGCCTCGACCGAACGCGGTGAATTCTTGTTCTGCGCCGACAGCACAACCGACCAGTGCGTGGTGACAAACGCCGGCCTGGATGCCCCCTCGCTCGGCGGCAGTGGCGGGGTGGAAGAATCGGCGGCCGAACGGGTGCTCACTCAGCCGAGCCTAACCGGAAGAAGTGAAACTGCAAGCCTCGCCGCGCCGGCACACGCAAAAGGGAGAAGACGTTTGAAAAATCGCAGATCGAAGACCGCCACGTAAAAAATTTTTCAGCCGCACCGCAGAGGAAACCCGTCTTCATTTAACGACGACGCAACAAAATGTTGAAGGCCAGAAGGATAAGATGAAGACCCGCCTGAACGAATCGCGCATCTATAAATCAAACTGCTTCTATTCATAAGTTATTCCTTGACGATGCTACGGACCGGAGTAGGTTCCCCTCTGAGTTTCGGGGCGGCAGACTGTCCGGCCTGTCTGCCCTGCTCCGGAAAAAAGATTGATCCATCGGTGCTATGAAAACGAACCAGTCATCTCTGTTCCGGATCGAGACGGTAATCACACCGGAATCCGCGCGGGTTCCGCGCCCTCGGGACAGTGTTGCAGACGTTGCGGGCGGGCGGTTCGGTGCGAGGGCCGATTGTGGACCGCGGTCCGGTTTCGGTGATTCGATAGTGGACCGGTGGTTGGCCGGGCTTTTCCCTGACTTCCGGATGCCGGGTCATCGAAGTCACGGCCGCCAAACACTTTCAGCGAATTCGATCCGGAGTGTTTTACGCCCGATCCCGTCGGGCACTCGAATTGCTAGGCGGATTTGAAAGAGATCAAGAACATCAAACCTGAACCAAAATGAAAACGAACATATTATTCCTTTGCCGGTTTCCGGCCGGAATCATCGGGTTGTTCATCGGGTCGAACCTTGGCGCGGCTCCGTTGACATGGTTCCCCGGGCCGGCCATGGACTATCCGGGCAGTGACGCGGCAACCGTCGTCATGCCTGGTCTGGGCAACGCCGTGATTGCCGGCAGCACCGCTTATCCCGAGGGCCTGAACGCCACCAACATTTACTGGACGCCGTTGGGCCAGCCGTTCTACAGCGTGAATGTTGCGCCCGGTGCCGTGGCCAGCGGGGGCTCGATCATCGTTTACGGCGGCAACGATGGCATCAGTTCCGTGAGCACGGTGATTAATTACAGCCCCAGCGACGGTTCGTCCACGCTGGCTTCCATGGGTGTGCCGCGGTCCTGCCTCGGATACGCGCCCGACCGCAGCGGCAACGCCTACGCCATCGGCGGCCTGGACGGCAGCGGCAATCCGCTCGCGTCCGCCGAGAGCTACAATCAGGACAACAATGCCTGGTCACCCGTCGCCAGCCTGCCGGCGGCCCGATACGATTTTCCAGCGGTGTTTGACCACACAAATTACATTTACATTTTCGGCGGATACACCGACACCGTTTCCGGAGTGGAAATCGCCAGTGTGCTCCGCTATTCGGTCAGTAAAAACACCTGGACCAACCTGGCGGCCATGCCCATCGCGACGGCCGGCAGCGCAGCGACGTTGGGCGTGGACGGAAACATTTATGTCGTGGGCGGCACGTCCGGTGGCGTCCCGACCGATGCGGTCCAGGTTTATAATCCCGCGAGCAATTCCTGGACGCTTTCCACGCCGTTGCCCGAACCGCTGACCGGTTCGGCAATGGGCGTGGACAGTCTGGGCCGGCTGATTGTGATGGGCGGCAGCGACACCAACGGCTACGACACCGGCGACGTCTGGCGGAGCCAGCAATTGAACGTGCCCGATGTCGCCCCAACGTTCACGCAATATCCCGGCACAAACGGCGTCTACCTGAAAACTTTCTCTTCTTCCATCGGCGCAACCGGCAATCCTCAGCCGGTTTACTCTCTGGTCAGCGGCCCCGCCAATATGCTGGTGGATCCTTATAGCGGTGCCATTACGTGGATCCCGCAGGGGCTTGATCAAATCGGGGCCATCCCGGTGACCGTTCAGGCAGCCAACTATGCGGGTGTCACCAATTGGACTTTTACCATCACCATCCCAAACCCGCCGCCAGTGACACCGACTAACTTAAATCTCGTCGGCGCCACCGAATATTCGGTGACTTTGACCTGGGCTCCGGAAGATCAGGTGGCTGGTCCCGTTTCTTATAGCGTTTTCATCCCGCATCCCTGGCACGATCCCAAGGGCAGCGGCGGCGGTGTCAACTATCAGTTGGTCGGTTCCACCTCCACGACTAACATGACCCTGTCAGGTTTGACACCGAATACTTCCTATGCCTTTGACGTCAACGCCACAGGCCCCGGCGGCACATCGGGCCATGCGGGCATTACCGTCAGCACGTTGGGCCCGCAGCCGCCGTCCAATTTGCGGGTAACCGGGATCACTTCCACCACTATCAGTCTCGCGTGGGATCCTTCGCCCGGCCCGGTGCCGATTGTTCGTTATGAGATTTTGGGTTGGATTGGCGGTTTGTTTCCGACCATTGGATATGGGACGAACTTCACCGGCACGACCGCCGCCATCACCGGCCTCACGCCTGGCACCTATGAAGAATGGAGTGTGCGCGCTTACGATGCCGGGGGCAATGTCTCCGGGTTTGCTCCCGGCGTTTATGCGGTCAATCCCGTGCCGACGCCGGCGGCCCTGGCCACTCTCACCACCGCACCACCGGTGACCGGAGGTTTTCAATTCACCGTGCAAGCCAACGCGGTCCAGACAACCCTGGTTCAGGCGACCACTAATCTGGCGGACCCCACGTCCTGGGAGACCATTGCCACCAACCTGCCCGGCAACGCGTTCACTTTCACGGACACCAACGCCAGCCAGTTCCCGCTGCGTTTCTATCGGGTGGTAAGCCCGTAGCCGAGGGGGTGGGGGCTGAAGACAAGTGTTTGGTTGAGGGTTGAGAGCGGGAGGACCTCGCTTTCTCAACCTTCCGGCTTCGAGCCTGGAGTAAAGGCAAGGTCGTCTTCAACCGCCCAGATAGGCGCTCTTGACCTGCGGGTTCTGCCGCAACGCCGCCGAGTCGCCCTGGACGGTGATTTTGCCGGTTTCCAGCACATAGCCGGAATGCGAAACTTCCAGCGCCAGATTCGCGTTTTGTTCCACCAGCAATATCGTGATGCCTTGCTGCCGGTTGATTTCGACAATTTTTTCGAAAATGGTCTTTACCAGCAACGGCGCGAGTCCGAGTGAAGGCTCGTCGAGCATCAAAAATTTCGGCCGGCTCATCAGCGCGCGGCCAATCGCCAGCATCTGTTGCTCGCCGCCGCTCAACGTGCCGGCAATTTGCCGTTCCCGTTCCTGCAAACGCGGAAACAGGGCGAAGACGTGTTCCAGCTCCCGCCGGACCACCTGCCGGTCCTTTTGGAGATATGCGCCCATCTGCAGGTTTTCCATCACCGTCAGGTTCGCAAAAATCATCCGGCCCTCCGGCACGTGCGATAGGCCGAGCTTGACAATCTGGTGCGGCGGCAGGCCGGCAATGTTTTTGCCGTCGTAAAGAATCTCACCGCCACGCGGTTTCAGCAGGCCGGAAATGGTCTTGAGCGCGGTCGTTTTGCCCGCGCCGTTCGCGCCAATGAGGGTGACGATGCCCCCCGCCGGCACGGCCAGCGAAACCCCGTGCAGCGCGGTGATGGCGCCGTAATTTACGGTCAAATTCTTTATTTCGAGCATCACACAATCAGAAACCAGAAATGCAAAAATCAGCTGCGCGGTTGCCTGTCCGCTTTTTCATTTTTCATTTTTCATTTTGAATTTTTAATTCCTCGCCCAGGTAGGCCTCGATGACTTTAGGGTTCCGGCGCACCTCGTCCGGTTTGCCTTCGGCGATTTTCACGCCGTAATCCAGAACGGCAATCCGCTCGCAAATGCCCATGACCACCTGCATGTCGTGTTCGACGAGCAACACGGAGATCTGAAACTTGTCCTTGATGAACTGGATCAGCCGCATCAATTCCGTCTTTTCGTTGGTGTTCATGCCGGCGGCGGGTTCATCCAGCAGCAACAGCTTCGGCCTGGCCGCCAGGGCGCGGACGATTTCCAGCCGCCGCTGGTTGCCGTAACTCAAACTGTTGGCCAGTGTGCCGCCGAATTTTTCGAGATGAAAAATCTCCAGCAGCTCGAGGACTTGCGCGGCAATCTCCTTCTCCTCGTCCCAATACGCCCGGCCGCGCCACAGTGCGTGGCGGACGTCGCCGCGCAAATGCAGGTGGAACACCGTGCGAACATTGTCGAAAACCGTCAGCGACGGGAACAGCCGGATGTTTTGAAAGGTGCGCGCGATACCGCGAACGGTAATGCGGTAGGGCTTGTGACCGACGATGGACTCGCCATCAAAAAAAATCCCGCCTGCGGTCGGTTGATAGACGCCGGTGATGAGATTGAACACCGTCGTCTTACCCGCACCGTTCGGACCGATCAGGCCGGCCAGTTCATTGTGCCCGAGCTGCAAATCGAGGTTCGACACCGCCGTCAACCCGCCGAAGCGGATGGTGGCCTTGTCGAGTTGAAGCAACGCTGTCACAATTAAAAATTAAAAATGCAAAATTAAAAAACGGTCAATCAATTCCACTGCGTTTGGTCGAAACGATGATCGCACCGATCACGCGCTTGATTTCTTCAGCTTCCCGAACCAGAGGTTGCAGTTGTTTTGTTGGCAGGATGTCGGCGGTCGCCAGCAACCTCAGGCGCACATGGGTTTCACGCGCTTCCTTCAACGCGATGCTCATTTTACTCACAAAGTCGGCCTTGCTCTGCGCCGCTTGCGCTTCCTCAACGTTTGACGGAACGCTGGTTCCAGCCCGCAGAATCTGCGCCATCATCACCCGGCCAACCCCCCGGTTTTCATCCAATTTGTCGCAAAGCTGGACTACGCGAACGGCAAACTCGAAAGTGCGTTCAACAATATCCCGCGGCGGAATTTTCCAGGAATCGTTCGAACTGGCATTGGCATTTTGCATTTCTAATTTTGCATTTTTAATTTCTTCGCTTTGGGAAAAGCGAAGAGCCCCTGCGGTCGCGTCAGCATCAGCGCAATCAACAGCAGCGAGTAAATGATCATCCGCGTGTCGCCAATCCAGCCGAGCGGATACATTTTGCCTATGCCCGGGAGATGTTCGACCCCGGCCATCATGCGCAGGCCTTCCGGCAGCAACGTCAGCAGAATCGCGGCCAGGATCACACCCGGCGTGTTGCCCATGCCGCCGAGGATGACCATCACCACGATCGCGATGGATTGCATGAAATTGAACCCGCTCGGCGTGAGGAATTGCTTGGAGTGCGCGTAGAGGCCCCCGGCAATCCCGGCAAAAAACGCGCCGACGACGAACGCGGTGACCTTGTATTTGGTCGTGTTGATGCCCATCGCCTCGGCAGCCACCTCGTCGTCACGCACGGCAATGAAGCCGCGGCCGTACGTCGAATGCACCAGCACGGTGACGACATAAACCGTCACCGCCGCCATGCCGAACGTCCAGAAGAAATTGGTGTAACCGTGCATCACGCTCAAACCGCGCGCGGCGCCGACGGCGTTCATGTTCTGGAAAATAACACGGATGATTTCACCGAAACCGAGCGTGACGATGGCCAGATAGTCTCCCCGCAGGCGCAAGGTGGGCAATCCCACCAGAAATCCCACCATCGCCGCGAGCAATCCGCCGGCGACCAGTGCGCCAAAGAAGAGCACGCCGGACGCGAATCCGCCCAACGCGCCGAACTGGTTGGTGATGACCGCCGCCGTGTAACCGCCCACGGCCATGAACCCGGCGTGGCCGAGCGAAAACTGGCCGGTATAGCCGTTGATCAGGTTCAGGCTGACGGCGAGAATGATGTTGATGCCGATATCATAAAGGATGAAGAGCACATAGGGGTTGATGCGACCCGCGACCAGCGAACCCAGCAGGCTCAGGCCCAGCGCCACCAACAAAAGCAGTTTGGCGTGCCGGGCAATCATACCTTTTCGATCTCCTTTTTGCCGAGCAAGCCGGACGGCTTGATGAGCAGGATCAAAATCAACACGCCGAACGCAATTGCATCGCGGTAGGTCGAGGAAATATAGCCGGCCACGAGCGTTTCGGTGGTGCCGATGATGAGGCCGCCGAGCGCCGCACCGGGCAGATTGCCGATGCCGCCGAGCACCGCCGCGACAAACGCCTTCAAGCCGGGCAAAATGCCCATGAGCGGGTCTATCGCCGGATAATTGATGGCGAACAGGATGCCCGCCGCCGCCGCCAGCGCGGAACCCAGCGCGAACGTGAACGAAATGACCACGTCGGTGTTGATGCCCATGAGCGCCGCCGCCTCGGGGTTGAAGGACAACGCGCGCATCGCCGTGCCGATCTTCGTTTTCTGCACGATGAACCGCAGGGCGAGGAGCAGCAGCAGCGTCACGCCGAGCACGATGATCTGGTTGCTCGTGATGCTCAAGCCGCCGAGGTGCGTGATGGGATAGGAAGGAATGAGCATGGGGAATTTTTTCGGCGCGGCGCCGAAGACAAACTGGCCGGTGTATTCGAGAAACAGGGAAACGCCGATGGCGGTGATGAGCACCGTCAGTTTCGGGCTGCGGCGCAGGGGACGATAGGCGAACCGTTCAATCACCACGCCCACCGCGGCACAGATGGCCATCGAAATTCCCATCACCACCAGTCCCGCCCAGATCGAAGGGGTCGGCAGCACGGTGGCGATTTTGGGCGCGAGGTAAAAGCCGGCAAACGCGCCGAGCATGAAAATGTCGCCGTGCGCAAAATTGATGAAACGGAGGATGCCATAGACCATCGTGTAACCGAGCGCGATGAGGGCGAGAATCGAGCCGAACGCCAGACCGTTGATGAGTTGCTGGAGAAATTCGCTCAGAATCAACTGCGGGTTGAGGGTTGAGGGTTGAGCGGTTGACAACGCGGGCCTCCATCAGCCGTGCCGGCTAACGCCATTACTTCCCGCCCGGTCGCCAGTTGCTCAACGTTGAACATGGGGAAAACTTGCCGCCCCGCCCATCAACTATCAACTCTCAACTATCAACCGCCCTACGGCTCGACCGTCTTGACGTATTCAAATTTGCCGTTCTTGATGGTCAGAATCACGGCCGGCTTCGAGGCGTTCCGGTGGGCGTCAATCGTGATTTTGCCGGTGACACCCTGAAAATCCTTCGTCGCCGCCAGCGCATCGCGGATCTTCGCCCCGTCGGTCGAGCCGGCGCGCTTGATGGCGTCCGCCAGAATCAGCGCCGAATCGTAGCCGAGCGCCGCCATGGTGTCGGGCGTTTCGCCATATTTGGCGCGGAACGCTTTCACGAAATTCTGGACGGCGGGCGAGGTGTCTTCGGGCGAATAATGCGTGGAAAAATAACAGCCTTCCAGCGCCGCGCCGCCGATCGGCACCAGCGAGGAGGATTCCCAGCCGTCGCCGCCGAACAAGGGCACGGTGATGCCGAGTTGCCGCGCCTGCAACGCGATCAACCCCACTTCCGTGTAATAGCCCGGAACAAAGATGCCCTCGGGATGGTCGGCCTTGATGGCCGTCAGTTGCGCGGTGAAGTCCCGGTCGCCGTGGCTGAAGTTTTCCTCGGCCACGATTTTTCCGCCGTCCGCGGTGAAACCCGCCACAAAATATTTCGCCAGCCCCACGCTGTAATCGCTGCTCGCCTCCTTCAGCACCGCCGCCGTATTCAGCTTGAGCGTCTTGCGCGCGAAGTTCGCCATGACCGTGCCCTGAAACGGATCTATGAAGCAGACCCGGAAGATGTAATCGCCCGCCTCGGTCACCTTCGGATTCGTGGACGCGGGGGATACCATCGGGATTTTGTTTTCCTGGCAAATCGGCGCGGCTTCCAGCGAACGCGACGACGCCACTTCGCCCAGAATCGCCACGACCCCGTCGCTGGAGATCAATTTCCGCACCACCGTCGCCGGCTGGCCGGCCTGCGACTGGTCGTCCTCGGTGATCAAATCAATCCTTTTGCCGAGCACGCCGCCCGCGGCGTTGAGGTCGGCAATCGCCAGTTCGGTTCCCTCGTGCGATGACTGGCCGAACGTGGCCTCGCTGCCGGTTAACGACGCGAATTCGCCCACCTTGATGACGTCGCTGTTCGCGCCAGACCCGGACGGTGGCTGCTTGCAGCCCGTGAGCAGCAACGGAATGGCCAAGGCCACCAGAAAATGTCCATGCCAGGTTTTCATGTTCGCTCCAAAGTTTTCGTTGCGAAGGCAACCTAGAGAATCCGCCGCTGACTTTCAATCTCGATTACCAGCTAAATGCCTATGGAATCACCAGACCATACGTGCTGGCGGGGGCGCCATTGGTGGCGGCGATCACAGCCGAATTCCAGCCATCAACCGTGAGTTGTTGCACTGAACCATCGGCCATTCCAATGTTGCCAATGCCGTGATGCCGCTCTTTGGTCCACGCCAGAGAATTGGTGGTCGGAAGATTCAAAATGCCGGGCTTAACCCGAACACCGTTGATAGCCAGATTATCGTCACCATCAAGAATCATTTGCGGATACTTATCAGCGGCCTCCAGGCTGAAAAAATAACTGATGTTCGCATCGCTGAAATCTTGGGAAAACAACGCGTTTTCTGTTCGCTGCTCATCATCGGGGCAATGAAGGACTCTCGCCGTACTGAGCTCGTTGGACATGGTCCGCCATAACAGATAGGCATTACCATTGGTCACAAGCTTCATAGTTTCATTGTTCGTCAGGACAACTTGCATCGGATATTTGTCACCGTTGTCTCCTTCCCAGACTTTGAAGGCGACGCCAATTTGGTGCAGGGAATTGACGCAGTTGATTCTCGAGTGTTTTCGCTTCGCTGCGGAAAGCGCAGGTAACAACAGTGCCGCCAGCACAACAACCACAGCAATAATCACGAGTACTTCAATCAAGGTCATTCCCTTGGGTTGGTTGGCGGCAGGCTGGCCTTTCATGATTCCAATTGAATCACCGGCCCCGCCAATGCCAAGCTGATTTTCGCCGAATTTTTTGCAGGCAAACGAAAGGTTCGGAGTTCCGCCTTTAGGCGGTTACGACAATGCGTCAACCCTGCCGCGTAAACGCGGAACTCCAAACAGAGGCGCGAAGAACGCGTAGTTGACCGGAAGATTACCGGTCGGTGGATTCTTCGTCGGCGGGCGCGCCGGAACGCCAGTGGCCTTTTTGCCAGACATAGACGTTGTCCTGCTCCACCCATTTGCCCCGAAGCCAGATGTCGCCCGGATGCGGACGCGGCCGCCAATGGCCCTGCACCCACACCCATTGTCCGCGCCACTCCCAATGGCCGGGAATGAAATACCACAACGTCCGCGGCCCGGGACAAACGGGAATGACATCCCTTTGATTGTCCGGCGGTGGCCGGGTGGGTTGTCCGACATTGACGTTGTCCGCCGTGGCGACCTGCGGCGCGACGTTGGTGGGCCGTGACACGCAGCCAGCGAACAACGGCAGCGCTGCGGCGATGAGCAGCGTTCTGATTGGAATAGAATTTTTCATATTCGTTTTCAGTTCTGGAAATCTCCGGGAATGTGCGCCGCCTTTCGCCAATTTGCAACGGATTATTGAAGTTATTGAAGTTCACTGGGGCGCGGCGCTTACGCCGCTTCATCGCTCGAAACGAAGGCGAGCATGAATTTTCAAGCAACTCACGTCAGCCGCGGGTGAAGCGGGCTATAGCGGTTTAACTAAAACCGTGGCCGTCGGAGGAGCGCGGGCTTCAGCCCGCTTCGACGTGAATTTCATGGAGGACAATGAAGCGGCGTGAACGCCGCGCTCCTGAAAAACGGCTACAGTATTTCACAATTTGCTCTAAGGCCCGCGCTCCGTCATTCATTTCCGCAACACTCAGTAAATGAAAACGGCCACCGGCGTCGTTAAACGCCAATGGCCGTGAAAGCATGCGCGGGGAACCTGCCGGGTTTAGCGCCAGCGGCCGCCCACCCAGACATAGCCGCGACCGCGGTGACCCCAATGACCGGCCACCCAAGCCGCGTGCGGATGCGGGCGTGGCGCCCAGCGTCCACCCGCCCAGACCCAGTGCCCGCGCCATTCCCAGCAGCCCGGAACCCAAAGCCAAAGGGCCAATGGCCCGGGAGCCGCCGTTACGACTTCAACCCGCGGCGGCGGCGGATTTTCCGGCTGCTCCACGACGACCTCACCCGGCGGCGGCGCGCCCGGTTGCACCACGGTGACAGTCCGGGCCGGTCGTTCAACAATGCAACCCGCGAGCAGCGGCAGGCCGACGGCGATCAAAACGCTTTTGGCTAAAATTGATTTTTTCATAATCAACATCTTGGACGATGGCATGGTCGAATTTGTTACAAGTTTTACTCAATTCAGCGGTATTTCAAGCAAGTTCCACCTGCCGCGCCGGCGCCTGCCGGACGCGTTTGAACAACAAAATCAGCGGCAGGCAGCACAGCACCACCAGCGCAAAGATCCGGAACGTGTCCACAAACGCCCACAAATGCGCCTGTTGATTGAGGCTGCCGTAAAACAGGGCGTATGCCTGGTGCATGGCCGTCACGGGGTCGCTGTGCCGCGCGAGCGTGGCCTGCGCTGCGTGAAGTTGCCGCACGAACGCCGGGTCGGTCGGCGTCAGATGCCCGACCATGAGCGCCTGATGCGCCTGCGCGCCGCGCGCGATGAGCGTGGTGACAAGGGCAATGCCGATGCTGCCGCCAATGTTGAGCATGAGATTGTAAAGCCCGGTGGCGCTGCCCAGTTGCCGCTGGCGCAACTGACTCATCGTCGCCGTTGTCAGCGGCACGAAAATGAAACTGATGGCCACGCCATTCAGCACGGTCGGGAAAATAACGCTGCGCATGCTCACCTGAAGCGTGAGGTCGCTCAGCAGGAAGGCGGACAACGCCAGCATTGAAAAACCAAAACCCAACAGCCAGCGCAGCCGGATTTTTCCCACCAGCCGCCCGACAATGAGGGTGGTGACAAACGCCGCCATGCCGCGCGGGCTCATCGCGTAACCGCTTTGCAACGCCGGATAACCCATCAGCGTTTGCAGAAACAGCGGCAGCTCCGCCGTCGTGCCGTAAAGAATGACGCCCACCACCGTCATCAGCATCAGGCCGACGGCAAAATTCCGGCTCTTGAGGATCCGCAAGTCCACCAGCGGATGCTCCACCCTGAATTCCCATACGACAAATCCGATCATGGAGCATGCGGAAATGGCCATGAACCACCGGATCCAGACCGCGCCCAGCCAGTCCACCTCCTGTCCCTTGTCCAGGACGATTTGCAGCGTCGCCAGCCAGAGCGCCAACAGCCCGAACCCGATGAAGTCAATCGCCGCCTTTACGTTGCGTTTGATATAAGGCGGGTCTTCGACGAGCCATTCGGCCAAAAACATGGCGAGGATGCCGACCGGCAGGTTGATGTAAAAAATCCAGCGCCACGAATAATTGTCCGTGATCCAGCCGCCGAGCGTGGGGCCGACGATGGGCGCCACAATCACGGCCAGTGAAAACGTCGCCATGGCGATGCCGCGTTTGGCGACCGGAAAACTTTCCAGCAAAATCGCCTGGGCGATGGGCACCATCGCGCCGCCGCCCGCGCCCTGCAAAATGCGCGCCATAATCAGCATCGGCAGGTTCAGCGCCATCCCGCACAGCACCGATGCAAATATGAACATGCCAATGCACGAAATCAGCACCCGTTTCCGGCCAAAATGGTTCCCCAGCCAGCCGGTCATCGGCAGGATGATGGCGTTCGCCACGAGATAACTTGTCAGCACCCACGTTGCCTGGTCGGTCGTGGCCGACAGGCTGCCGGCGATGTGCGGCAGGGCGATGTTGGCGATGGAGGTGTCGAGCACCTGCATGAACGTCGCCAGCATCACGCCCAGCGCAACGAGCCACGGACTGTGCCGCGGCCGCCAGTCCTCGTGATGTGCGCTGTCAGGCATGGGAGACAGAAATTAAAAAGGTAAAGGGAAAAAGGTAAAAGGGGCGGCAACGAACGACGTTCGTCAAACAGCGGCTGCACGCCTTTTTAATTTTGCCTTTTGCCCTTTTCATTGCGAAGCGCGATTCGTTTTCCGGCGCAGAACAGATCGGAAAACAAACGCCGCCGCGCCCGCTAACGCCATGGCCAGCAAGGCAATCGCCCAGCCGGGAATTTCAAAACTACTGACGCGCACGCTGGGGGCAACGGAAAGGCCGGGGCCAATGGTGTGGTCGGTGGGCAATGGCTCGTCGAAAAGGATTTTAACCGGCACGCGCTGGACCACCTTCACGTAGTTGCCCGTCGCGTTTTCGGGCGGCAACAGGCTGAACCGCGCGCCGGAGCCGGCCTGGATGCTGTCCACGCGCCCGCTCAGCGATCTGCCGAGCGCGTCAATTTCAATAAGCACCGGCTGACCGGGCCGCACGTGTTTCAATTGCGTTTCCTTGAAATTGGCCACGACCCAGACATCGCTTGGCACAAGCGAGAACAGCGTCTGGCCGGTTTGGACGTAATCGCCCGGCTCAACGGATTTGCGCGTCACGCGGCCATCGCCCGGCGCAAAAATTTTCGTGTAAGAAAGATCGAGTTGCGCCGACTGCACGGCGGTCTGCGCCTGCTGGAATTGTGCCAGCGCCATGCCGACCGCGGCCTTGGTGGCGGCCAGTTGCGCCTTGGCTTCCTCAATTTTCGAAACATCCGCAACGGCCTTTTGTTTCGCGGCGGCGAGGTTCGCGTCGGCTTCCTTGATTGTGGCCTGCGCGGCGTCAAATTCCTGCTGCGAAATCGTGTTCTGCTTCCGCAATTCCTGGCTGCGTTGAAAATCGGCCTGGGCCCGTGCGTCGGTGGCCGCCGCGGCGTCGGCGTCGGCCTTCGACTGGTCGGCGGTGGCCTGGGCCGTGGTCACTTTCACGGTCATCAAATCGAGCGCGGCGAGCACCACCTTGTAATTGGCCTCCTGCGCATCGGCGGAGGATTGTTTCTGCGCGGCGGTCGTCGAATAATCCGCCGGATCAATCTCCACCAGCAGTTCGTTCGAGCGGACCAGCTGGTTGTCGAGCACGTGAACGGCGGAAACCTGCCCGGAAATCCTCGGGGCGATGGAAACCACGTGGCCTTCAATGAACGCGTCGTCGGTGGATTCGTGCGTGAAGGCGATGACCAAATAATCCAATCCGAAAAACAACAGGACAGCGAGCGCGCCGGTGGCGGGCCAGATGAACCACGGCGAATTTAATTTTGCCAGCCGGGCACCGTTTGCCGGCGGTGACGGCGGCGGTTTTGGAGGAACCGATGGGTTTTCACTCATAGCAACAAATCATTTTTCTCCGTCTCCCCGCCTGGGCGCGGGGAGGGAGTTGGTCGAAGTGTCCATCTGCGGCGAAAATTCCCGCCAGCCGCCGCCCAGCGCCTGGTAAAGATTGATCAGATTGAACAACCGCGAGTATTGGGACTGGATGAGATTCTGCCGCGCGCTGTCGAGGGTTTGTTGAGCGGCGAGCACATTGAGAGAACTGTCAACACCGCTGTTGAAACGCGCCCGGGTCAATTCGTAGTTCTGTCGCTGGGCTTTGACCATGGCCTGGTTGGCCGCCAGTTGGGTTTTGACGGTGGCCCGTACTGCCAGCGAGTCGGCAACTTCCCGAAAGGCGGTTTGAATCGCTTTCTGGTAGTTCGCGACTTCGATGAGTTTGCCGGCCTTGACAGCCTGGAGTTCGGCCCAGGCGGTTCCCGCCGCAAAAATGGGCCACTGGATTTGAGGTGAAAAGTTCCACGCCTGTGAACCGGGGGCGAACAAACCTTCGAGGGTCGAGCTGGCGGTGCCCGCCGAGCCAGTGAGGGTGATGGTCGGTAAAAACGCGGCCCGGGCGGCGCCGATGTTGGCATTGGCGGCCTCGAGCTGATGCTCGGCTTCGAGAATGTCCGGGCGACGTTGCAACAAGTCGGAAGGCAACCCCGCCGGCACGTCGGACAAACAAATCTGTGGATCGAATGGTTGGGGCGCGGGAAGGTCCTCGGGCAACGGGCAGCCCGCCAGGAGCACCAGGTAATTTTCAGCCTGGGCAAGTTGCTGTTCGTAGCCGGCCGCGGCGGCGCGCGCGGTTTGCAGCTGGACTTCGGCGGCATTCAAATCAAGTTGGGAAAGGACGCCAACGTCGCAGCTGCTTTTGGCCAGATCATAGGCATTGTGCGCCGCTTTCAATGATTGCCGGGCCACGGCGAGTTGTTCGGTCAGTTCGCGCTCCGTCAAGTAAGCCGCGGCCACTTCGGCCACCAGCGCGATCTGGGCGCTCCGGCGGGCTTCCTCGCTGGCAAAATAGGTTTCCAACGCCTGCTTCTTGAGGCTGCGCACCCGGCCGAACAGATCCAGTTCATATTGGGCGACGCCGAGGTTCACATTGAACTGGTTGAAGGTCGCCGAAAAATTGCCGCCGCCGAATCCGGTGGCAATGCGCTGGCGCGAGCCGTTGGCGTTGACGTCCACGGTGGGAACCAGGACGTTCCGCTGGATGCGATACAACGCGTGCATTTGTTCGACGTTCAACATCGCCACCCGCAGGTCAGAATTGTTGGTCAGGGCCAGTTCGATGATCTGTTGCAGGCGCGGGTCGCGGAAAAATTCGCGCCAGCCGATGTCCGCCGCCTGCCGGGCCGTAGCTTCTGAGCGTAGGCCGGCCGGCACGGCGTTGGTCGAGACTTTGGGCGGTCCCGGCGCCTTGGGCCAGGTTGACGAAATGGCCGCCGCCGGGCGTTGATATTTTGGTGCGAGCGTGCATCCGGCCAGAGCCAGGATAAACAGGAAAAGGATCGCCGAAACTTGTTTGCTCATGGCTGTCCTGGTTTGCCGTTCTCGCCTTCCTCGGGCGGGCCGCCGGCCTGGGGCGCAAGCATGGTGTGCGTTGGTTTATTGGATTTGAACATCCGGCGGACAAGCACGAAGAACACCGGCACGAAAATAACGGCCAGCACGGTGGCCGTAATCATTCCGCCCGCCACGCCGGTGCCAATATCGTGCCGGCTGGCCGAGCCGGCGCCGGTGCTCAACGCCAGTGGCGACACGCCCAGAATGAACGCCAGCGACGTCATCAGAATCGGGCGCAATCGCAAATGTGCTGCCTCCAGCGTGGCCTCGATCAGACCTTTGCCCTGGGCCTGCAAATCCTTGGCGAATTCGATGATGAGGATGGCGTTTTTGGCGGACAAGCCGACGATGGTCAGCAAGCCGACCTTGAAGAACACGTCGTTGGGAAGGCCGCGCAAGGTGGCGCCCAGCAGCGCGCCGAGGATGCCCAGCGGCACGACCAGATATCACCGCCACCGGGATGGACCAGTTTTCATAAAGCGCGGCCAGCGCGAGGAACACCACGATGAGCGACAGCAGGTAGAGCATGGGCGCCTGTTTGGCCGACAGGCGTTCCTCGAAGGACTGGCCGGTCCATTCGTAGCCAAAGCCCGTGGGCAATTTCGTGGCCAGCTTTTCCATGGCGGTCATGGCCTGGCCGGTGCTTTTGCCCGGCGGCGCCAAACCCTGGAGTTCCAGCGATGGAAAGCCGTTGAAATGCTGCAACGACGGCGAGCCGTAAATCCAGTGCAGGCTGGCCAGGCTGGCCAGCGAAACCATCTGGCCGGTGCGGTTGCGCACGAAAACCTTGCTGACGTCCTGGGGCAACATGCGATACGGCGCGTCCAGTTGGGCGATGACCCGTTGCACGCGGTTGCCGTTGACAAAATTATTGATGTAATCCGAACCGAAACAGGTGGTGAGCACCGTGTTCAAGTCCGCCAGGGAAACGCCCAGCGCACTGGCCTTGGCCTGGTCAATGTCCACCTTCAGCTGCGGTGTGTCCTCCAGGCCCACAAATCGCAGTTGGGCGATGTCTCGATTGGTCGCGGCCAGGGCGACCAACTGGTCGCGCGCCTGCATGAGCTTGTCGTGGCCGAGGCCGCCTTGGTCCTCCAGTTCAAAATCGAATCCGGCGGAAATGCCCAGTTCGGGAATCGGCGGCGGGTTGATCGGATAAATGATGGCATCCTTGATCCGGCCCAGGGCCATGAAAGCGCGGCCGATGATCGCGTCCACGCCGTGTTGAGCCCCGTGGCGCTGGCTCCAGTCTTTTAAATGAACGAAGGCGAGCGCGGCGTTTTGCCCCTGACCGTTAAAGCTGAAACCGGCCACGTCCACCATGCCCGCCACCTCCGGTTGTTTCAAATAATAACTCTCCACCTGCTTGAGCACGTCCACCGTGCGTTGCTGGGTCGCGCCGACCGGCAACTGGATGAGGGTGATGAAAGTAACCCTGATCTTCATCGGGCAGAAATGACGAGGGCAAACGGTAGTAAAGCCAGCCCACCGCCGCGACAATCACCAGATAAATGACCAGATATCGCGGCGTCTTGTTAATCGTCCTGGCCAGGAAACCTTCGTAGTTTTTACGGGTGGCGAGGAAGCCGCGGTTGAACCAGCCGAAAAATCCCTCCTTCCGCAAATGATGCCCCTTTTCCACCGGCTTGAGCAGCGAGGCGCACAACGCCGGCGTCAGCGACATGGCCAGGAAGATGGAGAACAACATGCACGAAATCAGCGACAGCGAGAATTGCCGGTAAATCGCGCCGACTGAGCCGCCGAAGAACGCCATGGGAATAAACACCGCCGTCAACACCAGCGAGATGCCGATGAGCGCGCCGGTGATCTGCTGCATCGCCTTGATGGTCGCCTCGCGCGGCGGCAATCCTTCCTCGCTCATGATGCGTTCCACGTTTTCCACCACCACGATGGCATCGTCCACCAGTTCGCCCACGGCGAGCACCATGCCGAACATGGTCAGCACGTTGATGGAAAAACCGAGCGCATACATGACGCCAAACGTGCCCAGCAACGCCACCGGAATGACGATGGTGGGGATGATGGTTGCCCGGAAATTTTGCAGGAACAGGAAGATGATCAGGAACACCATCACGATGGCTTCCATCAGCGTCGTGACCACTTCCTTGATGGAAGCGCGGACGAATTCGGAAGCGTCGTAGGGGAAATCCACACGGCACGCCGGCCGGGAAGAATTTGGAAAGTTCCTGCACCCTGGCGCGGACGGCATTGGCGGTGGCGACGGCGTTGGCCGACGGCGCCAGCCGGATGCCGACGGCCGCGGCCGGCCGGCCATCCACCCGCGCCTGCAAGGCATACGTCTCGCCGCCCAGTTCCACCCGGGCCACGTCGCGCAAATAGACGCGCGCGCCGTCGGGATTCACCCGCAGGAGAATGTCCTCAAATTGCTTGACCGTGGTGAGCGTGCTCTGGCCTTGCAGGGTGAGGTTGATTTCCTGGCCCTTCACGGACGGGCGCGCCCCAAGTTGTCCCACCGGCACCTGCGCGTTCTGCGCCTGAATCGCGGCGATGACGTCGTTGGCGTCGAGATTGTAGCTTTCGAGCCGGTTCGGGTTCAGCCAGAGGCGCATGGCGTATTGCGTGCCGAACAGGTCCGCCTCACCCACGCCGGTGACGCGGCGGATGGGGTCGAGCACGGACGATGAAATGTAATTGCCCAGCGCGATGTCGCTCACGTCCTTGTTGGTGGACGACAGCGTAAAAAACATCAGGAAATTGCGCGTGGATTTGAGGACCGTGATGCCTTGCTGTTGGACGGTCTGGGGCAGGCTGGGGATGGCCAGTTGCAGCTTGTTCTGCACCTGCACCTGCGCGATGTCCGGATCGGTGCCGGAGTCGAAAAAGAGCGTCACCGTGGCCTGGCCGCTCGCACTGCTGCTGGACGACATGTAGAGCAAGTGATCAATGCCGTTCATCTGCTGCTCGATCACGGACGTGACCGTGTCCTGCACCGTTTCCGCGGAGGCGCCCGCGTAATTGGCATTGATGGCGATGGACGGCGGCGCAACGCTGGGATATTGGGCGACCGGCAGATGGGTGACAGCCAGAATCCCCGCCAGCATGATGAGCAGGGAAAGCACCCAGGCAAAAATCGGGCGGTCGATGAAAAATTTCGGCATGGCGATGTCCGGTTAATTCCCCTGGGCCGGTGCGGGTGAGGCAATACTGTTGGTGCCGCCCGGAAGGAAAGGAACTGGTTTCACCACCCCCCCCGGCTGAACTTTTTGCAGGCCCTCAACCATAACCTGCTCCCCGGCCTTGAGCCCGTCCGTAACGATCCATTTGTTGCCCACGGCCTGGCCGATTTTAATCACCCGGGCCTCCGCCTTGTTGTCTGCTCCCACCACCACCACGCTGGCAACGCCATTCGGGCCGATGTTGACGCCGCGCTGGGGTACCGTGATGGCCATGGCATCGATCCCCTGTTCCAACACTCCCCGCGCAAACATCCCCGGCAGCAGCAGGTGGTCGGGATTGGGAACTTCCGCCCGCAATGTAACCATTCCGCTGGTCGGGTCCACCGTCACGTCGGAGAACAACAGTTTGCCCGAATGCGGGTAAGTCGTTCCATCGTCCAGCAACAAGGTCACCTTCGCTTCGCCGGGTGCGACCGTTTTGAGCGTGCCCACTTCCAATTCGTGCCGCAGCCGCAGCAGCTCGGTGCTCGATTCGGTGAAATCGCAATAAATCGGGTCCAATTGCGTGACCAGGGCCATTTCCGTCGCAGCGCTTTGGCTGACCAGCGCGCCTTCCGTGACCAACGCCGCCCCGATGTGTCCGGAAATCGGCGCCGTGACGGTGCAATAACCAAAATTGACCGCGGCGATTTCCTGCGCGGCTTCGGCCTGGGCCGCTTGCGACACGGCATTGTCGTAATCCTGCTTGCTCACGGCATTGATGCCCACCAGGGGTTTGTAGCGTTCCACCAACTGTTGCGCCTGCGTCAGGCTGGCATTCGCACTGTCGAGCGCAGCCTTGTAGGGCGCGGGATCAATCTGGTAGAGCACTTCGCCATTCGTGACGTCCGCGCCTTCACGGAATTCACGGTGCAGCACGATGCCGTCCACGCGCGCGCGCACCTGCGCCACGCGCACCGGATCAATGCGCCCCGGCAATTCCGTCGTCAGCGCCACGGATTCCGGCGTAAGGGTGATCACGCCGACTTCCGGTGGCGGCAGGTTGTAGGCGCCGGCGCCCGCCGGATTCCGGCCGCAGCCGGAAAATAACGCCGCCGCCAACAGTGCGGCAGGCAATCCTCTTAAGATGACTTTCAACGTTCGAGTATTCACAATTTTACCGTCTCCTTTTTTTGGCGCCGGCTCCGGCCAGAAACAAATCCACAATGCGCTCGGCGGCGCGCCGATTCAACCGGTAATTGGGCATCAGCAAATGCGAGGTGACGTAAAGGTGCGCCTGTCCGTAAAAGCCGTAAGCCAGGTCCCGGCTGTCAAAGCGGTCATCCAGTTCGCCGGCGGCCTGCGCGCGTTTGATGATGGAATGCATGAACTCCAGATTGCGCTGGCACCGTTCGAGATAGCGCAATTCCGGCGGCATTTCACCCGGCGCGGAAAACGCGGTGGCGAACGCGATGCGCGTCAACTCGCGGTTCTTGTGAAAGTAATCGAACAGCGCGGTGAGAATCTCAACCAGTTGCCCGCGCACCCCGCGTCCGCGCGCCGCCGCCTGTTGCACCACCTGCAACCGCTCGTCGTGCGCTTCGCTGACGAGCGCCTGGAACAGGCCGGCCTTGTCGCGGAAATGATAGTACAGCGCCGGCTTGGACACCTTCGCGTCACCGACGATTTGCTGGATGGACGTGGCGGCGTAGCCGCCGTTGGCGAAGCGTTTGAGCGCCGCCCGGAGAATCTGCCGCCGCGTTACGGGACCGTGTTTGGCCATAAACCTACCGAACGGTAGGTAATAAATGGCGCCCTGTCAAATGGATTCATCCGCCCGCGTTCCCGGCGGGCGCAATTGGCGCTGCCCCCGATGGCAGGGACGCCGCGCTGCCGGCGCCACCGCCCGCTCGAGCGGGCGGCCGGAGCGATATCTCGCCGATTGGCAGGGACTCCATTTGCGCTGCTGATCGCGGCGTGGACGGCGCGGCACGCCGTCCTTACCGGTCAGGGCACGGACGGTCGCGGTGTGCAGGGCTGCGATTGAATCGTTACGGTGGCGGGCGACAGGCCGTCGGCGCTGGCGGTCAATTTGATTTCGCCCGATTCCGTCGTGGATTGCACGAGGATTTGCGCAAGGCCGTTGAACACGCTGCGTTGCCATTTCGGCGCGACCGGCCGGGCCGCGAATTGCAGCGTCACACCCCGGTTGATGCCGCCGGGCCCGCTCCAATTTGACACTCCGACGGCGATGGTGTTTTCGCCCGGATGCAGGAACGGTTTTACGTCAAAGACCGCCGGCGACTGCCAGTCATGCGATTCCCCGGCGCGCCGGCCGTTCACATACACAAAGCCCTCATCATCAATCCGGTTGAACTGAAGTTCCACCGCCTGCGCGGCCAGATCCGGTTCGCTCACCTGGATTCTGGTGCGGAAAACAGCCTGCTCCTGGTCGCCCAGAGGGCCGCTGTCAGACTGCACGTTGGCCGCATCCCAGTTCGCGTCATCGAAATCCGCCCGGATTTCGGGGAGCCGTGGATTGCGAACGTTCGGCAATTTTTTCCAGCGCCAGCCTTCGTTTGCGGACACGCTGCGGACCGGCGATTGCGGGATGAATACGTCCGGTTCGTGGCAGCTCGGATCGCCGTTGCCGACGCCGAGAATTTTTCCGGGGCCGCTCAAGGCGAAGTGAACCAGGTTGGAGGCGACGGGCACGACCCGGTGTTGCGCGTCAGCCACGGAAACGGTGATGACGCTCACGTCCTCGCCGTCGGCGCTGATGGCCGGGCGATCGGGGGCGAGTTCAACGGCGTCGGCGTCGCCGGTGGTTTCCACGCGGGTTTCCGAGACCACCTTGCCGTCGGTGTAGCCCTTGGCGCTCAGGACGCCGGGCGCGTATTTGACCGGCCAGTGCAGATGCGAATAATTCGTCATCGTCTGCCGGCCGAGGCTCTGGCCGTTCAGGAACAATTCGACCTGCTGGCAATTGGCATAGCACCACACGTCAATGTCCTTGCCCTCCAGGCCCGGCCAGTTCCAATGCGGGAGCAGGTGCAGCACCGGCTGGTCCGTCCACCACGCCTGGTAATACCAGAAGTTGTCCTTGGGAAAACCGCAGGTGTCGAGAATGCCGAAATGCGAATTGATGCACGGCCAGGAGTAAGGCGTCGGCTCGCCGCGATAATCAAACCCCGTCCAGACGAACCCGCCGGAAAGCCACGGGCGCACCGCGAAGAAGCCATACCAGCGTTCGGCGGTATGCGCCCACGCCGGCGCGTTCACATCATAGGCGCTCACGTAACCGCGCACCTTGTCGTTTGCGTAAATGCCGCGCGTGCTGACCGTGCTGCCCTGCTCGGTGCCGACTTCCGGCTGCCGCGGATGTTTCTGGTGGTAATTGTCCATGTCCTGGCCGATGTGATAATTCCAGCCGCGTACTTCCAGCGCGCCCATCAGCCCGGTATAAACGTCGCCGACACTTTCAGCGGCAGTGACGGGCCGCGTGGGGTCCAGTTGCGTCAGAAATTCCTGCATGTGCGCGCCGACGCGTCCGCCGTCCGCCGCGCTTTGCCGTGATTCCTCGTTGCAAATGGACCAGATGGCGACGCTCGGATGGTTCCGGTCGCGCAGAATTTGTCCTTTGAACCTTTCAAGGTTGGCGGGATCGCTGCCGAGCAAACGGTTTTCGTCCATGACCAGCATGCCGAGCCGGTCGCAGGCGTCGAGCAGTTCCGGCGTGGGCGCGTTATGCGACGTGCGGTAGGCGTTGTCGCCGAATTCCTTCAGCTTGGCGATGCGGAAATACTGCAAGGCGTCCGGCAATGCCGCGCCGACCCCCGCCATGTCCTGGTGATTGCACGTGCCCTTGAGTTCGTAAGGCTTGCCGTTCAGCAAGAATCCCTTGTTGGCGTCAAACGCGACGGTGCGGATGCCAAACTCCGTTTCTTTGCGGTCCACATCTTGTCCATTGCTTTCGACCGTTGTCACCAGCCTGTAAAGCCTGGGGGTTTCGGGCGACCAGAGTTCAGGCGAACGGAAGCTGATTTCCGAGCGCAAGTCGTGTCTGGCCCACGGCTTGAGGCCGGCGGTTTCCCGGGCCGACGCAACCGCTTTGCCTTCGGGGCCGATGATCTCGTAGCGCACATTGGCCCGGGCGGAGTTGGTCTGGGAATTGAGCAATTGGGTTTGAACGTGGATTTCGACTTTTTTGCCCGGCACATTGTTTTTGAACTGGCTGTAAACGAAGATGCCGTCCGGCGCAATGGCGAGCGGACTGGTCTTCACGAGCCATACGTGACGGTAAATGCCCGCGCCTTCGTAAAACCAGCCCTCGAATTGCGACGCGTCCACCTTCACCGCGACGACGTTCTCGCTGCCGACGTTGGCCACGTCGGTGATGTCGTAACGGAAACTGCTGTAACCGCTCTCGTGATGCCCGATGAACCAGCCATTGACGAACACCGTCGCGTCGCGGAACACGCCGTCAAATTCGAGCCACAGCCGTTTGCCGGCATCCGCTTTCGGCAGTTCGAACGTGCGGCGATACCACGCGACGCTATTGGCCGCGAAGCCCGGCCCGACGGGCTTGAACCCGTGGCTGCCGTCGGCGCCCTGGTCAAACGGCAGCTCAATCGCCCAGTCGTGCGGCAAATTCACCGTGCGCCAGCTCGAGTCGCCGAACGACCGGCCGGCCGGGCCGCTGCTGGAGCCGGCCTTGGCCAGGTTGAGGCCGGTGCCCCATTCATTGCCGAGGTGAAATTTCCAGCCGAAATCCATCAGGAGCCGTTCGCGCGGCGAATTGGTTTCAGCGGCGAAGAGGGTTGAAGTCAGGACCACGAACAGCGCGGTAGCGGAAAGCAGGCGAAGCGATTTGGCGGATTGCATGAGTGCGAAGTTAAAGAATGAGGCCGCAAACGCAACGCAAATTCCATCCCCTGAATGGGTGATGCGCCGAACCGGCGGAATGCGGAGCCATGCTCCGCGCTCCGTAATGGCACACGAACGCGGTTGGCCTGGCTAAGCATCGGAACGTCTTGCAGGTTTCCAGTTTTTATTCCACGCGCCATTCGTGGAGGCCGGCGGACCACTCGGGCTGGAGCTGCACTTCGAGCCGCAGGCCGTCGGTTTCCACCGCGTCGAAAGTGGTGCGGTTGAAATGGCCGTTCCCGCAGCCGTAACCGCTGGCGTTCGCCACGGGTTTCCATTCGCCGTTCTGCCGGTAGAGCAGTTCCCAGGATTGCGGCGTACGGCACTCGCCGCGGCCGGTGTCGTCGAACCAATAGACTTCCACGGCGCTGACCTTCGCCGGCTTCGAGAAGTCGTATTGTGCCCATTCGGCGGTGCCTTTCCGCGGCCACCAATGGAAGAAAGGAGTTTCTTCGTCCCCGGTGGAACCGGGCGTCAACTGATCGTTGATGGCCTCCGGGTCCGTGCCGTGGTGCGAGACGGTCACGCGGCTGGTCGAGGCAATCGTCCGCTGGGGCGGTAGCGGGACAGCGTTGGAGGCAACCGCCAGCCAGACCGTCATCTCGCCGCGGCCGCGGTTGGCCCAGGCGAAATACGGAATGGCCTTGAAAGCGTGTTCCGTTTTTGCGAGCTGACCGTCCGCGGCTCGGTTGAAGCTGAATGCCTGGCCGGTGATGGTCTCGACGCCGTTGAGCAGCGTTGGTTCAAACTGTGCCGTCAGCGTCTGGTCGGCGGGCAAAATCAGGTTGCGGACCTTGCCGCCCGGGTTGTCAGGCCATTCGGCGCAGAAAACAATCGGCCCGCGCTGCAACGCCACGCGGCCGCGGTCGGCTTTGACATTTTCGTTCGCCACCACCCGGCGTATCGGCATCGGCAGGTTGAGTTCAATCACGTCCCCGGCCTTCCACAGACGACTCAGGCTGACGTAGCCCTGGTTCAGTTTCACCGGCACGTTCCGGCCGTTGACCTCGAGCGTGACCGGCTCTTTGACCGCATCCAAAAATTTGTAGAGGTCCCCAGGCACAGCTTCGTTTCGCGCCCAACCAGGGATGCGGACGGCGATGGCGAACCTTGATTTTTTGTCCGGCGCGACCGTGATTTTCACCGCGCCGTCCCACGGATACCGCGTCTCTTGCGTGAGTTTGACAGCGCGGCCGTCGTCCGATTTGATGTCGGCGGTGCCGCCGGCGTAGAGGTTGACGTAAATGGTTTTGCCCTGCTGCGCATAAACGTAGCCGGGCACGGATGGCAGGAAGCGCGTGATATTGCCCGGGCAACAGGCGCAGCCGAACCACGGACTGCGCTCCTGCGTGCCGTCGGATTCGAGCACGTTGGGATAAAAGAATTTGGTGCCGTCGAGCGAGACGCCGGAGAGCAAACCGTTGTACAGCGTGCGCTCGAACACGTCCACGTATTTGGCGTCGCCGTGCAACTCGAACAGGCGGGCGTTCCAGAAATCGTTGGCGACCGCCGCGCAGGTTTCACAGTAAGCGGTCCGGTTAGGCAGGGAATAATCGGGGCCGAACCCTTCGATGCCCGGCACCGAGCCGATGCCGCCGGTGAAATAAAGTTTTTTGCTCACGACGTTGTCCCAGATGGTGTCGATGGCGTGGACGTAACTTTTGTCATCGGTGAGCGCCGCGACGTCCGCCATGCCGCTGTACAGATAGCCGGCGCGCACCGCGTGGCCGACGGCTTCGGTCTGGTCCACCGGCGGAATGCGGGACTGATGATAATCGTCGCCGCCCGGATGACTGCCGCGCACGTCAATGAAATATTTGGCGAGGTCGAGGTAACGCCGGTCGCCGGTGACGCGGTAGAGTTTGGCCAGGCCCATTTCGACGATTTCGTGGCCGGGCCAGAGATGCAGTTGGTTCGTTCCGGGGCCGAAAACCTGGCAAAGCAGGTTGGCTTCCCGGGTTGCGATGTTGAGCAGATTGGTTTCGCCCGTGGCCTGGTAATGCGCGGCGGCGGCTTCGAAGAGATGGCCGGCGTCATAAAGTTCATGGCTTTGCTGCGGGTCATTCAGCCAGCGTTTCGGGCCGTCCCACGAATTGGGATGTTGCGGGTCAATCGTGCGGATGGTGTAGAGGTAGCCATCCGGTTCCTGCGCGGCGGCAAAGAGACCAATCAGATGATCAAGGTAGGCCGCCATTTTCGGGTCGGGCTGGACGGCCAGCGCGTACGAGGCGCCCTCGAGGACCTTGTACGGATCGGTGTCATCGAACGGGTATCCGGGCAGCTTGCGGTTGGCGATGTTTTCGCCGCGCAAGACCGCCGCAGCGCGCTCGAAATTGTCCATGCGGCCGGACTCCTCGCATTTCCCGAAGGCGTAGGGGATTGTGACGACGCGGTTCGTTTCGAGGCGCGGCGCCCAGAAAACGTCGTCCAGGTGAACGGCGGTGAACGGTACCGGGCGGAAAGGATAATCGTGCGCATCAGGGGCGGCGGACAAATGCAAACGGGCAAAGGAGAAAAAAAGGCCGGCAATCAGGCAGCCAGTGACCGGTGCGGTTTTCATAAGACTTGAAATTAAGCGCCGGGAACGGGCATGGCAACGGCAAATGGCAAACAAACATGATTCCGGGCGCAGGTGCCTTGGTAACACGCGGCTTGAAGCCGCGTTTACTGGCAGCCAGGATGGCTGCCTCCACAAAGTGGCGGCGCGCTTCCCAGCGTGCCAGTCAGGGCGGCATCCTGCCGCCAGCCCCGGACGCTGCAACCACAACACGCTTTTTTTTACACGAGCTGTCTTCTATGATTGCTGAAACAGAAACCAGTGACACATTCGGCAGTGTCCGAATTTGAGTTGTAGCGTCGGCGCTGTGCGCCGATTCGGTCGAGCCACAGGCTCGACGCTACAGCAAATGATGACGTTGCCATACATTCAAAATCCCATGGGCAAATTATTCCTCGGACTCGATTCCAGCACGCAAAGCCTGAGTGTCGTGGTCATTGACTACGACCGCCGCAAGGTGGTCTATGACAAATCATTGAACTTCGACCGCGCGCTGCCGCAGTACCGAACGCAAAACGGCGTCCTGCCCGATCCCGACCCGCTGGTCAAACACAGCCCGCCGTTGATGTGGGCCGAAGCGTTGGATTTGCTCTTCGCCGGTATGCAGAAAGATGGCGTTGCGCTCGGCGACATTCTGGCCATCAGCGGCAGCGGCCAACAGCACGGTTCGGTTTATCTCAACGACCGCGCCGCCGCCGCGCTCGCCAGACTGGATTCCAGGAAAAGTCTGGTGGAAAATCTGAGGGGAATTTTGGCGCGCAAAACATCACCGATTTGGATGGATTCCTCGACTGCGGCCGAATGCGCCGAAATCCGCGAGGCGCTCGGTGGCCTCAAGGCCACGGCGCAAAAGACCGGCTCGGACACATTCGAGCGGTTCACCGGCCCGCAAATCCGCAAGTTTTACAGGACCGAGCCGGACGCTTACGCACAAACGACGAACATCGCGCTGGTCAGTTCGTTCATGGCATCGCTGCTCGCCGGGAAAGTTTCGCCGATTGATCACGGCGACGGCGCGGGCATGAACCTGATGGACATCCGCAGGAAAACCTGGCTGCCAGATGCGTTGGCGGCCACCGCGCCGGATTTAAAACAGAAACTGCCGCCGCTCGCCGAATCGTGGAAGGTCGTCGGCGCGGTCAGCCCGTTTTTCGTGAAGAAATTCGGCGTGAATCCCGAGGCACAGGCGTTGGTCTGGTCGGGCGACAATCCGTGCAGTGTCATCGGCCTCGGTCTCATCAAGGCGGGCCAGGTCGCCATCAGCCTGGGCACGAGTGACACGTTTTTCGGTTCGATGAAAAAATGCCAGACCGATGAACACGGTGAAGGCCACGTGTTCGGGTCGCCAACGGGCGATTACATGACGCTGATTTGCTTCAAGAACGGGTCGTTGGCCCGGGAAAAAATCCGCGACGCCTATGGCATCAAGGATTGGAAAAAGTTTGGCGAAGCTCTGATCGCCACGCCGCCCGGCGGCAATGGCGGCATTCTGTTGCCGTGGTTCGAGGCGGAAATTGTTCCGCGCGTGAATCAGCCGGGCATCCACCGATTTGATCTCGACGAAAAAGACGCCGCCTTGAATTGCCGGGCCATCGTCGAGGCGCAGATGATGTCCATGCGATTGCACTCGCAATGGATGAAAGTGTCGCCGGATTGCATTTACGCCACCGGCGGGGCTTCGCAGGATTCACCCATCCTGCAGGTGATGGCCGATGTGATGAATTGCCGCGTCGAGCGGATTGAGGTGTCCAAGAGTGCGGCGCTGGGCGCGGCGTTGCGGGCCGCGCACGGTTGGCTCGTCCATGCCGGGGAAAAACCGGCGTGGGAGAAAACCGTTGCCGGTTTCACCGATCCGATTCCGAACAGCGAAATCCGTCCGAATCCGAAAGCCACGCGCGTTTACGACAAGCTGGTTGAGAAATACGCGGCGTGCGAACGCGAGGCTCTGAAGCGCATCCGTTCATAAACTAGAACCCGCGCAGTTCCGTGCTGCTGCGGCGCGGCAGGCCCGGCGCCGGTTCGCGCTTGAGCACGAGGTATTCAATGCCGAGCTTCTGGCAATACTCGCGTTTACCGCCCTTGTCGCCGTCCTCGTTCACCGCGTAAATGTCCGGCTTGAGCTTCCGGATTTCCGGGTCGGCATCCAGCCAGCCGTCACCGCTGGAAATCAGCGCCTGCTTCACGAATTTGATGGACCCGACGGCGTAGCGGCGCTCCGCCTGCGGAAACAGCGGATGTCCTCCGCCCTTGAGCAGCCGGATGTTCGCATCGTGGCCGACGATGGCGCAAACGTCTCCATGCGCGCTGACCTCTTCCAGGAATCGCACGTGGCCGGAGTGGAACCAGTCGTAAGAACCGGTGACGACGACTTTCTTCCGGCCGGCAACCGGGGGCGTGGGGGTTGGTTCTGGAAAACCCTTCAATTCTTCCGCCGTGAACACGCGATAGGCGATGTCTCGTCCGCGGCAAAATCTTTCGCGTGCCGGGCCGGCGCTGGACTCCAGGTCGGCCCACAAGCCGGCATGCACGCCGGGCACGACCGGCAGTTCGTCGGGATTCACTACGTTGCTCACAGGAATGACACGGGCAACGTAACGAACGGCATTGAGGAAATAGAGACGTTCCGCGAGCGGAAATTTCGGCGTTATGCCGGCAAATTTCCGCAAAATGTCATCCGGCCAGAGCAGCACGGTCAGTTCGCCGAGCTTCGCCGCTTCTTCAAGAAAGCGCAGGTCGCGCGACTTGATGTCATCGAACCCGCCGGTGACCACGACATGAGGTTTCATGTTTTCAACAATGGGCGAACTTTGCGCGGCAAGCGGCTCGGGCGTCCCGCCCGTAAGGCTCTGATGTTTCCGCACTGGTTGAAACACACGGGCGAGACGCCCATGCCACTACGATGGCGCACACGGAGTGACGCGCCCTGCCGGGCAATCCGTATTCATCGGGGTTCATCCGTGGTTCTATTTTGATGAAACCCGAACATTCACGTGAAACGCGCCGGGAACCGGCTCGTTGGAGGCGACAATCAGATACCCGCCGCCGCAGCCGGAAAACATCGCACCGGGATATTGCCGTTGATATGCCTTGAGCAGCGCCATCAAATCCACCCGCAGGAGCGGGTGCCGGACGACCTGCGGCAACAGCGTCTCCCAGCATTTCATGTTCAAATTCAACGAGGCGCCCAGGGCGTTCGCATCCATGCCGACGATGGCCTCAAAACAATCTTTTCCCGACCGGCCCAGGCGCGCAATCCATTTCGGGTCGAGGTTTTTCCTGCCGAGCGGACTGTAACCATCAGGCCGCGGCCCGACCGGAATCAAATGCAGCACCCTGTCCAGCCAGCGCGCAATCCTGGCGCTGCGGCAGGATTCGATGTGCGCCGGGAAAACGCCGCCTTGGATCCGGAAGTCGTAATCCAGCCGGTTGATGCCGGGATAAACCAGGCCGATCATATCCTGCGATCCGCTGGGCTCGGCTTTGTCCTGGTTTTCCGCTTCGTAAAGTTCGCGAGCCAGGGCTCCCGGCGGGCGGTTCGGCAATTTGCCCTTCCAGATCCGCATCGCGATGGCGCGCGTGCCGCTGGCGATGCCCGAGCGGTCCATCGGGCGGAAATCCGGTTCAATCTGCGCCACGACCATCGAGCCAGGCGGCTTGGGGTTGCGCCGCGAAACGAACGGCTGGTCAATCCAGCCACCCGCAAGTTGCAGGCGGTAGGGGATTGAACCCAGCACCGGGGCAACGAACGGAGGCGTTTTGTTTTTCATTAACCGATGCCCACGCGCTTGCCCTGTTTGCGGTTGCGATACTGCTCTTTGATCCACTGGTAGGTGACCGCCAGACCTTTGTCGAGCGACGTGCCCGGCTCCCACTTCAGCATCTTCCGGATGAAGGTGTTGTCGCTGTTGCGGCCGGCCACGCCGCGGGGCGCGTGCAGGTCGTAATGCCGCTTGAGCTTTACGCCGGCGATTTTCTCCACTTTCGAGAGCAGTTCGTTGATGGAAACCAGTTCGCTGGAGCCGAGGTTGATGGGTGTGGCGATCAGGTCGTCGCAGTGCATGATCATGTCGATGCCTTTCACGCAGTCGTCAATGTACATGAAGCTGCGCGTCGCCGTGCCATCCCCCCAGATGGTGATGTCCTTTTTGCCGGTGTCCATCGCCTCGATGACTTTGCGGCAGAGCGCGGCGGGGGCCTTCTCGCGTCCGCCGTCCCAGGTGCCGTGGGGGCCATAGACATTGTGGAAGCGGGCAATGGTGGTTTTCATGCCGCGTTCGACCCAGTATTCCTGGCAGAACATCTCGGAGATGAGCTTCTCCCAACCGTAGCCGCGCTCGGCCATGGCCGGATAGGCGTCGGACTCCTTCAACGCGCGGACCTTCGGATCCTGCTGCAGATCGGTGTTGTAGGCGCAGGCGGACGAGGAATAAAAGTATCGGCGCACGCCGGCCCGATAGGCTGCTTCGACCATGTGCGTGTTGATGAGGATGCTGCGCAGGCACTCGACGCGGAACCGCTCGATGAACCCCATGCCGCCCATGTCGGCGGCCAGTTGATAAACTTCCATCGCGCCTTCACAGACACGGCGGCAATTCTCCTCGTGGCTGACGTCGAGGCAAAGGTTTTCAACGCCGGGCACGTGCTGGTACCATTCGTAGAGTGGCTTCTTGTCCACGGCCCGGATGCGGGTGAAACCCTTCTTGGTGAAATACCGGGCGAGGTTGCCGGCGATGAAGCCGCCGGCGCCGGTGATGACGATCAAATCGTCCTTCTTCAGGGGTGGATCTTTTTCCACGAGTCGTTTTGTTTCCATAAATTTTCAGGCTGGGCCAGTGGAGGTCGGTGAAACGCCGGAAGGCCAGCTTTACAAATTGTTCGGGGCAAACATAGCGGAAATCAGCCGGCTGGGACAAGGAGAAAGCACGGTCTTGACGGCGGGCCTGACGCAGTCAAAGACTTTGACGCATTGCCGAATTTCCCGCCGGGACTGTTCACACCGCCTCGTCGTGGTGTCAGGCAACATCAAATTGTGGCTACTCGCGCATCGGCGACTTGCCTGCGTTTTTCTCTCCGGGCCCTCGTGTCTTATCGCACAATCCGAAACTGAAGGTAATCTATCAGTCCCAAATCCCTTTGGCAAAGTACGCGATGACACCCAAAATGACCCCAAAGGCGACCAGGATGATGAGCGCGGTCTGGAAGTGCCCAAAGAACAATGAAACACCCGCAAAGCCGATGACCGCCTGAAATGCGATAAGCATGAAAACGTCAAAGCGCCCCCAGTCTTCATAGTGAGCGATTTTGTAGATCAAGGCGACCATGAGAACGGGAATTATCAGGGCGCGGGAAGCGAGCGGGACGAATGTCACGACCAGCCAAAAACTGACTGCTTCGATCAAAGCGCAAATTCCTGCGATGACAGCCTCAGAACCGGCACTGCGCAACTCAAGGTCATTTCCGATCAAGGCAAAATAGATATTCAGCAACGCCAGCGCCATGCCCAGGCTGACGAACGCAAGTACCCAATACACCCCAAGCTGGATCGCTTCGTGCATGATCTTGAACAATTCAAAGCTCAGCCACGGTCATCGAAAGTCAAGCTTCGACGGCAATCCATCCGGTTGCACGGTCCCGATCGAATCGGGATTCACTGCAACGCCTGGTTCGTTAGCCATTTTCAGTTTGGTTCCCATAACTGTATTGGATTTCCTTCTGGATCATGCAGGCGGGCAAATCGTCCGTTCGGATAAATCTCCGGATCGACAATGACTTCAATCTTTTCGGCGCGAAGCTGCGCCACGATGGCATCAAGATCTCGAACCCGAAAATTGATCATCCACTGCTGATCGGCCCGGCCGAAGTAATCGGTGTCGTGGGGAAATGGAGCAAAGACCGTCGGCCCGGCTTCCTGCTCCCAAGGCTGCTGGCCGTAGTCACCCGGCACGAGAGCGATTCCCAGATGCTCCTTGTACCACTGGCTTAATGCCACCGGCGCCTTTGAGCGGAAGAATAATCCTCCTATTCCGGTTACATGGTGCATACTCGTTGCTCGATCCGAATTTCTGCTGTGGAGTTAACCCGGGTGCCCATTCCAGAGGAATGACTCGCCCTTGCGGGGACGCAACTCACATGTCACGTCGCCATAACGCAGGCGGCACGGATTGCCGAGCATCGAATGCACGGTGGCGGATGCCAGTTTTCCGTCCTTCCAGGTGATGTCCACCTCGAAGCCGCCGCGGGCGCGCAACCCTTTCACACTGCCGCTTGGCCACGCGGAAGGCAACGCCGGCAGCAAATCAATTTCCGATTCCTCCTGTCCGTTGTTTGAAACGGTCAGACTGCTTTGCACCAAAACCTCCGCCATGCCGGCGGTAATGCCGAAGTTGCCGTCAATCTGCATCGGCGGGTGCAGGCCGAACAGGTTGGGGCAGGTGTTCCGGGCGGAAAATAATTGTTGCAGCATCAGGTGTGCGTTCTCGCCGTCGTGCAAACGCGCAAAAAGCGCGGTGCGCCAGGCGAAAGACCATTCGCGCACGTCGCTGCCCGGATCCATGCCGCGCGCGTTGAGCGAAACCCTGGCCGCCGCCGCCAGCCGGGGCGTTTTGACGATGCTGATCTGGTTTCCGGGATAAACCGCAAACAGATGCGATGTGTGACGGTGATGGTCGTTGGGCGTGTCGAGTTCCGGATACTTCGGGTCGTGCAATTCGGTCATCCATTCGAGCAACTGTCCCCAGCTTCCGATTCCCGGCGTGACCAGCTTGCCGCGCAGGGCGGCAATTTTATCGCGAAACGCCTTGTCCACCCCGAGTGCGTCCGCCGCGGCGACGGAGTTGTTGAACAGGTCCCAGACGAGTTCCTGATTGTAACTCACGCCGTCGAGGACCGGGCCATGTTCGGGCGACCAGCCGTTGGGCACGACCAGTTTGCCGTCGGGCAAGGTTTTGAGATGGTCCACCCAAAACTCACAGGTTTCCTTCATCACCGGCCAGGCGACATTCTTGAGAAAAGTTTTGTCGCCGGTGAAGGCGTAATGTTCCCAGAAACCGTGACAGTACCAGGCGTTGGCGGTTTTGTCCCACTTCCAGCCCATGCCGCCGTAAATGTTGTGCGAGGTGCGGATCGCCCAGCCATTCGTGGTCATGTCGCCGGCCGGCGTCTTGAGATCAGGTGAAGCGTCGGTGGCCGTGCGCCAGGCTTGAATCTGGCTGCAAACGAGGTCGAAGAACGGCTGATGGCACACGGACAGGCCGGCCACTTCCGCTGGCCAGTAATTCATCTCCACATTGATGTTCGCGTGATAGTCGGAATGCCACGGCGGGCTGTTATTGTCGTTCCAGAGGCCCTGCAAATTGGCAGGCAACCCGCCGGGCCGCGAGCAGGAGATGAGCAGGTATCGCCCGTATTGAAAGAGCAGTTCCTCCAGTTCCGGGTCAACCGTTTTGAACGCTTCGAGCTTGCGCTGATCGGTGGGCAACGCGCGTTGCGCGGCGGTGGATCGCCCGAGGTCCAGCGAGACGCGGTTGAACAGGGACTGGAAATCATTCACGTGTTCCGCCTTCAGCGTGTCGTAACTCTTCCCGGCTGCTTTTTCCAATTCCCTCGTCAGGCTCCGGTGTGGGTCACGCCCGCGGTAATGGTCGGCATAATCCATCGCGTAATCCGTCCCTGCGGCGATCAGCAGCGTGAGACGGTCGCAATTCAAAAAAACGAGCGTCGTTCCGTTGGTCTTGAGCGAGCCGCCCTCGTGCAATACCAGCATCTGCCACTCGTATTTCAGGCCGTTATCCAATGTGCCGGAAATCCGCATCCGATTGCCCGACACGACGGTCTGGGCGTGGTGGGAATCGTCCATCTCGATGCTGCCGGTGTAACTGCCCGGTTTGTCCGCCGTGAAGCGCGCCACGAGCACGTCGGCAGGGTGGCTGCAAAAATATTCCCGCTGGTATTTCACCCCGTTCGCTTCGTAACTCACGTGTGCCAGCGCGTCGCCGAGGTCGAGGTCGCGCCGGTAATTCGCGGCGTCTCCATGGCCGGGCAGATTGACGAAAACGTCGCCCAAAAACTGGTAGGCGCCCATCGTGTTGTCATTGCCCGAAGGATTTGCGTCACCCGTCCACAAACTATCTTCGTCGAGCACGATCCGTTCGCGCGCGATGCCCCCGGCGATCAACCCGCCCATGCGGGCATTGCCGATCGGCAGCGCTTCATCCATGAAATGGGATGCTGTGCCGCCGCCCAGATTAAGGCGCGGCTGGCCAGGGCTGGTGGTGAGCGGCTCGGGCCCGGCGCCGCCTGCGGGCTGCTGATACCACAACACCAGGTCGCTGGCGGAACTTTGCCCGGCCAGCCAAACGACCGACAGGAGACAGACGAATACACGCTTCATGGATTGGAAGGTACGGTGCGCAGTCCCCTGCGCGCCGCGCACGTGGAAAAACCTGCCTCTGCTCAACGACGGCGCGCACGGAGTGACGCGCCCTACCCCGCGCGGTTCAGGATCAACGGATGCGAAGCTGGAATCGTGGAGGCTTTTCATAATTCAATAAAATGAGAACCTGGTTTCTGCTTTGTTGTTCCGGCTGGTATTCACTGTGCCACCATCATCGTTGCTCCCACTGCGTTCAGGGCACGTGATGATTCTGCTCCGTCCCGGGTGGCAGCTGGCGGCTCCTTGCCGGTCAGGGCGCGATAAACCGCCGCCGCTATCAATTTCGCGCCCGCATTGTTCGGATGCACCGTATCCGCGAGCAAAGCTGTTTTGTCCGGCAAAGCGCGGTAAAGGTCAATCACCCTGGCGTTCGTGGCCTTCGCCACTTGTTGTACCAAGGGGATGATTTCATCGTGGATGGTCTTGCCATTGATGCCCCAACGCCCCGGAAAACACGGCGTCGGCAGGCAGACATAGACTTCCACCTTCGGGTTCGCCTTGCGGAATTCGGCGATCAATGCCTCGTAGTCAGGGATGTAATCCGACTTGTACTGCCAGTTGTCTATCGCCTTCTCGGCGTCCAGGCTGCCTTCACCGCGATGCTTGCTGTCGTTGGTCCCCAGCATGATGACGACGATGTCCGGTTTGAACTCCAACGCTTCCGCGTGGGCCATCTGCTTGAAATAAGGCCGGTCGCCCTTGTGCAACAGGGTGGCGCCGTTGACGCCGAAATTGCGAACGTCATACTCCGTCCCCAGCCAGTGTCCGAGCCACGCCGGATACGAGTTGTGGTTCCGGTCTTTCAAACCGTAACCGTATGTGATGCTGTCACCGACGCATGCGACGCGGATGGATGGCGCGGCGCCCGCGGTGATGGCGAGGCAAGCCACCGTGAGCAGGAGCACAGGGCGAATTGGTTTGGCGAGGAAGCGAAACATAATCATATTCCAAATTCTGCCGTTGACGGATGTTTATTCCCTCTTCCCGCCCGAGCGGGAAGAGGATGTCGCGAACTGACCGGAGAGGGGATGGTTAGAAACGTAGCCGAAGGAATTGCGACACCTGCATCTGTAAAATCAGCACCACCTCTCCCCGGCCCTCTCCCCCGCTTCGCGGCGGAGAGGGAGGGCGCGTCAAATGCTTTCGGGTTCGCCAAAGACATAATTCCAACCATATCAATTGATGTTGACGGGACGTGATGGGCTGGCCAGCGGATCGGATTGAACGAAATCAACGCTGACGGATTGGCCCAAGACGGGATTCACGCAAGGAATCTTTCGCAGCGGCGTCCCGCTTTCAAGCCAAAACGTCGAATTGTCAAAGTGGGTCAAGAGTTCAATGTGTGAATTTTTTTGGGGAAACCTCTCTCCGATGCGAAGATGGGGATTTATAGTCAGTCGGTCAGCGCATCCGTGTCCATGCATGCTCCTCCGCGATTAATGGTTGGTCGAGAGTTGTCTGCCGGTCTGCATCTCTTTTCAGTCGCCGGTTGGAAACACCGGATACAGAAGGCCGGTCAACCGGCGGACTGGAAAGCCTGCCCTAATGCCTCAGATGGCCATGTGCGAAACCGGATCGCTCCACTCGCTGTACCCTTCGCTGCCGCCAATGGCGCGGACCTGGAGATGGTAGATCGTGCCGGGCGTGAGATTGCCCACAATCACTCGGCGCGCCTGCGTGGAAATCAGAGAGGCTGCGGGTACGGCGGCCCCGTTGTTGGCCCGGACTTCATAGGACTTGGCATTGGCCACCCGCTTCAGACGCAGACTCAATTTGGCCGTGCCTTCATTTGCCACCGATACAATCAATGGAACGTCCAACTTCGTCTGCGCGCGGCTCAAGTTGATGGGCGAAAATCCGGACGTGCGCAGCAAGACCTCGTCATGGTCGGCCACCATCTGGACATACGCAGCCAGCTTCCGCAGCGCGGCCAACAGCGCCTCGCGCGCCGCGTTCTTGGCCACAGTCAAGGAAACGCCGCCGTCCATCGCCGCGGCGATTGCGTCATTGAACGCTGCCAGCAATTTCCCCATATCCGCGAGCGCCACCGGCGGTTTGACAAACGCGGCATTGCCCGTCATACAATTAATGACGTTGCCACCGAATGCGCTCAAATCCCCATCGGTCATCCGATTGAAACCAAGCGCGACTTTCAGAATTTTCATACAAACCCTTTCTTCTTTCTATGGTTCGTTTCTGAGCCATCCGGCAGAACCGGCTGGTTCGACTTTCAACTGCGTTGGCCCAGTGCTGACGCAAACCTTGTGCCAGACAAACTAAAAATAAAACGGAAGTTCCTGATTTTTCTAATGATACTTCCGCTTGCGGCCCGATTCTTTACCGGGCGCTTGCACGGAATGGCTTTTCGGCGGCATTCCGCTCGGGACAAAGTAAATTCCTAATCTTTTAAAACAAACAAACTACCATGGCATTCAGCATCGGTTCTTTGTCATTAAACAAAGCAACGCAAATAATCGAAGGCGTTGAGGATCGAAACATTTGAGAGCAGGATTTACTTGATTCGGAACCGCGGCAAGCTGCCCGGCACGGAACAAAACTGACATGAAGAGCGAATTAATTAAATTGGAGTCCAATTTAATTAATTCGAAGCCACCGTAAGTGTCTTCCCTGAAGCAAGTTGCTCCAATACGCTGTTTTTCAACCTCGAAAGACGGTGTTTCAAGGTTGATTGGAGGCGCTGTAGATTAACAGAACGACGTTGTTAATCTGCAATTCGTCCATGAAAAGCAATCTTGCTCCGATGTTGGCCGGCAAAGGTTTGGATTTGATTTTCAAATCCCCGGAATTGACCCATTTCGACGCAGTGTTGGTCAAAAAAGAGCAAACTCATGTCATTGGCGAAGTTCCGTTAATTTTCATCAGGCTGATAATGTCGTCATGGCGACGGAAGCCAGGCGGAGCAAAGCGTTTGCTCGAAATGAGTCAGGGATTCGCGCCGTTGCGTCGCCAGCCGTTCGCCGTCATACACCAAATGCGGACGATGCTAAATCTCGCGTGATCCAGCCGTGTGTGGGAGGAAGCGGATTTAGAGCGGTATCGCAAGGGAGACCGCCGCAAAGTAAAGATCGCGCGGCGATTGCGGGAGGAGACAACTATGACGTTGAAATGGATAGCTGTTACGAACTTTGTGAACGGGTCGGTTCCTAGTTTTGTAGTATTTTGTCCCGCAGGCAACCCCCTTCGCTGGCGCGTGCTGTCATGGCGGCGGAAAGGTGTCAGTCCCGGCTGTTGTAGAATTTGCTTGACTCCCCGGTTGGTTTCGAGAGCATGGGCGGCAAGGCGCGCAAGTTGCGAGTTCAATATCCCGGCTATTACGCATTTTTTTGACATCGAAAAAAATGTGCGGCTGCGCAATTTCGAACTCTTCCACTGCCTGCCCGCGCTGGCCTGAGAATCCTCAATTGGGACTTAACCCAGCGTGAGTTTGAGGCAGAAAACCTCGTCGCAGGGTTTGGTTGCCGCTAACGTCACGCGCAAACCGTCGCTGTCCCGGCTCCAGGCGATTTTCTCTTTTGACCCGAGTAGATGGAGTGAGGCGATTTTTTTGTCGAGCAACGCCGGTTTGTCCGCCGTGCCGGTGCCCAGGCTGGCAATGCTCAGCTTGCCATCCTCCGGCCAGCCGAGGAAAAAGGCGTAGAGCGCACCGGTCTTTGTGGTGAAGCGGATGTCTTGCGCGCCGTAACGGACCCGGTTTTCATTGAACATGCCGCCCCCGCCCCGAGCCGGGCCTTCGCCGTAAATCTTCCACGGGCGCGTGCCAAAGACGCCTTCGCCGTTCACGTCCATCCATTTCGCCATGCCATCGAGAAATTTGACTTCGTCACTGTCAATGGTGCCATCGCCGCGCACGGGGATGCTCAGGAGGAGGTTGCCGTTTTTGCTGACGATGTTCACGAGCATCCGCAACACCTGACCGGTGGTTTTGTAACGGTGCTGCTCGAAAATGTGGCGGTCGTAATGCCATGAGCCGATGCAGGTGTCGGTCTGCCACGGCGCGGGCTGGATCACGTCGCTGGAGCCGCGCTCGTAATCCTCGACCACCGCCGGGCGGCGCGCGGCGTCGAGTCCTTTCACGTTGATGACGCCTTCCAGTTTGCCGCCGTGAAAGGCGAGGTTGGAATTGTAGTAGTGCGCGGCGATGTCGAGGCCGGCCTGGCCGAGAGGCAATTGCCCGATGTTATCGAAGTAAAGCAGGTCGGGATGATATTTGTCCACGAGGTCCTGGCAGCGGAGGAACCAACGCCGGACAAACTCCGGGTTGTTCGGAGGTGGTTCCTCAGTCCAAACGCGGTCGTGCTGCTCGTGCCATTGCTGGACCGCCTTGATGCCCCGGATGCCGTCCGGGATCACGATGTTGCGTCCGGTGTAAAGTTCCTGCGGGTCGAGGCCTTCCCACCATTTGCCTTTGCCGTCGGCCTTGGTGAGTTGATAGGCGTCATAACGAACACCCGCGAGCGGACCGTCGCCGTCGTAACCGTAGGCCGTCTGGAACCAATGCCACGAATGCGCCGAATGATTGCTCACGCCCAAACGCAAGCCGTGTCGGCGGGCGATCTTTGCCCAAGTGCCGACGATGTCTTTTTTCGGGCCGATTTTAACGGCGTTCCACGCGTGGTATTGGGAATCGTAGCAATCGAAATTGTCGTGGTGGTTGGCGAGGGAGACAAAGTATTTCGCGCCGGCGCGGACGTACAGGTGCATCAATTTCTCCGGCTCCCAATGTTCGGCGTGCCAAAGGTTGTCGATTTCCATGAAACCGGATTTCGCCGGATGACCGTACGTTTTGAGATGATGTTCATATTGGGGATGGCCCTGGATATACATTTGCCGCGCATACCAGTCGCCCTGTTCGGGCACGCATTGCGCCGACCAGTGCGCCCAGATGCCGAACTTCGCGTCGCGAAACCATTCCGGGCAGCGGTAATTCTCGGCGAGCGATTTCCACGCGGGCTGAAACGGGCCTGCGACTGCACTGGCGGCGTGTTTGCCACGCGCACTGGCGCAGGACGACAACCACGGCACGGTCAGCGTGGCGCCGGCAGCCAGCGCGCTTTGCTTGATGAATTCACGACGTGATACAGGCGTTTTCATAAACTCCGCGGCAGGATGCCGCTGTCACTGGCACGCTGGAAGCGCGCCACCACTGTAGCGGCGGCCATCCTGGCTGCCAGCGAACGCGGTTTCCAGCCGCGTCATTATTGCATAACGATTTTAAATGGCACGCGCAACCGGATATCGTCCGAAGCCGCGCCGATCACGAGCTCGTAGTCGCCCGGTTCGACCGCGTATTGTTTTTTGGTCGTGTCCCAATAACGGAACCGTTCCACCGGGATGTTCACGGTGAGGTTTACCCGCTGGCGTCGCTCCAGGTGGATGCGTGCAAAGCCGCAGAGCGCGAGCTTCGGCTGTGGCAGGGCGGAATTCACGTGCCGGAAGTACACCTGCGCCACTTCGTCGCCGGCACGCGCGCCGACGTTTCGCAAGGTGAAGTTCAGTTTCATGGTGTCGCTCGCGATAAATTCGGGTTTCGTGTATTCGGATTTGGCGATACTCGCATCGCGGTAATCAAACCGGGTGTAGCTCAATCCGTGGCCGAAAGCGAACAGGGGCTGGCCGTTGAAGTAACGGTAAGTGCGATTGCTCATGGAGTAATCGTCAAACGCCGGCAGGTCGGCCGTGGAGCGGTAAAAAGTGACCGGCAAACGCCCGGCGGGATTCACGTCACCGAACAGAACTTCGGCGACGGCGCGTCCGCCCTCTTCTCCCGGATACCAGGCCTGCAAAATAGCCGGCAGATTGGCAGTTTCCCATGGCATGGCGATGGCGCTGCCGCTGCAATTGACGAACACGATCGGCTTGCCGGTCGCTTTCAACGTCTTCAGCAGTTTTTCCTGCACGGGCGGCAATTCAATGCGCGTGCGGTCGCCACCGCTGAAGCCTTCGTAATTCACAGGCATCTCTTCGCCTTCAAGCCGCGAATTGATGCCCCCGACATAGACAATCACGTCGGCCTTCCACGTAGCATCGAGGGCTTTCGACAATTCTTCGGCATTAGCTTCGTCAACCGCATGGGTACCCGACGCGAGCGGGCAGCCCGGTTCGTAGCTCACGTCAATGTTCGTGCCCGCAGCCCGCCGGATACCTTCCAGAATCGTCACCGGATCCGACGGTTGACCGTTGTAGTTGCCGAGCAACATCGGCACGGAATCGGCATTCGCGCCCATGACCGCGATGCGTTTGATTTTTGCGCGATTGAGCGGCAATAATCCGTCATTCTTCAACAGGACCATGGACTCACGCGCCACCTTCAACGCCAGGGCTTCGTGCGCGGGTGTGTTATTTTCCGAAATCGGAATTTGGGCGTAAGGCACCTGGTCCGGCGGATCAAACAGGCCAAGTCGGAACCGCGCTTCGAGCACGTGGCCGACCGCGGTGTCAATTTCCTTTTCCGAAATGAGCCCGGCTTTGACCGCACGCAATAGCGCATTGTAATCCAAACCACAGCATAGATCGTCACCGGCCTTGACCGCATCGGCGGCGGCTTCCTCGGGTGTGGCCGCGAATTTGTGGTTGGCCCAGATGTCGTAAATTGCGCCGCAATCTGAAACAACGTGGCCATCGAAGCCCCATTGCTGACGCAACAGTTCGGTGAGCAGCAGCGGGTTCGCGCAGGCAGGTTTGCCATACACGGAATTGTAGGCGCCCATCACCGCGCCGACATGGCCTTCGCGCACGGCGGCCTCGAATTGCGGCAGGTAGGTCTCGTAGAAATCCCGTTCGGGCGGTTCGGCGTCGAACTCGTGCCGCAGCGGCTCGGGCCCGCTGTGGACGTCGAAATGTTTCGCGCACGCCATCGCTTTCACGTATTTCGGGTCGTCGCCCTGCAACCCGTGGATGAACGCCACGGCGAGCCGTGCGGTGAGAAACGGGTCTTCGCCGTAGGTTTCCTGGCCGCGGCCCCATCGCGGGTCGCGGAAGATATTGATGTTCGGCGTCCAGAACGTGAGACCGTAATAACGCGCGCTGTTGCCGTCGTGCCGGCTGACGTATTCATTGTGCTTGGCGCGCGCTTCGGTAGCGATGACCTCCGCCTCCTGGTGAATCAAGGGCGTGTCCCAGGTGGCCGCCATGCCGATGGCCTGCGGAAAAACTGTGGCGATGCCGGCGCGCGCCACGCCATGCAGGCATTCGCTCCAATAATCGTAAGCCGGAATACCCAGCCGCGGGATCGCCGCCGCGTTGTTGCGCATCTCCTGCACTTTTTCCGCCAGCGACAGGCGGCTCACCAGATCGTTTACCCGCGCGGCGACCGGTTGGGAAACGTCTTTCCAGATTTCCGGTCCGCTGACAACGGGCGGCTGCAGGGCGGCGGCGTCCTCGGCACTGACCAAATCCTCGGCGCTGAAGGAAATGAGCGATTGCCCCGACGCATTGCGGAGTTCAAACGTGTTCAACTTCGCCGCGTTGGTGCGCCCGATGAAATGGAGGGCCAGCGGGCCGCCGACGGCGTCACCGGGAAAGTCAATTTGGCCGGTAACGAAAAAGACCCTGCCGGCGCCGCCGGCCGCGGTGAACACGTCAAGGTTGCTGGCGAGAACCTGGCTGCCATACGTAATGTCAAACGCGCGCTGGCCGGCGGTCAGAAAATCCGTTTCGGCAAAACCGAGTTGGACGGTGTATTTGCCCGCCGGCAAATCGGGAACAGACAATGTGAAGTTGGTTCCGTAAATTTCCTCGCGGAAAGCGTCCTCGCCCCGGCGGGGCGCGCCAACCATGGCCAGACCCTCGTGTCCGCGCCCGTGGGTAAACTGGCCGCTTACCAAAACCCTGAGATCGCACGAAGCGCAAGTTTCCTCGTCGGCGAATACGGCCCCCGCTGAAAAAGCAGCGATCAGAGCTGTCAGCGCGATCAAAATTGTCCGGTTCATGGCGGCGAGACTACAACACTTCCGCTCCCATCCAAAAAGTTTTTTCAGCCGTTTTCCATTGAAAGCCGATCCGGCAATTCGCGGCGCTTTCACACTTTCCACCCCGGCGAAGTTTTGCTCTCATTGCGTCATGCCGAAACCTTCACTCGCCGCCATTGTGAATTATTGCGACCGGATGTTGCGCACAAACGGCGTCCCGGATTACGAAGGCGCGGCCAACGGGTTGCAGGTGGAAAATCGCGGCGCCGTCACGCGCCTTGCCGCGGCGGTGGACGCGAGTCTCGCCACCGTGAAGCTCGCGGTCGCGGCCGGGGCTGACTTGATGATCGTCCATCACGGGTTGTTCTGGTCGCCGCCACGTCCGTGGACGGGCAAAAAATACGAGCTGCTCCGCCTGCTCGTTGAAAACAACCTGGCGGTTTACAGTTCGCACCTGCCGCTGGACGCGCATCCCCGGCTCGGCAACAATGCGCAGCTTTGCGCTGCGCTCGGCCTGAAGGCGTTGAAGCCGTTTTTCTTCAGTCACGGCCGGTTCATTGGCTTTCAGGCGCGCCAGAAGATTCCGCGCGCGGTTCTGGCCGGACGATTGGAGCGTGCGACGGGGGCGAGACCGCGGGTGATTCCGGGCGGCAAAAGCGCTTGCGAAAAAATCGGCGTCGTGACCGGCGGCGCCGGCGGCGATTTGAAACTGGCTGCCGCCGAAGGCGTGGACACCTTCATCACCGGCGAAGGCCCGCACTGGACTTATTCACAAGCGGAAGAACTGGACATCAACATCCTTTACGGGGGCCATTACGCGACGGAGACGTTTGGCGTGAAGGCCCTGGCGGCGGATCTGTCCACGAAATTCAAGCTGCCGTGGGACTTCCTGGACCACCCGACCGGACTATAAGTATTGGCACGAATTGTGCGAGCTGGTGACAAGGTTGCGAATGAGTTACATTCAAACAAATGATTCACGAAACTACTTGACACGATTTGCGAGTGGGATAGAATTGCCATATGATTTCTAGCCATGACCATTTGGGGGGCGTTGCCGCCAGGAAGGTTTTTTTGGGGAATGCGCCTTGGAGCAAACCGGGACACATCGGCGTCCGCGCCGGCTGCCGGTGGCCGCATTTCGAGCTGGCCATTTCGCCCTACATGCCGTTTCCGTTCTATCTCGCCTACTGCGCCGCGCTGCTGCAGAAGAATGGCTTTGAAGTTTTGATGATTGACGCCATCGCGGAGAAAATGAGCGAGGAGGTTTACTTCGCCCGCATGAAGGCGTTTGCGCCCGACCTGGTGGTGCATGAGGTGGCCACCGCGTCGATCCACACGGATCTGCGCCAGGCGAAGAAGGTCAAGGAGATCCTGCCGGAAGCGAAGCTGTTTTTTGGCGGCCCGCATCACTTGATGTACAAGCCTGAGTTTCTTAACAACAACCCCGAAGTGGATTTCGCTGTCGAGGGCGAGTATGAATTCGTGGTGCTGCGGGTGGCCCAGAATCTCCATGGTCCCAAGGACGCCGTTCAGGGATTGATTTATCGTGCGGCCGATGGGACGCCGAAATCCAGTGGCCGGGCGCCGCTGGTTGAGTTGAGCGAGTTGCCCTGGCCGGCGCGCGAATTTTTGCCGATGGACGTTTATTGGGACAATCAGGGCAACATGCCCACTCCCTGCCTGCAGGTGCATGCCAGCCGGGGTTGTCCGTTCACGTGCAATTTCTGCCAGTGGCCGCAGTTGATGTATGGCGGCAACAAATACCGCATCCGCGACCCGAAAGACGTGGCGGATGAAATCCAGCACTGCCGTGACACGTACGGCAGCAAGTCGTTCTATTTCGACGACGACACCTTCAACATTGGCAAGAAGCGCATTATTGCGCTGAGCGATGAATTCATCAAACACAAGCTCAACATGCCGTGGTCGGCCATGTCTCGCGCCGACACCACCGACATTGAGACGCTCCACAAGATGCGGGAGGCGGGCATGGTGGCGATCAAGTACGGCGTGGAATCGGCCGACCAAAAGATCGTTGATGATTGCGGCAAGAAGCTGGATTTGGAGGTGGCCACCCGCAACATCAAGGAAACCATCCGCATTGGCATCAAGTGCCATCTTTCCATGACCGTTGGCCTGCCGGGTGAAACGCATGAAACCATCCAGAAGACGATGGATTGGGTTGACGACGTGAACCCGGATTCGGTCCAGTTCTCCATCGCTACTCCCTATCCGGGCAGCCTGCTTTACGATCAACTGATTGCCAAAGGCCATCTGTTGAGTGGTGATTTTGACGAATACGACGGGGCTAATCGCTCGGTAATCCGCACGGATGCGCTGTCTCCCGAGGAAATCGAAGTAGCGCATCACAGGCTGGTGTCCCGCTGGCACCGGAAGCGTTTCATCACCAAGCTGTGGCGGAACAAGGTCCACTACAGCAAGGAATGCATCAAACATCCGGCGGTGGCTATGCGCGTGGTCGGGAACGCCTTCAAGAAGGTGGCGAACTTCGGCGCTGTAGACAAGAGTCCGGCTTGAGCCAACCGGGCCCGCACCGGTCCCAACGGCGGCGTTCTGCCGTCGCTGACGGATTAGATCCGTTTCCTTAACGGTAGAAGGCAACGAAGTTGTCCCACGCGGCGCCCTCGTTCCATTCCGTCACCAGTTTCACGGCCGGTTCGGTGTTGGCGCGGTTCAGCGGTTCGCTGAAGTCCTCCTGTTTCGCCAGTTCCAATTCACAAGCCCAACCGGTGCGCGCCTTGACCTCGCGCGCGACGCGTTGGGCAAACTGCCCCTGTTTCTCGACGTAACCGCTGGGATTGGATTTGATCAGGCCGTTTTTATTTGTAACGGCGCGGTTGACGAACTGGCCGTAAACCGCCGCGAGCAAATCCACGTGAACGTTGTCGCGCAGGTAATCGGGCGTTTTGACCCCGGCCGATTTACCCTCCCGCCAGTTACGCATGAGATACGCCGTAAAGCGCGCGTCTTCGAAAGGCCCGAAGGGATTGGGAATCACAAATTTCCCGAGCGGCAAGCCGGCCTCGTAACAGCAATACCTGAAAAACTGAAAGGTCATGCCCTTGGACAGACCATAGGGTGAAAACGCCCGAAGCGGTTCCTCCCCCGCCCCCTCGTCCGGCTCGAAGACCGTCCCGGTGAGTATGACCGCCTTCAATCCGCGCGGTTTCATCGCGGCGAGCACGGCGCGGAGGTCCAGCGTGTTGTGATGAAGCGCGCGCGACGCATCGAAGTCGGGACTTTTGTAGTTCCTGACCTCGGCCGCGTGGTGGCAAAGCAGGTCGAAACGGTTTTCACGAATGGCTTTCAGAAAATTTTCCGAGCCGAACGGTGCATGGGGAACGAAACGACCGTGGGGATTCAATCGTTCAACCCGTTGCCGGCGGACATCGGAGTAATGCTCCAGGTCGCCGGTCACCGGACAGGTCATTTCGTGTCCGGCGGCGGCGAGGGTTTTGACAAACCAAAAACCCGTGAACGAACTGGCGCCGGTGAAGAGGATTTTCATGGGACCGGCGGCTTATTTGAGGCTGGTTGCCGGATTGAACTCCGGCAGGTCGCGGTCCTTGTCCGAAATGACCACCGGTTCCAGCGGCCAGCGGATGCCGAACTTCGGGTCGCTGTAACGGATGCCGCGCTCGTGTTCCGGCGAGTAAAATTCCGTGACCAGATAGAGCGTCTCGGTGTCATCCGCCAGCGTCATGAATCCGTGCGCAAAACCTTTCGGGATGTAAAGCATGGAGCGGTTTTCCGCCGTCAATTCGACGGTGAAATGTTTCAGGAACGTCGGCGAATCCGGGCGCAAGTCAATGATGGCGTCGAACATCGCGCCGCGGAGGCACCGGAAGATTTTGTCCTCGGCCCTGGGTGGAAGCTGGTAGTGCATCCCGCGCAGCGTGCCGCGTTGTTTGCTGAATGAGTTGTTGATCTGGACGATCCGGTGGTTGAGGCCCTGTTGCCGGTATTCGCGCTCGCAGAAAAAGCGCGCAAAAAAACCGCGCTCGTCACCACGCTTCTGGAGTTCAATGACGTGGGCGCCGGGGAGCGGGGTCTCGATGAATTTCATGGATGCGGTGCAAGCCAGGGTGGGTTGCCGGAGGCCACCATTTTCGTGAGTTGCTCGCGGTCACGCTGGGTGTCCATGCTGGTCCAGAAACCGCGGTGGCGATAAACGTCGAGCTGGCCGTCCCGCGCCAGGCGCACGAGCGGTTCGCGTTCCAGCACGCAGGATTCATCTTCGGAAAGATATTTCCGGAAGGCGCGCCGGAAGAAAAAGAAACCGCCATTGATCCAGTGATCTTCGATCTCCGGCTTTTCGGCGAAGGCAGCCACGTGATTGCCTTTCACCTTGATTTCGCCGAAGCGTGACGGGGGGTTGACACCGAGAACGGTGCCAATCTTCGTGCAATTGCGATGCTGCCGGAATTCGCTGGTGAGGTTGGCGTCGGTCAGGCCGTCGCCGTAAGTCACGGCAAAATGTTCGGCCGCGCCGAGATAGTTGCGCGTGGCCTGGGCGACGCGGCTGCCGGTCATGTTTTTCTCGCCGGTGTAGGCCAGGGTGACCTCCCAATCCAGTTTAAGCCGGGATTCATGAACGGTCACTTCGTTGGTATTGAGTTTGATGGTGCAGTCGGCGTTGTGCAGGTGAAAATTGTGGAAGTAATCCTTCACCACCTCGGCCTTGAAGCCCAGGCAAAGGATAAACCGTTTGAAACCGTGCCGGGCATAAATCTGCATGACGTGCCACAGGATCGGGTGCTCGCCGATGGGCACCATCGGTTTGGGACGGAACTCGGTTTCCTCCTTGATCCGCGTGCCCAATCCGCCACAAAGGATGAACACGGGCACCGCCGACAGGTCGTTTTTCTGGTTCATAACAGTCTTGCCCTCGGGTTTGCGGTCCGGAGCGCTTGGGAGCATAGGCGAAGGGCGCGACTGTTTTCAACCGCCAAAGCGTGGGGCCAAAATCGCCTTGAGCCGGCGGCCTAAATCACCGACGCTGGGTGGAAATTGAACGCAGCCATGCCGCCAGCCAAAACATCACTCTCTGCCTGGGCCAATCCGGTTGTTGCCGAGGACATGCGCTATCTCCACGACCGCGTGCCGGAAGCGGCGCAGTTGGACGGCGCCACCATCCTGGTTACCGGCGCGGCGGGTTTTTTGGGTTATTACATCTCGCACTTTCTCTGCCATCTGATGGAAAAAGGTGTCCGGCCAAAGGCAGTGGTGCTGCTCGACAAATTTGTGAGGGGCCGGCCAACATGGATTGATCAACTCGCAACCGCTTATCCCAACGTCACGGTTCATAGTTTCGACATTGCCACCGACCGGCTGGAATCGGTGCGAGGCGCACACGCGGTGGATTATGTGCTGCACATGGCATCCATCGCGTCCCCGACCTTTTACCGCAAGTATCCGTTGGTCACACTGGACGCCAACATCTGGGGCTTGCGCAACCTGCTCGACGCCTATCGCGACACCCGGCTCAAGGGATTGTTGTTCTTCTCCAGCAGCGAAATTTACGGCGACCCCGCGCCGGAGGCGGTTCCGACAAACGAAGAATACCGGGGCAACGTTTCCTGTGTTGGCCCCCGCGCCTGTTACGACGAAGCCAAGCGCTTCGGCGAAACGCTGTGCTGGGTTTTCGCCAACACGTTCGGAACGCCGGTGCGGGTGGTGCGCCCGTTCAACAACTACGGCCCCGGCATGGCGCTTACCGACCGCCGTGCGCCCGCCGATTTCGCGCAGTGCGTGCTCATCGGCCAGGACATCGTCATCCATTCCAGCGGCACACCCACGCGCACGTTCTGCTACGTGGCCGATGCGGTAGCCGGCTATTTCAAGGCGTTGCTGCACCATCAGTTCGAGGCGTTTAACATCGGCATCGAACGCCCGGAAATTTCGGTGCGGCAGCTCGCGGAAAATTTCCGTCAGGCCGGCGAAAAATTGACCGGGTACAAAGGCAAAGTCATTTTTCAACCGGCCACAGAAAAAGATTACCTTACCCACAATCCCGAACGGCGTTGCCCCGATATTGCCCGGGCGCGCACGAAACTGAATTACCAGCCTTCCATTCAGGTGGAGGAAGGGGTCGAACGCTTTTTGAAATTTTTATGGCACGAGCAACAAAATCCCGTGTCGCGGTAATCGGTCTGGGTTTTGTCGGCCTGACCACCGCGCTGGGCTTCGCGCGCAAGGGCTTTATCGTGCATGGCTTTGACGCCTCGGCGCGCATTGCCAGGAGCCTGCGCGCCGGACGGCTGCTCTTTCACGAGCCGCATCTGCCGGAGCAAATAGCTGCGCTGGCCGGAAAACGATTTTTCATTTGCGGGAGCCTGATGGAAGCGGTCGCGGACGCGGACGTGATTTTTTATTGTGTCGGCACACCGCAAAGCCGCAGCGGCGCGGCGGATGTTTCGTTTCTTCAACGCGCGGTAAGCGACACCTTGAAAGTGCTGCCGCCAAAGCGCAAACCGACTTTGGTCATCAAATCCACCATACCGCCCGGCACCCTGGCCCGAAGCATCGTGCCACTGTTTGCCCGGGCCGGGCGGGCGATTGGCTGCGATATCGGTCTGGCCAGCAACCCGGAGTTTTTGCGCGAAGGACTGGCGTGGGAGGATTTCATCCAGCCAGACCGCGTCGTGATCGGCGCCGATGACGACTTAAGCTTCGACGCGGTAGCAGAACTTTACGGGCCGTTCCACACACACCTCTGCCGCGTCACGCCGGGCACCGCCGAGTTTATCAAGTCGGTTTCCAACGCGCTGTTGGCCACGCTCATCAGTTTTGCCAACGAGACTTCGATGGTTGCCGACGCCATCGGCGGCATAGACGTGAAGGCCGCCTTCCGGACGTTGCATCTGGACCGGCGCTGGTCAGGCGAACCGGCAAAAATGACGGGTTACCTTTACCCCGGTTGCGGGTTCGGCGGGTATTGTCTGCCAAAGGATATCGCCGCCTTGCTGCACGCCGCCCGCGCTGCGGGCGTGAAAGCGGACATGCTGCGCGGAGTCATTTCCGCGAACGCTGCCATCGCGCGGCACTTCGTCGGGAACATTGTCCGGGCCACCGCTCCGCGCACCCGCATCGGCATTCTGGGTTTGGCATTCAAGCCCGGCAGCGATGACGTGCGCGAATCCCCCGCCGCGAGGATCATTGGACTGCTGTTAGAGCGCGGCCGGAGAAATCTCATCGCCTACGATCCGATGGCCAACGAATCCTACCGGCGTGTTTACCGGCACCCCATCGAATACGCGAACCACCTGGCAAAGGCGGTCAAACCCGCGGAAGTGATCGTGGTGCTGACGGCGTGGCCGGAGTTCCGCGCCGCGCAGAAACAGTTCGCGGGCAAACGGGTTTTTGACGGACGATATTGCCTTTGATTTTCCCGATGAAGTCAAAAATTCTCACGGCGGTTCCCGTCTGGAATGGCGAACAATTCATCGAACAAACCCTGGATTCCATCGCGCGACAGACACTGCGTCCCGACCGCGTCGTGGTGCTGGATAATTGTTCAACCGACCGCACAGAGGAAATCGTTCGCAACTTCAAGGGTATCACCTGCGAGTTCGTCCGCAATCCGACCAATCTTGGCCTGTTCGGCAACTTCAACCGTTCCCTCGATTTTGCCGGCCAGACGGAATTCCTGCAGATTCTTCATGCCGACGACACGCTTGAACCGCAGTTTTACGAAGTCATGACCGGGCTGCTGGCGGATTGCGCCGGCCGGGGCATGGCCTGGTCACTCGACGAGCGCATAGATGAAAACAATCAACACCTCAGCAACTCCGGCAAGGACGATGGAAAAATTGAAGTGGTGACCCGTGATGACTTTTTGAAATGGAAGGCAGAGATTGGCAACCAGGCCTTTTGCGCGACGCTGATGAAGACGGCTGGACAACCATCACCCTGCCGTTTTCCAACGGATTATCCCATTATCGGCGACATGGTTTTTTGGGCGGCCTTTGGGGCGCATTGCCAGAAACTGGTTCACGTTCGCCGGCTGCTGGCGAAATACCGCTGGCATGGCGGCAACCAGACGGTTTTCCTCGGTCCCAGCATCCAGGCGCTCGTGCTCGACGAGTGGCGGGCGATGGAAACGAACGAGGCCCTGCGCGGCAAAGGCTGGAGCTGGCATAGAAAATTGAAACTGCAAGGCCTGCTGGCGGTGCGCGCCGGCGTCAAGGCCAAGCGCGTCCGCCAGAACCGGAATGCGGCCTACTCACGCGAAATCGCCCGGGCCGCGCGCAACCTCACCGGCTGGCCGCTCTGGCTGGCGGGGCAGGTTCTGGTCGAGCTGCGCGATTTTTATCTGTTCCGGATTCTGGGCCGGAGGCGGCATCCGAAGAATATTTACGGTTGAAATTCGGATACTGTTTATGGAGATACAAAAAATTAGGGTGCGACCGGTGGAACACTGCCCACTGTGTCATGGGAATGGCGCGCTACTGTATCAGCGGGTGAAGGATGTGAGTTCGGCCGCGCCGGGCGAATGGAATTTCCGGCGTTGCAGCGGCGCCACCTGCGGGATGGTCTGGCTGGATCCGGCGCCCATCACGGAGGATCTGGGTTTGACGTATCTGGGCTACTACACGCACCAGCAGCCCGAACCGGGGACAAGCTGGATTCGTGACGCCGTTTGGGCCGTATGGATGGGCTATCTGGTCCAACGCTTCGGTTACCCGGCGGGGATCGTTCCCGCCTGGCAGCGCGCGCTGGCGCCACTGGCATTGCTGCATCCGGGCGGGCGGGCGGAACTTGATGCGGCGGCCATGCACCTGCCGGCAGCTGTCGGCGTGCGCCAGGTCCTGGATGTTGGCTGCGGCAGCGGGATTTTGCTGGCGCGCATGCAACGGTTGGGATGGCAGGTGCAGGGTGTTGATTTTGACGAAGGAGCGGTCAAAGCCACCCGCGCGCGCGGAATTCATTGTGCGCAAGGTGAGCTGGCGCCCCAAAATTATCCCTCGGATTTCTTTGACGTCGTCCATTTGAGTCATGTAATCGAGCACGTCCCGGATCCTTTTCCATTGCTGGGCGAGTGCCGCCGCATCCTGAAACCGGGCGGCTCCTTCATCTGCCGGACGCCGAATGTAGCGAGTTGGGGGCACAAATATTTGGGCAAGGCGTGGCAATGTCTGGATATCCCGCGCCATCTGAACCTCTTTACCGTGCCAGCCCTCCGTCAAGCCGCGGAAGCGGCCGGATTCAAAATTGCCCGTCTGGAAACGACCGTGCGCACCGCCTGGGTGTTTGGGGCGTTGGGTTACTGCATCCGGAAAACCGGTCGTGCCGAGTGGTCGGAACTGCACCAGCCGCTCAACCTGCTCAAAGGGATCGTCTATCAACAGCGCCAGCGACTGGCGTTGCTGAATGACAAACAAGCCGGGGACGAACTGCTGCTGATCGCCACAAAACCCTGACTGACCGCTGTGCGGCTGGCGATACTACCGGGATCGTCGTGTCGAAACCAACAGGAAGCCGCACATCAGAATTCCTGCGCCAATGGCCGCCAGCGTAATATAGAGTGGTCTGTTCGGCAGTCTGAACTGAAACTCCACGGTGCGTGCGCCGGGAGTCAGATAGACACCACGCATGATGAAGTTGCAGCGCAACAGTTTCGCCGGTTTGCCATCCACGTACACGCACCAGTTTGGATCAAACATGTCGTTGAGGAGCAGCAAGGACGGCACAGCGACTTGCGTGTTGAAGCTAATATCAACCGGGGTGTAACTTTTGTATTCGACTGTGCCGGGATTGTCATTGATTGAATTTGTGACCGGTGCAACCGGCAACGGTGTGGAGACCAAAACGGTCTTGGCAGGATCAAAATGCGGGTCAGTCAGTGTTTCGAGTGCGGCTTGATCGGCGGGGTTTAAATTCGTCAGCGCACCGAAAGATTCCCCCGGCAGCAGATGCTGGCTTATTCCATCCAACCATCTCCGTACTGCGGCCGGGTCGTTGGTGCAGACTTGCCAGTCTGAATAAAGCTTGGCGCGAGGCAACGCGCCGGTGAAATCAAAAAGCGCGATGGCGCCGTTGTCCGCCGTCGCGGCGGTCAATTCCGTATATTGAGTCACTTGTTCAATGCCCGGTTTGGGCACAATGTCGAAACGCTGGACGATGCGGAAGCGGTGTTGCGCCGGATCGAGTTGCTCATTCAAGACACCCAGAAAGCCCGCCGGGCCGAGCAAGTAGCGGGTATTGGTCAATTCCCAGCGCCGGGCCCAGAGAAAGGCCGTGTCTGCGGAACGAGTTGCCAGCGCCATCTCATAAGCCATTAAATCCGCCGCCATGCGCGGCATTTGAATTTTATCGAGCGACTGGATGTTATAGTAAGGGAAATGGTGTTGCGCCCATTCGATGCGATAAACGTCACCAAAATAGTCATCATAGAAGGGCAAATGCTGCGAAACATTGAACGGCAAGGCAGCCACCCGATGTTCGTAGGGTTTATCGCGTAAAAAATTGATGATCGGATTTGTCGAGTTGGCCGGATTGGCCGGATCAATGTCGTATTTTTGTTTGTAATCCCAGTGAATAATGTAAGGCAAATCCGCCCGCCCTAAATCCACCACGAGGAAAAGTCCCAGCAAAATGCCGCCCAGCCGGGCGCGCCGCCCGGCAAAGAAGCCGGCGACGGTGAGCACGCAAAGTCCGGCGGCCAACGCGTACAACAGGACGAACCAGCCTGCTTGTCCGATGCTAAAGGCGGCAATCTGTTTCGCCATCGCTACATCACCGAAGCCTACCGTCTGCAAATAGCGCACCAGGGCCGGCTTTTCCGAAGCGTAAATCAGCCAACCCAATGCAAAGGCAAGAAACGCCACGCCGCAAGCGTAAGCCCAGTTCCGGTCGAAGCCGCGGATTTTTGCCCACCAATTCCTGAGTAGTGCCGGCAGCGTGGTGGACCCGCTTGCCCGGACATCCAGGTATCGCTGGCTCAAACCATGAATGCCGTGGGCGAACAGGATTCCGATAGCCCATGAAAACACGAGCAGGAATTTGCTCGGGCACCGGATGGTCGAGGCATAAGGCAGCATATAGAAGAATTGGTAGAATGGCGCAAAACGACCATAGGCCAGCAACAGCGAGCCGATCAATACCACCGCCCAAAACCAGACAAACTTCTTTTGCACTGCGGTGAAAACTGAATTTTGACGGCGTAATGATTGGGCGATGGCCCAAAACGCCAGCAGCGCCACCAAAATACCGGCGTAATTCTGGCCGCCTGTAAACCGTATCTGGCCCGGCGGGATGGGTCCCTTTCGCCCGCCTTCAAAATACGAATCCAAGGACGGATCACTTCCGACTGTGCCCCAATAATTGCCTCCTTTGTAGCTGTCCTGGAGGAAGTCCATCATGTTATTCGGCGTGTCCAGCCGATAGCCGAACAGACCCGGGACGAACAGGCCGAGCGTTTCCATTTTCGGTTCGCTCCAGGATGTCGCCCAATACCAATGCTGCATCTTTGTTTCCGTGTCCTGTGCGGTGCCGGCGATGCCGACAATGGCGGAGCCAACCAGCGCCAGAATGGTTTGTGTCGCAATAAACCCCGCGAACAGCGCGACCACGGCCACCCGGCTGATGCCCCGTCCCCATTTTGCCCAAACCGCCCCGCTTTCAGCGGTGACGGCTCTGTAAAGAACACAAGCCGCGACAAAGACACTAAAAATTGCCCCGATGTCCGCGGCCTCCATCACGTTGACACCGACGGCCAGCCCGGCCAGGGCCAGCCTCGTCCAGCGTATGGGTGCCGGCGTTTCTGAGGTATTGGAAACCACCAAAGCCAGCGCGAAAAAATCCATGCCGATGGCGATTTGCTGTGATGCCACACCCCAGCAGGCAGTAGCAAAAAAGGCCGAGTTGAGTGCGGCGGCCAGCGCGCCCAGGACGGCGGCCAGCGGTGAAAGCCGCAGTTGCCGGAAAAACGTCCAAGCGCCGAGTCCCAAAATGAATAACGCGATGGGCGCGAGAAATTTCGCGTAACCGACCGGACCCAGCAGCCAGAAAATCAGCGCGCTTGGATCCGGGGCCATCGCGCTGGCGTTGCTGCCAATGTCATTGATGTCATACCAGGTTCCGGTGAAGGCGGCTGGCAGTTGACGCCATGCGGCGTTTTGTTGCCCCAGCGGGCCATCGTTGGAAAAGTGGACATAACCGGGCACGAAACTTTTCCCGAACAGGACAGCCAGGAGGGCGGCCAATAACGCCGCGAAGAAAAGTCCGCGGGGCCTCGACGCGCCGTTTTTGTTTTCAATCTTCATAAATGACAGGCGGTTAAAAACGGGGTTTATTCTCAGTCGCCCCCTGCCGGGTGTCAAGGCGGCGGGTCGCATGGGAAAAGCCTCGTCACCAACCCGGCTGGCCGTTAGAGTTCCCGCATGAGTTCACCGGTTTTAGTCACTGGCGCGGCGGGGTTCATCGGCTCTCATGTATGCGCCCATTTGCTGCGGCAGGGGCATCGCGTGGTGGGACTGGACGATTTAACCGGAGGTTTTCTCGACCATGTCCCCGACGGCGTAAAATTCGTCAACGGTTCCATCACCGATTCAGCCCTGGTCAAAAAGGTTTTTGCGGAACATCAATTTGAATATGTGTTCCATTTGGCCGCCTACGCGGCAGAAGGATTGAGCCACTTCATCAAACAATTCAATTACACCAACAATCTTCTGGGCAGCGTCAACCTCATCAACGCTTCGGTGAATCACGACATAAAATGCTTTGTGTTCACGTCGTCCATCGCGGTTTATGGCCGCAACCAACTGCCGATGTCCGAGGAACTCGTGCCACAGCCGGAGGACCCCTATGGCATCGCCAAATACGCGGTGGAACTTGACCTGCGCGAGGCGCATGAAATGTTTGGGTTAAACCATGTCATCTTCCGGCCGCACAATGTCTACGGCGAAAACCAGAACCTCGGAGACCGTTACCGCAACGTCATCGGCATTTTCATGAATCAGATCATGCAGGGCCAGCCGATGACGATCTTCGGCGATGGCAAACAGACCCGCGCGTTCAGTTATATTGACGACGTTGCGCCGCTGATTGCCGCCAGCATCGCTCGCCCCGCTTGCTACAATCAGATATTCAACGTCGGCGCGGACAAGGCTTATTCGGTCGCCGAATTGGCGCACGTGGTGGCCCGGGCGATGGGTTCGGAACCGAAGACCAGGCACCTTGACGCCCGGAATGAGGTCGTAGATGCCTACTCAGCGCACGAAAAGATCCGGAAATATTTCGGCGACCTGATCCAAAATGTTACGCTCGAAGATGGCGTGACCCGAATGGCGGCCTGGGCAAAAAAAACCGGCGCGCGGCAAGGCAAGCCGTTTGGCGGCGTCGAAGTACGCAAGAACATGCCACCTTCTTGGGCCGCTCTGTTGCAGTCTTGAAGGTACCGATTACTTGGCGTCCACTTTCGGGTGGCCGGATTTGAACAACCAACGCGCTTCACCAAGACATTGTGGTTTCCAACCAAGAAACCGCAACATCCACCAGTCACTGCGTTGCCGAAAACCGCGGATGCGCCGCCGCCATTGACGCGCGTGCTCGTGCATTTGAAACGCCCCGGCGACAGCCGACAGATACGATTTGCGAATGTAACTCCAGCGGCGAACTAAGAGCAGACTGACCGTCGCTTTCACAAGCAGCAGCAACAGGTGGGGAACCAGCAGCACCAGCAAAATGTGCTGGCAGTTCTTCAGCAGTAAAAGAATTCCATTCCGGTTTGTCAGAAATTGCTTTGATTCACTGGTGCGCCATTCCGCGGTCATTCCCTGCGGGTTTACGACCGCGGCCCCCCAGTGGTGCAACCGAGCCTTGGGAACTGAAACAATTTTGCCTCCGGCAATCCATACCCGCCATGACAAGTCCGTTTCATCCGCGTAAATCAGGATTTCCGGCGGGAAGCCTCCGATTTTGCGAAACAGCTCTGTGCGCACCAATAGGCTGCAACCCGGTGAGGCAAAAGTTTCCGTTGTCTGCGTGGCGGGTTTGCCCGCGGTTACGCAGCCGAGCCAGTCCAGCCCGACGATGCCGCCACCCTGGAAAGTGTCATCGTTATAATTCATGACCAGCGGCGCTCCGCCGTCGGCTCCGGCCTGTGTCACTTCTTGGTGAAGTTTTTCCAGGCAATCCGGTTCCAGCCAGGTGTCGTTGTTGAGGAACAGCAAAAACTCGCCGGTGGCCGCCGCCGCGCCGTTGTTGTTCGCGCCGGTGTAAAATAAATTCGCGCCGTTTTGCACCACCCGGCCTTTGCCGGTTCGTTCCAGCCACGCTGCCGCGAACTGGTCGGAACCGTCCGAGGATTTGTTGTCCGTGAGAATCACCTCCACACGGTCAAAAAGGGTCTGCTTCTCCAGGGATTCAAAGCAGCGAGGCAGCCACTGCTGGCCGTTGAAATTGAGCACGATTACACTGACCAGCGGCTGGCAGGCGGAGGGTGAATTGGATTTTATCATTCAATTAAAACGGCCGGCTCTGCGGCCAAACCGGCGCGCACAATAAAGATAGGCTTTCAGGTGGGCAAGCGCGAACCCTAAACCGCCTCGTGCCACATCCAACTTGCGACGCTCAAACGCAACGCTTAGAGTTCCGCCTCCAGATGTCTGACGCGTCGTTTGACTCTTCCTGGCACTGGTCCACGACTTGAAAATGGGAATGTTGCAAAAGCTTTACGTCACCCTGCGCGCGCAGGGCCGGCATCCATTAAATCGGAAACCAGCCTGGCGGGCGGCGTTGGATTTTTCCGTCGCCCAACTGGCAGCGCGCATGATTCCCGGCGAAGTGTGCGTGCCGTTCCCCAACGGCACCAAGCTGCTGGTGCCGCCGCGCATGAAAGGCGCCGCGCACTTCATCTATCCCGGCCTCTGCGAATTCGAAGACATGGGATTCGTCCTTCATTTTCTCCGCCCCGACGACCTGTTTGCGGACATCGGCGCGAACATTGGCGCCTACACGGTCCTGGCTGGAGGCGCCGTGGGCAGCCGCGTCGTGGCGTTCGAGCCGGCCCCAACAACGTTCCGTTCGTTGCTCTCGAACATTCAACTCAACGGACTCGCCAACCGAGCTGTGGCCCACAATCTTGCGTTGGGCAAAGAAGAAGGCGTGTTGCAAATGAGCGCGGGATTGGGAACCGAAAACTGCGTGCGCACAACGGGCAACGAGCCAGACAGCGTGACCGTAAAGGCGTCTTCTCTGGATCGCATCCTCGGTAATAGTGAACCGGTGCTGCTGAAAATTGACGTAGAAGGATTTGAAACCGAAGTCTTGCGCGGCGCACGCGAAACCCTTGGCAAACCTTCGCTGCAAGCGATGATCGTCGAGAAGAACGGTGGCGGAGCACGATATGGTTTCGATGAAGAGTCCTTGCACAAGGACATTCGCGGATTCGGTTTTCAACCGTGCGCCTATTCGCCCATGGACCGCGCGTTGCGCCGCGTGGCGGACGATTCTGAAGGCAACATCATTTACGCGAAACATTTTGAGATTGCCCAAAAGCGGCTCAAGGAAGCGCCGCCGTTCGAGCATGGGGAGTTTTCAGTTTGACGGAGACAATCAGGCAGGGCTCGTCAGTCCCCGGCGCGCCACTCATCAATATCCAGCCGACGCCCGATGCGTGGTGGTGCGCCAAATTGTTGTAGCGTCGAGCCGCGGTGACTCGAAAGAATTGGCGCACAACGCCGACAGGACAGCCTGCCGACGATGCTTGCTTTGCCCCGCCTCAACTGATAGAGGAAATCGCCTCAGAAATTATGAGCGAACGAATTCGAGACCGGTTGGTGACCGCCCGCGATTTATGCCGCGGCAAGCGGGTGCTGGACATTGGCGGCCAGCTCATGCCTGCCGGTTCGCAACAGAGTGGTTTCGCCACCGGTGGGCGCGGCATCCTGCAACTCGCCGGCATGGAATCCAAAGATCCGACCCAAAGCCGGTTTGCCAGGCTTTACCGTTCCATTGGTGAGGGAGCCAGGGAACGCCGCGTGGTGGATTACCATGACGTGCCGCCCGGACATTACGAAATAGATTTCAACAAGGCGGGTTCCATCGAGAAATTGCGCCGCGCCATTGACGGATTCAAACCCGAAGTCATCCTGTGTATGGAAACGTTGGAGCACGTGAATTACCGGTTTGAGATGATGAACGAAATGGCCCGCGCGGTCGCCCTCTACCAATCCACCGTCTTCATTACCATTCCGAACAACGCCAACTGGTTTCTGAACGCGCTGGGCTGGAACTCCGACCACTCCGTGGCCTTCTTCAAGGACATTGCCGTGCGTTTCGTCTGCCGTTCTGATCTGGGGCAGCACGACGTGCGGATGTTCGGCTGCATGCAGCAATACTTCTGGTTCTGGCGGCTGGTCTACGTCATGACACTCTTCCAGCCGTTCAGCTGGGCGTTCCTGGTCAAACCAAAATCCGAGGTGGTCGCTTAAGCCGCAAGCCCGGGCGGTTCCCCTCGGCGGTTTCGTTTGGAGTTGACGCCTCCGACAACGTTACGCGAACATCCCCTTCAGAAATGCAAGTCGAAAGCAAGTTTTACGAGCGTCTGCACGGGAACGACGCGACTTACGGGCGCAATGTTTACAATGTCTCAGGTCTCCTGGCTGCAGCGGCGTCGCGCCGGTGGCTGCTGCGTTGCGACAAGTCGCGCCTCCGCGTGCTGGATATTGGATGCGGGAAAGGCCAGTTTCTGTTCGATGTCACCGGAGCGTTGCGCGCGCACCACCAGGCCAGCCTGTCCCGGGTCGCGGTGGTGGATTTGGTCCGCGCTGAAGGGAACCTGCTGGATCGCATTTCGCCCAAGCCGGAATTCTTTCAGCAAAGTGTGGATGGACAGAAACTTCCGTTCACCGACGCGAGTTTTGACTTCGTCAGTTGCAACCACGTTCTCGAACACGTTTTTGAGACGGAAAAATTCCTGCGCGAAATCCGGCGCGTGACCCGCGCGGAGGGTCTTGTGGTTGTCAGCGTGCCCAATTGCGCTGCGTGGATGAATCGTGTCACGTTTCTATTCGGGGGAACTCCCCTTGGCGCTGAAGTTGGGACGGAATCCGTCACTTACGGTTTCTGGCCTCGGTTTCTTCAAGATCGTTTGAAAAACTTTGAACCCTCCGGCCACATTCGCGATTTCACGCCACGCTCCTTGCGTGATCTTTGCGCCGCCTGCGGCTTCAAACCTTCGGGTTGGTGGGCCCAGAATGGCGGACTGATTGCCACCCTGCAGCGTAACATTGGCATTTTGTTGGAACCTCAGAGTTGAAGCTATCGGGGGACTTCATTCCATTCTCTGCGCAAAACGCCTGGCCAAACTGAAATTTCAGTGAACTGAATTTCCCGCTTGAATCGCTGGCGGGCGTATGGGTCACTAATGGCGATTCATCGAATGCCACACGAACCGCAATCGCCAGAACCGCCCGGCCCAACCATACCTCCATTCTCCCTGTTCATCGCCATGAACGGCAGCCTTGCGGTGAAAGGCCAGACGGTCGGCGGCGGCGACATGGTTTTGTTCAAATTCTTCCGGTCTTCAGGCATCCAGCCGGACATTTTGATCCCCAAATCAGCACAGGAGTTTGTCGTGAATCCCGGCAGACTTTTTTCCACGCGGCCCAATGGGCCGCAATTAACCACAATCGGAATTGTGGCGCTGTTTCTCGTACGCGTCATTCAGGGCGTTTGCTGGAGCTTCCGGAGCCGGCAGAAATACGACGTGGCACTCTCGGCTTCGCCGTTTTCGGTGGACGTTATTCCTGTCTGGTTTTGGAAGGCACGCTGCAAGGGGGCCGTTATTTATCACCTCATTCCCAGGCGGAAACCCGTCAATTTTGCGACCCGTATCCGGTTTGGAATCGCGGCGGTCGAACAGAAAGTCATGATGAACATCCTGCGCCGGGCCTGCGATTTTATCGTGGCGGGCAACGAGTTCACGAAACGCCAACTCGAAGAGCAAATGCCCGGGAAACCCATTTTCATACTGCCGGCGGGATTCGATGCCGCCGCTATTGATCGGGTGGCCTCGCCATCCAAGGAAAAAAATCTCGGTTGCTTTATTGGCAGGTTGGTTTCACAGAAGGGCATTTTCGATTTGCTGAAAATCATGGGCAATCTTGGCCGCAGCCATCCGGAATTCCGCCTGGTCATGGCCGGCACCGGGCCGGAGCGGGATTTTTTGGCGGCGGAAATACAGCGATTGAATTTGACCAATGTCCAGCTGGTCGGTTTTGTTTCCGAAGAGGACAAATTGTTGCTTTTGAAAAAATCAAAATATTTTTTCTTCCCCAGTTATGAGGAAGGCTGGGGCATCGCCCTGGCCGAGGCTTTGTATTGTGAATGCCGCTGTCTTTGCTACGAACTGCCGCATTACTGGTCCATTTTTTGCGATTTCCCGGTCTATGTCAGACCTGGTGACACGGATGATTTCACCCGCGCTTTTCAGCGAAGCGGTGAAGTGTCTCCCGAACAAAAACCATTCATGCGCCAGTACGACGACCGGCGGATCGTCCGGCAACTCGTTGAACATCTGGACGCCGTGGCCAAAGCGCGTGGTGCCTCGTCGTCCGGGCTTGCGGCGCGTTAGAAATTACGGAACACTCCGTCAACAATTATGGCGAAAAAAGCTCTTATTACCGGCATTACCGGACAGGATGGTTCGTATCTCACGGAGTTGCTTCTGGGCAAGGGGTATGAAGTCCATGGCATTATTCGTCGCACCGCCGCGCCTTACCACGGCCAGCTCGAACAGGTCTACGCCGCACCGGGTTTTAATCCGAAACAGTTGATCCTGCATCACGGGGACTTGAGCGACAGCAGCTCACTGGTCCGGTTGGTGGACCAGATACAGCCGGACGAAGTTTATAATCTGGCGGCCCAAAGCGACGTAAGGATCAGTTTCGATATCCCCGGTTACACGGCGGACATTACGGCGACCGGCGCGGCGCGGCTTTTGGAAGCGATTCACAACAGCGGACTCCGCCCGCGCTTTTATCAGGCCTCATCCAGCGAGATGTTTGGCAAGGTGCAAAAAATGCCGCAGGATGAAACGACGCCGTTTCATCCACGCAGTCCCTACGCCTGCGCCAAGGTGTATGCCTATTGGATTACAGTGAACTACCGCGAATCCTACGGCCTGCACGCCAGCAACGGCATCCTGTTCAACCACGAATCACCGCGACGCGGCGACAATTTTGTCACTCGCAAAATCACCCGCGCCGTGGCGCGCATCAAGGCCGGACTTCAGGACAAACTTATCATGGGCAATTTGGAGGCCAAACGCGATTGGGGTTATGCAAAGGAATACGTCGAGGCCATGTGGCTCATGCTTCAGCAGGCGGAGCCGGATGATTATGTCATCGCCACCGGTGAAACCCACAGTGTGCGGGAGTTCCTGGAGCTGGCCTTCGGTCACGCCGGATTGGATTGGCAGAAGCACGTGGAGGTCGATCCTAAGTTTTACCGTCCGGCTGAAGTGAACCAACTGGTCGGCAAAGCGGAGAAAGCGCAAAAAAAATTTAACTGGTCGCCCCAGACCAAATTTACGGATCTGATCAGACTGATGGTGGACGCGGACATCGAACTTTTAAAAACGGAAGGCTGATGGTTCCGGTCGGAAAATCGCCCGAGCCGCATTTGTGAAACACGCTTTCATCACCGGCATCGAAGGGCAGGACGGTTCCTATCTTGCGGAACTGCTCCTTGGCAAAAATTATGAAGTACATGGGTTGGTCTATCGCGCGAACAGCTCCAATATTCCCAATTTAAAGCATTTAGTTGGTAATGGAGACATTTACCAGAGACGCTTGTTCCTTCATTTTGGCGATCTGGATGACGCTGATTCCGTCCGCGCGCCGTTGGAAAAATCCGCGCCGGATGAAATCTATCATCTTGCCGGCCAGAGCCATGTCGGCCAGAGCTTTGAGAAAGTGGAGGAAACCTGCCGGGTTACAGGACTGGGCACGGTTCGGCTGCTGGAAATGGTTCGCCAATTGCCAAAACCGCCGCATTTTTTTCACGCCAGTTCCAGCGAGATTTTTGGCAGCCCTGAGCATGTGCCGCAGGACGAAACCACGCCGGTTGCTCCAGTGACACCCTACGGATGCGCCAAGGAGTTTGGCACCCAAATGGTTCGCGTGTACCGGAAAGCTTTCGGATTATTCGCCGTCAATGGCATTTTCTTCAACCATGAATCCCCGCGCCGCGGTATGAATTTTGTAACACGTAAAATTTGCCGTGCTGCCGCCGCCATCAAATCGGGCAGGCAACAGGAGTTGGTCTTGGGTGACACGAGGGCACAACGCGACTGGGGTCACGCCCGCGATTATGTGCGCGGGATGTGGCTGGCGTTGCAACACGATGTGCCCGATGATTTTATCTTTGCCACCGGCCAGCTTCACAGCGTTCAGGACGTTGTGGCGATTGCCTTTGGGGTTGCCGGTTTGGACTGGCGCCAACATGTGCGGCAGGAGCGACAGTTTTTCCGCCCGGCCGAACCGTGCCAGATGGTGGGAAATGCGGCCAAGGCCAAACGCCAGTTGAATTGGCAACCGGAAATCACTTTCGAACAAATCATCATCGAAATGACTGAAGCGGAATTAGCCGCCGTAAGCGCTTCAAGTTAAAGGTGGACGCAAATCACTTCCGTTTCAGCGTTTGTTCCACCTGCAATTCCGCGATCAGCTTTTTGTTCTTGCCGTGCCGTTTGTACGTCAGCACGCCCCAGGCATTCCCGAGCACGCTCCCGGGGCAGGCCGGCAGATGCCAGAGCCAGCGGAGGTCGCGGTCGCGGATGATTCCGCGCAGCGTGTGCCAGAGCGGGCCGATGAACGTGACGCAATACACCGCGGCCAGCCAAAGGGGAACGGGCGGTTTTTCCTTCATCCAATTCACCGGCATTTCCTCCTGGACGCGGAGAAAATGCACGGTGGCGCGCCGCCGTTTCTGCACAAAACGCCAGAGTGTCTGGATGTAATAGTGATACACACCACGTCCGCAAATCCGAAGCCACTCGCGTTTGCCGTTTTTCATCAGGAGCAGCGCGACGTGCGTGTCCTGGAATTTTTCATCCGCCTTCACGGATTCCAGATCGGCACGGCGGAAAACAAAGCCGTTGGCGCCCAGGGGATAAGACAGTGAATCGCCGGGTAGGGTCCAGCGTTCGACTTCGCCCTCCCGCGCAACGAGTTTTGGATTCGCGCTCATCAACCAGCAAATCGGGTCGCTGATGTGCAGCAGATGGGTAAGATAGGCGCAGAACGAACTCATTTTCGGCGACGGCAGGTAATAACTCTCCACGCCCAGCGCCTGCGGATTGGCGGCGAGCGCCTTCACTGCCAGTTCAATATAATCGGCATGGGTGATTTCGTTGTCGGCATCCACGAAGACGATGAATTCGCCGCTCGCATGCTGAAGCGCGAGGCGTTTGCCTTCCTCCATGTTTTTGCCGTTGTCATCGAGAACGATGGCGCCGTATTTTTTGGCGATGTCACGGGTTGCAATCGGTCGAATGCGCGTCGGCCAGGATGATTTCACAGCGGTCCCGCGGATAAGTCTGGCGCGCGATGGACGCGAGGCAGTTGTCGAGCAATGCCCCGGCGTTCAGCGTCGGCATGATGAAGCTGACGCGCGGCAGATTTTCCGGACCGGACTGCATGAGGTGAGAGTGACCGAAACCGGCGGCAAATTCAAATCAGCTTTGTTCCGGCGCGCCGATTTTGTGCAGGCGCATGGCGGCGAGCCAGACGAGAAAAACCGCCGCAAACGAGATTCCGGCGGCGATCGGCATCACGTGCAGCAGTTCCGCCGATGATTTGCCGAACAGCAGCAGCGCCAGCCAGTAGGCCAAGCCAAGCGCGCCGTAGAGCAGAGAAATTTTTATCCAGCGGCTGGCCAGTGACCACATGGCGAGAGCCTGCAACAGGCCGACAAAAATCATGGTCACGGCCAGACGGCCAATCATCGCCGCGGCTTCCGGCGTGTTGCGATGCAATAATTGCAGGCAGAATCCGCGCAGGGCGTAAAGGCAGACGGCCCCAAAAATCAAGCCGGCGGCATAGAGACCGATCAGTTTTAATTGCTCCCACAGGGCGTCGCCGGGGTGATGCTGGCGGCGGGAGCGGTAGGTGAACAAAACCGTCAGCAGCGGTCCCATGGTGGTGACCAGCGCCACAGCCAGTTTTTCGGCGGCGGAGTAGGTGTCACGCCCGGACTCGGAAAAATACCGCTGCGCGACCAGCGTATCTCCCTGGCTGAAAAAATTCGAGCCGATGACGTACGCGGCGCTGACGACGAAGAACTCGACGAATTCCGGGTTCCACGGCGAAACAACCGCATCCATCCGGCGCGGAAATTCGCTCCGCCAGAAAAACAGGATCAAGTTGGGCAGCAGCATGGCGACCGAGGCGAGCACCGCCCACTCGGCCACCGGCCAGATTTTGGTCGTCGGCCAACCGAACAGGACCCGCGCCACGGCCGCCAGCAGACCGATCAAGGCGAGGCGTTTGAACCAGCCCAGCCCCTGGCAGAGCGCCGTCACGTAGGAACTCCACAGGTTGCCCAGCACACAGACGAGTGCGATGAACGTGAGGGCCGCGCGCGGGATGTGGAAAAAATCGCCCAGCGGTTTTACAAGGATGATGGCCACGACCGAACCGGCGATGGTGATGTGCAAAAGGAATTTGCGGCAGCCGGCAAGCAGCCCATGAAGTTGGGCGTCATCTCCGCTGAAATGAAAGCGCGCGATGTAATGCGTGACCGCCTGCGTGGCGATGGCCAGCGGCAGGCCCAGAAACCCGATCAGAGTGATGGTGTTGTTCATCAAACCGAATTCGCCCGGCGCCTTGCCGAACTGCCGACTGATGATCATTTGGAAAATGTAATAGATGCAGCTTGCCAAAAAGTTGATCACCGTGAAGATGATACCGCTTTGCAGCAGATTTCGGGCACGTGAATTGCCTTTCATACAAGTGGCCGCAACGCCTTTTCGTGGGCGCGCACCCATTCAAAAACGTCCGAGACGATTTGCCTTACTCCCCGTTTGGGTCGCCAGTTGGTCCGCGCCAACAGGCGCGAACAATCGGCGAGAAAAATCCTCAAATCGGCCTGGCGATTTTCCGGCTCGGCGCCCACCGGCACCTCGCGTTCAACAATGTTCCGGCACGCACCGGTGAGTTCCTGAAGCGAAACGGAATTTTCCAGCCCGCCGCCGACGTTGCCGAGCCAGCCGTCCCAACGGTCGAAGCTGGAAATCTGCTCTTCGACCAGTTCACAAAGGTCAGCCACGTGCAGCGCGTCCCTGACCTGCTTCCCGGTCCCGCCGTAGCCGATGTATTTGAGCGGTTTGCCGAAAAAATGCCGGAGCACCCAGAGTGCCACCACGCCCTGGTCCACCCTGCCCATTTGCCACGGCCCGGCGATGACGCTGCAGCGATTGATGGCGGCACAGAGGCCGAAACCACTGCGATATTCCTCAATTAAACCTTCGCTGGCGAATTTGGTCAGGCCGTAAAGCGAACGCGAACCGGTCATCGGACAATCTTCCCGGACGCCGCGCGAGGAAATCGCCGCGCCGGCTGCATCGGTCCACGCGAAACGCGTCGGTTGCTCGACCCACGGATGCTGTTCGAGGATCTGGAGGGGATAAACCCGGCTGGTGGAGAAGAACACAAATTTGCTTTTCCACTGGCGGGCCTGCTCCAGGCAGCGGTACGTGCCCAGGAAATTGGTTTCCATCAAATAATCCGGCGATTCGCTATAACCCGCCAACACGGACGGTTCGGCGGAACATTCCAGGATGAATTCAAACGGGCCGGGCGGAAATTCCTTCGCGAAGCGGATGTCACCTTTCACAAATTCCACGCCGGCCTCCAGAAACCGGGGAACATTCAGTTCCGAGCCGCGCCGATACAAATTGTCCAGGCACACAACCCGCGTTCGGGGATGGCGGGCTTTGAGGTGGACGGCGAGGCTGCTGCCGACAAAGCCCGCGCCGCCGGTGACCAAAATGCTTTCTGGAAAGGACGGGCTCATTCAGGCGGCGCGGCAGGCGGCGTGGATTTCCTCCAGAATTTCCTTCAGACCGTAACGGAATTTCCAGTCGGGATAATGCGACTGGAATTTTCGCACATCGCTGATCCACCAGATGTGGTCGCCGATACGGTTGTCTTCGACGTAAGTCCATTTCAATTTGCCCCCGCTGATCTGCTCGCAGAGGTCAATGGCTTCGAGCATCGAACAGTTCGAGTGACGGCTGCCGCCGGCGTTGTAAACTTCACCGGAACGCGGCTTTTGAAAAAATTGCCAGAACATTTCGACCAGATCGTGGCTGTGGATATTATCACGCACCTGTTTGCCCTTGTAGCCAAATACGCGATAGGGCGTGCCGTCCACCGTACAACGCATGAGATAGGCGAGAAAGCCGTGCAACTCCGTGCCCGCGTGTGCCGGGCCGGTCAGGCAGCCGCCGCGAAAGCAGGCGGTCTTCAGGCCAAAATAATTTCCATATTCCTGCACCAGCACGTCGGCAGCGGCTTTCGATGCGCCGAACAGCGAGTGTTTGGTCTGGTCAATGCTCATCGTCTCGGAAATGCCGGGTTCGTATTCGTGGCCGGGTTTGATTTCCCAGCGCTTCTCCAGCTCGACGAGCGGCAGGCGGTTGGGCGTGTCGCCATAAACCTTGTTGGTGGAAGTGAAAATAAAAACCGCCTTGGGGCAGAACTGGCGGGTGGCTTCGAGCAAATTGAGCGTGGCGGTGGCGTTGACGCTGAAATCCGCGTGGGGATCCCGCGCAGCCCAATCGTGTGACGGCTGCGCTGCGGTGTGAATGACCAAGGCGATGTCTTTGCCCAGTTGGCGAAACAGGTTTTCCACCGCCAGCCGGTCGCGGATGTCGAAATCGTGGTGTTGGTAACCCGGCACGGTGGCGATGAGTTTTTGCCGGTTGGCCAGGGTGGACGCTTCTTTGCCGAAAAGCCATTGGCGCAGGTCGTTGTCTATGCCAGCGACCTTGAACCCTTCGCGGGCGAAACGTTTGACACTTTCCGAGCCAATCAATCCGGCCGCGCCGGTGACCATCACTGTGCTCATAGTTTTTGGGACCAATAGCTTCGGCGGGAGCGGGCTTCAGGCGCAAGCGGATTTTTTTGGGCTGGCAAAGCATTTCCGCTCCGGGGCGGCGGGAACACCGGCCGGTTTGCGCCACCGAATCAAAAGAAAATGCCCGCAATGAAGGGCCATTTCTTCGAGGCCCGGCGGAGACGAATGGCCGATCGAACTTGCCCGGGTTGTGCCGCCCACCCGTGCGAACAGTCCCGGTGCATGGCGAGCACGCGTAGCTTGCCGGTGCGAAACCGCTGTCAACCTTGAAATTGTTTTTAATCAACATCAACCGGGCAAATTCCGCCGGGAGGCACGTGCGCCATTGGCTGACAAAATCATTGGCAGACTTCCCGCCGTTTGCTAATCTGAATCAAAGCCGGAATTATGAAACGTTGGATTTCCCTCGCAATCGCCGCGCTCATTCTCGGCGCGGCGGCCACCCGGGCCGCGCAAGTCGGGCTGATTAAAATTGACGGCGCCATCGGTCCGGCCACCGCCAGTTACATTTCCCGGGCGATTGACGTTTCGGCGGCGCAACACGATGAGTGCCTGGTCGTCGAATTGAACACCCCCGGCGGCCTCGCCAATTCCATGAATGACATTGTTCAGGATTTTTATACGGAGCGAGTCCCGACGGTCGTTTATGTTGCGCCGGAAGGTGCCATGGCCGGCAGCGCGGGTGTTTACATCACGCTGGCTGCGGACATTGCCGTCATGGCGCCTCACACCACCATCGGCGCGGCGCATCCGGTTGACCTGGGCAACGAAAGTGAAACCACCAACAGCATCATGATGCAAAAAGTCGGCAACGCCTACACAACCGTGATGCAGACGATTGCCGAAAAACGGCATCGCAATGTTAATTGGGCTATGGCCTCTGTGCGCGAAAGCATTACTACCAATTCCGAGGCGGCCCTTCGATTAAATATCATCGATTTGATCGCGACGAACGTTCCCGATTTGCTGCAAAAGCTGAACGGCCGTTCCGTGAACGGGAAAATTCTGAAAACCGCGGGCGCGAGCGTTGTGGAAATACCGATGAGCCTGGGCGAAAAATTCTTCCAACTGTTCTGGCTGCCGGAAGTGATGATGCTGCTCATGCTCATCGCGATTTACGGCATCATCGCCGAGATGAGCCATCCGGGCGCGATTTTCCCCGGTGTCGCCGGCGTGCTCGCGCTGATTCTGCTGCTTTACATGTCGGCGACGCTGCCGGTGAACGTCGCCGGCGTTGCGCTGATTCTGTTGGCTGTGGCGCTGTTCATTATCGACATCTTTGCGCCGACGCACGGCGTTTTGACCGGCGGCGGCATCATCGCGTTTTTCCTCGGCGCGCTGATGCTGTTCAATCACGCGCCGACCGCTTATCATTTGCCGATGAGTTGGATCATATCGGCCACGGTCGTCACGGCGGTGTTTTTCATCTTCGTCGCCGGCAAGGGCATTCGCGCCCAGTTCAGACCCGTCCAATCCGGCAAGGAAACGATGCTCGGCCAGACGGTGAAGGCGCTCTCGCGAATTGACGCGCAGGGCGGCCGGGTGTTTATCGAAGGCGAAAACTGGAATGCCGTGAGCGAAACGCCGGTCGAAGCCGGAAATCCCGTCGAAGTCATCGGCATCGAAGGATTAACGTTGAAAGTGAAACCAAAAACGTAGAAACGGAAAAAATTATGAACGAACTCATCGGTTTGCTTACCAAATTATTTGGCGCGCTCGGCCCGGTCGTAATCGTTGTCGTGGTGCTGGCAATTTTTATATTGCCGCAGGCCCTGCGCATTCTGCGCGAATACGAGCGCGGCGTCATCTTCCGCCTCGGCAAATTGCAGGGCGCAAAAGGGCCGGGCATCATTTTCCTCATTCCTGTCGTGGACAAGATGGTGCGGATGGATTTGCGCATCGTGACCATTGACGTGGCCAAGCAGGAAATCATGACCAAGGACAACGTGCCCGCCACGGTGGATGCGGTGATTTATTTCCGCGTCGTGGACCCGAACGCGGCGGTGGTGAAGGTGGAAAATTTCTGGAAGGCGACCTCGCTCATCGCGCAGACGACCTTGCGCAGCGTGCTGGGCCAGTCGCCGCTGGATGATCTGCTGGCGCAACGCGATGTGATCAACCAGAAATTGCAGGAGATCATTGACAAGCAGACCGAGCCGTGGGGCATCAAGGTCACCTCCGTGGAAGTGAAGGACGTGGCGCTGCCGGACAGCATGAAGCGCGCGATGGCCAAGCAGGCCGAAGCCGAACGCGAACGCCGGGCGAAGGTCGTGAACGCGGAAGGCGAGTTTCAGGCCGCCGAGAAAATGGTGCAGGCCGCCGCGTTGATTGCCAAGGAACCGATTGCGCTGCAATTGCGCTATCTCCAGACCATGCGCGAAATGGCCAGCGAACATAATACGACCACGTTCCTGCCGCTGCCGATTGATCTGTTCAGCGCGTTTTTGAAAAAATAGAAGTCGAATCCGGTCAGGTGTTTTTGAAGTCGCTGGACGGCTTGACATTAAATGCCAGGCCGGCGTTAATAATTCCATTCGACATTCGTCAATCGAAAATCGAAATTCCCTTCATGCCTCTTTACGAATACGAATTGTGTGAAGGTGAGTGCAAGGTGTGCGGCGGCAAGTTCACCTTGCGCCGTCCGCTTTCGGCCAAGCCGCTCACGAATTGTCCGGCCTGCAAGAAACCGGTGCGCAAAATCATTTCCTCCTTCAATTCACCGCAAAAACTCAAACCGTTGTCCATTACCGACGCCAAAAAGGCCGGGTTTACCGTGCTCAAACGGCTCGGCAAAGGTGAATACGAAAAGCAGTGAGCCATTGAGGACGACAAGCGCGAGAGGCGGGGGGCGCGCCTTGTCGGAATCGTAAATCCAACCCTCGATCGCCATCGCTGTTAAAGCCGATTAAGCTGATGTTCAAGATCAAGATAAAACGGATTTTGACGTGGAGTGTCTATTACATTAGCGTATAACCTGAACGATGAATGTTCTTCCGGCAGATTTCAGAATGCCGTTGTTGACCGGTGTGTTGTTAGCGGTGTTCTTATCCGCCGCGGCGCAGAATGGCGCGCCGCCATCGGGCAAGCCCATCATCTTTTCCGCGCCCGCGGGGGACAATGCCGCATCCAATACGCCGTCGCTTTTGCCGCGGCTTTCGGACCGGCCGAATCTCGCCAACGATTTGCGGGCGCCGGTGTCACTTTTCGATCTTCAAAATCCGTCTCAACCGTTACCCGCCCCGCCCCGCGCGCCCTTCCTTTCTCGCGCCGAAGCACTACGGCTGCAAGACATCCGGGACCGGCGGGAGAACTGGGCGCTGATGACGCCGGAGGAAATTCTTGGCGTAGACGCATCCAGGAGCACTCTCCGAACGCCGGAGCAGGAAACCGCTGATAATCAAAACAGTTTGACGGTCGTTGAACGTTTTATGGAGCGGCAACGGCAAACCCAGCCGGGGGTCACCAACGAATTCTACCGCGGCAATTCCTCATCCGGCTGGTGGGGAGCGCGGAACCCGGGCGGGTTGACGAACGGGACCCCATCGAAATCTGCGCGCTTCGGGTTGCCGGCTGCGGCACAAATTTTGGACCGGTTTTTCAACGACTCTTCGGTCAACGACCCGCTGACGGGACAAGGCGCAAACCGGAGCGCGAGTTGGTTCAATTCACTCGGCCTGCCTCCGCAACCGCCGGCGCCAACGCCGGAACAACTGGCGGAGAGGGAGCGGTTCAGACAATTGCTGGATCCGGGTTTGTACTCCGACACGCCGGCAAAGTCGGCGCCGGGCGACAAATTCCTTTCCTCGCTGCAACCGTTGGCAGACGCGACACCCGATCAAACCCCGGCGGTAAATCCAGTGGGGGCTTCGTTCGCACCCCTGAGTAGCGGGATTGGCCGGCCGGCGGGCCTGGCGCCCCTGCCGGGCATTGTCACTACCAACTGGCAATCGTCCGCCGCGCCCCCGTCCTGGGCGCCGCAACCGCCGCCGTGGTTGTCGCAGACGCCGCAGCCGTTCACCATGCCGCAGCGGAAGTTCTGAACGCGGTCAGTGCATGGAGGTAATCAGCAGCACCTGCTCTAAAGTGGAGATGCCATCGCGAGCACGGTCGAGGGCCACCATGCGGAGGGTGCGCATGCCCTGGCTGATGGCGACCTTGCCCATCTCCCGGCTGCTGGCGCGGGCGATGATGAGCTTGCGGATCTGGTCGGTGATGGTCATGGCCTCGATGATCGCGAAGCGGCCGGCATAACCCGAATTTTTGCAGCGCTCACAGCCGCGTCCGCGGTAAAGTTGCACCCCATTGAACATCGAGATGTCAATGCCAAGGTCTTCAAACATTTTTGGCGGGTACGTCACCGGCTCGCGGCAATGCGAGCAAATGCGGCGCATGAGGCGCTGGGCGCAGGCGAGAATCACCGAGGAGGAGATCAGGAAGGGCGCAATGCCCATGTCGTCCAGGCGCGCGATGGCGCCGGGGGCGTCGTTGCAGTGCAGCGTGCTCAGCACCTGGTGGCCGGTGAGCGCGGCTTCGATGGCAATCTCCGCGGTCTCGGTGTCGCGGATTTCACCGATCATGATGATGTCCGGGTCCTGGCGCAGGATGGAACGCAGCGCATTGGCAAAAGTGAGACCGATTTCCTTCTTGGTCGGGACCTGGTTGATGCCGGGGACTTGATATTCCACCGGGTCTTCGACGGTGACGATATTGTAAGCCGGATCGTTCAGCTCGTTGAGCGCGGAATAAAGGGTGGTGGTCTTTCCCGAACCGGTCGGCCCCGTGACCAGAATCAGTCCATGCGGCGCGTCAATGGCCGCCTTGAACTGCTTGAACGTATCGGGATCCAAACCCAGTTTGTCGACGCTCGCGGAGAGAGTGGTCTTATCGAGGACACGAAGAACGATTTTCTCGCCGTGAACGGTGGGCAGCACGGAAACGCGCAGGTCATAATCCTTGCCGCTGACCTTGACCCGCATGCGACCATCCTGCGGCAGGCGGCGCTCGGCGATGTCCAGGCTGCTCATGATTTTGAAGCGCGAGGCCAGCGCCAGTTGCAGTTGTTTGGGCGGCGGCGTGGCGTCCAGCAGCGCGCCGTCAACGCGATAACGCAACCGCATGGTTTTCTCGAATGGCTCCAAATGCACATCGCTGGCGCGGTCTTTGATGGCCTGGACGATGATGAGGTTCGCGAGCTTGATGACGGGCACTTCTTCGCTGGAAGCGGCGAGCTTGTCGAGGTTGACCTCTTCGAGGGCTTCCCGGACAGTTTCGATGCTGTCAGCGTCGGCATCCTCCTCGCTTTGCTTCTGGGCGTCCTGAATGATGTCTTCCATCGAACCGCTTTTGGCGGCGTCAAGGGCGTTGAGTTTGTCGATGATGGCCTTTTCGGACGCGATCAGCGGCGTGATTTCGAGCTTGGTCATGCGCTTCACGTCATCCAGGGCAAGGACGTTCAGCGGGTCGGCCATCGCGAGGAATAATTTGTTTTCCAGCCTCGAAACGGGGATGACCTTATGGTTGTGCGCCGTGTCATGCGGCAGCAGTTCAGCAATCTCCGGCAATATGTTGACGCGAGCGATGTTGATTGGGAGGACATTGAGCACTCGCCCCATGGAAACCGCCAGGTCCAGTTCGCTGACGTAGGATTTGTCAACGATGAGCTTGACGAGGCGCGCGCCTTCCTTCTTTTGCTGTTCGAGCAGTTCCTGCACCTGGGCCGCGCTCAACAAGCCGTCCTCAACAAGGGCGTCGGCGATGCGTTCTCCGAATGATTTGATCTTGGCCATGGCTTAGCGAAATGCTTTGCGAAGGTTGGCAATCAATTCCGACGGCGCGGCCAGATACCACAACAAACGGTGCGAAGTGGCTTCAGCCAGTTCCTTGACCGCCTGCTGGTTATACGGGTTGGCGGTTGCCACCAGAATCGCCTTGCTCATCCGGTCAAACGGCAGCACGCACCAGCGTCGGCACACTTCTGCCGGAAAGCCACGCGTCAGGTCAAGATCCACATCATAACGGTCCAGCGGCATGAATGCCGTGCGCGACTTGTCGCTCAGGAGTTTGAGCGATTTCTCGATGTGGAAAAGGTTTTTTTCGTGCAGCACGTAAATGAACGGTTCGCATACGTCCGGCGGCGCCACCGTCAAATCCGGCGCGCGCCAGCACAAATCAAAATCGCCCGCGCTGATCAGTTTGCTGTCGACGAAAATCTTTTGCATCGCTTGGCGCCCATTATTGAGCTCCACCGCCTCCGGTGTGCGCGCCTTTTTGCGCAGTTTCGTCTCTTCCGACGGGACTGTCAGCACCGACGGCTCTGCGGCCGCCGCCTCGATCGTTACGTTGCTGGCCCGGTCTTCGATTTGCCGGAGCGCCGCCTGTACATCCGCGTCGTCCGGGCGGCGTTGCAGCACCGTCTCGTATTCCAAAATTGCCGATGACAACTGGCCTTGTTGCATGTACGCCTGTGCAATTCGCTTGGACGTGTTGATGACGTCCTGCTCGCGGCCCAGTTTCGAGTAAGCCTCCTTGAGAATTTCCAGTGACTGGCAATCGTTCGGCTGCGATTGCACAATAACCTCGAACATCTCAATCGTTTGCAACAATTGAGCTTCTTCGCCCTGCGTTTGTGTCAGCGCTGTCATGTTGTTGGATTCCCCTGCGCAGGCTATGAACAGCAATCTCTGCGCCATTTTTATGCGTTTTTTCGTGCAAAGCAGCGTTGCTTTCCGCCTCCGTCTGCGGAATCGTAACGTTGTCCGGCGGTCAACGCCGGAGTTAAAATGGCGCAACCGACTCCTGTCATGGAACCGACGGCCGGCGCACGTCTCCTGCGCTTCGTCGGCGACCGCATTTGCTTCTCCGTGCGCGGCGCGGGCGCGGCTTCCGCCTGGCGCGCCCGACTCCGCACCAATCTCGGCCGCGCCGCTGCACGCCGCCGCGAAATCATCGCCGCCCATGCAGGTGGCGCCAGTCACGCCGGCGCATCCTGGCGCGACGTGCCAATGCAAAAAACCGGCGACGGTTGGGAAGTCGAATTGCCGCTTGCGGAAGTCGGCTTTTTCAAAGCCAAAGCCTATTTGCTGGACGACAAAGACTGGCAGCATTGGCCGGAAGGACCGGACGTCGGCATCGGTGTGCATCCGGATTTCGCCCGTACCGCCAATACCCTTTATTGCGCCTTCACGCGACTGTTCGGCGCGACAAGAAACTTGTCATCCACCCGCGACGAAAAGCTCGAAGCGCAGATCAAATCGCTTGACGTGAAGAATTTCACCGTTATCCCGCCGTCCGGCAGGCTGCGCGACCTTGCGCGCCAGTTGCCCCACATCATTCACACCCTTGGCTGCCGTATCGTTCATCTGCTGCCGGTGCAGCCCGCGCCAACGACATTCGCGCGGTTTGGCCGTTTCGGCAGCCCCTACGCGAGTCTCGATTTGACGGCGATTGACCCGGCGTTGGTCGAATTCGACCGCCTTACCACCGGCGTGGACCAATTTTGCGAATTGACCTTTACCGCGCATTCGCTCGGCGCGCGAGTTTTCCTCGATATTGTTATCAACCACACTGGCTGGGGTTCGACCCTGCAGGAAAATCACCCCGATTTTTTCCTGCGCCATCCCGACGGCGCGTTTGCCAACCCGGGTGCGTGGGGAACCATCTGGGAAGACCTCGTCGAACTGAAGCAGGACAATGTCGCGCTTTGGGACAAAATCGCCGATGCACTTTTGATCTGGTGCCGCCGGGGTGTGGATGGATTCCGGTGCGATGCCGGATACAAGATTCCCGTGGCTGCATGGCAATATATTGTCGCCCGGGTGCAAGACGAATTCTCCGACACCATTTTCCTGCTCGAAGGCCTTGGCGGCTCGTGGGAAGCCACCGAAGCATTGCTGACCGACGGCGGCATGCAGTGGGCTTACTCGGAACTTTTCCAGAATTATTCGGGCCGCCAGGTCGCCGATTACCTCGATTATGCAAACCAACAGAGTTCGCGCGTCGGTGCTTATGTTCATTATTCCGAAACGCACGACAACGACCGCCTCGCCGAAAAAGGCCGCGCGTGGTCACTGCTGCGAAATCGCCTTTGCGCGCTGGCAAGTCCCAGCGGAGGATTTGGCTTTACCTGCGGCGTCGAATGGCTGGCTGCTGAAAAAATCCGCGTTCACGGCTGCGCGGGATTGAATTGGGGCAGCCGCAACAACCTCATTCCCGAACTTGCCCAACTCAACAAACTGCTCGCCGACCACCCGTGCTTTTTTGACGGCGCAAAACTTACACGCCTGAGCGCGCCCGATTCGCCGGTCTATGCGTTGCTCCGTGAATCCGCCGAGGGCAAAGACAGTGTCCTCGTGCTTGTGAACACGGATGTTGAAATGGGAAATGCGTTTGTGGTTCCGGACCCCTTAACCCGCGCTTCGTGTTTCACCATTGACCTGCTCGGCCAGCCGTTGCCGAAGGTTGGCATTACGAAGGACACCACCACTTTCACCCTTGAACCCGGGGCCGCGTTTTGTCTCGCGGCCACGGGGAAACCGGCCGGCTTGAGCGGGGATGATTATCGCCGGGCCCGCGCCCAGGCCGCGTTTGCGCTTGTGGCGTTGAACAAAGTCATCCCGATTGAAACTGTTGACGGGCCGGACTGGCGCTGGCTCGCCGGGCAGGTTGAACACTCGCCGGATAATTTCCTCACGGCCATCGGCGAATTTACTGCGCGTGACGCTAAAACTCCCCGGACCGAGGTGGTGCGCGCGGTTGAAGCCGGGAAAATTTTCCCGCGCGTCGTTACTTGGGCGCTGATTGACGCCCGCCGCGTAACGCTGGTCCCGCCAAATCATTGGTTGCTCGTCGAGGATCCCATGCCGTTCCGCGCCACGCTTTCTTTCCGGACGCCGGATGCCGAATCTCAAACCTCGCTCCACGTTCAATCCATTCCGTCTGGCAAAAGCCACGTTGCCTGCTTCGCGCCGCGCCAAATCGCGGCGGATGCCGCATTGGTTCTGGAGCGTCACGCCGTGACTTCGGAATTGGTTTCCGGCGCGATCCGCTTCCTGTCAGCCGGACCAAAATCCCCGGGTTCCAAACTCCAACTGCCATCTCCTGATTCCCTGGTCTTGCTGACCAACGACCGTGGCGGCATGGCGCGAATTTGCGTGGATTTGGGCCGCGTGAATTCCAAATACGACTGCGTGCTCGGCGCCAACCTCGATGCCAACGTGCCGGTGGACCGCCATGTCTTCGTCAAACGCATCCGCGTCTGGGTCAACGCCGATGGTTTCCTTTCGCCGCTCAACTTCGTAAATCTCGCAGCGATCGACGCCGGTCCGCCCGCGGCCTGGCAATTCGTAGCCAATGCCGGAGATGGCCGCACTGTCGAAATCGAACTGCGCGCGGAAATGGTCGAGGGAGAAAACACGACCGTTTTTCAATTCAGTCGTCCAACCGAGAAACGCGCGCTGGGCAAGCAGTTGCCGGCCGAGGCCGACGTGCGATTGACCGTGCGCTGTGACATTGAAGACCGGAATTTCCACTGGGAAACCAAACGCAACGGCGGCGCGGACTATCATTTTTCATCAAATACACATCTACTCCAGGCGCCAGCACCGGGATCCAAGCCCCCGCATGGTTTTGCCTTCACCCCCGCGCCGGATCGCCAGTTGCGCGTGTTTGCGAATGTCGGCGAATATCATCCGCAGCCGGAGTGGTGCGAAAACATCCCGCATCCGGTCGAGCAAAGCCGCGGCCAGACCGGATGCGGCGACGCTTACAGCCCCGGCTGGTTTGAATTGCCTCTGCCGAAAGGCGCGAACATTACGCTCGTCGCCTCGGCGGAAAGCGAGGATTTCGCCGCGCAAAAATTGGAGCGCCCGACTCCGACCCGGCGCGAAGCCGAATCAAAACGTGCCGGGCTGGAGGCGGGCGCTCTGTTCGGCGTACAACTTGAGCACGCGGCGAAACAATTTGTGGTTCGCCGCAGCAAAGGCAAAACCGTCATCGCCGGTTATCCGTGGTTTCTGGATTGGGGGCGTGACACGTTCATTTGCGCGCGCGGCCTGCTGGCAGCCGGCCTGGTGGAGGAAGTCAGGCAAATCCTGCTCACGTTCGCAAAATTTGAGAAAGACGGCACCCTGCCGAATTCGATTCACGGCCTGGATGCCTCCAACCGCGACACTTCCGACGCGCCGTTGTGGTTCGCGCTCGCGTGCGAGGAATTTGCCAATCTCAGGAGGACGGGCCTGACGCCGTCCCCGATTTCTTCCGAAAAAACGGGAGGCCGACACAGCGTCCCTCCCGGCGACGACTTTTATTCTGTATCGGTTGATGAAAATGGCCGCACGCTCCGCGATGCGCTCATAAGCATCGCGGAAAATTACACGCTGGGCACGCCCAATGGCATTCGCATGGACGCAGATTCGGCGCTGATTTGGAGTCCGGCCCATTTTACCTGGATGGATACGAACCATCCCGCCGGCACGCCGCGCGAAGGCTATCCGGTCGAAATCCAGGCATTATGGATCCACTTGCTGAGGTTGCTCGAAAAAGCCACCGCGCCTGCCGATCAAAAAAAATGGCGCGACCTGGCAGAACGTGCCACAGCCTCGTTTGAGAAGCTTTTCTGGCTCGAAGCCAAAGGCTGGTTCGCCGACGTGCTGCTGGCCAAACCCCGCGTCATGGCGCGTGACGCTGCGCCGAGTGATGCGCTTCGCGGCAATTGTTTATTCGCAGTCAGCCTCGGTCTCGCGACCGGTGAGTGCGCCAAACGCTGTGTCGAGTCGGCACAAAAATACCTCCTCGTGCCCGGTGCCTTGCGTTCGCTGGCGCCGCTGCCGGTTTCCATTCCGCTTCCGGTTTACGGCAACGATGGCCGGCTTTTGAACAATCCGATTGAACCGTATTGGCCGCGTTACGAAGGTGACGAGGACACACGCCGCAAGCCGGCGTATCACAGCGGCACGGCGTGGACGTGGACATTTCCGGTTTTTTGCGAGGCGCTCGCCCGCGCCTGGGATTTTGCGCCGGAAGCCGTCGTCGCGGCGCGCGCGTATCTTGGCAGCATGGAACAATTAATGAACGAAGGCTGTCTCGGCCAGATTCCTGAAATTCTGGATGGCGACGCGCCGCACACCCAACGAGGCTGTGACGCGCAGGCCTGGGGAGTGACCGAGGCGCTGCGCGTGTGGAAATTGTTGAATTCGCCCGTTGTCCAGGCAAAATGACGGAGTGAACTTCCGGGACAAAATCATCGCGTGGGACAAACTGCCGGAGTGGCGCAACGCGTTTCGTACGACCGGCAAAAAACTCGTCGTCACCAACGGCTGCTTTGATATTCTGCATCTCGGCCACGTCACTTATCTCGAATCGGCGCGCAACCTGGGTGATGCGCTGCTGGTCGGCGTCAACAGCGATGACGCGGCGCGGCAATTGAAGGGTGAGGGGCGGCCGGTGAATTCTCAAGCCGACCGGGCCGCTGTGCTCGCCGCGCTGGCAAGCGTGGACGGCGTCTGCATTTTTGCGGACAAATCGGCGGCGAAATTCCTCTCGGTGGCCAGGCCGGATATTTATGTCAAAGGCGGCGATTACACCCTGGATACGTTAAACCAGGAAGAACGTCGCGTGGTCAAATCGGCGGGCGGAAAAATTGTGATTTATCCGCTGGTGCCCGGCAAATCCACGACGGCGCTGTTGAAGAGAATTTCAAGCCTTTGACGCGAGCCGCAGACGCGAATGAAAATTCTGGTCATTTCCCTGGCGGGCATCGGCGACGCGCTGCTGTCCACGCCACTCATCCACGAGTTGCGCGCGAATTTTCCCGACGCCACAATTGACGCGCTGGTGTTGTGGGCTGGCTCCCGGGATTTGCTGGAAAACAATCCGCATCTCAACCGCGTCCATCAGCAGAACCTTGTCACCGGCGGCAAACTGGATACCGCCGGCAAAGTGGCGGCATTGCGATTTTTCGGGTCGCTGCGGCGCGAGCATTACGACGTTTCGATCAACGCGCATCCCCAGAGCCAGAGGCTGTACCGTGTGGCAACACGCATCATCGGCGCCTCCACGCGCATCAGCCACGAATATGAATGTTTCGGCGCGCTCGACCGGTGGCTCGTGAACCGGACGCTGCCGCAGGACTACACCCGGCATTCGATTGAAAATAATTTCGACGTGTTGCCATTGCTCGGCGCGCAAAAACAATTATCTGCGCGCGGTCTCGAAATTTTCCTGTCGCCGGACGAAGAAAAATGGGCGGATGATTTTCTGGCACATCACGAATTGACGGGACAAAAGCTGCTGGGCATCCATGTTGGTTCCGGCGGCACCAAAAACCTGCCGTTGAAACGCTGGCCGCTGAAACATTACGCAGGGCTGGTCCGGCGTTTGAACCGCGAGCGGCGCGACCTCGGCGTCCTGCTTTTTGGAGGCCCCGACGAAGCCGGGGATCACGAGGTGATTCTGGCGCAGACAGACCGTGATCGCGTGTTTCAAGTCGGATCGAAAAATCTCCGCCAAGCGGCGGCATTGATGAGGCGCTGCCACTCTTTTCTGAGTGTGGACACGGCGTTGATGCATCTGGCTGCCGCGGTAAAAGTGCCGGGGCAAATCGTCATCGAAGCGCCGACGCTGAACGTGACCAATTTGCCGTACGGCAATCCCTTCACCCTCGTGAGAAATCCGGTTGTGAACGGGCACGGACTGGATTTTTACCGTTACGACGGCGGTGGCATCAAAGGCACACGCGAAGAACTGCTGGCGTGCATGGCATCGGTGAAAGTCGAGGATGTGTTTGCCACGGTGACCAAACTGATTTGAACGGCGGGGCGGGCAGTCCTCTGCCCGCCGAAATCATTTCGTACATCGGCGCGCACTTACGCGCCCCGCCATTCACAACGTGAAACCTGCCGCCTTGGCGTCCGCGGCGAACATTTTCACGGTGTCCAGTGACATTTCTTTCAAGCCGATCCCCGCCAGCTTGAAGGCCTTATTCAGAATGTCGTGCGTAACGGTCACGATGTCGCAGCCGCAGGCATCAGCCTGAAAGATGTTGAGCACCTCGCGCACACTCGCCCAGAGCAACTCGGCTTGCGGCAGCCCGGCCAGTTTCTGTTTGGCTTCGCGCATGTGAGGCATCGGATCAACGCCCGTGTCCGCGATACGTCCCGCAAACACAGACACGACAGCGGGCACCTTGGGATTGAGCGCCTGCGCGACCCCGGCAACCTGTTCCAGCGTGAGAATGGCAGTGATGTTGAGTTTCACGCCTTCGTGCGCCAGATCGCGCACCAGCGACAACGACAATTCGCCGCGCGTATTGGTGATGGGGATCTTGACATAAACATTTTTCGCCCAGCCATCGATCTTGAGCGCCTGCCGCCGCATTTCGGGAAACTCATCGGAGAACACCTCGAACGAAATCGGTTTGACCGTAACGCTTTGCAGGATGTCTCTGGCAAACGCCTCAAAATCCGTCAGCCCGGCCTTCCGCATGAGGGTGGGATTCGTGGTCATCCCCTGGATGAGCGGGTTGGCATTCAATTGGAGCATGCCCGCCTTGTCCGCGCCATCGGCGAAAATTTTTATTTTCAGATCCTTCAGTGTACTCATGATTCAATACAGCCGGTAAACCTCAGTCGTTCTTTGATTCGCGCAAGATAATGTCCGCGGCTTCCGCCAAATTGCCAGCGGAAAAGTGCGGTTTCTGCCGGAGTTCTTCCGCATAGCCACGATTGATGAAGACCGTGCGGCAGCCGGCGGCGTGACCGCAATCCACGTCGCGCCAACGGTCGCCAATCATCCAGCTTTGCGTGAGATCAATGTCGAGTTCGCGCGCCGCGCGCCGCAACATGCCGGGCTTGGGCTTGCGGCAATCACAATTCGATAGCCCCTGGCCGGGGTGATAACAGGTTTCCACGCGGTCAATCGGCAGCCGGCGGCACATTTCCGCATGAATGGTTTCAACGGTTTCCTTGTGGAGCGTTCCCCGGCCGACGTCAGGCTGGTTGGTCGCCACGACCAGCAAGTAACCGGCTTGCTTGAGCTTGGCGCACGCGGCCGGAACATCCGGAAGAATTTCAAATTCGCTCAGATTTCTCGGCGGATACGGCTTGCGGTCGCGTTCCAGCGGGCGGTTGATGACGCCGTCGCGGTCGAGAAAAACGGCGCGGTGCTGCGTGTTCATTCTGGTCACAAACTTTTTCTAAAAAGTCAACCTGCGTGCTTCGTCTTGACGCATAATATGGCGGCGGCCTTTCCCGGGACCCATCGGGTCCAAAAAAAGTGCCCCAGCAGACTGAGGCCCGCCCAGAAAATTTTGGGACGCCGTTTCAGCACGTGAAATTCTCCCCGAAGAGCTTTGGGGCCCAGCATTCCGACTACCTGATAACCGGATCGTTCCATCTCCGCCGCTTCCCACCCGGAAAGGTGTTCCTGCAAATCATCTTTATCCAAATGATGTTGCGGCAAAAAACCGCTGGGTGTGAAGAGTATTATCCTGTCACGGGAAATCTTTTCCATCATTTGTATCAAATGCAGGCCATCTTCTTTGGTCAGATGTTCGATCACATCCATGGCAATCACCGCGTCGAACTGGCCCGGTCTGAAATAGCTGTCCAGTTCCCGCACGTTTCCCGAAATCAACTCATCGTGCGTTTCTTGTCGGCGGGCCTCCTCCAGGTCCGGCGCATAACCGTCAACCCCTGTCGAGTGTTTCACATCCAGCCAGCGTAAATTCATGGACTTTCCACAACCTACATCCAGCACGTTTTCGCAGCCGTTCAAGGCCTTTCTTAAGGCCAGGCGTGTCAAAATTTGGGCGGGATCAAAACCCTGTTTAAGGAGCAGTAGAATTAAGCTGGTTCGGCTGCGCATAAAAATGCTGCCATTGATATAGGGCTGTCTCGCGGAATGTCAACGAGTGCTTTCCCATTTGGTTTGCGCGACTTTGAGGTCGGGATGCGACACCAGCAGGTGCCAGATGACTGCCTGAAACGCCTCGCTGTGCGGTGTCACATGAGCTGGATTGACGGTTGGGACGATGACGCACGCGGTTGCTTCCCTCGCCGTGTAACCACCGTCACGTCCGACGACGCCGACAATTGATGCGCCAGCTTGTTTGGCGAGTTGAATGGCGCTGACCAGATTCGGGCTGACATTCTTCTCCAGATTGCCGCCGCCGACGGAAAAAATCAGCAAACCATCTTTAGCGTTGAGCCGGCTCCCTTTGAGCCATTCGGCAAAAATCGTCGCCCAGCCCTCATCGTTCGTGCGCGCGGTCAATTCGGAAACATTGTCGGTGGGCGCGTAGGCCTCGAAACCGCAAATTTTTCGGAAGTCGTTGACGGCGTGGCTGGCGTTGGCGGCGCTGCCGCCGACGCCGAGGATGAACAACCGTCCGCCACGTTCGCGCACACGCGCCAGTTCATCCACCACCTTCTCGATGGCGTCGGGGTTCAGTTGCGCAACCAGTTTTTGGACTTCGTCGAGAAATTGTCTGGCAAAACTCATGAGGATTATAAATTACGGTTTTTGAGTGATGAATGGAAGTGCCGTTTATCTCCGGCTCAAGATCATTTCCAGTTCCGCCAGGCCGGCGGGCGAACCGATTTCGTAAAATCGCTCGCGCACTTCGTAACCGGCCAGTTGCTTTTCCCGGACGAGTTTGCCCATCACCTCGGCCAGATCAAAAGGCTCGCCGGCAGGATACGACTTAAACAGCGACGCCTGGAACAAGCTCAATCCGTAGTCAATGTGTTGCATTTCAGGCCCGTGCTTCTTTTTGTCATAAACCAGAACACCGCCGTCGCGGAAGACGACGTTGCTGGTGTCGTAGCGGCCTTCGTTGCGATAAACGGTCATGCAGCCGAGCTTTCCGCTGCGCCGGAAAAATTCCGCAATGGGACGATACTCGACCGGCAAATACGAATCGCCATAGAGCACGAAAAACTCCATCCCAAGCAGCGGCAACGCGCGTTTGAGCGCACCGCCGGTCCCGAGCAATTTGAGGCCGTCCACCTCCGCCGCTCCGTGGCGCGGCGAGTCGTAGGAGTAATCCAGCTTCACGCCAAACGCACTGCCATCGCCAAATTGGCGCTGAATCATCTCGCCGAGATGCCCGACGCACAACACGGCGCGGCGAATGCCGCGCGATTGGAGCAATTCGAGTTGATGCGCCAGAAACGGTTTTCCCGCAACGGGGATGAGCGATTTGGGAATTGTTTCGGTGATGGGGCGCAACCGGGTGGCAAGCCCGCCAGCAAGGACGGCAACGGGAATTTCCAGCGGCGCGCTCACGAAATTACCAGTTTCGTGCCCTCGAAATCGAACCGGAACCGGACTTCCTTGAGCCCGGCCGGCCGCATGGCGTGGCGGAGTTTGGTCTTGTCCTCGGCGTAAAACATGAGAAAACCGCCGCCGCCCGCGCCGATGAGCTTGCCGCCGAGCGCGCCGTTGGCCAGCGCGAGGTCATACCACTCGTTGATCTTCGGGTTGCTCATGCCGCCGCTGCGCTGTTTTTTGCGTTGCCAATGCACGTCCATGAGCCGCGCGAATTCGTGCAGGTTTCCGCTCTCGAGCGCGCGCTGGCTTTGCAGTCCGAGGTCTTTGACGAAATGCAGATTCTCAATCATGGACTGGTCGTCCTGTTTCGATTTCTGGTCCTGTTCCTTCAGAATGGCCGAGGCCGAGCGCGAGTAGCCGGTGAAAAAAAGGAGCAGATTGTCTTCCAGATTGTCGCGCGTTTCCTCGGGAAAGTTTGAGTGGCCAAGCCTCGACTTTTCCGTTCTCCAGAAATTTGAAGCAGGTGATGCCGCCGTAGGCCGCGATGTATTGGTCCTGTTTGCCGATGGGTTCCTTCAGCCGGTCAAGTTCGATTTCGCAGGCCTGGGCCGCGAGTTCGGCAGGATGAACGAGACTGTTCTTGTGTGCGTGCAACGCCTTGAGCAAGGCGGTCGTGAAACTGCCGGATGAACCCAGCCCGGTGCCCGCCGGAATGTCGGCCATGGAAGCCAGTTCCAGCCCGCGACCGTTCATGCCGAGCAGGGCAAAGGCTTCGCGGATGATCGGGTGTTCGAGTTTGCCGGCCTCGCTCACGCGCTCCAGGCGCGAGTATTTCACAATCAAATCGGGCGTGAAATTCTCGTGCAGCGTGATATAAACATACCGGTCAATCGCCGCGGCGATGAGGAACCCGCCGAACTTTTCGTAATACGACGGCAAGTCCGTGCCGCCGCCGCCCAGAGTGACGCGCAAAGGTGAACGGGCAATAATCATCTTCTAAATCGAGGTTTGGCTTCCAGCTTCCGGAATTTGGGGTTTTGCCGGCGAAGAGTCAAAGTGGAATCCGCTCTTCCGGTAGATTTTTTCCACGATTTGCAGCGCGGCGCGGGACTCCGCCAGGCCGGCGCCGGGTTTGCGTTTCAATTGAATGTCCTTTTCGAACTCAGCTCATCTCGTTCCGCCACGATTCATCCGGGCCGGGAAATTCATACAGCTTTGTGTCGGGCGGGCCCATTTCCGGTTTCATCTGGTAGTGATAAAGTTTTTCGACGCCATAGCTGCCGCCCAGGCCTTCAATGTGCAGCTTGGCCTGGCGCCCGTAAATTTCAAAAGAGAAAAGATTCTTCCACTCCGTACAACTGACGTGCAGCCACGCCGTCCGGCCTTTGGCGGTGCGCAAATCCAGAAAGGCATTGTCGTCCACCGGCATCTTCCAAAAAAAAGTTGCCGCGTGACCGTTGACCTTGGTGAACCGGCCAAGAAACCAGCCGGCCAGGTCAATCAGGTGAACTCCCTGGTCAATCAGTTCGCCGCCGCCGGAAAGTTTCGGGTCGGCGCGCCATTCCTGGTCGTAGCCCACACGTCCGCCGTGGCCGTAGCGGGCGCGGATGAACATCAAATCGCCCATCACGCCGGATTCAAAAATCTCCCGCGCCTTGAGGAACGCCGGATGGTAACGATGGTTGAAACCAACGCGGACACAAACGCGGTGTTGTTTCGCCAGCGCGATCAGCCCGCCAATTTGCTTTACGGAAACGCCCGCCGGTTTTTCCACCAGCACGGGTTTGCCCGCGCCAATAGCCGCGGCGGAGACTTCCGCCAGCGCCGCGTTGACGGTGGCCACAATCACCGCGTCCACTTGTGGATCGGCAACGGCCTGCCGGTAATCGGCAACCGCGCGCCCGGTCCCGGCCAGCTTCACGAGTTCTTCGGCGCGCGCCAGGTTTGTGTCGCAGGCGACACCGAGTTTTGAGCCGGCGGGCAATGCCGGCCAGCCGCTTTTTCCCAATCAAACCGCAACCGATGATCGCGTAATTCATTTGTCTCCCCATGCCTTTCCGCGGTCCTTCGGCACGATGCGGCGCAGCGTGTAGATGTCGCTGTCCAGGTCCTTCTTGAATTCGTGGAGTTTTTCCCACGGGTCCCACACCGCGCTGATGAGCTTGCCGGTGATGCCGTCGCTTCTCGACGACAAAAGAAACCCGATCAGCCCCAAGACTTTCTCGAGTTGCGCGGTATCGTCGTGCGACTGCCTGGAGGCGCGCTCAAATTCAACCTTGCCTGCCACCGTGGCGCCGCGCGCCAGGACCTGCTCGGTCATGCGGGTGAAAATTGCGCCGGGGGCCACCGCATTGATATCCGGCGGCTGGTCCTGCCATTCGGCCGCGAGCGTTTCCACCAATCGCACGACGGCGGCCTTGGACACGCCATAAGCCGCGAAATTCGGGCGCGGGCTGGTCGCACCACCGCCGGAAAAACAGATGATTTTTGCGCGCCGTTCCGTTTTTCGCAGCAACGGATAAAACGCGCGGATGGTGAAAAACGTGCCGTCGAGATTTGCCGCCAGCGTGGAACGCCAGGCCGCCGGATCAATCTCCATGGCCGGGCCGATGGGTTCTTGAATCGCGGCGCAACAAATCAACCCGTCCACCATTTGCCATTTCTGCGCCACGCCGTTCGCACAATTTTGCAGCGCCGGCCAATCCGAAACATCGCATTGGAAACTGAATCCATTCTGCGGCGAACGGGCGAGGCGGCAGACCGCATGACCTCTGGCGGCCAGCGAATCCGCGAGGAATCTGCCGATGCCGCTGCTGCTGCCCGTGATGACGAGGTTCATCGGCGTTCGAGAACCCACTGGTTTTTTTGGAGCCATTGGAGCGTGCGGAGGATGGACCGCTCGATGGTGAGCGTCGTCTTCCAGCCGGTGGCGCGGATTTTTGCAGTATCCAGGAAAATAAACGGGTTGTCACCCACCCAGCCTTTGTTGCCGCCGGAGTATTCCAGTTCCGGTTTGAGGCCGAGCGCGGCGCAAATAAGTTTCACCGAGCCGTTGACTTCAACGTATTCGTCCGTGCCGAGGTTATAGGTTTCGACATTATGTTTGGCCCGTTTGGCTGTGGCGCGATCCACCACATGCAGCATCGCGCCAAGACAGTCGCCGATATAAAGATAAGATTTCCGCTGGGTGCCGTCCCCGAGCACTTTCAAACGACCGGCATGGGCGAGCAACTGTTTGTAAAAATCCAGGACATGGCCGTGCGTGTAGCGTTCGCCCAGGATGGAGACAAAGCGGAAAATGTAACCCTCGAAACCGTAGCCTTCGCAGTAGGATTGAATGAGACATTCGCCGGCGACCTTGGATGCGGCGTAGAGCGAAGTTTGCACGGGAAACGGATGATTTTCAGGCGTCGGGATGATTTCCGCCTCGCCATAAACGCTGCCAGTGGAACTGAACGCAATGCGTTTGATGCCGTTGGCCCGCATGGCTTCGAGCACATTGAAGGTGGCGATGGTGTTTTGCTGTAGATCTTTGGACGGATGTTCGAGGCCGAAGCGGACATCCGCATTGGCCGCCAGATGAAAAACGAAATCACATCCAGCCATCGCGCGGGTCAGCGCCGGCAGATCAAGGCAGTCGCCCTCAATCAGTTTGAAATTCGGATTGGCCAGCGCCGATTGAAGAAATTCCCGCTGCCCGGAGGAAAAATTGTCCCAGCCGACGACGCGCTTGCCGTCGGCGAGCAGGCGATCCACGAGATTGCTGCCAATGAATCCGGCTGCGCCGGTCACGAAGATCATGTTCATCTGTGAAGCCGAAGTGTAGCCGCCACTGCCCGCCGTCGCCAGTAATTACTGGTTCATCGGCCGCACCCTGGCAGCGGAAACTGCGGTCGGACACGCTGAAAAGTGAATTGACCACACCGGGGGTTCGCTGTCAGCGTTGGGGCGGTTCGCCCGATGAATGCGCCTCCGCCCAACCTCATGACGGTTGACAATCCGGACACGGAACTGGTGCGTCGCGCCAAGGCCGGTGACCTGGAGGCTTTCGAGGCATTGACCACCCGTTACGAACAGCGGGTGTTTTCCCTGGCCATGCGGGTGTTGCGGCAGGAACAGGACGCGGAGGATGTCACCCAGCAAACCTTTCTTAGCGTTCTGGAAAACCTGAGCGGTTTTCGCGGCGAGGCCAGCTTTGCCACATGGCTTTTCCGCATCGCCACACACGCGGCGCTCAAAGTCATCCGCAAGCGCAAGGGGCTGAAAACGATTTCCTTGGAGGAGGCCACGGAAGGCCAGGACGGTGTTGATTCCGTACCGCACCCGGAATTTATCGCCGATTGGCGGCAATCTCCCGAACAACTGGTGCAAAAACGCGAAATCCAGCGGTTGCTGGACGAGGCACTGGCTAATTTGGACGAAAAACACCGGCTTGTCTTTCTCCTGCGCGATGTGGAAGGGCTGTCCGTGAAGGAGACGGCGGAAGCCTTGGGCCTCAGCGAGGCCAACACCAAGGTGCGACTGCTCCGGGCCCGCCTGCAGTTGCGCGAACATTTGACGCGTGCCTTGGGTGACCCGGGCAAGCGATTGATGCGGAATCCCGGCCATGCCCATTGAACTGCCATCCGCTGTTGTCTGCCGGACAAAGCGTGTAACTTTTTTCCCGATGACGGCTCAAACGAATCCATACGACACACCATGAAGTGCGAAGAACTGCTGGCGATGCTGAATGAATACGTGGACGGCACGATTGATCCTGCCGTCTGCAAGGATTTTGAGCAGCACATGGCCGGATGCAACCCCTGCCAGGTGGTCGTGGACAATATTCGCAAGACCATCACGCTATACCGGGAAGGCAAACCTTACGAATTGCCGGCGCCGTTCCGCCAGCGGCTGCACAACGTTCTGCGGCAGCGCTGGAAGGAAACGCACGCCGCGCCGAAGAACGGGAAGTGACAACATGCACTGGAATCTTTTACTGATCGCCGGACTGATGGTGGCAGCGATGCTGGCGTTGAAGCGTTTGGGACTGATTTCCGCGGCGGCGGCCCGGACCTGCCTCAAACAAGGAGCGCTGGTGGTGGATGTCCGCAGCGCCGAAGAATTCAACGCCGGGCACCTTTCCAATTCCGTGAATATTCCACTGGGCGATCTGCAAAACAGCCTGCCGCGCCGCGTTTCGGACAAGAACCAGGCTTTACTCCTGCACTGCCTGAGTGGAACGCGCAGCGGGATCGCCAGGCGGTTGCTGAAATCCATGGGTTATACCAACGTCTTCAACCTCGGCTCCTATGGCCGCGCGGAAAAAATCTTAAACCCGTCCAGCGGGCCTGGGAAATAAACCCCTTACCGGCTGTCGGGCTGGAAATTTTCTGCTATTTTGGGTTCATGAATTCGATATTGCAGGGAAAGATCGCGCTCGTCACCGGCGCTTCGCGCGGCATCGGACGCGCCATTGCCGTTCGCCTCGCCCGCGAAAGGGCGGCTGTCGTGGTCAATTATGCCAGCCGCGCCGACGAGGCCCGAAAACTGGTGGGCGAAATTGAAACCGCTGGCGGGAAGGCTCTGGCTCTTCAGGCGGACGTGGGGCGCGTTGCCGACGTGGTCCGGCTGTTCGATGAAACGCTCACGCATTTCGGCAGGCTGGACATCCTGGTCAACAACGCCGGCATCATGTTCAACAAACCCGTTGCCGCCGTGACCGAGGCGGAGTTCGACCGCATTTTTGCCGTGAACGTCAAAGGTACATTTTTTGCGTGCCAGCAAGCGGCGACGCGATTGGCCGACGGCGGGCGCATCATCAACATTTCCAGTTCCACGACGGCGAGGCCGATGCCGACTTACGGCGCATACGTCGCGACCAAGGGCGCGGTGGAACAATTAACACGCTCGCTTGCCGGGGAGTTGGGTTCGCGCGGCATCACCGTCAATGCGCTTTCGCCCGGCCCGACGGAAACCGAATTGTTCAAGGAAGGCAAAACCGCGGAACAGATTGAGCGCTTCGCCAAATTGTCGGCCTTTGGTCGTCTCGGACGGCCGGTGGAAATCGCCGAAGTGGCCGCATTTCTTGCCAGCGATGCCGCGAGTTGGGTAACTGGCCAGAACATTCGCGTGAACGGCGGCGTTGCTTAAACTCGATTTTCAGCATGGATGTCACCTTTTGGGATAATCGTTACGATGTCGCCGGACATGTCTATGGCGAGGCACCCAATGCGTTCGTGGCGGAGGTAGCGCCGCAAATTCCTGCCGGGCCGGTGTTGTGCCTGGCCGAAGGCGAGGGACGCAACGCCGTTCATCTTGCCGCGCTCGGGCACCCCGTAACCGCCGTGGACCAATCGGAGGTTGGGTTGGCCAAGGCCCATCGGCTGGCCAAAGCGCGCGGTGTGGAAATCAAAACGTTGGCAACCGATCTCGCCGATTATGCCATTGCCGTCGGCGCTTGGACGGGAATCGTCGCAACGTTCGCGCATCTGCCGCCAGTTTTGCGTCGGCGGGTTCACCGCGATGTGGTAACGGGCCTTCAGCCCGCGGGCGTTTTTATTCTCGAAGCCTACACGCCGGCGCAATTGGCATTCGGCACCGGCGGGCCGAAATCGCCCGAACTGCTCATGACCCTGGCCGGTCTCCGCGACGAACTGTTGGGATTGGAATTACTGGTTGGGCGCGAAATTGAGCGCGAGGTTATCGAAGGCGATGGGCACGCCGGTCGCGGTGCTGTGGTGCAAATTCTGGCCCGGCGGCATGAGTGACGGCTTTGTCCAACGCGGCGGCTGGTGGGTGGTAGGACAGTCCCTGCTCTTGCTTGCCATCGCAATCCTGGGCATCACCAGTCGCGCGGCCTCGAAGTCACTTACGATCTTCGTTGTTGGCCTGGTCTTGTTCGCGGTTTCCGCTGTTTGCGGCATCGCCGGGCTGCTGGCCTTGGGGCGAAATCTCACACCGTTTCCCAAGCCATCCACCACCGCTCGATTTGTCCAGCGCGGTGTCTATGGTTTGAGTCGTCATCCATTGTACACCGCCGTCTTTTGTGCTGGCCTGGGTTGGTCGCTGGTCTGGCAAAGCTGGCCGGCGTTTGCCGTATCCTTGATCCTGGGTGTTTTTCTCGATGCCAAAGCCCGCCACGAAGAGCGCTGGCTGCGTCGGCAATTCCCGGATTACGCGGTGTACGCGCAACGGGTGCGGCGGTTCATTCCCTGGATTTACTGACCCCGGGCGCCGGCCTGAATCCGCCGCTTACGTCCGCTCCATGAATTTGGCCGTGGCCGTGGCCTTGACACAATCGCCTTGTTTCAAGGCCGCGGCCATCAAGTGTAACGGCGGTAACGAACGTTTGATCCAGGCGCGGATGCTCATCTCTTCGCCGATCACCACCGGTTCGCGGTAACGCACGATTAATTCTCCGGTCATGGCCACGCAACCATGGGCAAACAGGCAGTTCGTCATGGCCCCATCCAGCAACGAGGCAATCATCCCGCCGTGCAGCAACCCTTGAAATCCTTCCAGCGCGGGATGGCCGAGGAACGTGGCGTTCACCGAGCCGTCTTCCCCACAGGTGAATTTCAGCCCGAGGCCGAACGGGTTCGACTGGCCGCACACCAGGCAAAATGGATGCGCTTCAGCCCGGATGGATTTGAACCGGATTTGTTTCGAGGCGGTTGAGTTGGCCGTGGTCATTTGAAGAACGAAAGAAACGAAAAAGCATGCCTTCCGGCAACATTAGGAATATGACGATGATCGGACTTGCAACGCAAGCAGAATTGTTGGATCGTGCATTATGACCATTGCCATTCCGACAACCGAAGGCCGCCTGCATGAACACTTTGGCGGCTGCCGGGAGTTCACGCTGGTGCAGACGGACCACGAGCAACGCAAAATCCTCAACACCCGGACCTTGCAACCGCCGCCACATGCACCGGGCCTCTTCCCGCGCTGGCTGCGCGAGCGGGGCGCCAACGTCGTGATCGCCGGAGGCATCGGGCGGCGTGCGCTGGCCCTCTTTGCGCAACACGGCATCGCCGTCCGCGCCGGACAATCCGGGGCAACCGTCGAAGAATTGGCCAGTGCCTATCTGAATGGCCAACTGGTCAACGAACCTGAAAGCTGCGCCCATCACCCCGATGACGCGGGCGGGCATGATCACGGCGGGACCCATCCCGATCATGAATGATTCGCCCTGTAAATTGTCCGAACCATAAACCAGACAAACAGGAAAGGAATAAACATATGTCCGACACCATCGCCTTTTTAGAAAAGTTCAAAAGTGCCACCGAAAAAATGAAACAATCCGCCCCCGACACGGTGAAAGGCTTCGGCGGATTGTTCTTGAACGTCATGAAGGACGGCGCGCTCAAGACCAAACAAAAAGAATTGGTGGCGCTGGGCATCGCGGTCGCGCAACGCTGCGAACCGTGCATCAACCTGCATGTCCAAAAATGCCTCGAGGCCGGCAATACGCCGGCCGAGATTCTCGAAGCCGCCGGCGTGGCCGTGATGATGCAGGGAGGCCCGGCCTACACGCATATCCCGGTCGTAATGGAGGCGCTGGACGCGCTGGCGCCGAAAAGTTGAGTTGAATGAACGGCCGGAAAGCATCCTCGTTCGCCAAAGCCCTGGCCGGAGTCTGTGCGAATTGTCCGGTCTGCCGGCGTGCCCGAAAGCGACAAGGCGGATTCACATTCCGGTTCGTGAAGCGCGTTGAAGCCAGATTGTGCCCGTTTTGCCGCGCTTATGAACGGGTCCATGGGCGTCCGGCGCACGAGACTTCAGCAAACCATCAATCGTTTCCACAGCCCGGAACGCCAACGCCGTGATAGAAAATTTCAAAGCCGCGTTCCTGAAAATCGCCATTCCCATTGTGGACGGTCGGCTTTACGGCCATTTCGGGGATTCCAGGCATTTCGCACTGGTTGAAGCGCACCTACAGAGCCGTGCGATTATTCGCACACAAACCGTCGAAGCGCCGCCGCACAAGCCAGGCTCATTTCCCCACTGGTTGCGCGAACAGGGCGTTCAGGTGCTCATCGCCGCCGGCATTGGACAACGCGCGCTCGACAACTTGACTCACCACGGCATCGAGGTGCGGATAGGGCAAGCCGGCGCGCCGGTGGAATCGTTGGTGGCCGCCTGGCTGGCCGGACAGCTCACCCGGATGCCGAATGGTTGCGATCATCAGCACGGCAAAGCGGCGGGGCATGAGTGCCGGCTATCCGACTATCTGAAAGAGCATGTCTGAGAAACCGCAGGAGCCTCCTCACCTCAGCCCCTGCAAAAATTGGAACTTTCAAATTTGTAACTTCTCTCCCACTTGCGGCTCAATGACAAGTGCATGATTATCTTGGGAAGTTGAAAATGAAGACCATTTTTCAGAAAACGGATGTGAGAAAGAACACCAAAGCGTGCCGGCATTAATTCTTTGCGCATTGATTGGCGGCGGCATTGGAGCGGCGCTCGGCTGGTTGGGCAAATGTTCCACCGGCCTCTGCCCCTTGATTGTAAACTGGCGGCGCGGCGCGCTGCTGGGCGCGCTGTTTGGCGTCGTGTTTTATTTCGTCACCGGCGCTGGCGGTTCCGCGGCCATGAACCAATCCACCCCGAGCGTGACGCACATCACCGCGGCGGAATTTGAGGCCGAGGTGACGCATTCCACCAAACCGGTGGTGGTGGATTTTTACGCGACGTGGTGCGGTCCCTGCAAAATTCTGTCACCCCGGCTGGACAAGCTGGCCGGTTCGTTCACCAACGACATCAAGTTCGTCAAAATCAACGTGGATGAAGCTCCGGCCCTGTCCCGGCGCTTTGACATTCAGGGCATTCCCACGCTGTTGTTTTTCAAGGATGGCAAGGTAGTGGACAGCGTGGTGGGATTGCTTTCGTCCGAAGCTTTGAAAGATCGCTTGGAAGTTTTGGTGGGAACCGACGCGCCAACGTTGGATCAAACGCAGTAGGCCCAACGGTTGAATCATGCTCGCATTCGCACTTTTGCTGGCGCTCGCGATAGGCCTTTCGCTGGGACTGCTCGGCAGCGGTGGCTCGATCATCACCCTGCCGGTGCTGGTCTATGTCGCACGAGTTCCAGCACAGCAAGCCGTTGGCATGTCGCTGGTCATCGTGGGTGGCACGAGCGCGCTTGGCACGCTGCTCAATCTGCGGCAAGGCGCTATCGATTGGCGGGCGGCGGCGTTCTTTTCTGTGAGCGGAATGGCGGGCGCATTCGTCGGCGCAAAATTCACGCATCTGGTTTCCGCGCCCATGCTGATGTTTGTATTTGGTGCGCTGATGCTCGTGGCCGGCATCCGCCTGTTGCGAAATGGCGCTGTGAAGGCGGCGGCGCAGGAATGTCGGCCGGTGCGCTGTCTCGCGGTCGGCGTCGCCGTGGGCGGGCTGACGGGATTTCTCGGCGTTGGCGGCGGGTTTCTCATTCTGCCCGCGCTCGTTTTGTTTGCCGGATTGGAAATGAAACCGGCCATCGGCACGTCGCTGGCCATCATCGCCGTCAATTGCGTTGGTGGTCTGGTCGGTCAACTACGCTATGCAAACTTCGACGGGTGGCTCACCCTTGTTTTTCTGCTGGTGGCGATGGCGGGAATGGTTGCGGGAGCGGCGCTCACAAAAAAATTATCCGCTGCCGTCTTGCGTCGGGGCTTTGCCTGGTGTGTGGTATTGCTGGGCGTCACGCTGGTTGTTCGGAATTTGCTGCTGCTCGCCTGATTGCGTTGAGCGGATTAAAACATTATCGTCTAACCGCTGGAAAGGAATTCTGCCAGCGCCAGGCTTTGGGGCGCCATCGCAGCCGGTTGACAAAACGCTTGTATCAATTTAGCAACGATCTGTATGCCCGCTCAAAATCCGGCTTCAACCAAAGCCAACCACAACCGCCGTGGCCTGACCACTGCCGCGGCCCAGGCGCGGCTGAAACAGTTCGGCCCCAATGCGGTGGTTGAGGAAAAGGCCCACCCGCTGAAGCAGTTCCTGAAACGGTTCTGGGCACCCATCCCCTGGCTGCTTGAAGCGACGATCATCATCCAGCTTTTCCTGGGTGAGAACGTGGAGGCGGCGGTAATCGCCGGACTGCTCGTGTTGAACGCGGTCTTGAGTCTGCTGCAGGAAGGCCGCGCGCAAAAGGCGCTGGCGCTCCTGCGTCAGCAACTGCACGTGCAGGCGCGGGTGTGCCGCGACGGTGACTGGACCACGCTGCGGGCCGAGGAACTGGTGCCCGGCGATGTCATCCATCTGCGCCAAGGCACCATTGTGCCGGCGGATGTGCGCATGGACGAAGGGTCGCTGCTGGTGGATCAGTCGGCGCTCACCGGCGAATCGGCCGCCGTGCCGGTCGAGGCGGGCAAAACCACCTACGCCGGCTCAATGGTGCGCGGCGGCGAAGCCACCGGTGAAATCACCGCCACCGGCGCGCATACCTTCTTTGGCAAGACCGCCGAACTCGTTCGCACGGCGGGATCGGCCAACCGGCAGGAACACGAGATTGTGGGCGTGGTGAAGAATTTGTTTGTGGTCAATGCGGCGATGGTGGTGATCGTCACGGGCTACGCCCATTTGCAAGGCATGTCCCTCGGATACATTCTGCCCTTGCTGCTCACCATTCTGCTCGCCTCCATTCCCGTGGCTTTGCCCGCCACCTTCACGCTCGCGGCCGCGCTGGGTTCGCTGGAGCTGTCCAGGCGCGGCGTGTTGATCACGCGCCTCAGCGCCTTGCATGACATCGCCTCGATGACCGTGTTGTGCAGCGACAAAACCGGAACATTGACGCGCAACGAGGCCACCGTGAATGCGCTCTGGGCAGCCCCGGGTTTTTCCGAAAACGATCTGGTGCGTGCCGCCGCGCTGGCGAGCGATCCAGCCGGACAAGACCCGGTGGATGGCGCGATCATCAAGGCCGCCACCGACCGTGGCTGGCACGATGGCGAAATCGCGCGAACCGACTTCAAGCCTTTCGATCCGGTCACGAAACGGGCTGAAGCGGTGTATCGCGAGGAACACGGCTCACGGCGTTACGTGAAGGGCGCGCCCGCCGTCGTCGCGAAACTCGCTGGCGCGGCGGAATCTGTCTGGCAACCGCAGGCCGAAGGCATGGCCGCGCACGGGGAGCGGGTGCTTGCGGTGGCGGTCGGCGATGAAAAGGCACTGCGGCTCGCGGGTCTGCTCGGCCTCGCCGACGCCGTGCGGGACGATTCAAAAGCCGTCGTGAGCGCCATCCGCGACGCCGGCGTGCGCACGGTGATGGTGACGGGCGACAACGCGATCACGGCGCGCGCCGTGGCCGAACAGGTGGGCATTCCCGGGAGCGTGTGCTCGTCCGAGAAACTGCACGGAGACCTCGGCGGCGACGCGCTCGACTGCGGCGTGTTTGCCGGTGTCTTCCCGGAAGACAAGATCAAGCTGGTGCGCGCCTTCCAGAAGCGCGGCGCGGTGGTCGGTATGAGCGGCGACGGTGTCAACGACGCCCCCGCGTTGCGTCAGGCGGAGGCGGGCGTGGCTGTCGCCAACGCGACGGACGTGGCGAAGGCGGCGGCGGCGATGGTGCTGACCTCGCCAGGTCTGGGCGGCGTGGTGCCGGCCATCGAAACGAGCCGGCGCGTTTTCCAGCGCATCATCACCTACACGCTCGCCATGTTGGTGAAGAAAATCGAGATGATGGCGTTGCTGGTTATTGGCTTTCTCGTGACACAGCACCGGCCGCTGACGCCGCTGCTGATGGTGCTCATTCTGTTTCTCAACGATTTCCTCACCATGTCCATTTCGACCGACCGGATGGCATTCTCGCGCCAGCCGAACCGCTGGAATACGCGCGGCATTTTGCTGGCCGCCACGGTGCTCGCCGCGTGCAAACTGGTGTTCTCACTCGGCGTCTTCCTCTACGGCCACTACGCCCTCCGGTTGGACCCGCGGCCATTGCAGACGCTGACCTTTGCCACGCTCATTCTCAGTTCGCAGGCCGGAGTCTATATGTTGCGCGAGCGCGGGCATTTCTGGCAATCGCGGCCTGGGCGCTACCTCGTGGGTAGTTCGGTGTTGGGCCTGGGTGTCACCGCGCTGCTTGCTCTGGGCGGCATACTCATGCCGGCGATCAATCCTTCGATCCTGCTCGGCGTCGTGGGCGTGGGCGCCGCGTATTTTTTCTGCCTCGACTGGGTGAAAGTCCTGCTGTTCGCCCGGCTGAAATTGCGATGAAGCGCCTGCTTGGGCAACTGTGTTATGCGAACTTCGACTGGAGGCTCACGCTCGGTTTTCTGCTGGCGGCGATTGCGGGAATGTTTGTGGGTGCGGCACTCGCAAAACATCTTTCTGCTGCTGTCTTGCTGCGGGGCTTCGCCGGTGCGTGGTATTGAGCAAGATTCACAGCGCGGTATAAATGAGCCATACACCGCCAAGCAGGACGAGGATGCCGCAGATGATTTTCACCACGATCACGCCTTTGGATTGCTCGTTCCAGTTGAGGAATCGTTGCACCATTTCGGTGGACGTGCCCGCCGCGACAATTACCGCGCAATGCCCCACGCCATAGGCCAGTAGGAGTGACACCCCGTAAAGCGGAGCGGTCTTGGCCAGCTTGAACGTCACGCCCAGCATCGGCGCCATATAAGCAAACGTGCAGGGACCGAGCGCAATGCCGAACAACAGGCCGAGAATAAATGCGGCGAGCAAACCCTTGCGCTTCATGCCCACTTGTCTCGGCCCCGACCACGGCATCGGGATCACGCCCAACAAATGCAAACCCACGACGAAGAAGATCGCCGCCACGAAATAATTTCCGTATTGACCCACATCGCCCAGCATCCGGCCCGCCGCCGCCGTGATCGCGCCAATGGCCGCGATGGTGATGAGAATACCCACGGCGAACAGCACCGAAGTCCAGAACGCGCGGCGCACTGTCACTTCTCCCTGTTCGCTGATGAATCCCACAATCAGCGGGATGCTCGCCAGATGGCAGGGGCTTAAAACGATGCTCAAAACTCCCCACGCCGCCGCCGCTGCCAGTGCCAGAAGCGGTGCGCCTTCAACGGCGTGGCTAAGTGCGGTAAAGAGTTTTTCCATGAGGCCACGTTAAGAGGCGGGCTACTCAGCGGATTTCAAATCTACGCCGAGTTCCTTCCACTTGGCGAGAATGTCGTCTTTGGAGAAGAAACCGATGTGGCGGAAAAGCTCTTTGCCAGTGCTATCGAAAAAAATCTGCGTCGGAATCACCTCGACGCCGTATGGCTTCGCAGCGTCGGGATTCTGCCACACGTCAATGAATTCAACCTCCAGCTTGCCGGTGTATTCCTTTTTCAACTCGTCCAGCACCGGAAACATCATTTTGCAGGGAATGCACTTGCCCGCGCCGAGATCAAGCAGTTTGGGCAGCGGTAGCTTTTCCGGCGGGGTTGCCGGCGCATTGGTCGCGGCCATGCTGGTGAGCATCGCCGGGTTGAGGAGGGTTGAGCAGCACGCACCGTTGGTGACGCTCGCCGGTTTGTTGGTTTGGGCGATGACCAGCGCCGCCCCGAGGACGACCAGGCCCGCAATCGCCAGACTTAACTTCGGATGTTTTTTCATAATCGTTTTGTTGTTGGTTGATTCATGGTTTTACCGCTTGCAGCAACACTTTGAGTTCGTCCACCGACGGCACTTTGCCGCTCGCCTTCACTTTGCCGTCCACGACCAGCGCGGGCGTCGTCATCACACCGAAAGACATGATTTGTTTCAGGTCCGTGACCTTTTCGAGTTCGTATGCCAGGCCGAGCGATTGCGCGGCCTTTTCCGTGGCCATCGTCAGGGCGTTGCACTTGGCGCAGCCGGTGCCGAGGATTTGTATTTTCATGTTGTTTTCCTTTCTTGTGTTTTGGTGTTCAAAGCGTTCGCCGGTGTTGATTTCAACCGCCCGTCTTCCATTTCTACGACGCGGTCGAACACGTCCAGTGCCCGGTGGTCGTGCGTTACGACGATGACGCCCGCGCCGCGTTCGTGCGCCACTTTGCGGAACAGTTCCATCACCTGGCGTCCGCGATGGCCGTCCAGCGCGGCGGTCGGTTCGTCGGCCAGAATCAGGCTTGGCTCGTTGGCCAGCGCCCGCGCCACGGCGACGCGCTGTTGCTGTCCCCCGGAAAGCGCATCAGGCAGATGGCTGGCGCGGTCGGCCACGCCAAGGTATTTCATCAGTTCCAGCGCCCGCTGCCGGGCCAGCCGGGGACGGACATCGTTGATTTCCAGCGCCACTTGGACGTTTTGCGCCGCGTTCAGAAATGGAATCAGGTTTGCCTTTTGAAACACGAAGCCAATATGTTTTCGCCGGAACGCGGCCAGGTTGACCAGCGCGCGCGATCCGTCCATGACCGGTTCGCCGCCCATCGTAATGCGTCCAGCAGTGGGCGGATTAATCAGGCCCAGCGCGGTGAGCAGCGTGGTTTTCCCCGCGCCGCTCGGCCCCAGCAGCGCGATTACTTCCCCGCGCTCGACGCGCAGCGACACGTCGTTCATGGCCACAACCTCCGTGTTACCGCTGCCATAAATTTTGGTCAGGCCGGCGGCGTCCAGCGCGGGCGTGGAAGGATTGGCGGCGGCGTTCATGACAGGACGGTGTTGGGTGAAATTCGCATCGCCTTCCAAATCCCCAGCAGGCTGGCGAAAACGGCGATGCCCACAACGACCAGCGCCAGCAGCCAGAAATCCGGCGTGGTGATGACGACGCGACGCGGGAACAATGGAAACAGCCAGTGACCGAGCAACGCCGCCAGACCGTAACCGATGGCGCCGAGCAAAAGCGCCTGCTGCAAGATCAGGCCGATGATGACCCGGTTGCGGGCACCCATAAGCTTGAGCATCGCGATGTCGTGCGTCTTGTCGAGCGTGAGCGTGTAGAGGATGAGCGTCAGGATGATGGTGGAAACGACCACTAGGATGGCCCGAAACAGCCCCAACTGCCGCCGCGAGCGGTCCACGAATCCGCGCACCAACAGGTCACGCTGTTGATCACTCGTATAGACGGTCAGGTCGGGCCAGCCTTGAATGGTGTTGATGACCGCCTGCGCGTCCGCGCCGGGTGCCAGCTTCACCAACACCGCGCTGACCGTCGGCGGCAGGATGGCAGGCAGATTTGCCGTGAGGCCGGATACCCGCGTCAGCAGGACGGGTTGTTGCTGGCCGAGGTCTTGCCCCAGCATTTGCGCGACGCGGGTGTTGCGCTGCAATCGGATTGCTTCACCCGGTTCGTCGAACTGGATTGCTTGCGCGTCGGGCAAGGAGAAGAAGGCCATGCCATCGCCGGAGGCGGAAGTCATGCCGTGGGTGACGCCGACAACCGTGTAAAAATCCTTGCCCAATTTAATCCGCCCGCCGAGTGGAAGGCCGAGGCTCCGGTCGGCCACCATTTCATAATGCGCCTGGCTCAACGGCCGGCCCGCCGCCAGCGGCAGCCAATCACCGTCGTCGTAAGGCCAGACCAAACCTTGGATGGCCAGCCGCAATGGCCGGCCCGCGAGTTCGCGCTGGATGGTCCAATAGACAAACCGTCGCGACGACGCCACGCCGGGCACGGCCAGCACACGGTTTTCGACGTTCGCCGGCACGGAGGAGACTTCGGCAAACGGGCCGCGCGTGTTGCGCTGCACCACCCACAAGTTGGCGTTCACGCGGTCCACCAGCAGCGTCGCCTCATACACCAGCCCCCGATAAATGCCGCCCATGCCGAGCACAATCATCAGCAGCAGGCCGATGCCGCAGGCGGTCAGTCCGAAGCGGGCGAGGTTGTGGCGAATGTCTTGCGCGGCGAGGTTCATGGCAATGCAACTTTGTTTGGCGTCACAGCGGCACGCACGCGCCGCCCCTCCAACGTCAGCGCATTTTCACCCGCCGCCAGCGTCACGACCTGTTCACCCGCCGTCAATCCCCCAGCCACTTCAACCGCGTCGCGTCCGCGCAGGCCAAGTTTCACGTCGCGCCAGCGCGCCGTGCCGCGCTCGTTCACCAGCACCCCCGACCGGCCAGCGCGCCACAACAGGAATTTCGCGGGCAACACGAGCGCGTTCGCGGCCCGGCCCGTCTCGATATAAACTTCAGCGCGTTGTCCGATGGTCCAGTTGGCGGGCAACTCGCGCACCAACACGTCCACCACAAACTCGCGGGTCTCCGGGTCGGTTTCGCGACCGAGCCGCGCCACGCGGCCCGGATACGATTTGGCCGGTTCGGAGCGGAACACCACGCGCGCCGGCTGGTTGGCCGCCAGTGGCGCCATCGCCGTTTCGTCCACCCAGGCTGAAACCCAAATCTCGTTCGTGTCCACGAGATCGAGGATGGACGCGCCGGGTGTCACCACGTCGCCGGGATCGAGATTGCGCTTGATCACCAGGCCGTTGAACGGTGCGGGGATGAGCGTGTCAGCCAGAAGTTCGCGCTGATAGGCGAGCTGTTTGTCGGCGACGACCTGCTGGCGGTCGGCGGCGACGATGGCCGATTGCGCCACGGCGAGTCCCGACTCCGCCACGCGCATTTGCTCCACGTCGGTGTCGTAGTCGGAGGCGGAAATGATTTTGTTGGTGAACAGGGCGGCGTCCCGGTTGAACACAATCTGCGCCAGTTTCAAGACCGCTTGCGCCCGCGCCTCGTCATCCCGGACCTGGCGGGCGGTGGCTTGCGCGGCGTTCAGCGTGGCCTGCGCCACTTCCACCTGGCGGCGCTGCTCGCTGTCATCCAGCACCGCGAGCAACTGGCCGTTGGTCACAAAGTCATTTTGATCCACCAACACCTGAACCAGCCGGCCTTGAAAGGCTTTCGGACTGGCTGCCGCCTTGAAATGCGTGTTGAGCATGCCGGTGCCCATGACTTCGGCAACGAGAGAACCGTTGGTGACTTGTTGCCCAATCACCGGGATTGGCGCAAATCTCACCCGATAAATCACAAAGCCCGCAATCAAGACCAACACGAGCCATTTCGCCGAACGACGGATGAACCATCCGACTGGAGTTGCGTTTGATTTCATAATCGTTTTCTAGTGGGAGAATGGCTGGCGCTTCACATGAGAAAATTGAACAGGTAGCCAACCAGTAAAATCCCCAATGCCACGACCCCGAAAAATGTCACGATGAGCCGGGGCTTGAGCACCTTGCGGAGAATAATGGCTTCGGGCAGCGACAGCGCGATGACAGACATCATAAACGCCAGAACCGTGCCGAGCGCCGCGCCTTTTCCGAGCAATGCCTGCACAATCGGAATGATGCCCGCCGCGTTCGAATACATCGGCACGCCAATCAGCACCGCCAGCGGCACCGACCACCACGCGCCTTTGCCCATGATGGCCGCCATGAAATTTTCCGGCACATACCCGTGAATGCCAGCGCCCACGGCGATGCCGATCAAGACATAGAGCCACACGCGCCCAACAATGTCTCGTACCGCATCCAGACCGAGACGGATGCGCGTCGACCAGTCTGGTCCCGCTTCCGGGCCGGCGTCGTGGGTTTGGGTCTCGAAGACCCAGTCTTCCACATGTTTTTCCATCCGCAGCCGCCCGATGATCCAGCCGGAAACGATGGCGATAACCAATCCGGTGGTCAGATAAATCGCCGCCACTTTCCAGCCGAACAAACCGAACAGCAGCACCAGCGCGACCTCATTGACCATCGGCGACGAAACCAGAAACGAAAACGTCACCCCCAGCGGCACGCCGGTGGTGACGAAGCCGATGAACAACGGCACCGCCGAGCAGGAACAAAACGGCGTCACGGTGCCCAGCATCGCGGCCAGCACATTGCCGGTGGCTTCGCGTCGGCCTGACAAAAGCCGCCGCGTCCGTTCCGGCGTAAAAAATGACCGGATGATGCCGACGCCGAACACAACCAGCGTGAGCAGCATCAGCACCTTGGGGGATTCATAGACGAAGAATTCCACCGTTGCGCCCGGATGCGTTCCATTCGCCAATCCGCACAGCGAATGGGTGAACCACGCCGCGAACGGAGCGAGACTGCCATAGGCCAGCCACCAGATCACGAGAGCCGCAACGCCCCACGGCAGGTATTTTTGCCAACTCGGTTTGCTGGCAGCGGGCGAGTTCAATGGGATAGCGCAGCCGCCAGCGGTCGTCTTGCTTGGCTCGTTGCTGGATTCAACTTTGGTTTCAAGTTGGGAATTCATGGAAATCGCTTCATTGCGCCGGAGGATGTCCCAACACGTTCTTGTTGATGATGTCGCCGCGCTTGCCGAGATGTTCGTAGGCATCGGGCTGCCAGGTGAAATTGGCCAGCGGCGTGACGGTGAAAGATTCGGCCAACGGATGTTGTAGCAAGTTGCTGGCGTAATCCCATTCCAGTTGCTGACAACGCCGCAGATCGGCCACGGAAAAATCGCCGCGCCGAATCTGCGCTTCCAGGCGGGCGACCGCGACAGGAAAAACGTCCGGTTTCAATGCGACCTTGACCGCCTGATGCGTGGAGAAGCGATAGAGGATGAATTCGTTGCCCAGGCCGGGATCAATTTTCTGCGTGCCAAAGCGGATGCGTCCGCCGGTCAGATATTCCACCGCATCGCTGTAACAGGGTGAGTTGTTGCAGATGCCGCCCGTGTCGGTGCGGTCAATCACGCCGTCGGGATACAATTCGCTCAATCCCACGCTCAACGCGCAGGCGGCGGTCACCAGTCCGTCGCACGGATGGCCGTGCATCTTAACGAGGTCTTTGAGCGTGATGGTCTTGGTCCGGCTCGCATAAGGGCCGAGGCTGCTTTCGGTGTCGCGCACGGAAAACACCGGCGCATATGGCGCGTGAGCCATCCAATCGGGATAATACCAATCGGTAGTTTCATGGGCGGGGGACGGCGCGGAAACACAGCCTACCAGGAGCATCGCCGCGCCAATGAGCACGACCAACAGTATGCCTTTGATATTCCAATTCGTTTTCATTTAGCTAATCCGCTAAATATGCGTGCAAAAAAAACTCTATGGGCACTTCCCGTCGCGCTGAACTGCCTCGACACATTTGAAAAAGTTCAAAACGCACGGCACCCGCAGCCGGTAAAAAACCTGCAAGCCGCGCTTTTCATCCTCCAGAATTCCCGCACTTTTGAGCACTCCCAGATGCCGCGATACCGTTGGCATTTCCACCCCGATCATGTCCTTGAGTTCGCACACGCAGCGTTCGCCGCGTGAAAGTTCATCCACGATGAACAGGCGCGTCGGGTGGGCGAGCGCCTTGATGATCCGGGCCTTTGCGTTGTATTCAGCTTTTGCAGCGGTCGTCATGTTTAGTATTTAGCACATTTGCTAAATACTGTCAACTGCATTTTTTGCTTTGGGGGCCGAAGCCTGGACGATGTCTGCAATTGGTTTGTAACTTTTTGAGCACTCGCGGTTCAGTAGGGGTGGCAACGATGGAATCTGACATGAAAAGCATCATCGAATTGAATGAAACGAACTTTGAGACAGAAGTGCTGAAGGCCGCCGGCCCTGTTTTGGTGGACTTTTACGCGCCCTGGTGCGGGCCTTGCAGAATGCTCGCGCCCTTCCTCGAACAACTGGCCGGCGAATTCACCGGCAAAATCAAGTTCGCCAAACTGAACGTGGATGACGCGCTCGAACTGGCCGGCCATCACGATATCACCGGGGTCCCGATGCTGATGCTGTTCCGTGGCGGCAAAGCAATTGACCAGAGGGTGGGCCCCGCCTCGCCTCGCTCATTGAAAGCGTGGCTGGAAAAAGCCGTCCGCGAAACCGTCATCGCGTGATGCGCAACGGAGAACCCCAAAATGATTTTACGAATTCTCATCGGCGCTGTCGCCGGAGCCGTTCTCGGCTTCGGCTGGTATAAACTCGTCGGTTGCCCGAACGGCACCTGTCCATTGACAAGCAATCCGTTCACCAGCACTCTCTACGGCATCGTCGTGGGGATGCTGATCGCCACGAGTTTCCGTTAATCCACAATCAACCAGCACTACCGTTATGAAAATGCACATGCTCATCCGCCGGTTCGCCGGCGCGTTCATCCTCATCAGCCTGTTGCTCGCGCACTACCACAGCCCTTACTGGCTCTGGTTTACGGCGTTCGTCGGCTTCAACTTGTTTCAATCGTCGTTCACAAACTTCTGCCCGCTGGAAATGATTTTGAAAAAGCTCGGCGTGGGCCGCGACGCGGGAAGTTGTTGTGCGGCCAAGCCGGTTCAAACAGCTCTTGGAAAATGAACCGAAGAAATTTCACTGCCGTCGTGCTGCTGCTGGCAGCGCTCGCCTTGAACGGCTGCGGGCGCAAACCCGGAGGCGCTTCCTCCAGCTCCCTGCCGCCGGTGGCTGTGCGGGCGCAGGTGGTCGAAAACAAAAGCCGCGTGGCCACGGAGGACGTGGTCGGCACGGTGCGCGCCAAGCTGCACTCCGTCATCGAGGCCAAGATCAGCGGTCGGATTGAAAAAATGCTGGTGGTGCCCGGCCAGGACGTGAAGAGGGGTGAACTGCTGGTGCAACTGGACGCGCGGGAAGTGCAGGCGCAACTCGACCGCGCGCTGGCCGTGCGCCAGCAGGCCGAGAGCGATTTGAAGCGCGCCATCGGACCTGTTTCAACAAAAAATTCTTTCGCAATCCGAATACGACAACGCCCAATCCAAATTCCGCGTGGCGGATGCGGCGGCGACGGAAGCGGAAACCCTGCTCGGCTACACCAAAGTCACCGCGCCGTTCGATGGCGTCATCACCCGCAAATATGCCGACGTGGGCGACCTTGCCTCGCCGGGCAAACCGCTGCTCGAAATGGAGGACGCCCGCGATTTGCGGCTCGAAGCCGACGTGCCGGAAGCGGTCATCGGTCATCTCACCCTCGGCGACAAACTGGACGTACGCGTGTCGGGCGTGACCAACCAGCTCGCAGGCGTCGTCAGCGAAATCGCGCCCTCCGCCGACTCCAACAGCCGCACCTTCCTCGTCAAACTTGACCTGCCGCCCACCCCCGGCTTGCGGGCCGGCCAGTTCGGGCGCGCGGCCATGCCGATCGGCGAAACTTCCGCGTTGCGCGCCCCCGCATCCGCGGTAATGCAACGCGGACAGATGGAATTGGTCTTCGTGGTGGTGAACGGACACGCGCAATTGCGCATCGTCAAAACCGGCAAGCACATCGGCGACGAGGTGGAACTGGTTTCCGGCGTGGATGCAGGCGAACCGGTGGTCACCGAAGGCGCCGGCAATCTGGCGGATGGGCAACCGGTCACGCTGAAATGAAACCTGAAATCCGAAATCCGAAGTCCGAAAGAAGCCCGAAATCCGAAGCCCGAATCGGAGCCTGCTATCCGTGTTTGTTAATTCGGATTTCGGCATTCGGATTTCTTTCAGCATTCGGCATTCGGCATTCGGATTTTTGTTTCGCATGAACGCCCCTTCCGCTCACACCTCTCCATCGCCCGGCGGACTTGGCATCGCCGGCCGCATTGCGCGGGCATTCATTGATTCCAAGCTCACGCCGCTCATCATCATCGCGTCCGTGTTGCTCGGCGTGTTCGCGGTGCTGATGTTGCCGCGCGAGGAGGAGCCGCAAATCAAGGTGCCGATGGTGGATGTGCTGGTTTCGATGCCGGGCTCCAGCGCCAAGGAGGTCGAGGAACGCGTCACCCGGCCGATGGAAAAATTGCTCTGGGAAATTCCCGGCGTGGAATACATCTACTCCACCTCGAGCGAGGGCCAGTCGCTGGTGATCGTGCGTTTCAAGGTGGGCGAGGACATGGAACGCAGCCTGGTGAAGCTGAACCAGAAGCTGCAATCGAATTATCGACAAAATCCCGCATGGTGTTTCGCACGCCGCTCATCAAGGCGCGGTCCATTGACGATGTGCCGATTCTGGCGCTGACGTTTCACAGCGCGCGTTACGATCATCTTACCCTGCGCCGGCTGGTCGCCCAGGTGGATGACGCGGTGAAGCAGGTGCCGCAGGTGGCCGAAACCACGCTCATCGGCGGCGCCCATCGGCAGTTGCGAGTGTTGCTCGACCCGGCCAGGCTGGCTTCGCGCAATCTCAGTCCCGCCGGTTTGATTCCCATGTTGCAGCAGGCCAATCGCCAATATGTCGCCGGCGAATTGACCAGCGACAACCAGGAGGTGGTCGTGGAAACCGGCGCGTTTCTGCACACGTGCCGAGGACGTGGGCAACGTGGTCGTGGGCGTGTTTGGCGGCAAGCCGGTTTATCTGCGCGACGTGGCGACCATCGTGGACGGCGCGGAAGAACCCCGCCAATACGTGTTTTTTGGGACCGGCGCCGCGAGCGCTGCAAAAGTCAACGACCAACCCGCCGTCACCCTGAGCATCGCCAAACGGCCGGGCGCGAACGCCATCACCGTGGCCGACGAGGTGCTCCGGAAAATTGACACGCTCAAGGGCCGCATCATTCCCGCCGACGTTCAGGTGACCGTCACGCGGAATTACGGTTTGACGGCGGAGGAAAAATCCAACGAACTGCTCTGGCACATGCTCATCGCCGTGGTCGGCGTGTCGTTGCTGATCCTGCTGACGCTGGGCTGGCGCGAATCAGTCATCGTCGCCATTGCGATTCCCTCCACGCTCGCGCTGACGTTGCTGGTGTTTTACCTGCTACGGTTTCACGCTGAACCGCATCACGCTTTTCGCGCTGATTTTTTCCATCGGCATCCTCGTGGACGACGCCATCGTGGTGATCGAAAACATCGTCCGCCACTTTCATCTGCCGCAAAACAAGGGCCGGAACTGGTCCGCCATCGCGGTCGAGGCGGTCGGCGAAGTCGGCAATCCGACCATCCTGGCCACGTTCGCGGTGATTGCCGCCGTGCTGCCGATGGCGTTTGTCGGCGGCTTGATGGGACCGTACATGCGACCGATCCCGATTGGCTCCAGCGCGGCGATGTTTTTCTCGCTGGCCATCGCGTTCATCGTCACGCCGTGGGCGAGCATCCGCATTCTGCGTTGGGGCAGAAAATACTCCTGTCTGGCCGAAGGCGCGGCCTGTGTCACCGAAGGCGAAAAACCGCCACAGCATTCCGCGCCGGTGGAAAATCTGTTTCACGCGGCTTTATCGCCGCCTGATGGTGCCGCTGGTGAAGGTGCGGCGTTGGCGCTTTCTTTTTCTCGGCAGCCTCGTCGGTGCTGTTGCTGGTTTCCATGGCGCTGGTCGGCATCGGCTGGGTGAAGGTGAAAATGCTGCCGTTCGACAACAAGAGCGAATTTCAGATCATCCTCAACATGCCGGAAGGCAGTTCGCTCGAACGCACCGCGGAGGCCGCGCGCGAAATCGCCGCCGCCGTTCGCACCGAACCGGAGGTGACCGATTACGAGATTTATGCCGGCGTCGCCTCGCCGTTCAATTTCAACGGCCTGGTGCGCCATTATTTCATGCGGCGCGGCGCGAATGTCGCCGACATCCAGATCAATCTGCTGCCGAAGGGCGAACGCCAGGCGCAGAGCCACGACATCGCCAAGCGCGTGCGTCCGCGCGTGGCCGCCATCGCCGCCAAATACGGCGCGCGCGTGGCCGTCGCCGAAGTCCCGCCCGGACCCGCCGGTGTTGCAGACCCTCGTGGCCGAAATTTACGGGCCGACCGAGCAGGACCGCCTGGCGCTGGCGCACAAGGTCATTGATATTTTTCACAACACACCGGGCGTCGTGGACACGGACTGGTATATCGAAGCCGACCAGCCGAAGGTGCGTTTCGTCATCGACAAGGAAAAGGCCGCGCTCCACGGCATCAGCGCCGAGACCATTTCCGAGACGCTGCGCATCGCCGTCGGCGGCGAATCGGTGGATTTGCTGCACGTGCCGCGCGAGAAGGAGGACGTGAACATCGTCCTGCAACTGCCGCTGGCCAGCCGGACCAGCCCGGAGGAATTGCTGGCGCTGCGCGTGCGCTCCGGCGATGCCAACGCGTTGCCCGAACCGGGTTCAACGACGGGAGTTCCGCCGCTGATTCCGTTGCGCGAACTCGTGACCGTCGAGCAGACCATCACCGACAAAAGCATTTACCACAAAAACCTCATGCCGGTGACCTACGTCATCGGCGATGTGGCCGGCGTGGTGGAAAGCCCGGTGTATGCGATTTTGAAAATGAACAAGGCGTTGGCGAAGCTCGACACGCGTCAGTTCGGCGGCGATGGCTCGCCACTGAAAATTTACAACTATCACATGCCGTTCACCGACCACCAGCCGTCACTCAAATGGGACGGCGAATGGCACATCACGATCGAAGTCTTTCGCGACCTCGGCATGGCCTTCGCGGCGGTGCTGGTGTTGATTTACATTCTGATGGTCGGCTGGTTCCGGTCGTTCCTCACACCGCTGATTGTGATGGTGGTGATTCCGTTCTCGCTGATCGGCATTTTGCCGGCGCACGGTGCGTTGGGCGCGTTTTTCACGGCGACTTCGATGATTGGTTTCATGGCTGGCGCGGGCATCGTGGTGCGCAATTCCATCATTCTCGTGGACTTCATCGAACAGCGCCTGCGCGAAGGCCAGCCGCTGGCCGAGGCGGTCGTCGAGGCAGGCATGGTGCGATTCCGGCCGATCCTGCTCACGGCGCTGGCGGTGGTGGTGGGCGCGACGGTGATTCTGTTCGACCCGATTTTCCAGGGCCTGGCGATTTCACTGATGGCCGGCAGTCTGGTCTCAATGATTATCGCGCCGGTGGCCGTGCCGTTGCTCTATTTCATGGCTTATCGTCGGAAGCCACGCGAAGAAAAGCGCTGACGCTTCAAACGCCCGGAGTTTTGGCAAACCCTTCCGCCATCGCCACGGCTTTGCGCATGGCCATGGATTTGTTCACCGTCTCCTGAAATTCGCCCTCGGGCGTGGAATCGTTCACCCAGCCGCCGCCGGCCTGCACGTAAGCCTTGCCGTCCTTGATGAGCGCGGTGCGGATGGTGATGCAGGTGTCGAGATTGCCGTTGAAGGAAAAATAACCGACGCAGCCCGCATACGGCCCGCGCGTGGTCTGTTCGAGTTCGGAAATGATTTGCATCGCGCGGATTTTCGGCGCGCCGCTCACCGTGCCCGCGGGAAAAGTCGCGCGCATCAAATCATAAAGCGTGTTGTCTGCCGAAAGTTTGCCTTCCACCTGTGTCACGATGTGCATGACGTGGCTGTAACGCTCGATGGTCATCAGCTCCTTTACCTGCACGCTGCCGAAATCACATACGCGCCCGATGTCGTTGCGCGCCAGGTCCACCAGCATCACGTGCTCGGCGCGTTCCTTCGGATCGGCGAGCAGTTCCTTTTCAAGCGCCTTGTCCTCATCCTCCGTTTTTCCGCGGCGGCGGGTTCCGGCAATCGGGCGAATTTCGACCCTGCCTTCCTCACAGCGCACGTGGATTTCCGGAGAGGCACCGACGAGCGAGAAACCGTCCAGTTCCAGCAAAAACATGTAAGGCGACGGATTGACCGAGCGCGCGGCGCGGTAGATGTCAATCGGCGACGCCTTGACCGGCGCGGAGAACCGCTGCGAACCGACGACCTGGATGATGTCGCCGGCGGTGATGTATGCCTTTGCCTTGAGGACGTTGGCGCCAAATTTCTCATTCGTCATGTTCGACTCGAACGGAATGGAAGGTGTTTCTGCGGGCAAGCTCACCGGCTGATGTTCACTCGGCTGTTCCAGCAGTGAAACGAGGCGTTCGATTTCGCCCACGGCGTTTTCATAAGCCTCAGCCGGATTTTCGGCGTCTTCCAGAATCGCGTTGACCAGAATGGTGATGGCCTGCGCCACGCGGTCGAAGATCAGCAGTTGGTCGGCGATGAGAAAATACATCACCGGCGTCTGCAAATCGTCCTGTGGCGGGCGCGGCACGACCGACTCGACGTCGTGAATAAATTCGTAACCGATAAACCCGATGGCCCCGCCGGTGAAACGCGGCAGGCCCGGCACCGGCACGGCGCGGAATTTCTTCATTACGCGCTCGACGACCTGCAAACCGTCCTTCGCGTTTTGCCCGACAACAAAACTTTCCGTGATACGTCCGTTCTCGATCATCTGGACGTGCTGGCCGTCCTGCCGGATGATGGCGCGTGGATTGCAACCGACGAAGGAATAACGACCCAAATGCTCGCCGCCTTCGACGGACTCGAACAAAAAGGATTCACCCTGCCCGCGGATTTTGCGGTAGGCCGAAAGTGGCGTTTCAATATCGGCCAGAATGCGGCGGGTGACGGGAATCAGGTTCCCCTGCGCGGCGAGCTTCAAAAATTGATCCGGTGTTGGCGAATACATGCGGCCATTTTTAATCGAAACGTGAAGAAAACAAAAGCAGGAAGCCGAGTCAAAAATTCCTCAACCGGCCAGCCGCCATTCTGAATCCAAACCCTGTCGCTGTATCCATTCGTTCAAAATCGCGCGATCCAATTGCTCGCCGGACACGGTGAGGATGGCTCGGACGTCACGCAAGTGCTTTTCGGAACGGCCTTCGCGAAAATATTCCAACTTGCGCACGATGACGTATTCCGGCGGCGCGATAATGATCGGTTCGCCGCGATATTCCACTTTTCGCGAATTGCGAAAAGCCCAGGCATTGAACTCATCACGGCCCGCCAGGTAAAAATCTGCTTTGAAACCCGTATCGGCGTGAATCACATTGAATTGCCCTTTGGCGGGACGCGCGATTTCAGCGGCTATCGCCTCCGGTGGCGGAACGTAAAATTCCGGCGATGGGAAAATCCCCCGCAAACGAGCGATGTCGGTGTCACGAAGAAAAATGACGAAGTCAACGTCGTTGGTCAAACGGGGTTCTCCGTAAACAATTGAAGCCACCCCGCCGCTGATGATGTATCGCGCGCTGATTTGATTCAGCGGGCGCACAAACAGCAGGGACAATTCAGGTTCGGGCATGGCTGAAGATCCGCGCGACTTCGCGCCGCACTTTATCCTCCGACCAGTCCGCATGTTGTGAGCGAAGCCATGACGTTTTCATTTCGCGCGCCATCCAGCAAAGTTGTTCTGCCAGCGCCAGGCGGCGTTCGGGCGTCATTCGGCGGTAAATCGCGAACTGTTCGGGACTGGTCTGTTCATCCGTCCGCATGAGAAGAGGATGCGCCAGAAAAGCGAGCCGCGCAAGCACGGCAAGCGATGGCGAATGAAGAATGCAGAATCTCAGCACGAATTGATTCGAGTTTTGACCTAAACCATCCGGTCGGGCGGGGGCGAGCAAGTTTCAATCACAAAGGCCCGGTCATTGACCTGCCGGTTTTGTTCCATCCGCAAGCGCCGGGCTTCGCGTTTGGCGGCGCGATGGATCCGCCAGACGGCCAGCAGCGTGTAAAAAGCCACGGCCACGGCATAAGCCACCATGCCCATGCCGACGGCGAACGGCACAAGCCGCATCCGGCTGAAATAAATCAGCGCCGCGCCCACGCCGGCGGTCAACAGCGTATTGCCGGCGAGGCAAAACAGGTAAAGCGTCACGCGCGTTTCCCGCACGCGCTGCACATACCACTCGCGGTAGGCGTCTTCGCCCAGGGAATGCATGAGCCACGCGGACTGGAAATTGCGCGCGGCGACCAGCACGCTGGCCGTGCCCACAACAATCGCCGACAGCGGCCACAGCGCCAGCCCAACGACCATCACCACGTTCAACGCCAGGCCCCATCGCCAGCCGAGTTTTTTGGCAAGTGGATTGCCCTCGAGCACGAGGTTCGGCGTGGCAATCCAGGTGCTGAGAAAATCCATGCCGCGCGAAAAAACCAGCAGCGCGAACATTAAAAAATACTCGCGGCTGCCAAATAAGACCGGCTCGTCCATCACTTCTTTCCGTAGATCTGTTCGGGCGATTCGAGTTGCGCCTCCGTCAGCTTAAACGATTTTCCATCTTTTTCCACCGAGCGGAAGAAACAGGACCGGTAGCCTTCGTGGCAGGCCGCGCCGGTTTGCGCGACCTGAATCAGCAACACGTCGCCGTCGCAATCGAACGCGATGTCCTTGACCTGCTGCACGTGACCGCTGGTTTCACCCTTCATCCAGAACTTTTGTCGCGAGCGGCTCCAGAAATGCGTCCGGCCGGTCGCGAGGGTTTTCTCCAGCGACGCGCGGTTCATCCACGCCATCATCAGCACCCGGCCGGTCTTTTGCTCCTGGACAATCGCGGGGATCAGGCCGCCGGCGTCGAATTTCAACTGGTCGTAAAAGTTCATGTGAAGGTCAATTTAGCACAGGGCGTTCGACGCAAAAGTCGAATTTATTGACCATTTCAAGCCGGGGGTCTTCGGGGCGTCACGCCTTGGCCGCGCGGGGCATTCGTCAAAGGAGTGACAATGTTCGGGGAAAAGGGCGGAACGTTTGTCATCGGTACGACCATCTTTGATGAAAAAGGCGGTGGATTGGTCAGCGCCGGCGTTCCGGTTAAAAGTTTGGGCCGTTGGTTGGTGTGAACATTGATGGCATTGGTGGCGCCACTCGCGGCATTGGTTGGCGCGCTAAACTGGCTTGTCGGCAGGCCTGAAGCATTCGTTGAAATGTGGGTGGCGGCGGGATTGGTTGCGGCGAATTCGCGTTCGGCGAGATTGCGTTCGCCGCGGTCCTTGAGGGCGGCATAAATCGAGTTGGTCACGGCGGCGAGCTCGGCGCGGGCCTCGTCGAAGCGCCCGACGGAAATTTTGATCCGCGCCAGATGGATGTAAACGCCTTCCCGCTCGGCGTCGTTGTGGGCGGCCTGGAGCGCATTCGTCCACGCGGCCAGCGCGTCGTTGGTGCGCAGCGGGCGGATGCCGTAGTAGCTTTCCGCATAATCGGTCGCGAGCGGGAAATTGTCCGGGTCGAGGCGGATGGCCTTTTGGTAAAGCGCAAGCGCCTTGTCAAAATCCTGCTGTTCGTTGATATGGTAAAATGCCATCGCATCCTTGCGGTAGAGATAAACGATCAGGGCGAGATTTTGATAATACACCGGTTCGTTGGGGTCCAGTTCGATGGCTTTGGCAAGGTAGGCAAAGGCGTTGGTTATCGGGCCATGCTCGCTGTAATAGTTGGCGAGGTTGTTCCAGGCCGACGGATCTTTGGGATTGAGTTGCCGGGCTTTTTGATTTTCGAGCATCCCGGCTTCTTCGTCGCCGGTATTATTCAAAAAACTGGCATAGGCCAGGTGCCCGCGGGCGGAATCCGGGTGCCGCTGGAGAAAATCCTTGTATTGGTTGCGGACCACGTCCAGCCGCGCGTGAATGCGCCGGTTCAATTCCTCCCTCGATTCTCCCGCTCCCTGTTCCGCGAAGGCGTCGTTGTCACGAATCCATTTGTCCACCTCTGCCATGGCCGCGTCGTCCCCGGCCATCAACTGGTCCAATTCCTTTTCCGCCGGGTCGTTTGGATTCGGAATGGAAACCGAAACCCCGGCGTCCTGCTGGATCACATTGCTGACGGCCAGCGGCTGATTTGTCGCCACCAGCGCGCCAACCAGGCCGATGAGAAGTTCGTTCACGCGGCCAGCATATCACCTCCGGGTGGCGAGTCGAGATACGAACCGCACGCCGGAAAACCGGACTGCGTCGTGGCGCAGCCGCAATCAAACCCCGGCCGCTTTCAGGCAACCTGCCGCATCATGTTTTCACTGCCGTAGGGATTCGGCGTGCGGAGAATGCATTCGGGATCATCGTGCCATTGGCCGTCCACGAGGAACCGGTAGTGGTGCGTGCCCGGCCCCAATTCCACGGTCGTCCGCCATACCCCGTCCATGCCTTTGTGCAGATTAATGGGGCGTTCCTGCCACTGCGTGAAGTCACCCACCAACTGCACACTCATCGCGTCAGGCGCGCTGAACGCGAAGGTTTGTTTCCGGGTATTGCTGCCATTTTTTGAGTCTGTTCTCTTTGCCATAATTTTTCCTTTCCAGCGCCCCGTGCCGCGGCGCTTTGTTGCTCCATGGTTACGCTTCAAAAGCTTCCGTCGAACGGCAAACCCACCCCGCCGCAACGGTGGCACGGAGCGGGCTCAACCGTTCTGCGAGTCTTTTGCCCGCTCCCTGCCTCTGCGACGAAAACGGCCGCTCAAATCGTTCACCGGTACAAAGACCTTCTTTCAAATCCATTGCAAACTAAGACTGCAGAGGCGACAACGCAACGTCAAACCGCTTGATTCATTGCTGCCCCAAATGCCGGGGTGGACGCGGAGAGTGCGGCGAACCGGCCAGCAGTTCCAGCGCCGGCGCAGCCGGTTTCCTCCTTTGCCACAATTGGCGAACAAACTGCATTGAATCTCCACCTTCCCGCACGTCATGGCTGCTCAAAAAGGCCAGCCCGTGCCGCTCGGCAAATTGCTTGAGTTCGTGCCAGAGCGGCGTCGCGGCGGCACATTCACCGCGGGACAACACCATGACCGCGGGATCCTGGATTTGCCGGTGTGCCTCCCAATGCTCCAGCCACACCGTCAATTCCGCCGGCGGCGAATGGGTCTTGCTCAAGGCAAACACAATCAAGTCCGCATCGGTAGCCTCGGCCACGGCGGCCTCGGCCAGCGAGGATTGTTTCAGCAAGTCCAGCCGCCACGGCTTGACGTCCCACCGCATCGCTTCGCGCAAACGGATGGCCACGCGTTCCAGCAGCCCCGCAGCGCGCGTCGCAAAATCGAAGTCATCGTAAATGACGGTGGCTTTCAGCGTCATCCCCAACAGACTCTCGTCCCCAATGGCAATGGCATTCATACAACTCTGCTTTTAACTCAAGTCGCCCCCATTTTTTCTGACACCCTGACGTGAAATCAGTTCAACCAGGTGAACAAGTTTTTCAAAAGCTTCCGCGGAGGAATTGGGAACGGGGTATTCCAGGCGCCCGCCTGTGCCGGTTAAGGCCCACGCAGGCCGCAGGAGGCCGGACCTCGACTTCCACAATTTCGTTCGCGTGAATGACGATGGTGTACAGGAGTGCCCACGCCCGAAGGTCAACCCTGTCCTCGTGGATGCGCTATGCCTGCCGTTAGCTCGCGCTCGAGCGCGGTGAAACGTTGAGTGGCAGCCCAGTAACAATCACCTACGGTCAAACTTCCTTGACCACGCCCCAATAAACGTCGAGGCGTTTGCCCAGGTAAAGTTTCACGGCCTTGACCAGCACGCCGGCTTCGAGTTGCTGGCCGCGCGCCACGATGTCCTTGAGGGCCATGCCGGGATGAATCTGGAACGAGCCTTGCGCGATGATCGGCCCCTCGTCCAGCCGCGTCGAAACGAAATGTGCGGTGACGCCGGCAATTTTTACGCCCTGCTCATACGCCTGCCGATACGCCTGTGAACCGGGAAAGCTCGGCAGCAACGACGGGTGGATGTTGATGATCTTGTTTTTGTAGCGCCACACGAAGTTCGGCGAGAGGATTTTCATGAACCGCGCCAGCACGATGAAATCAATTTGTCGCTCCTCCAGCAGGCACAACGCCTGGGCCTCGGCCTTGACGCGGTCGTTCCACGGAATGTGCGTGAACGGCAGCTTGAATTTTTTCGCCAGCGACGCGAAGTCAGCGTGGTTGCCGATGACCAGCGCGGCATCCGCCTTCAATTTCGCGGCCAGCAGCGCCGTCGAAGCAATGCGTCTCCTTTGTGACCATGATGGCGAAGCGCTGGCGGCGGTTCGGCTCGGTGAACCGGACCTTGATTTCCATGCCGAGCTGCTGTGCGAGCCGGTCCAGGCCGGCGCGCAAGGCGGCGGCGCTGCACGCCCCCGGCTTCCACGAAGCCTGGAGGGTCATGCTGAACTGGCCGCGCGTGACCTGTTCTTCCAGCGCCTCGATGTTGGCCTTTCGTTCGAAAAGAAAATTGGTGACGCGGGCGATAACGCCGGTTTTGTCGCGCCCGATGACGGTGACGGTGGCGAATTGTTTCACGGGAGACACGAATTACACAAATTGGCGGGAATTGAAATCCATTTTTGCAGGCAAATTCAGGCTATTCGCGGTCAGACCGCTGAGGGGCGTCGTGTGGTAAATCCCGCGGGTTTCCGAAACTTTTCCCGGTTTTGGCTGTTAAAACGAGGGTAACCAATGGCTTTTGGCTCGGTAAAAAACCTCGTCGCGTCGGTCGTCGAAGCGACGCCGGCGCAGTTTGATGACTGGCGCAAGGCGTGGCGTGCGGCGGCGGACAACGGCTCGACCGAACCGTTGCTGTCGTTCGTGGCGCGCGAACGCGGCGTGGCGGAGGACGTCTTTCTGCAGCGGCTGGCCACGACGCTCGGCTGGCCGTTCCTCGATTTGCACAAGCACACCATTCCGCAGGAGGCGCGGAATAAAATCTCGACGAAGATCGCGTTTCAATATTCCGTCCTGCCGGCGGCGGTGAATGACAACACGCTGCAAGTGGCCGTGAGCGATCCGTTCGACGCGGCCATGGCGAGCGCGGTGCGGTTCGACGCGCGCATGCCCGTGCAATTTGCGCTGGCGCCAAAAAGCGAAATCGAAAAGGCGCTCAAAAAACACTACGGCGTCGGCGCCGAAACGCTGGATGAACTGGGCGGGGAGGAGCCGATGGAACTGGAAATCGCCAGCGACAAGGAAATCACCGAGGCCGACCAGGACGCGAGCGTGATCAAGTTCGTCAACCAGATCATCTGGGAGGCGTTCAAGGACCGCGCCACGGACATCCATTTCGAGCCGGCGGAGGACGAGTTGCGCATCCGCTACCGCATTGACGGCATCCTGCATCAGACGCCGATGCCCCCGCAACTCAAGCGTTTCCAGGCGGCGCTCATCTCGCGCATCAAGGTGATGAGCGGCATGAACATCGCCGAAAAACGCCTGCCGCAGGACGGACGCATCAACGTCCGCATCAAGGGCGAGGAATTGGACATCCGCGTCTCCACCGTGCCGACGGTCTACGGTGAAAGTGTATCGTTGCGTCTGCTCACACGCGGGAAAATTTTCCTGAGCCTGGACAAACTCGGGTTCGCGCCGCAGGACGAGGCCATCATCCGCGAAATCATCGTCAAACCGCACGGGATTTTCCTCGTCACCGGGCCAACCGGCTCGGGCAAATCCACGTCGCTCTACGCGTTTTTAAGCGCCATCAATTCGGTCCACAAACGCATCATCACCGTCGAGGAACCGGTCGAATATGAACTCAAAGGCATCAACCAGATCGCGGTGCGGCCGGAAATCGGGCTGACGTTTGCGATGGGCCTGCGCCACATTCTGCGCCAGGACCCGAACGTGATCATGGTGGGTGAAATCCGCGACCTGGAAACCGCCGAGATTGCCATCCGCGCCTCGCTGACGGGCCACCTGGTGTTCAGCACGTTGCACACGAACGATGCGGCCAGCGCGTTCACCCGGTTGATTGACATGGGCATCGAACCGTTTCTCGTGGCGTCATCGGTCGAGGCCGTCATGGCGCAACGCCTCGTGCGTACCATTTGTCCGCACTGCAAAACCGAGCAGAAGGTCGAAAGGGATTATTTGCATAAAATCGGTTTTCCCGAGGACAAAATCAGCACGGCAAAGTTCTGGCGCGGCGCCGGTTGCGAAGATTGCCGGCAACTGGGTTATCAGGGACGCAAAGGCATTTACGAATTGCTCAACGTCACCGAGGCCATCCGCCCGCTCGTGATGAGCCGCTCGACGGCGACGAGCATCGCGCAGCGCGCCATTGAAAACGGCATGCGCACGCTCCGCACCGACGGCTGGAACAAGGTCAGGAACGGCGAAACCACTATCGAAGAAGTGCTGCGGGTCACGCAAATCGAGGAACACCTTGATTCATTGGTCGAAGACGACAAGGCCAAGCTGCGCAACAAAGGCGCGGGGGCATGAGCATGAAAACCCCGTCCCGCCCTCCACCGGCCTGGTTAAAGTGGCTGTTCCGTTCATTCGGAATCATTCTGATTCTCGGCGCCCTCTATCTGACGGTGGTGGTGGTCATTGCTTTGGCCGGCGTTTTGCACGTGTTTCCCGGCCCCAAAGGACAGGCCGTTCCGGACAAGGAGCGGATGGGCATCTTTGCCGCTCTGCTTGGGAGATTCGTGGGCCAGTTGCTGTTGCTGTTGCTGGGCATCTGGCTGTTGCGGTGGCCTCGAAAGCAAAGCCATGCCGCTACGGAAGAAAACAAGGTTGTTCAGCCGGCGCCCGTCCAGACCATCGTTCCCGTGGCGCCCGGTTTTTCCGTCCCAACGAAAGCCAAACGCTGGGCCAGTTGCAATATTTTGCATATCGCGCCGGACGCGAACCGCCTCTGGCATTTCGACGCCAAAGGAGGCGGCTTTGTGCTGAACCGCGAGCATCATGGCCCTTCGCTGCCGGCCCGGTTCGTGGCGAAATCCTGGAGTTCGTTGTGGCAGCCGAAATTGAACGTCGCGTGGCTGCCTTCGGAAAGTGTCTTTCTGCGCGCCGTCGAACTCCCCGGAAGCAATTTCGAGGAAACGCTGGCCATGGTGGAATTGCAGCTGGAAAAACTGTCGCCGATGCCGGTGGCGCAAATTGTCTGGACGATGCACGTCCTGCCGCAACCGGCGGGTGGCGACCCGGCGGCGGGCAATTTGCAGACCATCATTGTGGTCATCGCCGCGCGCAACGCGGTCGAGGAATTCCTCGGCAAACTGGAAGGCCAGGGTTTTCTGGCCGACCGGCTGGAAGTGCCGTTCCTGGATCAACTCGAAATGGACGGTTTGTCGCGACCGGGCGGAGCGGAGGTGAACGCGTGGATTTACCCGCTGTTGCTCGGCGGCCAGAATGCGGCCCTGGTCGCGTGGTGGAGTGGCGGCACCTTGCGGAATTTGAGCTTTGTGACCCTGCCGCCGCAGGGCGACCGCGCGGCTGAATTAAAAAAACAACTGGCGCTGCTGGCGTGGTCTGGTGAACTGGAGGGCTGGCTGACCTCGCCGCCAAACTGGCATCTGGTGGCGGACCCGGTGAACGCCGCTGACTGGGAGAATACGTTGCGCGAAGTCCTGAGCGAGCCGGTGCGGGTTTCGCAGCCGTTGCCGCCGGCGGATCTGGCCGGGCACACGGCGCGGCGCGCCGCCGCCGCCGCCGCCGGAAGGGCGTATTTGCTGCCGGCGGAGTTTTCCACGCGCTATCACCAGCAATTCGTTGACCGCCTGTGGTGGCGCGGTCTGGTGGCAACGGGCATTGTGTACGCGATCGGCGTGGTGATTTACTTTTGCGCGACCGGCCTGCTGGCCATGCAAACGCACAAGGTGGAGCAGGCGGTCGCCGCCATCAGCGGCAACTACACCAATGCAATCCAGCTCAAGGCGCGCTACGGGGTCCTCCAGGAAAGGCAGGAGTTGAAATACGCCGCGCTGGACTGCTGGAAAGTCATCGCCGAACAACTGCCGGAAGGCATCTCGTTGCAGCGTTTCAGCTTTGCCAATGGGACCAAACTTTCACTCAACGGGACCTGTGAGTCGGACCAGATTGGCCTGATAACCGAAGCGGGCGGTTTTTATGACAGTGTGCGAAAAGCAAAACTGAACGGTCAGCCGATGTTCAATCCGAGCCCCAACAGCGCCGACCAACTGACTTACCGCACGGCGGGCGGCGGCAAGGTGACGTGGAATTTCGGCCTGGAATTGCAGCACGCAGAGGCGGAACCATGATAAAAAAATATTTTTCGCAACTGCGCCCGTTGGAGCGCCGTCTGGTCGTCGGCGGGATTGTGGTTTTGATTGTCGTGCTCAACTGGTGGTGGGTCTGGCCGCATTTTTCGGACTGGAGCAATTTGCATCGCCAACTCGAGGACGCGCAAAGAAAATTGAAGCTATACCAGGAGACGGCGGCGCAAATTCCTGATTATGAAGCGAAGGTGAAGGCTTTTCAGAGCCAGGGCGAGTTCGTCCCGCCGCAGGACCAGGCCATCAACTTTACCCGCACCATCCAGTCGCAATCCGCACAAAGCGGGGTCGGCATCGTCAACACCTCGCGGCAATCAACCCGCACGAACGACGCGTTTTTCGTCGAACAGGTCCAAAATATCAATGTCATCGCCACGGACGAGCAACTGGTGGACTTCCTTTACAAACTCGGCTCCGGCATTTCGATGATCCGTGTGCGCGACCTGGAACTCCAGCCCGACAGCGCGCATCAGCATCTCACCGCGAACATCCGGCTCGTCGCCAGCTATCAAAAGAATCAGGCCGCCCCGGCCGATTCGAAATCCGCAACCGCCAAAGCAAAATGAAAACGATCACCCTCGCCCTGATTTTATTTTTAACCGGCATTGATCTGTGGGCGCAAATGCCGCCGGCCACCAACGTTACGCCGTCGCAGCGCCCGGGGCCGCGGTTCCGGACCGGCACTAACGGCCTCCCGGTGCGGCCGGCGTTTCCGGGTCTGCCTGTCCCGCCGGCGCCGGCGACTCCGGCGGTGCCGGCAATTCCGGCGGCGCCGGCAACTCCGATGACGCCCGCGGCGCCACCGGCCATGGCAATTCCGAACCACGCCGCGGCAGCCTCGCCGGCCGGAAGTGCGCCGGCGGCGGCCGAAACTCCCGCTTACAGTTACAATTTTCAGGGAGTGGAAGTGAATCAAGTGCTGGATCTTTACGCGGATTTGGTCGGGCGCACGATTTTGCGCGCCGGACTGCCGCAGGCGTCCATCGTGCTGCACACTCAGTCATTGTTGACCCGGAGCGAGGCCATCCAGGCTTTGCAGGCGGTGCTCGCGCTCAACGGCATCTCGCTCGTCAACATCGGGGAGAAGTTTGTCAAAGCGCTGCCGTCGAACGACGCCGGGGGGGCGGGCGCGGAATTCAATGAACAGAACGCGGGCCAATTACCGGAACTGGGTTCGTATGTGACGCACATTGTGCAGTTGAAATACGTCAAACCCAGCGAAATGATCCCCATCATCCAGCCGTTTTCCAAACTGCAAAACTCGATTCTGGCGATTGACAGCAACGGCATTCTCGTCCTCCGGGACTACGCCGAAAATGTGAAGCGGATGCTGGAAATGATTAGCCAGATTGACGTGAGCGTTCCGGCGGAATACATCTCCGAGGTCGTTCCCATCAAATATGCCCTGGCGGAAGATATTGCCAACGCCCTGAGCAGTCTCGGCGGTGGCAGCGGCGCCACTGTCAGCGTTGGTGGTACGACGGCAGCCGCGCCAATCAGCGGCATCGGCGGACGCTCCGGCGGCACGTTCGGCAATACCGCAGGAGGCAGCTCCTATTCGGGTGGTACCGCCAACCAACCGCGGACGTTTGGCGCGCAGGCGAGTCCCAACGGCACGCCGACGCCCGGCAGCTCCTTTCAACAGAGGTTGCAGGCCATCATCAACCGCACCGGTGGCGGCGGCGGCCAGCAGGACCAAATCCAGCTTTTTGGCCAGACCAAAATCATCGCCGACCAGCGGAGCAACTCGTTGCTCATCTTTGCCACGCGACAGGACCTGGTCACCATCACGAACATTATCAACAAGCTGGACGTGCTGCTTTCACAAGTGCTCATCGAGGCGGTCATCATGGACGTGACCCTGGGGCACCAATTCAACTTCGGGGTGTCGGCGGTGCAAAATCCCAAAACATTTTCGCCCAGTATTCCAGCGGTAGGCGGCGGCGGCTACAACAATGGCCAGCCGTTTGCAAATTTTCTCGGGAGTCTTTCGAATTCGATTTCTCTGATCGGCACCAATATCACCACCGGGATTCCCAGCGGTCTCAGTTACTTCGGCAACATCGGCCCGACCTGGGATGTGGCCATGCAGGCGGCGGAATCCGACAGCAGCGTCACCGTCATTCAGCGCCCGCGCATCCAGACTTCGCAGGCCAAGCCGGCGCAATTCTTTGTGGGCAGCACCGTGCCCTATGTCACCGGCACGTATTACAACGGCGGTTACAACGGCGGCAACAGCTCCCAGTACAATCAGTTGTCCGTGGGTGTGGAACTGGACGTCACGCCCTTCATCAATCCCGACGGCCTGGTGGTGATGGACATCAATCAAGAAATTGATGACATTGCCAACTACACGCAGATTGATGGCAATGCCGTGCCCACGACGGACAAGCGGACCCTGTCGTCCGAGATCGCCGTCAGGAACGGCGACACCGTCATGCTCGGCGGATTCATTCGTTCGGACAAATCCAAAACCCGATCCGGTGTTCCGTTTCTACAGGACATTCCCATACTCGGCAATCTCTTCAGCAGTCGCACGGACAACAAAAACCGGCAGGAGCTTATTGTCATGATGCGGCCCACCGTTTTAAAAACGCCGGAAATTGCCGCCGCCAATACCATCAAGGAAGAAGAACGGCTGCCCGGCGTATCCGCCGCCTCGGAGGAAAATGCCGCTACGGAAAAGAAATTGACGGAAGCCGAACGCCGGGCCGAACAGCGCCGGGCCAGGATCCAGGGCCAGAATGGCGGCTTCTATAACACGCCGACGCCCCAAAGCCAGAACGGCGGCTTTTTCAACCAAACGCCTTCCCAGGCGGGGCCTGACACGAACAACCTTGTGCCGCTGAATCCGTGACGCGGCCCGGGAACGCGCGGCAACCAGGGCGCGAAGAATCAGACATACCGGATGGAACCGACGTTGAAAACTTGCGGGCCGACAGAAGTTTTTCGCAGCCTCGCCGCTGACGGAAGACCCGGGGCTTTGCGCTTCCTGGCATGAAGGCTTTTCTCCATCTCCGAATGCTGGCTCTGGTCGTGGCCGGGGCATTGGCGGTTTGCCCGCGGTCGGGGGCACAGGGTTATTTTGGCCTTTCCGTCACCAATCCGGCAAATTCCATCTTCGTAAGCAATTCGGTGACTTATACCATCAACGTGACCAACCAGACCGGTTTCGCGCTGACGGATGCGCAGGTGACCAACCAGCTGTCGGCTTCCTTTCTGTTTGTGAGCGCCAGTCGCAACCAGGGTTCTTTCACGAACTACGGCAGTTTCGTGGTCTTCGATCTCGGCCAGTTCCTTGACCACGGGATCGCATTATTGACCCTGACGGTTCAACCCACGGCAATTGGCTTTATCACCAATACGGTGACGGTCGCCTCCGCCTACACGACCAATACGGCTTCCACCAACGTGGTGGTTCAAGTCACCAACGTGGTCGTACAAGCCGATCTGGGTGTGGCCATAATTGGCCCTGCCCAGGCTGTCATTACCAACGACTGGATCACTTATGGAGTGACGGCGACGAATTCCGGGCCGAACGCCGCGCCGAATGTCCTGCTCACCAATGCCTTCCCGCCGGGCGTGGTGCTGCTGGGCATTTCTCCGTCGAATCAGGTTTATTCCGTCGTCACCAGCAATTTAATCTTCAACCTGGGCGCGCTGGCAAACGGCGGCTGCACGAATTTGCAATTCACAGTTCAACCCACCAATGTGGACGTCCTGACGTTCTCCGCGTCCCTCGGCTCGGCGGGGGTGCTCGACACCAACCTCGCCAACAATTCGGCCAGCACCAATATCAACGTCATCAGCTACCTTCCCGGAACGCTCATGGCCTTCACCAACTCAGCCCAGATTTACAACCCGCAAAACGGCCTGGTCGAGCAGTCCATTTTGCTGACGAACAGCGGCACGACCAACGTTCCCGCCGCCCGGGTCGTGGTGACCGGCTTGACCAATCAACTGTCCAACGCCGTCGGCACGAACAATGGCAACCCGTTTGTTTATTACAGCACCAACCTGAATTCCGGCCAAAGTGTGTCTCTGCTCCTGCAATATTATGTCCGCGCCCGCTCGCCGTTTGCTTTTTCCAATGCACAATTGAATGCCTTCCCGGTGCCCGTTCCCGATTGGACGCCGCCGGCCATAACGTCGGTGAGTACGAACCTCAACCTCACGCGCATCGTCGGTCTGCCCAATGGCAACATGCTGATTGAGTGGCCGGCCATGACCAACCGGGCTTACACGGTGGTTTACAGCGACAATGTCCTGTTTTCCAATGCCATGATGGCGCCGCCGTCCATTACCGCGCTGGGGACCCGGTTGCAATGGGTTGATTATGGTCCGCCGACGACGGTCAGCGCGCCAACGAACGCCGGTTCACGCTTCTACCGTGTGTTCCTGAACCCCTGACGCCATGCAACTGCTGCGCCAGCACATCAACCGTCGCCCGGAGCACGCACAGCTTTGTCCGCGCGAAGCAAAGCGTCGGGGCTCGCGGACATGGCGGTCGGCATTCCGATTCATGAATGCGCGCATCTTTCCCTGGTTTGCGTGGTGTCTGGTCGGTTGTCTGGCGGGCACGGCAATGCATGTTTCGGCCCAGCCTGAAGTTTATGGCAACCCGGATTCCAGCGCCTTTATCCCGATTCCCGGAGACGCGGATGACTGGACGCGCCATTTCCACATCGGCGCGGTGGTTGGCATGAATATCAGCGCCAATTTCAACATGAACGGCTCCGCATTATTTCCTATTTCCGGCAATGATCCAAGCCGCGGCATTTATGACGACGGTTATGTGCGAACGGACAATACCGGAAACGCGGGCGGGCAGACTGCTTATTGGGGTTACACTTGGGGCAACAACAATGCGTCGCCGGCTCACCCGTCCCAATACGACGCCGCGGCGCAAACTCTGACCATGCACGCCGCCAATTCTTTTTCCGCATCGGATAACGGACGCGCAAACGGTTCGGTATTCCCCGGATTCGACATGGCCTACGGCGATAATCTTTGGTACTGGAAACATGCCCGTGTCGGCTGGGAATTGGGCTTTGATTTGTTGCCCATCAATATCTCCGAAAAAAGCTCCGGCGATGCGCAAGTGACCCAATCAACCTACCTCTTCCGCACCACCGGAGATTTAATTCCGCAAGCCCCGTACCAGGGACTGCCCAATGGAGGGCCTAACGAACCCACGATTTCGGCGGCCAGTTTCCAAACAAACACCGTCACCGATCCCAACGGCTCTTTTACCGCCACACATTCGCTGGACGTGACATTCTACGCCCTGAGATTCGGTCCGTCGTTTTACTGGGATTTGACGGACCATCTCGGCATGTCGCTGGGCGCCGGTCCCGCCGTCGGCATTGTGTCCGGTAATTACAAATTCGATGAAATCATCACCGCCGGCGGCACCACTGCCCACAATCAGGGGCAGATTGGCGGAACGGAACTGGTCTATGGCGGGTACGTGAACGCGGCGTTGATGTATCACGTGGTGGACAACGGCGACATTTTTGTCAGCGCCCAATACATGCCGATGAGCGACGCCACCATCAGCGGCGGCGGCCGGGAGGGACGGTTGAATCTGGGGGGACAACTCCACTTTTCCGTCGGCATCAGTTGGCCGTTTTGAACCCGAAACTTCGCGTGGCGGCGTCCCGGCAGAGCGCCGCATTCTTCACAGAGAACCATCATCTGCCCTGTTTGGATTCAATATCACGTTGTAAATCATGCGCTTATGAAACCTATTATCCCGGGTGAAATCGTATGGTTTGCCATAATCGTAACTTGAGTTTGAACCTTGGGAGGGTAAATACAACTTAAGACTATGAGTCAACCAACAGGTGATGCTCCCGCGCGAGCGGGATTTGCGAGTAGTAGTGGCGGCTCTGATTACTTCGAATTTACCGACTCCGGCAGTCCGCGTGCCTTCCTTGATTCCAATCCGACCACAGGTTTGATCCACAATAGCTTCAATAGCGGCAACACGCAGGGCCGTTATGTATTCCAATTTCACAACGGTATTCCATTGGGGACACCATAACAAAAGTAATTCAATTGTATAAAACTATGAAAACGAAAGTCGTTTTAACAGCTTTAGTATTGTTATGCTTGCCACAATTGACCAATGCTCAAGGTAATTTGGTCGTTAATGGTGATTTTGGCACCGACGCTTCAGCTTGGACAATAACAAATGTTGGCGGCGGGGGCGGATATCTATCTTCCTTCGGCGATCCGCCTGGCAGCGTGTTATTGTATAACCCATCACTTCCGGGCGTTCCCGCGGCGAGCCAGGAAATCAGCGGACTAACGCCGGGAGGCGTTTACGCCATTTCAGGAAATTATCAAAACGGCGGAGGAAAAGATTTTACCGACAATAGCTTTGGAGTGGCGCTCGACGGCATTTTCTTATTTGAAGCGCCAACACCGGCGGATTTCAACTGGCATAGTTTCAATTTCGATTATACCGCAACTTCAACCAGTGCGCTTTTAAGTTTTTCTGCACAGCTAAATGGAACAGATGGCGCCGACTTTATTGACGACATTGCCATGTATGCCACTCCCGAGCCTTCTGCCACTTCCGTAATTTTGCTCGGTGGTGGTCTTTTACTTTATATTCACAAGCGCCACCGGCATGCAGCGTGAACCGCGTATGACTCTGAAGACTTGTATTGCTTTAACCGCTTTGGCGCTATCAGGCCCTCCGCAATTGACCAGCGCCCAAGGCAACTTGGTCGTTAATGGTACCTTTGATACCGATGCTTCAGATTGGACATTAATTAACGGTGCTTTTTATAATGGTCTATATGGCAATCCGGCAGGCAGCGTTAATTTATATGGTGGACCTATTACCACAGCGAGTCAGGAAATTAACAGTTTGATTACAGGACAACTTTATCTCATTTCAGGAGATTACCAAGGTAATGGTGAGATAAAAGATACTATTACCAATAATTTTGCTGTGGCTATCGACGGTGTTGTCCTGTTTGAAACGGCAGCCCCGCCGGATTTGAACTGGCATAGTTTCAATTTCGAATATACGGCTACTTCGGCCAACGTACTTTTAACCCTGTCTGCACAATTAAATGGATCACCAGATGGGGACCATATTGACAACATTGCCATGTATGTCACCCCCGAGCCTTCAACGTGGTCTCTGATTCTCCTTGGCAGCGGCCTTTTGCTTTATTTTTGCAGGTGCCACCGGCACATGATGCAAACCAAGCTGGATTGAGCGCGCGTGAATTTTCACCACAGGACGGCGTTAACGTTCCGGTGGTTTTTTATTTCTCCGGCGGCGGACTGGGGTAAAGGTCACTGCCGGGAAACAGTCCTTCCAGGCTCCGGAGCGGGTGCAGCGGCATCAACAGCAATTTGGGAACGTAAACCGGTTCACTCTTCGGATTTTTCAACGTGCCGGTGACGTGATATTCAAACAATTTGCTCACCGGCCACAGCGCCGTGCTCACCAGCGGTCCGACCACCCACGTGTCGCGCAGCAATTGCGCCGTGACCCGCGCGTTCACGTTCTCCTTCAAGTCCACCGCGCCGGCGTATTGCAGCCGCATCATCGTCGAGCGGATTTCCAGCGAATCGGATAAAATCACGCCGTTGGTCATGGTGAATCTCGCGGACGCCTCCGTTGCGCGGCTGTTGCCCAGGCCGGGCGAGACGGTGTTCAACACCGGCGACAGGATGCCAAAAACCGGGATGTCCCAGAGCAGCCCGTCGCGCAGGTTCGCGTGGCCGAAACCGTCCCACGTCCGCCAGTCCCGTGAATCGGCGTGCGTGACAACCAGCACGCCGTTCAGCGTGCCTTCCAGATGATTTGTTGACGACGCCAAATTCTCCGACAGCAGATGCAGATTCACATTGGTCACGCTGGCAGTAAATTGGTAATCCGCGCCTTCGTGCGGCGCTCGAAAATCGAAGCTGGCGAAACCCTTTCCGCTGCCGCCGTAAAATGCCGCCGCCACGTTCGTCAATGTCAACGTCTGCCCCCGCCAATGAATCGTGCCCGCGATGAACGACGTCTTGAACTTCAACCACCGGAATGGCGCGCCTTTGATGATGTCGAAGCTCACATCCGCGTCGTCCGTGCCGCGCAGGGGCACGCAGCCGTTCACCCGCGCCGTGGGCGGCTCCAAAAAGTGATACGGTTCCAGCGTGCGTCCCGTTTTCGGGCCGATGGCGCACGCGACCGCCTCCGGGTCGGCGGTGCCAACGCCATTCACGAACCGGATCAACTGCGCGTTCAAATCCAGCGTGATTCGGTCGGCGGTCATCGTCTGCGTGCCGTCGGCGCGCGACAGGCGCGGGTCCAAAAATTCCACGACGCGATTCGAATATTGGAACCCGGTGACGACGCTATCCGCCGCCTGGCCGCGAATCGTGAAATTCGTCAGCGCCGCGCGCCCGGCCGCCGCGATGCTGTCATAATCATACAAACGTCCGCGCGCTTCGAAATCCAGGGCGGCCGGTCCGGTGAATGTGAAATGGCTCAAGCCGCGCGCGGCATTGCTCTCCGTCAGAAATGGACGGAGCGTTTCCGGGTCGAACGCGCCACGAATGTGCCAGCGATAATTTTTAGTCGCGTCATCCTCCCCGCCTTCCAGGACGAGCCGGGTTTTTGCCTGTGCCAGCGTCAGATCGGGCAACCGCCATACCAGATTCGAGTAGTCAAAATGCGTGGACGCCAAATCAATTTTCGCGCCGAGGGCCGTGCCGTTGGTGAGAGCCAGTTCGCCGTCCAGACGAATCGTTGGCTGCACGTCGCTGCGCCAATCCGGTTGATGGTTTGTCCACGATGGCAAAATCAGCGAACCCCCCATCCGCAACGAGGGCGGCTGCGTCCACGAAAATTCCGCGAGCCGCTCGCGCGTTTTCTCCGTCAGCAACGCGGCGACCGTGTGAATGTCGAAACACGAAGCATTGGTGAACACAAACTCACGAGTGGCGACATTCAACCGGGCGCGGGCGTCGAGTTGCCCGCCGCCGAGCGCGGCGGACAAATTGGTGACGGCCAGTTCCGGCGCCTGCCAGAGGCCGCCACAGACGGCCGAGTCCGCATTCAACTTTTCTGACTGCAATTGCGTGAGTTGCAGTGTCCAGGACAGCCGGTACGGTTGCAGGTTCGTCCACCAGGCCCAGGCTGGATCAAGGTTGGCGGGCGCGCCGGCCGGCGCGGTCAGATGGGCAGCCAGTTGCACGTCGTGCGCGCCGCCCCACGGCGTCTGCACCGCCGGCGCGTGGGCATCGAGGCGGATGGCAAATGAATGAATATCCCGGGCGTCGCCGTTTATCACGAGGCTTAATTGCGGCGCGCCTGCAAAGTGAATCCGGTCGAGGGTGGCGGAGACCTTTTGCAGTTGCGTCCGCACCTCGGCCTGGAGGCCGGTTCCTCTGCCGTGAAACATTTCCCAGTGGCGGATTTCGGGCGCGTGAGCGATGTCGGCGGCCAATAAAAGTTTTACGCCGGCGAAGCCGGCTTGAAAATGGTCCAGCGACCAGGTGTCGTTCGTCTGGAATCGAAGATCGGTTTGGATGTGGTCGAGCGTGAGCGCGTTGGTGGGGGTGAAGGGCCAGACGAGTTTTCCCTCGCGCAAGATCAGGCCGTCAATTTGCAGCCGCCGGCGCAGCAGCGCGCGATAATCCAATCGCAGTTGGACTTCGGCCAACGAAAGCGTCGGGCTGTCAGGCGTTGCGGCGTGGCCGAGCCGGACATTTTCCGCGACGAGTCCGCGCACGAAACGCAGGCGCAGCCGGGTGAATTCCAGTTCGACGCCGCGGGCGCGCAACTTTTCCACCAGCGGCCTTTTGAGGAAGTCCGGCAGGCCGACGCGGTTGAACCAGACGAACGCGCAAACCAGCGCGAGCACCGCCAGCAGCGTGGTGATGCGAAACCAGCGGAAACCGATGCGGCATTTCCGCCAGAAGCCGGAATGGAAACGCATTACGGAACGTTCGCTGGAATGGTGAGATAACTCAAGACGAACTGGTAAAGCACCGGCGGAAAAACAAACGCCCAGCGCTCGCCGTCGAGCGTGACGGCGGCCAGCGCCGTTTGCGCGTGGGGCACTTCCAGGCCGAAGTCCACCGTTCGTTTTTCGCCGTTCTTGAGTTCGATCGTGATTTGCAGGTTGTTGGTGTTCAGGCCGTATCTTTTTTCGGGTTCCGTGATATTGCGGCCCATCCAATAGTAGGCGGTCAATTGGCCAAACCGGTACGCGGTTTCCTCGAGCGCCGGCGGATTGATAATGCCTTGCGAACCGGGAGCGAGCGACCATTTGTTCAAACCATCGTGGATGATTTGCCGCGTCTTGCCGTTTTGATGCAGGGTGATCGCGGCGACATTGGTCCCGTCAAAATCCCAGATGCGCCGGTCGCGGAATTCCCAGCTCTCGCCGTAAAGCGCATTCAGGTTGCTGAAATCGGCCAGCGAGAGGCCGTAGATGAAATCCTCATCCGCGCGTTTGACGAAGATTTCGTTCGTTTGTGTGGCGCCGAACAGCAGTTGGGCAATGACGGCATTGGTGTCGCCGACCGTCGAACGCAAAATGATCTGGTTGGTTGTTGTCGCCAATCCGTAAGCCTGCAAATCCGACGGCGTTACCACGTCCACGAATTCAGCGACCCGGAAGCCGGCCAGGAATTTGATGAACTGCTGCACATTTTCCGCGTCGGCCGGGAATTTTTCCCCGGCCACTACCCAATCATTTGATCCGTGCCGCTGCAGCGTGAAACTGTCCCGGCCGCCCACCTCGATTTCGGCGACCGGCGCGGTTAATTCGAACAGGTGTGGATCGCGGAAGTCATTCACCGCGCCACGCCAGAACGACAACGGCTCCCTGGCCGTGGCCGCAATCGTGTTCCAGCCTTCGCGCCGGGCGTACACCTGCGTTGAGTCGTTCGTCAGGGTTTTTCCGATGTGAATGGCGGCGATAAAATTCGAGCCGCGGTCGAGCCACAAATCAAGGTCAGCGGGTTGCAAGCCGAAGGTGGTCAAATCCGTCTTCGGGTCATCAGTGACAAACTGCGAAACATGCGCGGCGTAAAGCCTTTGTAATGCTTCGGCGATGTGTTCACTGTCGGCGCGCGCCTGCAAGGGCCGTAGCATTCGCCAAAGGTGGTTGGTCGCATCGCATTGGAGTTCAATGGCTTTCGTGCCATTGGTCAGCACAATGCGATCACAGGCATTGCCGGTGTCCACGAGTGCGGTGTCGCGCCAGTCGTTGGCCGAGCGTGGAATAAACCTGAGCCAGCCAGCGTCGGTCACGAAGGCGCCGTCGGTGCCGATTACGCGCAAAAAAACCTGGTCGCCGGGAGCGGTTTTATTGCCGACTTTGAGTTGCCAGCTATGGTCGCCCCCTTCCACGGTGATGGTATACTGTGGATTGTCAAAACCGAATTCCGCTTCCGTGGTCCGGTGTTCGCGCAATTCCGCCGCGCTGATCCGGGTGGCGGGCACGAGCTTCTGGAGGGTGCCCAGCAGCATTTCGATGGCGGTTGTCTGCGCGGGATAAATGACCGGCCGGGTCAATTGCCAGCCGCCGTTGGTGCGGGCGGCGGAAATTTCCAGCGCGCCGGACGGAAAGATTTCGATGCTCGTGACGATGGACGGCTTCAATTCCGGAAGGATGTTTGCATTGGCCGCCGGTGCGTGCGCATGGTGCTCCCAAAATAAAGTGAACGCGAACAACGCCGCGGCAATCACGAACCAGATCCCAGTGGTTTTCGAGTTCATCATTTTCTACGCACCAGCCAGACCAACCCGCCGAGCAGCAACACTGCGCCCGGCAACGCGCCCAACAGCAACCAGCGCACTTCGCGGCGCTGGTCTTGTGTCATCTGCAGGCGAAATTCCGTCACGGGCCGCGGGCCGATGCCTTGCAGCAGCGCCGGCCGGTCCAGCAGCCAGTTGACGGCGGCGCTCAGAAAATCGCGATTGGCCCCGCCTTCGCCACCTTCGATATAGTGATTGCCTAGAAAAATCGAGTCGCCGGCGACGATCATGCGAGTGTTGCCGCGCGGGCTGGCGACCCCGGCAACGGGTTTTTGTTCGACGGCAACGATTAGCGGATAACTGCGCGGCGGCTCGGCCGAGTCGCCCGCGAGCGTCGAGTCGCCCGCGAGGGTCGAGCTCGAGCTGGAATAAGCCAGTTCATCCACTTGCGGCGCCCCGGCGGGCGGGTTCGGCCAGTCCACGCGGCTGATGGGCCGGGGCAGGATCATTTGCAGGGCATACTGCGCCAGCGCATTAACAACGGAATGCTGGCTGAATTTGCGGACAATGACATCCTCGCCAGTGATGGTATTGTTCGGGTCTTTCACGTAGTCGTAGCCGACGTTGACACCCCAGCGCTGCAAAATGGGTTCGAGTCCGGTTGGTTGCCCGCGGGAGGCAAAATTGAAGAGCGCCAACAACCTTCCGCCTTGGGTGAGGTATTGATCAATTTTCTGCAATTCCATGTCGGACAAAGGCGTCGTGGGCGCGGCAATGATCAACAGGTTGCAATCCATCGGGATTGTGTTGTTACCGAGCAATTCCAGGTTGGTCACCGCGATGTAATTTTGGGCCAGGGTGGTGGCAAATTTCAGATACCCGACGGTGCCGCTGTCAGAGAGCGACGGTTCACCGTGGCCCTGCAGAAAATACGCCTTGAATGGGTGGGGGTTTTCGAGTGCAAGCAGGATTGCGGTGAACATCTCCTCGCCGCGAAATGCGACCGGCTTGCGCTCGAATTCAAGTTGCCGTTGGGTTGCATCCTTGGGCGGCACCTCTTCGAGTTTGAATTGCGTCAGCGCATCACCAGGGGCGATTTTGATGCGGCCGTCGTAGTCAAAAATGACCAGGTTCTTGTCTGTCGCCGCATCCAGCTTGTATTGTGCCTTGACCTTTTCGGCCTCGCCGGCGTCACGCACGTAATCCACCGTGCGGACGGAAATCTTCGGGTTGACTGCGCGATATTCATTGAGCAGCGCAACAATGTCCGGGTAAAAATCGTCCTGCCGGTCGTAATAAAGCGTCACGGCGACGCGATTCGTCAGCGAGTGGAGCACGCTCACGGTGCGCGAGGAAAGTTCAATGCGGGTTTGCGAGCTCAGGTAAAAACGGTGGAAAAACTGCCCGCCGAGATAGTTTACCATCACCACGACGGCGAGCACCAGCGCCGTGCGCAGCAGCACGTCGAAGCCGATCTTCCATCGGTGCCGCGGCGAGAAACTGGGTTGTTTGTTTGTTGGGGGCGGCATTTTATCTCCAGCGCCGGCTCTCCACCGCGCGCAAGGTCAGGAACAAAAAAAACAGCGTGAGGCTCGCGTAAAAAATCACCGCGCGCGTGTCCAACACCCCGCGGGCGAAATCGTGCATCTGTTCGAACAAGCCGAAATAAGACAAAACCTGCGTCTGCCATTGCGCCACCACGGGAATGGCCTCGGCCAGAAAACCGAGCGCGAACAGGCTCACCCCCAGCACAAAACTGATCATGGCCGCCGCCATCTGGCTGCGCGAGATGGCGGAGGCAAAACAGCCCAACGCCAGGAACAGACAACCGACCAGAAAGATGCCCAGATACATTCCGCCAATGGTGCCCCCGTCCAGCGCCCGGGTCTGGCCAGTGAAATGACGCACGATGAACAGGCACGCCGCCATCGGCAGCCACATCACCATGTAAAAAATGATCGCCGCCGAGAATTTTGCGGCCACGACCTGAAAATCGTCCACCGGCGTCGTCATCAGCGTTTCAAACGTGCCGGCGGATTTTTCCAGCGCGAACAATCGCATCGTGATCACCGGCGCCGCCAGCAGCACAATCAGCCAGAAAAAATAGGTGCGGTAAAACATCTCCGTCACCGGCATCGGCGACGGATCGGTTCCGAGATTGGTGATCAACACCACGAAGCTCAGGCCGATCAAAAGTGTCACTGCCGCGATGATGATATAACCCGTCACGGACAGGAAAAACGCGGTCAATTCACGCCTGAGCAGGACCCCGAAAATTCGCATCAGCCCTCCTCCTCTTCCTCTTTCGGCCTGGTGATTTGCACGTAGATGTCTTCGAGCGAATGGCGGCTGCGGGTCAGTTCGCGCAACAGCCAGCCGCGTTCGCGCGCGAGCAGCCAGATCATCGGGCGCAAATCCAGCCCGTCGCGCGGGGTGATCGCGCAGCGCAGAAAGGTGCCGTCCACCGCCGAGATATCGAAATGCGCCACTTGCGGCAATTGCGCCAGGTGCTCGCGCAGTTCCTCGGCGGAGGCCGCGATTTCAGCGACAATTTGGCTGCTGCCGGCCATGAGCCGTTGCAGGTTGTCCGACGTGTCGGCGGCCAGAATTTTGCCGTCGCCCATGATGAGCAGGCGGTTGCACGTCATTTCCGCCTCCGAAAGAATGTGCGTCGAAATCAGCACCGTGTGTTTTTCCGCGAGACTTTTGATCAACTGCCGCACCGCGCGAATCTGTTGCGGGTCGAGGCCGATCGTCGGCTCGTCCAGAATGATCAATTCCGGTTCATGCACCAGGGCATCCGCCAGTCCGACCCGCTGCCGGTATCCTTTGGAAAGCTGGCCGATGACGCGGCGGCCCACGTTCGTCAGACCGCACTGCTCCATCACCGTGTTGACCCGCTGGCGCGAATGGCGCCAGCCGAGGCCCTTGAGCCGCGCGCGGAATTTCAGGTATTCCCGCACGCGCATTTCGGGGTAAAGCGGATTGTTCTCCGGCATGAAACCGATGCGTCGGCGCACCTCGTTCGATTCGTGAAAGACGTCAAAGCCCGCCACCCGCGCCGTGCCGCTCGTGGCCGGCAGAAAGCAGGCCAGCACCCGCATGGTCGTGCTTTTGCCCGCGCCGTTCGGGCCGAGCAGGCCGACGATTTCGCCGCGCGCGACCGTGAACGAAATGTCCGCCACCGCCGTGCGTCCCGCGTAGCGTTTCGTCAGGTTCGTCACTTCAATCATCGTGTTACCGTTCATGGCGAGCAGCCTGGAGAATAACCGGAAAATTCCCGCTCCGGCCAACAAAAAATCAGCGCATTATTTTATAAACAGGCAACACTGCCATTGGATGCGTTCAAAAAATTCGCGCAACGGCTTGACTTTGCGGAACGGCGGGCGCAAAAGCAATGACGAGTGTTCCCGCTGGCCGAAAATTTTTACGCCGACTGGCGCCTGCGTTGCGGCGCGGCGAGCGTCCTGCGCGACGAAAATGATTCGCCACCCGAACGCCTGCTGCAAGCCGTCTGGCAGCACCAACGCCTGCGGCGCGACCAGCTCATGACCGCAGATGCGAAGGCCGTCCGCGTACTCCATCCCGGCTTCGCCAGCGCGGAAGGCGGACCGGACTTTCGCGGCGCGGTCATTCAAATCGGCGACGACGCGCCGCGTTCCGGCGACGTGGAGGTGGATTTGCGCGCGAGCGGCTGGCATGCGCACGGCCATGATCGCAACCCCGATTTTCAAAATGTAATTTTGCACGTCATCTGGAGCGATGTTGGAGTTCACGCTTCAGCGTGCCGGGATAATCGGGCGCCGAACAAGCTGAAGCTTGAACTCCAACCTTCACCGCCAACGCTGGTCGTCAGCAACAGGCTCGATGCGCCGCTCGCCGAACTGGGTTTGTGGCTCGAATCCGAATCACCGCGCGCATTGCCCGAAAACCTGCGCGGACGGTGTTCCCCGACGTTGCGCGAGTTGAATGGACCCCGGCTGGCTGAACTCCTGCGCGCCGCCGCTCACGTTCGCTTTCAGGCCAAGGCCGCGCAATTCCTCGCCCGCGCACGGCACGTCGGCTGGGAACAGGCGTTGTGGGAAGGTTTGTTCCGCGCGCTGGGTTACAAACACAACATCTGGCCGATGCAGAATCTTGCCGAATCGCGACTCCGCTGGTCGCGTGATGCCGGTTCGGTATTTGCCCTGCAAGCGCGGCTGCTCGGCGCCAGTGGCTTGCTGCCGGCGGAATTGACGCGCGTCCAAAAGAGCGCGGACACCTATTTGCGCCGCGTCTGGGATTGCTGGTGGCGCGAGCGCGAGGAATTCACCGAGTGCCTGTTGCCGCGCGCGGTCTGGAAATTTCACGGACTGCGACCGGCCAATCATCCGCAACGCCGGCTCGCGCTGGCGGCGCATTGGCAGGCGTCGGGGAATTTGGCTGCCAGACTCGAAAGCTGGTGCGCCAGGGACTTGCCGGACAACGCGTTGCTTGATTCGTTGCGTGAAATTCTACAGGTCAGGCGAGACGAATTCTGGTCCTGGCACTGGACGTTTCGGTCGGCACGATTAAAGCAGCCGCAGCCGCTGCTGGGCACGGCGCGGATCACGGATTTGGCCGTCAACGTGGTTCTGCCCTGGCTTTGGATTCGCGCCGCTGAGGGCAGAAATGAAAAACTCCAGCAGGCGATCGAACACCGTTACTTCGTCTGGCCGCAGGCGGGGGACAATTCGGTGCTGAAACTGGCGCGTCAGCGCTTACTGGGTGGCCCGTCAGGCCGCGCTTTGCCCGGCGCGGCGGCACAGCAGGGTTTGATGCAAATCGTCCGGGATTTTTGCGAACATTCCAACGCCGTGTGCGACAGCTGCCGCTTCCCGGAATTGCTGGGCAATTCGACCTTTGAATTGCAGCCGTGACTTTCAAGTTTGCGCCGGACAGACCAGCTTCAAGCCGGCAACTACGCCTGAATGTTTGCAAGCGGCTTGTTTGCAAAACCACCTGAAGGTGGTTCGCCGGACACGGGCACCCCGGGCTTTGCCGGCACGGCGGCCTTCGGCGTGTGGCTGTTCTGCGACGGAGCCGCGACTTCAACCTGGTGGGGATTTTTGGCGCGTTTGTTGCGGGGCAATGGACTGATCATCACGTTGATACCGCGTCCGATGAGCTTCGGAGTAAAGTCAGGATGACCGTAAGGCGCGATCTCGGCGAGAAATTTGTTCACCACCTGAAAGCCGAATTCCTGATGCGCCATCTCACGTCCACGGAATTTAAGCACGACTTTCACTTTCATGTCCTCGCACAGAAAATTAATCGCGTGCTGGACCTTGATGCCGAGGTCATGCGGATCGATCCGCGGGCTGAGCTGGACTTCCTTGACGATGGAGGCGTGCTGGTGCTTTTTGGACTCCTTGTCTTTTTTGGATTTTTCGTAACGGAACTTGCCGATTTGCACGAGGCGGCAGACCGGGGGCGTGGCGGTCGCGGCGACTTCGACCAGGTCCACGCCATGCTGGCGCGCCATGGCCAGCGCTTCGTTGAGCGTAATGACGCCTAGCTGTTTACCGTCCACTCCAATGACCCGGACTTCGCGGGCACGGATTTTGCCATTGACCCGGACAAACGAATCAGGCGGAGAATGACGTGAAGGAAAAGGGCGGCTCAAGACACCCTCGGCGGTTGGGTCATAACTGTAAGTATTCGCATCAATCAAACTGGCACGGCCAGTTCAAAATCCGCCCTATTAATAAGCCTTTCCGGGCGCGGGTGCAAGCAAATAATTGGAGGCCCATTTCGGAGGCATTAAGGCCCGGTTTTGGCTCTTTTGATGGCGGCCTCATATATTGCTTTCAACGGAACCTTCGCCTGCGCGGCCAGCTTTTTGCATGGCTCAAATTCCGGCGCGGCGTGAACCGCTTTCCCGCCCAACCGGCCAAGTTTTACGGGCACCCGGCCAAACCGGGTTTTGACGGTTGTGAACTCGCGTCGCAATTTTCGCCGCTCGGCGAACGTGCGCCGGACGCCAAACGCGCTCGTCTCGCGCAAAATCAATTCGCTGAATTTGTCCGTTTCCGCCTCGGCGCACAAAACCGTCAGCAGCACGCCGGGCCGATTCTTTTTCATCTGGATGGGCGTGTGAAAAACGTCCAACGCACCCGCGGCCAAGGCGGTTTCAAGGAAATGGCCCAGAATTTCCCCGTTGCTGTCATCAAGATTGGTTTCAAGGATTGCGATGCGGTCGGTTTCCCAATCCAACGGGTGGCGGGTGACGGGTGGCGGGTGACGGGAAACAGCGCCGTGTGCCACGCCACCCGACACCCGACACGCGTCACACTCCCCGAGCATTACCCGGAGAACATTTGGCCGTGTCAGGTTTTCCCGAGTGCCGAGGCCGTAGCCTGTCCGATCGGCAACCAGATTTTGCATCGGTCCAAAACTTTCGGCGAACTCGGCCAGCAACGCCGCGCCGGTGGGCGTGACCAGTTCGTGCGGTTCCTCGCATTGAGTCAAGCCGATGCCGCGCGCGCCAAGAATCGCCAGCGTGGCCGGCGCAGGAACGGGAAATCGCCCATGCGCGCAGTCAATCCACCCGATCCCTTCGACGACCGGCGACGCCAGCACGCGCGGTTTGCCGAGTATTTCGAGCGCGATGCACGCCCCGACAATATCCACAATCGAATCCACCGCGCCGACTTCGTGAAAGTGTACGCGTTCCGGCGGCAGGCCGTGAATTTTGCCCTCGGCCTCTGCCAGGCGCTTAAAGACGGCAACGGATTTTTTCTTCACCCAGTTTGAAAGCCGGCTGCGCGAAATAAGTTGTCGGATTGCGGCGAAATTGCGGCTGTCGTCATGGTGATGGTGACGCGTGACGCGTGACGCGTGACGCGAATGGTGCATAGGCCCGTGTTCTGGCCCCTCTTCGAGATGCACGTTCAATTTCACGCCTTCGATGCCGGACTTTTGTTTGCGCGCGATGTGCAAATGGTAGCCGTCGAGTCTGAGTTTTTTTAACTCGCGTCCCAGCCTGTCCGCGTCCATCCCCAGATCCAGCAGTGCGCCAAGAAACATATCGCCGCTGATGCCGCTGAAAAGATCGAGGTAAAGCGCTTTCATTTCTCCGCCAACGCGTTGATCTGGCTGGCGGCGTAACCGGCGCCGAAGCCGTTGTCAATGTTCACCACCGTGAGGCCGCTGGCGCAACTGTTCAACATCGCCAGCAGGGCCGCGATGCCGCCAAAACTTGCGCCGTAGCCCACGCTCGTGGGCACGGCGATGACGGGTCGGGAAACCAGTCCCGCCACCACGCTGGGCAACGCGCCTTCCATGCCGGCCACGACGACCAGCACGCTGGCGCGCCGGAGGTTTTCCGATTTGGCCAGCAACCGGTGCAGCCCGGCCACGCCGACGTCATAAATCCGTTCAACGCGGTTGCCCATGATTTCGGCCGTGACCGCCGCTTCCTCAGCCACGGGCAAATCACTCGTGCCGGCGCAAATGACCGCGATGGTTCCCCGGCGTTTGGGCAAAGGTTTTTTTTCGATGGTCACGCAGCGGGCCGCCGGGTGATGGACGGCACGTTTGAACTTTTTGCGCAGCGCACGGGCGTGATCGCCAGGGATGCGCGTTACGAGCACGCGCCGTTCATGTTCCAAAAGTTTTGATGCGATTTTCACCACCTGCTCCGGCGTTTTGCCGGCGCCGAAAATAACTTCCGGAAAACCTTTGCGCAGCGCGCGGTGCACATCCACCTGCGCAAAACCGATGTCGGCCACCGGCGCGGCCTGGAACGCCTGCAAAACCCGGTCGCGGCCCACACCGCCGGCGCGGAACTTTTCCAGCAGTTGAATCGCTTCGGTAATCGTCACAATCCAATGATATGAACTTCCGGGAATCGGTCACGGGAAATTTGGATGAAAACCATGAAACACAAAAATGACCCGGAACGAAGACACGGCTTTTCTTTCCCGATGGCTTTCGTGTGCTTCGTGCAGTTCGTGGTCCGGATCAGGCCTGCCGGAAGGCCTGCACGCTGCGGACAAAATCGTCGGGGACACCAAAATCGAAACGTTCCGCAGCGGTCATTTCCAGTGCCAGGTACCCTTCGCGCCGGCGCTGGATTTCCTGGGCGCGCGTCAATTGAAACTCGCCATGGTCACGGACGTTGTCACGGATCATTTCCTCGAGGATGTCGTAAATTGAAGGCGCCAGCAGGTGCAGGCCGAACCAGCCGAGCCAGGTTCCGTCCGGCAACCCATCCACGTGAAGATTTCGCCGCGCGATCGCCGTGTCCGGCTTTTCAATGATGCGGGACACGTCAATCAGGCGCGGGTTTCCCAGACGACGGCTGCCCGCAATAGTGCCATAGCCTTTGAGTTCGTTGAGGCCGATGCGATTCACGGCGGAAACACTCCGGCTGTTCGATGTCGTTGCCATCCGTGCGAATTCCTGATATGGCGAAACCGGCTTGCCGCGAAACAGGTGGTCACCGAGACCCAGCAAAACCATCTCGCCGCCGGCAAACTTCCTGGTCTGGTAAACGGCATGGCCATAGCCCTCCTGCCGCCGTTGCACGGCGAAGGTGACGCGTTTGGCCAACCGGCGCATCTGCTCCGCTTCGCGCCGCAACGCCGGATGTTTTTCCAGCCGTTTCAGATATGCCTTCCCCGGCCCGCGCAGGTAGTGCCGCACGATTTTGTCCTCGCCGGGCTGGACGATAATGCAAATCTCCTCGATGCCCGCCGCGTCGAGTTCGAGCAGGTGATAATGGAACAACGCGCGGGCAATCCCGTCCGGACCGACGACGGGAAACAATTCCTTCTTCACGGCATGGGACGCCGGGAAATGCCGCGTGCCAAGTCCGGCGATGGGAATGACCGCCTTGCGAACCGCAGGGACAGAGATATGGGACGGACTCATTTTCACATGGAGGAAACGTTCAACGTTCAACGCCCAACATCGAGGATCTGACGCGCTATCGGGGAGCCATTGAGGGTTAAGCGTTGAATGTTGATTGTTCGATGTTCATTTTTGGTTACACGTCAAACCGCCGCCAGCCGTTGGCGCCGAAGGTGTAAAGCTTCGCGCCAAATTCAATTGCGCCGGGCGACGTGCCTTCAAAAATGTCCGGCAGCAGGCCGACGCGGCGCTGATATTCAACGGCGATTTCCGGGATGTGCTTTTTGAGCGCATCCAGTTTGCCGAACACCGCCACCGTCCCGCCCGTGCCGCCGCCGGTGATTTTCGCGCCCAAAAGCCCCGCTTTTGCGCCGCGCTGGCGGACGCAATCCACCAAAAAATCCACTTCCGGCGTCGAAAGCCGGCAATTGTCGCGGTAACTTTCGTGTGCTCCATACATGCACTCGCCGGCGGTCACGAGCGATTGCTCATCGCCATTTTTTGCAGCGCGCAGCGCGTCCATGAATTTAAGCACACGCTCGTTTTCCTCGACGGGATGCCGCGTGGGGCCGGCCACGCGGTAGGTGGCGTCCGGCGAAATCTTCGTGACGGGGTCGTCGTGGGTTTTGTGCTGTCGCAAGAATTCCGAGCCGAGAATCCGGTCGGGAATTTCGGCGGCGAATTGCTGCTGAAATTCCGCCGCGGTAAGCTCCGTCAGATAATCCAGCGCACCGCGGCCGGTGCGGTCGCGGATGTCGTTGATGATTTTTTTGCCCATGAACGCGCCGATGCGCGTGTCGCCGTAAGGGCTGCCGGCGACGCTGTGCCGCACCATCGAGTTGATGCCGACGAACCCGGTGCCGGGCGGGATCGGCACCTCGCCTTTGACCTCGCCGGGGCGGCAGAGGATGTGCGTGAGACAGCCCTGGCGCCCGCTGGTGATGGCGGTCTGATCCATGATGCCGCAGGGCGCGCCGACGACGTGATTTTCCGCCAACTGACCCAGACGTGCCATGCGCGACGGCGGGATTTTCAAGTCCAGATACGCGTTGAGGCAGGAAAGGGTGCCGATTTCCACCGCGGCGGAGCTGCCGATGCCGACGTTCATCGGCACGGCGCTCAACAGCAGGAGATTGAAGCCAAAGGGCAGTTTCACCGGCTCCTCCTTGAGCAGCGTAAAAATGCTGCCGACGATGTAGGCGGCCCAGTTTGCCAGCGGGTTGGCCTGGCAGAACGTCCGGACTTCGGCGTAGCCGGCCAGGCCATCGCCGGATTTGAAGGCGTCGAGCGGCAGACGCGTTTCCACCGGCAGCGCCCGGATGCCGGCATGCATGGTGCGGATGCGCAGCGTTCGGTCGTTGCGCGGTTGCAACGCCATCAGTACGCCGCTGCCGAGGACGGCTTCGCAGACGTTCGCGCCGGAATAGTCGGCGATGCCGCCCATGACGTCGAGTCGCGCCGGCACGCGTGCGATCCAGACTTCGCCGGCGGCAAAGAAACTGGCGAACCCGGAGGCGTCACTGTTCGGTTTGTTGAGGAGTTGCTCGAATTCGGCAACTTCAAATGGCAGCGCGCCGTTCATTTTACAATGGTGTCGTCTGATTGATCGCGCGGCAATCTACCGGGAATTCCACCACGGGTCACGCGGAAAACTCAGTGGTGATGCCGGAACAGCCGATTCCGGTTTTTGAGCAGATACCAGACAATCAAAATATTCAGCGCCAGCACGAGGAACAAGCCGAGTTTCGGGTGGGGAAACAAATGGTGTTCCTCCGTTCCGGGCGCGTGGCGGCGGACCAGTTCGAACGCCTCAATCGGGATGAAAAACCCGGACTCGCCAATGGCCAGCCAAATGGCCCACTTGGCGCGGAACGACAGTCCCAGACCGAGGATGATTAAATACAACCCACAGAGAAACATGCCCAGTGCCACCGCCCGCATGTTGGTTGGCGTGATGGTGTCCAGCCAGTCGGCAATGGCGACGAAAAAGCTTCTTTCCGGGTCGAGATGCACCCACTGGAGAAATTGATTGAACAAATCCGGCAAGTCCTTGTTCGCCTGCGACAGAACGCCCAGGGCCAGCAGCACGAGCGCAACGCCCTTGACCAACTTGATGGCGACGATGAAATACAACGTCGGGGCGTGCCTTTTTTTTGGGGTGACTTCAGTGGACATCGGGCCTGGTACAGAATCTATTTCATGGCGCCGCAGGATGCGCGGCCGCCGGTCCGGATGCGGCCTCGGTCACCTTGCCGCGTGACGCTTCCACCTTGATGTAGTGCAGGACGACGGGCGCGAGAATCATCCCGGGGATGCCCATGAGTTTTTCGCCGAGCACCAGCCCGATGAGCGTCAGCCACATGGGGCTTCTGATCCGGTCCCCGATGATTTTGCTGTTGAGAAAATATTCCAGCTTGTGGATGGCAACGAGAAAAATGAGCGCGATGAGGGCCATGTTCGGCGAGATCGTGAAACTGACGCCCACGATGAGGGTGTTGCTGATGATATTGCCGATGATGGGCAGCAGCCCGCACAGAAACGTGAAGGCCACCAGCACCGTCACGTAAGGATAGCCGTTCCAGAGCAGAAACACGGACGTCAACGCCGTGTTGAAGATGGAAATGATGATTTGCGCGCCAATCACCCGGGCGAAACTGCGGTAAAAGGTCCGGGCGCGAACGTCCAGTTCGCGCGCCACCGTCGCATACAGACTGTCCCGCGAAGTGGAGGGATCATTTTCCGTGCCCCAGGTGGCGTTCAGGAAAAGTCCCGCCGCCACCACCAGGCCGATCAGCAGCAGTGCGATTTGAAACGTGGCGGCGCGCACGTACCGGCCGGCGTTGGCCACGTCTTCCTTCACCTCGTTGACCGCGACGGTTTTCAGGCTGGCGTAGTCGGTGAACGGAAGCACTATGCCTTGCTTCTCCGCAAAGCCCACCACCGCGGGAATCGTCCGGTCGGCAATTTCCGGCAATTGCCTGTAAGCCTGGTGCGAAAAATAAAACAGACCGCAGGTGGCCGCCGCCACGGCAATCAGATAAAGCAACATGCCCAGGAGTTTGCTGCGACCGAAACTGAACTGTTGGAGCGCGAAGTAACCGAACAGCACGGTCAGCACCAGCATCCCCAGGTGCAACCAGCCGATGAGCAACAGCAGCACCGCCATAATAACGTAAGAAAGGCGGGCTGGCTTGGTCATGGCAGACTCTTACACCCTCAGCGGATTTTCGGCAGCAACCAATTCAACAATTCGCCAATCGCCAGACGCTCCTGTTTGCCGTCATCGCGGTACCGGATCGTCACCGTGTCCTTCAATTCCGGTTTCTCGCCCAGTGTGTCAAAATCAGTCGTCACACAGAACGGCGTGCCGGCCTCGTCCTGGCGTGCGTAACGGCGGCCAATCGAACCGCCGTCATCGTAAAAGACGTTCATCCATGGACGCAGCAGGTCGCGGACTTCCTGTGCTTTTTTCACGAGCTCGGGCTTGTTCTTGAGCAATGGCAGCACGGCCACCTTGATGGGCGCGACGCGCGGATGAAATTTCAAAATCACCCGCGTTTCGGTTTTGCCCTTGTCGTCGGTTCCGGCGGCTTCCGAGTAAGCGTTGCAAATCAAGGCGAGGATCAGACGGTCCACTCCCGCCGACGGTTCAATGACGTGCGGAATGTATTGGCCTTTGGCCAGACCAGCGGCGTCTTCCTTCGCCTCGGGTTCCGCCTTCTCCTGCTCCACGCCCGTTTTCGTAAGATATTTCAGCCGCGCTTCGTAATAACGCTTCGACAACCCGGCCTTCCTGGCTTCGTCGAGCTTGCCCCAGGCGGCGCGGAGTTCCTCGTCGAACACGCCCATCGGTTTGCCGGAGAAACGTTCGTGCTGGCTCAAATCAAAATCGCTGCGCGCGGCGATCCCTTCAAGTTCCTCACCCGTCAACTCGCCTTTCTCGTCGCGTTTGCTGAACGGGAATTTGTAAAGAATGTCCACCGTGGCGCGGGCGTAATGCGCCAGTTCCTCTGGTCTTTGCCAATACTCGACCAGCGTGTTCCGCGGTAAACCGATGTCTTCGTAAAAGGCGATGCGTTCCTCGACCCAGTATTTGTGCCACGCTTCCCAGCCCCAGTTGGGTTGAGGGTGGTTTGGAGTTCCGGCTTTAGCCGGCTCGGGACCGCCGGAAGGCGGGACTCCGAACGCTTCCGCCACCGTCGCTACCTTTCCGCAGACCGCTTCGACCACTTCGTCCGGCTTGATGAAAAATTCCAGTTCCATCTGCTCGAATTCGCGCGAGCGGAAGGTGAAATTGCGCGGCGTGACTTCGTTGCGAAACGCCTTGCCGACCTGCGCGATGCCGAACGGCACTTTCTGCCGCGATGTTTCCAGGACATTCTTGAACTGGGCGAAAATCGCCTGCGCGGTTTCGGGGCGAAGATACGCAACGTTATCCTCACTCTCGACTGGGCCAACGTAGGTTTTGAACATCAGGTTAAAAGGGCGAGGTGGGCTCAACTCCACGCCGCTGTCAGGGTGGAAGTCGGTGGAGTTTTCGGCTTTTGAGACTGATTCTCCGAGCAGGGTTGAATTCTTGACACCGAGTGTGGCGTAAAACTCCTTGGCCAATTTATAAGCACTTTCCCGTGGCTTACCAGGCTGTAAGATCACAGCGAATTGCTTCCATACCGCGACTTTGTCCTGATAGAAATACTCAAGAGCCTCTTGTACCTGAGATCTGACCGCTTCGTTCGATGAGGCAACGGGGGTCCAATTAGTTGACAGCCTATCTAGCAGCGATGTTTCGTCAGTGATAGATGGCGCAAATTCCCCAATAATCCTCTGAATCTTGGCGACTTTCTCATCACCATTCTCAACAACACGCGCGGCGCCCGCAAATCGATAGACGGTTCCGCTTTGCGGTTCGACTTGATCCGCCCGGACCCGCTTCTTTGTCAGCGGACACTCGCGCATCAAATCCGCAAACGTGTCCACGTGGCCGCTGGCCTTCCAGATTTGCGGCGACATGATGATGGTGGCTTCGAGGCCGGCCACGTCGTTGCGCTGGCGGATCATGGTGTTCCACCAGAGTTCCTTGACGTTGCGCTTGAGTTCCGCACCCAGCGGGCCGTAATCCCAGAAACCGTTGATGCCGCCGTAAATCTCGGAGGATTGATAAATGAACCCGCGCCGCTTGCACAGCGACACAATTTTTTCCATCAATGGAATTTCTTTTGGTTCGGCCACAGTGGCACAGTGTTTGCGATGCGCGAGGTGCTGTCAATGTCCCTCTGCGCCTTGAGGCACTGAGCCAAGTGATTCCTCGTCAGGGGGCCGGCAACGGATGAGCGGTTCTTTGGGCCTTTAACGCGGCGGCCAGATTTCGTTGCGCGTCGGCGTAGTCCGGCTTCAGTCGGAGCGCCTCTTGAAACTGGGTTATGGCTTCATCTGGAAAACCCTTTTGGAAAAGTGCCACTCCGAGATTGTTGTACCCGCCGAAATCATCCGGACTCAACCTCAAATCCTCCCGATACTGTATGATGGCCTCATCCCAGAGGCCCTTGCGGCAGAGAGCATTGCCCAGATTATAATGCGCATCCGCGTATTCGGGTTTCAGTTGCAATGCTTCCCGGTATTGCTGAATGGATTCGTTCAGCCGGCCCTCCTTGCTGAAAACCGTTCCCAAGCGGGCATGAGCCTCCCAATTTTTGTCAATGATGACGCTGGCGTATTGAAAGAGAATTTCGCTGTTCTTCCAGTAGCCGATTTGCCTGCGCGTGATTGGAATACAAATTAAAATCGCCGCGGCGGTGAGAATGAACAAGACCGGACGTTGGTGGCGCCAATGGCTTGTTAGCGCTTGCGCGCCCCAGGCCAGAGAGAGGAACAGCCCGATATACGGCACATACGTATAGCGGTTGGCGATGGATTGAAAGCCGACTTGCATCAGGCCAATCACCGGCACCAAAGTCACGACAAACCAACACCAACCTACCAGAACATATGGATGGTTGTGCCGTGTCATCCAAGCCAGAGCAAAGAGGCCCGACAGCAATAGCGCAGCGCCCAACACCGCAACCGCGGGCCAATGGTCGGGATACGGATAAAAAAACGGGAGGTTTGTCGGCCAAAACAATTTCCCCAGATACCGGCAGTACGAAACCAGTGCATTTTCCACGCGAATGGTCATGGGAAAATTGGCCATCGTTCGGACGGTTCCCGATTCTTTTTGCGCCATGATGGTAACAATGGCAATGGCGACCGAGAGGACGAAGAAGGGCGCCTTTTCCACTGCCAAATACAAACACCCTTTGGCGCGGATTCGGTCCAAAGGCCAGTAGTCGAGTAACAGCAACACAAAAGGAAGCGTCACCAACATCGGCTTGGACATCAGCCCAAGGGCGAAGAAAAACAGGGCAAACCAAAAATAAATGACACCCCGAAAACGGAAGAAAGGATAATTGTGACTCGCGTCCGCCGCATGGTTTTGTCTTCTTTGCCGCTGTTTCGCATAGCGGCCGTAAGCCAGGAGCGTCAGCAGCCAAAACAGGGTGCTCAATACATCCTTCCGTTCGGCAACCCAGGCAACGGATTCCACGTGCAGCGGGTGCAGCCCGAACATGGCCGCCACGAAGAAACTTCGCCAGATCGCCCCCGTCATTTCTTCCAAAACCAGAAAGACCAGAACGGTGTTGGCTGTGTGGAGCAGCATATTTGTGAAGTGAGCTCCCCAGGGTTTCAAGCCAAACCACTGACAGTCCGACATGAGGGAAAGCCAGGTCAAAGGATGCCAATTGCCGGCTTGCGTGGCGCTGATGGCCCACCTGACGCCATCCCAGGTCAGGCCTGATTGTACGTGGGCATTGGCGGTGAGGTACAGCGGATCGTCAATAAGGATGAAATCGTTGTTGAGCGCCGGGAAAAACGTAAAAATGACGAGCGACAGCAATCCCGCGCAAATCAACGCGATTTTCATTCGACGCGAATCTGCTAATTGCATACCCACAGACAGGCTGTTCAAAAAAATTTCGGGCCGGGTATTTCCGAACGCGGCATCTCAGGCAACGAAAGGTTTTTGGATCCGGCCACCGTCGCGCAGTGTTCACGTTGCGCGCCGTCCTGTCAAGGGGACGCCGCGCGAGGTGAATAAGCCTTGAAAGGACTGTGAATAAGATTTTGACTTTTGATATTGTGAAACCCATTCGCGGGCTTGAGAATTTATCCGCCTTCCTGACCTTCTCTCAAAAGCAATGGAACCGGCACATGAGGGGCGTCAGAGAGTTCGGACGCCCCTTTTTAATCTTGATGTGGCAATTTGTTCAGAACGTTTGGCGCGGGAAGGTGCATCTCGAAATGCGTGGGCTTCACGCGCGATGCGTGAAAATTTCACGCGTTGCGCACAACGGGAAATTCTCCTTTGCCGTTTTCATTGGGATTTTTCCGGAAAAATCAGTTGGCATCGGCAGTGCTAAAGGCTTTGCCAGAACGACAGTCAGTATGCTTCAAGTGGAGCTTGCCAACTGTCACCTGAACGAAAAAAACCAAAATCCGTCAACTTATGAAAAGCATCTTTAAAAACAAAAGGGCCTTCACGCTTATCGAGCTGCTCGTCGTGATCGCTATCATTGCCATTCTCGCAGCCATGTTGCTGCCGGCGCTCGCCGCTGCCAAGCGCAAAGCGCAACGCATCAACTGCGTGAACAACCTGCACCAGATTGGCGTCGCCTTCAAAGTTTGGGAAGGGGACAACGGTGACCGCTATCCCATGGCGGTCAGCACGCAAAAAGGCGGCGCGCAGGAAGATGTCTGCAGTGCTGCAAACGCCACCTACGTTCCCAGCGGCATTACCAACGTTTTTTGCGTGATGTCGAACGAACTGAGCACGCCCAAGCTTCTCTATTGCACCTCTGACACTGCCGCTGGGCGCAATGCCGCCACGAATTTTCCGCAATTGGGAAATCCTAATCCCGGGACATCCACTCAGGGCACCAACTGCATCAGTTATTTCGTCTGTGGCGATGCGGCCGATACGTATCCGCAGATGATTTTGGATGGCGACCGTAACCTGGGATCCGTCGCTACCGTTGGCACCTATGCCAATTCAATACTTTTTACCGGCGCCTTTAAATGGCAGAGCACCGCAAGCTATAACGCGTGGGGATGGTCAGCGAATGACTTGCACCTGAAGGTCGGCAACGTCGGCATGGCTGACGGAAGTGTTCAGCAGACAACGCCTTCGAGCTTATGGGCCGCCATGTTGAATGCTACGAATGGTTCCCCGGTTCAGAACCCGTGGTATAACTTTCCGCAGTAAACAAGCGGTCCGGAGTTTTTGATTGTTGGGCAACCAGGGCATCCGCAAGGATGCCCTGGTTTGTTTTAGCCGCAGAGGCCCGCCCGGACCCACCCAATCAAAGATGGCAAACGGAAACGCCGGCGACACTGCCGGCATTTGTATCTCACCTTTTCAAAGGCCGCTGCCGGGCAAAAAAAGTTTGCAGCAACGCGCGGCACTCCGCCGCACGCACCCCGCCCGTGATTTCACAACGGTGATTCAAGGCCGGGCATTGGAGCAGATTCATCGCGCTGCCGGCCGCGCCGCGTTTCGGGTCGCTTGCGCCGAACACGACCCGTGACACCCGTGTATGCACGATTGCGCCGGCGCACATCGGACACGGCTCCTTCGTTGCGTAAAGCACGCAATCGGTCAGCCGCCAGTCGCCCACGATGGCCTCCGCCTGCGTGAGCGCGAGCATCTCGGCGTGGGCGGTGGCGTCTTTGAGCAATTCCACCTGGTTGAACGCCCGCGCAATGATTCTTCCTTCGCGCACGATCACCGCGCCGACCGGCACTTCCCCCGCTTCATCGGCCTTGGCGGCCTGGCGCAGCGCGTCACCCATGAAAAAATCGTCGCTGTGCAAATCAATGATCGGTTCGGCCATAAATCAAAACATTCAACATCCGGCATCCAACACCGAAGGGAACGAACCCGCGCCGACAGCGGATGTCCGGCGTCGAACGTTGAATGTTCGAGGTTTCTTCACTTTGCCTCTTCCAGCGTCCACTCGTTGTGCCCGTCCGGATGACAATGGCAGTGCGCGGCGAAAAAGCCGCCGCGGAATTGCCAGAACCAGGGCCAGATTTGTTCGCGGTCGGTCTGCGGGATTCTCAATCCGGCCAGCGCCGCGCGCGGGAAAAATTGAAAGGCCCCCTCGGAATGCACCGGCGGCAACGACTTCAATTTCGTCTTCACTTCAAACAAAAACATCAGCCAGTGGGTCCGGCCCTGGTAGCCGTGCTCGCTGACGATGCCGGTCAGATGCAGGTCCGGTGCCTGGATTTTTACACCGAGTTCCTCTGCGGCTTCGCGGCTGGCGCAGGTGTAGGGCGATTCGCCAATGTCCATTTTCAGCTTGCCGCCGCACGGGCTCCAGAAGCCGCGGTTCGGCTCCTGCGTGCGTTCGAGCAGGAGCACGTCGTCGTGCTCGCTGAAGCAATAAAGCAACGTGGCAATTTTGTAAGGCAATACCATCGGGCAAAATTTCGAATGTTGAATGTAGAATGTCGAATGCAAAATTCCATTGTCACCACGCGCCAAAATGCTAGCATAACCGTCCTCGTTTCGATTGCAGGTAAAAATTGCGCATGAAAACTTATGACATTGCAGTAATTGGCGGCGATGGGACGGGACCGGAAGTGACCCTCGAGGCGCTCAAGGTTTCCGAAGCGGCCGCCAAAAAATTCGGTTTCAAACTCAACTGGCATCACTACGATTTCGGCGGTGACCGTTATCTGAAAACGGGCGAAGTGCTGCCCGACGGCGCCGTGGATGAACTCCGCAAATTCAAGGTGATTTTTCTCGGCGCCGTGGGCCATCCGCAGGTCAAGCCGGGCATTCTCGAAAAAGGCATTCTGCTGCGCCTCCGTTTCGAGTTGGAGCAATACATCAATCTTCGCCCGGTGAAACTGTATCGCGCCGTGGATTGCCCGCTCAAGGACAAGGGGCCGGAGCACATTGATTTTGTCGTCGTGCGCGAGAACAACGAGGGAATTTACACCGGCTCGGGCGGTTTTGTGTTCAAGGGCTCGCCGCATGAAGTCGCGATCCAGGAATCCGTCAACACGCGCCGTGGCGTGGACCGCTGTTTGAAATACGCCTTTGAGCTGGCAAAGAAGCGGCGCGGTGGCAAACCGTGGAAAGGGCTCAAGCCGGAGGACATCAAGGCTGGCAAAACCACGCAACTCACCCTCTGTGGCAAGACGAACGTGCTCACCTTCGCCTTCGACTTATGGGAACGCGCGTTCCATGAACTTGGCGCAAAATATCCGTCGGTGAAACGCGATTACGCGCACGTGGACGCCACTTGCATGTGGTTCATCAAAAACCCGGAGTGGTTCGACGTGATTGTCACCGACAACATGTTCGGCGACATCATCACCGATCTTGCTGCGATGATACAAGGCGGCCTGGGCGTCGCTGCCGGCGGCAACATTAATCCCGAGGGCACCAGCATGTTCGAGCCGATGGGCGGCAGCGCGCCCAAATATACGGGCCAGAACGTCATCAACCCCATCGCGGCCATCAACGCCGGCGGCATGATGCTCGATTTCCTCGGCGAGGCAAAAGCGGGCGCGGCCGTTGAAAGCGCCGTTGTGAAGATCATCAATACCAAAATCAAGTCGCTCGCCGCCGGCAAGATGGGCTGCGGCACGCGCGAAGTTGGCGATCTGGTGGCGGCCGCGATTTGAAGGCGGGGGCGGTGGATGAAAAGTCTCACCGAACACCTCTGGTTCGAAACGCCGCATCGCCGCGATTACGTCAACATCACCGGCACGGTTGAGGAACTGGTCCAGAAAAGCGGCGTGCAGGAGGGGCTTTGCCTCGTCAACGCCATGCACATCACTGCCGGCGTTTACATCAACGACGCCGAGGATGGCTTGCTGCAGGATTACGATGAATGGCTGGAAAAACTTGCGCCGCATGAGCCAACTTCTCAATACCAGCACAACCGCACCGGTGAAGACAATGCCGACGCGCATTTGAAACGCCAGATCATGGGTCGTGAAGTCGTCGTGGCCGTCACGAAGGGCAAGCTGGATCTCGGCCCGTGGGAGCAGATTTTCTACGGCGAATTTGACGGCCGCCGCCGCAAGCGCGTGCTGGTAAAAATCATCGGAGAGTGACCAGTTTTCGCCCGCGCTTCTTTTCTTTTAGCCTCTTTTGGCGCAAAAGGCGCTCTGGTTGAACCAGAGCGCCTTGTGAAATATCCGTCCGATGCTACGGTCTGTTTGTCTGGGTCGTGATGTAGTAGAACTGCAACGGCGGCAGATTGGTCACAGAGAACACGCCCGCTGAAGTGGCAAATGGTTGTCCAAAGATTACTTTGAACGGATTGGTGAGGTCGTTGGCACTCCACAGCGTGCTGGCCTGGTTGGGAACAGCGGTGAATTGAAGGACTGCCTGGTTGTTGACCACGCTAATCACGATGTTATTCACGCCGGTGGGTATTTGCGCGGGTGAACTCCACGATCCGCCGTCGTATTGCAGACCGGCGGTGGCAGCGTTGGTGCCAACATAGATTTGCGGCACAAACGGGCTGTTAATGGTTGGGAACCGCGCCAGCGAACTGTTGGTGCTCAGGTCGCTGGCCGAATAAACCACGCGGTCAATGATGTGGCCGCTTGGATTGCGCAAAACCACGACGGTTCCGGCGTTCGCGAGGACAAGGGAGCCGCTGGTTGCCGACGGAACCGGCAACGAAGGCGCCTCGGTCGAGTTTCCGCCAAATACTACAAGCGCACTTGAAGGCGGCACCTGTGTGCCAGAGCCGGCATTTGAGTCGAAGTATTTGACGTTGGGATTGCCCTGATCGATGTCCCAGCCATAATCCAGAGTGGTACCCGTCGAGAGGTTGACGATTTCGATATACTCGTCGTTTGTGCTGATGCCAAGCGTGTCAGTGGGACGATGCAACGGATTGAAATCAGGCAAGTTGGTATTGCTGGTTGGATTGGCCAGGAATTCAGTGATGGCCATTTTTTGCTCGTCCGCCGTGGGCACATAAACATTCCAGTAATTTGTGCTGGAGAAGCCACTGGTCGAAGATTCGGCCAAGGCAACGAGATAATTAACGCCCGCGTCACCCGCCACCGGGCTGAAGTGGAAGATGGCGGTGGCAGTTTGTCCGCTTGTGACATCGGACCAACTTGCGCTGGCCGGCAGTCCACCGGTAACGGGTGTCAGGGTCACCGTGCCGCCAGTCGGATCGCTGGCACTGACATAAGTGGTCAAAGTCTCACCGGGCCGCAGGGCGCTTTCCGTGAAAGCATTGGTCAGCAAATCGCCATAGTGTTTAACATTAGTCACCACGTTTGTGGCGTGGAAGTATGAAATGATGTCGGCAAATCGGCTGGGGGTGAATTCATAACCGCCAATGAAGGGACTGGTGCTGACAAATTGTCCCAGTACTCCGTAAACCGTTACGGGGCCCGTCGGTTTGGTCTGGAAGGGGATGTCGGTGTGGGAATTGACAAACAGAATGAAGGTCTGGCCGACATCGTTCGTGAAGCTGACGTTGTAAGCGGCGCTGTTATCGGAAAGCACATGAAAAGCCAGGTTGGTCGTCGGGTCGTTGGCATTGGAGACGAACGCCGGCGTGCTCAGATTCAGCATCACGTTGGAAGCCACAAAATAGGTGCCTTCCAGCATTTCCATGGTGGCGGGGTTGTTCACCACGTTGGGGTCGAACGGCAGCGGTTGCGGCGTGGGCAACGGATTGTCCGTGCTGAGAACCACGACGTTTTGCAGCGGCCGGTTCGTGAAGACAGGTTCTATTTCCAGCAACCCGCTGAAATTAGCCAGCGGTCCGGTCACTTGCACAAGAGCGCCGGCCGGCGGCTGGTTGGTGCTGGCGGCCGCGCCTAACCAGAAAACGGCAATGCCGCCTGAGGCATCCTGAATGTAAAACTCGCTATTCCCGCTGGTGGTCAAGTTGGTCCACGTGGTCACAATCCCTTGAATGGTGTACAACGCGGTGGTGTTGGTGGCGGACCAGGTGACTGGATCCTCCAGCGCGCGCAAAGCCGCGATGCTCAAAGACGGCGGTGGATTGACTTTGAGCACTGCCTGGTCACTGTTGGTCGTTAAATACCCGATCGAGTTGGTAATGGTGACAAAATATTTGCCCGACTGGTCGCTGGTGATGCCGGTCAACGTGAGCGTCGGGCTGGTGGCGCCCGCTACGATGTTCGTAACGAGGTTATTTGTGTCAGGAACGACTTTCCACTGGTAAGCCGGCGCTGGCAAACCGTGTGCGACGACGGTGAAAATGACGGTATCACCGGCAATATTGGTCGAACCGGTCGGGGAGATATTGGCGTCAATGGTCGGCGGAATGGGCTGCGGACTGACCGTCAATTGTGCCAGACGAGTCGAATTGGTGCCGGCGGAATTTGTGACGACGGCAAAGATGAAGCCGGTTTGATTGGTCGTCAATCCGGTCAGCGTGAGCGTCAACCCGGTGGCGCCGGGAATGGCATTCGTCACGTTATTGGTGACCGAGAACCATTGATAACCCAAGGTGGGATCGCCCACCGCCAGGTTTGTGAAGCTCGCGCTGGAACCGGTAAAGACGGTCACGTCCTGCGGTTGGGCAACAATGGTCGGCGGATTCACACTGCCGGGAACGGCGTTGGAAAAGAGGGTGCCGACCACCAGGTCGTCCACATTCAACGTTCCCTCGCCGGACGCCTGGCGAAAGGCCATTGTAGAAATATCGAGCAAACTCACAGTGTCTGTAGCAGAAATGCTCGTGGAGTATTCATTTATTGGATTTACCCATAATGTCGCAATTCCGGTGGTCAGCACGTATCGAACAACCGCGATATAAGTCGTATCGGGGGCCAAATCGGTCGCCCAAAAGATCGGGGTCCCGCTGCTGTTTCCAATGCCGAGTCGATAAGACCCAAACGTCGCCGTATTATTGGTCGCGGCATACAGCCTGGCGCGAAAGTTACTCGTGCCGGCGTCTTTGAGATGAGCAAAGTATGTCCCCGCCGCCGTCGGCATGTCCGCGCTGCTCATCCTCACCGTAACTTTGAAATACAGCGCCGCCACGGAACTTCCGGCGGCGTTTGTCCCCGCCGAGTAGTAGGGCGCATTGGTCAGTTGAGCATTCACGTCCTGTGCCAGGTTTCTTGTAATCTGCAACGCATTCGGGGCACTGACAGACGAATCGAGAACCACATTCATGGGAGTGGCGCCACTATGCACGGCCCAAAAGCCGCTGGAGACGTTTGTCAGGTCGCCAGTTGCATAGCTGTCAAAGTTATCCTGTAAAACAACTGTCGCGCGCGCGCTGACGGCGAGCAGGCCGATGGCCAACAGGGTTCCGATGGATTTGAGGTTTGTTTTCATAGTCGTGTTTGAGTTTCCGGGTTTTGTTTTTGATTCTATATGAGTTTCCGAAGTTACAAGTAACGTCTGCGTTACAAATGGTTCATCTCTACTGCCGATGGGGATCCCAAATGATGTCCCCGTTGTCCTTTTCGTCGCGCGCGTCGGGTGTGGGGGCCATATTGAAAACATAATCGTGCTTGAAAACCGCGGCGTGACCATCAATAAACATCAACGAGCCTGCCAGATTGTGTCGCCAGGCGAAGTACGTCCACCTCGAAGCCGGGAACGTTCCGAAATTTCCTGAATTGCCTCCAGAGTAGATCTTCGTTCCTTCTGGCGTCGTTCCTTCCAACGTGTAACTGAAAACGGCCTCCGTAAGCATCACGTCGGCTGAGGGATTGCGCAGCGAACTCATCGTCGGCATTCCCGGATAGGGGATGCTCTTGTAACCGGTGTGGATGTATTCAAGCGCTTTGAGGTCCAGATTCATCATGTAGCTAAAAAAACCAAACTGGCCATTTTTGGCAAAAGCATCACTGGGTGAAGACAGCGCGGTAGGACACATCCAGATCTTCCCGACATCGTTTCCGGGGAATGGATATTTTTTTTGATACGGTCCCGGCTGGTGATTATAGTAAGTCAACGGATTGTCGCCGGCGAGCTGGGGCAGAGTGTTGAACCACGCGTAGGCGTCATCCGGACTGCCCGGACCGGTGGTGTTGCCGGAGTAAACCGCATACGTCTCACTTTGATCTGTCCCGTCTCGCGGTATGCCGTCGTTGTTGTCTGCGGCATAAACGTGCAGCGCGAGCCCCCATTGCCGGAGATTAGCCAGACACTGGATTTGCTGCGCCTTTCTCTTGGCCGCCGCCAGCGCCGGCAGCAGAATCGCCGCCAGAATTGCAATGATGGCAATAACCACCAGCAATTCAATCAGGGTAAAAGCCCCCCGCGCTGGTGGGGAATGAATCTTCGACAAAGCGTTTCCGCGCACTGCTCTGGTGCCTGCACACGTCTTCTTCATGCTTTCAAAAAAAACCGGGCCATCTTCTGTCTGACCTCTACACTGACTCACCATCCCTGATTGCCGGGAATTTTTCGCATGGATTCCGGACGATGACAAGCATTTCTTAAAAAAGTTGTTCACAACCTTCACAGAATTCACAGAACTGTGACTTGTTCGACACACGCAACTTGCGTTTCCGGGGGCGAAAGCGCATTTTCCCCGGCGTAAAGCCGGAATTTGAAATGAAAAAACCACTCTGGATCTCGCTCCTGGCGCTGGCGGTGGCCGCCCGCGCCGCCGTTGCCGCTCAAACCAATTCGCCCGCCGTGGGCACCAACGCGCCGCCCGCCCCCAAAACCGAGGCCGCCATCATCCCCGACGCCACCCACAAGCCGGTGTTTATCACCAACACCGTCACCATCGCCGGCCAGAGGGTGACGTATGTGGCCGAGACGGGCATGTTGCCCATCCTCAAATCCGACGGCACTTCGCGCGCATCGGTCTTTTATGTTGCCTACACGCGGCAGGACGAAACGGACGTGGCTGCGCGGCCCGTCACGTTTTGTTTCAACGGCGGCCCGGGTTCATCGTCCGTGTGGCTGCACCTCGGCGCGCTTGGCCCGCGCCGGGTGAAGATGAATGCAGACGGCACGCTGCCGCCGCCCCCGTTCGGGTTGGTGGACAACGAGTATTCCATTTTGGACGGCAGTGATTTGGTTTTCATTGACCCGGTCGCCACCGGCTTCAGCCGTCCGGCGAAAGATGAAAAGCCCGACCAGTTTTTCGGTGACGCGGCGGATCTCGATTCCATCGGCGAATTCATCCGGCTCTGGACGACGCGGCACGAGCGCTGGCTCTCGCCGAAATATCTTTGCGGGGAAAGCTATGGCGTTTTTCGGGCGGCGGGGCTGGCCGACCATCTGCGTTCGCGCTACGGCATGTATTTGAACGGGCTGATTCTCGTTTCCGGAGTTTTGAATTTCGCGACGATTGCAGACAATCCGGGCAATGACATACCCTATCCACTTTATTTGCCGGCCTACACCGCCGCGGCGCAGTTCCACCACAAGCTGCCTCCGGATTTGCAGTCCGATTTGCCCAAGGCGCTGGCCGAAGCGCGCGCTTTTGCCCGGGGGGCATACGCCTCCGCGCTGCAACATGGCGATGCGCTCTCCGCCGGGGAACATAAGAAGATCGCCGCCGAACTGGCGCGGCTCACCGGCTTGCAGCCGCAGGTCATCGAAGACAACCACCTGCGGATTGACCCGGGTGTTTTCCGCAAGCAGTTGCTGCACGACCAGGGTTTGATTCTCGGCGCTTACGACGCGCGCATCACCGGGCGTGACGACGATCCCGCGTCGCCTTATCCCGATTTCGATCCGTCAGACGCGGCAGTGAACGGTCCGTTTTCGGCGGCCATGAATTCCTACGTGCGCAGCGAATTGAAATTCGAGGACGACTTGCCCTACGAACTGCTCGCCGGGGTGCAGCCGTGGAATTACGGCGCGCGCAACGACTATGCCAACGCGGGGGAAAAGCTCGCTTCAACCATGAATCAAAATCCGTACATGCGCATCCTCGTTCTGGGCGGGCGCTGCGATCTGGTCTGCCCCATTGACACCGTGCATTATGCGCTTGACCATATATCTCTGGACGCCGCCTACCGCACAAACATCATTTATGCCGAATTCGACGCCGGGCACATGATGTACATCAATCTGCCCGACTTGCGGAAAATGCACAAAGACCTGGAAATGTTTTTGAAACCATGATCCCTGCCCGGCCTTCGCCACCCACGCCCATTCGATGGGAGAAGGACCGGGCGCAGGTCATTCATGCACGCGAATCAGCGTTTTGATGGCGTGATTTCCCGCCGCCATGGACTTGAATAGTTCCGGCAGTTGCGTCAACGGACATTCGCCGTCCACGAAATCCACCGCGCGAACCACACCCGCCTCGATGAATGCCAACGCCTGCCGGATGGTGCGCGGCGTGTGATGAAAACTCGCGAGCAGCGTGAGGTTGGAATAGTGGATGAGCGTCGTGTCCAGCGTAACACCCGTGCCGGACGGGCAGCCGCCGAAAAAATTCACCGTGCCGCCCTTTCGCACGAGATGCACGGCGGCCTCCCAGACGTCGGGATGCCCTACGGCTTCGATCACCGCGTCGAAATGCGTCCGGGTCGCCTCGCGGATTTTCGTGACCAGTCCTCCGCCCTCGCCGATGTCAATCGTCTGGTCCGCGCCGAGGCGCTGCGCCGCTTCCAGCCGTGTGGCGCGGCGACCGGCCACGGTCACATCGCAGCCGAGCTTTTTGACCAGCGCGACGAACATCAATCCAATAGGCCCCGCGCCAAGAATCAAAACGTGCCGGCCCGGGCGCAAATTCGTGTCTTCAACACCCTGGACGACACAGGCGAGCGGCTCGACGAGCGCGGCGTCGCGGAAATCGGTTTCCGGCTTGAGCCGCAGCAGGTTCTTTTGGACCAGCCGCGCAGGAACCACGATGGATTCTGCGTAGGCGCCGTTCAAAAAAAGCAAATCTTCGCACAGGTTTTCCTGACCGGTCCGGCAGTGAAAGCATTCGCCACAGGGCGCGGAATTGGCCGCGGCCACGCGATCGCCAACCGACCAATCCTCGCCCGGCTTTCGGCCACCCTCTCCCATCTGGTGGGAGAGGGACGGGGTGGGTGGCGCAATTTCCGAAATGACTCCGGCCAGTTCGTGGCCGAAAACGGCGGGCGGCACAATCATTTTGGCGTGATAACCGCGTTTGAATACTTTCAAGTCCGTGCCACAGGTCAGCGCAGCCTCGATGCGGATGCGGACTTCACCCGGTTCGAGGGCGGGCGGTGCAACGTCTTCAATCTGAATGCGTTCTTTGCCGTGCAGGATGGCAGCTTTCACGCGCACAGCTTAGGCGCATGACAGGGCAAAGCGAAGCAGAGTTTTTAATCGGGCAAAGCTAGTAGGCATTCCAGTTGGCGCGGACGACGCCCTTGGATTGCGGGGTAAGCGGCGGCAGCCCGGCTTGCTGGACAAAATTCGTGTCGAAGGCCCAGTTGCGGGCGGGTGCATTATAATACTTGCCGGTTATCTGCTGGTAATTTGTCGCATATTGACTGGGAAACATAACGACGATGGAGCCGTTGTACCATAGGGCTACACCTGAACTTCCCCCCCAATTTTCCAGCAAACGGAGAAAATTCTCGACCCCGCCGCTGTAACCAGGTGATGCTGAACTGGCATTGGTTGACCGGACAATGCCTTCAAGCAGCGCGGCGTTGACGGTGGTTGTTTTGGGTGTCGGGCCTCCGCTGGTGCATTGTGATTTATTAGTAAAAGCGCTATAGGAATCAATCCAATTGGTGGAAAGGACGGTGACGGCGTCGGCCATAAGCGCACTGGGCCAGGTGTAGGTGGTGCTGTTTTTGCCGAGCGATGAACCGAAACTGTTCGACACATTGTAGTTCCCCCACACATACATTGGCATCGGCGTGGCAATTGTGAAGCCGTAGGGTGCTGTTTGCGTCGGCAACATTCCTCCATTGACAACACGCACGGCTGGAAGGGTCGTGCCGGTCAAAGGAACGGCGTTATAGACAAAAATGGAATCAATCGGGTGGGATTTGTGGCTCGGTGATATGCACTGGTTATTGTAGGTGCTGCCGCCATTGTTGGCCGCACCGTTGGCGAGCCAGATGTTGTATTTTTGGATATCAACTTGGACGGCTTGAACCGCTTTCGGCGGGCCGGCGCCTCCTTTCCAACCTTCGCGCCAGTCGTAGAAGAGGGCATTCGTCACAAACGAATAGCCAGCATACCAAATGCGATTTGTTTCTCCAAGGCTGTTTGTCCATTGGGAAGCAGGCACATAGTTGGTGAATGACAGGCCGTGATGTAATGGACTTACATTCGTAATAATATAAAAATCCCACGGCATCCTGGTCTGATAGGAGAGAGGGCCGTTGACCCCGTCCTGATAAAACAGAATCATATTAGTGCCTATAGCTGTAAGGTTGGGATAACAATTGGTGCCATTGGGAAAATTGGTGAGATAAAGATCGGCAGCATTGGCAAGATAAATCTGGCCATTGGTCGTAAAGGCCGCCGCCGTGTTCATGGCATAGGCGGAAGGCGGCAGGTTGATGATCGCTTCGACCGCGGCAGGATCATTATTGGTGCCAATCGGCATGGTTATTCGATCATTTCCGGAAGTCGGCGTATAGGCGAAATGTCCGATGGAGGTGCCGCTGTCATTTTTGCCGGAGCAAAATGGATCGCTTGCGGTGGGCTTGTAATAAACCTGTCCGACGGCCGCAACCGTATCATTATACATAAGATTGTCCGTGCCCGACCAAATACCACCATTGGACCACACCTTGCCCTTGATACTCATGGAAGCCCCCGGATCTATTTCCAAATCCATGTTGTAAAATATGGCGAATTGAAAGAGGGGAATGGAGGCGAATTGAATCCCTTCGCTGATGGTGGCTGGCACGGCATAACGCTGGCCAATCGGAGTAGCGGTGGCGGTGATGGTGCATGGCTGCACCAGGCCGTACAACCCAGTGAATTGCGAGTTCAAAGGCGTCGTGTTGGTGGACCATGAACCGAGATTGACGCTGATCTGGTTTGCCACGCCGTTGGTGTCACTATAGACATATTTGACGGGCCAACTTGCCTGATCGTTCGTCGTGGGAATTTTGCTGCCGTAATAGGCCCCGCTGTTCGAGAGACTTTGGGCGATATAGTCGTAGTTCATTTGGGATAGAACTTTTTCGGCCGCGGCTTCGGCGGCGGCTTCGCTCATGTTGAACTGGTTGTTCCGCGAGGTCACGGAAGCGTTGCTGGAGATCCAATACATCATGCTGGCAAAGACAGTCAGACAGACAGCCAAAAAACACAGGATGATCAACAATGCGTAACCCCGGTGATTCCGCCGTGTGGAATTGGATAAGATTTGCATAAACGTCCTTTGTGCCTTCAGTTCCATGCGCGGCGGAAGACCCGCGTGCGCAATTGGTAATAATCGTAAGCGTTGACACCGCCGCCGACCGTAGCGATGGGATATTCCCATTGCGAAAATTGCATCGTCACCTCTATAAGCAAACGATTATCCAGAGTTTGATAATTCGTCACAATATGGTTCTGAAAGTCCCTGGCATCGAAAACGATTTGATTGGTGATATACTTGGTCAGCGTCCTGGTGTAGACGGTGGCGTTGTTGGATACATTAAATTGGATCAGGCGATTGGTTGTGGTGCTGGTGTCCAAATAGTAAACCGAGTAGGAGTTCAAGTTCGTGGTGGGATAAATTATCAGCGCGTTGCCTTGCTGCGACTGCGTGTTCGTAATGAGTTGGAAGGAAGAACCGATGGCAGAGGAGCAGTTCCCGACATAAACCGTTTTCGCCTCTCGAATTTGGTCCCGGATTTGATTCAGCGCCTGTCGTCCACCGCTGGTGGCCATCAGCTTGGTTGCGGCCAACGTATAAATGTGCAACCCGAAGACTTGAACGGCAATCCATACGCCGGTGAAGATAAACAGGAAGACCCCAACCGTGATCACCATTTCCGCCAGTGTGAATCCGCGAGCGTTTCGCCGACCGGGCCGGTTTTGCCTGATTTTGAAGAATTTCATTGGAGTTGGTCGGGGGCGCGCAAGGTGACCATGGTATTGGTGAATAATTGACCGGTCAGCCGGAAGGACCATACAACTCGCGAAATGATCTGCCTCAGCGGCGGGTTGGTTGAAACCTGCGTAGAGGTCATGTAATTCGTGACGTAAATGGGAGCGCCGCTTGTGGGAATGTCCAGCGTGTCAACCTGATTGGTTGAGAAAGAAGGCCCCAGTACGTCAGAGGTCCCACCCCCGGTGCCTGTAGAAAACTCCTCTGCACTCCATTGCGCCGAACGCATCTGCTCCATTCCCTGCGACGCATATGACATTGCAGCCAGCGACTGCGAACTCCATTCCGCGATCCGATTGGCCTCCACGTATCCGTAAATCATCCCTGCGGTTACCAGTCCGAAAATGAAGAACCCGATCATGACTTCGATCAACGTGAACGCGGCACACGCGTCACGCGATTTGCATCCTGCAGCTTTGCCAAGGCGGACCACCATAGAATCTTGCGTCAATCTTCCTGTTTGCTGAAATCATAAGATAGCAGCCTGCATACCATTGCGGTGAGTTGAAATCGTTGTCGGATTACGGGCAGGCAGGTATTCTCGTCGGGTGGGTGTCCTGAAAGTTGACAATTTTGTCCACGACCCGGACGCGGCACAAACGGCGGCATCGCCTTCAAATTGCTGCGGACTTTCGCACCGGGACTTTGGTGAAAATTGCCTCTCGCAAATAAATCGGCTCCAATTTTTCGCCGGCGACAAAGCGATCCCGCTGGGCTGCGAGTCGAGCCAATGTCGCCGCGCGGGGGAAAATTGTCCGGCCGCCGGGAAACCAACGTGTCACTTCCGGGCCAACTAAAATTTCCCGTGCTCCGGCCCGGGATTGAATTTCCCCCGCTGTTACGATCCGCAACGGCCCGCTTGCATTCCAGCCGCCCATCGATATTTTGTATGTTGCCAGGTAAAATTCGCTCCGCTGCGCGTCCACCATCACGTTCACACGGCCATAAATTCGTGCTTCCTGCGCGTGCACCGCCAGACAGTCCATGCTGCTCACGCCGAGCAATTTTGCGCCGCGCGCCAGTTGCCAGCCCTGTGCTATCGAGAGCGCCGCGCGAATACCCGTGTAAGAACCGGGGCCGAGACCAACCGCCAGAATTTCAATCTGCTCGCGCTCCAATTTTGCTTCGCTCAGCGCGGCTTTAATCATGTCGAATGCCTCCGCTGCGCCGGCCGGCCGGGACGGACCTTCCGCTTTTGGGTCGCGACGAAGGCCGGCGCCGGTTTCAATCACTTCGCTGACCACACGGCCTGCGTGCGCGACCGCCACGCTCCGTTGCGGTGACGAGAATTCAAGCGCCAGGATCGTCATAACCAATCCGCCGTTCCGTTTCGCCGGCAATTTCAATTTTCACCCGGACAAACTTTTCCCCGGCTTCCAGTTTCCAGTTTCCGGCTTCCAATCTTTCTGCCCATTCAATCACGGCCACGCCATCGGGCGGCAAAAATTCCTCCAGCCCGGCGGACAGAATCTGTTCGCGCGTTTCCAGCCGGTATAAATCCAGATGAAACAACCGCAGCCGTCCGCCGCTGTATTCGTTCACCAGCGTGAACGTAGGTGAATGCACGCGGGCCGCAATGCCGAGTCCGCGCGCCACGCCTTTCACGAGCTGTGTTTTGCCCGCGCCGAGTTCGCCGGACAGCGCGATGACCCAACCGGGTTGCGCCGTGCGTCCCCACGCCTCGCCGAGCGATTGCGTCTCCGCCGGGCTATGCGAAATGAACGTAGCCATGATCGTTGAGCGCGCGCGCGCCATTTTTATCACGAATCGTGACGCTTCCGCCGGGGACAATCTTCCCGATGCAACTCAATTTCAATTCCGGAAATTGTCTCTTCCAGGCATCGAGCAACTGCACCGCGTGGCCACCCGCAAGCGTGAACAGCAATTCGAAATCCTCGCCGTCGGTCAGCGCGGCGGCAAAAGCCGGTTTGGCCGAGGCCTTTGTCCGCGCCTGCAATTCAGCCGCGCGGCTGATCGGCACCGCCGTTTTGCGCAATTCCGCGCCGACGCCGCTCGCATTCAAAATGTGCCGCAGATCGCCCGCCAGGCCGTCGCTGAGATCAATCATTGCGTGGATGGAAAAGTGTTCCGCAAGCCAGCGCGCCTCGGCCAGTCGCGGCTCGAATTCCAGATGTTTGCCTGCCAGCGATCCGCCCAGTTCACCCGTAACAAAAATCGCATCGCCCGCCTTCGCGCCGGAACGGAGGGTTTGTTTGCCGCGCGCGACCGTGCCGAGCAACGCAATGGAAATGAACAGGCGGTCTGGATTCGCCGTCGTTTCGCCGCCGACAATCGCCACGCCGTATTTTTCCGACAGTGCCCTCATGCCGCCGTAAATTTTGCCGATAAACTCCGGTTCAAAGCCTTTGGGCAATCCGATGGTCACCAGCGCGGCGATCGGGGTGCCCGCCATGGCCGCAATGTCGCTCAGGCACCGGGCGAGCGCCTTGTGCCCGATTTTTTCCGGCGGCGTGTTTTTTGTGAAATGAATGCCTTCGACCACCGCGTCGGTTTTGAACAGCAGCAGTTTGTCCGGCACCCCAAAATCCAGCACGGCGCAATCATCCCCCGCGCCGACCAAAACATGCTGATTGGCTGGCAGCGATTTTGTCAGGCGCGCGATAAGCTCAAGCTCGTTCATTTTGCAAAATAAAGCACTGCCAGGTTGGCCGCGTTGAACAAACTGTGCGCTGCGATGGGCGCGAGCAGGTTGTCCGTTCGTTCGTAAAGCCAGGTCAACGCCAGCGCCAGCGCAAACAGCGACAAGAACGCCGTGGCATCCATGTGAATCAGCGCGAACAAAAAATTGACGCCGATCCACGCGCCGCGCGGATAGCCGAGCTGTTTGACGAACGGATACAGCACGCCCCGAAAAATAAATTCCTCGGCCACTGGCGCGATTACGACGGCGAAGACACCCAGATAACCACGTGTCCACCACGATTTGGCGCCCGCCAGCAACATTACGGCGGTTTCTTCCTCGGGCGGGAAGCCGGCTTTTTCCAGCACGAGTCCCGAAGCCTGTTGCAACCACCACGCGACGGGCAAAACCACGAACACAGTCAACAGCGTGAGGAGCAGCGCACGCAGCCATCGTGATTCGCGAAGGCCGAAAACTTCACGCCAATGGACTTGATGATGCCGCAAAAAAAAATAAATCAGCGCCCAGGTCGCACCCTGAAAACTCAGCGTGCCGAGCAGAACTGTGCCAAAGCCGTCCGGTGATTTGAATCCGGTGAGACCGTTCTTTTGCAGCAGGCTGACCAGGATCACGCCAAGACAAAAGCAGACCAATTGCACCGCGCAAAATTGAACGACGGCTTCACCACGCCATGGTTTGGCGGACAACATGGCGCCAGCCTATCGCAGCGGCGCGGCGGTGACGACGCAAATTGTTCCTCGTCGGATTCACCTTGCGTCGTCTCTGTTCGCACCCTATCCCTTTGCCGAATGGCAGCCGTCCATACCAACCGTCTTGCCGGCGAGAAGTCACCCTATTTGCTCCAGCACGCGCACAATCCGGTGGACTGGTTCGCGTGGGGCGACGAGGCGTTTGCCAGGGCGCGCGCCGAAAACAAGCCGATTTTTCTCAGTATCGGCTACTCGACCTGCCATTGGTGCCACGTCATGGAGCGCGAATCGTTCGAGGACGAAAAGATCGGCGCGTTTCTCAACGAACATTTTGTCAGCATCAAGGTGGACCGCGAGGAGCGGCCGGACGTGGACAAAATTTACATGACGTTCATCCAGGCCACGACCGGCGGTGGCGGCTGGCCGATGAACGTTTTTCTCACGCCGGAACTGAAGCCGTTTTTGGGCGGCACGTATTTTCCTCCGGACAGCCGTCATGGCCGTCCGGGCTTTTTGCAGGTGCTTCAGCAAATTGCCGCGCTCTGGCAGGAACGCCGGGGCGAAATTGCCGCTTCCGCGGAAGAAATCCACGCGCGGCTCGAAGCCGCAACCACAAACGCAACTGCAGGCAATCTGATTTTGACCGTGGACGCTTTGCGCAACGCAGCAGCGATGTTCAAGTCCGTGTATGATCCGCGCCACGGCGGTTTTGGCGGGGCGCCGAAATTTCCGCAGCCGAGCATGCCGGCCTTTTTGCTGCGCTGCGCGAAGCGTTTTCATGATGACGAGGCCCTGCACATGGTCTTGCACACGTGCGAACGCATGGCCGCCGGTGGCATTCACGACCAGCTGGGTGGCGGCTTTGCGCGCTACTCGGTGGATGCCGGATGGCTTGTGCCGCATTTCGAGAAGATGCTCTACGACAATGCGCAACTCGCGCAGCTTTATCTCGACGCGTTTCTAGTCAGCGGCGACACACGTTACGCCGACACGGTGCGCGACATTCTCGATTACGTTCTGCGCGACATGACGCATCCCGACGGCGGTTTTTATTCCGCTGAAGATGCCGACAGCGAAGGACACGAGGGAAAGTTCTATTGTTGGACGAAGGCCGAACTTTCAAAACTGCTCGCCGTTGAGGAATTCAATGTAGCGGTTCGTCATTTCGGCATTACCGACCAGGGCAATTTTTTGGACCACAGTCATCCGCACCCCCTGCCGGGACAAAATGTTCTTAGCCTTGTCGAGCCGAACCTAAGTGCGGAAGACCTGTCGTTGCTCAAATCGGCAAAGGAAAAAATGACCGACGCACGGGCCAAACGCGTTCGTCCGCATCTTGACGACAAGATCCTCGTTTCCTGGAACGGCCTGATGCTCGGCGCGTTTGCGCGGGCTTATGCCGTGCTGGGTGAAAAACGATATTGCGGCGCGGCGATGAAAGACCTGGCGTTCATTCAAAAGAAGCTTTGGAACCTGAAGTCCAATTCGCTTTACCACCGCTGGCGCGAGGGCGAATGCGACAACGTCCAATTGCTTGAGGGTTACGCGTCTCTGCTGTCCGGCGTTATCGAGCTTTATGAAGCGACACTCGATCCGGAATATCTCAATTTCGCCATCGAACTGGCCGAGACGATGATCGTAAAGTTTTACGAGGCGGAAAACGGCGGCTTTTGGCAGAGCGCCACCGACGCGAAGGGTTTGATTTTGCGGGTCAAGGATGATTACGACGGCGCGGAGCCGTCAGGCAATTCCGTCGCCACGCTCGCGCTGCTGAAGCTGGCGGCCGTCACCGGCCGTGAGGATTTCAAAAAACCAGCCGAGGCGACGCTGCGACTGTTTGCGCATCGCCTGCAAAATTTTCCACAAGCCATGCCGTTTATGTTGCACGCGCTGGATTTCTGGCTGGACGAGCCGCGCCGCGTCGTCATCGCTGGCGAGGCAAAATCCGCCGAAGCGCACAAATTATTGCGCGCGGCGCTCTCGGTTTATCAACCGAACAAAATTGTTTTGGGGAATGCCGGAGCGGTCGAGGCATTTGTGCGCACTTTGTCCGCGAAGGGAAAGGCGACGGTTTATCTCTGCACCGGCAAGGCCTGTCAACCACCGACCGGTGAAGCGGCGAAAGTCCGGGAATGGTTGCAATAAACGTTGAACGAACTCAGTCAGGCTGAGGCGGCCGTTCTGACCGGTCACCTCGCGGCAGGTGAATTTTGCGCAACGCCTGACGCAACGACTCAATTTCCCGCTCGTCAGCGAGTTTTTGGCGCTCGGCCAGTTCAACGAGCTCGAGCACTTCCTCCATCTGGTCGAGCGCTTGTTTGAGCGATTCGACAATCTGCGTCACCGCTTCAACCGCCTGGCTGATGGCGGAGGAAGGAGTTTCGACGCTTTGTTCGGACAACGCAGGGGCGACCGGCGGCGAGTCGGTTCGGGCAATGGGTTCCGTTCGTCGCGGGCCGCGCCCACGCCCGCCGCGACGGCCACGCCGCCGTCCGCCGCCCGGGCCGCGCGGCGGCGCGGGCAATTCTGGTCCCGTCTGTGGTTTCTCCGCCATTCCTTCTCCGAGCATGACGCACTGCCGGTCAAAAGCAAAGGGCAATTGTAATTACTTCTTCACAAACAGCGCGAGCGAGGCGGTGTAGCTGTGCAAAAAACTCTTTTCGCCAATGGGGCCGATTTCGCCGTTGCAGAAAAATCCCGCGAGACCGAACGGGCCGAGTTGTTTCTGCACAAATTCCGCATCATGGTTCGGCTGGTGGAAAAGACGCTTTCCACGACCGTTGCAGCAGCAGAGGCAGCCGCCGAAAATTGTCCTGTCGGCCAGCTTTTTCTGTGCCAGCCCGAGCAACTCGCCCATGTCCTCGTTCGCCGCCGCCGCATCGCGCCGTTGGAACTGCATGGTCTGGCCGGTGCGCGGCAACGCGCCGACAGCCAGCACGCCGGAGCGCAGGTCGGCGCCGACGAGATTGCGCACGAGAAAATCACCACGATGAAAATTCTCGAGGTATTCATTGACGACGAGGCCGATCAGGAGGTTGCCCTGCGCTTTGCGCTGTTCGTCGGGCGGAAGTTTCTGAAACGTTTCGGCGAGAACGGCGTACGCGGGCCGGTTGCCGATGTGATGAATCAAATTGCGTTCCACGCCCGTGAGTGTCCACGTCTCGCCGATGGGCGTGCAACCCTGCGAAATGACGCCGCTCAACGCCACCGCACCGCCGACCGAAATCGCCACGCCACCGTCCTCGAACACTTCACCGTCGAGATAAATCTGGGTGAGGGGTTCGGGAATAATGCCGCTGGCCAACCCGCCATAAAGCGGCAGCGGCGCGTAGGCTTCGTTCCATGCGCGGATCCAACCCTCCACATCGAGGTGAAACGGGTCAATGAACGCGAGCCAGCCGTTCGTGTGCGAAGGTTCGACACCGGTTTCCAAATGCCAATCCGCCGCGCCGTTGGCTTCTTCAGCCTGCGCCTGCGTGAAGCGGAAGCCTTTCAGTTCCGCGCCGGGCAGCGAGTAAAGCGCCAGCACCAGTCCGGGCGCGTTTTCGATTTCCTCCGAGCCAACAATCAGCCCGCTGCTCGAACAGCCCGCCAGCAACGGAATCCGGGCATGCACGCGCAAGACTTCCAGCGTCTGCCTGGCGTACGGGAAAAACTTCGGCGACATGAACACAAGGCCAAGCGAAACCTGCGGCGCAAGCAGTTGATGGCGCAGGTCTTCCGCCCACTGCCGCAGTCCGGCTTCATCGAAATCGCCCGGCCAATGAGCCGCAATGGAATATTCACCGTTCACCTCTTCAGATTAACGCCGAAGCGCGCAATTGCAAATGTTCTGACATCCGGAGAAACGGTTTTGTCCGGCAGACTTTTGGCGTTATGCTGTCGCTCAGATGGCCGTGACCCCAACAGCGGATGCCGCGCGCAGCGGACAAGAAGCCACCCGTCCGTGGCATCTGCCTGAATTGCTTGCGCCCGCCGGCAATTGGGACTGCGTCCGCGCCGCGGTCGAAAATGGCGCCGACGCGGTATATTTCGGCCTCGAACGGTTCAATGCCCGGATGCGGGCGCGCAATTTCACCGAGGCGGATTTGCCGAAGCTGCTGGAGTTTCTGCACCGGCGCGGCGTGCGCGGCTACGTGACGCTGAACACGTTGGTGTTTGAAAACGAACTGGCCGACGCGGAAAAATATCTGCGCGCGATGATCGCCGCCGGCGTGGACGCAGTCATTGCGCAGGATGTTGGCATTTGCCGGCTCATCCGGCGGCTTTCGCCGGACCTTCCCATCCACGCTTCGACGCAGATGACCATTACCAGCGTCGGCGGCATCGAATTCGCCCGTGAACTCGGCTGCAGCCTCGTGGTGCTGGCACGCGAGTGCAGCGTCGCTGAAATTGAAAAAATCAACTCCGCCTCCGTCGCCTCCGGCTCTCAACCCCCAGCCCCCGATTCTCAACTGCCCCTGGAGGTCTTCGTCCACGGCGCGTTGTGCGTGGCTTACTCCGGTCAGTGCCTCACCAGCGAAGCGCTGGGGGGACGCTCGGCCAATCGTGGCGAATGCGCGCAGGCGTGCCGGATGCCTTATGATTTGGTCTGCGACGGCAAACCGGTTCCGCTCGGCGACCGGAAATATCTGCTCAGTCCGCAGGATCTCGCCGGATTGGAGGTGCTGCCGGATTTGATTCGCGCGGGTGTCGCTTCGTTGAAAATCGAAGGCCGGCTCAAAACGCCGGAATACGTGGCGAACATCACGCGCATCTATCGTCAGGCGCTTGACCAGCTCGAAGAAGATTCACGTTTCACGTTTCACGCATCACCATCAGATGCGAAACGCGAAGGCGGGCAACGTGAACTGCAAAATTCCAGCCACGACCAATATGACATGGAGATGGCGTTTTCGCGCGGGCTTTACACCGGCTGGTTCGGTGGCGTGAACAATCAGGCGCTGGTACACGGCCGGTTCGGGAAAAAACGCGGTGTTTTTCTGGGAGCGGTCGTCAAAGTTTTGCGCGACGCCGTCGTGGTGGGACTCGAAGCTCCGCTCAAACGCGGCGACGGCGTCGTTTTTGACGCCGGCAAACCGGAGGCAGACGAGGAAGGCGGACGGATATATGAAATTAAAAATTCAAAATTGGAAAAGCAAAATGCCGGAACGGAACTGCGTTTCGGCCGCGGCGACATTGACTTCTCGCGGGTTCATATCGGCGACAGGCTTTGGAAGACGGACGATCCCGCTTTGAATCGCCGCCTGCGCCAAAGTTTTGCGGGCGACACGCCAAAATTTCAACGGCCGGTTGAAATGGAAGTCCACGGCGCCGCCGGGGGTCCTCTCACCATCGTCGCCCGTGATGAACTCGGCCACGTCGTTCAATTTGATTCGGCCCGGCCGCTCGCCAAAGCGGACAAACAGCCGCTGACGGCAGAACGTTTGCGCGAGCAACTGGGCCGGTTGGGCGGGACGCCATTCAAGCTGGCTGAACTGAAAAATCGCCTGCACGGCCAGGTTTTATTGCCTCTCAGCGAATTGAACCGCCTGCGGCGCGAGACCGTGGCGGGCCTGGAAAAGTTGCGCGCCGCGCCAAAACGGTGGGGACTTTCGGGTTCAGCGTTTGGCGTCGCGGTTCCGGAGAACTGCGCCCGCGCGCCTCTCCCGGATGCCAGACCCCGGACGCCGGACCCCGCGTTAATCGTCCTGGTCCGCACCTTCGCACAACTCGAAGCGGCGTTGAAATGCGGCGTGGAAACGGTTTACTGCGAGTTTGAGGACCCGAAAAAATATCGCGAGGCAGTGCAGGCGCGTGACGAGTGGCGCCTGACGAGTGGCGCGAACCGCACGGGCATTTCTCCATCAGCCGTCACCCGCCACGCGCCGCAGATTTTTGTTGCCCCGCCGCGCATTTTCAAAACCGGCGAGGAATGGATTCTGCAACTGGTCCGCTCCTGCAACGCCGACGGTTACCTCGTCCGGAATTACGATCACTTGAAGTTTTTCGCAGGTTGCCGCCTCCGCGGCGATTATTCATTGAACGTGGCCAACCGGCTGGCGGCGGATTATTTCAAGAACCGGTTTGCGCTGGAGCGGCTCACGCCGTCGTACGATTTGAATTTCCAGCAGCTTGAAGCGCTGTTACTCGCCACCCCGCCGGAATGGTTCGAGGTCGCCATCCACCAACACATGCCGATGTTCCACATGGAGCACTGCGTGTTTTGCGCATTCCTGTCCAGCGGCACCGATTATACGAACTGTGGCCGGCCTTGTGACCGGCATGACGTAAAATTGCGCGACCGCGTGGGGGCGGAGCATGGATTGAAGGCGGACGCCGGCTGCCGCAACACGGTATTCAACGCCCTGCCGCAGACCGGCGCGGAATACGCGGCGAAAATGATTGAACTCGGTGTGCGACACTTCCGCATCGAATTTCTCGATGAAACGGCCGGAACCGTCGAACGCACGGTCGCCAAATACCGCCAACTTTTGCGCGGCGAAATCAGCGGAACTCAACTGTGGCGCGAGTTGAAATTGATGAATCAACTCGGCGTCACGCGCGGGCAGATTGGGAAGTTGTAGGGTTCCGCCTGCGGCCGAATCAATGCGGACCGGAGGCCCGGCGCGGCATCGTTTTTACTTCAACCACGGCGCAATTTTTTCGCCCGACCAGATTTCTTTGACCGGCTGGCGTTCGCGCGCAATGGCGGTGCGCCGGCCGTCCACCAGGATTTCGGCAGCCAACGGCCGCGCATTGTAATTCGACGCCATCACGAAGCCGTAGGCGCCGGCGCTCAAAAGCGCCAGAAAATCGCCCTCCCCAACTTTTGGCAGCGGGCGATCCTTGCAGAAATAATCGCCAGACTCGCAAATCCCGCCGACGACGTCAGATTTTATCAAAGCGCCACTGCGCCGCGTGAGCGGCACGATTTCCTGGTAGGCATCGTAAAACGCCGGGCGTATCAGGTCATTCATTGCGGCGTCCACGATGACGAAATTTTTGCTGCCGGTGCGTTTCACATATTCGACACGGGTGACCACAATGCCGGCGTTGCCGACGATGAAGCGGCCCGGCTCGATCAGGATTTTCAAGTCGAGCGGCTTTAAAAGCGGCAGCAACCGCGCGGCGTATTTTCCCGGCGTCAAAATACCTTTGGCCGCGGTTGATTTCCACCATGCCGCCGCGCCGCTGGCCAGCGCAGGCTGATAAACAATGCCCAGACCGCCGCCGATGCTGAAAAATTCCAGCGCGTATTTCTCCTGCAATCCGCGCAGGAGCGGCAGGACCTTGCGGACCGCCTGCTCAAACGGCGACACCGTGGTAAGCTGCGAGCCGATATGCATTTGCAGCCCGCGCAGCCGTATGTTTTTGAGTTTGCCGGCGCGGGCATAGACGCCCGCAACCTGCTCGAAGGCTATGCCAAACTTGTTTTCGTAAGTCCCGGTGGTGATTTTCGCGTGCGTGTGCGCGGCAACATCCGGGTTCACGCGCACGGCCACGGGCGCGATTTTTTTCAGGCGCGCGGCAACGCGGTTGATGCGCTGCATCTCCGGTTCGCTTTCGACGTTGAAGGAATAAATGTCCTGCCGCAGGGCAAATTCAATTTCCGCCTCCGTCTTGGCCACGCCGGCGAAGACGCATCGGCGCGGATTGCCGCCCGCGGCCAGGACACGGCGCAATTCGCCGGCGCTCACCACGTCGAAGCCACTGCCCAGTCTGGCCAGCGTGCGCATGACCGAAAGGTTGGAATTCGCCTTCATCGCGAAACAAACCAGATGGTCCAGCGGCGCGAATGCCCGGTCCAGCTCCCGAAAATGGTCCGTCAGCGTGCGTTGCGAGTAGATATACAGCGGCGTGCCGAATTTGCGCGCGAGCGACTCGACGGCGACACTTTCGCAGAACAACTTGTTCCCAACGTAACGAAACCGGTGCATGACGCTGTGAGTTTAGGCTTCAGTGTCGAAAGTTCAACCTCGAAGGTTTTGAGGTTCAAGATTGGGAAATAAACCTCAGCCGATGGAAGTCGGCGAGCGGGGAAATGCTCTGATTTTACGGCTCCGCCAGGATTTTGGCGCGTTCGGTGTGATATTGTTCAGGCGTGATCTGGTCGGTCTTGTATCTTTGAAGCAACCCCTGAAGTTGCGCTTCCTTGGCGGCGGAAATTGGCAGCGGCGGCGCTTGAATCGGCTGCAGCCCCAACTCTTTTCCCGGAAAGTTTGCGTTGATCTGACTTGGCGGTGTCATCGCCTCCGGTTTGACTGTGGATGGTACGGGCTTTACCGGGGTGACGGCCACGGGCTGGGTTTTCGGCGCGGGGACTGCCGCGGGATTAACCGGCGGAGTGGCCCAGTTCGGTTGGTTCATCTCGGACATCTTTTGTTCCAGTGCGGCCTTTGCCTTCGCTTGGGCTTCAGCGTCGGACGTGGCTGGCGTTGTTTGGACTGCTTCCGTCCCGGGCCCAGGATTGGTTGCGGGGGCTTGGACTGCCGGTTGCGCGGGAATGGCCGGGGGCGGAACCGCGACCCGGTTTGTCGGCTGGCTGGGTTTTACCTGCGTGGCGTTGGAGGGAGTGACCACAACCGGCGGTGGGGCGGGTTGGGCCGGTTGCGCTCCCAGTTCGCTCATTTTTTCCATCAATGCCGCGCGTGCGGCGGCCTGCGCCGGATTGTCCTGTGCGCGGGCGGTGATGAAGCTCACACACAAGATGACCGCGCCAACCGCGGGAATTAACTTGGAAATTTGCATAACGCTTTCTTACGCCAATTTTCCGCCGGATGCAACTGCTTTTCCTGTCGGGGGCAGCAAATTCCGCCACGCCTTCCGGAACGGACAGGCCAGGATCGAACGTTTCACAATCCCCCGTATTTCCTCACGGGAAACCTTGACGCGCTGCTGCAGCTCAATCACGTTCGCCGCGCGCAGCTTTTCAGTCGTCCGCACGCCAATTAAAATTGGCCAGGCGCACGCCAGCCGGACGCGATATTGGCCGAACGGCAGCGTGTTCGTGTAAGTCCAGCCGGCCGCCAGGTGAGATTCCGCCTTGTCCAGATATTCGCCGAACAGCGGCAGGAACCTCGCCTCGTTTGCCGGCGACAGCAAGGTTTCCGGCAGCAATTTCGCCGCCTCCAACTTTTCCGTTGGCAGATAGCAGCGGCCCTTGTGCAAATCCGCCGGCAGGTCGCGCAAAATGTTCACGAGTTGCAATCCCTTCCCAAAGCGTACACCATCGGCAATGAGTCGTTTCTCATCCAATCTCACGCTCGGGAACAGATGTGCGCGGCACAGCTTCGTCCAGAATTCGCCGACGCACCCGGCAACGCGCCAGGTGTAATCGTCCAGTTCCGCTGCCGTTTCCAGGGCGACAATGTTCTCAGCGGCGGCGCCGGCGAACCGGCGCAAGTCCAGTTCCTGTCCGCCCATGATGGTCGTGAGAACATCGCGGACCAGTTTCAGGTCGGCGGGTGAAAGCTTTTGCAGCAACGTCAAACTTTCCTCGGCCTTTTCCAGCAATGCCCGCTCGGCGGGCGAACCTTGTTGTTTGGCCAGTTCGCCAAAATTCAGGGGCGCGGTGGACAACCCCAAAATCCGGTCCCGCAATTTGTGGAGCGCGTCGAGCCGTTGTTCGAGCGGAACCAGTTCGGTGTCAGTGACGGTGTCGGTCGTGCGCGCGAGCAAATAGGCGAGGCCGATTTGCGGACGAATGGCACCCGGCAGCACGCGCAACGTCAGGTAAAACGAGCGCGAGGTCGTCTTGAGTAAATCAGTCAACGGTTTCGGCATTTGCACGCTCATCGTCCTGAAAGTAAGCAGGATACTGGCCAACCACGCAGCGGCGGGTTATCTCTTCACGAAAGCTGTCCCCGCCAGCGCGCCAGTTGCTTCGCGACTTCTTTCGTTCCCGGTGCGCCGATCACATTTCGTTTCGCCATCGCGCGTTGCAGATTGAAAACAGCCAGCGCGTCACGGCCAAAGGTTTCGTCCACGGATTTCAGTTCCGCGAGCGTCAGTTTGTTGAGCGGCTGGCCGGTTCTTTCCGCCAGCGCCACGACCGCCCCGACAACGTGATGCGCCGGCCGGAACGGCATTCCTTTTTTGACGAGATAATCCGCGAGGTCGGTCGCCAGCAGCGCCGGATCGTTCGCGGCAGCGGCGCACGCGGCGCGATTCACTTTTGTGTTCCGCAGCATCGCAGCCACGAGCCGCACGGTGGCGCGCACGGTGTCGGTGGTGTCGAACAGCCGTTCCTTGTCTTCCTGCAAATCGCGGTTGTAGGTCATCGGCAGGCCTTTCAGCATGGTGAGCAGCGCGACGAGGTTGCCGATGACGCGGCCGGATTTGCCACGCGCGAGTTCGGCGATGTCCGGGTTTTTCTTCTGCGGCATCAGTGACGAGCCAGTGGTGTAGGCATCGGCGATCTTGATGAAATTAAATTCAGCGCTCGTCCACAGAATCAGATCTTCCGCGAGCCGCGACAGATGAACCGCGAGCAACGCCGCCGCCGCGCAGAATTCGACGGCGAAATCGCGGTCGCTGACGGCGTCCATGGAATTTTGCGTGAGCTGGGGTTTGCCGCCGGCGTCCACAAAGCCGAGCAATTTAGCGACGAGCAGGCGGTCAAGCGCCAGCGTGGACCCGGCCATCGCGCCGCTGCCGAGCGGGCAGACGTTCGCGCGCGAGTGGCAATCCCAGAGGCGCTCGCAATCGCGTTCCAGCATCTCGACGTAGGCCAGCAGATGATGCGCGAGATAAACGGGCTGCGCGCGTTGCAGATGCGTATAGCCGGGAATGAGCACGTCGGAATTTTTTTCACCAAGCGAGACGAGTGCCCGCTGCAGGCCCGCTGTTTCACCCAGCAACGCGATGATTTCATCACGTACCCAGAGACGCAGGTCGAGGGCCACCTGGTCGTTGCGCGAACGGGCGGCGTGGAGTTTCGCGCCGGCAGGAACGCGCTTTGTCAATTCGGACTCAATGTTCATGTGAACATCCTCCAATTCAGATTTCCACTTGAATTTACCGGCGGCAATTTCCCGGCCAATGGCGTCGAGGCCTTTCACCATGGCGCGCAATTCCTTTTTGGTCAGCACGCCGATTTTTTGGAGCATGGTGGCGTGGGCCATCGAGCCGAGGATGTCGTGCCGCCAGAGCCGGTGGTCGAAGGAGATGGATTCGGTGAATTGCGCCACGTCTGCGCCCGGGCCGCCAGCGAACCGGCCGCTGCGGGAGATGGGAGAGCTTTTTTTCATGCTTTGATAAAACCGCCGATGAACGCGGATGAACACAGGTTTCGAGATGCGGCGGCAAAATTCAATCACAAACACGCGGCAAAAGCCCGATCATCCTTGTCTTCATAATCGGCTTTGAATCAGGGATTACGATGCAGAGGATGATTAAGACGAAAAAACCGCATTGCTGCCGCTGTGTGGATATGAAATGTTTGTCTGGCAAGCCATGGCCGAGTTCAAATATGCCTGTCCGGTGTGCGGCCAGCACATCAAGTGTGATTCCTCGCAAAGCGGCTCGGTGATGGAATGCCCGACGTGCTTCCAGAAAATCACCGTGCCGCAGGCGCCCGCGACCAACGACCCGAAATTTATCATAACCGGGACGAAGGTCGGCCAACGGCCGTTGCCCAAAATTACCGAAACAAGTCCGACGGCGCCGGTGAAAGGATTTCCCGCCGCAATGATGGGGCTGGTCTTATTGGTCTGCGCGGCCGGCGCGGCGGTGTTTGTGTTTCGCGGAACTATTTTCAGATCGGCTCCAACAAGGTCAACCGCTGTAACGAATGCCCCTGATTTTCCGTCGAATCAGGCGCTACCCGGTCCCACGGTCACGGTGTCCGTGGGTGACCTTGCATTAGGCCGGCCGTCGTTTGCCAGCAGCCATGAGAACGGAAACCCGGTTCAAAACGGCAACGATGGAAACATCGCGACCCGTTGGTGCGCTTCCAACGGGAATGTCCCCCAATGGTGGGAAGTGGATCTTGGAAGCACAGCCACCGTCACCAATACACAAATCATGTGGGAGCATAATGCCCCCTATCAATATGTAATTGAAATGTCGTCGAATCGGACAATTTGGACGGTGGTGGTTGACAAAACCGCCAAAGCCATCCCTGCCCGGACAAATTCGGACGATTTTTCAGCCGCAGGAAGGTATGTGCGGGTGGTAATAACCGGTTTGCAGGAGCGTTCATGGGCCAGTTTTTATGAATTTCAGGTGTTTGGATCCAGCGACAACGTAAAATGAAGAACCGCAAGCCTGCCAGAAATCCCGACACGACCGTTCCTGGTTTCGACAGCGGGGTCGAAGCCATCATCGTTGGCAACCTGACAAAAAGGCGACAAACTCTTGCGCTGGCCGAATCATGTACTGGCGGCTGCATCGCGCACCGGTTCACAAATGTGCCCGGTGCATCAGTGGTTTTTCCCGGCGGGGTGGTGGCTTACAGCAACGCGGCCAAACAGAAATTTCTGGGCGTGCGCGCCGAAACGCTTGCCCGTCACGGTGCGGTGAGCGAAGCGGTGGCACGCGAGATGGCTGAAGGCGCGCGGGAGAAGTTTGGCGCGGATTTTGCTATAGCGGTGACGGGCATTGCCGGACCAACCGGCGGTACAAAAAACAAACCGGTTGGGACGGTATTCATCGCGTTGGCTGGCGCGCCGGGAACCGTGGTTGAACGCAAATTAAACGCCTGCGGGCGCAGACAATTCAAGGGAGTGACCGCACAACAAGCCCTGGAGATGTTGAGGATGCGGTTGATTCGGGATTGATGTTTTGTGCTTGAGGGCGAATTTTTTTAAGATAACTTGATTCTCAGACATGGCCTTAACTGCTGATCCACCGACCGAAGCGAACAGTACGGCTGCCGACCTCGTTGAAACAACGGCGACAACCAAGCGCAGGGGCACGTTGCTGATTGTGGATGATGAGGAAGGACCGCGCCAATCGTTGCGCGTTATTTTCAAGGACGATTATGATCTGCTGATGGCCGAGGATGGTCCGATGGCCATCGAATTGGCACAGCAAAACAAAATTGACGTGGCAGTGCTGGACATCCGCATGGCCGGCATGTCAGGCATCGAGGTGCTCGAACGCCTCAAATACGTGGATCCCGACATCGAGGCGATCATGATCACGGCGTTCGAAACCACCGATACCATCCGCCAGGCGTTGCGGCTGCGCGCGTGCGACTACATCAACAAACCGTTTGACATCACCGTCATTCGCGCCGCTGTCGGCCAGGCGATGCAACGGCGCACGCTGGAAAGTGAAATTCACAGCAGCGCGGAAAAAGTCCAGCAACTCCTTGCCGAATTGCAAAACCAGCGCATTGAGGAGCAAATTGCCAAGACGCGCGGGGACATTTACGCCAGCATCATCCACGACATCAACGGCCCGCTCACCGTCATTTGCGGTTTCGTGCAGGTGCTTAACCGCCGGCTGGGCCAGACCTCACGGCTGGAGATGACCGATTTGGAATTCATCCGGGAACGGCTGGGCATCATCGGGCGGCAGACCAGCAACTGCATTGAAATTTCCCGCCGTTACCTTGGCTTCCTCCGCCGTCAATCGGATGAAACGGCGCGCGTGGGTGTCAACCAAATGCTCAACGATTTGAACCAGCTCGTTCGCGTTCATCCCGGTCTGCAGGACAACGAGTTCAGCGTGCAGCCTTTGGCGGAGGACACCGGCGTCAAAATCAACGGCACCGATCTCATCCAGATTCTGCTCAATCTCGCTGTCAACGCCTTTCAGTGCGCTCCGTTCAGTCACCGCGTGGACATCGGGGGCGAGATTTTGCGCGAACCGCTTGACTTGAAGGCATTCAAGGACGGCCCGCAGGACCGGTTGTTGAACGTGGAGAATTTCAACAACACTGCGCCGCTGGTGAAACTCTGGGTGCGCGACAACGGGCCCGGTATTTCACCGGAAGTATTGCCGAAGATTTTCCAGCCTTACTTTACGACCAAAGGCCCACGGCAGGGAACCGGTTTGGGTCTCAATATCGTTCAGCGCCTCATCAAGGAAGGCGGCGGAGCGCTGCATATTCATACCCACGTGGGTGAAGGCACGGCCTTCACGATTTATCTGCCCGGCGCGAAGCTGGTGAAGTAAGCACAAAACATGCGTGCCGGGATTTTCATCGCGCTGGGTTTGATGGCTGTGGCCCGGGCCGCGCACGCCGATGAAAACCTGGCGATGCTCAAGGCGGGCAGCAACATTTACAGTAACGTGACGGTCACCACGGTCACGACCACCGACATTTATTTCACACACGCTGGCGGGATGGGAAATGCGAAACTGAAGGACCTCGCCCCCGACCTGCAGAAGCATTTCCAATACAATCCGGCGAAAGCCGGCGAGGTGGAACAAAAGCAGTCGGCGGCCAATGCCCAATATCATCTTCAGGTTCTCCGCCAGCCTTCGCCACGGCCGCCGGCAGATGAAGACGCAACACCATCAGCGCCGGCGGAGCAGACTCCGGGATTGTCCTGGGGCACGGACCTGCCTGCGGCTTTGAACCAGGCCCGTTCGGAAAACAAGATGGTGCTGCTCGATTTTACCGGGTCCGACTGGTGCCCGTGGTGCATCAAGTTCGACCGGGACGTGCTGTCCACCGGCAAATTCGCCGGTTACGCTCAAAGCAAGCTGGTGCTGGTGCTGGTGGATTTTCCGCGCACCAAGCCGCAAAGTGATTTGCTTAAGCAAACCAATCAGGAACTGGCAAAGAGATTTGGTGTTGATGGTTATCCCACCTATGTGCTGTTAGACCGTGCCGGAAAGGAATTGGGACGACAGGTCGGTTATGCCGAAGGCGGGCCGGAGGCCTTCATTGCGGAACTGGAGAATTTCGGCAAACGGTAAGTCCAATCCGAAGCGCAGCAAGGCGCAAATCCACGTTTCGTCCGCGTGGAACGGGTCCGGCATAAGGAACCGCCACCGCCCGGATTCGATCTTTGCCGCGTTTGCCGCGATGGCTTCTTCTTTTCAATGCAAAAAAGGTGCGGCGTTGGCCAAAACAGGAGTAGTGGATTCCAGCCTTTTCCCCGACGTTATTTCCTGACAATGCGCGAGTTGCGCACCAACGAAACCAAGCAACGACAATGAAAAAAATAATCATGTTTGCAGCCGTCCTGGGCTTCGCGGCGACACTGACCGCCTCCGCCTCGGACGCTAAAGGAAACTGGGACGCTCTGTGCGCCAAATGCCACGGTGCAGATGGCAAGGGCCAGACCAATATCGGGCGGCGGCTCGGCGTCAAGGATTACAGCGATCCGCAAGTTCAGGCCGCGCTGAAAGACGAAGCCGTGGTCAAGGCCATCAAGGAAGGGTTGAAGGACAAGGATGGCAAGACCTTGATGAAACCAACCGAAAATCTGACGGACGATGACATCAAAGGGCTGGTGGCCTACATGCGGACTTTCAAGAAGTAGCATCGCGGAAAAATGGCTTTGCGCCGCCAGCCAGCCAAAGGCGCTGAAGGGTTCGATGAATGAAGCGACGGTCACGACGGCGGCTCGCAGCCGCCGGATGCATACGCCCCGATTGCTCGCAATTGGGCCGCGATGGATCTGCCTCTTTGCCTGCTTCTGGCTGGCGGGCATGGGCGCGCCGGCCCAGGAAAAATTTGCCAATGCCGACTGCCTCGACTGCCATCTCGATCCCAACACAACCCGCGTGGTCAAAGGGAAAATCGAATCGCTGATTTTTCCGACGAATGCCTTTCAAAAATCGGTTCACGCCAGACTCGCTTGCGTGGATTGCCACCACGGCATCAAGGACCTGGTTCACGACCACCCGCTGCCGCCGCCGGATTGCTCCACATGCCATGCGAAAGAGGCCGGTGAATATGCCACGAGCATTCACGGCGTGAGTCATTTGCTCGGCGCGTCCGGCGCGGCGAATTGCTGGGATTGCCATGGGTCGCATGACATTTTACCGGTCAAAGACCCGGCCTCGCCCGTGTTCAAATTGAACCAGCCCTTCACCTGCGCGAAATGCCACAGCAATGCAGGGCTGACGAAGGAATACGAAATCAATCATCCCGACGCGGCGGCGCAATACATGGAAAGCATCCACGGCCGCGCGTTGCTCAAAATGGGTCTGATTGTGGCGCCTTCGTGCGACGATTGCCACGGCGTGCACGACATCAAACGCGCGGTGGACCGCGATTCACCCATCAACCACGCGAACGTCGCCAGGACCTGCGGCAAATGTCATCTCGGCGTCGAGAAGACTTACGACCAGAGCATTCACGGACAATTGCTGGCCAAAGGAGATCCACGCGGACCCGTCTGCTCGGATTGCCACACCGCGCATGAAATTGTTAATCCGGAGGGCAATAATTTTAAAGCCATCAGTGACGAACGCTGCGGCAAATGCCACGCCGACCGGCTGGCGCATTACCGGGATACCTACCATGGCAAGGCAGTGGCTTTGGGCCGGCCCAACGTGGCGCCAATGGTGGCGGCCTGTTACGACTGCCACGGCTATCATGACGTGCTGCCGCCGTCGGATCCGCGATCGCACCTGTCCCCGACCAACATTCTGGCCACGTGCCAGCAATGTCATCCCGGCGCCACGGCAAGGTTCACCGAATACAAACCCCACGCCAACCCGCTCGACGGGAAAAATTATCCGTTGCTGCATGCGGTATTTCTGGGTATGACCGGCCTGCTCGTCGGCACCTTCGCCTTCTTCGGCCTGCATACCCTCGGCTGGCTGGTGCGCGCGGTCTATCTCTACCTGCACGACTCGAAAAAATTCCGCGAGGCGAAGATTCAAACGCAGGCCGACGGAGAATGGTTCACACGCTTCTCGCCGTTCGAACGTTTCCTGCACTTCCTCGTCGTGACGAGTTTCCTCCTGCTGGTGATTACCGGCATGCCGTTGAAGTTCTACTACACGGACTGGGCCAAGATGATCTTCCACATTCTTGGCGGTCCGGAAACCGCGCGGACGCTGCACCGGCTCGGGGCTGTCGTCACCTTTTTCTACTTTGGCCTGCACCTGACGGCGTTGACCAGCAAAGCCTGGAAGGGCCGGAAATCGTTGCGCGACCCCGCCAGCGGCCGGTTCCAATTCGGCCGGCTCTGGAAAACATTGTTCGGTCCCGACTCCATGGTGCCCACGCTGCACGACTGGCGCGATTTCGTGGCGCACAACAAGTGGTTTTTCGGCAAAGGCCCCAAACCCCAGTTCGACCGCTGGACGTATTGGGAAAAATTCGATTACTTCGCCGTGTTCTGGGGGGTGGCCATCATCGGCGCCTCGGGGCTGATCATGTGGTTCCCGGAATTCTTCACGCGGTTCCTGCCGGGCTGGACGATCAACATCGCCTTGATTCTGCACTCGGATGAGGCACTGCTGGCCGCGGGCTTCATTTTCTCAATTCATTTCTTCAACACGCATTTCCGGATTGAAAAGTTTCCGATGGACACGGTCATCTTCTCCGGTCGCGTTTCCAAGACCGAGATGTTGCACGAGCGCAAACGCTGGTATGACCGGCTGGTGACGGAAGGCAAACTGGACGAGCACCGCGTGAAGGACGAATGGGAGCGTTGGAAGAACATCGCCCGCTCGTTTGGTTACTTTTTCTTCGGCCTCGGAATCATCCTGTTGATTCTGATCATTTACGCCATGGCGACGCGCCTGGCGCATTGAGGGCCGGTGTGATGGCACGTTCACGGCCGCCGGCGAAACCCGGGCCGGGCTGAAGAAAATGATTTTGACTGTGCATGCGGATTTTTACGGAAATATGAGCAGCGGCAACCCGGCGATTTCCTCCAAAATTGTTTGGGGCGTGCTCTGCTTTGCGCTCGCAGCAACGGTAATGGCGGCGCCGGCCCCATCGGACAGCGATTGTCTGGACTGCCACGGCCTCGAAACGCTTTCCAAAACCAACAACGCCGGCCGGGAAATTTCGTTGTTTGTGGACCAGGCCAGGCTCACGGCCTCAGTCCACGCGACCAACCGTTGTGTCAGTTGCCACAATGACGTCACGACGACGCACCCCGACGACAACCGGCCCGTGCCGCCGGTCAATTGTGCGCGCTGTCATGAGCCACAGGGTGAAAGTTACGGCGCCAGCGTTCACGGTCTGGCGCGCAAAGCGGGCCACGAGGATGCCGCCACGTGCATGGCTTGCCACGGGTCGCACGATATTCTGCCGCCGACTTCGCCAGCGTCGCCGCTCCACTTTGTGCGGCAGGCGCAAACGTGTGGCCGGTGCCACGCACAGGAGGCGCGCGACGTGGCGGTCAGCGTTCACGGCAAGGCCATGGCCACCGGCGAACGTGACGCGCCCACCTGTACCGACTGCCATTCGGAACATAAAATCGAGGCGTTAAAGGACGACTCGGCGCTGGAAATTTCCGAGGTCTGCAGCCGCTGCCACGCCTCGGTGTATCTGGACGACAAGTATAAACTTCCGGCCGACCGCGTAAAAACCTATCTGGAAAGTTATCACGGCCTGGCGGCGCAATACGGCTCGACCGTCGTCGCCAACTGCGCCAGTTGCCACGGCTACCACAAAATTCTGCCGTCCTTGGACCCTAATTCGAGCATTAACACCAACAATCTCGTAGCCACTTGCGGGCAATGTCATCCCGGCGCCAATAAAATGTTCGTGAGCGGGAAAATTCACGAGGATATTTCCGTCGCCAGCAACGGGCACGACCTGGGCGGGCGAATCAGCCGCTGGGTGCGGAGCATTTATCTGGCGCTGATCTTCGGCGTAGTCGGCGCGATGTTCATCCACAACGCGCTGCTGTTTCACAAGAAAGTCACGGCGCACCTGCGCGCCGGCGGGCGGCCGGTCCTGCGCATGAGCCTGTCACAACGCTGGCAGCACGCGGTGCTTGCGCTGAGTTTCATCACGCTGGCCGTGACCGGATTCGCGCTGAAATTTCCCGATTCGGGACTGGCGAAAATGCTGGGTTCAAGCGAGCCGTTCCGCCGCTGGATCCATCGCATCGCCGGCATCGTGCTGCTGCTGGCCGGGCTGTATCACCTGTTCCACGTTTTGACTTCCCGGGAAGGCCGGCGGCTGTTGAAGGATTTGTTTCCCGTAAAAAGGGACCTGGTTGACTTGCACTCCGCCGTCCGTTATCTGGCCGGCTGGAGCGATGAGAAACCGAAAATCGGACGGTTCGGCTACGCCGAGAAGATGGAATACTGGGCCGTCGTCTGGGGCACCATCATCATGGGCGTGACCGGTTTGATGATCTGGTTCAAGCTGGATGTGACCCGGTTCCTGCCGCGCTGGGCCGTGGACGTGGCGCTGACGATTCATTACTACGAGGCCGTGCTGGCGTGCCTGGCGATTGTCGTCTGGCACTTCTATCACGTCATTTTTGATCCCGACATTTATCCGCTGAATACGGCATGCTGGAATGGCCGCGTGTCCGAGGAATGGCAGAAGCATGAGCATCCGCTGGATGCGCGGACACTTGAATTGATGCCTGTCAATTCGAACCCCAGTCAGGCTGCATCCGCGGAAAAACCAAAAGGGCAAACCCAAGCCAGCTTCCCCCGACGCCTCCGACGCTGAAAAGTAGTGCGCCAAGCCTTCAAAACTGAAGCGAACGCAGCGGCAAATCGTTCCCCTGATACTCACGCGGATCAACCATTTCTGGCAACGGCATAGTCTTCACGGCTTATCTGCCCGCCGCGAAGCCGGCGAAGTGAAATCTTCTTCAATTAATTGTCACCGAATATCCCGATTCCGCCAGTCCATAGATAAAGCAGCAGCCCAAAAATCCGCCAACGACGGTAAGGTCAGCCGTCACGGCAACCGGGGTTAATGCAACCCTGTATATTTGACCTTGACCGTCATTATACACAGCCAGGCTGTAGTCGGTTTTTGCCTCGCCGGAATAAATTGTGAAGGATGGCTTGTTTGAAGAAATGACGGCGTAAATTGTTCGCGAGGAATACGTGTTGGATTCGGGCAAGGATTGCAATATCGGCACCGGTGTCAATTTGTGCGAACCACGGACCCGGACAAAATGAGGTTTTTCACCCAGTGCCACGCGCTCTTGATTCTGGTTCAGAAAATACGCGCGGGTGTGGATCGAGTCATGGCGTTCCGAGTATTCACCATAAACCACCAGAAAATCCTTTTTGTGTCTGGCATCGAACAAATGCACATCGGCATTTTGCGCAGGCTCGTTCCAGGCGTCCAAATCCGTTTTGTTCCACAGCGCGTTGGTCGCGCATCCGCCCACCAATGGCGGCAGCAACAGCGCTATTTTCAAAACCTGTCGTTGCACGATGAAATCATGCGACGGTCAATGGGGGTTGCAAGCTGAATGTTTAATTCCCCAGGTACTCGCGCGGATCCACGATCTTTCCAGCAATGGCGCTGGCCGCCACGGTCATCGGCGACGCGAGGAACACCTGTGATTCCTTGTTGCCCATGCGACCGGGGAAATTGCGGTTCGTCGCGCTGATGCACTTGATGCCGGCCTTGTTGATGCGGCCAAAGGTGTCCACCGGTCCGCCGAGGCACGCGGCGCACCCGGCGTTCTCCGTCATCTGCACACCCGCGTCCACGAGGATATCCCAAACAGTCTGGTTGCCCCAGTAGGTCGTCTGCAAATCGCGCACGATCTCCGGCGTCGCCGGCACGCCGAACGTATCAATCACCACGTGCTTGCCACGCAACACGCGGGCAAACTCCACAAAATCGCTCGTCTTGCCTCCCGTGCAGGAACCGACGTAGGCGCGATCCAATTTGATGTGCCCCATCTCCTTCGCCTTCTTGCGCTGGCCGGGGTCGGGGTGACACGCCACAGTCGGTTCGAGTTTGTCGAGGTTTACAACGAGTTCGTAAACAAACTTCTGTTTTTTGTCCGGCTCGACGGGTTGGTAAGTGGATTTCGTGCCGTTCAGTTTCACGCGGGCGTCCACGTATTCCTGCGTGCGCGCGTCGAATTCAAAAATCCCGTTCTTGCCACCGGCCTCGATGGCCATGTTGGCAATCGTCATGCGATCATCCATCGAAAGCAACGCCGCCCCAGGGCCGTCGAATTGCAGGGCGCGATACGTCGCGCCGTCAAATCCGATTTCGCCGATGCAATGCAGGATGATGTCCTTGGCCATCACGCCGGGCTGCAATTTGCCTTCGAGCCGGAAATGCATTGTCTCGGGGACCTTGATGAGCAATTTGCCCGTGCCCATGACGAAGCCGGCGTCCGTGTTGCCGATGCCGGTGGCAAACAGGTTGAAGGCGCCCGCCATGCACGTGTGCGAGTCGGTGCCGAACAAAATTTCGCCGGGCCGTGTGTGGCCCTTGGCCGGGAGCGCCGTGTGGCAGACGCCGGCGTATTGCGAACCGTATTGCCGCTTGAGATGGCCCTTGCTCGCATCGAAATGCCAGTGGCCGTTCGGGTCGTCAATCACGTCGTAGAAATACGGGATGCCCTGTTCCTTCACGAAATCGCGGAGGATGTCCACATTGCGGTTCGAGAGCGAGTCGGCGGTGAAAATGTAATGGTCAGGGATGATGACGATTCTATTTTTGTCCCAGACCTTCGCGGTTTTGCCGAACTCGCGTTTGAAGACGCCGATGGTGCCCGGCCCGCAGACGTCGTGGGTCATGAGCACGTCGGCGTTCACCCAGATGTTGTCACCAGCTTGCACCCGTTTCTTGCCGGCGGCGCGCGCGAGCAATTTTTCCGTCAAAGTCATAGGCTGACACCATAGCCGATGCCGCGGGCAAGTTCAACTGCACAAAAGCTGCACAGGTCAATATACTTTTGGCAAATCGTCTCGGTTCCGGCGTGCAAGACAACTTTCGGAAATGCCTTCCGGTCGGCGATTCCCTCGCGATGGTTTGAGTGCAGATAAATCAGGCAAGTCTGCCGGAAAAGCCATCAACCGCTGGAGTTCTGTTGGTTCGTGCGCGGCTAAGACTTTCCATAAATGCAGCGTTTTTAACCTTTCCTCAATAAAACGGGGATGATTCAGGCGGATTACATCCACCAACCGTTTGCCCTGCTTGTTAAAAGAGATATTGCTTCAGAATCTGGTAAGGCTGTTCGCGCCCCTTCACCACCATCCCGGTGCGGGCCATGACCACGAGGTGTTTCCTGGCGCTCTCGTAGCTGCATTCGCCCACCGCCGCCAGGTCGGCGATGTCGCGCCTGCGGCACTACGAGGAGTTGCTTTCAACTTTTTTTGCAAATGGTGCCGGATGCAACGCTTTGATTTTTTTCCGCAGCGCATTTGCCGCCTGCAATCGGGCCTTTTGGTTGAAAGCGCTCTTGCGCACGCCCGGCGAGACCGGCGCTTCCCAAATGCCCGAAGCACCTTCCGCGCGGACCACCACCATGTAAAATCCCGGCGCCGTCGGTTTTGCGGCCGCCGTGAGAACGGATTTTTCCACTTCGCAGGACAACAGGGCGTCGGCGGGAATGCGATAGCGTTCCATGTCACCCTCAAACCGGATTTCGCGCCGCGCGGCGTCCACGGTGAGAAACCCGATGTCGGTCGAATTTCGCTGCATCAGCCGGTTCCAGTTTTCGCGTGGAATGATTTCCACATACAGGCTGTCCGCGTCCGGTTGCACGATGGCGTCAGGCCGGCGCTTGATTTCGCGTATCGCCACCATGCGGATGTAACCGTTGCCCAGACGTCCGGAAAACAGAGTGCCCCAGACTGCGCCAAAAACGAACAGCGCCGCGCCGATTTCAAAAACCAGCCTTGCCTGCGGCTTGGGCAGGTCCCAGAACGGCTGCAAGCCCGAGTTGTCGGGAAGCAACCTGAACAAGACCGACACGGCCAATCCCGCGCCCGTCAACATGACTGTCATGGGCACAAGGGCCAGCAAGAATCCCGTCGTCCGATTCCGTCGCGACATGATTCGTCCGGCAAATTCCGGTTCGATTGGCCGCACGTCTGCGGACACGGCTGGCTTGACGAGCGGTTCCGGTTGTTCAATGGGCGGCGCTTTGACTTCGATGCGATATTCGACGTAATAATCCGGCGCATGGGCGAAGTCGCTTTCAAAAATTAACTTCCAGACAATCCAATCATATTTGCCGGAACGGTCGCGTCCGCTCGGTTGTTGATTCGCTGGCGGCGTCAATTCGCCGGACAATTCCAAATTTTCGCCGACGTGCAGCGCGCGCGATTTTATTTCTGCCGGCGTTTCTTCGAACAACGTGGTTGACGAGCTTGATTTGCCTTGCCGCTTTACTCCCAGGCAAAGGAGCCGGACGCTCGCTTCTTTCAATTGCAATGGCCGGCGAATGTCCTGTGAAACGGAAAATTTAATCCGCTTGCCAATCATCCCCGCCGACTGGTCCACGAGCAATTGCGCTTCGCCCGTGTTGCGGTTCACGCGCCAGTAATGGATGAGCGCCAAAACGGGAATCAATCCCACTGCGTAAAACATTTCAAAAACGTGCAACGAATGGAGGCTGTGCGGCGGCGGCACGCATAAATAAAAATGCGCCGTGGGAATGGCTCCGCCGAGATACCACATGGCCGCGCAATTTTTTGCCGCCACCAGCTTTTGCCTTTCGCCGTATTCCGGCTTGAGGCCGAACCAGCCGTTGTCCGCGGGCAGCACATGACGTTTTCGCGCAAACCACACATACGTCATGAAAAAGAACCCGCCGGTCAATACGAACGCCGCCTCGAGCATTTCCCAATAAGGCTCGAATTGGTAGGCGCGCATTAAAACCGATTTGTCCGGATTTGCCGGGTCGTAATACGCGTCGCATGTCTGGCCATGTTTGTAACGGCTCACGACCGAATTCGCCCAGCCCTCGGAGCCATATGCAATCAATGCCATCAGCCGGTCGCCCTGATACGTTTTGCCGTTCACCTGATATTGATACTTAACGTTTGCGTCGTAATGCTTCTCGTGATGCTCGCTTTCCCAGCTTGAAACATCAGACGACAATACCGTTGCCTGCACGCGCATGTAATTTTGATTTATCCGGCGCTGCGTCTCCGCATTTTTCAACCCGTGCATCATGAACACGCATGGCAAGATGAGCATCAACGGGACTCCGACCCAGAGCAGGAAAGAAGCGACAGTTTCCAGCCTCGCTTTAGGCGGTAAAGAATTGTCGGGCATAATGAACTCCGTTGTAGGTGATGTGCGACACTTTATGCCCGCCCTCGAAGTTCCAGCAATTGTAAATTCGATGAAAATTTGGAATTGGCAAAAATTGCTGGAGCAATAATCCAACTTTTACCGCTCCGCATCCAGCCGGAGCGGGCAATGGCCGAAATCCACGACGGGCTGGTCAGCGAAATTTGCCAGCTCCGTCAGGTGCGGAATCTTTGTAGAAATCAAAACCACAAAATTCCAAGCCCCCGTCGGGGCGGCATATTCCGCTCCTCCGGAGCTTGAATATTCTTTGGGTGTGTCTGTGCTACATTGATTTCGCGCCTACGGCACTGCATTTGTTCTCGACTCATCCAGTCTTTCATCGAAATTTACCCCGCGTGACGCCGCCCGAAACATTTCTTAATCTACTCCGCAGCGACGCGCCCGTGCTGGCGCTGGCGCCGATGCAGGACGTGACCACGCTCGAATTCTGGCGCGTGCTGGCACGCTACGGCGGCGCGGACGCCTACTGGACGGAATACTTCCGCGTCCACGGCAATTCGCGCCCGGAAAAATGGATTCTCGATTCCATCACGAAAAATCCGACCGGTAAACCTGTCGTGGCCCAACTCATCGGCAACGCCATTCCTGCACTCATCCGCACGGCAAAGGAGTTGCAGAGCTATCCCATCGCCGCGATTGAGTTGAATCTCGGTTGTCCCGCGCCGGTGGTTTACCGCAAATGCGCGGGCGGCGGGCTGTTGCGCGAGCCGCAAAAGATTGACGCCATCCTCGGCGCACTGCGCGATGCGGTGACGATTCCGTTCACCGTCAAAACGCGCATCGGTTTCGAGTCGCCTGCCGAATTCGATGTGCTGCTGCCGTTGTTTGCGAAGCATCCGATTGACTTGCTTACCGTTCATGCGCGAACGGTCAGGCAAATGTATCGTCCCGGTGTGCGCTACGATTTGATCGCGCGGGCGACGCGTGAATTGCGTTGCCCCATTCTTGCCAACGGCAACGTCCACAGTGCCGCGCACGCACAGGCGGTGCTGGCCGAAATCGGCGCGCGCGGGTTGATGATTGGACGCGGCGCCATCCGCAACCCGTGGCTGTTCGATCAGATCCGTGCCCGGCTGCGCGGCGAACAAATTCAGTTGCCGTCCGGTCACGACGTGATGGCTTATGTGCGCGAACTTTGGGAAAATGAAATCACTTTCGACGTAAAAGAGTCGGCCCAGGTGCAGAGGATGAAGAAATTCATGAACTTCATCGGCGAGGGGGTTGGTGAAAAATTCCTGCACGAAATCCGCCGCGTGACGATGGCCGCCGACTTCTTCCGCGTCTGTGAGCACTTTCTAAATCACGACCGGCCGATGACGCTGGAGCCATTGGCCTTGCCGTCGAATGCCGCAGCCGCAGCGGGCTGCTGATTGCCTGAATCTGCGACGGAACACACTGAAGCCCTTGACCCTCGTGCGACCACCGCCGTCGGATCAACTCCGGCTTTGGTAAAGCGACACCAGCGCGGCACCGATGGCCTGCGACAATTCACCCAAGGCCGCCGGGACGATTTCCAGCGACTCGCGCTGCACCGGCCAGACATACGGGCTGGCCGTCTCGCGGAGGATGCGCAAATAACGCTCGCGGAATTCCGGCGTGGTTACCTCGCGGTCCATCAGTCCGCCACCGATGACAATGATGCCGGGGTCGAGCACCATCATCAGGTTCGCGACGTGGAAGCCCAGCGCGTGCGCCTGAAAATCGAAAATTTCCAGCGCCAGCGCGTCGCCCTTTTGCGCGCGGCTGCGGAGCGCGAGAACTTTTTCCTTCATCGGCGCAGCGGATTTCGCGAATTCGTGATTAGGATATTTCTTGAGTTTTTCCGCCAGCAACAGCGGCAGGCCGGAAATGGTCGTGTAAGCCTCGATGCAGCCCCAATTTTTCCCGCAGCCGCACGGGAACGGCGGGGCGTCAAGGCCGAACAGGTGCAGCGGCGCGGCCATGTGGGCAGTTTCCGTGGCGGTGAACGTGTGGCCGGTGAGTGGCAGGCCGTTCTCATCCACAAATGCGGTGCCCAAACCGGAGCCGGGCATGAGCATCAGCACCGACAGCTTGCGTCCGGCGCACGCAATCCGTGCTTCGGCCACGCCGCCGCACCTGCCGTCATTGTCAAAAGCCAGCGGCAACCTGCGGCTGGCCGCTTTGGCCAGCGCCGCACTGAAATCCGTGTGCACGTCCCAGCCATTGAAGTCTGCCGGCAGGTTCGGCGATTTGCCCAGCACGCCGAAGCGCAGATACGGTCCGGGAATCGCCAGGCCGACGCCGCGGACTTGCGGCCATTCCAAATGGTTTTGCGCGAGAAATTCACCGATGCCCGCAATCCAGCCGGCGATGACGGCGTCACGGCCGTTTTGCGCGTTGGTCGGGCGCTGGAGGAGCCGGGTGGAGACGGCCTCGCCGTTTTCCCAAACGGCCGCGATTTTGGACGTGGTCGCGCCGCTGTCGGTGCCGATGAAAATTCTCTGCTCGGAACTCATTTTTGCCCGTTAAATTGCGGACAGCGCCGGCGAACGCAAGAATTAACTGCCCAACCGGCTGGACAACTTTTTGCGGACGTCGCTTTCAAAGGCCCGGACGAACGCCGCGACGTAATCCGCAATGTTGTTCGATTCATCCGCCACCACCGGCGTGAGGTCCATACCAAAAACGAGCTGCGTGGTCTTGTCGGTGGCGTGTGACTCGAAAAACGTGGCGTTCGCCGCGCGGCGGCCCAGCGTGGCGAGGTCGTAGCGCTTGCCGCCTGCGATCTGCGAGTCAAAAACCCCGTTCAACGCCGCCGCCAGATTGTCGTGGCCGCTGACGTCCATCAACGCCTTGTCGGCGTCGGGCAGCCAGTCGAGGTTGCGCCAGACTTCACAGCCGATGACTTTTTTGGGGCGCTGTTCGCGCGGCAGTTCGCGCATGGCCTGCAACGCCGCCACGACCACCCCGACGTGCGTGTCGTGTTTGTCCGCCGGATTGTGCGTATAAACGATTTCCGGCCGGGTCGCGGCGAGGATTTCCTTCAAATCGTTTTTCAGGTGCGGCTCGGTCGCACTTTTAACCGCGCTGCTCGGATAATCCAATTGGATCATCACGCCGTATTGGCCGATAATGGCAGCGTGGTTTTGTTCGGTGCGGCGCACGGCCATCATCTGCGCGTCGGTGAATTGCGCATAAGTGCCGGAACGGGCGCTGCCCGAGCCATTGGTGCAGGTGACGCCGCCGAACCATCTCGTGTCGCTGGTGAAACACTCGAGGATGCCGTGGAACGCCATGAATTCCAGGTCGTCCTGATGCGCGCCGATGCCGACGTGCGTGATGCGTTTGAGCGCGTCCGCGACGGGCCGGCCGTCGGGAACGAAGATTTGGGCGGATGAATTGCGCAGCTTCATAAAATCATGTCTTTACTTCCGGCAAACTCGCCGCCGCCACGGCCTGACCGACGCGCCGGGATTTTTCGTCCGGCACATGCAGCGCGATTTTCGCGGCTACCGCCGGAAATTCCAGCCGCAAAACCTCGTGCGCCTTTTCAAGAACGATGTCGCCGCCCCGGCCGGTGGTGACGCGGCCCAGGATGAGCGCGTCGTTGAAATCGTAAAAATCCGCGTAGTGCGCCATCGCGTAGCCGAGATACACGCCGATAGTCTCGTAGATTTTGGCCGCGCGCGGATCGCCTTTGGCCATCAGCCCCTGGACTTCCTTGAGCCTTTCGGGCAAACCCGGATTTTCCGGCAGCGAAATACCGGCGGCGGGCAGAAGTTTGTTGACCGCCTGTTGCGAAAAATACATGACACCCACGCCTCGGTCACCCGACCATTCATCGGCGGCGGCCTCGGGATTGTAATCCACCGGTGCGAACGCCAATTCATTCAACCAGCCGAGGATACGGCCCTGCTTGTCCATGAAACCTGCCGCCTCGCTCGAACCCATCGCGATGCCGAGCAACCCCTTTTTGCGGAGCGACAGCGCACCGGCGAGCGCCGTAACGTCGCCGTCGTTCATCACGACCAGCGGGACGTTCCATTCCTTCTGGATGCGTTTAAAAATTTTCGCCGCCTTGGGAAAATCCCTTTTGGGAATCGCGCGCAGCAGCGACGCGACGCGGATCTCGTTGTCCACGATAATGCCGGCGGAGCTGCCGCCGATGGCGTCCACGCGCGGCAGGTGCGCGGCGGCCCGGTGTAACGCGGCGGAAACGTGGTGAAAATGATATTCGGGATTGGGCTGGTTTTTCGGGTCCCACGGCGCTTCGTCGGTAAACACCGCCTTGCCGTCAATGACCGCCGAGACTTTGTAGTCACTCGCGCCGAGGTCGAAACCGATCCGGCAGCCCGTAAGATGGCCTCCCGCGGCGACGTGCATTTCCCGGCAGGCGGGAACTTTCGCGGGGGTAGTGATGACGACCTGGAATTTTTTGCCGTAGGCGGTCTCCATCATTTCGCAATCGAACTTGCGGGCGCCGTGCGCCGAGTAGGTCCGGCGAATGAATTCGCCGACGGCCCTGGGTCCGCCGATAAACAGCTTCCAGCCGCCGCGCGCCCAGAGAAGGAATTTCACAGTCCGCTCGACGTGCCGCAGCGTTTCGGGGTCGGTCCGGGGTCGGACGACGGTTGCCAAGCGCGATACCAGGCCGCCTTCGCGTTCGAGGCCGATGACCAGTGGCAGGGCGTGGCCGGATTTCTTCGCGGCAGCAATGTAGTTGCGGTTGGCGAGAACAGCGGGTTGAAAACCAGGATCCAGCGGTGCCTTTATTTTTGGCGATGACATATTCTTCATTTGGACGGGCCGGGACCGGTCCATCAACTCTCAAGCGAATGAATCTACTGGCTGACAATTGTAGCTTCTGACGGCACATCGTCAAAGAATTTGAACGTCGTGTCGTTGCCGGAATCGAAAGCCCTCGTTCACGCGCCTTCAGATTCTTGTCGCAGGTTCCGCCGTCGCGACTGCGCCGCGGGTATCGGCATCATTCCTGCTTCACGCGGCGGTGTTTATGCGCATGAAAATCAGCGTTCCCCGCCGGCGCATAAGTTGAATAAGGCCTTATGCGAAGAAAAATATTGGTGGTAGAAGATGACCCCGATCAACTTGAAGTGATCCGATTGAGTTTGAGAGCAGCGGGTTTTGCCATTGGAACCGCTGCCAACGGCACCGACGCCCTCGTAAAAACCCGCTCGATATCGCCGGACCTGATTATCCTGGACCTGATGTTGCCCGGATTAAATGGCTTTGACGTTTGCGAAAGTTTGCGGCGCGATCCGGCCACGGCTTCCGTCCCGATCATCATGCTGACGGGCATGCGCAGCCAGTTTGGCCGCTTCGCCGGGCTTGAGTCCGGCGCTGATGATTTCCTGCTAAAGCCATTCGACCCGGATCAACTGGTTCTTAAAGTCGAACAATTGCTGAGCCGGTTTTGCACCTCTTCAAACGCGTCAAATAAACCCAGAACGGAACCGGGTTGTCGCCGGTTGCCCAGGAAAACTTCCCCCACCGCCTCCGACAGCGAACGAAATAATTGATTGGCGGCCATCAATTCCGTTGGCGGCTTTCGGTCATTGCGCAGGAAAAGGATTCCGCGGGGGTATGTTCGGTTTCAATTTCCCTTGAATCGCGGACCAGAGGCAATTTTGCAGGTTCGCCGTCGCAGAATGCCACACTGGCACCAGTCTATCCGCCGATCTGCTTTTGGATCGCGCCGCAGATTTTGTCCGACCATGCTTTCAGTGACGCGGCGTCGCGGCCTTCCAAAAGCAGGCGCGCCTTGGGTTCCGTGCCGGAGTAGCGTAAAAACACACGTCCGCCCTGGGCTTTCAGCGCCTTCCCGGCTTGACTGACGAGCTTTGTCAGGCCATCGAGTTGCTCAAACGGTTTTTTTTCGCGTACCCGAACGTTGGTGATGAGTTGCGGAAAGCGCGTCCAGCATTTCGCCAGTTTCGATAGCGCCGTTTTGTTCGCCTTCATGATCCGTAGGGTTTGCAGGACCGCGACGAGTCCGTCGCCGGTGGTGCTGTAATCGCGGAAAATCAAGTGCCCGCTCTGCTCGCCGCCGAAGTTGAAGCCGCCGCGCAGCATTTCATCAATCACGTTCTTGTCGCCGACAGCGGTGCGGATGATTTTTCCGCCGCCGGATTTGATGGCGGCGTCCAGGCCGGCGTTGCTCATGACGGTGGTCACGAGCGTTTTTTTGGCCAGCGCGCCCTGCCCGAGCAGGTCGAGCGCGGCAATGGCCATGATGTCATCACCATCAATCAACCTGCCTTTTTCATCGCAGAGCAAAACGCGGTCGGCGTCGCCGTCGTGCGCGATGCCGATGCAGGCTTTGTGCTCGATGACCCTGCGACAAAGATTTTCCGGATGCATCGAGCCGCAATCCCGGTTGATGTTCATGCCGTCGGGCTGATTGCCATAAACGATGACTTCCGCGCCGAGTTCTTGCAGCACGCAGGGCGTGGATTTGTAGGCGGCACCGTGCGCGCAATCCACCACCACCCGCAGGCCTTCGAGGGTCAGGCCGCGGGGGAACGAGGTTTTGGCAAATTCAATGTATCGACCGAGCGCATCATCAATGCGTACCGCCTTTCCAATGTCATCAGCGGTCGGGCGGATGTTTTCGATTTTGCCGCTGAAAACGAGGTGTTCAATGTCGTCTTCAATCTTGTCGTCGAGCTTGTAGCCGTCAGCGCGGAAAAACTTGATGCCGTTGTCGGCGTAGGGATTGTGGGAGGCGGTGATGACGATGCCGGCGTCGGCGCGCAGGCTGCGCGTAACGTAGGCCACGCCCGGCGTGGGCAGCGGGCCGATGAACAGTACATCCACCCCCATCGAAAGAATGCCGGACGAGATGGCGTTTTCCAGCATGTACCCGGAAAGGCGCGTGTCCTTGCCGATGACGATTTTGTGGCGGCCGTGTCCGCGCGACTGGCGTTCGAGATTTTTGAAAACGTGGGCGGCGGCGCGGCCGAGTTTGAGCGCGGTTTCTGCGGTGACCGGTTCAACGTTGGCCGTGCCGCGGACACCGTCCGTTCCGAAGATTTTCTGAGGCGCCTTCATCGCCGGCTATTCAGTTGTACGCGTAATGGTCACGCTGACTTCCGGTGGATCAATCTTGTCGAGCGCCACGCCGGGAGGTGGCGAAACATCCACACGCCGGGGAAAATGGCGCGCGGAATCAATGCCCGTGAGATCCACGGTCGCATGGACCCGGTTTTCCTGCAAAACCGCCATGACGTTGGATGGTCCACTCAGTTTGACGGTGATCACGTCGGGAACGATCCGCGCGGCCCGCACGTCCGCGCTGGCGGATACGGCGAGGACCGGGAGATTCGTGAATATAACCGTATTCACCGTGGCGAAGGGGGTGACCGCTTCCGGCGTCTCGCGGATGTTGTGCACGGTAATCCAGAGCGCAACCGCCAAAATCAGCGAGAACAATTTCCATCCCAAATCGTTCGTGATCCAGTCGCGGTTCGCCATAGAGTTCAATTGCCCGTATGTTTGAGCGCCGGGCGCGGCTCGTTTTTGGTAATGACGGCGGGGCCGGGTTTTGGGCGTTCGCCGAAGCGGGCACGCAGCCATTCGACCCCGTGACGTGATTTCGCCGGTTGCACCAACACTGAGGTCAGGAACGCGCGCAATTCCTCCAGCGACACGCCGCGCACGAGTTGGCCTTTGTAGGCGTGCGAAATCTTGCCGTTTTCTTCCGACACGACGACCACTACCGCGTCCGTTTCCTCGGTCAGACCGATGGCCGCGCGATGGCGCGTGCCGAGTGACTTGTTCAAATCCTGCCGCTGGGTCAACGGAAAAATACACGCCGCGTAGGCGATGCGGTCACCCTTGATAATCACACCCCCATCGTGAATGGCGTTGTTCGGGAAGAAAATCGTTTCCAACATTTCCGGCGTCGCTTCGCAATCCACCGGGACGCCGGACTCAACCGCCTCGAAAAGCTGGATGGATTGCTCGATGGCAATGAGCGCGCCGATGCGGACATCCGCGAGACGCTCAACGGTTTGAATGATGACTTCGATTTTTTCGCGTTGCTCGTGCGCGCTGGCAAAGAGCGGCAAATTGCCGAGTTCGGCGAGCATCCGGCGCAGTTCAGGCTGGAAAATGATCAGCACCGCCACGGCGAAAAATGCCGAGAACGTGCCAAGCAGCCAGCTCAAAACCTTCAAATTAAGAACGGTCGTTACCAGCGCCAAGGCCAGCAACACAACCACGAAGCCGATGACGACCGGCCAGCCGCGCGTACCGCGCAAAAAACGGAATGCGTAATAAATCAGCACCGCGAGGATCAAAATTTCCAGCGCGGGACGCCATAAATCCTGAATGTGTATCTGGTCGGGCATCAATTTTTCTTCCGGGCCAGCACGGCTTCCGTCATGCGTGCGGCCCGGACCGTTTCCGCCACGTCATGTGTCCGAATGATTTGCACGCCGGCGGCAATGGCAAGACTCGCGCAAGCGAGCGAAGCTGGCAAGCGTTCATTCAATTTCCCTCCGAGCAGCCTTTCAATGAACGACTTGCGCGAAACGCCAAGCAGCAACGGGCGCCGCCACCTTGCAAAACTCCCCACGTTTGCGAGCAACTGCAAATTGTGTTCAAGCGTCTTGCCAAACCCGATGCCGACGTCCAGCACAACCTGGTCGGCGGCCACTCCGCAAGCGTACAATCTTTCCAACCGTTCGCCAAAGAATTTACCGACTTCACACACCACATCGGCATAAACCGGATTTTTCTGCATGGTTTGCGGCGCGCCTTGCGCGTGCATGCAAATGTAACCGGCGTGGAATTCCGCCGCAATCCTCCACATCGCGTCATCTTCGCGGTTCGCGGCCACGTCGTTGACGATGCTCGCGCCCGCGTGCAACGCCGCGCGCGCAACGGCGGGTTTCATGGTGTCAATCGAAAGCGGGATTTTGATTTTCGCCGCGAGCTTTTCGATCACCGGAATGACCCGGCGCAGTTCTTCAGCCTCGCTGACGGATTCGGCGCCGGGGCGCGTGGATTCGCCGCCGACATCAAGGATGTCCGCTTCCTGCCCGGCCAGTTCGAGCGCGTGGGCCACGGCGTCCTCCGGTTTCAAAAACCTGCCACCGTCGAAAAACGAGTCGGGCGTGACATTGATGATGCCCATGACGAGGGTTGGCCCTGGAAAAGTGAATCCAAACTGGCGTGCGCGGAAAATCATGGTGCGAAATCCGCGCTCAGACCTTGCGCCTGAAATAAGCAATGGTCTGCGTGAGTCCTTTGTCGAGTTGCACTTGGGGCGACCAGCGGAGGATACTTTGCGCACGGGAAATGTCAGGCCGGCGTTGCTTCGGGTCGTCCTGCGGCAGCGGTCTGAAGACAATCCGGCTTTTGGAATGGGTCGCGCGGATGATTTCCCTGGCGAATTCGAGCATGGTCAGTTCGGTCGAATTGCCAATGTTCATCGGCAGACCATATTCACTCATCATCAGCCGATAGATCCCTTCGATCAAATCCGAGACATAACAAAAGCTGCGCGTCTGCCGGCCTTTGCCGAAGACGGTGACGGGTTTGTTTTTGAGCGCCTGACTGATGAACGCGGGGACGACGCGGCCATCGTTGAGTCTCATGCGCGGACCGTAGGTATTGAAGATGCGGACGATGCGGGTTTCGACCTCGTGTTCGCGGTGGTAGGCCATCGTCAGCGCCTCGGCAAACCGTTTGGCCTCGTCGTAACAGCCGCGCGGACCGATCGTGTTGACGTTGCCCCAATAATCCTCCGTTTGCGGATGGACGAGCGGGTCTCCATAAATTTCCGACGTCGAAGCGAGCAGGAAACGCGCGCCCTTTTCCATGGCGAGGCCGAGCGCCTTGTGGGTGCCAAGCGAGCCAACCTTGAGCGTTTGGATCGGCAGTTCCAGATAATCAACCGGGCTGGCGGGCGACGCAAAATGCCAGACATAATCCACGCGCTCGTTGAGAAAAATGAATTCGGTGACGTCCTGCTGGATGAATTTGAAACGGGGATTCCCGCCGAGGTGCGAAATGTTGTCCACCGTGCCGGTGACAAAATTATCAATGCCGATGACCTTGTGGCCGCGCGCCAAAAGCAAATCGGTCAAATGCGATCCAAGAAATCCGGCGGCGCCGGTGACAACGGACGCGGGCTGTTTTTTTTTCATCAAAGGCAAATGGTTTAACGGCTCGATTGCCAGGCGGAAGCAGCGTATTGAAACGGGAGGAGGATTCAACGATTAAACGACCGGGCGATTCATTTGGCGCCGGTGGCCGCAAGCACGGCGGGAATAGTTCGCAACAAAATCTTCACATCAAGCCACAGCGACCAGTTGTCAATGTACTCGAGGTCGAGCCGCACCCACTCCTTGAAGTCGGCGATTTGGTTGCGCCCGCTGATCTGCCAGAGGCAGGTGATGCCGGGCTTCACACTCAGACGGCGGCGGTGGGCCAGGTCGTCGAAGCGTTTTACCTCATCCACCGGCAACGGACGAGGACCCACGAGGCTCATTTCGCCGCGCAGGACGTTGAACAGTTGCGGCAATTCGTCGAGGCTGTAACGGCGGAGCCATTTGCCAATGCGTGTGACGCGCGGGTCGTTGGTCACCTTGAAGACCGGGCCGCGCATTTCATTCATCGCCTCCAGTTCGTGTTTGAACTGCTCGGCGTTGGTGACCATGGTCCGGAATTTGTAGAGCGTGAACGGCGCGCCACTGAGTCCGGAGCGTTGTTGCTGGAAAAAGGCGGGACCAGGCGAAGTCAGCTTGATCAGCAGTGCGATGACCAGCATCGGGATCGCGGCCACGAGGAGCAGCACCAGCGTGCCGAAGAAGTCCACGAGCATCTTGGTCAGGCTCTGCCAGGAGGTTTCCGGCGTGGTGCGAAAGACCAGCAAGGGACGGCCGAACAACTCGTCCAGGCTCGCGCGCGCGATTTGAGTTCCAAAAAAGTCGGCCACGAGCCAGGCCTCGACCCCCTCGAGTTCGCAGACTTTGATGACGCTTTCGACCCGCTCGAAATATGCCTGTTTGGCGCTGACGATGACGCCGCTGGCGGAATGGTCGTGGAGCAATTCAATGAGCTGCTGCAATGGGGCTTTGATAAAGTCAAATTCGCCCATGATTTCGATGCTTTCGTCGGCCTGCCTTTCCAGTTCCTGGCGCATCCGGGCGATTTCATTGCTTGCGCCGACCAGGATGAACCGGCGTTTGTATTGCGCCTGGGCGAGTTTGCTTTTGTAAACAGCGCACAAAATTTCTTCCTTGAGATACACCAGGACGAAACTGAGGCAACCGAACCAAACCACCACCCAGCGCGGCACATTCAAATGCAGGGCATACGCGGCGAGCACCAGCCCCATCGTGATAAGCGCACAGCCCTTAAAGAGCGGCCACAGAATGGCGTGACGCGGACCCAAAATGGGCCGATTGTAAAAGCCCTGCAGTTCCAGAATGAACGGCGCGCCCGGGATGAGTATGAAGTAAAGCCATCCGACATTTACGAACGCATCAGGCGGCATGGGTTTGAGATCCAACCACACGATAATCTGCGGGTCGGCGCGTAAAACCACCATGAGCCAGAAGCAGACCGCAAAGAGAAAGGCGTCCACCAATTGGTGGACTTGCGTCCGCATCTGACGATCACGCCGCAGCATGGTCTAATTCAATTTTTTGTGAACAGTTAAATCAGCTAATTTTTCGTGCGACCCAACGGCCTCTTCCTCAGGGTGGGGCGGCGCCTGCAAATTGGGATGGCAACTGAAACTCCGGCACCGAAGCCGCAATCAGCTTCTTCGTGCGCTCGAAAGTGGCGTCTTCCTGCCCTGGCAGGCAGGGGGCGAAATATGAAATGTACGCCCAGCGCTGTAACACCCCTTTGAGCAATAGATCCCGGACCAGATAGCACTGAAACTGAACATTGCCCGTGGTGTGTTCATTATCCGCCACAAACCAAAACACGTAAACGCCGGATATTTTGACGCTTTGTCCGTCCGGCTGCTGGACCACGCGGCTGACCTTCCATTTGGCCACCGGTAATTGGTAGGGTTTCGGACCTCCCACAGGAATGTTCACCACCACTTTTTCATCACAGGTAAAACCCTGGCCGGCCAGACAGTATTCCGGCCGGTGAATGCTGGTGCGGTCCGCCCCCATTAAGATGATCGTGGCATAGATTCCGGGGGAATTATCCGCTGGCGTGTAGCAACGCTCCACGAAGCTGGTGTCTTTGGGCAGATAATTCAAAACCACATCGTCCTCCGGCACGTTGGTGGATGTAAAATCGAGGACCTGCGCCGGCAGATCAATTTTCATCGCCACGCCGCCGGGACGCGCAGTGGCCTTGATGCCCGGTTTGCCAAGTTTTAAATTTGTCTTGAGCCACGTCAACGCGCCGGCGGTGGCGGCAATCAAAACCAGCACGGCAAAAAGGAGCAGCCACTTTTGATTTTTTTTCATGGTTCCTCCCTGGCGTCCAGCTTCCCGCGTTTTTCCATCCAGCGCCCGACCCAAAGCAGCCCGACAATCGCGGGAATATACGGAACCAGACTGATCAGGGTGCTTTCGTGGACGTAATTGCCGGCCTCCTGACCGCCCATTTCCGCCGCGATGATAATGCAAAGCATTCGCGTCAGGTTTCCCAGAACGGCGAAGGGAAAGGCGAGCGCCATCAGGAAGAGCCGTTTCCAAATGGACCGAAACGCGACAAATCCATAAATCGTGGCGAGCAGAAAAATTGCCACCAGACTCCGGATGCCGCTGCAAGCCGGGGCGACGTCGTATTGGTAGGTGCCGGTTGGATCAATCAGTTGCGTTCCGATCCGCATCACATCAATCCCCAGAATCCAATGGGACACCAGTTCCACCAATTGACAGACCAGCAGGCGCAGCGGGAAGGTAATGAACTTGGCCTGGTCGCCCAATGGCATCGAAAAAACAAACAGGAAAAAAGGGAAGAAGCTCTTTCGCAGCCAGCCGCGGCCCCAGCTCAACCCCGTCAATCCGTAAATCCCGGTGAACAGCGCCACGATGGAAATGCGCGGTTGCTGAAGAACATAGCCCATGACGTGCAGCACCATCGCCAAAACCAGCAGCCACAGTCCCGGCCACCACAGGTTCAACGGCTGCGCGAGCAGCTCCTTGCGCTTCCACCAGAACAACCCGATGACCAAAAATGGAATGAAGTCGCCATGCCCGTCGTCGGCGGCGGGATTATGACTGTTATACGCCTCGGACATCCACGAAAACAGCGAAGGCGTGTGGATGTAGCCCAAAATGGAATTGCCCAAAAATTGAAACAGCGCCAGCCACGCCGCCAGCAACACGAAGAAAAACGTCTTGTTGGGCAATTGCCGCCAGCAATCCGCGGTATCCTGCCAAAACGATCGGGGTGTTTCGTTCAGTTGAATTCCGTTCATTTGCGTGTATTGCCAGTCTTGAGATAGCAGAAACCCTGTTTTCGCTCAATCAAATTCGCCGGGGACCCTTTATTCGAGCGAATACTTCTTTAACCCGCAAAGTTGTGCGGCGATTTTGACAGCGAACAGAGGATTGTTCCGGAAATAACGCCTGGCCAGCCGTCGCGGTTCACGGCACAAGCGGTAGCACCATTCCAACCCGCTCCGTTGCATCCAGCGCGGCGCCTGCTTGACGCGCCCGCTGAGAAAATCGAATGCTGCACCCACGCCAACCATCAGCGTCACGTCCAATCGTGGCAGAAATTCCGCCATAAACTTTTCCTGTTTTGGCGTGCTCAAGCCGACCCACAGAATGTCCGGTCGGGCCGCACGCACCGCGTCCTGCAGTTGTTGTTGTTCTTCCGCATTGAGCGCCCGGAACGGCGGCGTGTAACAGCCGGCGACCTGCAAATCCGGGAACCGTGCCGTCAATTTGCCGCGCAACGTCTCGGCCGCACCCGGCGCACCCCCGAAGAAAAAGTGGCGGCACGGATTTTGTTCACTCCACGCGCAAACCTCCAGCATCAGGTCCGGCCCGTAAACACGGCTCATCGCGGAGTGACCGCTCAATTTGCCCGTCCAAACCATGGGCATGCCGTCCGGCGTGCATAAAAATGCCTCGTTCAATATTTTCCGGAACGCCGTGTCGACCTGCGCCTCCATCACACCATGCACGCCCGTCACGCAAATGTACCCTTTGCGCCGCGTGCGCACCGCGTCCGCAATCGCGGCCAGCGCCGACGGCAGGTTGATGGCGCTGATGCCGACGCCGAGGACGTTGACGCGTTCGATGGCCATAGAAAATTCGGAAGACAGCATACGCGATGGGGGCCCAAATGCCAGTCGAACCCGTTTGGCCGGCGGGAAAATCCTTCCCTCATTTCCGGCATTCGTCTAAATTCAAGTCTGAAGTTCACTCACAGATTTGAATGAAACTGCTTGTTTTCGCCCATGTGCCGCCGCCGCACCACGGCCAAAGTTACATGGTCAAGCTGATGCTCAATGGTTTCGGTGGCGACCGGCGCAAGCGGAAACGCGAAGCTCCCGGTTCTTTCGGCATCGAGTGTTATCACGTCGACGCGCGATATTCGCGCAGGCTTGAGGACATTGGCGAACTTCAGAGCATCAAACTGGCGCGGCTTTTCCTTCATTGTCTTGAAGCAATTTGGTGCCGGTTTCGCCACGGCGTTGATAATTTATATTACGTCCCCGCGCCCGGCAAACGTGTTGCGCTCTATCGAGACTGGCTGGTGATGCTGATTTGCCGCCCGTTTTTTAAACGGGTCATCTTGCACTGGCATGCCGCCGGTCTCGCCAAATGGCTCGATACGTTCCGTGCAAATCCGCGCGCGCGCGGCAACCTACCAACTGTTCAAGCCGGTGGATTTGAGTATCATCATTTCACGATACAATCTGGCGGACGCCGAAAAATTGTTGTCCCGGCGGATCCGCGAGGTGGATTATGGCATCGCCGATCCCTGTCCCGACTTTGAAAAGTCAGTCCTGCGCCGCCGCCAGGCGCGTTTCGCCGCGCGCAAAAAAATGCTCGCCGGCGAACCACTGGACCCGATAAACATGGGAAATGCCGGTGACGATCCTCAAATCGTCAAAGTCCTGTATCTCGCCCATTATATGCGTGAGAAGGGTCTGTTCGCCGCCGCGCATGGAGTGGTTATTGCCAACCGGACCCTGCGCAAACAAAAATCCCCCCTGAAGCTGAAGCTGCTAGCTGCGGGCAGCTTTGTCACTACCGAGGAAAGACTGGAATTCGAACGCTTACGGCAAAACCCTGAATATGCCGAGGCGGTGGACTGCCTGGGATTTGTTTCCGGCATGCAAAAGGATGACACTCTGCGCAACGCCGATTTGTTTTGCTTCCCGACCCAATATGCCGCGGAGAACCAGCCGGTGACGTTGATTGAGGCCATGGCCTTCGGCCTGCCCATCATCACCACACGCTGGCGCTCCATTCCCGAAATGTTGCCGCCCGGCTATCCCGGTCTTGTCGCCGACCAATCGCCGGAACCCATCGCCGCCGCGCTGCTCACCGTGATGACGCAGGAGGGCGGGAGACAATTGCGCGACTACTATTTGGGCCGGTTCACGCTCGAACGTTATCTACACAACCTGGCCGAGGCCATCCGGGACGTGGAATTATCGGATAAAAATCAGGCGGACGAAAATCAGGAAAAACCATCATTACCCTCTCACCTGCCTGTTTGAATTTCGTGGTTTTGGAAATCGCCGTTTGCCGCTATTCTTTGCACATTGAAAATCGGTCTGCTCCAATTGAATTCGACCGTCGGTGATTTTGCGGCCAACCGGCAAAAACTTGTAGCCGGCTATGAAAGGGCCGTCGCGCTCGGTGCGGAATTCGTGCTGGCACCGGAACTGTTTCTGTGCGGCTACCCGCCGCGCGACCTGCTCCTGCGCGACGATTTTATAGAAACCAACCTCACCGCGCTCGCCGACACAGCCAAAAGCACCGGCCCGGTTCCGCTTTGCGTCGGGCATGTGGACAGGAACGCCGACCGTCCCGGGCGCGCCCTCCGCAATTCCGCCGCCGTCCTGCAAAACGGAAGAATCGTCTGGCGCACTCACAAGAGCCTGCTGCCGACCTACGACGTGTTCGACGAGGACCGCTATTTTGAACCGGCCAATGTGGTTGCCCCATTTGTGTTTAATGGACGCAAGTTGGGCATCACGATTTGCGAGGATATCTGGAACGACGAGGATTTCTGGCCGGACCGGCTTTATCGCCGTGATCCCATCAAGGAACTCATTACGCAGGGCGCGGACATCATCCTCAACATCTCCGCGTCGCCGTGGCACGACGGCAAGGAGCGGACGCGATTGGCAATGCTCCAGCGTGTCGCGCGCGATGAGCGCGTACCGTTGGCGCAGGTCAACCTTGTCGGCGCGAACGACGAACTGATTTTCGATGGCCACAGCGTCGCGCTGAATCAACAGGGAGAAACCATTGCTTCGGGAATGGGTTTTGCCGAGGCCGTTTTCGTTGCCGACCTGAATGCCGCCCCGCCGCTGATAAAAGTTGACTGGCCCGTCCGTGAGCAACAAATTTTTTCGGCGCTGTCGCTGGGCATCCGTGATTATGTCCAAAAATGTGGTTTTAAATCAGTCATCGTCGGTTTGTCCGGCGGCATTGATTCGGCACTTACGGCGGTGCTCGCGGCGGACGCTCTCGGTCCCGACAGGGTGCTGGGCGTTTCCATGCCTGCGCGTTATTCAAGCGCCGGCAGTTTGAGCGACGCCGGGGTGCTCGCAAAAAATCTCGGCATCCGTTATGAGGTCCTGCCGATTGAACCGGTTTTTCAATCGGTCGAAAAACAACTGGCGAAGGTTTTTGCCGGCGCCAGGCCGGACGAGGCCGAGGAAAACGTCCAGTCGCGGCTGCGCGGCGTGACATTGATGGCGCTGTCGAACAAATTCGGCGCGCTGGTGTTGACGACCGGCAACAAATCGGAAATGGCCGTCGGCTATTGCACGCTTTACGGCGACATGTGTGGCGCTCTGGCGGTCATCGCGGACGTTTTCAAGACGGACATCTACAAAATCGCGCGGTGGGTGAACCGCGAGCGCGAAATCATTCCCACCGCTTCCATTTCAAAACCGCCGAGCGCGGAGTTGCGACCCAACCAAAAGGACCAGGATTCACTGCCGCCCTACGAAACACTGGACGCGATCCTTGATCTTTACGTGGTAAAAAATTCGAGCCGGGAGGCAATCATCCGGAGCGGCCTTGATGCCGCGGTGGTGAACGATGTGATCAACAAAATTAATTTCAGCGAATACAAACGCCGGCAGGCCGCGCCCGGTTTGAAGGTGTCGCCGCGTGCCTTCGGCATGGGTCGGCGCATTCCCATCGCGCAACGGTTCCGGGTAATAGCTTGACGAGGAAGCGGTGGTGCCTCAAACTCCGTAACTAATATGTGGGAAATTGCTCCATGATCGTCCTGGCATATATTGATCCCGGTTTGGGCGCATTGATCTGGCAGACCCTATTGGCCGCTTTTGTTGGTTTTCTGTTTTATCTGAAAAAAACGCGGCTTTGGATAGCCGGCATGTTTCGTAAAATTTTCGGGCGCGCGCAGAAATCTCCGGATGTTGTATCTCGCGCCCCCGTCGCGGAAAAAGTGAAAACCAAGACCGATGCCTCGTGATGTTGCAGCCCGCGCCATCGTTTCGCGATCCGGCGGGCTGTTGTCGTTTCTTCAACGGCCGCGTGCTGCGCTTCGTCGCGGCGGATGCCCTGCCTGAGTTTGAAACATTCCTGCAATCCGGTTGCGCGCGCCAGTTTATCGCGTGGCGGAAATTTGTTTGCACACGCCGGTTGAATGAGGCCGAAGTCGCCGCCCTCCGCGTGGCTCCGGAATTGGAGCCGATTTTCAACGCCCGACCCGTCGGCGCAGTCTTCGAGCACGAGCGGATTCCCTTTCCGAGTTATCCGCACGAATGGCCCCCGGAAATGCTTTGGGCTGCCAGCCGGCTGACGATTGATTTGGCGCGGGCCGCGCTCGCGGACGGCTTCGGATTGAAAGATGCGACGCCTTACAACATCCTGTTTCGCGGACACGCGCCGGTGTTCATTGACGCGTTGTCGTTCGAGCGTCGTAATCCCGGCGACCCCATCTGGCTGGCGGAGGCGCAGTTGGTTCGCACTTTCCTTCTGCCGCTGCTGGCCAACCGCCGCCGGGGTTTGCCGCTGGCGGAAATCTTCACAACGCGCCGCGACGGCCTCGAACCGGAGGAGGCTTACCGCCTGCTCGGTTTGCTGGAAAAATTCACCCCGCGAATGCTTTCGCTCGTTTCCATTCCTGCCTGGCTCTCCCGCAAATCCGATCCGGACAGCGCGAAGATATACAGGCCGCATCTCCTGGCGGATGCGGAAAAGGCGCAATTCATCCTGGAAGCGCTGTTCAAACGGTTGGAACGGACCCTTCGGTCGCTGGAGCCGGCGGCCCGGAAGCAATCCATGTGGTCGGATTATATGGCTTCACACAGCTACGATGACCCGGCCTTCGCGGCCAAGGAAAGTTTTGTACGCGAAGCGCTGCGCGAATTCTCGCCGGCGCGCGTGCTGGACGCGGGCGCGAACACGGGCCACTTCAGCGCGCTGGCGGCGGAAGCCGGAGCGGAAGTCGTCGCGGTGGATTTGGATGCGGCATGTGTCGGCGCGATCTGGCGGCGCGCCTGCGAAAAAAATCTGAACATCCTGCCGCTGGTGGTGAATCTGGCGCGGCCGAGTCCGGCACTCGGCTGGCGCAACGCCGAGTGCCCGTCATTTCTGGACCGCGCCACCGGCGCGTTCGACGGCGTGCTGATGCTGGCGTTGGTCCATCATCTGCTGGTGACAGAAAGGATTCCGCTTGACGAAATTCTGCGGCTGGCTTATGAAGTAACCAATCTGTTACTTGTGATTGAATTTATCGGACCCCAGGACGATATGTTCCGGCGTCTGACGCGCGGACGCGAAGCTTTGCACGCATCGCTGGATGCGGCGGCGTTTGAACAGGCGTGCTCGGCACACTTTGAAATTGTTCGTTCGCTCGCCCTGCCGGGCACACAACGGCGGATGTATTGCCTGAAACGAAAGGGCCGGGTCCGTTGAACCGACCTGCCAGCGGCACCCATGCGCCGGGGCGTGACGAGGGAACGATTCCCTTGCCGCATCCGCTCAAGCAAAAAATCAAGGATGGGATTGTGGCGCTGTCCTTGTCCAACCTCTGTTTGATCGGGGTCTGGTTCCATCCGTTGAACGACCTGGATTTTGGTTTTTTCAACAACACGCCGGTCACCCTGGCCACTTTGCTGGCCTTGTTGACGAACCTGTTCGGGCTGGCGGCGCTCTTCTGGGTGGTTTTTCAGGCGTGGCGGCGATGGACCACTACCGCTTTTCAACTGCCGATCCACCTGCTGTTTTTTGCGCTCCTGTTTCTTCCGCTGGATTTTCTCCGGGCGCACTTGCACCCAACCCACAGTCTGACTGCCCTGTTAAAAACTCCCTTGGGCATCCTGATTGGCGTGGTGTTCGTGGCGCTGGTGCTGTGGCAGCATCGGCGATTCGCCAAAATGGCCGCCGTGGCGGTGGCCATCCTTTCGCCATTTGCGTTCTTCGTCGTGGCGAAAATTGTGCTGATTGCCTTTGGGGTGGTGCATCTGCAGGTGAACGATCCTCCTCCCGTCCTGCCGGCTCCCGTGGCCGTTCACGGCGACCGCCCCCGTGTAGTCTGGATCATTTTTGACGAAGCGGATTACCGAATGATTTTTGAGAAACGACCCGCTGGTCTGCAACTGCCCGAATTTGACCGTTTGCGGAACGAGTCCTTGTGCGCTGACAACGCCAACTCGCCCGACGATGGCACCATCCTTTCAATACCCAGCTTGGTTTTCGGCTATCGCCTGGCCTCAGCGACGCTTACCAATCATGCCGATCTGGCCATCCAGTTTGTGGTCACCAACGGGACGTATCTGTGCAGCCGTCAGCCCTCGGTGTTTTCCGCCGCACGGGCGATGGGAGTGAACACGGCGGTGATCGGCTGGTTTTTGCCCTACGCCAAGCTGTTTGGCCGGGACCTCAATTACTGCACATGGTATCCCTTTCCGGGGTTTGAACCCGCGCGTGCCACCAATTACACCACCGCCCTGTTGCGCCAGCTTGATACCCTGACCGGGCCGCTGCACGTGCACAAGCAGTATGTCACCATGTATCAGAAAAGCCTCGCGGATTCGCTGGCCCTGATCACCAACGACGTTTACGGGCTGATGTTCCTCCACCTTTTCCCCCCGCATCAGCCCATGATCTATGACCGGAACAGCAAACAGTTTGCCGCCGACAACCACGACCCCGTGGAAGGCTACTTCAACGATCTGGCGCTGGCGGACCGGACCCTGGGCGAACTGCGCCGCGCCCTTGCGGAATCCGGAGAATGGGAGAAGACCTGGATTATCGTCAGTGCCGATCATTCCTGGCGCAGTTCCCGCGTTTACGATGGCATCCGCGATTATCGCGTGCCGTTCCTGGTGAATCCACCCGGATCCAACGCTCCGGCGACCTTCTCGCAATCTTTCAACACCATCACGACCTGCGACCTCGTGATGGCGATCCTGCGGGGCGAAATCACCAACACCCAGGGCACGGCCGACTGGTTGACCGCCAACCTTAAACAAAGGCCGACTTACATCGGCACTTTTCAAGGCAATCCCGTCATACCCTGACGGTTTCAACAACCATTCTGGTCAGACACCGCCGGCGTAGATCGGGGGAGCGCGGATTCCTCCGGTGCAGGTTTGCCTGCCGCCGGCAGATTTGCTAAAGGTGCCGTGTGACATTCTCCATCATCACACCCAGTTTCCGCAATTCGCAGTGGCTGAAGCTTTGCGTTGCCTCCGTCGCCGATCAGTCCGGTGTGGAATGTGAACACCTCGTGCAAGACTCCTGCTCGAACGACGGCACGCAGAACTGGCTGCCACACGACAAGCGTGTGAAGGCGATCATCGAAAAGGACGGCGGCATGTATGACGCCGTTAATCGCGGTTACCGCCGCGCAACCGGCGACATTCTTGCGTATTTGAATTGCGATGAACAATACCTGCCTGACGCGCTCAAAACCATTCACGGATTCTTCGAGCAACATCCGCAAATCGAAGTCGCCCTCGCCGGGACCATCGTCACCGATGGCGAAGGAAAATACATCTGCCATCGTCCTTCGATGGTGCCGCATCCGCAACACATCTGGTACCGCTTTCCAGTGCTCACCAGTTCGGTCTTCATCCGGCGGCGCGTTATCCACGAACGAGGTCTTTTCTTCGACACACGCTGGCGTGACCTCGGCGATTTCCACTGGATGCTGGCGTTGATGAAAAGCAAGGTGCCGATGGCCGTGCTCGGCCATTTCACTTCCGTTTTCGCCGACACCGGCGAGAACATGAATTTGAAGCCGAATGCGATTCGTGAAAAAGCCGTAACCGATGCCTTGACACCGCGCTGGGTTAGAATGCTTAAGCCATTCTGGATCGCACATCACCGTTTGCGCCGGCTCACTGCCGGGCATTTTTCCCTGAAACCGGCGAACTATTCGATTTACACCCTGCAGAGCCCGGGGCAGCGGATGCTATTTGAAGTGCCAAAACCCACGGCTGTGTGGTGGAACCGGCTGTAACCATTTCGACTCCTGAACTTTCCGTTCGGAATGGTGCCGCCGAAAAGCGAATTTGTCATCTCTTCAGCCAGTTGGCCGCTTGCTCCGCATCGGAACCTGAGAGCTTGTAGCCGCCCATACAAACTCAAGCGGCGTTGGTTCAAGGGCGTGCTCACCCGCATGAACGGGTGGCAGGGCGAGAACTTCGCGAAACAACTCCAGGTTGGCATTTACCCACCGGTGAAGTTTCCGGATACCCTGTTCTGCGGAACACGAGGGGCGCCATCCCAAATCTCCAAAGGCCTTCCTCGTATGGCTCGTTTGTAGCGACGATCTGTGACCGTCGAAGTGGTGCTTGCAGAGCGCCGCTACAGCGAAAGTGTCCGAGCCGGCATGGCCGCACAATTTTGCCTGTGCCGGCCGGTTGCCGGATTTTTGTTTTGCAGCTGGCGAACGATTCGGTTTACCTGTTGCGAGCGCAGGGGCAACACGTCCATGTCGGCATGTCTAGGTCCGCCGCCGTCTGGCGGAACCGGCCGGTCGGTGGTATGCTTTGAATGCCGAAGCGGGTTTCTTTTCTTGAATAAAAAATGAACGACGATTTGCAGAAGCGGATTCAGGCGGCGCTCGCTAATCCGCAGAACCTGGGCGAACTGGCCGGCGCCGATGCCGTCGGCACGGTCGGTAATGCGGATTGTGGCGAGATGCTGCGCCTGTGGGTGAAGTTCAAGGAGCAGAACGGGAAAAAGGTCATTGACCGCGCCACGTTCCAGTCGTTCGGTTGCGAGACCGCCATCGCCGTCGCCAGCCTCGCCACGGAACTCATCCGCGGCAAGACCGCCGAGGAAGCGCTCGCGCTCAAGACCGAGGAACTGGCCGGCGAACTCGGCCCGCTGCCGCCGATGAAAATCCATTGCGCCCAGCTCGTCGAAGGCGCGCTGCGTTCCGCGCTCGGACCGCAAAGCGCGCACGTCCAAACGGCGCCAACGCCGTCAAACGCCCCGACGTTGCTCGACAGTTTTTCCAGATCCAAGCAAGGCGTGAAGCTGACGTTTCTGGACGAAAGGTAAAAAGAACGGCGCGACGCGGCGCGGCGCGCTGTGTCTATTTTGCCATTTCCTCCCGCAAGTTTTTCAAGGCTGCCGAAGCCGCATCGCTTTCGGCGGCCTTCTTGCTTTTGCCCCGGCCGTGCGCCAGTTCCACGCCGGCGTGCTGCACCGTGCATTCAAACACACGGTCGTGGTCCGGGCCGGTAGCGGAGACAACGTGATATTCCGGCGCTTCCGGCGAGCGGGCCTGCAATAACTCCTGCAACTCGCCCTTCGGATTTTCAATGATCGGCAGCACGCTCAATTTGCCGAATGCGGCGCCGAATTCGCGCAGGATGAATTCACGCGCCGCGTCAAATCCCCCGTCCAGAAAAATCGCGCCGAGCAACGCCTCGAACGTGTCCGCCAGCGCGGAAGGGCGTTCCCGCCCGCCGTGCATTTCCTCACCGTGGCTCAAGATCAAATGCGTGCCGAGATCCAGCACGCGGGCGTGTTCGGCCAGCGTCCGCCGGTTGACGAGCTTTGCCCGCGCCTTGGTCAACGGGCCTTCGTCGAAGGCGGGAAATTTTTCATACAACTCTCGGGTGAGGACGAGTTGCAGCACCGCGTCGCCGAGAAATTCCAGCCGCTGGTTGTGCGCGGGTCTTCGCTGCCCTTCGTCGCCGCCGGCGGTCGCCGCGCCGCTTTCATGTGCGACGGACGGATGTGTCAGCGCCAGCCGCAACAGATTTTCGTCGCGAAATGTCCGGCCAAGACGGTTTTGAAGTTCGGAAAGTTCGGGCATGGAATCTAATTTCCAGCCGGTTGTTCAGCAGGCTGCGACACGGTTTCGTTTCCAGCGGCGGGGGCTGGGGGCGCCGAAACAGACGGCCCTGCGGAAACGGGGGGATTCAGGCCGTGTTCCAGCAGCGAAGCCACGTCGCGCTGGACTTGTTCCAGTTGATCCAGCCGCAATGCCGGATCGGCGATGGTAAACATGTCGCCGCTCCTGGGTTGCTCGTAAATGAACACGCGCTTGCCGTCGCGGACAATTTGTTCTTTCACCTTGAACACGCGCTTGCGTTCGAGCATCACGGCCAGAATGAACATGGCGGGCGCATAACGCGGGTCGTTTTGCTCGATGAGCTTTCGCAGGAGGGTCTCGGCGGTTTCGCGGTGAATCACGTCCACGGGCAACGGTGGCGCTTCGTAAATTCCCTGCCAATGCGAGATGAATCCGGCACGGTCGCGGGCGTCACCGGCGAATTGTTTTTGCCAGCACGGGTCGCAGATGTCCGAGCGCCGCAGTTCCGGCGGCGCGTCAAGAAGCAGCGTGTGATACGGTTGCCGGTCCGCAAACGGCTGCGTACACGCCTCGCACGCGGAGGCGCGGGACTGAATGTTCCAATCGTTCATGAAATCACGGGAAGTTTTACACAAATTTCACCAATTGGCACGAATGAAAATCAGTCCGATAAAAATCTGTTTTAATTCGTGGAATCCGTGTCTTCACCCGGCGAAATCGAAATCCGAGCAGCTCATGAAGTAGTGGCAACGCGGACAACGCAGCTTGCACTTTTCGTTGATCAACTCATGCCCGCACTGCGGACAAAACCGCCAATGCTCGCCGGAATTCTCTCCGGACGGCGCGGGGCAGGTGCTCCCACGGGAATTGTCAGAAGGCTGTGAATCGCGCTGTAATTTCATGTAATCCCGACCCGGTTTACCATGACGAGCTTCAAGCTCCTGTTTGCGCCTTCAGGATTGTTGGCCGAGCTTCTTTGATTTCTCCGTTGCGGCGCGGACGGCGCTCATCACGATGGCGCGCATCCTGCCTTTTTCCAGTTCGTGCAGGCCTTCGATCGTCGTGCCGCCGGGGCTGGTCACCTGGTCTTTGAGCGCGCCGGGATGCACGCCGGTTTCCAAAACCATCTTCGCGCCGCCCAAAACGGTCTGCGCGGCGAGCTTCGTGGCCGCATCACGCGGCAAACCCGCCGCCACCCCGCCGTCGCTCAAGGCCTCGATGAATTGATAAACGTATGCCGGCCCGCTGCCGCTCAAGCCGGTCACGGCATCGAGCAGCGGTTCCTTCACCTGAATCGCAAGGCCGACGGCGGAAAGAAGCTTTTTTGCCAGTTCGCCATCCGCGCCCGTCGCGGATTTGCCGAGCGCAAACGCCGACGCGCCCGCGCCGACGAGCGCCGGGGTGTTGGGCATTACGCGGATGACACGCGCGCCGGCGGGCAACGCGGCTTCGAGTTTCGCGAGCGTCACACCCGCCGCGATGGAGATGAGCAGATGTTTTCCGGTGAACGCGCTGCGAATTTCCGCCAATGCAGCGGAAACCTGGTCGGGTTTGGTCGCCAGAATCAAAACGCCGGCAAATGTTGCGACTTCGGTGTTGGCCGCAACCGTTTTCGCGCCGACCTCGTTGGCGAAAAGGCTTCGCGCGGCGTCCGCCGGGTCGCTGGCGAGGATTTCGCGGGGGCCGGCTAGCTCGGCGCGAATGAAGCCGCAGGCGAGCGCGGTGGCCATTTTGCCTGCGCCGAGGAACCCGATTTTCAATGGAGTTGCCATGAAAGTTTTGTAGCAGGCCATTCGGTTGAACGGAAGAAAATAACACCGGTCAACTCGCGGCTTGAATTTGCTTCACTTGCGTTTATCCTGAGTCCAAGACAGAAAAGCCGTTTTTGGGCCATGTCAAACAACCGCAGCACCTGGGACACTTTTGAAGCCATGCGCCAGGCCGCCGAAGAAGGCGACGTGCAGGCGCAGTGCTATCTCGGCGTGTGCTTTCAAAACGGCCAGGGCGTGGCGCAGGACTATCAGGAGGCGGTGAAATGGTACCGGCGTTCGGCGGAGCAGGGCGACCCGGTCGCGCAATGCTATCTGGCCGTGTGTTATCTCCATGGCACGGGTGTGCCGCAGGAATTTGGCGAGGCGGCCAAGTGGCTGCGCGAGGCGGCGGAGCAGAACGATCCGGCAGCGCAATTCAATCTCGGCATGCTTTACGAAACCGGCCAGGGCGTGCCGCAGAATTATCCCGAGGCGGTGAAGTGGTATCGCGAAGCCGCCGGGCGCGGCTACCCGGCGGCGCAATTCAACCTCGGCGTCTTTTACGAAACCGGCCAGGTCGTCCCGCAGGATTACACCGAAGCGGTGAAATGGTATCGCGCCGCCGCCGACCAGGAATGCGCGCCTGCGCAGTGCAATCTCGGGCTTTGCTACCAGACCGGCCGAGGTGTGGAACAGAACCGGCTGGAAGCGGTGAAATGGTTCATTCGGGCCGCGCGTCAGGGCGACAAAACCGCGCAGCACAATCTCGGCCTCCACTACGCCGAAATGGAAATCAAGCAGGCGGAGGCCGCCGAAGCGGCTGAGGACACGCTGCACTGAATCAACGGGCGAGTTCCGCGAGTTTCGCCGCCGCCTTGCCGGAAGCAATCGTTGCCGCCGCCAAATCCCACCCGGCGATGACCGATTTCGCTTTGCCTGCGACGAACAACGCGGCGCCCGCGTTCAACAGCACCGCATCCCGCCGCGGACCACGCTCGTCGCCACGCAAAATGTGGCGGACGATTTCGGCGTTGGTCTTGCGATCGCCGCCCAGCAAGTCCGCCAGCACCGCGCGCTGCAACGGGAATTGTTCCGGCGGCAAAGTCGAGGTGGCGAATCCGCGCTCCTGATAAAATTCGGCAATGGTATTCTGGCCCAGGGTGGACAATTCGTCGAGCGTGGCCGTCTGTCCGGCCCCCTCCCCACTTTGCACTTTGCCGCACACGACCATCGCCCGCCGCACCCCGAGCGATTGCAGCACCCGCGCGAGCGGTCCGCACCATTCCGGTTGCGGGACGCCGACCAGCATCGCGGACGGCCGTGCGGGGTTCAGCAGAGGGCCGAGAAAATTGAAAATCGTGCGCTGGCCACGCTCGGCGCAGAGTTTGCGCGCGGGCGCGATGTGCTTGAATGCGGGATGATATGCCGGCGCAAAGAAGAATGCGAAACGACGCTCGCGCAATGAACGCGCGGCCTCCGCCGGAGTCAAATCAATCCGCACCCCGAGCGCTTCCAGCACGTCCGCGCTGCCGGCCCGGGAAGTAACGGCCCGGTTGCCGTGCTTGGCGACGGTCACTCCGGCGGCGGCACAGAGGATGGCTGCCGCAGTGGAAATGTTGAACGTGCCGAGCCGGTCGCCGCCGGTGCCGACCACGTCGAGAATTTCGCCGGCGCGGGTTTCGGCATCGAGCGGCGGCGGAATGGATTTGTCGCGCAGCGCGCGGGCAAACGCGGCGATTTCATCCGGTGTTTCGCCTTTTTGCGCCAGCGCCGCCAGGAAACCGGCCTTGACCGCCGCCGGAATGTTTTCGTCGGTCAACTGCTCGACCGCCAGAATGACCTGCTCGTCCCCCAGCGGACGGGCGGCGGCGAGTTGTCGGGTCAGTTCGTCGAGCACAGCCTGATTCTAAACACAGACGCGGGCGGCTCAAACCGAAAGTGTGTGCCGATGAAAACGTGGACAGGCGCGGAAAATCCGGTAACCTGTTCGTCGCTGGCACTGTCTCACCCGGGAGCGGTGCATGCATTGAATTTTATGGCAGACAATCGAGGCAATCGAGGCGGTGGATGGACGAAGTGGGCGGTCGTGGCTTTGGCCGTCGTCGTGGTCGTGGTCGGCGGCGTCTGGTATTTCCAGCACGGACGTCAAGATGCGCCGGTTTATCAGACGGTGGCGGTGACGCGCGGCGAGTTGACGAAGCTGGTGACGGCGACGGGGACATTGAACCCGGTGGTGAACGTGACGGTGGGCAGCCAGGTGTCCGGCCGCATCAGCAAGCTGAATGTGGATTTCAATTCGCCGGTGACCAAGGGCGAGGTCATCGCCGAAATTGACCCTTCCACTTACCAGGCCGCGGTTGAACAGGCGACCGCTGACCTGGCCAACGCAAAGGCAAACCTGGAATTGCAGCAGGTGGAAGCGAACCGCAGCAGCGATCTGTTCACGAACAAGTTGATTTCCGGCTCCGATTATGACACCGCCATCGCCAACCTGCACGAAGCCGAGGCGATGGTGAAAATCAAGCAGGCCTCGCTCAACAACTCGCTGGTCAATCTCAATTACTGCAAAATCGTTGCGCCGGTGGACGGCGTGGTGATTTCGCGCGCGGTGGAACTGGGCCAGACGGTCGCCTCCAGTTTCAATACGCCGACGATTTTTCAAATCGCGAACGACCTCACGAAAATGCAGATTGATTCGAGCGTGGCCGAAGCGGACGTTGGCGGAGTCGCCGAGGGACAGGATGTGGCTTTCACCGTGGATGCGTATCCTGACCGGACGTTTCATGGCATAGTAACGCAGGTGCGCAATGCGCCGACGACGGTGAACAACGTCGTCACTTACGACTGTGTCATCAGCGTGACGAACGCAGATTACAAATTGAAACCCGGCATGACGGCGGATGTTTCGATCACCGTCGCCCAACGTGAAAACGCGCTGATGATTCCGAACGGCGCACTGCGCTTCCGCCCGCCGGAGGGCGTCGCGGTGCTGACCAACTCGGTTGCGACCCGGGCTGCGCCGCCGGCCGGCGGCGGAAACTTCGCCCGTGGTCCGGCAGGTCCGGGCGGTCCCGGCGGTCCGGGCGGTCGTCGCGGCGGCGGGCATGGGCGCGGCGAACACCCGTTTTTTCACACGGTGTATGTGCTTTCGGGCACGGGTGACGATGCGAAGTTACAGCCGGCGCAGGTCAGGACCGGCATCAGCGACGGCATCTCAACCGAGGTGCTTTCGGGGCTGGATGAAGGCGCGCAGATCGTGACCGGCCTGGTGATAACCGGCTCGCAACTCGCCGGGGCGTCCAATCCATTTGGCGGCGGTTTCCCGCGCCGGCGCTGATTTGATTTCAAATCTTCCCGTGCAGACCAATCCTGTCATCAAGCTTGCGGACATCCACAAGGTGTATCACACCGGTGAAGTGGACGTCCATGCGGTGCGCGGAATTACGCTGGAAATCTTCCCGGGTGAATTCGTGGCCCTCATGGGGGCGAGTGGCTCCGGCAAGAGCACGCTCATGAACATGATCGGCGCGCTGGACCGTCCGACCCGCGGTAATTATCTGCTCGATGGCATTGATGTTTCCACGCTTGACCGGGATGCGCTCGCGGACGTCCGCAACGAAAAAATCGGCTTCGTTTTCCAGGGTTTCAACCTGCTCTCCCGCACGTCCGCGCTGGAAAATACCGAGATGCCGATGCTTTACCACCGGCATCGCATCCAGGCGCACGAGCAGAAGGAACGCGCCCTGCGCGCGCTCGAACTGGTCGGACTCGGCTCGCGCGCCGACCATCACCCCAACCAGCTTTCCGGCGGCCAGCAGCAGCGCGTCGCCATCGCCCGCGCCCTCGTCAACCAGCCGTCCTTGCTGCTCGCCGACGAGCCCACCGGCAATCTCGACAGCCAGACGAGCATCGAAATCATGGGCGTGTTTCAGAAACTGAATGATCAGGGCATCACCATTGTCATGGTCACGCATGAACTGGACATTGCCCGTTACACCCGGCGCAACGTGATTTTGCGCGATGGCAACGTTGTCAGCGACACGATGGTGGCCGGTCGTCTGAACGCGGAAAACGAATTGCAGCACCTCCGGGCGGCACAACAAGCCGTCAAACTCGCGTCATGAGAATCTTCGCCTCGCTGAAAATCGCCGGGCGCGCGCTGCGCCGGAACAAGATGCGTTCGTTGCTGACGATGCTCGGCATCATCATTGGGGTGGGGGCCGTCATCGGCTCGGTGAGCCTTACCACGGGCGCGACCAAACAAGTCGAGGACCAGGTCGCGAGTCTGGGTGAAAATGTGGTCACGGTCTTTTCCGGCAATTTCACCCAGGGCGGCATGCGCGGCGGGTGGGGCAGCGCGCCGACACTGACCGTTGAGGATGCCAAGGCGATCGCCCTGTTGCCGCATGTCCTCGCGGTCAGCCCGGAAGTGCGCGACCGCGAACAAATTCTCGCCAACGGCCTGAACTGGAACACGCAGGTGCTGGGCGAATCGCCCGATTATCCGCAAATCGTCAATCGCACCATCACCAGCGGCTCGATGTTCAGCGATCAGGACGTGCGCAGCCTCGCCAAATCCGCCATCGTCGGCAAAACCGTGGTTGACCAGTTGTTTCCCGGCGAAAATCCGCTCGGAGAAACCCTGCGCATCCGGAACATCCCGTTTCAAATCGTCGGCGTGCTCACCCCGAAAGGATTCAATCTCTTTGGCCAGGACCAGGACGATATTGTCATTGTTCCCTACACCAGCCACATGCACCGAATCACCACGCGCACGTTTTTGAACGATATTTTAGTGGAGGCTTCCAGCGACAAGGACATTATCCAAGCGCAGAATGAAATCACCGATTTGCTCACGGCGCGGCATCGCAGCAAGGAGCCGGATTTCACCGTGCGCAACCAGGCTGACTTGATGCAAAGAGTTTCGGAATCTTCGCGCACCATGGGGTTCCTGCTGGCGGGGGTCGCCGCCGTCTCGCTCATTGTCGGTGGCATCGGCATCATGAACATCATGCTCGTCAGCGTGACGGAACGGACGCGCGAAATCGGCATCCGGATGGCCGTGGGCGCACGCGGGACGGACATTCTCGTGCAATTCCTGATTGAGGCGGTGACGTTGAGCGCCATTGGCGGATCCATCGGCATCGCCGGCGGCATGATTTTTTCATGGCTCGTCGCTTCCCTCAAGGACTGGCCCACCGTCACTCCCAGTCTCTGGATTGTCATCGCGTTCATTTCCAGCACGATTGTCGGCGTCATCTCCGGATTTTATCCCGCCTGGAAAGCATCCAAGCTCGACCCCATCGACGCGTTGCGCTACGAATAGGGCGTGACTGCTGAAATTCTGTCCACGCACACGCCTGCCCTGTTTGCCGCGGCGGTGAAACGCGCCGTGGCCTTGCTTCGCGCCGGCGAAGTCGTCGCGTTACCGACGGAAACGGTTTATGGTCTCGCCGCCAACGCGCTTGATGAAAAGGCCGTCGCCAGGATTTTCCAGATCAAAGGCCGGCCGGCGAACAACCCCGTCATCGTCCACGTCGCCACTTTGGAAATGGCAAAACGCTGCACGGACCGCTGGCCGGGCGCCGCAGATAAATTGGCCAAAGCTTTTTGGCCCGGCCCCTTGACGCTCGTGCTGCCGCGCGCGAAGGACATTCCCGACCTGGTGACTGCCGGTGGCGCGACGGTTGGCGTGCGCTGGCCGGGGCATCCGTTTATTCAGGCGGTGATTCGCGAGTGCGGTTTTCCGCTCGCCGCGCCCAGCGCGAATCTGTCGGGCCGCATTTCCCCGACGAACGCCGGGCATGTGCGGCAGCAGCTTGGCGGGAGCATCCCCTTGATTGTGGATGGCGGTCAGTCACAGGTTGGCATCGAGTCTGCCGTGCTCGATTTGACGGTTTCGCCGCCGCAGGTTTTGCGACCGGGAATGATTCATGCCGAATCGCTGGCGGCGGTGATTGGAACCGTCGGGCATCCAACGTCGAAAATCCAACACCCAACGTTGCGAAGCCCGGGCCTGCTGGAGAAACATTATTCACCGAAGGCGAGGCTGGTGGTTTTGAGTTGGCGTGACGACACCGACTTGCGCTCTCAACTCTCAACTCTCGACCCTCAGCCGGCCACCTGCCACGTCATCGCCCACACACATATTCCCGCGGCAGAAAACGTCGCGCGGGTGAGCATTATTCCACACGACGCGGAGGCGTTTGCGCGGGCGATTTATGCGGAGTTGCACCGGTGCGACGAGGCGGGTGCGGAGTTGATCGTGGTGGAGGCGCCGCCGGAATTGCCGGAATGGTCCGGCATCGCCGACCGGTTGAGGCGCGCCGCAGCGTGAAGGATCGTGCCGTTTTACCAGCGCGCCCGGTCGGTCAGGAACAGACCGGACCCAATGGCCGCGGAACCGGAGGGCGCGTGGGTCAACGGGAATTTCGAAGGAATTTGATTCTGTGCCAGGGTCTTGAGCAGGAAGTTTCCCCAACTGTTTTCACCACCGCGCAAGCAGTCAGAAAGCAGTTTGCGGTCCATCGTTTCCGGGGTGAGATAAAGCCCCAGAACGGGCTTCTGGTAGTTGTCGCCGATGGCAAAGAATTCATCCTGCGTGTTGAGCGTCAGCCAGACGCATTGATGGCGGCCATACCAGGCGACCGCCCATGGCACGTCGCTCATCATCAATTCATTTTCCTTCATCCAACCGGCGGTTTTCTGGATGTCCGGCGGGTAATACGGCGGGTAGGTCACCGGTGAGGCCTTCGGCAGGCCCAGGGTGAAAATCATCGGCAGGCACGACACGAACACAAAGAGCGCGATGACGGCGTAATGCAGTTGCGCCGCCGGCAATTTCATTTGCCGCAAAAGGGTCAGGAAGAAAACCGCGCCGTAAATGAACACCAACGGCACGGTCAGCACGATCAGGTTTTCGGAATTTATTTCCGGCGATTCGATGGCAAGCCCGGTTTGCCCCAGGGCTTGAAAAACGACGAACGTTCCCAGACACATCAGCAAAAAATATCGCAGCCGGCGCGCTGCGGCGCTGCGAAATCCCAGCAGCAAACCTGCCAGAAAAAGCATGCCGGCCCAGCTCCCGCCGAGCTTCGGCAGGTCGTTTTCGAGAATATCGCGCACATTGGCAAGAAACTTATGGAGGATTGGCTTCAGCAAAAAAACGTTTGTCAAATCCGGATGGGTGGACTGTTCCAAAACCGTTCCCGGGAAACTGGCGCCTGCGGCTATCGCATAACCCGCCGTGCCGAATGGCGTGCCGCTCACCATCCAATTTCGAATCACCCAGGGTGTCACCACCATGGCAAACGCGCCCAGCGCCACTACCGTCTGCCACACCCGTCGTTGACCGCCGAACAATGTCAAAAATGCCGCGACCGGAATGATCACCCAGCCAAAGGCATACCGCGTCAGCGCGCCCATGCCGGTCAGCACGCCCGCCGTCGCTGCCAGGATGAACAGCCAATCCGGGCGCGGTTGCGGTTCGCGCGCCAGTTCTTCAAATTTCGACATGCACCACGTCAACCCCAGAAAAATGATCATCAGCAACAGCGTGGACAGGCCCGATATGCTGAATCGCCAGAGCAGGGCGCAGCCCAACACCAGCAGTGCCGACAGCCAGGCCGCCGCCGGGTCGAACAATTTCCGCGCCAGCAGAAACGTCAGCACCATCACCACCAGCAAAAGAATTTCGTTGAACACGGCGATTAAAAAATCAGGCTGATACCGCAGAAAATGGCCGCCGTCGGACCAGAAGGCTTTTTTCATTTCCACGTCGAAGTGAAAGGGCAGCACTTTCATCAGCCCGGCCAGCACCATCGGATAGACCGGCGGATTGGCCAGATCCGGGTGCGGCGCCTGGACCTGCGCGAAGTCTGCGCCCGCGGACAACGGCGCGTCCGCCTGCTTTGCCTCGTTGTTCTGTTGCACCAGATAAAGGCTCAACGGCCGGATAAACAGGGTCGTGTACCCCTTCCCGTCGGCAATGTTCCGCGCCAGTTGTGCCGCGTCCATCGCCTCCGGCGCGGATAAATTCCGATACGCGCGCAAATTATACAAAACCATCAGCGCCATCACCACCAGGGTCAGCACGGCGCTCCACAAAACGCGTCGCCCTGCGCCGACCTCCAGTTTATGAATCAGGTTCTGGACCCATTCGCCGATGTACATAATTTAAAATCCTTCCAGATGATACGCGTGCAATTTGCGATGGAACGTTCGCCGGCTCATCCCGATTTTTCCCGCAGCCAATGTGCGGTTGCCCCCGGTTTCTTTCAAGGCGCGAATAATCAGTTGTTTCTCCGCCTCTTTCACGGTCAGGTCGTTGCGCTGCAACAGGGGTGCTTCACCCCGGCCGCCGCCGCCGCGCACGGAAGGCGGCAAATCCCGCGCGCCGATTTTCTCGCCGCGGCAAAACACCACCGCGTGCTCGATGGCCGTGCGCAATTCGCGCACGTTGCCCGGCCATGAATAATTCATGAGTCCTTCGAGCGCGTCCACCGTAAAATCGTTCACCGGCTTGCCGTTTTCGCGCGCGAATTCGCGCAAAAAGCTTTGCGCCAGCAACGGAATGTCGCCTGCGCGTTCGCGCAACGGCGGCAATTGGATTTCCACCACGCGCAATCGGAAAAACAAATCCTCGCGGAATGTCCCGGCTTTGACAAGTTCCTCCAGATTCTTGTTGGTCGCCGCCACCAGCCGGGCGTCGGCGGTGAGCGTCTTGTTTGAACCGACGCGCTCAAAAGTGCGTTCGCCCAGGAAGCGCAGCAGTTTCACCTGGAGCGTCGCGTCAATTTCACCGATTTCGTCCAGAAACAGCGTTCCGCCCTGCGCCTGCTCAAATCGGCCGATCCGCCGCTCGTGCGCGCCGGTGAACGCCCCCTTTTCGTGGCCGAACAACTCGCTTTCCAGCAACGTCGGCGCCAGGGCCGCGCAATGCACCGTCACAAACGGCTGTTTGGCGCGCGGACTCAAATGGTGAATCGCCTTCGCCACAAGTTCCTTGCCCGTGCCGCTTTCGCCCGAGAGCAGCACGCTGGCCCGTGTCGGGGCCACCTGCCGGACAATCTCAAAAATCTCCCGCATGACTGGCGACTGGCCCACGATGTTTTCGAGGCCGAATTTGGAATCGAGCTGCTGCCGCAACGAAACGTTCTCCGATTCCAGATTTTGCTGGCGCAGCGAGCGCGCGATGCGCATTTCCAGCTCGTCAATCTGCAGCCGGCCTTTGGCGATGTAATCGTCCGCGCCGCGCTTCATCGCATCCACGGCCAGTTCCTCCGAACCGTAAGCCGTCATCAAAATGCAAACCGGCGGCCGGGCCAGCGATTTGGCGCGCGCAATGAGCTTCATGCCGTCCTCGCCCGGCAACCGGAAATCCGTGAGCAGCGCGTCGAAGTTCTCGCGTTCGAGCAATTCCATCGCCGCCTTCGCGTCCTCGGCCACATAAACGTCGTAACGCTCCTCGAGCGCGGCGCGCAGCCCGTCGCGCGTCGGTTTCTCATCGTCCACAATGAGCAAGGTCGGTTTTTCAGCCATATTTTTGCCCGCGCATTGCGCGGAGTTTCACGAATTCAATTTTTCCGGTTTTAACTCGCGTCATTCGCGGATGCGGCTCCGGTTTTCTGTTCCAGCAGACGCGGCGCGCGCTCGTGCAACGGCAGCCAGATTCTGAAGGTCGTGCCGCGGCCGACGTGGCTTTCCAGTTCGATTCGGCCGCCGTGCGCGCGCACAATGCGCTGCACGATCATCAAGCCGAGTCCGGTGCCCCGTTTCTTCGTCGTGAAGAACGGCTCGAAGATGCGGTTGATTTGTTCCGGCGGGATGCCGCCGCCCGTGTCGGTCACGCTCACCCAGACGCCGTCGCCGCCTTCGCCGGTTTGCAGCGTGAGGGCGCCGCCCTTCGTCATCGCGTGCATGGCATTTTTGACGAGGTTCACCAGGACTTGTTGCACCTGCGTCGCGTCAATCGGCGTCGCTGTCAACTGCCGCGCCAGTTTCGTTTTCACCGTGATGCCGCGGTTTTCCAGTTCCGGCCGCAACAAATCCAGGGTCTTTTCGACCACGTCATTCAACACTGAAAATTTCAACTGCAACGCCGCCGGCCGGATGGCGCCGAGGAATTGCGTGATGATGTAATCCAGCCGGGCGATTTCGCCCTTCGCCACGTCCAGGTATTGTTCCAGCTTGCCGGAAACGTCCTGGGGTGACGGGTGACGGGTGACGGGTGACGTGGCCTTCCCGCCACGCGCTGCCCGCCACTCGTCGCCTTTGAGTTTTTTCAACTCGCGTTCCATGAGCTGCAGATGGATGTGCAGCGCGTTGAGCGGGTTGCCGATTTCGTGGGCGACGCTGGCGGCGAGGAGCGTGAGCGCCTGGACCCGCTCGCTTTCGATGGCTTCAAACGTTTTTTGCCGCGCCTCGGTCGCGTCGTGCAAAATCAACGCGACACCGGAACTGCCGGCGGCCTGGCCATCGAGCGGCGCGGCATAGAGCCGGAGAAAACGCGGGCGCGGATACTGCACTTCAAATTCGTGGCGCACGACGCGCTCACCGCCTGCCTGATCGGTCCTGGCAATTTTCTCCCAATCCAGTTCCGGCAAAATGTCCGCGATGAGCTGGCCCTCGACGTCCGGTTGCAAGCCGATGAGCCGCGTGACCGCCTGGTTGAAATAGATGATGCGCCCCTGCTCGTCCGCGACCAGCACGCCATCCTCGATGGTGTTGAACAGCGTTTCGAGAAAGCTGCGTTCGCGCGCGAGCCGCTGGACAACGGTCTGGAGCCCTTCTGTGTCCAACCGACCGATGCGGCCAAGCACTTTGTCAAGGAAACTGGATTTAGGCGTCGCCATTGATCGAAATCAATAATTCAGAGTGGCAAAATGGCACAAGGCCCGGGTTCGTCAATTCAAAAGAAAGGGCATGGTGGCACAATAAATATTCAGAACAGTGAGGGACGCCGTGTCGGCGTCCCTGAGTTCATGTTTGATTAAATTTGGGGAGGCACGCCGTCCCTCCCCGGAAAGGGGTGACAATTGTCATTTCGCATCCGCCGTCAGCGCCAGAAAAACGTCTTCGAGCGGGCCGGACGCGCCGCTTAACTTGCGGAGGTCGTCGCGCGTACCCATCGCAACCAGTTTCCCGCCGTTGATAATGCCAATGCGGTCGGCCATTTCCTCGGCGACGCTGAGTTCGTGCGTGGACATCAATATGGTCATGCCCGCCCGCGAACGTTCCTTGAGAACATCCTTCACCACACGCGCATGTTGCGGGTCGAGCCCGACCATCGGTTCGTCAATCACAAACACCTCCGGGTCGTGCAACAGCGCGGACACAATGGCCACACGCTGGCGCGTGCCGTGCGAGAGGCTTTCCAGCGGGAGATCGGCAAACTCACCCAGGTGAAAACGGGCGATCAGCACCTGCGCGTTGGCCGCGATGCGCGCGTCGTCCATCAGGAACAACTGGCCGATAAACCGGAAAAATTCCCGTGCCGTCAGCTTTTCATACAGAAACGGGAAATCGGGAACGTAGGCCACGCGGCGGCGCGCTTCGAGCGATTGCATTTGCACGTCAAAACCGCACACCCGCGCGTGGCCGGAAGTCGGTTTCATCAGGCCGGCGAGGATTTTCAACGTGGTCGTTTTGCCGGCGGCATTCGGCCCCAGCACCGCAAAAAATTCCCCGCGCGGAATGGTCAGGGTCACGTCGTTGACCGCGACGAGGTCGCCGAATTTTTTGACGAGATGGACGAGTTCAATCACGGCTTGTTCCATTCGTCGAGCACGGCCGTCACGCCACCGGGCAGTTCCACCCGCAAAATTTCGCCCAGCGAACTGACGTAAAAGACAATCGGATGATCGAGCACGCTCGTTTCCAGGCGATAGGCGGTCACCGGCTCGCGGGCAATCGTTATCCGGTCTCGGTGAGCTTCCCATTTGATGGTGTCGGCCACGGTCGCCGGCGAGGATGGCCTAACGGGCAGGTCCAGCGTGCCCGCCAACCCGCCCCCCAGCGCGCGCAGCAGGGCGTTGGGATTCTGCAAGTCGGCGAAGCTCAGGACGTGATCGAAGTTCACTGCCTCGCTGGTGATTTTGAAGTGCATCGTTTGTTCCGCGGCGACGGAATGAATGTCCACCGCCGCATCCGGCGTGGACACCTTCAGATTCAACTCGCGCCAGGCGCGGTTGGAAGAAAATTGAAGGCGTCCGTCAAATCGCACCCGGTTGGTGATGGCCCCGAAACTCATGTTGCCGTTGATGTGGATTTGATAGCCGCTTTTCGCTACCAATCCTTCCGGCGGCACCGTGTTCTCATCCAGCGCCGCCATGGCCTGTTCGACGCTTGTGGATATCTGGCAGTATCCGGCCCGGCGCCTGTCCCGATAGACGGTTAGAGAGGAGACATCCGGTGCGGTCAAAATTTTGCGCCAGACCAAATCCACCGGCACAGAAATTTCACTGCCATGCGAACCATACTCGGCGCGCCACAGCAACACGTTCATCATGACCCAAAACGCCGCTATTAAGAAAAAGGTGACGCGTGGAATCATGCCGGGCCCTCAGGTTGACGGAATGTTCAAAACCTGGCCCACGCGGATTCGGGTGGGATTCATGTCCGGATTGGCCGCGACCAGCGCGCTCAGCTTCACGCCGTACTTGCGTGCAATGCCCACTGCCGTATCACCCGCGACGACAGTGTGCGTGCGCGGCCTGGCAACCGCTGCCGGACCGGCGGGACGGACCGGGTTGGCGCCCCCCGGGGGAACCGAAACAGTTTGCGCCACCGGGACTGGCGTTGGCTGGGCTGTAGCATAGCCCGGTGGCGACGCGTTGGTTTTGGCCGCTGCCAACTCGCTGGCGTAATAGGCGCGCCATTTGTTCACCTCGTCCTGCAATTGCCGGTTCTGCTCGGCCAGGTTTTCCAACTGTTGTTGCGCGGCGGGCGCGCTCGGCAAGGGCAGCACGTCCGCCGCCAGTTGCTGTTTGCAGCGGTAAATACGTTGTTTGATGACCTCGGCGTTGTCGGCGTTCGGACACAACTTCAAATACTGCCCGTAATGATAAATGGCCGCGGCGGGGTCGGGCACTTTTTCGTCATAAAGCCAGCCGAGCTCGAAATGCGCCGCCGCCGAATGCGGATTGGTCTCGAGCGATTGTTCAAACGCCTCGATCGCACCCTGATAATCCATCGCGTTTACACGCCCCTTGCCCAGCACAAAATGCGGCTCCTTTTCCTCGTCCAACTGGCTCTGGTCCGATGGGGAGCAACTGTTCAGCACGGCACTGCCGGCCAAGACACACACGCCGATCATCAAACGAATCCAGGACAACATGGCGCAAACTTACTCAAATCGCGCGGTGCGTGCAATCGCGCGCTGCGACCGGCAGGATCGTTGCGTGCCATGGCCGGTCAAAACCGGGCTTGAGATTTGAGGGTGCAAGACGCAGGTTATTGGCGGATGCGCGCGTGGCGGAACGGCAGACGCGCCGGACTTAGGATCCGGTCCCGAAGGGGGTGGAGGTTCAACTCCTCTCGCGCGCACCAGCCATTGCTCCCTCTGCAAAAAAAAACGAAGAGAGATTGTGCATTCACGAGCCCGCCACGCGGCGCACCCGCTCCTTTTTCTCTTCCATCTCGGCTTGAAGTTTCTTTCGCTCACCGACCAGTTGCTGCCGCAACTGATCAACCTTCTCAAAATCGCCGGTGGCGGCCACCCTGGCAATCTCGTCCTGCAACGCAATTTCGCGCTCGGCGATCTTCGCCGCGTATTGCGAATCCAGTTCCGCCAGTTGCCGCTTTTGTCCGGCGCTGAGTTTGACAGTGGGCGCGGTTTTGCCCAGTCGTTCCATGGCAAGTTCGTAGGCAGTTTTCATTGTCGCTTAACCACGAAATACACGAAATACACAAAAAAGAAACGGAAGAAAATCGTTCAGGTTTGTTTTGGCGAATCCACGTCGGAGAATACGACTCCATTTCGTGTCGTTCGTGTATTTCGTGGTTTCAACTCTTTTTTTTCCACGGCTGGCTTGGGAATATGACGGTCGGCGGCGGCTTGGGCTTGGCCATTCGCAATTCAGGCGTATCACCCGTTTTCGCGCCGGACAGGCCGGCCCCCGCGTCTGCGCGCCACGACTCGATTTTCGCTTTCAAGCCGTGATGCTCGGCCTTCTGCCGGTCGCCGCTTTTCATGTAAAAGAGCGAGAGGTTCGTATGGACGAGTTGTTCTTTGGGGCGAAGCGCCTCGGCCTTGTGACCTTCGGCAATCGCGGACGCAAAATCGCCCCGGCGGTAATAAGCCATGCCGAGGGCGAGTTGCGCGTCGAAGTGCGCCGGGTCGGCCGCCAGCACGGCCTTGAATTTGCCGATGGCCCCGTCGAAATCGCCTCGGCTGAAATCAAACATCGCGTCATCGTATTGTTCCTGCAAAATCATGTCCATTGTGCCGGGACACGCTACGCACAATAACCGCCCGGCGCAAGGACAGGTGACTTCAGTCGAACAGATAATTTTTTTGAGCCGCGGATGTTCATAAACCGTGCTACTTGCCATCTTAAGAGCAAAAAAAGTGTGGTCATTGTAAACTGTATCCTATTGATAGATAAGTAGATAAATCATAGATTAGAATTTGACACATTCACCTTTAGTGGCTTACAGTGACGGGCAGACGGGGCGTGCCGATTCGGCTTCAGCCGGGGGGCCCGCCCTGTGTCAATAAATTTTAACCATGAGTGATACAACCACATCCGCCTCGCCGGGCGGGGCGTCGAAGGTTTCGCGGATCAATGAAGCGGTGATCCGCCTCGCCGGCAATTCACAGGATGGCATCCAGGCCATCGGGGGGTTTCTGGCGCGGCTTGCCGGCCGCAGTGAGCAGGAGGTCATGACGTTTATGACCATCCCGGCCACGATTTCGGGCGGCCCCTCGATTTTCCAGGTGCGCATCGGCTCCGGCGAGGTGTTGAGCGCGGGCGACGACGCCGATGTGCTGCTCCCGTTTTACCAGCATTCCTACGAAGACCACATCGGTTCGCTCAAAAAGGGCGGCATCGTCCTTTACGACTCCGACCATGTGGTGCCGAATCCCGAATGGCAGAAGGATTACCACCACGTCGGCGTTCCCATATCCACGCTGACCGTGGAAGCCATCGGCGGGACGGCCAAGGACAAAGGCAAAAACCTCTTTTCGCTCGGCTTGATCGCGCGAACGTTTGACTTGAACGTGACGAAACTTGAAAAGCTCATCGCCGAGCGTTTCGGCGGCAAGGACGAGAGCATCGTCCGAAATGCGCTCGCGGCCTTCCACGCGGGGTATTCGTATTCCGTCGGCGATCTGCTGGAAACGTTTCAATTTTCCCCCAGCCGCAAACGCGAAGGCCAGCAGGTGGTCATGAACGGCAACGAGGCGCTGGGTTACGGGCTTATCGCCGCCGGCGTGCGGTTCGGCGCGGGTTATCCCATCACGCCGTGGTCGGACATCATGGAGTTGCTCCGACGCGAGCTGCCCAAATACGGCGGCACATTTGTCCAGTGCGAAGATGAAATCGCGTCCATCTCCATGGCCGTGGGCGCGGGCTATGCGGGCCGGGTGGCTGTCACCGGTTCCAGCGGGCCGGGAATTTCCCTCAAGAGCGAAGCGCTCGGCTGGGCGGTCATGGCCGAAGTGCCGCTGGTGATTGTGGACGTCCAGCGCGGCGGGCCATCCACCGGTTTGCCGACCAGCGTGGAGCAATCCGACCTGAACATCGCCCGCTTTGGCAGCCACGGCGATTCCCCCCGCGTCGTGCTGGCGCCGGCGAACGTCGGGGATTGTTTTTACACCGCCATCGAGGCCGTCAACATCGCGCGCAAATACAACGTCCCGGTTTTCATTTTGAGCGACCAGGCCATCGCCACGCGCATCGAAGCCTTTACGGAGCCGAATCTTGAAAAAGTTTGCCAGGACATTTCGCCCGACCTGACGACGGTTCCCGATTACAAACCGTACGATTTGTCCACCCCGGACGGGGTGGTTCCGCGCGTTGTGCCCGGCACGCGCATTGCCAGCGGCAAATACCCCATTGCAACCGGCCTTGAGCACGATGAAGCCGGCCACCCGAGTGCGGCGCCCAAGGTGCATCAGGCGATGGTCGCCAAGCGGCGCAAGAAATTGCTGGCCCTGCAGGCGACATTGCCCGTGCCGAAGGTCTATGGGCCGCCGGAAGGCAATGTCCTGCTCGTCGGTTGGGGTTCTACGCAAGGTCCGATTCGCGAAGCGGTGGATCACGCTCGTGCCGGCGGCGACAGCATTTCGTCGTTGCACATCAAACATCTCAATCCGCTGCCGAACGGGTTGGACAACATTTTCTCCGGGTTCCACCATGTGTTCGTCGTGGAAATGAACGACGAAGGGCTTTACGGTTACGGCCAGTTGGGCGGCATGCTGCGCGCCCGGTTTTGCGATCCCCGGATCCGGGGCATCAACAAGACTGACGGCCTGACATGGAAAGTGAAGGAGATTCTTGCGGCGGTGAAACTCAAACTGGCATCGAACGGCCAGGCCGCCAAATCCGTCTAATTTTAAAGTCGAACAATTTTATGAGCGAAACCATTGCCGAAAGTCCCGTGCGTGTTCCCCAAGGCGGGACCCCCGTCGTGTCGACGCCCGGTGTTGAGCGCAAGGGGCTGACGAAAAAAGAGCTGGCCGCCGATCATCCAACGTGGTGTCCCGGTTGCGGCGATTTCTCGGTGCTCGCGCTGTATTTCAAGCTCCTCGAGAAGCGGAAGCTGGCGCACGAGGAATTCGTCAGCGTCGCGGGCATCGGCTGTTCGAGCCGGTTTCCGTATTTTGTGCAGGCGCACGGTGTGCATTACATCCACGGGCGCGCCCTGCCGTTTGCCTCGGGCGTTTCGCTCTCCCGGCCGGATTTGCACGTGTTCGTTTTCGGCGGCGACGGCGACGCCTATTCCATCGGCGGCAACCATTTCAACCACACCGCGCGCAAAAACATCAAACTCACTTATGTCGTCATGGACAACTGGGTCTATGGCCTGACGAAGAAGCAGACCTCGCCCACGTCGCCGCTCGGGTTCAAGAGCAAGACCGACCAATGGGGCGCGGTGGATTATCCGATCAATCCGATGAAACAGGCCATCGCCGCCGGGGCCTCGTTCGTCGCCCGCACCACCTCGACGAACCCGAATCACGTTCTGGCGATGATGGAAGCGGCGATGGACCATGACGGTTTCGGTTTCATTGAATGTCTCAGCGAATGCGTTGAATTCTATGAAGGCGCGTTTGACGCCGCGAACCCGCGCAAGGGCGGCATGTTCAAGGAAATACCGAAGGACCACGACGTGAGCGACGAAGTGGCCGCCTACCAGCTCGCCGGCGCGGATTTCCCCGGTTACTTCGGCATTTTTTACAAAGCCAACAAGCCGACCAAGAACGCGAAGGAAGCCGACATCAACCAGGCCGCGATGGAAAAGGTCAAAGGCCTGAAACCCTGGCAGATTCTCCAGAAAAACTTCGACCGGCTGAAGTAATTTACGATTTTCGATTTACGAGCCTGCGGATTTCCCCGGCTCGTAAATTTTTTGCGGCGCGAAAACCGCAAATCGTAAATCCCGATGGCGAACTTGACAGTTCCCTCGTTATCGTGAGTATGGGTCCGAACGTGCATCTCCCTTTTGCGATATGGCACCTACGCTCCACGTTGATGACAAGAAAATCGAAGAGCCGGACAGCGCGGCCATCGCCAGGGAATTTGAGTCCATTGACAAAAGAACCGGCTTTCGCAGCCGCGGACTTTCACTCGTCATTCTTGAGCGTGGCCAGAACGATTCACTGACAGCGGGCGGGCATCCGGTGGAAGGCTGGGGCGGGTTGATTCACGAGCATAACGGAGTTGATCGCAGCCCCAGGCTTTCCGGTTCGTTGACGCAGGAAAAAATCATTCAAATTTTCCAATCCTATGCTCGCGGGGACGACCTGTGGGAAAAGGGATTTGAATGGGAAAATATCAGCGCAAATACCAATTGGCCCTGGATTCTCGTGGGGACTGCAATCCTGGCGCTCCTTTTATTTTTGGGCCGAAGTTTTTTGAAATAATCTCCATAAGGCCGGGAACCCCATTGAATTATCGGCGGCTGCTGAATTTTTTTGTGGCGCGTCCATCGTAAATCGTAAATCGTAAATCCCGATGCCGATTTACGAATTTGCCTGTCCCAAGTGCCGGAAGATTTTCAGCTTCCTCTCGAAGCGTGTGAAGCCCGACCGCCTGCCCGTCTGCCCCAAGTGTGGCAACAAGAAAATGTCCAAGCAGGTCAGCCGCTTCGCCATGTCCAAAGGATTGAAGGAACCGGCGGCCAAAGGCGAAGCGGTCGGAGATGAACCGCCGATGCCCGATTTCGACGACCCGCGGGTCGAGCGGGCCATGATGGAAATGGAGCGCGACATGGAACATCTGGACGAGAACAATCCGCGTCATATGGCGCACATGATGAAGAAAATGAAGGATCTCATGCCGCCCGGCTCCGTGCCGAAGGAACTGGATGTGGCCATCAAACGCCTGGAAGCCGGCGAAGATCCGGAGAAAATCGAGGCCGACATGGGCGACGTGCTCGGCGATTTCATGGGCGGCGCGGAAGGGAGCGCGGGGGGTGGCGGCAGTTACACGCATGACAGCGGGCTCTATGATTATTGAGGGGTGAAACGTGATGCGTGAAACGTGAATTCAAATATCACGTTTCACGTTTCACTCTTCACGCATCACGAACCATGGCCCACATCCACGAAAATATTGATTTCACCGTCGCCATCTTCGTCGTTCACGACGGCAAGGTGTTGTTGATTCACCATCGCAAGCTGGACAAATGGCTGCCGCTGGGCGGGCACGTCGAATTGGATGAAGACCCGGAACAGGCTGCGCTGCGCGAGGCAAAGGAGGAAAGCGGCCTCGACGTGGAATTGCTCGGTGAACGTCCGCCCACGACCGGTCCGGGCACCCGCGCGCTCATCGCACCGCGCTTTCTCGATATCCACCGCATCAGTGAAACGCACGAGCACATCGGCATGATGTACTGGGCGCGGCCCAAGGCAGGGCCGCGCTGCCGTGCGGCCTCGGACGACCAGCAGGTCGTCCCTGCCACGCTGGCTGCCGCGGAACATCACGACATCCGCTGGTGTTCCGCCGCGGATTTGGATAAACTGGAGCCGCCGATGTCGGACGCGGTCAAATGGTATTGCCGCAGCGCCATCCGGGAGATTTCCCAGCAGACATGACGATTAAAAAAGGGCTCCCCTTCAAGACCGCCTGCTACACCATCGAAGGAATGGGTTCCTTCGCTACGGTGATTTTTTTCAATTACCTCTACTTTTTCATGCAGGCGCGGCACGGATTCAGTGACAAGGACAACCTCGCCCTTGCCGCGGTGCTGGGATTGACGTACGCGTTTGCCTCCTGGCAGGCCGGGCGATTCGCGCGGCGTTACGGCTATTTTACCGCGCTCAAAGTCGGGTTCGGCATCATGCTCGCCTCGCTGGCCGTCGGCTCACAACTCAACTCCGCGTCGGGCCAGATTCTTGCCGCCATGGCCGCCACTCCCGGCATGTGCCTCATCTGGCCGACGATTGAAGCGCTCGTCAGCGAAGGCGAATCCCCGGAGGGTGTGCCGCGTGCCGTCGGCCTTTACAACATCACCTGGGCGGTGACCAATGCCATCGCGTTTTTCATCGGCGGCACGTTCATCCAGACGCTCGGCTTCAAAGTCATCTTCTATTTGCCGATGTGCATTATCGTTGGCCAACTGGCCCTGACGTTCTGGCTGCAAAATCACGCAACTGAACTGGCCCGTCTGGCCGTCAACAAACCGCCCGCCGCGCCGCCGCCGCCCGACCCTCTCCGGCCGTCGCCGGCCCGGGCGAAGGCTTTTTTGTACATGGCGTGGGTCGCCAACCCGTTCGCTTACATCGCCATCAACACGTTCATCGCCGTTATTCCCGGGCTCGCCGCGCAACTGCATCTCTCGCCGATGCTGGCCGGATTCACCTGCTCGCTCTGGTGTTTTGCGCGGTTGGGCGCGTTTCTGACATTGTGGACCTGGACCGGCTGGCATTACCGTTTCCGCTGGCTGGTGGCCGCGTTCGGGTTCCTCATCATTTCGTTCGCGGCCATGCTCATTGTGCCAACGCTGGCCGTGCTGTTGCTGGCGCAAATCTTTTTCGGCATCGCCGCCGGCCTGATTTATTACTCGTCGCTGTTTTATTCGATGGACGCGAGTGAAGTCAAAAGCGAGCACGGCGGCATTCACGAGGCGGTTATCGGCGTGGGCAACTTTGTCGGCCCGGCGGTCGGCGCGGCGTCGCTGCAATTCTTTCCGCAACACACTCATAACGGCGCGATAGCCGTGAGCGTGCTGTTGCTCTGCGGCTTCGGCGCGCTGCTGACTATTTGGAAGACCGCGCGGTAGGACTTTGAACAACAAAGACGCGAAGACGCAAAGATTTTGACATAAACGCCGCACCACAGTTTTCCGGCCCAATTTTCTTCTTCGTGTCTTTGCGCCTTCGTTGTTAATCTGTTCTCATGTCCGCCGAACAAGAAAATTTGAAAGATCGCAAGACGCTCGACGACCGCGCCCGAATGACCGAGCTGGAACGCATCCGCCACTCGTGCGCCCACGTGATGGCTACGGCCATCCTGCGGCTGTGGCCGGAGGCGCAATTCGCCGCCGGACCGCCCGTCGAGAACGGCTTTTACTACGACGTCGAACTTTCTCACCGCATCTCACCCGAAGATTTTCCGAAAATCGAGGCCGAGATGAAAAAAGAAATCAAGGCGAACAACGTCTTCGAGAAAATCGTCGTCACGCGCGAGCAGGCGCTCAAGGATTCCGCGAGCGGACGGCTCGGCGGCCTGACCGAGCGACCCGGCAATCCGAGCAAGTTCAAGATTGGCAACCTCGAAGAAATTCCCGAAGGCGAGCAGATCACGTATTTCAAGAACGGCGATTTTGTGGACCTGTGCGCCGGGCCGCACGTGATGCGCACCGGCAACATCGGCGCGTTCAAGCTCACCAGCGTGGCCAGCGCGTATTACAAGGGCGACGAGCGCAACCCGCAGCTCCAGCGCATCTACGGCACGGCGTTCAAGAACAAGACCCAGCTCGACGAGTATTTCAAGATGGTCGAAGAGGCCAAACGCCGCGACCATCGCAAGATCGGTCAGGAAATGGGCCTGTTCACGATTGACACCGAATACACCGGGCCGGGCCTGCCGCTGTGGCTGCCCAAAGGCACGGCCATCGTCGAGGAACTGGAAAAGCTGGCGAAGGAAACGGAATTTGCCGCCGGCTACGTGCGCGTGAAAACGCCGCACATCGCGCGGGAGAAAATGTATTTAACCTCCGGCCATTTGCCGATTCTTTACGCGGAATCAATGTATCCGCCGATGAAAATGGATGAACACCGCGAGGAACGGGAAAAACTGGAAAGGCGCATCGCCGAACTGGAAAGACAACTGCTCGAATACGCAAAAAAATTGCTGAACGGAAATGAGCGATGAATTGTGAGTCCGTGGAAAAATTTTATGCTCCGCCGGTGAGCCAGCTTCTTTCGCTTGGCGAGCCGCGCCGCAATAAATGGCGGGATTACGCCGCAATGGGCATTTCAATGGATGCTGTGCCGGACTTGATCCGCATGGCGACGGATGAGCAGTTGAACAATGGTCCGCAGAAAAGCCCGCTGGTGTGGGCGCCGGTCCACGCGTGGCGGGCACTGGGGCAACTGCGCACGCCTGAAGCCGTCGCGCCGCTGCTCGCGTTGCTTCAACGCATTGACGACGCGCAGGATGATTGGGTCGCGGAGGATTTGCCCGAAGCGTTAGCGCGGATCGGTGCGCCGGTGATCGAACCGGTTGCAAATTATCTGGCCGACACGGTGCGTGGCGAATGGTCGCGCGTGTCGGCGGCCGACACTCTCGGTCACATAGGCCAGACGCACCCGGACTTGCGCGCCGAATGCGTGGCGCGGCTGGCGACGCAGTTGGAGAAATTCGCCGAACAATCGGACACGCTGAATGCGTTTTTAGTCTCGCCCCTGTGGGATTTGCGCGCGGTGGAGGCGGTGCAGGTCATTGAACGCGCGTTCACATCCGGCCGCGTGGACGAATCTGTTATGGGCGATTTCGAGGACGTGCAGATTCATTTTGGATTGAAAAGACAGCGCGAGCATCCGCCCAAGCCGAATTCGTTGACGGAAATGCACGACAAGCTGGTTGGGTTGCGCGGAAAAATTCACGCCATTGAGCAGGAGAACACCGAATTGCGCGGCGTGTTGGGGCTGGCCCAGGCCGAGGCGGAATTGGACGATGCTTTGAATGATTTCCCGCCTGACCCATCGTCCGAACCTTATGTTGCCCCGCCGAAAACCGGGCGCAACGAGCCGTGTCCCTGCGGCAGCGGCAAGAAATATAAGAAGTGCTGTGGCGCGTGAGTGGAACCAGGCGGAGAAAGACTGAAAAGATGACCACTCGACTACGCGAAGAAAAAATCCGTCGCGTGAAATTAAATCGCAAACTACACGAACCATACGAAAGTGAACCGCTGATAAAAGCTGACCCATCATGATCGCTCAAATCGAACCCACCGCCGGCAAGCGCAATGTTCCGGTTTACGAATTCAAGATCACCTTGCTCGGCGCCAAACCGCCCATCTGGCGGCGGTTGCAAGTGCCGGGCGACGCCAATCTCGGCTGGCTCCATGCCGTCATCCAAGTGGCGATGGGTTGGACCAACAGTCATTTGCACCATTTCCTCACCAGCGATGCGCGCTACAGCAATCCGCGCCACACCGAAGACATGGGCTTTGGCGAAGAACCGGATCGAGACGAAGCCAAGGCCAAGCTCGTGCAGGTAGCGCCACACGAGGGCGCGCAATTCGGCTATGAATACGACTTCGGCGATTCGTGGGAACATGAGATCACGGTCGAGAAGATTCTGCCAAACGCGGCGGCCACAGCGGCGACCGCGCTCTGCCTCGATGGCGCCGGCGCCTGTCCGCCGGAGGACTGCGGCGGCATCTGGGGCTACGTGGAATTGCTCAAGACTCTCAAGAACCCGAAACACCCCGAGCACAGGGCCATGAAGGAATGGCTGGGCCGCCCGTTCGACGCCAAAGCTTTCGACGTGGCAAAAACCAATCTCTGGCTGCGGAAGCTGAAATGGCCGCGCGTCACCGAGGCCCAACTGCGCAAAGTGCTCATGGGCCGGGACGGCTACCAAGAATGAGCAAGGCGGGTGGCTGTTTTGCAATCGCAGTTTTCCCCGTTCGCGTATTCCGCATGGTTCGCGGTTGAAATCAATCAGGACTCCGGCGGCGGATTTGCGACAAGGTGTTTTTCCAAATGGGAAATCAAAGATGGCAAGTCGCGCTGCGTCGTGTCCCAAACCACGTTCAAGTCCACGTCATCGTAATCGTGGATGAGGATGTTGCGCATCGCTGTGATGAGCTTCCAGGGAATTTCGGGAAACAGATTGCGGGCTTCGGGAGAAAGCCGGCGGGCGGCCTCGCCGATGATTTCAAACTTGCGATTTACCGCCTCGTGTTTTTCCTCATTCGCCTTGAAAGCCTCCAACGAAACTCCGTTGGTGAAGCGCCGGATGGCTTTGGCCGCCTCCAGAATATCCTCCAGATAGGCGTCATCCTTCCGCATAAATGGGCGTGGCCGTGGTGAGGATGGAATGTTTGCGGTAACGGTTGCGGCTGCTCTCGATGGCGCGGCGGCTCACCAAGTCCACCGGACGGCCAAACAGGTCGGCCAGCTTTTCCTGCATATCGGCCCAATCGAGCAAGGTCGGATGCGCGTCCGTCCGCAGCGTCGCCAGCAAGTCCACGTCGCTCTCGTCGCGAAAATCATCGCGCAAAGCCGAGCCGAACAATTCCAGCCGGGCGATGCCGCGCTCGCGGCAGAACCGGCCCAGCCGTTCGGGATTGAAATTCAGCTTCACGCCCCATACTTACCATTTTGCGCCAATGGAGTCAAAGCCCGCATCACCGCATTGCAGTCGGCCATTGATGGATTCAAAGCCATCGTGAGCAAACCGCGCGACAACATTGTGGCGGGCGCGACGGTCACGCAGGAATTGAGCGACGAGTTTGATGCGGCGGACGAAACGCTGGACGAAATTCTCGACGGCCTGATTGTGCAGTTCAAGGACGCCAACGCCAAATTCGTGAGCGACTACAACAATGCGCGCATCATCGTTGACGCCTCGGCCAGCCATGCCAGCCCGAACCGGCCGACACCAGCACCGGCAACGACAATCACAAAACCGGCAGCACCGACGGGATTGACAACCAAGCCGTAAAAATTAAATCCAGAAAACGCAAAGCGGCCTTCATAAACGGAGGCCGTTTTTATTTTGGGATGGACGACCGGGACAAGTGGCGTTTGAATATCCCGACTGCTCAAAGATAAAAACATGAGCCAACCAGACGCCCAGACATCACCGAATTATGTGACCTGCCCCTGTCAGCATTGCAGTGGCAATATCGAATTCGATGCCAACCAACTTGACTCGGCAGAAAATATAACCATTCCCTGTCCGCATTGTGGATTGGAAACAATCATCTTTGTTCCAGAAAAAAAGGCAATGACGGCAAATCCCGACATCCTTGATCTTAACCCCAGCCAGCTTGCTGCTTCCACATTCAATGGTGGTCATGCTCTTGTGCTCGCCGGTGCAGGTTGTGGTAAAACCAAAACCATCATAGCTCGATGCGAACACCTGATTGCAAATGGTGTTCCTGCCAGCCGAATTTATGTGATGACTTTTACGCGGAAGGCAGCAGCCGAGATAACCTCGCGTGTTTCTGCCAAATTCGGTTTGGCCGCCAAAGAACTTAAAGCGTCAACATTTCACGCGTTTTGCCTGGCGTTCATTCATCAGTATCCGCAGGCCTTCGGTTGTCAGGGATACACAATTATTGACCGCGATGACCAGATAGATTTGATGAAAGCAATCAGAGGATACAGCAAGTCAGACGGTTTGCCGACGGCAGGTGAAATCACCGACATTTACTCTCTGGCGCGGAACATTCGTTGCGATCTTTCGGAAGCAATCGCCAATTACAACGATGAATACCTTCCTTGTAAGGAGAAAATTGCCCCCATTCTGCGCCGCTATGAGGCAAGAAAGCGTCAACGAAAGTATTTAGATTACGACGATATTCTCGATGTGGTGGCAACCCAAATGCGGGACAACCCGCAAATCCGAGGCATAATCGCCAGCCGCTTCTCACATATCCCCACCTTCAATTTGCCGTGCGACGTGTTTAGCTGTAACCAAATACGGGAAGCTTTTATTGGGAATTCTTGAAGGAATTGAAACAAAGAAACCTGTTCCACGGTATTTTATTTGTTCAGCAGATTCGTCGGGCTTTTTTGTGCCAATGAAAACGACGCACTTTTTAACATTTTCTGTGATACGCATATTTGTATTCCATACCGATATTAGTTTTTCCTGACATCGGTTCGCAAGAATTCTCGATTTGATTGATCGTAAAGGCGTCAGCCCCGCGTCCAACTGCGCGAGGATTGGGTTGTGATGCCTAATCACGTCCATGCGTTGATTGAAGTTGGGTCGGTTCCGCTCTCGAAAATCGTGCAGAACTGGAAATCCATCGTGGCTGTGGAAGCCAACAAACTACTTGGCCGAACCGGGCGGTTCTGGCAACCGGAATATTGGGACCACTTCATGCGCGATGAGGAGCAGACACGCAAGGCGATCCGCTATATTGAAAATAACCCTGTGAAGGCGGGCCTTTGTCGCGTGCCGGAAGCATGGCCTTTCAGCAGCGCGCGATTTCGTGACCCGCAAACGCGCGAACTGAAGCTGCCATCGTAGCGCAACGGAACGCAGAGCATTGCTCTGCGCGAATTAGTCTAAAACGAAAATGGAGCGCGAAGCATCGCTTCGCACGTTCCGACAGGCTTTACCGAAAAACGCGGAGCAATGCTCCGCGCTCCAATCTCACGCCCGCCGCTCCTTGATCGCTGCGATAATATCCGCAACTACCTCGCCCTTCGGCTTCGCGCCGAGATTGCCTTTGCCGTGGACACGAACTGAGACCGCATTCGCCTGCATGTCGCGACCGCCGATGACCAGCATGGTGTGTACTTTCGCCTCTTCGGCGCGCTGGATTTTGCCGTTGATCTTGTCCGTGCCGTAATCGCCCTCGGCGCGGACCATGTTCGCCCGCAACTCGGCGGTGATTTTCTTCGCGTAATCCACGAGCGGCTCCTCCTCGCCGATGGTCATCACGCGCACCTGTTCCGGCGCCAGCCAGAGCGGGAAGTTGCCGGCGTAATGCTCGATGAGGAAGCCGATGAACCGCTCGTGCGTGCCGAGCGGCGCGCGATGGATGCACAACGGCGTCTTGTCCGTATTGTCCTTGTCGCGATAGACCAGGCCGAATTTCCGCGGCACGGCGAAGTCCACCTGGTTCGTCGCCAGCGTGAATTCGCGGCCGATGACGCTCCAGACCTGCACGTCAATCTTCGGCCCATAAAACGCCGCCTCGTTCGGCACCTCCACGTAGGGAATCTTCGAATCAATCAAAACCTTGCGGACCAAATCCTCCGTCTGCTTCCACAATTCCGGCTCGTTGACGAACTTGGCGTTGTCGCCGGTCAGGCGCGACGGGTCGTGCGTGCTGAAGCGCATGACGTATTTCTCGATGCCGAAAATCTTGAAATACTTCAGATACATTTCGTTGACGGCGTTGAACTCGGCGGCGAACTGTTCTGGCGCGCAATAGATGTGCGCGTCGTTCATGTTGAGGGAGCGGACGCGCATGAGGCCGAACAATTCGCCCGACTGCTCGTAGCGATAGCAGGTGCCGTATTCCGCGAGGCGCAACGGCAGATCGCGGTAACTGCGCGGTTCCGCCGCAAAAATGCGGTGATGATGCGGGCAGTTCATGGCTTTGAGGTAATAACTTTCCGGCTCGCCCAGTTTTTTCAATTCCTGGCGCAACGTGGTCAACTCGTTGAACGCGGCGGCAATCTCCGCCGGCGCAATGCCGGTTTTAACGGCGTCTTCAACCAAATTGAACTGCTCGGCTTTCGTGAGTTCGTGCATTGAGGGAAAATCTTAACGCCCGCGCATCGTTAAGGCAAATCTGGAAGCTAACATGCGAAACCGCAGGCCGTGATGATGGAGCATCGCGGATTCGGTAAGCGCGGCGATACGCGAGTTGTGCAGAAAACATCCACCCAGCCCTCGATCAAGATATTCTTCCAGTTTTATGCGCTGTTCGCGCAGAGCGATGCTCTGCGCTCCGGGCTGTGAGGCGTCACCCGAAGTGCCGGAGCGCGGAGGATTGCTCCGCGCGTTGACGGACAAAAAATATTCCCATTCACCACGCCGCGACGCCGGCATCGAATCCCACAGACGAAAGGTAACGAACTGAACCAACCCCGGCTTGTCGCAGTGAGGCAAATATCCACGCTCATGCCAGCCGCGGAAACCGCGGGCTTGATCCTTGGTTGAAACCGGCCCGCTCCATACCTGTTTTCCGGCTACTAGGCGGCGCAAATGTTCGCGTTTAGATTGCGGCGGTCGTTCCATTCGGAGCGCAGAACATTGTTCTGCGTGATCCTATCACAAAGGAACTCGCGGAGCAATGCTCCGCGCTCCGGCGTCTGCACCAACTGACATCGGTGGTCGAACTTCGTCGTCACTTGACCCCCAACGGCAGGAGTTTGACAAAATAAACGTCATTCTGCCGCATGGCGAACGCGCAGACGAAGGGCTTGCCGGTTTCAATCTGGATGGTTTCGACCGATTCCGGGTCGCCGTTGCTTTGTTCGCGTAGAATTTCCACCTGGCCCGGGGTTAATTGCGACGGCGAGCCGAGGTCAAGGTAGCTGGTGAACACGTCATTGGCGCGATAGCCGGTTTGGTAAATCTTCAAGCTGTAGCTTCCAGCGGGAAGGTTGGTGATGCTGAAGACCACGCGGCCAATTTCTTTGGACGGAATTTCATGTTGATAGAACTGCTGATCGTTCGTTCCTTCCGGCGGCACGATGGGAGTGTAATCCCAGAACAGTGCCTGGACGGAATGGTCCGGGCTTTTGCACACCCAGGACGCAGGGTCGGCATTGGCCAGTTCGGTCGGCCCCAGTTCGTTGAGGAATTTGAACGCGTAGAAGGCGGGTTTTTTCAAATCCTCGTAATTCATCAAGCCAAAGCCGCCGTGGAATGGCGTCATTCGCGGGCCGTTTTCTTCAAAAATATCGGTGAACACCCAGTAAGACATGGAGTCCACGGACCGATAGGCGCCCTTGACCTTGCTCAAGATGAAGGCCGCCTGCTGGTAGGTGTCGTGCATGAAATCAGTGGGCGTGTAGGCCGAACTCCACTCGGTGAAATGCAGCGGCAGGCGGGGCATCGGTGAATCGTCAATCATCTGTCGCTCGCCGGCCATCCGGCCAATGACCGAATTGGGATCGGGGTCAATCACCGTTCCGCGCTGGCCGGTTTCATCCAGATACCCGCTTTTGACGCCATACGCATGGGAGGAAACAAAGTCGAGCGGCACGTTGTTGCTGTGACAAAAATCAATGAACGATTTGTCCCACTGGCCCATGGCCGTGGCCGGGCCGCCCACGCGATAATCCGGCGAAACGCTTTTAATCGCCCGGGCGGTGACGTCGTACAGCTTGAAATAATCCTCCCGCGTGCCGGTCCAAAAGCCGTTATGCAGATCGGGTTCGTTCCATACCTCGAAGTACCAGGTCTTCACCTCGTCATGGCCGTAACGCTCCTGGAAGTGGGTGACCAGATGGCGAATCAAGTCGGCCCATTTGTCATACGATTTTGGCGGCGTGACGTTGCCCTTCCACCAGAAAATGGTTCTGCTGCCGCTGGCCAGGGCATCGGGCATGAACGAAAGTTCGACAAACGGTTTGACGTCAATGCCGAGCAGAAAATCATAAAGCCGGTCAATGTATTGCCAGTTGTAGATGGCGTTGCCCTGCGCGTCTTTCTTGTAAACACCCATGTCATCGGTGAGCAATCCGTGCATGCGGATGTATTTGAAGCCGCACTCGCGCCGCGCCGCGCGCAATTGATCCTGCCAATCCGCGCGCAGTCCTTCGTTGGCCCGGCCGGCGCCGATGCATTCCTTGAACGAAGTGTCCAGCGGCCCTTGGACCGCGTTTGCATCAACGGTAATCATCCGGACCCGCACCGCGAGTCCCGCCGCCGGCGGCTCGTCGCTCGCTGCCGTCAACGCGATGGCTTGCCCGAACATAGCCGTCGCGACCACCACGGCCGGAACACAAAACCCGGGTAAAATCAGATGGTTTGTCATAAAAGAAGTATTGAATGCCTTCGCTTCCAAGTTGGATTCCCGACCAATCCACGTCGAGCGTTTAATTTCAACAACCGTCTTCCAACGCGCCAGAATGGCGGTCTTAAATCGAACGCATCCGGCGCCGGCCCTGTCAAAATTTCGTCTATGGAAATGGTAAAAGCGTTGATTGCCTTATTGCTCGCCGCCGTAGTCGTGTTCAGCGCGGTGCTGTTCTACAACGACAGGACCATACCCGCTTACGAGGCGAAGATAATAAAAGCGAACCTGGCCGGCGCGGCGATGATCGCAAAGCAAACCGGCACTGGAAAACACACCAGCGTCATGGCGCACCAAAAAATCAAAAACACGAAACTTTAAAACTCGCACGCCCGGGTGTTGGTGTACGGCGCAACAACCGTCTAAGCGAAGGCGGGAGCGAAGGCCATGGGCAGAACCGCAGGCGAGTCTGCGTCAAAACCTGTGGGCAACTAGTCCTGGGTGGGTATTTGCCCGGTCAAGAAGCAGGTTTTCAAAATCGCTCGCGAAACTTTACTGTGGATCGGGAGGTTGCCGCCGAAGGGCTGGAGGTTCAAGTTCACCGCTGAGTCAAGCAACGAACTGAACTGCTCCTGGGTCGGTATGTCGCCCGTTTCAAAATAACCTTTGAGGATGTCGCGGGAAACTCCGCGGTCGGATTGCGTCGGGATGTCGCCGTCCTGGAATTTTCCGTAGAGATAGTCGCGGGGGTGTTCCGAGAAACCGCCGCCCGAACTGCCGCCGGCGCCGCCGCCGCTCCAGGGATTATTGCCGGCGAAGCTGGCGGAAAGTGTCGTGCTGCCCCCGACATACTCACCCGTCCGCGCCTGTGTGCCTCGGTAATCAAAGACAACGCTCGTGGTGCTGCCGGGAACATAGCTGCCCGCTCGTGCCAGAGGGCGCCCGCTTTCCGGGTCGAGATAGCCGCCGCGGTCGTCACAATCCAGGCCCGTCTCCGCGTCATAGCGCAAGCCGCCAAAGAGATACACGTTGCCGTAGGCGGACGACGTTGCACTCGTGGGCGTGCCGTCGCTGGCGAGGAAAGTGATGGCGCCGTAGTCGTCGTATTCATAGCGCTCGACCACCGCGCCTTGCGCGTCGGTCAGTGCCAGGGCGTTGCCCTGATCATCGCAGTGCAGGTAATAGTCTTTCCCGGACGCGCGCAGACCGAGCAGATGGCGGTCATCCACCAGATACGTGGTGGAAACAGCGCCATCTCGCCGCTCTTCGATCACGCGATCGCCGTCGTAAAGGAATTGCGTGACGTTGGAGGCGCCGCCGGAATAAACCGTTTTGGAAATGCGCCGGCCCAGCGCGTCGTAGCGGTAGTCGGCCACCGGCACAATTGTTCCCACGCCGGAACTGAAATCGAGCGTCTGCACCGAAACGAGGCGGTTCCCGGCATCGTACGAGTAATTGGTCACGCCCGCGGCCGAGACGCGGCTGGTCAAATTGCCATTGTCATCGTAAGTGCGCGCATCGCACGGGGTGGCGGTGTATTGATTCATCTGGAAATCCAGCGGGCCGAGCGCCGAGCCGTCCAGCGTGTAAGCGCCGGAGCAGGCCGCGCCGGTGACGTTCGTGCGGTTGCCCATGCGGTCAAGGCCATAGACCGTGTCGCGGGTCAGCGCCGAATTGTCCGTGACCAGCGCCTCGGTCAGGCGGTTGGCCAAATCATATTGGAACGCCATTTCGTTGGTGAGCGGACTGCCGGCCGGAACCGTGACGGAGCGGAAAATTTTATTCTGGTCCGGGTCATATTCGTATGTGCTGTCGGCAATCGCCGAACCGCCGTTCAACCCGTGCGCCACGCGGCTGACCTGTTTCCAGCCGTAATCCCCCGCCACGTTTGGCCGGTCGGGATCGCCATCGTAGAAAATGCGCGTGGCGGTGCCGTTGTCGAACACAACGCGCGATACGCGGTCCGGGCCGTCGTAGGAATAGCTGGCCAACGATTTGCCGGAATCCGTGATGGCGGAGCGGCGCTCCAGCGCGTCGTAGGTGTAATTCAGCGTCCGCCCGCCGGGGAACGCGAGCGAAAGCCGGTTGCCCACTGCGTCGTAAGTGGAAACGGTCGGCAGGCCATTGAGCGATTCGCTTGTGCAATTGCCCAGCGAATCGTAAGCCAGGTAGCCGTCGCAATCGTCGTCGTGGTGGGACGTCAGGCGCGAGCAGCCGTCGTAGGTGAAGGTTTCAAACGTGGTGGTCGCGGCCACGACTGCATTGCGCGCCGCGAGATCGCGGTGGATGATGCGTTCATTCAAGTCGTAGGTATTGGAGACGACCGAACCGTTCGCGTCTTCCTCGCTGATGAGATTGCTGCGCGGACTCCAGACCAGTTTGGTTTGTGTGCCATCGGCGTAACTGACGTTCGTGCAGTTGCCGAGCGTGTCGTAGCTGTAGCTGGTCGTGTTGGTGTGGCTGTCGGTCATCGAAAGCAACCGGTCGCTGCTGCTGCTCCACGTGGCCGACTCCGTGATGTCGCCCGTGAAATCAGGAGAGCCGTCGCCGTCCAAATCGCCGATGGCCGCGGTGCCCCGGTCCAGCAGATCGTAAGCGTAAAAGGCGCGGGTGCCGCGCGGGTCAACGGTTTTCACGCAGCGATCCAGCGAATCGTAGCTGTAAGAACTTGTGTTGCCGACGTTGTCCATCGTCTGCACGCAGCGATTTTGTGAATCGTAAGCGGCCGAAACGGTAAACACCTGCGGCGCGCCGCCGAGGTCGGAAAGATCGGTTTCAGTGCAATTGGTGGCGTTGCCGTTGCCGTCGAGCAGGACGGCGAACGTGGTGCGTGCCTCCGGACTCGTCACCGAAGTCAGCCGCCCGGCGGTGTCGTAACCGTAAGCCGTCACGTGACCGAGGTCGTTCGTGCGGCCGACGCATTCGCCGTTGGGCGCGTAAGCAAAGGTCGTCGTGGCCTCGCCGTCGCCGACGGGCAGTTGTGTCGCGGGATCAAAATGCAACGCATGCGCGCGGACGCAGCGGTCCAGCCCGTCGTAATCATAATGCTCCTCGGCGAGCCGGAGGTTGCCGGCGGAACCGGGCACGTCGTTCGTTTCGCCGAAGCAGCGGATGGTTTTAAGATTGTCGTTCGCGTCGAAGAAGCAATCCGTCTCGTTGCCCATCGGGTCAGTGATTTTGGAAATGCGGTTGTTCGGTGCGCCGGCTTGTATCCAAAGGTGCGCCTTGCGCACCAGGCGTGCTGCCGGGCCCTCCGTTTGCGAGGCAGCAAACCCGGAGCCGGCAAAGCCATCATACTCCATCGTCATGATGCTGGGCGTGCCTTCCAGCCCTTCGCTCACGCGGGCCATGTTGCCGTTTGAGTCGTAGTCCCATTGTGTGGTGCTTTGGACCAAACTGCCCGGCGCGCTGATTTCGCGGAACAGCAGGCCGCGCTCGTCATATTGATACGCCAGCGTCTCGTTCGGGTCCGCGCCGGAGACGGCGTCGCCGCCGAGCGCCTGCACGCAACGGTCGTTGCCGTCATAAACAAACCGGTTGGTCATGGCATGGGTCGCGTCCACGTCGCAGGCAATTTGTGTCAGGCGATGCAGCGGGTCGTATTCGGCGTTAACCGCCCGGCTGCCGAGCTTGGCGTCCGCATCGTCGCGCACTTCCTCGATGGCACCCTGAACGTTGTCGGCGGCGTCGTAATAGATGTCCGTGGCGCAACGCGCCGTGAGATTAGTGGGCGACTCGCAGCGGACGCATTGATCCAGCGCATTGTAGGTGTAGAGCCAGTCGTTGCCGCGCGGATCCACGCAGCGGGTTACGTTGCCGTGCGAGTCATGCTCGAAGCTGGTCGTCAGATGCACCCCGGGTTCATCAATGGCGATGGATTGCAGGTAACCGGCCTGCGGTCCGCTGGTGTAGTAGTTGAATGTGTCCACGCGGCGGTAGCCGTTGGCGTCGGGGGCGTTGGTGACGGTGGTCACCTGACCGTAGGCATTGTAGGCGTAGTCCTCCACATCACTCTGCGGATCACTGGCAGGACGGGTCACGTGGAGCGTGTTGCCTCGGGAATCGTAGGTTGCCGTGGTCGCGTTGCCGCGCGGGTCTTGCATGGTGGTGACAAAGGCACCGGGCAGACAGGCGGCGGTGGGGTGATGGCGCTTTGGATCGTTGTCATCGCAGTCGCCATCCGATAAGCATCCATTGATCGTGCCATCCCAGCCCAGCGGGCCTTGCGGAGTGGTGTCGCCGATGCCAAAGCGCTTGCCACTGGCGGCAGCGTGAAGAATGGCATAGGGCATCGGTTCATTGATCCCGACATTTCCGCCGGTGCGCGCGAGCAAGCCGATGTTTTTCAGAACGGCCTCCAGTTCAATGACGCGGTCGCGTGCGCTCTGGCCGGATACAGCCGAGACGTGAAGGCCGATGTTCTTCGCGCTGGCCAGAGGTTGCCATTTGGTCGGGTCAAATGAGCCGGTGGTTGTTCCGGGACCGCCTGACCGGGCCGACGCCAACAGGCCAAGATTTTTCAGACTCTGTTCGAGTTGGTTCACCCGGTCTCGCAGGTTGGCCGGCGCGCTGTCGGTGAAAGGCAAATTGCCGACATAAAGTTTTTTGCCCGGCTTCGCCGTCGGATCGGAACCGAACCGCGGGTCATATTCAAACCGCCACACGCGCTCGGCGGTATCAGCCACGCCATCGCCGTCCATATCCACCGCCTGGCCGTCGGCCGGGTATTCATGGATCACGCGCAAGTCGCCGTCGTGCAGGCTGGCGTGGGTGTGGTTGCTGCGGCTGGAATTCTGGTTGAACGCGCGTTGATATACCATTTCATCCGAACTGCCATCTGGCCGGGCAACACTCGTGCAAAGCGAATCGTCGTTCCATGTCCAGCGCGTCTCGTAAAAATCCGGATCGCCGGAGCGCAGCTTGCCGGTCGGCCGATTATCAACGTCCGTCACCGCCACGCCCGGCACAGAACGACCCGTGTAATCGCGCTCCGTCACGCAACGATTCCGTGCGTCGTAAAAACATTCGGTGACGTTGCCTTCCGGGTCGTTCAGCACGCAGCGCATCACGGCGAATTGATTGGCCGGCGACGGAACCTGCGGCAGATAACTGATTATCGCCGGCGTGTTCGTCCAGCGTTGAACCGCGACGCAGCGCAAATAAGACGCGGACGCGGGATTCAGGTCGTAATCATATTGCGCCGTCGTCGTGCCGAACGCGTCGGCCACCGAAGTCAGCAGATGATTCTCGCTTTCATCGGGCGAGCCGGACGAATACGTGTAAGTGGTCGTTTTGCCGTCGGGAAAATCGTTGCCATTCGGCGTGCCGGTGACGGGCGGCGACGTGACCGACTTCAAATCGCCGGGGCTGCCGCCGATTTCGCCCATTTGATAATAACGGTATGCCACCGTCCGCCCGCTGAAATCCGTGATGCCGGCCAGTTGCCCGTCCGAATTGTAGCTGACTGTGTTCGTGCGGCCCAAGTCATCAACCACTTGCGCGAGCCGGCCAGAACCATCGCGGTAAAGGCTGATTATGTCGCCATTGCCATTCATGACATGGGCCAGCAAGCCCGCCGTGGCGGTGCCGTCGAATGGATTGAATTCCCAGGTGCCGCCGTCGGCAAAGGTGAGCCGGAACACATTGTTGGACAGCGTGCCCTCGCGGAAAAATCCGGGACAGGCGTAAGTGCCGTTCGTCTGTAGAAAATATGTGTCCGCGCGGCCCGTGCCATCGTGAATGACCACGTCGCCGCCCAGCGGCTGAACGCTGATGTCGTAGGAACCAGTCCAGTGCGGGCCGAACACACTGTTCGCCGACGTGGTGCGCGACCGGTAGGTGCGCGCCCAGACGAAATCCAAACCGCGCCCCGCGATCGCGAGGTCAGCGACCTGTTGCTGAACCTCGCCGGAAAACGCCATAACGCCCGGATCGTTGCCGTCATCACAGACTTCACCGGTCCGTCGTGCGGACGCGTCATTGTCATCCGCTCCAACCATGGCGCTGAATTTTCGCTTCTTGTAATATCTGTAATCTGCCTGCGGCGCGGCCGGCGGCAGCGAGGGCGGCTCGAGCAAATAGGGCGTGCTGGAATCCGCGACATAGAACGGATGCGAAAAATCGGCGACCGTGTTGGTGGTGTTGAGGTCCACCACCGTCAAATCCAGCGCCGGGTCGCCCGGCGGCAAACCGTTCAGTAGAATCCGCGCCCAGACGCCGTTGGAATTGATGAGTTCGGGCGTGAAATGAACGCCGTCAATAATCACGTCCGCATTGGTCGGCAAATCCTGGCCGAGCAGATAAAGAAACTGGCCGGAAACGGTCGTGTCCACGACCCCCGGCTCGACGCTGAAAATTTGCGGCTGCGGCAGTACGAGCCGGTAAAATCTCTGCGCGCGCAAAGCTTCCGGCGCCATCCATTTGACCGGCCCGGCGTTGGAGGAGGTCACCGAATCAATCGTCTGCCAGTGGTTGCTGGCGGGGAGGTCGTCGGCGCTTTGCACCCGATAAGTCCCGCTCGCTTCGGTGTTCCACTCCAGCTGGAAATTCTGGCGGCCCTCGAAATCCGTGCCGGTGTAGCGGATGGTCCCGGTTACCGGCGTGCCGGTCGCGAGCGCGCTGATGAAAGGACCGGCCGCCACGATGAGCGCGACGAGTGTCGCGCGCAGCCGGTGGGTGCATAAAGTGCAGTTGATTTTCATGATTTGATGCGCTGATGTTTTTTGACCAGGTCAAAACCACACCCCATGCCGATCAGGACTTGTCTGAAGGGATGTTTATGAGAACTTTAAGCTATTCTATTGCCCGGGCAAGCAGAAAAACCGGGACAGACGCTATCCTGCGAAACGGCAAGGGGTTCCATCCGCACTTTTTTGTGAAGCGGCCGTTGGGGCGAATTTGAAAGAGAAAGGGTGCCGGACATTTTACTGGTGATTGAGGGGCAACCGGCTTAAATATGCAGGCCATGAGCTGACTTGTTACCGGTGCCGTACGGTGGATCGAAGCACTGCATCCGACCGGCAACCGACCGCAGGGAAAACCGAAATGGAAATCAAAAAGACCGTCATTGCCGCCGCCGGACAAAACCAGCGCACCCTTCCACTGCAAACCATTGTGGATGGCAATGGCCAGACCAAATCCGCCCTGGCCATCATTGTGGAGGAATCCCTCCAGGCCGGCATCGAGGAAATCTGTGTCATCATCAGCCCCGGCGACCAGGAGGCCTACCGCGCCGCCGCCGGGCCGCATGGCCGGCTGTTGAAATTCGTCGAGCAAACCCGGCCGCTCGGTTATGGCCACGCCGTCTGGTGCGCGCGGGAATTCACCGGTTCCTCGCCATTCCTGCTGCTGGTGGGAGACCATCTCTACCTCAGCCGGAACGCGAAGCGTTGCGCGCCGCAACTGGTCGAAACCGCCGCCGCCGAAGCCTGCACCGTCTCCGCCGTGCAAGCCACGCACGAAAGCAAGCTGCCTTACTACGGCACCGTGGGAGGCCGGCTGGCCGGAGCGCGCCAGGGGCTTTATCTGGTATCGGACGTGGCGGAAAAGCCCACGCCAACCGAGGCTGAACAGAAGCTGATCGTGCCGGGCTTGCGTGCCGGCTACTACCTCTGTTTTTTCGGCATGCACGTCCTGACGCCGCGGGTGATGACGTTGCTCGCAGAGGAGGTTGCCGCCGCCGGTGAAAAAGGGCGGGTGCATTTGAGCCGGGCGTTGTCGCGGCTCGCGGAGCACGAACGGTATTTGGCGTGCGAACTCGACGGCCGCCGCTTCGACATCGGCGTGCAATACGGCCTGTTGACCGCGCAACTCGCGCTGGCGCTCAACGGCAAGGACCGTGACGAGGTCCTGTCCGGCCTCGTCGAGTTGCTGTCTCTGGGCGGCAAATAATCATTCATCGCTCCGAAACCCAGTCATCCACGCTTTTTTCATGGCCGGCCCCCTCATTGAAATCATCACCGCGACCGATTCCAAGGTCCGCGACCGGTCGCTCGACTCCGTTTGCCGTGCCGCGTCTCTGGAGCAGCTCACCGCCGCCTGCGCCGAACTCGACGACTTTCGCCGGCGCTGCGACAATCTTTATGAGCGCGTCCGGGCGTTGTTCTTTCTTTACGCCATCCACCGGTTTCATTTGCCGTACAAGCCGGGCGTCAGCCAGCGCGGTCTGATTCCGTTTGAAGGTTTTAAACACCTGCTGCACCGCCGGTTTGCCGAGGCGATTGAAAACTTCCTCGTGGTGCAGAAAGCCGGTGGCCCCAGCGATCCCGTCTCCAGCGCGCTGGCGGCGGCGTATCAACGGCTCGCGTTTCAAACGCTGGCCGACCAGGTGCGGCGCAGCGTGCGCTCCGTCCGTGGCAATCAATGGATGTTCCGCATGGGGCATCCGGCCGATCATCCCCTGCGCCTCCGGCCGGAATTGCTCCGGCGCGACGCGGAGGGCGGCCACCCGATTTTGCGCGAGCGCACGCCGGTGCGCATGGACCTCAGCCACAGCGGCTGGAGCGACATATTCTTTTTGGGCATGGATTTTCCGGAAGGCGCGCGGGTGTTGAACGTTTCCATTGATCTGGGCGTGCATGGCCGGGACGCCGCGCCGCGCCCGCCGGTCGAATCGTATTTGCGCGTGATTGACGAACCGGTCCTCCGCCTGACCAGCGCGGACCTCGGCGCCAGCGCGGACATCAACAACCTCGCCGAGGTGTTCGATTTCGCCCGCGATTACCTTGGCCTGCTCAAGGCGGCGGTCATTGCGGCGGGAATCGTGCCCCCGGGTATCGAAGGGTCCGGCCTGAAGCTCGCCGACCTGCTGGCCCGCCTTGCCGGACCCGGCTGCGGCCTGGAAATCGCCAGCCACGTCAACAACATCCCCAAAGGCTCGCGCCTGGCTGTTTCCACGAACCTGCTGGCTTCGCTGATTTCCGTTTGCATGCGCGCCACGGGCCAGGCCCGGTCGCTGGACGGTCCGTTGCAGGAGGATGAACGCCGGCTGGTGCTGGCGCGCGCGTTGCTCGGCGAATGGCTCGGCGGCTCCGGCGGCGGCTGGCAGGATTCCGGCGGCGTGTGGCCGGGCATGAAGCTCATTTGCGGCGTGCTCGCCGGAGAAGGTGATCCGGAATTTGGCATCAGCCGTGGACGCCTCATGCCGACGCACAAGATTCTCGGTCAGGACGATGCTTCGCCGGAAACGCGCCGGCGCTTGCAGGAAAGCCTGGTGCTCGTTCACGGCGGCATGGCCCAGAACGTCGGGCCGATCCTCGAGATGGTCACCGAGAAATACCTGCTCCGCTCGGATGCCGAATGGCGAGGACGCCAGCAGGCCATGGGCATCCTGGACGACATCATCGGCGCGCTGCGGGACGGCGATGTCCGGCGCATCGGCGCGCTGACGACGCGCAACTTCAACGAACCGATCCAGACCATCATTCCCTGGGCCAACAATCATTTCACCGAAACCCTCATCCGTCGCGTGCGAAAGGAATTCGGGCAGAATTTCTGGGGGTTCTGGATGCTGGGCGGCATGTCGGGCGGCGGCATGGGTTTCATTTTTGAGCCGGAACACAAGTCACGCGCGCAGGACCGGCTCCAGGCACTCATGTCGGAACTCAAACACGAATTGGAGGGCGCACTGCCCTTTGCGATGGAGCCGGTGGTTTATGATTTCGCCATCAACGAACGGGGCACCCGGGCCGACCTGCTGTCCGGCGCGGAGGCCCTGCTGCCCGCGGCGTATTATTCCCTCCACGTTCCCAACTGGTTGCGGGTGGACCCGCAGACCCTGCCGCCGGAACGCCGCGCCGAAATCGGCAAATTCAGCACCGCCTGCCACACCCGGCCCGAACTGGGCGGCATGATGTCTTCGCTCTTTGACCGATTGCTGCCCCAACTCAAGCCGGAGGGCGACCGGCAGCAAAGTCTCGCCGAACTGCTCGCCCAAAATGGATTTGACCGCGCTCAGCACGAGCAAATCAGCGACGACCTCAAGGCGGGCCGCATCGGGCTGGCGCAAAACCGTCTGCCGGTCAATGCCGACATCAAGGACGTGAAGGACGGCGACGTGCTGGACGCCACCGCGCCGCCAGCCGGGGACTTGCGCGAAGCCGGTCTTGCCGCGCTGGCCCGGGGCGAACTCGCTGTCGTGACACTGGCCGCAGGCGTGGGGAGCCGTTGGACCCAGGGCGCAGGCGTGGTGAAGGCACTTCATCCTTTCTGCAAACTGCGCGGTGAATACCGCACTTTTGTTGAACTGCACCTGGCCAAAAGCCGGCGCATCAGCCGTCTGGCAGGCCAACCGTTGCCGCACATTGTCACCACGAGTTACCTGACGCATCAGGCCACCGCCGATTATCTCGGGCGGCAGAACAACTGCGGCTATCCCGGCCCGGTGTTGCTGTCGCCCGGACGTTCCATCGGCTTGCGCATGATTCCGATGGAGCGCGACCTGCGTTTTCTCTGGGAAGAAATGCCGCAACAAATGCTCGACGAACAACAGCAGAAGGTCCGCGACAGTCTCCACGCCGCGCTCATCAACTGGGCGCGCGCCGCTGGCGAAGGCAGCGATTACACGGACAATCTGCCCGGCCAATGCCTGCACCCGGTTGGCCACTGGTTTGAGGTGCCGAACCTGCTCCGCAACGGCGTGCTGGCCCGCCTGCTCGCCGAACGCCCGCAACTCCGGCACCTGATGCTCCACAACATTGACACGCTCGGCGCCGACGCCGACCCGGCCATGTTCGGGCTGCACCTGGCTCAGGGTTCCTGCCTCACGTTTGAAGTGATTACGCGGCGATTGGAGGACCGCGGCGGTGGTCTGGCACGCGTCAATGGCCAGGTGCGGCTCGTTGAGGGACTGGCCATGCCGCGCGAGGAGGACGAGTTCGCGCTTAGTTATTACAACTCGAACACGTGCTGGATTGACATTGACCAGTTGCTGACGGTGTTCGGGTTGACTCGCGGCGAACTGGCGAATGAGGAAAAAGTCACCGCCGCCGTCCGCGCACTGGCGGCGCGGGTGCCGACCTATGTCACCATCAAGGACGTCAAAAAACGCTGGGGCCAGGGACAGGAAGACATTTTCCCGGTAAGCCAGTTTGAGAAATTGTGGGTGGACATGACGGCGCTGCCGGAGATCAAATCACGGTTTGCTGTAGTGCCGCGCCTGCGCGGACAACAGCTCAAAGACCAGTCCCAACTCGACGGCTGGCTCCGCGACGGTTCGGCGGCGCATGTCGAACAGACGTGTGAGTGGGCCCAGGCAGCACCGGCATGAAACCAAAAGTGGAAATTATCGCGAAATGTCTGCGGCGATGAACTGGCGGTGTTCCCGGCGCCGACCGTCCGGTCGCGCAACGCCAGCCGCCGGTCAGCGGAACGGCAATTTCGTTTCTTCTCCGTTGATGGTCAGCACCACCCAGCCGTCACCCAGTTCCTTGAACCGCACGGAGACCGGGCCTTTGGACGTTTGGGTCAAGGCCGATTCGCCGAGCGAGATGGTATAGGTCCGCTTCCCGGTTTGAATGGTCACCGCCGAGTTGGAGCCGTTTTGGGTAATCCCTTTGACGGAAAAAAGGTTGGTCGTCACTTCGATCGGTTTTGCCGCCTTCGGTTGCGCTGCCAGCCTGGCAGGAGCGTTTGTGGAAGGCTGGTGCGCGCCTTGAACCGGTTGATTGGTCCCGGTGGCAATTTGCTGAACTGCGTTGGTTTCCGGTGGCTGCAGGTCGGCGTCAATTTCCCCGGAATTTCCGGCGGATGGCCGCAAATCGCCCATGAGGGCCCCGAACAGCCACAGGTTCATGCCGAACATCAGCGCGTAGCCGACTACAATCGTGAACATGACGTCCACCCGGTCCGCGTGGGTGACCTTGGAGACGCAGATAATCAACACGACAAGGATGATGGGAGTAGAAATGTAATTGGCCAGGTACATCCCCAAAAAATGGCCGAGGACCGTGTCCAAAGCCCGGTCCAGGCCGCTCACGAGGGCGGCCGTCCCAAGCAATCCGAGGAAACTATAGTCGAGTTTCTGGATCTTGATCATGATCCAGAGCGCCGCGAATAGAAACAACGCTTGCAGGGTAAATTCGATGAATAAGACCAGCATTTCGAGAATCATGCGGCCGATTCATATTCAAGGATGGCCGGGCGGTCAATGCTGTTTGCAGGGCCGGAGCGCGAAGCATTGCTCCGCGAGCTCCTGAAAAGGCCATAACGCGCCGGGCAAAGCTCTGCGCTCCGAAATCAAGCCCCTGTAAAAAGGGGCGGTATCTTAATTTTAATCCTGCTCTTAATCATTCTCCCGTCCCCGGCTGATTAAGATTACGATTATGAATTGAGATTAAGACAGTAACAAAAAAGGGGGTTGCGTTTCGGACCTCGGATGGTAAGATTAGGCAAGATTTTACTTTGCAGTCATTTTCTTTAAGATTGCCGAGTGGCGGGTTTTGGGTTTCCTTTGGCCCGTTTCCGTTGTAGAAACCGTCGCACGCGATTGCACCAAATTGCGAACATGAGCCGGTTGGCCCGGGGCGGAGGTGATCGGCGCAAACTCCCCGAAGGCTCCCCCGTCGGCACAACTCCTCTTCCACGCGTCAACCGCCGAACCAGGAAAGGCTGCTGTTTATGAAAATATTCCTCATTTGGGTAAACGACGAGAATTTCTACCGCCTGCTGCCGGAGGATTTGGGCGGCTCGAAGCCGGGCGACCCGCGCGTCAAGGTGATGGGCTTCCCGCCCCTGGGCATTGAGACGCTCGCGCCCGTCCTGCGCCAGCATGGACATCAGGTCCGGATGTTCGACACCTGCCACCCGGAGATGAAGGAGCGGGACATCGCGCAGGCGTTGCGGGATGACCCGCCGGAGGTCGTGGCCCTCTCGTTTTTGTCCACGACAACATATCCGGGAGTAAAGAGCATGGCGCAGGTGGTCAAGGACGTGATGCCCGATGTGCCCGTCATCTGCGGCGGTGTTTTTGCCACGATGAACCAGGAACGGATTCTGAAGGATTGTCCCCACATTGACGCCGTGGGCGTGGGCGAAGGCGAGGAACTGCTGCCGGATTATCTTGACCACCTGAACAATCCGGCCAGCGTGGCCGGCCTCGTCTGGCGCGACGGCGGAAAAATCGTCAAGAACCTTGCGCGCCCGATCATCAAGGATTTAAACCAGTTTCCGTATCCCGACCGGACGACACTGCCGATTGATTACATTGAATCGTTGCCGCTCGACGTCCCGGCTGTTCTCTCGCTGGAAAAATTCTGCACAATGCAGACCTCGCGCGGCTGTCCTTACACCTGCATTTACTGCGATATCCCCGCGCTGACCAACGGCAAATGGCGCTTCCGCTCGCCGGAGCACGTCCTCGGTGAAATGCAGCAGCTCCACGACCAGGGTTACCGCTCGATTTACCTGACGGACGATCATTTCCTGCTGAAACGGGACCGCATCAGCACGATTTGCCAGAACATCATTGACCACAAACTCGCGTTCAAGTGGGGCTGCGAAGGCCGGGTGGATTCCGTCGCGGTGGACCAGCTTCCCATCATGGGCAAGGCCAACTGCAACTTTCTCGCGTTCGGCGTGGAGGCCGGCACGCAAAAAATCCTGGACCGGCTCGACAAACGCCAGACGCTCGAGCAAATCGAAAAAGCGGTCAGCGAAGCCAAGCGCTGTGGCATCGAGCGGGCGCATGGATTTTTCCTGGTCGGTTCGCCGGGCGAAACCGAGGAGGACATCCTGGAAAGTTTCCGTTTCTGCGCGCGGCTCAAGCTGGACACGTTCGGCTTCAACCGGCTGTGTGTTTATCGCGGCACGCCGCTGTGGCACGAATATCTCGAACGCGGCATCCTCGACGACGAACGCGACTGGGCCAAATGGTTCAAGTGTTCGGACATTGACCCGACGGTGCTGCCCAGCGAGGTGGTCAACCGCGCGCGGCAAAAGGGTTACGCGCTGCTCTTTGCCCGGCGGATTTTCTTCCGCCCCATCAAGACCTTCAAGCTGCTCCGCACCCTGGCCCGGCACATGAAATACACCGACATCCTCCGGCTGTTGAGCAGTCCATTCCGCCGGCGCAAGCTGAACCGGACGCCGGAGTTGCCCGCGAAAATGATCGAACGGGGATTGACCGCGCCCATCCGGAACGCCGCGCCGGTGGACGCCCCGGCGGTTCCCGCATGACACGGCCCCGCCCGCGGTCGAATAATGTCGCCGTCCGTTGCCCGGCTTGAAGTCGGTGGGAAATCATTACCCTCGTCCGGGAAAACCGGGTTGATCGAACGAAACATCGGCCGGATTCGTCAAAACAGCGTGTTATGAAAGCATTCATCAAAGGCCTGATTATTTTGTTGCTCGTGCTCGCGGCGATTGTCGTGGTGGTCATCGCGCGGGAGAGGAAGGACCAGACCCAAAAGGTCGAAGCGGAAACCAAGGCCGCGGCCGCATCGGCCAAAGATGCCGTTCAGGACGCGGTCAAGGAAGGCTCGCAAGCTGTCAGCGAAGCCGCCACGAACGTCGCCGGCCAGGTCAAGGTGGGCGCGCAGAAGGCGGAAGTGATTGCCACGAATGTCGCCGCCCGGACGAAGGAAGTTACGACCAATGTGGTCGGCGAGGTCAAAGAAAAGATAAACAACCTCACCCACTGAACCGTTCCTCGCTTTCAAAGCGCTGATTTCAAGTCCGCGGTGAAAGCGTCCACGTCGGCTTCGGTTGTGTCCCATGCGCACATGAGGCGGCAGCCGCCTTGCGCAATGAAGGTATAAAACTGCCAGCCGCGTTGTCCCAGCGCCTCCACGGCGCGCGGCGGAAGGCCGGCAAAGACGGCGTTCGCCTGGCGCGGGAAAAGGATTTTGATTTCGGGCAGTTCGCGCAGTTGCGATTCCAGCCGCGCGGCCATGGCGTTGGCGTGCGCGGCGTGCCGCAACCACGCGCCATCCTTCAACATGCCCACCCACGGCGCGGAGAGATAGCGCATCTTCGAGGCGAGCTGGCCGGCCTGTTTGCAGCGGTAATCAAATTCTTCCGCGAGTGCCGCGTTGAAAAAAACCACGGCGTCGCCGATGCCGATGCCATTTTTCGATCCGCCGAAACAGAGCACGTCCACGCCCGCCTGCCAGGTGATTTCCTTTGGGTTCAAGCCGAGCGACGCGACGGCATTGGCGAACCGTGCGCCGTCCATGTGAACGCGCAATCCAAACGACCGGGCGACGGCCGAGACGGACTGGATTTCGCCGGGTGAATAGACGGTGCCGGCTTCGGTGGCCTGGGTGAGGCTGACGGCGCGGGGCCTGGGATAATGGACATCACTGCGGCGTTTAACCATGCGTTCGATGGCGTCGGGCGTGATTTTGCCGTTGGCGCCGGAGACGGTGAGGACTTTCGCGCCGTTGGAATAAAATTCCGGCGCGCCGCATTCGTCGGTCTCGACGTGCGCAAATTCATGACAAAGGATGCTGTGATACGAAAGGCAGAGCGAGGCGAGCGCGAGTGAATTGGCGGCGGTGCCGTTGAAAACAAAAAACACCTCGCAGTGCGTCTCGAAAACCTGGCGGATGAGGTCGGCGGCTTGCTGCGTCCACGGATCATTGCCGTAGGCGGGGGCGTGGCCGGCGTTGGCCTGTGCCATCGCGGCCCAGGCTTCCGGACAAATGCCGGCGCAATTGTCGCTGGCAAACTGGCGGCGGGCCGGGATGCCGCCGGCGGGAGCGGGATTTCCTTTGCGTATGGCCATGCGGGCATTTAAACGGAGGCGGCCGGCAAACAAAAGCGTGAAACGCAAGCCGGCAAAACAGCTTTCAGCGGCCGGTCCGTTTTCATAAATTATCCGGCAAATTGAGCCAATACTGGAACACGTTTGCCGAATTGATGGCGATGCCCTTCGAGCACGTCGCGCTGATTTGGGGCATTGTGCCGCTGTATTTCGGTTTGTTGCTGAATGAAATCACCTCGGACAGGGCGAATTACCGGACGGCCATCCAGACGGGGTTCAGTTTTCTCTGGGCGGGGGCGCAATGGTTGTATCCCTACTGGTGGCCGCGCCACGAAATCGGGGCCATGCCTCCGATCAATCTGCTGGTCACGGTGCTGGTGCTCCTGTTTGGGGTGGCGGCCTTGATCAGCGGATTCCGCAAGCGGTTCCCCCGATCCGGACGTTTTCTCGGCCACACGCGGTTTGCGAATTATTTCATGATCACCATCTTTCCGATTCAGGCGCATTATCTCCCGTGGACGGGGGAACGATTCGCCGCCATCGCGCTGTTTGCGGTGCCGATCTGGCTGGCGTTGCATTTTGGACTGATGCCGTTGCGCGGTCAGAAGTGATTCACGGATAAACCAGCCGGAAGAAACGCCGGGTGCCGGTGTGAAGGGAGCAACTTCAAGCCTCGCCCCCGTTGTATCCGTTTTTGCGTTCCCAGCGACGCGGTTGCCGCTCAGGTGGCGAGGTATCCACCTTCGCGTAGTAAGTTTCCTCGCCAAACAATTTGTTGGCGGCCTGCTCCAGTTCGAGGGACGGGGTGACGCTGAATCGTTCGTTGGTGTCCATGAAGATGACCTCGCCGCCGGACTGTTTGAAACAGAGGAGCAGCGGGCATTTGCCGGCGTGCGCGGTGACCAGTTCGCGCACGGATTCAAGTTGTTCCGGCTTCAAATGCGCGGTGTGCAGGCGCAAATGCACCTGTTTGGTGAAGCGTTTCGGCGCATCCTCCAGCGGCAGAATTTCCTGCGGGAACATTTTCGGTTTTTCGTCGCCGGTGTTCACTTCGCCGATCACCAGGATGGCCTTGTTCGGGACGAGCAACTCGCGATAGCGGTCATAATTCTCGTTCATGCACAGGACCTGCACGGAGCCTTCCAAATCTTCGAGCGTGACCATCGAATACGGTTTGCCGCTCTTTTTCGACACGCCGTTTTGCACCGCGGCGATGAGGCCGCCGATGCGCGTGAGGCTGCGATTCGGCAATTCCGCGAGCCGGGCGGTGTTGGCCAGCGCGTATTTTTCCAGAATCGGCGCGAAGGGCGTCAGCGGATGGCCGGTGACGTAAAAACCGAGCAGTTCTTTTTCGTGCGCGAGCAGTTCGTGCTGCGGCCATTCGGGCAGGTTGCTGATGGCTTCGGGCATCGGCGGCGCCTTTTCCTCCAGCGCGCCGAAGAGGGAGCTTTGTCCCTTCTGCCTGTCGGAAAGGATGCTGGCCGCGCGGGCCAGCGTGCGCTCGATTTGTGCGAACAACGTGGCGCGCGTCTGGCCGAAACCATCGCAGGCGCCGGATTTGATGAGCGCTTCCAGTATTTTCCGGTTCACCGTCCGGCCATCCACGCGCTCGCACAGACCGGAAAGCGAAGTGAATTTGCCGCCTTCGAGCCGCGCCTTGAGGATCGTCTCGACCGCGACTTCGCCCACGCCTTTGATGGCGGCCAGGCCGAAGCGGATGCCGCGTAGTGGCACGGGCGTCCCGCCCGTGTGTTTCTGATTATCATCGAACGGGCGGGACGCCCGTGCCACTACGGTCTGCGCCGGCGCAAAATGGACCTGGCTTTCGTTCACGTCCGGCTGCAGGACCTCGATGCCGAACTCGCGCGCCTCGTGGATGTACTGGCTCAACTTGGCGGTGTCCGCCATGTCGTTCGTCATCATCGCGCAAAAGAATTCGACCGGATAATTCGCCTTGAGATACGCGGTCTGATAGGCAACCACGGCGTAGGCGGCGGCGTGCGATTTGTTGAAGCCGTAGCCCGCGAATTTCTCCAGCAAATCAAAAATCTGGTTCGCTTTCGCCTCGGGGACGTGGTTTTTCTCCTTGCAACCCTTCACAAAAACGGCGCGTTGCTTGGCCATTTCCTGGGGTTTCTTTTTGCCCATGGCGCGCCGGAGCAGGTCCGCGCCGCCGAGCGAGTAACCCGCCAGCACCTGCGCGGCCTGCATCACCTGCTCCTGGTAGATCAAGATGCCGTAGGTCTCGCGGGCAATCGGTTCGAGCAACGGATGCTCGTACTCAATCTTCACTTCGCCCTGCCGGCGCCGGATGAATTCGGGAATCAGCTCCATCGGGCCGGGCCGGTACAGCGCCACCAGCGCCGTGATGTGTTCGATGGAACCGATCTGGAATTTGCGGCACAGATCGCGCATCCCGCCGGATTCCAACTGGAACACGCCGAGCGTTTCGGCCTTGTTTAACAGATCGTAAGTCTTCGCGTCATCGAGCGGCAGATGGTCAACCGGCACCTCGATCCCGTGCGTGCGTTTGACCATTTCGCAAGTGTTGCGGATGACCGTGAGCGTTTTGAGGCCGAGGAAATCCATTTTCAGCAGGCCGAGGTCGCCGACGGGGTTCATGGCGTATTGCGTGACGAGCGTGCCGCTATCGTCCTGTTTGAGCGGGAGCAGGTTCACGAGCGGCTGATCGCCAATGACGACGCCCGCGGCGTGCACGCTCGCGTTGCGCGCGAGGTCTTCGAGCACGAGCGCCGTGTCAACGAGTTCACGCGTCACCTCCTCGTTTTCGTAGGCCTCCTTGAGTTCCGGCGATTGCTTGAGCGCCTTTTCGAGCGTCATCTTCAAATCGAACGGTATCATTTTGGCGAGCCGGTCGCATTCGCCGTAGCTCAAGCCCATCACGCGGCCCACGTCGCGCACCACGCTTTTCGCGCCCATCGTGCCGAAGGTGATGATTTGCGCGACGGAATCGCGCCCGTATTTTTCGCGGACGTATTCGATGACATCGGCCCGCCGGTCGTCGGCGAAATCAATGTCAATGTCCGGCGGATTGACGCGTTCGGGGTTGAGGAAGCGTTCGAACAGCAATCCGTAACGGATGGGATCCACGTTCGAAATCTCCAGCAGATAGGTGACAATCGAACCGGCGGCGGAACCGCGCGCGACGCAGGCAATGCCCTGCTCGTGCCCGTAGCGGATGAAATCGCCGACGATGAGGAAGTAGCTGAGAAAACCGGTCTTTTCAATTACGGTCAGTTCGTGCTTGAGGCGGTCCAGCACACCTTTGATGGCGTCGGCAACGACAGAGTCGTTCGGATTTTGGAGTTGTTCTTCCGTCGGTTGCAAGGTCGGCAGCCGCGTCGGGTCGTCAATCCCTTCAACAATGAATTCCTTGCCTTCGACTTTGGCGTGAATCGTGTAACGCCGGAACAAGCCTTCAGCGAGCCACTGCCGCAAATAACCTTCGCGTGTGAAATGTTCCGGCGGATGAAAAACCGGGTAGTGCAGCTTGCCGAACTCGATTTCCAAATTGCATTTCCCGGCGATTTCGAGCGTGTTCTTCACCGCTTCGGGCGTGTCGGCAAAGCGTGCCTTCATCTCTTCGGCCGTGCGAAGATAAAACTGCTCCGGCTCGTAGCGCATGCGTTTGGTGTCGGCGAGCTGCGTCTGAGTGCCGATGCAAATCAGGCAATCATGCGCATGCGAATGGCTTTTCTCGATGTAATGAACATCGTTGGTGGCGACCAGCTTCAGGCCGAAATCCTTTGCCCAGGCGATGAGGTGCCGGTTCACCTTCGCCTGCTCCGCGATACCGTGGTTCTGCAATTCGAGATAAAAATTGTCCGCGCCGAGCGTCTGTTTGAACCAGTCCACGGCGTCGCGCGCCTTGTCCAACTGGTCCTTGGTGATCAAATCGGGAATCTCGCTGGCGAGACAGCCGGACAGCGCGATGAGGCCGTCCTTGTGCGCGGCCAGCAGTTCCTTGTCAATGCGCGGCTTGTAATAATAGCCGGTGAGATGCGCCTCGGTGGTGAGCTGGATAAGATTTTTATAGCCGGTCTCGTCCCGGGCGAGCAGGCCGAGGTGATGATAAACGTCGCGTCCGCCGCTGCCGGTTTTCTTTTCCAGCCGGCTGCCCGGCGCGACATAGACCTCGCAGCCGATGATGGGTTTGATGCCCTTTTCACGCGCCGCCTGGTAAAAATCAATCGCGCCATAGAGCACGCCGTGATCGGTGATGGCGAGCGCGGGGAATTTCAATTCATGGGCCTTGTCCACCAGCCGGTCCAGACGGCAGGCGCCATCGAGCAACGAATACTCGGTGTGCAAATGGAGATGAACAAAGTCCGCGTGCGACATGCCGTCAACTTACCGCTCAATTGCGGCCGGTAGCAAGGCGCGGATGTTCACACAGGAGAAATGCATCAGGCCCGGTAAAACCGTGATCGGCCAGGGAATTGCCCTGCCAAGTGTATCCCGTATTTAGGGGATGGAGTTCCACGTTGACCCGTGATGCCCCGTCGGCGAAAATTTAGTGATGCAATTGCACTCGTTTTTCGCCCCGCTTCGTCATTTATCCTCCGCTCGACTGTCCGGGAAAATTTTCCGGCGGATTTGCGTTCTGCTGTTGCTCCCTCTGGTGCTGCAGGCCGCCAACGCGCCGACGGGATTAATGTGCGATTTGCTGGAGCATCCGGAGGAAACCGTCATCACCACCGTCACGCCGGATTTCGGCTGGATTTACAATCCGTCGTTCCGCAATGACGCGCAGGCCGGGTACCGGATTATCGTCGCCTCCAGCCAGGCTTTGGCCAACGCAGGGACGGGCAACGTCTGGGATTCGGGTGTGATCAGCAACTCGACCTCCATCAACGTGCCTTACGCCGGCGCAGCATTGTCAGCCAACGCGGACTATTACTGGCGCGTGCAGACCATGGACAGCGCCGGGCATGCCAGTCTGTTCTCGGATATTCAGCACTTCATCACTGGTTCTCCGGCGAACATCTGGGCCAACCGGTATCCATTGCGGTTCGTGGCTGCCGCGTCGGTGTTGGTCACGAACACCGCGCCCGGCCGCTGGTTCATTGACTTCGGCCAGGACGCCTTCAGCTACGCCACGGTGCACCTGAGCGGCTCGTTCGGCGGTACCGTTGTCCAGGCCCGGTTCAGTGAAATAGCCAATGGATACGTGGCCACCAACGGCCCCGGCGGCAGCAGCGTGCGTTTTGAAACCGGAGCCTTCACGCTGCAAAACGGTGATGTCATTTACGAGGTCCGTCCGCCGGGCTACAGCGGACAAACCGTCCAGCCGCCATCAAGCTTTGGCGTCGTCGAGCCCTTCCGTTACCTGGAGCTGACCAATTGCCCCGGCACGCTCACCGCTGCCGATGTGACGCAGCGGCGGCTCGTTTACGAATTCAACACCAACGCCGCGAGCTTCAGCAGCTCGAACACGAACCTGGACCAGATCTGGGCGTTGTGCCGGAACTCAATGCAATGGCTCAGTTTCGACGGCATCTACGTGGACGGCGACCGGGAACGCAAACCCTACGAGGCGGACGCCTACATCCAACAGCTGAGTTCGTACGCTGTGGACCGCGAGTTCACCCTGCCGCGTTACACCTTCCAATATCTCCTGACCCATCCCACTTGGCCGACCGAATGGAAATCTCACATGTTGCTCATCGCCTGGGCGGATTATCTCCAGACCGGTGACACCAATTTGCTCAGCCAGAATTACAATGCGCTCAAATACGACACGTTCACCTGGGCGGCAACCGGCAATGGGCTGATGAAGGGATTCCCCGGCTATCCGCAAACGACCAATTCAGACATTGTGGACTGGCCGGCGGGCGACCGCGACGGCTATGCAGGCATCTCCAGCAGCGGTTACCGGAACTGGACCAACTCCGTCCTCAACGCCTTCTACTATCGCGGTCTGCAAATCATGACCGAGTTCGCCACGGTCCTTGGCCGGACAAGCGATGCTGCGGACTACGCCGCCAACGCCGCGCAGGTGTACACGGCTTACAATTCCACTTTCTGGAACAACGGTTCGCAGAGCTACGAGGACGGCGTGGGGACAACGCATTCCTCGGCGCACGCGAATTTCTTTCCGCTGGCGTTCGGCCTGGTGCCGGCCAACAGGCAAACCGCCGTCGTCAACCATCTCCATTCCCGGATTGCCGCCCTTCACGGCATGCCGCCGAGCGTCTATGGGGCGCAGTATCTGCTGGAGGCGCTGTTTCAAAGTGACGACGCAGACACCGCGCTCGGGTTGATGACCACCAACGGTTCGCGCGGCTGGCTGAACATGATCAACCTCGGCTCCACTCTAACCGCAGAGGCCTGGAGCTTTACCGACAAACCCAATGAGGATTGGAACCATGCATGGGGTTCTGCTGCCGGCAACCTCATCGCCCGCTATGTGCTCGGTTTGCGCCCCATTACTGCGGGATATGGCCAAGTCCTGATTCAACCTCAACTAGGCCAGACATTGTCCTGGGTGCAAGGCACCGTTCCGACCATTCGCGGGCCGGTGTCCATTCAGGCCAGCAACGCGCCGGGACAATTCCAGCTTTTGTTAAGCATTCCCGGCAACGTCACCGCCACTGTCATGCTGCCGACGTTTGGCGCGGTTAATCCGGTTGCGTTGGTGGATGGCGAAATGGTTCCCGGCACGGGGTCCAACAACTGGCTCACAGTGACAAACGTTGGCTCCGGCCAGCACGCCGTCTGGCTGAACACCAACGCCGCGCCTCCGCCGACGGCGCTTTACAACAACTGGGCCGCCGGCTGGTTCGGCACGAATGTTTCGAACATCTCAATGGCCGGCATGAATGCCGATCCGGACAGCGATGGCGTGAGCAACTTCAATGAATTTGTTGCCGGCACCAATCCGTTGGATGCGGCCGACCGGTTTCGTATTGTGGACGTGGCGTATTCTCCAGCCGGGCCGGTCATGACCGTGACCGTTGCCGGGAACACCGGACGGCATTACACCTTGCAACACACGCTCACGCTGGATCCGGCATCGTGGACGGCCGCCGACACGCAAACGGCCACCAATGACAATCAAACGGTCGCCTTGCATGATGCTTCGTTGTCCGGTTCCACGCAGGCTTTTCTGCGAGTGACGGTCGTTTATCCGTAAGCCGGGCCGGACCGAAATGGGATGAGCAAGAAGCGCCCGCAAGGCAGGGATGTTCACAAGCGCATATTTCAATCCAACGACCGCAAATCGGGATCACGTTGCGCACCATGCCAGTAACGCAGAATGTCCACGTAATCTTTCCCCAGCCTCGGACGATAGAAAATAAGGTAAGGCCGTGAAACGAGCTTGCGCACACCAGGACGTTTGGGATACGGCGCTCCGAGCAATGGGAAGTTTTCCAGAATTTCCACGCGGTCAATCAGTGCGTTTCCGATGCGGGCGGCGGTGGCAGGATCATCTCTGGCAATGTGGCGGACAACCTCCTCCAAATCCGCTATCGCTTGCGGCGAGAAGATTATTTTGCAGCCCATGAGGCCACCCGTTTGCGAACATCATTTATCGGCAAGCCCTTGCCGGCGTCAATGTCGCGGACGGCTTCATCCAGCGAGCGCAACAGGCGGCGTTCTTCCCGGGCGGTCAGTTCCGGCTCGCTTTGAGAATTGAGCCAGAGTTGCAACGCCTTTCGTTCGCTACCCGGAAGCCGGGCGACGGCGTCTTGAATTTCAACCAGTGTGCTCATGGCAGTGGGAAACTACCGCGCCGCCCCCATTTTGGCAAACGGCAATTCCCTCATGGGCCTTGTCCACCAGCCGGTCCAGCCGGCAGGCGCCATCGAGCAACGAATACTCGGTGTGCAAATGGAGATGAACAAAGTCCGCGTGCGACATGAACGAAGTTTAACTTTTCACCGCCAAGACACCAAGACACAAAGTTTTGGAAATTAGTCCAACGTGAAAATTAGGGTGTAACGGTGAGCTGGAAAATCGTCCCATGGTTATACAACCCACCCCTACTTGTTACGCCGTAGAAATTACCATCTCCACTCTGCACAAGTCCTCCCACTGGATTTGCCCCGTTGGCGCCTTTGAACTCGACAAGCGTTGTGAGTTTGTCGTCGCGGGTAATTTGGAAAATCGTGCCATAACCAAATGGTCCGCCATTCGTATTGCCTGTAAAAGTCGTCCCATAAAAGCTGCCATCCTTCCCTCGCAGTAGCCATCCTCCGTTGTCAAGTGAACCATCAACAGCCACCGTGAAAACCCTTCCGCCACCCGTCGCACGGCCGTAGTAGCTGGTATTGGTTCCCTGGATCAGCAGTGCTAGAGGATTTGCGGCCTTGTTTTTAAGCACCATCACTGGCGCGGCAATCAACCCGTTGGGGGTTACTCGAAACACTGTTCCATTGAGGCTCTTGCCGCCCTGCATTGTCGCCCCGTAGAAATTGCCATCGGAACCCAGCACAAGTTCACCATCAGGCTTAGCGCCATTGGTTTTGCTGAACGAAGCTAAGGTGGTGAGTACGCCATTCGGAGCCATCTTGAACACGGTGCCCGATTCATGTGTGCCCCCTTCGCCTGTGGTGCCATAGTAATTGCCATCTTTGCCCAGAACCAACTCACCACTGGGTCCCCAGCTTCCAAGATAATCACTACCAAATGTAGCCAATGTGGTAAGTGTGCCACTGGGAGTCATCCTGAATATCGTGCCGTTGCCGTTTTCACCCCCTGTTACTGTCTCGCCATAAAAATTGCTATCCCCACCTTGCACTAGCTTGCCACTCGGCCACTTGCCGTTGGAAAAATTGAATGAGATTAGGGTGGTAATCGTCCCTTTTGGGCTCAACTTGAATATGGTGCCTAATCCATTCGAACCACCCTCAAATGTTGTGCCGTAGAAGTTGCCATCTTTACCCAGCGTCAATCCGTTCGGAAGATTTTCATTGGTACCGTCAAACGAAACCAAACTGGTAAGCACTACACCACCATAAGCACATGGCACAATCAGCCATAACGCCAACAGAACGATTTTTCTATAACTAGAAATGCGTTGTTCTCTCATTCCTGATCCGTGACGGAATCGTGGAATTTGAGGATGTCGCCCTTCTCGCCCTTCAGTTCGGCTTCCTTGAATTTGATGGCAGTGCGCGGGTGCTGGTTCAACATGCCGGTGAGCAGGTACGGCAGGTCGTAGCCCCAAAGCAGCTTGGCGCGCATGGGTTCGATGTGGTTCTGCACGCAGTCGAGCACGGGCCGAATTTTGTATTTCGGGTTGTGCAGAAAGGCGAGCAACAATTCCATCTGGCAATTGCCCGCGCCCCGCCCCAGACCGGCCATTGTCGCGTCCAGATAGTTCGCGCCTTCGATGATGCCTTCGATGGTGTTGGCGTAGGCGAGTTGCATGTTGTTGTGCATATGCACGCCCACTTCCTTGCCCGACGCTTTGCAGTGTTGCATGTACTTCTTCACCAGTTCGTGAATCCGTTCGCTGTAAAGCGCGCCGAAACTGTCCACCACGTAAATCACCTTCGCTTCGGATTTCGCCAGCATTTCCAGGCCCTCGTCCAGTTCTTTCTCCGGCACGATGGAAACGGCCATGAGATTGACGGTCGTCTCGTAGCCCTTGTCATGCGCGTCCTTTATCATGTCCAGCGCCACCGGAATCTGGTGGATGTAAGTCGCCACGCGGATCGTGTCCAGGACGCTGTCTTTCTTTGGCAGAATGTCTTCGTGATAATCGCAACGCTCGGCGTCGGCCATGACGGTGAGCTTGAGATCGGTCGGGTTGTCGCCGACGATGCGGCGCAGGTCGTCTTCGACGCAGTATTTCCAGCAGCCGTGTTCGCCAACCTTGATGTTTTTGCGCGAGGCTTTGTAACCCAACTCCATGTAGTCAATGCCCGCGGCGACGCACGTGTCATACACCACCTTCACGATCTTGTCGTCGAAATGGTGATTGTTCATCAAGCCGCCATCGCGGATGGTGCAGTCGAGGACTTTGATTTCCGGCCGGAAAGAGAGCCAGCGGCTGGTGGCGGTGTCTTTGGTCTTTGTTGCTTTCATAATTTCTGATCGGCCCGGGACGAGCCGGGACATGGATATTATTCGCAGAATATTCAGGAAATGGACAGAAAAAACTCGCCGCCGCCGGTGACGCATTTTGGCATGAACCGCGACAAGAATCGTTGGGGCCGGGTTACTTGCGGAAAAAGTCCTTGATCACGTCCGCCACGCGCTGAATTTGTTGGTCGGTCAATTCCGGATAAATCGGCAGACTCAGGCATTCGCGCGCGGCCTTTTCGGCGACGGGAAAATCGCCGGGTTGGTAAGCGAGAGCCGCGTAACACTTTTGCAAATGCAACGGCACCGGATAATGCAACGCGCAGCCGACGCCGTTGGCCTCGAGATGCTTCTTCAAATCGTCGCGACGCGGATGCCGGACGACGTAAACGTGATACGCGCTTTCGGCCCAGGCGGCTTCGCGGGGCAGTTGCAGCGGGGTGCCGTCCAGCAACTCATGATAGCGATGCGCCACGCGGCGGCGTTCGGATGTCCATTTCGCCAGATGTTTCAGCTTCACGCCCAGCGTGGCGCCCTGGATGCCCTCCATGCGGTAATTGTAACCGATTTCATCATGATAATAGCGCACGGTGGAGCCGTGCTCACGCAGGCTGCGGGCGCGCTTGTCGAAAGCGGCATTGTTGGTCACGAGCGCGCCGCCTTCGCCGCACGCGCCGAGATTCTTGCCGGGATAAAAGCTGAAGCAGGAAATTTGTCCGAACGTGCCGACGGTTTTGCCCATGTATTTTGCGCCGTGCGCCTGGGCCGCGTCCTCGACGAGCGGCAATTTGTGCTTGTGGCAGACGGCTGAAATCGCGTCCACCTCAAAGGGCTGGCCGTAAAGATGCACCGGCATCACCGCTTTGGTGCGCCGCGTGATGGCACGTTCCATGAGGTTCGGGTCGAGATTGAACGTGGCGTCGTCAATGTCCACATAAACCGGCTTGGCCCCGACGTAGGAAATGGCCCAACTGGTGGCTACGAATGTGAACGGCGTGGTAATGACTTCATCTTCGGGGCCGACGCCGAGCAGCAACAGGGCAACGTGCAGCGCCGAGGTGCCGCTGTTGAACCCGACGCAATGTTCCGCGCCGACGAACCGGGCGAAGTCCTTTTCAAATTGCGCCACGTCAGGCCCCAGGCAGAACGAGCAATGGTCAATGGTGCGCGCGATGGCGGCATCGAGGTCCTTGCGGACGCCGCGCAATTGCGCCGGCAGGTCGAGATAGGGTATGGGGTCGGCCATGTCGCCGGAGAACGTAACCCAGCCGTGCGATTTTGAACAGTCGCAAAGCGATGGCGGCGCCTCGCCCTCTCCGGACCGGTTTGCGCCGACGCTGCGCCCAGGCGGAGCCGGCGGTTTCTTGAATTGTGCTCGCCTCGTTGAACGCGGAAATGACACCGGAAACCAATGGTGTTTCCGGCACCGTTTGCCTCGATTCAAAGCTGTCTGAGCGCTTCGCGGGCAAAGCCGGCAATCGAACTTGCACGCATCAGTGATTTCACCGCAATCCGGCCATTTTGAACCGGAAAACTAACCAGCACCACCAGCAAATGGAGGCCGCAGTGCGGCGGCGCGATTAACATCCGACCGACGGTAAATAACGCGCGTCGCGCCGGCGTTGTATTCTGGCCGAGACGCCGGATGGCAGCACACCGTCCCAGCCTGAACGCCGCTTCAATCTGCCAGCGTAACTGCAACCGCTCGGCCGCAATAAAATGTTTGATGCGCGCGTCCGGCAACCACCAGCTTTCGCGTCCGGCCTGCTGGAATCGTTCGGTCAGCTCCACTTCCTCGTAAGCGCCCGACGTCGCGCCCCGGTGACCCAGGCTGGTGTTGAAGCCGCCGATGCCGAGTCCCAAATCACGCCGCACTGCGTAGTTGCATCCGGCAAGGCTTTCTCCGGGCCGGCAACGCCGGCTTTTCTCCGTCGGTTCGCCGCCGGAATCCAAATGGGTCGGCAGCCAGGGCGGCGGCGACATTTCAAAATCCGGCAGGACCGGGCCGCCAACGCAGGCCACGTGTGGGTTGGGCGGGTTGGAGAAAAATTTTCCGTACGCGGCCAGCCAGCCGGCTTCAGCCGTGGCATCATCGTCAAGAAAGATGACCCAGTCGCCCTTCGCCTCCCGCAGCGCGGTGTTGCGCGCAATGCTCAATCCCGTTTGCAGTTCGCGGATGGCTCGGACGCGCGGACTGGCGGCGGCGAATTTTCCGGCGAGTTCAGCCGTGCCGTCGGTCGAACCGTTGTCCACGATGAGAATTTCCATGTTGTGATTCGCCTGCGCCAGAACACTGCGGACGGCTTTTTCAAGCAACGCGGCGCGATTGCGCGTGCAAATGGCGACGGTGATGGAAGGCCGCGATGCCGGGGCCGCAACTCCGGCGGTTTCCGGACGGGGGCGGAGGTTGCGGCTCTGGTCGCGCATGACAGGGGTTCAAGACCTTCGCGCCCGGTCTTCGCGGTAAAGCTCCGGATTGAGGCCGGCGTCGTTATACATTTTAAGCTGCCGGTAGATTTTGAAGCGGCGCGTGCCCGCGTGCAATTGTTCCAGCAGTTCCTGGAAACAATTTTTCAGGTCTTGGTGCTGTTCCTCCAGCAGCCCGCATTTTTCCGAACATTTGCGTCGGTGCTCCTCCGTGGCGGACTCGCGCGCGGCTTCAATCCGCATGTGATAAAGTTTCAAGGCGAGAATCGAAAGGCGGTCAATGATCATGCCGGGGGTTTCCGAGTGCCACGGGCTGCCGGCGCGCGCCGGCGGCAACTGCGCCAGCAACCAGGCGTCGATCTGTTCAATGGCGTCGTTTCGGGCCTGGTTGAAACGGTCAATGGCGCGTTTGGCCTGGCGCACCCGTTCGGCGCCAAGATCGTCGCGCCGCGCCAAGTCCTCCTCGTGCCACAAATCAAAATTCATCCGGTGGTTTTGTTCCACCAGCGCCAACGGCAGGGCACGCTCGGGCGGCGTCGGACTTTCGTGCCAGCGCGAAGTCCAGCCGGCGTGAGACCGCGTGATTTCATCCGCCAGTCGCCGGGCTTGATTCATTGGTTCCATCATGAAATGACGCGATTCCGCCGACAAGGCAAAAGCTCAATCACCGGTCGCTTTGAAGTTTTTTTCGAGACAGCGGAACACGGTGTCCGGAGAAATGGCTGCCAGGCAATGGCTCGCGCCATGGCAGTCCGCCGAATTGCCATCGCAGTTGCAGAAGCTGCCGGTCAGGGCCTGATGACGTTTGCCGACCGGCGCCCATTGCGCGGCGGAACTGGGACCAAACAGCGCGATCGTCGGCACACCCAGGCCGGCGGCAAAATGCAGCGGGCCGGTGTCGCCGGAGACAAACCCCCGGGCGCGTTTAAGCATGGCGAGAAACGTGGGGCGGTCGAGCGTTGGCGGCAGCGCGGGCGCATCGGGCAGCAACTCCCTTAGCCGGGCCAACATTGACTGCTCGCGCGGGCCGCCGCCGGTGTTGAAGACCAGCCGGTACCCGGCGCGGACGGCCATTTGATAAAACGCCGCCCAGTATTCGAGCGGCCACTCTTTTTTCGGCACGCTCGCACTGATATGACAGACGATGGTTCCTGCGGGCAGCAACCTTCCGGCGGCTGCATCCAGGGCCGGGTCGGCGCGGATTTCGGCTTCGAATGACGACGGCACAATGCCCCAGGCGGAAAGAATATGCGCCAGGCGCATGGACTCGTGCTGCGTGACCGGTGCGGGCTGCACGCGCTGGTTGTAACAAAAGCGCCGGCCCAGAAAACCCAGCGGCTCGTTCACCCCCAGCCGCTGACGCGCCCCGATGAGCAGACTTACAATCGCGCCGCGGTCATTGCCGGCAAAATCCACCGAGCGATCGAAACGCTCGCGGCGCAGGGCGCGGATCATCGGCCAGCTTTGTGTCAGGCTCGCGCTGCCGCGCCGGCGCGGCAACGGCCAGACGCGCTGGAGCCAGGGCAGATGCTGGAAAAGCGGCGCGATTTCCTCCGGCACGAGCACGTGCAGTTCGCACTGCGAAAAATGTTCGCGGATGGCCCGCAACGCGGGGGTCATCACCACGGCATCGCCGAAGTATTTGAACTGGATGGCAAGAATTTTCATTAGTGGCACAGGCATCCTGCCTGTTCGATGCCATCATTTTTGTCGCGCAACATCAAATTCAACACAGGCGTGACGCCTGTGCCACTACTCACGACAGAAATTGCAGCTCGTATAATTTCTGGTAAATGCCGCCCCGTTTAATCAAGTCGTCGTGTCTGCCCGATTCAACAATGCGGCCCTGGTCGAGCACCACAATCATGTCCGCGTGGAAAATGGTGGAAAGCCGGTGCGCGATGCACAGCGTCGTGCGGCCGCGCATCAGCTCATCGAGCGCAGCCTGCACCGCGCGTTCGGATTCCGTATCCAGCGCGCTGGTGGCTTCGTCGAGGACCAGAATGGGGGCGTTTCTCAACACGGCGCGGGCGATGGCCAGGCGCTGACGCTGGCCGCCCGAAAGCATCACGCCTTTTTCGCCGATGACGGCGTCGAAACCCTCCGGTTTTTGGGTGATGAAGTCATAAGCGTAGGCGTGACGCGCGGCGGCGATGATTTCGTCGTTCGCCGCGCCGGGACGCCCGAGTTCGATGTTCCGGCGGATGGTGTCGTTGAACAAAACGGTTTCCTGCGTGACAACGGCGATCTGGTTGCGGAGATCGCGCGTGGCGACCTCGCGCAGATCCACCCCGCCGATGCGGATGCTGCCGTGCACCGGGTCATAAAACCGGAGGAGCAGGTTCGCCAGCGTGGTTTTGCCGGAGCCGCTGGCGCCGACGAGCGCAACCAGCTGGCCGGCTTTGACGGTGAGGTTGATGCCGCGGAGCACCGGCTTTTCGCCGTAATTGAAATCCACATTTTCAAACTCGATGTCGGCCTTTCCGGCGTGGAGCATTTTCGGTTGCGCCGGTTCGGGCACGGAATTTTCGGCGGTGAGCAGCTCGAAGACGCGCTCGCTGGCGGCGCGGGCCTGGGTGAGCTGGTTGTGCAGCCGGGTGAGGTTTTTCATCGGCGCATACATGTAAAAGATGCTGCCGGCGAGCTGGATGAAATCCCCGGGATTGGGGTGGGCATGAGCCAGGTAAATCATGTAAAGCAGCGCGAGCGCAATGCCGACCGAAGCCAGGAAATCAATCATGGGGCCTGACATTTCGTTGGCGCGGATGATGCGCATGAAGTTGCCGATGTTTTTGCGGGCGGTCTGGCGGAATTCGTCCACGACGACGTTTTCGAGGTTGTACGCCTTGACGACGCGGTGGCCGGTAAAGGCTTCCGTCATGACCTGCATCTGTTCCGCGTTTTGATTTTGCATTTCGCGGCTGGAGCGCCGGATTTTGCGGCTGAAAATGGCCAGCGGCACCATGCATACGGGCAGCACGGCCAGCGATATCAACGTGATCATTGGTTGCCGCCAAAGCAAATAGGCCAGGATGCCGACGAGAATGACCGGATCGCGGACGATGACCGAGGTGGCGCCGCTCAAAACATTTTGTAGCGCGTAGGTGTCGTTCATGATGCGCGAAATGAGTTCGCCGCTGCGATTGACGCTGAAGAATCCCGCGGAAAGGTTCAGGAGGTGCGAAAACAGTTTCACCCGCAAATCGGTGATAGTGCGGATGGCCGTCCATTGCAGGAAGTAGATATTCAAATAGCCGATCACGCGGGCGGCCAGCATGACCAGCGGAATGGTGGCCACGAGCAGAACCACCGGGATGAAATGTTCCCGCAGGCCGCTGCCCATCCCGGCGCGCGCGCTTTCCAGCCAGGGCTGGAGGAAATCCGGGACGCCGGAAACCGGTTTGGCCGCGGCCGGGTTGTCCGGCAGGAACACCATGACGGAAACGAGCGTGAGGGTGGCGATGATCAATGGTGCCATGAGGCCGGCGAGGATGCCGGTGATGACGCCGAGCATCAGCCGTCCCCGGTAGGGCCTGGCGAGTTCCCAGAGCTTGCGCAGGAAGTCGGTCATTTGCCGCCTATTTTTTGGCGGTCGGCGGCAGAAAGCGAGTGTTTTGTTTCCGGATTGAAAGTTATGCTGTTCACCCGTGCGCCATTCTGGTTGAATCACGCAGCGCGGTCCGCCGGGTGAAAAGCGACCGAACGGTTGCGCCAGGGACACTCCTTGATTGAGAAAGAGGATGAAGGAAAACTACTCTGTCGCTGAAAACGAAAACCTGCGACTATACGCAGATAACAACCGTCATGACCTTCAATCAGCAACTGCCCGTTTCCGTTTGCATCATCGCCGGCAACGAGGCGACGCGCATCCGCCGCGCCCTCGAAAGTGCGGTCGGCTGGACGAGCGAAGTCATCGTCCTGCTCAACGACGACGTGAATGACGGCACCGATAGCATTGCCGGATCGTTCGGGGCAAACGTGTTCCGAGAACCCTGGAAGGGCCACGTCGCTCAAAAAAACTCCGCCGCCGGCAAGGCGGCGCAAATGTGGATTCTCGGCCTCGATGCGGACGAGGAGATTTCGCCGGCGTTGCGCGATGAAATCCGGCGCGCGCTGGCCGAACCCGGCGATCACGCGGCGTTTTGTTTCCCGCGCTGCACGAATTTTTGCGGTCGCTGGATCCGCCACGGTGACTGGTATCCTGACCGGCAGACGCGCTTGTGGCGCAAGGGCCAGGCGCGCTGGGGTGGCGTGGACCCGCACGACAAACTCATCGTCCAGGGCCGCATCGGGCGGCTGCGCAGCGACCTGTTGCATTATAACGCGGAGACGATTGACCGGCAGATTGCGAAGATTTCCAGTTACAGCGAGGACTTCGCGCGCGACGCCGCCGCGCACCACCGCGCCGCGAAGGCGAGTGACATCATCGTGCGGCCGCTGTGGCGGTTTCTGCGCTCTTATTGCCTCCGCCTTGGTTTTCTGGACGGCTGGCAAGGCGGTTACATTGCCTGGATGACCGCGTTTTACACCGCCACGCGCTATGCCAAGGTTCGCGCCGGACAGAACGACAAATCGGACAAACCTTGAACGCGCCTCCCGCCAACCGTATGGACGTCTCGGTCATTATCGTCACGCGCAACACCTGCGCGTTGACCCGCGCCGCCATTCAATCCGTGCTCGACGGTCATGATTCGCGGGCCAGCGAGGAGATACTGGTGGTGGACAACGGCTCAACGGACGACACCGCGTCCGTTTTGCCGCGCGAATTTCCACAAATCCAGTTCATCCGCCTGGAAAAGAATCACGGCTTTGCGCGGGCCTGCAATCTCGCGGCGAAGCGGGCGGCCGGCGAATTTTTGCTGCTGCTCAATTCCGACGCGCGGCTCGCGCCCGGCGCGCTCGCGCAGGCGCTGGCGTGGATGCGCCAGCGGCCGGACTGCGCGGTGGCCGGCGCGCAGTTGCTCAATGCCGACGGCTCCCGCCAGAATTCCATCGCCAATTTCCCCACCCTGGCGACCGAGCTGCTGAACAAGTCGCTGTTGCGCCGGCTCCAGCCGGAAAAGTTTCCCGGCAAGGAGCGCGAGTTCCGCGAACCGGTGGAAGTGGAAACCGTCATCGGTGCGTTCATGTTGATTCGCATACCGGCGTGGGACGCGCTCGGCGGCCTGGATGAACGCTACTTTTTCTTCCTGGAGGAAACGGATTTTTGTCTGCGGGCGCGCCGGAATCAGTTTCGCGTTTTCCATCTGCCGGATGTCCGCGTCTGGCACGAGCAGGGGCAGACGGCACGGCAGGTTTCCGTAGACGCGCGCATTGAATACTGGCGTTCGCGTTACACCTACTTCGCCAAAAATCATCGTCTGCCGACACGGGTGGTTCTGGCCGCGGGCTTATGGCTGCGGCTGTTGTTTGACTCGCTGGCCGCGAGCGTGTGTGTGCTGGCCACGCTCGGTCAGAATTCGCGCTGGCGAGAACGCTGGCGGGTTTGCCGTGCGCTCTTGCGCTGGCACTTGCGCGGCCGCCCGCACAAAGGCGGGCTGTCCGGCCGCCCGGACGCATGCGAAAACATCCTGCTGATCCGGCTGAAATCCATCGGCGACATTTTGTTCACCTTGCCCGCCGTCCACGCCGTGCGTGAGAATTTTCCGGAAGCGAAACTGTCCTTCCTGGTCTCAAAGGAAAATGCACTGCTCCTGCGCGGCATTCCGGATATTGACGAGGTCGTCCCGCTCGACCGTGCGGTTTATTTTTCGAAAAACCTGCCGGCCATGTGCCGCAGCACCTTTGAGCTGCTGCGCCGTCTGCGCGCGCCGGGATTTTCCCGCGTCATTGATTTCCAGGGTTACGGCGAGACGGAATTTTTCTCGTGGTGGAGCGGCGCGCCGGAACGGTGGGGTTGCGTGTATCATCCGCCCCGGGGCCGGACTTACACGCGCGCGGTGCGGCGCAATGACGGTTTGCACCTGGTGGACTGGAACCTTTCCCTGCTTCAGCAATGCGGTTTGCGAATCGGCGCCATTCGCAATGAATTCGTCCTGCCCGGCGACGCGCTCGACGAGGCGGGGCAATTTTTCGCGGCGCACCAACTGGACGCCGCCCGGCCGACGTTGTTCATCCAGCCGTTTACCAGTTCGCCGCACAAGAACTGGCCGCTCGAAAATTATCTGGCCCTGGCGGCGGACTGCCGGGCCGGAGGCCGCCAGGTGCTTTTCGGCGGCGGGCCGTCCGAATGCGCCCGGCTCGAACCGGCGCGCGCCGCGGGTTTTCCGGTGGCCGCCGGCACGCCGCTGCTCGTCACCGCCGGACTGATGAAACTCTCAACCGTGGTGGTCGGCGCCGACACCGGTTTGCTGCACCTGGCCGTAGCGATGGGCCGGCGCGTGGTGATGCTCATGAGATCCAACCCGCCGGGCAACACCCATCCGTTCCGACATGCGGATTGGACCCTTACGCCGCCGTCGGGGAAATCCATCCTGGAAATCCCAACCACCGCAGTCATCGAAGCCTGTGCCCGCGCGTTCAGCGAACCAGCCGGTAATGCTTCTTGTTGAACGTCAGCCCAAACCACTTCTCCAGCTTCAGCATCAAGCGGTGTTTCTTTTCACGCGCGCTCAATTGGTGGTTCGGATCAGCCTGGAAGACACCGTCGGCTTTCGGCAGCCAGTCCTGCACGGCCCGGGGATGCGTGCCGGTGAACCGTCGCAGGGTGGCCGGATCCACTTTTGTGTAATCCACCTTCGACAACGGCTTCCCGTCCCAATATTTGTGGACGGCGTCGGATTTCAAATCCATCTGCGCCTCGCTGCGCACCCAGCCGTAGTGATAAATCGTCACGCCCGTGTGCGCCGCGCGCGGGTAACGTCCGCGTTTGTGCGTGTCGAGGACGATGAAGAACAAGCCTTCCGGCCCCCACGCCGGGATGGTATTGCGGATGACGCGCACCTCGCTGCGATACCAGCGCGGCGACCAGGCGAACGTGTTCGCGTTGCCGTAAAAATGCAGATAATTGAACGCCAATGCCTCCACCCGCGGGTCGTCGAGATGCTTTTCCATCGCCACGCGGATTTTGGGCAGATCGTTTTCGTGGAGGACCTCGTCGCCTTCGAGGTAAAATGCCCAGTCACCAGTGCAGTTGAACAGCGCGATGGATTTCTGCTGGCCATAGACGAAGCCCTTCAAGCTGTAATCCGGCTGGATGCGCTCGTTCCATTGCGTGGGGAGGATGCGGATTTTGGGATCGCCGATTTCGCGCAGCATTTTCTCCGTGTCATCGTCGCACGGGCCAAGCGCGACCACGAACTCATCCACGATGGGCAAAAGGGAGCGGATGGAGGCGACGAACGGATACCCGAGCTTCTGGCCGTTGCGCAAAAATGTGAACCCGCTGACTTTCATGCGTGGAAGTTAAACTCAATCTTCCCAGGGCAAAAGCTGTTTTGCCACGAAGCCCGGCCGGGTCGCCGGCGGTGGCTCCTTCGCTTCGCCTAATGAACCGCGAGTCAGTACCTGTTCGTAACATTTGAGATATTTTCGCGCCATGTCCAGATGGGTGAACCCGCCGCGGAACACGCGGTCACGACACGCCGCCGGGCTGAACCGCTGCGGATTTTTCACGGTTGCAACGAGTTCATCCGCCCGGGTGCTCAATACGCCGGTTTCCGGCGTGATGATTTCCGGCTGCGAACCATACGGTGTGCCTGCGACGTAGGCGCCGCTCACGAGCGCTTCCGTCAACGAGATGCCAAATGGCTCCTCCCAACGCACGGGAAAAATCAGACAACGCGCCCGGGCGAGCAAATCGCGTTTTTCCGCCCCCCCGGTCATGCCATAGTAACGCACGCCCCGGGAGAAGGGTCGGGGCAGCCACCGCTGCAAATTGAAGGGCCAGTTGCGCGAACCGAGCACGCGCAATTCGACGCCGGCCCGCCGCGCCACCGCCACCGCGCCGGGAAAATTTTTCACCTTCCAGCGCGCCTTGGCCAGGAACACCGCGTAAGCTTCGCGCTTTTCCGAAAAAGCATACTCGCCGGGGTCAAGCCCGTTGTGGACGAAATGGCGCGAGCCATGGTTGGCCGCGTGCTTTTGAGAAACAAAAACCGTGTTCGGATGAAAGCGCTGGCCTGGCCGCCCATTGCCCTCGACTGTGACCAGAAACGGCTTGTTCGCGTTCGGTTTCGGCGTATCCCACAAGTGCACGATGTCCGTCGAATCCGGCACGAGCCGCAGCCACGCGCGCGGGTCTTTTTCGCCGCCGGCGATGGGGCGCAGCTCCGCGCCCGGAATGTGGCTCTGTGCGTTGGCAATCAGTGTCACGCGATGGCCCAATGCCAGCAGCGCCCTGCCCAGCCAATGAATCACGCGCTCCGTACCGCCATAAAGCTGCGGCGGAATCGGAATCGTTCCCGGCTTGTAAAGCGTGACGTGCATTTGCGATTCGGCCCTATTGGGTCCGTCCAAATTTTTTCTCCAGCTCCCGGTAGTTCATTTCAATCAACGTCGGGCGGCCGTGCGGGCAGGTGTAAGGCATCGCGCAGCGGCGCAAATCTTCGACGAGCTGTTTCAGCTCCGCACCGCCCAGCGGGTCGTTGGCCTTCACGGCGTGCCGGCAGACGGTCTTGGCAATCGTATGCTCGCCCAGCCGCGCCAGATTCACCTCGCGTCCCGCGGCTTTCAACTCGTCCACGAGGTCGAGCACGAAACGGCGCGCGTCGGCGACCCTGACGAATGGCGGCAGGGTGTCCAGCAAAAACGTCCGCTCGCCGAATTCGCTCAACCCGACGCCAAGCCGGGTGAGCCCGGGCAACTGCTCGCGCAAAAAACTCGCGTCGCGCGCCGGCAACTCGATGGTTTCCGGCAACAGCAGCTTTTGCGACGGGGCGGAACCGCTCTGCTCGATCCGGTTCAACATTTGTTCGAACAGAATCCGCTCGTGCGCGGCGTGCTGGTCAAGCAGGACCAGCCCGCGGTCGGATTCCAGCACCACGTAAAGTTTGCCGATGACGCCGACGAGGCGCAGGGGGACACTCAGGAGCGGCAGGCCGCTGGAAGATGGGAGCTGGGAAATGACCGATGGAACTCCGGGCTCGGGCGAAGGTGGAAGATTGGGAATTGAAGATGGGGCCCGCGGTTCAGGCGCCGCTGGTTTCGGCGGTTCAACGGCCGGCGACGGCTTTAGTTTTTCAGGAAAGTTGGGCAGCACTGGCGCTGAAAACGCCGCTGAGGCCTTGGCTTCAAACGGTTTTCCGGTTGTGTCTCTGCGGTCTTCTTTGCGCCTCCGCGCCTCCGGGTCAGAAGTCGCTTTTGGTTTTTCCGCCGCGGAGTCTGGCGCGTCGGCGCGGGGCGCGGGCGAATGGAACGCCAGCAGGGTTTCGCGGACCGCCTGCGCGACAAATTTGCGGACTTCAGATTCGCGGTGGAATTTCACCTCGCGCTTGGCGGGATGGATGTTCACGTCCACCGCCGCCGGGTCAATTTCCAGGAACAGGCAGCAGACCGGGTAACGGCCCTTCATCAGCGACGTGTGGTAACCTTCGAGCAGGGCGTAATTGAGGCCGCGATTTTCCACCGGGCGCCGGTTGACAAACAGGTGCTGGCTTTCGCGCGTGGCGCGCGACACGCCCGGCGCACCGATAAACCCCCAGACGTGAATGTTGGATTGGGCGCGGGGTTCGGGCTCCGGTGAAGCGCCCGCGGTTTCAAAAATGTCCGTTTCTTCCGTTGTGCAGGAGGCGTCGAGGGCGGCGGAGAAGTTCACCGGCAAAAGTTTTTCGTCACCGAGCAGGGTGCGAAGGCGCTCCCGCAACGCCTCCAGCCGGCTCGCCACGGCCGCGCCGGATTTTTGCGCCGGCAATTGCCAGACGACGCGCCCGTCTTTTTGAAACGTGAACGCAACTTCGGGAAACGCCAGCGCGGCGAGCGTGAGGTAATGCTGGATGTGCGACGCCTCGGTCTCCTCGGTGCGCATAAACTTCCGGCGCGCCGGCAGATTGAAAAACAACTGTCGCACCTCGACGTTGGTGCCGGTCGCGCTGCCGGCAGCCTTGACTTCGGCAATCTTTCCGCCGTTGACCACAATTTGCGTCCCTTCGGGCGAATGACCTTCGCGTTCGCGCGTGGTCAGGGTGAAACGGCTGACGCTGGCGATGCTCGGCAGCGCCTCGCCGCGAAAACCCATTGTCGCAATCGACGCCAGGTCCTCGGCCCTTTGAATTTTGCTCGTCGCATGGCGTTCGAGGCAAAGCAGCGCGTCATCGCGGCTCATGCCGGTGCCGTCATCGATTACCCGGATGAGGCTGCGTCCGCCGGCCTGGATTTCGACGGAAACCTTTTTCGCGCCTGCATCGAGGGCGTTCTCCACGAGTTCCTTGACGACGCTCGCGGGGCGCTCAATAACCTCGCCGGCGGCGATTTGGTTGGCGACCTGTTCGGGCAGCAGTTTGATGCGGTTCATGGTTTATGCGAAACGGCGGCATTCATCCATCCGGCGGGCCGATGCTACAACGCAACGGGGCAGGGTTTCAATGATTCAACGACACCCGCCGTCGAGGATTGAAACAGAATGCCGTTCCTGAAGGCCTGGCTGGGGCACTTTACGAATAAACTTGCTGGCGTAAAGCCAAGAGATGCAAAGCCAAACGCCGGTACAGGCCCTTGATAACTTATTGACAAAAGGCCCCAAAAAAGCAACAATGAAGTATTCGGGTGGCAGTACGTTTCTTCAGCGGGGTTCCCCACCCCCACCTCCTTGGCGTCTGCTGCCCGAATTTTATAATCCGCTTGACGCTTCCCGCCGCATCTTTTAGCCTGAAAAACCCCATTGCGGGGGCGTAGCTCAATTGGTTAGAGCGCTGCCCTGTCACGGCAGAGGTTACGGGTTCGAGCCCCGCCGCTCCCGCCACTCTTCGTTCGCGGCCTGCCGCCAGATTACCGTTTGCCGGTCAGAGAGTTCTGATGTTTGGCGACGGCGGCGGTCATGGTGTTGACATTCTGGAGAATCCGGCGCGCGGCCTCGGGATCGGCAATCTTGAGCCCGTACGTCTTGTCAATGGCCACCACCAATTGCAGGGCGTCCACCGAATCCAAACCCAGACTGCCGGGGCCAAACAATGGCTGATCGTCACTGATTTCTTCCGGGCTGATCTGGAGCATGAGATTCTCCACCATCAGTCGTTTGATGTCTTGCTTGAGCGCGGCTGTATTATCCATTACAAAATAACACCATTCATTCTGAGAAGCAGATTTTACGGCACAATCGGCTTCAGTGCAAGCCGGGAAGCGATCGTGTGTTGGTCCGGTTTGAAATTCTGCCGGCGGTTCGGGGCCGGCTCAGGCGGTATGGCCGCCTTTCGGCTTTTCCACCAAAGGCGCGAGTTTTTTTTCTGCCCGGTCCATGTCCGCCAATGCCTGGGGTGGGGTGGACTTGAATTCCGGCATCGCTCGCTCCAACTGTGAATGGGAATTATCCGAAATCCTGGACGCCTCCGGGTAGGCCCGGCGCACCAGCAGTCCGCCGCCAATCAGCCACCAGGCAACAGCCAGATTAAATACCACGGGCAATATGGCGTTCAGGATGTCGCCTTTACCGGCAGTCTCAATCGCTCCAAGGTCCAGTATGGGCAACACGGCGCTTAACCCGAAATAAAGAAAAACCAGTCCCAAAAGCCGGACCGCCAGTCCGAAGATGTCCTTGAATATGTCGCTCGATTTCATGACGCGCTGAATCTGTGCCAGGTTATGTTCAATGCATTCGCCGTCATCGGTGAATTTAAATGGCATCGGATGGCTTGCACAAGCGCTTTCCCGTATTGCGGACCGGCAAAGGAAACCGGGTCATGGACAGTTCCCTGACGGTTGCCATCCAATAATTGGTTATTTCATCTTAGACACGCCCGGCCGGATCAGCTAAACATTGGCCCCATGTTTTTTGGCGCGAGTTCCGGTAGATCAGTTCGTATTGGTGGGAATGCAAGCCGGATACTCTTGCTTGTTTTTTTGGCCCTCCAGATTGTCCCTTTCAAATGCGAGGCGCTCCCCAAACGGCTGGTCCTGGGCCTGGACGGGGTCGCTTACCGCGATATGCTGGCGCTACAGAAAGGAGTCACCTACACGAATGCGTGGGGAAGGCGGTTGCATCGTCAGGCTTTCGGTTCCAGGGAGGGATACTTTCCGGTCAGCCGTTTGATCTCGACGTTTCCGTCCACGAGCGACGTCGCGTGGACCGATATTTTCGGTGACCGTCCGTTGCCCGGTTACCAGCGCACATATTTCAGCGCGGCGGCGAATTCACAAATCGTCATCAACGGCATCACCACCACCATGGAGCACGAAAGGCAGATGAATTGGCAGTTGGAAAACAATATGATGCGCACCATGGGTTACGTTTATCCACTGCACACGTTTGACCTGGAGGTGCGCGAAATGATCAAGGGCTTTTGGAATGCCACGGACGACGATGCCAATTACTACGTCTACATCCGCGCGTCGGATGATGCCCAGCACCTGGATCGCGACATCTTTGCCATGCTGTGCAAGCTGGATGGAGAACTTCAGGAGATGCGCGCCCGATACCGGGCGCAGGAGGGACGTGACCTGCAAATCCTGATTCTCTCGGATCACGGGCACAATCACGCCGGCTCCGTCAAGCGTGTCCGGGTGGCGTCTTTTCTGAAAAATGCCGGCTATGAGATTGCGGAGTCCATTAAGAATCCAAAGGACGTTGTCCTGCCGACAACCGGGATCGAATCGTGGGTGGAAATCCACAATGCGCCCGCCGAAACCGAATCGCTCGTGCCATTGCTCTCCCGCCTGAAGGGCGCTGACCTGGTGACGGGCCGGGACCCGAATCTGCCCAATCGTTTCCTGGTCATGAATTCCGAAGGCGAACGGGCCATCATTGATTGGAATCCCGAAAAGAACGCCTACCGTTATGCAACGCGGAGGGGCGATCCGCTCAATTACCATCCAGTAATCGAGGCGCTCACTCGGGAGAAACGGTTGAACGCCGACGGCTTTGCCACCGCCGATGCCTGGCTGACGGCGACCCTGACCAATCGCTATCCGCAGGCGCTGGAACGGATTGTTCGCGGCCTTACGCGGGTCACGCTCAACCCCGCCACCATTCTCATCAGCCTGGACAACCAGTATGTTCACTCCGGCTGGCTCATAAAAAGGGGGGCCGACCTGTCAACTTTCGGGAGCACTCACGGCGGGCTGGACAACCTCAACTCGGATGGGATTGTGTTAAGCAATTTTGCCCCCACGCAGGATACCTCCAGCGACCGGGTCGCCGGCCAGTTCCATGATTTTCCGGGACTGCAGAATTTTCGCGCGACGGAAAATGGCGCCGAGTTTGTCACCAAAAGCGAACAAGCCCTGACGCGGATTGGGCGCGAGCCGTTTGACACGGATTACAAGTTATTGCCGGACGACGGCGTTTTCCTGCGGGTCTGGTCGCCGCAATTTGCCCGCCTCGACCTCAAGGCTCCCGTCGAAGCCACAATCGAGAAAGTCCCGCATTTCACAAACACACAAAACCATCGTTGGACTTCCGGCCCCGTGGTTGCCCTCGGACGGCACCTGACCTTCAATCGTCCCGTTTTATTGCCAGACGATCCTTCCTATGAAAGAATTTATGCGCTGCCCTCCGATTTGATTTTAAAACCGCAAACGGAGTACCGGATTTCGGGATGGATTCGTGACCGGAACAAAGGCGTCAGCCTCTTCGAATTCAATTTTTACACCGACCGCCAGGGCCGTCCGGCGGCGTATTAACAAAATGGATTGATGGGTTGATGGATAATTGGATTGCAACTCTCATTCATCCATCACCCCACCAATCCAGTTGTCCTGCCCGGACGCTCACGGTCCGGTAGCCGCAAAGATTTTTCCGTTATGGTCGCATATCATCTGAGCTACATACCGGCCTGAAAGGGCGGCTGATGGCAGGCCGCCGCCCGCCACCACCCAGTGGCCGGCCATGTAAAAATCCTCGAGTCCCGGCAGCGTGTAGGGAATGCGCCGGCCGAGAATCCGCGGCGTCGGCAGCCAGCCTTCGTAACTGCCCTGCCAGTTGCCGGTGTACCGGACAAACGTCGCCGGAGTCGCAATGTCCGACCGATCCAGATGTTCGGCCAGGCCCGGAAAGCGTTTGTCGAGAATGGCAATAATTTCCTGAACAAGGCATTTTTTCTCGGCCCGGTAACGTTGCGGATCGCTCTTCTTCAAGCGGGTCCAGAAATCGTAGCTCGTCGGCAACCTCACCGTCATGACGCTGGTGCCTTCCGGGCAGAGCGCCGAATCGGAGCCAAATGTTTCCACTTCCAACCGGTTGTGCCGCGTTTCATCATCCACGCGGAGTGGCCGGGACAGGGGCAGATTGAGTGTGTGCGGCGCATCGGGGAAAATTTTCTTTATTCCCAATGAAACCTGGATGATGGCCGGAAATGGCCGGCAATTTTCGTACAGGTAACGGATTTTTTTATCCACAAAGCGCCCGTCCAGCATTTTGAAAATTGTTGTGTGACCGTCCGCGCAGGAGACAACCGTCGAGGCGGGAACGACGGTCCCGTCGTCGCAGCGCACGCCGGTGGCGCGATGGTTTTCGACGATGACCGAAGCCACCCGGGCTTTGTACCGCACGGCGCCGCCAAGACGGGTGTACCGGTCGGCAATCGCCATGGCAAAATCCCACGAGCCACCGGCAACGAAGCCGCAGTTGCTGCGGGTCCGGAACGCCAGCACCATCACGAGCACCAGGGCCGACATGTGCTCGTTGCTGGCGATGGCGCTCAACGCTTCGCGCAGGAGACCGTTTTTGTAGCGGGCGAGGTAGGTGGTAATGGGCCGGTTCTTCCATCGGAAAACCACCGGCACCATCGGCAGGTAACGAAGGCCGGTCAGGATTTTTTCGCGGTGCGTCATCAGTTCCACGGGCTTGTCGAGCGGCGGTTCCAGCGGCGCACAGCGGCGCGCGTCCCGCACCAGCCGGTCAATCAGCTTGCTGTCTTCGGGCGCAATGCGCTTGAACTCGCGCGCCAGTTTGTCCAGGTCAGACGGCACCACGAGGGTATTGCCGTCGGCGTCTTCGACCCGGAGTATTTCTTCGTTGGCGAGAACTTTTCGGCCAGCGATGGCGCCCAGTTCCGTCCAGATCTGGTGAAAGGCCGAAGGCGGCTCGGTGCCAATCAGCCAGCGCAGGCAGCCGTCAAACACATACGGCCCGCGATGCCACGCGGTGCAGAGTCCGCCCGGCAACAAACTCGCCTCCAGAATTTCGGTCTGGATGCCGTTCATTTGCAGATAACAACCACAAGAGAGGCCGGCAATGCCGGCGCCGATGATGATGACTTTTCCCTTGCCCGGAGCGGCCGTGGCGGACTCAGGCATTGCCGGGTTGTCCCGAAGCAATTCCTCGACTGGCATCATTTCAGCAGCCATTGAAATTGCCCCTCATAAAATTCCGCCGTCAACTTTGAGGGCGGAACCGGTTATGTAGCTGGCATCGGCGCTCGCCAGAAAACGGACCGTCGCCGCCACTTCTTCGGGCCGGCCAAACCGCCGCATGGGAATCCGCATCTGCGCGGCCTTTCTTTCCTCTCCGGCCAGAGAGGCCAGCGCGTCGGTTTCCACGAAACCGGGACAGACGGCATTCACGGTAATGCCGATGCGCGCCACTTCCTTGGCCAGCGATTGAGTCAACGCAACCACTCCCGCCTTGGCCGCGGCGTAATTGGCCTGCCCGGCCGGGGCCAAAAGCGCGCTCAAGGAAGACAGGTTCACAATCCGCCCGGCGCGCTGACTGATCATGGTCGGCAACACCGCCTGACAACCGTGAAAAACTCCGCCGAGATTCGTCGCCAAAACGCGTTCCCATGAATCCGGCGGCATGGTGGCCAACAGGGCATCTTCGTGACTGCCCGCATTGTTGACCAGCACATCCAGGCGGCTGTGACGCGCCAGAATTTCGCTCACCGCCTGCTTCCAGGATTCGGGAGCGGTGACGTCCAGGGCGACGCAGAAACAACGGTCGGGATTTTCCTGCGCCAGTTTGTCGGCGTGTTCGCGCCGGGAGCGGATTCCGAGCCAGACGACATTGGCAGGCGACTCATGGAGGAAGGCGTGTGCGATGGCTTGGCCCAAACCGCCATTGGCTCCTGTAATCAGAATGACCCGCACGCTCATGACCGGATGTTGCCCATCTGTGCGGCAGCGGACAAATGAGAAATGCCGGAATCGGCGCGCACAAAGCGCGCTCCAATTGCCTGCTGATTCGAACCAACCAGGCTGACGTTGGCGGCCGCGAATCCTCCGCCGGCCACTGCGTCACACGCCACTACGCATTGCCACGCGGCCGCGGCCATCAGCCCTTCGCCCAGGATGCGCTTGGGGCTGACGCGCGGGCCGGTCCAATCGCGCCATGCAGTGAGTTCCGGTGCGTCCGCGCGCGCGCTGAGCCCGAGACCGTCGCAGAGCAATTCCCCGGGGGAACATTTGCCCAATTGACTGCGCATGGCTCGGGCGGCGTGTGCCCGGCTTTGATGCGCAACATAGGTTCGGGAATCAGTGATGGCGGCCAGTTCAACCCCGCACGACCGTTCCGGTTCACGGCACAAACACAAGGCCCCGGCGCCGGCCGTGAGAATGGCCGAACGTTCGAGATGCCAGAGCGCGTCCGCCAGTATCCAGTTGGTTTCTTCAGCCCCGATGACGAGGCACACATCCACGCGCTGCTCTTCCAGCCACTGGGCGCCAAGGGACACGCCCTGCAGAAAGGCGGCGGGATCGCCCACCAGCGTGCTGGCCAGCGAAACATTTTCCAGGACTGCGGCGAGATGGCTGGCCGGGGCGGCGTAAACCGTTTCGGGAAACAAAAGCGGGCTGGCCGTCGCCGGGTCCTTCAGGGTCTCGTCAAAGAAACGGCAGGTATAATTCACGCAACCGGATTGAAGGCAGATTACCAGACCCAGGCGATATTTCAGATCGTGGTCCGCGCGTAATTTGGTCATGGCCTCGAGTGCGGCCGCCACCACATAGTGCGTAATGGGACTCGCGCGTCGCAGGCGCGGATGCGCAAGAAATGCGGGTCTCACGGCAGGATTTGGCACCAGACGCGCCTGGAGCGGCTGCTCCCAACCGGGCCGCTCCAAGGACTGAGCGGGCAGGGGTTGGCCCTTGTCCACCGCTTCCCGCAGGGCGGCCACGTTCCAGCCGGCGGGCGATACCGCGCCCAATCCCGCTATGAATACCCGGCTCATGCCCACCTCCGCAAAATCAAGGTCGCATTGACGCCGCCAAAACCAAACGAGTTGGACAGAGCGACATTCACGCGCGCGTCCTGGGGTTTCTGCACAATGGGAAACTTGCAGGCCGGGTCGGGAGTTTCAAACAGCGTCTCCGGCGGCAACCATTGTTCGCGCAAGGTCATCAGGCAAATCACGGCCTCGACCGCGCCGGCGGCGCCCAAAAGGTGTCCGATGCTGGCTTTGGTGGAGCTGACCGGTAAAGTGGCCGCGCGGGAACCGGCCCATTCGCTGATGGCAAGCGCTTCCGAACTGTCATTGAGCACCGTGCCGGTGCCGTGAGCGTTGAGGTAATCAATATCATCAGGCGTGATGCCCGCCATGGCACAAGCCTGCTTCATGACCGCCAGCGTCGTGTCGCCGTGCGGATGCGGTTGGGTAAGATGGTGCTGGTCAATGGACGTGCCGTAGCCGATGAGTTCTGCCAAAATGGTTGCGCCGCGCCGGCGCGCGCTTTCAAGGGTTTCCAGGGCAACGACGGCCGCGCCTTCACCCAGCGCCAAACCATCGCGCCGGGCGTCGAATGGCCGGCAAAGGGTGGTCGAAAGCGCCTGCAAGGCGTCGAAACCTGAAAACACCAGTTCACTGAGCGCGTCATATCCGCCGGTCAGAACGCGCTCGGCCCGGCCATAACGGATCAGCTCCCAGGCATGGCCAATGGCGTTGCTGCCGGAGGCGCAGGCGTTCGAAACAATCGTGACCGGCCCGCTGGAACCGAGGGCATCCAGCATCATCCGCGCCTGGACTTGCGGCTGGTAGTGAACGGCGCGCGTAGGTTGGTGGCGATGGCTCCGCGGCTTTTGCACGGCCTGGCGAAAATATGCCTCCCCGAGCGACATGCCCCCCGCGGTCGTGCCCAGGACCAGCGGCAGGTTCTCCGCGGGTTCCCACCCGGACTGGTACCACGCCTCACGGGCGGCCAACAGCAGCAGGTGAGCGGCGCGATCAAGTCTGGCCATTTGCCGGGTATTGAGTCCGGTAGCGGGCAGGGCCGCGGGCAAATCAACTTCCGCCGCACGCTTCGCCCGCTGATGGCTGACGTCAAACAATGACACGGGACGGAACGCCGTTCGCCCGGCGCGAAAACCTTCCGCGTTGGGTTTCCAGCCCACACCCAGAGCGGTAATAATTCCGGCGCCGGTGATGACCACCCGGGAGGGCGTTTGAGGCGGAGACGTTGTCGGAAAGAGCATGACAATTCAGTGGCGGTGAAATTCCGCCGCGCATTCGCGCAAGCCGGCGGGTGGCAGGCTGCGCACCATCGGGTCGTGCGTCTGGGATTCAAATCGCATGGTTCGAGTTGGATCAAAAATAATAAAAGACACGTGAAAAGGGAACAACGCAAATGCTGCCAACTGCCGATCGGGCGGCATTTTGCCTCGCCTCCCGGGAACGCCGGCCTGAGCGGCTGCGATTCCCGCTCAGTCATGCTGCCGGGCGCCCGCGATTCGTTCTTCAGTATCCGCCCTGCGTGTAGGAAGACCAACTCTTCACCTTGCCAGTCGGGTCAAAAACGACGACCAGATTGTAAAACTTGCCACCACCAAGCGAATAGTAGGGAATAAAGGCCTTCTCGGTGTCGCTATAGACCCAGGTCTCCGTGCCGTCACTATTCATGGCTGTGCCCTTCGGTCTGCCAATGGCTTCAATTACCTGGTCCTTGGTCATGCCGACACTCAAACGTTCTTCCTTGGGCCGCTTGTCCTTGAGCGGTCTGGTCTTGGGCGGTCTGGTCTTGGGCGGTTTGGCCGGCTGGACAGGCTGGGACGGTGTGGGTTGCTCCACCGCTACAATCTTTTGTCCCTGGTCCGAGGCGCAACCCATGAAGCCAACCAGAGCAGCAGAAACGAGGAGATTGCGGGCGATCGTCCTTTTCATGATGCTGTTCTGCGTTGGTTTTTGTTTGTGGTTGCCGGTCACCGGCAATCTTCAGCTTGAACGTGGCCAATCACAAGCGATGGGTCAAGAATTTATAAGATTTCCCGCGGCATCCACAACCGGCAAGGCCGTGGCTCCGGGACGTTTTGCCTCGATTCCTGGCGGGAGTTGCGTTTAACTTGGGCCGATGCTTGGAACGACGAAATGCGCCGCGGTGATCCCCTGTTTCAACGAAGCGGTCGGCATTACCCCCCTGATCGTCGCCCTGCGTCAACAGCTCCCGTTCGTGATGGTCGTGGACGACGGTTCGACGGACGATACCGCGGCGCTGGCAAGGGATGCCGGTGCCGTCGTGGTCAGTCATTCCAGGAACCTTGGCAAAGGCGCGGCGCTCCGGACCGGATTGTCGCTGGCGCTGAAGCGGGGTTTTGAATGGGCCGTGACGCTCGACGGCGACGGCCAGCACACTCCGGACGATTTGCCTGCCTTCCTGCGATGTGCCGGACAAACCGGGGCATCGTTGGTGGTGGGCAACCGCATGCACCATGCGCGCGCCATTCCGTGGCTGCGCCGGCGGGTGAATCGCTGGATGAGCCGCCAACTGTCGCGCCGCGCGGGCAAACCCCTGCCCGATACGCAGTGCGGCTTCCGTCTCGTCCATTTAAAAACCTGGGCGGCCCTGCCTCTCCGGACGGAACGCTTTGAGGTTGAATCCGAAACATTGATGGCCTTCCTCGCGGCGGGACAACGCGTCGAGTTCGTTCCCATCCGGGTCATTCGCAGCGGTCGAGGCAGTCACATTCGTCCGGTGACCGACTCGGTGCGCTGGTTTAAATGGTGGTGGAAATTCAGGTCGCGGTCCGAACGGTCCGATCCAAAGGATTCGGTAGTCCGGACATCTCTGCCGATCACAATCCAAACCGACATGCCCCGTTAGGCACGCACGCACGCAAACGCAAACGGCAAACGGGTCGGTTCCTAGTATTGTAGTATTGACGAGAGCAGGAAGAGCTGATTACCTTTCGTCATGGCCAGAAAGCTGCGCGTGCAATACCCCGGTGCGATCTACCACGTGATGAACCGCGGTGACCGCCGCGAGGCGATCTGCAAAGATGACACCGACCGCAAACGGTTTGTGCAAACCTTGGGTGAGGCCTGTCAGAAAACCGGATGGCTTGTCCATGCCTGGTGCTTGATGCCCAATCATTTTCATCTGGTGCTCGAGACTCCCCAAGCCAACCTGGTCGCCGGCATGAAATGGTTCCTGGGTGCCTACACCGGCCGGTTCAACCGGCGGCACAAGCTCTTTGGACACTTGTTCAGCGGTCGCTACAAGGCCCTGATTGTGGATGGCAGCGGAACCGGGTATCTCAAGACCGTGTGCGATTACGTGCACTTGAATCCGGCGCGGGCCAGGTTGCTAAGGCCGGAACAGAAGCTGGCATCCTATCCGTGGAGCAGCCTGTGCATGTATCTGCAATCACCCCGGAAACGACTCCCCTGGCTGCGGGTGGGGCGGTTGCTGGGGGAACATGGGATTCCGCGCGACAGCAAGGAAGGGCGGCGGGAGTTTGGGCGGCGGATGGAATTGCGTCGCCGGGCAGAGGACGGGCCCGGACAATTCCAGGGGGTGCGGCGGGGATGGTGTTTGGGTGACAAGGCCTTTCGGCAGGAGTTGCTGGGGCAAATGAAGGAACAGATGAGGGAGCATCACTTTGGTGAAGAGCGGGCGGAAACCGAACAGGAACAGGCAGAGGGCATGGTGCGGGAGGGATTAAAGCGGTTGGGATGGAAGGAGACCGACCTGGAGGCGCGGCGCAAGGGAGATCGGGAGAAGTTGAAATTGGCGGTCCGCTTACGGGATAAAACGACTGTGACCGTAAAATGGATAGCCGCGCGGCTAAGGATGGGGACTTGGACGCACCTCAACCATCTGCTATACTGGCATCGCCGCGGAACGTTACGATGAAATGGAAAAATACTATAATACTAGGAACCGACCCGTTTACGTTTATGATGGCTACAATTTCAAAATAATTCCTCAAACTACTACCGCTACAGGCACTGGGAAATGCACAACGAGTAAAGCTAACATGACAGTATCGTTTGAGGCCAGCGATCCTAGTGTTAGCTGGTGATCAAAATTCAACCCACTGAATTATATGCGAGTTTCAATACTATTTTACTTTCTGGTTTGCCAGCTATGTCTAGCTGGCTCGGTAGCGGAACCTGTGTCTATAGGCAAATGGTCGGACACGACGAATGGGTTAAGAGGGCGGCTTCTTATGACACTGAGCACTAACGCCGATAAATACGGTGTTAGGGAGGGCTTGGTTTATTTGGAGCTTCAAAATCTGTCCCAGGGTGACACTTTATATGTATATTACAATGTTCGGAATTCGCCGCTTAAATGCGAGCTGCGGGACCCTGCAGGAAGGAATATGCAAAACTTTCCGGGTCCTGTTAGTGACTGGATGCCGTCCGCCTGTTGGTTATCTTTACCGCATGATTCCACGCTACGTTTTCCCACCGGGAACAGCTCCTTTACGCCCAACAGTCCTTGTTTATTTGTAGTATCCGCTTTCAAGGGCGGTAAATGGGTGATCCCGATGACTGCCACTAACGACTATTACCTTTCAGGAACCTTCAGCTCCATGTCACCTACCAACGAGATAAAGTCTCGAGTTTGGGAGGGTACACTCAAACTACCTGCTGTGAAAATCTCGGTGAAGAACAGCCAGTAGCTGTTTATGAACGTGAACGGGTCGGTTCCGAATGGCCCTTAGATAAGGCCTAAAACTTTATTGCCGAGGCGTTTGCGGCGAGGCGGGTGGAGCACGGTGGCGAAGAGAACTTCACGAAAAGGTGTCAGTCCCGAATGGCCCTTAGTTAAGGCTCAACAAACTCGAGTTTCTCATTGGAAACTGCAGAAATTGGGACCTCGCTCCTGCGATGGATCCCACCCAGCCAGTGGAAAACAAAGGCGTTTTGCTTCGCACGCCACCTGGCCGCTCGTAATCGGGCACCCGAAAGACGGATTTCAAGCACATCTTCAAGCGGCTGTTCTTCATTGATTTACGCCTTAACTAAGGGCCATTCGTGTCAGTCCCGGCCATTGTAGAATTTGATGGACTACCCTGAACGTTCTTGAACGGGTCCTTGATATTGTCATATCAGCCCACGGTTCTTTCGTGCGCAAATCGCATGGTGGTTCTTCAGCGGAGTTGGCCCGGCTGGATTCAATCTTCGTCCCGATGCCTGAACTCCACGAGGCGAAACGCTCTTTCACTGGCTTACTTGCTCGGATTCCAGATGTACTTTCCGGTGGTGTCAACGTAACCGTATCGGCCCTCGGCCTTGACACTCGCCAAGCCGTTGACGAACGGGTCCGCGTCGTCGTACTGCGGATTGATCACGAATTTCCCGGTGGTGTCAATGAAGCCCCATTTTTTCCCCTGCTTCACCGGCGCCAGACCGCCTGAAAACTCGGCGGCGCCGTCAAACTGGGGATTGATCACAAATTTCCCGGTGGTGTCAATGAAGCCCCATTTTTTCCCCTGCTTCACCGGCGCCAGGTTTTTGACAAAGGACCCGGCCTCCTCGAACTGCGGATTGATGGCCAATTTTCCGCTCTTGTCCACGAACCCCCAGAGTTTTCCCGACTTGACGGCCGCGAGCCCTTCCGAAAATGGCAGCGCCCTGTCAAACTGCGGGTTGATGACAACTTTCCCGGTCTTATCAACGAAGCCCCAGCGGCCCATCTTGACCGGCGCGAGTCCCTCGCTGAACATTCCGGCGTCTTCGAACTGCGGATTGATGACTAATTTGCCATTGGTATCAACATAGCCGAAGCGACCGCCGCCATGGAATGGAGCGTAGGGTCTGGGATCGTAATAGGGATAGGGAGCATAAGGCCCGGGACCACCGCCGAGTTTAACCGCCGCCAACCCTTCACTGAAAGCGTCAGCCCGGTCGAATTGCGGATTGATTTGCATCTTCCCGGAAGCGTCCACGTAGCCCCACCGGCCGATCCGCACCGGGGCCAGGCCGGCCGCAAAGGCTCCGGCCTTTTCGAACTGCGGATTGATGGCCGTCTGGCCGGATTTGTCCGTAAATCCCCAACGACCATTTACCACAACCGGATATAATGTCTGCGCGCCGACGTTAACCGGCACTGCGCTCAGGATTGCAGCCACAAACAGCGAGGAGAACAGGATTTTTTTCATAGCGTTTTAAGAATCTCTTGGTTGCGCCGGACGGGTGATAAAGCGACTTCTCCCGTTCAAGGCCATTGATAATGATTCTATTTTACCTTGAAACCGAGTCAAGTGCCGAATCGGACGCCCGGCCCCTTTGCCGACCGGGGATTAATGACTTGCATAAGCGGCCTCAATGACCAATCTTCTTTCCTGGCGAAGCAAAAACGTTTTCGACCCATGAGCAGTTCAATTCGGACAGTTGGCATCGTCGGCAGTGGTCCGTCGGGCGCGACGCTCGCTTCGCTGCTGGCGATGAAGGGCGTGGAGGTGACCCTGTTCGACGATGGCCGCCGGCCCGATTTGATCGTCGGCGAGTCGCTCATTCCGGCAGTCGTGCCCGTACTGCAAAGACTGGGCCTGGAAGAACGCGCCGCGGTGATTTGCCAGCGCAAGCCGGGGGTCACTTTCACCTTTGGTGTGAACGACCGCGCCGAGTTCTGTTTCCAATCGCTCACCCATTATGGCGGTCCGACCTACGCTTATAACGCTCCGCGTCCCGCGTTCGACCGGTTGTTCGACGAACGCGCCGATGAACTGGGCGTGAAGCGAGTGCGAGTACGGGCGAAGGTCGAGCGGATGGGCCAGGACGGATTGCGGCTGGCCGGGGAAACGCTCGCGCAGGTTCCGTGGCTCAGGGGCCGGCAGCCGGATTTGCTCGTGGATTCCACAGGCCGCAGCCGTTTGTTTGCGCGCACGATGGAAATTCCCGCGGAAGTCGGCCCGCGCAAGGATGTGGCCTACTTCGCGCATTACGAAGGATTTGACGCCTGCCGGCCTGAGGGGCAGGTCTTCATCGGGCAACTGGCCGCCGGCTGGTGCTGGCGCATCCCGTTGCGCGACCGCATGTCCGTCGGCGTGGTGATGAACAAGGATGACGCGGCTCAACTCGGCACAACGCCCGAGGAACGGCTGGAAGGCGCCATCGCCCGCGACCCTTTGCTGGCCGCGGCCGGCAAACACCGCCGCCGCCTTACGGAGATCGCCACTTACACCAATTACCAACTGGTTGCCGAACGCGGCCACGGGCCGGGCTGGGTGATGACCGGCGACGCATTTGGTTTTGTGGATCCGATGCTCTCGCCGGGCATGTATCTGGCGCTGCATTCCGCGGAATTGCTCGCCGAACTTTTGGACGATCTCCCAGCCTACTCGCGCGAGATGCGCAAGCACCTCAAAGCCTGGATGGAACTCATCCGGTATTTTTACGATGGACGCATCTTCGCGATGTATCATACCGGCATGGCCTTCGAGCGGAAGTTTCCCGGCCGGATCACCACCTCGCTTCATCGCTTCTTCGACCGCGAAGTCGCCCTGATGGCCTCGGGGCTGGACATCACCTCGCGGTTTGGCCACGGCATGCTGCAAATCATGTCACGTCCCGCCGGCTGGAGAACCAATCCGGCGGCACTGGCAATCCGATGAAACTCAGACACGTAACAACGGCCGATGCAGTGGAGCCAGAGCAACTCCATCCATGTGATGATGGCCATCGGCGTCCTGGTGGAAGAGCGCGCGCGGGCCGCAACGGGCCGGACGGTCCGGGGAGAAATGGCAAGTTCGAGCTTGCAACCAAAACGACGGTTCGCTTAAAAAAAGGCCAGATGCTTTACGAACGCTGGCAGAAGGTGGCTCGAGACAGGGGTAATGAGGTCGCTTTGCGCGATCTGGCTTCCGGACGGTGTTGGACGTTTGCGCAATTGAACCGCGAATCCGAAACGTCCTTGGCTGGCAATCCGCCGATGGTCTTTCCCCAGGGTCATTCACCCGAGTTCATCTTTATGGTGTTGCGGGCCTGGCGCCGGGGCACGGTGGTGTGTCCCCTGGAAGCGCATCATCAACCGCTCGCGGTTTCCCCTCCGTCCGCGCCGTGCTGTCATCTCAAAACCACGCCTGCCATCACGGGCGTCCCGCGCGCCGTTGCCTTCACGGAGGAACAATTGGCGGCGGATGCTCAAAACATCGTAACGACGATGGGGTTGCGCGCGGATTGGCCAAACCTCGGTGTGATTTCCATAGCCTATTCCTACGGATTTTCGAATCTGGTGCTGCCGCTGCTGTTGCACGGCGTCCCGCTTTTCCTGGCGCCCGCGCCCTTGCCGGAGATTTTGCGGGGCGCGGCCAAGGCCCACTGGGACCTGACCGTGGCCGGGGTGCCGGCCCTCTGGCATGCCTGGCATAAAGCCGGCGTAATCCTGAGCAACGTGCGCCTGGCCATCTCGGCGGGGGCGCCGCTGCCGTTGACATTGGAGCGCGCGGTCTTCGAGGAACATGGCGTCAAAATCCATAACTTCTATGGCTCCACCGAATGCGGCGGGATTGCCTATGACGCGACGGTGACTCCGCGCACGGACGAGACCTCCGTCGGCCAGCCCATGAAAAATGTCAAGGTAACGGTCAATCCGGATGGAGCGCTGGTGGTGCGGAGCCGGGCGGTGGGCAAAACCTATTGGCCAAAACCGGAGGGCACCCTGGGCCGGGGCAGTTTTCAAACCTGTGATCTCGCCGAAATCACGGACGGCGCGGTTTGTCTGCGCGGTCATACCAATGACCACATCAACGTGGCCGGGCGGAAGGTATTTCCGGTCACCATCGAAGAGGCTTTGCGGGAACACGAAGCCGTTGATGAATGTCTGGTCTTCGGCGTGCCGAGCGGGAACGCGGACCGGATTGATCACATCGTGGCCTGCGTCACGGCGGACCGGCATGGCATCAAGGAGGAATTGAAACAGTTCCTGCTCCAGAAACTGCCGAGCTGGCAGGTGCCGCGCGAGTGGTGGTTTGTGGATTCCCTGGGGATCAACGGCCATGGAAAGAAAATCGCCCGCGCGCAATGGCGGAAGGATTTCCTCGAAAATCGCGCGAAACAAAGCGTCGCGGTTTAGTAAATACACTACGCCGGCACACGCAGCGTCCTTTTTCAAATACCGTTCCACCCTAAACCCGGTTTGGGATTGGCCGGGATAATCCCGCGCCGTGGCGGACTTTTCCGCTGGGGGTCATGCTGATTTCCGAAACAAATTCGAGCGTGGTCGGCACCTTGTGACTCGAGAGCTGACGGCGGCAGAACGCAAGAATGTCTTCACTCGCGGTTTCGGAACTACCGCTTCGCAATTGCACTTCGGCGCAAACCGCTTCGCCCATTTGCGGATGCGGCCGGGCAAAAACCCGCGAGCGCAACACCGCCGGATGCTGGTCCAGCACGCCGGCAATTTCCTCCGGAAATACCTTGTGCCCGGCGATTTGAATTACGGAGGAGGTCCGCCCGTCCAGCACAATGAGCCCCCCGTTGTCGCGATGCGCCAGATCGCCGGTCAGAAACCAGCCGTCACGCAACACTTCTGCCCGCGACCGTGGCGGGTTCAGATAGCCGGAAAACATGCCGGGACCGCGCAGAGCGAGTTGCCCCGTCTCGCCGGCGGCCATCGGCTTCATTGTTTCGTCCACAATCATCGCTTCGAAACCAGCCACCGGCCGGCCAATGGCTTCGGGATGTTCCGCTGCCTCGCTGATGTTCATGATGGGCAACCCGACTTCGATGATGCCGAAACCCTGGGAAACCGGGACGTGATACCTCGCGTGAAAATCCCGCGCGGCCTGCGGGTCTAGTCGGCTGGAAACGGACATCACCTGCTGAAGCGAAGGCGGCAACGCGCGTCCCGAGCTTTCGCTGGTCAACATGCGGATGTGCATCGGGGTGACATAAAGGAACGTGGCGTGATGCTTTGCCGCCGCGTCCAGAATGTTCTCAGCCAGGTAATCGGCATTGACTACGACCGTAGCCCCGGCCTCGAGGTAAAGGATGATGGACACGTAAAAGTGATAGGCCATCGGCAGTACCCAGAGGATTTTGTCCTCGCAGGTCAGGCCCAACCCGGAATTGGCGGCGCGCGTGCGTTCGAGCACGTCCCGATGCGTCAGCACCACGCCTTTGGACTTGCCGGTGGTTCCCGAAGTGAACCGCACAAACGCAGCGTCTTTGATTCCCGGCGCGAGCGGCAATTGCGGGCCGTCCAGCCGTGTGAAACGCAGGCCATTGCCGCCCGGATTTTCCAGAGTAACGGTCTTGCCGGCTTGGGCCGGGTTGCTGCCATCGTCAAGAATTACGCACAAAGGGGCGCGTGCCAGCATGTCCGATAGTTCGGCCGGTTTCATCTGGTGATGGATGGGCATGATGACCGCGCCGCATCCCAATGCCGCCAGCGCGCCGATGACGAACGCGCGTCCATTGCGCGCCCGCACGCCCACGCCTTGTCCTTCGCGCACGCCCAGACGATCAAGCTGGACCCGCAGGGCTTCGACTTCGCGCCAAAGCGACTGGTAATCCAGCGAACCGCCGGCATCAACGATGGCGATGCCTTCGGGCCACTGCTTTGCGGAACGGGCAAGCGTTTCAAAAACATTCATCGGCATTTTAATCTTAATCTCACTCTTTCTCTTACTCTTAATCTCCCCTTTAATCCTGTCGTTTTCCACCCACCCGATAAGCGATCGGCCCCTCATGCAGTCGGTCCGGCGAATTGCTCCGGATCAGTATGACGAGCAGAGAGATGATATCCTTGATCAGCGTCTTGCCTTCATCCAGTTCCGGCTCCGAAAGCAGTTTCTTGATGAAAATGAGATCGAGACAGCCGGCACATTCCAACCCGGAACCGCGGGCGGTGTCAAAGAATTTGCACCGGTCGGCCGACGTAAACCGTCCGCTGCCTTCGGGAATGTTCAGGACGATGGAAGTTCGCGCCCGGTCAAGTTGATTGTGAACCGCGGCGGATTTGGGCAGCCGTTCCAGAATTGGCTCGACCCACTGCGCGAAGGCGAGCGCTTTCTTGTAGGCCTCAAGCCTTTCGTGGTCAAAATAGACTTTCATAGGCGGAATAAGATTGCGAGTAAGATTATGATTAAGACGAGGAAAGTTAAGACCAAATATTTCCGAACCCGATTTTTTTCTTAATCTTAATCTTGATTATCGCTCCATTTGCTTCCGAATCAGCGCCACCGCATCATCCAGCGGCCGGCCGGAAGCGTCAAAAGCCGCAGCAATTCCGGCAGCCCAACCGGTCGCCAGTGAAGTGCCGATGACCCGGGCCGAAGTCATCGCTCCCGTCGTCGCGGAGAGGCAACGGCCGGCCACGAATACGTTGTCCAGTTCGACCGGACGCAGGCAGTCCAGGGGAATGTCGTAATAATCGCGTTCGGCGAAGTAAGTCATTTCCGGTCTCGGACCCTTCGTCCAACGTTCCATTGGCCAGCAACCGCGGGCAATCCCCGATGGAAACTTTCGCGCGCCCAACACGTCCTCGTCCGCCAGCCGGGCGCGCCCCAGAATGCGGCGGCCCGAACGGACGCCAAGTTGGGGAGCAACGGAATCCAGGCGCGCGTTGCGGCAGGCGGCGATGTTTTCGACCAGGAATCGCCGGAGTGGTTCCAGCAGCGCACGGGCTTCGCGTTCCCAGTCAGTGACCTGCTGCCAGAGCGCACGCTCGGGACTGGCGGGCAGCAGAGTCAATTTGAAGGCGAGACGGCCATGAGCGCCGGTGCCCGGAACCAGCGATAGCCGTTCACAGAGTGCGGGCAAAGCTCCGTCCTCAACGGCCCGATGCAATTCGCGTCGCACTTCGAGCAAACCGCGTTGTGCCAGACCCGGATCCACATTCTCCAACACAAAAACCAGCGCGGGCGCCTGGTCCGCGCCGCCGTTTTCCGAGTTGGCGCCGGCCAGGGCGGCGGCGGTCGCTTCGCCGGTGCAATCCACCACGGTGTTCGGCCGGAAAGTCAGCGGCTCGTTCCAGGCCAGGGCGCGAACCCGGTTCAGGCGGGAACCTTCCGTCTGCGCATCCGCCACCGTGGCGTGCAGCACCAGAGTGACGTTTTTGGTTTCGCCCACAACCGCATCCGCCGCCCGGGCGAAGGCAGGCGGGAGATACGGCAGCACCCAGAGACCGGTATCCATCACCCGGACGGGTTTCGTGCCGGTCGCGCGCTGCAATCGCGAGGCAAATTCGTGCGGAAAACCGCCGCCGACCGATGTGGCTTCCGCGCCGGTCTTGTCCTGCAGATACAATCCGCAGATGGTGCCGACTTGCGCGGTGGTGGCCAGGCCACCCAGAAAACCGTATCGCTCCAACAACACCACCCGCGCGCCGGCGCGCCCGGCTGCGACCGCCGCCGCCACGCCTGCCGCACCGCCGCCGACAACCAGCACGTCGCAGGAAATGGTCGTGGAACCGATGCGAACCGTGTTGCTCACGGCGCTCTCCGTCGCATGTGCTCACCATAACCGCGGATGTATTTCCACTGCGGCCGCACGTTCAAGAGAACCGTCACTTTCTGTCCCCAGCGGACCACGGCCTTGCGCCAGTCCGCCGGCGAGGTCCACTCCGGGCGCCGCCGCGTGATGCGGTCAAGTTTGCTTTCGGTATCTTCCGCCAGCCCCGGCGAAAGGTAATAAGCCGGCTCGAAAAGGTCCTGGTCCGGTTTCACCTGGCCTTCCCGCACGGCAACTTCTGCCATGGGAGTGCCTTCATAAACGCGGATGCCGATGGTGGCAAACACGGCATTTGCTTCCGCGCAACTGTTCAAAAATTTTTGCGTGTCCTCGACATCCGCCCAAGTTTCGCCGGGGCCGCCGAACAGCAAATAGATTGCAATGGGCAGGCCGGCATCATGCGCCGCCTGCAGGGCGATCCGGGTTTCCGCCTGCCCGAACGGCTTGTGCAATGCGGCCAGCATTTTGTCCGAGGCCACATCCAGTCCGAATTCCACCCCATCGCAACCGCCTTCCTTCATTGCATGTGCGAGTTCCGCGTCAAAACCTGTCGGATTGCAGAAGGCCGACCATCGAGTTGGCACTCGCCGTCGTCGGAGTTCACGGCAGATCGCCAGCGCGTGGCTTTGCGGATCGTTGAAGACGCTGTCCACGAAAAAGAAATGGCGCACCTTCGACCGGGTCACCACGGCAGCCACCTCCTCAACCACAGCTTCCGGCGGACGGAGCCGATAGCGGCGCCCTTCCAATTTGGGGTAAATGCAGTAGGCGCATTTGAACGGACATCCCCGCTTTGTTTGGACACCGACAAACCCGCCGCGCCGGAGGTACGGCCGGTAACGGCAGGATTCGTGGGCGGCCATCGGCAACCCGGCAAGTGACTCGATCGCTCTCGCAGGCGCAACGCCCAGGCCGTCGCCGTTGGATTTGGTGATGACGCCATCAATGCCCTCCAGCGAACGTCCGGTTTCCAGTCGCGCCAGCACTTCCGGGAAGGTGCGCTCGCCCTCGCCGATCACGCCGCAGTCAGGCTGCAATCGCCTCATCCAGCCTTGCGGTGACACCGAAAAGCCCGTGCCGCCCAGAATCAAGGGGCCTGCGAAGTGACTTCGCACCGTTTCGACCAGTTCCCGCACCTCATCGAAATACAGCCGTGGCGCAAACGACCAGCAGTTGTCCAGGTTGCGGATGCCAAAGGCCACGGCCTGAAATTTGTCCGCTGCCAGCGCCTTTCGCAGCGCGCGTTGCGGCAGCCGCGCCATTCCCAAATCCAAAAACGTCACGTCGTGTCCGGCGGCCCGGGCGGCGGCGGCGACGCACAGCACGCCCAATGGCGCGACGGGATAGGGCGAGCGTTCGCGGTTCGTTGCCACCAGGAGCACCTTCATTTTACTTCCTCCTCCAGCAAGGCCCGGCGCATGTCCCGTTCCACCACGTCCACTTCGGCCGGACTCAGGCAATCATCCACCCACGACAGTTGTGTGGAAAGCCGGTTGCCAAACCTCAGAAATATCAAAGTCAGCCCCGGCGGCCGCCAGCTCGGCACCAGATGCGCCACGTCCAGAATCCGGGCGCCCCACAGTTCTGTCATCCCGGCGCAGGTCTCGCCTGAATCCGAAAAGCAAAACGTGGCGATCTTGCCGCGGGTCGGCTTTCCCAGATGATGCACGTAATATCCCAACGGCAGCGGCTTGAACATGTCCAGCGCTGCCATGCAGGATTCCGGAAACCGGTCGCGAATCTGGTTCGTCATCTGCCGGCTCAATTCGCCCAGGATATCGCCAAGCCGCCCGGCCTGTTGCGGTTCGATGCGATAAAAAAGGATGGAGAGATGGTTGGAAAAAATGGGGCCGTTGGCGCCGCGCCGGCGCGTGTCATGGGGCACGGGGATTAAATACGCGCCGTCCTGGTTGCCGCGTTGGACGGCGACGGCGTGCAAAGCCCGGAGCGAAGCCGCCAGATAAAAGTGGCTGCGCCGGAAACCGCCGACGAGTTGCTGGCAACGCGCGTCGATGCGGGCCGTCTCCGGTTCGGTGAAGGAAATGACGCGATAATGATTGCGGCACAGACGGGTGCGCCGGCCGGGCGGCACCAGACTGAAGAGCGGTTCGTCGCCGGATTCCCGGAGCCACTCCACCGAACCGCGCGCCTTCTTCACGTTCGGCCACCAGCCCGCCAGGTCCCATCCCCTTTGTTTGGGACTGATCAAGTCCTGAACCTTGGGCGCTCCATTCGCGTCGCTGCCTGCGTTCAAATGATTCAATAACAAGTCCAGGCCGCGCGCATCCAGCAGGGTGTGGTTCCACGAAAGATACAAATGGCTGGTTCCGTCCGCGTGGCGTACCACGTCAAAGGTCAGTCCCGGCCCGCGCGCGGCGTGCAACTCGCGCCCCGCCACCACTCGGGGCAGCGACCACGGCGTGTCCGCGCTGCCCTCCTGATCGGTGTGCTCGTAAAGAACGGTTTTTGGACTTGCTGCCGCGCGCCAGAGCGGGGGCATGAGGGGAAACGGGCGAATGATGCGCACGCGTGCGAGCCAATCCAGCATGGGCGAAGCGGCGATGCGCCGGCGCAGACGTTCCATGTCCAGGCCGGGCCCGAGCCGCATGACCGCGCAACAGACGTTGCCCGGCAGGCCGGCGCGCCGCATCCGGCCGTCCTGGCCGTGCATGAAGTAATCGCCTGCGGCCAATCGAATCTGACGGGGCAGGTCAGGCATAAGCACGGCCGGTCCGGCGTTCAGGTTGACGAGTGGCCGTTGCGCGCCAGCTCGGCGATGCAATTGGCGAGCGTGGCCATCGAGGTCAAATTGTTGCCCGTCAGGTGCGAGTCCGGCACCCGGACGCCGATGACGCGCTCGCAATAGAGCAGCAGTTCGACCAGCGCAAAGGAGTCAATGCCGGCCTGGGCCAGCGGGCTGTTTTCGTCAAAAGCCGTTCCTTCGGCGACGAAATTGGTCCGCGCGAACTGGCAGAGCTGCGCGGCGATGGTCTTGGGGTCCTTCTCTGAGGTCATTGCTGGGTATGGTCTGTGACAAAACAGCGGCCGTTTGCGGTCACAACAACGGGAGTCGCCGGCGAAAAAGCCGGTCGGCATTCGTGCCCGGCCCACGCGCAAACAACAAAGCAGTGATTGAGGTCAATGCTCATTTCATTCAGTATGGCCCGCCTCGAAATGTCGTCAAGCATGGAAGCTTGAAAGCGGCGTCCGGCATTATGTGCTTGCCCGGCGTCACGCGACCGGAACATGCTTTGCCGCATGGAAGAGTCTGTTCCAGAGCCAATGGCAATTCCGCAGGTTGCCGCACCCGCGCGTCTTTCCCAGGCGAAACTGATTACCATTAAAGTCATCGTCCTGACGGCGCTGGCCCTGACGCTGGGTTTTGTCCAGAGTTGGGCTTCGTCCCGGACATACAAACCCGACCACGTCGCCGGTTTCTACCTGGGCGTACTGCACGGCATGCTGATGCCCGCCGCGCTGCCGGGTTTGTTGATGGGGAATGACCTGCCGATTTACGCTTCCGATAATACCGGGCGGACTTACAACATCGGTTACGCGGTCGGCGTCAATTGTTGCGGCACACTGTTTTTTGGCATCAGCTTCTGGCAGCCGCGACGCTGGCGACGACACTGAACATTTACGATTTACGAATCCATCGGCAGTCCGAACGTGCGCGTCAATCGTATATCGCGAACCGTAAATCAATAAGGCCAGTCGCAAAAAATTTCCATGACGCTCAACACCCCGCCGCCCCAGTAGCGGCTGGGCGCAAACGTGAATACCCGCCGCTGTCGCTCATAGACCAGCTTGACGGGATGTTCCGGAATGTTCGGGTCGTACGCCTCAAATTCCATGGTTTGCTCCGACTCCGTCAGCCCATACAACCCGATGCCGTGGTTGATGGTGATGCGCGGGAAGCGAAACAGATGCGCGAGCGTCAAGCCGCGTCGGGGAAGCGACTGTTTCAGTTTTTGCGCCATTTTCTCCTGAAACCTGCCTGAGACCCGAAAAATCATGCGCCAGTGGCTGCGCAAAAAATAGGATTGCCAGGGGCCGCCCAATTCCGCCTTCAGGAGCGGTTCGTGCGCCCGGCTGAACGAACGCAAGCCGTCGTAGCCGGGCACCGTCACCCGTTCGGATTCCGCGCACATCCGGCGCGGATTGCGGGAGACGATTTCGCGGATAATCCGCCGGTACGCTTCCGGTTCCACGGCCGGCTGTCTCCGCTCGAAACGGGCGTGGTGAAAGAATTGCCGCGTCGAGCGCACCATTACGAAGCAACGATGGTAATAAGTGGGCGGCGGTTTGGAACGGAAGGTGGTCATCGCCCCGGTCACCGGATCGAAATGGTACTGCCAGACCAGTTCGTGCGGAAACGCGAAGGTGTCCCGCTCAAATCGGAAAGTGCGGACGGACTGCTCGGTCGGCGCCATCATGTTTGCCGGGTAGCGTGGGCATTCTTCTTCGCGGGTTCGCCGGTTTTGGCCATGCCCGCCAAGGTGAGTTCCGCGGACAACACCTTGTCGTCCGCAACGAAGGCGGAAACCGCGGCTTGAATCAAGGGACCCAAATGACCGGTGATGGTGGCCTCGATTCGGAGCGTGTCTCCGGGCTTGGCCGAGCCGAGGATTTTGACGGCCCGCAGCGCGGACAGTTTCATTCGCGGCCAGGTTGGATTGGCCGGGTCTTCCTGCGCCACCATGCCGGCCACCTGCGCGCCGGCCTCCACCAGCAGGACGCCAGGCAGAATCGGTTCGCCCGGCAGATGGCCACGCAGATAAAATTCGTCGCCACGGACGCGATATTCACCCACGCCTTCCTTGCCCGGCGTCAGGCTCACCATCCGGTCCACGAACCGGAATTCCGGCCCGTGCGGCAGCGATTTCATGGCCAGTTGCAGAATCTCGGGCGAGGCGCTCATGGTTTCAACGGTTCAACCACGGTGAAGTCCGGCGGCAATTTGGCTTCGAATTGGGCGGGGGCAACCGGCTGGTTGACCGCCACGTTGGTGAAATCGTTTCGCAAACTGGAGCCGTCGGCAAATTTCATTTCCGTGGCGGCAATCGTGAAATCGTTCGTGTGAAAACCGATCACAATTTCGTTGATGAATTTGCGGGCGGACTCACTCCGGGGTTGAAGCGTCATTTGCAGAATCGAGTTCGTTTCCGACGCCGACAGCAGGCGGAAATTTTTTTCCATCGTCGCCCGGTCGCGGGGCAGGGTGGCGTCCAGCAGGGCCAGTGCGTCCTTGATCGGGCCGGACGGGACGGCGCCGAGCGGATATTTTTCCGCCTGCTTGAGCCGGGGATAGATGATGAGCAATTCGTCCGGCTGGCGGAGCACGATGGTTTGCACTGGCTGGCCCAGTTCCCAGCGGAATTTATCCCGCGTCACCCAGACCTTGCCGGTGGACATTAATGGCTGATTCAGCACTTTCAGCGTGCGCGTCTGGGTGAAGTCGGCAGACCAGCTTTGGGTATTGGTCTGGACCTCGAACCATCTATTGAATTGCGCGTCAGTGTCGGCGGCGTGAGCCATCGAGGCGGCCAGGCACAACGCAGCAAAGCTGCAATCGCCCAGACCCGTGATCCGCCTCTTGATCGTCGTAATCCTGCTCTTAATCTTAATCTCAACCTTGAACTGCGGGGGAAGGTTGCGATTAAGATTACGAGTAAGATTAAGAAATCGCAGGGCGCGGAGGAACGACGTTACCCGGCCTTCGGCCAGATGGGAGTAAATTGATACCATTGGTCAATATCCTTGCGGATTTCCGGTTCGAATGCACGCAGGATTTGCTGCGTCAATTCCCGGCGGGCCTCGCGATTGCCCAAAGCCTTGCGGTCGTAGGTGAACTCCGGCAACACTTTTACGGCATAACCGTTCGGCCGGCGGACGATGGTCACACCAATCAATGCGCAGCCCGAAGCCCGCGCCAGTTCCGCCGCCGCCGGCGACGCCGCGAACGGGTGACCGAAAAATTCTATCGGAACGCCACCGCGCTCCGGTGGACGGTCCAGCGATATTGCCAGGTCCGCGCCGGCCTGAAGTTGTTTGATGACCTCGACGAACGCGAAATTGTCCTGGCCGATGACCAGGGTCTCGACCCCGCAACGCCGCCGCGCCTCGATGCGCAGGTCGGTCAGGCCGTCGTCGGGTTCGGCCTGCGTCAGGATCGTCAGCCGGATGCCCAGTTGGGTCAGCAACAGGCCGCCATGCTCCCAATTGCCGAGGTGCAGGGTGATGAAGAGCGTGCCGTTTCCGCGTTGCCGGGCGACGCGGATGATATCCAGTTCGCCCTGATGGGTCAGCCAGTTTTGCACCGGCACGCCGCTTTCGATGCGCCATAAATCCACCATCTTTGAGGCGAATTTCCGATGCATCGTGCGGGCGGCCATTTTGGCGGCCTGCAGGTCACGGTTAAAGACGGGCAGAAAATTTTGCACCACCACTTCGCAACGTTGCCGTTGAAACAGCCAATATAATTCGGCCGACAACATGGCAAATCCTTTCACCAACCCGACCGGCAGGATTCGCACGATGACCAGTCCGAGCCGCCACAAACCGGCGCGATACAAGGAGGAAGGGTTGAGCGTTGAGGGCGTAAAGCCCCGTGGGGGCGACGCCCCTTTACGGGGTTGAGGTTTGAGGAATTCTTTCTCACTGTTTTCGGGCTGTGGACTGTGGACTGTGGGCTGTGGACTTGATAACCGCCACCAGGTGGGAAGCAAAAAAACGGAGATCAGCATGTTGGCGCCAATGCCTGCCGCGCACACCTTGCCCAGGCTGGCCATGCCCGGATTGCTGGAAAATCCCAGCGACCCGAACCCGGCCACGGCCGTGCCGCCGCACAACATCAGCGCCCGCCCGACGGACCGCCGGACCGCGCCGAGATCGCCGCCATGCCGGCGCAATGCCAGTTGGATGAAAAGGGTGTAGTCCACACCCGTGCCGAGCATCAGCGGCAGCGCCATCAGGTTCATCAGGTTCCAGGTCCAGCCGCTCACGGCCATGATGGCCAGCAGGCACAGCCCACTCAGGCACAACACCGCCACGCCCAGCAGAATTTCCGTTGCCCGGCGAAAGGCGAACCAGAGGGAAAGCAACACCAACACAACCATCGGGGTCACCACCTCCCACATTCTCGCTTGTACACGTTTCAAAGTCGCGCTCCCCAATAATTCCCAACTGGAAAGCAGCGCGCCGTTCCTGGACAACTGCGAGGACAGATCGGCCAGCGCCGCGGGCTCGACCCGATGGGTCGCGGGATAAACCAGGCCCATCACCAGCCATTCGTCCGAAGCCCGTGTGATAAACCGTTTCAACAGCCATTGGCTCACGGGATTGGTTGGCCAGAAGACGTGCGTGCCGGCACCGGCGCGCGCCCAGGTCCGCACCAATTCTTCCGTCAGCACCAGCGCGTTGGTGTTAAAGCCCTCCGCCAGCGCCACGCGTTCCAATAACGGGCCTTTCTCCCCCAAAACCGTCGCCGTCGTCCGGTTAGCGGCCTCAAATTCAACCCGCGGCCACAGTGCGGTCGGCAGCAAATATCGACCGACGATGTGGTTTGAAACCGCTCCGTCCAACAATTCATCGGCTTTGGCAAGGCGTTGATAGACGTCAGGTTCATCTTTGCCGGAAATGATGACCCACAGCGGTTGGGGTGGCAGACCCAGTTCGGAAGTGATTTCGTCCAACGTCGTCTGCGCCTCGCCGTGCTGCGGTTGCAGGGCGTTTCCGGTCCGGTCCAATCCCGGTTGTCGAAGGCTCAACACGGTGCCCGCGCCGAGCAGAATCAACCCGGTAAACAGCAACGGAACGCGATGACGGAATTTCCCTGCCGGCGCCAGCGCGGCTACTGGTGGTTGCTGCGGTGCGACGAAATAATTCCACCAATGGAACGGCGCTTGATTCGGACGCGGTTTCCGGCGTTCAGGAAACAACGGTGGCAGATAAATCATCACCATCACCAGGGCAGACAAGGCGATGCCGATGGCCACCAGCGTGCCCAGTTGTCCCAAGCCGGGCAGTCCACCCAGGTTCAACACCAGGAACGCGCTTATCGTAGTGATGGCCGCCCACAAAATGCTCGGCGCAATCGCGCGGCGAATTTCCGGCACCGTCATTTGCGGGTGTGCGAGCGCTTCCTGGTAATGCACCACGGCATAATCCACGGCCAATCCGAGCAGCACGGCGGCAAAGCCCAGGCTCACCACGCTGACCGTCCCCAGCACCAGCCCGCCCAGCGCAAGCGTCGCGCCCAAAATCAACATCAATAACGCCAGCAACCACAACATCGGCCGCCAGCGCCGATGCGTCAGCCAGAACAGCAGGGCGATGATGATGGAAGTCGCGCCCACCGAATGGCTCATGTCGCGCTGCATGCTCGTGGCGATTTCCTCCACAAAAACCGGGCGCCCGGTGTAACGCGCCACCACGCCGTTCGTCGCGGGAGCGCCGTTATCTTGCGGGCCGGCATTTGCGTTTAACTGCGAATCAACAACCGCGTGGATGGATTTCAACCAACGTTCGCACGAACGATAACTGCCCAAATCCACCGCGGATTCCACATACAACAAACGAAATTTTCCGTCGGGCGAAGCAAACATCTGCCGGCTCTGACCGCCGGAGAAGCTGGCCAGGTTGGTCAGCGCCGGCATCGTCAGCAAATCGAACGGATCGAACTCGCGCCGGGCGAGGTCCATCGGCGACATGGACGTGGCGAGCGCTTCCTTGGTCCGCTCCAACGCGGACTTGAGCTGGCCAGGGGCCAAGCGGTTGGTCAGCGATCCAAACGATTCCGGCGGTTGATTGAACCACAGCCAGCCGAGCAATTCGCCCAGTTGCTCCGGATGTTCCATCCACGGCGCCTGCCAGGTCACCTCCGCGACCAGGTTGGTTTGTTGCCGCAAACGGTCCGCCAGCGCGCCTGTCAATTGTTCCGCCTGGTCGGCTGTCGGCGCGCGGAGGGCGATGATCAACTCGCGCGCGTTGGCAAAATGCTGCTGGTAAAGTTTCAGTCCCTGGACCGTCGGCTCGTCCGGTGGCAACAGGTCGAGGATGTCCAAATCGAAGCGCAACCGCCACACTCCGAGGCAGACCGCCACCGCGAGCAACGCCCACCACCAGCGTTTCAGGAATGAACTCACGGCGACAGAAAGCCTTCCACGGTTTCACCCGTGCGGCCGTTTTCCAGCCGCCAGCCGCCGTCCGCTTTACGCTCAAAATGCAATGGTGAAGGAAGCGGTTTGCCGGCCAGGGCCGCGGGCAGATACAGCCAGGCAAACCGGGTCGGCCCCGGCCCGCGCCCGGTGAAACCCATCGGTCGTTGCGGAAACCGGATGAGCCAGCGGTCGGGAGTGGTTTGCGCGAATACCATGGACAGCGGCGTTTTATCGAACTGGATGAGGGAGCGGCCGGTTGTTTCAGTGGCCAGCACGAGGTCGCCGCCGAATTCGGGCAGGCCGCGTTCCGGCCGCCAGAGCGCCTGGCCTTGTTGGACATGCCAGCCGGGACCGGAAGCGGTAAACAGGCTTTGGGTCGTCGTCCGGCAGCCGCAGGAAAGCACGAGCACGGCCAGCCAGACTGACCAGAGAAAAGGGCGAGGCAAATGACTTTCGGATGACCGCATGCGACGGCGGTTATTGTTGTGGAAGCCCGGTGGTTGTCAACGCTTTCGGCCCGTCGTCAACGGGAATTTCATTTCATCAAGTCGAAGCGCAGGCTGAATTGCCGGCCGTGTCCCGTCAGCAGCCAGCCTGACAATATTATCAGAAGAAAATTTTCCAGCAGTTTGTGGCAGATGAAGACCACGCCCGTGCCGCAACCGCAATCGAATTTCACCGCGCAGAACGCGATGGCCAGCGCCGATTGAATGGCCAGGGCGCGATGGAACACCAGCGCCGTGAGCGGCACCAGCATCACCATCAGCGTCAAGGCCGTTCCGCGCACGGCGATGCCGGCCAGCAACAGCAATCCGCAGAAAGTTTCAAACCAGGGCAGGCCCGCGGCAATCGAATTCAAAAGCCAGTGGCTTTGCACGAGGTCGTACTGCCGCACCAGCTTCAGAAAATCCGCGGGGTGCAACGCCTTGCTCAGGCCGGTGTAAAGAAAAACCGCGCCCAACGACCACCGCACCAGCACCGCGAAGAGGTTCAAGGCGATGCGCTTCCAGTTTGTTTGGCCGGTATTCATTTGCCCGGTTTGCGCAGGTTGCCGCTGTTGCGTCCACCGATCTCTACGGGCAGGCCGTTGGTAGTCCATTCCGTGATGCCGCCGCCGTAAACCAGGAGTTTCTGGTTCGCAATCCCGACATCCCGCAGCAGCAGGGCGGCAGTCTCGCTGTCATCGCAATCGCCGCCGTTGCAATAGACCACGATCTGTTCCGCCGCCTTGCAGACCGGCAGCACGGCGTCAAAATATTTTTCCGGTCGGTACGGGTCAAATTCGTAAGCCCCGGGGATGTGTTCCTCCCGGTAGTGTTGTTCGTCCCGGGCATCCACGAAGACCACGATGTTCTGCTGGAAACGGGGGTCATGGAAGAACTGCAATGCCTGCCGGCGATCAATGAGTTGCAGTCCCTTTCCCTTCAATTCCGCGGCGAGCAATTGTGCGGAGTCAAACGCCATGGAATTGGTGCCGGCGGCATTGTGCGGCAGGGCGGCAGGCGGCATCGCCGGCACGAGCCGGCCGGTCCCTTCCGGGAAATAATTCCGCGTGAGCGTCAATCCCAGAGGAGAGACCCGGTTGGCGGCGAACGCGAAGCAGGCACCGATGACCACGACGAACGCAGTTTCCTGCAAGACGCATTTGACTGCGGATCGGCGGCCGGGCACCATGGACTGAATTGAATCGTCTTTCACTCGGGTCGGGCAACAGCGTGAGCCATCCTGGAGCAGGGGACAACCCCTTTTTCCCCGGTCAAGCCCACTAAAGCGCAAAGTCGCAAATACTTATTTATAAGCCTACACAAAACGTGTTATTCTAATAACAATAAATGTATAACGGTTGCCAAGGGATGGGCAGCAACTTTTGTCTCGTGTCCTAGAGTTATCCCGTGAATCAAAACTGCGAGCCTCGACGGGACCTTGACCGGTCTGGCGGCATTGGCGGGACGCGCGAGACGCGTCTCCGTTGGTTCATTTCACCCGCGGCTACCCGCCGCAAGGCTCAATCCGCCGGGAGGGCGGCGGCATGAAAGTGTTTGTCGCAGGATTGAGCTACAAGACCGCGCCGGTGGAGGTGCGTGAACGGTTGGCGGTGCGTCCTTCCCATTTGCCGTGCCACGGTTGCCGGTTGAAGCTCGGCGCCGGCCTGGATGAAGTCGTGCTGGTTTCCACCTGTAATCGCGTCGAGGTGTATGGCGCCACTGCCGCGTGGGTCCAGGGCAAGATATTCCGCATTTTCCAACTGCTCAGTCCCGGCCTGGATGTGACGCCGTATATCTATGTCAAGGAAGGCGCCGCCGCAGTGGAACATTTATTTTCCGTCGTCAGCGGTTTGGATTCCATGGTGATTGGCGAAACGGAAATCACCGGCCAGGTCAAAAACGCCTATCAAGCGGCACAACAATTCGGATTGACCGGCCGGGTGCTGAACCGGTGGTTTCAAACCGCGTTGCAGGTGGCCAAAGAAGTCCGCACACACACCGGCATCGGGCGTGGCGCCACGTCCGTGGGCAGCGTGGCGGTGGAACTGGCCGAGAAGATTTTTGCCGGCGATTTGTCGGACAAGACGGTGATGATCCTGGGGGCGGGCAAGATGGGCGAGGCCTGCGTCCGGCATCTGGCCAAACGCGGCGCCCGCTCGGTGCTGGTGGCCAATCGTTCCCTGGAACGCGCCCAGGCGCTGGCCGCGCAACTCGGCGGACGCGCCCTGCCGTTTGACGAGCGCCTGCGGGCTTTGGCCGGGGCGGACATCGTGGTGAGTTCCACGGGCAGTCCCACAACGGTTTTGCACAAGTGCGAGATGGCCGGCGTGTTAAAGGCGCGGGCGGACCGGCCATTGGTGCTGGTGGACATCGCCGTGCCGCGCGACATCGCCGCGGACGTGGAGGAACTGGAAAACGTTTATCTCTACAACATTGACCATCTGGAGGCGATTGTCCGCGAAAATTCCAAACTGCGGGAACGGGAGCTTTCCAAGTGCAATGATATCATCACCCGGCGCGCAACGGCGTTGATGCTGAAATTGAATCCGCCGCCCGTTGACCGGCCGGTTGCCGGCCTGGAACTGGCGCCCGGCTGGACCGTGTGCGCGGCGACGACATGAACGAAACTACCCCGGCAAAGGCAAAAATTACATCGACAATCGCAAATCCAGACAAAATCACAATTTTATGAAAACACAGTATCCCCTCACGAAGATGTTTACCGGTCTTGTGGCAGTGGCATTGACGTTTGTCGGGGCTGCGGCCACCGTCAACGCGGCGTCAACCGCATTGAATGGCCAGGTTGCCCAGCGTCCCCTCACCCCTGGTGAAATCTCATCTGCTTACGGGTATTCGCTGTCCAATGCCCAGTTCTCCGCCGGCATTGGCACCGTCGCCCTGGGCGAACCGGTTTATCTCGATGCCATGGTGAGCGCTTCCATTGCGCCTTCGAACATTCTTGGCGTCATCTGGTGGCCGTTGACCAACAAGCCAGTGGGTTCGCAGGCGGTGTTGACCAACAGTCCGTTGGGCGCCAATGTGCCGCTGTTCAAGACGGGAGATCGGGTCACGGGCGGGGCCGGTGGGACCCCCTCACCGTACCTGCAACTGGCAGGCCGGGCCTTTTTCCGCCCGGATGTCGTCGGACAATATACCGTCCAGGCCACGATCGTCACGACAGGCGTCAACGGAACGAACACTATCGCCCCGGCCTCGACGAACATCACCATCACCATTACGGCGTCCACTTATTATGGCCTGGCGACTTGCGAGGCCTGCCATAGTGGTGGCGTCCTGAATGCGCCCATCATTTACCCTACTTACACGAATACGCCCCATGCCTCGTACTTCACCCGGGCCATCAATGGCCTGGTCAGCAGCCACTACAGCAAGAATTGCATTCAATGCCATACGCTCGGCTATGATACCAACTCGTTCGCTGTCAACGGCGGGTTTGATGACATCGCGACGTTATACGGCTGGACGTTCCCGACCGTCCTGACCAACAGCAACTGGGCCAACATGCCGGCAGCATTGCAGAACGTGGCCAACATCCAATGTGAGAATTGCCACGGTCCGGGCAGTCAGCACCCGGTGGCAAATGGCATAGTCGGGAATCCCAATTTTATCTCCGTCAGCTACGGGGCGGGGGTTTGTTCGCAATGCCATGACAGTCCGACCGCCGAATACCAGAGCGCGGAATGGAATAATTCACTTCATGCGTCTTCCGCCCAGGAGACCAGAGCCGCCTGCGTCCGTTGCCATACGGCGCCCGGCTTCGTGGGTTGGACCAAGGCTGGCGGTATGAGCGCGCAGAATTTGTATCCCACCAATGTTATTTGTGCGAACGCGTATTCCACCAATATTTTAACGACCGCCCCCAACTTGACCTACGAAGCGATCACCTGTCAGGCCTGCCACGACCCGCATGACGCTTCGCATCCGCACGAATTACGCCTGGGCTATAACGTCGTGCTTTCTGATGGCACCGTGGTTACGAATGCCGGCGCCGGCGGCTTCTGCATGGAATGCCATAACAGCCGCAACGGTTCCGTCACCAACCAATTGGCAAAATATCCATTGAATCAGCCCGACTACCCCGGCGGCGTTGACTTTGGAACGCATGACAGCCCGCAGGGAGACATGCTCGAAGGAGTGAACGCCGTGACCTACGGCAAAGTGATTCCCAGCGCTCCGCACGCCAATGTGGTGGCCGACACCTGTGCTGGCTGCCATATGCAGCCGGTGGCGGCCACTCTTATTGTCAGCGGCGTGACCAATGCCAATCCGGCTTACACCAAGGCGGGCGGCCATACCTTCAAAATGAGCTATACCAACAGCCTGGGTGCCAAGATTCCACTGGCCGATGTCTGTGCCCAGTGCCACGGTGCCGTTACCAACTTCGACTTTCCGGTTGCCGATTACAACGGTGATGGCGTTGTCGAAGGGGTCCAGACTGAAGTCCATCACCTGCTCGACAAGCTGTCCACTCTCCTCCCGGACAACACATATCATGCGGACGGCAATTATGTTGCGGATGGCCAAGTCAAAGTCATTGGCCGTTCATCCTTTAAAACCAACTGGCCGACGAAGTTCCTGGAGGCCGGGTATAACTATGTGTATGTTGATGCTGACGGCAGCTACGGCATTCACAACGCGCCCTTCGCGGTCGGTCTGCTTAAGGCTTCCATCGCTGACCTCACGGGTGATGCCAACAACGACGGCCTGCCCGACGCCTGGCAGTTCCATTTCTTCGGTTCCAACTATGTCTCCAATGCCGAGGCCGGCCTCAACGCCATCAACAACAGCGCCGGTTTTCCGAATTGGATGATGTATGCCTTGGGCCTTGACCCGTATTCGACCCCGGTCGTGACGGGTAGCGGCGTGGTCTTTTTCAATGGCAACAACATTGTCAACGGTGCGACCAACACCATCGCCATCTACACGGCGGCGGAAGTCGCGTTCGATACGCAGGTGGGCACCAGCTACCAGATCCAGGGCATCTCGGCCCTCACCGGCAGTTGGCAAAACGTCAGCACCAACATTCCCGGCACCGGCGGTACTATCAGTTACGTGACCCCGACGCGGAACAATGCGCAGATGTTCTTCCGCGTGGTGCATACGCCGTAATCGGGCAACCTCGCTTGACCAGCCCCTTCCCGGCAACGGGAAGGGGTTTTTGATTGATTGGCCGGCCGGGAATCAATTGGCGGCGGGCGGCGCGGCTTTCATCTGCTCGAAGGCGGAAATCTCGGCCTGCAGTTGCGCAGCGATAGCCTTGATTTTTTCCGCCTGTTCCAACTGGACCTGCTGGAGACGTTTCATCGCAGCCTGCTGCTCCGCCTCGGACCGGCCGTTTTGCGCATCGGCGACTTGTTGTTGCGCAGCCTGAATCTGCTTCTCCATCTCGGCGCCGGCTTCGCTGAATTTGTTCACCGTGGCCGCGCGCAAAATTCCAATTCCGTCCTCCAGCGACGTGCCTTTCACATCGGGTATCAGGCGCAGGATTTCATTGGTGGTTTCCAGCGAGATCAGCGGGTTTTGTCCCTGCCGGGTGACGGAGGTTGCCTGGGCGGCGGCCGCCTGAAGAATGGCGCGGGCCAGGTCAAACGGCAGCGCCGGTTCCCATTCGGGCTGGAGTTGGGCCAGGGTTTCCTTCCCCCCCGCACCCGTAACGGTGATTCCCAGAAAACAAGCGTCGCCCTTGTCGAGGTTGAAGGCGCGAATGCCGTCGGCCGCGGCGGCGTCCGCATTGGCCCCCGAAATCGAGAAGTTCCGGATCACGTGGATTTGGCTGTCATTGGCGGCCTGGAATTCGGACAACAGATGATCCACTCGCCGGGAAAACCCCGGCAACGGTTCCGGCGCGCTTCCCGGGGGCAGGACCGAGTAAAACCGGATCTCGACCGGCGAATTCAAATGGCGCAGAAGGTCCGCGGTCTGATTGGAGAGTCCGCTGCCGCCACCCGCAGTCTGTGCTCCGTATTTGAACCAGACGCCGGCCAGGACGGCTCCCAACAGGAAAACGACCAGCAGCAGAACTGCCGTGCTGCGGCCGGAAACCCGGACGCTTGAACCGGGGATCCCGGGCAGGCTGGCGGAAAATGGTTTCATTCAATGCATCCTTTTTTTCCAATACTTCGGGCTTTTTTCCTGCCTGTCAATTTTAGAAAATTCCGGGGCAGTTACTTAATTCGAATTTCAAACCCGGGACCGGGACGCGAGTTGCCCAACTCACGGCCCTGCCGGCGAATCCGGAAGCTGCGGATTGAAGACAATCCCCGCTCCGCTCAAATCAAGTCGCCGCGAAATTCCGGGGCGGGTGGGCAGGCAGCCCCGAGAGTGCCGCCGCCGGCGGGATTAGGCAATATTTGACAAGAATGAAGCAATTGAGGGTTAGTCCGCACGCCGGACAAGAGTATCCTTCAAGCGAAGAATATGTTGAACAAGGTTCCATTTGTTGTTCTTTGTTCGGGCGTTGCAAACCTGCCCCCAACGGTTCGACGTGGGCCGCGCTGTCCGGCGAAGGATATGAGGGGGCGTAATCGCGATATGATGCACCGAGCCAGGGCTTTGTCGTCCAAGCAGATGCCCGGATTGATTCTGACGGCAGGTATTCTTTTCACCGCACCGTCCCTGATGTCTCAGACGGTTCAGCACTTGAGCATCACCCAACCCGGAGGGATGCCGGGATTGCCGGTCATAGAGGGTGTTGAGCGCGTCACCAACGGGATGCACCTCACTTGGGACGGCCCCTCCGGTTATTATCGGCTCTATCAGAAGAGCAACAGTCTGACCGCCCCGTGGGTGGCGCTGGGCAAGGCCACCAATCTCCTCCGCAATGCCGTCATCACGACGCTCTACAGCAATGCCTTCTTCCGTGTCTCCGGCCCGACGCCAAAATATGCCGGCACGAAGGTCTGCCTCACGTGTCATTCAAGCATTTGCCAGTACGAGACGAATACGCCCCACGCCAGCGCCTTCAGCAGCGCGGCATTCAAGGCGTCCGGCGGCCAGACCAACAGTTCATGCCTGCCCTGCCACACCGTCGGCTACGGTTTGCCGACGGGGTTCAGTTTCACCAACCAGAACGGAGTTTTTTCCTACACCACCAACCTGGCCGGTGTGCAGTGCGAGAATTGCCACGGCCCGGCGGCCAATCATGCGGCCGCTACCGATGACCCGACGGCAGTCCCGCGGGTTGAAATTGCCGCCACCGTTTGTGGCGGCTGCCATACCGGTCCTATGCAGCCCACTTACGAGGAATGGAACACCAGCAGCCACGCCGCCGTGGTGCCGGACGCGTTGTCGGCCATGCGTTCGTCCACCAACAATATCAGCAGTTGCGGTCGTTGCCATTCCGGCTCCGTCCGTCTTGCCTTGATCAACGGACAGAATCCCTTCGCGCTCACGAACGATCTGGCCGTCGCCATCACCTGTGCGGTTTGCCACGACCCGCACCAGACCAATGCCAATCCGGTGCAGCTCCGCAATCCCCTGTCATCCACCAACGATTTTTATCTCAGCACGTCGGATGTGTTTACGAACAAGTACCACGCGGGTACGAATATCAATCTTTGCGCCCAGTGCCACAATGACCGGGGCGACATGTGGATGACGACTCTGACTAACAATTCGATTGTCACCACCAATTATCTCACGGCCCGCGCGCCGCATCGTTCGGTACAATACAATTTCCTGCTCGGTTCCGTGGGCGAGTTGTCGGGCGGACCGGCCACCTTCAATCCGGGTTCGCACGCGGGGCTGCCCGGTTCCGCCCAGGTTTCCTTTTCCGGCACGTTTTACCTGACCAATCAATGTGTGTCCTGCCACATGCAATCGGACGGCCCGCCCGCTAACCTCCACAGCCACACGTTCGCCGTGGCTTCCCACGACGTGTGCCTGAACTGTCATCTCTACGATCCCGGATCCTCAGGGCCGGGCATCTCCAATGAGGTGACCACGGTGATTGTCCTGTTGAACAACTGGGCCGCCATCAAGGGGACGGCGTTGCAGACCGATGGTGTGGTGGCCTGGGAATACACGACGCCCGGGGGATTGATCCTGCAGACCAACTCGTTGGGGTACGCGACCGGATGGACCCGGTTGGACCAGCCGAATTACAGCGGTCCGAGCGCCGCCGACCAGGCCTTGATTCCGGATAACATCAAGAAGGCCCGGTTCAATTTATACCTCGTGGTCAATGACGGCAGCCTCGGCGTGCACAATTGGGTTTTTGCCCTCAACCTGTTGAACACGGCTGAAAACCTGATCTACCAGGAAATATACCAATGAACGGCAGGACCCGGTAACATCACATTTTCCGAATATGCGTAAATGAACGATGACCCAAAATCCGCATGAAAAATTTTCCATTCATTAAACTGCTGCTACCGCGTGGCTGGAGTCCGGCGATTGCCGCCGGCGCCATCGTTCTGCTGCTGGCGGCCATTTCCTGCAGCACCCTCAACCGCCAGGCGGTCGTCCTCCCGGACGTGCCGGGTGCGAAATATGTCGGTTCGGCAGATTGTGAACAATGCCACGACGAGATCTGCCGCAGTTTCAAGACCGCCGACCACGCCCGGCTCATCGCTCTGGGCAAAAACGGACTCGACGCTGGCTGTGAATCCTGCCACGGCCCCTGTAGTTTGCATGAGGATTCGGGCGGCGACGTCAAACCGCCTTACAGTTTCACTGCAGGCCGGCCCCAGCCCGAAGGATTGAGCGGGCGCTTCCCGCTCGAACCGGCGCGCGCCATCGAAACCGCCTGTTACCGATGCCACCTGGACGTGCGGGGCCAGTTCAATCTGCCCAGCCACCATCCCGTCCCCGAAGGCCGGATGACCTGCACCCAATGCCATCCGCCGCACCAGGGCATTGCCCACGCCGGCGGCAGCACCCAACTGCTCTCGCAGGAGGAAAACTGCGTCCAATGCCATCCTGCCCAGCAGGGACCGTATGTCTTCGAGCATGAGGCCATGCGTGAGGGCTGCACGACCTGCCATTCCCCGCACGGCAGCGTCAACACCAAACTGCTGACCGAACGCGACGCGAACCTGTGTTTGAAGTGCCATTTCCAACAGGTCAAGGACGGGACGACCATCCTGATTGGCGGAGTGGACCACACCTCGCGGTTGAGCCAGGGCACTTGCTGGAGCGCCGGTTGTCATGAGGCGGTGCATGGCTCGCGTGTGAGTCCGTCCCTGAGATACTAGCCAACGCCACGGAAGCCGATGAAAGAAAAATCCCGAAAATCCAAACTGCTTCGCGCCGCACCGCGCAAGGCCGGCCTCAGCCGGTATGTTGTCGGAGCGTCGCTCCTCGTTCTTGGCGTGCAGGCGCAGGCGGGCGACGCGGTCACGCCGGAGCAGATGTTCGAAGGTGGCACCAACACCTACAACAACTGGATTGAGCTGTCCACCGGCGCATTGCTGACCGGGGGCTACGCGAACGGAGCGGAACAGCGGGAACACCTCAACACCGGCATCTTCGGCGGCATCACCGACCTGCACTACGAAGACCAGGTGGCCAAAAAAACGACCTTTACCCTGGACGGGCATTCCATCTTTGATGACCACGATTACAGTGTCGGGCTCGGCTTGGTTCGCGATGACCTTGGCTTTGTCCGTTTCAGTTTCGAGAATTTCCGCACCTGGGATTCCGGCGCGGGGGGATATTTGCCGTCCGACGGGATTGCCTATTCGCTGCCGGGTGACGCGCTGGCGCTCGATCGCGGCCGGATTGCGTTCGAGGCGGGTCTGACCAAAAAAGACTTCCCGAAAATCACCTTCAAATACAGCCATCGCTACCGCGACGGCGAGAAGAGTACGACACTCTGGGCGCCGGTCCATGATTCCAGCGGAAACGTGTACCGGCCCTATCCGGGGATTAACAACATTGACGAAAAGTCTGATACATTCCAGCTCGACCTGACCCATCACTACAAAACGGTGAATTACGGGTTGGGCGTGAGCTACGAGATGGGGACAATGAACGACGCCCACGAACTAACCTTCTATCAAGGGGAATCCGTTCAACAGAAGGCTACCGACCAGCAGGGCACCTCCTACGACCAGCTAAGCGCCCATTTTTTCACCGAAACCTGGCTAAAGAAAAACCTGTTTATGTCCACCGGGTTCATGTTTGCCAATCTCGACGACACCTTCACCGGCAGCCGGATTTACGGGGATGACTTTGATGTGGTTTATTCGCCAGCTTATCCGGCCCTCAGCTATGGCTATTTCAACCTCAATGGCGGCGCCCACCAGCACGAGTATATTGCCAACGTCAACCTGTTGTCGCTGCTGACCAAAAATTTCACCATCGCCCCCTCGCTGCGGGTACAAAAGGAGGACTGGAACGCCAGTTCCGCCGGTACCGGCACGTTCTACGATCCCTCCTCCAGTACGAGTTATCAGCAGGATTTTGCCAGCAACAGCGGACGGGATTCACTCGACGTCTGCGAACGCCTGGATCTGCGGTATATCGGCGTAACCAACTGGGTCTTCAACTTCGGCGGCCAATGGACCGAAGGACAGGGGAATTTGAACGAACACGGAGGGCTGACCCAGGTCGCCGGCTTCGGCCCGGTGCCCGTGCAATTCGCGACCGATGACTCGCGCTTCTTCCAAAAATATCTGGCAAGCATTCGATGGTATCCCACCAGCCGCGCCAGCCTTGACGTCGGCGGCTACTACAAGATCAACCAATATAATTACGACAACACGCTGGACAACACGCCCGATGATTTGAGTACCGGCAACGCCTACCCGGGCTTTCTCATCTATCAGGGATTCGAAACCCTCGACGGCAGTGTGCGCCTCACGCTGCGCCCGTTGAACCGGGTCACGCTCGTCAGCCGCTACGAATATCAACTCTCCACCATCAGCACCCGGCCCGACCCCGCCTCCGGCTTGAGCGAGGTGGATGCCTCGCGGATGCACACCCATATCATTGGCCAGAATGCGAGTTGGACACCGTTAAACTGGCTCAGCCTCCAGGCGGGTTTCAATTACGTCCTCAGCACCACGAAGACGCCCGCCTCCGATTACACCCAGTCCATTCTCAATGCCCAAAACAACTACTGGACGCTCAATTTCGACTCCGGTTTTGTGCTGGATGACAAGACGGATTTGAACCTCGGTTATTTTTATTATCGCGCGGACGACTACCAACCCCCGGTCAACGGTCTGCCATTCGGGGCCGGCGCGGAGCAGCATAGCGTCACCGCCACACTTTCCCGCCGGATCACCAAAAATCTGCGTCTCAACCTGAAATACGCGTTCACCCACTACGAAGATTCGGCGTCCGCCGGCAACTTCAATTATGATGCCCACGTCATCTTCTCCAGCCTGGAATACCGTTTCTAACCGGGGTGGGCGCGGATTTGAAGCGCGAGACCCTGGCCCGGACTTTGCCGGGACGCGGGCCGGCCAGAATAAACTTGAATTCTCACCAGTCCCTGACCTAATTTCATATCGTGCAAAGTCATCCAACTGAAAAGTGTGGGATCGTCCCCTGCAGCCGGTTTCTCAAACGCGCCTGGTTGCCGCCGGTTTTGGCCCCGTTGTTCCTGCTGCTCGTGGCTGGCTGCCACCGCGACGCCATCAAGGTCTATCGTGTGGCCAAGGACCAGGACCAGCCACCGCAACAGACCGCACCCGCCCTGCCCACCGATTCGCCCAACCCGTCACTGCCACCGGGACACCCGGACATCTCGTCCGCTGCAGCCGGCTCGATGCCGGCGGCCTCGGCATCCGCCCTGCCGCAATTGACCTGGAAAACACCGGACGGTTGGACCGAGGTTCCGCCGAGTGAAATGCGCGTGGCCTCGTTCAAGGTGACCGCCGCCGACGGTAAATCGGCCGACGTCAGTGTCATTCCACTGCCCGGCCTGGCCGGGAGCGATGACGCCAACGTCAACCGCTGGCGCGGCCAGGTTGGCTTGTCGCCCGTATCCGCGGATGAACTGAAAAAATCCGCGGAAGATGTCACAGCCGCGGGCCAGCCGGCGCAGCTCTACGACCTCGCCGGCCAAAACCCCGGCAGCGGCGACACCGAACGCATTCTGGGTGTAATCCAGCATCGCGACGACATGGCCTGGTTTTTCAAGATGACCGGTGACGCCGGGCTGGTGGAACAGCAAAAGCCGGCATTTGTCACTTTTCTCAAATCATTGAATTTCGCCGCCACCCCGGCGACGGCGGCGTTGCCACCGTCGCACCCGTCAGTCGGCGACATGGGAATGGGAGCGTCGCCGGCAGCCGCCCCGATTTCCAGTGAAGGCAAGCCAAACTGGCAGGTGCCGTCCGGCTGGCAGGAAATGCCGGCGGCCCAGCTCCTCGTGGCCGAATATGCCATCACCGGTGCCGACGGCGCGAAGGCAGAGGTGAATGTGGCCGAGTTGAGCGGCGACGGCGGCGGCCTGCTGGCCAACGTGAATCGCTGGCGCCGTCAAATCGGCCTGGGCGCCGTTGACGATAGCGGCCTGGCCGGGTTGACCGCGTTCCTGGACGTGACCGGGGGCCGGGCGACGCTGGTGGACTTGAACGGCACGGATGCCCGGACCGGCCAGCCCACGCGGCTGGTGGGCGTCATTGTCCCGATGAACGGCCAGACCTGGTTTTACAAACTGATGGGCGACGCGAAGGTGGTCGAAAGCCAGAAGGCCGCGTTCACTCAATTCGTCCAAGGCGTGAAATATTGAAAAGCTCGTGAGTTTGTACCGCTTTTTTTCCTCGCTCAAGCTGACAGTCACGTGCCTGGTGCTTGGTTGCGTGATTGTATTCTGGGGCACCATCGCCCAGGTGCATCTTGGCCTGTTCAAGGCCCAGAACGAATTCTTTCGCAGTTTCTTCGTCTATTGGACCCCGGCCGGGTCGGGATTCCACATCCCCATTTTCCCCGGCGGTTACTCCATCGGCACCGTCCTGCTCATCAACCTGTTCGTCGCGCACTTCCGCTATTATCGGCCCGGCAAAAGAAGAATCGGCATCGTGCTGATTCACCTTGGCGTCGTGTTGTTGTTGCTCGGGCAGATGCTCACCGATTTTCTGTCCCGCGAAAGCGTCATGCATCTGCGGATTGGCGATACCAGGAATTACTCCGAAGCCGACCGCGCCTTCGAACTGGCGGTCTTGGACAGGACTGACCCGGATTCTGACAAGGTCGTCGCCATCCCCTGTTCGCTGCTGGTGCGCCGGGGTGAAGCCAGCGATCCGGAAATGCCATTCGTCGTGCGCGTGAAGTCCTTTTACGCCAATTCATTGCTCGACCAGCAGTCCCAGCCGGGCTATGAGCCGGTCAAAATCACCGCCGGCATCGGTTCCGGCGTCTGGTGGCGCGAAGTGCCACGCGAGACGGAGATGAACCGGATGGATATGCCGTCGGCGACGGTCGAAATCGCCACCGCACAGGGTTCGCTGGGCACTTTTCTCGTGTCCGCCTGGCTGGACCAGCCGCAATCGTTTACCTACAACAACCATTCCTATCAACTGTTGCTGCGCCAGGAGCGGTATTATCTGCCGTTCAGCCTCCATCTCATCGAATTTCGCCACGATAAATATCCCGGCACCGACATTCCCAAGAATTTTTCCAGCCGTGTCCGGCTGCAAAACCTGGAGAACGGCGAAGACCGTGAGGTGCGGATTTTCATGAACAATCCGCTGCGTTATGACGGGGAAACGTTCTATCAGGCAAGTTTCGATCCCGACGACCACGGCAGCGTATTGCAGGTGGTGCACAATCCGAGTTGGCTGACGCCCTACTTTTCGTGCGTGCTGGTGGCCATCGGGCTGGCCATCCAGTTCCTCAGCCACCTCGTCCCCTTCTTGAAACGCCGGATGGCCGGATCCGGGACCACTGCGGCTCCGCCGGCGGCGGGCGCAGTACCCAGCGGTGTAAGAATCCGGTGGAACACGGGTGATTCCCGTCCGGATAAAAAGTGAACATGAAAAAATCGATTCCTCTCATTTTGACCGTGATAATGGCGGTCTGGGCGCTGTCTGGATTGCTTCAGCCGCCGGAAACGGGCTTTGATGTGCGCGCGTTCGGCAAATTGCCCGTTCTCATGAACGGCCGGTTCCAGCCGTTCGATTCCGTGGCCCGCAATTCCCTGCTCCAAATCCGCACCAAACAAACAGTCCGCGCAGAAGAAAATGGCAAAAGCCGGACGATGTCCGCCATGGACTGGCTGCTCGAAGTGATGATGAAGCCCGAGTCGGCCGACGACCGGAAAGTCTTCCGCATTGACAACAACGAGGTGACCGAATTGCTCAAATTGCCCGACGGCCAGGAATATTACTCCTTCAACCAGATCCGGCCCCAGATGGACGAGATGGATAAACAGATCAGCCGCATCGGGCCCCTGGACCCTTCCAAACGCACCGTCTTCGAGTCGCAGTTGATGAAGCTCTATGGGGCCATGGACCTGTACCAGCGGCTCGAAGTCAGCCTCAAACCGCCGGCTTCGGACGATTTCGCGGCGGAACTCGATGCCTACCGGAAGAGCATTCCGCCGGGCATTGCCGCGGTGAATGCCCGTGAGGCCGGCAAAAAATTTGACCAGGACGCCTTCAATGCCCTGCTGGGTTTCATGGGCGGTTACAATACCGTCGCCAGCTTTGCCCTGCCACTGACCATTCCGCCCGTGGATCCAAGCCAGCCGCGCGATGACTGGCAGAACATCGGCACCAATCTCATGCAGACCGCGCGCACCGGCGAATTCAACCCGGCGACAAAATTTTACGCCCGGATGGTCACCGCCTATCGTTCCGGGCAACCGGACGAGTTCAACGCCCTGGTCGGCAAATACCACGCCTGGCTGTCGGACCGTTTTGCGCCCCAGGTGAAAAAGGCGGACCAGGAGTGCTTTTTCAGCGCCCTGGAGCCGTTCTACAAGGCCACGGTCATCTATGTGCTCGCCCTGGTGCTGGCGTTGCTGTCGTGGTTCAACCTGTCCGACTGGCTCCGGCGATCGGCGTTTTATCTCATCGTTCTCGCGTGGCTCATTCACACGTTCGGCCTCGTGTTCCGCATGTATCTCGAAGGCCGGCCGCCCGTGACCAACCTTTATTCCTCGGCCATTTTCATCGGCTGGGCCGCGGTCATCCTGGGAATGGTACTCGAGAAAATATATCACGACGGCATCGGCTGCGTCGTCGCTGCGTTTGTCGGGTTCGTTACCCAAATCATTGCGCACAATCTGGCGCTCAGCGGCGACACCATGGAAATGATGCGCGCCGTGCTCGACACGAATTTCTGGCTCGCCACCCACGTCGTCACCGTCACCCTCGGCTACGCCTCAACCTTTGTGGCGGGGTTCCTGGCCATCATCTACATCCTGCGCGGGATGTTCACCACCACACTTTCGGCGGAAACCGCCAAATCCCTGGCGCGGATGGTCTATGGCATCGTCTGTTTCGCCACGTTATTCAGCTTTGTGGGCACCGTGCTGGGCGGCATCTGGGCCGACCAGTCGTGGGGCCGGTTCTGGGGCTGGGACCCGAAGGAAAACGGCGCGTTGCTCATCGTGCTCTGGAACGCGACCATCCTGCACGCGCGCTGGGGCGGCCTCATCCGCGAGCGCGGCCTCATGAACCTCGCCGTCGTCGGCAATATCGTCACCAGCTTCTCCTGGTTCGGCGTCAACATGCTCGGCATCGGCCTGCACAGCTACGGATTTACGGACGCGGCGTTCAAATGGCTGATCCTCTTCATCGCCACCCAGGTGAGTCTCATCCTCCTCGGCCTGATGCCCGCGAAATTATGGCGGAGTTTTCAATCCCGGCCTTCGGCGCCATCCTGATCCGCCACGGCAAGAACGCGGGTTCTCCAGCGCGGAAATGCAAAGCCGCGAAAGCTTTGACCCAACCCCTTCGTGGCAAAGAGAAATCACCTCGAGGTTGCCGGGAACAAGGCCGCCCGGGGAAACCCGAAGCGAATGTCCATCAACCCTGAAGGAATTGGAATTACCTATGGACCGCCCGTGTGGCAATCCGAGCAGGAAAGGTCATAATCCCCGCCGGTGTGAATGAACGGCTGGCCGCCGGGCGTCAGTTTTTGCAGGTCTGCGCCGCTGCCTTGGGCCAGGATGGTGTGGCAGGCATTGCAGTCGTTGGCCTTGATGGTTTGTTTGCCGTCCTCGGTCTTGTGGGTGCCGTCGTGGCAGCGGAAACAGCCGGGCCAGAGCATATGGCCCAGATTATCCGGATAAACACTCCAGTCGGCCTTCATCTCCGGGAAGAAATTGTCCGCGTAAATCCGTTGCACCGTGGCGATGGCCGGGACGATGCGCGGGTCGTTGGGATAACGCTCGGCGAGGGCGGTGGCGATGCCGGTTTTCGCCTCGGCATCCGTGTGGTATTTTCGGGTGAGGACAAAAACCGCATTGGTCTTGATCCAGGGCAGCGTCCGGTCTATCTGGCCGAGTTGCATGGCCAGATTGACCGCCTGGTCGGGCGGCACGTACCGGTGGGACGGACGGTTGTGGCAATCAATGCAATCCATGGTGCGGATTTCGTAATGACCGATGTCGTTGGTGAAACGCGGCTGTCGGAAAACGGTGACTACGCCCTGCGCGTCCGTCAACCGGACCCAGGGAATCTTCTGGCGCGCCGGATCCGTGGCAATGTATTCAACGCGCGTGTTCTGCATCGTGTGCCAGTGGATGCCGCCGACCGGTCCGCGATTGGGGTTCGCCCCGCCAACCTTGATGGAGAGTCGGATGGAGTACGGTGAGTTGGAGACATCGTCCTGGAAATAGTTGAAGGTGCGGTCGAGATTGCCGGAGAATTCTTCCGGCCAGTGACATTGCTCGCACGTTTCCCGGGCGGGCCGCAAATTTTTGATGGGTGTGGTGATGGGCCGGGGATATTTGTTGAAGGCAACGGCGTAAAGCTGGTAAGACCCGGTGAGCTTGGAACGGACAAACCAGTTCACGCCGGGGCCGACGTGACAGGCCACGCAGGCCACGCGCGCATGCGGCCCGTGGTCGTGCGTCGTCAGCTCGGGTTTCATGACCTTGTGACAGGTCTCGCCGCAGAACTGGACCGATTCCGTGAATTCAAACGCGTTGTAAGTGCCAACCGCCGAAAGCATCATGAACAACAGGCTGCCGATGACGAAGCCAACCAGGATGCGCCGGTCTTTGGGCCGGGACAGATCAATTTGCACCGTCGCTACGAGGGAGTCGCCGCCCTGGCGCCGGCGCCGTGCGCGCAGCATACCCACAAACGTCAACAACAGCCCGGAAATCAAAAAACCGGGCGTGATCATCCAGGTCAGGATGCTGATGTAGGGATTGGTGAAGTGCGCCACCGCATCCAGCATGAACAGCAGGAAGAACGAGAACAGGCTGCCGATCACCACGATCAGCCCGATCAGGCTCATCCAGTTGCGCAGCAGCGATGGCCGCGTCGTTGGCGGCATTGTGTTCCCGGTGTTCATATTTGTCGGTGGATCAATGGGATCGGTTGCCGGTTGTTCCCGCGCATGCGCACCCCGGCGATGGGGTGCCTGTTGCTTGTGACGAACAGGCGCCAGACTGCGTCTCTTGCAGAAACGCCGTCGTTTTCCCGGCGCTGGCCAATCTTACCGCCCGGATCCGCGAATCAGCTTCCGGCGCAAGTGTTGGCCGCCGGTGCGGCTGGGTGGCAGCCCGCCCGGGAACAGGCCGCGTCAGCTTTTAAAATTGCGGACGTAGGCGACCAGGGCCTTGATTTCGTCATCCGACAGCGTGTCGAATGGTTTCATCAAGGTCTTGCCGTCGCTGTCCTGGAGCCCTTCCTTGAGGGCTTTGAAGGCGGCATCATCCTTCAGGGCGGCCTGGACCTTGGCGTCGGTGAAATCCTTGACGCCCAGCTTCGCGCCGATCTTGGTCTGGCCCTTGCCGTCCTCGCCGTGACACTTGGCGCAGAGTGAAGTCCAGTTGGCCTTGGCGTCCGCAGCCGAAGCATTCAGAGCGGCGGCAAACCCAAGCGTGATCGCAAGTACTAATGTTTTTTTCATCGTTTGTTCCAGTGTTATTGCTGCATGGTCGGCGCACTCATGGCGCCTTTCAATCAGCAGGATAGTCGAATGGTGAAAAACAACCAAACGTGTTTTGGCTAAAGCTTGACAATTTTTGGATTCGCTTATGTATTAGTTTGTATTAATATCTCAGATTAAGTGATTCCTGGTTTTATTGGCATTAGAGAGTTTGGGGACGGCGTGCCTGCGGTGGTGGAAGGCATGACCGGCCGGACCGGTCTGGTTTGACGGGGGTTCGTTTTTTCGCGCCGCTCGACGGCGTTTGCCGGCTGTCAGATTGAGTTCATCGTTCTCCACCTGCCGCCGAAAAGCATTTGGAAGAGTTCCGCTGACGCCACGTGCCGGGATTGCGCACCCGGCAAGGACCCGGACACAATTCCTCCGCGGTTTTGCTTTTCATAAACGTTGGCGCTGCCTTTTAACCGCCGGCCGCAGGAAGGCGTGCCTGTCCCGACCGGTTTGCCACTGTCCAGATTCTGGTATCGGGGGAGGATCGAGCGCCTTTCCGTACGCCGTATCGCCTTGCATCCATCACAGTTCCTTTGGCCTTTTTCCTGCTCTAATCGGGCCAAAGGTTACCATACCAATATGAATAACATCGACATCATACGCCTGACAACGGGGCTCCTGCAGCTTGGGGTGGCCTGGTACGCGCTGCGCCTGGGCCGGCTTTTCAAGTCCACGCTCATCGGGTGGTTGCTTTTTGGCGCGCTCTCACTGGTGGCGCTGATGAGTTTGATCCTCGCGGTGGAACCAATTGATGCCGGCGCTCAGTGGGGCATCAAGGTGGAGGTCGTGTTCTCGCTGCTGCTGCTGGTCGGCGCGGTGCGCTTTTATCCCGGCGTCAAGGCTTTCTTGCAGGAAGAGGCGGCGAAACGACAGGCGCTGGACAAATGGGAATTACAGGTGAAGGAACAGTGGATGGAGCTGATGAAAACCAACGAGAAATTGCGCCAGACGGTCAACCAGCGGGAAACCGAAATTGCCGAACGGAAACAGGCGCAGGAAGAGTTGCAAAAAAGTTTGCAGGAGTTGCTGGCCGCATCACGCCAGAACGAGAAGATTCTGCCGCCGGCCATGCCCGGACTGGATACCGAAGTGGTCGAACAAATGCCTGCGCCGACGCCCGAACCGGCGGAGAAAAACGGCGAACAGCCGCCAACCGCCCCGCAAAGAAATGGCGATGAATTGCCACCGGTGGTCGCCGGATTCGACACGGCCATTATCGCGCAGGAACCGGTGCGTGGACCGGTACCGGAACCCGCGTTGAAGAACGGCGAACAGGAGGCGAACGGGAACGGCGAATCGGAAAAGAACGGCGAACACCTGCTGGCCACGCCGCGCCACAATGGCGAGGAATTGCAGCCAATCGCTCTCGAGCCCACCCGGAACACCCGGAACCCCAGGAAGACAGCCGCACGGAAATCCAGCCGGCCCAACCGCAAAAAACCTGCCCTCGCGCGCGTGACCTCCCGGGCGCGACGTTAATAGCTTCGCCCCTTTCTTTGATTCCGCAATTTGAACGTTGATTGCGAATGGGAATCCTTTTCCCGGCAACCTATGAAAGAGGTTCTGTTCCGGGAACACCCGGCAATCCTTCCGGCTGTGATTGCGATTCTGCCCGGTGCGAAGCGGAAACGGGGTATTGTCCTGATTTCAAAATTTGGGTAGGGCGGGCAGTTCCCTGCCCGCCGCGAATGCTGAAAACGGCGCGCACGGAGTGCCGCGCCCCACCGAAATCAGGACGCAACCGGAAGCCGGTAATGTTGGACGCCTGGTAGGATTTTTGAAATGATGCGGCGCCTTTGATGGCGAAACTTTCAGGCATATGCAAGACAAACACCTTTCCAGGTTTACGATCCCGAAATCCACAGTTGGGACGGGGAGCGCGCGCGCCTCGCGTGCTGATTTCCGCGCCTTCGCGGAAAACCTCGAGCGCACGGAAAAATTCCGAACTGTCAAACCATCCAGGTGCGCGAAGAGGCTGGACGCGAGGCGCGTCCAGCCACACCCGAGGCGGGTGTGCTCCCCAAGTCCGGTTTTCGGGATTATTGCGTCGTTTTTCCTGGCAGTTGCGAATTTCTGTGGCGCGCAGCAGATGGTCGTCGCGCCAGACAGGTCCAACGGCGTCTATCAGGTCGGCGACACTGTTCATTGGACGGTCGAATGGAAAGGCGGTTCCGCTGTGCCCGCCGCGCATTATACCCTCGAGAGCGGCGGATTGACAGTCGTCGGACATGGCGACCTGAATTTCAGCAATGATATTGCCGGAATCGAATCGAAGTTTGACGCGCCCAACACGATGCTGGTCGACGTGAAATGGCAGCCGGAAAACAATACCAACCGCGCGGTGGGCGGCGCTGTCGCCGCGCCGGACAAAATCCTGCCCGCTGCCCCGCCACCGGCCGATTTCGACAAATTTTGGAAAGCCAAACTGAAGGAGTTGAAAAAGGTTCCCATGGACCCCGTGCTGGAAAAGGTGGACGTGGGAAAACCGCGCGTGGCGTATTGGAAAATTACCATGGACAACATCCGCGGAACGCACATCGAAGGCGAGCTGGCCCGGCCGATGGAAGGCAAAACGTTTCCCGCGCTGCTCATCGTGCAGTGGGCGGGGGTTTATGGATTGCAAACCAATTGGGTGACGGACCGGGCCGCGGAGGGCTGGCTGGCGCTGAACATTGAACCCCACGACCTGCCGATTGACCAACCCGAGGCATTTTACAAAGCGCAATTCGCCGGGCCGCTCAAGGATTATTGGTCCATCGGCAACGACAACCGCGACACCAGCTACTTTTTGCGGATGTATCTGTCCTGCTACCGCGCGGTGGAATATCTGAAGACGCGCCCGGACTGGAACGGCAAAACGCTGGTGGTGATGGGCGACAGCCAGGGCGGACAACAGACTTTGATGATCGCCGGGCTGCATCCGAAAAACATCACCGCGGCGTTGGCGCTCGTGCCGGCGGGCGGCGACATGCTGGCGCCCGACGCCGGCCGCGCGCCGGGCTGGCCGCACTGGTATTCCAACACCGAAGGCGGCAAAGACCCCGCGAAGGTCCACGAAGCCAGCCGGTATTACGACACCGCGAACTTCGCGCGGCACATCAAATGCCCCGTGCTCGTCGGGCTTGGATTGAGAGACGAAACCTGCCCGCCATCGAGCGTGTTGGCGGCGGCGAACGAAATTACTTCGCCGAAAGAGGTGGTCATCCTGCCGAAATCCGGCCATCAGGATGAGCACGGAACGCAAGGTTCCTACAACCAGCGCCGCTACAGCGCCTGGCTGCCCGCACTGCGCCAGGGCAAGCCGACGCCCGTGATGCAAACAAATTAACGCTTCTAGGTGGCGCGTTTGAGATTTCGTTCAACCACGCAGGTAATTTGTCACCTTTCTAGGACCGACCCCTTCATTGCTGCCCAAACACCTGGCTTTCGGTCAAGTTCCATGCCTGGAGGTAGGCTTGGATGTATTGCTCATCGGTTTTCTCCCGGCGCAGGCGTTGCAGATAGGCTATCTTCCAAGCGCTCTCTGCTTGGATTTGCTCCGGGCTCAAGGGCTCGGTTATATATTTGGAATCCACCACCAAATTGCTCATAAAATGTTGGAAAGTACCCCAATTTGTTTGTCCATTATCCACCATACCTTGATACACACCACGATTTATTTGAACATAAGTCCAAAATAGTGCGTCCTGCGTAAATGCTTCTGGCGGATAATTGTCTTTGAGCGGCTCTGTCCGGATGTCTTCCTTGAAGCTGGCGATTTGTTCCGGGGTCTCCCGTTCCTGTCTAAAATCGTTTATGAGGCGAGAGCCGAAATATTCGCCGACGGTCAACTGTTGTTGGTATTCTATTTGATCCGGGGGGCGGGGATGGGTTTTATCAAATTTGTCCCAAAAACCACTTTCCTTTGAAGAACTTGCGTAAAATATATTAGGGCTGTCCGGGATGTATCTCCCGTGAACCCCTTCGTCGTTAGGATAGTGTGGCAGGCTCGGGTCTTCGTATGGAATCGGAGGATATGCACGCCCATGCCGAGAAGCATCATACATCGCCTTTCGATCGTTCCACAGGACCCGGCCTTTCCAAAATTCCTTTGGATCGAGCGGCTTGCCCCACCAACTGGTTGTTTGCGCCAACTGCCAATCGCTCAATTTCCGGTCGCCTTCTGGCACCTGACCATTTGTTTCCAACCAAGGTAAATGCCCGATTTGAGACGTTTGATTATTACCCGGTAGCGGCGAAGTGGTACTCACACCAGTTTCAGGTTGTCGAATCGTACTGTGGCTAATTTGATGTCGCTGAAAAAGAAACACGGCCGACAAGCAGATTGCCAGTGCTGTTAATACTAATAGCAGGAGGATTTTTTTCATGGTATATGATCTTCGGCAAGTGTTCCTGATACATAGCTTGGAGTACCGGCAAAGGGCGACGAGGACACTTGGTAAATGCCGATGTCTGATGCCGCATTGCCTGATATAACATGAAGGGGTCAGTCCCGCACATCGGATAATTTTGCTTTTCCATTCGGGCTATACGCGGGAGCATCTGCCGGTGGCGGTGGCAGTCAATTCCAAAATTCATCAATATGCGGGACTGTCTCCCTTTACGGACTTTTGATCGGATCGTAATTTAAATACGTTCCAAGCCATTTCTCAACTTCCAGCAAGGTCATGCCTTTGCGCACGTGGTAATCCAGAAGTTGGTCGCGGCCGAGTTTGCCGACGGCGAAATACTTTGATTCCGGATGCGCGAAATAGAGTCCGCTCACGGAACTGCCCGGCCACATGGCAAAGCTCTCCGTTAGTTTGATACCAGCATTTTTCTCCACGTCGAGAAGGTTCCAGAGAATTTGCTTTTCCGTGTGGTCAGGGCATGCAGGATAACCCGCCGCCGGGCGGATGCCGCGGTATTTTTCAGCAATGAAATCGTCAGTCGTCAGCTTTTCCGTTTTGCCGTAACCCCATTCCTCCCGGACGCGCTTGTGCAGAATATTCCGCGAACGCCTCAGCCAGCCGGTCGGCCAGCGCCTCGGCCATGATGGCATTGTAATCGTCGTGGTCGGCCTTGAATTTTTTGACCACTTCGTTCAAGCCCGTGGCCGCTGGTGACGGCAAACGCTCCCAGATAATCGGGTCTGGGATCTCGGGTCTGGGATCTGGGGGCTACAAAGTCCGCCAGGCACCAGTTCGGCGTGCCGTCGTCCTTGGCAATCTGTTGACGCAGGAAATGAAATGTGGCCAGAACCTTCGCCCGCGATTCGTCGTTGTAAAGTTCCACGTCGTCGCCGACCTGGTTCGCCGGAAATAATCCGTAAACGCCACGCGGCTGAATCAATTTCTTGCTGACCATCTCTTCGAGCAACTCCTGCGCGTCGGCGAACAGTTTGCGCGCCTCTTCGCCGTGTTTCTCGTGATTCAGGATCGCGGGATAACGGCCGCGCAATTCCCAGGTGTGGAAAAACGGCGACCAGTCAATGAACGGTACCAGCTCCGCAAGCGTGATGCGCGCGGAGTGCTGGGTGTTGAGCGTAGTGACGTTGGACGACAACGCGCGGATGCCGGTGAACTCCGGTTTCGGCAGATCGTCAAACTTCAATTTCGGCGCGTTCGCGCGGGCTTCTTCAATCGAAACCAGTTTCGCCGTCTGACCACCGTGCTGCGCGCGGATGCGGTCGTATTCTTCGCGGATTTCCTGCGCGAACGCGGGCCGGTTTTCCGCGCTGATCAAATTGCTGACGACCGGCACGGCGCGGCTGGCATCGAGGACGTGAACGACCGGCTGGCTGTAGCCAGGCGCAATCTTCACCGCCGTGTGCGCCTTGCTCGTCGTCGCGCCGCCGATGAGCAGCGGCAGCTTGCAATCCCTCGCGCTCCATTTCACGTGCGACGTGCGCCATCTCGTCGAGCGACGGCGTGATCAGCCCGCTCAAACCGATGATGTCCACGTTTTGGTCGCGCGCGGTCTGCGAGAATTTTTTCGCACGGCACCATCACGCCGAGGTCAATGACCTCGTAATTGTTGCAGGCGAGCACGACGCCGACGATGTTTTTGCCGATGTCATGCACGTCGCCTTTGACGGTGGCCATCAGGATTTTCCCGGCGTTTTTATGCACGCCACCGGCGGCCTTTTTCTCCGCCTCCATGAACGGCAGCAGATACGCCACGGCCTTTTTCATCACGCGGGCGGACTTGACCACCTGCGGCAGAAACATTTTGCCCGAACCAAACAAATCGCCGACGACGTTCATGCCGGCCATGAGCGGGCCTTCGATGACCTGCAACGGCTTGGCATATTTCTGCCGCGCTTCCTCGACGTCGGCCTCGATGAAATCCACGATGCCTTTGACCAGCGCGTGCGTGAGCCGTTCCTCGACCGTGCCTTTGCGCCATTCATCCTCGACGACCTCGGCCTTGCCCTTCTGTTTTACGGACTCGGCGAACTTGATCAGCCGTTCGGTCGCATCCGGACGGCGATTGAGCAAAACATCCTCAACCAGTTCCAGCAGGTCCTTCGGCACCTCGTCGTAAACCGCGAGCTGGCCGGCGTTGACGATGCCCATGTCGAGGCCGGCCTGGATGGCGTGATAAAGAAACGCCGAGTGCATCGCCTCGCGCACGACGTTGTTGCCGCGAAACGAAAACGAAACGTTGCTGATGCCGCCGCTGACTTTCGCCTGCGGCAGGTTTTCCTTGATCCACTTTGTCGCGCGGATGAAATCCACGGCGTAATTCGCGTGCTCTTCCATGCCGGTGCCGACGGTCAGTACGTTCGGATCGAAAATGATGTCCTGCGGCGGGAAACCGACCTGCTCGACGAGCAAATCGTAGGCGCGTTGGCAGACCGCGATCCTGCGCTCGAACGAATCGGCCTGGCCGCGTTCGTCGAACGCCATCACGACGACCGCCGCGCCGTATCGGCGGACCAGTTTCGCCTGACGCAGGAATTTTTCCTCGCCTTCCTTGAGCGAAATGGAATTGACGATGCCCTTGCCTTGAAGACATTTCAGTCCGGCTTCGATGACCTCCCATTTCGAGGAGTCCACCATCACCGGCACCTTGCAGATGTCCGGTTCGGACGCGATGAGGTTGAGGAAGCGCGTCATCGCGGCGCACGCCGTCAATCATCCCTTCGTCCATGCAAACGTCAATGACCTGCGCGCCGTTCTCGACCTGCTGGCGCGCGACGGTAAGCGCGGCCTCGTAATCGCCGGCCTTGATGAGTTGCGCGAATTTCGGCGAACCGGCCACGTTGGTGCGCTCGCCGATGTTGATGAAATTTTGTGCAGCGTTCGTATCTCCGGGTAGCGCGACCGTCCCGGTCGCTGAATTCGGCGTCGCGCCGAATTTCTCTTGTCGTTGGCGTGACGCCAACGACTGCGGGCGAGACGCCCGCGCTCCTGACTGCAAATCGCCGCGAATCGTCAGCGCGTCGAGCCCGCTCAAACGCAAATACGGTTCAGCCACCGGTACCGGGCGCGGCGGCAATTCCGCGGACCGCTTCGGCAATTGCCTTGATATGCGCCGGCGTGGTGCCACAGCAACCGCCGACGATGTTGAGCCAGCCATTTTGCGCCCACTCACGCAGTTGCGGCGCGAGCGTTTCCGGTGTTTCAGGAAAACCGGTTGGCAACAGCGGATTCGGCAGGCCGGCGTTCGGATACGCGCTGACGTAAACCGGCGCGATGCCGGAAAGTTCCTCGATGAGCGGACGCAGTTCCTTTGGCCCGAGCGCGCAGTTCATGCCGACACTCAACAGCGGCACGTGCGAAATGGAATTCCAAAACGCCTCGACGGTCTGGCCGGTCACGCCGCGATTGCTGCCCGCCTGAATGAACGTGACGGAGGCGAGGAATCGGCACGACTTCTGATTGCCGGACTCGACTTTCCGACTGCCGTAGGGCAGGGGGCTGATCAACCACGCTCTTCGAGGATTTTCTGGATTGCGAAAAATGCCGCCTTCGCGTTCAGCGTGTCAAAAATCGTTTCCACCAGAAGCAAATCCACGCCACCATCGAGCAACCCGCGGACCTGTTCCGCATAGGCCGTGACCAGTTCATCGTAAGTGCAGCCGCGCGCTGCCGGATTGTTCACGTCGGTCGAAATGGACGACGTTTTTGTCGTCGGCCCGATGCCGCCGGCCACGAAACAGACGCGGCCCGGCTGCGATTGTTCCGCCTGGTCCGCCGCGCGCCGGGCGCATTCCGCGCCGGCCTCGGGACAATTCATAGGCGAGCGATTCCAGGCCGTAATCGGCCAGCGAAATGGCCTGCGAATTGAACGTGTTCGTCTCGATGATGTCCGCGCCGGCTTCGAGGTATTGGCGGTGAATGTCTTCGATGACCCGCGGGTTTGGTGACGTTCAACAGGTCGTTGTTGCCTTTGAGGTCTTTGCCCTGCCAGCCCTTGAATCGTTCGCCGCGGAAATCAGCCTCCGTCAGCTTGCGCTGCTGAATCATCGTGCCCATCGCGCCATCAATGATCACGATGCGTTCGCGCAGCAAACGCTCCACTTCGGCGGCCCGGTTCGATTTTGTGTTCACACGCTTCAATGCAACATTGGCAACGATGCGTGTAAAATAACCCTTTGATTCCAGGAAGCAAATTAAATATATCAACGTATCTGGATATGTTGATAATAGAATAATCCATGAAAAACTGGCAGGCTGAGTTTGTTCGTGGATGACCTGTTGACTTCGGTCGTGTGTCTGGTAGATTCGTTGCCCTTTGTTGAATGAAAACGCATTTGCCCAAAGTTAATTTGGACCAGCGGAAATGGCACGTGATTGACGCCGACGGCGCCGTGCTGGGACGCCTGGCCGTGCAGGTTGCCGGTATTTTACGCGGCAAAAACAAGCCCGTGTACACGCCCCACCTCGACGCCGGCGACTTTGTTGTTGTCATCAATGCCGAAAAGGTCCGGCTCACCGGCAAGAAAGAAACGGCCAAAACGTTCATGACTTATTCCGGCTGGAAAGGCGGCGAGAAATACCGGACGGTTGAACAAGTCCGCGCGAGGCATCCGGAAAAACTCGTCCTGCACGCCGTGAAGGGCATGATTCCGAAGAACCGGCTGGGCGACCAGTTGTTGACCAAGCTGAAGGTGTTCAAAGGACCGAAACATCCGCACGCGGCGCAAAAGCCGGAACCGCTCAAAGCGGCGGCCTGATTGGATTTATGGCGACAGACACGAAGACCAATGAATTTCTAGGCACGGGCCGGCGCAAGACCGCTGTCGCCCGGGTCCGGCTCGCGTCCGGCAATGGCAAGATCATCGTGAACGGCCGGGCGTTTGAAAATTATTTCCCGCTCGAGACCTTGCGCGCAACGGCGGCCCAACCGTTGGCCGTCACCGGCAACACGGAAAAATTCAACGTGCGGGTCAATGTCACCGGCGGCGGTCCGAACGGGCAGGCCGGCGCCGTGCGGCACGGGATTGCCCGGGCGCTGATTGTGGCTGACGCCACGTTGCGTGGCGCGCTCAAGGCCGAGGGCCTGCTCACGCGCGATTCGCGCATGAAAGAGCGCAAAAAATACGGCCAGCCGGGCGCGCGCAAACGGTTCCAATACTCGAAACGTTAATCGCGCTGGATATTTCCAGGCCCCGCTGGCAAAAAGCCGGCGGGGTTTTTTGTTTAGACACGAATTTCACGAATTAACACTAATTCAATTTGCGAAAATTCGCGCAATTCGCATCGAAGGAATTTTTCGTGTGGTTCGTGAGTTTCGTGGTTAAATTTTTGAAAATGAAAATAAAAAGAATCGCCATCATCGGTGCCTCCGGTTACTCCGGCGAGGAACTCGTCCGGCTGTTGTTGAACCATCCCCACGTGGAACTGGTGGCCGTGACCTCGCGCCAGAACGCTGGGCAGACGCTCGCGCAGGTCTTTCCGAAATTTGCCAGCCATCCCAAATCAAAGACACTCCGTTTCAGCGAGCCACAGGCCGAACGGCTCGCGAAACAGGCGGATGCGGTGTTTCTGGCGTTGCCGCACGGTGTCGCCGCCGAATACGCCGTGCCGTTGCTGGACGCCGGGTGCCTCGTGATTGACCTCAGCGCGGATTTCCGGCTCCAGAGCGCGGAAATCTACCGGGACTTTTACGCGCACGACCATCCCGCGCCGGACCTGTTGAAAAAATCCGTCTATGGCCTGCCGGAAATTTATCGCGACCAGATCAAAAAGGCATTGCTGGTCGCTTCTCCCGGTTGTTACCCGACCAGCATCCTGTTGCCGGTGATTCCATTGCTGAAAGCGGGGTTGATTAAACCGGGCGGCATCATCGCCGATTCATTGAGTGGCGTAAGCGGTGCAGGCCGCAAGGCCGAGGCGGACTATCTTTTTTGCGAATGCAACGAAAGCGTCCGGCCCTACAGCGTGCCCAAACACCGGCATTTGTCGGAAATCGAGGAACAGCTTTCGTTGGCGGCGGGCGCCAGGGTCACCATCCAGTTCACGCCGCATCTGATTCCGGTGAATCGCGGCATTTTGACCACGCTTTACCTGACGCCGGCGGAAAAATCCATTGATGTGGAGAAAATTTCCGCTTGCTACCAGAAGGCTTATGGCAAGGAACCGTTCGTTCGTTTGCTCGACGGCAAACATCTGCCCGACACCAAAAATGTCAACGGCACAAACGTCATCGAAATCGCATGGCGGCTTGATCCGCGCACGGGCCGGCTTATCGTCATGAGCGCCGAGGACAATCTGGTCAAGGGCGCGAGCGGTCAGGCCGTACAAAGCCTGAACCTCCTTTGCGGTTTCCCGGAGACGGCGGGATTGGTCTGATTTTAACTCAGGAGACGACGCCAGGAGTCTCTGACAAAGCACAAATGGAGTCTCGTGACCTCGCCTCCTACAAAGAAAAAGCCGGCCAGATGGAATGCCGCCGATTACGCCGCGAATTCTGCCGTGCAGCAAACCTGGGCGCGCGAACTCATCGCCAGGCTCAATTTGCGGGGCGGTGAACACGTGCTTGATGTCGGCTGCGGCGATGGCAAGGTCAGCGCTGAAATCGCCCGGGCCGTGCCGCGCGGTTTTGTGGCGGGCATTGATGCTTCGCCGCAAATGATCAAATTCGCGCGCGTTGCTTTTCCATCGGGCAAAGTTCCCAATCTGGTGTTCCGGGTGATGGACGCGCGCAAGATCAGTCTTGCCTCATTGTCTTCTCCCTCTCCTCCCCAAAAGGAGGAGAGGGCCGGGGTGAGGGGGCCGATCGTTTCAAATTCAAAACCCCTCGCCCCAACCCTCTTCCCGCTTGGGCGGGGCGAGGGGGTAAAGCCTGCTCAATTCGACGTCGTCTTTTCAAACGCAGCCCTGCATTGGGTGGACGATCATCGGGCGCTTTTGCGCGGCGCGGCGGCCTGCCTGCGTCCGGGCGGGCGGCTGGTGGTTTCGTGTGGCGGCAAGGGCAACGCCCAGGATGTCTTCGTTGCGTTGCGACCGGAGATGCGGCTCAAGCGCTGGCGCCAGTTTTTCCGGAAGATGGAGAAGCCGTATTTCTTTCACAGTCCGGAGGATTATGAAAAATGGCTGCCGCAATCCGGGTTTAAATCAATGGGCGTCCGGCTCGTGCCAAAGGATGCGGTTTACGAGGGGCCGGACAAGTTTGTCGCGTGGTTGCGCACAACCTGGCTGCCTTACACGCAAAGGGTACCGGAAAAAGTGGCGCGGGCGTCCCGCCCGTCAGTTTCTTCCGAAAAAAAGGACCGAACAGGCGAGACGCCTGTGCCACTAAATCCGCGCGAGGAATTTATTGCCGCCGTCGCGGCCCGGTACCTGGCCAAACACCCGCCGGATGCGGAAGGCAAAGTCCACGTCCGCATGGTGCGGCTGGAAATTGAGGCGGTGAAAGCTTAAAGACGGCCGACAATCCAGCACCTCCCATGAAAATTCCCTATTTTGAAGTTGCGGCGTTCACCGACAAATCGTTCGGCGGAAATCCTGCCGGCGTCTGCGCTTTGCCGCGCTGGCTGGGTGCGGCCACGCTTCAGCGCATCGCCGCGGAAAATAACCTTGCCGAGACCGCCTTTTTTGTCCCTGCCGGTTCCGACTACGAGTTGCGCTGGTTTACGCCGGAAATGGAAATTGATTTGTGCGGTCACGCCACCCTGGCCTCGGCCTTCATCCTGTTTTCCGAACTGGGCCTGCGTGGCAATGCCGTCCGGTTCCATTCCTGCACGAGCGGCTTGCTGACGGTCACGCGGGAAGGAGACGTTCTGACTCTCGATTTCCCGGCTCGACCGGCCACGGCCTGTGCGGTGTCGGAAACGCTGGTCCGTGGCTTGGGACGGAAGCCGATCGAAGCACTCCGGGCGCGCGATTATCTGGCCGTCTTCCCCTCGGAGGCGGAGGTGCGCGCGTTGCAGCCCGATATCGGCTTGTTAAAAACGTTGGACGCTTTTGGGGTCATCGCCACTGCTCCCGGCGGCAACTGCGACTTCGTCTCGCGCTTTTTTGTGCCCAAGGCCGGCGTGGCCGAAGACCCGGTAACGGGTTCATCGCATTGCACGCTGGTGCCCTACTGGTCGCAGCGGCTGGGCAAGACGATGTTGTTCGCCCGGCAGGTGTCCTGGCGCGGCGGCGAGTTGTTCTGTCGGCAGGCGGGCCAGCGGGTTTTAATCGGTGGCAAAGCCGTGCTTTACCTGCGGGGCGAAATCGAATTAAAAGAAAGCACGCAACAACAATGAAATCTAAATTCAAAATCATTCCAGGTTCCGTCGTTGCCCCCCAAGGCTTTCTCGCCAGCGGCGTGTTTTGCGACATCAAACGGCTTGGCACCGGCAAAGGTTCCAACAAGGGCCGGAAGCGCGACCTGGCGCTCATCGTGTCCGAAGTGCCGGCGACGGTGGCCGGCATGTTCACGACCAATCAGGTTTGCGCCGCGCCGGTCAAGGTCTGCGTCGAACGGGTGAAAAAGGGAACCGCCCAGGCCATCGTTGTCAATTCCGGCAACGCCAATGCCTGTACCGGAAAGCAAGGATTGAAAGATGCGCGTGAAATGACGGCGCTGCTCGCCAAACATCTGCACATGCCGGCGGAACATGCGCTGGTCGGCTCGACCGGGCGCATTGGCGTCACGCTGCCCATGGCCAATGTCCGGGCCGGCATCAACGAAGCCGTGACTTTACTCGATAACTCGCCCGCCAGCGCCGATCACGCTGAGGAGGCCATTATGACCAGCGACACGCGGCCCAAGCAGATCGCCGTGGAATTCAAACTGGGCGGTAAAACCGTTCGTATTGGTGGTATTTGCAAGGGCGCAGGCATGATTCAGCCGGGGATGAGCGCCACCGGTACACGTCCCGCCGCGCTGCACGCCACCATGTTGTGCTTCATTACCACGGACGTAGCCATCGAAGCCAAAATACTGCAAGCCGCATTGCGGGAAGCAGTGGCGCAGAGCTTCAATCGCATCACCGTGGATGGCGATATGAGCACAAATGACACGGTGCTGGTGCTGGCGAATGGATTGGCGGGAAATTCGTTAATTGTAGGAGACGAGGTAACGAGCCTCACTTCCCCAAAGAAAGTTAGAGCCTCCTCACGTCGGCTCCTACAAGACTTTGGAGTTTTTCAGTCTGCGCTGAATCACGTTTGCCTGGAGCTGGCCAAGATGATTGTGCGCGACGGCGAAGGCGTTCATCGCGTGGTGACGGTGCGGGTGAACAGTGCAAAGTCCGTTGCCGATGCCGATGCCGCCGCGCGGGCGGTGGCCAACAGCCCGCTGGTGAAGACCAGTTGGCATGGCGGAGACCCGAACTGGGGCCGCATCATTGATGCGCTCGGCTATTCACCAGCCAAAATCGTCGAGGAAAAGGTGGACATCGGTTACAGCAAGCCAGCCAACCGGAAGATCTTGTGGAGTCTCAAGCGTGGCCAGCCGACGAAGACGACGTTCAAAAAACTTTGCGCCGCCGTGGCACCGAAAGAATTTGATTTGCACATCAATCTCAATCTCGGCAAAGCCGGTGCAGTGATTTACGCCGCCGATTTGACCGAGGCGTACGTGGATTTCAACAAGGGCGATGTGGGCGATCCGGGTTCGCTGGGTGGTTGAAACGTTTCGGAGGGGCAAGCTTTGCGAGTCCCTGACTGAAATGCCGGGAACATTTAAGTCTCGTGTAACTCGCCCCTCCGATGTGGAAACGAAAAAGCCGCTGGATTGCTCCAGCGGCTTTTAATTTTTTGCGCGGACCTTAATTTGCCATGCGACCGGAGACGCCTTTGGTGCCTTTGGCGATCAGCTTGGCGGATTGCTTGGGACGCAACTCGCGGGAAGCGGCGCCGGCGCGCCACATTTCGGAATTGTGGATCTGGCCCAGTTCCTTCGCCAGTTGCGCCTGATAATTTTTTGCGCCACACGCCGAGAGCACACGGGCGCATTCCTTGCCCGTCTTGACGCGCTGGTAAAGTTTTTTGAACACCGGCAGGGTGGCCGCCTTGAACTTGGGTTTCCAGTCCAGCGCGCCGCGTTGGGCGGTGGCGGAACAGTTGGAATACATCCAGTCCATGCCGTTTTCATCCACGAGCCGGATGAGGCTCTGAGTCAATTCCTCGACGGTTTCATTGAACGCCTCGCTCGGTGAATGGCCGTGGGAACGAAGCACGTCGTATTGCGCCTCCATGATGCCGGCCAGAGCGCCCATCAACACGCCGCGTTCGCCGGTCAGGTCGCTGAACACCTCGTGCTGGAACGTGGTCGGGAATAAATACCCCGAGCCGATGCCGATACCGACCGCCATGCAACGCTCTTCCGCGTGGCCGGTGGCGTCCTGCTCGACGGCAAAACTGGAATTGATGCCCGCGCCGGTGAGAAAATTGCGGCGCACGTTCAGGCCGGAGCCTTTCGGCGCGACCATGATGACGTCCACGTTCTTCGGCGGGATGACGCCGGTCTGTTTCTTGTAGGCGATGGAAAAGCCGTGCGAGAAATACAGCGCGGCGCCGGGCTTGAGATTTTTCTTCACCATTGGCCAGATGGCGCGCTGGGCGGCGTCGGAAACGAGCATCTGGATGATGGTGCCCTTTTGCACGGCCTCCTCGATGTCGAACAGCGTCTTGCCGGGCTTCCAGCCGTCGGCCACCGCGCGGTCCCAGTCGCGTTTGAACGATTTGGCCTGGCCGACGATGACGTGGAAGCCGTTGTCGCGCAGGTTCAGTCCTTGGGCCGGGCCTTGCACGCCGTAGCCAATGATGGCGATGGTCTCGTTTTTGAGCACCTTGCGCGCCCGGGCCATCGGAAATTCCTTCCGTGTGATGACTTTTTCCTTTGTGCCACCAAAATCAATCGTTGCCATAACTCAAACTTTCTCGTCAGTGTGTTTTAAATGTCTTCAACCCGTTCAAATGAACTTTTAATTGTAAACATCAGCGCCCGTCCGTCAAATGCAAACGCAGCCAGGATTTGATTGCGGAGTGTATTCGCGCGCTGCCCCCACGCGAGCGTGCCATTTCGTTTGGAGTTCCGCCTTCAGGCGGTTGGGATGAGCAACGCATTTGGCCGCCCGAAGGCGGAACTCCGAACGGGGGCGGCTTCCGCGCGCCAGTCATTTGCGCGGCAGGGCGACCTTGCCGGTGCGCGTGATTTCCGAGACGCCAAAGGTATTCATCAATTCGACGAATTTTTCCACCTTGCTTTCGGCGCCGGTGATTTCGATGGCGAGGCTCTTGGGCTGCACGTCCACGATTTTGGCGCGGAAAATGTCCGTGATCTGCATCACCTCGGCCCGCGATTTGGAATCCACCGCTACTTTGACCAGCACCAGTTCGCGGTCCACGTATTCGCCCTCGTGAAAATCCTGTACTTTGATGACGTTCGGCAGCTTGTTGAGTTGCTTGACGATCTGCTCCAGCGTGGCCTCGTCGCCGTGCGTGACGATGGTCATGCGCGAGGTGGTCGGGTCCTGGGTCGGGCCGACGTTGAGGGTGTCAATGTTATAGCCGCGGCCGCTGAACAGGCCGGCCACGCGCGTGAGCACGCCGAATTTGTTCTCCACCAGCACTGAAATGGTATGTCGCATAAAATCCCGTTGGAACGGGCGGAAAGGCTAACAACCCGAACGAATGGGGTCAATTTGCAAATTCAACCGGATTTATGTGTCGGGTGTGAACGTGGATCAACAGAGATGAACCGGAAAGCAGAGACGCGAATTTCGCGAATTACCACGGATTGATTCCAATGACTTTCAATCTGTGCGAATTGGTGAAATCGGCGTCCGCCCCGCCGGTTAAATAATTTCCTGTCCCAAATGGCCACTGGGGCGGAGACAATTCCGTTTGGAGAAAAGCGGTCAAAAATACGCGTCAACCACCCGGGTGAGGCGTTCGTTTACATAGACCGAGTTATGGTGGCCAAACAGCGGTTTGCGCCGTTTCTCTATCCGCACGTCCGATTTCTCCGCGCCATCAATCACGAAGTGGTAAACTTCGTGGACCGGTTCGTTGAAAATGCGTGTGGATTGCAGAATCGGCCGGTCATCCACCCGGATGACCAGGGTGCCGCGAAGCTGGTTGAAATTGAATTCGACGAGGTGTTTGTCCGTGTTGCCAATCTCCACTGTGAATCTCATAAGTCATGGGCTTGTGCCCGGCTTTCACAATGTGCAATCCTCGTGCCACGTGAGTATCTCACTCACACACCAACCGGCAAATCCGGTAGCGCTATAGTTTGGCCGGAGCGCGGAGCATCGCTCCGCGTAAACCGGGATTTGCTGCTCGCGGAGCGATGCTCCGCGCTCCAAAACCGCAAATCCGGAGTTGTGACTGGGGGGAAACGGCGTCATTAACTTTAATCGCACCGCTGAAGATTGCGGGAAGTGTCCTGATGGTTACAAGTGCTGTCCAATTTTTACTTTGCCAGTCGAACCATCAGTAAATCAAAAGAACGGATTATGTGCCTTTTCCTCCGCCACCGTCGTCAACGGGCCGTGGCCGGGACAAATCAGCGTTTCCGGCGGCAGCGTGAGAATTTGCTCCCGCACCTTTTGCCGCGCCAGTTCCCATGACTGGTTGCCGCTGCCGATGGACCCGGCAAAAATCGCGTCGCCGACCATCGCGACGTGCGGCGCGTCGTCCTGCCAGTTGCCGACGATGTAAGTCACGCCGTCCTCCGCGTGCCCGGGGGTTTCGCGATGCGTGATGCGCAGCCCGCCAAGATGGACAATTTCACTCGGCTTGTTGCGTTGGTCCACCGGCGCATTTTTGGAACCGCTGTGCAACCTCGCTTTCGGAAAGGCTTCGCGGATTTTGGGCAGCGCCTCGACATGATCGTAATGCGAGTGCGTGATGAAATACGTGCCGCAGCACGAGTTGATTTTTGGCGATGCAATCCAGCATCAGCCTGGCGTCGAAGCCGGTGTCGAACAATGCCGCGTCGCGCGTGACCTCGTCCCAGACCAGATAGCAATTCACAGTCATGCCGTCGCCGGCCGTGGTGAACACGCGCAATTCACGCCAGACGCTCAAATCCTTTTCTGCCGGCAGCCAGCCATTGGCAATGCCTTCGAGTTTGGCCGCATGCAAGCCGGCCGGCCAGGCCAGCGCCGACAGGTCAGGCCGTTTTCCGATTTGTCCGCTGGCTTCGAGCGCGGAAAGTTCGGCTTCGGAAATTCCCGCCGCCTGTGCCGCGGCAGCCGTCGAAAGGCCGCTCATCGCCCGCGCCTTGCGGATGATGTCGCCCGGATGATCTTCAAGATTCACACTGGAACGTTAATGGGCAAGGCTCGCCACCGCAAGCACCGGACTTGAGCGCCAGCGGATTGTATGCTAAAAAAACGATGGCAACGGAAGCCTATGTTTTTCTCGAACGGCAAAAAAGAGCACGAGCGTTATTATCTGCTGCCGGGCCAGGGCGGTCCGGCGGCGCGTCGCAAGCAACAGAAATTCTTGAAATGGTCAATCGTGGCATGCTTGATCTTCTGTGCGCTCATGGCGTTGGTCATGTACTGGTACGATCGCGCCAGGCCGTATTGATGGTGTGGCGGCGCTTGACCCGCCGGAGGCGGTTGTTAGTATTCACATCGAATATGATGAATTGGTCCCGACTGCTTCCCATTTGGGCCGCGGCTTTGTGCCTCGGCCTGCCCTCGCGCGCGGAACTGGCCGACGGCGTCAAGGCCATCGTGAACAACACCGTCATCACCTACGAGCAGGTCGAGGAATTCACCGCGCCGGCGGTGGAGGCATTGCGCCGGCAATACGCGCTGCAGCCGGTGGTCTTCCAGCAAAAACTGGCCGAGACGCTCGATAACAGTCTGGAGATCCTGATCGAGCGCCAGTTGATCCTGCACGAATTCGAGGCCAAATATACCAAACTGCCGGACAGTGTGGTGGACGAGCTGGTGCAGGACCAGATTCGCGAGCAATTCGGGGATCGCGTGACGGCGATGAAATCGCTGCAGGCGCAGGGCATGACGTACGAACAATACCGCGAAGACATCCGCGACCGATGGATCGAGGCGCAATTGCGCAACCAGAATATTTCACGCGAAATTGTCATCTCGCCTTACAAGGTTGAAACCTACTACCTGGCCCATCAGGATGATTTCAAGGTTGAGGACGAAATCAAATTGCGCATGATCGTCCTCAACAAAACCTCCGCCGACGACACCAACACGCCGGCCATGGCCCGCGAAATCCTGTCCCAAATCAAGGATGGCGCCAGTTTCCCGGAAATGGCCTCCAGTTATTCGCAAGGCTCACAACAAAAGCAGGGGGGCGACTGGGGCTGGGTCGGGCGTTCCGTGCTCCGCAAGGAACTCGCCGATGTCGCCTTCGCGCTCAAGCCCGGCCAGGTCAGCGACGTCGTGGACACGCCGGAAGCCTGTTACCTCATGCTCGTCGAACAAACCCGCCCCGCCCATGTCCGGCCGCTCAGCGAAATCCGCGGGGACATTGAAAAAACCCTGCGCACCCGGGAACAGGCCCGTCTTCAGAAACAGTGGATCGACTCGTTGAAGAAAAAGACGTTCATCCAGATCTTCCCATGACCCGCTGGTTCGGCATCACGCTCGGTGATGTCACCGGCATCGGCCCCGAAGTCACGCTCAAAGCCATCGCAGCCGAGGCCGGGAAAGACGATGCGCGATATTTGCTGATTGGCGATGTTGCGTGCGTCCGGCGCCTCAACCGGGAACCGGGATTGGGTCTGCCGCTGGAAGAATTTTCCGGCTGCCGCGGCAACGGCCGGTTCTTCATCACGAATCCATCGGCCGGGCCGTTGCCGGAAAATCCGGCTGCGGGTTCGGCTGCAGCCGCAAACGCGGCCGTCGCCTTTTTGCGGGACGGCGCGGAACGCTGCCTGCGCGGCGAGTTGGCTGCGCTCGTCACCGCCCCGGTCAACAAAGAGGCGATTATTCGCGCCGGACACAAATTTGTCGGGCAGACCGAATTTCTATCCGGACTTGCCAATACCAAACGCACGGCAATGATGCTGCTCGGGACGGATGAACGTGGACGCTGGCTGCGCGTCGTCCTGGCCACGGTTCACATTCCCATCAAATCGGTTCCAGAAAAAGTGACGAGGCAAAAAATCACGCTGGCCATCGAACTGGCGGCTCAAGCCTGTCGCGATCTGGGGTTGCCGCGCGCGAAGATCGCCGTTTGTGGCTTGAACCCGCACGCGGGCGAAGGCGGGGAATTCGGCGACGAGGAAATCAAAATCATCACCCCGGCGGTGCGCTCGGCGCAGAAGCGCGGACTGGACGTGGTCGGCCCGTTGAGCGGCGACACGGTCTTTCATTACGCCTTGTGTGGAGATTTCGACGCGGTGGCGGCCATGTATCACGATCAGGGACTTGCGCCGCTGAAGGCCGTTGCGTTCGACACCGGCGTGAACTGGACGCTCGGTCTGCCCTTCATCCGCACTTCGCCCGACCACGGCACGGCCTATGACATTGCCGGAAAAGGAATCGCCAATCCTTCATCCATGATTGCCGCCATCCGGCTGGCAAAACAACTGGCAAAGAACCGAAAATAAAAATCGGAGGGCGGAGTTACACGGTGCCCTGGCCGATTTATGGGACTCGTATAACTCGCCCCTCCGATTCACCCAATCAATTCGCGGATTTTCGCTTTGATATCTCCACCGCGCATCAACGATTCGCCGACCAGAATCGCCTGCGCGCCGCATTGTTGCAGCCGCTCCACGTCCGCGCGCGTGTGAATGCCGCTCTCGGCAACCAGGAGCGACGAGTGGCGCCCGGACCGTGGCGGGAAAAGTTTCGCCGCCATACTTTCGGTGGTGGCCAGGTCCACCTTGAAGGTTTTCAAATCGCGGTTGTTCACGCCGATGAGTCCCGCGCCGATGGCCAGCGCGCGGTCCAGTTCCGCTTCATCATGTACTTCCACCAGCACGGCGAGCCCCGCTTCCGTCGCCAGCGAATGGAATCTGTTCAAGTTGTCGTCACTCAAAATGGCGACGATGAGCAGGATGGCATCCGCGCCCCATTCGATGGCTTCGAGGATCTGCCGCTCGTCAATGATGAAATCCTTGCGCAACAACGGCAGTTTCACCGCGGCGCGAATCTGCCGGAGATAATCGAGCGAACCCTGGAAGAATTTTTCGTCGGTCAGGACCGACAGGCAGCTTGCGCCCGCCGCTTCGTATTCCTTCGCGATGCGGACCGGGTCGAAGTCCCGGCAAATCACGCCCGCGGATGGCGAGGCTTTTTTGACTTCGGCGATCAGCGCCATCCCACCGTGACGCGGCTGGCGCAACGCCGCCAGAAAGTCGCGCCGCTCGCCGTGTTCGAGCAAGGCATCGCGCAAATCGCCGACGGCGATGAGCCGCGCGGGCAGTTGCGCCACCTCGCGGATTTTTTCTTCAACAATGGTATCGAGAATATTCACGCTTTAAATCCGAATAACGAAATCCGAAGCCCGAAGGAAGTCCGAAATCCGAGGGCTTGGCTGCCACATAATTCGGATTTCGAACTTCGGCTTTCTTTCGGAATTCGGCATTCGGATTTCGTCATTCTCCCTCATCCTTCACTCCCTGCATCCGCTTCAGCGGACAGCCGGCGCGGAGCCAGCCGTTCACGAACGGGTCCAGGTCGCCGTCCATCACCGCCTGCACGTTGCTGGTTTCGACGCCGGTGCGCAAATCCTTCACCATGCGATACGGCTGAAAAACGTAGCTGCGAATCTGGTTGCCCCACGAGATGCTGCCTTTCTCGCCGTAAAACCGTTCCATCTCCGCCTTCGCCGCATCCAGCCGCTGGGCGTAAATCCGCGAGAGCAGCAGCTTCATCGCCGTGGCGCGGTTCTGGTGCTGCGACCGCTGGGTTTGCGACGCGACGACGAGGCCGGTCGGGAGGTGCGTGATGCGCACGGCGGTCTCGACCTTGTTCACGTTCTGGCCGCCCTTGCCGCCGGAACGGAACGTGTCCACGGAGAATTCATTCGGCGGAATAACGATTTCCTGATCGCTCTCCTCGATTTCGGCAATCACGTCCACGCTGGCGAAACTGGTGTGGCGGCGCTTGTTGGAGTCGAACGGCGAGATGCGCACGAGCCGGTGCACGCCGCGTTCGGCCTTGGCAGAAGCCGTAGGCGTTTTCGCCCTGCAAGCAGCATCGTGACGCTCTTGAGGCCCGCGCCTTCGCCGGGCAGCGCGTCGGTGACTTCGACCTCCCAGCCGCGCGATTCGGCCCAGCGCTGGTACATGCGCGACAGCATTTCCGCCCAATCCTGCGCCTCGGTGCCGCCGGCGCCGGCGTTGATGCTGAGGATGCAATTCTTCCGGTCGTGCGGGCCGCTGAGAAAAACCTTCAACTCCAGCGCGTCGAGGTCCTTGAAAAACTTCGCGAGGTCGCGTTCCAGTTCCTGCTCGACTTTCGGCTGGGCATCGGGCGGCTCGGCCTCGCCGAGTTCGAGCATCACGCGGAAATCCTCCAGCTGTTTTTCCGCCTGGAGCAGCGGCTCGATTTTGTTGCGGAGGGAATTGGCCTCGTCAATCAGCGTCTGCGCCTTTTCGCGGTTGTTCCAGAAATTGTCGGCGGCCATGAGCGAATTGAGTTCGCCGAGGCGCTTCTGCGCGGCGGGCACGTCAAAGAAACCTCCGCAGGTGCGTGAGTTTCTCCGCGGCCGTCGTGATTTCCGTTTTAACCGTTTCGAACATGGCGCGGAAAATACAGAAGTCGGCAGCCGGACGCCAGCAAGGATTCTCAACGCGCGATTTTCTTTCTGCGCTTGCGGGATCGCCGTCGCCATGCAAATACCAAAAACAACAACCAGAGAAGCAACAGCAGCAAATAACCCCACTTGATGATGCGCCGCAAAAGTTTGAGCACGCGCAGGTCAAACGGTGACAGGGTTGAATCGTCCTCGTCCGTCGTTGCGCCGCCGCTCTGCAGATTGGTCGTCGCCGGAGAAGTTCGCCGCGCGCCGGACGAATTTTGCGGTTGGGCTTCCGCTGTCGTGATGGTTCCGGCCTGCCCGTGATTGTCGGAGGCAACGACCTGACGTTGACCGGGCCGTTGGTTCGGAGTTGCTGGAGGATGTGCCTTGGCCGGGCCATTGCCGGAGTTTGGGTTGGAATATGGATTGGTTGAACTGACGGAGGAAGAATCAGGCGAACCAACAGGCCGGCTGCCGGACGACGTGATTGCCGGCTGCGTTCCCCCTGCGCCTTGGCCGGAAGCAAATGGATTCGGGTTTGACTTGACGGATGGCAGGAACAAATCAGCCGGGTCAACCGAACCGTCTGCGGCCGAGATCAGCGTCGAATTGTTCCACTCCTCGACATGCCGGTCGGCGAACAGCACGTTGCCCTTGAATTGGTGCAACTCCTGCGTCCAGCGCAGCCGGCTTTTGCCGTCAATCCGCAGGATGGTCGGCTGCTGCAACGAGTTGGTGGCCAGATTCCGGTCGCCCGCCAGAATGGAATTCGGCTTCGAAAAATCCGCATTCACGCCGGCGAAATAACTGAGATTGCTGTTTTGCAGCGTGGCGAAGTTGGTGGCAGGCAGACGGGTATCGGCCGGGCAAATCAAAATTTCCGGCGTGGCCAGGTCGTCCGACATGACCTGAAAATTGCGGAAAGCAAAGTAAAATTCCCCGTTTAGCAAATAGCCGTTTTTTACAAATTCCTGCGAGCCGCCGTCGGCCAGCGGGACCTGCATGGGAAACTGGCTGTTGTGATCGTGGGCAAACGAGTGAAACGCGGCGCCGATTTGCTGCAGATTATTTTCGCAGGAGATGCGTCTGGCGCGCGCCTGCCCCCGGCTCAAAGCCGGCAGCAGCAACGCGAGGAGAATGGCGATGATGCCGATGACGACAAGCAATTCCACCAGGGTAAAGGCATCCGACCCACGATTGGGCTTGATCGAATTCACGGCGAAAAATCCAATCAGCATCAGCCATGCCGCTGCATTTTGAGCTTGAATTGGGTAATGCTAATGCTCCCGGCGCGTGGCCTTCGCGCAATTCTGCGTGGAGTTCACGCGACCGGTTCGCTGGAGTTCGCCCGGTCGGGATGTGGATTATTTGACGACCATCGCAAGTTTGAAGTTCCGCGTCTGCGCGGCTCAGGCGGTGAACCCAAGACGTGACGGAACTTCAAACGCACTCCCATCTTTGGCCCGGAATCACCAAACGGTTCACCACCAAAACTTCCGTGAAGGTTAGCGCCGGATTCCCCGGGTTTGAACGGCGCGGTTTCATGATGCAAAACCGGGTCTCTATTTGTGGCCGGTAAGCGAAAACGCGTAAATGATGAGAATGATGATGACCAAAACGGCAATGCCACCGATGATGAAGAAAATGCTGTTGACCTTGTTGGTCTTTTTAGAAAATTGCTTGTTGGTGTCGAAACCCGGTGGCCGGCCACCGCCCGATTCCAATTCGCCCAGACTCACACCCCGCGGCATCACCATCGTGCCGTCCGGGGTTTTTTTGACGGGGGCACCCGCCGGCGCCGGCGCGGACGCGGGCGCAGCTGCCGGAGTTCCCGCCGCGGGCGGCGCCCCGGTGTCGAGGCGCATTTCCACGTTGCCGAGCTTCAAGGTCTGGCCGGGTTTCAACACGCTTTCGGCAATCTTCAGGTTGTTGATGAATGTGCCGTTGGTGGAATCGAGGTCCTTGATGACGACGTCGTTGCCGCGCAACAGCACCTCGCAGTGATGGCTGGAGACGGACGGCTCGGAGATTTGAAACATGTTATCCTCCACGCGTCCGATGGTGGTGCGATCCGCTTTCAACTCATGCACCCGGTCGGTCATGCCCTGAGTCAGGATAACAAGTTTGGCCATAGTTACGGTGAAATGATTATGACGGCTGCCTGATTCAAGTCAAACGGAAATCTCAGGCTCAACCCCGCCGCTCGATCAGGGCGCGGAACTCGCCGAACAGCGGCGTCGAATCGTGCGGCCCGGGCGAGGCCTCGGGATGATACTGCACACAAAAGACCGGCCGGGTCCTGTGCCGCAAACCCTCGACCGTCTGGTCGTTGAGATTGACACGATTGACGGCCACGTCCGGCGGCAGGCTGGCCGGGTCCACGGCGAACCCGTGGTTTTGCGCCGTGATTTCCACCCGCCCGGTCTCGAAATCCTTCACCGGCTGGTTTGCGCCGCGATGGCCGAACTTCAATTTAAAGGTTTTCCCGCCGAACGCCTGGCCAAGAACCTGGTGCCCGAGGCAAATCCCGAAAATCGGAATGCCGCTTTCCACCAACGCCTTGACCTCGCGCACGATGTAATCGAGCGCCGCCGGGTCGCCGGGGCCGTTGGACAGAAAAATGCCCGCCGGTTTTTGCTTGAGCACGTCGGCAGCCGACGCCGTTGCCGGCATCACCTGCACGCTGAAACCGTGTTGCCGCAGCCGGCGCAGAATGTTGTACTTGAGCCCGTAATCAAGGGCGACGATGGGAATGTCCGCGGGTGGCAGCGGCTTGCGATTTTGCCGGGCGTCCACGGTCGCCTTGCCGCGCTCCAGCTCAAACGCCCCGCTTTGCTCGTCCTTTTCATCCCAGCGAAACGCTTTCTTGTGCGTGACTTCCTTGACGTAATCCACGCCCAGGAAGACGAATTCCTTCGCGCGCTGCACGGCCTCCTCATCCGAAATATCCGCCGTGGAAATAAATCCGTTCATCGCGCCGCGCACGCGAAGCTTTTTGGTCAAGGCCCGTGTGTCCAGGCCTTGAATGCCCGGCACGCCGTTTTTCTCCAGGTATTCGGCAAGCGAAAAGTCCGCGCGCCAGTTGCTGACGACCGGCGAAAGTTCGCGGACGACGAAGCCGGACACGTGCGGCTGCCACGATTCCACGTCCACGGCGTTGACGCCGTAATTGCCGATGAGCGGATAGGTCATCGTGACGATTTGTCCCTTGTAGGACGGGTCGGTGAGGATTTCCTGATAACCGGTCATGGACGTGTTGAAGCAGACCTCGCCGCCCGCGGACGCGCGCGCGCCGAAACCCTGCCCGTGATACACCGAGCCATCTTCCAGTGCCAGGATCGCTTTCATCAAATTCAACGGATGCTAAGTGAGCCGCGCAACAACGGAAAGAAATTTTAACCACGGATGGCACCGATGGACACGGATTGTCTTCAACACGAAAACTTTTTGCTGCGAATAATGGCGATACGGCTGCGCCGCGTCGCTGCGGTGAAGGCGGCGGTCAATGGTAATCTCAATCGCGTCTCAACCAAAGATGCCGAAGGCGAATGGGCGGCGCGGGCTGCCCCGTTTCGACGTAACGGAAGTTACGTCCGTGTTTGGTGATGTGCGTTATCTCACTCCAAGTTGTGGCTGTGGAACACACGCATGGCTCAGGCAAGGCCGGGGTCGGAATTCTCGAAGCCCGCTTCTTCAGCGCGGTGGTAAGCTTGGTTGTGATCGAATAGCCCTCAGTTACGTAACCGACCATCAGCGCGTCGCGCATGGCCCACGCATAGTCACCGCGCACGAACCGGATGATGCCCTTGTCGCAGTAGTGACCGCCAGCAGCACGGCCAGACTGCACGGGCTTGCACTCGACAAAGAGCCAGTCCTGCGCCGGAATTCGGACTGCGGGACGATCCACCAAATCGAGCAGCAGGTCCGGCATCATGTCGCGCTTCTCCCCGTTGTAGTTGCTTACTTTCGATTCCCGCGTTGGCTTCGAGAACAAAGTCCGGTCAAAGCCTTCCACCGCGCCCCGGTTAAAAACCTCGTTGCAGAGCCGCTCGCACAGTTCGCAAGTCACCGGGTCCTCATCCTCCCTCTGCAAACGAAAGTCCATCCTGGGCTGTGTGCGCATCATCTCCCATGTGACACGTAGCGCAGCCTCTACCACGAGGAAGACTGAAAGAGAGATTGCCGGATGCGGTAACTCGAATTCGTCTTCTTCTTGGTAGAAATCGTGAGGCATATCTCAGTCCTCAAACACTCTCATGTGCTGGCGGACGATTTCCGCACCCAGCAACCGCGCCCGGCTTGGCGTCCAGTAGCGGTATTGGCTCAGAATGCCCACCCTCAGACCGCCACTGATCTTTTCAATGATCCGGCTGCTGCCGGTGTCGTTCGCGAGTTTCGCAAACAACTCGAACGACAATTCATCCGGCTCGGCGAGCGGCTGACCCTTCTCGCTAACGAAGAGAATCCCGAAAGGTGCATGGGACTTCAGGAAAGCATCGCCAGATTTCCACAATGTCACTTGCGGCTCCTTCCCAAGTACCTTGAAAAACGGACGCAAGGCGGATTCCAGCCGCATCCGGAATGTCTCCCGCTCGGCAAGACTCGGTGCCTTGCATGCGCGTTCGCGTGACTCGTCGTAAGGTAGAGCGACAGTGAGGGTGTCGCGAATGACTTCGCGGTCCAAGCTGTCGAGACCATAGAGATTACCAAAAAATGTGTCGATGTCTTGAAAGACACCACGCTTCTCGGCCACCAAACTTTTTGACAGCACCAACACGGTTTGCCGCTGTTCGTCGCTCAGGTTTTCCAACGGAATGAATGGGCATTCATCGAGGTCCGCTTTGTAGAAACGCCGACGTTCTGCGCCAAACTTCGGGCTTGTCATGAGCGCATAGTGCAACCAGACCATGCTGTGCGAAAATAGGTGAAGATATCGGACAAGCGTTTCCGGCTCGGTATACCCTGCGGCTGAGTAACCATTAAAACTTTCGCTGTATGCTACGTCCGAAAAACTGAGAAGCGCCCAACCCTCCGTACGCTCCAATCCGGGCGCCTCCTTTACAAGGGCAAGGGGGCCACGGAAGACACGCAACGCGTCTGTGTCCCGTTTACGCAGCCTGGGACGAAACGCAGTATCGCGAGAAAACAGTTTGAGACGTTGAGTATCCACGAGGAAACGAAACACTTCGGTGGAGTCGAGGTTGGGCAGAACCTTTAGTGGTGTAGCGTCGTTTTGAGTTTGTTTCTCTTTGATTTGGTATCCGTTGCTACTTACCAATTTCAGGTCAGTTTCCCAGTATTGTTGAAGAGGGCGTCCGCCTATCGTCTTTAGCTTCCGAATCACTTCAGCATCAAGCAGGGTTCCCACGGCCAAAGTCTTCCACAACCACGGCTCTTCTACTGCTACGTTCATGTCAAGCCGTTGCACTGATTTGGAGTCAATTCGCACCTCTCCTTCGCGGTTCAGAGCTGTGTCACAGTGCGGAGTGATGAAGCTGACTGTTTGCCCCGGCTTCGGCTCACGATTACGAGCGAACAGGAGCATGAAAGGCTGGGACATCTCCGGCCAAACTTCGGTGTCTGAAAGGTTCGACCCGTTGATGATTCCGGTGACCTCAATCAGCCGCAAAACCGTCTCACACGCACGACTGGGGATTTCCTCCTGCTTGAACAGGATTCGCGTGGGTAGCGCCATGGCGATGCGGCCGTCCGGCTTGCACCATTCGGTGGATTTCCAGAGGAAGGGCAGGTCTGGCACACGGTCGGGATTTCGATACGCCTTTGCCAGCGAAGCTTTCTTTCTGGTAATCACGGCCTTGCTGACTTTCTCCAACGCCGTTGCCACGGCGTCCAGATGCGCCGCCTCTTCTTTCGTTTTTTCGGTGGCTTTCTTCTTCGGGATGCTCGTCCACGGCGGATTGCTTAGAATGAGATCAAACTTCCCATCGAATCGCTTGCCGATGCGCGGCCCGAGACTGCCAATCACCACACCGGCTGGCGGGTCGTTCGCGCTGCGGGTGGAGAAAAGTACGCGGTTGCGGAGCTTGCGAAACTTCAAACCCTCCGGTGGAACGGGCTTGGGGTCCAGTTCGATAGCTGTCAGGTAGAGGCTCAGTGCAGAAAGCTTGAGCGCCGATTCACTAATGTCGAAGCCGGTGATTTTCTTTTCCAGCAATTCACGAATGACTTTCGTGCCGGGGCGCTTTCCATCGTGTTTCCACCGCTCACGATAGAGCCGGCGCAGAGCGAGCACGAGGAAGACAGAAGCGCCGCAGGCCGGATCAAGCACCCGGGCTTTGTGGGCATTTGGCAACCTGTCAAAGACTTCGTCCACCAGCGTCGCAGCAATGTTGCGCGGTGTGTAGTGGACACTGGTTTCCCCAGCCGTGGGATCCCATTTCCAGCAGAACTTTTCGTAAACCTGACTGAGCAAGCCTACGGGAATGTGCGCAAAATCGAAGTCGCACCATTTCAGTTTCAGCTTGGTCTGGTAGTCCTTGGCCCCGACCGGCTCCCAGCCATGAACGATGGCGCGAAGATACTCGAAGACCAGTTCGGAGCGGTTGGCAATATCGTCGAAGAAGGCGCGACTGCCATCATCGGAAAGTTGGAGAAAGTCGCCATTGAAAGTCCCGTCCAGCCAGCGGCAGGTATCGTGGGCGTTTTGAGCATTGTCGAAGCAGGCGTGCCAGTCGCCTCCTGCGTGTGGCGCAAAGCTATGAATGTTGTCCGCGGTGACAATCTGGCGGTCGCACAGGAAGCGGAAGAACAGCGCCCGCCCCACCAAAGACAGCACATCCGTCCAGCCGATCTGTTGCGTGATCCGGTCAATGCCGCTTTCAAGGGCGTGCAGCATCTGTTTGAAGACAAAGTCAGCATCGTCCGGCTTGCCTTTGCCGTCGTAATGACCAAGGGCAAGGCGTGAGAAGAACGTGAGCGACTGGCCACTGCCTGCTTTGTACAGTTCCCAATGCGCCTTGCGGTCGGCAAGGCTTACTGGAGAAACCAGCAGTTCTCCGAGGCGGACGCGAGCAAGATAGGCGCGATCTCCCCGGCAAGCGAGACTGCGGCGCATCTGTTGGAGCTGTTCCTCCTTTTCGGGTGCTGCTTTAGCGAGGTGGCTTTCGTTCACGAAGAATAACAGCGGGCGTCCCTGGCTTTCGGCGACGCCGTCGAGGGAAATGGCTTGCGGCCCGCGCGGTTCAACCAGGTCGAGATAATCAAGAACCTCTGGCTGGGCAGCCTCTCCAAACAGACGGATGCTACGGTGGGAAATCCCGTAGGTCTGAAGCTCGTTCTTCAAGTTCATTGTTCCGCTGTCGGGCATCGTGTGATCAAAATGTGACAGTCGAACCGTCAATTTGCACGCTCTGTTTTTGATCGTACTTGCTGCCGTTTTTGGTCACTTTTTGGCAGTCATCATGAGGGTAGAGGTGGGACAAATGTGGTCCAACCGGGCGAATATATCAAAGTCGAGTTAATGTCCTTTTTGGTGTCGAAACCAAGCGTTGCGCCGTTTTCCGGCGCGCTCTGATGAGGAAGCGGTTCGCCGCTTCCACAGTCCACACGGACCAGCAGGTCACACGATGATTTTTCCAACAGGATCAGACTGTCAGATGACAGTTTCATTCTGCGGTCTTCACGCCGGAACCGCTTCGGATTTTTCCGACCAGACGATTTTGCCGCCGACAATCGTGGCCACGGCCCGGCCCTTGAGTTTCCAGCCGTAGAACGGGCTGTTGGCGGATTTGCTGGCCGTCGCCGCGCGGTCGAAAATCCATTCAGCATCGGGATCAAATACTGTCACGTCCGCGTCCGCCCCGGCGCTCAACGTGCCCTTTTTCAAATTCAACAACTTCGCCGGGTTGACCGTGAATTTCGCAATCAAGTCCGGCAGCGGAATCCGTTTGGCATGGACCAGTTGCATCAGCGAAAGCGCCAGTTCGGTTTCCAGTCCGGTGATGCCGAACGGCGCGTAGTCGAATTCCACTTCCTTTTCGTAATCGCAGTGCGGCGCGTGGTCGCTGCACAGGATTTCAATCGTGCCGTCGGCCAGACCCTCGAGAATTGCCTCGCGGTCGCGCGCGGACCGCAACGGCGGGTTCATCTTGAAATTCGTGTCGTATTTGGGCCAGGCAGGACAGTCCTGAGTCCCCGGTCCTGAGTCCCGAGTCCGGAACATTTGTTTGCCATCAACCTCCCAGAACTTATCGCTGCCGGCCACGGCAGCGTCGGTGAGTGTGAAGTGGTGCGGACAAGCCTCGCCGGAAATGGGCACGCCGCGTTTCTTTGCCGCGCGCAGCAAGGCGACGCTGCCCACCGCGCTCAGGTGCTGGCAGTGGACTTTGGCCCCGGTCAGTTCCGCGAGCAGGATGTTCCGCGCCACGATGACTTCCTCGCCCGCCGAAGGCCAGCCGCGCAGGCCGAGCACGGTGCTCCAATAACCCTCGTGCATCACGCCGTCGGTCACGAGCGAATAATCCTGGCAATGGTCCATCACCGGCAGGTCGAACATTTTGGCGTATTCGCACGCGCGGCGCATGAGGTCGTTGTTCTGCACGCAATGGCCGTCGTCGGTGATGGCCACGATGCCGGCGCGTTTCAGGCCGCCAATCGGCGCGAGTTCTTCGCCGGCAATCCCTTTGCTGATGGCGCCGGTCACGAAGACGTTGACGATGCCCTGCTGCACGGCGCGTTCGCGGATGAGCGCGACGGTGCCGGCATTGTCAATCGGCGGCGATGTGTTCGGCATGCAAACGACGGAAGTAAATCCGCCGCGCGCGGCGGCGGCGGTGCCGGTGGCGAGCGATTCCTTGGGGGTTTGTCCCGGCTCGCGGAGATGGACGTGCAAATCAATCAAGCCGGGGCAAACGACGAGGCCGTTCACGGCCATTCGTTCGGCGTCGCTTGGCGCCTTCTTCGCCGCGTCCGCGCCGACCGCCGCGATTTTGCCGTCCGAAATTAAAACGTCCGTTTTGGCGTCGAGACGATTGGCCGGGTCCACGACGCGCCCGCCGGTGAGAAGCAACGCTGCCATGCGCGGCGACGATACCCGCGCGGGATTGGCAAGGCAAGCAAAACGAAATCCTCTCGTCCCCGGTTTTCGATTTTGAGCATGGGAACAACGAGGACGGGGTGATGCCCCGATTTACTGTAGGGTCGAGCCTGTGGCTCGAAATCGGCGCACAACGCCGGCACTACAACCATCAAATCAGGACTTTGCAGGGACGGCGCGTGAATTGACAATATCCGCGCGGTGGCTATGATTCAAGCCGCGGCAAGTCTTGCGGGCTGGCCGCGCCGAAGCGCGCAGCGCGCAGGCGGGCGTAGTTCAATGGTAGAACGGAAGCCTTCCAAGCTTCACACGTGGGTTCGATTCCCATCGCCCGCTCCAATTTGTGCAGCTATTCCGCCGCGGCCATTGATCCGTCTAGTCGTTGTAGAACAGGGCGCAGAAAACAACAATGGATGATTCCTCGGTTTTGGGCATGGCGTTCGGCTCGGCGGGTATGACCAGACTGCTCATGTGCGTGGTCACCAGTTTCAGGTCCGGGTGTTGCGCGAGGAATTGGTTGATCAGTTCTTCAATGGCCGTCACCGGCGACTGGCCGCTGGGCAGCTTATGGAGAACGACTTCAAATGTTTTTACTTTCATTGCGCACGGCTTGTGTAACTCGGCGCTTAGCCGGTTACAAGGCCAAATGCTCGAGGTAAGATTGCTGCCGTGTCTCGCCACCGGGGAAACCATGCCCGAAATGACTCGCCGGAACACTTGCAGCCGGCATGAACCGCAAAACCGACCGGAGGCGGGAAGTGGAGCGAAATGGGAAAAACGCCATAAGCCTCGGACGACAAAGCGGATTCAAATCCGCGCCCCTCTCCGCGTGTGGAAAGAGGAGGTGGGGATGCCCCGAACAAGGTCGTCGCACCTGGAAAAACGGTCGAGCCGTGTTAGCGACGTGCGCCAAGGCTCCCGCTGCCGTCTTCAATAAGTCACTACGTAATTCGTGCGCGCGGCGTCGGTGACGGCCCAGAGATTGACGGGCGATAACGAGCCGGGGAATTTAATGTAGATCGAGCTGCCATCCACCATGGCATAATTGGATCCACCACTGTGACTGCCGGGACCCGCGCCACCGTGGCGGCTCTGTTCAACGCGTTCCACGTCGTTGCCGTCGCCTTCGTAAAAGTCCATGTAGTAATCCATGGCCTCGGTCATTTTTTCCCCGAACGTGACGGTTTCGGATGGATATTTGATGATGCTTTCTTTCATGCCATCGGCATAAGTGCCGGCGGTATAGCCGTTCCACGCATTCGCGTTCAAAACGGTTTCGAAGTAGTCGTTGAAAGCGTTGATGAGATAACTGCGCGGCGCGCCGTCGGCGATGTTGTTGGTGTTGCTGGCGGTTTGTGGATTAGGCCCGTCGCTGGGGCAAACCAGCACGTTCAGATTTCTCCCGTAGTTGTCGTAAAGGCGGTTCGGCCAGCGGTCGCTTTCCGAGCGTGGCGGGAACACGTCTTGATTGTCGTTCACGTAAAGCTTCAAGGCGATATTCAACTGTCTCAGGTTGTTGAGGCAGTCAATGCGCTTCCCGGACTCCTTGGCGCGGCTCAACGCCGGCAACAGCATCGCCGCCAGAATGGCGATGATGGCAATGACGACCAGCAGTTCAATCAAAGTGAAGGAGGGTGGCCCCAAACGACGGGTGCCCCGGGCCATGCACAGATTGTGTTTCTTTTTCATAACCGCTCCGTCCATTGTTACGTCTGAACCTATGATACGACGGGCCGCGCGCCGGCCACGTTACAAAATTATGACATGGAAACATTGGACGCTCATCGCCGCACTCGTGTTCGCGGTGGCCTATGCTTGCCTGTTCGCGGGATGGTTCAAGCCAAAAACCATGGGAATTTACCACACCTTGCGCCCGCCCGGATATGCCATGCAGAACCGTCGGGAAGTTCCGGCCACCCTTTCGTTCGGGCTGGACGGCCGGTTCAGGCTCACCGAAATCAAAGTCGTTTCGCTCGCTGCCTGGCAGACCAATCACACTGTGCCGCCTGTCTGGCACCTGGTTTCTGACTCCAATTCGGTGCCGGTGAACATTTTTTCCTATGGCCAGCGCATTCGCGGCATGAAACCCGCCGTCGCCGGCGCGCGCGCTCAACCGCTGGGGACCAATGTCGCCTACCGCCTGTTCGTCACCGCCGGCAAAATCAACGGGCAACACGACTTTGAGATCGGCGGCAGCCTGCCGGCAGCGAAATAAATTTACTGCTTCGCCTCAATTTTCGTTCCCGCCAGATGACACGCGGCGAAGTGGCCTTTTTTGACTTGTCGGAACGCCGGGACTTCCGTCTTGCACCGCGCTTCAGCAATCGGGCAACGCGGATGGAAGGGGCATCCCGACGGCGGATGAATCGGTGACGGCACGTCGCCCGGCAGGACAATCCGCCGTCGTTTCGTTTCCGGGTCCACTTCCGGCACGGCGGAAATGAGCGCCTGCGTGTAGGGGTGTTGCGGTTCGCGAACCAACGTTTTGGCGTCCGCCGTTTCCACAATCTTGCCGAGATACATCACCATCACGCGATGACTGATGTGCTCGACCACCGCGAGATCGTGCGCAATGAAGAGATAGGCAATGCCGTGCTGCTGCTGCAAATCGCGGAGCAAATTGATGATCTGCGCCTGCACCGAAACATCCAGCGCGCTCACCGGTTCGTCGCAAATGATCAATTCCGGCTCGACCGCCAGCGCGCGCGCGATGCCGATGCGCTGGCGTTGCCCGCCGCTGAATTCATGCGGATACCGCTGCGCGTGGACCGGGTCGAGTCCGGTCGCCGCCAGCAATTCGGCAATGCGCTTATGCCGCGCTGATTTGCTGCCGGTCAGTTTGTGGACGTCGAGCGCCTCACCGACAATTTGCTCGACCGTCATGCGCGGATTGAGCGAGCCGTAGGGATCCTGGAAAATCATCTGGAACTTGCGCCGTCGCGCGCGCAGTATCGAACCGCCCATCCGGGTGATGTCCTCCCCGTTGAGCAAAACGCTGCCTGCGGTCGGCTCAACCAGCCGCACGATGGCGCGGCCGAGCGTCGTCTTGCCGCAACCGCTCTCGCCGACCAGCCCCAGCGTTTCCCCCGGCTCGAGGCTGAAGCTCACGTCGTCCACCGCCTTCACAAATTCGTGGACACCGCTGAACAGCCCGTGCTTCACCGGGAAATGCACTTTCACATTCTTGACTTCGAGCAAAGGCATAACGCGTTTGTCTGAATTTGCCGGATTCTCCGCACGTGCCAATCCAAATCCCGACAAAAATATCGGATAGACCCTGCCGCCAATTCACGCCGCATCCCGATCTTCATCTTAATCGTAATCCTGATTTTAATCTTTCCGCATTTCGCTTTGCTCTGCAAAAAATTTCATTAATCTGCCGCCATGTTCGAACCAGCCGACTTGTTTGACCTCGACCAGACCGAGCACGCCGCGATTTTTGCCGGCTGCAAATTCGCCTGGGACGCCCTCAAGAAAATCGAAGGCTACCTCGCCGCGAATCTGAAACCGGATTTGCGCAACACCTGCGATGGCCGGGCCTACATCGGCGAAAGGGTTTTCATCGGCGAAGGCACGGTCCTCGAGGACGGTGTGATGATCAAAGGCCCGGCCATCATCGGCCAAAACTGCAAAATCCGCCACAACGCCTATCTCCGCGAAAACGTCATCATCGGCGACGATTGCGTGGTGGGCAATTCGACCGAAATCAAAAATTCGCTGCTGTTCAATCATGCCGTCAGCGCCGCACTACAATTACATCGGCGACTCGATTCTCGGCCACCAGGCGCACCTCGGCGCGGGCGTGAAAATTTCCAACTTCAAAATGTTCCCCGGCAACATCGCGGTGGAGATGGACGGCAAACCGTTCGACACCGGCCTGCGGAAATTCGGCGCGCTGCTCGGCGACGGCGCGGAAGTGGGCTGCAACGCCGTGCTGAACCCCGGCAGCATCGTCGGGCGCGGCGCGGTGATTTACCCGAACGTCTTCTGGCGCGGCATCCTGCCCGCGAACATGATTGCCAAGAACAAGGCGGGAATTGAAGTCATCGTCAAACGGTCGAGGGAAAGTTCGTAGGAGACGAGGTCACGAGACTCTGATTTGAAATTAGAGACTCCTTACGTCGTCTCCTGCGATTTTATCTCCGCGTCTTTGGGCCTCTGCGTTAAAATGTTTGGCAAATTTTCCGCACGCATTTCTCCCGCGATTCAGCCGGCTTCAATTCAATCCCTTCCAAAACCAAATCCGGGTCCTGGCAGAATTAAATTCTTTGCGGCTGGGCGCAAAATCCTGTAAGAAGGGCTTGTTGGAAATCCCGAGCGGAACGGAACCGGAAATGGCAGCAATCTTAAATGTCCTCAAGCGATTTCTTGCCCACCGTTATCTTCCCGCGATTCTTGCAATAGGGGCGATCCTGGTGATGTTTCCCGCCTTGAAGACCGGCTTGGTGATGGACGATCTGCCGCAACGCGCGGTTGAGCTTCGACCGGACCAATTGCCGCCGCGAATGCGAGAGACGGGCAATCCCCCGGATTCCGGCAGTTTCTCGACCGTCCTTTTTGACCTTTTCGGTTTCAGCCGAAACCCGCAATGCATGGTTTCGATGAAAAACTATGGCACCTTGCCGTGGTGGACGCCGGACGATTTAAGATTGAGTCTTTGCCGGCCGGTCACCGCGCTTACTCACTGGCTCGATTATCGGCTCTTTCCCGACTCACCCGCGCTGATGCACGCTCACAACATCGCGTGGTTCGCGGCCGTCGTGTTTCTCCTCACGATGGTTTACCGGAAGCTGATGGGAACGGGATGGGCCGCCGGACTGGCGGCGCTGCTGTTCCTGCTCGATGGCAACACCTACTTCCCCGTGGCGTTCGTAGCCAACCGCGGCTTTTTCCTGGCGCTTTTCTTCGGCCTGTTGTGTCTTTATGAACATCATCAATGGCGTTCCACTAAATCGCGTCGTGGGTTGGTGTTGTCCGCATTGTTCCTGTCGCTTTCCCTGTTTGCCGAAGAAGGCGGAGCTTCCACCTTTGCCTTCATCCTCGCATATGCGCTGGTGCTTGAGCCGGGTTCTTTCCGCAATCGGGCGCTGACGATTTTGCCTTCGGTCCTCGTGATCATCGCATGGCGAATCATCTACCTGCTCTCTGGCTATGGTCTGGCCCATGTGGGCATTTACATTGACCCCGCCCAGGAGCCGCTGCATTTCATGCAAGCATTGATTCCGAGAGACATGATTTTGTTGGGAAGCCAATTGACCAGCGTGCCGCCGGAGATTTTTTTTGCGGTCAAACCTTCATTTTACCCGATAGTCATTGCGCTCTATGGCGTGTTCGCGGTCGCGGCTTTGGCGATTTTTCTTCCGTGGGTGCGCCGCGACAAAATCGCCGCGTTCTGGTTCGCGGCCATGATATTGGCCGCCATTCCCGAGGCCGTGCTGGTGCCCTTGTCCAAAAACTTCGGCTTTATCGCGGTCGGCGCTTATGGATTGATCGCCAGCTTCGTTGCCGGTCTGTTTACCCGGCCAAATCCATTACTGAAACAGCGAGCCTGTCGAATCCTGGCATGGACAGCCTGTGTTCTGCTGATGCTGGTGCATGGCCCGGGAGCGATTGCCAAAAGAGTTGCGGTGGTTGAGGCGGGCGCTTCCGTTTTCGCCTGGGCGGGCCGCGTTCCTCCTGATTGGCCGAACGTCGAGAACGAGAATGTGATCGTCGTCAACCACCCCTTACCGCTTGAGTCGGCTTATGTGCCTGCTTACCGGGCGTATCATCACCAGTTACTGCCCAAAACCTTGCGGGTGCTGGTCCCGGGTTGCACGAGCTTTGACGTCCAACGGACCGATGACAAAACGCTGGTGATTCAATCCCGAGGTTCGAACATATTCTCCTGCGACGACGTTGGCCCCATTCACATCGCCTATGCCCTCAGCGCTGGCAATGGGCTGCTGCTTCCCGGCGCGAAAGGCAAAAAAGGCAGCCGCTGCAATTTCGGGAACCTCACTGTGGAAGTTCTGGAATCGGATGCATCGGATTTGCCTTCCCGGGTTGCGTTCCACTTCGATACCTCACTGGATTCGCCTGATTTCTGCTGGCTCTGGTTTGACTGGCGGAAATCTTCCAGCGAGCCATTTAAGATGCCTGCCATCGGCCAGAGCGTCACGCTGTCCGGTCCTCATCGCTGACGCTGGCGCAAGCCCTTTGGCATGTCTCGCAGAAGAGATTAGCCGTGTTTTCAAGCGGTTCATCCGGCTTCAATTGATGCCACGCCGGGTTCTTCCGGGCGCGGAGCCCGTTTGGTCGCCGCGCCTTCGTGAACGTTTGTCCGCTTGACTTGCTTCTCGTTTGCGGCGGAAATGGGCGCATGATCACCCGTCGCGATTTGTTGGTTGCCGCCGCGGCCGCGTTCACCGCCTTCGCCGTGATGGCGCTCGCGCAGTCCGCCGGCAAGCCGGTGATGCACTCGTCCGTCTTCAACTGGGCCGACCTCAAGGCCGTGCCGACCAAAACGGGCGAACGGCGTGCGGTGTTCGACTCGCCCACGCCCACGCTCGCGAATTTCGAGTGCCACGTCACGACGCTGAATCCGGGCGAGGTGCCGCATCTGCCGCACCGGCACGCGGACGAGGAGTTGATGATTATCAAGGAGGGCACGCTCGCGGCGTTGCAGGGTGACCGGACGAACATCGTCGAGGCGGGCGGAATCATCTTTCAGGCGTCGAACGAACTGCACGGGTTGCGCAACATCGGCACGAACCGCGCAACCTATTACGTCTTCCGGTTCGTAACGCACGACCCGGCGAAGTGAACAGCCCCCGGGCCGGCCACCGGTCAGTTGGAAACCGCGGCGCCGATCTTATGCAGAACGTTCTCCATTGGTTCATCCGGCTTCAATTCAATCCATTGCGGATTAAGCTGGCGGCGGAACCACGTCAGTTGTCGTTTGGCAAATTGCCGGGTCTTGGTCTTCACCAGTTCAATCGTTTCCGTCAGGTTGCGTTCGCCGCGCAGATGTTCCACCACCTGCCGGTAGCCGATGGCCTGCATCGCCGTTTTGTTTTCGGCGAGGCCGCACTTGAGCAATGCGCGCGTCTCGTCCACCAGGCCGCGTGTGAACATCGCATCTACACGCGCGTCAATCCGTCGGCGCAAATCATCGGGTGAGCGGGTGAAGCAGTAAAAGTGACGAGTGACGAGTGACGCGTGACAAGTATCCCAGTCGGCGCGTTGAACGGAAGCCGGCTTGCCGGTCAAGCGGATGACTTCCACGGCGCGGATGACGCGGCGCGGATTTTTTTTGTCAATTTTTTCAAACGTGGCCGGATCGCGTTCGCGCAATTCCTCCAGCAATTTTTCCAACGGCGAGGCTTCGAGTTCGGCGCGCAATTCGGCATCGGCAGACGGCGCTTCGCCGAGTCCTTCCAGAAACGCTTTGAAGTAAAGCCCGGTGCCGCCGCAAAGAATCGGCACGCGGCCGCGCGACTGAATTTCCATCGACGGCGCTGTTGCGCGAGCCGGGCGAATTGCGCGGCGTCGAACGATTCGGTCAGATCGCAGATGTCAATCAGGTGATGCGGCACGCGGGCACGTTCGGCGGGCGACGGTTTGGCCGTGCCGATGTCGAGTCCGCGATACACCTGCATGGAATCGACGGAAATGATTTCGCCGCCGAGTTGTTCCGCGAGTTGCAGCGCGATTTCGGATTTGCCGACGGCGGTCGGGCCGGCAATCAAAATTGGGCGCTGGGAGTCCGGAGATGGGAGGTTGGGCTTTGCCATCTTCAATTCTCCCTCCGCTATCCTCGTTTGGGTTCAACGCGGCGTGAAAGCACCGCGGCGAGCGCGAGGCCGGCGATGAAAATGGGGATGCTGACCAGTTCGCCTGGCGTGAGACCGTAGTGAATGTGGTCGGGCGGATAATCGCCGCGGAAGTATTCCATGATGGTGCGGGTCACGGCGTAGCCGATGAGATAGGTGGCGAACACCTGGCCGTCGAATTTTTTGTGGCGAAACAGCCAGGCGAGCAGGAGATAAAGGATGAAATTGTCCAGCGCATCGTAAATCTCCGTCGGATGCACCGGCATGCCGGCGTATTGATGGCCGGCGGGAAAGCGGATGCCCCACGGCAGGTCGTCGGACGGCCGTAACAGCAGCCGTTGAGCAGGCAACCGACGCGGCCAAAGACATTTCCCAACGCGATGCTCGGCGCGAGCACGTCGGCGGTCTTCCACAACGGCAGTCTTTTTCCAACGAAGGTAAATGAAGGCGGCGAGGACCGCGCCGATGAAACCGCCGTAATAGACGAGGCCGCCGTGCTGAATCATGAAAATCTCCGAGAGCGGCTGGTCGGCAAATTCATCCTTCCAATACGTCGTCACATAAACAAAACGCGCGCCGATGATGGCGCCGACCATCAGCCACAGGACGACATCGGCGATTTTTTCGCCGGAGATGTTTTCGCGGCGGGCGCGGCGCGTGGCCGTCCAAAGCCCGGCGAGAAACGCCAGCGCAATCATCACGCCATACCAGTGGATCGTGAAGCGAGCCGAGTTGAAACGCAATCGGATGCACGCGGAAAGCTTACTTGAAACCGGGCGGCTGGAAAACCCGAAACTCGCGGACAACGCTCCGAACAAGTGTGCTCATGCGCCGCTCAATTGTGATTGGTGGCCACCGCGGGATGCGGATGCGCCAACGGTGGCGGCAATCGCGGCATGGGCGGCGGCGGCGGTGGTGGTGGTGGCATCGGCGGCCATTTCGGCACATTGGCGACAAGGTCGCGCCAGGTCTGGCGTTCCTGCGGGGACAACTGCGACCAGCGCTCGGCATTCTTCAAAAATTCCCGTTTGTCCGACGGGCTCATGCCGGCGAATTCCGTGAAGGCGCGGATGCACTGGATTCGTTGCGGCGGCGGCAATTGGTCGAACGCCTGCAAGGTCTTTTCCATTTGTCCGCGTTCGCTGGCGGACAGGGTGTTGAGCGCTTTCTGTTTTTCCTCCGGCGTGAGTTCAAAAAACTGGTTGAACCGGTCCGTGATCCTCCGACGCTGATCGTCGGAAAGCGCGTTCCAGCGCGCCAGGTCGGAATCCGGCGGAGGGCGTTCCCAACCGCCTCCCGGCGTGGGCGGACCGTTGGTGGAATCCACGTGCGTGAAATAGCGGAGCGTGTGTTCGTTTTCCAGGAATTCCTGTTGCAACGGCGGCGGCAAAATGTCCCATTGCGCGAGACGCGTTTTGACCAGGTCGCGCAAATCGTCCGGGACCGCCGCGAGCCGCGTCGGCGCGGTTGGTCGGGCGATGTCTGCAGCAACGGCAGTCAAATACCAGCGCAATTCCGTGGCGCGCAGCCGCAGTTCGCGCTCGTTGGGGTCCAGCGCCTGGTATTCGTGAATTTTGGCGAGGATGCGGCTGCGGATTTCCGGCGGGCGATTGGTCAAATAATTTTCCAGCTCGGCGGGGGGCATGGCCAGCAACTCGCGGAACAGTTGCACCGGCGGTTTCACCTGCGGTATCGGCGGCATCGGCGGCAAAAGGTTCGTCGGCGCAAAAAACAACCGGTGCGGGGCCGGGAGGTTCGTGGCGGATGCGGCGGGGAGCGGAAGCAGGGCGACTTGACCCGCCGCCAGAACGGCAACGATCCGCCAACGCGCCTGCCGCAACCATTTCATTGGAGCAAGGCCAGCAGTTTGTCGTCCGCTTGCGGTGTGGTCTGGCTCATGCGCTGGATGGCGTCAAAATTTTTCAGCGCCTCGACGCTGGGCAAGGGTTGCGCCTCGGCCAGGAGCGCGACGGCTTTGGCGAGTTGGGCGCGTTTGTCGAATTCGTGGTGTTGATACGCCACACCGGCGAATCCAACCACCGCGACCGCCACCGCGGCCCGGGGCACGAGCACGCGCCAATACCAGGACCAGCTTCGCGCTCGGGCGCCGCGCAACTCTTCGCGTTCGATGGCCTGAAGCACGCGGGCGGTGAAATTGGAGGGGACAGGCGCGTCCGGCACGCGTGCAAGCGCCTCGCTCAGGCGCGATTCCAGTTCCAGGTCAGCCTGCGCCTCCGGTTGCGCGCGCAACCCGTTTTTTTCGGCGTCGGTCAATTTCCGGCGCCAGGCCAGTTCGCGCAATTGATTATGAAGCGGCTCGTTTTTCATCGTGTCCTTTGACTTAAAAACCGCCCTCCGGACAAAGTTGCCGAAAAATTTTAAAACCGCGTCTGTTCAAAACCCGGGCGATATGCTAGAACAATGGAGTAGAAATGCAAACCACCGCTGCTTCCGCCGAACCGCCCCGGCCCGCCGCCGACGCGCTCACCGGCCGCCGTCGTTTCCTCAACGCCTGCGCCTGCCGGTCCGTGGACCGCCCTCCAGTCTGGCTCATGCGCCAGGCCGGGCGCGCGCTGCCGGAATATCGTGCGCTCCGGCAGAAACATTCCTTCCTCGAACTGGTGCAAACACCCGAACTCGCCGCCGAAGTCACGCTCCAACCGGTCCGCCGGTTCGGTTTCGACGCGGCGATTTTGTTCAGTGACATTCTCGTTACCGCCGAGGGTTTGGGGCAAAAATATCGCTTCGACGAGAACCACGGCATTCAGATGGACTTTGCGCTGCGTTCGTCAGCGGACCTCGCGCGGCTTGATGCCGGGGCGCTGCCCGAACGCCTGCCATACGTCCCGCGCGCGCTGCGGCTCGTGAAGGCCGCGCTCGGCGAACAGACGGCGCTGATCGGTTTTGCCGGGTCGCCGTGGACGCTGGCAACGTTCATGATCGAAGGCGGCGGGGCCGAACACTACACCCGCGCCCTGGCGCTGTTTCGCAAGGACCGCAAAACGTATTTTGAACTGGCCGAAAAGCTCACCGCCGCCGTCAGCGCCCACCTGCAAATGCAAATCGAGGCGGGCGTGGACGCGGTCCAGATTTTCGACAGCCACGGCGGGCTGCTGGCGCCGACGGAATTTCAGGACGCTTCCGGCCGCTGGATGAAGGAAATCATTTCCCAGCTTGGCCGGCGCGTTCCCGTCATCGTTTTTTCCCTGGGCACGCACGGCAACTGGGACGGTCTCCTGGCCACCGGCGCGAGCGTGCTGGGCATTGACTGGCGGTTTCCGCTGGCGGACGCGCGCCGGTTGCTGCCTGGCGACATCGGTCTTCAAGGCAATCTCGCCCCGGCGCTGCTCCGCGATGCTACGCCGGAGGCGGTCGGCGCCGAAACGTCGCGTCTGCTGGAGGTCATGCGCGGGCGCAACGGCCATATTTTCAACCTCGGCCACGGCGTGCCGCCGGAGGCCAGACTGGAAAACATCGCCGCCCTGGTTGAAACGGTGCGGAGTTTCAAATGATGAGCAGAGGTCAGAAAAACGTCCGCCCTCACCCCGGCCCTCTCCCCCAGGAGAGGGAGAATTACCGTCCGTTCTCAAACAAAGCGAACAGGCTCTGCTCTGCAAAGCAATTTGTCGCGAACGAACAAAGCACGGCGGTGGCAATCCATACGAACAAATTTTCCAGAAACGGCACCTCGCTCTCCCTCTCCCGGGGGGAGAGGGCCGGGGTGAGGGCGAGCGTAGGTTCCAACATATTTTTTTCCGCATGAGTGCTTTGAACGTCAATCTGGATCTGGTGAAGAAATACAACGTGGCCGGGCCGCGTTACACCAGCTATCCGCCCGCGACGAAATTCACCGACGCGATTTCGTGGGAGCACCTCGCCGCGAAAATTGACGGAAACAATCGCACGGCGCGCGACCTCTCGATTTATTTCCACATCCCGTTCTGCGAGACGCTCTGCTGGTTCTGCGGCTGCACCACCGTCATCACGCTCAATCACGACAAAGGCATGACCTACGTGGAGTGCCTGGGCCGCGAAGTGGCGAAGATGGCGCCGCGGCTGAATCCGCAGCGCAAGGTCGTCCAACTCCATTTCGGCGGCGGCTCGCCGACGTTTCTGCGGCCCGACGAAATCCGCCGGCTCGGCGAAATCATCCACCAACACTTCACGTTTTCGCCGGACATCGAAGCGAGCGTGGAGGTGGACCCGCGCCGGCTCACGCGCGAGCACATGGTGGCGTTGCGCGAAATCGGTTTCAACCGCGCCTCGATGGGCGTGCAGGATTTCAATCCCGAAGGTGCAGGAGGCGATTCATCGCATCCAGCCGCGCGAAATGACGCAGCAGGCGATGGATTGGATGCGCGAACTCGGCTACGGCTCCATCAACCTCGATCTGATCTACGGCCTGCCGCACCAGACGCCGGAATCGTTCAACGAAACGCTCGACACCGTGTTGGAGATGAAGCCGGACCGGCTGGCGGTGTTCAGCTACGCGCACGTGCCGTGGATCAAGCCGTCGCAGAAAATTCTGGAACAGAAAATCCTGCCGACGCCGGAAACCAAGTTGCGAAGTGCTCAAGCTCGTCATCGAAAAACTCACGGCGAACGGCCAATACGTCTATATCGGCATGGACCATTTTGCGAAGCCGGACGACGAACTGGCCGTGGCGCAGACGCAAGAAGCAGTTGCAGCGGAATTTCCAGGGCTACAGCACGCGCGCCGGGTCGGACATTTACGCGTTCGGCATGTCGAGCATCTCACAGATTCCCGACGCCTACTGGCAGAACGAGAAGGAACTGCCGAAGTGGCAGGAAGCCGTGGATGCGGGCCAGGTGCCATTGCAACGCGCCTATTTCGTGACCGATGAGGACAAAATCCGCCGCGAAACCATCATGCGCGTGATGTGCGACCTCTCGCTCGATTACGCCGCGATGTCGCAGAAGCTCGGCATCAACTTCGCGGAACACTTCGCCAACGAACTCACCGCGCTCGCGCCATTTGAAGCCGACGGCCTCGTGAAACGCACAGCCGGCCGGCCTCGAAGTCACGGACACCGGCCGCCTTTTCATCCGCAACATCGCAATGTGCTTCGACAATACGCTCGCACCGGCGGGTGAACGGAAGCATTCGAAGACGATATGAAACTCAGAACTTTTGCAAAGGCATTGCTGATGAGTTTAGTTGTCTGCATTGTTCTTTTGATAGTTCTGTTGGGATTTCTTTTCTGGCGCTTGAACTTGGGATCGACGAGGCCGACGGATGCCAGCCTGTTCCGTCAATTCAAAACAAACCAGGTTGTGTTTGAGAAAGTGAAACAGATGTTAAAGGCAGATGAACAAATAGGTGGCGTTGCGGGTGATTATGTTTTCCGCACTAATTCGTTGGTTGCAAATTCATGTGCCGAAGTTGGCATTTCTGTTGAGCGCCAAAAACTGTATTCAGATTTGTTAGAGCAAGCGGGAGTTCGATCTGTGGAACGAGATGGCAACGAAGTCCGTTTTCCCGTGGCTAAATGGGGAGCATTCTCACATGGTTGGCGTATTGCAGTCATTTGGACTGATGTTGAACCCAAACCGCTGATAGCAAATTTAGATGATTTTAAAAAGACAACGAACAAATGGGAGCAAGCGTACCGCCCCTTGGGAAACGATTGGTATCTTTGGATAATTTGGTGATGAAATCCGTCGCCATCGTCGGCGCTGGCATCACGAGTTTGACGATGTGGTGAAATTAGTTAAGCTACCGTTGCGATGAGTGAAGAACACATTCTGCGTTACACCGATTTGGCCGCTGCAATTCAGTTTGCCAAAGCCAATGACCTGACGACACGCGAAATTGTCCGCGAGTTGACGCGAGGAATGACCTATTCGGATGCCTTGAAATATGCGAAGCGGGCCGCGCCTTTGTTGGACCTCACCGTGATGGAGTTTATGCGGCTGCGAAAAAATGAATGAAAAGTTCAAGCCGCTTCGACTTTTGCAAGAAACCGGTCGCTGTAGCCTTCTTTGCGCAACTTGTCGTAATCCACGCGGCCTGTTTTCTTGAGAATCTTCTGCTTGACCGCGCGCAACAAATTGTTCGTGGCGTGATCCAGTAATTCAGCTTCGGATTTGGCGCGTCGCTTCGCGGTCGCTTTCACGCGCTTAATGTGCCTTAAAAAGTCAGACGATTCAACTGCCATTTTACGGTTCCTAAAGGCATGGAAGCGCAAGCATTCTTGACCAGGCGGGCATTCCCGCACGATTTGAAAGGAATTCTTCGCTGGAAAATGGAAGGAGATGCTCTAGTCTCAGCCGCGTGGCGATTTCCATGTTCAATGATGATTTTATCTTTGCGGTTACCAACGCGGTGCTTTATGCGAAAAACCCGGGATTGGTGTGGCGTTATTGGTGGAGAATTGGCCGCCTGCCCAGCATCGCCCATCCGCAACGCTATTCCGAGCGAATGCTTTGGCGAAAAGTCGTTGATCACAACCCGCAATTCATCCTCTTTTCGGACAAGCTGGCCACCAAGGATTTTTTAAAAAGCCGTTGCCCGGATCTTCCCGTCCCGCGGACCCTCTGGGTTGGCCGCGACGCCGACGCCATTCCGGACGAGTTGTTGCGCGGCGATGTTTTTGTAAAAGCAAATCACGGTTGTGGTTTCAACCATCGCATTCGCGGGGGCCAATTCGACCGGCGGGTGCTTCGGAGTAAAACCAGGAAATGGCTCAGGTCTGGATATGGACGGAAAGGCGGAGAATGGGCTTACTCCAGGGTCGAGCCGAGGCTGTTCGTTGAGGAGGCGGTCGGCGATGTCGAAACCGGCTTGCTTGAATTCCACGTGCGCGCCGGCAATGGCAAGGCCACCCTGGGATCGGTGATGGGGCAATGCAAAACACCGGCCCAATGGTACGCTTATCTTGATCCCGAAGGGATTCCCACCCTGGCGATACACGATCCGGATGGAAGTCCCATCGTTCCCTCACCCAAGGTGCTTGCGGTGATTGAACCGTATCGTCGCGCGGTGCAATTTGCCCGGCAACTCAGTGTCGGGGTGGATTATGCGCGTTTTGATTTTATGTGGAACGGGCGGGACTTGTTCGGCGGCGAAATCACGGTTTATCCAGCGGCGGGAATTGCGGATCCTGCCAACTCCATGACGCGTGATGCCATGCTGGGGGGCTGGGACTTGATGCAATCGCACTTCCTGAAATCGCAGCATACCGGATGGATGCGAATCTATGCCGCTGCACTCGCCCGCCGATTAAAGGAAAAGGTTCCCGTTCCGGTGCCGGAAGTTCGACGCTCAGTTTGCCCTTCGCAATGAAATCTGTCGCCATCATCGGGGCCGGCATCACGGGGTTGACGGCGGCGTTTGACGTTGCGTCGGGATTGGATAAACTTGGGTTGCCATGAAACAAACCGAACAGCAGGCCGACGAAGCCTTTCGCGAGCAATGCCGCCGCCAGATGGACCGTCCGCTGACGTTGCGCATCAAGTACGGTTTCAATCGCGTGAAAAAGCCGGTACCGGATGATGCGCCATGGCGTTCCTTCAATTCGACGGCTGAATATCGCGCCTGGTGCGAAGAGAATCTTCCGGAATATCTGGGCTTCAAACGCGCCGCATGACCAAGGAATTCCGTCCGCTTCAGGCCGAGGAAATCGCCCGCGCGTTCCAGGACGAGGGCGTGGATTATCTTTTTATCGGCAAGAGCGGCGCCATCCTCCTCGGCTATCCCGGCACGACGCAGGACGTGGATGTATTTCCGGCCCGCTCACCGAAAAATGGAAAATGCATTGTGGCGGCATTGCGCAAAATTGGATTTGAAATCATGCCGGAATTGGAGCGGGAAATTGTCGCGGGAAAGGATTTCGTGCAAATCAAGACCGGCCCGTTTGATGTGGACTTGATTTTCGCGCCGGACGGCATCAAAAGTTTTGCGGAGGCCAAATCCCGGGGTTTGAGCGAAGGCATTTTTCGCGTCGCCAACCTGCGCGACATCATCGCCAGCAAACGCGCCAGCGGTCGGAAAAAAGATGAGATCGAACTGCCGTTGCTCGAAAGTTTCCGCGCCGAATACGAGAAGCGCCATGCGCCGCTGCTGCGCCCGGCGGGCGACATCGCCGCAAGAAAATCACGCGATCACTGACCATGTGGCATGAAACCCGTCGCCATCATCGGGGCCGGCATCACAGGGTTGACGGCGGCGTTTTATTTGAAACGCAAAGGCATTCCGGTCACGGTTTATGAGGCTGGCCGGCGCGTGGGCGGCGTGATTCAATCCATCCACACAGACGGTTATCTCGCCGAATGCGGGCCGAACACCATTCTCGAAACCTCGCCGAAAATCGCCCAACTCGTCCGCGACACAGGTTTGGCACCGCGCCGGCTCGATTCCGATCCCCAAGCCGGGGCGCGATACGTCGTCCGTTACCGGCGGCCCATCGCCATGCCGGGTTCGCCGCTGGGATTTTTCACGACGGAACTTTTTTCGTTCAAGGCCAAACTCGCCGTACTGCGCGAGCCATTCGTGCCCCGCCGTCGCGACGGCAAGGAAGAGAGTGTCGCCGAATTCGTGAAGCGGCGCCTGAACCAGGAATTTTTGGATCACGCGATTGACGCGCTGGTGGCGGGGGTTTATGCCGGCGATCCGTGCAAATTGTCCGTTCAACAGGCGTTGCCGAGGCTCGCCGAACTCGAAGCCCGTTACGGTTCGCTCATCAGAGGCCAGATTTTCGGCGCGGGCGAACGCAAACGCCGCGGCGAAATCGCGAAGGATCGCGCGCCGAAATTCTCGTTTGACGAAGGCTTGCAGGTCCTGCCGGACACGTTGCGCGAGCGCCTGGGTGACGCGGTGAAATTGAACACATCGGTCACGAAACTCACCCAAACGGAGAGTAGCTGGCGGGTTTCAACTGCGGCAGGTAAAGCGGAACACAGCGCGGTGATTTATTGCGGCACAGCGTATGGATTGGCGCAACTGCAAATCGAAGTGAACAGGCCTCTCGCCCCGCCGGGCGGGGAGAGGGTAGCCGAAGACCGGGTGGGAGGGCGTTTTCCGAGCTTGGCTGCATTTTCCGAAATCCGTTATCCGCCGGTAGCGAGCGTTGTTTTGGGATTCCGGCGTGAGGACGTGGCGCATCCCTGTCAGGGGTTCGGGATGCTGATTCCGAAAGTCGAGGGATTCAGTATTCTGGGCACGATTTTTTCGTCGTCGCTGTTTCCGAACCGCGCGCCTGCCGGGCATCTCACCTTGACGAGCTACGTGGGCGGCGAGCGGCGGCCTGAACTCGCGTTGCTGCCGACGGACAAACTGGTCGAGCTGACGTGCGAGGATTTGCGCGTGCTGCTCGGACTGCGCGGCCAGCCAACGTTCACGCATTGTGTGGTTTATCCCAGGGCGATTCCGCAATATAATCTCGGTTACGGCCGATACCGCCGAATGCTGGCAGACCTTGAAAGCCGGGCGCCCGGTCTGTTTTTTGCCGGCCACTATCGTGATGGCGTTTCGCTGGGTGATTCCATTTTGTCGGGTTGCAACATTGTCGAGGGCGTGGGAAAGTGCCTCTCAGCCAAATGAACAAGGGCGTTTTATTGGTCAATCTGGGTTCGCCGGACTCGACCGCGGTCGGCGACGTGAGGCGTTATCTCCGCGAATTTTTGATGGACCGGCGCGTGATTGACGTTCCGTGGCCGCTGCGGGCGTTCATCGTGGGCATGGTTCTCATCAAACGGGCGAAACTGTCCGCCGAGGCCTACCACACCATTTGGACGCCCGAAGGTTCGCCGCTCGTTGTGACGAGCCGCCGGGTCCAGGCAAAACTACAGGAGCGGGTCACCGTGCCGGTGGAGCTGGCCATGCGCTACCGGAACCCATCCATTCGGGAAGCTGTGCGCCGGCTGGCGGAGAACAAGATGGACGAGGTTTTGCTGATTCCCTTGTTCCCGCATTACGCGATGTCGAGCTACCAGACGGCCGTCGAACGGGTGAAGAAAGTCGCGTTCTGGACCGCGCCGAAAATGCGGATTGTGGTTCAACCGCCCTACGGTGACGCGCCGGAATACATTGCGGCGCTCGCGGCCAGCGCCCGGAACCATCTGGAGGCGGGCTACGATCATTTGTTGTTCAGTTTTCACGGCGTGCCGGTGCGGCATATCCGGGAAACGGACCCGACCCGCGACCATTGTTTGACCACGCTGAATTGCTGCAATATTCCCAGCCCGGTGCATGCGACGTGTTACCGCGCACAGTGTTTCAAAACCGTTGCCGCCTTCGTGAAGCAGGCCGGCGTGCCCGTCGGGAAATATTCCGTGTCATTTCAATCCCGGCTGGGCCGGGACGTGTGGCTGATGCCCTACACGGATGTGGTGCTGGCCGAATTGCCCGGGCGCGGAATTCAAAAGCTCCTGGTCATCTGCCCGGCATTTGTTTCCGATTGTCTGGAGACGCTGGAGGAAATCGGCATTCGCGGGCGCGCGACGTTTTTGTCGGCGGGCGGGAAGGAATTCGCGCAGGTCCCGTGTTTGAACGAACATCCGCTCTGGCTCGCGGCGCTGGAAAATATGGTCCGGCAATTTTTGTCCTGAACGGGCATTTACTTTTCCGACGGGGAAATGCCGAAGAAATGGGCCATGCGCATTTTCACGGTGCGTTGCAGCTTTTGCAGTACCCCCTTTTTCTTGGGCAGCTCGACGACGCTGATAACTTCACACGGCTGGCTGCAGTGCAGGCAAAGGAACAGCGGCCGGCCGCCTTTGCGGCGCACCGTATGCACGCAATTCCCGCACATGACTTCGCCGCAATGCGTGCATTTATAGTTGGCCTGCAGGTGCGGGTGGCGCGCGCACAAAATCACCCCGCCCGGGAGCACCACCGGCGGTTTCGGGCGCTCGCGCTCATATTGGGGAATGGCGATGGCGATGTCGGTGTTTTCGACGAACAATACCACCTCGCCCACTTGCACCGTCTGGCCCGCGCGCAACCACGCGTCCTTGATTGCCTCGCCATTGACGAACGTGCCGTTGGTGGAGTCGCAATCGTGAATCTGCACGCCATCGTTGGACAGCACCAGTTCGCAGTGCAATGCCGACACGCTGGGGTGGGCAACGGTAAAATCACAGGCAGGATCACGGCCAACGTGATTGACGCCGAGCCGAAGTTCCAGCGTCTCGTTTTCCAAACCGTCCGTTTTGATGAGCAGTCTGGCCATGCGGACTCCCAACCAATGCCCGAACAGCATGCACGTCTGGAAAACAAAAGTCGAGAAGAAAATATGATAGGTAAATTAACCCGCGGTAGGCCACACGGCAGGGACGCCGTCACGCTCGCCCGAGCGGATTTTTGGCGAAGGCAAATTCGGCGACGATTTTTCCGCCAAGGAGATGTTGCTGAATGATGCGTTCCAGCACTTCCGGCCCGCAAGAGTGATACCAGACGCCTTCGGGATAAACGACGGCAATCGGCCCGCGCGCGCAGACGCGCAGGCAATTGGCCTTGGTGCGATAAACCAGCGGCGCCGGCCCGGCCAGATTCAATTCCTTCAACCGCCGCTTCAGAAATTCCCACGCGGCCAGCCCTTCTGCTTTTGCGCAACATCTTGGCTCGGTCTGGTCGGCGCACAGAAAAATGTGGCGCCGGAAAGTTTCAAGGCCGAGCGATTCAACGGCGGTCTGGAGTTCCGATTTCATAAACATTCGTCCCCGGCTATTCTAGGGCGAAAACCGGACGAATGGGAATTTGTTTTCCCGGATGATTCAATGCCAAAATGTCAGGCCGATCACCCCGGCGACGGCAACGAAGCCGCCGCCCAGTTCGCGGGCCGTGATTTTTTCACCTTCGAACACACGCGCCAACGGCAGCATGACGATGGGCGTCATGGCAATGATGGCGGTGACGATGCCCGTGGGCGTGGTTTCGAGCGCCCATTGCATGCAGGTCACCCCGACCGTCTGGCCGGCAAGGCTGTTGGCCAGCACCCACGGCCAAAGTTTTAACTTTTCGCGCGGAGAGAATGAATCCTTCATCTGCGCGTCGTCAGCGTGTTTGCGGGCGTGGCGCCACTTGACTATCAAAAAAACAAGGCCGAGCGCGACCGCGCCGCCGATGACGCGCTGGTAACCGGTTGTGCCGGGATCGGGATGTTCACCCGCCGCGTGGGCGACGGCGTAGGCTTTGCGGCTCAAGACCGCACCGAGCGCGCCACCAATTGCTGCGATGGCACTGGCCAGAATCCCGGGCCACAGACGGCCCGGCGCGATTTTCAAATGGTCGCCCGGCGCCATGGCCACGGCCACTCCGGCCAGGATGACCCCGATACAACACATTTCCGCGAGATTCAATTTTGTGCCCAGCCAGAGCCATTCCACCAACGCGGCGCAAGGCGCGATGAGGCATTGCGTGAGGAGAACCGTCCGGCGGCTGCCGAGCCGCGGCAAGGCCTGAAAATACGCCGTGTCGCCGAGCCCGATGCCCGCGAGGCCGCTCAAAACGAAAATGGGAAAGGCCCGGCCGGCGATGCCGGTGCCGAACAGGTTTGCCCAGACCGCCAGGAAAAGAAACGCGCCGCAGATGCGCCAGAAATTGGCCTCGACACCGCCCAGCCGCGTGGCGGTGCGATGCCCGCAAATGGCGGACGCGGCGAACAACAGCGTGGTCAGGAGCGCCGCGAACATGATGGATTCGGACGGAAAAAGTCCGACGCGGCGATTTTCATGGTGCCGCGGCGGAACCGGGACAGGTGGTTATAATTCCTCGTAATATTCGTCCGAGCCGAGTTCCTTCGAGCCTTCGACTTCGACGCCGCTTTCCTTAAGGATTTGGGCGATCTCAGGCGAGACCCAACGCTTTTCTTTCCCCTTTTTCAGCGGCTTGACCCGGTAACGGCCCATGACATCACATTGCAGGATGCCGCGTTCCGTCATGCGCGCCAGAACCGGCTTGGCCCAGTCAGCGTCGTCATGAAACCTCCTTTTGCCACTCGCGCGCCGGGCAATTTCCACGGCGTTGACATAATCTTCGCCCCGGCTCTTCAGAAATTGAAAAATTTCACGCTCGTCTCCGTCCATGACCTGAAGCTCGCAGAAGACGGCGTGCGAGTCCAGAAATTAAAGCTTGGCCGCGATGAATTGCTCCAGCTTCAGCGCGTCAGCGTTGAACAAACGGATGCCCTCGGCGGTTTTCTCCGTGGCCATCGCGTTTTCGTTGAACAGCCAGCGGAATTTCCTTTCATCCAACGGCAACCGCTCGATTTTGCTGGCGCGCGCCAGTTCGGGGCTGAGTTTGCGCGGAACGGGCGCGGTGCTTTTTTGCAGTTCTCCCATCAATTGCGGGCTGATGGTCAGCAAATCGCAACCGGCCAGTTCGAGAATTTCGCCCGCGTTGCGGAAACTTGCGCCCATGACCTCCGTGGCATGTCCGAACTTTTTATAGTAGCCGTAAATTTCCTTCACCGACAACACACCGGGATCTTCGGCGGGCGCAAACTCCTTTTTCTCCTTCGCCTTGTACCAGTCCATAATCCGCCCGACGAACGGCGAAATCAATTTTGCCTTCGCTTCGGCGCACGCCACCGCCTGGGCCAGTGAAAACAGCAGCGTCATGTTGCAATTGATGCCCTCGCGCTGGAGAACTTCCGCCGCGCGCACGCCTTCCCACGTCGTCGCGATTTTGACGAGGATGCGTTCGCGCCCGATGCCATGCGCCCGATAAAGCTCGATGAACCGGCGCGCCTTGTTGATCAGGCCTTCGGTGTCAAACGCGAGATTGGCGTCAGTTTCGGTCGAAACGCGGCCGGGCACGATTTTCAGGATCTCGACTCCGAACAGGACCAGCAAATCGTCCATGACGCCCCGCAATAATTTTTCGCCGGCGGCGCCGGTTTTCTTATTTTCAGCAATGGCCTTATCCACGAGGTACCGGTATTCCGGCATTTGCGCAGCCTTGAAGATGAGCGAGGGGTTGGTCGTGGCGTCCCGCGGCGCGTATTGTTTGAGCGCGGCGAAGTCGCCGGTGTCGGCGACCACCGTCGTGAATTTTTTGAGCTGGTCAAGCTGGCTCAACGCCGTTGGCGCCGGCGTCTTTTCGGTTGCAATGGCAGTATTCATGTTTCATTCAATTTTAAGAATGACAACAATGCCCGGCCCCGCGTTCGATGGCAATTCAATTGAAAGGCGGACTGCGGCTGAAAATTATTGTTTGAATCGCGGCCAAAACCGAATACTTGTTTTGCGTTGCTGATTTTAATGACGAGCCAAAAGTGAAACCAACCGACCTGCGGGGCATCCTGCAATACATTCCGCAATTCCGCGAGAAGACGTTCATCCTCGCGATTGACGGCGCGATTGTCACCGACGAGAACTTCGCCACGCTGCTGCTGGACGTGGCAGTGCTGTGGTCGTTGAGCATCCGCGTCGTGCTCGTCCACGGCGCGTCGGCGCAGATCAAGGCGCTCGCCGACGAGCAAAAAACCCAGCCCTCCAATCTCGATGGTTCCGGGGTCACGGACGCGGCCACGCTCCAGCTTGCGCTGACGGCCGCGAACCGGCTCACGCACGAAATTCTCGAAGGCCTTTCGGCCAACGACCTCCGCGCCGCCAGCACGAACGTCATCGTCGCGCATCCGATGGGCATCATCCAGGGCGTGGACCATCTGTTCACCGGCAAGGTCGAGCGGGTGGACGTGGAACTGCTCCAATCGCTGCTCACGCAAGGCGTCGTGCCGGTCATCCCGCCGCTCGGCTTCGACGGCGACGGCAAGACGTATCGCGTGAATTCCGACGGTGTGGCGGTCGCGGTGGCCGAGGCGCTGAAGGCCATCAAATTGATTTTCATCACGTCCAGCGACGGCTTGATTTACAGCGGCCAGATCATCCGGCAAATACTCGTATCCGAATTGCAGAATCTTCTGCAGACGAACAGCGCCGGTTTTGCGCCGGAACTGCTGTCCAAGGCGCAGCACGCCGCCGCCGCCTGCAAGGCCGGAATCCCGCGCGTCCATGTCATCAACGGCCGAGTGGACGAAGGTTTGCTCGCCGAGGTTTTTTCCAACGACGGCATCGGCACGTTGATTTACGCGAACGAGTATCAGCAGATCCGGCCGGCGAAGAAAAAAGACATTCGCGCGATCCAATTACTGACGAAGACCGCCGTCGAATCCGATGAATTGGTCAAACGCACGCGGGCGATGATTGAAAAAAGCCTGGGCGACTATTTCATTTTTGAAATTGATAAAAATCCGGTCGCGTGCGTCGCGCTGCATGTTTATCCCGAACAGAAAAAAGGCGAGCTGGCGTGCCTGTATGTCAATCCCCTGCACGAAAACCGGGGCATCGGGCGCAAACTGATTCAATACGTCGAAAACCGGGCGCGGGAGATGAACCTGACCGACCTCCTCACGCTCTCGACGCAGGCCTTCACGTATTTTCAATCCAAAGGCGGGTTTGCCGAGGGCACACCCGATGATCTGCCACACGCCCGCCGCGAGAAATACGAGCAGAGCGGAAGAAACTCCAAGGTGCTCGTGAAAAAACTGAAGTAGCGCGAGCGCCCCGCCGCTGCTTCCTGATGCCGCACCCGTTGCAAAAGTTTTTGCTCGCCTGCAAAGGGCAAGGAATTGTGCCAACCCGGTTCGTTCTTGTCGTCAGCGTCGCTGAACAAACCGTTTCGCTTTTTGAAAAAGTTTGGAGTTCCGCCTTCAGGCGGTCGTGGCCGGCTGAAGCCGGAACTCCAAACGAATACCGCTTTGTAAAAAAATTCCGCTGTTCCACCTCGCGATTCGGCATCGGGCAGATGGAAGGCTCGCATTGCACGCCGCTGGGATTGCACCGCATCGCGGAAAAAATCGGCAGCGGCTGGCCGGCCGGGACCGTTTTCGAAAGCCGCAAGCCCATTGGTTATACCTGGAAAGGAATGCCGGACGCAAAAATAACGACGCGCATTTTGTGGCTGGAAGGACTCGAGCCCGGGTTCAACCGCGGTGGCAATGTGGATTCGCACGCGCGTTACATCTACATCCACGGTACGGGCGACGAGACGACGATTGGCCGCCCGGCGTCGTGCGGTTGCATTCACCTGGCCGCCGATGATCTGGTTCCGCTCTTCGACAAACTGCCCGTTGGTACGCTGGTTTGGATTTCGGAATCGTAATTCGGTGGGGCGAGACCACCGGCGAGCCGAAAGGTTTTGGAGTGCGCCGACATGTCGGCGCTTTTGAAAGCGGTGACATGTCACCGCGCTCCACAGCCGGCTCGCGAGGACGCTCGCCCACCCGGTTTATTCGTTACTTGCGATTCTGCGGGGACGGGTTAGGTTGCCCCCGTGTTTGTCAGGTTCGGCAAAATTTTTGTGGTGGTTGCACTTATCACGACCACCGGCGCGCATTGGGCCGCCCTGCAATCGGTGGCGTGGGCGACCATGCTGGCGAACAACCTGTGCATGCATTCGCTGTCCGAATCCGTGGCCCGCACGTTTGACGGCAAATACCCCTGCCCGATCTGCAAAGCCATCGCTGCCGCCAAGAAACCCGGGAAGAAAAGCGAGTTCACGGCGCAAACGCAGAAGCTGGAATTTCCGCCCGCGAGGGAAAATCCGGTTTTGATTGCGCCTTCGGATTTCCGGCTTTTTCCGCTGGTGAACTGCTTCGCCGAATCTCTTACTCAACCGCCGCCGGTGCCGCCACCGCGCGGATTCTGCGTTCAGGGCGTTTTCAATAAAACTGTAGTTGCAGGCTTTGAGGCTGCGCGCTTCGCGGCTTAAAAGTCGCGGCTACAGTCAGGGTGAAACCGCTCTCATTCAATCGGGAGGAACGGCCTGTCGCCGTCCCCCAATAATCGGGTCGGTTAAATGCCGACCCTCCCCCAATTTTCCCTTTAATTTGAGAGCGCCGTTGCGCGTTCTCGCAACTTTAAAATTTGAAAATGAAAAATAAAAAAATTGATTCAGCAGCAGTAAAAATGGGTGGTGGTTTGTTGGCGGGAGTGTTTGTGCCAAGTGTGGTTCACGCTTGCGCGTGTGGCTGTGGTGTGTTTGACGTGGCCACGAGCTCGATGCTTCCCGACGGTCCAGGCGGAATGGCCTTTCTGCAATATGACTATCAGGACCAGAATCGAAACTGGAACGGAACCTCCGAGGCGCCGGCGGCGAACAATGACGACAAGGAAATCGAGACGCACTTCGTCACGTTCGGCTTGCAGTATATGTTCAATCAAAAATGGGGCGCTCAACTGGAAGTGCCTTACGATTACCGGCATTTCAAGACGGACGTTGGCGGAGGCGACATTGAGTCGCGCAACTGGAGCCAGCTCGGCGACATCCGGCTGGAAGGCATATACACGGGTTTTTTCGCGGACCTGTCCGCCGGCGTGACCTTCGGCCTGAAATTGCCGACGGGCAGTTTTAATCGCGACGCGGACGTGGTGGATCGCGACACGCAAATTGGCACCGGCAGCACGGACCTTTTGTTGGGCGGTTTTTATCGCGGCAATATCACGCAAGATGAAAAATGGGACTGGTTTACGCAGTTGCAACTGGATTTGCCAGTCCTCACGCAGGATGAATACCGTCCCGGGGTCGAACTTGATACGGCGGCGGGAATTGACTACAAAGGATTGGCGTTTGGTCGCGTCAGGATTTCACCGCTGGCGCAGGTGATTTTTTCCGAACGCACGGGTGATATTGGCGCGGCGGCAGCCCCCGGCGACTCCGGCTACCAGCGCCTCATGCTTTCACCGGGGATCGAATTTCACATTCATCCGGTGAAGATTTACGCGGACGCGGAAATTCCCGTTTATCAAAACTTCACCGGCAATCAACTGGCCGCGCCGGTGCTGTTCAAACTGAGTGTGAGCTACATGTTTTGATGATTTCCCCAAAAAGCGATTCGGGCGACAGCCGCCAAGGAGGTGGGGATGAAGAATCCCGCTGAAAAAACAGCTGTCCGCCCGAATCAAAACCTGTTTTGCCCCTGTCCGCGCATCCCAAGTTGGCGCGGACTGCGGGCCTTAAATTGAAAAGAACCTGTCGGCTATGTCCCCGCCGTAATGGAATCCGCCTTCATCCTCGTAGCCAACCGGCACTTGAGATTCCATCACCCCACACAATCTCAGGACGAGGCGAACCGGCAACCCCGGCCTATGCCCCACAATCCGCACAGGATCGCAGTCACCCGCCGGTGGCATCGTTTGGTCAACGCATTCTGTCGTTAATCCCTTGCCAGTAACCATGTTGTGAAGATAGGTGTTCCCGGGGAAACGGGCTTTCCTTCTTTTGGCAACAAATAACCCAAAATTGCGATTCAGTCCGGTCACTTCGCGGTTGATCAACTTATCGTCGGCGCGGGCTTTGGAGAATGCCGCTAACTTCGCCCTTTTAACTTTGGGTTTTTGGCTTACCTTCACCGCGCGTGACTTTGAATGAGCAGATGACGCGATTGGCCAAACAGGCCAGGGCCGCGTCGCGCGAACTCGCCCGGCTGACGACGGCGGAGAAGAACGCCTGCTTGCTCGCCATGGCCGGTGCCCTCGAAAAACAATTCGACGCGCTCAAGCAGGCCAACGCCCTCGACATGGACGTGGCGGCGAAAAGCGGTCTTTCGCCCGCGATGCTCGACCGGCTCAAGCTCGACGACAAACGCATTGCCGCCATGGCCAAAGGACTGCGCGAGGTCGCGGCGCTGCCCGATCCGGTCGGAAGAATTCTGGACGAACGCGTCCGGCCCAACGGCCTCAGGCTGCAAAAAATTTCCACGCCTATTGGCGTGGTGGTCATCATTTATGAATCGCGCCCGAACGTGACGGCGGATGCCGCGAGTCTGTGCTTCAAATCCGGCAACGCGACGATTCTGCGCGGCGGCCGGGAGGCGATGAATTCGAATCAAACCATCGCCCGGACAATGATTGAAGCGGGAAAACAGGCGCTGGCGAAATTTCCCGAACACGCGATTCAGGTCGTGCCGGTAACCGACCGCGAGGCGATCCCGATTCTGCTTTCGCTCACGCAATACATTGACCTGTGCATGCCCCGCGGCGGGGAAGGCCTGATTCGCGCCGTGGCCGAATGCTCAAAGGTGCCGGTCATCAAGCATTACAAAGGAGTCTGCCATGTTTTTGTGGACGCCGACGCGGATTTGAAGAATGGCCGGAGAAATCGCGCTGAACGCCAAGGTCCAGCGCCCCGCGGTCTGCAATGCCATGGAAACCCTGCTGGTGGACGGCCAAATCGCGAAAGCTTTTCTGCCGGTCATGGTTCAACGGCTGGGGGAAAAGCACGTGCAATTGCGCGTGGATGCTGACGCCGAGGCGATTTTGAAATCCGAAATCCGAAATCCGAAATCCGAAATCCGACGGGCAACCGAGCAGGATTATTATCACCGAATACAACGACTACATCCTGAACGTCCGGGTGGTGGACGGCGTGCAGGCGGCGATTGACCATATCAATCATTACGGCTCGGCGCACTCGGACAGCATCGTCACGCGGAACGAGGCGCACGCGAAACAATTTCTCGCCGAAGTGGATTCAGCGGCGGTGTATTGGAATGCCTCAACGCGGTTCACCGACGGCGGCGAGTTCGGCATGGGCGCCGAAATCGGCATCAGTACCGACAAAATCGGCGCGCGCGGCCCGATGGGCCTCGAGGAATTGACCAGTTACAAATGGATTGGCATCGGCAACGGGCAGGTGCGGACCTGATATGTCCCCATTATACATGACGGGCGCGGAGATGCGCCGCTACGATATCTGGTGTATTTTTCCGCGCTGATTATGCGATATCTTTTTTCCGGACGCCACGCCGGGAAGCGGTGGTCATGCCGGCTGTTGGGATTGGCCTTCCTGTTTCAATTATCGGCGCGCGCCGACCAGGTCGTTTACGACGACGCGCGTGAGAACGGCTGGCAGGATTGGGGCTGGACCGTCCTGAACTATACGAACACCTCGCCGGTTTATTCCGGTAGCGACTCCATCAGTGTCACCATTTCCGAGGCTTGGGCGGGAATTCAACTTTACCATCCGGGCATGGACGCCAGCCCCTATTCCGGCATCAGCGTCTGGTTGAACGGCGGTGACAGCGGTGGGCAAAAACTTCAGATGTATGGCCTGGTGGATCTTGACGGCACAAATAATTGGGCCCAGAGCGCCCGTTACTCTCTCGGCACGCTGGCACCCAACGCCTGGCAACAATTCATCGTGCCGCTTTCGGCGCTGGGAGTCGCCGGCTCCAACAACTTTACGGGTTTCGTTATCCAGGATTCGCAGGGCACGGCGGAGCCGACGTTTTACGTGGACGACATTTCGCTGGTGGCCAATTCAACGACGAGCGGCACCAATGCGCCGGTGTCCATCACCGTCAATGCGATGGGCAATCGCCACGCCATCAGCCCCATGATCTACGGCGTGGCGTTCGCGTCGTCGAATCAACTGGCGGATTTGAATTTCACGATGAACCGGTCGGGCGGGAACAATGAAACGCGCGACAACTGGCAAATGAACGCGCACAATCTGGATGCGGACTGGTATTTCGAGAGTTATCCGGATTCCACCAACACGGTTCCCGGAGCCACGGCCGATGCGTTTGTCGCCAACAGCAAAAACGGCGGAGCGCGGCCCATGATCACCCTTTCCATGATCGGCTGGATGCCCAAACTGGGAACCGGACGCAGCATCCTCTACAGTTATTCCACCGGCAAATACGGCCCGCAAACTTCGACTGACCCGTATTTGCCCGCCGCCGGCAACGGCCACGGCACCAACACCGCTGCCCACACCGGGTGGCTCATCACCACAAATGGTCCCGTTAACCCGGCCAATGGCGCTATCGTCACGAGCGGGCTGAATGGGTTCACCGCTACAAACGATCCCAATGATGCCAATTTTTTGACCAACTCCACTTTCGAACAAGGCCTCGTGCAACACCTGATGAGTAAATGGGGCGCGTCCACCAACGGCGGCGTGGCTTACTATTTCATCGACAACGAGCACAGCATTTGGTTCGGGACACATCAGGACGTCCATCCGGTTGGCCCGACCATGCAGGAAATCTGGACCGATATGGTGACTTACGCCAGCATGGTCAAAACCACCGACCCCAACGCGCTGGTTTGCGGGCCGGAGGAATGGGGCTGGAACGGTTACCTTTACAGCGGCTATGATCAACAGTGGGCCGCTCAACACGGATATGTCAGCCCGAATACCTATCCCGACCGCACCGCCAACGGCGGTTGGGATTACATGCCGTGGCTCCTGAATCATTTTCAGCAGTACGACACCGCCAACCAACAGCGGCTCCTGGATTATTTCACGCTCCATTGTTATCCGCAGGAGGCCAACGTCGGCGGAAATGCGGTTGACCCCGCAACGGAATTGTTGCGGAACCAATCCACCCGCCAGTTCTGGGACACCAATTACGTGGATCCCAGTTGGATCAATAGCGTCATCGCGCTCATTCCCCGGATGAAGAGTTGGGTGGCGACCAATTATCCGGGCACGAAGATCGGCATCACCGAATACAATTGGGGCGCCGAACCGTATATCAACGGCGCGACTGCCCAGGCCGACATCCTCGGCATTTTTGGCTGGCAAGGACTCGATCTGGCGACGCGTTGGACCACGCCGGACCCGGGTACGCCCACATTCAAAGCGATGAAGCTGTATCGCAACTACGACGGCAACAAGTCCACCTTTGGCGACACAAGCATTCTGACCACGGTGCCCAACCCGGATAATCTCTCGGCCTTTGGCGCGGTTCGAACCCGTGACGCCGCAATGACGCTGATGGTCATCAACAAGGACCTCAACAACGCCACACCCATCATGGCCAACCTGACCAACTTCAACGCCGCCGGAACGGTTCAACGCTGGCAACTGACTTCCGCCAATGCTATCAACCACCTCGCCGATATCGTGCTCACGAACGGGATTCTCAGTGACCTGCTGCCGGCCCGGAGCATCACTCTTTTTGTTTTGCCTGCGACGAACACGTTCAACCTGCAAATCGGCGACAACGACGCGCCCGGACAACTGGGCATCCGGCTCAACGGCGAGGCCGGACAATCCTACATGCTCGAATCGTCCCCTGATTTATTTCATTGGTCGGCCACCAACACCAACTTGCTGGCGAGCAACTCAATTGAATTTGTCGTGCCCACGACCAACGCCACGCGGATGTTTTATCGCGGCCGGTTAAGCAGCCCGTAAAAACAAACGGCGCTGCGAAGCGGCGCCGGCGGTCGTCATTCGTTCTGTTTTGACGCTGAACATTCTGAAGTTTACTGTCTCAGGCGTGGACGCCATTTCTGCCAACCCAAAATCCGCGGCGGACAGTGCGCATTTTATCCGCGGGCAGATCCCCGGTGACGGGCTGTTCGCCGGGCTTGAGTGGCGGATTTCACCGGAGCCGTTTCCTCTGGATGGGAATGTGGCAAAGGAAATCGAATCGCTGGGCCGCGTGCTGCTGCAATTTTATCGCGCGGTCAATTTGCTTTACCGCAAGAGCGCCGAAGGCAAACAGCCGGAATGGGTCGCGCGCTGGCTCGACCTCGGCAAGCCTGCCGAACTCATCGCCCTTCAGCGTTTGCCCGCGTTCAAGAGCGACGTGCCGCGCGTCATCCGGCCCGACATTTTGCTCACGGAGAACGGCCTCAGCATTACCGAACTCGATTCCGTGCCCGGCGGCATCGGCCTGACGGGTTGGTTGAACCAAACCTACTCGAAATCCGAAATCCGAAATCCGAAATCCGAGCTTATCGGCGGTGTGGACGGAATGATTCGCGGCTTTGAATCCATCTTCGGCGATGCGAAGCGGGTCCACATTGTCGTTTCCGAAGAAGCCGCAACGTATCGGCCGGAGATGGCGTGGATTGCGGGCCGGGTCGGCAATTCAAAATTCAAAATTCAAAATTCAAAATTCGAGGACTTTGCCGGGGGCGATGCGGTTTACCGTTTCTTCGAGTTGTTTGACCTGGCGAACGTGCAAAATTCAAAACAGATTTTTGAATTGGCGGTGGAAAAGAAGATTCGTCTCACGCCGCCGCCCAAGCCGGTGTTCGAGGAGAAAATGCTGTTCGCGCTGCTCTGGAACCGGAACCTGCTGAATTTCTGGCGGCAGGAACTCGGCGAAGCTTTTTTCGCCCGGCTGAAAAAACTCGTTCCTTACACCTGGATCATTGACCCGACGCCGTTGCCGCCGCAGGCGGCGATGCCCGAATTGAACCTGACGGACTGGCAGCAACTGAAAACCATGTCGCAACGCGAGCGCGATTTGATTCTGAAGGTGTCCGGTTTTTCCGAACACGCGTGGGGGGCGCGCGGGGTTTTTCTGGGCAGCGATTTGCCGCAGGCGGACTGGGCGAAGGCGGTGGATGATGCCCTGCTGCATTTTGCCCAGTCACCGCGTGTCCTCCAGCGTTATCACAGGCCCACGCTTGTTGGGGCGCAATGGTTTGATTTTGAGAGAAACACCGTTGAAACGATGCCGGGACGGGTGCGGCTCTGTCCGTATTATTTTGTTTCCGGCGAAGGCGACGCGGCGCGACCACAACTCGGTGGCGTGTTGGCGACCATCAATCCGGCGGACAAAAAAATCATCCACGGCATGGCGGACGCAATTCTGGCCCCGTGCGCGATTTCAGGCTGAAGTGGAGGCTTCAAACGGCGGCTGGTTTGCCCCGGTTAAATTCATCAACGACCTGCCGGATCGCGCGGGTATGTTCGGGCGTGCTGCCGCAGCACGAGCCAATGATGTTGGCGCCGGCGGCCAGCAGTTCCGGGACACCGGCTGCCATTTCGGCCGGGGTTTGTTTATAAACCGCCGTTCCGGTTTCCAGCAAGGGCTGGCCGGCGTTGGGCCGCGCCATGATCGGCAACGTGCAATTCTGGCGATAAATCCCGACCACCCTGGCCGCGCCCGTCATGTCCATGCCGGCGCCGCAATTCAATGCCACAATGTGTGCGCCCCGCTCTTCCACAAACTGCGCGGCCTTGTCGGGCAGCACACCCATCATTGTCACAAATGAGGTCCGGTCCGCCGACCAATCATAAGCCAACGAGCCGATGATGCCTGGCGCCCCGGCGGCTTTGGCGGCGTCAATGGCCAGACCGAGTTCATCGAGTGACGTTTGCGTCTCGATGATGATGGCGTCCACGCCGGCTTCGACGAGGGCGTGCGCCTGTTCTTCGAGTGCGAGGCGCGCGTCAGCCTGCGCAAGGTCGCCATAAGGTTCCCAGCAGCGCGCCGAGCGGGCCGATGTCGCCCAGCACGTATCCCGGGCGATTGCCGAACGCCTCGCGCGCGATGTCCGCGCCGGCCTGATTGATGGCCCAGACCTTGCCGGCGGCGCCATGCCGGTTCAGGACGATGCGGCTGCCGCCAGACGTGTTGGTGATGAGACAATCCGTGCCGGCTTCCACGTACCGGCGCTGAATCGCGAGCACGCGGTCCCGGTTGGTCAGGTTCCAGAGTTCGCCGCAGGCGCCGCTTTCCAGGCCGGCGGGCATGAGTTGGGCGCCCAGGGCGCCGTCGCAGACGAGGCGGCGTTCGAACGCGGCTTCTTGAAGCAATTTTTTCACAGTCCAACTGTCAAATTCCACAAAGCGAAAACCATTCCGCGCCATGGCGATGATGGTCGAAGCGGGCCTCGCTTGCCGGATCCGTCCTTTGCCTGCGACCAGAGCGCGCAGTCCTTGGAAAGGACGGTCATGGCGAATTAACTTGCCATAGAATCCGCCTATTTCAAAATAGTTGCCATCAGATTTGTGATGTCCGAAATTGAGGCACGGGTTTTGGCCTGAGTGAAAATTTTACAGACCTTGATGAAAGCCGACGGCTTTCGCCTTAAAGCCAGCTTAGCTCAGCGGTAGAGCAACGGTTTTGTAAACCGTGGGTCGTCAGTTCAATCCTGACAGCTGGCTCCATTTTTGACGTTTGACACTCCGGGTCAAGGCGCCGCCACAGCTTCGGTCGCCAGGCCGACTTTGGTGATGTCCAACTGCCGGAGGACGTCCAGTACGTAGATCATGTTCTGATAATCCACGTCGTCGGCGCCCTTGACCACCACGCTCAAGTCCGGATTATCAGATTGCAACTGTTCCAGTTTGCCCTTGAGCTGGGGGATGGTGACGAATTCGTCGTTCAAAAAGGTTTGTCCCTTCGCGTCCACCACGATCTTGTTGATTTTGGGTTTTTCCTTTTGCGGCGGCGGCGGTTTGCCCGACGGCAATGTCATTTCCAGATTGTTCATCATCTGCGGCGTCGTGATGATGAAAATGACCAGCAGCACAAACACCAGGTCCAGCAGCGGCGTGATGTTCAACTCACTGAGCGAACCGTGATGGCTTTGCGAGGTCTTTTTCACAAAATCATTGCAATATCGGTTTGGTTTCCTCCTGCACGTCGAAACGCACCACGATGTGCGGCGGGAAATTGGTTGGCGGCGGACGGTCCATGCGCGTCACTGCCGCCACCGCGCGGCGCACCGAATCGTCCCAAAGCTGGTTCCCGGATTCTTTTTCCCAGACGGGGTTGCTGAGTTCCCCATCGCGGCGCACCGCGAGTTTCACCTCGGCGACGTAACTGTCGTCATGCAGGTTGTCGGGCCGGTTCCATTTCGAGCGCAAAGCGTACTCGACGGCACTCTTGTAGAGTTGCACCGGATCGGAACTGCTGATGACTTCCTTGCCGCCATCGAAGGCAAAGGACGGCAACTCGGCAGCGGGCGGCGCGACCGTCGGTGGCGCGACCGTCGGCGCCGCCGCGGCTTCTTTGGGCGGCTCGACCTTCGGCGCGGCTTCTTTGGGCGGTTCGATTTTGGGCGGCTCCACTTTGGGCTTTTCCACCACCTTGGGTTTCTCGGGCGGCTTTTCCTTGATCATCTCCACCGAAATCTTCTGGATTTGTTTGCCGAGCAATCCCCCGCGCGCGGCGAAATAAACCAGTGTCAGCACGATGAGCGCATGGAAGGTGAACGAGATGAGCAGGTTCACCCTGGACGAATTGCGCTTTTTGCGCGGCTGGGTGTGCGGCAGCATGCTATTTCGCGTTGGCGGTTTCGGTGGCCAAATCCACCTTGGGCACGTTGGCCTGCTGGCAAACATCGAGCACGGCGCGGATTTGCTTGTATTTGGTCTGGCTGTCGCCGCGAATGATAATGTTCAGGTCCGGGTCATCCGTGCGCAGGCCGATGAGGGTTTGCAGCATGTCCGAGGCACCGGCGATTTTCGCCTTGTTCAAATACATCGTGCCGTCGGCCTCGACGGTGATGTAGTTGGCCTTGCGCGGCGGGTCCTTGAGATGCTTGGCGGCGGTGGGCAGTTTCAAATCCAGATCGTTCACCGGCGGGATGGTCGTGATGATGAAGATGACCAGCAGCACGAACGCCAGGTCCAGCAGCGGTGTGATGTTCAACTGCGTCAGCGATTCATGCGCGGACTTGGAACACTTCTTCATGATTCAACCAGCGCGGAAGCTTCATTGTTCTTGATCGCGCCGACGATGCGTCCGGCCAGGACCTCGTTGGCGTCCCGGATTTCCTCGGCGAGGGGACGATGATCCACATAGACGTGTTCAATCTGGTTGGCGTAGCGGCTGGCAAACCCGTCGAGTTCCTGGGTGATGGCGCGGATGGTGGTGACCATGAAATTGTAGGCGAACATGGCCGGGATGGCCACCAGCAGGCCGGTGACCGTGGCCACCAGCGCGGCGGCCACACCGGGCGCCATGGCCGTGAGCGTGGCGGCTTTGCTTTCGGCAATACCGGCAAAGGTGGACATGACGCCCCAGACCGTGCCCAACAATCCGATGAACGGCCCGCCCGCCACCGCCGTGGACAGCACGATCATGCCTTTTTCCAGCGCCATCGCCTCCCCGCTGGCGGCCTCTTCAAGGATCACTTTCACCGCCTCGAACGACGACATGCTGATTTTGACCGCGGTGGATTTTGCGAGATAATCGGTGTTGGTATGCTCGACGCCCTCCACCGGGTTCAGCCGCCGGACGGATTGGACCTGCACCGGATTGTTTTTCAACTGATACGCCAGTTCATCCGCGCCGCGGATGTAGAGCTGGTAGGCGGGCGCGCCGTCGAACTCTTCGCCCTTGCGCTGGATGTCCAGCGGATCGCGGGTGGAGCTGTAAGCGGCAAAGAACTTTTTGGTCGCCCGCCGCGCGATCGACAACTGGCGGAACTTGGTGATGATGATCGTCCAACTGAACAGCGACAGGACCAGCAGCGCGATGACGGTGATCTTGCCTTCGACGGTGGCGTTCTGGATGGCGTACATCGCGGCATTGGCGGCAAACAGGGGATGGACAAACATGGTGGTTATAATGGTTGGGTTGAGGTTTGTTTTTCGGACGAACTCGGCGGCGAATTTTTCGCCGGCAAAATCACCGTGACGCGGCTGACCTTTTGCGCGAGGGCGACCTCTTTTTTCTTTTTCTTGTCGTCGTCATTGCTTTGGTCCGTCGAGGCAGATGCCTGGTTGGCGCTGCTGCTGGACGCCGCGCTGGCGGTGGCGTTGGCAGCCGTGCCCTGTCCCAAACCGCTCTGTCCAGAGGTGGCGCCACTAACATTGGCCGAAATCAAGGAAGCAGTAATAGAGTCACCGCTGACACTTACTCCCCCGACGCCGGTAATCGTGCCAATAACTTGTTGGCCGCTGACATTGGCATTGCCTACTGCCAGAGCCGTGACGTTCACATTGTTCTGCGCGTTGATGTTAAGATTATTGCGGGCAAAGATGAGGCCATTGATGTTCCCACTGGCTTCCAATTTTGCATTGCTGGCGATGATACCAGTGCCGTTGGCGTTGATGTCATTCCCGGCAGAATGCAGCGTTAAATAATTATAGTTTGCGAGGTCAGCGTTGTTACCCTGCAAGGCGGTGATTAAATCGGGCTGACTGGAGGACACGTCAATTTTAATGTCCTGACCGATGCCAGGCGTGAGTCCCAAAAGGGAAACCAATTCCGACCAGACAGCGGAAGACACCTGAATACGTTCATTGCCGACCACAACGGTTTGCGCCAGATCAGTCGGCTCGGCCGTTACCAATGAGCCTTGAACACTGGGCAGGTCTGCCAAAGGACTGCTTGCGGCCAAAGCGTCGCCGCCGAAATCGCGCAACTCATATCCCGCCAGTACTGTCACGTTGGCATTCGGATAATCCAAGTGATCCAATGGAAGCTGTAAAATGCCCGAAACGTTGGCGGTGACGTTGCCGTTAGGCGCTTCCACCAAAATGTTTCCGAGAACCGCCCCCGGTGCCGGATTCACAAAGGTCAGTGCAATGATGCCGCTGAACGGGATGCCTTCCGGGAGATCAGGGGCGGTGCCATCGACGACAGACACCGCGTGCGTGTTTGGATCCTCATAATAAGCTGCCACTGTCACTGGCGACGCGATTCCCGTCCCCGAGTTGATGCTGCCATTCAAAGATTCCACTGTTACGTTGCCACCATCATAAGTCCCGATGCGGGAACCGTTGACGTTAATATCGCCATTGGCAATAACGGACACATCTCCCTGGCTGGTGGAATAAATGCCGCGAACCGAAGAGCTGTTGACGGTAAATAAGGGCGAACCGGCATTGACCTCGCCGCCGGCGCGGACATAGATATTACCACCATTATCGGAAGCCACGGAGCTGGAATACATATACAAGCCCCCATATGGCTCCGTCGCCATTGGCAGGCCATTGATGGCGATAACGCCATCGGCCGGGTTTCCGGTGGTGATGACGTTGACGTCGGTGCCGCGATTAAATATGCCTCCACTTCCGAACAAACCGGCAAGTGGATAGTTGCCCCGGATGTTATAGAAACCGACACCGAGGGATTGGATTCCGGCGGAAGTACCCAGATCTATGGTTCTCGCAGTTACATTTAATTGTCCGCCGCCGCCAATCAGGAGACCATTGGGATTGTTTGGAATTGAGCCCAGCGCGCTATATAGCTGAAGTAATCTATAGGCAACAGTTCCTGCAGTCGTCGGACTGCCCAGAACAGAAACAGTGGGGCCAGTTTCGGGGTTATTTGGGTCACCGTCTATATATTGTGGAATGCCGTTAAGGTATGCGTAAGTTGGCAAATTGTTCAGTAAATTGAGGATGCTAAGCAGTGTCTGTCCAGGGACGTTGATGTTTTCGTAGGTCAAGGTTTCGGTCGTCGGATTGTAATAGAAACTCGTGGCCAATGTTGCCGCGGGAACGGTGCTGCTGGCAGTTTCGGAAAGGTAAAACAGATTGGCGGCTTCTTCGGGAGTGACACCGGTAAGATCCGTAAAAACGCTTCGGTCAATGATGTCACCGGTCACATTGATGCTGGTGACGCCAGGGTCAATCGTAGCCATGCGCGTGCTGCCGTCGGCCTCCTGAATCTGAACTTGAAAGCCGGACTCAGGCGACAGGTTCATTCCCTGAAAACCGCAGTTAATCATATTACCACCGACACTGATTTGCGCCGCTTCGGGAACCACAAGATTGATAAGATTCATATCACCGGCAACGTCCAACTCGATCGGGGTCGAATTATTGAGATGAACCGGCGACGCTGCATGATCGTTTGGTCCAAAATTGAGCGTGGTTGTGTACTGATTATGACCGGCATCCGAGACAATCAGGTTGAAAAGTTGGGGAGCGCCGCTAACGGAGTTAAGGTGAGTGATCAGCGAACCAGTAGTATTGATGGTCAGACTGCCTTCTGATGAAGGGAAAAGAGCAAGGCTGGCGGGAGAAGTTCCCGTTCCGAGTATGACCCCGCCATCACCCGCCGTGATATTCAAGATGGGTGCGTAGATTACAGGCGCATTTCCGATGTTGCCCTTGGCGTGGGACAAACGCGGCAGTACTGAGGCGGATGCTCCCAACTGCACCTGATTGCCGGCATACAAGTCAACGAAGGCGTTCGCTGCGTAATTGAAGTAATGACTGAAAGCACCGCTGTTATTAAAATCACCATTTGGATTCCGCACTTCCTGCAAAAGAATATTTTGCGCGGCTGCCACATTCCAGCCGCCACTGATAAGATTTAATGCCAGATTGGGATTTACCGGGTCCGTCCCGGCACTGCCGGCAGAAGCGGAATTCAAGGCATAGACATAAATTGGGTTGCCACTGGCATCGAGAACCGGATTGCCATTGGCATCTTTTTCGGTGATGGGATTGTTATTCGCGTCTCTGGCCGCCACAGGATTACCATTGGCATCCATTTCCGTCCCGGCATAGATGCTGCCGTAACCATTGGCCACGACATAATCGCCGGTCACATTGCCGCCCGCCACAATGGTTACGTTTCCCGGTTGAGGACCATAGGCGCCAGAACCTGCTGTCAAGGCATCGCCGCGATCGCTCGAACCCGGCAAATAACTGGTTACGTCGCCGCCCGCGATCAGTGTCACATCACCGCCTGCCGCCGTGCTGATGCCGCCCAGATGTATGCCGGTTGTTGTTCCACCGCTCAAATTATAAGCTGCGCTGAGCGAGCCTGCGTTGTTGACAAAGTAATAACCTTGCGCGTCGGAGCCGGTGTCAATGTTTCCAGTCAACGCATGAGCGTAAATACTGCCGCCACCCGTCGTGATGACATAGCCGGAGCCCACGGTAATGTCCTGGCCAGCCTGCAAATTGATATTCCCGGCCGCAGTCTGGATCGAACCGCTGCCGCCCAGTCCCAATCCGCCGTTCAGGTAAATATTCCCTGCGCCGGGCTGGACCATGTTGTTTGCGAAATTGTATCCGGCGGCAAGGCTCACCGACCAGTTGTTGGCATCGGTGATCAGGGAACCGTCAACGAAGGTGATATCACCGCGGGCTTGCAGCATAAGCTGGCCAGTGGGCCGGTTGCCAGTGCTGCCGGTCAAATCCCAAATAATACCGGAAATGGGCGTAAAAGAACCGCCTGAATCTGTGCCATCGCCGACAAAAATATTGCCTGAAGCCTTCAGCAAAATTTGACCGGCGGTAATGTTTTGAAAAGCAGTGTTCACGTTCACGTTTAACGTGCCCGAACCACTGCCGCTGCCGTCAATCGTGCCACTGCTATCCGGACCGGTCGTGCCGGTATCGCCCAACACAATGTCAATTGGATCAAGCGCGAACACACCACCGCTCCAACCCGTTTGCGCGCCGGCGTCCACGCTCGAATTCAATGACAAAATGTTCGGCGCGCTGACTTCGACATCACCGCCGTTGCCGCCCTGCGCGCCGCCGCTCACGTCAATCCGGCTGCCAACGTCGTCACCGAAATCGTTTCCGGATTGCAGGGTCACGGCGCCGCCGGAACTGCCGGCGGTGGAATCATCGCCGTGCGAAGCGATCCGGGAATTGGCGCCGAGGTTGAGTTGGTCGGACGCAACGAGTTCAATGGTGCCGTTGATATCCCGCACGGAATTGGCCTGGAGGAGGCCATTCTGATTTACCACCCTGGCGTTCATGGCAATGGTTCCGCCGTCGGCAACGATGGTGCCGTAGTTGTTCACGGAGCCCTGGGGCATCGTGACCTGCATGCTCATGCCGCGACCGTCCGGACGGTCGCTCAACAACACCGTCTGGCCCGAGGCGAGGCCGACGCTGCCGCCGGGCGCGGAGATGGTGCCGTGGTTTTCGACCTTATCGGCGATGAGAAAGGCCGAACCGCCATTGCCGACCTGGATTTGCCCATAATTCACAATGCTGGCCAGCGGCGGCGGGCCGTTGAATTGCCAGGAGCCGCCGGCGTTTTGGGGCGGGAGGCAGTTCGCGGTGGAAACGATGAGGCCGCCGGTTTTGATGAAGGAATTCGGTCCGAAATAGAAGCCGGAGGCATTCATCAGTACGACCAGTCCATTCGCCTGTAAGCTGCCGTAAATCTGTGAGGCATTGGCGTCGTGGATGTTATTGACCACGAGTGACGAGGCGGAAGGCTGGTTGAAGACAGTGGTTTCGCCGGCGCCGATATTAAAACTCTGCCAGTTCAGCAAGGCATTTTGCGAAGTAGTGACTGTAAGCGTTGAACCGTTGGCGGCTGCCCTGGCGGCGCCGCTCTGCACCGTCATGCCGGTGGGATTGGCCTGCGCGCGCCAGCCAAAGTCCAACAACCAGACACTGGCAGCCACGAGCCAAAGCAAAAAATTGAAACGCCGGCTCTTCATAAAACTCCGTCCTCTAAACTTCTCCAAATCTAGGCCACTCATGCGGGGCGGCATGTTACAAATCGGTGACAATTCAGAATTCATGTCCGTTTCAAAATTGGGCGCCGACGCCGAAGTAAACGCGCAAGTTACGTCCTGGAGAGAAACCTGATCTTCCGGCCGGATCCATCAACGGAAGGGCAACGGTAAACCGGGCATCCAAATGGTCGCCGATATTGGCAGTCAGGCTGAAGCCCGTGCCCAAAAAACGCAACGTAGTGGGATTGCCGGGAAGAATGGGCGGCATTCCTGCCAGCGAAGGAACCCCGGTAAACGATCCTCCGTCCAGTGCATAAATTTCGCCATAGTCCACGAACGCCGAGGCGCGAACCCAGAGCGGCGTGTTGTCATCCACCATGCCGACGTTCATTAATGGTGTCTGCGGCTCAATCGAAACACGCCAGCCAGTATCACCATAATCCTCGCCGTCCAAGAATCCTCGCACGCCGGTCGAGCCGCCCATGGCGTATTGTTCGTTGCTGAACAGGCGGGTGTTGGCCCATTGACCGTCCGCATGAAGTTTGACGGACCAATCGTGGTAAATTGTCTGCACCCGGTCGGCCCCGGCTTGCACGGTCACATAATGTGAGTGAGCCGCGTTAGTGGTACCAATGGCCGTGGCGAAATCGGCATTATCTGAAAAACAGGGCAATACATTAAAATTCACCTGGGCATTAAAAAATGTCGTCCCCCACTGGTCCGGCATCGAGCCGCTCAATCCAATATTGAAAGGAAAATAATCCAGGACAGTATAACTGGTCGGAAATGGTTGAGGCGCGGGAAAGGATTGCTGGCTGATCGGGATATTGGGATTCAGGCTGCGCGGATCATAAACCAGAGTATCAAAAAAATTCTCATTGGTGTTGTAACTGGTCAGCCGATAACGCTTAAAGTCCACACCCAGCGAAAGGGTCGCGGTCATTTTTCCTGTTTGTGGCAGCGGGAGGGAGAGTTTTAATCCCATATTTTCATTGAGAGTGATACTGTGGCCAGCGCTATCATTCAGCAGGAAAGTCCTGGATATCAAACCGGTGGTAATGTTTGTGCTGTTGTTTTCCGCCAAAGTTTTGGTCGGAGTGCGCTGCACGCCAGTATCGGAGACTGAACGGCTCGCGTAAAAAGTCAGTTCCGGGCGGCCGGTGGGAGGCGGCATGTTGAACTGATGGGTCACTTCATTGTAGCCGAAGCGCTGGGGATTCCCCTCAATTTCTTCCTGGACGGACGACACATGGCCCAATGGCATTCGATAGAAGGCGCTATAATTCGCGATTTGGGGGTCATCGAATGGACTGGACCAATGGTCGTGGTTGCCTTCGATGACCGTGGGCGAAAAACCATATTGCAGGCCAATCTGGTGTTCGAGGTCCCAAAGATTGTCGTATTCAGCGTTGAAAGCGACGCGCAGGTCTGGCGTGCCGGGGGTGTATTCGTTGTTCAACTCCACCCGGCTGTGCAACGGCAGGCGGTCTTTGACCTTGAGCGTAAGTTCGCTGGTGCCCGGCTCCGGCCCGGGGCCGATGACGGGGTAAATCTGGCGGTCGCGGCTGGCATTCGCGACGTCAAGCTCGCGCTGCAAGACGTGTGAATTGAGCAACATATTCGTGTGCAGGCTCGGCAGCGCGCGCCTCACGTTTGCGTCGCTGAAGTAGCGATTGCCGGTGATGTTGATGCCGGCCAGCCGGCCTTCAGTCACCTGCACTTTCACCGTCGCGTTGGTGAGTTTCTGCTGCGGCAGGCCCACCGACACGGTCACGTAGCCGCGTTCGCGATACGCCATCTGCAGGTCCGTCAACGCCGCGCGTATCCCGTCAAAGCTGACGTTCGTCCCGAACGCATCGGGGACATCGGTGAAAATTTCGCCGATGTTCGTCGGCACGAGGATGGAATTTCCCATGACCAGGTATTTTTCCACGTCGAATCTGGGGCCGGCATTGGTGGAAACAATCCGCGGATGGGCCGCCTCCCTTTCCTGCGCATCCAATTGGGCCATTTTCTGGAACAAGGCGGCGCGCGCCCGGGCCATCGCCGCGGCGTGGCCGGCCGGCAGATTGGTTTGCGCGAAGACCGGCAGTGAGAAGCACAGGCCGAGCATGGCGAGCCAGACGCCGGCGCGCGTTTTCAACTGCGAGAGATGGTTTCGCGGCTGGACGGGAAGTTTTTTGCGGAGATTTTGCTGGCGCCATTCGCTGGGGGTGAGGCCAAAACGCTTTTTGAACATGGCGTTGAACAGGCCGAGGTGCCGGTAGCCGCTTTCGTAGGCGACGTTGATGATTTTGGCGCTGGAATCCGCGAGCAAATGTTGGGCGCGCTGGAGGCGCAGTTCTATCTGCCGCGCCCGGAAGGGCACGCCGAATTCGTCACGGAACAGGCGGCTGAAATGGCGTTCGCTGCAATGGAGCTGTTTGGCAAGATCGGTCAGGGAAAACTCGGAAAGTTCGGCCTCGGTCATCTGGCTGACCAATTCCCGGAAATGGTCCCGGAGCTTGTTGCCGCCGGCGGACGCGGGCGCCGGTGACGCAAGCCAGCCGGCGACGGCGCTGGCCCAGAACTGAAGCAGCGTGCAACGCATGGCCAGCCGCTCGGTATGCGATTGCTCGGACAGGCGCGTGAATTTCTGTCCCAGCGGCTCACCGGCGGTGAACAGAGAAACCGGCGGCGAAGGATTCCTGGGGACGACTTCCAGCTGATGCCATTCGGTCACGGTGAGCAGCCCGTTGAGGTATTGCGGCTGGACGGTGAAAAACTGCAATTTCACCGGACCAAGCTGGCTGGCGCGAACGGTCCCGTTGGTGTTGCGAAGCACCATCAAACCGTCACCCGCCGTCAGTTGCCGGGTGTCGGCGCCGTGTTGCAGCCAATAGCCCGTCCCTTCGGCCACGCGCGCCATCAGCCATCCCTGGTTGCGCGGGATCCATTCGGCAGAAGGCGGCAAAATCAACTCCTGCAAAATGAGATGTCGCTCGATAGGCACAGACCATCAGACTGGCGACGCGATGTGACATCCCGGTGTCGGGACTGTCACAGTTTTGAAACGATTCATTCCCATCGCAACGATTGGAGGCAAGGACATTATGCCTTCTGGCAAAACCACGGGTGACATTGGACTGGTCGTCATGTGGTAATAAGCGCATCGGCGCGACTGATAATGCTGGCTCCAGATTCACTTGAGCATCATGACACAAGGGCGGGAATCGAGGCGGGTTATCCACCCCGTCAGTTTGGAAGGCGCAAGACTTGCTCAGAATGTCACGTGGGAAGAAAAGGCGGTCACGGCTAATTGCGGCGGATTTAAAGGAAAAAATGAAGAAACACGAACGGTTCATTATGTGGAGTTGGGGCGCGATTCTTATCGGGATTTTTGTGCTTTTTTTGAAACATGCTTTTGCCGGTTAAGACACTGACAGTTTGGGAAACGGGGGGCATTACAAGATGACCTCTGTGGCTGCGGGTGGCGGGCAGCCGGCTGATTTTTTCACGAAGGTAAAGCACTAGAAACTGAAAATTATGAAAAAGCGAGCCTTGTTTGTCTGCATTCATAACAGCGCGCGCAGCCAGATGGCCGAGGCGTTCCTCAATCAAGTCTGTCCCGAAGAGTTTGAGGCTCACAGTGCGGGTCTGGATCCGGGCAACCTGAATCCCAATGTCGTGGAGGTTATGAAGGAAATCGGAATTGACATCTCCCGCAATCAGACCAAGGCGGTGTTTGATATGTTCAAGTCCGGGAAAATGTTTGCGTATGTCATCACCGTCTGTGACGAGGCGAGTGCGGAACGCTGCCCCATATTCCCCGGAATTACGAAACGTCTTCACTGGAGCTTTCCTGATCCGTCGGCGGCCACCGGCACTCACGCGCAGCAGATGGAACGCGTCCGTGAGATTCGTGACATGATTAAGCGCCGGGTGGAACAATGGTGCATGGAGGTCTGCGCGGCGGCTTGAGTCGTTCTTTCGAAGGCGTTCCGCGCATTCCAAAGCTACACCGGCGGTTGCGAAGCCGTGAATGAATTGCCGGAAAATTTGATTCGCTGACCGTTTGTGAAAGGAGTCTGCGATTTACCTTTGGCAGAAAGCTCCCAAAAAGAAAAAACCGGCGCGGACGAATCCGCGCCGGTCTTTTGTGTCAGCGCCTTAAACTTCAAGGCGTAATTCTGTCAGGTCCGATCATTGAAACGGCGGCACGATCGTTCCACCAACCGTCTGGCGGGCATTAACCATCTCAGCAAGGGTGACGGCCGTGGCGCCGGCGGATTCGCCGTCGGTAATGGTTTTTTCGATGCTGCCAACGATAGGCGAGCCTCCGTTGATAAATGTCTGGGCATTGAATACCCCCATGAAAGTGCCCGGCGTGAATTCGTCGCCCAATTGCAACGGGGTGATGTTTTGGTCACCGGCCGGGTAGGCCCCGGTGCTGAACACCAGGACTTCAAACCCCCAGCACGGATAGTAACCAAGCGTGATGGGCGAGAAATCGTTGGTGCCGCTGTTGCCATGAATGCCCGCACCGGCAGCCGTCGGCCAGAGGCCATTATAGGAAATAACGTTGTTCCAGTTGGCACTGCCCACGCCCTTGGAATCGCCGATGGACAGATAGGCGATGGCCTGGTTGGCCGCATTGCCATTGTTGAGTGAATTCTTGATGTCACCACCACCAATATAACCATAGCCCCAGTTCAGATTGACATTGCCTTGACCAGGTCCTTCCGAGCCAACGACGCCGTTGGGTGAAGAGCCGTTCGCGGTTACGCCAGTCACCGTGGGGGTATACCAGAAATTATTGGTATAATCATAGATATAAGGGACATTGTTTGGGCCGACCTGATCGTTATATTGATAATACTCCTGCGCGGTTTCGCAGCGGCGGGTGCCGGAATCCTTGGTGCGTTGGTAGAGATAAACGAACGAATTGGTGTCTGTAATTTTGCCCGTCCAAGCCGAGAGCGGGATGCGACCGGCCGGGACGCCGTATTCAAGCTGTTCCCAAGTGACGTTGGTGATATTGGTCACTGCGCCCACGCTGGCGGTTGACTTGCAAATGACAAAGGGCTGAACGCACACATTTTCCTCGACGAAATTGCCCGTCGCGGGATAGGGAGAAGCGGCGCCGGATGCATCGGAAAAGCCGATGGTGGGACTGTTGGTAATATAGGACGTGGCAAACCCGCCGGAGCCGACCGGTTGGGCGAAGATGAGCTTGGTGCCCGATTCCGTCGTCTGGAGTCCCTGAGTGGAACCGGTAAACAGGCCGTGGACGACCAAGGTGTTGCCTTGGATATTCGTCAGCCCGGTGATCGGCGTTCCGGTCATGACCCAGGAAGGTGAGCCGGAATTGTTTTTGCCGTCGCCGCTATGCGCGGTATCAGCAAAATAGATGGTAGGCGTGCCACCGACATAGAGATTTTGGCATGCCGTATAGACGTTTGCGCGGAAGGCGGTGGAACCGGTAATGTAAACATCAACGGTACTGGCTACGAGCGACGAGGCGCCGGCAAGGCCGAGCGCCAGGGTTAATAGGAGTGTTTTTTTCATATTATTGGTTTTTCGATTTGGTTGATATTGTTTGGTAAAATTTTCTGTTCGTTTGGGTTGGCTGGTCATTGGGCGGTAATGATGTAAAACTCGGCGTTGTTCGTGTCGGTAAATTGCGCGGAATGAGTTGCTTTGTCGCCACTGGTCAAGGTGGTGACCGCCGGCCAACTGGCACTCGGCGTTCCGGAGGTCAGGCTGTTGGTTCCCCGCAGGGTATAAGTTCCGTAGAGGCCGGTCGTGTATGTGACGGTGGTGATGGTGCCAGAATGACTGATGGAAGAAACAACCGGGGTTGTACTGGGATACGCCACATAGGTCATCGCGCCATTGGTTGACAATTCAAAGTAACCCAGCCACGTTCCCAATCCATAACCGCTGGTCGGCGTCAATTGATAAAAATCCGAGCGAATCACCCGGCCAGCAGTTGTGAAATTATTCGGTGTGCTGTTTTCCGGGTTGCCTTGAAATTTCCCGTCGAAATCGCTCTGGTAGGCACCCGTCAAGGCATCGTGATAACTGACTCCGTCTGTGTAATTGGGATTTCCCGCGCTGCTATCCTCTTCGACCACGGCGGTGGAAGTGCTGACGGGATAAATCAAGAGGTTCAATTCATCCAGCGCGCCGGGCGGAATGGTCGCCATGCGCCCGTCAACAGTTGCCTGAACACTGGAACTTGCGGCTGTCCACGGAGTGGTTTGCGCGTTTACAGAAGTTCGAGGCCTCGTCACAAACAGGGTGTTGTCATTCAACCACGTGAAAGCCGACCAACTGACACCATTAGTGCCCACCTGGGCAAGCTGGGTGCCGGTATATTGAGTGATAGGGATCCTTTGATTGGCCGTTGCACCGGTCAGCGCCGAAATCTGACCCGCGTCAACGACCATGTCGTTGCCGCCCTTGCGAAAGCATACCAGCACATCTCCGGCTGTATAACTGGCGATAGTCCCTGCCATGATTTCGCTGGCAGCAAAGCCTACAAGCAAAGCAACCAGTCCTGTCTTTTTGTTTAGCATAGAATTTTACCTTTTTTTATTTAGTTACCGTGATTTTCTTAAAGCCTTCCATTCTACCGTGAAACCATCCTATCGGTTCTTCAGCCCGCCAACCTCCAGAAACCAGCCAGCCATACTCAGTTTCATGACGGATGGTTTGTCGTCTGGAAGGCCCGGGCAGCCGCGTCATGAAAGGCTTTTGCGGGCAATGTTTCAGACAGGTGACAGCTCCATTGGATGTGTAACCAAAATGTGACGGGACGATTTCCGGGATTCGGATGAAGATGGTCTCGGACTCAGCAACCACCCGCGGACAGCGAAGGCGAGGTAGCGTTGTAACGCATAGCCGGACGCGCCGCGACGGATGCGGGCGGCGAAGTGCGAGCTTGAACGCGCGCCCGCTGAATGCCCGGAGGAAACTTCGCCGGCGGCAACCGACCGGGGAGACGGCTTACTTCACCTTGACCCGGAAGTTGCTGGCCCCGGCGATTCGGCCAAGGTCACCCTTGTAAAAGGCGTCGCGGTATTCCTCGGTTTCCAGCAGGTGCTGGTCCAGCTCCTTTTTGTCGCGCTCGATGATGAATTTCAGTTCGTCCAGATTGTCCGACCAGCGGAACCCGTTGAAGAATTCCGCGCCGGCGAATTGCGTTTTGTACAGCGCGGTCTGCGAATAGCACGTGCCGAGGTAAAGTTGCTTGAAAGCCCGCCCGGCGAACAGCGCCACCGCCGAGGTCATCATGAACATGCCGAGATTGCGCGCGTAATAATTCAGGTCATAGAACGCGTAGTAATAATAGGCCAGCTCCCGGCCTTCGAGGTAAAGCGTCGCCCCGCCCACTTCGGCGCCCGTCTCCGCGTCCGTGAACACCAGCAGGTGCGATATAATCGGCGAACCGAACAGCGCGTCCAGCCGCTCAAACGTCATCACGTCCTTGCCGAATTTGATGTCGGCGTAGGTCTTGAAAAACTGGCGGCGCTCGGGCGTGTAATCGTATTGGTCGCGCGGCACGAGCTTCACCTCGATGCCCGCGCCTTTGCGCAGGATGCGGCGGTTCTCCGACGAGGGCTTGAACTTTGCGAGGTTCACGCGCACCTGCCGGCAGAGGTAAAAGCGGTCGAGATTGCGCGACGACGGCAGGAAACCGGCATTAAAGATGTCCGACGGCATTTCACCTTCCTCCGGCACTGCCCAGATGGCGTAGGGAAACTGGTAGTGCTCGTAATCAGAATTTTGTTCGGAGAACAGGAGTTTCATTTTATACAACCACGAATGGCGCCAATGAACGCGAATCAGGCCGCCGCCGTTTCCATTCGTGTCGATCCGTGCCTGGGCGGGGTCTCAATTGCGCCGTTCACCGCTTTTCTCCGCAAACGCAGCCGCCAGTTCGTCAGCACGTCGTAGCTCACCGAATTTTTCAGCTTCGCCATGTCGTGCACGGAGATTTCCTCGTCGCCCTGGCGGCCCATGATGACGGCTTCGTCCCACATTTGCGCCTCGGGAATGTCCGTGATGTCCACCATCAACGCGTCCATCGCGATGCCGCCGATGAGCGGGGCGCGCTGGCCGTGAATGAGCGCGCCGCCTGTGTTGCGCACGCGCGGAAAGCCGTCGCCGTAGCCGATGGGCAGCACCGCGATCCGCCGCTCCGACGGCGCCGTGTAACGCATGCCGTAGCCGACCACTTCGCCCGGCTTCAATTTTTGAATGGCCGCGATGCGCGCCTTCACCGACATGACCGGTTCAATGCCGGGAATCCGGCGGCAGACCGGCGACGGAAAAACGCCGTACATCAAAATGCCGACGCGGACCATGTCGAGATGCGCGTGCGGCAGATCGAGAAAGCCGCCGCTGTTGCAGGTGTGGCGCAGCTTCACGGCAATTCTGCGCTGCTCCAGCGCGCGCAGGACTTCGTTGAAGCGGGAGAATTGCAGGTTGGCAAAGGTCTTGTCCGTTTCATCCGATTGCGCGAAGTGCGTCATCACGCCTTCGAGCCGCAGCGATTTTTCGGCGGCGATTTGTTCGAGGAGCGGCAGCGCTTCGTCCCAGCGCACGCCGTAAGCGGCTCATGCCCGTGTGGATTTTCAGATGCACCGGCACGCGTTTGCCGATGTGCCGCCGCGATGTGCGCGAGTTGGCGGACGGTGTGCGGTTCGTTGACGCAAACGGTCAGGTCATGCTCCACGCACCACGGCAGTTCGGCTTCCTGCCGTTCGCCCAGCAACAGCAGCGGCGCGGTGATGCCCGCCTCGCGCAGCGTCATCGCCTCTTCGAGCGTGCTCAGACCGAGCCCCACGCGCCTTCTTCGAGCGCGATGCGCGCCACGTCGAGCGCGCCGTGTCCGTAAGCCTCGTCTTTGACGACGGCCAGCAATTGCACGTGCCGCGGCAGGTCGCGGCGGATGAGACGCAGGTTGTTTCGCAGCCGCCGAGGTCAATCTCGGTCCACGCCGGCCGCAGCGGAAAAACGGTCGAATCAAAATCCATAATTGCCGGGAACTGTTTAACCACGAATGACGCGAATTGACACGAAAAATCGCGACGCGGATTTCACCAATTCGCGCGGATTAAAAACAACCGGACCGATCCGCGAGAATTGGTGCCATGCGTGTCAAACCGTTCCCGGCGGCCACAGGCTTTGCCCGACATCCGTCCGGAAGTAGCTGCCCACGACGCGGATTTTGCGGATGTTCGCGTAAGCCGTCGCAATCGCCGCGTCGAGCTTCGGCGCGAGCGCAATCACGTCCGCGATGCGATGGCCGGTCGACAATCAATTTGCCGTCCGCGCCGCGCGCCACTTCGTTCCACCACACATCGCAATCGAATTTGCCGTCCACTTCCAGCGGCAGATGCGGACTGCGCACCTGCGTGAACGGATAGCCGTAACCCGCCAGCGTGAGCGAACAGCCGAAGTTCAGGTTGTCATTGAATTGCAGATTCCAGTTTTTCGTTCCGCGCCGTTCGCAAGACGGCTTCCGCCGGATTTTTCAGCATCCGCAAAATCATCGGGCCGGACGTGACGCCGATGCGGATGTTGTATTCGATGACGTGCCATTGGTTGGGTGGCTGCGACGCCCCCGTCGCAGAAGTCCGGCGACGAGGCGTCGCCGCCACCTTGACCGCCGTCACCTGCAACGGTCCGTGATAGTTTACCTTTCGCAGCCACGGCAACAGCGGATGGATGAGCTCCCGCGCCAGGCCGTATTTGTCGTTCGGATCGCGCTCGACCAGTCCGCCGAGCGGCGCGCCGGCGACGATGCCCTGGTTGCCGTCGAAGGCGTATTTGTATTCCTGGTTCGTGACGAGCGAATGAATTTCGCCACCGCTCACCAGCACGATGTGCCCGGCCTCGGCCCGCCCGAGATATTCCTGCAAGAAAACGCCTTCGGCATAATTCACCTGCCGCAGCCACGCCCGCGTGTCCGCAACGGTTTCGCAAAGAATTGTGTGAATCGGGCTGGTCGGCGAGCAGAGCGGATTCTTGATGACGAACGGCCGCGGATGCCGCGCCAGAATTTTCTCCGCCTCAATCCGGTTCGACGCGACATACGCCTGCGGGAAGGGAATTTTGAAATCGGCGCACAGTTTCCGCGCAAAATCCCGTTCGCGTTCAATCCGCATGGCCTCGCCGGTCGGGCTGAAAATGCCGACACCGGATTTAACCAAATCCTCCGCCCACGGCGCCAGCGCCCAATCAATGGACTGCGGAATGACAACCTCAACACCCTGTTTCCTGATCAGCGGAACCGGGCTGGGAAACGAGTCGCGCGAAAAGGTTTTTCCGACGAGCGACGGCGGGAAATGGCCGTAATTGCGGGTGAGGTAGGTCGAAACGCCTGCGCCCGGCTCGGCCAGCGCCGCGCCGATGCTCTGCGCGAACGAGCCGACGCCGAGAATCATGAATGACGCGCTGCGCCGTCGGTTTGGAAGTTTGCGTGCCATGTGAAATTCCGCTGCGCGCCCATGTTTCACAAATCGGGTGGATTGTGCAATGCCAGGCTCGCCTCGACTTTGCCTCCCAATCTGTTACCCTGTGTTTTGTGAGCTTTGTCTCCGAATTCAATTCGTTTCCGGCGCGATCGCTGGCGCAAAAGTCGCTGGCGGCCGGCGCGGCGGCGGTGCGGGAGAGCTTGGCAAAATCCAGGCCATCGCTCGCGGATTTTGCGAACCTGATTTCGCCCGCGGCGGCGGAATTGCTGGAGCACATGGGCCGGCGGTCGCACACGCTGACGCAACAGCGGTTCGGCAAGGTCATCCGGCTGTTCGCGCCGCTTTACCTTTCCAACGAGTGCATCAACAACTGCCAATACTGCGGCTTTTCGCGGGACAACCCGATTCTGCGCGTGACGTTGTCGCTCGACGAAGTGAAACGCGAAGCGGCCGCGTTGCGCGAACAGGGTTTTCGCAACCTTTTGCTCGTCGCGGGCGAACATCCGAAATTCGTTTCCAACAATTATCTCCGGGAATGCATTGCCGCGTTGCACACCGACTGGCCGGGCCTCTCGCTCGAAGTCGGGCCGATGGAAACGGCGGACTACGCGCCGCTCGTCGCGGCGGGCGCAGACGGGCTGGTGGTCTATCAGGAAACTTACGACCGCGAAGATTTATGCGGACATGCACACCGCCGGGCCGAAACGGAATTTCGACTGGCGGCTCGAAACGCCGGAACGCGCCTACGCCGCCGGTTTCCGCCGGCTCGGCATCAGCCCGCTCTACGGACTGGCGGACTGGCGCTACGAAGCGCTTTGCGTCGCCGCGCACGCGGATTATCTGCTGCGGAACTGCTGGAAGGCGCAATTGACGATTTCGCTGCCGCGGCTGCGTCCATGCGCGGGCGAATTCCAGCCGCTCACGCACATGAGCGACCGCGACCTGGCGCAACTGGTCTGCGCATTCCGCCTGATGTTTCCCGATGTCGGGCTGGTGCTTTCGACGCGCGAACCGGCAAAACTGCGCGATGGTCTGCTCCCGCTCGGCATCACGATGATGAGCGCGGGCAGCCACACCGAGCCGGGCGGGTACACCGGCGCGGGCAAGGAGAAAATTCATCAAACCGTGCGCGGCCGGATTGTGGAACTCGCGTCGGGCGCCAGCGAATGGGCGCCCGCGCCGGAAAATGCGACGAACGCGACCGGGCAATTTCAAATTGCCGACGAACGCTCGTCGCAGGAAGTGGCGGATTTGATCCGGCGGCTGGGCTACGAACCGGTCTGGAAGGATTGGGACGCGGCGTTGACGGCGTGAAACAGAGTCTATGGACAAATCGCAAACGCGAGTGAGAGCCGGCTTCATGCTGGGCCTGTTGGTGGTCTTCGCATTTCTTGGCTGGTTGATTAGCACAGGAGTTCCGACAGAAAAGGAGAAGACGAAGGCCAAAGTTTTGGAAACATACGTCGAAGAGCGTTTGATGGCTGAATTGCTGGAGGGAAAAGCACTAGAAAGCGGCAGCCTGACAAACATCCCGAACGAATTCATTTTGAACCCGTTCCTCACTACCAATAAATACAGCGGAATCTCATTTACCAGTCGCACCAATGCCTCGGGGAAAATGATTGATATTTGGCAAATGCCTTTTCAAATCACTTTTGTAGAACAGACAAATTTCATCGTTCGTTCTGCTGGCCCAAACCGACAATTTGGCGATGCAGACGACATCGTTTTCAACAGCGTCTCAAACGATTTTGTGAAGCCATGAGTTCGGTCACCGCCAATGGAAAGCCGATCGAGGCGAAGCTGCCGTGTTCGCTGGAGGAATTTCTCGTCGCGCAAAAACTTTTGCCGCGCAGCGTGGTCGTGACATTTCAATTGAACCGGGTTAAATTCGTTCCATGAGTCCGCAGGCGGCATTGGATTTTCAGATTGAGCGATACCGCAAAATGAGCGGCGAAGAACGGCTGGGCATCGCGCTGGCCTTGCATGAGTTGTCGTGCGACGTCGCGCGCGAAGGCATCCGCGCTCAACATCCGGACGTGGATGAACGGGAAGCGGCGCGGTTGCTGCGCCAGCGGCTGGAACTGGCGAGGGGGTCGTGACCGAGCGCGAACTTTTGGTGGATTGTCTGCACCGCTTGAACCGCTCGCAGCTGGCGTATCTGCTCACCGGCCCGATGGCGAGCAATTTCTGGGGCATTCCGCGCACAACGCACGATCTGGATTTTGTGATTCAACTGCTGCCGTCCGCCGTGCCGCGGCTGCTGGAGGTTTTTCGCGGTGGATTTTTTCTGGACGAACAAGCCGTTCATGCGGCGTTCAAACCACCCTTTCAATTCAATGCGATTCACGAACGCTCGGCGTTGAAAGTGGATTTCTGGCTGCTGAAACCGGAGGCGTTCGACCGTGAGTTATTTTCGCGGCGAAAAAAAGTCGTGGTTTTCGGGGAATCCGCCTGGGTGGCCACGGCAGAGGACGTGGTGTTGCATAAACTTCTGTGGCATCGCCTCACGCCATCGGAACGGCAATTGGGGGATGCCGCCGGCGTGGTAGCGGTGCAAGGTGACGCGCTGGACAAAAACTATTTGCGCCGATGGGCAAATGAAATTGGCGTTGTGGCCGGGCTGGAAAAGCTGCTGCGCGGCGAAATCAAACCGAAGCAAACCTGAATTGCATGGGCACAATCATCGCTAACGGAAAGCCAATCGAAGTGAAACTGCCGTGCTCGCTTGAGGAATTTCTGGTCGCGCAAAAGCTCCTGCCGCGCAGCGTGGTGGTGGAGCACGACGGCGAGGCGGTTGCGCCGTCGGAATTTTCCCGACGGGAACTGCACGCGGGCGACCGGCTGGAAATCGTGAAAATCGTCGCCGGCGGGTAATCGGGAGGGACGCCGTGTCGCCGCCGCCGGTTTAATTTTGTGACGGCGGCACCCCGTCCCTCCCCAATGGCATCGAAACATCGCGCTTTGCGCTTTTGATTCGGGCGCTCTGGTCTAAGCTGTGGCCATTATGGACTGGCTGACCAATTTACTCTGGCACAATGGCAAACTGTTGGACATAGATTGGAGCGTTTGGAAAGTCATTGGCTGGGTGGGCAACCTGATTTTTTCGTCGCGGTTTCTGGTGCAATGGTATGCGACGGAAAAAAGGAAGCGGGTCGTGGTGCCACAGGCGTTCTGGTGGTTGAGCCTCGCCGGTTCGCTGACCTTTCTTTGTTACTCAATCCATCAGCGGGATTCCGTTTTCATCTTTGCCTACGCCTTCACCTGGATTCCCTACACACGGAATCTCATCATTCACCGGCGACACAAGGAAGCCCATACTGCTTGTCCGGGTTGCGGCCGGAGTTGTCCGCCCCAGTCGAATTTTTGCCCGAACTGCGGCGCGAAACTGGCGACGCCTACTTCTTAGGCGCAGCGGCACCCGCGGGTTGCTGATTGAAACCGTTCTTTTGGAGGATAGGACGGTAATCGGGGTGCGTCTGGCCGTAGGCGACGAGCTGGTTCACAAACGTTTCCAGGGCCGGCATGTTCTGTTTATACGCCTGAATGAGTTGTTGCGCCTGCGGTTTGATGGCGGTGATGTCCTTGCCCGTGAGACTGGACTGGCGATACAAATAAACGGTCAGCGTGCCGCTGACGACGATGAGCGCCAGCAACAGCGTGAAAACCTGCCGCTGCAACGCGGCCACCTGTTCGCCCAGGTCGGCGGGGGCGGGAGAATTCGTTTCGGGTTCGTTCATGGCGATCAGCGGGTGGCGGGTTTGGCCTGGGCGGATTGAAGAATCCGGGTGAGTTCCGGGCTCGGATTTTTCTGGTTATAAGCTTGCGTGTCGTTCGCCAGGGACTGGATCCGCATGAAGTTGTTGTTGGCGACGGCCGCTTGCACCGTCAGCGTGCGATACTCCCGCATGCGGAAAATGGTTTGCAGCGCGAAGATCACGCCCAACAGCGCCAAGACGCCCAGCACAAACGTCAAAATAGTGTTCGTGGTTTCACATTTCATAATGAACGCCTTTATTTTAACGGGTCGGCGGCAAATGTCCAATGCCTTTTTTGGCAGGAAAAGGGGTTGATTTCAGGCGGAACGGTTGGCATTACTTGCGGGCTCATAATGGTGCCCAAAGAAGAACCAATCGAGTTGACCGGCAATGTCAAACAGGTGCTGCCGGGAACCATGTTTCGCGTCGCCCTGCCGAACGGCCACGAGGTGCTCGCGCATATCTCCGGCAAAATGCGGAAAAATTTCATCCGCATCAGCGTCGGCGACAAGGTCAACGTCGAGATGTCGCCCTACGATTTGAACAAGGCGCGCATCACCTACCGGCACAGCTGATCCATCATCAGATTTATGATTCTCGATTTATGATTTTCAGATCATGTTCACTGTTCCAAGACGGGTAAATCATCAATCATCAATCGTAAATCATAAATTCCCATGCGTATCCATTTCCTTGGCGCGACCCGCACCACCACCGGCTCCATGTATCTCATCGAGATCAACGGCAAACGCCTGTTGCTCGAATGCGGACTTTTCAGGGCCACCGCGACGAAACCACCCAGCGCAATTGTAATTTTCCCTTCGACCCGAGGCAGATTGACGCGGTTGTGCTCGAGCCATGCGCACATTGACCACGCCGGCAACCTGCCGAACCTCGTCAAACAGGGATATCCCGGCCCGATCCATTGCACCACCGCCACCCGCGATCTTGTGCGGCATCATGCTGATTGACTCGGCGCACATTCAGGAGCAGGACGCCCTCTTCGTTTCCAAATGGCGCGCGAAAAAACACCAGCCGCCCGTCGAGCCGCTCTACCACATCGCCGATGCCGAAAAAGCCGTGAAACAGCTCGTCGGCCACGGCTACGAAACGCCCTTTTCGCCGGTGGACGGCGTGAACGTCACCTTCCGCGACGCCGGCCACATCCTCGGTTCCGCACAGGTGATTCTGGACTTTCAGGAAAAGGGCCGGAAATTCCGCTGGCTGTTCAGCGGCGACGTGGGCCGTGGCGGCGATGAACTGCTGCGCGACCCGATCCCGGTCGAAAATGTGGATTATCTGCAAATTGAATCCACCTACGGCAACCGCGAACACGCCGTCCGCACCGACGCCGATGCCACCGTCGGCCGGCTCGTGGGCGAAACGCTGGCCCAACGCGGCAAAGTCATCATCCCCGCGTTTTCCGTCGGGCGCACCCAGCAGATTGTCTATGTGCTGCACGAACTGACCTGCGCCGGCAAACTGCCGCGGGTGCCGATTTTCGTGGACAGCCCGTTGAGCATGAAGGCCAGCGACATTTATCGAACGTCACCGCGAGAGCCTCCGGCCCGACCTCTCCGCCGCCATGTGCGACAGCCAAAGCCCGTTCGACATGGGCAACCTGACCTACATCAGCGACGCCGAGGAATCCAAGAAACTCAACGACCGCCACGAGCCGATGATCATCATCAGCGCCTCGGGCATGTGCGAAGCCGGCCGCATCCGGCATCATCTGAAGAACAACATCGGCGACAAAAAAAATCTGTTGTTTTTCATCGGCTATTGCGCCGAGGGAACGCTCGGCGATCAAATCACAAAAGGCAAGACGCCGGTTAACATCTTCGGCGAACCGTACGAGGTCCGCGCCAGGGTCGTTTCCCTCGACACCTATTCCGGTCACGCCGACAAGAACGAATTGAAACACTACGTCGAAAAAATGTCCGGCACTTTCAAAAAAATCTTCTGCATTCACGGCGAAGAAGACTCACTGCCTGGCCCACGCGGAAACCCTGCGCGCGATGAAGCCAAAGGCGGAGGTTGTCGTGCCGGAATACCAGCAGGTGGTGGAGATTTAAGGAATAACGGCTATTGACAACTAATGTTACCGGCCTAAATTGGCTCCATGAACGTCGCCTTGAGCAAATACTACGAGGATCTGGTCGGGGATTTGATTGAAAGCGGGCGCTACGGCAATTCCAGCGAAGTGGTGCGCGCCGGTTTGCGCGCCCTGGAAAAGGCCGAGCAGCAGGCCGCTTTGAACATTCCCGATCTGGACCACAAGCTTCTGGCCGGCTTGCGCAGTCCTGCCAAACCGCTGACCGATGCCGACTTTGACCGCATCCGCGCCCGCACCCGCCGCAAGCTCAAGCAACTTGAAGCCGCTTAAAATCATCCGCGCCGGGGAAGCGATTCGCGACGTGGCGGACATTCATCTGTTCATCGCGACGAACAATCCCGCCGCCGCCGACCGGTTTCTGGATGCGCTGCGTTTGAGCCTTCGCACGCTGGCGCAATGGCCGGAAGTTGGCCCGCGTTACGAATCCAACCGCGCCGAATTGTCCGGGATGCGTTTCTGGCCGGTGCGCCGGTTCGCCAATTATCTGATTTTCTACCGCGTCACCGCCGCGCCGCGCCGGCTGCACCTCATCCGCATCCTTCACGGTTCGCGGGACGTCCCGCAAGTTCTGGATTGAAAATGGCGGTGGAGGTTTTAACCGGCGCCGTCAGGCGCGAAATCTTTGTAGAACCCAACCCGAGACTCTTTCAAGCTCCGTCAGGAGCGGCCTATTCCGGTGGGGCGAGCGTCCTCGCGTGCCGGCTCGTCGGGAGCCTCGCCCCACCATTTGGATTGCAGATGATGTCGCTCCTGACGGAGCTTGGGATTCTTGCGGAATGGAAAATTAGAAACCTGCCACGCCAGCGGCGCTCAACTGTCGCGCGATGAACGCGAAAGCCGAAGTGCTCGTGCCGGAATACCAGCAGGTGGTGGAGATTTGATAAGGATTTGGAACATCGAACATTCAACATTGAACATCGAATAATGACTGGGGCCTCTATTCCCTGAAATTCACGAACTGGACGGGCACGGGAAAATCCTGCGCGCGCACGGCGCCGATGACGGTCTGCAATTCGTCGCGGCTCTTGCCCGTCACGCGGATGGCGTCGCCCTGGATCTGCGTCGTCACCTTGAACTTGCCGTCGCGGATGAAGCCCGTGATTTGCTTTGCCACGGTTGTTTCAATGCCCTGTTTGATTTTGATGACCTGCCGCGCGTGGCCGAGCGGGGAAATATCCGGCTCGGCCTGCTCCACACTCTTCAAACTGATGTTGCGTTTGGCGAGCCGGCCCATGACGATTTCCGTGAGCGCCTTGATTTTGAACTGGTCCGCGGCGGAGAGCTTGATTTCGTTCTTTTCGAGGACAATTTCCGCCCGGGTGCCCCTGAAATCAAAGCGGTTGGCCAGCTCCTTGTTGGCCTGGTTGACGGCGTTCTCGATTTCCATCGAGTTGACCTGGGAGACGATGTCGAATGAAGGCATGATGAATTTATGATTTGCGATTCACGATTTACGATTTTGTGCGCGGGCGCAAACCTTAAATCAAACGCCGCCCGCCGAGCGCAACTTCAGTGGACCCAATTGGCCGGCCTCCCGTCAGATTGCGTTGAACTAAAACCCGCGCTCGCCAAGCCGTCCTTTTTTCCATTAGATTCGCCTTGTGACCGGACTCGTTGAACTGAGCATCGTCATGCCGTGCCTGAACGAAGCGGAAACCATCGCCCGCTGTGTTGAGAAGGCGAATGCGGGTATCCAACGGGCCGGCGTGCCCGGTGAAATCATCATCGCCGACAACGGCAGCACGGACGGCTCGCAGGCCATCGCCAAAAACCTGGGGGCACGGGTCGTGCCGGTGAAGGAAAAAGGTTATGGCAACGCGCTGCGCGGCGGCATCCGCGCCGCCCTCGGAAAATGGATCCTGATGGCCGACGCGGACGACAGCTACGATTTTTCCGAGGCGGACCGGTTTGTGAAAAAACTTCAGGAAGGGTATGACCTGGTCATGGGCTGCCGGCTGCCGGTGGGCGGCGGGACCATTTTGCCCGGCGCGATGCCGTGGAAAAACCGCTGGCTCGGCAATCCCGTGTTGACGTTCATCGGCCGCTTCTTTTTCAAGTGCCCCGCGCACGATTTTCATTGCGGCATGCGCGGGTTCAGCCGGGCGGCGTTTGAAAAAATGGAATTGCAGACGACGGGCATGGAATTCGCCTCCGAAATGGTCATCAAATCCACGTTCCGGAAGTTCAAAATTTCCGAGGTGCCCATCACGCTGCACCCGGACGGGCGTTCGCGCCCGCCGCATTTGAAGCCATGGCGCGATGGCTGGCGGCACTTGCGGTTCATGTTGCTTTATTCGCCGCGCTGGCTGTTTCTCGCGCCGGGGTTTTTGCTCCTGGTGCTGGGAATGTTTTTTGCCGCCGCCCTGTCGGCAAACGACGTCAACCTCGGCGGTGTCCAATTGAACGTCGGCACGCTGATGATGGCCTGCATGGCGGTCATCGTCGGTTTTCAACTCGTCGCGTTCGCAATGTTCACCCAGGTTTTTGCCGTCGCCGAGGGCCTGCTGCCGGAGGACCCCAAACTCACGCGTGTCTTCAAAATTTTCACACTCGAAAAGGGAATTATGGCCGGTCTGGTCGTGTTGCTGGCGGGAGTAATTCTATTTATGCGGGCGCTGTGGCTGTGGAAACAGGCCCACTTCGGCCTGCTGCCGTCCACGGAGGAAAACCTGCGCCGGCTGATTCCGGCGGCGACGCTCATGATCCTGGGCGTTCAGGGTATTTTCTCGAGCTTCTTCATGAGCGTGCTCGGCCTGAAGACCGTCTCGCGCCGGCCGCCCGGGGTTCAGAGCCGCAATTTCTGAACTTCAAACGGACGGCAAATCAAACCCGCCGCCGCATTGGGTGAAAAATCCGGGCTCGGGTTTTGATACATCAGGCTCACCAGGCTGTCGCTGCGGAAGCTCAACCGCAGGCCGCCGGCCTCCGCCGTTTTCAACCCGGCCCAGAACAACCGCCACGGCAGCGGAACGAATTTTATTTTTTTGCCCAGCCCGCGCGCGATTTCCGAAAGCAATTGCCGGAACGGCCACGGCCGGTCGTGCGCGGCGGTCAAAACCCGCGGCGCCGTTTCGATTTGTCCGGCGATGGATTTTTCGATGAACGCGGCCAGATCCTCGTTGTGAACGAGAAACTGGACCTGCGAGCCGCCGCCGAAAACCGGCAGCACGGACGACCGGCGGACCTGCGCGACGAGTTTGCCGAACATCCCGGCCGGTTCGCTGCCATAGACCAGCCCCGGCCGGACCACCCGCGCGCCGCTGTCCAGCGCGATTTTTTCGATTTCCAGTTTGGCCCGGCCGTAAAGCGAGCGGCAGCCGTCGTAGGCGCTGATGGAAGAGAGGCAGACGATTTTGTCAACGCCCGCCGCCCGGGCGGCTTGCAGCAATTTTCGCGTGCCGTCCACGTTCACCGCGCGGATTTCCTCCCAACGCAGCGGCTGGAAGTCGTAGGCGCAATGCACCAGCGCGCCCGCCCCGGCCAGCGTCTTCGGGGAAATATCCGCGCCGAGCCGGAACGCCGCCGCGCGCGCGCCGGGTCCCGGACGCCGGGTCAATTCCAGGATTTCCCGGCCGCGCGCCGCAAAATAATTTTTAAGGCGGCCGCCCACGTAGCCGTGGCTGCCGGTGATGGCGCACGCATTGTTCATTGTCGGATTGATGGATTATTGGATTATTGGATTGGTGGAAGCAAACCATTCATCCAGCAATCCACAAATCCATTCACCCAATTTTTGCTCAGGCGGTTTCCCAGCCGATGCGATGGGCGTTGGCCATGACGGAAAACGTGATCGTCGTCGCCGGCGCGCCGGGCAGCACCGTCGCGTCCACCGCGTGAACGCGCGTCCAGCCGTGCGGCCGTCCCAGGCTGTCGCTCTCGAACGGTTGCGGATTTTCGCGCATCGGAAACGAGCCGGCGCAATGAAAACCGCGGCCGGGTTCGGCCAGTTGCAGCATCGGCGGCAGAACGATGCCGCCGAGCCGGCGCGATTGCCCGAGCATTTCATGCACGACGCGTTTGACCGTGCGGCGCGTTTCGGGATTGGGCAGCGCGTTCAAGTGCAGACAATCCCCGCCGCCGGCTTGCGGGGCCGAAACCGTTCCACGGCTAAGGCCCGTGCGTTTTAACGTCATTTCAATGGTCCGCGACTCGTCCGAGTGCAGGTAGCCTTGCACAATCACCATGCGTCCTTCGAGTTGCCGCGCCAGCGTTTCCAGCGGACGTGCGAGCGGCCCGAAGGTTTTCCGCACGGCCTCCCCGATCAAATCGCTGTAAGTGTAAATCTGCAGATGGACGGTGTGCCGGCTGATTTGCGGGCGGCACAGTTCGATGAAAACCTGGCTGAGGGTGTAGAGCGATTCGGTCTGGACGTCCCGGGTCCGGCGCGCCAGCACGAGCGGGAAAAGAAAATACTGGCTGTCGCGCAAGTGCAGCGGGTGGTCATAGGCGGATTGGGAGCGCAACAGGATTTGCGCGGTCGGAATGACGCCCGCCGCCAGGTACGCCCGGTCCGCTTCAAATGCCAGCGGGGCGCGCGTCTGGCGGTGGAAACCTTCGATGGCGACCTTGCCGGAATGTTCGCGCAGGGACGTGACGATGACGTCGCGCTGGTACGAAAAATTGTTGTCCGCGCGCAGTTCATGCACGGCGTCGGCACTGTTGAAAATGCAGCCGTACGGGCAGCCGTACATGCAAAAACCGCAATAGACACAACCGATGCCGCGGGGACCGTCGGCGGGGCGCACGGCCAGCCGCGCGCGGCCAAACCGCCAACCGCGTTCGCGCAGGGCGTCGCGATGGCGATTGAGATTATGGAGCAGCAACCGGGCTTGGCGGCTCGGTTCGAGCACGTGCGGATGGTCGCAATGCAACGGAAACCATTCCTCCAGATCGTCCGGTTGCGCGGACAACCCGGTGAGTTCGAGCACCGCGCGGTAATGTTTTTCCAATTGCGCGTTTTTGACGGGCCAGTCGGCGATGTCCGCGTCGCGATACGGCAGCAGGGTTGCGCCCCAGACATTGCTGAGGCCGCCGAGCGCCAGCGACGGCCGGATGCTGGTATCATGGCCTTGCCAGGGGATGTGCGTTTCCGTTTCGCGGTAGGGGAAGTCCGAGCCGAACGCCAGCTTGAGCGGAATGCCTTTGGCGCCGGCGGCCATGTCGCCTTTCAATTGGACGCGGTCGCCCCTTTGCCAGGCGGAAGGTTTCGCCTCGGCAAATTGACGGACGATGCGGGCGCGGTCGGCCTCCAATTCGAGGCCGGCATCGAGCATCAGCACGGTTGCGCCGCGCGCCAGCAGCGCCTTGGCGCAGGCGACGCCCGCCGGACCGGAACCGATGACGCAATGCATATTTTTCCTTCGTGAGAACCGCGACCACGGAATGGAAGCAAAGCGGCGGCGGACTGCAAGCGCATTTGGGTTGTGACGCGCTGATTTTCGGCGTGGAAAAGCCGCCATGAACAGGTAACTTCCGCTTTCGTTTTACATGAGCATCAAACGACAATCGGTGTGGAGCTTGTTGCCGCTGCTGGTCACCGCGGCGGTCGGGTTTTTTTCCATGCCCCTGTTTCTTCGTTATCTCGGCAACGACATGTATGCGCTGTGGGGTTATATCGCCACTTTCACCGGCATGTTTGGTTTTGCCGATCTGGGCTTGGGAGTTTCGGTGGGACGTTACATCGGGGTTGCTCTGGGGAAAAACGATCACGAAGCCGTGCGCGGCTATTGGGGTACTGGAAACCTGGTCATGATTCCGTTTCTGTCTCTGGTGTCGCTGGCGTTCATAGCTCTTGGCGTCTGGCTGGGGCCAAAATGGTTCAATATATCAGCCGACAATGCGGTTATGTTGCGCTCATGTTTTGTGGCGGGTGGTTTCGGCCTGTTTTTCAGCTACTACGGCACCTACTGGCTTATTCTTTCGCAAGCTTACCTGGATTTCAAGTTCATCGGCGTGTTGCGGGTAGTCATGACCCTGCTGCAAATCCTCCCGTCCGTCGCGCTGGCATTTTTCACAAAAAATCCGCTTTTGCTGGTGGCATGGAGTGCGCTCATCAGCCTGTTACAGTTAGGAGTGTTTGCGTGGCACGCGCGCAGGAATTATCATTTGGGGCTCAATCTCCGGGCGGCCAGTCTCGACCGCGCCCGGGAAATGGCCGGTTACACGGGGAAAAATTTCTTTGGGTTGATTGCCGCGTCACTGTTCGGTTCCGTTGATCGTGTCCTGCTTGGCAAGCTGGCGCCGGCTGGCGATTTCAGCCCGTATTTCTTTTCGGGCAACATAGCTGCACGGTTGCAGAGCCTGAGTGTGGCCGTCATGGGCCCCGTTTTTTACAATACTGCGCGGGTGGTGGACAGCGGTCGCGCGGCGGCGGCGAAAATTTACAACGAAACCTTTGCCTTTGTTTTCGACTGGTATCTGCTTGCCGCCGTCTGGCTATGTCTTTGGCATCCGGTGTTGCTCCGGCTGTGGCTGGTCCACACCATGGGGGTGAAACTGGGCGAACAGACCGCGTTGCTGGTTGCACCGTTGCTCCTCCCGCTGGTCGGCGCGTGCTGCTTTTCCGCCCTGGCCAACATATCCGGGGTGCAACTGGCCTCCCTCAACCGCTTGGGCGCGGCGATCGGTTTCAACATCACCGCCGGTTTGCTGGCCGTGCCCGGTGTCTGGATTGGATGGAACGCGGCTGGTTTGGTGGGAGCGGCCTACGGTTTTTTGTTCAGTCGCATTGCTTATATCGCGCAGGATTTATATGCCATTCGTTTGATGGATGCCGGCGGTTGGCTGGACATTCACACCTGGCTTAGAATGGGGGCGCAAGGTCTGGTCGGGGGCGTGTTTGCCTTCAGCTATCTGGCTTTCAAAGGCGATTCCTATTGGCTGTTGATTCCCGCCACTTTGCACGGCGGGCTGGTGGCGGCGTGGATTTTGCGCCGGCCGTTGCGCAAATTTATTGCCGAAAATCCCATTTTCGATAAGCTCCGCGCTGTAACCCCAACGCCGCAGGATCCCAAGCCATGAGCCTCCAGTTGCGCCGCCGCGCCGAACTTTCGCGGGAGCAGATTGCCGGATTGGAAGCCGCCATGACTGCGTTTTACACAAATCCACCGGCCGGTTATTACCCAATGGCTGACCAAATGGCGCAGAGGTATGACCCCCGGATAACTCCTTTTCATTGTGACCTGGTTGAACGCGTTTTCCCGGGCGCATCCGTGTTGGAAGTCGGTTGCGGCACTGCGCACTTGTGTCCTTATGTCGAGGGCAAAGGCGGGGCTTACACCGGTCTGGATCATGGTGAAGCCTTGCTGCAAGATAACCGGCGGCGGTTTCCCAAGGCGCGCTTTTTCCGGATTGGAGCGCCACTCACGGAAACCTTCGACATCGTCGCCAGTCTTTACACTATCGAACATGTTGCCGACCCGCCGGCCTATCTCGAATCACTGTGGCGTTACTGCCGCCCCGGCGGGTTGATTGGCATCATCTGCCCGGAATTCATTGACGGTTTGGGTTTTCCACTCAGCGTTTTTTTTGGCCGGACCCCGCGCCGTTTCCGGCAGAAACTCCAGGCTGGAGATTTGACGGACGCGTGCCGGCATATTGTGGATTGGAAAATCCGTGCGCCGCTTTGGAAAAGACGGCTCCGGGCCGGCGCTCCGGGCGCCTTCTGGCTGAATCTTGCCCCTGGGGTGCTTCATGGCGCCGGCTATTCGGTTGACGCCGACGCAATTCACCTGGTCCGTCTGAAGGATTTGGTCTGGTTCTTCCGGCAAAAGAACGGCGAAATCATTCAAACCTCGACGGACATGCCCGACGTATCCGCCGACGTATTGCGCTATAACTGTTATCTGTTGGCGAGAAAATCCGCGACCACGACGAAAGCAGCCAATTTATGACAATTGTTGTTTTCCTGAACAATCTTGGATACGGCGGGACTGAGAAGGCGGCCTGTCGTTGGGCGTGGGGTTTGATGGAGCGCGGCCACCGCGTCACGATGCTGGCTTTGATGGATGGGCCGCGTCGTGCTGAACTGGAACGGCACAATGTGCCCGTGCAAGTTGCCAGCGTCTCCGCACGGGCCATTGCCGATGCGCTGTTGAGGAATTCTCCCGAAGTCATTCATGCCCACGTGCCGGGCCATCCCCACGAAGGAGACGTCCTTGGTGAGGCGATGAAACTGTTGCCGCAAAAAATTCCGGTCGTTCAAACCAACATTTTTGGAAAATTTCAAAACCCGGCGGAAGATGCGTGGACCGATTTTCGGCTTTTTGTTTCGTGGACCAGCTGTGTCCAGGCCGCGCGCCGTTCCTTTCGGAGACTGGATGAAAACTTTTTCCGTCGCGCCAGTGTGACCGTTTATCCGCTTGATCCCGTCGAACCGTCGCCTGCCACCGACATCGCCATATTTCGCAAAAGTCTGGGCGTGGCTGAGGATGAGGTCCTTTTAGGACGGCTTTCACGGCCGGAACTGAACAAATGGACAGACCTGGCAGTGGATGCCTTTCAACTGGCTTTGCGGCGCAATCCGAAGATAAGGCTGCTTCTGCGTGAGCCGCCGCCGTTGGTGGCTGAACAATTGCGCGCCTCGCCGGATGCGGATCGTTTTGTCCTCCTGCCTGCCACCACTGACGCCGGTGAACTGCGCCTGACGATGTCGGCATTGGATGTCGTTCTTCACACTTCCTCGATCGGCGAAAGTTTCGGTTATGGCATCGCCGAGCCGATGAATCTCGGCAAATCGGTGGTCACCCATTCCGTGCCCTGGGTGGACCAGGCGCAGATCGAGCTGGCGCGTCATGGCGAATGCGGATTCGTGACCAGCACGCCCCGGACCATGGCCGGAGCCATCCTGCAACTTGCGGGTGACGCCTCGTTGCGCGCGCAGATGGGCGCGCAGGCGCGGAAACACATCCGCAAGCTGGCCGACCCGGAAATTTCCATTGATCGGCTGGAGGCAATCCTTCGCGCCGCCATTGAAAAGCGCGGCAATCCGTTCGCCGCCGAAGATTTGGACCGGGCGCGCGCCACTGCCGCTTATCTGGACGCGCACCAGTTCGGGCATTCTTTGCTTGAACAACTTGCCCTGCGCCCGCTCTACTACCGCGTGCGCTTTCATCAATTCAGGAAACTATTTAGAAAACAGTCGCCCGTCTGATTTTACCTCAAGAACATCACGGCCTATTTTTATGTCACGAATCTTTAACACTGCCAGAAAGCTCAATTCGGTTTTGAGCGGTTTTCCAAAACTGCGACGGAAAATTGATTCTATTTGTGTCGAATACCATCAAATCCACGAGAATTTCAACTATGATTATGATTCAAACGGCGAACGCTGGCTTCTGCAAACGCTGGCCGGACGGAACTTGTTGAAATACGCTTTTGACGTTGGAGCCAATCACGGCGATTGGACGGCGCTGGCTTTGAAAGCAAACCCCGCCGCCGTGGTTCATTGTTTTGAAATCTGCCCCCCCACTTTTCAAAAGCTCTCGGCGAATCTTTCGGCGAACAAGAAAAATGTTTTCCTGAATTCATTCGGTTTGTCAGATTCACCGGGTGAAATTAAAATCAAGTATTGTCCGGGCGGCGATGGGGGAACCACCATGTTTGATGTGACCGTTCCGCTGACCGTGGAGATTTTGGATGCCATGGTCGTTTGCGGCAAAGATTATTGCATCCAGCGTAGAATCGAAAAAATCGACTGCCTGAAGCTCGACGTGGAAGGTGCCGAACATCTCGTTTTGCGCGGTTTTGGAGACATGTTGCAACCGGCCAAAATTCCCGTTGTGCAATTCGAATATGGCATGGCCAATATCCTGACCAAATTCCTGTTGCGGGATTTTCATCAGTTTTTTGAGGGCCGCGGCTACCAGGTCGGGAAATTGTTACCGGAATCGGTCCGGTTCCGGCCATACCGGTTCGAGGATGAGGATTTCCGCGGCCCGAATTACGTTGCGGCGAGCCAGCAAATCGTCCCTTTGCTTGCCGGGGAATGCAGCGGCTGAACCCATCTGGACAATCTCTGCTTGAACATACCGCCTTGCGCCCGCTTTACTACCAGGCATGTTTCATGAATGGCACTGGGGAAGACTTGCCTGAAGTTAATAGCTTGCAAGAATCAGCCTTTTAAACAAGCTCATCGGCCGCATGAACCTTCTAAAAAAAGTCCGGCGCCGTTACGCCAGTTTCAAATGCCTGATGTCGGCGCGCCGAATAGCGTTGCAGGTTGAGAAAGCAGCGGCCAACGATCCCAAGGCGCCAATCTTTTCAATCCAATCCGACCCGAACAACTTCCGGCGTGCCTTGCTTCGGTATCTGGACAACCGGATTTTCTGTCCGGTTTCATTGTTAAAGGCAAGAGAATCAAGCCAGGTGACACAGGGCAGACGATTGGTCCGGAAGGCCATGGACAAGACGAGCCGGCCATTTCGCTTTCGAGGCAAAGGATTTATTTTGGAAATTCCTGAATGTTTTCCCCATGCTGATGACGTGGCCTTGAACGACCTCGCCGAGATCTACATTGAAAATCATTATCTGGCCGGGTTTCCCTACCGGCCGATTGAGAATGGTGCCGTGGTACTGGATTGTGGAGCCAACATCGGTGCCTTTGCCGTCTATGCCGCCGGGTTGGCGGCCGATGTCCGGGTTTTGGCGTTTGAGCCGGAGCCGCAGACCTTTGCCGCATTGGAGCGCAATGTTGAACTCAACCAGTTGTCTGGCCGTGTGGCATGCCTGCCGTTTGGCCTCTCCAACAAGGACGAGGTGAAGACGCTGCTTATGAACCCTGACTGTTTCACTACGCATCACTTTGCCGATGTGGCTGGTGTTTCGGGTGGCTCAGCGCAAGCCGCGTCTCTACAAATCCAATGTGTGACTATTGACCAGATCATTGCCCAGCACAACATCGCTCGCTGCGATTTTATCAAAATGGATGTCGAGGGCAGTGAGGGGGTGGTATTGAAAGGTGCCGCGGAAACCATCGTACGCTTCCGTCCCCGGCTGAGCATGGCCGCCTATCACACTCCAGAAGACGCCTATGTGCTCCCGATGACGATCAGGGAGATATGTCCGGACTATAACATCATCGTATCACGGGAAGCTCATCTCTATGCGTTTTGTTAGAACACGTTCCCACTAACCCATGCCCGCCATCACTCTTGTTGTTTGCGTTCACCGGCAACGTGATTTGTTGGAGCGGCTGCTGCGGGAATCGCGCGATTGTTACGACGAACTGGTCGTGCTGCACGACATCCCGGACGTGCAAAACATTCGCGCCTTGGTGGAAGCTGCGGGAGGAAGGTTTTTTGAAAGGCCGCCGTCCTTTTTGCAGGAACCGCACTGGCCGTTCGCGTGGGGACAGGCGAAGCATGATTGGATATTGCGGTTGGACGCGGACGAATTTCCGGGTGACGAAATGAAAACCTGGCTGAAAAATTTCCGTCAAGCGCCCGAACCGCCGCCGGAAATTTCCGGCTACACCTGCATCTGGCCGATGTGGGACGGACATAAAGCGGTCACCAAAAATTCGCCGGCCGGCCGGCTCTTTTTGTTTCACCGGCAGCGGGTAAGATTTTTCGGGATGTGCGAACAGTCGCCGATTCCCGACGACCGCTGCGAACCGTTGGATATGATTTTGCACCATCAGCCCCCGCGTAAGACTTATGGGTTCCGGAATATGCTGGTGCGTGGACAATCCCGACGTGGACACGACTTCATTGCTCGATGCCTGATGGGCAAGCCGACGGATCTGGTTTGCTGGCGTTGGGAAAGCGAAGCCTGGCCGCCGATCTGGGAAAACATTCGCCGCCATCCGTTGCGTCAGTTGCTGCGGTGTTTGACCGTTCAGCCCTTGCGGTCTTTGCGCGACCAATGGAAAAGCGAGGGGCGGTTTTTACCCGACGTGGCGATCAGCGGTCATTTTTATCACGCACAACTTTGTTTCATCGTGTGGCGATCCAGGCGGTCGCAATCCCGCGAAAAGATGCATGCGCCAAAGTCCGGCGAAGGCCGGACGAACTAAGGCACATTTCGGTTTGCATGAGCACGCGGATTCGTCCATTTCTTAACGAGTCCACCAATTATCTGAACAAAAAAACCGCAACGCGCAGACACAATTCATGATCGCTTCGCTCAAAGGAAAACTGTGGCTTACCTACTGCGCATGGTTTCGGCAGCCATTGGAGGAGAAATTGCGGAAGGACTTTTCGACTCAACTGCCCCCGTGGAACGAATTTCACGCGGAGGTGGCCGATTTTCTTGCGAGCACCGGCCAGTCCAATGTTCCGATGCGTGAACTGTATATTTTGGTGCGTGGCCTGAAACCCGAGGTGGTGGTGGAAACTGGCGTGGCCCGGGGAGGGTCAACCGCCACCATACTTGCCGCGATGGACAAAAACCAAAAGGGGGAGCTGCACTCCATTGATGCGACCAAGTTTCGGGACCCTCGTGAAAATGATGGATACACCCCGGAAATGATCGGCACGATCATGCGGATTGGCCAGCATCCGAGATGGCATTTTCATGAAGGCTTCAGCCAGGAGATCCTGCCCCGGCTGGCGCGCGAATTTTCCCAGGGGAAAAAATCCGTGGGCTTGTTCATCCACGATTCCGACCACAGCGCCAAGTGCATTCAATTTGAACTGTTTGAAATCAGCCCAATCATATCACCGGGAGGATTTGTTGCTTCTCACGACGCTTTCAGCTTCGGCAATAAACCGGCGTTTCGCGCGTTCGAAAGGCAGCAAAAAGACTTTCGCCTCTATTTTGAAGGAAAAGGCAACGAGTATCGAATCTACCAAAAGGGAGGCCGCTGATGCCGACTTCACCATCCAATACCTCTATTGATTTTGACGGGATCAAGCGGCCAAAACCCGGCCTCAGGGAAAGGTTGTTAAAATTCGTCTGGCGCTGCTGTGGGAGCAGCCCGGGGGTGGACGCCCTGTTGACGCGCAAGCTGCCGGAGTTGAAACATCTGCCGGAATGGAACCCGGCGGATTGCATACCGGACTTTGCTTCAACGGAAATTGTCATCCGCCAATGCCCGATCGGGACCTGGTCAACCCCGTTGATTGACGTGGTGGTCTTGTTGAAGTGCGCCGTGGGATTCCGCTCCCGGCGGATTTTGGAAATCGGCAGCTATCTGGGCCATACGGCGCGGATACTCGCTGAAAACACCGGTGCGGAAACCCGGATCACCACGCTGGATGAATATCCCGAACACGGCGCGGTGTATCGGGGGACGCCGCTGGAGGAAAAAATTGACCGGCGCATTGGAAAAATTTCCCTCAAACATTTCAAACCGGACGAGAAATACGATTTGATTTTTGTGGATGCCGACCATCGCTTCGAATCCGTTGTCAATGACACGCAGGTAGCGTTGGGCTTGCTGGCCGCGAACGGAGTGCTCGTCTGGCATGATTACCAGCAGGAGAATCATTTTCACGGACTGAACGGAGTGCCGGAGGCGTTGAAAATCTTTTCAAAATCCATTCCCATCATTGCGCTCAAAGGAACCTATCTGGCCCTGCACACCCGGTATCCGGATTGGGAAACCGCCAAATTTGTGAATCAAGCAGCAACGCCGGCAACGGGCGGTCCCTGGCGCAACCGGTCGCTGCGCGGTTGAGCGAGCCCATTTGAAGACCCGCGGGCATTGGTTTGGTTTCGCGGGCCGTGTCCTGCCGCGCGGCCCGAGTTGTTCTGTTACTTGACGAGTTCTAAAATGCCGTTGGTGTAGTAAAATGTATGCCTGCCAACAAGGATGTTGGTGGTAATCCCGCGAGTAATGGCATTCGCGGTGGTCATTCCGCCCTCCAAATAAAAGTCTTGAAAATCCAGCCAGCGATATAACCAAAAGCCGTAGATAGGGTAAGCGCCGGGATTGTGGATTCCGTCTCCCCACAATCCGCGCAGAATCATGGTATTGGTTCCCTCAAATGGGGAGTAACCGTCGAAATAACTGCAATGCGCAGCCATGGCGATGTTCTCCGTTTCAGTTCCCTGGAGCGCCTGGTCGGCGTTGGCCGACGGGTAGGTGCCGCACAAAACCAGATCACAATTCGTCAAAGTCGTCTGGTAAAAATTGACCCAGGCCGGCAGGTAAGTTGAAACAATGGCCGCGCTCTCAACGCTTTGCCACAAAATAATATCTGGATGCCATGCCCGGTAGATGGGCGCTGTAATGTTGGTCGGAACAGCCAGTTCATCAAAGACATGTGAGCCGCCCTGGGTCTGCGCGCCCAGGATGAAACCATTGGTGACCATGTTGTTCCAGACTCCGATGCTGACGATTCGGTTGGTTCCGTTGCTCAACGCCACAAATTGGATGCCGAGCTGTCGAGGTCCGGCGCTGTTGGTCCAGAACCAACTTGTTCCCCTTGACGCAGCGCCAACCGTGCTGATAGTTCCCGAACAGTTGCCGTAAACGCCACCGGCATTATTGTTTGTTTGAACTGCAAACGACGAACCCAACGGATAGGTTATGTAATCAACTTCAATCACATTCCAGGGGAACTCAACGCCCCTTGCTGTGAGGGTGCCGCCCCGGGCTGAAGTATAGTAATAAGGCGGATACCAAAAACCGTCTTTCCCCAACGATTGCCCGGCGGCGCCAGTACTGATAAAACCGGAGAATCCCCAAGGCGGAACCCCGCCGTTTAACATTCCAGCGAACGGAATCCGGTTTGTGAGGTTATAGATGAAGGGGTCGAGCAGGTAATTAGCCAACCCTGTGCCATCGAGCTGAATGCGGATGGCTTTGCCGCGCTGCAATTTTGCAATGGTATTTGTCCATGCATAACGTGCCACGTTCAGATTATCTTCCAGACTGTCGGCTTTCGCATACATCCATAACTGATTGTCCAGACTGGCATCATCAATACCAGAACTCGAAACTGCTCCCGCCGTGGTCGCCGTGGTCGCGTTGCCGATCAGGTTTCCAGTCAAACTCACACCTTGCTCATTGTTGGTCAGGACTGCGCCCGGCAATTGGACCAGAGCCAGCGTGCCGCTGATCTGGCTGGCGGAAACGCTGCCGGAAACACCGGCCGCACTGCCGGCGCCGGCCGCATACACCGCATAAGGCACGGCCGTGAGCGCCTGGCGCGGCGCCAGCGTGGTGAACGCGGTAGCGCCGTTGGTGCGCGCGGCAACCTCCAGCCAGCGATTCGGGCTGGTGAATACACCGTTGCCGAAATCCAGGGAGACGCAAAACAAGCCGTTGCTGACACCGGTGGCTGAATCGGTTATCGGCCCGGCGACAAAGTTGCCATTGGTCAGCGCATCGCAGACCGTGAACTGCAAGTCGTAAATTCCGTTGGCCGGACTGCCATTGTCATTAAGCCGGCCTTGATAGCTGAAGGCCGTGCCTTGGGCGCCAACCGGGAGCACGACAACCGTGAATAAAGATGAAAGCAGCAGCAATTTGTACGGTTTCATACGGCAACAATCTAAACTGACGGCAACTCGGTTGGTGCAATCAAATATTTATTGCACCTGACTGAGCAAAATGGAGCTTGTTCAGCGTCAGGTGAACTGTAATTCATATCTACTGACTCATCAATGGAGATGTACCTGCTGCCAATTTTGAAACGCCGTCAAGGAATCGGCGCTCGAACGCGCCGAACGAAAGTTGGTGTGGATCAATCAATAAACCCGGCGGTTGTTCGCTGGCCATGATTTTGTCACCCCACTTGAGAATGGCCGCGGTTACTGCGTTGGCATCGCGCAACGGCACAATCTCCCCGTTTTTGCCCGGCACAATAAAATCGTTCACACCCGAATGGGCCGTGGTGATGACCGGCAAGCCGCACGCCAGCGCCTCGGCCAGGGTCCGGGCAAAACCTTCTTCGAGGGTCGGCATCACGAACAAATCCGCCTGCCGCAACAATTCGGAAAGCACGTCATGGTTTCCGCCCGGCGACCATGCGATGGGCAAATCTTTGTATCGGGTCAGCACCGGTTTGATGCTGTCATGAATCTGTTTCACCAGAATCAAACGCGCGGACGGATGCCGCTGTTTCACCAGGCGAAACGCCTCCAGCAGATACGCCGTGCCTTTGCGCAGACCCAACATACCGGTGTGGATGACGGTCAACGGACGGTTTTTTGGCCGGGGATTTTTGGCGGGATAAAACCGGGTCAGGTCACAGGCAAACGGGTTGTAGATGATTTGTTCCCGGGAAAAACCGCGTCGCAGAAACGAATCGGAAACGTAGCTGCTCGGGCTTAAAATAAAGTCCACATCCTCCATCATCCGCAAAGCGCGTTGATGATAGGGCGGATAAACCGGCGGCAAGGCGCATCCCCAGCGCGCGTGTTCTTGTATCATGATGTCCCAGAATTGTTGGGGATGGGAATTGCCGGCTTCGAGGAAAGTTTTTCCGCCGGCGCTTCGGGTGGCCTGGAAGCAGGCATTGGCCATGCCGTAGCTGGAGATGATATGGTCAGGAGGCGTGATTTTCCTGGTCGCCCACTTGTCAAACCAGGGATAAGTGGCAAATCGGACGCACTCGCTCGTATAAGTGCTCAAAAGCCGCGCGGCGGCTGTTCGTATCAACCCGACGGCGGGATTCCGGATCGTCTGCTCCGCCGGGATTTCCGGGATGCCGCGTCGTGTGCCGAGAATATAGCTGCGCAGCAGGCCGTTTTTGCGCAGGACCAGCGCGTAATCGTTGTAATACGAACTGCGGAGCGGGGTGGCGACGGAAAATTTATTCACGATTTTTCAGAATGTTCCGGTAGATCCCGTCGTAATTGGAAGCCATCGCCTGTCCGGTCATGCCGCTGGCAACCATACTTGTGTGGGCCCGTTCAACCAATTCACGCCTCCGCTCCGGCCCGGAGATGAGTTCTGCGAGAATCCCGGACAACGAATCAATCCGGCCCGCCGGGAAGAGCATGCCCGTCCGATTATGTGAGATGAGCTCTGGAATGCCGCCGACATTGCTGCCGACGCACGCACACCCGAAGAACATCGCTTCCTGCAGGGCCAGACCGAATGCTTCCATGAGGGAAGGCTGCACGAAAATCGCCGCCCGTTGCATCAGTTCCTGTGGCGCCGGGTGGCTGCCAATCATTTGAATACGGTCACGCAAACCGCCGGTGGCGCTGATCCGTTCAATCTCTTCGGCGCAGGCACGCTCCAGGGCCGGACCGGCGATGACCAGTTTCCATTCCGGATATTGCGGTGCGATTTTGGAAAAGGCTTCTGCCAGGATGTGCTGTCCCTTTCTGAACGCAATGTGTCCCACCGATAGAATTGTCGGTTCACGGTTGATTCCCGGAGGGGTGGCTGGTCCGGCGGCGTCCAGCCGTGAATGATAAACGTGGGCAATTTTCGCCGAGAGGAGAGGAAAATTGTGTTTCAGCAGGTCCGCGTCATGTTTGGAATCGGTCAGGATTTTTGAGGCGTGCTGCAGGGCATAAGTGCTGGCCAGCCACACTGCGGGCAACAACGCCAGTTTATGCCAAAGCGGGCGGGCTTTTGCGCAGTAACCCTCGAGCAACGAGGTCACTTGATGCGCCGAGAAGACGCAGGGAATTCCGGCGCGGGCCAGGAAGGGAAGCGGACTTTTCCATCCGCTGCGAGTGCCCCATTCCAGATTTCCGCCGGCATGAAAATGAACCAGCAACGCGCCACGTTTGCCGATCGTTTCAGCCAGGTTCGACGCCTCACCGTGCGTCAGCGCGGCCGGATCGAAGCGGATGTGCCCGTTGATTCGCTTTGAACACGGATGCTTTTGGAGTTCTTGCGGGTCATCGGGAGAAATCAGCAGCACATCGTATCCGGCTGGAAGGTATTTCAGCAACGACTCGACAATAACACTCACGCCGCCCCGCAAAGTCAAAGGGTAGTCAAGTGCCATTGCGATTTGCGTACTCTCAGTCATGCATGGCGCAAAAAATGCCGGGGAGGCTAGCCGGCGGCGAATGAACGGATCACTCTGGCCGGATTGCCGGCCGCCAGGCAGTTTTCCGGGATGTCGGACGTGACGACGCTGCCGGCTCCGATCACCGAGTGGTTGCCAATTTTGACCCCTTTTAAAACGATGGTCCTGGTTCCAACAAATACCAGGTCACCAATCTCCACCGGAGCCGACCTGGCCGGCGGGTTTTCCCGCAGTGGAACCCCATGAAAATCGGAGTCGGTGATGAGGCATTCAGCCCCGATCAGTGTGTCTTTCCCGACGGTAATGCTTTCACAGCATGAAATGACAGAATTGCTGATGCCGGCTCCATCTTTGATGACGATTCGAGCACGGGAGGTGGTCGTTACAATGCTCAACCTGCGGCCCGGCGCCAACGGATTGAAACGTGACATCGAACACAACGCGACATTATCTCCGATTTCAACCGTGGAGCCTTTGGCCAGCCGCAACTGAGGCAAGCCATGTATCCAACCGCTCCGGCCAATTTTCACTCCGCGACTTTTGAGCCAGAGACGGCCAAGCCGGGTCAATAATTTGAGCAATAACAGGCGCATCGGATTTTTTACGGTTGGGTGGCAACCATCGCCGGGGAGTATTAGCCGCAATGGCGGAGCATTTCAAGCCGCAGGAATTTTTTTTGCCGGGAATCACTTGTCGTGGGCAAGCCAATATGTTTGCTTCCAACCTTAAATCCGGATAAGAGACCGCCACCGGAAAGCCGAAGCCGAATGGTATCAATGAAAATCCTCTGGATTTGCGGACTTCCCCAGGAAGTGCAGCGCGAAGTTTTGCACGGCCGTGACCACGGGGCTTACGCGGCCTGGTCGTGGATCATGGGGCATCTTCCTCCACCGGAGGGTGTCGATTTACACATCGCCTGCCGGACCGCATCCCATACTTCCCCTCAGGAATTCACCTATCAGGGTGCCCGCTTCCACCTGGTTCCCGTCAAGTCCAGGGCGAGAATTTTTTGCATGTATCACTTTGACTGGCGTTTCTTTCGCGAGCTGGCGGTCCGATTGAAACCAGACGTGGTTCACGGTTGGGGAACGGAAGATGCCTATGCGCATGTTGCCCTCAAACTGTCGCCGGAACGGCATCTGGTCCAGATTCAGGGGAATATCAATACCTACCGGAAATGCGTGCCAATGCCGTGGCTGACCATGCTGGCGGCGCGGAGCGAGCGCATGGCGCTGGCCCGTGCCCGCCACGTGGTCGCAGAAAATGAGTATTCGCTCAATTCCGCCCGGCCGATGGTCCCAACCCAATCAGTCCACGTGATTGAGCACCCGATTCGCACCGGCTTTCGCACCGCGCGGCCAGCGGAGGGCGAGGGCAGGCAGATTCTTTTTGTGGGAGCCATTGAGGAACGCAAGGGGATTTGGGATGCGTTGGAGGCATTCCACGGCGGCACGCCATCGGATTGGAAACTGGCGATCGTGGGAAACGGAAAAGCCGGAACCGTCGCAAGATTACGCCGGCTGATTTCGGAAAATAATCTGGATTCCCGTGTGCTGCATCATCCGCAAATGAGTGCCGCGGAAATCGTCTCGCTCATGCAGGCTTCGAGTGTTTTTCTTCTGCCCACGTGGATTGACACCGGCCCGACGGCATTGAAAGAAGCTCTGGCCATGGGCCTTTGGCCGGTATGCTATGACAACAGCGGGCCGGCCCATTATCTCCGCCGTTTCCAATACGGCAATCTGGCTGAAGACCGGAAGGTTGCGGATTTGACCTCGGTGCTTAAACAAGCGCTGGTTGCCCAATCCTGGAAGCAGCCGGAGAATCGCGCCAAAATCGAAACGCACATCCGCCCGCATTTTGACCGGGAAAGAATCTGGCGGGAATTGGCGGCGTTATATCGCGATATCGCTGGCCAATGAAGGTTCTCGATTGCTCCGCTGAAACCGTGCATCGGGCCGTTCCGTGGTTTTCAATCCGCCCGGTGCCAGCGCAGTAGTGGAGTAAAACCCAGATTTCGAAGGGCACAGCGTGGTTCTGCGCATTATGGCGATTTCGGGAACTCGCGGAGCAAAGCTCCGCGCTCCACCCTTTCAAATTCGGGTACCACTGAAGGCGGCGGGTGTTTGATGAGGTTTTTCACCGGGTGGACAACTCGTGCGGAAATGGAATTGCGGTTGCCGATGATTTCTGGTTGGAATAAAGTGTGCCATGGTTACGCAGCTTAGACGCTGCCTTACATGACAATGAATAACGCCCCGGCCATTCTAAGGTCGCTGATAATTTACGTGGTGTGCGTGCCGCTGGCCATCGCCGTCGGTTATATGGTGACCAATCCGATGGATTATTCGACCTTGGGGATTTTCGGCTTTGTGGCGCTGGTGCTGGTTTTTCCGCTGCTGCTGCGCTGGCATTATCCGCTGCTCCTGTTCAGTTGGTTCTCCACCATCACGGTTTTTTTCGTGATGGGGGCGCCCAATCTGTGGCTGGTAATGGTGATGTTAAGTCTGGGCATTTCAGTGTTGGAGCGGACGTTAAATCGCGATATGCATTTCATCCGTGTGCCGCAAATTACCTGGCCGTTGCTTGCCTTGATTGCCGTGGTGGTTGTCACGGCGGAAGCGACCGGCGGAATGGGGTTACGCGTTTTTGGCTCGGAGGTCTATGGCGGCAAGAAATACATCTACCTGCTGATTGGCATTATGAGTTATTTTGCGCTGACTTCCCGGCGCATCCCGCCGGAAAAAGCCGGGTTGTATGTGGCTTTGTTCTTTCTCGGCCAGACCACAGGAGCCATTGGCGATCTTTATGTCATCGCTCCATCGTGGTTGCATTTTGTGTTCTGGGTTTTCCCGCCATCGATGTATTCTTATGGAACATTTGAAATCGGGGTGACGCGCCTGGCCGGTGTAAGCACAGCGGCCAGCGCAATTATGCTCTGGATGATGGCCCGATATGGTCTTCGGGGAATTCTGCTTTCGGGCAAGCTGTGGCGGCCCCTCTTATTCGTAGCCCTTTTTGTGCTCGTTTTTCTGGGTGGATTCCGTTCAGCCCTTATCGTCATCCTGCTGGCTTTCATTATGATGTTTTTCATGGATGGGCTACATCGCACACGGTTGCTGCCGGCATTCGTTCTGTTCGGGATACTCGCAACCGCTACGGTGATTCCTCTGGCAAACAAATTGCCTTATACTTTTCAACGAACGCTGGCTTTTCTCCCCTTGGATTTGGATCAGGCGGCGAAGCAATCGGCAGAAGACAGCACCAACTGGCGCCTCGACATGTGGAAGGCCCTGTTGCCGCAAGTGCCCCAGCACCTGCTTTTGGGCAAAGGGCTGGCCATCTCGCCTGAGGAATACAACGAAATGATGGGGATGGGCGGGGCCATGGCCACCGCTGCCGGCCAGTTTGATCCAAGTCAAAACTCGCTTGCGCTCGCCTACGACTACCACAACGGCATGCTTTCCATTGTGCTGTGCTTTGGCATTTGTGGGGTCATTGCCTTTCTCTGGTTTGTCTTTGCCGGTTTGCGGGTGATGTATTGCAACTTCCGCTATGGCGATCCCGCGTTGCGCACGGTCAACGCCTTGTTGTTCATCCTTTTCTTTAGTGAGGCCGCATCCTATCTCTCGTGCATGGCCGGACTGTCTCTTGCCACTGATATCGGCTTCTTTCTCGGCTATCTCGGTTTGAGCATTGCGCTCAACAACGGAGTGTGCCAACCGGAACCCCAGCCGGCTCAAACCAGACAGCCGGTCAACCCCGTCAGACCTTTTCCAGGTCCGCGCCCGGCATTCCCGCGGTGATAAACCGGCGCTCGTTCCTTCGGGCCCGGGCGCGCCGCCCATTGTGAACTGCCAATTGCTTATCGTTGAACCCGAGGGACGGCCAATTTGAGAAAAGCGAAGCCGTTCATCACAGCGGACGCCGCTTACCGTGACTTCCGGTAATCGCCGCGGCTGTCGGAGACGCAGTATCATTCTGAAATCGGCCCAACACTCCGATGTTTTCCCCCGGGAAACCGGCGTCCTTGAAATGCCGGGTCCGGCTCCCGCCAAATCATACCACGTGCTCGTGTTCGCGGCCGGGCGGTGGCGGTGCAAACCGTTCCAGGTTTCGGTTGCGTTACCCACCAATGGCGGGGATGGACAAAAGCCAAAGGATGGTCAAACATGAACCTCGGACTGATTCTCTGAGCTGGAATGATGCGGTCAGTTCGGGGAGCGCGGGCCGCCGGCCTGCCGTGTTTGGCGGTTCGCCAGACACTTCGTCAGCCCATTCGGGTTTAAACCGTTGGGTGAGAGCGAAACGTGTTGACCAGGTTTTCGGAGGGCCGCCGAAAATCGCACGCCCGTCCTCCGTAGCAGTACTGCGGAGGGTGGACGGGCCGCGTGCGGTCCCCGTTGCCATGGCATTGTTCCGGCTGAGTGGCTCGAAAAGGTAATTCCGGACGCGCCCGTTTTGAAACCAAAATTACTCATCGTCGAGTTGTGGGGGCTGGGTGATCTCGTCATCGCCTCGGCGTTCTTGCGCGCGGCGGCGGAACGGTTCGACGTCACCCTGCTGGCCAAGCCCTTCGCGCTCGATTTGCAGCCCCGCCTGTGGCCGGCCGTGAAAGTCGTCACTTTCATGGCGCCGTGGACCGCGTTTAAAAACAAATACCATCTCTGGCGCTGGCCGCTGCTGGAAATGGTCCGGTTGCGCCGGAAACTGGCCGCCGAACGTTTTGATTACGGCCTCTCCGCGCGCTGGGACCCGCGGGACCACCTGCTCTTGAAACTCTTCGGCGCCCAAAACCGGCTCGGGTTTCCACGTGTGGGCAGCCAGCTTTTTTTGACGCAGCCGGTCAACCGCGCGAAACCGGAGGACCATCGCTACGAATCCTGGCGCGTTATCGGAAACGCGTTGAATGTGCCGCTTCCGCCGCACGGGAAAATCATCCAACCGGCGTCGCGCGGCGGCGGGACGGTGTTGATCCACAGCGGCGCCGGCCAACCGGTGCGCGTCTGGCCGCTGCCGCGGTATCTTCAACTGGCGGCGCGATTGCGGGAGCAGGCGTTTTCAGTCCAGGTGGCGTGCGACCCCGACCAGCGCGACTGGTGGCTGCAGGCGGGTGAAACCAACGTGGCGACGCCGGCCAACGTGAAGGAATTGATTGCGCTGATGGATGGCGCGGGCGTGTTCGTTGGCAACGATTCCGGGCCGGGGCACCTGGCCGCGTTTTGCGGCGTGCCCACGTTCACGCTATTCGGGCCGCAGTTGCCGGAGTGGTTTGCGCCGCTGCACCCCGCGGCGGAGTGGATGGAGGGCAAAGCCTGCCCGTACAAGCCCTGCTCGGATTACTGCCGGTTCGCCACCCCGCATTGTTTGTGGAACGTCACCGAAGCGGAGGTCGGGTTGCGCGTTGAAAAATTCGCCGCCGCCCATTTGCGCAACCATCCCTGAGGCCGGCTCAATACTTCGGCACGTCCGAATCAATTTCGTCCGACCAGGCGTTGATGCCGCCCTTGACGCTCTTGACGTATTTGAAGCCCTGCTGCTTTAAAAAGGTGAGCGCCTGCAACGAGCGCATGCCAACCTTGCAGTAGATGTAATACTGCTGGTTCGGGTCCAGTTCGGTGAACCGGTCCGACAGCTCGCTCAACGGCAGCAGCGGCACGCCGTTGACATGGGCAATCTCGTATTCGTCCGGCTCGCGCACGTCCACGATCCTGATGCCCAGCTTCGGGTCGTCCAATGCCGTCTTCATGTCCTGGACGCTGACTTCATCCGGGTTGGCCTGCGGCGATGCCGGTTTGGGCTCAATGCCGCAGAATTGTTCGTAATCAATCAATTCCGTGATGGTCGGGTGCTCGCCGCAAACGGGACACTGCGGGTCGTGGCGCAGTTTCAACTCGCGGAACTTCATGTCCAGCGCGTTGAACAGGAGGAGCCGTCCGACCAGTGAACTGCCTTTGCCGATGGCGAGTTTCAAAATTTCCGTGGCCTGAATGCAACCGACGATGCCGGGCAACACCCCCAGCACCCCGCCTTCCGCACAACTCGGCACCATGCCGGGCGGCGGCGGCTCAGGATAAAGACAGCGGTAACACGGCCCGCCCAGGTGCGGTGCGAACACGCTGGCCTGTCCCTCGAAACGGAAAATCGAGCCGTAGACGTTCGGTTTTTTGAGCAGCACACACGCATCGTTGGTGAGATAGCGGGTCGGGAAATTGTCCGTGCCGTCCACGACGATGTCGTAGGGCCGGATCAGATCGAGCGCATTTTCGGACGTGATACGGGTGTTATACAGGACGACCTCGCAATTCGGGTTGATGCCGTGGATGGTTTCTTTTGCCGATTCCGCTTTTGAACGGCCCACGTCGGCGTCGGTGTGGAGAATCTGGCGTTGCAGGTTGGAATAATCCACGGTGTCGAAATCCACGATGCCGAGTTTGCCGATGCCGGCGGCGGCGAGATACATGGCGATGGGCGAGCCGAGGCCCCCGGCGCCGATGCAGAGCACGCTGGCGCCCTTGATTTTCTTTTGGCCTGCCAGACCGACTTCAGGCAGAATCAGGTGCCGCGAATAGCGGCGGATTTCGTCATTGTTCAGTTCCATAATTCGAGCCACTCATCATAGGACAAAATGCGGAGAAATCAAGCCGTGGAATTTGAATTAGTGGTGGGGCGAGCGTCCTCGCGAGCCTTTACTTTCCACTCCAAATCAAATCAAAAACTTTTCCCTTGAACGGCCAATCTTCAATTTGCTTGACCAATCCTTTTCGCAAAGGATTTTCCTGCACATAAAGCCATTTTTCTGAGTAATTTTCTCCGTCGCGCAGCCGATGGTGCCAGCCTCGCGATTGGAATTTCCAGTCCGCACGCTTATGTTTCAAACTGAACTCGCGTTTCCAGTAAGCAATCCAGGTTTCAATGGTAAAGCTTAACTCGCGCGGCGCGCAGAAAAGGTGCAGATGATCCGGCATTAATAAGTAATCACCCACGAGCCATGCTGTCGCCGCCGCCCAAGTTTGATGCAAGAGTTGATGCACCGTTTCGTTGGCCAGCCAGGGCGCGCGTTTTTCTGTGGTAACAGTCAGAAGGGCGATGTTCGATTGTCCGAGGTGAACATGAACGCCGGGCGACGGATTTTGCCGATCTGGAAGTTCACTGTCTTGAGAAGCAGTCACACGTTAAAAATAAATTGGAAAAGAAATATTGGAAGCTTGAAGTTTCGGCTCGCGAGGACGCTCGCCCCACCAAATCAATCACCGGCAAATTTTCATGCCGGTTGGCGCCTTTGTGCAAATTGCAGTGATGGCAGGCCAGCGCAAGATTTTCCGACGTGTCTTTTCCTCCATGCCGGCGCGGGATGATATGTTCAATGTGGAACGGCAGGGGTTCCTGATCCTGCCGCAGTCCGCAATACTCGCAATTGTTTTTCGCGCGGTGCCGGACCAGATGGCGCAGCTTCGCGTCCATCAGGCCGCTTTGGAAAGGATGCGCCGGGCTTTGGCCTGCAAAATTCCGATGAGCGTGCTGGCCTGGACGTACGCTTCGTATTCAGCGCGTTCGTTGGCGGTGAGCTTTCCTTCATTGCATTTCTCCGCCAATTTCTCCACGCGCGCCTGCGTGCGCTTGCCCACGCGCAACGCCACGAGTGAACGCGCCGTTTCCCGTCCAAAACTGCGGCTGACCGGTTCGAGCATTTCCGCCAGAACCGCGCTGCCATGTCCATTTCCATTTCGCATGGGGAAAATATAAACTGCCGGCCACGAAAGGCAACTCTCTGCGATCGGCAGCATTAACCGGTTTGACCGGAGGCTCAAGTCAGGATTAACTGTCGCAAAACGTGAATAGATCAAGTCGCGTTAAACCAATCGCCGCCGCCGCACGGCTCAAAAGAATTTCGCGGCTGCGCCCGACGCCCGCCATCGTGCCGGGCGGCGGATTTCATCATGTCCTGACCGGACGGGTGCATCTTGACACTGTCCTTAATCGAACCGTTTTGAGCGTTTGGAGTTCCGCGTTTACGCGGCCCATCGCCGATTTTCAACCAAACCGCCTGAAGGCGGGACTCCAAACAAGGACAGTGTCAAGATGCACCCGACCGGACTGCGCGCAGCGAAGCCCATTGCGATGCGGTTGTTGCTGGATTAAACTACTGCCATGAGCACAGTGCAGGAAATCGAAAACGCGATTCAAAAGCTCGAGCCGACGGAAATACATCAGGTCGCCGACTGGCTTCAGGAATTTCGTGAGGCGCTTTGGGACAAGCAGATTGACGCCGACGCCAAAGCCGGGCGGCTGGACAAATTGATGGAAGAGGCCAAGCAGGACTATCTGGCAGGTCGCTGCAAACCACTTCCGTGAACAATTGCACTTCCCCGGGATTTTGGCGGCATTATAACGCGCTGCCGCCTGAAATCCGTAAACTGGCGGACAAGAGATTTCAGCTTTTCAAAAGCAATCCCCAGCATCCTTCACTTCGCTTCGAACGCAAGAAACCGGAACTATGGCCCGTGCGCGTCAGCAGCGGCCATCGCGCCCAGGCCCGGCAGCTGGATGACAATCTGATCTGGTTTTGGATCGGGCCGCACGATGAATACGAACGCCTCTTGCGCGAACTTTGAATTTTGTTGAAGCTGGCGCAGGATGAATTCACCGAATCCCCAAACCGCCGCTGCGCGCCTGAAGAAAATTTCTTCGTCGTGCCCGAAGCTCGCCATCGTGCTCGGCAGCGGATTTCATCACGTCCTGACCGGACTCCGCGTGGAGGAAAAAATCCCGTACGCCAAAATCCCCGGCTTTCCCACGCCGACCGTGAGCGGTCACGCGGGCGAATTGTATTTTGGCCGGCTCGGCAAAGCGCCGGTGATGGTGTTGAGCGGGCGCGCGCATTTTTACGAAGGCCATTCGATGGAGCGCGTGACGTTCGCCGTCCGCGCGCTCGCGGCCTTCGGCATCCGGGATTTGTTGCTCACGAATGCGGCGGGCGGCATCAATCAAAAATTCCGGCCCGGCGATTTCATGGTCCTGACCGACCACCTCAATTTCATGGGCGTCAATCCGTTGCGCGGCGGAGTTGTTCCAGGTCTGCCACGATTCTTGGACATGACGCGGGTTTACGATCCGAAATTAAGCGCGTGGTTGTTTCAGGCGGCGCGCCAGTGCAGACTGAAACTTCGCGCGGGCGTTTATCTCGCCGTGAGCGGGCCGAGTTACGAAACACCGGCGGAAATCCGCGCGTTCGCCGCGCTCGGGGCGGATGCGGTTGGCATGAGCACCGTTCCCGAAGCAATGGTGGCGCGGCAATGCGGTTTGAACGTGGCAGCCGTTTCGTGTGTTACCAACCTGGCCGCCGGGCGCGGCGGGAAAAAGCTGTCCCATGCCGAGGTGCTGGAAACGGCCGAGCGGGTGAAGGTTCTGGCCGCGCAATTGCTGGAAAATTTTGCGGGGCTTTATGGCGGGAAAAAGTAATTCAGGGACGGCGACACGCCGTCCCTCCCAAAATGAAAATCAAATCCCAAAAATTAATCCGCGCGGCGGCGAAGGCGCGCGAAGGTTCGGTCGCCCCGTACTCCAAATTCAAGGTTGGCGCGGCGCTGCTCACGAGATCCGGCGAAATCATCGGCGGCGCGAATGTGGAGAGCGCGAGCTACGGATTGACGTGCTGCGCGGAACGAGTGGCCCTGTTCAAGGCGTTGACCAGCGGGCAGAAAAATTTTGTCGCGGTGGCGGTGGTGGCGCGCGCCCCGGGCGGGCCGATGCCGTGCGGCGCCTGCCGCCAGTTGCTGGCCGAATACGCGCCGGACGCGAAGGTGTGGGTCGCGGACAGCCGTGATTTGAAAAAGGCCCGGCAATTTTCCGTGCGCGAACTTTTGCCGCGGGCCTTCGTCATCATTCCTTGAAATTTTTTGGAGGAACGGTACTCTGCCTTGCTTTTGTCATTTTAAATGAAGCCTGAAGTGGTATTTGGCCTGGAGAGCGCGGCATGGCCGGCGCTGCTGTTAAACGCGGGCAGCGTGGTGCTGCGCGCGAACGCGGCGGCGGCGGCCACGTTTGGCGCGGCGCTGGCGGGCGAAACCCCGGCGTTGTCGGCGATTTGGACGCCGGAAAACAGCGGCAAGCCGGAGGGGTTTTTCACTCGCTGGGAGGCGTCGCCCGTCTCCACCGCCGAGTTGAAACTTCGCACGGCGAACGGCGCAACCACAAAATTCACAGCGGCGATTTGCGCCTTCACCCGCGACGGGAGCAAGTGGTATGTCCTGCAATTGCTGCCCGCCATCGAGCCGGCACCGGCGCCCGTTGACGCCAAAACCGCGCCCGACCCGAGCGGCGCGGCGCTCAAACAAAAACTGGATTGCGCGTTGCAACTGGCGCGGACGGTATCGCTGGATTTCAACAACGCGCTGACGAGCGTCCTGGGCCACACGTCGTTGCTTTTGAGCAAGGCTGAGGCGGGGCATCCGTGGCGGCGTTCGCTGATGGAGGTGGAAAAATCCGCCGAGCACGCGGCGGAAATCGCCAATGAGCTCCAGACCTTCAGCCGCCAGGAAAAGGAGACCCAGCGGGCGCCGGCGGGCAACCTGAACGAGGTGGCGAATCGTTGCGTGGAATTTTTCCGCAACGCGCAGGGCGCGAAGATTGCGTGGAACGTACAATTGGAAAAGAGCCTGTACGCCGTGCGTTATGACGAGGCCAAGGTGCAGCAGGCGTTGACAAAGATTCTGGAGAACGCCGTGGAAGCGGTCGGCGACGGCCCGAAGGGACAAATCACCGTCCAGACCCGCAACGTGGAATTGACCGAGCCGACGCAGGACCGCAACGTGCGGCTGGGGGCGGGCACCTACGTCTGCGTGGAAATTACAGACAACGGCGGGGGCATTGAACCGGACGTATTGCCGCGGATTTTCGAGCCGTTTTTCACGACCAAAAAATCCCATCGGGGCCTGGGGCTGGCGCTGGTTTATGGCATTGTGACCAATCACGGCGGCGGCGTGGTGATATCCAGCCAGCCGGGCGCCGGCACGTCGGCCCGGGTTTATCTGCCCGCGGAAAAGGATTTCATCCATGTCACCACCGCGGCGGAGGCCAATTTGCACGGCACGGAAACCGTGCTGGTGGTGGACGACGAAAATCTGTTGTTGACGATGGCCGAGACGATCCTGTCGGAATACGGCTACAAGGTTTTGACGGCGAACAGCGGGCAAAAGGCGCTGACAATTCTGTCGCGCGACGACGTCCACGCCGACGTGGTCGTGACGGATCTGGTGATGCCGGGCATGGGCGGGCGTGAACTGATTGAGCGCATCCGGCAACTGGCGCCGACGATGAGGATTCTATGCACCAGCGGCTACGTCATGCCCGCTGACAAACAGTCGGGCACGGCGTATCTGCAGAAGCCGTTCACGAGCGCGGAATTGCTGGCCAAAGTGAAACAAATACTTGCCATCAAACCCCCTGTTGACTAAAACTTGAATTTGTTGTTTAATCACGCTTATGCAAATTGAAAGCTTGAAAGTGTTCTGCGATTTGGCCGAAACGGGCAGTTTCACCAAAGCCGCGCAAATCAACGAAGTCACCCAATCTGCCGTGAGCCAGCAGATCAGTTCACTCGAACGGCAGTTCAAGTCGCTGCTGATCGAGCGGAGCAAAAAGAAGTTCCGTCTCACGCGCGAAGGGCAGACACTCTACGATTACAGCAAACAAATCATCCAGACTTATGAGTCGTTGCACAGCAAACTGCAGGAATTGAAAGACATCATTTCCGGCACAATCCGCGTGGCGACGATTTACAGCATCGGCCTGCACGACCTGCCGCCGTATATCAAAAAATTCATGAAGCTGTATCCGCCGGTCAACGTGCACGTCGAATACCGCCGCGCCAATCAGGTCTATGACGACGTGTTCAGCAACGTCGTGGACATGGGGCTGGTCGCGTATCCGGCCAAGGACGCCAAGCTCGAAATTGTCGCCTTGCGCAAGGACCCGCTGGTGTTGATCTGCCATCCGCAGCATCCATTTGCCAAGCAGAAATCCATCAAGTTCAAGCAACTTACCGGGCAGAAGATCATCGGCTTCGAGCCGGACATCCCGACACGCAAGGCGCTGGACAAGATATTGAAGGAGCACGGCGTGGACCCGAGGCACGCAATGGAATTCGACAACATTGAAACGGTGAAACGCGCGGTGGAAATTGACGCCGGCGTTTCCATTGTGCCGCAAGGCACGGTCCTGCAGGAAGTGGCCAAGCAGACGCTGGCCGCCGTACAGGTGGAGGACGGGTCGTATTACCGGCCCATCGCCGCGATCTTCAAGAAGAACAAGGTGCTCTCACCGGCCATGAAGCAATTCCTCGCGTTGCTCAAGGAAGCGGCCTGATCGCGGTTTGAATTTTCAGCAGGCGGCAGGAAACTGCCGCCTGTTTTTTTATTCGGCGGAATCATTGCGATACCTGCCGTTGAAAGGCGTGGCGCCGGGCGCTGGAGCCGGCGGCAACTCGCCGTTATTATCACCCTGGCACGCGGCCTGAATTTCGGAGACGGAAAGCGCGCGGTTGTAAATGGCGATTTCATCCAGCAACCCCGCGAAATACGCGTTGTAAGTCCAGTCGCCGGGATGATCGCCCGGCCGGCGGCTGACCAGCAGGTCGTAAGACGTTTGCGGTGTAAAACTTCCAAGATTTTGCTGCGCCACAACGATTCCGTTGACAAACAGCCTGGCCGCGCCGCTGGCTTTGTCGTAGGTCAAGGCGACGTGCTGGAATTGTCCGGTGACCACCACGCCCTGGGCGGAATTCAAACTGTGAGGATTGCCCTCATCGTCCACCACGCTGCCAAAAAGCTCGCCGTGCTGTTGCGGCAGATGCCCCAGCCAAAGCTGCACGCCCAGTTGTGTCACTGAATTCCATTCTAAAATCGGATGGAATGAGACGACATTCGACGGTTTGATCCAGGCCGTAATCGTCAGGCCATCGCCCTGGCCGACATCCAGCGACGGGCTGGCGGGAATTTTCATCCAGGAACTGAAACCATTCAGCGAAAATGCCCGGCCGACTTTTCCGTCCGCAAAATCTATGTCCATCAGCTTCGCGTCATTTCCGCCGACTGAATCCCTGCCGTTATCTTCACCCGGCCAAAGGGCGACCAGTCCCGGCGGATGCGAGCCGGGGTTGCTGCCGGCGGTCACCGTCAGGCGGCGCACGGAATCCACCGCCAGCGCCACTTTCCCGAAACTGGTTTTGACGGCGAATTCCGGTTCCGCGAATGAGACCGTCAACGAATCGCCATTGGCCGTGGACAATTTGGCCGAGTTGGCGGAGACAGACCCGACCGAGCGGATGTCTTTCACGTCCAGCTTCAATTCACCGAGCAACGCGGAATGGAATTTTAAAAATGGCTCCACGCTCGTCCCGATCACGCGTGAACCGTCGCGCAACTCGACAGTCAAACGCGGCGGCGGATTGGTGTCGGCGGCAAACGCGCCGGCGGGACCGCCGGAGGGAAAAATGGACACCAGAGCACAAAACAGCCCGAACCTGAATGCTTTCACGCGCCGAAATTGCGCCCGCAACGCCGCTGCGTCAAGGCCGCGTTATTTCAGATTGCCCGGATTCAGCGGTTTCAAATCCTTCGGGACGAACGCGCCGTCTTTCCGGATCAATTCGCCATCGAACCACACTTCGCCGCCGCCCCATTCGGGACGTTGAATCAATACCATGTCCCAATGCACCGCCGAGCGATTGCCGTTGTCGCATTCCTCGTAGGCCTGCCCCGGCGTAAAGTGCAGCGAGCCGGCGATTTTTTCGTCGAACAAAATGTCGCACATCGGATTCAAAATCCAGGGGTTGAACCCGAGCGAAAATTCGCCGACGTAGCGCGCGCCGGCGTCGGTGTCCAGAATTTCATTCAACCGCTTCGGGTTGTTCGCCGCCGTCTTGATGATTTTGCCGTCCTTGAATTCGAGCCGGACGTTTTCAAATTTTGTTCCGGCGTAAATCGTCGGCGTGTTGAATTGAATCACGCCATTCACGGAGTTTTTCACCGGGCATGAAAAAACCTCGCCGTCGGGAATGTTCCGGTCGCCCCTGCACATTTTGGCTCCGATGCCCTTGAGGCTGAACGTCAGATCGGTGCCCGGCGCCTTGAGTTGGACGCGGTTAGCGCGTTTCATCCGGCGTTCCAGCGGGACCATTGCGCGCGCCATTCTCGCGTAATCCATCGTGCAAACGTCAAAATACAGGTTCTCAAACGCTTCGGTGCTCATGCCGGCGGCCTGGGCCATGCCCGGGGTCGGCCAGCGCAGCACGCACCAGCGCGTTTGGTTGATGCGATAATCCAACACCGGCCGGATGATGCGCGAGTAAAGCTGCATCCGGTCGCCGGGCACGTCGGAATTTTCGCTCGCGTTCCCGCTGCCGCGGATGGCGATATACGCCTGCATTTTCTTCATGCGGAACAACTCGAGGTCGCGCACCTGCGCGGCGTGCTTTTCGTTGGTCCCGAGCAACAGCTCGCGGGAGACCCGGGTGTGCCGGACCTCGGCAAACGGGATCGCGCCCGCGGCGCGAACGGTGCGGATGAGTTCGATGGTGAACTCGTCCGGAATATCAATCAGGTCAAGCAGGATGCGGTCGCCCTTTTTGAGCCCGGTGGAATATTCCACGAGCAGCTTCGCCAGTTTGGTGTAACGCGGATCAGTCATAAAATTGCGGGATGAAAACTAACTGAAATCGCCTCGCCGGGCAAATCCGCTTTACTCGCCGGGGCGCGTCGTTCATTTTGCCGGCCCCGATGGCCCTTGACCGCAAGCGATTGGACGGCTGGTGTGAGCGCACCATTCTGGGTTTGGTGCTCGCGATCCTGGTTTTTGCCCCGCTGGCGATGGGCGCGGTGGATGCATGGGCGTTTCTCGTCGTACAAGGCCTCACCATCGCCGTGATGCTCGTGTGGGGGTTGCGCTTGTGGCTCAGCCCGAAGCCGCAACTGCTCTGGCCGCCGATGGGCTGGGTGGTGCTGGCATTCGCGATTTACGCCGTCGGGCGTTATCTCACGGCCGACATCGAATACGTCGCGCGGCTGGAGATGATTCAGGTGTTGGTGTACGCCTTTTTGTTTTTCGCCATCGTCAACAATTTGTATCGCCAGGAGTCGGTGCAAGTCGTGAGTTACACGCTCATTTTCCTGGCGATGGGAATTTCCAGCTACGCGGTCGCCCAGCTTATGACGCACTCGAACCACGTCTGGAATCTGGTTTCGCCCTATCCGGGCCGCGCATCGGGCACCTACATTTCGCCGAACAATCTGGCCGGATTCCTCGAAATGCTGCTCCCGCTGGTGGTGGCGTATCTGCTGGCCGGGCGGATGAGCGCGGTGCTTCGCATCCTGCTCGCCTACGCGACGTTGATTATCGGGGCGGGTTTGGCGGTGACGCTTTCGCGCGGCGGCTGGATGGCGGCGGCGGTGGGGCTGCTGGCGCTCCTGCTCGCGCTGGCCGGCCACCGCAATCACCGTTGGCGTGCGCTGTTGCTGTTGTTCGTTTTGCTCGGTGGCGGGAGCATTTTTGTCACCAATTATCTGGCCAAAACCATCGGCTTCAAGCGGCACGTGGCAGAATCAGAGAGTGCAAGCCAATTCACTTTTACTACGCGGTTCGACATCTGGAGTGCGGCGGAGCGGATGTGGCTGGATCACTTCTGGTGGGGTGTTGGCCCGGCGCATTACGACTACCGGTTCCGCGAATACCGGCCGGAAAGCGTCCAGATGCGCCCCGACCGCGTGCACAACGATTACCTGAATCTGCTGGCTGACTGGGGCGCTGTGGGTGGAATTATCGTGCTGGCCGGGGCGGTGCTTTTTGCCGCCGGACTGGCCAGAACCTGGGGGTATGTCCGCCGTTCGGAGAGAGATTTTGGCAGCGGGCAGAGCAATCGCTTTGCGTTCTTTCTGGGGGCGGCCGCCGGCCTGCTCGCGCTGGCGGTGCATTCGGCGGTGGATTTCAATCTGCACATCCCGGCCAACGCGCTGGTCGGGGTGACACTGCTGGCCTTGTTGAGCAGCAACCTGCGGTTTGCGACGGAGCGTTATTGGCTCAATGCCCGGTTGCCGGTCCAGACGCTGCTGACGGTCGCGCTCGCCGGCGGGGTGGTATATTTGACCGATCAGGAATGGCGGCGCGGCCATGAAGCCTGCTGGCTGGCGCGAGCAGACCGGTTCCCGGATTATTTTTCGCCCCAACACACAGCGGCTTTGACGAAGGCGTTTGCCGCAGAACCGATGAATTTTGAAACGGCCTATGATATCGGCGAAACGTACCGTGTGAAAAGTTTCAACGGCGGAGACAATTATACTGACCTGGCGGAGACCGCGATGCAATGGTACGCACGCGCCCGGAAGCTCGACCGTTACGACGCCTACAGTTGTTTACGTTACGGCATGTGTCTCGACTGGCTGGATCGTCACGGCCAGGCCGGAGAGTATTTCAGCCAGGCCGAGGCGCTTGACCCGAACGGTTACTACACCGTCTCCATTGTCGGCTGGCATTACGTTCAAATCAGGAATTACGCAGCCGCCAAGCCCTGGTTTGAACGGTCGTTGCGCCTCGGAGGCCGTGACAACAACGTCGCCCGGTCGTATCTGGATTTGGCGGAGCAAAAACTGCTTGAAAAGGCCTCCGGCAAGAGTATTTTTCCAGTTGATTTTTGAATTTGACAATTGCGCCTCCGCTTTTATAGTGATATGAAATAAGAAGCAGTTCCTGAAAGGCAATTATGAGAAAGATATATTCCACAGTCATGTGCGTCACGATGCTCGTGCTGGCCGTTGCCGCTTCCGCCCAAACCCTCACGCCCGGAGTTGCCACCGTCGTGCGCATCCAGGGCGAAGCCCGATACTCGCTGGGAGACGGGAACTGGCATCCGTTGGTGGTCGGCAAAGTCCTCCGCGCGGGGGCGGTCATCCAGACGGCGCACAACGGCACCGTGGATATCGTGCTGGGCAAGACGGTAGAAATGCCGCAAGCCGCGCCGGTGCCCGATCGCGTCGCGCCGGCACCGGATGCCAACGTTCGCGGTTTGATTAATTTCAAGCCTGCCGTCGAACAGAATATGGTCCGGCTGACGGGCGACACCATGATGGCCATAGACAAATTAACCGTTTCGGACACGGGATTGGACACGGTGAGCGACACGGAACTGGATTTGAAACAGGGCCGAATCTTCGCCAGCGTCAAGAAACTTTCGGCGGCGTCACAATACCTCGTAAAAATTCCCAATGGCATCGCCGGCGTGCGCGGGTGTGTGATTGGAATTGACGCGAGCGGGTGGTGTGCAGTCATCAAGGATCCGTTGGAGCCTGCTACCCACAAGGGGGCTTTACTGCTTTCCATCATCGGGCCCAATGGCACGCCAACGACGTATGAGGTGGATGAAAACAATCAATTCAACCCTCAAACCAGCCAGATTTCACCCTTGCCGGCGGACTTGCTCAGTTTTTACCGGCAAATCTCCATGTCGCTGGACACCGTGTATGTGGAAAGGGTTTCGTTTGAGTATGACCGGACTTTCTGCTTTATCTCGCCCACTTCCGGCCATCGCGGCGACCTTGTGCAGATTCCATAGAATTTTTAGCAACGGAGTGTTGAACCAGAGCAGCCTTGAGTTGCTCTGGTTTTTTGTTTAATTGGGCGTGGTGAACTTCAAACCGCTCAAACGCACGCCGGCCATTCTGGCGATCGTCGTCCTCGGCCTTGTGTGCGGCGCCCGCTTGCTGCGATTCGACTTCTTTGAGCGGCTGGAGTGGATGACTTACGATCTCCGTGTTCGCGCGGCCCAAAAATTTGCCGCGCCCGCTGCCACCAATCTGGCTTTCGTCGCCGTGGAGGAGTCCAGCCTTGCCGCCGTCCGGCGTGGGTTGTTGGGGCGACCTTACGGTCTTGACTGGCCGCGGCAGATCTATGGCCGGCTCGTCGAGGAACTTTCAGCCGAAGGTGCCGAGGCCGTCGCCTTCGACGTGCTGTTCGCCGACTTGCGTCCCGATCATCCGCAGGTGCAGATGGCCAATGGCAGCGTGATGGAATCCGACGACTTCTTTGCGCTGCAAATGTGCCGGGCAGGCAATACGATTCTGGCCACCACACCGGAAACGGTGTTGCCTGAACTCTTCGCCACCAATGCGTTTGCACTCGGTGATATTTCCTCGGTAAAGGATTCCGACGGCAGTTTTCGGCGGGTCCAGGCCTTTTGCACCATCCGCCGCTGGAATCCGTTGCTGCGCCGATTTGCGGACAGGCCTGATCCCGACCGGCCGGAAATCAGCCTCGACCTTGCCCGGGCGCGATGCGTTCCGGGCAAAATCATACTCCCACAGTCCGGCGCGACCAACGAAATTGAAATTCCGGTGGACCAGGAAAATAATTTTGCCCTCGCCGATTTCTTCGGCGACAAGCTTCCGCCGGGAATGGCGCCGAAGGCCAAAGCCTTCACCGACCAACGCGTGTGGCACATGGGCATCGTCCTCGCGGCGCAGGCATTGAAAATGGATTTGGACCGCGCCGATGTGGATTTGCCGCGCGGGCGCATCACCTTGCGTGGGGCCAACGGCGTCGAGCGTATTATTCCGGTGGATGCCGACGGTTATTTTTATGTGGATTGGGAACTCACGCCCAACGACCCCCACCTGACGCGCGCACCGATCGAGAGCCTGCTCTGGCAGGACAAGCTGCGTTTGGGCGGTGCGACCAACGGCTTGCGTGACGATTTTCGTGGCAAGCTGGCCGTGGTCGCCTTTGTGATCCAGGGCAACAATTTGACCGATGAAGGCGCCACGCCGCTGGACAAGCACACTTTGCTGGCCAGTGTTCACTGGAACGTTGCCAATTCCATCATCACCGGCCGGTTCATCCGGCGGGCTTCACTGCCGGCGGAACTCGTGCTCATCATTTTGCTCGGCGCCCTGACGGCCTTTCTCACCTGGCAGTTGCGCGCCGTTACCGCCAGCGCCGCGGTTTTGCTGCTGCTGCTCGCCTATATCAGCGCCGGATTTTTTGTGTTCATCCAATTCCGCTACTGGCTGCCGTTCGTGTTTCCCATGGCCGGCGCGATGTTGATCGAGCATGTGAGCCTCGTCACCTATCGGGTCGTGTTTGAACAAAGGGAACAGCGCCGCGTCAAATCCGTCTTTTCCAAAATTGTTTCACCTGACGTGATGAACGAGTTGTTGAACGCGGAAAAACTCGCGCTCGGCGGCGCGCGCCGTGAAGTGACGGTCTTTTTCGCCGACGTGCGCGGCTTCACCACGTTGACGGATGAAATGCAGGAGCGGGTCGCGGAATTTGTGCGTGAACGGCAACTGACCCCCGACGCCGCGGAGGCCTGTTTCGATGAATTCGCGGGCGAAACGCTGAAGACGGTGAACCTTTACCTCTCCGTCGTCGCCGATGCGGTGAAAAAGCACGGCGGCACGCTCGATAAATACATCGGCGACTGCGTGATGGCGTTCTGGGGGGCGCCGACGCCCAACGAAAAACACGCGCTGGCCTGTGTGCGCGCGGCGGTGGACGCCCAACGCGCCATTCATGAACTGAATCACAAGCGCCTGGCCGAAAACGCCTCGCGCGAGGTCGAAAACCGCGCGCGGCTTTCCGCCGGCCTGCCGCCCAAGCCGCCGTTGCGCGCCCTGCAGTTCGGCACCGGCATCAATACCGGGCTGGTCACCGTCGGCCTCATGGGATCAGAAATGCACCAATATAACTACACGGTGTTTGGCCGCGAGGTGAACCTGGCCGCCCGGTTGGAAAACGTTTCCGGCAGCGGCCGCATCATCATCAGCGACACGACCTACAACCATTTATTGCGCGGGGACGCGGCGCTGGCCGGCGCGTGCCTCGAAATGTTTCCTGTCACGGTCAAGGGCATTCGCAACGCCGTGCGGATTTACGAAGTGCCGTGGCAAACGCCAACGCCGGCCAGCGCCGTCCAGCCGGTCGTTTGACCCGCGCCCTTATCTTCCAAACTCGAGCCGTTCGGCAAGCCGCTCGGGCAGGCCGGCCGCGAGGATTTTCTTCTGGGCGGCGGGGATGTCGTAATCCAGCCGGCGCAGTTCGATGGTGGCGGCGTCCATGTCGTAAATCACGTAGGCGGCCTTGGGATTGTTGTCGCGGGGCTGGCCGACGGCGCCGACGTTGATGAAATATTTTTTGGCCGGATCAATTTTGAATTTGGAATAGGTGCCGCCGCGCACCACGGTGTCACGCATGAAGGCGACGGGCACGTGGGTATGGCCGAAGAAACAGAGTTGGGTGTTTTGATACGGAAAACTGGCGGCCGCGGCGAGCTTGTCGAAGACATAACCCCAGCGTTGCGGCGCATCGAGCGTGGCATGAACGATCGTGAAGTTGGAGACCATGCGCGAATATTTCAGGTCACGCAGCCATTGCTTTTCTTCCGCATTCAGCTGGGCCCGCGTCCAGTGGACGGCATCGGCAGCGTGAGGGTTGAAACCTTCGAGGCGGTCATCCGTGGAGCAGTATTCGTCGTGATTCCCCTTTACGCAGGGGACATTCAGGTCGCGGACGATTTTGAGGCATTCCTTGGGGTTGGCATTGTAGCCGACGACGTCGCCGAGGCAAACAATCTGCGTGGCATTCTGGCTTTTGATGTCGGCCAGAACGGTCTGGAAGGCCTCCAGATTTCCGTGAATGTCGGCGATGATGGCGTATTTCATTTTTTAGTGCACCACTTCAAACCCGCGAAATTCATTTTGCGCATCGCTCCACGTCACCGCTTCGTCGCGGATGAAACCAGCAAGACCCGCGCCACGAATGGCCTGGCGAAACGCCTCAAGTTCCTCGCGTGCGCCCTCGGCGGTCAGTTCGACGCGCCCGTCGGGCAAGTTACGCACGATGCCGTTGATTTCAAATCCGACGGCGGTGGTTTTCGCAGTATAACGAAAACCGACCCCCTGCACATGGCCGGAATAATGAATTTTCATGCGGCAACGGTTCATGCCTGCCACAGGGATAAAGCCAGAGCCGGGCGCCGGATGCAATGTTTTATTGACGGGCGGGCCGGAACATTTTTTCGGCGATTTGGTTTGACCGTTTGGCCAATTTGGCGTAATCAGCACGCGCTGCCACAACAAAACGATGAAAGTGCGCGCGTTTCCGGCGGCAAACGAAGCAACCGACAATGCTGAACATCAAATCATTCCTGGCGATTGATTTCGGGGCCGGCAGCCTGAAGCTTGGCGAATTTGAAGTCAACGAAGCCGGGGGATTGCGTCTCAAAGGTTTTGCCATCAAGCCGCTCGGCGCCGAAGGGGCACAGGAAGCCACGCGCGAAGCGACCATGCTCCAGGCGCTCCAGGAGGTGCTGGTCGAGAAAAACTTCCAGTCCAAGAACATCAACGTTTGCGCGCCGGGCTTCCACGTGTTTTCCAAATTTGTCAAATTGCCGCCGGTGGACGCGGGCAAGGTGACGCAGATTATCCAGTACGAAGCGCAGCAAAACGTGCCGTTCCCGCTGGCCGAGGTGGTGTGGGACTATCAGATTCTCGGCTCGGCGCCCAGCGGCGAACTCGAGGTGCTGCTCGTGGCCATCAAATCCGACGTGGTCGAGGGCCTCTTCCGGGTGGCCGAGCAGGCGAAGCTGCGGCTGAACCTGTGCGACGCCTCGCCGGCGGCGCTCTGCAACGCGTTCCGTTACAATTACGGCGACCTGGAAGATTGCACGATGCTGCTGGACATCGGCGCCAAGACGAGCAACCTGCTCTTCTTCGAAAAGGGAAAGGTTTTTTCCCGCAGCATCAATCTGGGCGCAAACGCCATCACGCAGGATTTTGCCAACGAGGCCAAATTGAAATTCGGCGTCGCCGAGCAAATCAAGATCGCCGAGGGCTTCGTGAGTCTGGGCGGCGCGTATGAGGAACCGGAAAATCCGAATCAGGCGGCCATTTCAAAAATTGCGCGTCAGTTCATGACCAAGCTGCACATCCAGGTCAACCAGACGATCCAGTTTTATCGCGGGCAACAAAGCGGTTCGGCCCCCCAGCGCCTCTTTTTGTCCGGCGGCGCGTCCGTCATGCCTTACACCGCGCAGTTTTTCGCGGAGAAGCTGAATGTGCCGGTCGAATACTTCAACCCCTTCCGCAACGTGCAGATTGATCCGGCGGTGAACCTGGAGGAACTCGCGCGCGTGGCGCATTCGCTGGGCGAGGTCGTGGGTCTGGGGTTGCGGAATCTGGCGCACTGTCCGGTGGAAATGAATTTGATGCCGGAGAGCACGTTGCGCTGGCGGGCGTTCAACGAAAAGAAACCGTATTTCTTTTTTACGGTGCTGAGTCTGGTGGGCGTGGCGTTCGCCGTGGGATTTTTGTTCCAACAATTGGCGTCATCCAAGGAGAACGAAATCAAGAACTTGCAGCCGAAGGTGCAACAGTTGCAGGGCAAGGCTGACCAGATGCGCCGCGCCTATTCCAGACTCCAGGCAACGCAAAATGAGGCCAATCAAATCACCGGCTGGATGGAGGACCGATATTATTGGGGTGACGTGCTGGCTGAACTGCGCCGCGCGTTCATCCAGGCCGAGAACGATGTCGGGAAAAAATACGCCGCGCAGCGGCCGGGGACGGAAGCCGGCATCTGGATTGAACAAATGGCCACGGGTGCGAACCTGGCGTATCCCGGCGCAACCCCGATGGCCCAGCCGAATACGGACAACAGCGGAGCACCGGCCGGCGCCTCGAGTGGATCGACCAATGCCATCACCTTGATCTGCCGCGCCGTGGATCTGTCGGGCGTTGATTCCGCGGCCGACAATGAAGTCGTTTATGCCATCGAACGTGAATTGAAAGCCAGCGCGGTGTTCAATCCCGCGTCGGTGGTGTCTTCGCCGCAAATCTCGCCGGTGGATGCCAATGGCACGTTCACGTTCAGCATTACGCTCGCACCGCAAAATCCACTCAACCTGTAATATGATGATCTGGATCAAGCGGAACCTGTTTTTTGTGATCGGCGGCGTCCTGGCCCTGGGATTGCTGGGCGCGGCGGGCTTTTACGATTTCTCGAGTTGGCGGCGCAACTCGGCGGCGTTTGACAAATTGAACGAGGTTTACAGCACCTTGCGGGAGCTGACCAACCAAAAACCCTCGCCCGGCAACGACCATATCAACAACATCGAAGCCGCCAGGCAACAGGAGGCCCGGCTCCGCGATTGGATTAACGGGACGCGGAATTATTTCCGGCCGATTGCGCCGATTCCCAATCTGACCAATGGCCCGATTTCGAACCCGTTGTTTGCGGACGCGCTGCACCGGACGGTTGACCAGTTGCAACGGGAGGCGGCCAACGCCAAGGTCAGCGTCCTGCCCCAATACGGCTTTTCCTTTGAAGCCCAACTCTCGCGGGTGAGGTTCGCCCCCGGCAGCCTGGATTCACTGGCGGTGCAGTTGGGCGAGGTGAAGGCCATTTCGGAAGTTCTGTTTGCGGCTCGCGTCAACCAGTTGGATGGCATCCAGCGCATGCGCGTGTCCGATGATGACGCGACCGGGCCGCAAACGGATTATCTGACCGATAGCGCCGTGACCAACAATCTGGTGGTGTTGACGCCGTACACAGTCACCTTTCGCGCTTTCAGCCATGAAATAGCACAGACCCTTGCGGGTTTCGCCTCGTCGCCCGACGGGTTCGTTGTCACCAGCATCAGCGTGCAGCCGGCAGGCATGGCGGCGATGCAAGCCATGGGACCGTACCTTGGTGGTGGAGGTGGCGGCAACATGCCCATGCCGGCGGCCGCGCCCGCGGGCAGGGGCGCGTTGCAGACGGTGTTGCAGGAACAACTGCTGCGGGCAACCATCGAGGTCCAGATTGTGAAATTACTGCCGAAGAAATAAGCGCATGGATTTCCTTAAAAAACATTACGAAAAGATCCTGCTCAGCGTTGTCTTGTTGGGCCTGGTCGGGGCATTGGCGTTCATGGCGTTGATTATTCCCAGCGAGCAGGAAAAAGTCAGGGAAATCGGCGAGGGCATAATCGCCAGCCGCGTCGTGCCGCTGCCGGACCTTGATTTGACAAACGAAAGCAACGTCATCGCGCGAGTGCAATCGCCTTACCGGTTGGACTTCGACACCACGAACAAGCTTTTTAATCCGGTTGAATGGATGAGGGCGGCGGATGGCACGCCGAAAAAAGCGACCGGGGCCGGCCCGCAGGCCGCGGTCGTCACCAGCATCAGACCGCTTTACACGGCGCTGACCCTGGATTCGGTCGAGACGAATGAGTTGGGCGCGCGCTACGTCATCGGCGTCGAACGCCAGGCCGCCGCGTATCCTGCCATGCAGCGCCGACAGTCGCGTTACGTTTCGATGGACGATGCCAAGAAAGATGTGTTCACCCTGAAACAAGTCAAAGGCCCGCCTGAGAATCCGGACAGTCTGGTTTTGATACTGGCTGACACCGGCCAGACGATTCAATTGTCGAAGGACAAACCTTTCCGTCGCGTGGACGGCTATACGGCGGACATAAAATATGATCTTGAAAACGCACATTGGTCGGGCCAGCGGATTGGGAATCATCTCAGGTTTGCCGGAGACGATTACACAATCGTTGACATCAACTCGAACGAGGTGGTATTGTCTGCCCAGTCAAACCAAAAAAAATGGACTTTGCGATATACGCACTGAGTGCTAATACGTTCCGGTTGAACAGCGCTGATGTAAGCCAAACCTGAAACACACCATGACAAAGGCAGTTTCCCTCTCGCTCGGTTTTATTTTGCTGGCGGTTTCCGCCGCCACGTCACCGGCCCAAACCAACAGCCCCGGGGATCTGGCTGTCATCGAAGCGGTGAAGCGCCAGGCCGACACCATTGTCCTGCGACAGAAGTTGGCAGACGCCAAAAGTGCCGCCGCGCGCGGCGATCTGGCCGGTGCCGCCAAGCTCTACCAGGAAGCCGACGGGCTGGTGCAAACAATCGGCCCCGGCCACATAGAAGTGGAGCGGGCGCAAACCATTTCGGGACTGGCTTCCACCCGTCTGACGCTCGCCCGCCAGGCGCAAAGCCAGGGCAAATATCTTGAGGCGGACACCGAAGTCATTCAGGTGTTGAAAGTGGATCCGCATAACCCTGCCGGCCTCGCGTTTAAAAAGCAGAACGATCAGATACTCGCGGCCATGAAGGGCAAAATGCCCGATCAGGCAACGCTGCAACAAGTGCCTTACCTGGTGAACGACAAGACCGACGCCGGCACCCTGGTGCGCGACGGAAAGCTGCTGTACGAAATGGGCAAAATGGATGAAGCCGAGGTCAAATTAAATGCTGCGCTGAAACTGGACAAGGACAACATCGGCGCCTATTACTATCTGAACCTGATCAAACAGGCGCGGTATAATCGCGACGCGCTTCAGCACACGGTGGACACCCAGCATCGCATGGAGCAGGTGGAAAAACAATGGGTGCAGCCCACTCCGCGCAACCCCTTGCCGATCCCTAATTCCTTCGCTCAAACCAATTTGACCTACACCGGACCCGGCCGTGAAATCATTGACAACAAGCTCAACCGCATTCGCCTCGAAAACGTTTCTTACGACGGCCTGCCCTTGAGCGAAGTCATCCGGCAGTTGAGCGAGCAGGCCAAATTGCGCGATCCGGACAAGAAAGGAATCAACTTCCTGATCAATCCCAACCCGGACACTTCCGAGGCGTTGGCTTTAGCAACGCCCTCGAGCGCAGGTGGGGCCGGTTTTCCCGGCGCGCCGCCGGTTGTCGATCAAGCTACCGGATTGCCGCAAGCACCGGCGCCTGCCGCCGGCACTGAAATAACGCCCGTTGATCAGGTTGTGATTAAACTGAATTTGACCGACGTGCGCCTGGCCGACCTGCTGGACGCCATTGTGATGGTGGCCGACCATCCCATCAAATATTCAGTACTGGATTACGGCGTTGTCTTTTCCAGCAAGGGGGCGGAAACCCCCCAACTTTACATGCGGACTTTTAAAGTGGATCCGAACACGTTCTATTCAGGCCTGGAAGGCGTCAGTGCCTCCAGCTTCGGCTCGGTTAACAGCAGCGGCAGTGGCAGCGGCGGCACCGGCGGCGGTGGCGGGGGCGGGGGCGGCAATGGACAGAACAACGGGGGTTCGGCCATCGCCGTGGTGAATATCGCTCCCGGACAGGGAGGTTTTCGTAACACAGGCCAGGGTGGCGGTGGTGGTGGTGGCGGCGGCGGCGGCGGCGGCGGCGCCGGTCAAGGCGCAGTCAATCCGCTCAACGGCGCGGCGGGCACAACCGGTGCAGGCGGTGGGGGCGGTGGCGGCGGCGCCAACGGTGTTAACGGCGGCGGTGGTTTGCGCGGCATTACCACGATCAATTTTGCGTCCGATGTCAGTGTCGCGGCGAGGACCTTCTTTACCACCCTGGGCGTTGATATGGTCAATCCCCCCGGCAAATCAGTGTTCTTCAATGACCGCTTGGGCCTGTTGTTTGTGAAGGCAACGTTGACGGATTTGGACACCATTGAACGCGCCATCCAGGCCCTGAACCAGGTGGCGCCGCAGGTGCATATCAAGTCGCGGTTCATTGAAGTGCAGCAGCAGGATGACAAGGCATTGGGCTTTGACTGGTATCTGGGGAATTTCATCAACGGCTCGGTCATTGCCAACGGCGGCAGTGCGCCTTCCCTCAACGTCCCGGTTTCAGCCGCCAATCCGCTCGGGACTTTCCCCGGCAACACGGCGGCCAGCCAGGTTCCGGCTTCCCTGGGCGACCAGTTGCTGACCGGCGGCCTGCGCAATTCCGGCCCGGCCCTCGCCACCGTCACGGGTATTTTGACCGACCCCAACTTCCGGGTCGTCCTGCATGCCCTGGAACAGCGGACCGGATTTGAAACCCTGGCGGAGCCGGAGGTGGTCACCACCAGCGGCCGGCAAACGGAAATGCGCGCGACGCAGATCATCAACGTCGTTACCGGCTTCAACTTCCAGGCGGGCACGTCCGCCACCACCACCACCGGGACGGGTGCGGTTCCATAATTCAGCAATGAGAAAATATGAAAGCTTCCAAACCAAACGACTTTTACCGAGCAGCGTGGTTGCTGTGTGCCGTTCTGGCCGCCGCCGGCACCGCCCGCGCACAGGTCAACACCTTCACCCCGGGAGTTTCGGCCATCACGGAAATCACGCAACAAATCGAAACCGGCCCGGTCCTGGATGTCGTGCCTTATGTCTTGTCCGACGGCTATACCATCAACCTTACCTTGATCCCGTCGCTGACGGATTTCAACGGCTATGACACACCGCCAAATATTCCCAATGTCACCAGCGGCCTGAATGTCGTGCAGTTGCCGGTGGTCCTGCCGGATTTTACCGTCCGCCAGGTCGTCACCACGGTGAATGTCTGGGACAATCAGACCGTGGTCATTGGCGGATTGATTTCCTCGCAGGTTCAGAGCACGAAGGACAAAGTGCCGGTTCTCGGCGACATCCCGTTGATGGGGCGTCTCTTTCAAAGCCAGAGCAAAACCACGCAGCGAAAAAATCTGATGATCTTTGTCACGGCCACCATCGTGGATCCGGCCGGCAACCGTGTGCATTCGGATGACGAACTGCCGTTCGCGCAGAGTTCGATTCCGCCGCAGCCGCCTGGAGCCGGACAGGTCACCGAAACCAAGAACCTGGAAACGCACACGTTGCCCGCGGCGAATCAGTGAGCCGGTTGCTGATTATTGACGGTCACGCTTACGCCTATCGCGCGTTTCACGCGATACGCAGTTTGCGTTCGCCGGCGGGACGGCCGACGAATGCCATTTACGGCTTCGTCAAGATGCTGGCCAAGATGCGGTCGGCCATTGAGCCAACGCATTTGATCGTGGTCTGGGATGGCGGACTGAGTGCCGGGCGGGTCTCGGTTTTGCCGGAATACAAGGCGCAACGGCCGCCAATGCCGGACGATTTGAGGCCGCAACTGGACGAAATCGTCGGTTATTTGCAGGCGGCGGGAATCGCTTCGTTTTGTCGCGAGGGCGTGGAAGCGGATGATTACATCGCATGTCTGGCGCGGCGCGCGGCGGAGACGGGCATGACGGTGGTCATCGCCAGTTCCGACAAGGATTTTATGCAGTTGGTGTCGCCGCGGGTCGGATTGCTGAATCCGAACGACAAGAGCGAGACGGTCTGGACGGACGAACAGGTCCGGGCCAAAAGCGGCGTGGAGCCGTCACAGATTCTGGACTGGCTGAGTTTGACGGGTGACAGCGTGGACAACATTCCGGGCGTGCCCGGAGTGGGGCCAAAGACCGCGGCGGAGTTGCTGAAACAATTTGGTTCGGTCGCGCAATTATATGCGCGGCTGGACGAGGTGAAATCGGAGAAATTACGGGCGTCGTTGCGCGATGCGGCGGACGTGGTCCGGCGCAACCGGGAATTGGTGCGGTTGCGGGACGAGCTGCCGTGCGAATTTTCGCCGGACGACCTGGCGGGAAAGCCGGCGGACGGCGGGCGGTTGCGCGAATTGTATCAGCGCTGGGGTTTCAAGGGAATGCTCGCGGCGCTGGAAGCATCGCCGCGCGAACAACAGGCGGTATTGATTTAGAAACATGAATTTGAGAAGCCGGATGGGAAGTTTGTCCGTGGCGAGCGGTTGCCCGCCGCGGCGGTCGTATTTTGCCAAAGTAATTTTTGGACAAGCCCGCCCGGCGTGTTTAAAATTGCCGAAAGCCTTTATGTCGTTGTTGTCGTACACCCGCAAGCCCGCCGTTTGCTTTTGCCTGGGGCTGGTGCTCGCGCTGCCGGCCGCCGTTTTTGGCCAGACCAATTATTACGCCACCAATGGAACCGAATACGCGATCGTCGGCTCGCTGCCGGGTGATCAGGTTTGGCCCGACGTGGCGGTGACCGCCAATGGCGGTTTTGTCGTGTGGCAGGATAATGCCACCGACGGCGCCGGTTGGGGCGTGAGCGCGCGGCGGCTGGACAGCACCTTGTCCGGCGCCTTGAGCACGTTCCGCGTGAATGCCCAGGGCGCAAACGATCAGGAAAATCCGCGCGTGGCCATGTTCAAGAACGACGGCGCGGTTTTTGTGTGGCAGGGCGGCGTCGAGGGATATCAACACATTTACGCGAGCGTTCTGACGCCCACCAATACGTTCCTGACCACGACCGACCTGGTGGTGAGCACATTTGCCAACAATTTCCAGGTCAATCCGGCTGTGGCCGTGCTGAACAACAGCAACGTGGCCGTTGTTTTTGGGAGCTTCGATCAGGCAAGTTCCTCCAGCCTGCAGGATGTCTATGGCCAGATCCTTTCGCCGGCCGGCCAGACAGTCGGCACCAATTTTTTGATCAACCAGTTCACCCCCTACAACCAGCGCACGCCGGCGGTCGCGGCCCTCGCCAATGGTGGATTCGTGGTGGTCTGGGTGTCGGAACAGGAACAGACGGTTTATAATCTGGGCGGGATTGACAACACCAATGGATCGTCTCCGGCGGTGATCGGTTCAGGCAGCGTGGATATTTACGCCCGGTTTTACAACAGCAACGGTGTCGCCGCGGGCAACGAATTTCTCGTGGACACAAACGCCCTGAGCCCCTGTGCAAACCCGAGCGTGGCCGCAGCGGCGGACGGCGGTTTTATGGTGGCCTGGAGCGGGCGCGACATGGTGAATCCAACCAACGGCTGGGATATTTATTCCCGGACATTTTCCAGCGCCGGTGTCGGCGGGGCGACAGCGCGCCTGAACGGTCATTTGCCGGGCAATCAATTCGCGCCGCACCTCAGCGTGATTGGCGGGGATTATCTGGTGGTCTGGACGAGCCTCGGCCAGGACGGTTCGCGCGAAGGCGTGTATGGACAGTTTGTGCATGAGGACGGTTCGCCCGTGGGCGGCGAATTTCGCGTGAACACGACGACTGCCGGCCAGCAAATGCAGCCGGCGGTGGCTTCGGACGGGGCGAGCCAGTTCCTGGTGGTTTGGACCGGGTACACCCTCGGTCCGAACAGTTTTGATTTGTTCGCGCAGCGTTACCTCAACGTATCGTCGCTGCTGCCGCCGATTGATGCCCTGTTTGCTGACGCGCCGTTCACGTTGAGCAACGGGGTTTATCAACCGCAATTGCAGGTTTTGTGGCCGACATTGCAATTGCAGGGCATTTCCGTTTCCAACTACGAAATTTATGTGGATGGCGCAGCCTCTCCGGCCGCGTTGACAACGAGCAACGTCTGGACGATGACGGCGGCAGAGGGCTTGACGACCAACAGCACGCATTCGTTCCAGGTGGATTACGTGACGATGGATCAGCGCCGCTCATCACTTTCCCCGGCGGCCAGCGCCACGACCTGGAGCGGATTGAACTGGGGCGGCATTCCGTATGAATGGATGGCAGAATTCTTCGGCGGATATTACGGTGGCACATATCATACCGGTTTCTGGCCGTCACCCAATTCGCCGGCGGCTCCCGGCGGGCCGACGTTGCTCCAGGTGTTTGTGACCGGCGGGAATCCGTTCGATTCCAGCACCTGGCTGCATACGGCGCTGGCCAATACGTCGCAAGGAATGCGCCTCAGTTGGAACACCCAGCCGGGATTCATCTATCAGGTGCAGGTGACGACCAATTTCACCTCCTGGAGTATTGTGCCCGACGGCGCGGCGCGGTTGGCGGCGGGCACCAGTGATTCGATTCCGGTCGGGGCTGGCGGCGTGGGTTACTACCGCGTGGTGCTCCTGCGTTAACGAAATGAGTATGCAGCAACTGATTAAACGATTTCTATGGGCTGGCTTGCTGGTCTTTGGCCTGCAAAGCGCCCGGGCGTTTTCGCTGGCCGGGCCGGTGGGCAATGGCGGCGATTTCTGGCAGCAGACGGTGATCGGTTATGGTCCGCCGGTGGATGATATCGCGCCGAAAAACATCGGCGAGGAATACCGCCGGAACGTTCCGGTGATGTATTACACGTTCAATGCGAATTTTCTGGATTTCTTCGGCTCAAACGGTGTGGTGGCGGTGGACGCCGCCTTTGCCACGTTGAACAAAGTCTTTACGAATAGTGCGGGCCAATACCTGACCAACGGCGTGGATAGTTACACCCCGGACCTTTCAACCCTCCCGTTGGAGACGCGGCATTTGAATTTCCAGGCGCAGGCCCTGGGATTGTTCGATTTGAAATCCTGGACGCTGGCGTTGATGATGAAGCAGTTGGGGCTGGCCGACCCGGTGTTTTATAACTGGACCTTGCACGACCGGGCCCATGTCGGCTCGGTGGCCTGCCCGGCGGGCATGGAATATCTCGTGGTGCAACGGAATTTTGACGTCGTTAACAGTCCGTTAAACCAGCTTCAATACTCGCCTTACGTCAACGGCACGCTTTACAGCTATTATATTTTGGAGGTTTGCACGGGATCGCCGGTTCTGGCGGAGACCATCCCTTTTGCCGTGGATCCGCTGGCGGATATTTTTTCGCCGGTGGCGTCATTCGACCTTGGGTATGGCACTTTTTACACCGGCTTGACCCGCGATGATGTGGCCGGGCTGCGATATCTTCTAACCACGAACAACGTGAACACCGAATCACCGCCGGCCAACACCCTGCTCCAGAACACCAATTTCGATACCCAGCAATTGCTTTTCACCGCCGATCTGGGCGCGTTGTTGTCCTCGGCCAAAACCAATCCCCCGGCCACTTTGACGGCTTTGTTCCCCGGGCTGGTGGTGGGGAATTCTTCATTCTATTTTTCCGCGGTCAGCAACGCAACGGTCACCGCCATCTTCACCAATTATTACGGCGAGCCCGCCGGCACGCCGCCGCATCTGGTCCTTGCGACGAATTACACGGTCGGTCCGGCGACCAATTACGTGACCTCCTTTGCCAACGTGGTCATCACCACCAACTATTTCGCCAACAGCTATCGCACGAACACCCAGGCCATTTTGCAGACGCTCACGATCGGGCCGCTGATCGGCGCGCCGGCCGGAACGACCGTCACCAATCCCAGTACGCAAGCGATCACGTTGACCAATGTGCCGTCGGGGGATTATTACCTGATTCCGGCGGGGACTTGCGGGTTCAATATTCTCTCGCCGCAGCCTTCCGGTTATCCGATTCCCCAGGTGACGGCCACCACCAACCTTATTGCCTCGGCCTTTACCACCAATGCGGCGACCGGCCAGGTCTTTGGCTATTCCCAAAGCCTGATCATCTATTCCACCAATTATATCTTCGTGGTGAACCCATGTACGCTCACGGCCAGCCCGACCGCCTTGTATCAAGGCATAGAAGGGATGCGATTCATCCGCGCCGATTACGATTCGCTGCTCAGCCAGTTCTTCCAACCCATTACCAACACGATTACGATGATGTCAGTGACCAACAGTCAACTGGTCAGGCTGACGTTCCAGCGGGTGGTGACCGCGCCAAACGTCCTTTTTTCCGCGGCAGATCTGGCTACTGGCCCCTCTTCCAACCCGCATCCGGTGGTCTTTACCTTGTCTGAAACCGTTCCCGTTTTTGACCAGGCCAACATTTTGCCAGCACTGGCCGGGCCGGGGATTATCAATCCGCCGACTGAGTTCGCTTTCGACAAGGTTGGCCCGGTTTATTACAACTACACCGGTTTGATGGATGGAACGCCCTATTTCACCGAAACCCCCGGCATTGACGCGAGCGACTTGTATTATGGATTCTATTTTCTCTGGGCGTCCTACGATGGCACCACCAATGACCCGGTGGTTTATCCCAACGGCATGAGCATTCAGAATCTGGAGAACAACATTCTGGTCCAGATTACTCCCACCAGCCTGCCGAACGGGACGAACGGCGCGGCTTACACGCCGGTGACCTTCACAGCCACGGGCGGCGCGTTTAACTATTCCCCGGCGCCGACCTGGTCGTCGTCGTCGCTGCCCTCGGCGCCCCCGTCATCCGGATTGCCACCGGGACTGACGTTGTTGCCCTCCGGGTCGCTTTCCGGCACACCGACAAAATCCGACACGTATGATTTCTACGTGATAATGACCGATTCCTTGGGGCGCAGCGTGAAGTGGTTTTATTCAATCACCATCCAATGAGCGGTATGACATACGCGAATTCTTTCACAACTCTTTTGGCCCGGCGGATGAAATGGCCGCGGCTTTGCGCTCTGCTGGGCTTGCTGCTGGCGCGCGCGGCGTCGGGCACGGACGCGCTCTATGAAAATGACAGCACGGTGGATTATACCGGCGCCCAGGGCACCTATCCGCCCATGATTGACGCGACCAATTTCGTCAATAACAACACGTTCATCATAGACTGGAATTTTATCAATTTCCCCAGTTCGTCCGCGGACAATTACCTTTACGAGACCTGGAACACGCTGAACTACACCAACAACGGTTTGATGAGCAGTGACCTCGGTTTCGTGTTTGACACGCAGACCAGCGACGGCTTGCACTTGATGGCCGGCAGTTTCAACAATCCGGCCAACTATCCGGGAGGGGTGGATTGCTCCTATAAATTTATTGCCTGGGCGACCAACATCATGAATCCCGGCACCGTGAACGTGCCGGGCATTTTCACCTTCGTGAATCCGGGCACGCTGGCAACGGGCCTGGCCGGCTTGCTGCAATTTACCGGCCAGAATGTGGATTTGACCCGCAGCACGCTCACCATGGCGGGGGGGCGGGGAAACTCCGGGGCGGTCGGGCTTTTGGGGCTGATCGGGGCCGACACCAACAGTGATTGGGATGCCACTTTTGATTTGGGACCGACGTTTGCCTTCCCTTCGTTCCCCGTGAGCGCGCTGCAGCCACCGCCCAACGGCTTCGGTTTCCCCAATTTGCCGCTGAATACCACTCCCTACTTTAATTTTGCCGCGCCGACGACCAACCTCAATATCATCCGGGCCGTCTTCCTGCAGGACACCAGCCCCAACGTCTCCCACAATGTTTACTTCGACAGTGCGGGTTTCGTTGGCGGCGGCAACGCCACCGTGGAATGGCGCGGCGGTTATGTGGACCCGGCGACCGGCAGCCCGGCCACCAATTATCTCTATCTCAACGATGATTATGTCCTGGGCGTTGCCACCAACGATCCGATTTTCAACGGCGTACCCGGGAATTTCACGTTCACCGAAAGCCCCACGCCGCTCATCGCTCTTGGAGCCACCGCCCCCGGATTTCTCAATGTGTTCAGTCCCGGCTTCGTCACCAATCGCTTTGCCTATGTCAGCGCGCAGTTGATTGCCACCAGCGCGGGCACCAACAGCATCCCGAACGGCGCCATCACCAACCTTCCGGCCCGGATTCAAATCAACGCCAGCCGCGAGTTGAACCTGGAACTGGCCCAAATCACCCAGCCGGATTACCTGTCGTTGCAGTCAACCAATCAATATGACGGCAATGCGGGCGCGCACATTGCCGCTCCGTTCAGCGACCTGAACCTGGGCGTCACCAACGGTTTTCTGTCGGTCACCAATCTGTTGCCTGGGGCCTATCCGGTCTGGGGCGGCAACGTTCAGGCGTGGAGCACCCGCTGGCTGACGATGGCGAGCAACACCATCATAACCATCGACACCAACGGCGTGGCCTCCACCAACACTTATACGTTGACCAATGATTTTCGCGTCGTAATGGTGGCCAGCCGGTTGACGCCGACGACAGCGGGCCAGGTGCAGGACATGGTTTTGCATGCCACCAACAGCGTGGTTATCAGCGACGCGTTTGGCATCATGCGCCGGTTGTCCATTGACGCGCAAAACCTGACCTTGACGACCAATGCCCTCGGCTATGGGGCGACTTCGGCCGACGGGGAGTTAAACCTGCAATCGCCCAATATCTTCTGGCCGAGTTCGCTGCCGAATCTGCTCTGGTTGACCAACAACGGCGTCATCAGCACCATGAACCTCACCTATTTTGGCTCCAGCGCGCAGCCGTATCGCGCCTTTGTCAATCGCGGACGTGTCAGCACTTTGGGCGGTTCCAGTATCTGGGCCAATGATTTTGAAAACTATGGGGTGTTCTTGGCGGGCACCAACTCCAGCTTTGTGCTGCAATCCCTGAGCACCACGTTGACCAACGGCTCCATCATTGCCGGCGGCGATGTTTCCATTACCACCGCCACTCTGGTGACGAGCAACCTGACGTTGCAGGCCGGGCGATCCCTGACGTTGCAGGTGACCAACTCCCTCACCGATGGCGGCGTGACCAACGGCAACGTCTGGTCAGTGGGCGGGTCGAGTCTGGTGGGATTGAACCTGCCGCTCCTGCCCAACAACCCCACCAACCGGGGCGACTTGCTGGGGACGATGATTTCGGTCGCGTCGCCATCGCCGAACAAACAAGTCGTGAACACGTGGGCCGGGCATGACTTCGGGGTTTCCAACTCCGGTTACACGAACAATGCTGCGGTCGGACTGTTGATTTTGGACGCGTCGGGAGCGAACAGCTCGTTCAAATTCACCGGCACCGGCACGAGCAATGCAATGTATGTGGACGAGCTGGAGTTGCTCGATTATGCCAGCTACACCAACCACGATATTAACGGCAACCTGCCGGCGCTCGCTTTCAACACCAACCTGGTGATTTATTACGCGCAGGCGATCGCTGCCAATGGCGCGTCGTTTGCCGAGAAACTGAATGGCGCGAACAGCAACCATCTCCGCTGGGTCCCGACGTATGCCGGCCATTTCAGCGGCACCAACCTCGTGTATCCGGACGGCAGCACCAACGGCCCATTCAATGCCGCCCTGGCGCAAAGTTCGATCATTGATTCCGATGGAGACGGCGTCGTCAACGGCAGCGATCCCACGCCGTTCTTTGTGCCCAGCATGGTGCATCTCACGGTCACCACGACCAACACACCGCCGCCGATGACGGCCGTCCTGACGTGGACCACCATTCCGCTGGCCACGAATTCCGTTCTGTACTCGACCAACAACGCCCTCGGGCCGTTCGACCAGCTTTTGACGAATTTTATTTCACCGATTCCGTATTCATCGCCGCCGACGAATGTCACGGCGTTCGATACGCCTCCGCCCGACAGTCCGTCGCGGTATTACCGGGTACGCATTGACCCGTGGTTGACGTATCCGTTTTAGCGGCCCGGCGCGCGGGCGCGCGGAAGTGTTTGATTTGTTTGCTGTCGGTCCGGGGATGGGAAACCCGGACCCGGCGAAGAACGTTGTGAACGAAACCCAGGAAACATTTATGAGTTGGAAGCTGCAAAACCTCGCAAGCGGCACCGGCCGGGTGAAGCTGGGGTTGCTGATTTTGGCCGGTTTAATCGTGGTGAACTCCGGTCGGGCGCAAACGAGTTTTTACTCGCCCCAGCCGCTCTCGGGCGACTCCGGTTCTTTTGCGTACGATAACACGCTCGTCGGCAAACCGGACCCCGGTTTCCAGGGCGTCGCCGGTTTTGCCCCCAACAAACCCCTTTGGTATCAATGGAAGGCCCCGTCCGACGGCGAGGTGGAATTGGACACCATCGGCACCGCGAACGGGACCAATGGCTTGTCCCTGGACACGGTGCTGGCGGTCTTTACCGGCACCGGTCTCGACGTGACCAAACTCAGCCAGGTGGCGGCGAATGACGACCTTTACCCCATCAACAGCACAATACCGGATCCCAGTCTGCTTCCACCGCTGAGCGAGGGCTTCAATCGAACCGGCAGCGGCGATTATGCCTGGGTTGTCGGGATCGGCGGCTCGCCGTGGTTTAGCTATGTCCAACCTTATTACGGCCCGAGCCATCTCCGTTTCAACGCGGCGGCCGGAACGACTTACTACTTTGCGGTGGACACCAAAAGCACTTCCGGGACGGGATTGATTTCGTTGCAATGGGCCTATAAATCTTCGGGCGTCTTCCGTTTTGCCACCGAAGACATCGATGCCTGGACGAGTTTGCCGCTCTACCAGGCTGCCGAAACGGAGGGTAATTACCTGGTGCAATATGTTCCGGTCGGCAATTCGCCGCTGTTCACCTACTATAATTACAATGTGCCGGGTGTGCTGGTCACGGTCACCCGCGTCGCCGGCTCCACCGGGCGCGCCGTGGTGAATTACACGACGGTGGATGGCGCCAGCCTGCCGCTGGTGGACCTGCCAGTCAACGATGTGCCGGCGACCTCCAACCTGGATTATACGCCGGTCAGCGGCACACTGGTCTTCGATGATTACGAAATGAGCAAGACCATTCTGGTCCCGATCCTGAATCCCGGCATTGGTGGTTCGGGAGGCAACCTGTATAACACGGTTTTCGGAGTGGAATTGTTCAGTGCCGGGCTTGATCCGAATGAAAACAGCGATGTTGCTGCGGCCCGCGTGGACCCCAACTTCAGCCTGTCCCTGGTGAAGATTTTGAATGTGAATGCCGATCCTTACGGTCCGGACATCGTTTATGTGGTGGACACGAACAGCATGACCACCAATCCGATGATCGCCTTGTTCCCGACCAACCCCATCGTCAATTTTCAGAAGGTCAATTTCCGTGTTCCGGAAGACGTCAATGACCCGGCCAATCCCTTTGGTTATTCGACGCCCGTCACGATTTATGTGATGCGTTCGCTGTACGCCACCAACACCTCGGCGATTACGTTGACTTACCGCGTGGATAATTACGTGAACAGCGACGCCGCCCCATCCGACAATTGGAATAACTGGTTCCCGCTCCAGCCGGCCTCCGATTATGCCGCTCCCGGGGCGACGCCGACCACGCCGCTGCTACAGAGCAACGCTGACTTTAACATGGTGACAGTTGGCACCATCACCTTTCCCGCCAATGGGGTTAACGAATTTTTCCAGCCCATCACCTTTACGGTCACCAATACCCCGTTCACGAAATTCAACCGGGACTTTAAAGTCGAACTTTATCGGACGGTAACTCTCAACGGTCAAACTGTGCCGGCGCTGGCCGGCGAGGTCGCCGAGGCCACCGTGACCATCCTGTTTAACGACCAGCACCCGCCGGCCGGGTCGGTGGATGAACTTTACGACGCGGATAACAACCATAAACTGGCGTTGCCGCCCAACATCGTCCAGGGCACGAAGCCGGACGATAACTTTTTCCCGGGTGTCGCCGGCCTGGTGAACAGCCTGTTGATCCTGACTAATGATGAAACCCTTATTGCCGGCGACTTTTCCTCTTACAACAGTGCCACCTTCAACGACGCCCATCCCATCAACAGCATTGCGCTCGTTAACACCAACGGCGCCCTGGACCAATCCTTTTCCCCTGAATCCGGGGCCGACGACGGCCCCATCAACGCGGTGGCCTTGACTCCGGGCAATCAGTTTATCGTTGCGGGCAATTTCACCTCGTTCAACGGCGTGTCGCGCGGGCACGTTGCCCGGGTGAATGCCGATGGATCGCTCGACCTGAGCTTTAACGCGGCGGCGGATTCAAACGTTTTGGCCGTCGCCGTCCAACCGGATGGCAAAGTGTTGATGGGTGGCAATTTCCAGAACGTCAACGGCCAGGCGCGCTACTACCTTGCCCGGTTGAACACCGACGGTTCCCTGGACACCACCTTTGACCCCAGCAACACCTTGACCGGTCCCGTCTATGCGCTGGCACTGCCTTCGACCAATACGCTGACGGGCATCATGGCCGGCGGCCAATTTGCCGTGAGCGGCCAAAGCTACTCCGATATTGCCCGCTTCAACATCAATGGCACGCTGGACACCACCTTCAGCCCGCTCTCCGGCGCCGATAACCCGGTCTATGCCTTGGGCTGGCAGATTGACGGCAAAGTGGTGGTGGGCGGCGCATTCACTCATTTTAACGGCATCCCGAACAATCGCCTGGCGCGGCTTAATAAGGATGGCAGCCTTGACACCACCGGCTTTTTCACCGGCACGGGCGCCGACGACACGGTGTGGAACATCACGCTCCAACCTTTGGACGGCACCATCTATGTCGGCGGGCAATTCCGGTCGTTCAACGGCACGCACCGCGCCGGCTTCACCCGGTTGTATCCCAATGGCACGGTGGACACCACGTTCCTCGACACCGCTTACAACCAGTTTGCCGGCCTGAAACGAATTTACTCGTGGCAAACCCCTGGCGTTTATGCCTCCGGCCTCCAAAACGATGGCAACGTGATGATCGGCGGCTCGTTCGACCAGGTGGGCGGCGGCCAGGCCAGCACCAACTGCAATGTTCTGGATGATGCGCTGGGAATAACAGAAAGTTTCGGCGATCCGAACTTGTGGGTCGAACCGAAGGCGCGCGATGGCGTTCGCAACCGCGGAAGCATCGCCCGTTTGATGGGCGGCTCGACCCCGGGGCCGGGCAGCATCGCGTTCCAGTCCTCCAGTTACTCGGCCAACAAGAGCCAGAGCGTTATTCCCAACGTGAGCCTCGTGCGCACCAACGGCGTGCTGGGGCCCGTCTCCGCCAACTTTTCCATCCTGCCCGGCACGGCCCAAAGCGGCGCGGATTACTTCTATGACGGTACCCCGCCCCAGTTCTGGATTTCGTGGCGTTACACCACAACCACGCAGACTCGCCTGCGCAGCGATGGCCTGTTTGGAGGCAATGGCTTCCTGCAGGATGTCTTCGGCAGTTTGTCCCTGGCGGACGCGGTCATCAATGACCAGTCAATCGTCACCGTCAGCATCATTAAAGACCCCTCGACGTTGGGCAATCTCAATGCCCAGTTCCAACTGGCCAACCCCAGCGGGGCCGATGAGTTTTATCTCGGCGGCCAGAACATTCCGCTCGGCGCCGCCCTGGGGCCGTCCACGGCGCCGTTCACGCTGATTGATGACACCAAACAGGCCGGCACATTCGGATTTGTCTCTCCCCTTTACGTGGCCACCAATATCTTCGCCTCCATCAGCGTCGCGCGAAGCAATGGCGTTTACGGCAATTTTACCGTGTATGCCGGCACCTCCAATGGAACCGCCATTGCGGGTGTGGATTACAACGGCTTTACCAACCTGCAAGTGTTTTTCCCACAGGGCACGGTCAATAATTCCTTCACGGTCACCAATCGCGCCAACGGCCTGATTTCCACGAACTTTGTGGAAAAGACCGTCAACCTGCGCCTGACCAAATTCACGGGTCCCGGTGACGGTAATGCAGCGTTTGGAATCACCAACGCCGTGCTCCGCCTCATCAACCCCAATTTCCCGGGTTATTTGACCCTCAGCGCCACTAATTATCTTGGCAGTGAAAATGCCGGCTTCATCGCCTTCGTGGTCAATCGCATTGCCGGCAACCAGGGTACCCTGACCGTCCAATACGCCACCACCAACGGCCCGACGGCAACCAACGGCATGGATTTTGTCGGCGCCACCAACACGTTGCAATGGAACGACGGCGACGCCTCGTCGCGCACCATCACCATTCCGCTCATCAACACCGGCACCGTCGGTCCCAACAAACAATTCGGGGTCTCGTTGTCCAATCCCATGTTGAATGGCACAAACCAGCCGGGGCTGTTCTACGTCGGCACGCCGCCCACCAACTCCATTGTCAAAGCGGCGCTGGTCATCACCAACGATAACAGCTACGGCGCGTTCCAGTTCAGTGTGCCCGCTTATGTCGTCAATGAAAACGGCGGCTATGCCACCATCACCGTCGTGCGCACGGGCGGCACCGCTGGCCCGGTCTCGGTCAACTACGGCACCGGTGGTGGCGCCAACACGACGCCCGGCGTCAATTATGATGCGACCAATGGCACGCTCGTTTTTACCACTAACCAGATTGCTGCCAGCTTTAATGTGACGATTCACGACGATGGCGTGCCGAATCCCGCCAGTTTCTATTTCAACGTGAATCTGTCGGACCCGACCAACGCGGTGGTGGGTTCGCCGGGCACCGCTGCCGTCAACATTGTGGATGCCGAAACCTACAACCGGCCGCCCGGTTCGCCGGACGGCACCTTCGATCCGGGCATGAACGGCGACGTGCTGGCGCTCGTGTTGCAACCGAACGGGCAGATTCTCGCGGGTGGCAACTTCTCATTCGTCAACGGCGTTCCCGAAAATTCCATTGCCCGGTTGAATGCCGACGGCACGCTGGACAGCGCCGGCTTCTTTGGGAGCGTCAATAGCGCCGTGCGCGGCGCCAATGGCGCGGTGCAGGCCGTGGTCTGTCAGACGGACGGCCGCGTGGCCATCGGCGGCGCATTCACCAGCGTTGATGGCGTTACCCGCTATCACATTGCCCGCGTGATGACCGATGGTTCTCTGGACACCAGCTTCAACCCGGGGCCCGCCGCTGACGCGCCGGTTTATGCGCTGGCCGAGACGTTCGTTAATGGCGCGAGGAAGATTTACGTTGGCGGCGCATTCAGCACCATCGGCGGCACCCTCAATGTCAGCCCCAATCTCGCGCGCCTCAACAATGGCGGCTCATTCGACGGGTCCTTTGCCGTCGGCGCCGGCCCCAACGCCCCGGTTTATGCCATCGCGGTTTACCCCACCAACTCGCCGTTTGCGGGCAAACTGCTGGTCGGCGGCGCGTTCACCAACATCAACGGTTCTGCCCTGGGCCATGTCGCGCGGATGAATAGCGACGGTTCCGTGGACACCCGCTTCGCCTTGAACATGGGCGCCAATGATACGGTCCGCGCCATCGCGATTCAAACTGATGGCCGCATCCTCATTGGCGGCGACTTTACCAATGTCAACGGTGTGAACCTGAATCATGTCGCCCGCTTGAATTCCGACGGGACGTTGGACGCCACCTTTACGGCCAACCAGGTCGGCGGCTTCAATGAAACCGTGCAGGCCATTGCGTTGCAGGCCGACAATCGGATTGTAATAGCCGGCCAGTTCACCCAGGCCAATGGGGTTACCCGCAATCGCATCACCCGGCTCCTGCCGAACGGCGCGGTGGACTCAACCGTCAACTTTGGTGACGGTGCGAACGGCCCCGTTGATGCCGTGGTTGTTCAACCCGCGGACCAAATGTTGGTCATCGGCGGCGGTTTCACGCAGTATGATGACCAGGCGGCCGCGCACATTGCCCGGATTTACGGCGGCTCCATGACCGGTTCCGGCGTGTTTGAATTTACCACGGCCGGTTATCAGGTGGCTGAAAACGGCGGGCAGGCGCTCATCACGGTTCGCCGCACCGGCGGCGCCAGCGGGCCGAATGCGGACGGTTCGGGCAACGTCTCGGTTCAATTTGCCACCGTGAGCGGTGGTTCGGCTGTGCCGGGCGTGAATTTCAGCAACGTGACGGCCACTTTAAGCTTCCCGCCGGGTGAAGTGTTTGAATCGGTGGCGGTGCCGGTGCTGGACGACGGAGTTGTTACCTCCAACTTGCAGGTGAATCTGAACATCACCAATGCCACGCCGCCGGCGGCCATTGGCCCCAACACCGCGGTGTTGACCATTGTCAACGTCGAAAGCGCCGTGAGTTTCTCCACCGCCAGTTATTCCGTCACCAAGAGTGTGCTGAGCGGTTTTGGGACCCTTGACGTCATCCGTCTGGGTGGCACTAACGACACCTGCTCGGTGGATTTCCTCACCACCACCAACGGCACTGCGGTGGCAGGAGTGGACTATTTCCCGACCAACGTGACCGTCACCTTCAATCCGGGCGACGTTGACAAGCCGGTTCAAGTGCCCATCATCAACAACAGTATACCTGAAGGCTACCGCACGGTGATCGCCGTGTTGACCAATGTGGTGAACACGTTGCTCTACAGCCCGTCCAACGCGACGCTCACCATCGTTGACACGGTCAACGCGCCCGGCCAGTTCAGCTTCTCAGCCACCAATTACACGGTCAACGAAACGGACGGCACGGCGGCTATCACCGTGCTGCGCACCAACGGCACTTCGGGCACCGTCTCGGTGACTTGCCGCACCGTTCCGGGCACGGCCCTGCCGGGAGTCAGTTACATCAGCACCACCAACACGTTGACCTTTAACAACCTCGACACGAGCAAGACCTTTACGGTGCCGCTGGTGCAGAATAATCTGGTGTTGGGCACGGTGAACTTCTCGGTCGTGCTGTCGCTGTCAAGTTCGACCAACGGCGCCACGCTCATCGCCCCCACCAATGCCACTGTGAATATTCTGGATAAAAACACCGGCTTTGCCTTTGGTGCCGCAACCAACGCCGTCTCCGAAACCGCCGGTTTCGTTGCCGTGAATATCCTGCGTATCGGCGCCACCAACAACCCGGTGCGGGTCAATTACGCGACCGCCGATGGCACGGCCGTTGCCGGAGTGAACTACACGTCGCAAAGCAGCACGCCGCTCGCCTTTGAAGCCGGCGAATCGTTGCGGAGCATTCAGGTGCCGCTGATTTACGATCCGCAAGTGACCGGCCCGTTGTATTTCACCATCGCTTTGTCCAACCCGACCAACGGAACCGTAATCGTCACTCCCGGCACCAACACGGTCGTGGTGCTGGATGCCGATGCGGGCCTGAGCTTCACCAATGCCGCCACCAGTGTGCTGAAGAGCGCCGGCAGCGTCCTCATCACGGTCATTTGCACCAATCCCGCCGTCGAACCGGTGATTGTGGATTCCAACTCGGTGCCTTTGTCCGTGCAATACTCGACCACCAACGGCACGGCCACGGCGGGCATTGATTACATCGGAGTCAGCGGCACACTGGTGTTTACCAATGGCAACGGCACCAACACCTTCATAGTCCCCATCATCAATAACGGTTTGGTGACGGGCAATCGCACGTTTACAGTCAACCTCTCCAACCCGACCCCGCCGGGACAGTTGGTGTCGCCCAGCAACCAGGTCGTGACCATTATTGACAGCAACTCGGGTTTGAGCTTTTCCAAGGCGGCCTATACCGTGCTTAAATCCGGCGTGGCGGCAAATATCAATGTCTTCCGCACCGGATACACCGACAGCGTGGTTACCGTGGACTTCCTCGCCACCAACGGCACGGCTTTGGCGGGCATCCATTACCTGGCCACCAATGGCACGCTCATCTTCACCAATGGCGTGACCAACCTGGCCTTCTCCGTGCCCATCATAGATACCTCCGTCGTCCAGCCGGATGAAACCGTGTTGTTGGAATTGCTCAACCCCACCAACGGCTTCCTGGTCGCACCGAGCGCGGCGATGCTGACGATTCACGACACCAGCGGCAGTTTTGTGGTTCCGGCTGGTGCCGCGCTGATTTCTGAAACCAATGCCGGCGCGCCCAACGGGATCATTGATTCGAACGAAACGGTCACCGTGCTCTTTGCCTTGCGTGATGCCGGGGGGTTGGATGTCACCAACCTGATCGCCACGTTGCTCGCCACCAACGGCGTTACCTCGCCGAATGTTGCCGGCGGCCCGCCGAGGCAGAATTATGGCTATTTGGCCTATGGCGGTCATTCGGTTTCCCGGCCTTTCACGTTTACGGCTCAGGGCACCAACCGGCAACAAATTGCCGCGACCTTCCTGCTCACCAACGCCGTGCCGGGTATCGGCACCAACAACATCGGCACCGCCGTCTTCGGCTTCACTTTGGGCACCTGGACCACGGTCGTTTCGAATAGCGCGATGATCATCATCAACGATAAAGCCATCGCGTCGCCTTACCCATCCACGATCAACATCAGCGGTCTGGGCGGGTCGCTGGTCAAAGCCACCATCACCCTCACCAATCTCTGGCACCCTTCGCCCAAGGACATTGATGCCTTGCTGGTGTCGCCGAGCCAGCTCGACACGCTGTTCATGGCGCACGCGGGACTGCAATACGGGCTCCAAAACGTCACCATCACTTTTGACGATGCGACCAACTACGTTCGCCTGCCGCAGTTTGCCCCCATTACCACCACTCCTAACGCCATCATCACCAACAATCCCACGGCCTATCCGCCGGTGCCGCCATTCCCGTGATGCCCTGATGCGCAATTTTGAACACCTACAGTTTTTATGAGGAAGCGTTTATTGAAAATTTGCGTTGGCTTGGCCTGTGTGAGCGCCACGGTTGTCTCTGGCCTTGCGGCGCCAGGCATGATGAAGTTGCACGGTCAAGTGCCGGCGGCCGTGTCGCAGTTGCACGCGATCGGGTCTTTGCCGGCCGAAACCGATCTCTATCTGGCCATCAGCCTGCCGTTGCGAAACAAGGAAGGACTCGGCGGCCTCCTGCAGCAGCTTTACGACCCCTCCAGCCCGATTTATCATCAATATCTGACGCCGCAACAGTTCACGGCACAGTTTGGCCCCACCGTGCAGGACTATCAAAAGGTGATTGATTTTGCGAAGGCGAACGGATTGACAGTGGTCAACACCCACCCGAATCGTTTGCTGCTCGATGTCAAGGGCAAGGCGTCAGATATCGAAAAGATATTTCGAGTCACGTTGCACACCTACCATCACCCCCGCGAAAACCGTGATTTTTTTGCGCCGGACACGGATCCGACTGTGGACGCCGCGCTACCCATCCTGCATATCAGCGGCTTGGATAATTACTCCCTGCCGCATCCAAAGTTCAACATCCGACCGCTTAACCAGCCGGCCGGTGGAATGCCCGCCGCCGGTTCCGGGCCGGGCGGAGCCTATCAGGGCAGCGATTTCCGCAACGCTTATGTGCCGGGCACATCTTTGACCGGGTCGGGACAGAACGTGGGTTTGCTGCAATTCGACGGATTTTACCCCAGCGATATCGCGGCTTATGAAAATCTTATCGGGTTGACCACCAATCTCCCGAATATTGTGGTCGTGCCGATTGATGGCGGCGTTCCGGCGCCGACTCCGTTTGGCAATCCTGAGGTGTCGCTGGACATTGAAATGGTGCTCTCCATGTCGCCGGGCGTTTCGACCATATACGTTTATGAAGCGCCCAATCCCAGTCCGTGGGTGGACATGTTGAGCCGGATGGCCAATGACAATCTGGCAAAACAACTGAGTTGCTCCTGGGGCGGAGGCCCGCCGGACCCGGCCGCCGAGCAGATTTTTCAACAGATGGCCTTGCAGGGGCAAACCTTCTTCAACGCATCGGGTGATTCCGACGCCTTTACCGGCCCGATCTCATTTCCTTCAGACAGCCCTCATATTACAGAAGTCGGGGGCACGACACTGACGACGGGATCGAGTGCCAGTTACTCCTCGGAAACAGTATGGAATTGGGGGACGGAATTCGGCTTTGACGGCGTTGGCAGTAGCGGTGGCATCAGCACTACCTACTCGATACCGAGCTGGCAGACGAACATCAACTTCACTGCCAGCAAAGGCTCGACCACCAGGCGGAATATTCCGGACGTGGCGCTGACGGCTGATAATGTTTGGGTTATTTTCGGCGCTGGCCAGACAGGTTCCTTTGGTGGCACCAGTTGCGCCGCTCCGTTGTGGGCAGGGTTCACCGCGCTCGTCAACCAGCAGGCGGCAGGCAATGGTCATGCCCCGGTCGGTTTCATCAACCCGGCCGTCTATGCCATCGCCTCAGGACCCAATTACCTGAACTGTTTTCACGACACCACCACCGGCAACAACACCTGGAGCGGCAGCCCGAACCTGTTTTTTGCGGTGCCCAACTACGACCTTTGCACCGGCTTGGGCACGCCCAACGGCATCAATTTAATCAATGCCCTCGCCGCGTCGGTCAACCCGGTCACTCACATCTCCCCCCCGCCGCCGCCGTATGGCACCAATCTGGCCGCCATGAATGGCAGCAATCCGAACGGCAACTGGTCGCTCTTCATTCAGGATGACTCGATGTTCGATTCCGGCGTCATCTCCAATGGATGGGTCCTCACCCTCACGACCGCCAACCCGGTCGGGTCGGCCGCCGACAATCAGCTTTTGATGACGGCTTCCACCGCCAATATTCTGGTTGGCGGCACCGTAACCTATACCCTGACCGTGACGAATTACGGGCCTTCCGGTTCCACCAACGTGCTCGTGACCGATACATTCCCCACGGGCTTCTCGCTGCTTTCGAGCAATAGCACGGCCGGTTCAATCACCCGCAGCGGCTCAACGGTCAATTGGAATATTGCCTCCCTCGCCACCAATGCCGGCGGGCAGGCCACGCTGGTGATGCAGGGCAATAACGCGGGCTACTTCGGCATCCTCGCCCTCGTCAGCGCGGCCACTCCCGACCCCAATCCGGATGACGATTCCGCTTCCACCAACATCACCGTTGGGCCTGTCACTCCACCCCAGATATCCGGGCTGGTGTTGAACAATAGCGGCACCGTCCAATTCAACGTCACCAGTCTGGCGGGGCAGACCAACGTGGTTCAGGCGTCCACCAATCTCGTGAATTGGATTCCCCTCCAAACCAATGTTGGGCCGTTCATCTTCGTGGATCCGAACGCTCCGAACTACCCGGTTCGGTTCTATCGCGACCTCATCCTGGGGCCGTAATTGTAGCGGCGCTCTGTGAGCGCCGCACTTTTGGCAAGGGGCGAAATTTCAAATGCGGCGGTCACAGACCGCCGCTACACTCTGCGCATGAAAGTCTGCGGTCTGACCGGCGGAGCGGGCATGGGCAAATCCACCGCCGCGCAATTTCTCCGCGAACGTGGTGTGCCGGTGGTGGACACCGATGAACTCGCCCATCAGCTCGTCCAGCCCGGCCAGCCCGCCTTGACGGAAATCCAGACGGTTTTCGGCAAAGCCGTGGTCGCTCCCGATGGCCAACTGCGCCGCGAGGAACTGGCGCAAATCGTCTTTACCGATCCCGCCGCCCGCAAAAAACTTGAAGCTATTTTGCATCCTCGCATCCGCGAACGCTGGCTCGCCCGGATTGAATCCTGGCGCAAGGAAAACCGCGCGCTGGCGGTGGTGGTCATCCCGTTGTTGTTCGAAACGCAGGCTGAATCCTCTTTTGACAAAATCATTTGTGTTGCCTGTTCCGCCGCTGCGCAGCAGGACCGCCTGCTGGCCCGGGGTTGGGCCCTGGAGCAAATCCGGCAGCGCCTGGCTGCCCAGTGGCCGGTTGAACAGAAAATCGCCCGCGCCGATTTCGTCATTTGGACCGAAGGCGCGCCGGACGCCTGCGCGCAACAAATTGACCGGATTCTCCAAAAACTTTGAGCCTGGAGCAGGCCCGGATTGTGTTCGGGTTGGAGCTCAAGCTTCAGCTTGTTCGTCGTCGGGCGCTTGTTTTCCTTGCACCCTGACTTTTCAACCTCTTGTTGCGCCAACTTGTTTCGCTGAAATTCGATGGAAGCGGAAGTGCAACGACGGCGGATCAATTCTCACACCTCACCCCCATTCCCACCGCTGGTTCTGCGGATTTCCTCTCCACCTCAATTATAGCGGTTTAACTAAAACCGTGGCCGTCGGAGGAGCGCGGGCTTCAGCCCGCTTCGACGTGAATTTCATGGAGGACAATGAAGCGGCGTGAACGCCGCGCTCCTGAAAAACGGCTACAGTATTTCACAATTTGCTCTAACCTTCTCCGCATCGGATGGGGAGACTTCCGCTGCTTGGGAAGCGGCGGAAGGAATTCGACCAGTCGAAGGCCCATCGGGCCGAGGGAGCGGGCGCGAGCGAGTCAACGTGGCCACAGGCCGGATGAGGTGTCGAAACCAGAAGCGCGCAACCGCTGGCATTTTCATTGACATCGCTCATGCAATAGGGTATGCATGTAACGCTTATCCTATGCAGAAGATAATTTGGCGCGCAGCCTTCTTCCTGACAATCGGCCTGTTTGCCGCGCCAATCACGGCCCGGGCACAGCCGTATGTTACTGTCACCGACGACGGTTTCTCGTTGAATCCCGACCCGGTGTACATCGTTGCCGGCATGGCCGTGTATTGGGTTGATGATGGGTCCGGCCCCTATACGATCTATAGTCTCAACGGGGATTGGTCTCCGTTTCCCACTCCGGGCGGCCTTCTCTTCAATGTGCCGGGAACCTATCAGTATTATGACGACGCAGCGGACTTCGGAACCATCTACGTGTCCGCGAACACGCCGCCTTCGGTCGCCATTACCAATCCTGTGAACAACGCCGTGTTTACCGCCCCGGCTTCGTTTACCTTTGCGGCCGACGCTTCCGATACGGATGCCGACGGCTTGTCCGATGTCGAGTTTTACATCGGCCAGAATCTGGTGGATGACGTTTTCTCCAGCCCGTTTGAGACTCCGGTGACCGATCTGGCTGCGGGAAGTTACACTCTGACAGTGATTGCCTATGACAATGTTGGCGCAACGACATCTGCTTCGATCACCATTACCGTGCAACCGATTACATTGTCGGCGCTGAACCTTGCCGCGGGCCAGTTCTCGTTTAATGCCACCGGGTTGACCGCAGGCAAAACCAACATCGTGCAGGCCTCCACGGATGTGGCTTCCCCGGCCAACTGGGTCGCGATCTCAACCAATGTCGCCGCCGGCAGTTCGGAATCCTTCACCAATTCGGTCAGCGGCGACCGCGGCTTCTTCCGCCTGCTTCAACTGCCCTGAGCCGGGAACGCACTATCGTCCATCGGTAGCCGCTTGCCCGGAAGAATATTTCCTTTTGTCGCCCTCTTCTGTTACGTTGCCCCGGCATGATTCTCACGCCCGACGAACTGCACAGCCTGGTTGAGTTGACGCACCAGTCGCCTCATTCGCTGCTGGGCATGCAGCCGCTCGGCGACGGCTCGGGCCTCGTGGTTCGCGCTTTGCTGCCCGACGCCGCAAAGGTCGAAATCCAACCCACCCACGAAAAAGCCAAGCCAAAGTTTGAACTGAAGCGGATTCCCAAGACCGATGTCTTTGAGGCCGTCACCAAATTGGCCAATAAGGTCTATGCTTACGATCTTGTTATCACTGATCACCAGGGCCGGGTGCGCCGGACGCGGGACGCGTTTTCGTTTTTGCCGACGCTGGGGGAGTCGGATTTGTTCCTGTTTGGCAAGGGCGACGAACGGCGCATTTACGAAAAACTCGGCGCCCAGTTGCGCACGATAGACGGTGTTCCCGGCGTAAGCTTCGCCGTCTGGGCGCCCAACGCGCAGCGCGTCAGCGTCGTCGGCGATTTCAATCATTGGGACGGGCGGTTTCATCCCCTGCGCCTGCTCGGTGCGTCCGGTGTCTGGGAAATTTTTGTTCCCGGCATCGGCATCGGCGCGCATTACAAATTTGAAATCCGCGATGCGCATGGAAGGATTTCGCTCAAGACCGACCCCTATGGCTTTTTCTTCGAGGTGGCGCCGAAAAATGCCGCCATCGTCTGGGACACCCGCAAATTCAAGTGGACGGACGATGCCTGGATGAACCGGCGGCGCGACCGCGCTCCGCTCCGCTCGCCGGTGAGCATTTATGAGGTGCATCCCGGTTCGTGGCGGAAGAAGACCATGAGTGAATCGTTCAGCTACCGCGAACTCGCCGCCCCGCTGGTCGAATACGTCAAACGCATGGGTTTCACCCACGTCGAGCTTATGCCGCCGGCGGAACACGCTTTTTATCCGTCGTGGGGTTATCAAGTGACCGGTTTTTATGCGCCCACCAGCCGTTACGGCACGCCGGACGATTTCCAGTTTCTCGTCAACGCGTTGCACTCCGCGGGCATCGGGGTCGTCATTGACTGGGTGCCGGCGCATTTTCCGCGCGATGACTGGGCGCTGGCGCGGTTTGACGGCACGGCGCTTTACGAGCACGAGGACCCGCGCAAAGGCGCGCACCAGGACTGGGGCACGTTGATTTTCAATTTCGGCCGCCATGAGGTGAATAATTTTCTGGTCGCCAACGCTTTGTTCTGGTGCGACCGGTTCCACGTGGACGGCCTGCGCGTGGACGCCGTGGCCTCGATGCTTTACCTCGATTACTCGCGCAAGCCGGGCGAGTGGGTCCCGAATCAGTTTGGCGGGCGCGAAAATATCGAGGCGATTGAATTCCTGAAGAAATGCAATCACATCGCGCACACGGAATTTCCCGGTCTGATGACCATCGCCGAAGAATCCACCGCCTGGCCGCTCGTGACCCGCCCGCCGTATCTCGGCGGGCTGGGCTTTTCCTTCAAGTGGAACATGGGCTGGATGCACGATACCCTTGGCTACTTCGGCCGCGAACCGGTTCACCGGAAATATCATCAGAACGATCTCACGTTCGCGATGCTGTATCACCATCACGAGAATTTCATCCTGCCGCTGTCGCACGACGAGGTCGTCCACGGCAAAGGTTCGCTCATCGGCCGGATGCCCGGTGATGACTGGCAGAAATTCGCGAACCTCCGCACACTGCTCGCGTATCAATGGCTGTTCCCCGGCAAAAAATTGTTGTTCATGGGCGGCGAATTCGGCCAGCGCGCAGAATGGAACGAGAATGGCCAGCTCGACTGGTGGCTTCTGGACGCCGGGCCATTCCATCGTGGCCTGCAGAAGTTTGTCGAAGATTTGAACCGGTTTTATCTGGCGGCTCCGGGACTCTGGCAATCCGATTACGACCCCGGCGGTTTTTATTGGATTGATTGCGCCGATCGCGACAACAGCGTGCTCTCCTTCGTTCGCCAGACCGCCGACGGTGCGAATCAGCTCGCCGCCATCTTGAATCTCACGCCGGTCCCACGCCCGAATTATCGCATCGGCCTGCCGTGCGCGGGCCGATGGCGCGAGATTTTGAACAGCGACGCCGCCATTTACGGGGGCAGCAATCAGGGCAATTTCGGTGGGGTCACCGCCGGGAATGTTCCCTGCCACAGCCAGCCGCACTCCGCGGAGTTTTGCCTGCCGCCGTTGAGCGTGATGGCGTTCCAGCCTGAATTTAAAGGCTGAGCTGGACGATGCGCTCCTGAATCTGGCCGCTCCAACGATTGCCGTAACTGAACAAACGATAAAGTTCTTCCAGCTTTGGCAAAATTCCCCCGTGTGCGCCGTCGGCGCCGGCAGCACTCCACTGTTTGTCCAGCAACTTCAATTCGTCCGTCAATTTGTCCCGCCATTCCTTCAGCTTCCTTTGCAGCAAATTCAGCTGTTCAACCCATTCCTGCGCCCGTTCGAAGAGTTGGACTTGCAGCAACGGTGAAGTGGTGTTGCCCTTTTCGGCCAGAAAAGTGTCTGCGTCACGGCAGGTCGTCGCGACTTCGGCAAACAGATCGGCGAGGATGTTGGAGATTTGCTGGACTTCCTTCGGTTTCGCGCCAAGTTCCAGTTCGAGCAGGTGCCGCAGGCGCGATTTCGGGTCGGCCAGACAATTGTAGGCCGCATTCAACTCCGCGTAGCGGCGATTGACGGGGCCTTTTTCCGTTTCGCTCAGACCGCGCTGTTTGTCCGGATGCGCCTCCGCCGCCAGCTTCAGATATTTCGCCTTGAGCCTTTCCGGTTCAACCCACGGACGGCGCGGCTCGTTCAACAATGCGAAGAAGTCGGTCATGCAAAAGTCCAGAGTCAGCAGTCCACAATCGAGAATCTGCCGGGGCCTGCGATTAATTTTGACTGTGGACTATGGACTCGTAACTGTGGACTGATTTTCACGCGCTGAAGCTCTCGCCGCAGGAACACGTCGTGGCGGCGTTGGGGTTCTTCACCTTGAACCCGCCGTCCAGCGCGTCGAGGTAATCCAGTTCGCTGCCGGTCACGTACAGCGCGCTCTTGGGGTCCACCACCACGCGCACCCCGCCGGATTCGACGAGGATGTCGCGGCTGGCCGGTGCGTCCTGCAAGTCCATCTTGTATTGCAGCCCGGAGCAGCCGCCGCCGATCACGGCAACGCGCAACACGCCATTCGGACGGCCCTGCCTGGCCAGCAGCGACGCGACCTTGCCCGCTGCGCCGGGCGTGAGTTTGACCAGCCGTTCGTCACCAACGCGGAAATTCGGCGCGGCGGTTTGTTTGCTGGCGATGTTGGCAATCATTCGATGTGCAACAAGTTAGCCGCGTTCACCCTCAGCGTCAACGCGTTCAACTCTTAATCGTAATCTTAATCTCTCCGGCGATTATGCTTAAGAGCAGGATTGAGATTAAGATGAAACACGAATCCGGGTTTGTCCCCGCATCGCGGCCCGGTCGCCCCGCGGCTTTACGCCGTGTCCATCCGTGGTTTATGCTGCGCCCGTGAAATTGATTTCCTGGAACGTCAACGGCCTGCGTGCCGTGTTGAAGAAAAATTTTCTCGATTTTCTCGAATCCGAGAAACCCGATGTGCTTTCCTTGCAGGAAACGAAGTGCAGCCCCGACGACGTCGAACAGCTCTGGCCTGCGGCCTACACGACGTATTGGAATTCAGCTGAAAAGAAAGGCTACTCCGGCACCGTAATTTTTTCCAAAGTGCGCCCGCTGAAAGTCACACCGCACATCGGTGTGGGGGAGCATGACCGGGAAGGCCGCGTGCTGACCGCCGAGTTCGGCGATTTCTTTCTCGTGAATGTTTATGTGCCGAATTCCAGGCGCGAACTGGAGCGGCTCCCTTACCGGCAGGTTTGGGACGCTGACTTCCTGCGCTATTTGAAAAAGCTGGAGAAGAAGAAGCCCGTGATTTTTTGCGGCGACCTCAACGTGGCGCATACGGAGATTGACCTCGCTAATCCGAAGGCCAACGTCCGGAACCACGGCTTTACCATCGAGGAACGCGACGGCTTCTCCGCGTTCGTGAACGCGGGTTTTGTGGACACATTTCGAGAATTTGAAAAGGGCGGGGGGCATTACTCCTGGTGGAGCCAGATGGGCGGCGCGCGTTCCCGGAACGTCGGCTGGCGCATTGATTATTTTCTCATTTCAAAATCGCTGCGCCCGCGCCTCAAACGCGCCTTCATCGAACCTGACGTCATGGGCAGTGACCATTGTCCTGTGGGCATTGAACTTGCGTGAACGGAAATGTTGAAAATAATGTTCGTAGAACGTTTGTGTCAGGCGTAAGCTTACTCTGACGGCTCAAGGCCGGATCATGAAAATACTTCTCGTCAGTCCCCGGACTCCTGACACGTTTTGGAGCTTCAAACACGCGGTGCGTTTTGTTTCCCGGAAGGCGTCCATGGCGCCACTGGGCTTGCTGACGGTGGCGGGGATGCTGCCACCGGAATGGGAACTCAAACTGGCGGACCTGAACGTGCAACGGCTCAAGGATGAAGACCTCCGCTGGGCGGATTACGTGATGATTGGAGCCATGATCGTGCAGAAGGATTCCGTCCGGGAAATCGTTGCCCGGTGCGCGGCCCTGAAAAAGACCGTCATCGCGGGCGGACCGCTGTTCACCACCGGCCATGAATCGTTCCCGGAAATCCAGCACTTTGTCCTCGGCGAAGCCGAGGAAGTGATGCCGCAGGTCGTGGAAGACATGCGGAATGGCAGGTTGCAACCCGTTTATCGCGCCGCGAGCCGGCCGGAGATCACCCAGACACCGGCGCCGCGCTGGGATCTCATCAATTTTCGACACTACGTCACGATGTCCGTGCAATTCTCTCGCGGCTGCCCGTTCGATTGCGAGTTTTGCGACATCATCGTCATGAACGGCCGCGTGCCCCGCACGAAAACGCCGGCACAATTGATTGCCGAGCTGGACGCGCTGTGCCGGCGTGGATGGAAGGACATGGTTTTTATCGTGGACGACAATTTCATCGGCAACAAAGGCCGGACCAAGACGCTGCTGCACGCGTTGATTGAATGGAGGGAGCGCACGCGGCCCGGCATCGGCTTTCTCACCGAGGCGTCCATGAATCTCGCGGACGACCCGGAATTGTGCGCGCTGATGGTGGAGGCCGGGTTCAAAAAGGTTTTCGTGGGCATTGAAACGCCGTCGGTCGAGGCGCTGGAAGAATGCCATAAGCTCCAGAACCGGAACCGCGACCTTGTGGCTTCGGTCCAAACGCTGCAGCGCGCCGGGCTGGAAGTCATGGGCGGATTCATTGTGGGCTTTGACAGCGACAAGAGCGACATCTTCAAGCGGCAGTTTGAATTCATCCAGCGCTCCGGCGTGGCGACGGCGATGGTGGGACTGCTGAGCGCGTTGCCGCAGACGCGGTTGTGGCAGCGGTTGAAACACGAGGGGCGCCTCGAAGCCGAAAGCACCGGCAACAACTCCGATGCCACGCTCAACTTCAAACCCAAATTGAACCGCGAATTTCTGCAGACCGGCTACCGGGAGCTGGTGAAAAAACTTTACGAGCCGCGGCACTACTACCAGCGCATCCGGACATTCCTCAAGAGCCACCGTCCGACGGGTCCGCGCCTGCGCCTGTCCCGCGCCGACATCATTGCGTTTCTAAAATCTTTCTGGGTGCTGGGCGTGTGGCACCGGGGGCGAGTGGGATATTGGCGGCTGTTCTGGGGCACGCTCATCCGGCGTCCGCGCCAGTTCCCGCACGCCATCGAACTCGCCATCCTCGGCTACCACTTCCGCCGCGTGGCCAACTCGTTGCGCGCGCCTGCCTCCGGCAAACGGTGACGGAAAGCCAGGCGCCTTTTTTGGTTTGGCCAGGAAGGAATCCTTGCGGCGGCGGTGGAATTGAGCGCGACAAAAATCTTCCACCCGGCGTGGTGGCTGATAACCTGTGCCCATGCCGAAACTCTACATCGAAACCACGATTCCGAGTTTCTATTACAACCAGCGGCCGGAACCGGAAATGGTCGCGCGCTGCAATTGGACGCGCTAATGGTGGGATGCTCAAATCAGCGAGTTTGAAGCCGCCACCAGCTACTTGGTGATCGAAGAGCTTGAAAAGGGAGACCACCCGCAAAAAACCGAAAAGCTGGCCCTGCTGAAGCCGCTGCCATTGTTCGCGGTTACACCCGAAGTGATTGAAATCGCCGAGGTCTATGTTGAGCGCTTTGTCATGCCCAAGAGCGACCCGGCGGACGCCTTTCATCTGGCGCTGGCGTCTTACAACCAATGCGACATCCTGCTGACCTGGAACTGCAATCATCTGGCCAATTACCGGAAGTTTGACCACATCCGCCGCGTCAACACCCTGCTTGGCTTGTCCACGCTATCGCTCTTGACACCACTGGAGTTGCTGGGCGAAAGTGAAGCGTTATGAAAGAAGACCCGGTCATCAGCGAAATCCGCCGCGCGCGGCATCAGATTTCGGCGCAGGTCGGCCACGACGTGCGCCGGCTGGGCGAGCATTACATGGAATTGGAGCGGAAAGCGCGCGCCAATGGCCAATACCGGTTTGCCGAAAGTCCGCGGAAATCGGAAATGGCCCTGCACGACAAGCCCGCCAAGCCAAAAAAGTAGGACAGCCTCTCCCGCCGTAGCGAGCGAAGGTTGATGCGTCGCGCCTGTTTGGGCATGGGGGAAATCTCCGGCTTGAGCTGAAAAGGCAAAAACCTTTACAGAGGAAAACAAAGCAAACAAAGCAGGGATTTTTTTTCGTTCCCTTCGTTGCCATCTGTTGGACTTTTCACGGGCGCGCCTTTGGGTCTGGCCAGTAAGGAATTCTTGCGGCGGCGGCGGAATTTGCAAAGATGAGTCGCAAAATGAAACTGCCGAATGTTGATCGCGCAGTCGTGCCGGGCAGGAAAATCACGCACTACCTGCTTTCAACTACGCACCGCGACGGGCAGCACAAGGCAGCATTTTTTCGCGGCTTTGGATTCACGCCTGAGCAATGGGGAGAACTCGCCACGGCTTTGCTGAATCACGCGCGCAATTGTGAAGTTGTTGAAATTGTGACGACGCCATTCGGACGGAATTTCGTGATTGAAGGCGCGCTGCCCGCGCCGGACGGTCGTGCGCCAAAAGTGCGCGCCGTCTGGTTTATTGCCAATGGCGAAGAAACTGCTACATTAGCCACGGCCTATCCATTGGATGCCTGACGCGATGATTAAAGAATTGGACAGCGTGGTATTGACGACCGACCTGCCGGAACATGGCTTGAGCGCGGGCGACCTCGGCACGGTCGTGCTCGTTCACGAAGGCGGCAAGGGTTGCACGGTGGAATTTATGACGCTCGCCGGCAAAACCATTGCCGTCGTCACGCTGTTAGCCAACCAGATTCGGCAGATTGCCAAAGACGAAATCGCCCACGCCCGGCACGTGGCGGTGGCGGCCTGATTCGTTTCGGCTTGAAATGATTTGCCCGCAGCGAGAAGGTCGTATTCTATCAACTCTCAACTTCCTGCCGCGCCGAAATGAAATGCAGGCGGGTCAACCCTCAACCATTTTAGGGTTTGGCCAGGAAGGAATCCTTGCACGGCGGCGGAATTTGCGAACACGCGAAGTTTTTTGACACGAATCTCACGAATTAACACGAATTCCCAAGCCCGTCAGGGCTGGCATATTTGTAGAAAATTGAAATTGGAAAATTCCAAGCTCCGTCAGGAGCGAAATCATCATTGGTGGGGCGAGCGTCCTCGCGAGCCGGACTCGGCGTGCCGGAACTCTGTGAAGGCGGCTCGTCGGTAGCCTCGCCCCACCGAATATGCCGCCCCGGCGGGGCTGTGGATTTGATTGGGTTGAGTTCTACAAAGATGCCGCACCTACGGCGCTGGATTGGCAGGGGCCCGGGCGAAGGCCGGTTTCCCGCCACGCGCCTTTGGGTTTGGCCAGGAAGGAATCCTTGCAGCGGCGGTGGAATTTGCGAACATGACCTGCGAATTTGTGGAAAAGCAGACCAAAGTTTACATTTTGGGCGCGGGTTGTTCCGCCAAGTGCGGTTATCCGCTCGGAGTCGGCTTTGCAACCGAGCTTGAAAAGTTTTTGGATGAAATCCCAGAAGTATGTCCCGTCATAAAGCAGTGTGTCACCGACACGCTCAAATTGCTTGTGGGCTTGCCTGAAATTGAAACGCTCGATCAGCTTGCGAAGTATCTTGAGGATGAGATGAAGGTGTGGCAGCGAAACCATGGCGGCGCTATAATTCCCAACCCAAAAGAATACTCTGAAAGATTGTCTCTGGTGCAGAAACAAATTCGGGACGCCAAAATTGCCACCAGCGCCTTGTTTTGCGCCAAAGAAGCAAAGGCGCGCAAGACGCCAGCTTTCCAGCGATACAAATTATTAGTCGCCGAGATTTTCGGTGGATATCCTTGGCAGGATGCCGTCAAGGAAGCTGATTGCCATGTGCTGACATTCAATTACGACCGACTCTTCGAGATAGCATTTCTGGAATGTTTCCAAGATTTTGACTTTGGCGATGCGTTCTTTTACGGAAAGGATGCTTTGAACTCAAGCTTTGCCCTATCTACCGGAGAGCTTTCAGTTGTCAAACCAGCACCCGACCGCTTTTGTTTTCTTAAATTACATGGTTCGGCAAGTTGGTGGGGACAAGTCAATCAACACGACTCAAATAATCGGCGTTATCGTTTTCCTCTTCCGCTGAAAACTATAAGTTTGGAGGAAATTGAGAATTCAATCCCAAAGGAGCGTGATGTGCCATACGGATGGGAATCTTTGATCGTGTTTCCTCACGAGCGCCAATTTGAACAAGACTTTCACGAAGCAAGGGGCGAATCTAGTGGTTACCCATGGGCGCAATACGTTGACACGATTTGGGATCACGCTGCTGCGGTCTTGGAAGCTGCAACGGAAATCAGGGTCGTGGGTTACTCGTTCAATCCGATTGATAGCCGCTTTGTCGTTGACAAGCTGATCGCCAAGGTCAAATGCGACAAGATCGTCATTCAGAACCTGAATATTGACACGGTTAAGAAAAACCTGGCGAGCTACAAAATGCTCCGAGGGCGTTTAGAGTTTGATCAAACGCCATTCTAAAAGTATTTCAGCAGATGGATGAGAAAAATAATTTTGCGCTGGTGCCAAGACCGCCGAGTGCTGTCGAGAAGGCGGAACTGGGCGCGAAACGGATCCTGTCCGGCATGGTTGCGGACACACTTGCCCTATCGTCAGCCAGAATCAAGGCAGAGGCAGAGTTTTGGTATGAAAATGGTGTTTCCTGTTATGTGGCGCAAAATTACCCCGAAGCGGTGAAATGGTATCGCAAAGCTGCGGATCGGGGTATTGCCGGAGCGCAATTCAGCCTAGGCGTCTGCTACGACTTTGGTGACGGCGTAACGCAAGATCACGCAGAAGCGGTGAAATGGTATCGCAAGGCTGCGGATCAGGGTATTGCCGGAGCGCAAAACAACCTGGGCAACTGCTACCGCGATGGTCAAGGAGTCGCGCAAGATCAAGCAGAGGCAATCAAATGGTATCGCAAAGCTGCGAGTCAGGGTGAAGCCAGAGCGGAAAACAGTCTTGGGGTTTGTTACGAGACAGGCCAAGGGGTGCCCCAAGATTTCGTTGAAGCTACCAGACGGTATCATAAAGCTGCTATCCGAGGAAATGTAGAGGCGCAGGGGAATTTAGGTAACTGCTATCAACTTGGTAATGGTGTGCCGCAAGATTATACGGAAGCCGCCAAATGGCATCATAAAGCTGCTGAAAAAGGAAATGCGTCGTCACAACTCTTTCTTGGGAATTATTACTCTCTTGGACTGAGTGTTCGGCAAGATTTATCCCAAGCGGCTACTTGGTATCGCAAGGCAGCCGAGCAGGGGCATCCTAAAGCCCAATGTTACCTTGGCGGTTGCTATGAGAGGGGAGATGGCGTTCCAGAAGATCACGAGGAAGCTGTCAACTGGTATCGCAAAGCCGCGGAGCAAGGGAATGCTGAAGGCCAGTGCTTTCTTGGAATGTCTTACGCCAGCGGAACGCCACAGAATGCGGTTGAAGCATACAAATGGATCAGACTTGCGATAGAACAAGGTTATGAACGTGCAGTTAAAGCGATGGAATTGGTCGAAGCTTTGCTGTCGCCGGAGCAACAGCAGGAAGCCGAGAATCGTTACCATGACTTCATTGAAAGACTGCCAAAAAGATGAAAGCTTCCAGTTGGATTCTGTTCGACACCGAAACGACCGGCCTGTCCGCGCCGATTTTCGTGGTTGAATTGGCGGCGCAGCGGATGCGCGGCTGGTCGGCGGAGGGCGAGCCGTTCCGCAAGTTGCTGAATCAAAATCAGGAGATTCCCGCCGAGGCGTCGCGCGTCCATGGCTACACGCGCGAGATTCTGGAGCGCGACGGCGAACCGGCGCAGCGGGTTTATCGGGAGTTCGCCGCCTACGCGGGCAATCTACCGCTGGTGTCCTACAATCTGGAATACGATTTGGACGAGGTGTTGCAACCGGAATGGCGGCGGCTGCGCATCGCACCGGTGGGCCAGCGCGGTTTTTGCGCGCTGTGGCTCGCGCAACGGCTGTTGGACCCGGTGCCGGCGGGCAACTGCAAATTGCAAACGCTGCGGCAGTATTATCGCCTGCCGGAACGCGGCGCGCACACGGCGCTGGGTGACGTTCAAACGGTGGCGGATTTGTTTGCCAACGTGCTCCGTCCCATCGCCGGGCATCGCGGGCTGGATTCGTGGGAGAAGCTGGCGGCGTTCGCGGCGGAGGAATGGTATCCGTCGCGCATCGCGTTCGGCAAACACAAGGGGCGGCTGATTCAGGAGGCGCGCAAGGACGCGGAATTGCGCCGCTGGCTGGATTGGCTGGCCGGTTCAGCCAATTCCCGAAACGCGAAAATGGGGCGCTGGTATTTGCGGCAATTGGAAACGGATTTGCCGGCAGATGCCACGGTGTTCGCCACGGCGGGAATGGGTAGCACAGGCCACCGGCCTGTGCCGCCCGGCGACTCGCCGGGCGGAAAGGCAAAGACGACTCAAAGGGATAAAGTTTCCCATTCTGCCAGAGTTCATCCCACTGTTCCGTTCGGCGAGTCGCCGAACGGGACGGGCGAGTCGCCCGTGCCACCCCTGGTCATTTACGTCAACCCGGAATTGGAAGAATTGCGGCAGCTTGTGTCGGGCGCGCGGGCGCGGCTGGCGGAATTGGAAGTGGATTATGCCCGCGAGAAATCGCGCGTGGACGTGATGCAGGCCGCGTTGTTCCGGCAGTTGCGCGAGCATTACCAGAAACGCGACCGGCTGCGATTGATTTTGGATTACCGGAAGAAATATCTGGATTCGCTGGTGCGCGGCGGCGAGGAGGAATCGAAACAGGCCGAGAAGAATTACGAGAAAACCAGGGCGCAGACGGACAAGGATTACGAGGAAACGGCGGCGGCGGTGGCGGAAAAGAAGGCCTTGACGACGGCCGAGGAGGCGGAATTGAACGGGCTGTGGCGCAAGCTGGTGAAGTTGTATCATCCCGACCGTTTCGCGAACGAGCCGGACAAGCAGGCGACTTACGAAAAGCTGACCGCCGCCATCAACCGGGCGAAAGAGGCAGGCGACATTAAAACGCTGCGCGAAATCGCGGAAGACCCGGCGGGATTCATCCTGCGGCAAGGTTGGACTGGCTTGGATTTCAGCGACGAGGTGGAACTGGCGGAATTGCGGCGGCTGCACGAATCGTTGCAATTGGAAATCATCGCCGTCATCGAATCACTGGAGCAGTTGAAGGAAAGCGCGGAATACGAGCTTTGCGGCATTGTCGAGCAAAGGCCGGGCGTGCTGGACGAACTGGCGGCGGAGCGCACCAAATTGCTGGAACAGGAAAGCACGGAATTGCAGCAGCAGGCGGAAAAGCTCGCGGATGAAATCAGGGAATTATCAGGCCAAACTTCAATTCATTTATGAGCAAGCAACCCAAATCGCAATGGGACTTCGGTGAACTGTTTCCGCCTTCGCCAGGAGGCTCCGGCGCGACAAGCCCGGCCGAAGCGGGACGGCGCGTGTTGTCGGTCAGTGAATTGACAGCGCAGGTCAAGCGTCTTCTGGAAAAGCAGGTCGGCTCAATCTGGGTGACGGGCGAGGCCACCAATCTACGCGCGCAATCTTCGGGTCACATTTATTTCACGCTCAAGGACGCCGGGGCGCAACTGAGTTGCGTGCTGTTTCGAGGCGAGGCAGTCATGAACCGCAGCGTGCTACAGGATGGCCAGAAACTCCTGCTGCAAGGCGACGTGACGGTTTATGAAGCGCGCGGACAATATCAACTCATCGTCCATGCGGTGGAGTTACAGGGCGTCGGCGCACTCCAAATTGCTTTCGAGAAACTCAAACAGAAGCTCTCAGCCGAAGGGCTGTTCGCGCCGGAACGGAAACGTCCACTCCCGGAATATCCCCAACGCATCGGCGTGGTCACGTCGCCCACCGGCGCGGCGATCCGTGACGTGCTGCACGTCGTGCAGCGGCGGAATCCGGGTCTCGAAATCATCCTGGCGCCCTGCCGTGTGCAAGGCGAAGGCGCGGCGGAAGAAATCGCGGCGGCGATACGGTTGCTGAATGAGTTTAACTCCCGTAGCAGCGGACGTGAGTCCGCTCCATCTGAAAGTCAGAGCCGACTGACATCGGCTGCTACGATGGAATTGGATTTGATTCTTGTCACTCGAGGCGGCGGTTCGCTGGAGGATTTATGGGCGTTCAACGAGGAAGCCGTGGCCCGGGCGATTTTTGAATCGGCCGTTCCGGTCGTGTCGGCGGTCGGGCACGAGATTGATTTCACCATCAGCGATTTCGTGGCGGACATGCGCGCGGCAACGCCGAGCGCCGCGGCGGAAATCATCACCGAAGGCGTGTTCGCCAGCCGTGAATTTGTGGCCGAGGCTCCGGAGTTGTTGCGGCGAAGGCTCCGGCGGCGATTGGATGGCGCGATGGAAGATTTTGAACAATTTCGAGGCCGGATGGCCCTACTGCATCCGCGCCGGCGGCTGAACGAAGCGCTGCAACGGCTCGATGATTTGCAGACCGGGTTGTTGCGTGGCGCGAAGCAAGGAGCGCGCGACTGCGGAATGGCCTGGCGCAATCTGACCGACCGGTTGCTGCGCGTTCGTCCGGCGCAGATGTTGCATCAGCGGCGCGAGTCATTGGTGACGAGCCGGCGGCGTTTGCGTGAGTTGACGCAGGGCCATTTGCGGAATGGAAGGAATCGCTTTGAGGCGATGGAGGCACGATTGCGTTTGCTGGGGCCGGAGCAAGTGCTGGCCCGCGGTTATTCGATCACCATGGACGCGGCGACGGAGAAAATCATCCGTCGCGCGAAGGACGTGAATCATGGGCAAAACTTGCGGACACGCGTTAGCGAAGGCGAAATCATCAGCCGCGCTCAGGGCAAGGAAACGGCGCGATAGAATCGTTGCGCCGACACCGTGGCGTTTGTATCGGTGAAAGTGAACGGGGCGACGTTGGTCAGGAGCGGCATCCAATTATCCAAAGCCAGGTTGGTCGAAACCTGGATTACATAGTTTGAACCGGCAGTGCCCGTGACGTCGAATTGCAATTGATGGTCGCCTGCGAAAACGGGGAAATTCAAAACCGCCGGCGCCGCCGGTGGATTGGTGGGAACTGAAGCAGAACGTCAGGATGCCCTGAACGGCCAGGTCCGGAGCGGTGCTGTCCGCCACATCGAAGATATACCACGTGCCGCCCGAGCTGGTCGCGCCGTAATTCACGATGCGGAAGGTCACGACGTCGTTTGAGCCGACATGCTGCAACGCGGCGATGTCGGAGAGGTCAATCGCGCCCAGCGATGCGCCGCCGCTGGAGGTTGAAGAGTAAGCCAGCGCCGCAATGTCCGTGAACACGCCGGCGCCGACCTGATATTGCAGCACGCCGTTCGGTGGCCCGGTGCCGGACCGGCGGTAATCAAACCGGCTGATGGAGGTGAATGAGACCGTGAAACCGGCGCCGGCCGTAATGGAAAAGGTTGCGCAGTCGCCGGCGGCCGCGGCGGCGTTCGTATTCGCCGAATCGAAACCATTGCCTCCCCAGGCCCGCTGCGCCGCGGTCTGAGTCGTGGCAATGCCCGCTCCGCGGGTCAGCCCCACGATGACAAGACCGGGCGCGTTTGTTGAAGGTGGCAAAGGTGACGAGCCGAAGTTGCTCTGACCGCTCACATCCCAGCCCGCCAGGGTCACCGGCGTGCCCACGATAACTTCATTGACCGTGAGCGCAGCCACAGTGCTGGTGGCGGACCCGCTGTAGTTTGTCACAATCACAGAATAATCGCCCGCGTCCGCCGGTTGCGCATTAGTCACGGTATAAATATTGGTCGTAGCGCCGATAATGTTTGTTCCGTTGAATCGCCACCGGTAAGCCAGCGGCGGGATGCCGATGGCGGTGACCGTGAACGTTGTATTGTCCCCCTTGTTCACTGTCCGACCGGCCGGATTGGTCAGAATCAAAGGCGAGGTGACCACGGTCAACACGGCATTCGAACTGGACACGCCGCCGTTCGCATTGGACACGATGACGGAATAATTGCCCGCATCCGCAGGTTGAGCATTGGTGACGGTATAGAAGTTAGTCAAAGCGTCCGGAAGGTTCGTGCTGTTGAACTGCCATTGGTAAGTCAGCGGCGACAGACTGTTGGCGGTGACCGAAAAGGTCGCGTCATCACCCTGGACGACGGCGGCATCCCGGGGTTGGACCGTGATGAACGGCACGGCGCCAGGGTTGGTTCCGGTGACAGGGATTAAAAAATCCTTTATCACCGCCATGTGCTGCGCATTGCTGGAATCCCCGGATAAAACCGGCGCCACATCACTCAACGGCGTATAGACCCGCGAATCAAAAACCAGGCCGTCCGGGAAAGACTGTGACGGGAAAGTCGAAGCCGTTTCCAGGTTGGTGAAGGAGAAACCTGGCAGCACGTAGTCGTGCGGATGATTGCGATTTATGCTGGTGTCGGAGTTGCCGTTGTTGTCCACCGGAACCGGGTTGTCGCTCAGATAACTGTCAAAGGTGGTCATCGTGGGCGATTCCGTCCGGGTGTCCGTGTTGAAATCACCGGCCACCACAATCCAGGCATCGGCGGGGAAATGGGACTGGATCAACGCCTGTAAATCGGCCGCCTCGGTTCCGCGCTCGGTGGCTGAACTGGTCAACAAATGCACGCTGACGACGTAAAGTTCGTTGGTGCCGGGCAAAGCGATCCGTGCCCACGCGAAACCGCGATTGGGTTGGGATTGGACCGTATCCATCCAGGAACCGGAGTCAGTAATCGGGTAGCGGCTGATGATGCCGTTGGGAATGTCGCCGTTGTTGGTGAAAGGTTCGCGGTAATAAACGAAGCTGGTGCCGAAGGCGGTGTCCACCAGGGACCGTAAATCAGCGGCGGTGTTGTTGTTGTAATTGAATTCCTGGATGGCCACCACGTCCGGCTTGAGTCCCTGAAAAATGCGGATGGCAAAAGGTTGATAGCTTTGCGTGTTGCCATTCAGATTCGCGGCCATGATACGGAGGGGGACGTTGGTTTGGGCAACCGTCGTAATTGAAGCAAATACCGCAACGAAGAGAAAAAGGCTTCCAGCCAACTGTTTGATTCGTGAATAGAGGATCATGTTCCGATTACCCGCTAATTATGCACACGGTGTGTCAAACGCAAGCGCACACTTCGCCATGATTGTGAACTGGACGCCGCCAGCTTCTTTCTTTACCCTTTTTCCTGTGCCAAATCCAAGCAAAAGCGCGGGTCACAATAGTCCTGTAAAAAATCTGCCGTTTGAAGAGGCCTTGAAAAAGCTCGAAGGCGTCGTCGAGACGATGGAATCCGACGATTTGCCGCTGGAGACGCTTTTGGCCAAGTACGAAGAAGGCACGCGGTTGGTGAAAATCTGCCAGGAAAAACTGGCCGAGGCGGAATTGAAGATCCAGCAATTGGAAAAAAACACGGCGGGTGAACTGAAACTGAAACCGCTTGATTTGCCGGAAGACTAATTCTGAATTTAACCACGGATAAACACGGATGGACACGGATGAAAGACTGGACTTGCATCGCGGCGGCGAATCCAAGCTCCTTTTGAAAGCCGAGACGGAAAAGATTATTGGTTTTGCCTTTGAAGTTTTGAATGAGGTCGGTCATGGGTTGAACGAGAAAATTTATGAGAACTCGCTGACGGTTCTGTTCAAGCCGAACAACATTGTGTTTGACCAGCAGCGAAGGTTTCCAGTTTTCTTTCGCGGTGTTGAAGTCGGCGAGTTTATTCCCGACCTCATTGCCTTTGGTTTGGTGATTGTGGATACGAAGGTCATTGATCGCATTACCGACCATGAGCGCGGTCAAATGTTGAATTATCTCCGCATCACGAAGTTGCGGGTTGGCCTGATTTTGAATTTCAAAAATGCCCGGTTGGAATTTGAGCGCGTTGTCTTATGATTTCAAATCCGTGTTTATCCGTGTCCATCTGTGGTTAAAATGCGCAAAAAACTATGAGCCGATATCTCGACATGATAGCTGAACCGGCGCACGTCAAAAATCTGACCGCGTCGCAACTCCTGCAACTGGCGGACGAAATCCGGCACGAGCTCATCACCGTGCTGGCCCATAACGGTGGACATCTAGGGCCCAATCTCGGCGTCGTGGAATTGACCATCGCCCTGCACCGCGTATTTAACACGCCGAGGGACAAATTTGTCTGGGACGTGAGCCATCAGGCCTACGTTCACAAACTGTTGACCGGACGCAAGGATCGCTTCAACACCATTCGCACCACAGGCGGTTTAAACGGTTTTGCGTTGCGCACGGAAAGCCCGCACGACAGCTACGGCGCCGGACACGCGGGCACGGCGCTTTCGGCGGCGCTCGGCATGGCGGCGGCCCGCGACAAACGCGGTACGGACGAACATATCGTCTGTATTTTCGGCGACGCGGCATTGACGAACGGTATTTCGTTCGAGGCGCTCAACAACATCGCGCACACAACGAAACGGTTCATCGGCATTTTAAACGACAACGAATGGAGCATTGCCAAAAACGTTGGCGCGATTTCCAATTACCTTAACAAGCTCATCACCCATCCCCGTTACAACAAGCTCGCGCGGGATTTTGAAAACTTTGTGCGCCGCCTGCCCAAAGGCGAACTGGCGCTGAAACTCGCCCACAAGGCCGAGGGCGGTGTCAAGGGCGCCATCACCAACGTCGCCCTGCGGCAAACCGGCAGCCTGGTGGACGCGGATGGCCGCGGCGGCTACGGCAGCCCGATTATTTTCGAGGAAATGGGGTTGCGTTATCTCGGCCCGATTGATGGACACGATTTGCCGTTGCTCATCAGTACCCTGGAATTTGCCAAGACGTGCGACCAACCCATTGTGATTCATCTCCTCACGCAAAAAGGCAAAGGTTTCGATGCCGCGTTGAAATCGCCGGAAAAATTCCACGGCACCGGGCCCTACGACGTGAGGACCGGAGATTCGTTGCCGGCCAGGCCCGGCGCGCCGCCGAATTACCAGGACGTAATGGGGCAGACGCTGGTGAAATTGTGTCAGAAGGACAACACGCTTGTCGGCATCACCGCCGCCATGCCCAGCGGCACCGGCTTGAAACACCTCGAAAAGGCCATGCCTGACCGCTACTACGACGTGGGCATCGCCGAGGAACACGCGGTCATTTTCGCCGCCGGCATGGCGACGATGGGCTTCCATCCCGTGTGCGCAATTTATTCCAGCTTCCTCCAACGCGCTTACGACTGTATCCATCACGATATTTGCCTGCAGGATTTGCCGGTGATTTTTTGCATGGACCGTGCCGGGCTTTCCGCCAATGACGGTCCGACGCATCACGGCCTGTTCGACATCGCCTATCTGCGCTGTTTGCCGAACGTCGTCGCCATGGCGCCGAAGGACGAGGACGAACTGGTGGACATGATGTTCACCGCCACGCATCAGCGGCATCCGACCTTCATCCGCTACCCGCGTGGCGCAGCGGAGGGCGTGCCCATCAAGGACCAGCCCAAACTGCTCGAAATCGGCAAGGCCGAAGTCATTGGGAATTTTTCCAGCAACGGCCGGCGCAAGGTTGCGTTATTTGGCCTCGGTCCGATGAACGCGCTGGCGCGCAAAGCGGCGGCGCAACTTGCGGCGGAAGGATTCGATTGTGCCGTTATCAACCCGCGCTTTACCAAGCCGCTGGATGCGGGCACGCACGAATTTTTCGGGAAGGCGGCCGACGTGGTGGTGACGATGGAAGACCATGCGCTCATGGGCGGTTACGGTTCGGCGGTATTGGAACTGTTCAGCGAAAATGGCGTGGCGACGCCGGTCGTGCGCATTGGCTGGCCGGACCAGTTCATCGAGCATGCCTCCACGCAAGATGAACTCCGCCGCAAATACGGCCTGACCGTTGAAAACGCCGTTGCCAGAGTGAAGGCGCAATTTGGCGAGGCCGCGACAAAGGTGACGAGGCTGATTGAAGTGGTGTGATCTACAAGCCGGACAACCCTCCACAAAGCTAAAAATGCGCGGTTGCTGTTCCTTGTCCCCGGGAGAGAGTCAGGTTGAGGGCGAGCATTCTTCCAACCAATCAGTTTTCTTTCCTTGATTTTCGCGGCATTCGGCCTTTTCCTCTCGTCTGCAATTTGAATCTCTGAACTGAATTATGACTTACAAGGACGTGACGGCGCCCGCGGGCGGGAAAATTTTGATCCAGAACGGCAAACTCAACGTGCCGGACAATCCCATTCTCCCGTTTATTCGCGGCGACGGCACCGGCCCGGACATCTGGGCTGCCAGCGTCCGTGTTTTCGACGCGGCCGTGCAGAAGGCCTATGGCGGCAAACGCAAAATCTCCTGGTTCGAGGTTTTCGCGGGTGAGGAGTCGTTCAAGAAGTTCAACAACTGGTTGCCCGACGACACCGTCGAGGCGTTCAAGGAATATCTGGTCGGCATCAAAGGTCCGCTCACCACGCCGGTCGGCGGCGGCATCCGTTCGCTCAACGTCGCGTTGCGCCAGATGCTCGATCTCTACGTCTGCCTGCGGCCAGTCCAATATTTTCAAGGCGTCCCGTCGCCGGTGAAGCACCCCGAAAAAGTGAACATGGTCATCTTCCGCGAGAACACCGAGGACATTTACGCGGGCATTGACTTTGAGGCGGGCAAGGAGGCGGCGCTCAACACCATTGAATTTCTCAAGACAAACTTTCCAAAGGACTTCAAGAAAATCCGTTTTGGAGCGGAAGCGCCCGAACTGGTCGGCATTGGCATCAAGCCGGTGTCAAGGACTGGCACCCAGCGCCTGGTGCGATCGGCCATCCAGTATGCCATCGCCCAAAAGAAGAAATCGGTGACGATTGTTCACAAGGGCAACATCATGAAATACACCGAAGGCGCGTTCCGCGACTGGGGTTATGAGCTGGCGAAAAACGAGTTCAGTGCGGAAGAGATGGACGGTGGGCCGTGGTGCAAGATTCCCGAAGGCAAGCCCGGCGCGGGCATTGTCATCAAGGACGCCATTGCCGACATCACGCTCCAGCAGGTGCTCACGCGCCCGACGGACTTCGACGTCATCGCCACGCTCAACCTGAACGGTGATTATCTGAGCGACGCGCTGGCGGCGCAGGTGGGCGGCATCGGCATCGCGCCCGGCGGCAATATCAATTACGTCACCGGCCACGCCATCTTCGAGGCCACGCACGGCACTGCGCCGAAATACGCCAACAAAGACGTCGTAAACCCCGGTTCGGTCGTGTTGAGCGGCGAAATGATGTTCCGTTACCTGGGCTGGACGGAAGCCGCGGATTTGATTCTCAAAGGTTTGAACGGCGCGATCGGGAGCAAACGCGTCACTTACGATTTTGCCCGCCTGATGGATGGCGCGGCGGAAATCAAGTGTTCTGCGTTCGGCGACAACATCATCGCGCACATGTAATTTTCTGAAAAAATTCAAACGGCGGTTGTCGCGATGACAACCGCCGTTTTGTTTTTCAAATTGGTGGCGGGGACACCGCGCTTCATTGTGTCGAAACGCGGATAAAACCCTGCCGAGCAGGGCTGAAAAGAGAGAGCGGCAGGGAAATGGTCTTCAACGTGCCGTCACCGGGAACGTTCGTGTAGGTCTGCCAGTTGCTTCCAGCCGTCAAGTTGGTCCGGTATTGCACGGCATGAGAGAAAGCCGACAGCGAAATGAAGGAGAATTGGAAGTTGCCACCCGTCTGGCTGACATTGATCAAATGCGCCGGCGAAGCTCCCGGACTTACGACAAATACGGACGCAGCGGTGGTAAGCAGATCGAAGCTTGCGACCCAGTTCGATACGCTTAACGAGGCGTTATCTATCGGAACGGTAAAGGTGATGCCCGGGAAATTATTGGAGGTGTAAGTGATGTCGAATCGGTTTGTCCCGATGGCCAAACTCGGCGGTGATGGCCAGTTGGTGGCAGTTACGGCCAGGGCGGCGCCCACATAGCCGGAGTTGTCGATATAAAACTGTTTGGAAACGTTGAGCGAGGAATAATTCGTCGGTCCGAGCCACTGGAAAGCGGTATTGGTCGAAACCCCGGTGGCGCCGTTGGTGGGCGTGATGATTTTGACGGCGGACAGCAAATTGGTGGTCAGCCCATTGATGGTGGCGCTGAAATGAAACTGGCGTTCGTTCGGCATGCCTTTGTGGATGTAAAGCGTCCAGAGGCCGTTGGTGAACTCGTTCATCAAATCACCGAACGAAAACAAGATGGTAGAGCTGGGGCCACCGCCACCGGCATTTATTTCACCGTGGAATTTTCCGGTCGGGGATTCCACCGTGTTGGTTGTGGTGCCGGTCGCCGCCGGGAGGGTCGAGTTGATATAGGGAAAGGCGATGAAAATGTCGCCGAAGGTTGGATCCTGCTCGCGGTAAATCACCACGTTGATGTCCGCCGACACCGGATTGGTGTCGGCATTGCCGGGGAGCACAACCTGGTCCAACCAACCAGCGTCCTGCCCTTCACTGTTGCTGTCGTCTTTGCTGTATTCCCAGCGGAGCACGTCGCCGGCAGACACCGAATAAGTTTCCTGGTTCCAATCCACTTCGCCGGAGATAGCGTCCTGTTCGACCCCGTTGATATAGAAAGTCAAAAAGTCGAAGTCCTGTTCGGAAGAGACCTTCCAATAAAAGGAAACGTTCCCGTCGGCCGGGACCGTGGTGTCAAGATGGCTGGACTGGCTGTCGGCAATCGGCCCGCTTTGCGCGGCCAAGCCGTCAAGGGCGGTGGCGGTTTCCGTGAACCACGGCAGGTCACCGCCGGTGGTCCAAGTCACGTTGGCGGTGTTCAGGGCCGTGTCGAAATCAGAACCGGCAATGACGGCGCCAGGGTGGTTGTATAGGAAAGCCACCTCTTCAGGAGTCAACACCCGGTTATAGACTTGCACGTCATCCAAAAGTCCCTCATAGCCGTTGGATCCGTTGTAATCCGGACTCGCCGGGTCGGGATTGGAGGCGTCGGATTTGGCGCCAATGGTCAGCAACACCGGGTCGTTGAGCAGGACCGTCGTGGCGAAATCGGAACTGTCCAGCAGGCCGTCTATGAAAATCTGCCGCTCGCCGGTGGACTGATTGCGGGTGACCACGACATGATGCCAGGCGTCGTCATTAATCGTGGCGCTGGAGTTGAGCGTGTTGTCGGAAACGCCATCGCCGACGTTGAACGCCACCTGACCGCCAGTGAGCGCGACCGGAATCAGGTCTTTGGCCCCGCCGTTCGGGGAATCCGCCGCGATGACGCCCGCACCTTCCCACGCCAAATCATTCTGGCTGCCAAAATTCTGGCTGGTTTTCAGCCAGAGCGAAACTGTGAAGTCACTGGCCAGCGTCGTGAGCAGGTTGGAAGACGCAGTCAGATAACTGCCGCCGTCAAAACTGACCGATCCCGAACCGGCGACCGCATCCGAACTGGTCGCTGGCCCGCTGCCGCCAAAATTGCCGGCATAAACCACATTGTTATTGTTGCCGGAAACGTCGGCTGCCAGCGCTGTGCCTTCATCAAAATCATAATGCGCCACCGGCCCGTTCAAACCGCTGCCCGCCACATCGGGAATGGTGGTGCCGGGATTGTCGTAAAGCTGCAGAACTTCGTTGCTGGACAATACGCCGGAATAGAACTGAATGTCATCCAGCTCGCCGGTAAACGTCTGGCCGTTATTATAACCGATGTCCAGTTCGGTGGCGTCGCTCAGAAAATCCGTGGAACCAAAATCGGAGACATCCAGCACCCCGTTGACATAGATTTTCTTTTCACCCGTTTGCCGGTTGCGCGTTACCACGACATGGACGTATTGTCCGGTGTTAACGCTGGTCTGTGAATGCAGCGTATCCTGCGAACTGCCGCCAGTATAAAAGGCGAGCTTGCTGCCATTAATGCCCATGGGCATGACCGCATTTTGCCCACCATTGAACGCTGAAACGATCCCGGCGGCGGAGTACACGTCATCGTTATCATTTCCCTGAACTTCAGATGTCTTGACCCATAATGAAACCGAAAAGCTGCCTGCCAGTGTGGCCAGCAGGTTGGTCGGCGGATAAAGCCAGCCGTCACCCGCAGCGCCAAACGCGTACGACCCGGCAACCGCATCGTTGGTGATGTAAGGCGACATCGCATAATCGCCGTAACTGTTAATATCATTCCCATTGCCCGAAAAATCATGGGCAAAGAGGCTGTTGTCCTCGAAGGAATAGTAAGTGACATTCGTATGGCCGCCGACACCGAACGCCAGCGGTTGACCCACAGTGAAGGAAACATTGTAGTCGTTGCCGTAGGCGAAGTGGGCCTCGATGGTGGCGGTGGAATCCCACCCTGAAATCGGCTGGCCGGAAGCATTCGTCGGCTGGCTGGCGGTGACCATTGCGGTGACATTGCTCTGGTAGTCCACGGAGAACTGGTTAGTGCCGTCCGGCAGCGCTGCCCCCGGCGTCCAGGACGTCGCATCCGGCGACAGGTACTGGCCCGTCACATAACTGCCGTTGCCGTTGGTGTCCACGAAATTGTCCTGAACGTAAAGCGTGCCCGCCCAGTTGGCCGGTCCCGTCCACTGCATCAACGGCTGGTTCGGGACCAACGTCTGGCCGCTGGTCGGATACACGGCTTGGGGCGCGGGACCAAAAATATTGCTGGTCAGGCCGGTAACCTTCACCGAGAAGAAATAGAGGTTGGTGGAGGTGGAATTGGTTACCGAGATGGACCACTGGCCGTTGGTGATGCCGAAAATAAAAGAATCAAAATCACCGTAGTAATTCCCGCCCCCGTAATTGCCGTTGATGCCGAAGGCAATGCCATTGGTGGTCGCCTGGTAAAACAACTGTGAACCGTTCGTCGGAATTTGCGGCGAAGCGATGACGTAATCGCCCAGCGGATAATCAGGCGGCGTTGTGTTGGTGCTCAAGTAAGGGTAAAAATAATAGCCAAAGTTGTCATGATACAAATGGACATCCACGGCCAGTCCGGCGCGGGCAGCAGGCGCAAGCCACAGGCACGCGGCAATGATCAAGAGGCCCGGGATGGATGAGAGGATGGAAATTGCGGGAGTTGCAGTCTTCATGATTTGACGTTTCAGGTCGGCGGTTATCAGTTTATGCGTGACAGCGATTTGCGATCACACCAAGGTTCACTTGTTTCCGATTATGGATTTAAAAATCCTGTCGCATTAAATACGACTACCGCGTTAATCAATCAAGCAAATGTTGTGGTGGAATAACCGTGAGCATCAGGCGCTTACGACTTTTACTCGCGTGTGCGCCGCGAGCAATTGCTGCCGGTGACCGCAAGTCAACCAACTTCGAAGAGTTTAATGAGGATCGCCACGGCCAGGCCTGCCAGCAGAGCCACCGATAATTTGAAACGGTCATGGGAGTGAAATTGCAATTCGGGCAGCAGGTCGCTGCCGGCAATGCAGAGGAACGTGCCGGCGCAGAACGCTAGCGAGCAGCCGAGAAAGGCCGCATCGGAACCGGCAAACTGACTCGCGCCCAAATAGAACAGGACCGCGCCGATCGGACTCACCAGGGCAAACAGACCGTTCAAAACGTGCCGTGATAATCGTGAACTGCCACCTGCGGTCATCAAAGTTGAGATGGCCATCGCGTCGAACGGTTTGTGGAGAATTACCACCAGTGCCACACCAAGGCCCGCCAGCCTGACATGGCCGTGTGCTGCTCCCGCCTCGACGGCGGCGGCCAACGCCAGCCCATCCAGCAGCGAGTGCAAGGACAAGCCGAGTGCCGTGCCGACCCAGGAGAGTTGCTGGGCGGATTTTTCGGCCAGTGTGTGGCCATGCTGCTCATGGTCGTGATCGTGGCTGTCTGGCGTGGCGGGTTCGTGGTCGCAATCTTCGGGATCGCCCTCCGCCGAGTCGTGGTGATGAAAATGAAAGAACCTTTGAAGAAAAAACATCACCAGAAACCCGCCCAGCATCCATGCCGCCGTCCGATCCAGCGAATGCAATTGTTCATCGGCGTCCGGCAGGAAATGCAGCAACGCGATGCCGAGCATCAGTCCCGCCACGAAGCTGATGGCCATTTGCAGCCGCGCGTGGGTGGGATGGATGATTAACAACAACCAGCCGCCTGCCAGTGACGCGACCAGCACCAGCGCGCAATAAATCGTCAGCAGCCCGATGGAAGAAGTTATCATTCGGTCATATTTCTTTTAACGGTCGAGTTCCAGCCGGAAACGGATGGATTTTAATTGCAAATCGTTTGCAACTTAGCAGAAGGCCCGGCGGTTGCAAGTATTATTTAACATCGTGGCCGCGTTGGTGAGAACGCAGATGGCCGGGTATCCGCGCTTTCACCAGCGCGGCCGCAAGGTTCACCGCCCGCAGCAGTGCTTGTATTTCTTGCCGCTGCCGCAGGGGCAAGGGTCGTTGCGGCCGACTTTAGGGCCGGTGCGGACGGGCTTGGCTTTTTCCGCGGTCGCCGCCGCCGCCGCTTCGCTGACGACGTCGCTGGGTTTGCCTTGCGCGCCGCCACCGGAAGCCGGTGCGGCGGCGCCACCACCGCCAAAGGCGCTCGTGGATTGATGCAGCGTTTGCTGCGGGACGTTGCGCAGAAAATTCTCGAAGGCCATCATGGATGAGGCGCTGCGAAAGACGTTGTGGCAGATCTCGGTCTTCACGTTGACCATCAGCTCGTCAAAGATTTTGTAGGCCTCGGCCTTGTATTCGATGAGCGGGTCGCGCTGGCCGTAACCGCGCAGGCCGATGCTGTAGCGCAGGCTGTCCATTTCGTAAAGATGCTCCTGCCACAGCTTGTCAATGGCGCTCAAAATCGTGTAGCGCTCGACGGTCGCAAGTTTTTCAGGATCCTCGAAGCTGATTTTGACGTCGTATGCGTTGCGGATCTTGTCCGCAATGAAATTACAGACGGCGAATTGCGCGGGGCCGAGGCCATCGAAAACCGAGCCGGACACCGGTTGTTCCTTGCCGGACCCGGCGGCCCTGGCAATTTCCGCCTCGGGCATGCCCAGCGGGAAGTTCAAATTCACCCAGTCGGCCAACTGGCGGATCTTCCACTCGCTCGCCTCGAATTCGGCGGTGGTAAATTCCTCCACTTTCAGGATGACCACTTCCTCGATGATATCCATGAGGCGGTCGCGGACGTCCTGGCCGTGAATGATTTCGTTGCGGAAGCCGTAAATGACTTCGCGCTGCTTGTTCATCACATCGTCGTATTCGAGCGTGCGTTTGCGGATCTGGAAGTTGTGCTGTTCGACGCGCTTTTGCGCCTGCTGAATGGACCGGTTCAGCAGCGGATGGGTCAGTTCCTGGCCTTCCTCGAGCCCCATCTTTTCCATGTATTTTACTATGCGGTCTGACCCGAACAACCGCATCAAATCGTCTTCAAGCGAGATGAAAAAGTGCGATGAACCGGGATCGCCCTGGCGCGCGCAGCGTCCGCGCAACTGCCGGTCAATGCGCCGCGCTTCGTGGCGTTCGGTGCCGAGCACGTGCAGGCCGCCAATTTCCGGGACGCCGGCGCCGAGTTTGATATCCGTGCCGCGACCAGCCATGTTCGTGGCAATGGTAATGGCTCCGCGCTGACCGGCGCGCGAAACGATTTCGGCCTCCTGTTCATGGTATTTCGCGTTGAGGACGGAATGGATCAGGCCTTCGCGTTTCAGCATCCGCGAGAGCATTTCGCTGGTCTCGACGCTGATGGTGCCGACGAGCACCGGCCGGCCCTGCGCGTGCAGTTCCTTGATTTCCTGGACGACGGCGGTGAACTTTTCGCGCTTGGTTTTATAGACCGAATCATGCCCGTCTTTGCGCGCCACGGGCCGGTTCGTAGGGATGACGAGCACTCCGAGTTTGTAAATGTCAAAAAATTCGGAGGCTTCGGTTTCCGCCGTGCCGGTCATGCCCGCGAGTTTCTGGTAAAGACGGAAATAATTCTGAATTGTGATGGTGGCGAGCGTCTGCGTTTCGCGCTCAATCTCGACGCCCTCCTTGGCTTCAACGGCCTGGTGCAGGCCGTCGCTCCAGCGGCGTCCGGGCATGAGGCGGCCCGTGTGCTGGTCCACAATGATAACTTTATTGTCCTGAATGACGTATTCCACGTCCAGTTGGTAAAGGCTGTAGGCCTTGAGCAATTGCGAGATAGCGTGAATCTTTTGTGCCTTGGCCTCGAAGTCGGCCTGCACCTTCGTTTTCAACTCCATACGCTTGCGCGCATCGGTTTCCGGGCCGACGTCAATATCGTGCAATATCGTCGTCAGGTCCGGCAACACGAAGGCGTCCGGGTCTTTCGGGCTGATAAAATTGCGGCCCTTTTCCGTCAGGTCGGCCTCATGGCTCTTTTCGTCAATGGCAAAAAGCAATTCCTCCTTTTCGCGGTAAAGGTCCACCTTCTTTTGGTCCTTGTGCAACTCCAGTTCGGCATGGTTCATCATCCGGGCATTTTCCGGATTCTCCAAAAGTTTCGCCAAACCTTCCGAACGTGGCTGTCCCGTCTTGACGCGGAACAGGAGCAGGCCGGCTTCATGTTCAAGCGCGGAGGCGTTTTCAACATTCGAGCCGTCGGTGGGATTCAACTTTTTGATCAACGCCTCGGCTTCGGACAGGAACCGGTTGCACTGACGTTCCTGTGCGCGCACGAGCGATTCCACTGGCGGCTTCCACTGCGCATATTGCTCGTCAAAGGTATGCAGCGACGGACCGCTGATGATGAGAGGCGTGCGCGCCTCATCAATGAGAATCGAGTCCACTTCGTCCACGACCCCGAAGTAATGGCCACGTTGGACCTGTTCCTCCTTGCGCGCGGCCATGCCGTTGTCGCGAAGATAATCGAATCCGAACTCGGCATTGGTGCCGTAGGTGATGTCGCAATTATATTGCTCGCGGCGGACGTTCGGCGGCTGGTCGTGCACAATGCAGCCGACCGTCAGGCCGAGAAATTTGTAGATCGCACCCATCCATTCCGAGTCGCGCGTGGCGAGGTAGTCGTTGACCGTCACGAGGTGCGCGCCGCGCCCGGCAAGCGCATTCAGATAAACCGGCATGGTGGCCACGAGGGTCTTGCCTTCGCCGGTCGCCATTTCTGCAATAAAACCGCGATGCAACCCGACGCCGCCGATGAGCTGCACGTCGAACGGAACCATTTCCCACTTGATCGGGTGGTCGCGGACGATGATTTCCTGTCCACACAGGCGGCGGCAGGCGTTTTTCACCACCGCAAACGCCTCAGGCAGGATTTCGTTGAGGAGTTGCTGTTCGATTTCGAACGCCTTGCGCCGCCGGGTTTTGGCCTCCTCGGAATCCAGCTTGCTGACCTCGGCCATCAGTTCATCGTAACCGCGCGTCTTGCGGCCTCCCTCGATGCGCGCCTTGAACTCGGCGGTCTTGGCGCGCAATTCGTTATCAGAAAGCTTCTGCAGCCCGGCCTCAATCTCGTTAATCTGATGAACGAGCGGCCAGAGCTTTCTCACTTCGCGGTCGTTCCTTGACCCGAATATCCATTTCAAAAAATTCACGGTAAACCCAAATAGTCAGTTGAAAATAGAACCAACACCCTATGCGATGAAACGCGCAGCGTCAAAGCGAATCGCCGTGGTTTTGTTCGTTGGAGGAAAAGCCGTGATCAGGCCGGGGACGGTGGCGTCGGCGGGTTTTGCTGGCGGGTCGGGTTTTGGGCCGGCGGCGCGGCCTGGCGAATGAGCGTGGCGGCGCGCCTGGCCGATTCGAAGATCATGCGCAACTGCGGTTGGAGCGCCGGATCCTCGCCGTGCTTGAGCAGTAATCGGTCGGCATAGCCTTGGATGATGGTGAGAATGTTATTGAGTTCATGCACGACCGTCCGCGGCATTTGCCAGGCGGAGTCGAATTTGCAGGCGGTTTCCTGAAACCTGCCCGCTCCGCTCTGTTCCAGCGACGCCATTTTCCTGTAAATAAACTCGGATGACTGCATCGGCATCCATTCAGCAATTCGCAGGCCACTTGATTTCATGTTAGGAACATTAGAATCTGTAAAGCATTGTTTCCCTACGGTACCCTCAAATTGTCATCGAATAAGCCGGAGTGGTCTGAAGCTGGACAAGCATAATCAACAGAAGCTGGCTTCTTCTATGCGTTTCGCTAGGCTGTGGGGCGCAGGACCGCTCACTATGGATATTGCGCTCGAATCGCTTGGTCTGATTGCCGGCAACCGTTCACTGCCGCTGGAGTTCGCGCGGCAGGCGCGCGTCGCCGGCGTCAAACACCTGGTCGCGGTCGCATTTGAAGACGAAACCGAACCTGCGCTCACGCCGCTCGTCGATGAAATCGTCTGGCTTAAGGTGGGCCAGCTTTCCAAAATGATTTCAACTTTTACCGGCCGCGGCATCCGGCAATGCGTCATGGTCGGCCAGATTGCGCCGAAAAATCTTTTCAATCTCCGGCCGGATTTGCGGGCGATGGGGTTATGGCTCCGGCTCCCGGAGAAAAATGCCCATACGATTTTCGGCGCAATTGCCGACGAATTACGGAAGGACGGCGTGGAATTGATTGCCGCCACGCCGTGGCTGAAACCGCTTATGCTCTCTGCGGGATTCCATCTGGGTTCCCCACTGTCCGGTGCGCAACGCACAGATGTAGAGCTGGGTTTTCGCATTGCCAAAGAAGTTGCCCGTTTGGAGATTGGCCAGACCGTCGTCGTGAAAAACGGCACAGTGCTGGCGGTGGAAGGATTTGAGGGGACGGACAAGTGTCTCGCTCGCGGCGGCGAACTCGCCGGCAAGGATGGTGGCGCGGTTGCCATCAAAGTGGCCAAATTGAACCACGACATGCGGTTCGACATTCCCTGCATAGGAGCCAGCACGATAGAGGTTTGCGCTGCCGCCAAAATTTCCGTCCTCGCGCTGGAGGCAGGCAGAACCCTTTTGCTCGAACGAAAAGCTTGCGAAGCACTGGCTCAAAAAAATAACATTTCGCTCGTGACCGTTGAATAAAGTCCAACTTCTGGTTTTAAATGCTGAAGTCATACGAACTTTTTGGTTTTATGTCGCCGGCTCTGGCGAGTGAAATTCTCGCCTTCGCCCACGAAGCGGACAAGCCGGCTTACAAATCCACGCTTGCTGCCGTGGCCCAGGTGCGCCATGTCCGTCCGGTCTTTCTGGAGCGCCAGCCGCGTTTACAGCGCCATATCGCGATGGTGGCAACGCTCGCGCGGCCCGCCTTGGACGCGGCTGCAGGCGGACTCATCCGTGCCTGGCTGTTGAAGAAGCAAAAGGCGGTGCTCGTGGATTTTCTGAACGCGCTCGGCATCAGCCACGAGGACGGGGTTGTCGAAAATTTGCCTGGAGAGATGGACGATGTGAAGTTGAATTCGGCAGTTGCTGCCCTGCTTGCCAAGCACCCGCAGGAAGTGGTCGCCGTTTATCTCAACGCCTTCAATGAAATGAATGAGGCGAACTGGGCGAATTTGAAGACAATGCTCGAAAGTGACCCCCGGTTGCAATTGGGAGCAACCAAGGCATAAAACCCTTTCCGGTGTCCGACTCCGTTCTTGCGAAATTCCCTGATCCATCAACCCGTCAGTGTCCCAAAACTGTCCAGAATCGGTGGTTAATCAGTGTCACCCTTCCATTTCTTCAGGGCATCGAATTGGCCTTGTTTATGCTGTGAAGAAGTCCCACTCGTAAAAGGGCGTGCGTGAAGTGGTGAATATGAACGGAACCGAAAAGAAAATTCTTTTTGTTGAAGACGATCCTGTCGTGCTGACGCTGTACCGGAACCGGTTGCAGCGGGAGGGATTTGAAGTCCTGTTCGCTGAAGACGGGGAGGTCGCGCTCAACATTCTTTCCGGGGTGCGGCCCGATCTGGTGGTGTTGGATTTGATGTTGCCCAAGGTAAACGGCGTGGACGTCCTCAAGCATATCCGCGCCGACGACCGCTTGAAATCAACGCCGGTGCTGATTCTTTCCAATGCTTACATGACCGAGTTGGCGCAAAAAGCCATGCAGTCAGGAGCCAACAAAGGCATGTTAAAGACCGAATGCACACCGGCCAAGCTCGTTGAAGCCATACGGGACATGCTCGGATACGACCCTGCGTTTGGCCTGGTCTCCGGCAAATCAGGCAAGAGTCAGGCCGAAGCGTTCGTCGCGGCCGCTGCCGCTGCGCACGCGGATGAAATGACGCTCAAAACCACGCGGGATGAATTTATCAAAGATGCGCCGGCCGAAGTTTCCAAGATCCGCGACCATTGCCTGGCGTACATCAAGGCGGCCAACACTCCCGCAGGCTTGCAACAGCTCAACAATCTGTATCAGCGGGTGCATTTTTTGACGGCCCGCGCGGGGCTGGCCGGCTGCGCAAAAAGTGCCCTTCTGGCCAGCGCTTTTGAGGCCCTGCTCTTTGAAGTCGTGTTTAAACCGTCAGGCGTCACGGCTTCCGTCCTGCAAACCATTGCCCAAGCCGTGGATTGCCTGGGGCGCCTGTTCCAGAATAGTGAAAACGGAACTGCCGGATTGAGTCTCAAGGCCAGGATATTGATCGTAGACGACGACGCCGTGTGCAATTACGCCATGGTGGCGGCCCTCAAACGCGCCCACTTCGAACCGGTCAGTGTCGAAGACCCCACGGTGGCCGTGCAAATGGCGCAGGAGACACGCTACGACATCGTGTTGCTGGATATCAACATGCCGGTCATGAACGGGTTCGAATTATGTGAGACGCTTCGTCGCATGCCTCAATACAAGGAGACGCCGGTCATTTTCATTACGGGCAATGGCGATTTCCAAAACCGCGCGCAGGGCATCCTGAGCGGGGGTAACGACCTCATCACCAAACCGACTTCTCCGTTGGAACTGGTTCTTAAAACGACCATGCATTTGCTGCTGCCGCAGGGCCGGCGCCCGGAAACAGCTGCAGGAACAGTAGCGCAACGTTTGGACACCCCTCCGCCAGTCCCACAATCCGCGCCGCCGGTTCAAAACGGCCATTCTCAAAATGGTTCGCCTCAGAACGGCTCGCTTCAGGAGGTTGTGGAAAAACCGGCGCCGCCGGCGCTTACCGCCACCAGCAACGGGGTCAAAGAAATGACGTCTGCCCCGCCGGAAGCAATCAATTTGCCCCAGCCCGGGAGTTCCATCGAACCGGGCAAACCTGAGGGGCAAAGCGATTTGGTTCGGGCGGAGGTTAACAACGAATCGGCCCAGCCTGCTCCAGCTCAAGTCAAAGATGGAATGACCGAGCCGGAGGTTCGCAATGGCACGCCGCCGTCCAGCCAGCCTATACCATTGGCAAAACCAATGGCCATACAACGCAATTCCCCGCCGAAAACCAAAAGCCAAAATGTGAATATGGAAACGAAAAACAAACCAGCCTTCGACGAGGTCGCCCAAGGAGTGGCGCGCATCATCTTCGGAGACGAGAACATCACAGACATGAACGTGCGGCTGACGCGCATTGCCCTGGAGCGTTATAATGTTTCAGGCATGCAGAGCTTCGACGAGATTGCCCAAGGAGTGGCGCGCATCATCTTCGGAGACGAAAACGTCACGGACATGAACGTGCGGCTGACGCGACTCGCCTTGGAGCGTTACAACGTCGCTGAGCTTCTCGGTCGCCCCGCTGATACGAACGGCTCCTCCGAGAGCGTCCCTCGTCTGGCGTCGGTCTCCCTGTAAAGGAAAGTCCGCAAGAAATCGAAGACCCGGTTGCACGGGCAGACATATCGTCTGCCCAATGACTTCACTGTCAGTCGGGTTTCATTGACTTTGGGGCTTGTCCGGCCACCTCATCCTCGTGATGTAAGGCAATGCGCCGCACTGCCTGTGCATTCTGCCGATAATATGATGCTCCAATGAGAATGCCAGATGTGAGCCGGTATTTGCCAAAAAACTGTTGGCACGGGATATCGGGCCTTTGTACCATATTTTTTTAATTTCTCAACGAATACGACAAATGGAACCAAAAGCTGATATCGCACTTATTGGTCTGGCCGTGATGGGCCAGAATTTGATTTTGAACATGAACGACCACGGTTTTACCGTGGTGGCCTTCAATCGCACCGTTTCCAAGGTTGACGATTTCATCAACAATGAGGCCAAGGGCACGCATGTTCTTGGCGCCCACTCGCTTCAGGAAATGGCCGCACTGCTCAAAAAACCGCGCCGTGTCATGCTCATGGTCAAGGCTGGCGCCGCCGTAGATGAGTTTATCGAACACCTGCTGCCGGTCCTGGAACAGGGTGACATCATCATTGACGGCGGAAACTCGCTTTTCGAAGACACGATGCGCCGCACGAAATACGTCGAGAGCAAAGGCCTGCTTTACATTGGCACCGGTGTGAGTGGAGGCGAGGAAGGCGCGCGTCATGGTCCGAGCATCATGCCCGGCGGTTCGCCCGCCGCGTGGCCGCACGTCAAGCCCATTTTTCAGGCCATCGCCGCCAAAGTTGCCGACAGCACGCCCTGTTGCGACTGGGTCGGCGAAAACGGGGCCGGGCATTTCGTGAAGATGGTTCATAACGGCATTGAGTACGGCGATATGCAGCTCATCTGCGAAGCCTATCACCTGATGAAGGACGGCCTGGGCATGACGGCCGACGAGATGCACCAGGTTTTTGCCGAATGGAACAAAAGCGAACTGGATTCCTATCTCATTGAAATCACCCGCGACATCCTCGCTTTCAAAGACGCCGACGGCCAGCCACTGGTGGACAAAATTCTCGACACCGCCGGCCAGAAGGGCACGGGCAAATGGACCGTGATTGCTTCGCAGGATATGGGCATTCCCATCACGCTGATCGCAGAAGCGGTTTATTCCCGTTGCGTGTCGGCGATGAAAGACCAGCGCGTGCAGGCTTCGAAAGTTTTCAAGCCTTCCAAGACTCAATTTGCCGGCGACCGCCAGCGGTGGATTGATGACATTCGCAAGGCGCTGTATGCCTCGAAGATGATCAGCTACACGCAGGGTTACATGCTCATGCGCGCCGCTGCGGATCAATACAAATGGAACCTTAATTATGGCGGTATCGCCCTCATGTGGCGCGGCGGTTGCATCATTCGCAGCGCCTTCCTCGGCGATATCAAGCAAGCGTTCGACAAAAACCCCAACCTGACAAACCTCCTGCTCGCGCCGTTTTTCAAGAAGGCGATCAAGGGTTGCCAGCGGAGTTGGCGCAAAGTGATAAGCACGGCGGTCAAGAAGGGCATCCCGGTGCCGGCCTTCAGCACGGCGCTGGCGTTCTTCGACGGCTTCCGCAGCGAACGCCTGCCCGCAAACCTGCTTCAGGCGCAACGCGATTATTTCGGCGCCCATACCTACGAGCGGCTCGACCAGCCGCGCGGCCAGTTCTTTCACACCAACTGGACCGGTCACGGCGGCCGCGTCTCCAGCAGCACGTACAACGCCTGAGCCGGAAAGGTAGCTGAGTTCGCATGGGTTGCAGGCAGTATGTGAAAATATCTCGCTGAATTCATTGGTGTGTTCACCGCCGCATCATTGGTGTCGGTCAGCGGGCCGGCGCGCAGCCCATTTTGAAATGTCAGACCGGGATCTGCCGAATCGTGCTGAAACCAACTTCAGGAACTCGCTGGCGGCACGACCGGGCGGACGTTGTTTCGGCCAGACGGCGACGATCTTTCGTTCCGGTCTCGGTGTCTGGAGCGAGCGATACTCCGGCAAATCCTTGCGCTCACTCCGCATCGCCATCGCCGGAATCAGCGAAATACCCAGGCCCGAAGAGACGAGCGCGTGGATCGTCTCGAGTTGGGCGCTGCGGAAGCTTATTTTGGGCTTCACGTCACGGCGGTCGCAGAAGCCCAGCACCTGGTCGCCGAGACAATGCCCCTCTTTCATCACGATCAATCGCTCCCCTTCCAGGTCGGCGACCGTCACCATGCGTTTGCGCGTAAGTGGATGCCCTGGCGGCAGTGCCAGCAGCAACTCCTCGGAAAACAGCGCCTTCACCTCCAGACGGCAATCCCGAATCGGCTGACTGGCCAGGGCGAAGTCAATTTCATACCCGTGCGCCGGCTTGAGCAGGCGTGCGGTGGTGTCTTCCTGCACCACGGTCTCCACGCCGGGAAACTTTTCCGCGAACTGAGCCATCACCTCCGGGAGCAGGTACGGCGCAAGGGTGGGCAACACGCCGATCATCAATGTGCCGCGCAACAAGACCTGTGCGTCGGTCGCCTCGCGTTTCGCCGCGTCCACTTCTTCGAGGATGCGGACCGCGCGGCGCAGGAACGCCTCACCGTGTGGTGTCAACCTCGCCTCGCGTTTCATCCGGTCGAACAGTCGCTCACCCAGTTCGTCTTCCAGCTTCTGAATCTGCTGGCTGAGTGAGGGCTGGGCAACGTGGCATTGCTCGGCGGCGCGGGAGAAGTTTCCGGATCGCGCCACGGCGACCACATAACGGAGTTGTTGCATTTCCATAGGCAACGCCTATGGCAGGGACAGGAAAAAAGTATTTCAAGAATAGCTCGGAACTTGGTTTAATGAAGAAAAACCAGGATGCACTTATGGCCAAAAAGTCTGAAATCATGTCTGCGACGGGCGGCAATCTCATCGCCGGCAACTGGAAATCTGTTCAACCGACCTAAGGAGAAAATACATGTCAAACGAAGCCAAATGCCCGTTCCACCACGCCGCCGAAGGCGGCACCGCGAACCGCGATTGGTGGCCGAACCAGTTGAAACTCGAGCTGCTGCACCAGCATTCCGCCAAGTCCAATCCCATGGGCAAGGACTTCAACTACGCGAAAGAGTTCAAGAGCCTCGACCTGGCGGCGGTGAAGAAAGATCTCGCGGCGTTAATGACCGACTCACAGGACTGGTGGCCGGCGGACTTCGGCCACTACGGCCCTTTGTTCATTCGCATGGCGTGGCACAGCGCCGGCACCTACCGCACCGGTGACGGTCGCGGCGGCGGGGGCCGGGGCCAGCAGCGCTTCGCGCCGGTCAACAGTTGGCCGGACAACGTCAGCCTGGACAAGGCGCGTCGCCTGCTCTGGCCGATCAAGCAGAAGTACGGTCGGAAGATTTCGTGGGCCGACCTGATGATCCTCGCCGGGAACGTCGCCCTCGAAACCATGGGCTTCAAGACGTTCGGTTTCGGCGGCGGCCGCGAGGACGTCTGGGAGCCGGATCAGGACGTCTATTGGGGCGCCGAGAAAACCTGGCTGGCGGACAAGCGCCATTCCGGCGACCGGGATCTGGAGAATCCGCTCGCGGCCGTGCAGATGGGGCTGATTTACGTCAACCCGGAAGGTCCGAACGGCAAGCCCGATCCGATCGCCGCGGCGATTGATATCCGCGAGACCTTCGCCCGTATGGCAATGAACGACGAGGAGACGGTGGCGCTCATCGCCGGCGGCCACACCTTCGGCAAAACCCACGGCGCCGGCCCGGCGTCCCATGTGGGGCCCGAGCCCGAAGCGGCCGGACTCGAAGCGCAGGGCCTGGGCTGGAAGAGCAGCTTTGGCACCGGCAAAGGCGGCGACGCCATTACCAGCGGCATCGAAGTCACTTGGAGCCAGACGCCGACGAAATGGAGCAACTACTTCTTCGAAAACCTGTTCAAGTACGAATGGGAACTGACCAAGAGCCCGGCTGGCGCCTATCAGTGGGTGGCCAAAGGGGCTGCCGCGGATGTTCCCGATGCCCACGATCTGTCGAAGAAACGTCTGCCGACCATGCTGACCACGGACCTCTCGTTGCGCTTCGACCCGGCTTACGAAAAGATTTCGCGGCGCTTCTACCAGAATCCTGACCAGTTGGCCGACGCCTTCGCCCGCGCGTGGTTCAAGCTCACGCACCGCGACATGGGCCCGCGCGCTCGCTATCTCGGGCCGGAGGTGCCTGCCGAAGAACTCATCTGGCAGGACCCCATCCCCGCGGTGAATCACCCCTTGATCGACGCGCAGGACATCGCCTCTCTGAAGGCCAAAATCCTGGCTTCCAGTCTGTCCGTCTCGGAAATGGTTTCCACGGCTTGGGCGTCGGCGTCCACATTCCGTGGCTCTGATAAACGCGGCGGTGCGAACGGCGCCCGAATTCGCCTGGCGCCGCAGAAGGATTGGGAAGTCAACCCGCCTGCCCAACTGGCGAAGGTGCTCAAGACTCTGGAAGGCATCCAGAACGCGTTCATTAGCGCCCAGTCTGGCGGCAAGAAGGTCTCGCTGGCTGACCTGATTGTATTGGCCGGCTGTGCCGGCATCGAGCAAGCGGTGAAAAATGCCGGTCATCCGGTCACGGTTCCTTTCATCCCGGGACGCATGGATGCCTCGCAGGAGCAAACCGACGCCGAATCGTTCGCCGTCCTCGAACCCATCGCGGACGGCTTCCGCAATTACCTCAAGGGCAAATACACCTTGTCGGCTGAGGCGCTGCTGGTGGACAAGGCGCAATTGCTGACGCTCACCGTACCGGAAATGACGGTGCTCGTGGGCGGCATGCGCGTCCTGAAGGCCAACTTCGGAGGCACGCCGCACGGTGTCTTCACCCGACGGCCGGAGGCGCTGACCAACGACTTCTTTGTGAACCTGCTCGACATGGGCACGGAGTGGAAGCCGGTCTCGATGGACGCCGACGTGTTTGAAGGCCGCGATCGCAAAACGGGCGAACTCAAATGGACCGGTACGCGTGTGGACCTCGTCTTCGGTTCAAATTCCCAGCTTCGCGCCCTGGCGGAAGTCTATGGAAGTTCCGACGCCGGGAAGCAGTTCGTCCACGACTTTGTCACGGCCTGGAACAAGGTGATGAACCTTGATCGCTTCGACGTTGCTTAACCTCTGACCTTTCTTCGATCGCGCCATCGCCTGCCTGCCTCTGAGTTGAAGGAGGCTGGCAGGCTGACTGTCTGGTTTGCGCAATGTGTTCGCGCTCCTGGGCGGCAGCAAAGTTGTTGCCCAATTGCAGGCCACAGGGCATCGCTTCAGTGCCGCAATCGGCTGGTTACTTCCGCAAGATTCATGGTAAGGTGTCATGGTGGATGGCGTGCCTGTTTCAAAGACCCCGGTTCCAGGTCAACCACGTTCCCTGACCCGGAAAGGATATGAAAACGACTCTCCTCATTCACAGCCATTGCGGGAATTCAAACTACGACTTGGTTATCGGTTCCACGGTGACAATCATGGCGTTTGCACTCGCTGGAATTTCCGGGGGCGCATTCAACCCCGCCGTTGCCGCGGGCATCACCGTCATGCATCTCGCCAGGGCCGCGGACCTGTGAGTCCTTCGCGTGGCCAACTTTGCCGGCGGTGCGCTCGCCGCCGTCACTTTCAAATTCATAAATCCCGAGGGCAAGTGATTGGCCGTGCCGGACTGACCGAAAAAACTTTTAATTTTCGCGCCATTTGTTTTAGTGAGCCGCATGACACTCAATTCCTGGCGCCTCCTGGCCGTCGTCATTTTGTTTATGAGCGCAAAACTGGCATCCGCTGCTTCAACTGACCTCGGAATTTTTTCACACCAACGCGACATCGGCAATGTCGCCCGGTCCGGCTCGGTGAATTTTGATCCGGCCAGGGGCGAGTATCTCATCGCCGGCGGCGGTGGAAATATGTGGGCCACCGCCGACGCGTTTCATTTTGTCTGGACCAGAATTTCGGGCGATTTCACGCTGACGGCGGACGTTAAATTCCTCGGTACCGGCGGCAATCCGCATCGCAAGGCGTGCCTGCTCATCCGCCAGTCGCTCAAGCCGGGTTCGGTCTATGCCGATGTCGCCCTGCATGGCGTCGGCCTGACCGCGCTCCAATACCGCGACGCGCCGGACGCTCCGACGCATGAAATTCAATCGAATATTTCGGCCCCGGCGCGGATGCGAATCGAAAAGCGCGGCGATTACATTTCCATGTGGCTGGCGGCCGCGGGTGAAGGCCTGAAACCCGCCGGCGGTTATCTCCGGATTCCGTTCAAAGGGAAATGTTACGTCGGCCTCGGTGTTTGCGCCCACGATAACCAGGCCCTTGAGCAGGCGGTTTTCTCGAACGTCGAGCTCAAGCCGGTTTCCACACCCGCCAACGTCCACCCGGTCCTTGAATGCACGCTCGAAACGATCGCCGTCGCATCCGCCGACCGGAGCGTGGTTTACCGCACTCGTGATCACATTGAGGCGCCGAACTGGTCGCATGACGGGAAATTTTTCCTCTTCAACGCTGGCGGGCGGATCTGGAAATTGCCCGTCACCGGCGGCACGGCGGAGGCGCTCGACACCGGCGGCCAGATTCATTGCAACAACGACCACGGCCTTTCGCCCGATGGCACGCAACTGGCCATCAGCGATCAGACCCAGGGCGGCAAGTCGCGCATTTACATTCTGCCCGTTTCCGGCGGCGCGCCGCGGCTAGTCACGCCCCTGGCGCCGTCGTATTGGCACGGCTGGTCGCCCGACGGCAATACGCTGGCATATTGCGCGGAGCGGAACGGTGAGTTTGACGTTTACACCATGCCGGTGGCGGGCGGTGCAGAGACCCGCCTGACCACCGCGCCCGGTCTGGACGACGGCCCGGAGTATTCGCCGGACGGAAAATATATTTATTTCAATTCCGAGCGGAGCGGCCGGATGCAAATCTGGCGGATGAAACCGGACGGTTACGGGCAGGAACAAATCACATCCGACGACTATTGCAACTGGTTTGCCCACCCATCGCCCAATGGCCGGTGGATTGTTTTCCTTTCCTACGCGAAAGAGGTGAAAGGCCATCCCGCCAACAAGGACGTGATGCTCCGACTCATGTCGCTCGCGGACGGAAAAATTCAGGTGCTCGCGAAATTATTTGGCGGGCAGGGCACGATCAACGTCCCGTCATGGTCGCCTGACAGCCGGAACGTGGCGTTCGTCAGCTATCAATTGGTTTATCCGTGAAGCTTCAACGCGTCTTTACGACAAATAAAATGCGCATCGTAGCGGCGTCTCGGCAGAGCGCCGTATTTTGCCGTTGAAATGTCCGGCTTTCTGCCGAAAGCCGCTACGCCTATAACGCGACATGCAACTTCCCAATTTCCTCCGCGTGCAGCCGGACGGAACCTTGTTGTCGGTAAAACTGCAGCCGCGCGCGTCCGCCAATGAAATTGGTGAGCCACTTGGCGGTGAGCTGCGAATCAAAGTCACCGCTCCGCCAGTGGACGCCGCCGCGAACGAAGCGCTGATTGAATTGCTCGCTGAAAAATTGGACTGCGCCCGTGGCCGGATCGAATTGGTGCGCGGTCACAAGTCGCGGCACAAGGCTGTCAAACTTCATGGCTTCAAGCCGGAGCAAGTGTTGCAGAAGCTTTTTGGGTAGGGCCGACCTGCCGGTCGGCTTGGACGCGCAGCAGCGCGTCCAAGCCAATCTGCAATCCGAATTCCACAGGGGCAACGGACTTTTTCCTGGAGTCATTTTGGGATGGACGGCCGGGTAATGCGGCTTGCCAATAAACTAATTCTGGCGGATACTTAAGGCCATGAGCGCGCAGGAAATGTTGATTGAAGAAATCAAGCGCCAGCCCGAAACGGTAGTGCGTGAAATCCTGCGTTATTTGAAATTCCTCGAACGCCAGCGCGAACTGGAAGCGCCGATGGACAGCCTCATTGCGGATACCTGGGAAAAACTTGGGCCGGCGCCGGAAGTGGATTATGACAAAGTTTAGCCGCGGCAACGTCGTCGTGGTGGATTTGGGCATGGCGGCCAAAGTGCGTCCTTGCGTGGTGGTTTCCATCGGCCAACCCGACCGTCAGCGCAATATGTCCGTGGTCGTGCCGATGACAACGGAAATTCGCGGCGGCGAATGTGAAATCAGTTTTCCAAAACCGGCCTGGCTCCGGCAGGAATCCGTCGTGAACGTGTTGGGCATCGCCGGAGTGGACAACGCGAAAATCGAGCGGCGCATTTCCGCATTTCCCGCTGATAAAATGTTGCAGATTGAATCCGTATTGAAACGATTGCTTGGGTTGTGAATGGTACCGGGCGGACTTGTCACGCCAGAGTAAAACGGCGGCGGATCAGCACATTCCGAATTCCGCATGGGCAACGGACTCGTTTCCTGTATTCATTTTGGGATGGACGGTTGGGGCAATTGGCGTTTGAATTCCGCTATGAGAGCAAACGACTATGTGATTATTTCGGGGAAGGATTTGGACGACCTTCAGAACAAGGTGCAGGCGTTTCTTGCGGACCTAACCGGCGGGTGCTGGCTCCCAAGTGGGGGGCCACTTTTTCAGAAGGACGAGGCGGGAACTTGGCATCAAGCCATGTATCAAGTTGTCGAAGCCGACACTGAAGCCACGTAACTTTGGTCCGTTAAGCGTCACTACATTTTTATGAGCGGGGAACCCTTTGATAAACTTAATCTTGGTGTCCACGAGAAATACGAAGCTGCTTTTAGCGCTATTCGCTCTGGAAGCATTTTGACCGCCACAGAGAAGGAACTTGCCGGCCACGCAAGAGCCTTGGCGTCGTTTCATTCTGAACATGCGGGCCAAGACCAACTTGCCGCCGCGCTTTTGATTCACGGCCTGCAACTTTTGCTCGCCAGCACCAAAATGGATCGAAAAACACGCACACTTATTTGGCTTACCTGGGCATTGATCGGGCTGACGGTGGTTCTTCTTGTATGCACGATAGTCCTCAAATAACTGAGCCACAATGATCCACATTACGGGCTGAAAATTTGAAAAAAATGAAAACGAAATTGTTGGGATGGACACTTGTATTTCTGGCAATGGGCGCAGCATTTCCGTTGTCGGCGCAACAAACTGAGGCCAACCAGTTTAATGCTATCAAAGCCAAAGCGGAAAACGGTGATGTCGTTGCTGAAAACGCTTTGGGCATCTGTTACGAAACTGGAAAGGGAGTAGTGAGAGATGGAGTAGAGGCAGTGGTGTGGTATCGGAAAGCAGCAGAGCAAGGCTACGCTATCGCTCAAGCCAATCTTGGTTCCATGTATCAAAGAGGCGCAGGTGTGCCTCAAGATTATGCCGAAGCCCTCAAATGGTATCGAAAGGCCGCAGAACAAGGTAACGACGCAGCCGAAAATAATCTTGGGGCGTTATATGAATACGGGAACGGTGTGGAGAAAGACCTCGGTGAAGCAATCAAATGGTTTCAGAAGGCAGCCGGACAAGGAAGCGCAGAAGCCGAATTCAACATCGGCACATTATACGAAACCGGCGCAGGTGTGACAAAGGACGATGCCCAAGCGATTAAATGGTATCGAAAGGCGGCGGAACAAGGACATGCAAAAGCTCAATTCAATCTTGGCGCAGCTTATCACAACGGAAACGGTGCTACACAAGACGATGCAGAAGCGATGAAATGGTATCGAAAAGCATCTGAACAGGGATTGGCCGATGCTCAATACAATCTTGGCTTTTTGTATCACTTTGGAGAGGGCACACCGAAAAACTATGCGGAAGCATCGAAGTGGTATCGAAAAGCGGCTGGACAAGGAGTTCCACTGGCTCAATTAAATCTTGGTGTGTGCTATTACAAAGGTGAAGGCGTGCCTAAGGATTATGTCGAAGCTTACAAGTGGTTTAATCTCGCTGCCGCTCAGGGAGAGGCCGATGCCGATAAGTATCGAGATATTCTTGCGCGTGTAATGACGCCAGACCAAATCTCCAAAGCGCAGCAACTTTCCAAAGAGTTCATTTCTAGCAAAAATACGCCGGGTTCAATTCCCAATGACTCCGCCTCAGTTGATAATCCCACTGCCACCGGCACAGGCTTTTTCATCACGGACGATGGTTATTTGATTTCAAATTATCATGTGGTCAAGAATGCGGCGAAGGTTCGTTTGCTCACGGGCGCGGGTTTGATTGACGCCAAGGTGGTTCAGGTGGATGCGGCCAATGATCTGGCTTTGTTGAGGGCGGACGGGCGGTTTGCGTGCTTGCCCATTGCGGCCAGTCGCACGATGGCTCTGGGCGGCACGGTGGCGACGGTCGGTTTTCCCGACATCGGATTGCAAGGATTCGCGCCCAAGCTGGCCAAGGGGGAAATCGCGTCGCTGTCCGGCGCGGCGGATGATCCGCGCTATTTTCAAATCAGTGTGCCGGTGCAACCGGGCAATTCGGGCGGGGCGCTGGTGGATGAACGGGGCAACGTCATTGGCATCGTGTCAGCCAAGCTGAATGCATCGGCGGCGCTGGCGGCAAGCGGGGCGTTGCCGGAGAATGTGAATTACGCGGTCAAGAGCAGTTTTCTTTTGAGCTTCCTTGAATCCGTTCCCGCTGTTTCCGCCAAACTCAAAGCGCCGGTCACGGCTGATCGGAAGTTTGAGGACGTTGTCAAGTCGGCGCAGGATGCCGCCGTCCTCGTCCTTGTTTATTGAGGTTCGGAGTTCCGCGTTTACGCGGTTCCTTCGTCCGAACCGGCTGAAGGCGGAACTCCAAACTGGCGGCGGTGCTGGTGCTGGGGTATTGAATTCGTCTCCGTTATCGCCGTTTGCTCTTGTTCAAAATCTGCCCGGCCAATTCCTCCGCCGGGTAAGTCCAGATTTCCGCCAGCGTGGGATGATAATGCGGCATCACCGCCAGTTCCTGCACGGTCATCCGCTTCGCCGTCGCCGCGACAATTTCATGGATCAATTCGCCGCCGACCGGTCCAACACAAGCGCCACCAAGAATTTCGCCCGACTTCGGTTCCGCCAGCAGTTTCACAAATCCGTCCTTTGCCTCCATGATGAGCGATTTGCCGTGATCATTGAACGGATAACTCGCTGCCAGACAGGGAATCCCATGCGCCTTCGCCTCCTTTTCTGTCAAACCGACAAGCGCCACTTGCGGTTCCGTGAACACAACCGAGATCAGCAACCGGTAATCCATCCGGCGCGGTGAATTTGGTTGGGCGATGTTGTGCGCCGCGATTTCGGCCTGTTGCACGGCGATATGGACGATTTCATGCGGGCCGGTGCAATCGCCTGCCGCGTAAATATGCGGCGCACTCGTCTGCATGAATTCGTTGGCGATGATCCGCCCGTTATCGGTGGCGACGCTGGCCTGGTCAAGGCCCAGCGACGCGGTGTTCGGCACGCGGCCCAGGGCAAACAGAATTTCTTCGGCGGAAGCGGAAACCGTTTTGCCTTCGTGCTCGAACAAAACTTCTTTCGTTGTGGCGCGGGCAGCTGGTCCGCGCGATGCGAACGGGCGGGACGCCCGCGCCACTAACCGCGCGTCGAGCAACTTTGTGCCGGTAAAAACCCGGATGCCTTCGCGCCGGAAAACCTTTTCAATTTCTGCTGCCACGCCAGCGTCGAATTCCTTCAAGATGTGCGCGCTGCGCTGGATGAGTGTGACCTTGACGCCGAATCGCGCGAAGAATTGTGCGAATTCGCACGCGACCGCCCCACCGCCGAGGACGATCAGCGATTTCGGCAGCTTTTTCAGCACGAGCGCGTCGTCGCTGGTCAGGTAACCGGTTTCGCGGAGTTGCGGCAGCGGTGGCGGCGCGACGTTCGAGCCGGTGGCGATCACAAAATGTGCCGCGGTGATTTTGGCGGGGACGCGCTGCCGCGCGCCTTCGCCGACCGGCAGGTCGGCCCTACTGAGCGCCACCGTGTGCGCATCCACAAATTTTGCATTGGCCCGGAAGAAATTGAATTTTCCCTTATGGAGCTGTTTCACGCGGTAATCGGCAAAATCCTGGATGAGCGCATTTTTCCGCGCCATGACCTTTTTGAAGTCGAAGCCGACCTTTCCGGTGCGGATGCCCCACGGTTCGGGATGGCTGGCCAGATGCATCACTTCCGCGGCGTAGAGCAGCGCCTTCGTCGGCATGCAACCGCGCAGGATGCACAGCCCGCCGACGTCTTCGCCGCCTTCAATGACGACGGTTTTCAAACCCGCGCCCGCCGCTGTCCGGGCCGCCGCGTAACCGGCGCTCCCGCCGCCGAGAATGGCCACGTCATAATCATATCGGTTCACGCAGGAGAAGATGCGGGCGTGTGGGGGAAATGCAAATTTCAAATTTTACGCCACCGGACTTTCGGGATTGAAATCCGGCGGGCGCTTTTGGATGATGAAGCCATGAGCGACATCATTTATCCGCGCAGCCCGCGCGAAACGATGGACGGCTGGATGTATCTGCCGCGTTACCTCGACAAAATCCGCCTGCACCTCGCCGGCAAACTGCACGCCGATTATCAGGAGAATTTCGGCAACGGCTTTGACGGGATGTGGCTCAAGGCCGCCGGCGTCACCCACGAGCAGATGATTGGCGTCGTGAAAAATTCCATCACCGACGGCGAGGTGTGCGACTGGGTCCGCAAAAACGTGAAGAAATCCACGGCGGATAAGGCCGCTTACGCTCAGGACATCCTGAGCCGCCCCAAAGCCGACAATGCGGAAGCCATCGCCCGGTTGAAGATGCGCAAGGAGCAGTGCGGCGGCGCGCATCGTGACGACGTCAAGACGTTCGTGGATGTGATTGACTTGGACGAGAAGCGGTTGTGATTTGCCCGGCCGTTACTGTCCCGCATAGAAGGCGTCCACCTTGGCGGCGACGTCCTTGTAGCTGACGTCCATTTCGTAGATCAGCTTGAACTGTTCGATGGCGTCCTCCTTTTTGCCCATGCTTTCGAGCACGCAGCCGAGGTTGTAAATCGAGGTCCTTCTTTTCGTCGTCGAACACCGGCTTTTCCTTGATGGCGTTCTGAAGCGTGCGCGCGGCGAGGTCGAACATCTTGCGTTTGGCAAAACACTGGGCGAGATAGCTCATCGCGGCGAGGCGCTTGTGCGGATTGCCCTGTGCCTTCTGAAATTCCACAATCGCCTCGCTGATTTTGCCCGCCTGAAAATACAACATGCCCCATCTCAAACCGGATGGCCAGGTCGGTGGGATACTTTTCCACGCGTTTCTGACATTCGGTGATTTGGAAATTCAATTTCTCCGCCTGGATTTTTGCCGACTGCTCGGCGTAGTCGGGCGCGGCGGGATCGAGTTGCTCCACCTGATAATCAAACCGCCGCACGACGGTGTTCGGCGATGGCGCGTTCGAGCGATGGGTCGTTGCCCATCTCGGAATTTTTGATGCGGTCGTAAAGTGCCAGTGCCCGTTCGAACTGTTTTTTCTGCGTGTAAAGCTCCGCCAGCGAGCGGACGAGCTTGAGATTGTTCGGCTCGGTTTGCAGGCGCGCTTCGTATTCGCCGATGAGCCGTTCGGTCACGTCCTCGGTCTTCACGACGCGCTTTTCCTGTTCGAGCGAAACGGCCTCCTTTTTGTTTTTCAAAATGTCGCGATAGGACCCTTGCCCGCCCTCCAGCGCGCTGTAACCGCCCTCGTCCATCGTCTTGCGCGCGGACAGATTCTTCAGCGCCTTCGACAGTTCGCCATCGTCGGGACGCGCGCGCAGAAGATCGGCTCAGGATTTGTTCCCCGCGGCTGGCATCTCCGCCGCTGGCGGCGAGCGCGTCGGCAAATTCGTATGGCCAGACCTTTGTCCTTGGGCGAATTCTTCACCAGGGTTTCGAGCGACAGCACGCCCGTGTGCGGCAGTTCCAACGCCTGGGCCGCCTCGACGACGATGCGGTGCGCGGCGGAACTGTTCGGGTCGCCATTCAAAATCTGCTCGGCGATGGCCAGCGCCTCGGCGGGATTTTTGCTCATCGCCATCTTGGCCTTGGCGACCTGCGGCGAGGAACCGGCGCCGCTCATCATCTTCTTGAAAAACCCGCTGCCGCCATCGCCCGCCTTCCGGAACTGCGCCTCGCGCAACGCCTTGCGGCATTCGAAGAAGCCCGGTTCCTTCTCCAGCACCTGGTTGAACAGCGCGATGGCGTAATCGAAGTTTTCCCGTGACAGCGGCTTCATTGGCCTTGGTGAACAGCACACGCGCGTCGCGCGAAATTTCATTGATATTTTTTTCTGCCATAATGTCTGCTTGATGGAACCAGAATCGCGCCGAACACGTCAAAAATCAATCCCGAACGCTTGCCACATCAGCCACATTGCGCCTTGTGCCGCAGCGCGTGGTCCACGAGGACCAGCGCGGTCATCGCCTCGACCATCGGCACGGCGCGCGGCAACACGCACGGATCATGCCGGCCGCGGCCTTTGAGCGTCGTGTTGTGAAATTGCATCGTCCACCGTGTCCTGCCGTGCATGACGGTGGCCACCGGCTTGAAGGCGATCGCGGAAGAAAATCGTCTGGCCGTTCGAGATGCCGCCCTGAATGCCGCCGGAAAAATTCGTGGTGGTGAACACCTTTCCGCGCTCGCGCACGGAACGGATCGTTGTGCTGCCGGCCGGTCAGCAGGATGCCGCCAAAGCCGGAGCCGATTTCAAATGCCTTGGACGCCGGCAGACTCAACATCGCCTTGGCCAGATCCGCTTCCAGCTTGTCGAACACCGGTTCGCCCCAGCCGGCGGGCACGCCGCGCGCAATGCCTTCGACGATGCCGCCGACGGTGTCGCCCGCGCGTGCGCATTTTTTCGATGAGCCGGATCATTTTCTCCGCCGCCTTCGGGTCGGGGCAGCGGACGATGTTCGATTCGACGTCCTTGAACTTCACCTTGTCCGGGTTCACGTCCGCGACGAGCCGCTGGACCTGTTTGACGTAGGCCAGGGTTTCGACGCCGAACCGTTCGCGCAAAATTTTCTTCGCAATCGCGCCGGCGGCGACGCGGCCGACCGTTTCGCGCGCGCTCGCGCGGCCGCCGCCCTGCCAGTTGCGGATGCCGTATTTGGCGAAATAGGTGAAGTCCGCGTGCGACGGGCGGAACTTCGTCTTCATTTCCGCGTAGGCCTCGGGCCGGGCGTCCTCGTTTTTGACCCACAGGCAAATCGGCGTGCCCAGCGTCTTGCCGCCGAACGTGCCGGACAGGATTTGCACCGTGTCGGATTCCTTGCGCGGCGAAACGATTCTGGATTGGCCCGGGCCGGCGGCGGTCCAGATCCGGCTGAATGTCCGCTTCGGTGAGCTTGAGGCGCGGCGGACAGCCATCCACGACCACACCCACGCCGCCGCCGTGGGATTCACCCCACGTCGTGATGCGGAACAGTTGCCCGAAGGTGCTGGCCATGCTTTGATTGTAGGAGTCGAGGTAACGAGGCTCAAATTAAAAAATCAGAGACTCCCTACGTCGTCTCCTACAATCCGCTTGAAACTTCACAGTTCAAACTCGAAACTGCCGCTCATGAATCGCATCGAGGACCGATTGGCGCGGCTCAAACAGGCTGGCAAAAAAGGCTTCATCGTCTATATCGGCGCGGGCGACCCGGATCTCGCCGCCACGCGCGAACTTGCCCTGGCTTTCGACCGGGTCGGCGTGGACATTTTGGAACTGGGCGTGCCGTTCAGCGACCCGCTGGCCGACGGCTTGGTGAACCAGCTCGCCGCGCAACGCGGTCTGGAATCCGGCACCACGCCACCCAAGGTGTTGGAAACGGTCGCGGCGATCCGTAAGCAATCGCAGATTCCGATTGTTCTCTACATTTATTTCAACCTGATTCATCGCGTCGGTATGGGGCGGTTCATCAAAGACGCGGCAAAGGCGGGTGTGGACGGTTTGCTCGTGCTCGATTTGCCGCCGGAGGAGTCGAACAATTATGAAGCGCTGATGCGCCGGGCGGGTCTCTGCCACATTTATCTCGTTGCACCGACGACGCCGGAGGACCGCATGGAGTTCATCGTCAAGCGCGGCAGCGGATTTATTTACTACATCTCGCGCGAAGGTGTGACGGGAATGCAATCGCAGGTTGCGTCGAACCTGGCGTCACAGGTTGCCAAAATCCGCGCGCATACAAAACTACCCATCGCTGTCGGGTTCGGCATCTCGACTCCCGAACAGGCGAAAGCCGTTGCAACCGTCGCGGACGCGGTCGTTGTCGGCAGCGCGGTGGTGAATCAAATTGCGCAACACGGCAAATCAAAGGATTTGGTGAAACGCGTGAGTAAATTTGTGAAAACGATGACTCAAGCCTCCGAATGAAATCAAAGGATGGCGTTTTTCTATTCGTAATAGCCCCTACACGCCATTGACCGAGGATGCAACAAAAACCGAATCAATGGAATCAGGCAAGGTATTGAGAATAAGGTCATTAGGATTAAACCGCATCCATGACATGTCGCTAAAATTGACTACAGATGATGGGAGTTTTTGATTGACAATTCCTGCAAATACCCTAGAATCCGACCGCAGGTAGTAACATACGGACAACAGAATGACTTAACCTTTAACAATTCGATTTGACTTATGAAACGTATATTCAGTTTGGCAGCAGCGGTTGCCCTTCTCGGTCTTGGAGCGATTCAAGCGCAAGGTCAGTCGGTTATTTACACTTTCTCTGATAACACCTCTGATGGTTGGGCCAATTCAGGATTCGGCGGTTCCCCGCTCGCTACAGTCGCAACCATCGGCGGCCAGAACTACATCGCCATTCCCCTCGGCGGTTTCCAGGTAGCAAATATTTCAGGCAGCTCCGGTGCTCTCTTCGATGCGATGGCCGCCGCCGCTGCCAACCCAGCCGGCTACGACATCAGTTGGAATTATTACATCAATACGGCCGGTGTTACAGGGTCGACTTTCTTGCAGGTTGGCACGTTTTGGAACCAGGGCGACGGTTATTATGCGCAGGATTATGGTTCCCCGAATGAACTCCAACTGAATGGCACCCAGATGGCCAGCGGTGGTGTTTTCACAGGCACAGTTACGATTAACGTGGCTGCGGTTGGTTTTGCCCCGGTCGCTGGAGACACTTTTTACCGACTGGGACTCATTGCGAATGGAGATGGCTCTGGTGTTGTGGTGAATTTTACCGATATCAGCGTCGCTCCCGTTCCCGAGCCGGCCTCGCTGGCCCTGATCGGTTTGGGTATGGCCGGATTGATCATGGTTCGTCGTCGGAATTCATAAACGTATTTTGACTTTCACGCCGACCCCGGCAAAGGCTGGGGTCGGCGTTTTGCTTTATTAAGCCTCAAAACAGATTTTGCCTTTATCGTTCTGTCGGTGTTGAATGGGTGAGATGAAATCGCCAACCGATAACAAAAACCGTTTCGTCATCATCATGGCGGGCGGGCGCGGCGAGCGGTTCTGGCCGGTCAGCCGCGAGCAAATGCCCAAGCAATTGCTCACGCTGCTCGGCAAACGCTCGTTTTTGCAGGAGGCCGTGGACCGCGTGCTGCCGCTGGTGCCGGCCAAAAACATTTTTGTCATCACCAACGAGGCGCAATTGCCGGAAGTCCGCAAGCAACTCCCGAAAATTCCCAAAGCCAATCTCGTCGCCGAGCCGATTGGCCGCGATACCTGCGCCGCCGTCACGCTGGGCGCGGCGCTCGTCGGCGCGCGTTCCACCACCGGGGTCATGGCCGTGCTGCCCGCCGACCACGTGATTCCCGACGAGAAAAAGTTCCAGCAGGTGTTGAACGACGCCTTTGATCTGGCGTTCGCGCGGCCAGGCCATCATCACCATTGGCATCAAGCCGACCGAGCCGGCGACGGGTTACGGTTACATTCACGTCGGCGAACCTTGCCGCCGCCGCAAGGCGTGAAGGAATACAAAGACGGCTTTTCCACGGCCGAACAATTCGTGGAGAAGCCGCATTTTGATCGCGCGCTCGAATACGTCAATAGCGGCCAGTATCGCTGGAACGCCGGGATGTTCGTCTGGTCGTTTGTGACCATCACGGAAGGGCTGCAGAAACATCAGCCGGAGATGTATGCCGCCTGCCAGCGCTGGTTCAAAGTGGCCAACCAACCGGCCAAACTCGCCAAAGTGCTGGCGAAGGAATATCCGGACATCAAAAAAGTCTCGATTGATTACGCGCTGATGGAGAAGGCGCAGAATGTGATTGTGGCCGACGGCGCGTTTGAATGGGACGACCTCGGTTCCTGGACGGCGCTGGCACGGCATCTCAAGGCCGACCCGGAAGGCAATTGCGCCGTGGCGGATTTCATCCACGTGGACGCCGCGCGGAACATCATCTACGACGCGCGCACCAAGAACCGGCGCACGCCGATTGCGGTGGTCGGTTTGCGCGATTCGATTCTGGTCCAGACCGATGATGCGGTGTTGCTGGCGCACAAAAGCCAGGCGCAAAAGGTGAAGGAACTGGTCCGGAAACTCGGCGAGGATGCGAGGTTGAAGAAGCTGGTTTAACCACGGATTACGTTGATTTTCACAAATAGGCCCGATTTCGCACGAATTCGTGAAAATTGTGCTTCGGTTTCCCCCACACGCGGCTTGACCTTTTTCATCCGCAAGGCAGACTATCCGGCTAGTTTTAAAATTATGCAGCATATTCGAAACATCGCCATCATCGCGCACGTGGACCACGGCAAGACGACGCTCGTGGATTGCCTGCTCAAGCAGTCCGGCACCTTCCGCGCCAACCAGCATGAGTCCACGGAGGAACGCCTGATGGATTCGATGGATTTGGAAAAGGAAAAGGGCATCACCATCCGCGCCAAGAACGCCGCGTTCAAATACAAGGATTACCACATCAACATCGTGGACACGCCCGGCCACGCGGATTTCGGCGGCGAGGTCGAGCGCATCATGAACATGATTGACGGCGTGCTGCTGGTGGTGGACGCCGCCGAAGGTCCGCAGGCGCAGACGCGCTTCGTCCTGCGCAAGGCGCTCGAAGCCGGCGCCAAGCCGATTGTGGTCATCAACAAGATTGACCGCGAGAACGCGAACCCGAAGAAGGTGCTCGACCAGGTTTTTGAATTGTTCATTTCGCTCAACGCCACGGACGAGCAACTGGATTTTCCGTTCATCTATTGCTCGGCCAAGGACGGCTACGCCAAGACGGAACTCGAACACGTCAGCGGCACGATGGAACCGCTGTTCGACGCCATCGTGAAACACATTCCGCCGCCGCGCGCCAAGGCCGGCGACGGTTTCCAGGTGCTCGTCGCGAATCTGGATTACAGCGATTACCTCGGCCGTATCGCGTTCGGCAAAATCATGACGGGCAAGGTGAAGGTCGGCGAGGCGGCCATCTGCCTGCACGGCCACGGCAAAATCACCAAGGGCAAAATCACGATGATCTACCACTTCGAAGGCATGAAACGCATCGAAGTGCAGGAAGCGCACGCGGGCGACATCGTCGGCATCACCGGATTCGAGGACGTGTTCATCGGCGAGACCATTGCGGACAAGCCGGAACGCGGCGCGCTGCCCTACATCCCGATTGATCCGCCGACCATCCAGATGGAATTCGCCGTGAACGACGGCCCGCTCGGCCGGCCAGGACGGCAAACTCGTCACCGCGCGCCACATCTGGGAACGGCTGCAAAAGGAAATCCGCACGAACGTCGCCTTGCGCATCAAACAGACCAGCGACCCGAAAATTTTCGCGGTCGAGCGGCCGCGGCGAAATGCAGATCGCCATTCTCGTCGAGCAAATGCGGCGCGAAGGCTACGAGGTTTTGGTCGTCGCGCCCGAAGTGCTCTACAAAAAGGACGCCAACGGCAACCTGCTGGAGCCGATTGAAAAGTTGTTTCTGGAAATCCCGCAGGAATTCATGGGCGCCATCATGGAAAATCTTTCCGGCCGCAAGGCCGAAATCACGAACATGAACCATCATGGCGACCAGGTGACCATCGAGGCGCTGATTCCCATGCGCGGCCTGATCGGGTTCGAGACCGACCTGGTGAACCAGACGCGCGGCATGGGCGTGATGAGCCATCTGTTCCACGAATACGGCCCGGACCGCGGGGAAATCGCCGCGCGCAAGAACGGTTCGCTGGTCAGCATGGAAAACGGCGAGGCGATGGCCTACGCGCTGAACATGGTCCAGGAACGCGGCCGCCTGATGGTGGAACCGGGCGACGCCATTTACGCCGGCATGATTGTGGGCGAAAATGCGCGCGAGAACGACATCCCGGTGAACCCGTGCAAGGCAAAGCGGCTGACCAACATGCGTTCGCAGGGCGACGGCAAAGGCATCCAACTCAATCCGCCGCTCAAGCTCTCGCTCGAACGCGCGCTGGAATACATCGATTCGGACGAATACGTGGAGGCCACGCCGAAAAATCTGCGGCTTCGCAAAAAGATCCTGGATGAGACGCAGGCGCAAACGCGCCGAAAAATCCCGCGTGATAAAAATTCTGGCGGAGTAGCGATTCGCGTCAGCTTTTCAGGCAGGTTTCTCGGTGTATTCCATGCCAACGAGGCAGACGTCGTCGGCGAATTCGTGGTCTACGGAGAAGGCGCGGATGGCTTCCAGCAGCGCGTCGAACAATTCTCCGCCGGGTTTGGGGAGCAGGTTTTCCACATCCAGCATCATCCGCTCCTGCGAATACAATTCCTCGTTCAGCCCCTGAACTTCGTACAAGCCGTCGGTGAACAGCATCAAAAAGTCGCCGGGCTGCGATGGTGATTTCGGTGGTTTGATATGGCGAATCTTCAAACAGGCCGAGGGCGGGTTCGCTATGGCCGGTGGCATTGGCGAGCGGTTGGACCTGGCGCGCGGCGCGGCGCACCAGCAGCGGCTTCGGATGGCCGGCGTTGGCGAAGCGCATGACGCCGGTCTGCCAGTCGGCCACGAGATAAAACGCGGTGGTGAGCATCGGGGAGCCGGTGGTTTTGAGGATGCTGCACAAATCGGAATTGAGCTTGCGCAGAAACATGCCCGGGTCGGGCGCGAGCGGTTTCAATTCCTCCACCAACGCTCGAATCATGGCGGTGACGAGCGCGGCGCGGATGCCGTGGCCGGTCACGTCGCAAATGAATACGGCGGCTTGCGTGTCTGAGAGCGCGGAGACGCTGAAAAAATCGCCGCTGACCGTTTCGGCGGCCTGATACCGATGAACGAATTGAAAAGCGCTTTGTTCTGGCGGGACGTTGGCCGGGAAAACCGGGTATTGCTGAGGCAGCATGGCAGTCTGGATTTCACGTGCCATGTGGAGGCTTTCTTCCATCAGCAGATTTTTGGTGCGCAGCTCCTCGCGGCTGCGGGCCAGTTCGGCATTGGCCCGGCGGATTTGTTCGTCAGCGCGCTTTTTGCTCGGTGACGTCCCAGAACATGCCTTGCAAGCCAATGACATGGTCCGCCTCGTCACGAAGCGGCGTCTTGATGACGTGATGATAACGGATTTCCTCCGTGCCCAACTGGCCGACTTTCCTCGATGAATTTCCATGGTCTCGCCCTTTCCATGATGTTCAATCATCGCGCCAATATTTTTCCGCAGCTTCTTCGGGATAGAAATCAAAGTCGGTTTTGCCGAGAATGTCTTCGGGTTTGACGCGGTAATACTTGCAGTAGGTCTGGTTGGCGAAGGTGAAGCGGCCTTTCAAATCGCTGCGAAAAACACCCTGGGGCATGGTTTCAACCAGCGAGTGATACAGGGATTCGGAATTGCGCAGTTCCTGCTCCATCTGGCGGCGCCGCGTGATATCCACGACGGTGCCTTCGTAGTAAAGTAATTTGCCGTGCGCGTCGCGGACGGCGCGGCAATTTTCCGAAATCCAGATGACCAGCCCGTCTTTGCGGTAAATGAGCGACTCAAACCCCTTTAACGTGTCGTGTTCCCGCATCAATCGGACGAATTCCTCGCGTCGTGCCGCTTCCACGTACAGCCGCCTGCCGATGTCCTTGATGCTCGCCATCATTTCCATCGGCGAGTCGATAACCGTAAATGTGCGCCAGTGCCACGTTTGCCAGCAGGTAGTGACCGTCCGGAGTCGTGCGGAAAATGCCTTCGACCAGATGGTCAAAAATGCCGTGGTAGTTGTCCTTTTCCTCGATCAGCGCGAGCCGTTCGAGCTGGCGCGCAATCGCGCAACGGATGGCGCGCCGCAAGGTGAGGTCGCCAACATGTTCCTTGATGAGATAATCCTGCGCGCCGCTGTAGATGACTTCGGCGGAGAAGTTTTCATCTTTCGGCATGCCGAGCACCACGACTGGCAGACGCGGCGCTTTGGTGGTGAGCGAGGTGATTTGGGACAAGCCGACCGCGTTGTCGGCGGGCAATTCAAACAAAGCGGCATGAAATAAATTGCCCGCCAGCAGCGCCAAACCGGCGTCAACCGTGGGCGCAGTCATAACTGCTATGGCCCCGCCGGCCTGCAGCAGATCGGTGACGGTGCGCGCAAAACGCCCGTCGTTCCCGATAAACAATATTTTCAACGATTCGGATTCCATAATGCGATTTGGTCCCGCACCGCTGGCGGAGACCTGAATCACCTCGCAATCGTCGCATCAGCATACAGGGTTGGCGCGCCCTCGCAAGTGGGTTGCGCTCGCAACGGATTTTTGGTTATCTTCCGGCGGATGAAATGGTTTGCCGATCGCCGCGGGATTCATTTCCTCGATTTTTCCGTTCTCCGGCTTGAAATGTCGGCCGTTACGATCGGCGGCTTTTACCAGATTTTATTATGAAAACCTATCAACCAGCAGAAATCCGGAACTTTGCCATCGTCGGCCACGCCTCGTCGGGCAAAACCATGTTGAGCGAGGCGATGCTTATGTGCGGCGGCGTCATCTCGCGCATGGGCCGCATCGCCGACGGCTCAACGGTGTCGGATTACCACGTCAGCGAAAAGAACCGGCAGATTTCGGTCTCGGCGTCGTTGATGCACACGGAGTGGATGGGCAAGAAATTCAACATCATTGACACGCCCGGTTACCTCGATTTCATCAGCGAGGGGCTGGGTGCGCTGCGCGTCGGCGATTTCGCGCTGGTGGTGGTTCACGCCCAGCACGGCCTCGGCGTCGGCACCGACCGGGTCTGGAATTACGCGACCAACTATGGCATTCCGAAAATGATTGTCGTGAACGCGATGGACAAGGAGAACGTGGATTTCGACGCCGTGGTCAAGGCAGCTGCAGGAGCGGTTTGGCCGGCACGTGTTTCCGTTGAACGTGCCGATGAATCCCGGCCCCGGGTTCAACCGCGTGCTGGACGTGCTGCGCAGCGAGATCGTGACCTACGCGACCGATTACAGCGGCAAATATCAGGAGGAACCGGCCACCGGCGAGTGGGAGACGAAGGTCAAGGAATTGCACGGCCAGCTCATCGAGCACATCGCCGAGTCGGACGACGAGTTGATGAACAAATTTTTCGAGCAAGGCAGTCTTTCGGAGGAGGAATTCCGCGCCGGCATCCATTCGGCGGTGCAGAAGCAATTGTTCATCCCGCTGTTCTGCACGTCGGCGGAAAACAACGTCGGCGTGGCGCGGCTGATGGATTTCATCGCCAAGTACGGTTCGTCGCCGGTGGACCGCAAGAAGGTCAAGGCCATCAATGCCAACGACGCGGAGGTGGAAGTGGGTTTGGACGACCCGGAACCGGTGCTTTACATCTTCAAGACGATGTCCGAGGCGCATTTCGGCGAACTGTCATTCTTCCGCATCTACGCCGGCTCTGTGTCCACGGGCATGGATTTGTACAACAGCGACCGCAAGGTGAACGAGCGCATCGGGCAGATTTATCTGCTCAACGGCCAGAACCGCGAGGCGGTCCAACACGCTCGGCCCCGGCGACATTGGCGCGGTGGTCAAACTCAAGGACACGCACACCGGCAATACGCTTTGCAACCCGAAGAATCCGGTGACGCTGCCCGAAGGTGGTTTATCCCAAACCCAACATCCACGCCTCGCTGGTCGCCAAGGTGAAGGGCGAGGAGGACAAAATCGCCTCCGGCCTCGCCGCGTTGCATCAGGAAGACCCGACGTTTCTTTACGTCGTGGACGCGGAACTGCATCAGACCATCATTTCCGCGCAGGGCGAATTGCACCTGGAAGTCGTGGCCGACCGCTTGCGCCGCCGGCACAACGTCCATGTCGAACTCGCCGAACCGCGCGTGCGCTATCGCGAGACCATCAAGGGCAAAGGCGATTCAAAGTATCGCCACAAAAAGCAGACCGGCGGCGCCGGGCAATTCGCCGAGGTCTGGATGCGCATCGAACCGAAGCCGCGCGACAGCGGCGTCGAGTTCACCAATTCGCTCGTCGGGCAGAACGTGGACCGCGTGTTCGTGCCGTCGGTGGAGAAGGGCGTAAACCAGGCCTGCACCGAAGGCATCCTCGCCGGCTGCCGCGTGACCGATGTGAAGATTGATTTTTACGACGGCAAGATGCATCCGGTGGACTCGAAGGACATTGCGTTTCAGATCGCCGGTTACTTCGCGTTCAAGGAAGCGTTCACCGCCGCCAGGCCGATGTTTGCTGGAGCCGATTGAGACGGTCGAGATTCGCATTCCGGAGGATTGCATGGGCAAGGTGATGGGCGACTTGTCATCCCGGCGCGGAAGAATCATCGGCATGGACACCGACGGCGCGTTTCAGGTCATCAAGGCGAGCGTGCCGGCGAAGGAACTTTACCATTACTCCAGCACGCTGCGTTCGCTGACCGGCGGGCGCGGCGTCCACACGGAGGATTTCAGCCACTACGAGGAAATGCCGCGCGATGCGGCGGAAAAAGTGATTGAAGAGGCGAAGAAACGGAAAGCCAGCCCCGAGCCGCATTGAAACGGCCGGAGCCGGCTGGAAATGTGGCGCTCAGTGAACGAGCGCGGCTTCGTTTTTGACCACCGCGGAATAGAGCGCGTCCTTCAATTTGGCGCGCTTGAACTTGAGTTCGTCAAGCTCCTGATCGGTGGCGTATTCGATATCTTCCTCGATGCGGCAGATTTCGTCGTCGAGTTTGTGATATTCCTCGAACATCGCGCGGAACTTTGCGTCCGCCAGTTTGAGCGAACGGATGGTTTCGCGATGTTCGGGGAATTCACTCACGAAGGGATGATGAATGTCCATTGGAAGTCCTCCAGGTTGAAGTTTGGCCTGCTGCGCCGTGGTGCGGCGTAGGCAGGCGGTCGTTGCACTGCAAGCTTTTGTCCCATGACCTGCCTCTAATAAAGCCCAAGTCGCCCCGTTTGGCCAGCCAAATTTTGAAAAAAATTAACATAAATTTGACCGGGTGAATGAACACCACTTTCTGGCGGCAAGATGCCGCCTTGACTGGCACGCTGGGAAGCGCGCTACGCCGTGGAGGCGGCCATCCTGGCTGCCAGTGAGCGCGGCTTCCAGCTGCGTGTTTCCAAAGCTGATACGGTGTCCGTCTGCGCTTTTGCCCGACAGCCGGCGCCTTTCAGCCTTTTCAAGCCCGCGCCAATGGTTTAATTTGGCGCTATTCTCGTCCCATGCCGAGTGTTTACATCAAAACCTACGGTTGCCAGATGAACGAGCGCGACAGCGAAGCCGTCGCCGCGCAGCTCGTGGCCAAGGGCTACACCCTCGCGCCATCGGAAGCCGTGGCGGACGTGATTCTGCTCAACACCTGCAGCGTGCGCGATTTCGCGGAACAAAAGGCCATCGAACAAAATGGAGAACGTCATCGCGCGAGACCCGCGCGTAACCGCCCGGACGTCGTGCTCGGGTTCATGGGCTGCATGGCCCAAAGCCGCGGACAGGAACTGATTGACCGGTTGCCGGATGTGGACCTCGTGCTCGGCACGCAGAAATTTCATCGCGCGGCGGATTACCTCGACGAACTTCTTGCCGGTCGCCGCGAAAAAATCGTGGACGTGGCGGAAGAGCAGGGGAGCGAAGCGACCATTCGCGAGCATCTGCTCAACGGCAACGCGCAGGAAATCCGTCACCGCGTTTGTCAGCATCATGCAGGGCTGCAATCAGTATTGCACGTTTTGCATCGTGCCTTACACGCGCGGCGAGGAACGCAGCCGGACAATTCCCGACATCGTGGCCGAGTGCCGCCAGTTGGTGTCGCAGGGCGTGAAGGAAATCACCCTGCTCGGCCAGATTGTGACGAGCTATGGGAAACGGGGTTGGAGTTCAAGCTTTAGCTTGCCGGGCGAGAAAGAGAATCCAGACACGCTAAAGCGTGAACTCCAACTAAGATCCCCCTTCGTTCAGCTCCTCGACGCCGTCCACGAAATCGAAGGACTGGAACGCATCCGGTTCACCTCGCCGCATCCGAAAGGTTACGGCGACGATTTGATTGAGGCTTACGCGCGATTGCCCAAACTCGTCGAGCAGCGCGCACCTGCCCGTCCAGAGCGGCAGCGACCGCGTCCTGAAATTGATGCACCGCGGTTACACCCGCGCTCGTTACGTCGGCATCATCGAAAAATTGCGCCGGGCGAAGCCGGAAATCGGCATCAGCACTGACATCATCGTCGGATTTCCGGGCGAAACCGAAGACGACTTCGAGCAGACCCTTTCGCTGGCGCGCGAGGTGGAATTCGACCAGGCCTACATCTTCAAATACTCGCAGCGCCGCGACACGCCCGCCGCCGAAATGCCCGGATCAGGTGCCGCAAAAAATCCGCGAGGAACGCAACCAACGCCTGCTGGAAGTCATCAACGAAATTGCCGCACGCAGATACAATGCGTTTGTCGGGCGGCAGACGCAGATTCTGGTTGAAGGGCCGAGCAAAAAGAATCCGGCGCGGATGACGGGCCGGACGCGGTGCAACAAGATTGTGGTGTTTGACGGTTCGGAACGCCATCGCGGCCAGCTCATGGACGTAAAAATCACCCGTGCCGGCTCCTTCACGCTCTACGGCGACCCGGCGATTCTGGGATAGATATCGAAATGAAAGATTTATGAAATTCAAAAGGTTGCTAATCAGTCTCGGGTTGTTCGCGGTTTTGGTTGGCCGAACAGTCTGCGCACAACAAAGCGACACCGATAAGAAACAACTGGCCGAAATTCGCGCCGATGCAGAAAAAGGTGACGCCAAGGCTCAATGTGCATTGGGAGGGGTATTTGATTTTGGTAAATTCGGCGTGGCAAAGAATGATACAGAGGCAGTGAAATGGTATCGCAAGTCTGCCGAGCAGAATTTTGCATTTGCTCAATACAATTTGGGCGTGTGTTATGCCAACGGCAAAGGCATAGCGAAGGATGACACAGAGGCGGTGAAATGGTATCGCAAAGCCGCTGGACAAAATTTTGCTGCGGCTCAATCCAACTTAGGTTCCTGTTATTCCAACGGCAAAGGCGTGCCGAAGGATGAAATGGAGGCGGTGAAGTTGTTTCGTAAAGCTGCTGACCAGAATTTTGCTGGAGCTCAATACAACCTGGGCGATTGCTACAGAAATGGCAACGGCGTGGTGAAGAGCGATGCGGAGGCTGTAAAGTGGTATCGCAAAGCTGCGGAGCAGGATTTGGCGGAAGCCCAATATAATCTTGGCTACCTTTACGTTACTGGCCAAGGCGTAACGAAAGATGCAAAGGAAGCGGTTAAATGGTGGCGTAAGGCCGCTGAGCAGAATTTTGTTCAGGCTCAATATAGTCTGGGCTGCTGTTTCTGCTTTGGTGAAGGCGTGGCGACGAATGAACAGGAGGCAGTCAAATGGTGGGGCAAAGCTGCCGAACAGAATTTTGTTCAGGCTCAATATAATCTGGGCGACCACTATAAAAATGCGCACGGCGCGGAGAAAGATAACGTTCAGGCTTACATGTGGTTTAAACTAGCGGCAGCGCAAGGCGACGAAAATGCGAAGAAAGATATGATTCAACTCAAAGCCGAAATGTCACCGAACCAAATCGCAGAAGGAGAACAAAGCGCGAAGAAATGGGTTGAGCGACACAAGAACCAATAATTGAATTTTTCGTGTTCTTTTGTGTCCATTCGTGGTTAGATTTTCACAATGAAGTTGTCCTTGTTATCCATCCTGCTCGGCCTCGGCGTGAGTGTGCCGCAGATTTATGGTCTGACCAGGCCGACGCAATTCATGGCCGCGGCGCGCAAGTTTCCGCGTAATCTGCCCGTCGGCGTCGTGTTGATGTTGCTGGGCACGGCGTGGTTTCTGTGGAATGTCAACCAGGAGCCTATCGCGGATTTCTCGGCTTACAAACAGCCGATGATGGCTGCGTTTGCGGCAGTGGGTGTTTTGGCGTGCTTTTTCGTCCAGGACTTTCTGGCCGTGCGCGGTCTGGCCGTGTTGATGTTGTTGCTGGCGAAATTGATGGTGGACACGGGGCGTCCGTATTTGCCAACCACCATTTTTCATGCACAACAAGGTGAATCATCGTGGGTGTATGTGATTCAAATCTGGGCTTACCTGCTCGTCATCGCGGGCATCTGGTTCACGGTCACGCCGTGGCGGCTGCGCGATCTGGTGAACTTTGCCACGGCGACTGAAACCCGCGTCCGGGTCGGCAGCGCGATTCGATTGGCGTTTGCCGCCTTCATCGTCATTCTCGGGCTGACCGCGTTTCGCGCCATGTGAGCGCCATCAAACCCAAGATTCTGGTCATTCGCGGCGGGGCCATCGGCGATTTTATTCTCACGTTGCCGGCCATTGCCGCCTTGCGACGCCAATTTCCCCAGGCGCATCTCGAGGTGCTCGGTTATCCGCGCATTGCCCAACTCGCCGTGGCGGGTGGCCTGGCCGACCGCGTGCAACCGATTGAGGCGCGCGGGCTGGCGGGTTTTTTCGCGCGCGGCGGTACCCTCGATCAGGACCTGAGGGATTATTTCTCCGAGTTCGATCTGCTGATTTCGTATCTTTATGACCCGGACGAAATTTTCAAATCCAACGTGTGTCGCTGCCTGTTCGGTCAGTTTATCGCCGGACCGCATCGCCCGAACGAAGCGGAACCCATCCACGCCACACAGGTCTATCTCAAACCACTTGAACGGCTGGCCATCTTCGATGCCGACCCCGTGCCGCGACTTACCCTCAACTCCCAACCAACAACCCTCAACCAATTGGCCCTCCACCCCGGCAGTGGCAGCGAAAGGAAAAATTGGCCGGAAGCCAAATGGACTGAACTCATCGCGAGGTTGACGCGTACAACGAAGCTGGATCTTCTGCTCGTCGGTGGCGAGGCTGAGGGCAAGCGGCTCGAACGGTTGGCGGCGTCAGTGCCGCCGGAGCAACGTCAAGTCCTGCAAAACCTGCCACTCACGGAATTGGCACGGCAGCTCCGGTCGTGCGCGGCCTTTGTCGGGCACGATTCGGGCATTTCACATCTGGCCGCCGCGCTCGGCCTGCCCAGCCTGGTCTTATGGGGGGACACGCTCGAAGAAATCTGGCGTCCGCAGGGCGAGCGAGTGGTTATTTTGCGGGAACTGACCGGGGTGGGCGCAATCCGCGTGGAAAAGGCGGTGAACGAATTGCACAAGCTGGTCGGTGGTTGACGGGCTACAAAACCTTCACTCCGGGACACCCCGGTTCGCCAGGATTTCCATGATGTCGGCAGCGGCGCGGCCGTCGCGGAGCAACTGCCCCATCGTGCGCATGGCTGGATCAATGTGGTTGAAGAATTGCTTGTAAGCCGGGCAAAGATAATTCAATCCGTCCTCGCCATCGGGGGTCTTGATAAAACGGTGCTTGGGACATTCCCCGTTGCAAGCAAACCGGACCTCGCATTTCCGGCAATATTGCGGCAGGGTGTCGAATTTGTCGTTGCCGAATTTGGTTTGCCGGCCCGACCGGGCCATCCCGCCCAGGCTTTGGTTCAGGATGTTGCCGAGACGATACCGGGGATAAACATAATGGTCGCAACTGTAGAGATCGCCATTGTGTTCGATGGCCAGTGCCGCGCCGCACTTTTCTGCAAAGACGCAGAGTGACGAGCCCAGCCCCATCCAATTTCCCAGCGCCACGTCGAATAATTGCACGAAAACCCGGCCAACGTCCTTGTGGACCCATTCGTCGAAAATCGCGCACAGGAAATTTCCGTATTGTCTCGCTTCGACGCTCCACTCCGTGACTGGCGGTGATTGGGCGCTTGGATGCCCGGACTCCGGTGGTTCGGCGAAGTCGAATCCGGGCGCTTTGGCTGAAGCTGAGGCCCGGCGTTCGACCAAAGGGATGAACTGGAGAAATTCGCTGCCGATTTGTTTGAGAAACCGATAGACCTCCAGCGGTTGCCGGGAGTTCGCGCGGTTTACCACGGTCAAAGTATTGAAATCCACCTTGTGTCTCTTCAGCAATTCCAGTCCGCGCATGACGGCGTCGAAGGTGGGTTTCTGCTGTTTGTCCACCCGGTATCGGTCATGCAATTCGCGCGGCCCGTCAATGGACAGGCCAATAAGAAATTTGTCCGCGGCCATAAATTCGCACCATTCGTCATCCAACAGGGTGCCGTTGGTTTGCAGGGCATTGGAAATCTTTTTGTCACCGGCATATTTTCGCTGCAATTTGACGACCTTCCGGAAGAAATCCACGCCCAACAACGTCGGCTCACCGCCCTGCCAGGCAAAGTGGATTTCCGCCACCGGCTGGTCCTGGATATACTGGCGGATGTATTCCTCCAGCACCGCGTCGCTCATCCGCCAATGGCGTTCATTCGGGTAAAGCTTCTCCTTCTCCAGATAGAAACAGTACTGGCAATCCAGATTGCAGATGGGCCCGATCGGCTTGGTCAGGACATGAAACCCGTGACTGGCGTTGATGGGGGCGGTATCATTCATCGCGGCGGAAATATAACGCGGGTAAATCCACTTTGCCTGCATTTTTCTTTTCCCCGTTTTTATCTCCCATGCTAGGTTGTTTCCAATAAAGCCACGGAACATGGGCCGAATCACGCGTCGAAAATTTCTGGGGCAGGTCGCCGGCACAGCGGCCGCCGTGTCATTGCCGAATCTGGTGTTTTCAAAGGACACCCCGACGGCTCGCCGCAAGTTCAATGTGTTGTTCCTGATGTCCGACGACATGCGGGTTGAACTGGGTTGTTACGGCAGTATGTTTCACGCGAAGACGCCGAACCTCGACTCGCTCGCCAAATCAGGGGTCCGCTTTGACCGGAATTATTGCCAGTTCCCGCTCTGCAATCCCTCGCGTTCCTCGCTGTTGACCGGCCGGCCGGCGACGAAGACCGGCGTGCTGGGCAACCGCACGGCTTTCCGCGACCTGCATCCGGACTGGACCAGCCTGCCGCAATGGTTCAAAGAAAACGGCTTCGTCACCGCGCGCGCCGGGAAAATTTATCACGGAGGCATTGACGATCCCAAGGCCTGGGACAACGTCAGCGGTGGCGGTGCCGCTGAAGAGGGCGGAATGCAGTCCATGAACGTCGGGCACGTTCTGGATGTCTCGCGCGAGGCGGAACATTCGGCAGTTGACCTGCGTTCGCCCAACCTGGCCGGGCCGGCTGCGGACACGACCGAAGGCCGCCGGCGCGCGGCTTATTCCGACCGCATTGTTGTCCTGGACGGCAACGGCGAAGGCCACGGCGATTACCACACAGCGGACCACACAATTGAGAATCTGCGCAAATACAAGGATGAGCCGTTTTTCATTGCGTGCGGCTTTGTCAAACCACACAGCCCGCCCACCGCACCGCAGCGGTTCTTCGACCTGTATGACGCGGGTAAAATCAAATTGACGCCGGACTTTGCCGCGTGGCCGACGGTGCCGCCCGGATTTCCCGCCGCCGCCATCCGCCCACGCAATGCCGACCTGTTCATCGGCCGCGGCGCGAGCGAGGCCGAAGCCCGGGAGGTTATCCGCGCCTACATTGCTTCGATTTCGTGGGCGGACTGGAACATTGGCCGCGTTCTGGCTGAACTGGATCGGCTGAGCTTGCGGGACAAAACCATCATCGTCTTCGTGTGCGACCACGGCTATCAACTGGGCGAGAAGGGAAAATGGTCCAAGGCCGGGTCGCTGTTCGAGATGGGCACGCGCGTGCCGCTGCTGATGGCGGTTCCCGGCGCCAAAGGCAACGGAATGTCCTGCTATCGCATCGTGGAATCCCTGGATATTTACCCAACGCTCGTCGAGCTTTGCGGTCTCCCCAAACCGGACGGCATTGAGGGCAAAAGCCTCGTGCCGCTGCTCAACAATCCCGAAGCCGTCTGGGACCGGCCGGCTTACAGCGTTTGGAGCGAGGACGGCAAAACCCTGCACGGCACGGCCGTGCGCACCGAAAAATGGCGTTATGCCGAGTACGGTCCCGACGGGAAGAACGGCGCGATGCTGCTGGACCCGCACGCCGACCCGCTGGAGTTGAAAAACCTGGCCGGCGATCCGCAATACGCAAAAGTCTGTGAAGAATTGTCGGCATTGACCCGCCCATACGCCGCGAACCTGGGCAAGGCGTAAGGCCCTTCCCGTCGCACGCAAGTCTGTGCCGGTTTTACGGCAGCGGCCTGGATTTTGGATTTATTGGATCCAACCGGTTAATTGCGCGAGCTTGACCAGCAAATAAGCCACGCCGCCGCTGGCGGGCAGGGTCATGATCCACGCCCAGAGGATGCGTTCGACCACGTCAAATTTGAGATGGTTGAAACCCTTCGCGCAGCCGACGCCCATGATGGAGGTGGTGACGGCGTGCGTGGTGGAAACGGGCATGCCAAAAAGCGCGGCGGTGGCCAGGATCGTGGCAGCAGTGGTTTCGGCGGCGAAACCATGCACGGGATGGAGCCGGACCATTTTGTGTCCAAGCGTTTTGATGATGCGCCAGCCGCCCACGGCGGTGCCAGCGCACATGGTCAGGGCGCACAGGACTTTTATCCACGCGGCAATGGCCAGCGGCTGTCCTGCCGCCGGTTCGGCCGTGCGCAAAAATGACAACCAGCCGGGGAGCTGGTCGAACAGGCCGCTGCTGGTGCCGGTCAGCAACGCCAGTGCGATGATGCCCATCGTTTTTTGCGCGTCATTCATGCCGTGGCTGACGCCCATAAAACTCGAACTGCCAAGCTGAAGGATGCCGAAGGTTTTGTTGACCCTGGCCGTCCGCCAGTTGCGCAAAAGGAAGTAAAGCGTTCCCATGACCAGAAAACCGAAGACCAATCCGAAAACGGGAGACAGAACCATCGGGACAATGACTTTCCAGATCAGTCCTGTGCCCAACCACCAATGTTTTGGACTGGGGACAGACCAGACCAGGACATGCCAATCGTTGCGTGCGGCGGCGAGGCACGCACCGCACAAGCCGCCGACGAGGGCGTGCGACGAGCTGGACGGCATCCCGAACCACCAGGTTAGCAGGTTCCAAAGAATGGCGGCGATCAGGGCACAGATTAAGACCTCAGAGGTGGCGACTTTCGGGTTCACCAGTCCGGAGGCGATGGTGGTGGCCACGGCGCTGCCCAGGAAAGCGCCAATCAAATTGGTGACCGCTGCCAGCATGACGGCCTGGCGTGGCGTCAACACCTTGGTGGCAACGACGGTGGCGATGGAATTGGCCGTGTCGTGGAAGCCGTTGATGTAGGTGAACACCAACGCGGCAAAGATGACGAGAAGAATAAGGGTCATCGCGCCGGTCAGGAATTTTTCAGCACGATGTGCATGACCACGTTGCCGGCGTCGCGGCAGCGGTCAATGACCTTCTCCATCAATTCATAAAGATCGCGGATGACCATGGCGCGCAGCGCGTTGTAGCGGCCGCTGTAAAGGTCTTTCAACAGTTCCATCATCAGACGGTCCGCCTCGTTCTCGAGATACTGGAGCTTGGTGTTCAACTCGTGGATTTTCTCCAGATGCTTCATGTCCCGCAGTTGTTTCACCATGGTCAACACCACGTCGGTGGCTTGCTCCATGATTTCAATCTGCCGGTTGAACTCCACGCCCTGAATGTGCTGATGGCCGAGGTTGATGCGCTCGGCCAGCTTTTCGACGGTCTTGGGAATTTTGCGCAGCGCCAGCGCCAGCGCCTCGATGTCTTCACGGTCCAGACCGGTCACGAACGTTTTCACCAGTTCGGCGGTGATTTGTTCCCCGATCTTTTTCTCCTTGCGCCGTGAGAGCGCGAGGTCGTCGAGCCCTTTGGCGGAGTCCGGCGATTTGATCATCTCGATGACCAGCCGGACGCTTTCGTGGGCTTCGCTGGCGGCATCTTCCAGCAATTGATAAAACCGGTCGGCCTTGCCGAAGAGCATTTGAAGCGAGAACATGGTGGAAACAGGGTCGTCAAAATGTGTCAAAAGTCCATGAAATTCTATGACGGGGACTAATTGTCGGCCGCGTACAGGCACCGGTCTGCCAGCCGGTGTCTGCCAAAATTGATTCGCTGAAAATCCGCCGGCAATGTAAATTTCGCCGTGTATGGCGATGGCGGACATCAGGCGGGAATACTCGCTCGGCGGCCTGAATCGCGCGGACCTGGACGCGAATCCGGTCGCGCAGTTTAATCACTGGTTTGCGCAGGCGTCGGCGGGCAGCCGCTGGCGCAAAATCGGCATCGCCCTCTACAAATTCTGGCACGCCCTGATCGGCCACAAACCGGCGGACGCCAATGCGATGGTGCTGGCAACGGTGGACCAGGCGGGGCGGCCTTCCACCCGCACGGTGTTGCTCAAGGGCGTGGACGAGCGCGGCTTCGTTTTTTTCACGAATTACGACAGCCGCAAGGGGCAGGAACTGGCCGAAAATCCGAACGCGGCACTGACGTTTTACTGGGCCGACCTGGAACGACAGGTTTGCGTTGCCGGCACGGTGAGCAAAATATCCCGCGAAGAATCGGAGGCGTATTTCAAAAGCCGTCCGCGTGGCAGCCGTCTGGCGACGTGGTCCTCGAACCAGCTCGATGTGGTGGCCGACCGCACGGTGTTGGACGCGAAGTGGGAAGCAATGGCGGCGAAATACCCCGGCGACGTGCCGTTGCCGCCCAATTGGGGCGGTTACGTTTTGAAGCCGGAACGCATCGAATTCTGGCAAGGTCGGCCCAACCGGTTGCACGACCGTTTTTGCTACACACGGCAGCCAAACAGTTCATGGAAACTGGAGCGGATCGCGCCATGACCCGAAAACGGCGGCCGGTCATTTCTTCGGACCGCCGGACATTCGACCTTTGCCGTCCGGGGCGGAAAGCAGGAGGGTATCGGCCTCCACCATTTCTTCCAACGTGATGAAATCCATGCCTGTCGTGGTCCGCCGGGGTTTGGGCTGAGGCGGTTTCACCGCGGTTGGTTCGGCCGGCGATGGGGTGGTTGCCGGAGTTAAAGGTGGTGGGGTGGGGCCTGATTTCTTCACCGCCGCCTTTTTCGTGACCAGGCAGGTTTCATGGTCGTCCGGATTATTTTGCGGTTCCTCCACCCGGGCGGTCTCCGCCAGCAGCGATTCCCACTGGCGTTGCACGGTGCGTCGAGGCGGCGCCCGGAATGGGATCAGGCGAAATTCGCCATCGGTCAAGGACAACAATTGATGAAACGCCTTTTCGCCGACCAGCTTTCCGGCCGAGGCGTGAATAATGGCGCCGTCTTCGATGTAAATCTCGCCGGCGGCCTGGTGGTTCCGGATTTCAAGGACTACGGAGTTGCCACCCAGGCATTCCAGTTGGATGACATCGAACAAACCGGTTTCGCCCAGGGTGCTGATAAAATCGTTGCCGTCCGACCACTGCAAGATGTTGCTCAGCATGTTGAAAACCAGCCGCCACCCCTCCTCGTCGCCGGGTTTTAAGAGGAACAGTTCCGCTCCGTTGGCCAGGCAGGCCGCCCGGCGGCTTTCGTCGCTTTGTGCGGTAAGGATGACCTTTTTGAGGTTGGGATACTGCTGATGAATGATGCCCAACAACTGCACGCCGTCCAGCAGCGGCATGCCAATGTCCAGCACGACCAGGTGAATCAGCTTATGCTGCAGGATGGCCAGCGCCTTGTCTGCGGATGGGGCAGTATGGATTTCCCAGTTTTTATCCGTCTGGGCGCCAGCCAGATCGTTGATCATCTCGAGGAAAGCCTGGCTGTCATCCACGAAGAGCACGCGATAGGTTTTCAGGCTGTCCGGGGATTCAGTTTGGTTTGGTGGGGCCGGGGAAGAAGCGCCGGCCGGGGCCGGGGCGGGTTCGGTTATTTCGAGCCGCAGATCCACCAGGCCCAGGCGCAGGGTTTGCCCGGGTTGCAGGATCGCCTCGGAAATCATCTTGCCGCCGATGAACGTGCCATTGGTTGAGCGCAGGTCACGAACGACCAGTTCACTGCCGCGCAGCAACACTTCGCAATGCTGGTTGGAGACCGACCTTTCAACGATTTGAAACGCATTCTTGTCTCCGCGCCCAATCGTGACCCAGCGCCCGCCCAGTTCATGCGACACACCGGCCAATCCTTCACTAATGACCACAAGCCTCGACATGCAAAACCCCTGAAATTTTCTGTCAGAATTGTTATTGTTAAACGCCGCGCGTCCAATCAAAAGCTGGTCTCACCCAAAACTTTGTCAATTTAATTCCTGATAATGCAGGTTGGCATGGTGAAACCGGCGCTGGAACCTGGGCCCCAGCCAAAAGTAATACGTAAGCAGTGTCCGTGCCGCTGGATAGCAGGATGCGCGGCCCGGAACGCCTGCAATTCCTGCAATTATTTCGCCGGTTCGTCTTCGCCGGCAGCGTCTTCTTTGTCTTCGCCGATGACCGGGGCGATGGCTTGAAGTTTGTCACCGGATTCCAGTTCAATCAGCTTCACACCCTGCGTATTACGGCCCGCTTCGCGAATATCCTTCACAAAAGTCCGCACCATCTGGCCTTTGACGGTGATGAGCATGATTTCATCCGCATCGCGCACGGTCAACGCGCCGACCACGTCGCCGGTCTTCTCGGTGGTTTTCATCGTGATGATGCCCTTGCCGCCGCGCGACTGGCCGCGGTATTCCTCGAAATCGGTGCGTTTGCCGATGCCGTTCTCGCCGGCCACCAGCAATTTCGCGTCCGGCACGACAATGGCCAGCGCGACAACTTCATCGCCTTTCGACAATTTGATGCCGCGCACGCCGCTGGCGGGCCGGCCCATCGGCCGGGCGTCCTCTTCGTTGAAGCGGATGCTCATGCCGTCGTGGGTGATGAGCACGACCTCGTTCTGGCCGCTCGTCAGTTTCACTTCGATCAGGTGGTCGCCCGGATCAATGCCGATGGCGATGATGCCGCCCTTGCGGACGTTGGCGAAATCGGCGAGCGCGGTTTTCTTGACCGTGCCCTGTTTGGTGGCGAAGAAGACGAAACCGGGCTGTTCCCACGTCACGTCTTCCTTGTTCGCGTTGGTCTTGGAAAGAATGCGGATCAGCGCGGCGATGGTTTCCCCCGCCTTCAATTCAAGCAGATTGGCGATGCTCCGTCCCTTGGCGGCGCGGCCCATGTCGGGAATTTCATGCACGCGCTCGACATACACGCGGCCGGTGTTCGTGAAGAACATCAGATAATCGTGCGTGCTGGCGGTGAACAGATGCTCGATGAAATCCTTGTCTTCATCGGTCGCCCCTTCCCGGGTCGTCATGCCGATGACACCCTTGCCGCCGCGGCGCTGGGCGCGATAGCTGGAGACGTTCGTGCGTTTGATGAGGCCGTTGTGCGTGAGCGTGATGATGACGCCTTCGTTGGCGATGAGGTCTTCAATGTTGATTTCACCTTCGTCAGGCACAAGGTCGGTCAGGCGCGGCGTGGCGTATTTTTCCTTGATGGCCTTCAATTCGGATTTGATGATGGCCAGCACGCGGGTTTCCTTGGCCAGGATGTCCATCAAATCCTTGATGCGCTCGAGCAGTTCCTTGTACTCGCTTTCGACCTTGTCAATTTCCAGGCCGGTCAACTGATACAGGCGCAATTCCAGGATGGCGTCCACCTGCCGTTCGGTCAGCGCGTAACGGCCTTTGGCCAGGCGTCCCTCGTTGCGGATCAGGATGCCCCAGCGTTCCACCTGCTTTTGCGTCCATTCGAACGCGAGCAGCTTGATGCGGGCCTCGTCGCGGTTTTTGCTGCCGCGGATGATGCGGATGAATTCGTCGAGGTTGGCCAGCGCGCACAGGTAGCCTTCCAGGATTTCCGCGCGTTCCTCGGCCTTCTTCAACTGGAACCGCGTGCGGCGCAAGATCACTTCGCGCCGATGCTCGATGTAGCAATTGATGAGTTCCTTCAGCCCGAGCGTCTTGGGCCGGCCATGATCAATGGCCAGCATGTTGACCGCAAAACTCGTTTCCAGCGCCGTCTGCTTATACAGATTGTTGATGACCACCTTGGCGATGGCGTCGCGCTTGAGTTCAACGACGACCCGGGTGTTCTCGTCCGATTCGTCGCGGATGGCGGTGATATCGGTGAACCCTGGACCTTTTCGTTCACCAGTTCGGCGATCGCGCTCGACGAGCACCGCGCGGTTGACGTTGTAGGGGATTTCCGTGATGATGATTTGCTCGCGACCGCCCTTGAGTTGCTCGACGCCGACCTTGCCGCGGACCTTGACGCTGCCGTGGCCGGTCGTGAAATATTCCTTGATGACTTCCAGTCCGCACACCATGCAGCCCGTCGGGAAATCCGGCCCTTTGACGAACTTCATCAGCCCCTTGATGCGTGATATTCGGGTCGTCAATCTGCGCGCAGATGCCGTCAATCATTTCACCGAGATTGTGCGGCGGGATATTGGTGGCCATGCCGACGGCGATGCCCGTGCCGCCGTTGACGAGCAGATTGGGAAACGCGGCGGGAAAAACGATCGGCTCGGTGCGGGTCTCGTCGTAATTCGGAACGAAATCCACCGTGTCCTGGTCCATGTCCTCCATCAACGCGGCGCCGAGGTGCGTCATGCGCGCCTCGGTGTAACGCATGGCCGCGGGCGGATCGCCTTCCACGGAGCCGAAGTTGCCCTGGCCATCCACGAGCCGTTCGCGCATGGCCCACGGCTGCGCCATGTGCACGAGCGTCGGATAAATCACCGCCTCGCCGTGCGGATGATAATTGCCGCTGGTGTCGCCGCAAATCTTGGCGCATTTGCGGTGCTTGCGGTTCGGAAACAGCGAGAGATCGTGCATCGCTAGCAGAATGCGGCGTTGCGAAGGCTTGAGACCGTCGCGCACGTCGGGCAGGGCGCGCGAAATGATCACGGACATCGAGTAATCGAGAAATGAGTTCTTGATTTCGTCGGCGACGTTGATCTTGGCGATTTTTTCACCCGCGGCAAACAGCGGCGTGTTGCTCACCGGCAAATCATTCGATGGTTTGGATTCAGCCATAAAAATTCCCGCAAACGAAAATTAAATATCCAGGTTCCGCACGTTGAGCGCGTTGTCTTCGATGAACTGGCGGCGCGGCTCGACTTCCTCGCCCATGAGTTTGGTGAACATTTCCTCGGCCTCCACCGCGTCGGTCAGGTCCACGCGCAACAGTTTGCGCCGCACCGGGTCCATCGTCGTTTCAAACAGCTCCTTCGCATTCATTTCGCCGAGGCCCTTGAACCGCTTGATCGGACAGCCCGCGCCGGCCGACTTCCTTGACGCCGGTCAGGATTTCCGGGATGGAGAACAGCGGCTTGACGGTTTCCCGGTCGCCTTCGCCCTCGCGCATTTCAAACAACGGTTCGTCCTGGCCGGCGTAGTGCTCGACGCTGAAACCCTTCTTGTCGAGCTTGGCCAGCAATTCGACGATGGCCTTGCTTTCGTGCAGCTCGACGTGGTGCGCCCGCCGGGTCGAACCGTTCTTCTTCTCGATGGTCGTGGTGTCGCCTTCCTCCTCGCCGCCAAATAATTTCAGGTCGGCATTCTTCGCGCCGAACTGCGCCAGTTCCTCCTCGGTGTGGAAATAATGCACCGTCTCGTCATTGCCCTCGCGCACCTTGACCAGGTGTCTCGGCAGTTCGCCGGTCTTCTTCTGGCGATGCTCGACGTATTCCGCGAAATCGCCGCCGTGACGCTTCAAAGCGTTCGCGTATTTGTCGAGCGATTCGAGCAGTTCCAGGATTTCCGCGAGCTGCTTTTGGCGAAAGTTCCTTTCCGTCGGCAAGATTCTTCAGCCGCACTTCCTCCGTGCCCAGTTCTGCATCAGAATCTTGTTCAGCTGCACGTCATCGTCGACGTAGTCGACGCGTTTCTTGCGCGCGATCTGGTAAAGCGGCGGCTGCGCGATATAGACGAAACCCTGTCTTGACCAGCGCCGGCATCTGCCGGTAGAAAAATGTCAGCAGCAGCGTGCGGATGTGCGAGCCGTCCACGTCCGCGTCGGTCATGATGATGACCTTGTGGTAGCGGAGCTTTTCGAGATTGAACGCGCCTTCGCCTTCGCCGTCGCCGATGCCCGTGCCGACGGCGGTGATCATCGTGCGGATTTCGTTGTTCTGAAGCACCTTGTCCAGCCGCGCCTTCTCGACGTTGATCAGTTTGCCGCGAATCGGCAGGATCGCCTGGAACTTCCGGTCGCGGCCCTGCTTGGCCGAGCCGCCGGCGGAATCACCCTCGACGATGAACAACTCGGTGTTCGCCGGGTCGCGGTCGGAGCAATCGGCCAGCTTGCCGGGCAGACCGCCGCCGGTGAGCGCGCCTTTGCGGACCGTCTCGCGCGCCTTGCGGGCGGCCTCGCGCGCCCGGGCGGCGAGCAGACCTTTCTCGATGATTTTCTTGGCCACGCCGGGATTCGCGTCGAAATGCGTCATCAACCCGTCATAGACGATGGACGAAACGATGCCGTCAATTTCCGTGTTCACCAGCTTCACCTTCGTCTGCGACTCGAAACGCGGATTCGGCAGCTTCACGCTCAGCACGCACACCAGACCTTCGCGCACGTCGTCTCCGGAAATCGTCGGGTCCTTTTCCTTCAGCAGATTGTTCTGCTTGGCGTACTGGTTGATGGCGCGGGTGAGCGCGGAGCGGAAGCCGGTCAGATGCGTGCCGCCGTCCGTGATTCGCGAATGGAATTGGCAAAGCAGAGGATCTGGTCGCTGTAGCTGTCGGTGTATTGCAGCACACAATCCACAAACACGTCTTCGTCCTTGCCGTCAATTTTGCTCTGGCGCTTGCCGGTGAGCACGATCGGTTTGGGATGCAACGGCTGCTTGCTGCGCCCGAGCTGGCGGACGAATTGCTCGATGCCGTCGCGGTAAAAAAATGTCTCGGTCTTCTCGTCGCGCTCGTCCTTGAGGACGATTTCAATGCCCGGATTCAAAAACGCCAGCTCCCGCAGGCGGTTGGCCAGAATGTCGAACTTGAACTCGGTCGTGATGGTGAAAATCTCGGGTCGGGCTTGAACGTGATCAGGGTTCCGGTTTTTTTTGATTTGCCGATGACCTCGAGTTTCTGCGTCGTCTTGCCGCGCTCAAATTCCATCGATAGACTTTTCCATCGCGCGAGACCTCGACCCCGAACCAGTCGGAAAGCGCGTTGACGCATTTCGCGCCGACGCCGTGCAAGCCGCCGGAATATTTGTAGGCGCCCTGGCCGAATTTCCCGCCCGCGTGCAGGTTCGTCAGCACCAGTTCGACGGCGGGCATCTTCCACTTCGGATGCATGTCCACCGGAATGCCGCGGCCGTCGTCGCGGATCGAAACCGAGCCATCGACGTGGATCGTGACCTCGATTTTGTTGCAATAACCGGCGAGATGTTCATCAATCGAGTTGTCGAGCACCTCGAACACGCTGTGGTGCAAACCGCGTTCATCCGGGTCGCCGATATACATGCCGGGCCGCTTGCGCACGGCCTCCAGACCCTCCAGTTTATCTATTTTGGAGGCGTCATATTTCTCCACCGAACTGGTGTTTGCCGGCTGCTTTTTTGATTCATCCGGCTCGTTTTTTTTCGACATAAATTCTTGAAAACCCCCGTTTTCGAGCGTCCAATTTCAGACGCAAGAATTATAAGAAAATTGTCGTTTTGGCACAACGATAAATTCAGGAATTTTTGCCCTAAAAACACCATTAGTTGGGCGGGTGTCTGATGAATGACCGGATATGTTGTGGCGCGTGGAAACCCACTGAAACCATCATTTTCCAGCTGGTCCAGACTCAGAAATAGCCCGGAACGATCACTTTTTTCTTAGGTTCGCGAGTTCAGAACTTGCTGCTTTTCACTTGTCCCGCCTCGCTCTAATCTCACCGGGTGAGTCTTCACCGCGACCAGCTCTACGCGCCGCTGAAACAATACTTCGGTTTTGCCTCGTTTCGACCGTTGCAGGAGGAAATTATCCGCGATTCGCTCGCCGGTCGGGACGTGTTTGCCGTGCTGCCCACGGGCGGTGGCAAGTCGCTGTGCTTTCAGCTCCCCGCCCTTGTGCGGCCCGGACTCACGGTCGTCGTCTCGCCGCTCATCGCGCTGATGAAAGACCAGGTGGATGCGCTCCAGGCGGCGGGCGTGGCGGCGACGTTCCTGAATTCCTCGCTCGGCGCCGGCGAGTCGCGTCCGCGCTTGCGCGGGTTGCACGCCGGCGAATTCCGGTTGCTCTACGTCGCGCCGGAGCGGCTGATGCTGTCCGGTTTTCTCGACGATTTGAAGAAATGGAACGTGAACCTGTTCGCGATTGACGAAGCGCACTGCATCAGCGAGTGGGGCCACGACTTCCGGCCGGAGTACCGGCAGATCTCCTCGCTGCGCAATCTGTTTCCCGACGTTCCGATGATGGCACTCACCGCCACGGCCACCGAGCGCGTGCGCGGGGACATTGTCAAACAGCTCCACCTGCGCTCGCCGGCTTGCTACGTTGCCAGTTTCAACCGCCCGAACCTGACTTACCGCGTCGCGGCCAAGTCCGGCGCGTATGAACAGATTCTTTCCTACGTCCGCGCGCGGCCGAATGAATGCGGGATCATTTACGTTCAGGCGCGCAAGACGGCGGAGAGCATGGCGGGCAAACTGTCCGCCGACGGCGTGCAGGCGTTGCCGTATCACGCCGGCATGGAGAGTGGTGCGCGTTCGCGCAATCAGGAGGCGTTTCTCCGCGACGAAGCGCGCGTGATCTGCGCCACCATCGCGTTCGGCATGGGCATCAACAAGCCGAATGTGCGCTTCGTGATTCACTACGATTTGCCGAAGAACATCGAGGGTTATTACCAGGAAACCGGTCGCGCGGGCCGGGACGGCCTGCCGAGCGAATGCCTGCTGCTGTTCAGCCCCGGCGACCGCGTGAAACAGATGCGGTTCATTGACGAGAAACCCGACCCGAAGGAGCGCGACATCGCCCGTGCGCAACTGGAGCGGATGATCCATTACGCCGAAGTCGCGACCTGCCGCCGGGAATTTCTGTTGGGCTACTTTGGGGAGAGGTTTGGAGTTCCGGCTTTAGCCGGTTCGGGGCCGCCTGAAGGCGGAACTCCAAACGAAATCCGACAAGCCGAGGCGGTGCTCGGCGCTCCAATCAACTGCGCCGGCTGCGACAACTGCCTCGCGCCGCGTGCAACGTGGGACGGCACGTTGGCCGCGCAAAAATTCCTCTCGTGCGTCTTTCGCATCCGCGAAAAGAGCGGTTTCGGCGTGGGCCTCCAGCACGTTGTCGAGGTGCTGTGCGGCGCGGACACGGAAAAGGTCCGCAAGTTCGGTCATCAATCGCTTTCCACCTACAACATCGGCGATGAACACTCGCGCGCCGAATGGGGCGCCATCGGCCGCGAACTTGTGCGGCTCGGCCTGCTTTTTCAAAACGCGGAGAAGTTCAACATCATCGAGCTCACGGAGCGGGGCCGCGCGGCGCTCAAGTCGCGGCAAAAGGTCACGCTCACCCGGCCGGTCGCGCCCACCGAACCGGCGAAACATCGCATCGGCGAAATCGCCTGTGACGAGGTGTTGTTTGGGAAGTTGCGCGGGCTGCGGAAACAACTGGCCGACGAACGCGGCGTGCCGCCGTACATTGTTTTTTCGGACGTATCATTGCGGCAGATGGCCCGGTTTTATCCGGCAACCGAACGGGAGCTGTCGCGCGTCAGCGGGGTGGGCGACCGGAAATTGCGCGAGTTCGGCGAAGTGTTCCTGCGCGAAATTGCGGCGCACCTGCAATCGAACCCGCGCCAGATTTTTGCGGATGATTCGTTTGACAGTGGCACAGGCGTCCCGCCGGTACGCGCGGGCAGGATGCCCATGCCACAACGTTCGCGGCTCACGGACACGATACGCGAGACGCTGCATTTTTTCCGGCAGGGCAAAACGGTTTCGGAAATAGCGCGTGTTCGCGGGGTGAAAGACGGGACGATTTACAGTCATCTTGAGGAAGCGATGCTCGCGGGCGAGGCGATTGACGTGAAATCGTTGCTCACTGCCGAGGCGCAGCGCGACATTGCCGCGGCCTTTGCCCGGCACGGTTTCGGCAGCCTCGGCGGCGTGGTGGCATCGCTCGGCGGGAAATACGGCTATGGCGAATGCCGTATCGTCCGCGCCGCAATGCAATCAAGATGAACCGAAGGCAACAAAGAAAACGAAGGTGTTAAATCTTTGTTTCCTTTGTTTGCCTCTGTTCAAGTCATCAAATCCAACTCGCTTTTTGACGGCGCGAACTTTAATTTCCCCGGATGGCTTTGCCTGAAAATCCGATCTTTGCTCCCGACCCATTTGTCCGCCGCCACATCGGCCCGAACGGCACTGAGACTCGCGACATGCTCGCGCAAATCGGTTTCAAAAGCCTCGACGATTTGATTGACGCCGCCGTGCCGAAAAATATCCGTCTCGGCAAAATGCTGAATCTGCCCGCCGCGCGCAGCGAATCTCGAAGCACTCGCTGACCTGAAAGAAATTGCGTCGCAAAACCAGGTCTTCCGCTCATTCATCGGCATGGGCTATTACGATTGCATCACGCCCGCCGTCATCCAGCGCAATGTTCTGGAAAATCCCGGCTGGTACACGCAATACACGCCTTACCAGGCCGAGATTTCCCAGGGCCGCCTCGAAGCGCTGCTGAATTTTCAGACGATGGTCAGCGACCTCACCGCGCTCGACATCGCCAACGCGTCGCTGCTGGACGAGGCCACTGCCTGCGCCGAGGCCATGACGATGTGCCACCGGCTCAAGGATGATCGGAACACCTTCTTTGTCTCCGAATCCTGTCATCCACAGAACATCGAAGTCGTCCGGACCCGCGCGAAAGCGTTGGGTATCGAGGTCATCGTCGGCAGTCTCGAAAATTTTCAATTCACGCGAAAAGGTTTTCGGCGCGCTGGTGCAGTATCCCGACACGTTCGGCGCGATTCACGATTACTCCGGCTTGGCCGAAAAGGCGCACGCGGCCGGCGCGCTGCTGCACCGTCGCCACCGATTTGCTGGCGCTCACGCTGATCAAGCCGCCGGGCGAATTTGGCGCGGACATTGCCGTCGGCAGCGCGCAACGGTTCGGCGTGCCGCTCGGTTACGGCGGCCCGCACGCGGCGTTTTTCGCCACGCGCGACGAATTCAAGCGCCAGATGCCCGGCCGCCTCGTCGGCGTCTCCAAAGATTCGCGCGGCAAACCGGCGCTGCGCCTCGCGCTCGGCACGCGCGAGCAACACATCCGCCGCGAGAAGGCCACCAGCAACATCTGCACCGCGCAGGCGCTGCTGGCGAACATGGCGTCGCATGTATGCCGTGCTATCACGGGCCGGAAGGACTAAAAGCCATTGCTTCAAGAGTCCACACGCTCACAAGCATTCTGGCAGCGGGATTGGAGAAGCTTGGCTACGGCGTTGGAGGTCCACAGTCCACAGTCCACAGTCCAGGGTTCTTTGACACGTTCACGGTTGCTCTTGGAAACAAGAAAGCGCCGGATATTGTGAAGGTTGCGGAATCGCATCGGATGAACTTCCGCGTTATCGATGACAAGACGATCGGCATTTCCCTGGACGAAACGACGAGTGTCCACGATGTCGTTGAAATCCTTCAGATCTTTAACGGCGACAAGGCGCCCGCTTTTAACATCAGCGATTTGGCGCAAAAGACTGTGGACAGTGGGCTGAGGACTTCGGGTTTTCTGAAGCACACGGTCTTCAACTCCTATCACAGCGAAACCGAGATGCTGCGCTACCTCAAGCGGCTCGAATCGCGCGATCTGTCGCTCACCGCTTCGATGATTCCGCTCGGTTCCTGCACGATGAAGCTGAACGCTGCGGCGGAGATGTTTCCCGATTTCCTGGCCGGAGTTTGCGAAGATTCATCCGTTCGCGCCGTTGAAACAGACGCGCGGCTACCAGACGCTCTTTCAACAACTCGAAGACTGGCTCGCGGAAATCACCGGCTTCGCAGGCATTTCGTTGCAGCCAAACGCCGGCTCGCAGGGCGAGTACACCGGCCTGCTCGTCATCCGCGCGTATCACGAATCGCGCGGCGAAGCACATCGCAATGTCTGCCTGATTCCGACTTCTGCGCACGGCACCAATCCCGCCAGCGCCGTCATGGCCGGGATGAAAGTCGTCGCCGTCGCGTGCGACCAGGAAGGCAACATTGACGTGACCGACCTGCGCGCCAAGGCCGAGGCGCACAAGCAAGATCTTGCCTGCCTGATGGTTACGTATCCATCCACGCATGGCGTGTTCGAGGAAACCATCAAGGAAATTTGCGAAATCATTCACGCGAACGGCGGGCAGGTCTATATGGACGGCGCGAACATGAACGCCCAGGTCGGCCTCTGCCGGCCCGGCGGACATCGGCGCGGACGTTTGCCATTTGAATCTGCACAAGACGTTTTGCATTCCGCACGGCGGCGGCGGGCCGGGCGTCGGACCGATTGGCGTGGCGGAACATCTGGTTGAATTTCTTGCCCGGCCATCCGGTCGTGAATCTGGGCGGCGAAAATCCGATTGGCCCCGTGGCCGCCGCGCCGTGGGGCAGCGCGAGCATTCTGCCGATCTCCTGGATGTATATCGCCATGATGGGCGCGGACGGTCTGACCGAGGCGACGAAGTTCGCCATCCTCAACGCGAATTACATCGCCAAGCGGCTGGAAAATTATTTCCCGACGCTCTATCGCAGCAACGGCCTCGTCGCGCACGAGTGCATTCTGGATTTGCGCGCCTTCCACAGCGTCACCGCCGAGGACGTGGCCAAGCGGCTGATGGATTACGGCTTTCACGCGCCGACGCTGTCGTGGCCGGTCGCCGGCACGCTCATGGTGGAGCCGACCGAAAGCGAATCGAAGTACGAACTGGACCGTTTCTGCGACGCGATGATTGCCATTCACGCGGAAATGACCGCCGTGGAAACCGGCTCAGCCGACGCGAAGAACAATCTGCTCAAGAACGCGCCGCACACGGCGGACCAGATTGCCAGCGACAACTGGAACCGGCCTTACACCCGCGAACAGGCGGCGTTTCCGGCCAAATGGTTGCACGAATACAAATTCTGGCCGCACGTCGGTCGCGTGGACAACGTCTTTGGGGACCGGAATCCCATGTGCTCATGTGCCGGTATGGACAACTACACCTGAGTCAATGCCCGAGCGTTTTTCCATTCCGCAATCCGCACTCCACAATCCGCATTGGATTTGGTCCGCCGTTGGCCGTATTGACAACGTCTATGGCGACCGCAATCCGGTTTGCACGTGCGCCGGGATGGAGAATTATTCGGAGTGAGTTATCCATGTCGAACCATGTTCCAACGGATTTGGGGATTATGAAGACCCTTTGGGGAAAAGACCCAAACGGGAGTTGGGCCATAAAAGGTTTAGCACCCCTCATCTTAAAACCTCGGATAGGGTCGGAACTGGATTTCTTTCCACTGGAGAGTAAGTTGGAAATGCTGACTGATCGTCCATTCATCACTGGAATTGAAGGTTGGGCGACAACATTCGGTCCAACGGATTTTTTGGCAAGGCAGAGCATCGTTCCAGTAGTGGCTTGGGTGGAAGGAGAGCCGTTCATCAGGTGTATTGGGACGGGGTTTGTAATTAGTTGCACCGGCTATATTATGACAGCTTGCCACGTGATTCTTGACCCCTACGAAAGCAAATACGTCAAGGTCGAGAGAAAAAATAATTCCGTAAATTTCTTGGGTGGTATGCGGTTCGGGGTTTTGCTTCCAGTCAATCCGGCGTTTGGCGGCAAAGGACATTTATTCTTTCCATTTCATGATTGCCGATACTGGGGCAAATGGAAGGACAGTCCATTACTCCACGAAGAGCCAAGATTCGAAATCCTGACGGATATAGCAATTTGCAAAATTGGTCTTTTCCCCAATGGTGCAGGGCATCAACCGCTAACGCTCTCGCTGAACAGCTTCACTAAGGGTGAAAAAGCGATAGCTATCGGATATTCAGAAATGGGCGACATCCCGGTCGTTAACCGCGACGGAAATTTAACCGTTCCAGAATTTACTCAGGATTTATACGTCACTGTTGGACAGGTGAAAGATTTGTTTCCCGATAACCATCAACGCAGAGAAGTTCCGACTCCTGGACCGTGCTTCGATTTTCTCGCAAAAGTTCCTGGCAAGATGAGCGGCGGACCTATCTTCGGCGCTGACGGCACAGTGGTTAGAGGAGTCGTTAGTCGCAGTTTTTCGGGTGAAAAACATGCCTACGGCGCAATGATTGGTCCTGCGATAAATCTTCCCCTCACTGAAAATACCACGTTCAGAACTTTGATGGTTTCGGGTAATGAAGGAATTGCAAAAGTGATCGGCAGGGGACTGTAAAATGACAGATCCGTGTCTCTGTGGTTCAAAATTCTTCGCGTTGAATTGAATCCGTGTTCATCAGTGTTCATCCGTGGTTAATTCAGACCGGATGGCGGCCGGTTCGACATACGGTCCCTCGTTGGTTCGAGGCTTATTTGACGGGAATCAACATCTGGGTGAATGAATGCGACGGGAAGTTGTATTTGATGTCGTGGCCGCTGAATTGGATTTCCCGGGTGGCGATGGCGACAGCTTCGTTGGTCCGGGTATTCGTTGAAGTGACGGACTCGGCGTTGATCTCCTTCACCGTGGCGCTTCCGGTATATTCTCCGCTCTGCAATACGATGTCGGCGGTCAGGGCGTTCGTTTCGCTGCGGTTGACCACATTGACGACCAGATTTTTGGCGGAATCATTGAACACGGCGGTCACATCGAGATAGGGGATGTCCTTAAAAAATTTGTTGCTGTAATTTTGGCCGGCGACATTCACGTCCAATGCGGTGCCGCGCGCGTTGTTGGAATACAGATAAAAGGCCTGATAAAGCGCATTCTTGTAATCGCCATCGGGCGAAGTTCCCACGAGGCTGGAAAGCATGGTGATGTTCGCCATTTTGACGATGTCGGCGTGGCGGATAAAGGAGTTCAGGTGCTGGGCGACCATGAGCGAGCCGGTCAAGTTGGCGCCCCGGGGTCCAAAACCTGGGGACCATTCGTCAAAGGAGATATAAATCGGGCGTTTGGAGTTGGAATTTGCCATCGCCTTTTCGATCTCGGCCTTGATCACGTCAATTTTTTGATCAATCTCCAACCCCATGGAAATCACGTCAGGGTATTGCGTGTCACCGTTCAGCGCGTTTTGGAAGTATCGGTGAACGGACAGGTAATCAATGCTGCCTGCCATGTGCTGCAAAACATAATCGTTCCATTCCATCCATTTGTTGTCGGGCTGGTAATTGGACGCGCCGTCGGCGATGAATTTCACGTTGGGGTCCACCAGGTGCATGGCTTTGGCGGCCTCGAGCGCAAACTTGCAGTAGTCCTCGGCGTTCTTTTGGCCGAGTTGCCAGGGGCCGTCAATTTCGTTGCCGAGCGACCAGTATTTGACGTTGAAGGGTTGTTCATTGCCGTACTTTCGCCGGAGGTCTGAATACCAGGTTCCCTTGGGATAATTGCAGTATTCGATCCAATATCTCGCCTGGTCCAGCGTCCCCAGGCCGGCGTTGATGCAGACGAAATTCTCCGCGCCGATGAGGCTGCAGAGTTTTGCATACTCATCCGTGCCCATCTGATTGTGGTCAATTTGATTCCACGCCAGGTCGAGCCGGACTGGACGCTGGTCCTTCGGGCCAATTCCATCCTCCCAATTGTAACCGGAGACATAATTCCCGCCGGGCCACCGCACCACCGGGATGTGCAGTTCTTTGACCAGTTGAATAAAATCTGTCCTGAACCCGTTCGTGTCTGCCAGGGGAGATTTGGGGTCATAAATCGTGCCATAAACCACCGTGCGTATGGGCTCAAGGAAACCGCCGTAGATGTTGGGGTCCACTTCACTGATTTGTCGGTTCAGATCAACCTTGATGACCGCCGTTGGGTCCGCCCGGAGGTTCCCGGCGATGAGGGCGGAGAGAAAAATTCCAGTGAAAAGGAGATTTCGCGTGTTCATAAAACGATGGTGTTTATTTAAGTTCGACACTAGCGAAGCGCAAATAGGGAGTCAATCCGTGGTTAATGCAGACCGAATGGCGGCCAGTTCGGCGCGCGGTTCGTCGGCGACGCGGTCGAGCCGGTCGGCGCGCCGATACCAGTAGCGGCTGTGGGCCGAGGAAATTCAGTTAAGTTCGTCGAGCGCTTTGGCCAATTCAGCAGCGCCGGCTGTTCCCGCGATGTAGTGGCCGACCATGCTGCGAAAGCCGTGCGCTTTCATCGGCGGCATTTTTCGCATCAGGTCTTGAATGAGTGTCCGGCCAATCGCGACGAAGGTGTTGCCGTTGTAGAAGCAGAACGGAGTGAGCCTGTGACACTGGCGGCAGATGTCCAAAGTCTCGCGCAAGGTCAATTCACGGGCGCGGGATTTTTCCCAAAGTTTTCGTGCCGGCTCGTGACCATCGGAGTTGGGTTTGTGCAGGGCTTTCTTTTCCTTGCAGAGGCCGGCGTTGATGGCCACCACAGTTTCCCACGGCCAATCCCGCAACCAGCGTTGCTTCATTTGGACCTGGCAGCCTTGCGACGGAGGTTTGCCTTGATCCTGGAGATGGTGGAGACACCCTCGCTTTTCAGATGGCCGCGTCCCGTCCTGGCAAACAGCGGCTCAGCCACGAAGCGATCTTGAATGCGCAAGGCTTCACGCATTGCCGCCTGAAGATTTTTTTGCACCTGGGTTGCTGTCGCCATGAAGAAAAGCTATCGCAGAATCGTTGACGGGTCAATTGCGGGAGCGAAGTTCGTTCTGAATGGCGGCCAATTCCGCGCGCGGTTCCTCGGCAACGCGGTCCGTCCGATTGGCGCGCCGGGAATTCTCCAAGCCTCATTTCCGCATGGCAGCCGATGCGCCGGGTGTATTGGTGACTGTGACGACGGCGTTGTAAGTAGTGAATTTGTCGCCGTTCTTGAGTTTCATCCGGCAGTCTTGAAACCGGATGCCTCGCGCGTTGTAAATGTTGAACGGATCGGGCGCGGTGATGTTGACGTTCACAAAATTGACGTTGGAAACCATCATGCCCGGTTTTCCCCAAATCGTGCCGCCGGCGACGGTGGCGTAAGCGGTGATGTTGCTGAAGGTGAGGTCGAGCCACACCGGCGTGGTGCCGGTGACGGGTTCGACCGGCATGGCGGCGATTTGTTTGGGCGTGAACTTGCTGATTTTTCCAGCGCCGCCGGCTTCGCGGTAATAGCTGTAAATGAGGATCGGCATCTGCACGTTGGTCATGGTGAGGTCGTGATAAAAAAGATTTTGCACGAGGCCGCCGCTGCCATTATCGGCTTTCATCCGAATGCCGAACGTGCCGCCGTTGAACGAACAATTCGCAACGACCAGATTGAAAACGCCGTCGCGGACGCCGCTGCCGAGCGAGACGCCGTGTCCGAAGCCGAAAACGCAGTTGGTGATGAGCGCGTCGCGCAAGACACCGGTCGCGCCCATGGCGATGTTGTCATCGCCGTCGCTGATATGGCAATTGATTACGAGCATGTTCGTGCCGGCGAGGTTGAGGCCGTCGGTGTTCGGACTGCGCGGGTCGGTGTTGACGGTGAGATTGCTGATGGTGATGTCGCCGCCTTGCTTGCGCAGACCGCAATGGTGACCGGGCGGGCTGGTGAATGTGACATCGTGGATGAACACGCGTTTGCAGGAATAAAGATTAAACAACATCGGGCGGACCAGGTCGCGATTGGTGCGGCATTCCGCCCACCAGGGAGCGCCCTGACCGTCAAACGTGCCGCGTCCGCTGATTTCCAAGTCGGTGGCGTCATTGGCGGTGATGAATGTGGGCGCATTGGTGCGGCCGCCGGGATATTGGCCGAGCGGCAGCATCATCAACCGCGCACCATCATCGAGCCGCAGGTTGATGCGACTGCGTAATGTCAACGGTCCGCTCAAGTATTGGCCTGCGGGAAATTCGACGATGCCACCGCCCGCGGCGCTCGCGGCGTTGATGGCGTTTTGGATGTTCGTCGCGTTGTCCTTCACTCCGTCGCCGAGGGCGCCGAATTTGGTGACGTTGAAAATTTTCGCAGGAATGGACGGCAACGCGGGATTCACGGCGTGCGCGGTTGTCGCCAGGAGCAAAATTCCCGACACACGGGCAAACAATCTGTTTTGAAAAGTGCACATGTTAGATTCTTGCCGGCCTTGCTCAACTAACCACCGGACCAACCACCAACAACGCATCATGGATGCAAGGCCGACTAACTCCAAGACGTGATTGCGAAATTATGGTTTCAAAAATTATCCGTCGAGGCGGGAGCGCAGTTCGGCCTGGATGACGGCCAACTCCGCGCGCGGTTCGTCGGCGACGTGCTGCGTCTGGCCAGCGCGGCGATACCAATAGCGGCTGTTGCCGAGATCGCCTTCCATCTTGTGCAGCACGGCGTGAATCCACGCAGCAGTCGCGTCGTCTTCGTGTTGCTGGACGAGTTGATGCGCGGCGTCCCACTCGCCGGCCAGCGCCAGTTCCACCGCCCGGAGCAGATCATCGTTCAGGTCGCTCATGGCCTTTGTTTTAACGTTGAACGGGCGCCGCGGCAAGGTCGGCGAAGGTCTTGGCAGACGGCCACCGCCCGTCGTCGGTCATAGACCGACGCTACAGTTAAGCCTTTGTCACCATTACAGTTGATTGCGAATCGGCTGTCTTGTGGTAGTCTAGGCGCAGAGTTGCTGGGGTTGCATGAAGTTGTCCATATCTGCGCAAGTAATTTTATTTCGTCGAGTGATCGCGACGTTAATTTTCCTGCTGACAATCTTCCGCGGTGTTGGCGCGACGTGGTACGTTGCCACGAACGGCCTTGATTCCAACACCGGTTTGAGTAACAGCCCGTTTGCGACCGTCATGCGCGCCCAGTCGGCGGCGTCCTCGGGTGACACGGTGTATCTGCGCGGCGGGACTTATTACCTGGACAACTCGAATTTCACCGCGACCAACAGTCCCTGGGCCATCGTCAACAACATTACCAAGAGCGGCATCAGCTACCTCGCGTATCCGGGCGAGCGGCCGATGTTTGATTTTTCCAACGTCCGACCCGACGGCTGGCGGGTGACGGCGTTTCTGGTGACGGCGAGCCGTTGCGTGTTCGAGGGTTTTGACGTGGTGGGCGTGCAGGTGACCATCCAGACGAACCACACGCAGTCGGAAAATTTCCGCGTGGCCAGCACCAGTGCAAATTTCAACCGCTTCGAACAACTCCGGATGCACGACGGCATGGGCAATGGCTGGTATCTGACCGATGGCGCCAGCAACCTCGTGTTGAACTGCGACGCCTACGACAATCGCGGCCTGGACAGCGGCTCGCTCGGCAATACGGATGGCTTCGGTTGTCATCCGGCTCATACCTCGGGCAAAGGCAACATCATCCGCGGCTGCCGCGCCTGGTTCAACAGTGATGACGGCTACGATTGCATCAATGCTTTTGCGCCGGTGACGTTTGACCACTGCTGGGCTTTTTACAACGGCTATTTCACCAACTTCGCCAATTCCACCGGCGACGGAAACGGCATCAAGGCCGGCGGTTACGGCGCGAACGGCACGAACAGTCCCGGCAAGCCGCTGCCGGTACCGCTTCCCCGGCATGTGGTTCAGTTCTGCCTGACCGTCAGAAACCGGTCCAGCGGGTTCGACGCCAATTATCATGTCGGAGGACAAGACTGGATCGCCAACACCGCGTATCGCAATAACGTCAATTACTTTATGCAGGAATGCCTGACCGACAACCTCACACGGGTCCCCGGCTATGACCATCTGATGAAAAACAACCTCGGTTTCCGGGGCAACACCGAGGTGTCAAGCCTCGACACCAACCTGAGCGACGTCAGCTTCAATTATTTCACGTTGCCGTTGACGGTGACCTCGAACGATTTTGTGACACTGGACGAAAGCCTGTTGATGTCGCCGCGCCAGGCGAACGGCGATCTGCCTTATATCGCGTTCGCGCAATTGACCAACACGAGCGATTGCATTGACGTGGGGACCAACGAAGGCTTCGCATATTACGGCGCCGCGCCGGATTTGGGGGCGTTCGAGTTCGGGCCGACGGATGCGCCACCGCTCACAGTAGCGTTGTCCGGGGTGAATCTGGTTTTCACCGCCAGCGGCTGGGCGAACCGGACGAATTGCCTCATCGCCGCGAGCGACCTTGCGCTCGCGCCGTCGCAGTGGACGTGCATCGCGACAAACGAATCCGACCTGTCCGGCAACTGCGTCTTCACCAACGCCATCCCGCCGGCCGTGCCGCAGCAGTTTTATCGTCTTAAACTTCCGTAAAAGCCGGCAGGCGGCCTGATCGGGCCAAGAAAATGCCAAGAAACGGTTAGATGATTGGCGAGGTTGGCGTGATTTTAGGATGCGGACGAAGGAATTCAGTCCTGACTATGAAAATCACGGAAATTTTGGTGGCGGAACACGTCGTGTTCCACAATTTGTTCGATCACATCGAAAAAACCCTGCCGCGGCTCAAGACGCTGGCGGAGGTCAAATCGCTGTCCGCCACGCTGGACGCGCTCATGTGTCCCCACGCCAACACCGAGGATGATCTGCTCATGGGGCCGCTGGAACATTGCCTGGAGCAAATCGGCCAAAGCGAGACCTTTCACGAGGAGCACGAGGAAATTGACGCCCAACTGGCCCAGGTGCAAAAGGCGCGGGGGCCGAAACAGGCGCGTGACCTCCTGCTGCAGGCCGTGCTGCGCTCGCGCGAACATTTCGACAAGGAAGAACGCGTCGTTTTCCCGCTCGCGGAACGGCTCTTGAAAGCCAAGACCCTGTCCAACCTGGGTGACGAATGGCGCAAACGGCGGGATGCGGCCGTGAAGTAAATTCGCAGCGGCGTGTCGGCAGACCGCCGTAAAAGTTATGTGGATAAGTTTGCCGCGCGCTTCCGCAACGCGGCTACGCCAGTGATTTCATCGCCGCGTTCGTTCCGCCTGCCAAGGCATGCACTCGCGTGGCCAACGGAAAATCCGACGGGGCTTCGAGGGTGTAGCCGAGCCGCGATTGGTGCGTGATGAGATACAGCGCCTCGGCCCACTGCGGGCGGGTGCGCGGGTCAAGGTTTGGGCGGATGATGCCATTTCTCGCCGGGCGGTCTTCGATGATTTCCGACGGGTCAATCGGACAAACTTTTTGGACTTCGCTCACGATGGTTTCCGCGAGGGATGATTTGCCATCCGGATTCTGTTCGTAGAGATAAAATCCGTGCGATTCCCAGTCTTCGTGCAGGCAGAGATACAAATCGAATTGCGGCTGCCGCTCCAGCCAGGCGATATGCGCGCGGACCTCGGCGGTTTCCAGATGACGATAGTCGCGGTTCAAATCCTTGCCGCCGGCATTCTCGCGGCGGTTCAAAACAAAGCCCATCGGATTCAGGCAGGGGCAAAACCATAGTTCCGAGTTCGCCGGCCATTTGTTTTCGTGAAGCAATTTCAACCCGGCGAGCGGGCCGGCCGGCTCGTCGCCGTGAATGCCGGTGCTTAAGTAGATTCTGGTTGAGGGTTGAAGGCTGAGGGATGAGGATGACGGGCGATGGAGTGCGACCAGATTGAATTCGCCCTGTTGACCGAATGTCTCGGAGGTCCAGCCGTGCCGTTGTGCGGCGATTTCGACATCGCGCAGCACGGCGCGGATGTCAATGGTCTCGCCGTGGTAACCGCCGTGATTTTTGCCGAGCCGTTCCACGCGGGGAATTTCACGCAAAGACGCGAAAACGCAAAGAAGTTTTATACCGAATTCAGAAATGGGGAGCGCACGCGGCTCGCGTGTTGGTTTGGGTGGCTCGCCCAATCCAATGAACGGTCCGCATTTCGCCGGCAGGCACCGGCGTAAAAATGGGTTGGACAAAGTTTCCGGCGGGCCGTCGGAAATCGCACGCCAGCGGCGTGCCCTCCCAAAGACTTTATCGTCCGTGCGTTCTGACTTCGCAATTCAGGTTCATCTGCTTGCCGGTTTGCCGCCTGCAAAAAACGCCGGCAAACCGTTGCGAGCCTTCCCAGGCGATGATCGCGCGCTTGCGGACCGTTCCCCAGTGATAATCGCCAATCACGCCCGTTTCGCGGATTACGCGATGACACGGGATGAGATAAGCCAGCGGATTCTGGCCGACGGCTGCGCCCACGGCGCGGGCGGCTGTGGGTTTGCCAATGGCGCTTGCCAATCGTCCGTAGCTGGTGAGCGTGCCGGGTTGAACTTGCAGCAACGCCCGCCAGACGCGCACCTGAAACGGTGTGCCGCGAACGAACGCGCGCAACGGAACGCCGGGCTCCGACCCGGCGCGTTGGCGGAAAACCTGTTCGACTATTTTTTCGGCGGCGGAATCATCGCGTTTCAATTTTGCCTGCGGCCAGTCTTTTTGCAGCCCGGCCAGAGCGGTTTTCTCATTTTCGACAAACGAGAGATGGCAGAGGCCCCGCGGACTTTCGGCGATCAAACATTTTCCAAACGGGCTTTCGGCGAAGCCAAACGAAATCCTCCAGCCCTCGCCGCCGGATTTCAATTCACCGGGTGAAGCGGCTTCGAGATTCACGCAGAGATCGTGCAATCGGCCCGGCCCGGAAAGACCGGATTCCAGGGCGACCTCCAGAATGCTTTCGCCATCGCGGAGCAATTCCTTGGCGTGCGCGAGCGTGAGGCATTGGAGAAAATCCTTCGGCGTGACACCCGCCCACGCCGAGAACAGGCGATGAAAATGGAACCGGCTCAGACCCGCGCGTTCGGCCAGCGTCGGCAAATCCGGCTGCTCCACATGGCGCTCATCCAGGAAGCGGATGACTTGAGCGATGCGTTCATAATCATTCATTTGCCCACATTGCCATGAGTTGAAGGCCGCTCCCACCCGATTCTTGCGGGAAAATCTTTGACACGAATTACGCGAATTAACGCGGATTCAAATTTTCTAAACCTGTAAGGCCGGTATCTTTGTAGCTTGCTCTTAGCCTGCGACTGTTTCGACTGCTTCCGCTTCGCATTTGCCTTTTCCGCAGCCGCAGCCGGTTTCTTCCTGGTCGGAAAACCCGTGGCTGTCCCAACTCGGATCGAGGCCGAGGTCTTTGAGCATTTGCAGGTCCTTTTCGACGGGCTGATTCAGCGTGGTGAGATAGTTGCCGATCATCAGCGCACTCGCGCCGGCCATGAAAATCATGCTTTGAGCGTCGCGCAGGTTCACCGTGCGCCCGCCGGCAATCATAATTTCCTGCCGCGGCAAAATGAACCGGAAACAAGCGATGGTCTTCAAGATTTCCAGAACCGGCAGCGGCTCGTTCCTGGCGAACGGCGTGCCGGGAATCGGATTGAGAATATTGACGGGCACGACGTTGGCGCCGATTTCCTTGAGCGAAAAGGCGAGGTCACAGCGGTCTTCGCGCGTCTCGCCCATGCCGATGATGCCGCCGGAACAAATCTTGATGCCGGCCTTCTTCAAGTAGCCGATGGTTTCCAGGCGGTCGTCGTAGGTATGAGTGGTACAGGTCTGCGGGAAAAACCGGCGCGAACTTTCGAGATTGTGGCCGTAGCACTCGACGCCGGCTTCCTTGAGCCGGTCGGCGACGCGCTGGCTTTTGATGATGCCAAGCGAGACATCGGGGCGCGTCTTGCCGCCGGCTTTCAATTCGCGGACGCGGTTGCAGACTTCGTCGAGCATCGGGCCTTCGTTGAGCCCTTTCCATGCGGCGACAAGGCCGACGGCGGTGACACCGTTTTTGTTGGCTTCATCGGCGGCTTCGGCAACGGGTTCGGGATCCACGAAGCCGTATTTCGGCGAGCCGGTCTGGTAATGCGATGATTGCGCGCAAAAACTGCAATTCTCCGAGCATGCGCCGGCCTTGGCGTTGACGATGGAACAGAGATGGATTTTATTGCCTTTGAAATGTTCGCGGATACGGTTGGCCCACGAGAGCAAATCCAAAATATCGGCGGACGCTTCGAGGTTGAAGAGCCACTGCGCATCCTCGCGGGTGAGGGGATCACCGCTCAAAACGCGTTTGCCGAGCGTGGCGATGCGCGTATGGTTTGTTACGTCAACCAGTTTCACCGTCATAGTTGACAGCATAACACCGGTGGCGGTTGATGCAAGCCGGGACTGCCGGGGGTTCCATTCCGAATCTAACGCGGGGGCCGCAAATTATTCCATCACTTTGCCAAGGATGTTCTGACGCGGGACAGCGCCAAAGGTGCGGCTGTCCATGCTGTTGTTGCGGTTATCACCCATGACAAAGAACTCATCTTTGCCGAAACATATAAATTCGTCCTCACTCTTTTCGTAGGCGTAAGTGGGTGTCTTGGCCGGGAGATAAGGTTCGCGCAGCAATTGGCCATTAACATAAACTTTGCCGCTTTTGAGGTAAACGGATTGTCCGGGCAAAGCGATAATGCGTTTGACCACCGGGGTGTTGTCCTGGGGGTCTTTGAGTGCCACGATGTCGTCTTGTTTGGGTTCGCCCACTATGTAAGCAAAGCGGTTCAACCAATAACATCCTGAATCTGCCAAAGTAGGATACATGCTTACCCCCTTCACGCGAACGGGCTCAAAGACGAAATGACTGATCAGGAGATAACTCAATGTTCCCGCACCCGTCAAAATCACCACTACCCAGCATTGTTGAAAAAACCATGACCACGACATCCACAGGCGGCAATCTTTAAGAAAGCAGGAAACGGAACGCGCACACGTTTTGAAGGCTACTAGAGTTGCCATAACATCCCCGGTTTACAACTATTTAACGAAATTCATTCTCTCTCACTGCCTATATTTTAGACAGTTGTGTCCAATTTGGCAACAAAAAAATGGAAGGCCCGGTTTATCTAAACAGAAGTTACTTGTTTAGAGGCACTTGAGATGGAATGACCGAATTTAAATAGGCGGCGAGCGAGGCGATTTGGATGTCGGTAAGCGGGCCGCCGTCACTGGTGGCAAATGCCGGCATGAGTGAACCGGGTTTGCCGTGGGCGATCCATGTGCGCCAGAATTCATCGTTGGTTGGTGTTTTAAGGTTGTGCAGATCCGGCACCATGGTGGCGCGTTGCTCTGCCTCGTGACAGAGGGCGCAAACCGAATCAAAAAGCGGCTTGCCGTATTTGCCCTGGATATTATTTACATGGCACTTGGCGCAATCACCGCGAAAAACCGCCTGCCGGTCAATTTTCGCCGCCGCAATGCCCCGGGCACGCTCGGCCGCGGTCATTTTGGGTATCACCGGCGGCAGAATGTTGATACCCAGGATGAGGGTTTTGCTCCCCTTGTCCGTGGACACGACGGCCGTTTTGTATAATGTGCCGCTCTTTCCCTGGATATTCACGGTAAGGCCAATCTGGCCATGGATGCCCGGGGCAATCGTCCACGGTAGCGGCGGCAACTCGGCCGTGGTGCAGCCGCACGAAGGACGAACGCCCAGAATCGTGACGTTGCACGGCTTGATGGAATTGGTGATGACCGCAATATTGGTGGTTGAAGCGGTGATGTTCGTAACCAGCGTGATGTCGGCGGCCGTAGCGATATTGGTAAAATTGAAAACGAAATGCGCCACTTGTTGGTCGGCCGCGGCATTCGTGGCTTTCGAGAGTTCGTCCCAGGCGAATACGCCGTCTGGCAACGGGTCATTGGCATGCGAGATATCCGGCACATACACCGGCCGGGTGGCCACGATGGCGCTGGCGGCTGGCTGGCCAGCGACAAAAACTGCTGTGCCGACGAGACACAATCCTATGGCCACAATACAAACTGTCGGATTCGGTTTCATAAACTCCCGGGAAAAATAGGCAATTCGCCTGCATTTGACGAGCAGGATTTCTTAACGTTCAATACCGGCTCAGGACCGGTTCAGGGCGCTTAACACGGCGCGCACGGACGCCAACTCGATATTGGTGTCCACGCCCGCGCCCCAGCGGGTTTTGCCGTCCGCGTGCTTGATCTGGATGTAAGCAATGGCCGAGGCCTCCTCGCCGGAACCCAAGGCGTGCTCACTGTACGCCGTGATTTCAAAGCGCGGCCCGCCGATTTTGCCAAACCCATGGACCAACGCGGCGAGCGGTCCGTTGCCTTCGCCGGAGATTTCCAGCGCTTTGCCTTCGCGAAGCAATTTCACGCGGCAGCGGACGACGCCGTTTTTGCTTTCGGTTTCAAATGTCTTGAGTTGCCATGGCGTGCCGCGCTCGATGTATTCGCGCCAAAACATTTGTTTCAATTCGGCGGCGGTGACCTCGCGGCCGAGTTTGTCCACCTCGTCGTTGGCAATCGGTCCAAACTCGCGCTGCATGTCTTTGGGCAATTCGATGCCGAACTGGCTTTCCAGCAAATACGCCACCCCGCCCTTGCCGGACTGCGAATTGACGCGGATGACTTCGCGGTATTCGCGCCCGATGTCGGTCGGATCAATGGTGAGATAAGGGACGTCCCAATGCGCCCGTCCGTTCTCCTTCCATTCGTTCAGGCCTTTGCGAATGGCGTCCTGGTGCGAACCGCTGAACGCTGTGAATACCAACTCGCCCGCGTAAGGCTGGCGCGCCGGCACGGTCATGCCCGTGCAACGTTCGTAAACCTCGATGATGGAATTAAGGTTTGTGAAATTCAGCTTCGGATCGACGCCGTGCTGGTAAAGGTTCAACGCCACGGTGACGATGTCGAGATTGCCCGTGCGCTCGCCGTTGCCGAAAAGCGTACCCTCGACCCGATCCGCCCCGGCCAGCAACCCCAATTCGGTAGCCGCGACTCCCGTGCAACGGTCGTTGTGCGTGTGCAAACTGATAATGAGCGAGTCGCGATTTTTGATGTTCCGGCACACCCATTCAATCTGGTCGGCATAGACATTGGGCATGGCCACCTCAACGGTGTCGGGCAGGTTCAAAATCATCTTCCGTTCCGGCGTCGGCCGCCAGACCTCCATGACCGCCTCGGAAATTTCCCTGGCAAATTCAACTTCGGTGGCCGAGAAACTTTCCGGCGAATACTGGAGCATGACCTCCGTGCCTTTGAGCCGCGGCAATCGTTCCTTGATCCATTTGGCGCCGCGCACAGCCACCTCGATGATCTCTTTCTTCGACATGCCGAAGACGACGCGTCGTTGCGCGGGCGAGGTCGAATTGTAGAGATGGATGATCGCCTTCTTCGCGCCGGCGAGCGATTGCACGGTTTTTTCAATCAAATCCTCGCGTGCCTGCACCAGCACCTGGAGCCAGACGTCCTCCGGCGCGCGGTTTTCCTCGATGAGCCGGCGGTTGAAGGCGAACTCGGTGTTCGACGCGGACGGGAATCCGACCTCGATTTCCTTGAAACCAATTTTCACCAGAGTCTGAAACAACTCAAGTTTCTGGCTGACGTTCATGGGCACGGCGAGCGCCTGGTTGCCGTCGCGCAAATCCACACTGCACCAGATGGGTGCGCGGGTGAGAACGCGACCGGGCCACTGCCGGTCGGGGAGGCTGACCGGCGGGAACGGGCGGTATTTATCCGACGGATTCTTTTGCATGTTGTCTTTCAGTTGTGGCAGTGGCGCTTCCGTTTGGCAAAACAAAAACCCCACCGCCGGTTGGCAGTGGGGTTTGATAAATCTGGTGATGCAATCAGGACCCGACCGCCACGCGGCGCAGCAGCAGCGCGTTCAGCAGCAGATTCAGAGTCAAATTGCGATTCACGCAGCCAACCTAATTTAATGGCCGCCGCACGTCAAATATTAAAATTAACCGCCGGAGAAATCAACCTGCCGAAACGGATCTGCGGACCGAGAGGGTTGCCACTTGATGCCGTTTTGGCCTAGTCTCCCCGGAATGAGAATTCCGGTGCAGTGGAGCCGAAATGCCGCTTTTGCCCTTGCTTTGGCGTTGGCATTTATGACCGGCCTTTTTTTGCGAGTCTATTTGCTGGCAGGTCAAGTTCTCATCGATGACGAATGGCACGGCTTGTATTACGTCATCGGCAAATCCCCCGCCTGGCTCCTGGCCCATTTCTCAATTCCCGGTGCGACTTGCATTCCGCTGAATCTTTACGCATGGGCTTTGGGTGCGAGCTTCGGCTGGTCTGAAACACTGTTGCGGTTACCCTCGCTGGTCTGTGGTTTGTTGTGTGTGGTCGTTGGTCCGCTGCTGGTGCGAAAACTGGTCGGCACCCGCCGGGCCGTTTTGCTGGCAATGCTTCTGGCTGTCTCCCCCTTGTTGGTTTTTTACAGCCGCATCAGCCGGCCCTACAGCGCCGTGGCGTTGCTGGCTTTTGTCGCGATTCTTCTGGCGGCGCGCTGGATGCAGTCGGGCGGCCTTGGTCCGGCGTTGCTCTACATCGTGGCGGGCGTGCTGGCGGTCTACTTCCATTTGTTCGCGGCCGTTACCGTGGCGGCCCCCGTGCTGGCTGCGTTCGCTTTCCACGCCTGGGTGCGTCGCCCAAGTTTTTCAAACGGCGTGGTGGCGGGTCCGCCGCTGCGATATTGGATTGCGGTGGCAATGGCCATGGCTGTGATCACAGGCCTTCTGGTCCTGCCGGCTCTGATTCATTCTCTCCGCAGCACGTTCTTCACCATAGCGCTGAAGGGGACATTCAGCCTGCGGTCCTTGCCGCAGGCCGCGCTGCTCATCAGCGGCACTGGGCAACCGGTCCTGGCCGTACTGTTCTGGGTTGCGCTGGTTGCGGGTGGCATCGAGCAGTGCCGGCGCAATCCGTGGTTTGGCGGAATGCTCGTCAGTCTCTATCCTCTGCACGCGTTGGCGCTGGTTCTTTCCCGGCCTGATTCCGCCCAGGCGGCCATCGTTTTAGTTCGGTACAGCATACCTCTGGTGCCGGTCAGTCTCCTGCTCGTGGCGTGTGGAATCCATGCCATTTTGGAGGCTCTCGCGGCACGTGCCAAATTACGACCTGCGCTGCAAAGGCTGACGGCTTTTGCCTGCGTGGCCGCCTTGGTGCTCGCCGGTCCGTTGCCACAGTGTTATGTTGCGCCCAATAATTTCACCAGCCACGGGGCCTATCAACATCGCTATGGGCGAATGGATTGGAGCCGATCCTTCCAGAGCGATTTTACCCCGGCTGATTTTACGTTGAACACGGTGATTCGCGTTGATGAAATTTCTCCTTTCTATGGAATGCTCGCGAAGAATCCAGATGGCCGCCCGATCGTTGAATATCCGATGTTGATCGGTGATCATTTCAATCCGCTTTACTACTACCAGCACTTCCATCGAAGGCCGGTGCTGGTCGGCTATACAACCGACATGAAGCTTCCGCTTGGCCTCGCCCCCGGAAACATTTATGGCAATACCTACATTGACCAGGTGTTAAGCCTCATCCGTGATCCGTCCAGGATCCGGTTTCACAACCTGGTTTCCATGGACGATCTGGCGGCAATGCGCGCCCGCCATGTTGAATACATCATTTTGCACAAGCGATTTGAAGCGCAACTGCCGGAAGTGGCGCCGCCGGCGCCCGATTTGGGCCGCCTGTATCACGAGTACGAGGAAAAACTCGGCGCGCCGGCTTATGAAGACGCGCATATCGCAGCGTTTCGGCTCTGACGGTCTGCCAGCGCCTTACTGTGGCCCCGGCTTTTTTTCCGTGGTCTTTGGGTCGCCGCTGGCGGCCGGTTGTTCCACGGCGGAAGATTCGGCCTCCAGGTCCGCCATTTCCTGGCGCACTTTCGGCGGTTCGGTGCCGCCACGAAAAGCGAGCTTGATATATTCTGCGTAACGGTCCCGGGCGGAGCGGATATCCACCGCCCGTTGTTGAGGCGTTTTGGCGGTTCTGGCCAGCTTGCGGTATAATTGCGCCAGGTTGAGGTTGGTCGCATCGAATCCGGGGTGAAGCCGGTCGGAAGTCAGCAGACTCGCCAGCGCTGCGTCCGGGTTTCCTTGCGCTTCTTGCGCGAGCGACTGCAGGAAAAAAAGGAAGGATGTTTCCGGCGGCGGGGGCTGGCGATGATCGCGCCAGAATTCCGCCAGCCCCGCCTGAATCACGATTTCCATTTTGCGGATGGCCAGGGCCATGCGAGGGGCGTTTTGCTCTGCGGCGGCGGCGGCGTAGCTGGCGTAATAGCAAGCCGCCAAATTTTCATAGGCTGTCGGAGCAGGCTGCGCAAGGGCGAGGTGATATTGCCACAAGGTTTCGCCGTTACGCCACACGCGCTCATACGAAATTTTTTGAAACACGTTGATTGTGACAAAGCCGATGCCAATCATCAATACGCCAATGCGCAAAATCCGCCGGGGACGTCGCAAGGCGTCGCCCGCAAGGGAGACGGCGATAGCCAGCGGACAGAACGCGGCAAAGTAAATATATCGCTCGGCGACCCAAATGCCGATGTATACCAGGTTCAGGTAGGGTGCCATGAGCACAAAGAAGGCGGCGAAATAGAAAAAAATATCCTTATGCTGACGGAACAGCCAGACCCCGATCCCACCGGTTGCCGCCACAGTTGCCAGAGCGGTTACGATTTGCCAGAACGGATATGAAGCCTGTAATGCGGGCCACGTGTAAAGCACTGCGAGGTGGGCAGGGAAGAAAATCTGGCGCAGATAGATCCAAAATGCAATTGGATTAACCATCAGCAAATTCCAAAGATGGGCCAGGCCGTGCGCAGTATAGCCGCGATCAAATATACCCATTTGCGCCAGTATTCGCTGATACCACACGAAGATGGCGCCATCCACCACCAGGGCGGGTGCGAGCAACAATCCTTCACGCGCCAGTGCGCGTCCCCATAAGAATTGCGAGTCAGGCGGACGTTCGCCGCGCAGATACGGCAGAAAGACGGCATGAAGAAAAAGCACGAACGGGAATGTCAGCACGCTGATTTTTGACAACAACCCTGCTACAAAACAGGCCAGGGTTGCGGCATACCATCCACATTGCGCGGTAGCGCTTTTCACTGTCAGGCGTTGGGTCTGTGCGCACAGCGCCAGCAGCATGAAGAATGCGGACAGGATATCCTTGCGGCCCATGATCCATGCGACCGGTTCCGTATGCACCGCGAGAAACAGATAGGCAACGGCCGTGGCCAATGCGAAGCCATAACGCCGGGTTGTCCCAAACAGAAAGACAAACAATAGCGCGACGACGACTCCGTGAAGCACGACGTTGCCGAAATGATAGCCAAACGGATTATCGAAGCCGAAGATGCGGCTGTCGAGCGCCCAGCTTACATCCCGCACCGGCAATGGTTCCTCCCGCGGGAAATACGTCACCCAAATCGCCTTCAGGTCTGCGGACAAACGCGGTTGTCCGTAAAGTTCAGGATGATTTTGCAGAATCCGGACATCATCGAAATACACGAAGCCGTACTGTGTGGAAGGGAGGTAAAAAAACCATGCCGCCATCGCGAGCAGCATGCTCGTGAGGAAGATGCGATGACGGCGAATCAGACGTTGCCTGCCGGCGCTACTGTCTGTCTCAGCCCCGGGTGTTGTGACAAAAGTCATCGGATCGCGCTGATCAGCATTTGCCTGGCCATCGGTTTGAACGGACTCATCAGGTAAAGGCGGATCAGCAGTGGATGCACCGGCAGGCGTGATTTCAGAGTCAGCGGCAAAAATCGAGGCCAGCAGCGAACAATCCGAAAACCGTTGGCGGCCAGCAGATCGCTCAACCCTTGTGCGGTGTAAATGGTAATGTGAGTGTAATCGTCAAAATACTCGCGGTAGCAATATTTGAAATTCGGCTGGATGATGCTGACCATGGCCCCCGGCTTCATCTTTCGCCGCAGTTGGGCGAGGCAGTCCACCAGTTCCGATTGCGACGCGTGTTCGAAACAATTGCTGCTGAAAACGTAGTCAACCGAATTGTCCGGCACGCCGTCCAGCTGTGTAATGCCGGTGACCAAACCTTCCACTCCGGCTTCCAAATGCGAGACCATTCCCGGCCATTTGTCCACCGCGAACCGGCGCCTTGCCGTGACCGCGTTGATGAAATCACCGTATCCGGCCCCCAGTTCGAGCACGACGGCATCCAGCGGGATTTGCTTTTGGAAAACGCAGGCTACCAATGTTTGCCAGAGCACGCGGCGGCGCGGGTCCGGCTGGAAACGCGTCTGATGATAGGCGTCCTCAGTCATGGGCGAAGCCTTTCCAATCCACAAAGATGCCAAGAAGCATGCGCAACCCCAGGCGGGTGGCAATACGATTGTTCACGTTGCCTCCCTTGCTGGTGCCCACCCGCGGGTGAAAGGACACCGGGCATTCCAGGATGCGCAAGCCCGATTTCAACGCTGTATCCAAAAAATAGGCGTTGAATTCCAGATTAATCCGCGGGTCCAACCGGCCCATGAGTTCGCGTAACGGAGAGTTGCGGCACAGTTTGTAGGTCGTGCCCACATCGGTGAGAGACACGCTGCCGAGGTGTTTCAACTCCAGCACCTTGCCGGCGAACAGATTGCCATAGTGCATATACATTGACAGTTGCGTGTCGCGATCTTGAAGTTGCTCGACAATCCGGCTGCCATTGACAATGTCTGCATGAGGGATATAGGCGAGGAACTTGTCGAGGTCGAAGGCGCGAAAGGTCAAATCTCCTTCGCACAAAACGGTCAATTCCGTATCCTCAAACATCAGGGCTTGCTGGAGGGCGCGATGCACACAGGCGCCATATCCCTGCCGCGGCTCGTTGAAGGCAACCGCGCCGGCTTGTTCGGCCACGGCCATGGTCCGGTCCGTGCTGTTGTTGCTGATGACGATTACCCGCCGCACCAGCGGGTGCGCTCGAAAATCCCGGACGGCGTTGCCAATGCTGCGCTCGTCATTGTAGGCCGTCAAAGCAACCGTCAGGCGGGGATTGTCCGGTGGATCATGCCGGACGGATTTCATGCGGCGCGATCGGCGAACGTTCAGGAAAAGATCCCGACCGATGAGCATGATGCCGGCGACCAACGGAATGCCGCTGTACCAGATCAAATCTTCATTCAATCGGCGAAACAGCGGCGGATCCAGCAACATCCACCGCACCGGCCCGAGCGCGACCCCAACCAGATAAGCTGAGAGTGCGAGCGAAACCAGCAGAAAGCCATATAGCGCGCACCAGGTTATCCTGGTATCATGTGAGCCCGCCGGAAGTTGTTCCTGGCCCGTTGCGGGCAGGGGGGGCCGATTTTCGTCAACCTTCACGGAACGGGACGTTATTGAATGACCGTTTACCGTCAAGTGTTGAATTCGAGAATCAACCTGGACAGTTTTGGCACTCAACTCAGCCGATGAACGCCGCGTGGACGGCCTTCATCGCCGGTTCGCCACTGGCCAGATCAATCACCACGGAGATCTTGATTTCGCTGGTGGAAATCATGTCAATGTTCACACCTTCGGTGGCCAGCGTTTCAAAAAGTTTTCCAGCCACGCCGGTGTGACTTTTCATGCCGACACCGACGATGGAGAGCTTGCCGATTTTCTCGGCCGTAATCACGTCGCGCAAGCCGAGTTCCTTCTTCAATCCGGCAATGACTTTTTGCGCCTTCAGCAGGTCCGGCTTGTCCACGGTGAACGAAATGTCCGTCTGGGGTGTGCCGGAACCGTGGCTGATGTTTTGCACAATCATGTCCACGTTCACCACCGCGTCGCCGAGCGCCTTGAAGATGCGCGCGGCCACGCCGGGCTTGTCGGGCACGCCGACGAGCGTGACTTTGGCCTGGTTTTTGTCGAGCGAAACGCCGCGCACGACGACGTCTTCCATGCTTTTGGTTTCTTCTTTCACAATGGTTCCGGGGTTGTCGTTCAGGCTGGAGCGGACTTCAAAAACGACGCCAAATTTTTTGGCAAATTCAACCGAACGGCTCTGCATCACCTTGGCGCCGAGACTGGCAAGTTCGAGCATTTCGTCGTAGGAAATTTCCTCGAGTTTCTTCGCGTCCGTGACGATGCGCGGGTCGGCCGTATAAACGCCGTCCACGTCGGTGTAAATCTGGCACAGGTCGGCCTTGAGCGCGGCGGCCAGCGCGATGGCCGTCAAATCCGAACCGCCCCGGCCCAACGTCGTAATCTGGCCTTCGGGCGTTTCGCCCTGGAAACCCGCGACGATGACGACGTTGCCCAGTTTCAAAAGCTCGCGGACTTTTTTCGGCGAGATCTCGTGGATTCTCGCCTTGGTATGAACCACGTCGGTGACGATGCCCGCCTGTGCGCCCGTGAGCGACGCGGCCGGAATGTTCAGCGCGTGCAAGGCGATGGCCGTAAGGGCGATGGTCTGTTGTTCGCCCGTCGCGAGCAGCACATCCATTTCGCGTTCGCTCGGCAACGGCATGATGTCCTTGGCCAGTTTGATCAAATTGTCCGTCACACCGCTCATGGCCGAGACGACGACGACGACCTGGTCGCCCCGGGCGCGATTTTGGGCCACGCGCGCGGCGACGTTTCTGATGCGCTCAGTGTTGCCCACCGAAGTGCCGCCGTATTTTTGGACAATCAGGGCCATGGCAGTTTCATTTCAACCGCGGGCATCATTCAAAATTTTCGACCCGCAGCATCACCGGCCTGCCTTTAACGACGGGCAATTTGCCGATTTTCTTCAGTGCGCCGGCCACCGCGCCGTGGGTCGCGTAGTGGAGCATGAAAATCAACGGCACGCTTTTGCCTTCGTGGCCTTCGGGCTGGATCACGGACGAGATGCCGATTTTCGATTGCCCGAAAAAGGCGGCGATTCTGGCCAGCACCCCGGGTTTGTCCACGACATTCAGCCGGACGAAATATTGGGAAACCACGTCTTCAATGGGCACCACTGTGCCGGCGCATTCGTGTGGCACAAACGGCGGCACGCGGTGCTTCGTGTCGAATTTTAAATCCAGGGCCGCGTCGGCCAGATCACTCAAGACGGCGCTGGCCGTGGCATCCTTGCCCGCGCCGCGTCCGTAAAAGAGCGTGTCGCCGACGATGTCACCGCGTACAAAGACGGCGTTGAAGACATGATTGACACTGGCCAGGACGTGCGAATCCGGAATCAGTGTCGGGTACACGGAAACCTGCACGCGGCAGCCACCGGCGAGTTTCTTGACGATGCCGAGCAACTTGACGGTGTAGCCAAGTTCGCCGGCGAATTTGATGTCCAGCGCGGAAACATGGCGGATGCCTTCGACGTGAATTTTTTTGGGGTCCACCCAAAATCCATGCGCAAGCGAGGCCAGGATGCCGATTTTGTGTTGCGCATCGAACCCGTCAATATCGAGGTCGGGTGGCGTTTCGGCGTATCCCTGTTTTTGCGCGTCGGCGAGCACGGTGGCGAAATCCGCGCCTTCGAGTTTCATCCGGGTGAGGATGTAATTGCAGGTGCCGTTGACGATGCCGTAAAGGGCGTTGATGCGGTTGCCAACGAAACCTTCGCGCAGCGATTTGATGATGGGAATGCCGCCGCAAACGCTGGCCTCATAATAAAGGTTCGTGCCGTATTTCCTGGCCGCGGCAAAAAGCTCTTCGCCATGCGCGGAAAGCAGGGCTTTGTTCGCCGTAATCACCGGCTTGCCCAGCTCGAGGGCCGCAAGAATCATCGTTCGCGCGAGGGTGGTGCCGCCGACGAGTTCGGCGATGATGTGAACATCGGGATCGTTGACCACCGACGGCCAGTCGGTGGTCATCAACCAACGCGGGATGGGATACGGCCGCGGTTCGTTGAATGCCTTCACCGCGATTTTGCGGAGGGCCACCTTGACGCCGATGCGCGAAGCCATGAGGCTGCCATTGAGCTGGAGCGCGTGAAACACGCCGCTGCCCACGGTACCGCCGCCAATCATTCCAAGGTTTACCTGCTGCATGGCAACGCACAGTCTGCCGCGAAAGGGAGCAGGGGACAATTCAATTTTGCGGACGGAGCGGCGGTTTTTGCGGCGGGACGAGGGTGGCTTTGGCCAGTAACCGCTGCCATTGACTTCGCCACGCGCAGAACAGGAGCACGACGATTCCGAAATGGGCCAGGACGGTCAGCAACAGGTTATTCAATTCCGAACCGGTCGGGTCGTTAAGAATATCGTGATCGGCGAGGGCCAAAATGCCTGGCGACAGCAACGACAGCCGTCCAACCGCCAACTCCGAAAAAACGCCGGCGAGGATGAAGGGCAGCGCACACAGGACGAACAACCAAAGCGCGACAAAGCCAAGCGCACGGCGTCGGAACCGCAGCCGGCAGAATTCCAGCAGCAGGGCAAACACCAGAAAGCATTCCAGCAGATTCCCGGCGGCTACGGCGCAGATTTTCCAGTTGGTTGAAATCGAGCCCGCGCATTGCGTGAACAACGCCGCGGCGGCCACGGCGAACAGCGCCAGCGCCAGGGGCAGCGCGCTGCGGGAAAAAACCATCCGCAAATTTCCATCACCGCTCCGCAGCGCCTCGATGCGGACGCGTTCGGGTTCCGGACTGGCGAAGGCCAGCACCATCGTCGCCAGCAAAATGGTTCCGGCGTGGACGATGGGCAGCATCGGAACATCTTCGTTGGAATTATGTTCTGATCCGGAAGGCGCAGGAAATTGCCCGTGCCACAGTCCCCACATCAGGCCGTGTTGCGTGAAGAGGAGAACGCCAAACATCGTCACCGCCTCCCACCGCAGCAGGGGAGTTTGAAACGCATTCGCGGTCTTCCGCACCGCTGCGCGCCAGAGGAAAATGCCGATAACGAATTGCAGTCCGAGGCTCAACCAGATCGGGGGAACCGGCAACCCGAAAATTCCCGGCAGACCGTTCCAATCCTGGACGGAAGAGGTTTCCGGCGGCTGGCCGGCATTGAAGAAATTGGCGACGGCATACACCGGGAGCAGGAAATTTGTCAGCATGAATTTCGGCACGATGAAGGAGAACAACGGGAAAAAAACAAACGCGAGCGCGGCAATGGCGGCGCCGCTTTGCGGACGTTGAGCGATCAGTCCAATCAAAACCGCGAGCAACCCGAAAAAAAGCGCGGTGCTGAAAATCAAGACTTGTGTTCCGAGCCAGAGCGTCAGCGGCAGCCGCGCCAGGACGACGATGACGAGGCCAATCGCGGCGAGAATGGCGCTCATGTAAAACTCGCGCAACGGCGCGCCGAGCCAGTAGCCGGCGACGATTTGCGGCGGCTTGAGCGGCGTCAGGCGATTGCTGTCCCACAGGCCGGCCTTGCGTTCGTCGGTCAGGACTTTTGAAATCCGGCTGAAGCTGCCAATGACCAGAACCAGGGTTTCCACGCCGATGACCCAGGCATAAAACATTTTACCCGCGTCCGGCAGCGAGGAAAAATTGAAATCGCGCGGGTCGGCGAGATAAGCAATCAACCCGCACAACAGGCTTAATCCGATCAATGCAGCAATCAAAATGGCCGCCAGCACGCCGGCGCGATGTACCAGCCGCTTTTGCGTCCGAAAAATTGGATTTTCAGTGATGTTCACATCAATTCTCTGGCACCGGATTGCAGGAAGATTTGTTCCAGATCATCGCCGGTGCCGCGCCATTCGGTCACCCGCACGCCTTCGACCACCAGGGTTTTCAGCAGCCCGTCAAGCGCCTCGGCACCGCCGTCGAATTCAAACGCAGCGCCTTGGGCGGCGGGTTCGAGGTTTTTGACGCCCGCGCCTTTCAAAATTTCCAGGGCCTTCTCATCGGCGTTGCGCCATTTGACGGACAGCCGGCGGCGCCCCATTTTTTGCCCCAGTTCGGCGATGGTCCCGGACATGACGAGTTTGCCGCGTTCCATGATGGCCGCCTTGTTGCAAAAACCCGACAGCTCGGTGAGGATGTGCGAGGAAATCAGCACCGATTTTCCCTGGTCCCGCAGCCTCAGTAATAATTTCCTCAGCTCGATCCGTCCCAGCGGGTCGAGGCCGCTGGCCGGTTCATCCAGCAATAATACCTGCGGGTCGGGCAACAGGGTTTTGGCGAGCACCAGCCGCTGTTTCATGCCGCGCGACAGTTCCTCGCAGAGTGCGTCCCGTTTTTCCGTGAGCCAGGTGAGTTCCAGACATTCCCCGATGCGTTTCGCCCGGTCCGGCACGTTGTAGGCGCGGGCAAAATGATCCAGAAAATCCGTGGCGGTGAGCTGGTCGTAAACGGGGCAGAAATCCGGCATGAAACCCAGCCGCTGCTTGAATTCCTCCGGTTCCCGCGCCAGTTCATGGCCGTCCACCTTGACCGAACCACGGGTGCATTCCTGCAAGCCGGAGACCGCGCGCATCGTTGTCGTCTTGCCCGCGCCGTTCGGGCCGATGAGACCGCAAACGTCGCCTGCTTCGACCGTCAGGGACAAATCATTGACGGCCACCACCTCCGGAAAATCAACGCGCAGATGTTCAATCGCAAGCAGTGGAGCGGGCATGGCGCGACTATAAATCCCACTTGGCGGAAGGCAAGCGCAGATTACGGATTCAAATACGCGCCGATCATCCGACCGATTTCCTCCAGCCACCGTGTTTCCTCCGGCGTGTATTCGTGGGGACGGGTGGTGCCGATGCCGATGGTGCCGACGATGGTGTTGCCGCTGCGCAACGGGACGCAGAGCGCACCGCCGACGCCGGTTTGTTTCGCGCCGGGCCTGGCCACGCCGCTGGCGTCGGTTTGCAGGTTGCAGATCGTCACCGCCCGGCCTTGCGCAATGACTTGTCCGGCGATGCCTTTGCCGACGGGAATGGTTTTGACGGCCACGAGCATTTGCGGCGGCAAACCGGCGTGTGCCGCGAGATGCAGCAGTTGTTTTTCAGCATCCAGCCAATGAATCGTGCCGGTCTCCGAATGAAAATGTTCCAGCACCCCGCGCAGGGTTTGTTCCAGAACAGCTTCGTGGTTCCCGCCGCTATTCAACAAGGCCGCAGTTCGATCAAGCAATTCGTTCATGAAGCCAGGAATGGCGGAATTCAACTGGTTTTGACGTCGCCGTCCGCGCTGGAACGGTAGTGAACGACCTTGACCTTTTCGAGCGTGACAAGACCGCCGCCCATCATGCCATCGAGGATCGGGACGAAGGCGTTGATCTTTTCCTCGCTGTCCACGATTTCGATGACGAGCGGCAGGTCCATGGAAAGCCGGAGAATTTTTGCCGTGTGCAGGTGGCTGTTCTTGCCGAAACCCATCGGCCCACGCAGCACGGTGGCGCCGGCAAGATGTAGTTCACGCGCCTTGAGCACGACGGCTTCGTAGAGCGGTTTGTGCTGCCAGCGGTCACTTTCGCCGATGAAAATCCGGAGCAGGACGGCATCTTTTGGAATTTGCATATCAATTTCCTTTCATTGAATTGAAGGTTGATCCGAGCAGCCAGCCAAGCCAGATGGCAGCCATGCAGAGGACGACGGACAAAATCACGTTGCCGCCGGCATAAAGCCATTCGCGGTCGCGCAGGAGATTCAACGTTTGCAGGCTGAATGAGGAAAATGTGGTGTAGCCGCCGCAGAGACCGATCATGAGGAATTGCGTGGCAAAAGCGCGCGAAGACGAATCCATCCGCCCTTCCGGAGCGGCCAGCGAGGCGATGACGCCAATAATGAACGAGCCGGTGACATTGATGAACATTGTGCCCCACGGAAACGTTTCGCCAAAACGCGCCGACACGATGCCGTTGAGCCAGAAGCGGCCCACGCTGCCGAGCGCGCCGCCAATTGCCACCCACAAATATGCGATCATAAAACTCCTGCGAATGTTGTTCACTCGTAGGAGTCATCAGCGCTGAAACGGTCAGCGCGGTTTTCCCATCGGGGGGAGGGCAAACTCCATTGCCAAGGAAATTTATATCCTGCCAAACGCGCGTTGGCAATCGCAAAGCCGCTCCTTTACACCTGCAAATGTGAGGTGCCGGCCACCGGCGGAACGGATGGCGGCGGAAACACGTCGTATTGCGGCCCATACTGCGCAAGGTAATACAGCGGATACGCCCGCTTGAATACCAACACCGGCAACAGCAACACCGTCCCGACGTAGGGCAAGGCCATTAAACAGCCGGCGATGCAGCAAGTGATGATGATCGCGCCGAAAACGATGATCCCGATGGCCATGGACAACACAATTTGAAACAGGATGTACAAGGCAAATTGTCCGGGGCGGGCCGAAAGCAGACCGTAAAATTCCTTCCACGCCGCCCAGCATTTCCCACCGCGCAGAAACATGATGGGGACGACGAAATCCACCGTGAACTTTTTGATAATTGCCAAAGCGACCGCCAAAAAGAAGAACACCAGCGCCAGGCTGGCCGCCGTTACGATGCCGCCCACGTCCGGTTCGCCGCGGAGAACCATCCGCAAAATCAGGACGATAATGGTGGCCAGAACCGGCAGCGTCAACACCGCCCCGATCAAACCCAGCACGAGGCGGAACCAGAACAGACTGTTGCCCGCTGGCTCGAATTTGTTCCACGGCTCGACGACTTCCGCTTTGTTCAGCGCCACGCAGTGCAGGAACATGAATTTGCCGCGGCTGTTAAGCCACAGAAACAACAGCCCGAGCGCCAGGCACAAAACCACCACCCCCACGGTTACGGGGACAATCCAATAAAGGTGGTTCAGCACATACTCCTTCGCGTGGTCGAACGCCTGCCGGATGTGGACACCTTCCGAGCCGGAACCATGATTGCCAAAATTGTAATTCCCGTTGAAGCCGCCACCCGACTCGCCAAGCCCGGCCAGCCACGCGCAAAAGCCGATGACGAACCATTTGCCGAGGTCGAACGGCTGAAACAACATCCGTTTCACCCGTTCAAGCGCCGGGCTGACGGGCTCGGCCACGCTGATTTCCCGGGGCCGGGTGGAGATGGGTTGAATCGGGTTCACTGAAGCCAGACTCTATTCTCAACCGGCCAGGGCGTGAAGTATATTTTGACTCGGAGTTTGTAACGGGCAGTAACTTTATGACTGGGCGGCGAGCAAAGACGCAAGCCTCTCAAGCGACGCGACTTCGACCAGCGGCGCAGCAATAAAAAACGCCGGCGTTGAACACGCCGGCGCTCGGAGGACCCCAAACGCAGGAAATCTTTCAGGCGGCGGTGCGCGGCTTTCCCGGACGGCGTCGAGCAAGCGCCCTGCCGCCCAGCACCAAACCGCCCAGCGCCAGGAGACTGAATGAGGCCGGTTCAGGAACCGGGGTCACACTCTCGGTTAAACTGTACGACGTCGCGCCGGAAAACATGATTTGATAAGTGAAATCCAGTTCGCTGTTGAGCGCCGGAGCAATCGCCACCGGCGTGCCGCCCAGGTAATCAATCGTTCCGGTGTAAATACCGCTGACCGGCGCTCCAGGCTGGGTGATGTCGGCCGCCCAACCGGGGGGAGCGGTCGCGGCTGCTGCCAGAATCGTGAAACTCGTGTTCATGGACACATTCACGATATATTCGGTCCATGCGAAGGCAGAGTCGTTGTCAATCGCATTGGCGATTGTGAGAGTCGGATCCACCGGGTTGGACGTGGTAATCGTTCCTCCCATTTGTCCCGCCCCTGATTGATATCCATCAATCCCAATGTTGCCGGTGCTGTCCCATAAAGGAGCATAGCAATAAATGCCACCGCTGTAGTTCCAGTCAGTGACCCCGGTGACACTGGCATTACCAATCGACCAACCCAGAAGGTTCGCCGCGACGACGAGAGAAAAACTTTTCATGTTCATAGGCTTTCCCAAAACCAGATATTCAAAATCAACTTGGATTTAAGATGAACGAGAAACGATTTTGTTCCCCGATTTCCCCCCCGTTTCTTGAGGCCGGCACCAGCGTGGCAAAGGCCCATCAGGGTTATCCCCGTTTTACGGGTGAATCCGGGAGAATTCGCGTAGTTTGCGATGTTTTTCATCATCTCAGCATAAGGCAGCACGCTGCCAAAACGGGGCATGAAACTATCCCCGGTTTTCGGGGGGATCCAAACGTAAGGACGCATATTCTAAACCGGTGAAAGTTCTGAAACGCATTCCTTGACTCGCCGGGCCTTGCTTTTATCATGCCCGTTCAATTTTATGGCGAAAATTCAAAACATTTCGGCGCGCGAAATCCTCGATTCGCGCGGTAATCCAACCGTGGAAGTGGATGTGACGCTGTGTTGCGGCGCGTTCGGGCGTGCGGCGGTGCCTTCCGGCGCCAGCACCGGCGAGAACGAAGCCATCGAGTTGCGCGACGGCGACAAGAAACGTTTTCTCGGCAAGGGCGTGCAAAAGGCCGTCAAAAATGTGATGAACGTCATTGCGCCCAAGCTGATCGGCTCGGACCCGTTCGATCAATTGTCGGTGGACGCCACGATGCTCAAGCTCGATGGCACGGAGACCAAATCCAAGCTCGGCGCGAACGCGATTCTCGCCGTGTCGCTGGCCAACGCGAAGGCGGCGGCAGCGGCGCTGGACCAGCCGCTGTTCCGTTATCTCGGCGGGCCGAACGCGAAGGTGTTGCCCGTGCCGATGGCCAACGTCATCAACGGCGGCGCGCATTCCGACGCGCCGATTGATTTCCAGGAATTCATGATCATGCCGCTCGGTTTGCCGACGTTCAGCGAGGGGCTGCGCGCGATTGTCGAAACGTTTCACGCGCTCAAATCCGTTTTGAAGAAGAAGGGTTGCAGCACGGCCGTCGGCGACGAAGGCGGGTTCGCGCCCAAACTGGGCAGTGTGGAAGAGGCGCTGGAAACCATCATCCAGGCCATCAAGGACGCCGGATACAAGCCGGGGAAGGACATTTACCTCACGCTCGACCCGGCTGCGTCTGAATTTTACAGCGGCAATGCCAAATACACTTTCAAGAAAAGCACGGGCGAGACCGTCAGCGGCGACGACCTTGTGAGCTTTTATGCGAAGCTGGTGGCGAAATATCCCATCGTCAGCATCGAAGACGGCTGCGGCGAGAGTGACTGGGCGACGTGGAAAAAGCTCACGGACAAAATCGGTGACAAGATCCAGCTCGTCGGTGACGACATTTTTGTGACCAACCCGAAATTCCTGCAAAAGGGAATTGATACCGGCACGGCCAATTCAATTCTGGTGAAAGTAAACCAGATCGGTTCGCTCACCGAAACTTTGGATTGCGTCGAACTGGCCAGGACGCACGCTTATACCGCGGTGATCTCGCACCGTTCCGGCGAGACCGAGGATGCGACCATTGCCGACATTGCCGTGGCGACGAATTGCGGCCAGATCAAGACCGGTTCACTCAGCCGCAGTGACCGCCTGGCGAAATACAACCAGCTCCTGCGCATCGAGCAATCGCTGGGCAAGAACGCCGTTTATGCCGGCAGGAGCGCGCTGCCGAAGCAGCGGTAAAGCGGAGCTGACCCGCTGGTCAGCCGCGCCCGCAGCAGCGGTCCGTGTCGAATGATTCAACCCCGGAAGTCAGGCCACTGGCTTCCGGGGTTTTGTTCTTTTGATGGTGGCGGCAACCCTACGGCAGTTGCTTCGTCCGGTAGAACCGGGAGGGATTGGTGGCGGCGCTGTCCAGGAAACGCCAGATGCCGTTGGTGTTTTCCATCGTTCCCAGCACGCTCCAGTTCGGCGCGGCCAGGTTGGTGCAGACCAGCACCTGATAATTGGTTCCCGCAACGCCCAGCATGCAGAGCTTGAAGGCAAGGTTGGCCTGGAAACCGACGGCATCGAGTGTCAGCGGCGGCAGTGTGATGATGGCCACGGTGGCGTTGGTCGCGCTTTGGGCACCTTGGTTATCAGTGGCCACAGCGGTGAAAATCAGGTTGCCGGGGAAGTCGGAACAGAAGCTGGCTTGAGCCGAGTTTCCCGCCGCTGACGCGAGGATGTTGGTGCCGACCAACAGGGTCAGGTTGGTGACGCTGCCGTCCAGATCTGTTCCGGAGCCTTTGACCGCGAAAGTGTGACCGGCGAGCGATTGGGCGGGCACCGTAATCTTCACGGCGGGAGGGGCGTTGCCCGGTTCCACCAAGACGGTCTTGGCGGTATAAACAGCGGCGGTGGTGTTGGTCGGGGCGGTAATGGCGGAAAAGAAGCCGGTGCGCGCGTTGCAGGCGAGCACGGTGTAGAAACTGCCGGCCGCGGGGGTGAAACCGTTCCAATAGGAAACATCCAGCGTGCCCGCCAGCGCGGCGCTGCCGCTGATGGACAATTGATCGTAGTTGGTGCCGGCCAGGGTGCCGCCGAGCTTGACGGCCAGATGCGCGTTGGGGCCTTCGGAGTAATTGCCGCTGATGGTCAGCAAACCGGGCGACGGGCCGGTGCCGATGGCGGCGTTGTTGGAGACACTGCCGGTGATCGTGCCGCTGCCGGACAGCGAGCCGCCCCGGAGTTGCGCGGTGGTTTGGAAGGTGAGATTGCCGCCATTGAGGAGCGTCTGGCCGCCGGTTTGGACGAACGAATCGTTGAAGAGCAAGGCGCCGCTGTTGATTTGGACGGTGCTGGCATTGGCGCACGGCAGGGAAAGGATCGTTGTTCCCGCGCCGGCGGATTTGCGCAGCGTGCCCGCGTTGGCCAGCAATGCGTTGCCGCCGGTCAAGGACATCACGGTGCCATCCGCCGCGAGGTCAAGGTTGGCCGCCGGAGTGTTGCTGAACAGCGCCGACCCGTAACAGTTGATCTGCCCGACACTCCAAACGCCCGCGCCGTTGTTGACCAGCGCGGCGCTCAGAATTTTAAGTGTCCCGTTCATCGTCAGCCCGCCGTTGGCCGTCACGACAGTTGCAAAACCGGCGCTGCCCAGCGTGCCGCCGCTCCAGACGAACGGCCCCGAAACTGTCACCGCCTGGCTGCCCAGCAATGTCCCGCCGGAAACGGTCAGGAACGCCGGAGCCACCGCGCCCGAACCGTTCAACATCACCGTGCCGCCGTTAACGACCAGCGAGTTTGTGATCGTGCAAGCGCCCGTGAAGAGGGCGGTGCCGGCACTGAACGTATTCGTGCCGCTGACATTGAGCGTGCCGTGATTCGTGATCGCGCCGCCGGCCACGGTGAAATTGCCCGCGCCGGTGATGCTCGAACCAGCCGACAGCGTGGCGGTGCCGTTGACGCTCAACGTCGCGCCGTTCGCAACTGAAAAGCTGCCGGTGCCGTTGGTCAGAGTCAGGGCCAGCGTGCCATTGTTGGCCTGCATGGAAGCGGTGTTGGCGCAGGGCAGGGAAAGGGTCGTTGTGCCCGTGCCCGCGGTTTTGCGCAACAGGCCCGCGTTGACCAACAATCCGTAAGCACTGCCGCCCGAGTAGATCGCGTTTCCATCCCCCGTGAAGTCCAGCGTGGCGGCCGGCGTGTTGCTGAACAGCGCCGCGCCCCAGCAGCCGATCTGTCCGGCGCTCCAGACAGCCGTGCTGTTGTTGATCAGGGTGGCATACAGGCTCTTGGCGACGCCATTCATCGTCAGCCCGCCGTTGGCTTTGATCACCGTGGCGGAACTCGCACTGCCCAGCGTGCCGCCGCTCCAAGTGAACGGCCCCGAAACTGTCACTGCCTGGCTGCCCTGCAATGTTCCGTCGGAAACACTCAGGATCACCGGGGCGACCGTGCCCGAGCCATTCAACATGACCGAGCCGCCGTTGACGACCAGCGCGTTGTTCACGAGCGTATCGCCCGCGAAGACCGCCGTGCCGGCGCTAAATGTATTCGTGCCGCTGATATTCAGCGCGCCGTAATTCGTGAGCGAGCCGGCAGTCACGGTGAAATTGCCCGCGCCGGTGATGCTCGAACCAGCCGAGAGAGTGGCGGTGCCGTTGACGCTCAACGTCGCGCCGTCCGCGACAGTAAAGTCGCCAGTGCTGTTGGCCAGGGTCAGGGTCAGCTTGCCGCTGTTGGCCTGCACGGAACCGGTATTGGCGCAAGGCGTAGAAATGGTGGTGGCGCCCGTGCCCGCGGTTTTGCGCAGCGTGCCGGCGTTGGCGAACAACGGGTTGCCATTGGCGACACCGAGGCAACTGCCGTCCGCGGTGAGGTCCAGCGTGGCGGCGGGCGTGTTGCTGAACAGCGCCGCGCCGTAGCCGTAAATCGGTCCCGCACTCCACGTCGCCACGTCGTTGTTGACGAGGGTGGCATACATGAATTTGGCGTTGCCGTTCATCGTCAGACCGCCGTTGGCCGTGACCACGGTGGCGGAACTTGCGTTGCCGAGATAGCCACCGCTCCAGAGAAACGGGCCCGTCACCGTCACAGCCTGGTTGCCCTGCAAGGTTCCTTGCGAAAGAAGCAGAGATGCCGGCGCCACTGTCCCGGTGCCGTCGAATCCGACCGTGCCGCCGTTGATGACCAGCGTGTTCGTCAGCGTGCAACCGCCCGCGAAGACCGCGGTGCCGCCCGTGAAGGTGTTCGTGCCACTGACGTTGAACGTGCCGCGGTTCGTGAGCAGCCCGGTGGTGACGGTGAAGTTGCCCGCGCCGGTGATGGACGCGCTGTCGGCCAACGTGGCGGTGCCGTTGACGCTCAACGTCGCGCCGCTCGCCACCGTGAAGGAGCCGGTGCTGTCGCCCAGCGTCAGAACCATCGTGCCGCTGTTGACCTGCACGGAACCCGCGTTGGGGCACGGCAGGGGAACGGTTGTGGTGCCGGCGCCCGCGGTTTTGCGCAACGTGCCCGCGTTGGCGAACAATGGATTGCCGGTGGCGCCGGAGAAAGGAGTGCCATCAGCCGTGAGGTCCAGCGTGCCGGTGGGCGTGTTGCTCAATAGCGCCGTGCTGTAACACCAAATTGGTCCGGCACTGCATGTGCCAGGGCCGTTGTTGACCAGGGTGGCATAGAGGTATTTGCCGCCGCCGCTGATCGTCACTCCGCCGCTGGCCGTCAACACCAAGGCCGAACCCGCGCTGCCGATCGTTCCGCCGCTCCAGTTAAATGGGCCGTTCAGAGTCAGCGCGCCCGATCCGGTGAGAATCCCGCTCGTGAGCGTGTAAACGCCGTTCGACGAACTGCCTCCCGGCCCGTTCAGCGTGAGGGTGTAGGTTGCGTGGCTGAGCGTCTGCGCGCCGCTGTCGCCACCCAACAGCAAGCCATTGAGTGCGATGTTTGTGTTGAGTGTGACCGTGTAGGTGCCGTTGTAGGTGATCCAAGCGGTGTCGTTGGTGCCCGGCACCTGGTTGGGACTCCAATTGGCGGCAACATTCCAATAGCCGCCGCTGGTGTTGGTCCAGACGATTTGCGCCGCCTGGACGGATCCTCCCAAGTGCAAGCCAGCAAGCAGGACAACCAGCCCGCCGATGGTTCGGCGCGTTCGCTGGCAAAGACTGGCGGTTGAAAAGACGCAAAAGTTGTTCGGGCAGGATTTGGCTTGAGCCTTCATAAGAACCAGGCGTTTCACTGCTGATATCCAGCCGGGCGCCCACAGTCAAGATAAATCAATAATGATTCAACGTTAAGAAAGATATGCTAATCATTATTATCAGTGGTCGGTCGTGGAACAACTCCTGCGCATCGAGCAATCGCCGGGCAAGAACGCGCTGCCGAAATGGCGCTGATTCGGTTGTCGCCGCGTCTCGTGAGAGCGCGGTCGTGGCAATCCGCCGATTCACATCGGCGGCTATGGAATCATACCGGAAGCCAGGCGGCTGGCTTCCAGGTTTTCGGTTTTGGGAGTGTCGCCGTCACAAAAAAGTTTGGATCGCCGACACGGCAACCTTCCCGGTTGAAATCTTCAATATCCCTGCCTGCACAACCACCAAACGGCGAACATGATGGCGAGACCGGCCAGCGACATCAGCAGCGCGCTGATGACAAAGAAAGAGGCGGCGGTCATTACCAGTCCACCGAGAAATGGAATCATGGCCTTTTGCCGCCAGCCATAAAGCATGTAACCGCTGGCGATGGCGCCCCAGACGCACGACGCCCAGAGATAATGTTGATTCAGCCACAAATGTTGATTGAGCAAATTCACTGCTGATCAATATGCCTCACCCTTATGTTGTTGGCCAGCGATTGATTGGTTGGATGCGAGTCCGCGTGTTGACTCAGGTGGCTCGACGCGTCGTCCTGCCCAATTCCGAAATCCTGGATTGAAAACCGATTTCCGGCTGTCCTGATCCCGCAGTGGTAATCTGCCATCGGGCTGAACCGGCTAACGGTACGCTTGCATGAAATCCTGCCGATTCAACCAGGCGATTAATTCGTTGGCCAGGATTCGATCATCCGCCACCCGCGGGTGCGTTGATGTCCAGTGCTGGAAGACGAAATGACTGACACCTTTGTCTGTGGCTTCCAGTTGTGTGACGGCGGCGTCCCAAGCGGTGCGCAACGGCTCGCTCCGGGCGCCGCCAAACATGCCGCCGCGCAGAAGGATGATGCGGGCATCGGGGCAGGCCGCGCGCATGGCACGGACGAGTGCGACATACCCGTCCGTGAACCCGGCAGGGAACGGCTGTCCGTGCGCGCGTGTGAAAGAATCGTCGTTTTCCCCGAGGTTTACGAAAACGACATTCGGGGTCCAGGCGCGCAGGTTGGCCGGCGGCGAATTCGTATCCGGGTAAAGCCGGTCCCAAATCTCACCGGCCTTCATTGGCACCCAGCCGGTGGCAATGCCCATGCCGCTGACGGCGATGTTGCGGTAATCTGCTGAAAAGGCAGCGGCGGTCAGGGTGGCGTAACTCAAGGCACAGTTGTGGGTGCGGCGATTGTCCCACTGATCCGTGGCGCCGTCTTCGTTGCAAGCGCCGACCGTGATGGAATCACCGATGAATTCCATCGCGAGTTTGTAGCGGGGTGGCGCGGGGGCCCACACTTTTGCCCGGGGCGCGATTTCAATTCCTCGAAATCGCACGGTGCCGGCATTTGCCTCGCTGCGCTTGAACAGCGTCAAATGATGCCGTCCCGGTCCGAGATCGGAGAGCGTTGCAGGATGCACGGGCATTCCTTCGTTGGCTGCCACCACCGTATTCGAGCCGTCCACCAAAGCGTTGAAGAAGTTCTGGCCCTTTGCGCCGCCGAAGAGCAGGCGAACGGCATTGCCTTCGAAATCAATGCTGATCCGGCTCGCCTGCCAGATGACAACGGGCGCATTCGTATCGGCGAAGTCAATCCGGCCCTCATAGCGGAACCGCGCATCCCAAGCCGGAATGCGCAGCGTCAAACGATTGGTTTGTGACTCCGTCGCAGCCAGATTTTGCAAGGCATCCTGCGTGGCGGCCGACTTCGGCCATGCCGTGCAGGAATTGAGCGCCAACAGCGCGAGGAGGAGACAAAGACGGAGAATTCTTGAGGCTTTCATTTGCGACGGCTAATCAATAACCCGTTTACGCTGCGCAGTAAACAGATCATCACGCAGCGGCCGTTATGGCGCCGGGTTTGGAATGCGGATGAAGATTGACGTTGCGACCAGTGTGAGGCGGCGGCAACCAGTCCTTCATTCCACTGCAAAAACGGCGTAGCTGTGCGGCAACAAATGCACCGTGAAGGATACGCGACTTTCCTCGTTGCCGCGCCGGCGGAATCCGAACTCGGAAACCGGTGCCCGGCCCGCGATGACTTCGCCGGTGACGAGGTTTTTCAGTTTGTTAAAACCGGTGGGCACGGAAACTTGCACGTCGGTTTCCACAGACAGGTAGGATTCAACAATGAAGGTGTGGTTGTCGTATGCGAACAAGGCGACCCGGGCCGGTCCATCCAGCCGGACCGGAAACCCGCGCATCAGGTAATTCTTGATAGCGGTGATTGTGGCGGGTGGCAGGCGATACAAATCCGCGAAGTTGTCGGGGATGGTCAACACGTAAAGGACACCCCGGGAGTACCGGTCCATGAGCAGGAGCGGGTAGCCATTGCCGCCGGCAATGGCGCGCACAAGGGGCCAGGAGTCATTGGTGAAAAAATCAATTTCCGGGAACAGAATGTCCGCATTGGTCCCGCCGCCCAGACTGGCGCCCGCGCCGGCGCCGAAACCGCCGATATACTGTTGCGCAAGGATTTTGCGGTCGGTATATCGCAATTCCACGATGTCTTCGATGCCTTTGCCCTGGAGCGCGCGCAACAAGCCGGACGTGATGACCACGGATTTGCCGGCCCGCAACTGGCCTTTGATTTTGGCCACCAGTTGTGGATCGTGCCCGGCGGATTCGGTCAACAAAACCAGGTCCGCATTGGTGGGAAACGCCGGGTATAGCTCGATAGGAATGCCAATCATGCCCAGGTAATTGTGGAGGAAATCTTCGCCGGTGGATTGAAAGGGTTTGTAGCTGGCGATGCCAATCGGGTTGCCGAGTTTGCCCAAAAAAGCGTCCACTTGCTCAAGGGAATATCCGGCCACGCGAGCAATGGTGGGTTCGGTCAGGCCCGCCGGGTTGTGGGTGTTGAACGAAGCCAGCATCCGGTGGTAATTGAAACTCGTGGGCAGATCCTGCCAACCCTGGCGATCGCCGGGCCGGATGGGACGGCCCATGGCCGACCACTCGAACAGCATCATCTGCCGCGCCTTGGCAAACAGGGTGTCCCAGAGCTGCTCGGCATAACGGTCAATGTAACGGATGCTGAAGGTGTCCACCCAGCCGCCACCATTGCGGCCCAGCGCGATATTGTCGAAATAGCGGATGATTTCGTAACTTTCGTATGGTTGAAGGTGCTGGTCGGTGGTCTCCGGGTCGCGGGTTTCCGTGCCGGTGTAAATGCCATCGAAAATGTTCGGTTCCTGGTCCAGGTCATAACCGGAACCCTGGAAATGCTCGTACCAGTTGGGGAATTTGACGATCATTTTGACCCGGGGATTGACGGCCCGTGCCGGTTTAATCAGGAGGTTCCGGGCGGCGTCATCCATCAAGTCCAGCCGGAACTCGGTCCAGCTCCGTTTGCCTTTGGCGGCAATGTCCGAATCATTCTTGGTGGTGACAAAAAAGAAATCGTCCTGGATGACTTCGTCGAAATGCCGCGCGGCCAGCTCGGCGGTCTGGCGGATGAACTCGCGGTCCTTCGGGTCGGTATAGCAAAACGAGCGGAACTGGCCGTTACCGCCATCGGACAACGCCATGCCGCCGGCCACATGCACACTGCGGTCCAGGAAGAATTTCTTCACCTGTTCGAGTAACGCGTCACTGGCGAGGTTCCGGTCACGTTGGACCTCGATATAGACCTTGTTCACCTTCAACTGGCTGCGGATGCGGTCCCAGTCATTGGTCAGAATTTCCGGGTCATCAAAACTTTGCACCACGCTGACGGGAATGTAGATGGCCACGTCGAAGTTGGTGTAATTGCCGGCGCAGACAAGACCCGAGGACAGAAGAAGGGCGGCGGCGGGTGCAAGTTGGAGTTCACGCTTCAGCGTGTTCCGAAGCAAGCTGAAGCTTGAACTCCAAACACGGCAAAACAAGGCGCGAACAAATGATGACCGGGCAGCGCCGATGAAAGCCGCGGCGACCGGTCGAAGAGAACAAAACAGGTTCCTCATGTGGCGGGCACTTTTCCCAAATAAGTTATGGGGAAGCAAGCCGGTAGAAGACATTGCCATTGGCCGGGTTCACGGGGATGAACACCCGGTTTGTCCCGCTCGAACCGGGGACGGTTATCCAACTCCCGGCCAGGCCGGCGTCAGGTGAGTTGGTCTGCGCCTGCAGTGACCAGTCGCTGTAGGCCAAGGGCCAGGAGAGCTGCACCTGGCCATTGGTGAGTGAGCAAACGAGTTGCGGCGGGGCCAGATTGCCGTAAATGATGCCGCGACCCTCCGTCCCGAAATAAACCCGGCCATAAATGCGCGGGTCGCCGCACAAGCAATGAATCCACCCGTTGCCGAGGCCGAACTGGTGCTGGTCGTCGTTGATGCGCACCCAGGAGGCTCCCTGGTCGTCCGAGCGGAAAAGGCCCGTGACATTGGTCACCTGACCGAAGATGAAAACGGCCTGATAACTCTGTCCGGGAGCCGTCTTGCCGACGGCCACAAACGTCGCCTGTTGTACACTCGACACGGCGGTGAAGGTGGTGCCGGAGTCGGTGGACCGGGACAGGCCGCTGCTCCCGCGAGGCAGCCAGATATGGCCTTCATGGCCGGCAACGGCGATGGGCGTCAGGCCGGATGAAATCGCTGCGCCATGGCTGTAAGTCGCGCCGCCGTCCGTGCTCACATACATCCGGCCGCCCGAACTGCTGGAATAAATGTAAAACTTGCTGCTGTTGACGCGGTCGGCGAACGGGACCCGGTTGCCGGTGGGACCGCCGGTGGAAGCCGTCCAAGTGGTCCCGTGATCAGTCGAGTAATAAGCAATCCGGCTGGAGGAAGACACCGTGGCAGGAATCCAAACAATCCGGGAACCATCCGCCGAAACCGCCACGTTGCCTGATCCGTTGATGGTTGGCAGGGTGTTGGTGGCAAAATCCTGCCAGGTGGTTCCGCCGTCCAGCGAACAAGCGCCCCAGTTGGTTTCCGAAAACAGGCGCACGATGACGTTTGGGTCGTTCTCGGCAAAATCAATGCCGTTCGCCGTCACGCGGTGCGTCGGGAAATAATCTGCCAGCGGAGGGGTCACATCCACGTTGAAATGCCGGAACCCGCCCTGGTCGCCGACCTGGCTCAACAGATGCGGCCCGGTGGGCGGGCTGGCCAGCCCCAAAGGCACCATTTCTTCCAACCCATCGCTCGTGAAGTTCCAGTTCACGGCTCCACCCGAATCGGCGGCGGTCAGGTTGGTGCAACTGAAGATGCCATAACCGGTGACGTACCAGGCGCGGTCGGAGTTGAACGGATCGATTTGAACGTTCTCGCACCAATGGGGAGTCCGCGCGACGGCCCACGGCGCGCTGCTGTTTCCAGGCAGGGACAGAGCGGTGGTCGCCCAGGAAGCGCCGCCGTTGGTGCTGCGATAAATCTGGTCATAAGGCGGCGGCCACCAGCGGTCCACGGTTGAAACCACCAGCGTGGTGGGATGCTGCCGGTCCACGGACACACCGCCCCAACCACCCTGCTCGTCCGGCTGTTTGATCGGAGACACGTCAGTTGAGGTCAGGGCGGACAGGTTGATTTTATAAACGGCACCAGTAGTGACATTGTCGTTCGGACCACAGGTGTCATTGAAGGTGATGTACATGTTCCCCAACCCGTCCTGCGCGGCGTGATGCGGCATTTGCGCGACCGGCCCGGCGTTGGAAACCAGCGACCACGTGGTGCCGCCGTCCGGGCTGCGATAGAGGTTGTTTCCGGTCTGGGAGACGCCGGCGAAAATCACCGGTGTGGCGCCGCCGGGCGTCCCGCTGCTGGCGACGAATTGCACGAACACGATCCCAACGCCGTTGGCGGTGGTGGTGACCGGGAAACTGTTGGCCAACGACCAACTGGCTCCGTAGTTGACGCTCTTGTACAAGCCCTGGCTCTTCGTGCCGTAGAACAGAATGCTGCCCAGATTCGGGTCCACCGCCATCCGTTCGCCGCCGCCGCGGCCCCGGGCGTTGCCGTCCAGCGAAAACGGAGGCGTAAACGACGCAAAGGTCGCACCCTGATTTGTGGAGACCAGGATGTACTTCAACGTTGACGAATTGCGGCTGGCGGCGATGTACAGACGATTGCTGTCCGAAGGGTCAATCGCGAAGCTCTCAATCCCGTAAGTGTTGGCGTCCGGTGCGAAGTCCAGCAGGGGAACCCAGGAATTGCCGGCCGCGTTCCAGCGATACGCGCCGCCGATATCCGTGCGCGCATACACGACGCCCGGCGCATTCGGGTGAGTGATCAGGCCCGAGACGAACCCGCCGCCTTTGATCACCACGTTCTTCCAGGTGTACGACTGCCCGAACGCGGAGGCGGCCATCAAAAAAAATCCGGTCGGCCCGAGGGCGGCCAGGAACCGGCGCAATCCAAATCGCCTGGATTTCGCTTCTGTTATTGTCGGGTTCATGAAAAAAGCGCGGGTGGGGTTAACGATTGGTAGTGGTGATTTTCGGCCCGGCCGGGTCTCCATAGATGATGCCCCGGCCGCCGGTGGCAAAGTAAACCCGCCCGTAAATGCGCGGGTCGCCCGTAACGTGGTTGATCCAGCCGTATTGATGCCGGCTGTCGCTGATGCGCACCCAGGTTTGCCCCTCGTCGTCGGAGCGGAAGAGGGCCTGGAGACCGTCCACTTTGCCGGCAAGAAAAAGTGCCGGGGATTTTTGATTCGGCGCCGCTTTTCCAAACCCGAGTGAATAAGCCTCCTCTGCTGTGTCCAGCTTTGCGAAGGAAGCGCCGGCATCGGCCGAGTGATACAGGCCACTGGCGCGGAATGCCAGCCAGAGGTCCCCTGGCCGGTCCGGCGTGGCCGACAGCACGGCGCCCGCGCCGCCACCCCCGCCGAATCCCCCGCCGAAATTATCCGCGGCCGGGAACGTCGCGGTCGTGGGCGTGAATGTGGCGGCGCCGTTGGTGCTGACCAAGACCTGGCCGGCGCGCGCATCGTAAGCGTAAAACTGTGCCGGGTTCACAGGGTCGGCAATGACGCGGATACCCGGCGAGAGTCCTCCGCACGCAATCCAGCCGTTCCCGCGATTCACCGAGTAATACGGTTTGCTGCGCTCGGGCGTCCACACAATGGTGCCGCCATCCGAGGAGATGGCAATGGTTCCCGCGCCGCTGCTGTTTGGCGGATCACTGGCGAGCGTTTGCCAGGTCCGGCCTCCGTCTTCCGAAAGGGAGGCATGGACGATGCGGTTGGCACCGCGGCCGCCTCCGGTGCCGGTGCGGACAATGAGGTTGGGGGTTTTTCCGGCGTACGCCAGATCTTCCGTATTGCCGTAACGCTGGCCGGAGAAAGTCCCATCGGCGGGAGACCGGTCCAAATCATCATGCCGGAAACCATCAATGTCGCCCACCCCGCTCAGCAGATGCGCGCCCTTCGGCGGACTGATTAGCGCCAGCGGCACGGTTTCTTCGAGTCCCTGATCGAGAAAAGTCCAGTGCGTCGGTTTGCCGGAATCGGCCCCGGTTACATCGCTGCAACTCCAGATGCCAAAGCCGGTGGTGAACAGGACTTGGTCGGAGTTGAAGGGATTGATGACGAGGGTGCCCATCCAATGTGGCGTGCGGTCGGCGGTGTAAGGCGCACTGGAGTGGTCCCATACGATTTTGTTGGTTTGCCAGAGTTGCGTCCAGGCCGCGCCGCCGTTCGTGCTCCGGAAAATTTCGTCGTGCGGTTTCCAGTGGCAAAACGTCGTGACCATGATCGTGGACGGGTGTTGCGCATCGGCCGCGACGCAGCCATAGCCGAACGGTTGGTCGAAATCCTCCGGCCTGACCGGTGTGATGTCCGTCCAGACACTGGCTTTGGGATTGCATTTCCATATCGCGCCATCGCTCATCGAATTCGGCCCCGGCTCCCGGCCGTAGCTCAGATAAAGCATTCCATCCGGTGACAACAGGAGATGGTTGGGACGCAATCCGACCGGCTGGCCGGGCACAGCTGTCCAAGTAGCGCCGGCATCGGTGCTGCAATAGAGGTTGGTTCCGGTGGTGGACACCGCGGCGTAAAGCCCCGGCGTCGGAGCGCCGGGTTTGCCACTCGCGGGGTTAAACACGACACTAACGATGCCGACCGCTTGCTGGGCAAAACCACGGAACGGCGGGTGCGAGTTGTCGGTCGAACGGGAAGTGGCCGGTGAAGGCGGGCTGTTCCCGATGCCGGCAAAACTGTCAACCCTCTGCCACGTTGCCCCCCGGTCGACGCTCTTCCACAACCCATCCTGTCGTGATCCGAAGAAAAGCAGGTCACCTTGATTCGGATCCACGGCCAGGCGTTCGCCGTTAAACCGTCCGGCTTCGTTGGCGCCCATCTTGAACGGCACATCGGTCCGCTGGAATGTCTTGCCCCGGTCATCCGAACGCAGGATGGCGGCGTTGCCGCGGCTGTAGGTGCCGACCGCCAGATAAACGCGTTGAGGATCGTTGGGATCCACCGCGATGCTCTCACAACCCGTCAGGTTCACGTCCGCCATTCCGAACGAGTCGGTGAGAGGAATCCACTGTTGTGCCGGGTCGTCCCAACGGTATGCGCCGCCGACGTCCGTGCGCGCGTACATCAGACCCTTCTGCCGCGGATGAAAGACGATGCCGGTGACGAACCCGCCGCCGCCAATGACGACGTTATGCCAGGTATATGTCTCCGAAGACAGCGGCTGTGCACCAGCCGTTGTGTGGCGGCACAACAGCATCAGCGCCACGGCGCCGGTCATGAATCGCTTTCTAATACGCATTTAAGCCCCTTGTCAGATCACTCGATGTTTTCCGCGCGGGTGATTTTCCAGGTTAGCCTGCCGGCCAGCGGATCGTTCGCCAGTTTGAAAGTGTTTCCTTCCGGCTTGAGCGTCAGTTCGTGCAACACGTCGTCGGAAGGCAGGCAAACCAGCCCCTGGGCGGTCCGGGCATCTTTGGCGAAGACCACGAGATCGAGCTTCGACCAGTCCATCTGCATCGTGGATTGGGCGAGCTTGATTTGCGGCAACGCCGTGCCGTCGCGCACGAGCATCACCACCGGGAGTTTTCCGGCCTCGATACGTTGCCATCCGCCATGGTAGGATTTTCCGGTCTGGTAATCAATCCAGGTTCCCGGCGGCAGGTAAACATTCCGTCCCGTCGCGTTTTCCTGCATGAGCGGCGCCACCAGGATGCTGGAACCGAAAAGGTATTCGTCCTCCACGTTCCATGAGCCGGGATCGTCCGGATATTCGACGAACAGCGCGCGCACCATTGGCAGGCCGCGATCGGAGCAGTCCTTGGCTTGCGCATAGACGTAAGGCATGAGCCGGTATTTGAGTTCGTCAATGGCCCGGAATTCATCCTCGAACGCGCTGCCATAATTCCATGGCTCCTTCGGCGCGATGCCGTGGCAGCGGCTGTGGGAGCTCAACATCCCGAAGGCCAGCCAGCGGGCGAAAAGATTTTTGTCCATGTTGGCCACCGAATTCGCGGTGAAGCCGCCCACGTCGTGGCTCCAGAACGAGAACCCGGAAAGGCCGAACGACAGGCCGCCGCGCAATTCCGCGGCCATGCCGTCGTCGGTGCTTTCCGCATCGCCGCCCCAGTGGATGGGATAACGCTGACTGCCGGCCCAGGCGCTGCGCGCCCAGATGATGTTTTCGCCGGTGATCTGCCGGGTGATGTCCGCGACGGCTTTGTTGTAGCGGAGCGGATACAGGTTGTGTTCGTAAAACCCGGTGCGGCCATCGGCGTAAATGCCATTTTCAGGCGCGGCCTCGCCGAAGTCCACCTTGATGGCGCCGACACCCATCTTCAACAGGTTCGCAAGTTTGCCCTGGTACCATTCGACCGTCTGCGGATTGGAAAAGTCCAGCACCGCGTCCTCGTAGGGCAGGTTGCCCTTGGCGTCGCGGACGACGAGGTTTTTCGCCACCAGTTCGGGGAACAATTTGTTCTTCGGCACGAAATAAGGCAGTTGCCAGCACGAGACGTGGAAGCCGTCATTTTTCAAATCCGAAAGCATCTTTTGCGGGTCGGGAAAACGGGTCTTGGAGAATTCGTAATCGCACTGCCAGTCGGTTTCAAACCAGCCGGTGTCGAGGTGGATCACGTCGCAGGGGATTTTGTCCGCGCGCAACTTGGCGGCAATGTCGCGCACCTGGTTTTCGGCATTGTATGTGCAGCGGCTCATCCACAGGCCGAATGACCAGAGCGGCGGCAGCGGCGATTTGCCGGTAAGCCTGGTGTATTCGTCAAGAATGTCCTTGGGCGAACCGAGAAACACGAACAGATCCAGTTCGTCATCCCCAATCATCAGCGAATTGACGCCGCTGAAGGAGTTCCCAAAGTCACACGTGATGGGCGAGGTGGTATGGATGAACATGCCGTAGCCGCGGCTGCTCATGAAGAACGGGATGGGCTTGTACAGGCCCTGGTTTTGAATGCCGTTGGCGTCATCCGTCCACAGCACCACCTTTTGTCCGCGTTTGTCGAGGCCGGTGAAGGATTCGCCGCACCCGAAAATTTTCTCGCCCGGCGAAAGCGGAATGCCGCGTCCAGGCTGCGAGAATAATCCGCGGCGCGGCGCACGAACGAAAACGGCATGATCGGCGTAAAGGTGCTGGTGTTGTCCGAGTCATGGTCCGTCCGGGTGAGCAATTTGCCCTGCGCGTCGCGGAATTCGAGGTGCCAGGGATTTTCCAGAACGGTGACCGAGCCGTACCGGCTGGTGTAGCGATAACCGCCCGCGACCTTTTCATATTTCCAGGAATGGTCGTGCGGCACCGGGCCGGCCAGCATCAATTCCTCGTAATTTTTGTGGACCTGCGGGCCGCTGGTCACGCGGAGGCGTATCGTCCGCGGGGACACAAATTCGATGGAAAACGGCAGGGTCGGATTGGCCGCATATTGATCGGCGGGAAACTCATTGGGTTCGACTGGCTTGATGACCGCCAGCATGTTGTCGAACGCCAGCCGCGTAAAATATTGGGCGCGTTGCCAGGTGATTTCTCCCTTGCCGGTGGCCGGGTCGAAATCAGCGAGTTTGTCCGCCAGATAATAAAGGTCGGAAAAGTCGCGGAAATCGCCGCTGACATCCACCGGCTCGTTCAACAAGGGCATGGCCGGATTGGCGGCAGCCGATTCATGAGGTCCACTGAACCAGAGGCCTGTGCAAAGGCAGGCGAGCGTCACCGTAGTATTTCGTTTGTTTTTCATAAATGGAGCGCCTTCATTTTGAGTGTTTAATGTGATTAGGCAACCCAAGGCGGAAGCCAACCTGTTCGGTGGCAACACAACACCAAACGGCCGGACGAACCACATAAACATTCGTACATCGCAGATTCAGAAGTTTTGCCGGTTTTTCTGTAATATTGCCGTTTTTTTTGCAGGACTGTCTTGTCATCAAAATCAACGAGTCAAAAGACTTGTCATTTTTTGATGAACTTCCTGGTGGACCGCTTTTCCAACGGTCACTTTACAAGCTTTTACCCGACAAATTGTCCTTGTCCGCAATCCGGTCCGGGGACAAAATTTGGCCATGCCGTGCCGGAATGCCCTTGTCTGTTTTCCCAGCCGGATCGTTCTGGCACTGGTTTCGTTATTGGGAGTGTGGGATTTTTCAATGCCGGTTTCCGCGCCCCAGGGCGAGGTTGTGACGGTTAAATTTCCATTTGCGTCCGTCATGTAGGTGCTTAAATTCACCATCAGATCAGAATTATCGTCCGCATACATTATCCAGGCCGCGATGAGTTGCTTTTCATTGCTGAGGCAGCCGGCCGTAGTGGCTCTTTCCTTCGCCTTCGCCAACGCCGGTAACAGTATCGCCGCCAGAATGGCAATGATCGCGATAACGACCAGCAGTTCGATCAAGGTAAACGCCGGCCGGTTTTTAAATAATGACACCGGTCTGGCAGACCACATTTTCATAGATTACTGATGGACGATATTCCAGAGTCCACGAAGGGTCATGTCATTAAAACTGATGACCTGCATTCAAGGGCAGGCCTCATCGCTTTGAAACCGTTGACCGGCGATTCGCCAAACCCGCATCAAATCCTGACTGTTTCCACCAAATTGAGCCGCGGCCTGCAACCGGATTGCAATTCAATCCTGCATTTGACCCGTGCCGTCCTGAGCCGTGCCGTCCTGAGCTTGTCTTTCTGTCACCTTTGCCCGATGCTGCGCGTCTAACACCCGATGTCCAGTTCCACCTTGTGCCGTTGGTTCCTGAAATTCGCCATTTTTGCCGCGCTGGTCTGTTCTTCCGCAACCCTGCCGGGCGCGGAAAATCCGGTCACCGTTTCCGAAGACGACTCCAGCTTTACGCTCGACAACGGCATTGTGACCGCGCAGGTCGCGAAACGTTCCGGCGATTTGATTTCCCTGAAATATCACGGCCTCGAAATGCTGGACAACGTCACGCAGCGGCAGCCCGGTTACTGGTCGCACAACACCGCGCGCGGCCGGCAGATCACGCGCATCACCATTGATCCGAAAACCAACCGCGGCGAACGCGGCGAAGTGTCCGTCAAGGGTATTTCCAACGGCAACCCGATGGGCAGCGGGCCGGGCGGCAGTGTGATTGCCGACATCGAAATCCGCTATGCGCTCGGGCGCGGTGATTCGGGCGTTTACACCTATTCCATTTTCAGCCATCCGACGAATTATCCCGCCACCTCGGTCGGCGAAGCGCGTTTCTGCGCCAAACTCGACGACAGCGTTTTCGATTGGATGACGGTGGATGCCAACCGGAACATGGAAATGATCACCGCCAGCGACTGGGATCACGGCACGGAAATGAACATGAAGGAGGCGCGCCGGATGAACACCGGTCTTTATAAAGGCGAGGTCGAACACAAATATGATTACTCGGCCAATCAATTCGACGTGCGCGCCTGGGGCTGGGTCAGCAGCGCAAAACATATCGGCCTGTGGTTCGTCAATCCATCCGTTGAATATTTGAGCGGCGGTCCGACCAAATTCGAGTTGTCCGCGCATCGCGACGCGACTTTCACCGGCAGCCTCGACGCCCCCGCCCCGCCCACGCTGTTGAACTACTGGCGCGGCAGCCATTACGGCGGCAGCATGTGCAACATCGCCCGGACCGACGCGTGGACCAAGGTCATCGGGCCGTTCTTGATTTATTGCAACTCCGCTTCGACCCGTGACGCGCTCTGGCACGACGCGCTGGCCAAGGCGGACACGGAAGCCAAAGACTGGCCTTTCGACTGGGTCTCCGGTGTGGACTATCCGCACAAAGACGGGCGCGGCGTAGCGACCGGGCGAATCGTGATCAATGATCCCCGGGCGCCCGGACTCGTCGTCAGCAACCTGCTTGTCGGCCTGACCGCGCCGGATTATGTGCCGCCCGCCATTCCCCGCGGGCGCGGCGGTTTCGGCGGTTTTGGCGGCGGCGGCGGCGGCGAGGACGACACGAACGCCGCCGGCAATTTCACCAACCGGTTCGGCGCGAATTTTGGCGGCAACTTCACCAACGGCCCCGGCCGCTTTGGCACCAATCGTTTTCGTGGACGCGGCCGTTTCGGCCGCGGCGGCTTCGGCGGCTTTGGCGGTTTTGGTTTCTTCTTCGGCCCACGCATTGTGGACTGGCAGAATGACGCGAAGCACTACGAATTCTGGGTGCGGGCCGATGCCCGCGGCCGTTTCACCCTCCCCAAAATCCGTCCCGGCACCTACACCTTGCACGCCATTGCCGACGGTGTGCTCGGCGATTTCAGTTTTTCAAACGTCACCGTCACTGCCGGGCAAACGCTGAAGCTGGGCGAATTGAACTGGCAGCCCGTCCGTTATGGCCGGCAACTGTGGGACATCGGCATCCCGAACCGCAATGGCTCCGAGTTTTTTGAAGGCAACGATTATTTTCACTGGGGTTGGTATCTGCAATACGCGAAATTGTTCCCGAACGACGTGGATTACGTCATTGGCCAAAGCGACTTTCGCAAGGACTGGTTTTTCGAGCAGGTGCCGCACAATGAAGACCCGAGCAACACCAACGGCCTCGGTTTTGGCCGCAGCACGACCTGGTCCATTATCTTCAATTTGCCCGGCGCGCCGCACGGCAAGGCGACGCTGCGACTGGCCATCTGCGGTGTCGGGACACGCAACCTCGCCGGGAGCGTCAACGACCAGTCCATCGGCAGCGTCACCAACCTCGTCTATAACGCCACCATCAATCGCGACGGCATCGGCGGTTACTGGGCGGAGCACGACCTCGCATTCGACGCGTCCCTGATGAAGGCGGGCCAGAACGTGATGAAGCTGGCCATCCCCGAAGGCTCGCTCACCAGCGGCGTCCTTTACGATTATCTTCGGCTGGAATTGGACGAATCGGCCGCCCCGTCAAAAGTCAGGGAATAAGGAATTGAGTTCGTGGCATTGCTCACGTTGCTCCGTTGGAATTCACGCTTTAGCGTGTCCGCACAAACGCTGCAAGTTGAAGCCCGAACTCCACCATCACCAGTTTGGATGACTTGTCTTTCGGTTGCCTTTGCCGGATGCTGTCGGTCAATCTTTGAGCCAAATTGACCATGAAATGCTGATACTTCACGCCATTCTTTCGCGAGTCCTGACGTGGGTCGCTGCCAGCCTGGTAGTTTTGTTCGCGTGGCAGGCGTCGGCGGAATTGTTGCTCACTGGTTTGCCCGGCGCGGCGGATTTTATACTGTTCGATGGCCAGAGCGCCGCGCCCATCTTCGTTGAAACCAACAATGAACGCGCGGTACTCCGTGCCGCGGGCGACCTCGCTGAAGATGTTTGGCGTGTGACCGGGACCAAACCGGCGGGGGGGTCCAGTGCCGACGGCCAGACCAATCTCGTCATCATCGGCACGCTCGGCCATAGCAAAACGATTGACCGGCTGGCGGCGGAGGGAAAGCTGGACGCGGTCGGCATCCGCGGCGAATGGGAAAGTTACGTCCTGCAGATCGTAAAAAATCCCCTGCCGGGTGTCGAAAAGGCGCTGGTCGTCGCCGGGAGCGACCGGCGCGGCACGATTTACGGCATTTACTGGTTATCCGAACTCATCGGTGTCTCGCCATGGTATTGGTGGGCAGATGTGCCGGTGCCGAAGAAGAATTTTGTTGCGGTTCACGGCGATATTTTCAAGCAAGGACCGCCGGCGGTGAAGTATCGCGGCATCTTTTTGAACGACGAGGATTGGGGCTTGCGGCCCTGGGCGTCCAAAACCTTCGACCCGGGGACCGGCAACATCGGGCCGAAGACTTACGCCAGGGTTTTCGAATTGCTGTTGCGGCTGCACGCCAATTATCTCTGGCCGGCCATGCACCCGGACACCCGCGCCTTCAATTTTTTTTCAACCAACAAGGAGCTGGCGGATAACTGCGGCATTGTCATGGGTTCGTCGCATTGCGAGCAAATGCTCCGTGACAACGTGGACGAGTGGGAACGCGACGGGCACGGCGATTACAATTTTGTCACCAACCCCGACGGGGTGTTGAAATATTGGGAGCAGCGCGTCCGGGAAAACGGAAAATACGAGAACGTCTATACACTCGGGATGCGCGGCATCCACGATGGCGCGATGCCGGGTGGCGGCACGCCGCGGGAAAAGGCCGAACGGCTCCACCAAATCATCCAGGACCAGCGCGCCATGCTCGCCCGCTGGGTGAATCCCGACGTCATCCGGGTGCCGCAAATTTTCTGTCCGTACAAGGAAGTACTCGAATTGTATCGCCTCATGCCGGACATTCCCGACGACATCACGCTGGTCTGGCCGGACGACAACTACGGTTACATCCGCGAATTCTCCAACGCCCGCGAGCGTCAACGCAGCGGTGGCGCGGGGGTTTATTATCACGTTTCGTATTACGGTCGCCCGCGCGACTACCTCTGGCTGTGCTCGACACCGCCGGCGCTCATTGCCGAGGAAATGACCAAGGCTTACGACTACGGAGCGAACAAGGTCTGGATTCTCAACGTCGGCGATTTGAAACCGGCGGAACTCGACGTCGAATTTTTCCTCAAGCTGGCTTGGAACCCGCGCTTGTGGAACGGAACAAACACCTACGATATGCTGGAACCACAGTTGGCGCGCGATTTCGGCCCGGCCAACGCGCCCGAACTCACCTCAATTCTGGCCGAATACTACCGCCTGAATTTCCAGCGCAAACCGGAACACATGGGTTATCCCACGAACAATTTGTTTTCTCCCGACGAAGCTCTGCAACGGCTGGAAGCGTGGCGAAAACTGGTTGCGCGAGTTGAAACCGCAGGAAAAAATCTGCCGCCGGAATCGCGCGACGCATTTTTCGAACTGGTTGATTATCCGGTCAAGGCGGCGGCGGCGATGAACGAAAAATGTCTTGCGCTGACGGAATTCTACACCGGGATAAAAGAGAATCGTGCCGCCGGGCTGGCGGCGGCCCGGAACGCGCAGGCTGAAATCGAGCGGCTCACAGACATTTACAACAACCAGCTCGCCGGCGGCAAGTGGCGCGGCATGATGTCCGACAATCCGCGCGGCCAGCTTTCGTTGAATATTCCAACCGCGGTGACAAACGAAATCGCTGCCAATGCGTCCGCAACTCCCGGTTCGGAGTCCCGCCTTCAGGCGGAACCGAAGACGCAAACCGCGCCAAACCGCCTGAAGGCGGAACTCCAAACTCAGGACGAGAGCGGCCGGTCGCTTCGTAAACGCGGAGCCGATTTCGTGGAGCACAACCATTGCGTGGTCATGGAAGCAGAGCACGCCTCGGCATTCATTCCAGGCAAGGACGCGCACTGGCAGAAAATCATCGGCCTCGGCTACAACGGCGAGGCTGTCGCGGTTTTTCCGACACTGGTCCCGGTCCGGGACGCGCCGCAGAAGATTTTGAGCGAATCACCATGCCTGCAATATAAAATCTGGATTGAGCATCCCGGCGACTGGACATTTACTGTTCGCGCGCTGCCGACGTTTTCGGTCGAGACCGGCAAGCCGCAGCGTTACGCGATCGCCGTGGACGACGAGCTGCCCAAAATCGTTTCACTGCCATTTTCCATGAGCGAAACCGACCGGCGCTGGCAGGAAGATGTTTTGCGTAACGCGGCGCTCACCTCGAGCGTCCAGAATATCACCGCTCCGGGACTTCACAGGTTGAAAATCTGGATGGTGGATCCGGGCATCGTGATTGACACCATAATTGGCGATGGTGACCACACGCCGCCCGGCTATCTTTGGCCTCCGGAAACCCGAAACGTCCGGGGCGACAGATAATTATTTTCCGCCAAGGCACAGTTGTAAAAATTATGAATGACAAAATCATGACTCGTTTTGCTTGCGTCACGATGACGATGGTTCTGGCGATTGCCGGCTCGGGTTGCGCCCATACCGGGCCGGTCGCCAAAACGGGGACCGGCACGCCGGCAAACCCAACTGGCACTGCCACGCGCGCGAAACCGGAGGTTTCCGCTACACCCGCCTTGGCCCCCGATCTGGCCAGCAACCCGCCTGCGATAATTACTGCCATCAATCCTGCGTTGCCCCGCATCTTCATTGCCGGCGATTCCACCGCCGCGCGCGGGGCCGGTGTGAACCAACAAGGATGGGCGGTGCCCTTCGCGGACTATTTTGACAAGACGAAGGTCAACATCATCAATCTGGCGCGAGGCGGCCGCAGCAGCCGCACTTTCATCACCGAAGGTTTATGGGACCGGTTGCTGGGCGAGGTAAAGCCCGGGGACATCGTTTTGATCCAATTCGGTCACAACGACGCCGGCCTGATCAATGATTCCCGCCGCGCCCGCGGTTCGCTGCCCGGTCTTGGCGAGGAGACGCAGGAAATTGACAATCTGCAAACCGGAAAACACGAGGTGGTGCACACCTACGGCTGGTACATGCGCAAGATGATTGCGGACACCAGGGCGAAGGGCGCCACGCCCATCGTCCTGACGCTCACGGTGCGCGACATCTGGCAGGACGGCCGCATCGAACGCGGTTCCGGGCGTTACAGTCCGTGGGCGGCCGAAGTCGCGCCGGGCGAGCATGTGCTGTTCGTTGATTTGACGGACATCATGGCCGACAAATTTGACGCGATGGGCGAGGAAAAGGTGAAGGCGCTTTATCCCCGCGACCACACGCATTTCAACGCCATCGGCGCCGATCTGCACGCCGCCGGCGTGGTGGCAGGACTGAAAGGACTGCGGCCCAGTCCCATTACCAAATTCCTCTCGGACGAAGGCAAGCAGGTGAAAGCCGATCCGTTCAGTTGGCTCCAATTGCCGCTGCCCGCCAATCGAAGGCTGCCGACGCTCTTTCTCATCGGGGATTCCACCGTGCGCAATGGCCGGGGCACCGGTGCCAACAACCAATGGGGCTGGGGCGATTTTGTCGGGAAATATTTTGACCCGGAAAAAATCAATGTCGTCAACCGTGCCATTGGCGGCACCAGCAGCCGCAGCTATCTGACTGGAGGACAATGGGATTGCGTGCTCGCCATGCTCAGGCCGGGCGATTTTGTGATGATGCAGTTTGGCCACAACGACAACGCGCCGTTGAACGACAAAACCCGCGCGCGTGGAACCATCAAAGGCGTCGGCGCCGAAAGTCAGGCGATTACCAACCTCATGACCGGGCGACCCGAGGTCGTGCATACCTACGGTTGGTATCTGCGGAAATACATTGCCGACGCCCGGGCAAAAGAAGCCACGCCCATTGTCTGTTCGCAGATCCCGCGCAAGATCTGGAAGGACGGCAAAATTGTTCGCAGCCGGGACAGCTATGCCGGCTGGGCCGAACAGGTCGCCAGGGCCGAAGGTGTGGGTTTCGTTGATCTCAACGAGATCATCGCGGAACGTTACGACGCGCTTGGACCCGAAAAGGTAAATCCACTTTTTGGTGACCCGCATACGCACACCACCGCCGCCGGGGCGGACTTGAACGCGCAATGCGTTATCGCCGGTTTGAAGGTTCTCCCGGATGATCCCCTCGCGCCGTATCTGCAAACGGACAAACCGTAAGTGCTGCACAAACGCTCAATCCATGAAGCGCAGATTTATCGGTGTCCTGGTTGCCGGTCTCGCATTGCTGAGGGTTGAATCGGATCTCCGCGCCGAGGTCAACCTGCCCCGGCCCGACCGCGGCGGCGCGCCGGAATCGAGATTGTACGATTACGGTGTCATGGGGCCGCCGGCCACTCCGGCCATCGTCGCCGCCGCCGATGCGGCGGTCACCAACCCGATGCCGAAGGGTCTGTTTCAGCCGACCTGGGATTCGCTCCAGAAAAATTACCGGCCGCCTGCGTGGTTTGCAGACGCCAAGTTTGGCATCTTCATGCATTGGGGGCTTTATTCCGTGCCCGCCCACCACAACGAATGGTATGAAAAGCACATGTATGGCAGCCCGGCCGACATCAAATGGCACGAAGAACATTTCGGTCCGGTGGAGAAATTCGGCTACAAGGATTTCATTCCGCTCTTTACTGCTGACAAATGGGATCCGAATGCGTGGGCCACGTTGTTCAAAAAAGCCGGGGCGAAATACGTCATGCCCACCGCCGAGCATCATGACAACTTTGCTTTGTGGGACAGCGCCGTCACTCCGTTCAACGCGGAGAAAATGGGACCACACTGCGACCTGATCGGCGATCTGGCCAAAGCCGTCCGCCAGCAGGGGTTGAAGTTCGGCGTGTCCAACCACGGGATGGAAAACTTCACTTTCGTCAACCCGGCGCCCGACCTCGACGCGCGGTTGCAGGCGGCGAGGGCCGACCTTTACGATCCGAAGTGGGCAGAATTTTACCACGTGGCCGACCGCAGCGATGCGGCCATGACCCGATTCCTCACCGATTGGGTCAATCGCAACCTGGAGCTGATTGACAAGTATCACCCCGACCTCCTCTGGTTCGACAACGGCGTCAATTTGCGCGTGCTGGACCCGTTGAAGGAGTTCGTGGCGGCTTATTATTACAACCGCGCCCGGCAATGGGGCAAGCAGGTGTCGCTCAGCACGAAATACATCGCCTACGCGCCAAGCAACGACGACACCAAACAAATCGGTTCGATCATTGACTTTGAAAAGGTGGGTCCCCGATCCCCGAAAGACATCCGGCCGGGGCCGTGGCAGGTGGACGACACCATCGGCAGCACCTGGGGCTACACCACCGGCATGTCGGTGTCCGGCCCAGGCGCCATCATCAACAAGCTGGCGGACACGGTCAGCAAAGGCGGCAATTACCTGCTCAATATTTCACCCATGGCCAACGGCACCATCCCGGAGGCGCAACAGAATACGCTCCTCGGCATTGGCCGATGGCTCGAACGTCAACGGTGAAGCCATCTATGGCACCCGACCCTGGACACATTTCGGCGAAGGCGGCAGCCGCGGGTTCCGTTTCACCACCCGGGGCAATACGCTTTACGCCATTGCGCTCTCGTGGCCGGAAAACGAAGCCGTCATTGTTTCGTTGGCTTCAACCAATGCCTTCGCGGGCCGGATCAAAACCGTGACGCTGCTCGGGCACAAGGGCGCACTGGCCTTCAGCCAGGACGAAACCGGTCTGAAAATCAAAATGCCCGCCGAAAAACCCTGTGATTACGCATGGACCTACAAAATCACCGGCCTGAAGCTTTACCCTGAAAATTCCACCACTCGTTGAAAAAATGGTAAAGATGCCATCCGGCCTCATCCACGGCTATCACCAGTTTGGCCGTGTCCTGATTTTAGTTTGGAGTTCCGCCTTCAGGCGGTCCGAACCGCGTAAACGCGGAACTCCAAACCCGGACTCGTTTCATATCAGGACGCCGCCCACAGTTCGGGTGACTTGCGTTCCTGTCACCTTTGCCGGATGCTGTGCGTCAATTTCCCGGTGTAAACACCCAAAATCATTGACCATGAAAAGAACCTTCGTTCTGGCCGGTCTGGCCACTCTGTTTCTGCTGCCGTCCTTCGGCATAGCGGCGAACACCCGCGTCACCGTGTCCTTTGATGGCGACTGGCGTTTCCTGAAGGCCGATTCGCCAGGCGCGGAGCAACCGCAATTCGACGACAGCGCCTGGCGTAAACTCAATGTGCCGCACGACTGGAGTATCGAAGGGCCTTTCGCCCGGACTAACAAAACCGCCGGCGCGGGCGCGTTTCTGCCCAGCGGCGTGGGTTGGTATCGTAAATCGTTTACGCTGCCGGAAAGCGATGCGGATCGCTGCGTGTTTGTCCAGTTTGACGGCGTGATGGCCAACAGCGACGTCTGGATCAACGGTATTCATCTCGGCCACCGGCCTTATGGCTACGTCAGTTTTCAATACGAACTGACCGGCCATCTCAAGTTCGGTGCCGGCCAGACCAACGTCCTCGCCGTCCGCGCCGATACTTCGGCACAACCGGCGTCGCGCTGGTATTCCGGTGCGGGCATTTACCGTCACGTGCGGCTTTTGGCGACAAGCCCGATCCACATCGAATCCTGGGGCACATTTGTTTCGACGCCCCGAATCGGCCGCAACGAAGCAACCGTTCGCGTACTATGCGCCGTGACGAATGCCTTCAATGCGGCGTGGGAAATTTCTCTGGCCATGGTTGTGCTCGACCCGGATGGCAAAATCGTTGCCCGCGCCGAAACCAAACCACAAATGATCGCCCCCGGGAATTCCGCGCCATTCGAACAAGACCTCGTCGTGAAAAACCCGCAGCGCTGGGATTTGGATCATCCGGTCCTTTATCGCGCACTCATCCTGGTTAATTCCGGCGGCCTGTCATTCGATGACGACTCGGTCCCGTTCGGCGTCCGGAAATTTCACTTTGATGCCGACACGGGTTTCTGGCTGAACGGGAAGAATTTCAAGATCAAGGGTGTCTGCCTGCATCATGACGGCGGCGCATTCGGGGCGGCGGTGCCGCTGGGCGTCTGGGAAGAACGGTTGAAAACCTTGAAAGCGCTCGGTGTGAATGCCATACGCACTGCCCACAACCCGCCCGCGCCGGAGTTTCTCGATTTGTGCGACCGCATGGGATTTCTGGTGATGGACGAAATGTTCGATTGCTGGACCGTGGCCAAGAATCCTTACGACTATCATTTGTATTTCAAAGAGTGGTCGAAAACGGACGAGCGCGACACCATCCTGCGCGACCGGAATCATCCGAGCATCATCCTGTACAGCGTGGGCAACGAAATCCACGACACACCGAAGGCGGAAATGGCGAAGGGCATTCTTCAGGGTCTGGTGGCGGTTGCTCACGAAGCCGACCCGACCCGGCCGGTGACGCAGGCGCTCTTCCGTCCGAACGCGAGCCACGATTATGATGATGGGCTGGCGGACATGCTCGACGTCATCGGCCAGAATTATCGGGAGAACGAAATCCTCGCCGCGCACGAGCAAAAGCCGACGCGTAAAATCATCGGCACGGAAAACCAACACGGTCGCGCCGCCTGGGTGGCGTTACGCGACCATCCTCCGTACGCGGGACAATTTCTCTGGAGTGGCATTGATTATTTGGGCGAATCGCGTCGCTGGCCGGTCATGGCCGCCGGTTCGGGCCTATTGGACCGCACCGGCGCGCCGAAACCGATGGCGTTCGAGCGGCAAAGCTGGTGGGCGGACAAACCGATGGTCTTCATCACGCGCCGGGTGGCGCCCAATACGCTCAGGCCCACCGACCCCGGCTATGAACCCGCGGCGCAGGATGTCCTGCGCCGTCCGCAGGTGTTGTTCGCCGACTGGACGCCGAAAAATTTACGGCCGCACGAGGAAAACGTGGAGGTTTATTCCAACTGCAAGGAAGTTGAATTGTTTTTGAACGGCAAATCGCTTGGATCAAAGCCGTTGAATGCCGATGCCTCGCCGCGCGTGTGGAAAGTAACCTACGCGCCGGGCGCGCTCAAGGCCGTCGCCCGGAACGGCAGCAAGGTGGTGGCAACCGATGAACTGCAGACCGCCGGCCAGCCGGCGAAAATCCTGCTCACAGCCAACCTCAAAAAAATCGCCGACGACTGGGACGGCGTCGCTTTTGTTCGTGCGGCAGTGGTGGATCGGCGTGGCGTTCCGGTTCCTTCCGCCAATGACTTGATCAGTTTCAACATTTCCGGCCCGGGCGTGGTTGCTGCGGTGGACAACGCCGACAACGCCGGTCACGAGCCATTTCAAGCGAGCGAACGCCATGCCTTCCAAGGCGAATGCGTCGCCTTTGTCAAGGCGACGGAACCCGCCAGCAGAATCATTTTGACCGCGTCGGCTCCCGGCTTGAAGAGCGGCTCGGTCACGCTCAAGGCGCTCCCGCCGGTTTCCCCGGAATGAAATGGACATTGAAGCCCGTTGTCGTGGCCGTTATGACGTTAGTAAGCTGATGGATTTGTACCCGCCAATGTGCAGGGATTATGGCGACGACCGGTTCGGGCAGGCCAGAAATTGAGTGGCAGGGCCGGATTTGCACCGCTTAAGAGCATAATCAGAATTGGTGACATGCCTGTCGCATGGGGAACGTGTATATTCTCGCGATGCCAATGACCCTGCACAAGCCCGGCACGTGATGCCGCGACCTTCGCGTCCACTTTTCCAATGAAATCACTGATGGTTAAAATGTCAGCCATATTCGGCTGCCTCGTGTCCGCCATTCCTGTCTTCGCCAATATTCCAGGTGGCGGCACCGGCACCGGCCCCAATGTCACTCTCACTGACAACGGCACCACGGTGACGATGGCCAACGGTATCGTTTCCATTGTCATCACCAAGGCGGATGCCACAATCCATCAAATCTTTTACACCTACAACAACAGCGGCGTTACCGTGACGAATCAGGTGTTGAGCGGCGGCAATAATGGCGGGCAGCTTTACTGGGAGTTCGGGGGGTTCAGCACCGGGTCGGCCGCGTATTCGGTCGGAGCCAACACCGGCGACTATGCCGAGGTGGACCTGCTTTTCTCCTCCGCCAACAGCGGAACCGTGGACATTCATTTTTCAATGCTGCGCGGCTCGACCGGATTTTACGCGACTCCGATTTGGAGTCATCGCATCGGCGACGCCGCGATGGGCATGGGTGAGACGCGCGACAACATCTACATTTCGCCGCAGTTCACCTGGAACAGCATAGATGCCACGCGCAATTTTCAGTACAACATCGGCGGTTCGGCCGTCGGCGTGTTCGGTGCGCCGGTGGAATGTTCGTTGTGGACCAATGGTATCGCCGCCGGACGATACGAGGACAAATACAAATATGTGGCCGATTTCGGCACGGAACGCGTCTGGGGATGGAGCAGCGTGAACAATCCCGCGGCCGGGTTTGTCGGCCAGAACATCGGTATCTGGCACGTGCTGGCGAGCGTCGAATATTACAACGGCGGGCCCATGAAACCCGAATTGATGGACGCGCCGATGGTCAATATGCTCAACGGCGGCCATTATCAAATGGGCAGCGACAGCCAGTGGGGTGTGAACGAAGCGTGGACGCGTGTGTCCGGGCCGTATTTTATTTATCTCAACAACGTCACGAACAGCCTCACCAACCCCACGCAAACCGCCAATGCGTTGTTTGCCGACGCGCAGGCGCAGGCGGCGGCCGAAGCGACCGCGTGGCCCTACAGTTGGTTCAACAACGCCAATTATGCGCCGGCCTCGAATCGCGGCACGATCACCGGTCGGTTTGTCATCAACGACAGCGGCAATCCCAGTGCCGCCGCCTCCAACCTGTGGGTCGGCGTCGTGCGACAACCCGTGACGGTGACCAACGTTTATGATTTTCAGCAATGGATGAAGCCTTACCAATTCTGGGTGAAAACCGATGCCAATGGAAATTTCACCATCCCCGAGGTCATCGCGACCAATAATTATACCTTGTATGCGTTTGGTCCGGGCGCGAACGGAACGTTCATGTCGCAAAATCAAACCGGCGGCAATCCTCCCATTTTGTTCGATCTTCCCGCCGTGCCGTTCAGTGTGACCGTGCCAGCCGGCAGCACGAATAATCTCGGCACAGTCACCTGGACGCCATCGCGGGTGGGGGCGACCGTCTTTGAAATCGGTTACCCGGACCGCACGGCCAGAAAATTCCGGCACGGCGACGATTGGTGGGTGGGCGACATCGGCCCGAGCCCGGCGAACCCGATGCCGGTATGGTCCAAATTTTTGGAATACCCGTTCGATTTTCCGGGCGAACCGAATTACATCGTCGGCCAGAGCCGCTGGACGACGGATTGGAATTTCGTCCAGCCCATCCTCACCGACAGCGCGGGAAATTACAACGGCTCGACTTCGACCATTACCTTCAACCTTGTTCAGGCGCCGACCAACGGGGCGACGGCTTCGCTTTATATCGGCCTGGCTTCGGATGATTCGGGACCGCTGATTGTGACTTTGAACGGCGACAATCTCGGTTTGACCAACACCTATGGAGTCGAGGCGTCGCCGGCACCGGAAGTTTCAACCGGCTACTTTCCGAGTTACAGCAGCAGTGATACGACCGTCCGCGAAGGGATCAACGCTGTTTTCTCCGACGAGCGCCTGACGTTCCCCGCCGGCCTGCTGCAACAAGGGCAAAACACACTCACCATCAACATGCGTAAAGGCAGCTCGTTCTTTCCCCATGCGATGTACGATTACATTCGCCTGGAACTGTCGGGCTATGTACCGCCCGCACCTGCTTCGATCGTCGCCTATGCGGGCAACACCAGCGTGCTGCTCAGTTGGCCGGTGACGCCCGGAGCGACGAGCTACAACATTTTGCGATCGACCACTTCCGGCAGTGGCTACGTCCCCATCACGAACGGCGTCGTCGGCCCGGTCTGCGGCAGCGGCTGGAATAATGCGACTTGCCTCGACACCAGCGCGGCGAACGGCACGACCTATTACTACGTCGTGCAATCGGTCAATCCCGGCGGCGCCAGCACCAATTCGCCGCCAAGCGCCGGCGCGACACCTTCCGGCGCGTTGTCCACCGGTGCACCCGCCGCGCCGATAGGTCTCGCTGTCACCAGCGTCGGGCATCAAAGCGTCACGCTCAATTGGAATGCGTCGCCCGGTGCGAACTTTTATTCCGTTTACCGTTCCACCCTGGTGGACAACCTGGGCGGCGCATCGAACGTGTTGGGCACCATCGTCCTCAATAACACCAATGCCGGCACGACCTACACCGACACGGCGTTGACCGATGGCAGCATCTACAGTTACTTCATCACCGCGACCAGCGCCGGCGGCACGAGCGCCAATTCGACTTCCGCCGTCGGGGTACCTTTGCCCGCGCCGCCGGCGGGCGCCCCCGGTTCGCTCACCGGGGATTTTATCGCGGCCAACGTCGTGCTCGACTGGTCGGCGGTTCCCGGGGCTGTGGGTTACATCATTCGCCGGGGGACGAACAGTGCGGGGCCTTATGCTTATGTTCAAAACGTCACTGAAACGACTTATACCGATCCCGGTTTGAATGTGGGGACGACCTATTATTATGAAGTGACGGCGGTCAACGCCGCGGGTGTTTCGCCCGGCGCCACGGTCACCGTTGTTCCTCCTCCGCTCGCGCCTGTCAGTCTCTCGGCCATCGCCGGCGACGCGCAGGTGACCTTGAGTTGGACCACAGTTCCCGGAGTGACTGGTTACTACCTCTTCAGTGGAACCAGCCGCGGCGATGAAACGAACGTGGTGGTCGCTAATTATTCCGGCACGAGTTACACCAACACCAGCCTCGCCAATGGCACCACCTATTATTATGTCGTCGCTTCTACAAACGTCACCGGCCTTAGTCCCAATTCGCCCGAAGCGAGCGCCACGCCGGACGTCAGCATCGTCGTTACTCCGCGGTCGCTCATTTGGCATGGTGACGGGGCGGCGAACGTCTGGGATGTGAGCGGCGCAGCGAACTGGCAGACCAACAACGTGGACACCATCTTCAACGATGGCGATACCGTGACGTTCGGTAATTCGGGCTCCAACAACGTGCCGGTGTTCGTGGCTGGCACGCCGCAGCCGGCCCTGGTCACGTTCAACGCCTCGAAAAATTACACCCTCGGTGGCGTGGGCTCAATTGCCGGCACCAACAAGCTGATCAAGACCGGCACCGGCACGTTGACCATCAACAACACCAATCTCTATTCCGGCGGCACCATTATCAGCAACAGCTCCATCATTGTCGGCAATGGTGCAGTGAACAGTGCCGCCTGGGGCACCGGTCCAATCACTTTAGCAGGTGGCACGGCGCAACTCAACGGATACGCCGGGAACAATGGCACTTATTGGGGGGTGTTGCCAAACGATTTGGTTGTTCCCTCCGGGCAGACCGGCACGCTGTTGTGTCCGCCGCGCTTCACGGGCAGCGGCCTGACCGGGAAACTTACCGGCGGAGGCACGTTGAACATCACCGTGGACTATGTGCGCGGGGCGTTGAGCGGCGACTGGTCGCAGTTCAGCGGCCGGATTAATGTCAGTCCGCGCACCATCCCCAGCGATTTCCGGATTAACAATGCCAACGGCTACGCCAACGCGGCCATTTATTTGAACGGCAACGTGAAATTATACAACATCAACGCCAACGGTCAGACGACGGACATCGGCGAACTCGGCGGCGCCAGCAGCGCGTCCATCGTGTCGGGCGGTTCGATCAATCCCACCTGGCGCATCGGCGCGAAGAACACAACGAACACCTACGCCGGAATCATTTCGGATGCCGGTGTTACGTCGCTGATCAAAGTTGGCACGGGCATGCTGGTTCTCAGCGGCGCCAACAACACCTACAGCGGCGGCACCACGGTGAGCGGTGGCATCCTGCTGGTCAGCAACCCGGCCGGCAGTGCCACAGGTTCGGGAGCGGTCACGGTCAATGCCGGCGGTACCCTCGCCGGTAATGGCTTCCTTTCCGGCGCCGTCACCGTCAATCCCGGCGGCGCGCTCGTGCCGGGCAATCCGCTGGGGGCTTTGACCATCAGCAACACGCTGACGCTCGCGGCCGGCAGCACGACGTTTGTTCAAATCCAGCACTCCCCGTTGACCAATGATTCGGTCCAAGTCACCGGCCTTTTGACGGAAGGCGGCACGCTGGTCGTGAGCAATGCCGGGGTGGCTCCGTTCACCGTCGGCGACAGCTTCAAATTGTTCAACGCGGCCGGTTATTCCGGCGCCTTTACCGGCTTTGTTTTGCCGTCGTTGACCGGCGGACCGGTGTGGAACACCAACACCTTGAAAACCTCCGGCACGCTTTCCGTCGTGACGTTGACGTCGCCCACGATTGCCAGCCTGAAAATGGCCGGGGGCAATCTGGTCATCGGCGGGTCGGGCGGGGTGGACAGCTGGCCGTTTTACCTCCTGGTTTCGACGAATCTGACGCTGCCCTCGGCGCAGTGGGCCCGGGTGGCGACCAATCAATTTGATGCCATCGGCAATTTTGCCCTCACCAACGCCATCAATCCCGACTGGCCGCAGACGTTCTATCGGTTGCAGTTGCGATGAGCTTCCGGTTCGATATCAAGGCCGGTTTGATCGCGGCATTGGTCTTTTTTTTGTTTGCCGGTTCGCCGGCCCGCGGCGATGAGGAGATGCTGGCGCCGATCCAAGTTACTCCTCGCGAAACCGGCGTTCTGCTGTTGCCGGCCCTTGATGCAACCACGGATTCCGCGCACATGCAGGCGCCGCGTCGATTGGTGGTCCGCCACCGATTGGAATATGAATTCATCACCCGGCAATTCAAAATACTGGGTGAAGGGATGGCCGCCAAAGCGGCGGATGCCGCCCCCAAAATTGAGCTTGGGGAATTATCCAATCGCACCGCCGGGAATCTGGATTTGATGGCCAAACGCGCGGGTGTGGACTGGGTGGTCAGTATCGTGGTTGAGGAGGCCAGGCTGGATTCTTCCGCGGGAAGCGAATTCAAGGTTCACACCCGCGTTCTGCTGCAAATCTGGGACACCCGTCGTCACGGCTGGCTTGCCAACAGTCCATACACCGGCCAGGCCAGCGGCGAAGGCTCGCCGGTATTTGTGTTCAAGAATTCACTCGACGCTGCATCCAAAGGTTCGCTGGCAAACCTTCTGGACGTTTATCCGCAGGTGGTCCCTGTTTTGCACGAGGACAGCCTGAACGATTATCTGGCCGGCCAGACCAGGCCGTTCGTCGGCGACCCCGGGAAGCCTTTTCGGGATTGCCAGCAGAGCAATGAAATCCATGCTATTTTAAGGCCTCCATGAAGCTCCTGCGATGCTTATCAATCGCGATCGGTGTCGGCCTGACACTCGGCGGCACCCCAAACCCGGTGGATGGGGCCGTCATCACCAATGACGTCTTTCTCAAGGACACCTCCGGGAACCCCATCTACGCGCAGAGCGGCGGGGTATACAAATTCAACGGCATCTGGTACTGGTACGGCGTCAAGTACAACGGCGCTGTTACTTATTACAACAATCCGTCCGCCGGCGAAAACAGCGATACCAGTTTCAATGCCTTCACCTGTTATTCGTCCACGAACCTGGTTGACTGGAAATTTGAAAACAACGTCATGACCACCTCGTCGCCAGTCCTGGCCGGGGAAAGCTGGGTGGGACGCATGGGTGTGGCCTACAATCCCGCGACCCAAAAATACGTGCTCTTGTCAGAAGTCCAGGGCAGCTACGGTTCGGGCGAACTCTTTGCCACTTGCTCCACACCGACCGGCAATTTTGTTTATGACCACATCCAGACCAATTTGCCCGTGGTCAACAATCAGCCTGGTGACCAGACGGTGTTTCTGGATGAAGACGGAACCGCCTACCTGATCTGTTCGAGCGCCAACGGTCGCAGCCATTTGTACGTGCTGCCGCTTCATCCCGCCGATTACCTCAATGTGGATGCCGGCGACAACATCTACAACGGGAACGGTCGCGAAGGGAACATGATGTTCAAGAACAACAGCCGATATTACTTCTGCTCTTCCGATCTGCACGGCTGGAACGCCTCTCACTGCTACGTGATTGATTCAACCAACATCCTCGGCACTTACTCGGCGGAATACGTGTTGAACCGAACCGATTTCGATTTCTGCCACGTCTCCCAGACCGGCTTTGGCGTCACCGTGACGGGCACCAACGGCACGACGGTTTTGTTCGTCGGCGACCGGTGGTGTGATTTCGCCGGCAACGGCATCGGTTATAATCAATGGTGCCCGGTTACCTTCAACGGCAGCACGCCGACTTTTCAGTCCGTGACGGAATTCAATCTCAACGCTGCCGCCGGCACGTGGAGCGTGGGCCCGGGCAATAATTATATTTTGAATCCGGGCTTTGAGGCCGACCGGGTTTCACAGACGAACGTCGCCGGCTGGGTCAGCACGGGTTCCGGATATGGTAACGCCTCGGGCAGCCACAACCCGGGGAACTGGCATCTGCGCCACTCGAACATCAGTGCTTACACCGCCACCACCGACCAGATGGTGACCGGCTTGACCAATGGCACTTACACTTTGAGTGCCTGGTATCAAAGCAGCGGCGGCCAGCCAACAGCTCAAGTTTTTGCCCGAAACTTCGGCGGGGTGGAGATAGATGCCAACGTCAACACGGCACAATCCTCCTGGACTCAGGCCGTCATCCCGAAAATTCCTATCATCAACGGCCAATGTGACGTCGGCCTGTACTCCGTTGCGAGCGCAAATCAATCGGCTGATGTTGACGACTGGTCATTGACGATTGCCGGCCCGCCTCCGCCGACCGGGCTGATGGCCACCTCGGGCAATGCACAGGTCCCTTTGAACTGGGCGGCGGCAGCCGGTGCGACGGGTTATAATGTTAAACGCTCGACCGCCAACGGCGGCCCTTACATCATCATCGCCAGTCCGACGAGCAATAACTATACGGACGCGACCGTCTTGAATGGGACGACTTACTACTACGTGGTTTCGGCAACCAACGTCCTCGGTGAAAGTCCCGATTCCGCACAGGTCAGTGTCGTGCCGTCTGCCGGTCCTGTTATCACGTCCGCTTCAGCCGCTCCCAACCCGGCGTTTCCCGGTCAAAACGTGATCATCAGCGCCGCAGTAACCCCGCAGGCCAACCCGATTGCCAGTGTCACCGTGGATGCCAGTGCAATCGGCGGCTCGGCTGATCAGACATTGGTTTCAGACGGAGCCGGCAATTACACCAACACGATCAGCGTCGGCCCTGCAACCACAATTGGGGTCAAGACTTTGACGGTCAACGGTAGCGATAATTTGGGCAACTTCTCCGCGCCGTATTCATTTTCACTGACCGTCGGGTCCGCGAGCATAACGTGGGATGGCAGTGCCGGTGACAACAACTGGAGCAGCGGGGCAAACTGGGTTGGCAATGCGGCGCCGACCTACGGCAACAGCCTGATTTTTGCCGGCCTGACCCGCCTCGCGCCGGTGATGGACGGTTCATACAATATTTATGCCGTGACCTTTGACAACACCGCCGGCAATTTCAATGTGGGCACGTTCGGCGGCACACTGACACTCTCCGGCGGTGTGACGAACAATTCCGCCGATGCACAAACGTTGAACGTGCCGGTCGCCCTCGGCGCGCCGGTAACCATCAACGCGGCGAATGGTGACCTGACGCTCGGGCAAACCATCAACAATGGCGGCAATCTGCTGGCGCTCGCCGATGGAGGACATAATATCATCGTGAACGGCGCTATCTCCGGGGGCGGCGGATTGACCAGGAACGGTCCCGGCACCAATACGCTTTCCGGCGGCAACACCTTTGGCGGCAACCTCACCATCAGCAACGGCACACTGGCCATTGACGGGGCGGGGCAGTTGGGGGGCGGCAACTATTCTGGCGTCGTCGTGAACAATGGAACGCTCGCCTTTAACGGCGCGGCGGCACAGATTTTGTCCGGAAGTATTTCCGGGGCCGGCGGACTGAGCCTGAACGGTCCTGCTTCGCTCACGCTCACCGGTACAAATTTATTCAGCGGCCCGACCGCTTTGACCAGCGGCTTGCTACAGATTTCGGGTTCTCTCGCGCTGCAGAACAGCACGTTGAATTACACCGGTGGCCACGTGATTTTCAGTGGCATCACCGCAGCGGCACTGGGTGGCCTGAGTGGCGCGCAAAATTTGAGTCTGCTCAACGATGTGTCCGCCCCGGTGGCCTTGACCGTTGGCGGCAATAACGCAAATACGGTGTATTCCGGCGCCATGTCCGGTGGTTCGTCGCTGACCAAGGCCGGGACCGGCATACTGACATTGACCGGCAACAACAGCTTCACCGGCGCGACTGCGGTGAGTGCCGGCACATTGGAACTCTCGACCGGAGGTATGCTTGCCGGTGGCGCGTTGAACGGCGCAGGCTTTCTGGTGGACGGCGGCACACTGATTTCATCCGGCACCTCGAGCTTCAGCGCGTTAAACAACGCGTTCCGGCAAACGGCGGGCACCGCCAGCCTGGGCGATCTCACCGAACCCAACAGCGACGGCCTGCTCGTCAAAATCACCGGCGGGAATTTCTCGGCATCGTCCCTGACTTTGCGACGGACGGCGATTTTCACAACATCCCCGACGGCGACGGCTCCGATCTCCGCCGCGACGACGACCGGTCTTTACATCAACGGGGCGACCGCCGGCGTGCGCCTCGGCGCCCTGACCATCGGCACGGGCAATTCCTCCGATTCCGTGCGCCTGGACGCCGGCTCGCTGACCGTGACCAATGAAGTGTTGATCGGCCACACCTCCAACACGCGCTGGGAAATTTTGCAGGTCAACGGCGGCAGTTTCACCTCGCTGGACGGTGTCAACGGCATCGTGCTGAGCCAGAACAACGGCACTACGCCCAACAACTCGGAACTCTATTTGTCGGGCGGCACCACCACGGCGGAGAAAATCGCCTTGGGTATCGCCACCGACACCGCGGGCGGCAACGGCTTCCTGATCGTCAACGGCGGTGCCTTGTACCTGGGCGGCGGCGGCATCACACAGCCCAACACCACCGGTTACTCCGGCACGATCTCTTTGTTGAACGGTATCCTGGGTGCGAAAGCGGATTGGTCGAGCGCGCTGCCCATCCAGTTGAGCGGAACGAGTTACACCTTTCAGGCAGCCGATGTTTCGGGCGCGGCCCATGACATTTCCTTGAGCGGCGTCCTCTCCGGCCCGGGCAATCTGGTAAAAACCGGTTCCGGCGACCTTACTTTGAACGGGGCCAATACTTACACCGGCGGCACAACCGTCAACGCGGGCAAACTTTTTGTCAACGGATCGTTGGCCGCGGGCGGCGCAGTGACCGTTGCCGGGGGCGGTACGCTCGGTGGCACCGGCGCGGTCAATGGGCCGGCGACCATTCAGAATGGCGGGACGCTTTCGCCCGGCAATTCCATTGGCACGCTCAGCTTCGGGAATTCTCTCACCCTCGCTCCCGCCTGCACCAACTTCTTCGAAATCAGCAAATCCCCGACGACCAATGACGTGGTCCGGGTTCTGGGCGCGCTGACCTGCGGTGGCACCCTGGTGGTCACCAATATCAGTGGCAACACGCCGGCGGCGGGTGACGGCTTTAAATTGTTCAACGCCGCGAGTTACAGCGGCTCATTCAGCAACGTGATCCTGCCGCCACTGCCCGCCGGACTGGGTTGGAATACTGCAGCCTTGAACACCAACGGCACGCTTTCCGTAATTGCGATCGCCGCGCCGCGTTTCAGCAACGTTGGAATTTCGGGTTCGGGCCTGATTATGAGCGGCACGGGAGGTCCCGCCGGCACAAATTATTATGTGCTGTCCGCAACCAACCTCTCTCCGGCCCGGTGGACGCCCCTGGCCACCAATCAATTCGATGGCGCCGGCGACTTTGCCTTCACCAACGCCGTCGACCCCGCTTTGCCGCAGACGTTCTACCGGCTGCAATTGCCATGATCTCATGGCTGCCGGGACGGCATGAATAAAATTGGGGATACCCACGGGAACCGGAATCAGGCAATATTCGCCGCTACCAATGAAAGCAAATTATTTTTGCCGCTGCCTGGCGACCATGGGTTTTGCGGCGGTTGCCTGTGCTGCAGGAATTTCACGGGCACAGACGCCTTACACTCCGCCGGCCTCCCCGCGCGCCGATTACAACTTCAACCCTGATTGGAAATTCATCCGCGAAGATGTCACCAACGCGGAACGGGTTGATTTCGACGACTCGCCATGGGCCACGGTCAGCGCGCCGCACACTTACAATGACACCGACTCCTACGCCCATATCATCAACCACAACGGCGGCGACCGATACCCCTACGCTGGCGTCGCGTGGTATCGGAAACATTTCAAGCTGCCGGCCAGTGCCAGGGACGGGAAAGTTTTTCTCGAATTTGAAGGCTTGAAACAGGCCGGGCGGTTCTGGGTCAACGGCCGGTTGGTCGGCAAATATGAAAATGGCGTTTCGCCCTGCGGTCTCGACCTGACCCCATTCGTTAAATTCGGCGACGCGGAAAACGTCATCGCCGTCCAGGTGGACAACAGCAACGATTACAAGGAAGAGGCGACCGGCGTGCCCTTCGAGTGGATGGGCCGCGCGTTCAATCCGAACTACGGCGGGTTAAACCATGACATCCGGCTGCACCTCACCGGCAAGGTTTATCAAACGCTGCCGCTTTACGAAAATCTCAAGACGACGGGCATTTACATTTACCCGTCGCACTTCGATATCAAGGACAGAACCTGCGACGTGAATATCGAATCGCAAGTACGCAACGAATCCGGCGACCAGCAATCCATCACGCTGTCGGTGGTGGTCGTGGACGCGCAGGGAAACGTTTGCGCGAAATTCCAGGGCGACACGTCGGACCTGGTGGACGGTGAGACGGAAATTTTCAAGGCGACGGGCAAATTGACCGGCGCGAAATTCTGGAGCGACGAACACCCGGAACTTTACGACGTTTACTGCCTTCTCACCGTGAGCGACAAGGTCGTGGACCTGCAGAAAATCAAAACCGGCTTTCGCAAAACCGAATTCAAAGGTGGCGTCGGCACCGGCGGCGTTTATCTCAACGACCAATTTGTCTGGCTCACCGGCTACGCGCAGCGTTCGAGTGACGACTGGGCCGGCCTGGGTGAGGCGTATCCTGACTGGATGCACGATTACAACGCGGAGCTGATTCGCAGTACGCACGCCAATTACATCCGCTGGATGCACATTTCGCCTCAGGCCGTGGACGTCCGTGCCTGCGACCAGGCGGGTATCATCGCAATCTGTCCGGCGGGCGACAAGGAACAGGACCCGGTTCTGGATCGCCGCCTGGCCCCGAACGTCGCCCAACGCGAATGGGAGCAACGCGCCGAAGTAATGCGCGACTCGATGATTTATTTCCGCAACGACCCGGGCATTTTGTTCTGGGAGGCCGGCAATAATTCGATCACGACCCCTCACTTGGAGCAAATGATCGACTTGCAGAAACAATACGATCCGAACGGCGGGCGCGTTGTCGGCTGCCGCACGCTGAATGAACCATCCGCCACACCCATCGCCGGCTACTTCGGCGTGATGATCGGGCAGGACCGTCGCACGGATGATTTGAAGGGCTACACCAACATGTTCCGCGCCTACAGTGCTGAACGCCGCGACCGCGCGCCGCTCATTGAGACGGAGGATTTCCGCGACGAGGCCGCGCGCCGGTTCTGGGACGATTATTCGCCGCCGTTTTTCGGGTTCAAGCCCGGACCGAACGACGTTTATCATTGGAACTCGGAAACCTTCTGCCTCGCCGCCGCCGTGCGGTACCGCGATTATTTCAGCAACCTCATCACCAATACCGACCCGGCGCACTCGAAATGGTCGGGTTACGCCTCGATTTACTGGTCCGATTCGAATGCCGACGGCCGGCAGGACAGCAGCGAGGTCTGCCGTGTGAGCGGCAAGGTGGATTCCGTCCGGCTGCCCAAGCAGGCTTATTACGTTTATCGGGTGATGCAGAACCCGGCGCCCGACATCCACATCATCGGACACTGGACCTATCCGACGAACACGACGAAAACCGTTTATGTCGCGGCAAACCATTGTGATTCAGTCGAGCTGTTCGTAAACGGAAAACCCGTGGGCCTGACGAACCGGACTTGCGATTTCGTGGACACTTTCAACAACGAAAACAAGAATCTGGGAGACACGGGCTACGTTTATGCTTTCCCTGGAATCAAATTCGAGCCGGGCGCCATCAAGGCCATCGGAAAAACCGGTGACAAAATCGTCGCGCAGGATGAAATACAAACCGCGGGCGTGGCCAAAGCCATCAAGCTCACCGTCCACACTGGCCCGGGCGGCTTGCAGGCCGACGGCTCGGATGTGGCATTCTTCGACGTGGAAGTGGTGGACGCAAAGGGCGAACGCTGTCCGACCGACGAGGCCCGGGTGGATTTCAAGCTCGGTGGCCCGGCCATCTGGCGCGGCGGTTACAACAGCGGCATCACCAATTCCGTCAATAATCTTTACCTGGACACCGAATGCGGCATCAACCGCGTCGCCATCCGCTCCACCCTGCAGCCCGGTACGATCATTTTGACGGCCACGCGCAAGGGACTGGAACCGGCCACGGTGAAAGTCGAATCGCAACCGGTGGAAATCAAAGACGGTTTAATGCCGTAACCTGGATTGCCGGGATTGATGTGGGACGTTTACTAAACGGTATGCCGTTGGCTTGAGCGGTAGTTCTCCGGGGACAGACGGAAATGTTTCTGGAAAGCGCGGCGCAGCCGTTGGTAGCTCGAAAAACCGGCGCGGCCGATCACATATTTGATGGGCACATCCGTTTCGCGCAACAGCAGCGCGGCGCGGGAGATGCGGCAGCGTTGAATCTCGTTGAGCAACGATGAGCCGGTGACGGATTTGAATCGCCGCTCCAGCGTGCGCCGGTTGACGCCGGTGTGGCTCGCAACCTCGGGAACGCCGATTTGATTATGGCTCTGGCTCCAGATGAAATCCATTGCCGTGTCCACCATGGCATCGCCGGAGCGGGTGGTCTGCGGATGGTCGGCCGAAGTGGCGTCCATCAGAAAGTGCGACAGCAGACCGATGGATTGCCACGAAAATTGCAGTGAATTGCGCGTGCCGGCGGCGTCCACGGATTCCACCAAATGTCGGAACTGCTTTTCAAAGAGCCGGCGGTTGGCGACGCGGACCAGATTCTTATCGAGCCGGAAATTTCCGTCGCGCAGCCAGCGGTGGGGCAGGTTGCCGTTGAAATTGATCCACACATTGGACCAGCCGACGGATTTGATCGGGCGATGCCGATGCCACTCGCCCGGCTGATACAGCAGGGCGTCACCGGCGCGCAAAAACTGGCGTCCCTGTCTGGTCTGCAATTCGCCCCGTCCGCTGGTGATGAGCGCCAGGCAAAACTCGCCCAGCACGCGGCCTTCCTCCCATCTGAAAGCGTAGTAGGAGGGATGGCCGGGACGCGGATACGATTGATGCGGGCCGACCCGTTCCCAGCCGGCGTGCGTGACATAGAACGGCTCCTGAAAAAGCCGGTCGTTCAACGGCAAGGCGTGGGCGCTGCAATCCGGTTGTCGCATTTTGATTTATGCTATGAAAGCCCATCCCATATTTCAATTCGATTAATGGCACATTCCCGCCCAATATCCGCCGGTCGGGTGTCGCAAAATAGACGCAAATTTGTTTCGCTGAACTCGCAGCGTGGCATACATCATGTTCTCATTGAACCTGGGCCCGATTGATTGAGTTAAAGACTTCCCAGCCGGCCGCAACGGACCGGTTCAATCTTCGGCGGAATTCGGATATGAGCATGTTTGACACTTTCGGCAAGGCCGCCGGGCAGGCGGGCCGGAAGGAAAACACGTTGCGCAAGCTGGAGCGATTGAACGCCGCCTTGCAGCACCGGGAACCCGACCGCGTGCCCATCAGCGATTTCTTCTGGGGCAGCTTCACCCGCCGCTGGCGTCAGGAGCTGGGCCTGCCGCCGGACGCCAACCCGTATTACCATTACGACCTCGACTGGATTACGACGGTGCCGAACATGGACCCGTGGATCCGGCCGTTCGAGACACTCAAGGAAACGCCGGAGGAAGTGGTGGTGAAGACCGGTTTTGGCGCCATCATGCACAAGCACTTCGAGTTTCCCATGCCGGAGATGCGCGCGTGGGAGCTGGACACGTTCGAAAAACTGGAGCGCGCTCAATTTGACGACCCGCGCGACCGCCGGCGTTTTTACGAAGGCGGCGACAACCAGATTGCCGGCGTCGGCGACGGCTTTGAGCGCAATTCGCCGGCCTGGATTGACACGGTGAAATCGCTGCGCCCGGATTTTCCGGTTTATGGCAGCATGATCGAAGTGAGCGAGTGCCTCACGCGGCTCGTCGGACAGCAGAACGCCATGCTCTGGATGGGTGAATATCCGGAGCGAATGGGCTGCAGTCGTTAACCGCATCGGCGCGCATTACCTCGAATGCGCCAAAGCGGAAATTGACGCAGGCCATGGATCACTCGACGGCTTTGTCATCTGGGGTGACGTGGCGTACAAAAAAGGCATGTTCTTCTCGCCGCGTTACTGGCGCGAGTATTTCAAGCCGTGGGTGGCGCAAATGACCGAATACGCCCACGCCTACGGCCTGCCGGTCATTTACCACGGTTGCGGCAACGTGAAGACGATCTTCCAGGATTACATTGACATTAAAATTGACGGCTACAATCCGTTGGAAGCCAAAGCCGGCATGGACGTGATTGAGCTTCGTCGGCAGTTTGGCCACGGTATGGCGTTTTGCGGCAACAGCGACGTGCAGGTCTGGGAAACGGGCGATCGCGAAGCCATCCGCCGCGAAGTGTTGCGCAAGTTGAATGCGGCGCGCGGCGGCGGCTACGTTTTTTTGTCCGACCACTCGGTCAGCAGCGGCGTGTCGGGGCCGACGTATGATTACATTGTGAAACTCGTGCGGGAATTTGGAAACTATCCCCTCCGGCTCCCGCCGGAATTCGACGAACAAATCTGACTATCACCAACCGCCAAAACCTATGCCCGACTTGAAACCACTCTACGAAGCCATTATTACCGGCGACGCCAAAACCGCCAAAGCTGCCACCGAAGCCGCGCTCGCCGCCGGCATCGAGCCGATGAAGCTGGTCCAGGAATACATGATGCCCGCGATGGCCGAGGTGGGCCGCCGTTTTGAGTGCAACGATTACTTCGTGCCCGAACTCCTGCTCTCCGCCCGGGCCATGAAGGCCGCGCTCGAACTGGTCCGCCCGCTGCTCGCCACCAGCGGGGCCAAAGCCGCCATACGCGTCGCCGTCGGGACCGTCAAGGGCGACCTGCACGACATCGGCAAGAACCTCGTCGCGGCCATGCTCGAAGGCGGTGGCTATGAAGTCATTGACCTGGGCGTCAACGTGTCGCCCGAACAATTCATTTCCGCCGTCAGAGACAAAGGCGCCAACATCGTTGCCATGTCCGCGCTGCTGACCACGACCATGCCGGCGATGAAGACCATCGTGGACGCGTTCAAGCAGGCCGGTGTCCGCGGGCAGGTGAAAATTTTGGTGGGCGGCGCGCCCATCACGCAGAAATACGCGGACGAAATCGGCGCAGACGGTTACAGCGAAACTGCTGCCGGAGTCGTCAGCATCGCGAAACGCGCCCTGAATTGAACCGGCTCGTTAAACTTGATTCAACTTGCAGACCACGACATACCACCGGCTCGCCATCCAGAAGCCGGACGACCTTCGGTTTGGGGTCGCGCCCCGGCCGCTGACGACGCGCCGCGGCATGGTCATTGGCGGCGGGCAGGTTTATCCGGAACTGAATTTCACGCTGCCGCCGATGTTTGTGGATGCGAACACAATGCCGGAAGTGCGCCAGCACTACCGCGACATCATCACCGGCGCCTGCCGGCGCGCGGTGGAGTTGGAAGCGCCGGGTCTGGTGATTGAATTCGAGACCCTGCCGCCCATGACGGAAAACCCGGCCTGGGGTATCGAGCTCACCCGCATCCTGCTCGACGGCATGGCGGACGCGCACGCGAAGCACGGCTTGAAAAGCGTCCTGCGCATTACCCCCAACGACACCCGCGAAATGGAACGCCCGCCCCGGATGCGCAGCGGCAAACTCTACGAGGCGATGCTCCAGACGTTCGACGGCTGCGCGGCGGCGGGCGCCGAGCTGTTGAGTATCGAATCGGTGGGCGGCAAGGAAATCCACGATGAAGCGTTGATGATGTGCGACATGCGGGGCATCATCTTCGCCCTGTGCGTGCTGGGCGTCCGCGACATGCGGTTTTTGTGGACGGAACTGGATGCCATCGCGCGCAAGCACGGCGCGTATTGCGCCGGCGACACTGCTTGCGCCTTTGGCAACACCGCGATGGTGCTGGCCGAACAGAAGATGATTCCCCGCGTTTTCGCAGCCGTTGTCCGTGCGGTGTCGGCGGTGCGGACGCTGGTGTGTTACGAATGCGGCGCCGTCGGGCCGGGCAAGGATTGCGGTTATGAAAACCCCATTTTGAAGGCCATCACGGGTTTCCCAATGGCGATGGAGGGCAAAACCGCCGCGTGTGCGCACTCGAGTCCGCTCGGCAACATCGCCGCCGCCGCGTGCGACACCTGGAGCAACGAATCCGTGCAGAACATCAGATTGCTCGGCGGCATGGCGCCGACGTGTTATGTCGAGCAGCTCATCTACGATTGCCGGCTGATGAACCAGGCGCTGGCGGACGGACGCGACGCCGCGTTGCTCTACCGCAAATGGCTGGTCAACTCCGACGCCGGACTTGATCCGCAGGCGTATGTCCTCACGCCGGAAAGTGTGTTCGCCATCGCGGAGGCGATTGTGAAGGCGCCGAACCCGGTGGCCGCGGGCAAGGCCGCCGCATTGACGGCCGTCCGTTTGCTCCGCGAAGCCAAACAGGAAGGCCGGTTGAAGATTCATCCGCGTGAAATCCCCTGGCTGGACCGCATCCAGAAAGCCGTCGAAACCGTTCCGGCAAGCGAATCCGAATTCATCAGCGAGATGATGGGTGTGGTGGATACCACAAAGTTTGTCGCCGGCGATTACGATCTTTGAAGTGTCTGCGGGCCAGGTAGGTTTGCCGGCAGCGTGCCCCGGCAATCAGGATAACCCGTGCAGCCCCAGAACGGCTGCCCGGTCTTCGGACCTTTTCGCGCAGTGCGGAGCCGCATCGGTTTGCCACAGCGCGGGCAGGTTGGGCTGTTGTCCGACGCGTCTGACCCGTCCGACCTTCTCTCTTGCTTCCGTGCTCCATACAGCTTTTCCGTGAAACCGCCCTTTTCCAGGAATGTTTCTCCCTGGCTTTCGAGCTGGCGCTTCAGGAGATAGGCCGCCTGATTCACCGCGCAGAGCATCGCATTGGCGGCCAGTTCCGGCGCGGCCTTTTCTACAAATTCCGTCAACCCGAACAATCCGGTCAATCGCACTATACCGGGCCGGCCGCGCGGCACGTTCGCGGCGCGGTCTTGCGCCAGCGGCGACCGCATGGCCAGCGCCTCGCGCGAATCCTTCGGCCAGACGCGCAGCCCTCGCTGCCGCAGGAACGTCTCGTAATCGCGAAGCAGTTCGTCGCTTAAACTCGCCCGTGCCACGTTCGTGAGCTTCAACTCACTTTTGCGCGAGGTGGCAGCCATACCGCTGCCTTCGCTGATGTTGCGCACACCGCTCCGGGCCGCTTGGACCATCTGGTCGGTCATGCGGCGGTCATGCCCATGAAAGCGGCGGCAGAACACGACCGTCGCGTCGTAAACTGCCTCAGCGACCTTGTAGCTGCGCAGCTTGCGATAGCCGCCATGTGGCAGAAACACGCCCGGCTTCCCGGAGGAGTTCATCTGGCGGAAGATTAGTCACACGGCAATCTCAGTGACGAGCCGGAATTGTTGGTCATAAGCGCAACGCCAGTCTCAGTTTCTTCCGATCTCTCTGCACCGCGCTTCCAGATCGGCTTGCCGGGAATGGCATTTCCGCTCACGTTACGCCGGCGTGTCGCAATTCGACATGTCACTGAATGTTCCCAACGCCATTCCACCGGATTACGCTGAGTTTCGGCTTTGAACGGACCCACTCCGTGTCGCAAAATGGACGCGAAAATGGTTCGCACCAGCCGGATTTTGTCCACATTATGCCGGTCATTAGCCCAAGTACAAACAGGCCAACGTCCACGCGACGCGTCATGCGTTGATGAATGCCATCACGCCCAATCCTTTGCTCGGCGTCGGCTGGCACACGGTCGGCGCGGGTTTTGCGGCCAATTGTTATTCGCCGCAGAAATACGTGAAGCGGTGGTCGTGGGAGATTTACTGGCTGGCGCAGGCTTCGTGGTGCTGGCTGTTGTGGCCGATCATCGGCGCGCTGCTCACCATCCCGCATCTTTCCCAAGTGCTGGCCGAAGCGCCGAAAGACCGGATGCTGCTGTCGTTCCTGTTCGGCGTGGCATATGGCGTCGGGGGCATGGCGTTCAATGTGTCCATCCGGTACATCGGATTTGCGCTCACGTATTCCATCGCGGTGGGCTTGTCCAGCATCCTTGGTACGTTGGTGCCGCCGCTGGTGCACGGACAATTCCATGAAATCCTTTCGCGCACCGGCTCGGGCTGGCTGCTGACCGGCGTGATGGCCGGCGCGGCGGGCATCGGCCTCTGCGGCGCGGCGGGACATTTCAAGGAACGCGACCTCGACGCCAACCGGGGCTCGCACGCCGGTTTTTCACTGACGAAAGGGCTGCTGTTGTCGCTGGTTGCCGGCGTGTTGTCAGCGGTTTATGGTTTTGCGCTGGACGCAGCCGCTCCTATCGCGGACGTGGCGGAGCAGCACGGCGCGGGCATCTGGAAAGGCAACGTCGGTTATATCTTTGCCAACACCGGCGCATTCCTCACCTCGCTTATTTACTGCGCGTATCTGATGCGGAAAAACAAATCGGCTGGGGAATTCGCCCGGCTGCGTTCCAACGTGCCCGGTGAGACCGGCGGCAGTCTGCCGGCGAATTACCTCCTCGCGTTCCTGACCGGCACGCTCTGGTACGGACAATTTTTCTTTTACAACCTCGGCCACGTGCGGCTTGGCAAGGACTACGCGTTTTCGAGTTGGGCGCTCCACATGATCATCCTGGTGCTCATCAGCAACGTGGTGGGTCTTCTTTTCAGGGAATGGAAGGGCTGCGGCGGTCGGACCAAGACCGCCATCAGCTTCGGCCTCCTCGTGTTGTGTGCCGCCGTTCTGATGCTCACGTACGGCAATTATCTGGGCGAACCGCCCGGGAAATAGAAAGCGCCTGCCTATGAAACGTTATGGCTCCGTCATCATGCTCCGTCCGGAAAAACTCGAGGAATACGTCCGGCTGCACGCCGCCGTGTGGCCCGGCGTGCTCAAGATGATCAAGGATTGCCATATCCGGAACTACTCGATTTACCTGCGCAAACTTGCCGACGGCCGGCACTACCTGTTCAGCTATTTTGAATACACCGGCGCTGATTTTGCCGCCGACATGGCGAAGATGGCCGCCGATCCCACCACACAAAAATGGTGGGCCGTCTGTGAGCCGTGCCAGGAACCGCTCGCCGACCGCGCGCCGAAGGAATGGTGGGCGGACATGGACGAAGTTTTCCACCTGGATTAAGTTTTCCCGGTAACCATGTTGAATCTAATCCGAATTCCTAAGTGGGGAGCGCACGCGGCTCGTCCACCCTCCGTAGCGAGGCTACTGCGGAGGACGGGCGTGCCGGTTTGGGCGGCCCGCCCGAACCGTCGTTCCTCGGTTTCACCGGCCGACGCGGACCGCAAAAATGGATTGAACGAGATTTTCGGTGGGCCGCCGAAAATCGCACGCCAGCGGCGTGCGCTCCCCTCAAATTGCGTCACCCACGCGTTTTAACTTCGGGATGCAGGTTGAACGGAGATGATTTTGTTCAGTAACAATAAGTATTTAGAAAGGAGTTGATTATGCCAGTTGAAATCACGAGGCGCGATTACAGCCTGGTCGGCAAGGACAGCAAACTGGCGGAAGAGTTGGGGCTTGCGTCCGCGGAATGGTATGCCTGCCCGATTCCGCGCAAACGGCTCAAGGAATTGATGCAGCGCCGGGATGGCCCGGCCATTCGCGACACGCTGCTCTGGTTCACGTTGCTGGGGCTGACCGGTTGGCTCGGCTGGCATTTCTGGGGCACGTGGTGGTGCCTGCCGGCCTTCATCGTTTATGGCGTGTTGTATTGTTCCTGCTCGGATTCGCGCTGGCACGAATGCGGCCATCGCACCGCGTTCAAAACCACCTGGATGAACGATGTCGTTTATGAAATGGCGTCGTTCATGGTGTTGCGCGAGTCCACGCCGTGGCGCTGGAGCCACACCCGGCATCATACCGACACCATCATCGTCGGACGCGACCCGGAGATTGCCGTGCCGCGTCCGCCCGATATTTGGGGAATTATTCTTGGTTTTTTCAGCCTGAAAAGCGGTCCGAAGGAATACAAAAAAATTCTGCTGCACTGTTTCGGCTGGCTCACGGCAGAGGAAAGAACTTACATCCCCGAATCGGAACACAGCCGGGTTTTTTGGACTGCGCGCGTCTGGGCGTTGATTTATGCGGCGACTATCGCCTGTGCGATTGCGATGCGCAGCATTTTGCCGCTGATGCTGATCGGCCTGCCGTCGTTTTACGGCGCGTGGTTGCTCGTCATTTTCGGCCTCACGCAACACGCCGGGCTGGCCGAGGACGTGCTGGACCATCGGCTCAACTGCCGGACGGTCAATATGAACCCGGTGTTCCGGTTCGTGTATTGGAACATGAATTATCATCTCGAACATCACATGTTCCCGATGGTGCCGTATCACGCCCTGCCGGCGTTGCACGCGGAAATCAAAGCCGACACGCCGAAGCCTTACCGCAGTCTCATCGAGGCGTACCGGGAAATCGTCCCCGCGATTTTGCGACAGGTGAAGGACCCGGCTTATTACGTCAAACGCGAGCTGCCGCCGTCCGCGAAACCGTTTCCGGCCTCGATGCCAATGCCGCAGGCTGCTCAATGAATTTTCAATGTAACCGGATTAATACCAAGTTGCGTTCAGAATACTACAAACCAATAAATGCACCTCCTCACCCGCCCTGCGGGCACCCTCTCCCCCGCTGCCAGCGGGGGAGAGGGCCGGGGCGAGGGGGCGCGTTTGATATCTGCCAAAGCATTTGTCGCAGTTTGGTTGCACATCAGTAGAAAAGCAAAAATGAGTGACAGTTGGATCAAAACCTGCAACGTAGGTGACATCGAACCGGAGGACGTGATGCGCTTCGATCACAGTGACCGCACCTTCGCGATTTACCGGACGAGTGACGGCCAATTCTACGCCACCGACGGCCTCTGCACACACGCGCAGGTGCATCTCGCCGGTGGTTTCGTGATGGGCAACTTAATCGAATGCCCCAAGCACAACGGGCGTTTCGATTTCACAACCGGACAGGCCAAGGGCGCGCCGGTTTGTGTGGATTTGAAAACGTATCCGGTGAAAGTCGAGGCCGGGGGAGTGTTTATCCAAATTACAGATTGACCACGAAATAGACGAATCAATAAACGTGCCCCCTCACCCGCCCTGCGGGCACCCTCTCCCCCGCTGTCAGCGGGGGAGAGGGCCGGGGTGAGGAGGCGCGTTGTCAAATTTTCCGCGCATGAAAATTTTATATTTCCGTTCCGTCTGGGGCCTCGATGAATTCCCAACCATCGAAGCCAAGCTCGAAAAAATCAAGAGCGGCGGCTTTGACGGCGTCGAGCTGGACGTTCCAATCGACCGGGAAACCTGCCGGCGCGCCCGCCAGTCGCTCGATGACCTGGGTCTTGCCGTGGTCGCGCAGCAGTGGCGGACGAGCGGGCGCACCGTGGCCGAACACAAAACCGGGTTCGAGGAGCAATACGAACGCGCCCTCCTGTTGAAGCCACTCTATTTGAACTCGCACACCGGCTGCGATCATTTCACGCTGGAGGAAAATCTCGCCCTTTTCGACCACGCCACGGCGCTGGCGGACCGGCATGGGTTGCCGGTGTATCACGAAACGCACCGGGGCCGCGCCCTGTTCAGCGCGCCGGCGACGATGCAATTTCTGGCGGCGCGTCCGCAGCTTAAACTGGTCGCGGACTTTTCCCATTGGTGCTGCGTGCATGAATCGTTGCTGGCCGACCAGCCGGAACGGGTTGAGCGCGCGACGAGGAATGCCTACGCCATCCACGCCCGTGTCGGTCATGCGGAAGGCCCGCAGGTACCCGATCCCCGCGACCCGCTCTGGCAGCCCAACCTGGAGGCGCATCTCGCCTGGTGGCGGCGCATCGCCGAGCATCGCCGCGCCGAGGGTTGTGATATTCTGCCAATCTGTCCGGAATTCGGCCCACCGCCGTACATGACTTTGCTGCCCCACACAAAAAAACCGATTGCCGATTTATGGGAGGTGAATTGCTTCATGCGGGATTGGTTGAAAGAGCGTTTGACGTAGAAATACAACGGGTTGGCAGCGAATTGTTAGCACTCCAACCGCCTCCGAGGCGGGGCAATGACAAAAACAGCTTGAAAGAGATCACTCTTTGAATATCAACATTTCGCGTTTCCAGCTACTTAAGAGCCTGCATCCTTTGTCCTCAATTTCATAACAATATGAAACGCCCATGCTACAAAAATCGCAAGCACTCCTCCAAGGTATGAGGAATTGTGCATGTAACTGGCGCACAGAAACCGCCGCAAATTTGTGACATCATCTGGAATGAACCATCCCTGATAATCCGCGATATTAATGTGCGCCGTCTCGAAAAATCCGTACAACAATCCGCCCAAGCCAAACAAAAACGTGAATCCGATTACGAGCAGGAATGACCACAGCGTTACACGGAGCATCTCGCGATGGTCGCGGTGGATAAAGCCTGCCGCCCCAACCAGCAATCCAATCGGAATGCCCATCCACCATGAAGCGAGAAATCCAACCATCGAAGCACGCACACGGTCTGGTAACGGCATCTCTGTCAGTCCAAACTGCCGGAACTTGAATTTGGTGAAATACTCCGGCGCGACCGTGTAACTGATCTGATTGTGAATCATCCCATATAGACCGGCGACGATCATTGCCAGGACAACCATGAGAAAATAAACGGCAACCTTTTTCACACAATATGCACGATGCCGGCTGACGATCCAAAGCTGCCTGCGTCAGCGAAGCTCGGCAAGAGCAAAGATGAGAAGCGCGGCCAACCGCGAAAGCGGAATCAAAAGCGCTTTTTGGGTGCATCTTGACACTGTCCTTAATCGAACCGTTTTGAGCGTTTGGAGTTCCGCGTTTACGCGGCCCATCGCCGATTTTCAACCAAACCGCCTGAAGGCGGGACTCCAAACAAGGACAGTGTCAAGATGCACCCCGCTTTTTGACGAAAGTGGAAACTCATTGCCGGTCACCGGCGTCTTTGATAATTACACCGGCCAGAAAGGCTGACGGCGAGTGAACGATTCCCTGAGCCGGACAAAAATATGAAACTGACAAACAGTACTTCAATGATTCTTTGCGCGGCCACGCTCGGCCTGTCGCTGACACCGTGGGCAGGACAGGCCGACGATAGCACCACGCCATCATTTTACCTCAAGGACGGCGACAACGTCTGCTTTTATGGTGACAGCATCACCGAACAGCGATTTTATGGCGTGGACGTGGAAACCTACGTCCGCACGCGCTTCCCAAACCTGCACGTAAAATTCGTGAACTCCGGCGTCGGTGGCGACAAGGTCACCGGCGGCTGGGCAGGCCGGATTGACCTGCGGCTGGAGCGTGACGTTTTTCCGTTCAAACCGAACGTCGTCACCATCATGCTGGGCATGAACGACGCGCAATACCGCGCCTTCGACCAGCACATTTTCGAAGTTTATTCCAACGGTTACGAGCACATCATCCAGTCGCTGCAACAGCATCTTCACGGCGTGCGCATCATCCTGATCGAGCCGTCGCCCTATGATGATGTGACGGAAGCGCCGAAATTTTCCGGGGGCTACAACGCGGTGCTGCTCCGTTATTCGGCGTTGGTCCGCCAGCTCGCCGCCGAACATCGCCTCCCGTACGCAGACCTCAACACGCCGCTGGTGGACGTGATGAAAAAGCTCCAGGCGGAAAACCCGCAACTGGCCCACGAGGTGATTCCGGGCCGCATCCATCCCTCGGCAGCGGGCGAGTTGGTGATGGCACAGGGAATACTTCAAACGTGGCACGCGCCGGCGACGGTGACTTCAGTGGTCATTGACGCCGTTCAAAATCGTGTCGCTTATACGAACAACACCACCATCAGCGACCTCAAGCAAGCCGGCGGAACCGTTTCCTGGACCCAACACGATCGGAGTTTGCCTTTTCCCATTCTTGCATTACACGAGGATTGGCCGCAATTTCCGCCGACAGAAAACACCCGGTGGGGCCAGCCGTTCTTCTTCTGGCCGGCCCCCGCGCCGAGATGGGATTACACCAATGCGGGCACGGAAATGATCGTGAAGGACTGCAACTTCTATCAGGCCCTCGACCAGGAACCGCTGCAAGTTTCCGGGTTGCCGGCGGGCAATTATCAACTCAAAATCAACGGTCAAACCATTGGCGCCTTCAACGCCGCCGCCCTGGGCGCGGGCATCAACCTGGCTGAATACCGCACGCCGATGCTGGAACAAAGTTACGACGTGTTGCATCTGGTCTGGAAAGAAGTGGCGTGGCGGTTTTTTGCCTGGCGCGACATCCAGCTTCGGCTGCGGGACGATAAGGACCCAAAGGTGCAAAAGACGGCGGAAGCGCTGGTGGCCGCCCTGGAAGCGCAAAAGGACCGGGACGCGGAACAGCAATACACTGCCGCGCAGCCGCAGGTGACGCACTACGAATTGACTCCCCAGCCCAACCCGGAATGAAACCGGCAGGCAGCATGCCAGTGAAGCTCACAGAATCAGGTAACGGAGCGCGGGCTTCAGCCCGCTTCGCCTTCCGCAAAGACCAGACGCTGGAAATGCCCGGCTGGCTTTCATTTCATATACCGATGCGGCGTGAACGCCGCGCTCCGTGTTCAGCAAAGGCTCGTCACGCGCTTGTGCGAGATTCGGCAATGTTGATTTGCATCGCGGCGTTGGCAGTCACAAATGCTGGCGCGCAGGAGAAAACCTCGTTCCAATTTGCCTTCGGCGACGGGAAAGTAAAACCGGGATGGACGCAGGTTTCCCCGACGAATTTTTACTCCGACGCCGTTGGTTACGGTTTTGAGCCGGGCGCCAACGTGGGCGCCGTCGGCGGTGGCATTGCCAGCACAAACCCGTTTTATTTTTCCGTCAAACTCCCGGAAGGTAATTACCGGGTCACGGTCAAGCTCGGCGACAAAACCGATGAATCCACGGTGACCGTCAAGGCTGAGTTGCGCCGGCTGATGCTGGAAAAGGTCCACACCGCGCCGGGCAAAACGGTGACGCGGTCGTTCATCGTGAACCTGCGCAGGCCGCAGATTGCCGGCGATGGCGACGTGCGCCTGAAACCGCGCGAGAAGACCACTGAATGGTGGGACTGGGACGACAAGCTGACGCTGGAATTCAACGGTGCGCGTCCGAGCCTGGACGCGCTGGAAATTGAAAAGGCGTCCGTGCCGACGGTTTTCATCCTGGGCGATTCCACCGTATGCGACCAACCGGCCGAGCCTTGGAACAGTTGGGGCCAGATGTTGCCGCGCTTTTTCAAGCCGGACATCGCCATCGCCAACCACGCCGAGTCCGGCGAAACCATCGCCAGCTCGCTGGGCGCGCACCGGTTCGACAAGGTGTTCAGCCTGATGAAACCGGGCGATTATTTGTTCCTGCAATTCGGTCACAACGACATGAAGAGCCGTGCGACCAACGCGCTGGAGCGATATGCGGCGGATTTCAAGCGGGTGATTGCCGAAACGCGCGCCAAAGGCGGCACGCCGGTGTTGGTGACTTCCATGGAACGCAAGGCCGGGGTCGAGCATCCCACACTGGCCGGCTATCCCGATGCGGTGCGCGCGGTGGCGAAGGAGGAGAACTGCGCGTTGATTGATCTGAACGCGATGAGCGTGATTTTTTACAGGGCGCTGGGCACGAACATCGGCAAGGCATTTCAGGACGGCACGCACCACAACAACTACGGCAGCTACGAACTGGCCCAATGCGTCGTGGAAGGCATCCGGCAGGACAAGCTGCCGCTGGCGAAATATATCGCGGGCGATTTCAAGGAGTTTGACCCGGCGCACCCGGATCCGTTGGACACGTTCCACATGCCCGTCAGCCCGCAGCACTCCGAAGTGAAGCCGCTGGGGAATTAGGGCAATTGCAGCCGGAAAAAGTTCTGCGGCGAATTCGGGTCCAAATCGTTGGTGAAACTGAAATTGCCGTTGTTGTCGAATTGATTGGTGAGCAACCGGACCCAGTTGCCCGGGGGCAGGGCCAGGTTGGTGGAGGCGAGCACATAGAAGTTGCTGGTGGCCATTCCGCCCGAACCGTTCAGCGTCACGTTGCTGCCCGTGAGGGAGAAGTTTCCGAACCGCGGCGGCGCGGGCACGACGGCAATCACGCCGCCGGTGTTCAGCGCGTTGGTGTTCCAGGCCAGCCCGGAATTGAGCGGCGGCAAAACCACGTTCGCAAAGGCGCCGTGGTAACTGGCGGCATGGAACAGGGTGAAGCTGTCACCGGCCGTCAACGCGGAACCGCCGGAGTTGGAGATGACGAGCGTGCCGCCATTGGTGAGGGCGCCGGAAATCACTGCAAGGTCGTTGGTCAGCGGCGAGTGGCTGATTTCAAAAATATTCGTGCTGCCGGCAGCGAGCGCGAGATTGTCGCTGAACGTCAGGGTGCCGATGGAATTGCTGCCGGGCGCCAGGGTCGCGCCGCTGCCAATTGTGAAATTGCCTTTCACGGATCCAAAACCCTCCAGCAACTGTCCGCCGGCCAGGGTCAGGTTGTTGCGTCCGCTTACGTCAAATAGCGCGCCGGCCGCCACCAGAATGCTCGTAGAATTGGCGATCGAACCGGAGGCGGCCGAGGAGGCGAGCGCCAGTGTCCCACGGTTGATGAAGGCGGCTCCGGTGTAAGTTTGCGGGGTGAGGAACGTCAGGGTGCCTGAACCCAGCTTGACCAAACCGCCATCGAGTGTCGCGCCGAGGCCCGGATCGTGAATCAACTGCGCGGCGATGGTGATGGCAAACCCGCCGTCATCCAGGATGGCGCCGCCGGATTTCACGTTGACGGTCAGGCCGGTCAACGCGGCCAGGAACGAGGCGTTATTGGCGCTGGCCTTCAAGGTGCCGCCGTTGAAATTGATCGTGGCGGTCTGGTTCGCGCCGGTCTGGGACTTTTTGAAGCCACCCGCCGAGAGCGTGCCGCCGTTCAGGTTCAGGACGGTGGTCGCCGAGGCATTGACGGAATCATGCAGGTCCAGGTTGCTCACGCTGCACGAAACAGACGCGTTGTCCTGAATGGTGAAAACCATCGGGTACGGCGAGCCGGAACTGGTGTGGCCCATCAGTAATCCGGAACCAAACGTGAGGCTCGCGTTGTCCCGGGCGACCAGGGTTGTGCCTGTGCCGGAACTGGAACGGCCCAGCGCACAAACGGTCCCGCCGGCGCTGACGACGCCGTTGCCGGCGATGACCACATTCCCGCGCGGCACGATGAAGTTCGCGCTGCCAAGGCTGGCGTTGCCGGTGAAGACCAGCGTGCCGCCGCTCGTGGAAGTCCCCGGCCGGAACGAACCGCCACTGGAAGCGGAAACCGGTCCGGCCCACGTTCCCGTGCCGGCGGGACAATCCATCATCACGTCCGCCGTCGAACCGGGAATGAGCCACGCGTTCGTGATCGTCACGCCATCGCCGATTTGCACGGATGAACCGGTGATGCCCGTGAACGTGAGCGGGCCGGTGCCCAGCGCGGTGTTGTTGGCCAGCAACAGCGAGCCGGTGGAATTCGTCGTGCCGCCCGTGTAGGAATTCGCGCCGGCCAGCGTGATCGTTCCGCCGCCAATTTTCAGAACTCTGCCGGCGCCGCTGATGACGGACGAAACGGTCGCCGCGTCGGAACGGTTGAAAACCAGCACGCTGTTGTTGGTCACGTCGCCGCTGCCAAGCGCGCCGGAGGCCGCGCCCGCGCCCATTCGCAACGTGCCGGCGGTGACCAGCACGCCGCCGGCGAAATCATTGGAACCCGCGAGCACCAGTGTTCCCGGACCGGTCTTGGTCAGGCCGCCCATGCCGGTAACCGTTCCGTTCAACGTCAAAGTGGCCGTATTGTTGGTGACTTCAAGCGTGGCGCCTCCCGAATCCAGCGTCGCGCCGCGATCCGACGCGGCGCCGCTTCCCAAAAAACGCAGCGTCGCGCCGGATTGAAAAACCAGGTTGCTCGAATCACCCGTCGCCGCGCCAAGGGGACTGGATGAACCGCCGTCCGCCAGTGTATTCACCGCCAGCACGCCGCCGCCAATGACGGTCGGGCCGGAATAATCGTTCGTGGAAAGAATGGTCAGCGTGCCGGAATTCAACTTGGTCAAGCCGCCTTGACCGTCAATGTCGCCGCTGCCGCTGAAAATATAATTCACCGAGGCATTCACCAGCACGGCAGCGGGATTCAAATCACCGGCCAGATTCACCGCCGGATTTGCCGCGCCGGTGTCGTCAAAATTGACCGTGTCGCCAAACGCGAAAATGTCCGCAGCCGCTCCGTTCCACCAATTGCTGGTGATGGCCTGGTCCCAGGTGTTTGCCGCCAGGCCGCCGCGCCAGAAAACGTCGGTGGGCGCGCGATTGCTGATGATGACGAGGGCGATCAGGCCGGGCGCATTGGTGAGCGCGTAAGGTTTGCCGAGTGCGCCGCGGACAACCAGGTTGGTCAGGCCGCCGCTGAGGGCGCCGTCATATTGCAGCAACGGATAAACCCCGTCGGCCACCACGCCATCGAGCAGGTTGACCGAAATCACATTCGTCCCGCTCAAGTTCAAATCGCCGGCGACCTTGATCAAATCGTTCGTCTTGAGCAGGCCGGTTGGATCGTCAGACAAGCCAAACAGGTTGGTGACGCGGCCGGATTCCACCAGTGAATTACCGGCGGTCAGCGTGCCGGGGCCGGCGATTCCGGGCTGCACGATGCCGCCGGATTGCGCGGTCAGACCGCCGCCGAAGTTGCCCGTGCCGCCAACCACCGCGCCACTCTGAACGGTGACCGCGCTGGCAGTCAACGCGCCGTTCACAACCAGCGAGCCGTTGGTGACGATGGTCGCGCCGGTAAAATGGTTGGTGTTGTTGATCGTCAGGATTCCGGGGCCGGATTTGGCGAGGGTCATGGTTCCCTCCAGCGAACCGCCGCCGCCGAACGTGAAATGTTTCATCGCATAGAACGTCATCGCTCCGGGCGAAAGCGCGCTGGTCAGGATGATGGCGGGATTATTCAGGCCGGTATCGTCGAAAAGCACCTTGTCGCCGTTGGCGAAGACGCGCGTGGCGGAGTTGCTCGACCAGTTCGCCGTCGCAAAATTCCACGCGTTGGAATTCTGCCCGCCCGTCCACGACAAATCATAACCGGCGGGCAGCGGCGGTTTGTCCGGCAGTTCGAGATTGATGGCGTCATACATGAAATGCGCCGCGTCGCTGTTGGTCAGAGTCATCACGAGCGTGATGGTGTTCGTGCCGGCGTGGAAATTGGAAACGGGAATCGAAACCGGCTGCACATAGTATTTGGCGTGGACGCCCTCGCGGAGCAATGCGTTGCCGCCGCCGGGCGGTGACGGCGTGGTGAAGCTGGTGAACGGCGAGCTTTCGTTGTTCACGTAAAGGCTCATCGGCGCGCCGCTCTGGCTGTTGCCGCCGTTCGAGCTGGCGAAGGCGATATTCAGCGTGGCGTTGCCGCCCGGCGGGACGCTCGTCATCAAAAAGTTCAGCCGCCATTTCCACGGATTGCGGACGCCGTTGACCTTGTAATAGCAATGCACGTAGTTCAGGTCGGTCGTCCAATCGCTCGCGCCGATGTTGTATTCCAGCGGATTGGAAAATTCATTGGCGAACGTGTCCCAGATGTAGCCTTCGTAATAGTCACTCGAACCGTGGCGATATTCGCTCGCGGTGCGGTTGGGCACGCCGATTTCCCACAGCAAATAATTTCCCGCGCGCGGCACGTTCCAGGTCCGGTCGCCAAGCGCGTTCGTCGCGCCGACGGTGACGACGACGTTGCTCAAGGCGTATTCGTTCATCTCGCCGTCGGTGAACGCGTGCAAGGTGTAAGTGCCGGGACGGACATTTTGAATTAAAAAAGAGCCATCTGCCGCCGCGCGCACCCAGTACTCGTAATGATCGGAATCGAACTGCCAGTCCGCCGCCGGATCGGCCAGGCCCACCCACGCATTGGAAGTCGAGACGTTAGATTTCAACGGGTCGCTCACGAGAAATTTTCCGCTGACCGCGCCGCGCGCATCGGCAAGCGGATAATTGGCATTGCCCGTGAGCCACGCGTAAGGCCAGGCATCGTGCTCGGCCTGCGCCTGCGCTTTCGCGTCGGCCCACAAGGCGTCGCCGCCGGCGGCATTGGTGTTGCAATACAGCAGGAACGGCCCGTAAATCTTCGACCATGCCACGCCGTTCGTTCCGTGCGTGATGCTGCCGGGGCTGTAATGATTCCGGCCAAAATGAATGAGGCTGTAATCCCACGCGAGCGTGAGGTCCTGCTTCGTCGGGCCGTCGTTGAAGTATTCGTAATTGCCGGTGACGAACCACGCGCCGATTTTGTTGGTGTTGCTGGCGTGTCCCCAGCAGCCGAGGTTTTCGTATTCGGCGGCGTATTCGTATTTCGAGTCGTAGTGCCCGGCCCGGACGCCGGTGGTCAGATAGACAATTTCCGCGATGCTCGTCGCCTGGGCGGCGGCGAAGTCCGCCGAGGACGCCATCTGCCAGTGGCGCAGGTCGTCAATGTAAACCCGTTCCAGCAGGTCATTGGGAATTCGCCACACCATGCGCCATTCACCGACGCTGGTGTCCGGATAGCTCGCCGGGTGATCCAGGATCGCATACGCATACAAACCGGAATCGCCGCGCCGCAGAACCCAGTGCGCCTCGATGTCGAACGCCTGCGCCTGGCTGCTCCACGTCTGGCGGAACGAGAACGTCCACCCTGTCGGCGGAATTGGTCTTGATGGCGTAGGCGCAGCCGCTCATCGTCCGGTAAATCGGTTGGCCGTCCATGCTGTAATAAACATTCCCGCCGCCGGACAACACCGTTTCCGTGCCGAGAAATTTCAGCGAATTCAAATCGGCGCTGTTCTTGTCAATGACCGCCGAAATGATTCCGTTGGCGAGCGTGACTGTGCTGCCATTGTCGGTGAGGGTGACGTCCGCCCCGACGCCATTCGTGCCGCCGCCGGCGTCGTTGGCGAAGGCGGTGAAGGCCCCGGTTACGAACCAGGCCATCGCCAGCCAGCCGATTGGGAATCCACGGACCGGACCGCGCGGGGACTGCAAAATCATGGCAATTTCAGCCGGAAAAAGTTCTGCGGCGAATTCGGGTCCAGTGTGCTGGTGACGTTGAAGCTGCCACTGCCATCGAACTGATTGGTGAGCAGCCGGGTCCAGTTGCTCAAGGGCGTGCTGATATTCGTTGAAGCCAGCACGTAAACGTTTGACCCGGCTATGCCACCCGTTCCGGTGAACACGAAATTATTTCCAGAAAGCAAAACCGAACTGATGACCGGCGGAGCCGGCACGACGGAAATGACGCCCAGGGAATACAGCTCATTGGTGTTCCACGCCCGGCCGGAGGCCAGCGGGGGAAGCACCACCTGCGAAAACGCGCCGCTGTGACCGGGAGCATCGAACAATTTAAAGCTGTCGCCGATGGAAAGCGCGCCGCCGTCGAGTTGCGCCACCGCCAGCGCGCCGCCAAATGTCAGGGTGCCGGTGACTTTTACCACATCGTTCGTCAGCGGCGATTTCGTTATGTCCATCAATACTCCGCAGCCGCCGCCAAAGGTCAGGTCGTTGTCGAACTGCAGCGTCCCGATATGGGTCCCGGATGCAAACCCCGGCGCGAGCAGGTTTTGAATGACGACGTTGCCCGTGATCGTTCCCTGGCCGCGAAGGGTTTGTCCGGGAAAGCCGTTATGGACCACCATGAGCGTGCCGTCGCTTCGCTGGCTCACGTCCAGCGTAGCGCCGGGACCGACCGTGATGTTCTGCGTCCCGGCAAGCAAACCGTTGCCGCCCAGTGCGAGGGTGCCGGCGTTGACGAGCGTGTCACCGGTGAACGTGTTCGAGGCGGTGAGCGTGAGCGCGCCCGCGCCCTGTTTTATCAACCCGCCGTCCACCGTCGCGCCCAATGCCGGATCGTGCAGCAACGGCGCGGCGATGGTGATGGCATAACCGCCGTCGTCAAGGATGGCGCCGCCGGCCTGCACAAAGTCCGACTGCGAACTCAGCACCGGCAGGAACGCGGCGTTGTTCGCGCCGGCTTCCAAAACTCCGCCGTTAAAGTTGATGACGTTGGTGTAGGACGATTGCGATTTGATGAAACCGCCCACGGTGATTGTACCGCCGTTGAGCCGCAGCGTGGTGACGGCGGTATTGCGGGTGACGTTGTGCAGGTCGAGATTGTTCGCGCCAAAGGAGAGCACGGCGCTGTTCTGCACGGTGACGGTGATGGAGCCGCCGGATTTGCCGCCGCCCAGCGAACACGCGCCCAGGGTGGTGCTGGAGTTGTCCCGGAAGGTAATGTTGGCGCTCCGGTTGCCGGCGCTGCCGTCGCGCCCCAGGGCCGTGGCACTGCCGGTGGCACTGATGACGGCGTTGGCGGCAGCCTGGAAGGAGCCTCGCGGCACAATGAAATTCCGGCCGCCCTGCAATGCATTGCCGGTGAAGATCAAGGTCCCGCCGTCACTGCCGGGACGCCAGGACGCCCCGCCACCCAGATTAACAATGTTGCCGGCCCAAGTGCCCGTTATGCCATTCGTGGCCATCATGCTCAAGTCGCTGGTGGACGATGGGATGGAAAAGTCATTCGTGATCACGACGCCGTTGCCGACAATTACCGAGCCGCCGTTATAAACGACCGTGCCGGAACCGGCGGCCTGACTGTTGGCAAGCCAGAGCAAACCGGAAGCGTTGGTGGTGCCGCCGGTGTAGGTGTTCGCGTTACTGAGAATCAGCAGAGCAGGGCCGTTCATCGTTACCGCGCCGGGGCCGCTGAGGGTGTTGCTGTAAATCTGTGCCGACGACACGGCCAGTGTGAGAGAAGCGTTGTTGGTGATGTCGCTGTGTGGCAGCGTGCCGCTGAGGATCAAAATGCCCGCGTTGATGGTCGTAAGGCCGGTGAAGGTCTGCACGCCGCTCAACGTCGCGGCGCCGGCGCCATTTTTGGTCAGGGTGCCCGAACCGCTGATGTTGGCGGAGACGGAAACCGCGCCGGGGTTGTTGAAAATGAGCGTGTCGTTGTTGGTGATGTTGCCGCCGATGCTGCCGCTGTAATTCACGCCGTCGCCGACCTGCACCACGCCGTCATTGATGAGGGTGCCGCCCGAATAATTGTTGGTGGTATTGATATTCAGTTGGCCTGAACCGGTTTTGAACAGCACGGTCGGGCCGGCGAGCGAGCCGCTGCCGCCGAACGTGTAATCCTGGCTCGCGAGGACATAAACAGTTCCGGCGACCAGCGTGCCGGAGAGATTGATGGCCGGGGTGTTGGATCCGGTGTCGTCAAAAGTCACCGTGTCGCCGACGTTGAAGGCGACGAGGTTGGTGCCATCGAACCAATTGGTGCCGTTGCCGACGGCCCATAAGTTGGAAACACCATCGCCATACCAGATGAGATTGGACGGCTCGGTCTGGGACTGCGACACCGGCGCGACCGCCACGGTGACGGTGTTGCTGTAAGCGCTGCCATCGGAGGCGACGACGCTGAATTGAAAACTGCCCAGCCCGAAGAAATTCGCGGCCGGCGTGAAATGCGCGGTATGCCCGTCGCCGTTCATGGTGACGACGCCGTTGCTGGCGTTGTTCACGGCATAAACCGGGCTGGCGTTGGTGAAACCGCTGGTGTATTGCCATAAATCCACTTCCACCGGCGTGTTGGTGACGGTCAGTGCATGCGGATCGGCGAGCCAGTTCAGGTAGTGTTCGATGTTGGCATAACCATCGGCCGCGATGGTCATGGCATCGTTGCTGTACGGATTCAAGCCGACCGTTTGTTCCCAGTAATCAGGCATACCGTCAACGTCGCTGTCGGCGGCCGGAATGCCGCCATTGATGGTGCCGTAGCCGTTGTTACCAAGGCCGGTTTGCGTCTGGCTGGTGTACAGGCCTCCGTCCGGGCCCGCGGTGCCCGCTCCCGTTCCAGTGGGAGCGTTGCCGAGGGTTTTCATCTGGCTGATGACGAGATTGTCCACCGGGTCGCGCGGCAACGCGCCCACCTGCGAAACAGCGATGCGATACGCGGTGGCCGGGCTGTAAGTCGGGACGCTGGTGGTGATGGGCGACCAGGGAGCGGAAAGTATCGTGCCGGTGCCGCCTTGATACCAGTAGGGCGTGGTGAGGCTGCCGTTGAGTGCGCCATCGGAATTGGCATCGAAAAGATTGCCCGAGTAATAGATGCTCTGGTTGTCATCCACTTGAAACCAGGGGAAATCCGAGCTGCTGGAATAGGCCGGGCCAGCAATGAAATAATTGTTCACGATGTCGTGACTGAACTCCGTGCTGGTGTGTGTGGTGTAGCCCGCCGAGCAATTGTAGAGCACGTTGTTGACGAAAACGTTGTTAATCTTGGCGAGCGGGTTGCGATTGTGCGAATTGGCGAAGACGCTATAAAACCACGACATGGTGCTGCTCACGGATTCGGTGTGGGCGCCGAACTGCTGGCCGGTGGGATCGGCGTCGAGGCAGTTTTGGAACGTAACGCTGGTGACGGGGTAGTTCTGCCAATCGTCGCTCACGGCATCAATGTTGTTCCACGGCCCGAACTCCAGCGAGACGTGGTCGCAAATGACATTCTGGGCGCGGTAAAGGCTCAACGCATCGTCGTTGACGGGATCGGCGGTCTCGGTACCGGGCCGGATCCGGATGTAACGGCAGATGATGTTGGACCGGCTGGCAAAGGAAATTTCGCCGCTCTTGAATCCGATGCCGCCCCCGGGTGCGGTCTGGCCGGCGATGGTGATGTTGCCCTGCACCGACACCGCCGTGAGCAGCGAGATGTAGCCGCCCACGTCAAAAACCACGATGCGTCCACTGTGGCTCACGGCGTCGCGGAACGAGCCGGGGCCGCTGTCGGCCAGCGTGGTGACGTGATAGACTGTGCCGTTGCGGCCGCCGGTGGCATTGGCGCCGAACCCGAGCGCGCCGGGAAAAGCCGGGGTTTGGGCCGACACCTGGACTGCGGCGAGCAAACCGGCGAGTAAACAAGCTTTCACGAGGCGGTCAATTTTTTGGGCGTACTTCATAAGTCGCAGCACGTGAGATGTTTGTCAAGGCAGTTGCAGCAGATAAAAGGATTGCGGCACGTTCGCATCCATCGCATTCGTGAAGGAAAAACTGCCGTCTTCCTCGAAGGCGTTGGTTTGGACACGCTTCCAACCAGCTAACGGCAGGCCCACATTCGTTGAGGACAGCACGTAGTAATTGCCGGTGGCGGTGCCGCCGTCACCGCTGAACACCAGCCCGGCGGTGGTGTTGGCGATGCCGCCAAATCGGGGCAGCGCCGACACGGACACCGCCAGACGCACCTGGCCCGGCGTGCTGGTGAGAACGGCCCCGGCATAGCCGGCTGGCATCTGGCCGACCGTCAACGAGCCGGACAAAGGCCCCCCGTAGGTGAAGATAATATTGGTGCCCGGACCAAACCCGGGAAGGTTGGTCACGTTCAGCGTGCCGCCCAGAACCAACGCGTTGGACACGGCGATCCGGTCGCCTGTGCCCGCCGCGCCCAGCTCAAAGTTCAAAACTGCGCCGGCGTTCAAGGTCAGATTGCTCTTCAGCGTGAGCGTGCCGACGCCGTTGCTGCCGGGCGCCAGCGCGCCGCCGGCATTGACCGTCACCGCGCTGGCGAGGAAACCCGTGCCACCCAGTGTGCCACCATCGTTGATGATCACCGAATTGTTGGTGCCCGTGCCGGAACCGGTGGTGTTGTTGACGAACAGCACACCGCCGTCCACGGTGGTGGTGCCGGTGTAAGAGTTCGCGCCGGTAAGGGTAAACGTGCCTGTGCCAACTTTGGTGATGGCCGCGGTCCGGGCAGCGATGACCTCCGTGATTTTTCCGGCGAAGGTCGTGTCGAGATTTTTGCCGCCGATGACGTAGGTGGTGAGGCTGTTGGCCAAGGAGGCGCCTTGCAGGGTGGTGTTCGGTCCGCCGATGAGCGCGCCCAGTTGGACGGTCAATCCGCCGTTGCGGTTGTTGAGCAATGCCGAGGTGTTGCCCAGATCGAACGTGGCGTTGGAACTGCCGGTGCTGGGATAGAAACGCGGATTGGTGATGGTGCCGACCACAATCGTGCCGCTGAACCCGGACATGTCGCCCGCAAAGGAAAACGTTGTGCCTGAGTTTAAGGTCAACGTGCCGGAGCCGGTCATGTCAGACACCAGATTGTTGCCGTTGTTCGAGGTAAAGTTATTCGTGCCGACCACATTCAACGTGTTGTTTAGCGTTCCGCCGTTGATGCCAAATTGCAGCGTGGCGCCGTTCGTGCCGCCGTTCAGCGTGACGACGCCCGTGCCGAAACCGCCGTTGTTGTCGAAACGCACCGGGCCTTCCGTCACCTCCACGCCGCCGGAAAAATCGTTGGCGCCTGCGAGGTCCAGTTGTCCCTGGCCGATTTTCGTCAGCAGCCCGCTGCCGGTGATGGTGTTGCTCAGCGTCAACGTCGTCCCGCTGGTGCTGACCTCAATCGCTCCGCCAACGGGATCCAAAGTGAGTCCGCGGTCGGTGCTGACGCTGGGGCCGGTATAACGCAACGTGCCGCCGCTCAGAACCAGATTGCCCGGACTGCTGTCTGCCGCGCCGAGGCCACAGGGCAATCCGGCGTTCGCCACTTGCGCAACCGCCAGTACGCCGCCGGCAATCACCGTCGGGCCGGCGAAATCGTTGGTCGTCAGAATCGTCAGCGTGCCGGAATTGGTCTTGGTCAACGGACCGTAACCGCTGATTTTTCCGCTGCCGCTGAACGTGTAATCCTGTGTGGCGTTGACCGTGAGGGACGCGGGTGTGAGGCTGCCAACCAGATTCACTGGTGGATTGGCCGAGCCGGTGTCATCAAACAAAAGCGTGTCGAAGAAATAAAACAAGTCCGGACTTGCGCCGTTCAACCAGTTCGTGGTGATGCCTTCGTCCCAGGTATTGTTGCCGCCGTTGCCGGTCCATTTGAGGTTTCCCGGTGTGCGGACGCTGTTCACGAAAATGGCAATTTTGCCCGGTGGATTGGTGAGGACGCCGTTGGCATTGATGAGGACGAAATTCGTCAAGTCGCCGGAAAAGCTGCCGTATTTGATCAACGTGTACGTGCCGTTGGCCAGCGGTCCGTCCAACAGATTGACCCGGATGAAATTCCGGCCGCTCACTTGCAAGGCGCCAATGACGTTGATCTGGTCATTCGTCTTGACCAAACCGGTCGGGTCGTCGCTGAGGTCGAAGTAATTATTAATGCCACCGGTTTCGGTCAACGAATTGGCAATCGTGAGCGTTCCGGCCCCGCCGATGCCGTTGCCGGGAGCGGCACCTGCGCCGGATTGCAACGCGGGGGCATTCCCTAACCGGCCATTGCCGCCGACGATGCCTCCACTCTGCACGGTCACTAGACTTTGGTTCAGGCTGCCATTGATGAGCAGAGTCCCATTGCTGACGGTTGTCGCACCAGTGAAGTTGTTGGTCGTCTCCAGCGTGAGCGTGCCGGGGCCGGCTTTGGTCAACGTCATCGTGCCGTCGAGCGAGCCGCTGCCGCTGAAAACATAATCCTGGGCCGCGTCGCAGGTTACCGACGCGGGCTGAAGCGACCCGACCAGATTGACCGCCGGACTCGCCGAACCGGTGTCGTCAAACATCACATCGTCGTTGGTATGAAACGGGAACAACAATGATTGGCCGTTGAACCAGTTGTAGTCGCCATCCGCGTTCCAGTTGTTCGTCGCGCTGTCACCGCGCCAGACATGCGTGAACGGCTGGGCCAGAGGCGTGAAGAACAGATTCATCGGCCGTGAAAGCGCGCTGCCGTCCGCGTCCAACACCGTCCATTGAAAACCGGCCAGGCCGATGTAGCCGGCATCGGGAACGAAACGGGCGATGTGACCGTCGAGCAGAGTGACCGTGCCGTTGCTGGCGTTGTTCACGGAATAAACCGGGTTGGAGTTGGTGAACCCGCGCGTGAACTGCCGCAGATCCACCTCCGCCGTTGTGTTTGTCAACGCAATGCCGTGCGGGTCGGCCAGCCAGTTCAGATAATCCTCGAGCCGCGTGTAGCCGGTGCCGTTCGGGCTGGGGTCGTTGTTGTTCGCGGCGTTCGGGTTCGAGCCGGTGCCCAGTTCCCAGAAATCCGGCATGCCGTCCTGGTCCGTGTCGGCGTAGGGCGTGCCATTGCGGACAATGCCCGGACCGTTCATCGGCGCGGCGTATTCGCTATTGATGGTTTCGCCAAGCGCGCCCCAGGAAGTGAGTTCGGTCAGCATCCGTTCATCCACCGAATCCCGGTGCCATGACGCGCCCACGTCGCTGATGGCCAGTTTCAAAGCCGTCAACGGCGGCAACGCGTTGGTCGTCGGATACGCGAACGGCACGGTCTGCCAGTCGTTGCTGTCGTAATCGGCCCGGGCGAGTAACACGCCGTCGAGCACGCCGTTGAGATTCGCGTCCCGCCAGTTGTTCGTGGCGTACAGATGGAAATTCGCGTTGCCGCGATCGAAAGCCGGCGCGGCGCTGCCGGGACCATCAATGAAATAATTGCCGATGACGTTGGCGCAGGACGGCCCGGCGGAATCGCCGAGAATGTACGCGTCGGACTCCCAGTTGTAGATGACGTTGTTGACGTATTCGTTGGTGCCTTTAACCTTTGGATTCCGGGTGTGATTATCAATGTAAAAACTGCGCAGAATGCTCACCCCGCCGTCGGTCTGGATCAGTCCGCCGGCCGAGTGCGTCTGCAATCCCTGCGAAATAATCGTGCTCTGGATGGTGATGTTCGTCGGGTCGCTGCCGCTGATGGAGAAGGTCTCGTCCTGTCCCCAGGAAACCGAGAGATGATCAAAAATCATGTCGTGGCCGTTGGCGATGGTGATGGTGTCGTTGCCGTCGCCGTGAATGCCCATGCGGACGCGCAGGAACCGCGTGATGGAATTGTTGGCGCCGGAGTAGGACAGGCGATGGCCGTAGATCGTGATGCCGTCGCCGGGGGCGGTCTGGCCGGCGATGGTGACGTTGTTGGCCACCGCCACCACATTGCTGATGCGAATGACGCCGCCGACGTCAAAGACCACTGTGCGGTTGGACGAAGTCACACCGGTGCGGAACGAGCCGGCGCCGCTGTCATTGAGATTGGTGACGTGATATACCGTGCCGCCGCGTCCGCCGGTGGCGAATTGGCCGAAACCTTGCGCTCCGGGAAAGGCCGGAGTTTGCGCGTTGCCGGTCCCGCAAAAGACGGGAAGGCCGGCCAGCAAGGCCGCAATGGACGCAAAGAGTTTGCCCGTGTTTTTCACAACGTGCCGGGAATTATCAGTATGCACGATATTCAATCCGATTATCCCCAAACGGTCTATCAGATGAATGTCTGAGCCGGCGCCCCAGGCAGGACAAGCGCCGGAGACGAAGCGAGATAATCTGCTCTGAGGACCTGTCTGAGAAATGGGTAGCGCGGGCGACTCGCCTGCCCCGGTCGGCGGCCCGCCGACCGGAATGGCGGAGAGCCAGCTTGCGAAAATGCTTTTCTCCCTGGCCGGACCTTTGCTCCTGCTCCGTCCTGCGGGTCGCCTGCACTACCGGAAGACGATTTTTCAGACGTTCACTGAGAATAGTGGTCGGCTCAATGCTCCGCGTCCGTGCGGAACGGCGTTGCGGGCAAACCGGCCTGGTTGAAGAAATTCGGCTCGGCCATTTCCGACCAGGCAAACCGGACGGCGACGGGCTTTTGCACTGCCGGCGAGGAGACCACCACTGTGTCACCCTGGATGGCGGCTGCCGCCGGCACAAATTTTTTGTCCGCGCCGGCGATGGTGAACCAATCCAGCGGTTTGTTGTCCTTGCTGACGAGTCCGCCGTCAACGTCGTCGAAGTAGAGCACGGCTTCGTTGCCGCGGACCTTCATCCGTTTGAATATCGGCCCGGAGCAGACCGTGCCCGTCCGGCCGTAAGTGTTGGCGAGCGCCAGGAGCGCCAGCCGTTTGCCCACGTCCTGTTTGTCGCGCGGATGAATGTCGTTGAGATTGTCCACCAGGTCCGTGATCACCACCATGCCGGTTTTGCGTATGTGGAGGGCGGCGGTTTGCGCTTCCCAGAACTCCGGCAGCGCATCGGCGTAAGGCACGCGCCGGACCCGGCCGCTGTAATATTTGAACGGCGCAATCTGGACGTAATAAAACGGAAAATCCCCCTCGTCCCAGGCCTTGCGCCAGCCGCGGATCAACGCTTCCATCTTGCTGGTGTAAATCGCGCCGTCGGGCTGGTCGCCCATGCAATTCGATTCGCCCTGATACCACAGCGCGCCGCGAATGGCGAACGTCGCCAGCGGCGCAATCATGGCGTTGTAAATCGCCATGGGCGTGGTGTTCCGGAGCCGGTTGGTCCCGAGCGGCTTCGCAAAATCCGCCAGGCCGCGGACGGATTTGAATCCCGCCGGCGGCGTCCACGGCTCGATGCGCGTGCCGCCCCACGAAGATTCGATCAAACCGACCGGCTCGTGGAGTTCACGGGTGATTTCACGGCCAAAGAAATAAGCGGCGGCGGAGAACTTGAGCGTCTCCAGTGAATTGGAACTGCAGACGTTCCACTCGCCTTTGGCATCTTTCTGCGGGGTGGCCGCCAGCGCGATGCCGACCTTGAACAACCGGATTTGCGGGAAGTTATCGCCCGTGGCCAGTTCCTGTTCGTAATTGAACACGGGCTTCTGGCCGCGCTGCGCGCCGATGGGCTTCTCCATGTTTGATTGGCCGGAACAGAGCCATACTTCGCCCACCAGAATGTTGGTCAGGACAATCCGGTTCGCGCCCGCGACGATCAAATCCGCCGGCGCAGCGGACACCGCGAGCGGGTTGAGCCGGACTTTCCAGTTGCCGGCTTTGTCCGCCGTGGTGCTCCGGGACTGGCCGGCGAATTCGACGGTCACTTCTTCCCCCGGCGCCGCCCAACCCCAGACCGGCACGTGCTGGCCCTGCTGCAACACCATGTTGTCGCCAAAGAAATGCGGCAGCGTCACGTCCGCACCGGCGCGCAGGCCAAGCGCGGCGGCGGCGAATCCAATGAGGATGATGCGGAACAGCCGGGAAAAGATTTTCATAAGGCCGTGGTAAATAAATCACGCCCGGCTATTTGCCAATTGGAATTTTCGGCGTCCCGCCGAATTGCGGCGAGGCGCGGCTAGAGCAAATTGTAATACTGTAGCCGTTTTTCAGGAGCGCGGCGTTCACGCCGCTTCATTGTCCTCCATGAAATTCACGTCGAAACGGGCTGAAGCCCGCGCTCCTCCGACGGCCACGGTTTTAGTTAAACCGCTATGGTTGGCGCGGACGATTATGTTCCAGGCAACGTCGCCCGCCGGTTTCGGGCGCGACGCCCGAAACCACCCGCGGGACGCGGGTGCTACACCATTATTTCGCAGTCACCGGCGTCAGCGTTACCGGACCCAGCAAACCGCAATCGGTCAGCGGCCAATCGGCGGCGCTGAACGGACGGTAGTTGACGTTGACGATGTTGATGTCCTTGAAGATTTTCCATTGCACGCCGCGCCTGTCCAAATCGCGGATGCGATTGGTCGAAACGCTGGTGACTTCGACTTCGAGGTGGTTTCCGGTTGGTTTTAAATTATCCACGACCACGCGGAACGGCGGGGTGATGAGCGTGCCGTAATCCTTGCCGTTCAACTTCACGCGCGCGCTCTGGCGCACATCGCCGAGGTCGAGATAATAATGTTGGAGTTCACGCTTTAGCGTGTTCGAGGCAACCTGAAGGTTGAACTCCAACTCCGGCGCATCGAAGGTGATTTCATATTTAGCGGTGCCGGCAAAAGCCTGGCAGTTCGTGTCGGGGAAAGTTGTCCACGAGGCAAGTTTTGACGTTTGGAAATCCGCCGGCAGCGTCGGACCGCCGGAAATGAATTTGACGTTCCAGGTGCCAGTGGGGGTCTGGGGTTTGGCGTCTGGCGTCTGGGGCTGCCAATAAGTCCACGCCGGGCCTTCCACTTTTTTGTCGGCGAAGGCACGGAGAATTAAGGATTGGCCGGCTGCGAGTTGAAGATGAACCACAGGCAACCCAAAACCACTCGTTTGTCCGACTGTAGCCACACCAGAATTACCAGTCATCGGATCGAGAATAACGACGGATTTTGCATTGCAGCCAAGCATAGCCCAGCCGTCAAAATTCGTGTCAGCGCGATTGGCGATAAAGTAATTGTGGCCTCCGTCGAATGACCGACGGACACAAGAAAGTCCAGAGTGAGTCATCTGCTCAAATGCAACACCAATGTCGTAAGTTGAAATCATCACATCTAACTTGGAAATACGAATCTCTCCCTTGCCAATTTCAGCCTTTAGCATTTGTGGAGCACTGGGAAATTCCTGCAAGCCAGCTTTCGTAGGATACGCATGGCTGAAATGCAGCAAGTTGATCGCTTGCTGAAATTCTGCGGTCTGCTTTTTCAGGTTGCTCGCTCCGGGAACAGCTATTGGCAACTGATCTTGAAAAGTTATTTTTGCTCCAGATTTGGCCAGCGCGAGCAGTTGTTTGAACGTTTCCAGCGGCATGTACTTGCATTCCGGCACGACAATGACTTTGTATTCGCCGCCGGGCACTCGGATTTTTCCGGCCACGACTTTGGCTGATTGCAGTTGCCGGTCGGAGATGTAGTCGAAGGCATAGCCGCGATTCCACAATTCGTGCGCCGTTTTGCCGATGGGCTGGTCTTCAAACCATTCGGCCCGGCTGACCGACATCGGCTGTACGCTTCCCGATGGGTTGCTCCAGAAATCGGCGACCGGCCAGTAAAGCAGCACGTCGTTGTCCGGTTTGCCGGATTGCAGCACAGCCTGGCAGCGTGCGACGTATTCGTTGAGCGCCGGCACGTCGTGCCAGACGGAATTGCGCGGGTTCATTTCCGTGGAGGCGTAAAAAAGCCAGCCCGGCCAGGGCGCGTCGTCCGGCGAGTAGCAGGCGCCGTGGTAATAAATGTGGTTCACGCCCGAGAGAAACATGTCGTCGGCCAGATATTTCAACTCGGCCAGTGTCACCGTGAAATGTTCCTTGAGCCACGTGCCGGTTTCGGCGCCGGTGAGTTGGCGGCCCTGCGTGTGCGCGGCGGACGACGCGAATTTGGAAACCAGGATGCTGCGGTCGTTATGAAACATCTCGGTTTCCGGAATGTCCGCGTCGCCGTAGAGGTCGAGCCAGTTGCCGGGCGTACCGTGCGCCTGGTAGATTGTCTGAAACCCGTTTTTGTGCGCCCAATCAATCCACGCCGGCTCCGACTCTTCCACCATGATGTCGGAAAGGGTGCGGCGATAGTCGTATTTCACGCGGGCAATTTTATCCTCGGTAGGGCGCGTCACTCCGTGCGCGCCGCGGTCGGAACTCGCAGGCAAGATGCCTGCGCCACTAAAGAGCGCGGGCAATTCGGTTTGCAGCTTGTAACCGCGCAGCTTTTCAAATTGCGCGAAGAAATCCGGTGCCCAGTCGGTGCGGTATTCGTAGGAATCCTGAAAGACGGCCTGCGGTTTCAAGCCGTGATAATCCGCAAACGCCGCGTCAAACCACTTCAGCCAGTCGGCCACCGCCTGTGGATAGGCCGGGTTAAGCATCCACCCTTCGCCACCGGGCGCGGGGCGTTTGACCTTCTGACCGGACGGTTTTTGCGAAATGGCATAGACCGTCCACGAATTTGACGGATTTGTCGGCGCGGTCCAGTCCACTTCGCCGTCGGCGGAAATTTTGTCCGTGAGTTCAACGGACTTTCCGTCCGGCGAGAAAGCGACCAACGCCTGTGTCGAGTCGCGATTGAATTTTCCGTTTAATTTTTCGCCGGCGGCGACCTCGAACGTTTTCACCACCACGCTGGCGTTGGCATCGTGGTCGCTGACGGTCGGGCCGCCGAAGCACCAACCGGAGCCGAGGGTCATGTCCACGCCCATGCCGAGCCGTTGTGCCTCATCCACGGTGTAGCCCATCATGGCCAGCCACGCCGGCGTGAGATACGGGATGTCGCGCGCTTCCTCGCCTTTGACGCCGTAAATCGAGGTGATCTGGACGCCGCCGAGGCCGGCGTCGTGGAAGCGCTGCAGTTCGTGGGCGATGTTGGTCTGGTCCACCGCGCTGCCGTGCCACCACCACCACACCCAGGGCCGCGTTTGTGAAGTGAGCGCCGGCCAGGCCAGCGCGTCGTCAGGTGCGGAAGCCACGGTGGTGGTTCCGACGAGAGAGAGAAGGGAAAGTGTGCCAATGAGGCCAAGTTTGCCGGGATAAAACATGGATTGATTAGGCGTCGGTTTTTTGCCGAGGTCAAGCGCGGAACGTCGGCGATGGATTTCTTTCTCGCTTTACCCGGGCGGGACTCGAAATGGCAGCTTGTTTTGGTTGGCATTTTTTTCCTGGCCATTCTATCATTTCAACGGTGCGTTTCCGGATATTTTCATTACTGCTGCGCCGCCAGATTTTTGCCGGAATGGCGGTTTGGCTGCTGCTGCGCGCCGGAGGTGCCATGGAAGCGGCGACGGCGGATTATCTCGTGGACGTCTGGGACACCGAGAACAACCTGCCCGGCAGCACCGTTACCGCCATTGCCCAGACTCCGGACGGCTATCTTTGGGTGGGCACTTACAACGGGCTGGCCCGTTTCGACGGGGTGCGCTTCGTGACCTTCGACCCGGACACCACGCCGGCCTTGAGCCAGTCGCGGGTCCAGGGGCTTTTCCTTGATGCCCGCGGCACGCTGTGGATCAACACCTACCGGGGCGGGCTGACTTCCTATCGCGCCGGCGTGTTTCGCAATGAATGGCCGGACCAGGCCACGTTTGATTTGCAGACCACGCTCGTGTCCTCGGCGTCAAACGCGGTGGTGTTCGTCACGCAGTTTGGCGAAGTATTGCAGCGCGATCCGACGCAGACCAACGCCGGCTGGAATGTGCTTCCGCCGCCAGCCGGCTCGCGCCCGATTTGGCAGTGCGTCGGGGGCGATGGCCGGCTGTGGTTTCTGGCGCGGGACGGCCACATCCTGCGGGTGGTGGACGGCGGGTTCCGGGAATTGCCGCAGGACGGCGGGCTGGCCGGCAAACACATTTATACCCTCGTGACCGATGCCCGCGGCCGGGTCTGGGCTGGTGCGGAGAATGAAATCGCCCGCTGGGATGGCAGCCAGTTCATCGATATGACCCCCACGAACGGGGAGGCGGCGCTTCAACCGCAACTGCTGTTTCCGACCAAAGAAGGAGCGATGTGGGTTTTGGACGGTGAACGTTTTCGCAAAATGGCAGGTCGCCAATGGGTGGCGGAGGCGGTCGAGTGGCGTGGTTTGTTGGGTCCGGCTTCGGGACGCGCCATGGGCATGCACGAGGACCGCCAGGGCGGCCTCTGGTTCAACCACTATGGCAATGGACTTTTCCACATCACCCCCGACGGGAGGTATCAGCGCCTGATGACGCAAGACAACCTGCCTGGCGACCGCGTCGGGGCCTGGTTCCAAAGCAACGACGGCGGTATTTGGGTGGGGATGGATCACGGTGGATTGGCGCGTTTGCGCACCCGGCAGTTTCACGTGATCGGCACCGCAGAAGGCCTGTCGGCGCGGACTGCGCTATCGGTTTGCGAGGACACCAACGGCGTGGCTTGGATAGGCACCGCCGGCGGTGGATTATGCCGCTGGGTCAACGGGACGATTACCCGTTTTCCAGTTGGCGCCAGTGTGTCGGCCAATTTCGTCTTTTCTATTTTTCCGCGCCCCGACGGCGGTTTGTGGTTGAGCGCGGGCGAGGGAGAAATTTTGCATCAGTTCCAGAATGATCTGGTGCAGAACGCAACGTGGGAAGCGCATGGGGTCAAATGCATTTTGACCGATCGGGCGGGCCGGATATGGATGGGAACCAAGACCGGCATCGCCGTGTGGTCGGGAAATGACCGCCGGCTTCTAAACACGAACGAGAACGGGGTGTTGCCGGCAGTCCGGGCGTTGGCCCAAACGCCGGATGGAACTGTGTGGGCGGGCGCCGATGACGGCACGCTTTACCGGTGCGAAACGAATCATTTGCAGGCATTCAGTCCGAAGGACGCTCTGGCGGAACAGCCGATTTATTCGCTGGTCGCCGATACGAGCGGGGTCATCTGGGCGGGTACCTTCCGTGGCGGTTTGCTTCGGTTCAGTTACGGGAGATTCTCGCGGATTACCGCCAAGCAGGGATTGCCGGTGGACGTGATCGGTCAAATTCTGGACGACAAGCACGGCCGGCTCTGGTTGGGAACCCATCAGGGCATTTACTGCGTGGCCAAATCGGCGTTGAATGCCGTGGCGGACGGGCGGACCAACACCCTGGATTATGTGATTTACGGACGGCATGACGGCCTGCCGGCGCTGGAATGTTCCGACGGCTATCAGCCGGCGTGCTGGCGCGGCGCGGATGGACGCCTGTGGTTCACGACCATCCGCGGCGTGGTGTGGGTGGACCCGCACGAATTGTCCGCCAATCCGCCGCCACCGGTGGTCATCGAGGAGTTGCGCGTGGACGGCGAGCCGGTGGCGTTGAACGGTGGAAAAATCATCGTGCCACCGGGGCACAAGCAGCTCGATTTCCGGTTCACCGCCTTGAGTTTTGACGCCGGCGAGAAATCGCGGTTCCGTTATCGCCTGGACGGTTTGGATGAGGACTGGGTGGACGCCGAAGCCCGGCGCACGGCGCAATATCAAAACCTGGAACCGCGCAACTATCGATTCCACGTCATTGCCTGCAACAGTGGCGGGGCCTGGAACGAGACCGGCGCGACGGTTCAATTCGAGGTGCAGCCGTTCTTCTACCAGACGTGGTGGTTCAGGATTCTTGCCGGGGTGACGATTATCGGTGGCGTTTCCCTGGCCGTGCGCCGCGCCGCCACGCGAAAATACCGCAGCCGGCTGGCGCTCCTGCAGCAACAGCACGCGATTGAGCGCGACCGTACTCGCATTGCCAAGGACATTCATGACGACATCGGCGCCGGTCTGACGCAGATCACCCTGCTCACGGAGCTGGCCCGGCGGGAGCCGGAACAGGTCAACGCGCACCTCGAACGCATTTCCGGTTCCGCCCGGCAATTGACGCGGGCGATGGACGAAATCGTCTGGGCGGTGGACCCGCAGCACGACACGTTCAACGGTTTGATGGATTATATCTCCGCTTTCGCCGAGGACTTTCTCCGCATGGCGGGAATCCGTTGCCGCATGGATTTGCCCCTCGAGCTGCCCGCCATGCGCGTGGACGCCGAACTACGTTACAATCTGTTCCTCGCGTTGAAGGAGACGCTCAACAACGTCGTCAAGCACGCCAGGGCCACCGAAGTCTGGCTGCGGCTGCGCATTGAACCCGGGGCTTTCAGTTTGATCGTCGAAGACAACGGCCAGGGCATTCCTGCCATCGGCGGCAATGGCGCCACTGCCGCCGGCGCGGAGCGAATCGCCTCCGGCTCCGGGCTGGTGAATCTTCAAAAACGTCTCGCTGCCGTCGGCGGCCGTTGCGAAATCCACCGCGCGGCGGGCCGGGGAATGCGGGTGGAAATGACCGTGGCCGTCAGCGGCCTGGCATCACCAGTTGTGGCGATTGGCCAAAACGGTCCGGTCGGCTAGATTGGGCCAATGATGTGTTTAACTGGCAGGGATTGCTCCGGCAAAGGCGGGGGGGATTTCTGAATATTCATCCGGCCGGGCCCGGCCTTTTCGCATGAACATTTCCGTTTCCATTGTGGAAGACGACGCGCAGGTGCGGGCCAGCCTGGCCCGGCTGATTGACGGTTCGCCCGGCTATCGTTGCGTCAGCCAGCATCCGAGCGCGGAGAATGCCTTGCAGGAGATTCCCAAAATCAAGCCGGACGTGACGCTCATGGATATCAACCTCCCCGGCATCAACGGGGTCGAATGTGTGCGGCGCCTCAAGCTGCAGTTGTCGGCGACGCAGGTGATTATGTTGACGGTGTATCAGAACACGGAGCACATTTTCAACGCCCTGGCGGCGGGCGCCACCGGGTATCTGCTCAAACAGACGCCGCCCGCCGAACTGCTCGCCGCCATCCAGAATGTGCATGCCGGCGGTTCACCCATGAGCAGCCACATCGCGCGCAAAATCGTGCAGTCCTTCCAGCAAGCTTCCTCCGCGTCGCCGGAGGCGCAAAGCCTCTCGCCGCGCGAGGTGCAGGTTCTTGGTCTGCTGGCAAAAGGCTTTCTCTACAAAGAGATTGCCGAAACCATGAAAGTGACCTATGCTACCGTCCATACCCACATCCGGCACATTTACGAAAAGCTCCACGTGCGTTCGCGGACGGAGGCCGTGGCCAAGCACCTCGGCCAACCGCGACAACGGCGTGAACCGGCGGGGATCACTTAGCCAGGGGTATCACCAGAATTGGTGATGGCAATAATGCAGGAACGTTGTTATGTTCTCCTGCGAACCATTGAACAAGGCCGCGGAACCGCGAAAGGTTATTGCAGTCTGCAAATGAGCCATAAGCCTATAAAACGAAACCAACAATCGGGACCGTTCGCTCCCTTGGGATATGGTATCATTGCCGCCAACCCGGCGGTGTTGGTGAATGGCGATCACGTTGTTTGCTTGAGGCGGGTTTGTTTGTAGGACAGGCCCGGTGAATTTTTTTCGCTGGTGTGATTGGAACACGCGCGATACGAAAAATAAAAACGGATGAAAAACATTGGAATCGCAAGGCCCTCAAAAGCTTTCACCCTCATTGAATTGCTTGTTGTTATCGCCATCATCGCCATCCTCGCCGCTTTGCTGTTGCCGGCGCTGGCCAAGGCCAAGCGTTCCGCCCAGCGAGCCAGTTGTGTCAACAATCTCAAACAAATCGGCACGGCCTTCAAAGGTTGGGACGTTCGAACACAATGGCCTTTTTCCCATGGCCGTCGGCATTTCCGACAACGGCGCCAAAGAACACATCGTCAGCGCCGGCAGCTCGGCCCCGGCGGGATATGGGCTCACCAATGTGTTTATCGCCATGTACAATGAGTTGAGCACGCCAAAAATTTTGGTTTGCCCGGCCGATCTCACCCGCACGGCGGCAACCAACTGGGACTCGCTCACCACCAATGGGCTTAGCTATTTTGTCAACGGAGACGCGGATGAGAAATTTCCGACGGCGATGATGACCGGCGACCGCAATTTGGGAAACATACTGGGAGGCAAGGTCCAGAACACCGCGACCTTCGGAACGCTGCCCGCCGACTCCATGAACATGAGCGGCACCGCTTATTCCACCAGCGCGACTACGCTTGGCGCCAAGTGGAAGGCATTGCCCTGGGCCTGGACGGCCAATGACATCCATCTGGCTGCCGGCAACCTGGGCATGGCCGATGGCAGTGTCCAGGAGGCGGCCCTTAAGGACCTGGCAAAGATTATCGTTGACACCCAGAACAGCGGTCCGAGCACAACCATAACCCTGGACATGCCCTGAGCGGAATACCCCTTTTCAGTTGAATCATACTGCCCCCTCAAACCAACAAACCCAAGATATTATGAAACCAAACACGTCAATCCTTAAAAACCCGGTTACCGCCATGCCGTGGCGTTCACGCCTCCAGTTGTTGGTTGCCCTCACTCTGCTCGGGTGGGGCGCTCTGGCGCAGGCTCAGAACAGCACCTGGTCCGGCCTCGGAGCCGACAACAATTGGGGCACGGCCGGCAACTGGGACACCGCGGTGGTGAATGGCAACAGTCTGATTTTCGGGCCTATCGGCAACGCCAAACTGGGTGCGACCAACGATTTTACGGCGCTGGCGCTGACGATTAATTCGATCAGTTTAAGCACCAACGGTTATATTCTTGCTGGCAACGCCTTGACGATCAACAACGGCATCTCGGACAGCGCCGGTTCAAATACCATCAGCATTCCGCTCACGCTCGGCGCGTCTCAAACCTTCCAAAATAACGCTGGTGGCGGGACAAATCTTCAAACCACTTTCAGTTCTGCCATATCCCTCGGCGCAAACAACCTGACGATTGGCGGCGCCGGCACTGTTTACCTCAACGGCGGCGCCGGTAGCACCAATGGCGGCACGTTGACGGTCAACAACAGCGCCGGTTTTGCGAGGCTGTCGGTGACGGGCAACGCTTTCGGCACCAACACGCTCGACGTGGTGACGGTCAGCGCGGGCACCCTCAAGGTTAATAATAACAGCGGCATCCCCAGTGGACCATCGGTTGGAAACGTATTGGTCAATGGCACGCTTGATCTGGACGGATTCAGCCCGACCATCAACGGGTTGGAGGGCAGCGGAATCGTGGATAGCGTTACTAACGCCGGCAGCAGCACTTTGACGGTGGGCGCCGGCAATTCAAACGCTGTCTTTTCCGGGGTAATTAAAGACACCGCCGGCACGGTGGCATTGACCAAGACAGGGTGGGGCAAACAGGTGCTCGGTGGAGCCAACACGTATTCGGGTTCCACCATCATCAACCAGGGCACGCTGACGGTTGCCGCCGGCGGTTCGCTGGGCCAAAGTTCATCGGCGCTGACGATTGATTCCGGGGCCGTTCTTGACGTATCGGCGTTGACCCCATACGGCGGTTTCATTCCTCAGAGCGCTCTCGTTGTGAGCGCCGGCACCGCTTCGAAACCTTACACCAACTTCTTGGGCAGCTATGACACCAATAATCCAAATTACATAGTGACGCTGACAGGCGCGACGAACACCGTATATGTCACGAACCTGGATTTGACGATCACGACCAATTATGTGCCGGCGACGGCGACGAACAGCATCATCGGTGTCATTACCAACGACATCGAGGGCGATTTTTCTGTGGAGGCTGATGGCGCAATCTCGCCGGTGTCCACCGTTGCCCCGGGGATTGCCACCTGGACGATAAACGGCAGTTTGACCCTGGACAGCTCCATCTATAGCGGAGCAGGACACCCGAACCGGGTGGCATATCTGCTGAATAACGCCACGACCCCGGGCGGCGGCACCAACGATTTAATCAATGTCAAAGGCAAATGCTCCATTGGCGACGAGCTGGATGTCGTGGTTTCCCCCTTTACCGGCACTCTGGCCAGCGGCCAATATACGTTGATCCAAAGCACCAATCTGGTTCTCACCAGCCCCAATGACGGCAACCCCGCGAACCTTGTCCTGATCGCGCCGCGCGGAATCACCGGCACGTTTGACACCAGCGATAATTTAAATTTGAAGTTGACCGCCAGTGGCACGGCCACGCCCGCTTCGCTGATCTGGGCGGCCGCCACCAACACGGCCGGCGCCAATAATTGGGACACCAAAGTGACCCAGGACTGGAAGAACAATGGCAGTTCCGATTACTTTTACAGTCAGGACAACGTGATCTTCGATGATACCGGCTTTGGGACTGTCAATATTCCCATTCCGGTGACTCCCGGCGCAGTGACGTTCAACAACAACACGAAGAATTATGCGTTTACTGCCAACACGGCTGGATTCATTTCCGGGGCCGCCGGCATTACCTTGAGCGGCGCGGGTACGGTGACCCTGAACAACCCGAACAACTTTACCGGCGACGTTACAATCAACAATGGCACGCTGATTATGGGTTCCTATGGCGGCTTCAACAACGTCATGCTCTATAATGGCGTCACTCCTGGTCGGCTGATATTTGGAGCGGGAAACGGTGTTTTTGCAGATAACTGGAACATAGGCGATACCTCTGTAAATACGCTATTTTCCGGATTAACATTGAATTCCGGAGCAAATGCACAATTTGCCACTCTCAACAACCGTGGCGCCAATGAAACACCTCGACTGTTTATCGGTGATAATATTAATCGCAATGTCGGCAGCTCGCTTTACATTCCTTTTGGCACCAGGGCCGGCTCGGTGGAAGGTGTGTATTTCACCAACACCATTCCGTGGGTCAATGGACTGATTGGCGGAGGCTGGATGCATGTGGGCAATGATTGGTTTTTAGCAGTGACCAATTTTTCTACTGTGGCTCCAGCTAATTATAATTATACCGCCTATGCCAATGGATCAACATTGGCGAGTTGGGCTTCGACGAACAACGTCGCTTTGACCAATACCACCTTCGCACTGACTGGTTCATCGAACATTTATACCTTGAAACTTCTTGGCCCGGTGACGCTCAACCAAACTGCCGGTACTACATTGACCATTCTTTCCGGCGGACTGCTGGTATCGAGCGCTTCCGGAGGAGCCAGCGCTATCACGGGCGGCACGCTTAAGGGCGCGGCAGGCGCGGACCTGATTGTCCTCCAAAACTATACAGCCAGCCCGCTCACCATCGGCTCGGTTATTGCGGACAACGGTTCGGCTACGGCCCTGACCCTGGGCGGTTTGGGCGGCACTGTAATACTGACCAACAACAACACCTACAGCGGCGCCACCTATATCAACGGCGGCGCGTTGCAAGTGGGTGCCGGAGGCACCTTGGGCAGCATTGCCGCTTCGTCCAGCATTGTGGATAATGGAACTTTGTTCTTCAACCGCTCGGATTCCACCAGCGTCGGCGCGGTCAGCGGCTTGGGCAGTTTGACGCAGTTGGGCACGGGTGCGCTCACCTTGACCGGCGACAATACCTTGAAAGGTTTGGTGACTGTCAGCGCCGGCACGTTGCAGGTTGGTAACGGCGGAACGACAGGCAGCATCAGCAACGCGGTCGGCGTGGTTGACAGTACAACGGTTGTATTCAACAACAGCGGCGCGTCCTCCTATGGCGGCGTGATCAGCGGCATCGGCCAGTTGGTGCAACAGGGAGCTGGCTCGTTGACATTGCGAACCAACGATACCTATCTTGGCAATACCGTCATCAGTAATGGCGTCCTGGCGCTGTCGGCCTCCGGCTCGATTTCCAACACGGCGGGCATTCTGATTAATTCCGGGGCTACGTTTGATGTGTCGGCCTTAAGCGGTGGATTCACCATGCGGGCGGTTGCGCCGAACGAGATTATCGCGGGCAACGGCACCATCAGCGGTTCGCTGACCAGCACCAATGGCGGAAAGATCGCCCCGGGCACCAACGGCGTCGTCGGGACTCTCGCCGTCACCGGTGATTTGACCATGAAAGGTGGCAGTTACTACTTTGATGTTGGCACCAGCACCAAAGACCGGATCACAGTGGGTGGGACCCTCAACCAGATCCAGGCCAATGTTTACATCAACCCCACCACCACGCTGACCAACGGAGTTTATCCGTTGATTACGGCCGCGGGCGGGGTGAGCGGCTCCACCGCCAGTCTGATCGCCATTGGCTTCGCTCAGCCAGGGCAGTTGGCCAAGTTGACCAATTCCACGGCCAACGAACTGGATTTGCTCGTCTATTCGGGCGTTGCCCCGACGGTGACGTGGGTGGGTGATGGCTCGCAAAATCTCTGGGATGAGTCGGGCAACAGTCATTGGACACCGGGTTCCTTCCTGAACAACGACCAGGTGCTGTTTGATGATACCGGCTCCGCCAGCCCGGCGGTGAACATGGACGTGGTGGTCTATCCCAATTCCGTCACCGTCAATTCGACCTCGAAGAATTACATATTGGCGGGCAGCAACGGCGGCAAAATTTCCGGCGGCGCCAGCTTGATCAAACCCGGTGGCAGCACCAGCACCCTGACCTTGGAGACGGTGAACGATTACTCCGGGGTGACGGCCATCAATGGCGGCGTGGTGCAGCTCGGCGACGGTGCCAATGCTGCTAATGACGGCATGGTGGGCAGTGGTGGTGCTGTCACCAACAACGCCACGTTGATTGCCACCAACGTCAATGCGGAAACCCTGCTAGGCAATCTCGTCGGCACCGGCACTTTGATTCAGGGAGGCGCCGGAACGCTCATATTGGCCGGAAACAACACGGGCTTCTCCGGCCCCATTGTCATTGCCGCCAACAGTTTGCAGGTGGGCAATGGTTTCAGTGGGACATTGGGCACTGCCACGGTCACCAATAATGGCAGCCTGCTCTTCAATATCAACACACCCAACAGCCTCGCGGTCGGCGTTCCGATCACGGGCACTGGCGGTATCAACAATGTGGGTACGGGAGTGACAACCGTGAGTGGAGCCAACTCCTATGCCGGGCCTACCGTTGCCACTGCCGGCACAATCAGGATGGGAGCTGCCGGCGCCGTTCCGGCGACCAGCACGATTGTCCTGAACGACAGCGGGTCAGGTCCGGGCACTGCTGGCGCATTGGACTTGAACGGATTCGATCTCAGCGTCGCCAATCTATTGTCAACCAATACCGGCATTGGAACTGCGACTTTCGCACCGGCCCGGATCCTAAACAATGGCAGCACCACGAACACCCTGTTCATCGGCGGCGGCGGGAGCTACACATTCAACGGCCAGTTGCTGGACAACAACAACAGCGGCAGCGGCAGGCTGGCTATGTATGTAACCGGCAACACCTTCCTCAACCTCTACCCCGGCTACCAAAGCTCAAGCGTCAAATCCCCGAACACGTTCAGCGGCGGTATGACGATCAGCAACGCTACGGTGCATTTCGGCAACGGCGGTCAGGGGACTGACCTCAACAACGGCCAGAATGCCGCCGGGCTTGGCATGATTACGCTGTGTGGCGGTCTGGGCGCAGACATCAATGGCAACACGGGCCTCCCGACCAATGGCGTCATTCTTCCGGCCCAATACGGTGGCTCTTACAATTCTGCACGGGCTGAATACAATACCTATCCCACCATCTATGTCCCGTCGGGGCAATCCGGCTCAATATTCATGGACGGGTATGGCGGGTTGATCTTCCCGTTGATTGGCAGCGGCACGCTCACCATTCAGCCATCCTATGTGCGTGCTCAAATTGGCGGCGATTGGTCGCAATTCAGCGGCACCATCATCATCCAGGCGTATAACTATTCCACTTATGGCGCTTCAGGTGGCGGGTTCGCCTTCACGGGCACGGGCACGGCTGGCTGTCCGCTGGCGACCATGATTGTACAGACGAACAATGTTGCAACGGTGTATGCTTCCGCCGGAGTCAACGGCCCTGTGTTCCAGATCGGCACTCTGGCTGGTGGAGACGACACATCCGAGCTGGGCGGCAGCGCGCATGGCAATGGCACCAAGAACGGCAACCGGGCCACGATTTGGGTCATCGGCGGCGCGAATGTTAACGCGACCAATGGCAGCCGGTTCGTGGATACTGATTGCGGCATCCGCAAGATCGGCACCGGCACGCAAGTCCTGACCAACGCCGTGATGTCTTACGGCGGGCAAACCGTGGTGAGCAACGGGACGTTGGTCCTGGCTCCCATCGGTGGAGGTCCCGCTTTCATCAATTCGACGAACAATTATCTGGTCTCCTCCAATTACACGCTGGTCGCGCCGGGGGTCCTGGATATTTCAGCCGTGGGCAACGGCACGCTCAACCTGGGCCATAACGCCGCCCAGACTCTCTACGGCAACGGCACGTTGACCGGCAGCCTGCTGGTTACCAACAGCCTCATCGCGCCTGCCCGGCGCGCTAATGTGGGCGCCACCTATTTCTCAGGCAGCGGCCTGACGGTAAGTGGCGGCGTCACCCTTATTGGCGGCAGCACCGTCCTGATGACCGTCAACCGCACCAACACGCCGGCCAATGACAGCTTGACCGCACCCAGCATCGTCTATGGCGGCACGATCATTGTGACCAATGCCGGCGACACGGCCTTTGCCGGCGCCAGTTCAAATGTCTTCAAGTTGTTCAATGGCGCCATCAGCGGCACCTTCACGAACATCATCCTGGCGACCAATAATCTGCCCGCCAATGAGTTCTGGGTGAATAACCTGAATCTGGATGGCAGCGTCGCGCTGGTAAACACCGCGTCGGCCATCAATACGAATCCGCCGGCGATGATGATCTCCTTTAATGGCACGCAATTGTCGCTGGGCTGGCCCACCAATGCGGGCTGGATCCTCCAGTCGCAGACGAACACCTCGAGTGTGGGGCTTACCACACCCGCCAACACCTGGTTTGACGTGGCGGGCAGCGCGTCCATAACCAACACGGTAATCACCATCAATCCGGCGAATCCGACGGTGTTCTACCGCTTGCGCCTGCCTTGATTGAAATCGTGGCGCGCGGTCTGCCTCGCCGGACCGCGCGCCGCCAGATTGGATTTGCGGGGAATCAATGCCTGGATTAAAATATAAACCATGAAGCATGAAACTGACAGTGCGCGCGGCTCCGCTGTGTCCCGTGGATTCACCCTGATTGAACTGCTGGTGGTCATCGCCATCATTGCCATCCTGGCGGCGATGCTACTGCCGGCGCTGGCGGCCGCCAAACGGAAGGCGAAGCTGTCGCAGTGCCAGAACAACTTTCACCAGATTGGCGTTGCCTGTTACACTTATGCCAATGACTACCATGATTACTTTCCGGTTTGCATTGTCGGCAATGGCAATAATACCGGCTTCAACCACATCCTGGCTCCGCATTACACAAGGTATATTGTGACTATGAGCAGTCTGTATGGCGCCAATGCACCGGTGCACTCGGGCATTCAGGTTAATACGGCCACCCCGCCCAAGCCAATTTTTGATTGCCTCGGTTTCTTATATGAAATACACATGATCGGTGACGGCAAGTGCTTTTATTGCCCGAGTTTTCCGGAGAGTTCGCCGTTGAGTATCGAGAGTTATTCAAACCCGTCATTTATGAGCACGGACGGCAGTTCGCAGATTCGTGGCACAGTGTTGTACAATCCGGAGATCGTTGATCCGACGAATTACGTCACTGACCGGATATTTCAGACGACCGGCAGCGTCAAACCCAGCAGGCTGTTTGCGGTTGATTATCTGGCGGACCAGGGCGGCACTGCTAATTCATCGTGGAGCCCGGCGTACTTTCCCCACTTCCCCACTCCTGGGTTTGATACTCTTTTTGGAGACGGATCGGTGAGGTTTGTCAAGAGTCCCGGGGCGATTGATTTTATCGAAACCGGCAAACTGCACCCTTCTCAGGAGACCGCAGCATCTGCCATGGAGTTTGCCCAGATCTTTACCTTCATAGAGAATGAGCAATGATACTCCGGCGGAGCCGCACAGAAAACCGGCCGGCTGAATCCTGGCTGCAATTTCATAGGGCGTCCTGATGGGGCGCCCGTTTCATTTTAAGCGAGTTGACCCACGGATAAGCACTGCCAGGGGTGAGGGCTGCCGGACAATGATCGTCACCGCGGCGGTTTTGGCGGCTTGTTGGAGACATCCGTGCCCGCGTCAATGTCCGGGGAAGCGGTGCGAACTCCCTGGTATTCAATATTTCCGGCACCGGTGTCCGCAAGTTTTGGCCCGGCGTAAATCACGGCCAGTTCGGCCAGCGCCGTCGAATGGTCTGTCCCAAAGCCCGAAAGTGCCGTGAGTTTCAAATGTTTGGCCGTGACGGTCTGCGAAAAATGGATGGGTTGCGGATTCCACGTCGAAGCCAGTTGCCCGCGTTCGATTTCCCGCCATTGACTCCCGTCGTCGCTCACTTCGAGGGTGTAATCATGAATGTCGCCTTGATGTTCACGTTGATTTTGCCGCGGCATCAAGACGAGGCCGGTCATGGCCACCGGCTGCGGGAACGAAATTTGAATTTCGTGCGGGAATCCCGGGCCGTTACCGCGGGCGTCGGCGCTCGACCAGAACGTGTTCGGGTCGCCGTCAATGATGGCGTTCGCGTTCCGGCCGTCCGCTTCCGCTGTGGCGCCGAGCTGGCGCATGATGCGCGTGTCAAAATGCAGACTTTCAAAGTCAGCTGTCGAGATTTCCGTCTGCGGCTGGAATCTTTCACCGGCCATGTAATCGAGCAGCGAGCGGCGCAACTGGCGCGCCACCGGGCTTGAGTTGCCGTCCAAATCCACGGAGCAAACCAGCAGTTTTCCGGCGCCGACTTTGGCTTCAAAAATCAAACCGAGCCTGTAATTGCGATTCCAGTCGTCAATCGCCGAAACCATCGGCTGCAGACGGTCCGGCAAATGATCGAGGTTGACGGCGCGGGTGTTGCGGAGCAGTTCGGTCCACTGCCAGTCGCAGTTCGGTTCGGTCGGAAATTCGGCGAGGGCGGGGGAATTGGTGTCACACCACAGGCCGAGCATCCGGCTCCAGGTCGGCCCCATCAGCGCGTTCCAAAACACCGGCACGCGCGCCAGTGGCGGACTCGTCCAGTCCAGGTCTGCGTTGCGCGGCAGGAACAGGACTTTTCCGCCCGCCACCAGTTTTTTCTCCGCGTCATCCCATGAACTGGTGAGGAAAACGTTGGTCGGCACTGCCTCGGAAATTTGCGCCGGATAAAGCCAGAAGTTCCAGTTGTTGATGAACGGCGGCAGGACGCCGAACCGGCCGGCGGGAATGTGCGAAGCCTGTCCGATGACGACGCTCAGATGGTATTGCGCCGGGGCGGGCAGCCTGGACAAATCCGCCGAGACGTTGCCCAGCGGAAAATTCTTGCCGATGGGAATGTTCGTCACGGCAAATTCACCCCGGGCCACAACCTCGTTGGCCAGGTTCACGATTTGCCAGCCCGCCATGGCGACATCCAGCGGCGCCTCGCCAAAATGGGCGACCTCGACGGGCACTTCGAATTTGTCCGCCGTGGTGAAGGTCCGCCGGGCCAACCGCGCCAGCGGGACAGTGGAACTGCAAAATTCTTTGAATTCATCTGGCGTCGCATAGCCTTTGCTTTCCCAAAACGGATCGAGCAATCCAACCAACGCCGTGCCTTGGCCGGTGTAATCGTGCAAATCCAGCAGTTGAAATCCATCCAGGCCGGGTGTGCGCAGGTTGGCCTCGATTTCCTCCTTGTAACATTCCAGTTGGAACCGGCCCGATGCCCGGGCAAATTGTTTGTCCTGATCCAGCAAACCCTGCGCAGCAGCGGAATCGCGGAAGATTTCAAAATTTCCCGGCTGCATGAAGCCGGAGAATTTTTTAATGACGTCAAAATCAGGATACGCGCACCACTGACCGACTTCGTGCGCGATCACCGGCACGTTTACGCCTGTCAACGCCCCGCCGTAATCGCGTCCGAACCAGCCGCTCTCGCCGCGCAACCGGTGCATCCCGATGCGGGCGATGGCCAGATAATCCGCACCCGTGACCGGCCCGGGTTCGTCAATCAGCGCCCAGCCGGTGTCCGGCGTGTAAAGATGGCGCGGATCTTCGGCGCGGTAATGTTCAACCCATTTGGTCAGCACCGGCTGCCAGCGGCCATGCGCCTCGTTGCTCGCGGAAACCAGCATGAGCGACGGATGATTCCCAAAATCGCGGAGGATGCGGTCGGTTTCCGAGTAAAGCATCTTCTCCATTTCACCGCCGGGCGTGAATTCGTTCCACATGCCGCATTCGACCTGCAAGTAAACCCCCAGGTCATCCGCCGCTTCAAACGCCGCTTCGGGCGGACACCACGAATGAAAGCGCATGTGGTTCAAGCCCCAATCCTTGCACGTCTGAAAAATTTTCTCCCACGATGCCACATCCGTCGGCGGATAGCCGGTCAGCGGAAAATCGCCGCCGAAATGCGTGCCCCGAAAATAAATCGGATGGCCGTTCAGGATGAATTGATTCCCCTCGGTTTTGAATTCCCTCATGCCAAACGTGCCGGTTATTTCCGAATGGAATCCCTTGCCCCCAATGGTCGCCCTCAAAGTATAAACTTTCGGATTGAATTCCGACCAATGCTCGAAACGGGTCCCCATCGGAAAAGACAACGTCAGGTTCGTCTCTCCGGGTTCGATGACGGCGGATTGCTGGATTGGTTTGAACGCGTTGCCACCAAAGTTTTGAGGGACGACTTGCAACATCACCAGCGGGGCGGCGACGGCCCGGCGAGTGCCATTGTGTGTGAAGAGAGTAACAACGATGCTCTGGCGATTGACGTCGGGATCCAAACGCAAATGTTCGATACAGACCTCATCCGAAGCCTGCAGCTCAATTTTTCCCACGATGCCGTTCCACGCGTCATCGAGCGAATCGGAAACACTATGCGCGTCGGGGCGGTACGGCAGGATCATCCGGTTGTCCACGCGGATGGTCAGACGGTGTTGGCCCGGCATGATTTCGGAGCGCAGAGCATTGCTCGGCGAGCGGAGCAGATGCTCCGCGCTCCGCGTTTCGCCAACGAGGCCGAGTTCAAATTCGTGCGGCGTGCAGAGGCTGATGTCCGAGCCGATTTCCCGGTCGTCGAGCCAGAGGGTGGATTTCCAGTGCGGCCGTTCGAGAAACAGAACGACGCGCTTGCCGCTCCAGTTTGTTGGAATCTCTATGTCGCGCTGATACCACGCTGCGCCGAGGTAATGCCGCGGCGGTTGGCAGAGGAACGGCACCTTCACGCTGCCCGCGTTCGTGTGGGCGGCGTAATCCGCGCGCAGATACCAGAAATGGTCGTAAAGCGTCAGCACCCACGGAGTATGAATGCCGATTTCATCGCCGTAACCCTGTGCTTCGAGCACGCCGGGCAACCGGATTTTGTCCGGCAGATTTTTGGCGAACCATTGTTCGTTTGTGCCGGCATCGCTGCGGTCAAGGGCGAACCGCCATTCGCCGGCGAGCGGAATCGTTTCGGCAGCGCGCAGTGGCGGGGGGCCGAAACCGAAGAGAAGGGCGGCGACGAGGACGAAAAATATCCGGTTCATGTTCAATCCACCAGTTCGCGTTCGATCTGCTCGAGGCTTTTGTTTTTGGTTTCCGGCAGTTTGAAGAAGATGAAAACAAAGCCAAGCACGCAAATGGCGGCGTAAAGCCAGAAAGTGCCGTCGGGACCGAGCCCGTGTTTCAGCCAGGGCAAAATTCCCGTCAGAAACCGCGCCACCGCACTGTCGGAATTTCCGAAGCCGTGATTCAAAATCGGGAACGTGTAGGTCAACAGAAAACACGCCAGCCACAGCGCCGCCACCGCCACCGCCATCGCCGCCCCGCGGATGCGGTTCGGGAATATTTCCGAGATCACCACCCAGGTGATTGGCGCGAGCGACATGGAATAACACGCGATAGCCAACAGCACGAGCAGCAGCAAGGGCAAGCCGGTCATGGACGCATGATAACAGAAACCCAGGACCAGATAAATGACTGCCAGACCCGCCGCGCCCCAGAGCATCAGCGGCCGCCGCCCGCCCCTGTCCACCACGCCAAGCGCGACGAAGGTGAAGGCGAGATTGACCGAACCGGTCCAGGCAATTTTTCCCAAAACGTCAGAAATGTCATAACCGGCGGCTTTGAAAATCTCCTCGGCGTAATTGAAGATGGTGTTGATGCCGCACCATTGCTGGAACATCGCCAGCACCACGCCCAGCAGCAGGACCTTTCTCATCCTCGGCTCCAGCAAGTCCCGGAAATTTACCTTTTCAGTCTCGTTCACCAGGGTCGCCTCGATTTCCTTGAGGGCGTTGTCCGCGTAAGCCCCGCCGCCAATTTTGGATAACACCTCCCGTGCCCGGTCCGGTTTTCCATTTTTGGCCAGCCAGCGCGGGCTTTCCGGCACAAAAAACATTCCGGCGAAAAACAGCGCCGCCGGCGCGGCGGTGAGCGCGAACATCCAGCGCCAGCCGGTCTGGCCGAACCAGGAATGGACAATGAATTCATCGCTTGCGCCCTGGGGCAAATGGCGGACGAGCGACCAGTTGATCAATTGCGCCGCCAGCACGCCCATGACGATGGTGAGCTGGTTGATGGATACGAGTTTGCCGCGCATGGACGCCGGGGCAATTTCGGCGATATACATCGGCGACAGGTTGGACGCGAGGCCAATGGCTACGCCGCCCAGCATCCGCCATGCGAAAAAAATGGAAAAGGTTGGCGCCAGCGCGTTGCCGATGGAAGTCGCCGCAAACAAAAACGCGGAAACAATCAACAACCGCTTGCGCCCGAATTTGTCGCTCAAGGCGCCGGCGACGAGCGCGCCGGCGAAACAGCCGACCAGCGCGCAACTGTTGGCCCAGCCGGATTGCGCGGCGCTGGTCAGGTGAAAATATCTTTCAAAAAACGGTTTCGCGCCGCCGATGACCACCCAGTCATAGCCGAAAAGCAATCCGCCCAGCGCGGCAATAATCGAAATAAGCCAGATATATCTGAAGTTGTATTCGGCCTTGAAATTTGAGGGGCCGGCTGCCGGCACGATTATCATGATTTTCCCTTTCGTTGAAAGAATTCCGTCGCCAGATCCGCCGCGAGGGCATGGTTCGGGTCGCGTTTCAAAACAGCGCGCAAAAGTTTCCAGGCGCGCGATTTCTCGCCCAGGCCGAGACACGCCTGCGCCTGGAGGAACAGCGCCGTCGTCTTCTGCCGGACTTGGAGGTCGTCGTCAAAAAGCAGCATCGTTGGCAGCGAGGTGGCGAAATAATCAATCTTCGCAGGCGTTTTTTGCAGCGTTTGCGCGCAAGCCAGCAGTCTGCGGAAAAGTTTTTTTGCCTCCGCCCGCCGGCCCAGTTTCTCCAGCGACAATGCGGAGTAAAACGTCATTTCCGAAAACGTGCGCACGCTCATCTCCTGAAAGTCGCCTTTGAAATTCGCGGCGGCCAGCCAGTGAGCGCGCGCGGTTCTTTTCTCGCCCAGCAAATCCAATGCGACGCCGAGCCGGTAATGGATGTCGCTCTGGTTCGCCAGCAGATGTTTGGCTTCGCCGAGATTTTCCGGTGATTGCAGGGCATTTTCGAAATGTGCCAGTGCCCGTTGGAGTTCATGCTTTAGCGTGCCACCCGGACAAGCTGAAGCTTGAACTCCAGCTCGCGCCAGCGCCGTTCGACCCAGCGCCAGTTGCGTGCGGACGTGCTGGCCGAGCGCCAGGCCTTCGCCGCCTTCCCAGGGCTGGAACTTGCGCCCGGCCAGCAGTTGCGTCACCTCAACGTGGCGGCCGGTTTGGTTTAACAAAGCGCACAATTCCACGCTCAAGTCATCGCGTTGGGCGACGAGCGCCGGGAATTTCTCCAGTTCCCGCAACCGTTTCGCCGGCTTTGCCCCCAGCCGTTTCCAGAGCTGGTCGCGCTCGTAGAGCAGCCGCGCATCGTGCGGATTGGCGCGGGCGGCGCGGTCGTACGCCGCGCGGGCCTTCGCCGGATTGTGGGCAATGTTGAAATAACCGATGCCCAGATTGCGCCAGACGACAGAAAAGTGCGGGTCGAGTTTCGCGCTCCGTTCCCAGAGCTTGATGGCCTCCGTGTGGCGCCGGCGGTCGTAAAACAAATTGCCGAGATAGTCGGGCGCACGGGCGTCCTTCGGGTTCGCGCGCATCGCCGATTCGAGGACGGCGATTTCTTCAAGCCGCGCTGGAAAGCAATAATCCGGCGGCAGGGCGGCGGCCATTTTGCATTCGGCCAGCGCGGACTTTTTGTCGCCACGCTGTTCAAGTAACCAGCCAAGGGTGTAATGAACGAGCGGCAATGCGCCCAGGCTTTGGTCGGGGAGCGCGGCGTTCACGCCGCTTCGAATGTCGTGGCGGTTGCGGACGTTGAAGCGGGCTGAAGCCCGCGCTCCAAGCAAGCCAACCGCCTCGGCGTAAAATCCGGCGCGGGCAAGGTCGTGCGCGATGTCCAACATGACCTGCAAATCGCAATCGAGACGTTGCCGGCTTAACATCCTGGCCCACCAGTCGAGCGGATCAAGCGCCAAGGTTTTGCGCAGTAGCATGTCGGCTTCCTGTTGGAGTTCAGGCTTCAGCCTGCGCCCAGGACACGGACGAAGCGAACAAGCTGAAGCTTGAACTCCAACCTTGGCGAGCACCCGCAGCACCATTACCTTCAGGTTCCGGGCGCGAAGATTGTCGGTGTTGCATCGCAAAGAACGGTCTAAATGATCCAGTGCGCCCAGCCAGTCCGACCGTTTGCAGTCGAGTTCCGCCAGCGCGTGATGACCCGCCGATTGCCAGGCTTCATTCCACGTCGCTTTGTAAAACGCCGCGTAAGCTTCCTCGTCGCGATTCTGAAAACGCAGGCACAGGCCAAGGTTGTAATACGCCTCACCGTCGTAAGGATTGGCATTGCGCTGCGTCAGGCGTTCAATGGCTTTGTGGAAATGTCCTTCCGCCGCGGTGAACTCGCCGCGCTGCAGATGCCACCGGCCCATCGCGTTGTTGCAGCGGGCATCCAGCGGGTCGCGTCGCAACGCCTCGCGCCAGTAAACCGTCGGACTACGCGTTGCATGGCGATACTGCTCCAGGTGCAGGCCGGTGATGAACAATTCGTCGGCGCCGGCAATGTCCGCCGGTGCGGGCGGTTCGGTTGCGGGCGGCGGGATTTTACCTTTCACGCGCGGCCCGGGCTGGAAGGAAATGATTTCATTGCCGCCGGCGTCGGTGACGCGCAGGAGCAAATCGGCTTCGGCGACCTGGCGCGGCAGTTTGAATTGTTTGATGAACGGCCGGCCGGGTGCCAGATCACTTGAAAAGCACGCGAGAACTTTTTGCGTAGCGTCATTCGGCAGAATGCCGCCATCTCTTTCCGGAGATTGGCGCCAGAGAACCGAGATTCGCGCGCGTTTAAAAACTTTCGTCACCGATATTCCAATACGGACATCGGCGGCGTTCTGCCGAACGCCGCTACGATTCAAGGAAATCGCTGCATCCAGATTAGCGTGCCGGGCCGGGCCGATTTTCTGGATGGGATACCAGAACTGGCTCCAGGTTTTCGTTTCGCCGGGCTGGAGAAAACTGAAATCGGGCTGGTTGTCGGTATAGACGCCGGCCATGAGTTCGATGTAGGGGCCGAATTCGCCCCGGCCATCCCTTTCGGTCAGGTTGCGGTCCCAGGCGTACCCGAAATCATGGTTGCCCCAGGTCCATTGCTTCTTGCCGGGAGCGATGTGGTGGTTGGCCACATGAACAATGCCCGCTTCGGCTGCGAAATCGTACCCGCCGAAGAAATCCTCCCGGCTGCCCATGACCATGTAACTGCACGGCGTCGGGATGTTGGCGTAGAACGACAAATCATTCGGCGCGTAATCGGGAAGTTTTGAATTGTCACAGTGCGGCGGCACAAACTGCCTTGGGATTTCGTTTTGCGGAATGCCCCCGCGCCCGCGCCCGCCGTAGTTGACACCGTAATAAGAACCTGTTGCCAGGGGATATTCGCTCATCGAACGGCGCGCGTGATCGGCGACATAATACACGTCCGGCGGAAAAAAACTTTGATAAGCTTCATGCACGCGCGTGGCGACATTGGTCCACCACAGGAACGTTTGCACGAACGAGGTGCGATTGTAAACGCGCACCTTCAACTCGACCAACGCTTTCCCCGGATGCAAACAGACGCCATGCATGCCTTTCATCCGCGCCATCGGATCGTGATCACCGCACCAGACCGTTTTCGAACCGTCCGCGTGCGCTTCGATCTCAAAGTCCGCCGGCAGAAACGTCGCCGGGCGATGGTGTTGCGGCCAGTTGAATTCAATCCCGCCGGAAATCCACGGACCGGCCAGTCCGACCAACGCGGGTTTGATGACCGGTTGGCGGTAAATGAGGTCGTAGCCGTTGGTCTTGTCCTGGAGCACGTGGATGCGTCCACCGATTTCCGGCAGGATCATCACGCGCAAATATTCATTTTCCAGCCAGACTGCCTGCCATTTCCGGTCAACGGGTTTTTCCGCGATGCGGTCGGTGAAGGGCAGGGGATAAACCTTGCCGCTGCTGCCCTGATAAACCCGCTTTTCCAGAAACATCGGGTTCCTGTCCGGTGCCAACGGCAGATAAGTGGGAATGACGATATGCTCTTTCCTAACTTTTACGGTTGGCCGGCCGCTCATATTTTCCAATGGTTCGGGGCAGGCTAGAGAAAAACCGCTGGCAATTGAATCACCAAAACTGGTTATTTCGACACAAGGACAGCTACGAATAAAATTCATCTTTCAGGCCAGCCGTACTCTAAATGGAGCTTGGAGTTCCGCGTTTACGCGGTTCGGAGCCGCCTGAAGGCGGAACTCCGAACAAATCGCGACACCAAATTCGGCCAAGCCGCGCCAATCATGGTCGGATTTGATTTCGGCGTTGCGAACTAAAAGTCTGTTCAGTGAACGAAAATTGCCGCATCACGGTCGGGATGCGCGGCCGTCCCCTGAAATCCGGTCAGGCGCAAATCCGTCACGTGTTCAGTTTCCAGCGCGTGGGTGAAATAGTCCGGACGATTACTGCCCCAGCGGACGGAGCAATTGTCGAGCATGACATTGTCGGCGTAGCGGATACTGAAACCCGGATTCCCGTGCGTTTCGATGGGATCAAGCACCCTGGTGGGGCGGTTGTCGAAGAGGCCACCCTTGTATTTTGTCCAACGGTCGAACGTCACCGAGACATTCTCGAAATGAACATTCCGGATGCGGCTTTCCCGGCTGCCGTTGACGCGGATGCTGTTCTCGGCGCGGCCGATGACGTTCTGCACCACGATGTTACTGAGGCAGCCCAGCGTAGTCGTACTCAGGCGCGGCATGGCGGTGAACGAGATGGCTTCGCCCCGGCCCCACCACGGATCGGAATAATAGCGGGAGGTGAATTTAATGTCGCGGAAGGTGACATTATAGACATTCCCCTCATCGCGGAGTTGAATCGTCAGGCCACGGCTTCCGGTAAGAATTTTGCAGCGCTCGAACCGGATATCGTGGATGTCGCCTGTGGTTTCCGTGCCGATTTTCAGGCCGGAATCCTGGGTCTTGAAGACGCAGTCGTGGACATAGACGTTGGCGCATGGGCCGAAGTCCCGGTCCTGGCGGGTGGTTTTGAGCACAATGGCGTCGTCGCCGCAGGTGATGTCGCAGTCGCGGATTTCCACGTCCTGGCAATGGTCGGGGTCAATGCCGTCGCAATTCGGCACGTCGAGCCGGTTGCGAACGGTCAGGTGATCCACGAGGACATTTCTGCAGCCGAGCATGTGCAGCCCCCAAAACGGCGCGTCGCCGAAAGTGATGTCGCGGACTTCAAGATTGGTGCAGCCAGTGAGGACAAACAGTCTGGGCCGCCACTCCTTGAACAGCCACCACTCGTCTTTCTGGTCGTAGCCGGTCATGAATGCCAGTGAACGCCCTTCAATTTTGCCCGTCCCGGTGATGCGCAGGTTCTCCGCGTTCAGGGCGGTGATAACCCCATCACCCCGGTAATCCGCCGGATTGGTGCTGATGACCAGTTCGCCTTCGAGGTGGAAATCCATGTTGGCGCGCAATTCGAGTGTGCCGGTCAGGAAACGGTGACCGCGCGGCACCAGGACCTGTGCGCCACCGCCGGCACGCGCCGCGGCGTCAATGGTGCGCTGGATGGCCGACGTGTCCACCGTGACGCCGTCGCCAACAGCGCCAAACTGGAGAACGTTAAAAACTTTCGGAGCGTTTGCAGCTTGGAGGGATGTCAGTAACGCCAGGAGAAGTGTCATGGCGATTGCCCACTGGACGATATTGGTTTTGACAGGTTTCATTGGTGATCAATGTTTCTTGAGGACTGGCGCGAAATCGAGACTTTTAGGTGTAGCCAATTCACCATGGATGACATCCGCCCTCACCCCGGCCCTCTCCCCCGGGAGAGGGAGAATCGTTCGCCGCGCCTTTGAAGATTCATACGACTGAATTGGCCAAACGCTCATCCGCAATAATAGAAACAATCGAAAACTATTTCCTCTCCTGGGGGGAGAGGATAAAAGGTGAGGGTGGGCGCAAATACTCATTCCGTTCAAAAAGTCGAGGAAGCATATTTTTTAAAGACACTCGGCCACTCATTTCACAGCCACGTCCCAGACCTTGGCCATCCGTGATTTGCCGGCGGGGCCTTCCACCCAAAGCACGACGACGTAATGTCCGGCTTCCTTGTACGCATGGATCGGATTTTCTTCGGTGGACGTTTCGCCGTCGCCGAAATCCCATTTCCAAGAGGTGATTTTGCCGACGGATTGGTCCTTGAAGGCCACCAGCCGGCGGTCCATGTCTACGACCTGGAACGACCATTGGGCGGTGATGGGTTTGAGCAAGCGGGGTTCCAACGGCATCAGTTTGAAGGCGACCAGTTGATCGGCGTTGCCATACATCGTGTGTTTGCGCGAGAGGTTCCAAAAACCGTTATTCGTGCCGCCCGAATGAACGTCGTCGTAGTCAATCAACGCCCAGCACATGCCGATGATTTTGTTTTCCTTGAGCACCGACTCCACGGCGCGTTGCGGGCCCTCGGCGCCGGCGTAATCGAAGGGCGTGATCCAGAATTCCATGACCAGATGGCCGGGCTGGCCGGGCCTGAAGTTGTAGGAATACGCGGCGTTGGCGTAAGGCAATTCCTTGACCCATTGCTCCGGGCCCCAGACCATGCACCAGTCCTTGCCTTCCGCCGGGGTGAAGATGTGGTAATTTTGGGCCTGCGCGCCTTGCAGCGTGAAATACGTTTCCCAGTTGCCGAGAACATTCCGGGCCGGGGAAAACCGCTCAATCAACGGGCCGCCGGAAAGGTCGCCGTCCACCACCAGCTCAAAGGTGTCGTTGTGCAGTCCCGGGTCGGAAAAATCCCAGTAATCATCGTCAGCCTCGTACAGGAAATACAACCGGTTCAATCCTTTCACCCAGCCGACGCGCACGCGGACCTTCGGCGCGCAGGCATCGGTCCAATGATGCTTGCCGTTGTCATCCACCAGCTGGTCGCTGCCGATGACATAATCCTCGGGCACGATGTCCCAATCGTTCGTCTGGCCGTCAATGGTCGGAATCATGTTGGGGGGGAACTGGAAAATTTTGAAGACGTTGTTCGTCCGTTCCAGCGCAGCGGCGGGATGCAAATACAGGAGCAATGCCGCGAGGGTGAAAACAGGCACGAGAAGAGTCTTAAACGGAAACCGGCCGGACCGGTAAAGGCCTGAGGAACGGGGCACCAATGGCTTATTCATCTGAAAATGACTCCATGATTGCGTTGGCGTGTCAACCCTCAAAACTCGAGCCCACACTATCTCACATTGCCATGGCGACCATGCCGGGACATGGGGCGTAAGACAACCCGCTTGTCTTCAAGGGCAGATTCAGTGATTTTTGCGGTACCCAAACATGCAAAAGCGAATCCATGAACTCTTTCGGCTGATCTGCGTCTTTATTTTGCTGGCGACCACGATCCAAGCCGCGCCAATTGACCGGCACGCGCTCGTGGCGCGGCACAACGTGGGGTTGCATGGGTTTGATGCCAGCAATCCGTTGTCGGTCGGCAATGGCGGGTTTGCGTTCACCGTTGACGCGACCGGGCTGCAAACTTTCCCCGAGGCGTTCGAACATACCATTCCGCTCGGCACGTTATCGGACTGGGGCTGGCATACGTCCCCGAAACCGAACGGCTGGAGCATTGATACTTTTCATTTCAAGGAATTTCCCGATTTGCACGGGCGGCTTGTGCCGTATGCCGACGTGCCGGGAAACAAAATGACGCCGGAAATCAAATGGCTGCGCGCCAATCCGCACCGGCTGGACCTCGGCCAGATTGGTTTCGTCCTCAAACACGCTGACGGTTCGCAGGCGCGAACGAACGATTTGGCCGATATCGAACAAACACTGGATTTGTGGGACGGCGAAATCGTGAGCCGTTTCAAGTTCGATGGCCAACCGGTGGCAGTGGAAACGGTTTGCGACCCGAACCTCGATGCCATCGCGGTGCGCGCGGTGTCGCCGTTACTGAAACAAGGGCGGCTGGCAATTCAAATTCACTTTCCCTATGGCACCGGCGAAACGAAGACGGCGGACTGGAGCCAACCAGAGGCGCATGAAACCGTTCTGAACCAGCCCCAACCGAACCAGGCCGAATTCTTTCGCAAGCTGGACAACGACGACTATTACGCCGCGGCGGCCTGGACGCGCGGCGCCGCGCTGACCAATGTGGCAAAGCATCAATTTGTAATCGTGCCGGGCAGGAAATCGGGTGCGCTGGAATTCGTTTGCGCTTTTGCGCCGACCAAACTGGCCGCAAAAAGTCTGCCGACATTCGCGGAGGCAAAACTGGCGGCGCGAAAACATTGGAACACGTTCTGGAAGACCGGCGGCACGATTGATTTGTCCGGCAGCAAGGACCCGCGCTGGTTCGAACTGGAACGGCGTATCGTGTTGTCACAATACCTCACCGCCATCCAGGATGCCGGCAAATATCCGCCGGCGGAGACCGGGCTGACTTACAATACCTGGGAGGGCAAGTTCCACCTGGAAATGCATTGGTGGCACGAGGCGCACTTCGCTTTATGGGATCGGATTGATTTGTTGGAGAAAAGCCTCGGCTGGTATCAGACGATTCTGCCCCGCGCCGAAGCCACGGCACGCAAACAAGGCTACGCCGGCGCGCGCTGGCCGAAGATGACCAGTCCCAGCGGCGCGGAATCGCCGTCGCCAGTCGGGCCGTTCCTCGTCTGGCAGGAACCGCATCCGATTTTCTACGCCGAGCTTTGCTGGCGCCAGAACCACGACCGCGCGACGCTCAAGAAATACCGGGACATCGTTTTTCAAACGGCGGATTTCATGGCCAGCTACGCGACGTGGGATGAAAAAACCAAACGCTACGTTCTCGGCCCGGTGCTGCAATGCGCGCAGGAAATTTTCCCGAAGAACGACACCTTCAACCCGACGTTCGAGCTGACGTATTGGCGCTGGGGATTGGAGACCGCGCAGCAATGGCGTTTGCGTCTCGGCCTGCCGCGCAACGAAAACTGGGATGCGGTCCTGAAAGGTTTGGCCAAACCGCCGGTCGGTGATGGCAAATACCTTTTTACTGAAACCACACCGGACTGTTACACCAACCCGAAGTGGAATGCCGACCATCCGGCCGTGCTCGGGGCGTTGAGCTTCGTGCCCGGACCGGGCATTGACGCGGATACGATGCGAAACACCCTCGACTGGGTCTGGAAGAACTGGAACTGGCCCGACACGTGGGGCTGGGATTATCCGATGATTGCGATGACGGCCGCGCGTTTGGGCGAACCGGAGCGGGCCGTGGACGCGTTGCTGCTCGACACCCCCAAAAATCATTACGGTCTCAATGGTCAGGTTTATCAGCGGCCCGGCCTGACCATTTATCTGCCGGCCAACGGCGGGCTGCTTTATGCCACGGCCCTGATGGCCGCCGGTTGGGACGGAGCGCCGAAACGGAACGCGCCCGGGTTTCCGGACGACGGCCTATGGAACGTACGCTGGGAAAATCTGCGCCCGGCGCCGTGATGCAGTCCGCTGGGAGTTCCGCGTTCACGCGGTTCCGATCGTCCAACGGGACAGCCGCCTGAAGGCGGGACTCCAAACGCTTCCGCCGTGAGTGGTGTGCCTTATTTCGCCGGCAGCGTCAATTGCGCCCGGCGCATCGTTGTGTCGGCTTCCGAGGCAATGATGCATCCGCCATTCAAATCCACCGAAACCACCGCGCCCGGTTGGGCTCGGCGCAGGCTGAAAACCAGTGTGTCGTTACCGCTGCCGGAGGCGTAGTCGGCCATATTGCCGTCGTCCAGTTTCAAGCGCGGCCTGCCCTTGACGGTGACGTTCTCGCTGAATTCGACGCTGATTTGGTTGGTTCCAACCGAGACGCGCCGGATGATTGGGCCGGACGTGCTTTCAGGGTTCCATTTTCCTGCAAACGTCCAAGCGGCGGTTATTTGGCCGGGCTGGGGCGCGCCGGGCGCGGTGGAAAGATTATCGGCAAACCAGCCGTAATCGCCGCCATCACGATGACAATCGTAAAAATAGGAGCGTTCACCCCAGATATTCGATTTGTCCAAATCCTTGTTTCTGGTGATGTCACTTGCGCCTGGCGCACCGCCATCAAGCGGGTAGATGACTCGAAAAGGCGGCTGGTCAATCATCGTCTTCGAAAACCGGCAATCGATAAAAAAGAACTGGGCATCGTGGTGGTGCCGGGCGAGGTTCCAGCCCGGAGCCCCGTCAAACCGGCAATCGCGCAGGACAAATTTCATGTCCTTGTTCCTGGACCCGTCGTGCCACACGGCGGCGGTGTCTTTCATTTCGTAAAACGAGCAGTTGGTGACGTAACACCAGCCGCGTGGGCAGACGAAATCCACCGAGCCTTCCAGCCGGCAGTTCGCCAGGTAACACCGGCCCCGGTCGCCCCGCCAGAATGAAACCGTGTCCGCCCCGTGGCTCAACACATCGCAATCCACAACCACCGCGCGGTCGCCCGTGCCGAGAATGGTGAAGGCGTGCGGCCCGATGACCCCGGCGGTGTTCTCAGCCGTGAGGTTTTCCAAAACAAAATCATTGGCCCGGTTCAAGTTGATGACCGCCCGGCCGAGAGCGTCCGGCTTTTTATTGAAATCCTCGTCCAACTGGGGAAATTCGATGCGAGTGCCCTTGCGGCTCTGGCCGCGTAACGTCACAAACGACGCGTCCACGCGAACTTTCTCCCGGTAAATGCCGTCCTTGATGAAAATCACCGTCCGCTCATCGTTCGTTTTCGGAATGGACTGAACGGCGGCTTGAATCGTTTTGAAATCGCCGCTGCCGTCGGCGGCGACGACGATGTCGGGTTTGGGCAAGGCGCCGGCAAAGGCCATGGAAGCGGAAGAGGCCAACAGCGTGAGTAGCAAGCAGAGATTCCCCGGGCACAAAATGTTGTGCGTTGAACCCTTGAGCCGTGGAAAGGTAGGGCGCGTCACTCCGTGCGCGCCGTCGTCGGGGATTCGCGGCGGGCAGAGGACTGCCCGCGCCACCTTGCGCTTCGCGGGGCGATGATTCATCTGGCCAGCATACCCGCCCGCAGATTTGCGGTTCAAGGAAAAGAACTGCTTTTACCAGACGGATGTCTCGTAAGCGCCGAGGTCAGGTGCGGCACCGTTGAATGCATTGCCCAAATTGGCTCCCTTGTCCACCAGCCGTCCGCCTGGCACCGGGCGCAGAAACGGGTTTTCCGGCAGACCGCCGTCATCGCGGCGCGGCGCCATGGCCCACGAAGAATCGGTGCTCAGGAAATCGTTGGTGTTCACGTCCGTCAGCACCTGCCAGGTATTGGACATCTGGATGGAGGGATAGGTGGTCGTGCTGCCGATGGCGACGGACCCGATGGCCACGTTGTTGCGCACGACGTGGCTGCTTTGGAGCACTCCGTATTGCGAACCCAGATGGTTCAGGTTGATGGCGCCACTGCCATTGTTCCAGACGGTGTTTTGGTCCACCGTCTGGCCGTCAGCGTTGTTGTTTTGGTCAACTCCCCAGGCGGAGTTGCCAAAGGACAGGCAATTCACCAGCCGATGCGGTGTCCCGATGCCGCTGCCGCCAAGTTTGAATCCGTTGCCATTGCCGTTGAAGACTTTATTGGTGGCGGCGTCCCAAAAAACATTCGTGGCGGCGCGGAACGCCCAGCAGTTGGTGATGAGCACCGACTGTGTCCCCATCCACAAATCCCAATTGTCGTCGGAGTTCTCCCAGGCGCGACAGCCGCTGAACGCGTTGCCGGGGCCGAGGCTCCACTTTGCGGTAAAGCCGTCGGCGTTCCCCCCGACGGGCGAGTCATAGTTGCGGATGGAATCACAGTTCAGGAACAGGTTGCTGCTGGGCGTAGCTGTGCCACCGTTGCCGCCCGTGATATGGAACCCGGTGTTGCGGGCGCCCAGACTGACACAACGCTCGACGATGTTGTTGCTGCCGGAGATCACGATGGAATTGTGGCCGGCATTCGTCAGCACCAGGCCGTAAAGCCAGTAATAGTTGCCGCTGATCGAGATGGCGTCGGTCCCGGTGCTCGCACCGGAGCCATCCAGCACTGGCGATTCGCCCGGATACGCCCGGATCCGGATGGGTCGCCCCGCCGCGCCCATCTTCGTCAGCGAAATCTTCGAAGACACGGCGTACCTCCCGCCGCGCACATAAACGAGGTTGCCGTTGGTGGCAAGGCCCGCCGCTTTGCCGAGGGTGAGAAAGGGTTGGGCAAGGTTCGTCCCCGTGTTGCTGTCACTGCCGTTGGTGGCCACGTAATAGGTCGCCACTTCCGCGCCGCCTTCAAACAATCGCACTTTGGGGCGGACAAACCAGACATTGGTTCCCGGCAACCGGGTGGTGAATAATTCCCGGATCGAGCCGGAGGGATCGCCGGGCAGGGAATTCGTCGCGGTCCGCAGCCACCATGGACGAAACCAATTCGCCATGTCTTTGGACAGATAAAGATCAATTTGCACGCCGGGTTGATGGCCTTCCCGTTCCAGAATCTCCACCTGAAAAATGGCATTGCTCCCGCTGACTCCGCCGGAAAGCGGCTGCACCGCACCCGCGATGCCACCCGGCGCGAGCGGGTCGGTGCCGAAGGCGAACTCGATCACATTCGGTTCGCCGTCGGCGTCGGGATCCGCCAGCGGTTCGCCGAGCGCCGGATTGTTGGTGAAGTGAATGGCCGCCCAGTTGGTGTAGTATTGGGTGGCGTTCGATGATGATAACATCAACATCCAGAAACCGAATGCGATGAGGCCGGTTTGAAATTCAAAGGAGTTTTTGGGGACCCCAAGGCAGGTACGTCTGATTTTCATTGAAGAGTGCATTTTCGCATACATACCGTTCAAATTCAAGGATATGTATGCACCCGGACGAGCCGCGCTCGCATCCGATTCACCGCGCCAGGGTCACCGCCATCAGACCAATCACGACCTCGTTGGCCAGGGTGCGGACGGTGAGCGACTCAAGTTCCTTGCCGGGGTCCAACGGCAAATCAAGCACCGTGGCCGCGCCGCCAGGCACAGTGCCGCCCCGGCCTTTGAATGCGTTTATATCGAGGATGCGCACCTTGCCGGTTTTCAAATCCACGCGCGGCGGAATCGGCTCCGGCCGGCGGAACGCGTAATCGTCAATGAAATAGTCCTGGTCAATCGGCCACCAGTTTGTCGGGTTGTGCAACGCCAGCCGGGTGATCGTGCCGTCGGTGTAGGTCACGATGACTTCGCCATTGTCGAACCGGCTCTGCATCGGATCGGTGGAGCCTGCCATGAGCAGCCAGGCATGTGAGGATTTTCCCGACAGCGGCACCGAAATTTCGCGGGGATAATTGTTCCACTGCGACGTGAAAGCGATGTTTTTCGCAGCCGCGTTGGTCGGCGTTTGGAATGGCACACCATCCGGCAAAACCAGGTTGCCGCCGGACTTCGCTGCCACCGTGCGCAAGCCGGAGTCGTCGACTTCGAATTCCGTCTTATTGTCCGCCCAGCCGCCGATGCCCTGTTTTGGCAGCGCCAGCGAGCAAAACGGCGAACGCGGTGAGCGATATTCGTTTCGGAAAATCTGTGTGACCCGGTCGTTGAAGACAGAAGTGAGGTTCACGGTTTCCAGTTTCAAGCCGGTCGGAAGCTTCTGGCGCCAATCCATCGCGATTGGAGCGCCGGTCTCCGATCCGGCGTGTTGGCCAGCGGTCGCGAAATGCGCCGGGCCGGAGACCGGCGCTCCGCCACGCCACGTCATCACGATCTCCCAACGTGCCGCCGGGTCAGCCTGAATTTCAAGCCGCGGCAAACCGGCCAATCCTTCGATCCGGTGCCATTTTGCCGGCTGTCCGTTGACCGTTACAGCGGCGACGCCATCGTGCCGTTCCGGGATTTTCAGCCGCAGCACCATAGGTTTCGGGAATTTCGGTTCGATGAAATACGTTTCCTTCAAGCCTTCGCGTTGGAAGGAAAAAGCAAAATCCGGATGCCGGATGCTGGCGTGTTCCCAATCCGCCGGAAAACCGGGGCCGATTCTCAACTCGCCGGCCAGGGCGTCCGGTCGCACGCCGAAAAGCCCCTCGATCAGGGCGCGCGCAGTGATGCCAATGGCGTCGCCAAAGTCGCGTTGCGCCTCGCCGCGGGCCACGTCAAAGTGCGTCATCGCGCCGAAGTTGCCGGGACAAAGGCCCAGATACATGCTGTCCAGCAGGCAGCCTTTGAAAAGGTCAAACGCCGTTTCCGGCCGGCTGGCCTGCCAGTAAGCGAGCGAGGTGTGCACCGCTTCGGCCATCACCACGTTGTTGAGGGACCACATGTAAGGCATCCAGCTTGTCTCCGGCAGGGTGAACGGAGGTTCGGAGTTCGGAGTTCGGAGTTCGGAGTTCGAAATTTGAACCGGGATGCGTGCAATGTGCGCATCCACCCAGTGCGACATTTGCCACGCCTCGGTCGGCGTCGGCACTTCGGAATCCACCGTGGTATAAAACGTCCACAAACCGGCGCTGGGATGCGCGAGTTGCAGCCCGAGAAAATCCTTGAACTCGGCAAAATTGCCCTCGTCCGGCAGCCAGAGATATTTTTGCATCGCTCTTTGGATCAAATCCGCCTCGCGTTCGTAGGGCGCCGGGTCTTCGCCGATCAACGCCGCCACACGCGCGGCCATTTTATTTTCGAAATAATTGTAAGCCGAGGCGTGGGCGGTGCCGCCGCCATCGTATTCCAGGTTGTCGCTCGCCCAGATGGCGGCGTAACCCTCGTACAACGGCAGTTTGTCCGGACCAAACTCGCGCCGGAACAGCCGACGTTCCCACGCCAGATGCCGTTCAATCACCGGCCACATCTGCCGGGCGTAACCCAAATCACCCGTCCAGAGCAGGTGCCGGAAGAACGTGTCCACCGCCACCAGGTTCATGTCGTAATGCGATTTCGTGAGGTCGCCGTTGGAGTGCAACGCGGTTTCGTTGCGGGCCAGGTTCGCCGCTTCATCCGCCGGCGGGATGGTTGCCGGAACCGGGTTCGTGTTCTGCTGCCGGGCGAAACCGGCGAAATGTTCCGCGGTTCGATTGTGCCAGCCGAGTTCGTCACCGGCATAAGGGCCGCGCCAGCCGAGCAACCGCACTCGCCACGCCACCGCGCCGTGCATGAACGATTGTTGTTTCTGGTCCCAAATCGCGTCCGTCGCCACACAGAGCGCCGGCACGGCGGCATTGATGAACGGGTCAGGCGTCTCGACGATGACCCGGTCGGCGATGGCGCGGCGATGTGCTTCCGCTGCAGAAAATAACTGCGGCAAATCTTTCGCGCTGAATCCCGGAGAATCATCGCTGATTTGTTGCAGCATCAGATAAACCGGCTGTTCCTCGTTCGGAGTTCCGCCTTCAGGCGGTTGGGCGTCCGGCCGCCTGAAGACGGGACTCCAAACAATCTGGCCAACGACCACCGGAAAATCAGCCGAACCGCCAGCGGAATCATGCGCGCCATTCCCCCCCGCCTCCCCCGAGGGAGGAGAGGGCCGGGGAGAGGAGGTCGTCTGGTCGGGCTGTCCCCCTCCGCGGCCTTCTCCCCGCTCTTTCATCGCGGGGCGAGGGAACGCAGGCGCGGTGGCAGAATCCAGCAAGTCACTTGCTTTGTTCCATTTCATCGCATCGCCCACGGCGAAATTCGCTCCTGCTGATGCCACGCCGCAAATCGTCGCGACCTTGCTGTGCAGCACGAACGTGTTTGACAAAATGGTGAATTCATTGCCCCGGCATTGTTCCGGTTTGAGCTGAAAAAATTGGCCGACGGGTTCGGTTTCGCAGCCAATGTCGCCGCCGCGCCGGCCGCGCATGCCGTTGGCCCCGCCAAAGGCCAGAATTAGTCGGGTTCGGAGGGGCGATCTCCGCGAGTCCCCAATTTGATCAGGGACTCGTGTAACTCGTCCCTCCGAAAGTTCGATTCGCACAATTAGACCTTTCACCTCGCGCAACGGCAGCACGGTCAAATCCAGTGCGCCGGTGCCGAGGAGTGGATCGCGGATTTCGTAAAGCATCGAGCCAGGGCGATAGCGAGCGATGATGGTCTGCGCATCGTTCAACCATTTGACGCCGGCGGGAGTTTTGATGCCAAAGCGCAGATTGCCACCGCGGCCGGGCAGGTAGAGTGAAAACTCGGGCTTGTCGCCGCCATCCGCGCGAAACGCGGAATTCAGGCAGTAAAGCGGACGGTTGAAAAACTCGGCGCCATTCGTGATGACGAAATCCGTACCGTCCGGCCAGTAACGCAGCGGTCGCGCGGTGTGGCCCTCAAAATTGCCTTTGGAAGGGAATGCCCGTTCCGCCGGATTGACGTCAGCGGCGGATGCCGGTCGCATGGCCAGCAATGCCAGCGTTATCAGGATCAACGTGCGTTTTGTCTTCACCCGGATTGATTCACGGCAGTTTGCGGCAAGCAAAATGCCTCGTCAACGAACGCAGAGGGAAATCGTGTCCGCCATAGCCAGAAATGGTGATTGCCTTCACCCGGGCATTTTTTGGATAGTTTCCCGTTCACATATGAGCAATCAAATCGAAAAATCCTTCACTCTGGCCAAAGAGCGTTACACTGAATTGGGCGTGGACGTGGACCGCGTGCTGAAAGACCTGGAAAAAGTCCCCGTTTCCATTCATTGCTGGCAGGGCGACGACGTCGGCGGATTCGAGCAGGACGCGAGTGCACTTTCCGGCGGCATCATGGCCACAGGCAATTATCCCGGCAAGGCCCGCACGCCCGGTGAGTTGCGTGCTGATTTCGAGAAGGCCGTTTCGTTGGTACCGGGCAATCACCGCATTAGCCTGCATGCCACCTATGGCGAGTTTGGCGGAAAGAAAATCGATCGCGACAAAATTTCCGTCGAGCAATTCCAGAACTGGATCGCCTGGGCGAAGACGAAGAAGATCGGACTCGATTTCAATCAAACCTATTTTTCGCATCCCAAGTCCGCCGACGGTTTCACGCTCGCGCACCCGGACAAGGCGATTCGCCGGTTTTGGATCGAACACGGCATTCGCTGCCGCGAGATCGGCGCCGAATTCGGCAAGGCGCTCGGCCAGACGACGCTCACGAATCTCTGGATCCCCGACGGCATCAAAGACACGCCCGCGGACCGCCGCACCCCGCGCGAGCGGCTGGTGGAATCGCTGGACGCTGTGTTCGCAAAAAAAATTGATCCGAAGCTCAACGTGGATTCGGTCGAGCCGAAACTCTTCGGCATCGGCAGCGAAAGCTATGTGGTCGGCTCGCACGAATTTTACATCGGCTACGCGATCACGCGGCAGAAGCTGCTGACGCTCGACGCCGGCCATTATCATCCGACCGAGGGCATCGCCGACAAAATTTCCTCCGTGCTTCAGTATCTGCCGCAAATTGCGTTGCACGTCAGCCGCGGCGTGCGTTGGGACAGCGACCACGTGGTGATTCTGAACGACGATTTGCTCGCCATCGCCCGCGAAATCGTCGTCAACGGCTACCTCGGCCGGGTGCGCATCGGGCTGGATTATTTCGATGCGAGCATCAACCGCGTCGCCGCATGGACGATCGGCACGCGGAACATGGTTCGCGCGCTGCTCGTCGCGTTGCTCGAACCGCCGACGATCAAAGCCGCCGAAGCCGCCGGCGATTTCACGTCGCGGCTTGCGTTGCAGGAAGAGGCCAAGACGCTGCCGTTCGGCGCGGTCTGGGATTTTTACTGCGAAAGCAAAGGCGTCCCCGTCGGCGAAGCCTGGCTGGCGGAGGTGAAGCAATACGAAAAGAAGGTGTTGAGCAAACGGCAGTAGAAGCGGCATTCCCAATGAACAGACGCAAGTTTGCATCGCTGCTAACTCCCTCGCCCCGCCCAAGCGGGGAGAGGGCCGGGGCGAGGGGATTTGAGCTTGAAATAAGCGCGCCTCCTCACCCCGCCCCTCTCCTCCACTCCGCGGAGGAGGGGGAGAAAATTTCGGCGATGTAAGCGGCCCACCATATACCACGAACCACCCAACAATGACCCGACTGAAACACTCATGAAATCAACCCGCAATCCGTTAATGTTCGCGTTCCTCATGGTCGCTTCCCTGTTTTTCATCTGGGGGTTCTGCCATGCCATGCTGGATGTCCTGAACAAGCATTTCCAGAACATCCTGAACGTGAGCAAAGCGCAGTCGGGCCTCGTCCAGACTTCGGTCTTTGGCGCGTATCTGCTCGTGGGAATGCCGGCAGCACTGTTGATTCGCCGGATCGGCTATCAGCGGGGCATCCTGGTGGGGTTGGCAGTGCTCGCCTTTGGCGCCTTCCTGTTCATTCCGGCGGGACTGGTGTTCCAGACGTTTTGGTCGTTCTGCCTGGCGCTCTTCATTCTCTCCTGCGGCCTCGCGTGCATTGAGACCGCCGCGAATCCCTATGTTACCGTGCTCGGCCCGAAGGAGGGCGCGGCCGGGCGATTGTCGGTGGCGCAAGCGTTCAACTCGTGCGCCTACATCCTCGCGCCATTCCTTGGCGGCTACCTCCTCTTCGGCAAGAAAGCGGAAGCCGGCGCGCCCGTGGATTTCCACACCCTCATCCTTCCCTACGCGGTTCTGGGTTGCGTGGTGCTCGTCATCTTCGGCGTCTTTTCCTTCATCAAATTGCCCAGCATCGAGGAAGGCGTCAAAGTTGCGGAAGGTGAGGACACCACGACGTTCAAGGCTCACCTGACGCGTCAGCCGCATTTCACGTGGGGTGTATTTACCCAGTTCCTTTACATCATCTCACAGATAGGGATAAACGCGTTTGCGGTGAACTACATCGTGAATAACGCGGTGGTCACAGACGCGGCCGGGACGACGTCAACAGCCCCGCTCTTTGCCTGGTATGGATCGGTTACCCACGCGGGCACCCCCGACGCCACGGCGGCCTATGTGATCACCTTCGCCATGATTCTTTATGCTGTCGGTCGCTTCAGCGGTGCGCCCATCGCGCGGGTTATCAAGCCCAACCTCATGCTCGCACTTTACGGCATCGCCAACTCCATCGTCATCCTGTTGGCAATCGCCGACATCAAAATGGTCTCCTGGATGATCCTCCCGCTCAGCTGGCTGTTCATGTCCATCATGTTCCCGTTCATCTTCGCGATGAGCGTGCGCAACCTCGGCCCGCAGACCAAAATCGCCGCTTCATTCCACGTGATGGCCGTCGGCGCCGCCGGCTCCATCTCGGCGGTGCTGATGGGCTGGCTTTGGGACCGCTACCACAGCGTGGGGATCTCCTTCACCCTGCCCTTGATCGGTTTTGTCGCCACGACAATCTATGGCTTCGCTTATCCGCGCCTGCTGGAAAAATCCGGCCAAGCGGCGTGACCGGCTCTTCATGAAACGCCAAGCGTTCAAGATGAGGCTGAAACCCGGCGTGGCGGCGGAATACAAAAAACGTCACGACGAAATCTGGCCGGAACTGGCGGCGGCACTGCGCGCAGCGGGCGTTTCCGATTACTCGATTTTTCTCGACGAGGAAACATTGACGCTGTTTGCCGTGCAAAAATTGTCGGATAAAAACACCGCCGCCGCGCTGCCCAAATCATCCGTCGTTCGCAAATGGTGGGATTACATGGCCCCGCTCATGGAAGTGCAGCCGGACAATGCGCCCGTTGCCAGGCCGCTCCGGGAAGTTTTTCATCTGGACTGAATATGCAACGCTTGGTCTGCAGTCTGCTGGTTCTGATCGTGGTCCCCATCCGCTCGTTCGCTGCGCCGAAGGAGCCCTGGCAGATAATCTCCAATCCCACCGCTGCCGATGTGGCGGCGATTTTCCCCGCGCCGCCACCCGAATACAGCGCCCAATTCACCTGGGGCTGGCGCGGACCGGTGGACCGGAACGTCATCGAGCGCGATCTCGACGGCATGAAAGCCCTGGGCGTTCAGGCGGCCATCATTGACCCGAATTCGGGCATGCGCGACCGTTATCTCTCGCCCGGGTATTTTAATTTGGTGCGTGTGGCGGTCGAGGAGGCGAAGAAACGCAACATGCGTCTCTGGATCATGGACGACGGCGATTACCCATCCGGCATGGCCGGCGGCCGGTTCACCGTCGAGCGCCCCTACCTTTGCATGCGGGCGCTCGGTGCTCCGGAGCGGTTCCCGGTTGCCGGCGGCGCGCATTTTTCGCATCCGATCACTCCCGAGGTCATCTGCGCTGTCGCCGTGAACGAGGCTACGCATGCCACGCAAGTACTCGACACCGGCTCCGGTCGAGTCGAGTGGACCGCGCCGCCTGGTGATTGGGAGGTCGTGTTCGCACGCTGGATTTATCGCTCCGGCCCCACCCGCGCCGCGTTCAATCCGACCGGCGCCAAGGACAACACCTATTCCCTGATGGATTATCTCAACCCCGCCGCCACGGAGGTGTTCAAGCAATGGACCTTCGAAGGATACAAAAAGGTTATCGGCGATGAATTCGGCAGGACCGTGCTCGGATTCCGCGGCGACGAACCCGCCTACAACTTCAATCCGTGGACGCCGAAACTCCTCGCTGAATTTCAGCGCCGCAAGGGCTATGACCTGCGTCCTTTCCTCATCGCCTTCGGCCCTGGCCCGATTTCACGCGAGACGATGTTGACCGGCGAACAGCGCCGCGCCTATGCCGATTACTGTGATGTCTGGTCCGGCCTGTTCCGCGACAGCTATTTCAATTTGGAAGGGCAGTGGTGCGCCGACCATGGCCTCGAAATGCAGCTCCACATCGAGCACGAGGAGATTCTTTCGCAACTCGCCGCCGCTGACGGTGACTACTTCAAATGTTTTCGCAACATCGAGGTGCCCGGCATTGACATCATCTGGCACCAGGTCTGGATGGATAATCCCGCCGACTTCCCGAAGCTCGCCTCCTCGGCGGCGCATCTTTACGGCCATCCCCGCGCCATGTGCGAGGCGTTCGCTGCCTATCGGCCTCCGCCCGATTTGAAGCAGGCCCGATGGCTGCTGGACTTCCTGATGGCGCACGGCATCAACCGTATCGAATACATGTTCTGGCCGGCTTCGACCCGGCGCACCAACTCATTTTCGCCCGGTCCGATCACTTCTGCCGGATCAACGAACGCCGGGTCCGCCGCCACCAACGCCACCCGCACATCTCGACCCGCCGGAGCGGGTGCCGGCGGGGGCGGCAACCGTTATTATCATGACCCCGGTTTTCCGGCGGTCGCGGCTTACGTCAACCGCACCTGCTACCTTCTCGGAGAAGGCCGGCCCGCCGCACAGATTGGCCTTTATATTCCGTCCAGCAGCTTCTGGATCGCCGACGCGGCCACCGCCCAGGAAATCAACACGAACCTGCTCGCGCTGGCCCATCAACTCATCCAGGACCAGCGGGACTTCGATTTCGTGGACGAACAGGCGTTGTCCTCGGTGCTCAAGCTTCGGGGAAAGGAACTGGTCAATCTCAGCGGCCAGGGTTACCGGGCCATCGTGGTCCCGCCAGTCGCTGTCATCTCGCGCGCCGCCCTCGACCGGTTGCATGCCTTCGCTGCCGCGGGCGGCCGGGTCATCTTTATCGGTCAGGCGCCTCCGCTCGTTGCGGGCAGAAATTTTCTCACCGCCACCGGGCCGGCAGACATCTCCTGGGCCACGTTTAACGAACCCACCGTCGCCGTGACCGCCGCGGTGCTGGGGCATCTGCCAAGGTCCGATGTCGTCCTGAATCCGGTCAGCCCGCTCGTCAGTTACAATCATCGTCGTCTTCGTGACGCGGACCTTTACTTCATTTTCAATTCCGGCGACAACCAGGTTTCGCTCCATGCCACGCTTGCCGGCACCGGTTCCGCCCAAATCTGGGACGCCAGCACCGGTAGGATCCTCCCGCTCGCCGTGGAATCCCGGACCGGCGACACCGTCACTGTCCCGCTCGAACTCGAACCGTGGAGCACTGCCATTGTGATGATTGGCAAGAAACCGGCGCCGGGTTCGCTGTGACGCACCAACAACGCATCATTTCAGCAATGGCGATGTCCTGATTAGAAATTAATTTCTACAATGGCCGGGACTGACACGAATGGCGGTAAGTTAAGGCCTAACAAAATCGCGTTTTTGCTTGAAAACTGCAGGATTCAGAGACGTGCCGCCGCAACAGGTGTCGCCAAAGTCTGTGAAAACAAAGGCCTTTTTGCTCCACATGAAGTCCGACGCTCATATACGCGACGCAAAAACGTGAATTCGGAGCGCATTTGTAAGTAATTGTTATTCAGTGATTTACTCCTTATCTAAGCGCCATTCCGGCCCGACCCCTTTACGACCCGTTCATCTAAAGAAAGGTGAAGTGACGCCGAACTCACCTTTTCAACCCTTCCTCCAACCGCTGCTTTTCTTCCTGATCTTTTTTTATTTGCCGGTCCAAATTGTTAATCGCACGTTTGAATAGGGTTTGAATTTCTTCGTCCAGCGATTTGCCGGTGATGGAATTTGTGATTGCTCCTTCGCCAAGCGGACACCCCAAGGGGACGACACGAAAATCTTCAATGGCGCGGCACGTCCCATTTTCACAGTCTCCAAAGATTAAATAATCATCCCCCTGAGTCAGCCATTGCTCGGAAACCAAGGGCACTATTCCAGCAAAATTCGTCCCTTTGATAGCAGTAACAATTTCGATGGAAAATGTATTTATATCAGCATCGGCGCCAAAATGAAGCAGTGTAGGCGGGTTGGTGATGCAACGCGCGACTACGATATCCGACGAACGGTTTTTCAGCTCATCGTAGCCAGGAAATAATGTCGTCAACACCGCCGTAGCAGTGAAGACTGCTAAAAATATGGCTGACGCGAAAAGTTTTTTCATTTTTTGAGTGGTTCAACAATTAATAAGGCCCCTGCCAATAATCGCCGGGAATACCCATATACTTCACTTGGGCTGTTTTGTCGCTGTGAAATGCCCGAGTTGCATTTCTGGTCGCGAAGTCAATCCAATTGCCAGAATCATCTTGATATTGATTTGTCCATGTGGACGAGTACGAAAAATTAACATAGTTGGTACCGTCAAAAATTCTATCGGTTGGGAAATAACTAGAAACGACATCGTCTAAAAGATGGCTGCAATTTGGTGTGGGGAAATCATGCTGAGGCGTATTGGTTTCAATTAATCTGCTCGGCCAATGTATGATATCGGGAGCAATATTTTCCCGAAACGCCACTCTTTCAAAGCTCACATCCGTAAACGGGTCGGTTCCTAGTATTGTAGTATTTTTCCATTTCATCGTGACGTTCCACGGCGATGCCAGTATAGCAGATGGTTCAGGTGCGTCCAAGTCCCCATCCTTAGCCGCGCGGCTATCCATTTTACGGTCACAGTCGTTTTAGCCCGTAAGCCGACCGCCAACTTCAACTTCTCCCGATCTCCCTTGCGCCGCGCCTCCAGGTCTCTCTCCTTCCATCCCAACCGCTTCAATCCCTCCCGCACCATGCCCTCTGCCTCTTCCTGTTCGGTTTCCGCTCGCTCTTCGCCAAAGTGATGTTCCCTCATCTGTTCCTTCATTTGCCCCAGCAACTCCTGCCGAAAGGCCTTGTCACCCAAACACCATCCCCGCCGCACCCCCTTGAATTGCCCGCACCCGTCCTCTGCCCGGCGACGCAATTCCATCCGGCGCTCAAACTCCCGTCGGCCTGCTTTGCTGTCGCGCGGAATCCCATGTTCCCCCAGCAACCGCCCCACCCGCAGCCAGGGGAGTCGTTTCCGGGGTGATTGCAGATACATGCACAGGCTGCTCCACGGATAGGATGCCAGCTTCTGTTCCGGCCTTAGCAACTTGGCCCGCGCCGGATTCAAGTGCACGTAATCGCACACGGTCTTGAGATACCCGGTTCCGCCGCCATCCACAATCAGGGCCTTGTAACGACCGCTGAACAAATGTCCAAAGAGCTTGTGCCGCCGGTTGAACCGGCCGGTGTAGGCGCCCAGGAACCATTTCATGCCGGCGACCAGGTTGGCTTGGGGCGTCTCGATCACCAGATGAAAATGATTGGGCATCAAGCACCAGGCATAAACGGGTCGGTTCCTAGTATTGTAGTATTTTTCCATTTCATCGTGACGTTCCACGGCGATGCCAGTATAGCAGATGGTTGAGGTGCGTCCAAGTCCCCATCCTTAGCCGCGCGGCTATCCATTTTACGGTCACAGTCGTTTTAGCCCGTAAGCCGACCGCCAACTTCAACTTCTCCCGATCTCCCTTGCGCCGCGCCTCCAGGTCTCTCTCCTTCCATCCCAACCGCTTCAATCCCTCCCGCACCATGCCCTCTGCCTCTTCCTGTTCGGTTTCCGCTCGCTCTTCGCCAAAGTGATGTTCCCTCATCTGTTCCTTCATTTGCCCCAGCAACTCCTGCCGAAAGGCCTTGTCACCCAAACACCATCCCCGCCGCACCCCCTTGAATTGCCCGCACCCGTCCTCTGCCCGGCGACGCAATTCCATCCGGCGCTCAAACTCCCGTCGGCCTGCTTTGCTGTCGCGCGGAATCCCATGCTCGCCCAACAACCGCCCCACCCGCAACCAGGGGAGTCGTTTCCGCGGCGATTGCAAATAAAAGCACAGGCTGCTCCACGGATAGGACGCCAGCTTCTGTTCGGGCCTTAGCAACTTGGCCCGCGCCGGATTCAAGTGCACGTAATCGCACACGGTCTTGAGATACCCGGTTCCGCCGCCATCCACAATCAGGGCCTTGTAACGACCGCTGAACAAATGTCCAAAGAGCTTGTGCCGCCGGTTGAACCGGCCGGTGTAGGCGCCCAGGAACCATTTCATGCCGGCGACCAGGTTGGCTTGGGGCGTCTCGATCACCAGATGAAAATGATTGGGCATCAAGCACCAGGCATGGACAAGCCATCCGGTTTTCTGGCAGGCCTCACCCAGGGTTTGCACAAACCGTTTGCGGTCGGTGTCGTCTTTAAAGATCGCTTCACGCCGATCACCGCGGTTTATGACGTGGTAGATCGCACCGGGGTATTGCACGCGCAGCTTTCTGGCCATCCAGAAAGGCCATCAGCTCTCCGGGCTTTTGTCAATACTACAATACTAGGAACCGACCCGTTCATGCTCTCGTCAATACTACAATACTAGGAACCGACCCGTTCACGTGTGCGAATCGTCTAATTGAAAGGAATACGTCTGCTGACCGTCGCTGTTGTAACCGGCACCGGACGGATGGATCTCGGAATGTTCGGAATAGGCGTGAGAATTCACTTTTTGAGCGATTCTTCCAAACGAGCTTTTTCGTCCTGCTCTTCTTTTATCCGGCGGTTCAAATCATCGAGCCGACGTTTGAACAAGATATGGAGTTGCTCGTCCAACGGTTCGCCAACAAGCAGGTTTGTTGAGGAAAAATTACCCAAAGGAACAATCCTGTATTCCTCATAAGCACAATAAACTCCTTCGTTGCAATATCCGAACACCAAATAATTCTCTCGCGGGCGCAATTCATAGTCAGTTAAAAGGCGAGACGGATTTACACTATTCGTTCCTTTAAGAGTAAAAACGATTTCAATTTCCGAGTCAGATTTCGTTGCATCCATCACTCGCACATTTGGTTTCGGTGGTGTTGGATTTTTGCAATGTACTATGGCAATGTACTGCGAATCATTTATTGTTATATCCCACCCGTGAAACCGTTCAATTATCCGAGCCGTTGCGCAAATAGTTATCAAAATACAGATTGATATGATTAATGTAGTTTTCATTTGAGTAAACATTAATAAGGACCCTGCCAACCGCCGGGTTTGCTACAATATATTAAGTGTGCCTGCCGGTTGCTGGCTTTATATTCACATTTTCTAGAACGAGTAGAAAAATCAATCCAAGCACCAGCATCACTCTGATATTGAATCGTCCACGAATTTTCAAAAGAAAAGATATCGGATATTGCGCCTGTTAGCAGGGAGGAAGGATTTAGACCGGGGGTCTGAATCCCGTCATCTATTTGGTCTTGCCCACAGTCCATCTTCCAACCATTTGTATTTCGTTGAAAGTGAATTGTCATTAACGTTCTATCTGGCCATGTTACATCCATTGAAGATGGTTCTGGATTTTCCCGAAAGGTAACATTATTGAAACTGACACTGGTCGGATTAATGGTGCTCGTAAATACCGTCTGGGCCCCCATCTGAGTGCCACTGGGGTTTTGCGTTCCAAAGAACTCTGGGTGGTCAACAAAGCTATTCACAGTTATTGAGCTTGGCGGAATGATACTGAAAGGCACGGGCAGCGGCTCGGCTGTTCCCACCGTGGCATAAACGGTCGCGGACGTCTTATGCAATGGCGCGGTATAATCAATACCAGGGCCATTGGTTCCGCTGATCGTGCCATCACCCGAAAGGCTCCAAATCGTATTGTTCGGCATCCCGCTCAAATGCACAATTTCGCCAATGCCGAGCGTCGTCCGGTCCAAATTTCTGTCGCCCGGTGCTACACAATCAACGTGATGCACCGGCGTGTATTTGCCCGCCGTCGGCGGCGGATCAAACGTGTAATAATCCGCTCCGGTCTTGGGCGTTAAGACTTTCGTCACGCCGTCCGGCCATTTGAAATAAGCCACGCCATTCGCGTCTTGCGCCTGGTTGTCAATCGTAATCTGGGTCGAGTCAATATTGACCCACAGACCCCAGAGCGGCGGCAGCTCATATTCCCACCAATCCAAGTCCGACAGCAAATTTGGCCTCAGGCTCATCCAAAGCGGACGCTGGGCAGTGGCACTCACCGCAAAGATGTTCTGCCGGTTCGACCCCGCCTTGCCGCCGGTGAACAGCTTCATCACCGTGTCCGCCGTGCGCGTATATGTCACGTTGTCCTGCGACGTTATATAGCCACCGTGGCCGTCAGAACAGCTTCCGCTGCCCGAACTGGAGCCTTGCTCCTGGCAATGCTCATAGGCAATCGTCGGCCAACCGTTCTCGCCCACATGCGGCGGGTCCACCTCTCCCGACCACGAAGAACCAAGGGTCTGGCCGTTGTATGTGACGGTGGTATTAATCGTCCCAGTGCCGTCCACCAAATCCGGCCAGACGGATGCCGGCCACTGATCCGCCGCGCCGTAGGTAGATGAAGAGACGTTGCCCCCCGCCGTCCCCGACAAAGTTGTGTCCCTGTTGTTGTCATGCGAGCCGGTCCCACCGCTGCCGTCAGCCCAATTCAGCGCCCACGTGTGCGAATCGTCTAATTGAAAGGAATACGTCTGCTGACCGTCGCTGTTATAACCGGCACCGGACGGATGGATCTCGGAATGTTCGGAATAACTGTAACTCTCCACATACAAGCGCATCGGCTTGTCGGTCTGACTGTCGGCGTCTTTGGCGTCAGCGGAGTCGGGATTGCCCGGATTCGTGTAGCTGGCCGAAGCGCCGCCGCTGCCGCCGCTGCCGTTGCCGCCGTTGTCCGTGTTGGGAATGGCCCGCGCCTGGAACACCGCCGTGCCGCCGGGTGTATTCGGCACGTTGTCGGCTTCCCATGAATCCCCGTTCAGCGTCGCCTTCACGCCGTTGACCCACACAGTGTAGTCATTCGCATCGTTGATCGAGCCATACACCGTCACGGTGGCATTCCAGAGTTGATCGCTGGGCACGTCGTTCATGATCAAAGTCACCGTGCTTTGGGCAACGGTGATGTTCGTTATGCTCACATTTCCCGCCGCATCGGTGGCTGTCAAGGTCAATTCATTCGCGCCCGCGCTCAAGGACAAATTCTCCGCCCAGAAATCCCCGTCGCGCTCCACCAGCGCGTTGACAGCGTTTGTGTTGCCATTGGCATCTACGATTTGGGCGGTCAATTGCGCGGTGAAATCATCCACGCGGCCACGCCACGTGAAACTGCTGCCACAAATCTGCGCGCCGTCTTGCGGCCAGTAGAGTTGAACCACTGGCGGATTGGTTTTGCCTGAATAATCCAACGTGTAACTCAAGGTCAGGTTGGTAGTGTTGCCCGCCAAGTCGGTGGCATGAAGCGTGAAGGTGTTGACGCCGTTGGTCAGCGGAATATCGAAGGCTTGAAAGGTGTTGGTGGTAAATTCCCAGGTGTTGGTGTCGTAATGCCGGTCCAGCACCAGCACTTGCTGATTGGTGAACAGGCCGGCGGCGTTGGTGAGGTCGAAGGAAATGGCCGCCAATTCTTCCGGGCTGTAGCCTTGCAACTCAATCATCGGCTGCATCACGGTGGCGGAAACTGGATTGGTGATGACGAGCAACGGCGGCGTGCGATCCAACTTGAGCCGTTTCCAGACCCAGGTTTTGGTCGCCTCATCCGGCAAGCCTTTCAAGCCAATCCAAATCTCATGCCAGCCGTCCGTGGCGCCGAGGTTCACGGTGAGGTTTGAAGAAGCGTAAGCCGTCCAGGTGGCGTCAGCGAAATTCGTGTCATCCACCAGCACGGCCAAATAGAAAGGAAAGCCGCCGCGCAAGTTGATTTGCACAGGCACGACCCTGGTATTGACGTAATTGTTGGTGATAGAAAGGTCAAAGCTGATGGCATTCGGGTCCAAGCTGTTTTGGTAGTAGTACAGCAGCGTATTGCCGTTGGGATCCTGGTCGCTGGCGGAGTGATTGAGATCGCCGAAATAATTCATTTCCCATGAGTCCGGCAAACCATCTCCATTGGCGTCAGAAATGTAATCGGGAACGCCGTTTTCGAGCGTGGAAATGGGGTTACCGTTGGCATCCACCGCCGGATAATGGTAGCCGAGGTCAACGATGGACGTGCCTTCGATGTCCTGCCCGCCTAGCTGCGTGGTCCACCAATAGAGCTCCACCCGGTCCGCTGTCGTGCTGCCTTTGTTAATAAACGGCGAGTTGGCCGGCAGATAGAAATTCCCCAACGGGCCGGACTGATAGCCACTGCCAATCACCGCATTGTCGCCAAACACCTGGTCGGAGTTGTCAAAGCCGTTGTGGCTGCCGTTGACGGAGGCGCCCATGCCCCAATAGTCATTGGTGAGGTTCGCCATGCCCGAGAAGATGCAGTTGGTAAAATAAGCGTCGCCATAATCCGTCGCCGCAGCACAGTTGTCAAACGTGACATTCTCACAGTTCCCCCCGGCGTCGAACAGGGCGAAACAATCCCTCACCAGCGCGTTGCGCACCAGCGTGTCGCCGCACGGCACGATGCCGTCGCAGCATTGGTAAAATTGCACGTCGCTGAACTCGGCGTCGCCAAGCGTAACCACGGCGGCCGCAGCATAACTGAACCGGCAATGCTTCAACTCGGAATTGTTCCTAACAAATAAATAGTCGGCATTCTGCCCCGCCGGATTGCCATTGCTTTCAGGCAGGACTTCCCCTGCCGAATCATCATTTTCGGAAGTAAACACCGCCGGATTAAACGGCGTCGTTTCACAAACGACAGGACCACCACAATCTAACGAGCCCGAACCGTCGTCGGGGAATTTTAAAACTGTGCCTTGCCCAAAAGTTGTAGTGCCACTGACATACACGTCAGCCGCGATCAGGTAGGTGGAATTGGCCTCGAACCTGCAGTCGCCTGTCTGATCGGAATCCACGATGTTGTAATCCAGCAACAGGCCGGGTTTCCGGTTCAAGTCCACCAAGGCGACTTGAATTTGATTTGTGCTTTGCGTGAATTCACGCTTCGGCGGCAACAACCGTTGCGTCGAAAGCCACCCGAGCATGGAATTGGCCGTGTAGGCGTTCGGGCCGGAATCCGCGGACGCCTGCAACTGTTCCAATGCCGGTTTGATCCGCCACAGCGGCACCGCCTCAATCAACAGCTTCCGGCCATTCACATTCAACCAGCTTTTATACGTCGGGACTCCGGCGCGGGACATCTTGTGTCTATCCGCCCCGATGAACATTGCCCGACCCGGAACCATTTGCATCTTGTTGCCAAACGTCAGCGTCACGTCACTGAGGCCATCCTGCCGGTTGACAGGCAATACCTTTTGGACCGGATTGTTCGTCCCAAAGAATTCCGTAACCATCTCCAGGCGCGTCGTGGCCGGATTCAAGCCCGGCACCGATGGCGGGCGCGACCGCAAGATTACGTCCTGTTCTACGCCGCTCCGCCTGTAGGTAAATTGGATATCCCCGTCCACACCGACAAAGGCATTGGTGTAGAGGATCCGATTGCTGCCCACCAACTGCCCGACTGAGTGGGTCACCGCTGCGATCAACACCGTCTTGGCGCCGTCATCCAAAAACAATCCCAACGGCTGGCTTTGCTGTTGCAGACCACCAGGTCCCACTATGCGCACAGGGCCTTCGTAAATGTCAGGAGGGAAGTAAGCCTGATGCCGGCCTTGGACAGCTTGCGCTCCACCGGTCGACAGGATGGTAATTTGCTCCTTTGATTCCACCAGTTGACCGTAGGCGTTGGTGTAATTCAGCCCCGTGGCAACCGTGACGATGCGATGGACGCGGTTGGTGCCGTTTTCGACCGTGGTCTTTTGCAGCACGTTGTAATCGGCGGCACGTTCCGTCACGGTGTAACTGGCCTGGGCGGGCAGATTGGTGGAACTCGCAAAGGTTAAAAGAAGCCCGACATGGATGCTGGTAAAAGTTTTCATGGGTTTGATGAAGGTTGTTTCGGCAAATGCCGTGGAGAAGCCACGCAGAAAACCGCCAATGAAAACATGTTCCCTCCCCGCCGGCTTGAGAAACGCATCAGCCGTTTGCGTCTGTCCCGTTGCCCACATGTTTTCATGCAGCCTGCCATTGAGCAACCCACCTAAACGGCGAGTGCTCCAACGACAAACCCGTTTTACCCCCCCCCCCTAGAATTACGTCAACAGATATATTGTTACATTTTTATATTCATTTACTTATGAATAAAATTTGACCCGCTTACGCCCGCAGCGGTTACGGGGTCTCCAAATCACCAAGCGCAGCCGCGCTCCGGCTAAAATCAGACGGCAGCAAGCTTGAACTTGTACAACCAGCGATTAATTCTTATCTTCGACAAAATGATTTCCATGAAAGAGATACTCGTCTTCGCGTTGCTCGCCGCGGTGCCATCGCTGTCCCGGGCGGCGGATTCGCTCGCTGTCAAAGCCGTCAACCCGCTTCAAATCGCGCGCGCCAGCCAGACCGTTGAATTGTCCGCGGCGCAACTCGCGCCGCTCGGTGAAACCGATCTGGAGAAAATCCACGTCAAGGACGCTGCGGGCAGGGAATTGCTTTGCCAGGCGGTGGATGTGGATTATGACGCGCTGCACAAGCCGGACATCGTTATTTTCCAGACCGATTTCGCGCCGGGCGAAACGAAGACGTTCACGGTGTTTTCAGGCAAAAAACAGCAATATGAGCCGGGCGATTTCAAAGCCTACGGCCGCTTTGTCCGCGAACGGTTTGACGATTTCGCCTGGGAGAACGATTTGATTGCGCACCGCACCTACGGCAAGGCGCTGGAAACCTGGCAGGGCGAGCCGCTGACGAGCAGTTCGATTGACATCTGGTCCAAGCTGACGCCGAAACTGATCATCAACGAATGGTATATGATGGGCGACGCTTTTTACCATCATATGACCGATAACGGCGGCGACGATTACACGGCGGGCACGTCGCGCGGCGATGGCGGCAACGGCCTTTGGGCGGCGGACAAGCTTTGGGTCTCAAAAAATTTCGTAAACTCACGCGAACTGGCCAACGGCCCGATTCGCGTCATGTTTGATCTGGATTACGAGCCGTTCGACGTGAACGGGATGAAAGTTGCCGAAACCATGCGCGTCACGCTCGACGCCGGCAGCCAGATGGATCATTATCAGGTCACGTTCAAGCCGGACAACGCCAGTGAGCCGCTGATTGCCGCCGTGGGCCTCAAAAAGGTCAAGGGAGAACAGACCGACTTCGATGCCGCGCGCGGGACGCTGGCGATTTGGGAGCCGATGGAAGGCAAGCGGGGCATGCAGGGCGTGGCGGCAATTGTGGACCCCAAAAGCTTTGTGAAGCAAGCCGGAGACAAATTGAACGACCTGCTGCTCGTGCGGGCGGGGCCGGACAAGGCCATAGATTTCCGGGCCGGTTTTGCCTGGGATAAGGCCGGAAAGATCACCACGCAGGACGCCTGGAAGAAATACGTGGACGAATTCGCCCAGGGTGTGCAGTCGCCAATCGAAGTGACGGTCCCCGCGCAGTGACCCGTTGAGATTTTTTTGAAAAAATTCCGCCAACCATCGCCTATGAAACAACCCGCCAATCTGTTCCAAGCCATCTCGTCCGGACTTTTGCTCGCGACTCTGCCGCTGCTGTTGGCATTGAGCAATGGTTGCGCCACGCACGCGGCGAACCCGACACCGACGTCCATGTCGTCCGGCGGCATCACTGACGCCGGGATTCGCGATGTGGTTGACCGCGTCGCGCGTCATCAACTGCATCCGCTCAACGACGGCGAATACCCGGAGGTCACTTCCATGGAGGCCGCCAGAGCAGCCAGACCGCCCGAGGGTATCGCCTGGACGTATCCGTGGGGCGTGGACCTTTTCGGAATGGAGCGCTCTGCCGATGTCACCGGGGACAAGTACGTGGACAATTTCGTGGTGCAGCAAAACCAGATTTGCGGGCGTTACTACGCATGGCTGGCGGGATTGGAAAAAGAATTCGGTGACGAGGCGAAGAATTTCGGGATTGGCACAAAACTCAGCGGGCTGGTCGTGCTTGGCAAACTGGACAATTGCGGTGCGATGGGCAACGAAATCCTGGAAAGCATGATGCGCCATCCCGGCGCGGTTATGCCCGAAGAAAAGGCCCTGGTCGCGCGCATTGCCGATTGGGTGGTCAACCGGCAGGACCGCCTGCCCGACGGGACCCTGTGGCGTTCGAGTGTGATGGGCGGCACCGTCTGGCCGGACGACCTTTACATGGGCGGCGTGTTCCTGGTCCGTTACGGCATCTACACCAGAGACCAGAAATACATTGATGACGCGGCCAGCAATATCATTCATCAGGCTGCGTTGGAACAGGACGCCGATGGCCTCTGGTTTCACGGTTATTTCGTGAAAGAGAAAAAGCACGCGCCGTTCAAGTGGGGCCGCGGCAACGGCTGGGTGATGGTCACGCTCGTGGAAACGCTTTCGGCGATGCCGGAAAATGATCCGCTGCGCCCGGCGCTGCTCGACATTTTGCGCAAACAAATTAAAGGCATCAAAAGAGTCCAGGCGCCCGACGGCATGTGGCGCCAGGTCCTCGACAAGCCGAAACTTTGGGAGGAAACCTCCTGCACCGCCATGTTTGCCTACAGCCTCGCGCGCGCGGTGCATCGCGGCTGGATTGACCCGGCCAACATGGCCGTCGCCCGCAAGGCCTTCGCCGGAGTCAGCCGCCAGGTGCTGCCCGACGGCACCGTCGTCGGCACCTGCGAAGGGACCGGCATCGGCCGGGACCTGGACTTCTACATCCAGCGCAAACAGCCCGTTGACGACCTTCACGGTCGCGGACCGGTCCTGCTCGCCGGAACGGAAATTCTGATGGCGGGAAATTCGAAGAAATAGCTCCCGGTCGTCTTTGTGTTGGAATTCAATCGGGGAACCGGGCGTTCACGCTCGCAAACGACGGATTTCCGGGAATCAACCGGAACCTTTCGTCAACGTGCCAGCCAGCCGCCGTCCACGTTCATGATGGTGCCGTTCATGTAATCCGCGTCCTTCGAGGCCAGAAACAGGATGGGCGCCGCAATGTCCTCCGGCTGGCCCCAGCGGCCTTCCGGGATGCGTTCGAGGATGGATTGGCTGCGTTTGGGGTCCTCGCGGATCGGCCGGGTGTTTTCCGTGGCGATGTAGCCGGGGGCGATGGCGTTGACGTTGATCCGTTCCTTCGCCCATTCATTGGCAAATGACTTGGTAATGCCGGCGATGCCGCTCTTGCTGGCCGTGTAGCCGGGCACCAGGACGCCGCCCTGGAACGACAGCATGGAGGCGATGTTGACGATTTTAAGCCGGGCGTCGGCCGGGGATTTTTCGCGTCCGCCCGTGAGCCACCATTTGCCGACGGCCTGGGTGAGGAAAAACGGCGCGGTCAGATTGATCTGGATCGTTGCGTTCCAGTCCGCTTCGGGGTGGTCCACCGCCGGCGCGCGGGGAATGATGCCGGCATTGTTGACCAGCACATCGAGGCGACCGGCCTCTTTCACGATTTTGGCGATGAGGTCAGCGGCGCCTTTCTGGGTAAGTTTGCCGAGGTCTTCGGCCAGCGTGGTGCATTTGGCGCCGAGGGCTGCGGCCTTCGCGGCGGTTTCCGACTGGTCGCCGATGTCCACGCTCACGGCATGGGCGCCTTCACGCGCAAACGCCAGGGCGATGGCCTGTCCAATGCCGCGTCCCGCACCCGTGACGATGGCAACTTTGCCTGCAAAACGTTTTGTTTCCATAATTTTTCGTTGTTTCGGTGGGGCGAGGCTACTGACGAGCCGCGCTTCGGCTCGCGGGGACGCTCGCCCCACCATTGAATTTTCTATCGCAGGTCCGCCGGTTTCACGGCGTCCATGTCATCGAACGTCTGGTTTTCGCCGGCCATGCCCCAGATGAATTTGTAATTGCCCGTGCCGCAGCCGCAATGAATGGACCACGAGGGCGAGAGCACGGCCTGCTCGTTTTGGACAAACAGATGCCGGGTGGCCGCCGGTTCGCCCATGAAATGCGCCAGCACGCGGTCGCCGAGGTCGAAATAAAAATAAATCTCGGTGCGGCGGCTGTGGGTATGCGGCGGAAAAGAGTTCCACACGCTGCCCTCGGCGAGTTCGGTAAAACCCATGACGAGCTGGCAACTGCGAATGCCGCCCGTATGGATAAATTTGCGGATGACGCGCTGGTTTGCGGCGGCCTGTGAACCCAGCGGCGTGGTCACCGCCTCATCGCGCTGCAGGACGGCGGCAGGAAACGGCGCGTGCGCCGGACAGCTCAGAAAGAAGAATTTCGCCGGATTTTTCGGGTCCTTGCTTTCAAAAACGAGCTTTCGGGTGCCGACGCCGGCGTAAAAACAGGACAGGGAATTTGCCGGGAAAACCTTGCCATCCGCATGAACGGCGCCAGGGCCGCCAATGTTGATGGCGCCCAGTTCGCGCTGTTCGAGGAAAAAACTCCTGCCGGTTTCAGGATGATTCGGCAGTTCCATGGGTTTTTCCGTCGGGAAAATGCCGCCGAGCGTCAGACGGTCAAGATCGGTGAAGGTGCCCTGCAATTGTCCGGGCTTAAAAAGATTCGCGGCCAGAAAACTGTCCCGCAATTCCCGCGTGTCCATCCGCGCAACCCCCTCCGGGCGCGGCATCCGGTGAATGGTGCTTTCAAGCATGGAGACAGCTTGCCGCCAAAGGTTCATCAATTCAAGTCTTCTTACACCGGCTTTGGATGCTCAACGGCCATGAAGAAATCCCGCAGTCATCCCGGTGAACTCAACCCGCCACCGCACACAAAGACAATTATTTATCGCCCAAAGTCACCTGCAACGGCGCGTCGCGGCGTTCGGCGAAGCGGCGGACGTAATCGTTCCACGACTTTGCATCCGGAAAGTCGCCGCTCTCACTCCAGCCTGCGCCGATGTAATAAACGAACGGTTTGCCGATTTCCGCCGGCGCGATGCCGAGCAGGTTGCGGATCGCCGGCTGGCCTTCCGTCAACGTATGCGCCGGTGGGGCAAATTTGCCCGCGGGAAGATTTGGCAAATCATTGGTAAACATCTCCACGCTGCCTTTCGGCAGAATGAAAGCGGTGCCAATCGTGCCTTTGTCAAAATCCTGTGGTTGCCAGTAGGTCATCCAACCTTCCGGCTGATTCTGCACGGCCAAACCTTTGGCGATGCTGTTCCGCCACGAATCAATTTCCGGCGAACCGTCCGGCACGACCACATTTTCGCCCGGACGCTCGGCCAGGCCTACGCCGAGGGTCAACGGCGATTTGTCGTCGCTGCGGAAAGTGCTTTCGACGCGGCTCAGGTTCGAGCCGGCGTCAATGCGGATGCGTTTCGTCTCGGAAATTTTCCGCCCGCCGGCGTCCCAGGCATCGTATGTCAGTTCAAATTCCGAACGAATCGGGCCGGTGGTGATGACCCGATAATTGCGCCAGTTGGCGGAGACGTAAAGTTTGCCGTCCTGCCAGATGCCCAGGCCGCCATCGCCGCGCGTCTTGCCGACCTTGAAATCATCCTGGGCCGGACCGTTCGTGTTGAAAAGGTCCATGGTGCGATACATGTCGTTGACGATGAGCTTGCGGGTGCGCTTGATCCAGACGTCGTAGCCGCTGCTGGTGAGCGGTTCCGCCTGCCAGGTCTCCAACGCCTTGCCGAACACCCGGTGCGCGATGCGGTCGCTTTCCCACGCAAAATCGTCATGCCGCTCCGGCACGTAGCGCGCGAACGTCTTCACGATGGGCGGCGGCACGGCGGCCAGAGCAGAAGCGTCCAAAATGTAAAACATCCGCGTCTCGCCCGGCGCAAGGTCAACCTGGAAAAGTAATTTGTTCTGCGGTTGATTCGTTCCAGAAGCATAACTCTGCGAGCCCAAAATACGCGAAGAAAGGCCATCCATAACGGCCTTTCCTTGCGCTTTGTCAATTAAATCAAGTTCAATTGTTTCACAATCTCGCCGGAACGTTGTGGGGTTGGTCACTTTTATCGAAAAGCGTCTTCTTTCAGGCGGAATGGATACACGCTCTAATTTCGGTAATTTTGTTTCTTCCAAAACCGTCATCCGATAAACCTCGCTGCCGGCGAGCAAAAATGCACCGACGCCATAGGGTGCGGTTGAATCGCCCGCGAATTTTTTCGGATCGCTGCCGACCGGCTGGACGTGCGTCAATTTACCGTCGGCCTCCACGCAGCCGGAAAGCGCCGCCCACGCGTTGCGAACCGCGGGTTCAAACTTTGCGCGGTCAAGCAGACCCTGATTCACGCCCCACGCCAGCGCGTAGGTGAAAAAGCCGGAGCCGCTGGTTTCCTTGAGCGGAAAACTTTCCGGGTCGAGCAGGCTCGCGTGCCAGAGTCCATCGGCTTGCTGGCACGACAGGATTTTTTCCGCCATGTCCTTGAACAATTGCTCGAAGCGCGGCCGGTCGGGATGGTTCATAGGCAGATATTGCAGTGTGCGGACCAGCCCGGCCATGACCCAGCCGTTGCCGCGGCCCCAGAAGACTTTTTTCCCATTCGCCTCGGTCTGCTTGAAAAACGTGCTGTCGCGGAAAAAGAGATGCTCGTCCTTGTCGTAAAGATAATCCGTCGTGCGCCACCAGTTTGTGACCGCGAAATCAAGGTAGCGCGCATCGCCGGTCGCCGCATAAAGCCGCACCCACGCGGGCGGCCCCATGAACAGGGAATCACACCACGACCAGTTTTCGCGCGTCTTGCGATTTTCCCGCTTAAAAAATTCCAGGCTGCGCACCTCGGACGGTTTGGCCAGCACGGCGTCAAATTTTTCGCGCAGCGGCGCAATCATCCGGTTGTCGCGGTAGCGAAGATAAAGTTCCGCCCAGGTCTGGCCGATACAGTGGTCGTCCGCGTCATAAAGCCGTTCCCCGAGTTTCCAACCGTTGGTTTCGCCCAGCGCCAGCATGGCGTCGCGGTATTTCGGGTCGCCGGAAATCCCGGCGAGCGCCATCATGCCCGCGTCACCGGCGGCTTGAACCCACCCGGTGGCCGCGTTGGTTGCAGGATTTGCCAGTTGCCAGTCCGCCACGCGTTCCATCACGGCCAGAACATTTGCGGGCGTAATGGGCCGGGCGGCGGACGCCTTCGCGTCCATTGGCAAAGAAAGGGTCAAACCGAGAACCGCCACCAGCCAAAGGCAGTGGCCGCAGCGCTCGGATGGAAAGATTTTCGCGCTCAAACGTGATTGTTTTACCGTCTTTGCCGAATCCTGGCAACGTCCTTGCGGCGGTTTCAGGTGGAAAACGGCTCCAACTCAAATCGCGTATCGCCAAAATGGTGACGGTTGTGTATTATAACCTGACGGCATGAGTGAAATAACCCTGGTGTTGCAAGCCGTGGGGCGCGGTGAAAACCGGGCGTCCGAAGAGTTGCTGCCATTGGTGTACGACGAGTTGCGGCAACTGGCGGCGGCGCGCATGGCCCATGAGTCCGCCGGCCAGACTTTGCAGCCCACGGCGCTGGTGCATGAAGCCTGGCTTCGGCTCGTGACCGAAGGGGACCGGACCTGGCAAAACCGGGCGCATTTCTTCCGGGCGGCGGCGCAGGCCATGCGGCGCATTCTGGTGGACCGGGCCCGCCACAAATCCAGCATCAAGTGCGGGGGCGGCCAGGACCGGCTGGACATTGAAGGCCTGGACCTCGCGGCCGCGACTCAGGACGACAAGATTCTGCTGATTGACGATGCGTTGGCCCGGTTGGAGGCAGAGGATCCCGAAAGCGCCCGGGTCATCACGCTCAAGTTTTTTGGCGGACTTACCAACAAGGAGGCGGCCAAAACCCTGGGCGTGACAGAGCGGACCGTGGAACGTGATTGGGCCTATGCCAAGGCATGTCTATACCAAATGCTTCAGAAAGAGATATGAAATCCCGGTTCGCCAGACGCCACTCCATGTCGGGTTTTACGCCCGGTATACGCTTAATTAATTGTAGACCCGATGGTTTGAGCGCATGACTCACTTGAAACAGATCGAGAAAGCACTATTCGATGCCGCGAAGAACGTGAATGATCCCGAGTCACGTCGAGCTTTGCTTGACCAGACCTGCAGCGGGAATCCCGCCTTGCGGACGCGAATTGAAAAGTTGCTGGCGGTTCAAGAACCGGCCGAGGAATTCTTTATAATTAACCGGCTTGAAACGGACCCGGCGAAGTTTCCCGGGGGCGGAACGGCGGCAACGCCCGCCGGGGACGCAGTTTCGGAGGATGAAACCGCCTTTTTAGAAGGTCCCAACACTCGCATTGGCCGGTATCGATTGCTGCAACGCCTGGGCGAAGGCGGATGCGGAGTGGTTTATATGGCCGAACAGGAAGAGCCGGTCCGGCGGCGCGTCGCCCTCAAAATCATCCGGCTGGGGATGGATACCGAAAATGTCATCGCCCGATTCGGGGTCGAGCGGCAGGCGCTGGCGCTGATGGATCATCCGAACATCGCGCATGCGCTGGATGCGGGCGCCACCGAAACGGGCCGGCCGTACTTCGTCATGGAACTGGTGCGCGGAGTCAAGATTACTGAATACTGCAATGAACACCGCCTTGATACCCGCCAACGCCTCGATTTGTTCGTTCAGGTTTGTCATGCCATCCAACATGCGCATCAGAAGGGAGTCATTCACCGCGATATCAAACCATCGAACATCCTGGTCACGCTGCACGACGGCGTGCCGGTGCCGAAGGTGATTGATTTCGGCATTGCGAAGGCCACCGAAGGGCGGCTCACGGACAACACGGTTTTCACCGCTTACGAGCAGTTCATCGGCACGCCGGCCTACATGAGTCCGGAGCAGGCGGAAATGAGCGGACTGGACGTGGATACGCGCAGCGACATCTACAGCCTGGGCGTGTTGCTTTATGAATTGCTGACCGACCGGACGCCGTTTGACAGTAAAAAACTGATGCAGTCGGGCCTGGAAGAAATGCGCCGAACCTTGCGGGACAAGGAGCCGCAGCGGCCTTCGAACCTGGTCACCGCACTTCGGACGGAAGAACTGACGGCGACCGCCCTGCGTCGCCACATCGAGCCGCCCAAACTGATTTCGTTGTTGAAGGGCGATCTCGACTGGATTGTGATGAAGACGCTGGAGAAAGACCGGTCCCGGCGGTATGAAACGGCCAACGGACTGGCGATGGATATCCAGCGATATTTGGACAACGAACCAATAATCGCCCGCCCTCCCAGCAGGCTTTACCGGCTCCAGAAGCTGGTCCGCCGGAACAAGGTTGTGTTCGCCTCGGCTTCGGCGGTAACTGCCGCGCTGATTTTTGGCCTGGGCACTTCCACCTGGCTCTTTTTCAAGGAGCGGGAATCCCGCCAGACAGCCGAACGCGGCCGCGCGAACGAGGCGCTGCTGCGCCAGCAGGCCGAAGCGCGGGCGACGATTGCCCAAGCCGCCATGCTGGTGGGTCAAAACCAGTTCGAAGAAGCCGACCGGCTGGTGGCGGGAGTGGCATTTCCCGAAACGGTCCTGGCGGGCGAGACGGTCTTCCGGCCGTTGGGCGATTGGGCAGCCGTTCAAGGTCGTTGGCAGCGGGCGGTTGAATACTTTGCCTTGCTCGCACGGGTGGATCAGATGGAGACCTGGGACGTTGCCACTCTGGATAATACGCGCTGTGGTGTGGCCCTCGTTGAAACGGGCGAGAAGGACGCCTACGAACACTTCCGGCGGGCGGCGATCGCCCTCTATGCGAGCACGGGTGACCCGGTCGTTGCGGAGCGCACGGTCAAGAACAGTCTGCTGCTGCCGGCAGACAAAGAGGTGCTTGCCTCGCTTGCACCTTTGGCCGAAATCGCCTCCAAATCCATTCCGGAAGCCAATTCGCCGGCAGACAATGAACCTTGGGGCGGCGCCGTAGCGTGGCGGTGTGTTTCCCTGGCGCTGATGGATTACCGTCAGGCACAATATTCGGAGGCGGTTGGCTGGTGCCAGCGATGTCTGTCCTACGGAACCGACAATCTGGCCCGGGTGGCCACGATTCATGCCATTCTCGCCATGTCCTGTCATCAACTGGGTCAACCGGAGAATGCCCGCTCGGAATTGGCGCAAAGCCGCGAATTAATTGAAAACAAGCTCGTTAACGGTTTGGATCTGGGCGGCGGCGGCAATCAAGGCTACTGGTTTGACTGGGAGGTGGGCAATATTCTCCTCCGCGAAGCCGCCACGTTGATCGGGGGGAATCACACCAACACCACTGGTTATCAGCCCATGGGGCGCCGTGCCGGCGCAGATTTCATGGCAACAATCGCCCCGTCAAGCTCCGCGGACGGTGGAACAATTTCGGCATCCCGGAGGATTCATCGCGGTGCTGTTCGTCAAGCTCCGACCCCGGCTCCGTTTGCGCCGACTATTTGAAATCTGCCTGCCACAAAACCAAAATGATCCGACCCACACTCAAATTCCATGAAAACATCTCCCGGTTCCATCCTTGCCACCCTGGTCGCAGCGGTTGCCGTCATGCTTTATTCCGGCTGCGCAACGAAGACCGCCACGACTGACCAATCCGTTCCCCCCGGGACGGTCGGGACGGCAATGACAGACAATGCTGCACACTCTGAAGCCATAACCGCGAGCCAGGTGGCATTGACGGTGGTCAAGGTGGACAGCGAGGAGACCGCCGGCGAGGATGGCAAAGGCGCAAACGCCGTGGACGGCGATCCCAACACTTTCTGGCACACACAATGGCAGGATGCCAATCCGGAATGCCCGCACGAAATCATCATCAAATTGACCCCGCCGTCCCGGATCAAAGGTTTCACCTACCTGCCGCGTCAGGATGACAGCGAGAACGGCACCATCCGAGACTACGAATTCTATGTGAGCGCCGACGGCAAGGACTTCGGCCAGCCGGTGCAGCAGGGGTCATTCGTGAACAGCAAAGACAAAAAGAGCGTGACCTTCGAACCGAGGGAGTGCCAGTTCATCAAACTCAGGGCGCTTTCCGAAGTGAACGGCGAGGCCTGGACTTCGGCTGCGGAAATCGGCGTGATTCCGGACCATTGATCCGCGCCTGCCGGTTGCCGCTTTAACCCGGAATTCCCGGATTCGCTTCACAAGTCAACGTGATTGACATACGATGGAGCCGCAGGAACAAAGGCTGTGGTTGATGTTGAAGCAACAAAAAACCGGGCATCCGGTCGGAATGTCGGGTAAAGCAGCGTTGTATTCAGTCGGCCTGGAGCTGGTTGCGTCTCGTCAAGACCGCAGTTTTTTCAAAGCCGCTTTGGTCCGGCCACCTTGCGTCGTGAATTTGGCATGAAGAATCGCCGGAAAAGAAACCAGGGGCCTGTCCATCAGGCAAATTTGCAGCCCAAACCGGCGCCTCGAAATTCATCTTCTGTCAGCGGCTGGAAATTATGGTTGTTCCGGCTGTTGACCGTGGCGGTTGTTCCAATGGTTTTTTTAGCGCTGGTCGAATTGACATTGCGACTGGCCGGGTTTGGCTATCCCACAACTTTTTTGCTGTCGTTTTCACAGGACGGACCGAAAAGTTACGTTCAAAACAACCAGTTCGGCTGGCGTTTTTTTGGGGCGGAGATGGCGCGGTTGCCATTTCCGATTGCCATCCCGCAAATCAAGGCGCCCGGCACGGTGCGAATTTTTGTTTTTGGCGAGTCGGCGGCTTTTGGCGATCCCCAACCGCGTTTTGGCCTGCCACGACTGTTGCAAGCCATGTTGGAATTGCGTTATCCCGGCACGCGATTTGAGGTGGTGAATGGCGCAATGACGGGGATCGACTCCCATGTCATTCTCCCGATTGCCCGGGATTGCGGCGGCGCGGGCGGCGATATCTGGGTGATTTACATGGGCAACAATGAAGTGGTCGGCCCGTTTGGCGCCGGGACGGTTTTCGGCCGGCAAGTGCCGCCGCTCCCGCTGATTCGCGCCGATCTCGCTTTGAAAGCCACGCGCACCGGGCAGGTCATTGACCGAGTTCGCGAGAAGCTGCAAAAGCCCCCGCCGGGTAAAAACGAGTGGGGCGGAATGGAGATGTTTCTCAATCAACAAGTCCGCGCGGACGACCCGCGCATGAGTGCCGTTTACGATCATTTTGAAAAAAATCTCACCGACATTATTCGCGTGGGACAGCGCCGTGATGTCGGCATCGTTGTCAGCACCGTGGCGGTGAACCTGAAGGACTGCGCGCCGTTTGCGTCATCCGGGCGGCCGGGATTATCCGAGACGGATAGAACAAAATGGGAACAGCTTTATCAGCTCGGCGTTGAAGCGCAGACGGCCGGGAAGAACCAGGCGGCGGCCGCGTGGTTCAGCGAAGCGGCGCAAATTGATGATACGGTTGCGGAGCTTCGTTTCCGACAGGCCGGGTGTGCGCTGGCGTCGGGCGAAACCGCCGCGGCGCAACGAAATTTCGTGGCCGCGCGCGACCTGGACACGCTGCGGTTTCGTTGCGACAGCCGGTTGAATGAATTGATGCGGGAGACGGTTTCAAACTGTAAGAGCAAGCATATTTTGCTGGCGGATGCCGAACGCGTTTTTGCGGAGCAAAGTCCGGAAGGATTGCCCGGCGAAAACTTTTTTTACGAACATGTTCATCTGAATTTTGACGGCAATTATCTTTTGGCGCGAACGATTGCCCCGCAGATCGAAAAATTGTTGCCGGAAAAAATTGTCGCCCGTGCTCCTGCAAATCAGCCCTGGCCGTCCGAAGGGGATTGCGCGCGGCGATTGGCGTGGTCGGATTGGAATGAACAGGCGGCCCTGTCCGACATTTTCGTCCGTTTGAGCGACCCGCCGTTCACCGGCCAACTCAACCACGCTGCACAATTGCAGAGCTTGAGGGCGTTGCTGGGGAAATTGTTGCCGGCAACACGGCCGGCGGGAATCATTGCCGCTCGAAAGATCTGCGAGACGGCTGTGGCTAAAGCGCCTGACGACCCGTTGTTACGCGAACAATTGGCAACGTTGGAACAAGCCTCCGGCGATTTGGCCGCTGCGATGACCAATGCGCGATGCGCGGTGGAGTTGCTGCCCAGCAGTTCTGAGGATTGGTCGCAACTGGGTCTGATTCTTGCGCAACAGCAGAAATTTGAAGATGCCGCGGACGCCTTCCGCCGCGCCTTTGCCTGGGACACAGAAAATGTCTGGGCTTTGCAGAATCTCGCATTGTCATTGGCGAAGCTTGGCCGCCGTGACGAAGCAATTCGCGAATATCGGCGCGCGTTGGCCATCAAACCGCGTTTTGGTCCGGCCTGGCTCGGCCTCGGCCAGGTTCTTGAAGAAACGGGACGCAAGACCGAAGCGGAAGAGTGTTATCATCAGGCGCTGGCCAATCGAATTCACGCCGCGCCGGAGCTGGCAACCCTGGCGCGCTTCTGCCAACGCCACGGCTGGGTGGAAGCGGCGGCAACTAATTTTGATGATGCCATAAAATTGAGTCCTTCCGATGCGGAGTTATATGTTGAGGCCGGACAAAATTTCGCGGCCCTGGGGCGTCATGCTGAAGCGGAACAGCATTATGCCAGGGCCGCTGGATTATCGCCGGATTTGATGCAGGCGCATTTTCTTTACGGCCTGGAACTCGGACGGGAAGGCAAACCGGCCGCCGCGGCGGAACAATTTCGCGAAGCCGTGCGGATCATGCCGGATTTGGTCGAAGCGCGTTTGAACCTGGGCGTGGCTTTGGTGAATGAGGAAAATTATTCCGGCGCGCTTGCGCAATTTGAAGAGGTGCTTCGGCGGGATCCAACCAATGCCATGGCGCTTCGCAACGTGCAGACCTTGCGCGAAAAGCTCTTTCCCGCGCAATCGCGCTGATTCCGAACACCCGGGCCCATCAACCGGAGCGAGGCCATTGGTTGGGGAGCGCCGGCCGCCGGCGGCGTGATTTCCATGCCCGAGCGCTCGCAAGGCCGGCGCCAGGACCAGCGCCAGCCACGCCCCGGCAAATTGCCGCCGCGCGTGTGAGGCGGCGTGGGTTGGGCAGATTTGTTGCAAGCGCCTTTCAGAGTTGATGATATCGGCTATTCCGGGTTGAACGCAGAATATTTGTCGGGTTTCGGGGGTCAAATCCGCTTATTCAGTAGTACCACTATGCTATTCCATATCGGATTGAGGCGGACCGATGTCTCGCCCGCAGGCGTTGCGTCGAATTATCGTCATTTTGCCATCCGCCCGGGGAAGCGCTGGCCCAAGGCGTTCACCTTGATCGAATTGCTGGTCGTCATCGCCATCATCGCCATTCTTGCGGCGATACTCCTGCCGGCGCTGGCCGCGGCCAAGGAAAAGGCCAGGCGCGCCTTTTGCATGAATAACCTGCATCAAATCGAAATTGCATTGAACGCTTACGCGACGGACTTCGGGAACAAGCTGCCCGTGATGACGAATGAAACGGTATTGGACCCAAACGGCAACCCCGTCACTGACACGGCCCGGTGGGCGTGGGACCTGCCTGAAAAAGCGGGTGATGCCATGGTGTCCGCCGGCGGGCTGCAGTGGTCTTCGTTCTATTGCCCCGGAACCTCGTCGCGGTTTGATGAAACCGATAATCAATATCTTTGGAATTGCCAGTATATTGGCGGCCAGTCTCCTTACGGCTTGCACGTGATTGGCTATGCCATGGCGTTTGCCGGATCGGCCTCACAATTGTCCAGGCAAAATCAAAATACAACGATCCTGCCTGAACAGGTCCCGTTGACCACGCTGCCTAACAGCCCCACAATAAATCCTCCATTGTCAGATCGGGTATTGATGGCCGACGCGACCATTTCAGTGAGTCCGACGACCACCTACGCCAACCGTTACAAAGATACCTATGACAGCGTGCCGGGTGGGTATGCCCCGCCGCCGACGATGGCGGTCAAGCCACACACCAGTCCGCATTTGAAGGGGCAGATTCCGGCGGGAGGCAATCTTGGATTCAAGGACGGCCACGTAGAATGGCGCAAGTTTGATGACATGCAACCGCGGGCCGTGAGTGGCATTGGCTTTTGGTGGTAAAACCCTGAGGCAAGATTCTTTTCTAAACCAATTAACCCGGCAACAAACTAAACCCAAAACCCCACGATAAACATGAAAACAACACATCGGATCGGTCGTCACACTCTCTTCTGGAGTTGTGCGGCCATCATCATTATGCAGTTGGCGGCTTCAGCGCAAACGCTGGTCCACGAGTACAGTTTCAGCGCGCCCGCCGGCGGCCTCTACGGCGGCGGCTTGACTACCAACGTTGCCGACACCATAAATCCCAGTGGCTTATGGGACGGCATGTGTATGACCAGCGGGACCAATGCCATTCCCACGGCCGGCAGCTTTACCGGCAGCGGGCAATTGACTTTGCAGCAGGCCAACCTGGATTATGTCCAACTGCCGGTGGGAATCCTCGGCAATTCCACCGCCGTGACCATTGACGTCTGGGCCACCTTCGGGACCCTCCCCGATAATTGTTTCTTGTACGGCTTTGGCGATACGGACCCCACCATACTGAGTGGCGGCCAGGCCTCCGGATACAATTACGTTTTTTGCCAGCCAAAGAATGGGCGCATTGCCATCACCGGAGCTGACCCCGGCTACACCGGCGAACAAGGTTGTACTGGCGCCGGTGACCTCAGCGGCCTGACCGTCCACGTGACCTCGGTTTATGACCCGGTCGCGGGGTACGTCGAGCTTTATAAGAACGGCGTCCTGGTGGGGGTGAACAATTCGGTGACGACGCAGATGAATCAGGTGAGCAATGTGCTCAATTATATCGGCCGGTCACTGTACAATGCCGACTCGTATATGGACCTCAACCTTGATGAGTTCCGCATTTGGGATGGCGCCCTCAACGCGCTGCAAGTGGCGGGCTGCGATGTGGCTGGCCCAGACACCGTCGGCACCGCTGCCAATGCCGGTACGGTAACCAACATTCAATTGTCGATTTTACAGTTTCAGTTGGTACAAGGGACTCATGAATCGGGTTCGGTGATGGCCCAGACCACTCTGGTGCCCTACCCGATTGATATTACGCGGCTTGCCTCCTTGTCGTCCGGCAATACGAATATTCTCACGATAACCAATGGCGTGATCTATGCCGTCGGGCAGGGTTCCGCCAATGTCATTGCCAGCTACTCGGGCCTGCTGTCCACGCAAATCGTTGCCGTGATCCAGCCGGCCTCGGCGCTGGTTCACCGCTACAGCTTTACTACCGACACCAGCGATTCAGTGGGTGGCGCCGGGTGGGACGCAACACTGAAGGGAAACGCAATCGTCAGCGGTGGCCAACTGGTGCTGCCGAACACAAATAATGTCGTTGCGCTGGACTATCTGCAATTGCCGGCAGGCATCCTTACCAACGCGACTGGCATCGGCACCAACTTCAACGATCCAGCCGTTACGATTGAGACCTGGGCTACGATTAATCCCGGCCAATATACCTGGGCAAACCTCTTTGACTTCGGATTTCAGGATGCCGGCGGCTCGGCTGCCTATGATGTTCATGTCTGCGTTCACAACAATGGCAACGCTACCGTCATGGCCATTGCTGACAGCGACAATGCCAACGGTCACAATCAAGGTTTTACCGGCCCTGCCGGAAGCAGCCTGGACGGCCGAACCAACCTGCAGATTACCGCTGTCTTCAATCCACCCGCCGGTTATCTGGCCATCTATACCAACGGCGTCTTGATGGGAAAAAACCTCGGTGTCACCATTACCATGGCCGGCGTCTGGGGAGTGCTGAACAAAGTCGGAGCTGACCTCTGGCCCGACCCCGGAATGAAAGGTTCGGTTGACGAACTCCGCATTTACAATGGCGCGCTGACATCGCAGGGGATTGCCATCAGCTCTGCCGCCGGACCCGATTCGATTCCGGCGACGGTCACCAATGGTCCGGGCGCATTGTTGTCTCTCTCCATTCAAGCCCCGGCGGTGTTGGAAACCGTCCAGCAAGGGTCTTTGAAATTGCTGGCGAATTACACCAGCCTGACCAACTGGGACCTTATTGCCAACAGCGTCCTCCCGCCGGCGGGGTTGACCATTTCCGTCAGTGACACCAACGTGCTGGTTTATGGCACGGATGGTTTCCTCCATGGAGTCAATCCGGGCACGGCCTCCATCACGGCGATCTATCAGGGCATAACCAACATCGTGTCGGTTACGGTGGTCCAGGCGGGGGCTCCGACCCTGGTCCATCGTTACAGTTTCAGCGACGCCAATGGCAGCACCAGTGTTGCTGATTCGGTGGGCGGTCCGACCTGGAACGGAATGGTCATGACGAATGACTTTTCCACCAATGCGGGGATCATTGCGCCCGGCACCTTCACCGGCACCCAGTTGCAATTGATCGCGGGTAATTTGAACTTTGTCCAATTCCCGTCGGGTATCCTCAGCAATTACACCGCGCTGACCATTGAAGGGTGGGTCACGGCCCAAACGCTGCCAGGCAACAGCATGTATTACGCATTTGGGGGCACGGAGACAAACGGCTTGGGGACGAATTACATCTTCGGCTCGCTCGTGCGGGATTATACTGCCATCACCGGCGTCAATCCCGGATATCTTGGCGAACAAGGCACCGCCGGAGGCGCTTCCCTGGGCGTGAATAACGTGATTCATTTCACGGCGGTATACGATCCCCCGGCGGGATATATCGCCCTGTACACCAATGGCGTTTTGCAGTCGGTCAATGGGGCGGTAACGGACCCGTTAAGTGTGGTAAGCCCCGTCAAAGCCTACATCGGCAGATCACTCTATAACGGCGACCCGTATGCCAGCATTACCCTGGATGAGTTCCGCATTTACAACGGGGTATTGTCACCCAGGGACATACAGGCCACCCAGATTCTGGGACCGGACCAGGTGCTGGCGAGCAGTGTGAGCCTCAGTGCCGCGGTCTCGGGCGGCAATCTGGTGCTGTCATGGCCAGTGGGGGCTGGGTCATTCTCGCTCCAATCCAACACCAGTTTGAGTTCCGGCAGTTGGACGGCCGTTTCGTCCCCGGCGGCGCAGCTTGTCGGCAGCCAGTGGCAGGTCACCGTGCCCAACACCGGAGGCGCGAAGTTCTTCCGGCTGGCCAGGTAGTCGGTTGAACCAGAAGTGTTAAACACGACCGCCGCGTGGGTTCGGAAGGTCCGGACCACGCGGCGGGTTTTTAGATACACGCCGGTTCGTCGGGTTGTTTGGAAATGAACGGCGCCACGCATTGCCCGCGACGGCAAACCGGAAACGATTCATGATTCCACGTAACCGGGTTGCGGAAAATGAAGACCGCGCTGCATTTTAGTTTGTGAGAAACATATTTCGAACCACCTTCATGAGCGTCTGCCTGGCGGCTGGGCCGCTGACGGCGCCGGCCCAAACCAGCACCATTACCATCCAGGCCAACCAGCCGGCGGCCAACATCAGTTCCAACCTGTTCGGCATTTTCTTCGAGGAAATCAGCATGGCGGGTGACGGCGGGATTTATGCGGAACTGGTCCGCAACCGCTCGTTTGAAGATGCCTCGACCCCGGTCCAGTGGGGCCTGGTGACGAGCGGCGCCACGGGATCATTTGCCATTGATACGTCCTTGCCCTTGAGTTCGAGCAACACCCAATCGCTCAAACTGACCATGACGGGCGGGACCGGGAGTGTTGGCGCGGCCAACAACGGTTATTATGGCATTCCGCTCGTGAACGGGAAGACCTACAACCTGGGTTTTTACGCGCGCGCCGCGTCCGGTTTCAGCGGCAGCATTGCGGTTTCGCTGGAAAGCTCCAACGGCGTCACGGCTTACGCACAAAGCACGGCCGGTGGACTGACCACGAGCTGGCAGCATTTCGCGCTGTCGCTGGTCCCCAATGCCACTGATCCATTGGCGCGGCTGGTGCTGCGGATTTCACAGGCCGGCTCGGTTTATCTGGATTTTGTTTCGTTGTTTCCGGCGCAGACTTTTAACAACCGCACGAACGGCTTGCGCCCGGATCTGGCGAACATGCTGGTGAACCTGAAGCCGTCATTCATGCGTTTTCCCGGCGGCAGTTGGGTGGACGGCACCGACCTGGCCGACGCCTACCACTGGGAACTGACCGTCGGCGACCCGGCCAACCGCACCGAGCGGGCGAACGTTTGGGGTTACATGGTCAGCAATGGCCTTGGTTACCACGAGTATCTGCAGATGTGCGAAGACATCGGGGCGCTGCCGCTGTTGTGCATCAACTGCGGCATGTCCGGGAGCCAGGCAGTCTCGACAAACAATCTCGGCCCGTGGGTGCAGGAGGCGTTGGATGCCATCCAGTATGCCAACGGCGACACCAACACCTTCTGGGGGGCCCAGCGCGCCACCAACGGCCATCCGGCCCCGTTCAACTTGCAGTACATCGAAATTGGCAACGAAAACAGCGGTGCTGCTTACAACGCCAACTACGCCCCGTTTTACAACGCGATCAAAGCCGCCTATCCCGCCATGCACGTCATCGCCGATTCGTTCGGCACCATTCCGACGTCCGCCGAAGTGGATTATCTGGACGAACACTATTACACCTCGGCGTCCACCTTCGCCTCGTACGCCACCAAGTATGACAGTTACAGCCGGAGCGGCCCGAAGATTTTTGTGGGTGAATATGCCGTGGCCTATGCCATTCCACCGTCAACTTTTCCGGCCACACTTCGGAATGCGCTGGGTGAGGCGGCGTTCATGACCGGGATGGAGCGCAATTCGGACATTGTGGTGATGGCCTGTTATGCGCCGTTGTTCTGCAACCTGAACAATCCGAGCTGGTATCCGGATTTAATTTACTTCAACGGCACCAATGTTTTTGGCACGCCGTCCTATTACGTGCAGCAGATGTTCAGTCTCAATCGAGGCAATGTGGTGTTGCCCACGACGGTTGCCGTGTCTGGCACTCCGCTCTATGTCTCTTCCAGCCTCGTCCAGTCTTCCGGCCAGATCATCGTCAAGGCCGTCAATGTCAACAGCAGCACCCTGTCAACGACGTTCAATGTGAACGGCGTCGCCTCGATCGCCTCCAGCGCCACTGTCATCCAACTCTCCGGCAACGCGACCAACCAGAATTCGTTCATCTCGCCGACCTATGTTTTCCCGGTCACCAACGTAATCAACAACGCCGGGACGAACTTCACCGTCACACTCCCGGCCAATTCGCTCTCCATCTTCAAGCTGCAGGGCAGCGGCTTCAACAGCGTCACCAACCTGCAGCTCCAGTTCGCCGCGCCGCTCAACGTCGGCCAGGAGGCGATGACCACGGTTTCGGGCCAGGTTTCCGGCCAGACGATCAGCCTGGCCGGCAATTACGCGGTGACTTACTCCTCGGCGGACCCGGGCGTCGCGGTGGTGAACGGCAACGGCCTGGTCATCGGCGCCGGCCCGGGAACCACGACCGTCACTGCCGCCTATAACGGCCTCGTTGCCACGCAGTCCGTACAAGTCGTCGCCGCGCCGCCGACCCGGCTGATCCACCGCTACAGCTTCAACAACGGCACGGCCAACGATTCTGTCGGCACGGCCGACGGCATTTTCTACAACTCCAGTGGCAATGCTTCGATTGTCAATGGCCAGCTCAATCTCGTCGGGTCGTCCGGTGATTATGTGGATTTTGGGCCAGGCATCATCACGACGACCAATATCACCACCGGGGCTGTCACCTTCGAAGCCTGGGCAACCTTCAACCCGGCCAACGGCGCCTGGGCGAGGCTGTTTGACTTCGGCAACCTTTCCGGCTCTTCCGGGGGAAACTACATTTTCCTCACCGCGAACAACGCCGCCAATGGCGGGAACGCACGACTCGCGGTTACCGACACAATGCCGGGCGGCAGCGGCGAGGCCGGCTTCAACCTCAACAACTTTCTGGGTCAGACCAACCTGCATCTCGTGGCCGTCTTTAATCCATCCCCCGCCCGGCAGTATCTCGGTCTATATACCAATGGCGTCCTGGCCGCCTCAGCCTCAACCGGCGGCAAATACATCGCTTCCATCAACGATGTCTTCAGTTTTCTGGGACACTCCCTGTGGTCCGGCGACGCCTGGCTGAACGGTTCGATCAACGAATTCCGCATCTACGACGGCGAGTTGGACAAGTTCCAAATTGCGGCCAGTTTTCAAGCGGGGCCTGACCAGACCAATTACAACGTCGGCACGCTCACCGGTTTTACCGTGAGTCCGGGAACCATGCCGTTTTATCTGAACAGCGCACACCAGCTTGCGGCTTACCTGAATTTCACACTTGCCCATAACGTCAGTGTGATCGGAGACCCGAATCTCACCCTGGGTTCCGACAATACCAACGTCTTCACGGTGAGCTCCTCCGGAGTTCTCTACGCGGCGGGAGTGGGCACGGCGAATTTGACCGGCATCTATGATTACGTCAGCGGGAATACCAGCACCTTTTACACGAACTCGGCGGCGATCACGGTTTCTCCCGGCCCGCCGCCAGTTCTGGTGCATCGCTACAGCTTCACCTCGGACGCCAGCGACTCGGTGGGCGGTCCGGCTTGGAACGGCACACAGCCGAACGGCGGCGCCTTTGCCAACGGCCAGGTGTCATTGGCGGCGGCCAGTTCGCAATACGTCCAACTGCCGGCGGGAATCCTCAGTAATTATACGGCGGTAACCATCGAAACGTGGGCCACCTTTCCGGATCAACTGCCGGTGAACTGCTTCTTCTACGGTTTCGGCAACACCGATGGCGGGGGTTCCGGGATGGACTACATCTTCTGCGCCCCCCAGGTCGGGCGCATTGCCATCACTGATGGAAACTATTCGAGTGAACAAAACGCCTATGGCAATTTTGACTTCAGCGACCATACCAACCTTCACGTGGTGGCGGTCTATAATCCGCCGGGAGGCTATCTCGCGTTTTATACGAATGGCGTTTTGGCGGCGATCAACAACGCGGTGACGGTGCCGATGAGCTCGGTGAGCAGCGCGCTCAACTACATCGGCCGGTCGCTTTACAATGTGGACCCGTACCCGGACTTGAGTCTGGATGAATTCCGCATTTACAGCGGTGTTTTGAGTCCCAATGAAATTGCGGCAACGCAAATGATGGGGCCCAATCAACTGTTGAGCGTTGGCAGTCCGATCATCAATGCTTCCTTGTCCGGGGGCAGCCTGACGCTGTCGTGGCCGTTGGCCTCAGCTAGCTTCACCCTCATGTCACGGACCAATCTGGTCTTCGGCGCCTGGTCGGCGGTGTCTCAGGCCCCGCAAATCGTCGGCAGCCAATGGCAGGTCACCGTGCCCATCATCGGAAACGCCCAGTTTTTCCGGTTGCAATAATGAAGATGCTGAACTAGCCGCGGAGAAACACCATGAGACAATTCATAAACCGTCTCATCACCAGGCTGACGGGTTCCCTCAGGCTGCCCGCCGGCATCCTGACCGGGTCGTCTGACTTGGTTGACCCGTCTGACTTGCGTCACCGGCTTGCCGTGCTGGCCTCAGCCGTTTTGATGATTAGTTCGCCGGTTGGCGCCGGCGCCGCCTCGGCCACCCTCACCGTGCAGGCCGGCCAGCCCGGCGTAACGATCAGTTCCAACCTTTTTGGCATCTTCTTTGAGGAGATCAGCTCGGCTGGCGACGGCGGCCTCTACGCCGAACTGGTGCGCAATCGCTCGTTCGAGGACAACTCGAGCAACCCGGATTACTGGACGTTGGTCACCAACGGCACGGCGACCGGCGCCATGAGCCTGGACACCTCCCAGCCGTTGAGTCCGAGCAACCTGACTTCTCTCCGCCTGACGTTGACTAATGGCTTTGGAACCGTCGGCGCGGCCAACAGCGGTTATTGGGGCATACCCGTTACTTCCGGCGCGAGCTACAACCTTGGCTTTTATGCGCGCGGTTCGAGTAATTTTCAATCCTCGATTACCGTCTGGCTGGAAAATTCCAACGGTTCTATTCTGTATGCTTGGTCATCGGTGGCCGGGGTGACGACGGGGTGGCAGCACTTCACCGTAACGCTCACGCCAAACACCACCGACCCGGCGGCGCGCCTGGCTTTGCGCATTTCGCAGCCCGGAACGGTCTGGCTGGATTTCGTTTCGCTGTTTCCGGCGCAGACTTTTCACAACCGCCCCAACGGATTGCGACCGGATCTGGCCAACATGCTCGCCGACCTGCGGCCGTCCTTCGTGCGTTTCCCGGGAGGCGCGTGGGTGGATGGGGCGGGCATTCCCGACTTCTACAATTGGGAAGTCACGGTCGGGAACCCCGCCGACCGCCAGCCGCGCTGGGACTTGTGGGGTTACATGGTGGATAACGGTCTGGGTTACCACGAATATCTTCAGATGTGCGAGGATCTTGGGGCGGTGCCGCTGTTCGCGGTCAATTGCGGCATGGATTATTCCGTGGCGGTGCCGACCAACCAACTGGGTCCCTATATCCAGGAGGCGCTGGACGCGATTGAATATGCGAACGGTGACACCAACAGTTTTTGGGGCGCGCAGCGCGCGGCGAACGGCCATCCGGCCCCGTTCAACCTGCAATACATGGAAATCGGCAATGAAAACGGGGGCGCCGATTATGACACCCACTACGCCATGTTTTACGACGCCATCAAAGCGCAGTATCCCCGGATGAAGCTGATCGCCACGGCCGTCGTAAGCTCGCGTCCGATGGACGTGGTGGACGAGCATTTTTACCCTGACCCGACCTTTTTCGAACAACAATCCACCCGGTACAACAGTTACAGCCGGAGCGGACCCCGGATATTCGTGGGCGAGTACGCCGTCACCAGCGGTTCCGGCAACGGCAACCTGGCGGGGGCGCTGGGCGAGGCGGCATTCATGACCGGCATGGAACGGAATTCCGACGTCGTGATCATGGCCTGCTACGCGCCTTTGTTCGCCAACTTGAACAACAAGAACTGGAACCCGGATTTGATCTATTTTACCGGCACGCAGGCATACGGCACGCCTTCCTATTACGTGCAGCAGATGTTCAGCTTGAATCGCGGTGATTTTGTCCTGCCGGCAACCGTTTCCGCTGTCACCGACGCGACCAATTCGACGGTGCATGGCGCAGTTGGCCTGGGTTCCTGGAACACTTCCGTTCAATACACCAACATCGTCGTCACCAGCAACGGCGTGACGCTTTACCAGAGCGACTTCGTCGCCAACGGCACGAACGGCTGGCGCGTCTATAATGGCACCTGGAGCACCAACGCCGGACTTTATCAACAAACCGACCTCATCACGGATTGCCGCTCGACGACGGGCAACACGAACTGGGCCAATTACACCCTCACTCTCCGGGCGCGCAAAGTCAGCGGCAGCGAAGGGTTCCTCATCCTGTTCAACTGGCTGGATGACAACAATTGGGCGTGGTGGAACATCGGCGGCTGGGGAAACACGCTCGACGGCATCGAACAAATGTCCGGCGGCGCCAAGAGCCTCGTTGGGAGCCAGGTTTCCGAGACCATCGCCACCGGCGTCTGGTACGACATCCGCGTCGTGCTGACCGGTCCGCGCATTCAGTGCTATCTCAACGGCCAGTTGATTCAGGATGTTACTTATTCCGGCGGAGGCGGGCTTTTTGCTTCCTCCAGCTTTGACAAAGCCGGTGGCCAGATCATCGTCAAGGCGGTCAACGCCTACAACCAGCCCGTAACCACAATGTTCAATCTTAATGGCGTCGATTCGATCTCGCCAACCGGCACGGTCATCCAACTGACTTCCGGCAGCCCGGCGGACGAAAATTCACTCGCCGCGCCAACCAAAGTTTTCCCGGTCACGAACACGATCTCCAACGCGGGAACGAATTTTACCGTCACCCTCCCGGCCAATTCAATTTCCATCCTCCGGCTGTCGGCCAGTGGAATCAACTACATCACCAACCTGCTGCTCCAGGTTCCTTCGCCCATGTATGAAGGCCAGTTCGTCGCCTCGACGGTTTTCGGTCAGCAGCCCGGCGTGACCAATTTGATCAACCTGACCACCAATCCCGTTTACGGCATTACTTACTCTTCCGTAAACACAAACATCGCCGCGGTGGATGCCGGCGGCCATGTCACCGGAGTTGGTTCGGGGACGACCTCCATCGTTGCCACGTACGGCAGCCTTGGCCTTTCCGCCACCCAGTCCGTGCAGGTCATCAGCGTCCCCACGGCGCTGGTCCATCGTTACAGTTTCAGCGAGACCGGCGGGACCACGGTCGCAGATTCAGCAGGCGGGCCCGCTTGGAACGGCACGCTGCCGAATGGTGGCACCTTTGGCGGCGGCCAACTGGCATTGGCTGCGGGCAGCCAGCAGTATGTTCAACTGCCGGGTGGAATCCTCAGCAATTACACCTCGGTGACCATCGAGACGTGGGTCACTTTCCCGGATCAACTCCCGGTGAACTGCTTCTTCTACGGTTTTGGCAATACCAATGGCAATCTGGGAGCGAGCTATATTTTCTGTGCGCCCCAGGGAGGACGCATCGCCATCACCAGCGGCAACTATTCGAGCGAACAAAACGCCTATGGCAATTTCGATTTCAGTTACCACACCAACTTTCACGTGGTGGCGGTCTATAACCCGCCGGCCGGCTACCTTGCGCTCTATACCAATGGCGTCCTGGCGGCGGTCAACAACGCCGTAACGATACCGTTCAGCTCGGTGAACAATGTTTACAGCTACATCGCCCGGTCGCTTTACAGCAACGACCCGTATCCCGACGTCAATCTGGATGAGTTCCGCATCTACAACGGCGCGTTGAATGCGGACGAAATCGCGGCCACGCAGGCGCTCGGTCCGAACCAATTGTTGAGTGTGGCCAATCCGGTCGTCCTCGCTTCGATGTCCGGCGGCGGCAACCTGACGTTGTCCTGGCCATTGGCTTCGGCCGGCTTCACGCTCGAATCATGCACAAACCTCGTCTCCGGTGTTTGGACGGCGGTGTCTCCGGCACCGCAAATTGTGGCTGGCCAATGGCAGGCCACCGTGTCTCCTTCTGGAAATGCCCGGTTTTTCCGGTTGCAGAAATGAGCCGCCATATGCCGCGGACCGTTTTGAAATTCATGCCAACCAGCCTTAACTCCTGAATGGGTGGAGCAGAATGATGATCGCACTTCAAACGGCCATTATCCGGACTTTCGCAACCACGGCTTGGGTGTTCCGCTCGGGTTACCGGACTCATGTCGCGGCACGTGCTGCGGTCACAAAGAAATCGAATCCAGGCCGCAGTCGGGGTGCCTGCGGTGGTTTGATGATTCTATGGCTCATGCCGTTGGCGATTTCCGCGCAAACCCTGACCCACCGTTACAGTTTCTTCAATGAACCGAATGGCAGCACGACCGCCACCGACCTGGTTGCCACCGCCAACGGCACGGTTCAGGGCGGCGCCGTCATCACGGGCGGCCAACTTGTGTTGAATGGCGCCAGCGGCACCTACCTCAACCTGCCGGGTGGACTCATCACCGGTGACCCGGCGGTAACGGTCGAGGCCTGGGCCGACTTTGGAACTCTCCCGGTCAATTGCTACTTGTTCTCTTTTGGCAATACCGACGGCAGCGGCGCCGGGGAAAACTATATCTTCTGCGCGCCCCAGGCGGCGCGCATAACCATCAGCGGCGTTGATCCCGGATATAATGCCGAACAAAATGCCGCGTGCGGCGGCTGGTCCGGCCGGACCAACGTACAGGTGGTGGCCATCTACAATCCGCCGGCGCACTCTTTGGCCATTTACACCAATGGTGTGCTGGCGGGAATCAACACGGCCGAAACGGTGTCGCTGGCCTCGGTGAACGACGTTTACAGTTACCTTGGCCGGTCGCTTTATAACAACGACCCCTATGCACCGCTCAGCGTGGATGAGTTTCGCATTTACAGCGGGGCGTTGAGCGCGCAACAGGTGGCGCTGGACGCCGCCTCCGGTCCCGGCTCAATCGTGACCGATCCGGGAGCGTTGCTCTCGGTGCGATTGGTGCTGACGAATCAGATGTCCGCCGGCTCGAGGCAACAGGCGCTGGTGCAGGGCGATTTCGCCAACGTGACGAACGTGAATCTCTTCACTTACGGACTGCCAACCGTGGTTTCAGACAATACGAATGTGCTCATCGTTTCCTCTTCCGGTCTGGTCACCGCCACCGTGCCTGGAGCAACGGCGAACATCATCGCAACCTATGGCGGACTAAGCGCCACCCAGAGTGTGACGGTGGCCGGGTTTGCGACGAACCGGTTCGTGTTCGACACTTTTGGCGACGGCTTCTGGACAATCGTGAACCAGGGCAATACCAATCCGCTTGTGGCCAGCTTCAGTGCTGCCAGCCAGGAGACGTTCACGAACGGAGCGACGGAGCAGCAGTTCGAAGTGCTTTACAACCTCCAGAACGGAACCTTCCGCCTGCGCCAGCGGTCCAGTTGGTATTGTATCGGCGCGCAGAACAACCAGGCCGTGCCGGGCGCGGCGGTTCCGTTGAGCGTCTTCTACACGGCCGCGAGCGCTCAACAATGGTACCTGGTGGATTCCGGCACCGGTTACTTCCGCGTGTTTAACGCGGCCAGCAACCTGGTGCTGCAAACCGACAACGGCACGCCTGCCAATGTCACCCTGGCCGCGCCGTCGGCCAGTCCGTTTCAACTCTGGCAGTTCAATTACCAGGCGCACTTTCCCAAGAAGGGGACCGCCGGTTATGAGGGTCCGCCATATCAGTCGGAGTTGGGAACGTGGTGGGCGTATAATTATGACGATAACACCGGTGCCCCTGAACCGTCATATTTTGATTTTGCCCCGATGATCCATGACGCTAATTGGGAGCCTTTAAGTGATGTCCAGTCCCGTTCCGCGGGATGGCGTTCCAGCCGGCAGCCAGTCTATCTCCTGACCTACAATGAACCCGACAACAGTTCCCAGGCGAACATGAGCACGAATCTGGTGATCAGTCTGTGGCCACAGCTTCAGGCCTTGAACGTGCCGCTGGTCAGCCCGGCCATGCAAAACACCTATGACGCCTGGGCCTATAACTTTTTCAGCCTGATTGCCAGCCATGGCTATCGCGTGGACTACACCGCCGTGCATTTGTACGTCCCGCCGAACGCCACTTCGCTCATCAACAATCTGAACTCGGTTTACACGACCTGGGGCCGCCCGGTATGGCTCACGGAATTTTCGCCGGTGGACTGGAGCAATACCCAATCCTGGTCGGAGGAGGATAACTACAATTTCCTCGCTGAGTTCATGTGGATGGCCGAGGACCAGGACTGGTTGAAGCGATATGCCATTTTCCCGTTCAGCGGCACGAACAGCGCCAGTCCGTGGGTTGATAATGGTTATCGCGGTAACTTCTTTCTGGCCGATGGCGCAACGCTTTCTCCCTACGGTGAGCTTTACGCGACCTGGGATGCCGACCGCACACTGCACGCCCGGACGCCTTATCTCCTTCACAATCTGGCCACCAGTTTCCGCCTGGCCGCGACCAATGCCATTAGCGCGCCGCAGGCGTCCACTATCTACATCAGGAATGCCACGACCGAATGGGCGCTGCTGCCCGCGCCGACGACCAATCATTGGTACATGATCTCGCTTAACGACGGGCGGCGTCTGCGCGACACCCTGGGAACACTGGACCTGGCCCCGGTGGGAACCGTCGGTCCGACGCTGGAATGGACTTTCACCGGTCCGGACAGCAAAGGTTACTATTACATTGGCAATGCCCTTTGGTCGCATAACCTCAACGGTTCAGGCACGCCGCCGGCCGTCACGTTTGGGACGGTGAGTTCGGCGACCCTGAACAACAACACCCGCTGGCGCCTGATCAAACCCTACCAACCCGTGGCTATTTCCGCGCCGACCGCGCCAAGTACCGTGTCAGCCATTCCCGGCGACCAAATCGTCACCTTGAGCTGGACGACCAACGCCGACCGCTTTTTCAACGTCTATCGCGGCACCAACGCCGGCGGTCCTTATTCGAGCATCGCCACCACGCTGACGAAAACCAATTTTACCGACAATGTCGTCACCAATGGCGTGCTCTATTATTACGTCGTCACCGGGCTGAATATCCTTGGAGAAGAATCCGGCTACTCAAGCGAAGTCAGCGCCCGGCCGGTATCCACGAGTCCGCCTCAGCTCGGCTTCAGCGTTGGCAGCAACGCCATCCAGTTCAACTGGCCCTTGGACCACACCGGCTGGACATTGCAGGTTCAGACCAACCCGCCCGATGTCGGCCTTGGCACCAACTGGTTCCTGGTGCCTGATTCCAACGGCACAAATCTGTTCTCCTTTCCGGTTGACGGCGCCAGCGGCACTGTCTTTTTCCGGTTAATGTATCAATAATCATGTTTCAAACGGCGGCGTGCAAAACACTTGAATAATATGCGATATCTGAATCCAACCATGAAAGTCACATTCCTCACCTCAGCGTGCTGCGTAATCGCGTGTTCAACTTTTGCCCAGGCCACCATCACTGTGGACGTAAACAAACCGGGCCACGCAGTCTCACCGATGCTGTGGGGCATATTCTTTGAGGACATCAACCTGTCTGCCGACGGCGGCATTTATCCCGAACTGGTGCGCAACCGCTCGTTCGAGGATTCGGATCAGCCTCAGTATTGGAAACTGTCCAACGCCGAAGGCGGCAACAGCGCGATGGCGATTGATGCTTCTCTTCCGCTTAACCCGTTGAATCCTCACTGCCTGTGCGTGAAGGTGAATGGCGCGTTCACCCTGGAGAACGAAGGATACTGGGGCATGAACATCGTCAAGGGTGACGGTTACACGTTCCAGTTCGCCGCGCGCGCGACGGACGGTTTCACCGGTCCGGTGAACGTGAAGGTTGTGAGTTCGTCCGGCGCAGTGCTGGCCGGCGGCAAAATTTCCGGGTTGGCCGGCCACTGGCACTACCATACGCTTGAGCTGGTTGCGTCGGACAGTGATCCGCAGGCGAAGCTGCAAATCTCCAGCGCCGGCAGTGGCAGCCTGTTTGTCGACATGGTTTCACTGACGCCGGACAAGACATGGAAAAGTCATGGCCTGCGCGTCGATTTGGCGGAGGCACTCGACGCACTGCATCCGTCCTTCATGCGTTTTCCCGGCGGCAATTGGATCGAGGGCGACGATCTCGCGCACATGTATCATTGGAAGACGACGATTGGCGACATTGACGCGCGCACGCCGCTTTGGAACACATGGGGTTATAACACCACGCAGGGCCTCGGCTTCGAAGAATACCTGCAATTGTGCGAAGACCTCGGTGCGGAACCATTGTTCGACATCAACTGCGGCATGTCGCTGCACGACAGCGTGCCGCTCGGGCAGATGGGACAATGGATTCAGGACGCGCTCGATGCGCTTGAGTACGCCAACGGCCCGACGAACACGGTCTGGGGTGCTTTGCGCGCCCAAAACGGCCATCCCGCGCCGTTCCATTTGAAATACATGGAAATCGGCAATGAAAACGGCGGGCCTGATTATAGCCAGCGCTGGCCTTTGCTGGCCAATGCCATCCGGGCGAAATATCCCGAAGTGCAGTTGATTGTGAACTCCGACCTGCGTGGCCGTCCCTACCCGCGCGTTCCCGAGCCGGATATCGTGGACGAACATTACTACGAATCACCGGAATCCTTCATGCGGCGCGCCGAGCAGTATGATACCTACAGTCGCAAGGGGCCGAAGATCTTTGTGGGTGAATATGCCGTCACGCACAACGCCGGCCAGGGCAACCTCCGCGCGGCGATTGGCGAGGCGGCGTTCATGACCGGCATGGAGCGCAATTCGGACGTTGTGGTCATGGCCAGCTACGCGCCGTTGTTCGTCAACCTGAACCATCGCGCCTGGAACCCCGACCTCATCAACTTCGACAGCTCCCGCTGGTACGGCATTCCCAGCTATTACGTCCAGCAGATGTTCAGTGAAAACCGTGGTGACAAAACGCTGCCCATCACCGTGGACTCGGGGGATGTGGTGGAGAAGCCCGCCACCGGTTGCATCGGCGTTGGCACTTGGAACACCAAGGCCGAGTTCAAGGACATCAAAGTTACGGCGCCGGACGGCAAAGTGCTCTTCGCCTCCGATTTCAGCACGAACAGCGATGGCTGGAAATTCCTTGGTGACGGTGACTGGAAGGTGCAGGACGGTGCCTTGCGGCAGACCGCCGAGAAAGAATTCATTCGCGCCGTCGCCGGCGACCGGTCATGGACCGATTACACGTTGGAACTGAAAGCGCGCAAGCTCGGCGGGCGCGAGGGATTCCTGGTTCTCTTCCACATCAATAACGACCAGGATCGCGTCTGGTGGAACATCGGGGGCTGGAACGACACCCAAAATGCCGTTGAACTGGATGAAACCATGGATGCGAAAGCCGGGCACATCGAAACCGGGCGGTGGTATGACATTAGAATTGAAGTCAGGGGCATCAGCATCAAGTGCTGGTTGGACGGCAAGCTGATTCATGAAATCCTGAAACCGCGCCAGACGACGCATCGTCTTTATGCCAGCGCCACGCACGACCGCCAAACCGGCGACCTCATTCTGAAAGTGGTGAATGCCGCCAACACCCCGGTGAACACCGAAATCAAATTGCCGGGCGCGCGCCACCTGAGCGGCCCCGGCCGGTCCATGGTCCTCGCCTCCGACAGTCCGTGGGATGAAAATTCGCTCGAGGAGCCGGCCAAAATTTCGCCAAAAACCGGCACGTTTGACTTCTCCGGCGACAACCTGCAACGGACGTTTCCCGGCAACTCGTTCACCGTCCTGCGCATCGGTGCCAGGTGAGGTGTTTCCAGGATCAATATTCTCAATTTCGAGAGGGGACAGGGCTTGGCAGAAATGGTAGAAATGAGCTTCTGGCCACGGCACAGATTGGCTCCAGAGGTAGGGCTCGAACCTACAACCCATCGGTTAACAGCCGATTGCTCTACCATTGAGCTACTCTGGAATCCACAGGGAAGCTGAATCTACAAACCCGTGAACGGCACGTCAAATGGATTTCGTGACGCGCGCAAATGTGGTCCCGCAAAATCCGCCTCGCAGGAATGCCCCCGGAAATCGTCCGATGGTGAAATCCGTCCTGCTTGCGCAATGGCTTGTCGCGGCCCCGGTTTTTGTTAAGCTTAGCGCGATGCGATGTTTTGTTTTTTGCCTCTGGCTGGGCCTGGCGGTTCCCGTTCTTGGCGCTGAAATCAAAATCAATTTCAGCGATTTTGCGGCCGGACAAACGCCGGCCGGCTTTCACAGCGCGCTGGCCGGCAGCGGACAGCCGGGTGAATGGAAAGTCATCGACGACGAGGTGCCGTCACTGTTCCCGGCGCTCACGGGCCAGGCGCCGGCCACCACGCACCGCTCCGTGCTCGCACAACTGAGCCAGGACCCCACCGATAACCGGTTCCCGATGCTCATCTACGACGGCGAGACGTTCGGGAACTTCAAGCTCACGACCCGGTTCAAAATTGTCAGTGGGGTTGCGGAACAGATGGCGGGCATCGTGTTCCGTTTCCAGAACGCGTCGAATTTTTACGTCATCCGCGCCAGCGCTCTGGGGCAGAACCTGCGCTTTTACAAAATGGTCAACGGCCAGTTTGTGGATCCCTTCACCCTGGGCACGAACATTGCCGCCGGCGTCTGGCACACGCTGACCGTCCAGTGCGAAGGCATTCAAATCAACTGCCTGCTGGACGATAGCCTGGCGATGCCGTTGCACGTCCCCACCACGTTTGCCACCGGCAAAATCGGGTTTTGGACCATGTCGGATGCCGTGAGTTATTTCGACAACACAACGATTGATTACAAACCCGTCGTGCCCGCGGCGCAGGCGCTGGTGAACAGCATCATGAAACAACAGCCGCGCATCCTGACCCTGCGCATCTACACGCTCGACGGCCAGGGCGGGACGCACGTCATCGCCAGCAACGATGAAAAAGAAATCGGCCAGCCCGGGACGGACGCGGAAAAAATCGCCATCATGGAGGGCACGGTTTCATTCGGCAAAAGCCCCGGCGTGGTGGCGGTCACCCTGGCGTTGCGCGACCGCAACGGCGACCCGATGGCGGCGGTGCGGCTGCGGCTGAAATCGTTTTTGGGCGAAACGCAGGACCACGCGGTGGCCCGCGCCACGCAGATTATGCACCTGATGCAGGCGCAAGTCTCGACCGCCCAGGATTTGGCACAGTAAATCATGCCGAAGGCTGCCGGAACCGGGCCGGTGGTATTTGCCACGCCACCACTTCAGTCCCATGGGCGGGGTGTCCGGAAAGCCACCGTGATGTCCGCCGGTGATTTAAGTCAAACTATTATTTTGCCATTTTTTCATCAATCAGCCTATTATTGGGCATGAAACGGAAAGCAAGCGGTTTGCTTCCCGGCTTGGGCCAAAGCTCAGTTTGTGCGAATACCTATCAGGCATCACGGCTCCCAGCGAGTATTTCGACTCACAAGCCATTGCTCACTGAAAGACACGCATTATGAAAAAGTATCTGTCGTCGGTCATATTTGGATCACTCCTCATAACTGCTCTGGGCTTTAATCCAGCCATCGCCAGCACACCGTTGTACTTCGAACCTCTGGGCAATACGGTCTACGATCCAAATACGGGATTGGAGTGGTTGGACTTGGGTCTGACGGCTGGTCAGAGTTACACGAGTGTCCTTAATGGTTGGAACGGCTACACCACCACTCAGGGATTTCGATTCGCGACACGAGATGAGATCATCCAACTGTTCACAGACGCGGGTGCTACCAGCATCGGGTTGCCATCCGGCACGCCGGATGCAGACAACCTGCAAGCTGCCACGCTAACATTGTCACTGTTAGGCACCACGCTTGCCCAACCCGACGAAGACCGCAGTTGGATGTTCTATGATCCTCCGACGGAACCGACTTTGCCGACTTCAGCATATGTGCCAGCGGTCGTTTTTGGCGTGGGCGTGATACGGGCTGGGTATCCGCAGGAAGGTTTTTTCATGATTCCGGGTGTTTTCCCTTTGCAGAGTTACAGCTCCACTGAAATGGCCAGTGCTCTGGTCAGAGTGGTTCCGGAACCTTCGCCTGCAGTGCTGATCATTACCTGCCTTGGTTTGTGTCTGTTTGCGTCAATGCCAACCAAACGGGGATGGCCCACAGGAGCAAACAGGAATGCACGGCACGTTGTAGGGTCAAGTCACGAGAACCTCTAACGGGCGGGCTGCATTGCTCACGGTTTGGCAGGCATCGGCACTTCGTTCGGCGGTTTTACATGCTGCAGTTCCGCCGGTTTCACCCGGCGCACGCCGCCAACTACCGCGATGTCGCCGTTGTCGTTCACGCTCAGGCGCGGGCGTGAGTTGACGTAATCGTACATGTCCCGCCGGATGATGTCGCCGTTGGGATTGACCACGGTATAGGTGAACGCCTGCGCGCCGCTCTGGTAGAGCACGTGCAGATTGCTGAGGCGGTCCAGTTTCGCCTCCGGCTGGCTGAAGGAAACCAGCGCGCCAACCGCCGAAACCTTGAACACCCGCGCCTCCGATTCGTTGCTCACCTGCACGTAGAGCCGGAGTTGCGACCGCAGGTAATTCGCCTCGATCAGACTGTATCGGCGGACTTCCGGCGCCTGGTTCGTCACCCCCGCGGGCACCGGCAGGCCAAAATCCTGCGACCATAATTTTGCGCCATTGATGATGTCGAACCCCTTCGGCGGGCTGGCGACCTGGGCGTTCCATTCCTTGATGCGCACCGTCGCGATGACGCGATAACGTCCCAACTGCGACAGAACGAAATACGGGGCCAGGTCCACGCGCTTGATCGCCATTTGCGACGATTCCAAATCGAATTCGCCGGACACCGGCACCTCGGAATTTTTGATGACGACGAAACCGTCCGCCGATTCCACGCTGAAGGTGAGCCAGTTCGCGTCCGCGCCGAAATGCAGCGTCTGGCCGGAACGATTGGTGATGCGCACGGCCACCGGCACGGATTCGCTCGGCAGAAATTGTTCCTGGTCCAGCAGGACTTCCACGCTGACCTGCGCCCGCGCGGTGGCCAGCGTCAGCAACGTCAATCCGAGGATGAAGGGCGCAAATTTCATTTGAACGCACATACTCTAAACCGCCGCCCGCGCGTGGCAATGCAAATTCGTAACCGGCTCCAGCGCGCAAAATCTGCGCGGCACCCGGGGGGTTGAGCAGCAATTGCGCACCACGCTCCATCGTTTCATTGGGAAACGTCTGGTTTTTTGTGCTGGCACGTTCTTTGCAACTGCGCAACCTGCCATTGACAGGCGGCATGATGTCGCATCTGCCAATGCATTCAAAAAAGCAAAAAACAAACTACCCACGAGAGGAGAACGTTCGATGAAAGTAAATCAACTGTTAACAATCTGCGGGGTCGCCGCCGCCCTGATGTTGGGCGCCGGCACTGTCTCCGCGCAAAATGACAACGGTGGTAATGGCGGTGGCGGTGGTGGCTTCCGACGCGGGAATTTTGACCCGGCCCAAATGCAGCAACGCATGATGGACAATATTCGGGAACAACTCGGCTTCACCAACGACACCGACTGGAGCGCCGTCCAGCCGCTGATTCAAAAAGTGACGGAAGCGCGCCGCGATGTCGGGTTCGGCGGCGGGATGGGCCGCATGTTCCGCGGCAATCGCGGAGGCAATGGCGGGCCTGGTGGCGGGCCTGGTGGCGGACGTGGCGGATTCGGCCCGCAACCCAGCCCCGAGGCCGAGGCATTGCAGAAAGCGATTGACGACAACGCGCCGGCCGCGCAGATCAAGGAATCCCTGGCGAAATACGAGGCCTCGCAGAAGGCAAAACAGGCCAAGTTGAGCCAGGCGCAGGAAGACCTCCGCAAGGTGCTGACCGTGAAACAGGAAGCCCAGGCCACTTTGCTGGGATTGCTCCAATAACAAACCCAAACACACCCGAGAGAAGCTGACGTTTGAACATGAACGAACCCATCCTCCAGGATTCACCGTTGAAACAGTTGCTTGAGCGCATGGTGGCCGCCCGGCAATTGTCCGCGACTGACGCGGCGGTTTTGGCCGGCGCCCGGCCTCCCGTCCAGAATGAGGAGGATGTTCTCCGCTGGCTGGCCAGGGAATACGGCGTCGCTTACACGATGCTGGACGACGTGGAACCGGACCGTCAGCTTCTCTCTCTCTTTCCCGCGCGCATTTTGCTGAAGGAGGAATTGCTTCCGCTCAAGCGTCTCAACGGCACGGTCGAAGTCGCCACCAGCCGGCTCTTCGCCACCCAGGGACTCGACGCGCTCAAAACGTTGACGGGTTTGAACCTCAAGCCGGTCCTCGCTTCCAGTGAAGCGATCCAGCGCGAAATCAAAAAGCGCCTCGGCGTTGGCGCGGACACCATCGGCACGCTCGACGAGGAAAAAGGTTTTCAGGTCGTTGACGAAAACGCCGAGGACACCAATCTGGATGAAGCCGCTGAAGACGAGGCCTCCATCATCCGGTTCGTCAACCAGGTGCTGAAGGACGCCATCGAACTGCGCGCGTCGGACATTCATCTCGAACCGTTCGAGGACGAATTCCGCATCCGTTACCGCATCGATGGCGAGCTGCAGGAGGTTTCCGTTCCCGCGCAATTGAAACGTTTTCAGCCGGCCATCGTTTCGCGCGTCAAAATTTTGAGCCATCTCAACATCGCCGAAAAACGCCTGCCGCAGGATGGCCGCATCAGGATTCGTCTCGATGACGCCGAGGTGGACATCCGCGTTTCGGTGATTCCGATGCTGCACGGTGAGGCGGTCGTGATGCGTTTGCTCCGCCAGAATGCCACGCTGCGCGGCATGGCCGAACTCGACATGGACCGGCGCGAACTGGATTGTTTCCGCCGCGTGCTGCAACTGCCGCACGGAATCATCCTGGTCACCGGCCCGACCGGCAGCGGCAAAACCTCGACCCTTTATACCGCGCTCAATGAAATCAACGACGCCGTCCGCAAAATCATCACGATTGAAGACCCGGTGGAATACCAGCTCAAGGGCGTCAACCAGATTCAGGTCAATGAAAAGTCCGGCCTCACTTTCGCGCGCGGGCTGCGCTCGATTTTGCGCCACGACCCGGATGTGGTGCTGATCGGTGAAATTCGCGACCAGGAAACGGCGCAAATTGCCGTGCAAGCCTCGCTCACCGGCCACCTGGTTTTTTCGACGCTGCACACGAACGACGCGCCCGGCGCGGTGACGCGCCTTGTGGACATGGGTGTCGAACCCTATCTCGTCGCATCGTCGCTCGAAGCGGTGCTCGCGCAGCGGCTGGTCCGCGTGCTCTGCAAACACTGCCGGCAGCCGGACAATTCGCCGACGGCACAGGCGCTCAAGGAACAGATCGGCATTCCCGCGAAAACGACGATTTACAAATCCATCGGCTGCCGCGAGTGCCGCAACACCGGTTTTTTCGGACGCCACGCAATATTCGAATGGATGGACACCGACCAGGAAATACGCCAGCTCATTTTGAAAAACGCCTCGACCGACCAGGTTCGCGAGGCCGCGCGCCGGCAGGGCATGAAGATGCTCGCCGAGGACGGCTGGCGGCTCGTGCGGCAGGGCGTCACAACGGTCGAGGAGGTTTTGAGTGTGACCACCGCCAAGGAGGTGGCGAACACCGCCCGGAACGCAACGCCAGACAGCCCGACACCAGCGAGTCTCGCGGTAGCGAGATGAGACGATGAAAACCGAAAACCGAAAACCGAAATCCGAAGGAAACCCGAATTCCGAAGCCCGAATTCCGGCCAAACCGGCATTGCTACCGTCCGCGATCTGGATTTCGGATTTCGGATTTCGGATTTCGGATTTTTGATCCATGCCCACGTTTCAATACAAAGGTCTGCAAGCCGACGGCAGGATTGCCGAGGGGCAGCTTGACGCTCCTGGCCGCCCCGACGCGCTGCGGCAGATGGAAGCGCTCGGTTTGCGCCCGGTGAATCTCGCGGAAAAAGCCGGCGCGAAAAACGGTTCGATTTCAAAAAATGGTTCCGGCGCGCCAGCCGGGCTGGAAGGGTTGGAGAAATTATCCTTCAAATTCGAGTCGCACAAGGTTTCGTCGAAGGAACTGGAAAATTTCACGCGGCTGCTCTCCAGTTTGCTCGCGGCGGGCGTGCCGTTGAGCCGCGCGCTGGTGATTCTGCACAAGGAAGCCTCCTCGCCGGCCGCGCAGGCCAAGTGGAAGGAAGTCCACGACCTGGTCGTGGACGGCATGTCGCTGGCCGACGCGATGGCGAAGTCGCCGGAAACCTTCCCGCGCGTCTACGTGGCGATGGTGGAAGCGGGCGAAGCGGGCGGATTTCTTGACGTGGTGCTGGCGCAGATCGCGGAATTTCAATCGCGCGAGAAGGACCTGAAATCGAAGGTCGTCACGGCGATGATTTATCCGTGCATCCTGTTCTGTCTCGCGGTGATCGTGCTGACCGTGCTGCTGGTTTTTTTCATTCCCAAGTTCCAAAGGGTCTTTGTGAGCCTCCACGGGTCGCTGCCGGTGATTACCCAAATCATCATCGGGGCCAGCCATCTGGTGCGCTCGTACGGATTGTTTGTCGCCGCCGGCCTGGTGGTCATTGGTTTTCTGGTGCGCACCTGGCTGGCTTCCGAGAAGGGCAAGCGCATCTGGGAAGGCCTCGTTTTGAAGGCCCCGCTGGTCGGCCCGCTCATCGCGCAATTTGCGATGGCGCGGTTCTGCCGGATGCTGGGCACCTTGATCGGCGCGGGCGTCCCGCTGGTGCATGGCCTGAATGTCTCGCGCCGCTCCATCGGCAACCAGATTCTCGTGGACGCCGTCGGCCAGTCCATCGAGCGTGTGCAACAGGGCGGACGGCTCGGCCAGAGTCTCGCGGACTGCAAGACGCTCTTTTCCGGCTCGACGCTGGAAATGATTTCCGTGGCGGAAGAAAGCGGCAAACTCGACGGCGAACTGGTGCGCATCGCGGTCGTCACCGAAGCCGACCTGGACCGCAACCTGAAGACCGCCGTGGCGTTCGCCGAGCCGGTGATGCTGTTTTTGATCGCGGCGTTCATCGGCACCATTTTCATCGGCATGTTGTTGCCGGTGCTCTCGATGAGTGAATACATCAAATAGAAACAACCAACTGACATACCATGAAAATCGAAACTGCCCTGAAATGCGAATTGCCGGTTGCCGATTGCCGATTGCGGATCGACTTCCCGGACAACGCTACGTGCCTGAATTCTCCAATCGAAAATCGAAAATCGAAAATCGAAAATGCATTCACGCTCGTCGAGTTGATGCTGGTTGTCACCATCATCGGCATCCTCGCCGCGCTGGTCATCCCGAAAATCGCCGGGAAAAGCGAACAGGCCCGCGTTACGGCGGCGCACGCCGATATTTACGGCGGCATCAAAACCGCGCTCGACTCTTATGAGGTGGACAACGGATTTTATCCCAAGAGCCTCCAGGATTTGCTCCAGCAGCCCAGCAACGCGCGGAACTGGCATGGGCCCTATCTTGATCCGGCCACCCTTCCAGTAGACCCGTGGGGCAACGCTTACATTTATTACTATCCCGGCAAACACAATCAGGGCTCCTACGATTTGCTGTCGGTCGGCCCCGACGCCAAGGAAGGAACCGATGATGACATTGGCAACTGGACAAAATAGAGAAAGTGGCAGGTGACAAGTGACCTGTGACATGAAAACAACCCGCGTGACCTTTCGGTCGTGTCCCGTGCCCCGTGTCCCGCGTCACGGCTCCGCGTTCACGCTCATCGAGTTGATTCTCGTTCTGGCGTTGCTGGTGGTCATCACCTCGCTCGCCGCGCCGGCGATGTCGAACTTCATCCGCGGCCGCGCGCTGGATTCCGAGGCGCGGCGGGTGTTCGCGCTGATGCACGCCGGCCAGAGCCGCGCTGTTTCCGAAGGCATGCCCATGGTGCTTTGGGTGGACGAAAAACAAGGCACTTACGGACTTCAGGCGGAAACGACCGGTCAGACCGGCGATCCGAAGGCGGAAACGTTGGCGGTGGATTCGACGCTGCAAATTGCGGTGCTGAATACCGGTTTGGGCACGCCGACGACGTTCAACAATTTGCCGGCCATCCGTTTTTTGGCGGACGGCACGGTGGACGAAAGCAGTCCGCCGACGCTGCAATTGACGGATTCCGCCGGCGTTTCACGCTGGCTGGTCGAAACGCGCACTCGCACGGGTTATGAAATTCGGGACACAAAACCGTGACCAGCGGCAGGCGACGGGTGGCATGAAAAAAACCGCCGCACGGGCGGACATTTCCTGTCACGTGTCACGCGTCACGCGTCACGTTGCCGCCTTCACGCTGGCCGAGGTGCTGGCGGCAATGCTGTTCCTCGCCATCGTCATCCCGACGGCGGTGGAGGCGCTGCACGTTTCCAGTCTCGCCGGCGAGGTCGCGGCGCGGAAGGGCGCGGCGGCGCGCATTGCCGACCGGGTTCTGAACGAGAGCCTGGTCATGACCAACTGGAACAACGGCGTGCAAAACGGAACGGTATCGGAAGGCGCGCTGGATTTCCGCTGGACGCTGTCCAGCCAGGCCTGGCCGCAAGGCGTGATGCAGATGCTGACGGCACAAGTGACGTTCCAGGCGCAGGGCAAGGATTACTCGGTGAAGTTGAGCACGCTGGCAAATCTGCAAAATCAGCCGGTGCCGACAACGATGGGTTTGCGATAGTGAAAATCAAAATGAACAACCTCCACGCGTTCACGCTGATTGAGATGGTTCTGGCCATCGGCGTGGCGGCCATTGTGTTGGTGGCCATCAACGCCGTGCTGTTCGCCGCGTTGCGCCTGCGCGACGCGACAAGCAACGTCGTGGACGCGGCCGCGCCGGTGGACCAGGCGGTGACGTTTTTGCGGCGCGATCTGGAATGCGCGGTGACGCCGACCAACGGGACGACCAAGGTCCTCTCCGGTGATTTCCGGGTTGGGAACATCAACAGCCTGGGCGTGCCCGAACCGGTGGCGATTGAGATGTTCACCGCGACCGGCGCGTTGAGTGCCAATGCCCCGTGGGCCGACATCCAGCGCGTCACTTACGAGTTGAAACAACCGGCCGACCGCTCCGCCGCCGGCAAAGACCTGGTCCGCAGTGTCACGCGGAACCTGTTGGCCCTGACGACGCCGGAGGTGGACGACCAACTCATGTTGAGCGGCGTGGCGAGCATCAAATTTTCCTGCTTCGACGGTTCGCAGTGGCAGGACACCTGGGACACCACCAGCCTGACTTCGGTGAACACGAATCTGCCGCTCGCCGTCCGTGTGGATATTCAAATGTCGGGCAACGGCAGCGCGGCCGCCGGGCCGATTGAAATGGTTGTCCCAATTGATTCGCAGTCACGCACGAACATGGTCCTGAGCACAACGAGTGGAAGCCAATGAACGTTCAACATCCCACATCCGACGCTCAACGCTCAACGCCCAAAGGCGTCCGGGGCGTGCGTTCATTCGGTGTTGGGAGTTCAATGTTGAAGGTTGGATGTTCCCCGTGTTCCCAAAACGGTTCTGTTTTAATCATCGTGCTTTGGGTGGCCATCGGTTTGGTGAGCATCGCGCTGTATTTCGCCAACTCGATGACGTATGAGTTGCGCGCGTCGGACAACCGTGTCAACGGCCTTGCGTCGGACCAGGCCATCGAGGGCGCGGCGCGCTACGTCGGTTACGTGCTCCAGAATTTCGCGACCAACGGCGCGGTGCCGACCACCAACGAGTTTGCCTGCGCCGCCGTGCCGGTTGGCGACGCGCATTTCTGGCTCATCGGCCGGGATCCGTCGGTCCAAAACCCCACGGGGCCGGCCTTCGGACTGGTTGACGAGGGTTCGAAGCTGAATTTGAACACGGTCAATACCAACGTGCTTTCGTATCTGCCGAACATGACGATAGATTTTGCCAACGCCATCATGGATTGGCGCGGCACCAACGGCATCGTGTCGCTGGATTACTCGACGCTGGGCTATCTGCCGAAGTACGCGCCGTTTGAAACGGTGGACGAACTGCGGCTGGTTTACGGCGCAACGGTGGATTTGCTTGCCGGCGACGATCTCAACCGCAATGGCGTGCTGGATGCGAACGAAAGGAATTCGAGCGGCACCGGTGAAATGAATTGCGGCCTGTTTGGATACACGACGGTCTATACCCGCGAACCGAATTTCCACTCCGACGGCTCATCGCTGACGAACGTGAACACGGCGTCCCAGCAAACGATTCAGACATTTTTTGACGATGAAGGCGTTGGCAGCGCAAGCACGATTGCCACCGCGATCTTTCGCAGCATTCATCCTGCGGTCGGCGGTGTGAACCCCTGCAACGGCATGCTCGATCTGGCTGTCCGCTGCCGCAACCTGGGTATGAACGAGGCGGATTTCACGAAGATTTACAACGATGTGACCACCAGCACCAACACCTATTTCCGCGGGCGCGTGAATGTCAACACGGCCGGGCCTGACGTCCTGACGGCGCTGTTCATGGGCCTGAACGTGGACGAACAAACCGCATCGGCCGCCGCGCAATCGCTCATCTCTTACCGCGAGCAAAATCCCGGCAATCTCAATTCCATCGGGTGGCTGATTGATGCGTTGGGCAACAACAATCCGGTGATCACGGCGTTGCAGCGCGGTGATTACGTCACCACGAAAAGTTTTCAATTCACCGCCGACATCGCGGCGGTCGGTCCCTTCGGGCGCGGTTACCGGCGGGTGAAATTCATTTTCGACACCAGCGACGGCTCGCCGATCATTCTTTACCGCCAGGACCTCAGCCGGCTCGGCTGGGCGCTCGGCGAAAAGATCCGTGAAACCCGGGTCGCAAACGCAACGCCATGAAGAACGTGCTGAAAATAAATTTTGGAAGACGCAGACGGTTGACGAGCGTGCTGGGGCTGACCCTGGACGGCAGCCGGCTGGAAGGCGTGGTGCTCCGCCGCACCAACGGCGCGCTGCAACTCCACGAGACCTTTTCAGTGATGCTCTCGCTCGATCCGCTGACGGCGGCGCCGGAACTCGTGGGACGCGAGATTCGCAATCATCTGGACGCCGCCGGCGTGCGCGAACGCCACTGCGTCCTCGGCGTGCCGTTGAAGTGGGTGCTGACGGCGCACACGGAATTGCCGCCGTTGCCGGAGGCGGATGCCGCGAGCCTGCTGCAACTGGAAGCGGAGCGCGGTTTTCCCTGCGACGTGGCAACGCTGTTGCTGGCGAGTTCGCGCTGTCCGCTGTCAGCCGGCAAACAGCTCGTGACGATGGCGGGCATACCCCGCACCCACCTTGCGGCGTTGGAGCAGGTCCTGGCGGCGGCGAAATTAAAGCCGGTCAGTTTCGCGCTCGGTCTGGCCGCGTTGCAGCCGCCGGCGGCGGAAAATTCCAACGGTGTGCTCGCGCTCGCCATCGGGGAAAGCCAGGTATCACTGCAAATCACCTGCGGCGGCGGCGTGGCTGCCTTGCGCGGGCTGGAAGGCGCCATCGAAGACGAGGGCGGCCGGCGCAGCTCGCAGGCCGACCTGGTGGCGCGCGAGGCGCGCATCACGCTCGGCCAGTTGCCCGCCGGGTTGCGCGACGCGGTCAAGCGCATCCGCATTTTCGGCCCGCGCGAACTCGCGCAGCAGCTCGCGGACGAAATGGAATTGCGGTTCGAGCCGATGGGATTGACCATTGAAATCGTCGCGGCTTATTTGCCGGACGAATTTGGCGTCCAGCTTCCGCCGGAAGCTTCCGTTTCAGCCGCGTTCAGCCTGGCGGCGCGTTTGCTGGCAGAACAACCGCCGGTGTTTGAATTTTTGCCGCCCAAGCCGACGCTGCTCGAGCAGTTTGCCACGAAGTATGCTTCAGGCCGACTGCGAACGATTGGCGCGATTGCCGCCGGAGTCGTGGCGATTGTCGGCGGACTGTTTCTGTTCCAGGAAATTGAACTCATTCTGCTGCGCTCGCAGTGGTCGGCGATGTCGGCAAAGGTCGGGGAGCTTCAGGCCGTACAGAATCAAATCCAGCAATATCACCCGTGGTACGATGACACGTTCCGCGACCTGGCAATATTGCGGCAGTTGACGCTGGCATTTCCCGAAGACGGCGCCGTGACGGCAAAAACCATCGAGGTTCAAAACGGCAACACCGTGAGTTGCTCCGGCAATGCGCAGAACAACGCGGCGCTGCTGGCGACGCTCACAAAACTGCGCGCAGCGGATGGCGTGAGCGAATTTGAAGGTGGATCATGATCCACGGCAAAGCGCCGATGCAATTCACATTTGATTTCCAGTACGGGAACGGAGGCGCCAATGAAAATTGAAAATCGCCAGCAGTTTCTGGTGGCGCTGACCATCGGGGTGGCGGCGCTGTACATCGGCGTCAATTTCATCGGCGTGCCGCTGACCCATTTGTGGTCGGCGCGCTCGGCGCAGATCAAGCAATTGCGGGCGAAGGTCAGCGAAGGGAAACTGTTGGTGCAGCGCGAGCCGGGCATTCGCAGCCGCTGGAGCGATATGAGCGCGAATGCGTTGCCGAACAACCCGTCGCTGGCCGAGCAGCAGGTGCTCAAGGCCTTTGACAACTGGTCGCGCGACACCGGGGCCGAAATCAGCAGCATCATGCCGCAGTGGAAAAACGACTCGACCAATTACATGACGCTCAACTGCCGCGTCGAGGCGTCCGGCAATCTCGGCACCTTGAGCCAGTTCCTTTACAACATCGAGAAAGGCCCGGCGGCGCTGAAGCTCGATTCCGTCGAGTTGAGCACGCGCGATAATACCGGCCAGCAACTCACGCTCGGCCTCCAAATCAGCGGGCTGGTGCTCATCCCGCAGACGAAACCATGAAACCGACGCAATATAAGAGGTGGCTGGTGCTGGCGCTCGCGCTGGGGAACGGCCTTTTCGCCGGCGCGCAATCGAACGGCGTGCCCGGCCCGACGGCTTATTCGGCCTTCAGCCGGTTCATCACCGAACGCAACATATTTGATCCAAACCGCTATGCGCACAATGTTACGCAAAACTACCGGCCGTCGCGGCCGACGCGCTTGACGCCGACGTTTACGCTGGTCGGCACGATGAGCTACGAAAAGGGTATGTTCGCATTTTTTGACGGGAACAATCCGGATCTGCGGAAGGTGCTTTATCCATCAGACACCAACAGTATTGCCGGTTACACCGTGGCTGAAATCAGCCTCGCCGGGGTCAAACTTCAAAGCGCTGACAAAAAACAGACGGTGCAGATGAAGATTGGCGAGATGATGCGGCAGGAGGGAAATGAATGGCAACCGGTCGGGCAGGGTGAATTGGCCGCGAGCACGGCGGAGAGTGCCACGCCGGCGGTCGGGGGGTCCAGCTCCGACGCCGGCACCGCGCCCGGCTCCGCCAGCGCACCGAACGACGTATTGAAAAGACTCATGCAACTAAGAGAACAGGAATTAAAATGAAAACCTCAATCCCAATCATCCTCGCGACGGTTTGCGTTTCAGGGCTGCTGCTCTCGGCCGCCGCGCAACCGACGACCGGAGGAACGGCCGACCAGAACGGCGCCGGCGCCCCGGACCAGTCCGTGTTGCCGACCGGCGAAACGGCCACGAACAACATTAACGCGCCGGACACCGGCGTGGCCCCACCGGACACGGCGCAGACACAGGACCAGGGTGCGCAGGACCAGGGCGCGATGAACGGGTCGGAAGCCGCGCCGGCGGGAAACCGGCCCGTCGAGTCAACGGTCATTTTGCCGAAGGGGAATGCGCCGGTCGCCGTGCCGTCGGCCTTCACGCCGCCCGCGCGGGCCACTGGCACGAACCATTCAAATGAGTTGCGTTTGAATTTCCGCAACGCGCCGCTGGAGATGGTCCTGAATTATTTGAGCGATGCGGCGGGTTTCATCATTGTGCTGGACACGCACGTTAACGGCAATGTGACCGTCGTCAGCACGCATCCCGTGAGCCAGGATGAAGCGGTGGATTTGCTCAACACCGAGTTGAACCGGAACGGCTATGCTGCCATCCGCGACGGACGGATGCTGACGATTGTGGACAAAAACGATGCCAAGACCCGCAACATCCCGGTCAAGACCGGCAGCGATCCCAAGTCCATTCCCAACAACGACGAGATTGCAACGTGGATCATTCCCGTCCGGTTTGTGGAGGCGCGGCAACTGGTTTCGGATCTGTCGGCATTCGTCTCGTCGCAGGCGACGATAGTTGCCAACGAAGCCGGCAATTCGATTGTCGTCACCGACACGCAGTCCAACATCCGGCATCTGGCCGAAATCATCCAGGCGGTGGACAACAGCGCCGAGGCCGAGACGGAAGTCCGCGTGTTCCGCTTGAAATATGCCAATCCGAACGACGTGGCGACCGAATTGGCCAGCGTTTTCCCGAGCAGCACCTCGGGCAACGGCAGTCAGGCGCCAATCCGTTTTGGCGGTGGCGGCGGACCGGGCGGTCGGGGCGGATTTTTGGCCCGAATGATGGCGGCAAACGGCGGCAACGACTCCCAGAACCAGCGCATCCAAAAGGCGACGCAAGTCACGGCGGTGGCCGATGCGCGCATCCAGGCGGTCATCGTGACCGCGTCGAAGGATTTGATGGACCAGATTGCCGGCATGATGGCGGATTTGGACGTGCCTTCGGACCGCGACCAGCAGAGTTATGTTGTCCAGCTACAAAACGGCGATCCGCAGCAGGTGGCCCAGGTGCTGCAAAACATGTTCGGCAGCACCACCGCGTCGCGCGGCGGCCAGAATACCGGTTCAACGCAAAACAGCCCGTTGCAACAACGCGGCGTGAATGGCGTCAATACGATGGGCACGACCACCACCACCAGTGGAATCGGCGGCACGGGCAACGGCGGCATTGGCGGCGGTATTGGCGGTGGCGGACGGACGTTTTAGAGCATGAAAATTTTTCCAATGAAAAGGCAAACTATGAAAACAAACTGTTTCAAAAAATATCTCGGCGGCGTCCTGGTTTTTCTGTTGTGCGCCGCGTTTGAACTCCACGCGCAGTTTCGTCCCGGCGGCGGATTCGGCGGATTCGGCGGGTTTGGCGGGTTTGGCGGCGGCGCATTCAATCGCACCGCCTCGACTGCCAACAGCAGCGGCCAATACAACAACAACGGCACGGTGGGGAGCGCGATCATCTCGGTGGACCCGAACACGCATAACCTCCTGATCGTCGCTGACAAGGACACCATGGAGCAAATCCGCCGGGTTATCACCAGCCTCGACGCGCCGGAACCGCAGGTGCTCATCAAGGTCGTCTTCCTCGAAGTGCAGCGCAACAATTCGTCTGACATCGGGGTTCAAGGCTCGTATTCCGGTGTGAATCCTAATTATTCGCAAATTATCAGTTATCTGACCAATGGCTATTCCCTGCTTGGAAGCAACCTCGTACCCAATCTCGTTCCAGTGAGGCAGACCCTGAGTGTGAACAACAACTTCGGATTGCCCCAGTCCCTGGCGGGAGCGGCCGGGACGGGCGGCCTGTATCAATTCATGGGCAGCGATTTTACGGCGACGCTCCAGGCCATCGCCGCCGCCGGCAAAGCGCAGGTGCTGTCGCGCCCGTCCATCCTCGCGCGTGACGGCCAGATGGCGGAGATCGTCGTCGGTCAAAGCATTTACCTGCCCAGCGGTGTCAGTTTCACCGCGGTCGGCGGCAGCACCACCACCATTCCGACCATCAACGGAAACTATCAGAACGTCGGCATCCAACTGGACGTGACGCCGTTCATCGGGGACAACAGCCTGGTTCAAATGATTCTCCAGCCGCAAATCACGTCCATTGATTCCTCGACGCCCGGACAACAAATTGTGGGCAGCAGCCTGTTTTCGGGCGCCGTGTTTGCGCCCAACATCAACAAACGCTCGGCCAACACCGTGGTCGTGACCCCCGACGGCCAGCCCGTGGTCATCGGCGGCCTCATTTCCAATGAAAAGTCCTCCAATGACAGCAAGGTGCCGATTTTTGGCGACATTCCGATTATTGGCCAGTTATTCAGGTTCAGCGCCAAGTCGGACCAGCGGACCGAGTTGCTGATGTTCATCACGCCGCACATTGTCCGGCTGCCGTCGCAGCTCGCCGCGTTGACCGCGAATGAAACCGGCCAGTCACAGCTCATCACCAACTCGATTTCGGAACAGGAACTGGATCGATTCCTGGAGCGTGTGCCGGTGAAGAAAAAATAACGGGATGAAGTTGAGTTTTCCACCAATCGGCGCATAACTGGACGTGCAGATGCAAACCAAACGAAACAGCACCTTGATTTACGGCCTGCTGCTGGGAGTCTGGGTGCTCGTCGTTGCCTGGCAGGTCGAAGAGCACGTCCGCATCCGCGAAACCGGCAAGACCGGCTTGCGGAAACGTTCCGCGGCCATTGCCAACACGCTCGGGGCCGTCGTTCGCGGGCTGCAATTTCGCGGCGCGGTCTTCCGTGACCGGCTGGAACCCGTCCTGGGAGAACTCGTCACCGGTTACACAAACGGGGAGGCAGGAGGCGAGGTGATTTCCATCGAGCTGTTGAACGCGGCGGGTGAGGCGGTGGCTTCCGCCGGCAGACCGATTGATCTGGAACAGAAAGACATTCTTCAAGAGGGCGAGCATTGGGGTTCGCGCAGCATGACCCGGGTTTATTCGGTTGAAGGCGCATTCCTGAATCCGGAGGGCGATACCAACTCGCAGGCGCCGCTGATTCTGGAGCCGCGCACCAACACACTGCGCGGTGGCTTCAGAAATTTCCCGCGGCGCGAACCCCACCCCGACCAGCGGGGAACGACCAATGAATTGAACTCCGTCGCGACCAACGCTTCGGACACGAATCCGGAAGCTGCCGGCCACTCCGGACCGCCGCCGCCGCCGCCGGGGGGTGGTTTCCTGCCGCCGCCGGGCGAACGTCCCGGCCCGCCGCGCGAGAACGAGCCGCGGCCGCGCCGTCCGTTCTGGGCGCGCGATCTCGACGACAAGCAATACCAGGAAATGGTGACCAGCCGGGAATTGCACGGCCTGGTGCTCACGCTTTCCACGGAATCGCTGCAGGCAACCACCAGCCACGACCTCTGGTTGCGGTTAATCATCGTCTTTTTTGCCGGCATTTCGGCCGCCGGGGCCGGGCTGGCTTGGCGCAACCTTTCCCAAACCGCGGAACTGCAAATCCGCCTCGTCCGCGCCAGCGAAATGAATTCGCACCTCCGGGAAATGAACCTGGCCGCCGCCGGCCTCGCGCACGAAACCCGCAATCCGCTCAACATCATCCGCGGCATGGCCCAGATGATTTCCAAACAAACCGACACAGCGCCGGAAATCCGCGAAAAATCGCGCGCCATCGTGGATGAAACCGACAAAGTCACCGCGCAGTTGAACGAGTTCATTAATTACTCCCGCCCGCGCGAAGTCCGCCGGTCAAAAATCGCGCTGAATTCCGCCGTGAACGAGGTGGTGCGGACGCTGACCCACGACATCGAGGAAAAGAAATTGCGTGTCGAAACCGCCGGCGAACCGATTGCCATCGAGGCGGACGAACAACTGATGCGCCAGGTTTTGTTCAACCTGTTGATCAACGCCATCCAGGCGGCGGGCGAGGGCGGACAGATTCAAATTCTGGCGCGGCACGTCAGCGCCACCGAGGCGTCGCTGGAAGTCCGGGACGACGGACCGGGCGTGCCGCCGGAACGCCGACAGGAAATTTTCAAGCCGTATTTCACCACCAATCAAAAGGGCACCGGCCTGGGCCTGGCGGTCGTCCAGCAAATCGTGCTCGCGCACGGCTGGGAAGTCGAGTGCCTGGCCAACGAGCCGAAAGGCGCCATGTTCCGCATCAGCCATTTGAAGCTGATGGCTTGAAGAACCATACGATGCGACAACGGGGTCGTTGCCGGTTCACCCAACTCATTGCGGCGAACGTGGCGCGAGCGGCCTGGTTACGAGTGCAAAGGAGTTCAGAACCACGAGAAACGTTTCCGACATGATTGCGTAAGACAAATTGACCTCCGGGTGGGCCGGAGGTCAATGCGAGAGAATGCCCTGCTCGGGCGCAGGCTATGGCTTATGCAGGCGGTAGAACCGATTCGTCGGGTTCATGGCGGAGTTGGTCACATTGTAATTGCCGCCGTTGACGATGGGTTCGTTGGTGACCGTGGCCCATGCGCTTGAAACGATGTTCGACTGGCCCTCCAGCAGATAACCGCCCGCGGCGGTGGACCAATAGAGCCGAGCTTGATTCGGTGTCACGGGCGCAATGTTCAGTGTCGGCGGCGGGCAGGGCAGGCCGCTGAGTTGGAGGGTGTAAGGCTGCGTGCCCGCACTGGCATTGACCTCGGTGACCACGACCACAAACGAGGCTCCGGCGGGCACGCTGCAGGAGAACGTGGTCTGGCCACCGTGGGTGCTGTTGCCTGCGTCGCCCAGGTAGTTCAACGTAATATTGGTCGGATTGAAGCCGTTGAGATAGGCAGTCGTCAGAATGTTGCTGGGAGACTGCAATTCCACCGTCACGCAGGCATCCGCCGGCGATGTGTTGGTGAACAGGTATGCATTATAGTGAAAAGACCCGGCAAAAGTTCCCGCCCAGGTTTTCGGTGTGCCACAACTTGCCACGACAACGTTGCCAATCCAGCGGCCGTTCTGAACGGGGTCGCTGAGAGTGATGGCATTCGTAATGGCAGACATGCACACATCACAAGCGCCGCTGCCGGAAGAGCAGCTTGTGCCGTGGAGTGACAGCGACCAAGCGCGTAGCGTGTCCGGGGCACCGTAAAATCCGCTGTCTTGAATGTGCAGCCGCCACGCGCCAACTGGAGCCGTGCCAACGAGGCTGGCCAAGCTGCCTTGGGGCTGGAAGGTGCCGACAAAGGGCGCGGTTCCAGCCGCAATGGAAATCCCGCCCGCATCGTCAAACGTGGTGCGGCTGGCATCGGCGCTACCGGTGCCGAAGTTGGGATTCGAGCCGCCGACACCCGCAGCCAGGGGCACGGTTGTGCCGTCTGGAGCGATCAGAGAAAGACTCATGTCGGAATCATACGGCGCACCAAGCCATAGTGAAACCACGACCTTGGTGATAGGACCGCCGGACCAGGAAGCGACGTTGTTTGTAGATTCAATGGTGCCGACATCCGGGCAATTGGTGACGTTGTTGTTGTCAAAGCGCACCGGCGCGGCCGCTTCACCGGTGGGTTGCACAAAGTTCATCGTGAACGAACCGAGGCTGGAATCCACACTCAACTGAAGGTTGATGGGAGTGCCGCAAACAAAACTCGGCAATGTGGAGATTTGGAATGGGACGATATTTGTGCCCTCGCCATTGGCGGCAATGTTCGGGTAAGGCGAATAGGGTTGGGTAATCAGGACTCCCTCCGTAGTGGTGGAAAGGGTTGCGTTGGCGCCATTCATCGGAGTGCCGGTGGTGTTGGTGATGACGAGGCTCAGGTTGTTGCAATCATTGGGATCAATGCCGTGGCTGCCGTTGCCGGACGCGACACCCGAACCGGTTACGGCGCCGGGAATGGACGTCAGAGTCAGCACGACGTCATTGCCGGTGCCGCCGACGTAGGAAATCGTGAATTGGTAGCCGCTGATGCTGATGGTCGAGCCTTCCGGGAGACTGTTAAAGGTGCCGGAGACGGCATCCGCCAAATCGTTGTTGATGATGGTGAACTGCTGGCCGATGGCCACCGGCGTTGTGAACAAAGGAAAAACAGCCAGAGCGGCGTTGGCGAGAGAAACGGTGCCGGACACGTTCAATTGGTCATAACCGCTGACACCGGGATTCGGGCCGCTGAGTTCAACGGTGAAATTTCCCGAGGAATTGAAAGTGACATTGCTGCTGGTCAGAATGCCCGGGCTGTTGCCGGGCGAAACGGTGCCGTTGGCGAGAATAGTGCTGACCGAACCGGAGCCGCCAAATGTCGCGCCACTGTCCACGATGGCCGGAACTTGCGGTTGGGAACCATTGACCACGAGTTTTCCAAAGTAAACATGGGTCGCGCCAGCAGTAAACGTGTTGTTGCCGCCCAGCGTGAACGTGCCGCTGCCGAACTTACCGACGGTGTAGCCACCAAGGGTATAGCCTGTGCCCGTCATGACGCCGTCGAACTCGCTGGTCCCATTGTTGCCGCCGATTATCAGGTAGCCGTTGACCCCAAAGTTGACCGTACCGCCGCCGTGAAGCGTGTTGATGTAATCGAAGTAATTGGCGAAGTAAAATAGCCCCCCGCTGTCAACCTGCACGTCAGTGAGAGAGGCTACGGAGGTGCCCAATTGTTCGTTGTTGCCGAGGTTCACGGTGGCTCCATTGTTGACGACGAGGTTGCCCGGCACGGATTTGATGGCAGCTGATTTCTTCAAAGTCAGCGTGCCATCGGTATCAACTGTGGTAAGGCCCCCATAAGTGTTGGCCGTCGAGCCTTCAAAGAATTCAGTGCCACCGCCCACGCCTTGATTAAATAACTCCAGGCCACCCGCCCCACTGATCGAGCCGTTAATATGCAACTCTGAACCCGGACCCCATGAATCGAGCGTGCTGGTCGCGTTATTCGTGATTGGTCCCGCCCAGGTGTGGATGCCACTTTCGACATCCAGCGCGCCGTATTCTGGCTCTCCGGGACCGTTGATAGTCAAGGCTTCGTTCGTTACATTACATGTCCCGTTTAATACCAGCGTGGCACCGCTGCTCACCACCGTGCCGTCGTTGGCGGCCCCCAAAGCCAGATTATTTTCCGCCCACACATAGCCTTGTTGAATCAGTGTCGGTCCGGTGTACGTGTTCGCGCCGGTGACATAAAGGTTGCCAGGACCTGTCTTGGTGAGTGTGTTCCCTGATGCGTCCGAGATCACTGCATTGACGACAAGATTATTGGAGACCGCAATCGTGCTTGGTTCGACCAACTCCAGATTGCCGTTGAGGGTCGAGTTGCCATTCGTGGCGTCATTGGATTGTACTGTCGCCAGCGGCGGGAAGAGCTGCAATGTACCACCGCCTGTGTTGATCGTTCCGCCGTCCATGTAAATCGGGCCGACGTCGTCGGTGAAGCCGTTCAAGTCGAGCAAGCCTGTATTGTTGATGACGACGGTGCTGCCACCCGGCCCGCCGTAGATACAACTGCCCGTCAGATACCTGACGATATCCGCGTTAGGACCACCCAGGCCATCGCCGATCGTAAGCGTTCCATACCGAATCACATTGCCCGATTTGAGAAACAAAATACCTTCATTGACAATGGTATCGCCGGTGTAGCTGCTCGAATTAGCGGGACCTGCGAGGGTCAAAACGCCCGGCTGGATCTTGGTAAATCCGCCCGGACCGGAGATGCTCCCGGTAAGCACCAACCCGCAATTGGTGAAAGTCAGGATGGTAATGTTCGCATTGAGGATGAGCGGGCCTGTCCAAGTGTTCGTATCATTTGAAAAGAGGTAAAGCGTTCCGCTCGGCCACGCACTGTTAACAGTCAACGCCTCGTTTGTGATGGTCATATTTCCGGAGAGGGCCAGCCAGGTGTTATCGTTCAAGGTAGTTCCGCCGTTGGTAGTACCTAATCCCAGTGGATTGCTTATCCAGACATAACTGCTCCCATTTGCCGTGAATGAACCGGTAAATACATTTGCCCCGTAGAAGTGTGTGGAGCCGGCGCCATTCTTGGTAATGTTGGCCGAGCCGCTTATCACGGCCGCGATGTCGAGGTTGCCATCGTTTTGAATGGTGCAAGTTCCGGAATTGACGTTGAAATTGCCTGAGATTGAACCGCTGCCGCCGGGTGGCACAGTGATGGTATTGTTTGGCGAGAGCGTGCAAGTGCCGGTGCCGGTCGTGATGGTGCCGTTGAGAATAAGATTGGTGCCAATGGTTTCAAAGTTGTTATTCAGATCCCACAGGCCGTTATTGTTGATGGTGAGGTTGGCCGAGTCGACAATTTCATAAGGGTATGTATTTTGCACGGTCGCTGAAGCTGACCCGTTGCCGATGACGAGGTCTCCCGGAATGCCTGCTGCCTCCGAGCCATTTTTAGCCAACTGAACCAGGCCCGAGTTCACCGTGGTCGTGCCGCCGTAGGTATTCGAGAAGGGTCCATTGATGAGGAGAGTGCCGGCTCCGTTTTTGATGAGCCCCACGCTGCCGCTCAACACGCCAGACAGGGTCAGCGAGACAGTCACGTCCGCGCTCTGGTCCGCGCCGGCCAGCGTGATGTCGTTTTCAATGGTGTTGGCCCCGGCGGAATTGGTGGCCTCGATGTTGTTCGTCAGCGTGAAGGCGTTGCCGCGAATGTCATAGCCACCGCCCGCCCCGACAAAGACGACGCGGTTCAAGGTCAGGCCGACAAGGTTGTTCGTATTCAACAAATCGGGCTGACCGGCTGAAAAAATCAGCGTGTCGCCGTTGCCCGGCGTCCCGGCGAAACCCCAATTGGCGCTGTCATTCCAGTAGGCGTTGGCGCCACCCCCGCCCGACCAACTTAAGATCGCGGCTTGCAGGGAAAAGGAGAGGCAACCCGCACATACCGCAACCAAGCTCATCAAGCGCGGACGCATTGGGGAAAAGGACGAAAACTGAATCGGACGTTTTGCTTCTTTCATGGGCACCTTTCTTCGGACACTCGTTTTTGGGTTAACTAATGAATGTCTTTTAGCTAACTAATGGTGCTGGTGCAAGGTTTTTATTATGTTGGCTGACAAGCCATTGTGACCGGCAAGGCTTCAGCCATTGTTAAAAGCGCACGTTGTCTCGTGCCGGGAAGCAGGAATAGCGGAAAGATTGCACCGTAACCGTTTGCTCGAGTTTACGCCAGGCAATCACGACAGGTGCTTTCTTGCTTGAGGGGCCGGCGGATCGTCCTTGGAATCCGGTGCAACGGCAAAGCAAGGTCATGTCCCGGCTTCGTTTTTTTGGACGATGCCCGGCGCCATTTGAAAAACCGACCGCTTGAAAATCTCTTTTGGCGACTCTTGCGTTCCGCTAGATTGGCAATGTGGCAACCGAATTCCGCAATAAAGCCGCTGAATCGCCGCTCGTCCTGGTTGTGGATGACGACCCGGGCCAGCGCAGCCTGCTGAATTCATTTCTCCGCAGCCAGGGATTTGAAACGTCGCTGGCGGATTCCGGTGAACGCGCCCTGGAAATGCTCCGCACCGGGAAATTCGCCATGATGATTTCCGACGTGCGGATGCCGGGTCTGAGCGGCCTGGAAACGCTGCGGCGCGCGCGCCAGGAACATGTCACACTGCCGGTCCTGCTCGTCACCGCCTTCACCGACGTCCGCGATGCCGTGGCCGCAATGCGCGATGGCGCGGTCAATTATCTGGCGAAACCGATTGACCTCGACGAACTGCTCAATTCGGTGCAGCAGGCCATCGGCCTTTCGAAGGCCGTTCCGCTGCGATACAACGAGGAGCAAAAGTTGCCGGACTTTGTGATTGCCCGGAGTCCGCTCATGCAGGCGGTGTTCCGCGACGCTTCCTTGATCGCCCCGTCCGAAACCCGTGTGCTCATTACCGGCGAGAGCGGGGTGGGCAAGGAAGTGGTGGCGGATGTCATCCACACCTGGAGCGCGCGCGCAGCGGGCCCGTTGATCAAAGTCAACTGCGCCGCCATTCCCGAAACCCTGCTCGAAGCTGAATTGTTCGGGCACGAGAAAGGCTCATTCACCGGCGCGCACGCCCGGCGCATCGGCCGGTTTGAGGAGGCGGACGGCGGCACGATTTTTCTCGACGAGGTGGCCGAGATGTCGCCGGCCCTTCAGGCCAAGCTGTTGCGCGTGACGCAGGACGGGCGATTTCAGCGCGTCGGCGCGAACCGGGAAATCCACACCAACGCGCGCATCCTTGCCGCGAGCAATCGCAACCTCGAGGACGAGGTCAAAGGCGGCCGTTTTCGCGAGGATTTGTTTTACCGGCTGAACGTGGTCGAGTTGAACATTCCGCCGTTGCGCGAACGGCGCGAAGACATTTTGCCGCTGGCCAGCCGGTTCATCGAGGAAATTGCCAAGGGACGCGCGCGGTTTGCGGACACGGTGGCCGCCTGTCTGGAGCGTTATCCGTGGCCGGGCAACGTGCGCGAGTTGCGCAACGCCATGGAGCGGGCGGTCCTGCTTTCCCGCAGCGAGTTGATACTGCCGGAACATCTGCCGACCCGCGTCCGTGCCGCCGCGGAGAATCCTCCCGCGCCTGAATCCGCCGACATGGAACGGCTGGCGGAAATCGAACGCCAGGCCATCACGCAGGCGTTGCGCCAGCACGATTTCAATCGCACGGAAACGGCCAAAGCGCTGGGCATCAGCCGCCGCGCGCTGCTTTATAAACTGCAACGATTCCGGGAACTGGGATACAAGGTGGAATGAAAAGCATCGGCGTCGCGCCTTGCGAAATTCGGGCTTTGTGGCCTGGCTCGATGGCCGCAAGGTCAACTCCGCCGAACCTGAAGCCTCCCAATTTTTGTTGCCGGAAGCCGATTCGCTGATGTATTGAAAGCCGGATGCGCCTCGGTAAAATTCAGATTTTTCCAATCAAATCTCTCGATGGCATGCCGATTGAGCAAGCTTGCATCACGTCGGGCGGCATTTTGGAAAACGACCGTGTTTACGCGATTTTTGACCAGGACGGCCGCGTCGTGAATGGCAAACGCACGGCGCAAGTACATCAACTGCGATGCGCGTTCGATGCGGAAATCAAGGAGGTCCGCCTGTGGCAAAATGGCGAATCGTCGCCAACGCAATTTCATCTGGACGCGCCCGGTCGAATGGAAAAATGGCTGGGCGGATATTTTGGCTTTTCGGTGACGTTGCGGCGCGAGGTGCAGAAAGGTTTTCCCGACGACCGCGAGGCTTTCGGGCCGACCATCACGAGCGAGGCCAGCCTGCGCGAAATCCAAAATTGGTTTCCCGAATTGACCCTGGTAAGCCTGCGACGCCGGTTTCGCGCAAATCTTGCGCTCGTTGGCGGCGGACCGTTTTGTGAGGATGAACTGTTCGGCGCGCCCGGCGAACTCAAGCCGTTCCAAATCGGGGCGGTGAATTTCCTGGGACATAATCCCTGCCAGCGGTGCATCGTGCCCACCCGTGATCCTGACAGTGGCCAGGTGGTCGCCGATTTTCAAATGAAATTCATGGAGTTGCGCAAAAAATCCCTGCCTGCCTGGGCAAACGCGCAACGTTTCAACCATTTCTACCGTTTCGCGGTCAATACTTCCATTCCGCCCACCGAAGCCGGAAAATGGCTGCGGGTGGGTGACGTGCTCGCTCTCTGAGCTATCCCCTCCCGACTTCACGGTCCGGGCCTTTTTTTACCGCTGTGAATAAATTGCTACAGGAAAAATGTCGCTTTTTCCAGCGCCTCAGGTTTTGTAAAAAAAGAAATGCTGATGTACCAATGATTCCATGAGCGATGCATTAGACAAATGAACAATTGGCATTTTCAATGCTTAATCGCTGAGTTGACTGTATGACAACAAAATAGCCTGAGAGAAAACATGATCGCGATGCCTGACCCAATCGAGTCCCAACTCTCCTCCTTTGGCGCGCGCCTGCGGGAATTACGCCGGCAACGCGGCTGGACATTGCAGGAGTTGGCCTGCCGGGGCGGCCTCTCGAAGGCGTTCCTTTCGCGGCTTGAATCCGGAAACCGCCAGGTTTCGATTGCCGCCGCGCTGACCCTGGCGCGTGTCTTTCACGTATCCCTGTCGTCGCTGTTTGAATCCCAACTGGCCACCGAACCATGCGTGATTGTGCGCCGCGAGGACGCCGTTGAGAAAAGCGTCAACGGACTGAAGTATGTCCCGCTCTCCAGCGCCGGACGATTTTTCAATTTGCAGCCGATCAAAGTAACCATGCCGGCCTTGCGCCGGGGCAGCGAACATTACCATCACGACGGCGAGGAATGGATTTATCTCCTTTCCGGCGCGCTGACGTTGTCGCTGGCCGGAAAGACCTACGATTTGAAGCCCGGCGATGCGGCACATTTTGATTCACGTCTGCCGCATCGCCTGGTCGCGGGGGGTGGCAGGGACGCGAAAGTTTTGCTGGTAGCTTCGCCGGTGGCCGGTTCAGGTCCGGTGATGCTTCCAGCCGTCAGCCAGCGTCGCGCGATTCCCGCATCGGGTCTGGTGTATTTCAAGCCGCCCGGCGACGGAATGGCGGGCTTCGCCCAACCTCGCCAGACGACCGTCGGTTCTCAAAAAACAAAACCAAAATCCAAAAGCCCAAAGGAGATGCCATGAACAAACTACGATCAAACTGCCTCAATTTCATTGAACTGCTGGCGCAAAATATTGCGTTGATTTCGCCGACGATGACGGCGGCGCTGATTGTGCCACTCATGTTTGCGACGACGGGAAACATCAGTTGGCTGTCCTACGCCGTCGGCACCGTCATGCTGTTGTTTGTCGCATTCAGTTTGAACCAGTTTGCGAAGCGCACGACCATGGCAGGTTCGATGTATAACTATGCCTCGTCGGGCCTCGGTTTCACCGGTGGCGCGCTTTGCGGATGGTGCCTGGTGTGGGCCTATCTGTTCATCGGGCTGGCGGGAACGACGGGCTTTACCATTTTCGCCGGCAAATTGCTTGCGGCCATACACCTCAGTCTGCCGCCGGTGATTCTTTTTGCAATCTGTTTGGGAACCTGTTTCTTCATGGCGTACAAAGACATCAGGATTTCAACGCTGGTCATGCTGGGGTTTGAGGCGTTCTCCTGTTTTTTCATTTTGCTGCTGGTCGGCATCGTATTGGGGCATCATCAATTCGCCCTTGACACGACACAATTCAGTTTCAAGGGTGTATCGCTCTTGAGTCTGGGTATGGGCGTGGTGGTCGCGATATTCAGTCTGGTTGGATTTGAAAGCTCAACCGCTTTTGGCGAGGAAGCGAAAAATCCGCTCAAAACCATCCCGCGCTCCATCATCTGGAGCCTTCTATTGACGGGTGCGTTCTTTATTCTGGTCAGTTATACGGAGGTGCTGGGCACGCGCGGCTATAAGACCACATTGGATCAGATTGACGCGCCGTTAAACGTTCTGGCCACCATGTATCATGTGCCCTACCTGTGGCCGCTGCTTTCGGCGGGCGCGATGTTCAGCTTCTTTGCGCTGGCTTCGTCCTGTATGAACGCCGGCGCCCGGGTGATGTTCGCGATGGGGCGTCACGAATTTTTCCATAAATCCACGAGCACGGCGCATCAAACGCACGGCACACCGCATGTGGCGCTGGCCACGATGGCTAGCGTGATGTTCGGTGTAGTTACCATCTGCTATTTCGTGTTGGTGCATAATGGCATGGCCGTGTTGGATGAATTCAACGATGCCGGCACGATGGGCGCAATGGGATTTACCGGCTCGTATTTTTTAATCACGCTGGCCGCGCCGGCATTTTTGAAAAAGCGCGGTGAGTTGAAAGCCTGGGACGTCGCGCTTTGCGTTGCTGCGACGTTGCTGCTGTTGATTCCTGCGGCAGGCCTCGTTTATCCTGTGCCGGCCCCGCCCGTGAATGCCTTCCCCTACGTTTTTGGCGCCTATCTTTTCATCGGCTACGTCCGAATCATGGCGATGCAACATCAAAAGCCCCAACGGGTCGAGGAGGTCCGCGCCGAAGTTCAAAAACTGTACGTGGCCACGGCGTAATCGTTATGTGCGCGACGCAAATTGGCTCCGTCGCATCGCTCCATCGTTACCCCGTCAAATCCATGATGGGCGAGGAGTTGAACGCGACGCGGGTCGGAGCCAAAGGTTTTCAAGGCGACCGCGTCTTCGCGCTGGCCGATGCGGAAACGGGGAAAATCGCCAGCGCAAAAAACCCGTCCCGCTGGCCGACGCTTTTCAGTTTTCGCGCGGCCTTCGCCGAACCATTGAACGGCGATTCCCTGCCGCCTGTCCGCATCACGTTCCCGGATGGCAGCACCGTTTCAACCGGGGACCAGGACATTGCCGCGCGATTGTCGTCGAGCCTGGGCAAGCCGGTCCGCTTTCTGAAAGGCGCAACATCCGCCGGCACGCTGGAGGAGTATTGGCCGGATATGGAAGGGCTGGCGAAACGCGACGTCGTGACCGACGAAGCCCTGCCCGCGGAGACATTTTTTGATCTGGGCATGGTCCATGTGCTCACGACGGCGACGCTCGACAGTTTCCGTGCGCTTTATCCCGAAGGCAGATTTGAACCGCGCCGGTTTCGTCCGAATCTGGTGATCCAAACCGGGCCCGACTTCAAGGGTTTTCCCGAAAACGCATGGGACGAACAAACGCTCGCCATTGGCAGCGACGTCAAAATAAAAATTACCGGGCCATGTGGTCGCTGCGTTATGACCACCTTGCCACAAGGCGATTTGCCCCGGGACACCGGCATATTAAAAACCGCGGTTCGCCACAACCAGGCGCGCGTTGGTGCCTACGCCGCCGTGTTGCAAGGCGGCGTTATCCGGGCGGGCGACCCGGTGCAAATGGAATCCCGCTGAAACGCCGCGCCCTTTTGTCTTTCACTTTGACAAAGCGGATCTGTGGTTCCATGTTCATGCCGTCGCGGCGGGTTTCAACGGATTCAATTTGTGCGCCGCTTCGCCAGACATTTCAACTGCGTCATGAAAAATAAAAACAATTCTTCCTCCGGGATTTCATTGTCGCCGCGCTTTCGAATTATCTGTGGAAAGGAAATCGCATTTGGCCCGGGCAAAGCGGAATTGCTGCAACGCGTGGCGGAAACCGGCTCAATCGGCAAGGCGGCGTTGCGCATGAAAATGTCATATATGCGGGCATGGTCGCTCGTCCAGACGATGAACCGCTGTTTCAAGGAACCACTCGTCGCCGCTGCGCACGGCGGCGAAGGCGGCGGCGGCGCGGCGTTGACGGAAACGGGCCGGAAGGTCCTGGTCCTCTACCGTCAGATGGAGCAGGCAGGCTTGCGGGCGACCACCGGCCCGTGGAAACAACTGCGACGGCTCCTGCCGGTTTAGCGACGCCCGCAGAACATCCAAACCGGATCATTCCCGGACAATGTTATCATCGTTATATTTGACAAAATATAACGGATTTGATTTGATGCCGCCGCATGAGGCGACGGGGATTCACGCTCATCGAGCTGCTGATGGTCATTGCCGTTATCGGCGTGCTCGCCGCGATGCTGCTGCCCGCATTGGCGAATGCCAGGGAGAAAGCACGCTCGGCGCAATGCGCGGGGAATTTTCGCCAGTGGGGCCTGGCGTATCGGATGTATGCCGACGACAACAACGACTTCCTCCCCCGTCGCGGCCAGGGCGTCCAGGTGCTGGCACGGATTGATCGGCCCGATGATTGGTTCAATGCCCTGGCGGGGTATTTGGGCCTGCCAACTTTTCAACAAATGGTCACGAATAACCTGAAGCCGGAGGCGCATACCCAATCCGTGTTTATTTGCCCGGCCGCAGACCATCCGGGCGGAGCTTATTTTCTGCCATATGGCATGAACATGAATCTCTCGCCGTGGAATCTGCCGCTGGCGACCCGATTCAGTGAGGTGGTCGGGCCTGCGTGCGTGGTGGCCCTGGCTGACGCGCCCGGCCCTTATGCCTCAACCTATCCGTCGGCCCGGCCTTACGGCATCATCGCGCGCCACGCCACCCGGATCAACCTGCTGTTCCTGGCCGGCCAGGCGCAATCCTTCGCCGGTGCGTACGTGGGCTGCGGCGTGGGCGATCCCGGACTGGCCGATGTGCGCTGGCTCACCGGCACAGCCGGCGATGCCACCGCCCGCAATTATTAACGACGCTGCATACGACCTGTGAAAAAGACCATTTATTTTGCGCTGTGGCTGCTGCTCGCCGCTTCGTGCAACCGCAGGGTTGAGGTGCCGGCCGACAATCACGTAGTCCGCTGCGCGGTCATTGGCGGCATGACCATGACCGGTTTGTGGCCGGAGATTGACAAAATGTTTGAGGCGCAAACCGGTTACCGGGTTGAAGTCGTGGCGAGCGGCCCGCGCCCCATCCTGGATTCGGCCATGCGCGCGGGAAAAGTGGATTTGCTCACGATGCACTCGGGCGACATTACCACCGACCTCGTGGCCGATGGCTTTGGCGTCAACATGCGGCCGTGGACGCGCAATGAACTGTGCATCGTTGGCCCGCCGGGCGATCCGGCGCACATCCGGGGCATGACCAACGGCGCCGCCGCGCTCCGTAAAATCGCCGAAGCTCGGGCCCCCTTCGTTGATTTTGAAGGCATCGGCAGCCGCGAACTGGTGCATACCCTGTGGCGGCTGGCGGACATTGAGCCTCGGGGCGACTGGCTGATCAAAGATGATACGGTGTCCCGGTGGAACATCCTGCAATTTGCGCGCACCCACCGCGCCTACGTGGTGGTCGGTTACATCCCCGCGCAGATGGGCAAAATGCCCGCGCAGGGAATGGAAATCCTGGTCAAAGGCGATCCCGTTATGCGGCGGCCGTTCATCGTGATGGAGACCAATCCTCAAAAGTTTCCGCAGGCCAATTATGCCGGCGCGCGGGCATTGTCCGACTTTCTGCTTTCCGGCCAGGTCCAGAATTTCCTGCTCGAATTTGGCCGTCAGACCAACGGGCCGGGACCGCTCTTCTTTCCGGTAACAACTGCTCACGAATGAATCACCACAAAAACAATGCCATGGAATCAACTCGAAGTTCATTGCTCGCCGCGGCTTGCGGCATGATTCTCGTCTTCCCCTTTGCGGGCAACGCGAGCACGTCATTCACCATCAACAACACGACCGCCGATGCGTTTCTTTCGGGCGCTTCGCCCACTTTGAATTTTGGCAGCGCGGGTGCGCTCGCCATTGCCCCGGCATCGTCAGCCAAAGGTGAGTTTGACAGTGTCATCATGTTCAACACTGCCAGCGCGGTCAGCCAGTTCAACACGACTTACGGCGCCGGCAACTGGCAAATCACCGGGATCACACTGCAATTGGCCAGCAATTTCGGCACTCAAGGCGCGCAACCCAACAACGCCATTTTCAACACCATCAATGCGGGCAGTTTTGGCATTGATTGGCTGGCGAACGACAGTTGGATGGAAGGCACGGGCGGCGGCAACGGGGCGGCCAATGGTGCTGTGAGCTTCAATTCGATCTCCAGTTTGCTCGCGCCGGGTTTCGACTCGCTGGGCACTTACACCTACACGCCTCCGGGCAATAATGTTTACGTCAATTACTCGCTGTCACTGGATGCGAATCTTGTGTCCGACGCCACCGCCGCAGGCGCTGTCTCGCTTTATTTTTACGCCGCGGATGCCCAGCTGGGTTGCTTGTTCAATTCCCGAGAGTTCGCATCCAATCACCCCGAATTGACGCTTACGGCCGCGCCCGTTCCCGAGCCGGCCACGGCCGCCTTGCTGGCAGCCTCACTCGGCGGCTTGCGGTTTTCGCGGAGATTGAAACGAGGAAAATGAGCCGCCGGCGCGCAATCGTTTTTGGAATAATGCTGCTGTGCCTTGGCTCGCTCGCAGAGGCGCAGGTCACTTATTCCGGCATGAACTCCGCCGACGCGTTTCTGGCCACGGGCTCGCCGGACAACCCGGTGGGGACGGACTTGACCGGGTTAAACTTTGGAGGAGCGGGCACCCTGGTCGTCGCTCCGGCAGCATCTGCAAAAGGGGAATTTCAGAGCCTCCTCAAGTTTAATCTTGCCAATGCCGTGGCCATGTTTAACACCAACTACGGCGCGGGCAATTGGATCATCACCGGCGTTTCGCTGAAGTTGACCAGCAACTACGGCACCGGCGGAGTCCAACCGAACAATGCGATTTTTCCCGCGATCAGCGGCGGCCAATTTATTATCGAATGGCTGTCCACCAATGATTGGGTGGAAGGAACCGGAACGCCCAACCTGCCCACTACGGATGGCGTGACCTGCGATTCGCTTTCCGACCTGCTGTCCGTCGCGCACGAAATTCTCTGCACAAACGCCTATTCGCCGCCGGGCGACAACGTTCCGGTCACCTATGCCTTGCCGCTCAATACAAACCTCGTGGCCGAAGTGGCGAATGGCGGTGACGTAACACTTCTTTTCTACGCGGCGGACGACCAGATTGGGTACCTGTTCAATTCTTACAGCTACGGACGCGGCAATGAACCGCTGATTCTTGTCACCGCGAACCTGACGCAACCAGAAATGTTATCCGGCTGTTTTACGAATGCCGGTTTTCACATCACCGGTCGTGGCGCGGCAAACCTGCAATATCAAATCCAGGCGACGGCCAATCTTACGACCACCAACTGGCAAATCCTTGGAACGGTTGCTGCCGACGGCGCGGGAGGAATTCAATTCGACGACACCACCGTCTCGAACCAACCTCAACGTTTCTATCGGCTTTCCCATTGAATTTCCACGACAGAAGACTGAAACTTGAAAAAATATGAGAGGGCTGGTCTTCTTTCATTGCCTGGGGTTTGTGCTGTCGGTCCTCACGCTGCCGCTGCGCGCGGCGGACATCACGGTGTTCGCGGCGGCGAGCCTGAGCGACGCGCTGACGGAAATCGGCACGAATTTCCAGGCGCAAACCGGCATCAACGTTCAGTTCAACTTTGGAGCCTCCAGCACGCTCGCACGGCAGATTGAGGAAGGCGCGCCCGCCGATATTTTCTTTTCCGCTGACGAAGCGCAGATGAACCGACTGGAGATGAGGGGGTTGATTGACCCGGCCACGCGCAAAAGTCGTCTGAGCAACTCGCTCGTGGTTGTGATTCCTGACAACAGCACGCTGCAAATCAAGTCCGGGAACGACCTTACGAATGCCGTCGTAAAACAAATCGCGCTGGCCGATCCGAGGGCCGTGCCGGCGGGCGTCTATGCCAGGGTGTGGTTGGGGAAACTTCGGCTTTGGCCGGCCATCGAGCCGAAAGTGGTACCGACGGAAAATGTCCGCGCCGCCCTGGCCGCCGTCGCGTCCGGCAACGTGGATGCGGGCATCGTCTATAAAACTGATGCCGCCATTTCCAGACATGTTAAAATTACCTACGAAGTTCCGCGCGCCGACAGCCCGGACATCAGCTACCCGATGGCATTGGTGAAGGACTCGAAGCATCCTCAAGCTTCGAAACAATTCCTGGGTTACCTTTTGTCCGAAGAAACTGGACAGGTCTTTAAGCGCTGTGGCTTCCTTATGCGCCAATGACCGCCGCCGAATGGCAGATTATCTGGTTCACCGTATGGGTTGCCGCATTGAGCACGGCGGCCATTGTGCCCTTTGGCCTCGCGCTCGCGTGGGTGCTGGCGCGGGGCGACTGGCCGGGCAAATCCATCGTGGAAACCTTCGTCGCACTGCCGCTCGTCATGCCGCCGGTGGCCACGGGCCTGATCCTGCTGGAGCTGTTCGGACGGCGCGGTACCATCGGCAACTTACTTCACGATAAACTCAATCTCGATGTGATTTTCACCTGGCGCGCGGTTCTGCTGGCGTTGTGCGTGATGTCGTTTCCCTTGCTGGTGCGCTCCGCGCGCGTGGCATTTGAAGGAGTCAATCCGCGCCTGGAACAAATCGCCCGCACACTCGGCGCCGGCCACGGGCGCGTGTTTTTTACCATTACCGTCCCGCTGGCGGTGCGGGGCATCGTGGGCGGGATGCTGCTCGCCTTTGCCCGCGCCCTCGGTGAATTCGGCGCGACCATCATGGTGGCCGGGAATATTCCCGGCAAAACCCAGACGATCTCGCTGGCCATTTTCCAGAATGTGCAACTCGGCCATGACGCGCATGCCTTCCGCCTGCTTGGCATGTCAGTTGTGCTCGCTTTTGCCGCGGTGTGGGGCAGCGAACTATTGCTGAGCCGCAAAAAAACCAGATGAGCCTGTTGCTGAAAAATATCTCCCTGCCACTGGCCCCCTTCACCCTCGAAGTGAACGTCGAGATGCGAAGCCGCGTCACCGCCCTGTTCGGCCCGTCCGGCGCGGGCAAAACTTCGCTGCTCGATCTCATCGCCGGCTTGCGCGCCGCGGCCTCTGCCTTCATTCAACTCGCCGGCCAGGTGTTGACTGACACAACAAAAACATTCTCCGTGCCGACGCGCCTCCGCGGTGTCGGTTACGTGCCGCAAGACCTCGCGCTGTTTCCACATCTTTCCGTGCGCCAGAACCTGCTTTACGGCCGCAAATCCCGCGAGCCGGCCAATCCGTTGTTTGCCTTCGAGCATGTCATCGAAGTAATGGAAATTCAGCCGTTGATTTCACGCGGTGTGAGGGAACTTTCCGGCGGCGAAAAACAACGCGTCGCGCTCGCCCGCGCCTTGCTCGCGTCGCCCCGCCTGTTGCTGTTGGATGAACCGCTCGCCAGCCTCGACACCCCACTGAAGGCGAAAATCATTCCTTACCTCGCCCGCATCCGCGATGAATTTCAGGTTCCAATGCTGTGCGTGACGCACGACCGTTTTGAAGCGCTCAGCCTGGCGGACGAAATTGTGGTGCTGGTGAACGGACAGGTCATGCAAACTGGTCCGGTGCTCGATGTCTTCACGCATCCCGCCAATGCCGAGGTTGCGAGGTTTGTCGGTGTGGAAACCCTGTACCCCGGGCGCATCTCGAATACGCATGAAGGACTCGCCACCGTGAGCATCGGCAAGGCAACGGTCACCGCGCTCGCGCCCGCGACCGCGTCGCATGAAGTATTCGTCTGCATTCGCGGCGAGGACGTGGTTCTTCAGCGTGACGTTGCGGCGGCGAGCAGCGCGCGCAATCATTTGCCCGCACGAATTATTTCCCTCCACACCGAAGGCGCGCTGGTGCGCGTGGAATTGGACGCCGGATTTCCCCTGTTTGCGTTCATCACCCGTCCGGCCTGCGCCGAGCTGGCGCTGCATGAAGGAGCCAGCATCACCGCGCTTATCAAAACGTCGGCCATCCATCTTGTGCCGCGCTGAAACACCTGCCAAAGAAAACCCCATGCGCGTTCTCTTTTTTGCCCAGCTCAAAGACGTGACCGGCTGCGACTCCATCGAACTTGCCGTGTCATCGCCGCTGAACGGCGAGCAGCTTTGGAAAATCCTGATCGAACGATTCCCCAGGCTGGCGAACCATCAAAAAAACGTCCGCCTGGCGCGCAATTGGGAATACGCCGATTCGAGAACGCAGTTTGCCGACGTTGACGAGGTCGCCTTGATTCCGCCAGTGTCGGGCGGCTGAAACTCTTGACGCATGGAAATTGACATTCAACTGACCAACCAGCCAATTCCGGCGCATGTTCCTTCACCGGCAACTGGTGGAGGGGCGGGCGCATGGATGGAGTTTCGCGGCGTCGTGCGCGGCGAGGAAAACGGGAAAACCATTTCCGCGCTCGAATACGAGGCTTATCCGGAAATGACCGAGCGCGAAATCCGGCGCATTCTCGAATCGCTCGCGGCGGAATTTCCATGCCTCGCCGTGAAGGTGATTCATCGCGTCGGCGTCATTCCCGTCGGCGAGACAGCCATTTACGTTGGCGTGGCATCGTCGCACCGCGGCGAAGGCGATCGCGCTGCTGGCCGAATTCATGGACCGGCTCAAACAAGATGTGCCGATCTGGAAACGGCGTGATTTGCCGGCCGGGGTGGACGGGGCAGGGCGCGTCACTCCGTGCGCGCCGGTCGGAGCTCGACTTGCCACCGGCGGCGGGCAGAGGACTGCCCGCCCTACCTTGAAATCACTCGACGAAGCGCTGGCCGAAATCCGCACTCGTTGCCAACCGCTGCCGCCAGTCCGCGTGCCGCTGGCTGAGGCGTTTGGCCGCGTGCTGCGCGAAACGGTCTGCGCGCCGGAAGATTTGCCCGATTGCGACCGTTCGACGCGCGACGGCTACGCGGTTGTGCAGAACGACGCTTCCGAAACTTTTCAAATCGTGGACACGCTTCATGCCGCCGACTGGAAACCGCGCGAATTGAAAACCGGCGAGGCGGTGCGCATCGCCACCGGCGCGCCGTTGCCGTGCGAAAATGCTGCGCGTGGTGATGCAGGAAAATGTGGAACGCAACGGCGATCGGATCAAAATACTGAAACATGAAAGCGCGCTGAACATTCGCCAGCGTGGCGAAGACGTGACGGCGGGCACGCCACTCGTGAGTGCCGGTGCGCGTTTGGACGCGGGCAAGCTGGCGCTGCTGGCGACGGCCGGATGCGTGCAACCGCTCGTCAGCCCGCGATTACGCGTCGTTCATTTCACGACCGGTGACGAAATTATTCCACCCGGATCAGACGCCGAAGCCCGGCCAGGTGCGCGACAGCAATTCGATTTTAATCCGCGGCTTGCTGCAAAATTTTCCGTGCGACCTGCTGCAAGCGCATTTGCCGGAGGATTTCGAAAAGGCCAAAACGGAAATTGGAGCGTCAGCAATCAGAAATTGAAAATGCTGACGTGATTTTGATTTCCGGCGGTGCAAGCGTCGGCGACAAGGATTTCACCCGACCGTTGCTGGAATGGCTTGGCTTTGAAATTATGTTTTCGCAGGTTAACGTGCGTCCGGGCCGGCCGCTGATTTTTGGTGCGGACGGTTCGCGTGTGGCGTTCGGGCTGCCGGGTAATCCGTTGTCACATTTCGTCTGTTTTCATTTGTTCGTCGCGACGGCGCTGGCGAAACTCGTTGGCGAACAGCAGACGGGATTTCTGCGCGGCACGCTGGCTGAAAGATTGGAAGATGCGCCGTGTCCGCGCGAAACCCTCTGGCCGGCGAAGTGGCACGGGTGTCCCGCCCGTGAGTTTCAGGCTAAAGAGGCCGGGAGTGGCAATTGGAAACTCGCAGGCGAGACGCCCGCGCCACTACTGATTCCGCTGAAGTGGTCGAGTTCCGGCGATGTGACCTGTCTGGCGCAAACCAACGCGCTGATCCGCGTTCCGGCCAATCGCGGCTCCATTGCATCAGGGGCGGAGGTGGATTTTTTGCCGGCAAATTGTTAAAACTACCAACACACGAAATGACACTAAAGAAGACATTTTCGCATTTGGCCGCAACTGGCGCGGCGCGCATGGTGAACGTCGGGCACAAACCGGTTCAGCGCCGGCGCGCGGTGGCTGCCGGGAAATTGATTTGCGCCCCGGCCACGATCCGCGCGCTTGAAAACGAATGCGCTGCCGAAGGGCGACGTGCTGACGGTGGCGCAAATCGCCGGCATCCAGGCCGCCAAACGCACGGCGGAATTGATTCCACTGTGTCATCCGCTGGCCCTGAATCATGTCGAAGTGAATTTTCGTGTCCGGCGGGCGGCAATTGAAATCATCTGCTGCGCCGAGACCCACGCGCCAACCGGCGTGGAGATGGAAGCATTGACCGGGGTGAGCGTGGCGGCGCTGACGCTTTACGACATGTGCAAGGCGGTGGACAAAACCATGCGCATCGAGGGCATCCGGCTGGTTGAAAAGGTGAAAGCATGACGGCGATTTTTACTAAAACGCACGCTCCCTCATCCCGGCCTTCTCCCCCGGTGGCGGAGAAGGTGTCCGCAGGACGGAGGAGGGGGAACGCACAAGCCCATAAACGCGCTGACAAATTGTCTGAAATTTGCCGCGTATGAAAATCGGACGCCTTACCATCAGCGACCGCGCCTCGGCGGGCATTTATGCGGACCGCAGCGGACCGGAGATTGAAAGTCGTGTTGCGTGAATTTCTCGGCGATGACGCCGATTTTCGAGTCGCGCATCGTGCCGGATGAAGTGGAATTGATTTCGGCGGCGCTGAGAAAATTTGCAGACGGGCAAAAATGCGATATGGTGGTGACGACCGGAGGCACAGGGATTTCGGCGCGCGACGTGACCCCGGAGGCAACGCGCGCGGTGTTGGAAAAGGAACTGCCCGGGTTTCGGCGAAATCATGCGCCTGCAATCGTTCGCCAAAGTGAAAACGGCGATTTTGTCGCGCGCGGTGGCCGGGACGCGTGGCGCGTGTCTGATTGTGAATCTGCCCGGCAAACCGTCGGCAGTGCGCGAATGTCTGGAGATTCTCGCGCCGGCCATTCGCGAGGGGTTGGCGCATTTGCGCGGGGAAGATCCGCACAAGATGTAAAATGAATTTAACCACAGAGAACACAAAGATTGCAGAGAGCCGGGAAATAAAATGTCTTTGTGTTCTTTGCGCTCTTTGCGGTTAAAATTTTGAACATGGATCCATTCGGACGACAAGTTGATTATCTGCGCATCTCGGTCACCGACCGGTGCAACGAGCGTTGCCTCTATTGCATGCCGGAAGGTTACAAAGGCTGGGAAAGCAAGCCGGACCATTTGACCGCCGACGAAATCGTCCGCGTCGTGCGCGTCGCGGCGGGGCTGGGCTTCCGCAAATTCCGGCTGACCGGCGGCGAACCGCTCGTCGCGCGGCGACGTGCCGGAAATCGTCCGCGCCATGACGGCGATTCCCGGGGTGGAGAGCGTGGGCTTGTCCACCAACGGCACGACGTCTGGCGCGCGCTGGCGCAGGCGTTGCGTGATGCCGGCTTGCGCACGGTGAACGTGAGTCTCGATGCGCTGGACCCGGAAATCTACCACCGCATCACCGGCGGCGACGTGACGAAGGTTCTGGCCGGCATCCGGGCGGCGGTGACGGCAGGATTCGAGTGCGTGAAATTGAACTGCGTGCTCATGCGCGGCGTGAATGAATCGGAACTCTGGCCACTGGTTTTGTTCGCCGCCGAACACGGGCTGCCGCTGCGGCTCATCGAATTGATGCCGCTGACGACGACGGAGGTTTTGACCGAGGCAAATTTCCTGCCCTGTGGCGAGGCGATGCAATTATTGGCCCGGCACGATGAGCTGATACCACAGCCGGAACGGCGCCTCGGCCATGGTCCGGCGAAATATTATCTGCTGAAACAGACCGGCGCGCTCGTCGGTTTCATCGGCGCGATGACCAACGAGCATTTTTGCGATAACTGCAACAAGATGCGGCTGACCGCCGACGGCAAGGTGCGTCCGTGTCTGGGCAACCACGTTGAAGTGGACTTGCGTGCGGCGCTGCGGCACGGCGCGGATGACGGCGCGTTGAAAGAATTATTGCAAACCGCGCTACGCTTGAAACCGCAGGAGCATCAGTTCCGCAAACAATACCAGCCCTGCCGTCCGATGACCGCCATCGGCGGGTGAAAACCATTATCCAACCAGAATTCTTGCACTGGCATTGACGATGCGCCCGGGATCTGTTTGCTTGAATACAAATCGCGGAACAAACTCCGGCAGCAAACGCGAACACCAATCGGTTTAGAGCACCCTTCTCGATCATCATCGCCCGCCTCAACTAGGAAGACACCATCATCGAGTGTTTGGAACGGCTCAGGCGGTGTGCTTGTGAACAGTTTGCAAAAGGACCATCATGCCGCAACTCAATGAGTCTAAGATCAAGACCAAAACGGAAAAAGACGCAGGAGAAGCAAACTGCCGCGCATTCGACGGACGGTGCTTCAGCGGTTGGAGAACCTCGGGAAACAGCAGCTTCCCACCCGCTGCGGTCCGACTGCCATCCGGTTGGGTTGAAAGACTGCCGGCAGGTCCTTGGCGTCTGCATTTTCCTTGCGGCGGCAGTCTGGGTAGACTTCGGACAGACACTGCATTACGGTTTTGTCAATTACGACGACAACGAGTATGTTTACGAGAATTCCTTCGTCCAAAAAGGCCTCACTTGGTCTGGCATTCGTTGGGCATTCACCAGTTTCTCCGCCGCCAACTGGCATCCGCTGACCTGGATTTCCCACATGCTGGACAGCCAGATCTATGGCTTGCACGCGGGAGGGCATCATCTCACCAATGTCCTGCTTCATACGGCGGCAACCATCCTGCTCTTTCTGGTTTTCCGACGGATGACCGGTGCACTTTGGCGCAGCGCGTTTGTGGCGGCGGTGTTTGCCGTCCATCCGCTGCGGGTGGAATCGGTGGCATGGGTGTCGGAGCGCAAGGATGTGTTAAGCGCCCTGTTCTTCATTCTGACCATCGGGGCTTATGTCCGTTATGCGCGACGTCCCTGGTCGCCTGCTTGGTATGGGCTTGTCCTGCTCTTGTTCACGACGGGCCTGATGTGCAAGCCGATGCTGGTATCGCTGCCGTTCGTGCTGCTGCTGCTGGACTACTGGCCGTTGAAGCGTATTCCCGAATTCCGAATTTCGAATTCCAGATGGAAGAGCCTGTTGGTCGAGAAAATCCCGTTCTTTGTTCTGGCGGCGGCATCGTGCGTGGTCACGTATTTTGCGCAGACGGTGGCCATTCAACCCACGGTGCAACTGACACTTTTGCTGCGTGTGGAAAATGCCTTGACATCTTATATGGTCTATTTGGGACAGATGTTCTGGCCTTCGGGCTTGGCGGTTTTATATCCGTTTGCTCCCGGGGGACCCCGGATGTCAGAGGCATTGTTGTCATTGGCCTTGCTGGCCGGCATCTCCACAGTCGCTTTTCTTCTGCGCCGCCGCTGTCCCTATTTTTTAATCGGCTGGCTATGGTATCTCATCATGCTTGTGCCGGTAATCGGGATTGTCCAAGTCGGATTGCAGACGCATGCCGACCGTTATACCTATCTGCCGCATATCGGCTTGTATCTGTTGCTGGCTTGGACAACGGTTGATTGGTGTGCAGGCTGGCGTTATTGCCGTGTGGTGCTGGTGGGCAGTTCCACAATAATCCTCGCAGCCTTGATTTTATGCGCGCGGAAGCAAGCCACGTATTGGCGTGACAGCGAATCGCTTTGGACACACACGCTGGCCTGCACCTCCGACAACCCCAACGCCTGTTACAACCTCGGCAGTGCCCTTCTTGAAAAAGACGATGTGGACAAGGCAATCAGGCAATTCCAAAGAGCGCTGCAAATGGATCCCGACTACGCGGAAACCCACAACAATCTCGGCGACGCCCTGCTCCAACAGGGCAAGGTGGACGAGGCCATTACTCAGTTCCAAATGGCGCTGAAAATCGAACCCGGCCTCATGCAACCCTACTACAATCTCGGCAACGCCCTGCTCCAACAGGGCAAGGTGGATGAAGCCGTCGTCCAGTTCCAAAAGGCGCTAAAGATCAATCCAAGCTATGCTGATGCCCAAAACAATCTTGGTAATGCACTGCTGCAAAAAGGCGAGGTGGACGAAGCCATCGCCCACGACCAGGAGGCGTTGCGAATCAATCCGGACTTCGCGGACGCCCACAACAACCTCGGCAACGCCCTGCTCCAGAAGGGCGATGTGGATGGGGCGTTTGCCCAATTCCAACAGGCGCTGCAAATCAAACCCAATTATGCGGAGGCCCATTATAACCTCGGGAATGCCCTGCTCAAAATGGGCAGGATGGCCGATGCGATTGTCCAATTCCAACAGGCGCTGCAAATCAAACCCGACTATGCCAAAGCCCATAATAACCTCGGCAGCGTCCTGCTCCAAAAAGGCCAGGTGGACGAAGCCATCGCCCACGACCAGGAGGCGTTGCGAATCAAACCGGACTTCGCGGACGCCCAGAATAACCTCGCCAATGCCCTGCTCCAAAAAGGCCAGGTGGACGAAGCCATCGCCCATTTCCACCAGGCGCTTCAACTCAAACCCGACTTCGCCGAAGCCCAGAACAATCTGGCTTGGTTGCTGGCCACCAGTCCGCAGGCTTCGCTACGCAACGGCAATCAGGCGCTGGCGCTGGCCCAGCGGGCGAATCAGCTTACGGGCAATGGCAACCCGGTCATCCTGACCACCTTGGCCGCCGCTTACGCGGAGGCCGGCCGATTTTCTGATGCCGTGTCAACCGCACAACGCGCCCTGCAACTGGCCGAGGCGCAGTCCAACACCGCGCTGGCCGATGCAGTTCGATCACAATTGAAATTCTACCAGGCAGGCATCCCATTCCATTTTCGCTAAACAAATATTTATCCGTGGCCTTTTCGTGAGAGTCAGCACCATCCAATGTCATACTGAATGGTGAAGGACTAGAATTTCCAGAAAGACTCCTCCGACTCACGCCCACCATGGGGCGACTCCGGAGGTTTTCCCTTCGTTCCGAGAAACTTCCGGACAAGCCAGAACGAAAGATCTTTGGGCGTTATTCCTCGAAGCAGGACCGCGACGAGTTGCACGTGTCTTTGTGCACCGGCCGGTCGTCCACGCCGACGACCGTCTGTGTGCGGTTGCACCAGAAATGGCAGGGTGTGGTTTGCCCGTCTGCCTTGTCCGCAAAGGCTTCTTCCGGCGTCGCGCCCACATACAGGCTTTTCGTTCGCAGATGCTTGCAGAAAGTCGGGTTCATGGCGTCAACCTTTCAGTTTGAGCAGCGTGCGCCGGATGAGCGCGTGCGCCATCGGCATCTTGTAGGCGTTGTGCTCCAGCGGCTTCGCCTCCTTCAAAATCAGGTCCGCCGCCTGCGATGCGGTCGCGTCGTCCAGCGTTTTGCCGTCGAGAAAACTGTTGGCGGCCTCGACCTGATGCGGCACGGGCGAGATGCTGCCGAGCGCGACGCGCGGCCGGCTTAACTTTCCATCCGTCCACATTCGCCGCCGCGGCGCAACTGACCAGCGCCCAATCGAACGTGTGCTTGTCGCTGACTTGCAGGTACGCGCTGCGGTTGCGCGCAGTCGGAATTTCCACACGCAAAATCAGGTCGCCGGGACTGAGCGAGTTGTGCGCCGTGGGTTCCGTGAACGCTTTCTGGTAAAGGTCGGCCATGTTCATGCGCGTTTCCTTGCCGTCGCGCAGCACGATGGCCGTGGCGTCGAGCGCGGCGAACGTGGTGCCCAGGCTGGAGACGACCGGGCTGATGCAATCGTTGCCGGTGAACAGGCTGTGATAGCGGTTCTCGCCGTGGCGCGCGTAGCAGAGGTCACCGCCTTTCTTGAGGCACTGTACGTCGCGCTGGCGGAAATACCAGCAGCGGGAATGTTGCGCGAGGTTGCCGCCGACCGTGGCGACGTTGCGAATTTGCGGCGAGGCGATTTCCGTCGCGGCCTCGTGCAGGCCGGGAAAACTTTCCCGATTTCCGTATCATTTTCGAGTTCCGCGACGGTGACGAGCGCGCCGAGGGTCCAGAATTTCTCGCCACGCTCGAATTTGGCTCAGGCCGGGCAGCGACTTGATGTTGACGAGGATTTTCGGGCCGGGGACGAGATAGTCCTTGAGCAGGCCGAGCAAGTCGTTGCCGCCGGCGAGATAGGCGCCGTGGTCGGCGACCAGTTCACGGGCGCTGTCGGTGGAATGCGCGGTGGCGTAGGAAAACGCTTTCATGTGGTGATGGGAGTTGGAACCTTGCCGAGCGCGGCCAGGACTTTCGCCGGCGTGATGGGCAGGCTGCCGACGCGGACGCCGATGGCGTTGGCGACGGCGTTGGCAATCGCGGCGGCGGTCGGCACGGTGGCCGGTTCGCCGATGCCGATGACGCCGCGTTCAGGCATGTTCAACAGAACGACCTCAATTTCCGGCACATCGGCGATGCCGGGCAGTTTGTAGGTTTCAAAATTCGGGTTCAGCACCACGCCGGACAAATCGTCCATCACGCGCTCCTCGTAAAGCGCGTAGCCCATGCCCATGATGACGCCGCCGTTGATCTGGCTTTCGAGCGTGAGCGCGTCAATGATGAGGCCGCAATCGTGAACGGCGACGATTTTTTTCACCGTGACCAGGCCGGTTTCCGTGTCCACGGCGACTTCGGCGAACTGCACGCCGTAGGCCGGGCGGGTCGAAAGCCCTTCAATCCAGTTCCCGTGAACGACGAGCGGGTTGACGCCGAGCTTTTTGCACGCGGCAAACCAGTTCTCCCCGCGCGCGTCGGCGATGCCGGTCTGCGTCTGCAATTGCTGCAGCGCCCTGGTGCAAATGTCATAAACGGTCGGCGAAATCGAGGCGCACGTCGTGCTGCCGCCGCTGCCGGGGCCGGGCGGGAAATGCGTGTCGCCAACTTTCACCGTGATCTGCTCCGGCTTGAGGCCGAGCATCTCCGCCGCGACGACGGCGATGACGGTTTTCGTGCCGGTGCCGATGTCCTGCACGCCGAGACGGAATTCAATGCTGCCATCGGGATTGATTTGCGCCTCGCCCTGGGTGCGGCGGCTGGGGCCGCCACGCCGGCCACGCCGCGCCGGCGCAACCGATGCCGGTCTTGACCACGCCGGGCGAACTGCCGGGCTTCCGATATTTCTCCTTCCAGCCGAATTTCTCCGCGCCGATCTTGTATTCGCGCTGGCGGACTTCGTTCGGATCATTTTTCAGCCGGAACTCCAGCGGATCCATGCCGAGTTTCACGGCGAGGTCGTCCATCGCGCTCTCCATGCCGAACGAGGCCGGCGGATTTCCCGGCGCGCGAAAGGCGCGGGCCGAACCGGCGTTGACCGCGACGGCGACTCTGCTTCACGCGCGTGTTCGGCACCGTGTAAAGATACGGCATGGGAATGTCGGCGCCGCCACCGCCCCCGCCCGCGTCGCCCCCCGCGCCAATGCCGGCGGTTCCATAATTTTCCACATCAAACGCGTGCAACGTGCCGTCCGCCATCGCGCCCATCTTGATTTTTTGAAAGCTGGAAGGCCGGTTGCCGACGGCGAGCGCCTTATCGAACCGCGTGAGCATCAGCCGGACCGGCGCTTTCGCCGCGCGCGAGAGCCGCGCCGCCAGCACGCCTTCCGCGCCGGCGCCAAATTTTGCGCCGAAGCCGCCGCCCATGAAATCGGTGATGACCCGCACCTGGCTGTGCTCCAGTTTGAGGCGCACCGGCGAGACCGTCGCGCACGCTGGAAATGCCCTGAGTGGAAGCCCACGCCGTCACGCCGTCGTCCGTCCAGGAAACCGTGCTGCCGTGCGTCTCCATCGGATGATGAATCTGCACGGGTGTCGTGTAAAAGCCTTCGATGACGGCGGCGCATTCGCCGAACGCTTTGTCCACATTGCCTTGTTCGCGCGAGCGCCCCGGCGCAACATTCGGCGTGCCCTCCCAGACCTCGGGCGCATCGTCTTCGCCGGGCTTCGTCTTCGTTGACGGCAAATGCCTGGCGCGGCTCGGCTTTGACTTCGATGGCCCGCAAGGCGTCGAGGCACGCCTGTTTGCTGGTGCCGGCGACGGCGGCGATTTCCTCGCCGTAAAAGCGCACGGTGAATTCGCCGTCGCGCGCGGTGACGGCGGCCTTGATGCCGGGAACTTGCAGCGCCTTGTCCAGATTGACCGACAGAATTTTTGCCGCCGGCCATTTCGACCGCAGAATCATGCCATAAAGCCAGCCGCTGGCCTGGATGTCGGAAGAATAGCGCGCCGTGCCCGTCACCTTGGGCACCGCGTCCACGCGCGTCGTGGAGTGGCTGATGTATTTGGGTTGAGCCGGCCAGCTAGGCATGGATGACCTCCGTTTTGCTTGTGACCTTCACGCCCGCCGCTTGGAACACGGCCTGCAGGATGTGCGGGTGCGTGCCGCAGCGGCAAAGATTTCCGGCGCAGGCATGCTTGACCTCGTCGGCGGTCGGGTGCGGATTCTTTTTCAGCAACGCCGTTACGCTCATGATGAACCCCGGCGTGCAATAGCCGCATTGCAGCGCGTCTTTTTCTACAAACGCCTGCTGCACTTTCGTCAATTTCCCGTCTTTGGCCAGTCCCTCGACGGTCGTGATTTCGTGTCCCTGCGCCTCGATGGCGAGTTTCTGGCAGGAATAAATCGGCTCGTCATCCAGCAGCACGGTGCAGGCGCCGCACGCGGCGCGGTCGCAGCCTTCCTTGGCGCCGGTCAGGCTGGAATAATTCCGCAGGGCATCCAGCAGGGTCACGCGCGGTTCCAGTTGAAGTTTGAGCGGTTTGCCGTTGACCTTGAGTGTGACCGGCACGGCGCCGGGGCCGACGATTGTTTCGGCGTTGGCCTTTTCCAGTTCGGCCGCGACCGACCGGGCCTGGACGGTGGCGGCGGTGACGGCGACCGTACCAAGGCTCTTGAGAAACGTGCGCCGGGAATGCGCGCCAAACTTCTTCGATTCAGAGTTTTTCATGTGCCGCTTAAGTGAATCTTTGCCTGTTTGTAATCCTCCGGCGTATCCAAGTCAAGGGATAGTCCCGAATCCGCAATCGAACATTTGACCGATTGACACGAAGTTTGTTCCAAGAAAGTTTTCAGGGTTTTGGCCGGCGTCCGCTTCAATTCCCTGAGAGCCAGACTCGGCAGCAAAACCGGATGGCGTGCGTGCCCGTCGAATTCCGGCTGGCAAATGGCCTGGGAGTGGCCGGCCTGAAACTTCAGCACGGTGCGCAGCGTCTCCAGCCGCAGATGGGGCTGGTCGCCGAGGACAATTGCCCAAACGACGATGTTCCGCTTCCAGCCGATCCAGTTTGCGGCGCATAGAATCGAACTGAACATGCCGCGTCCGGGTTGGGGGTTTTCGATACAATTCGACCGCGGGAAGCCCAACCGCTCCAGCTCCGCGCCGAGTTTACTGTCATCGGGCCGGCAAACCACCGCGATCTGGCTCGCGCCCAACGTCTGCCATTGCCCGATCAAGTGGCCGATGATGGAAGTACCGCACCACGGCAGCAGCAGTTTGGGCCGCCCCATGCGGGAAGAGACGCCGGCGCCAAGGATAATGGCGCCCAGCGGCGGCTGGTTTTTCATCGGTGACATGTGACAGGTGACAGGTGGCGTGAAATCCTGTCACGTGTCACCCGTCACTTGGCATCATTATTATATTCCGCCCGTTTTTGAATGTACTGGGCCAGGATGCTGACCCCGATTTCCTGCGTGCTTTGGGCGCAGATGTCAACACCCACCGGGCAGGCAACCTTGTCCATTTCCTCCGTGCTGGCAATATGCTGCCGGACAAATTGTTCGCGGATGATCCGCGCCTTGCGCCGGCTGCCGATCATGCCCAGAAAAACGAACGGACGATGAATCCACTCGGTGAGCACCAGCGCGTCATGCTGATGGCCGCGGGTGACGATGAGACCGTAGGCCGGGTGCCCGGGCAGCGGTTCTTTCAAAAGTTCGTGCCAGCCGCCCACGCGCAACCGGGTGTCGGGAGGGAAAAACCGGTGATTCGCCAGTTCCGGCCGGTCGTCGAAGACCGTCACGTCGAAATCCAGTTTCAGGGCGAGCGGGGCGACCGCCTGGGCGACGTGGCCGGACCCGGCAATCCACAGCGCGTGCGGCGGCGAAACCGTTTCCTGGTAGAGCCATTCGCCCGATCCGCTCTCGACCGGGGAGATGGAAAAATCCTTTTTCACACCCCAGCGAACCGGTTCGGTGACAGCGACGAGTTTGCCCCAGAGTTCCGCTGACTGCCGGGCGTGGGGCAGGATCAAGCCGGACACGCTGCCGCCGCAAATCAGCCCGTCGTCCCAGCCAAAATCGTGGTCGAGCAGCATCTCGAAAGTGGCTGGGGTTCCGGTTTTCAGGGCGCGTTTGGCGCGGGCATGGACTTCCGCTTCCAGGCAACCGCCACCCAGTGTGCCGACGATTCGCCCGTCCGGAAAAAACAGCGCCTTGGCGCCGATGCGCTGCGGGCTGGAGCCTTTGACGCCGGAAATCAAAGCCAGCGTGAACGGCTCGTTCCCGGCCAGCGCGGCGACGAGTTGTTCATAGAATCGGGGCATGTGAATTTGCGTTGGTCGGCGAGTTGAATGATTGAATCATGCTGCAGCCGAATTTCGTGCCGGTCATTTGCACAACTCCGCGCAGCCCCTCGAGCCGAGGTCGTTCAGGATTGGTGGCAATGGTCCGAGGTTTCCCATTCCGAGTGAAGCGGATCATGATCTTCATAAACACTGCGCCAATTTCACCGTTAAGGTTTTGGCGATGGTCGCGCTTTGGCGCACTGCGTTGCAACCACTGAACTGGAGCGGGTGAAGGGAATCGAACCCTCATCTCAGGCTTGGGAAGCCCGCATTCTACCACTGAACCACACCCGCTTGCGCCGCGCCCTGCCCGACATCCCATGCCGGGTCCGCGCGACCAGTCCGCGTTGAACCTGATAGCTTCTACCAAACTGCGCGGCGGGTGGCAACAGGTTTGCGATTGCCTCGAATGAAACAGGCAACTTGACACTACCCGCGATTGCAACCGGGCCGGAGCGCGGCGTTTACGCCGCTTCATCGTTCGAGAGTGCACAGGTCAATTGTTTTGTCCATGCCCGCTTCGGACACTGAAGCGGCCTGAAGGCCGCGCGCCGGAGGCAGTGCGCGGTTGCATCCGAATGAAACGGCCAGACTCGCATTCCAGACAAGAGGCAAACATTTGCCCGCAATCAGGAACGGTCAAACTCCGAGAAAGCCTCCGGGCTGATGCGCTGCCAAAAGTGAGGACTTGAAGCAGGCGAGGTTTTTAGGTATTCCCATGGACATGAATTCCTCCGACCAGACCAGACCGGCTTCGAGTAATTATCGTTGGGTCATTTGCGGGCTCCTGTTTTTCGCCACCACCTTCAACTATTTGGACCGGCAGGTCATCAGCTATCTGAAGGATCCTATCTTCTGCGCGCCCGCGGCGCAGGGCGGGTTTGGCTGGTCGAACACGGACTTTGCCTGGTTGACCTCCTTTTTTACGGCATTTTACGGCGGGATGACGCTCGGCATGGGGTGGGTCATTGATCGCATCGGGACCAAGCTGGGGTTGGCCTTGTCGCTCACCGTCTGGTCGGTATGCGGAATTGTCAACGCCTTCGTCGGACGGCTGCTGCCGATGCATATTTTCATCCGCAGCGCGTTTGCCGTGGGGGAAGCGGGCAATTTCCCCGCCTCCATCAAAACGGTCGCCGAGTGGTTTCCCAAGCGTGAACGCGCCCTGGCCACGGGCATTTTCAACAGCGGCTCAAACTTTGGCGCGATGGTGGCCGCGCTGTTCGTCCCCTGGTGCCTGATTCATTTCGGCGACCAGGAGGGATGGAAGATGTCCTTCATCCTGACCGGTGCTGCCGGTTTTCTCTGGCTGTTTTTCTGGTATTGGCTCTACGAGACGCCCGACAGACAAAAGCGGCTTTCCAGGACTGAGCACGATTACATTCACATAGATGATGAAGCGGCCGTCAGCAATGGCCCCGGTGACAAAGGAAAGCTTTCCTGGTGGCGGCTCTTTGGTTACCGCCAGGCCTGGGCGTTCTTTTGCGGCAAGTTTATGACCGATGGCATCTGGTGGTTTTACCTGTTCTGGCTGCCGGATTATTTGATCAAACAATTTGGCATGACCAAGGCGCAGATCATGATGCCCACGTTCATCGTTTATGGTGTGGCCATTGTCGGCAGCATTTACGGCGGCAGCATTCCGATGACCCTCATCAAAAAGGGCATGCCGGTTTACAAGGCGCGAATGACGGCGATGTTCCTCATCGCCGTGGCGCCGTTGGCGGTGCTCTTCACCCAATACTTCGGCAACGCGGACCAGTTCGGGAGAACCTGGGCTCCCATACTGGCGGTGGCCATGATTTGCATCGGCGCCTCTGCGCACCAGGCCTGGTCGGCAAACCTGTTTACCACCGTCTCCGACATGTTCCCGAAGAAGGCCGTCGGCTCAGTCACGGGTATCGGCACCACGGCCGGCGCCATCGGCGGTGTGATTGTGCAGATGCTGGCCGGCACGCTCACCGATGCGTTCAAGAGCCACCCGCAGACCGCCTACCTCATCATGTTCATGGTCTGCGCCCTCAGCTATCTGATTGCGTGGGTCATCATGAAAGTACTCGTGCCCACGCACAAACCCATCACGGATTTGTAAAATCTCTCCCCACAAAAAGCCCGTTGAAGTTTACGCTTCAACGGGCTGAATTTTTTGCCGGGACGCTCCGGGTCAAATCGTCATCGCGTCGAACCCGCCGTCCACGACCAGTTCGGTGCCGGTGATGAAGCTCCCGGCGTCGGACGCCAGCAACAGCGCCGCGCCGATGAGTTCGCGGGCCTCGCCGAAACGCGCCATGGGCGTTTTGGCCAGGATGGTCGCCACGCGGTCGGGACTGAGCACTTTCCGGTTTTGTTCCGCCGGGAAAAATCCCGGCACCAGAATGTTCACGCGCACGCCCTTGGTGGCCCATTCGCGCGCCAGGTTTTTTGAAATGTTATGCACACCGGCTTTGGAGGCCGAATAGGTGAACACGCGCGACAGCGGGTTCAGGCCCGACGCCGAACCGATGTTGATGATGCTGCCGGAACCGCGTTCGACCATGTGTTTGCCGAAAATCTGGCACGCCAGCATGAGGCCCTTCAGATTCACGGTAAGAATCCGGTCCATTTCCTCCTCGGCAATATCGAAAAACGGCGTCGGCGAATTCATGCCCGCGCCATTCGTCAGGATGTCCACGCGCCCGAATTTCGCGACAACGTCCGCCAGCAGCTTTTGGAGCCCCGCCTTGGAAGTTGTGTCGCACGGAAAGAATTCCGCCCGGCCGCCGTCCTTGGCGATGCGGTCAAGGCGCACCTGCGCCTTCGCGGCGTTTCGTCCTACAACGGCAACGGTTGCTCCCGCTGCCGCAAAGCCTTCGGCCATCGCGCCGCACAATTCGCCCGTGCCGCCAATCATGACGGCCACTTTCCCTTTCAGCCCAAAAAGTTCCGCCGGTGTTTTCATGCAATTTGACGTGCGCCGCGTGCGGCCGGTTTTTCTTTCCGGGCCTTCGTTTCGTTCGTTGGAAACGCAAAATACTGCTGCGCGTTGTGGTAGCAGATATTGCGGATCATCGGGCCCAGCAGCGAATCGTCATTGGGGACTTCGCCGTTTTCCACGTCGCGTCCGATCAGGTTGCAAAGCACACGCCGGAAATACTCGTGGCGCGGGTAGGACATGAACGAGCGCGAATCGGTGATCATGCCGACGAAACGGGCGAGCAACCCGAGATTCGAGAGCGCGTTGAGCTGCCACTCGATGCCTTCCTTCTGGTCGAGAAACCACCAGCCCGAACCGAATTGAATTTTGCCCGGGATGCCCGAATCCTGGAAATTTCCGAGCATGGTGGCAAAGGCGTAATTGTCCGCCGGATTGACGTTGTAAATGATCGTTTTCGGCAGCGCGTCTTCCCGGTCGAGCCGGTCGAGATATTGGGCCAGCGCGGCAGCCTGCGGAAAATCGCCGATGGAATCGAACCCCGTGTCGGGGCCGAGTTGTTTCAGCAGCCGGGTGTTGTTGTTGCGCAAGGCGCCGAGATGAAGCTGCTTGATCCACCCTTTCTCGGCATCGAGCCGCCCGAAGAACAGCATCATGAAGGCGGAGAACTGCGCATGTTCGGCCGGTGAAATTTCCCTTCCACTGCGCGCTTTGGAAAAAATTCCGGCGGCCGTCGGCTCGGAGCAAAAATCGGCCGGGCATTGGGTCAGACCGTGGTCGGACAGCCGGGAACCTTGTGCATGGAAGAAATCGTGGCGCGCGCGCAGAGCGTCGAGCAATTTCCCGAGTGAGTCAATTTCCACATCGGCGGCCCCCGCCAGCCGGTCCACCCATTGATTGAACGGCCCCGCCTGGTGCACCGTCAGCGCCTTGTCGGGGCGGAACGCCGGCATCACGCGCGTTGTCAGGCCGGACGCCGCGAGGGCGCGGTGGGGCGCCAGATCATCCGCCGGGTCATCGGTCGTGCAAAGCGTCCGGACGTTGAATTTTTTAAGGATGCCCTGGGTGCTGAGTTCCGGCGCGGAAAGTTTTTCGTTCGCCTTTTTCCAGATGCGCGCGGCGCTGGCCTCGTCGAGCAATTCGTCAATGCCGAAGTAGCGTTTCAATTCCAGATGAGTCCAGTGGTAAAGCGGATTGCGGAGCGTGTGCGGCACCGTGGCGGCCCAGGCCTGGAATTTCTCAAACGGCGTGGCGTTGCCGGTGCAAAAGCGTTCGGCCACGCCATTGGAACGCATGGCGCGCCATTTGTAATGGTCGCCCTCGAGCCAGATTTCAAAAAGATTCTTGAACCGGCGGTTCTCCGCAATATCCTGCGGCGGGAGATGGCAGTGATAATCCAGGATCGGCTCGGTCTTCGGCGAATTGATGGTAAAGCCGGCGCGCCGTGCGCGTTTGCAGCAGAAAGTCGTCATGAATGAATTTCATGTGCTTGCGGGCTGAACCGCGGGTTCAGGCGCTTTGGGCCTGGCCGAGGAACAGCGGTTTGATGTGTCGTTCGTAAAGGTTGTCGGTGACGTTTTTCGAGACCGTGGCCTCGTGCGTCTTCAAGGCGTTGAGATAGCGGTCGCCCAATTTGGCCGCAATTTTGTATCCCACGTGGAGCAACTGGCGCAAATGAGGGTTGAAATTCTTGTTGCCCGGGTCGTGGCGCAACGCGGAAACAAACTGCGCGGAATTCCAGCCATTGACCGTCGCGGCGGAAGGCAGCTTTTTCCGGTCAATATCAATCACGGCCGCATACGGCGCGCACAGTTCATCCACGTGTTCCAGCGCGGCTGCGTAGATTTCCTTCGCCAGCGCCAGACCGCTGCCGCCGGCGTCGGCCAGACCGATGACTTCCTCCAGCCACGTCGTACCCGCCGTCTTGATATGCAGGCCGGCGTTGTACCGCTTGAGGGCCCGGCGCATCGGCGCGTAAATGGAAAATTTATCGCTGCCGGAATGCACGCTCAATTTCAAGGTATCGGGCAGACCGTATTGTTTCACCGCAAAAGCGATGACCGCCAGGTCATTGTTGAATTCCTCTTCAAACTGCTTGACATCGCCTACATAGTCCACGCCCTTGTTGAAACGCCCGGTAAACTTGGGGGCGATGGTCTGCAACGGGATTCCCTCGCCGGCGAGGGCGGCCAGAATGACCAGCAGTTCCGGCGGTGTTTGCGGACTGTCCGTCTCATCCATGGAAACTTCGGTGATGAACTTTCCTTCACCCTTCTTTTGGGCGATGTACCGGTAAATCTGCCCTGCTTCCTGGACGGCGGACAAATACTTGCCGGCGATGCGCTCCACGTCCGCCCGCGTTGTCTGAAAAGGCTGTTTGATTTCAGGAATCGAAATTTTTCCCACCAGCTCGGCGTGGCGCTCGACGAAGGCTTTGACCGCTTTGGGGTCGGCCGCTTTCCCGATCCAGTCCGCGACATCAAGGGTGTAAAAATCCGAATGCGGCAAAAAACGGTCCACCGTTTTGAGGCCGATATGGTCGGCATCCACGTGGTAGGGCTTCCGCCAGCCCAGCTCCTTCACGGCCGCGTCCGCCGCCGCGCGCGTGCTGGACGGCTCCGAACCGACAATGAGGTGTTCCCGATTCGATTTGTTCCACACGGGAACGATTTCGACGCCCTGCTGTGCAGCCATAACGCAGGCGCGCAGTTGTGCCTTCGCCTGGCGCGCAAAGCGGTCCCCGACTCCAAGAGAGAATTTTTCGATTTTCAATGAACAATGCTTAACCAAATTACCGGCACCAGTCAATAAATTGCTGCATTATTCTTTTCCCGGCGCCGGGCAGCCCGTTTGTGGAATCATCACGGCCCGACATCGAGCCGGTGGATCGCGCTGCGCAGCCGGTCTTCGATCAAAAGCTGCCGTTCGACGGACACCACCTGGTTGCCGTCAAGTTCGCGCACGTAAAAACTGTCAATGGCCGCGCCGCGTTCGGTCACGATGCGCGCGGCGGAGATGTCGAGCGCCAGTTCGGCCAGGGTTTGCGAAATGGTGTAAAGCAAACCGAGCCGGTCTTCGGTTTCGATCTCGATGAGCGTGCGCGATTCCGAGGCCTCGTTGTCGAGCCGGATTTGCGTGGGAATGCGTTCGCCGATGTAGGCCTGGTAGCGCGGGCGCGTCACGATCTGGCGGCGGATCAGCGCAGGCAGGTCAACCGCCTCCCCGGTCAAAACCTGGTCGAGGAGGCTGCCGAATTCGTCATGCTGCCCGCGCGTGGCGAGGTTGCCGCTGACGGCGTCGTTGACAAAAAACGCGTCGAGCGCCACGCTATCGGCACGGGTGAAAATCTGCGCGCCGAGAATGTTCAGGCCGACGGCGCTGAAGGAGCCGGCGATTTTGCTGAAAAGGCCGGCGCGGTCCCAGGTGCAGACTTTGACGAGATTGTACCCGCGGTTGCGTTCGTCCCGCCACGCCGTCAACGGCGACCAGGCCTTGCCGTCTTCGAGCACCTGCCGGTCCAGGAAGCGATGCGTGAGCACGAGGTCGTCGAGAATCTCCGCGGCGGTGTGGATTTGAAAATAACGCGGCGGCAGCGCGGTGAAATGCGCCTGAAGTTCCTCCTCGCTCAACTCCGCCGGCGCGAGTTTCCGCACTTCCTGGAGCAGCAATTCGTGCTGTGCCTTTCCGGCGCGGATGAATTCCGTGCCGCCGGTGAGCAAGGGCATGGCGCGGGCATACAAGTCCCACAGCAACGCGTCCTTGAAGCCGTTCCATAATTTATCGCTCGTGCCCTGCGCATCGGCGAAGGTCAGCAAGGCAAGCAGATTGAGCGCTTCGGGGGTTCCGATCTGGCGCGCAAACTGGCTGACCACGGCCGTATCATCCAGATCGCGCCGTTGTGAAATGCTGGCCATGACCAGATGGTTCTCGACGATGGTTCGCAGGGTGAGCGCCACGGCGCTGTCGAGATGGAGTCGCTTCGCCGCGCGCATGGCCATCGCCGCGCTGACTTCGGGGTGCCGGCCCTGCTTGTGGCGTTCCGCCTTGCCCACGTCGTGCAACAACAGCGCCAGGTAGAGCACTCGCGGCCGGTCGAGGCCTTGAAAGAGCGGCGCGTAGTTTTTGTAAGGGTCATCCCTGGCCTCCCAGACGCGGTCCAGTTGCTCCAGGCAAACCAGCGTGTGTTCGTCGGCGGCGTATTGATGGTAAAACTCGTGTTGCACCAGGCAGGTGAGCTTGCCGAATTCGGGAATGTATTTGCCGAGCAGGTTCACCTCGTGCATCGCGCGCAGGATGGGCGCAACTTCACCGCGCCGGTCGAGAAGGGTCAGAAAGGTTTCGGCCACCTGCTCGTCGCTCAAAAAGTCACGGTCCACGAGCGAGAGCTGGTTGCGGATGAGTTGCGCGAGGTCGGGATGCAGCGTCAATCGCCGCTGCTGGGCGTGCAGAAACACGCGCATGAGCCGGCGCGGCGAGTCGCGGAAAATGCGGCTGGACACGGCGTGGATTTCTCCCTTGATGAATTTGAACCCGTCCACGATTTCCGGTTCCCGCCGCCGTTGAGGCAGCCACGCGCGGAGCGAAAGCAGGCCTTGCCCGGCCGGCCGCAGCGCCATGCGCTGTTCCAGCGTGCGGGTGATGAGAAAAATGTTCCGCATGTGCGTGTAAAGGTCGCGCATGAATTTCTCAATGCGCTTGCTCGGCGAGCGGTCGCCGTAACCGAGATTGTGCGCCACGGCAGGCTGCAGGTTCTTGCCCAGCACATCCAGCGCGCGGTTGACGTGATAATGCAGTTCCGTCCGCACCCGCAGCAGAAAATCGTAGGCGGCCTCCAGTTGCTTGCGCTCGGCTTCGCTCACAAATTCATCCCGCTCCAGATCGCGCAGCGAGCGGGTGCGGTATTTGAAGAAAGCCATCCACAACAGGTTCTGGAAATCGCGCAGGCCGCCGCAGCCGTTTTTGATGTTCGGTTCCTGCATGCACGCGGAATTGCCGAACTTCGTCCGTCGCGTCGCCTGGTCTTCCAGCCGCATCGCGATGTATTTTTCCACGAAGCCGACGACGCATTTGGAAACCAGCGTTTTCTGGAATTTGGCGAAGAGCGCCTCCTCGCCCACAATGAGCCGCGCCTCGATGAGCGACGTTTTGGATTGCATGTCCGAGTTTGCCACGTTCACGCAATCGTCCATGCTCCGCACCGCGTGTCCCACCTTCAGGCCAACGTCCCACAGCGGATACAGCACGCCGTCAATCAGCCTGGACAGATACGGCAGCGGTTTCCCCGCCGCAATCTGGCCGTCGTGCAGGAACATGAAATCAATATCGCTGTGCGGGTTCAATTCGCCGCGGCCGTAACCGCCGATGGCCACCAGCGCCAGCGGTGGAAATTCCTTTTGCGCCTGCGCCGACAAGCTGCTCCGGGCGGTTTCCCAGAGATGCCGCAGCAACGCGTCGAGGATCGCCGCGCGGCCCCGGCAAACCTCAAACCCGCTGCCGCCGGACCGGTGCAGCAGTTTGAGCCGGTGCGTCTCCACCTTGAGAAAACCCTTGTAGCGCGCGAGCTTTTCCGCCGTGTCGGCATTCGGCGGCAGCGGCAGACGCGTCCGGGCATTGGCCTCGATTTTTTTGAGCAGGTCCTGCACGAACGCACAAATTGCGGGCAAACCGGCATCAAAGCAAGCCATCGGAGAGGCGGGTCGTGTCCTGATTCGAGGAGCGCGGCATTTATGCCGCTTCGCCGACCGATGCGGTTTGTGTGTTGAAGCGGTCTGAAGCCCGCGCGCCAAAAACAAATTAGGACACTGCCGAGAGGCGCGATGTCTTAATCGTAATCATAATCTTAATCTTTCTCGCCCGCGGATGATGATTAAGAGCAGGATTAAGATTAAGATAAGCGAGCGAAACCTTGTCGCAGGACCCGCGTTGATTAAACTCCCTGCGATGCCAGTCCAGCCCGACCCCGATGCCGCCCTGATGTTCCGCGTGAAACGCGGCGACCGCGCGGCGTTTGCCGAATTGGTGGACAAATACAAGCAGCCGGTGCTGAATTTCATCCATCGCTCGCTGCGCGACGAAATCGAGGCCGAGGACCTGGCACAGACGGTTTTTCTGCAGGTCTATAAATCCCGGAGCCGCTACCGGCAGACGGCGAAATTTTCCACCTGGCTGTTCACCATCGCGCGCAACCTGTGCCTGAACGAACTCCGCCGCCGCTCGCGTCACCCCGCCGAATCCATCGAGGAAGCCCATGCCGAGCACGAAGACCAGCCGCGCCAGCAATACGAGGACAAATCGCAAATGGCCCCGCCGGAAAAGCTGTTGCACGGCGAACTCGCGCAGAAGATCGAAGAGGCGCTGGCCGAATTGCCCGAAAATCAGCGCACGGCCATCCTGCTCTGCCGGCAGGAGGAGTTGAGCTACGAGGAAATCGCTGAGATTCTGGACTGCTCGCTGTCGGCGACCAAATCGCTCATCCATCGCGGCCGCGAAACGCTCAAGGAAAAGCTCAAGCCGTATCTGCAAACCGGCGAGTGGAGCGAATGAAAACGAAACGCGCGTTCACACTGGTTGAACTGCTGGTGGTGATGGGCATCATCGCCGTTCTCGCGGCGTTGCTCTTGCCGGCGTTGAGCCGGGCACGGGCGTCCGCAAAAAGAATCGAGTGCACCGGCAACGTCCGGCAAATCAATCTGGCCGTGCATCTGTATGCGGATGACCACGGCGATGCCATCGCTTACTACACCAATTCCATTTACTTCGATTACAAGGAGAACATTTTGCCGTACATCGGCGGGAGTTCATCCAACAACGCCGTCTTCGTGTGCGCCGCCGATGATTGGGTTTTTACCGGCACGCTGGGTTCATGGTTTACGGACCCGCCATTAAGCGGCCAGGGCTTTTGCAACCAGGCCTGGACGCATTTTTCCAGCTACTGGTTCAACGGCCTGGTCCGCGGCGACGACACCAACAATCCGGGCATGGCGCAAAAACCGTTCGCCTCGGTGCGCGAGCCGGCCAGGACCGAGATCATCGGGGAAATTTCCGGTGGCGGCGGGTTGAGCAGCCACGACCGCCGGCAGCCGCTGCAATTCCCGGATGCCCGGAATGTGATGAGCTTTGTGGACGGCCACGTCAGCTACATCAAAATCTATTGGAACGGCATACCGGGACCTGATGGTTTTCCCGCCTTTTATGAACCGCCCGCCGGCTACGAATATAAATGGACGGCGAATTGATTTTCGTCAGTTTCGGAGGGCGGAGCGCTGCGACGCCCTGACTTGGCTGAATTATGTGGGCTCGTGGAACTCGCCCCTCCGAAATGACGGACGCGAAAGGCTCAAGGAAAAACTCAAGCCGTATCTGCAAACCGGTGAGTGGGCAAATTTGTTTTGGAGTGCGGCAACACGTCGCCGCTTTCCCACGACGCGACCCGTCGCGTCGTTCCAAAGCGCGGACACGTCCGTGCACTCCATAATTTCACCGATCCCGCTTCAGCAGAAATTCCGCCAGCGCTTCGAGGGCGACGGCCTTGCCTTTGAAAATGTTCAGCGCGGCAAAGGCCTTGTCCGTCAGTTGCGCCGCAATCTTCCGCGATTTTTCCAGGCCCACGATGGCCGGATAGGTCGCCTTTTGCACGGCCGCGTCCTTGCCCGCCGTCTTGCCGAGCTGCTCGCTGGTCTGCGTCACGTCCAGGATGTCGTCAATCACCTGGAACGCGAGGCCGACGTGGTAGCCGAAATCGGTGAGCGCCGCGAGCTGCGCGGGCGTGCAGTTGGCGCTCATGCCGCCGAGCCGCACGGAACAGCACAGCAGCGCGGAGGTCTTGCGCTCGTGGATGTAATTTCAATTCGGCCGCGGAAAGTCTTTTTGCCTTCGCCTTCCAGGTCCGCGACCTGCCCGGCGATCAAGTTGCAGCGAGCCGGAGGCTTTGGCGATTTCCAGAATCAAATCGCGGTGCGGATAGCGCGGGCAAGTCTTTGCATTGCGCGGCGATCTCAAACGCCTGCGTCAGCAGCGCGTCGCCCGCCAGCACGGCGATGCCTTCGCCGAAGACCTTGTGGTTGGTCGGCTTGCCGCGGCGGAAATCGTCGTTGTCCATCGCCGGCAGATCGTCGTGGATGAGCGAATAGGTGTGGATGCACTCGACGGCGCAGGCGAGCGGCAGGGCGTCGGCTTCGCGTGCCACCACACGCCTGCGGCGGCGGCGAGGCAAAGGGCGGGGCGCATCCGTTTGCCGCCGGCGAAGAGCGAGTAGCGCATGGCCTTGTGGATGGTGGCGGGTTTGGTCTTCTCGGACGGCAGAAACTTGTCGAGCGCGCGATTGACGGCATCGGTGCGCGTGGCCAGAAATTGCGGCAAATTGAATTGGGTCATTGCGGACATGCCGGTTTGTTTTAGAAAACACCCGGAATTGACGCAAGTTTTAAGGAGATTTTTCTTATTGCATTCGGGGCGGGAACGATTAGACTTTCCGACTCTGTTTGTCAAAACGAATTGTGAACGCTGAACTTTGCAAAAGAGCCGCCGAAAAAGTCGGCAACCCGAACGTCCTCGTCAACCTCATTTCGCGCCGCGTGCGCCAGTTGAATTCCGGCGGCGGCGGCTTGAGCCGGCCGCTGGTGACGGACATCGCGAACCTCGGCGCGGCGGACATCGCGTTGCGCGAAATCCTCGAGGAAAAAATGGGCTGGGAAATGCCGGAACTGGTCGAACTGGTCCGCCCACAACCCAAGAAACGCCGGAAACGGTGATTCCATTTACGATTTACGATAGATGATTTATGATTTTAAGAGCGCCGAAGCGCGGCCTGGCTGCGCGTACCGGCCCTAAATCGTAAATCGAAAATCGTAAATTATAAATTCCCCAAGGTCATGGCCGACATCGTGACCAACCACAAGGCGCGGCGCGATTATCACATCCTCGAAACGTTCGAGGCGGGCATCGTGTTGCACGGCACGGAGGTCAAATCGCTGCGCGCGGGCAAGGGACAGATCACCGACGCCTTCGCGCGGGTGGAAAAGGACGAGGTCTGGCTTTACAACGCGCACATTGACGAATACTCGCACGGCAACCTCCAGAATCATCAGCCCAAGGCCCCGCGCAAATTGCTGCTGCACAAGTCGGAAATCCGGAAACTGTTCAGCCTTGCCGCCGGTGAAAGGCAACGCGCTGGTGCCGCTGGCGTTTTACTGGAAGAACGGGAAGGTGAAAGTCGCGCTGGGCGTCGGCAAAGGCAAACAGCAGTTCGACAAGCGCGAGGAATTAAAACGGCGCGAATCCGACCGCGAACTCAAACGCGCCCAGATGCACCGGTTCAAAGGGAAATGAAATGAATCACCTTTGGAAAATCGCCCGGGCTGCCGTGATGGCTGCAATGCTGGCGGCAACGGCCGCGGTCACCGCCCAGGAGTCCGCCAATCGCCCGGCCAACTGGGCGCAAAAAATCGAGGTGGCCGGCATCAAGAATTGTTTTCAAGTCACGACGAATCTTTATCGCGGCGCGCAGCCGACGGCCGAAGGCATGGCGCATTTGAAGGCGATGGGCATCAAGACCGTCATCAACCTGCGCGCGTGGCACTCGGACAAAGACAAGGTGACCGGCACCGGCTTGAAGAGTGTCCGGTTTGAAACCGAACCGTGGCACGGCGACGAGGAAGACGTGGTGCGCTTTCTCAAGGTGGTCACGGACACCAACAACCTTCCCGCGTTCGTGCATTGCGAACGCGGCGCGGACCGCACCGGCATGATGTGCGCGATGTATCGCGTGGTTGTCTGTGGCTGGACCAAACCGGCGGCCATTGCCGAAATGAAAAACGGCGGATTCGGGTTCAATCCGGTCTGGCATGATCTGGTTAACTTCGTCGAAAAGGCCGACGTGGAAAAATTCAAACGTGAAGCGGGTCTGGCCGGAAAATAAAGAAACGAGGATAGCGACTCACGCTATCCAGGCGTAATGGGTCAATCTGCGACTGATGGAGCGCGGAGCAATGCTCCGCGTGTTTCGAAACCTGAGTTCTCGCGGAGCAATGCTCCGCGCTCCAATGAAACTAACCCATTACCCATCAAGGCGTTGCCGTCTCCACCGGTACAAAAAGGACGCACACCGGCTTTCCAACTTCGAGAGTTTGCCCGGTCCAGGTCAATTGGCCGGTTTGGGCGTTGATGCGGAAAACCACGACGCTGTCGGAATTCTGGTTGGCGGCAATCAGGTATTGGCCGGTGGGATCAATGCCAAAACAGCGCGGGACTTTGCCGCGGGTGGATTGACGTTCGACAAAATCAAGCCGGCCGCTTGTCCTGTCCACGGCAAACACGGCGAGGCTGTCGTCGCCCCGGTTTGAGGCATAGACAAACTTGCCGGAAGGATGGACGGCGACCTCGGCACAGGTATTGACTCCGTGAAAGTCCTCCGGCAGCGTGGAAACGGTTTGAATTTCCGTCAACGCGCCGTGTTCGCGGTCGTAATCGAATGCGGTCAGGGTGGAGCCCATTTCACTGATGACATAGGCATGCCGTCCGTCCGGATGAAAGACGATGTGGCGTGGGCCGGACCCGGGTTTCACCTCGGCCCACGGAATTTCGTTGGTCGTGAGCGCGCCGTTGCTTTCGTTGAGGCGGTAGATCATCACTTTGTCCAGTCCCAGGTCGCAGGCGAACACGTGATGAGTTACGGCGTCCACGGCGACACAATGAGCGTGGGGCCCGGCCTGCCGTTGCGGATTGACGCTGGAGCCATGATGTTGAATCACCGCCGTCGGCGGGCCGATAAAGCCGTTGGCCTGCACCGGCAAGACCGCCACGCTGCCGCTGTTGTAATTCGCCACGAGCACGTATTTGCCGGTGGAATCCACAGTGATGTGGCAGGGGCCGGTGCCGCCGGAAGGCTGCTGGTCCAGGAATTCCAATTTACCTGTGGACGCGTCCAGCCTGAAGGCCGTCACCGAACCGCTGGCCTGGCCATTAAAATGATCGGTTTCATTTACGGCAAAAAGAAAACGGTGATGGGGTTCAATGGCGACAAACGAAGGATTGACCGTCTGGGCCGCCAGCGCGGGCGCGCTCAATTCTCCCGACGCGGTGTCCAGGCGTGAAACGTAGATGCCCTGGCTTGTGGTTCCGGTAAAGGTGCCGAAATAAACGAGGAATTGTTTGGAGAGCGCAGTACCGGGGATCGCAGAAATGGAAACCAGCAGTAACACCGCCAGCGTGGCACGAACCACTTTGAATGACGAACGGAATCGCATAACCCTGGCGCCTTCGGTCACTCGCGTCCTGCGCTCAGGAAGCGCCCGCGCAGTCCGGAGAGGCAACATTCTCCGGACAAATCAGGCTTTGGCCGCTTCGGGCTTCTTCCAGGTGCGTTTCGGCGCCTTGGTGACGAGGCCTTTTTTGAGCGCGCTGGCGGCGACGCGCAGGTAACGCACTTCACCGCTGGGCAACACGGCCTTGACACGCTGTAAATTCGGGAAAAACCGGCGCTTGGTAATGGCGGTGATGTGCGTGCCGATGCCGCCTTGCTTCTTGGGCTTGCCACTGCGCCAGATGATGCTGCCTTTGCGCGGGCCTTTGCCGGTCAATTCACAAATTCGTGCCATAAAAATTCAAATCAGGGACGCGAAGCATAGTCATAAACCCCCCGGTGGCAAGCACTATTTCGGCAATTTCTTCGTGCCTTCCGGCTCCCGGCGCTTTACCCTCCCGCCGCTTTATGGGGACAATCAAACCCTTCGCCGCGTTGCGACCCAAACCGGAACTCGCTGGAAAAATCTGCGAACTGCCTTACGACGTAATGTCGTCGGACGAAGCGCGCGAAACAGCCGGCTGGAATCCGTTCAGCTTTCTGCACGTCAGTAAACCGGAGATTGACCTGCCCCCGGGCACGGACGTTTACGCCCCGGAGGTCTATGCGAAAGGCCGGGAAAATTTTCAGAAGCTCATCCGTGACGGCGCGCTGCGCCAGGACCCGCAACCGTGTTTTTACCTGTATCGGCAAATCATGGGCCATTGCGCGCAAACCGGTCTGGTCGCCGTGGCGAGTTGCGCGGATTACCTGGGCGGGGTCATCAAAAAGCACGAACTCACGCGCCCGGAAAAGGAGGATGACCGGGTGCGGCACATTGAGGCGCTGAATTCGCAAACCGGCCCGGCTTCACTGGCCTGTCGCGCGCCAAAGGCGGTTGGTGAATTCATCGCGAAAAAAACTTCCGAAAACCCGGAGGTGGATTTCACCGCCAGGGACGGGGTGCGCCACACGTCATGGACGGTCCAGGCCGCGAAGGAAATCCACCTCCTCGAAACCGAGTTTGCGAAGGTTCCGGCATTCTACATTGCCGACGGCCACCATCGGAGCGCGGCCGCGGCGCGCGTTTTTCAAAGCCGCAAAGGTGCCGGCCACAGCGGCCAATTCCTGGCTGTGATTTTTCCGCACGACCGGATGCAGATTCTGCCTTACAACCGCGTGCTGAAGGATTTGAACGGCTGGACTCCCGAACAGGTGCTGGAAATTCTCGATGCCGTCTTCGCCATCGATTCAAGCGGCGCCGCCGCTCCCGCCCGCAGCCACGATGTCGGTCTGTACCTGGGTGGCAAATGGCATACGCTGATTTTTCGACAGAAATTGCTGGCGACCCATGACCCGCTGGAAAAACTCGATGTGACCCTGCTCCAACAACACGTGTTCGAACCGATTTTCGGCATTAAAGATCCGCGCAAAGACAATCGAATCCATTTTGTCGGCGGCATTCGCGGGACGGCAGAATTGGAAAAACTTGTCAACCAAGGCGAATACGCCTGCGCATTTTCCCTGTCTCCGGTTAACCTTGAGGACTTGATGGTGATTGCGGATGCCGGCGGCATCATGCCGCCGAAAAGCACGTGGTTCGAACCCAAGCTCCGTGACGGCATGTTCTGCCACCTGATTTAGCGGCAGGGATCCTGGTCCGGCGGCCGGGGGGCGCCTTTCCCCGGATGCAAGACGACGGGCGCCAGACCCAATTTGTTTTCGTGTAATTCGTGTAATTCGCGGTTAATAATTCTGCGTGTTACTGACCCGCCTCCAACGCAGCCTGCGCGCCACCTTCCTCGGCATGGCGACGAACGCCGTATTGTCCGGCGTGAAGCTGGCGGCGGGCATTGCCGGTCATTCCCATGCGCTCGTCGCCGACGCCGTCGAATCCTTCGCCGACATTTTCAGTTCGCTCATTGTCTGGCGTGGTGTGGTGGTGGCGTCGGAGCCGGCGGATGAAGACCATCCCTACGGCCACGGCAAGGCCGAACCCATTGCCTCGGCTATCGTTGCCACCATGTTGTTGGGCGCGGCGCTGTGGATCACGCTCACCGCGTTCGGCGAGATCAGGAAACCGCACCTGGCGCCCGCTCCCTTTACCTTGATGGTGCTGATCGTGGTGGTCGTAGTGAAGGAGATTCTGTTCCGGTTCGTTTCGCGCGAAGGCAGGGCGGTGGACAGTTCCGCCGTGCGGACGGACGCCTGGCATCATCGCAGCGACGCCATCACCTCGGTCGCCGCCGGCATCGGCATCAGCGTGTCGCTCATCGGCGGCAAGGGGTTTGAGGCTGCTGACGACGTGGCGGCGATTGCGGCGGCAGGGGTGATTGCGTGGAACGGCTGGCATTTGCTGCGCCCCGCGCTGAGCGAACTCATGGACGCCGCGCCCAGCCGCGAAATCATTGACCAAATCCGGCAGATCGCCGGGGAAACCCCCGGGGTGGATGGCGTGGAAAAGTGCATCGTGCGGAAGGTCGGTTACCAATATTTCGTGGACATGCACGTGGAAGTGGATCCGCAGATGACCGTGCGTCGGTCGCATGAAATCGCCCACGCGGTGAAGGACAAAATCCGCGGCGCCAAGCCCAACGTCAGCGATGTGCTCGTTCACATCGAACCGCTCGGCGCCGCCGTGCGGCGAAAAGATTCGGCAGCGGGGAGCTGATTCGGCGGAAGGCCGCGTTAGAACGCTCACCCAAAAAAAATCAAACAATTGACAAAAACGGTTAAGCCACTTCGTTTTTAAGTCATTAGCTTGATTTGGCAAACTTGGCGGGTGCGCCGGGTTGGCCTTGTAACAGATAAAGCGGACCGGTCCAGCGATGTGGGACCGGGTCACCGCTCTGGAACCAGGGCAGTGCGGGCTTGGCCCGCCTCCAGGCGCCTTTTCAGGTTTGTCGGCGGAAGCAAGTTCACCGCCGGGCGAAATGGCATCACTACTGGTCGCTGGAAACGGTTCCCGGGCAGGAATCGAGACCGGACAGGATGGCGATGATCTCAAGACGCGCACATATTGAGACGGACAAACCAAAGAGGCCTTTCCGGCGCCCTGCCGGGAATCCATTTTCAGCGCCTCACGCGCGAGGCCGCATCACCACCATCCTTTCCGCCACCGGGCGAAGTTTTGACCATGAGCGATCGTAAGCTGGCCTTTCTCTATTCACCGGAAATCGAGGCGTTGAGCTACCCGCCGGAATGCCCTTTCAAAACGCAGCGCGCCGGCCTTACCCGGCTGCGGTTAAAATCGTTGGGATTGATCGGTGACGAAACCCGTTTTGAGGCTGCCCCGCGGCGGGCAACCCTGGCAGAACTGAAACAATTCCACACCGCGCCCTACCTCCATGAGTTGCAGCATGCCGCCGGTGGCGACCTCACCGTGGAAGGTTTGGGCATGGGTATCGGCGGAGTGGACACGCCGGTGTTCAAGGACATGTTTCAATGCGGCGACTGGGCGTGCGGCTCGGGCTTTGCCGCCGCCGATTTGTTGCTGGAAAAGAAGGCGGACATCGCCTTCAACCTGCTGGGCGGCTTTCATCATGCGATGGCGGACCGGGCGGCAGGATTTTGTTACCTCAACGATGTGGCGCTCGCCTGCATGAAACTGGCGGACGCCGGCAAACGAGTCCTGTATCTGGACGTGGACGCGCATCACGGCGACGGCGTGCAGTCGGCATTCTACCGGCGCAAGGATGTCATGACCATTTCGCTGCACGAAAGCGGCCGGACGCTTTTCCCGTGGGGCGGTTTTGAAGATGAAATCGGCGAAGGCGCCGGACGCGGTTACAACGTCAACGTCCCTCTGCCCGCTGAAACCTACGACGAAGCCTTTCTCACGGCCTTTGGCTCCGTGGTGGTCCCGCTGGCGACCGCCTTCAACCCGGACGTGCTCGTGCTGGAACTCGGCATGGACATTCTGGCCGGCGATCCACTGACGCACCTGCGCATGACGAACAACGTCGTCGTTGAAATCGTCGAGCGGCTCCTGCGCCTGAAGTGCCCCATGCTCGTCGCCGGCGGTGGAGGTTATCACGTCGAAAACACGGTCCGCGGCTGGGCTTTGGCCTGGCGAACGTGTTGCGGTGAGAATGAGGACACGGATTTCATGGGCATGGGAGGCGTCATGCTGGCCACCACGGAATGGGCGGGTGGCCTGCGCGACCGCGCCCTGGTGGTTTCGGCGGAACAACGCCGCGCCGTCGAACCGGAGTTGCGAACCACGATTGAAACTGTAATTAATAACGTATTCCCGTTGCATGGCCTTGAGTCGCCGTCACTTGGGCGGGCAACAAGTCCGGTCGGGCTGACCAAAACAGTAATTAAACAAAAACCAGAAAGGAGCACATTATGACCACGCAAACTCAAACCGTCTCGACCAGTTCCCTGATGCAGGAGGGCCGGACTTTTCCGCCAGGCAGGGAAGTGGTCCAGCGCGCTTACATCAACGCCGCGCAATACCAGAAAATGTACGAGCGCTCGATCAAGGATCCGGACGGGTTCTGGCTGGAACAGGCCAACACGCTCGAATGGATCAAAAAACCGACCAAAGGCCGCAAATACGTCTGGGATACCGCCGCGAAAAGAGTCGAACACACCTGGTTCGAAGACGGCCAGCTCAACGTGACGGTGAACTGCCTGGACCGCCATTTGAAAACCAAAACGCGCGACAAGGTCGCCATCCTCTGGCAGGGCGAACCGGAAAACGACGTCGTCAAACTGACCTACGCGCAATTGCACGAAAAGGTCTGCAAGTTTGCCAACGTGCTGAAATCGTTCGGCATCAAGAAGGGCGACCGCGTCTCGGTTTATCTGCCGATGATTCCCGAATTGCCCATTGTCATGCTCGCCTGCGCACGCATCGGCGCGATTCATTCGGTCGTATTCGGCGGTTTCAGCGCCGAGGCGCTGGCCGGGCGCATCAACGACGCCGCCTGCAAACTGCTCATCACCTCCAACACCTCGCTGCGTTCCGGCAAGAGCATTCCATTGAAGGGCATGGCCGATGAAGCGTTGAAGGAAACCTCCACCATCGAGAAGGTCATCGTCGTCAAACGCAACGAAACCCCGTGCAACATGACGCCAAACCGCGACGTCTGGTTTCACGACGTGATGGCCAAGGCTTCCGCGGATTGTCCGCCGGTGGCCATGAACGCCGAGGACCCGCTGTTCATCCTTTACACGTCCGGCTCCACCGGCAAACCCAAGGGCGTCGTCCATTGCACCGCCGGCTACCTCCTGCAAACCGCCCTCACGCACAAATACATCTTCGATGTTCACGACGATGACATTTTCTGGTGCACCGCCGACATCGGCTGGGTGACCGGGCACAGTTACATCTGCTACGGCCCGCTCTGCAACGGCGCGACGAGCCTGATGTTTGAAGGCGTGCCGACGTTCCCCGACGCCGGGCGCTTCTGGCAAATCGTCGGAAAAATTCAAAGTCACGATTTTCTACACCGCGCCGACTGCCATCCGCTCACTCATCCGGCTCGGCGAGGAATGGCCGAACAAACACAACTTGAGCACGCTGCGGCTGCTCGGTTCCGTCGGCGAACCCATCAATCCGGAAGCGTGGATGTGGTATCACCGCGTCATCGGCAAGGAACGCTGTCCCATCGTGGACACGTGGTGGCAGACGGAAACCGGCGGCATCCTCATCACCCCGTTGCCCGGCGCGCACACGCTCAAACCCGGCAGCGCCAGCCGTCCGTTCTTCGGCGTCGAACCGGTCATCCTGCGCGACGACGGCAAGCCGTGCGGCGTGAACGAAGGCGGCAAGCTTTGCATCACCAAGCCGTGGCCCGGCATGTTGCGCACGACCTGGGGCGATCACAACCGGTTCATCGAAACCTACTTCACGATGTATCCGAACATCTATTTCACCGGTGACGGCTGCCGGCTGGACGAGGACGGCGATTACTGGCTGATGGGCCGCATTGACGATGTGGTGAACGTTTCCGGCCATCGCATCGGCACCGCCGAAGTCGAGAGCGCCCTGGTCAGCCATCCGAAAGTGGCCGAAGCCGCCGTGGCGCCCATGCCGCACGACATCAAGGGCCAGGGTCTTTACGCCTTCGTCACGCTCAAGGACGGCATCCAGGAAAGTGAAGAACTTAAAAAGGAATTGTGCAGTCACGTCCGCAAGGAAATCGGGCCGATTGCCGTGCCGGACAAAATTCAGTTTGCGCCCGGCCTGCCCAAGACACGTTCGGGCAAAATCATGCGCCGCATCCTGCGCAAGATTGCCGAAAACGCCACGGACCAGATCGGCGACACTTCCACGCTCGCCGATCCGCACGTCGTGGACGCTCTGGTCAAAGGCAAACAATGATCACGCCGACCCCGGATTAAAATCAGCCGCCGGAGCTCGCAAACTCCGGCGGCACAGAAACCAACAATTCGGCCAACCGCCCGGAAACTCCGACAACGCGCCAAACGACCAAGCCGCAGCCCAACCTCCGCCCCCGATTTTTTGTCCTCCACCCATTACAAACTCAAATTCTACAATTCTAATGAATCAATTTAGTACATCTTCATGCTGGTCGCACGCTGCCGCGCTGGCGGTGCTGGGTCTTTTGACGGTGCCAGCCGATGCCGCCATGACGAACAACCTGAGCTACAAAGCCGAGGCAACGGTTAAAGAAACCTTCGACAGCAACGTTTACCTCCAGGACAACACGCCCAATCCGGTCAACGTCGGTGCCGCGCAGGCCGCCGGACTCAAGCCGGTCGAGGCAAGCAAAGGCTCCTTCGTCACCACCATCCTGCCGAAGATCAGCCTGGACTACAAACCGTGCTCCGCCTTCACCCTGTCATTGGGTTACGCGCCGGAGATCGCCTTTTATCATTCGACACACGACGAGGACTACGTGACCCATCGTGTCCTGTTCAATTTCGGGGGCAAATTGGGAGACGCCACCTGGGAACTGGCGAATACGGCCTCTTACATTGACGGCAGCACGAAAGGGCCGACCTTCGCCCGGCCGGATGACATTCCCGCCATCGGCGGCATCCCGCTGCGCGACCGGCGGGCGGCCTTCATTTTTCGCAACGGTTTTCGCCTGACCGAACCGGTCGGGAAATGGTTCTTCCGCCCGGTGGCCACGGCGTACATCCATGATTTCAAGACGGACCTGCGGCCCAACCTCAATTCCACGGTTTACAGCTACGAGAATTACATTGACCGCCAGGACATCAACGGCGGCCTGGACGTTGGTTACGAAGTCGTCAAGAAGACCTTTTTGGTCGCGGGTTATCGCTATGGCCGCCAGGACCAGTTCAAAGGGCCATTCGGGCCGGGCGGCGCAATCATCAACAGCCCGTTCGGGAATGATTACCACCGCATCCTTCTCGGGGCGGAAAGCAGCCCGGCGAGCTGGCTGAAGCTGGCCGTGCTGGGTGGACCGGACCTCCGCCGGTTCGGTTCCGGCACACCGGCGGGCTTCGATCGGACCGGGCTTCGGTATTATTGGGACGCCTCTGCGACGCTGCTGCCGACCGGCGACGACACGGTGACGCTCAAGTCCACGCGCTACGAGCAGCCGGCGTTCTCCAGCTTCAGCATGTACGAGGACACCCGGACTGACCTCGCCTGGCGGCACAAGTTCAACGATCAGTTCAGCACGACACTGGGATTCACACTTTACGTCGGCGACTGGGAGAAACCGGTGAACCGGGACGATTGGATTTACACGCCGAGCGCCGGGCTGACCTACACCTACAACAAACATCTGAGCGCCGAACTGGTTTATTCCTACGACTGGGTGGACAGCAAAGTGTCCGCGAGTGTGGAGCCTTTGACGAACAGCCACGAGTTCACACGGCACCTCGTCTCGCTGGCGGTGAAGTACGCGTTTTGACCAACGGCACACCCGCGGGAAAAACAAAAAGCCATTGACCGCTGATCTCGCGGATGACGCGGCTTCGCCGTTGTGTGGCTAACGACGATATGTCGGACTATGGCCCAACCGCGAAGGCGGAACGGCAGGCGGGATCAACGCCGGCTGCAGCAATGGGTCTGCCAGGGTGTAAGCCACGGTTTCACCGGTGGAATTGAACAGGGCAAAATCCTGTCTGCCCTTGAGGGTCCGGTCTTTCACCAACCGTTGAATGGCCCGGACGGTGTCTTCTCTCGTTTCTTGAATCTGAATGGCGATTTGGCTCGCGTTGCCGGGGGCTTTCAAATCGCGAAGACAATTGATGATTTTCGCTTCGATATGTTCACGTGGCGCTGCTTTCATGGGTCACCTCATATTGCTTGCGCGTTTGCGCATTTTTCATTTTCGTCGCGCCGGCTGGCGGCTGTCCGGCTAACATGTTCCCGCGTTCAAATCATGCCTACACGAAAGCGGCGCAGTTGCCCAGCCCGTTTTCGTTTCGCACGTCGAAGCGGCGTGGACACCGCAACCCATGTATCTGCCGCTCCCGGAAGGCATGAAGGCGTGCTATATCTGCTCCAGTGCCTGGTCGAGATCGGCGATGAGGTCTTCGGGGTCTTCCAAACCCAATGCCACGCGGACGAGATTGTCCAGCATGCCGATGGATTGACGGTATTCCAGCGGATAGTCGAAGAACGACATCGTCGCCATCTGCGTCACCAGGCTTTCGGAACCGCCAAGGCTCGGCGTAATCAAAAACAGTTCGAGCGCGTCAATGAACTTGCGCGTCGCTTTGTCGTCGCCTTTTACCAGAAACGTAATGACGCTGCCGAACCCGCGCATCTGTTGCCTGGCAATGGCATGGTCCGGATGCGATTTGAGTCCAGGATACCAGACTTTCTCGACTTTCGGATGTTTTTCCAGGGCGTGCGCCACCTGCAATCCGGCGCGGTTGTGATGCTCCATGCGCAGCGGGAAAGTCTTCAAACCGCGTTCGAGCAGGAAACTGGTAAAGGCCCCTGGCGTCGCGCCAATCATGCGCTGAAGCTTGTTGAGGTCTTCGAGCAGTTTGTGAGCGCCGAGGGTCACGCCGGCCAGCAGGTCGTTGTGGCCACCGAGATATTTCGTGGCGGAATGAATGACGATGTCCACGCCCAGTTCCAGCGGACGGATGTTGCAGGGCGTGGCGAGCGTGGCATCAATCATCGTCAGCGCGCGGCGGCGCCGGGCGACTTTGACGACGGCCGGGATATCGAGCACGCGCAGGTAAGGATTGGTAGGCGATTCGGTGAAGATGATGTTGGTGTTGGGCCGGATGGCGGCTTCGATGGCCGCGGCCGTGGGGGGCACGAGTGTGTTTTGAATTCCGAATTTGCCGAGGAAATTGGTCGCGAAATCGCGTGTTTGCCGGTAGCAATCGCTGGTGAAAATGATGTGGCCGTCCTTTTTCATGTAGGCCATGAGCGTCATGATGACCGCGCTCATGCCGGTGGAAAACAGGATGGCGCGTTCGGCGCCTTCGATGGCGGCCAGCTTGCGCTCGGCTTCCTGCTGTGTGGGATTGCCGTAACGGCCGTATTCCTGCTCGCGGATGATGCGACCCTGGCTCTTGGCGGTCATGAACTCGACGACCTCCGTCATGGAGCCGAAACTGAAATTCGAGGTCTGGACGATGGGCGTGGAGACAGCGTGATAGGCCTTGGGCCGGCGTTCGCGTCCGTGAATGGCGAGCGTGGACGGGCCCCGTTTGCGGATATTGCGAGTTTTAGACGTCATGGAACAAAGATTACAAAGAGGCAAAAGCGTGGTTGAAAATGTGGAGGCGGGCTTCCCAGCCTGCCAGTGAAAGCGGCTTCCAGCCTCGTGTTTTGTGTGAAACTGGCGGCAGGATGCCGCCTTCACCGGCAGCCAAGATGGCTGCCGCCGCGTTTTCAGACACGCTCTTAGACATCGAACCGGCCCCTTTCCTTGAGCGCTTTCTTGAGGGCGTCTTTTACCGCATCAAGGCGGGCGGGCAGTTCAATCGGCTGGTTCGCGTGGCGGCACGGAAAGCCCAGTTCATTCTGGTGATATTTGACTTTCATTTCCACAAACTTCAATCCGTGTGCCGTCGAGATGACCACCACGCGCTCGGATTTGTCAATCTTGCCGGCCTTGAGCAGTTTGATGAGCGCGGCGAGCGCCACGCCGGTATGCGGGCAGTTGAACATGCCGGTCTTGTCACCCAGCGCCGCGGCATTCGCCAGCTCCTCCTCGCTGGCCTGCTCGACGATGCCATCGAACTGCTTCAGCACGCGGATGGCTTTCTCGATGCTGACGGGGTCCCCGATTTGGATGGCGCTCGCGAGGGTCTTTTGCGCCTGCATCGGCTCAAACGATTTGAAGCCGTTTTTGAACGAGCGATAAAGCGGATTGGCGTGTTCGGCCTGGGCCACGACGAGGCGGGGCAGTTTGTCTATCAACCCCAGGTCGCGCATCATCATCAGCCCTTTGCCGAGCGCGGAAACGTTGCCCAGGTTGCCGCCGGGAATGATGATGACGTCCGGCGCCTCCCAGTCGAATTGCTGGACGATTTCGATGCCGACCGTCTGCTGGCCTTCCACGCGGAGGGAATTCATCGAGTTGGCCAGATAGAGCGTTTCGTCCCTGGTGACTTCCTGCACGAGCTTCATGCAGCCGTCAAAATCGGTGTCCAGGTACAGCACCAGCGCGCCGTTGGAAATCGGCTGGACCAGTTGGGCAACGGAGATTTTACCGCGTGGCAGGAGGACGATGGATGGGATGCCCGCCGCGGCGCAATAGGTCGCCAGCGCCGCCGAGGTGTCCCCGGTGGAGGCGCACACCACGGCCTTGATGGGCGCGCCTTCGGAGATCATCTGTTTGACCTGCGAGACCAGCACCGTCATGCCGAGGTCCTTGAATGAGCCGCTGTGGGTGTTGCCGCACAGTTTGATCCACAGTTCGTCCACGCCCACCACTTTCCCGAAGCGCTCGGCCCAGAACAGGTTCGTGCCGCCTTCGTAGAGCGAGACGATGTTCTCGTCCTTGATTTCGGGCAGGATCCATTCTTTTTTCCCCCAAACGCCGGAGCCGTAGGGCCACTGATTGCTTTTGTAGCGGTCTTCGAAGAGTTTCATCCACGCCTGAGCGTCGCGCCGCTTCAATTGTTTCAGGTCGTGCTGCACCTCCAGGAGCGACCCGCAGCGCGTGCAATGATAGACGATGGAATTCAGCGGATAGGTGGCACCGCATTCCGGATTGATGCATTGAAACCAGGCTCGGTATGACATCGTTCAAGTCTCCGGTGCCCCGACGTTCGATGTCGGGGCACACTTTGTTCAGGTATTAGAATGGCAGCCCAATCGCATATTTCAAGAAAAGAGAGAAGAATTCGGGCGGCGTGGCGATTCTGCGCGGAGAGCGGACTGTCTTCAATCCGCAGCACTTGGATTTGTCAGGCGCGCGGCAGGTGGGATCAACTTGCGCTCCGGTCGTCGGGTGGAATTTCAAATCAGCACATTGACGAATTCCCCGAGTAGCGCGTTTTTTCCCGCACTCAAGCCATCTCCGTCCCGCAGCTACGCGAGCCGGTCCGCCGGGTCATTTCACCGACACCAGTTTGATGTTCATGACCTGGTTCATCTGGTTCGTAATGCTTTGGGTCCGGCCGCGGGCGCCCGGGCTTCCACGCGGGTTCATCGGCATGTTCATGACCATATTCACGTTCTGGTTCATAGTGGTGTCAATGGTTATTCCCAGTTCCGGGTCAAACCAGGACACACCCGCAGTGTCACCGTCCATGGTGGAGATGGTCATCCCGCCGAGATTTGCATTGGTGCCGGGCGAGGAATGAATGGTCCCCTGAAATTCGATGCGGGCGCAGTTGCGTTTCCCGTGCATTTCCCATTTTTGGAAGGTGCAGTCAAAATCCATGTTCATGGTACCCATCGGTCCCATCTCAAAGTTCTGTTTGACCGGCCAGGTGTCGCCCGGTTGCACCGCCTTGGGCGGCATGAAACGGTTTGCGCTCATCATCTGCTTGAAATAACCCTCGCTATAGATGCTCTTGAGGGGCGCGAGCGTATCCGCCTGCCCGCCGGACGCCAGCCGGCCCATCATTTCATCCACGCCTTCGACTCGCTCAACCTCGTTGCTGGCATCCATGAAAAACCGGATTTTGGAGCCGACGATTTTTCCGAACATGTCGGCCACCGGATTTGCCTTGTCCGCCGATGATTTTTTGGCTGAATCGTAATCCAGCAACGTTTTGCCTCCCATCGTCATTCCCATCCGGGAGCTGAGAAATTCCATTTCCACTTCATGTCCGCCGTCGGGGGTTTCCTTCAACACCGTCAGCCCGTATCCCTGTCCCATGGTCATGTCCTGCTTCATGGGGGCGGACTGGCCGGGTATGGAAATCTCCATCTTCTGCTTCATATCCATGTCCTGTACGATGCGTTCGCCCTGCGGCCATTTTAATTTCAACTCCACTGCGCCGTTCGGCGGCGTGAAGGTCGAGGACTGGTTCAGTTTGCCGGATTTATTGCAACCCACCCACGGCAGGCTCAATGCCAGCGTGGTGGCGATCAGGACAAGGTTTTTTTTCATGGTTGTTTTCTTTCCAATTTGGACTTGATAGGGAGCATAATCATTCGGCGGCCTCAGGCAAATTACAAAAATGATGAGAAATAATAGGATTTGCCCCGTTGCGATCTCCAACCGATATGGCTCCGGAAATCATCGTTTCACCCCATCAGTGCCCAACCGGGCAGGGCAGGTGACAGGAAATTTTTCTGCCGTGGCAGAGGACGCAAGACCGCTCCAGGGCAAATGATAGATCCAGACTGGCCCGGCTATTGATATTTTGACCATATCCATAAACGAAATAAAAAGCCGCTCCGAGACAGGAGCGGCTTTGTTGCAGTGTCGGGCCCGCGGTTCGATGAATTCGCCACAGGCCGTACACTACGCCTATTTTTTCTTCGCCTTTTTCGCGGCCTCTTCTTCCAGGGCGGCTTGCGCGGCGGCCAGACGAGCCACCGGCACCCGGAACGGGCTGCAAGAAACATACGTTAATCCGATCCGATGGCAGAATTTCACGGAATCGGGATCGCCGCCGTGCTCGCCGCAGATGCCCAGTTTGATGTCCGGACGCGTGCTGCGTCCTTTCTCAACGGCAATCTTCATCAGTTCGCCAACGCCCGCCTGGTCAATTGTTGCAAACGGGTTCTTTTTGATGATTTCCAGTTCCTGATACGGCGGGATGAACGTGCCGGAATCGTCACGGCTCATTCCCAGGCAGGTCTGCGTGAGGTCGTTGGTGCCGAAGCTGAAGAACTGCGCGTCCTTGGCGATTTCATCGGCCACCAGGGCGCCGCGCGGAATTTCAATCATGGTGCCGACCAGGTATTTGACCTTGGTCTTTTTCTCGTCCTGCACCTGCTGGGCCACACGATGGACGACTTCGAGCTGGTTCAGAAGTTCCTTCGGGAAACCGACCAGCACGATCATGATCTCCGGTTTTACGGGAATGCCCTCGTTCTGGACCTGCACGGCCGCTTCAATAATGGCTCGCACCTGCATCTCGGTGATTTCGGGATAAACGATGCCGAGACGGCAACCGCGCAAACCGAGCATGGGGTTGAACTCGTGCAGTTCTTTGACGCGCTGTTTGATCTTTTCCACCGGCACATTCATTTTCTTCGCCAAATCCTGCTGGGCCGCGTCTTCGTGCGGCAGGAATTCGTGCAACGGCGGGTCGAGCGTGCGGATGGTTGCCGGAAAGCCTTTCAATTCGCGGAAAATCCCCACGAAATCGTCGCGCTGATACGGCAGCAATTTTGCCAGCGCCTTTTTCCGGTCCTCGAGATTGCCGGCCAGAATCATCTCGCGCATGGCGTCGATCCGGTTGCCGCCGAAGAACATGTGTTCGGTGCGGCAGAGGCCGATGCCCGTCGCGCCGAACGCGGTGGCGTTGGCCGCCTGCTCCGGCTGGTCGGCGTTGGCGCGGACCTGCAACCGGGTCACCTTCGAGCACCAGCCCATCAGCTTGGCGAACATCTGGTAGGTCGGGCTGTCCTTGCCATCGAGCGATTTCTCGACGAGCACCTGGACGATTTCGGACGCGGCGGTCGGTAACTGGCCGGCATAGACTTCGCCGGCGGTGCCGTTGATGGAGAGGAAATCGCCTTCCTTGTACGTCACGCCGTCCACGGTCATGGTCTTGGACGCGTAATCAATCTGCAACGCGGCGGCGCCGCAAACGCAGACCTTGCCCATCTGACGGGCAACCAGCGCGGCGTGCGAACTGACGCCGCCTTTTGCGGTGAGAATGCCTTCGGAGGCGATCATGCCGCGCAGGTCTTCGGGTGAAGTTTCATTGCGGACGAGCAGGACTTTTTCGCCCTTGGCCGCAGCCGCATCGGCGCGTTCGGCGTTAAGGTACATCTTGCCGCAAGCGGCGCCGGGACCGGCGGGCAAACCTCGGGCGATGCACTTGGCCGCCTTCATCGCCTTGCGCTCGAAGACGGGCGCCAGCACCTGGTCGAGCTGATCGGCGGGAACGCGGCGGATGGCGGTCTTCCAGTCAATGAGCTTTTCCTTTTCCATTTCGATGGCGAAGCGGACGGCGGCCAGGCCGGTGCGCTTGCCGTTGCGGGTCTGGAGCATGAACAGCTTCTTGTCATCAATCGTGAATTCAAAGTCCTGCACGTCTTTGAAATGGGACTCGAGAGTTTTGCGGACATTTTCGAGTTCGGCAAAGGCGGCGGGCAGATGGTTCTTGAGCAAAGCGACGGGCTCGGGCGTGCGCACACCGGCGACCACGTCTTCGCCCTGGGCGTTGATGAGGAATTCGCCGTAGAAAACCTTTTCACCGGTCGCCGGGTCGCGGGTGAAGGCGACACCGGAGCCGGAGTTTTCGCCTTTATTGCCATAAACCATCGCCTGGACGTTGACGGCGGTGCCCCACTCGGCGGGGATGCCGTATTTGCGGCGATAGACGATGGCGCGATCGTTCATCCATGAGCCGAACACGGCGCCGACGGAACCCCAGAGTTGCTTCCATGGATCCTGCGGAAATTCCGCGCCGGTGCGCTCTTTGATCAAAGCCTTGAAACGAGTCACCAGTTCCTTGAGATCGGCCACCGTCATCTTCGTGTCTTCGATGTCCGCGTGATGCCGGTCATGTTTGAGCTTGTGGATGACCACTTCAAACGGCTCGTGATCTTCATCGGCGCGCTTCTGCACGCCCATGACCACGTCGCCGTACATCTGGATGAAACGGCGGTAGCAGTCCCACGCAAAGCGCTCGTTCTTCGTCGCCTTGACGAGCGCAAGGACGGTTTCGTCATTGAGGCCGAGGTTCAGAATCGTGTCCATCATGCCGGGCATGGAATCGCGCGCGCCGGAGCGGACGGAGACCAGCAGCGGCATGGCCGACTTGTCGCCGAACTTCGTGCCCATGATTTTCTCGATGAAGGCGATGCCTTCCCGGGCCTGCGCGTCGAGGATCTTCGGATAGGTCCGTTTGTTGGCGTAAAAATAGGTGCAGACTTCCGTGGTGATGGTGAAGCCCGGAGGCACGGGCAGTCCGATGCGGGACATCTCGGCCAGGTTGGCGCCCTTGCCACCCAGCAGGGGCTTCATGGAACCGTCGCCATCAGCCTTCTTGTTTCCAAAGAGATAAACGTATTTGTTCGCTTTCGTTGCTTTAGCCATAAATTGCTTCTCAGTCGTTCGTTGTGATTTCGGTGTCAGGCCGGTCTTGATATCCACAAGGCGCGCCTTTGTAAAACATCTTCCGGTGGAAACCCTCCAGGCACTCTGCATATTTTGGGAAAAGATGCCCGTTATTTGGCCGCCCGTCGAGCCGGGATTGAGGAACACTGCTGGAGGACATGATGAATCGTGATGCAGCCCGGAGCCGTAATTTACTTCATTCGTTTAACTCATGCAAAATAAGTCCAGTGTAAGCCAAATTGCGTGGAGAGACCTCCTGTTGCTGCCATTAAGTTGGTTGTGGTTAAACTTATGTTGCCTGCCGTTCCAGTCGAAAAAAAGAAGGCCGCGGCCAAACTGGCACAAAATGCCAATGGCCACAAGCGCTATAAAGGCTTGCACGCGCGGCTGACCGGGGCAGTGCGCAAGCCGGCCGTTGTGGCGGAAAATACCTTGAACGCGGGCATGGCGGGCGAAGCCGTAACGCCCGCGCCGGCAGTCGAAACCGCTCCGAACGCGGCTGAGAAGCGGCAGGTTTCCTTCGTCCAAATGCTGGTGTTTGAACTGCGCGTGCGCGATGCGATGACCAGTCCGCCCATTACCGCCACCACGACCGATTCCCTGCGCTCGATTCAGCACGTGATGAAGGCCCACCGCATCTCCGGCGTGCCCATCCTGGCTAATGATGTGCTGGTGGGGATTGTCAGCATCGAAGACATCATCAACGCCCTGGACGGAGGTCACATCAACGACTCGGCGGAACAATGGATGTGCCGCAAAATCGTGACCTTGCGCGATCATTTTTCACTCGTCCGCGCCGTGGCGGAATTCGACCGGCACGGATATGGTCGCTTCCCGGTCCTGGACGCCAACAACCGGCTGGTGGGCGTCATCACCCGCGGCGACATTACGATTTGCCTGATGCATCAACTGGAACGCCGCGCCGAGGAGGCCGTGGCCAAGGAGGCCGCGCTGGTCGCCACGCGCGCCGCGGATGAAAAGGCGCACCGCATCGTCCTCAACACGGACGTGAAATCCGGTGATTTCGAGAGCGCGGGCAAGCTTTCCCAGCGCATCCGCGAGGTGCTTCGCGCCCGGGGCGTCGCTCCGGAAATCCTCCGGCGCGCCGCCATCATCGCCTATGAAGCGGAGACCAACATCATCATCCACTCTCTGGGCGGCCGCATCAACACTTCCATTGATTCCATCAAAGTCCGCATCAAGGCCATAGACCGTGGTCCGGGCATTGAGAACGTTGACCTGGCCATGCAGGAAGGCTGGTCCACGGCCGGTCCCTTGGCGCGCGAACTCGGGTTCGGCGCGGGCATGGGCCTGCCCAATATCAAGCGTTGCGCCGACGAATTCGTCATCCAGTCGGAACTGGGCGGCGGCACGCGGTTGCAGGCGGCCGTTTTCCTCCAGAAAGCAGAGACCAAATTATGAAACTGAAAACTGCCTTCACCCTTCCGTCACTCCTGACCGTTGTCGAGGCGCGTCCATTGACCGATCTCACCGAGGTCGAATTGAGCGGCTGCTACATTTCCGACCTGCTCAGCGACGTGCTCGCCAATGCGCAGCCTGGCGTGTTGTGGGTCACCATTCACGTCCATCGCAATGTCGTATCGGTTGCTTCGATGAAGGACATCACCGCCGTGCTGTTCACGTGCGGCCGCAAACCCGAGCCAGCCATCATCGCCGAGGCCGCAGAGAAGGGCATCATGCTGTTGAGCACGCCCCTGACCACCTACGAAACCGCCGGCAAACTGTGGAAGGCAGGACTCCGATGAGCGAATTGCAGAACATCGCACCGGCCATGACGACGCACCCGAGCGGGGACATCCGCTTTGCGTCGCTCGATGAAACCCTCGAGCGCTACAACCACGAGCCGACGGCGCTGATCCAGGTGTTGCACGCGGCGCAACATCTCTTTGGCTACCTCAGCGCCGATGTGCTGCGCTACGTTGCCGCGGCGCTCAAGATGCCGCTGGCTCAGGTTTACGGCGTGGTCACGTTTTACCATTTCTTCACCATGGTGCCGCGGGGCAAACACCAGATTCTGGTTTGCACCGGCACCTCATGCCACGTGCGCGGCTCGAAAACGATCCTGGAACGGCTCGAACAGCAACTCGGCATCAAGGAAGGCGAAACCACCAAGGACAATCTGTTCAGCCTGAGTTGCGCGCGCTGCATCGGCGCCTGCGCGCTGGCCCCGGCGATTGCCATTGGAGACGACGTTTACGGCAAGCTGTCGCCGGACAAAATCCCGCGCCTCTGCCAGAAGGATTTGAAGAAATATGTTTGAAGAACTGTCATTGCACATTCTCGACATCGCGATGAACTCGGTCGCCGCGAAGGCGCGCACCGTGCAGATCATGATCAGTGAATACGCGCAGCGCGACCTGCTGAGCATCCGCGTCCAGGACGACGGGCGGGGCATGGATGTGGAGACGCTCAAGCGCGTGCTGGCGAACCTGACCACGACCAAGCGCAACCGCAAAAAGGACATTGGTCTGGGCCTGGCCCTGTTGCGCCAGACGGCGGAGATGTGTGGCGGGGAATTTGACGTCCGTTCCACACCGGGCATGGGCACCACGGTGACGGTCTCGATGAAATTGTCGCACGTGGACCGGCCGCCGGTGGGCGACCTGAATGCCACGGTCCTGGCGTTGTGCGCCGCCAACCCGACGATGGACGTGCAGCTCCATTATTTGTCCGACACGGAAAGTTTCCATTTCAGTTCCAAAGAGCCGGCGAAAAAAAAAGTCGCAAGCCGCCCCGGACAAAATTCGGGCGGCGAGGAGAAAACGAATTATGAACCTGGAAGAACTCAAAAAGTTGAAAGAAAAGGCGCAGCGGCAGGTTGCCCTGCGTGAAGGCAGCAAAAAGTACCGCGTCGTCGTCAGCATGGGCACCAGCGGCATCGCCGCCGGCGCGCGTGAGGTCATGAAAACCATGCTCGACGAGATCGAGAAACGCGGGCTGGAGGACGTCGAAGTGCGGGTGACCGGCGAGGTCGGCCTGGAGGACGTCGAGCCGGTCGTGCGCGTCGAGGAGGCCGGCGGTGAGAAAACCACCTATGCGCGGCTCGACACCGAGAAGGCAAAAAAAATCGTCGCCGAGCACCTCGAACACGGCAAAAAGGTGGACAACCTGGCCGTTGGCAAGGAAAAGAAACCGGAGTGATTTAAAATGATTCGCGCCCACATATTGGTTTGCGCCGGCGCCGGCTGCATCAGTTGCGGCGGCAACGCCCTGAAGGACGTTCTGGCGGCCGAGCTCAAGAAACGCGGCCTCGACGAGGAAATTAGAATCGTCGAGACGGGCTGCATGGGGCCGTGCGACCTTGGCCCGGTGATGCTGGTGCATCCGGAAGGCACGTTTTATCAACGCGTCACGGCCCTGGAAGTGCCCAAGCTAGTCGAGGAACACTTCATCAAGGGCCGCCTCTACACGAAGCTGTTGCCCAAGGACGATGTCACCGCCAATGTCGTCACGACCCAGCGCGATTTTTCGTTCTTTGCCAAACAGGAAAAAATCGTCCTCGAGAATTGCGGCCTGATTGACGCGGAAAACATCGAGGAATACATCGCCCGCGACGGTTATGCGGCGCTGGGCAAGGTGTTGACCTCGATGAAACCCGAACAGGTCATTGCCGAAATCAAAGCCAGCGGCCTGCGCGGGCGCGGCGGCGCGGGATTTCCCACCGGTGTGAAGTGGGAGTTGATGTCGAAGGCGCTCGTCACCCCGAAATACGTGATTTGTAACGCCGACGAAGGCGACCCGGGCGCGTTCATGAATCGCGCCGTGTTGGAAGGCGACCCGCACCGCGTGCTCGAAGGCATGGCCATCGGCGCTTACGCGATGGGCGCCAACCGCGGGTTCATTTACATCCGCGCCGAGTATCCGCTGGCCATCAAACGCCTCAATGTCGCCATTGAGCAAGCCTACCAGCACGGGTTGCTCGGCAAAAAGCTGTTCGACACCCAATACGATTTCGACATCGAGATTCGCATCGGCGCGGGCGCGTTTGTGTGCGGCGAGGAAACCGCGTTGATGCGCAGTATCGAAGGCCGGCGCGGCCAGCCGATGCCGCGTCCGCCGTTCCCCGCGCAACGCGGGCTGTGGAACAAGCCGACCAACATCAACAACGTCGAGACCTGGGCCACCATCAAGCCGATCATTTTAAAGGGCGCGAAATGGTACGCCTCGTTCGGTTCCGAGAAGGCAAAAGGCACCAAGGTCTTCGCGCTCGCGGGCAAAATCCGCAACACGGGGCTTGCCGAAGTGCCCTACGGCACCACGCTGCGCGAAATCATTTTCGGCATCGGCGGCGGCATTCCGAAGGACAAGAAATTCAAGGCCGTCCAAACCGGCGGGCCATCCGGCGGCGTCATCCCCGCGCAACACCTCGACGAGCCTGTGGACTACGAGTCGCTGCAAAAGCTGGGCTCGATCATGGGTTCAGGCGGCATGGTGGTGATGGACGAGGACTCCTGCATGGTGGACATAGCCCGGTTTTTCATGGAATTCTGCTGTGACGAGTCGTGCGGGAAATGCCCGCCCTGCCGCGTCGGCACGCGCCAGATGCTCAACATTCTGGATCGGATTTGCTCCGGCGAGGCCGAACTGGCCGACATCGAAAAGCTCGAGACCCTGGCGACGGTGGTCCGCGATGCCAGCCTGTGCGGACTGGGCCAGACAGCCCCGAACCCGGTGCTGACCACCCTGCGTTATTTCCGCGACGAATACGTCGCGCACGTCGTGGAGAAACGTTGTCCGGCCCGCGTCTGCCGCGAGTTGCTGGATTTTCGCATCAACGAGGAAACCTGTGTCGGCTGCTCGCTGTGCGCGCGCGGCTGCCCGGTCCACACCATCTTCAAACGGGACGGGCAGAAAAAATATTACATCGTGGAAGACGCCTGCATCCATTGCGGCGCCTGCTTTGACGCCTGCCGATTTAACTCGGTGCTCAAGACCTCCGACGGCGTGAACGGCCGGGCGGTTGCGCCGGCGCCTTTGGAGACGTTTTTAACCCGGGCCACGAAACCTGTGGTGGAAAAATGATTGCACCCAAAAAAATCACGTTGACGATTGATGGCCGCCGCTGCGAGGGCCAGGACGGGCAGACGATCCTGCAAATCGCCCAGGCCCACGGCATCAACATTCCCACGCTTTGTTACCTGAAACATCTTTCGCCGTGGGGCGGGTGCCGCATGTGCGTCGTCGAGATTGTCGGCAGTCCCAAGGTGGTGCCGGCGTGCTCGACCCCGGCCACGGACGGCAAACAGGTCGTCACCAACAGCGCATCGCTTCAGAAACTGCGCCGCAGCACGCTCGAATTGTTGTTCAGCGAGCGCAATCACATCTGCCCGTTCTGCGTTATGAACAAGGGCGATTGCGAACTCCAGCAACAGGGTTACCGCCAGGGCATGGATGCCATCAGCATCCCCTACCTTTATCCCGCGTGGCCGGTGGATGTGTCGGGCAAATACATCGCCCTCGACCACAACCGCTGCATCCTGTGCACCCGCTGCGTGCGTACCTGTGAGGAAATGGAAGGCACCCACACGCTCGATATCTCCAATCGCGGCGAGAAGAACCGCGTCGTCGTGGACCTCGGCGCCACGTTCGGCACGTCGGATACCTGCACGAGTTGCGGCGCGTGTGTCGCGGCGTGTCCCACCGGTGCGCTGTTCGACAAGGCCGCTGCGTTCCGCGGGAAGCTCAACACCTGCCAGACCGTTCGCACCACTTGCACCGAGTGCCCCGTCGGCTGCGGATTGCTGGTTTATACGAAGGAAAACCGCATCGTCGAGGTCTTCGGCGATTTCGATTCGCCGGTCAGCCACGGGCATCTGTGCGTGCGCGGCCGTTACGAGACCTGGGCCGAACCGCGCCGGCGCATCCTGCAACCGATGATCCGCAACCACGGAAAAATGGAGCCGGCCACCTGGGATGAAGCCCTTGACGCCGTGCGGCAGGCCGCCAAAAAGGCGAAGCCCGCCCAGAAAGCCGTGCTGGTTTCGCCGCGCTTGAACAACGAAACCATTGCCACGCTTAAGAAATTCGAGCGCATCGGGATGTTCGTCGCCCGGAACGAAGCCGCCCTGTGCGCCAGCGGCGACCGCAGTCACGACGGCATGACAAAACTGCACGACGCCGACGCCATCATCGTGCTCGGCGCACAACCCAGCCACGCGCAGGGAGTGGTCGCGGCCAAAATCCGCACCACGGTGCGTCAGCGCGGCGCGAAACTGCTGATTTTCCACACCCGGAAGAGCGACCTCGACCAGTACGCCGACATCTGCGCCAACGTCGTCAGCCTTGAACACAAATTCTGGGATAAGGTGACCGAAGTATTGCGGGATGCAAAGCGGCCCGTGCTGGTTTATGGGCCCGAGGCGATGACACCCATCGGCGTGGCTGTGCTCGAACGGCTGGTCAAGATATTTGAAGCGAAAACGGCCGGCCCGGCGCCCACGTTGATCGCCCTGCCCACCGGTTCCAACAGCCTGTCACTGGCCGCGGGCGGCATCGAGCCGGTCGAAGACGTCGGGCCGTGGCTTGACGCGAAGCCGCTGAAGTTCCTGCATATCGTCGCCAGCGACGAGCCGGACGGCGGCGGGAAATTGTTGGACGAGCGATACGTATGGGCGCTGCTCGAGGAAATTGATTGCGTCGTCGTGCAGGCGGCCTACGAGTCGCCGCTGGTCAACCTCGCGAAGGTGGTGTTGCCGGCTGCCATCTGGTGCGAGAAAAAGGGCACCGTCACCAATTTTGAAGGACGCGAGCTGCCGCTGCAGGCCGTGTTGCCGCCGAGTGGCGAGGCGCGCCAGGACCTGGAAATACTGGAGGCGGTTTTGAAATGAAGACGATTATGAGCGACAAACCCAAAATCAGAGTGGCGACGGTATGGCTGGGCGGTTGTTCCGGCTGCCACATGTCGTTTCTGGATTTGGACGAGCGGCTGGTGGAACTCGTCAAACTGGTGGAGATCACCGCCAGTCCGATTACCGACGTAAAGGAGATCCCCAACGTGGACGTGGGCATCGTCGAGGGCGCCGTTTGCAATGACGAGAACGAGCACGTGTTGCGGACCCTGCGGGCGCGCTGCAAGGTGCTCATCGCGCTCGGCGATTGTGCCATCACCGGGAACATTCCCGCCCTGCGGAATCAATTCAAACTTGAGGACGTCGTGGCCCGCGGCTTTGTGGAAACCGAGAGCACCCAGGTCGGCGACATCCCCGGGGCTCCCGCCGTCCCCGCGTTGTTGAAGCGGGTTCGGCCCATCCAGGAGTTCGTGAAAGTGGACGCACACATTCCCGGCTGCCCGCCCGATGCCGACACCATCTGGTATGCGCTCACCGAATTGCTCGCGGGCCGCATGCCGAAATGGACGGAGAAGAATTTGAGCTATGACTGAGACCAAAACCAGGACTATTACGATCAGCCCCGTCACCCGCATCGAGGGTCACGCGAAGATCACGATCCAGCTTGACGCCGCGGGCGACGTGGCGGACACGCAGTTTCACGTGGTCGAGTTCCGCGGGTTCGAGAAATTCTGCGAAGGCCGCTACTTTGCCGAGATGCCGCAAATCACGGCGCGCATCTGCGGAATTTGCCCGGTGAGCCATCTGCTGGCCAGCGTGAAGGCTTGCGACGCGGTGCTGGGCGTGCCGGTTCCGCGGCCGGCGAAACTGCTGCGCGAATTGATGCACATGGGCCAGATTACGCAATCGCATGCACTGAGCTTCTTCCATCTGAGCGCGCCCGACTTGTTGCTGGGTTACGACGCCGACCCGGCAGTCCGCAACATCGTCGGCCTCATTCAGCAGCATCCCGACATTGCCATCAAAGGCGTGCGGCTGCGCAAGTACGGGCAGGAAGTGATCAAGCACATCGGCGGGCGCAAAATCCACCCGGATTTTCCCGTGCCCGGCGGTGTCAACAAGGCGCTCACCACCACCGAGCGCGATGAAATACGCAAGGGCCTGCCCGAGGCGCTGGGCCAGACGAAATTCGCGCTCGATCTGCTCAAGAAATATCAGGCGGCGCATCACGACGACGTGGAAACGTTCGCCAGCTTCGATTCGAATTACATGGGTCTCGTGCAACCGGACGGCGCGCTGGAGCTTTACAATGGCAACCTGCGCTTTTCGGACAAGGACGGCAAAATCGTCAGGGACCAGCTCTCGGCGGACAAATATCTGGACGTCATTGCCGAGGCGACCGAGACATGGTCGTACCTGAAATTTCCGTTCATTAAAGAGCTCGGTTATCCGAATGGAATCTATCGCGTCGGCCCGCTGGCGCGGCTGAACCTCGCCGACAAGATTTCCACCCCGCAGGCCAACGCCGAGTTGCGCGAATGGAAGAACGACGGCCACGGCATCCGCCGCAGTTCGTTTTACTATCACTGGGCGCGACTGATTGAAATCCTCTACGCGCTCGAACGCATCGAGCAGTTGGTTGACGACCCGGACATTTGCAGCACGGACATCATGGTCACCGCGAGGCCGGCCAACGCGCAGGGCGTCGGGGTGATCGAAGCGCCGCGCGGCACGCTTTTCCACCATTATTGGGTGGACGAAGACGGGCGCATCGAAAAGGTCAACCTGATTGTCGCCACGGGACACAACAACCTGGCGATGAACCGCGCCGTCCTGTCCGTTGCCCGGAAATATGTAAAGGGAAATGAGTTACAGGAAGGCATGCTCAACCGCGTCGAAGCCGCCATCCGCTGCTACGACCCGTGCTTGAGCTGCTCGACGCACGCCGTCGGCCAGATGCCGTTGCACGTGCAACTCCTCGCTCCGGACGGCAGTGTGCTGAACGAATTGGCGCGCGGTTAGATTTTGGTTGGTTGGCATGTCTGGTTGGTTGGTTTGGTGGCGGGGAAACGGTTTGTTGGGCCGTTTCCCTGCCGATTCTGAAATGACAAACCCAGCTCGAAAGAAACGAGATATGAAAAGAATCCTGATCCTCCTCACGGCGGTTTGCCTGGCCTTCTCATTATCGCACGCTCAGACAAACACGCCGACAAATGCCGGGGAGGTCAAACCGGGTAAGACTGAACAGGCGCTCGCGGCACTGGAACAGGAATGGGCGGCTGCCGTGAAGACACAGGACGCAGGAAAAATTGACCGGATTCAGGCGGACGAATTCATGTTCACGGATCCCGCCGGGCGGATCTGGACGAAGGCCCGAGCGCTTGATTCGATCAAATCCGGCGACCTGGTGATTGATTCGTTTGAACTGAGCGATGTCCAGGTGAAAATCTTCGGGAACACAGGCGTGGTCACTTTCGCCATAACGTGGCACGGCACGTTTCGGGGCACGGACATCAGCGGGCCACAGCGGATGACCGACGTGTTCGTGAAACGGGCCGGGCGCTGGCAATGCGTCGCCAGCCAGGCCACCCGGATTCGGACACCGTAGTCCGGCTGGCTTTGCCGGCGGGCTGCCTTTAACTTGGGCGGGTGAGCAACGATCAAACCAAAGACCAGACCGGTGACTTTCTGGTGATTGGTTACGGTAACACGTTGCGCAGCGATGACGGCGTGGGGGCGAAAGTGGCCGCCGCGGTCAACGAACTGGCCCTGTCCGGCGTGGCCGTCCTCGTACTCCACCAACTCACGCCCGAACTGGCGGAAACGATTTCCGGGGCGCGCGCGGTGGTTTTTGTGGACGCCGCTGTGGACGCTGCCACCGAAGTCCAGGTGCGCCAGCTCGAACCTGCCGAAGGCGCACAGCTCATGGCGCACGCCGCGGACCCGCGTTCGCTCCTGGCATTCGCGCAACAGCTTTTCGGCCGTTGTCCGCCGGCGTGGTGGTTGACCATCCCCGTCGAAAATCTCGAATTTGGCGAGGAACTTTCCCCGTTGGCGCGCCGGGGCTACGAAACCGCGTTGGAGAAAATTCAAGAGCTTGCCGGCAGACAATGAAGGCCACGCCGGAAAGGAACGGTAAGAGTTAATTCAGCTTGTTCGGAGTTCCGCCCCCAGGCCGTCCCCCAAAAGACCGCGTAAACGCAGAACGTCAAACGGCGTTGGAGATGACATCTCCCGCCATCGCGCATTGACCGGCGCATCGTCCAGTGGCAAGCTTTTGAACGAAATTTTATGCACGAAGTCCATCTCGTCCGCGCCATCGTTGATACCGTTGAAAAGCAGGCCGCCGCGCAAGGGGCCAAACGTGTCAAATCCATTAACATCCGCTTCAACCCGCTCACCAGCCACAGCGGCGAGCACGTGCAATTCAGTTTTGAAGTCGTCAAAAAAGAAAGCGCCCTCATCAAAGACGCCACGCTGGCGCTGACGCAGGTTGCGCCGGTGGTGCGGTGTGCCAAATGCGGGCACCAGTTTGAGACCGACCATTTGCCGGATGCTTGCCCCAAATGCGATTCGCTGGACCTCAAGGCCGTGAACTCCACCGACATGGTCCTCGAAGGTTTCGAGATCGAGAAGTGATATGAAGCCTGCCGCGCCCGGCCGACTGCGGCTGAAACTGGTCGTTCGCGGCGCGGTGCAGGGTGTCGGTTTCCGTCCGTTCGTCTTCCGTCTCGCCACCGGACTGCGACTCGCCGGCTGGGTCAACAATTCACCCCAAGGCGTCTTCATCGAAGTCGAAGGCCCGCGAGCGGACGCTCGAAAAATTCCTGCTCCGACTCGAAACGGAAAAACCACCGCGCAGTTTCATTCAAAGCCTCGAAGCTTCGTGGCTCGATGCAGTCGGCTACAAGGATTTTGAAATCCGCGAGAGCGAAACCGGCGGTGGACAAAACCGCGCTCGTGTTGCCGGACATTGCCACCTGTCCCGATTGCCTGCGCGAAATTTTCGATCCGAAGAACCGCCGTTACCGCTATCCGTTCACCAATTGCACGAATTGCGGCCCGCGCTTCAGCATCATCGAATCCCTGCCTTACGACCGCGCGAACACCTCGATGAAGTCATTCACGATGTGCCCGCAATGCCAGGCCGAATACGACGACCCGCGCGACCGCCGTTTCCACGCGCAGCCCAACGCCTGCCCGGTTTGCGGCCCGCGGCTGGAGTTTGTGGACTGCGGCGACCTGTCGTCGCTTTCAAAGCGCGGACATGTCCGCGCACTCCAAAATACCGCCGCCCTGCTCGCCGCTGCCGCCGCAATTCGCGAAGGAAAAATCGTCGCCGTCAAGGGACTCGGCGGATTTCATCTGATGGTCGATGCGCGCAACGACAAAGCCGTCCGGCATTTGCGCGAACGCAAGCATCGCGAGGAAAAACCGTTTGCACTGATGTTCCCGTCGCTGGAAAGCGTGAAAGCCGTCTGCGAAGTTTCGCCACTGGAAGAACGATTGTTGTGCTCCCCCGAAGCGCCCATTGTTCTGCTGAAGAAGATTGTAAACCGTAAATCGCAAATCGCAATCCGAGTCGCTCCCGGCAATCCCTACCTCGGCGTCATGCTGCCTTACACGCCGCTGCATCATCTGCTGCATGGCCGAACTCGGATTTCCCGTCGTCGCCACCAGCGGCAACCTGAGCGACGAACCGATTTGCACCGATGAACAGCGAAGCGCTCGAACGGCTCGGCGGCATCGCCGATGTTTTCCTCGTCCACAACCGTCCCATCGTCCGGCACGTGGACGATTCGATTGTGCGCGTGATGCTGGACCGCGAACTGGTGCTGCGCCGCGCCCGCGGCTACGCGCCGCTGCCAATTCAAATTAATACCCCTCTCCCGTCCTCCGGACACCCTCTCCCCGCCGGGCGGGGAGAGGTCCGGGGTGAGGGGATTGTTCTGGCCGTCGGCGCGCATCTGAAGAACACCGTGGCGCTTTCCGTCGGCAATCAGGTTTTCATCAGCCAGCACATCGGCGATCTGGAAACCGAACCGGCGTACACCGCCTTCCGCCGCGTCATCGCCGATTTCGAAAAGCTTTACGACGCCCGAGCCGCAAATCATCGCCGCCGATTTGCACCCGGATTATCTCTCGACGAAATTTGCGCGGGAAATGGCGGCGCAGGCATCCCCGTTGAAGTTCACGCTTCAGCGTGCGCCAAAGGCGCAGCCGGCAGACAAGCTAAAGCTTGAACTCCAACACGTCGGTGTCCAGCACCACATCGCCCACGTCCTGTCCTGCATGGCGGAGAATGAAATCGCGCCGCCCGCGCTCGGCGTTTCGTGGGACGGCACCGGCTACGGGCCTGGATGGCACGATTTGGGGCGGCGAATTTTTCCTCGTCACGGACGAAACCGTCGAACGCATCGCGCATCTGCGCCCGTTCCGGTTGCCCGGCGGCGACAAGGCGGTCAAGGAACCGCGCCGCACCGCGCTCGGATTGCTTTACGAAATGTCCGGCGACGCGACGTTTTCGAAGCGACAAGACCTTGCCTCCGTCGCGGCTTTTCCACCAGCGGAACTGGCCACGCTGAAAACCATGCTGGCCAAAAAATTGAATTCGCCGCTGACGTCCAGCGTGGGCCGGTTGTTCGACGCCGTCGCCTCGCTCGTCAACCTCCGCCAGCAAATCCGGTTTGAAGGCCAGGCCGCGATGGAACTGGAATTCGCGCTGGATGGCATCAAAACGGACGAACATTACAACGCGTCACTCGTCACTGGTCACTCATCACTGGTTTTGGATTGGTCGCCGATGATTGAAGCCATTCTCGCGGACGTCGAACAAGCGGCGTTGCCGTCGGCCTCATTTCCGCCAAATTCCACAACGCGCTGGCCGAGGCCATCGTTGCCGTCGCCAAACGTGTCGGCCAGAACCGCGTGGTGCTTTCGCGGCGGCTGTTTTCAGAATCGTTATCTGACCGAGCGCACGGTGCGGCGTTTGCAGGCGGAAGGTTTCCGCCCGTATTGGCACCAGCGCGTGCCGCCGAACGACGGCGGGATTGCTCTGGGACAAGTCATTGCCGCGCTTCGTACAAACGGTTAGATTGAAGGAACATGTGTCTGGCCATTCCAGGAAAGATTGAAAGCATCAGCGGCGACGATCCGCTGTCGCGCATGGGCAAAATCAATTTCGGCGGCATCCTCAAGGAAGCCAGTCTGGCCTACGTGCCGGAGGCGAAGGTCGGCGATTACGTCATCGTCCACGTCGGCTTCGCCCTCAGCCGGGTGGACGAGGACGAGGCGCACAAGGTTTTCGAGTATTTGAAACAGATGGAGGAACTCGGCGAGTTGAAGGACGGTGGGCCGTGAAATACCTCGACGAATATCGCGACGGCGAGCTGGCGCAGCAACTGGCGCGGGAAATCCACCGCCTCACGACCCGGCCGTGGAACATCATGGAAGTCTGCGGCGGCCAGACGCACGCCATCGTGAAATTCGGCATTGACGAACTGCTGCCCAAACAGATCACGCTCATTCACGGACCGGGCTGTCCGGTCTGCGTGACGCCGCTGGAAATGATTGACAAGGCGCTCGAAATCGCCGCGCGGCCCGACGTCATTTTCACCTCGTTCGGCGACATGCTCCGCGTGCCGGGCAGCACGACGGATTTGCTTTCGGTCAAGGCCAAGGGCGGCGACGTGCGCATCGTTTATTCGCCGCTCGACGCCGTGAAACTCGCGGAACAAAACCCGGCGAAGGAAGTGGTCTTCTTCGGCGTCGGTTTTGAAACCACCGCGCCCGCCACGGCCATGGCGGTTTATCAGGCGGCGCAAAAAGGGCTGAAGAACTTCTCGATGCTCATCTCGCACGTGCTCGTGCCGCCGGCGATGGAGGCGTTGCTGTCGTCGCCGAACTGCCAGGTGCAGGGTTTTCTCGCCGCCGGCCACGTCTGCACGGTGATGGGTTACGAGGAATATCCGCCCATCGCCGCGAAATATCACGTGCCGATTGTCGTGACCGGCTTCGAGCCGCTGGACATTTTGCAGGGCGTGCTGATGGTGGTGCAGCAGCTCGAATCCGGCCGGGCCGAGGTCGAAAACCAATACACCCGCGCGGTGCGCCGCGAAGGCAACCAGCCCGCACAGGAACTGATCCGCAAGGTTTTCAAGGTCGTCGCCGCGCAAATGGCGCGGCGTCGGCGAAATTCCGCAGAGCGGCCTTGGCGTTGAACGACGCCTACGCCGCGTTCGATGCCGAAAAGAAATTCGGTCTGGCCGATCATCACGTGGAAGAACCAGCCGAGTGCCTCAGCGGGCTGGTCTTGCAGGGACAGATCAAACCGCACGAATGTCCGGCCTTCGGCACGCGTTGCACGCCGGAACATCCGCTGGGCGCGACCATGGTTTCGAGCGAAGGCGCCTGCGCGGCTTATTACCGATATCGCAGGCCGCCGGCCTGAAACCCGAAACCCGAATTCCGAATGCCGAAGGAAATCCGAAATCCGAAATCCGAATCATCGAGTCGCGGGCTCCGGTTTTCGGGTTTCGGCATTCGAGCTTCTTTCGGATTTCGGATTTCGGTCTTCGGATTTATCCCGCATTCTTAGTTCCCATGTCCAAGCAACCCGAATTCACGCCGGCCTGCCCGATTCCCATCTCGCAGTACCCGCACGTGCTGCTGGCGCACGGCGGCGGCGGCAAGCTGATGCACCAGCTCATCGGCAAAATGTTCCTGGCGGCGTTCGGCAATCCGCTGCTCGAAACCCAGCACGATTCGGCGGTGGTCGAATGGACCGGCAAAAAGCTCGCGTTCACGACCGATTCCTACGTCGTGCGGCCGCTGTTTTTCCCCGGCGGCGACATCGGTTCGATGGCCGTGCACGGCACGGTGAACGACCTGGCCATGAGCGGCGCGCGCCCGCTTTATCTCAGCGCCGCGTTCATCATCGAGGAAGGCCTGCCGATGGATACGCTCTGGAAAATCGTCTGCTCGATGCGCGACGCGGCGCAACGCTGCGGCGTGCAAATCATCACCGGCGACACCAAGGTCGTGGACAAAGGCAAGGGCGACGGCCTGTTCATCAACACGGCCGGCATCGGCGTCATCGAACACCCGTTCAGATCATCGCGCCGCAAAAGCGTCCGGCCCGGCGACGCCATGCTGGTGAGCGGCGATTTGGGCCGGCACGGCATGGCCATCATGGCCGTGCGCGAAGGACTGCAATTCGAGAGCACCATCGAAAGCGATTCCGCGCCTGTTCACGAAGCTGGTCCTGGAGTTGCTCAAGGCCGGGATCGAAATTCATTGTCTGCGCGACCTGACGCGCGGCGGACTGGCCAGCGCGCTCAACGAAATCGCCGAGGCGGCAGGGGTGCGCATCGAAATCGTGGAAAAAGCCGTTCCGGTGCGCGAAGACGTTCACGCCGCCTGCGAAATGCTCGGGCTTGACCCGCTGCACGTGGCGTGCGAAGGACGGTTCGTTGCGTTCGTCGCGGCGAAGGACGCGGAACGCGCGCTGCAAATCATGGGCCGCCATGCCGTCGGCGCAGGCTCGGCGGTCATTGGCCGGGTTGCGGAAAGCTCCGCGCCGCTGGTCACGTTGAAAAGCGCGATCGGGGCGAGCCGGATTCTCGACATGTCCAGCGGCGAGCAGTTGCCGAGGATTTGTTGAGCGTGCTATTGCGCCAGGGCGAGCGCGCGGGTGCGTTGGTAAATTTCTTCGGGCGAACCCTCCGCCTTGATGGAAACCAGCAATCCGCGTTTCTGGTAGAAATCAATCAGCGGCCGGGTGCTTTTTTCGTAGGCCTCCATCCGCACGCGGACGGATTCGGGCCGGTCATCTTCGCGTTGAATCAGTTCCCCGCCGCAATGGTCGCAAATGCCTTTCACCCGCGGCGGCATGGTGGTCACGTGGAAAACCGCCTTGCACTTGGAACACGTGCGGCGGCCTGAGAGCCGCGCCACGATCTGGTCAATGGGCAATTCGTAATTGAGCACGGTGGTCAGCGGCACATTTTCCTTTGTCAACAGGTTTTCCAGCGCCTTGGCCTGGGCCACGGTGCGGGGAAAACCGTCCAGCAGGAAGCCGCCGCAGCAACGCAGACAACGCATGCGTTCCTGCACAATCCCCAGCACGGTATCGTCGGGCACCAGATCGCCGCGGACCATGTAATGCAGCGCGGCCTCCAGGGCGGGCGAACGTTCGCCTTCCCCGAGGCACTTGGCCGCGCGGAAAATGTCGCCGGTGGACAACTGGCAGGCGCCCAGCCGCTCGGACAACAACTCGGCCTGCGTTCCCTTGCCGACGCCCGGCGCGCCCAGCAACACCAGCCGCCAAATCCTTCCATTCGGCCTGGCCGGCGGGTCCGAGCAGACCGCGTTGCCGCCCTTGAGCCAGGCGGCCCGGTCTGGTTTTTGGGTGATATCACGTTTCGCGCTCATACCCATAAAATACGCCAGGCGTCTGCGTTTCTCCAAGCGGGATAAACGAATTGCCAAAAAATGTCCTTTCATTGCCAAAAAAGTGGCAGGCCATGTACGACGGTGCTGGTGACTTGTAGCGCGTCGCTTGCATCCCGCATCCGGCCACGCAAGGCAGGACAAGACTTTGACAATAACCGTGTAGTTTCAAAAACGGGGTGCGCTTAACGTGACTTGTGAGAATTGTGGAAGAACTCAACAGCAAAGCAGCTCCCGCGAATGGGTCGGAAAAGAAGAAGCCGGCAGTCATGCACCATGCCTCTCTGCGGGAGACGGCGTTTGACCGCCCGCGCGATTTTCTGAACAACCGCTTCGTCTATGCGGTCATCTCCCCGCGCGCTCGCGGCCTGTCGCTGGGCGTGAACATGAACCCCGACCAACACTGCGATTTTGACTGTGGGTATTGCGAGGTGGACCGCCGCACGGAACCTCGCGAAACGGCGCTGGACGTGGACGTCATGGGCGAGGAACTGCGCCGGACACTCATGTTTGTACACCAGGGACGGTTGCGCGAGCGTCCTACTTACCAGGCGTTGCCGGATGAATTGCTGCAACTGCGCCACGTGGCCTTGAGCGGCGACGGTGAGCCGACGCTGGCCCCCAATTTCACCGAGGCCGTGCAGGCCGTCGTGCGCGTCCGGGCGCTGGGTGGATATCCATTTTTCAAGGTGGTGTTGCTGACGAACGGGTCCGGCCTGGATCGGCCACAGGTGCAGGAAGGATTGAAGCACCTCACCAAGTCCGATGAGATCTGGGCAAAGCTCGACGGCGGCACGCAGGCTTATTTGAACAAGGTGAATCGCGGCGCCGTGTCGCTGGAAAAGGTGCTCAAAAACATCCTGTCGTTGGCGCGGCAACGTCCGGTGGTCATTCAAAGCCTGTTCCCGGCCATCCACGGTGAGGAACCGCCGCTGGAAGAAATTGAACAGTACGCCCAGCGGCTGAAGGAACTGAAAGCGGATGGCGCGCAGATATCGCTGGTGCAGATTTACTCCGCGGCGCGGCCGATGTCGCACGCCGAATGCGGGCATCTGCCGTTGAAGACGCTTTCCCAGATTGCGCAAACCGTGCGCCAGGTCACCGGTCTGAAGGCGGAGGTTTTTTAAGCCGGGATGCCAGACCCGAATTAAACCGCGGATGACGGGTGACACGGATTCTTTCTCTCGACCCTCAACTTTTCGGTGACTTTGCTTGCGCTAACGCCTCGTCGTGGCCCAGGACCAGGGCGGCCGCGATTCGTTCAGGCTGGATGGTAAAGGAACCCACGGGCAACCGTCGGAGCGGGCTGAACACCTGGATGTGCACGCCCGCCGGCGGATGCTTCATCAGTTCGAGCGCCGCGTTGTAATACACGTTTTGCCGGGCCGTCCAGACCCGGGCCACCCGGGGAAATTCAGGGTAGGCAACCTTCCCCAGCCAGCGCGGTATCGGCTTGAGCCGGAACGTCAGTTTGTGCGTGAGCACTACGGTAATGTCCGTTGCGCCATCCGCGATCGCGCGCCGGACGGGAATGGGGTCCGCCACCCCGCCGTCGGCGTACGGATGGCCGTCCACAAAATCATACCCGCGCGTCGCCAGGGCCAGCGAGGAAGTGGCGCGGAGGGCGTCAAAGACCCGTTCATCGCAAACATGGAAATAGACCGGTCCGCCGGTATGACAATCCGTCAGGACGATGAAAAAGCGGGTGGGCGCCTTTTGCAGCGCCTCGACCGAAAGCGGAACATGCTTTCGGATGATGTGGTCCACCAGGTACGCCAGGTCAATGACGGGTTTACGGTGGAGAAAATTGGTTTTGCGCACCACCTTGCTGGCCAGTTCGCGCCAGATGGTCAGGCCCGGTTCCCAGAGGCCGGCGACAAAATACGCCGCCGAACAGGCGCCGGAAGAAGCCGCATAGACGAGATCGTATTGCCGCCGTCCGGTTTCATGCAGAAAGGCAAGCACCCCGGCCGCCCACGCCCCGCGCATGGCTCCGCCTTCCACAATCAATGCCGTTTTGCGCTGACTTTCCGGCCCGACGATTCCCGTTGAAGGCTCGATGTTCAATGTTTTCCCGTCCCCAGATTCCCTCCCCGCGGTAATTTAGTCCGCATTCTTCATTCCACATTCACTGAAGCGGCGAACTTATCGTGTCAAATCCCGCTTTACAGGGACAGACGGGAGCCTTGGCGACCGCGGAATTCCGCCATCTACCATCTTCCATCTCCGAACTCCGAACTTCAGTTCTGGCTCAACTGCTGTTCAGCCTGGAACCAATGTTCCTGGTCAAAGCCCGGTTTCTGCCCTTGCGAAAGCCAGATTTCGTAGGCCTTCATGCTGATTTCCGCCTCGGATGGGGCCGCCTTGGCCTTCTTTGACGGGTTCTGCGGAAAAGCGACCGCAACCGCAACTGGCGTTGGTTTCGAGACTATTGGTTGGCGGGAACCGGGGGATGGATACTTTCCTGTGTTTAATGTCATAATGATGTTCTTTCTGTTTCCGGCTTTCGTTTGTTCTTGGCTGCTGATGCGGCCCTGTCCTCCGTAGTCACGCAGTGCGGGACGAAGGAGGATCTGCCTTGCAGTGCAGGGAATAAGAGGAGAGGGAAAACCCCCGAACGAGGGGCCGTCGGACACCTGGTAAACGATGCTCCGTTAGCGATTTCAACCTACACCCGCACCCGGGATGCACAAGGTAAATCGGGATAAATCGCACGTCCCGAATTGGGCCAACTTCCGACTGGCCACCGGCTGCTACCGGGTGCAAAGTTGCGTCATGCTTCGTCGGAAGAAAATATTGCCTGCCTCGTCGCGCCGGAATCGGATGAAGGCGGAAGAAATGCGGAACTACATCCATTCGTTCTGCGGCATCTTCAAACAGAAGCCCGGCGAGAAATCCGTCGTGCAGGAGCTGATTGAGGAACGGCGCGCCGAGCGTGACCGGGAAAATCGTTGGGAACCGAAATCAAAATCAACTGGTTGAAATAAATTATGCCCCGGCACAACAAAGATTGGACGCGCGAGGAACACTTCCGCTTCTCCCGGCGACTGGACACAGCCGCAGAGGCCAATAACGAAACCATCCGCTGGCTGACCGGCTTTGACGGCGCACGGCTGTTGCTGCCGAAACAATTTGCGCCCGGCACGGAATTCCTCAAACGCCATGCTGAAAAATGTTTAAACGAGCAGAATCTCTCCACTTGAAAGGTGCGTCTTATGGCTGACTACAACCTGTGCGGACTAAATCCCCGTGACTTCCAGCATCTTGTCCAAGCGATTGCGCGAAAGCGAATCGGGGCAGGCGTGACGGCATTTGGGGATGGCAAAGACGGCGCTCGCGACCTGACATTCCGAGGCAAGATGGACTATCCGTCCACAGCGGGCGCGTGGGACGGTTACTTGGTCATGGGGTGTAAGTTCAACCAACGACCCAGTGGAGATTCACAGAAGGATACAACTTGGGCATTGAAGCAGCTCGACGGAGACCTGAAAAAGTTCCTCAGCAAGAAAAGGAAACTACCGAAGCCAGAATACTACATTCTTGCGACGAACGTAGCACTTTCGGGTGTTGCAGACAGCGGAGGACGCGACCGTGCCACGAAAGTGCTTGGAAACTACTCGGCAAAGCTTGGTCTCAAGAGTCACGCCATCTGGGATTACAACGATATTCGGGGCTTTTTGGACGGTGACGCGGACCTCCGCGCGGCCTACGGACATTTCATCACATCTGGCGACGTACTCGCCCAAGTCACGGGATGGCTGAACCCGCAGAAGCCGGATTTTGTCGAGGTGATGCATTCATTCCTCCAAAAGGAGTTGATCGCCGACATGTCGGCAAAGCTTCAATCCGCTGGCGAAGACCCGGAACTCCAGATTCCCTTGGCAAGCGTATTCGTTGACTTGCCATTCGCCAACAGTGCTGAGGCCGCTGTCCTAGCAAGTGAAGAAGAGGAGGAGGAGTTGCCGCGCGTGGTGGATACATTGCTCCAAGCGGCGTCACGGATTCTTCGCAGGATTGCAGACGACGATGATGATACTGGGCGAACGACACGATCCTCGAGCCGTAAGTTCTCCCGATTTGTTATCGTCGGCGGCCCGGGACAAGGCAAGAGCACTTTTGGCCAGTACCTTTGTCAGCTTTACCGGGCATCGATCCTTCGCGACCGACCGAAGCAACGATTGGACGACAAAGTATCTTCAATTCTCAAACAATTGGAGAAAGAGCGCAGCAATGCAGGCGGGCTTCCCATAGTGAGGCGCTTTCCCCTCCGAATTGAGTTACGCAATTTCGCCCATGCGCTGGCATCCGAACCACAGCTTACGTTGAGGGAATACATCAGGAACGATATTTCGCGCCTAGGTGGCGCAGCGCTCTCCACGGAAGACCTGAAATCTTGGCTGGGTCAATATCCTTGGCTGTTGGTCCTCGACGGACTTGATGAAGTTCCGCCATCAAGCAACCGCAGCGACGTTTTGAAAGAAATCGAAAGCTTTCGGATAGATGCTGCTTCTGCCAATGCCGATATGCTGGTCGTCGCGACCACACGCCCGCAGAGTTATAGTAACGAGTTCTCTGAGGAACTTTTTCGCCACTTATACCTAACCCCGCTTTCTCCACAGCAGGCCCTTGAGTACGGACGCAGGTTGGCTGAGGCCCGTTGCGGTGCTGACGAACGTCGAAAGGAAGAGCTGTTCCGCAGTCTTGAGAAGGCTTGTGAGAGCTTCGCCACCTCTCGACTGATGCAAAGTCCGCTTCAAGTCACAATCATGGCAACGCTTTTGGAAGACACGGGCGAACCGCCACAGCAGCGCTATCGCCTTTTTGCAGAGTACTATCGGACGATATACAAGAGAGAAACGAGACGAAAATTGCTTGGTGGCATCCTTACTGAGCGGCAGAAGGACATAGATACGATACATGCTCAGGCCGGTTTACTCCTGCATTCCGCTGGGGAGAGGACGACGCCGAAACCGAGGCGGCCGCGACTTGAAGATGTGGATTCCGCTCTTTCGGATGAGCAGTTCCGTGAGCTAGTGCGGCGCAGACTCGAGCAAATCGGCATTATCGAACCAAAGGCTTCAGAGCTTCTTGCTCGCATCAGTAATAGCGCCCTCGACAGACTCGTCTTTCTCGTTCGCCAGAGAGTTGGGTGGGTGCGCTTTGACATCACTTCGTTCAAGGAGTTCATGGCAGCCGAAGCCGTGATGAACGGTTCGGACGAGGACATACGAGAACGACTGAAAGTGATTGGGCCGGCAAGCTATTGGCGAAACGTCTTCCAGTTTGATGTCGGCAAGTGCTTTTTGGAGCGCGAGCACCTTCTGGACAATCTCGTGTCCTTGTGTGCCGGGCTCAATGAGGAAGAAGCATCTCGCCAAATCCTCGCGGACGAAACCGCTGGCCGAGCCGCGAACGCGGTGCTCTGGGGTTCGCGTTTGGCTTTGGACATCCTCGCCGATGGTACGGCTCGGCAATACCCTAGCTATGAGGTCCGATTCACGCGGATTGCCCTCCAACTTGCACGACTTCCCGATGCCGGGCATTGTGCCCAGTTGGCCGCTATTTTTCATGACGACCTCAAAGACCTGTTTCTCGAAGTAATTGAGGATCGACTAGGCCAAGCGAGTTTCTGGGCGCAACTGGGGGGATGGCATTTGTTGACGAGTCTTGCAGACCGCGACATTGCATGGGCGCTTCAAGCTTCTAGACGCTCGGTGGCCAGCAGATATCGAGGCACAACGAATCATTTTGTTCGGTCGTAGTCGTAGAGCCCCTTCAAAGTGGTTTGTGGCCAAGTTGATTGATGTTGCAACAAAGATCGAACCACGTTGGTTCATCCGCTATCTGCGACCGGACTTAGCGGAGTCTCAAATTCCGACTGAACTTGGTCCGTGGCGTCGCATATTGCGGTTTCTAGAATCGGGCGGTGGGCACTGCCAAGTCGCTATCCGTTCTGTTTGGAGTGATGTAATCAGCCGAGCTTTCTTCACGCCACTGCACCTCGGCAACGAACTCTGGCAATCTCTGGAGCGACTGGAGTTTAGCAACAGGGAGTGGTTTCCATTATTGGCGGCAGCAAGATTCGGGGCGAATCCGACCGCAAAAACCCTTTCTGCCGAACTGAACTGGCTCGCGGGAAAGTGGCTGCCTAGCGACGGCGCGTGGCTGCATCCTCTCCCTTGGCCGATAGGTGCATGCCTGAATCGTGCGAAATCAAAAGAGGATTTACTTCGATTCGCAGAGGCAGCACAGCATGGCCTTTTGGGAGACACCAAACACTGGACTGCCGCTGAACAGCGGTGGAGACAGATTGGGCTGCTTGATGATGATTTTCAGGCGAGCGAAAATGAAGCGCTGCCAATTTCTCCTGAGTTCTCGTCCAAGGGTTTCCCGTTTGGAGTCTCTGGATGGTCGGCAAACGACACATATTCTGCCGGGCAGCTTCCGGCGTCGATCGAACAGCTGCGTCAGATGCAAAATCCAGAAACCTCCTCTTGGCTTGCATCGTTGATTCTCAGTCTTTGGGAGTTTCCGAGAGGCCGCAGGAGCATCCCGTCTCCAAACGAAATCAGAGAACTCTACGGGATAGCGTCACGGCGTCCTCAGATGCGTTGGCGGGCGTACTGGCTTGAAAATCTCATTTCTCCTACGACAAGCGGCCCGCTTAGTGCTGAGTGGATTGATTTTTTCGATTGGCTTGGTCGTGAAGGTTCGATGGTTTCGATTGACGCCCCAAGGCAGGATATTGCGGATCAACTAATACATCATTTCTGTGCGAATCCAGACGGTCGCCGTGGTCTCCTGCCGATTATCACCGAACTCGCCAAAGCAGGATGCCATTGTCTCCTTCCGTCACACACGCTCAATTTGGCCAAGACATGGGATGTACGTGCGAAGGACTATGCCATAGGACTTAGCCTCGCCAGGCCAGAATTAAGCGATGTTGAACTCACTGCCTCAGCAAATGAGCTTTTGCAGAGCAATTTGGCGGAGAGAGCCGCTTGGCGTGCCCTGAGGATTGCGTCAGCTCCATCCTTAAAGCAGGCTGCCAAGCTCGCTCTGGCGCTTCTCAGTCAGCTTCATGATTCCTCAGAATCCGAATCCGAAACTGCGGACCACGCACGGCGAACTCTAAACGAATTCCTGATGAACAAGCCAAGTTTGTTGCAAGATCCGGTGGTTTGGAGAAGACTCAATCTGCCTGAGAGATTGTGAATGGCAGGCCGGTGTCTTTGCCATCGAAACCAAATAGACACATTTCCGATTTCCGATTTCCGATTTTGATTTGACGCAACTTTCGGAAGCAGCCATTCAGCGAATCAGTTATCAGTTGGAACAACGTTGCCGCGACGTGGAGATTTGATCCTTGCGGATGGCCACCGGGAGAAAGACTTGCGACACCTCACCCTGACCCTCACCGCATAGTTTGGATTTTCCCCTTCAACCCTCACCTGTCCTGCGGACATCCTCTCCCGTTCCCACGGGCGAGGAATCTCGTTCGGGGCGGGGACGGAGGAATCTTTGCGCCGTTTGTGCTCTTTTGCGGCCAATGAATCTGCGTTCATCTGCGCAATCCGCGGTTGAAAAACGGTTGAGAGTTAGATGTTGAGGGCTGACGGAGCGGCTCGTCAGTATCCTCGCCCCACCATTCCTGCTTGGTTTCGGATCCCGGATTCGCCTCCGTGGAGTTCAGGGCAATTTGTACGCCCGGAAAAACCGCCTGGGGAATTGAGACGGGTTCGAGTCGGAAAAGGTGAAATTGTCAACCGCCGCGTTGGTGGACAACACCACACTCCAATTCGCCAGGTTCGTTGAAGCCTCAACGTCGTAGTTCGTTCCAGTAACGGCGTTCACGTCGAATGAGAAATTCCCGCCAGAAAGCCTCGGCCCGCTGATGATGGGAGCGCTGCTGCTTTGCAGCCGCGCCAGGCGGTTGCGACTCCGCCCGTCCACGGTGGCGACGAGGCTCCCTTCGATGATGACCCGGGCATCGGGTTGGACGAGCAGCAACTCAAGGTAGTTGTCCACGGTCGCGAGAAAATTGGTGTCCAGGCTGCCGTTGCTGTTGAGGCGCGCGATCCAGTTGCGGCCCACGCCGTTCATGTTGGCGAACTGGCCCGCGACCAGAACCTTGCCGCCCGGGTCACCGGCGACGCCGCCCACATAACCGTCGGCGCCGGCCATGCCGTTCTGAAAATTCGTGTCGAGACTGCCATTGAGGTTCAGCCGCGCAATACGATAGCGGCTCTGTCCGTTGATAGTGGTGAAACCTCCGCCGATGAGCAGTTTCCCGTCCGGTTGCTGGGCGAAACTGTCAACGTTGCCATCGGCAGTCAGGAGGAAATTGGTATCGAGGGCGCCATCGGCATTCAGGCGCGCGACGTGGGGGCTGGCCTGGCCATTGACAGTGCTGAAAGCGCCGCCAATCAGCACTTTGCCATCGGCCTGCAAGGTCAAGGCATTTGGCGGAGTGTCAATCTGCGCGTTGTAACCGGTATCCAGGGAGCCGTTGAGGTTGAGCCGCGCGATGTTGGTGTGCGGCGCTCCGTTGACGCTTTCGAACCAGCCGCCGATGACAATTTGCGAATTCGTTTGCACGGCCAGATGGCTCACGGTGATGAACGACTGGCTGCTGGTGACCGTGGCAACGAAGTTTGTGTCCAGAGTTCCGTCGGCATTCAAGCGCGCAATCCGGACGCGGGTGGCCCCGTTGATGCCGGTGAACAGGCCGCCAATCAGCACCTTGCCATCGGGCTGGACGGCCACACTGCTGATGCTGGGTTCGCCGGCCGTCACGCTGGCGGAGAAGTTGGTGTCCACGCTGCCATCGGTGTTCAGTCGGACGACCTCACCGCCCGGCACGCCATTGAAGCTCGTGAACTGGCCGCCGACGAGGAGCTTGCCGTCCGGTTGCAGCGCGAAGGCCGCGATCCAGGAATTCGGCCCGGACATGCCATTGAGGAAACTCGGGTCCACGTACCCGGCTTGTGCCTGGACGGCGGGAGGATTCGCGAACGCACCCAGCAAAAGCATCATCACGCACCAGGCGCGCCCTCGGATTGAAAAAAGGCACAGCGCCCGAGCGGTTATGTGATCGGCTTTCAGCATTTTCTGCGAGTCGTGGTTATTCCGCCTCGCAGCGAAGATACTCCTTGTCTTCGTGATTTGCCACTCGACGATTTAATTCCGGATGGCCGATTAGGAAATGCAGAAAGCGGAAATTTCAGTTCACGGTCGGGACGGGATAATTGGAGATGGCCCGCATGTATTGCGCGCGCTCGAATGTCGCCGGGCGCCGGACAATTCTTCTGGCTCAGACTGCCCTTGAGCTGCGACACGGATTCGTATTCGTGCTCTTCCATCCACGCCACGAGGTCGCGCTCAATCGTGCTGATTTGCCGGACGCCGTGCCGGATCAGCACCGAGCAGAGCATCGTCACGTCCGCGCCGGCCATGAGCATCTTCAACACGTCGGACGCGCGGTGGATGCCGCTGGTCGCGGCCAGGCTGGCGCGGACGCGGCCGTAAAGAATCGCGATCCAGCGCAGCGGCACGCGCATGGCCATCGGCGTGCTCAACAGGATGTTCGGCTTCACTTCCAGCGTTTCGAGGTCAATGTCCGGCTGATAAAACCGGTTGAACAGCACCAGCCCGTTCGCGCCGGCGTCGTCGAGCCGTTTCGCCATGTTGGCAAAATTGCTGAAGAACGGGCTGAGTTTGACGGCGACGGGAATCGTCACTTCCGATTTCACCGCCTTGAGGATGTCCAGGTAGGTTTGTTCCACCGCCGTCCCCGACAGATTGAAATCGGTGGGGATGTAATAAATGTTCAATTCCAGCGCATCCGCGCCGGCCTGCTGGATTTGCCTGGCGTATTGCGTCCAACCGCCGGTCGAGGAGCCGTTCAGGCTGGCGATGATGGGAATGCGCGTCGCCTTTTTCGCCTTGGCGATGTGCTTGAGATATTCCTCCGGCCCGAGATGAAATTCCTCCGGCTCGGGAAAATAGGTCAGCGCTTCCGCGAAACTTTCGGTGCCCTGTTCCAGATGATGCACCAGTTCGGCGCGGTCCTGGCGCAGTTGCTCCTCGAACAGCGAGTACAGCACCACTGCCGACGCGCCGGCGTCTTCCATGCGTTTGATGTTGTCAATTTCCTCCGACAACGGCGAGGCCGCCACGACGAGCGGCGTGCGCAGTTTCAGGCCGAGATAAGTGGTGGTTAGATCCATAAAATTTTCGATTTTGAAGCGAGCCGAGAATAACGAAACTCGATAAGGCCGCATTTCCAGCGTTCGGTCGGCGATCCGGCACGTCGGCTCATTCATCGATTTCGTTCAGCGGTTGTTGGTCCACGGTGGCGGCCGGTTTCGGCGACGCGCGGCGGACCGCCGTTGCCTTGGCCTTCGTGTCGCGCCCGGACAGGAACTGATAGAATTTCCAGCGGCGGTCGGCATCCACCTGCGCCTGGGCAAAGAGCTTCTTCGCCTCCTCCGGTTTGCTCTTGGTGAGCATCTTGAACCGGTTTTCCGATCAGCAGATAATCCTGCACTTTGGCCTTGGCGCGCTGGGGAATCGAGTTGCAGCGGGTTCTCGCCGCGCTGCGGCCCGGCGCGGGTCGAACCGGTAGAGCAGCCATTGGCCGGATTCCACCGCCAGCTTTTGCTGGCGCGCGCCGACGCCCATGTCAATCGCAATGCCGTGCGCGATGCAATGGCTGTAGGCGATGATGAGCGACGGGCCGGGATAGGATTCCGCCTCCACAAACGCGCGCAAGCGTCTGCTCGTCCTTCGCGCCCATCGCCACGCTCGCCACGTAGATGTGTGCCGTAGGTCATGGCGATCAGGCCGAGGTCTTTCTTGCCCATCGGCTTGCCGCCGGCGGCGAACTTCGCCACCGCGCCGCGCGGCGTGGATTTGGACATCTGCCCGCCGGTGTTGGAATAAACTTCCGTGTCGAGCACGAGCACGTTGACGTTGCGCCCGCTGGCCAGCACGTGGTCCAGGCCGCCGTAGCCGATGTCGTAGGCCCAGCCGTCGCCGCCGACAATCCAGACGCTCTTCGCACCAGTTGATCGGCGAGGCCGGACAGCAGTTTCGCTTCCGGCGAATCGAGCTTCTGCAATTTTTGTTTCAACGCGGCCACGCGCTCGCGTTGCTCGTAAATGCCGGCTTCATCGGTTTGGTCGGCGTTCACGATGCCGTGTCACAAGGTCATCGCCGAGTTGCGGCGCGAGTTTCTTCACCAGTTCGGTCGCAAATTCCTTTTGCTTGTCAATCGAGACGCGGAAGCCGAGGCCGAACTCCGCGTTGTCCTCGAACAGCGAATTGCACCACGCCGGACCGCGGCCGCTCTTGTTCATCGCAGTAGGGCGTCGTCGGCAGGTTGCCGCCGTAAATCGAGGAACAGCCGGTGGCGTTGGCGATGACCGCGCGGTCGCCGAACAGTTGCGACAGCATCTTGATGTAGGGCGTCTCGCCGCAGCCGGCGCACGCGCCGCTGAATTCGAACAACGGCCGCAGGAGCTGTTGCTGGCGCAGTTGCGTCGTCTTGACCTTGCGCCGGTCCAGTTCGGGCAGGCCGAGGAAGAAATTCCAGTTCTCGCGCTCCGGCAATGCGCAACGGCGCCTGCGGCCGCATGTTGATGGCCTTGAGTTTGGCTTCGGTCTTGTTCGCGCCGGGCAGACGTCCACGCACAACGCGCAGCCGGTGCAATCCTCCGCCGCGACTTGCAGCGTGAATTTCCAGCCCTTGAACTCCGGGATTGCGGCTGTCGGCGGCTCTTGAACGTGGCCGGCGCGCCGGTGAGCGCCGCCGGTTCATAGACCTTCGCGCGAATGGTCGCGTGCGGGCAGATGGCCACGCATTTCAGGCATTGAATGCAGACCTTTTCGTCCCACACCGGGATGTCCAGCGCGAGATTGCGTTTTTCGTACTGCGCCGTGGCGGTCGGGAACGTGCCGTCCGCCGGGAACGCGCTCACCGGCAGATCGTCGCCTTCGCCGGCGGCGAGGCGCCCGAGCACATCCTGCACAAACCTCGGCGCGTTCAGCGAGATGGGCGGCAAGCAGGCCGCCGCTGCCGTTCACGCGGTTCGGCACCGGCACCTCGTGCAGATGTTCCAGCGTGTTGTCCACGGCCTTGAGGTTCATGGCCACGACTTCCTCGCCTTTCTTGCCGTAGGTTTTCTTGATGGAATACTTGATGGCTTCGATGGCCTTGTCGCGCGGCAGCACGCCGGACAGCGCGAAGAAACAGACCTGCATGATGGTGTTGATGCGCCCGCCCATGCCGCTGTCGCGCGCCACCTTGGTCGCGTCAATCACGTAAAACTTCGCCTTCCGGGCGATGAGCGATTCCTGCACCGGCGTCGGCAGCTTCGACCAGACTTCGTCCTTCGAGTAAGGCGTGTTGAGCAGGAACGTGCCGCCGGACACCAGCGGTTTGACCATGTCGTACTTCTCCAGGAACGTCGGCAGATGGCAGGCCACGAAATTCGCGCGGGTGATGAGGTAGGTCGAGCGGATCGGCTCCGGCCCGAACCGCAGGTGCGACACGGTCATGCTGCCGGATTTCTTGGAATCATAGACGAAATAGCCCTGCGCGTAATTGTCCGTGCCTTCGCCGATGATCTTGATGGAATTTTTGTTCGCGCCCACCGTGCCGTCCGCGCCCAGGCCGTAGAACAACGCGCGAATCACATTGTCGGGTTCGGTGGAAAATTCGTGGTCCACCGTCAGGCTGGTGTGGGAAACGTCGTCGTTGATGCCGACGGTGAAATGGTTCTTCGGCTGCTGTCGGCGGCCAGATTGTCGAACACGGCCTTGACCATCGCCGGCGTGAATTCCTTGGAGGACAGGCCGTAACGGCCGCCGACGACCTTGGGCAGCGCATTTCAAATTGCCCCAGCCGTTGGCCATGCCTTCGAGAATCGCCGCGACGCAATCCTGATACAGCGGTTCGCCCGCCGCGCCCGGTTCCTTGGTGCGGTCCAGCACCGCGATGGCCTTGACCGACCGCGGGCAACGCCTCCACAAAGCGTTTGCTGTCGAACGGCCGATACAAGCCGCACTTTGACCACGCCGAGCTTTCGCGCCGCGCTGGTTCAAATGCTCGACGGTTTCATGCGCCGCTTCGCAGCCCGAACCCATCAGCACAATCACGTGTTCCGCATCCGGCGCGCCGACGTATTCAAACAGCTTGTAGGCGCGGCCCGACCTGCTTCGCGAATTCATCCATCGCCTGCTGCACGATGTCCGGGCAGGCGGCGTAAAACGGATTGCACGCCTCGCGGGCCTGGAAGAACGCGTCGGGATTCTGCGCCGTGCCGCGCAGCACCGGATGGTCGGGCGACATCGCCCGCGCGCGATGTTCGGCCATCAGCTTGTCGTCAATCAACGCGCGCAAATCGGCCTCGGTCAGCATCTCAATCTTCTGCACCTCGTGCGACGTGCGGAAGCCGTCGAAGAAATGCACGAACGGAATCCGCGAGCGCAGCGTGGCCGCCTGCGCAATCAGCGCAAAGTCCGGCGCTTCCTGCACGCTGGCCGAACCGAGCATGGCCCAGCCGGTCGAGCGCACGGCCATGATGTCGCTGTGATCGCCGAAAATGGAGAGCGCGTGGGTCGCGACGGCGCGGGCGGTGACGTGGAAGACGGTGGGCAGCAGTTCGCCCGCGATCTTGAACATGTTGGGAATCATCAGCAGCAGCCCCTGCGACGCCGTGAACGTGGTGGCCATGGAGCCGGTCTGCAACATGCCGTGGACCGCGCCGACGGCTCCGCCTTCGCTTTGCAATTCCACGATGGACGGGATGGTGCCCCAGAGGTTCTTTTTGCCTTCGGACGCCCATTGGTCGCAGAACTCGGCCATGGGGGATGACGGCGTGATGGGGTAGATCGCCATGACCTCGTTGAGGCGGTAGGCGACGTGGGCGACGCCTTCATTGGCGTCCAGCGTTAGTTTTGGTCTTGTGCTCATTTTATTGAAAAATTCAAATTTTTGCGGCGTTAAAACAGTCATGATGACGGCGAAATCCAACCGGCCTTCCTCATCGCCGACGGCTCTGGAATTAGAATAGGTTGGAGTGGCTCGGCCACCCCCACTTATTTTGGCAAACAAACAACATCCGTTGCTTCAGGCGCGCAAAATCGCTAATTCCGGTCGCCGCAAAAGGGCTCAAAAGGCGCATGACACTAATGAGGGGCGGCCATGGATTTTTACCCGCTGCGTCAGGCGGCAATGATTCTGAAGCACAGTCTCCGGCCTTATGCCCGGCTTCCGTAATGACATCTGTGCCGTTTTGGTGTAGGTATGAATTAAACGGGTGAAAAATGTTAATCCAGAAAGCCGCCGGCCAGCGTCATGAAAGCCGCATTGCTCACCGGCATCAGACAATTCGAAATCGGACAAGTGCCGGAACCTGAAATAGCCAGGGACACCGATGTGCTCATCCGGATCAAAACCGTCGGGGTCTGCGGTTCGGACATTCATTATTACACCACCGGCAGGATCGGCTCCCAGATTATCCAATTTCCCTTTGCCGTCGGACATGAGGCGGCCGGTATCGTCGAGCAGACAGGAAAAAAGGTGACCCGGGTAAAACCCGGTCAGCGGATTGCCATTGACCCGGCGGTGTATTGCGGGCACTGCGATCAATGCCGCGCCGGAAGGGAGAACACCTGCCGCGAGCTCCTCTTCCTGGGCTGCCCGGGGCAATTGGCTGGCGCTCTGTGTGAATACATCGTGCTCCCCGAAATTTGTTGTTTCCCGATAAAAGACAGCACGACGTTTGAGCAGGCGACCTTGTCCGAACCGCTGGCCATCGCGGTCTATGCGGTCGAACGGTCCCATCTTTCGGCAAAAGCCAGCGTCGCCATTCTTGGCGCGGGACCCATTGGAATGTCCGTCTTTCATGCCTTGCGCGCGAAAAATGCCGGTAATGTTTATGTCACGGATAAAATCCAGGACCGTCTGGACTTTTCCCGGAAATTGCATCCCAAGTGGTGTGGCAACCCGGATCGCACGGATGTGGTGGAGGAAATCTCGAACCTTGAGCCGTTGTTAATGGATGCCGTTTTTGAGTGCAGCGGAGACAAGGTGGCTTTCGATCACGCCATAAAATTGTTGAAACCGGGCGGGACGCTCGCACTGGTGGGCATCCCCGAATTTGACGAGGTTTCTTTTCCAATTCATGATTTACGGCGGAAGGAAATTACCATCATCAACGTGCGCCGGCAGGCCCATTGCACACAGAAGGCGATTGATATGCTGGAGCGGCGCAAAATCAACATGGACGCGATGGTAACGCATCATTTCCCGCTGGCCGAAACCCGGCAGGCCTTCGAGCTGGTGGCCCATTACCGCGATGGCGTCATGAAAGCCATGATCTCCGTGGATTAAGACAAAAATCTGATTCCGATATTGGCTCGCTCGTTGACCGCTTTGGCCGAATCGCATAACCTCACCCACCGTTTTAACATGGAACTGAAATTCATTCTGGAATCGCTCCTGTTCTCCGCGCAAAAACCAATGAGCGTCAAAGAGCTTCGTGATGTGCTGGCCGCCGCCGCGGGGGCCGAAGACGCCGACGCCACCGCCAAATCGCTCGCCAAAATCAGGGAGGGCGAGCTGACCGCCGCGCTGGAACAACTGGCGGGCGAACATGAAACTGGCGCGCGGAGTTATCGCCTCGCGTGCGTCGCGGGCGCATGGCAATTCGTCACGCAACCGGAATTTTCGCCGTGGCTCAAGGCGCTGGTCGGGCAAAAAATCCGCCCGCCGCGCCTGTCGCAGCCCGCGCTCGAAACGCTGGCCATCATCGCCTATCGCCAGCCGATTACCCGCGCCGAGGTCGAGCAGATTCGCGGCGTGAACGTGGACGGCGTCATGCAAACGCTGATGGAACGCGGGCTGGTCGAGTCCGCGGGCCGCGCCGAGGTGGTGGGCCGCCCGCCGACTTACGGCACCACGCCGCTGTTCCTTGAATATTTCGGCCTGGCCGGTCTGGGCGATTTGCCCGCTGCGGATGAACTCCGAAAAATTGTGGTCGAAAGACCACCCGCACCGGTCACGGCCGAGCCCGGCTTGGCCACCCATCCGCCGGAGCAACTTCAACTGAATGAAGAGGGAAAGATAAAAGATGCCGAAGCTAGGGCTCAAAAACCGGAACGGGAAAAAATTCCGTGAACGTTTGATTCCACAACCGTGCGGTCGATCGGTTTATCCATGATGGAGCAAATTAAACCAAAGAAACTTTTCCGCTTTTTCCCGCCAGAAGCTCGCTTTTGACAAGGCTTGGAAAGTCGTGTTAAAAAAATACCTCGACGAAGCCGAACTTCGTCATATCGAGAAAGGGTACTGACTATTTATCGTTTCTCGTGCACCGAAACAGATTTGATTCTTCCTTCCGGCTCCTGCATTCTACCTTTGCTTGAACATTTCCAAACATCGCACAGCGATCGACAAGCTGGACGCACAGATCGTCCGGCTGCTCAACGAGCGCACGCGCCACGTGCTGGCCATCGGCGACATGAAGCTTGCCGCGGGGGAGGAGATTTATGCGCCGCACCGCGAGCGCGCCGTCTTCGACCGCATCTGCAAACTGAACCCGGGACCCATCACCCACGAACAGCTCCGCGCGATTTACCGCGAAATCATGTCCAGCGCCCTCGCGCTCGAAAAAACGATGACCATCGCCTACTTCGGGCCGGAGACGACGTTCACGCATCAAGCGGCCATACGGCGGTTCGGTTCCAGCCTGCAATATTCGCCGCAAAAGACCATCGCGGACGTTTTTAGCGAGGTCAGCAAAAAGAGCGCGGATTACGGCGTCGTGCCGGTGGAAAATTCCACCGAGGGCGTCGTGACGTACACGCTCGACATGTTCGTGGACAGCGATTTGAAAATCGTTTCGCAAATTGTCCTGCCGGTGCAGCAATGCCTGATGAGCAACTCACCGCGCAGGCAAATCAAAAAGCTGTTCGTGCATCCGCAATCCCTGGCCCAATGCCGCGGCTGGATCCAAAATCATCTGCCGCACGTGGAAATCATCGAAACGTCCTCCAACCCGCGCTCGGCGGAACTGGCGGCGAAGGAAAAAGGCGCGGCGGCCATCGCCGGCGTGCTTGCCGCGGAAAAATACGGCCTGCGCGTGCTGGAACAGGACATTCAGGACAACGCCGCCAACGCCACGCGATTCCTGGTGCTGGGCCGCCAGTGCAGTCCGCCGACCGGCAACGACCGCACCAGCCTGATGCTCAGTGTGGCCGACAAGGCCGGGGCGTTGCACGAGGCGATTGCCGCGTTCCGCCGTTACAAAATCAACATGACGAAGATTGAGTCGCGGCCGAGCAAGCGGAAGGCGTGGGAATATTTCTTCTTCATTGATTGCGAAGGCCATGCCCAGGACCGGAATGTTGCCAAAGCCATCGGGCTGCTCGGCGACCATTGCAATTTTGTCAAAGTCCTCGGCTCGTATCCCAACTTGGATTGAGCGCGGCCCTTCGCCGTTCGGCCGGTTCAGTTGTTACCGCGGTCATGGCCGCGATCGTGGCCTCCACCTTGTCCGCCATCCTGCCCGCCGCCCGGCCCGCGATCATTTCCCGGATTCCCTCCAGGTGCCGCGTCGGGCGTGGCCTGATTCGGTTGAGGACCTTGACCGGAGTAATGTTTGTCCGGCGCCGGGTTATATTTCGACTTCACCGGCGGAGGTGGAGGATTGTTGTTTCCCGGGTGCTGGTTGGGAGAAAAAACCGGCGCGTGTTCGTTGGGATTCGGCGTGATTCGTATTTCCCGCCCGGCCGACGGCGCGGGATTGTTCCGGGAATTGTGCGATGAATTGAAACGCATCGGCACGGGGGTACGGCGCACTGCCGTGTTCAGGTCAACGGCCTTGAATTGTCGGCCCGTGGCCTTTTGGATGGCGTCCAGTCCCGGCCCGTCATCGATGGCCACTCGGCGGGCGCCGTGCCCGTCAACGTCACGGCTGGCAAATCTGACATTGGAGATGAATTTCGTTTGCCGGATGAGGTCATGCCGGTTGCCGGCAACGACCACCGACGGCCCGATATGGCTGCCAAAGCGATCGTTGTCCACAAACACAAAGGCCGCGTCAATCGGACGGCGGGAGAAAAAGCCCGGCGGACACATGGGCGCCCAGCCGATGCAACCATCGCCGATGCGCCAGCAGACCCAGGCCGGCGCCCATTCCACACCGGGGATCCAGACCCAGCCGAAGGTGGGATCGTAAACCCAGTAACCATAGTGATAGCAGGCCCAGGCCCACGGCTCGTCACTTTCCCAATACCAGCCGCAATCCGTCCAGACCCACTCGCCGTTGCAATACGGCTGCCAGCCCGCTACAATGCCCGCCGGCCGCCAACAACGTCCATAAGAGCCGACGTTCACCCAGGTGCCGCAGGACGATAGCGAGGCGTCAAAATCGGCCACGGCATGTATTTGCACCGAGGCGCCGACCTCCAAATCCGCCCTCGCGTCACGCGTGCCCAGAACCAAAACACCCGCCAATGCCACCGCGAGCCCAATCGGAATTCTTTTCATGATGGCCTCCTGTTCCCTTCAGCGTGTGGCATTCGCGCCGTAAGTTTGGGCATAATTCGAGATCGTTCGGGCCAGTTCAGTCGCCGCCAGCGTCGGTTTGACCCGTTTGCCGAACAGAACATCGTTCACGGTCACGTAATGGCCGTAGTAAGTTTCATTGGCATTTTGGTCCGGAGAAATGGTGCCCCCTTTCATCGCGACACCGCCATAAAACCCTGCACGATCGCCATAGACCAGCGTCGAAGGCGCAGGAACGGCCAGGTTCTCCACGCCGGAACTTTGGTCACCGGCGGTAGCGCGCGCCTCACCGCCAAAATTAACGATGGAACCGCTCAATTCCTGGGTTGCGTTGGTGTCCATGAACAGAACCACGCAAAAACTCTGTTCGCCGCCGATCTGCGGGCCGAGGCTGGCTTCATCCGCGCTGAGAAAGGCCGGCGGGCTCCATTTCCCGCGGGCGTCTTTCACCATGGCCACGCCGGTGCCGCCCTGGAAGGCGAAACCGAACCCGGCTTTCGTGCGATCCAGCAGGACGATGCCCCGGGCGTTGCGCAGCATATCGGACGGGACACCTTCGTTCGGCTTCCGTTGCAGGGCCTCAAATTGGGCGGTTAATTTGCGGATTCGATTATCCAGGCCGTTGGCCTGCGCGGTGCCGGGAGCACACGCGGTCAACACTGCCGCCACCCCGATTACAGACAAAATAGCGCATTTTTTCATAACGCCTCCTTTCCTTGCCCGTGCCTTGATGATATAGTGCCGCGTTTCGTGAATGAAACACCGACGCCCATTTACAATGGCACAAGCTGAATATGAGACAACCGCCGGCGAAATTTTGTTTGAAATATTTTCCTGATTGGCAGGCCCGCAACTTCGCAAAAATCCCGGCGGCGGCCGGCGGGAATGGCTTCAACGCCCCGAGCCAGGACCGCCAAATCTGACAGCGGTCGCCACGGGCATGACGTTCACAACTCCTTCACGACGGACAACCAGCATGTATCAAGATTCAAACAATCCTCACGACCGGAAACCAGCGCAGACACCGGGCCCGGCCTTTTCCGGCGTTCCAACCAGACTGGCGGTTCGGATGCCAAAGTCGGATCGTCCGCAAACGTTCACCCGGATTTTCCGCTGGCGTTTGCCCGCCGGCCAGACCCAGGAGCCGGCCACGGTGGAAGTGGTGGGCACGTTCACCAAATGGCAGAAGGCGCCGCTGGTCCGCGACGAAACGCACCACGTCTGGCAGGCGACGCTGCACGACATTCCGTGCAACCGCACGCACCACTACGTGCTGCTCGTGGACGGCAAACCGGCCCGCGATGAGCAGTGTGATGGCCTGGCCATTCCGCGCACCGCGCAAGAGGCGCACTATCAATTGATAACGCCTCGGGGCCCGCGCGTGCTCATGCTCTTTGCCCAGGCGAAATAATCCCGGCGGCGCACGGCCGGCAGGTCGAATCAGGACTGACTGCCCCAGGTCCCGGCCATTTTTTGCTTCACAACGGTCCGGGAACGGTGGTAGGATGGGACCATGGAGTTGCAGGAAGGCGCAAATGATTTTTTCATCTGGGGGATTGACGATTCCCCTTATGGTCCTGTGGAATTGTCGGAGTTGATTGACTGGATCAGCGACGAACGCGTTCTGGCCGACACCTGGATATTTGCGCGTCCGGATGGCAACTGGCGGCGCGCGGCGGACGTCCCCGAACTTCAGGCTCATTTCAATCAGGAAATCATCCCGGGTTTGGCAACGGCTTCGGGTCCGGACATCAAACCCGGCTCCTTGCGGCGCATCAAAATTTTGGCCCAAATGAACGACGCCCAGCTTGACCGGCTGAAGGACTTCATGGAGGTGCGCAAGGTGCCGCAGTGGATGGCCCTGGTGAAACAGGGCGACGCCGGTGACGGCATGTACTTCATCCTGCAAGGCGAGCTGCGGGCGCGGGTGATGGCGGGGGACAAGGAAACCATCCTGGCAACTTTTGGCCCCGGCGATTTTTTTGGTGACATGTCACTGTTCGATCACGGCCCGCGATCGGCGGACGTCATTGCCAACGCGGACAGCACCGTGTTGAAAATGTCCGACGTGGCTTTTGAGCGGCTCACCCGGGAAGCGCCTTCGCTGGCCGCGCCCTTCCTGCAGGCCACGGCCCGGACCCTGGCCGCCCGGATTCGCGCCGACAACCAGCGCCTGGACCGGGTGACCCGGCAATTCCGGGCCAGCACTTGATTTCTATTTCACTGCCGCAAGGGAGGTCTGTTCATTTGGAGTCGCACCATCCAGCACTACGGTCGTCTCCGCCAATTTGAACGTGCCGCTCAACTGGATGTCCTGCGAAGAACTGGCGACTAGGATTTTGTAGGCGCCCCGGTCGGCCACCCAGCCTTTTTTGTCCGGGTCATAATGGGCAAAGGCATTCCGGTCGAGAACGATGGAGACTTTTTGTTTTTCCCCGGGTTGCAGGAAGACCTTTTTGAAGCCCTTCAATTCCTTGAGGGGCCGCGGCAGGCTGGGATGAATTTCCTGCACATAGACTTGCGCCGCCTCCGCCCCGGCGCGACTGCCCGTGTTGGCGAGTTCAAATTCAACTGTCACCGGCGCACCCAGCGCCTCCGGACCGGGAACGAGGCTGAGATTCGAATACTTGAACGTCGTGTAGGAAAGGCCATAACCAAAGGGGAACAGCGGCTTGATTCTTTTCGTGTCGAACCAGCGGTAACCGACCAGCAATCCTTCCCGGTAAATCACCGTGCCGTTGGTGCCCGGGTAGGCATGGAGCGCATGCGCCGGTGAATCCGCCAGCCGCTTCGGGAAGGTGCAGGGCAGTTTGCCCGAAGGGTCCACGTCGCCGAACAGTACGCGGGCCAAAGCATTGCCGCCTTCCAAACCGGGATACCACGCGTAGAGCACGGCCGGCACTTTGGCGAGCCACGCATCCATCCCGACAGCCCCTCCGCCCATGAGCACCACCACGGTCCGGGGGTTGGCCTGCACGACTTTTTGGATCAATTCGTCCTGGCCGCCGGGCAGTTTGAGGTCCTTGCGATCCGCGCCTTCGGTGTCGTAACCGCCGTGGTGGTTCAAACCGCCGACATAAATGACGATGTCGGCCGATTTGGCGGCAGCCACCGCTTCGGCAACCAGATCGGAGACGTTCCGGGGAGCGTTCGTGGGTTCCGGTTCCGGCCTGAAGTCCACCCGTCCCGGACCGGCCGGCGGATTGTAGCCCTGGGCATAAACAAGCTTCACGCCGGCACCGAGACGATTGCTGATTCCCTGCAGCGCGGTGATTTCATAGGGCGCTTTGATGTTGGCCGAGCCGCCGCCGTGGGCGAATTGCGCCATGCCGTTGGCGCCGATGATGGCGATGGTTTTGACGTGGGCCGGATCCAGCGGCAGCAGGTTTTGATTTTTCAACAGCACAAAAGATTCTTCCGCCACCCGCCGCGCAATTTCCTGATGCGCCCGGGTGCTCAATGGACCTTGCGGTTTAACATTGGTAACGACCGGTGCGGAAGGGTCGTGGATGAGATTCAGTTTGAACCGCACGTACAAGTCGCGCCGGACCTTGTCGTCGAGCGCGGACACGGGGTATCGGCCGGATTTCAATCCCGCCAGGTACGGGTCGGCCAGATAATAATCATGGTAGGCCCGCGTGGTGCCCATTTCCATGTCCAGGCCATTCGTCGCCGCCAGGTCCGTGTGATGTACGCCACCCCAGTCGGACATGACGGCGCCTTTGAATCCCCATTCGCCTTTGAGAATCTGGTTGAGCAGATAATTGTTTTCGCAGCAATGCTGGCCGCGGAAGAGATTGTAGGCCCCCATGACGTTCAGCACGCCGCCTTCCTGCACCGCGGCTCGAAATGCCGGGAGGTAAATCTCGCGCAGGGTGCGCTCGTCCATTTCCACGTTGATCGAGTTCCGCTCATATTCCTGGTTGTTGGCGGCAAAATGTTTGGCGCAGGAGCTGACGCCCTGGGCCTGTTCGCCCTCGATGTAATGGACGGCCATGCGCGAGGTCAGGAACGGGTCCTCGCCCAGGTACTCAAAATTCCGGCCGCACAACGGAGTGCGCTGGATATTGAGGCTCGGCCCGAGCATGATGTTCTTGCCGCGCTGTTTCGCCTCCTGGCCGATCACCGAGCCGTAAGCCACGGCCAGGTCGGTGTTCCAGGTGGCCGCCAATCCCAGGGTCGCGGGCATGGCGGTCGCAAAATCGTCAATCTGCGTCTGCCACGAGCTGCTCTCCTCGCGGACGCCCATGGGACCGTCGTCCATGCGCAGTTCGGCAATGCCCAGGCGCGGGACGCCGGCGACCCCGAAACGCGAATTGGCGTGGACCAGCGAGACCTTTTCCTCGAGCGTGAGCCGGGAAAGCAAATCATCAATGCGCATCGCGAGGGGCCGGGTGGCATCCAGATAAAGGGGGCCTTCCTGGGCGCCGGCAATTCCGCAACCCGCCAACAAAATGGCCACGGCAACCAACCGCCGGGAGCAACGCCCGATTTTAGCAACCAATCTCATAATCTTTTCCACGTGTTCACTTTGGATCCGCCCGTCCGGTCGCCGACCCGTTTGCCGGGCCGCGCAACGTGCCGTTTGTCAGGCGCTTTCACCTTCAGGTGAAGGCGGAGGGGTGACTGTAGAAAATACGCGGTGGCGCCGCCAGTGAAAAGGCCATGACGGCTGCATGGAATTAATCACGGTTGAAAGCCTCTCCTGCCCGTGACACACTTCCCGCGTGAGCCATCTCAGCCAGGCCCGCAAAGTGTTCGACATCGAACTTGCCGCGCTCAAAGCGGTGCGCGCGCAATTGGACAAATCATTCGATGACGCGGTGTCGTTGCTGGTCGAAACGCTGCAGCGGCGCGGCAAAGATTGTCGTCGTCGGCATCGGCAAATCCGGCAACGTCGGCCGGAAAATCGCCGCCACGCTCACCAGCACCGGTTCCACCGCGGTCGTGCTCAACAGCGTGGACGCCCTGCACGGCGACGTGGGCATTGTCAACGACGGCGACGTGGTTCTGGCGCTGAGCTATTCCGGCGAGTCGGAGGAATTGTTGAACCTGCTTCCGGCGCTGAAACGGTTTTCCGTCAAAATGATTTCGCTGACCGGCAACCGGAAATCCTCGCTGGCCCGGCACAGCGACGTGGCGCTGAACGTTCGCGTGCCGAAGGAAGCCTGTCCGTTCAATCTGGCGCCGACCGCGCAGCACCACCGCGATGCTCGTGATGGGCGACGCGCTGGCGATGGCCGTGTTGCAGGCGCGCGGCTTCAAGCAAAAGGATTACGCCCGTCTGCATCCGTCCGGCGCCATCGGCCGCGCGATGCTGCTGCGCGTCGGCGACATCATGCGCACGGGCGAGCGTAATGCGGTGGCGGGTGAAAACCTGCCGGTGAAGGAGGCATTGCTGGTGATGACCCATGCCAAATCCGGCAGCCTGAGCGTGGTGAACGCGCGCGGCAAACTGGTTGGCGTGTTCACCGACGGCGATTTCCGCCGGCGCATGGCCACGGACGAAAACCTGCTCGCGCAGCCGGTGAAGAAAGTGATGACCCACAACCCGATTTGCATTCGTGAAAACGCGCTGGCCGCCGAGGCGTTGAAAATCTTCAACGAGCGGAACATTGACGATTTGATCGTGGTGAACGCGAAAAAGGAACCGGTGGGCCTGGTGGATTCCCAGGATTTGCCGAAGCTGAAAATAATGTAAATCCTGGCCGAAAGAGATTTGAATCGTGTATCAACCGCATGACCCGCTCGGGTTGATAATCTGCGCCCTGCTCTGCGCGATCGTCATCGCGGTAAGCAGCGTGCTTCAACGGAAGAGAGAACTCAAATCACAGGCGGTTGCGGTGCTGTTTGGCGTCGGGTTCATCGGGTTCATTCTGCTAACGATCGGGATCACGGCGTATGACGACTACAAACTCCGGGAAGAACTTCGAGGCATTCCACCGGATAGAATGATGCACGTCCGGCTCTTTAAAGGGGAATCAAGCCGGGAGATTGTCGCTCCCTCCGATGTTGGCGAACTGATGTCCCGGATCCAATCGCTGAAAAATGTTGCGGCCCACCATAGTCATCCTGCCGATCCCTTCGAAATCGCTTTTGGATACGGCGGACGGCAATATCAATACAAGATTGGCCAGGAGTCGGCCCGGCCCAATGAGTATTGGGTGGATGCCGTGGACCGCAAAGACGACATCGGACGGATCCGCTCCGGCGATTTAGGCCAGATCGTTCAACGTTTGCTGGCCGGGAAGCCATAGCTCACTCCAGTCCGCCCGCCGTTCGCGCCCGCTTCAACACCTCTTGCGCCTTTGCTCGCGCCTTCGCGGCCCCGTCGGCCAGAACTTTGTTCACGTGGTCCAAATTCGCGGCGAGTTGAGCGCGTTTCTTCCGCGCTTCGGCAAAATACTTCCAATACTGCTCGAACAACGCCTTCTTCAAATCGCCATAGCCCAGACCACCGGCGCGCAAACGGTCTTCAAAATCCTTGGCCGCACCCGCTGGCGCAACGTGTTTTAACAATTGAACGGCCAGATTTTTGTCGGCGTCGGGCTTCGGCTCCTGCGGCGTGCGCGAGTCCATGACGATACCCATGATTTTTTTGCGGATGGTCTTTTCGTCGCCGAAAATTTCAATCGTGTTGCCGTAGCTCTTGCTCATCTTCTGGCCGTCAGTGCCGGGCACGACGGCAACTTCCTCGCGGATTTGCGGTTCGGGTATCACGAACGTCTCGCCGTATTGCTCGTTGAACTTGATGGCGATGTCGCGCGTCATTTCGACGTGCTGTTTCTGGTCGCGTCCGACCGGCACGACGTTCGAGTCGTAAATCAAGATGTCCGCCGCCATCAGCACCGGGTAGGCGAACAATCCATGGCTCGGCGCAATGCCCTTCGCGATTTTGTCCTTGTAACTGTGGGCGCGTTCAAGCAGGCCCATCGGCGTCACCGTGGAAAGCAACCAGCTCAGTTCGGTCACCTCCGGCACGTCGGACTGGCGGAAGAAAACCGTCCGCTTCGGGTCAAGGCCGCACGCGAGAAAATCCAGCGCCACGTCCAGCGTGTTTTTACGCCGTTCCTTGGCGTCGAACAGCGAAGTCATGGAGTGGTAATCCGCGATGAAGTAAAACGCCTCGCCCTTTTCCTGCAATTCGATGGCGGGCCGCATCATCCCGAAATAATTTCCGAGATGCAACGCGCCGCTGGGCTGGATGCCTGACAGAATTCGCATGAGGTGATTTTAACCGCAAAGAACACAAAGAACACAAAGAAAAAATTTATTGGATTGAAATGACTTCCGCGAAACGCTTTTCTAAATACATGGAAGGCAAAAATCGCCGCTGAAAGTCAAGCCGCGCCGCGCGGCTGGCCAGTCCATTCAAGATCAATTGGAGAAATTACAGGATGATTGGATGTCCGCGAAAAACAGTCATGATTTTTTTAGCGTTCCGGCCTGAACCTCCCACCGCTGCAAATCTTTGCCCAGCTCGCGCGGCCAGTTTTCCTCGGTGGCGGTCATGAAGACCTGGCCGCCGGTTTTGCGCGCGTGCTCCAGCAACGGCAGAAAGCCGCTGCGCCGCTTCACGTCCAGTTCGCCCATCACGTCGTCAATCAGCAGAACCGGCGGCGAGCCGTGGATGCCCGCGAGATATTCCGCCTGCGCCATCTTCAACGCGATGGCCAGCGTGCGTTTCTGGCCTTCGCTGCCGAATTGCGCGGCGGACTTTTCGTTGAGCAACAATTGCAGATCATCGCGGTGCGGCCCGACGAGCGTGGAGCGATACGTCCGTTCGCGCGGACGCGACTGCGCGAGTTCCACGGCGAAATCTTTTTTCACGCTCGGCTGGTATTCGATGCGCAATTCCTCCGCGTCGTTGGAAATGCGGCGATACGCCAGCCGCGCCAGCGGTGAAAATTTCGGCGCCAGCTCGCGGCGGGCGCGGATGATTTCGTCGCCGAGCTTCACGAGTTCCTGCGAGAAACTGTCCAGCGCGGCCTCGTCCATCGCGCGCTGTTTGAGCAATGCGTTGCGGGCGCGGACGGCGCGCATGTAACGCTGGAGCAGCGGCAGGTAACCGGGCTGCGTCTGCGCGAGCAGCAGATCGAGAAACCGCCGCCGCGCGCGCGCCGCGCCCTTGACCAGATGCAAATCCTCCGTGCAAAACACCACCGTGCGCAACACGCCGAGGTAATCCGTGAGTTTCTTCACCGGCTGGCCGTCCAGCGCCAGTTTGCGTTCGCGCACCGACCAGATACATTTTGATTTCACGTTCGCCCTGGCCAACCACTTTGCCGCCGACGAAATAGCCCTTCTGCCCGTGCCGGATCATCTGCGCGCCGCCGACGCCGCGGAACGACCGCAGCGTGGCCATGAGATAAATTGCTTCGAGGATGTTCGTCTTGCCCTGCGCGTTGTCGCCCAGCAGCAGGTGGAAGCCGGGCGCGAAATCCGCGTCCAGCCGCGCGTAATTGCGGAAGTCGCGAAGTCGCAAATGGGCCAGATGCACGCGGAGAAAATGGAGCGCGGACGGCTCGTCCGCGAGTTTTTTCAACGGCGAGCGCCGCCGAAGTTTATTCTTCCGGCATCAGCGAAATGTGCGTCGGCTGGTCGCGGTTGCAGGCGAGCCATCCATCCTTGTACTGCAGTTCGACAACCTGAATGGAACTGCGGCGGCGTTCGTGGGTATTCGTCTTGTCCGGCGTGTTCAAACCCGGATGGGTGAAGTAAAACAGAAACGCCCGGTCGCCGCTCACCACCACGTCGCAATGGCGCCCGATGTCATGGTCGTCCAGCCCGTTGCCGGGCGTGGCGAGCAGATTCACCGGCTGCTTCGACCAATGGTTCGCATCGTCGGAACGGAACACCCCCAGCCCTTTCCATTCGTCAATAATCACCCAGAATTTGTCATGCCAGCGGAAGCCTTTCGGTCCTTCGCCCCGACTTTTGAATGCGAGGCCTTTGTCCGTCCAGTTGGCGAGGTCGGGGCTGTCGGCGTAGTCAATGGATTTGCCGGTGCGTTCGTTGTTGTAGTACAGCCGCCACGAGCCGCCCGGCATCCGCTCGATGCTCGGATCAATCACGCGGTCGGACGAGAGCGAAAGCTTGCGCGGATTTTTCCAGTGGACCATGTCCGTGCTCGTGAGCTGCACGATGTCGCGCGGGTGGTTCCAATCCTCGAAGATGCCGGGCACGACGGTGAGGAACATCTGCCACGTTCCGTCCGGCGCGCGCGTCAAATCGGGCGCCCATTCGGTGACGTTGGTGCCGCCGTATTCAGGCGGCAGTTCGATTTGTGCCATGCCGACAAATTTCCAGTGCGCGCCGCCGTCCGCGGATTCGGCGATGCCGATGGGCGTGCCGTGAACCCACGTGACACCGGACAAGCCGGGCACATTCGCGCGCCGGTCGGTGTAATACATCCACCACTGTTTCACGAGCGGGTTCCAAATTATCGTCGGATCCGCCGCGCCGTCATAAACCGCGTCGCGATACAGCGGTTTGGGCGCGACCGGACCGGTTTTGCAGCCCGATGCCGTTGCGACGATCAACATCGCTGTCAAAAACTTGAATGTGGATTTCATGCGCGGCGCACAGACTTACGATGTGCATTGGCAATTATCAAGCAGTCGTGTCCAAGGCGCTGAAATTTCCCGTCCGGCGCGATGTAATCGCCGCGGTACGCTGCAGTTCTGTTCAATTCGGATCAGTCCGATGGCGGACTATTCAACGGCACAGCGCGATAAAATCGGGATTGGGTGCTTGCCGCGTCGGGATCCACGAAGTCAATGGAACCGTCAATCACCTGGTTGGTACAAACCGGCGTCCAGTTGACCAGGTCCGTCGAATACTCGACGCAGAACCAGGCGGCATCCGGTCCCGGCGTGACGAGATGGAAACATCCGCCGGGTAACATGGCGGTCGCTGGACACGGGCCATGGTCAATGATGATGGCGGCGGCCCGACGCGGAAAACCAAGCACATAACCTGGCAATGGATTCATTTGCATGTCCGGCAGCAACGTGAGAATGACCGTCTTGTTCACGTCGGGCGGGCCGTCGTCAATCGGCACGATGGTAATCAGGGCACGGCGTTCGCCTGCGGGAACAGTCACGGAACCGGGCAGCGCGACGTAATCCACGCCGTTGCTGGCGCTGCCGCCGATGTCGTAAGGCACCGTCAAGTCGTCATTGGTATCACCGAAGCGGCGCACGGTGAACGTGGCGGTTTTCGGCCCGCAATTGGTGAAGAACCGGCAGACTGCCGTGGGCCAGGTCGCCCAGCTCGGCAATGAATTGGTTTCACCCCGCCACACCCAGCAATTGGTGCCTTCAATGGCCACTGGATCGGTCGCCACAATGCTGACGATCGGCGGACGATTGGTCGGCGGCGGGGGTGAGGGCAGGATGGCGATTTTTACCGGGTCGGAAGTAGTGGAAGCGCCGTCATTGTCGGTGGCCACCGCCGTCAAGGCATAAGTTCCCGCCGGAGCGTTGCTCCAGATCAGGAAAAACAAGTTGGTCGGATAAATCGGCGGCACCGGTCCGCCAACGACAATCCCGCCGCTGGCGAGTGGAACGGCCACCGGCACGCGCTGGCCGAAGCCGAGGCTCTTGCTTCCCGCGAAAAATTCGACCGAACTCACAAAGCCATCCGAATCACCGGCAAAAGCGTAAATTGGAATATTTATCGGCGCATGGAACACCGAACCGTTCGGCGGGCTGATGATTCTCACCGCCGGCGGCAGGTTCGTTGGCGGACCCTGCAACACGGTGATGTTGACCGGGTCGGAAGTGGCGGACGCGCCTCCGTTGTCGGTGGCCACGGCGGTCAGGGCATATCCACCCACTGGCACGTTGAGCCAGTTCAGCACCCAAACCGGGCCGGTCACGCCGTTGACGCCCGGCGGGTCGAGCACGACCATCATGCCCGGACCCAAATCATTGGTGCCGGCGAAAAATTCAACGCCGATGACCGAGCCATCCGGATCGCTCGCCTTCGCCGCCAGCAAAATGTTGGTCGGCGTGTAAAACACGTTGCCATTCTTCGGCGCAAACAGGTTCACCCAGGGTGGCAGGTTGGTCGCGCCGTTGCTTTCGACATAGACCACCGCCCGGCTGGGCGAGCCGATTTCATAATTGATTGGAGTCATCAACGGTGAGGGCGCGAGTTGCAGCACGACCGTCCTGGCGGCGCTTGATGGCGTGCCGGGGAGTGGTGTGATGACGATGGTATTCGAAGTCGCGCCGGCGGCAATCTCGACCAGATGCGGGGGAATCGGCGCGTAATCCACGCCGTTGGACGCTGTCCCGCCGAGGTCATACCACACATTCAGTGTCGCGTCCGTGTTGCCCGCACGAAACACGGTGAACACGCCGGAATTGGTCACCGTCGCAATCGGCTGGGTCGCCTGAACGGTGACCACGGGAATGGTACTGCCGTCAGTTTGGGCGAACACTTTCCCGCCGCACATCAAAATGACCAGGGATAAAATGAGAAAATTCCCGTCTCTCCGACAGCGACGCAACGTTTTCATAAGCACAGTCCTTTCCGTCAAAAGTTGAAATCAAGCCATATGGCTTCTTTATCAAGCTATGACGGGAAAATAGTCCTGTCCGTTACAGCGTCAAGTGGAAGTTAGTGACATTTTCGTGCCATCTCAAATCGCCAGCAGGAGTTTCTTGATTTCCTTCAACCGCGCTTTGGCATCTTTTTTCGTGAGGCGTGGAAATTTTCCGCCGAGCGTGATGAAATCGCCGTGGCGCGTCAGCATCAGCTTGTCGTCCTTCACTTCGATGGCGGCCACGGATTTTTCGCTGGCGAGGATTTTCAGTTCGGCTACGAGCAGCAGCAATTCAACCGCCGGGGGCAGCGGACCGAATCGGTCGCGCATTTCCTTTTGCAAGTTTTCCAGCGCGGACTTTTCATTTGCCTGCGCGAGCTTGCGATAGATTTCAATGCGGTGCTGCGGTTCGGTGATGTAGTTGTGGGGAAGTGATGCGTGATGCGTGATGCGTGAAACGTGATTCCCGTCTTCACGTTTCACGTTTTCTGTCTCGATGAAATCCAGTTTCACACTCACTTCCACCCTCGGTTTTACTTTCTCGCCCTTCAGCGCGCCGACACTTTGCTTGAGCAACTGGCAGTAAAGCTCGAAACCGACGGCGGTGATGTGGCCGCTCTGTTCCGCGCCGAGCAGGTTGCCCGCGCCGCGGATTTCAAGGTCGCGCATGGCAATTTTGAAACCGCTGCCCAGCGTCGAATATTGCCGGATGGCGCTGATGCGTTTGCGCACGTCCGTCAGCAGACTCACGTGGCGCGGCAACAGCAGGTACGCATAAGCCTGGTGCTTGTAACGCCCGACGCGTCCGCGCAGTTGATACAAATCGCTCAGGCCAAAACGGTCGGCGCGGTCAATGATGATGGTGTTCGCGTTCGGAATATCGAGGCCGCTCTCAATGATGGTCGTGGACAGCAGGACATCCGCCTCGCCGTTGACGAATTTCGTCATGACTTCTTCCAGTTCGTCCGCGTCCATCTGGCCGTGGCCGACGACGATGCGCGCGTGCGGCAGCAACCGTTTCAACCGGTCGGCCATCGTCCGGATCGTCATCACGCGGTTGTGCAGGAAGAAAACCTGCCCGCCGCGGTTCAATTCGCGCTGGATGGCGTCGCGGATGACGCGCTCGTCGAATTGCGTGACGATGGTCTCGACCGGCAGGCGGTCGTGCGGCGGCGTCTGGATGGTGCTCATGTCACGCGCGCCGGTGAGTGCGAGGTAAAGTGTGCGCGGAATCGGCGTGGCGCTCAGCGTGAGCACGTCCACCAGCGTGCGCAGGCGCTTGAACTTTTCCTTGTGCAACACGCCGAACCGCTGTTCCTCATCAATCACCACCAGGCCGAGGTCTTTGAAAACGATGTCGCTTTGAATCAGCCGGTGCGTGCCGATGACGATGTCCACCCCGCCATTGGCCAGATCTTTTACGACGCGCTGTTGCTGGCGGCGGGTGCGAAAGCGCGAAAGCAATTCGATGCGAACCGGGTAATCGGCCATGCGTTCGCGGAAGGTATTGAAATGCTGCTGCGCCAGCACGGTCGTCGGCACGAGCACCGCGACCTGCCGGCCATCCATCACCGCCTTGAACGCAGCGCGGATGGCGACTTCAGTTTTGCCGAAACCGACATCGCCGCAAATCAAACGGTCCATCGGCTTGGGTTTTTCCATGTCGGCTTTGGTTTCCTGAATTGCGCGCCATTGATCGGGCGTTTCCTCAAAAATAAAAGCGCTTTCAAATTCGCGTTGCCACGGCGCATCGGCGGCAAAGGCGTGGCCGGGCTGCGATTCACGCACGGCCTGGATTTGCAGCAATTCGGCGGCAACGTCGCGCACGGCGCGTTCGGCCTGTTCCTTCGCCTTGCGCCAGCGCGCGCCGCCCAGCGTGTTGAGCGGCGGATGCGCCTTGCCGGCACCGACGTATTTGCCGACCAAATGCGCCTCGGTCACCGGCACGTAAAGTTTCGGCGGTTCGTCGCCGGGATGGGCGGGCGCGTACTCGATGACGAGGCATTCAATTTCGGAGTTCGGAGTTCGGAGTTCAAAGCTGGAAGGACCCGTTGTCGCGGGCAGATTTTTCAAACCGAGAAAACGGCCAATGCCATATTGGAGGTGGACGACAAGGTCGCCTTCCTCCAATTCAGTGAAATCAATGTCGAGCGCGGAACGGGTGGCGAGCGCGTGCGGCGATTTCAACCGGCGCGGGCGCTGGATTTTGTAACGGCCAAAAATTTCCGCATCCGTGACAACGGCGAATTTGGCTTCGTCACAGAGGAAGCCGCGGGCCAGCGAGCCAATTCGCGTACAAGGTCTGGCATTTGGGGTCTGGCATTCGGGGTCCGGCGCCTGAAGTTCCGGGCTGCGAGAATGGGTCCCCAAATCCCGGACGCCAGAGCCAAGACCCAATTCACTCCAGATTTCCTCAAACCGTTGGCGTTCGCCTTCGTTGTTGCAGAAGACGTGGACGGCGTAGCCCTGGCGGAGCCAGCGATGGAGTTGGTTGAAGAATTCGCGGCGCTGCGCCTCGGCGATTTGCAGTTCCGGTGCGCGCCCGGCCAGCGGACGATAGGCGTCAAGCGAAGAAAACAATGACGTGCCCCCCGCCCCGCCATGCGGGGAGAGGGTGGCCGACTGGCCGGGTGAGGGGATTGTTTGTTGATCTTCTTCCTCGCACAACTCCAGTCGCGTCATGCCGCGATGACCAAAGTCGGCGAGGCATTTTTCCCACGGGGTGAAGAACGGGTCGTCGCCGGGAATTTGTTGGGCGTATTCGTCAGCCCGCGCGGCCAATAGTTCCGGTTCGCAGAAGAGAAAAATGGTCTCAGGTGGAAAATAGTCGAGCAGAGTTGATAATTGATGGTTGGTGGTTGATGGTCGCGCGGAAGTCGCGGACAGGTTGTCCGCGCCCCGTTTCAAAATCCCCAGTTCTCCGGCGGGTGGGATGGTGATGGCAGTGATTTCTTCCCGCGAAATCTGCGTGAGCGGTTCGAAATGGCGGAGTGATTCCAATTCATCGCCGAAGAATTCCAGCCGCACGGGCCACGGACTGGTCAACGGCCAAATGTCCAGGATGCCGCCGCGCAGGGCGATTTCCCCCTTTTGCGTGACTTGCGCTTCGGGTTCGTAGCCCTGTTCTTCGAGCCATTCGATCAAATCCAGCGGATTGATTTTGTCACCGCGTTGCCACTGGCGCATGCGTTTTTGAATTTCACCGGGCGGAAAGGTTTTCTGGAGCAGGGCGGTGACACTCGTAACGATCAGGGTTGAGGGTTGAGCCGCTTTCGCTTCGTTGCGGCGCGCCATGGAGTTGAAGGCTGAAAGCGCGACGAGGGTTTGCAACCGGTCACTGATGGTGTCGGGATGCGGGAGCTTGCCTTCGTGGGGGAGAATTTCCCATGGCGGATAATACAGCGGTGGTGAACCGATCCAGGTTTCGATGTCTTGCTGGAAACTTTCCTGTGTTTTCAGGTCCGGCGCGACGATGACGAGGGGCCGCCGGGGAAAAATATTTTGAAGCAGGACGGCCAGAAACGGTTGCGCCGCCTGGCAAACGCCGGCACAGGACGACACTCCGCCATGCTCCAGTCGCCGCGCCAGGGACTGCACGGCGGGAACTTGCGAGATGTCAGCGAACAAATTGCCTGCCGCCGACGCTGCCGCGTTTTGCGCCAAGCACCAGGAAGGTCGCAGCGACGAGCGATGGCGTCAAGCCGGTCTCATGGTGCGAAATCAGGCTTGTTTGTTTCCGGGCCGGAATTCTTCCAGCCGCTGGCTTCAAACAACTGCAGGTCTTCGTAGTAACTCACGTTGGAATTGGTTTCATGATCTGCGCGCTCAAACTGGAGGCTGTGATTTTCGAGGAAGCCGGCGGCTTGTGCCTCCCACCTCCCGGAATAAGGCAGGTCCGACCAGCCGGAATATTCCAGCGGCGGCGGCGGCAGATCATCCGGCAACGGCGTGCCGGGTTCGGGTATCTGCAGTTGTCCAACCACCCACACCCGATGGCCGGACTGAAGTGTGGCCGCAACTTTTTCGAAGACGGGCCGCAGGGCGTCGGGCGTTTTCATTTGTTCCTGGAGCAAATCATAACGGTGCCGGGAATGGTCGGCCAACGGCGGCAAGGTCTGCCACCGTGCCGGCGCCTTGAAGTATCGTTCGAAAGTGATCCCGCAATACCACGGTGTGACAATGACGAAATCCTGCGGCGCCGCTTCACCCGCCAATTGCCGCGCCAGCCGGTCAACGTTGGTAAAGTGCCAGTTCAAATTCCGTTGTGCGAACGGCGCGGCGATAAGCGCAGTCGCCGCAATCAAACCGAACAGTACCGCGCGCAAATGACGGGGCAAGGACGCCACCGGCACGCCGAAGTCGAGGCACACAGCCAGCAAAGCCACAAGCGGCAGGAAATACCACGGTTGCGTTGGCAGCGCCGCATACCACAAAAAACCGGCGAAACCGGCGAGCGCCGCCAGCAAGGTTGCGGCGGCGAACAAAGGCAAATCGCCCGGCAAAGCAACACCGGCCGGCCCGGTGGATTTTACAGAGTCCGCGCGCCACGTTGCCGCGATGCCGAACCCGAGAACGGCGAGCACAAGCAACTCCCAGACGTAAAGGTATTCCGGCAACGGGAAGGAAACGACGGATGCGAATTTATTAAAGGCCATGGCCGGATAAAAACCCATGCGCAGCGATATGCTGGTTTTCGGCAACGCAGAAAGGTAACTCCAATACGGCGACAGCGATGTGACGGCAGCCAATCCCGCCAGAAGAATTTTCGCGGCGGCGCGGAAATTTTTTCGCCGCCAGCAAACCGCCCACGCGCCGAGACAAACGGCCGCCAGAAGCACCGCGTTCTGGTAAAGCGCCTGCACATTTAAAATGGCCACAACTGCCAGGATTCCGGCGCGCGACCAGGTCGGTTTTTCCAGAAATGCCCACGCGGCCCCCGCCGCCAGCATTATGAACACGCAGCCCAACCCGTAACCGCGCAACGAGTCGCTGTAAAAAATCACCCCGCTGTTCAGAGCCACGAGCGCAAGGCTGAACAGCGGCGGCCGCCGCGCCATCCCTGCCGCGGTCCACAGCGCCGCAAGGATGCCCAGGCCGATCAATACCCCCAAAAGCCGGAGGCCCAAATCGCTCTGCCCGAGGCCGAGGGCCGACCAGCCGCAAATCAGCAGCGGCATCAGCGCCGGAAATGAATCCCTGGCCATGGCGCTCAAGGAATGTTGCCCGGCGAGATTGACGACTTGCACTTCGTCGCGCCACAAGCCGCCGGCGTGGAAGAGAAAATAAAAATGCAGCCAGACGGCGACAAGAGTCATCACCATCGCTGCGAGCCAGGCGGTCCGGTGAAAATGATCTTTTTCAGGTGAGGGGGTCATGGGTCATTTGCGTTGGAATATTTCCAGGCCGATGCCGCGGATTTTTCCGTAGCGCGCCGTTTCCTCCGCGCCCCAGGCGAATTTCGTCTCCGAGGTGGAAAGGACATCGGCCAGCCCCACCCGCGTGTAGTTGGTCTGGTAGGCATTCCACCACTCGAAAATTTTCGGGTCCGAATCCGGCCGGCGTCCCCATGAAAACAATGGATTTTCGGCAAAGACGACGAATGCCGGCGCGTTGGTTTCAATTTCGCCGATCATTTCATCCTGCATTTTTCGCGCGAACGGCTGCGGTTCCATGAGCCCGTAGGTGTAGATGTAGCCGGTGGCCGAATGGCGGCGGGCGAGAAAATATATTTCCGGCTCCGAACCCAGCACGGCCAGACGCGCAGCGGGCGGCGATTTTTCCCGGATGTATGCGGCGACGACCTCCGCCTCGGGAAACGGGTCGGGACCGTAAATCACGCAGGTCGCCTGCACCGGCGTAAGCCGGAACCAAATTCCGCGGTTGGCGGCAATGGTGACCGCAACCGCCGCGACGCAAATCCAGACCGGCCAGTCGCTCAACCCGGAAATCCCATTCCGTTGCGCCCAGCGGCGGCGTGTCCAACTTACGGCGACACCGCCCAGCAACGCCACCGCGGGCAGCGCGATCAAAAAATAATGCTTCCGAAAATAAAAATCGGGGCAAACAGCCAGTGCGGAAGCGAAGCAAAATCCCAGGAACCATCCGCGCGACGGTTTCAGCCGTTCATCGAGCCAAAGGAGAATTAATCCCGCACCGGCGATCAGCCAGAGCAAAAATCCCGGCGCCGCTATCCACCGGAAGCCATTCCAGAACAATTGGGGCGCATAGCTCAGCGGCACCACCGAGGCGTATTGCCATGCGTAGTTAATTGTCCAAAACCAGAAGGTTCTGAATACGCCCGCGTGCCACAAAATCAAACAACACAAGGCAAAGGGCAGAACGATGCCCGCGCCAAAAATCGCCAGTGCTGCCAGCCGTTTGCCAAAGGAAATTTCAGTTTTCCGATAACACCAGACCGCCCAGGCCAGTGCTGCCCACAAGGCAATCAGCGCGGCTTGCTGTTTCATCAAAACCGCCGTGCCGAAAAGCAGTCCGGCCGCCAGGATGACAAAGCCATTTCGGTTTTGCCGCGCCCGCCACATGGCACACAAGCCGGCCGTGGCAAAAAACGCGCAGAAATGCGTGGCGTGCCCGGCCAATCCGAGCATTGAAGGGCCGGCCGCCAGCACGGCATAAGTGCTGGCGGCGACGATTCCCGCCGCGGGGTCGAGTATTTTTTTGCCCAGCCGGAATAACATCAGCGCCGTTGCCGTGGTCATCAACAGAATTCCCAGATGGATCCCCGCCGGCGTCTGGCCGAACAGCGCCATGATGACTGCATAACCGGCATACGTGCCGGGAAATTTCATGTTGTAGGCGAGTTCGTAAGGCGGAATGCCCTGCAACATGAGCTGGCCGGCGTAGGCGTATTCGCCTTCGTCGCGTTCGAGCGGAAGGTTCAGCAGCCGGAGGCGGACGACGGCGACGATGACGAGTGTCGCCACCATGAACCACCACGTCCAATGCCGCTCAAAAAGTCTGGATGGCGCGGTCGGCGCGACAGTGGGCGGCGTCATGCGCGGCAATTGAACAAATCAGCCGCCGGGAGACAAGCGGATTTGCCGGCCGCGATGGGTCGGGTCATTTCGACGTGAACAAATCCAGCGGAATATCGAGGGAAGCACCCAGCCAGAGCGCCGAGTCCGTGTTGCTGCCGTCGAAGGTTTTGCGCGCGTGAAATCCATACCGCCAGTGCCGCTTGGAAGTGGTGTAGCTGAACCCGGCATCAATGGAATCGCTGATTTCCCGCACGTCGGTCGCGTAATAAATGGTGGTATAGGTTGAAGAACCGGGGGCGGTTTCCGGACCCAGCACGATGTCCTCGCCCGAAAGCGTCTGCAAATGCCGGAAACCGGCGTCCAGTTCCCAGCCTTTGATTTGCTGGAAGAACCCCACCGCCGCAATGTATTGGTCGGCGCCGATGGTGTGTTCCCAACGATAGAGCGCATCACCCCACAGGCCGAAGCCCGGCCAGCCAATGTGTTCGCGTAACAGTATGGACGGCTCAATCGCCACGCCATGATTGCCGGGAGCGAACGCGAGATGCCGGTCATAGACACCCGGCACGATGGCGCCGGCGCGGAAAGTCAGCGTGGGCAGCCACGGACAGCCGGTGTCATTGTTGGTTTCGTTGAAAATCTGGTAACGCACTCCGAAAGTCAGATCCATCAGGCCGGTGGTTTTCTGGATGTCGCCGCTGTCAAACGGACGCCAGCCCACCGTGGTGGCGCCAAGGTTCAAGTCGGCCGCCCATTTTTCGGCGATGCCGTAATCAAACGTGAAATACCCCTGGCGCACGTCAATGCCATAGTTCTCGCCACCGTCGCGCGTGTTGGCCGGCATCCGCTGATTGCCCTCCCAGACGTGGTAGGCTTCGGACTGTTCGTACAGCGTGCCGAAGATCAATTGCCCCGGCTGCGGCAGGTCGGCCATTTGCGCAAATGGCCGGCGCGGCTCGTTCTCGCTCGCCACCAGGTTTTGCGCCAACGCCAGCAACGCAACCAGTCCGGCGACCTTCAAGAGGGATTTCTTCATAAAAGTAAATTCAACGGCTGAATATGTTGTCTTTCTGTCTTTCCCGGGAAACTCCACAAACGGCGCGCATTCTTGCGAACCGACCCTCTCAATTCAACTCAAATCTTGGACGTTTCTATTTGACCCGGTTTCCTCCTCCCGCGCAACCTTGCACGCCAATGGCCGCGCCCAATCCCTGGATGATCCTGCCGTTCGCGCTCCTGCTGGGGGCGATGGCGTTCGCGCCGTTGCGCGCGCCCCAATGGTGGCTGCGCCACTACGCCAAGGTCGCCCTCGCCCTCGGCGCGGTCACGCTCGGTTATTACCTGTTCGTTTTGCGGGACGCGCCGCGTGTGTTGCACACGGGACACGATTACCTCAGTTTCATCGCACTCGTCGGCTCACTCTTCGTCGTTTCCGGCGGCATTCACATTGGCGTCAAAGGCGAGGCCACGCCGTTGGCCAACGTTGTGTTTTTACTCGCGGGCGCCATCGTCGCCAATGTTCTCGGCACCACCGGCGCGGCCATGCTGCTCATCCGCCCGTGGATTCGGATGAACCGATACCGCGTCACGGCGCATCACATCGTCTTTTTCATTTTTATCGTCGCCAACGCCGGCGGCTGCCTTACGCCCATTGGCGACCCGCCGCTGTTTCTCGGTTATTTGCAGGGCGTGCCGTTCTGGTGGATCGCAGAGCATTGCTGGCCGATGTGGGCGACGGGCGTTGGCATTCTGCTGGCGATTTTCTATGTCGTGGACCGCATCAATTTCCTCCGCGCGCCCCGCGCCGTACGCGAACACGAAACCGCGCATGAAACGTGGCGTTTCGACGGCCTGCCGAACCTGTTTTTTCTCGCGGTCATTCTTGGCGCGGTTTTTGTGGCCCACCCGGTTTTTCTGCGTGAGGCGTTGATGCTCGCCGCCGCGGTCGGCTCCTGGCTCACCACCTCCAAATCCGTTCACGCGGCGAATGATTTCAATTTTCATCCGGTCCGGGAGGTCGCCATCCTGTTCGCCGGCATATTCGCCACGATGATGCCCGCGCTCGACTGGCTCAATCTCAACGCCCGTTCATTGCTCGGCGACCAGCCCTCGCCCGGAATTTTTTTCTGGGGCACGGGCCTTTTGTCCAGCGCGCTCGACAACGCGCCGACGTATCTCGGTTTTTTGAATGCGCTTTTCGGCGTGACCGGCGCGAAGGACATCACGGAGTTGCTGCATCAAAACCCGGCCGGCCTGCTCGCCATCAGCGTGGGCGCGGTGTTCTTTGGCGCGGCCACCTACATTGGCAACGGCCCGAATTTCATGGTCAAGGCCATCGCCGACCAGCAGCAAATCCGCGTGCCGGCGTTTTTGGAATTCATCTTCAAATTCACGCTGCCGTTCCTGCTACCGGCACTGCTGGCGGTCTGGCTGCTTTTCTTTCGCGGCTGAAAAACAATCCTGAAACATTTTTTTGCGTGAAACGCCGGTTTGTGGGAAGATGGGCCGTTACCCGTTGGGGAAATTGGAGTGCGCACTCTTTACAACATCCTGTTCATGGTCTTTTTCGTGCTGTCGTCGCCATATTACTTTATGCGGATGTGGCGGCGCGGCGACTGGGTTCCGGGCTTTTTCCAGCGCTTCGGCCATTTTGACGCGAACCTCAAGCAGGCGCTGACCAATCGTCAAGTCCTCTGGCTGCATGCCGTCAGTGTCGGCGAAGTCAATCTTTGCACGCAACTCATCCGCGCGCTGGAACCGCGCCTGCCCAACATTAAAATCGTCGTGTCCACCACCACGACCACCGGTATGGCCGAACTGCGCCAGTATTTGCCCAAACACATCAGCAAAATTTACTATCCCATTGACCGGCGCAGTTGTGTCGTTCGCGCGCTGGCGACCATCAAGCCGGAGGCCATCATCCTGGTCGAGGCCGAAATCTGGCCAAACTTCATCTGGCGCGCCCAACAACTCGGCATCCCGGTATTTCTGGCCAATGCCAGGTTGTCTCCGCGCTCGTTCCGCGGCTACAAACGTTTTGGATTCCTGTTCCGGCCGCTGTTCGCCTCGTTCGCCGGCGTCGGCGCGCAAAACGAGGAAGATGCCGCGCGGTTGCGCGAGGTTGGTTGCCGCCCGGACACGATTCACATTGTGGGCAACCTGAAATTTGACGCGGCGAAGCTGGACGAACCCCGCAAGCTGGACGCGACGGCACTGCTGCGGCAGCTTGGCGTGGCGCCGGACGCCCCGGTTTTGATTGGTGGCAGCACGCACGATGGGGAGGAAATAATTCTGGCGGACGTGGCGGAGCGGCTGCGCGCGCGGTTTCCGAAACTGTTCCTGATTCTGGTGCCGCGGCATTTCGAGCGTTCCCGCGACGTCGGGCGGCAGTTGCGTGAACGCAGGGTGAAGTTTGTTGCTCGCAATGAGATTACCGCAACCACGCAATTTGGCGAAGGCGAGCTGGATTGCCTGCTCGTCAACACGACCGGCGAACTGCGCCTTTTTTACCGGCCGGCCACGGTGGTGTTCGTCGGCAAAAGCCTGACCGCCACGGGCGGACAGAACCCGATTGAGCCGGGCGCACAGGGCAAGGCGATGATTTTCGGACCGAACATGCAGAATTTTGCCGACATTGCCCGGAATTTTGTGACACAAAACGCGGCCATTCAGGTGCCGGACGCGGAAGCGTTGGAGAACGCCGTTGCCGAACTGCTCGCCGACGAAAAGCGCCGCGCTGAATTGGGCCGCAATGCGCTCAAGGTCGTTCGCGAGAATCTCGGCGCGATTGACCGCACTCTGGAGATGATACTGGAACGCCTCGAGAAACGGCAAATTTACATTGTGGATGACGTGTAAACGATTTGACCGGGGCGATTTTTAAAAGATGGCGTTTCCCCGCTTGACGAAATTGAAAAGGCAATTGATATTAGCCTACCGCTTTCGGTTGGACGGGCGGGGTGCATCAAGTGTTGTATGTCAAAATCGAAGGTTCGTAAACCCAAGGCGGACTTGTCCTTGCAAAAAGGAAGATGGCGCGTCGCCACGAGCGCGAAGTTTCATACGAAAGCCCCCCGCCTGCTCGACGGTTCCCCGCAACATCCTCCGGGCACGGAACTGGCCGGCATAATCAAGGAACTGGTCCGCCTGGCGCGGGAACAGGGACATCTGACCTACAACGACATCAACGACACCCTGCCGGAAAACTGCACCACGCCGGAGAAACTCGACGAACTTTTTGCGAAACTCCGCACCCTGGAAATCGAGATCGTGGACCAGGCGGAGGTGGACCACGTCAAAACCCCTGAAGTGGACGAGGACGACAATGGCCGGCTGGATATTCTCGACGATCCGGTGCGGATGTATCTCAAGCAAATGGGCCAGGTGGCCTTGCTGACCCGCGAGCAGGAGGTGGAAATTTCCAAGCGCATCGAGGCTGCCGAGAATGAGGTGCGCAAGATCATTTACGGCCTCGGCTTCGCCGGCAAGGAACACATCGCGCTGGCGGAAAAATTGCTGGCCGATCCGCCGCGCGAGCGGTTCGACCGGGTCGTGCTCGACAAAAAAGTGGAAAGCCGGGACTACCACCTGCACGCCCTGCGGCGGTTCCTTGTGCGCGTTCAAGAGACGGACCAGGAGGTGGATTCCAAATACAACGCCTGGCGGGAGGCGCAATCCCAGACCAGGCGCCGCCGTGCGCTGGCGGCATTCAAGCGGGCGGATCAAAAACTCCAGGCCCTGTTCCCAAAATTTTGTTTCAAGCTGAAGGTCATTGAAGAAATGGCGCTCGTGGCCGAAAACATTCACGACAAATTGCAGTACAGCCTGCGTGCGCTGGCTGACGCGGAAAATCAGCGCGAATCCAGCGCCCAGCAACATCTGGTGGAAGCGGAGCGGCAAAAAATCAGGGCGCTGGAGGAATTCGTCCGGATGCCGCATGAAAATTTCCTGAAGCTCTTCTGCCGGCTGCGCGAATTTTCCACCCAGGCGCTCCAGGCCAAAACCGAGATGGTCGAAGCCAACCTCCGCCTCGTCATTTCCATCGCCAAGAAATACACCAATCGCGGCCTGTCGTTCCTCGACCTGATTCAGGAGGGCAACATGGGGTTGATGAAGGCCGTGGAAAAATTCGAGTATCGCCGCGGCTACAAATTCTCCACCTACGCGACCTGGTGGATCCGGCAGGCCATCACCCGCAGCATCGCCGATCAGGCGCGCACCATCCGCATTCCGGTGCATATGATCGAAATCATCAACAAGCTGATGCGCTCGCAGAAGCGCCTGCTGCAGGATTTCGGGCGCGAGCCGACGCCGGATGAAATTGCCGATGACCTGCAGATGCCCGTGGACCGCGTGCGCGCCGTTCTGAAAATGGCGCAGCAGCCGATCTCGCTCCAATCACCTGTTGGCGACGGCGAAGACGCGGACTTCGGTGACTTCATCGAGGACAAGGGCGTCGAAAGCCCGCTCGACATGACCAGCTTCAGTCTGCTCAAGGGCAAGCTGGGCGACGTGCTGTGCAGTCTGACCGAGCGGGAGCGGAAAGTTTTGGAATTGCGTTTTGGTCTTGGGGACGGCTACGCGCGCACGCTGGAGGAAGTCGGCCAGAACTTCAGGGTCACCCGCGAACGCATCCGGCAGATCGAGGCCAAGGCGCTCCGCAAGATGCGCCACCCCACGCGCATTCGCCAGTTGCACGGGTTTTTGGAAATCGAAAAGCCGAACCCCGTGGAATAAACTTGTCGCGCGCCCGGGCCCGCGCAAAATGGTTTCACTTCGGGCCCGTAGCTCAGCGGTCAGAGCAGGCGACTCATAATCGCTTGGTTGCAGTCATCTATCAGACTGAATACAAGCCACTTACAAAGTGTGGAAATTTTGCTTGGCCAATTTTTAGGTCCTCGGTCAGCCAATTTTGGTGATTCATGCGCGAGGGTTTTGCCAACGGTGTTGTTGTTAGCGCTCATTCAGATACCGTTGGATTTCGATTCTCGGAATGATGATGCGGCGAAGTCCCGGCAGTTTTCGCAGCACCTTGCGACGGACGAGCCGTCGAACAGTCTCTTTGCAGACGCCCAATGCGGTTGCGGCGTTACGGATGTCCAGGGTCTGACATTCGGTAGCGATTGTTGCGGTGTTCATAATCAATTTTTCACTAGTTGAGAGGATACAACCGATGGTGACTTCCGAAACGTAGCTGGCACACAAGTTGCCGTTCTCCAGATGAGCGAGGGCGAACGCCTTAGCCGGAACGATTCAGTTGAACCAGTATTTTGAATAAGGTTGGCGGGTTCATGCTTGAAGCGAGCCAATTGCATTGCAGTTGGGTAGAGCGGTGAGTTTGGTCAGGATTTCGCGCCACCAGTGGCGATGAGTTTGACGGCGCACGGCCAGTTTAAGGGTGGGTTTGCCACGGGCGCGACTCCACACCGCTGCCCGGCTAAACAAGCGCCAGCGCAGGGTGTTGAGTTCGCATTTTTCCAACTGGCCCAGCCGCCGTTGCAGCAGCACGCACAGGTTGTAAGCGGCAATCGCCAGATGGTGCATCGCCTCGGTGCCCCAGAAATTGTCCACGCACAGCCGTTTAATTCCAAACTGCTGGCCGAGTTCTTTGATGCGATTTTCGAGGTCGGCCCGACCGTTGTATTGGCGCCAGACGGCCAGAGCGTCCACGCTCCGGGGCAGGTTGGTGACCAGCGCTTGAAAGCGATAGCCCGGAACGTCCAGCAAGGTCTTGCCACCCGCTTCCGGGCGTTGTTCGACCCGCTGGCGAATGACGATCAAACGACGGTTCGGTTGATCCAGTTCCACTTCCTGCACCTCCAGCCCGGGGAGTTCGGTTCGTTGCCAGTGGGCGTCATCATGCCGGCACCAGCTTTGAACTTTCTGCGTCAGCCGTGCCACCAGAATGAAGTTCAAGCCCAGTGCCTGAGCCATAGCTTGCACGCTGGTCTCGCCAAAACCCGCGTCGCCGCGCAAGAGCTTGATCCGAAGGTGCGCCGGCAGACTGGCCACGGTCTGACGCAAAAACTCCGCCGCCCCATTGGCACAAGCACTGTCGCCCCGGCGCAGCCAGTAGTTGGCGATGAGTTTGCTTTCGGCCAGAGCGGCGATCAGCGGACGATGACACGGCTTGAGTCCCTGCCGGGTGTAACCGACGGCCACGCCCTGTTGATGGCCATCCTCGTGCAACAGTGCCCACGAATCCAAGTCCAGCGTATAACCCTCTTTGAGCGAAGGCAGACTCGCCAGGGCTTGCCGGTGCAGACCGTTGAGCGCGTTGCAGGTCTTTTGGCCAAACACGTCAAAGAACCGGCTCAAGGTGGATTGACTCGCGATGGCTTCGACGCCCAGCACCTGGCTCAACGCCGGATCACTTTGCAACCAAGCCACGCGGGAAAGCTTGTCCGCACCGCAGAGAATGCCTCCGACGTATCCCAGCGCCACATCGGTCGGATCGTAAGCGTTGGGACTGGTTGGACAATGAGGCAAGACTTCCCGCAGTTGCCTGCGAAAACCCTTCTGATGCAGAAAGTGCGACCACACCACCATGCCGCCATGCGCCGTCAGTCGCTGATCGGTGAACGAAATCCGGATGGACGAAGTTTGATCTTTGGTGTCAATTGGCAGGCGCACCGTTTGGTCCGCCTCCCTTCGAGGCTCGTAAGCTTGTGTTTGGTTCATCACCCCAAGCCCGCCAAACGGTGTTCATTCTTTCAAGCTGAATCGTTCCGGCTTAGCAGGATGTCGGATCATCTCACCTGTTGCGGTGGAATTGTCTGCCGTGGGGGTTCGATGAACAGATTGGTGGGCCTGCTCGGACTCGAACCGAGAACCAAAGCATTATGAGTGCTCTGCTCTAACCAATTGAGCTACAGGCCCACGGGGTTATGGTTGCAGAAGCAGCAGCAACTTTCAATAGCAGAGCCGGAAAGTTGATCTGCGACGAGTTTGTTGTGACTGGGGGAACCGCAGACACGGATTACCCAACGCCTTCTTGTTTGGCTTCCTTGACGGTGATTTCCAAAACGACCGGCTGGCCATCCTCTATCAATGACCGCTGGCTACTTGGCAACTTGGTGACCAGCGACAAGTTCATCCGCTGCATGCCGGTCTCAATCCGTCGTAAATAATGCCCGCGAATCGAAACCTCGTGAGCGGCGAAGACCAGCTTGAGATTCTGGCCGTTTCCATCGCCGGTCAATTCCGCGAACATAAATTGATCGTGCGCCAACAACAGCGAACGCTCCGGCGAAACTTCAATGCGTAATGCCTCGGCGTTCGGGTCGCTGGCCCAACATTCGGGTGACTTTGTGCTCATGTTTGTGTGTGGGTTGATGGTGATGCCGACGAGCCAGTTTCAGACGACACATGTTGTCGGCGGCTCGACGACCGAAACGAAGAAGATAACCGTGCAGCTTGTTCCAAAGCAGAAGGCGTCCGCGCGGAACCGAACCGGCCGCAAATTCCATCGCCAGTGGCCGATGACCGGAGCGGGTGACATTCTCGCGAAGTTGCTGTTTGTCCGGCGTGAAAATGCGGATGCCACGTCGCCCGCGTGAGATGCTGACATACCATTGCTCCGCACTTGTCGCAGCCTTGATCGTCGAGTCCGAGAACAAAACATAATCCACGGTCTTGCCCTGCGAACCGTAGGACGTGACTGCGTAACCGGGTAAAAATTCACGGTAGCTCGCATCCAGCACCCGGCCATCGGCCAGCTTGATTGTCCCTCCTGCGCCGACTGACTTGACCGTGACCAGTTCGCCATTTGTGACGCGGCCACCGGATGCCAGTTTGCGATTTGCCTTCAGGTGCAGCCGGTCTTTTTCAGCCACTTTGATTTCTTGCGGACGGCAGACGGTGATTTTGTCGAGCACCTTGTCTATGACCATGACCAGCCGTCCGTCCACTTCCACCAGCACGCCGGCCTTTACGATGCCGCGCAATTTTCCTTTTGCGCCGGCTTCGGTTCCGCGCACCTTTTGATTGAAAACAATCAAGGCATCGGACGGATAAAACCGTTTATCTCGTTTTTGTGCTTTGGTGAGATCAATCTTTTCCAAGGTTTGAACCGTCACATCATTTGCGCCGAGCAGTCCCTTCGATTTGAGTTTGTCCCGCACCTGTTCGTTGACGCGGTGGACTTCGGCCCAAGTTTGCGACACCACCACGGCGGAAACATTGTTCTCGACCAACCTGAGATATTCATTCGCCAGCTTATCGGCTTGATCGGCCAGACCGCACGACACCACCGCGCCCATTTTGTCGAGTTGTAAAAATGACTCGTCGAGTTTGCCAGATGCCGCCAGTTTGACCGCCTGCCGGTATTGCTTGATATGCTTGCGCTCATCCACGGTCTGCCCGCGTGCCGGGTCCTGCCGGCGGATGTTGTGCAGTTCAACGGGTCTGACACCTGAATGTCGTTCGATGGCCAGCAATGCATCCGAAGCCTCGACCGCACCATGCTGGCGAGTGTCACCCGACAAAATCAGCCGCGCATTCCGTTCGCGCACCAGCCGGATTAATTCCAGCATCTGCCGTCCGCCAATCTGACCGGCCTCGTCCACAATGACGGCGGTGCCTTCGGCCAGCTCACGTTTCATCAGAAAATTGGCGACGGTCGCCGGTGACGGGAAACCCGCCCGTTCCATGTCCACGACCTGCTGGCGCTGGGGTGCGAGCACAACCACCTTTCTGTCCGCATCCCGAATCTGATCGGCCAGTTCACGCAGGACGAAACTCTTACCCGTGCCAGCGCCACCCCGAAAAATCGACACCCGGTTGGTGTTGGAAACCAACGCACTTAATGCCTGGCGTTGCTCCTCATCCAATTGGGGTTTGACCGGGCGCGGATTCCAGACCAGCGGATGACAGTCGCCAAAACCCTCCTTGGTGGTTTGGACAATTTCCCATTCACGCATCAAATGTTCCCGTGTCGTCACCTTGCCGGGTTGTTTGTCATCGCGCAGATAATTGTGCCGGGTCGTGACGGCTTGAATGTCCACAATCGCGACCGCCTGGCCCCGTGCATGTTCCAGCGCGTGACGCCATAGCTCATGCTCGTGGATGACCGACCGCCGCTCAAATAAATGTTCTTCGGCCCATGCCACCGCTTTCTCGGCCAAATTTTCAGACGTATCGGTAACGACCGGCTGCCCGGTGGTGATACGGAGAAGCGATTCCTTTTCCGGCGAACTCATCTGGCCGTCCCAGATTGCTTGCAGCTTTTCCAAGCCGATGTCCCGGATTTTCCGCGCCCGTTCCTTGTGCGCGATGTTTTCACGAATTGCCGCAAGGTTGCCCTCGGCCTTTTCCGGCTCGCGTTCCAGCAACTCTCGTGTCTTCTGGTCAATCTCGTCGTGCCGTTTGGAAAACATTTTGACCAGCTCCGGCGAGACGCCCTTGATTTCAAAATCGCCACGCGGCTTGTTTTCGATCTGGTAGCCGAATTTGACCAGCGAGCGAGCCAGTTCGTGGTAATAGACATTTTCCACGAACTTTTGTGCCGCCAGCATTTCGTAATTTTGCAGCGCCTTCCATTTTTTCTCGACCGGATCAAATGTAGCGTTGAACAGGATGCAATGGCTGTGCAGATGCGGGTCCAACGCCCGCGATGTTTCGTGCTGGAATACCGCCGCCACGATGTTGCCGGTAAGCCGGTCGGTACATTCCCCATTTTTTCGCACCCGTGTCGCCGCGAATGATTGCAACTGGCGCAATGCCTCGTTCACCGCCTGCTCATGCGCTTCCACCATCCGGGGATCGTCGCCCACCAATGCCGCGACGGAGACCGATTTGGCCGGTGAAAATGTGAAGTCGAAAAACACCCGGCGGTTGCTGCTCTCATGTTCCTGCCCATCGCGCCCGATGTCCGTGCGCGTGCTGTTCTGGCGCATCGTCAATTTTTCGCCGGTCTGCGGATGCAGATTTTCACACAGGCGGACGAACTCGTCCATACGGGTGACGCCGGCCAGTCCCAAATCTTCCGCGCCCTGACCAAACCAATGTCCCGGCACATGCTGGCCTTCAGTATAATAATCGCCGACGGTCAGATGTTCTTTGAAATAATGCCGGGCATCTTTCAGACTGCATTGTGGTTTGATTGCCAGCATGACAGTGGAACGGATTATTTTTGTATCGGACGAAGTTGCCTTGAACGAATCATCATGCTGAACAGTTTGGCAAAATCAGCCGAATCCGGGTGTGTCAGGCACACAATCAGTCATGGAATGAAACCAGGAATCCCCCGGCGCTTGGACTGTCCGGCTTTTCTGCGGCACTCGAAAACCGGACAGACCAACCGCCTTGAATTGAACCTAGACGGTCACGCACTCAACGGGCGTTCCTGAAACCGCGCTCCACTTCGCCGTCGTTCGTTCATCTCACTACCGACCTGCTTCGTTTCGCTGCCGGTTTCAGAACGCTCGTTCAGTGCGCTTTAATTTTCATCAAACGTGTTGCCATCGTGCTGGAAAATCCGGCCAACACGATGGACGACTGATGCGAAAAATTCTGCGTGAGGGTTCACACGATTTGTGTGAATTTGAGATTGGACGCCTCACCCCTTGGATTTTTAAGGTTCTGATGTCCGCGAAGTGGTCGCGGTTTAAGCGCGAAATCTCCGCACGATTGTCCGGCCTGCTGGCCGTGGCCCCGTCCAGTCCGCATCCGGGTCCGCAATCAGTCCCTGCCCGCATTCTGGCTGTGTCCAGTCCGTAAACCGACAATTACCACAGATTCGCCGTGGCCAAAATCAGTCCGCGACCACGGCCGCAGTTTGTCCGTGTCCGTGCCCAATCCACATTCGCGACCTGTCCACAAACATATCCGGGTCCGGTCCGCGAACCGACCGCGGCCACGATTTATCCCCGTCCATGTCCAATCCACGACCACGCACAGCCCGAATCATTGGCCTGTCCATGTCCAGTCCGCAGCCGCAGCCAGTTTGTGCCCGCGCACCATCCGCATCCATAACGAGGCTGCAAATTGTCCCCGTCCATGTCCAAGCCCATGCACTGACCGTGATCCTGATTGATCCGCGGCCAAGTCCAGTCCAAGTGCGCGCACAATCCGAATGCAAAATCTTTCCGTGGAATATCCTCCATTGTCACAAAGAGAAGAGAACGAGTCTGCAACCTCGGCCGCAGTCACAATGGCATTGGCGTAGTTGGGGATAGATTTCTTTTACGGGTGCGCGGGAAATCATGGCGAGTCGGACAATGCCGAGCCAGCCACTCGATCACCTTCAGCCGTGCACTGGCTTTCGGACGATGGCTACCAATCAGCGCAAAGGTGGGGCATCAATGAGTAGAATTTCGCTGAGGCGATGGTCGGTAATACCGGGGTAGTTAGTGAGTAGTGCCCTGGTAATGATTTCACTGGAACCCACTCATTCTACAGTTTTAAGTCGTTGATTACAAATTAGTTATGTGATGCGATGGTCGGAATGGGACATCAATTCCCACTACCTGTGGTATGAATGGCCGAATTTCTTGTGTTGTTCAAGCATAACTAGCGGTAACTAGGGTGAACTTTTGGTAACCATCACTGGCAATTTTTGGCCGCTATTTATCGGGCACATCCGAAAGGCTTGCCGTCGTTGAACAAAACGCTGTGGCCGGGATTTTCATTGCTTGACAGATGTATCATTTTTGATACATTGCAGGGCGGATGAACGCTGAACGCCCGCTCAGTGTGGTCTTTTACCAGACTGGCGCGGGCCATGAGCCGGTGCGCGAATGGCTCAAGGGGTTGCCCAAAGAGGAGCGCAAAGCGATTGGTGCGGACATTTTGTCCGTTCAATACGCATGGCCGGTTGGCAAGCCGTTGGTGGACAATTTGGGCGAGGGCATGTGGGAAATCCGTTCGCGGCTGCCGAATCGCATTGCGCGGACGCTGTTTGCCGTGGTGGATGAAGAAATCGTTCTCCTGCACGGCTTCATCAAGAAGCAACAACAGACACCGCCGCAAGAATTGGCATTGGCGAAAAAGCGAAAACGAGAATATTTGCAAAATTTATGAAAAAGAACGTCCATCGTGGAAGCAACTTCCGGGACTTCCTCAAAGAAGAAGGCATTCTGGAGGAGGTCGAGGAACGCGCGATGAAGAAGGCGCTGGCGCTCCAACTCGAAAAATTGATCACGAAGAACGAAATCACGAAGGCGGAAATGGCCGCACGCATGAAGACCAGCCGCGCCGCCGTGGATCGGCTGCTCGACGCCTCCAATTCATCCTTAACGATTTCCACGCTTGGCAAGGCCGCTCGCGCGCTGGGACGTAAAATCAAGATTGAACTCGTGCCGGCTTAAGCCACTCACGGTTTTTCGTATTCTAATTTCTGCAATTTGGCATTTCAGCGCGTGATTGTTGAGATCAAACAGCAAGTGCGGCAGCCTACCGGATTGGGCGCCTCGTGCGATGAACAAGCCGTAGGCTTAATAATACGCTGCGTGAGTGCCTAACCGACAAGGTATTGGAGTGCGTTGCACAGAAATCTTCGATGCAGCGCCGGATGCATGCCCTGAATTTGATGCAAAACGAGGCGGGTTGCTCCCAGCTTGGCGGTGAAGGTGCCCGCGCCGGGATGGCGGTCGTGATCGCGTCCATAGCCCGCGACGATTTCCACGCCGTCGCCGGCAATTCTCCATCCGTTGGCGCCGCCACTTTTCACCTGGTAGTAGAGCCCGAGCGCCTGGTTCACTGGCATCCCTTCGAACAGCCGATGTTCGCGCACGAAATACCAGGCGCCCATCCACGAGGCACGCGATGTCCCCACCATCCCGCCAAAACGAAACGCGCCGGCCTCCGCCAGTTGTCGTGCCACACCGGTGGCGTGGCCTTCCGTCGAAGGCATGGCGAGAAGAGGCAGGCCGGCACGGATGGCCGTGAGGAGTGCATCGGGCAGCCCGGGTTGGATCGCGGCTGCGCGGGTCACGTTGGCACCGTCGGCATCCGTGGTTGCGTTCTTCCGGGCCGCTTCCGGCCCACCGCAGAACACGACGGCATCCCAATGCTTTTCTGGAACGAACGGCGCCGTGACCACTCCCGGGATGCTATTCAACTGATCGGCAATCCCCTCGGGCACGTCCGCGAGCGCGACGTTGACCGGTTTCGCGCCCGCGGGCGGGACCTCGACCACCAGCAATTCGCGTTCTCATACAGATCCCGCTCCGGCGGCGTGGCATTGAACCGATGGCGATCCGGTTCCGGGCCGCTGTGGACCGCGTAATGTTTGGCGCAAGCCATCGCCAGCATGTAATGGGGGTCGTCGCCCTGCAATCCCTTGATGAACGCCACGCCGATGGCGCCCGTCAGGAACGGGTCTTCACCGTAGGTCTCCTGCCCGCGGCCCCAGCGCGGGTCGCGGAAGATGTTGACGTTGGGCGACCAGAACGTCAGACCGCAGAACCGTCTTCCATTTCCGCCGTGCTGGGAGGCGTAATCGTTGAACTTCGCCCGGCCTTCAATGCCGATGACGGTTGATTCCTGATGAATCAAAGTCGTATCTCAGGTGGATGCCATGCCGATGGCTTGCGGGGTCCGGTTGGCAGCCACACCGTGCAGCGCTTCGCTCCAGTAATCATACCGCGGCAGGCCAAGCCTCGTGATGCCGGGCGCCGCGTTCTGCAACTGCGCCACTTTCTCGGCCAGCGGCATCCGCCGAATCAAGTCATTCTCCCGCGCCGGCAACGGCTGCGATGAATCCCGCCAGATCGGCGGCTCGCTGATTTCCGGCAAGCGGGTCGCCGCGGCGGGAAAGGGTTCCGCCAGTTCCGACGCAGTAAAAGCAATGAGCGACGCGCCCGAGGCATCCTTCACTTCGAAGGTGTTGAATTTCGCCGCGCCCTTGCCCGCCACAAAGGAAACCGCCAGCGGTCGCTTGATGGAATCATCGTTATGCTCCACCGCGCCGGTGATATAACATGCCTTCCGCGTCCCCCCGGCCGTGGCGACGATGTCGAAATTCGTCGCCAGCGCGACATCGCCGGAAGTCACGTCAAACAACCTTTCGCCCGGCTCGCTCACCAGCGTTTCCACTTCGCCGATGACGATCGTGTATTTGCCCGCGGGCAGATGCGTAACGGTGGCAGTGAAGTTCTTTCCATCGATTTCTTCACGGAAAGCCGCCCGATTGTTGGTGGCGCCTTCGATGGCGACGGGCACATCGTCCTTGCGATGCACAAAATCCCCGCTGACGCTCACCTGCTGGTCACAGGAGGCGCAGATCACGTCAGCCGCAAACGCCGCGGGCGCCCAAAGCCACAGGTTCCCGAGTAACGCCACGCAGATCGCTGCCTGAAACAGGAAAAACCTTCCAGAACCTGGCAATTGGATTTGAGCGGGCCGGGGCGACGGCAATTCAGATTCGCGGGGCATGGCTGGAGTTTCCATAGGGTCGAATGACCGGGTTGTGAGTTGAGGGTTCATGGTTTATCCGGTCAGGTATGGCTTGAGCGGGTTGGGGTTAAGGGCCTATTTCACGGGCAACTCGTAGAGGTTCACGCTGAAACGCGGGAGGGTGAGCGAGCCGGGTATGGCATCCACCGGCGAACTGCTGATGCCCGGGTTTTGGCCGCTGGCCTCGGTGGACGCAAGCCGCCAGAGCGTGCCTTGGCCGGACAAGTCGGCGCCGGTGAGGTTAAGCTTGAGCGATTGCTCGACATCGGTGGGGTTGATGACGGCCACGGTGAGCGCCTTGCGGTCACTGGTCCACGCGGCGGCAACATCGAGCGGGAACGTGTCGCTGCCGGCGTTGACCACGGGCTGCTCGCCGCCGGGCGGATCGGTGGGTTTGGGCTGGGGCGAGTTGCCGGAGACTTTCACCGGGATGGAGCCAAAATGGTCGCGATAGATTTTGAAGACCAAGCCGTTGGCATTCAGCGAGACGTTTGTTCCATTGCGAGCCAGCAGCGAGGTGGCAAAGGTGTGAGCCGCCATTTGAAAGATGTCGGAGTGCCGGAACATTTCGTGGAAAACCCAGGCGTAGGCGGGATAGGTCGGGTAACGGCCATTGCCGCTGTAGGCCCATTCGTCAATGTTCAACGGCTTGGGATGGGCGGCGAGTTGAGGCAACAATTTTTCGTATTCCTTGTATTCCTCATATTTGATGCGGATGTGGTTGGCGGGACGGCGCATCCAGTCCGTGATGGGTTCAGCGGGATCATTCGGCACCTGGCGACCTTCGGCGAGACTGAGGTGCGTGTTGCCGTAGTTGTAAAAGTGCTCGCTGATGAGGTCAATGTTGTCGAAACAATGCTCGAGCAAATTGCCGGTCCAATCTTCGGGCGACAGGTAAGGCGGAACCAGGTTGGTGCCCAGGCTCAAGGATTCCCTGGAACCGGTCATCGTGTCCGGCATGGCGCCGCTGGCAATCAGCTGGATGGTCGGGTCCACCTGCTTCATGGCCCTGGCAAACTGGTTGTGCTTATACTCAAACTGGTTGAGCTTTATGGCGCCATACTGGTATGTGATGCCCCACATCTCATTGCCGATGCCCCAGAACTTCACGCGCATAAGGTTCGGGATGGCCGTTGGCGGCGCGGAGTTTGCCCATCGGGGTGGTGACGGCGCCGTTACAGTATTCGACTAATTCCCTGGCGGACCAGTCATCACCGGTGCCGGCATTGACCGTGATGTAGGGCTCAACCCCGAGGAGTTTGCACATCGTCATAAATTCGTCCGTGCCGATGTCGTTGGGCTGAAGCGCGCGCCAAACCGGGTCATAAACCGGCGGACGTTTGTCCGGGTCGCCGATGGCATCGTGCCATTCATAGGCGGAAACAAAATTGCCGCCCGGGAAGCGGTAAACGCCGGAGTGAAGGCTCTTGAGCACGGCGATGGCGTCGGGCCGCCAGCCGTCCAGATTGTCGGCGGGCATGAGCGAAACCGCGCCGACATGGAACGAGCCGGTGCCGGTGCCGGCGATTTCAAACCGGGCCGCGCCGGATTTTTCGGCTTTGAACGAGAAAGTAAATTTCTTGTAGTCCGCGCTCAATGCGCCCAGCGGAACCATCTGACGAACGGCGTCCGCATTGGTGCCCCAGACAATGTTGATGGCAACTTGCGCTGTGGGATCGCCGGCCAATTGAATGCGGCCGTTGTAAGCGGTGCCTTCAACAAAGTTAATACCCGTTTGGCGTATGCCCCGAGGCTCCTCACCCGCCAGCGTGATAAACGGCGTGTGATCGCCGACGAACGGACGGCTGGTGTCCATCACCACGGAATCGACCGGGCCAATCGGATTCCACCGTCCGGGGCCGACGCCGCGCCGGCGGCCCGGGACAAATCCACGTTGACCGGCGTTGGGGTTCTCCACGGGTTTGTTCGTAACGGCGTAATAGAATTTACGGTCGTCGAGCATCTCGCTCCAAAGGCTGCTGTAAATGAGGCCGCCGATGTGTTCGAGGAACTGGCCGTAAACATACGGCGAAATCGGCGGGCCGGTTTTCGAGGCATCAATGGTCGCAGTCACGGGCTGGCTGGGAGCCGTGGTTTGGGCGCCCGCGGCGAGCGCGGTGAGAACGAGGAGGACGGAGCAGGTCGTTTTCATGGTCGAGTTGTGGTTGCGATGTGGAAACATTTTGTGAACGGGAGTGAACCGGATGACGAAGCGGCCGTAAGTTCCAAACCACTGCCTCACACTGGCGAATCGGGAAAGTTTAATGTTCATGGCGAAGGTGCTACGAAGATTTTGCTGCGAATTGAAGTTCGGCATTCAGTTGTACCGTGCTGCCGGGCTTTAGTTTGACTTCCACCATGCGGTCGCCATACCGGACAGTTGCGTTGCGTCCACCGACCGAGTGGATTTTGATCCGGGTCAGCTTTCCACCGCTCCAAGCCAGGTCAACCTCGAAGCCGCCCCGCGTTCGCAAGCCCGTGACGCTGCCCTGCGGCCAGGCCGAAGGCAACGCCGGCAGCACTTCGATTTCAAACTTCTGCCCGGCTCCTTCGGCAGCCAGGGCTCGACTTTGGAGAAGCATTCCCTGGATGCCGGCGGTGCCGCCAAAGTTGCCGTCAATTTGGAATGGCGGATGAAGGTCGAACATATCGGGAGCGGTGCGCCCCGGGCTGAGGAGAAATTGCAGGATTCGATAGGCGTGATTGCCATCGTGCAGGCGGTCCCAAAGGTTGATGCGCCAGGCCGTCGCCCACCCGGTGGATTCATCGCCGCGCTTCTCCAATGATATCTGCGCCGCCGCCGCCAGTTTTGGCGTGTCAAAAACGTTGATCTGCCAGCTCGGATAAAGCCCGTAAAGATGCGACACATGGCGATGATGGATGTCCACGCCGGGCTGGTAATCCCAATCCTGAAGCCACTCCTGAAGCTGTCCCTGCGAACCGATTTGCAGGGGCGCGAGCCGGTCGCGCGTGGCGGCGACTTTTTTCTGGAAATCGGCGTCCACCCCGAGAATTTTCGCCGCCTTGATGGTGTTCGCAAACAGGTCGCGCAAAATTTCCAGGTCCATTGTCGGCCCGGCGCACACGGCAGACCCGCCCGGATGATTGTTCTCCGGCGAAACCGACGGATTGGTCACGAGCCAATGGTTCGTCGGGTCTTCGACCAGCGTGTCGAGGAAGAATTGCGCCGAGCCGCGCATGATGGGATAGATCTCCTTCAAATAGGCCATGTCGGGGTTGTATTCGTAATGGTCCCACAAATGGTCGCACAACCAGGCGCCGCCGCTGGGCCACATGCCCGAATCCGCCAGGTCAATGGGGCCGGTGGCCCGCCAGAGGTCCGTATTGTGATGCGCCACCCAGCCGCCCGCGCCATACAATTCCCTGGCGGTGCGCGCGCCGGTCACGGAAAGGTCTTTGACCATGGCAATCAGCGGCTCGACGCACTCGCCGAGGCTGCCTTCCTCCGCCGGCCAATAGTTCATTTCGGTGTTGATGTTGATTGTATATTTGCTGCTCCAGGGCGGATTCATGCTCTCATTCCACAGCCCTTGCAGATTGGCCAGCTGGCCGCCGGGTCGCGAACAACTGATCAGCAGGTAGCGCCCGAATTGAAAATAGAGCGCGGCGAACTGCGGGTCGTTGCCGTTGTGAAAATTCTGGACGCGTTCATCAGTCGGCATTTGCATGGCATCGCTCTTGCCAAGATCAAGCGAAACGCGGTGAAAGAGCCGCTGATGTTCCTTCACATGTGCGACGAGCAGCTTGTCGAAATTCTTTCGCGCGGCGGCCGCGATCTGGCCTCTGACAATCTTTTCGGGATCGCCGGTCACGTTGTCAAAATTCTTGTAGCTGGTCGCCAACGCGATGAGGAGGGTCGCCGAATCGGCTTTGGATACGCTGACAGAATTGGAGGTGGCAGTGACGCTGCCGCCGTCGGCGAGCACCCGGGCGCGCACCTGAAATTTTAGCGCGCCTTTGACTCCGGCAACGGTCGCATTGACGCCGCTCACGACGAGCGTGTTCCCCGATTCGGTCCCAATGGCGGCCCTCTGCGGCGTTTGGTAGTTGGCGGTGAAATTTATCGCGCCCTTCTTGTCGGCGGTGAGCCGGACAACGATCACTTGATCCACCGGACTGGCAAAGACCTGGCGCGCAAAGTGAACGCCGTTGGCGGTGTATTCAACTCCGGCCACCGCTGTGTCCAGGTTCAGATCGCGCCGGTAATTCTCGACCGACGCACCCTCGGGACAGGCGAGCATCAAATCGCCCGCCGTTTCATAGGGCATTTCGCTGGCTGGCCAATGAGGAAAGGAAAGGACTTTTTGGGCGATGAGCCGCCCGGCATCGCGATATTTGCCATCAAACACCAACTGGCGCACTTCCGGCAGCGCGGCAAGCCCATTGGTATTGACCGGGTCATAGGGCCCTCCGCCCCAGAGTGTGTCCTCATTCAACTGGAGCCGCTCCTGGTTGATGCCGCCAAAAACCATCGCGCCGATGCGCCCATTGCCAACAGAAAGCGCCTCGGTCCACTTCACCGCCGGCTGGCGATACCACAGGCTTAGTGGCTCGGCAGGCGCGGAGGCGCTTCCGGTCAACGGTGGTTCGGCGGCGAAGAGTTGAGCCGAGCTGCCGAGGAGCATTGCGGCAACGGAGAATCGAAAGATGCAGGTATTCATGTCAGATAAACGGATCAGTTTGTCCGGTTGGCGCCGGTGGCGAAGGCCATATACGAATGCGGTAGAACGGTGAAGGTGAAGGGGGTGCGCAGCGGAGTAGCCGGACCGCGACTACGAAAACCACCGCCAAAATCGCCAAAACCGCGACGCATTGCCGGAGCGGGTGCGATGTCTTTGCCGGACACCAGGTCCTTAATTTGCGCCACGGTGCCCGCGACGGACACCGTCACCTCTGCCGCCGTCGGCAGGTAATTTTGCACGATAAATGTGTTGTTGTCGTAACGGAACAGGGCGACCTGCGCCGGGGCATTGTCAAGGCGGACCGGCTCGTCACTGCCCAGCCTTTGACGGATGACAGAGAGAACGGAGGGAGGGAAGGCATAAAGGTCGGCGGGATCGTTGGGAATGGTCAGCACGTAGAAATTGCCCTTGGAGTAGTCGCAGGAGATCAGGATCGGATAGGTCGTGCCGCCGCGCGAGACGCCAAGGATGTCGCCCCAGGCATCGTGGGTCAGGATGTTGAAATACTTGATTTCAGGAATAAGGATGTCGCGCGAGGCTTCGAACGGGTCGGGCGCATTGGTTGCTCCGCCGGCACCTCGAACGAAGCCGCGCCCTCGAAATGGAGCGCCCGGACCGCCGGCGAAGGAAAACCGCCTTGCGGGCACGGTGACACCGGTGTTTTCGAGTTCGCAGATGTCTTCTATGCCTTTGCCCTTCATGGCGCGCAGAAAGCCGGAGGTGACGCACACCGACTTACCCGCTTCGAGCTGAGCTTTGATTTTCTGAATAATGTCGGGATCAAATTTGGCCTGCTCGGTCAGAAGGACCATGTCGGCATTGGCCGGGAATTGCGGCAAAATGTCCATTGGCAGACCGATCATGCCCAGGTAATAATCGTGCAGGAACTCTTCGCCGGTGGCGTGGCAGGGCGTGTAGGTTTTTATGCCGACGGGTTTGCCGACGTGGACCAAAACCTTGTCCACCTGGCCGAGCGTGTAGGCGGCGATGTCGGCGAAGGTCGGATTCGCGCCATCGGGAAGAGTTTTCTGAACTTCAGCCAGGTTGAGACTGGTCGGCTGGCCGGCCCAAGTGCGATCATTGACGGCGAAGGAACGAATGGCGCCCAGCATGCCGGAGTAGTTGAAGCAGCACATTTCGGGGCAGCGCGCAAAGACGGTATCCAGGAGCTGCTCGGAGTAACGATCAATCGGGAAGGCACCTCCCTGGTCCACCCAGCCGCCTTTGTTCACGCCGGGGTTGAGATTGTCCATGAAACGCATGATGTCGTAGCTTTGGTAAGGTTGCAGGTGCTGTTCCTGTCCGACCCACAGGCGGGATTCAGTGCCGGAGAACATGCCGTCGGCGATGCGCGGGACCTTTTCAGTGTCGTTGCCCATGCCGGCGTATTGGTCATACCAGTTGGCCATCTTGATAATCACCTTGCACTTGGGATTGACTGCTTTGGCGGTGTTGACGATGAGGTCTTTCGCCACCTCGCGCATGGTGTCCAGACGATATTGCGTCCAAGACCTATTGCCTTTGGCCTTGATGTCGTAATCCGTCTTGCGGTCGAAGAAGAAGTAATCGTCGAGCAGGATTTCGTCGAAATGACGGGCGGCCAGTTCGACAGCCTTTTTTGCAAAAGCGCGGTCTTCCGGCTTGGCGTAGTCGAAGCCCTCGTAGCCGTTGGCTTCGCTGATGCTGAAGGCCAGGCCGCCGCAGACCTGCACGCCCTGGCCCTGGTAGAACTTCTTGAGCTTTTCGAGGCCGGCTTCGTCCACGAGCGTATGGTTGCGCATCACCTCGAGGTAAATTTTGTCTATCTTGAGATTGCGCGTGAGATTGGACCAGGACCCGGCAGGATCAAGATCACCGTCCATGAGGCTGCGCACGGTTCCTTCCGTCGCATAGGTTGAAACGATGAAACTTTTGTAGTGGCCTTGGGCACGGACCAAGACGGGCAATGCTCCAAATGCCAGAACAACCGCAAGCATTTGCATGTGTCTTTTCATGTTGAATGGGAAATCATGGCGCAACCTGGGTCCCGGAAACCTCCAGTTCCGCCAGTGCCGGAGCCAAATGGGCGGGCGTACTGGTGATGCTCACGCGCATAAAACGACCATGCGCGCCGCTCATGGCGGACAAAACCTGCGTCTTCGCGCTGTTCGCAGTTTGGGTTTGGTTGGAAATCAACTTCCAACCGCTGTTGCCGTCGTCCGAAATTTCGACGCGATAACGCCAAGCGCCGTCGAACGGAAACGAGAGCTTTACGCTGCTGACGGTCACGATGCGTTCCAGGTCCGCCTGGAACCACGCGTTGGTATCGCCGGCAGCGGCCTGCCAGAACGTCGCCGGATTCCCGTCGTTGCCCAGCGGCGCGCGGTGGCCGGGCGCTTCACTGCTGGCGAGCGTCGGGCTGTTCATCCCCAGAGTGATGAGCAAACCGCCCGTCGGCGCAGCGGTATAACGCACATATGGACGTGGCTTCACAGGTGGCGTTTTGCCGGGGATGAATTTCGGTTCGCCGTGCGAAATGATTTGAATCTTCGCGCTTTTCAGCCCGGGCGAGGTCGCGCGAATGACGGTTTTGCCCGCGTAGTAGGAGCGAAACTCAATGGCCGCCTCGCCATCGCGAATCGCGATGTCCGAGTCCGGCGCGAAGGTGATGCTCGGCCCGGTCGGAAATTCGCCGGGGCCGGATTCAATCGTCAGCGTCACGGGCGGACAGTTGTTGATCGCTTTGCCGTCCTGGTCCACCACCGTTACGATGAGTTGCGCGTCGTCCGTGCCGTCCACGGATTTCAGCACTGTTTTGTCCGCCGTGAGTTTTAACGCGGCAGGAACGCCGTTGCCAGGCCAGGCCGGCGGCGGGATGTGCAAATACTCGTTGCGATACCAATACCATTGCCGCTTCGGCAGGCGGAAATAATCCACCAACCCCATCGCGCCAAAGCGGCGGCCGGCAATGCTGCCGTGGTCGAAGCCGCACCAGATGACTTCGCCGCTGCGCCACGGCAAACGCCATGAACCGACCACGTTTTTGTCCGCGCCGGGCGTACTCGGCAAGTCGCCCCAGCCGGGCGCATATTTGCCGGGACGATCCGCAATGGTCGAACCATATTCGGTCACCACGTTCGGTATTCCCGGATTGACAAACAGTCGCGCGCCGTCGCCATTGTAGCCGGCCACATCGCCGATCTTGTCAATGTCACCCCGCTGCACGCCGCCAATGCCTGCCGGGCGCGTCGGATCCAGTTCGTGCGTATAAGCCACGAGTTCTTTCAAAAAGTTACGCACCTTCGGCATCACGCGGCGGTCGCTGAAGAACACTTCATTGCCCATGCTCCAGACGACTGATGCTGGGGTGGTTGCGGTTGATGCGGATCATGTCGCGCAGGCTGGCTTTTACGCTCGCTTCAAAGGCGGCGTCAGTCGTCGGGTTCGTCGGATACGCGCTCGAAGCCCACGGACTCCGGAATCCGGCGGTGCCCCAGAAACAATTTTCCGACCAGAACAACATCCCAATCCGGTCGCACGCGGCGGCAAACGCCGGAGCATGCGGATAGTGTGAACCACGAATGAAGTCAAACCCGGCGTCCTTCATCAGCTTCACGTCGCGGTAAAAACCGCTGTCGGCCACCGCGTCGCCCCAGCCGGCGTGGTCCTGATGCACGTTGGCGCCTTTGAAATAGTAATGCTCGCCGTTCAGAAAAAATCCCTGGTCGGCGGTGAACTTGAACCAGCGGAAGCCGAGCGGCGACGTGTAATCGTCCACCGGCTTGTAAACCAGTGGCACGGGCGGCTCGCCTGTGTGTTTCGGGCGTCCAGAGCCGGAAAGACGAGACGCCTGTGCCACTATTCCCTCCAGCACGAGAGTCTTCACCGAATACAGATTGGGATGTTCCGGCGACCAGAGTTTGGGATGGGCAATGGCTGCGCTGGTCTGGTCAAAAACATTGGTCGCATGCGCCGCGATGCTTTGCGTGGATTCCATTTGCGCGAGGGTTTTCCCCTTGGCGTCCTCCACCCTCGTCTTCACGGTGACCGATTTCGCCGCCCCGGAATCATTCACCACTTCGGTCTTTACGTTCACCGTGCCGGACTGTTTTGAAACCTGCGGCGTGGAGACAAATGTGCCATGCCACGCGACGTGCACCGGCGCCGTGACGACCAGTCGCACGTCGCGATAAATGCCGCCAGAAAACGTATGCTCACCGGCGCGCGGCACCAGGCGGGGATCCCATAGGTTGTTCACGCGTACCGCCACGACGTTGTCGCCGGGTCTTACCGCATCGGTGATGTCGAAGGTAAAACCGGTGTAGCCGCCCTGGTGCTCGCCGACGTGCCGGCCGTTCACGAACACTTCCGCAACCTGAAATGCGCCGTCGAACTCCAGGTTGACGCGCATGCCCGACCATGTCGCCGGCACGTTGAAATGTTTCCCATACCAGCCGTAGCCGACATAAAACCTGTCCGCCGCGAAATACGGCAGCGAAAACGAGTGCGGCAGGTTGGCGTCGTCCCATTTTGTGTCGTCAAACGCCGCCGTTTCCGCGCCCGCGACATCGCCGAGTTGAAATTTCCATTCGCGGTTGAAATTGATCGTTTGCCGAAGATCGGCGGCGGGCAAAGCAATCGCCGAACCAGCGAGCACGGCAAGCAACAGTAAGAGACATATACCTCCACGTTTCGCGGGTGCTGCTGCCATAGTTCGATTTTGTAGCATCTCACGCCAGACTGACCTTGAGTGCGCATGCGAAATCACACGGCTTTTCGGCAGGCTTTTTTATCGTCAAGGATTCAGACGTTTGCTTCCAGTCGAGTTTATCGCGGCTGCCAAGCAATTCGACGTTTTCAACCTTGCCTGGCTGTGCTGAGGAAGCTGTGCCCAGATTGTTGATGACAAAGCTTTCGCCATCCGGCCAGCCAAGCACGATGGCATAAACCACGTCACCGCGCTTGTTACGGGTGAAGCGAACGTCGCGGGCATCCAACTGGCCGGCACCGTGAAACGCGCCGCCCTGGGCCTGATGCTCGCCTTCGCCGAAAACCTTCCAGGACCGCGTGGCGTAAATCGCCTCGCCGTTGATCTGCATCCAGCTTCCGATGGCGTCCACAATCGCCTTCTCATCGGCGTCAATGGTGCCGTCGGGCTTGCCGGGGACATTAAGGATAAATGTCCCATTCTTGCTGACGGCATCGACCATCCAGTGGATGGCCTGCCCGGGTTTCATGTAAGAATGATGGAGAAAGCGTGCCCGGTTGTAATGCCAGTCGCCGAGGCAGGTTTCCGACTGCCAGGCGTAGGGCATGATGCGGTTGGTCACGCCGCGTTCGTAATCGGCCACCACCGCCTTGGCGTGGCTGTCTGGCACCTGCTTGATGTTCAAGACAGCTTCCATGTTGCCGTTCCGGGTCTTGAGATTGTGATTGTAGAAATAGGCGCCGATGTTCATCCCCGCCCAGCCCAGCGGCAATCCTCCGTTGTCGAAATAGAGCAGGTCGGGGTCATGCAGGTCAATCAAGTCGCGAACCCGGTTATAGAAATTGCGGACATACGCCGCATCAGGGTTTTCGCGAACGCCGTGTTTGCGGCAATACAACTGCTGGGGGTCGTAGCCCTGCCACCATTGGCCCTTGCCATCGTTGAGTGTGAGGTGGCCGTCGTAAGGCACGCCGGCCAGCGGACCGGACCGGTCACACACATGAGAAACCTGAAACCACCACCAGTTGCGCGCCGCGTGGACGGTCACTCCAACGCGCAGTCCCTGGTTGCGCGCCGCCGATGCCCAATCGCCAATGACGTCCCGGCGCGGACCGATGTTCTGCGCGTTCCAGGCGTGGTGCTTTGAATTCCAAGTGTCAAAGCCGTCGTGGTGATTGGCCAGGGCGAGGAACAACCTGGCGCCCGCTTTTTTGTAACGTTCGATCAACGCCTCCGGTTCCCAATTCAACAACGTCCATTGCGCGCACAGGTCCTTGTAACCAAAGACAGAAGGATGTCCATAGCGTCTGACCTGATTCCGATATTGGCCCTGGCCCTGGATATACATGTTCCGGGCATACCAATCGCTGTCCTCCGGCACACACTGCGGGCTCCAATGCGCCCAGATGCCGAACTTGGCGTCGCGATACCATTCGGGCACGTCGTAGGCGAGCAGCGAGTTCCAGTCCGCCTTGAACGGCCCATCACCGGTCAAATCGGGAATGCCCGACGGCGCCTGCAACGGCACGCCGTCCCATGTGCCCGGCCCGGCCTGGGCGCCGGCGGCGCCCCACCCTTCCTTTACCACTGCCTGCCAATCAGATACTGGAAAACTGGTTGGCGAGCCGCCACCGGAAAGCGAACTGCCTCTCGTGGAAGGTTTAGTCGCGCAACCAAGATCGCCTGCAAGAGGCAACGACATGGCGCTCGCGCTTGCGGCCATTAACTTAAGAAACTCGCGTCTTTGCATTTAATTCCTTTCTTTTATCGTGTTTGCTTGATCTGTTGACAAATCCAAAAAAACGGTCATTGGCAGCCTGAGCCGGAGGTCGACCGACGCGGCGCCGATGAGGAACTCATATTTTCCCGGCTCAACCACGTATTGCTTTTTCTCCGTGTCCCAGTAGCGCAGGCGTTCGGGGGGCACCTCGACCGTGACTCGCTTGGATTCGCCCCGATTCAGATTCACCCGGGCAAAACCGCACAGTGCGAGTTTCGGCTGCGGAACGCTCGAGTCAATGTGCCGGAAGTAAACTTGCGCCACTGCATCGCCGGCACGGCCGCCGGAATTCCTCACCGTGAACGACACCTTCACGGTGCCATCGGAAGCAATTCTCTTGGCACTGAGCCGGCCGCGGCGGAACGAGAACCTGGTATAGCTCAGACCGTGACCAAACGCGTAAAGCGGTTTGCCGTTGAAGTAACGGTAGGTGCGGTTGCTCATTGAGTAATCTGTGAAAGCCGGCAGGTCCGCCGTAGCCCGATAGAACGTGATCGGTAAATGTCCGCTCGGATTGACGTCGCCGAACAAGACCTCGGCGACAGCGCGTCCGCCTTCCTCGCCGGGATACCACGCCTGCAGAATCGCCGGCAAATGCTCCGCCTCCCACGGCAGTGCTATCGCCGACCCGCTACAGTTAACCATGATGACGGGTTTGCCGGTGGCCTGGAGCATCTGGATGAGTTTTTGCTGCACCTCGGGCAGTTCCATCGAATCGCGATCAAACCCTTCGCCTTCCTGCGCCGGAGTGACGCCGCCGACATAAATGATGATATCCGCATTGGCCGCATTGCGGAGGGCTTCCGCGTGGAGATCTGACACCGGGCGGGTCGTATCGTTATCCTGGCGGCTCCACGCGGCAATTGCCGTGTTGGTGGTGACCGGACTTCCTGGAGCAAAGGTGATTTCAATGTTCGGCCCGGCCAATTGCTTGATGCCGTTCAGAATTGAGAGCGGATGCGACGCCGTCCCGTGGTAGTTGCCATACAACATGGATGTCGAATTGCCATTGGGGCCGATGACGGCGATCCGTTTGATCCTGGAACGGTTCAGCGGAAGAATGCCGTCATTCTTCAGCAGCACAATGGATTCTTCGGCAATTTTAAGCGCCAGCGCCCGGTGTTGCGGCGTGTCGTTCTGGTCAATCCCGATTTTGGAATACGGATCCTTGTCCGGCGGATCGAACAGGCCAAGTTTGAAGCGCGTCCACAACGCGTAATACAAAGCCCGGTCAATTTCCTTTTCGGTGACCAGCTTTTGTTGGACCGCGCGCACCAAGGCGCTGTAATCTCCGCCGCAACAGAGATCGCAGCCGGCCTTGACCGCGTCGGCGGCGGCTTCTTCAGGCGTGTTCACGTAATGATGCTGCCCCCGGCCCCAAATGTCGCCGATGGCGCCGCAATCCGAAACGACGTAACCCTCAAACTCCCATTGCTTGCGCAACAGGTCCGTCAGCAGAAACGAGCTGGCGCAGTCCGGAACGCCGTAAAGCGCGCTGTAAGCGCCCATGACTCCCCCCACGCGTCCCTGCCGCACCGCCATCTCAAACTGCGGCAGATAGGTTTCATACAAATCGCGTTGCGACGGCTCGGCATCGAAGCGGTGACGCAGTGCTTCCGGGCCGTTGTGAACCGCGTAATGTTTGGCGCAGGCCATCGCCAGCATGTAATTCGGGTCGTCACCTTGCATGCCTTTAATGAACGGCACGGCGAGCGTGCCCGTCAGGAACGGGTCTTCCCCATAGGTTTCCTGGCCGCGGCCCCAGCGCGGGTCGCGGAAAATGTTGAGGTTCGGCGTCCAAAACGTCAGGCCGGTCCACCATTTGGAATCCCCATTATGTTTCCCGGCGTAATCGTTGAACTTCGCGCGGCCTTCAACGCCGATGACGTGTCCTTCCTGCTGAAGCAACGAAGGATCCCAGGTGGACGCCATGCCAATCGGCTCCGGAAAGACGGTGGCGATGCCGTCGTTGGCGACGCCGTGCAACGCCTCGTTCCAGTAATTATACGCCGGCAGATCGAGCCGCGGGATCGCCGGCGCGCCGTTTTGCAACTGCGCGACTTTTTCAGCCAACGACAGGCGGCGGATCAAATCATGCTCGCGGGCCGCCAACGGCTGCGATGGATCCCTCCAGATCGGTGCCGCGCTGATTTCCGGAATGCGTGTCGCCGCGGCTGAGAAAGCGTCCGCCAATTCTGAAGCACTGAAAGCAATAACCGACGCGCCCGAGGCGTCCTTTACTTCAAAAGTGTTGAACTTCGCGTCGCCCTGGCCCGCCAGGAACGACACTTTCAGCGGGCCGCGGATCGCGTCGTCTTCATGCTCGACCGTTCCGTTGATGTAACAGACTTTTCGCGCGCCGCCGGCGGTGGCAAAGATGTCAAAATTCGTCACCAGCGTGACATCGCCGGAGGTCACGTCGAACAGTCTTTCGCCCGGCGCGTTCACACGCGTTTCCACTTCGCCGATGACGATGGTGTATTTGCCTGCGGGCAAATGCTCGAGGGTGACGGTGAAATTTGTCCCGTGGATCTCCTCCCGAAACGCCGCCGGATCGGTGACAGCTCCTTCGATGGCCACCGCCGGTCCGTCTTTGCGATGCCCAAAACTCCCGCTCACGCTCACCTGCTGCTCACAGGAAGCGCAGACTTCGTCAGCCGCAAAAATGCCGGGCGCGGAAAGCAACATGGCGGCAACCAGGATGCCCAAAGCCGTCAGACTTGCCCGTTTTGTCCTGCCAGGGAACTTCAACTGCAATTGTCTTTCGGCCAGATGAATCCTGGATGCAGCGGATGTTGAATGGGTTTGGGGTGTATTCATTTTATGGAATGCCAGTTGATAACAGCGGGTAAATTGACGGGAAGTTTGATGGTTGAAGTGGAATCATTTTTTGCAGCGGACAACCACTTGCTTGCCGGCATAATGAACGATGGTGTCAGCATTCTCTTCCGCCGCCATGCCGGCGCCGTGGTTGGGCGAGACGCAGACGACGCGGAAGGTGCGTTCCTTCAACAGGCCGGAAAACTTGCCGGTGCGCTTGCCAATCGTCAGCGTGTGTTTGGCTTCATTCCACTCAAAGGGGATCGTGGCATAAGCCCCCTGCTCGTAATTGTAGCCGTCGCCTTCATCCTCATAGAGCGTAAACCTGCCATTCGCGCCGCGATAAACCCGCAGTTCAACCGGGTCCTCGGGCTGCTCGGTCGCATATGGCATCACCGGGCCGAACGGCACAATTGACCCCGCGCGCACATACAGCGGCATCATGCTGATGGGCGCATTGGCCGTCACGGTTTTGCCGCCGGAGAGGGTCTCACCGGTCCAGAAATCCACCCAGGTCGAGCCGGAGGGAAGATAAACCGAGCGGGTCGTGGCTCCCGGCGTGGTCACCGGACACACCAGAAACGCCGGGCCAAACATGTATTCGTCCCCCATCGCGAGGGCTTTGCGGTCCTTCGAAAAATCCATCACCAGCGCGCGCATCGGGGTGTAGCCTGCGCTCGTGATTTTCCACGCGACGGAATAATTGTAGGGCAGCATCCGGTAACGCAACTTGTCGAAGGCAATCAGGTTGGTCTGCGTGGCCGGCAGCCAGTTCCAGATTTCGGTCGCGGTCTGCCATCCATGGATGCGCAGGATCGGGCAGAACGTGCTCCACTCAAACCAGCGGGTGAGCAGTTCATTGTAATCGGGCGAGGTGTATTGGTTGCGCGGATGGAAAAACCCGCCGGTGTCGGTGGTCCAATACGGCAGGCCGGTGAGGGAATAATTCAAACCGGCGGAAATCTGCCGGGAGAAGGTCAGCCAATCGCCGCGGATGTCGCCGGACCAAACCGCCGTGGCGTATCGTTGCTCGCCCGGACAGGCGCTCCGCGACAGAATCACCACCCGCTTGCTCGAATCCGTGCCGCGCTGACCGTCGTAAGTCGCCTCGCTGGCAAAGAGCGGATAGGCATTGCGCACGCGATTGGCCGAGCCGAGGTAACATTGCACGTCGTTGAGGGAATTCCCATCATCACCCGGCTCGGTCGCGTCCTGCCACCATGCGTCCACGCCGATGCTGAAGAACGCCTGGTCCATGTATTTCCAACGCAGACTGCGAACGGCGGGATTGAAGACGTCCATCCATGGCGATCCCGGAATCAACCCGTGGGGCATGGATGCCAGCGCGCGACCAACGATGCCCTGGGGATTTGACCACACCGAAATCATGTATTTGAAATGATTGGTGTGGAGTTCAGCGATCAGGTTCGTGGGATTGGGATAATGACTAAAGTCCCATTGATACGCGCCCCAGCCGTGGCTTCCCCAGTATTGCCAGTCTTGCACAATGAAATCCACGGGGATATGGCCGGCGCGAAATCGGCGGGCTGCGTCCAGAATTTGCGCCTGGCTGGAATAACGCTCGCGACACTGCCAGAAGCCATACGCCGCCCTGGGAAACAGCGGCGCCTGGCCCGTCACCTGGCGGTATCCGGCAATGATCTCATCGGCGGTCGGGCCGTAGAAAAAGTAGTAGTCAATCGCATCGCCGACCTGGGAACGAAACGTCGTCGTGTCGCCCAGCGGTCGCGCGAAGATTTTTGCGTCCCTCCCGCCGCCGAGGAGGGTCACGGAACAGGTGGCGTCGGCCGGCAACGCAATTTTTCCGCTGATGGTATAAGTCACCCACATGTTCGTGATGGCGGCGATGGTTTGTCCGTTGACCTGGATGCCGATCAGATTGCGGCGATCTCCGTCTTTGACCATGAACACATAATCACCCGCCGCGCCCGTGGTATAAGTGCCGGACCGGTTGGTCAGCGCCACCGGCGTGTCCACCGGGTTGAAATCCGTGAGCGAGTCGTTGTTCCAGAGCAAACCATATCCGTAGCTGGAAACAATCATCGGTATGGCAATTTGGGTGTTCAACTGGCGCAGTTGCTCCGGCATTCCGCGCCAGTTCCAAATACCGTCTTGAAACTGGCCGAGGCCGTAGAGGAATTCATCTGCAGGACTCGAAATGGTCTGCTCCGGTTGATAGCTGGATTCGCCGTTCACGGTCGCGGGCGTCATCGTCTTGCCGCCAGCGGCGGGTTCCGCGAGCAGCCGACGGCCGGACGCATCGTAAAATGCAACCGTCCCGGTCGTTCGATTGACGCGTGCCTGGACTTCGTCCGTGCGCAGAATGACTTCGTCTTTTGTATCGCGCCAGGTCCATTTTGTCATCTGCGGTTTGGCGATGACGGCGAGACTGGTGAGGTCCGGCAATTTGTCCTGCGCCGCGTAAGTCACCCGAATGATACGCGGCGAATAAACCTCCAACCGCATTACACCCGGTTTCATTTGCAGGGTAACGCCGTCGGAATCCTTTTTGACACCCACTACGGAGATGGGTGCGGCAAACATTTGCGCCGCCCAAAAGCAGATGGCACAGGCAAAAAATGTTTTAGGAAGAAGTTTCACACCGCGTTGCCATCAGCTTTAATCAACTGTCTTCCATTTGAAACACACACCGCCCTTGCGGGCCGGGGTCGGGCCGGTGGCAGCCGCCGTGACCGGTCCCGGTTCGTTGGGTTTGGTGGCCAGATAGCGATGGTTAACCAAAGACATCAGCGCGGTGTCACCGCGCATGAGGTTGATCCATTGGAACGATTCCGCCACGCCAGGCTTTTGGCCCGCCAAATCTTTCAAGGTGACGCCGTCTTCCGAGGCGGAAACAAACCGGCCGTTGCCGGCCTTGAATGCCACACGACCCAAGCCCAAATCAATGACCTGGAATTTGACGTTCGGCGCGGACGCGCTCGTTGAATCCGCCGCCACATTGACCAGAATGTTGCTTTGCGTGCCGGTGGCCAGGCAGCTGCCATCGGCACCGCTGGTCAGCGTGATCGTCTTGCCCATGGGAATCTCGCGTTCGATGCCGCGGGCGCGCGGTTCGACTACCGAGTAGTTGTCAAAGTCAGCGTAACCACCAGGATGTCCGTCGGTGTTGAAGTTGAACAGGGAAGGACGAACGCCTTGGAAGGTTATCAACTGAAAGGTCATGGTGAAGGGTTTGCCCAGAGGCGTGAATTCCTTGCCATCGGCGCTCCAACTGAAGATGGCTTTGTCGCTGTCGAAGTTGCAGTGAACGCGCAGCCAGAGATGCGTGGGAGGAGGGGTCGGGTTGACGGTGGGGGCATTGGTCGGGATGGAGGCCTCACCGCCTCGGCGTCCGAAACCGCGGCCCATCCTGGGGCTGTCATACATCTGCAATGTCGCGCCCTCGGCGGTTTTCACCACGCCGATCCAGGCATAGGGAGAGCTCAACAGCGCCAAACCCGCATGGTCGCCGGCAACCAGACCGGTCGTGTCCAGTTCAACCGTCATGCTGGACTCGGGTCCAGGGGCCCGCTGACAGAGGCTGTCGCGGGCCATCCAGAAACTGTCGGCAGGCAACGAATTCAGGCGCAGCACGCCGGGCTTTTCGGTCAGAGACCACTTGGAATCGTCTGGAACGTGATTCCACTGCCAGTGCGGATTCATTTTACCATTGTCAAAGTTGTCGTCGGGGACGTAGGTCGGTTCGGGTTCCTGCGTGTAACCCGTGTCGGGCTTGATCCAGGTATTGGGCGCCCGGCGCAGATTGCCCGGCAGGCCGATCAGCGGGAAGCCGTCGTCCCATGTGATTGGAACCAAGGAAACCATGCGACCGGCGCTGCCGTGGTCTGACATGATAATGCTCCACCATTGGCCCGAAGGGGTATCACACATACCGCCCTGATGCAGCCAGAGTCCGCGATCGTTGGGCCGGGCGAGATCGGGCGCAGCGACGGCCACGCCGAGCGACTCGCCCTCGACCATCGGAGTCACGGTCCATGGGCCGTCAATAGAGTCTGCCCTGGCGACCATCTGGTTGACGGTTCCGCCGGGAATGGCGGAAATATCATAATACTTGCCGTTGATTTTGTAGAGGTGATGGCCTTCGCCCATCCGTTCGCCCGGCGGAATGACCATTTGGTGTTTGGGGGCGTTAGTGTCAAAGGACCTCAGGTCCGGCGCCAACTCTTCGATCGGATAAGTGGTGGTTCCTCCGGGGCCGCGGGTGCCGGCGCTGGAGATGATAAAGATTTTGTGGAGGTCATCATCGAAGAGGACCGACAGGTCGTGCCTTCCGGGCAGTTGGTTGCGCTCCCAGGGGCCGTGAATTGACTTGGCGCGGAAGACCTGAAGTCCGGCGCCGTTGACGTTGCAGAAAATATAAAACATCCCGTTGTGGCAGCGGATGCACGGCGCCCAAATGCCCCGACCATAAATATTTCTCCCATCTTCAAGGCGATAGGCCGGGCCGAGATCGAGCTTGTTCGTGCAATAGCCAGCGAGGTCCCAGTTCACCAGGTCCTTGGAATGCAGGATTTCAACCGCCGGGTTCATGTGCATGGTGGTGCCGGCGAGGTAATAGTCGTCGCCCACGCGGATGGGATCCGGGTCTTCAAATTCCCCGTAAAACAGAGGATTGGAGTAGGTGCCGTTACCGTTGTCGGCGGTCCAGTGTTTTGTCGCAGCCAGAGGAACTCCCGAAGCATCCGACGTGGCGGCGAAGATTACAAGAGCACTGCCAGCCGGCAGCATCGAGGCGGCAAGACGCGATAGGACTGATGTGATCATAGTTTCATTTTGATCGTTGCGGTATGGGGCGGCAATTGACCTTTACGGATTTTGGAACAGGAGCGGCGCAAAATGGCAGAAACTCCGGCGCCAGGTCTGCCATTCATGCGCCGTGCCCGGCGAAATGTAATAAGTCATGTTCGTAATGCCACCCGCGACGAGTGAATCGTGGTAGCTCTTGAGCGTATTGGCGCCGCCTTCGACGCTGCCAAAGCTGACGAACGCCACCTTGACCTGGCGGTCGAATTCCGCCGGATTGGCCAGCGGACTGTTCGTCGCGTTCAATTCACCCAGCGTGCCGCCGCTGAAAATGCCGAGGTCCGCAAACACATCCAAATGCGCCAGCCCGATCATGCGCGTCTCCATGCCGCCCATGGACAGTCCTGCCAGGGCGCGATGCTCGCGGTCGGGAATCGTGCGGTAAGTCGCGTCCATCATTGGAATGACTTCGTGCAACAAGGTGTCGGGAAAGAGCGCCGCCGGACCGCTGCTGAACAAGCCGCGCCCAAAGCCGCCGCGTCCGCGTTGATTCGTTCCGCCTCCACGCGGCGGCCCATTCGTTCCTCCCATGAGCGTCGCTGGGCCGCGCCCGCGTCCAAATCCAGGGCCGTTGAAGAGGGCGCTGCCGCCACCGTTTTCCATGACCACGATCATCGGCTTGGCGTTGCCTGCGGCGATGAGGTTGTCGAGAATGAAGTTCGCGTGACCTTGCGTGGACCAGCCGCGCTCATCCTCACCCGCTCCGGGCAGGAGATAGACCACGGGATAACGCTGCGTTGGGTTGCTTTCGTAAGCCGGCGGTGTATAGACAAAGCATCGGCGCCACGTGGTGTTCGTTTGGGAATAATACCAATGCTCGCGCACTTTGCCGTGGGGCACGTCCCTGGCGTCGTAAAAATCCTCGCCGGGCGACGGCACCTCGACGCCGCTCATCATTTTGCTCACGCCGAAAAAGCTCTCGCTGGCCGGGTCAGCTACCGAGTAGCCATCCACAATGAAACTGTAGTAATGGAAACCTGCGACCAATGGCGGTGTGACCACCGACCACATTCCCTGGTCGTTCTTGGCCATGTCGTATCGGTGGCCCCCGATGTCCACCTGCACTCTTTCGGCGCTCGGCGCGCGCAGACGAAATTCCGCGTGGCGCTCCGAATCAATCTTCGGATACTGCTGGCCGGGGACATTGGAACTGGCCGATTTGGCGTCGCTGCCGAGCTGAATGGCGGCAGGCGGGCGGTTGGTCTGAGCGAGAGTAACCAAACTGCCGACCAACAGGGTGAGTATGATGGTTGTTTTGGTTTTCATGATTTGCATTAAATCCAGCCGGTTGGAAATTGCGAAGGGCCGGCGCTTTCTATTTAGGTTCTGGAATTTTATAACCGAGCAGTGAAAGCATCTTCTCTGCATATCGCTTTCCCAAATCCCGGCAGCCTGCCGGTGTGAAATGCAGATGGTCCGGTGGGCGGGCCGGGCACCCGGCCGAAGAAATGACGTACGAATTCGGAATTGTTTTCGGCAACTCGTCAATGATTTTATTCATGCTGGCGCAAGCGCCTTGCTGGTCGGCATTAACGACTTCGCCCGCGAGCAGGGGCACTTCTGCAGGGTTAAGATTCAAATCTGTGATCAGATTGTCATAGATGCCTTTGACTTTGTTCGGCCAATCCTTGTCCCCGGTGTTTGACTCTCCCTGGTGCAGCAGAATTCCTTTGATGACGCCGTCTTTCCGGGCCAGTGTTGCCACCTTGACAAGGTACTGATAGGGGTCCCCGTCGTATTGCTTGATGATATTTTTCATCCACGATGGAGCGGTTGAAGCATACGCCTGGTAATTGGTCTTCTCGAACAGTTCAATTTTGCACCCGGCTACTGCCACGACGACCACGCCTACTCTGATGTTCTTCGGCAAACTGGCTACCATGGTTCGGCCAAAAAAATCGGCAGGGCAAAGACCATTGGAGGGCCGACACAACGGCGGAACGGCAGGATACCAATGTCCCTTTTCTCTGCCCAGTTTCGGGAAATCAACCGCAGCCAGCACCTGAAAGCGACTATTAACGTTCGTCTTATCTTGTTGTTGAATTCCCGGGAAGCCCTCCATGTTTGACTGGCCAAAACACAGGAAAATCCAAAAATTCGTGTCTTGAGAAAAAACGGGCACGTTGAACAAGAGCAATCCTGCCCAAAAGCACAAGCCCAGTTTCATCTTTATACGAGTTGTTTTCATGGCGTATGGGATTCTATGTTGGCGAGTTGACGCTTTAGTTCCTGCTTAACTGCGAGCCCGTGGCGGCGCGGATAACCGCGTAGAAGGCTGGCTTTGGCTGATCGTTGCCATCGAACAGCAACGGCCGGCCATTGGCGCGCCACGAAACGGCGTCATTCACACCCCAAAAAGTGACCATTTTGACGTACTTTTGGTGTTTGAGGAATACTTTGAAGAGAGTGGCGTATTCATTGGCCAGGCGTTGATCGGCATCATTTACCAGACCGCCTTGAGTGGTCGCCGAGTTGTCCGCGATGTCCGCCCCGGTGTCGCGCTGGCCGCGCTGTGCGCCATTGACGTCAAGCTCGGTAATGTGAATGGGCAACCCGAGTTGTTCGAGATCCCTCAGCTCCTGGTCTTCTTCCTCAAAACTTGGCGATGAAACGCTAACGTGGGTTTGCGACCCGATGGCCATGACCGGGACGTGTTGCGCCCGTAGTGACTTGATCAAGGTGATAAGCTTGTGGCGTTTTATGGGGTTTTCCAAGCCGTAGTCGTTGTAGCGGAGGATTGCATGAGGATCCGCTTCGTGGGCGTATTCAAAGGCCTTGGCGATGTAGTCCGGCCCGATGATTTGCAGCCAAAGCGAATTCCGCAGAATGTTCGTGCCGCCGCCGTCGGCAATTGCCTCGTTTACGACGTCCCAGACCTTGATCTTGCCCTGGTAGCGACCGACAACAGTGAAAATGTGATCGCGCATCCGTTGAAGCAATTCTTCGCGGGACGCTCGTGGTCCGTTATAACCGAAACCGCGGCCAAATTGGCGACCGCCAGGCACACTTGTCACCACGGGCGGCGGATTCGTTCCTGCGAAAACCCAGTTGGGTGTTTGGCCATGCCAGACGAGCGTGTGTCCCACGATATACATGTGGTTCTTCAGGCCAAAATTCACGTAGGCGTCGGCCGGGCCGAATTCATAGCCGTCCGGGCCCGGCCGCGGCTGGATGAGCGCCCACTTCAGATCGTTCTCCGGGGAAATCTGTTTGAACTGTTGTTTGACGAGACCAATATCTTTGCCAACCTGTTTTTGCGTCCGATTGACGTCATCGGTCTGAACTGCGGCGCCGGTGGCGATGGTGCGATTGATGGCCACGCCAACATAGAAATGGCCTCTGTAAGCATCCTTGAGCGTGGGTCTGTCGGCAGACCGGGCCGTTGCCCCGATGGCAAGCAGCACTGCTGCGAGCAGGCCGGCAAGAGATCCGAGGTTCGAGCTGTTCGTCTTCATGTGAGTGGGATTGATGTGATTGGGGCAAGAGCAATCCAACTGCCCCCCGTCAAGGCCGGGAAAGTGAGCGTTCGGATTTTCATATTTTTCCGGATTCATGCGTCTGCAAATTCTACTTTGTTCTTAACTTCAAAACCGTGATGGAATATGGTGGAAATTCGCGCGTGAAATGGGCGCTCAAGCCATGCACTTCCTCCATGTGGGGAACGATATTTCGAGGTTGTTCGATGGAATTCGTGTCCTCCGGGCTGCTTGCCGCCAAAACAACCGCTTCGCCGTCGGGTTCAACCCGCGGCACGCCGGTGATTTGAATATTGATGCTCTGCGCCGTTCCGGCTTCATTCACAATCTTCAGATAAATGATTCCGTCTTGGCTGTCGCGCGTGGCGTCAAAGAAAATTTGCCGGAGCTGCTCTGGCGGACGGGTTCTGCCCCGAAAGGGGCGCGGCTGCCATTCGCGCGTCGGGATGTTCTGCGAATCGGTCGCCAGAATTTCGTCGCCGTGCGTCGTGCCGAACATGACTTGGGCGTAATACGCCGGCGAGCCGTAGCTGGCCAGCGCATCATAGCCAATCAAATCCGTAGTCCATTGCATCGAACGGTCCTGTCCCTGGAGCTTGCTGACGCTGACGAAAAGAGGCGCATAGCTGGCCATGACGACCAGATCGGAATTGCGTTCCATCCCGGTCATCCACGCGGCGTCGCCGAGTGCGCCGGCCATGTTGGGTGTGGGCGAGCCAACGCGCGTGGCCCATTCACCGACAAAAACTTTCGGGCCGGTGCGCGAGCGTTTGTCGTACTGAAACGCATTCGCCTCCATGTCCTCCTGCGAACGGTAGTAATGTTCGTCACTCAAATCCGGCCTGCGGCTCGTCACCGGAGCCGTGGCGATGATTTGCAGCTCCGGATATTTCGCCTTGATGGCGTCGTAGAACTGCGCGAATCGTCCATCATACTCGCTGGAACGATTATAGTCTTCGTTGCCAACCTCGACGTAGCGCAGCGGGAACGGCGCCGGGTGTCCGTCTTTGGCACGCTCCGCGCCCCATTTCGTGCTCGTATCGCCAGTCACGTATTCGATTTCTTCGAGCGCGTCCTGGACGTAAGGCGCCAGGTCGGGGCCGGGGTTAACGTGTTGCCCACCCAGCGAGTAACCGGCATAGACGGCCAGCACGGGTTGCATGTGCAAGTCCTGACACCATTCCAGAAATTCCAGCAAGCCCATGCCGTCAGTGGACCAATAACCCCACGGGCTTTTGTGGCCGGGCCGCTGCGAGACGGGGCCGATGGTGTTCTTCCAATTAAACCGCTCTTGAATGGTGTTGCCTTCCAGATAATTGCCGCCGGGAAAACGCAAGAACTGCGGGTGCATGGCCGCCAACAACTGCATGATATCGGGCCGGAAACCGTTTGGTTGATTGTAAAAAGTGGGCGGGAACAGCGAGACCTGCTGGAACCAGATTGTGCCGGGCGAAGTGGCTATGATTTCGAGAACATTGTCGTTCGACACCTGCATGTTTTTTGTCTTCAACGTGACGGCGTATTTCTGCCAGTCCGGGGAAATTTTCGGGACTTTCGCGCTGGCAAAGATCGTTCGGCCATTGGTGCTGACGAGCGCGACTGTCAGCGGACCGCGGAAGTTGTCGCTTTTGGCGTAAAATGACGCGTGGTAAGTCGTGTCCGGCCTCACCGGAATGCCCCAGTAGCCGCCGTTGGCGATGCCCTCCGGGGCTTTTTCCGACGCCGCGCTCGCGTCCACTTTCAAACTCACGTTCAGCGCCGAATTGAGCGGTTGGTTCTGGTCGAGCACAACGCCCGGGTTCCCGACGACTTGCCAATAGATCGGCCAGCTCGGGTTCGCCATGAACGAGCGATTGCGGATCAATTCGCCGCAAAGCCCGCCTTCGTAGGAGTAATTGATTTCCTCCGTCATCAGCCCGTACAGCGTCGGGCTGACGTTGCCGGTAACCTTGCCCGCGTCAATCCGCAGAACTGGAATCGCGGAAGCCGCCGCAGGCACATTGGGGGTTTGCGCGGAAGCGAGGCTCGCAGCGATGATGAACGAGAATACGAATAGCTTCTTCATTGGAAATGATGACGGGTTTTCAATCGGTTCAAGACCGCGGTAAAATTTCAATGCCGTTGACCTTGGGATTTTCCGCGATGGGGGTGAACTTGATGTTCAATACGCCGTTGGTCACATCTACGTCAACGCTTTGGCTATAGGCCTTATCCAGACCACCGGCTTTGACCCAAATGTCAAAATCCTTGAACTCATGTCCCTGGACGTTGAACGAAAACACCCGGTCGCCCGGACCGGCAATGCCCGAATAAACTTCGGCGAAAAGAAGTCTCACTGTGTATTTGCCGTTGGGAACGCCGAACCGGTATGCCATCATCGAATATCGTTCCGTGCGATAAATCTCAGGGTCTTTGGTGTTGGTGATTGGGGCGTCCTCCACTTCGTATGGGTTCCCATCGGTGAAACCTTCGTCCGGCAGCCAGACATTGCCGTCGGAATCCGTCAGCTTTTCGGTAGCGCCGCAATTGATGCGAACTGGCGGATTTAGTGCAAGCGGAGGCAAAGACTCGGGGGTGATGGCATGCGGCGCCAACGGTGAAGGCTGATCTGCCGCGGCAGCAACGGAAGAATCCGTGTTTGTTAAAACGTCGTCCCTGGCAGATTGGCAACCGGTAATCAAGGCCGCGGCCAGCATCATGGCAAAATGACAGGCCCAGTTCTGCAACAGGCGATTGATGTTCGTCATATTTTTTTGGCAGTTAGCGATTCTCGTTGAGTTTTGAGTGTGATGTAATCCGGGTTTATCGGTTGCCGTCTTGCGATGTCCGAAAGAGCAACGGCGCGAATTGATACAGGCTCCGGCGCCAGGTCAGCCACTCGTGGGCCGTACCCGGCGATTCGTAGAAAACGTGTTGGATGCCGGCTTTTTCCAGCGCCTGATGGAACGCCTGGCTGCCGCGGGCGGCCAGATCTCCGGCGGCGCCATAGCTTACGAAGAGCACCTTGACTTTCTTCGCAAAAGCCGCCGGGTCGCCCAACAAGCCGTTGAATCCGCCGGGGACTTCCGGAAAACCAAACGGCGCGCTGAAGACGCCCATGTAGGCGAATTCATCAAGGTGCGCTTGTGTGATTTCCATGGTTTGCGTGCCGCCGAGCGAAAGCCCGGCCATGGCGCGGTGCTCGCGGTCGGGAATCGTGCGATAGGTGGAGTCAATCATGGGAACGATGTCTTCGATGAGCACCTGGGTGAATTTGTCCCAAAACATAGGCCGCCCGTCTCTTCTGGGACCACTCATGGCGCCGGGCGTGATATCGCCGTCAGACATCACCACAATCATCGGCTTGGCTTTGCCCGCGGCGATCAAGTTATCGAGGATGAACCCGGCCCGGCCTTGGTCCGGCCAGCCACGGGCGTCTTCCCCCATTCCGTGCTGCAGGTAAAGCACCGGATAGCGCGCCGTCAGGTTCGTGTCGTAACCCGGCGGCGTATAAACGAAACAACATCGAATCTTGCCGGTGGTTTTGGAGAAATAATAGTGCGCGCGAATGTCACCGTGCGGCACGTCTTCCGGCAAATAAAATTCCTCCCCTGGAGACGGAACCTCGATGCCACTGCTCATCCTGCCGGTGCCGAAGTAACTCTCACTGGCAGGGTCGGACACCGTGGCGCCGTCCACCGTGATCGAGTAATAATGAAATCCAGGCGCGAGCGGATCCGTGACGACGGTCCAAACTCCGTCGGCGTCCTTAGTCATCCTGCGGCCGCCGGGAAGCCCGACCGAGACGCTTTTCGCTTCCGGCGCCGCGATGCGAAAATAGGCGCGCCTTTCGGAATCAATTTTGGGGAATTGCGTACCCGGCACGTTCGAGGACGCCGGTTTGGCATCTGGAGGCGGCTCGTTCGTCTGCGCCAGCACGGGAGTGCTGACAAGGACTGGCAGGAGTGCTGCGAGAATCGCAATTTTCATAGGTTAAATGGTATGCAGCGCTCCGAAATGTCTTTGCGCAACAATGGCTACAGCTCCGCGCAAGCGCGTTTCGGGGCCAACCGGAATAATTCTGGGTGTGGCATTGGTTACGGAACGCTCTTTGACAACCGTAGTAATGACAGGTCCTATTTGCTTCCAAGCGCGTGTCACTGAACCCACCAGTACAATCACATCGGGTGACAAACCTGTTGCGAGCATTGCGACACATACGCCCAGATAATGCGCCATACGATTCAGCGAATCGCATGCATACTGGTCACCCTTTTCGGCCATTCTTAAGATTGAGTCAAAAGTCGGTTGCGCTGTCCTGGCTTTTCGATTGGAGGCAATCTCACAAAAGTAACGCGCTGCTGCCGTATTGGAAGCATAAACCTCGATGCATCCCCTCTGGCCGCAATTGCAGAGCGGACCGTTTTCCTGAATAACGACGTGCCCGAATTCCCCAGCCAGACCGGTCGTGCCGCGAACAAGCTGCCCGTTGAGAACCATTCCTACGCCCACACCTTCGGAAATTGTCATCGCCACCAGATTGCGGACACTCTCAGGGTAAATTTCGCTCCATATTTCCGCCAGAGCACAGGCGTTGGCGGCATTCTCCAATTCCACGGGGAGGCCGATAGCATTTGTGAGAGATTTTTTCAGATCAACGGCCTCCCACCCCAGATTGGGGGCGAAAACCAAACGGTTTGAAGCGAGGTCTATCCTTCCCGGCAACGCTACTCCGATTCCTTCACAGGTAACATTGGGGTGCGATTCAATCATTCTGCATACGCGGTCGCACAATTCCGGAATGAATCGCCTGGCATCCCGGCCCGTTGGAATTGTTTCCTGCGCCAGAAAGCGCATCTGCAAATCTGCCAGGACCATTGTTGTTTCAAGAGGCCGTAAATCAATGCCAATGACGCCTGCCCGGCTTCCATTAAAATGGAGGAAGGTCGGTTTCCTGCCACGGGGCAGATTCCCGGAAGCGCCCGTCGTGACCCAGCGTTCCGCAATTAATTGCCCCGTAATCGCCGAGACGGTGCTACGCTGTAAACCAACGCGCCGGGCGATTTCCGCGCGCGAGATAGGTTGATGTCTGCGAATGAAGTTGAGTACAACCCGTCGGTTTATGTCGCGGGCCGTTCTTGTCGTTGCCGCCCGGAAATTGTTCAAATCTATTTTGCGCACAAGGCCTATCAGCATCCGCCCGCCGAAGCGGTCAGCGTGTTACTGGTGGGGCACAGACGAACGTTGCCGCTCCAGGTCGGAATGGTGAAAACGCCTTCACCCGTCGGGTGAAGCCCCCATGAAGGCGAAAAATTCATGCGCGCCTTTCAACGACAAGGCCTGGCATGCACGATCCCGCATCGTCAACGGCGGAATCGAGGTTAAAACCAGCAATATGCCAGCTTGCGATTTTAATGTGATTGTCGCCTGCGTTCGTCTTCGGCATGGAATTTAATGGCGTTGTTTTGTACGTTAACGGCGAAATTGTCCTTCTAAATTGCCCGCCGGGACAATATGACATTTGTCGTATGTTGGTGTGGGCGATGTTACATTCAGCCAGCCTCCCCAAACCAGATTTGTGCGCGTTTGCAGCATAAAACTCGCAAATGCAAGCGGCCAGGTGAGGGCCGGGCTGGCCGGGGTTGTCGTCGGGATGATGGGCGGAGTGCCGGTGCTCAAAGCTTGGTTCGGCCCCAGCACGTCGGTCGCGGCGATTGGGTTCGTGCTCAACTCGCCGTCATAACTGCGGAACTCATCAAAAGCGACGTTCACGGGTTTACGAAAGGTGGAAAATAAGAACATTCCTAGCGAGTGTAAGAACGGTAAAATTGGACCGGCAACGAATTCGCGTTAGTGTCGGTGAATTGCCAGAAGCCGTTCGAATCGCCTATATACGTGGAGACGTTCTGCCAGGTGCTCAGGTCGGAGGCCGTCTGGATGATGTTCGTGGAGCCGGGACTGTTCGCAAAATACAACGTCATGCTGGAATCTGGATTCTGAACAATGCCGTTGATGAACGCAGGCGGCGAGAATCTAAACCAATCCACGTCAAGATAACCCGCGCCGGGTTGTGGGTTGTAACAGAACAACGCGAATTGCTCGCCTTGGAAAGTTCCTGTTAGCCAATCGTATGCGATGTTGAATTGGCCACCCAGTTGCGTCCAGTTCAGTCCATTGGCACTGTAGAGCACGGTCCCTCTGCTCTGGATAAAGTCCATGCCCATTCGCAGAAAGATCATCGTGTTTGTGTGCGGCGCGGTTGTGACAGTTGTGGTGCTCAGGTTGGTTTTTGTGCTGTCGAGGGATACAATCACGTTTTGGCTCAGCGTGTAGTTGCCGGGGCTGCTGCAAGTGACGGCAATGGTCGCATTGCTCTTGCCAAGCGCGCCCAGGCCACAAATGTCGCCCGGCTGGAGATTGCTCAAATCGAATTTAACTTCGGCACCACTCCACGGCCCCTGGCCCTTTTGGATGAGGGTGTTCCGCGCATACCAGAAGTTCGTTGCGGCGGTTGGATACAGCCGCAGGAAACCGGGCCGGTCAGTCAACGACCAGCGCGTGTTGTCCGGGTTGTGATTGAATTGCCATTGCAGACCGAGCGTCGGAGATGAGAAATCATCCGAAGTCGGAATCCTGTAGTCCGGCGCTCCGACAATCGGCATGGGCGCAGTGGCCGGAACTTGTCCGGGCGCATTCGGCGTGCCCCAGACCGGCCAGCCGTTCGACCAGAAAATGGGACTGATATAGGTCATCCGTCCGATGGTGCCGCTGTCTTTCATGATGAATCCATAATAACTGCCGTCTGACATGTCCACGATACCGCCCTGATGTCCTCCATGCGCGTTATCCAGATTTTTCATAAAAGTGTACGGGCCAAAGAGGCTCGGCGCGCGCGAAACGTAGAAGTTCCCGGTGGCCGGCTGCGAATTGAAAATGTAATAGTAGCTGCCGACCTTGTACACGTGAGAGCCTTCAAGCCCCAAACCATTGGTTATCGTAGTGGATGCGACAACTTTGGAAAAACTGGAGTTCAAAGTCAGGAACGTCGTGTTGTTTTGCCAGCCACCGGCGGTAACGATGTATCCCGTGCCGTTGGCCTCGATGTAGAGGCCCGGGTCAAAGGCGCCCACGTTGAGCTGATGCGACTGCCACGGACCGGCAATGTTTGTGGAAGAAAATATCGTGGCGGTGGGTTGACCATTCGATTGATCTACAACATAGAAGGTGCCGTTGTAATACCGTATGCTCGATGCAAAAACACCGTTGCCGTAATTCTGGATCCCGTTGGTGATGTTATAGTTTGGGCTGCCGGTAAGCTGGGGAATAAGATGGGTGACAATTTCCCAATGCACCAGATCCTGCGAATGCAAGATGGTCAGTCCCGGCACATCAATGAACGTGGTGGTGGTGAAGTAAAAGTCTTTGCCGACGCGAATGATGTCCGGATCAGGATAATCCGCGTAGATGGGGGGATTGACATAGTACGGTGCCGTGGTGTTCGTGCCGGAAGGTGGCGGGTTTGGGTACGCATTCGTGTTCGAGGCCACGGTTATCTGAAGATTGTCCAGTTGAACGGTTTCGGGAATAGCCGTCACGCTGGCATTGTAGCCGAGAAACACGAGCTGGAATGAATACTGGCTGTCGGTTGGATTCAGCGCGGGAATCTGATACCCCGTAGGGAGCGTGCCCAGGTTGACCGAAAAGTGCTCGAACCCGCCCCCGACAGTGATTTGACTGATAGGCACTGCGTAACTCGAACCGTCGGCAGCGCCCGTCCCAAAGATATTAAGCGTCACTCCGACGCCCGTGTTGGCTCCCTGGGTGATGGCCATATCGAAGGACAAGGTGTAGTCGGAGAGAACAGGGTCCGTGTTGCCGGCTGGCGTGTAGACGGGAGAGTTGACGCCAGCGTTTTCAGAGACGCCGTTGGTGATATTGCCGCTCAACTGCAGCGCCCGGCCGGTGCCTCCATCGCCGGGAGCTACGATGGTTGACGTGACGTTGCCGCCAGAGCCGTAATTATACGTGCTGCCAAACGCACCCAACGAATCAGAATCGAAATTGTCTGCTACGACTGTGGCCTGCGCATGGGCGGCGATGCTAAAACCGCTCAATGCGGCGGCCAGGATAATTGTTCCAAGTGTTTTTTTCATATCTTGAATCCGATCCTGAGCCTATTTGGACAACCGGTAAAACTGCGTTGCGTTAGTGGCCGGCAGTGCGATCTGATAATTAGTGCCGATGATTTGTGGCAGGGGCGAAGAAACAGCCGCCCAATTCGCCGAAACCAGATTCGTGCAGGACTGCAAGGTGAAGCCCGCAAACGCCACGGGCCACGACATGGTCAGGTTTGTTCCTGTCATTGCCATGACAATAGTCGGACTGCCGGTGCTCAATACCTGGTCCAGCACAACGGTTGTCAGCGAGAGCGGCGGCAGTGTTTGTGGATTGGTCGGCGAGCCGAGCGGTAAAAATGTATTGGTGCCGGCGTAGGTATTCGTTCCCGCCGTCTGGTAAACACTGGATGTGCCGGCGTTAAACGTGCCAAAACTGAAATTCATCATGGACGACGCAGTGGCATTTGTGTTGATCAAAACCACCACCAACCGCGAACCATCCGGCGAAAGGTAGGCCGACGACCGGACGTTGGGGTCGTTGTCGGACGCGCTCACACGCCGGTAGCCGGGCTGGATGAAATAGGAAAAATGTTTCATGGCCCAATAAGCCGGCGTCAGCCACCAGCCGTGCGAATCCGTAGTGACGCCCGGCGGGGCGTTGGTCCAGGTGGAGCGGGAGGCATACGGATTTTCAATCTGCACCAACGCGTCGCCGGGGAAAGGCCAGACCAAACTCCAGTAGTTAAAGCCTGAATCCTGCCCGATGGTCAAACAGTCATGAATCAAGCAGGCAGTCTGGATCATATCGGGGTATCCAAATTCTGTCATGAAGCGCGGTTTGCCGGTAAAAATATTGGTCGATGAAATTAAATCGCTGGCATATCCATCCGGCGCGGGATCGTTGATACTGTTGCCGTAAAGGTGATATGCCACGCCATAAAAGCTGTTCGAGTTCATATACGTCGAGTAGTTCTGCAAATCGTTGTACGCAATATGGACGCATTCCGGCGCGAGCAGCTTCGGCGGCGAAGGGAGATTGGTCAGAAGCTGATAAGTGGCGTCGAGCGCCTTGGCGTAACTCGCATAGTTCGTTCCGTTCACCGTTTCTTCCGTGGGATCCAGAACGCACGAATCGTAACCCGCCGCCCAGTCCGGCTCATTCTGGATGCTGATCCAGGCGGGCGAAACGCCGTTGGACTGATACGCCTTGATCGAATCATACCAATACTGTGCGAAACCGGTGTAGTCGAACCCGCCATTGGTGTAGATCAACGTGCCTCCGTTTCCAGTTTGTCCATTGCTCTTCAGGAATGCCGGCGGCGACCAGGAACTCATATAGACCTGGACCGGGTGGCCCAGAATCCGGTTCGCGTTGGAAACAATATCGCCGGCCGCCGCGCCGTCACCGCCCCCAGAGTTAAAACCCGCGTTGTAGCGATACCAATCGGCCAATCTCAACATTGAGAGGTTCAATCCGGCAAAAGCGTTCGTGTATATTTCCAGCTTGTAAGGATGGGCTGGAACCCAACCATCGTAGAACGTAATGGCCCCGCCGAGGCCTTCAATGGTTTGGTAGGTGATTTGCGGGTTGATGCTGGCGTCATACGTATTGGTGTTCGAGGCCATTGTTATCTGAAGATTGTCCAATTCAACCGTTTCGGGAGTAGCCGTCACGCTGGCATTAAAACCGAGAAACACAAGCTGGAACGAATACTGGCTGTCGGTTGGATTCAGCGCGGGAATCTGATACCCCGTCGGGAGCGTGCCCAGGTTGACCGAAAAGTGCTCGAACCCGCCTCCAACCGTGATTTGACTAATGGACACAGCGTAACTCGAACCATCGGCAGCGCCCGTCCCAAAGATATTAAGCGTCACTCCGACGCCCGTGTTGGCTCCCTGGGTGATGGCCATATCGAAGGACAAGGTGTAGTCGGAGAGAACAGGGTCCGTGTTGCCGGCTGGCGTGTAGACGGGAGAGTTGACGCCAGCGTTTTCAGAGACGCCGTTGGTGATATTGCCGCTCAACTGCAGCGCCCGGCCGGTGCCCCCATCTCCGGGAGCTACGATGGTTGACGTGACGCTGCCGCCAGACGCGTAATTATACGTGCTGCCAAACGCACCCGGAGAATCAGAATCGAAATTGTCTGATAAAACTGTGGTTTGCGCGTGAGTTGCGAGACTGGAGCTGCAAATAGCAACAAACAGTATCCGAGTTGAAATGATGATGAACCGAAGGATGGAGTTTAATGGATACGAACACATGTGAAGAATAAAAAGCAATTTAACGGCAGACTAATAAAACCATAGAGCTCATTCTACTGGTTTGGAATGAGCAAGGATACGCACGAAACAAATGCTTCTTAAAATCGTGCGTCAAATCCGACGTAGCCTGGCGACGTTCCATCTTAGTTGAAACAAAGTGCGCGGCAATTGATTGCCGCGCAGAATGTGAGCTTCGGTTTTATGTAAGCACCTTTTCCGAATCAGCACACTCGACAATAACGGCGCCAACCGGCTACAAGGCCAAGGCCTGAGACGATTATGGCCAACGTGCTCGGTTCGGGAACCATACTAATCTGAATATTATCCACCAGCAACGTTTCGGGACTGGCAGTCATATTATTACCGTAGGCAACCACACCAATCCCAAAAGCAAGATTGGCCGAGGTCGGATCAAGAGATCCAGTAAAAGTACCCAGGTTAAACGAATACAGTTGGTACCCCGACCCCGCCGTCCCGGCAGCAGGAGTTACAAAGGGGGATACTGCACTTGGGCCAAATATCCCACCCCCGTTCTGAACGCTAATCTGTAACCCTCCGTAACCGGTTGATATATCAACGCCTTGGATTGCCATATCGAATGACAGGGTGTAATCGGCGAGATTCACGCTGGTGTTGCCGCTGGCCGCATATGTTCGAGTAGCCGCTTGGAGGTTAACGGTGGTGCCACCGAGAGTGTTGAACGTCAATGCCATTGCCTGACCGCCCCCATTTCCAGGAGCGACGATGTTGTTGGCGGGAAGCGCAGGGGTGGTGGGATCATTAGCATAGTCCGTTGTGTTGCCATACGCACCCAATGTTAAGGAATCGAAGTTCTGTGACCAGACGACGGTTTGCGCCTGACTCGTGAGGGTTAAACCGCTCAACGCGGCAATTAAGCACATTGGTTTAATTATTTCTTTCATAACATCATTTTTTAAGTGTGACTTTAATCTTTGTTTCTGACTACTGACTAACTAATCAAATCATTTTCCGCCAACTTGGTCTATGAGTACGAATACCCATATTTGTGGGAGTCGGTCGAAAGCTGTCGTCACGGTTCGGCGACAAGATGCGAAAAATATTCTCCATCAAGGCGTCGGAGTCGCCAAACCTTCCGGCGCCACCAAGGGCTTCAAGGTATTGGCACGCCGCTGGGTCGTCGAGCGCACCTTCGCCTGACTCCTGCATCATCGGCGACTGGTGTGCGACTAAGATGGCGGTTTAAAACCATTCACCACCAGAAATAAGGTGTGTTGCCGCCCGTTCGCACCTGCGTTGGGTTGTCTTTCGCATTGGCACTTGAGGCGTTGAATTTCTGCCATTCAACATGACCGTCCTTGTATGCGTAATTGCCACCGGCAGGCATCCCATACTGCAAATGAGCGCTCAAATGTGGGTATGCTCTGCCGTTTATGCTAAAACCGCCGGTCACACTGCTAAAGTTGTCTCCGGGAGTCGCCGGAAGGCTATTTCCGGTGCTGATCATCACATCCGCTATGAGCACACGAATTGATACTGAATCCCGAAACGGTGTAAACGGCCACACCGGGTTTGGGTGGCTTTCAGCACCTATTTTGGTGTTTTGATTCGCCAAAGCCAGGAAAGACGTATTCGACGATTTGCCAGGCGGGTCTCCGGTGAAGGCGAAGGAATAGCCGACAATGTTAAATGGATGGCCAGTATTCGTGCCAAAGTTCCACAGGGAGTCTTGGTCTAGAAAGTTTTCTTCGTCACTAAATCTCGGTGCCGTGCTGGGGCAATAAAACGTTTTCTTCTCGCATCCACTATTCAGCATCGCTTGCGTTACGGGCGCTGGCATATCCCAAGCCCAAGCAGCGCCTGAGTTAGCCGTCAGAATGGGCAGATTGTCGTTATTGTCGTCGCAATACATATGCAGCGAGAGATCGAGTTGCTTTTCGTTGTTTAAACAAGTTAACCGTATGGCCTTTTCCTTCGCCTTAGCCAGCGCCGGCAGCAACAACGCCGCCAGAATGGCAATAATAGCTATAACGACGAGCAATTCGATCAGCGTAAAAGCCGAATTTCTTTCCATGTCCGATGAATTCGAATTCAATTTATTTATCATTTCGATTTTTGAGGCCATTTCATTTCGGCCGCCGCAGCCAACTCCAAGCTGCGGCGGCCCTTTTATAGGGTGATTGATCGTGATTTTTAATCACTGGGTCGGCGGGGGACTCGACAGCCGGAAAAATGCATTTGGCGAAGGGGTTCCGCCCACCGTCCCGTCAACTGTCGGCAGGCATTCGCTGGGGATCAAAGTCCATTTCAGCGTAGGCCCCATCAGCGTCGGGGTCGAGCTCGAGCTGCCCGTTCCGCTACCGTAGTAATCTGGCGAGAACCATACATTGGTGCCGCCGTTCAGACTGGCTTTTGTTTCCAGTCCGTATCCGTCGTCGGGAATATTCCAGTTCACCCAATAAGAAGGCGTGCTTGCGACCAGGATGACGCTGCCCGCGTCCCTGGAAAATGTCGTATCCCAGACATTTGTATCCAAATGGGTATCAGTAGTGAAGTCGTCGATCTCGTTTAACCCGCCAACATTCGTAATGGCAATCTTACTGATGTCTGTGAATTGACCGTAGCCTCCTATGGCTCCAGCAGATGTTCCAAGGCAAACAACCATTGGATTCGCGAATTGAGCGGCCGCATTCGGGTCCAAAACGAAGGATCCGGTGGTGCCATCCGGCGCGGTCACCGTGCCATTCGTTTCAGTGGTGAAGGTTAGTGTCCAAGTGCCGCGACCGTTGGTGCTGGTGGTGGCCATTGTCGCGAGCAGGACATTCGTTTCACCGCCGTTAATGTTGGCAGCCGAGTTGGTTTTGAAAGCAATAGATGTCGTAAACCCGCTGGTACCTCCACCGGAACTAATTCTCCACAAAAAGTCATTGGGATTATTATAAACGATATACGGGCCAACTCCCGTCGTCGGTTGCACACCCGAAACAAACTGAACGTTCATCGTATAGTTGGCAACGGTATCAAAGTCCTGAAACGTAATCGCATAGCTGACCGGTGTGCTTGGGGTCGCAAGACCAACCCATGACTGGTTGAAGTCCACCGTTGCAAACCCCTCCTGGGTATATACTGCGTCAGACGCCTGTTGAAAAATCCTCAACCCCCGTTGTTGGGCTGGCACAACGCTCATTATCGGGTGCGGGGGCGGGGGCGGACTTGTATTCAATGTAATTTGAAGATTGGCAATATCATTCGTTACAGCAACACCACCAAGATTAGCCGGATAAGCGACATCGCCAAACCCAAAGGACAAATTGGTGACGATGTTTATATAATTAGTGCCCAAGCCATTATTAAAACTGCTCAAAGGAATCGAATAGTGTTGATATCCTACCCCCGCATAAAATATGTTAGTGTCTGTAGTAGGGAGAAGCAGATTCGGACCAAATACAGCATACCCATTGGCACCAGCTTGATTCGGGAAGAGGCTAATCTGCAATCCACTAGCAGGCGACAAATTATTAGTGCCACTGATTTGCAAATCGAATGAGAGGGTGTAGTTTGCCAAAAACACGTTCGTGTTGCCACTGATCGGATAGGGGACGGAAGTCGTCTGAAAGTTAATATTGGGTTGGTTGGGGGTGAATGTGACCTCCATTGCTTGGCTGCTACCTCCGCTCTCTCCAGGAGTGACGATGTTTAGCCCCACATTTTCACCACCTTGAAAGTCAACTAACGCGCCATACGGACCTATCGGGTCGTCAACGAAGTTCGTTGTTGACCAGACGACAAGTTGCGCTTGCGTCGCTATTGGAGCCAACGTTATGGCTGTGGCTGCGGCACCAATCGCCAGTGCGGTCATGCAGGTCCGCTGGAGGAATGTTGTTTTGGTTTTCATATTTGACTTTGCTGTTGATGTGAGTTGTTTCTGTTTGTTTCGCCTCGAAAATTGTGATTAAGGTGCTGATGACATCAATGCATACGGTCAGCTTTTGCCAGTTCGAGGATAATCACGGAGTAAATTCTATCATATAAACAAACGAACTTGGAATGAGTAGCAATGCGCATAAGATGAGTATGTTTACTCATTGAAAATGGCGACACCGCCGCACACTTTGTTTGGCCTCGGGCTTATGGATGCATCATGGTCCAAAAAAACGGGTATTTCTGCGGTTCATCCCGTGACAGGTGCCGCCAAAAACCGCGACTGAGATCCGATGGCTTGTCATGCCTCGCACAGATCGGGGCCTGCGAAAGTACTTGTCACATCAGTCAAGGTGATATGAAATGGTGTACCATTTAACAGTCTATAGAGCGGACTGTCCGATGTGAATTAAATTTATGTTTCAACCGTCAAACCATCGCCGACAAATGCCCGCAAAATCAATGGTCCTGCTTTTGTCGGCGGCCAGCGTGTTGGTGTGCAGAGCCGGAGACTTTTCGTCCCGCCCGAACGCAGCCAGCCTGGCTGTGAATTCTGGTCATTGCGTGACGAACGTGGCGCAATTCAGAACCCTCTCCGACGCGGATTACCTTGCCGGGTGCGACTTCCGCCTGAGTGGCGTCTTCACGCTGGTGGATACGAACCGCGACTTGGTGGTGTTGCAGGATGCAACCGGGGCGGTAGCCTTGAACTTTCACATTGGAAACCGGAAACTTCAGGTGGGGCAGTTGGTTACGATAGATGGCACCAATTGCTGCCCCCTTTTCCGAAGCTTTCCAGATTATCCGTATTATCCCTCGGGTCGGAATATATGCAGTTCATTCGAGACTCCGATCAACTGGGGCGAATACAACTTGACGCGAATGCGAGGCTACCTGCATCCCAAGGTCACAGGTACTTACACCTTTTGGATAGCCAGCGATAACTCTTCAGAGTTGTGGTTTAGCCCGAACGCGGACCCATCCAAGGCCAGAAAAATCGCATCTATCCCCCGGTACGGTTGGGTGCTCTTGCACGAATGGTCGCGATATACATCACAAATCTCAGAGCCGATACAACTGGAGGCTGGCAAGACTTATTACATTGAGGCGCTGCAGGAGCAAACAACCCTGGCAGAAAACCTCTCAGTCGCTTGGCAGGGACCCGGTCTGACCAGATCGGTTATCAATGGCCACTACCTCACTCCTTGGAACGAAGACCGCCTTTCCACAGAAGCTTTAACCAACGGCATCCTGCGCGAATATTGGACTAACTACTCGGATGGTGATTTGAGCGGCATGGGCGGAGCGCGCCCATTCGAATCGGCTCTGACCGTCAAAGACATTGAGATTTATATTCATGGACCGGGAAATTTGCCAAAACCTGTTCAGATTGCCATGAATCAGCCGTTGCCGGTTGAACGTAATTATCGCTGGGTGCAAGTGGAAGGAGTGGTAACGTTTAAGGCTGTAGCCGAAAATACAGCTACCCTGGACTTGTCTGACGGGCAATCACAGGTGCAAGTGCGCGTGAAACACTGGAACGAGGAAATGTCGAGACAGTTAAGTCAGTCAAGCAAACTCGTCGTCCGGGTTGATGGAGTTTGTGAGGGAGTTTATGATGAAAATGGAACGCTGATGCCGTGGTTAATCTGGGCCTCGGCGGAATACAGTGTTTCTTTCCTCAAGACTGTGACGACAGATGAATTCACCTCAGCCAACAAAATTGTCGCCACCACTCCGGCTAAACAGGGCTTTTATGGGACCCGCAGCGTGGTAACTTTTAACGGTCGTGTCTTTGACAAGGACTACATCTTTGTTCAAGAGGGCGACACCCCCATGTTGGTTTCGCTTGACGGCCTCGCTTTGAAAAACCAACTGAAAGTGGGGCAAGGGGTTGATCTTGGCGGCGCGCTGGGCCCGGGCAAATACCTGCAGGTGATCACCCCCTTGGTCGTCACGGAACTCGGATGGTATTCCATGCCCAAGCCCATTGTCCATCCCCTTGACGCCCCGAATCCAGCGAGCCTGGAAGGGAGATGGAGTGAGATGGAAGGCGTGATCCATTCGGTGAACACTAATGGAACACTCACCATCGTGGGAAAAGGCGGTCCGTCCTATCTCTGGTTAGGCAAGACCCCTGCCAGTTACCTGGCCCGTTATGTGGATGCAGAAGTAAGCGCACGGGGCGTACTGATGCCAAACATGCTGGATGAACCGCTATTGCTCATCCCCTCCCGCAACTTTCTCGATGTGGAAGAGGAACCGCCGAAAGACACCTTCGCAATACGCAAGCACTTAATTGCCGACCTTCTTTCGGAAGGCGTGGAAAAGTCCTGGTCCCGTCGGGTGCGAGTGGTTGGTGAGATCACCTATCGGGGCGCCCATTCATTTTTTATTCAGGACGCCTCGGGTGGTATTCGCGTACGAACGGCCAATGAACCCAGGGTGAAAGTCGGCGAAACGGCTGAAGTGCTCGCGTTTCCCCCGCTGAACAGGTTCGACTACAGCTTGACTGAGCCGTTGGTGCGCCCGGCCAAGCCGGCCGAGCATGTCAGTCCCAAGGATTTGGATTTGAGCGAGGCGTTATCTTCAAAGCAAGGCGGCACTTTGATTCGCGCCAGCGCTACGATGTTGGGCTCCAAAACGAACGGGGAGCATCAAGTGCTGGAACTTCAGGAACAAGAGCGCGTATTTGTGGCGACCCTCGCAGCCAATCGAGGCAAGTTGCCGGTCATGGTTCCGGGCAGTCGCCTCCAGATCACCGGAGTTTACGACGACGAACCGACAACGTCGCCGTCCGCTGCCGCAAGGCCTGCGAGTGCACCAAAGATCATAAACATCCTTTTGCGTAGCCAGAAAGACGTGGCCGTGCTCAGTGGTCCTCCTTGGTGGACTTTGAAAAGAACCGCAACGCTGGTGGGGACACTGCTCACGATATTAATGGTAACGTTGTTATGGATTCACCTGTTGCATCGTCGGTTGGAACGGCAGCACGCCTCCCGACTCGTATTTTCGCGGCAAGTTCTGGAACGGCTGGAAGATGAGCGACGGAGGATTGCCATTAACTTGCACGACAGCCTGGGACAAACCTTGCTGGTCATCAAAAACCACGCCATGTTGGCGATGCAAGGCTCGCCGGAGGAAAACGGTCTGCGCCACCGTTTGGATGAGATTTCCGGCACCACGTCCCAAGCGATTGAGGAAGTGCGCCGGATTACTCATGGCCTGCGGCCTTACCAGTTGGATCGCTTAGGCTTGACCCAGGCGGTTCGCGCCTTGACCGACCACGCTTCCAGACATAATTCGATTTTATTCGCCAGCCGAATCAATGACATTGACGACCTATTCGATAAAGATTCCGAAATCCACGTTTACCGAATCATGCAAGAAGCCATCACCAACGTACTCAAGCATTCTGCGGCCACGGAAGCGACGGTGGTCGTCAAGAAATGGGCAAGCGTCGTTTCTCTTTCGATCCGGGACAATGGCCGAGGCTTTGATCCGGCGAAACAGTCTGCCCAACGGCAGGACCTCGGGTATGGACTTGGCGGCATCGCTGAACGGGTGCGCATTCTTAAAGGGACCTTGACACTTGAATCCAAACCGGGTGAAGGCACCAGCTTAACCGTCGAAGTTCCGTTCCCTGATCCACGACTATGAATCAAGAAGTAACTGTGCTGATTGTGGATGACCATCCACTTCTCCGCCACGGGCTGCACGATGTCATCGCGCGCAATCCGCGCTTCAAGATCGTGGGCGAAGCGTCCGATGGGCAGGAGGCACTGCGGCAGATGGCATGCCTGAAACCCCAAATCGCCATTCTGGACATTGATATGCCCCGCCTCAATGGGTTGGAAACGATTCGAGCCGTTCGACAGCTGCCGTTTCCGGTTAAGGTGGTAATCCTGACGATGTATAATGAGGAAGACATGTTCAACGCCGCGATGGATTTGGGGGCGAAGGCCTACGTTTTGAAGGAGAACGCCGCAAACGATATCCTAACTGCCCTTGACAAGGTGGATCGCGGCGAAAGTTTTATGAGTGCCTCGATGCTGGAGGCTGGAAAACGCCGGAGCGATCGGGTGCGGGAATTGCTTTTGAGCAGACCGCAAATCGAGTCGCTGACGCCCGCAGAACGACGCATTCTAAAGCTTGTGGGTGAAGATTACACCAGCAAAGAAATCGCCGACCGCCTCAACTTGAGCGTCAGAACCGTGGATAACCATCGGCAGCACATCTGCGATAAATTAAAACTGCATGGAACCCACAGTTTGTTAAAGTTCGCCTTTGATAACGGCGCATACCTATAGACAATAATGCTGATGAGGGAGACGGGAGTATAATCAGTGGACGGGTCTCGAATCAACAGTTCGACATCAGGCTCCCCATGGATGAATCTTGCTTCACAGCCAGAAATGGCCTCCATCCGGTCGGCGACCCGCGGGCACATTCGTCTGTCCGTAATCGTTGTTGCCCCAAGCCACGACCGTCCCGTCGGACTTGAGCGCCACCGAATGGCCGCAATCCTCATTGCCAGCTGCCGCGATGGCGATGACGTTGTTCAATCCCGCCGGGACATTGGTCTGGCCATCCAAATTACATCCCCAGACCACCATGGTTCCGTCGCTTTTCAGGGCCATATTGTGATTCGCGCCCGAGGCGATGGCGACCACGTTGCTCAAGTCCGCAGGGACAATGGATTGGCCGTAATTCGGATACACATTGGTTTGGATCGTGCCGGCGCCCCAGGCGACCACCGTGCCATCGGCCCGCAACGCCAGGCTGTGATGGCCGCCGGCGCTGATGGCGACCACGTTGGTTGCGCTCGGCGGCACACCGCTTTGGCCATAATAGTTGAAGCCGCGGCCAAAAACGGAACCGCTCCAGGTCACAAAGAGCGAATGCGAACGCCCGGCGGCGACGGCCCGGATGTTGCTTAAACCGGAGATATTCGTAAGTTGGCCGAGATTCGTATCGCCCCAACCGCGCACACTGCCGTCGGCCAGCAAAGCCAATGTAAAACCACCGCTGCCCGCCGCGATGCCGACGACATTGGTCACATCCGCCGGCACCGTCGCCTGGCCGAAATAATTATTTCCCCAGGCAACCAAAGTTCCGTCGCTGCGGATTGCCAGGCTGTGATCGAGGCCGGCTGCGATGTTGGTGAACACGGTTCCCGGCTTGGAATATGGCATCACATGGCCGCCCCAGGTGGCAACCTGCCCGGCCGGCGTGGCGGAACAAGACAAGGCCCAAAGCAATAAACTCGCAACAATCCAGCAAACAGAGATTTTCCACGGGTCCGACATCCGGCGGACCAGGCACAATGACGCTTTGATGTTTGTCATAAGCCTTCAATAATAATAGGGGGCGGTGGCGGAAACGCGCCGAGCGTCGGCAAAAGGGCTTTCAATGCCGGATCAAAATCCCTGGGGTCCTGATACCAGTAACACGTTGCGTATCCGAGATACCCGTTCCACCCGGTCAAGCGGTACATCTTTTCCCAATTGATCCACTGTACGGATCCATCGCAAAAAACCTCATTGCCGCCCTGGGCACTTTTGCCAGCCGTGGCGTGCGGTGGAATGTTGCCGTACACATAATAGCGGGGGTCATTGGTCGTCACGTAATCGCTGGCCCAAAAGGTGTTGTTTGCTTTGATCATTGCATCGGATGCCAGCGCCCAGTAAGGCCGGGCTTGCGACAACTTCACCGGGCTGCGCGAAGGGAAATTGCCATAGAGAGTATACCAGTTGGTTAATCCGCCGTAATATTGATAGCCGATCGTCCATTGCGGAGGAACTGCGCCAGGCTCATACACGGGCAACCCGGGGAGACGATCGGGACAGGTCCAAATGCTGCTGCCATTGGTGTTGAGCCCGACCTTTGGTCCGGTCGAAGCGTCCAAACCGTTAATCGCAATCGGAACACCATAGCAGCCACAGGAAAAGAAAGTGTCGTTGTTCTCCCCGGCATATTGCGTCGCCACAACGCCGATCTGGCGGAGATGATACTGGCACAAAGCGCGGTTGCCGCGGTCATGCGTGGCCGCCAATGCCGGCAAAAGCAATCCACCCAGAACGGCAACCACCGCCAGAACTACGACCAGTTCCAGCAGAGTAAAAGCTCCACCCGATTGGAATTCACGGTCACAATGCATGTTTAGGAACTCACGTTCAGTTTGGAATTCATTCTTTCGGCCCGCCAGATACCGGGGGCGACACCGTGGACCGATTTGAAGATTCGAGAAAAATACAGCGGGTCGCGGTAGCCAATTGACCGGGCCACTTCTTTGACGGTGAGTGGCGTCTGTTCGAGCAGTTCACGCGCGTGCCGCATCCGTACGCGGGTCAAAAACGCGATCGGCGAATTGCCCGTGGCGCGTTTGAAAAGCGAGAAGAAATGGGCAGGTGACATCCCGGCGCGGGCGCTGAGCGTGGAAATCCGCAGCGGCGCGGTCACATGCTCCAGCATGTATGCCAAAGCGGGCTGGATTTTCCGTGCCGCCGCGCATCGCGCGCGGGCTTCAGGATCTCGCGAGGCAATCGGAACGGCGCTTTCTTCGACCGGATGACCGGGGCCGAGGCCGGACAACACCCCTGCCGGCAACTGGCCCGCAAGCGCGGAGCCAAGGTTAAGCAGAGTTTCGTGGCGGATTTCCTGCATAGGTCAAAAAGAGCGCAAGGCGAGGACATTTCCGTTGCTGATGCCCGCGCCTGCCGGCCCGTTCATTATCTGAATCATTGTCTTAGCCGATAAAACACGGTCGAATCGTCATTGGTCACGGTCACCACGTTTTGGCCATTGGTTGCGTTTACCGCGTCCAAAATTTGCGACCAAACCACTGGCGGCCTGAGATTAGGGGTCTTTTCCAAAACATAGCCAACGGCGGCAGCGGACCACGAAAGTTGAAGCTGAGCCGCGTCCAAAAGCTGGATCTGTAGTGACGGGATCGGCGCGAGACTGAACCCGATCTCAGCCGTTCCGAAGAGATCCGGTGACACTCGCAACGCAAAGAGATGTGTAGCGGGATCGTAGGTCATGAGGTTTGTCGAACCGCCCAGTGCAAACGCATAGGGACTGGTGGGCGCGTACCCGCATATGGTTACATTGGTTTCCCGGGCGGCGAACGCAACGGTCGCGCGCAACAGCCCGGTGTCGGAAAAACTGGAAATGCGCTTTTTGCCGCGAGTCACGAATTTGTCTGTATCCCCCAAAAACGCAATGCCGGATGGGCCGATTGGCACGACGACAAGATAACTTCCGCCATTTGTGCCGTTGGGCATGGTGGTGGCGAAATTAAACGCACTGCCAGCGTTTACAACCGTTCCCGTCCGGGCGAAAAAATCATAAACGTAGGCATTGCTGGAAATGCCGAAATCGGCAGGCGTGAAACCGGTGGAGAGGTTGGCCGGGCTTTCGCCATAGGCAAAGATATAGAGCGCCCGGGAGTTGGTGTGGTCGGTGTAGGTGGTGGCGACCATCGGACGGTGTCGTCCCAGTGAGTCGTTGACATACGCGTCATCCACCGGCGCGAGCGGAACGTCTGGTTTTATGATGACTCCATCGGGTCGGACTGACTTCAAGAGATTCGTGCCATTTGCCCCACCAAGGGCATCGCCGGCGCCAACCGGGCCGGCCGACAGCGTGGAGATCAAAAGATTGCGCGTCGCGCTGCTCGAGTACACGTCTGACCAGGCCCAGACGCCCAGCGCATGCGTCATCGGCGCGCCGTAAAGAAAATTAGCCCAATTGTTGGTGTCGAATACGTCGGGACAGTCGCGCGTGGTCATGACGTTGGGATAGAGGGAGGCTTGCATATAATTCCTGCCCTGGTCCATGCAGTATTGCAGATTGACTCCATTGGCCGCCGCTGCCGCGGCCATGTTGTTCAAGTAAGCCGGCCCGTCGGTCAGGTTCATCGCCGGACTCCCCCTGAAACCCAGCCAGTCCTGTTCATACGTGCATCCGCCGACACTCTTGACGTATGACATGATGTTGGTCCAGAAGATCGGGTCTATACAGACCTCTCCTTGTGACGTTACCGACATCGTATACGTGCTGGCGTACGGACTGCCGGAATCAATCCAACGATTATGCAAAAACAATGGCAAACCGAGTTGCTGCCGAAATGCGGCGAGGCCGTTCGGAAATATTGCCGGGTCCGGAATCCAAAGGTAGGTGCCGTCTGCGCCAAAATTGTCGTACCAACACGCACAGGACCCCTTTTCGTACCACCAACTGTCCAGTTGCATGTAGCCCAACTGAATTCCCTTGCTGGCATATTCGTTATTAACCCCAATCAAGGTCGTCGAGATGTTCGTGTCAACCCCGGTGTAATGATAAGCCGCTCCATTATCCGTCCAGTAGCCGATTTTGTTCAATTCCACCGAGGCGTCATTGGCCGGCGGGGTCTTGCCTCCCAATGCCATCAGCGCGTTGCCCCAAGTGGAATAAATCCGATTGATTCCATTCTGGACTACCAGGATGACCCGGTGCGTGAAGCCCGAAGGCAATTGCGAAATGCTCGAATTGATACCGCAGGAAATCGAGCCATCGCTGTTCATCACTTGACTGGAAACCATGTAATTGGTCGCCGCCGACAGGATGAACGCATCGTGGTTCGTGTTGAAAAACAGCCATAGATTGTCGTCAAACAACTGGCTGAAATTATATGGAGAAAATATGTTGCCAAAGCTCAGGTGACTTGTGGTTGAGGGGTAAGCGGTCCAATGTGGAAAGGCCAAGTCATTCGCGCCGGCGGCCAGCGTTGTGTCATTAAACGTCACTATCGGCGAATTATGGTATATCCGGATCCCCGCAGCGTGTCCCACCGCATTGGCATAATTGAATGTGATTTCGGAATAGCTTCCAATCGCGTCAGTCCCCGAATCGGTGGCACGGTTGGCCAAATTCGACACGGTACCCATAAATACCCACGCCGGCGAAGTGAAGCTGACTTGATAAATCCCGTTGGAACCTATCGCCACCGAAGCGCCGGTGGAATTGGTGACAATGACTGCGCCGGGCAGTCCGGCAGTCGTCGCGCTGACTTCGCTGGAATTGGTGCTTTCCCCGCCGGAATTCAGCGCGGAGACGACATAGTAGTAGGTCGTGTTGTAGGTCAAACTCAGGTCCACCACGTTGGTGCCGGTCACATTGGTCACCGTCACTTCGCTCCCACTGGTGAGCGAACGCTTCACGCTGTAACCAGTGGCCCTGCTGGATGCCATCCAGGTTAAAGTCACCGTAGAGTTGGTGGCAGTGGCGCTCAAGCCAGTCGGGGCTGCCGGCGGTGGCATCGGCGTCACGCTGACTTCGGTCGAATTGGCGCTTTCACCGAGGAAATTCGTTGCGGAGACAACGTAGTAGTAAGGCGTCCCATTGACCAGACCTGCATCCACCACGCTCGTGCCGGCCACATTGGTTACCGTCAATTCGTTTCCGCTGGTGAGCGAACACTTCACATTGTAGCTAGTTGCCCCGCTGGATGCGTTCCAGGTCAAAAGCACCGCGGCGTTGCTGCCTGTGGCATTCAGGCCTGTGGGGACTGCCGGTGGCTGCGTCGGGACAACCGAGGTAATCGTCGCCTGATATTGCGGCGAACGGTTTGCGACAAGCCCGCCGTAAGCAATGATGCTGGCAAGGCTGTTGGTCATGTATGTATCGGCGCCGAATTTATCGGTTGCCAAAGTGACGTTCGGCGAGGTTATTGCTGAAGTGCCAGACTGATAGACAAAATAGAGCAATCCAGATCCCGACCCGACGGTTGAATCCACGATTAAATTGTAGTTCAGATTGCTAAATGTGAACATGAGCCAGTTGTTGGAAGCGGTGGAAAAATCATTTGCGTTGTCGGACACACCCTTAAAACCGGACAAAGTTCCACCACTAAAACCGGTATAGACTCCAAGGTAATAGGTGCCAGAATTTCCGGTGGAATTCTTAATGGCAACGGAATTCAAGGCATAGGTTTGTCCGCTGACCAGACTTGGCATCCAGACGGCTTGCGGCGCCGGAGTTGCGTTAAAATCAATCGCCGCGCCGTTGCAGGCTCCATACACCGCCGTTCCGCCGTCGGCAACTGTGACGGATGCCGCTGAGGCCGATTCAGCAGTCAGCAGAGGCGCAACCAACCATGCGGCGAGCGATACGGTAACCGAAAAAATTCTCATCACGAGTATCCATTGTCAGCACGAAGGAGCAACCACACGGCATTAACGGATTAATTCCCATGCCCCAGTTCGAGGGGTGGTTTGCCATCAAATTGATAGAACTTCCTTATCAGTAATAGAATGGTGCAAGCGTGACCGTAGGCAACCCCCCCATTTCAGATTTATTAAAGTCTGCGATATCCTGGGACCAGTAAACATTCGCGGTGCCCAAGTAGCCAGACCATTGAACGAGATTATAGATCCTGTAAGTTCTCGCGTCTCGCCACGTCGCCGAGCCGTCAATGCAAACTTCGTTGGCCCCGGAGTATCTGCCACTCTTCCTGTGCGGCGGACAATTCGCGTAAACGTAATAGCGGCCATCAGAGGGTGCAAGGTAATCTCCAGCCCAGGTTGTTATGCTCGCTTTAATTACTGAATCACCCGCAAGCACCCAATATGGTTTGGAGGTGGACACTTTGACTGGACTGTGTGAGGGTAAATTACCCAGCCCCGCGGGCGACCAGTTCCAAGTAGTTATGCCGCCATAATAGCAATAACCAATGACCCACTGAGGCGGGCTGGCAGTTGGCTCGTGATTCGGGAGCGTTGGTTCATTGGCCGTGGCGTATTGACGATCAGGGCAGGACCAAATTGCGTTGGCTTGGGAGTTTGATACGATGGTTAATCCAACTGAACTCGCAACCGCCGCCCCGATGTCGGAAAGTGTATTGGGAACAAATGTTCCAGCGCTGCGGCCCACCGAAAGAACATAATCATCATAGTCCCCCGCGTAAACATTCATCCCGATACCAATTTGTCGAAGGTTGTTCAGGCACGAAATCCGCCTGGCCCGTTCTTTGGCCGCGGCCAGGGCGGGCAACAGAATGGCTGCCAGAATGGCGATGATGGCAATAACGACGAGCAACTCAATTAATGTGAAGCCGCTTATGCTTTTGTCTTTTCCTTTTCTAATCATGATCTCCGTCTTTTTATTCATTGGAGGGATTGGCACTACGCCAATCCCTCCAATTCGATAATCTCAGTTATTTCAACATCATGCGATAGAATACCGTCGGCGCACTTGTATTAATTGTGACAACATTTGTGCCCACGGTAGTGCTGTTCGGAACGTCAAACCAATTGGTTGCAAGTCCCACCGCCAGCGTGTTGGTCTGCACCTGCAAGGTCCAGCCGATGTGGTCGGCGGGCCAGGACAACGTCAACGCATTGCCAACAACCGAGAAGTTAAGGTTCGTGGACCAAAGTGCCGTCGATGCGGCCACCTTGACGGACCCATCCACCGCGAGGTAGTTGCTGTACATCAGACCCGGAGCCGGTCTCGAGGAGATCGTTACCAGATCGCCGTTTGTGACCGGCTGCGAGAACAACTGGAACGAGTCTCCTATAACCAATGCCGGGCCTAGATTCGTAACCGTCAACGTGGCGCCCGCGGCAGCCGTGAGGTTGGTGTTGTCGGTGTTCACCACAGTCACCAGAGTGCTCGATGGGCTCCCCGTATTGTTCACATAACTACATATCCTCCCTTGCCAGTTCAGGTTGTTGGCCACGGTGAAGCTGCCGATCGAATTGAAATCACCGGGGACGAATATGCTGTTAGCGCCCGCGCCCACGGTCAGATTTGTGCATTCGCCGGTCCCGGCCAGTATGGCAGGAATTGTTGCATTGGTTACAACGGTTATCGCTCCATTTGTCAACGAACCGGTGAATATCATCTTGCCACCGTTAACCGTGAAACCGCCAATCGTGGGGCTATCGCCACTCACCGTCCAGGTTCCGGAATCAGTTTTCTGCAGGGCATCTGCATTTACGTTATCAAACATCACGCCAGAGAACAGGCCGTTGCCCGGGCCACCGAGCTGCAATACACGGCCGCCGGCAATGCCGTCGGAGGATACGCTGCCCGCCAGCGTCAGGAACCCGTTGGTGACTATGATATATGTATTACCACCGCCGTACGGGGTTGAAATGTTCCCACTGATGGTATTGCTGCCACTCAGGTTAACCAGGACACCGTCGCGCAAAGTCAATACCCACGCAATCGAAGGATCGAATGACAGGTTGTTGCCCGCGGGCGGCGCGAAGTAAATCCGCGAGAACAGCGAGTTGCCAGCGGCAGTCGCAGTAATCGTCTTTGGCCCGGTGCCCAGTTCTGAACTGTTTGTAATCCAGAGCGAACCGGTATTGACGGTGATGTTTCCAGTAAAGGCGCTGTTATCCGCCGCCAGGAAGAGCTTGTTGGTGATATTGTTCACCGTCAAGGTTCCGCTACCGGTGATGGTGTTGGTGAACACGTTGGTTCCCGCCATCTGGAACGCCAATGTACCCGAACCCCCGATGTTAACCGGGCCGGTGCCTAATCCCACGGCGATGCCTGTGGCCGAGGTACTGACGTTGCCATTGCCAACCTGCAAAGTACCGGCGTTGATCGTGGTGCCGCCAGAATAGAGATTGGTGCCGGCGAGCGTTTGCGTGCCAGCGCCATCCTTTACGAGCGCCAGGCTGCCGCCGGTGTTCTTGATCACTCCATTGTATGTGGCGAACGCCCCGCTTTCGCCATTGGTCAGCGTCACCGCGCCCGCGGCCAAATTGTTCACGACCGCAGACGCTGCGGAAGAGCCTAACCCGTTGAGCACGGGACTGAAGCCGTTCAAGTCCAGCAGGGTGTTGGTGCCCAAGGTCACGTTACCATAACCCACCCCACCGGGGATGCCACCCGCATTGCCAAGCCTGAGCGTGCCGGCGTTGACGGTGACGCCGTTGCTGAAGGTGTTGATGCCGCTCAAGGTGAGCGTGCCGGAACCATTTTTAGCCAGGCCGCCGGCGCCGCTAATAGCCCCTGAGAGGGTGGCATCGTTGCCCTGGTTGTCTATTGTGCCGGTCAACCCGAAGCCAATGGACATGTTGTTGGCCACACTCACCGTCGTGCCCGCACGGAGCGTGGCATTATTCTGGATACTCACATCACCAGTGCTCAAGGCATTGTTGTTGTCGAGTTCCACGGTGCCGGCGCCGGACAAGATGGTGCCCACGGTTCCCGCCGACGGCCCATAGGTGTTGTTGCCGGACAAGGCCAGGGTGCCCGTGCCGCCCACGCTCAGGGTGCGGCTGGGGCTGGAGCTGCTAATCGTGTTGGAAATCGCCAGCGCCGCGCCCGGATAAATGGAGATGCCCAAGTTGTCGCGCAAGGTGAGCGGTGGCGCGATGGAATTCAACGTTCCCAACACAACCACGAACGAGGCGCCATGGTTGGAGTTGTCCAGCGTCATGGTATTACCGGCATCCGCAACGGCGAATGAATTGGCGTTGGTGAAGCCGATGGCCGCATTGGTGACGGCGACGTCCAGCGTGACGGTGGTGAAAGCCGAACCCACGCCCAGGAGGCTTGAATCCGCAGGGTTCTGCGGATAGTTCGGGTTGGAGCTCCAATTGGCCCCCGCGGACCAGTTGCCACTGCCGTCGTTGATCCAAGTGGCCACGACGCCGGTGGAAGGAGCCACCGTTAAGACCACCTGCCCGCCGCCGGTCGTAATGGTTTGGGAGGTTCCAAACAAGACGCCGGCGCCAGTAAATGACGGCGTGCCACTGGAAAACGAACCGCTGCTGCCCGTGTTGTTATAGGTCATCAAGGTGTAGCTGCCCGTGCCCAAAGGCACCGCGCCCGGAACAAAAATGGTGACGTTGTTGTTATTCAGCGTGACAGGGCCGGAGACCGTCAACGTCGAGCCAACGGTAAAGGACGCAATGGAATTCGCCTGCCAGTTCACCGAACCGCCCGCGCTGCCCGTGCCGCCGAACGCTGTTCCCGCACTGACGGTGACACTGCCAGAACCTGTGCCCGAACCGGTGAGGTTGGTCACCAGTAACGTGCCGCCCGAAACCGTCGTGCCCCCGCTGTAAGTGCTCGCGCCACCCAGGGTCAAAGTGCCGAGGCCGGTTTTGACCAAGGCGATGGAACCGGCGGAATTGCTGATGGAGCCGCTGAAAGAACCGTTCGCGTTGAAATCTCCAACGGTCAACGTCGGCGTGCCGCCGGACAACGTGTCCAGCGAACCGCCGGTCCCATTGAGCGACGAGATGATGATCGAGTTGCCGTTCAAATCCAACGTGCCGCTCCCGTAAGCCGCCACACTTTCGGCGGAGGAGCTCCCGGTAGGTAGCGCTGACGCATTGCCCAACTGCAGCAAGCCATTGCTGACCACCGTGCCGCCAGTATAGGTGTTCGCCCCGTTCAAAATCAAGGCGCCCCTGGAGACCGGTCCGCCCGCCACGGTCAGCGAGAAGCCGCCGGATATGGCGCCACCCACCGTCAGCGTATTGGATTGCACTGTGACAACAGGGCTGGCGGTCAACGTCACCGCCCCAAAGCCAAGATCCAGGCTCTGGGTGCCGACGAAGCCAAAACTTCCGCCCCACCTTTGCAAATTGTTGTTCACATTGATCAGGTTGGGCACCGCGCTATCCAGATTACCGCCATTCAAGATGAGCGTGTTGCCGACGCCGATCGAGTCGGGCTGCGTCAATTTCAGGGTTCCAGAATAGACCGTCAGGTTGCCGTAACCGCCGTATGTAGTGTTCGGAGCCGCAGCGTCGCCAAGGGTCAGGGTCCCGGTCCCGGCGACCACCAAAGCCAGCGCGGCGCCGCCCCCCGTTGTCGCTTGGAACTTGCCATTCAACACCCAATCTCCGGAGCCGGCGAAGAGATTCGTGTGGAGATTGCCGCCGCCCATGACCCAACAGATATCCGAATTGAATGTCACCGGGTATGCCGAGTTATTGGTGAAGAGATGGACACAGTTGGCTCCGTTTGCGAGCGCGATGGGAAAAGCATAGGAGCCGCCATTGCCGAACGTGACGGGGCCGGCGCCAGCCTCGACGAACAGCGCATTGGTCCCGGTGCCGGTACGTCCGTTCAGGCGAATTCTGGGATTGTTGGCACCCCCGGCGAGGGAGTTGGATTCAACGAAGGTCACGGCATTAGTTTGGTTCCCAGTGATGTGAATGAATAAGCCGGGACTCCCATCGAAGCTGTTTTGAGGACCGTTGGTTAGAACGAGGTCAACGTTTGTAGCGCCATCGAACAGCAAAACGTCGGCTGATCCCCCGGAGGGCCGACCGACCGTCACCGGACTCCAATTATTGGTGTTTTGAAACGTGTAGCCGTCGAACGCTCCCGTCCAAAGAAAGGTGTCGGCAAACGCCGAGCCCGCGGTTAAAAGGACGGCGCAAGCAGCCACTTTTGCGATTGTGTTTCCGATTATCGAGATCTGATTGCTCAGGGGACGAATATTGACTGATTTTTTCATTTTTTGGCCTCGGTTTGAGTTTGGATTGGTTGACTTTACTTGGAGATGATTTTGGACGCTATATGACGTTCGTCATATTCGTGTTTTTAAGGAATGCAAGCGCCACGCTCCGGACGCCCAACGTGGCCGCTGCCGCCATGATTTATTCACAGCCGCCAGCGCTCGAGCTTTTTAAGCCGTGAATGACGAGCGCACGCTGCCGCCAGCCGCAAATTCCGCCAACGACCAAAACCGTGGCGTCGAAAATCCCCAATGCCGCGCCTTCCGGCCCGGGTCCCGCTGTGATGTTCACATTCCAGCGGCGCATGCCGTACGCCAATCGGGCCATGTCATTTCACTCTCTCATTTTAGTTTCTGCTTGCCCTCACCTTGTCTCGGAGGGTGGCGGCGCCAAACCAAGCACCGCCCCCTACACCGGATTTGTCATCCGGCTTTTGTGACTGCCCGCCCCAAGGCCGTCACAAAATCTTCCGCCTGCGGCTGCCATTTCAACCGGTAATACGCCGCCCCGACGCGTTGGTCCAAAATCGCTGAAATTGTCACTGACGCTGCCGACGAAGCGCATGCAGCAAGCAAGCTGAAGCAAGCGATGATTTTAACGATTTCGATTCTGCGATTCATATTGTTGTTCGGGTTAGGCTGAAGGTTTCGCCAGGCATTTGTTGTTTTGCAGACCTTATTACGCAAACCGTGTTTGCCGGCGTATATGACAGATGGCATATCGCCGTTCCTTCCGTTCTGACGGAGAATCTATTCACCGATGAATCATATGACATCCTGTGGTCAAGCCAGTTGCCCCTCCCTTTTACTGTGCGGGACATGGAGGGTTTTGGTCTTTGCGATGGGATTGCTTGAGCAAAAGACGTTTGCGCTGAGAGAAACCAATTATATTCGGGACCGCCTGAGACTGTTCATCGCGAGAACCAGCCTCGCTCGAAAAAACACATATGATCAGGTTTGAAGACATGGAGGACCACACCTTCCTTTCGTCGCCCATGAGAAGGGATATGTTCGGAACAAAACAACCGAGAAAACCGGTTAATACGAAATCGCACCTGCAGGAAATATGGACAGCGACAACGGTTGCGGTTTCGGTTCTTGCTCTGATAACGGCCGCCATCCCGGTTTGCGCGATGCCGAGCCTTGGGCTTCAAACCAACATCGCCTCCGAAAGAGAAGACCCCGGCAGTTTTCCGCTTGCGCAGAACAAACAGGCCGCACCTTTGTTCGTTGCGTCATCTGACTGGGCGGGAGTATTGCGTGCTGCAGGAGATCTGCGGGTCGACGTTGATCGCGTCACAGGAATCACCCCGGTTTTTAACACAAACGGCGCTCCGGCTGGAAAGTTTACAGTCATCGTCGGAACATTGGGCAAAAGTCCACTCATTGATGGCCTGGTGAAATCCGGCGAACTCAATGCCGATGCCATCTCCGGCAAATGGGAATCCTTCCTCATCACCACGATGACCAATCCCCTGCCGGGCATCAATCAGGCGCTCGTTATAGCCGGCAGCGACAAACGCGGGACGATTTACGGCATCTATGAAATCTCCGAACAGATCGGCGTTTCGCCCTGGTATTGGTGGGCGGACGTTCCGCCACAGCACCACGACGAACTATTCATCAAGGCGGGAACTTATGTTCAGGGTCCGCCGGTGGTGAAATACCGCGGCATTTTTATCAACGACGAGGAGCCGTGTTTCGGCCCCTGGGCGCGTGAGAAATTTGGTGGCATCAACTCGAAGATGTACGCGCATATGTTCGAATTGCTGTTGCGGCTTCGGGCCAATTATCTCTGGCCGGCGATGTGGGGCAAGGCCTTCAACGAGGACGACCCGCTCAATCCCAAAGTGGCCGACGAATATGGCATTGTCATGGGCACCTCACACCACGAACCGATGATTCGCGCCCAGGCGGAGTGGGGCAAACATAAGAACAAATACGGCAACGGCCAGTGGAATTACCTCACCAACGAGGAAGGTCTCAAAAAATTTTGGACCGACGGCATTGAACGGAACAAAAATTACGAAAGCATTGTCACCGTCGGCATGCGCGGGGACGGCGACGTGGCGATGCCGGACGCGGGCGGCCTGGAGGCCAACAAAAAGCTGCTCGAAAAAATCATCACCGACCAGCGGCAGATTCTGGCGGAACACATGAACCCGGATGTGACAAAGATTCCGCAGCTTTGGGCGCTCTTCACCGAGGTGCAACAGTATTACGATGCCGGCTTGAAGCTGCCCGATGATGTCACGTTGCTGTTCTGCGACGACAACGTCGGCGACCTCCGCCGTCTGCCCACGCCGGAGGAACGCAAACGCAGCGGCGGCGCGGGCATTTATTTCCACATGGACATGCACGGCGGGCCATTCTCCTACCAATGGCTCAACAGCAGTCCGCTTCCCAAAATCCAGGAGCAAATGAACCTCGCTTACCAATACGGTGCGACGCGCATCTGGCTCGCCAACGTGGGTGATCTCAAACCGCTCGAAGTTCCGATTGAATTTTTCATCCGCATGGCTTGGAACCCCGCGGCGATGACCAAGGACGACGTTGCCAATTATCAACTACGCTGGGCCGAGCGCGAGTTCGGCAAGGAACACGCCGCGGAAATTGCCGACATCGTTTCCAAATACGCCAAATACAATGGCATCCGCAAACCGGATGTGCTTAACCCGACCGTTTTCAGTCTGGTCAATTATCGCGAAGCCGAACGCTTCTCGCAGGCCTGGGACGATATCGTCGCCAAGGCCAGGAAATTGAATGAATCTCTGCCACCGGAAGAAAAGGATGCCTATTACGAATTGGTGCTGCATCCTGCCGAGGCCTGCGGCAACCTGGTAGATCTTTACATCGCCGCGGGACGAAACGCGCTCTTTGCCAAACAGGGCCGCGCCAGCGCTAATGCCGAGGCCGCGCTCGTGCGGGCCTTGTTCAAGAAGGATCAGGATCTCAGTGATTATTACAACAACATGCTGGCCGGTGGCAAATGGCATCACATGATGGATCAAACCCACATTGGCTACACCCGATGGGATCCGCCCAGACAGAATAACATGCCCAAGTTAACCGAGTTGACCCTTCCGGACACGGCGGACTTCGGCGTCGCCATTGATGGCTCCACTTCGGCGTGGCCCGGTGACAGCGGAGAACCGACCTTGCCAGTGTTTGATTCGCTGAACCCTCAACGCTCTTACGTTGATGTATTCGCTCGTGGCAGCAAGCCGATTGAATTTAAAGCCACTGCCGATCAGCCCTGGATCGTTCTTAACGAAGACAAGGCTCCGGGTGCCGGGCAAGACCGCCGCGTTTGGGTGGACATTGATTGGGGCAAAGCGCCGGTCGGGCAAACGCAGGGCGACATTACCATCAGCGGCGAGACCAACAGCCCCGTGACCGTGAAACTGACAGTCAACCAGTCCACCGCTGAACAAGCTCGCGAGGCACAGGGATGCTTTGGCGGACTGGTCGAGCCGATTTCCATCCTCGCGGCCGATGCGACGGCGAATATCCCCGTTGGCGGCGTGCGCTGGGAAAAATTACCGGACTACGGCCGTGTCCCTGCTGCAATGGAAGTTTTTCCCGTGACTACTGATACCATTCAGCCGCCCAATCCAGCCCCGCGTCTTGAGTATCGGGTCTATTTTGCCCGCGCTGGAACGTTTGACGTGGATCTGATCACGAGTCCAACACTTGACGTGATTCCCACCCGCGGACTGGGAGTCGCCGTGTCCATTGATGATCAGCCGCCGCAGGTCGTGAACGTATTTACTCCGGCCACCTTCAAGAGTCAGGACTTCCTGGGCGGAGCATTTGGCCAGAACACGCGGAACAATGCCCGGGTCATGCAGTTTAAGCAGACCGTCCAAAGCCCCGGAAAACACACTGTGAAAATCAGCATGGTGGATCCAACGGTCGTGCTGATGAAAATCTTCATCCACGATCAACCGCTGCCCACCTCATATTTCGGACCACCGGAAAGTATATGTAATTAATGTTATTCCGAGTTAATCCATTGTTATTCTGATAGATCTGCATGAAATCCAGAGCTGCACTCCTTATTCCCGCTGTTTTTGTCTTATTGCAAACAGTCTTCGTGTCACATGGCGCTCCGTTGCGTCGGCCGCTGTCGTCTCAGACGCCGATGTTTCTATTTATGGTCCAGCAGCCGGACCCTTCCGACCCGCAGGCCTGCGTCAACGCCGTGCCCGCTGATGTCCGGCCCTATACCGTGATGGAGTATTGCATGGGCGCGCAGGGCGGTGCCCAGACCAACGGCTATGCGTTTGCGGATTACGCGATAAACGTCTTTCAGCAAAACGGCAGGTGGTGCATGTTCCAGTGTGCCTCCGGGGACGCCAACACCATGGCCAACACGAACACCGCTGACTATGAGAGGCTGTTTCAGAAATATCCTAATCTGATCGGCTTTGGCTTTTCCGAGCAGAATTATGGATTCGTTACGACCAGCTCTGCATTTGGTCCGTCCAGCTTTAATGACCGTTTGGAGTTGTTCGCCAAGTTGCTACAGATCTGCAACCAATATGGGGGCTATTTATATTCCAGCGAAATGCAAAGCTACGGTGGCAACAAGGGCTTTAATATGATGGCCAAGCTCAAGAGCAACGCGGATTTCCGGAACGTCACGGTGACCTACATGACTAACTTCATCGTCGGCGACAAGATCACGCAGGGAAGCGCATTTTACGACAATGAGAGCTGCACCCTGGGCACCTTTTTGTCGGGCCATGCCGGCTATTACGCGTCCCGCTTCGACGAAACGGCCTGGGGTCCGTCCGGCAAATCCCAATTATACGGGCTGAAAAATCCTGGAATGGCATCGTTGGATCTGGGCTTTCTGCCTGCGTTCACGGATCCCGAAGCGACGCATGGCATATTCATTGTGGATCATTTCATGTTGCAGGGGGCGACGGTGATTGACGGGCCGGAATTTCCATTTATATCCACAATCAATCAAGGCCGGTTGACGCCCCTTTATAAGAACACGACCAGCGACGTTTTCCGGAAGGTCCTGGACGGCACGATCAGGATTCCCACGGTCAATGAAGTCCGGTCCAACAGCTCGATAGTCTATGTGTGTGATGCGACGTCCGGTTTGGTCAATGAAATGACCGGTAACGTCTTTACGAACCTTTATTCGATGGACGGCGACGGAACCAATAATTCAACATGGTTAAAGAGCACTGGGCGGTATGCATCCTTCCCGGAGACGTTCACCACTGGCGCCTATGAAATGTCGTTTTTCAAGACGAACGTGCTGCAAACCCAGATCAGCACCCGCTGGCCGACCACCGCGGACGAGATCAACGAGTTTAACACTTACTTTCCTTCCGAATACAGCACCGTCAACGGTCCGTTTTTTGCGGCGCGGCGGGCAAATTGTTGGTTCACCTACAATCCCTATGTGAACAGCAACATCACCACCAGCGCCTCCATTCCGCTGCAATACAACACCTGTACAAACCTCTTCCTGCAATATCCGCCGCAGACGTTTGCCGTCATCACCGAGAGCAACCAGAGCCTGCAGATTTATTTCAACAATTATTTCACGGACAAAGATAACTTGTGGGCTACAACCAACAGCAATGTTTCTGGCTACATGCAGAGCACCTTCATTTCGAACCCGACGGACAGCACCACCAACACGACCCGCACGACGATTTTCCAGATTTCGGGCTGCACCAACACGCCAACCTACACCTTGACCAACCGTGGCAGCCATCAGCCGATGACGAATTCAGCCACCCTGGTGAACGGGGTGTTCACGCTCACGTTGACCGGCAACGGCCCGTGCGACATTACCATCAATTGTTCCGGCAGCGCGACCCGGACGGGCACGATTCCGGCGCCCAACGTCATGGTGCCGCCGCCCGATTATGTTCCTCCTGTGCCTGCCCCGCCGGGTATAGTGACTGCGACGCCGGGCTATGGCCAGGCAACCTTGACCTGGCACGCGACGAATTGCCTTTATTACAATATCAAGCGCGGGACCTCGGTAACCGGGCCTTTCACAAACATCGTCACGGGCGTGACCAACTCGGTCAACCTCTATTCCAGCTTCATCAGCGGAACGACGGTTTACAACACCAGCTACAGTTATGTGGACACGAGTGTGGCGGTGAGCAACACCTATTACTATGTCGTGTCCGCCGTGAACGTTTCCGGTGAAGGCTCGAACAGCGCCCCGGTCGTCGTCACCATCGTGCCTGTGGTTTCCGGCACCAACAACCCGGTGGCCGACTCGTATGTGGAGAGCAGCAATCCGAACAGCAATTTTGGGACGCTTACGAATATGATTGTGAAGAACAGCAGCGGCACCGCTACCCGTAACGCTTATCTCATGTTTGATGTGCATGCCTTGACCAACCTGCGGAGCGCCACCATAACGCTGACGGTCAACCGGGTGGACGCAGCGGCGACCATGTATTATGAATTGGCGCCCACCAACTGGACCGAAACCGGAATCACCTGGAACAACCAGCCTGGCGGCACCGGAGTATTCCTTTTCACCAACATTGTCAGTGGCAATGGTGCGGTGACATTTGGCGTGACGGGCGCGGCGGCAAACCAGGCGACGAATGGCGGATTGTTTGCGATGCGGATAACGCAACAGGCCAATAACGGCAATGAGTTGATCCAGTATTGTTCCAGGGAATTCCCGACCAGCAGTCTGCGCCCGATGCTGCAATACACCGCTTCACCTTCGTTTGGCGCATCTCCCCTCGGGTTGACAGCCAACGCGGTTTCCTACAATCAGGTCAATTTGTCGTGGACGGCGGCCGGCGGCGCCAATTATTACGATGTCTGGCGGTCCGTGGGCAGCGGCGGGCCATACACGGAGATCGCACAGGGAGTTATGACAACGAATTACAGCGACACCAGCTCTTACTCCAGCACCACCTTCTATTATGCCGTGACGGCGGTTTACGGCGGAGGCGAGAGCGCCAACAGCACGCCGGCCTTTGCGACGACGCAAATGTTGCCGGCGCCATCCGGGTTGACCGCCGCGCTGGGCGGCAACCGGGTGGCGTTGAATTGGATCGAATCCGGTGGTGCGAACAGCTACAACGTGAAACGCGCCTACCTCAGCGGCGGTCCCTACACGACGGTCGCTTCGGGGGTCAGCGGAACGAATTATTCCGACACGGTCTATTACACCGGCGCCAATTATTACTATGTGGTGGCGGGGGTTGACGCCGGCGGTGAGGGTGCCTACAGTCCGGAAACCAGCGTGACGACTTCGACCAATCTGAGCATGGAGCCGGCGGATGACGCGTATGTGGAAGATGGCACTTCGAGCAATAGTAATTTTGGAACATCAGCGAATTTGAAGGTCAAGAACCAGGGACCCAACACCACCTTCACCCGCATTACCTATCTCAAATTCAATGTGCGACCCTTGACCAATGCGCAGAACGTGAAGTTGATACTGACGCCGTATCAGGTGGACGGCGCAGGCGTCACCAATGCTTTTGAATTGGTGACCAATAACAATTGGAACGAAGAAACAATCGTCTGGACCAACCAGCCCGGCGGTTCCGGGGTGATCATTACGAACATGCCTGGCTCCAGTTATGCGGTTGGAGCGCCGGTGACCGTGGATGTAAACAGTGTGGTGGTAAGCCAGGCGACCAACGACGGATTCCTGTCGCTCCGGATCACCGATCCCAATACCAATGCCATTCTTATCGGTTTCTGGTCCAAAGAAGCGGCAACCACGAGCTACCACCCGGTGCTCCAATACGCGAATCCGGGAAATACACCGCCGACGCTCGCGGCCATCACCAACCGGACGATTGGCGTTGGGGTGACGTTGAACATCACGAATTCGGCGACGGACAGTGACGTGCCGCTGCAAACGCTGACGTTCAGCCTGCCGACGGCGCCGGCCAATGCGATGATCAATGCCACCAACGGTGTGCTCACCTGGCGGCCATTGGTGTCGCAAGCCAATACGACCAACCCATTCACGGTCATGGTGGCGGACAACGGCACACCGACCAAGAGTGCGACGCAGAGCTTTGTGGTGACCGTCAATCCCCTGGCACCACCGCAGTTTTCGCCGGCATCGTTGAGTGCCGGACAACTGGTGTTGCAGGTCAACGGTGTCAGCGGGCCGGATTATCAAATCCTGTCCTCGACAAATCTTACGGATTGGAGCGCAGTCTTCACGACCAATTCGCCGGCCATGCCGTTTATCTGGACGAACAGCATCATCAATGGACCGCCCAATAACTTTTTCCGCGTCCTCGTCGGGCCGCCATTTGATAACTGAGAATTCCACAAACCGGTGAAATTCGACCGCCGCAACCTTCTCTTTATTGAACCGATGAAAAAGGAGCTGACCATTTTTGGAATGAGCTGGCTGGTGGCGCTTGCCGCCGCCGGAATGGTTCCAAGTGCATCTTCGAACCCTCTCGCCGCCGACGCCCATTGGGTCGGCACCTGGGGCTGCGGCATCCAACTGACCGAGCCGCGGAATCTCCCTCCGCCGCCGGGACTGACGAGCAACACGCTGCGCCAGATCGTCCACTCGAGCATTGGCGGAAAGCAATTGCGTGTGCGTTTTTCAAATATTTTTGGAACGAACGACGTGGTGATGAACTCGATTCACATCGCGTTGAATCCCAGCGCTATGACGTCCAGCACCATTGATCCCTCCACGGACAAGCCGCTGACATTCGGCGGCGCCGAATCAGTTGTCATTCCCGCAGGCAAGGACATTTGGTCGGACCCCATTGCGTTTGATTTGCCGCCGCTGACCAATTTAGCCATCACCGCCTATTTTGGTGAAACGTCCCGGGACATCACCGGACATCCCAGTTCGCGCTGTGCTTCTTACCTTCTGACCGGAAATGCCGTCGCCGCCACCAACATGGCGGGCGCAATCAAAACGGAACATTGGTATAATATCGAGGACGTTGACGTGCTGGCCGACAACAGCGCTGGAGCCGTGGTGACCTTCGGCGATTCCATCACCGACGGAAGAGGCTCCACGACCGGCGGCAACAACCGCTGGCCGGACAATCTGGCCGTCCGTCTCCACACCAACGCGCTCACCGCCCAGGTGAGCGTCATCAACACGGGTATTGGCGGCAATGGCATTTTCGGCGGACTGGGCCCGGCTGCGGTGAAGCGGTTCGATCGCGATGTGTTGAATCAAAGCGGCGTCCGTTGGGTGATTGTTTTTGAGGGCGTCAACGACATTGGCGGCGTCCGCGGGCCACGCGCCGCCACCCTGGCGACGAACCTCATCGCCGCCTACACGCAGTTCGCGGCCAAGGCGCACGCGCAGAACATCCGCATTTATGGCGCGACCATTACACCGTTCGGAGGCAACGGCTATTACTCCGTCGAACACGAGGCCATCCGGGATGAGGTCAATGCCTGGATTCGCACCAACTCGGTATTTGACGGCGTGATTGACTTCGACGCCGCCGTGCGCGACCCGGCCAACCCGACCCGATTTAAGGCAGAATATCATCTCGGCCTTTACGCAAATGATTGGTTGCATTTGAATCCCGCCGGTTATCACGCGATGGCGGACGCGGTGGATTTGAAATTGTTTGCACAATAATCGAGTATCTTTGCCATAGGCTTCGGTTAAAGTTGCACTCTCGATTTCGTCCGTTATACTGAATGCAGTGACCACTGTTTGAAGATGCGCGCTCCAATCAGAGCATTCCTTTGTGGCCTTTTGTTGGTGTCGGGTTGGTCGTGGAAGGCTCACGGGCAAGTTCCATCACCTGCACCAGATTTGCCGGTTACCAACCTCTTGCAGCTGGTTCAGCTGCTCAATTCCAACGAACGCCTCGTGCGGGATATTCAACTGGAAGGGACGGTCTGTGCCGCCAGTGACCGGGCATTTGGTGTGGTGATTTTACAGGATGCGACGGATACCGAACTCATTGAATTCGGGGGTGGCGAACCGGAACTTCTGCCCGGCGACAAAATCAAAATTGACCGGAAAGCTTGTCTGCTGCGCCGCCGTGAGATGGGGGCGCAAATTTCTGTACGGCCAGTTGTTGACAACGACAGGCTCCATGCCAGGTCCACTACGGGACGCGGTTTTGGGCTTAAAAAAGGACGACATTCATTCACGCTTGAGTGGTTCAATCGCGTGGAAGAATGCAGTTTGGAAATGAAGTGGCAACCTCCCGGTTTTCCACTCGCGGAAATACCAGGCACAAATGTTTTTCACCTCGTTTCGGGTGAAGCATCAGTCAAAGAGATTTCCCAACCTGGATTGCAGGCCGAATGTTTTGAGGGAGATTGGGAGCGCGTCCCGGATTTTGATTTGTTAAAACCGGTCAGGTCCGGAATTGTTTCGAATGTCGATCTGAGCTTCAGGACGCGGGATCAAATGGTTGGTCTTAGGTTTAGAGGGTTTTTCGATGCATCAGTCAGCGGCGAATACCTGTTTACAACCAGGTCTGCGGACGGGAGCCTCCTGTTCATTGACGACCCGGCCGTGCCCATCATAAAGATTGGACAGGAGGTTGTGCCGACCCCGGAATTGGCGAGGATTGACGAGCCGGTAACAAATTTAAACCGACAGCGATGGTTGACAGTTGAAGGGCGTGTAGGCTCGATTACCCCCACACCCCGGGGGCTGGAATTAGAGTTGTATTCACACCAAAATTCCATGCTGGTGAGAATCGCGGACGCCAATGGGCTGGATGCGTCGAATTTATTGAATTCCCAAATCCGTATCACCGGTGTGGGTTGCGGCACTTACCAATTGCGCGGCGGAATCTTGCTTGGGGAAGCGTTCGTCGCAAATGCAAAGGGCCTGGATATTGTTCCCGAATCGAAGACCGCACGGCGAACCGCATCTTCATTCGTCAAAGTCAAGTTGGTACAAGGTTTGCCGCTCGAGGAAGCCAGACGAGGGCTGCCGGTTCACATTCAAGGAGTCGTGACGAGCAAAGGAAATCCGTATGATTTCTGGTTAACGGTTCAGGATGACACACGCGGGATTTTTGTGAATTATCATAATGCTTCGAACAGCATTCCGACATGCGGTGACTTTTATGAAATTATTGGACATTCGGGAGCAGGCGATTTTGCTCCGGTTGTCAAAGCCGATCAGCTGGTCCGTTTGGGAAAGGGTGCATGGCCCAAGGCCAAGCGTCCAACCTGGGATGAACTAAACAATGGGAGCATGGACGTGCAATGGGTGGAATTTGAAGGTCTCGTCACCGAAGTCCACAGCAACACACTTTCGATGCTTCTGCCGTCCGGCCAGATGGACGTGCAAGTTGAAGGTCCATTGCCAGGCAGCCTGACATCTTTGGAAAGAGCCGTCGTGCGCATTCGTGGTGTGTTATTCGCGGTGTGGAGCGCCGCCCGTGAAGTGTACGCGGGCCGTATCCTGATGCGCAACGCCAGCATCACGGTGGACATCCCTGCCCCGGCCAATCCCTTCGACGCCGTTTTGAAAACTCCGCGCGAACTGTTGATGTTCGACGCGCAGGCGACGGCGTTCCGGCGCGTGAAGGTGGCAGGACAAATCGTTTACGCGGATGCGAAACAAATGTATCTCCAGAAAGACGGAGAGGGGCTTCGGCTATTGCCCGACGAGAAAACGAAATTGCACCCTGGCGATCTAGTGGAGGCAGTCGGGTATCCTGACATCTCCAAAACAGTCGTGCAGCTGCGCGAAGTCGCTCTTCGGAAAACCGGAGAGGCGCGCCTGCCACCGGCCAGAAAACTCACTGCGGCTGTATCGGAAGAGGAAGGCCCGGATTCGACGCGCGTGCGGATTGAAGGTCAATTGCTGGACTGGCATTTCGAACAGGGAACGCTGGTTTTGGACATGAAGTCGGACGCGCATTTGTTTGCTGCCCGCCTGGCTCACTTTGACCGATATGTTCTGCGGCCAGGAAGTCAATTGGCGCTGGAGGGTGTTTATGTAAATCAGGGCCGAAACCAGGAGACAGGCGCCGGGGCCGATTCCTTTGAATTACTGCTGAATTCGCGGAAAGATATCCTTGTATTGTCGCAACCATCCTGGTGGACGTTTGAGCGGTTGCTGATTCTGGTCGGAATTCTCGTTGCGATTCTGATCACCGGCGCGATTTGGATCACCCAACTGCACCGATTGGTGGAACAACGGACTCGGCAACTCCAGAGCGAAACCCGCGAGCGGGAGGGTGCGGAACACGAACGCTCATTGGAAGCCGAACGTTCCCGGATTGCACGAGACCTGCATGACGATTTGGGCGCCAGCCTCACCGAAATCTCGGTCTTGGCCAGTAAAGGCCAACACTCGCACACCACCGAACCAGGTGTCATGGCTCTCCTCCGCGCCATTTCTGGCAAGGCGCGAGAGTTGGTTTCTGCACTGGACAGTATCGTATGGGCCGTGGATCCAAAGGACAACTCATTACAATCGGTCGCCGATTATTTATGCGATTTCGCCGATGATTATCTTTCTCCTTCGGGCATTGCCTGCCGGTTCGACGTTCCTGTGAGATTGCCGGCGATCGAGTTTGATGGGCGACGCAGGCACGAGCTGTTTTTGGCAGTCAAAGAAACACTTAACAATATCGTTCGTCATGCTGAAGCAACCGAAATGGAATTCCGGTTGGCGGTGGTGGATGATGAGCTTATAATAGTTATCGTGGACAACGGAAAGGGTTTTGACGCAGATTCGCCGCGGAATGGCTATGGCCTGAAAAATCTGCCGGTTCGCCTTTCCCGGATTGGTGGACACTACGAAATTCGATCCACGACCGGGAAAGGAACGATTGTGAAGATTGAATTGCAGCTTTCGGGGCAGACTGATAATGCGAATAAGCACGACAATTGATATGATGTTTGACATATAGTACCTGAAGCCGGGCCGTGTAGGCTGTGCTTGTGCCGATGGTATCCACAGGCGCGTGCGCCGACAGGGCAGATCGAGACCCTCGATCTGCCAACGTTTATTCGATGACCAAAGTAGCCGTTGTTGAAGACAGTTCAACGTTGCGACAATACTTAGCCGAGTTGATCTCCAACACGGCAGGGTATCGTTGTGTCTGCGCATGTGGTTCTGCCGAAGAAGCCCTGGTCAGGATTCCCGAGTGCCGTCCGCATGTGGTGCTGATGGACATTCATTTGCCGGGTGAGTCCGGAATCGCCTGTACCGCGCATCTTCGTGAAAGCATGCCGTCCGTTCAAGTGATCATGCTCACTGTTTACAAGGATATTGAAGTGATATTTCAGGCTCTCAAAGCCGGGGCATGCGGTTATGTGCTCAAGCGTGCGGATGAAAAAGAAATCCTGGGCGCTATCGCCGAAATCCGCGCCGGTGGAGCCCCCATGACCAGTCAGGTTGCTCGCATGGTCGTCCGTTCGTTTTTACAGGACTCGGGCGACCGCTCGCAGACCGACAAGCTTTCCCCTCGGGAAATGGAAATTCTGGCGCTGGTGGCAAAAGGACGCTCTAACAAGGAAGTCAGTAGTGAATTGAAAATCAGTGAGGGCACGGTTCGCATCCATTTGGCGCATATTTACGAGAAACTGCATGTTCGTTGCCGGACGGAAGCGGCTGCCAAGTATTTTCAATCGCAACCCGGCGGCGCGAGGACGGTGCCTTCGACAAAATAATATAGCTGAATGCAGCGAACCCGATGCGGTCACCGAATTGCCCGAGACCGTGTCGAAGGCATACCTCAACCGCTTGCGCGGAGTTGTATTGAGAATTCGAGTGAACCTTACCGACTACCACGCCCGAAAACCGTCGCATGCGTCAACTGAAGGCCGCGTGAATATTCTGACCGTACGGGATTTGTATTGCCGCGAAATAGCGCAAGCGAAGCCGTCAGCTCGTTGCAGGAGATCCCCTTTCCGGATAACGGGCTTATCAATTTCCGGTGTCAGTTTCCAAATCCAGCATGTCGTTGCGCGCCGTGTGGACAGTGACGGTGATTGAGCGCGAGCGTCGGTGCCATCGCCAGAGGCGCGAGGCATTCCCGACCAACCCGAACAAATTCGCGCGGCAGGGTTCCATCCGCGAAATTCAGCAGATCAACTACGGCGAATACGCGGACCGCTTTTTGATTCCATATCTGATCAAAACGGGCCGTGTGACGGATCGCGCAGAAGCTCTGGCAAACTGTGATTTGACCCGAAGCACCCAATGGCTGCGCAGCAATCCAAAAATCCGCGTTCAAATTTGCGACGATGACTTTCCGCTCACGCCAGCCGACCTGTTGTGGTTTCGTTCGACCCTTGGCGTCCATTTGGTTGAGTATCGTCACGGCGGGCATCTGGGCAATCTGCACAACCCCGCTGTTCAGGAAAAGCTGGTGCAACTGTTTCCACAAGCAAAAAATTGATTAAGAAACATCCACAGTATGAAAATCATCTGGAAAGCGAGGCAGCTCACCGATCCTTTCCGGGTTGATACAGGCAAGAATTTCCGTGTCAAATGGGAGCACCCACTCTGTGGCACGCCACTCTCTTCGACTGGTTATCGGAGAAATTCGAGAGTGGCCCTGAATCGAGCCTTTGCATTTCATCCAAGGCGGCGGGGCGGCGACGGCGGGCGCGGCAGAAAAACGGCGCGGCAATTATTTCAACGCAGTCATGCCGATGCAAATTTTGTCCTTTGTGTTGGTGGTGATCGTGTATTTCAGTGCCGCCGATGCGGACGATTTCAGGTTGTCGTTAAAATGAATGAGGCACGCGTAGCTTGAATTGGCTTGCGGCATTTGCCGCGCAGTGGACAAAATAAGCCGATGCCCCGTTGCGCCGCCGAACAAAAATTTCTTTGCCGGTTTGCGCTTGTCTTTGCGATGGTTGGCGGTGGATTTTCTTCCGCGCCAGCCGCGCCGAATTATTTCACGCGCACCTGGCAGATGGAGCAGGGGCTGCCGCAAAACAAGGTCACTACCGTGGTGCAGACGCACGACGGCTATTTGTGGGTAGGAACCTACAACGGACTGGCGCGGTTCGACGGCGTCCACTTCACGGTTTTCAACGACAACAACACGCCGGAATTGCGCAGCCGCCGCATCACGAGCCTGTTTGAAGCGGTCGACGGCACGCTGTGGATTGGCACGGAAAGCGGTGACGTTTCACAATACAAGGACGGTCATTTTGAGGCCGTGCCGGTGCGCGCAAATTGGGGCGGCGGGAAAATTTACGCCATCACCGCCGACGACACGGGCGACGTCTGGCTGCTGAATGAAATGGGCGAACTCGCGCGGGCGCGGGACGGTCGGGTGTTGGTCCCACCGGCCGGGGTCATCACCAATGTGGTCGCCCTGGCGCGATCAACGGACGGTCAGATTTGGGTTGATCGCGAGGGCTGGGTGTCGGTTCTCAAGCACGGCCAGTTGCAGCTCGTTGAATTTGGGGCAACCAACCCCGCCACCTATCCGTATATCCAAGGGATTGCCGCAAGTCGCGACGGCGGGTTTTGGGTGGCGATCAACAGCGGCATCCGCAAATGGAAGGACGGCCAATGGATCGCCGATTTAGGGGCCGCGCCGTGGGGATGGAACACAGTCCCAAACTTCTTGGAAACCTCCACCGGCGCGCTGGCGGGTGGCACGTCGAGTGAGGGTCTGTGGCTGTGTTTTACCGATCGAACGAATACGCCTGCGTTGCACCTTGACCGCGACCAACGGATTGCCGTCGGACTGGGTGATTTCGTTGCGGGAAGACCGCGAAAAGAATTTGTGGTGCGGCACCGGCGCGGGACTCGTGGTCATCCGCCCGAACAATCTTGAAACCATTTCGCCGCCGGACAACTGGAAAAGCTGTCCTGTGCTCTCCGTGCTGCCGACGCCGGACGGCGCGTTGTGGGTCGGCACCGAAGGCGCAGGCCTGTATCGCTTGCAAAACGGCGGCTGGACGAATTTCCACTCGGATCAAGGCTTCCGCAATCCCTACGTTTGGTCGCTCGCCGCGGACAGCGCCGGAAGAATTTGGGCCGGCACGTGGGGCGGCGGATTGTTCGAGCAGAAGGACGACGCGTTTGATTTTGCGCCGGGGCTGGAAAATGTTCTTTTGCCGATGCCGGCGCTTTTGTTTGTGGGCGACGAACTGTGGATCGGCACGCCGGCGGGCGCGCTGCGTTACCAAAACGGAAAACTCGAACGGTTCAGCGAAATTTCCGGCGAACCATTCGGCGACGTGCGCGCCATCGCGCGGGACAAGTCAGGGGCACTGTGGTTTGGCACGGCGGGCAGCGGTTTGGTGCGTCTGCAAAATGGAGATTTTCGGCGGTTCAAAAAGAACGACGGTTTATCGTCCGATTTTATCGAGTGCCTGCATTTCGCGGACGACGGCGCGCTGTGGATCGGCACGTTCGGCGGCGGACTGAACCGTTTCAAGGACGGAAAATTTTCCGTCATCAACCGCGAACAGGGTTTGCCCAACGGCGTCATCGGCCACATCGAATCGGACGGCGCAGGGATTCTTTTGGATGAGTTCCTACGGCGGCATCCTTCGCGCGAGCGAGAAAGATTTGAACCGTTGCGCCGACGGTGAAATCGCCGAGGTGCCGTTTCTGACTTACGGCATCAATGACGGCTTGCCAACACTCGAATGTTCGGAAGGCCTGCAATCGGCGGGCGGCAAAACGGCGGACGGGCGGTTGTGGTTTCCGACAGCGAAGGGACTAGTCGTGGTGGACCCGGCGGGCGTCAAAACCAATCCGCTGCCGCCACCGGTTCGGATCGAGGAAATGCGCGTGGACGACAAAAAATTTGCGGACGCCAACTCCGCCGGGCCGCTGAAAATTCCGCCGGGCCGGCACCGCATTGAATTTGAATACACCGGCTTGAGTTTCGTCGCGCCGGAAAAGGTGCGATTCAAATGCCGGCTGAACGGCTTTGACCCCGAGTGGGCGAATGTCGGCGGGAAACGGGTGGCCACCTACAATTACATTCCGCCCGGAACTTATTCGTTTCAGGTCACCGCGTGCAACAACGACGGCGTGTGGAACGAGACTGGCGCGAGCCTGGCGTTTGAGGTGCTGCCATATTTCTGGCAGACAACATGGTTCCGTGTTCTCGGCGGGCTGGCGACAGTGTTGGTGGCCAGCGGCGCGGTCTGGTTCGACACACGGCGGCGGATGCGGCGCAGGCTCGAACGCGCCGAGCGCCAGCGCGACATCGAGCGCGAACGCGCGCGCATCGCCAAGGACATCCACGACGATCTGGGCGCGAGCCTGACGCGCATCACGATGCTGAGCCAGTCCGCCCGCGGCGAAATGCAACTGCCCGAATCCGTGACAACGAATCTGGAGCGTATTTTTGTCACCGCGCGCGCATTAACCCGCGCCATGGATGAAATTGTCTGGGCGGTGAATCCGTGCCACGACCGGTTGGACAGCCTGGCGAATTATTTGAGCCGGTTCGCCCATGAATATTTGAGCGTGGCGGAAATCCGCTGCCGTCTGGACGTGCCGCTGGATCTGCCGGCGACGCCGGTCGCTGCCGAAGTCCGGCACAATTTGTTTCTCGCGTTCAAAGAAGCGCTGCACAACATCGTCAAACACGCGGCGGCAAATGAGGCGCGCGTGGAATTGAAACAAGAATCGTCAAAGTTGATTTTACTCGTTGCGGACAATGGACGCGGTTTTGACTCCCGCGGTTTGCCGGACAACGCTCCACCGAAGCCGGATCGCATCGCGCGCGGCAACGGTTTGATCAACATGAAACAGCGGCTCGCGGAAATTGGCGGCGTGTGTGAAATTGCTGGCGAACCCGGCAAAGGAACGACGGTGAAATTCACCGCGCCGTTGCGCGCATGATTTTTACGCGGCAAGGCGGTGTCATGAATAGTTATGACGATACAAAAGAATTTCCCGGCGTATGATATGGCAGAATATGTGCATCACGGTTTCCATCGTTGAGGACGACGCGCCGGCGCGTGAAATTCTGGCCGACTGGCTCAAGCGTGCTGCCGGCTTCAAATGCGTCGGCCAGCACGGAACCGTCGAGCACGCGCTGGAATCTTTGCCGGGGGAAAAACCGTCGGTGGTTCTGATGGACATCAGTCTACCGGGGATGAGCGGCATTGAAGGCGTGCGACGGCTCAAACCGCTGCTGCCGGAGACGCAGTTTTTGATGCTGACGGTTTATGAAGATGTGGACCACGTTTTTGACGCCCTGGCGGCGGGCGCGACCGGATATTTGCTCAAGCAAACGCGGCGCGACGATTTGCTGGAATGCATCAAAGACGTTCACGCCGGCGGCTCGCCGATGACCAGCAACATTGCCCGGCGCGTCGTTCAGGCGTTTCATCGCGAGGAGCCCGGCACCCCCGAATCGGCCACGCTTTCGCAACGCGAACGCGAGGTGCTGGAACTGCTGGCGCGGGGTTATCTTTACAAGGAAATCGTGGAGGCGCTGCAGGTGAGCCGCGGAACGGTGAACACTTACGTCCGGCGCATTTACGAAAAACTTCATGTGCGTTCGCGCGCGCAGGCGGTCGCCAAATTCAGCCATTTTTCGCTCGGCGATTCCAGCAATCGCCCAGCCAAGCCTTGACGGCGGCGCAGTCATATCTTTACTCGACATGACGCACATGTCGCTTTGGACAATACTTCCATTATGCGAATTCCCATGGCTTGGCGAAGCGACCTGCCGTGCGTGATTACTTATCACCGTGAAGGCGGAGCTTCAGTCAGCGGGTTTGGAGTTTTTTCGCATGAGAGCGGGATATTTCATTTTAATTTTCTTCCAATCCCTGAAACCAAAAACCAACACTTATGAAAAAAACAACCCATTCAATCCAATCACTGTTTTGCCGGATAGGGGCGGTGATGAGCGCGCTCGCGTTGATTTCCGTCGCGCACATCGCGTCCGCCCAGTCTGTCGGCTGCAATATCGTCCGCAGCACCAACAGTGTTGGCGGCATAGACAATGCGGAAGCCGATTCGCTGTTGCCAACGGACCTGGCGGGCGTACATGCGCAAACGAACTGGAACAATCTCGATCGGTATGGCAGCGGCACGTTCACGCTGAACGACAGCCTCGGCACGTCTTACTCTTTCACTCTCCAATGGGATTCCGGTTTCTCGGACACCACAGGAACCGGGGCGGGCCTCGGCACGCCGGATGGAGTACTGATGGATGGGTTTGCGGCTTCATGGGGCCCCGGTGCTGCGACCCCTCTTGCCACTTCGGTTTATGGTTCAGGCATCAATAATAAACCGCTGGTTTACATCAGCGGCCTAAGAGCTTGGTACACCGCTGAAGGCGCGGAAGGGTATGGCGTGGTGCTTTATACGACCGGATATTCTTATTATGAGACGGCTGAAGGCTATGTAGAGTCGGTGACTGGCAGCCCTACGAACACCACCATGGTTGAAGGCTCTAGTTTGACGCCTCACCTGTTTGAACAGGATACTTCAGTTTTTCTTGGAACTTACATTCCAACCACCAGTACAAGTTCTGGCTCGCCGACCTCCGGTGCCAATTACATGTTCTTTAATAATGGGCTGACTAATGACGCCGTTTTGCTTCGCTTGCAATCCATCGGCTATGGGGCGGGACTGAATGCCTTTCAATTCGTTCCCGTTTTCCCGGTTCCGCCGACCACCACCGCGCCGACGTTTTCGCCCGGTTCGGAAGTTTATGCCCTTGCGCCGACCACGGTCACGGAAAGTGCCACGGGCGATCCGTTCCATCCGCAACTTTGGTACCAATGGTTCAGCGATGACGCCAGTGGCGGCCCGGTGACCGACCCGATTTTGAACGCGACGAATTCCACGCTCTTGGTGACGCCGACAAATAACCCCACGGCCTACCAAATCCAATACCTTTGCATGGTTTCCAACATCTTTGGCGTATCCACCAGTTCGCCGGCCACGCTCACGGTCGATACCGCCGTCGCGCCCTTCCTGACGCAGGACACGACGCCCGGTCCGGGCAATGGCTTGGCGACAGTGTACGCCTACGCGGGCGGCTCGATTTCGTTCAGCGCGGCGTTTGGCGGCACGCCTCCCACTTACCTTTGGCAATCGAACTCGGTCAATATGTCGGACTCGGCCGATATTTTGGGCACGACGACCACAACGCTCACCATGAACAATCTGCCGTTGTCCGCTTCCGCCAGTTATGATCTGACGGCGACCAACCAGATTGGCGGGGCCGCCAGCGACCCGGCCTCGCTCGTGGTGCTGGCCGATCCGCCGGCGCCGGATGCCAGCGCGGCGTATCCTTACGATGTGTTCACGAACGGCCCGGTTGCCTACTGGCGTTTCAGTGAAACGACCGATAACGCGGGGAATTCCGTCCAGGCTTACGATTACAGCGGCAACAACCACGACGCGACCTACGGCATTGGGGCTTATGACAACCAAACCGGCCCGTCACCGTCGCAGCAGCCGCAGCTTGTGGGCTTTGAAGCCGGCAACACCGGCGTCGCATTGCTGAATAACCAAAATAATTCTTTCCTTATTGCGCCGGACTTGAACTTGAACGTGAATACCGTGACCATCACGGCATGGATTAATCCAAGTGGAGTCGTAGGCAACTCTTGGGGGCTGTTCATGTGGCGAGGACCCAACGGTGATGCCGCCGGTTTCGGATTTGATGGTGGCAACTCGAGCAACAGCGTGGCCGAATTAGGCTACATCTGGAACACCAACAGTCCGAGCACTTACAATTCCCATTCGGGACTTTATGTTCCGCTTAATCAATGGTCGTTTGTGACGCTGGTCATTACACCGACCAACAGCACCATTTATTTGTATTACGTTGATGCAAACACCGGCGCCACCAATTTGCTCAAGTCTGTTCAAAACATACCCAACGGCCCGGAAGCCTTCAGCGGCGGGACGACTTGGATTGGCAGTGATAATTCTGCAGGCAACAACTTCAATGGTTCGATTGATGAAGTGGCCGTGTTCAACAAATCCCTGAGCGAGCCGCAAGTCCAGGATTTGTTCCTCAAAGCCATTGACGCCGTTGGGGTTGTGCCCGTAGTTGCGGACGCGACGATTTATCCGGCGGCTTCGGTATATTCCGGCCAGAACGTTCGGTTAAGGGCCGGTTACACCGGCACGGACCCGCTGTCGTTGCAATGGCAGTCGTCGCCCGACGGCACTACTTGGACGGACGTTGCGGGCGCCACCAGTTCCAGCCTGCTGGTCAACCCGCTGACGGTGGGCACGCTCTACTATCGTCTGACCGCGAGCAATCCCGTCGGCGCCGCTACAAACAATCCTGCGGCGGTGACGTTTACCGCGCTGCCGGCTACGCCGGCGGGTTTGTGGACCGTCAACTTCCAGGTTACGAACAACGTGTTGAACTACACCACCGGCGCCGGCATCGGGCATTATAGTGGCCGGGGCATTCTCGGCACGGGAAATTATTGGAACGTGCTGCCGGACAATCAGGGCGCGTTCGGCTACATTTGGCAACTGACCAGCGTCTCCGACTTGCTTGACGACGGCGCGACGCATTCGGGCATCTATTGCTCCGTGTATGGCGGCAGTTCCGGGTTTGGCAGTTCCACCGCCGTGCAACCGGATTCCAGCGACATCGGCAATCTGCTGTATCAATGGGTGACGTCTCAAAATACCAACAATTCGCTCCAGTTCTACGGCGTGCCGGACGGCACTTACAACTTGTGCTTCTATGGTTGCGATGGCTACTTCAACGACCGTGGCACATCGTTCAGGGCGCACGATGCCTTGAACGGCGACCAAGTCGCCGGCACGATCAACGCCTCGCCGATTCTGCCGCTGCAACAAGGCGTCAACTTCGTCGTCATGTCCAATGTCCACGTCGCTGGTGGAACGCTGTACGTGGACATCTTGCCCACGTCGCCGGTGCCGACGCACGATCCGAACGGCGAGGCCGACTTCAACGGCGTGCAGATTCAGTTGGTGAGCTACGACGTTCCGCCGCCGACGGTGAGCCTGAACAACTATGTGACCACCAATGGCGTAGGCGGCTCCAGCATGAATTTGAGCTGGTCGCAAGGCATCCTGGAGACGTCCACCAATCTGCTCGGCCCGTGGACTCCCATATATTCCCCGTCGCCGGTCACTCTGCCGATAAGCACGACGAATCCCGCGCAGTTTTTCCGCGTGAAGGTACAATGAAGTGGGTTTGACAAGATAACCGGCCAGGGTTGATTTGGACCCCGGCCGGTTTTTCCTTGAAAGCGGAATAAAGTCTAAAATGATAACTTTTGCGGGAAACAAGCAGCGAGCCGCATTCACTTTGATTGAACTGCTGGTGGTCATCGCGATCATTGCCATTTTGGCGGCGTTATTGTTGCCGGCCCTGGCGGCCGCCAAGGAAAGGGCGCAACGCACTGCATGTCTTAACAACTTCAAGCAACTGGGGTTGGCTTTGAACATGTATATCAACGACAATCAGGACTACCTTCCTTGGCCGAATTGGGGGGACAATGGGGGCGGTTTTCCCGTTACGGGGTGGCTGTATGGTGGTCAAGGCGGTTGCAATTCCCCGACCAACCTGAATAGCATCAGCGCTACCGCAAATGCTCAAAACTGGGAGCTGGGACGGGTTGCGGACATTAAGACTGGTGTCTATTGGCAATATGTTCCCAATGCTGACGTTTTCTATTGTCCTGTGGACAAACTGTCTGTCGGCATCGGCTGGTGGAATACTCGCAACCAAAAATTGTCCAGTTATGTCATGAACGGCGCGGCGTGCCTTTTCCCGCCGTTGGGTAACCCTGCTACGTTTGGCTACCAAACCTGCAAGGTGACTCAAGTTTGGAGTACGATGTGCTACATCCAATGGGAAGCAAATCCTGCCAACACGTTTACTTACAATGATGCCGCCAATTATCCAAATTTGAGCGAAGGCGTCGGACCGATGCACAGTGGTAAAACGGGTTGCAATGTCCTGGCCATCGCCGGCAACGCTGCCATGATGAAGATCAGTGAATTTCAAGGTTTGGAAATGCCGACGAGCTTGTTAAAAGGTCCTCCCACTTTGTTCCATTGGAATCCGCGGAACCCCGCTGGAATTGGAATTGGCGAAACGCTTCCGTAAGGAAAACAAATTTTTGAACATCACCATGTCATCAGACCAACACCGCTCACAGTGGCGATAATAAAAAAATGACACAGTGAGATTCGAGTTAAGTTCACCGGCACGAAACTACTGAATAAATATGACCCTCTCAAACCAAGAATCTACGGCCCGAGTGACTGGTGGGTTTCGATCGGGTTTTACCTTGATTGAACTCCTGGTGGTCATCGCCATCATCGCCATTCTGGCAGCCATGCTTCTGCCGGCACTGGCCAAGGCTAAAGTCCAGGCGCAAAAAACTTACTGCATGAATAATCTCAAGCAGATTCAACTCGCTTGGGTAATGTATTCGAGCGAGAACAACGACCAGATTGTTCCGGTCAGCAATTACGATCCCAATTTCCCGACGGATCCCAAAGTCCAGCCGGGCGCCGCCGAGGCGCAGTTGTATCCCGGCAGCATGGCGGGTCCGCCCATGAGCACCAATGTCCTTTTTGCAAGGCTGGGTTTGCTTTATCCGTGCTTAAATTCGGCCGACGTTTTCAAGTGTCCCGCGGATCCAAAGAAAACTGCAGCGGGGGATCCCACCATCCGCAGCTATTCTGCCAACGGCTGGATGAATCCCACCGCCTCCACCCTGGCGAGCGGTTATCTGCATCCCACCGCCACCTGTGTCGTCTTCAAAAAGCTATCCGACATTCGCAAACCGTCGGATATCTACATCATGCTTGAGGAAAGTCCCGGGACCATCAACGACGACTGGTTCGTGGAAGATCCCGACACGCCCAGTCAATGGACCGACATGCCTGCGGCTTATCACAATAACACCTGCATGATCCTGTTCGCCGACGGTCACTCGCAGAACCGCAAGTGGACCGACAGCAAAGTCCTGAGTCAGGCCGGCAATTTTTCCATCTACGATCCCAAATCCGGCGACCTCGCCTGGATGTTAAGCATCACCACGGTCCATCGTTGATTTTGGAGAGGTTGTATGATTTGTGTTGGTCAAACAATGCTCATTGGCGGCGCAAACGTTTGAAGTGTCACCGAATTTATCGCCAATTTGAATTTGAAAATAAAAATCCTTCCAGTCATTCGCACTCTTATTGCCGGTGCGTGCGCCGCGTTGTGGGTCACCCAGCTTGCTGCGGCCGATTCGCCGCGCGAACATCTTTCGCTTGATGCGAACTGGGAATTCCATCTCGGTGACGACTGGCCGGATGCACTGAGTTTCGTGAATTCCGGCACCGGCTCCGGGCCGGCAGCGGAGAAGTTCGCCGACTCTTACTGGCGCGTCGTTAATTTGCCGCACGATTGGGCTGTCGAACTGCCGTTCGACCCGGCCGCCGATGGCAGCCACGGATTCAAGCCGCTTGGCGCGAAGTATCCCACGAACAGCATTGGCTGGTATCGCCGCACGTTTGAGTTGCCGGCGGGCGATTCCGGCAAACGCATCTGGCTGACGTTCGACGGCGTGATGCACGACGCGACGGTGTGGGTCAACGGCTGGCTCGTGCGGCGGCACGAGGGCGGTTACTATCCGTTCCGCGAGGACATCACCGACGTGGTGCATTTGGGCGGCGAGAACACCATTTCCGTGCGCGTGGATGCGACCAAGTCCGAGGGCTGGTTTTACGAAGGCGCGGGCATCTACCGTCACGCCTGGCTGGACGTGACCGCGCCGGTAGCCATGGCACCGGATGGGATTTTTGTCTATTCCTCGTTCAAGAACAACGTGGCGTCGCGGAGGGCAGAAATCCACGTCGAAGCCAGTCTCCTCAACATGCTCACCAACGCCGTGAAGGCAACGGTGAAATGCGAAATCATCTCACCGGACGGAAATCCTCTGAAACAACTTTCCGAATCGGAAGAAGTAAAACGCGAGTCGCGGGACGTAGTGAAGTTGGAATCGAGGGTTTCCTCGCCGGTTCTTTGGTCGCCGGAATCGCCAAAACTCTACAAGCTGGTCACGACCATTTCCGTGGCCGGCCAAGCAGTTGACCAGGTCACAACTTCCTTTGGCATCCGCACCGTGGCGTTTGATCCGAACGAGGGATTTCTCCTGAACGGCAAGCATTACGAGATTTACGGCACCTGCAATCACCAGGACCACGCTGGCGTCGGTGAGGCCATCCCGGATGCGTTGCAGGCATTCCGCGTGAAGAAATTGAAGGAATTCGGCTGCAACGCCATCCGCACCTCGCACAATCCGCCCACGCCGGAGTTGCTCGACGCCTGCGACCGGCTCGGCATGTTGGTCCTGGACGAGAGCCGGTTGATGGGCAGCGATTCGGAGAACATGAAAAAGTGGGACGAACAAATCCGCCGCGACCGCAATCATGCGTGCGTGTTCATCTGGTGCATCGCCAACGAGCAATTCATGGTGCAGGACACGCCGCAAGCGGCCAACGTCGCGCGCACGATGCAGGATTACGTCAAGCTGCTCGATCCGACGCGCCCCGTCACTTACGCCTCACCCGAGGATGACGTTTTCCGCGGCATTAATTCGGTCATCGAAGTGCGCGGCTGGAATTATCACTACGGTCCTGACACGGACAAATATCACGCCGAGCATCCGAACCAGCCGAACGTCGGTACTGAGCAGGCCAGTGTCGTCGGCGACCGCGGCATTTACGCGAACGATGAGGAACACGGTTACGTCAGCGCTTACGACGTCGTCTGGCCGGGCTGGACCACGACCGCCGAAAGCTGGTGGAGTTTCTTCGCCGTCCGTCCGTGGCTCTCCGGCGCCTTTGTCTGGACCGGTTTTGATTATCGCGGCGAACCGACGCCATATTGGTGGCCGTGCATCAATTCGCACTTTGGCATTCTCGACACGTGCGGTTTTCCGAAGGACGTTTTTTACTACTACAAGTCGTGGTGGACGACGAACACCGTGCTGCACTTGTTGCCGCACTGGAACTGGCCCGGCCGGGAAGGCCAGGGAATCCTCGTCGAAGCCTTTAGCAATTGCAAACAGGTGGAACTTTTTCTGAACGGCGCGTCGCTCGGCAGGCAGACGATAAAGCCCAATTCAAAATTGAGCTGGCAGGTGAAATACGCGCCCGGAACGTTGAGCGCGAAAGGGTTTGATGACGCCGGCAACGTCATTGCCGAAACGAAAGTGGAGACCACCAGCGACGCCGCGCAAATTCAGCTCACGCCCGATCGCAAGAGCATCAACGCTGACGGTGAAGATGTGGCAGTGTTCGCGGCTGCCGCGCTGGACGCGCATGGCCACTTTGTGCCGATCGCACAGAACAAAATCAACTTTTCCATCGAAGGCGCGGGAAGGATTCTTGGCGTCGGCAACGGCGATCCGAGTTGCCACGAGCCGGACACGTTCGTTCCGAACGTGCCCGTGCGCCGCATTGCCGTCAACGAGTGGCGCTGGCAGCTTGCAAAAATTCCAAAGAACAGCAACACGGTGCCGGAATACGCGAATGATTTTGACGATTCCGCCTGGAAAACGCTCAATGCCAAAACCAGCGGTGGCGAACCGACAATCAAAACACCGGACACCACGGCGATTTACCGCGCGCATTTCACGCTGACGGCGGAAGACTTAAACGGCGTCGGCGCGCAAGTCTGCTTCTCCGGGTGCGACGACGAAGGCTGGTATTTCGTGAACGGCCAGTTCGTCGGCGAATCGCACGACTGGCAGGCGCAACCGATTTTCGACATTAAAAAATTTCTCCGCGCCGGCGACAATGTCATCGCTGTGGGTGTTAGCAATGGTGTCGGCCAGGGCGGTTTGAATCCAAACGTGAACGTGGAAGTCATTGGGAAAGCCAGTGCGCCGCCGTGGTCACGCAGCCTGTTCAACGGCCTGGCGCAAATCATCGTGCAATCCACGTGCGAGGCCGGTGAATTCAAACTGACCGCCACCGCCGCCGGCCTCGCGCCCGCGACAGTCGTTGTGCAAACGCAACCGTGCACGCCACGCCCCTTCGTACCGTGAGTGCCAAAGCTATATGAGTCAAAATTGTCGTACCCGGGTCCGTTTCTTCTCTGACCCCTGCCGGGATTCATCCTGTGTGCCATTCAAGAGCTGGATGTCTTCATGGCCGGGCAAAGGGTGGCGCTGCTGGCTCAGGTGCGTATTTGTGCCTGCCGCTGCCGTACTGGCAGGTACTGCCAGTGCGCAGACGCTTGTGGATTTGGGCGCCACCGCTTCCATTCCAGGAACGAACGATATTTCGCAGTTGAGCACTAGTGGCAACCAGACGGGTCCCGATGGCTTAAATTATTTCACAGATAACCAAACCAGTTTTGGCACCGGCGAGCCCGGACAAACATTTCTGACCGGTACCAACCCGGATGGATACGTCCTGTCGTCCCTGGCAATACGGACGGCCGGTCTGGGCAGCGACTCCGGCATTGGAACGGCCCAACCCTATTACCTGCACCTTTACTCACTGTCCGGCAGCACGGTGACCCCGCTGCAAACCAACACCTCGGCCAATATCACTTTCAACGACGGCGACTGGCTGCAGTGGACCGGACTTTCGTTGACGTTGTCACCAAACACAGCCTACGCCTGGTCGTTTGGCAAAGCGAGTTCAACCAGCGGTTGGGAAGCGATGGCGGTCGCCGCCAACCACCCCTATACCGCGGGCCAGATTGGACTTTTCCCTCCGGGCGGCGGAACCGTCACCTTTGGCAGCAGCCACAGCTTCGACGCTGTGTTTGACATTGGACTGAGTCTGAACGCAACGGCTTCGGGGTATTTGCCGCCGGGATGGAGCGATGTGGACATTGGCTTGCCGGGTTTGGCCGGCTCGGCTGGGTACACCAACGGCTTGTGGACCGTGACCGGCGGCGGCTCGGACATTTGGAATACCGTCGACCAGTTCAATTTGTGCAGCACCAATTTTACCGGCGACGGCACGATGATTGCCCTTGTGACCGGTTTGCAAAACAGCGATCCCGGTTCCGGCTGGTCGAAGGCCGGACTCATGTTCCGCAATGACTACACGGCGGGTTCGGCCAACGTGAGCATCGTCGCCACAGCGGGTCAGGGAGTCAGTTTCCAATGGCGGAGCACCGCCGGTGGCTCCAGTTCTAACAGCCAGCATAGCGGCATTACCGTACCGGTTTGGTTGGAATTAGTCCGCTCCAACGGGACCTTCACCGGCTACTACAGCACGAGTGGCAACAACTGGGTTCAGGTCGGCAGCCAATCGGTTGCGTTGAACAACACGGTCATGGCCGGATTCGATGTGACCGCTCACAACAACTCGGCGCTGAATACCGCCACGTTCACAAACTTCAGCCTGACCAATATTCCCAGCGCTGCCTATGCTTACACGCCGGTGGTTTCGCCCTCGAGCGTTATTTCCCTCGGCTCAACCGTTACCATCGCGTCATCGGTGACCGGAAGCCTGCCCATATCGTATCAATGGCAGACCGACGGCGGCAGCGGCGGCGCGCTGACGAACATTCCCGGAGCGACCAGTCCGTCTTTGACCTACACGCCGCCCTCGACTGGCACGTTCCTATTCGATTTGGCGGTCACGAACAGTCTAGGCAGTGACACGAGCGCCATCGTCGCAGTGACCGTGCTGACGTCGGTCACAGCTTTTTCCAGCGACGATTACCTCATTTTCACGTGCTATTCCAACAACGTTTACGGCACGACAGTCTACAACAACAACTGGTATGATTCCGGAAGTTGGGTGACTCATTATCTCACCGATAATCCGAACTTTAATGGCAGCAATTCCATGGTTTTCGCCGCCAGCGGCACTTACCAGGCATGGCAGCTCACTCATGACCCAATTGATACCACCATTTATACCAACATTAGCTTCTGGTTAAATGGCGGTCCCACCGGCGGACAAAGTGTCGGCATCAAGGCTGAAGCAGGTTCAACCTGGCAGAATATCATATATGTGACCGCTCCGACCAATGCCTGGCAACAATTCACTTTTTCCCTGGCCTCCCTCGGTGTCGCCAATATAACCAATCTGGCCGGTATTGAGATTTGGAACTCTTCCACAGTGCAGCCGCAATTTTATATCGCTAATATAAGGCTGGGTGCCGCGCCTAAGCCCTCGGTCGTTCATGTCGGCGTCAATGCCGCGGCTCCGATTCGCACGGTGGACGCCCGGGTGTTCGGCATCAACAACGTCGCCTGGGATGGCGGGGAAGACGCGCCTGGCACCATTGACCAGGTGACCAACATGGGCATTGGGGCTCTGCGCTGGCCCGGCGGCAGTTGGGGTGACGGCTACCACTGGACCAACGAAGGGATGCAGTACGGCAACACCAGCCCGCGCACTTGGGGCTCCTTTACCACCAACTTCATTCATGCGGCCACCAATGCGCAGGCCCAGGCCTTCATCATCGCCAACTATGGCAGCAGCACGCCCGAGGAAGCCGCTTGGGGAGTCGCCGAGATGAATATCACCAACCATGCCAATTTTAAATACTGGGAGATCGGCAACGAGGTCGGCGGCTTTTGGGAACTGGACTGCAACACCAATCCGCCCTGGCAGCCCCACGACCCTTGGACCTATGCCATGCGCTTCGCGCAATACTATACCGCAATGAAAGCGGTGGATCCCACCATTAAGATCGGCGCGGTGGCCGACACGACGGAAGACGGCACCGCCAACTACAACAATCATGCCGCCGTCAATCCTATCACCGGCGTGACGCACTACGGCTGGACCCCGGTGATGTTATATACCATGCGAACCAACAATCCCAATGCGCTGCCGGATTTCCTCATCGAACATAATTACGCGCCGAGCGATGGGGACACCTATAATCTCGTCTCCTGGTCCCCGAAGTGGTCAATTGATGCGGGGAATTTGCGGATGATGCTCAACGACTATCTGGGATACTATCTGGGCACCAACGTCGCCTCGAACATCGAACTCGACGCCACCGAGTATGGTCCGGGAGGTGACAAAACAGCCATGAGCTTGGTGGGCGGGTTGTTCCAGGACGAGATCATCGGCTACATCATGTCAAAAACCGAATTCAACGCCTTCCTCCGGTGGGACCTGCACAACGGACAATCGGACATAACCGATCCAGACAATGCCGTGTATGGCTGGCGCATAGACCCCAACACCGGTGACTATCTCAGCGACGGCGGCGTCTGCGCTGACGATAGCGTGCCGCCCAACTACAACTGTTACCCGGCTTACTATTGTATCAAGTTGTTGAAATATTTTGCCCGCGGCGGCGATACCGTCATCACCGCCACGAACGATTATGAACTTCTGGGAACCTATGCCGTGCAGCGCACCAACGGCTCTTTGACCCTGCTCGTAATCAATAGAAGCTGCTCCTCCAACCTTACCGCCGCCATCAATGTATCCGGCTATGTGCCCTCTTCCAGCGCGACAGTTTACTCCTACGGCATTCCGCAGGACGAGGCCGCGCGCACTGGAGTCGGTTCGCTCGATATCGCCCAGACCAATATCTTCGGCGTCAGCACGAGCTTCAACGACACCTTCCCGCCCTACTCGGCGACCGTGCTCGTGTTTGCGCCGACAGCGCCGCGTCTCGTTCCCATGACGGCGTCGCCACCGGCGTCCAATCAATTTATCTTCCAGGTCAATGGACAATCCGGCGTGCCTTACGTTATTCAAACATGCACAAATTTGCTTTCGCCCAATTGGATTGCCGTTTCCACCAATACGTCGGCGGCGGGTGCGTTCCGTCTTACCAATTCTGTGTCGTCAGCCGCGCGCTTTTATCGGGCCGTCTGGCAGCCGTAGGACAACACCCAGCGCCCGACTCAAATAAATGGATTTTCGGGATGATGGCCGACTTGAACGAACTTGCCGAACCCGTCCGTGCGGTGAAATTCAAAATCATTTCAATTTGTATGGTGGCAATGTTTTCCGCGTGCGTTTGTGCCGCGCAACCTTATTTTGTTTCGCCGGCGGGTGACGACGCGAATCCCGGCACACTGCAAAAACCGTTCGCCACACTGCAACGCGCGCAACAGGCGGCGCGCCAGAAACACGGTGATGTTTTTCTGCGCGGCGGAACATACTATTTGCCCGACACTCTCATGTTCACCGCGCAGGATTCCGGCACGAAAGACGCGCCGGTGGTTTTTCAAAATTATCAAAACGAGCAGCCGGTCATCAGCGGCGGCGTCCGGCTCAAAAACCTGGACTGGCAGCCCTACACCAACGGAATTTTTCAGGCGCAAGTTCCGGCGGATTTGCAGACGGAGGAAATTTTCGTCAACGGCGAACGGCAGATTCTGGCGCGTTACCCGAACTTTGACCCGAAGGCGCAATACTTCGACGGTTTCACCTCCGGAGCAGACATCAAACGGCGTGCCACGCGATGGGCGGATCCGGCCGGAGGTTACTTGCACGCGATGCACCCGGCCCTGTGGGGAGATTTCACCTGGCGCATTACCGGAAAAAATGCGAACGGCAATTTGACCAAAGAGGGCGGCTGGCAGAACAACCGCGGCGGAGGCATCAACGGGAGGATCCAATTTGTGGAGAATATTTTCGAGGAACTGGACGCAACTAACGAATGGTTTCTGAATTCCAAAACGCACACGCTGTATTTCTATCTGCCTGCCGGGCTTGATCTGAAAACCGCCGTCGTGGAGGCCACGCGACTTCGAACGCTGGTTGAATTCCGCGGCGACGAGGCGCACCCGGTGAAGTGGATCACGTTGCGCGGACTGATTTTTCGCCAGGCGGCGCGCACGGTCATGGACACGAAGGAACCGCTGTTGCGTTCAGATTGGGCCATCTGCCGCTGCGGAGCAATTTTTTTCAACGGCGCGGAGGATTGTGTGCTGGAAGACAGCTTCATTGACCAGATCGGCGGCAACGCCATTTTCGTCAACAATTACAACCGCCGCGTCGCCATTCGTGGAACGCAAATCGCTAAGGCGGGCGCAAGCGGGATTTGTTTTGTCGGCGACCCGCAGGCCGCGCGCAGCCCGTTGTTCAATTATGGGCAGGTTCACCGGCTTGACGAAATTGATCGCACGCCCGGACCGAAAAGCGACAATTACCCGGCGGACTGCCTGGTGGACAATTGCCTGATCCATCTGATCGGGCGCGTGGAGAAACAAACCGCCGGGGTGGAAATTGACCTCGCCCAGGGCATCACGGTCCGGCACTGTTCGATTTATGACGTGCCGCGCGCGGGCATCAACATCGGCGATGGCTGCTGGGGCGGAGACGTCATTGAATTCTGCGACGTCTTCGACACGGTGAAGGAGACGGGCGACCACGGCTCGTTCAACTCGTGGGGACGTGACCGTTATTGGCTGCCGGACCCCGGCGAGGTAAACGCCCGGGTCAGGCAGGCGCCGGATCTGCCGTTTCTCGATGCCGTCAAGCCGATCATTTTGCGCAATAACCGGTGGCGTTGCGATCACGGCTGGGACATTGACCTCGACGACGGCTCCTCGAATTACATCATCACGAACAACCTCTGCCTGCACGACGGCATCAAAAACCGCGAGGGCTATCGTCGCATCGTCGAAAACAACATCATCGTGGACTCGGCCTGCTATCCCCAGGTCTGGTTGGTCAACAGCGGCGACGTTTTCGAGCACAACATCGTTTGGCGCGACTACGACCCGGCGCGCATGTATCCGCCGCCGTGGGGAAAGGAAATGGATTACAATCTGGTGCAAAAAGCCGGCGCCAAGCCTTCTCCCGCCACCGGTTTGCAGAAGCAGAGCGGGCGTGACGAACATTCCATTGTGACGGACGCGGATTTTGTCGATCCAGCCAAAGGCGATTACCGGGTCAAACCCGGCTCGCCCGCGCTGGCCTTGGGCTTCGTGAATTTTCCGATGGATCAATTCGGCGTGCAAAAGCCGGAACTCGAGGCCATCGCGCGTGTTCCGCGGTTGCCGCAACCGGAAATCATGACCGCGCCCGCATCCGCCGCGCCGATGACGTGGCTTGGCGCCAGCGTGCGCAACATTGCCGATGAAGGCGAGATGTCCGGCTTCGGTCTGCCCGGGGTGACGGGTGTTTTGGTGCGGGAAGTTCCGGCGGAGTCGGCCCTGGCCAAAGCCGGGTTGCGAAAAAATGATGTCATTCTTTCCGTCAACGGTAAGAAGACGGCGGACACGGCGGCATTGCTGCGGCAAGCTCCGGTGTTGCGCTTCGGGAGTTCCTTGAAGATCGGGGTTTCCCGCAATCAAAGGGAAATTGTTGTCCTGTTGGTTCCGTGAAAATCTATGAAGCCGAACCGAATCAAATTGATCATGTTGACGCCCGGCTGTTCGCCCGCGATGGCGCAAACCAACTCATTCCAATTCCAACTGCTGATTGCCAGCCTCTAAACTTATGATGAAAACACTTCCCGTCGTATGTATCGTTTTTCCACTCATCTTCGTCTCGTTCGCGCGTGCAGACGTGTCTGACTCCACCAACCTCGATCAGGGATGGCGATTGTGGCTGGATCCAAAAGCGGCCTGGCAGGATGACACCCTCTATCTTCCGGAAGAGGTGAACCTCACGAACCTGCCCATAAACCCGCCAACAGGGGGCTGGGCGGTGCTCAACGACCAGGCCGGCATTGGCGTGTCGTTGCCGGCGACTGTTGAACAATTCTATTTCAACAAAGCACCGGCGCGCACAACCACTTCAACGTCGCCATCGGACATCGTCGCGGCCGACGGATACTACGAAGGAGTGTCGTGGTGGTATCGGTCGTTTACACCGCCGGCCCTGCGACCCGGTGAGCGGTTGGTTTTCTACTTCCCCGCCGGTCGTCTGCGCAGCGAGGTCTATGTTAATGGCAAGCTCGTAGGTTACAGCATCATCTCCGAGGCGCCGTTCACCGCGGATGCCACGGATGCGATCAACCCCGGCGGAAAGAACCTGCTCGCCGTGCGAATCACCAATCCAGGAGGCAGACTGGATTGGATGGATTTCCTGACGATGACTTGGGGCAAATACACGCTGCCGGCGACTCATGCTTTCGGTGGTCTGGCCGGGGGCGCGGAGATGCAGGTGCGCGCGCCGGTGAGCGTCGGCGATCTGGCGGTTTTTAACAAACCCGATCTTCGCTCGGTTCAACTTCATGCCGAAATCTCGTCTGCTGGCCAGGCCTACGTCGGGCCGGTCAATTTTTCCATCGCTCGCGACGGCAAAGTTGTTTTTGAAGAAAGCAAAGACGTTCGTGTTCCACCCGGCGGAACCATCACCACTTCGATTGATGCGATTGTCACCAACGCCCAGCTCTGGGACATTGATCATCCGAATCTCTATGAGGCCTCCGCAAATCTATCGGCGGTCGCGCATTCCGATCGCAGCACGACCTTTGGCTTCCGCTGGCTGGAAATTAAAGGTCTCGGAACCGACGCCAAGCTTTATCTGAATGGTCATCGAATCGTGCCACGCTCCTCGATTTCATGGGGCTTCTGGGCCCCGAACGGCATTTTCCCCGACGAGGCCGCGGTGGAACGCGAGATCGCGGCGATGAAAGCCCTCGGCCTCGACTCCCTTCAAAACCACCGGCACATGCCCAAGGCGATAGTGCTCGATGCCTTTGACCGCGTCGGGTTCCTGCGTTACTGCGAGGCCGGCGGTGGCGTGTTCACGTTCCAAGGCGCACAATCGGAGCCTCCGCATACGAGCGTTCAGGTCAATTACGACGGCAAGCCCGTTGAACTCGATTTCCTCAACCGATATCAGCTCGACAAGGAGCTGGCCATGGTCCGGGCCTTCCGATCCGACCCCTGCGTCAGTCTCTGGACTCTCCAGAACGAGACCGACCCCAGCGTCAACAACCCCCGGATGCGCTACGCGCTCGAGCAGATGCGCGAGGCCGACCCTTCGCGAATGGTTCTCCTCAAATCCGGCGTAAGCCCCAGTGGACAGGTGTGGTCACTTCCATACAGTCAAACTTGGTTGGAAGACGGCTGGTGGGATGAGCACACGGCTATGGATTCGCCCGGAGTATGGGTTGACGCGATGTATAAATCGCCGGACGATTACAAATATCGCACGGACAACAAGAAGGAAATTGTCGTGTGGGGGGAGATGGCGACGGGCGCCTCGCCTGACGATCACGCCGCGATTGTCAACTGGTATAAGGCACACCACCAAACAGGCTACGACCTGGCCGCCCACCAGGCGATCCTCGCGGCTTACGAAAAATTCCTGGACGACCATCACTTCCGCTCGGCATTTCCAACCGCCGAGATACTCTTCCAACAGGCGGGAGCGAAGCACTACTTCTCCGCCGCGCATCTGCTGGAAAACGCCCGCATGTGCAACGCCGTAGATTACATCGTCCTCTCCGGTTGGGAATCCACCACGATCGATGATCACAGCGGGCTTGTGGATGCGTTGCGCCAGCTCAAGGCAGACCCCGCACTCATCCATCAGGCCGCGCAACCGGAGGTTCTGGTCGTCAGGCCACGCCATTACGTGATCGCCAAGGGCGACACGGCCGTGGTGGATGTTCATCAGATCAACGAGAAAAATTTGACCGGCGTCTGGCGGCTGACCGTGACGGCCTCCATGACGGGTCACAAGCCGTTCTTTCAAGCGGATTACCCGGTTGAGTTGATCGGCGGCGAAACCTTCGGCCAACTGCTCAAACAGGATATCCAGTTCAAGGTTGACCAGCCCGGTCTCGTCACGATCCACGCTGCGTTAAGCCCCAACGCCGGCGGCCCGCCCGTGCTCGATGGCGACGAGCCGTTGCTCGTGGTTGATCCGCAGCCGGCGGCGTTGAAAGGCACGATTGCCTGCTGCGGCGAATCCAACGAGCTTATCGCAGCCATCAAGCGTCAATTCAACGTGGATGCGGTTCCTTTTTCTCCGAAGCTCGGAAAGGTTGCGACCATCCTCCTGGCGACCAGCGCCGGAGGCCCGGAAGGCTGGCAGCCAAGCTATACCGACGCGGCCGTTGCCAATACGGATGACCCGGAACTGTTCAAGCACCAGTTGTGGGGCCTGGCCGGACTGATTCATATCTGGCATGGCCTGACGCCTGGCAAGGTTACCGTCAAACTCTACTTGGACGACGGCTACATGGGCGGTCCCGGACAGCGGGTCTTTGATGTTGCAATCAACGACAAAATTGTTGCCAAAGACCTGGACATCTTCGCCAGGGCAGGGGGAAAGGACCGGGCGCTGGTGGAAACGTTCGTGGCCGATGCACCCGAGGGAACGATTCGTCTTTCGGTGCCGCACGTCACGTCCGACCATGCGACGCTGGCCGCTGTGGAGTTGCGGGATTCGTCGGGCAAGGTGGTGCGGGCGGTTTTCCGGGACGAGCCGTACACCGATCCGGCCGGCAACGTGTGGACGCCGATTGCCCAGCAAGAGGATGACTCTTGGAAGCCGGACCTTCGCGCCGCCATCGAACGGGCGCGACGCGATGGCACGCGCGTTGTCCTGCTCACGACCGGCGGCAGGGACGCTGACCAAATTGCTGCCTTTCTGGCCGCGCAAGGGCTGGTTACCTATTCCGGACCGGTTGGCGCATCGGGACCGTCATGGATGGGATTCTGGTTCTTCGGGCGCCAGCACTGGTTGCTCGCCGGGCTGCCATCGGACCGTGTGCTGGACTGGCCGTACCAGATTACCAGCGGCAATGGCCTGATGCTTTCCGGCTCCGGCGTCGAGTCCGTCATCGGCTACGGCAAAGATCACGATCCAAACATTGGCGTCGCCGCGGCTGTGGTCCCGTGTGGCAAAGGCAAGATCGTGTTCCTGGCGCTGCCCGGACTCATGGATTCTTTCGCAAGTGGCGCTTCCGGCAAATTTCAACCGGTGACGGCAAAAAGGCTGATGTTTAATGCGCTCAACCAATAGTTTCGAGGCCGGGCGAACCCAAGTGGCTCACTGTTTCGCTGATCAATGAAAATGTCATTCACGCAAAACACCGCGACCACTAAAACGTTGACGGCAAGTTTTCTCATGCTCGTGGCTTTGGCCCGCGGGCAAACACCCGCAGACACCGGCGCCGCCGCGCCGGCGCCGATCCCGTATGCTACGATGCAGGTGATTTCCAACGGCGATTCCGAAGCCGTGATTGTCGAGAAAGCAGCGAAGGTTTTGCCTCGTCTGAATCAAACGACTTGGATGCGGCTGGAGCGGACTTTTTTCCTCCACTTCGGCGTGAACACGTTCAATGGCGTCGAGTGGGGCAGCGGACATGAAGACCCTTCGATTTTCAATCCCACGGAACTGGACGCCAACCAATGGTGCGGCGCGATGCAGAATTTCGGCGGCGCGATGATCGTGCTCGTCTGCAAGCACCACGATGGATTTTGCCTGTGGCCGACTCGCTACACGCCACATTCGGTCGCGGCCAGTCCATGGCTTGGCGGCAAGGGCGACGAGGTGCGGGAAGTGGCCAACGCCGCCCGCGCGCACGGCCTCAAGTTGGGGGTTTACCTTTCACCCGCCGACCTTTACCAGTTGAGGACAAATCCTAAAAATCCCGGCGGTTATTACGGCGACGGCAGCAGCAACGCTCTCTCGGTCATTCCCACCGATCCAGCCAGTTTCAAGAGCAATCCGGCTTTGGGCCGCACGCCGCCGGCCGGTTTTACGAATTACACCTACGAAGTGGACGACTACAATCGTTACTTTCTGAACCAACTTTACGAATTGCTCACGCAATACGGACCGATTGAGGAGGTTTGGTTTGACGGCGCAAATCCGGATCCGAGCGTTCACGAGACCTACGATTACAACGCGTGGTATGACTTGATTCGCCATCTCCAACCCAACGCGGTCATCATGGGCAAGGGGCCGGACGCGCGGTGGGTGGGCAATGAAGGGGGCGTTGGCCGCACCACGGAATGGAGCGTCATCCCGCTGCCGACGTCGCCTGACAACTTTCGCTGGCCGGACATACGGGACGGTGATCTTGGCAGCCGCGCGAAACTCACGCCCGGCTCGTATCTCTGGTGGTATCCGGCGGAAGTGAACACCACCATTCTCCAGAACAACCAATGGTTTTGGGCGCGCAACAAACAGCCGCGCACGGTGACCCAATTGGTGGATATCTTTTACACATCCGTCGGGCGAAACGGGAATCTCATCCTGAATCTCTCCCCCGACAAGCGCGGCCTCATTCCCGACAATCAGCTTGAGGCGCTGAATCGCGCGGCGGAGATCATCAACGAAACGTTCGCCACCAACCTCGCTGATGGCGGCAAAGTCACCGCTGATACATCAAATCCAACAAATGGCCCGGCGTTCGCACTCGATGGCAACCTCGACACCTGGTGGGAAGCCGCGCCCGGCAAGACCAACGGCACGGTGACGCTCACGCTGCCGAAGCCGGTCACGTTCGACGTGGTTTCCTTGCAGGAAGCGGTGGATCATCGCGGCCAAAGAATTGAGTCCTTTGCCATTGATGTTTGGAACGGGTCTGACTGGGTCGCCGCGGAACACATCGCCTCAGACGAACTCACCACCGTCGGCCATCGCCGGCTCATCCGGTTGAAATCGCCAGTAACGACCGACAAAGTGCGCATCCGCATCCTCGGCTCGCGCCTCGAACCGACGCTGGCCGAAATAGGTCTCTTCAAGCAATCCGTTGTGACACTGCCGCCGACCATTTCCGACCGCAGCACCAACGGCACGGTGAGCCTCAGCAACCTTGCCGGGAACAAGATGGTCTATACCGTGGTCGGCAGCGCGCCTACGACCGGTTCGGCGATTTACACCGCGCCCATCGCGTTGCCGATGGATCACATCGTCACGGTGCGGGCGGCGAGTCTGCTGCCCAATGGCCAGCTTGGCATCGTGGGGTCGAGAATCTTTGCCGGCCTCATGCCGATTGGCTGGAAAGTGGTCAGCGTGGACAGCCAGGAAACCGTCGGGGCGGACAATTCCGCCGCCCGCGCTATTGACGGCGACTCGTCCACCATCTGGCACACGCGTTGGAATGCCGACCAGCAGCAGCCGCATTTCATCACCGTGGACATGGGCACGACGCATCGGATTGGCGGGTTCACCTATCTGCCGCGCCAGGACGGATTGCTCAATGGTGTGGTCGAAAAATACCGCTTTGAAACGAGCGCCGACGGCGTGACTTGGACGACGAACGTCACCGACGGCTCATTCGCCAACATTCAGAACAACCCATCGCTCCAGGAAGTGAGCTTCGCTCCGGTAAAGGCCCGGTACTTCCGCTTCACCTCCTTGCATGCAATCTGGGGAAGCGGCTGGACGAGCGCGGCTGAAATCAATATCCTGCCGGTTGGCGGGGGCGGTGACTGACGATATTAATTCGCATTTACCGGGTCACGAAGCCTTACGAAAATACTCGGGGTATGAAACGTTTCCTTGATACCTTGTGTGTTTGCGCCGTCTTTTTTCGGCGGCGCAAGCTTTTGCCACCCCCATCGCCGTAACTGGCGTCAAAGAAGATCCCGATGGCGTGACGTTCACGATGTCGCCGGGAATAATGAAGCTGACGGTTTGTTCCGACAGCATTGTGCGCGTCATGTATTCGCCAACTGCGACGCTGCTGGCGGGACAGGACTCTACGGTGACGAATCATTCCTGGCGGGCCGCTTCATTTAAGGTTGCCGACTCTAGCGGCAAGCTCACGCTAATTACGCGCAAATTGAAAGTCGCCGTGGACAAAGCGACCGCGGCAGTCACGTTTTTCGGTGCGTTCGGCCATCTGATGCTCGGCGAACCCGCCGGTGGCGGCAAGACGACGACCGCGGCGACGGTGAACGGCGAATCGTCCTGACAACCGGAGCAAAGTTTCACCAGTCCTGCCGATGATTGTCTCCAACTATGGATATAGCCTGCTCTGGAACAACGCCTCGCTCACGGATTTCAATCCTGTTGAGACGCAGGTGACGCTGGCCAACAACTCGGGCACTTTCACCACCGATGAGATTATTGCCGGGAATCATCAGACGACGGGTGATGCGCCGTTGTTTCCCAAAGCCGCGTATGGCTTCTGGCAGTGCCGCGAGCATTATTCCAGCCAGGAACAAGTGCTGACGACCGCCTGGCAATTTCGCTCCAACGACATTCCGGTGGATTTCATTGTTCAAGTTCAAGACTGGCAATACTGGGGAAACTGCGGCTGGGGCGCATATCAATGGGATTTGAGCCATTATCCTGATCCCACAAACATGATAGCCCAACTCCATGCGCTACATTTCAAAAACATGATTTCGGTGTGGTCAAATCCCGAATGTATCATTGGCCGTGCGCTGGCGTCCATGCCCCACGGGTTGATTCCGGGATCGCAATGGATGGACGTCTTTATCCCAGCGGTTCGCAGTCTTCGTTGGAAATATATGAACCAGGCGTTTCTTAGCATCGGCGCGGATGTATTCTGGCAGGACGCGACCGAGCCGGGTGATGACGGCAATTCCGTCAGCGGCGTGAAGTGTTTTGCCGGCTCGGCCAATCGCGCGTGCAATTCCTATCCGCTCTTTGTGAGTCAGGCCACCTATGAAGGCCGGCGCAGGACCGATTCGAGCAAGCGGGTGACTATTCTTACGCGCAGCGTTTAACCCGGCGAGCAACGCTACGGCGCGGCGGTGTGGTCTGGTGATGTGAGCGGTGACTGACTGACGTTTGCGCGGCAAATTCGCGCCGGGTTGAATTACTTGATCACCGGTTTGCTGTATCGGACCACTGACACGGGCGGATTTTTCATCCTCACGGCCAATCCACCTCGCCCGACTATAACGAACTGCTCACCCGCTGGTTTCAATGGAGCACGTTCTGTCCCATCCTCCGCATTCACGGCTACCAGACGGCGACCGAAATGTGGAATTAACATTAACCGCACAAAGTCAGTCCGTTCTTCTGGCCGTTTTTTGGTTTTAGACATGTGGTTATGTTCGTTGGTAAGAATGTCACTTTTATCGCAAAATATCCTTCGTACGTGATTTCCTGCCAAGGGAGACAGACGATCTGGTGCTGTTCAACGGTGTTCCTAAGATGAAGGAATTTAGGCAAGACTTGGCAAAAGCGGGCATCCCGTTTCTGGACGAGCGCGGACGCCGCACGGATTATCACGCATTGCGGACGACGTTTATCACCCGGCTTTCGACCATGAAAGTGCATCCACGCTTGGCGATGGAATTGGCGCGGCACAGCGATATGCGTCTGACAATGAAGACCTACACGGACGCCGGGTAACTGCCGTTGCGCGAAGTGATGGACGCGTTTCCCCTCATCCGAATACTCCTTGACGATTTCCAGCCCGCGCCGCTTCGCGTACTCGCGAATCACATCCATCTGGTTGCTCGTCGAGTATTGCTGATGTTCCGTGGACATCCGCACATAGGCCGCGGCGGAATTGGGCGGGCGTTCTGGTTTTCCTCGGCTCATATTACGTCGGGCCATAAAGAATGCGCCAAACCGACAAGCGCGCCGACCTCACGGCCCGCCCGCGCTGCGACCGGGAGCATTCGCTGAATCATGGATTTGTCATCGTTTCCCGGCGACACGCAGGGAAACCTCCTTTCTGCTTACCAAAACGTGCTACACCGCTGCCATCATATCTTGTAACGCAACCTTTTTCCTCAACCGACCAAATTCATTCAAGATCAATTGAAATCGAAGTTCAGATTTGCTGACAAATGTGAAGTCAAAAACCGAGCGTGCCTCGTGCCTCCATTTTATGGCTCGCTCCCGCCGTCAAGGTTGTGCGCCCTGCCACCCGTCGCCTCCACCTTGACCGCGTTCGCTCCGCCATCGGATGGCACTTAGGAATCACGCTCGGAGTCTGCATGTCTTGTGTGTGTGAAACACATGCTCGCGGTCGGCATCTGCTTAAATCTGGATTCAACGTGGCAACGCATGAGCGAAACCGAACCAGCGGAGCAGAACGGCTCGACGAGCGCTTACGCCAGAAACTATGAATCGAGGCGTTGGTATCCCAAAACCCATGTCAACTATTGGAAGGCACGGCTGGAACATCGCAGCTACTCGCGTGACGACCAAAACTTTGAGGTCGCCGAGTGGTCGGTCAGAATTTACTACAAGCGCGTTCGCAAAAGTTTCGATCTGGAAACCGCCAAAAAGGAAGAAGCGGCGACCAAGGCCCGCGACATCTACGTCTCTCTGGTCACAAAAGGCTGGGCCGCCACACTCGCGGAACTGACACCGCAGGTGATGCCGCCGATAAATCCGACCGATGGCAGTCCGATCGTTGGGGAATTTATCGCGGAGGTGGAGCGGACATCGAATCTCAAACCCAAGACGCTCCGGCGATACATCCAGTATTTCCGTATGCTGGCGGCGCAAATCCAGGGATTAGGAAGGGACGCTTCGCGTTACGATTACTACAGCGGCGGCCTGACCCGCTGGCGTAAAAGAGTGGACGCCGTTCCGCTCGCCGCCATCACGCCAGCCGCCGTGGCGGATTGGAAAATCGCCTATTTGAGACGGGCAGGCAATGATCCACGCCGGAAACTTGAAGTGAATCGTTCGTTCAACTCGGCGTTACGGCATTGGAAAAGCCTGTTCAGCTCGCAAATCATCAACAAGGCCAATTTCGGCGTGAAAATTCCCCGGTTCAAGGTTGCGGACGGCCAGACTGGCGAGCGGTCGGTTTATTGGTTCGAGACAGTGGATTTTGAGCGGAATGGCTCGATGGAATTTCAATCTCCCGCTGGCGTCACCTATGAAACGCTGCTGCTGAATGCCCGCAAAGAACTGCGCACCGGGAATCCCGAAACCTACAAACTGTTCCTGCTTTGTTTGTGCGCCGGCCTGCGCCGCGCCGAGGCGGAAGTATGCCTGTCGTCGCAATTGAATCCTGAAGACAGTTCCATCCGCATTGAGGCCAACAAATACATCGAACCCAAACACGGTTCAGGCGGCACGGTTTACGTTGATCCCGCGCTCATGCAGGAGTTGGTGAGTTTCAAAGACGAGGCGACGGGCGAATTTGTGGTGAATTCAAGTCACCGGTGGAAGCCGACCATGTATTGGCGTTACCGCTGCGAACCACACTGGCGCGATTTGAAGGACTGGCTGGAGGCTAACGGCATTTCAGCCAGGAAAAAAGTTCACGAACTCAGAAAAATTTTCGGCGACGCCATCGTCAAACAAAACGGCATTTTTGCCGGTAGCGCACAACTGCGGCATTCAACAATCCAGATGACCGCGAGCCATTACGCTGATCCGCGCCAGCGCGCGGCACTGCCTGTTGGCAGCGTTTTTTCCAAAGTCATCGAACAGGATAACCAGCCACAAGCCATTTCTTCAAAATCTGCCCCAAATGTAAAAACCGGCACCGGCGGAATTTCACACACGGGTTGATTTGAGTTTGAAAATAATTTTCAAAACCAAAATGCTTGGCCAATTCTTGGCCAATTTTTCGGTTCTGGACAGTTGCAATGAGTCGTGGCGAGTTTTACAATTTCCTTCGCAAAGCATTGAAAACATTGTGGATATGCAACCAATCGCAACTTAACGCAACTGCACAAAACAGCCAAAATCCAAACTCATAATCGCTTGGTCCTCGGTTCAAATCCGAGCGGGCCCACCAGCCTTCACTCTGCGTTAAGTTCTCTCCTGTGGCTTCGACCAGTTGATTCCTAGCAGAGGCGTCGGCGCGCCAATTGGCTTCAATTCGCATCGTGAAAATGCCGGATTCATTTCAGCAATTGCCTTTTGGAGACCGCCAGCTATATGGTTTATCGTTAGTGAATCATAGGAAGCCTGACGCCATGAATAAAGCAACCCGCATTCTCGTTGTGGATGATGAACCCGCCGTCCGTGAAGTTTTTTCGATGATCCTGCGAGGTGCCGGTTACGAAGTTTGGGAGGCATCGAACGGGCAGGGGTGTCTCCAGGTAACGCGTGAAAAGCGGCCGGATCTGGTGCTGCTGGATGTCAGGTTGCCTGACCTGAGCGGGATTGACGTCTGCAGGCAAATCAAGACTGACGCGGCCCTGTTGGACATTTTTGTCGTTTTGGTTTCCGGCAAGGCGATCAGCGCCGCCGACAAGGTGGATGGGGCTGAAATCGGGGCGGATGACTACTTTGTCAAACCGGTGAACCCGGATGAGTTCCTGGCGCGCATTCGGACGATTGTCCGTCTCCGCGACACCACCGCCGCATTGCGGGCCAGCGAGCAACATTATCGGCGGTTGATTGAAATCCTGCCTGACGCCGTCGGCATGATTGACCTTCAAGGCCGGCTGACGACGGCCAACCGACAGGCCGTGGAAATGCTCGGTTATGCCGACCCGTCGGAATTACTCGGGAAAAGTGCCTTCGACCTGACGCCGCCGGAGGACCATGAGCGCGTGAAAGCGGACATGACCGCCACGCTCGAAACTGGAGTCATGAGGAACGCGGAGTACCGGATGCTCCGGAAAAATGGCAGCCGCTTCCCGGTGGAATTAAGCACCGCCGTGTCTACCGATGCGGACGGCCAATCCCGGGGGATCGTGATTGTGGCGCGCGACATTACCGCGCGGCGGCAGGCCGAGGCCCGGATCCGGGAACTGCTTTACATCCTTGATCAAGCACGCGATGCAATCATCATCCGGGACCTGGATGGACACATTCAGTATTTCAACAAAGGGGCCGAGCGCCTTTTGGGCTGGACGTTCCGACGAAGTTCGGGGATGCCGCACCAGCGATTTGTTTTTTGCGGATGCTTCGGCATTTGCCGAAACCCAGAAAGCGCTGCTGCAGACCGGCGAATGGTCCGGCGAGTTGCAGGCGGTGACCAAGAGCCGGAAGCCGATCATCCTTCATACCCGATGGACATTGGCGCGTGTGCCCCAGAGCCAGTCCGCACACGTCCTGAGCATCAGCACCGATATTACCGGCCACAAGGAAGCAGCCGAAGCGCTCCGGCAGAGTCAGGAGCGCTACCGCAGTCTGGCCGAATCATCTCCAGACGCGATTTTCATCCTGGATCGGGAGTCAACCATTCAATACGTGAATTCAGTTGCCAGGCAGTGGCTAGGCAAGTCGGATGCGGAATTGTCAGGGCGCCCGTCAGCCGAATTTTTCCCGCCGGGGGTCGCCCGGCAACATCAAGCCGTTGTGCGACGGGTCTTCGAAACGGGAGAGCCTACGCGCACGGAGCGAGGCCAGCCGTTCCATGGAATCGAGAAATGGGTTGAGACCCGCCTGGTGCCATTGCGAAATCAGCAGGGAACGGTGACCTATGTGATGGGGATCGCGCGCGATCTGACCGAGCAGAAGCGGGCAGAGGAGGCGCTCAAGGAACGCGAGGAACTGAGTCAAAAAGTCATCGGCGCCGCGATGGAAGGCTTCTGGATGCTGGATCTCGAGGGGAAAATCGTGGACGTGAACGAGGCGTACTGCCGCATGAGCGGTTACTCCCGCAAGGAACTACTTTCCACGCACATCAGTGCCGTGGAGGTCAATGAGGCTTCCCCCGAACTGACAGGGCAACACATCCAGCGGATTACCCAATCCGGGAGCGACCGGTTCGAGACTCGTCACCGCTGCAAAGATGGACGGATCATCGAGGTGGAAGTCATCGCGACGTTTCTCAAATTGCGGGAGCACTATGTGTTCGCTTTCATGCGTGATATTACCGAACGCAAACAAGCCGAGCAGCTCCTGCGGTCGAGCCAGGAACGTTTCCGGCAACTGGCGGAGAACATCCGGGAGGTTTTTTGGATCACCAATCCCGGGAAGAACGAGATGATTTATATCAGCCCCGGATATGAGGTGGTCTGGGGACGGACCTGCGAAAGCCTTTATGCCTCACCTGCAAGCTGGGTTGAAACCATCCATCCCGATGATCGTGAACGCGTCCAGGAAGCCGTTCTCACCAAACAAATCTCAGGCCAGTATGACGAAATCTATCGCATCTTCCGCCCGTCCGGCTCGCTGCGCTGGATCCACGACCGGGCATTTCCGGTGAAAGACAATGCCGGAAACGTTTACCGCGTCGTCGGGATTGCGGAAGACATCACCCAGCAGAAGCAAACGGAGGATGCCGTGCGGAAGGCGGAGGCCCGGTACCGCGGCATTTTCGAGAACGCCACGGAAGGAATCTTTCGGACGACGCTGGAAGGCCGCATTCTCATTGCCAACCCGGCGTTGGCCCGGATGTTCGGGTACGAGTCACCGCAGGAAATGGTGTCCCATGTGGCCGATGTTGGCCGGCAGATTTATGTCGCGCCCGAAAAACGGGCTGAAATGAAACGCCTGCTGCTGGAACGCGGATCGGTTCAAGGATTTGAGGAGGAAAATTACCGGAAAGACGGCGGCATCATTTGGGTCAGCTTGAATGCGCACCTGGTCCGTGATGCCGGCGGGGCCGTTCAATACCTCGAAGGGACCATCCAGGACATCACCGAGCGCAAGCGCGCCGAAGCGCAGGTGGCGATGCTGGCGCACGCGGTCGAAAGCACGGCCGAAATGATTTGCATCACGGACATTGAGGATCGGTTCACGTTCGTGAACCGCGCTTTTTTGCGGGCCTACGGTTATACGCAGGAGGAGATTTTGGGAAAAACCCCGGACATACTCTTTGCTCCAAACCAGCTGCCGAAGCTGACCGCGGAGATTTTGGGGCAAACCCGGCTTGACGGCTGGCGCGGCGAGGTGCTGAACCGCCGGAAAGACGGGACGGAATTCCCGATCTTTCTGAGCACTTCGAAAATCACGGATCCGGATGGCCGCGTTATAGGATTGATGGGAGTGGCGCAGGACATCACCGAGCGCAAGTGGGCTGAGAAGTTGCTCCAGACCCAGCGCGACTTTGGCACCTTTTTGAGTTCGAGCATCGATTTAAACGGCACGGTGTTGCAGTTACTGGAGATCGCCCTGCACAACGAAGGCATTGATTGTGGCGGGGTATTTTTGGTGGACCCGGAAACCGGGGCGCTGGATCTCGTCGCGCACCGGGGTTTTTCGGCCGACTTTGCCACACGCGCCTCGCATTTTGCCGCCGGCCCGGTGGCAGCCCACTCCGCCGGCGAGCGCCGGGCAATCGCCCGCCAGCCAGCCGCACCGTTGACCGGTATTGTCCGGCAACTCAAGCGTGAAAATCTGCTGGCCATGGAGGTCCTCCCTGTCCAATTTCGCGGAGAAGTGGTTGCGGTTCTTAGTGTGGGTTCCCACGTTCGTGGGGAGATACCTGCCAAATCGTGCCAGGTGTTGGAGGCCATTGCGACTCGCGCCGCGGGCGCCATCAGCCGGATCCGGGTGGAACAATCGTTGCGGGCCAATCGAAGATTGCTGGAGAAAACGCTCCACAGCCTGCGCTCGGCGGTCTTTGTGGTAAATGCCGACACCATGGTCATCGAGGAATGCAATCCCGCCACAATCCAAATGTTTGGTTACACCCGCGACGAATTGATTGGGCGGACAACTGCCTCCCTGCACGCGAATGAAGCGATGGTGGAACAGTTTGCCGGCCATCTGCATTCCGCGGTCGAAGACAAAGGGTTCCTGAGCGACTTCGAGTTCAAGATGAAGCGCAAGGACGGAGCCGTTTTCCCGACCGAACACAGCATGATGCCCATCCGGAATGAAGTGGGCCGGTTGGTGAGCTGGGTGAGCGTCGTTCAGGACATCACCGAGCGCAAACGGGTCGAAGAGGAGTCGCGCCAATTGCCCTGGCGCATCATCGAGGCGCAGGAAGCGGAGCGGCTGCGCATGGCCCGCGAAATGCATGACGGAGTGAATCAGGTCATCGCTTCCGTCAAAATGCGGCTCCGCAAGGTGGAAAGCTGTGTCGGGACACTGAACCCGGCGGCCCGGGAGATCCTGGCACGCTGCGACAAATTGCTCGTTCAGGCACTGGAAGAAAACCGCCGCATCGCCTACAACCTCCGCCCCAGTGACCTGGACGAACTCGGGCTTGCCGCGGCTTGCCGCAATTTCTGCAAGGAGATCCAGGCGCGAACAAATCTGAACGTGAAATGCAGCTTCGCGTCCCTGAATCACCGCCTGCCGCCGGCGATGGAACTGAATCTCTTCCGGATTGTTCAGGAGGCCCTCACCAACGTTGAGAAACACGCCCATGCCAGAACGGTCCGGCTGCGCCTCTCATTTCAGGGTGACTCCGTCGTCTTGAGAATCCAGGATGACGGGCGCGGGTTTGCTCCGCAGCGATCCAGGGCGCGCCGGGGAAAGTGGCGCGGGATCGGTCTCACGAATATGCGCGAGCGGGCGTTGTCCCTGGGCGGCGCTTGTGAAGTGCTGCCGGTGCCCCAAAAGGGAACGACCATCAGCGTGCGCATTCCCTGCAAGCCTGCGGGATGATTGGAGCCGCTCAACTCAAAGCGGAGTTGGCGGCTCAACTGCACGCCGGCTGTCGCAAGCTGAAACCGGCGATTTACGAAACGCCATCCTCCACCCAAAAGACTGCGTGGCGGATAAGGGCATTGGTGCTCTTCAGCTTCAATTTTTTCCTCATCTGCGCGCAATGAGCGACGATGGTTCGGACGTCCAAATGGAGTTGGCGGGCCATCTCGTGGTTGTTTTTCCCCCGGCCGAGCAATTCCAGGATGTTGAGTTCCAGATCCGTGAGTTGATCCAGCGGGCGCGTTTCCGGCTCGGGAACGGGTTTCAAGGAAACTTTCGTGGTGTTGGCCAACACTTCTTCGCTCACATAGATATGTCCACCCAGAACGTCTCGAATGGCGTGAACGATCTCTTCGGGATCCTCCTGTTTCATGATGTAGCCGTCCCCTCCAGCCCGCAGTACCCTGTCGGCGTAAAGCGCCTCATCGTGCATGGACACAACCAGGATCCTCACCTGGCTGGTCCGCGATCGAAGCTCCTTGATTAATTCCAGGCCGCTCTTTCCCGGCAACGTAATATCCACCAGCACCAGGTCCGGTTCGAGACGGGCAATGGCTTGAAGCGCGTGGTCCGCGTCGCCTGCTTCGCCGCACACGCTCAAGTCTTTCTCGCCGCCTATGATTTGCACCAGCCCTTCGCGAAAAACGGGGTGGTCCTCGACGATGAAAATCTTTCGCCGGGAGCCGGAGGCTTGGGCCTTCGGATTTTTCACCTTCGGTTTGACACGAGATTTCATGTGACAGCCATTCCTTTTAATTCAGCGGCTTATGCCCACCACCTGGCATTCTTAATTTCCTGACAACAAACTTGGGCCGGTGATCTGCTTTCGTCACAAAACCGCGGCAAGGCAGGCCAAACAACCGGTGTTACTTGCACCCTTCAGTCACGGCCGGTGACTCAGTAGACAGTGAAATCTTAGGCCGACATTGCTTGAAGTCAACTTTCAATCTTTATTGGAGGCCCGGCGGGGTAAAGCATTGTCATTGTGTGCGGGCGTTAAAAACGCTGTTCCGTCAGCCGGCGGTCTGGCCTGAAAGTGAATTAAGATGTCCCAGGATTGTATAGATTGTCTCGTCGGGTCGTGCGCTAATATCAATGGTTCATAGTGCAGAAGTGTATGTAGAGGTTCACGAGAAAGAAAAAAATTGGATTGTAAAAGAAATAAGACGTTCAAACGCGCGATTCAAACGCTGGCGTTCGCGTTCGTGTTGATGGTGTGGTGTTCCCTCGACACGGCCCGGGCTTCCCTGGTGACGTATCAAATAAATAACGGAGGTCTGGAATCGTTTAACGTCACGATTGATGGCAGCTCGATAAATGGAGCTCTCGCCGGAGGTATCCTGATCAATAAAACATCCGGTGACGCTTCGATGCCTGCCAGTTATGTCACCGTCTGCACGGACATCAAGGGCACCTTGTATCTTGGCAAGAGCTACACGTACGATGCCCCCGCGACCCCATTCAGCGGCCAGACGGGAGTGAAACCTTCTTGGGGGGATGGGAGCGCTGGCAGTGCGGCAGCGGCAATTCAAAACGCGGCTTATCTTTTTTACAACCATGGTTACCTCACGGGCACCGGCCTCGGCGGCACCCTCGAGCAGAAGGCAGCCCTGCAGTTGGCGGTTTGGGACGTGCTTTATGACACAACGGGCGGTGGTAGTGTCACCGGAACACGTTTTAGCGTGAACGCATCGCAACCCTTCGGCGCCGATAACGCGGCGATCGGTCTTGCGAACACTTGGATTTCGGACCTGAATTCCCTGTCGAACGTCGGCAATTTTGGCTACGACGGTTATCTCCTTTATCCCGATCCATTAACCGGAGTCAATAACGGACCCGGTCAGGATGGCGAGCCTCCGCAGGAATTGCTGATCGCGGTTCCCGTTCCCGAGTCGCCGACCGTGATTGCCGGCGCGCTGCTGCTGCTCCCGTTTGGGGCGAGCGCCTTCAAGATTCTCCGCAAGAAACGCGCGGCATAATCGTCGGGTTTCTCAGGGGCGGCGGTTCGGTTCCCTTCTGTGCTTTCCAGTCGTGTCATCTCAATACGGTTCCAGATGATCCCCGGACAGGCGCGAGGAAAAAGTAAAGCGACCGCGTGGAGATGAACGCGTGAATTGGAACCGGGAAAACCGCGCTCCCGGTTTCAACCGGTTTTCAGGGCAGCAGAAGAATTCGATAAAACCGTTGCCGGTCCGGCCCTGCGGCATCGAACGTCGTCATAATCGGGTTGGTTGCCGTGAGCGAGTTGTCCAAATTGCTCCAGGTGTCCTGGGTCAAATCGGTTTTGCACAGCATCTGGTAACCTTGTCCCACCGTTGCGCTCCAGGTCAGTATCAGCGTGGCGCCCGTTTGCTCCACCGTAAGAAAACTCGGAGGCGTGACGATGGTACTGAGTCGGAAAACGGTGCCGTAGCCATTCGTTCCGCCGTTGGCCGTCGTCCCATAGAAACTGCCATCAACACTTTGCACCAACCCGGCCTGGGGCGAGGCGCCATTCGTGCCGTTGAACGAAAACAAGGTGGTGAGCGATCCATTGGTTCCCAGCTTGAACACCGTGCCGTAGCCCAGGCCCGACAGATTGGTATAAGCGCCGCCGGCCGTGGTGGTCCCGTAGAAACTGCCATCCGAACCCTGCACCAGCCCGGCCTGCGGATAAGCGCCATTCGTGTTGCCGAATGAGACCAGCGTCGTCAGCGTGCCGTTGGTCGCAAACTTGAATGCCGTGCCGAAACCTTTGGCGCCCCCATAAAACGTCGTGCCATAAAAATTGCCATCCGAACCCTGCGCCAGCCTGGCATAAGGATTGCCGCCGTCATTGGTGCCGGTGAAAGAATGCAAGGAGGTGAATGTCCCGTTGGTCGTCAGTTTGAATATCGTGCCATGTCCGTTCGTGCCACCCAGGTAGGTCGTGCCATAGAGACTGCCATCGTTGTTTTGCACCAGTCCGGCATATGGACTGTTGCCGGCGTTGCCATTGATATTGAACGAAACCAGGGTCGCGAGGGCTCCGTTCGTCATTACTTGAAACACCGTGCCGAACCCGTTCGTGCCGCCGATGGCGGTCGTGCCGTAGAAATTGCCGTCCTGGCCCTGTACCAGCCCGGCGATCGGGTAAGCGCCATTGGTATTGGCGAAGGTGGCCAGCGTTGTCAGCGTGCCATTGGTGGTGAGTTGAAACACAGTGCCGGCATTGTTGCTGCCGCCGTTGTAGGTCGTGCCGTAAAGATTCCCGTCCGAACCTTGCACCAGCCTGGCGCGGGGGTCTGCGCCATTGGTGCCGTCGAATGAAACCAGATTGGTAAGCGTCCCCGATGGCGTGATTTGAAACAGGGTTCCACCGCCCCCCGGTCCGCCGGAAGCCGTGGTGCCATAAAAATTGCCATCGTTCCCCTGTATCAACCCGGCGTTGGGAAAAGCGCCGTTCGTTTGATTGAATGAAATCAGGTTGGTGAAAACGATTGATGCCGACAATTGAAGCGGTATCAACCCTGACATCAAGACGCCGGAAATAGCTGGGAAAACTTTGGCGATCTTCACGGTGTGAACCTTGAATTTAACGGTGTAGCCCTACAATGAGTTCTCAGTTCTAATGCTGGCGAAACTACCCGCAACTACCGGAAAGTCAAGATTATTCAAGGATTAGCGTCCCAATGGCGGCTAAGAATTCCGGGAAGGTCGCACGGACCAACCCGCCTGTGGCTACCAGCTAATATTGCCACGCTCCTTGGTCCGTGGTCCGTGGTCCCGTCGTCCGTTGTCCAGTAGTAGTGTGGTCATGCAGCGCATTTCCCCACGTCCCAAAAGCGACTTAACATGTCCCGCCGGGGCGCAAGGTGAAATTCGTGTTTGTCAGTCGGGCGCGGTCTGGAAATCGGAATGGGTTATGCGGATTATCTCGAACAGTTGCAATCACTTGTGCGCTTCCCGCAAATTTCGGACGTTTCTCAGCCCGGCAGAAGGCGGCTGGTCCAACCGGGTTTAAAAAACCTTAACTTTTTTCTTGCCTTTGGAGGGTGGATGATGTTAAAACTGTGCCACACAGAAAAGCGGCGGTATGCCAAGCGGTGGTGAAGGGCTGGATTGGCTCGCGCGGAAATCAGGCTAAGACTTATGAAACTTTTTGAAGCACCGGTAAAAAGCTTGGTGAAAACAATGGTGGTGTTGGGTGTTGTTTCGGCGATGGCGGGCACTCCGCTGTTCGCTCAAATCTATACCTCTGGTACGTTGGCTGAACTTGCAGCCGGCGGAACGATTGGTATTGGCGATAAAACCTTCACCGGTTTCAGTTATCAAGCCAGTGGTTTAACTGCCTTTGACCCCACTGCGATAACGGTCACTGCGTCTGAAAGTGGCGGGGTTGATTTTCTTACCTGGTCGGGAAGCATGTCCTTGATATCTAGTGGTCTTGCGTCTGGGGATCTTGTACTAAACTACATCGTGACTGCGAACCCTGGCTCAATCTCCATGATTGACCAAAGGTATATAGGTGGTGCGACAAATGGAAGTCTGCTGATAAATGAAACCGCTACATCTGCGGGTGCTCCAACCGCGCATAGTCAGCTGTCAGCTGGTTTTGTTAATGATCCTTCTGATCCGAATAATTACCCAAACGGTCCAATTGACATCGGAGAGAACGACCTGCTCTCCATTGTTCCTGCTCAGACGACGTTGTATGTCACCAAAGACATCAGTTTTGCTGTGGTTTCTGCAAACGGAGGCGTTGTTACCATCACTCAAGTTGAGCAGTCGTTCCATCAAGTTCCGGAGCCGGGCACCATGTTGATCGGGAGCTTGGGCGGCGGATTGCTGTTGTTCCTGAGATCGCGGCGCCAAGCCAAGCGCAATTAGTACGGTCGTCGGCACATTTCTTAAATCGCCCTAAACAAAGCATCGGCGGATCGCATACGTAGTCGGTCCGCCGATTTGCTTTCCGTCAGCCTCCTCTTACGCAAGCATAGCAGCCGCTCATTTTCCCCCGACCTCTGATGTCTGACCTCTGACTTGATTCTCCGCTTCCAAATTTCTGTTTTCTGCTTTCCGCTTTCCAGCTACAGACATCCAGCCTCCGTCTCCGCCAATCTCCATTGTTTGCGCCTGCAGGTCTTTGAGGCTTGGCCACCAATTGGCATGATGATCACTGAAAACGAGCGGCCCTAAAGTGACAATCGAAGTCCCCAAATGGGATAGATGCAATTCCATTACTCCTGCAAGATGTTCAGCGTGCTGAACCTGCACGAGACAAACCAGACCAGTCGAATGAAGAAGTGATTTGTGGCTTGGCCGTCGAGTCAGAAGTCGCTTTCAGCGAGGGTCAGAGACAAAAAACAGAAAGAAAATATGAAAAAATTACAAATAGCAATAATAGCAGCCGCTTTGGCCGGCGCAATGAGCGCCAGCGCGACGATCTATTCGGACACCGACTTTAGCAGCATGGGCTATTACAATGGCGCCTATGTCGCTGGTTCTCCTGGTTATGCGGCCTTGGCCTATGCAGGCGACGACGACGCGGTGGTTGGCGTCAAAGGCCCGCTTGGGACATTGAACAGTCTCAACATGAGCTTTGTTTTTTCCAACCCGATTGGCACCGGCAATGCGCCGTTTGCGGCCTTCGGCATTTCCGACAACAGCACTTGGGCGGCGGATAATCATCGATTAGACGTCATCTCCATGAACGGGAACCAGCTCATCGGAACATCCCTTGTCCATGTATGGGATTTTTTAAGTAATAGCGACGTGTCAGGGTTTGGGCAAGGTGACGGCGTAACTCTGGACGACGTTCTAGCCACATACGGAACTTGGGAGGTTATGAGAGCCTACGCTTATATTGGCGATACCGGCGGGCCAAGCAGCGGAAGCGTGGATATCAATTCAATCACCGTCACATCCGTTCCCGAGCCTACCACCCTGCTCGCGGGTGCACTCCTGCTCTTGCCATTTGGGGCTGGCACGCTGCGCATCCTGCGCAGGACCCGCACGTCATAATGGTTGACGAAATCAGATCTTGGGAGCTCAGGCCGGTCTCAAAGACCGGCCTGATTGTTTTGCAAAGCGTGACCGTTGTGCCGGAACAATTCATAAAGAAACGGGGAGCGCGACCGGCCCGGTCGCTCCAGCCGGCGTCTCGCGGGCTGGTCTTCGCGGATGAGCGCGGGTCCGAACGGTTCTCCCGGCTTGCGGCAGAAGGTGTCCGGCTGTAGGCCGAAAGTTACGGTGGAGACACTTGGGCCACGTTCCTCTGCGAACCTCTGCATCTCTGCGCCTCTGCGTCAGAATCCTCGCCTTTCGAACCCACGCTTCCCGGAACTCTGATCACTGACGGTGCAGAGACTTCATATTACTAATGGTTGAAATACATGTCCCTGATGTGACTATGAATGTCCCAGGATGGGATAGATGGATTCCCTGCGTTCGGCACAATAGGTGGAGGTTGGTCAATTTAAGGAAACCAGACTGCTTGCGTGAAGGAACGAGTTTTGGCTTGGACGTTGAGCCAGAAGCTGCTTCCTGCGAGGGTCAAAAACCAGAAAACGGAAAAAAATGAAAAACAACATGAAAATGAGATTGGTCATGGGACTTGCGGGGGTGGGTTTGATTTACGCCACAAGCGCGCATGCTCAAATCAATCCTAACGGCAATCCCGGCGACTGGGCTGGTAATAATGGAGTCACCACTTTTGCAACAGGCGGACCCACTGGCAACGGCCATACAACGATCCAAGTCGATCCTGCCGGCTACGGCTATGGATATGGATCTGGGGGCTCTAGCCTTTTCGGCGCAGGCACGTCGTATTCTGTATCGAGTCCTTTCACTCAATCCATTTCTGTCTATATAAATACGTCTTGGGCTTCAGGCGCTATTCCGAGCCAGGATGGATTCTGGATTGATATGTCGCCTAATAGCTCGGATCCTAATCTTGGTGTAAGTCCGGATTATAACTACGGAGAACATAATTTTCGCATCACCTCCACCGGATCTGGGACGATAAATGTGGGCATCGATGGCAACGGAACGGTTGCCTCGATCACTCAATCTGGATGGTACGACTTCCGAATGACTTATACGGCCGGCGGGACCCCCACGAGCCAGGTGGACACGACAATGGCAATTTACGATTATGCCAACGCCACCATCCTATCGTCAACGACCGTAGGCAATGACTCTGTCTCCTCAGGCTTGGAAACCCAGTATCTGGATGGAAGCGGTTATGTCTGGCTTCCGGTCTGGGCACCAGGTTTTGCTAGCGGGACGCTTGACGTCGCCAATGTTAATGTGAGTTCCGCGGCGCCAGTGCCCGAAGCGAGCACGGTGATTGCCGGCGCATTGCTGCTCCTGCCGTTTGGCGTGAGCACGTTGCGTATTTTACGCAAGAAGCGGACGGCATAACAATCGAGCCAGGCAGCTTTTAATAGCCTGCTTGTCAATCAGGCCGGTTCTCAAGACCGGCCTGTTTGTTTTTTAAACGGGTTGACAGCGGCGGGTTCTATGGCAGGCTCCGCCGATCCTCCACAAAATACGCCGCAATTTGCCGGAGCGATCAACCATGTGGTGACACTTGAGCGGCAGTAGCGCAATTCATGAATCCAGCTTCATCCGATAAAAAATTGAACGAAGCTCGCGGGCTTGCAAGACTTGCCAAATTTTCCCAAGCGTTGCCGATTTATGAAAAGTTGGTCCGGCATTTTCCGCGCAAGGCCCATCTCTGGGCGGAATATGGGGCCGCTGCGGGAGGCGATGGCCAATTCAATCTGGCTGACCGGGCTTTCAACAAAGCGGCGGAGTTGGAGCCACAAAACTGCCAGCTCATGCTGGAAATTGGCCATCAATACCACCGCGGTCTGCGCCAGCCGGAAAAGGCCCGGGCCATGTTTGAGAAGGCGGCTGCGGCCGATCCCAGGGATATCAATCCACGCATGGCCATGGCGATCTTAGAGGAACAGAACCATCGCTTCGCGGAAGCTCGTCAAGCGATTACCTCGTGCCTGGAGATCGATCCCCGGGATGATCAGGCCCGCTACTTCGCCGCGTTCCTTGACCGTCGCGAAAATAAAACCGAGGCCGCCGAGCGCCGGTTGCGTGATTTGATCGCGTCCGAACCCCGACACGAATTCGTCCAGTACGCCAGCCGGTATGAACTGGCCGAGGTGCTCAACCGGACTGGTCGCTTTGACGAAGCGATGCAAATGTTGGTCGAAGCCAAAAATCTCGTGCGGCGCTTGGGAACCAGCGAAGTGCTCTTAAAGGAATATGACCAGGCTGCGAGTCGGGACCGCCGTTCGAGTCAGGAATTGCCCAAGGACATACTTCACACTTGGGACCGCGAATTTCCCGAACGGAGCCGTGAAGCCATGCCGAGGCTGGCGCTCCTCGGGGGCCATCCGCGCAGCGGCACGACGCTTTTGGAACAGGTTCTTGGGGCCCATCCCGGAGTGGCCGCGTTGGATGAGCCGCTTGCTTTTACGATGGTCGTCTCCCGGTTATTCAACACCTCGCCGCAAATTTCCCCCCAACGCATCAATGTCATCCGCCGCCGCTATCTGGAGGCTCTCCAGCGGGAATGGGGTGGCAGCCTGGAAGAAAAGCTGATTTTGGACAAGAACCCATCGCCCACAGCCAAACTTCGTATCTGGTTGCGGATATTCCCCGAATTGCGTGTGATCATTGCGTTGCGTGATCCGCGTGACGTGGTGATCAGTTGTTATTTTCAGAACATTCAACTCAATCCGTCTGTGGCGAATTTCCTATCACTGGAGCGGACGGCCCGGCATTATGCCAATTTAATGGACGTTCTGGCTGGCCGTGCGGCAATGGGAGGGTCTGGCTTGGATGGAGACGCGCTATGAAGACATCGTAGCCGACCTCGAGAAGGAGGGACGTAGGGTGACAGAGTTTCTTGGTTTGGGATGGGACCAGGCACAAGGACGATTCCATGAGAAAAGCAGCAAGAAACAGATGTATTCGCCCACGTATCACGACGCGAGCCAGCCCATCTATGCCCGATCCGTTGGCCGCTGGCGCGCCTACGAGAAATATCTTGGCCCCATTTTGCCGATATTAGAGCCGTATTGTCGCGCCTTGGGATATTCTTAAAAGGCACTGCCTAGTCCGACATTTGTAACTGGAAACATTGATGCTCTTTTAGATCGAGAATCAACGGGCGTTTGACTTTTTTTGCCACGAGCCGGGCACGAAGAGAAAAGACTCCCCCGCAAGAGCGGGCAAATGGTCAAGTTCCTGCGACTTGCACCGAACCGCCAAATCGTGACCTGGCATTTGAAAATCGGTGCTGGCACCTCTGGTTTCCGAGCCCACGACGGTGCTCGCGGGCGCGTTGCTGTTGCTGCCGTTTGGGGCCAGCACGCTCCGGATTCTGCGCAAAGGCCGTGCAGCTTGACAGTCGTGTAATCCGATACTTTTAACTTTAGCTCCACCATTGGGCCGGCCCTCAGACCGGCCTTTTTCTTTTAAACCGGCTCTTCCGTAGCCTGGTCTCGCAGTCCGTGGTCGAATTTCCCCTTTCAGCTTTCCATGTCGCGCCAAAGCGAAGCGGCGGCGGAAGCGTTTCAGCATTTCAGCATTTTTGAATGTCCCGTCGTCCCGTCGTCTCGTGGTCCGTTGTCCGTCGTCCGTGGTCCGTCGTCCAGTCCCAGCATTTCAGCGTTTCAGCTTTCCCGCTTTCAGCTTTTCATTCACGCCCAAGTCCCAAATGTGTTCAAATCATGTCCCATTTAAGCAGTGTGTAATAGTCAGGTCCGTTCTGAATCCAAGTCCCGAAAGTGAATCATGATGTCCCGTGCAGGGATAGACCAAAAATTGGCGAAGGCGTAATATCTTGCTCGGAGCATTAAGGAAAAGAACCAATTTAAAACAAACAGAAGTAAACAGAAGCGCGAAAACAAGCAGGAGGCAAAGAAAAATATGAAACTACGAAACACAGTAATCGTTGTTGCCGCAGTGGCCATGGCCGTGATGATACAACCGGCTCAAGCGGACATCACACTGGCTCAACTTGCCGCCGGCCAAACCATAAGCGTTGGTGATAAAACGTTCAGTGAGTTTAGCTTTGTCGAAAGTGGCTTGAACAGCTTTGATCCGAACGCAATTATTGTCACTGCCACCAGTGGCCCTGGCGGAGTGGACTACCTGACTTTTAGTGGGACTATGCAGCTCGCTGGTTTTACTGCTGTTACCTTAGCTGGAGATCTCAAGCTCAACTACACGGTGACCGCGACTGCTGGCTCAATTGCTATGATTGACCAATTATACACGGGTGGTGCCGTAAATGGAAGCATTCTTATTAACGAAACCGCCACATCGGGCGCAAATACTGCTCATAGTCAGTTGTCGGCGGGATTCGGTCCCGCTGATGTTTCTGACCCGAATGCGTATCCGTATGGTCCCCTTACTCCAATCGATCTCGGAGAAGGCGACCTTCTCACCATAGACCCTGCTCAGACAACTCTCCACGTGACCAAGGACATTTCATTTAGCATTTTTGCTCCTGGTGGTCAAGTTAGCGTGTCACAAGTGCAGCAATCGTTCCACCAGGTTCCTGAGCCGACGACGGTGCTGGCCGGCGCGTTGCTGCTCCTGCCGCTGGGCGCGAGCACGTTGCGGATTTTGCGCAGGAATCGCATGTCATAAAAGATCGTATTCGTAAAAGAAAGTAATCAATTAAAAGGAAAACTATGAAGAAGTTTTACATGGTGTTGGGTTTGGCAGGGGTGATGGCGGCACCTAATCTGTTCGCCGCCATGAGTGTTACACTGTTGGATAACACTACTCAGAACCCTGCCTATAGCTACAGTTACGGTAATGGAGGCGAATTCAGGGCCGTTGGTAATTCTGGTCCGTCAAGTTTGGACAGCATTGTTAACTGGAACGCTTACTCAACATCAACGAAGGGCACGGTGAGTGCGGCCATAGACGGACCAACTTGGGGATATAACTCAGGTCTGGCTGGTCATGATTATTTTCAGACCTTCTGCATTGAGTACAACGAGGAGTTCACTCCCGGTGCATCTTATAGCGTTGGGGTCAGCCAGAAGGCACAGTACGGGAGTCAGCCCCCAAATGGAGACCCAATCTCAATCGGCACTGCTTGGCTTTACAGTCAGTTTGCCGCCGGCACACTGGGTAGCTACACCTACGCTTATGGCAGCGGTCGCTCGGCTACGGCTGGCGCTCTGCAGCAGGCAATTTGGTGGCTGGAGGCTGAACCAAATGGTTCCGACCTCGGGTTGTCAGGCACGTTTTTGGCCGAAGCTCAAGCAGCGGTGGGTGGAGACATAACCAGGAACGCGAATGGCGCCTATGGTGTATATGCCTTGAATTTGGGGGCGCCTGGTGCTGTTCAAGATCAGTTGGTTATTGTTGTTCCTGAGGCCACGACCGTTATTGCCGGCGCACTGTTGCTGCTGCCGCTTGGCGCGAGCACGTTCCGGATTCTGCGCAAAAACCGGGTGGCATAACAGCAGACTAACCAGCGTTTCATATTTTTCCTTTGCCATCAGGCCGGTCTTCAAGACCGGCCTGATTTTCTTCTTGGGTGTTGACTTCTTGCCTGCAAGATTCTCAACGCCGTCCGTCGTAGCCGTTGATGCAAGATCGGGGTTTGGCACGGCTGGGCGTGTCCTGTGCAAATTCGCAGGGTTGTCCTCCTGCTCGTCCTCGATTGAACGCTGTCTCGATTATGAGAACGAGGACAACGACGAGGAGGACGCTTTGATAGCGGCCAAAGGCCCGGAGCGCCGACCGCTGAGTCCGCGAGTTCGTGAATCTTCACAATTCCAGCCTGACTCAGTAAGTGTGGCCTGAACGGACATGGCTGTCCGCGCTCCGTTTCGGCGGGTTTTAGTCTGAAGGAATTGTCTGGAGAAAATGTCCGCGTCATCTGCGTTCATCCGAGTTCATCTGCGGTTAAAAACGCTCATCTGCCGCCGCTACACGCGCGCGCAACTTCAGGTTGACATCAGGGGCCTGCTCCAGAATGATTCGGCGCGTGTCCGAATTGCGCTGGTTAGTCGCCCATACCAAACCGCGAAGGGAGAAAAAGCTTGCGGGGTATTGCCGGAGGCAAGGCATCGCAGTAACGCTCCCTTGCTATAACTCCGCGCACAAGTATCGCGGCAAAACTGTTGTATTCGAGAAGCCCCTCTTCCCGGGCTACGTGTTTCTCCAACTCGAGCCCCGGCAAAAGGATTCGGTGCGCCAAAACGACCACGTCGCGAAACTCCTCGAGGTGTTCGATCAAGAAACGTTTCAAAGTCAGTTGCAGGACATTCTCTTCGCCCTGGAAACGAACCTGGAGGTGCGCCTGGCGCCGGCCATCGGCGAGGGCATGCGCGTGCGCATCAAAGCCGGCCCGTTGCAGGGGCTCGAGGGATGGGTCGAGCGGCGTTCCGGCCTGACGACCGTGTTGCTGCGGCTGGATTTCATCAACCGGGCCGCTGCGGTCAAAATTGACGCGGACCAGTTGACCCCCACTTGAGCGCAAAAAAGGCCGGCGGAGGGCCGGCCGTTGCATTTATATGTGATCAAAGTTTTCCGCGAGTCGCGGAAAACGGCACGCGGGCCGCGTGCGCTCCCCAACTCATCATCAATGGACTGGACGCGAGGCGCGTCCACCCACACCCGGGGCGGGCGTGCTCCCCGTTCAGAGCCCGACTTTCGCCGCGTCAAAGAGCTTCTTTTCTTCCGGCAGCAAATGACCTCTGGCGCTCCAATCCAGGTACGCCCGTGCCCGCGCGCGATCGCCTGTCGCCTTCAAGATCAGGCCGTAATAACCCGCGACGGACGGGTCTTGAAGCTGCCCGGGCTTAAGCGTTTTAATGACCTTGAGCGCCTCGGCGTTTTTTCCCTGCAAGTAGAGTGAGAAGGCGTAGGTGGAAACATAGGACGAATTGGTGGGAGATTTCTGGTACAAGTCGCGCGCCAGGTCGTAGGGTTTGTATTCCTGCGCGTCCAGGAGCAGGGCGGTCATGGCCAGATTGTTTTTCGTTCCGAGGTCCAATGGGTTCTTTTGGGATTCCTGATTGAAAAGCTGCATGAGAGACCGGGTCCGGCCACCCGTATACAACTCCTGGGTGAGTCTTTGCAGCGCCCATTCCTCGCCGGGGAACCGGTTGACGATGGTCCAGAGGATGTCCTCGCCTTCGCTCTGCCAGTTCCATTGCGCCGCCGCGCCGAAGAGCATGGCCAGGGCGCTCTGGCCGTTGGCGGTACTCAACGCCCGTTCCCACTCCGCTTTTGCGGAATCGGGCAATCCCTGCCCGCGCAGGGACCGGCTCAGAAATGCGTGGCGCAGAAACTCCAACTCGGACCAATTCTGCTTCTCGATGGACGACTGAATTCCGCGCCAGTCTCGAAGCGTGTCCAGGCATTCGGCGGCCAGAATTTCCACCGTCAGGTTGGTCTGCATGTTCGAGGGCAGGGTCCGCAGCCATGCCAGCGCGTCTTTCGTCGAAGTATTTGCCCTTTGCCACTTTACCAGATCGTCGATTTTGGCCGGATCGTTTGCCGCTTCGTGTTGAAAAGCCGTCAACGCCGGCCGAAACGCGGCATATTGGTCTTCCTGCAGCACGTCGAGCCGCAGGAGCCGGTCTTGAAACGTGGAGTTGGTTTGTTGCAACAATTGCTGCGACAACGACAGCGCTTCGTTCGCTTGCCGGTGGCGCAACGCGTCAAAAGCCAGTTCACGCAAGGCCTGACAGCGCAGAAACGAGTTGGTGGCAGTGGAACTCAACTGCTTGAGGGCGGCCCGCGCCTCGGTGATGGCCGGCAGGTTGGTGCCGTGAAGGCGCACCACCGCCAGGTTCAATCGAACGCTTTCATTTTCAGGGTCCAGCCTGGCGGCTTCCGAAAACTCCGCCTCGGCCTGCGCGGGCCGGTTGGCGGTGGCGGCCACCGTGCCGGCAACATTATGGTAGCCAACGGTGTTCCTGCCGGCCTGGTCCACGCCTGCCAGGGCATTGGTCGCGATGGCGTAATCGTGCATCAGCATGGCGGTTTGCGCCAGGGCAAGGTGGTCGTCGAGCGAGTGCGGATTGAGTTCAACCACCCGGCTCCACCACAACAGGGCGCTGGGCGAACGCGCCGCCCCGTTGAGCTGTGCCATGACTCGTGTGGCATCCAGATTGTGCGGATCTGACCGGAGCACCTGTTGCGCGCAAAGCAAGGCGTTTCGTCCGTCGGCCTTGGCCATGAATTGATGCGCCAGGCCCATCAAATGGCTGCACTTCCACACGTTGTAGCTCCGATAAACCACATAACCGGTCAACAAGACCGCGATGCAGCAGAAAATAATTATGAGAATTTTACGCATGTTTTTGTATCCGGCTGTTTGTGAGAATTACACGAGCTCATTGCGAGGGTACCAGTTTCCACGTTGGGGGCAAGCCCGGATTGCGGTGGTGGCGTGGTTTGAGTTTGGAGTCCCGCGTTTACGCGGTTTGGGGCCGCCTGAAGGCGGAACTCCGAACAGAACGGGGCAAGCCCGGATTGCTGCAATGTCTTGATCTTAACCCGGCTCTTAATCCGGCTCCGTTCCCGGCTGATTAAGATGACGATTAAGATTTGAAGTTAAGACGGTAACCGGATTGCGGCGATGACAGGGTTTGGGCGTATTCGGGCAGTGCCCCCGGCGCGCGGCCTTCAGGCCGCTTCAGCATCTGAATGGCATAGGCGAAACGATTCACCTTTGGGCTACCGAACGATGAAGCGGCGTAAACGCCGCCCTCCAACCCGGCTGCAGTCGAAGGCAGGACCTGATTACGCCCGTATGGTTGCGCTGATGCTGGGCACTGTAGTGGCCTTGGGAACACGCGGCTGGAAGCCGCAGTTACTGGCAGCCAGGATGGCTGCCGCTACGAGGTAATTCAAACCATGCCGTCATCCAGATTGCGGTTTTCAAAGCACCACTCGCTCAAATGAAGATGATGTTGCCGGGCCAGTTCCTGGACCGCCGCCCGGGCCTCCGGTTTCAACGTCGCGGTGATGACGATGCCGCCGATGCGATGGCGGGGAACCAGTTGCGGCAGGTCGCGTAATCCGCCCAGAACCATGTGCCCATGGACCCAGTTGAAATGCAGCGACGGTTCGTCGTCAATCAACCCGACAATGGTTCGGCCGTCAAAGCTCAGGGAGTCGTGATACCCGCGTTCCCGGAGGAAGAGTTGACAGCGTCCGCCCGCCCCGTAAAGGACCACCCGTTCCGCGTCCGAATTCGGGTCGCTGCTGGATTTCAGGAACAGGACGATTTCCTCGATGCACCGGTAGAACACCCTGACGCCGATGATGGCCGGATGGGCGAGCGCGCCAATCACCAGCACCCGCAGCAGCCATTGGGATGCGTTGTACGGATCAATCAGCAGCGCAATGCCCAGGCTGAGCAGCAGGCCGGCCTGAAGGGTGAACAGCAACATGAGCACGTCGAGGACCCGCGCACGCGTCCAGACCGTCACGTAGGTGCGGGACATCGCGAGCAACGAGAACGTGGGCGTCACCCAGACCGGCAAATCCAAAAACCAGGCGTGCCAGAATCCCTCCTTTTGCGGTTCGAAAATCCACATGGCAAATGCCACGGCCCCCGCCAGGCACACCATGTCCCAGACCGGGTAAGCCAGTGCCTTGAACTGGGCGTGCGTCGGGCGGCGGAGACCGGTCAACAGCATTTTTCCCGTGTCGCGCAACTCGATGACCGCCATGCGGCGCAGCAGCACATAGACGGCCGCCAACAAGGCCAGCAGGAAAATTCCATACGCGTGGGATTGGAAGGTCGCCATCAACAACCCAAACCCCACCAGCCCGCCGTTTATGATGCAAAGGATCGTCGCCACCCGGCGGGTGCTCAGGCCGCCCTTGAGCAACCGATGATGCAAATGCTCCAGGTCCGGCTGCATGATGCCGGGGCGGTTCCCGGTGCCGGCGGGTTCATGACCATATACCAGGCGTCGCACCGACCTGCGCCAGATCGCGAGCAACGTGTCATAGATGGGCACACCCAGCACCAGCATGGGAATGGCCATGGAAAGGAAGAACGTGCTCTTGGTGAAGGTTTGCAGCGCAACCGTCCCCAGCACGAGGCCGATAAACATGCTGCCGGTGTCGCCGAGGAAGATGGTGGCGGGATGAAAATTATAACGCAGGAAAGCGAGGCACGCCCCCACGAGGGCCACGAGCACCAGCACGGCGCCGGGCAAATGTCCGAGCACCAGGATGCCGCACAGGCCGGTGGCGGAAATGACGCCCAGTCCCGACGCCAGCCCGTCCAGCCCATCAATCAGATTGAAGGCGTTGATGATGGCAACGATCCACACCACCACCAGGAGGTCATCGAGCAGCGGCGGCAGCTCGAATCCGAACAGCTTGCCGAAGTGTGTCCCCGAAAGGCAGACGAGCACCGCGGCGGTGGTTTGACCGGCCAGTTTCTTCCACGGTCTCAACCCGTGGATGTCATCCACCAGTCCGACGACCAGCAAAACCAGGGCAGCGGGCGCAAAGCCGAGCCACCAGTGCAAATCGAACCCGCCGGACCGGGTGCCTGCGGGAAAAGCCAGCGCCACGAGGCACGCGGCATTCACTCCCAGAACCACGGCCAGGCCGCCGCCGCGCGCCGTGGGATGTTTGTGCGGCCGTCGCTCGTTCGGCAGGTCCATGACGCCGAACCGGCAGGCCAGTTCCCGGATCAACGGGGTCAGCAGGTAGGTGACCACCAGCGCCGTCAAAAACGCCACAATGTATTTGTCAAAATCGCCGAACATGTTTTAAAAAGCTGAAAAGCTGAGATCGGAGGTCAGAGGTCGGAGATCAGAGATCAGCGATCGAAAATCAGAAATGGGGCGGGATTTTTGATCATATTACCGAGCATTCCACCCACTTCGCGGCAAAGGGCCGTCAGTGTGGCATGTTGCTGTAAAGTGATGTAACCGCAATCCTTCGCAAAATCCAACGACGTATCCGTTTCGCTATTTTCTCCGTCACAATCGGTGAGCTTGCTGATGAAATGGGCCTCGTATCGCCGCTTGGCCCGAGCTTCCCGGAGATTGAGACAGATTGACCGTGACGAACGACGGATCTGGCTCGTCAGTGCAAACTTTTCCTCCGAAGGAAAGCTTTTGCTGAACCGAAATGCCTCCATCGCGAGCAAGTATCCTTTTTTGTAAACTTCCAACTCTTTTGCCGACTTTATTTGCATAATCTTCCTCCTGACTCCTGACTTCCGAACTCCGACCTCAGGTCTCTCAATCACCTTCCAAAACTGCCACCAGTTGTGGGAGCAGCGCTTCCTCGGAAAATTTTTCCGCTGCCGGCACGCTGCGCCCGCTATTCGGTTGAACCATCCTTGCCTTCAATGCCACTATGTGTTCAATCACGCGATCAACTTTCCCGTGCTCCGCCAAACCGCAAGACAGTTGGCCGTTGAGGGCCTCAAGGATTTCCGCGATGTGACTCGGTTGCGGGCCGATGTAGAGCAGGGGCGAACCAATCCGCAGGATGTTATAGACCTTGCACGGATGGACGAGGCCCACAAAAGGATTACCCATCACGACCAGGTGCAAATCGGCGGCTGACAATGTTCCCGCGAGATGATCCATAGGCTGGTAAGGCAGGCACAGGATGTTGGACAATGAGTGGTCCCTGGCGAACTGCTTCACCTGTGCGAACCGGCTCCCGCCGCCCACAAAAAGAAATGTAATCTCCCGATTGCCGGCCAGTTGCTTTGCGGCTTGCAGGATGGTGTCCAAAGGATGACAGGGACTGTGGTTGCCGGCGTACATGACCACAAACTTATCGTCCAGCCCGTGGAGTTTCCGAAAATTGGCCCGCCCTTCGGCATCGAACCGGACTTCGGAATCGTGCGACCACGGAGGGATGGCCACGATTCTCCCGGCGTCAATTCCCTTGTCCAAAATGCGTTTTTGCATGAACCGGTCGAGCACGACAATTTTTGCCGCGTGACGCAGGCTGAACCGGGAACAACGTTCCAACCAGCGCGCGGCGAAAGAACCCGGACGGAGCCAGCCGGCCGCCAGGGCTTCATCCGGATTAAGGTCCATGATCCAATAACAGAACCTGCCGCCGCGCAGCCGCGCAAACCAGGCGCCGATAAATGAAACCAGAGGCGGCGATGTCATCGCTACCACCACGTCCTGTTTAGGAAGCCGGAACAACCTCCAGCAGCAGGAGCAGAGAAAAGTCGCGAAATCAGCGGCGCGCCGCCACCGGGCGCGTTTTCCGAGTCCCGTGGCCGACACGCGGAGGATGCGGATGCCGTGCCAGATTTCCTGTTTGGGGAAGACCTTTTCCGGGTCATCGTAAGCCCGGCGGCTGGTGACGACCGTGACTTCGTGGCTGCGCCCGGCCAGGGACAAGGCGAGGTCCGCCAGGTGCTGCCCGCTGGAAACCACATCGGGATAAAAGGCTTGATTGATCAGGGTAATGCGCATGTGGCCATCAGTTTTTTTTAACCGCGGATGACGCGGATGCCACGGATATTCTTAAAAGCAGAAATTTGGAAAACTGAGAGCTGAACACTACCAGAGGTCAGAGGTCAGAGGTCAGGGGTCAGAGATCGGCGGTCGGTAGTCCGTAGTCCTGTGGTCAGTGGTCCGTAGTCCGTGGTCTGCTCCCATCTCCTATCTCCTGTCTCCGATCTTCGTTCCTTCCACCTTGATCAGCTTCTCCAACTGACGCGCGAGCGCCTGTTTTGCCTGTTCCGGATCATCCATGCCTGTAATGATGACCTCCAAAACCTTCTGTCCCTTGTTGCCACGGCCGGCCCAGATCGCGCGTACCAGATTGTAGCGCGCGGACTCATGCGCCACATAGGCATCACTGGCCTCGCCGGCTTCCCAGCGGCAATGGAAGACCTGGATGACGCCATCCGGGGTTTGAAACTCGTAGCAGCGGATGGGCAATTCCACGCCGTGGACATTCATCATGGTCAATTTCGGACCTGCCACCAGCTTCAGGCCGGTGGCGGTAAGACAAATTTCCGGGGTGTGCCGTTTGGCGAGATACCCCGCCACCCGGCCCGGCAACCAATTGAAGTAGTATGCCTCCCACTGCGTTCCATCCGGCCCGCTCCACGCGGCTTGTTTGAAATCATCGAAGCGCAGCAGGTACCGCGTTTTTGCATCCATCGGGATGTCCTTCAACGTTGGATTGTCCCTGGGAAAAATCACAGTCCAGGCCGGCCCGGGTTTCAAGTGCGCCTCGCGGACGCGATACCAGGTTTGGACGCCGGCCTCGACCAGGACGATCCAGGTCAGGAGCGCAAAGGCAAGACGACTGACTACGGACCACTGACCCTTCAAAGTTGAGGGTTGAGGGTTGAGGGTTGAGAGCTCAGATGTCGGAGGTCGGAGATCAGCCGTCACCGCGCTGGTGCGCTCTGGCGCGCCGCAGGAGGTCGGACTTTGGACTGTGGACTTTGGACTGTGGACTGTGGGCTTTGAACTTCTTAATAAAACGGCCAACCCCCAGAGCGCCAGCGTGCAAAGGATGGCGATCGTGACCCCCGTCTCGTCGTGGTACTCGGAAATGGCGGCCACCCCCTTTTTCGCGGCAACCAGCGTCAGCAGCGACATGCGGCACACGTTAAATCCCATCGAAAATAAAAACCCCAAAGGGACGAGCAGCGCCCGGCGCCAATGACTCAACCGATAAAATTCACCGAAGAAAAGCGATATCATCAGGCTGCTTTGAAACGAGCGAATGCCGCTGCACGCCTCGTCAATTCCCACCATGCCGGTGCTGACCTCGATGACATTACCGTGGGCCATCGCGGGCACGCCCACCCATCCGAGCAACTCGATCACGATGGCGGCGCTCGCACGCGTCAGATGTTGAATGATGGGCTGCTCGACGAGCGTCGGCCAGGGAATGGCAACGAAAAAGAAGCAAATCGGAAACGCCAACTGCTTCAACCAGCCTCGTCCCATGCCTGCGTATATCACACAGAGGGTCAGACCAATGGCAATGATTCCGAGCGACCACTGGATGGGCCGCCATTCCGGGACGGCGGCCTCAATCAGGCAGGTTGGCAGATAGAGAAAGGCCAGGGCAAATGCGAAAAGCTGAAAAGCTGAAATGCTGAAATGCTGAAATTGGAAAGCTGAAGTAAATTTCTGTTTTCTATTTTCCTCGTCGCGCCGCAGCTTTGCGCAGGCGGATGCTTTCTGCTTTTCTTCTCCGATCTCCGATCTCCGATCTCCGATCTCCGCGCTTCGCGCGTCGTGCCATCGTCGCACCAGGAGGCCGATGCAGAGGAAGGGGACCAGCAGGCCGTAGCCATATTGCGGATCGGTCGTCCACTCCAGCCGCAGGTTGTTAATCAGCCGGAACCAGAGGTAGGCGAGCGGCAGCAGCACCAGCAACCATTTGAGTACGGAGGTTTTTCTCATGACAAATTAAAAGCTGACATTCTGAAAAGCTGAAACGCTGAAATACTGAAACGCTAAAATGCTGCCCGGTGGAGCAGGGGCTCTGTTTATCAGAGATCGGAGATCAGAGGTCAGAGGTCGGAAACCAAAGGCCGGAGATCAGAGGTCAGAGGTCGGAAACCAAAGGCCGGAGGTCGGAGATCAGAGGTCGGAAATCAAGAAGGGACCCGGGTTTTTGATCATGCTGCCGAGCATTTTGCCAATTTCCTGGCATAATCCGACCAATTCGACGTGTTGTTCCGCTGTGATATAGCCGCAGTCCACTGCAAAATCCAATGACGTATCCGTTTCGCTATTTTCTCCGTCACAATCGGTGAGCTTGCTGATGAAATGGGCCTCGTATCGCCGCTTGGCCCAAGCTTCCCGGAGATTGAGACAGATGGAGCGTGACGAACGACGGATCTGGCTCGTCAGTGCAAATTTCTCCTCCGGAGGAAAACCTTTGCTCAACCGGAAAACCTTCATCGCCAAGGTGTATCCTTTTTTATAGACTTCCAACTCTTTCGCCGACTTTATTTGCATAATCTGACTCCTGACTTCTGCTCGCCGCATGGCTGCTCGGCAGCTTTACGCGGACCTCTGACCTCTGACCTCTGATTACTGACCTCCGCCCTCTGACCTCTGCCAGCCGCGTGGCCGCCCTGCGGCTTTACGCGGACTTCCGCACCATCCTCCCGCCTTCACTGCCGGGTGATCTGATCTTCGTTGATGTACAAAATACGCGTACCACCTGCGGCAGAATTGAGAAAAGTAATCACCTGATCCCACAACCCAGCAGGGACTGCAAACGTAAAGTTGTAGGTGGAATAATTTGTGGAATTCACCGTCACGGACCCATGTGCCGGGCCGAAATAAACATTCATAATTGGCCAAACATTTGACACCTGAGTACCGGCTGCGCTAATGGACACAGTATAAGTTCCGCCTGTTACGACGTTAAAAGTCTCTTGTATTTGCCCCATTCCATTAAACGCCCAGTCCAGAGGTGGATCAGCAGGGTTCCCTGTATACTGTACGTTGGCTCCGTTACCTATGCCGGTCGCCGACATATAAAGAGGATGGAATGGCACCATGTTTGTGTATAAATTGACGGTGCATGGGTTGGTGGTTGAACCAATAATCGGATAGGGCGCGGTATTCGTCAAATTCACCCCCGCCAATCCGGCATTGGTAATCACCCAATTAAATCCATCCTGCATGTCGGCCACGCGATCTCTCACATACCAGTTCGTTGCTTGCTTTGCTGCGGCTGCCAGATTTGCTTGCATTGAAGCCAAGACACCCAATGGGAATGAGTCTGGGGTTATCCCATAGGCATAGCCCCGGTAATGCATGTTTATTCCGTTGGTGACCTGGTAATTTTCCAAACCTTGATAGTAAGCCAGCATGGGCGCGGCGGCTTCGCGGAAATAACCGTTAAAACATTCTGTTTCTAACTGGCCCGCGGTTTGATTCGTATTCCATCGGATTCGCGGATAGGCGTAGAAATTCCATGGATTATATGGGAGACTGGTTAAGTTTCCCTGGCAACTGCCGTCCAGCGCCCCGATGCTGGCGAGGTACTTAGCCTGGTCAACCGTGCCCGCGACTAACGGTACTGGCAATCTTGGGTCCTGTTCCCAATAGTCAGTATGCAGCAGCGCGTAACCATAAGTCGCCAGTTGTGAACAGGTGGCGTGCCAGCCATCCAGCGCGGCCTTCATTCCCGCATTGGCTGGGTCACTCATCAACAGGTTGGGTGCGCCGTAAAGACAAACCTCCACCCACACGTTGGTTGGAAAAACAGGGATATTGGCTGGCGGCGGAAAAACGTCTGCATAGGCCAGAGCACCCACAAGACCAGTGTAGCCCATCTGCTGCGCTTGACTGGCTACCGCTGTCACAAAGCTATAATAGGCTCCGGAGTAAGCCTGACTGTACAGTTTGACCCACGGTTCCGGGTTTGATTGCGCCGGCCCGTTTGAAGCTATGGTATAAGGGTCTTGAGAATAAGTGGACGCATCTATGGGGAGAAGATTAAAAGCACGGTGGCTATCAACTATATTCAGTGGATACCTAGAAGCCAAAGGTTCTGCGGCAGCAATATTGGTCATCTTATTTGCCACCCACGATATAAGAGTCGGGTCGTCCATTATAAAAGTTGGGTTATAAACAGACTCCGATGCTGACGCTGCGCTACTGTTTGTCCAACCCCACCAATTAGGGTTCTGGTCGAGAACCCTAATTGGAACTACATTGCCGAAATTATGCGGAAAGCCGTCAAAACCCTCGGTGTAATTGCTGCTCACAAAACTCGCCCCCGGAGACGGCATAGGGGGAATCTCAGCCCCACCCAACGGACCGTCTCCATTCCAACTGCAATTCCAACGGTTGCGCCACGGGTATAGGTATTCCTGACGAACTGACTGCAAATACCAAAGAGGCCATGGATGAAGTAATTCGCAATCGAAGTTCGCAAAAATGCTAATGGCGGAAGATTTGACCTGCAGGGGCAGCATGTTCAGGCTTACTCCACTGCCGGTTGGCACAAAATCTCCATGCCCGTCCGGATAGACCCAGCGAACGCCCTGTCGTTCCAGAAACTCCCACACACTCCACATGACACAACGATAAGGCCATCCCATAAACTGCACCTCACGCCCGGCAAGCGAAACAACCGGATTGGTTGGCAATGCGCCCGAAGCAATGTTGGCCATCATCGTGCTGTAATCCGGGGCGAGCGATTTCAAATCCACTATCCGGTAAATTCTCCCCGGATACAGGTTCGTTTGAGAAGAGGTGATAATCGGATGCGGAGTCCCGGTCAGTTCTCCCAAATAATAACTCAAATCCAAAGCAGCTATTTGTAATGGTTGAGTCATCGAACTCACTTTATCAATAGTGCCGTTCGTAAAACTGTCACAAACCACTGCATTGAGATTCGTAAGCGGCCCTCGAAAGCCGTAAAGCTCCACCTCACCAACATTCCATGTCAGGTCGGCAGGCGCAGGCGGTTGTGAGGTCAACACCCACCCCGGCCAGTAGTTTACACCCCAAGTCACGTTCGTCTGCAATTGAATCCGTACATAACGTCCCGCTACCGGGCTGAACCGCATATCAATTTCCGTATCCACTGGATTCCCGGCGTCGTAAGGTACCGTCCATGTACCGACCTGCTTCATCATCGAACCGGGGTTGCCGATGGAAACGACGATTAACCCCAGCGGCGGATTGGACTGGTTTTGATAATAGTTTGGCCAGATGTTCAAATTTGTGTGGTTGCCGCCGATGAGGAACAAACGATCCACGACATTGGTTTGCCCCATATCAATCCACAGTCCAATCGAATTTAATCCCGTATTGGTCAGCGTGACGAGGGTTGCCGGGTTATTGTCCGTGAGATTCGTCACCACATTTGGAAAACTCGGCGTTACGGGATTGGTGCCGGTCGGTGGTGTAGTTACATTTGTCAATCCGGTTGGGGGCGACGGAACATGCAGTGGATATATCTTCCAGGAACTCGGATCAAGTTTCGCGGCCTGCGTTGCCACACTTCCGGCCCAGAGAATCAACAAGCCTGCGCACAGGAGCCGAAGCCGGCTCCAATTACTCATCCTGGCGCTCATATCAATCGTTTGCTTACTAACACGCAGACCCCAAGTTAACCTTTAGCACAAACCGCGCCAATGCGGAACAAGAAATGTGTTATTTGTTTAGTACCAAGCATTTGACCCATTGCCCGAAAACCGGGATTGAGCTTAAACAGAAGCTAACCAAGTTAACGGAGAAAAGCTTTTGAACGAAAAGGCTCTGGGAAGTGCGGTTCACTCGTTGTTCCCTCCGTTACCTCGACGTTTTCAATCTAACGAATGTTTACGTCCGCCCTCACCTTTTTATCCTCTCCCCCGGGAGAGGGAATTGCTTTCGATGGTTTCTGGTTTTGAGGATGAGCGTCCGGCCAATCCAGTCATATAAATTTTCAAAGGAGGGGCGAACGATTCTCCCTCTCCTGGGGGAGAGGGCCGGGGTGAGGGCGGATGTCATCCTTGCATCCGTTATGTCTTGGGCAAAATGGCTCTTTGTTTGAGCAACACCGCCGGGTTGCCGCGATAGATGCCAAAAGGTTCAAGGTTTTTCGTGGCGATGGAGCCGGCCGCCAGCACGGCGTGATTGCCAACGGTGATGCCGGGGCCAACCCACGCGCCGGCGCCAATCCACGCGCCATCTTCCACGATGATCGGCTTTACGATTAAATCGAATGTCGGCGATTTGTAGTTGTGATTGCCCGTGCAGAGAAAGGCGCGCTGCGAAATGCTCACGTGGTTCCCGATGATGATTCGTTCCAGATTCAACAGCCAGCACTCCTCACCCAGCCAGACGTGGTCGCCGATGGTCAACTTCCACGGAAACGTGATTTTGACCTGCGGCTTGATGGTCACATTGCGTCCAATCCGGGCGCCAAAGGCACGCAGCATCAGGCGTTTCAGTGCCGAAAAGCTGAATGGACACAATCGAAACAGAACCAGATTGACGATGAGCCAGAGGCTTTCTTTAAGAGGCCCGGCCCCGCGGTCAAAGCCCGCCGGGCGATAGCCGGACAAGTCAATTTGGTTCAAAGCCATAAGTTTTATCCTCGTAATCCGTGTAATCCGCGGTTAACGAATTCCGGTTCAATCCACATAAACGCAATCCGGCTTCGATGCTCCACACACGAGCCATTCACATACCGCACGCATCTGCCCGGCGATTGTGCGCCAGTTAAACTTTTCCCCTGTCAGGCGCAGGCCGTTTCGTCCGATTTCATTTAACTCTTGCGCGCTCCTGCCAAAGAGCTCGGTCAAACCGCGAGCGATTCCTTCAACGTCGGTGGTAATCCTGATACCAGCCCGTGCCGAAAAACCCTCGGGCAAATTACATTCCGGTGTCATCACCACCGGCTTCCCATAAGCCCAGGCTTCCAGAAGCACCATAGGCAACCCTTCGCTAAAGGATGGCAAAATGAACGCATCGCAATTGGCATAACACGCAGCTTTCGAATCATCAAATTGAGGGCCGAGAAACAAAACAGAGTTCGGAGTTCGGAGATCGGAGTTCGGAGTTCGAATATCTGAGAACGAAAGTCCCAGTTCGGTTGCCAGGCGCTTGAGCTCTGTTTCGTGGCCGCCTTGGTCCCAACCGGCGAGGGCTAAAAGCCAGTCATTGGTTGAGGGTTGAGAGTTGAGAGTTGACTTCCACGCTCTCAGCAAATTCACCAGCCCCTTCTTCGGATGCAGGCGTCCGAGGTAGAGCAAAACCTTCTGTCCTGGTTCGACGTAACCCGCCCACGGCGGGTTTCTGATCTCCGATCTCCGATTTCCTATCTCCGCCGAATCTACTCCATTGGGAACGATGCAAATCGGATTCTTCAGGCCGAAAGTGCGCATCGCCCTGGCTTCGGACTCACACAAGGCCCGAAGACAGGCGGCACTTTGGAGATGCGCCTGTTCGTAAAAAAACAGGGCCAGTTTCTTTTTCCACGCCGAGTTTTTAACTGCCCAAGGATCGAGCATTCCGTGGGGGGCGATGATCTCCGGTTTGTCATATTGACGGCGCCATTCGCAGGCGTTGCGTGAAGGCCAACTCCAAAGACCGGCTCGATAAAGCAAATCTGCCGGTTCCGCGAGCAGCCGGGAACGAAAAGGAGTTGAACGGCCGAGGACACCCGGCCAGCCCGCCGGGAAACTTTCAGGCAAAATCGGTAGCCACGCACCGGCATCCAGCGTCGAATACTTATCGGCCAGTGAAAAAGCTGAAACCCTGACACCAGTGACTTGCGCAGATTGCCACAAACGCCGCTCGGCATCGAAAAGCCCGCCCGCCGCGCGCGAAATGGAATCAATGACGACGTTGATTTTCAACGGGCAAGTAAGAGGCGCAAGAGCAAGCGGTCAAACAGACTGGCATTCGGTGGTGCAGTGCACAGTACTGTTTGGGTATTTCGGCGAAACGGTGCTTCGGTGTTTCAGTAACAGAAAGATTCGTGACGATTGATCATGCTACCAAGCAATCGTCCAATTTGCTGCAATTGCTGGAGCAATCGTTCGCGATCCGCTGCTGAAACATATTCACAGGCTTTCGCGGTCTTTAGCCAATGCAGCGTTTCCTGCAATTCGCCGTCCGCATCGGTCAATTTGGATAAAAAGTGAGCGGGATACCTGCGCTTGGACCACGACTCCGCGATATTGGCTCCAATGGAACGGGACGAACGGCGGATTTGGTCCGTGAGCGAGTAATCTTCCACCTTGGGCCAGCGCTTGCTCAGACCGAACAGGTCCTGTTGCAGCGCGAAGGCTGCCTGATAAACCTCAAGTTCATCGAACGAATTCACCTTGTTCATAAGTTCGGTAGTTCGGTGTGTCGGTGTTCCGGTGTTTCAGTGAGGCAGGATTTCTGTGCGTTGGTGTTATGGTTGAGCCTTTGACGGTGAAAACCGAAACACTGGCTTACCGGTCCACCGCAACACCGATTCTCTGGTCCACCGGCCTGCTGGTTCACCGAAACACTGGCTAACCGATTCACCGAAACACTGCTATTTCATCAATAGCGCCCGCAGGAGAAAGCGATCAAACGGCCTTGCCTGCGGTTGTGGTGTGGTCAATGCCATTTCGACTGCCTGCTGAAGTCCCGACGCAAACCGCTCCGGGCCCCAGTTGGAAATGAGCTCGCGACTGGCGTCGCCAAATGCCGACAATCTGAAAGGCTGAAAAGCTGAAATCTGAAACATGAGTTGGGCAAGCTGTTTGACGTTGAGGGGATCGAAAGTAAAACCGTTGACACCATCCTTCACCAAATCCTGCGCGCAACCGCAGCGATTCGAGACCAGGACCGGCAATCCGGATGCCATCGCCTCATTCACCACGAGGCCCCATTGCTCCGTCGTGCTGGCATGGATGAAGGCTGAGGCCAGACCGTAGTAAGCGGGCAGGGCGTCGTATTGGATGAAGCCGGGCAGCCGCACGGAGGCGTGCAGGCCAAGCGAAGATCGAAGATTGAAGATGGAAGATCGCAGCGGGCCGTCGCCGAGAAGCACAAGGGACCATGGTTCGGTTGAGAGTTGAGGGTTGAGAGTTGATGGTATGCTGGATTCCGATTTCAGCGTTTCAGTTTTCAGCATTTCAGCATTTTCTCCGATGCTTTCCGATCTCCGATCTCCGATCTCCGATCTCCCCGCGAGCTCCCGGTATCTCGCGAACGCCTGCAGCAGTCGCGCCAGATTCTTTTTCTCCACGAATCGCGCGCTGGCCAGGAAATACCTTTCCGGCAACTCATATTTATTTCTGACCTCTGACCTCTGACCTCTGACCCCTTTCGCGCCGCGCGCGAAGTGCTCATTTTCCACCGCGTCATAACCCAAAAACACGCGCTCGGCGGGCATGCCCAACTTGACCATGTAATCCTTGTGCGGTGTTCCGCCGACCAATGCCGCCGAACACAACCCGACAATCCTTCGCTTCATCCATTCTTTCCACGGCCTGCGCCGCTCATCCCACGCTGTGCTCTCGGACATCATGACGGCTGGGACACGGTTTTGGATGCACCAGCGTAAAGCGCCGAGCGCGGCGGAGTCGGCCCAACCCGGAACAACCACCGCCACAGGACGCACCTTGTCCAGCGCCGAACCAACCCGACTCGCAACTTCCGCCGCCGGCTGTTTTTGCGCGTCGGCGCGGTCGAACAAAGTCAAACGCTCAAAATGATCGGCCCCGGCAACCGCATCCCAGGCGTAGGTTTCATCCACGCCGGAAGATTCAACCGCCACAACTGACAACAGCCGTCCCGCTATCCGGAGACGCGCGTGGTGGTAAGGTCCCAGCCGATGAAACAATACGGCCACCCGCGTTTGCTGGGAAATCATCTTAAATCAAAGCAGAAATGTGGAAATCAGAAAGCTGAAATACTTTACTCAAAAAATGCTGAAATAGCGTCCAATTTCTACTTTCTACTTTCTGCTTTTACTACTCACCCTGCCCGAACCGTCACAGGCCTCGGTGTATTGTGGCCTACCGCTGTTCGCACGCGTTGTTTTTTGAAAACGGGACGCGTTTGGGATTGATTGGTGGCCACCGCCATCAGCATCCATAATGCCCAGAATGTTTTGTAAAACGCGAACGAGAGGCTCATCCAGAAGATAAACAAGGCGAAGTGAGCGAGAAGAAAAGGCAGGTAACGGACGCGCTCTCCACTTTGCCACATCTTAATGGCCGGCCAAAAGAAAAACATCGCCACCAACAACATGCCGGGAATACCAATGGATCGCCCATTATCCAGAAAAACATTATGCGAAAGATACCAACCTTGGTCCGCGTATTCCGACGTAATGACCTCATGGTCGCCGGTGACCCGGATGCCGAGGAGGGGATATTTCATAATGGTATTGATGGAGTCATGCCACACTCCTGTGCGTGAAGCCGCGGCACCCTCCTTCTGTGAGGTTTCATCATAATACCGCGCCAAGGAAGAAACCTTCGTCCGCAGTTGAAAGGCATCAACGGCAAACAGAACTGCAACCAGGCAGGCCGCCAGCGCCAGAGTGTTGATCAACTTGCGGAATCGCGGGTTTGAAAAAGCGCCGGCCCTTTTCGCCAGCCACAATGCCCACCCGAACGCACCCAATACCATTACAAACCCTGCATAAGCCCCGTTGGTCATGGTGGAAACCAAAGGCGGAAGCGCTGCCACGATCAATCCGATTGTCAGCGGTGTCAACCATTGGGGTGTGGCCCGGGCATTCCGTGAGGACGCCAATGAAACCTGCAAACCCAGAAGTCCCGAGACACCGACCAGAAGTGCCGGCCAGACCATCACCGCATCGGCACGCACACCGCCCATGCGAGCAAAACCTTCCCGCTCTCCACCCCAATCCTGGATCTGCACGGGTAGTCCGGCCTGATAGCACCAATAGGCGGCCATGACGAGCAATGAACCCAGGCAAAGTCCCAGCAAACATTTCAGATATTGCCCCCGTGCCTCTTCAGCCAGTTGGCAAGCAATCACTGAATACATCAGGGCCTTCATATAATCGCTATCGGGTAAGTAGATCGGTTCCTGGGTCAGCACCCAGAACCAGACAAACCACGGCAATACCGGCCACAAAAGCCAGAGTTTACCAAGGCTTAATCGTTGGTACCGCAGCAATACCACCGGCAACCAAATCAAACCCCCGATTTGCGCCGGATTAAAACGGGCACCTTCGGGAAACGGCAGGAATTGGGTGGTGGCAACAAAAAAGAAGCCGCTGACCGGAGAGAGGTAGGAAATCGCGCCGTACAGCGCCGTCAATGGAATCGCCAGACTGGAATTCAGTACCGGACTCAAGTGAAGAGCCACGGCCAGCGCCGTGGCACAAATCAGCAGACCGATTTCAAACCAACTTAACCGGCAATCCCAATAAGGTTCGACTGGGGGATGGTTCCCATTTAGACGATTCCTTTTCGGGCGCATTCCGCGGATTGAAGTGGCGATTGCAGACATGGTCATCAAGTTCTGGCCGCCTTGACAAGGCGACACAACCAGCGGCGAAACGACCGCGCTAGTTCAGGCGGTAGGCCTAACCAAAATGGTACGTTAAGTGAAAGCATCGGAACGTCATTGCGCGTGTTTATTCCCCGATTATCACACATTCGTACCCTGTGTCTCATCGCCGCCGAGGATCCACGGAGTGTGTCCAGCCCAACCAAACACCAAGGGCTGCAAAATAGCTTGCCTTCGCCTCCAAGGACCGAGTTAATAATATCCGAAGACTCAAGCCAGCAATAAAGGCAACTGAAGTTACAGTCCTCCCAAAGAATGAAAAATGCTTTCTTGCATATAGTCTATGGCTTTCACTCATCAGTATAAGCGATTTCCTTGCTGCTTTTTGGGCAGATTGTCCATGCCAGTGTTTTGCCTGAGCCCCTCCACACCGATAAACTTTCCATCCAGCTTTTCGCAGACGAAGACACAAGTCTGTTTCCTCACAATAAATAAAAAATTCCTCGTCAAAGCCATTTACAGCCTCGAATGCACTCCGTCGTATTAGCATGCATGCGCCGTAAACCGATTCGACGACACCAGTATAATTGCCATTGCGTTTCATATCGGCATTGCCGGCAAGAACTGGCCATCCGAGCATTACACCAAGTTTGTCCAAGCCAAGCAGTAATTTCACAATCCTCAACGGTGTCAGTAAAAAGTACGCGGATGCCTGGGTCTCTCCATCTGGACCATACAACGAGGGAGTCACGATGCCGATGGAAGGGTTTGCATTCATCGTGTCAACCATCTGTAGCACCGCACCCGGATTCAACAGAACATCCGCGTTCATGAACAGAATCAACGGTTTTTTACAGAGTTTTGCTCCGGCATTATTCCCAGCGGAGAATCCGACATTCTCAGGCAATTGCATAATCTCCGCGAATGGAGAAGCTTCCCTTTCCAACACAGGAATGGAATCGTCATCAGACTGATTATCTATAATAAAGACGCTATTTACGCCATCTTCATTGGCCGAGCGGGCTGCCTGCGCGGCCATCCATCCAACCCGATAATTCAGGACCACAGCATCTACGTCTTTCGCTTGAAATGTCTCGTCGTTGGTTCCCAGAGCTTGCATAAAAGGTACTATTGTATCATTTCGCTCCATGACCGAAGTTACAGTACACTTCATCGTATTGCTTAATGATATGGCCGATTTCAAACTTATGTTCAAATCGTTCCCGCGTCCCGGCGCTCATCGTCCGCCACAATTCAGGCGATTGTTGCAATCGGCGCAGCGCCTTCACCAATGCTTCCACGCTACGCGGAATTAAAAATCCAGTATGCCCATCAGCTACGGTTTCCGGGATGCCGCCAACGGCCGTCCCCACCACCGGCACGCCGGCAGCCATGCCTTCAATAACAGTCATCGGCAGCCCTTCGTGCGCGGACATGACCGAGAGCACATGGAGTTTTGGCAGCAAAATCCGACGCGGTTGCGGCACGTGCCCAAGATACTCGATGAAATTCGGATGTTCCTTAGCCAACGCTTCCGCCTGACTTGCTTCAGGACCGCTGCCGGCGATGATATATCGCACGCGCCGGCCTTCCGCTGCCAGTTGGAGCACGGCTTCGGCGCCTATCCGCCAACCCTTGCGCTCCGTCATGCTACCCACATGCCCCACCCGGAACTCGCCTTCGCCGTTCCAAGCCATTGCGCGCGCCGCCGGGTCGTCGGCCACTCCATTGGGAATGACCGTGAATAAATCAGGACGCAAGCCAAGAATGTTCTCTGCCAAAACCAGATTACCGCGGTCCACCGAGGTCAACCGAGTGCCACTGCGAATCAAACGCGCCGCCATCCAACGATGCAAAAAACGCCGGATCGGTTTGCCCTCAAGCATCGCATTCACTCCATGAAATGTGGCGACGGTACTGATTTGACCTGAAGATAACTCCTGAAGCGGCAGAAAGACGCCCGACATCCAGGCATTGTGAAAATGAACCACTGTGTTTTTCGCCCCGGATTTCAGCATCAAATCACCCACCCAGTTCTCGATGGGTGGATGCTGGAAACGTTGCCACAGAAATTGCGCCGTGCCGAACGCTTTAATGGTGGTCGCTCGATAGGCGGGCAGCCGGGTTTGCGTCAGTTCTTCATCATACTGGTGGGGCCAGTCTTTGGAAGTAATGACGCCCAGCCCAACGGCGCGGTAACGACCTGACGCTGCTTGGGCCAAAGCCAGGTCCCGCATGACACTCCACGGCCCGGTAACGGGGTTGAGGGCGATGTGGAGAACGGCGGTCATGGAAAAAGTAGAAATTGAGAAAACAGAAAGCAGAAATGGACTGCGGTCATTGGCGACGCTCTGCCATGTATTTTTCGATTATGCTCACCAGTTTCGCTCCATAGGAATCAATCGAAAAAGCTTTGGATGCTTCGATACAACGTGGCGACATCTCCGTGAGAAGGTTGCGGTTGTGGACAAATTTCACGATTGCGTCGGCCAAGGCCTTCGGATCGCGCGGCGGGATGATGAAGCCGGTTTCGCCATCTTCCACTACACGACCGCAATTGGGCGTGACGATGACCGGCAACCCGTGCGACATCGCCTCCAACTGCGTGAGCGCAAAGCCGTCTGAAAGTGTGGGCAACACGAAGACATCCGCCTTGCGATACCATTCCGCTGCACGATCGCGGCTGACCGGGCCGTGAAATGTCACGTTGCGAGGCGCAGACGCCACCGCTGCCGGCAGAATCCCCACCGGCCCGACGACATCGAATTGGACTTTTTCCCGTTCGAGCTTTCGGGCGGCTTCCATCAAGTAATGAATGCCCTTGCGGATGTTGACCTGGCCGAGCCAGAGCACCTGTAAGGGTGCGGTTGAGAGTTGAGAGTTGAGGGTTGAGGGTTGTAAATTTCTGTTTTCTGTTTTCTGCTTTTCTACTTTTGTTTCAAACGCCAGCGGGATGACCACCAGCTTTTCCGGGGCGACTCCCTCTTGCACCAGCGCCTCCCGGCTCCACTCGGAGTTGACGACGATGCGATCGGCCAGCGCCCATTCACGTCGGTTGCGCTCGTAATACGCGGCGGGAAACTCCGGGGGCGGACCGGCCAGTTCCGGAAAGCGGGCCATCTCCTCTGCCACCAGTTGGAATTCTGCGGCACCCGGATCAATCTGGTCCAGCACCGTCAACACGCCACGCTTTTTCTCCGCTGCCAGCATCTCCAGGCTGGCGTAGGAATAACCAAAGAAAACCTCGTGCGACGGCAAAACAAGCCGGGCCACGGCGGCGGCAAACGCGGCATCGGTTTGCACGTAAGCCTCGTGACTGCGTCCCTGCGCTGCCAGCCGGCGCACGCGCCATTTCCAGAGCAGGCTGCGAAAGGGAAATGCGTGGACCAGTCCATCAGGAATCCCCTCCGCCCGCGCTGCCAAAGCCGCGCGCCCGCGGCCACCGAAAAGCTGAAATACTGAAACGCTGAAACGCTGAGATTTTTCGGCTTCCGTCTTTTCCATTTCCTCTTTCAGCTTTTCAGCTTTCAGAATTTCAGCTTTTTGCTTTTGGTTTTGGCCAACCGCATACCAGTCCACCACGAGCTTCGCCAACATTCCTTGACGATGCAAAGCTCGAGCCGCAAGGAAATGCTCACGCGCGCCTTTTTGAGCAACTATGACTTTCAAAATGATTTTGCCTCGGATCAAACCGATTTCGAATCTTAAAACTCAAATCCATGCCTTTGTTGGTTAACACGGGCTCGATCCGATTTGCAGGAACCCGGATTTAATCATCTGCCTTGTCTTGTTAATTTACACAGCCTCATTTCAATATTGCTTTACCCTGAATCATCTTGATCTGCCGCAAAACAATGTTGATTTGCGCCGTTTCAATCTTGTTTTATGGGCCGTCTCCGCAAATGCCGTTGCGTGAATTGGTTAACCGGGGGCATTTCAATACTGAACTGATTCATTTCAATGTTGTTTTGAGTCGTTGCAGGATTGTTTTACCTGTATCAAGTTTTTCCCGCCGTAATGCAGCCTGCAAAATGTCCCAATCGTCCTGCATGACGGGTTATCAGGTTGATTGGAGGCCGTGTCAGTCTGTAAAGACCATTTGACGAGTGACACGTGACAAGTGACACGTGACACGTGACAAGTGACACGTGACAAGTGACAAGTGACAAGTGAGAGCGATGCCAACACAAACTTTGAGACAGCTTCAACGCAAGTGGCTAGGTCAAAAATCAAGCGGGCAACAAAAGTATCATAAGATAAATCAGGAACTTATGTTTTGTTTTAAGTTCCTCTTTTGGATTGGCACGCGGTTTGCATCAGCGGCGGCCCAGGGCGGTTCGAAGTCGAACCAATGGGTTCTGCCGGATTGCTCACAACAAAACGATAGATAGGGAAAACAGGGAATATGAAAACATTAAGAGTTGCATTCAGTTTCAATCGCATGGCCGATGGAACCTTGAGTGCCTTCACCAACAACGTCATCAACAGCATGACAAACAACGCCACGTTTTCCAAACCGCCGGTGGCACTGGCTGATTTGGGAAAATTGCTGGCTACATTCGACAAGGCAACCGGCGCGGCCATGGACGGCGGCGCTACGTTGACTGCGGCCAAGAACGCGGCGCGCGACGCGCTGGTGGCCGCATTGCGGAAGATTGCCGCGTATGTCCAGATGGTCGCCGACCAGGACGAGGCCATGCTGCGCACGTCCGGGTTTACGCCCGTCATTTCGAGCCGTGCGCAGGCAAAGCTGGCCATTCCCGTGATTGTATCGGTGGATAACGCCGGCACGACAAAACTGAGCTTGCGTCTCAAACCGGTGGCCAATGCCAGGTCCTATGAAATCCGGGCCATCAACGGGGCCGCCACGCCGGCCGCGACGGTCATTTCCACGAAGGCGCGCCGCGTTATCGTGGGGAACCTCACGCCGGGAACGACCTACAACCTGCAGGCCCGGGCCGTCGGCGGCAGCGACGGTTACAGCGAATGGAGCGATTCCGTGTCGCACATGGCAATCTGAGGGGCAAGGGCAGACTTTCCAGTGCGCCGGTTGGTCAGGGATAGGGCCGGGGTCCTGCCAATCGGCGGCTGGAAAGCATGTCAGCATGTCAGCGTTTCAGCTTTCAGCTTTTAGAAAGTCGGAGATCAGAGGTCCTTGGCCCGTGAAGCCTGCATTTGGTGCTTCACTGGGCAGTATTTCAGTGTGTCAGTATTTCAGTTTTTAGAAAGAAAGGGGTCGGAGATACAGAACAAAACGCTGAAACGCTAACATTCTGAAAAACTAAAAACTGATGTGCTGAAATCAGAGGTCGGAATTCGGAGATCCGCCTCAAAGTGCTGAGCAATATGTCAAAATCTTTGCGCATTGAACTACTGAGCCGGGATATAGGTAGGGCGGCGCTGCCGCGCCGCCGGGCCGAGCAGCAGTTCGGCCCTACCGGGTTCATGGCGATCGTGACAGCTTCAGTTATCTGTTTCATAGTGACTGGCTGTTGCGCTACGAGGGCGACCAAACCAGCGCTCATCAACGCCGCGCGATTGCCGGCCTTTAATTATACCAGCCCGCGGTCGTCCAATTACTATCTGACCGTCTATAACAATGCCGCGCCGACCGACAAGGTGAGGGTCAGAAACGCCATTCTCAATGACCTCATGGCGACGATTGATTTCAATTACCATGAATTCGAGGTCCGGCTGCACACGGACAAAACCGTGAAAGATACATCGGCGGAAATCGTTATACTCGGTTTGACGGCGGCATCCACGGCGGCCGGGGGCGCAGAAGTGAAGACCATTCTTTCGGCGATTGCGTCCGGGGTTGTCGGGGCCAATTCGTCCCTGGACAAAAACATCCTCCAAAACAACACGATTCAGGCGCTTGAACTGGAAATGCGCTCGTTACGTGCCCAAAAGGAGAAGGACTTGATTAATGGCATGGCTGACAGCGACGCGCATTATCCGCTGCAAAGCGGCATCCGGGACGTCATCGCCTATTACTATGCCGGTTCACTGACCGATGCGATGCTGGGGCTGGTTGCAAAGACCGGCAGCGATGCCGAGGCGAGCCGCGCGACCGCGAGCGAAGCCCGAAAATCGCTCCAGTCCTCGCACTGAACCCTTTTCCATGCCAGCAACCTTTGAGGTTCAATCGTTAGACCATGCGTCAGTTGGTTTCATCGCGAGGCGACGCTTTTTGCGCCCTCGGCTCGTATCGTTTGAGAAGAATCACCGCGTCACTATTCACCATCACATTTGTCTGTCCAAGAAAAGCTGCCCGATAGCTCGGGGTAAGAGTTCCGTCGCCATACAAGTCGGGGAACCGCTTTCCAGCCCACGAGATCCGGGTGCTGTAGGCCATAGCGACCAAGCCAGCCAAAGTAAACCAAGCGCACATGACGGGTCCTACAATCCTGAAATACCGGTGCGATGCAGCATCAATCATGGCGAGCGCGACGAAGCCGGCAATAAGTGGAAGCACCGGTAACCAGAACCGAGCATCTGGATACGGCCAGATGAAGACCATCCCCCCGTAGGCCAGGATAGCGACCTCCAAGACACCAAAAGACCGCCGCCGAAGCCAAATGCCTCTGAATACAAGGGCAATCATCAGTATTCCGACCAGCGTGAACGCGGGCTTCGATACGGAAGGAGCTTTTGCATAGGGCGCATTAACTCCAACTTCGCCGAGCTCCTTAATGTGGACAACCATGTTGTTTTGAAGTCTAGTGACCAAACCGGTTTGCAGGTATTGCGCCTTCATCTCTTGGAAGTATCGAGTCGTGGAGATGAGAAACGCACAGGACAGAGCGACTATGATTATGCCGGCCAAACAACTCCGGAGCAAAATCGTACGACCCCTCCTTGAGCTGTGTAGATTGGTCAGGAAAGATTGTCCCACTACCCAGGCAAACGCAGGCAGAAGTGCCACGCCGGCCGTTCTGACGGTAGTAGCCAACCCCGCCAAGAGGAAGGCACAGAGAAAACAACTCCACCTCATCCGATCCGATCCATCTTGAGTTCGCCCAAGCAGGAGTAACGCGAGAGTGAACAAACCCATAAAGGGCACGTCGCTCAAAGGAATGGTCATGTGCTTCACCAACACAAAGGACAGCATTACAGCACAGCAGAGAGCGATGGAAGTTGAGGTAGTCAAGCCAAACAGATTCCGGTAGAGGAGGTAGCCAGCCGTAAGTGTGGCACCTAAAAATGCGCAGTTTAAGAAAATGAACGACCAAGACGAGGCCAGACCCAAGCAGTCCAAGAAAGCCAACATTGCCGGATATCCTGGGGGAAAGTGGGTCACATGTCCGTGGAGCAGAAAACCATGCCCATCGGCCACCGAAGCACCAATGCTCAAAAAGACCATAGAGTCTGTGTTGAGTCTCAGAGGGCTTGCTAATTGCAGCAAATAAACAAACGATAGAAATGTTGCGACTACAACCACCAGTCTGTGCCACCACTCTTGGCTTGCTGACGCAGAGGTTTGGTGCTTTGGCTCCATTAGGCTTTGGTTAGTATCGGCTCGGTCTTACCACTTCCACGACAGACCGCGATGCCGCATGGCTCAGACAAGGTCGTCCGGGATTTCATCCGAATATGCCGTCTGGGCTGAACGGGGGACTACAGGACGATAGACCGCAGACCAAAGACGGTGGAGTGCCTAGGTCGCTCTTTGTTTGTCCAAACGCATACCTATCAGTGACCAAGCCCCCAGCATCCGTTCCTGATGCAGAGCCCTTGGCACCGCGTAATTCTTCACGCTATCTTTTGTGCGACGTTGGCTTTCAACGGCTTCTTAGTCTCGCCCGGCTCTCAATTAACAATCGGTTAAGACGTTCTACGAATGGGATTAATACAACTTCAGGCGAGAACTGTTCCATGAACTCCGCGGTTGGTTCAAAGCAGCGGTCGCCAGCCGCCCACGCTTCATGAAGTCGAAGTATAGCGTTCTCCACGGACGCCGGATCACGAAACGAAGCCAGGATCCCCCCGCCAAAGCGCCGATGGTATTCAGCCATCGGCCCGTCTTCATGGCTCAATGTCAGAAGTGGTCTGCCACTACAAACCGCGTGCGGAAATTTGGAGAGAATAATACCGGAATAGTCCACGCCATAGTCGGAGTCCACCATGACATTCGCGTCCACTTGCCTCTGCAAGTCTCCGCCATCCCTGGGACTGAGGTTATCAATTTGCTTCATGATAAATAGCCTGTCGAACTCAGACGTAGGCACAGCTTCTGTCGCTTCTCGATCAATGTTTCCGTATTGGAGAAACCTGAGGGCAGGGAGGCGTTTCGCTGCGCGCCGCACCCCCTCGATCAAGACCGACGGATTGCGCTGAGCCATAAGGTTACCGATGTGCGCGAGCCAGAATTCCCGGTCTTTTCTTGTAAAGGTGAAACTCCCAGGCCTCAGCTTAGGCTGGGCCAAGTGCGTTAATGCATACGATTTCTCCCTGAAGGGCAGACCTGTCTTTTCCTCAATATAACGGCAGGTGTTGGCACATGCACCCGTGACCAGGTCTGCGCCACCAGTAATGCGCCTGGCCCATTGCCTGTGCATCGGCAGGATAAGACGGGACAATCTGCTCCGATGTTTCCATGTTTCAATGGGATAACCATCGCTGAAGTGGGGTACCCATGCCGCCGCCATGTCGCGGCAATAGTAGCCGGCCACGTTCGAAGTAATCGGCATTGACCTTGAGATGAGTATCGCTTCCGGGCTCTTGCTGAGTGCGGTTCGCGTCGCCCGAACCGCACCACTAATCCAGGACGCCCCAACCATACGAATCCCATACCTGGCTGTAAGCATTGACTCACGAATGAACGTAGTGGGAGGAACCTCAACACGTGTTATGTCGAGTTTGGGGGATAGCAACTCCTGCTCAATAGAGGCATCAAGGCTTCGCTTGTGGGCTTTGGTGATAACTTGCACGCGATAACCAAGGGCCGCGAGTGCGCTGGCCAGACGGGCGGTACAAAGGGCCTCCGCGTCATTTTGAGGCGGGAAATTGTGACTGAGGATAATGAACGATAGCGGTGACGCTCCCATAATTTTGGCAGCCAATCAGATTGTGCCATACTCTTTCCAATAGTGGAGAGACTTTCGAATTCCTTCAGCAAAGGAAGTAGCGAGTTTGAATCCGAGGCCTTGCTGCAACGTCGTACTGCCGTAGCGAGCGAACACGCCCTCAGGCTTGGTTGTCGTATTTTTCACCGTAAATCCAGCTTCGCTGCCATGCGCGGCAATCCAAGCGAGACGCGCAAATTCGTTGAAACTTGTTGCTATGCCTGTGGAAAGATTTATCCCGCTACCATCAGCAACTTTTTCCCCCAACAAAAGCATTCCATCAATGCAGTCTTCGATGTAGATAAAATCCCGCATTTGCCGACCACTGCCCCACACTGTCATGGGACGCTCGGCCCGTAACGCCCTCTGTAGAATGGACGGGAAAGGGTAGGTGAAATCCTGATCCTCGCCATAACCCGAAAAGGGTCGGTAACAAGTGATGTGATGTCCATACTTTTGGCTCGTCAGCAATGCCAGGTACTCACCGGTCAGTTTTGACCATCCGTAAGTCAGGTCTGCCTGACCGATGAACTGTCCGTCGAATTTGATCATGTCCTCAGCCAAAGCCCGGTGGCTGTACACGTGCTGGTAAGCAACAGGGTAAGCGGCCGAAGAGCTGAAGTAGTGGATCCGGGTTGGATGGTAAGTCAGTCTCGACAGCCAGTAGAAGAACTCGGCATCAATTGAGAGGTCAATGCCGACGGCAAGCGGGTCGTTTTCTATTACCAGCCTTCCTCCCACGACCGCAGCCAAGTGGACAATCACGTCGAACTTGGTGTCATGCTTGCCATATTTTCGGAAATAATCCCGGCAATCCTCGCGAATCAGTGTAACTTTTTCCAAATCCGGCTGTAAATGAGGCATCCATTCCTTGGGCTCGCGACATCCTGAACCAAGGTAGAAATTATCCACGATCGTTACCGAATATCCAAGCCTGATTAATCGGTTGACCACATGACGTCCAACAAAGCCTGCCCCGCCTGTTACGAGTGCGTTCACATCATTGGCTGATTTATTTCGTTCTTCGTCACGAATTCAAATGCGATTCTTTTTGCCACTTCTGTCCAATTCCATTCTGTTAGTTGCCATTGATATGCCGCCTGGCCCATCCTTTTTAATTCGACCTGTTTCCGCAGAATCGGAACCAACCTTCCAGCAAGGTGCCCGACACTCTCATTTGTTGAAAAAAGGAGGCCGGTCAGCCCATCTTCAATCATTTCAGGGATGCCACCAACGGCCGCGGCAAAGGTCGCCTTGTAATATAGGCTCGCCTCGGGAATTGCGAGCGGCGTAAGATCCCGGCGGCTGGGCAGGATTTGTGCCCCGCAGGCGGACATGATACTGGCAAAACGATTTCGGTCATCTGTTTTTTTCAGATCAAGCCAGCCGCACCAATCTACGTAGTCACGGCTTAGAATATCCGCAGGCGGTTTGCCTCCGATGAATTTGATACGCCAATCCAATCCTGCTGTGCGCACCGCGCCAACGACATCGGTGGCAAAGCGACCGCCCTTGCGTTCAAAGTCGGCAGCCACCGTCACCAGAAAGTCCTCATAACGGATTGGCTCAATCAAAGGTGGCACATCACCAGGCCCGGTGCCAACGAACCGGACGTGTTCACTTGGAATGTGATATTCCTTTGCGATACGGTCCGCTACCCACTGTGACGAACACCATACGCCTGCCGCTCGACGCATAAATTCCGCTTCAGCGGCGCAGATGCGTTTGATGTCCTTTTTCGCATGTGAATGGTCCTGATTATATTCCCAGTAATGAACAAAAAACGCGCCATCCGTGTAAATGTAATAAGGCTGTGATGACCGGCATTTCACGAATGGCAATGCGCCAAAAAAAATAATGGGCTGCGAATCGCTGGTCGAAAGATTTGATTCCACCACTCGCGCAAAAGATGCCAGACGGGACTCGGAGTAATAGGCATACCGCCTCGGAATGTGAAGCTGTTTCTGAAATCGGCTTGTCCACTTGCCGACAAACTCTTCAGCCACTTCCACTGGCGCAATTCGCGTGGCCGGTCCCAGGCGTTGTTCCAATGCCCGGAGCAAATGAAATTGCATTGCCTTCCATCCACCTTGCGAGTCGTCGGGTGAGTAGGGGGAGATCCAAGTGAATGCCCAAGATGTCATCCGAAGGTGTTTCCTGTAATCGGCACCGCAAACCGCGTTTCACGACTGAGATTTCAAGATGGAACAACAACGATGGACCCAAAAGCTAACTCATTCACGCGCGATGGGATTCGGGCAGTAGCCAAATGTGGCAGGCATTTGCTGAGTTAATGGTCCTGCCTCAACGGCCTCAGGTTTGCGACAAGAACGCCATTCCCGACGGAAAGCAAAATATTGTTTCAGTGTCAACGGAGGCCAGCGGCGACGGAGCTGCACTCCGGCCCGAATCCCTGAACAAATACCCCGGAATTTGGCCAAAAACGGGCCTCTGCCATGCCACGAATTCCAGAAGAGTAATTTTGCGCAGCCTGCTAATGCCACTAATAGTGGCTCGTTCAATAGCTTCAACATGGGCTGGCTTCGATAAAGCAAGAACTCGCGCTCTGCCGAAGGCCGTCCGCTCCATGTCCATCGGTGTTCAACAACAACCGAAGGCACATGCAGGATCTTTGTGCCAGAAGCAAAAAATCGGTATTGCAAATGGGTTTCCTCGCCGCCGTGCCTTAATTCGGCCGGAAAACCGCCGAGAGCCAGAAAAGTCTTAACCCGGACGACGTAGCCGCACCCTCGGAAGAACATCGTCTTTCCTGGAGGATACTGGGTGGTGCGTCGTTCAAAGCGCTTTGGATCTATGTAGAGCTGAATGATTTTAAAACTGACCAAGCCGATGTGCGGATCCTCGGTCATGGCCGCAATCGCTTTCTTCATGCCCATTAGTTCCACGAAATAGGAATCATCGTCCAGGGAGATAAGAAACTCGGTCTCACACATCTCAGCCATTTCATTACGACGCTGAATTAAACCGGCTGAAGACTCATGTCGGACGAAACGGCAACGCGGAAGTTGATCGGCAACAGTGCGAAGAGCTTCCGCATCCGCAGAACCATCGTCCACGATGATGTAATGCATATCACCAAGCCCGATAGCCTTCTGCTTTTCGACCGTGTGGCGTAAGTCCTCGACCCGATCACGGGTGGTAATGCCAATCGTGCAGCGTTCCTTCCAGTGTTCCATATCAACCACTATTCCATCTCAGGACGAGCTTTGAGTCGGTGCAGGATATAAAGCAACGGCATCGCTACTAGATATCGAAGTCTTCCTAAACACACGTGCCACAAAAATGACTGGCGATACAGCCACCACGCATCACGCCAGTTGCATTCTTTCAAACAGCCCAAACTGGCGGGGCGGACATGCCGTGTCAGAATTTGCCGGCGTTCCCGCCGACGGCCAATGCCACCAGGATATGCGCCAGCCTTTTCAGACGCAACCATTTGCCTGATTCCAGCAGCAGTCCTGGCGCCCGTCTTGGAAACGCTCGCCGGAGTTTGACGGAAGCCAAACACGGCAGGGCTGGTCAGGTGAGCGAAGCCTGACACTGTGCCCAGCTTCATCCACATATCAGAATCTTCGGCGTTTACCATGCCTTTGAGAAAACCGGCTGTGCTTGCAATGGCGGCAGTTCTGACCACGACTCCACAGCCTACAATGTCAATATTCCTCTGCCATGCTGCGTAGTAGTCCGGGAATAATTGGTGCTGCAAACCCGTCTTTTGGACCGCCTTCAGTTCATCGGACTGAGAAAACTTGAGGAAATTTCCGGCGATAAGACCCGGACGTCCGCATCTTTGGATGGCTTCGTGGTAGCTGGCCAGCGCCCAGGGGAACCACACATCATCACTGTCGAGAAACGCCACATATTTACCCGATGCGTTCTGAATTCCAAGATTGCGTGCCGTGCCGGGGCCACTATTTTCTTGCCGGAAAAATCGAATGCGGTTTCCGTAACCGGCAATAACAGCGGACGTGTCATCTGTCGAGCCATCATCCACCACGATAACTTCATAGTCGGTGAACGTCTGGGCAAAGATGGAATCCAGCGCTTCACGAAGCAAGGCTGCACGGTTAAACGTGGGAATGATAACCGAGAACAACATCGGGAGCAGCCTCAACAACTGGACAGGTTTCTGCCAGTAGTCGCTTGGGACCTCCGGGTAAAGGGACGTAGCAAATCAGCCAAGTGCTCTGCCCAGCGAAAGCCAAGCATCCGATATAAAACACGATAACCTCGCGGAAACATATTGCTTGGAAGCTGGTAATCAGGGATCCAAGAAGCAAGACGCTCATGCTCATCATAGGCTCTGGCGGCGTTGACATGATAGAGAATCCGGAGTGCGCCTAATGTGGCCGCCGCAAAAGCGAAGCGCCGGGTTGTTGTCAGCCGTCCATCCGCCTCCAGAGCACGCACTGCTTTCCACATCACTTCCAGGCGTGTCAGAATGATGCGCTCTGAGTTCTCATTTACCGCCTGCGTTTGGCTCCAGTGGCGATAAGTGGACAAGGACTGAGGCGAAGGACAGAGCTTTTTGCCGTTGAGCAGCAATCGGAAATATAAATCGTAGTCCGTGCAATTCTTGACTGAAATGTTCCATCCCCCAACTTCCAGAATGACACTTTTACGAAACATAAAGGAGGAGGTGTTCGGATACTTCCACAAAAAAGCCGCCTCAAATGGATCGGAGAAGCTATCGGCATTAAACAATTGGGATCGCGTAATTTGATCGCCCGTAAAGTAACACATTTCCATTGTACCGTAAATTGCATCTGCTCCAGCAGAGACCCCCATCTTTTGTGCGACGCTGTCCGGCGCCAATTCATCATCGGCGTCCAGATAAACCAGCCATTCACCGCGACTCAACGCTGTCAAAAGATTGCGAGAGGCATTTTGGCCACCGTTCCGAATAGCGCGTACAACGCGAATCTGTTGAGAAAACGTTTGGAGAATATCCCAACTCCCGTCTGTCGAACCATCGTCCAACGCAATGATTTCTTTGTTCGGCCATGTTTGCGCCAAGGCGCTGCGAATCGCGTTTGCAGCCCACGCGCGACAGTTGTAGACAGGGGTCAAAATGCTTACAAGCGGAGGACTCATTGCTCGAGCATTAAACCACATTTACGCAGCCAGTGCTGTCCGGCTGATTCCGGAGTCAGGCATTTAGCGCGCAGTTCCTCAATTGATTGCCTCATGACCTGCACATTTGTCTGGTCCATCTTCAACGCCCTTTCAACTTGCTCCGTCCATTCCTTGCCTTTTACTACCAGGCAGTTAACCCCATCTTTCAGGTCCAGATCATATTCTGTCGGGCAATCAAGGATCGGGATTGCCCCGCGAACCAAGCTTTCAATGACCCGATGTGTTTTTCGTTCGTAACCCGGCGGACAGAGTGAGAAATCGGCACTACTAAGCATATTTGGCCATTCCTTGGGCGGGATAACGTCGTTGCGAGTTGCCCATTTAGGGTCATTCGGATCGGAACGAACCATCCATAATACTTTGTACCGATTATCCGGATCGCCGTCAATTTCTCTGAAGTTCTTCACCAATTTGACCATTGGTAAGGTTGAGAAAAACTCTTCGACCCTGGCAACAACTGCACGTCTCGCTGGTGGTTCGGGATTTCCTGAAAAGAGCAGTCGAAAGTCTCTGTGATTCTCAATTGTCCAGTCGTCGGCAAACATCACATGCCGCAACTCTGAATCCCGCAAAAAACGGGGATTTACGAAATACCCCTGTCTCTCAGTAGGACAAAACGGCGCAACCGGACGAAACCGAGTTCGTCCTCCTCCCACTACGATTCGACTGCACTTGATTGAGAATGGAAAACAACGCACTAAGGCTGCTGCGTCCGATTTAAGATTGAACCACCAATCCTGTTCCTGTTGTGCTGGATTCCAGCCGACGATCACGCGCGCCTTGGCTTTGAACTTTGTAAGAATTTCAAATGATTTTGGGCGGAGATGAGCCAATTCCAAGAGCAGGACATCGAGCTTTGGTATCTGAGTCTCGGCGCTCACGATTTTCACATCCTCTTCCATGAACAGCCACGAGAAATATGCGCGCTCGATGCTTCCGGGTTCGTCTCTCTGCCTTTCGATGTCGGCCAACATTGCGTCGCTATGAAGATAGACACGACAACCCGCGCATACGAGAGTCTTCACGATCAGATAGCTTATCCGGTTCGCGCTTGTCAGATAAACCCCGATGCTTGCCACGCCCGATTGATGTGCATGCTGAGGAGGATGCAAGTTCGTCGGGACCACGTTCATTGAGAATCTTGAGAAAGCGCCAGCGCGGTGACCCAGTTGTGAGGCATAACAACATTGTTAAGGCGAGCAGGATCATATCCTTGATGCGGCAGCGGCCTGTCTGAAACAACAGTAAGTTGCCGAAAGCATTTATCCCAAAAAACAGGCCCAACACCATAGTTCATGATTCCGACACCCACAAAATATGTCTTTGGAAAAAGAATAAACTTGGGGATGACAATGCTCAATTCCAGCACTCCTGATTCTCTGCGCAGTGAGTTCACAATCCCTGGAGGTGTTTCCGCTGTCCATATGGCGTGTCCGTCGACAGTCGAAAACTGCAGCATCAACGTGTGGGCCTTTTCAGGTGTCCTTAGAATGAACTTGATCCGTACAACTACGGGTCGTTCTACAGTTGCCACGGAAAGAGGACCGCCTCGTTCGTTTTCAAATATGATTTCGAGAATCTCCGAATCCCGGACGCGACTATTCTGGTCAGGCCGTTTGCCCAGCGCGTCGGTCAAATAACGATTTGTGGCAATGGTTGCTTCACCGTCGAAGTCAATTTTCCCTTCCTGCAGCAAGACTGCTCTGCCACAGAGGCCACAGATCGCGGACATATTGTGACTAACGAATAAAACCGTCCGACCTGAGCGACTCACACTTTCCATCTTGCCCAAGCATTTCTTTTGGAACTCGGCGTCGCCCACGGCCAACACTTCGTCCACAATTAAAATCTCCGGCTCCAGATGCGCGGCCACGGCAAAGGCCAACCGCACATACATGCCGCTGCTATAGCGCTTCACGGGGGTGTCCAAAAACTTCTCCACTTCGGCAAACGCCACAATTTCGTCGAAATTTTGTTTTATTTCCGCCCGGTGCATCCCGAGAATCGCGCCGTTCAGGAAAATATTTTCGCGCCCGGTCAACTCAGGATGGAACCCAGTGCCCACTTCCAATAAACTCGCCACGCGACCTCGGATACGCACACGGCCTTCGGTCGGTTCTGTAATCCGGCTCAGAATTTTCAGCAATGTGCTTTTGCCCGCGCCGTTCCGACCGATGATGCCGACGACTTCACCGCGCCGCACGTCAAAACTGACCCCTTTCAATGCCCAAAAATCTTCCGTGCGGGAAGTCGTAGAAGTTGGGAGTCGGGAGTTAGGAGATTGGGCCGAACTGCCATCTGCTATCTTCGATCTCCTCAAAAAATGAAACGGTGCTTTCATTTTTTGCGCAATGACATCGCGCAGCGCCACATAGCGCTGGCGCTCGGCGTGGTGCTGAATGCGGTACTTCTTGCCGAGATTCTCGACAGAGATGATAACGTCGCTCATTGATTCAAAAGTAGAAACTTGGAAAGTAGCCTGTGAAGTAGGCAAGACCACTTCACGAGCCGAGGAAAGTTGAAATTCGCATCAAGAAAAGGTGGAAATTCCGAAAGTAGAAAATTAAAATCACAAAACAAATCAGAAACTTCGAAAGCAGAAAACAGAAATTCATTTCAGTTTTCCCAATTTCCGCTTTCTACTTTCCAGATTTCTGTTTTCGCCGTTGGTCTCGTGTCGTTTTTCTATTGAAGCCAGCGATACACCCACGCGCACCTCACCATTGGGTTGTTGTTGATTCAAATTTGATACTGGAATCTTTACCCTAAGGTGTGTCTTGGTAATTTTGAGATGTGGAAACATCAGCCGCTCACATAAACGATTGGCGCGCCGTGCCATCCAGAGAGCGCATTCACCGGACAACATTATTATGAATTCGTGATTCCCCACGATTCCGGCGTGCCGTCCGGCACGCCAGATTTTCAAAGCCAACCGCCGGCCCACCCCATAGCGGAAAGCGTGTATAAATAATCCACCTGCCATCATGCGCCGCCGCTGCTTTGTCAGCATCCCTTTCGAGCCAAGGTGGGCTGCCAATCTTTTAAAAAGTCGAACGCGATTACATACGTACCGCCGGTTGTTCCAAAAGGAGCTTATCGAACCCGGCCTGGAATACCGCCAAAATGAATCCGGTTCTGGAATCTTGATGTAATCCAGTCCGGCTGCAAGCGCCTGAATATGAAACTCCCAATCTTGAGCGCACAGGGCGCGTTCATCCCATGAAACAACCTGCTCCAGGCTGGTTCTCCTCCAAATTGGACCTGAAGTATGCCACGCCGGGTCACCTCGAACAAACCGATCAAGGTCGTTTTCTGGTTTAAAGGTGTTCCACAAAAACCGGGTATCGCCAGGCTGATCATGAAAAATCCACGTCGGGAAAACTGCAAAATCTACCTTTGGGTTGCTTGCCATTACCTCGGCCCGGCGTTCCAGGCATGCAGGCGCGAGCAAATCGTCTGAATCCAGAAACACAACATATTCCCCCTTGGCAGCCGATAATCCTATGTTCCGGCACGTTGATGCACCGGCTGGTTTTCTTTCACGACGAACAAATCGCACGCGCTTGTCGGTCAAAGCGATTGACTGGATCATCTCCTCGGTAGAATCGTTTGAACCGTCATCAACCACAATCGCCTCCCAGTTCGGATACGTTTGAGCAACAACCGAAGCGATAGTCTCGCGCAGCAGTTCACGGCGATTCTTCGTCGGAATCACGATGGAAACGAGAGGGGGCATTCTAAAATGCTAAAACGCTATATGCTGAAAGGCTGAAAAGCTGAAATGCTGAAAAAAACGGACCACTGACTACAGGACTACGGGACATTCTAAAATCCCGATTCGATTTCCTCGTAGTAACCAATGGCTTCGTTTAATTCTTCCTCCACTTCGTGAAGGATTTCGATCTTCATGCGGGGAATCGCCGATCCAACCTGGCAAACACTTCGTCGAAGCCGCCGGAACGGGCGCGTCCGGCCTTCACCTCTTCCATGCGCCGATGAATCTCCTTTTCCCAAGCGGCCTCAACATCGGGAGAAAAATCCCGGTTCTCATCCGATAAATCCAAAAGGATGCGCGCCAGCGTGAGACGTTGAACGGGCGTCAATTCCAAGGCGTCTTTGGCCAGTTCAGATATCGCTTTCATACGGACTAAATTACGCCTTGGCGGCTGATTGTCGAGATGGTTCTCATTTTAGTCTTCACCTCCGCCTTGTGATCCCGGCTTTCAAATTTCAGCATGTCAACTTTTCAGTGTTTCAGCGTTTTAGATTACGTCTGCAAACGTCTTTTCCATCCGGCGGAAATACCAGATGCCGGACAGACAGAGGACGGAGGTCACAACCACAGAGGTCAGAAGGCTTGGCCACCAAAGATCGATCTGGCCGCGCAGCAGCGCCCAGCGGAAACCGTCAATGACGCCAACCATCGGGTTGAGCGCGTAGAGCAGGCGCCAGTGTTCCGGGATTTTGGAGCTGAGATAGCCCACGGGCGAGATGAAGAATCCGAATTGCACGATAAAGGGGATAATGTAACGGAAGTCGCGGTATTTCACGTTCAACGCGCTGAGCCAGAGTCCCGCGCCAAACGCCGCGCCAAAGGCCAGGATGACGAACACTGGAAGCAGCAACAACCGCCAGTCGGGCAGGAAATGGAACCAGACCATGGTCACGGCCACCAGCCCAGTCGTGATGAGAAAATCCACAAAGCTGGTGATGACCGACCCGGCGGGAACGATGAGGCGCGGGAAGTAAATCTTGGAGATCAGGTTTGCGTTGCCGATGAGGCTGTTGCTGGATTGGCTCAAGGAGGTGGAAAAGAACTGCCAGGGCAGTTGCGCCGCCATCACCACCAGGAAATAGGGCACGCCTTCCGGGGCCGACAGTTTGGCGATGCGGTTGAAAACAATGGTGAACACGACCGTCGTCAGAAACGGCTGAATCACCGCCCAGGCGATGCCGATGACGGTCTGCTTGTAGCGGACGAGGATGTCGCGCCAGGCGAGGAAATAGAACAACTCGCGGTAGCGCCACAGGTCGCGCCAGTAGTTCTTTTCCGTCCGACCGGCTTCGATGATGAGTTCCATATTCTTAAAAACTGAAAAGCTGAAAAACTGAAAAGCTGAAAAACTGAAATCAGCAAATCAAAAGCAGAAATCAGGAAAACAGAAATCAGAAATTACAAAACAAATCAGAAAGGTCCTTAAATGCTAAAACGCTGACACTCTAAAATGCTGAAACGCTGAAAAGCTGAAACTGCGACACGAATTTCACGGATTGGCACGAATTAAACATGGCAGCGGAATCAAGGACCACGGACTACGGAACGATGGACTAAAGCAAATTGTGAAATACTGTAGCCGTTTTTCAGGAGCGCGGCGTTCACGCCGCTTCATTGTCCTCCATGAAATTCATGTCGAAGCGGGCTGAAGCCCGCGCTCCTCCGACGGCCACGGTTTTAGTTGAACCGCTATAAAGCCATTTCACGGGACTCGGCCTGTGGACTAATCGCTTCGCATTCCGAGGGCCGAGTGAGAGTTGGAACCGCGCGATTCAGGTTTACCCACTGGTGAGGAACTCGATCCGGTTCCGCATGTCCTTGCCCGGCGGGTCGGCCAGCAACCGGATAATTCGCCGTGCCAGTTCGCCCGGCCCCCATTTCTGCTGGTGGAGGAGGATGATGCCGTTATGCCCAAACCCCGCCTTGAGCTATTGGGCGTGTAAGCGGGCGAAATCTACGATGTTGCCGGTGATGATCACGCGCTTAACGGAAGCGGCGAAGCGCAATTGATCGTCGTCGGCCCGCCCGGCCATGCCGGCTTCACTGGTGGTCAGCAAATTGATTCCGCGAGAACGCAAAGCCGCGATGAGCGCGTCCGATTGAGTGTCTTCGTCGAGATAGAGATCCGGCAACGTCACGCCAAGTGGTGCTCAGGGGACAACTGCCCGGCCAGGTCGTCCTCCTCCCGGAGCGATTCCTGGATTTCATCGGGGTTCGCCAAGGCATAGGCGAGTGCTGCGTAAATCTGGGACAGGGAGAGTGAGTTGAGCAGGCCAAGCATCTCCTCCGGCGCATAGCCCAGACGATGGTAGCGGGCAATCCGGTGGACCGGAACGCGGGTGCCTGCCAGACGTGCGCGCCCTCCGCATATCCCCGGAGTCACCTCGATTAGAGAACCAATGCTCATAAGCAGTAGACTAACCTTTGCGGCTTCCTTAAGCAAGCAGTGCGCTTGGGTGCCGCAAGAACCGGATCAAAGCTCCCTTTTGGCCGTTTCCCAGTCAACGGCGTTTTCCTTTCCATCGGCGGCTCGCTGCCCGGTTTCGCGCAGAACCTGTCCATGCCACGCAGGCAATTCCACGTCGGCTTCGTGCCGGCTCAAATCAGCCCACAAGGCTTCCATTAATTGAAGCTTTTCCGGGACGGTCATTTTGTCGAGCGTGATTCCCATAAAAGTTTAGTCAATCCATATTGGGGCGCATCGCCGGTCAAGTCGTCCGCCAGTTTCTGCTTTCAGGCGGAATGGCCGCAAAGAGGCGCAGGAGACACAAAATCAAAGCGTGGGGAAGTGTCCGGCAACACCACGTTCTTCACCTGCCAGGTGAGGGGAAGGCCCCGATAAAACAGTGAACGGCACCGGAATTTTTGCGCCTTCTGTGCATTTTTGCGGCAACTCAATTGGCTTTTTCGTCAATCTTTGTTTCAATGTTTCAGCGTTTCAGGATTTCAGTATTTCAGCTTTCCAAATTTCTACTTTTCCCGCCGACACTTCGTGCCGGTCAATTCGCAGGCGCAGTTCCGTCTGGCCCGCGATCTACGTCCTGCCGGTTGAGGGTTGAGTGCTGAGGGTTGAGGGTTTCAAGCTCCCGGCAACCCGCGGTCCCGCCTCCACCAGCTATTTTAGCTTCACTCACCTTTTCCGCCGACGCAGGTTGGAGGTCCCCGGACGCCCAACTCCCGGCGGTCTGCAAAATCAACCTTCAAATCCGATGCCCCACCTCAATTGTCTCCGTTCAAAACTCTTGAACTTTTCAATTGGTTGACAGGCTGGAAGCGCTGTCCTACTTCCCCGGCGCCGGGGGATAATAACCCGCATATTTGTAGTAGTAGTACGAACGCCCCGTGGTGTTGACGCCGTTGAAGATGACGCCGAGCACCCGGGCCTGACGCTGGGCGAGCAATTCCATCGCTTCCCGCGCCGCGCGGGCGCTGGAATGTTTGCTGCGCACCACGAAGAGCGTGCCGTCCACCTTCGGCGCCAGACAACTGGCGTCGTCCGCCGCGAACAGCGGGCTGCTGTCAATCACCACGAAATCAAATTCCTGGCGCCAGCGGGCCAGAATCCGGTCCAGGCCGGAACCCAGGAACAGGTCGCCGGGATTGCCGGAATTGATCTCGCCACAGGCAATGAACGTTAAGTTGGCCTGCGTGTCTTTCTGCATCACCTTGTCCGGGTCGCAGGTTTGATTCAGCAATTCCGCCAGTCCCGGTCCTCGTTGCAGGCCCAACAGATGATGCAGATGTCCTTTGCGCAGGTCGGCATCCACGAGCAGCACACGGGAGCCGGAGAGGGCCAGCGTGCGGGCCAGATTGGCGGCCACGGTGGATTTGCCCTCGCTGGGCATCGCGCTGGCAATGAGCAGGACCTTGGGCCGCTCGCCTTCCGTGGTCTGGAACAGCAACGCGGACCGCAGGCTGCGATAGGACTCGGCGTAAATGTGGCGCGGATCGTTGAGCGCCAGCAACGGCATGACACTTTGTCCGTTCTGCCCCACTTCCGGCAACAGGCCGACGACGGGATCACTCAAGGAGGTGTTGACCTCGGTGACGGAGGTAAAGCGATCATCACGGACTGCGATGAGGAAAACGATGCCCAGGCCGGACGCCAACCCCCCTACAATGGCCAGTGCCAGCCCGCTTTTTTCGCTGGAATAGGAGCGCTTTGGGGGCGAGGCAGGTTCCAGAATGGCCAAGTTCTCCTGATCTATGTTGCGGCTGATGCCCAGGTTTTGAACCAGCAACGCGAGCCGGTCATACACGCTCTGGGTCCGATCGACATTCAGCTTGAGACGATTCGCGTCGGCAATGGTGGCATTGGCCTCCACCACTTTCGCGTCCCATTCAGTGATGGATGCCAGGACGTTGTCGGTTTTCAATTGATTGGCCTGGCGCGCGGCGACCAGTTGCTCGCGGTCCTGACGCCGGTAGATGGCCTGCATCTGCTCGGCGTGCTCGATGTCCGCGTCCAATTTGACGATTTTGGGATGTTTGGGCCGGAGATACTTGCTGAGTTTCTCGCGTTGCAGCTTCAGCAGCTCCACCTGATTCCGGGAAGAATGTTGTCCGGAGGCGGCGCCGGTGGAGGGTGCTGAACCCGTGTCGGATGTGCCCGCGCCGGTCCCGCTCAGGGCCAAATCCGGATTGTTGGTGGCGGCGTCGAGGAGCCGGGCTTCCAATTGCAGGTCCGATAATTGCGTTTTGAGCTTGGTCAGATAACTCCCCGCAACGTTGGCTTCCTCCTGCAAAATGGCCAGGTTGTTGGTCCGCTCGAAGGCCAGCAGCACCTCCTGTTCGGTTTTCAACTCCCGTTCCCAGTGCTGCATCTGATCGGAGAGAGACGCCAGTGTGTCTCCGGAAACCTGTGCGCGGACCGTTTTCATGTAATCCAGATAGGCCGCCATGACGGCGTCGAGGTAGGTCTGGGTGAACCACGGATTTGAACTGGTGGCTTGAATCCCATACAATGCATTTTTGGTGTTTCCCCCCACGCTGATGACAACCGGTATTGGCTCACCGTCTTTGCCCATCACGATCGAAGCGCGATTGGTTGAAGTCCTCAAGATGGCCAGGGCGGATTGCTGTAGCGTTTTGCTCTGTAGCATCCCGCTCAACGTGCCCGCGTAATTCTGCATGTCCTCTGAGAAAACACCTCCCCCCTCAGGCAGCCTCAGCTTCAAGGTTTCCCACATGGTGGCCTTGGAAACAAAAGCAGGCTCCTTCCAATGGACATAAGCCGCCTCCAGGACAATGCCGACGGCCAGCGTCAGGGCCGGGATCCACCAGAATTTCGGCAGGAACAGGAGGAACCGGCGGAGCCGGAGGGAACTGGCGGTCGCACCCGGGGCGTCCATTGGACCGGCCAGTTGCAGATCCTCATCAGGGGCTGGTAACATTGGCGTATTCACAGGTGGGTGCTGGCTTTTGGTTTATGGGATTTCATGCACGGGCTGGTCCAGGCCTAAAAGTGGATCAATCGCTCGGGAATGAAGATGAGGTCGCCGGCCTGCAAGGTCAGGTCGGAACCGATTTTGCCCTTTTCCAATATCTCGCCCACGTCCACGGTCAAAGTCTGGTCCGCCGCTCCGGGCGTGCTGCCTTTGCGGGTGACCTTGACGTTGCGTTTGTCGGCATAATCGGTAAAGCCGCCGGCGCGCAACACGGCTTTGCTGACCGTAAACACCTCGTCGCTGGGAATGTTCTCGGGGCCCGGCGCCCGGACCGCCCCCACCAGGTACACAATGCCGCGGCTTTTGGTCATCGAATCCACGGCGATGATTACCGTGGCGCGGTAATAGTATTCCTTTTCGAGTTCGACCTTGAGCGCCTTGGCCAGTTCTTTGCAGGTCTTGCCGGCGGCCGGATAGCGCCCGATGTAAGGAACTTCCAGGTCCCCTGAATCCGTTACGGTCAGCGGTTTGGGATCATCCTCGTCTTCCTCAATCCGGAAGCTGATGCGGTCGCCGATGGCCAGACGATAGGTATCGTCCAGGGCGTCCATGTCGTTCGTCGAGATGTTCGCGGCGGCGGAATTCGTGACGGTGGAATTCGTGCCGGCTTGAGCCACGGCGCCGGCAACGTTGGGCTGCCGGGCGGCAGTGGTGGTTACGGTCGGCCACACCAGGTTCGTGGGCGGATGGTAAACGGGGACATCGTTAAACATGGAATCCTTGGCCAACAGACAGGAGCTCCCGAACAGCAGACACACGACCGCGAGCAACAACCAGCCCGAAGGTGTTTGGGGGTGTATTTTGACACTGTATCTGCGGTGGGAACACGCGGCTGGAAGCCGCATTGACTGGCAGTCAGGATGACTGCCCCCACGGGGTGGTGACACGCTTTCCAGCATGCCAGTCAGGGCGGCATCCTGCCGCCAACAGATACGGGGTTCGATTACACCCTGAGTTCCGGCAACCGCACTACCAGGCGGCGCCAGCTTTTGGACCACGCGCGGACCGGAATTGGTTTGATGCAATCTTAAACTCATCGCGGCAGATAGGTTAGCGTAAGCCCCACAAAGTTCTGAGTATATTCGTTGTTCACGGTATTGGATGACCGCAGGGTGAGGCGATAGTTCAGGCCGACCGAGAGTTTTTTCAACAGCGAATAGCTGACGCCGACGTTGGCCCCGAGCCAGTCGAAGGTTTCGGTGAGGTTGCCCGACACATTTCCCGCGCCCTGTTTCCCGTGCTCATAGGAAAAGGAGGTGTTCAGGTTCACATTTTTGATAACGTCCCAATGGATGGCGGGACGGACATACCAGTCTTCAATCGCGTCCGACTGGATGCCCGATTGCACTTCATGCCCGGCGTCGAGGGTATAACCGATGGCATCGGTGATCTGATGGGTGATGTTCAGGTCGGCGTACCAGGAGCTCAGGTCCGAGGTCTGAATCGGTTGGTTCGTCAGCACGAAGGAAGACTGGCTGGTATTCTGGAAGGTAAAAATAGTGTAACCAAACCGGGGCTGGACGTGAAACGCTTTTCCCGGCTGCCAGTCGGCATAGACGCCGGCGCTGTAAGAGTTATTATCGTTCAAAATCATCTGGTCATACCTCATGAATGATGCGGTGCCTTCCACGCCGGCTGTGACTCCGGGATACACTTCGAGTCCCGCCCGCGCATAGAGCATCTCGGTCGCGCCATCCTGGGACTCGATCTGCTGCGAGACGGGGGAGATGACATTCCGATGATCGTAACCGGCGCTTAGCGTCAGCTTGTTCAAATCCCAGGTGACACTCAGCCCGGCGGTGTTATTGAGGGTGGCGTAGGTGCCGGTCCCGGACAACGCGGGTTGCTGCGAGGTGTCCTGGACGTAATTCACCCGGTCATGCAGGTTGAACCAGAAATCCTTCACATAGATATCAAAGGACAGTTCGGTGCCCGACTGCAGATACCAGGTGCTGTACTGGTCATGTTCGAGATATTTTTCGTAACCGACACCGGCGTTCAAGCTCAGCACATTGTTCTGGGTGATCGGATAGCTGAGATCCAACTGCACCCGCGGACTCAGGATGAAGTCCTGCAGGGCGCCGGTTTTGGCAATGTTGATATTGTCATTCCAATCCAAATCAAGCGAGGGCACGACCAGCATCTTGAAGTCGCCGGACTTGACGGTGTAGGGGAGGGATTCCATCTGCGTTTTTCTGGACGCCGCCGCCGCATCGCCTGCCAGTGAGTTACGCAAGGCCTCCTGAGCCGAGGCGGGCAAAGCTGCCAGCAAAACCAGCGCCACCAGGCGCCCGCAGCCGACCGCGGCGGCACCCGGCGTGCAACAGGTCCTCGCCGGACCGGCCTGGGATTCCCGGTTCCTGAAATGGTGGGAGAAAAAGGAAGTGAAGGACATGGGTTGGGTTCAAGCCGATAGCGGCAGGGAGTTGCTCGCCTTGGGATAAGTGAGCAGCGCGCGACGTTCGGTCGCCCGCTCCCCGGCGCGCAAGCCGGGCGAGGTCTTTTCACCGGGAGATTTCCCCGCCGATGAAATCTTTCGCGCCAACGGAACACTGACTTCGGGCGTGCCGACCAACGGGCACAAGCCCTTGATTTTCAACGGGCAAGCCGAATCATCCCCCGGCGCGGCGGCCGGCCGGACCTTGCCTTGTGCGGCCTGTTTGCGCCACCGGCCCGGGCTGGCGCCGAATCGTTTTTTGAAGCAGGTATTGAACAGACCCAAATGATTGAAACCGCATTGGGCAGCCACATTAATCACCTTCGCCTCGACATCACGCAGGAGGGAAACCGCCTTCAGCAGGCGCATTTCCATCCGCAGCGCGCCGACGGAAAAGCCGAAATATTGATGAAACAAACGGTTGAGATGACGCCGGCTGCACCCGAATTTGGCGGCCAGTTCCCCGACTGAAAGGTCCAGCAGTTGGTCCACCGAAAGTTGCTCAAACACGCGGATGATGCGCTCTTCGACCTGCCCCAAACCGACTCGCTGGTGATGCGTGGTCTTGAATTCCTCGCTTAAAATCGCAGCCGCCACGCGGAGCAAATGGCTGCGATGTTCGAGATCGGGCTGGGCTGGAACCTCTTCAATCAGCCGTCGGCATTTCATGGCCAGCGCCGTGGAAGCCGGAAAGAGTTTTGGGCCTTTGAAATGGCCGGTTATTTCCTGGAGCAAAGAAATCTCGTTGCCGGCGAACAGTGGAAAGAGGTGTTCCAAACGCAGGGAAAACGACCAAAAAACCATCTCGGCACCTTTGGGAGCGCAAACTTTGTTCCCCGGACCCCCCTCCCAAACGAGGATATCCCCGGCGACCATCGGTTGGGTGGCCGTGCCATCAACGCACTGTCCAACCCCGCCTTTGGGGAATATGAAACAAAGCCCTTCTTTTTGAGAAGACCATTCCTCGGAAGACGTTAAACGGACCAACCGCAGGGTAAAATAATCCTGGTCAAACATATGGCTCCTTGCCGGATGGAAATTACGCAATGCTCATGATTGGAGACCGCTCTTGCCTTGTCGGTCTTGTCTTATCCCGCTCATTATAAGCCGACAATTAGTAAACCGGTTCACCGCCAATTTGTCTAGACATATTTAGGACATTACCAGACGCGTATGGGACATCAGGTTACACATTTGGGACCGGCCTGTAAAAGTATACAACTGGCTGAACCAGAGTAGTTTTCAATTCAACGGGGCGCGCGTCATGGGGAGTTTGGACGCAATGCCTGTATGCCGGGTGGTGTGCGCCGGGCGATGCCGTCAAAAGCGGGTGAAGAAGTTCAACTTTTTTGAAAAACATCCCGGCTGGCGGGGCCCGGTTTAACCCCGGACAACCGCGTTTAGGACGAGGGTTGGCCTGCAAACCGGGGCGGCGTCTCGCGTACCTGCGTCGTCTTCAACCGGCAAGCAGTTTGTCCACACCTTCTTTCAGCGCCAGCATATGGGCCGGTTTTTGAATCACCAGGTCCAGGCAGGAAACGTCTTCAGGAAGCCGCCCCGTGTACATCAGCACCGGTGTGGACGGAGATCGCAGTTTGATGACATGCGCCATCTCCGCGCCCGTCATCCCCGGCATGGAATTATCGGTGACGATTACGTCATGGGTTTTCGGGTCGAACAGGGCAAGGGCTTCTTCCGCGTTCCGCGCCGACTCGACAGCGAAACCGAAATTGGACAGGAACCATTTTGTCGTGACGCGAATTTCGTCCTCGTCATCAACCAGCAGGATGGTCCTGGGTGAAGATGAACTTGAATCCTTTAAAATCCGATTCTCCACAAAATGCTGAGATTTGGCGTTGATACGTCCGATATCCAGCGTGGTAAAACCACTGTTGCCATCATCGCAAGGCCCCTGGCATGAGATTCACCCCTGCGGTTCACCGACCCTCATTGTTCGATGACTAACAAAAATAACAGCCACGCACTTGCGTATCTTTTAAACAAAAATCCTTAAACAATCTATCGTGTTTGGGACATGTTGAGTCACCGGAGAGACATCAGAAGGCCCGGATAATCCTATTTCATGCACGGGTGGATTCTCAATTTGAAGCGTGGTTTTGGGGCCGGGCGCCGATTTTTCGAGTTCCTCGCTTGTGTCAGGCTCCGGCGCGGCAGGCGGAATGGGTTTTTTAACGGACGCTTTGTCCATCAAAGCGCCCGAGGTTCGGCGGGGCGGCACGGCCAAAATGGAGGACTGATGGATCGAATCGTGTTTCCGTCGAAGATGCCTGTGCCCCGGTCGAGTTCAACAGCGCTGCTGCCTGTTAAACGTCCAGATCGCTGCCTGGTCCATTTTGAAAACCGTTGCCGGCCGGGTCCGGAACCTCCGGTTGAACCTGGATGATGTGATACCGAAGTGCGTTCAATGTGCTACGAATTCCCCCTCACCCCATCCCTCCCCCCCACTGGGGGAGAGGGTGGACGAAGTCCGGGTGAGGGGGATTCGCGCCGTTTTGATGGCGAATCAGTATGACGTGTGGTTTACTTGCAGTTGAAAGAAAGTTGTCTGCGGCCAAGCCGGAACGATTCAGTTTATTTCGGGGAGCATACGCGCCCTCGCGTGTGCCGACCGGCGCCCTCGCCGGTCGGTTACGAGGCGTGGAGCCAAACCGAAGGGTATGGTTTGTTGTCGGACCCCGAAGTGGCGGGCGAGGCGCCCGCCACCGCACCCGAGGCGGGTGCGCTCCCCTTTCCAATTGCATCGTTCCGGCTAAGGCACCAGGCGAGTGCCGGTGCGGCCATCCAATGCGGCGGGAAGCGCTTCCGGGCAGGTGATCAGTGCCTCGCGGCCGCTGTTGGCGACGAATTGGATGCACGCTTCAATTTTGGGGAGCATCGAGCCCGGTTTGAAATGGCCTTCGGCCAGGTACCGGCGGGCTTCGGCCACGGTCATCGAGTCGAGCGCCCGTTGTCCGGGGGTGTCGAAGTTCAGGCAGACTTTCTCGACGGTGGTGGAAATCACGAGCAGGTCGGCGCCGATTTCCCGGGCCAACACAGCGGAAGCAAGGTCCTTATCAATCACCGCCGCAATTCCGCGAAGGATGCCTTTTTCGTCCGCCACGACGGGAATGCCGCCACCGCCCGCCGCGATGACGACATAGCCGTCCCTGACCAGGTGCCCGACGACTTCGGACTCGATGATGCGCACGGGGATGGGCGAAGCGACCACCCGCCGCCAGCCGCGGCCGGCGTCCTCGATCATCGTCCATTTCTCAACCCGCATCCGGTCTTCCGCCTGTTCGCGCGTGTAAAATTCGCCGATGGGTTTGCCCGGGTTGGCGAAGGCGGGGTCATCGCGGTTCACGAGCGTCTGCGTCACCACGGTCGCCACTGATTTCTTCAGGCCGCGGCGGCGGAACTCGTTTTGCAGCGCCTGCTGAATCTGGTAGCCGAGGGCGCCCTGGGTGTCGGCGACAATGGAATCGAGGGGCACCTGGTGCAGGGTGCCGCGCGAGTGTTCGCTGCGGAGCAGAATGAAACCAACCTGCGGTCCATTCCCGTGAGTGATGACGATGCGATAGCGCTGTTCCAGCAGGTCGGTGATGGGATGCGCGGTTTTGACCACGGCGGCATACTGGTCGGGCACGCTCATGTGTAGCGCGTCCGTGATGAGCGAATTGCCGCCGATGGCGATGACGAGTGTTTTCAAAGTGCCGCGGGTCTTAATTTATCCAACGCCACCGGGTATTCGCAACGTTCATTGCGTTGACACCCGAAATCCTTCCTGGTCGAGGCGCTTGCGGAGGGTAGCAAAGTGAGCGGCGTCCCGGGTTTCGACGACGCAATGCACGCTGACGGTGGTGATGTCATCGCTGGAAAAGGCGCGATCGTGGAAAATCTCCAGGATGCTCGCGCCGGTTTCGGCGAGCAGTCCGGCGAAGCGCGCCAGCCCGCCCGGCCGATCGCTGATGGTCGTGGTAAAGCGATGGAGCCTCCCGGCGGCGGCCAGCCCGCGCTCCAGCACGCGGCCCAGAATCGGCGTGTCAATGTTCCCGCCGCACAACGGCAGCACGACATTTTTTCCCTTCAGTTCCGGCAGCAGCCTGGCCAGACACGCCGCGAGTGGCGCCGCGCCCGCGCCCTCCACCACGGCCTTTTCCAATTCCGCCAGGCGCAAAATGGCCAGCGCGATTTCGTGTTCGCCGACCAACACGGTTTTGTCCACCAGTTTGCGGGCGATGGCGAAGGCAAGTTTGCCGACCTGCGGCACCGCCAATCCGTCCGCGAGCGTGGGACGAACTTCAACCGTCACCGGCCGGCCGGCGGCTTGGGCCGCGGTGAAGCTGGCGGCGCGTTCGGGTTCCACTCCGATGATTTGCACCCGCGGTTTGAGGGTTTTCAAGGCGAGTGCCAGCCCGGCAACCAACCCGGCGCCGCCGATGGGAACGATCACCGCCTCGACATCCGGGACCTGCCCGGCAATCTCCAGGCCAAGGGTTCCCTGTCCGGCGATGATGGCGGGATCGTCGTACCCGCTGATGTAGCGGAGATTTTTTTCGGCGGCGATTTCGTCCGCGCGCCGGCGCGCTTCGGCAAAATCGGAGCCATGCAGCAGGACGGTGGCTCCCAGGCGCTGGCAATTCACCACTTTCATCAGCGGAGCAAAGCGGGGCATTACGACCGTGACCGGAATGCCGAGCAACTGGCCGTGATAAGACAGGCCGAGCGCATGATTCCCGGCGGACGCGGCGATCACGCCGTGCTTTTTCTGTTTCGCGGGGAGCGTCAGGAGCGCATTGCGGGCGCCACGTTCCTTGAAGCTGCCGGTGCGTTGCAGATATTCCAGTTTGCAATAGACGTTTAATCCCGTGGCTTCCGACAGCGGAATGGAGCGCGGGCAGGGCGTTTGAATAACCTGCCCCGCGATCCGTTTCGCGGCCGCCTGGATGTCCTTGAAAGTGACCGACATGCCTCACTAATGGATGGAGGCGGGCTGGAGTCAATCCAAGAGTCTTTGCATACCAAAAAAGGCTAAACACTGGCCAATAAACGTGTGGGGGCGCCGTCATTTTGACCGCATGCTAATCTGGCTGCCACGGTCGGTGGTTTATGAAAAAAGCTGACGGTTCCCTCACCGATGCCCGGTTTCGGGCGGAACTGGAGCGGTGTATCCATTGCGAGGAAAAACCCTGCCAGGAAGCCTGCCCCGCGCATTGTTCGCCCGCGGATTTCATCATGGCGGCGCGGGTCGGGGGAAAATCAGACTGGCGGCGTTCGGCCGCGATGATTCTGGGAGCAAATCCGCTCGGCTGGGTTTGCGGCGTGGTATGCCCGGATTACTTCTGCATGAAAGCGTGCTCCCGGCGGACCTTTGACCGGCCGATTGAGATTCCCGCGGTGCAAGCGACCGTCCTGAAGAAGGCCAACGCGGTCGGGATGGCGAAATTCCAGCGCGCCAAGCCCAATGGAAAAACTGTCGCCATCATCGGCGCCGGACCGGCGGGATTGGGCGCAGCGAGCGTGCTCGCGCAACGCGGCTACAAGGCCAAGGTTTACGAACGGCAAAAACGGGCCGGCGGGGCAATGAATCTCATTCCCGGTTTCAGGCTGAACCCGCAGGTCGTTCGCGCAGACATCGCGTTTCTCCAAAGCCTCGGCGACGTCGAATTCAAGTGCGGCAGAGCCATCGCCGGCCCGGAAGAACTGTTGGCGAAGCACGATGCCGTCATCGTCTGCGCCGGCCTGGCCGAGCCGATCAAGCTGCACATTCCCGGCGAAGAACTCGCGGTTTCGTGGCAGGCATTTCTTGAGAACCAGAAGCGGCTCAAGCTCAAAGGCAAAAAGGTCGCGGTCCTCGGCGGCGGCGCGGTGGCAGCGGATTGCGCGACCACAGCCAAACGCCTTGGGGCTGCTTCCGTTGAATTGATTTATCGCCGGCGGACAGAGGACATGCCGCTGACGCAGTATGAGCGCGATATGCTGCTTGAACACGGTGTGGAAATCGGCAGTTGTTCCAGGCCGCTGGCCATCGTTCACCGGGGCAAACGCGTCACCGGCCTTCGCATTGCACGCCTGATGCTGCCCGCCGGCAGGCCTTCGCGGCCGGAGAATTTCGTCGTCCGCAAGAAGGAATCGCCGGTCCTCCGCGAGTTCGATCTGGTGGTTTCCGCGATTGGCAGCCGGCCCAAATTGCCGGTCACGAAAGCGAAAGGGATTTTTTACGCCGGCGACATGGTGCTGGGCGCGGGAACGGTGGTGGAGTCCGTCGCCAGCGGCAAGAACGCTGCGCTCGAAGCGGATGCTTTTATTCACGGCGAAGCGCGACCGAAGTTCAAGAATCGAGCAAAGAGCCGAGTCATCCTGGCTGGTGTGCCGCTGCATCCTGTGCCACTCGACGCCGATTTCTTTGGCCGGAAGATTCTCTCGCCATTTCTGCTCTCCGCCGCGCCGCACTCGGACGGCTACGAGCAGATGCGCAAGGCCTACGAGCGCGGCTGGTCCGGCGGCGTGATGAAGACCGCGTTCGACAACGTGCCGATCCACATTCCCGCCGGCTACATGTTTGCGTTGACGCGCTCGACCTACGGCAATTGCGACAATGTTTCCGGCCATCCGCTCGACCGCGTCTGCCGCGAAGTCGCGAGGCTGGTTAAGGAGTTTCCTGACCGCCTGACGCTTGCCTCCACGGGCGGCCCGGTCACCGGTCACGACGAGGCGGATAAAGCCGTATGGCAATCCAACACCTGCAAGCTGCAAAACGCCGGCGCGATGGGCGTCGAATACAGCCTGTCCTGCCCGCAAGGCGGCGACGGCGCGCACGGCGACGTGGTTTCGCAAAACGCCGAACTCACCACGAAGATCATTGATTGGGTGATGGAAGCGAGCAGCGACGACAACCCGAAGCTGTTCAAACTCACCGCCGCCGTTACCGCCATTCTGCCGATCATCAAAGCGGTTCAGGAAGTCTTCGCGCGTTACCCGAAAAAGAAAGCCGGGGTCACGCTCGCCAACAGTTTTCCCTCGCTCGCGTTTCGCAAAATGCCTCACCGTCGCTGGGAGGAAGGCGTGGTCATCGGCATGTCGGGCGAAGGCGTGCTGCCCATCAGCAATCTCACCCTCGCCAAGGTTTCCAGCACCGGCATCGCCGTCTCCGGCAACGGGGGCGCGATGACCTACAAGGACGCCGCGAACTTCATCGCGCTCGGCGCGCAGACCGTCCAGTTCTGCACCGCCGTGATGAAGTACGGCCTCGGCTGCGTGGACGAACTTCATTCCGGGCTCAGTTATCTGATGGAAGAGCGCGGCTTCCGCTCGGTGAAGGAACTTATCGGCTCGGCGCTGCCGAACCCGATTACCGGCTTTGGCGCGCTGTCTGCCACGAAGCAACTGCCGCAAGTCGTCGCCGCGCTCTGTCAGCATTGCGGCAACTGCACGCGCTGTCCGTATCAGGCCATCGTCCTCGACGCTCGCGGCGTCCCGACGTTTGACCCAAGTCATTGTGTGGGTTGCTCGCTGTGCGCGCAGAAATGTTTTGCCGGCGCCATCTCGATGCGCGACCGCACTCCGCAGGAGCTGGCTGCGCTGAACGAAGGTTGAACCCATGCCCGACTCCTTGCTCATCGAAAACGGAACGGTGCTGGCCCTCGGGAAAGTTTCCCGGGTCCTGCGGGGCCATTCGGTGCTGATCGAGGATGGCCTGGTGGCGAAGGTCGCGCCGAAGCCGGCAATCAAAAACTTCCGCGGCAAACGCATTGATGCGACCGGCAAGGTGGTCCTGCCGGGTTTCATCAACGCTCACACGCATTTCTACAGCAGTTTCGCGTGCGGGTTGACGAAGGCGAAAGTGTCCAGGAATTTCAACGAAGTGCTCAGGAACCTCTGGTGGCGGCTGGATTCGGCGTTGACCGCGGAAGATTGCTACTGCAGCGCGCTGATCGCGTTGCTCGGCTCGATTCGCCACGGCACGACGACGCTGATTGATCATCATGCCAGTCCGGGCGCGGTGACGGGCTCGCTGGACGCGATTGGGAGGGCCGTGCGCGAAACCGGCTTGCGCGCCTGCCTTTGCTACGAGCTGTCTGACCGTGACGGCGCGCGAATTGCGAAGGCGGGGTTGACCGAGAACGCGCGGTTCATCCGCCAATGCCAGCGGCAGAATGACTCCCGCGTGAAGGCACTCTTCGGTTTGCACGCGTCGTTTACGATTTCCGACGCCACGATGGAAAGAGCCGCAAACCTCGGTCACGAGTTGCGCACCGGTTTTCACATCCACGTCGCCGAGGCGCAGAGCGATCAGGATTGGGCGCTGCGGCACTGCGGCAAACGCGTGGTCGAACGGCTGAAACAACTCGAAATCCTCGGCCCGCGCTCCATCGCCGCGCACTGCATCCACGTCAACGGGCGCGAAATGGATTTGCTGGCCGAGACCGGGACCGCCGTGGTCCACAACCCGCAATCGAACATGAACAACGCCGTCGGCGTGGCGAATGTCATCGAACTGGCGAAACGCGGCGTGCTGGTCGGCCTCGGCACGGACGCCATGAGCACGAACATGCTGGAAGAATTACGCGTTGCGTTGTGGGGCCAGCATTTGCGCGCAGGAAATCCGTCGGTTGGATTCGGCGAAGCGACGGGCGCGTTACTCGCGAACAATCCCCGGATTGCCGGACGCATCTTCGGCCTGCGCTTCGGCGAGATTTGCGAAGGCGCGGCCGGCGACATTGCGATTTTCGATTACGACCCGCCGACGCCGCTGGAGAAGGGAAATATGCTGGGCCATCTTGTATTCGGAATTTCCCAAACCGAAGCGGACACGACCATCGTCGGCGGACACGTGTTGATGGAAAACAAAAAGCTCGCCTTGAACCTCGATGAGTCGCGCGTGAACGCCCGGGCTCGCGAGTTGGCGGGAAATTTATGGAAAAGAATGTGAAGATGAAAACGAACGCGAAGAAGCAGGCAACCGCCCCAATCACCTACGATCTGATCCGGAAACGCGCCAAAGCGATGGAGAAGGACACCGTGCGCTTTCTCGCCGACCTGGTCCGCACCCAATCGTTCTCATCGAAGGAAAAGAACGTCGTCGCCGTCATCAGGAAGGAGATGCAGAAGATCGGCTTCGACGGCATTCGCGTTGACGGTCTCGGCAACATCATCGGCCGCATCGGCAAAGGTAAACGCGTAATCGCATTTGACGGCCATGTGGACACGGTTTATCCCGGGGACGTCTCCCAATGGAAGTCCGATCCCTTCAAGCCGTTCGTGAAGGCCGGCAAGATCCGGGGACGCGGCACGGTGGACCAGAAAGGCGGCGTGGCCGCGATGATTCACGCGGGCCGGCTCATCAAGGAACTCGGCCTGAACGATCAATTCACGATTTTGTTCACCGCCACGGTCATGGAGGAGGATTGCGATGGACTTTGCTGGCAATACCTGTTGAACGTCGAAAAGCTCAAACCCGAACTCGTGGTCATCACCGAGCCGACGAATATGAACATTTATCGCGGCCATCGCGGGCGCATGGAGATCCGCGTCGAGGTGAAGGGCCGGAGCTGTCACGGCTCCGCGCCGGAGCGCGGCGACAACGCGATATACAAAATCGCCCGCATCGCGCTCGAAATTGAAAAGCTCAACGAGCGGCTCAGACGCGACCCGTTCCTCGGCAAGGGCACGGTCACGATTTCGGAAGTGAAGTCGTCGTCTCCCTCGCAGTGCGCCGTCGCCGACGGGGCGGGCTTGCATCTCGACCGCCGGCTCACGCACGGCGAAACCAGGGCGAGCGCCATCGCGGAAGTCCGGGATGCGGCGAAGCGCGCCGGTTATCCGGATGCGAAAGTCTATGTGCTCACCTACGCAGAAGCGGCTTATACGGGCAGGGTGTATCCGACCGAAAAATATTACCCGACGTGGGCGCTCGACAAGAAATCCCCGTATCTCAGGAACGCCGTCAGCGCGTACGCCGGTGTGCTGGGCAAGCAACCGTTCGTGGACAAGTGGACGTTCAGCACGAACGGCATCGCGACCGCCGGCATGAAGGGCATTCCGACCTTTGGCCTCGGGCCGGGCAACGAAGTTTATGCCCACGCGGCCAATGAAGCCTGCCCCGTCGAACACTTGAGCGGCGCGGTGGCCTTTTATGCGGCCCTCGCTGCAAAATTGAATGGAAAGGTCTAAATGACCCAATTCGTCTATCAGTGCAGCACGTGCGGAAAAACTTACCCGCGGGATGAGGTGCGATACCTCTGCCCGGCCTGTGCGAAGCAATATCGCCCGGGGATTCCGCTCGTTGGCGTGCTGTCGGTCAGGTTTGATTACGGCGCCCTACGGAAGAAGTTCAAGAAGGCGAGTCCGGACTGGTCGCTCTTTTCGGCGGTGGAAACGAAGCATTACCCGGCTTACCCGGTCGGCGGCACGCCATTCCACCCGGCAGCGGCCCTGGGCAGGGAACTGCGCTGCGAAAATCTCTGGGTAAAAAACGACGGATTGAATCCCAGCGGATCATTGAAGGATCGGGCTTCGTTCCTGGTGGTGGCCGAAGCGGCCCGGCTCGGCGAAAAACGTGTCGTGACGGCTTCGACCGGCAACGCGGCGAGCGCACTGGCCGCCGTCTGCGCCGCCGCGGGCCGGCAGGCCATCATCCTCGTCCCGGAAACCGCGCCGAAAGCCAAACTCGCGCAGATGCTCCTTTACGGGGCGCGGGTCATTCCGATCAAGGGAACCTACGACGACGCTTTTCGCCTCTCGCTCGAATACACCGCCCGGCGCGGGGGCCTGAACCGGAATACGGCGTATCATCCCCTGACGATCGAGGGGAAAAAATCCGTTGGATTGGAAATCCTGCAGCAGAACAAATTCAAAACACCGGATGTCATTCTGGTGCCCACCGGCGACGGCGTGATTCTCAGCGGAGTGTTCAAGGCGTTTTATGATGCCAAAGCGGCGGGGTTGATCCGCAAGCTGCCGCGTCTGGTCTGTGTGCAGGCCGCGACTTCGGCCGCCATTCATAATTACGTCACCAGCGGAAAATATCGCAACGCCGACCGGCCGCGGACGATCGCGGATTCAATTTCAGTGTCCATTCCTTCCAATGCGCACATGGCCCGCGCGGCGGTTTGTGAAAGCGGAGGATGCTCCGTGACGGTAACGGATGAAGAGATTTTGGACGGACAAAAACTCCTGGCGGCAAAAGCCGGCGTGTTTGCGGAACCCGCCGCGTCCGCGACCGTCGCGGCGTTGAGAAAACTCCGGAACGCGCGGTTGCTGGGGCGGAAGGAACAAATCGTCCTCCTGATCACGGGACATGGTCTGAAAGACGTGGATGCCGCCCTGAAAGGAGTCCCGTTGCCGGCTTCGGTGGCGCCGACGATGGCCGGAATTGGTTCACTCACCGCCCGGTCATGAAAGTGCTGATTCGCAACGGAAAGGTCTGCTTCGAAAACGCCATCGAAACGACGGACATTCTCGTTGAAAACGGGAAGATCGCGGGCTTAGGCTCATTGCCCGATGCAATTCCCTCCGCCCGGATAATCGACGCGAAGGGATTATTCGTCCTCCCGGGTTTCATTGACATCCACACCCATCTCGATGACCGGATTGGCCGGTTTTATCTCGCCGACACTTATCCGAGCGGCACGCAGGTGGCCGTGCAAAACGGGATCACGACGATTTACACGTTCATTACCCAAGGCCGGACGGAACGGCTGCCGGAAGCCATCGCAAACGCAAAAGCGAAGGCCCGGGGACATTGTTACTGCGATTACATGTGGCATATCACCCCAACCGTCTTTGACGAGGACGGCCACCGCGAGATCGAGAAGGCCATCCAATCCGGCTTCCGCTCCATCAAGCTGTACACGACTTACAAAAAGGCGGGAATTTTCAGCGATTACCAACAGATTGAAGAAATCGTGAAGCGATATGCCCCGCGCGACGCCCAGTTCCTGGTGCATTGCGAAGACGAGGATATTCTCAGTCGGGTTGACGCCGGCCGGCTGGATTCGAGCCGGCCCTTCACGCATTCCCTGATGCGGCCGAAGGAGGCCGAAATAAAAGCCATCGGCGAGGTTTTGAAGATCGCAACGAAATATCAGGCGCGTGTCCATATCGTCCACGTCTCCACCCCGGAGGGGGTGGCGCTGGTTCAACGCGCCCGGCGCGAGGCCCCGGTCACGTGCGAAACCGCGCCGCACTATTTGTGGCTGAATGATTCCTGGTTGCAGAAACCGGACGGGCATCGCTGGCTTTGCACGCCGCCATTGCGAAGCGCGGCGGACCAGGAACAGTTGCAGGCGCAGGCGGCAGAAGGCGCCATTGATTTTTTCGCCACCGACCATTGCGCGTTCAGGAAGGCTGACAAAGATAACCGGCATTCGGACATTCGCGACGTTCCCAACGGCATTGCCGGAATTGGCGCCTTGCCTCACCTGGCTTATGCGCTCCGGCAACCGCATGGTGCCCACGCACTCCTCGAGCTGGCGCAACGCATCGCCACCGCCCCGGCCAGGGCCTTCCGGATTTATCCACAAAAAGGGACCATCCAGGTGGGTTCCGACGCGGACTTGTCGATCGTCGATATTCAAGGCAAAGCCAGAGCCATCCAATCAAGCCTGGCGGGTGCCTACGAAACCTATCCCGGCTGGAACAGCACGCTGGATTTTAAGCATGTGCTTGTTCGCGGCGCGGTGGTAGTGTCCAATAACCGATTGTCCGCGGGCCACCTGCCCGGCGGAGCGTGCCTATGCCGGAACTAGACAAAAAAAGCTGGCGCAACGATGCGTATGCGAAGGTGACCGGCCGGGCAAAGTTCACCGACGACCTGAAATTTGCCCATGCGCTCCACGCCGCCCCGGCGTATTCCGATTTTGTTCACGCGCGCATCCTCTCGATTGATACCAGCGCCGCGGAAAAGCTCCCGGGCGTGGTCAAGGTGCTGACCGCGAAGGATGTTCCAGGGTCAAACCGCTACGGCCAGATCATCCAGGACTTCCGCATCTTTGCCGACGACAAGATCCGTTACCACGGCGATGTTGTCGCCGTCGTCGTCGCGGAAACGCGCGCGATTGCGATTCGCGCGGCGCTACTGGTGAAGGTAAACGCCGAACCGCTGCCCGCCGTGCTCGATCCGGAGGCGGCGATGCTACCCGGCGCACCGCTCGTCCATGAAAATCACGGCTCAAACATCGTCAACACACACGTGGTCCGGCGCGGCAACGTCGAGGCGGGCTTTCGCCAGGCCGATTTTGTCGTCGAAGAAAGGTTTCAGACGCAATTTGTCGAGCACGCCTACATGGAAACCGAGGCGGCGGTTTGCGTGCCGCGTTCCACGGATGGCGTGCTCGAAGTTTACGGCAGCATGCAGCATCCGTTCAGCACGCGGCGATTTGTGGCGGCGTGCCTGGGCCTGGCGCTTTCGGAAGTCGAGGTCATCGGCACGCCCATGGGCGGCGGCTTTGGTGGCAAGGACGACACCGCGGCAATTGTTTGCGCGCGGACCGCGCTCGCCGCGAAGCTGCTGAATCGCACGGTGAAAACAGTTTATCGCCGCGACTGGTCCTTGCGCGAGAGTTACAAGCGTCATCCATATCGCGTGCATTACAAAATGGGCGTCACGAAAGCGGGCCGCATCGCGGCCGTGCAATGCAGAATCGTCGCGGATGGAGGCGCGTATTGCTCGGTCACGCCGTGGGTCACGTGGCGCTCCACCGTGCAATGCTGCGGGCCGTATGTCGTTGAGAATGTCCACTGCGATACCTTCGGCGTTTACACCAACAACGTTGTCGCCGGCGCCATGCGCGGGTTCGGTTCGCCGCAGATGAATTTCGTCATCGAACAGGTCGTGGAAATGGCGGCGCAGAGAATCGGCATATCAGGAATCGAATTCCGCCGGCGCAACATGGTGCGCCAGGGCAGCGTGACGATTACCGGGCAAAAGCTCGAAGGCCACAAAGTCGCGATGGAACAGGCGCTCGACACCGTGCTGCGCGAGATGGATTACGAAAAGAAATTGGCGCAATGCTCGCACGGCAAATCCGACGGCGAAGAACTGTATGGCATCGGTCTGGCAATGAGCTATCGCGGGGTGAGCCTCGGCGCCGAAGGCGTGGATTTCTGCGCGGCCATCATCAACGCCCAGGCCGACGGCTCAATCTTCGTCGAGGTCGGCGTTCACGAAAACGGGCAAGGCTCGGAGTCAGTGATGTCGCTGTTGCTTGCAGAGGAGCTGGGCGTGGACCTGGATCGGATCCGCTACCGGCGCTCTTCGACCTCGAACATTCCCGACAGCGGCACGACGGTCGCCTCCCGCGGCACCATCATGGGCGGCGGCGCGGTCACACTCGCGGCGCGCGAGTTGAAAAAGAAGATTGCCGCGGCGTTTTGCGAAAAGCTGCACTGCACTCCCGACGAAGTGCGATTCAAAGACAATTTCATCTGTGGGAGGTCGCATACCGACCGCATCGCGTTTGACGACGCCATGCGGCAGATGTGGCAGATGCAGCAGTTTCCGTTTGCGCTGGGCACGTTCAAGGCGCCGCGGGTGACCTGGGACGAGCATGCCGGCCAGGGCGACGCGTATTTCACGTGGGTCTATGGCTGCCAGGCAGTCGAGCTGACCGTGAACAAGAAGTCCGGCAAGGTGAAGCTGCTCAACGCCGTCGCCGCGCATGACGTGGGCCGCGCGGTGAATCTGGAGATGGTGCGCGGGCAGATTTACGGCGGCATGGCGATGAGCGCCGGCTACGCGCTGCACGAGGAAGTAAAAGCGCCCGACGGCAAAATAACCACGCTCAACCTCAACACCTATCGCATCCCGCGCTCGATGGATATGCCGGAGATGAAGGCCATCATCATCGAGAATCCCGACCCGGTTTCGCCGACGGGCGCGAAGAGCATCGGCGAGCCGGCGAATGAAATCCTCGCGCCGGCGATTGCCAACGCGATTTTCAACGCAACCGGCCAGCGGCATTTTTCGCTGCCGATTCGCCTGGGCGCGCTGCCCGAACCCACGGCCTGCGAGGAGGGCTGCAAATGAAACTGTTTGTCAACGGAATGGAAATTGAAGTCCCCGCCGCTGCGATGGAGAAGCGCATCGTCGAATTTTTGCGCGAGGAGCTCGACCTGACCGGCGCCAAGAATGCCTGCGACGTTGGCGCGTGCGGCGCCTGCACAATCCTGGTCAACGACGAGCCCTGCAGGATTTGCATCAAACTCGTGAAGGATTTTGCCGGCCAGCGGATTCTGACCATCGAAGGTCTGGCCGCGCCCGACGGCACGTTGCATCCGCTGCAGCAGGCGTTCGTGGATTGCGGCGCCATCCAATGCGGCTACTGCACGCCCGGCATGGTGATGACGGCGCACGCGTTCCTGTTGAAGAACCCGCGCCCGACACGGGAGCAAATTCGCAGCGCGATATTCAAGAACCTCTGCCGCTGCACCGGCTACCAGCAGATCATAGATGCCGTGGAGCAGGCCGCGCCGCATTACCAACCCGAGGTGCGCGGCCTTCAGGCCGCATCAACGCCCGGAAAAACGACAGCTAGGCGGACTTCCAAGGACATCACGCGTGCGGAAATTGAAGCGGGCTGAAGCCCGCGCTCCAATCGGCACACAAGCACTTTACGCAAACATGAAGACGCTGAAAAAACGACTGGATGAACTGAAAAAGCTCAAATTTGACAGCTACGGCAAGGATTTCCTGCTGACGTGGGAAAAGTCCGAGGCTGAACTCCGCGCGGTCGTCGCTCTGGCCGAGCTGTTTTCCGAAATGCACCGGGCCGGCAAGTCGTTCCGCACGTTCGACACCGGGTTGGCGATCTCCATTTTCCGCGACAACTCGACACGAACGCGATTCAGCTTCGCTGCGGCGGCGAATTCACTGGGCCTCGGGCTGGCGGACTTGGACGAGGAGAAATCCCAGATCGCCCACGGCGAGACGGTGCGCGAAACGGCGAACATGATTTCCTTCATGGCCGAGGTCATCGGTATCCGCGACGACATGTATCTCGGCGAGGGCAATCGTTACATGCGCGAGGTCTCTGCCGCGGTGCAGGAGGGATTCGAGAAGGGCGTGCTGCATCAACGGCCCAACGTGATCAACCTGCAATGCGACATTGACCATCCGACGCAGGCGATGGCAGACCTGGTCCACCTGAAGCAGCATTTCGGTTCGCTGGAAAATTTGCGTGGTAAAAAGATTGCCATGAGCTGGGCGTATTCGCCGAGTTACGGCAAGCCGCTGTCCGTGCCGCAAGGCATCGTCGGTTTGATGACGCGCTTCGGCATGAACGTGACACTCGCGCATCCGGAAGGTTACGGTTTGATTCCCGACGTGGTGGAGCTGGCGAAGAAGAACAGCGCGAAATGCGGCGGCAAATTTGAACTGGTGTCGAGCATGGAGGACGCGTTCCGCGGCGCGGACGTGGTGTATCCGAAATCATGGGCGCCTTTCAGCGTGATGCAGCGTCGCACGCCACTGTTGCAGCAGGGCGACCGTGACGGGCTGAAGGCGCTGGAGAAGGAATGCCTGGCGAACAACGCGCGCTTCAAAAACTGGGAATGCGACGCGAAGAAAATGAAACTCACGAAGCACGGCAAGGCGCTCTACCTGCATTGCCTGCCGGCGGACATCTCGGGCGTGAACTGTGCGCAGGGCGAGGTGGCGGCGGACGTGTTCGAGCAATACCGCATCGCGACCTATCGCGAAGCGAGCTTCAAACCGTTCGTCATCGCCGCGATGATTTTCCTGGCGCGCGTGAAATCGCCGCTGGCCGCGCTCCGCAAAATGACCAAATAATCATTGAAAGGCTGAACATGTCCAAAATCATCAAACGTCTGCATCCGGAGGTCATCAGGAAAACCGCGGCGCGCTGCCGCAAGCGCGGTATCGTGCTGCCGACGTTCAAGCAATTACGCGACCCGGCACTCATCCCGCCGGCCATCCAGCAGAAGCTCAAGGGCGTCGGGCTGTGGGACGTGAACCCGGCGAACCTGTTCCGCATCACGTGGAAGAACGACATGAAGACCGGCCTCTACGGCGGCGTGAATTATCTGGAGATTCCGCCGGCCATCACCGGCGTCAAGGCGCGCGTTATCGGGCTGGTCGGGAAATATTTTCCCACCGGCGCGCACAAGGTCGGCGCGGCGTTCGGCTGCCTCGTGCCGCGGCTCGTCAGCGGCGAGTTCGATCCCGAGAGGCACAAGGCCGCGTGGCCTTCGACAGGAAATTTCTGTCGCGGTGGCGCGTTTGATTGCGCGCTGCTCGACTGCACGGCGATTGCGATTTTGCCGGAGCAAATGTCGCGGGAACGCTTCGAGTGGCTGAAGGAAATCGGCGCGGAAGTCATCGCGACTCCCGGTTGCGAGTCCAATGTGAAGGAAATTTACGACAAGTGCTGGGAGCTGAAGAAGAACCCGTTGAATGTCATCTTCAACCAGTTTGAAGAATTCGGGAATCCCATCTTCCACTACAACGTGACCGGTCCGGCCATTGAGGAGGTTTTTCAGGAACTTAGTGGCACAGGCTTCCAGCCTGTGAGTTCCCGGAAAAAAGTCACACAAGAAACTCACAGGCGAGACGCCTGTGCCACTACTTTGCGCGCGGCGGCTTACATTTCCGCGACCGGTTCAGCCGGCACCATCGCGGCTGGCGATTACCTGAAAAAACAACATCCCGCGCTGAAGATCGTCGCGACCGAGGCGTTGCAATGCCCGACGCTGTTAATGAATGGCTTCGGCGGCCATCGCATCGAAGGCATCGGCGACAAACACATCCCTTGGGTTCATAACGTCCGCAACACCGACGCGGTCGCCGCGATTGACGACGAGGATTGCATGAGAATTCTGCGGCTGTTCAACGAACCCGCCGGCCGGAAGCATCTCACCTCGCTCGGCGTGAAAGCGAAGGAGTTGGAATCGTTGCCACTGCTGGGCATCTCCAGCATCTGCAACTTGCTGGCCGCCATCAAGACCGCGAAGCATTTCGAGCTGGATGAGCGCGACGTGATTTTTACCGTGTTCACCGACTCCACCGAACTCTACGGCTCACGCGTGAAGGAACTGGAGCAAGAACGCGGCGCCTATCGCGCCCAGGACGCCATCGCCGACTTTGCCGGCCCGCTGGCACACCAAAGCGTGGATTACTTCAGGGAACTGACCCATCCGGAGCGCAAGGCGATTCACAACCTGAAGTATTACACCTGGGTTGAACAGCAGGGGAAAACTCTGGCCGAGCTGACGGAACAATGGAATCCGGAATACTGGCGGGCCTTGTTCGAGGACGAAGTTTCTTATTTTGACCGGTTGATCGAAGAGTTCAACCAGCAAGCCCGTCCTCGGGGATAAGCGGGCACGACGCACGCTGTTTTTGTTTGGAGTTCCGCCTTCAGGCGGTCGGGTCAATGCGCTATGATCGGCCGCCTGAACGCGGAGCTCCGAACGGTCAAGCCTGATTCCCCGAGCATAGCGCAAACGGCGTCTGTGCGAATCGGTTCAACCCTTAACCCAAAGCCCGGTGCGCTGCATTTTGACCGCGTCAATAAGCCCTTGATCGGTGAGCTTCAACTCGGGAACGGGCGAAAGGCTCAGGAACGAGAGGGTCATGAAGGGCGCCTGCAACCCGCACCCCATCGCGCGGGCCGCGACGTTCAAGTCGTCAATGCGCTTCATCACTTCCTTGAGCGGCTGGTCGGATACCAATCCCGCGATGGGCAATGGCAGCTCCGCTTTGATTTTACCGTTGGCCACGGCGACCTGCCCGCCTTGCATCCGTTCCAGTTGCTGGATGGCAAACAGCATATCCGCGTCGTTCGTGCCGGCGACGACGACATTGTGCGCGTCATGCGCGACGGTCGAGCCGATGGCGCCGTGCTGGAGCTTGAAACCGCGCACGAAGCCGACGCCGACGTTGCCCGTCGCGCGGTGCCGTTCCACCACGGCGAGCTTGAGAATGTCCCGCCCGGTATCGGCGACAATTTCACCGTCCTCAACCTTCGGCGTGACGATGGCGGTCCGGGTGACAATTTGCTGCGGGACGATGACGATGACCTTGATTTTTGGCGGTAGTGGCACGGGCGTCCCGCCCGTGCGTTTTGATTTTGATTCGCACGGGCGCGACGCCCGCGCCAGCACTTTTAAATCGCTCGGTTGATAGCGCAAATTCATGGTGCTGCGGGGCGAGCCGATTTTGGCCGGTGTCCGGCCCAGAAACCGCCCGTCTTCCGCAACCAACACGCCCTTTTTATAGACCTGGCGGATGACCAACTTTTTCAGGTCGTCGAACACAATGAAGTCCGCCCAGAAGCGCGGCGCGATGGCGCCCAGATTTTGCAGACGGTAATGCCGCGCGGTGTTAATGGTGGCGATTTGCAGCGCGCTGATGGGCGGCAGGCCGAGCCGGATGGCCTTGCGCACGCAATGGTCAATGTGACCTTCGTTCACCAGGTCGCCGGCCAGCTTGTCGTCGGTCGCGAAGGAGCAGTTTTGCGCGTTGTGCGCATTGATGAGCGGCAGCAGGTGCGCCAGATTTCGCTCCGTGCTGCCTTCGCGCAACAGGATGTGCATGCCGAGGCGCAGCTTTTCTTTGGCTTCCCCGACCTCGACGGATTCGTGATCCGAGCGCACGCCGGCCAGCACGTAGGCGTTGAGATTTTTTCCGCGCAGGCCGGGCGCGTGCCCGTCCACGCATTTGCTCTTGCCCGCGTCAATCTTGGCCAGCTCGCTTTTGGCTCCGAGAAAAACGCCGGGGAAATTCATCAGTTCCGCGACACCCGCGATGCGGTCGTCGCCGATCATCAATCGCAAATCATCCGCCGTGATCCGCGCGCCCGCCGTCTCCAACGGCGTCGCCGGGACGCACGAGGGCAGCATGATAAAAAAATCCAGCGGCAGTTTTTTGGACGACTCCAAGACGTAGCGGATGCCGTCCAACCCGAGCACGTTGGCGTATTCGTGCGGGTCAATCACCACGGCGCCCGTGCCGTGCGGCACGACCGCCCGCGCGAATTCCGGCGCGGTCAACATCGAGCTTTCGACGTGAAAATGCCCGTCAATCAAGCTCGGCGCCAGATATGAACCGTGCAGGTCAATCACCCGCCGCGCCCGGTAATCGCCGATGCCGATGACGCGTCCGTCATCCACCGCCACGTTCGCGGGATGAATCTCGCCGCTCAAGACATTCACGAGCCGGGCGTTCTTGAAGAGCAGTTCCGCCGGCTGTTCGCCCCGGGCGATGCCGAGTTTTTGTTGGATGTTCCGCATGTGTTTTTGGAATGCTAGCCCATTTTACTCCGCACAAAAATGAAATACGCCACGAGTACGATGGCGAGCAGGCAAGCCAGCCAGCCCACCTCTCGCCCGCGGCCGCATAAAAGTTTGATGATCGGATGGCTGATGAAGCCCAGCGCGAGGCCGTCGGCAATCGAATACGACAGGGGAATGCCAATCATCACCAGAAACGCCGGCACGGATTCCGTGTAATCTTTCCAATCAACCCGGGCGGCATTTTGCGCCATCATGGCGCCGACGATGACGAGCGCCGGCGCGGTGATGGGCGGGTAGCTGCCGACCATGGCAATCAGCGGGCTGAAAAACAACGCCAGCAAAAACAGCGCGGCCACGACCAGGCCGGTCAACCCCGTGCGTCCGCCTTGCTCCACGCCGGCCGCGCTTTCAACGAAGCTCGTCACCGTGCTGGTGCCCAACGCCGCGCCCGCCACGGTGCCGACGGCATCGGAGACCATCGCCTGCTTCGCGCGCGGCAGTTTGTTGTCGCGCATGAATCCGGCCTGTTCACAGACGCCAATCAGCGTGCCGAGGGCGTCAAATACGAGCATGAACAGAAACACAAAAACGAACGGCAGCATTTTCGGTGACAGGGCGTGCATGATGTCCATCTGGAAAAAGGTCGGCGCGAGCGACGGTGGCGCGGAGACAATGCTTTTGGCTAAAACAAATTGTTTTACCAGCATCGAATTGGCGACCAGCGGCGAGCCGGCGGGCGGCAACGCCAGTTTCAACGCGACCGCCAGCGCCGTGGCCGCGGCGATGCCCCACAGAATCGAGCCCCGGACCTTGCGGGCGTGCAACACCGCCGTGGCCAGCAGGCCAACAAAAAATACAATCAGGTCGGGCGAGGCGAAGTGCGCGTTCAACTTCACCGCCGAGCCCGGGTCTTTGACGATGACCGCGGCGTTTTGCAGCCCGATGAACGCGATGAACAGGCCGATGCCCGCCGCGATCGCGCACTTCAGGCTGGGGCTGACGGCGTTGAAAATCATTTCGCGCAGGCCGGCGAGCGACAGCATCAAAAATAAAACGCCCGATACAAAAACGGTCCCGAGCGCCACCTGCCAACTGTGGGTGAAACCGGCGGCGGCGGCGGCGGGGATGGCCGAAAACACAAAGAAGAAATTTTCACCCATGCCCGGCGCTTGCGCGATGGGATAACGCGCCAGCAACGCCATGAGGGCCGTGGCCAGCGCGGCGGCGAGACACGTGGCCGTGGTCACCGCCCCAAAATCCATGCCCGTCGGCGTCCCGAACATGGCGCCCGACAACACCGCCGGTTGCACGACGATGATGTACGCCATCGTCAGGAACGTCGTCACGCCGGCGAGGAGTTCTGTCCGCGCCGATGTTTGATTTTCCGACAGCCTGAAAACCCGGTCGAGCATAAATCGATTCAGTCAAAAAATTCCAGGCGCCGGACCCCGGGCGTCGAAGAAATCCCGGCCCCGAACTTCATCGCGCCACGCGCTTTTTCGGGGAGTTTGAAGTTTGGCTTCCGGATTTTGGCGGTTTAACTTTCTGAATCGCCATCCAAATCGCTTCACCTGTGGCAGGCACTGCGAGCGGAACTTCCCGGCCCGCCGGACCAAATGCAGCCACGGCCTCGCGAATCGCTTCGCGCGCGGAAATGGCCAGCATGAAAGGGGGCTCGCCAACGGCTTTGCTGCCGTAAATGACCTTTTTTTGCGCGGCATTCCTGAGCAGCGCCACGTTTAAAATTTGCGGCAGGTCGCCGATGGACGGAATTTTGTAGGTATCCGGCGAGTGCGTCAGCAGTTGGCCATCGTCATTCCACTTGAGCTCCTCGGTCGTCAGCCAGCCCAGGCCCTGGACAAAGCCGCCTTCGATCTGTCCGCGATTGATGCCTTCGTTGATCGAGTCGCCCGCGTCATGCAAAATGTCAACGCGCAACACCCGGTGCATGCCGGTGAACCCGTCCACTTCCACTTCCGTCACCGCCGCGCCGCAGGCGAAATAGTGGAATGGTCTGCCCCGGCCCGCCGCGCGATCCCAGTGAATGCCCGGTGTCCGGTAATAGCCGGTGGCCGACAGGCTCACGCGTTCCAGGTAAGCCTGGCGAACCACCTCGGCAAAGGGCATTGACTGCCGCCGGCGAGTCCGGTCATAGACGCGACCTTCGGCAAAGACCAGGTTTTCAGCCGCCGGCTTGTGGCCCGATTTCTCTTCAAGCGCGTTCTGCGCCACCGGCACCAGGCGCGCGCGGAGTGTCTCACAGGCGTCCTTCACCGCCGCCCCGTTCATATCCGTTCCCGCGGAGGCCGCGGTCGCCGAGGTGTTCGGCACCTTGTCCGTGCTCGTCGGCATGAGGCGCACCGGCCCGGGTTTGACGCCCAGTTCCTGCGCGGCAATGGCCTTGATATTGGTGTGAATTCCCTGACCCATCTCGGTGCCGCCGTGGTTCACCTGCACGGAGCCGTCCTGGTAAATCAGCACCAGAGCGCCCGCCTGGTTCAGGTGCGTGAGGGTGAAGCTGATGCCGAACTTCACCGGGGTCATGGCGATGCCGCGCTTGTGGTGCGGGTTTTTCCCGTTCCACTTCGCAATTGCCTTCCGCCGCCGCGCGAGGCGGCTCGACCGCTTCAACTCGCGCCAGATCGTCTGGAGGCGGTTGTCCCCGATTTCCTGGCCATACGGCGTCGTGTTCGTTTCACCTTTGGCGCGATAAAGATTGCGCTCGCGGACTGTTTCCGGCGCCAGCCCCAGGCGGCGCGCGATGCGATCCAAAATTTCCTCGATGACCAGCATTCCTTGCGGCCCGCCGAACCCGCGGAAGGCGGTGTTCGACGACAGATTCGTTTTCGCCGCCTGCCCGCGAAATTCGACCGCCGGGATGTAATAGGCATTGTCGAGATGGAACAATGCCCGGTCGGTGATCGCCTGCGACATATCCAGCGACCAGCCTCCGTTGGAAACAAGGTGGATCTTCGTCCCCAACAATCTGCCCTGCTGGTCGAACCCCGCCTGGAAACGCGCCAGGAACGGATGGCGGTGGCCGGTCAGGATCATGTCCTGGTCGCGGTTCCAACGCACGCGCACCGGCCGACCGGTATGCTGCGCTGCCAGCGCCGCCAGCGCCGCCGGCGTGGCTGCCTGCGTTTCCTTGCCGCCGAAGCCGCCGCCCATGCGCGGGCTTCGCACGACCACCATGTTGGCGGGAACGTTCAGGACCCGGGCGACGATGCTTTGCACTTCGCTGGGATGCTGCGTCGAGGAGACGACCAGCATCGAACCGTTTTCGCCGCCTTCGGCCCAGGCCGCCTGCGTCTCCAGGTAGAAATGCTCCTGGCCGCCCAATTCAAAACTGCCTTCAAGGGTCAGGGGCGCGGCTTTCAGCGCCTGATCGCAATCCCCGCGCCGGATAAAGTTCGGCTCGTTGTGAAAACTGCCGGACTCGATGGCCTGTTTTAACGTGAGCACCGGCGATAGCGGCTCGTAAGCGACTTCGACCTTTGCCGCCGCGGCGCGGCAAGCCTCCATCGAGTTGCCGACGACCAGTGCGATGATTTGCCCGTGGAAAACCGTTTCCTGGTCGGCGAGCAGGATTTCATCACGTTTGACTGCGCCAACGTCGTTGACACCCGGGACATCCTCGGCCAGCAGCACGGCTTTGATGCCGGGGACCTGGCGGGCGGCAGTGGCGTCGCGCCTGAGAATCCGGGCGTGCGCGTGCGGCGAGCAAACCGGCCACACTTCCAGCACGTTTTTGCCCGCGGGCTGGTCGTCGGTGTAAACCGCTTTGCCAGTGACGTGCTGGTCCGCGCTCTCATGGGGCGCAGAGCGGTGGCGGACGGCCGCGCTGGCGGCGATTTCGCGGCCGGGCGCCTCCTGACTTTCGCCCGCAAAGAATTTTTCAAACAGGCTGCCGACCAACCCGCGGCGATATTCCGCGCTGCCGCGCACGTCGGAGAGCGGCGAGAAGCCGGCGCGTAAGATCCGGCATGCCTGCCTGACGGCGTCCGCGCACCACGGTTTGCCGAGCAATGCCTGCTCCGCCGGCTTTGCCCGGGAGGGGACCGCGGCTACGCCGCCGTAGGCCAGCCGCGCGTGCCGGACGATTCCCTGCTGGTCCACGTCCACCGCGAAGCAAGCCGAAACCGCGCCGATGTCCACCTCGCGGCGCTTGGAAACCTTGTACCACTCGCACCGCCGCTCGAGACCCGGCGCTGAACTCCCGCGCGGCAGGAAGATCGTTTTCAGAACCTCGCCCGGTTGCAGCGCGGACTTGCGGTATGAAATGAAAAACCGTTCCATCGGCAACGTTCGTTCACCCGCGAGCGACGCCAGCACGACCCGGGCATCGAGCGCGAGCAATAACGGCGCGCTGTCCCCGATGGGCGAGGCGGTGACCAGATTGCCGCCCATGGTGGCCCGGTTGCGAATCTGGCGGGAGCCGAACACGCGCAGCATCCGGCCCAGTACCGGAACCTCATCCGCCAGCATTTCTTCGATCTGCGTCAATGTCGCCGCGGCGCCGATGTGCCATCCGGAATCCGTGAGTTTGATGTCCTTGAGCTCCGGTACGGCCTCGACGGAGATGAGCGTTGGGAATCTTTTGAATCGCCGGGTGATATCGAGGCCGAGTTCCGTCGCGCCGGCAACGACCCGTCCGTCGGGGAACTGTTCGAGCAGATCCAACAGCCGGGCCAGTGAGGTTGGCCGGAAGAATTTCTCATTCTCGAATTCGTACTCGACACCCTCCGGCCCGGCGCCGGCCTTTTTCAGCCGTTCGACGAACCTGTCCACGCCATTCTTTGCCTGGCGTCCGGCGAATGCCTCGATGGCTGCGTCGCGAATCGGACGGTAACCGGTGCAGCGGCACAGATGGCCGCTGAGTTGGTCGTCCAGTTCGTCGTGTTGTTGAAGATCGCCGCGGTAATAACCCTCGAAGAGCGACATGATGACTCCCGGGGTGCAGTAGCCGCATTGGGACCCGTGGCATTCAACCATTTTCTCCTGCACGGGATGGAGTTTTTGACCGGAAGCGACACCTTCGACGCTGATGATTTCACGCCCGGCCATCAGGCAAAGCGGCACGAGACAGCTGTTGATGGCGCGATAACAAGGCCGCCCTTCCGCGTCATGGTCAACCATGACGACCGAGCAGGCGCCGCAGTCGCCCTCAGCGCAACCTTCCTTCGCGCCGGTCAAGCCGCTCCGGCGCAGGAATTCAAGCAGCGTCGTGTTCGGAGAACAATTTTGAACCCTGACGATCCGGCCGTTCAGGATGAATTGGATGGCGACGGCCATAATACGACTCAGCGCAAGATACCCGAAAATGCTCACGGTGACAGCGAAAATTACATATATCCCGCCGTGTCAACCCCACCTCTTTTTGGTCAGCAGGCAGTTGAAGCTTTGCGGCTGTGAATCAACTTGATTTTTTGTCCTTGCGGAGTCAAGGCTCGCGCCTCATGCCCGCCTCCCGTCCGCCAGATCAGGGCAGGGCCAGTTTGCCGATTATTTCTTCCACAACCGCTTCGTGATTTTTATTTGCGCAATCAACGATGATCTCCCCGTATTGGTCATACAGCAATTCCCGCTCTTTGCATAATTCATTGAAAGATTGCCCCTTGGCTTTGGCGATGCCCCGGGTTTCAAAATTGTTGATCCGTTTCAACAATTCATTTGTTGCCAGTTTCAAATAAACGATCTTCCCGTGTTTTTTCAAATGGTGGATGGCCCTTTCGCTGTAAACCGCGCTGCCCCCGGTGGCCACGACGGCGTTTTGGACATGCAATTGCAGAATTTCATTTTCCTCAAATTCCCTCAATTTCAAGTAGCCCTGCCCATCCAGGATGTCCTGCAAACTTTGCTGATGCCGGTTTTGTATGAGCAGATCCGTGTCCACAAAGTCCTTGGATAAATATTTCGCGAGGATGACTCCGACGGTGCTTTTGCCCGCGCCGGGCATTCCGATTAAAACAATGTTTTGCATGGTTTTTTATCGGCCTTGAGGGACCGGGCGGATGCCGGGTTGGCGTATCCAGGCATTCAGTTGTGTTTCCGGGCAGGCTGGCGTGCGCGCAGATTCCGGGTATGCCTGATTAATGGGGGAGGCGACAACAACGATTGGCGCCGGGCGTCGGCGAGGTATGGAATAGATGGCCTCCGTGGTCGAAGGCATGTAGGGCCGGCCGTGGCTTAGGAGTGCCATGTGCATCATAGTACGGTAAAAGCGGCACTGCGACAATCCTCGGCAGTATCACAAATAAAATGGCGGACTGTTCCTGACGCGCATGGGAGATTCATGGGCCACCGCCAGTGGGGTGGCTTGAAGATGAATTGGCACAAAGACTTTCGCGCTGTCCGCTTTGCTCCCATCACAAAAGACTTTGCACCAGCCCAATATTGGTGCGACCGAAGCAGCGTAACCGTTCTCCGAACCGCCTCCGGCTAATTCTCCGACCGGCAACGCCGCTTCCGTCGCAAAACGTCATCAATTCTGATTGGTAGCGGTGGCCGGAACGACTTCGTCGTCCTTTCGCATTCATTTGCCCGATTCAACGCGGCCAAGTGTGCAGCGTATACTCATAACCCTCCGGAACCGGCCCCATTTATCCCCGCGGTTGCGTGAAAACTATGAAGACACGTTACCGCTTAACTCGCCGGGCCATTCGGGGCGACAGGTTCTATTGTGTGGACACCACCATCGGCAAACGCACCAGCCTGCACATGACCGACGTGGACGAAGTCCGACAGCTTGTAGAACCAGACAACCAGACCCGGACGGCCGTAGCGAAAATTTTTCCTGCGGCAATTAAACGGAGAAGCATTCATTTCCATTTCAGATTTCCTGTTGTCTGGGTCGTGAGCCCTCGTTTCTCACGGACGAATCGAAACCTGAAATCCGGGCAATTGCGAACGAGACTATACCTGCAACGAGCAAAAGGCCGCTGGCAATCTGCCCGATAATGATCGCCTCGGCCCAGGCTTTCGCGGGCACAAAGTCGCCGTAGCCAACTGTGGCAATGGTAACAATGCTGAAATAGACTGCTTCCCACCAATGCGTTAATGGATGATTAAAATAACCGTCCGGCATGGCTCGGAAAACCGCAGCAAAACCTAGAACGTCCGTCAGGAAGAAAATACCCACCATGATCAGTCCTGCCGTTCGAATTGGCAGCCAGCGCCATTTCTTCCCAAAATTCTGATATAGGGTAAAATCCAAATTGCCGTTTTTAACGTCGCTTTGGACTGCGGCTATAAAGAATACGCCCAGCATATAGAAGTCCACGAACAACACGGATACCGCCCCACCAATCCCGAACCAGCGCCAATCGGAAACAAATATCACTGAAACCACAGCCAGCCCCAGCAAGCCCAATGAAATCCGCACTTTCGGATCACCCCAGACATTTCGTTTTATTGTTTTCACTTTCTTGACTTTCGCGGCAACCGACGGCGGTGTGTTTGAGCCAGCCATAAAATCTTGCCAATTCCTTTAATTCACTCATCTATTTCCACAAATGAATCGCAGCCTCTCCAGGTCGCCCAGCAAACGCAAACCGGTGGCCCATTTCGCAAGCATTTCAGCGACATCCTTGCCGCCGCGCCGAACCCCCTTTTCACGAGTCACGCGCCCAGCGAAACTGGGCTGCAGCAACCACTTTGATTTGTTCGTCGTTACCAACACATAAATTTAGGTCAAGCCAACGAGGCCCGTTTGCCGGACTTGTTCATAAAACGCGGGCGTGGTCATAAGCCACTTTTTGAAGTTAATGATAATTGGGCTTCGCGGTTGGCTCCGCTGGTTTCCCATCCGCCGCCGAGCGCCTTGTAAAGCTGCACCAGATCCTCAGAAACGGCTTGATCGCTTTGAACCAGCGTATCCTGCGCAGCGTAAAGCGAGCGCTCGGAATCCAGTACGCGCAGGAAATCCACCAAGCCGCTTTTGTAAAGCTGGGTGGATAGTTCCAATGCCTGCTGGTTCGCCTCCACCGATTGCGAGAGCGATTGGCGCCGGACCTGTTCCTTGGCGTAAGCCGTGAGCGCGTTCTCGGTGTCCTCCAGCGCGACCAGCACCGTTTGCTGATAGGCATCCAACGCCTGTTCCTGACGGGCATTTTGGACCCGGACGTTGGCCCGGATGCTGCCAGCCTCAAACAGTTCCCATTGCACCGTGGGGCCGGCGGACCAAGCCCGGCTGTCGTAATCAAACCAATCACTGGCCGATATACTTTCCAAGGCGGTAAAGCCCGTCAGCGAAAACTTTGGGAAGTAATCCGCCTTGGCTACACCGATGCGCGCCGTGGCCGCAGCCAGATCGCGTTCGGCGCGTTGGACATCCGGCCGGCGCTGCAACAAATCGGATGGCAATCCCACCAGCACTGTTGGCGGTGTAATTGGGATGGGCTTTACGGCGAACATTTCGTTTAACAGGGCGTCCGGTGGCTTGGCCAGCAAGACGGCGAGCGCATAAACGTTTCGCCGAAAACCGGTCTCCAGCGAAGGCACTTGCGCTTCGGTCGAAGTCAGAACCGCCGTCGCCTGCTGGACGTCAAGATCGCTGTTGAGTCCGTTTTCGAAACGGTTGCTGGTCAGGTCCAGGATTTCCCGTTGGACCCGGATGTTGTCGCGTGTGATGGCCAGGCGCTGCTGGTAACTTCGCGCGCCGATGTAGTTCCGCGCGACTTCCGCAAGCAACGAAACCAGCACGTCGCGCTGGTTATACTCGGCGGCGCCAATTTCCGCTTTGGCGGCTTCCACCGCCCGCCGGGTGCCGCCAAAAATGTCGAGTTCCCAGGCGGCGTCAAAACCGGCGCTGTAAAGGTTGTAATCCAGCGGCGTGCCTGCGGGCAGGGGCGGGAAGCTGTGTTGGCCAAAGCGATTCCGGGAATACGCGGCCGAACTGCCAATCGAAGGCCACAAGCCGCCGGCGACAACGCCGCGTTCAGCGCGGGCTTCGCGCACATGGGCCTCGGCAATGCGCAGAGTGAAATTGGATTCCACTGCCGTTGCCATGAGCGAGTCCAGATTGGTGTCGTTGAAATTCTTCCACCACGCGGCCAGATGGGCGGGACTGTTTGTTTCGCCATCCGCCAGGGGCGAGGCCCAACTCGCCGGCGTGCTGACATTTGGCCGGTGGTAGTTCGGCCCGACGGCGCAACCGGTCAGGAGCGCCAGACACATTGCCGTTATGACCATCGTCGGTTTCATACCTTGCTCTCCTCATCGCTCCGGTTGACGGCGTTCAACAAGCTCAGAATCGTCTCAATGGTGATGTCATCGCCGACCCCGGTGTTGAGCATGGCATGGAATAGCTGACGGTTCGGCCATTCATGGCCAATGTGATGCTTCACGAACCTCCGGCGATCCTCGTCAATGGTATCCACCAAATGGATGGCTTCCGTTTCGTCGCCGAGACGCTTGAGCACTCGCCGGAACTTGAGTTCGCGGGACGCATACAGAAACACGCAAAAAGTGTCACTGCGGTTGCGAAGAAAATACGGCGCGCCGCGACCAATGATGACGCACGGTTTTTTCCCCGCGGTTTGTTCGATGACTTGTTGAAGCAAAGAAGCCAGCCGTTTGGAGTCTAAAACGGCCAGATCGGGCGACGGCAGGTTCCGATCAAAACTCCCGCGCCAGATGACATTGACCAATCGTTGGAGCACGGGGTCATTGCGTTCCAGGCGCCGCTGGCAAACTTCAACCGGAATTTTGGCCAGCCGTGCGATTTCCCGGGTCAGCGCCTGGTCGAAAAAATTCCAATCCAGCCGCTTCGCGATTATTTCGCCGATGGAGCTGGCCCCCGCGCCATATTCATGGTCAATGAGAAGGATTTGCTTCATAATTTTGCCACCATTTACTCCGCCAATGCCACGGCACGGACTTGTCGAGGTTTTTCAAATACGAAAACACATAACACGCACAACGCGCACAGGAAAGCGACGACGTAGAACATATTCATGAACGCCCAATAGCTGGATTGTTGGAGCATCGTGTGATAAAGCAAATCACGCCCCCGCGCCAGGGCGTCAGCCGGATCAAAGTGCAACTCCAACAATTTTTGAGCAAAACCCAGATGTTGTTGGTATTGGGGATTCAGAGGCGACAATTGTCCAACCATTAGCGCCTGATGCGCCAGCGAATAGCGTTGCAGCATGGTGGAAACATAGGAAAGGCCGACGCTGCCGCCGATGTTGCGAACCAGATTCTGGAGACCGGTGGCGTTTCCCATCTGTTCGTTGCGCAAGGTGCCAATCGCCAGCGTCGTCAAAGGCACAAAGATGAAGGGAGCAGCAAAACCGGCGATAAGATTGGGCACAATGATGTTCGACATGCTCATTTGCAGGTCCAACCGGCTCAACTGAAAGCTGCCGAGGGCCAGCAAGGCGAAACCAACCCCCACCAGCATTTTCGGATTGACCCGGCTGACGAGCGCGCCAACCACAAAGACCCCGACCAGGGATCCGACGCCGCGCGGAGTGACCGAGAGTCCCGCATCAAATGCGGTGTAACCCAGCAGCGATTGGAGGAACAACGGCTGCAAGGCAATCAGCGCATAGAGGACCAGGCCAAATAGGGCAAACAGAACGCTGCTGACCGCGAAGTTCCGGTTCTTGAAAATGTGCAAATCCACGATGGGATGGTCGGTCAGGAGTTCACGCACGATGAATCCGATGAAGCACGTGGCGCAGATGACTGCAAACCAGCGCATCCAAACGGCTGTAAACCAGTCCGCGTCCTGCCCCTTGTCGAGCATGATTTGCAGCGTTCCAAGAAACAACCCCATCAGGCCGAAACCAATCCCGTCAATGCGGCCCGGCCGGCTGGCGCGAATGTAAGGCGGGTCTTCGACCACCAGCAGCATCAGGAACACCGCAAGGATGCCTACGGGCAGATTGATGAAGAAAGTCCAGCGCCAGGAGAATTGGTCCGTCAACCAGCCTCCCAGTGTGGGACCGACAACGGGAGCGACCACGATGCCCAGACCGAACAAGGCCGTGGCCGTGCCGCGTTGGGTGGGCGGAAAACTTTCCAACAGGATGGCCTGTGCAAGCGGCTGCATGGCGCCCCCACCCAGGCCTTGCAAGACCCGGGAGACGACCAGCATCGGCATGGAGGTCGCGACACCGCAGGTCAGCGAAGCCACAGTGAACAACACAGTGCAAGCGACCAGAAATCGTTTTCGGCCCAAAAAGCTGGAGAACCATGCGCTGGCCGGCAGGATGACCGCATTGGCCACCAGATAACTGGTCAGCACCCAGGTGGATTCATCCTGCGTCGCGCCAAGATTTCCCGCGATATACGGCAGCGCCACGACGACGATGGAGGTGTCCAAAATGACCATGAACGTCGCCAGCATCACCGGCACCGCAATCAGCCACGGATTGAAGCGCGGGTGCCATTCCGTCATCGTCGTTGATACCGCATCGCTCATTTGACTTTGACTTTCGGTTCAACGGACATGCCCGGCGCAATGTCCAGGTTGGTTGGCAACGCTTCGCCAAAAACAATTTTCACCGGCACGCGCTGGACCACCTTGACGTAATTGCCCACTGCATTTTCCGGCGGCAACAGGCTGAACCGCGCGCCGGTGCCCGCCTGAAGACTGTCCACCCTGGCCTTGAAATTTTGGTTTGGATAGGCATCAACATGCACTTCAACGGGGTCTCCCGGACGCATGTGGGTCAACTGCGTTTCCTTGAAATTTGCAGTCACCCAGATATTGGTTGGGACCAGGGCCAGCAGCGCCTGGCCGGGCTGCACATAATTACCCACATCCACGGTGCGGGCAGTGACCCGCGCGGCCACGGGGGCGATGATTTTTGTGTAGGACAGATTCAATTCAGCCTGATGGGCTTTGGCTTCGGCCTGTTGGACTGCCGCCGCGGCGGTTTCAACGGCAGCTTTGCTCAAAGTTTCCTGCGCTTGGGCGGCCTTGACTTGGCTGCGCGCGGCTTCCAAATCAGCGGCGGCGGACCGTGCTTGGGCTTGGGCCAGATCGAACGCGGTTTTGGACACGGCCCGGCTTTCGACGGATTCATAGCGCTTCAGGTCGTCCGCCGCCCGCTGGTTTTCCGCTTCGGCAGCCGCCACCGACGCCTGCGCCTGCGCAACCTTGGCTTTACTGACTTTCACCTGTGCCTGGGCTTCATCCGATTGACTCCGCGCCGTCGCCAGATCGGCTTTGGCATTGGCCAGGCTCGTCTCGTAATCGCGCGGATCCAGTTCCACCAGCACCTCGCCTTCCTTGACCTTTTGATTGTCTGTTACCAACAGATGCGCGACCTGGCCCGGCACGCGCGAGCTGACAATGGTGACGTAACCGTCGATGAACGCGTCGTCGGTGGATTCGTAGGGCGCGATGAAATGGATATAATAAATGACCACGGCGATGAGAACCACCAGCCCCACCACGCCAATGACAAGAAGTTTCCGTTTCCGCTTCTGTTTTGGCGGTGGCGCCACGGGCTCCGGGGCCGGAACGCCAGGAATTTCAGCGTTTTTGATTGGTTCTCCCATAGACATTATTCCACCCTTTATTTGTTGCGGCGCTCAATCATGACCTGCTTTTGCAGGAGTCGGGCCAACTCCCGGGCGATGACTGACGGTTCATCCGGAGGTGCTGAAACGATTGGAAAGCGGACGAATTTCGGCGGAACAGAAACCCGATCGATTCTGAAAGCCCAAAGCAACGCCGTCGTAAGAACGACAGCGCGTCGAAGCACCGTCACAGATTCTGCTAGCACCGCGATCGATGCTTCGTCGGCTTCATGTTGCACACGGCAAAACTGCGCGCGGTTTCGGCGCCGATGCCGAACGACCCACCCGAAACGGAGCAGCATCCCACCGTGTGGACGGGTAACACCGATAAATGTCATGCCTGCGCCCGCGTGATGCCGAGTTTCTGCATCTTGGAGATTAACGTCGTACGGGCCAAGCCAAGCCTGGCTCCAGCACCCTTCGGGCCTCCAAGAACCCAGTTGGTTGCGGCAAGAGCCTGAATAATATGCTCGCGTTCCACATCTTTGAGCGTCATCCGATCTTCACTCTTGTCAGTGAAATCAGCGTCGGCTAATTGAGTCGAAAATTGTAATTCATCCAAAGATGGCCTCAGGACCTTGCCGGGCGAGAGAATGACCGCCCGCTCGATGACATTCTGTAGTTCGCGGACATTGCCGGGCCACGAGCAGCGCGACAAAACATCCATTGTTTCAATCGGAACCTCTTTAATGGACTTGCCCATGCGTTTGGCATGCAGATCCACGAAATGGCGCACCAAAAGCGGAACGTCCTCCGAGCGTTCACGCAGGGCCGGAACGTTGATCGGAAAAATATTCAGCCGATAAAACAGGTCGGCCCGGAATTCCCTGTTGGACACCATCCGCACCAAATCGCGGCTGGTCGCCGCCACAATCCTCACATCCACCCGCATGCTCTGAGTTCCACCAACGCGCTCGAATTCCTGTTCTTGGAGCACGCGCAACAGTTTGGGCTGCAATTCAAGGGGAATGTCTCCGATTTCGTCGAGGAGCAGCGTGCCACCATGAGCCATTTCGAAGCGGCCAGTCCGTCGCCCAATCGCCCCGGTAAACGCGCCCCGTTCATGGCCAAACAGTTCGCTTTCGATCAACCCCGCAGGAATTGCCGCGCAGTTGACTTTGACAAGTGGCCGGTCGCGTCGCGGGCTCAAATGGTGGATCGCTTGCGCAAAGCGTTCCTTTCCGGTGCCCGTCTCACCCAGGATGAGAACGGTGGAATCGGTTGGAGCAACGACTTTGATCTGTTTGCATACCTTTCTAATTGCCGCGCTTCGCCCAATGATCCCCTCAAAGTTGTCGTCCGAATCCACCCTCTCAACCAGACTTACAACTTCGGCTCGTGAACTCTCGCGAATTGAGGGCGCCTGTTGCACGGCACCGCTGGTTATCGCTGCAGCTGCCACGATCGCGGCGCCTCGCCGGACAAATTTGAGATCAAGATTGCGGGGGGCCTCCCCCTTTGTGCCGGGCAACTCTTCAAGTATCTCATTCATTGCGTTCTCCTTTCATCATTGGCCCAAGTCTTTAGCGCGTTACGGACGGCGAGCAGCAGCACCTCTTTGCTGGCGGGTTTCTGTAGAAACTGAACCCTGCTCGATTGCGACGCCCGGCGTTTCTCGTCTTCCGAAAATCTGGACATTCTGGCGGTGAGGAAAACAATGGAAGCCGGATTCGAAGATTCTGCAAGGTGTCGCTGCAATTCAAGGCCGTTCATGCCAGGCATCCGCAGATCGAGGACGACACAGGCTGTCTTTTCCGCCAGTCCCGACATCAGAAACTCCTCCGCTGACGCGAAGGACTCCGCCCGAAATCCCGCCGAACGAAGAAGTCTTCGCGTGGAGCGCCTTATCGAAGCGTCGTCATCCACAATTGAAACGAGCGGCGTCTCAATATTTTTCTCGTTCGCGTCCTTTGCTTCCGGTGAATCTTCGCTTGTCATGGCAAAGAGATTAGCGCTCCGGCTGGGAAAATTCTACTGGACCTTGGAACAGGACGGATGACTGTCCTGTGGGACAGGTGAATTTTTATTTGCGGGGTCTGGCAACTCCAAGTTTCTCCACCATCCGGACCAGATCGGCGAGCGAGGTTGCGCGCATCTTTTGCATTATGTGGGCGCGATGAAATTTGATCGTTCTCTCGGTGGTCGCGAGCTCGCCGGCAACCTGTTTGTTAAGCAACCCGTCGGCAACCAACGGCAGCACTTCGCGCTCGCGCGGAGTAAGCTGTTCGTGGCGCTGGCGGAAAACTTCGATCTCGGACCTTTCTTTGCGAGCCGTTCTGTCCCGATCAATCGCAGCACGGACGGCGTCCAAAAGATTGCGGCTGCGGAAGGGCTTGGTCAGGAATTCCACGGCGCCCGCTTTCATCGCACGCACCGAGGTCGGAATGTCGCCATGTCCCGTGATGAAAATGATTGGAATGTGAATTCCAGATTGTGTCAGTTGATGTTGAAGATCCATGCCGTTCAAACCCGGCAAGCGCAAATCGAGCACGAGACAAGCCGGTCGTTCAGTTCGTGGGTTTTTAAGAAATTCCCGCGCGGAAGCAAATGTCTGGACTTCCATTCCGACCGATCGAATCAGCCGCTCGGTTGAACGACGAACTGACAGATCGTCGTCAACGACAAATACGATGGGCGCGTCTTCCGTCATGAAGTGGCGTTGGGTGCAGCCGGCAGGCTGAACAGAAAAGTAGCACCGGCCACCCGGTTCGGTTCAGCCCATAACCTGCCGCCATGTGCTTCGATGATCGAGCGGCTAACCGCCAGTCCAACGCCCATCCCCTGAGCCTTGGTTGTGTAAAAGGCATCAAAGAGCTTGTCCATCTCACTTTGTTTTAATCCGACGCCCGCGTCTTGCACGCTCAACAGGCAAGTGGGCGTTCCATCCTGAAGTTCGTGTCGTCCGGATATATTCAGGATGCGCTGAGATTCTTCAACCTTGTCCATCGCATCCATCCCATTGACAATCAAGTTGAGCAGAACCTGTTGGAGTTGCACGCGATCACCCAAAACGGCTGGCAGCGATTCGGAAAACTCAGTAACCATGGTCACCCGCCGGGTTGCGATCTCGTATCGGGCAAGCGCCAGCACACCAGCGACCACATTCTTCATGTCGAGGAGGGTTTTATCCGGCGGCGCTTTCCTGGCCAAACGCCGGACCCTCGCGATGACGGCACTTGCCCGGTCGGCGTCTTCGACTATTTCCGCGAGCGCTTCCCGAACCTCTTGGAGATGAGGGTCCGAATCTGCCAGGAGGCTGAGACAGGCACTGGCGTTGTTGGTGACTGCGGTGAGCGGCTGGTTGACTTCGTGAGCGATGGAGGCGGTGAATTCACCCAGGGTCGCCACGCGGCTGGCGTGAGCAAGTTCAGCCTGACCTCGGCGCAGTGCTTCTTCGGCGCGGCGGGCTGCCGTCACGTCCATTACAGCTCCTACGAACTCAGGATTGCCCGATTTGCTACCGGTGGCATGAGCAACAACGTGGACATGCTTTACAGAGCCATCTGGAAATAGCAAACGATATTCATGCTCCCAATCCTTCCAGTCTTGTGCGGCATGATCAACGATCTGTTTCATAGCGGGAACATCTTCCGGATGAACCCGGTCCAGGACCATCTGCAGGGTGATCTTCGTCGAGGGCTCATACTGAAAAATTCGGAATGTCTCCTCGGACCAAAAATGTTCGTTGGTGGATGCATTCCAGCCAAAACTACCCGTGTGACTCAACTTCTGAGCTTCGGCCAGGAAAGCCTCGCTGCGCCGCAATTTATCCTCCGCATCCTTCCGGTAAATTCCTTGCGCGACAATGTCCGCCACGGATTCCAACGCATCCAGGACGGTTTGATCCAATGGACGGCACGCGAACATGGCGATGACTCCGATCACCCGGCCTTCAATGCAGAGTGGATAACCTGCGAAGGCGACCATGCCCTCGCGCCTGGCCCAATCGCGATCACTCACGCGCTCGTCATTGGGCACGTCATTCGTGAGGTGCGGCTTGCCTTCCTCGGCAATGCGTCCGATTTTTAATTGACCCACCGGCACACGAGCGTGTGTTCCATCGAGGCGCGTATAAAGTCCGGCGCTCGCCTGTAGCACCAGCACGTTTTCATTTTCGTCGAGCGTCCAGATGCGCGCGAAAGCCGCGCCCAAATGGTGAACGATTACCTCCGCGCAAGAATTCAGGATGGTTCTTAAATTGTCCGTTTCAGCGAACGCTGCGCTGACATCCGCCCGAACGCCCGCTTGTTTTGCTTGGGCGGCTTGGATCGCCTCTGCTTTTTTCCTTTCTGTAATGTCCCGGATGCAACCGGTGAACGACGGCGGCCCGTCAACCGGGATGCGTGTGATCGCAAGCTCGACGGGAAATTCGCTCCCGTCGGCCCGCGCTGCTGTCATTTCAATACGCCGTCCGAGCACTCGCTCTTGGCCCGTGGCCAGATAGCGGGCAAAACCCCGCCGGTGGCCCTCTCGGAGTGACGGCGGGATGATAATGTCGGCCAGCGGCTTGCCCACGACCTCGTCCCGACGGTAGCCAAATGTGCGCTCCGCAGCCGGATTGAACTCAATAATGCTGGCTTCGTGATCAATCGTCACAATGCAGTCGAGTGCCGAGTCCAGAATCGCGGCCTTGCGCGCCTCGCTGCGCTTTAGTTCCTTATCCTCTTCACGCAGTCTCTCTTCCACGTGCCTGCGTTCGGCGATTTCGCTTTTCAGCTCTTTGTTGGCCACGGCGATTTCCAAAGTTCGTTCAGCAACCCGTAAATCAAGTTCATCGGCGAGCCGTTTTTGTTCGTCCACGAGCCGTGCCTCTTGCAGCCAGATTGCCGCCTGATTCGCCGCGACGTTCAGGAGAAGCCTCTCCGTTTGCCCGGGGAAATCCAGACGCTGAGACCCGGCTACGATTACGCCGATTTCACCCTGCAGCCCCAGTCGAAAAGGCGCGATCGAAATGTCTTCGTCCTCAATCTGGATCCGGGCCAACGGCGGCCATTTCTCTGAGTCAGATCCCAAACATTGATTGAGCAACTCTCTTATCTCTTGCGGCTTGACCGTTGCGCTTCGCGATTGCGCGGACCAGACCATGTCAACAATGGGCGACTCGCCGGCTGGGTCTTCCAGCCGCATATAGAGCAGATCCAGGTTGACCATTCCAAGCAGCGCGTCGAGCACGGTTCGAACAATCTGGGACGGCTCGCGGCCACTCCAAGTGGCGGGGAGGGCGAGGACGCTGACCAGATCATTGATGCAGCGGCGAAGCCGCTTGATCTCCTCGATGGGATTTTCGGGATGTCTCGCCATATCAGGCTGGCTTCTAAGGCGACACAGACTTTCGGACTCGCCGTTCGCGAAATTCACTGAGGAACTCCTCCGGCGGCACATAGAACGGATTTTGCTGCAGGATGCCGCCGATGATGATCATCGGATGTGTCCGCATCATGTCAATCACCGTGTTTCCTCCAAATTTCACCAGATCGTATATGCAAATGACCGCGTCGTCGTGGTTGCGCCACACGTTGTTGACACGCGATTCGAATTCAATGAGGTCTTCGATGTGCGATTGACCTTCTGCCGCCCAGTCCATGTGGCAGACAATGCGACTGAGTGGAAATCCTCCCTTGGCGTTGCCGCTGGCCGCTTGCTCGAATGCTGCCAGCATTCGATCCTGATCAAAACGGCCATCCCGCAGGTAGGTTTCGGTATTGGTCCGAAGCTCGAATTGGCCACTCTGCTGGGCGGCCGTCGGATTGATTCCCGCCTCCACCAACCTTTGCAGGTGGCTGTGGTGCTGGTCCGGATTGACGACGTGAATCGCTTTGTCGCCGCACGCGAACCCGTCCTTGATGAAAGGAAGCAACACGCGATACGCTTCTTCGTTGCTGTTAAAGAATGCGCAGACATGGCGCGTTTCGCCGAGCTGGGAGCCGGCGAAGGGAATTGGTTTCACGGCCGTCTTCATAATCTAGTCCTGTCTTATGCGCGCACAAAGCCCCTCCATTTTGCTCCATGCGCTCACGGCACTTACCAATTTCGTGCTGACAGACTGGCAATTGGAGTCGCTGCCTTTGGCGCTTCCCCAAGTTTAGCCTTCACCGCAGGTTATTAATCCCGATTACTGACATCATAACGAAAGTCTTGTTGGCCGCAAGCGCTTTCAGATATAAAAAAATGCGCCCCCTGACGTTCCGGCAACTGCGCGTCCGCCGGACGACGCGAAGACCGCTGTTCTTGATTCTTCGTACCATCGCCGTTTCAAAATATTTGGTGCGCAAAAGCATTAGCCTGCGGTGCTTTTCGTCAAATGTGACCGGCTCATTCTCTCTTTGGCACGCAGGCTGCAAAAAGAGGCAATAACGAAAGTCGGCGCACATGTTGGCGCAGGCAAAGCCAGGAATTAAAGATTCATAAAAATATTTCAAACAGCAAAACGCATATGGCAAAGAAGAATATCAAAATTGTGGTAATTGGCGGCAGCGGGCTAATCGGAACAAAAGTGGTGAACATCCTTCGCCAGCGGGGACATGAGGTAGTGCCGGCCTCTCCCTCCACAGGCGTTAACACCGTTACTGGTGAGGGACTGGCCGCCGCGCTCAAGAGCGCTCACGTCGTAGTTGATGTCGCAAACGCGCCGTCGTGGGAAGACAAGGCCGTGCTTGAGTTTTTCGAGACCTCCAGCCGCAACCTCCTTGCCGCAGAAGCGGCCGCGGGCGTGAAACATCACGTGGCCCTTTCGGTTGTCGGCACCGAGCGTCTGCCTGCGAGCGGATACTTCCGCGCGAAGATGGCTCAGGAAAAACTGATCAAGGCCTCTCAAATTCCCTATACCATCGTCCGCTCCACCCAGTTCTTCGAGTTCGTCGGCGGCATTGCCCAATTCGCCACCGAAGGTGCAACCGTCCGGTTGCCGTCCGTTCTGATGCAGCCCATTGTGTCGGATGATGTTGCTGTTGCACTGGCGGATGCCGCGCTTGGCGAGCCGGTGAATGGGATGATCGAAATAGCCGGGCCTGAGCAGATCCGGCAGGACGAACTTGTCCGGCAGTTTTTAAGTGCAACCGGCGATGCCCGAAAGGTGATTACCGACGCCAATGCGCGCTACTACGGCGTTGAGGTGAACGATCAAAGCCTCGTCCCCGGCCAAAAGCCGCGTCTCGGATCCACGCACTTCGCCGAATGGCTCAGCCGCAGTGCCTCGCCACGCGCTGCAGCGAACCGCTAGCTGTAATGCGCTTTGACATTACGCGGAACAACAAAAGAGAAACAAATGAGTGAAGATGCACCAACAGGGACAATATCAAACCCGGTTCTTGCCCAACAAATTCTCGATGCCTTTGACGCGCAGTCGGGGCTGCATCCCGGTTATCGGCCGGCCCACGCCAAAGGGCTGATGTGCTCGGGCACGTTCACGCCGTTGCCCGAAGCGGCGAAACTGACGCGCGCTCCTCATGCAAACAAGCCATCCACTCCCGTGACCGTGCGTTTTTCGGACTCGACCGGTCTGCCGAACATCCCGGACAACGACCCGGCGCGGTCTGGTCCCCGGGGCATGGCCATCCGCTTTCATCTGGGCGAGCACGTTCACACGGACATCATCGCCCACTCCACCAACGGCTTCCCAGTCCGCACGGGCGAAGAATTTCTGGAGTTGATTCTAGCCGCCACTGCGTTCGGGGCAGGCAAACCCGAGGCGCTCGGGGCTTTTTTGGCAGCTCACCCAAACGCGAAGCGGTTTATTGAAACGTTCAAACCGATACCGACGAGTTTTACGCGGGAAGCGTTCTTCGCCGTCACTTCATTCAAATTTACAAACAGCAGTGGCGTGAGCCGTCACGGGAGGTTTCGCCTCCGGCCTACCGCCGGAACCGAGTATGTTTCCGACCAGGACGCGGCAAAGAAATCCGAGAACTTCCTGTTCGAGGAAATCGGTCCTCGGCTCGCCAAAGAACCGGCCAAATTCAATGTGTCCGTGCAACTGGCCGAGGCAGGCGATGATGTTACCGACGCCAGCCTGCCGTGGCCGGATAGCCGGACCGAGATTCCGTTCGGCACCACTACTCTGAAAGCCCGCATTGATGATCAGGAACCGGAACGACGGAGAATCATCTTTGATCCGCTTGCCAGAGTTGAAGGGATTGACTCTGCGGGAGATCCGCTCACCGACCTCCGTTCGGACATCTATCTACTTAGCGGCCGCAGGCGCCGGGCTGCTTCCGCCGACGGGAAGCACTAATCAAGAGCCTCACTGGAAAATGATTTTGAATACACGATCAAACAAACTCGGCGGCAAAGTCGCAGTGATGACTGGGGCTTCCAAAGGCATGGGCGCCGCCATTGCCAAACATCTGGCGGCTGAAGGCGCTGCGGTGGTGGCCGATTATTATGCCGGCAAGGTAATCCACACCGGAAGCGCACAAACGGACGGAAAGGGGGCATTATGAAAAAGGGCTATTGGGTAGTTGCTTACAGAACGATTTCGGATGAATCAGCGGTAAAGGCCTATTCAGTATTGGCAGTGCCGGCGATTCAGTCATTCGGCGGGCGCTCTTTAACCGGATCCACGAGTCAGGTTAAGGCGCATGAAGCCGGATTGCGGCTTCGGACTGTCGTTGTCGAATTCGACAACTATGACACCGCGCTGGCAGCTTACGAAAGCGACGCTTACCAAAAGGCGCTTCAGGCGCTCGGCTCCGGCGCGGAACGCGACCACCGCATCGTCGAAGGTTTGTAAATCAAAAGATATGTGAACAAATCAAACCATTAACCAAGGAAAGACCTTTATGAATACTAGCACGAAACATCAAGCATGGGTTGCCAGGGGAGCAAAACAGCCGATGATGCTCGAAAGCGTTGATCTCGGACCGATCGGGGCCGAGGACGTTGAAGTCGCTGTCGAATACTGCGGGTTGTGCCACTCTGATGTCTCCATCTTGGAGAACGACTGGGGCATTTCGCAATACCCCGCAATTCTTGGCCACGAGGTCGTCGGTCGGATCACGGCGTTGGGTTCGAATGCCAAGGGACTCAAGGTCGGACAGCGTGTCGGCGTCGGCTGGGACTCGGGCAGTTGCATGCATTGTCACCAGTGCATGTCGGGAAGCCATCACCTTTGCCCGGAAGTGCAAATGACCATCGTCGGTCATCGCGGCGGGTTCGCGACGCACATGCGCTCGCACTGGGCCTTTACCATCCCGTTACCGGAAAAGTTGAACTTCGCCGACGCCGGGCCGCTCTTGTGCGGCGGTGCAACGGTATTCGCGCCACTGGCCATGCACGCCAGACCAACCGATCGAGTTGGAATCATTGGCATCGGTGGTCTGGGACACATGGCGGTGAAGTTCGCCGCTGCTTATGGCTGCGACGTAACCGCGTTTACGTCCAGCGAGAGAAAGTTTGATGAAGCGAAGGGCTTCGGGGCAAACCACATTGTCTCGAGCAAAGACTCGGCCGGGATCAAAAAACTCGGTGGCAGCTTTGATCTTCTCATCAGCACGGTGAACGTGCCGCTCGATTGGGACGCAATGATTGGCTCGCTCGCGCCGAATGGCCGGCTACATGTCGTCGGCGCCGTGCTGGAGCCGATCCCGGTCGCTGCGTTCTCGCTCATCATGGGGCAACGTAGTGTTTCCGGTTCGCCGACGGCCTCACCCGTGACTATAGGGACGATGCTCGATTTCGCTTCACGGCACAACGTCGCGCCACAAACCGAACATTACCCGATGAGCGACATCAACGAGGCATTCTCCCGACTTAGATCCGGCAAAGCCCGTTACCGCATCGTGCTGGATGCGGATTTCTGAGCCGTTTGCACATTCAACCAGGGAAAGGAGCAGAATATGAATGCAATCACTGAAACAGCCAGGACGAAACGGATGGGTTGGACCGAGAGCGGAGCTTCCCCGAAACCAGAACTGCTGCGACGCTATCTCCAAGTAAGAGTTGTTTCCAAAAAGATCTGCGAAACTCTGGAACCCGAGGATTGCGTCATTCAAACCATGCCGGAGGCCAGCCCCACGAAATGGCACCTGGCGCACACGAGCTGGTTTTTTGAGGTGTTCGTGCTGAAGCAATTCGTCCCTGATTATGAATCGCTTCATCCACAGTATGGCTTCCTTTTCAATTCCTATTATAACGCCGTCGGTCCGTTTTATTCGCGCCCGCATCGGGGCTTGTTATCCCGGCCGACGGTCAAGGAAGTTTTTCACTATCGCTCCGACATAGACCGGTTTGTTTCTGAACTGATCGAGTCGGCCGATGAACAACTCCTGGCAAAACTGGAACCGATTATCACCCTCGGATTGCATCACGAGCAGCAGCACCAGGAGTTGATGCTCACTGATATCAAAAATGTTTTTTGGCAGAACCCGCTGCGGCCTGCATTTCGCACGCGAGACCGAAAGCAGCCTCAGCCGGTGCCCGCGAGCAAATGGTTGCAATTTAAGGAAGGTCTTTACTGGGTGGGACATGAAGGCGCGGAATTCAGCTACGACAATGAAGGGCCCCGCCATCGTGCTTTTGTCCAATCGTTTGAACTGGCCTCGCGCCTCGTCACGAATGCCGAGTTTCTGGCGTTTATGGAAGATGGGGGTTACCGGCGTTCCGAGCTCTGGCTTTCTTTGGGGTGGAACACGGTGAAAGAAAGGAGCTGGGACGCCCCGCTTTATTGGGAAAAGCGGGACGGAAAGTGGCACGCCATGACCCTGGCGGGAATGGCCGAATTGGTCCCCGAAGAACCGGTGTGTCATGTGAGTCTGTTTGAAGCGGACGCCTACGCACGATGGTCTGGAGCGCGATTGCCCACGGAGGAGGAATGGGAGATTGCGTCATCAGGATTGCCGCTCGAAGGCAATTTCGTCGAAAGCGGGATTTTCCACGTGACCCCTCTTGCTTCACCCGCCACCGCGGGCAAACCAGCCCAGATGTTCGGCGATGTTTGGGAGTGGACCCGCAGCAGTTACTCGCCCTACCCAGGCTATTCAGCAGTTGCCGGGGCCTTGGGGGAATACAACGGCAAGTTCATGTGCAACCAGTATGTTCTGCGCGGCGGTTCCTGCGCGACGTCGCAATCGCACATCCGCCGCACCTACCGGAACTTTTTCCCGCCCGATGCTCGATGGCAGTTTAACGGAGTCCGACTGGCAAAGGATTTTGTATGAATAATGCGATTTTGCTTCCGCCGTCGTCTGACCGCCCGAGTTCGTGTGACGGCTTTTTGGCCGAAGCAGTTGCTGGACTTTCTCGACCGCAAAAAACGCTTCCCTGCAAGTTCCTCTACGATGAGGAGGGTTCCAGGCTGTTCAACGAAATCTGCGAGCTGGAGGAGTATTATCCCACGCGAACTGAAAACCAAATACTTTGCGACAACATTAGTGAAATTGCCGGCTTGATCGGCAGTGAATGTCGGTTGGTGGAATTTGGCAGCGGCAGCAGCACCAAGACCCGCCATCTTTTGGCTCATCTTCCCAGCATGTCCGGCTACATTCCAATTGATATCTCCGGGCCTCAACTTCTTGAGTCGGCTGTTCAGTTGGCCAGCGAGTTCCCCGGCCTTGAGATTAACCCGTTGGAAGCTGACTACGACGAGATTTCGGAAATCCCTGACACGAAACGAAAACCAAGGCGAACCGTGGCGTTCTTTCCGGGATCAACCATCGGCAATTTTGATCCCGTTGCCGCGATCGGTTTTCTGCGGAAAATAGCCTTCCTTTGCAGCAGTGGCGGAGGTCTGTTAATCGGCGTTGACCGCAAAAAACCGAGGCGGATTCTGGAGCCTGCCTACAATGACCGGAAAGGGGTAACGGCGAAGTTCAATCTTGGCATCCTGGCCCGCGCCAATCGGGAACTGGGAGCGGATTTCGATCTCTCGGCATTCCGCCATCGCGCGCCATTCAACGAAACCCACGGCCGGATCGAGATGCACCTGGTCAGTAAACGCGCACAAATCGTACATCTGGATTCCCAGGAATTCAGATTCGAGGAAGGAGAATACATCACCACGGAATATTCGTATAAATACACGCTGCCGGGTTTCGCCGGGCTGGCGTTGAAGGCTGGATTTGAGCTGGTGAGGAATTGGGAGGACTGCAATCAATTGTTCAGCGTGCTATTTTTGCAGGTTAGAGAGTGCCAGCCAGGTCCAGAGAGGATTTCGCCGGGTTTCAACGGAACGCCGGGAAAAGCGTGCGAGGCCTGGCGATAAGGGAGGGCCGCTTCATGATCCGCTTTCACAAGGCCGGCAAGAGTTTTGGAAATGCAGTCGCACTCCGACCCACCGATCTAAAAATTGCGGCGAACAAAACGACCGTGCTGCTTGGTCTCAGTGGCTCGGGAAAATCCACCATCCTGCGACTCCTTTCCGGATTACTCGAACCCACGACAGGCTGGATTGAGATTGATGGAGAAAAGCTCACCCGAGACAACCTCCTGGAGTTGCGGCGACGAATGGGTTACGTGATCCAGAGCGGTGACTTGTTTCCCCACCTGACCGCCCGCCGCAACATCCTGCTGGTCGCGCAGGAATTACAATTAGGAACGCATGAAATGACCGCACGAGTCGAAGAGTTGTGCGCCCTGACCAGACTTCCCGGCACCCTGCTCGATCGGTATCCGGTGGAGCTTTCCGGCGGCGAGCAAAGGCGGGTGAGCCTCATCCGCGCGCTGATGTTGAAACCGGACGTCCTGCTTCTGGACGAACCGATGGGGGCCCTCGACCCGATGGTTCGTGCTGGCCTTCTCGCAGATTTGAGATTGCTGTTCAAACGGCTGAATACAACGGTGATCCTGGTCACCCACGACCTGGCCGAAGCCGCGCGACTCGGCGATTGGGTTGTGTTGCTGAATGCAGGACGGATTGTGCAGCAAGGTGCCTTTGCTGAATTCTCCCAGCGTCCAGCCGAACCGTTTGTGAGCGAATTCTTTCACGCCCAAATGGAGGAATTTCAGTCATGAATACCGCACTGATAAGTATGGTGGCTGTGCTGCTTCTTGCAGCGTGCGTGACCGATGCCAGTGAGGTGATTGTGTTGGGCTCAAAAAAATTTACCGAGTCGATCGTGCTGGCAGATATCGCCAAACGAAGCCTGGAAGAAGCCGGGTTTCGAGTCGAGCATCACCAAGGCATGGGTGGGACCATTATCCTATGGGAAGCGTTGAGGCAAGGATCGGTCGCCGCCTACCCAGAATACACCGGAACGATTCAGGAGGAGATTTTAAAGCGACCCGGGGCAGCATCCATTGGAGAATTGCGCGAACAATTGGCCAGATACGGAGTGGGCGTCACGGGGGAACTCGGGTTCAACGACAGCTACGCCCTGGTGATGACCAGAGCCCGTGCCAACCAACTGGGCATTCAGACAATCAGCGACCTGTCGGAACACCCTCACCTGAGGCTGGGATTGACGCCTGAATTCCTGGGCCGTCGCGACGGGTGGGAACCCCTTCAAAGACGATATCAGTTGAACATCTCAAACGTTCGCGGAATCGAGCATTCTTTGGGCTACGTGGCCCTGCTCAACGGGGAGATTGATGTGAAAGACGCCTACACAACGGACGCGAAAATCGAAGAAAATGATTTGGTCGTGTTGAAGGATGATCGGAAATTCTTTCCGCAGTATAGGGCGGTATTCCTATACCGGCTCGATACTCCGCCTCGTGCGATCAATACCCTTCAACGTCTCGAGGGCACGCTAACGGAGGCGCGAATGATTCATCTCAACAGAATCGCGGAGCAGACCAAAGACTATTCATCCGCCGCAGATTGGTATTCCAAACAAATCGGCCAGGCCAACCGATTCAGCGGTCGCGAATCACTTGCCTATCGGCTTGCCCGGTGGACTGCCCAGCACCTTATTCTGGTCAGCGTGTCACTGGCCGCGGCGATTGCGATAGGTATTCCATTAGGCATCTACGCAAGCAGGGAAAATTTTGTCGGTGAAACCATCCTGGCGCTAACGGGCTTGATTCAGACGGTTCCCGCGCTCGCTTTACTGGCGCTGCTGGTCCCGATCCCGTTTCTCGGGATCAGTCCAGTCACTGCCATTGTGGCTCTTTTCCTGTATGGTTTGCTGCCAATTGTGAGAAATACCGCCACCGGCTTGCGCAACATCCCTCCCCAGATTCGGGATGCGGCGGAAGTGCTCGGTTTGAAACCGCGAACTCGCCTTCTGAAGATTTTGCTGCCCCTTGCCTCGCCATCCATCCTCGCCGGAATAAAGACCAGCGCGATTATCAATATTGGTTCGGCGACGCTTGCAGCTCTCATCGGTGCCGGCGGACTGGGCGAGCCAATTATTAGCGGGTTAAACCTCAACGATAACACGATGATTCTTGAAGGTGCCATCCCGGCGGCGCTCCTGGCCATTGCCGCGCAGGGGATCTTCTCTATCCTTGACCGATTCATCATCCCTCGAGGTCTTCGAGCTCAGGCCCGCATAGCGGGGCACCTTTCAACCCATCGAACCATTTGATGCAAACCGAAAACTATCCAAACCCAAAGTCAAAGGAGAAAATGCATGAACGAGCCATGTGAACATCTTAAGAATCTTTCCGAGGCCAGCTTTGCGTCTCCTCGCGCGCCCATCGCCTGCGAAGAATGCCTGAAAGAAGGCACCCGGTGGGTGGCGCTGCGCCAGTGCTTGACCTGCGGCCATGTGGGCTGTTGCGACTCGTCGCCCGGCCAACACGCCACCAGGCATTTCCACGAAACCCGGCATCCCGTGATGCGGTCGGTCATGCCCGGAGAGCGCTGGACCTGGTGCTACGCGCACAAAGTCGCCGGCGAACTCGCGCCAGCACCCGCCGCGGTTAAAAAGGAATCCCGACACCATGGATAAATCCAGTTACGACGTAATCGTCATCGGGGCAGGCTCGACGGGAGAGAATGTGGCCGACCGCGCGGTCAAGGGCGGACTGACAGCCGCCATTGTTGAATCGGATCTCGTGGGTGGTGAATGTTCCTACTGGGCATGCATGCCGAGCAAAGCCCTGCTGCGGCCGGGAGCAGCCCTGGAAGATGCGCGAAGCGTCATGGGCGCCCGCGAAGCCGTGACCGGCAAACTCAATGCCCCGGCTGTATTCAAGCGGCGCGACTCCTTCGTCTCGAACTGGAATGACTCCAGCCAGGTAAAATGGCTCCGCCACGCCAACATCGATCTATTGCGCGGCCATGGCAGATTAACGGGCGAACGTCGCGTGTCGGTAACCGACAAGGACGGTATCACGGCAAATCTGACGGCCCGACAGGCTGTGGCCATCTGCACCGGCAGCCGCCCGGCTATCCCGGACATTCCGGGTCTGGCCGAAACCCGGCCATGGACCAGCCGTGAAGCCACCAGCGCCAAAACAGTCCCGCGTCGTCTGGCAATTCTCGGCGGCGGGGTGGTGGCCTGTGAAATGGCCGCGGCCTGGAAACAACTTGGAACGGAAGAGATCACGGTGATCGAACGTGGCGCGCGCCTGATTCCCGGCTGCGAATCGTTCGCGGGCGAATTGCTCAGGGACGCCTTTGAGCAACGTGGGATCGGCGTTCTAACCGATACGACGGTTCGACAGGTTGACCGCCAACCCGATGGGGTTGCCCGCATGACCCTCAGCAACGGGCAAAGGTTATTTGCCGATGAAGTTCTCGCCGCGACCGGCCGGCAACCGCGAACCGGCGAGTTGGGGCTGGAGACGGTTGGTCTGAAACCCGGCTCGTGGCTGGAGGTGGACGACAGTCTGCGGGTAAAGGGCGTGACCGGCGGCTGGCTCTACGCAGCCGGCGATGTCAATCACCGCGCCTTGCTCACCCACATGGGGAAGTACCAGGGGCGTGTCTGCGGGGATGTCATCGCCGCGCGCGCCAAAGGAAATGCGGACGCTGCCGCGCCGGAACCGTGGACCCGGTATGCCGCAACCGCGGACAACTGCGCGGTGCCCCAGGTCATTTTCACCGACCCGGAAGTGGCCGCCGTCGGTTTGACGGAAGCGGCGGCAAAAGCTCGCGGGATAGACGTGCGTGCCGTTGATTACGATATCGGCGGCGTGGCCGGCGCCGCGCTTTATTCCGACGGTTACAAAGGAAAAGCCCGCATGGTGGTTGACCAGAAACGGGGTGTGCTGGTCGGAATGACTCTGGTTGGACCCTCCGTCGGAGAATTGATTCATGCGGCTACGATCGCAATTGTCGGTGCCATTCCGGTCTCGAGGCTCTGGCACGCCGTCCCTTCCTACCCGACCATCAGCGAAATCTGGCTGCGGTTGCTGGAAACATTTGGCTTATGAGCACGCCCCGGCTCCTTTCAGTGAATGCAGGTCTGCCGCGTGAGATCACCTGGCGCGGACAAACTATCCGCACATCAGTTTGGAAGGAACCGGTTCACGGCAAGCGCATGGTGCGGCGATTGAACATCGAGGGTGACGCGCAGGGGGATTTGGCGGGCCACGGGGGCGAGCACCGTGCCGTATTCGTTTACCAGATGGATTCCTATCGCTACTGGCAGGATAAACTCCACCGCGCGGGTTTCACCTTCGGACAATTCGGAGAGAACTTCACGGTGGAGGGCCTGACCGATGCGGAGGTCTGCATCGGCGACCAATACCACATCGGTGGCGCGCTCTTCGAGGTCACCCAGCCGCGAGTCACCTGCTATCGCGTCGGCATCAGGATGAACGAGCCGCGGATGGCCGCTCTGTTGGTTGCTCACGGAAGGCCGGGCTTCTATCTTCGCGTGTTACAGGAAGGCGAGGTCGAGGCCGGTGATGAAATAGTCAAAGTCCGCGCCGGCCCCGAGAGCATGAGCGTTGCGGAGATTGACCGGCTGCTATATCTGCCCGGCCATCCGCGGCAAGACTTGGAACGCGCACTTCGAATTCCCGCACTCAGCCCTGGCTGGAGGTCTTCCTTCCAAACGCGGCTCAAGAAGGGATCAAACGTAAGCGCGGTGACAGGCAATCCCGGGTTGACCTCAGCGGGAGGGCCCGCTCCAGCGTGGCCGGGGTTCCGTGTCTTACGCGTCGTGAAGACAAGGCGAGAGAGCGACAGCGTATCTTCACTGGAACTCGTCCCAATCGACGGCAGGCCGCTCGTGACTGCCCTGCCGGGACAGTTCGTTGTCCTACGCCTACGCACAGAGCAGGGACGCCCGTTATTGCGCAATTACTCACTGTGCGGCCCTCCAAGCACCGAGTGCTATCGCTTGGGCATCAAAAAGGAAAGCCACGGCACCGCCAGCAATTATCTGGCGACCCAGGTCGGGGCCGGCGACATTTTAGAGGTGAGCGCTCCGAGGGGCGGCTTCGTTTTGCAGCCCGGCGAGGGGCCGGTCGCCCTGATCAGCGCGGGAATCGGAGTCACTCCAGTGCTGGCGATGTTACACGCACTCGCGGCCGGGCCATCGGCACGCCAGGTGTGGTGGGTTCATGGCGCCCGCAACGGAAACGAACACCCCTTCGCCGAGGAAGCACGGCGACTGATTCGAAGCCTGCCTCACTGCCGGAGCTACGTGCAATACAGCCAACCGCGTTGCGAGGACGAGCCAGGTGTGCACTTCGATGCGCCCGGGCATCTTGAGGTGGCGCTGCTGGAGCGCCTTGGCATTGGCCGCGACGCGGATTTTTATCTTTGCGGGCCGGGCGCATTTTTGCAGGACTTCACCGAGGGCCTCGCCAGCTGGGGTGTCGCTCGCGACCGAGTCTTCACAGAAATCTTCGGCCCCCGTAAATCGAACGCGCCCGGCCAATTACAGGTGTCCAGACACTTTCCGCACCCGCCTGCGGGTTCGCCCGGGTCGGGACCGCGCGTGTCTTTTGCCCGGAGCGGGCTCCAGGTTTCCTGGAATCCGGCGCTAAAGAGTCTGCTTGAACTCGCGGAGGCCTGCGATGTACCGGTTCAATGGTCCTGTCGGACTGGAGTTTGTCATACTTGCGAAATCGCGCTCATCGCAGGTGCTGTCGGATACAGTCCCCAGCCACTCGAACCGCCAGCCGAGGGTAACGTCTTAACCTGCTGTTCCAGCCCTCAAGGGGAGGTCATCCTTGACTTATAATTTCCGGCAACACTTGCCTGTTATGGCACTAGATAAAATGAAAATCACAAATCCCATCACCCCGAGATTGCCGGTTGCGGCCCAATCTCAACCAGAAACCAAGAGAGGATCAAGATCATGATCGAAAACGACAATCTTCTCCACACAAAGTTAGCTCTTAACACCCAGGCCGGGGGATCCGAGCAAATCGAAGCCGCTTTGCGCCAACATTGGGCCGCTTCCGCTGCCGGAGATCAGAACCTCGAGCATGAGATTTACGACGAGCAGGTTATCTGCGATTACCCGCAATCCGGTGAATGCATACACGGCAAACGGAATCTGCAGAATCTCCGCAGCCATCACCCGGGCCATCCGACGGGCTTCAGCATCCGGCGGCTTCTCGGATCCGGCAATCTGTGGATTACGGAATACACGATTACCTACCAAGGCCGCTCATTCCACACCATCAGCATAATGGAGTTTGAGCACGGCAAAGTAGCGCATGAAACACAATACTTTGCCGAACCCTTTGATCCTCCAGAATGGCGCGCTCAATGGGTCGAACAAATGGGAATTTCCAAAAGAAAGTGAAGCCGAAGCCGCATGGCCAAACAAGTTACTTTGGTTGGTAGAAGTCCATGAGCGAGGAAAACATTAACAAGGTAAATCCGACGAACCCGACGCCAGCGGCAGCCGAGTCGTCGTCTTCACCGCCGCCTCAGCCAAGAAAGGGTAGGCGCAGATTGGTTGTTTTCGCGATGTTGATTCTTGCGATTCTAACAGTCGCCCTGGTCTGCATCCATGAAGCGAAAAGCGTGAGGCGATCCACAAACGACGCCTACGTCCACGGCAATCAGATTTTCCTGACGCCTCGGATTACGGGCACGGTTGTAGCCATCAATGCCGACGACACCGACCTTGTGCGGAAAGGGCAACCGGTGGTTGTTTTGGACGACAGCGACGCAAAAGTTTCATTGCAGCAAGCTGAAGCGGCTTTAGGTGATACGATGCGCAGGGTGCGGCAGTTCTACGCGAATGTTGCTCAGTTCAGCGCGAACGTCGATGCGAGCAAAATTGCGCTGCAAAAGGCGGAGGACGATTACAACCGTCGAACTTCGGCTCGGGATGGGGCAGTATCAGGCGAAGATATTACGCATGCGCAGCAAGCCGTGGATATTGCCCGTGCCACCCTTCAAGCTGCCGAACAACAATTGCTCCGAGCGAAATCATTGGTCGCGAACGTTGATTTGCAGCACCACCCCTTGGTTCTTCAGGCAGAAGCCAACTTGTTGGATGCTGAACTGACGCTGCTAAGGACGACGATAGAAGCCCCGGTAACGGGCTATGTTACTCACCGCAATGTTCAGGTCGGTCAGCGGGTCACGCCCGGCGCACCGTTGCTCGCTATCATTCCCTTGGGTCAAATTTGGGTGGACGCGAACTACAAGGAAGAGCAGCTAAGGAACGCGCGGATAGGGCAGCCTGTCACCTTGACATCGGATTTTTACGGCGACTCCGTCAAATATGCGGGCCACATTGTTGGGCTGGATCCCTGCACCGGCGCGGCATTCTCGTTGTTACCGCCCGACGAAGGTTCGGGCAACTGGATTAAAATCATCCAACGTGTGCCGGTGCGGATCATCCTGGATGAGAAACAACTTGAAAAATTCCCGCTCCGGATTGGTCTGTCCATGCGGGTGATCATCGATACGGGCGACCGGAGCGGTGCAGTTTTAACTCAAATTCCTTCGCGGCAGGCAGTTTACGCCACTGATATTTATTCAAACGAATGGGCGAAAGCAAATGAAGTGGTGCAAGGCCTTGTAGGAACGAACCTGCAGGCTTTGGCGAATTTGACCAGCCAAGCATCGACCATGGCAATTCCGACAGGCGGTGATGCCGGGGTGACTCATGAATGAAGCCTCGGCACATTCTCCAAAGAAACCGGTGCAATCGGCGATGGGGTCTCTTCTGAGCGACTTCACCTGGGATAAAATTGGACTGATTGCCGCCGTGTGTTGTTTGGTTCTGCTTGACGGAGTCAATGGCGCTTTGGCTTCCAACGTGGGTCCATATTTAATGGGCAGCTTTGCCGCCACGCCCGATCAAATCACATGGGCGGCGATTTTTTACGTCGCTCCGAAACTCCACATGCTGCTGCTCGCGGCCAGATTCCAGGAACGTTTCGGGCAGCGCCGCTCGTTATTGGGAGTGTCTGCCATTCTCGTCCTGGCAACGGCCGCCGGCGCCATCGTCCCCAATTACCCTTCCTTGCTCGCCCTTGCAGTCATTCAAGGAGCGGCCGGCGGTTTGATGATTGCCTTGGGTCAAGGCGCTTTGCTGGCAGCGTTTCCCCGGCGCGAACAAGCGTTGGTGCAGGGCGCCTTTCTGCTGGCATGGGTCATGTTCCCCGCAACCATTGTGCCCGCTTTTTTAGGCGGTTGCGCCTACAACTTCGATTGGCAATATGCGTGCTGGTGGATGGCGCTTTTGGGACTCATGGCTTTCGGCTGGCTTTTTTTGAAACGAAAGTTATTGAGCAATTCCACCCTGTCCAGTCCCGTTGCTCCGGTAAGGATCATCCTGATGGTAACTTCACTCTTTGCCATCGTTTACGTGCTGGAACAGGGCAATCGCAACGCCTGGCTGGAATACCCGCCTATTGTTTGGGCTTTGTTGCTTGCCGCCGTCTGCTGGCTCGGCATTGCCTTCGCAGAGACCCGTGGCGGACCAACTTACTTGCGGTATCATTGTTTTAAGTATTCCAACTTCACCTTCGGGTTGTGTGTCAGCCTGCTTGCCGGCGCTTTGATTTTTGGAAGCGGTTTCCTGATCCCCGGATTCGCCACCAGAGTCCTGAGCTATCCGGTTTGGCAAAGCGGGCTTGTTCAACTTTCCGCCACAACATTTATGACACTTTCATTATTGATTGTAGCGACGACACTGAGATTTACAAAACTTCCTGGGCTTGTTTTTCTGCTTCTTGGGTTATTGTTGTTTGGCGTTGTCATGTGGCACCTTGGCGAAGTCCCATCCGATATTCATTTTGAGGGTTTGATTCCGTGGTTGGACCTTCGTGGATTCGCGGTCGGCTTTCAGTTCTTTGCGCTTACTTTGTTGGCATTGACCACTGTGCCGGCTGCGGACGATGTGGCGGCGGCGGGTTTGTTTAATTTCGGCAGACAACTTGGAGCCTTGGCGGGCATAGCCTGGCTGCAAACTCTTCTCGAACATTTAGCAGACCGCAATCAGACAGTGTTCGGTAATGCAGTGTCCTGGGCGAATCCAAACATGCTGAATTATGCCCAAAACGTGCAACACGCACTTTCATTGCACGGAGCACAACCGGCGCAAACTCCGCCCGAGGCGATGGCGCTCATGCTGCGCGAAGCACAGCGCCAGTGGGGCAGCATCGCATTTAATGGATGCTTCGAATCCCTGGCTCTGCTGCTTCTTTTTGCTTTTCCTTTAGTGATTCTCGCCCGTGTGCTGACCGCGCGTTTCCTGCTTAAACCTTCACCATGAATGCATTTTTCACAAAGATGCGGTCCGCCTTGACCACCGGTCAAATGACTTTGGACGCTGTGCTGCTGCTTAAATTGAAGTCGGGGTGTTCCGACGCACTGGCGGTGTGGTGGAAGAGCTTCAGTGACGACGAAATTGATTCATCGATGGCACGCGCAGTTAAGTCAACCCTCACGCTTCAGATAGCCGAGGCTAGAATTACGTTGGTTGAGAACTATTGCAAGTCAACAAACCCAAAGAAAAACTATGGATCGAAACAATAAGAAACGTCAAACAGCCATTGTTACCGGGGCTTCAAGCGGCATTGGCTTGGGGATAACCCAGGCGCTTCTGGAACGCGGTTACCGGGTTGTGGCCAATTCGCGCTCGATCACTAAATCAAAGGAACTACGCGCCTCCCAGGATCTTGTCCTGGTGGATGGTGACATCAGCAAAAAGGATACGGCCATAAAAGTGGCCGACGCCGCCATCAAGCGGTTCGGACGCATTGATCTCCTCGTCAACAACGCCGGCATGTACATGCCAAAGCCGTTCACGGAATATACTCCGGAAGATTTCGAATTGATGATCGCCACAAATATCGCCGGATACTTTTTCGTGACGCAGCGGGCAGTTGCGCAAATGCAGAAACAGAAATCCGGCCACATTGTGAGCATCTCGACAGTCGTGGCCGATCAGCCACTGGCGGGTGCGCCCATCGCATTGCCGGTTATCACCAAGTCCACGATTCCGGCGTTCAGCCGCGAGTTGGCAATGGAATTCGTCAAGGACGGGATTCGCGCCAATACCATTTCACCCGGCGTCGTGGACACGCCGATGCACGCCAACGACGACCACGAGATGCTGAAAAAGCTCCATCCGATTCCGCGCTTGGTTCAAGTGTCGGAAATCGTGGATGCTTTGTTGTATTTGGAATCAGCGCCAATGGTAAACGGGGAAAACATTCGCATTGATGGAGGAGCACATGCTGGCGCCAAGTGGTAATCAATCTGGATCGGCTTAAGAAGCTTGTTAAATTGACAATGCTGTTGGCGACAACTGAAACCTTTACCGACCATGCACAAGTCGCGGATGGCGCATCCAATTTGTTTGTTCAGATCTTCGGGCCGGAAGTGGGCCACGCCCGATTGGTCTATGGGGTGCAAAGTTTGCCGATTGGTGCGCCCCTGATAGTTGACGTCATATTTGAAATCACCCACCAATCAATTGACGCGCCAGGATAAGATCCCCATGAGCAAATGGACTGAGACCTCATTTACGCGGCGCTTGGGCGTCGCGTATCCGATCATTCAAGGTCCATTCGGGCGGGGTTCATCCTCCGTTCGATTGGCCGCCGCAGTCTCAAATGCGGGAGGGCTGGCTTCCTTTGGCGCAAACGACCTTGCGCCTGAGGATGTTCTCAAGAACGCCATCGAGATTCGGAAACACACCGAAAAGCCTTTCTCGCTGAACCTTTGGGTCTCAAACTTCGATGACAGAGGGGCCGATCTTCTGAATTCGGCTGGCGTGGCCACTTTGAAGCGCATGTCAGCCATCGTGAGATGACGATATAACGCATGCTCGCCACAACTCGATAGAACGCAGCTTTGCACAGATCCCCGAACAACGGCTGAGGTTTCCCGGCGCTCAACCCTTAAAATCCGATGCAGTCCTGAACACAGTCAGACGCCCAGTTGACAGACTGTCGAACTGACGACGCGGATCGTTCTAATTTCCGAACCGTTCAACTATTTCTTCCGGCTGGATCCCATCGGTTTTCCCCTCTGTTTAAGAGGCTTTCCTTCGGCCTTCTCAGTCGCGGCACTGAACTGGCACGCCTTTTGCCAAGGCATTGTAACGACGAAAGTGATGAACAAGTCTACGAAAATCACAACGCGAGGTTTCAGCAATCGCGCCACATTTGGAAGTTCTGTCTGCCACAATTCAGCCTGGGCCGGATTGTGTCTGATCCGCCGGGGTTTTGGGAAGAAAAAAGCATGTCAAAACGAACCAAACTCAACTCACATAACCTGCCCGTGAAAGCCTTGATCATCTACCAGGATTTTGCTTCTGCTGCTAAAGCGAACGCTATACTGCAACACTCAACGCAAAATTCGGACGCCTGCGTAAATTGGAACATCCGGCCGTGGCGGGTGGACATGCTGAAATTCCCGTCAACGGCTGAAGAGGCGCTGGGGGATGCGGCGGAAGCGCATTTAATTGTGTTCGTCGGTCGTTTCGTTGGATCGCTTCCCTTCTGGCTGCAACACTGGCTCGAACATTGGGCCAAATGCCGGCAGATCCAGACCGCCGCGCTGGCGGTGCTCCGCGGAGAAAACGGCGACGCTCTTTCGGCACCGGCGACACAGCAGTTGTCCCAATTTGCCAAGCAACACGGCCTGAGTTTCATTGTTGACGACAGTTTGACAGTGGAGGCTGCAGCGAAATTCTCTGCCCGTAACGTGCCGGCAGACGAGGCGCGGCCTCCGTTGACTCAGCCGCGCCTTGCCGATGTGGCAATTTATCACTCCTACCGACATTGGGGCATCAACGAATGACAGCCTGTTTTCAAATGAGTAATTCCGCACAATTTCTGATACAGCATGGTTTGCCATTCGTGTTTGCGTTGGTTTTTTTAGAACAGATTGGTCTGCCCCTGCCGTCATTTCCCTGGTTGCTGGCTGCGGGCGCGCTTGCTGCCACCGGGCAATTCAGTTTGCTCCGGGGACTTGAAGTCGCGGTGGTTGCCTGTCTGGTCGCGGATGCGTCCTGGTTCTATTTGGGGCGGCGCCGTGGTAATCAGGTGCTGGGTTTTCTCTGTCGGATTTCTCTGGAGCCGGATTCGTGCGTGCGTCGGACCCTGAACGTGTTCACGCGTTACGGTTGGCGGGGGATCGTCGTGGCAAAATTCCTGCCTGGAATGAGCACCATTACACCACCGCTGGCCGGAATGTCCGGAATTGCCACCGAACGATTTCTGTTTTTCGACGGGTTGGGTTCGTTGCTTTATTGCGGCTGTTTCCTCATTCTCGGCTATTTCTTCAGCAGCCAGATAGCGCAAATCGGTGTGGCGGTTGCTCATATTGGCGGCGGCGCCTTGAGCCTGCTCGTGGGGTTCCTGGCATTATATGTTGGTTATAAATTCTGGCAGCGGCAGCGCCTGTTGCACGAACTGTGCATGGCGCGGATCAGCGTGGAAGAGTTGCGCCAGAAATTGGAGGCTGCCGACAAGCCGGTCATCCTTGATTTGCGGTCCCGCGCGGAGTTGGAATTGGATCCCTCCATCATCAGTGGCGCAATCCACTTTGGACTGGACGAGGTTGCGGAGCGCCTTCATGAGTTTCCGCACGACCGGGACATCATTCTTTATTGTTCATGTCCGAACGAAGTGACGAGCGCTCGCGTGGCTTTGTTGCTCCACCGCAAAGGTTTTACCCGAGTCCGGCCATTGAAAGGAGGAATCGAGGCATGGCGTAAAAGCAATTACCCGATGGAAGCCTGGACTGCAATAGTGACGACCGCCGGAGCCTCTAACTCGGTCTCTCCTCGAGCTGCTTCGGTGGGCGCGCGACCAGAATCTGTTTGCTTTCACAGCGAAAGTAAATCCCCCAAACAAAGCAATGGAGAAAAAACATGAAAACCAAACCTCACAAAACCAACAACGGAACCGCTAACTCAGCGCCGGAACCGCATCTGCATCCGGAAATTGAACGACGCGCCTACAACCTCTGGATTGCGGCCGGCGGGCGTCACGGCGATGACGTTAGCCATTGGCTCCAGGCCGAAAATGAATTGCTGGGCGAACGACGGCAGGCAGGCAAAGGACATGCTCCGGCAAGCCTTTGAATTTTGCCGCTGTGATTGCAATCAACCAAGGAGCGAACATGAAATCACCCTCAAGTACCAAGCCGCCAGGTCTGCGGTTACGGGTCTATCTAGCGGACGGAAGCGTTGAGTCCTTTATCCAAACCGACAAGGCGAAGGCAGAAGGAATCTGGAAGAACACTGACCCGGCACGATTGTTTGCCGCGCAACGGGTCGTAATCGCGGGGATACACTTCAAATCGGTTTTTGTTTGTTCCGAAATCATTCGGATAGATTTCATCGATCCGGCCTGCGCGTATTGGCAGTTTCCCGAAGCTTTTTCGGACGTGGTTGAACTTTCCGAGGCAGACTTCAGAAAGCACGCCCACTTGGATCAACCGCAATTAATGCCCAAACGGGAACAGCCCACGCCGGCCGGCGATCCGTTGGTTTCATTCCTCAAGCTGCATTTTCGAAATAATCCCCCCGTTTTTCTGATGGTCGAGCTTTCGGTGAAACTCCCGGTAGAAAACCAGTCGTTCATGCGTTTCCTGCTCTCGAAGACTGCGCTTCATGTGCGCCTGACGGGCGGCGGTGTCGGCGTAATCAATCTCGCGCACCTGGCCGGCTTCACCGCTTATCCAGGAGTAGCGCAGGTCCCCAGCGATTCCTGGGAGGCAGAACCGATGGTGAAAGAATCAACTTAGAAACTTACAATGACGAATTCATCTAAAAATTCAGTGGCTTTTGGCGCCCCCGGCATTGAGCCGCGCTGGACTTCGAGTGCGAAGGAAGGCGTCGGCACTGCCTATCATACCAGTTGCCGGCTCTGGTTCACCATCAGTCACGGCATCATCAATGAAATCTACCATCCGCGCGTGGACCAGCCAAACACGCGTGATTTCCAGTTCCTCATTACCGATGGCGAATCGTTTTGCCACGAGGAAAAGCGTGACCTGAACCATCAGGTTGAATATCCCGAACATGACTGTCCCCTTTACCGTCTGACGAATTCCGATCCCGGTGGCCGCTACCGGCTGGTGAAACACGTGCTGACCGATCCCCATCGGTCGGTCCTGCTGGTTCATACGAAAGTTGAGGTGCTCGACAAATCGTTGCGCGGAAAACTGCGCCTCTACGCGCTCCTTGCGCCGCAGGGCGCCGGGAATTTCGCGCAGTGCTCTGAAATTGGCGCGAGCGCGTTGATTCACGCCCAGCGGGAAGACGTTCATCTGGTGATGGCGTGCAATCCCGGATTTGCCCGCCGTTCCGTCGGCTACGTTGGCGCCAGCGACGGCTGGCAGGATTTGATGAAAAATTTCAAAATGGATTGGGAATTTCGCTCCGCTGATCGAGGCAACGTTGCGCTGACGGGAGAAATTGAAATCCCGAAAAACAACGAGTTTACAATCGCCATTGCCTGTGGCGGCAGTTACGAAAGCACCGTCACAAAACTGCTCCAATCACTTGCCGAGCCGTTTGAATTGCATCGCGATGGGTATGTCCGCCAGTGGCAGCGCGCAGTCGTGAATCCGAAATTCGATTTCACTGAACACACGGGGGATGGTGGCGGATTGTATAGGTTAAGCCGCTGCGTTTTGCTGGCCCACGAGGACAAACTTTTCGAGGGCGCAATGGTCGCCTCGATGAGCATTCCCTGGGGCGAGACCAAGGCCGACAACGACCGTGGCGGCTATCACCTGGTCTGGACACGAGACCTGGTCCAAAGCGCGACTGCATTGCTGGCGACTGGCCAGACTGGAACGCCGCTGCGGGCGTTGATCTGGCTGGCCGCAATTCAGCGCCCTGATGGCAGCTTTCCTCAAAATAGCTGGATTGACGGCACGGCTTACTGGTCCGGTGTGCAGCTCGATGAGATTGCGGCTCCGCTGTTGCTGGCCTGGCGTCTATACCAGCATGAGGTTTCACTGGAACTTTTCAATCCTCGTGTGATGATGGTTCGGGCCGCAGCTTATCTCATCCTGCAAGGGCCGGTCACTTGCCAGGAGAGGTGGGAGGAAAATGCCGGCTACTCGCCTTCAACCCTCGCCACGGTCATCGCGGCGCTCGTATGCGCATCGGAATTGGCCAGGGAACATCATCAGGTAAAAACGGCTGAGTTCATTTTGGCCTACGCCGACTGGCTGGCGGCGCATCTTGAGGAATGGATGGTCACGACAAAAGGTGAATTGGTCGAGGGGCTGCCCCGTCATTACATTCGAATCAATCCTGCCGATTCAGGCAAGCCGGACCCTCACGCCGATCCGAACGTAACTATGATTCAAATCGCCAACGGTGGCGGACTCCATCCGGCGCGTAATGCAGTAGGCGGCGATTTCTTTCACTTGGTGCGGCTTGGTATTCGCAGCGCGGATGACCCGATCATTTGCGATTCGATCGAGGTTATTGACCGGGTGAATAAACGAGACCTGGCACAAGGCCCCGGGTGGCGCCGCTACAATCACGATGGTTACGGGCAGAAGGACGACGGCAGCGCGTTCGACGGAACGGGAGTCGGCAGATGCTGGCCGATTTTGACCGGAGAACGGGGCCACTACGAACTCGCCGCTGGTCGTGATCCAAAACCGTTCATCAAGGCGATGGAAAAATTTGCCAACGAAGGCGGAATGCTCACCGAACAGCTTTGGGACGCCGACGATTTGCCGAACGGCTGGATGAAGCGGGGCCGGCCGACCGGCGCGGCGATGCCGCTTTGCTGGTCCCATGCCGAATACATTTCGCTCGTGCGTAGCCGTCGCGATGGTGTCTGTTTCGACCGGGTCGAACCGGCGTTCCAACGTTACGTGGCGAACCCGGTGACCAGCCAACACGAAATTTGGACCCTTCGCCATCAATTGCGGCAGATGGCTCGGGGAAAGATTTTGCGGGTTATCCTTGCAGCCGAAGCAACTGTCGTGTGGTCAACCGATGGCTGGGGTCATACAAACCATACTGATGCCAACCACGAAGGCGTTTTGAATTTGTGGTTTGTTGACTTCCCGACTGCGGACTGGGCCGCCAACTCCGTGGTCGAGTTCACACTCTTTTGGAAACAAGACCAGCGCTGGGAGGGCAGGAACTGGCAAGTAAAGGTGTTATGAATCGAACAGCCGCAGAAAGCGAGTTGGACACGGACTTGCAGTTCGGGCCTCCGGGATCGGCTCGCGTGGCACTGCGTGGCCGACTGGATACGCAAACAACCGTGACTTGCTGGAAACGTCTGGAAGACCGATTGCGGGGTGCGAAGCTCGAAAAACTCGAAGTGGACGCGAGCGGTCTCCGATTCTGCGACGGTGCCGGAATGGCTTTGCTTCGCTATTTGAGCATGGGACAAATGACCCCCCGGGCCACCGTCTCGGTGCATGGATTGGACGCCAGACTCGAACAAATCTTTCGCGGATTCACTTTGCGGGACTTCGAAGCGTTCCGCCTGCCCACTCGGATAAAATGCCATCCACTGCCGGAGGAAGTGGGATGCGCGATCCGGCGGGCAGCTTCGGATTTGCGCCGGCAGATCGAATTCCTCGGGAGCATCACCGGCAATCTGCTGCCAACGCTCCTGGATTGGAAACGAATGCGCTGGGCGGAAGTCCGGCAGGTGTTTGAACTCGCTGGCGCGAACGCCGTGCCTATCGTTTCGTTGGTCAGCGTGCTGGTCGGTATGATTATCGCCTTTGAAGCCGCCCAGCCGTTGGCGCAGTTCGGTGCTCAAATCTTTGTCGTGAACATGATCGGCCTGGTGATGGTGCGCGAACTGGGGCCGTTGCTCGCGGCGGTCCTCCTCGCCGGGCGCTCCGGCTCGGCGTTTGCCGCGGAAATAGGGACTATGAAAGTGAACGAGGAATTGGACGCACTACAAACCCTTGGGCTTGATCCCATCCGCTTTCTGGTCGTTCAGCGCATTACCGCCGCGATATTGTTGACGCCCGTGCTGACCATTTACGCAACCTTTCTGGGTGTCGTTGGCGGCGTGTCGGTTGCGCTCGTGCTGGGATTTCCCTTGTCGCTGATTTTTCACCAACTGACCTCCGCACTTCGCTTGAGTGACGTTGCCCTGGGCATGGCGAAAGGGGTGGTATTTGGAGCGATTGTCTCCGCCATCGGCTGCTTGCGCGGATTGCAGACACAACAAGGCCCAAGCGCGGTGGGGGTATCAACCACGCGCGCGGTGGTGACGAGCATCGTGCTGATCGTCATCGCCGACGCCGTGTTTTCCATTCTTTTCTTTGTCCTTAAACAATGAACGACGCTCGTGAAATCATAATTTCGGCGCGCAACCTCAAGGTTGGGTATGGGGAAACTGTCATTCTCCAGAACATCAATTTTCAGGTGGGCCACGGTGAAGTGTTTGTGATTTTGGGGGGCTCGGGCAGTGGCAAGAGCACGCTGTTGAAGAACTTGATTGGCCTTTATACGCCGCTGGAAGGCGAGGTGTGCATCGAAGGAGGCAATCTGACTGCCGCCACGGACGACGAACGTCGGGACCTGTTGCGAAGGTTCGGGGTCACTTATCAGAGTGGCGCCTTGTTCGGTTCCATGAGTGTCCTGGAAAACGTTCGGCTGCCCCTGGATGAATTGACGGCCCTGCCGGAACCTTTGAAGGAACTGGCGGCACTCGCCAAGTTGAAACTGGTTGGACTTGCGGCTGCAGCGAGAAAATTACCCTCCGAATTGAGCGGTGGTATGCAGAAGCGGGCTGCCATCGCGCGGGCGATGGCGTTGGACCCGCGAATTCTTTTCTTGGACGAGCCATCCGCAGGACTGGATCCGGTGACGTCGGCGGACCTGGATCTGCTAATCAAGGAACTGGCGCATCATTTCGGCATCACCTTCGTCATTGTGACGCATGAACTGGCCAGCATCTACGAAATAGCCGACCGCGTCATCATGCTCGACTCCCATACCCGGACAATTATCGCCGAAGGTCAGCCGGCTGAACTTCGTGATAACTCTGCCGATCCGTGGGTGCGCAGGTTTTTCAACCGCGAACCGGACGCGGTCGCGTCCGGTCTCCACCTCTAACCGCAATGAGCCAGCCCATCAACAATTTCAAGCTCGGTCTGTTCACCCTCTGCGGAGTGTTGCTTTTGATCGCGGGCATTCTAGCGTTTGGCGCGCGGAGCTTTTTCGTGCCAATGAGCCGGTTTGAATCCTACATTCAGGGAGATGTAACCGGACTTGCCGTTGGCTCTGCCGTGGAACTTCGTGGCGTGCGTGTGGGGAAAGTCACCGGCATTGATTTTTCCTGGACCGAATACAAGCCGACCCAGCCCAGCTATATCGTGGTGGATTTCGAAATGCGCAAGGACATCACGCCCGGCTCGGACGGCGCGGCACGAAGAGAGTTGCTCCAATCAGCCATCAGTCGCGGACTCCGGGCGCGCGTCAAAGCCAAAGGCATTACCGGCACCAGCATTTTGTCACTCGAATATGTGAACCCGGAGGATAATCCGCCGGTGCAGGTTCCTTGGACGCCTAAATATAATTATATTCCGTCGGCTCCTGGCGAATTCGGCGAGTTGCTCGCCTCGGTGGAAAAGACGCTGCATAACATCGAGAGCCTTGATTTCAATGCCCTGAACCAACTCCTGCTGGGCGACCTAAAGTCGGCGGGCCAGGTTCTGGATAATGCGCGCCAATTCAACTTCGGCGAAATGAGCACGAATGCGAACACCCTGCTGGCCGATTTACGAAGCAGCAATACCAAACTACAATCTCTGCTCCAGGACACCGACGACACAGTTCAGAAGGTGAAGTTGGAGAGATTGACTCGCGATTTGGACGGCCTCGTCGGCCAATTGCACGATGTGGTCGCCAGAGTGGAGCCTGGAGTGGCGAGCATAGATTTTAATGCGCTGAACCAGACACTCACGAATACCCGGCAGACCGTCCGTGACATGGACGATGTTCTGGCTCAATTGAAGCAATACCCTTCCGGTTTTCTTTTCAGCCAACCGCCAGAGCCACTGAAGGGCGTGGAAACCACTGGAACGCCATGAAACATTACGAACACTCCGGCAGCATCATGTTTTCCATCCTCCACTCTCGATGGAGCGCAAGGATTTTCGGCTCTCTGCTGTTGGCGTTCACGTTCACATTTTGCGGTTGTCTATCCCGGCGACCATTGAACGGGCAAACATTCGCCTTTAGCGCACCCGTTTCGCTCACGGCTAAAGGACCGGCAAGTCACCGGGAGTTGGGCATCAAATCCTTGCAAATCGCCGCGCCATTTGACGGGCGCTCGTTTGTTTATCGAACCGGAGAATTCTCCTACGAGCGCGATCCCTACGCCGGATTTCTGGGTCTGCCGTCCAAACAACTGGCCGCTCCTGTCGCCGAAATCCTGCGCGGAAATGGCTGCTTCGACGATGTCGTCCAGGCGGGCAGTGCGGTCCAACCGGATACCTTGGTTGAGATCACCTTCACCAAACTCTACGGCGATATTCGCAAATCAAAGAGTCCATTCGCCGTCCTCGCGATGCAGGTGACGTTCATGGAAGCCACCAACGGACTGCCTGGAAGGGTAATCCTTCAACGGAGTTATTCGCGCCGGATTCCTATGACCTCAACGGCTCCCGCTGCGCTGATGGCGGGGTGGAAGCTGGCGTTGGTTGGAATACTTGCTCAAGTTGCGTCGGAATTTAGAAGTCAAGCCATCGAAGACCAACGCCGCGAAAATCGTGGAGGCAATTTATCCCAACAATGATCTCCAATGGCATAACATCTCTTTCCTCGGTCTATCTGGCACGCCACGGCGAGACAGCGTGGAGCCTTTCGGGCCAGCATACGGGCTTGACTGATGTTCCATTGACGGAGCACGGCGAACGCAACGCGCTTCGGCTCGGCAAACGACTGGCTGGACTGTCGTTCGCGAAGGTCTTCACGAGTCCATTGCAGCGCGCCACCCGGACCTGTGAACTCGCCGGCTTCGGAACGGCAGCCAAGGCCGACTGCAATCTGGTTGAGTGGAACTACGGCGAATTCGAGGGGCGCCGGACGGCGGAGATTCACGCAGAGCGTCCCGATTGGCAGTTATTCCGTGACGGTTGCCCCGGTGGAGAATCCCCCGCTCAGGTTGCCACACGGGCCGACGACGTTATCAGCCGGGTGCGCGCGATCAAAGGTGATGTCCTCATCTTTTCGAGCGGACATTTTCTACGCGTGCTCGCGGCGCGCTGGCTGGGGCTTGATCCATCCGCCGGAAAATTTTTTGTGTTGAGCACCGGGAGCCTCAGCGTGCTCGGTTACGAAAACAACCTGTTTCAACCGGTCATCCGGTTGTGGAACGACACCCGCCATTTGGACAAAGAACCAATCAAGAAATCAAAAATATGAAAGCCACCCAACTACTCCAAGATCTCGGTCAGAGCCTCTGGCTGGACAACATCACGCGTGACCTGCTTAATACGGCGACCCTCGATCATTACATAGTCGAACTGTCAGTAACGGGTTTGACGTCAAACCCGACGATCTTCGATCACGCAATCAAAAACAGCGCGGCTTACGATGTCGCCATCCGCAAAGGTCTGGCGAAGGGCAAAACCGGCGAAGACCTTTTCTTCGATTTGGCGATGGAAGATCTTGTCCGGGCCGCCGACCTTTTTAGATCTATCTACGACCGGACCAACGGCGTGGATGGATGGGTCTCGCTCGAAGTGTCACCGTTGCTCGCGCACGACATGGGCAAAACTCTCGAGGCAGCCAGGGAACTCCATGCCCGGGCAGGCCGGCCGAATCTGCTCATCAAGATTCCGGGCACAACGGAGGGATTACCCGCCATTGAGGAAGCCATCTATGCCGGGGTACCCGTCAATGTGACGCTCTTGTTTTCACGCGAACAATACCTTGCAGCCGCCAAGGCTTACATGCGCGGCGTCGAACGGCGCATTGAAGCCGGGCTTAATCCTCACGTCGGCTCGGTAGCCTCAGTATTTGTCAGCCGTTGGGATGGCGCCGTTGCCGGAAAGGTCCCGGCGGAGCTGAACAACCACCTTGGCATAGCCGTTGCCAATCGCACATACAAAGCTTACCGCGAATTGCTGGCTTCGCCGCGCTGGCAACGTGCGTTTCGTGCCGGTGCCCGTCCGCAGCGCCTCTTGTGGGCCAGCACCGGAACCAAGGATCCGAAAGCGTCCGATGTTCTCTATGTCAAGGCGCTCGCCGCTCCCTTCACCGTCAACACGATGCCCGAAGCCACGTTGAAGGCGCTCGCCGATCACGGCGAGCTGGGTCCAACCATGGCCGCAGACGGCGGTGATTTCGAAAAGGTTCTGACGCAATTTGCCAACGCAGGTGTCAACGTGGATTCCCTGGCGGCGCGGCTGCAGGACGAGGGCGCAAAATCATTTGTGAAATCGTGGAATGAACTCCTGGCCATCATCGAATCCAAGAGCGCCACGCTCCAACAAGCCGCGTGAAACCATGAGCCAGGCCATGAACATATTGGTCATTGATATTGGCGGAACCCATGTGAAGGTTCTAGCGACCGGCCAGAAAGTTCTCCGGCAATTTGATTCGGGGCAAGACCTGAGGCCCAAACAGATGGTTGCAAAAATCCGGCAACTCGTCGCAGATTGGGAATACGATGTCATATCCATCGGCTACCCGGGGCCTGTTGTCCACAATCGGCCGATGTCGGAACCGTGGAATTTGGGGAGAGGCTGGATGGGATTCAACTTCGCGGCGGCATTTAAACATCCAGTCAAGGTCATCAACGACGCGGCCATGCAGGCGCTGGGCAGTTATCGCCGTGGCAAAATGCTTTTTCTGGGTCTGGGAACTGGCCTCGGCTCTGCGCTGATCGTTGACGGCATTGTGGAACCGATGGAACTGGGGCACCTGCCTTACAAGAAGGCCACATTCGAGGATTACATCGGCATTCGTGGCTTGGAGAAATACGGCAAGAAGAAATGGCGGCGCTACGTCGCCGACATTATCGAACGCCTGATCGCTGCAATTGAACCCGACGAGGTAGTCTTAGGCGGCGGGAACGTCCATAAATTGAAAAAGCTGCCGCCCGGTTGCCGCCCCGGGGACAATAACAATGCCTTTAAAGGCGGATTCCGCCTTTGGGACAATGCGCGAAGTGGCCTGTCTGCAAACAAGAGGAAAAAAGTTCAAGGTGCACGCGGTGAAAACAAATAGTCAAAAATACTTCCTCTCCGCATCGCTTGGTCTATTGGTTCAGATGAACTCAGGGCACTGCCAGGGTTTATCGTCGCCTACCAAATCAAGCGCTGGCGGTGCTGACCTTAAGGCGGATTCACCAAATAAATATTCAGGGGGAAAAACAAATTCCGTCAGTGTTTCAGCTCTGGCCGGCACGGGCATGTCAAGCGTTCCACCAGACCTGCGACCCTTTCAATTTGTTCTGCCCCAAGGGCATCTGTTCGACAATTGGATGGGCTTGCGTCCAAAGCTTGAAGACCAAGGTTTTCATCCAACCGTAACTTTTGAGAGCGATGTTGCCGGCAATCCGATCGGCGGCAAAAACCAAGGTGTTACTCACGCTGACAATCTCGGGATAAATCTCGCGTTTGATTTGGACAAGCTTGCCGGACTTCAAGGTGCATCCTTTTTGGTCTCAATGTCGCAACGCAGTGGAAACAGCTTGTCACACGACCGAATCGGCAACGTATTCACGGTTCAGCAGGTTTACGGCGGTGAGACGTTTCATCTTATTGATATTGCCTACCAACAAAAACTTTTAGATGACCGCTTTGAATTTCGGATCGGTCGCATCGCCGCCGGGGACGACTTTCTTGTGGCACCCGGCGACTGGCTGTTTATGCAAAATGCTTTCGACGGGAATCCGGTCGGCATTTTCTTTAATTCCCCCGGCATGACGGCCTATCCCAACGCTACGTGGGGTGCCTTGGTCAAGGTAAAACCCACTGCACGCACTTACCTTATGGGCGGTATTTACAACGGTGACCCGTCCATCCGTGATGATTCTCACAATGGCGCGGACATGTCTATGCACGGGCCAGTGTTTGTAATTGGCGAGGCTGGATACGAACGCAATGGGCTTCCCGGTGACCCCGGTTTGATTGGTGATTACCATGTTGGTTTTTGGTATGACAACAGTGCCTTCACGGATTACGAAACCGTGGGTTATGGAACGTCATCAGGATCGAAGCGAGGGAATTACGGTCTCTACGCACAGGTTGATCAGGTTCTGATGGCATTCGGCGACCGAAGCCGGAACAGCGGTTTTGGCATTTGCGGCTCAGTGCTGGTATCGCCAGACGAGTCAGTCAGCCAGATGCCCTACTTTTTAACCGGAGGAGTCATTTCCCGAGGTTTTTTCCCCTCGCGGCCAGAGGACATGGCCGGCTTCGGTGTTGCCTACGGCGAGTTCAGCAGCGACCTCCGTCATGCACAAGAGCGGGAACAATTGTTCGATCCAACCATCAGCCCGCAAAATTACGAAACGGCTCTTGAATGGACCTACCGCGCCTATTTCCGTAAAAGCTCCCTCTTCGTTCAACCGGATATCCAATACATCATCAATCCGGGCGGTACTGGAAAAATTGACAACGCGCTCGTTCTCGGTTGCCAGATCGGAATCAACTTCTGAACAAATTTTAGTCAAGGGAAAGCATATATGAATAAATCAATTGAAAATGAAACGACAATGCCACACTTGGAAGGGCAATCGCTCCTCGCCACTGTAAGGGATATCGCGCCGGGCAGCCGTATCTATGTTGTGGCTCTTTCCCTGGTCGCCGCAATCGGTGGGTTTTTATTTGGCTTCGACAGCGGCGTCGTCAATGGCACCGTGCATGCACTTTCAGTTGCTTTCGGCACCCAAGCGGCCGCCACTGGTTTCGCAGTCGCCTCAATCCTTCTGGGTTGCGCAGTCGGAGCCTTCGGTGCGGGCACGCTCGCCAATAAGATCGGGCGTCGGCCGACGATGGTGCTTAATGCCACGTTCTTTTTGTTGAGCGCTTTTATGTCCGGCGCCTCGGGTTCAGCCGCCGTGTTCATCGCCTCACGCATTTTGGGAGGGCTGGGTATCGGGGCCGCGAGTGTTCTCGCACCGATGTATATTTCCGAGGTGGCTCCCGCACATCTGCGGGGCAGGCTGGCCTCGCTACAGCAGTTGGCCATCGTTCTAGGCTTGTTTAGCGCGTTTCTAAGTAATTATCTCCTTGCCCGACTTGCTGGTAGCGCTGAAGGAATTCTTTGGCTCGGTGCGCAGGCGTGGCGTTGGATGTATTGGATGGAAGCGTTGCCTTCTGCGGCATTCTTTCTAGGGGCATTGTTGATTCCCGAATCACCTCGGTTCCTTGTCTTTACCGGGAAACACGATGAGGCCCGTAGAATTTTTTCGCGTCTTGGCGACGATCCCGACCGGCAGGTGCAGCAGGTGAAACAGAGCCTGCAGACCGAACACAAACCAAAATTGACCGACTTGTTTGTTCCAGGAGAGCACCGTATTGCCCAGGTAGTCTGGATTGCAATGGGATTGGCTGCGTTCCAGCAATTTGTAGGAATCAACATCATATTTTATTACGGCGAGGTTCTCTGGAAGGCCGCCGGAGCGAGCGAGCAGTGGGCGTTGCAGATCAATCTCCTGACTGGCTTGGTCAACATCCTCGCTACAATTCCTGCCATTTTACTCGTTGATCGCCTGGGCCGCAAACCGCTCCTGCTCTTCGGTTCGATCGGAATGGCTCTTACCCTCGGCACGATGGCAGCCATTTTCGCTACAGCGGCCGTGGAAGCAGGCGGCAAACCTGTGATAAGCCACTCTGCGGCCGTCTGGGCGCTGGTGGCTGCAAATCTATATGTCATCTCCTTTGGGGTATCTTGGGGGCCAGTCGTATGGGTGTTGCTGGGTGAAATGTTCCCAAACCGAATGCGTGGGGCCGCTCTGGCTGTTGCGGGCGCCACCAACTGGGTGGCCAATTTTGCGGTGACGATTTCCTTTCTCCCCCTGCTCAAGACAATCGGCCTGTTTGGAGCGTATGGCCTTTACAGCGCCGCGGCCTTTGTTTCGCTGCTGTTCGTTTGGAAAGCGGTTCGAGAGACGAAAGGTAGAACACTGGAGGAGATGTGAAAACGACCCGTTTACGAGCAATCCTCTGTAGCTGAATGGATCAAACAAAGAGCAAGAAATGAAAACTAACATACCACACCTGAGTAAACAAAAAGTTTGGAAATCTCTCTTCGGGCACTCCAAACAAATCAAGAAACTGCATTTGCGGAAATTGTTTGCCGACGACGCCAAACGCGGTGAACGATTCACCGCCGAGGCAGCCGGCCTGTTTCTGGATTACTCAAAAAATCTTGTCACCGACAAAACACTGAAGCTGCTGTTGCAATTGGCCAAGGAAACCAATCTGCGCGTCAGGATGGACGCGATGTTCAGCGGCGAAAAAATTAATGTCACCGAAAATCGCGCGGTGCTGCATGTCGCGTTGCGCGCGCCCAAGGACGCCACCATCCTGGTGGATGGGAAGAACGTGGTGCCGGAAGTCCATGCCGTTCTCGACAGGATGGCGGATTTCGCCGACCGCGTCCGCAGCGGCGAATGGAGTGGACACACTGGCAAAACCATCCGCAACGTCGTCAACATCGGCATAGGCGGTTCCGATCTAGGTCCGGTGATGGCCTACGAGGCGCTCCGTCATTACAGCGAGCGTGGCATGACATTCCGGTTCGTCTCGAATGTGGACGGGATTGATTTTGTGGAAGCCGTTCATGACCTCGATCCGCAGGAAACATTGTTCATCGTCTCCTCCAAGACCTTCACTACGCTCGAAACCATGACCAACGCGCAAAGCGCGCGCGATTGGTCACTTAAAGCGTTCGGTGGTGACTTGAAAGCTGTCGCAAAACATTTCGTCGCCGTTTCAACCAACGCGGAAAAAGTGTCTGCGTTTGGCATTGATACGGCCAATATGTTCGGTTTTTGGGACTGGGTAGGCGGCCGTTATTCGATGGATTCAGCCATCGGCCTTTCAACCATGCTGGCCATCGGGCCCGACAACTTCCGTGCGATGCTCCACGGTTTTCACCAGATGGACGAGCATTTCCGCACCGCGCCGTTTGAGAAAAGCCTCCCGGTGCTGATGGGTCTTTTGGCCGTCTGGTATTCCAACTTCTTCGATGCCCAAACCATCGCGGTGCTGCCTTACGAGCAATACCTCAAACGCTTCCCGGCCTACCTTCAGCAATTGACGATGGAAAGCAACGGCAAGCACGTCACACTTGAAGGCAAGCCGGTCAACTACGACACCGGCCCGATTTATTGGGGCGAACCCGGCACCAACGGCCAGCATTCGTTTTACCAATTGATTCATCAGGGCACGCGGCTGATTCCATGCGACTTCATCGCGTTCGGCCAGGCGCTGATGCCGTTGGGGCGTCATCATGACATGCTATTGGCCAATGTGTTTGCACAGAGCGAGGCGTTGGCTTTTGGCAAAATGGCTCAACAGGTCGAAGCCGAAGGGACGCCCGACTGGCTGGCGCCGCATCGCGTGTTTGAGGGCAACCGGCCATCGAACACGATTCTTGCCGAGCGGCTGACACCGGAAATTCTTGGCGCGCTGGTGGCGCTTTACGAGCACAGCGTGTTCACGCAAGGCGTCATTTGGAACATCAATTCGTTCGACCAATGGGGAGTGGAACTGGGCAAGGCTCTGGCCCAACGCATCATTCCCGAATTGGAAAGCGAGACGGAACCCAAGCTCAAACATGACAGCTCGACGAACCATTTGATCCGGCGTTACCGGAAAATGAGGAACACCTGATGCACACACTTGACCAGAAAGAACAACAGTTGCGTAAAGTCAGGACGCAGCCCGGTTTTTTTGCCGCACTGGACCAAAGCGGCGGCAGCACGCCCAAGGCGTTGCTGGCCTATGGCATCCAGGAAAGCGCCTGGTCCAACGATGAAGAAATGTTCGCGCTGGTCCATGCGATGCGTGCGCGCATCATCACCAGTTCGAGTTTCAACGGCGATCGGATTCTCGGCGCAATCCTATTTGAGGGCACCATGGACCGGGACATCGAGGGGCAGTCTGCCGCGGATTATCTTTGGAACGTAAAGCGAGTTGTGCCGTTCCTAAAGGTGGACAAGGGTCTCGCCGACGAAAGCGACGGCGTCCATTTGATGAAACCCATGCCCGGTCTGCCGGCGCTGCTAAACAAGGCCGACGCGAAACACCTCTTTGGAACCAAGATGCGCTCCGTCATCAACCAGGCCACCGCCGCCGGCATCAAGGCGGTCGTCAGCCAGCAGTTCGAGGTGGCAGCGCAGATTGCGGCAGTGGGCCTCATGCCCATCATCGAACCGGAAGTGAATATTGATTGCCCGGACAAAGCAGGCGCCGAAGCACTACTCAAGGCGGCCCTCAACGAAGCGTTAAACACGCTCCCGTTCGGCCAGTTGGTCATGCTCAAACTCACGCTGCCGGAGCGGGACAACTTTTACGCCGAACTCATCAACCACCCGAAGGTGCTGAAGGTGGTCGCGTTGTCAGGAGGTTATTCGCGGGAGGAAGGCAACAACCGCCTTCGTCGGAATCAAGGCGTCGTGGCGAGCTTTTCGCGGGCGCTGGTTGAAGGTTTGTCGGTGCTGCAGACCGACGCGGAGTTCGACGCCTCGCTCGATTCCACCATCCAAAGCATTTACGAAGCGTCCACTATCAAGACCGCTGGCAGGGATTCGGCCAACGTCAAATGAACAACAACAAGAAAGGAATATAAATATGCAACTCGGAATGATCGGACTCGGGCGCATGGGCGCCAACATGGTGCGGCGCTTGATCAAAGGCGGACATCAATGCGTGGTTTTCGACCGTTCGCCTCAAATGGTAAAAGATTTAGCCAAGGAGAATGCGGTGGGAGCCTCAGCGTTGGCGGATCTCGTGAAACTGCTTGCGAGACCGCGGGCGATTTGGCTGATGGTGCCGGCGGGAGCGGTGGACGGAACAGTTGCCGATTTATTACCTCTACTGGCACCGGATGACGTTCTGATTGACGGCGGCAATTCGTATTACGTGGACGACATCCGGCGCGCGAAGGAACTTGCGCCGAAAGGAATTCATTATGTGGATGTAGGCACCAGCGGCGGCGTCTGGGGTTTGGAACGCGGCTACTGCATGATGATCGGCGGCGAAAAGGAAACGGTGCAGCTTCTTGATCCGATTTTCGCAGCCCTGGCTCCGGGCATCGGCAACATCCCGCGTACATCGGGGCGCGAAAAACTCGGCGGCACCGCCGAACAAGGCTACCTGCATTGCGGTCCGAACGGCGCCGGACACTTCGTCAAGATGGTTCACAACGGCATTGAGTATGGAATCATGGCCGCCTACGCCGAGGGCTTGGGCGTCTTGCGGGATGCCAACGCAGGCAAGCGACAGAGCGAGATTGACGCTGAGACGACACCGTTGCGCAACCCGGAACATTATCAATTCGATCTCAATCTGGCCGACGTGACGGAAGTCTGGCGGCGGGGCAGTGTGATTGCGTCGTGGCTGCTGGACCTGACGGCGGGTGCGTTGGTGGAAGACGCCAGCCTCGCCAAATTTGCCGGGCGCGTTTCCGATTCCGGCGAAGGCCGGTGGACCATCAAGGCTGCGATTGATGAAGGCGTGCCGGTCCCGGTTTTGACGACGGCGCTTTACGAACGGTTCGCCTCGCGCGGTGAAGCGGATTACCAGGACAAACTGCTTTCGGCGATGCGCTTGGGTTTCGGCGGACACCTGGAGAAGAAAGGAGAGCAAACAAAATGAGCAATGCCCATTCTGACACACTGGTATTTTTCGGAGCCACGGGCGACCTGGCTTACAAAAAAATCTTCCCTGCACTACAGGCAATGGTCAAGCGCGGCACGCTGAATGTGCCGGTGATCGGTGTGTCCAGGGGAGGCTGGAATCTGGACCAGCTCAAAGCCCGCGCAAAGGACAGTGTGGAAAAATATGGCGGGCTGGATCCGGCGGCATTTGAGAAATTGTGTGGTCTCCTGCGCTATGTGGACGGCGACTATAATGATGCGGCGACTTTTCAAACGCTGCGCAAGGAATTGGGCAACGCGAAAAGCCCGGCACATTACCTGGCGATTCCACCTGCCGCATTCGCGATCGTGGTCAGACAACTGACCGCGGCCCGTTGTGCCATAAACGCGCGGGTCGTCCTTGAAAAGCCTTTCGGCCGCGACCGCTCATCAGCCCAGGAACTTAATCAGATCCTGCTTCGATCGTTCGACGAGAAGGCCATTTTTCGCATTGACCATTACCTTGGGAAATCGCCCGTACACAACATGTTGTTCTTTCGCTTCGGCAACGCGATGCTCGAACCCTTCTGGAACCGTCATCACATCGAAAGCGTGCAAATCACCATGGCGGAAGATTTCGGTGTCCAGGGCCGGGGCGCTTTTTATGAGCAGGTCGGCACCGTGCGGGACGTGGTTCAGAACCACCTGTTCCAGATTATGGCCAATCTGGCGATGGAACCGCCGATCCGCACCGACAGTGAATCCATCCGGGACGAAAAGGTGAAAGTGCTCAAGGCGATACCACCGCTGGATGCGAAGCATCTGGTCCGCGGCCAGTTCAACGGCTATCGCAATGAACCGGGTGTGGCGCCTGATTCCAAAGTCGAAACCTTTGCGGCACTCAAACTGGAGATAGATTCCTGGCGCTGGCGCGGCGTTCCCTTCTATATCCGCGCCGGGAAAAGTCTGCCGGTCACCTGCACGGAACTGGAAATCAAACTGCGTTATCCGCCGACGATGTATAACCAATACGATCTCAAATCCAATTACTTTCGTTTCCGCATCAGTCCGCACGTGGTGGCAGCGTTCGGCCTGAACACGGTCGCGCCCGAGGATGAATCGCTGAGCCGGCTGGTGGAATTAAAAGTGAATCGCCCAACCAGTCCGGAGGAAATGGAGGCTTATGAGCGCGTGCTCACCGATGCGATGATGGGCGACGCCACGCTGTTTGCCCGCGAAGATTACGTGGAGGAAGCGTGGCGAATCGTGGACCCGGCGTTGAAAGCCGGCACGCCGGTCTTCGAATATGAGCCAAACACCTGGGGACCGGGCGAAACGCATTCGGTCGAGCCGCCGGGCGGCTGGCATAACCCCGTAGTAACCAGCGGAGGGACAGAATGAGCGCCAGAGTCTTGCGGAGGGAATCGTCGGGGATCGCTGCTTCATTGGAAAAGCTGCATCGCGCGTCATTGATTGCCCTTGGCACACGTTCGCTAAAAGTTAAGAAAAAGGAGAATGCACATGAAAACAAGAATTATGAAATCGGCCTGTGCCCGGGCCGAGGTGAACGGACCAACGTTCGGGAGAAGAATCATTGATCATGCAGCGCAACGACTGTGCTTTTTGGAAGTTGAAGGTTTGTGTGCCCGCGCCCGCAAACGTGCCGGCTTGCGGGATTTCGGTGACCCGCGGGTAGAAGAACCGCTTTCAATCCTGCTAGAAAGTCTCGAGCGCGAAGCCGGCCTGCATCCGCTCGGACGATTTTTGATGCGTGAGCATTTGCTCGGGTTGCTGAAGACACGGCTTCGATTGAACCAGGCGTGGCGGAATGATTCGGACATCGCGCCAATTCAACGGCCCGTGTTCATCACCGGCATGCCCCGGAGCGGTTCCACTTTTTTGCATGAATTATTGTCGGAGGATCAGGCCAGCCGCAGTCCCAACGTTTGGGAAGTAATGTTTCCTCTTCCGGCGCCGGACGCTGGTAGGACCAATCGAGATTCGCGCGTGCGCCGGGCGGCCGCGTGCTTGTGGTGGTTCCGCCGGCTGGCGCCGCAGGCTGACGCTGTTTATCCGCTGCGCGCGGAAATGCCGCATGAATGCGTGGCGATCCACAGCTACACCTTTCTCTCTGAAGAGTTTGTCTCCACCGGTCGCATTCCCAGCTACGAACGGTTCCTGCGTTCGACGGGACTTGAGGTGGCGTATGTCTGGCAAAAGCGGTTTCTCCAGCACCTGCAATCGTGCCGCCGCACCAAACAATGGATTTTAAAATCGCCCGACCATCTTTGCTCATTGGAGGAATTATTTTCGGTCTTTCCCGATGCCATCATTCTTCATACGCATCGGAATCCGCTGGAAGTGTTGAAATCCTCCATCCAGCTTACGAAGACGTTGCGAGGCCTCTTCAGCCGGACGAGTGATGCCGACGAGTTGCGCGATCATGAAGTCAGGGCGCTGGCCGAACGCACGGAGCGGTCCATCCGGTTTCGCGATATGCATCCCGAACTTGCGGATCGTTTTCTCGATATTGGTTATTCCGAGCTGGTTTCAGACCCAATGGCAGTTGTCCGGCGCATCTACCGGCACTTGGATCGTCCGCTTGCCGGAGACGCGATTCAAGGGATGACCCGGCTCGTGTCGACCCATTCCCGGTATCGTCGCCGGCACAATCCGACACTGGCCGAATTGGGTTTTGACGCCGCGGCGGAAATTCGGCGTTTCCAAACTTATTGCCAGCGGTTCGGCATTGCCTGCCGTCAACTGGAACCGGGCTAGAACCAATCGGGCAAATGTTGTCCGCACAACCATGAAAAAATTCCACGTTATTCTGCTCCTGCTGGGTTCAGGTTTTCTGGCCTTTCTGGTATGGAAGATTGGCGTCCGCGAACTCTGGCGCGAACTGGTGTTGCTCGGCTGGGGTCTGGTCCCGTTCATCCTGTTTGAATTTGTGGCTGAGGCAATACACACCATTGCCTGGAGTCATTGTTTGAGCGGTCCGCTTCGCCGCTTGTCGTGGCTGCGTCTCTTTCAAATCCGCATGGCCGGATATGCCATCAATTATCTTACCCCGACAGCGGCACTGGGCGGCGAGGTGACCAAAGCTGCTTTCCTGTCTTCCTGCTGCAGCGAACCGGAAGCTGTCAGTGGCGTGCTGGCAGGCAAACTCTGCACTGGCATCGGCCAATTGCTGTTTGTGGCTTTTGCGTCCGTCGTACTAATCGGAAACGCGACCTTGCCACACCCGGTCTGGGTCGCAATGATTTTGAGCGGTGGATTGGTGGCTGCCGGAATGCTTGCATTTCTGCTGCTGCAAAAACATGGCAAACTCGGCGCGCTCGTCCGCTGGCTGGCGGCTCAGAAATTCAGCGGCCGAACACTTCAAGGTGCGGCGCGACAGATCAGCGAAGTGGACGAAGCGCTGAAGATTCTTCATCGTCAACGACCACAAGCGCTGGCGCTAGCCGTGGGCTGGCATCTGTTCGCTCATGCGACTGGAATTCTTCAGACCTGGTGTTTCTTCAGTCTTTTGTACCATCCGGTTTCGATGGTGACGACAACGGCGGTTTGGGTTCTGGGCATGTGGTTTGATTTGCTGGCCTTTGCCGTGCCGCTCAATTTGGGAACGTTGGAGGGCAGTCGCGTTGTGGCTTTCAAGGCAATTGGCTTTGATGCAGTGACGGGCATGGCCTTTGGTATCGCCCAACGGCTGGCGCAGCTGAGCTGTGCCTGCCTGGGACTGGCAACTTACGCCCGGTTGACTTCGCGCATTGGGCGGTTACCGGTTAAGTTGCAACTTCCCGCACCCGACGACATAACAGAAGGCAAGGCCGGGATTGGCACTGCGAGCTGGCGAACTGAACAGGCGACTGGCGTAACCCAACCTTGAGTTCGAAAAAAGCATCTATATGAAAATTCATGTCGAAATTGATGCCGACAATGCAGCTAAAGCGGGGGCAAGATTTATCGCCTCTGTCGCTCGAACAGCCGTGGCTGCACGCGGCCGTTTTATTATGGCTGTAAGCGGGGGGCATGATCCGTGGCGGATGTTCCGATTCCTGGCAAGCGAACAGGTGTCGTGGAAGGCTGTCCATATCGTGCAGGTGGATGAACGAGTCGCGCCGGCGGGCGATCCTGAACGCAACTTGACGCACCTGCGCGAAAGTCTGTTTTCGCACGTCCGATTGCTTCCAGAGCAAATCCATGTCATGCCGGTGGAGGAAAGTGATTTGGAGGCTGCTGCGGGGAAATACTCGCAATTACTCCGGCAGATTGCCGGCTCGCCACCGGTGTTGGATCTCGTGCATCTGGGGCTTGGACCGGACGGCCATACTGCATCGCTGGTGCCCGGCGACCCGGTTCTCGAGATTGTCAACCGGGATGTTGCCGTGACGGGGGTTTATCAAGGGCAACGTCGCATGACCTTGACCTACCCAATCCTCAATCGGGCCCGTCACATATTGTGGCTGGTAACGGGCGAGGAGAAAGCCGGAATTTTCGGGCGCCTCCGTCATCGCGATGAATCCATTCCCGCAAGCCGCATTCATCAGAATGTGGCCATGGTGATGACTGACCTTGAAGCGGCGTGCGTTACTGATTCAGCAGCGAAAGGAGTCTTATGCGCATAGGCATTGCAACCGATCACGGTGGTTTTGAATTGAAGGAAAAGTTGGCTGCCAAACTTCGCGGGGCCGGCCATGAGGTCGTGGACTTCGGCGCTCACCAATTGACGCCCGACGATGATTATCCCGACTTCGTCATTCCACTGGGCCAGGCGGTGGCTGCGGGGACAATCGAGCGCGGTGTGGCGGTTTGCGGCAGCGGGGTCGGAGCTTCCGTCTGCGCGAACAAAGTCAAAGGCGTTCGCGCCTGTTTGATTGAAGACCACTTTTCCGCGAGGCAAGGTGTCGAGGATGACAACCTGAACATCCTTTGTCTGGGCGGACGCATTGAAGGCCCTGAGCTGGCATGGGATTTGATTCAAACTTTTCTCGCCGCCAAGTTCAGCCAGGCTCCACGGCATGTCCGAAGATTAACCAAGGTCGCCGTGCTGGAAAACCAACGGAGGTAGGCAATGGAAGACACACTTTTTTGGAGCCGGCTACAGTTCGCCTTCACGATCAGCTATCATTACTTGTTTCCGCAACTGACGATGGGGCTGGCCTGGATCATCGTCTATTTCAAATGGCGGCACCTGCGAACTGGTGAGGAGCGATTTGGCAACGCCGCGCGATTTTGGGCGCGCATCTTTGGCATCAACTTCGCTATCGGCGTGGTGACCGGCATCCCAATGGAATTCCAATTCGGCACGAACTGGGCGGGCTTTTCCAAATTCTCCGGCAACATCATCGGCCAGACATTGGCCATGGAAGGCATGTTCGCTTTCTTCCTCGAAAGCGCGATGGTTGGCGCAATGATCTGGGGCGAAAAACGGCTGGGACCGCGCAATCATTTCCTCGCTACTCTGGGCGTCGCGCTCGGCGGTTGGCTCTCGGCTTATTTCATTCTGACGACCAATGCATTCATGCAACACCCGGTTGGATACGACATGGCGGCGGACGGCACATTGTGTCTGAAAAGTTTCGCTGAATTTATGTTGAACCCCTGGGCGCTGATCATGTTCCTGCACAATCAATGCGCCGCGCTTGTCACCGGTTCGTTTGTCGTTGCCGCTGTTGGCGCGCTTTATGCACTGCGAGGCAAACACGCGGAACAAGCTTCGCAATTTCTAAAAACCGGCACGCTGGTTGGTTTGTTTGCGTGCGTTTTGGTTGCTTTCCCGACCGGCGACCGGCAGGCGAAAATGGTGGCGAAATACCAGCCGGTCACCCTTGCAGGGATGGAGGGACGTTTTCAAAGTGGAACCAACGCCGAGCTGAATTTCATCGGCCAGCCGAATGTCAGAGAACAACGCATAGATAATCCCATTTACATGCCCGGCATCCTGAGCATTCTTGCCTTTGGCTACCGCAGCGCAAATGTTCAGGGCTTGGACGATTTTCCCAAAGACGTTTGGCCAACCAACATTCCTTTGCTCTATTACGCGTTCCACATCATGGCTGGCTTGGGAACCTTGTTCATCCTGTTAATGGGCATTGCCAATTTCCAACGCTGGCGCGGACGCTTGGAAACCTCGCGTGGGCTGCTGTGGGCCTTGATGCTGGCCTTTCCGTTTCCCTATATCGCCACCACTGCGGGTTGGATGACGGCGGAATTGGGCCGTCAACCTTGGCTGGTCTTTAACCTCTTTCGCACCAGCCAGGGCGTGAGCGACGTAGTGAACGGTGGAAATGTCCTGTTCACGCTGATTGGATTTACCGGGCTTTATTTCGTTCTTGGAGTCCTGTTCCTGTTCATGGTCGGACGTGAGATTGCTCACGGACCGGAACCTACTTCTTCAGCAGTTAAATTGGAGGTGTCGCATGATTGAAATCTGGTATGCCATTTTGTCCTTCATGCTCGTGATGTTTGTCGTGCTGGAAGGTTTTGATGTCGGCGCGGGCATGTTGCAATACGTCGTCGGCAAAACGGAGGTTGAACACCGGATGGTCATTGCCGCCATCGGGCCGTTATGGTCGTGGCACGAGGTCTGGCTGGTGGGTTTCGGAGGAACATTGATGGTGGCGTTTCCTTCGATCCTTGCCGTTTCCTTTGCCGGATTTTACCTGGCGTTCTTCCTACTGCTTTGGTGCCTGGTGCTTCGCGGAGTTTCCATTGAACTGAGCGGCCATATAACCGACCCACTGTGGCGAACGGGATGGCACTTCATTTTTGTGGCCTCCAATCTCCTGCTCGCCATCCTCATCGGTGCGGCGCTGGGCAATGTTGTGCGCGGGGTGCCGCTGGGTGCCGATGGCAAATTCGCGCTCGCGTTTTTTACCAATTTCAGCCCGCACGGCAATGTCGGCATTCTGGATTGGTATACCGTGTCGGTGGCTGTGTTCATCCTCGCGACCGTCGCTGCCCACGGCGCAAACGGCCTGGCACTAAAGACGGAAGGGCCTGTGCATGACCGAAGCCTGCGAGTCGCCCGGCTGCTGTGGAGAATTGTCCTTGGGCTGCTGGCGGTGATCACTGCTGAAACCTGGGACGTGCGACCGAAATTGTTATCGGGAATGTTGCATCAAACCTTCGGCTGGTTCGGTCTGATTTGTGTGGTGGCTGGAATCACAGGAATCTTCACTGGCCTGCGAACCGGAAGGGAATTGCGCGCACTCATCGGTTCCAGTGCTTTCATTGCCGGGCTGATGATCGCTGGCGCGGCCGGCGTTTTTCCGGTCATGCTTCATTCAACGCTCGCGCCGGAAGATTCCTTGTCTGCCTACCAAAGTGCCGCCGCCGGTCATGGGCTGGCCATCGCGTTGGTCTGGTGGCCAATCGCGCTCACATTTGCCGTGGTCTATTTTCTCTTCATCTACCGGCATTACGCGGGGAAGGTGAAACCAACGGAGGACAATCAAAATCCATATTGATTTCTATGCGTTTTCTAAACTCACTTTCACTTCCCGTCGCCGCAAGCCAGTTCAAACAAAAGATAAAACTCGGATATTGTTTATTTTCTTTTACAGCTCTTGGCTGCCTGCTCGCTAATAGAATCCAGGCGCAATCTCTGCCGCCTCGGACGAGCCGTCCACCGCTCCCCGCTCACTCAACGGTTGATATCACCAATATCGTCTTGCCACCACCGCTCTCCGATCCCATTGAGCCATTCAATCGCGCAGTCTGGAGTTTCAACAAGGAGCTTATGAAATCGGTAATCAAACCTGCCTCAACGGGGTATCGTTTTGTGGTGCCAAAACCCGTGCGTAAAGGGATTGGAAATGCCGGCTGGAACCTGACCTTTCCGGTGCGCTTAATCAATGAATTCCTGCAAGGAAATTGGAATGCGATGGGCGATGAAACCGCGCGTTGCCTTTGCAATACGATCTTCGGCCTTGGCGGCATCTTCGATGTCGCCACTCGTGGGCACATCCCCAAGCGAAACGCCGATTTCGGGCAGACCTTCAAAAAGTGGGGTTGTCAGCCGGGCATTTTTCTGATGCTGCCTGTTTTGGGGCCAAGCGACGTTCGCGATGGCTCTGGCCTGATTGCTGATTTCGCCGCCAATCCGATGACTTATTTTTTCCCATACAGCTACATCGGCTCCGGCGTTGCGGCCAATAATTTCAGCGATACTGTGGATGAGTCCGTTCGCTTAAGCCAAGTCGAACCTGATTCATATTCTATCCTGCAATATGCATGGACTTTCACCCATGAGAACCGCCCGGTTGATCTCCGCCTCATTGGCAATCAGGACCCGGCGTCTTTGGAAACTCTGCAAGCCTTTTTTTCTGGTTACTCAAATCCTGGATTTCTTGATCGGGGGAAAACGCGGTTGGTCTCGATTCCTGCTACTGGAAAGAAATTAGACTTTATCTTTTGGCTCCAACCCAGCCACGCGCCGATCATTTACCTCATTCCTGGATTCGGCGCCCATCGTTTGGCTCGAAACGAATTGGAAATAGCCGACCTTCTCGTCTCGAACGGGTTTTCGGTCGTAACGATTAGCAGCACGTTCAACCCCGATTTTATGGAACGCGCGTCCACCTCGGACACTCCGGATTACCTTCCCAACGGGATACATGATCTTCATGTGGCCTTGACCGAAATTGACCGCCATTTGGATGCGACTTATCCCGGTCGCCTTGGCGCGAGAGTAATAATGGGATACTCCATGGGGGCTTTTCAGTCTTTGTTTCTGGCTGCAACCAAGGACGTCAATCAACCCCCCTTGATCAGATTTCAACGTTATGTCGCCGTTGATGCGCCGGTTCGCTTGCGTTATGCCGTCACCAATCTCGATCAATATTATAACGCCCCGTTGGCCTGGCCGGCTGACAAGCGTGAGGCCAACATCGAAAATACGCTCCTCAAGGTGGCGTATCTAGCCACGCAACCGACATTACAAACCAACCTGCCGTTCAATGCGATCGAGAGCAAATTCTTGATCGGGTTGAGCTTTCGTTTGGCACTACGCGACATGATTTTCAGCAGCCAGTTACGCCACAACCAGGAAATCTTGCGGCAGCCGGTAAAAGCATCGCGCCGGCGTGCTGTTTACGAGGAAATACTAAAATATTCTCTCAGGGATTATATTGATAAATTTGCTACCCCATATGACAAAACGCGCGGTATCGATTTATCAAACCCCGGCGTCGTAAAGCGGGGTACGGACCTGACCACCTACACTACCGAGTTGCAAGCCAACCCCGATGTCCGGCTCATTTTGAATCGGAACGACTTTCTCCTCGCATCCCAGGATGTCGCGTGGATTGAGTCCACATTCACCCCTCCGCAACGGACGATATTCCCCGACGGCGGCCATTTGGGAAACATAAATCAACCGGCGGTCCAGCGGGCCATTTTGCGGGCTCTCGATGGTTTGGGCGGGCCACAACCGAAACCAGCCAAACACGTGGATTTGGGCTTAAGCAATGGAAGTCGGCTTTAATTTTAGTAACCAATACGAAAACATATGAACGACTCAAACAAAGAACAACTGGCCATCAACACCGACCACGCTACATCAATTGGAGCTGTTCAAGCGACGGGTTCCGGCCACTCCGGCGAGCCACCGCACCAATCAACTCTTGCAGCCCGAAGGAAACGCCGGCGTTTCGCGGGTTTGATCATCCTGATATCACTGGGTGCAATCGCAATTATAGTGTATTCGATGAGATCCGTGCTTGCCTATAATGGAAGGTATAAGGGAATCCTTGCTGCGCTGTGTGCGGTTGCCTGTGGTGGATTGCTCATCAGGAACTTGTTACGCGTGATGGCGGAGGAGGATGGGTTGCAAGAAGAACAGCTTAATGCAAATCCAGCGGAAGTTTCATCTCCGGAACCAAAGCCCGCTGAGCTACAAAAGAATCTAACTGCGCCACCGGCGGGAGCAGGACAAAACATCAAATAAGGAAAGTAAAATTTATGAGTGATAATCAAATGGAACAACTGGCCATCAATACTATTCGCACTCTCTCCATTGATGCGGTTCAGGCGGCGAAGTCCGGCCATCCCGGCACACCAATGGCCCTTGCGCCGCTGGTTTACACGATTTGGAATCGTGTGATGAATTTCGATCCACAAAATCCCATCTGGCCCAATCGCGACCGGTTTGTGCTTTCAAATGGCCACGCGTCCATGCTGCTCTGGTCCATCCTTCACCTCACTGGCGTTCAAGCAGTGAATGCCGATTATGAAATGGTCGGGCAGCCTTCGGTGACGCTGGATGAAATCCGCCGGTTTCGCCAACTGGGCAGCAAGACCCCAGGTCATCCGGAATATCATTGGGTGTCAGGCGTCGAAGCTACCACCGGTCCACTCGGACAGGGCGTCGCCACGAGCGTGGGTATGGCCATCGCCCAAAAGTGGCTGGCCAATCGTTACAACAAAGCCGGATTCGACATCTTCGACTACAACATTTACGCCATCTGCGGCGACGGTTGTATGATGGAAGGTGTCGCCTCTGAAGCAGCCTCGCTCGCCAGCCACCTCGGTCTCGACAACCTATGCTGGGTTTACGACAACAACCACATCACCATTGAGGGCAACACCAACATCACTTTTACCGAAGACATCACCGCCCGGTTTCTTGGTTACGGTTGGAATGTTCTGCACGTCGGCGATGCCAATGATATCGACCGCATCCAGCATGCGCTGGAGGTTTTTCGCCAGACGAAGGACCGCCCCACCTTCATCATCCTCGACAGCCATATCGGTTATGGTTCACCTCACAGGCAGGACACAGCGGACGCGCACGGCGAGCCGCTCGGCGACGAGGAAATCAAACTCGCCAAGCGTGACTATGGTTGGCCGGAGAACGCAAAGTTCCTGGTGCCAGACGGTGTTTATGAACACTTCCAGGCTTGTATCGGCGAACGTGGCGCCGAGATGAGGAAAAAATGGAATATTCTTTTCAGCGCTTATCGCGCGAAGTTTCCCGGGCTCGCCACCGAGGTTGACCAGATGCAGCGGCGCGAACTTCCCGCAGACTGGGACCGCAATCTACCCGTATTTCCCACCGACCCGAAAGGCATCGCCGGCCGCGATGCTTCCGGCAAGGTGTTGAATGCGCTGGCTCAAAATATTCCCTGGCTCATCGGGGGCTCGGCGGACCTCGGGCCCTCGAACAGGACCACGTTGAAATACGAAGGTGCCGGAAATTTTCAGCCCGGCAATTATGGCGGGAAAAATTTGCATTATGGCGTCCGAGAACACGCCATGGCAGCGACGGTGAACGGACTTTCACTGTCGAAGCTGCGGGCGTTCGGAGCGACATTTTTCATCTTCAGCGATTACGCCAAGCCTGCCATCCGGCTCTCGGCCCTGATGGAACTGCCGGCCATTTTCATTTTCACTCACGACGCCATGGGCGATGGCGAGGATGGCCCGACGCATCAGCCTGTGGAACAGTTGGCCTCGCTGCGGGCCATCCCTGGGCTGGTGATGTTGCGACCCGGCGATGCCAACGAAGTCGTCGAGGCCTACCGCTACGTAATGGAACTGCGTCATCAGCCCGCCGCGCTGGTCTTGTCGCGCCAGGCATTGCCGACATTGGATAGAACAAAGTATGCCCCGGCATTCGGTGTCGCGCGGGGGGCTTATGTTCTGGCGGACGCGCCTGATTCAAATCCTGAGATTATCCTCATCGCGACTGGGAGCGAAGTATGCCTCGCGGTCGAAGCGCATGAGAAGTTATGCAACGAAGGCATCCGCTCGCGCGTAGTGTCAATGCCATCCTGGGACATCTTCGAGCATCAGCCGCAGGCGTATCGTGACAGCGTGTTGCCGCCGGGAGTAAAGGCGCGCGTGGCGATTGAACAGGCGTCAACCTTTGGCTGGGAGCGTTATGTTGGCAGCGAAGGTCGGGTTGTTGGCATGAAGACGTTCGGCGCCTCGGCACCCCTCAAGGAACTTCAAAAGAAGTTTGGGTTCGAGCCGGCCCGTGTAGTGGCCGTTGCCAAGGAGTTATTGGAGTCGGGACGTTAGCAATGTTCCGGCTTGCTTGTGAGACCGGCAAGCCGGAGAGTGCTGGACAGCCACGACAATCTCAAATAGAAGTTGGCAGGATGTTGGCCGAGGGGCACCAGCGTGCCGCCGCGCTTTGGAAATGGGAATGGCCCTCGGTTGACGGGGCGTGGTGAATGGACAGTCTCGCGCACAAATCTTGATTTTGAATTTTATGAATGCCTGGCAACTCACGGCGTCCACAGGTGCAGAGGCGCTAAGACGCACTCAACTCTCCCATGTTCGGTCCACCTGGCTAAGCTTACGTCTACTTAATCTATGGCATTTATCACTGTATGAATATGGTGACCGAGCCTGAAGGAAATGCGTGCGCCGTGTTGTTGCGCGCGGTCGAGCCCATGATGAATGTCTGCGGCCGGAGCCAAGGTCCCGGTCTTCTTTGCCGTGCGATGTATATTGATAGGCGCTTGAACGCTCACGGCCTACTCAGCGACGATTTCTACATGTCCAAGTCAGCTTGTGTTGGTCTTGCCATACAAATCACCTCCTCTCGGTCGTTTGCGGTTGTTCATGCGCTCGTCATCCGCGGAACAATTGCTTTGGTCGTCAGATTCAACAACTCTTCAATTTTGTTTCGTTTTATATTTTTTGGGATCGCCGGTTGATTTCGCCCGGAATCGATCATTGCCAAAATAGCGGAAGTGAAGCGGAACAATAGGGACGCCGGTGTTACCGTGACGGGCATCTCATCAGCGCATTGAAGCGTGTGTTGCGAACCGACTCTCGCCTTGAGGTCGAAAAAGTGCCAGTGAACTCGTAGTAAATCGATAGTTGGTCAGTATCGGGTTAGTAATACGCCCGTGACGCCGAGTTCTTGACACGCACTCAAAAATGCCTGATTCTATTGGCGTTCGACGGTTATGAGGCGGTACGCCTCTGGTGGTAGGGCGGTAGTAGGTCAGTAGTGAGTTTTGAAAAAAATCGCTATTCTTGTCCGATTCCAACCCTCGCCTCCTGTTCCAATTGCGGACGTTCAAGGACGGAGCATTGGCTCCCTGCTGGCTGGAGCCAGGTCAAGCGCCGGTCAACACCGTACGGCTTGTTTTTGTCGCCGGCGAATGGTTCTCAGGTGGCGGTAGCCGACCAGTTTGCGCCGCTGTTCGTCCCAGAGACGGAAGGTGAAGGATTTGAAGCTGGAGAACAGCGTGATGGGTTTTACGGTCTGAAACAATGGCTCGGCCTTGTGACACTTCTCCAGGTGGTAATTCGGAATTCGCGGGCTGAGATGATGGATGTGATGAAACCCGATGTTGCCGGAGAACCATTGCAGCACCCGGGGCAGTTTGTAGAATGAACTGCCCTTCAACGCAGCCGTGGTGTAATCCCAGTCATTGTTGCGTTCCCAATAGACTCCCTCGAACTGATGTTGCACGTAAAATAACCACACGCCCGCCGACCCGGCCGTCATCAGCACAATCAACTGAATGATCAGCCAGGCCTTGAAGCCGAAAATCCAGATCAACCCGACGACCATGGTCCCGACCGCGAGATTCGTCCAATAAACCGAGTAGCGCTCGCGGGCCGGTGCCCTGAGCTTGGGCATGCGCTGTTGAATCACGAACAGGTACAGCGGCGCCAGCACGAACAGCACCACCGGGTTGCGCGCCAGCCGGTACGCGAAACGTCTCCAGCGCGACGATTCCAGATATTCCTGCACCGTCAGCGTCCAGATGTCGCCCGTGCCGCGCCGGTCCAGGTCGCCCGAGCTGGAATGATGGATGGCATGTTCCCAGCGCCAATGATAGTACGGGGTGAACGTCACCACGCCGGTGATGGCGCCCAGGATGTGATTGGCGGCCGCCGATTTGAAAAATGATCCGTGCCCGCAGTCGTGGAAGATAATAAACGCCCGCACCAGGAACGCGCCGGCGAGCACCGCCAGCGGCACGGTCAGCCACCAGGACACGGCCAGGCTCAGGTACATCAAATACCAGAGCGCCGCATAAGGAACCAGCGTGTTGAGGATTTGCCAGACGCCCCGACCGACCGATGGCTTCTGGTATCGCGCCACAATTTGCTTCCAGGCCGAAATTTCAGGCTGGCTGGCGGCTTCCGCGGTATTCGAATCGTTGGTCATAACATCATGGACGGCTTTTTTCGGGTCGCCAAAAGATGGGACATCAAATCTTCGAACGCATCTGGTGACGACGCGTTCAAATTACTGCAAAATGGTTTCGCGAAATTCATTGCTCATGCAACGTTTTGCTGTTCTGGCCGGCTGCTTTTTCCAGGCCGTTCCCGTCAGCGGGACTGAAATCATCACTGAACCGGCTTCGCCTGAGCATTTGCTAAATCTTGAAAGTGACAAGCCATCGAGCTGATGAGCAACCATGACAGTTTTCGAAAGGATAGCAACTTATATTCACAATTATTTTCAGTGTTCGACGACGCTGTCCGGGGCGGGAGGCATGTCCTGGCACGGCCGTCCGTTTCGATGCCTATCGCCGGGACCATTTCTGCCGCCGCCAGCGGCCCCCAAAACGCGCCGCCGGCCAACCACCTCGACCCGGCTTCCGTCACAGCGCGGATAATCAAAGCCTTCATAGTCGCTTATACTTTTCGTTTGCGGCAAAAAAGGATTGTTCCGGACCGGGGGCGGGGATAACGGATGGACGGATGGAAGCAGCGCAGTTTTGGCTTCCGCGCAAGCAACCGTGATCGGGCAGTCCGTCGGAAAACCGTTTGCGAAAGGCCGTCATGCACACTTTTGAGAAGATCGTTTCTGTTTCAAAGAGTCCTTATCTCATCCGTCTGGCGCTCGTGGCTGGACCAATTGCGCGTGCTCGGACCGCGCAAATCAACTTCGGCGTCACCGCCCGGTGCACGCCGGGCCACCGTGGAGGACCATCATGAAAAAACCGTTCCGACCCGCCGTGTTGCCGGTGCTTGCCGCCGTGATGTTCGCCGGATGCGCAACCCACCGTGTCGTTGACTCGCCCAAAAGCATCACGTTTGTCCAGGCGTTGCACGACGTGGGACAAGGTCTGGCTGAGATGAAGGCGGCCGAACTTGAAACCATGCGGACCCACGGCGCCTTGAGCGAACAGTACGGGAAAGCGGACTTTGTGACCGGACTTTTCCCGTCCGAAGTTGATGTGACGTTCAACGTCACCGCCAGCGCCTCAAACGCCAACCAACTGTCCGTTGACCTGAGTGCGGCGCCGCCTCAATCGCCGGCCGGCGGAAAAATCGGAGATAAACTCAACGCCTCCGCCAGCGCTTCTCGCGCCAACCAAATCACCATTAAATTTGTTTCCGCACTCTTTGCCAAAACCACGACCACCACCTCGACCAACGGCCAGAAAGTGGTGATGGTAAACGGCATCGTGGATCCGGCAAAGCTTGGCGACTTTCTTGGGGTGCTGGACGAACATGGGATCGTAAAATCTGCCAAACCGGCTGAGGCTACCCGGTAAATGCGGGAATAATATTGCCGGCGGAGACGCCTGCGGACCGGGGCAAGGGCCGGGCTGGCAGCATTTTGAGTCGATCATTTTTCGCTTTTGTTTCGATTTGATTGTTATAAGTTCCCGGCAACTATGAACTCAAAAACACTACTGTTCGCTCTTGCGTTTGCCGGTGGACTGGTTTTGCCGTCGCGGCTGGCCGCCCAGTCGCCCGCGGTCAATTTTCCCGCTGCCAGTCCCGCCTGCACGCTCAAACAGCGCGTCGGCCTTACGGACATTGATGTTGTTTACTCCCGACCCGGGGTGAAGAGCCGGACTGTTTTTGGCGGTATCGTTCCCTACGACCAGGTGTGGCGCACCGGCGCCAACCAGGCCACCAAAATCACCTTCAGCACGCCGGTGAAACTCGAAGGCAACGACATTCCCGCCGGCACCTATGCCCTTTTTACCATCCCCGGCGAGAAGGAATGGACAATCATCATCAGCAAGAACGCGGCGCAGTGGGGAGCATTTCAATACAACGAGAAAGATGACGTCGTGCGGTTCAAGGTGACACCCGTGACGCTGGCGGAATCCATCGAGACGTTCACGATCGAATTCAATCATATCCGCGACGAATCGGCCGTGCTGAATCTGGTCTGGGACAAAACCGTGGTTCCGATTCACCTGAAAGTCGAAGTCACCGACAAACTGGTTCCGCAAATCGAGGCGGCCATGTCGGCACCGGGCAAAAAATCGGACGGATTTTATTTTCAGGCGGCCACATTTTATTACAACCACGACCTGGACCTGAAGAAGGCCCTCGACTGGGTCAATGCCGGGCTGGCGGACAATTCCCGGATTTCCTACGAAATGCTGCATTTGAAGGCGCAGATTCTGGCCAAACAAGGGGACAAGGCGGGCGCGATCGCTGCGGCCAAACAATCCAGCGAGCTGGCCATCAAGGCCGAAGGCCCCGGCAGTTCATTCGTCAAAATGAACCAGGATTTGATTTCGAGCCTGCAACCATGAGATTTGCCGCCTGACAAAAATTCAACGTTAATCACAACTCACTGTCATAGTTAACATGAAAAAACTCATATCTCCGTTGATAATCACCGCCATCGCGCTGGCCAGCGCGCTGCCGGTCATGGCGCAGCAGAAGCGCCTCAGTCCCCACGAAACCATCGGCGCGGTCATCGATGGCAACCGCGTGACCGTCACTTACGGACGGCCTTACACCAAAAATCCCCGGTCGGGTGAGGTCCGCAAAATCTGGGGCGGGCTGGTGCCCTACGGCAAGCCCTGGCGCATGGGCGCGGACGAAGCCACGCTGCTCGTCACACAAGGGCCGATTGAGATCGGCGGCAAGACCATTCCCGCGGGCGCCTACACCCTTTACATGATGCCGGAAGAAAGCGGCGACGTCCCAATTGGCCATCAGCACGCGTATCGGTCAATGGGGAATTCCGGTGGACACGACGCATGATCTGGCACGGGTTGATCTGAAGAAGGAAGCCTTGGACAAGCCGGTGGACCAGTTCACCATGGCCGTCGCGAAAAACTCAGGGGGTGGCGGCGTGTTGAAGTTGATGTGGGAAGACACGCAATTTTCCGTGCCGTTTACCGTCCAGAAATAAGCGTGACCAGTGACGAGATTTGAGTCATCGCGCGTCCGGCCGGATTCGTGTCACGTATCCCGTATCACGTATTCCGAGCCAGTCATTGGCTGTTTCGTAAAATGCATTCTTGTTGCTGCCTGCCTGCTGGCCGGTTTTCGGGGCGTTGCGCAGGTGTCCGGGCCGGAGCGGGCCTCCGTCATTTTACAGGACTTGCACAGTTTCGACACGCTGGGGAGCGTGCTCTACGTCGCGGCACATCCCGACGATGAAAACACCCAGTTGATTGCCTATCTCGCCCGCGGCCGTGATTATCGCACGGCCTATCTTTCACTCACGCGCGGCGATGGCGGCCAGAACGTGCTCGGGCCGGAGTTCGGCGACGAATTGGGTGTCATCCGCACCGAGGAACTGCTCGCGGCGCGGCGCGTTGACGGCGGCCGGCAGTTTTTTTCACGCGCGGTTGATTTCGGTTTCTCCAAGGATTACCGCGAGACGCTAAGAATCTGGGACCGGCAGCAGGTGCTGTCCGATATCGTGCGGGTCATCCGCGAGTTCCGTCCGGACGTGGTCATCACCCGGTTCTCCACCCAGCCGGGTAACACGCACGGCCATCACACGGCGTCGGCGGTGTTGGCTTTGGAAGCTTTCAAACTGGCCGGCGATCCCAAGGCGTTTCCCGAACAACTCGACACCCTCACGCCCTGGCAACCCACACGCATCCTCTGGAATGCCGGCGGGTTCCAGCGCGGTGGAAACGCCACCAACCTCGTCCGGATTGACGTCGGCGGCAAAGACGCCGTGACCGGCGAGTCGTTCGCGGAAATCGCCGCGCACAGCCGGTCCATGCACAAGACGCAGGGTTTCGGAAATTTCACCGGTTTCGGCGGCGGCGGCGGGCCGAGGTCCGAGTCCTTTGAACTCCTCGCGGGCGAACCGGCAACCAACGACATCCTGGACGGCGTGGATACAACCTGGGGCAGGGTGCCCGGCGGCGCAGAAATTGGAAAGCTGACCGATGCCGTCATTGCAAAATTCGATCCGCGGGCCCCGGCCGCCAGCGTGCCCGCGTTGCTGGAAATCAAAAAACATCTGGCCGCACTGGCCGGCAGCGACCCGGTGGTGGATGAAAAGCGCCGGCTGTTGGATCACCTCATTCAAGCTTGTCTCGGCCTGAGTGTGGAGACGACGATTCCACAGGCGGAAGTCGTGCCCGGCGAATCACTCAAAATGCATCTGACCGCGACGGTCGAGTCGCCCGTTGTTCCGGTGCGTTGGGTGGCGGCGCGGTATCCGGCAATCAAGGCCGCGTCAGCCATTGGCGCAGACCTTGCCCCCGGCCAGACCCTCAGCCGCGATGCCACGCAAATACTTCCTGCCGACGCGCCGGTGAGCCAGCCGTATTGGTTGCGTGAAGAACACACGCCCGGCATGTTCCGCGTGGCCGACCCGAACCTCATCGGCCGGCCCGAGAATCCTCCGATCTTCCCGGTTGAACAGGTTTTTGACGTGGACGGCCAGACCTTGATTGTACCGGACCAGCCGCGGCAAATCACGGCGGAGCGGGCGGAAGGTGAAACCCGCCACCTGGATGTGATTTCGCCGGTCACGCTGAAACTCGGGTCGGACGTTGAGTTGTTCGCTCCCGGGGCCACCCGGCCGGTGGAGGTGGAGATCACTGCCACCCGGCCCGGCACCGCCGGGACTTTGCGCTTGAATGCGCCAGCGGACTGGAAAGTCGCACCGGCGATGGAATCGTTCCGTCTGGAGACCGCCGGGGATCAAGCGAAGTTCAAGTTCATGGTCACTGCGCCGTCGCAACCAGCGACTGCCGGCATCACCGCCGAGGCGAAGGTTGGCGGCAGGCGTTACGACAACGAACGCGTGGTCATCAATTACCCGCACATCCCCCTGCTGCTGCTTCAGCCGCCCGCCCGGCTCAAAGCCGTGTGCCTCAATCTGGCCATCCGGGGCCATCAGGTGGGTTACGTGCCCGGTGCCGGCGACAGCGTGGCCCAAAGTCTGGAAGCCATGGGTTATCAGGTCACCACCCTCACCGGCGCGGACTTGACGCCGGAGCGGCTGAAGGGATTTGATGCGGTGGTCATTGGCGTTCGCGCCTTCAACGTTCGCACGGACCTCGTTGCGCATTTGCCGGCGCTGTTCGCTTACGTCGAAGCCGGCGGCAACGTCATCGAGCAATACAACCGCCCGGGCCGCGACCTGAAAACCGACCAGCTTACGCCGTACAGCCTGCATCTTTCGGGCGAGCGCGTGACCGACGAAACCGCGCCGGTGACGTTTCTCGCGCCCGGAGCATCCGGCGTTGAATACGCCGAACAAAATCACCAGCGCCGATTTCGACGGTTGGATTCAAGAGCGCGGGATTTATTATCCTGACCAGTGGGACGAACATTTCACGCCCATCATCGCCTGCAGCGATCCCGGTGAAGCGCCGCTCAAGGGCGGCCTGCTTGTCGCTCCCTACGGCAAAGGTCATGTCGTTTATACCGGGCTGGTGTTTTTCCGGGAACTTCCCGACGGCGTACCCGGCGCTTACCGGCTGTTTGCCAATCTGGTTTCACTGGGAAAATGAAAGCCTCGGAGGGCAACACCGGATCGGTTGTGCCGCCTTCTGATGGCCAAGACGAATTGACCGGCCTGCCGGGGCTGCGCACCTGGCGTGGTGTTTACATCTTTGTCTTCGGCTGCTTCGTTTTATGGGTGGTGCTGCTCCTCGCGCTGACGGTGAGCTTTTCATGAACCCCCTCGATTTCGTCGTCCTGATTGGCAGCATGCTCGCCATCGCCGCCTATGGCATGTGGCATACGCGCCGGCACCGGGACCTGAGCCACTATTTGAGGGGTGATGAAACTGTGGGGTGGTTGACCATCGGCATTTCGGTCGCCGCCACCCAGGCCAGCGCCATCACTTTCATCTCCACCCCCGGTCAGGGATACGAGAGTGGACTGGACTTCGTGCAAAATTATTTCGGAATGCCGCTGGCGCTGATCCTCATCGCCGCTGTCTTCCTGCCGATTTACCGGCGGTTGAACATTTATACGGCCTACGAATTTCTGGGCCGGCGGTTTGATGCGAAAACCCGTTTGCTCGGCGCGGGTTTGTTCCTCGTGCAACGCGGCCTGGCCGCCGGCATCACGATTTACGCCCCGGCCATCATCCTCTCCACCGTGCTCGGCTGGCGGCTCGATCTCACCATCATCCTCAGCGGATTGTTGGTGATTATTTACACCGTTTCGGGCGGCAGCCAGGCGGTGAGCCTCACCCAGAAATACCAGATGGCCATCATCTTTGGCGGCATGGTGACGGCCTTCATCATCCTGCTTGCGAAGCTGCCGACCAGTCTGGGCGACGCGTTCACCGTGGCGGGCGGCTTCAAAAAACTGGACGCGGTGAGTTTTTCCTTCGATGTCAACCGGCGTTACACGTTCTGGACCGGTTTGCTGGGCGGACTGTTTCTTTCCATGTCCTACTTCGGCACCGACCAGTCCCAGGTGCAGCGTTATATTTCCGGCTCGTCCCTGCGCGAGAGCCGGCTGGGCCTGATGTTCAATGCCGTGCTGAAGATTCCCATGCAATTCTTCATTCTGTTGCTCGGCGTTATGGTCTTTGTCTTTTACCAGTTCGAACAACCGCCGGTGTTTTTCAACCAGCCCGCCTGGCACCAGGCGGTCCGGCATGATTCCGATGGAAAGCTTCACGCCCTCGAACAGGAATTCACTGTCGCTTACGCGCAGAAGGAACAACTGATTCACCAATGGCTCGACGCCAAACACGCCGGCGATGCCAGGGCCGAGACCGAAGCTCGTGCACGGGCTTTGGCGGCGCTGAAACACAGCAACGCCGTGCGCGCCGAGGCCAAAACCGTCATGGAAACGGACGATCCCGGCGTGAAAAGCAACGATGCCGATTACGTCTTCGTCACGTTCATCCTCGACCATCTGCCACACGGTCTGATCGGACTGCTGATTGCGGCGTTCTTTGCCGCCGCGCTCCAATCGAAGTCCGCCGAACTGAATGCGCTTGGCTCGACCACCACGATTGATTTCTACCGGCACCTGTTCAAACGCGAAGCGAGCGACGCGCATTATGTCGCCGCTTCCAAATGGTTCACACTGTTCTGGGGTCTGGTTGCGCTCGCCTTTGCGCTGTTTGCCAACCTGGCGGAGAACCTGATCCAGGCCGTCAACATCGTCGGGTCGGTTTTTTACGGTGTGGTGCTGGCATTGTTTCTGGTGGCGTTTTTTCTCAGGCGAGTGGGAGGCACCGCAATTTTTTGGGCGGCCTTAATCGCCCAGGCACTGGTCTTCGTTCTCTATTTTTCGCTGAATATCAGCTATCTCTGGTATAACTTCATCGGGTGCGCGGCCTGCGTGCTTTTGAGCCTGATGATACAGGCCGCATTGGGTTCCAGTGGGAAACCCGCGCAGGCACTGCCTGCGTTATGAGCACTGCGCCAGTCATTTGTTTCGGCCAGCAACCGTGCGGGTTCTTCCCGCGCCGCTTCCTGTTTGCCAAAATCCAGACAGCCCGGCGGTTGCAAAAGGAGCTCGGCGGGGAAATCGTTTTCTTCTATCACGACAGCGACCACGACCCGCGCGAGACCAGGACCACCCTGCGTCATCGCAAGACCAATGAACCGGCCCAGCTCAACTTTGCCTTCGAAAACCGGCTTCAACGGAAATTTTCACCGCAATATCTCAAACGCATCCCCGCCGGCTGGCAGGACAAAACGCTGCTCCAGTTGCCCAATTATGTTGATCGCCGGTTGATTGAGATTTTCAAAGACTCGTCCGCGTCCAATGTGGCTGATTTCTGTCTGGAGATGTATCGTGCCATGAGTTTGCTCGACGGCATCCGGGTGGTGCGGTCGAGCGACCCGGCCATCCGCCGCGCGGCCTGTGATGTCCGGAATTTTTTGTGGATGTTCCGCATGAAGGCGAAATCGTTCGCGCCCGCTCCGAAGGCGGCACATTGAAATTGCACGAAGGCGGCGATTCCTACGTTTCGTTGCCGTGCGGTGGTTTTCAACCGGGAACAGGTCAGCCCGACGCGCGACACCCGGCTGCGTTGGATGCAATCGGTCGTGCATTGCACGCATTACGTTGCCGGGGCGGGCGAAAGGGCTTATCTTCGCCCGGAAGAAGCGCCGGAAATTACCTTTGTGAACCGTGAAACAATTGAGCGTTCCGATGAAGCCTGCACTGAAATCTCTTCCTGAACCCGCGCCGTTGCTGGCCTTCGGCGCGCATCCCGACGACATCGAATTCGGGTGCGGCGGCGTCATTGCCAAAGAAACTCGCGCCGGTCGCAGGGCACATTTTGTGATTTGCTCGCGCGGCGAAGCTGCGTCTCACGGCACACCGGCGCAACGGGTGATCGAGGCGAACCGGTCCGCCGCGCTCCTGGGCGCCAGGATCGAATTCATCGAACTGGACGGCGATGCGCATCTTGAAGTTCGTGTTGCTCACGCCATCAAACTGGCAGCCATCATCCGCCGCATGCGGCCGGGGATCGTTCTCGCGCCGAGCCTGGTGGAGAACCAGCATCCCGATCATCCGCGGCTGGGACAACTGGTGCGCGACGCCTGCCGGCTCGCCCGGTACGGCGGCATCAAGGAACTGCGCCGCCTGCCGCCCCACGCGATCGAGCAATTGTTTTATTACGCGGTCACTCCCGAAGCCGAACCGTCCAACATCACTCCGGTGCTCATTGATGTTTCCGCGCCGGACATCCTCAAGGCCTGGACGGCCGCGATGGAGGCGCATGCTTCGCAGGCCGCCGCGCGCAATTACGTCGAACTGCAACTCACGCGGGCGCGTTTGCGCGGGCTGCGCGCAGGTGTGGGCCATGCCATCGCCTTGTTTCCGAACGACCCACTCGTTCTCGACTCGCTGGCTCCCGTGAGCCGCGGCGCGCGGCAATTTTAATTTGGACCACGGATGGAGGCAAAGACTTTCAGAGGTAGGGCGCGTCACTCCGTGCGCGCCGTGTTTTGTGCCTTGATGGGCGGCGGGCAGAGGACTGCCCGCCCTACCAACAAATCAGTGTCCATCCGTGGTTAAGGAAATCATGAAAATCGGCATTGCGTGTTATCCGTCGGTGGGCGGGAGCGGCATTCTCGCCACCGGCCTGGGCGAGGAATTGGCGCGGCGCGGACATGAGGTGCATTTCCTCAGTTACGAACGACCGTTCCGGCTGCCGGAAAATACGCCGCGGTTGCATTTCCATCCGGTGGTCATCAACGAATATCAATTGTTCAAATATCCCGATTACACGCTGCCGCTCTCGGTGCAGAATGGCCGAGGTGAGCCGCGACCATGGACTGGACGTTCTGCACGTCCACTACGCCGTGCCGCACGCGACGGCGGCCATTCTCGCGCGGGCGATGCTGCCGCCGGAGCAACAACCGCGCGTGGTCACGACGTTGCACGGCACCGACACCACGCTGCTCGGCAGCGATCCGGGCTACGGCCCGGCCATCCACCACGCGCTCACTTGCTCGGACGCGGTCACGGCGGTGTCCGATTACCTGAAAACGGAAACCCAGCGGGTGCTCGGATTCAACGGACCGCTGGAAGTCATCCACAATTTTTTTGCGCCGCGGCCTGCCACGCCGTTCACGCGAAGAAGTGCGCCATGAACTTGGCGTGGCGGACAAGAGGTGATGATGATCCACTCGTCGAATCTGCGTCCGGTGAAACGCATTGATCTCCTGCTCGAAACCGTCGCGCGCGTCCGACCGCGCGAGGCGTTCAAGCTCGTGGTCCTGGCCGGCGGAAGTTTCGAGCCATACGTCAAGGACGTGCAGCGGCTGGGCCTGAACGACCGCGTGCTGGTGCGCGAAAACGTGAATGAGATCGAAGATTACTTGCAGGCCGCCGACCTTGGGCTGTTCACGTCCGAGATGGAGAGCTTTTGCCTGAGCATACTTGAGGCAATGTATTTTGGCTGTCCGAGCGTTGCCCGGCGCGCAGGCGGAATTCCCGAGGTGGTGGAAGACAACGTGAGCGGATTATTGGTGCCGTCCGACAACCCGGACGCCCTGGCCCGGGCGATTGAAAGTTTGATTCAGGACCCGCAACGCCGGACAACGATGGGTCAGGCGGCGAAGCGTCGGGCGCGCGAACATTTTTCCGCCGAGGCCATCGTGCCGCGTTACGAAGCGCTTTACCGCCGGGTGCGTGGGAGAGGCGTTTGAATTAAAATGGCGCGAGCAGCGGAATGACGCTTCGTCCTTTGCGGCGGTAGACAAGAAAATCTTTGTCCGTCGTGAACACCTGGCATCGGTCGTTCAATTCCGCCATACGAACCAAGCAGGCATCGGCCAGACTCATTGGCCGGTCGGCGTATTTGCGGAGCAATTGCCAGATGTCGGGTTGATGCGCTGACACGTTGAAATCAATTTTTACCAGTCTACGCTCGAAAAGTTCCAGCAAAGGGTCAATGGAAACTCCGTCCGACTGCAGGAGAAAAACAGCTTCCGACAGAACCGCTTCGCAACTCCACAACGGCTCGTAAAGGCTGCGCCAGATTTCCTCTGCCCAGTGATGATGTTGGTCGGTCTCGCTTACAAAACCAACCAGCGGTCCTGAATCCAGAAGAATTTTAGTCGCGGCCATAGCCCGTTAATGGCCGCGTGGACAAATCCTTCGAGCCGCGCACGCTGCCGCAAAGGTCTTTCGCCCGTTCATACAGCGATGGGCGCTTTTTATTGGCGAGATGCTGGTCAATTAAATCGCGCACGATGGCCGCCCGCGAACGTCCCAGCGCCTTCGCCTGCTCCTTCAGCAAGGCAATGTGCTTCCGGTCCATTTTCAAGGTGACGGTTTCCACAGGGTGAAGGTATTCCTTTTGTGGCAGCAAGTCAATACCAGAAAAAGTAGCGTCGGGCGCGCAAACAGTTTTCCGCCGAGGTCATCGTGCCGCGTTACGAAGCGCTTTATCAGCGGGTGTGCGGATGAAGCCACCGGAGCGGTTAAGCCATTACTTGCCCTCAACGTTTGCCTGAGTGGTTTTGGAAGCTTGTCCCGGATCTTCGACACCGATTGATGGGCTTGTTGAATCTGGATTTGCGGCAGACGGGGTTTGCGCCGGGTCTTCGGCGCGGCGGATTTCAATTTCGGCAAACGGTTCCGGCTGCGCGCAGAGAATCTGTTTGAGGCGGATCAATTCTAGCAGGGCGAGGAAGGTGCAGATGACTTCGGACCGGTTCGCGGCAGTCTCGAACAATTCCGAGAAGCGCATGCCGCCGCGCCCGGCCAGCGCGCGCAGGATGAATTCGATTTTTTCGCTGACCGTCCATTTGTCCTCGAAAATTGCGCTGCCGCCGTCGCGCTGGCCGAAACGTTTGAGGATGGAATTGACGGCGTTGAGCAAATCGAAGATCGAAACGTCCGGTTTCGGCGGCGGCGCGGTGTTTTCCAGTTCCAGCTTGCCGGGCAGGCGCGGGAAAATGTTTTCCTGGCGGGCTTCGAGCGTCTGCAATTGCGCGGCGGCGTCCTTGAACTTCTTGTATTCGACCAACTGACGGATGAGTTCCCAGCGCGGGTCTTCGCCCTCCTCCTCGCCTTCGACGGCGACCTGCTGGTCCACCGGCAGCAGTTCGCGGCTCTTGATATACATCAGCGTCGAGGCCATGACGAGGAATTCGCCGGCCACCTCCAGGTCGAACTCGCGCATGAGGTCAATGTATTCGATGAACTGCGTGGCCAGCTTGGTGAGGTTGACCTCGTAAATGTCCACCTCCTCCTTCTTGATGAGATAAAGGAGCAGATCGAGCGGGCCTTCAAAGACCTCGAATTGAACTTTGTATTCCGCCATGCGCGTCAGCCGATGAAAAATTCTAGGACGGTTGGGCAAGGTTTGCAATGCTACGTTGGCGGGCCGGTTTGGTGGGGCGAGGCTACCGACGAGCCGCCGCCGCTACGCTTTGGCGCGCCAAGTCCGGCTCGCGAGGACGCTCGCCCCACCGGAATCCGGCACTGTGACCCGGCGGCAACTTTAAGCTTTGAACTCCGCGCGGGGGATTTAGATTGGGCGCGTGACGGTTCTCGAAGCGATTCAGAAGAGCGCGGATTTTCTGGCAAAAAAAGGCGTCGAATCGCCGCGCCTGCAAATCGAGCTGCTGCTCGCGCATCTGCTCAAGTTGCCGCGCATGAAATTGTATCTGAATTTCGAGCGCACGCTCACGCCGGCGGAAACGGACGCGTTGCGCGAACTCGTCAAACGCCGCGGCCGGCGCGAACCGCTCCAGCACATCATCGGGACGACTTCATTCTGCGGACTGGAAATTGCCGTGAACCGCCACGCGCTCGTGCCGCGTCCGGAAACGGAATTGCTGGCTGAACTGGGATGGGAATTTCTGAATCAAAATTCGGAGGGGCGAGTTCCACGGGCCCCTGATTCAATGCGCAAAGAAGATATGGCGTCGCAGGGCTCCGCCCTCCGGGTTTTGGATTTCGGCACCGGCACCGGCTGCATCGCCATCGCGCTGGCCGCGAAATGTCCGACGGCAAAAATCACCGCGACGGACGTTTCGACGGACGCGCTGGCGTTGGCGAAAGAAAACGCCGCGCGCCATAACGTCACGGAACGGATTGAATTTTTGCAGGGCGATGGGTTTGCGGCGCTGACCGAAAGGTGGGGCGAGCGTCCTCGCGAGCCGGGAGAGGACATGACCAACGACGGCTCGCCGGGAGTCTCGCCCCACCAATTTGACCTCATCATCAGCAATCCGCCTTACATTCCGTCGGCGGAGATTGCAACGCTCCAGCCGGAAGTGCGCGATTTTGATCCGCGCGGCGCGCTGGACGGCGGCGCGGACGGCCTGGATTTTTATCGCCTGATTGCGGCGCGAGGCCGCGCCATTCCTGAAACCGGGCGGGAAAGTCATGCTGGAATTCGGCGACGGCCAGGCGGAGGCGATCCGGCGGATATTTGAAAATGAAAAGTGGATTGTCGAAGCGGTGAAGGAAGATTACAGTCACCGCGCCAGAATTTTGATTGCACGACGCTGAAGTTTTTTTAACCACGGATGAACACGGATAAACACGGATTTGTTGGCAGGGCGGGCAGTCTTCTGCCGTCGCCTGCGCCACCATGTGCGACGGCGCGCACGGAGTGACGCGCCCTACCAGGCCACATTCCATCCGTGTCCATCCGTGTTTATCCGTGGTTATAATCTGATTTCTCATGGAAAGTTTTTTGATCAAAGGCGGCGTGCCGTTGCACGGCGAGGTGACCATCAGCGGCAGCAAAAACGCCGCGCTGCCCATCATGGCGGCGACGCTGCTCACCGGCGAACCGTGCGTCATCCGCCGCGTGCCGGACTTGAGCGACACGCGGTTCATGGTGCAAATTCTCGAATCGCTCGGCGCGACAGGTGAAATTTGAACGCGGCACGCTGACCGTCCGCGCGCAAAAAATCCGCGGCTATGCCGATTACGATCTCGTCCGCAAAATGCGCGGCTCGATTTGCATCCCGGGCCCGCTGCTGGCGCGGTTGAACAAGGCGCGCGTCTCGCTGCCGGGCGGCTGCATCATCGGCGCGCGGCCCATCAATCTGCACTTGAAAGGCTTTGAGGCGCTCGGCGCGAAAATCAGAATCGAGGGCGGCTACGTGGACGCGACGGCGAAGAAATTGAGCGGCGCATGCGATGTTTCTCGGCGGCCGCGCCGGTTCGACGGTGCTCGGCACGGCCAACGTGATGATGGCGGCGACGCTGGCCGATGGCGTGACGGTCATCGAAAGCGCGGCGTGCGAGCCGGAGGTGGTGGATCTGGCGAAGTTTCTGACCGCGATGGGCGCGAACATTTCCGGCGCGGGCAGCCCGACCATCACGATCACCGGCGTCGAAAAATTGCACGGCGCGGAACACGAAGTCATTCCCGACCGGATTGAAGCGGCGACTTACGCCATCGCCGCCGCCGCGACGAACGGCGAAGTCACGCTCAAAGGCGCGCGCGCCGACCATCTGCGCGCGGTGATTGACAAATTGAACGAGGCGGGCGTGACGGTGGAACGCCGCGGCGCAGAATCTGGTGGTTCGCCGTAACGGCCGGCTCAAGCCGGTGGACGTGACGACGCTGCCGTATTCCGGGTTTCCCGACGGACGTGCAGGCGCAGATGATGTCGCTGTTCACGCTCACGCCGGGCATCAGCATCATCACGGAACGGATTTTTGAGTCGCGCTTCATGCACGTGAGCGAACTGGCGCGGCTCGGCGCGGACATTGAAATCGAAGGGCCGAGCGCGATTGTGAAAGGCGGCCGGCCCTTGAGCGGCGCGCCGGTGATGGCGAGCGATTTGCGCGCGTCGGCGGCGCTGGTGATTGCCGGCCTGGCGGCCAAAGGCACAACGCAGGTGAACCGGATTTACCACCTGGACCGCGGCTACGAGCAGATGGACGTGAAGCTGCGGAAACTCGGCGCGCGGATTCAGCGCGTCGAGGAAAAATCGTAGGAGCGCGGAGCAACCCGTCTGTACTTCGTTGGAGTTCAGGCTTCAGCCTGCTCGTTCAAACAAGCTGAAGCTTGAACTCCAACGCAGACGGGCCGTCCGCGCTCCAATTTTTCCCCACAAAGTCAAAAAGGCGTGGCGAGAAGCCGTTGGCGCGGGCGCGAGAATTCTTTCGCCCGTGCAAACGGCTCCCCACACACGCATTGTCCCCACTTCAAGCTGACGCGATTCTGTCTGCGTATCGCCATCGGGTGATAAGTTCATACGGCAATCAGGTCGCGGTTGTTAGCGAAGATGTGCGCCTGGCGTCTGGCCTGGCGGACGGCAGCCCGGGTTTTTTCCTCGAACAACACCGGGAACACCAGCAAGGGATAAACTGTCACCCATGCCAGTGCCGCCGCCTCGTTGGCCGCGTGCCGCAGCGGAGTGTTCAACTCCGGTTCGGCGGCGTGCGCCAATTGCGCCGCCAGCAGCCGGGTTTTGAGCCGCTCCAATTCGGTTTCCTGAAGCGCGCGGAACGGAGCTGGCGGCGTTGGCCGCAGCTCGAAGCGCGTTTCGGGGTCGAACTCGGTCGGCACCCTGTTTTGATATTTGTTCATGTTTTTGCCTTTCTTTTTCGGTTTCGGTTCAACAAACAGAAAACCCGCGATTGACGGGCAATCGCGGGTTTCTGAAATCTGTTGGTTGGTATTACAATTTCATTCCCACGCTGCCCAAAAGACGGGAGTCGCACTGCCAAATGGCCATGCAGCCATTGACCGGCACGTGCTTCAGTGTTTTCACAAACGTGGTTTTCATACTATACTGCCAAAAAGAAACACTATTTTGCCCGCTTTGTCAAAGGGTTTTTTGCCTCGAAAAAACAGTCCTTCTCAAGACTTGTCCGCCGGGCTGGCGGTGGTAGATTGAGGCGAACATGAGCGACACGCCATTACGCATGGTCACTTGTCCGGGATGCGACGCGAAGGTGTTCATTCCCGGCGATCTTCCGCCGCTGGCCACCGAACCGTGCAAGAAGTGCGGACACGCCATCATGATGCCGATGCAACTGCGGCAATTCGAATTGCGCAGCAAAATCGGGTCGGGCGGCATGGGCACGGTGTATCGCGCCTGGGACACGACGTTGGAGCGGATGGTGGCGGTGAAATTGATGAGGAAGGACCTGGCGCAGGATCCGAAAGCGCTGGAAAATTTTTACCGCGAAGCGCGCGCGTGCGCCCGGCTCAATCATACGAACATCGTCCACCTTTACACGTTTGACGAGGCGGAGGACCAGCGTTACCTCGTCATGGAACTCGCCGACCGCGGCAGCCTGGACGCGCGCATCGAAAAGTTGCACGCCGCTGCCGGAACTGGACGTGCTCGACATCGGCATCAAAATCGCCTCCGCGCTCGACATGGCGCTCAAATACGATTTGCTCCATCGCGACATCAAGCCGGGCAACATCCTGTTCAACGCGGACCACGAGCCGAAGCTCATTGACTTCGGCCTGGCGCGCAAGGCCGACGCGGAACAGGAGGAGCGAGGACATTACCTGGGGCACGCCGTATTATGTCGCTCCGGAAAAGATCAAGCGCGAGCCGGAAACCTTTTTGTCCGACATGTACAGCCTCGGGGCGACGCTGTATCACGCCATGACCGGCCACGTGCCGTTTGACGCGCCGACGGTCGAGGAAGTGGTGGTGGCCCAGGTGCAGACCGCCGCTCACGCCGCCGAACCTCGTGGTGCCGGAAATCACGCAGTCCACGAGCGACGCGCTGGTGCGTTCGCTGGCAAAAAATCCGGCGGACCGTTTTCTCAGCTACGATGAATTCATCATGGAACTGACGCAAGTCACGCAGCGAACTGCTGGTGCAACAATCCCAGGCCCCGCAGGCCAAGCCCAAGAGCCTGACCAGTTGGTGGAAGCGGGGATAAGAAAGAAGGCGGGCGTTGCCGCCCGCCTTGAAAGTGCGCGTGATTTCGGCGATTACTTCGGTTCTTCAGCCGGCTTCTTGCCCGCATTGATCGTCGTGGCGGCGAGCTTGCCGTCGTCGGTTTTCTTGTAAGCGCCACCGACCTTGTCGCCGACCGCAATGTCGCTGAGGATCGCGGGCTTGCCGTCCTTGGTGATTTTGGTGTCGGACGTGACGTCGAAGGTGCGCTTGCCGACCGTCAAGGTCATGGCCTTGGCGTCCACGGCGCCGACCGTGCCGCGAAAGACAGAGCCTTCGTGCTTTTTAGGTTTGACGGGCTCGTTTTGCCCGGGCGCCGCCGGAGGGGTGGCGCCATTGTCCTGCGCGCGGGAAAGTCCGGGCGCGGCAATAATGGCGGTTGCGAAAAGAAACAGCGTAAGTTTGACTATGTGTTTTTTCATAAGGTTAATGATTAGTTGTTTGTACGAATGTGACGCGGCAGCATGAGCGCGGGTCACGGTAGAAGCAAGTCAATTCACCACGCGCCTTCGGTCAGCAATTCGACGGTGTTACGCGCCAGATCCTCCGCGAGCAACGGCAGAGACTGGCGTTCGGCGCTGGCCAGATCCGTGCCGACGTGGACGAGCGTGTAGCCGTTGACGTCCTTGTCGAGCAGAAGTTTGCCGGTGCTCCGTTCGCGCGCAGTAACGTGGGCGATGACGCCGACGCGATAATTTTCCACGGTCGCAACGTCGGTGTTCAAATAACTCATGCCTTCGCGATTATAACGCGTGATGACGCCGGTGACGACAATATCGCCGCCGCCATGCGTGGCGAGTTGATACGTGCCGTCGGTCTGGAGCCGTTCGCGCAGCGCCTGTGTCACGGCGTCGCCGAGCCGCGGCTGCATCGTCTGGTTGTTAAAGGGCAGGACTTCAATGGAGCGGTCACCTCCCGCGCGGGCATCAGGGTTGACCGGGCCCAAGTGGTATCCGGCGCAACCAGCGAGCAACATCGCCGTCGCGCAGGCAAAAAGAAGTCCAGGCGCGCGCATTTCAACTTGCCGGAGCCTGGAGGCGCGGTTTGAGCAATTCGATTTGCTGGCGTGCTTGCGCGGCGTAGCGCGAATTGGGATCGAGCTGCAACACTTCGTTGTAATAAACCACCGCGCCCGCCCACTTCCGGCTCTTCTCGTAAAATTGCGCGATTTCAAAATTGCCGCGCACCTGCTCGGCCTTGAGGGCGGCGATGGCCTTTTGCACCCGAGGCACGCGCTTGTCGTCGGGGAAAAGCGTCATGAAATCCGTGAAAGTCGCGATGGCGTGACCGGCCGTGCTCTGGTCGTACTCAGCGGTGGCAGCCTGCTTATAATAGCTGATGCCTTCACGATAGAGCGCATCGGCGGCGATGACCGGCTGGTCGTGGTAGCGGTCGGCGGCGGTCTCGTAAGCCTTCACCGCCTCGGGGTAATCTTTCTGGGTTTCCCGCGCGGCGCCGATGCGCAATTGCGCGTGCGGGGCCACGTCGCTATAAGGGCCGTTGCCCACAATTTTGCCAAACATGGATGCCGTTTGATCCATCGACGTGTAAAGCGGGATGTAACCCCACAACTTGAACCATTGGCCGTGGAGAAAACGGTTGGCAATTTCGTACTGCCGCCACAGGACCTCCTCGTATTCCGCGCTCTTGGGATATTTTTGAATGATGTTCTGATAGGCGTTGAAGGCCGCCTCGTCCTTGCCGACGGCTTCGAGACAGCGTCCGACGAGATATTCGGCGCTCGGCGCGTAATCAGACAGCGGCCACACGCGGAGGACGCGATGCGCCGCCCGCAACGCGATGCTGTAATTGGCGGTTTTGAAGGCCTGTTCCGCCACGTCCAACTGATCCTTGGCGCGGCTGCGCTGCCATTTCGCGTTCTGGCCGTAAGGTTCGTAGTACCAGCCCTCCCCCGGCACATAAATCAGCGGCGCGGGCGAACGGAACGGGAGCAAGGCTACGCCCGCGACGAGCACCATCCAAAAAACAAACCGGCGATTCATGCGGCGACAGTAACGACCTCGCGTCAGCAAGTCAAGGCGCGCACCCGCGCACCCGGGGATTTACCCCCGGTAAACCACCATCACGCCATAATCCAACAATACCTTTTGGGTACTGGCGTCAAGGTGCTCGTAGTTGACGGCGTGCAGGCCGACGATATTGGGTTCACCGACCTCGTTCAAGAATTCCGTCACCCGCTCGTCAAACTTGTCGTGGCCGGCTTCAATGCACATCGAGTGGCGAATCGTGCGGGTGCGGATCTTCCGGTCCCCGGTCTTGGTAGCGACCGCCAAGGGCACCGCCTTTTTCACCAGGGATTCCCCTGGCTTGTCGCGCACCGGCACTTTGAGGTGCATCTCGATTTTGGCGGCGGCGGATGAGGCAATGGGATTGATGGGATGCACGCCGTCAGCCGGCGTAGGCGTCAAAGCTACTTCGGGCGGTCTGTTCGGGATCGTGATTTTCGCGCCGCACGTCGGGCATTTGATTTCTGAACCGGCGCCCTCGCCGTCCACCGATAGTTCCTGGTCGCAATTGGGGCAGTTAAAGATAATTTCCATAAGCCGATATGGGTTGAATGCCTGTCCAGATTAAACCCTAGCCGCTCTTAAACCAACACAAATTCCGCGTCGTGTAGCCGGAAATATCCCGAAGGAATTTCGCTCTGCATCCTGGCGATGACCGATGGAATTGGCCGGCGCCGGATTGCAAATCACAAATTGAAATCAATCCTGAAAAAGTTGAATCCAATCGCGGCCAATCAGCAACGCAATCCCGCTGGAGTTGACGATTTTTTCCGGACGATAACCGGGGTGGCCGCTTCGATCCCACCCCGGACTGAAGGATGGAATCCCGTTGGACTCTTTCGTCCGGCCTGGATAACCGCACTTTTTACTCCCACTCAATTGTCCCCGGCGGCTTGCTGGTGAGGTCGAGGACGACGCGGTTCAGTCCGCGCACTTCATTCGTGATGCGCAACGAGATTTTCTCCAGCAAGTCATACGGCAATTTTACCCAGTCCGCCGTCATGCCATCCTGAGATTCCACGGCGCGGATGGCGAGCGTCCAGTCGTAGGTGCGCTCGTCGCCCTGCACGCCCACGCTGCGCACGGGCAGCAGCACCGCGAACGTCTGCCACGTCTTGTAGTAAAGGCCAGACGCCTTCATCTCCTCCACCACAATCGCGTCGGCGCGGCGCAACACCTGCAATTTCTCCGGCGTCACTTCGCCGAGGCAGCGCACGGCGAGGCCGGGGCCGGGGAACGGCTGGCGGAAAACCATTTCCTTCGGCAGACCCAGTTCGAGTCCGAGCTGGCGGACCTCGTCCTTGAACAGGCATTTGAGCGGTTCGACCAGTTGAAGCTTCATTTTCCTGGGCAGGCCGCCGACGTTGTGGTGACTCTTGATGAGCGCGGCGGGATTGCCGGCAATGGGCACGGATTCGATGACGTCGGGATAAAGCGTGCCTTGCGCGAGAAATTTATATTTCCGCTTTCCGCTTTCCGCTTCGGCGTGACTGCGTCCGAACGCGGTGGCGGCGGGCCGCTTTTCCGCCGCCAACTCGATCACGGCGTCGTCGAATACGCGGATGAATTCCGCGCCGATGATTTTGCGCTTCCGTTCAGGGTCGCTGACGCCCCCGCAATTTGGCCAGAAACCGTTTCGAGGCGTCAATGTATTTCAACTTGATGTGAAAGTGTTTCCCGAAAACGTCCTGAACGATTTCCGCCTCGCGCGCCCGCAGCAGGCCATTGTTGACGAAAATGCAGGTGAGCTGGCCGCCGATGGCCTTGTGGAGGAGCGCCGCCGCGACACTGGAATCCACGCCGCCGCTCAGGCCGAGGATCACCTGGTCGCGGCCGACTTGTTGGCGGATTTGCTCCACGGCCTGCTCGACGTAGTGGCGCATCGTCCAGTTTTTACCGCAACCGCAGATTTTGTGGACGAAGTTGGAGATGATTTCCCGGCCGCGCGGCGTATGGACAACTTCGGGATGGAATTGCAGGCCGAAGAATTTCCGCGCCCGGTTTTCAATGGCGGCGAACGGGGAATTTTCCGTGACGGCGACCGGTTTGAAATCGCGCGGCAGTTTCGTGAGCCTGTCGCCGTGCGAGTTCCAGACCTGGATTTGCCGCGACAGGCCGCGAAAGAGCGCGCACGACGCGTCCTTCACGGTGAGGATGCCCTTGCCATATTCGCGCTTCTGGCCTTTCTCGACCCGGCCGCCGAGGAATTGCGCAAGCAGTTGCACGCCGTAGCAGACGCCGAGCACCGGCACGCCGAGCGCGAAAATGTTTTTGTCCGGCAGCGGTGCGTCCTTTGCATAAACCGACGACGGCCCGCCGGAGAGGATGATGCCGCGCGGCTGGAGTGCGGCGATTTTTGCGGCCGGGGTGTCGTGGCGCAGGATTTGGGAATAGACATGGCACTCGCGGACCCGGCGCGCAATGACCTGGGTGTATTGCGACCCGAAGTCGAGGATGACAATTTGTTCGTTCATGAAATCAGAGACCGAAACGCACTCAATGCCTGTGCAAGATGGTTTTGGCGAGCGAAAAATGTTTTCACCCGGGCTGGATTCCGTTAGAAGGGATTGACATGGCCGCTCCGACATGGCGTTTCGGCAGAGAGCCGTTGCATAAAATCCGGCAGTGGTCTGCCCTTCATCCCTATTGGTTGCTCGCGCTGGTGGTACTGGCTGCGCTGGTTCCTTTTCTGTCCAAACCGTTCAACATTGATGAACCGCTTTTTCTTTGGACAGCCCGCCAAATCCAGGCACACCCGGGCAATCCGTATGGCTTCAATGTCAATTGGTATGGGACGGCGATGCCGATGTCGGTCGTGACCAAAAATCCGCCTCTGGCCTGTTATTATCTGGCGCTGGCGGCAAAAATGTTCGGCTGGAGCGAAACAGGGTTGCACGCCGCTTTTCTGCTGCCTGCCCTGGCAGCGATCTGGGGGACGTACCGGCTGGCGCGCCGGTTGTGCCAGTGGCCCCTGTTGGCCGCGCTCGCCACCCTGTTCACGCCGGTCTTTCTGATTTCGGCCACCACCATAATGTGCGACGTGTTGATGCTGGCCTTCTGGGTGTGGGCGGCGGTGTTGTGGCTCGAGGGGATGGAACAGAATCAATTCTGGAAATTGACCGCCGCCGGGTTTCTGATCGGACTTGCGGCGCTGACAAAATATTACGGCGCGTGCCTGGTTCCACTGCTGGCGGCCTACAGTTTGATTGATAAACGCCGCCTGGGATGGTGGGCCATCCGCCTGCTGATTCCACTGATGATGCTCTACGTCTATCAATTGGCCACTCTGCTGCTTTACGGACATCCCTTGTTCGCCAGCGCAACTGATTATGTCGTGTCCGCCAAGGTTTTTTATGGATTTTCGCAAACCGCCGCCACCATGACCGGGCTGGCCTTCACGGGTGGCGGTTTGGCCATGGCAGTTTTCTTCGCGCCCTTGCTGTGGCGGACACGCCGGTTGAGGGTGTTTGCCGTGGTTCTCGTTTCAATTGCCATCGCGATTTTCATCATTGGAATGGTGGCTAAGAAATTTGATCCGCTGCAAGGCGCGTCCGGGCCTTTCATGGAAATTCAGATCGTCTTCTGGGCGATGGGTGGCGCCTGGGTGCTGGCGCTGACGCTGGCGGAGGTCTGGGTCCGGCGCGACGCCTCCTCGTCTCTGTTGGGGCTGTGGTTGTTCGGCACATTTTTATTCGCGAGCTTTTTCAACTGGGGTGTCAACGGCCGCTCCATACTGCCAATGGCGCCGGCCATGGGGATCTTGCTGGCCCGGTGTTTGGAACGAAACATCGCGGTGAAGGAACGGACGCTTGTTCGCGCCACACCCGTCTGCCTGGCAGCCGGGGCATTGTTGGCTTTGCTGGTGGCAAGGGCAGATTTTCTCCTGGCCACGGCGGTTCGCCAGTGTGCGCAACAAGTCTGCGCGAGATACGGACATTCACAAACGAGCTTGTGGTTTCAAGGGCACTGGGGTTTTCAATATTACATGGAAGCCTTTGGCGCGTCGGCGTTGGACCTCGCACGCTCTCCCCTGAAGGCCGGAGACACTCTTGCCATACCCGTGAACAACACCAACGTTTTCCCCCCCAGACCCGAAGTGATCGTTTCGCAGGAGACGCTGACCGTTGCCGGGCCGCGTCTGCTCACCACCATGAATAGAGTGATGAGTGCAGGTTTTTATGCCGTAGTATGGGGGCCGCTGCCGTTTAGCTTTGGTCATGTGCCGCCGGAGGTTGTTTATGTGTACGTCATGGGGTCGCTGCCGCCCGCGGCTGCGCAAAACCTCAAACGATGATTCCCCGGCAGGCCTCGTTCAAGCGCGACGTGATCCAGCGCGGTCGAGATCCCTTCCTGCGCATGAGCGAGGACAACTTTGCATTGCCATAAGCGCAAGATTCGGTTATAAGAAGAGTATGATGGTCTTTGGGCAAAGCGGGCGCATACAGGCGAACGGCTTTCGCGTAGTTCGTCGCATCCCAGGTTCAGCCCGACCGGGCTTCTCGCTCGTCGAACTGCTCATTACCCTGGCACTGATGATCATCATGACGACGATGATGTGGGGATTTGGTTCCGCCAACCGTCAACGCGCCGAAAAAAAAGCCTGCCAGCAAAATCTTTCGAAAATTTATCTGACTATGCAAATCTACGCCAACGACTACGGCGGGAAATTTCCGGATAACACCAACGCGCAGACTTCCGAAACGGCGTTGGATGTGCTGGTGCCGCGTTACACGGTGGACACGTCCATCTTCATCTGTCCGGGGGGCCGGGATTCAGCGTTGCCCGAGAGCAGGTCCTTTCGCAATCGGAAGATCAGCTACGCGTACTACATGGGTGCGCCTTTAAATGACGCGCAGCAGGTATTGATGTCCGACCGGCAGGTGAACACCTCGCCGAAGAATGCCGGGGATTACGCATTTTCCACCACCGGCAAGCCGCCGGGCAATAATCACCACAAATATGGCGGCAATTTTCTTTTCGGCGACGGACATATGGAAATGACGCCGCCGAAGGTTCCTTTTTCGCTCGCGGTCCCACCGGGCGTCATGCTATTGAATCCCCGACCCTAGGTGTTGCATGAAAATCCAGTGCGCGTGCGGCGCGAAATATGCCTTCGATGTCACACCGGAAATGTTGGAGAACCCGGTGCGGTTTGTCTGTCAGAACTGCGGGCTGGATTCCTCCGATTACGTCAACGGGTTGATCCGCCAGGAGCTTGCATCGGCTGCGCCCGAGGTGGCGCCGCCGCCGCCGCCCGCGATTCCGGTTTCCATTGCGAGGCCGCGGCTGCAGGTTGCTCACGCGGTTGAACCGGCGGTTCAAGCCGGCGGAACCGCCGCAGGCTCCGAGGCGCCGCAGTACTGCCTGCGGCACGGGGGCGAACTTTGCACGCAGCGCTGCGTGGTGTGCCAAAAGCCGATTTGCCCGAAGTGCATGGAACATTTCGGGTTCGTCTGCTCGCCTCTGTGCAAATCCAGGGCCGACGCGAGGAAGATTAATGTTCCCGTCTATGAAGGCCAGAAATGGGTGGTCGAAGCCCAGTACTGGCAGAAAGTCGGCCGAATCTCCGGCGCCATCGGCGCCGTGGTGGCCGCGTTCGTTGGCTTGTGGTTCTGGTACGCGTGGTTCGGTTCGGTCCCTCACCCGGTCTTTTCCGTTCGTTTTGCCGACAGTGCTCTTGCCGGCCAGTCCACGCTTTGCGGAAAGAACCAGATTGTGTTCCTGCATGGCAATACCCTGGCGCGTTACGACATCAAGTCCAAAAAGGAAATCTGGTCACATCAAATGATTGACCCGCAACTGATCAAGGACGCGGTTGCCAAGGCCAGTCAAGACGCGGACGCGGTCGCCGCCCTGGCAAGCATGCCCGGCCACGTGGATATGGCCCAGTTCATTGAGCAGGAGATGGAAGATGGATTTCAATTGCAGGTGGCCGGCTCGAACGTCTGGGTCAGCACGCCGGGCAAGCTGACGCATTTTGATTGGGCCACCGGCAAGGCGCTACAGGAAATTCCGCTCACGGCCGGCATGGGGGATGTGGTTCCACAGGGCAACGAACTGCTGATGATGGGTGACGGCGCGGCCGGCCAACGACTCGTCACCCATATCAACCTGGCCACCGGCGAGTCGCACACCGAAGAAATCGGCTCGCCGGTTAAACCCGCGGAGACGGAGGCGCGCAATGCGTCTGGCAAAGCCGTTGTGGCTTCCGCCAGAGTCGCCAGCCGTTCAGCGACTGCTGGCCTGCCGGTGCAGCCGGGAGCGAATGCCGGGAGGGCGCTGGACCCGGGAAAAGTCGCGGAACAGGCTCAAAGCCTGCCCTTGCCAGCACGAATCGCCTTGCCCGCGTTGCTGGCCAACAGTATGCACCAGGAGCGCATCATGCAGGAAGCCGACGATGGATCGGATGATTCACGTTCCCGGGCATGGCAGAACGCGCTGGGATCCCGCATGTTTGAAAATCCGTGGATAGCGGGTGTCACTTCCTTCATACCCAGCGAATATGGCAGCCTCCAACTGGGCGTGCGCATCTTGCAGACGAATATCGTCTCTCGCTCAGCCATGAAGGCCCCGCCGGCAAAATCCGTGCTCGACAGCGGCAATTTGAATGTCACCAAGACCGCCGATGTCGCCAACGAAATTCTCAACGAGATGCAACGCAACCGCGGCGGCGACACGGTGGAGGAGGATGAAAGCCGTTATCAAGTCACCATCCATCGCCCGGATTCCTCCGATACGGCGGATTGGACTGGCGACGTGGTCGGACCACCGGCCCTGTTTCCGTTGAAGACCGTCAACGTGCTGACTTCCGGGAAGACCGTTACCGTTTTGGACAAGACGAACAAGAAAATGTGGCAGGCCACGCTCGTTTACAGCGTCCCGGCCGGGTCCGGCATTTTAAGCGATGAAGGCGGTTTCGGCCCCGGAAAATCACCGTACGGCGAGGGTCCGTGCGTCGAGCACGGCGATACGCTCTACGTTTTTGACCAGGCGATGCTGACGGCGTTTGATCTGGCCACCGGCAACGCGCGCTGGCGTTTGCCGTCCGTTGGCATTGCCGGTTTGTTTTTCGATGACAAGGGCATGCTCTATGTGAACAGCACCACCGCCAGCCCGGAAAACATCAAATTTTCGCGGCAGATTGACATCAGCCAGAAAACCGACTCCGTCTTTCTGAAGGTGGACCCCAAAACCGGCCGGATATTGTGGAAAGCGGAACCGGGCAACTTCATCTCGTATCTGTCGGGAAAATTCATCTACACCTACTACGTCCATTTCGGCGGGGATGATTCGGGCATGGCGGACCTTGCCGGGATAACTCCCACTCCGTCCTTCGTGCGCATCCGGCGCATCAACCCGCGAAACGGGGAAACCATGTGGGATTACCAGCAAATGCGCGCGCCGCTCAACCTGCAGTTCAATGCCAACACGATTGAACTCGTTTTCAAGAAGGAAGTGCAGGTCCTCAAGTTCCTGTCGCTGTGAGGAAGGGAGTTGATTCAAAGGGCTCACAACTCCGCCGCAGGCTGAGAAGGCAAAAGGCGCAGGATATTGTCCGGCTGGCAAGTCAAAGGGAAGAATGGGATGCCTTGACCGGCAACTCAATTGAAGCCTGCACAGAAGTTTTGGTACGTTAAACCGGCGCTGGATTCCAGCCCGGGGGGAACTGATACGATCCATTGACAACGCTTTGCTACTGCGTGACTACGCGATAAAAACGAGTCGTGTACTGGTCTGCGTACAGATCTTCAAAATCATAATCGCCGACACCACCCGCCTGCACCGGTGTGCCCACCGTTGTCCAGTTTATCAGATCGGTTGAAGCCTGGATGAGATAGCTGTGGGTCGGATCCGCGGAAAATTCCAGCAGCGGGATCTGGTTCTCGTCGCTGATAGCGAGGTCGGCCACCGGCTCGGCGGAATGGGGATAGAGATCGGGAACCTGATAAGCGCGATAGCAGGCATAACCGCTAAAGCTGGCACTGGTGTTAGTATAGTCAAAGAAGGAAAGATCAAAAACGACTTCAGGCACCGGGTCGTGCGTATACTCTATGATCCGGGTCATGGTCGCTCCGGGCGAATACGCGCTGGGGTGAGATCCGTTGATGTAAGTGACGGCGCCATAAGTGACCAGCAGGTTCCGGGTTTGAGGAAGCCATTGCACCCTGCCTAAGAATGGCGTAAAGAGCCGGTCTTCGTTGGCCAGGGTGGAATCCCAGATTTGGGAAACCTCCATGTTGGTTTCATCGATGGTGTATTCCACGGCACGGCTGTAATTGTCCTGGTCAGCCACAGGCGGGTCGAAAGGACTGGCCCGGTCATTGCCGTCGTCATAAACCAGCAAGGTGCCCTCGGGCGAAAGCTCTGGCGCGTGCTGGCCGTAATTCCACTCAAACGGCGTGCCCACCGGCGTGAGCAGGTACGGATCAAAGTTCGCGCTCCAGCCCGCGGGAGGGCCGAGGATCCATTTCAATTGGCCGGTTCTGGAGAATTTGAAGATCGCATTCTGATCGCGCAGGGAAACGATGACGGAATTATCATTCGTGTCGTCAATAATCGCGTTGGCGTGCTCGTTGTCCACTCCATCGGCATTGTGAAATTCATAGGTCAGATAAGTCACGCGGGTCGGATCCAATAGGTCCAGTGGCGACCAGGCGTTGAGCAGCACCGCGTTGGTGGCCGAGATTTCGACCGCCGGGTTGTCGTCCACCGCCTTTGTTATCAACGTGTAATTTGTGTTGGGCGGAGGGTTGACGGCACTCGGAAAGTTGCTCACAACCCGGCTGACATCACTTAGATAAAGGATGGTGCCATGGTCGGTCATGACGCCCTCGTGCGGATTGATCGGATATCCCGCAGGCGGATACCACGTGCGGACGGTTTCCCCGAACATATTCATCTCCAGGAAATCGTTCCGGGGCGGGGACTGTTCAAAGAACAAATCACCGTTGTCAAGTTGCCGCACGTCGTTATCGCCTGCCATCGGAGACGGGCAATACCAAACCACCGCCCCGGAATTGTCAATGATGGTGACGTAAGTATCGGCAGTGCTGTAACTGTGCGTAATTATGCCCAACGTGTAACCCGGCTCCATTTTGCCCGGTTCACTTTTCAAAACGACGCTGTGGGGAAAAGCCGCCGGCAGGGGCGCAGTCACAAAGGTCAACAGTTGCGGGGCGGTGTATGCGTTCCGGTTTTTGTCGTAAACAGTAACCAGGATTTGATTTGTCTGATCAGGCTTGAATCCCAGCAACGGCACCGAATGCGTCGTGGCGTAATCGTAAAAATCCCGTTCCCACACGTCGGCCCCGTCGCTGACCAGCACGCTGACCCGCGTATCTATGGGCGTGGTCAAAGACAGAAGCCCGGCCAGCGGCGCGTTGACTGCCGGAGTAAAGGAAAGATCCGACATAAACGTTGTTGCCTCTGAGCAGGGGAGAAGAGCCAAAGCCAAGACAGTGGTGGAAAGCACTACGATTCGACGCGTTGTTGAGATCCGCATTCCATTGACGACGAATGAACTAAACGTAAGGTTACAGTCCTTAGCCGGAACGATTCAGTTGAACCAGTATTTTGAATAAGGTTGGCGGGTTCATGCTTGAAGCGAGCCAATTGCATTGCAGTTGGGTAGAGCGGTGAGTTTGGTCAGGATTTCGCGCCACCAGTGGCGATGAGTTTGACGGCGCACGGCCAGTTTAAGGGTGGGTTTGCCACGGGCGCGACTCCACACCGCTGCCCGGCTAAACAAGCGCCAGCGCAGGGTGTTGAGTTCGCATTTTTCCAACTGGCCCAGCCGCCGTTGTAGCAGCACGCACAGGTTGTAAGCGGCAATCGCCAGATGGTGCATCGCCTCGGTGCCCCAGAAATTGTCCACGCACAGCCGTTTAATTCCAAACTGCTGGCCGAGTTCTTTGATGCGATTTTCGAGGTCGGCCCGACCGTTGTATTGGCGCCAGACGGCCAGAGCGTCCACGCTCCGGGGCAGGTTGGTGACCAGCGCTTGAAAGCGATAGCCCGGAACGTCCAGCAAGGTCTTGCCACCCGCTTCCGGGCGTTGTTCGACCCGCTGGCGAATGACGATCAAACGACGGTTCGGTTGATCCAGTTCCACTTCCTGCACCTCCAGCCCGGGGAGTTCGGTTCGTTGCCAGTGGGCGTCATCATGCCGGCACCAGCTTTGAACTTTCTGCGTCAGCCGTGCCACCAGAATGAAGTTCAAGCCCAGTGCCTGAGCCATAGCTTGCACGCTGGTCTCGCCAAAACCCGCGTCGCCGCGCAAGAGCTTGATCCGAAGGTGCGCCGGCAGACTGGCCACGGTCTGACGCAAAAACTCCGCCGCCCCATTGGCACAAGCACTGTCGCCCCGGCGCAGCCAGTAGTTGGCGATGAGTTTGCTTTCGGCCAGAGCGGCGATCAGCGGACGATGACACGGCTTGAGTCCCTGCCGGGTGTAACCGACGGCCACGCCCTGTTGATGGCCATCCTCGTGCAACAGTGCCCACGAATCCAAGTCCAGCGTATAACCCTCTTTGAGCGAAGGCAGACTCGCCAGGGCTTGCCGGTGCAGACCGTTGAGCGCGTTGCAGGTCTTTTGGCCAAACACGTCAAAGAACCGGCTCAAGGTGGATTGACTCGCGATGGCTTCGACGCCCAGCACCTGGCTCAACGCCGGATCACTTTGCAACCAAGCCACGCGGGAAAGCTTGTCCGCACCGCAGAGAATGCCTCCGACGTATCCCAGCGCCACATCGGTCGGATCGTAAGCGTTGGGACTGGTTGGACAATGAGGCAAGACTTCCCGCAGTTGCCTGCGAAAACCCTTCTGATGCAGAAAGTGCGACCACACCACCATGCCGCCATGCGCCGTCAGTCGCTGATCGGTGAACGAAATCCGGATGGACGAAGTTTGATCTTTGGTGTCAATTGGCAGGCGCACCGTTTGGTCCGCCTCCCTTCGAGGCTCGTAAGCTTGTGTTTGGTTCATCACCCCAAGCCCGCCAAACGGTGTTCATTCTTTCAAGCTGAATCGTTCCGGCTTAGCACTAAAATTTATGACTTATGACGGCGAGGCCGGTTCAGGCTGCTACGATGCGTGCAGGCGGAAAATGAGATGTCCCGGCTTGAACCTCAAAAAGCAAGAAACTTGGAGCCATGAAGCTCGCTATCTTCTCATTGATTGATTGCGAAACCACTGAGGCGCGGCGGCGATTAAAGACCGCCTTTGCGCCTTCGGGCGATAAAATCCGCGAGTTGGTTTGTGGTTGCGCCGTCGAAACGGCATTGCTGCGGCACCGTGAGCGATTATTGCGGCGCCACTTTCACCGTTCCGCTGTTGGCGTTGTAGTCCAGTTTGTAGCCGTGCGGCGGGATGGGAAGTTTGGCGACGTAATTCGGCGTCAATTCCTGGAGCGTTTTCGGGTAATGCCCTTCCTGCACGTTGAACTGCTGAATCGCTTCGTTGAGATACGACACGTCAATGGTCTTGGTCGCGTTTTTCTGCGCCTGCACCACCGTGCTCAAATAGTCCACCGGCGCCGTGAGCACGCTTCCGCCGTTGGTGGTGCTGGCCATTGAATTGGTGGACGACGCGGCTTCGCCGGAATTCCGCTCACTGCAACCGGTCACCAGGGCTGCAGCCGCGGCCAGGACGAGGAAGGGCGTTTTCATGCCATTAATTTGACCACATTCGCTTTAAAAGCAAAACGCTGGAAACGTTCCCTTCGCACCGGGCCGCCTGCCCTGGCGCAACGTTTCCTTCCTCAGGCACTATTCCGCTAACGAGCGGCTGCGCTTTAGTTCGCGGGCGCGTTCGTGGCCGGCGCATTGGTGCTTGGCATTGACGGCGTAGCAGGCGTCTCTTCCTTCTTGCAGCCGGTCAATAGCGCCGCGCCAACAAACCCGAAGAGCGCGATAATGTAGATTATTTTTTTCATACCTTGGACAGTCGATTTTGAACACACAGGTACGTCTTGACTCCACATCCTGTGACCATTCACGCCGCAGGTTGTTCAAAATGCGCGCCGCTTGTCAAGGCCCATTCCCGCGCCTGCCGGATTAAATCGAGGTCGTCAATCAGATTGCCGAAGCGGAACCGGGGCAAACCGCTTTGCTGTCGGCCCAGCAATTCGCCCGGTCCGCGCAACTTCAGGTCCGCTTCGGCGATGCGAAATCCATCCGCCGTTTCCTCCAAAAGTTTCAACCGTTGCCGCGCCTCCTCGTTCTTCGCGCCGGAAATCAGGATGCACTACGATTCGTGCGCGCCGCGCCCGATGCGCCCGCGCAACTGGTGCAACTGCGCCAGGCCAAACCGCTCCGCGTTTTCTATCAGCATGACGCTGGCGTTCGGCACGTCCACACCCACCTCGATGAACGACGTGGCCACCAGCGCTTGAATCCGGTTCGCGCGAAAGGCTGTCATCACCTCGTCCTTTTCCCGGCTCTTCAGCCGCCCGTGCAGCAGGCCGACCTGGAACGGTGCGAGCGCGCGCCGCACATTTTCAAATTCCTTCGTCACGGCCTTGAGGTCGTTCGCCGTGTCCTGCTCCTCCACGCGCGGATAAACGACGTACGCCTGCCGCCCGGCGGCAAGTTTTTCGCGGATGAATTCCCAGACCTTCGGCAACTTCTCCGCCGTCCGCACAAATGTTTTTACCCGTCCGCGCCCGGCCGGCATTTCGTCAATCACCGAAACATCGAGGTCGCCGTAAAGCGTCAGGCCGAGCGTGCGCGGAATCGGCGTCGCCGTCATCACCAGCAGATGCGGATAATTGCCTTTGCGCACGAGTTGTTCGCGCTGCGCCACGCCGAACTTGTGCTGCTCGTCAATGATGACCAGGCCGAGATTGGGCAAGTCAAAGCCGGACGTGAACAGGGCGTGGGTGCCGATGAGTAATGTGACAGGTGACGAGTGACGAGTGACACGATTTGCCGGCGGTGAATTCATGTCACTTGTCACATGCCACGTGTCACCGATTGTTTTCCGGCTCCCGGTTTGCAACACCACGCTGACGCCCAGCGGCTCGAACCATTTTTGAAAATTCCGGAAATGTTGTTCCGCCAGAATTTCCGTCGGGGCCATCAGCGCCGACGTTGAAACCGCTTTCCAGCGCCATCAACGCCGTGCAGGCCGCCACCACGGTTTTGCCGGATCCGACGTCGCCTTGCAGCAATCGTCGCATCGGATGCGCGCCGCTCATGTCCGCGCGGATTTCGCGCAGCACCTTCGTTTGCGCGCCAGTGAGCTTGAATCCGAGGCGCGCCAGAAACGGTTTCATCAGGCGATTGTCGCCGCCGCAGGGCAGGGCGCGCGACTTGGCTTCGAAATTTTTCCGACGAAGCTGCATCTGCGCTTTGCAGGGCGATGAATTCGTCCAGCGCCAGCCGCCGCCGCGCGATTTCCACGTCTGTCAGTTCCTCGGGGAAATGAATCATGCGAATGGCATTGGCGCGCGAGGGCCGGTTTGGAGTTCCGGCCTTGGCCGGTTCCCTGCCGCCTGAAGGCGGAACTCCGAACGCAGGTTCTGTAATCCTGCTTTCAAACCTTTCCAGCGTGCGCCAGATGAACCCGCGCAGCCAGCGCTGCGGCAGGCCTTCCGTGAGCGGATAGACCGGCGCAATGCGGTTGATGTGGATGAAACCCTCCTCGCCGCCTTCGATGACTTCGGTTTCCGGGATGGTCCATCGTGCGCGGCTTGGTTTCGACGAGCTTGCCGAAGACGAAAACCTCGTCGCCGACGGCAAAATATTTTTCCATGAACGGCAGGTTCCACCACCGGCAATGCAGCCGCGCCGTGCCGTCATCGAGGATGAATTCGAAAACCGATTTTGACCCGCCGCGAAAGCGTTTGAGTCCTTGCGCGACGATGTTGCCGCGCGCGGTGGCCGCTTCATCACGGGTCAATTCGACGATGGCGCGGAAGTGCCGGCGATCTTCGTAACGCCGCGGCCGGTGCAGCAACAAATCTTCGATGGTATGAATGTCGAGCCGCGCGAGTTGCGCCGCGCGTTCCCCGCCGACGCCCCAGAGCGAGGTCACTGGTGCGGTGAGCGGGGATGTCTTGTTTTCCGGCGGCGACATTGGCCGCACGATACAAACCGTTCGCCGCGGCTTCAACGGGAAATGGCGAGCAACTCAAACTTCAATCACCACGATTTCGGGCCGGCAATTGAAGCGAACCGGAAGGGGATACCAGCCAATGCCGGAACTGACATTGAGCGGACCGGCTTGAGTTTGAAACCAGCCGAGGTCGTATTCATCCACGCCGGAGGGCAGGATGATTGCACCGTAAAATGGAATGCGGACCTGCCCGCCGTGCGAATGACCGGCCAGGACCAGATCAAATTTCAGGCCGGCCTGCCGCTTGATCCAGGCCGGGTAATGCATGAGCAAAATGTTCTTTGTGTCCGGATTCAATAGCGGCTGAAGCGGGACGGGAAACCTGCAGGTGGCCCCAATGATATTGATTCCCCCGGTGATTACCCGCTGTTGGTCCAACAGCCACGCGCCCCCGGTTGCCGCAAAGCACCGGCTGATTTCACCGAACGGCGCGCGGCTCCAGTAATCGTGGTTCCCCGGCACGCCATACACCGGCGATTTGATGCCCGATAGAATTTCCAGCGCTTCCGGCAAAAATTTGGCGTCTTCGATGATATCCCCGGTGAAACAGACAAAGTCAGGTGACCGTGAGTTGATCCGGTCGACGACCGATTGGGCGTAGGCCCGGTCGCCTTTGTAATGTAAATCGGTGAAATGGACCAGGCGCTGCGTGGGTTGGTCGTCGCCGGTTTTGTGTTGCCGGACTTCCAACCACGTCGGTTCGAGCCACCTTGCATCCGCACCCACGCCGAACGGCGCGGCGGCACAAGCAGCGCCGAAGGCAGCGAGAAAGCGGCGGCGATTGATCAGGCGTAATTTCATTAAAGCTTTTGAGCAATTTCATGTCGGGAATTGCGCACGGCATTCTTTGGCCCTAGCTTTGAGCCTGTGTCCGGAAATTCCGTTCAAACAAACGCCGCCCCCGCGCCCCTATGGCTGCTGGTGCGCGTGAACGTGCTTCAGGGCTGGCGGCGGCTGTTGTCGGTGCGCGAGCAGTCGCGTCTGCTCACGGGCGTCATCGTCCTGTTTCTCGGCGGGTATCTCGGTTTGTCGTTCTGGCTGTTTTATCACGGGATGAAGTTCATCGCGAAGTTTCCCGGACTGGGCGTGTTGCTGACCGAGCGGCTGATGTATGTGCTGTTCGCGTTTCTGTTCGCGTTGCTGCTGTTGAGCAATCTCATCATCAGCTACACGAACCTGTTTCGCAATCGCGAGACGGCATTTCTTCTCACGCTGCCGCTTTCCACCCAGACGATTTTCCGCTGGAAATTCATTGAATCCACGCTGCTGGCGTCCTGGGCGTTTTTGTTTTTGATCGCGCCGTTGCTGGTGGCGTTCGGCCTGGTGCGGGCGCTCCGTGGCATTTCTATCCGTTTGCCGTTCTGCTCATCGGGTTGTTCATCGTGCTGCCGGGTGTGCTGGGCGCGGGTCTGGCCATTGCCATCGGGAGATTCCTGGACCGGCGCAGTTTTCAAATTGTGGCCGCAGTGACGGCGGTCGTATTGCTGGCATTGGCGGCGTTCTGGTGGAAGACGCAACCCGTCACGGACGAAATGCTCGATGAGCGCACGCTGCAGGCGCTGGACCAGCTTCTCGCCAAAACGCGGTTCACCATGTTTCCCTTTTTGCCGAGTTACTGGCTGTCCGCGTCGGTGCTGCAATGGGCGGAAGGCGTTCTGCGCGGCGCGGTCTTTTTCGCGCTGGTGCTGTTGAGCTACGCGTTGTTTTTCGGCGGTCTTGCGTTCACCCGCTGGGGCGATCTGTTTTACGACACGGCCTCAGCGGTGCAAAGCCGCGCGGGTGCCGGAGGCCGGCGGCATTGGCTTCGTGCCGGCCGCGAAGGCCAAAACGCCACCGGCCTGCTCGAAAAGATTTTCGCGAATTGTTTCTGGCTCGACCGCGACAGTCGCGCGCTGGCGGTCAAGGACCTGCGCATGTTCTGGCGCGACACCACGCAATGGGGGCAGTCCGTGATGCTGTTCGGCCTGCTCGGCGTCTACATCATCAATCTGCGGAACTTCACGCAACAATTGAGCAGCGAATTCTGGATCAACCTGGTCGCGTTCCTGAATCTCTTCGCGTGCTCGCTGAATCTGGCTACGGTGACGACGCGGTTTGTGTTCCCGCAATTTTCCCTCGAAGGCCGGCGGCTGTGGATCGTGGGCATGGCGCCGATGGGCATGGCGCGCGTCGTCAAAACCAAATACTGGCTCGCCAGCATGATGTCGCTGGTGGTGACCTCCGGCCTCATCATGCTGTCGTGTCATTTGCTGAAAATGTCGTGGGACCGGGTGGCATTTTTCGGCGCGGTGATCAGCGTCATGACCTTTGCCCTCAATGGCCTCGCCGTCGGCCTGGGTGTGCTTTACCCGAATTTCAAGGACGCGAACCCGGCCAAAATCGTCAGCGGTTTCGGCGGCACGTTGTGCCTGGTGCTGAGTTCGGTTTACATTCTCGCGTCCATCGCGTTGCTGATTTTCGGCGCCGGCGGCCTGCACGCGCGGGCGAGCTGGGCGCTGGAAAGCACCGGCACTTTTGTGCTGCTGTCGCTTCTGTTCGGCTGGCTGCCGCTTCGCTATGCGCTGCGGCGCCTGGAAAATATCGAGGTGTAAAGGCCGGAGGGCCAGGGATTCGGGGCGGCGGTCAGGACGGGAAATCGCGGCGGATGATTTTTTCCAGGGTCACGAACAGCGCCGGGGCGTGCGCAAGGTGGGCGGCCTTGTGGTTGCTCAACAGCACCCCAAACCCTTCGCCGTAAGCCGGACCGTTGACGACGCAGGCGTCGGTGCGGCATCCGGCGATTTGTTGATTGGCGGCGTTGAGGGCGTCGTTGCGTGTGCCGTCCGCCTCGAATTTCCAGCCCACGATGCGCGCCTGGGGGAACCACGCCCGCAGTTCCGGCAGGATTTTAGGCGTGGGCGCCAGTTCCACCAGCAATTTGCCTTCCCGCGTCGGAATCTTTTTGGGGGATTTGAATTCCGTCAATTCGCCGGTGGGCGAACGCAGCCAGAATTTACCGAAGACAAAATCACCGACTGCCGCCGCGTGAAAGACCGCTTCCATGCGCCGCGACGCCAGCGTTTTCAGGCGGGTGCGCAAATCGGCGGTGGTGGTGAAAATCTCAACGCGGTGTGCGCGCCGTTCGCCGGAATAGGTGGCCTGTTCGCCGACGAGCAATGTCACTTTGTGCCCGCGCGCGGCCAGAAAATTGGCGAGTTCCGTGCCGAGCCGGCCGGTGGAAAAGTTCGTGAGCCGGCGCACCTCGTCCAGCGGCTCGTAAGTCGGTCCGGCGGTGACGATGCAGTTCATGCTGGAGTTGAAGCTTCGTCCGGTTTTGCCCCTGAGGCAAGCTAAAGCTTGGACTCCAGTCCCGGCCCGTGGCAATTTTGGCGCGTGAGCAGAATCATCGGTATAGATTTGGGCACCACGAATTCCCTCGTCGCCACGGTGGATTCGGGCATCCCGCTCGTCATCGCGGACTCCGCGGGCCGCCGGCTCACGCCGTCGGTGGTCCATTTTCCGTCGGCGGATGCGGAACCGCTCGTCGGCCATGAGGCCAACCGCGTCCGCGCCATCAAACCGGCGGAGACGGTTTATTCGGTCAAGCGCTTCATCGGCCGGCGGGGCGGTGACATTGCCCGGGAGGAAATGCTCGTGACTTACCCGGTCAAAGGCGACAACACCGGCGCCGTCACGATTCCAATCCATGGCCGAAATTTTTCGCCGGAGGAAATCTCCGCCGCCGTGTTGAAAAAATTGAAACGCGATGCCGAAAATTGTTTCGGCGAACCGGTCACGCGCGCGGTGATCACCGTGCCGGCGTATTTCAACGACGCGCAGCGCAACGCAACCCGGCGCGCCGGCGAGCTGGCCGGCTTCACCGTCGAACGCATTGTCAACGAGCCGACTGCCGCCGCGCTCGCTTACGGGTTGGACAAGCTCGGGGAAAAATCAAAAATTGCGGTCTATGACCTCGGCGGCGGCACGTTCGACCTTTCGATTCTGGAGCTGAACGAAGGTGTTTTCCAGGTGCTGGCCACGAATGGCAATACCCGGTTGGGCGGCGATGATTTGGACCGGCGGCTTGTGGATTTTCTCGTCGAAAAAATTGCCGTCGCCGGCTGTTCAATTTTTTCGGGGAGCGCAGCCACCCCGGCTGCGGTCGACGAGGCGTCAACCGCCGCACGCGGGGCGCGTGCGCTCCCCGTGCTTTCGCGGATTCGGGAGGCGGCGGAACAGGCGAAAATCGCGCTTTCGGCCGAAATGGAAGTCGAGATCACCCTGCCGTTCTTAACGGCTGATTTCAGTTTCGGCAGCAGACTCACGCGCGCCCAACTGGAAGGCCTGACGCGCGACATCATTGCCCGCACGCGGCCGCATTGTCTGCGCGCGCTCGCCGATGCGAAAGTCGAGCCGAAGGATTTGGATCAAGTCATCCTGGTCGGCGGCCAGACGCGGATGCCGCTCGTCCGCAAATTCGTGGGCGAGCTGTTCGGCTGCGCCGAGTTTGAGGAAACGCGCGGCGGCATTCGCCTGGGCGCCGGATACCACAAGGCCGCCGGTCCGCAACTCAACACGTCGCAGAATCCGGATGAAGCGGTCGCGCTCGGCGCGGCGATTCAGGCGGAAATTCTGTCCGGCGGTTTCAAGAACGTTTTGCTGCTGGACGTGACCCCGCTCTCACTCGGCATCGAGACCTTTGGCGGACTCATGAACGTGCTCATTCCGCGCAACACGACGATTCCGGTCAAGGCCGGCGAGCTGTTCACGACTGCGGTGGACCACCAGCGTTCGATGCTTATCCATGTTTTGCAGGGCGAGCGCGAGCGCGCGAAGGACAACTGGAGCCTGGGCAAGTTTACGATTGAGTTTGAGTCCGCGCCGCGAGGCCTGCCGCGCGTGGGCGTGCAATTTGAAATTGACGCCGATGGCATCCTTCACGTGCTGGCGCGCGACACGCGGACCGGCAGGGAGAAAATTGTGGAAATGAAGTCTGCGGTGGACGTGGACGATGCGGGGGTGCAGCAGATGGTCGAGGAATCCGTCGAGCATGCTTTCACGGACCTGGCGGCGCGCCGGTGGATTGAGGCGAAGCTGCGCGCGAACGAAACGCTGGCCGCCACGCGCAAGGCGCTCGCGGATTCCGCGGATGCCATTGACGCCGATTACCGCGGAAGAATTGAAGCCGCCGCGCGCGGAGTGGAAGACGCCCTCGTCACGGAAGATGCCGCAAGCGGCTCCGGCAACCTGAAAAATTTGCAGACTGCGGTGGCCGTGCTGGACGAAGCCACCAAACCACTGGCGGATTTGCTGATGGACAAGGCGATGGAATCGTTGCTGCGAAAACGCGGTTTGATTCAGTGAGTGGGGTAGCTCGAGCGGTTGACCAGCCACAACAGCAAGGCAAAAAGGACCAGAACGATGACAAAGAACAACACGGTAAAAAACCGCATTTGTTTCTGGTGAAGGGACGGATTTTCTTTACGCCGATTGCCTGGCTTCAGGAACACACGACATCCTACTGCAAACCAGGGCCCTCTGCAAACTGGATTTAAAATCGGTGGCGTCCTGACTTGAAACGAGTCTGGGTTTGGAGTTCCGCGTTTACGCGGTTCAGACCGCCTGAAGGCGGAACTCCATACTAAAATCTGGACACTGCCTTAAAATCTACCGGAAGAGCCACGCGAGCAGCGGCGCAACGGCGAGGCCCGGCAGAAAATTCGCGAGTTCAACCTTGCGAACTTCGAAGATGACCAGCGCCACGGCGCAGGCCATGAGACCGGCGGCGGCGTTGACGGAATCAATCAGGTGATGCTCGTGCAGGCTGTGCACATCCAAAAACGGCAAGGCATAAAGCCGGCTGGCGAGGGTGATTCCGCCCAGGAGCAGCAGGACCGGAAAAGCGGACAACGCCGCCGGCCAGCGGAACATTTTTACAAAACTGGTCATCGCCACCGCGTCCATGATGGCTTTTACCGCCAGCAGCCAGGAATAGCCGGACAACCCGTCCGTCACGGCGCCGATCCAGCCGAGCGGCGCGGCGCAAAACAGCACGGTGCAGGCCGCAAAGCCATCGCCGGCTTTGCGCGGCACGCCGGCTTGTGCCGGGGCGATCATATTGCCCGCGCGCCGGCCAAGGCGATTTGACCATTTTTGCAGACGCGTCACCTTGCCAATCCAAAAACCCGCCATGATGGCGAGCAGGGCAATCAGGATTTGTTCGAGCGTGGCTAAAAAGGTCCCGCCCACACTCAACCAAACCAGCCGTAATCCGAAGAAAATGGTGGACACGCCAAGCGCAGAACGAATGAAAAGCTGCGCGCGGAGCGACAGCGGTTTGCGCAGGGCCAGTCCCAGAAACCCGCCGAGCAGGATGCCGATGGCGTTCAAAAATGCGCCGGTCACACGCCAACTCAACGCGGCGCGCGTCCAAAGCGCAAGCCGGAAAATGCGCCAGCAATTGAACAAATTGCCGCGCCAGAGCGTCGCTCCGCCCCGATACCCGGGCGAAGTCCAACGGCGGTGCGTCTCCCATCTGCTTCCGCCGGGAGACCGTTGGCCCGCCGTTTCCCGGAGTGGCCGCAAATTATTTTTGAACGTCCGGCGGGGAAATTTTTCAAACGAACGCGGCCTCCCATTGGAGTTTAACATGTTTTGCCGGGCGGAGGCGCGGAGCGGGCATGATTCAGGTTGATCATTTAACAAAATGTTTCGGGACAAAACGGGCCGTGGACGGGATTTCCTTTTCCGTCCAACGCGGCGAAGTGCTTGGCTTGCTCGGCCCCAACGGCGCCGGCAAATCCACCACCATGCGCATGATCACCGGCTTCATCCCGCCGTCCGCCGGGTGCGTGACGATTGGCGGATTCGATGTGGCGGAAAATCCGATTCCCGCCAAGCGCCTCATCGGTTATCTGCCGGAGAACGCGCCGGCTTACACGGACATGACGGTCGGCGGCTTCCTCAATTTTGCCGCGGAAATCCGCGGCCTGCGCGGCGAAAAGAAAAGACTGGCCATCCGGCGCGCCGTGGAAATGTGCTTTCTGGAATCGGTCCTGCACCAAAGCGTGGACACGTTGTCGAAGGGTTACCGCCATCGCACCTGCTTCGCCCAATCCATCCTGCACGACCCGGACGTGCTGGTGCTCGACGAACCGACCGACGGCCTCGACCCGAACCAGAAGCACGAGGTGCGCGGTCTGATCCGGCGCATGGGCGCGACCAAAGCGATTATTTTTTCCACTCACATCCTGGAGGAAGTGGACGCGGTTTGTTCGCGCGCCCTCATTGTTGACCGCGGCAAAATCGTCGCCAACGGCACGCCGGCGGAGTTGCGCGGGAAATCGGAAATGGCCGGAGCGGTGACGTTGCGCGTGAGCGGCGTTGCGTCAGCCACGGTGTCGGCCAGGCTTTACCAGATCCCCCAGACGAAACGCGTCACCGTGCTCGAAGAAAAAAGTGGCGCCGTGGCGGTGTGCGTGTATCCGAAGGCAAACGCCCTGGACGGCGAATTGCCGCGTGCCGTGGGCGAAGCGGCGCAAGGCTGGCGGATCGAGCAGTTGCAAACCGAGGTAGGGCGGCTGGATGAGGTTTTCCGCAATCTCACGATGCCGGACACGCAGAAATGAATGACGAATTCCGAATGACGAAACCCGAAAGAAATCCGAAATCCGAAGTCCGAACGCATTGCGGTGCGATGGGCGTTAAACCGGGTTTGGATTTTGGCCTTCGAGCTTCATTCGTCATCTGTCATTCGTCATTCGGGTTTTTGCACGCATGAACGCCTGGGCCAACATTCAAACCGTCGCCAAACGCGAGTTGGGCGCGTATTTCGCCTCGCCGCTGGCCTACGTGTTTATCGTGATTTTCCTGCTGTTGTGCGGATTTTTCACGTTCATGGTGGGTGGATTCTTTGAGCGTGGCCAGGCATCGCTGGCGATGCCGTTTTTCGACTGGCACCCGTGGTTTTATTTATTCCTGGTGCCGGCGGTGGGCATGCGATTGTGGGCGGAGGAACGGCGCGTCGGCACGCTGGAACTGCTGTTGACGATGCCCATCACGAGCTGGCAGGCGATTGTCGGGAAATTTCTGGCGTCGTGGCTGTTTCTCGCGCTGGCGCTGGCGCTGACGTTCCCGGTGGTCATCACCGTGAACTATCTCGGCCGCCCAGACAATGGCGTGATACTTTGCGGTTACCTCGGAAGCTGGCTGATGGCCGGGGCGTACCTCGCCGTCAGTTGCATCACGTCGGCGATGACGCGGGCGCAGGTGGTCAGCTTTATCATTTCGGTGGTGTTGTGCCTGTTTTTGATTCTCGCCGGCTTTTCGCCGGTCATCCGGTTCCTGTCCGGCTGGGCCAGCCCGGCAGTCGTGAGCGCCGTTGCGTCCTGCAGCTTCATCACGCATTTTGAAAATTTCCAGAAAGGCGTGCTGGATTCGCGCGACGTGATTTTTTTCCTGTCGGTCATCGTGTTTTCGTTGTTCACCACCGCCGTGATTTTGCGCGGGCATCGCCGGGGTTAACCGCCATGAAACAAAGCACTTTCGAGGCACTTCTCTATCCGACAGCGGGCGTAGTGGCACGGGCGTCCCGCCCGTGTGTCTCAACCTGTCCCGAATCTTCAGGAACTCACGGGCAGGACGCCCGTGCCACTATTTGTCAAGCGCCATGAAACAGAAATCCATCGAGACTCTTCTCTATTCGACGGCGGGCGTTGCGGCCATGGCGGTGATTCTGGTCGCCATCAATTTGAGCGGCTCGGCGTTCAAAGTCCGTGCCGACCTGACGCAGGACAAGAGTTACACGCTGTCGGCGGGCACGAAGGCAATTCTGGCCAAACTCGACACGCCGGTGACCATCCGCTTTTATTGCTCGCAGGGTGTGACCCCGACGGCGGAAAGCGTTTATCTCCAGACCTACGCCGGGCGCGTCCAGGATTTGCTCGACGAATACCGGGAGGCCGCCCACGGGAAAATCATGGTCCAGAAACTGGATCCGGAACCGGATTCGGACGCCGAGGATTCCGCGCGGCTGGACGGCGTTGATCCATTGACGCTTTCGACCGGCGACAAATTCTATCTTGGCCTGGCGGTGAGCCAGCTCGACGCCAAGCAGGCGGTCCCGCTGAGTCCTGACCGCGAGCGATTGCTGGAATACGACATTTCGCGGGCGATTTCGCGAGTAACCACTCCCGAAAAAACCGTCGTGGGCGTGATGAGCGCGCTGCCCGTGTTTGGCACGCCGGCCAATCCGATGATGGAACAGATGGGACAGCAGGGAACGCGGCCGTGGGAACTCATCAACGAATTGAACGGCGATTACACGCTCCGGCAGGTGCCGCCCGACACGGACAAAATTGACGATGACATCAAGGTGCTGCTGGTGATTCAGCCGCGCGGCATCACCGCCGGCGCGCAATACGCGATTGACCAGTTCATTTTGCGCGGCGGGAAACTGATTGCGTTTCTCGACCCGCTCAACCTGGTGGACACGCGCAGCCAGAATCAGATGAACCAGATGATGCCGGAGGCCGGCTTGGGCGCATCCACGCTCGACAAGCTGTTGCCGGCCTGGGGTTTCCAGTTCGGCACGACCGACGTGGTCGCGGACTTGAATTTCAAAATGCAGATCGGCGGCAGCGCCGGCCAGCCCCAGGACGCGCCGGCGTTTCTGGATGTGACCGGCGAAGGCATCAACACCAACAACATTATCACCAGCTCATTGAGCGACGTGTGGCTGCCGTTTGCCGGCGCGTTCACCGGCGCGCCCGCACCGGGCCTGAAGGAAACGGTGTTGCTGAAAAGCACGACGGACTCGGAGCTGGCTGATGCGTTCATGGCGAATATGTCCGGTGATGCGATCCTGAAAAATTTCAAATCGTCGGGCGTGGAATATCCGCTGGCCGTTGAATTGACGGGCAAATTCAAGACGGCGTTTCCCGACGGCCCGCCCAAAACCGGAACGAACGCGGCGCCCCCCGCCACCGCCGGCTTGAAGGAATGCGCTGCAACCAACACGGTGGTGCTGGTCGGCGACGCGGACCTGATTGCCGACGATTTTGCCTTGCGCGAAGAGAACACGCCGTTCGGCACGTTTGCCACGGCATTGAACGGCAACCTGGGCTTTGCCGAAAACGCCATCGAACAACTGGCCGGCGGCGAAGACCTTATCGCCATCCGCAGCCGAGCGGTGGAAGACCGGCCATTCACGGTCATCAAGCGCATGGAAGCCACGGCGGAACAGGCCTATCAGAGCAAAATCAATGATTTACAGACCAGCCTGGAAGACACCGAGCAGCGCCTCAGTGAATTGCAGCAGAGCAAAAACCAGAACCAGCGCTACATCCTCTCGCCGGAGCAGCAGGCGGAAATGGAAAACTTCCGCACGAAAGAGGCACAGGTGAAATCCGACTTGAAGAAGCTGCAAAAAGACCTGCGCCGCGACGTGGTTTCGCTCCAGACGCGTATCGAATGGCTCAATATCGCCGCCGTGCCGGTTCTGGTCAGCGGGTTTGGCATCGGGCTGGCGGCGTGGAAACGCAAACGAACCTCGGCGCGATGAACGGCAGGCAACTCATCATTTTGCTGGTGCTGGTCGTGGTCATCGGCGGCGCGGCGTGGCTGCATTCCCGCAAACAGGCGGCGGCGTGGTCGAACCCCGATTCCGCCGTCGGCCGGAAACTGCTCGGCGACTTCCAAGTCAACGACGTCGCGCAAATCCGGATACGACACGGCGCGGAGGCGGTGGATTTGGCGCAAACGAACGGCCTGTGGCGCGTGCGGGAACGCGGCGGTTATCCGGCGGATTTTTCGCAAATCAGCGCGCTTTTGCTGAAACTGCGCGACTTGAAAATCGTCCAGACCGAGCAGGTCGGGCCGTCGCAATGGGCGCGTTTGGACCTGGCCGCGCCGGGATCGGGGGCCAATGCCGCGACGTTGCTGGAATTTTTTGATGCCGGCGGAAAACCGCTGCGCACGCTCTGGATCGGCAAATCACATCAGCATCAAAGCTCATCGCCGGCGGCCACACCCGACATGGGAGATCAGGGCTGGGCGGACGGACGTTACGTGCGGACTGCCACCAACGCCGACATGGTCGCGGTGATTGCCGACCCGTTGACCGAAGTGAATCCCGAGGCCAGCCAATGGCTCGACAAAACTTTTTTCAAGGTGGAAAAGCCCACGACCGTTTCCGTGACTTATCCCAACGCGACCAATTCCTGGGAACTCGTCAGCGAAACCAACAGTTGGAAACTGGTGAAGGCCAGGCCGGATGAGAAGCTGGACGCCTCGCAGGCGTCGGAAACGGCGGGATCGCTTGCTTCGCCCGGTTTCAATGATATCGCCGTGGGACTGAAGCCGCCGCAAACCGGCTTGGACCGCCCGACCCGGATCGGGATCAAGACGGCAGACGGATTCAACTACGCGATCAACGTGGGCGACAAGACCAATGACAATTATTTTATGACGGTTGCCGTGGCGGCCACGTTCTCGAAAACCAATGCGCCGGCTGAAAGCAAGAAGCTGGCGGACGAACTCGCGCAGGAAAGCCAGCTGAACCAGTGGACCTATCTGGTGCCGAACTGGACGCTGGAGCCGCTGCTCAAAACGCGCGCGCAACTTCTGGCGGCCAGGCCGGCAGAAACCGAAACCAACGCGCCCGCGGCCAACGCGCCGGCTTCCTCGGTTTCACCATAAGAGACCTCTGCGAAACGCCAACGCGTCGCAACAGCGCCTCGGCACACCCTGAAAGCTTGGCAAGGCCGCCGCAAATCCAGTGAAATTGACAAGTACGGCTTTCTGCCGAAAGCCGCACCGCGTGTTTGCGGCGGTTCCGGCAAGTGTGGACAGGTCGGAAGCTGCCGGGCTGTCTTAAAATTTTGCTAGAACGACCGAAGCCTGTTTTACTCGGTGACAGATGACCGGCGCAAAACCGATTTCCCGCAACCCCTGGTTCTGGGTGCCGACCCTGTATTTCTCCCAGGGCATTCCGTACGTCATCGTGATGACCATGTCGGTGGTGATGTATAAGCGCCTCGGCATCTCGAACACGGACATCGCACTTTACACGAGCTGGCTGTATCTGCCGTGGGTCATCAAGCCGCTGTGGAGCCCGTTTGTTGACATCACGCGCACGAAACGTTTCTGGGTGGTGGCCATGCAGTTCCTCGTTTCGCTGGCGCTGGCGTCGGTGGCGTTTTCGGTGCGCGGTCCGGCGTTTTTCCAATGGTCGCTGTTTTTATTTTGGATCATGGCGTTCGCCTCGGCCACGCACGACATTGCAGCGGACGGTTTTTACATGTTGAGCCTGTCAAAACACGAACAGGCCTGGTGGGTCGGTCTGCGCAGCACATTTTACCGCACGGCGATGATTGTCGGCAGCGGGCTGCTGGTGGTGCTGGCCGGTGTTTTGGAAAGCAGGAACGGTTTGCCGCCGGTGGAAATTTCCGTGAGCGCCAAAGCCAATGCGGAAGTATCCAGCTTGAATCCGGTGGATATTAAAACCGCCGCGCAGCCCGGCGAAATGCACGTTCTCGTGCAGCCGGAAAATCCAATCATCGCGCTCGGCGCGACCAATCTGGCGGCAGCCAAAACCGTCATCGCGCAGGCGAAAGCCTGGAACGTGGAACACGGTTTCGTCGCCGCGGAAAAAATGGCGATGCCCGGAACGGCGGCGGAAAAACAATCCGAATCCTGGTGGAGCCGAAGAGTTTCCGTCCCGCTCGGTGAACTGTTGGCAAAACATTTTCCCAAACCGGCGCCGGCCAGGACCGATTCCGCCCCCACGGCGGGAAATCTCGGCGCGATTTATTTTTCGCTCTCGCAAGCGCCTGCCGCCGGACAAAATTTCGCCGTCAATTTTTCGCGCAAACTAAACGGACTTGAATATCTCGGCCTCGGCAAAAGCGACAAAGGTTTCCGGTTGATGGAAGGCGGGCGCATTATCTTCAACGCCACCAACTGGAACCAGCCCGCGATGGCCGTCATCCAACTCGATCCGGAACTGAAAAGCGATGCCCGCGTCATGTTTCAGACCAGTTCGGGCAATATCCCGCTGGCCTGGTCCATCACGCTGTTCGTCGTGGCGGCGTTGTTTCTCGCGTTCAGTTGCTGGCATAGCTTCATGCTGCCGCGCCCGCCGGGCGACGGCCCGGTCGTCACCCATGAAAGTTTGTTCGGCGAATTTTTCGCCACGCTCGGCTCGTTTTTTCAGAAGCCCGGCATCTGCCTGGCGCTGGCGTTCATTTTGTTTTACCGCTTTGACGAAGCGCAGTTGTCGAAAGTCATTTCGCCTTTCCTCCTCGACAGCCGCGCCGCCGGAGGCCTCGGCCTGGCGACCAGCCAGGTCGGCCTGGCGTACGGTACATTTGGCATCCTCGCGCTGACGCTGGGCGGATTGCTCGGTGGATTTGCCGCGGCTGAATACGGGCTGAAAAAAACATTGCCGTTCATGGTCGGCTCGATGTATCTGCCCAAGGTGGTATTCGTTTTCCTGGCGTTCACGCAGCCGGAAAGTTTTCTGGTCACCTGCGGCGCGGTGGCGGTCGAGCAGTTCGGCTACGGCTTCGGGTTCACTGCGTTCATGCTTTACCTGCTGTATTTCTCCGACGGCCCCCACCGGACGGCGCACTACGCGCTCTGCACCGGTTTCATGGCGCTGGGCATGATGATTCCCGGCATGTGGAGCGGCTGGGTGGCGGACCTCGTCGGTTACAAACATTTCTTTGCGTGGGTCATTTGCTCGACGATACCAGGCGTGGCGCTCGCGCTGCGGCTGAAAATTGATGCGCAATTCGGCAAAAAATCCACTGCATCCTGAAAAATTGAATTGCTTTGAACGCAACCCGCTTACCAGAATCGAAGTTCACGATGAAATCAAACCGTTTCAACCGTCTTGGCGGGGCGCTCATTGCTGCGTTGCTGACGGGCGCGGCGCTGCCGGGATTTACGCCGGGCGTAAGCGCCCAAATGCCGTTTGTTTTGACCAACCAACCGCCGCAGTCCCTTCCGCGCCGGCCAAGCATCATTTTGATTGTTGCTGACGGCCTCGGTTACGGCGACTTGAGCTGTTACGGCCAGACCAGATTCCAGACGCCGAATCTGGATAAACTCGCGGCTGAAGGTGTCCGTTTCACAAACTATTACGCCGGCGCTGCCGCGAATTCGCCGGCGTGCGCGGCCTTGCTGCTCGGCAGGGATGCGAAACATCTGCGACAGCGCGCCGATGTGAACGTGCCGCTGGCACCCGGCGATGTCACCGTCGAGGAACTCCTGAGACAATCAGGTTATCACACCGGTTTGATCGGCAGATGGGATTTGGGCGGCGACACGACCGGCGGCGCACCGTGGAAAAAGGGCTTTGATGAGTTCGCCGGTTATCTCGATGCCAAAGATGCAACCAATTATTACGCAAACTACATGTGGCGTTACGCGCCGGGTGAACTTCTCAACCCGACGAACAATCAAAGGGAGGATTTCATCGGCCGGGAGATGCTTTACCCCAACACCGGCGGCAACCGGGGGCAATACATTCCCGACCTGCTCACGAAGGCCGCGCTGAATTTCGTCAAAAACAACCTGCCCGATCAATTCAACCTTTACCGCCCGTTTTTCCTGCTGCTCAACTATAGCCTGCCAGATGCCGGCAACGGACCCGTGCCGACGGACGCGCCTTTTTCCGAGGAACCGTGGCCGCAACCGCAAAAAAACAAGGCCGCAACGGTTTCCCGGCTCGACAGCTACGTCGGCCAATTGCGGCAACAATTGCAAAACCTGGGCCTGACGAACAACGTGGTGATTTTCTTCACCAGCAACACCGGACCACAAAAAGGCGCTGGTGTGGACCCGAATTTTTTCCACAGCATCATCGCGTCCAACAGCCTGCGCGTCCCCATGATCGCCTGCTGGCCGGATAAAATCCCCGCCGGCCAGGTCAGTGCTTATGCGTGGACGGCGGCGGATTTTCTGCCGACGGCGGCGGACATTGCGATGACCCGGGTGACGTCCAACATTGACGGCCGCTCGGTTCTGCCAACGCTGTTGGGCCAGACACAAACCAATCGGCACAATTTTTTGGGCAGGTAGGAATTCATGGGTGCGCGCCGCCGGCCGGCAACGGCGCGTTCGCGTTGCGTTCCCGCTCGACTTTTCGGACCTCAAAGCTCATCCACAGAATCGCCAGCGCCACACCCAGCAAAAGTGCCGCCAGTACCAACCACGGCCATTTGTAACCATGCGGTGGCGGTTTCTCATTTGGCTCATTCATCTCAATCCTGGTTTTCATCTTAACCGTTATCCCTTTCGGTGGCGATTACGATCAGGAGCCGGACCAGGATTATGGGGAAATTCAATCGCGTGAAGACTCGACCCGTGCTGGTTTTCCGCTAAGTTCTCCCCGTCGCGACCATGCCCGAAGCCGAATCGCCAGAAAATCCGCCATCGCCGCCCGCGAATACTGCCGGCGACGATCCGTATGCCCTGTTTCGGAACCGCGACTTCCGGTTTTACCTTGCCGGGCGGCTCGTGTCCGTGCTCGGCCAGCAGATGCTCACCGTTGCCGTGGGGTGGGAGCTTTACGAACGCACCCGCTCGCCGCTCGCCCTGGGTATCGTCGGCCTCGTGGAAATGATCGCAATGGTCTGCTGCACACTGCCCGCCGGGCATCTCGCCGACAATCTCAACCGCAAGCATATCATCCTCGCCGGGCTGCTGGTCAGTTCCTGCGCCAGTATCGGTCTCGCGTTCATTTCGTGGCGGCATGCCCCGGTCGCGTGGGTTTATGCGTGCCTGTTTGTCGCTGCGGTGGCACGGACTTTTCTGTGGCCGGCGAGCGCCGCCTTTCTCCCCAGCCTGGTGCCGCGCGAGAGGTTTGCCCGTGCGGTGACCTGGAACAGCGGCGCATTTCAGCTTTCCTCGGTGGCGGGCCCGGCGCTGGGCGGTGGGCTGATCGCATTGCTGCACAAATACAGCGATCATCCGGCAGCGTTCATCTACGCGCTGAATTTTCTGGCGGCGATGACCTGCTTCCTCTGCATGAAATCCGTCCGGGCGAGTCATGTCGTGGCCAATCCCGAGCCGATGTCGCTCAAGAGTTTTGCCACGGGGTTCCGGTTCATCTTTGCGCAACGGCTCATCCTGGGCATGATCACGCTGGACATGTTTGCCGTGCTTTTTGGCGGTGCCGTCGCGCTGCTGCCGGTCTTTGCGAAGGACATCCTGAATGCCGGGGCGGAGGGGCTGGGGCTACTGCAGGCCGCCTTGCCGCTGGGTTCGGTCGCCTGCGCGTTGTTTCTGGCGCACCGTCCGCCGATGCAAAAAGCCGGTCGTGCGCTGCTGTGGTGCGTGGCGGTGTTCGGACTGGCAACGATTGCGTTCGGTCTTTCGCAATGGTTCTGGATTTCCTTCGCCATGCTGTTTGTGTGCGGCGCGGTGGACAATGTGAGCGTGGTGGTGCGGCACACGTCGGTGCAACTGCTTACGCCGGATGAAAAACGCGGGCGCGTCTCGGCCGTGAACAGCCTGTTTATCAGCACGTCGAACGACTTGGGCGGGTTCGAGTCCGGCTTCGTGGCGTATCTGTTCGGTGCGGCGATGCAGCATTCCAACGCAACCGGCGCGACGGTTTCGGTCGTGAGCGGCGGTGTGGGGACCATTCTTGTAGTACTGATGGTGGCGTGGCTCTGGCCGGAAATCCGGCGTTACGGTAAACTGGCGTGAACATTTATAATGACACGGATTGCGCGGATTTTCACCGATTCAGCCCGTGTTCCTTTGTGAAATCCCGGTCTCAGACCAACGCCGGATGACCATTAACGGGGAATGCCTTTTGCCGGCGGCGCACAACCCGCGCACTTCAACTTGACGCGGCGGGCAAAGAGGCTTTTCATTCGGGCATGAAAAAGATTTCGCTTTGGCTTTTTATTCTGGCTTTCACCATGGTGGCGGCGCGCGCGCAGGACACCGAGACGGCCGACCGGCTCAGCAAGGTGGAGGGCTACGTACAGGATTTACTCGTGGCGCGAGAGGCACAGGACAAACATATGGCGGCGCTGGAAAAAGAAATCGCCGACCTGCGCGACAAATTGAACCAGCCCGCCGCGAATAACTATGCCAGCGCGGATGATTTGCAGAAACTCGCTGGCCAGGTCCAGGAACTAGCCAAAAAACAGCAGGCGGACAATGACCTGATTTTGAAGGAAATTGAAAAGCTCGGCAAAATCAGCAGCGGTGCGCCGGCGGGCCATCGGCCGCCGCCGGAAATGACGACGCCCACTACCACCGAGAACCCAACCCCCGGCGGGCCGCAGAAGGGTTATTACTACACCATACAAGACAAGGACACGTTGTCAGCGATTTCCAAGGCGTATCGCGCGCAGAACATCAAAGTGACGGTGGACCAGATTTTAAAGGCGAATCCCGGATTGGATCCGAAGAGCCTGATTGTCGGGAAAAAGATATTCATTCCCGCGCCGGCGCAATAGTCGGAGCCGGGTGGGCCGCGGGTTAACGCAGCATCAGAAGGAAAAGCACCACTGCCAGCGCGATGCGATACCAGCCGAACAGGTTGAAGGTGTGGGTCTGGATGTAGTGCAACAGCCATTTCACTGCGATGAAGGAAGTCACGGCGGATATCGCGGTGGCCAGCAGGAGCAAGCCCCAGTTTTCCCGGGTAGCCGCGGCGCCGTGATGGTGGAACGCCTCGAAAATTTTCAGCGCGCCCGCCGCGAGCATCGTCGGGATGCCGACGAGAAAGGAAAACTCGGTTGCTGCCGGACGATTCAGTCCCAGCAACAGGCAGAGCAGAATCGTCGAGCCGGAACGCGACGTGCCGGGGAAAACCGCGGCAAGCAACTGGCCAAGACCAACGGCGATGGCGACGGGCCAGGTGATTTCGCCGCTGAGCTTGCGTCCGCGCAGCCACCATTCGATGGCGAGAAAGGCGATGCCACCAACGAGCAAAGCCCAGGCGATGGGCAGCGGATTTTCTTCGAGCTTGAAGCCTTTTTTATCGAGGACAAAACCGATGGCGCCGGTAATTACAAAAGCGGCGGTGATTTTCAGCAGGTAATCCCGGGTTTCCTTCCGGCGCCATTCAAAAACAAATTTGTAAAGCCGCTGAGGGAACAGCGGCAACACGGCAATGACGGCGCCGCATTGAATGACAATATTGAAGAGGTCGCTCTCGCTGACGCGCATCAGATGTTCCGCAATGAGCAGGTGGCCGGTGGATGAAACGGGAATAAACTCGGTGATTCCTTCGATCAATCCCAGAATAACAACGACGATCCAGTCAGGCATGGCGCGTGGTTAGACCCGAAACGCGGCTGGCTGGCAAGGAAGAAATGGCACAAGCCGGTATGGCTCACGGGTCCAATGCCGCTCAGGGAAGTGGTTGTCCATCCCGGAAAAGAAAGACATAACGGCCGAGAATTGTCGTGTTCGAACCGTTATAGACCAGTCCGGTCACGGTGTTGGTATCCAGGAACGCGCCGCTGACTCCGGAATTGGTCAACTCATAATCCAGGACGCCATCCGAGTAGCCCGCGCGCGCCGGCCACCCGACTGAGACATCTCCCCATTGCCATTCCACGCGATCGTAGTTGAATTCCACGTCAAAATCGCCGGGAGAAATGTCCGAGCGGTCAATGATCACCAATTGACAACTTAACAATTTGTCCGCGTGGTTGGCATAGTACCCCACGTTTACCCAGTCCGCGCCGAAGGCATTGTGGCCGTGGACGACGTTGGTACCGTATTTCACGACGTCCGAAGGGAGGGTGCGGGTGTCCACGTCTGCCCAGAAGGGCGCTATAATTTTGACGCCTGCGGCAGCCAGGTTGACGGGCGAATAGGTGCTCAGCGACTTGTCAAACGTCACGTTGCCATTGTTATTTACGTACAGCGCGGATTCGGAGTTGCTTAAAAAATTGATGGTAAAGGGCAGGGGCACCAAAGAGGTTGAGCTGTCGTCATTCCGATCCAAAATTTGCTGGTCAAAACCAGGACGGATGGGGCAGGCCACCATGAACCATCCCTGCGACGACGGAAGGTTGGTCACGACCGGATTTGTCTGACCCGGCTCGCAACGCATCACCCGGCTCCAGCTGGAAGGGGCTTCAAGATTCGTCGTGAAAAACAAATCAAGCACGCTGTTCGTGGCCGTCGGCGGAACCGAGATTACGAGCGACGCCGTGTTGTTGGTGACGCCGGTCAGCTGAAGCCACAGGATATTCGAGCCAGAGGTGTTCAGATTGGCTGACCGGGTGGATTGATACGATTGGTCAAGCGGTCCGGCCGCCTGTCCATGCATCGCGAAAACGGCTAACAGAAACAATACCGCACCGGCCAAAACCGCCCGAACCTTTCTCATAAAACGCAATTGAAATTCCACGCCAGTATAATGGATTCGCTTATCTGATGTAAAGACAAAAAGAACGGGAATTATGCGCAAAATCCACACCCACGCCAAGCCAGGTGGAGAAGTTGTCCGGACATTCGCCAACGGCTGGAAACGCCGCTGGCGGCCAAAATCAGCCGGGAACGGAGGTTATTTGCCCTTGCCAAAGAAGGTCTTGGATTCCTCGGCGTGTTGTTTGACCTTGAGTTGTCCGAGGATGGAGTGCCAGCCGATGTAGATTTTGTGCCACTGGGTCTCGATGCCGCGCAGGGCGCCTTCGCTCATTTCGCCGAGGTAACGCAGCGACGGCGCATTGCCGATGAGCGCGTGGACCTCGTCGCGCGTGGGCGAGGCGACCTCGACAGCGGCGTAAATCAATTCCAATTCCTGCACGATGATGCTTTTGATTTCGAGGAAGTGATTCTCCTCCGTCGGCCCGAATTTTTTGTTTCGGGCGATGGAGACGAAGTGGTTGAACTGTTTCCAGCACTCAATATGAGTTTCAATTTGAGTGACCAGTTGGTTGAGTTCTTTGGCAGTCATAGGCTTGATCAGGTTGGCAGCGGCGAAAGCGCGGTTTGCGGGAAAAGGAAAATGACAGCGCCGCCGCGCAACTCGCGGGCGGTGATGCGCAGGCTGACGAAATTAATGGTGACCTCGGCGAGTGGCGTTTGGGCTTCGCGCGCCTCACGAAAGAGCGCCAGAACATCCCGCCCGATTGCCTGCAACATGTCCCTTGAATAGCTGGAGGAGACGGTGGACGTGACCACGTTGCCGTCCCGGTCCACGGCGATGCTGCCGCTCGGCAGTTGCTGGACTGCTGCGCGGGAACGGAAACGGAATAGTCTTTTTAAGAATCCCATGATGCAATAAGTTTTTTGCTTTTCTCCAATAACGGTCCGGCTTCGACATTTGGCGGCCAGCCGATGAGGAACGATTTGTCCTCGCTCGGTAAAACGAGCAACTGGCGTTCCAGATTGTGCCCGCCAAGGTGTGACAGTGGTCCGGCTTCGATGTGTTCGCCGAGCCTTCGGGCGATTTCGGCGACGCGACGTGTCCAATTTGCAAGCGGCTGGACAGATTGTGTGCCCAACGCTTCGACTTCGCCCCGGCCTTCAGCGGGGACGGCGACAACGAATTCCGCGTTTTCGCGCGTGAGCAGCGCCAGTTTCCAGATGGTTTTGCGGTGCCCAGCCTCCTCGACAGATTCAGGCTCGACGGGGTTGGCCGTTTCGTCCATGGCTTGCGCCGATTCAAGGAGCAGCGCATTGACGGATTTGGTGATGGTGTGTTCGCGATTGGGTTCGGCGGGCAGGTTTTCAAACGTGCCGGATTTCCACGCCAGGATTCTCCGCAACGCCGTTTCGCCGCGCGCGCCCTCGGCCTCGGCGTCAATCAGCTCGCCATCCTGAATCCACAATTTTGCCACCAGCGCGCCGCGCGTGAGGCGCAGCACGGTGGAACTGCGCGAAAGGCATTCCATCTGGATGATGTCCATGAGGCTTTTGCTTTGGATGCCACGGAAGCCGCCATCGGTTTCGCGGCCCAGCAGCGATTCAAGACAGTCCAGATACATCTGCAGATTGCGCTGCATCTCGGTTTTGAGCCAGAACAAGTCCACACCCAGCGCATAGGCGCGGGAACGAAATTCCTCATCTTCCAGCGCGCTCAAGACGACCGTGCGCAGTTCGGGAAAGCGGCGTCGGACGATGGCGAGCACCTGGAGTCCGTCAATGCGCGGCATTTTCAGATCGCAAATCAACAGCCGGAACGGCTCGGTTTCCATCAGCGCCAGGGCGCGCGCGCCGGACGAGACGGTGCGGATTTCAGGCTTGCTGGGAAGATGCGTTAGCATCTCGCTGCTTAACTTGAGCCAGTCCGCGTCGTCGTCCAAAACCAGGATTTTATGCCTCGTCTCCATTCCGATGTTCACAATCGCTAACGCCGTTGCCGCGCAAATACAAGCGCCAAATATGCAAACAGCATTATTTTTTTGACAGAAGCAATCGCCGTTCCCGCCAGACGGAAAACGTTTAAGGCCGCATTGTGGACAAACAACAGACAAACCAGTCCAACGGTGGGACAATCTTTCCACCGGGTTGCCTCAAATCGAAAACAGTGCGTCAAAATCGAAATACCAAAAAGCGTGGCGCGCTTCCTGCTAAAATTCGTGGCAGGCCTATCCGGTTGATAGGCAGCGGAACATGCGTGTAATACCAAAGATCATGAAAACAAAGTTTGTCGGGCTGCTCCGGGGCCTACTCCACCGCTTCGATGAGAACGGAGTGAACACGGTGGAATTGCCCCGACCCATCACTGCCCCGCCGCAGGCAGAGACCCTCGCCGCCGAGGCGGCACCACCGCAGCCGGTTTTTAATTCGCCGTCAACACCGGTTGTAAGCCAGTGTGAGTCGGATGAGTTGGAGCTGCCGTTGCCGACGGTGCTCGCTGCGTTGCCCATGGATTTGCGATCCAAAGTCATGCAGGTGCCGCCTGCGGGCGCGACCATGCTCATAGCCATTGAAAAAGTCCTGACGCAACTCGCGCACGGCTCGGTCAAGATCACGTTCGGCGAATTGCGCCTGGCTGCGCCCAGCCTGTTCGCGAATTCGGGTGGCGAGAATGACTCCCGGCCGGTGACCTTGCCGTTGAACGAAATTCTCGCGCGGCTCAATCCGGCTTTGTTATCGCGTCACGCCACGCAGAAAAAAGTCGAGGTTACCGATGAGATTGCCGGACCGTTTGAAGGCCGTGGTCAGGGAATTGATTTTACCACCACGCCGCTCAAACCGGCGCCTGCGCCGACGCTCGCGCCGGCACCGCGAACCAGGTCGCCCGTTTCGTGGCCCGCCGTTCCGCCCCACCCGCTCACGGCGCAGCCATCGTTCGCTTCGCGCAACATCACTCCAATGCCGGCGAGCGCCGCAACGACGCCGACGGCCAACGGCCCCCGTCCGCGCAATGGCGCACCCCGGGTTAATTCCGTTGCCCCGGTGCCACCAATCACGCCCGCGGCTCACCCGACCATTTTACCGGAGCACACACAATCCACCATTTCCGCGCCGCTGGCCGCGCTTTCGCAAGAGTGGCCGGAGGCGTTGCGTCTCGAAATCGCGCAAACGAATTTGTCAAACGCCCAGGTTGCCTTGCCGGTGCATCTGGTGGAACCGGCGTTGAAGCGCGGGCGCGTGATTTTCTCATGGCGTTACGTGCGTTCCTGGATCAGGCCGGTGCCGCCAGGGGTTTCCATCCATGACGGGATTGAGCTCGAACTGCCGTTGAAAGTCATCGCGCCGCTGTTTTTCGGACAACAGAAAACCGCGGCCAGACTGCAGCGGAAAGTCACCCTCACCCCCGAAATCCCTGATCTGTTTTTCGGGTTTCCACAGCCGCAATCGCCGTCGGAACCCGGTGTGTTGCAGCCGGAGATGGCTGCGCCGAAGCCGGAAACCGCCCGTTACGCGCCCAAGCCGGCGGACTTTAAGCCGGCCGATACGAATTTTTATATTTGGGGTGACAATGGCGAAACGCCTAAGGTGGAGGAGGATGAATTCAAACTCCCGCGCACGCCTCCAACCGATTTCACCAGTCGCCGGGCAATGCCGAAGGACATCGTCGCCCAGGCTCTGGAATTGCCTGGTGTGGCGGGCGCGCTCGTGGCGTTGCAGGACGGTTTGAAAGTGGCCAGCCAGGTGCCGGCGGATTTGAACGCCGACACCCTCGCCGCGTTTCTGCCGCAGATTTTCGACCGGTTGGGCCAGAGCACCCGGGAGTTGCGTATGGGCGCGCTGAACAATGTGAATTTCACCGTCGGCAATGTGCCCTGGAAAATTTACCGCGTGAACTCGGTTTATTTCGCCGCGTTCGGTCGCACGGGCGAAGCGTTGCCCACGGCCCAACTGGCCCTGCTGGCTGCCGAACTCGACCGCAAAAAACAATAATCATTTTATGGCCATCATCAATCAAGCTACCAAGGAGTTGCAGGTTAAAATCGTTTATTACGGCCCGGCGATGGGCGGCAAGACGACCAACCTCGTTCAAGTCCATGACCACGTCCAAACCGCTGCGGGCAACAAGGGCAAACTCGTCTCGCTGGCGACCAGCTCCGACCGCACGTTGTTCTTCGATTTCCTGCCGATCGAAGCCATGACCATCAAAGGGTTCAAGACGAAGTTCCAGCTTTACACTGTGCCCGGCCAGGTGATTTACAATACGACGCGGCAACTGGTGTTGCGCGGTGTGGACGGCATCGTGTTCGTCGCCGATTCACAGTACGAAAAAATGCCGGAGAACGTGGAGAGCTTCCAGAACCTCATTGATAATTTGAACACGCTCAAGCTCAATTTCGCGGACATTCCCTATGTGATGCAGTACAACAAGCGCGATTTGCCGAACGCCGCGCCGGTTGAATACATGGAGTTTCTGCTGAACAACCGCGAGTTGCAGGTGCCGTCGTTCACCGCCACGGCACACAAATGTGAAGGCGTGTTTGAAGCCTTGAACATGATCACCCGCATGCTGCTGCAAAAATTCATCAACCAAAGCGTTCCGCAATACGCATGACATGGCTACTCTGCCCCAACTCGTCGAGCGCGATATTCACTTGTTGGACGAGACGCTCCGCGAATTCATCGCTCACACCGAAGCGACGACGGCGCTGATTATTGACAAGGGGGGATTCCTCATCACGCATCAGGGCGATGCGGTGCAATTTGACTTGACCACCATCGGCGCGCTCGCTTCCGGCGCCTTTATGGCCAACCAGACCATTGCCGGCCTGGTCAACGAATCGAACTTCAACAGCATTTACCAGCAGGGCGAAAAATACAGCATGTTCGTCGTGAATGTGGATGAACATTGCATGCTGGTCGTCATTTTCAAAGCCGAGGTGGGGGTGGGGGTGGTGAAATACTATGCCGGCAATACGGTGAAACGCCTTGCGCGCCGGCTCAAAACCGCGCGTGAGCGCAATCCTGACGGCGGACTCGACCTCTCCGTGCTCAATGTGGCCGATCCGCAACGTCTCTTTCGGAAGAAAGAGGCGTGATTTCCGATCTTAATTGTAATCCGTTTGCCGCATGGATTAAAATGAAGAAGCGGATCAAGGTCAGGATTTAATTCACGGCAACAGTGCGTGGCTCCCGTCGCAGAAAGGCGCGCCCTCCGTGTGCTTGCAGCCGCACCAGGCGATGCTCCGCGGCTCGGTGATCTCAACTTTCTTCGGTTCGAAACCGCTGCCCTTGTGCGAACCGTCGCAAAACGGCTGGCCTTTTGATTTGCCGCACGCGCACCACCAATAGGTGCCGGGCTCGACTTTTTGTACAAACGGAGACTTTTGGGCAATGTTCGGTTCTGGCATAATGATTTCCCTTTCTGGACGATGAAGTAATGAAATGGCCGGGAAGAAGCAACCCTCAAAATCTTCCTGTTTAATCATCACTGCTCGGCGGCTTCGCGTCGGTGATATTCATCCAGAATCGCGGCGGTGGCCGACACCCCGCAACGACTGGCGCCAAGATCGCGCACGACCATCAAACCGTCCAAGTCGCGTACACCGCCGGCGGCCTTGACCTGGACCTTGGGTGCGCATGTCGCCCGCATCAACTTCAAATCATGCGTGGTCGCGCCCCGATAATTGTAATTGCCATCCGGTTGTTTAACGAAACCGAAGCCCGTGGACGTTTTCACCCAGTCGGCCTCGGCACGTTCGCAAATCTGGCAGAGCCTGCGCTTGAAACTGTCACCGTCCAGGCCGGCGCCGCCCTGGGTGAGATAATCGTTTTCAAAAATGACCTTCACTTTTGCCCCGTGCCGGTGGGCCTCGTCCACCACGGCTTTCACGTCGCGCTCGACGTAGTCCCAATCCCCGCTGAGGGCCTTGCCGATGTTGATGACCATGTCAATTTCCACGGCGCCGTCCCGGCAGGCCAGTTCGGTCTCGTACCGCTTTGATTCCGTGCAGGAATTGCCGTGAGGAAATCCGATGACGCACCCGACGAGCACATCGCTTCCGGCCAGCAGTTCGGCGGCGCGCTTGACGGCGTAAGGCTTGATGCAAACGGTCGCGACTCCATATTTCGCGGCGAGTTTGCAGCCATCGTCCAGTTCCTGATCCGTCAGGATGGGACGCAGCAGCGAATGGTCAATCATTTTGGCCAGTTGTGCGTAGGTGTATTTCATCAGGCGCCAACCCTATGCCAATCCGCCGGAAACGTAAATCGCTTTGGAGTGGCTGGAAATTGACGAAGCCATGATACTGATATGCAATCAAACTGCGACTAAAGCCTGGGCCGTCTCGCATTTCACGCTTCTCACTTCCGTTTTCCGGGCTTAACTTGCCCTCGTCATTATGCCCGTCACCTACCGTCAGTGGGGCACGGATTTGGACGCCAACGCGCTCCAGCAGATGGAGAACGCCTGCCAATTGCCCGTCTCCGTCGCGGCTGCGCTCATGCCGGACGCTCACGTCGGCTACGGCCTGCCCATCGGCGGCGTGCTCGCCACCGACAATGCGGTCATTCCCTATGCCGTGGGCGTGGACATCGCCTGCCGCGTCAAACTCACCGTGCTTGATTTGCCAACCGACTGGCTTCGCCGCCACGAAACCGATCTCATGCGCGCCATTGAAGCCGAGACCCGCTTTGGCATCGGTTCCGAATTCAAACACCGCCGCACCCATCCCGTGATGGACACGGACTGGTCCGTCAGCCCCGTCACGCAACGTTTTCGCGACAAGGCCGCCGCGCAACTCGGCACCAGCGGCAGCGGAAATCATTTCGTCGAGTTCGGCGAATTCACCGTCGAGCACAAGCAACTCGGCCTCGAACCGGGTACGTATCTGGCCCTGTTGAGCCACAGCGGCAGCCGCGGCACCGGCGCGCAGGTTTGCGACCATTACAGCCGCATCGCTCGCGCGAGACACAAGGATTTGCCGAAGGAGCTCAACTATCTCGCGTGGCTCAACCTCGATTCCGCCGACGGCGGGGAATACTGGGCGGCGATGGAATTGATGGGCTAATACGCCTCGGCCAACCATCACCTCATTCACAAACACATCGCGCGGCATCTCGGCGCGCACGTGCTGCTGGACATTGAAAACCACCATAACTTCGCGTGGAAGGAACGCCACGGCGGGCGCGACCTCATCGTCCATCGCAAAGGCGCGACGCTGGCGGGCGCGGGCGTCTTGGGCGTGATCCCCGGTTCGATGGCCAGCCCGACGTTTGTGGCGCGCGGCAAAGGCAACGCCGACTCGCTCAACTCCGCCTCACACGGCGCGGGCCGCGTGATGAGCCGCAACAAGGCCCGGGAAAGTTTCAACTGGAAGATGGTAAAACCTTATTTGGATGAACGCGGCGTGAAGCTGATTTCCGCCGGCTTGGACGAAGTGCCGATGGTTTATAAAAACATCGAGGCAGTCATGGCCGCGCAAACCGATTTGGTGGAACCACTGGCGAAATTCTTCCCACGTCTCGTCAAAATGGCCCCGGCCGGCGAGCGGGCGGAGGATTGATTGGATGTTCGGTAAGGCGGGTAGTTCTCTGTCCGCCGCCGAACATCCGCCGGTGGCTTTCCGCAAGGAATGGTGCGCACGGAGTGGCGCTGATGAGTGGCGACGACAATCCAAGTGTGCTACAATGCCGCGTATGAATGAAAACATTTACGAGCAGTTGCAAGAACGAGAGCAGGCAAAACTAAACGCTGCCGGATTGACCGATGTAACATTTCACGTTGGCTGGTTTAGAGTTGGCGACCATTTGCGACTGGAAGCAAGGTTGATCGGCCCACTGGCGTCACAAAAGAAGGCACGAGAACTCCTTGCGTTTTCAAACCAAGAATAAAAAATATGGCTACAGAAACCCGTTGGATATACGTTGACAAGTGCTATCCAACATACGGCTCGGAAAAATACAAGACGGCGGATGACATCAATCTTGTGGTGACCGCAAATGAAGCAAAAGACCTTGCCGACATTCTTAATGAGGCTTCAAACGAATCAGTCGCGGATATAAAAATCAGAATTTCCCGCAAACCGACAAAGAGCGATAAAAAGCACCGCGTCGCGATTTTATTTAAAACCTGATTCAGGTTTTCGGGCGGACTTGGCCCATCAGGTGAATGAAACATTGTGCGCCCGTAGTTTTGCGCGCAGACAGAAATCCAGGTTTCGCAAGTCATCGTCGTAAAGCTCAATCAACTCGCACTGGTGCCTATGATAAACCTCGCACTTGCGAAGACGCCTCTGCTGGTAATCTGGATTGTCCAACATTCCCCAAAGTTCCATGAACACGGGATGCCCGTCATTAGCGTAAACAGTGAAGTCTGGAACAAGATGTTCCGGGATATTGGCGAGCCTCTCATAGTCGTAATACACCCGTTGCGCCGATAGCCACTCTGCAATTAGTAGTTCACCTTTGGAACGAACGTCTATACCACCCGAACAGTGAAACTCCTTTGGATACCTACGACGAAAATCTTCTTCGAGTTTGTCCATTTCACTGCCTGCCGTTCGACCAAAGGCGTAGCCGCCAGCGAAATAATCGAGAAGCTTCTGTGCTTGATCACCAAACAAAATGTTGCGAACTCTGCCAGTCGAAGGGTCAGTGACGATACGTTCGATATTGGCCTGTGGGACTGCAATGCGCTCTCGCGAGCATTGATGAATTTTGACTTGATTCGGAAACCCGCTGCCGCCGCTGCCGCACCACGCTTCCGGCACAATGTTGCGCTTCGCATCGCATGTGGCTTGGTAAACGCCGTAAATCAATCGCTTCCGCCCATAAAAATTGAACAAGAAACAAAGGTCGCCAGTGTGAACGCGCTGCAATGGCCAAGCGGCTTTAGTTCCAAACAATCCACGCTCGAAGCATTCGCCTTCCGTTTCGTCGTTACACTCGAAGATATAGATCGTTGGCATTTGAACTCACGGCGTTGAAATTTATTTTTTTCCTCTGCACCTTCGCCGCTACTTTCAGGCGCAGGCAATCAGCAAACTCCTGTTCTCACTTTCTGGCAAGGGCAATCGCACGGAGCCGGCGGGAGCCGTTTATCGCAAGAGCATGTTCCTCACAGCATCAACAAACGCATGCACGGTAGCGGGCACGGCCAGATTGCCGCTGCGCCGCCAGCCCAACGAAAGGAAAACGCCCACCGCGATGTGGAGGCAAGGCAGCAGAACGATGAGCGTCACCAGTTGTACAATCCCGTTCGCGCCTGCAATCGGCAGGTGCCACCAACCCCACAACGTGGATACAAAGAAGGCCGTCCACCACTGGCCTTTGTCTCCGGGCTGAAACACATGCGAATCAATCGCGCCGCGAAACACGACTTCCTCCAACACAAAACAAACCGGCACGTAGAGCACGAAACTTTGGAGGCCGGCCAGCACGTTGGCCCACGTGAAGGTCACCGGCATGTGATGCATGGAATTGACGGCCAGCCGCGCGACGAAGGCAAGCAACATGGTCAGGCATCCGATGGTGCCGGCCGAGCCGGCGCAGAAACCGAGTTCTTTCCAGGTCTGCTTCGTGAAATGGCTGAAGCTGAACGCTGCGCCGAAGGCCCCGATGGCACAGCATACATACCACAGGATTTCCGGTGTGTACAACGGCCAGTCTGCCTGCCTGAAAGTCTGAATCAATTCAACGGTCGGCGAAATGGCCAGGGCAAGACCAAGAACAATTCCCCAAACGTTCAATCGAAAGCGCTCTGCATCCCGGAGCCAAAGCGTCACCAACGGCCTTTTACGAACGAAAAGTTGAAAGACCACGACCAGCGGTACCCCAATCACCAGATAGCTGTTGGCATCCAGATGAAACAGCCAGCCAATCGCCATCCAGATTCCGACGAACGCCACCGCGTGCAGACATCGCTGGAATTGATTCGGCGAAAAGTTCTTTTGGAGAACTGGAGGTGTTTCGGGAATGGAGGTTTCGGCCATGCGGTTGGTCAAAGGCCGTTCTCAGGCAATTCCTTTTTCCGATACTCAGCAATGTAGATCGTCATTTCATTGTGATTCATTTGCCTTGGTTGAACGCGGCAACGACCTGATGAATCGCACGGGTATGTTCCGGCGTGCTGCCGCAACAGGAACCGATGATGTTCGCGCCTGCCGCCAGCGCGCCCGCCACGCCACTCGCCATGTCGGCGGGGGATTGTTTGTAAACCGGCCGTCCCTTGTCCAGCACCGGCAGGCCGGCATTGGGCTGAACCATGACCGGCAACTGACAGTGTTGCCGGTAAATTTCCGCAACCTTCGCCGCGCCGGGCATGTCCATGCCGGTGCCGCAATTCAACGCTACGACGTTCGCGCCCCGTTCCTCGATAAACTCGGCGGCCTGCGCAGGCAAAACACCCATCATCGTGACGTAAAACGTCTGGTCCGCTGACAAATCGTAGGCCAGTGAAGCAATGATGCACGGAGCTTTGGCGGCTTTGGCGGCATCAATCGCGATGCCGAGTTCGTCCAGCGACGTTTGGGTTTCGATGATGACTGCATCCACGCCGGCCTCGACCAGCGCCCGTGCCTGTTCTTCGTACGCGGCCCGCGCCTCGTCCTGCGACAGGTCGCCGTACGGTTCCAGAATCGCACCCAGCGGGCCCAGGTCACCGAGCACAAAGCCATCGCGCCCGCCGAACGCTTCGCGCGCGATGCGGGCACCGGCCTGGTTGATGGCACGCAAGTCATCGGCATGATTATGCCGCTTCAACATGATGCGGCTGCCGCCAAAGGTGTTGGTGATAAGGCAATCCGTGCCTGCATCCACGTAATGTTTCTGAATGCCGAGCACGCGGTCGGGGTGTGTGAGATTCCAAAGCTCGCCACAGCCGCCGCTTTCGAGACCGGCCAGCATCAGTTGTGTGCCCATCGCGCCGTCGCAGACCAGGCGGCGTTCACGCAGGGTTTCCAGGAGGTTTTTTTTCATCGTTCGAGCACGATTCCAGGCCGTGCAAAGACGTATGGTTAAGACAGCCGATGGTTATGTTCAAGACCCGAATTTAATGCTAGAGTATGGCGAACGACGCCATTTACCCTGTTGAACCGCATACGAAAATCGAAGGCAGCCGCATGAGCGTCGAGCTTCATTTCAATAATCAACGGCGTGACGTCACGCCGGGCGGTTCGTTGTTCGATTTTGCCGAATCGCTGGGCATCAACGTGCCGACTTCCTGCCGCAAGCAGGGCAAATGCAAGGAATGCGTGGTGGAAGTCACCGAAGGCATGGACTGCCTTTCGGCCCGGGTCCCGGCAGAGAATCATCTGAAAGGCAACTTCCGGCTGTCCTGCTCCTGCCACATCGTCAAGGATTCCGGTGTCGTCCGCTGCCACACGATGCGGCGTGGTGAAATGCACATTGAGCGCGACGCGCTGCATCTCCCCGGCGGCAATCAAAAATTAAAGCTCGAACCGGCGGTGACCCGCGACGGTGACCGGATTCTTTTGGACGGTGAGGAAATTGCCCGCTCGACCGCGCCGATTCACGGGCTGGCCATGGATTTGGGCACCACCACCGTAGTGCTCCGGCTTTTAAACCTGGAAACCGGCGAAATCATTGCGGACGCTGCTTTTGAAAATCCCCAGCGCTTCGGCGGGTCGGACGTGATGTCGCGGATTCAGTACGACACGGAAGAAGGCGGCCACCTGCTGCAACGGACGTTGGCAGGATATCTCACCCATGCCATCGAGTCATTCCCGGTGGACCCAACGACAATTTACGAAATGGTTGTGGCGGGAAACTCAACCATGCGCGACCTGTTCTTCCGCCTGAACGTTCATTCCATTGGGCAAAGCCCCTACCGTTCCATCACTGAACTGGAAATGGCCGAAGGCAAGCGGACGACGACCAGCCTGGCCGAAGCGGCAAAAAAATTGTTGCTGCCGCTGCATCCGCGGGCGCGAGTCTATGGCCTGCCGATTATCAGCGGCCATGTCGGCGCCGATGCCGCTGCCTGCATGCTGGCCGTAGACATCGCGAATGAAGACCGCCTGATTGCCGTCATGGACATCGGCACGAACACGGAATTGGTCCTGGGAAATAAAAGCAAGATTTTCGCCGCGTCCTGTCCCGCCGGGCCGGCATTTGAAGGCGGCAAAATTTCCTGCGGCATGCCGGGATTACCGGGCGCGATTGAAAAAGTGAAGCTCAACACCGACGGCTCATTTTCCACTCACGTGATCGGCGGCGTTGCGCCGGAAGGCATTTGCGGTTCTGGTTTGATAGACCTTTTGAGTGAACTGTTGACACACAATCGCATCAACGCCTTGGGCCGGTTTGAAGACGGCGAGGACCGCGTTGTCGTGGACGCTCGCGGCGACCAGCCGGTTTATTTCACGGAAAGCGACATCAACGAGCTGGCCCAGGCCAAAGGCGCCAATGTCGCCGGTTTGCACGTTGTCTTCCAGCAATATGGAATCCGATTTGACGACCTGGACATTTTTTATCTGGCCGGCGGTTTTGGCCGGCATTTGAATGTGGCCTCCGCCAAACGGATCGGGCTGATTCCGAACCTGGCCGACGCCAAAATCCTGCAGGTGGGCAACGCCTCAATCGAAGGCGCCTGCCTGGCGTTGCTGTCGCGCACGAAGCGCCGGGAATTGGAAGACCTCGTCAAACGTGTGACCCATTGCCGGCTGGAAGCGCATCCGCACTTTTTCGATTACTTTGTCGAAGGCTGCCAGTTCAACCCCGTCGAATCGCCAGGCGTTCGGCGCGAGGCGCATCGAACTGCACCCGAGCCGGGTGTGCTCCCCCTGGAATCCTGACATGCTCGAATTGATTGAAACAGGTCCGGACGTCAATGTTCAGGGAACCGAATATCAGCGGCTGCTCGGGTTTCCCAAAAGTTATTCGATGCAAGGGCGCGTGCGCGAACTGGCAGACGCCGCGCGTCAGTGGTATGCGGAAAACGGCCGGCCGTGGTTTTACGCGCGGCAAATCAACGCGCTGGAACTGGCGAACGGAAAATTGCGCATCGGCGGAACGGAATTTTCCTCCCGGCGACTGCACCATCAATTCACCGAGGCGCAAGCGGATAGCGTGGTGCTCGTCGCGGTGAGCGCAGGCAGGGAATGCGAAGAACACGCGCAACAGCTCTGGCGCGAGTCGAAACCGGACGAATATTTTTTCCTGGAAATATTCGGCTCGGCCGTCGTCGAGCACCTGGTCACGATTGCCAGCGGCCATATTTGCGGCTGGGCGGACCAGAACGGCGCAGCAGTCCTGCCGCATTACAGCCCGGGTTATTCGGGCTGGGACATTTCGGATCAAATCAGACTGTGGAATTTAATCCGGCAAAACGGCGCGCGTCATCTGGATGGGAAGCTCGACGTTCTGGAAACCGGAATGCTCCGGCCCAAAAAATCGCAATTGACCGTATTGGGCGTCACGCGCCATCTGGAAAAGGCGCGGAGTCTCGCCCGGCTGATTCCGTGCGAAAACTGTTCGTTGCCCAAATGCCGGTATCGCCGCGCGCCTTACCGGCACGCGCCACCGCAAACCGAAGACGTGCGCGCTTTGCTGTCCAAACGCGTTTGAGAATTTCGACGGGCGAAATGAAGTTTCCGCCTGAATCCCGGCGCCAAATTGAAATCAATCCGTGCCGGTCAGGAAAATGGGCGCGAACCGGCGAATGGACAAGCGGACGTAATTCTGAAATGATACGGAAGTTTATGCTGAAACTTTGCGACATCAATGCGGCGGCGAAGGAAAAACTTCCGCCTGCGTTCACCGACAAATCGGGCATTGGCGTGCATTACACCGATGCCTTCATCAAACCGATGAACACGAAGTTGCCAGACGGCACGCGCGTCGGTTGCAAGCGCAAAGGGCTGAAATTGATGCTCACCGTCGGCGCCAAAAAGGGCGAAGGCCTGATGCGGCGGCTTGACGTCAGCAAAGACCCGGTGGTGATGCTGAACGCCGCCCTTCAAGAGGCGGCGAAAGCAGCAGGGGTGGAGCTGAAAATCACGGACAAAGAAATTCTTTTGGCCGGCTGAACCGGGGGAAATCTAACCCGGAAACTGCTTCTCCAGTTCACTTTTCACCGCTGCCGCAACTTCTTGTGCGACGCCATCGCGCTCCTGTTCGTCGCTCCATTTCCATTGTGCCAGAAAATCGTCCGTGCTGGTCAGGCCTTTGGATTGCGCCAGCGAATCAATCCGGACGGTAAAGCGCTGCGGCAGTTCGACTTTGACTTCGTTGAAATCATCCCACGCCTTGACCTGCGACGGGACGTCCTGCCAGTAGAGGATTTGAAATGTTGATCTGGCGTTCGCCGGCCGCGAGGCTGCCAGCGATTCGGCTCGCTCGGCCATGACAGATGCGATGGTCTCCAGTTTGGATTTTGCTTTGGGCGCAGCACCTTTGCCGGCAAAATAGAGAAACAAATCCACCGCGTTCGATGCGTCCGCGCCGTAGCCGTCCGCCTTGATTTCGTCCGCATACGCCTGGCTGATGGGGGCGCCGCCGATGGCGAATTTGATGTCGGTCCGGCCGCGCTCCTTGTAACCGTCAATCACGGTTTTCATGTAAGTCATCGTCGTGGTGAGCAGGGCGCTCATGCCGATGATGCCTGGCTTGTATTGCTCGGTGGCCGCGAGGAATTTTTCGAGGCTCTGGTCCACGCCGATGTCATGCACCTCAAAACCCGCGCCTTCCGCCATCATGCACACCAGGTTCTTCCCGATGTCGTGCAAATCGCCGCGGACGGTGCCCATCAAAAGGACGCCTGCGGGGCGGATGTCGGAATCCTTCGCGGTCAGCAACGGTTTCAACACCGTCATGCCGGCCTTCATCGCGCGCGCGGCGATGAGCACTTCGGGCACGTAAAGCACGTTGTATTTGAAATCCTCGCCCACAACGCTCATGCCGGCGATGAGTCCTTCAGACAAAACTTCCTGAACACTCCGGCCTTCCGCCAGCGCATCCCGGGTCATCTGTTCGACCTCCTTGGCCTTGCCTTCGTAGAGGTATTGATTCATCAAAGCGTAATCGGGCATCCAACTCCTTTCAGGCAACGGCGCGTTTTGAATTAAATTCCTCCAGCGCCTGCAACATCGCCTCGATGTTTCGTTTCGGCATGCCCGGACTGGTGCCGCCGCCGACCGACAGGATAATGCCTTCGCCGCCGCTCTTTTCCAGGACGTCCAGCGTGGCTTCGCGCACTTCTTCGGGCGTGCCGCGGACGCCGATTTCCAGCGGATTGACATTTCCCATCAGGCACATCCGGTCGCCGACTCGCTCCTTCACTTCGGCGATGTCCGTTTGTTTGCCCCAGTTCAATACGTTGAAACCGCAATCGGGCAGATAATCGAGGCATGCCTGGACCTCCGCGTCGTTGTGGTAAATCTTCACCCAATCTTTCGGGAAGGCATCGCAAATCCGTTTCAGATACGGATGGCAAAATTCCTTGTAATGCTCCTCATTCACGAAGCCGACGATGTCGTCCAGGATGAAAATGCCTTCCACCGTGTTGCCCATCGCCTTCTGCTGGGCCTTGAGCCAATCAATGACCAGGCGCGTACACAGGTCGATCAATTTGTGCGCCCATTCCGGCTTTTCCACCAGATCAATCATCAGGTTGGTGGTGCCGCGCACGAAGCCTGCCGTACACATTGGCCCGCGCGATGTGACCAGCGGCAGGATTTCCCCGGTGTCCAGAATGCGCTGCCGTTCCTTGCGGATGCGATGCAACGTCATGCCCATGAACGCGTCGGCTTCGACTTCGTAGTCGGGAAAACTTTCAAGGTCCTCGATGTGATAGAGCGTGTGATATTCGCTGGGCGTGTTGTCCTGCCAGAATTTGATCTTCGCGCCGAGCGCGGAGGGTTCGGCGGCCATGCCGTATTCCATCCACCAGGACGGAACGAAGATGATGTCGGGAAATTCCCGATGAATTTTCAGGTTGGATTGGAACCACAATTCCGGGTCGAGAAAATAATCCATGTGGTTCAAGCCGAGATAGCCGGGGATCCACGGGCTGTCAATGATCATGGCCATCGGGACCTTGTCCAATTTCTCCAGCCGCGCGGCCTTCTTAAAAATTTCCCATTGTTCACGTCTCATGTCGGACAACTTTCCCACTCGAACCCGCATGGTTTCAAGCCGGAAAACCGGGTTCAGAGGATTGTCCATGCTATTCATAACATTCTCCATCCTTTGCAGTTGGGAATGTATCAGTCTGCATTCTGCCAGCAGGGTACAATCATTCCAGGCTGGCGCCGGAATGTTATTTGAGCCTGGAAATCAATCTTTGGTTTCTTTCAGTCCGACGCCATGGACATTGGTTTGAATGAGGAACGAACCGGTATAGCCGGTCACGTGGATGTCACGGAGCGCGGCGTTGGTCAGGTTGGCCAGTGTGATGGCCTTTTTGCACGTGCCGCTGATATCCACCAGCGAAAATCCATTGATGGGTTTCACCGGCGAAATTGCGACCGCATCCACCAGCGTGCCGCAGTCCACCTTGACGTTGCTGAAGCTGAAGTTTTTAGCGGAGGGAATTCCTTCGACGCCGGTCACGGGCTGGGGATCCCTGATGCCGCTGCTGATGAGGTTGACGCGCAGAAACCCGCCAGGCGCGGTGTTCACTTCCAGATCGCGCGCCGAAATGTCTTCGATGAACGCGCCCCGGTTGGTGTTGCTTTTGATGTAAATGGCACAACTCCGGGCTTGCACGAATTTGCAATGCTCAATCCGCACGTTGCGGATGCCGCCGGAGGTTTCGCTGCCGATGCCGATGTCGGCAAAAATGCTGTCCGCGAGCGTGCAGTGGCTGATCAACACGTCCTCGGTCGGTCTGGCGATGCGGTAGCCTTCCATGCCCCGGCCGGATTTGATGGCGATGCAATCGTCGCCGGTGGCAATGTCACAATTTTCAATGCACACGTGCCGGCACGAATCCACGTCAATGCCGTCGCCGTTGCCGCCGGTGCTGCGGATGACGAGGTTTTTGGCCGTGACGTTCTCGCAGTATGTCGGGTGGATGGACCACATGCTCCGGTGTTCGGTGGAAAAACCTTCAAACTGAACGTTGGTGCAATTAATCGGCTCGATGATGACCGGGCGGCGTGGCATTTGGCGTCCACCCAGCGCGGGATTGCCGGAAATTTTTCCCGGCCCGATGACGGCGATGTCGTCCGCGTCGTGCGCCGAAATGAGCGCGCGATGGCCGTCAATCCATTTGCCCTCCCACCGGACTTTCATGACCGGATAATCATCCAGTGCGGGGCTGCCGAGCAGGTGCGCGTCCTTTTCCAGCCGCAAAGTCGTTTGGGATTTCAGTTCGATGCTGCCGATGAGATAATTTCCGGCCGGCACGAGCACCACGCCGCCGCCCGCGGCAGCACAAGTGTCCAGCGCCTTCTGAAACGCCGCGGTGTCTTTGGCGGTCCCATCGCCGATGGCCCCGAACGCGCGGACATTGAGTGGCGCGCGCGACACGGTGGCGCAACCGAATTGCCCAAGCAGGACGGAAACCACGGCCGTGAGATAAAGCTGTTTCATTGTGAAACGTTGGCGTTCGTTTTTGCGGGAAAAGGTTCCTGAGTTTGTGATCCCGCTTCCGGCGGGAAACGGTCGAAACGGCGATGATGATCAATGCCGCGCAGTTGCTGGTCGGCAAAATCCAGCGCTGCCGTCCAATCACCCGCCGTCAACGCGTGCCGATGCGGTTCGTAATTCACGCCCACGCGGTCCGTGCTCACCCCCAGAAATGCATACACCGGCCTGGCCGCGAGGACGGATTGCTTGATCGCATTGGGAACGCAGTTCTGGTCGTCTGTGCCTTCAATCGAAATCCACGGACGCGGCGCCGTCAGCGCGATGAACCAGTGCGCGTCGAACGGCAGTTTCTCCATCTGGCCGGTGAATTCTTTCAGCCGGGGCACGAAGTAATACGGAAATTTCCGGGTCATGTCCTCAATGCCTTCCTTTCCGCCGCGACCGGGGCCGCAGAAACGATAGGCGCCCGTGCCGGCGCCGCTCGACCCGGCGGGTGCGCCGAGCGAAATCCGTTCGTCGAAGGCCGTCGCCACCATCGTCAGTTTGCCGAGCCGCGAGTGGCCCAGCGCGATGAGCTTGTTCGTGTCCGCGAATGGTTGCGTTTCGAGATAATCCACCACGCGCGACAATCCCCACGCCCAGCCGAGCAACACGCCCCAGTCGTAATCCGGATAGGCGGGATAGAAGGATGAACTGCGGAAATTCGGATTGTCCTCGCCGCATTGCGTGTAGCGATACGTCACGATGGCATAACCGCGGCTGAGCTGGTTCGAGAACCCGGCGGCCGCCCGTTCCGGAGCGACCGGCGCATTGAAATTAAACCTGGGCCGGGCTGATGAATTGGTGGCCGCCGTGGCGGGGCGGGTGGCGGGCGGGTTGGTGACGGCTACGCCCGGCGTGTTAAAAAAGGACGGATTGATGATGGTCGGGAACAGGCCGCCCCTGGCCGGCGTAAAAATCGCGATGTCAAACCCCGGTTTTTCTCCCGGCCCGAACTTCAAATGCACCAGCCGGTATTTCACCGTTCCGTCCAGCAGGAGGCGGGACTGAATGTCCTCGCCGCTCACGTTGCCGGGTGGCGGCGGCGCGTGGCCGAGTTCGTAATGCTCCAGAATCGCCTTCATCTCCCCGCGCCGCGCGCGCCATTGTTCGACCGTCGTCACCTTCGTGCCGTCGTTCATCGTCATCACGTCCGGCATTTCCGTGCGGACCGGCAAATCCTTCACGTCCGGAAACGTTCCCGGCGCAGCCCTGGTCAAGGGAGCGGCCGTCATCATCACGGCGACGGAAAAAATAGTTGTGCGCCAGAATTTCATGCAACCCCGGTAGTTGTGGTTGAAACGCAGAGTCGCGGGAGAAAAAATCAAAGTAAAGAAAATTTAAGGAAACGGACGGATGCGAATTACAAGTCTTCAGTGAGAGCAGCCCAGCGTTCGTGATCCTTCCAGCGTCCGCCCACCTTCAAATAACGGCGCGAGATTCCTTCCCGCACGAAACCGCAGCCCGATGAGCGGGCTGGATTTATTGTTTTGCCAGTTTGAGCAGGGCATCCACTTCGTCGCCGATTTGCATCCCCGCCGGGTGTCCGGCGTTGATGATTTTGCCTTGGCCATCAATGATATAGGTGGTTGGCACGCCGGTCACCCGGAAGGTCGTTGCTGCCGCCGCGTGCCAGCCGCCAGCGCCCGCCCAGACGTTGAACGTGTTGGTCCAGCCGCGCTGGTCCACGTGGTTGCGGACAACCTTGATAGTGTCGTCAATGCTCAGCGGAACAATGGCCACCCGGTCCTGCCAATCTGGATGTTCCTGCCGGAGAGTCTGTAATCTGGCCATCGGCTCCTGGCACGGACCGCACCAAGTCGCCCAAAAATCCAGGACGACGACTTTGCCGCGCAGATCGGACAGCTTCATTTTCTTTTCGCCGTCCAGGGTGGTGAATTCGATTTCCGGGGCGATGGTTCCGGGTGGCAAGGCGCGATGTTCGGCGACGTAGTCTTCAAATTTCATCGCCGCGACGGTTTTCTTGTCCACGACTCCCGCCGGCAATTGATACCAGCGCAGATCATTCATGATTTTCCAGTCATCCTCGAATCGCGTGAGTTCGTTGGCGGCCAGGATGTATTCCCCCGAGAGGGAGGTTCCATTTTTCGCTTTAACGTCCGTTTTGACCGCCAGGGTCAGCTTGAACTGTTCACCGAGCAGGCCGTCCAATGAGCCGGGAGCGCCTTGTGGTTGGGCATGCTCGATGGCGGCTTCCTTGATCTGAATATCCGCCGTCTTCAGGTCAATGCCCGCATCGTCCATTTGCTTGAGCAGGGAGCGCGCGATTTCGACCTGTTCGCGCACGCGCGAGTTCATTTCCTGGTCCACTTCCTGCCGGGAAGGTCCTTTCCGGCCGGACTTTTGTATTTGCGCCCAAATCAGGTCGCTGTTGAAAAGCGCTTCCTTTTCGTAGATGGCCGGGTCGCGGTTGCGAATGAAACGAACCAGCGCCTGGCCAAGCTTGAGGAGCGCGGGATCGTCCTGTCCGGTGAAACCTTTATAAGCCGCGACCTTGCTCAGGAGCGCCAGTTCGCGGGTGGTTTTTTCATCGGCCACGCCCGCGGGGAACGCCGTCCATTGCACGCCCTCCTGGCAGCGCCAGCCGCCGGGAAACTTGAGCAAATTCCGGACGGCGATTTTGAAATCGCCCCGGGCCGGACTGTTCGTGGCCGAATCGGGAGTCAGAATGATTTCCACCTGTTGCGCCCACGGCATCGTCTCGCCTTCGGCTTGCAGGCTGGGATATTGGGTCGTCCCCAGATATTTGGGCGGGACGACGCGGGCATGCAGTTCGCCCCTGGAAAAGTCCAGATGCAGCGCATCGGCCCGTGCTAAAAGCGCCTTAGCGCTCGACTCGGTCTGTTGACGTTCGTATTTGACCGTGTTTTGAAAACCTTTCAACGGGTCCTCGCCCTGTGCGGGCAAATGGGTGGAGAGCACGGCCTTCCAATCGTCGAGGGAAGGTGACAGAGCATCGGCGAACCGGGCCGTGTCATGGCTTTGGAGCAATCCGACCATCGCCTTGCTCACCGCCGAAAAATCCTCGTTCGTCCCGGCAACTGGCATCGCCGCATGGGATTGCGGCAACAGCAAGAAAAGGAACAGGCCGGTCAGGAGACACACGAACCGGCCGTGAAGGCAAAGGAAGGATTTGGAAATTTTCATGGTCGGACCAAATCCTCAGGCGAACGCGAACTCAAGGCAAGGCCAATTGCGAACGGCGATAAGGGTGCATCTTGACACTGTCCTTAATCGAACCGTTTTGAGCGTTTGGAGTTCCGCGTTTACGCGGCCCATCGCCGATTTTCAACCAAACCGCCTGAAGGCGGGACTCCAAACAAGGACAGTGTCAAGATGCACCCCGGCGATAACGGTTCCGCGCCGCGCCGGGCCAGGGCGGCGGTTAACCCGCAACCTTCTCCTGGAAACGCCGCCGGGTTCGCCTTTCGAAGACGCAAATGGCGGCGGCAATCAGGAGCGGGATCGCTCCTCTGACCCATTGCAGATCCCAAGAGCTGTTCACGGTAAAACCCAGCGTAAAGGAATGTGGCCCGAGCTTGCCCCATGTGATCAGCGCGCAAAACGAGCAGATGGCGCAGGCGGTCACCAGCCACCTGAGCCTCACCGCCGTTCGCCGCGCCAGCCAGCAGAAAAACAGCGCTGCCAGCGCAATCGCAACGTAATCCATGAAGCGGAACGCCATGGCAAGATGATGAAACGTAACCGGGTTGTTGATGGCTGCATCCAGCTTCTTCGAATCCCAGCCGTAGCCCAGCGCGTACTCCAACGTCATCTGGAGGAGCAGGAGCAGGGCCCACAACACCGGAAATGCCAGAAGCGGCAGCAGACAAAAAGTGACGACGGAATGCCGGCCCCACCAAGTTGATCGACGCAATGACGCCATCAGGTTCTCAGCCAGCGCCAACGGCTCCCCGAGTTGCACGTCCGCGCGAACCTCCGCCGCGACTTCGGACAAACCCTCCGCCAACGCGGTCCGTTCCAGGTCCTCGCGATGGTCGGCCACTTCCCGGACCAACCGTCGCATCCGGGTGATGGGGCAACCCAGTTCCACCAGCCGGCCGCGTAATCGTTCAATGTAATCAGGCATGTTGTCCCCCCAGCAAAAGCGCGACGCCGCTCGTCACGCGGTTCCATTCGGTAGTCAATTCGTCGAGCCGTTTCCGTCCGCGGGCGGTGAGTTTGTAATAATTGCGGCTCCGGCCCTCCACCTCCCGCCGCCGGCTGCTCACCTGCTTTTCCGCTTCGAGGTAATGCAGGTAAGGATAGATGCAGCCTTCGCCAAAAGCCAAAGCCTGGCCGGTCCGGGCCCGGATTTCCTCGACGATCTGGTAACCGTACATTTCACGGCGGGCCAGCAGCCGCAGCACCAGCAATTCCGGGACGCCATTCAAAAAACTCGGATTGGTTTTCTTCATCGCGGCCCATAATGCCTCTAACTGTGATGCCTGTCAACATCAAACTGTGATGTATTGGGGCGCCAGGATTGGCACAGGAGTGGTCTGGACGCTCGCCCTCATCCATGCCTTCTCTCCCGGGAGCAGGGAGAATCGTTCGCTTCGCCTTTGGAAGGTCGTGGGGCTGGATCGGCCGGGGGCCGTCCGCCAACTGGAAATCTTGCGATTGAATGTTTTCTCCTTGAAATCCCTCGCCCGCGGGAGCGGGAGAGGGTGGTTGAGCGATAGCGAAACCGGGTGGGGGTTGTGGGGGAACAACAATTTGCTGCGGTAAGGAAACAGGTGAGGGAGGCGTGAACACAAATCAGAATCCGGATGACGACAAAGATTCCCCTCTCTGCGGTGGCGGCGGAATTATTCTGAAACTTTTCTCCGGTTGCCGGGTGTTTCTACCATCGGGGGCGACAGGCTCCCGGGAAACCGATTAAACCAACAACTGATGAGCTTATGAATACAATGATCCGTTACCCTCTGGCCATCGCCATCCTCGCCGCTGGCGTCAGCTTCAACGTCCTCGCCGGTCCGCCTCCGGGCCAGGTGGATTTTGGCAAATTCACGCCGCCCGGCGACGGCGGCCAATTCGTGGAAATCCAGGTTAACAGCAACCTGCTGTCGCTCGCCGCCCAGGTAGTCGAGAAGCAGCAACCCGATGCGGCCAAACTTTTGCGCAGCGTGCAACTCGTCCACGTGAACGTCATCGGGCTGACCGGCGGGAACCGCGCCGAGTTGGAGAAACGCGTGGGGCAAATCCGCCACGACCTCGACGCCCAGGGCTGGGACCACAACGTTGCGGTGCAGGAGAAGGACGGCCAGGACGTTGGCATTTACACTAAAACGCGCGGCGGTGAGGCGCTGGCGGGGCTTGCCATCACGGTGATCCAGCCGAAGGAACAGGTCGTGTTGATCAACATCGTCGGCGACATCCGGCCCGAACAAGTCGCGGCCCTCGGCGACAAGCTGGACATCAAACCTCTCAAAGACGTTGGCGCCGCCCTGAAAGATGCGGCTCCGAAAGAAGCGGCTCCAAAGGACACAGCTCCGAAAGATACCGCTCCGAAAGACACGGCCCCAGAGGAATGATCGGTGATTTTACGGGCAGCGCCGGGTTTCAACGGACCGGCGCTGCCTCTCTAAACATTTTAACCCACGCCCTTCATGAATCCTTCTTCCAACGCGCCGGTCACGCGTCGGCCAGCCCGGCGCCTCTGGCTCTGGGCCTTTCTCGTCACGCCGTTGCTGTTGCTCGCCCTGCTGGCCGCGGGAGTGGCCAGTTGCTTCCGCCTGAGTTCCGACGCCCGGGCCTTGCGCAACGGATTGATCAAGGCCAGCGGTGTTGAGTGGCGGCAACAAATCGCCGTGAACGCGGGCTATCTCACGCTGGGCGCCGTCCGCGCCGGACTGTCCTTCGTCAAGCTGGACCCCGGGGCGCGTGCTGCCCTGAAATCCGTCCGGACCGCCGGGGTGGGTGTTTATCAGTTGCCATCGGGAGCGCCGCGGCCCGATCGCGCGGCCATGCTCGCCGCCGCCGACTCAACCATGACCGCCCGCGGCTGGGAGCGCGTGGTGGGGGTGCTGGACGGCAAGGACCTGGTCGCGATATATCTGCCGGGGAAAAGTGTTTCTGTTCATCACTTGAAATGCTGCGTGATGGTGTTTGACGGAAAGGAAATGGTACTGGTTTCCGTCCAAGGCAACCCGGAGCCGCTCCTCACCTACGCGCTCGCTCAACCCGGTTTTTGCGCCCAGACCAAGTGGTTGGCACAACGCTGAGCTGCCGAGGTTCGCCCGAAGCTGGAAAAAAGGCGGCGACACAGATTTTCAACCACAGATGAACCTGGCGCGGCAAGGCCGCAATCGAAGTAGCGCAGACTGACAGTCTGCTGTATCGCGGATTGCCAATCCTTATTGAACGGCACTGGATCATCTTGCGAATGTCGGTAAACATCCATTCCGCCAATAAGTAACCCAGAGGGAATTTGCTCACTGCTATACGACCGAGATGATGAGAGTCCAGTTCCAGACGCTAGCGTCTCAGCCATGACCGATTCGGGGATGTTTTCCATCCAAGAGGGCAAACCATCACCCACCAGTCGAACAGGGGTCCAATTTCGTTTCATGACCGCCTCAAATTCGGCGGCGGGCATTAGCTTGAGTTTCATATATTCTTCTTCCTCTGCACCTTCGCCGCGATCCCGCCACGCGGGACGCAGTTGAGCCGGATGAACCCGGTGGCGTCGTCTTGTTTAAAATTATAAGCGTTCACGGCAAGGCGATGTTTTCGACTTGGAACGAATAAGTCTTCAGAGATTCAGGCGTGGCCAGTTGAATCTTCAATTGGGTGTCCGCCGGCGGCGGCGATTCAAAACTGGTGCTCTTGAATTCGTCGGTGCTCCAGCTCTGGTTGCTCTGCAATGGTTTGCCCTGGCCGTCCGCAAACTTCAGGTCAATGATGCGCTTGTCCGGGTCTTTGATGTAAAGCTGGATGGAATTTTTGGAATCGGACACCATCCCGCCGAACATCCCTTTAAAAAGCTGGCCAAAGGCTTCGCCCAACTTCTGGTCGCCCTTCTGTTGGGATTCGATTTCCTTTTTTTTGGCGTCGTAGGCTTCCTTGGTCAGGTACATCAGTTGAATATGGTATTTTGCCAGGGACGGATTTTGCACCGGTTCGGCGGGATGTTGCAGAATACCTTTCAGGGTGAGCAATCCGCCGTTTGCTTCGGTGGGATTGAACAATTCCACCTGGCCCTTGAGCATTTTGATGCCCGTGGCGTTGCGCGAAGGATTGCGCAGTTTTGCTTCCGTGCTCAACGTGCCGCTGGATTGTCCAAAATTCATAAAGTGCGAAGCCATTCCGTCGTCCTTTTTCGGAATGAGATCGCGCCCCGTGGAATCGGTGGCTTCGGTCAGTTGGACGCGGCGCACGCTTTGGGCGTCTGCCGCGGCGTCACCGGTGAACTTCAACTCAACTTTGCATTCAGAGCTGAACCCTCCGGTCGTGCGGTTGTCCGTCACGTCGCCTACACTCACTTGGATTGGCGGCGGGGATTGCTCCTGCGCATTTGTTGCGATTGGAAGTGCCAGAACAATTGCCAGACAGGTTTGATTGAGCAGTTTCATATTTATTTATGCTTCTCCATCTACAGGTGCAGCGGTGTAGTGTCGAGGCTGTGCCTCGATCTGTTGAGCCACTGGCTCAACGCTACAACAACGTCATGATTTCAGCTGCCGGTTTTGGCATTCATCGTAGCCATCATATCTGTGCGGTTGCGGAGTTCACGCTTTTTTCTTTTGCTCGGATTTCTTTTCCGGCTCGACGTGAAAACCAATCCGTCGGCTCGGCGGTTCGGGCGGCAGCGGCGGCGGGTCGAGAATTTCCATCACACGCCGCAGCACGTCCACAATCACGCTCTCATGCACATCCAGCCGGGCCGTCAGTTTCTTTTCCAGGTCGGCCAGTTGGCGCGCCAGTTCCTTCGTGCCGCCCAGCAGGTCGCGCATCTGCACAAAGGCTCGCACCACAAACACGCTCATCCGCACGGCCGCCGGGCTGTTGAGAACATTGGCCGCCATGATGGCGCCGTTTTCGGTGAAGGCGTAGGGAAGAAATTTTCGATGCTGACCACGCCCTTTCTTTAAGATCGCAAATTGCGATGTTAAAGATTTGAATTCTTCCGCCGTCAGTTGAAATAGAAAATCGGCCGGAAACCGTTCACGATTCCGCTTGATTGCTTCATTGAACCGAAATGTTGGCACCCCGAAAATCCGTGCTAAATCGCTGTCCAATATCACTTTCTGGCCGCGTATCGTCCGAATCAGCGAGCCGATGTCGTCCACGCGCGATGGCGTTTGATTGCTCATAGCGTTCCCTTCCTGATGCGGTCGCAATTTGTGACCGCATACTCTTTCATCTTGATATCGCAAATTGCGATATCAAGTTCTGGCCTCGTTAAAGGTCGCGATTTGCGACCTTGAAGTTTTTCGTCACCAAACTTGAGGTGCCAATTTGGAACTTCAAGCTTGTTAATCCAAACGTAATAACTTTTCAATTAACTTGAAGTCACAAATTGTGACCTCAGGATCCCATCGTGGCAATCAACAAACTCCCGTTCGCCCTTTCTGGCAAGGCCAATTGCGGAGATGTGTCCGCACCTATGAATTTTAAGGACGCAATTGCTGCTGGACGAAAGCGTGGGCAAAAGCCTCTTTTGCCTTTTGGTCGGTGATGCGTTCGCGATCCAGGTGATGGGCCACCTCGCGAACCAGAACGTCATCCAGGTAAAACTGACGCAAGTGGTCAAGGGTGTAGCCGGAGCGGAGATGGAATGGGTGGGCGCAAAGGAAAACGCAGGAATTCCAATACATGCCGTAGCATCCTAGGCTGCCGGACCACGATTTCTCCTGTTTGCGGGTTCCCGCCAGCAGGAAGACCGCTCGCAAACCCTGGCGTGAAGCGGCCGGCATGCGTTCAAGGTAAACTTTTACTTCGGCGCGCCGGCAGGCGTGGATGAAATCGGGAACTTGCGGTCGCAAGGCAATGATATGGGGAAACGCAGGGACGCGGGAAATGCGTCCATCAAAACGTTTGAGCGCCGCACGGGCCTCCGCGAAAAATGGGTCATAAACCGTCCAGTTGGTAAACTTGGACCCGCTGTAGGCGTTGCTCCGAGGGCCGGAGGATTGGAAGTGGGCACTCACTTACAAGATGTCACCCGATGGCGCGATAAATCGTTTCCGCCGGCGCGGTGACGCCGATGCGATGGATGAGGTCGGTGGGCATATTACGAATCAGTTGCTTGGCGGCTGCTTGATCACAATCCGAAGCGTATGAAAAAAAGCCTCAAGCGGCTTCTCGTCCCAACTGGATTCAAGCCGGACCTGTTCCCGACGCCATTCCACCAACTTCGCCTCGTCCCATTTCAAATTCGGTTTTCGGCCCATACAACTAAGCGAGATTTTCACGTGGCCTCCCGGCACGGTCAGGACATAAATGATGCGCCGCACCGAAACGATTGGCTTTTCTGGCAGCGCGTATTCCTGCTGCCTGACGCCGACGTATTTCTGGCCGGTCACGTCGCCAAATTGCATCGGCGTGCAAGTCACCGCCTCCTTGGGATCCCAAAACTCCCTCGGCCTTTCTTTTTTGGCAATCCATTCCTCGTTGGCAATGCTGACAGAGAACATGAGTTCGTTCCACTTGACCAACATGCCGCCGTCTCCATCCTTCTCAAAGCGGCGCGGCTTGGCTTTCGGCGGCAAATCCATTTCCACCCACGGCAGAGGCTGGCTTTGTTTCGCCGCCTCTTCCTTTAGCTGCTTTAACAAATCGGCGGGCGAGGCGATGAGGAAAACGCCTTCGGCAAAATGCAGGCAATCGTTGGTCTGTTCCGGCGCCGCCAGCCACTTATCAAGTTCGGCAATGTCTTCCGCCAACAATTTCTCCGCCGTTTCGTCAGAAAGTCCCGCGATGCGCTTCTGCAACAATTCAAGCAAAGGCGTGTAGCCGGTGTCTTCGTTAAGGTCGTCGGGCCGCGACGCAAATTTCTCCCGGAACGGCTGCAAATATTGCAGACGTTCGGGTAACGGGTTCAGCTTAGCCATAAATCATTTCCGCTGGTGCACGAATGCCGATGAGATGGATGAGGTCGGCGGGCATAATTATCCTTTCAATTCGGTTTGATAAAATTTGAAACAAATGATTTGGAAATGTTTCTCGCCTGCGAATTTTGCCTGTGCAAAATATCGTAGCGGTTGAGAAAATCCGTTATCAGGTCAACTCTTTCGTCAACCTCACCCGAATCTTTACAACATTCTAATCTGGGATGTTGAACTGCTTGGCCGCCAATTGCAGAATATTCTTTAACTGCTTTTGAATAAAATTCTCGCGACTCAATTATGTTTTTGGAGAACACTTTCCGCACCTCTTGATGAAGTTTAACGAGACATGAAACATATTCTCGGATTGGCAATCGTAAATCAATTTGTCCACCCAAAGCTTTAATCTCATCAAGTATTGATTTTTTGAAATCCTTATTGGCAGCCAAATTATCAAGGGTGGTGCGTGGAATTACGGAAAATTGAACGTGGCCCTTTAGGTCTTGATCTACCAATCCCGAATGGAATGAAATTATTTCGACAGGCAAGGCACAGTGTTGAACATGATTGCGAAGCGCTTCCAGAAAACGGTAGCCAAAGCAACTGTCATACAATTTACTTTTTAGATTTTTAATAACGTCCAACTCTTGGCTGGGATTACCAAATATTTCAGAGACATTGTTGTCAGTTTGATCAAGATAAAGTCGAAACGCGGTTAGAACATTTGTAAGACGTTGATCAAGCGCAAGTCTCTGTTGCATGGAATCGTATCTAAGCGTTTGCCATAAAAGATGGGCTTGAGCTTGATTAAGAAGTTCACATTCCCATTCCGTATAATTGTCGAGAACAAGTTGAAAGCGTTCTTCCAATACAACAGCAAGCAAGCAAATATCTCTGGCTCGCTTCACATCCCTAAAGCGAGTCTCATCGAGGGTTAATACCGCCATTTTTACTGGACGCGCGCCAGTCGCCAAAACAGATTCCGGCTCCATCACATAACCTGTGGCTTGGTATTGCACAATGCTGATTATTTCATTTTCTGCACCTTCGCTGCTACTTTCAGACGTAGGGCATTCAACCGGATGAAGCCGGTGGCGTCGTCCTGGTTGTAGGCCTTCGTCGGGTCGGCTTCCATCGTGGCGATGTGCGGGTTGTAGAGGCTCACCGGGCTCTTGCGACCGGCGACCATGATGTTGCCTTTGTACAATTTCGCCCGCACAGTGCCGGTCACGTTCTTTTGGCTTTCGGTCACCAGCGCCTGCAACGCCAGCCGTTCGGGCGCGAACCAGTAGCCGTAATACACCAGCTCCGCGTAGCGCGGAATCAGCGAGTCCCGCAAATGCATGACTTCCCGGTCCATGGTGAGGCTTTCCATCTGCCGATGCGCAAAATGCAGAATCGCGCCGCCGGGCGTTTCATACACGCCCCGCGATTTCATGCCTACGTACCGGTTCTCCACCATGTCCACCCGCCCGACACCGTGTTTGCCGCCGATCTTGTTCAGCGTCTGCATCACGCCGAGCGGATTCAATTTCTTTCCGTTCACCGCGACGCAATTGCCTTTCTTGAAATCGAGCGTTACGAATTCCGGTTTGTTCGGGGCGTCTTCGGGGAACACGGACAGCGTGGTGAACGAGCCACGATACTTTTTGTCGCTCGCGTCCAGCCACGGGTCTTCGAGGATGCCCGCCTCGTAGGAGATGTGCAGCAGGTTCCGGTCGCTGGAGAACGGTTTCTTTGCACTGGCCTGGACGGGGATTTTTCGCCGCTGGCAATACGCAATCATCTCCTGCCGGCCGGGAAATTCGTTGCGATACCGCGCATCCCGCCACGGGGCGATGACCTGCAGTGCCGGCGCGAGCGTGGCGGCGGTGAGTTCGAACCGCACCTGGTCGTTGCCTTTGCCGGTGGCGCCGTGGGCGATGGCGTCGGCCTTTTCCCGGCGGGCGACCTCAATCATGCCCTTGGCGATGAGCGGCCGGGCGATGCTGGTGCCGAGGTAATACTGGCCTTCGTAAATCGCGCCCGCCTGCATCATCGGGTAGATGAAGTCGCGCGCGAATTCCTCCTGCAAATCGCCGATGTAGATATTCGAGGCGCCGGTTTTCTTGGCCTTGGCGTCGAGGCCGCGCAGTTCCTCCTCCTGCCCGATGTTCGCGCAGAACGCGATCATTTCGGCGTCGTAGGTTTCTTTAAGCCACGAAAGCAGCACCGAGGTATCGAGGCCGCCGGAATAGGCTAAGACAATTTTCATACCCGCACATTATCCCGCCAAGCCGCCGCGTGCGCAAAAGGAAAATGAAGAGGGAAGAGGGAGGATTAACCGGGGTTTGTGGACTGTGGCGCGCTAATCCGCCTTTTTCACGACGAGCATTTCGAGCGGCGCCGTGTCCGGCTCCAGGCTCAGTCCCAGCGGGTTGATGATTCTGTTCAGCGCATCGCGAGCCGCGGTTTTGTCTTCCAGTCGCTGCTGGGTCAGTGAATCCCAGGCGATGGAGAAGTTGTAAAAATTGGTCAGCCCCGTTTTATCCACCAGCGGCGTGTCGATGGCACCCCCGAAACCATTCGGGATCACTGCCAACGGGAAGTGGGTCAGTTGCAGCTTTTCGTTATGGAAAGAGACATTTCGCTTTTCATTCTCGCCGCTGACCGTCAAGCCGGGCAGGCTGGCGTTGGCAATTTTAAGCGCCAGGACGGGCGCATCGCGCGTTTCCATTTGCCCGACATAACCGAGTTTGCGGCGGACGATGGCCTGAAACCGCGGCAGTTGGGCGGCGGGCACCGTCACGAGAAAATCAAAACGGTCCGTCGGGGCGTCCGGGGGAACCACGACCCGCGTTGGATTCCGGCCATAGGCGGCTGCCATGACATCCGCCAGGGGCGCGTTGCGTCCCATCATCCACCAGTTGTTGCCCTGGCTGTGCGGGGCTACGATGCGAAGCACTCCCTTATCCCGCAAAAAGGCAAAATGCGTCGGCCGCACCACCATGAGTCCGGCGGGGGCCGTCTGCAGGCTCCGTTCATCCATCGCGAAATAGGCGTCTTTGACGGAAGGGAAGAACCACACTTTGACCGCGGCCACGGCGATCAAGGTCAAAACGAGCAGGCCGGCCAGCACTTTTGATTTCATTTATGTTTCGGACGGCAATTTCCGGGAAATTATTGCGGGCGCGGGTTGGGCGGAACCCAATTCAAGTGCCAGCAACATTGCCAGAGATCTTCGAGTTTCACCAGTTCCACATGACCGTCGGCCAGGCCCACGTTCAAGGCGCCGGGCATCCGTTGTTTCGTATCGAAGACGCGAGGAGCGCCGCCGGGAGGGCCCGCGCCGTGCCGCTGAATGGTGCAGCGCGGCATTCCCGCATCGGAGAATGTCCCGAAATACAGGTCGTCGGAGGGAGAATCGGTTTCCAGCGGCCAGGCGTCCACCCAGATCGCATCGAAAAAAACGGGCGTTTGTGACGGCCGTTGGATCATGGATTGTTTGCTCATCATGAACTCCGGATGGACGGCCCCGCCGTAGGTTGCCTTGTCGTAAAGCCAGCCATTCAATGCGTAACTGCCGGTGAAACGGTTGGTCGCGGTGCTGCCCCACGCCCAGACCAGGTCCGCCGCGCCCGGGTTATAGTCAATCAGCGGCGACGGTTCATGGGTCAGCGGGCAAACCAAAATGCCCGGTTGGTTCCCGTAATAACCCATGCCCATCCACAGCGAGGCGGTGGAACTGACATAATCGTAGGCCGCGTGCGAACCGCTGTCGCTGGCGTACACGGAGCTGGCGAGGGTCAACTGCCGCACGTTGTTCAGACACTGGACCTGTTGCGCCTTTCTTTTGGCCGAGGACAGCACCGGCAACAGCATCGCGGCGAGGATGCCGATGATGGCGATGACGACCAACAGTTCGATGAGCGTGAATGCGCGCGCTGAACTCATGCCTTTGCGGGAATAGACACCGCCCAGTCTTAATTTGTATGAAAAAACGGCCGGGTCCAAGGATTTAATGGCGCGATTTAATGACGCGCCGAAGTGTGTTCTTGCATCCAGCCCCAATCCTGGAGGTCGGACGGATCAGTAATGGCTCCTCCTCCGATTGCCTTCGGGGAACCATCAAGCCATCGGTGAGTTTCGGAATGACCGTCGGCAAACGCAAAGCCGCAGCCTCCGTTGTGATAGGTTCCGGGCGCGTCAAACCATTGGGGGGTTTCCATCGCGAAGGCAAAGGCCGCGTCGTTGAGGCCCCGCGCGTCCTCGTCCAGGAAAACCCACAACATGGACGGACTCGGACTGCGGATGTCGGTGGCCCGGCCGTAGGTTGACCAGGGCGAATTTCGCCGGTGCGTTCGTTGATTGTTCAACCAGGGTCCGTTGACCGACAGGTTCGGCACGCCGCTGTGAACGTAACTGGAGCCGGAGAATTCGGTGGCTTCGAAGCCGGGATCAATCGTGCCCACCGCCTGACTCATCGAAAAGGTCCTTGCGGCTGGCACGATCTGGCCGATGAACGCCGGGTCCGTTCCCTGATACTTGCCTTCGCGCCGGTCTGCCGGACACCGGAACAAATCGGCGTTCCCGCCCATATAACTGATGAGCAGCGAGCGCGCCGGGTCTTTAAGCACATCCGGATTGAATTCCTCCGGACCGCCAATGCCCGCATTCCCGGCGCACCAGTTGTAGCCGGCGTCGGTGTTGCCGTCGTCAGGATTGGGTGGAAAGAACTCGTTGTTGTCACCCGTATAAAGCGTCAAGGCCGTCATCATCTGTTTGCCGTTGCTCAAACACGTGGCGCCCTGTGCCCTCTGCTTTGCCCGGGACAGCGCCGGCAACAGCATCGCCGCGAGAATGCCAATGATGGCAATGACCACCAGCAATTCTATCAAAGTAAAGGCGCGCCGGGAGTTCATGTTAATCAGACACCCATAAAGCCGGTTTGTTTCACGGATTGTTGCCGTTGTGATTCCTGGCCCATTGAACGTTTCCATCGGTTCGCGGCAGTTCGTAATGAATGGCGCGGTTGCGTTCCCGTTGAACATGGCCGTCGAAAAAAGCGGCGTTCAACCCCTGGCCGTGCCGGGGCACCGAACGGGAATCCCCGTTCAGGGAATAATAAAATGAATCGCTCGGCACCCGGAAATAGGCGCAGCCCGTGGCCGGGATTTCCTGCCAGTTGTCCGCGTTGGTTTCGCCGGAATTCGAAATGGCGGCCGCATCCGCGAACACGATGGACTGGCTGGGTTGGGACACCTGGTTCTCCTTGCTGGTGGTATAAATCGGGAAAGGGAATCCCGATTTGGGCGCGATCCATCCGTATTCGGGATAATTCATCCCGATGCCAAGGGCATTGACGGAGCTGTCGGAGCCGCCGCCGCCGTCCGTAGCGGATCGGGTCAGGGTCGGGCAATTGAAAAGTTTTGGCGCCGGAACGAGTCCATCCAGGCGCAGTTTGTCCGGCCACCAGAGATGGTCCGGCCATTGGACGACAAAAGTTGCAGCATCGTAATTCCAACTGCCCCAGCCGGGAGCGCCTTGTTCCACCCACAACGGGATCATGACGCCGTTGTTGTCATCCAAATACACTTTCGTGGCCAGCACGATCTGTCTCATGTTATTGAGGCAATCCATGGCCCTGGCCTTTTCCCTGGCCCGGGACAGCACGGGGAGCAACAACGCCGCGAGGATGCCGATGATGGCGATGACCATGAGCAGCTCAATCAAGGTGAATGCCCGGAAGGTTTTCATGGCGGGATTAAATGGGCAAGACGCCGGGCGCGCAAACGGAAAACGAATTGGCGCGCCCGGCGCGTTAGGGATTAGGGTTGATCCAATTGGTCATTGAATTGTAACTGAAGGTCATTTCGTCCGGATTGAAGCTTTTATCCCATTGGGTGTGGCCATCGGCGAACATGAGGTTCTGGCCTTTGCTGTGGATCTGCCAGAATTCCGTCCGGGAGTCATCCGCCGCGCCGCCGACGCAGTTCTGCGTGTAATCGTCCTTGTCCGCGTCCAAAGGGTCAAAAAGTATGGGCCCGCTTTTGGTCCCCGCTGTGTCGCCGCCCAGGATAAACGCCGAGGGAAACCGGATCACCGTTGCCGGAACGGCGGAGAAGACGCGGGCGGCGATATACGCGGCGTTGCAACCGTTGAAATAATCGAAAGGCCCTTGATACGGCTGGGGCAATTGCACATTGCCGGGACAATCATACACATTCGTATTCCCGATATACGGAAAAACCTGTTCCATCCAACCGGGTTTTTCGGTCGTGGGATCGGTGGCGCCCCAGTAAATCGTAGCACCGGATTCGGGGTAAAGCTCGCCATTATCATCCGCGAACATTTTCATGCCCAGGCCGATTTGATGCAGATTGGAATTGCAACTGGTCGTCCAGGCCTTCTGCCTGGCAGCGCTCAATGCCGGCAACAGCATCGCTGCGAGGACGCCGATGATGGCGATGACGACCAGCAGTTCGATCAGGGTGAACGCCTTGCGCCCGCCCGCATTGTTCCGATCCATTTGCATGTTTGATCCGCTGATATAACTGCCGTTTCACAGACCCGGCAGGGAATTGGTGATGTCATCTCCAAACTTCCAGCCCACCGCCAGCGCGTGGCCGTCGGCAAAGGTCACGTTCGCCCCGCCGCGATGCCGGTTGGTCAACGAGTCCACGCCGGGCATCCATCGTCCGTCGTTGATCGGCTGCGAGCCGGTCGGGTTGTCGCTGCTGCCGCTGGTCCCCGGTTCTTCCGCGAGCATGATCTTGAGGACGGGACTGCGGACGGAAGATTGTTTGAAAAGGTAGGCGACCCCGTTCATAAAGACCGAGGACATCCCCAAATTCACGTCCATGTCCAAATCGGGGTAAGCGCCCACCCCGTAGCCGGTCATGCTGTAGCTGTAAAGATACGGACCATCGGGCATATCCACCGCCGCCAGCCGGTCGGCGTCATTCTGGTCCAGCGGGCAACGGAAAAGCGAGCCGTTTGCGCTAGCCACCTGGGTCACGATGGGACTTTTGGCGATGGGCGGATAGAGCGCTGTGTTCGTCCGCCAATAAATCCAGTCCGCCGCATTGAACCCGCTGTGCTCCGATGCGATGCCCGGGAATGCGTCGCTGTTGTCGTCCGCATACATCATCATGCCGGCGCCGAGCTGTTTCTCGTTGTTCAGACACGTGGTTTGCGCCGCTTTCTGCCTGGCGGCAGAGAGCGCGGGCAACAGCAGCGCCGCGAGGACGCCGATGATGGCAATGACCACCAGCAGTTCGATCAGAGTGAAGGCGCGTCTCGGTTTCATTTCCGTTCGGGCAACAAGTTGCGGGATCAATTGAAACCCGGCGCCGTCCGTTGCAGGCGATTGAGGTCTGCCAGCGCGAGCGGATCCGTGAGATCGCCGCCGGTGTCAAACCAGGTTGAGATGGGATGCGCGCTTTGCCACTTCCAATAGTCCGCATGGGCGTCGGCAAAGGTCAGGACGGTGCCGTTCTGATGCCGCCAGCCGGGAACATTGAGCCAGTTGCCGTAATTGGTGGCATAAAGGAAATGGCCGTCGTCCAGCGTCAGGGCATCCTCATCAATGAACGTGAGTGTTTGGGAAGGTTTCATGATCTGGCTCGTCTGGCGCAGCGGCTTGAACCCATACCCGTCCGTATCCGCCGCCGGCCCGCCCAGATAGCAGCTCAGCGAAAAACTGCGGAACCTGGAAATGCTGGTGTCTTGAATAAAACCAAGGTCGGCCGGGCACCTGTAAATCTCCGCGTTTTTCGCTTCGGAGAAAATGGATCCCCGGGTGATGGTGGTCGGATCAATGTCCACGGCGGCGTTGCCAATCACCCATGAATTCGACGTGCTTCGGGCTGTCATGCCGGATAGTTCCCAGTCGTTCAACGGCATGTTGCCGCCGAAATCGCCGGAATAGATCTCCCAGGCCAGGCCGAGCTGTCTTTGATTGTTGAGGCAGCCGACGCGTTTGGCCGTTTCCTTGGCCCGGGAGAGGACAGGCAACAACAGGGCGGCGAGGATGCCGATGATGGCGATGACCACCAGCAACTCGATGAGCGTGAAGGCGCGTTTGCATTTGCGCCTTTCGCGATCATTTGCCCGTTCGATTTCCATTTTCACCGCCCGTTACCTGTATTCTTAGGCTTTTTTGCGGATTAGTTACGCAAAAACCGCAATGATTCATATCAGGCACCGCTTGCGTTCGATATTACACGATTTCGCAATATTTGTAGGGGTGCGCAATGGCTGTCGGTTCGCCCCACCGCAATTTGCTGAAAGGTGAAGGCACGCGTTGCGCCCATGCCTTTACCGGGATAGACACCGCCGCCGGCGGATTTGTATGAAGAATGCCGGGTCACACTTATGTAAACACGGCCGGCAAGGGTTTGTTTCACATTTTCGCGCGAACGCGCTCGAATTCGGTCCTGCCGTCCGATGTCATCCACAAACAAGTGTCCGCCGGGGTCGAAAACGTGACAAACTATTTTCAATTTTCAGCATTTTCGACCACGAGCATTTCGAGGGGCAGGTTGGTGGGAACCAGTTCGAGGCCGAGTTGGTCCAGAAGTGCTTTGTGGAGACTTTTTGAGTCAGTCTGATAATTCCCCGTTTGAGTCCATTCCGTGTTTGAATCATAACGGTTCGTTAATCCGGTCTGGTCCAGAACTGGTTTTGCGAAGAAGCCTTCCAGGTTTCCAGCCAAAGCGGAAATGGGTGCATTATGAATGTCGATCCAACTTCTTGGTGGATTTTTAGCTGCCCAGAGTGGCGTTCCGTCACTGACCGTAATCCCGGCTACACCGGGCGTTTTTACCTTCAACAAAAATACTTCAGTTTCACGAATCTCTTTTCTCCCAACCCAGCCAAGCCGCTTCTTGATTTCGGCTTGAAATCTTTCTTTAGCATGGTCTCGGACGGTAATCAGATAATCAAACTGGCCATGCGGCATATTTGAAGGAAGAACCATGCGCGTGAAAGGCCAACTGTAAGCGGATGCCATCATTGGTTGGAGACCCATAAATCGTCCTCCAACGAAGCCGTTAGTGTCGCCCGTTGCCCTTCCTTGCGCATCATGGAAGTGAGTCGGACGAACAATGACCACGTGGGGTGATTTGGCAAGACCATCAGGATCCATTTCCCAAACCGGGTTGTCATCACGAATCGAAGGCGAAACAGTTTCCTTTACAACGATTGTCGTTGTGCCCGCAGCCAAAAGCGCTGCGATCGCGACGACCGCCGCCGTCTTTGCTTTGGTCCATGCCATGATTTTCAACGCTCCTTTCACGAGGGTTAAGGTTGAGCTGCCCGCCACGGCGCCTTTTGCCGCCGCCGCGGCGGAAATTGTCTTGGCCAGCGCCACCGGCGCGGCTTGAACGGAATTGGACGAAATCGCCCCGGCCAGGATGGCCGTGGTCGAGGAGATGCCCCGGCGGGTGAAAAAATCCCGCAACTTTTCCAGCGCCCGGCTCACGCGTTTTTGCGCCGCACGTTCTTCCAGGCCCAAGGCCGTGCCTACTTCGCGGAGACTTTTATTCTCGAAATACCGCATCACCAGGGCGTCACGGTCCTTGTCCCGCAGTCGCGCCATCGCGTCGTCCAAAACCGGCGCGAGTTGTTCCCACGCTGAATCGGATTGGCCCGGGTCCGTGACGGTTTTCATGGGTGCCTCCTGTTCTCGAAATTGGCGGCGGCGCCGGCTTTTCAGCGCGTCGGCTGAGACGAATCGCGCCGTGCGATACAGCCAGCCGGACAGAATGGTTCGGTCGCCCAGCGACCCGGCCTTGCGCGCCAGAATGATGAAGACCGCCTGCGTCACGTCCTCGGCCAGTTGCGGGTCACGCACCTGCCGCCACGCCGCCGAATAGACCAGGTGGATGTGACGCGACACCAGCGTCTCGAATGCCCGTTCTGATTGGCTGGCAGCGTATTCCCGCACCAGCGCCATGTCGTCATTCATCATCCAACCTATAAATGGACGCCGCCGGCAAAAGGAGACAATTTTGAACCGGGAATTTCGAGGGTGCCGGCGCCGGCGCGTCAGTTCGTGGTCTCACCGGCCATCCGGGCTGCCGGGGTAACACCACAGGCGGTTGCGGTTTGTGTCGTTCACATCCCCATACCAATCCTTGAGTTTTACATAGCTGACCGCGCCGCCGAACGTGCCCTGGATGGCGCCCTGGAAATGGCGGGCGCTGACACCCTCCTCCGGGTAGTTGGCGCCGTCGTTGAAGTAACCCGGCTGGGTCTCATCCGTCTCCCAGAACGCGCAATCGTCCGCACGCATGAGTTGCAGCTTGACCGGCGTTTCCAACGCGCGGTTGTAGCCGACTACCGCGCCGTTCATCGCGTAACTGGAGATTTGTTGCGGGCGCTCCCCGAACGCGGCGCTCTCCGGATCGTCCATCGGGCAGAGGTAGAGTTGGGGGTTGTGCATCGTGCTCCAGAATAATCCGGTCTCCACCTTGAATTCAGCCGGGGGAACAGCCGTCAGGTCCGCCTTGTAAAGCCAGCCCGCACGGTCGGAACCGCCGTTGTCCCAATTGGGCCAGGGCAGAATGTCGCCATCGTCGGCGGCATACACATTGAGGGCGATGGTCTGCTGCTTGAGGTTGTTGAGGTCCGTCACCTGGCTGGCCCGGTTCTTGGCCTTGCTCAGGACGGGCAACAGCATCGCCGCGAGGATGCTGATAATGGCGATGACCACCAGCAGTTCGATCAGGGTGAATCCCCTGACCCGGTGCTTCGCTTCAAATGAGCCCGATTTGGGCATAAAACCATGCTTTAGGGCCGGCCATCGATCCCCTTGGTCAAACGCCGCCGGGCGGCAAATCCGGCAAGCAACCGGATGCCAGCGTGCGCGGGTCTGCCGTTGGGCCGTTTCACGGTGCCCGGTTCCTTTCAAGCACCAGCGGCAGCGCGCCACCGCCTTGCCGCCAGGCGCCGGAGATTTTGCCGTTTTCAAGTTTCCCGTGAAAAGAGCCGCCGATGCCGCTCCATTCCAGATGCACGTTGGGCGGGTCATACTCGATGCTGCTGGCGGGAATTTCGCCGCCGCCCTGATCGAGACTGATCATCGTGCAGGAAAATTTGCCGTCCGGCATTTTCGCGATGTTCAAAACCAGGCGGAGTTTGACGCCGGCTTGTTTGACATCCAGCGTTCCCTGCCAGTGTCCCGGCAAATCGTTCGGGCCGGTGTGCGAATAATCTTTTTGTGCCTCGAAGGCCGGGGCGGACGCCAGTGCGGTTTCAGGTTTGGCCCGTTCCAGGGTCAACGGGATCGGGTTGCCTCCCCCCATCCAGTTGCCGGTGATGACCCGGTCACTGTCGTCCACCGTGCCTTCATAAGAGCCGCCAATCCCGCCGAACTCGATCTTGACCGCGGGCCGCTGGTAGGTGATGCCCGTGGCTTCAACGTCCTTCGCGCCCTGGTCCGGACTGTCTCCCGTCACGCGAAAGGTGCCGTCCGCCCGTTCGGCAATTTTGAGGGCCACGTGGATCAAAGTGTTTCCGGGTTTAAACGTTCCTTTCCAATACCCCTGCAGGTCCGAACCGTTTCGCGGCGCGTAGTCACCTTCGGCCATGGGTTCGGGAAACGCATCCGGGAGGGCATTCAGTTTCATGGTGAAAGGCCCGGAGCCTTTGCCCTGTTTCCAGGTGCCCGACATTTCCATCGTCTTCGGATTCAAGGTGGCGTCGTAAGTGAATCCCAGCGCCTTCTGTTCGATGTGGATTGCTGGATAATCATAAACCAGTTTGCTGACGGGAACCTCCCTGGCGCCCTGATAGATATCCACCTCGACGGCGTGATAGGCGCCGTTCGCCCGGGATATTTTGTACATCAAGGGCATTTTCGTCTGGCCGGCCTCGAAATTGCCCGCCCAGGCGCCTTGAATGTTTGGTGCATTTGCCGCCCGCACGGCATGAACGGCTTTGACCCCTAAAAAGCCGGTGCCGATTGCCAGAATTACTGCCGCTGTTCCGACAGCCGCGATTTTCAATTTTGATGAGGCCATAAGTTTGAAATTTCCTTAGTGGAAGCCGGGATTGAGACTGGTCACCGTGCTCCCGGATTCGCTAAAGATTCGTTTCACAGTTTGATAACCACGAGTTTCCGTCACCGGCCAATTGTTTTGTCCAGCGTCAAGGATTCTACTCATTACTACCCGGACAGAGCAGAAAAAGTTTCAAAATATTCACCAACCCCAGCCTGGCCGCCTGAACCCGATGGCAACGACGTTAACCCGCCGATCCCGACGCGGTCTGACCAGCCGTTGGAACATCGCTGTGCCGTCCGTGTCATCGGCCACCCTCCCGCTTGCAAAGTGTTCGTTTCGCCCACGGTTTCAAAGAACAGACACCACCACCGTGAAATCCGTATAATTTATCTTGCTCCTTTCAACCGGCGGCGTGCGGATTGCCAACGCTCCGCCACGCAGTGGAATAAACCAGGTTGACATATTTCGCCACCCGCACGGCGAAAGCCGATTCAGAGTTGTGTTCGGCGTATTGCCGCAACAGCGCAATGTCATCCATCTCCGGCATTTATCTATGAGTGTCCGCCGAAGCGGAAAAGGGACAGTTATTTCCCGTCTATGGGAGCCGGCCCGGACGGAATTCCTTCGCTCAAAGGGCAGGAGAAACGATGGCGGTCCTGGTCCGCCCCGTTCTAATGGGCAACGTGCTCGGCGAAAATTTTCGCTTCCAGCTCGGTAATCTTGCCGTCCCCGTTCGAATCGCACTCGGCGACTGCTGCGTTAAACGCGCCATTTGGCCCCGTAACCACATGCCGTTCGTTTTCAAATACCACCGGAATGTCAATTTTCGTCGTGCTTTCCGCCTGATGCCTGCGTTCGGGCATCTTGCTCAAGGCCTCGTAAAAAATGCGGGCGGCATTGTCATTTTCAAATTCGACTTTGGTGCGTTCCACGTCCCGGACGACGGTTGACTGATGCGTGATGCAGCCGGAAAAGAACAGGCTGCAAAGAGCCGCGAGAATGAGGTTTGCGATGGGCTTGTTCATGAGTGCTTCTATTTTGCGAAAGTTTGGCCGGCAGGGAAACAATTTTATTTCACCGTTTCGGCCATGGGCACTTCGAATGGGCAGCGGTCACCGGCCGCCGCCAGTCCGCAAAAGCAAACGATGTTTGGCTTTACTCAAAATCCATCTCGTAGCTATAGACGTTGCCGGCGAATTTGCTGCGAATCGTGCAATTGGACTTGTTGATGACCGCCTGAAAGGGGGTCAGGCCGTGAATAATGGAATGAAGGCACCAAGATGTATCTGGCAGGCCGCCAGACACGGCAGGCTGGCGGCCTGTGCTACACTTACTCGAAATCCATCTCGTAGCTATAGACGTTGCCGGCGAGTTTGCTGCGAATCTTGCAGTTGGACTTGTTGATGACGGCCTGCATCGGTTTGTTTTCCGTGAGCACTTCGGCGGTGAACCCGCGGATGCCGTTGCGGCGCGCGATGCGCATCAGGTGTTTCAGCAGGAACGTGCCGATGCCGTGGTTCTGCCAGTCGTCGCTCACCACGAACGCCACTTCCGCCAGGTTCGTCTTCTGGTCGAGGTAATAGCTGCCGACGGCGATGATTTCCTCGCCGTACGACTCCGGCAGCGTGCCGACGATGGTCACGTCGTTGCGGTGGTCAATATAGACGAAATCCTGAATCTGATGCCGCGAAACGCGCTTCTGGTGGCTCATGAAGCGGTAATAGATCGTCGCTTCGGACAGTTTGTAGAACAGGTCGCGCATCCGCGGTTCGTCGGTCGGATGAATCGGGCGGAAATTGAGCTGCGTGCCGTCGTTGAGCAGGTAGGTCGTGCGCAGTTCCTTCGGCCCGACGAGGATTTTGCCTTCCTTGTCCGACATCTCGGCGGAAAGGTATTTCGCGTCGATGGCGTCGCGCAGCAGGTCGGCGCGGAATTTCGGATGCGCGATGCTGATGAGCGCCAGCGCGCGTTCCTGGATGCTCTTGCCGTGCAGATAGGCCACGCCGTATTCGGTCACGACATACTGCACACCCGCGCGGGTGGTGACGACGCCGGCGCCCGGACTCAGATGCGTCACAATGCGCGAAATGGTGCCGCCCTTGGCGGTGGAGGGCAGGGCGATGATGGCCTTGCCGCCCCGCGATTTGGCCGCGCCGCGGTTGAAATCCACCTGCCCGCCGACACCGGAGAAAAATTTCGAGCCGATGGAGTCGGCGCAGACCTGGCCGGTCAGGTCAATTTCCAGCGCGGTGTTGACGGCCACCATCTTGTGCTGCTGGCGGATGATGGACGGGTCGTTGACGTATTCGGTCGGGTGAAAAGCGAACAGCGGATTGTTGTCCACGTAATCGTAGATTTTCTTCGTGCCGAGGCAGAAGCTGGCGACGATTTTGCCGCGGTCAATCGTCTTGCGGTGCCGGTGATGGCGCCGCACTCGATCAGTTCGATGATGTTGTCGGTGACCATTTCGGTGTGGACGCCGAGGTCTTTTTTGCCTTTCAGAAAAGCCGAACATCGCCTGCGGGATGCGGCCGATGCCGAATTCGATGGTCGAGCCGTCCTCCACCAGCGCCGCGATGTATTCGGCAATCTGCCGGGTCGTCTCGGTGACTTCCGGCGGCCGGCACTTCCAGAATCGGCGCGTCGGACGGCACCAGCACGTCAATGTCGTTGACGTGGATGAAACAGTCGCCCAGCGTGCGCGGCATGTTGGGATTCACCTGCGCGATGACGAGCGAGGCGTTTTCGGCGGCGCTCTTCACGATGTCCACCGACACGCCGAGGCTGCACATGCCGTACTGGTCCGGCGGCGTGACCTGAATCAGAGCCACGTCCAGCGGCAGCTGGCCGGAATCGAACAGGCGCGGGATGTCGGACAGATGAATGGGCGTGTAGTCGCCCAGACCCTCCTGGATGATGTCGCGCACGTTTTCGGCGATGAAAAAGCTGTTCACGCGGAAATACTGCGCCAGTTCCCGGTGCGCATAGGGCGCTTCGCCAAAGGTGAGCAGGTGGACGATTTCGGTGTCCGGCAATTCGGTGGCGCGTTTGCTCAGCGCGCTGACCAGTTCAAGCGGTTCGGCCGCGCCGGTGCCGATGAAGATGCGCTGGCCGGGCCGGATTTTCTTCACCGCCTCCGCGGCGGTAAGGATTTGCGACTGGTAAGTCTCCTGCCAGTTCGGGTCGTAGGTAATGGGTTTACTCATGGTTCTGCCGTCGGTGACGACGTTGGAAAGGGTCATGCGCGCATCGGCCACGTAGGCTTGCACGCCGACCGGGCCGACGATGAACGGGTTGATGTCCAGTTCCTTGATTTCCGGATAATCCGTGGCGAGCTGGCTGATGCGTTGCAGCGCGCCGGCGATGGCGTCCAAATCCACCGGCGCCTGGCCGCGCGCGCCCTGCAGCAGCGCGTAGGACCGCGTGCCTTTCAACATCTGCATCGCTTCTTCCGCCGTGATGGGCGCGAGGTGGAACGTCACGTCCTTCATCACCTCCACGAAAATGCCGCCCAGGCCGAACATCAGCATCGGGCCGAATTGCGGGTCGCGCGTCATGCCCAGAATCACTTCGCGTCCGCGCTGGCCCATCTTCTCGACGTAACCGCCGCGCAGATGCGCGTTGGGCGCGCGTTTCTGGATGCGCAGCATCATCAGGTCAAACGCGTCGCGCACCTGCTCGGCGTTGGCGAGGTTGATGCGCACGCCGCCGAAATCGGATTTGTGGATGATGTCCGGCGAGGAAATTTTCAGCACGACCGGGTAGCCGAGGCGCTCGGCGATTTCCACCGCTTCGTCGCCGGTCCGGGCCAGTTGGCCGCCCAGAACGTTGAAATCGTAGGCGCGCAGAATTTCCTTCGCCTCGACCTCGCCGATCTGCGGCCATGCCGCTGCGCGTCTGCAAATTGATGATGCGGTCCACGCGGCGGCGGTTGACCGGAAAGCGGGTGACGATGCGGGGCGGCCGGCGTCGCCACGCCGCGTAATCGCACATCGCCCGCAGCGCCGTCACCGCGCGGTCCGGCGAGGGATAGTTCGGGAATGCCCACGGCCATCAGTTTTTCCTTGGCGCCGGCAACTTCCGTCGCCGCCCATGAACGACGGCCAGCACCGGCTTCTTGCCCTTGTGCGCCGCGGCGAGCTTTTCCGCCAGTTCCAGCGGTCGCGTCATGTTCTGCGGCGTCACCACCACGACAATCGCGTCAATTTTTTCGTCCTCCTGCAGCACTTCAAACGCCTTGGCGTAGCGGTCGGGGTCCGCGTCGCCAATCACGTCAATCGGATTGCCGAACGCCGCCGATGCTGGCAGGAACGCGCGGAGCTTGGCGTCGGTCTCCGGCGTCGGCGAAACCATTTTCAAACCCAGCGACTCGGCCGCGTCCGCCGCCATGATGCCGGGACCGCCGGCATTGGTGATGATGGCCACGCGCTCGCCGTTGGGCAGCGGCTGCATGGCGAACGCCATTGCATAATCGAACAGCGCTTCAAAATTCTCGGCGCGGATGACGCCGGCGCGCTTGAATGCCGCGCCGTAGGCGATGTCGGCGCCCGCCAGACTGCCGGTGTGCGACGACGCGGCCTTCGCGCCCGCCTGCGTGATGCCGACCTTCAGGATCACGACCGGTTTGATGGCAGCCGCCTGCTCCGCGATGCGCAGAAATTTATTGCCTTCCTTGATGCTTTCCAGATAACCGGCGATGACCTTGGTTGCCTTGTCTTCCGCCAGCGCCTGGATGAAATCCACTTCATTGAGATCGGCCTTGTTGCCGAAGCTGATGACCTTGTTCAGGCCGAGCTTCTGGTTGACCGCCCAGTCGAGAATGGCCACGCACAACGCGCCGGATTGCGAGATGACGGAAATTTTTCCCGGCGGCGGCACCGACGGCGCGAACGAGGCGTTCATGTGATGGTCGGTGTTGAGCACGCCCAGGCAATTCGGGCCGACCATCCGCACGCCACCGCTGCCGGCAGATGTTCGACGAGTTCCTCTTCAGCCCTGGCCCCCTCGGCGCCGACTTCCTGGAAGCCGGCGGTGATGACGATCACCGATTTGGCGCCGGCGTCTAGATCGAGCTTTGGAGGGCGTCCTTCACGTATTTGCCCGCCACCACGATGACGCAAAGGTCAATCTGACCCTGGTAATCGTCGAGCGACTTGTAGCATTTGAGGCCGAGGATTTCCTCCGCTTCCGGGATTGACGGGAACAATCGTCCCTTTGAACCCGTCGTTGACGAGATTGGCCAGCACGGCGTAACCCACTTTGCCGGGCTTCCGCGAAGCGCCGATCACCGCCACGGCTTTCGGATATAAAAGCGTCTCCAGCATAACAATTTTCGTCACACAGAACGTCTGCGTTTTTCAAGCCTTACACTCGCCAAAAGTTGTTAAAGGCTTTGCGTTTTTTGTAAAGAGGATTTGGCGATACATCCTCCAAAACCATCCAAGACCTGAAGCTGCAAAAATTTCATTTCATCAACCAATAGAAACGACTGCTGCCGTAAAATTATATCGTCTCTCATGTCCGGCAAAATGAATTCTGATTAGACATTTTAACGCAGAGACACGAATTGCACGAATCGTTGCCGATTGACTGACGACCCGCAATCCTCCGCTCGCGGACGACCAGCCGGCGCAGGCGGGCGCGTCACAGCGTAGACCTGTTTCAATCCGCGCCCCGGTCGCGTGACCGGGGCGACCGCATAGCACAAAATCCGTCGCCCCCTCAAGCGACGTTTCAATCCGCGCCCCGGTCACGTGACCGGGGCGACCCTTGCGCGTCGTTTCGTACACCAATGCGGTCTGGTTTCAATCCGCGCCCCGGTCACGTGACCGGGGCGACACACGCCCTCAATGGCCTGCGCCACAGGACATAATGTTTCAATCCGCGCCCCGGTCACGTGACCGGGGCGACCCGCTGCCCCCGTCCAGACCGCGTTGCCGAAATTGTTTCAATCCGCGCCCCGGTCACGTGACCGGGGCGACTTGCGGAAATACGTATCTCCAACGGTCAACGACGTGTTTCAATCCGCGCCCCGGTCACGTGACCGGGGCGACTCAGCCGCTTCACCCAGCGCGCCACGGTCTGCGGAGTTTCAATCCGCGCCCCGGTCACGTGACCGGGGCGACGTGACGTCAGTCACAAAAGATGCCATCGAAGATGAGTTTCAATCCGCGCCCCGGTCACGTGACCGGGGCGACTTGCAACGCGGTTGCCGCCGGAGCCGGCCGTGGCTGTTTCAATCCGCGCCCCGGTCACGTGACCGGGGCGACACGAGTCTCTGGAATCTGTTGCCGCTGTTGTTCACGTTTCAATCCGCGCCCCGGTCACGTGACCGGGGCGACTTCTAAACGTTCAACGGTGCTAAACGCTCGAAATGTTTCAATCCGCGCCCCGGTCACGTGACCGGGGCGACTGCCACCGGCGAAAGGCCATTTGCGAATTACGATGTTTCAATCCGCGCCCCGGTCACGTGACCGGGGCGACCAGCGGGGAATTGGCGCGCGAGATCGTGAGATCGTGTTTCAATCCGCGCCCCGGTCACGTGACCGGGGCGACGCATGGGAGCAAGTGAAGGCGATACGCCGAAAAAAGTTTCAATCCGCGCCCCGGTCACGTGACCGGGGCGACAATTCAGTTCAGTCAAGGATTGCGTTGATCGGCTGTTTCAATCCGCGCCCCGGTCACGTGACCGGGGCGACCCTCGACACTTCCCCCAAAATTTCCGTGTGATAAGGTTTCAATCCGCGCCCCGGTCACGTGACCGGGGCGACGCCAGACAGCGCGTTACCGGCTGTGTTTGTGATCGTTTCAATCCGCGCCCCGGTCACGTGACCGGGGCGACGTCTCAAATCTCGGCACGTCGTTAGGCAACGCATTGTTTCAATCCGCGCCCCGGTCACGTGACCGGGGCGACCCGCCGGCCACGGTTGCAATGTACTGCTCCGCGCCGTTTCAATCCGCGCCCCGGTCACGTGACCGGGGCGACCGTGACGGCGGAAACGCATGGCGCTTTCATACATGTTTCAATCCGCGCCCCGGTCACGTGACCGGGGCGACCTAATGGACGCCGAAACAGCCAGGCGAGTTTTGCGGTTTCAATCCGCGCCCCGGTCACGTGACCGGGGCGACAATCCTCTCCGCGCTGTCTTCCGGGTATTGCTGCGGTTTCAATCCGCGCCCCGGTCACGTGACCGGGGCGACAGCGGTGTGACGTAACTCCACCAGTGATATTTTTTGTTTCAATCCGCGCCCCGGTCACGTGACCGGGGCGACGTGAACGTGAACACCGTGACAAAGCAACAGTTTCAGTTTCAATCCGCGCCCCGGTCACGTGACCGGGGCGACTCCAGCCCTCCACGCAAATAGATCCGGCCGACGTGTTTCAATCCGCGCCCCGGTCACGTGACCGGGGCGACACCGCGGCGCCGCCACCCCGCCGGTCGTCTCGATGTTTCAATCCGCGCCCCGGTCACGTGACCGGGGCGACGCGACATGCTGCACCGGGTGAACGTGGATTACACGAAGTTTCAATCCGCGCCCCGGTCACGTGACCGGGGCGACCACCGGGTGCGGTCGGGCGACGCGCGGGTGGTGCAGTTTCAATCCGCGCCCCGGTCACGTGACCGGGGCGACCGCTAATTTCCCTTGCCCTGGTTCTGTCGGCGCTGTTTCAATCCGCGCCCCGGTCACGTGACCGGGGCGACTTGTCGGCGATGCGATATCCGAGCTTCCAAAAATGTTTCAATCCGCGCCCCGGTCACGTGACCGGGGCGACCGCGCGCGAGAATTCGGGCGATGCTCGAATAATCGTGTTTCAATCCGCGCCCCGGTCACGTGACCGGGGCGACCTCGTAGCCGAGGCGTTCACGCATCGAGCTGGCGAGGTTTCAATCCGCGCCCCGGTCACGTGACCGGGGCGACATGCAGATGTTGATGAGCAACTGGAACATGTCGCTGTTTCAATCCGCGCCCCGGTCACGTGACCGGGGCGACATCGGGAGTGGGGGATGAAGTTTTCGAGAAGCTCAAGTTTCAATCCGCGCCCCGGTCACGTGACCGGGGCGACCCAATCCAACACCGCCTGATGACGCGATCAGTCTGTTTCAATCCGCGCCCCGGTCACGTGACCGGGGCGACGCTGCGGATGCGGCCAACCCGTTCCGACATGAGCTTGTTTCAATCCGCGCCCCGGTCACGTGACCGGGGCGACAGTTTGACGCGGGGCCGCAAGTGCCTTTTTCCGCTGTTTCAATCCGCGCCCCGGTCACGTGACCGGGGCGACCTTGTGCGTCAAGACGCAAAGCTATCAGCGTGGGTGTTTCAATCCGCGCCCCGGTCACGTGACCGGGGCGACTTGAGAGTCGGTCATGGCATTTTAGGTTGGCGAATGTTTCAATCCGCGCCCCGGTCACGTGACCGGGGCGACGCTTGCCGTGTTGAGAACTGTATCTTCTCTGGTGGGTTTCAATCCGCGCCCCGGTCACGTGACCGGGGCGACGAAGTCTTCTGGCTCGCCGCATACGCCGTGCTGCCGTTTCAATCCGCGCCCCGGTCACGTGACCGGGGCGACTGATTCAGCCCGGCCGCCGCCGAAATGTTTTCATCGTTTCAATCCGCGCCCCGGTCACGTGACCGGGGCGACCCCCATTGCCGCGTGGTGACCGCCACGATGTGCTGGTTTCAATCCGCGCCCCGGTCACGTGACCGGGGCGACGGCGTCGTCGGTTACGTTCTCTATTCGGTTTACAAGTTTCAATCCGCGCCCCGGTCACGTGACCGGGGCGACTGCGACCTGCCCAACTGGCCAAGCCGCAAAGCTTTAATATCCCATTCCCGCGAACAGGACGAGTTTTTGCGCGCTTGCGCTGTTTTGATTTTCAAAGAACGATTGAAAGTATCAGTCAGCCGCGAGATTTCTGCCAGCCGCGAACGTGGCGGGGTTAAGTCGGCACTTGGGGTTCGCGGAAGCCGGTTCATAGGATGAGCGGTTCGGTCAGATCAACCGGTTTCTCTGCGCCGTGGTGTTCCGTGCGTTGGACGGCATTTTCATCAAGAAAGTAAAAGCGGAGCGAGTCTTCGTCCGTTTTGATTTCACGCAACAACCGGTCGCGCAAAGACGCCCATTCTTTTTGACCGACCTGACATTCAAAGACGGATTTCTGGACGCGCGTGCCGTAGTCTTCACACGCTCGGGCAACCCGGCGCAGGCGGCGCAGCCCGGCTTTTTCAACAGTGGAAACATCGTATGTTACCAAGATTAACATGGTCGGGGTTATTTGGGAACCAGCGGCAGATACTCCGGCAAATCGGCGCGCAGGTATCGGGCTAAAATGCGCGCCTGCACGAAGGGCAATTGTGCAATGCGCAAGTTCTGGTCGAGCAAAGGATGATTCAAACTCTCCTGCTTGCGTTCCTGGTAAGCTTTGATGACGAGTTTGCGCCCGGTATCGGTAAATTCCACGGCCCCGCCTTCACGCAACACGAAATGGTCGGGCTGGATTTGCTGCCGGTTGATCAGCGTGACGGCGAGGCGGTCAGCCAGCCACGGGCGAAATTCCTCCATCAGGTCGAGGGCGAGCGACGGGCGGTTGGGACGGTCGGCATGGAGAAAGCCGACGAAAGGGTCGAGGCCGATGCTGGTGAGCGCGGCGATGCAATCGTGCCGCACCAGCGCATAGAGAAATGAAATCATGCAGTTGATGCGGTCACGCGGCGGACGGCGGCTGCGGGTGGTGAAAGCGAAATCATCGCGTTGTTGTTTGAGCAGCATCCCGAATACGGAGAAATACGTCTGCGCGGCCATGCCCTCGACACCGCGCACCTGGTCAAGCGGCGGATTGGTTTTCGCCAGATCGGAAAGCTGTCGCGCCAGAGCGTCGGCGGCCTCCTCGATTTGAGATTTGAAATCTGAGATTTCAGATTCGCGCCCGCCACGCAAAAGACTGTTCCGGGAATTTTGGATTTTGCCTGCGACAATCTGGCGGGCAATGGCGGCGGCGCGGATCGGGTCGTCCGCAACGCGGAATTGGGCGCGGCGCAAGGTGACGCTGGTATCGGCCACGCCGGTGACCCGGGCCTGCAAGTAGCCGTTTTCGGACAGGAAATTGATGGCGACACCGTGTTCCCAGCAAAGGTCCATCGCGGGCGGACTGATGCTGGAAGCGCCGAAGACGCAGACCGACTCCAAATGGTGGATTGGGATGGATAATTTCCGGGTGTCGATTGCCGATTGCCGGTTGCGATCTTCCGGCGGCAGTTCGGGCGGATAAACCGGGACTTCGACCTGAAGCGTCAGATGATCGCGAGCCACGTAACTGCCGGGCGTCGTGAGATACAGTGTGTTTTGTTGGATTTCTGGCATTTGAGATTTGAGATTTCAGATCAATCCGCGTTCCTCGGCTTCCTTGCGCTTGGGATGCCAGGCGGGCAACTTGCGGAGCAGTTCTGTCTGGAAAGTGGAGGCGCGTTTCTTCTGATCATCCGCCTGCCGGGATTTGTCATTCAGATGACGCTGGCCTTTGATGTCCGAGTTTTGCAGCGAATCCGCCCAGCCCCGGAGCTGGCGGGAACAGCTTTCGGCCAGGGATTTCAAATTTGAGATTTGAGATTTGAGATCGGCCGGCCATTTGGCCTTGTCGGCGCGACGCAATTTAAGGCAGAGCATGGAACGCACCTCGCCGGCGGAACCGCGCGCGATGTAGAGAAAAGCCAGCAACTCATTCGTCGTCCCGCGCTCGAAACCCTCGGCAATGTTGTTGGAAACTGAAAGGGCCGCGCGGTCGAGCTGGTCGCGAAATCCGCGGCTGGCTTGAAATGATTCATTTTCCAGCAATTCCTCGGTGGCTTCGTAGAGATTGGCTGCCGCCTGCCAGACGGGCACATCTTCGAATCGTTCGTAGGTCATGCGTTGGTGGAAGGTTGAGGGTTGTCAGTTGAGGATTTGGAATTTGAGATTTCAGATTTCAAAAAGCGCCCGCGCCGCGCGGGCCAGGCCGGGCGGGACGGACGTAAGCTCCGGCAGACAGATGCGATACAGCGAGCACTCCTCGCAAGCCGGTTTGAATTCTGCGGGCGGCACCTGCTCCAAAGCGAGCAAGCGATGAAGCTGCTTGATCGCCTCCTCCGTCAACGTCCGCAGTTCGGGCGTGAACTCGACTTCGCGACGGCGTTTGCTTTCGGCGTGAAACACCGCACCGCGTTCAACGGGAAGTTTGAACATTTCTTCCAGACACAACGCCTGCGCGCAAAGCTGCGCGTCATCGTTCTCGAACTGGCGGCGCTTGCCCTTTTTGTATTCGACCGGCCTCAGGGATTTCAAATCTGAGATGTCAGATTTCAAATTCGAGGTCGAAGCCCCTTCGACCTCGACAATGTCGCATTTGCCCGAGAGTCCAAGCCGCTCAGAAAAGACCGGCAGTGCCCGCAGCAGCTTCACGCCTTTGGCAACTTCGTAACCGGGCGAGTCGGCGTGCTCATGCACGATGTCACCACGAACGGTGTGCTCATTCGCCTCCCGCCAGCCTTCCACGACTTTCAACGCCGCCCGGCGCGGGCAGAAGAGAAAGTCGTTGAGCAGCGAGAGGGGCAACAGTTCCGTCGGATTCGTGATTTGGGATTTTGAATTTTCGATTGGGGTCACGCAGTGGCAGTGGTTTGCTTAACTTACGGTATCTCCCAAACAATCTTGCGGGCGATGATGCCTTTGGCCTCGTAGTCAGGAACAGATTCATGCTTCGTCACGCCGCCGGGAGAATTTCCCTCGTAGTCACTGAGATCGCGCGGAAACTCGCTGCCGGAGGACTTGAACACCATCTTGGCATCTTTCTCTTCTTTGATGCCTGTCACTTTGACCAGCGTGAACAGTTTGTGAGCAGGTGCATTGCCGAGACTGGACTGGTGCTGGAAGTCCACCAGACCGACGAGACGCAAATGCCGTCCGGCGGCATGGTCGTCATCGAACATGTGTTGCAAGGCGAACAGGGAGTTGTCGAGGTCGTAGTAACTGAAGCCGGTCTTGGCGGCGAAGGCGGGCGAGAAGTGGATGTGGCACCGGTAAAGCCCGTAATCAATGCCGTGCTTGCGACCCATCGTGCGGTTCGTGCTTTCTTCCTCGCTACTTGCCGCCTGCTGCTGCTCTTTCAAACTCGCCACCGCGCAGCGAGTGATTGTCGCATCAAGCGGCAGAACCTTGTCCAGACTTTCAGCAAAGGTGATTTGAAGCGGCCCACGCACCTGGCCGTAGAAACTGCCTTTGAGCGGGCCTTCGGTTGAAAGCACACCTCCAAATGCCCGTAGGTCGAAGAACGCCTGCAGAAGCGCAAGCTGCGTGGCCCGCTTTTTGTCATCTTCGGCAGGACTGACTTCCTCCGGTGCTTCGGCTTCGCCTGCCTCTGGTTCCGCTTTCTTGCCTTTTCCCTTTTTCGTCTTCTTGGCGTCCCAAGCTTTCGGGTCTTGCTTCAAATCTTCGGCGAAGATCCGGCGGGCTTCGGTTTCAATTTCAGGTGCCTCCATGAGTTGCTGGATCACAGCGTTCTCGTGAATGAGGATGCGATAGCCAGCAGGAGATTGTGCCCGGTTCAACGGATCAGAAGCCAGCAGACCGCCGTCCGGGCGACACTGGCTGAAGAAATTCCGAATCTTGCGCTTCAGGCAGACATCGGTGACGAGGCCCTTGAGGGAGTCGGGTTGGACGCGGGGCATGTTGCCGGTGTCCGGGTCGCCGTTGGGATTCGACTTGGCGCAGTCGAAGAGCAACACGAGGTCGTGGCGTTCGGCCACAGGGTCAGTAGCTTGTTTGCCGGTCGGAACGGCGATCAGTTTGTGGTGAAGTTGTGTGTTGGTGTTCATGATTACTTGGTTTCGAGGTTATTGGTTTGAAGCTTTGTTGAGTCGGTTTTTTTGTAGCTAGGCCATTTGCGGCAGCGTTCGTAGTAAAATCCGAGCGCAAAGCGCCCTTGATCTTCTAGTGACAAAAGGCGCGGGAAGTTGCCCTCGGTAGTTTCTTTCAAGTGGGCCACGATAGCGGCCAGACCGTCGAAATCCTCCGGCAGGCCATCCTCCCGCTTTTCCTTGGGAACACCGAATTCCAACTTGTGAGCCATGCCTCCGCCAATCTTCTGGAGGTGGTAACGCGCCAGTTGGCAAAGCTTCGGGAAGACAAGTGCCGGGGTAGCGGATGCGGCACCGTAGAGCCTGTTAGCGGGCGAGGATGCGCTTTTGCCGTCGTGCGCTTCGTCATGGATTTTGTCGAGGATCGCGAGCAAACGCCCGCATAGGATGGCGGTTTCTTTGGTGTTCATAATTGTTTCCTGGGTGGTGGTTGTGCCGTCGTTCTTCAGGGTGAAATAGAGTTGAAGTAATGCCGTGCGAGCTTGCAGCCGCTTTTGGAAATCCAAGTCGCCGGGGTCACCGCTTGCTAGTTCGAGCTTTTGTCGGGAGATGGCCGTGGCGAGGAGGCTGTAAGGTAAAGCAGTTCCGCGCAAGGCGGCTTCAAATAGGGCGTTGAATGTGGCGGGGGTGGGTTTGGCCTTCTGCTTCCGCGCCTTGGTAATCGTGGCCGAAGCCATATCGCGCAACGCTGGCGTGGCATCGTCGCTCTCAAGTTGGATGGCAGCGAAGTAGTGGCGAACATGCTCGTCGGCGTCGGCCAGCGTGTCGGTGTGCCAGGACCGAACCGAGAAGCGGCCTGTGCCTTTGAGGAGAATAGCAACGTGAAAGTCTGTCTGTGCCAGTTCGGACGGACGCGATCCCCAAACGGATTTTAGATAATCACGCACGGCCAGCGGGTCAGGTTGGTCAAGCAGTCGCAGGAAGTCAGCGGGCTGAACTTTGCCGTTGGTTCTGTCCACAGCCCAGAAAACAGCGGTTTCGTCGCCCAGCCAGAGGCTGGTTCTGGAATCATTCAGCAGGGAGTTAAGACCGGCGGCGGTTTTCTCGGCGGTTTCAAGACGGAAGGTTGCGGTCTGGCTGCCTAAGCCATAACTGATGAACGGAGCAGAGTTGAAGGACGCAAATGGGACGCTGCCGAAAACCGACGGAAAATACTCGGTGATCGGACCAGTCCCTTCGCTGTAGTTGTCTCTGCCGGGCTTCAGTTTCTTGATTACTTCTTCTCTTTGCTGGGTCACCCTCTCGGCCCACCACTGTCGCAGTTCGAGGTCAGCCGTAATCAGGCAACCCGCCACGCGGAATGAGATCGTTTCCTTACCGGCGTCGAGATCTTCGATGATTCGCTGACGTTCCTCCTTTTCGCAAGGAAGGGCAAGATCATCGAACCGAGGGCCATGTTTCAGCCACGCGGACAACGCTTGGATGTTGGAGTTGGCCGCGAGTGCTTTGTCTTCAGCAGCCTCAAATATCCGACCAGCCCAAAGCGACTGCTTTTGCGCCACCGGGTTTTTCCCAGTGACTCCGTGCGGAAAAATCTCGTTGGCTGGGCCGGTGAGAAAATCTGGAAGCCAGTTGTGCTGATTCGTGCAAACGGACTGAATCTTCCCATCCTTCCACTGCATGTGGTAGTTGGCTGAAACGGCAAATTTTTTACCCCGCCGCTCCTTCTTCTCGCCCCGTTTGGTTTCCACCGTTACGGTTGTGGGACTGAAACCAATGCCGCGTCCTTCCGCGTCGAGGTCAATAATCCAATGGACTGGGCGCTGCCGACGGCTCTCGCACCCAGCAAGTCCGGACGCCTCAGCCACGCGCATCAACTCGGAGATCATACAGCCACCACCTTTCCATCGCGAATTTCGCTGACACGAATCCAGCCTTGCTCAGCTTTGGCGTGAAGTGGGCGCAAGGCGTCGGGGCGTTTGCCCGGCTGATCCCAGCCGTCCGCCGGGCGAAGCTTGCCCGCATCATGGTCCCAGTGGTTCCAGACTGGGCCAAAGTCGAAGTCGCGGAACACGACGCCGAAATCGTCGTTGATAGAGGCGTCAGGTTGGGCTTTCGCGGGACCGATCAATTCCCACTCGGAAGCAGAGAACTCACGGCAGCCCAAGAATGGTTGGTAGAAACATTGTCCGGCTGCCGCCCGACGGACGAACATCTGATGATACTTGTTCCGAGCCAGAAACTCCTCACTCGGTCTGCGGCCCTGTCCGTCTCGGTGGGGCCTACGCCCGACTTGAGCGACCTCCAAGATTGCTTCGATCAGGTATTCCACGTCACGGAGCAACAGGCTGTGGCGCTGCGTCCGCTCCTCCATGATGTCGTAGCCCTGAACATTTCCGTAGGCCGGATGCGAATCGTAGCCGAGTTCGTTCCGCAGGATGGACGTGAGAACCCCCTTGCGCATGACTCCCAGTCGCAGAATGTGCCAGCGAAATCCCATCTTGTTGCCACGCTTCCCAGCCTCCGGCTTTTCGATGGGTTTCATCAAGATGGCCTCAAGCACGCCACGCGCAGCGGAAGGTGTGATGACGGGATAGCTGACGCGCTCGACGTGGAACTCCGGGCGAGTGAAACATGCGAACGGGCCTTTGACGCGAAGACAAATGGGTTCTGAAAGCATGGTTAGAGTCCTCCTGAAAGAAGTTGATCAAACTCCGGATTGAACGTGATTCCAGTTCCGTTCAAGCCACCGACGTAGCCACCGCTGCCAGCGTTCCAGATGCGGAGTTCTGTTGCTTCGTCGTCAAATGCTGATTGAGCATACCGCGCCAAAGCGAACTGAGCAGCCTTGTTGCGGTAGTCAAGATTCACGATGAATGGCTGGATAGCCCGCCAGTCTTCGCGTGTGAAGTAGCCTCGCTCTTTGCTGCCCGGAATAAACTTCTGCCGTGCTAACTCGTAGATGGCTTTGGCTGGTGTGGCGCACGGTTGGCCAGCCACAACCTCGTCCACGACCAGGACTGGAACCGTGAACGCCTCGATGAAATCGAAGCACTCGTGAACCTGCTCGAAGTGAAGCTGTTCGCGGTGCTTCTGGATTTCGCACTCGTCGGGGACACTGAGTTGGTAGAGCAGCCGAAAGTATTGCGGGAAGGATTCGGGGTTGTGCGGGTCGGCGGCTTTCATTCGTCGGAGAAGCTCGGTCTGACTGGTGGCAGTTTGATAAACGCCTTGAGGCATGGACTTGTCGTGGCCTTCCGGCCGGAAAACGCGCACGATACCCTTCACCGGTTGGCTGGCGGCATCTTTCAGCGCCCCGCTGCGGTTGCAACGGCCTGCCGCCTGAACAATAGAATCGTAAGGGCCGAGTGCGCGCCAGACGGCGGGGAAATCCACGTCCACGCCGGCTTCGATGCATTGAGTGCTGACCAGGAAACAGGGTTCGCCTGTCTTGAGCCGCCGGTTGACCTCGTTGAGCACCTCGACGCGATGGGCGGGCGTCATCCAAGTGGAGAGGTGAAAGAGCGCCTTGCGCTTCTTCTCACTCAACTTCTCGCCGAGGGTCTCGAACAGACTCCGCGCATGGCGGCGGGTGTTGACCACCACCAGCGCCTGCTCGCGCGGAGATTCGGAAAGAACCTGTTCAGCCAGGGTGCTCCAAGTGACCGACTGGTCCGCTTCCGATTGCTGCCAGTCGTAGTTCACGCGGGCGAGGGTGCGGAAGTGCTCGTTCGCTTCATCAGCGGGAACAATCGAGCGAACGCGCCCGGCGTCGAAAGCCCACGGCTCATCGTTCACCTCGCGCGAAAGGGCCGGTTGCGTAGCCGTGCAAAGGACGAGCGAACAGCCGTAAGGGCGGGCGGGATTCGTCAGTTCGCCCAGCACATCCAGAATGGGCTGCATGAGACGCGGCGGGAAAGTCTGAACCTCGTCGAAGATGATGACGGACTGAGCGATGTTGTGCAACTTGCGCGCGTCGGCGGGGCGGCGGGAAAAGAGCGAGTCGAAGAACTGGACGCTGGTGGTGACAATAATAGGCGCGTCCCAGTTCTCGGCGGCAAGTTGGCGAAGGCTGCGCTCGCGGGAATAGTCGCCTGCTTTGCCGGAGTCCACTTTCTTTTCGTCCAGTCGCGGGTCTTGGGCTTGCGAGTGATGTTCCAGAACCAACGGGGCTGCTTGGGTAGGTTTGCCGTCGTCATCAAGTTCACCAAAGACATTTTTCAGTTCGCGGGCGGTCTGCTGAATGATGCTGAGGTAGGGGATGACAACGATGATGCGCCGAAGTTTCTGGTGCGACTCCGTGGTTCGGGCGTTCTGCGCCTGAATGTGGCGGAGTGCGAAGTCCACCGAGGCCAGTGTCTTTCCCCCGCCGGTGGGGACGGTGAGGCTGAAAATGCCGCGTTCCTTGTCGGCAGCGGTCTTGCAGTGGACAAGCACCCGTTGCCGGACGGCGAGGACATCGCTGGAAGCTCCCTTCGTCACAGCTTGCTCGCGTCGTTTTTGAATCGCCCCGTCCAGTTCGCGGAGCAAATCGTTCACTGGACCTTCGGCAGCCAAAGCGGTTGAGCCAAACCGCCAACCCTGCCGCAAACCTGGAAGCCGGTTTTGCTTCCGCTCATCTTCTTCCGTGTCCAAGCGGTCAGCGTCCACCAACGCGCTGAAGATGAACCGGGTGTAGAGTTCAACGGCATGGAGCTTGGCTGTGCGTTCTTCGGCTGTCGTGATTGGAAGACATTCAAGCCAAGAAGGCAGAGTCGGGCCAGGTTGCGCCGGGAATTTCTCGAATCCCTCTCGCCGCAACTTGTCTTGGCAATCGTTCGCTCGCAAGGCGTAGTGTGCCCGCTTCCCATTCATTGAGTGCAAAGCATGTCGGTCATGCAGGCCGGCGTGATGTCCGTTCACAGCGAAAGCCACCGACCACAAGTCGTGACACAAGGCCAGCGCAGCGCCGTGATGGGCGTGAGGTTGTTTTTCTCCATCCGTCTCCTTCGGGTCCATCGCGTGGCGGAGGCGCTTCTGAAATTCTTCCTCGGCTTTGCCGAGATCATGCAGCAAGCCGGCGAGCGCCCCGTGCTCAAGGGCATCGAAGTGGCGTGAGAATGCTTTTGCTTTATCTGCCACTGCTAATAGGTGGTCAGCGAGCGATTGACCAGGATGAGCTTCGAGGCGCATAAGATTTAAGTTTGGTGGTTCTGAATTTGAAAATCATGCAACAGCCCGGCCAGTTCAGCTTCGGCGGGGAGGCCGAGCGGGGATGCGAATTGTTTCGCCAGGTTGGCAACGTTGCGAAGATGTGTTGCGAGCGGCTGCCACCCGTTTTCACCTCGAGCAGTAAGCCGGGCCTGCGGCGCGCGGCATGGGGAACAGTTCGACACCTCACCCTGACCCTCTCCCCGTTCGAGGCGGAGAGGGGATCCGTCCGCAGTATGCGCGTAAAACTTCACAGGATCGCCCGGAGTGTCTGAACCGGAACTGTTCGTAACTCTCTTGTCTCCGTGTAACAAGCCATAGTTGTTCACATTTGTGGATGCAAATTTAACGGATGGGGTGGGACAAATGCTGTCCAACCCTCAAAAATAACGGGAGTATGTACTTAACGCAAATAGCCGGTAAATAAGGCGGGTATTGCTATGATTGCCTGCTCTTTGACGCTTCGTTTGCGTTAGCTACATACTCCCGAAAAATAATTCGCCCGCCCTTTGGTGTCAGCAATGATTAGGTGCAGATGGTTGAAGGTTGGAGCCTTGATCCGTCTTCGCCTGGGCTGCGACGCGACAAGTGCAGCAAACAGAATCCGCGTCATCCGCGTCATCCGCGGTTAAGCCAGGTCAGCCTTTTTGTTCCGTCTCGACCCAGCGGATGGCGTGGCTGACGAGGTCGGTCGCCGTTTTTAATTTCAGCTTGCCCTTGATGTTCGCGCGATGCACCTCGACGGTCTTCACGCTCAGACGCAGGTGCCCGGCGATGTCGCGCGTGCCCTTGCCCTGGCCAATCATTTGGAAAACCTCAAATTCGCGGTCGGTCAGGCGTTCGACAGGCGATGCCGACGCTTCGGCGCGGCGGCCGCGGGAGACGTTCTCCAGGATGCGCGCGGACATCTTTTCACTCACATAAACCTGGCCGGCGAGCACGTGGTGGATGGCCTGTAAAAACTTTTTGCCGCCCTCCTGTTTCATGATGTAACCGCGCCCGCCCGCCCGCAACACGCGTTCGGCGTAAAGCAGTTCGTCGTGCATCGAGACGACCAGGATGGGCAGCTCCGGCTTTAACGCCTGAATGTCCTTGATGAGTTCCAGCCCATTTTTGTCGGGCAGTGAAATGTCGAGCAGGATCAGATCGAAGGGCTGCCGGGCGACGGCATCAAGCGCCTGGCCGGCGTTGTCCGCCTCGGCGCAGACCTTCAAGCCGGGATCGTTGTCAATCAACTGCGCCAGCCCGGTGCGCATCATCGGGTGGTCGTCCACGATCAGCACGCGTTTGGCGGGAATTTTATTTTTGGCGGGCATGGCGGGATGGGTTTTGGGAGTGCGCGGACGCGTCCGGGCTTTGAAAAGCGGCGACGCGTCGCCGCGCTCCAAAGTGATTACCGCGCAACCTTGGTTTTTTGCCGTTCATTTTTGCGGGCCTCGATGGTTTAATGGTGGCGTTGAGTGGTTCGGGGCCGAGCAGATGACGCTGGTGCCGCCGCCGGCATTCCGTTCGATGGTCAGGGTGCCGCCGATCATTCCGGTGCGGGATTGCATGATGCGCAGGCCCATGCCTTTGGACTTCGGGATTTCCTTCGGTAAACCCCGGCCGTTGTCGCTCACCGCCAGATAGATGCGTCCGGGATCGGCTTTGAGATGAATCGAAATCTGTTTGGCTTTGCCGTGTTTGATGGCATTGGACACGGCCTCCTGTGCCAGGCGGAAAAGGTGCGTGGCCACGGCGTGGTTGCGCACCGACACCTCCGAATCGCCATCGAAACGGCATTTCACGTTGAACATTTTTTCCGTGTTCACTGCCAGTTCGTGGAGCGCGGACGTGAGTCCTTCCGATTCCAGTGTGACCGGTGAAAGGCCGCGGGCCAGCGAACGGGTCTGGCCGATGGCTTCGCGCACGTTTTTGGCAATGTCACCGGCGCGCTTCGCGGCGTCTTCGGACGCCGGCGTCAATTTTTGTTCCAACACCTGGCTCATCAATTCAATCCCCGCGAGATGCTGGCAAAGGCCGTCGTGCAAATCGTGCCCGATGCGGCGCTGTTCACGGTCGCTGATTTCGAGGATTTCCCGTTCCAGCCGTTTGCGTTCGGTGATGTCACGCGCCACTTTGGAAGCGCCGGTGATGAGTCCATCGGCATCACGAATGGGGGAGATGGTCACTGAAATGTCAATCAACCGGCCGTCCTTGCGCCGGCGGAGGGTTTCGTAGTGGTCAACGGATTCGCCGCGTTTGATTTTTTCAAGAATCTCCGGCTCTTCATCCTTCCGGTCCGGCGGGATGAGGATGGATATGTGTTTGCCCACCATCTCTTTGCGCGTGTAGCCGAAGACCGCTTCCGCGCCATTGTTCCAACTGGTGATGTAACCTTCGAGGGTTTTGCCGATGATGGCATCGTCCGAGGATTCCACCAGGGCGGAGTAATGCAAGAGCGCCTTCTCGGCCTGCTTGCGCCCGGTGATGTCGCGGACAAACCCGGTGAACAACCGCCGGTCGGCCAGCCGCACTTCGCTCACGGACAGGTCCATCGGGAACAGCGTGCCATCCTTCCGGCGACCGGCCACTTCGCGTCCGATGCCGATGATTTTGGCGTGGCCGGTGCGGCGATAGTTGGCGAGGTAGGAATCGTGCGCTTCGCGATGGGGCGAAGGCATCAGGACGCTGACGTTTTTGCCAATGACTTCGCGCGCCCGGTAACCGAAAATTTTCTCCGCCGCCTGATTGAAGGACTCGATGGTGCCGCGCTCGTCAATGGTGATGATGCCCTCGACGGCGGTGTCCAGAATTGCGCGCAGCCGCTCCGCGCTGTCGCGCAACGCGGCGGCGGCCCGCTGCTGTTGCGACCGCGTTCGCGCGGCCTGTTTGGATTTGAATTTCTCAATCCAGCCGAGCAGTTCGGATCGGGACATTTTCCGATAGTCTTTCATTTCAAGAATGAAGGGAATATCGGGAAATCCTGCGCCGCTGCCAATCTCAAACGAATGACCTGCCTCCGCCCGGAGGCCACGGCGCGGCGGGCGAGTGGCGCGTGGCGGGAGACGAGTAGCGCGCGCGCCCATCCTCATTTGTGACGCTTTTCCTTTCCCCGTCACTTGTCACCCGTCACGTTTCCCATCAGTGGGTGAGCAATTGTGCCCGGTAATCGGTGGGCGACTGGCCGAGGAGTTTCTTGAACACGCGGTTGAAATGCGTCAGCGACTGGAAGCCGACTTCGAACGCAATTTCACTTACGCGCAGGTTCGGGTTGAGCAGCAGGTTTTTCGACTTTTCGATGCGCACCCGTGCGACGTAATCGGTGAAATTGATGCCGGCAACTTTCTTGAACATTTTGCAGAAGTAAAACGTGCTCATGTTGACTGCCTTGGCCACCTGGTTCGAGCGAAAGTTCCTCGGCCTGGTGTTCGTGGATGTATTCCCGGGCCCGTTTGATGACCGGCGGCTCGGCATTTTCTTGTTGGATGAAAACCTGATTGCTCAATATGGCGAGGTGCTGGGCAAAAATGGTCAACAATTTGACGGCGGCTTCGTGTTGTTTCCGGGAAACGACTTTGCCGGCAAAATAAGCTTTGCGCAGGGTCTCGCGGTTTACATCCAGTCCCCACTTCTCCATCTGTTTTTCCGTCCGTTCAAACTGGGCCTCGGTCGGTTTTTTACGGAACAATTGCCCGGTCTGGAGAAAGCCAATCAACCGGTCGCTCAACCGGACCGGCACGGCCGTGTCGCAAAGTCCGGCAGCGCAGGCCACCGTCTGCGGCTCGGTCGTGGCCTTGGCGCAAAGCCGTTCCTGCACCTGCAAACAGGAGGCGCAAGCCCGGCTCTTCTGTGACATCAACGCGCAGAAAGGGTTTTCATTCCGCTTGGCATGGTGCGGCAATTGCCAGGTTTCCACCGGCTGCAACGCCACCGGCAACCCGGTCATGTCGCTGAAGGCGCGTTCGTATTCCCGGTAAACCCGGGAGCCGACCAGCGCATCCACCAGCGCGCGGTTGCCGGTTCCATTGCCATTGCCGCTCGGGGCGGCCAAGGTATTTGACCGCAGATGAACCGCGTCAGCGGGGTTGTCCGTATCAGGCTTCGCATATATTGTTTGCATGGCAGCAAATTAAGGGAGTTGTGTGCAGCTTACAATTGGTGCTCCGCCTGATTGCGCTCTGGGGTAAATGACTAGGAATATAAGGGAATCCCCTATCCAGCCGGCGAGCGGCCGCCCGTGGCGCGCGGCTCCGGCGGTAAATCGCGCGTGAGCGCTTCAACTTCCCGGGGTTGCGGCACAAAACGGCTTCCTTATGACCGCTGGCAATGCGGACAATAAAACGTGCTCCGCGCGGCCTGAATGATGCGTTTGATCGGTCGGCGGCAATTCGAGCAGACTTGTCCCTCGCGGTCATAAACCCGCAGGCGTTCCTTGTAAAAATCCGGCGCGCCCGGCGCCCGGCCAAAATAAAAAAGGCCGTCCGGCTTGTTCCTGCCCCAATTCAGCGGGACGGTGCTGCCGCGCTCGATGGCTCCGGCCAGCACCGCGCGAATGGCGAGCCGCAGCCGGCGGACTTGCGCCACGGTCAGTTTGTTCGCCGGCAGCTTCGGCGAAATGCGCGCGCGGAACAGCGCCTCACTCGCGTAAATGTTTCCAATGCCGGCGACAAGTCCTTGATCCAGCAATTTGACTTTGACCGCCTGCCGCGAGCGTTTCAGCGATTCAGCGAACGTCCCGGTTTTGAAGGGATCATCCAAAGGTTCCGGTCCCAATCTGGCCAGGGCGGATAAGTCCAGCGTCAACCGGCCAAAATAGCGCGTATCTTCGTAAATCAGATTATTCCCGCCCAAATCAAGCGCCACCGCCGTATGCCTGGGCAACCGGCTGCTTTTCTGCGCCAGAAAAATTCTGCCCGTCATTCCCAGATGCCCGAGCAGGGTAATGGCCTTGCCACCGGCCTTGGCGCGCAGTTGAAACAGGAGATACTTGCCGCGCCGCGACAGGCCGGTGAATTTTGCGCCCGCCAACGTCCGGCAAAACGTTCGCGGTGCGGTCGGCGCCAGCACTTTTGCGCGGCGCACGTTTACGGCGCGTATGGTTTTGCCGTACAGCAACGGTCGCAAATACCGCGCCAGCACTTCAACTTCCGGGAGTTCGGGCATAAATTGGCTTCGTCAAGGCGGCGCCTGGCCGCGGGTTGCCTGATGACGCAACAACGCCAGAACTTCCTCGTCGGTCGTTTCCTCAAATTCCTCGTAATACTGGCCCACTGCGCCGAAGTCGGGATCCATCCTCAACACCACCACCTCGTCTGCCAGGGGTGTCAGCCTTTCGACCGCGTTGGTTGATGCCACCGGCGTGGCGATGACTATCCTCTGCGCCTTCTGCCGCTTTGCCGACAGCACGGCGGCTTCGGCGGTCGCGCCGGTGGCCAGACCGTCGTCCACGAGCAAAACCGTTTTCCCCGCCAGGATCGGCAGGGTCGCAGTGTGAAAACGCGAACGGTAGCCTTGCAGCCGCGCGGTTTCCTCCGCAATTATCGCGTCGAGTTGCAGTCGCACCGCTGGATTTTTTCCCACGGAAGCTTCGTCCAGGATGACCACATCCGGCTCGGCGAGCGCGCCGACGGCAAATTCGCGGTGCCACGGATGCCCGATTTTGCGGACAATCAGCGCGTCCAGCGGGCGCCGCAAGAGGCGCGCCACTTCGGCGGCGACCACGACACCGCCGCGCGGGAGCCCGAGCACCAGGTCAACCTCGACGCCCTGTTTCCGCAGGCGTTCACCGAGTTGCCGCCCCGCATCCTCACGCGACGCGAATCTCATAAAATTGGATTGGTGGATGGGTGGATTATTGAATTACACCGCCCCAATCCATCAATCCACCAATCCATCAACCCGGTTCATTTCACCTGGTTCACTTCACCCGGTCACGAGCGTTCCCACTTTTTCGCCCATGACCACACCCCGAAGGTTGTGCTGTTTGAACATGTCGAAGACGATAATGGGCATCTGGTTGTCCATGCAGAGCGAAAATGCCGTTGAGTCCATCACCTTGAGCTGTTTTTGCAGCGCTTCGAGATAGGAAATCTGCGCGAACCGTTTTGCCCTGGGATTTTTTTGGGGATCGCAATCGTAAATGCCGTCCACCTTCGTCGCCTTCAGAATCACTTCCGCGCCGATTTCATTGGCGCGCAACGCGGCGGCGGTGTCGGTGGAAAAATACGGGTTGCCCGTGCCGCCGCCGAAGATGACCACGCGGCCCTTTTCCAGATGGCGCACCGCGCGGCGGCGGATGAAGGGCTCGGCGATTTGCGACATCACGATGGCGCTTTGCACGCGGGTGGGCACGCCGATTTTTTCGAGCGCGTCCTGCAAAGCCAGCGCGTTGATGACGGTGGCGAGCATCCCCATGTAATCGCCGGTCGCGCGCTCGATGCCGCGCATGCTGCCGGACAAGCCGCGGAAAATGTTGCCGCCGCCGACGACCACCACCACCTGCACGTTCAGGTCGCGGACTTCGCGGATCTGTTGCGCCATGTCATGCACCGCTTCGGGGCAAATGTTGCTGCGGCCTTTGCCGCCGAGCGCCTCGCCGCTGAGCTTGAGCAGCACACGGGAATATTTTGGTCTTTTGTTGGCGGTCATGCGAGATGAAGTGCGTGAAAAATCACGTGGCATTTTTAACAACTCAACGATGGAACGTCAAATCAAAGCGTTCGTAGAAATTCCTCTGGACAAAAAATTTATCAAGCGCAAAGTAAACTTTGTGAACTGTAATAGACTGCGATGAAATGCGATCATTGTCAGTATGAATTTGACACTGTAGCCCTCAAGGCCAAACAGAACACCCAGATTACTTGCCCGTCATGCGGTGCGTTAACGACAGTGAGATATTCATTGTGTGATCAACTGCGCGATTTTCCCGGCGTCCTTAGGCGCGACCCCAAATACGTTTCACAACAAACATTGGCGGCCATTTTTTTGGTGGCCTGTGGCGTTGTCGTTTTGCTGTTCATTGTTCTCGTTTTAATCAACAAATGATTTCCAAAAACAAAAAGGCGTCCCGCGGGACGCCTGGCGATTTGGTTGGAGAGCAAGTTACGCCGGACTTTCGCCGACCTGAAAGCGCACGAAACGGCGGATGGTGATTTCATCGCCGAGTTGTTTGGCGATTTGCGCGGCATGCTCCTTGACGCTCACCTCGGAATTGCGCTTCACGAAGCCCTGGTCCACGAGGCAGTAGGTCTGGTAAAACTTTTCCAGGACGCCTTGCAGGATTTTTTCCATCGCTTGCGGGGGCTTGCCCTTGAGCCGGTCGGACGACGCGGCAATTTCGCGTTCCTTGGCAATGACCTCCGCCGGCACCTGCTCGCGCGAAACTGCGTGCGGATGGCCCGCCGCGATTTGCAGTGTGATGTCCTTGACGAGCTGCTTGAAGTCATCCTTGCCGACGGTCTCGGCCTTGCCCGCGCCGACCTCGACTAGGACGCCGATTTTCTCACCGGTGTGGATGTATCCGGCAATCAGACCGTTCCCGTTCACTTCCATGCGCGCGTGCCGGGCGATTTTGATGTTCTCGCGGATTTTGGCGACGAGCGCCTCGCGGTCGGCCTCCAGGTTTGCCTTGGGGTCCGCGGCAAGCCGTTTCGCCACGTCTTCGCAAAAGGCGCGAAACGTATCATTGCGCGCGACGAAATCCGACTCACTGTTAATCTCGACGAGCACGCCGAGCTGTCCGCCGGGCGCGATGTATTGGGCGATGGCGCCTTCCCGGGCGTCGCGCGCGGCCTTCACGGCGGCGGTGGCCTGGCCTTTTTTGCGGAGAATGTCCACGGCGGCATTGATGTCGCCGTTCGCTTCCACGAGCGCGCGTTTGCAGTCCATCATGCCGGCGCCGGTCATCTCGCGCAGTTTGTTCACGTCAGCAGCAGTAATCTGGGCCATACCAATCGGTTCAGAGTTGAGGGTTGAGGGTTGGCGGTTGAGGGCAACCGGAAATTTTAAGACAACACCGGTGGAACAGCTCCCGTCGGCGCAAGTTCGGTGACGGGTGTTTCAACCGGTGCGGCGGGGATGGGTGGCGTTTCCGTGGGAGCGGTTTCCTCTGTCGCCGGCCGGCGCGCGCGTTTTGATTCATATTCCGCCTGCGCCTGGGTGATGATCTGGCTGATGGTGGCCAGAATCATCCGCACTGAACGGATGGCGTCGTCATTGCCCGCGATGGGAAAATCCACGAGGTCGGGATCGCAATTCGTGTCCACGATGGCGACGACCGGCACCTTGAGTTTGCGCGCCTCGGCCACGGCGTTGTGTTCGCGTTTGATGTCCACGACAAAGATGGCCGCGGGGATCCGGTCCATGGCGCGGATGCCGTCGAAGTATTTCTGCAACCGGGCCGCTTCGCGGCGGATGACCGCCTGCTCCTGCTTGCCGTATTTGGCGAGCGTGCCGTCGGCGTCCATCTTTTCGATTTCCTTGAGCCGGGCGATGGAACGTTTGAGCGTGTTGAAATTCGTCATCGTGCCGCCGAGCCAGCGTTCGGTGACGTAGAACTGGCCGCATTCCCTGGCGATTTCCTTGATGGCGTGCTGCGCCTGTTTTTTAGTGCCGACGAACAGCACCTTGCCGCCCTTGCGCACCGTGGCGGTCAAAAAATCGCACGCGGCTTCGAGTTGCGTGAGGGTCTGGCTGAGGTCAATGATGTGAATGCCATTGCGCGCGTCGAAGATGAACGGTTTCATCTTGGGGTTCCAACGCCGCGTCTGGTGTCCGAAATGGACGCCCGAATCCAACAATTCTTTAATGCCAATGCTTAACACAGGTTTCCTTTGGTTAAAAGTCCGCCGGAGCGAACCATCCCGCGGAACACGGGATTGATGTTTGATGTTGTTATGGCCGCTACACGCTCACTCGAACGTGAAAATTCAAGGCCGTTTGCCCATTCAACCGGCCATCGGCCGGGTGAAAAAGGAAAACGAGCATACCAGAAAAACACCGGAAGGCAACAGGTTAATTTGGCGAATTTATTTTCCGTAGCGGCGCCTCGGCAGAGCGCCGCAAACCTTGGGAAATTGAATAGTGCGGCTTTCTGCCGAAAGCCGCTACGCCTGTTTAACATGTCGTTGCGCAAGCAGCGCATTCAAATCGCTGACGCGGTTTCAGCAGCAGGCCGGCGGCGGACCAGTTCAAAGTTGCAGAGGCGCGCCTCGGGTTTGCCCGGGGAACCAATCACCAGTTTGTTCGACGGGTCGAAGGAGATCAGCAGGTGGTCCGGCTTGGGGTTCAAATCCTCGAAGCCGCTCTGCGACAGTTTTTCCGCCTTCAATTGCGCCAGCTCCGCCAGCAGTTGTTTGGAAATCAATTTGTCGGCAAAAGCCTGTTTGGCGTTGACGGCGTGATAGAAACTGCCGTCGGCCACGGCCAGCAATTCGTCCGGCCCGTTCCAGAAACCCCAGATGGTGATGTAATCGTATTCCATGCGGACCAGCAGGTCGCCTTCCGGCGTGCGCAAATGCGCCAACGCCGAGTACCGCCGGTGGTCGGTCGCCTGCCGGTTCTGCCCGCGCCGGCGGCCGGTCATATAAATCGCCCGGGGATAAACCGTCTTGACGCCGTTCCGGCTGAGTTCGAGGGCGAAGGCAAATTCCTCGAATGGGCTGTTGAACCCGTATTCGCGCGCCGCTTCCTTTTTGGCCTCGGGATTGGTCAACCGGGGCGGCGGATCGCCCATGCGCGAAACCTTCCACACCAGGTTGATATTGTCCTTGGTGCGCGTGTAAAAGATCTGGTTGCGCGAAGCCAGTTTTTTCTTGGGCGTGCGCCGCCAGCGTTCCGGCAGGAAGTAGTTGAACAAATCGGGGTCTTTGCCGACCACCCAGAGCATGCCGCCGGTGCTCTCGGCGCGGCCGTGAATGTAATCCACGCCCAGGATGTTGATGGCCTGCAGATGCGCGGGCAGCGGTTTGGCGACGTCCGCTTCAAACCGCCGGGCCATGTGTTTGAGGTAAAGCTGGCGGTTGGCCGTGCGCACGGCCTGTTCATGTTCAGGCGTCCGTTCGAGCAATTCGTAGTCCACCAGCGCGTAGGCGAACTGCCCGTTGTTGTCGCGCAACAGCGAGCGGTTTGGACCGGGCCGCAAAATGATGTGCGCGGGCTTCATGTCCACGACCCGGTAGCCCTTCTGCCAAAGCTCGTGTATGACCAGGCTGGTCGTGAGCGCGAGAAACTCCGACCGTCGCTTGCCTTCCAGATGAAAATACTCCGCCGTCTCAACCGCGTCGCGCCCCTTGATCCAGCCGTAGAGCACGACGTATTGCCGGAGGATGTCAATTTCGACGCCGGGATGACGCGCGATTTTCGCGTTGATTTTGTCTTCCGAACGGCCCGTCTGCCAGAGTTGCAGCCGCTGGCTCGGCACGTAGATCGCCAGCGGACGTTGCGTGTGAATGCGGATGCCCGCCGGGCCGGAGTCACCTTTGCGCAGCTCCGTCAGCAGCGAAAATTCCTCGAACGGGCTGTTGAACTCGGCGTGGATGAACTTGTTGATGGTGAGCGTGTCCATCGGGACGACTTCGCCCACGCGCGACCATTTGACGACCAGATTGAGGGCGGTGCCTTCCACCACGCGGGTTGGCACCCGGTAAACCATGCTGGTGCCTTCGAGCCGTTGGCCCTTGGCTTCAAACCAGTCCCGCGCATGCCAGTTTTCCGGCAGCAGATGCCGCCAGAACGGCAAGCCAAAACGGGTCAGGTACAGGTCACCGCCATCGCGGGTCTTCACGTGGAAATAATCCACGCCCAGCAGCGGCATCCGGGTGCACGGCGCCGGCAGGCCGGGAGGCAACGCCGGCGGAACCGCTCCGGTTGGATCAGGAGCAATTGCGCCGGCAGTTTCTTTCTCCGATGACATGGAACGCTCCGTCAAATCCGGGAAATCCCGGATTTTCAGAACATCAGAAAATCAAGCTTCATCCAAAGAACCGCTCGCCGGATTTTGGCAAATGATGGGCAGGGCTTGCCGCGCCGAACGCGGATTGACGGCGGCAAATCTCCGGCACGGGCTCGCCGCATGGCGAGAAAGGCCACTCACAAATCTTCCGGTGGGGCGAGAGTCCTCGCGAGCCGTCTCTATCGGATAGCCTCGGTCAAAAAGTAGCTCGACAGACCCGCCATGCGACGGAGCAAACTTGAGAGGGGCTTTTTTGTCGCCTTCGATGCGTGAGGCCTCAGCCGGTCGTTCAGGCGCAAAGCAGCTTGTTCAGTTCGTCTTTCCAAGTGTCGTAAAGCCCTTCGTCCAAAATCTGAAAGCGGAATTGCTGCTTGTCGAAGCCCTCGCCAAGCTTTTGCCACGATACCTGCTTGCCCGCTTTGGAAAAATAGCCGGCAATCTTCTGTTTGTATTTTGTGTCGGGATTGCCGCCGAGGTGCCTGCCTTTGCTTTCGACAACGACGACCCGCGCCATCGGCTTCTCATCCTCGCCATTTTGCACAACGAAGTCGGGAAAAATTCGGTTTTTGCGAAAGCCCTGAATTGAGAAGTTGTCCTGCCCGACTTTGTTCCGATACCACCAAAGCACTTCGGGATGATGGTCTATCACCAGCGCGACCTCCTTCTCGTAGCTGTTGAAATCCGCATCCGGCACATAATCGAACAGCGAACGGGCCACTTGCGAATAATCATCGTGCATCAATGGCTTGGTTCGGCGCACTTCGATTGACGGCGGAATCTCAAACCGGCATTCCACACATTCGAGATAAAAGCACAACTCGCCTTTTTCAAACATCCGGTCGAAGGCCGCTTCCGCCAGCCGGTCCGTTTCGCGCTCGATGAACTCGCGGCATTTGTTGCGCAGCGTGAACTTCACCAGCCCCATCTTGTTTTTCAACGCCGGATGAACCTTGACGAGCCGTTCCGTGGCCCTTTCCACGACGACCCGCAATTGTTTGAAACTGAAATGCTCGTAAGGCAGGCTCGCCACCAGCCACGCCAGGACCGTTTCGTCCTTCTCAAAAAACTCCGGCTCATCTTCCCCGACCGTTTCAAATTTGCCCAAGGTGGCGACGTGCTTGAAATCCTTCGCCTTGTCCGCCATGTCGCCCAAATCCCACTTCAATTCATCGTAATTGAATTTCTCCACGTCCACCTGGCTGATGAGATGCCGGAAATAATCCAGCCCTTCGTAGTCCTTGCCCCGCTTCACGCAGAAGCGCGGCAGGTAAATCTTTCCATTGAACGGGCGGTAAAGACTTTTGAATTCGCTGCGGAAAAAGGAAAATTGCTTTTCCACCGGCTTCCCGTCGCCGCTTTTATCCACCACACTTTCGCCTTCGCCCTCGTAACCTTCCTGTTCCAGCGCCTTCTTCACTTCCTTGGCAATAGCATCGGCCTTTGCCTTGAGACAATAGACATAACTCTCGTTCAATTCGTTGTGTTCCGTCTTTTCCGCAAACGGCTGGCGCAGCACGCGGCCAATCAATTGTGTCATGCTTTGTGCGCTGCCGGTGTTGTTGAGCGAAACGAGAATGTAGGCAAACGGACAATCCCAGCCTTCCTGCAATGCCGCCTTCGTGATGATCCAGTTGATGCGGCAGCCTTCCGCCAGCAGGTTGATTCCCTCAATGTCGTCTTTCTCGGAACTTTTGATGGCGATTTCCGTTTCATTCACACCGAGCCGCTGCATCAAATACTCCTTCACCTGCTCGCTGTGAATCAGCCCGGCGTCGCGTTGGTCTTTGCCCGTTCGCTCGACTTGAATCAAAACAATCGGGCGGATTTCCCGGTGCGTTTTCTCGAAATGCCTTTCGGCAATGGCCTGCAATTCCTCGCGCTTCAATTTTGCCTTGCTCAGACAATTTTCCCATTTGCCCTCGTTGGAATTGCAGATGTTGATGGGCAGCTTGATCATGCCTTCCTTCAACAATTCCTCGCCAGTTACGCGGCAGAGAATGTTCGCTTCCTGCGTCGGCGTCGCCGAAAGCTCCACGACGATGCTCGCGTTGAATCCCTCAATCGTCTTTTGCGCCAGTTCGCTGTAAGCCTTGTGGCCTTCGTCCAAAATCACCGCCGGTTCGTGAATCGCCAGCAGATTGCCCAATGACGTGCGGACGAGATTGTTTTCAATTTGCCCGTCATCTCCGAGCATTTTCAGATTCGGGAATTTTCCCTTCAATGCCTTGTGCGCCGCCAGATCGTCTTCCGGCGGGAAGTGCATCACGATGTTCCCGCCGCTGTCCTGAAACATTTTCAACTGGTCTTTCGTCTCCCGGTTTGCGCTCGCCAGCTTGATGAGCAGAACATTCAACGTGGAATTCAACTGCGTCGGCGTGAGCCGGTTGATTTCGTGTTTTTCCCAAACCTCGACACGGCGGCTGACGGCGTGTTCCAGCGAGAAGCGATAAAAGTGATTCCGGTCACGCAATGCCTTCAGCGTATCCTTGTAAATCTGGTCGCTGGGTACGACCCACAGGACCAGCCCCACGCCGTTGCGATCTTCCAAGATCGTGCTGTAAATCGAACCAAGGACTTGGGTGGCCAGCAGCGTCTTGCCGCCGCCGGTGGGGACTTTCAGGCAGAAACTTGGCATGTCCTTGCCCAGTGCATTTTGCCGCTCGCCGTAACGCCGGCCCGGCACGCGCAATTGCAGCCATGCATCCAGCGCGGCGTGCTTGTTGCCCGCCGCCTGCTGCTTGGCCAGTTCATCCAGATACGCCTTGATCTGCTTGAGAACTTCAACCTGGTATTTCTTCAGTTCCATCGCCAAAAATTAGAATGTGAAACGCTCGCCCTCACCCTGACCCTCTCCCCCGGGGAGAGGGGACAGCCATCGCACGTTTTCCGTTTTGCCAAAAACCATCCGGCGAATCCAGTCGCAGGTTGCCGCGAGGGACGGCGGACAATCCTCCCTCTCCTTGGGGAGAGGGCCGGGGTGAGGGAGATTGTGTCTCATACTCATTTCAAATTAAACGGCACCAGCATCGGGCGCACGTCGCCAAACCGGCCCAAATCCTCCCGATGCACCCACACTTTCTCGCAATAAATCACTTTGCGCAAATTTTTGTCCTTCAGCTTTTCCAGAAACTCCACGTCCAGCGCGCGGGCCTCCTTTTTGTCCGGTGAATAGAGCAGATAATAACTCGTCCCCTGCCACTCGCCGATCTTGCCGGTAGCCTTGTCCATCTTCTTCGCGTCGAAATTCTGGCTCGTTTCCGTGAAATAAACGTAGCGGGCGACTTGCTCATAATCCGGCAGCTTGTCGCCCAGATTCCGATACTCGCCCATGAGCTTGGCGCCCACGCGCACGTAGGCGAACTCGCCGCCCAGGCCTTCCACCTTCTCCGTTTTGCCGGACGACGTTTTGTAGCTGTAACCTTTGCTGACGCGGCGAACACGCTCGGCGGTGATCTGCTCGCAGATGTTGAATTTTTCCTTCTCGTTTTCCTTCGTGTCGAACGGCTGTTGAACCAAAATGAATTTGCGATTGCCGCCGTCTTCCTTGTTCAAGTCCAGAACCGCGTGCGCCGTGGTGCCGCTGCCTGAAAAAGAATCAAGCATGAGATCATCTTCGTCAGTCATCTGTTGGGCAATTGTGCGGATCAGTTCCGATGGCTTCGGAAACATAAAAACACCTTCGCCGAAAATCTGGCGAATTTCTTCTGTTCCATTCGCTGTGTGAGGCTTCAGAATAATGCTCGAAAGACCTGGGAACTTTGTTTTCAACTCTTCCAAAAAAACTTTTTCACGAGGCCGACCTTCGCGAAGTTTTGGAAAAAGAATTCTTCCTTCAGAGATTTTCCTTTCCATTGTCGATCTTTCATAACGCCAGCCAGTTTCCGGTGCTGGTTCAAATGTCCATTTCGTTTTTGGGTCAGTAATCGAGTAATGGAGATTCGGTCGCCGCTCCTGATCCGCCAATCCGAGCATACTGCGACTCATCCAGTTTCCGCGTTTGTCTTTGTCAGGGTTACTATATTTGGACTCATCGCGCTCTCCGCCACGCAGCCTGACTTCTGCAGTTTTCCCATAAGCGACGATGTATTCATGGTCGGTTGAAACGCCCGTGATTGCTCTCGCATCGGGATATAGTCGCGCTTTCCATGTAAATTGTGCGATGAAACATTCCTCGCCGAAAATCTCATCCATCAACATTCGCAAGTGCTGGATTTCATGGTCGTCAATGGAGACGAAAATCGCGCCGTCGTCGCGGAGCAGTTCCTTGAGCAGTTGCAGGCGCGGAACCATCATGCAGCACCATTTGTCGTGGCGGCAGGCGTCCTCGCCCTCCTTGCCCACGGCGTTGCCAATCCATTCCTTGAACTGCGGCTGCGTGAGGTTGTCGTTGTAAATCCAGCCCTCGTTGCCGGTGTTGTAGGGCGGGTCAATATAGACGCACTTGATTTTGCCCGCGTGCGTCGGCAGCAGGCTTTTCAGCGCAGTCAGATTATCACCCTCGATGATGAGATTCCCGTCCAGCGAAGGTTTTTTGGCGAGGGAAAGTTTCCCGTCAATTTCCAGCGTGTGATGGGGCACGACGCGGTGATAACTTTCTATCGCTGTCTTCCCTTTGAACTGAATGATTGGCACTGGCTGATTCTGGTTCGTTGCCACCTTTCATCAAGCTGAAACTGCTGACAGGCGGTGAATAACTGGACGCGGCACGGCGGCCTTCATTCATTATGACTAAGCATCCGTTATCGTAAGGCCATTGTGTTCAAGCCTTCAAACCGCTTGGAATTGTTTTCACGGTGCTATGGAGGACACTCCGGCAGACTGAGCAAATTATCTGGTTGCTCGCCATCCGCCTCGGTTTTCAAATATTTATGCCCGTACTGGCTCGTAGCGACGATGACCCAAACGGTGCGACCACCGGCATGAACAAAAAAATTCCATTTTCCACTTTCAATTCCGGCAATCGCGTTTTCTTGAGACAATTTCCAGCGGGCACCGTCAGGGTTTGTCCCACCAATGCTATGAATGCGTTCATGTGGATTATAACGATCTGTCTTGTTGATGCATTTGATTTGAATTGTTGCCGCCATAACTTTGATTCCTGTTTGGGGACGAGTTCCACCTCGTCCTGTTGTGTTTTTGTTGGTGCGCGTGGAATCACACTTATCGCTCCAATTTTACGGCATGGGGTAGGACAAATGCAGTCCAAGCTAAAATGATATCGGGAGTATGTAGTTATCCGCGTCCATTCGTGGTCAAGGCAAAAGCAGTTTTTTCACGTGTTCTGCAGGTTTTTTGACGGCAGCTTGTTTGACGCCTCGATCATTTCTTCCAGCAACTTCTTGAATTCGGCCAGGCCGGTGGCCGGTATGATGATGCTGTCAGTGCGCCCGCCGACTTCCTCGGTAATGCGGAGAAACCGGCCACGCGGATTTTCCTTGAGGGTCAGGACAAAAACTTTGCGCTCGATCTGCACCTGGCCGGATTTGAGGGTGTCCTCCTGAACCGGCTGGCGCGGTTGCATGGGCGGCAAGCCTTTGAAAGGTGACGGGCGTTCGTTTGAAATCATAAGCTTTTTTCTATTTTGCCGTGGCGGCGGCCATCTTGGCTGCCAGTGACGCGGCTTCCAGCCGCGAGTTGGGCCGGGAACTGGCGGCAGGATGCCGCTGTCACTGGCAGGCTGGAAGCCCGACTCCACATAATTTCAGATGACCGGGCGCTGCAGCCCGTCCTCCGTAGCAGTACTGCGGAGGGTGGACGCAGCGCCCCTGCCTTTTATTTTGCCGCGCCTGCCATGTCCGCGCAAATTGAAAATTGGCCGCACAAACCGGCTTTTGCATCCGCAAACGGCATTTTCCCCGCGCAGAACTGGGAATGCCGCGCGCGGAATTGGAACATGGCCCGCGCAAAGTGAATTCCGGTCGCGCAAAGTGAATCAGCGCCGCGCAAGCCGGGAATTGTCCGCGCGGGGCAGGAAACGCTCCGTGCGGAGCGGAAGGATGGGCAGCGCGAAGTGGATTTTGCCCGCGCAAGGTGAAAAACGCCCGCGCAGACCGGATTTTGCCCGCGCAAACAGGCGACATGCCGCGCAGAACGGCAGGATTGCCGTCACCAAGTAAATTTTATGCGCGCAAAGCGAAAACCGTCTGCGCAAGCCGCAACTGGCTTGCGCAGGGCCGGGCAATCGAAAATCACGGCGTCACCGCCCGATAGAATCGTTGATTGAGATTGGTTGCGGCGGCATCGCGGAAATGGATGGTCGCGTTGGTGCCGACGAAGTTGGTCAGCGTCATCCAGTCCACCAGGTTGGTTGAAGCTTCGATCCGGCCGTTCAGCCCCGGCGAAATTTGCAGGTCGAAGCTCAGGCCGTTGCCGCTCAAGGGCGGGCCCGCGGCAAAACCGAGCTGCAGCGTGAAGGTGTTGCTGGACACAAAGCTCACACTGTTGGTCGTCGAAAGGTTTGCTCCCAAATCCACCGCATACGCTTTCACTGTGTTTGTCCCGGACACCAGCGTCAATGTCACCGTCCAGTTGGTCCAACTGTTGGTGGTGCTGGCAAAGCTCCAGGCGTTGCTGTTCAATTGATACCACACGTTGCTTATGCCCCAATTATCGCTGGTCGTGCCTTTCACATTGGCCAGCGCGTTGGTCATCTTCTGGCCGGCAGTCGGCGCGGTAATGCTCAACGTCGGCCTGGACACGTCCACAAAACCCACCTGCAACGTCAGGTTCGATTTCATCATGAACAGCACCGTGGTGTTATTGGTCCTCGCCCCGTCAAGCCAGTTGGTCGAGATCGTCCAGTTGGTGAACATGAAACCATTCCCCGGCGTCGCGGCCATGCTGTAATTCCGTCCGATTTCCAGCCAGGCATTGCTGTAATTAGGCGAAATCGTCCCCAGACCAACAGCACGCACGCCCAGCCGGTTGGTCACCACATACTGGAAGGTCACGCTGCTGGTCGTGGAAACGTTGCTGCTGGTGTCCACGGCATAGGCCTGCACCACGTTGGTGCCCGGCAGCAGGGTCACTCCGGCCGACCAGTTGGTCCAGTGGTTGATGTTCGTGGCCGGGTTCCAGCCCAGGCCGTTGATTTGATACCACACGTTGCTGATCATCCAGTTGTCGCCGGCTGTGCCGCGGACGATGAACGTGTCATTGCTCACCCGCTGGCCTGACGTCAGGTTGGTGATGCTCAATGTCGGTTTTTGTGTGTCCACAAAGTTGGCCTGCAAGATCAGGTTGGACTGCATGAGGAACGTGACCGTCGTCCCGTTGGTCAGCCACGCCAGTGGCAGATCGGTTCCACCGGTCCAATTGGTGAACATGAAACCTGATCCCGGCGAAGCGGTCATGGAGTAACTCTGGCCGATGGCCAGCATGGCGTTGCTGTAATTGGGCGAGAGGGTTCCCAGCCCGGCCAACTGCACCTGCAAAGGCGCGCTGACGACGTATTGGAAGCTGACGCTGTTGGTGGTGGATCGGTTGCCGGTGGTGTCCACGGCGTAGGCCAGGAGGATGTTGGTGCCCGGAGTCAACGGCAGGTTTGCCGCCGACCAGTTGGACCAATTGTTGGCCGACACTGCATTGCTCCAGCCGTTCCCGACGATTTGACACCACACGTTGCTGACCATCCAGTTGTCGCCGGCCGTGCCTTTGACAGTGAACGTGTCATTGCTCAGCCGCTGGCCGGATGACAGGTTGGTGATGCTCAAGGTGGGTTTGCTGGTGTCAATGAAGTTGGCCTGCAAAATCAGGTTGGTCTGCATGAGGAACGTGACCGTCGTCCCATTGGTCAGCCACGCCAATGGCAGATCGGTTCCGCCGGTCCAATTGGTGAACATGAAACCTGATCCCGGCGAAGCGGTCATGGAGTAACTCTGGCCGATCGCCAGCACCGCGTTGCTGTAATTGGGCGAAAGGTTTCCCTTACCGATCAACTGGACTTGCAAAGGCGCGCTGACGACGTATTGGAAGCTGACGGTGTTGGTGGAGGACCGATTGCCCGTGGTGTCCACGGCGTAGGCTTGCACCACGTTGGTGCCCGGCAGCAGGGTCACTCCGGCCGACCAGTTGGTCCAGTTATTGATGTTCGTGGCGGAGTTCCAGCCCAGGCCATTGATTTGATACCACACGTTGCTGACCATCCAGTTGTCGGACGCGGTGCCTTTGACAGTGAACGTGTCATTGCTCAGCCGCTGGCCGGATGACAGGTTGGTGATGCTCAAGGTGGGTTTGCTGGTGTCAATGAAGTTGGCCTGCAAAATCAGGTTGGTCTGCATGAGGAACGTGACCGTCGTCCCGTTGGTCAGCCACGCCAGTGGCAGATCGGTTCCGCCGGTCCAATTGGTGAACATGAAACCTGATCCCGGCGAAGCGGTCATGGAGTAACTCTGGCCGATCGCCAGCACCGCGTTGCTGTAATTGGGCGAAAGGGTTCCCTTACCGATCAACTGGACTTGCAAGGGCGCACTGACGACGTATTGGAAGCTGACGCTGTTGGTGGTGGACCGGTTGCCGGTGGTGTCCACGGCGTAGGCCAGCAAAATGTTGGTACCCGGGATTAGCGTCACTTCCCGCGACCAATTGGTCCAGCCATTGGCCGTCAACGCATTGCTCCAACCCATGCCGTTGAGTTGATACTCCACACCGCTCAATCGCCAGTTGTCGCTCGCTGTACCCGACACCGTGAACGAGGCGTTGCTCGCCCGCTGACCCGACGTTGGCACACTGATGGTCAGCGTCGGCCTGGTCACATCCGCAAAGTTGGCCGTGAACGCCAGGTCCGACGCCATGGTGAACGTCAGCGTTGTTCCGTTGGTCGCGAAACTGCCTGTCCAACCCGTGAACCCGAAACCGGATCCAGCGGCGGCAGTCATCGAATAGCTCTTGCCGATTTGCAGCGACGCGCCGTTGTAGTTCGGGTTGATCGTCCCGTAACCGTTCGTATTCACGGTCAGTACCGCGCTCAACACATAAACGAAACTGACGTTGTTGGTGGCCGAAAGGTTGCCGCTCGTATCCACCGCAAACGCCTGAATGACGTTCGTTCCCGCCGTCAGCGTCACGTCCGCCCACCAGTTGGTCCAGTTGTTTGTCGTTGACGCCAGATCCCAATCCAAATTGTTTAGTTTATACCACACGTTTGAAACCAGGACATTGTCTCCCGCCTTGCCCGTGATTGTGTAGGGCGCGTTGCTCACCTGCAAACCGGAGGTCGGCGTCACAATCTGGATGGTCGGCTTGACGGTTTCCGGCACGACGGTGAGCACGGCGGTGGCATTGGTGCCATCGGCGACATTGCGGACGGAAACCGAGTAATTAGCCGCGCCGGCATAGGTGACGTTGCTCAACACCAGGCTGGTGTTGGTGGCGTTGGCGATGGCCACGTCATTGGAAAACCACTGGTAACAGAGCGGCGGACTGCCGCTGGCGGCGACGCGGAACGTCACGTTCGTTCCCAACGGCGCTATTTGGTTGGTCGGCGGCGTGGTAATGACCGGCGGCAGATCGAAGGGAGCGGAAGCCGACCGGCTCATGCTCCATGTGCCGCTGGCTTGTGAAGAAACAAAAGTGCCCGACATGCTGTGGCTGGATGGGACCAGTGTGCCGGACACCGTTGTTCCACCAATGTCTGTGGTTGTAAAGTGATTGGACGAATCAAGCTGGCCCATACCTCCACCGGTAATTTTGCCGTTTGATTTAATTACACTGAAATAAATCCGGCCATCTGCGGTCAGCACCCCGTAGAGATTTCCCGATTCCCCGCCCCCCGACCAGCTTCCGGTATAATAACCCGCCGAACTCTGGAAACTGCCGAGCGGCGAAGACAGATCGCCGTTCAAATACTGCGAAAACAAATAAAAGCCGTTCGTGTCGAAATAATAGAATTCACCGTAAAACGAACCGTCCTTGTTGAATGAACCATTCGCGGAAACGTTGATCAGGCCGTAGTCAGTCAAGACGTTCGTTTCAAAATTCCAGCCACCACCATTCTGAACACTGAACCGGGCGAAGGCGCCAGACCCGATATCATCGTCATAGCCAACGATAATCGCCTGCAGGTCGGTGCCCAGATAGGCGGCAAAGGCGCCGCCGTAATAGGAATCAGACACGGTGCCGGTGTATATGCCGGCGTCAGGACGGTTCAGCATGTGCCGGAGAAGGGATTCCGTGTCACACGCCGGTTCGCCCACGAGAATTCCGCCAAACGTATAATCCGGCAATGTGTTGATTACATAACGGTCGCCGTTGAATTGCGGCACCAGGCTCCGCAGCGATCGGGTCCCGGCGAAATAATTGCTCAAATTGAGCGAGAAGGTCGCGTTGGTATTGAAGAGCACGGGACCATTCAGCGACAGGAGCGCGTTTGTCAGTTCGGTGCGGAATTCCGCCTCCGTCGCCAGATCATTTGTTTCCAGGTTGAACAATCGTACGGCGCCGGTCGGGCGCATGTTCCGGATGAAATCCGAACCCGCAAAATACAAGGCAATCGCATTGGTGAACGACCCCTTCGACGCCGCCAGATCACTCGCGCTGGATTGGGTCAGCAAGCTGGGATAATCGGAAAGCACGCGCTGGATCGTCAATTGGCTCGGATTGGCGTTGCCCAGGTCCATGATGTGGTTGATCACCACGCTGAAGTTGTGCGCGTTCAGGGTGTAACCCATGAATTCCGCCGCACGTTCGAGCGCCTGCAGGAGCAGGATGTCGCCGTAATCCAACGTCACGCTTTCACTCGAGGTTTCGTCAGCGGTGAGGGACAGCGTGAACGCGGGGTCGGTGATGCGGGTCAGATTCGTCCGCGAAGCTGCGAGTGCGGGCATGACACTGGTGCGGTAAAACGAAATGGCCTCGGTGGAATTGAAGTTGGCCGGCATGATCGTGTTTCCGTTGGTGTCCTTGGGGAGGGTTGCCATCCAGTTGTAAAGGTCCCGTCCGCTGGCGGAAAAACCGATCCGGTTCAGGAAATTACTGCCCGCCGGCTGTTGCGGCAGGAGCAGCAGGCGCGTCACCGCCGCCAGCGCGTTCGCCGCCTCGTGGTTGGGGGACTGACTCAACGCCAAGTTGAAGTCCGCGTTGGCCGTCACCAGATTGTGGGCCGCCAGATTGGTCCGCCCCATGGTGACATATTCATCGGCGGTTTGGGCCAGGAGACAGGATGACCAGAGACATCCCGCCAACACGAACAGTTTATAATTTTTCATTGAAGTTCTCTTTGATTGAATTGGTTTTGCATTGACCGGTAAATAAATCCCACTGAACGACCTGATTGGCGCGCGTCCACACGACTTGTCCGGACGGCCCTTCCGTCCGCAGTTCGGCGCGAGGTACGTTGAACAGTCCGCCACCGGACTGGACGGTGACTCCCTCGAGCCGATAGGCCGTTGAAGCCGCATTGATTGGCGGGTAAACCCGTTCCGCCCGCAGCCGCGGAAGTTTTTCCTGAGGCAAGAACACGGTGAAATCGTGCCATTCAACTGCGCTTCGGCTCACCCCCGGCGCGGGATCAAATTGAAGGCCTTCCCGCCAGTTTGTCCCCAGGCCGGCCTGATTGAATTCCAGCCGGACGCCCTGGACAACCAGCAGGGGCAACAGCTTGATGCGAAAGAAACCGATTTTGCGGTGTTCGGTGGAAACGCGGTCAATCCTGCAAACGGCGATCTGCTCGACTGAATTCTCCGGGAAAATGCGAATTTCCACATCGCGCGCCTCGAAGTGGGCAGTCTGGCCAGCGGCAGGACTGCTCAAGGGAAGCAAACAGGCCAGCAATACGCCAATCATGGGCGGAGCCCGGAACCCACAAAGGGCGCTTCTCCGAGATAGTTGAAACCGGCATTCTGCAATGCCCAATTCCAGAACGTTCATAGTTTGCAAGGATTCCATCCAGTAGCGATTGATAGGCCATATGTCCTTGAATGACAATGTTTTCTTGATTACATCATGCGATTGCAGGAGAATCACTTATGATAAGAACTGTGCCTTATGGCCGTGGGATTGAGGGCGGGGAGGAATCGGGCGCTGGCACTGCCGCCCGTGCAACACACCGGTGGGCATAATTGCAGCAAGGCAATCGGGATTCCCTGTCACTTCAAACCCGGCCCGCGGGACTTCCCGTTTACCTACAACAATGCCAGCGCGCGCTGTAATTCTGCATCCGTGTTATAGAAATGCGGCGAGAGGCGGATGTAGTTTTGTCCCTTGCGGTCCGTCCGCAGCGACGTGACGATGCCGGCGTCAGTCAGTTTGTTGTGCAAGGCCGCGAGGTCCTTGCCCGGCTGGTAAAACGAAACGATTCCACTCGCGTTTTCCATTTTCGCGTCGGCATTCAAGACCGTGAATCCCTTCGCCTGTAACGCGGGCACGAGCCACGCGCGTTTGCGGAGCAATTCGGCGGCAATGTTTTCGACGCCCGTTTCCAACGCCAGTTCCAGTGCGGCAATCAAACCGACCAGACCGAGCAGATTGTGCGTGCCGGCCTCGTATTTGACCGCGCCGTTGCGGAAGACAATCCGTTCCTGGGCGACGTAATTTGGATTCCGCACGTTGTGCCAGCCATACACCGGCGGGTTCAGCTGTTCCTGCAATTCGCGCCGGACGTAAAACACGCCTGCGCCGCACGGGCCGAGCAGCCATTTGTGCGCGTCGGCGGCCAGAAAATCCACGTGCTCCATCGTCGTCGGAAACGCGCCGAGCGTTTGAATGGCATCGAGGCAGAACAGGATTCCCCGCTGGCGCAAAGATTTTCCGATGGCCTGGTACTCCAGCCGGTAACCGCTGATGAAATGGCAGGATGCCAGGGCAACGAGCCGCGTGTTTTCGTCCACCTGGCCCATCACGTCTTGCGGGCGGATGACGCCAAGTCCGCGGGTGTTGAGCAGGCGGACTTCGACGCCGCGCGCGGCCAGCGCCATCCAGGGATAAACGTTCGATGGATAATCATCGTGATAGATGAGGACGTTGTCGCCCTTGCGAAAATTCAATCCGGCGGCAACGAAGCTCAACGCCAGCGACGTCGGCCCGACAAGCGCGATTTCATCCGGCCGGCAATTCAACAATTGCGACGCCAGTCGTCGCGCGTCGTTCAGGCGGTCGGGAAAAACCAGGGATTCCTGGTCGCCGGTGGTCCCGCGCGCCGCGCAATCGGCAATGGCCTGTGCCACCCGGTGCGGCAGCGGACAGACGCCGGCGTGCGCGAGGAAGATTTTTTCCCGCGTCACCGGGAATTCGCGCCGGCGGATTTCCTCATTGGCCAGGATTTCGTTCAACGTCATGCGGCGAAGGTAATCGGCGAAGGCTCGTGGGGCAAAGCGGAATTAAAATCCGCTCGTGGCTGCGGAGATTTGGCCAAAGTAATGCAGCCAGAACCGGATCACGTTGTAGGCCACCAACAGGACCACCAGCCCGTAAATGCTTCCGTTCAAAAGCCGGGTGAAGAAACGCAATGTCCGAAAACCTTCTTCCTGGAAATAAGTGTGCAGGCGTGCCAGCGCGTCGTCCAGTTTTCCGCTCTGTTCGGCCGTGCTGTAGAGGTTGGCGAAGATTTGCGGAAAGCAGCGGCTTTGGTTGACCAGGTCGGCGGGTGTCGCGCCACTTTCGATCGGCTCTTTCCAACTGGAAATTTCGCGTTGCAACCGGGGCGAGCCGCTGGCGGCGCCAGCTAGTTCCCAGCTCTTGACGATGGACACGCCGGCGCCGGTCAACGCTTCGAGCGCCGAGGACAGCCGGGACAAAGCGAGAAATTTCCGTGCGGTTCCCAGCAGCGGTATCGGTCCCATGAACGATTCCACGAGCGAGCGCCACCGTTCCCCTCGTTTCCCCTGACAGGCGTAGATCAAGGAGAAGACAACCCCGTAGAGCGCGCCGAACACCACCACTTTTTCGACAAGAAACGGCACACATTGGACATAATTGTTGCTGAGAATTCCCTGTGCAAACGCAATCCAGAGACCCAGCGGAAAGACCAGCAGAAAAACGTGGACCGTCGCCGCCGTGATCGCCAATCCGGCGATGGTATCGCGGATGATTCCGGCACGGACGGCATAATAATTGGCCAGCAATTTGAAGCTGGCGTCCAGGCGGCCGGAGCCTTCACCGACGCTCAAAAGGGCGATGTCAAATTCGGGCAGCCAGCCTTGAACGCGGGTCATGCTCTCACTGAAGGTCAGGCCGGATTGCAGATGCTGGATAAGTTCAAGAAAAGTTTTTCGGGAAGCGCGGAGAGACTGGCTGGCGCTGGCCATTTCCAGGGCTTTCATCAAAGGAACGCCGGCGGAAATCATGGTACCAAGCTGATGATACAACTCGGCGCGGCGATTGAGTTGGCCGGGCGTGACAATCACTCAATCACAGAACCATAAAGGCGGGAAATTACAAACCAATTCGGTCGCGGACCCGAAGCGGCGAGGGGAAAACCAGAGTGCGCGCGATGCCGGACTATTTCCGGACACCGGGGTGCGTCACACCGCAACGCGGTCGAGGCTGGCCTTGAGGTCACGCTTGCTGCGCGCGCCGACAATCTGGTCAGCAACCTGGCCATTTTGGAAAACCAGCAGGGTGGGGATGGCGCGGACCCCGTACTCCGCGGCAAGGTTTTGCTGCTCGTCAATATTGACCTTGCCAATCTTGACCTTGCCGTCGTATTCGTCGGCCAGCTCGTCGAGCAACGGGGCGATCATTTTGCACGGACCACACCATTCGGCCCAAAAATCCACCAGCACCGGCGCGGGCGATTGCAGCACCTGTTGCGAAAAGTTTTCCTGTGTGAGTGTGACAATCGAGGGAGAAGCCATAGGTGAACAACAATTACAGCGTTAAGCCCTGGTCAGTTAATTGCCAATGTTGAGCATGTAGCCGAGATAGACCACGACGCCGACGGCCGCCAGGCCGGAAATCGCGGCAAAAATCGCCAGACCCCGGTCGAGGCCGCCGACCGTCGGTGCAGCCGCGGGCCTTTGCGGGGCCGGCGCCGGACGTTGCTGCGAGATGGGCGCGGCGGCGGTCGTGCGTTGCAGGGTTGGCGCGGCCGGCGCGGCCGCAGAGCGGGCGGGCGCGGCGGACGGTGCGCCGGTGGGACCCCCGGGCGGGAGCGTCGGCAATTTGATCGTCGGCGCCGCGGACGGCTTGGGCGGCAGATTGATGCGGACGGTTTCCTTTTTGGGCTGCACCTTGCCGGTGGTTTTCTTCATCGGCTCTGCGCCCGTGGGAGCACCCGGAATATTGGAAGGATTTTCAGCCATAATGTTCGCGGATTAAGATAAACGGCATTGTCACGCTGTCAAATTTAATTCTGCCAAAGGAATGGCTGGTCTTTCACCCATCAGACCCGCCGGCCGGAAATATTAATAACGTTCGCGCGGTTCGCCGCGATCACGCCGCTCGCCGCCGCGTCCGCCGCTCGAACGGGGAGGGCGTTCCTCGCGGGGCCGGGCGATGTTGACCGTAAGAGTGCGGCCTTGAAATTCCTTGTTGTGGAATTGCTCGACCGCCTTCTGGGCCTCTTCGGGCGTGGCAAATTCCACAAAGGCGAAGCCGCGGGACTTGCCCGAAACCTTGTCCAGCATGAGATTCACCGCAGTCACCGCGCCGGCCTGGGCGAAGTATTCCTGAAGATCGTTTTCCCCCGTCTCGTACGAGAGGTTGCCTACAAATAATCTGCTTTGGCTCATAAGTAATTGCCCCGTCAGGGAACCAAGTGGGAGGACTGCATCGGCAGGATCACTGAATGTCGTTTTCTCTTTTTTGTTTGCGGACAATCTGTCTGTTTGACACCAACACTTTCGTTCTTTGAACGAGTCGCCGTTTAATAACACAGCTGCAACCCATGTCAACAAAAAAGAGAAACGGGTGGCCGGCCGGTTGGGTTTTGGCGTTGGTGCGTTGCCGGTTCCGGGTCACCCGCCAGCGCAGGGCTTTGGGACGGCAAATCAACTCGACGCCACCGTAAATCAGGACATTGCCCCGGGATCAGGTCTTTTCCTCGATCAACTCGCGCCGCGCCCCGCCAAGCAGTTGCTCGATGAAATTCGTCGAATAAACGCCGCGCCGGAAGTTCGGGTCCTGCAGAATGGCCTGCTGAAACGAGATGTTCGTTTTGATGCCGGTGATCAGGTATTCACTCAACGCGCGGCTCATCTTGTCCATTGCCTCGCGCCGGTCCTTGCCGTAGGTGATCAGCTTGCCAATCATCGAGTCGTAGGTCGGCGGAATGGTGTAACCGGCGTAGGTGTGCGTGTCCACGCGCACGCCGCGGCCGCCGGGCTGGAAGTACATCTCGACGCGGCCGGGGCTGGGACAAAAATCGTTGAACGGGTCTTCGGCGTTGATGCGGCACTCAATCGCGTGCCCTTTGAATTGAACGTCGCCCTGCGAGTGATGCAGCGGTTCGCCCATGGCCAGCAGGATCTGGTAACGCACAAGGTCAATGCCGGTGACCTCCTCGGTGATGGGATGTTCGACCTGGATCCGCTTGTTGACTTCGAGGAAATAGTAATTGCCGTGATTGTCCACGATGAATTCCACCGTCCCGGCGTTCGTGTAGTGCGCCGCCTCCGCGATCTTGACGGCGGCCTTGCCGATCCGGTCGCGCAATTTGCGGAACTTGTGTTCGATCAGTGGTGACGGCGTTTCTTCGACCACCTTCTGGTTCCGGCGCTGAATGGAACAATCCCGTTCTCCCAGATGAATGATGCGGCCCTTCGAGTCGCCGAGAATCTGGATTTCAATGTGATGCGGGTTCTCGATGAATTTTTCGATATAAACGCCGGAATTGCCGAAGGCCTTTTCGGCTTCCGTCCGCGCCGTGTGGTAGCCTTTCACCAGCGAGATGTCGTTGTGCGCCACGCGCATCCCGCGCCCGCCGCCGCCGGCGATGGCCTTGATGATGACCGGATAGCCGATGCGTTTGGCCACGATGAGCGCGTCCTGCTCCTTCTCCACGACGCCTTCGGAGCCCGGCGCCACGGCCACGCCGGCCTTTTTGGCGAGTGCGCGGCTCACGGCTTTGTCCGACAGGGCCTGCATCGTGCGCGGATGCGGGCCGATGAAATGAATGTTGCAGCTTTCGCAAACCTCGGCGAAATGCGCGTTCTCGGAAAGAAAACCGTAACCGGGATGAATCGCGTCCACGTCGGATATTTCCGCCGCGCTGACGATGCGGTCAATGCGCAGGTAACTGTCCGCCGCCGGGGCTTTGCCGATGCAAATCGCCTCATCCGCCAGTTGCACGTGCATCGAATTGGCATCCACCTCCGAATAAACGGCCACGGTGCGGATATTCAGTTCCTTGCAGGCGCGAATAATCCGAACGGCAATCTCCCCGCGGTTGGCGACCAGTACTTTTTCAAACATGGGCTGTTAATGAGCTTCGGACACAATTCAAACCGGCAAGCCCGCCGGTGCCGTCAGGCTGGAGGACGCACCTTGAACAACGGCTGGCCAAATTCCACCGGCTTGGCGTTCTCAACCAGAACCTGGGTGATGACGCCCTTGACCTCGGCTTTGATCTCGTTCATCACTTTCATGGCTTCAATGATGCAGACGACCGTGTCCGGGTTCACGTCGATTCCCACTTCCACATAGCTGGCCGCCTCCGGCGAGGGTGACCGGTAAAAAGTGCCAATCATTGGCGACTTGATTTCAACTTCACCGGTTGCGGGCGGTGGGGGAACGGTGGCGGCCGGCGGAGTGGCAACCGGAATTTGCGAGGGCGTGGCAACGGCAACGGCTGGAGGCAAATCATCAGGTGAAGCAACAGGGGTTCCACCATTGAGACCGCGTTTCAGCCTGATTTTGAAGTCCTGTTTCTCCATCTCAAATTCCGAGATGGAGTTTTTCTTCATCAGGTCAATGATGGCCTTGATATCTTTAAGATCCACAATTCGATGTCGTTAGAATTTCAAAAAAACACGCTGCCTATTGCACTGCCGTTCAGGCTACAAGGCAACGACCGGTTACGATTCTGCTTGTAGCATTTTTTATCCGGCCAGAAGTCTATTGAGTAGAAAACAGGGCGTCAAGCGGCAAAGTAAAGAAATAATGTGTCATTAAAGTAACCTTGAATTGGCCATTTTAATCCAGTTTTTTTGACACGATAACGTTAATGGACGCTTCTACTGCCAAAATGTATGAATTTTGCCCAAAACCGGATATTTGGCCGCAACAAACCGGTGCGATGAGCGATTTTTGTCTGAAATCTTCCCGGGCGTGGACGTTCGAAAGGTGGATTTCGATGGTCGGGACTGCCACGGCGGCAATCGCATCCCGAAGGGCGATGCTGGTATGGGTATAGGCAGCGGCGTTGAGAACAATCACATCAGATTTGCCTTTGGCTTCCTGAATCCACCCTACCAACTGTCCTTCCAGGTTGGATTGGCGGAAATCAATTTCAACCCCCAATTGTTTCGCGCGTTGGCGCACCCTGGCTTCAATATCGGCCAGTGTCGCCTGGCCATAAATATCCGTCTCGCGTTGGCCGAGCAGGTTCAGATTAGGCCCGTTGAGAAAGAGAATTTTCATAAGCCGTGGACAGGTTAGTCGGTTGCCCGCGCATTGTCGAATTGATTTGCGGGCAACCTCAGGAGGCAACCGAGCAGAGTGAACGCCGTCCATGCCAGCGCCGGAACGAAAAGGCTGAATTCAACCAGGCCCTGCGCAAACCAGCCGAGCAATCCCAGGAAAAGGCCGAATTGAAGGTAACCACTACGCCACGCGCGTTGACCCGCGGTCAGCAATCCGAGGCCAATCCACGCCGCGTAGCAAATGCCGCCGATGATTCCTGAATCGCTGAATTGTTCCAGATAATCGTTGTGTGTGAACCGGGCCATCTCGGCGTCGGGTGACTTGATCTGCGCGTAGGGGCGCTGGAACGTGCCCGGTCCGGTGCCGAACAACGGGTTCTCCCGGGTGGTTTGCACCGCCGCCCGCCAGTAATCAAATCGCGCGCCCACGCTGGTGGCGCCGGCGGCGAAGTAATCGTGAAATCGAAGCGCGAACACGGCCAGTCCGACCAGAAGCAAGGTCGCCAGCATGCTCCATTTCAATCGGGCGGACCATTTGAGACGGAACAACCAGACGCCGGCGAGCGCCATGCCCAACAGCCAGCCCGCTTTTGAGCCTGACCAAAAAAGACCGAGCGCGCCGAGCAGGCCGGTCGTGGCGATTACGGCGGCGCGGATGGGCGGTCGCATCTGCCGGGTGCCGTTGAAGGCGAGCGCCAGTGAAGCGGGCAGCAGCAGGAGAATGAGGCCGGCCAGGGCATTCGGGTAGACCATGGTGCCCATCACGCGGTTCTTGGCGATCCGGGCCAGCATGGCGGGATTGGCCACGTCCAGGCCGTTGGTGTTGATGATGGTGCCGTCGCGTTTCATTTCCCAAATCATTTCCGGCGGGAAATTGGTCCAGCCGGTGCGTTCGCCTTCCACCAGCAGCTTCCGGCTTGCGGGAAACTCGAAGAGCCGCTGGTCCACCGCGCGCACGAGGCAAAACGTGAACGCCACCAGCACGCCGATCAGCACCCAGCGCAACGCGCGTTCGCGTCCCAGCACCAACGCGCCGATGAAGTAACACGCTACACATCCGCCGAATTGCCAGAGCGTGGTCGAGCTGAGAAACGCGTCCACGGTGCGGGTTGCCGAGAGCAGTTGCCAGCCGAACCACAGGAGCGGCAGCAGCCACAGCCAGCGCGTCCCCGGCCAGCGCCAATGACCGGAATGCGCCAGCCACCCGCCGGCCAGCACAAAGGGCGGCAAAATCCAGTTGATCCAGTGGGTAGGCCACGCGTCAGCCCAGAACTCGGCAAACGAAATCGGGGGAAAAATCTTGTGGTCGAGGATGACCGGGTTGCCGAACTTCCAGATCGCCAGCCCGAGAAACAATCCGAACGCGATGGCGAAAAGCGTGTTCGCGTCCAACGAGCCCCTCTTGGGAAGTCCCGTAGCCGCCGACGTTTGTCGGCGCGCTTTCCTGTCGTCGGAAGGTAATGAACCCCTGAACCAAAGCAAGGTAGGGCGCGTCACTCCGTGCGCGCCGTCTTTGAGGTAACACAGGTCTTTCCATGTTCGCGGCGCGCAGAGAACTGCGCGCCCTGCCTGGAGGTTCATGGAAAAGGGGGCCGGTTGTTTCACACTTGAAAATGTGCCATCAGAGCTGCAATTTCAGCAAACCGACTTCCAGCGCGAGCGCTTCCTGGACGTTGGTGTGCAACAGCCGCTGCGTTTGTTCCAGGATTTGCAGGTTTTCCAGCGCCCGGCGCGGCGTGAGCCGGCGCGCCACGGCCTCTGCTCCGGCAATCTGCGGGAAATTCAACAGTCCGTCACCGGCCGCGAGCGCATGCAGCCAGACGTCGCGCAACCACCATTGCACCAGCAGAAGCAGGTCGGCGCGCTGACGGCGGTATTCCGCCTCGATGGCCGCGGCCAATTCGTCCTCCCATTTCTCGCGCAAATCCTTTTCCAGGTCCTCGTAACGTTGCAACGGCGAACGCGCCGTCAGCGTTTCGCCCACGCGCTCGCGGATTTCGCCGAGCTTTTGGAGCAGCACGTCGAGCAGGCGGTAACGGCCCAGCAGGGTTTTCTGCTCCGTGGCCGCCAGCGCGCCGAACTGCGCCAGCCATTCTGTTTGCGCGGGGTCGAGCCGGGGCGTGGCGTCGCCGGCAAAATTCAGGCGCAGGCAGCGCGACCGGATGGTTTCCAGAATCCGCTGCGGCGCGGTGGTGAGCAGGATCAAAACCGATTTGGCCGGCGGTTCCTCCAGCGTTTTGAGAAAGGCGTTCGCTGCCTGCGGGTTCAGGCGGTCGGCGGCGGTGATGATGGCGGCCTTGTATTCGGCCTCAGTCGGTTTGAGTTGAATCTCGCGCATCAGCTCGCGCATTTGTTCGATGGTGACGACGCGCGATTTGGATTCGGGCCGCGCCCAGTGCATATCCGAGTGGGTGTCGTTGTCAATTTTCCGGCACACCGGACACTCGTCGCAGCAATCCGTCGCCACGCCGCCGGTTTTGACCGGTTTCCGGCAATTCAACGTTTTGGCCAGCGTCCGGGCGAGCGATTCCAATTCCTCAAGCTGATGGCCGGTGAACAAATAGGCGTGGCCGAGCCGCCCGCGCGCCAGCGAGCGCTGGAGCAACTGGACGCCCTGTGTCTGCTTGGGAAATTGTTTGAACGCCATGCGCCGTTTTGGTCCGGATTAAACGATGTCTTGTCCTGATTTGTCAGGCCCGATGTCCGGAGCTTAACGAAAATCAACCGGCGGCAATACTTTTTTCTGGCCCTTCGCCTTCGCTGAAAAATAACCGCGTATTGCGCGGATGACGCGGATTGTTTCGCCACGAAACGGCCGGTTGATTTACTTGCGTCCAACGGCAAAAACCCGCTGTGTCAAAACCCGCTGTTGACTTCATTCGTTGCCTGGTGTTCACTCGCTTTCCAAGGTCTCCCTGCAACGATTCATCAGAAGTTCCGAGGCCTTGATTTTGCAGGCGGGACTGTAGCACACAGATTCCGGCTTTTAACAAACTCTGAATATGAACGAGAACATTCATTCCTTCTATCGGCATTCCGGCAAATTCGGCATCCACGGTCCAGTGTTGGCTGTCCTGGCGGCCGTGGTGGTGGGTTATCCGCTTGGAATTCTCTACGCGTACCTCGTCAAGTGGATACCCTTCGTCTATCTGAATCTCTTTATCACCATCGGCTACGGATTTGCTTTTGGCCTGATGACGGCGCCGTTGCTCAAGTTTGCCAAAGTACGCAACGGCCCCGTCGCTTTGCTGACCGGTCTGGCTGTGGGTTTCTGCGCGTCGTATTTGAGCTGGAACGGCTACGTGCATGCCATGATTGACGACGCACCGGTGCTGCTTGTGCCGGGGCAACTGTGGCGGCTCATGAAATTCCTGTACGAAAACGGCTCCTGGGGAATCGGGTTCAGCAGCAATTCTCCGGTGACCGGCATTCCGCTGGCCGTCGTGTGGCTCGCGGAAGCCGGTATCATCATTGGTATAAGCACCGTCGTGGCCTACAACGCAGTGGCGAAAATACCCTTCTGCGAACGGCACGAATGCTGGTTGGACGAGGAGAAGAAAATTGACAAGCTCGACGCATTCGTCCTGCCCGATCAAATCGCGGCCTTCCGGGCGGGCAACATCGCTCCGCTCGAACAGGCCCGCCCGCGTGTGCCGGCGTCCGGGAGCTTTGCCCGGCTGATCCTGAGACATTCAGCCAGGTGCGAGGAATATTGCGCGCTCTCCATCGAAAACGTCTCCGTGTCGGTGGACAAGGACGGGAAGCAAAAGGAAAAGACCGAGCCGGTCATGACCAATCTCCTGGTGCCGAAGACGATGTTCGACTACCTCGCACAATTCGAACACGCATCCGCCAAGGCGCCGGCGGGCATTTGAGCGAGTGTCAAACCGGCCCCGGCTCGAGTGAGTCGGTGTCGCAAATTGACACGAATGTGCATGCTGCTTCTCCAACAGCCAGAGACAAAACGTGTCATTGACTTGACCGGGTACCGGGTGTTCACTTGCCAATGCACCAACGGGAACAAGCTTTGACACGATTTGGACCGCTTGAAATTTGAGCCGTTTTGGAAGTGGCGAAAAAGGTTACCGCGCTTTCGATGGCGTGCAATTTCCCGTTGGCTTGGACAGCTTTTGTCCAACCAAGTTTGAGAAACTTGCTCACAAATGACGATTGGCGAACTCACAATGCGCGCAGTGTTTGTCCGCGAAACAAATTGTGACCGAAGCTCCTTCGTGTTCAACACAGGGGCGAAGGGACGGCCATGATTGTTCCCGCGCTAAAACAGTTGGGGCTTTCGACCTCAAACGACGCCTTGGCCCGTAGATGTCTTCGGATATGTCGGTATCGCGACGACCTCGTCCGGGATGACATTCCCCTTCAGGATGAGCGCCAAGGCTTGGTTGGATTCGCTCATCGTCCCCTCGATACTCGATCCGCCTGCATCGTCGTGCTTCCACCTGGGCAATCATCGCCTGATGACATTGCGGCTTGCCGTGACGTTGGCGCATCGTTGTTTTTCGTCGCCGACCAAGCGCGATGGGATGTTTGGTCGCAAACCAGCACACAGCCGCGGCATCTGCAAGCCCTGAAAGTCAGTGAAGTCGAAAACTACTTCCGCCAGCACCGGCAGGAGTTCGCCCCCGGCGCCATCTTCCGCGCAAAAAGCTGGCAGCGCGCCGGTGAAGGACAGCAACTCGACTTCGTGGACGCTAATCTGCTCCCCATGCTGGAGCGCGAAGCTGGCGGTCGTTTACGAAACCTTTTCGAGCGCATGGTTGAAGCGACGATGAATTTCCTCGACTGGAAATCCGTCCCCGACAACGACAGCGATGCTCATTGGTTGACCAAGGCGAATTTCTGGTTGCTGGCCGCCAAACTGCTTCACGACAAACGCGTTCCACGATTCGTCAACCTTGACCTCCACGACGTAAGAACTGTCTTCGCCCGCGTCGCCTATCACTACAACCGGGACAATCAGAATCCGCCGAAAATCAATGGCCGCCTGCGCGCCTTGCAGGAAGCGGCACGGTTGGTCGCCATGCCGCCGCACTTTCGGAACATCAGCGCTGAAACACTGGGCGTGCTTTACGAGGAGGCACTCATCAGCCCCACGACCAGAAAACTTCTCGGCACGCATCGCACGCCGACTTATCTTGTGGACTACATGCTGGCCAGACTCGGCGGCTGGATTGAAGAGTTGGGCTACAAGCGTTGCCACATTTTTGAACCGGCCTGCGGCCACGCCCCGTTTCTTTCCGGCGCACTCCGGCTTGTGAGCGATATGCTCCCCCCAAGCGTCGCCGACGACCCGAAGCAACGCCACGATTTTCTCAAGGATCATCTTCGTGGCTGTGACAGCGATTCCTTCGCGCTCGAGATCGCCCGCCTTTCTCTCACTCTCGCCGACATCCCAAATGAAAACGGCTGGGTGCTTGATCACGGCGATATGTTCTCGGGTTCGACGCTCGCAAACGAAACCAAATCAGCCGCAGTGGTGCTGGCAAACCCGCCCTTTGAAAGCGAACAAGCCGCGAAATTCCTCCAGCGTGCCGTGCCTGTGCTGCAACCGGGCACCGTGTTTGGCTTCGTGCTTCCCGTCAACGAACTGACCGGCGCGGCCTGCGCTGATGTTCGGCGTCAACTGCTCGCCGAATGTGAGATCAAGGAAATCAGCGTGTTCCCGGATCGCATGTTCAAGTTCGCCAGCGTCGAAACGGGAATCGTGCTCGGTCGCAAGCGCGAATCGAAGAAAGCTACGGTTGCGGCTGGAATCCGCTTCCGCCGTGTGCGCGAATCGAAGATGGCAGATTTCCGGGATCGTTATGACGACTCGTGGCGGGATATGGTGGATGCGGACTGGCTGGCATCCACAAACAAAGCCCGGTTTGTTGTGCCAGACGTTCGGCAGATTTGGAATGCTTGCGAACGTTTGCCACGATTCAAACAATTTGCCGAAATTGGCCAAGGACTCATTCATCGCGCACGAACTGACCCGCGTTTTCCGAAAGGATCTGTAACTGAATCGCGGGAGAAACTGCCCGGCTTGGATGAAGGTTTTGCGAGCGTGGATGATTCTCCTAACACTCATCTCCTTCCAACAATTTGGTGGCTGAATCTCGATAAGAGAACGATTCGTCGGCCCGTGGCTGGCACTAAAAAGGGAATACCACAAGTTGTTTTGAACTATGCACCCGTTGACCGGGATGCTTGGCGACTGAAGGCATTCGTTGATCCAATTGGCCGCCCTGCGACCAGCCGTCTGTTGCTTGTTCGTCCAAAGCACCAAAAGATGTCACTATTTTGTCTCTGGGCATTGTGCAATTCGCCCATCGCCAATGCCTACACATTTGCACTTGGCAGCAAGCGTGACAACACATCTGGCTTAATGCGTGCCATGCCCGTGCCTGATTTGAATTCGTGCGACCTTAAACACTTGGAAGCTGCTGCGAGTGCTTACCTTGATGCGGCAAAAGAATTCACCGCCATCTACCAGCAATCTCCCGCCAAAACCAAATCAAGCACCGCAAAGAAGAAGCCAGCCAAATCATCGGCGAGCGACCAAATGCCCCTCGGGCTTCCCGGCCAGCACGCGGATGAAGAAATTGCCGCCGCGCGCGAGCAATTGCGCGCTTTGCACTGGCGCGTGGATGCCGAGGTGCTTCGCCTCTACGCCCTGCCGACGGAATTGGAGCGGGAACTTCTCGACGCTTTCGACGGCGTGCCCCGCGTCGGCGTGCCTTTTGAACAAACGCGCTACATTCCGCGCGAATTCCGCGACGTGCTCACGCTGGACGAATTTCTGCGCATCACCGACGAATGGGATGCCACCGAAGCCCGCCGATGCAAGCTCATTGATAAGCGCATCAAGACTGGAAGCCGCACCAGTGAGGAGGAAAAAGAATTTCGGCAGTTACAACGGCTGCTGATGCTGCACCGTCGGCTTTATGCGCCCCTGCCAACGGCGGAAATCAAGGCGCTGACCAAGCGGCTCAAGGAGGAAGGCGCATGGGCACAGGTTTGAGCGATTGTTACCCGTTCGTTTATCCATCCCAGCCGCACGCGCGCAAGCACGGCCCGATGGGTTATCCAAAACACGGGCTCTATCGCAACTGGCTGCGCGATGAGTTCACTTTTACCTGCGTCTATTGTCTCCGCCGGGAGACATGGGCGACTTTGAAGCGTGATTTTGAAGTTGACCATGTTGTCCCCAAATCCATTTATTCCGAAGGCGAGTTGGACTATGACAACTTGGTTTACGCGTGCAGCACCTGTAATCGCTCAAAGGCGGCTTACCTCGCGCCTGACCCATGCAAGGTGGCTTACGGCAGTTGTGTCGAGGTTGATGAGAACGGAGAAATTCACCCGGTCGAAAACAGCGCCGACGGCATCACGCTGATCGAGACAATTGGATTGGACGGCGAAGATTACAATGAATTGCGTCGGGCGGTCTTCGAATTACGAGACACCTTGCCAGTGGGCAGTAAGCCGTATTGTCGCTGGTTTGGTTTTCCAAAGGAACTGCCTGACCTTTCCAAAGAACCTATTCCTCCGCGCGGCAACAAGAGGCCGAAAGGCATCCGTGATTCCTGTTACGAGCGAGCCAAACAAGGACAATTATCTAAATACTACTGACTCCAGGAGCAACGACACAACCGCATCTCAATCTGACAAATCTGCGTTCCCCGCAATCCGCGGTTGAACACAGGTTTTCATTTCCGCAATCTAAAAAAGTTGCCGCCCGCAATCATCGGCACAGTTGTTGCGATGCCGGTGGCGTTGCTGACCAAAACGCTCGATGCGTTGCTCCAGGTTGTCAACAACGCGCCCGATTGTTCGAGCACAAAGTCCTGCGCAAACAATGGCCAGGAAAGCGTCACGCTCCCCGTTGACGGCGTGACGTTCAACACCGGCCGTGGCACCGCGTCGTAGGGGCCGATGGGATTGTTCGTGGTGGTGCTTTCGAATGCACCGATGTCCCGCGCGGCATTGCGAATGCGCCACTCGCGATTGGTGGTTTCGTTCAAATAATATTCCTTGCCCGGCAACCCGAACACGGCGGCGCTGGCCGCTCCAATGCACAGGCTGTTATTCGTGAGCGTGTAATCCTCCGCGGCGGCGTTGCGGAAGCCGGGTGATGCCGACAATACGGTGCCGGTGAACGAGCCGACCGTTGAGCCGGTTTTCAACCAGTTGTTCATCCCGGTCGCCGTGCCGGTACCGGTGTCTTCGATGAGGTACGGATGCGTGGTACCGGAGATAAGATTGTCCGAGATTTCGGCGGTCATGTGCGTATGATCGGCATTAGACACATGGACGAAGTACAACAACGAGCCGCCGTTGCCGACGAACGTGTTGTAAAGCGCACGCACGTTCAGCGTGAGGTTTGTGAGACGCGCGTCGTTGTAGATGGCGATGACCTGTGAATTGTTCAACGGCGCGCTTTTCTGAACAATGACGTTGCCGCGCAGGGTCATCGTCTGGCTGAACGGGCCGGAGCCGCTGAAATCGTCGTCGCTCATCAGATCGCCCTCGTAGGAATTGGCGCGGGCAAACCAGTTGTATTCGAGGATGGCGTTGCGACAGCGGATGTGGAAGTTCTGGCCTTGCACCGGGTCATGCACGTAGCAATAACGCAGCGTGAGCCAGCCGCCATAGACGTAGATGTTGTGCGTGGGCGACGACAACGAGGCGTTGGTGTTGCCGCAGCCGTTGAACTCGCAGTATTCGACCGTGGCTTCGCTGTCCTGTGAGCCGCCGGTGAGGCCGTTGTCGTCGTGATCAAACACGCAGTCTTTGATGTACAGGTTCGTCGTGCCGTTGTAGTAGCGGATGCCGGCGGAATTGAACGAAGCGGTGCGGCAATGCCGGAACACAATGCCGGAGATATTGTAATTTTTCGCGCCGCTGAATTGCCAGCCGCCACGGCCGCGGTCGCCGGCGGTGTAACTGCCCGGCGCGTCTTCGACGTTGGTGGTGCCGAAATCCCAAACGGGCGGGTTGGCCGGGTCCAGGGCGTGGATGTTGATCGGATTCGTGACACCGGCTGCTTTGGTGAGATACACCCGAAACGAATAAGTGCCCGGCGCAATCACCACTTCGTCGCCCGGTTTGGCCGATTCGATCCTGGTGTAATTATCGTTAGTGGTGACATTGATAATGGCGGCATTTGCGATGGCGCAGGCGAGCGAGATTGCGCTGGCGAATCCGGCTATGCGAAACGAGTAACGTCTTGCGGTCACGCAGGTAAGTCAGCACGGGCTGTGCCGCCTGAAAATTACGAAGGCAGAATGGCGAATGACGAATTTGCCTCACCTCACCGTCAATTTTGTATTTATCCCCACAACCCTCACCCGGTTTCGCTATCGCTCAACCACCCGCTCCCGCACCCGCGGGCGAGGGAATTTATTTTATTGGATGTGAACCCAGGGTGGCTCTCGCGTTGCGCGACCAACCCCGGGCTGATTTCCGGTGCGCTTTCCGCCTTCATCCAATTTCGGCGCGACAAGCCAGCGCATTTGAATTGGTGTCAATCCGTGAAATTCTCGTCAAAGTCTCCGCGTCCCGGCGTTGAAAAATTCGGGATGGGTCAATTGACGACTGGCGGAGCGCGGAGCATCGCTCCGCGTGTTTCAAAACCTGCGCTCTCGCGGAGCAATGCTCCGCGCTCCAATGATACCGACCCGTTGTCAAAAATTCGTGTTAATTCGCGCCCATTCGTGGTTAAAATTTGTCGCATGGACATCACGATTGCGCCCGTCACGCCCTCCGAGGTTCCGAAACTGCTGGAACTGATCCGCGAACTGGCCCGGTTCGAAAAGCTCGAACACGAGGTCGAGGCGACGGCGGAGACGTTGAGCCATTCCCTGTTCGGGCCGCGACCGGCGGCGGGCGCCCTGCTGGCACGTTGTGACGGCGAGGTGGCCGGCTACGCGATTTATTTTTTTACGTTCTCCAGTTTCATCGGCCGCGCGGGCATCTGGCTGGAGGATGTCTATGTGCGGCCGCAATTCCGGAAGCGCGGGTTGGGCCGCCGGCTGATGGAAGCAGTCGCGCGAGTTGGCGTGGAGCGCGGCTGCGGGCGGTTCGAGTGGACGGCCTTGAACTGGAACGAGGGGGCACTGGAATTTTATCGCGGCCTGGGCGCGCGGGCGATGAGTGAATGGGTTTTACTTCGTGTCAATCTGTCCGAGTTCCGGCGAGCGGGCCAGGAACAGAAATGACAGCGGGCAAGGTCTGGAGCGCGCCAACTGATTTCGCTGACAGAGCGCCCCCTGATCCGGCCCTCTCCCCAGGTGGGGGAGAGGGTGGCGTCTCGCCAGGTGCGGGGGACGACGGCTACGGTTTTTCTGGAATCGCCCTGAAGTCAGTGGTCAATGGTCGGTAGTCGGAGGTCAGTGGCGGGCGCATCGTGCCAAAAATCTGCGTTCCTCCCGCCTTCCTTGTTACTTCGGCGCGACAAGCCGCAGTTAAAGAGATCGGTTTTGCGCCTTCAGTGCATTTCGTGGTCGAACCCGTTGCGCGTTGAAAAAATTTCCGGGAACAAAATCCGTCCGGCTTCCTCACAATGATGATTCGCTGAAAGGCGGTAAGCCGAAAACAGCGAGCAACAAAAACCGTGTCGTGATTTTGTGGAGCGCGGCATTTATGCCGCTTCGCCATTCCATTCAACTCACCGGTTGAAGCGGGCTGAAGCCGCGCTCCCGGAACAGATCAGGACACAACCAAAACAAGGAGAAGATTATGAAAAGCAACGCGAACATAGAAACCATCACTGCATTATTCATCCGCTGTCGGCCAGGCCTGTTTGGTCTGGCTGCCGCGCTGGCGCTGGTCCCGGGTCCGGCACTGGCGAAGGAAGATCGTGACGATGACTCCAATGCGTATCTGCAGACCAATCTGGTTTCCGATTTGCCCGGGCTGGCGCAATTGCAGGACACGAACCTGGTGAATCCCTGGGGCATTTCGTTCAGCGCCACCAGCCCGTTCTGGATCAGCGATAACGGCTCCGGCCTGTCCACCCTGTATGCCGTCACCAATGGCACCGACGGTTCGCCGCGCGTGGTCAAACAGGGGCTGCAGGTGACCCTCCCCGGCGAGGGCGTGCCCACCGGACAATTGTTCGATGGCAGCGGCGCGTTCAACGGCGATATTTTCGTTTTCGCCGGCGAGGACGGCACGATTTCCGGCTGGCGCGGCGCTCTGGGCAGCACGGCGGAACTGTTGGCAGCTCGCGACACCGCCGTTTACAAGGGCATCACGCTCGTCACCAATTGGGGCACGCCGCTGCTGTTGCTGGCCAATTTCAGCGAGGGGACCGTGGATGTCTATGACACGAACCTGGACCTCGTCCAGTACTCTGACCCGAAGGCCCCCGCCGGTTATGCCCCCTTCAATGTTCAGGGCCTGGGTGGTCTGGTCATTGTCACCTTCGCCAAACAGGATGCCGAGAAACATGACGACGTGGCTGGCGACGGCCATGGTTTGATTGACGTGTTCAATCCGCGGACCGGCAAGTTTCACCGGTTCGCCACCGGTTCGGACGCCGGCGGGTATTTGAGAGCTTTGAACTCGCCATGGGGAATTGCGGTGGCCCCCGAAAGTTTTGGCAGGCACGAAGATGAACTGCTTATCGGCAACTTCGGCAGCGGCACCATCATGACCTTCGGACCCTTTGGCGATTTCCGTGGTTTTCTCGAAGACACCCATCATCAGCCTATCGCCATTGACGGCTTGTGGGGGCTGGCATTTGGAAACGGCGGCAAAGCCGGGGTGCCCGACGCGCTCTATTTCACCGCCGGCCTGAATAGCGAAGCCGACGGTTTATTCGGCAGCATCGTTCCCGCACCGGAAAAGTTGCACAAACACAAGTATTGAGACTGAGGCTTTCGAGGCGGCAGATCCGGTCCGGAGCAAGACTCCGGGCCGGATTCGGCATCATGCGCGCATTCGTGGGGAATCATTACTCCCCCGAAACGGTCACGACGACGGTGCGGTGGCGGGGTTTGATGTCGCATTCCAGGTGGAAGATTTGTTGCCAGGTGCCCAGCACCGGTTTCCCGCCGGCCACCGGCACGATCAACGACGGCCCGAGCAGCGAGGCCTGCAAGTGCGAATGGCCGTTGCCGTCGTGCCAGGCGCGTTCGTGTCCGTAATCGCGGCTGGGCGGCATAAGTTTGTCCAGCAGGTCGGGCAGGTCTTCGAGCAGGCCCGATTCGTATTCAATGGTGCCCAGCGCGCCGGTGCTGCCGACGTTGAACACGTGCGCTGTGCCCGTGCGCACGCCGGAGTCATGGACAATTCGCGCCACGTCCGCCGTCAGGTCGTGCATTTGCCGGTGGCCTTTTGTTTCCAGCAGGATTTGTTTTTGGTAAATCATGCCCTTTTCTTGCGCGCAACGGGGCTGGAAGGCAAGCGCGTTGTCTTGACGGGAAGAGTGGATATGGAGTGCGGTGACACGTCACCGCTTTGAAGGCGCCGGCGGATCGGCGCACTTCAAAACTTTTGGCTGGTGAGTACGCTCGCCCCACCACCAATTTGCGCTTGTCACTCGTCACTCGTCACTTTCATGTGTTGCCAGACGGCGGCCAAAATTGTATTTCCAAGACATGGGCCGGACGTACCATTTCGACTGTCCCTATTGCCAATACCAGGCACGCGTCGTGGGTGGCGCCGACGCCGGCATCAACTGCGCCGTTCAAACCATCGCCTGTCTCGATTGCCGGCGGCTTTTCGACGTGTTCACCCGCCTCCGGTTGCGCGACGGCGATGAGGAACCGGTTCCCGCCGGGGTCAAAACCGGGTCCGGCCACAATCGGTTGCCCACCGGGGTCAACATCCCGCCATTCTGGCTGGTGGAAAATCCATGGAGTGTCTTTGCCCCCGGACGTTGTGCCTCGGGCCCGCCCCGGCAACGGCATTGGGCAGAGGTGAAGCCGGTTTGTCCCGTGGCCGGTTTTCATCGGATCAAAATCTGGAATTCTCCGGGTCGTTGCCCGCGTTGCGGGAATTACCTCGAAAAGAACGCGCTTCCCTACCGGTTGTGGGAGTGACGTGATCGTCAGCCTTCGCCCGGCGGCCAATCCAGGGGCCATTCACCACCGCGATTTCGCCCGGCGAGATTTTACTCCGAAGTTGTGATATGCTGCGGGAGTGCGCGTCACGGATTCGGATTGTGAATCGCATATGAAACCATTGGAACCACCCGACAGCCATCATCTGTCAGCCGCCGCGGGCTGGCTGGGACTGGGCAACCTTGCGGAGGCCGTGGCGGAACTGGAAAAAATTGCACCGCAATTTCAGTCTCATCCGCAGGTACTCACCATCCGATATGACATTTGCGCCAAGGCCGGAAAATGGGACGTGGCGGCGGAAATTGCCGGCACGCTAACCCGATTGGAACCGCACCCGCCGGGCGCGTGGATTTCGCTGGCGTATGCCGAGCGGCGCAAAACCGGCGGCGGAATTCCCCGGGCCAGGGAAATTCTGGTTCAAGCCCAACGGGCCTTTCCCGGGGAACCAACCATTGCCTACAACCTCGCCTGCTATGAATGTCAGTCGGGCGATTTGAACGCGGCCAGGTCGTGGCTGGAGAAAGCCTGCGCGCTGGGCGATGCCAACAAGGTCAAACTCATGGCATTGGAAGACCCGGACTTGAAACCGTTGTGGCCGGACCTTCGCCAGGGGGGCGCCTGAAGCCGGAAAACTGATTTCATTACCCATCGCAGTGTCACAACGCTGGTCTTTTCATTGCGTGACCGGCACGGCGTTGATCTCGATCTGGTTGGTGCTGGCGACCACTGCGGTCCCGATAATGCGCGAGTTCCACATCAACGATTGCTGCGACTGGTTCGCAGCGGCCTGCTGGAGATGGTTTCCTGCACTGCCACCGCCACCGCCGCCGCCAAAACCTCCGAAGGAATTGCTGGATTGGGCCGTCTGCGGTGCGCCGCTGTTCGCCAGCATGTTTCCGGTGAACACGACGTTTTGCTTCAAAGTCCGGTTCATTCCCGAGACGCGGAAGAAATAATTTTGGGCGGCCTGCTGCATGTTCCCGGCCGATGGGGTGGCTTTCGTCTGACGTTGCGGCGGCGCGATCTGTGCGGCAACCGTCTCCGCCGGAGCCGGCTCGTTGCGGATCGTTCCCGTTTCGGGTTGCACGGAGCCGTGGTAAACCGAGCCGTCGCGGTCCACGACGGAGATGGCATCGCCGTTTTGCTGGACCTGGAACGATTGCAGGACCGGCGTGGTTTGGGCGGACGCGACGCTGTTCTTGAAAAGATTTTGCGCGCTGGAAACCCCGGCCTGAACAAAATTTTGGGAAGCACCAAGAACTGATGAGACGGAACTCGTTTGCGTCAGAAGCCGATCAAAGGACTTGTTTTGCGCTAGGGCATCGGAATTTTCAGTGGCCGGCAATGCCCCCGCAATCGGCGCATTTACCGACCTGGTTTGTTCAACACCGCTGAGAGTACCCGCACTGGCGCCAATCGGGGCAGGGGTAGCAATCGGCTCCAATTTCTTCGGTTCCGATTCAGCGGGTTCAGGTTGCCGGCCGGCCGGTTCACCCGCCGTCGGGGCATTCACTCCTGAATCACCGGTGCGGGATTCATCTTTGGCCAGGGCGGTTTTCGTCCTCTCGGCGCCGGTGAGCGGAGGGGCGGAAGCCGCCGGAGCAGCCGGCACGGCGGCGCGTGGAGTTTCCAGAACAGTTGCGCGCGCGGTTTTATCCGCCAGGGCAAGCTCAGGAGATTTTTGATTCGTCAATTCCGCAAAACGAGCGCCCGTCACAGTTTCGACGCGCCCGTCTGCGAACAGCACCATGCGGCTATCTTTGCGTTCCGGCGAATAAGCCAATACCTCGTTGCTCTGCAAATTATCCAGCTTTTTTCCGCCACCAAAATAAACAAAAGGCTTGCCTGTCGCCGGGTCAATTGGAGCCTTGCTCGTGGGTAGTTCGTTCGTCATTTCGTCTAGGGAAACCGGTAACCGCCCGTTGTTACCTTCAGCGAACACTCGCGCTGCCGTGCCGATTTGCGTGAGATAAGTTCTGGTGTGCAAGATTTCCTGTTGCGCGGAGTAGTTCGGGGCAAATAACACCGGTACTAGCGCGGCGGTGACGACGGCAAGAGCAGCGACCACGCACAACGCAAGCACCAGCCGGCGCCGGAAGACGGCGAGGAGCAACGAGAACAAATTGCCTTCGCTTGGCTCTCGCTTCGGCGAAGCCTCCGGCGTGCGGCACGTGGCCTCGCTCTGCAAGAGGCGGCGGTTCGCGGGATGCAACTTCAGCGAATCGCCCGCTTCGGCGCGGCGTTTCTTCGCGTAAGCCCGCAACAGCTTTTCAATTTTACGTTCCGGTTCCATCGTTCATTCAGTTGGACGGGAAAACGCCCGGGTTTTCCCGCGCAAAGATTCCGCGCGCGATTTCCTCCAGCCGGTCCAGGCATTTGCTCAGGCGCGAACTGACGGTCTTTGCATTCAGCTTCAATGTGCTGCTTAATTCCTCGTAGCTCAAGTCGCCGAAATAACGCAGTTCGATGATTTCGCGGCACGGCTCGCCGAGCCGGTCCAGGGCGGCGCGCACACCGGCCATCTGTTCGGCGTTCATCAAAAGGTCGTCCGGACCGGGTGCGCCGGCCGGCGGATCGGGCGTCAGTCCGGTTTCCGGGTCTTCGGCCTGCAACGAGACCGCCGTCTGCCCGCCGCCGCGTTTGGCGGCAATCCGTTTTTCGCGGTAATCGCGCGCCTTGTTGGCGGCAATGCGGAACAGCCAGGTCTGGAACCGGCTTTCACCGTGGAAGGCATCGAGGCTTTTGATGACGGACAGGAAAACTTCCTGGCAGACTTCCTCGGCATCCTCGCGGGTGAAATCGGACGAAAGCTGAAAAATGAAGCGCCCCGCCGCCGCGTAATGCAGGTCGAAGAGTTCGTCCCACGCGTCCGCTTCGCCGCGTCGGCAGCGCGCCAGCAATGCCGCTTCTGCCGCGCCGGAGCTTCTGAGCGAAGGCGGGTCCGAATCCATGCGGCTTTGACTTTATTTCAAGCCCCTGCGTTTGAACAGTAATTCCGCGCCGACATCTCTCGCGCCAGCCCAGACGCCTTCATTTGATGTACGACAATGCGGCCGCCGAGCAACAGTCGGCGAAGCTGCAGCAGGCGCAGGAAATCATGGCCGCCCAGGTGCAGCCCTTGCACGTGAACCTGCCGGTGCGCGGCGTGCATTACGCCTTCGCCGAGGTTTTACAGACGGAAACCGGCAAGCCAATGACGATTCAAATGCAGGCCGCGAACACCAGGGCCGTCAGTTGGCCAATGCGTGGTCTGGCGGTGTTGGGCGCGTTTCTGGTGCTTTGGGTTTTCGTTGCCATCGTCTCGCATGTCACCCGCCGTTTCCGCGGAGGGATGTGCGAGGGTGCAACGATTGCCTGAGCGCGGGACGCCGGCAAGGACACGCGACCGGTTGCAGTGCATAGATTCGCCATTTGACCGGCGGTCTGCTGCGTGAAGAAACGTGGAATTCCAGGCCCAAGATGCAAACCGGGCAGGGGAGTAAAGTGTCAAAGGTGTGGCCCCGTTTACGTTTAACGCCCGGGACGGGGTGCCAGCGTCAGGCTCATCCGTCAAGGGAGAGATGTCGCCACCGGAATATCAATCGCCAAAAAGCGTCAATGATGGTGTTCATAAGAAATCCGACTTGAATATCGTCCTTGCCTGGCCGACAGTCACGGGGAATTGATATGAATCTTCGCTCACAGTTTGTCGTTGCGGCGACACTTATCGGTGCCGCGACCTGGCCGTCCTCTGCGCTCGCCGATTATCACCTCGAACGGGTCAGTCCCGTCCTTGATCAGCCCACTTTTCTCACGCAAGTCCCCGGTGACCCGGCCAACATCATTTACTACACGACGCGCATCAGTTCCACCGCGTCCGGTTTCACGCCCAGCCCGCCCAACACGATGGGCAAGGTGTGGCGATACGATTTGAACACCCGCACTTCGGTCGCGGTGTTGGACCTCTCTTTTCGCAAGGTTTATAATGACGACGGCCTGCAATCCATTGCTTTCCATCCTGACTTCAATGTCCTGGGCAGTCCCGGTTATGGCAAAATGTACGTCAGCAGCGCCGAATACATCGGCCCCACCAGTCCTCCCGATGGCAATGTGGTTCCCGTGGACCGGGTCGAAGAGTATTTTCTCAACCCGACCAATCCGGTTGCCGGGGCTGCCCTCCTCCGCACCATCCTCCAGTTCACCAACAATGCGCAGAACAATCACACCGTCGGCTGGATCGGCTTCGATCCCACCGCCTCCGGGCCGGCGCGCAACTACCTCTACATCTCGATCGCGGACACTTCCTACGGCAACAACTATAACGGGGCCATCTCGCCCACCGGACGTCCCTCCCAAAATCCGGCGGATGTCCGGGGCAAGATACTTCGCGTGGATGTTTCCGGCGGCGATGATTATCCCTCCGATCCGCTCAAGAATTTCGCCATTCCGCCATCGAATCCGGTCCCGGCCTACAATGCGAACCATCCCGGCACGCCGCTCATGGGCACCAACGCCGCCGGGGCCGTCCCGGCGTTGGGTGAAATTTATGTGACCGGCATGCGCAACGGCTATCGCGTCAGTTTCGATCGCGCCAACGGTGACATGTACTGGGGCGACGTTGGCGAGAACACGTATGAGGAGGTGGATATTCTCAAGGCCGGCAGCAATGTTTCCGGCCCGCCCGTTGACTACGGCTGGCCCCAACTCGAGGCCACCCACGCCAGCCCCATCCTGGGCGCTCCCCACACCACTACCAACCCGTTCACGGGCGTCACCTCGCTTTACCCCATCCGGGAATACACCCACAGCGTCGGCCAGGCCGCCATCGGCGGTTACGTCTATCACGGCCCCATCACCGAGCTGCAGGGCAAATATTTTTATGCCGATTTCGTCGCCGGCAAAATCTGGATGCTCGACTTCAACCGCGACACCGACCCGGCCACGTTCGCCGGTACGAATGGCATCCTCACCGACATGACTACCAACTGGAATTCGCTCGTCGTCGATCCCACCAACCCGAACTACCAAGGCGACACCAGTCTGGCCACGATCAACGGTCTGGACCACATCGTCTCTTTCGGTGAAGACAATGCCGGCAACCTTTACCTGGTTGACTTCGGCTATGGCACCGGCTTTACCGGCCAATACACCGCCAGCGCGGGCGAAATATTCAAACTCGTCCCCGGGACGAAATTGTATTGGACCAATACCGTTTCCAGCGTTCAGTTCTGGTGGCCGGGCAGTTTCAAGCTTCAGGCGCAGACCAACAACCTGGCTTCCGGGCTGGGCACGAACTGGTTTGACTATCCGGGTGGCGCGGCCAGCCCAGTCACCGTTCCCATCAATACTCTGTTGGACATGGCGTTCTTCCGATTGATTTCGACACCATAAGATCAAGGTGATATCGCCGCCTGCTAACGCTGGCGCGTACCGTCAAGCTTCACGCACGGCCACAGTTTGATTGACGCGGCGGGAAATAGATTTAACCTCGTCTTTCTGTTTTCCGTATGAATTTGACCACCACAGTAATTCTTCCAATGAACTCATTCACGGAGCGCGGACAGCTTTGTCCGCGTGAATCACAGCTGCGGAACTCGCGGACGTGGCTGCCCGCGCACCTGCGCATCGCCGGTTCAAAGCCCCAAAGGGCGCCCAACTTTACACGTCGAAATTACCCATGAAACTCGGCCTGGGACTTTATCGCCACCAACTCAACGCGGAACATTACCGCTTCGCCCGGCAATGCGGTTGCACGCACCTCGTCATCCATCTGGTGGATTATTTTCGGTCCTCGCGCAGCAATCACCCCGGCGACCAGCCGGTGGGCGACGACTCCGGCTGGGGACTGGCGGGTGATCCGGCCCAGCTCTGGACTTGTGAAGAAATCGCCGCGATCAAAAAGGAAATCAACGCCGCCGGCCTGGAATTGGAAGCGATTGAAAATTTCGACCCGGCGCACTGGCACGACGTGTTGCTCGACGGTCCGAAGAAGCGGCAACAGCTCGAAAACCTGAAAACGATCATCCGCAACGTCGGCAAGGCGGGCGTTCCCATTTTCGGCTACAACTTTTCCATCGCCGGCGTGGCCGGTCGCGTCAAGGGCCGGTTTGCGCGTGGCGAAGCCGAAGCGGTAGGCATGGAGGGTCCATTCGACAAACCGTTGCCCAATGGCATGGTTTGGAACATGGTTTATGAGCGGAACCCCGCACCGGGCATGGTGCCGCCGGCCACTCCGGAACAACTCTGGCAACGGCTTAAGGATTTTCTCGACGCGCTGGTTCCGGTGGCCGAGGCAGCCGGGGTCACGCTGGCGGCGCATCCCGATGACCCGCCATTACCCACCGTCCGCCAACAGCCGCGGCTGGTCTATCAACCGCAACTTTACCAGAAGCTTATTGACCTCAAGCCGAGCCCGCGAAACGCACTGGAATTTTGCGTCGGCACAATGGCCGAAATGGTCCCGCAAGGGCAGGGCGGCCTTTACGACGCGGTGGACACCTACAGCCGGCAGGGCAAACTGGCCTACGTCCACCTGCGCAACGTTCGCGGCCACGTGCCGTTTTACAAGGAAACGTTCATTGACGAAGGTGACGTGGACGTTTTGCGCGCCCTGCGGATTCTGAAGCGGAACAATTTCAATGGCGTCATCATTCCCGACCATGCCCCGCAAATGAGCTGCGGCGCGCCGTGGCACGCGGGCATGGCCTACGCGCTGGGTTATCTGCGCGCCGCCCTGCAAACTATGAATCAAAAACCGTTGCCATGAACCCATTGCGCCCGAATCTGGAACGGAACCTCGGCTGGATTGTTCTGCTGGCCCTGCTGGTTGGCTGCCTGCTCGTCTTGCGCCCGTTCGTGTCTGCGCTGCTTTGGGCGGTGGTGCTCGTTTTTTCAAGCTGGCCCATCTATCGCCGGTTGCTCGGACTGGTCCGCAACCGGCGCACCCTCGCGGCCTTCCTGATGACCCTGGCCATGGTCCTCATCGTTCTGCTGCCTTTCGTCATCATCGGCGCAACCCTCGCCGACAACGTCAATCAACTCACCAGTGCTGCCAAGCACTGGGTCCAAAGCGGCCCGCCTGCTCCGCCCGAATGGCTGGCCCGCGTGCCGGTGGTCGGCCCTCGGGTAACGGAACACTGGCAGGAACTGACGGCGGACACCGCCACCTTGTGGACGGAAGCGCAGCGGTTCATCGAACCCGTGAGCTCGTGGCTGCTCAAGGGCGGCCTGGCGCTGGGGGGTGGCCTGATGCAACTGGCGTTGAGCATCTTTATCGCGTTCTTCCTGTTCCGCGACGGCGTGGCCGCCGCCGGACGCCTGACCGTGGCGATTGAACGCATCAGCGGCGAACAGGGCAAACATCTGCTGACCGTGGCCGGGCAGACCGTCCGCGGCGTGGTCTATGGCATCCTCGGCACCGCGCTGGCGCAGGCGGTGGTGACCGGCATCGGCTTGTTCATCGCCGGCGTGCCCGGGGCCGCGTTGCTGGCGTTGCTGACCTTTTTCGCCTCCATCGTGCCGGTCGTGGGGACGGGGTTGGTCTGGGTCCCCGCGGCGCTGTGGTTGTTTCATCAAGGGGCGACCGGCTGGGGCATCTTCATGCTCATCTGGGGCGTGGGCGTGGCCAGCCTCGACAATATCATCAAGCCGTGGCTCATCAGCCAGGGCAGCAACATGCCGTTTCTGTTGATATTCTTCGGCGTGGTCGGCGGCGCGCTGGCCTTCGGCTTCATCGGCGTCTTTCTCGGCCCGACGCTGTTAGCGGTCGGCTATCGGCTGGTGGAGGAATGGATTTCCAGCCATCGTTCCGTCCCGCCTTCCTCCGCGCCACCCGCCGATTCACCCTGATGGGATGTCCGGCTTGGACGGGTGGAAACAGCGGAACGGGCGCCGGTACTTGGGGCTTTCCACCGGCGCAACCACTTCCGCCGTTACCCGGCCGAGCCATCTATTCCCGAACGATGGCGTGATAACTCTCTGGCGGGCCGAGGTAGCTCGGTTTTACGCCGCCCAGATTCACCACCAGTTTTTCCAGCACCACGCCGGGGTCCACCATCCAGATTTTCAGGGTGTGATAGCCCGGCGCCGCGATGGTGTGCGTCGTGTGACTGGAACGCGCATTGTCCTCGACGGATTTCTCCCAGTCCCGATTTCCGTTCTGCGCGTTGTAATTCTGCGGAATAAGCGTGACCACTTGCGGCGGGTCATCGTCGAAGGACACCGCATAGCGCAAGCCCCGGCCGGGAACGAAATTCAAGGTGGGACCAACGATGGCATCCACATCAACCGTGCCGGTGTCGAACAAATACATGCGGTATTCCAGGCAGGGAGAATCCTTTCCCGGCACCGTCTCGGGCGCATCCACCGGTCCCGTTGACTTCATGCCGGACAACGTCCGGCCGTAATCATCAATCTTGATCCAGCGACAGCTACCCGCGTCGGTTTCCCGGGTGTAATGTCCGGCTTCAATGGATACAAAACCATCGCCTTCCACAAAACCTTGCAGTGAATCCCGCGTCACCGCCGTTGGATTGAAGGCATTGACCTTCACGATGACATCGCCATTGGCGCCAGCAAGTTTCACCGTGCCGCTGGCGGGGCTTTTCGGGGCCTTGCTCCAATCCACGCTCACCCACAGGCGTTGGTCCATTCCAACTGTGCCTTTGGTTTCGCTGAGGCGAATCCACGAATCGCTGGCGGTGGCGGTGAATTTGAAAGCCGTCTTTCCCTTGTTGAACACGTCAATGAAATGGCGCTGCCGGTTGAACGCGTCGAACCCCGACAGAACCGCATCACCCGGCGCACCCGGCCAGACGGCGTCGGAACCTTCCACCGCCACACCCATCGCCGCCGGGTCCGGCACCGCAATTTCCGCGAGTTTGATGGCGCGCAAGCTGTTGTGGGGCGGGTCCTGCCAACTGGTGTAGCCAAGGTGTGACTGGTCCATAAAATGGTTCCATTTGCCATGGGCAAACGAGCGATTGAAATAATTCATCAAATTCGTGTCCGCCTGGAACAGGTTTCGTGTCTCTGCGGCCCAATCATTGGCGCTGGCGCGGCCCTGCCGGGCATACAACGCATTTTTGCCCGCGGCGAGGTACAACTCATTCACCAACGCGCTGGCTTTGGTGGGGAACAGCACCAATTCGTAGAACGCGTCCCGCTTGTCGCCTGGCAACTTGCGGTAAATCTTCTCCGCCCGGGCGGTGACGGCATTAAAGTCCGCCACCACATTTTCCGCTTCCTGATAATTGACGAGGCTGTAAGTGTCGGGAGCGAGCAGTTCAGGCTTGCGCCGGCCATTATATTGCGTGTAGCGGGTGACGATATCGGCGATGTCGTTGGCGTATTTCGGCCCGAATTCACGCGCCGCCCAAAGTCGGGTGAATTCATCAAGGTTGTCATTAGTCCACCGGCCTGTGTCCCAGGCCAGGTCCAGGAAATATTCAATGGGGAATTCGTAGCCCTTGAAGTGGCCGACATTCACGATCCATATCCGGTCGGCGCCGTATTGTTTTGCCAGCGACATCTGGTCCTGGATTTTGGAAATCGGGTCGGTATTGATCCACTGGTAACTGCGCGGGCCGCCGTGGTAATCGAAGTGATAATAAATTCCGGCGCCGCCGCTGCGCTTGCGTTCCGCAGCGGTTGGCAGGCGGCGGATGTTGCCCCAATTGTCGTCGCACCACAGCAGCGTCACGTCGTCGGGCACTCGCATGCCGGCGTTGTAGAAATCCTGCACTTCCTTGTAGAGACACCAGACTTGCGGCACCCGGGCGACATCGGGATTCATTTCCTCGGCGATAATTTTCCGCTGTTCACCTACGATCTTTTCCAGCAGCGCCTGGTTTGCCTCGGGACCGCCGGGCGCCATCGGCGTGTCATTCGCGCCGCGCAAGCCGATGGTGATGAGGCTTTCGTAATTCCGGTTCCGCCGGATGCCGTCGCGCCAGAAATTTTCGAGGACGTCCGGGTTTTTGGCGTAGTTCCAGGTCCCCAGTGTTTTCAGATACCGCCGGTCCCATTCTTTCTGCGCCCGCAGCATCGGCTCCTGGTGCGAGGTGCCCATGACGATGCCGTATTCATCCGCCAGTTTGGGATTCAACGGATCGTCTTCATTGAAGGCGTTGTTCCACATGGCCGGCCAGAGATAATTGCCCTTCAGCCGCAGGATCAGTTCGAACAGCTTCGTGTAGAACTGATGGCCGTAATTGGCCACACCCGGCGGGATGGGAGGATTCGTACCGGGCGGGACCGTGCCGAATTTACCGAGGATCCAATTGCTCAAATCCGGCGCTTCGTCGTTCAGGAAGATGCCGCGATATTTGACCGACGGCGGTCCCTGCACGTATTTGCCCGGTTTTACAAACAACGCGTTTTGGCGTTCGGGCGTAACGTCGGCCCACCAATACCACGGCGACACGCCGATCTCCTCGGACAAATCGTAGATGCCGTAAATGGTTCCGCGCTTGTCGCTGCCGGCGATGACCAGGGCGCTGGGAACACCGGGCAACGGTTCCGACACGACCTGGATGAGAAACGATTCCCATTTGCCGGCAATCGGCGACGCGTCAATTTTCCCCTCCCGAATCAATTGGTCCAGCAGGGCGCTTCGACCAATCGTGCCGATGATAATGGGAGTGGCTCCCGGATTTTTCCCATCGTGCGTGATAACCGGAGTCAGGCGGGTGACGCGCGCGACATCCCCTTGCAGGTCGCCCGCGGCACGAATGACCCCGGCCCAATCGTTCGCATCCACAGAAATGGTCGCAGCGGTTTTTCCCCGAACGATGGGAAAGTCACCCGGGTGGTGAACGTGCTCGACGTACTGAATTTGGCCGAGGGCAAAGCTGGTGCGTGGAGAATTAAACAGACAAAGAACCACTAACAGGGCGGCCCGGCCCAACGCGGCACCCGGCAAAAGCGGCCGCTCGCGAAGGCCGAACAATCGTGAATGATCGGTCATAAATGTTCGCAATCTTGAGATTAAACTCAATCTTTTGCCAGAGTATTACGGCAGCGAACCTGGGGGGAATAGACGATACTCTGATTTTGCCGCCGCCAGGCCGGTCGCGACTAGGGCGGGGACCAGATGTGGAACTCGCCGCTGCAATGAAGCAACGCCATCATGTACAGCAACCCCTCGTAATAACGTTCGACCCCGTCCGGGACCGGCATGTTCCACAGGGCTTCCACAAACTCTTTTGCCCGCGGGTTGGTGGCCGCGAGGCTGGCCTCGGCATTCACCGCCACCAGGCCTTGGGCGTGCCGATTGTCCAATTGGCGGCCATCAAGCGTGAACTGACATCCATAATTCGTCATCCCTTTTGATTCGAAAAATGCCTGCAACCGGCCGCTCAGTTCCCGCTCGCGGGCGTCCTTGCTCCACCAGGACCAGTCCACCGACCAGTTCCCCGCCACGCGAAAGGCGTCAAATCCGAAATTGGCGGTGCCCCGGCTCCAACGGTTGGTGACTGGCGGCCCGTCAAAAGTCGCGTAGTTCGGGGCGAGACCCGTTAACGGATCCGTCACGCGCTGAAAGTAAACGCGGCTGGCGGCGGCGGCTTCCATCCAGAAGTTGCTGTCCGCCGGCGGCCCCCAGCGCGCCCACAACTCATAAAACGCCGGCAAATGGTAGGAGGGATCGGTGAATTGCGGGCGCTCGGAACTCGGCGAAAACAGGACCATTTTATGTTCGGCATCAAACAGCGGCCCGGCTGTCACCGTGAAGACACTGTTGGTCCCGTGTTGGGCCATGAAAATCTGACCTTTAATAAGCGGGCGATGCCGCATATTCGTCAGCAACCGGTCGGCTTCGGCCCTGTAATCGTAAATTCCCTTGCCGCTGCCCCAGCGGTTCGCCGCGAAGTAAAGCGCCATAACGTAATAGGACTCGCCATCCGGCGCCACGAATTCGCTCATCACCGTGCCGTTCGTCCGCGCCTGCCACGAAAAAAATCCGTACGACGGGTGCGCGGGCGAGTCATGATACAGGTACGTCATGGACCAGTTCCAAAGCGCGTCAAACTCGGCCTTTTTGTTCATTTGCACCGCGATCATCATGCCATAGGACAGGCCTTCAGTCCGCACGTCGTGGTGCTTGATGTCGGTGACATAGGCGAGCGGCCCATTCGAGTTTCTGCCGGCGGTAAAATAGACCGTCTGGTGGGTCGGATTGCCATGGAACAACTGTTTGAAGGCAGCTTTGATTTTGCGGTTTACCTCCCTTTGGGAATGCCCGTTTTCAACGAAAAGATTCCGGTAATGGCCGGTGGCGTAGGCGCCAGAACCGTCAACGCTATTCGTTGCCTCCATCACTTTGTGCCCTTGCCGCAAGTCCGGCCCGGCGGGCGGGGCGTAAGCATACAGAACGGTTCCCGAACCGCGATGGGCAACGGCAGGACGGTCGGGTGGCAGCCCGGCTGGCGTTTGGGCGGGCAACATGCCGCCGCAAAGCATGACGAATGACGTAAAAACAAATCTCACGGCGGGCGACAATTTACATTCCTGCCCCTGCCAATACAAACCCCAAAACCAAAACCGCTGCCGCTTTAAATCGGCAACGGCCATTGTTTAGAGCACCTTGTGCAAAAACCGATTACTTGCGGCGGCGGATTGCATCCAGCGTCACCAACGTTCCGCCCGGAAGCGCGAGCGAAGCAGGGTCGGTATAGCAAACGTCATCGGCGTCACCGGCAAATTTACGCCTGCTTTGCCTCAAATCCTCGTGCAAATGAGCCGTTGTAAAAGCGATTATCAATAAATATCATCACCGCATGCGATCGAAACGCTTTGCGGTTCTTGCTTTTGCGGCGATTGCGTCGCTTGCAACGAACGCCGGTGGTGCGCAACTGTCGGGTGCGGTCCCGGACCGGGATGATTATTGGGTGGGCACATGGGGAGCGTCGCCGCAATTGACGGAACCGCGGAACCTGCCGCCTCCGCCAGGCTTGACGAGCAACACGCTCCGCCAGGTCGTGCAGGTGTCAATCGGCGGAGAAAAATTGCGCGTGCGGTTTTCCAACGCGTTCGGCACGAATCCGGTGAAGATGAATTCCGTTCATCTGGCGCTGTCCGCCGGCAGGAGCGCGGTCAAAACGGACAGCGACAGGACGTTGACATTTCAAGGCAAGCCGACCGTAACGGTCCCGGCAGGCGAGTCCGTCCTTTCGGACGCTTTCGACTTCGATCTGACTCCGTTGTCCGACCTGGCTGTGACCATTGCCTTCGGCGGTACGTCGGGCGCAGTTACCGGTCATCCCGGTTCACGGTCCACTTCCTATTTACAGTCCGGTGATTCGGTATCGGCAGCGGAATTGCCAACGGCCGCGCAGACGCAGCACTGGTATATTTTGACCGGCATTGACGTGGAGGCGGACAAATCCAGCGCGGCCATCGTGACGCTCGGCGACTCCATCACCGATGGAAGAGGTTCGGGCACGGACAAGAATGACCGTTGGCCGGATGATCTGGCCCGCCGTCTGCAGGCGGACAGAGACCTGTCGGACATCGCGGTGCTGAATGAAGGCATCGGTGGAAACTGCGTGTTGCGCGGCGGACTGGGGCCGCCGGCGCTGGCACGCTTCGATCGCGACGTCCTTTCGCAAAGTGGCGTGCGCTGGCTGATCGTGCTGGAAGGCGTCAATGACATTGGCGGAAGCCGCAATGCATCGGTGGCAACGAATCTGATCGCGGCGTATGACAAAATGATCGAACAGGCTCACGCCCGGAACCTCCGTGTGTATGGGGCGACCATCACGCCATTCGGAGGGTCGTTCTATGACCGGCCGGGGCATGAAACCGCGCGGGAGACGGTAAACGATTGGATTCGGACCAGCGGCAAGTTTGACGCGGTGATCGATTTTGACGCGGACATGCGCGATCCGCAAAACCCCTCCCACCTGCTGCCGGCGGCGGACAGCGGCGATCATCTGCACCCGAATGAAGCTGGTTATAAAATAATGGCCGACGCGATTGGCCTGAAATTATTCCGCAAATGAAATCCAGGCGATGCCCATGCTGTCTGGATTGACGCAAACTCCTGCAAAACCTGATTTGGACGAACGTTCCCGGCAAATTATGCGACACAAAAATTCTTCCGTCATCGTTTACACTTTCGCCGCCCTGGTTGCGGCCATCGTTTGTCGCGCGCAGCCATCGGTTGCGCAATCCTTTGACACCAACCTGCCGCCGCCGATGAACTGGACCTCGGAACAGGACCATCGGAACATGATGGAGCAACTGGGCATCAAAATGTTGCGGCCCGGCGCCGATGGCATGAATCCGCAGGCGCCGAATTACCAGAACACCGACGAGGCCAAAGCGAATCCTTATCCCGATCTGCCCGGCCCGCTCACGTTGAAAAGCGGGAAAAAGGTCAATACGCCGAAGCAGTGGTGGAAGCAACGACGGCCGGAAATCGTCGAGGATTTTGACCGGGAAGTCTATGGCCGGGTCCCGAAACATGTGCCGAAGGTGACCTGGGAAGTGACCGGCATTACCCGGACGAACAACGGCGCGGTGCCAGTCATCACCAAACAACTCGTTGGCCACGTGGACAATTCTTCCTGTCCGCTCATCAGCGTGAATATCCAATTGACGCTGACCACACCCGCCAATGCCACCGGCCCGGTGCCGGTGATGTTGGAATTTGGTTTCGACTGGAGTCGTTTCCTCCGCGGGACGAATCGCTTTGGCGGAACAAACGCTTTTCGGGGCTTTGGCGCGTTTGGCGGCGGCCCCAACTGGCAACAACTGGTTTTGTCCAACGGCTGGGGTTGCGCCGTCATTGTCCCCACCAGTTTTCAGGCCGACAACGGCGCCGGCTTGACGAAGGGCATTATTGGTTTGTGCAACCGGGGCCGGCCGCGCAAACCGGATGATTGGGGCGCGTTGCGCGCCTGGGCCTGGGGCGCGAGCCGCGCGCTGGATTATTTTGAAACCGACCCGGCGGTGGACGCGAAGCAGGTCGGCATCGAGGGGCTTTCGCGGTACGGCAAGGCGACGCTGGTCACGATGGCTTACGACCAGCGTTTCGCCATTGCGCTGGTGGGTTCCTCGGGCAAAGGCGGCGCGGCACTTTTCCGCCGCAACTTTGGTGAGCAGGTTGAGAATCTCACAGGCGCCGGCGAATACCATTGGATGGCCGGCAATTTTCTCAAATACGGCGGGCCATTGACGCCCGGCGATTTACCGGTGGACGCGCATGAATTGATTGCCCTTTGCGCGCCGCGCCCGGTGTTCATCAGTTACGGAGCTACGTCGGGCCGCCCCGGCGCGGAAGGAACGTGGGTGGACCAGCACGGCAGTTTCATGGCCGCCGTTGCCGCCGGCCCGGTTTACCGGCTGCTGGGCAAAAAGGACCTGGGCGTTCCGGGCAATTACCTTGCTGCCGCAATGCCGCCAATCAATACCGCGTTGACCCATGGCGACCTGGCATGGCGACAACATGACGGCGGACATACCGACGCTCCGAATTGGCCGGCGTTTTTAGAATGGGCGAATCGCCATATTCACGGTCCGAGTTCGAGGCAATGAAAGCACCCATGCGGGAACTTAAATCAAAGCCGCCGAAAAGCCGGGGACCTCGATGCTTCATTACACTACGTTTTCTCCCGCGCGCATTTTTGATCTCATGAAGACCCTTTCAATTTTAACACGACGATGCTGTGCGGAGGCATCGAGTAATTGAAAACAGGTTTGACACCGCGCACCGTCGCTGTGACAGGGACAACCAACCTGGGTCGGGTGATCGAATTGGAGTCATCGGGCTTTCCCGTCAGGATGATCGCGCTGGCTTTGGGTGAGACCGAGGCGACTCCGTTGATTTCAATTCGCAGCGGTTCCGCCGTTGCCTGCGGATTCACCAGCTTGAGGAAAATTTCGCCCGTTTTGCTGTCACGCGTCGCACAGCCTTGAACGGCTGTTTCGCTCGACGCGGTGGAGAGGATTTCGTCGCCGAGATTCCGGCTGAACATCTGGATGGCGTAGTAACTCGGCGAACCGTACGCCGAAATCGCGTCATAACCGATCAGGTCCGGCCGCCATTGCCGCGCGCCGGAGTTCACGTTGACCAGCAGTGGCGCGTAACATTGCATTTTAATGAGGTCGGAATTCCGCTCCATCGCCGCCATGAACACAGCGTCGCCGATCGCCGCCTTCAAATCCGGAGTCGGCGGCTCATTCTTTGAACGTTTGTCCCATGGCGGAAACGAGGTTTCGTACGCCGCCCATTCGCCGACAAAAATTTCCGGGCCGTTGCGGTCGTAGTGGCGGGCATATTCCGGCGACATGTTCAAAAACGTGTCAACGGAACGGTAGTAATGTTCATCCGTCATGTCGGGTTTGCGGCTGTGAACGCGGGACACTTCCGGTTGGTCGTTGCCAATGGTGGAAATGACTTTAAGTTGCGGATATCGCGCCTTGATGGCGTCGTGGAATTGCGCGAACCGGGCGTCGTAGCTCTTCGATTTGTCGAACCAATCTTCGTTGCCGATTTCGACGTAATTGAGCTGGAATGGCGCGGGATGGCCGTCCTTGCCCGCTGCGCGCCCCACTCCGTGTTTGTGTCACCGGTCGTATATTCGATTTCTTCGAGCGCGTCCTGTACGAAGGGTTCAAGGTCCGGGCCGGGGTTGACGTGCAGGCCTTTGAGCGAGTAACCGGCATAAACCGCCAGCACCGGTTCCGCCTTCATGTCTTCGCACCACTCGAGAAATTCCAAAAGTCCCAGCCCGTCCGTCGAGCGATAACCCCACGGACACGGATGGCCGTGACGTTCTTCGATCGGGCCGACGGTTTTCTTCCAGTCGAAACGCGTCTCGACCGTGTCGCCTTCAACGTAATTGCCGCCGGGAAAGCGGAGGAATTTCGGATTCAAATCCACCAGCATCTGCATCAGGTCTTTGCGAAAACCATTCGGTTGGTCGTTCCACGTCGGCGGGAAAAGCGAAACCATGCCCAACCAGATGGTTCCCGGCTGGTCGAGGGTGATCTGAAAGCGTGCTTTTGTGGCAGGAGCCACTTTGCCGGTTTTGAGCCCCACTTCAAATTTTTTCCAATCCGCCGCCAGCCCGTTAATTGTTTCCGACGCGTAAACCACGAGGCCATCGTCGCTAACAATGGAAACGGTGACCGGGCCGGTGAATCCGGCTTTGCTCCTGGCCAAAAGCGTCGCGTGATAGCGCGTGTTCGGTTGAACGGGAATTCCCCAATAACCGGTGTTCGCCACACTGCCCGGCTGGCTTTTAGTGGCCTTCGTCACCGTCAGGCGCAAACTCATCGTGAGTTTGTCGTTGAACGGATTGGTCGGGTCGAGCGCCATGGTTGCCTCGGCGCCGTTGTCGTTGACCAACTCCCAATTGACGGGCGTTGTCGCATTGTCGAGAAAGGCGCGATTGCGGATCAACTCGGCGTAAAGGCCGCCGTCGTAACTGTGGTTGATTTCCTCGGTCATCAACCCGTAGAGCAGCGGGCTTACTTTCCCGAGAGAACGGCCGGCCTCCACTGCAAATGTCGGGCCGTCCGCGAGACAGGCGGTCGTGGCGGTTGCACAAATCAGTAACGTGGCGAATTTCTTCATGATGTTTATTTCCTTTCCAATGTGGTTTTGATGGAAGCCCTGCCGACTCTCAAGCCGTCGGCTTTGGCCGTCAACTCAATTTTCCCGGGTTGCCCCGGTATTCCGCGAACCGTTGCCAGACAAAGTCCGTTGAAAGCTTTGCGATCACGAGATGGAAATTGTTCAAAGTCCGTTGGATCGCCGTTGTCCGTCGCCACGATTTCACCCGGCCCTTTGATCTCAAAATGGATGCGATTGTCCGCGCGCGGCGCCATGACGCCGTGTTTGTCCACCACGGTCACGGCCAGGAAAGACAAATCCTTTCCATCCGCACAAATCATGCGGCGATCCGGCTCCAATTTGAGTTTGGCCGGCGCTCCGGCGGTTTTGACTTCGTCGGTCGCCCAGACTTTGCCATTTTTGTAAGTGACCACTTTGAGCGTGCCGGGTTGATATACCACGTCGTCCCAGCGGAGGCGATATTCATACGGCTCTTTCTTTTCCCGGCCAAGCGATTTGCCATTGAGGAACAATTCCCCTTCATCGCCGGAGGTGAAAACATGAACCGGCGTCACTTGTCCGACGCGTTCCGGCCAGGTCCAATGCGGCAAAATGTGCGCCATTGGCAAATCCGGCCGCCAGTGCGCCTGGTACAAATAAAATCGGTCTTTTTTGAATCCTGCCAGATCAATGATACCGGAATATGAACTCCGCGATGAGTCGAAGGGCGTCGGCTCTCCGAGATAATCCCAGCCCGTCCACACAAATTCACCGCCGACGTAAGGATGTTTTTCCTGCGAAGCAAATACTTTGTCCGCTGAGGAGCCAAACGCGGCGCTATACAGCGCATACGCGCTGACCTGATGCCGCGCCCGGTCCTCGCCGGAGTCGGGGCCAACCGGCGCGCTGTTGCTGCTGGTGACCGGGAAAATATATTCGCCGCGGCTGCTCAAGGCGGACGCGGTTTCACTCCCGATGATCAATTTGTCCGGAAACTTTTCGTGAAAGGCCGGGTATTTTCCCGGCGCGCCGCGGATTCCCGCGCCCTGGTAATTCAGGCCGATGACATCCAGGACGGCGGGAAGGGGATCGGCGGGGTGCGACCAATTCAGGGCGCTGGTGGTCGGCCGCGTGGAATCTTCGTCGTGCGCAATGTCACAGAGTTGCCGGGCTAAAGCGGCCCCGTTCGTCCCGGTGAATTGCTCGCCGACTTCGTTGCCGATGCTCCATAGAATGACGGACGGATGATCCCGATCCCGCCGCACCTGCGCTCGCATATCCTGTTCGTGCCAGTCGTCGAAGAGCAGGTGATAATCGTTCGGGGTTTTATCGCGCCGCCAGCAGTCGAACATTTCATCCATCACGAGGAAACCCATTTTGTCCGCCAGTTCCAGCAGTTCCGGCGCGGGCGGGTTGTGGCTGGTGCGAATGGCGTTGCAGCCCATGTCAGCCAGCATTTCCAACTGCCGCTGCAACGCGCGATAATTCAACGCCGCGCCAAGCGCCCCCAAATCATGATGGTCACAGACCCCGTTTAAGAGAATGTGTTCGCCATTGATGAAAAAGCCTTCATTCGGATCGAACCGAATCGTTCGAATCCCAAAGGGCGTTTCGTATCGGTCCGTCACTTTCCCGTCCTGCAACACAGTGGTGACGGCGACGTAACGATTGGGCCGCTGTTGCGGCGGCGGACCCCAAAGCTTTGGGTTCATAACGGTTGCAGTGCCTTCCGCAACCGCGCTCGAGCCTGCCGGAATGTTCAAACTCACCGGTACTATGTCGGCCACGGCGGCGCCAGTTTCCCGATCGTTTGTATCCAGCGGGAAAATTTGCGTGGATACCGTGGCATTCGCGTCTTGTTTTAAATCGTTGTCCACCGTCACTTTCAAATCCACGGTGGCTGACGACAAAGAAACCGTCCGAGTCGTAAGGTAAGTTCCCCAACGGCCCACGTGGACTGGCTGTGTTTTAACCAGCCAGACGTTGCGATAAATTCCGGCTCCGGGATACCAACGCGACGAATTGGGTGGATTATCCAGCCGGATGGCCAATTCGTTCACGCCGCCCGGCTTCACATAAGGCGTCAAGTCCACGCGCCAGGACGCATAACCATAAGGCCAGCCGCCGATGATTTGGCCGTTCAACCAAACCGCCGCGTAAGACATCGCGCCATCCACATCGAGGAAAATGGATTTGCCGGAATCGGCTGCCGGAATGTTCAAATTCTTTCGATACCAACCCACGCCGGCCGTCGGCAAGCGTCCCATGCCGCCGCCGCCGGAGTGAGTGAACGGTCCTGCGATGGCCCAATCATGCGGCAAGTTTACTTTCCGCCACGAGCTGTCATCAAAATCCGGCTGCACATACGCGACGCCATCGCCTAAATTTCCTTCCGGCCTGACAAATTTTCGCGTGGGATCTTTGATAAACGCGTCGCCGGTCGGTAAAATCCATTGCTTGATGACCGCGATGGCATTGGCTGATTCGTTCGTTGCCGACGAGTGGTTTAAGGTGGAATTGCCGTCTGCCCCTGCGGCAAAGCGATGGACCGCCTCAGTCCGCTTTACATCGTAAAGCAGGCTCACCTTGTTTCCGGGCGGATCGCCTTTGATGAACCGCCAATCATCATCAACCGAAATTCTTTCCAGCGGCGATGAGTGTGCGGACTCGGTGCTTGACCAGGAAATTCCCGCAAAAATAACGGCGGTAATGGCCAGACTTAAACCGTTTTTAAATCCTGGGCCGTCTTTTCCAGCCGGATTGAAAACGAATGAATGGTCATTCATAAGACATTTGGACGGCACGGACTCTACCGCAACGGCGGGCCAACGACCAACCGATAAAAGCGCGCGGAAGGGCGTCAGCATCGGTGTCCGCCCAATTTAATGGCGTTGGCGGGGAATGGGTCGCCCATAATGTCGTCCAGTCGTTTAAATTCGTCGTGGCTTGCATGGCCTAATCAGGGCGCGGGCTGGCCGGTGACCGACAGGCTGAAATAAACCATTGCTCCATGCCGGCGACGATGGGGAAGGCGACCTGAGAGAATTCACCTTAACCAGGAAGCTTTGCGTGGCGCTTGGGCTGGGGCTGGCGTTATCGGCCACTTTCAGCGTGATCGGGTTGGTAACATCGGCATCGGAGACCGGGGGTCGCCAATTGAAGGCGGCGTTGGTGCTGTTGATTTGAATCAGCGTTGCGTTGGCAGGCGCGCTGCGCAAATTGAAGGCAAGGACCGGTGGCGGAAAATTCGTGTCGGTGGTTCTGGCAGTTGCCGGAGTCGTCTGACCCACATTGACCGGTTGGCCGGGTTGCCATGAAAAAACTGTTTAAAAACGGCCTTGAGCTTGTGGTCCATCTCCTGTTGCGAGGGTCCGCCTTCAACAAAAAGATTAAAGTAATGGCTGGCGGCATAAGCGCCTGAACCGTCAACGCCGCTCTTTGCGTCAATGACTTTCTGCCGCTTCCGCAAGACCGGCCCGGCCGGCGGGGCGTAGGCGTATAGCGAGGCTTCCGACCCGCCGGATTGCGCCTCAGGATGGTTTGGCGGCAAAACCGTCTGCCTCCAGGCTGGCAGCATGCCACCCCGAAGCATGACGAACGAAATAACGGCAATTCTCCCGGCGGTTGAAATTTAAAATCCGATTTTTCTCAAAACAAACGCTGAAAGCGAAACAGCCGTTACCTTCGAATCGGCAACGGCTGTTGCTCCGTGTTCCGCAAAAGACAACTACTTGCGGCGGCGAATCACGCCCAGCGCCATCAATGCGCCACCTAAAAGAGCCAGCGAAGTAGGCTCGGGAACCGCGTTGACTGTGACCGCCAGACCAAAATCGCGAATGGCACCATTAAGTGCACCCATGTTGCCGGCGGAAAACTGGTTCATCCTGTACGCTTGACCGGTGACCGTTTGCACACCATCGCGTGCCCAGAACGCCGTCGGTGCCGTCGTCGGATCAATTTGAAGCGCATAAAGTTCACCGGCGTTCAGGGTGATAGCTGCATCCGCAGCTGAGAAAGTCAATTGTGCAACATTTTGAACTCCCGCAGCTCCGCCATTGTAGGTGAATGTGTCGCCTGCTGCGAGCAAATTGACCAGATTACCCGGAGTATAGCTGGATCCGGTGGCCGGATATCCAGAACCCGGATACGGCCCCAAGTCATAAAGCTCAACGAAGAAAGTCTGTGAACTTCCCGCCAAAACCAATTGCATATTCTGCAATGTGCCGGATGAACCAAGCTCGAACGATTGGGCCAACGCGCCAAAACCGCCCGCACCACTGGTGCTGCCGAAATTTCCTTCCGAAGTGGTAAAAACGGTGGGTAAGCCTGATTGGAATGTTGGTGTGCCAAGCCAACTGGTTCCCAAGCCGTCAGTTTCCGATACTGAAGCTTGAGCTGGAACAGCCAGCGCCACCGCGGACAAGATTGCAAGGGTTTTGATATGATTCTTCATACGACTTTTTGTTACGGATTTCTGTTTTTAAAGCGGTTTCAAAAATACTGTAGCCGGAGCGCGGCGTTCACGCCGCTTCGACGTCGCCGGGGCAATCCATGTTGAAGCGGGCTGAAGCCCGCGCTCCACCCACGGTGTGGGTATCGAAATGGCCACAGTTCTAATTGAACCGCTCTAGGTTAACCGGTAGATCCATTCTATCATGGCTGTCTTTTGCATGGAATGGACGAAACTATGATTTTGGTGGATTATTCTCGAACCGGCAAATCATGTTTCGCCTATGAACATTGGCGAATCTGACAGGTTACGCCGAGTCATGGCCCGATTTCGATGCGGTAAAAGCGCGCCGGGTCGGGCACATTGGTGTCGACCAGCGATAACGGTGTAAGTGGCGAATTCGTAGTGTATAACACTTGCCAGCCCGCCGCCAGATTGGTCGTCGTCAACAACGTGTAATCCGGCCCCTGCGGCCCGTTCACCGTCAGACTCACTTGCCTGCCCACAACGGTCACCGGACCCACCACCGGGTTGGTCAGCGGATTGACCGTCACCGCAAAGTGGTTGGTCGCGCTCAGATTCGGCGAGCCGTTGTCCGTAACGACCACGGAGACGGGATTGGTCGTGCCGGCCTGGCTCACCAACGGCCGCCAGGCAAACACGGCGTTGGTGCCGTTGACCGTGGTCAGGGTCGCAGCAGCCGGCCCGCTCAGGAGATTGAAGGCCAGGGTCTGTGATGGCAAATCCGGATCCGTCGCAAAGTTGGTGACCTGAAGCGGGTACCCGGCATTGATGACCTGATCGGGAACCGGCAAAAAAGCGGGAGCTGTATTCGGCGCGCTGACTTGTCCGACGAACGTCACCACGCTCAACGCCGGCAGCGCGTAGGTAAACGAGGAACTGGTGACGCTGACGGGTGCCTGGCTGGCGAGCGAGAGGTTACTGGACGTAATCCACGGCGTCACGGAGCCGATCGAAGGGAAATTCGTCAGGTTGAAAATTTGCGTCACGGTAGTAGAAGCGGCATTGACGGCCACAATGGCGAAGTTGCCGGAGTTGGTGTCTTTGTAGGCGCTGATTAAAGTAAACGCATAATTGGACACCCCAATGCGGTAATAGCCCGGCCGGACAAACCGGCTAAAGTTGCCGACGGTAAACAAGCGCCTGGTGATGGCGGCGTTGTTGTCCAGCAATCCCTGATTTCCCGTGCTGTTGCCGGAGATGAGCCACCAGTAATGCCAGGCGTTCGCCTGGGCAACGGCCATGAACTGGTGAATCCGTTGGGCATAATAGACGCCATTGTTGATGCTGCTGTCACTGCCATTGAGGAGGGAGACTTCGGTTTCCCAGAGCGCCTTTCCGTAACTGTTCTTCGTCAATGGCGACGGCCCGTTGACGCCGTCATAATTGTGGTCGGCGATAATGCCGGCGTCCGCCGCCACGCTCGAATCGTTCATGGCCGTGACGGTGAGATTGGAATAGTCCTGCCAGTTCTGGCTTTCGGGAAGCGTGATCAGCGTCGAAGTCAGGTTTTGGGCCAACAAGGCATTGTAGAGGTTGGTCGTGAAATCATGAATCTGTTGAGCGGTCCAACTGCAGGCTTCGTAAGTGGTCACTTTCGCGTCCGGCTCATTTTGAATGGAAACCGCGTAGAGAGTGATGCCCCATGTGCTCTTCATGCTGGCCACGTAATTGGCCAATTGCCGGGCATACGCCAGATTGGTGGGGTTGGCGCCATTGCCGAGATAACTGCCCCCGTTGGGATTGTTGTTGTTCTTGAATCCGGACGCCGGCGTCCACGGCGTGCTCCAGACCCGGGCGCCACGGGCCTGGGCAAGCAGCATGATGTTGGTTTCGACTGAGGTGGGGGTCGCGGTGGCTAAAGCCGTACTGGCGGGTGCAATGCGGGTGCGCAACAGGGAAAGGCCGATGCCGTTGTTGGTGGATTTGCCCCCCAGATTATCGGTATAGACGATGCCGTTGTTGGTGGAAAAAAGCAGGTCGGCCAGATTGGTGGTCCAGGAACTTCGCCACGCCGAGGAAGCGCCAAAGCCGTCTATCCGCTGATGCACGTCGTTCCAGTTCACAACGCAATTGGTCGGGACCGGCGTCGCTCCGGTAAACTGGATGTTGTCCACCCAAAGGGTCGAAACCCCGCTTAAAGCGGGTGAATACTGTGGACCATAAATGTGGATTAGCACATCGTTGAAGTTCTGCAGATTCGGATCGGCCGCCGCGTTGAGCAGCAGGCTGACATGCACCCAATTGGTGTTGCTGGCCGGGACATCCACGGCGCCGAAATAATCCTGGCCGTTGCCGACCGCGATGCCAAATTGCAGGTGGCCGAAGATGGCCACGCCGCCGTTGGTGGTAGCGGCCGACCCTTGCGCAAAACGGACGTCGCACTGGAAATTGGTATATTGCAGGCCGTTGAGTGTCGGGAAGAAGTTATTGACATCGTACACTTCGAATTGATTGTTCCCGCCGTTGAAGTTGGCGGTGATTTTCACGGAACCGGAGGCAGGATTGCCATTGGCGTCGCTTGCGGAATCCCAGACGAGATTGCTGAAGGCGCCTCCGAACCAATTCGTCCAAACAACGCCGATCCGGCCACCGGTGTAGCTGTTGCCGCCTGTGCCTGACGGATCGAACTGGTCAACCACATAAATAACTTGTCCCCGGACCGGCACACCGCAGCCGATGACAGCCAGCAGGATGGGCAGGCCCCTTGCCAGGAGTGATGCTTTCGATGGGAATTTGTGATTCATATCTTTAATTTAGCCGGCTTTCAATTCATCAGCCAATCGGGCCTGTTCTTTCAATAAAAAACGGCGCCAAGATACGACCCTTGGCGCCGTCTCACTTTCAATGCCCAATCCTAGATCATGGCGCCTGTGTCGCGTTGGTTGACACCAAGAAGAACGACATGGGAGCAATTGGCCCACCCTGCAGCCCGTTGGCCGTTGGCATGTTATCGCTGGCCACCAAATCCCATACCTTCGATCCCATTTGCACCGGTTGGCCATAGAGTGGAGAATAGTCGTTTCCGGCGCTGTAATAGGGCGGTTGGACCCAATTGCCTGAACCGATGAGATTGGTACGTGTGCCGAGCAAAAAGTTGACGGCGGGTGTCGTCCAATTGAACCAGTAGCCAGGTAGGTCATTGGTTGAAACAACCGCCAAGCTGGGGGCGGTCTGTAAAGTGGTATTCCAAGGACCGGATACAGACCGGGTCGGCTCCGTGGTGAAGTCCTCGTAAACCGAGGTGCCAACGACGTTGGTAATCGAGATGGAAGCCCAATCCTCATACTGGCCGATGCCGGCTGTCCCGTTGGGCTGCAACCCGAAATAGGCAACCAAAGGTCCGCCAAAGTCGGCTGTGACATTTGGATCACTGAGCGTGAATGGATAACTGTTGCCGCCGGGGGCGAGCACCTGGCCGCCACTGTCGGTGTCGAATTCCAACGTCCATGTGCCCACCGCGATCGGGTTGGTGAACACGACGTCCGTATGGTTCGGATTCGCGGCAGCCGCGTTCGTCTTCCACTGGACCCGGCCCACGACGCTGCCGGCGCTTGGGCCTGGGGCGATGGTAAACCAGACAAGATTGGAAGCGTAGCTGTAGTCAACACCGTTGTATCCGTACGCCGTCTGTCCGCTGTCGAGGAAGTTCATCGGTAACAGCATGATATGCGTCTGATTGATGCTTGCCGGATAGCTCAGGAGCGTAAACGAATACTGCGACGGACGGGCAGCGCCAATCCAGGATTTATCCTGATCGGTGGTGGCGAGCTCTTCACGATGGTAAATGTCGTTGTTGTCGCCAGCGAGAATCCGCAACGCCGGGGTCGCCTTCGCAATACTCACAGTCGGTGGCGGAATCACCGGCGGAAGATTCGTGTAGGTAAACTTAATGTTGTCAATCCAGAGTATCGTCTGGCCGTTCAGACCGCCGTAAAAGCCACCATACTGCTTGAAGTAAAGGCCGTTAATACTGAGCAGGTCGGCGGGATCTGAGACCGCATTGACCGGAAGCGTTACATGCACCCAACCGGTGTTGGTCACGTCATAATCGAAGGTTCCGAAGGTCGATGGGCTGTAAGGCGGCACGGGACCGATTTCCATGTGGCCATAATTCGTCACCGTACCATTGACCACGGTGGGGGAACTGGGATCATATTTTAAATCAAACTCAAAGGTCAAAAGACTGTAACCGTTGGTGATGGGCGGGTTCAGGGCGAAGGTATTGTTCGGGCCGCGATCCCATACAAGGTATTGGCCTGCTCCATTGGTCCAATTCGCGATAATCTTTAGAGAGCCGGAACTGGCATTGCCGTTGGCGTCTTGAGTCGGATCCCAGATCACCCCGCCATCGTCAGGGTTGACCACGTAGTTGCCGCCATACCCGGTCCAGAGGTTATAGACATTGGTTATATTATCATTCACATTATAGTCATTGGTCCCCGCATAGGCATTGGTGCCATTGAATTGGTCAATGATAATTGAAGGATTGCCCGGAGCACCCGACAGCGTCACGTTATTGATGTAAATATTGGTCAACTCGCCGCCGCTGGTTTGGAAGACCCAGACAAATTGCAGGAAACTGGAGCCTACAATATTGGTTAGCACGCTCGAATAATTCCAGGAAACTACCTGCTGACGCGCCGGAGCGGTCGTAGAATAGTAGAAAATGGGCTGTCCGCCCGAGTCATTGTTCGTATCACCGGTTTCTGACCAACCTTTGGCCGTTGACGGAGCGCCATTATGGAATCCGCCGGCGGAATTATATTGGAAATCGACCTGTTGAATATATCCACTGGCAGTGTTGGTGTCACCAGGAGGAACTGACAATGTGAAGTTAAGCGTGGTACTATTGGTGAACGCGGCGATCTGGGCGGCCGAAAGGCTGACGTAGAGGCGGTCATTGCCGTATCCGGTTTCATGGATAACCAGACTTTGGGCGTAGCCGGCTGCCACATTTGTCTGCAATTCGAAAAAAGCCGGATAATTTGAAGATGCAAAAATCGAACCATTTGGCCCGAATCCGCCCTGACCACGCTGCCATCCTTCGTCATTCGCAGGGCTGGGCGGAATGGGAGCGCTTTGCCAGCTGCCTATCACCGTCTGTGCCTGGGCCGCGAGGACCAGGCCGCCGAGCAGGGCCACGATTGTTGCAGTTTTGTATAACGTTTTCATAGTTGATGTTCGGTTGTTCGTTGTTTTCGATTTAAGCTTGTTCTCGGGATATTTCCTGGATTCCAGTGGTTGTTTTCAATTTTCCGGGCCGGCAACCCGATGCCGGCGAGTCGGAATTTTCAGGTCTATGACAGGTTTCATTAAGTGGATTGTATCAGCAATTTCAGTTTTTGGAATGGACAAAACTACAATTTGGCATGGAGAATTCTATGGCCATAGCAAACTTTGCTGTCGGTTCATTTGGACGACCTAATAACGCTCAATAAAAGTAACTGGACTGCGCTTCGTACTGCCATTGCATCGCAACTCGCGGGTGAGTTTCCGCCCGCCCATCGGCAAAACCCACGTTGACCGAATTAAGCGAGCCGCCGTAAAAATGAGCTTCGCCATTTTGAGGCAGCTTACCGGCGTTTTGAAGTGGCTGAATGGCTGAAGCATCCCGGCTGCCTTTAATGGCTTCGGACAAATCGCTGATAATAGGCATCGTGCCTGCGGTCAAGTCGCTCGTTTTGCGAGGCCAACCGGGACAGCCGGGTGGGACTGACGCGCCCGAAATCGTCGGCGAGGGGAACACTACCGCGCCGCTTCCTGAAATCCCACCGCCAGCGCCCTGGCTCCGCGGCACCCACCAGTCGTGCAGCAGCTTCGAATAACCGCTAGTGTATCCGTAACACCTTCCTCCCGGATTTACGGAGTCGTTGAACCAAGAGCTAACATCCTGGATGGTGTACATGTGGCGTCCGAAGTGGTATTTTTGAAACCATGCGTCGGCGCCTATAGGGCCTGAATAATCGTCAGGCCGCGCCGGACAGAAAAACATCGGCATCGTCATTCCAAAAGGCACCAGGTTCGTGACAAACATGGGGGAAACGTCGGTTGGATTCCCGCCAGAGGCGCCCACCGGCCACGATGGCATGCTTCCTTGGGGATCGTCACCGGCATAGACGTTGACCATCACGCCCCACTGACGATAATTCGACAAGCAGTTGGTCACCAACGAACGGTATTTCGCCTTGGCCAGCGCCGGCAGGAGCATCGCGGCCAGAATGGCAATGATGGCAATGACGACCAGCAATTCAATCAGCGTGAAGGCCTGCTTCGGCGCAAATATCTTATTCCGGCTGCTGGCAGTTCGCGGCATAGGTGATTCTTTATTCAACATAACACAGGCTTTCTTTGGTGGAACGGACAATCCTGCCATTCTGGTTTTTGTTTTCGGGCAAAGGAGCGGAGGTCATCGGATTCTGGCCCGCGTCCCGCGATGGTTTCTGCAAGGTCCGGTATTGGCTGGGAGGGACGTGGTTCACCAGCTTGAACACGCGGGAAAAATAAAATGGATCCTCGTAGCCCAGCGCCGCGGCCACTTGCTTCACGCTGGCCGAAGGGGCGCTCAACAACCGGCAGGCCTGTTGCATGCGCAGGTGCGTAAAGTAATCCATTGGCGCGCAGCCGGTCCAACGTTTGAACAAGGCGAAGAAATGCGAAGGCGAAACATTGGCCAGCGCGGCCAGTTTTGCGACCGGCAACGACTGGTCCAGGTGCTCCCGCATGTAGGCGATGCTTTGTTCGATTCGCCGAGCGCTTTCCGTCCCGTTATTTTCCAGCCAGGCCTCGCCATCGCCGTTGCCGCGAGGGGAGTGATTTTCAGGCACGATCGCCATGTCCGGGATGAGCGCCCGCGCATTTCCGTTGCCGTTCATTTTTACGATTTGCGTCTTGCCGTTCAGACTTCCCATCGGTTGAATTAGTTCGGTCGGCGAACAAAATCGGCAACCCGAAGCGTTTTTGTTTTTCAGTTGATTCATGCGATGGTCGGCGCGCCAAAGTGTTCCTGCAGCACCAGGGCAATCGTGCCGCGTAACCGGGGCTGCGCATCCGGGTCGGCGGGCAAAATCCGGGTGACGGCATGGGTGAACGAATGGTGTTTGACGGCCTCCGCCACGATGGGCCCGACTTTGTCCCAGGCCCGCGTGACTTCCCCGACCACCACCAGCACGTCCGGAGCCAGCCCGGTCACCAACATGGCAATGCCCATCCCCAGGTGATGGGCCATTTGATCCAGCGCCTTGCAGGCCCGGGCATCGCCTCGCTCCACCAGCCGCAAGATGTCGGCAAACGGCACCGTCGCCATGTCGCTCTTGGACCCGACCTCGCCTTTGCGGACCGAGGCTGCCTCTGCGTAATAACGCACGGCGGCGGCGTTGGAGGCCAGCATTTCCCAGCAGCCGCTGTTGCCGCACCGGCATTTCGGGCCGCCCTGCGCCTGAGTCACGTGGCCAAACTCGCCGGCCACGCCCGTTGAACCCCGCACCAACTGGCCGTTCATGACCATGCCCACGCTGATGTCATCCGAAATTGTCACGGCCACCAGGTTCGACACTCCGTCGGTGTGGCGTCCCGCCCACAGTTCCGCCAGCGCACAGGCGTTGGCCGCGTTTTCCAGTTTCACCGGCAATCCCACGGCGCGCTCCAGGGGTGATTTCAAATCCAGTTCGCTCCAACCTAACGTGGGGGCAAAGATCAATCGTTGCGACGCAGCGTCTATCCGGCCGGGCAGGCAGATGCCAACTCCCTCGTATGAATTCCTGGGATGCGCCCGCATTAGATCCGTGATCCGGCGGCTCAGGCGCGCAATGAACTCGGCCGGGTCTTTGGCCGTGGACATGGATTCCCGGGCCAGAAGCTGGCTGTCCATGCTGGCGACGGCCAGGGTCGTCACGGCGGGTTGAACGTCCACGCCAATGACTCCGCACCGCTCGGCATTCAGATGGAGAAAAGTCGGTTTGCGTCCGCGCGGCAAATCCCCAAACGCCCCCTCCTTCAACCAGCGTTCCGAGATCAGCCGCTCGGTGATGGCGGACACGGTGCTGCGCTGCAATCCCGAGTAACGCATCAAATCCGCCCGGGAGACCGGCTGGTGCTTGCGCACCAGATTCAACATGATGCGACTGTTGATATCGCGGACCGTTTCATTGGTCGCCACCTGAAAGTTGTTCAGATCAATCTTGCGCACAAAATGCCTTCAAGACACCGGTTACAGGGATTAGTTCGTACTCCGAATTATATCAGCGTTCGAGAGGCTGTCCAGAGGAAAAATCAACTTTTTTCAAAAACCGAAACTTTTGTGGATGAATGGGTTCGGGGTGGAAATCCGATTTAATTTCCCGGTTCACGGATGGCGGCTGGTTTTGATGACCGGGTCAAAGCCGGGTTTGGGTTGGCCATGGCGATCGAACCGGAGCGGGTAATACACTTTTTCGGAAAATTGTTTTTTTGACTTTTCCGGCAGTGACTTCATACCCGTTTATTTTGCCATGGGCTTCCCGGCGGCTTCCAGGACCGCGTCGAACGCCGGCTTGGGCTTGCCGGCCCGGTCGAACAGCAGCGGATGATTCACCCGCCCTCGCATATTGAGCCACGAGTCCCCATCCGTCACACCCCAAAAAGTCACGAGGGCGATGTCATTACGGTGTTTGACAAACACGCGGAAAAGGTCGGCGTAACGTTTGGCCAGTTCCTGTTGGACGACCGGCGGCAAACCATTGGTATAGAGATTCGAGCCTCCTTGATTTGCCATTTCCGTGATTTCCGCCGTCCGCGCGCCGCCCAATACGTTCACATCCAATTCGGTTATCATCACCTTCAAACCGAGCGCGGCAAAAGCGGAAATGGTCGCGTCTTCCTGTTCCACCGTTGGCCAGTCCATTTTGACATGGTCCTGCAAACCGATCGCGGTGACGGGAATGCCTTCCGCCTGGAGTTTTTTGATCAGGGCAATCGCGCCATTTCGTTTGGGTTCGTTCTCCAACGAATAATCGTTGTAACGCAAAATGGCATCCGGGTCGGCTTCGTGCGCATACTGGAATGCCTTTTCAATGTAATCGTCGCCAATGATTTTTTCCCACGGCGATCTGCGCAATTTCCCGTCATCCTGCAACGCTTCGTTGACCACGTCCCAAATCTTTATCCGGCCCTGGTAACGGCCAACGACCGTATGGATGTGGTCGCGCATCCGCTCCAGCAACACATCCCGGGTCACGGGATTGCCGTTGGTGTCCTGAAACACCCATTTCGGCGTCTGACTGTGCCACACCAGCGTGTGGCCAACGATGGTCATGTGATTCTTCTCACCGAACGCAACGTAACGGTCCGGTTCGGCGAAATCGTACTTGCCGGGCTCGGGATGGACCGACTCCCATTTCAGGATGTTTTCCGGGCTGATGGAATTGAACTGGGCCTCGATGATCGGATCCCCGCGCTGGTCTTCATTATCAAATTGTTTTTGATTGATGGCGACCCCGATCAGGAAATCATTCCGGTAAACCGTCTTGAGAGTCGTGGGTGGTTGGGCAACGATGTCTCCGGCGGCGAAGCCAGCGGACGCGCCCAAGAGCAAACCGATTCCGACAATTCCGATCAAGGTGAAATGTGTTTTCATAATGTTTCAAGCGGCGGCGGGGTTCTCCGCCGCAAATTTCTTCCGGCGCTCGGCCAGTTCGTCGGCCATTTGAATGGTTGTGCGTTTGTTCAGTTGATAGCTGGCCAGCAACACGGTGCAAATGGCGAAAAGAATTCCCACAACGATGCCGCTGCAGACGCGATAGCCGTCAATGGCCTGGGCTTCGTCCGGCAGCCTGGTGTCGTAATGGAAAAAGCCGACCATAATCCAAAGAAACGAAGCCGAGCCCAGCGCCAGGCCGGATTTCAACGCAAAACCGATCGTGGCGAAGACCATGCCGGTGAAGCGCCGGCCGCTTTTCCATTCGGAGTAATCCGCCACATCAGCAAAGATGGCCCACGTCAATGGAATGGTCGGCGCGTAAGCGATTGAAACAAACGCCGTAACCGCGATCATGCCCCAGACGTTGGTCGGGCCAAGCAGGTAGAACGCGAGCGTGCCGACGGTGGCCAGCGCAAAACCGGCGGCAGCAACGGCTTTCTTGCCGAATTTTCCAGCCAGCGAGGGCGAAAGCAAAATGACAATGATGGTCAATCCGGTGCCGAGCATATTGATAATGCTGTTGAAAACATCGGCGACATTGGAGGCGGTTTGATCGCCATGAACGATATAGCCGAGCCATTCGAGAACGCCGCCGGATGCGGGCGCGCCGGGCACCAGGGCGGGTGCCGTAAGTCCCAATTTTTGCACGCAGTTGAACATCGCCGATTTGTCGGCGTAGTGGTGGTAATAATTGTACAGCGCGCCGCCGCGAAAGGACAAAATCGAAAAATGCACCAGTGTCCAGCACCACATCACTTTCCAGGGATTGTTTTTGAGCAGGGCCAAAAAATCCTGTTTGGGAGATGATTTTTCCCGGGTCGTCGGCTGAATGCGTTCGCGCGTTGTGGTAAAAGTAATCAGAAATAAAACGAGGCAGAGAACGGCCCAGACCGTCATGGTCATCTGCCAGCCGTATTGCTTGTCCGTGATGCCGACCGTTGCGCCGGCAGCGTGTCTGGCCGCGAATTTCGCGACCAACGGCAAGGTAAAACCGCCCACGATGAATTGCGCCGCGTTCACCGCGATGAACCGGTAGGAATTCAATTTCGCGCGTTCGACGATGTCGCCGGTCATGACGCCCCCGAGCGCCGCGTAGGGCATGTTGTTCATCGAGTAAATGGACATCAACATGGTGTTGGTGATCGCGGCATAAGCAATCAGGGCGGCCATGCTCCAGCCCATGGGAGTGGTGTAGGCGAGGATCATCACAACGCACCACGGCACGGCGGTGAATAAAATCCATGGACGAAACTTGCCCCAGCGCGTTTTGGTGCGGTCGGCCAGAATGCCCACAATCGGGTCGGCCACCGCATCCCACAATCGCGGCCAGAGCAAAATGGCGGCGGCGGCGGTTGCGGTAAGGCCGAACACGTCCGTGTAGAAATTCAACTGGAAGAGAACCATCGTCATGAAGACGAAGTTCGCGGCCGAATCAGCGGCGCTGTAACCGGCCTTTTCCACGAAGGACAGCTTTTGTTGGAAATGTTGTGCGGCCATGTTTTATGGGGGTTGAATCGTCACTTCATCACCGTCAAAATCACCTGCTGCAAATCGGCGTCGCGTGAGGAATTGCCGACCCTGATTTCAAATTCGCCCGGCTCGACGACGTATTTCATGTGGATGTCGTAAAACGCCAGCGACTCCGGTGTGATGTCGAGCGCGACGGTTTGCGTTTCGCCCGGGCGCAACCAGATTTTCTGGAACCCCTTCAACTCTTTGACCGGGCGCGTGACGGAGCTGACCCGGTCGCGAATGTACATCTGCACGACCTCGGTGCCGGCGCGTTTGCCGCTGTTGGTCACGTCCACCAGGACCCGGGTGGATTCGGTTCGCCGGATTTTGTTCTTCGCCAGCCGGAGTTTCTTGAAAGCGAACGTCGTATAGCTCAGGCCGAAGCCGAAAGGATAAAGCGGCGAGACGTCATCGAACAAATAACCGCGCCGCGCGGACGGTTTGTAATTGTAAAAGGCGGGCAGATGGCCGGCGGAACGCGGTATGGTGATGGGCAGTTTGCCGCCGGGATCAGAATCGCCGAACAGGACATCGGCCACCGCGTGCCCGGTTTCCTGGCCGAGATACCAGCATTCAAAAATCACCGGCACGTTTTCGTTCAGATACTGGATGGACAGTGGACTGCCGTTGAACAGAAAAACGATGACCGGTTTGCCGGTCGAGAGCATCGCCGCAACCAGTTCCTGCTGCCGCCCGGCCAGATCGAGCCGGGTGCGGTCACCCATGTGTTTGACCGTCCACGCTTCGCGCGAAGTCTGTTCGTTGCCGCCGATGGCCAGCAAGACCACGTCCGCCTGCCGGGCGACCTTGACGGCTTCATGGATTTGTTTCTGGTCGTCTTCGGGATTGCCGAGGGTCACCAGGTCCTGGTTCCACGAGCCGCCCACCGTGATTTTGCAGCCTTCGCAATAAGGCACCTGCACCCGGTCGCCGACCTTTGTGCGGATGCCTTCCAGCAGCGACGTGTAAAATTTCGGACGGCCGCTGTAACCGCCCAGCAACTCGCGGTCGGCGTTTGGCCCGATGACCGCGATGGAGGTGATTTTGCCGGGATTCAGCGGCACCAGGTTGTTCTCGTTTTTGAGCAGCGTGATGGTCTCGCGCGCCGCCTGCAACGCCGGCTTGCGGTTGGCTTCGGAACCCACCACCCGCTCGGCCTCGCCCGGGTCCACATACGGGTCCTCGAACAATCCCATCTTGAATTTCCAGAACAGCATCGGCGCCACCAGTTCATCCAGCTGCGATTCCTTCAACACGCCCTGGTGGACCAGCTCGACCAGGTGCAAATAGCAGTCCGGCTCCGGGAAATCAATGTTCACGCCGGCCCGGACGGCGAGCGCGCAGGCTTCGGCCTTGTTCCCGGCCACCGCATGACCGTGTGTGTCGGGCCGGTGACTCAACTCCCAGATCGCGTAGTAATCCGAAACGACGAAGCCCTTGAACCCCCATTCCTTGCGGAGCACGTCGCGCAACAGCCACTCGCTCGCGTGCGACGGCACGCCGTCAATCTCGTTGTACGACGCCATGACGCTGATGGCGCCGGCCTTTTGAATCGCGTCCTTGAACGGATACAAAAACGTTTCGCGCAGCAGACGCAGGGACACATTCGTCGGCGCGCAATTGATGCCGGATTCCGGCTGGCCGTGCGCAGCAAAATGTTTGAGCGTGGCGATGACGCGCTTTTTGTTGGCAGTAGAGGCACGGGCATCTTGCCCGTTCGAGACGGGCGGGACGCCCGTTCCACTATTCAAGTCGCCCTGAAACCCGCGCACGGCGGCCATGCCCATTTGCGTCACCAGATACGGGTCTTCACCGAAGGTTTCCTCGACACGGCCCCACCGCGGGTCCCGCGCCACGTCCACGACCGGCGTGAGCGCCTGGTGGGCGCCGCGGACGCGCGTTTCCTCGGCGGTCATGGCGTAAAGCGCTTCAACCAGACCGGGATTAAAAGTCGCGCCCAGGCCGATGGGTTGGGGAAAACTGGTGCTGCCCACCCCGGCGTGGCCGTGCAGGCATTCCTCGTGAAACATCACCGGGATGCCGAGCCGGCTGTTTTCGACGAAAAATTTCTGGATGGCGTTGGTCAATTCCGCCATCTCACGCGCGTTCTTGCCTTTGCCCGCATCGCTGGGCCGGCCCACCTGGCCGAGACCGTGGCCGCTCTTGAAAGCTGCGCGCGCCTTCTTCAGATTAAAATCCCCGTTGGCATCCACGAGCGTCTCGGATTTCTTCTGCCAGACGCACATCATCTGCGCGGCCTTTTCTTCGAGGGTCATGCGCGACAGGAGGTCCTTGGCCCGCCGCGCGGCGGGTGCCGCGGGATTTTTGTAAATTGGCAGGCGGGCGGCGGACGGCTTTTTCATGATGTAATTTTTCAAACGGACCGGTTGCTTCCCGTCACGGTCTGAAAAGCTGCGCAGTATTTCAATCGCAATTTGAGTCAGGAATGGACGAAGCTATGATTCGCATGGAGAATCCTCTGATAGCCCGTCAGACTTGCCCCTGGCGCGGTTTGCTTTGTTCGCTTTGCCGTCCGTTGGCTCGACGCGCGGCCGGTTTCCATCATTGGGCGGCGGTTTACCAGGGAGCGCTGTTTTTCGTAATCTCCGGCCAGTTGTCGGTGCGGAACGGCACGGTCGGCAGTCCCGCTCCATTGTAAAGCGTGGCCACCGGGTTGGCCTGCCAGGCGTAACGGGCCGCTTCCGGGTCCGGCACTTCCGGGGATGAGACAACGACCGTATCGCCTTCGATCCGGGCGTCGGCCCAGTGCCATTTGCGATCTTTGCCGGCAACCGAGAACTCTCCCGGTTTGCCGCCTTTGACCATCAGCCCGCCATCGGTGTGGTCAAAGTGGAGCTTGAGCGCTCCGGGAAGATGCGCAACCGACTTGAAGGTGGGACCCGCGCAGCAAATCTTTTTGCCGTATTCCTTTGCCAGCGCGCACAACGCCAGGCGTTCCCCGACAATTTTTTTATCTTTCGGATGAATATTATCCGCATCGCCAGTGTCAATCGTGACTGCCAGACCGGAATTTCGCACATGGCGGGCGGTCAACGCCTGCGCCTCGCGCAATTCAGCCCAGGAATCGTCGCCCGGGGCGTCGCGGTGGTGCATGAAGGCGGGCAGGCTGACGATGTAAAATGGGAAATCACCCTGGCCAAACAGATTCCGCCAGTCGCCAATCATCGCCGGAAGCAAAGTCCGGTATTGATAAGCCCGTTCCGCATTGGCTTCGCCTTGATACCAGATGGCGCCCCGGATGGCGAGCGGCGCCACCGGCTCAATCATGCCGTCGTAGAGAACAACCGGCATCGTCGGATAATTTTCAAAACTTAAAGGCAGCGGATGCGGCGGCCGGGCGTCAACGCTCAAGGCGCCTTTCCATTCGCCGGCCAGCGGAATCGCTGTCTTATCGCCCAGCACCAGCCGGAGCTCATCGGGTTTGGCCAGGAATCCGCCCTGCGCTTTCAGCTTGAACACGCGGACGGCCAAAACATTCCGGCCCGGTTTCAGGACGCCGTCTTTGATCGGATACGCCCTCGGGTTCTCCACCCAGGAACTGGCGCCGACCCATTGACCATTGATGTAGGTCGTGTCCATTTTTTCTATCGAACCGAGAAAAATCGTCGCTTGCCCGGCGGGCAGGGGCTCGGGCAGGGTGATGTCCTTCCGAAACCAGCAGACACTCGGCATATCGGCAACTCCCAACTCCCGAAAGCCGCCGGGAATCCGGACGGCTTTCCAGTTCGCATCGTCGAAATCGGAATCGGCCCACCGGTTGGTGATGCCCACGTCGTATTCGTCGAGCCAGTGCATGAGGAAGCTGCCGTATTCCGGGCCGCCTTTGGCATGGAGCCGTGCTATTTCCGCCAGCGGCGCGTCGAAAACCTTCACCCGGTGGAGCGATTCGGGACTCATCCAGCTTTCCACCGGTGTGCCGCCGACACAATCTTCAATCAAACCGATTGGCACGTGAAGCTCGTCCTGCAATTTTCGTCCATAGAAATAGGCAACCGCCGAGAAACCTTCCCATCCGTCTTCGGTCACGGTTTGCGGCGAACAAATTTTCCACGCGCCTTCGGGAACAGCCGTGGGCGAATAGGCGACGTGGTGATGGACAAAAAAGAGCCGCAGTTCGGGATGGTTCGCGGATTTGATTTCATCGGCGCCATTTCGCGCGCCGCCCAGGCCCAGTTCCATGTTGGATTGTCCGCCACACAGCCAGACGTCGCCGACCAGGACCTCGTGAAGCTCGACGTTTACTCCGGCGCCAACAATTTCAACCGTGTACGGCCCGCCCGGCGCGGGGGGTTGAATCTGTGTCTGCCACCGGCCATTGGAATCGGCCACCGCGGTCGCGGCATGACCGGCCATTTGCACGTGGATCACCTCGCCGGGCCTGGCCCAGCCCCAAATCGCGTTTGGTTTTCCGCGTTGAAAGACCATGTTATCGCCGAACATCGGGCTGACAAAAGGCAAGCGCGCAGGGTCACCGGCATTGGCGGCCAACGCCACGAATGCGGAAATTAAAATGCCGAGGTATTTGGTTCGCATAATTTGGGTGACAAAAACCATGCGAGAGCCGTTCGATCTTGTAAAGAACTCAGTTTGCGAAACCGCTCGGATTTTTGGGGAGGATAATCGGTCCGGGTCGCGCGGCACGCATGGCGCCGTCACCCGGGTTTTGCAGACGGGAAGCGGCAGAACCGGCGGAAGATTCAGATTCGGGCCGCGAACACCCCGATGCGATGGGAGCTTCATCAAACACACGATTGTTTGTTGTAACTAAACCGGCAATCGGGTTGTCTAACACCGAAGTATGGTTCCGGATTCAATTGCCAGGTTATGGTCGGCGCAATGCATGTTCCAATTTCGATTGGCGGGTCTGGCATGCGGTTGTGCCTTGTGGTCGGGGTCCCTGGCCGGAATTTCGGCTGCTGAATTCGCGCCGGCGCTGCCGCGGGTATTTTGCGCCGACCCGCAGGTGCTGGCCTCGGCCAAAGCCAGGTTGGCTGCCGGCGACCCATCACTCCAACCGGCGCTCCGACGGCTGCGGTTGGATGCGGACCGGTTGCTGACGATGAAGCCGCCATCGGTGATGGACAAGCGTCAGGTTCCGCCCGGCGGCGACAAGCACGATTTCATCAGCCAGGCGCCTTATTACTGGCCCGACACCAATTCACCCGGACATTACGTCCACCGTGACGGACAACGGAACCCGGAAGCCGGCCGGGATTCCGATGCCGGAAATCTGGGCAAAGTGTGTGCGGGCGCGCGCGCGCTGGCGCTGGCGTTCTATTTTACCGGTGATGAAAAATACGCCGCCAAAACCGCCGAAATCATCCGGGTCTGGTTTTTGAATCCAGCCACGCGGATGAACCCCAATCTGAATTACGGCCAGGGCGTTCCCGGCGAAGTCGAAGGCCGGCCCGAAGGACTCATCAGCGCGCGCGGGATGGCGGGCCTGACGGACGCCATCGGTTTGCTCGCCGGATCGAAATCCTGGACCCCGGCGGATCAGCAGGAAATGTCCGCCTGGCTGGGACAATATTTCATCTGGCTTACCACCAGCAAGATCGGGCTGGCGGAGGGCCGGGCCTCAAATAATCACGGCACATTTTACGACACGCAGGTCGCCGCGCTCGCGTTGTTTCTGGGCAAGACCAACGAGGCGCGCGAAATTTTGTTGAAAGACCGGGGGAATCGCATTGCCGGACAAATCGAGCCGGACGGGCGCCAACCGCGCGAATTGGCCCGCACGTTGTCGTTCGACTACAGCCTGTTCAACCTGCGCGCGCTCGTTGACCTGGCCAGCATCGGCAGGAATGCGGGCGTGGATTTATGGCACTATCAGACTGCGGACGGGCGCAGCCTTCTGAAGGCGTTGGAATTTATGGCGCCCTACGCCGACCCCGCGAAGGCCTGGCCTTACCAGCAGATTCACAGACCGAATCGTGACGCGCTCGGAGAACTGTTGCTGCGCGCTGCCGCCATGTATCCGGAAAGCGGCCTGACAGACGCTTTGAAATTCTACAGCCCCAACGTTCTGGCGGCCAACCTGGTCCGGCTGCTGTATGAAACAGCGCCCATCGGTGGGGCAGGGCGATCCCCGGCGAATCCGCACCAAACCGGATCAGCGCTCCGTTAAATGGACAACGGCGGCACTGGCAGCGGGGATTTTTGCCTCGAATTCGCCGGTGCTGGAAGGCCGGTTCAGGCGTTGCCAACTGCCCGACCAGGCACCATCGCTTTCAATCGAGGTGCCACCCAGCAACACGCCGGAAACCGCCGATGGATCATCGCCGGGCGCAGTCAGATAAATCACCTGCCCGCGCAGAAATGATGGCGATGATTGCAGCCGCACCAATGCGTCGCGCGCGCCGGCACCATGTTCCTTGTTGATGAGTGTGACATAAGTACTTTTGTCGTCACCCAGCATGGCGTAGGCGCTCAAGTTGAGGCGGTTGGGATTTGAAATCGTCACCGGGATTACCTTTCCGTGGCTGCCCAATTCAAACGCTTTGATGCCGTAACCGAGCGGGCGGACGATGTAACCGTTGGTCGTGGAGTAGAACGCGGTATATTTCGACGGCTGGAGCGTGTAACCGGCGGCCACCTTGTCGCCAGTGTGGAAGTTGAGGCCCGCTGCACCGTGCGCCGCCCACCAATACATGAAATCCAAACCCCACAACGCCGAGGCGAATGTGTTGCTGACGTTGGTCGCGCCGCCGTTGAAATAATTGTTCACCTCTTCGAGCCGATACGGCAGCGAATTCGAAGTCGCCATCGGAACAAAGCCGTCGTGCAACTTTTGATACCGGCTGATGAATTCGTCCGACAACATCCGGTCACGTCCGATTTCCGGCGACGGCACTTTATTGCCCGCGCCGCCGGCGTAAAGATGTTCGGTGATCAGGACGACGTGATTTGAGCGTCCGAAGTCAGCCGCGAAGCGCCGCGCCCAATCGGCGTTGTTATGAACGCTTGGCCCGCAGAATTTTACATCCGGCACGGCAGCGATAATGGCGTCGGCAAATTGTTTCCAATCCCTCCGGTAATCCGAATAGACATAAGGTTTGGGATACGCGCTTGGCTCCTGGCCGATGGAGAAGCAATCCATCTGTGCCGCGTAATGGTCCATGATGTATTTCGCGGTCGCAGCGTCCGCCGCCGGATCGCCGTCGTGCAGGCGCAGACAGTAAATGACTTTCGCGCCGGCGGCTTTCGCGAAGGCAAAGAGGCCGTCAAAATCCGCTTCGCCGGGAAATTGTTTCGCGTCGCGGTCGGACGTATTGCCGCCGATGCGCAGGCTTTTGATGCCGAGCGTGTGAAAGAGGTTGAGCAGTGGCAGATTGTCCGGGCGGAAATAACGGAAGCCGTTTTCATTGGGCCGCAGGAGCGCGGCTTCAAAACTCAACCCGGAAAAATCCGGTGAAATCGCCACGCCGGGGTGATTCGCGTCGAGCGTCAAAGTGACTGGTGATTCGGCGCCGGCGGATGCACGGGCAAAGCTGTTCAAGCCGGTCATCAAAAGCGCCAGAACCGGAACCCAGGAGATAAGCGATTTCATTTTGTCTCCTCCGCAACCGTCGGCCCGGACTTCTCCCACACCTTGATGTCGCGAAACCGGGCCTCGGAACGGTCGCTGTTCTTACGCGAATAGACCCCGCATTTGAAATAATATTCCCGCGGACCCCGGCTGCGGCAGGCGCGGACCAAAACCTTGTCGACGTAAATTTTAATCAGGCCGTTTGTGCCCGGATCATTTGTGATTTTCAGGTTCCACCAATTGCCGATGGCGTTGGTCTTGATAACATCGTGGCCTATCGTGACGGTGCCGTCGGGGTGCGCAATCACCATTGTGACCGGTCCGTGTTTCGCGTCAAAGACCTGGGCGATGCAGGCGAACGTTCCCGGACTGACGTTCACGTCGGCGTCGAACATGTGTTCGTTGGTTGAAAAGCTTTCCAGGCGCATCTCGGTCCGCGCGTTGGTCCGGTTCGGCGGCGGGGCATGTGGCTTGTCGGTGAAATAGACCCAAAAATCGTGAGTGTTGTTGGTTGCGTCGTAGCGGTAGCGGTCCTGCGCCGGAAGATCGTACGGCTTTTGGATCTCAAACTTTAACGGAAGCCGCGTCCAGCCGCGGGTGAGATTGTTGGTTTCGCTGGCGCCCGGATTGACTCCGGAATTGGACGCGCCGGCGCCAACCCCACTGGTGGCGGTCAGCGCCAAAAGCAGAAACACGGAAAGGAATCGCACACGGATCATGTTCCGGGAAAACGTGTCAGCGCATCAACTCCTGATCCTCGTCGCGTCCTGGTTCGTCGAGAATCTGGATGCAGGAGGCGGGACCAAGATCCGGATTCGCCCATTGATTCAACGCCCAGACGACTTTCTTGTCCGGTGTGACTTCGATGAGCTGCACGATTTTCGGCCAATCGGGCTTTTTCACGCCGGCCGTCCAATTGCAGACGACCGTGTCGCCGTTGGCGAGGCGCTGGCACCCCTGGACGCTGTTGAGGCGGATGCCTGGCAGGTCGCCGTCTTTGACTTCCCAGACGATTTTCCCCTCGGGGTTGACTTCGCGCACGAAGGCATGCTGATTGCCGCTGATGAGCGTGTCGCCGTTCTTGAGCCGGACGGCGGCCCAGACCGAAGGCGCATTCGTGGTGGACCAGAGCTCTTTCCAGTTCTTGTCGTACTCGACCACTTTCCCCAAATCCAGGCAGGGGATCAAATAAGTCCCGGCCCGGGTCATCCGGACGTTGCGAAATTGCGCGTGGACCGACCCGGTCTCGCTTCTGGTTTTCAGCGGATGTTCCATCTCCAGCTTTTTTGTGTTGAGATCGAACAGGCAAAGCTCCGCCGGGTGGCCGTTCAACATGAACAACACCTTGTCGTCGCCGATGGGTTGCGCGGAATGACATTCCTTCCAATATTCTTTGCCATCCGGTCCGGCGGCCTGCGGGCAACGATAGTCGTAAATGGTATTTCCACGGCTATCAATCTTCCGCCAGCCGGTCTTGTAGGCGAAAACGATGTCGCCGTTCGAGCACCGGTTGATGTCGGAGAACTCGCTCTCCTGGCCGCTGAATTCGTCCTTGCGCGGAATCGAATACGCCCAGGCGACCTTGCCGCCTTTGACGAAGAAAAGTGTCGCATTCGTTTTGCGCGTGTCCCATTCGCCGGCGTATAAAAAATCGTGCTGTGCCAGACCGTTGCCGGGAAGATGAGCAGGCGGGTCGGGATACGGGACCGGAGCTTTTGCAGTTGCTTTAACCGGCGGCGGGGACGCTCCTGTGGCGGGAACCGAATCAGCCGCGAACGCCGGCAGATTCATGCCGGCTGCAATGATTAAGGCAAAGCATTTCCGGCGCATAAACTACTTCTTAATGTCTTCCAACATGGGTGAATCCCGCACGACGAGCTGCTTCACGTCGTCGAATTTTGCGGCGGCAACGCCGTCGGCCAATTGCGCGTTGACGTTGTCAATATCCAATCCGTCCACATCCACGCACGCCATGGCCGGGCGAAAATCCTCCTGCGCGAAATTCATGCGGACGTTCGCCACTTCGAGGTCGCTGACGTGGCGCGCATAAAATCCGTAGGCCGGCAGCGCTCCGAGCCTCCGGGGTTCGGGATAGCCGCTGCCCAATTCCTTTGGAGTGACCGCGGCCTCTTCTTTCGTTCCGCCGCCGTTGCTCGTCAGCCGGATGTTTTCCAAACGCACGCCTTCGACCGGCAGGCCCGGCAATCCCATGATTTGAATGCCACTCATCTTTCCGACGCCGTCGGCAATCACGTTTGAAATCAGAATGTTTTTGGCGCGGCTGGTGGTGGTGAGATTCGGTGTGCGGTTGCGTTTGCCGGTGGTGATGTAAATCGCGTAATCCGGCACGTCCATCATCGTCAGGTTGTTGATGGTGATGTTCTCCATGAGGCCGCCGTCCACTTCTTCGAGCGCGAGGCCGCGGCAACTGCGGAACGTGCAGTTCGCCACGGTGCAATTGCGGAACCCGCCACTGGATTCGGTGCCGAACTTGATCCGCCCGTTGTGGTTTTTGCTTGGCTTCATCGTGCCGTCCAGCAGCGTGCCTTCCTCGAAGCCGGAAACCTGGCAGTTGACGATGGTGAGGTTCTCCGTCGGGCGCAATTCGCCGAGGGCGTGGGTGCTCTTCGGGCAAAGACCGTCGTCATTCGGAGAATTGATGCGGCAATTGGACACCATCGTGTTGCGGCAGCAATCAATGTCAATGCCGTCCCGGTCCGTGTCCAGCGTTACGTTGTCCACCGTCAGGTTGTAACAGCCGGTGACGAGGATGGCAAAATGCCCGCCGTGAAAAATCGTGATGTCACGAATCAAAACATTTCTGCACAGCTTGAGCGCGACGGCCTTGTTGCCCAGCCGGACGGGCGGGGCCGGATTGGTGACCGGCGGATCGAATTTATTGAAGCCGACCATCCGGTCCAGGATGCCGTCGCTGCGGACCAGTCCGCCGCCGTTAATCATGCCGTGGCCGGTGATGAAGACATTCGTCAAGTCCTCGCCCCAGATCAGGCTGTTGTGGAAATAACAATGCCCGCCGTCCTGATAACCGCCGAGCGCGTACGGCTCGGTTTCGTCATAGGCATCCAGGCTTTGCGGCGCGCCGAGAATCGTCGCACCGGCGTCAATCAGCAGATGAATGTTGCTCATCAAATGAATTGAGCCGCTCAAATAAGTTCCCGCTGGAACCAGAACCGTTCCGCCGCCGCCTGCGCCGCACGCCACGATGGCCTTGTTGATCGCGGGACTGTCGAGCGTCGTGCCGTCGCCGGTCGCGCCGTAATCGTGCACGTTGAAAACCGCGCCGCTGCCCGCAGCGACCCCGACGGTTACCGCTCCCGACCACAAGAGGCCGCCCACAATTAAAAATGGAAACAATTTTTTCATAAATGATTTACCCACGCTGTGCTCAAGGTTCGGCCAAATCCGGTTTGATCTCGGCTGTTCCGGCCTTCCAATCCACGGTCACCGTCGTGCCGTCGGCGAACGCGGTGCGTTCGCGGGTCCGGTCGGCATTGAGAAATTCGTCGTTGGTCATTTCGAGCAGCGCGACGCGTTTGTTGAGCGCGGCCATTTCTTTCATCAACTTCAATGAACCGGCGCTGACCTCCTTCAGATTGACCGGCAGTTCCGGCACGCCGCCGCATAAAAGCCCGAGCAGCAGATTATTGCGGCCGCCGCGACGCCCTTCGCCATAGGAAATCAGCACGGCGTCGTGATAAACCAGTTGATAAAGCGGAATTGAAATGGTCCGGCCCAGTCCGCCGGATTGATTCACGCAATCGGTGAAGGGAATCACCCAGTCCGAGCCGGCCTCCGTCGCCGTGAAACCCAGGTTGTGGCCGGCCCAATTCATCAAGTCGGCCTGGCCGCGCATCGCCTCGGTGCGGGTCGTCGGATGTTCAGGATTGAAATCCTGGTCGGGCGGAATGTAACCGATCACGTCAATGTAAATGCCGTCGGGATGGATACCGTGGGCGAAAAACAATTGATAGTTTTTTTCGAGATGCCCGACTTGGAATCGCGAGTTCAGATAACTTTGCGGACCACCGTCCCAATGTCGCATGAACGGAATCCGGCCCTCCTTCCAATCGCCAAAACGCGAACCGGCAAACGCCGTCGCCGGGAGATTGGTGGTCTCCTCGTGAATCGCGAACTCGGGATTATACGACGGCGCGTCGGTGTAATAGTCGCGATATTGATCGTGAAAGATGAATGGATAGCCGAGGTCGCGGCAGGTGTCCGCAAGCCGTTTCATTCCATCCCAGCCGCCGGCGGCTTCCGGCGGCGGCAACGGATCGGGATGCTGGCGGTCGTAACCGAGATGCGCCCAGCCGGAAACAAAGACCAGCGTTTTGTCAATGCCGGCGGCCTTCAAATCCCGAAGCTGCTGCGCGCGCTGGTCGAACGTGAACAGTTGGTAATGGTTCGTCGGACTGTAACGGTCGCTGTTCGTGGATTGGTTGTGCAAAATGCCGACTCGCGTCTGGGGAATTCCAATCATTTCCCCAACGACCGGCGTGCGTGCGATTTTTTCCTTCAACGACACGAACAGGCCCGTATCCATAACGTATTGCCGGTAACGCCTGGCGAGCGTGACGTAATTGCCTTCCTTGAAGAAACACATTCGTGCCGTCCGCAGATAACCGAATTTGCCCAGCGTCGGCAGCCAGCGCGGGCCGATGACGGTCGGACCGCCGGCCGGGTGACTGAATTGATACGCCGCGTCGTCCGGCGTTTCGATGATGACCATCATCGCCGATTTTCCCTTTTCAAAGCCCCACCACGACATGGACCAGTCTTCGATGACATGACTTTGGATGATGCTGTGGTCCTTGGGATTGTTGAGATTGCGAATCGGATAATACGCGTGCGGCCAGTGGCGCGGCAGGAGATCGCCTTTGTTGTTGCTCAATACCGTGTCATCCACGTCGCGCGCGTCGAGCGCGGGCGGCCAGTCCAATCGGCGCAAAATTGTTTTGCCTTCCTGTGCCGCTATGTCGAAAACCAGCTCTTCGTTGTCGCCTTGCAGACAAAGCGTCAGATACAGTTTCAAATCAATTTTGCCGCCGAACCGCGAATGCGGTTTCTTCCAACCGCTCAAAGTAATCTTCACGCCGGTCTTGAATCCGGTGTCGTAAGGCTCGATGGCGATTTTCTTCGCGTCCGCCAGGCGCAGCGGAAATTCTTTCCCGCCCTTTTTCACAATCATGTCGTTTGTGCCGGATGCGGGCATTTTCCAGATGACCGATTGCGCGTTTACTTCCAATCCCAGAGTTTTTTCGTCGAGTGTAACGGTGTTCCGTTTCCCGGCGATGGTCCAGGTGCCATTTGTATGCGAGACGTTGACGAGCGGCGCGCCCCATTCTGCGCGGGGCAGGGAGGACTCAGCCGCCCGGGCCGAGACGGCAGCGCCGGCGAGCAAAGCAGCGATGGCTAAGACGCGTGTCATCGCAACAGTGCCGTCGCGCACCACAGCACGGGCGCCTGGCCATGCAAATCGCCGGTCCGGCGCTTGCGGTCGAGATAATATTGCAGGTCGTTCTTCTTGTTCGTGCCTTCGCAGACGTCGTCAATGTTTGCATTGGCATCGAGGTGTTTGATCAGTCCGAGCCAGCCTTTGCGCGCAGCCGGGCCATAGATTTTTTCGTCGAGCCATCCCTGCTTTACGCCGGTGATGAATGCGAACGTGAACATGCCGGAACAGGACGTCTCCGTCCACGCTTCCGGATGATCAATCAGTTGGTGCCAGGTTCCGTCGCCATCCTGATACTTCAGCAACGCGGCCATCATCTTGCGGTAACCGGCCAGGATGCGCGCCCGGTCGGGATGATTCTCAGGCAGTGAGCGCAACAGCTCGCTCATGCCCGCCGCCACCCAGCCATTGCCGCGGCCCCAGAAAAACGGCGCATCCGGCGCGTGATAGAAAAGTCCGTTCGGCTGCTGCAGCTTGTCGAGATACGCAACCATTTCCATCGCGGCCCGGTCCAGGTATTTGGTGTTACCCGTGGCGCGGTAGGCCTGCGTTTGGAGCAACGTGATCATGAACATGTCATCAATCCAAAACCGCGTATGCCAGCTCAGGCCAAGTTTCACCCAGTTCTGCACGTTGGAATTGAGCGCGCGGCCGGGCGGAGGTTCCCACTGCGCGTCGGCAAAAGATTGGCCGAGTTCGAGATACCTTTTGTCCCTGGTCTGAATGTAAATCTCCAGTGGTACCGCACCGAACACAGCGGCGTCTTCGTTGTTCGGTTTGGGAATCAATTTCGCTTCGGTTCCAAAAAACGGCTCGAAGCGCCGGATCAGGCTCATGGTAAGGTCGGCGTCGCCGGTGACCCGGGCAAACGTCAGAGCGCCATACCAGGTGCAAACCTCGGGATAAGTGATGTGACTGGGGACATTGCTGCGGCCGAAATTCCAGTGCGGCGTCGCAATGAACCGCTCCGCCACGCGTAAGCCGATGTCCTTTGGCGAAGCGCCGGCCGGCCAGGAATCGAAGTCGCCGGCACAAGCCGTACCGACCACTCCGGCGACGGCGGCTGCGAGGAGCAGCGTTGACTTCGTGCGAGGTCGCATCCTGGTCTCCGTTTGAAATGGACTCATCAATTGCTGATCTTCACCAACTCGGCGCTGTGCGGGGCCACCGGCATGGAGAATTCGTCTTTGAACCTGCCCAGGCCCTTTTGCCGCCACAGGTCGCGGACTTTGTGCGAACCGTGAATTTTCAATTCCGACCATTTGACGGTAACGGTGACAGTGCGGTTGCTGCTCAAATTGAAAAGGCCGACTGCCTTGGAGCCGTCCTCCAGGTTTTTGGCATAGACGCGGGTATCGTCGTCCCGGGCCACCGTAACCGCCTGGTCACCGAGTGCGTCCTGGCTGACGGCCAGCACCTCATCGTTTTCCAGCAGATTGAGCGTGAACGCGTCCATGTCACTCAAATCGTTCGCGAGCAGCAGCGGCGCGCACAGGAGGCACCACAACGTCATGTGCGTGTATTCTTCGTCCGGCGTCAGGCCGGGCTGGTTCCTTTCCTTCGTTGCGATTTCCAGCATGTCGGGATCATTCCAATGACCGGGCGAGGAGTATTTCCGCCACTTGTCCTGCCCGAATCCCTTGCTGCTCATCGAACCCCAGTTCGCCTTGATGTCACCGGTCGTGCGCCAACTGTTGGCGACCTTTCCACAGGTCGGCCCGTTGGTGATGTTCATGTTGTTCGACAAACTGAGGATGATGTCGCGTCCGCTGTGACGCAGCGCATCATACATTTCCTGTGTCTCGGGGAGTTCAATCGGGTTCCAGTCGTATTTCAAATAATCCACGCCCCACGCCGCCCATTGGTTGGCATCCGCGGTGGTAAAATGATATTTCGCAATCGCCCACGGCAGTTGATTCCGGTTCACGTGTTTCGGGCCGGTCGGTTTGGTCCAGATGCCTTCGGGATTCTCCGAACTGCCGCCGGGATAAGTGGCATACGAAGTTTCCCAGGGTGTGGAGTAAATCCCGAATTTCAAACCCATTTTATGAATCGCGTCGCACATTCCCTGCATGTCCGGAAATTTCTCGTTGCCCTGAAGCGCGTGGTCTTTGCCCGTGCGCTTGCCCTGCCAGGTGTCATCAATGTTGATGTAAGTCCAACCGTGGTTGATGAGACCGGAATCCGCCATCGCCTTCGCGTTTTGCAGCACGATCTCCCGTGTGATGCGTCCGGCGTAATGGTTCCAACTGTTCCAGCCCATCGCCGGCGTGAGATCAATCGTTTCACCGACGACAATCCGGAATTTCCGGTCGCTCGCGCCCAGTGCATTTTTGGCGTGCAAGGTGACCGTATATTTGCCGGTTTTTTTCAGCGAACCGGTGATTTCGCCGGTTTGGGGGTCCAACGTCAGCCCGGCCGGCAGTTGGTCGGCGGAAAATTCCATCGGCCGATCACCGGTCGCGGGGATGTGATACAGAACCGGGTGGTCGGGCCGGACGCCGAAAATGTCCGCGCCGTTGATGCGCGGGGTGTGGAGCGCGGGCGGCGTGCGGATTTCGGGCGCCGATGCGTCGGCTTGCCCGTTGGCCGCCGGCAACATGAGCAAAAGCGCGGACAGAGCGAACGCCGAAGTCCGAAATCCGAAGACCGAAGACCGAAGAAAATCCGAAAATCGAGGTCCGAATGCTGAACGCGCCGGACACCAATCGGATTTCGGACTTCGGGCTTCTTTCGGATTTCGGATTTCAGATTTCGGATTTAGCACGTCGGATTTGATATTCATATTCACTTTGGTTTGATCCATAAAATCGGCTGGGTGATGGCGATGTTGCGCCGTACTTCCTCATTGGCCGGGTCGGCGGGGAGTTTTTTCCAGAGATCGAGATAGGGTTGCTCGTTGAAAGCCAAGCCTGCGAACAAGAGGCTCGGCTCACGCGCCGGCCAACCCGCCCACGCCTGGACGTCCGGCGGGTGCGGCCATTTGGATTTGTCCGCCAGATACGGATAAAGAAACTCCATGGCCTTCCGCATGCCGCGGCCGTCAAGCAGCGTGAACGACCACAAGTCATCGTTCGTTGTCGAGAGCACCCGGCAAAGCGTGGCCAGATTATCGAGTTGGAATATCGAATAGCCGTAGGGCTTGGTGCGCGCCAGTTCGCGCGGGAAACTGCCGTCCGCCGCCATTTGCTTGGGAACGAATACCTCCTTGAAGCGCTGGCGGCACTTGGCGAGCTTCGCCTCATCACCGGTAAATTGGGCGAACACCGCGACCTGCAACCAGAAGGCGACCGCGTGATTATTCGTCGCGTTGGCCTCGTCGTGGCCGTTTTTGCTGGTGGTCATCCATTCCACGTAATCATGGAACCATTGCCTCAACCCGGCCAAAACTTCCGGCGGAAACGCGGGCGATTTTTCCATCCCCTCGATCGCGCGCGGCACTTCGATCAAATGCAACGTGTCAATGATGCCGATGCCGCGTCCGGTGGAAACTCCGGGAATTGCCTGGGCATACCGCAGGTTGGGATTCATGCGCGTCCCGGGATCGAGAAAAAAGACGCGCAGCAATGTGACCGCCTTGATTACATAACGGTCGTCGCCGGTGATTTCATAGGCGGCGCCGAGGGCGGCGGCAGCGTTGCGCAATTGCCAGATGCACTCACGATGCCGGTTGAAGTTGTCCGGATTGGATTCCCCATCGCGTTTGACATAGGGCAGGCCATTGGTGGTGTCGGGATTCGGCCACCAGTAATCGCCGTTGGAGTAGAAATCATTCGGTCCCCCTTCACTGAGTTTGGCGCGATATTTTGTGATGGTGATCGGTTCCACGGCCAGTGCCTGTTCAGCGGCTTGCAGGATGCGGTCGTGATCGATGGCGGCGACGTCAATCGCCGTCTTTGCGGTTGACGTGACTGGCGTGGCCGACAATGCGGACACGGCAATAACCAGGACCGGCAAGAGCAACAGCCTCGGGCAACTCCAGGGTGTTGGTGTTAAAAACATGATGTGGGATACAATGAACCTGAAAATATCCGCAAACAAGGCCCTCCGGCCATTGAACAAACGTTCAGGCTCACGGGGCTTGACGATTGCAGGCTGGCAACGTCTCATAAGCCATTGAAATCCAAGTTATGAATACGGAAATTGCTTGCGGGCGCCGGGTGAATTCCGGCACGTCGTGGCGTTGCGGCTGAAACGGCAAATCGCGCCAGGGTGTATGGTTCTCGCCAGCTTCTCCCATTTCGAAACGTCATGAAACTTTTCGCCCCGGATGCCGGTCTGGCATTTCTCATCAGCCTCGTTTGCGTTACCAGCGCCGTTTCCGCGCCGGCCGCGGAGGTCCGGTCGGAGGTGGATTGGGAAAAGTTCCTCGCGCGGCAGGACCTGGTCTGGAATTCGTTGCCGACCAACTGGGAAAGCGGCGCATTCATCGGCAACGGGCTGCTCGGCGCGATGATTTATTCCGGCGAAACGAACACGCTGCAATGGGACGTTGGCCGTTCCGATGTGACCGACAAAGGCGACCGCGTGGCGATTGGAAGATTTGTGATGCAATTTGACCAGCCGATAACCAACGGCACGATGCGATTGGATTTATGGAATGCCGAAGCGCGCGGTGATTTGAAAACAGCGGGCAGTGAAATCGAATGGAGTTCGTTCACGCACGCAAACGATTCGATGAGTGTGATTTTTTTCCGAGGAAAGCCTTTTGCCGCAGGCGCGCCATTTCCAAAATTGCCCAAAATTGAATTTCAGCATCTTCCGCCAAATCCAGCGCGCGCGGAAGCGCAAGGTCAGACAATTTCTGAAAGCGAAATACAAAAACCGATTTGCGGCCAAACCAATGGCGCTTTAGGCCGACCAATTTATTGGTGTTCTCAAAAATTGAGCGACGGCGGAGCTTATGTTGTGGCGTGGGAATTCGAAAGCTTGATTGACAACGATCAAATGTTGTTTTTCACCGTCAATTTCCGCGATTCGTCGTCGTCGAAAACTAATTTGCTCGTTAATGAAACTATTGAACAGTTCAAAACTGAATTATCGCAGAACAGCGGCGCATATTTTTATGAGCGATTCATCCTTTCCCATCGCGCGTGGTGGCACAATTATTATCCCGAAAGTTTTCTCTCGATTCCCGACGCGCGGATGGAAAGTTTTTACTGGATCCAAATGTATAAACTCGCCTCGGCGACGCGGGCCAACCGTCCGGCGATTGATTTGATGGGCCCGTGGTTTCGTCGCACGCCGTGGCCGCACATCTGGTGGAACCTGAACATTGAACTGACTTACTGGCCGGTTTACGCGGCGAACCGGCTGGAACTCGGCAAATCGTTGATCCATCTGATTGACGACGATTTCACCAATTTCATCAACAACGTGCCGGAGCAATGGCGTTATGACTCGGCGGGCGTCGGGCGTTCGAGTCCTTACGACGGCAAGCGCTCGGTTCCCGGCCTGACCGGCAGCGGCGTCATGGAGCGCGGCGATTTGACGTGGGCGCTGCACAATTACTGGCTGCAATACCGCTATTCCGGCGACGAACAATTATTGCGCGACGGATTGTATCCGAAACTGAAACGTGCGATTGCCTATTATCTGCATCTGCTGGCGTCCGGCCCGGACGGAAAATTGCACCTGCCGCTCTCCACCTCGCCGGAATATCCCAGCCCCACCGGCCGCGGAAACGCGCTGGTCCACGATGCCAACTACGACCTTTCGCTGTTACGCTGGGGTCTGAACACGTTGCTGGCCATCAACGAACGTTTCAACTTGAATGACCCACAGGCGAAAAAATGGCTCGACACGTTGAACCATCTCACGCCGAATCCGGTGGATGAAAATGGTTACAGGGTCGGCGCGGACCAACCCTTCGCCGTGTCTCATCGGCATTTTTCGCATTTGTTTTCAATTTATCCGCTGCATTGGGTTGACCCGCAATCCGCCACCGACCGTCCGCTCATCGAAAAATCGCTGGATCATTGGGCGAGCATGCCGAAAGCCTGGCGCGGTTATTCCTACACCGGCGCGAGCGCGATGTGCTCGTGGCTGGGCCGCAAGAACGACGCCGTGAAATTCCTGAACGAATTTCTCGACAAGCCCAGAACGGTCCTGCCGAACACGATGTATGTCGAAGCCGGGCCGGTCATCGAAACGCCGTTGTCGTGCGCGGCGTCCATCCACGAAATCGTTCTGCAAAGCTGGAGCATGGAGCCATTCGGCACGCACCTTCGCGTTTTCCCCGCCGTGCCGGACTCATGGAAGGACGCGGCATTTTATCACCTGCGCGCCGAGGGCGATTTTCTGGTGTCGGCGGTGCGGCATGATGGCCTGACCAAATTTGTGCAGATCACCAGTCTCGCCGGTGCGCCGTGCCGCGTGAGCACCAGCCTGGAAGGAAAAATCATCGCGTCGGGCAATCGCGAATTCAAAGTGACGACCGAAACCGATCGCGACGGGCATCCGATCACGGTGATTGATTTGAAGAAGGGCGAAACCGTCCTGCTGACTTCCGCTGACGAAAAACTTTCGGCGGAGGATTTGGCCATCAAACCGGTGACGGACCAGACCGGCATCCCCAATTTCTATGGCTCGGCGAAGGCCGATCGTTAAACTGCTCCTGTGAAAACTATGAAACCAAATCCCGACCGCGTTTTTACCTGCTCCCGGATTTTATGGCGGCTCATGTTCACGGTCGTTTTGCTGGCCGTCGTCAAAATCGTTCCGGCCGACGCCGCAACGGAGACCAACGATCCGGCATTGCAGATGTGGCAGCAGGATTACGGCCCCACGCACGACGCACGGATGCAATGGTGGCGGCAGGCCAGGTTCGGGATGTTCATTCATTGGGGCGTTTATTCCGTGCCGGCCGGCACCTACCACGGGCAGCAGTCGAAACACATCGGCGAATGGATCATGCGCGACTTCAACATTCCCGTGGTTGAATATGCCCAATATGCGAAACAGTTCGACCCAACCAACTTCAATGCCGAGCACTGGGTGAAGATGGCGAAGGCCGCGGGCATGAAATACATCGTCATCACCGCCAAGCACCACGACGGCTTCGCGATGTTCCACACGCATGTGGATGGCTACAACATTTACGACGCCACACCGTGGCATCACGATCCGCTCGCCGAGCTCGCCGTCGCCTGCAAAAAGGAAGGCCTCCGGCTCGGTTTTTATTATTCCGAGGCACAAGACTGGCATCATCCCGGCGGCGCCGCGGCGAACCGCAACCCGGACCGGAACATTGACGCGGAACATCACTGGGACCCGGCGCAGCAGGGCAGCATGGACGATTACATCAACAACGTCGCCGTGCCGCAGGTGAAGGAACTGTTGACCGACTACGGCCCGAACGTGCCGGCGGTGTTGTGGTGGGACACACCGGTGGGCATGACCCCGGAGCGCGTGGAGAAATTCCTGCCGTTACTGGAATTGAAACCGGCCATCATCACGAACAACCGTCTGGATGCGCGCCATCTTACCGGCGATTACCAGACACCCGAACAGAAAATTCCGACCAACGGTCTGCCGGGCGACTGGGAAACCTGTATGACCATCAACAGCACGTGGGGTTACAAGAGCTTTGATGAAAATTGGAAGAGCACCGAAACGCTCATCCACAACCTCGTGGACATCGCCAGCAAGGGTGGCAATTACCTGCTCAACGTCGGGCCGACGAGCACCGGCATCATTCCCCGGCCGGAAGTTGATCGGCTGAAAGAGATCGGCCAATGGATGAAAGTGAATGGCCAGGCGATTTACGGCACCAGCGCCAGTCCGTTCGGCCATCCGTTCGCGTGGGGTCGTTGCACGGAGAAGACCACGCCGGAAGGAACCGAACTTTACCTGCACGTCTGGGACTGGCCAGCCAACGGCAAACTGCTCGTGCCCAGCTTGAATAACAAAAACGTGAAAGCCCGTTTGCTGAAAACCAAGTGGCTCGGCCTGCACAGACATTTGAGTGCCAGCAGCGGCGCGGACGGTCTGACCATTTCAGTCCCCCAGACCGCGCCGGACAAAATCTCCTCCACCATCGTCTTGAAGCTACAAGGCAGGCCCGACATCCAATGACCGTCTGCGTTTCACTTGCGCGTCTCGGAAGGTGCCGGCGTCCTTCGACCCTTTCAGCGGTCGTCTTCAGCAGTTTGCTTTTGGCCAGCTTAACGCGTGCGGATCAGTTCAACCTGCCGTCCAAGGACAGCCCGGAAGTCCGGTGGTGGCGCGACTCGCAGACGAACCTCGATCAGCGGCTGGCCTGGTGGCGCGACGCGCGGTTCGGCATGTTCATTCATTGGGGTGTTTATTCGTATCTCGGCGGCACGTGGCATGGGGAGCCGGTCCACGGTTACGCCGAACACATCCAGCGCATCATGAAAATTCCCATCCCGGTCTATCGCCGGGAGGTCGCCGGCCATTTTGATCCGACGAATTTCAATGCCGACACCTGGGTGCGTCTGGCCCGCGATGCCGGCATGAAATACGTCGTCATCACCGCCAAGCATCACGACGGCTTTGCGATGTGGCCGACGAAGGTGAACGATTACAACGTCATGAACGCCACGCCGTGGCATCACGACCCGATGAAGGACTTGAAGGCGGCGTGCGCGAAATACGGGCTGAAGTTCGGTTTTTATTATTCACAGGCGTTTGACTGGGGCAATTCCAACGCGCCGGGCAACGATTGGGATTACCATAATCCCGGCGGCGACAAACTCATCGGCGGCAGGAACTGGTGGGAAACGAAACCGGAATTCATGCAACAGGCCCGCCGATACGTGGATGAAAAGGCCATTCCACAATTGCTCGAACTGATTCACAATTATCATCCGGACATCCTGTGGTTTGACACCGCCGGCAAGCTGCCGCCGTCGGAAAATCTCCGCATCATGAAGGCAGTGCGCGCGGCCGATCCGGACGTGGTCATCAGCGGGCGGCTGGTCTATGGCTGGGGCGATTACGCCGACACAACTGATCGTCCGGCGAATTTCCCGCCGCACGCCGGCGATTGGGAGGCGATTCCGACCACCGACGAATCTTACGGCTGGAACCGGAATGACCTGGCCTACAAACCGCCGTCGCATTTCATTCAACTGCTGGCGAAGGCGGCGGCGCGCGGTGGAAACGTTCTGATGAACATCGGGCCGATGGGGAATGGTGAGTTTGATCCGCACGACGTGGCGATTTTGAAGGGCATCGCCGATTGGTGGAAAGTGAATGGTGACTCCATCCGCGGCACGACGCGCACGCCGTTGCCGGTGCAAACGTGGGGTGAATCCACTGTTAAAAACGTAGCAGCCGAGGTAACGAGGCTCAATTCGTCCACGAAAAGTCGGAGCCTCCTCACGCCGGCTGCTACAATTTACCTGCACGTTTTCGATTGGCCGACGAATAATGAGCTTGTTATCGGCGGACTTAAATCGGATGTGACGAAAGCTTCCCTGCTTGCTGCGAGCATGGTCAAAACGGAATTTCCTCTGCGCGTTTCCCATTTGAATCCTCTGGATTTGAAAGTTGAAGGATTACCTGACAGTCCGTTTGATTTTGCCGACACCATAATCGTTCTGCAATGCCCCGGCGGTATTCAAACGGACACCAACCGTCTGCTGCAACCGGAATTTCCCAGCGACACCTTGCGCGCGTTCGACGGCGAATTGCACGGCAAACTGCGCTACGGCCCGGGCAAAAAAACCGACGATTACGTGATGAACTGGACTTCGACCAACGGATCCGTTTCGTGGCCGGTGCGTTTGGATGAACCGGCAACGTATGACGTCGTGATCAATTACGTTGCGCCGGAGAGTTCAACCGGTGGGGCATTCGCGGTGAGTTTCGGTCCGCAGACGTTGAACGGCACGGTGGCGGCGGGCAATCCGCAAATCGCCCCGCTCGGCCGCGTTTTGCTGAAACCCGGCACGTTTGAAATCAAAGTCGCCGCGACCAGAATGGTTGGCGGCTCGCCCCGTGGAATAACCAATGAGCTTGAGAAGATTCCCCGGCCGCCGAGTATTCCACGGGGCGAGTTGATCCGGCTCCGCTCGCTGGAATTGAAGCCGGTAGCGGAGTGAGGCTTCTCGGTAGGGCGCGTCACTCCGTGCGCGCCGTCTCAGGTGTAACTTTCCCCTGTTCGCCGCGCGCAGAGGACTGCGCGCCCTGCGGTGAGAGGTTCAGGCGCGAAGCTTGACGGCTTCTTTGGTAGCGCCGTTTTTGAAGGCCAGGGGCTTGGCGGCTTTGGACAAATCGCCGCCGTCCACGATGATGTTTGCGTTGTCCACCCCTTCGACTTGCAGAAAGACCGGCGCCGGTGTGAGGAGCCGCGCGGCGTTCATCAGGACGTTCTTCGAATCAATGAACCGCAGCGCCGATTCGGCGTCCTGGACTCCCTGCACATTGAGGCCGCTGACGGCGGCGTCCTCGACGTGATCGAACACAACCGCGGGACGCAAATCCGGCGCGGCCAGGTCAAAACGCACGTTGTTGAGCGTGAGTCCGCGCACGTTGCGGGCATAGAGCGCGTAGGACGGGAAAACACCGACGGCGTAATATTCGCCCACCACTTTCGGTGTGTCGCGGACCGCCGCCTGCTCCGCTGTGCCGCCACCGGGGAAAGTGACGTGGACGTCGTCAAAAACGATGTTTTCGATGAAGTTCCCGTCAATCGCGTTGAGTCCGATGCAAGAATAGACTTCACCCGGATTGTATCCGCTGGCCCACCCGGATTCTGGCAGCGGAAATGGCTTGACCACGGTTGCGCGGATGGCACTGAAGACGATGTTGCGAATGATCGGGGCTTCCGCTTCCGCCGGCTCTTCCGGTGCCGGCGCCGCCGCCAGTCCCTCCGGCGAATTCGTGCCCGCGGTGGAAGCCGGGTTCCCCTCCGCGCCGGAAGCCGTGCCCGCCACGCCGTTGGTTTCGCCGCCACCGAGCATGCCCGGCGGACGGCGCCGTCCGCGGCGCGAGCCCATGCTGATGGAAATCGGGCCGGTGACATTGTTCATGACCAGGTTGGAGAAGAGCATGTTTTCAAAACGGGAGCGCCCGCCGCCCGCAATTTTAATCGGGCAGCCAAAGACAGTGTCCATGATGCAATTGGATACGGTGATGTTTTCCGCCGTGCCGCCGCCGAAACGGAACACCGACCAGCGCGTGCTGAACGACGAATTCGTCACCGTCACGAATTTGCAACTGCCGAACAGCGCGCAGGCGTCGTCCTGGCACTGGATGTCGCAGTTGGAAATGTGGACGTATTGGGAACTGATAAAATGGAAGCCGTCGTTGTTGCTGTTCACGCGGCTGTGGACATGAATGCCTTCGAACCAGGCGAAGGTACATTGAAAGATCCGCATCGAATGAAACGCGCAATCCTTCAGAAAAATATTCCGCACACGGAGATGTTTGCACTGGTAAAACATCAAGTGATACGGACGGTGGCTGCCGCTGATGCCCGCGAGCGACGGATTCGGATCACCGCGCCGATGACGGAACAGCGCGCCCTGTCCGTCAATCGTGCCCGGCCCTTCGACAGTGACGTCCTCGGCGTGGACGGCGTAAATTAAGGCAACATTTCCATCTCTTGCCGTCGCGTCTCCATCGAGTGGCACGGCGTCCACGTTGTGATATTGGGTGCCGTCCCCGGTGCCCAGCAACGTGGCACCCGCCGCGATGTGCAACGTCACATTGCTTTTCAGTTCAATCATGCCGATAACAAACACACCCGCCGGCACAAGGACCGTGCCGCCGTGGTCGCGGAAGCAAGCGTCAATAGCGGCCTGCACCGCGGCGGTGTTCAGCGTCTTGCCGTCGCCCACCGCGCCGAAATCGCGGATGTTGTAAATACGGGCGCCTGACAATTTATCGTTGGCCGTGGGCCTGTCGGGCACATCAGCCGCCGGGAGCGACGAGGCGAGCAGGCCGGAACCAAGGGAAGCGGTGGAAATGACGCCGAGCCAGCGGCGTCGTGACAAGGATTGGTTGTTTGAGTCAGTCATCGGTATACTTTTGGTTTGTAAACGGGTGCATCAGGGATTGGTGTTGGCGATTATGGAACCATTACAGCCGAGCGCAATGGCAGGTCGCGCGAGGACATTCCGACGAGAATTTGATGTTGTCCCGGCGCAAGCACCCAATGCCCGGCGCTGGAATCCCAAATCGAAAAAGCGCGCCGGTCGAGCATGATCGTCACCTGCCGCGTTTCGCCCGGTCGCAGTTTGACCTTGGCAAACCCCTTCAGTTGCCTGGGCGGTTCGCCGGCGTCGGGCGGGGCCGCCACGTAAACCTGGACCACCTCCGCCCCGGCGCGCGGGCCGGTATTGGCCACGTTGAAGGCCACACGCACCCCGGTTCTGCCGGAGAACCGCGAGATAGAAAGTTTGTTCACCGCGAACGTCGTGTAGGACAAGCCGTAGCCGAATGGGAACAATGGCGCGACATTCCGCGCGTCATACCAGCGGTAGCCCACCAGTAGCTTCTCGGAATAGTCGGCGTTCCCATTGACGCCGGGATACTGCTCCGGTGTGGAGGCAGGCACGTCGGATTCGGTCTTTGGAAACGTCAGCGGCAGCTTGCCGGACGGGTTCACGTCACCGAACAGCAAATCCGCCACCACGTCCCCGTCTTCCTCGCCCGGATACCAGACTTCGAGGACGGAGGGCACCCGGTCGAGCCACGGCATCAGTACGGCTCCGCCCGTTTTCAAAATTACAATGGTCTTCGGGTTGGCCGCAGCCACCGCTGATATAAGAGCGTCCTGATTTTTGGGTAGCGACAGATTTGGACGGTCACGCCCTTCACTGTCCTTGTTTCCAACCATGACCAGTGCGACATCGGCGGCTTTCGCGACTGCGGCTGCGGTTGCGACGTTTGTGCCGTCATCATACGTCACGATTACGTTCGCTCCCGCATGACGCTTGATGCCGTCCACCGGTGTGACGGTATAGAGCGGTTGGACCTGGGAACTGCCGCCGCCGCCGGTGTGAGCCGCGCCGGCGTAGGGGCCGATGACGGCAATCGAATGAATCACCCTCGCATCGAGCGGTAATGTGTTACCGCTGTTCTTCAACAGCACCGCGCCTTGCTCGGCTATCGAGCGGGCAATCGCGCCGTCTTTCTCCGCCGGAATCTTCCCGGGCGTCCGCGTGTGGTCAAACATTCCGAACCGGAACATAGTGGTAAATCGCCGCGTCACCATCGCATCAACGGCCGCCACCGGCACTTCGCCGTTGGTGATGGCCGTCTTCATTTCGTCCGAGTAGTGGTCGGGCTTCATCGCGAGGTCCAGCCCTGCCCGCGCAGCCCGCACGCCATTGGTTGTGCCGGTGTAGTCCGACTGGACGAAGCCCTTGAAGCCCCAGTCGCCGCGCAGGACGTCTTTGAGGAGGTGCGTGTTTTCGGAGCAGAACTCGCCGTTCACACTCGGGTAGGCGGCCATCACGGCTCCGGCATCCCCCGCCTTCACCGCCGCCTCGAAGGCGGGCAGGTAGATTTCGCGCAGCGTGCGCTCGTCAATGACTTCGTTGATGGTCTTGCGGTGGTTCTCCTGGCTGTTCGCCGCGAAGTGCTTCACTTCGGCGATCACGCCCTGCTGCTGGATCGCCCGGACCTCCGCCACGCCCATGCGACCGGACAGAAACGGGTCTTCGCCAAAATACTCGAAGTTGCGGCCGTTCTGCGGGACGCGCGCGATGTTCAACCCCGGACCTTCAATCACCTCCTCGCCTCGGTCCGCAACTTCCTTGCCCGCGACCCCGCCAAACTCCTGCGCCAGGACCGGGTCCCACGACGCTGCCAGCGCCAGTGCCGCCGGCAGCGCGGTGGCGGGCTCCAGCCGCCGGCTGTCACCCGGTCCGGCGCCCAGAGGGCCATTCGTAATCTTGAATGGGGGAACCCCGAGCCGCGGCACGCCGGTTACTTCACGCGGATGATCCCTGACATCCATCATGTGGATTTGGGAGATTTTCTCGTCCAGCGTCATTCGTTGCACGAGCAGCGCGGCCCGTCGTTCCGGCGCCAATGAACGATTCATCCAGGGTTGGTCCGCCAGCACCTGCTCTCTCCGGGGAGCCGGGGCAGCGCAGCCGGCCACCAGTGCCAGCCAAAAAATCAGGTGAATTTGCTTCATTCGATTTCCCGCTAATTTTCTAAAATTACCGGTCGATATCGGCCATCAATCCCCGGTATTGTGCCGGAGTTTGCGATAGCCGGATATTGAATGTTTGTTCGGGGACCTCGACAGTCAGAACCCACGGGCTGGCCGGAATTTCCCGTGGTGGAACCGGATAGAACAAACGTTCAGTAGCAACGGGGCGGGGGTTGGGGCGAGAATAAGGGAAATGAGCAGCGATAGAAAAGGCCGCCGCGTGTGGTCTGCGGGGAAGTGTCTTTGGGGCGCGTGGTGCCTTGTGTTTGTGCTTCTGGCTCATGGGGTAATGGCGGACCAACGGGTGACGCTTAATTTCAATCCGGAGTGGAAATTCATCAAAGCCGACCCGCCCGATGCGCAGGCGCCTGGCTTCGATGACCGCGATTGGATGACGATTTCCACACCGCACACTTACAACGACGTGGACACGTTTGACGATTTGTCTCCGGGCGGAATGCTGGGCGAAACCAATCAATGGTCCGGGCGCACGTGGTATCGCAAAACCTTTACGCTGCCCCGTTCGTTCCAGGGCAGAAAAATCTACATCGAGTTCGAAGCGGTCCGGCAGGTGGCTGAAGTTTATCTCAACGGCCATTACCTCGGCGCGTGCAAGAATGGCTTCCTGCCTTTCGGCTTTGACCTGACACCTTACGCGCAATTCGGCAAGCCGAATGTGCTGGCCGTCAGGTGTGACAATCGCTTCATGATCAGTCAAATCGCCAATGGCGGCGCGGACCCGCCCGAAATCAAAGGCGCCGGCCAGGCCGGGGCAAATGGTTTTCGAGGCGACACGTTGTCCGCCTATGAAAAACGGATCAATGCCTCGCTGCCGAAGGACGTGAATCAGATTGAAGCCGATCAAATTCCCTGGAACAATGCCCAATGGCACCCGCCGCTCGGCGGCATTTACCGGAACGTGCGGCTTTATGTGACCGACCCGTTGCACATTTCCCTGCCGCTTTACGATTTCCTCAAAACGACCGGACCTTATGCCTATGCCACGGAAATTTCCAGCCGGTCCGCTGCCGTCACGGTCGAAATCCCCCTCCAAAATGAACGCACCACGAGCGCGAACACCAGCGTCCGGTGTGAAATTCTGGACGCCGCCGGTAATTCCGTGGCCACTCTGGCCCGGGCCGTTGAACTCGCGGCAGGCGCGCAAAGCACCGCCAAACTTTCCTTCATCATCCCGCAGCCGCAACTGTGGGAGCCGGATTACCCGTATCTTTATCGCGTCGTCTGTTCGTTGCGGTCCGGCGGTAAAACGGTTGATGTGTGTGAAGTTCCCCTGGGCATCCGCGCCGTTCATTGGGACATCCGCACCGGCTTTTGGATTAACGGCCATCACTTGAAACTTCACGGCTGGGGGCAGCGGCCGACCGAAGAATGGCCCGGTCTGGGCACGGCCCAGCCGGACTGGCTGCATTATTACACGCTCCAACTGATGAAAACCGCCGGTGGCAATTTTATCCGGTGGGGCCATTGCGCCGGCGGTCCGGACATGATCCGGGCCGGGGATGAACTGGGGATTATTGCCGACCAACCGGGCGTGGACGGTGAAGCGGACACGGTGGGTGCGGCATGGGAAATCCGCGCCGCCGCGTTCCGCGACCTGCTCATTTATTTTCGCAACGACCCTTCGATTCTGGTCTGGGAAGGTGGCAACCAAAAGGTCACGCGCGAGCACGCCCGGGAACTTCGCGATTTTGTTGAGAAATATGATCCGCACGGCGGCCGGGCCTATTCCCAGCGGCGCGCCGATGACGCGACCGGCGAATTCATGGACGTGACCATCGGGACCGAAGGCAGTCATGAAGTGCAGCGCCTGCCGGTGGTGGAAGGCGAATACGACCGTGAAGAGTCACCGCGCCGCGTGTGGGACGACCAGTCTCCGCCCGATTTTGGTTATCCCGAGGCCCGGGGCCAGACTTACGACCTGACCTCCGAGCAATTTGCCGTGAACGAAGTCGGCCAATATGTCCGCAAGGTCGGCGCAGCCAGCGATTGCGGCGGAGCGAACTGGATTTTTTCCGACTCGACCAGCGGTGGACGCAATACGGTCGAGGTGGACCGCGCCAGCGGCGAGGTGGACGCCGTGCGGCTGCCCAAGGAAGCTTATTTCGTCTGCCAGACGATGTTCCGCAATGATCCCCGGGTGCACATTATTGGTCACTGGAATTATCCGGCGGGAACAAAGAAAACGGTTTACGTCGCTTCCAACTGCCAGGGTGTTGAATTGTTCGTAAACGGCAAATCACTCGGCCATGGCCAGGTTTCGGACCGTTATTTGTTCACCTTCCCCGACGTTGCGTGGGAGCCCGGTGAAATCCAGGCCGTGGCTTTCAACCACGGTGCGCCGGCGGCCACCAATTCAATTCGCACTGCCGGTCCGCCCGTGGCCTTGCGGCTTACGTCCATCACCGGCCCCGGGGGATTGCTGGCGGACGGTTCGGACGTGGCGTTGATTGACGCCGAAGCGGTGGATGCGCAAGGCGAGCGCTGTCCGACGTTCGAAAAGCGTGTGAATTTCGTGTGTTCCGGGCCGGTTATCTGGCGCGGGGGTTACGATAGCGGCGAGGCCGGTTCCATCAACCAGCTGCATCTCGATCTGGAATCCGGCATCAACCGCGTGGCGGTGCGTTCCACGCTTCAGCCCGGCAAGGTGGTGGTGGCCGCCAACTGTTCCGGCTTGAAGCCCGCCAGCCTCACCATTGCCTCACGATCTTTTCCTGTCGCGGACGGCTATTCTCAAGTTGAACCAGCGATGCCGGTGGTCGCGTTGCCCGCGGCGCGTCCCGACTGGAGCCATCTGGCGGGGGCAACTCCGCCGATGACCGTGACCAGCGCCGCGGAGTCCGTCACGCCGGTTGGATCCTTTACGGAAAGCTTCAACTACACCGGCCCGACGGGATTGGTGCATGTCGAGCCGCACGCTGAAGATGGCAGGAACATTTACTGCGACCGCGATTTTCCCTTCACCGGTCTTCCAAAGGAATTGTCGGGTGCCGACTGGGTCCAGGCCGCCGCGGCGGACAGGCTGTACGACGCGGCAGACCTGATGCAAATCGGCGTGGAGGCCGGAAGCATCGTTTATGTGGCGCACGACGAGCGTCTGCCGCAGCCGGACTGGTTGCAACGCCAATTCAAACCCTCCGCATTGCTTCTGGCGGTCAACGGCCAGCCGATGAAGGTTTTCGAACGCCGCGTTCATACGGATGAAAGCCTCACGCTCGGGTCAAACACTGAGGATCGCCGGGTCAACTCCTGCAACATGTATATCGTCTTTGTGAAGCGCCTGGGGTCGCCTTATCAGGCGGGCCGCTGAGAGAGGTCGCTTTTATTTCGGGAAACGCCTTAATCCCGGTTCATGATCTCAATCGTGGTCAGTCGGGGAAGGGAGTATGAGTATGATTCAGAGCCGGATTAAGATCGAGCCGCAGCCTCATCTCGTGGCGGCTTGCTTGTGCCGGCGCAGGCGGTATTTTAAACCGATGTTCACCAGAACGGCTTGCCACATGGCCGGAGTGCTGTCGTTGGGACTGGCGTTGCTTTCCGGATTTGAGGTTTGCGCCCAGGACACCAATAGCGCTTGGCTCGCCCGTTCCTGGCAGTCGGATGACGGATTGCCGGACGACAGCGTGGCGGGTGTGGCGCAGACCACGGATGGCTTTCTCTGGATTGGCATGCCGAGCGGCCTGGCGCGGTTTGATGGTCTTCGCTTTGAGACTTTTTCCCTCACGAACGTCATCGCCCCCCCCAACCGGGGGATCATCACCATGCAGGAAAGCGTTCGCGGCGGGTTGTGGTTGGCGATGGATCGAGGCGCCGTGGTTTACCTGAACGCCGCCGCCTCTCATGCCTATACCAATGGCCTTTCCAGCAGCGTTGCCTACGATCTGGCCGAAGACGCCGGAGGTGCGTTGTGGGTGGCTTACCATGATGGGAGCGTTTACCGCATTGATCACGGCCAGGTCACTCCGATCACGGCCCGGCAGCACCTCCCGGAAGGGCCGGACATGTGTGCGCTGGCGGCCGACGACCAGGGACGCATCTGGTTTGCCAAAGCCGGCCAAATCGGGCGGTTCCAGGACGGCGCGTTCCAAACGGTTTGCCGGCTTCCTTCGCAACTCATGCGTCTGACGGCCGCCAGGGGGGGTGGCGTCTGGATTGGTTCCGGTTCCCAACTCTGGAAATGCAACGAAAAGGGTCAGCTTCAGTCCGTTGGCGAATTTCATTCCGGGAATGGCGGCGCCACCGCGACGGTGCTCCTGGAAGATCACGAAGGCGCCGTCTGGATTGGCACTTCGTTCAGCGGCCTTTACCGCCATGATCAGTCCGGGTTTGAATCCATCCCCACCACGCATCAGGGAATTCTGAGCGTGATTGAGGATCGCGAAGGCAACATCTGGGTCGGTACTTTCGGCGGCGGTCTCGACCGCATCCGGCGTCGGGCGATAACGCTGGAAGGGCAGGAGTCCGGTCTGCCATTTGCCTCGGTTCAATCCATCTGTGAAGCCCCCGATGGCTCCATCTGGGCTGTGACCCAGAACGGGGTGGTGGTCCACAAAATTGGCGACAAGTGGGATTCCATGCCTGCCGGAGACCGCTGGCCGCTCGGCGCCAACTGTGTGGCTGCCGATCCGCAAGGCTCGCTCTGGATCGGCACCCGCCAGCACGGGCTCTGTTGCTGGCGCAATGGTCATTTTGTGGATTGGGGTGATCCCACCCAGATACAGGGAAAAACGCTTCACACCCTGCTGGTCGGCAGCAATGGCGATCTCTGGATGGGACAGGAAACTCCCAGCGCCGTTTTACGGCTGCACGACGGGCAGATCACCGTCTTTCCAGCGCCACCGGAAAGCCGGATCATTCGCGCCATGACCGAAGACACCGCGGGGAACATCTGGGCCGGGACTTCCAAAGGCGTTTTGCTCCGTGTCACCGGCGATCAGGTTGCCGTGGTATCGCCGCGGCCGTCGCAGGAACTGGCTTCGATCCGTTGCTTGTATGCCACGGCGGATGGCTCGTTGTGGATTGGATATGCCGGGTGGGGCGTGGGCCGGCTTAAAAGCGGGCGATACGCGGAATTTAACACCGGTCAGGGCCTCTATAACGACTACATTTCCCACATCGTGTCTGACAACCGGGGCTGGCTCTGGTTTGGCGCCAATCGGGGTATTTTCAAAGTGCGCCAGCAGGATTTCCGGGAAGCGGCGGCAGGTCAGGTGTCCCGTGTCCGTTCCGTTCATTACGGACGCGGCGAAGGCCTGCCGAGTTTGCAGGGCACCTTTGGCGATTCACCAGATGTCCTGCGCAGCCATGACGGAAGGTTGTGGTTTCCCATGCAAACCGCGCTGGTGGTGGTGGACCCGGCAAAATTATACCGGAATCCGGAACCGCCTCCTGTCTTGTTGACCCAGGTCATCGTGGACGACCACGTTGCCGCCCGCTATGGAGGGATTTTACCCGAGAACCATGACACCAATGATGGAGAGCTTGACCTGTTGTCATCCAACGTCGTGCTGCGGCTGCCGGCGGGGCATCGCCGCATCGAGTTCGAGTTTGCCGCCCTGAGTTTCAACGCGCCGGAGAATGTGCAATTCCGCTACCGGCTCGACGGTTTCGACGATGATTGGGTTGAAGCCGGCGCGCGACGGAGCGCGCCGTATTCACGGATTCCGGGCGGAAAATACGTATTTGAAATGACCGCGTGCAATAACGACGGCGATTGGAACAAGACCGGCGCGAGGCTGGGCCTCGTAGTCGCTCCCTTTTTCTGGCAAACTTGGCCGTTCCGTTTGACGATGCTGGCCGCCTTCACTGTGAGCCTCATTGCCAGCGTGCGCTACATCTCGTTTCGCCGGCTGCACCGGCAGTTGCGCTTGTTGGAGCAGCAGGCCGCCCTGCAAAAGGAGCGTGCCCGCATTGCCAAGGACATTCACGACGATTTGGGCGCCAACCTTACACAGATAGCCTTCCTGAGCGAGTTGGCCCAACAGGACCGCAGCGAACCGGACAAGGTGACCGAGCGCGCCGGGCGGATTTCCACCACTGCCCGGCAGGCGATCAAATCGCTGGACGAAATCGTCTGGGCCGTCAACCCGCGCAACGACACGCTGGCGCACCTGGTGGATTACGCAGGCCAGTTCGCGCTGGATTATCTGCGGATGGCGGGGACCCGCTGCCGGCTCGATTTTCCCGAACAGAGTCCGCAACGTGAACTCTCCACCGACTTGCGTCACAATCTTTTCCTCGTCCTGAAGGAAGCGCTGCACAACATTGTCAAGCACGCCCACGCCACCGAGGTGTGGCTGCGCGCCCGGTTCAGCGACCAGGCCCTGGACATGGTCATTGAGGACAATGGCTCCGGGTTCGATCAACCGCCCGACGATGCGTTCGCGGACGGCTTGCGCAATATGCGCCAGCGCATGAGTGATATCGGCGGCGAGTGCCGTTTCGAGAGCCAGCCGGGCGGCGGCACCCGGGTGATCCTGCACCTGCCGTGGCCGGGCGAACCTGAGGAGTGAAACATGAGGCGTGAGGCGTAGAACATGACCGCTGGGGCGATGCATTTCACGTTTTACGTTTCACGCGTTACGCGCCACTGAACGTTCGTTCAATGGCAGGAACAGCGCGGACCGATTAAAATTTATGAAAAAGAACGACATGCGAATCAAGGTTGCCATCGTCGAAGACAATCGCGGCACGCGCGAGAGCCTGAGCGAATTGCTCGATCGCGCTCCGGCGTTGCGATGTGTCGGGGCCCATCCCAATGGCGAAGAAGCCCTCCGCCAGATCCCCGTCGAGGCGCCGGATGTGGTATTGATGGACATCAATCTGCCGCGCATGAACGGCATTGAATGTGTCGCCCGCCTCAAGCAGCAACTGCCCCGGACCCAGGTGCTCATGTTGACGACCTACGAGGAGAGCGATTTGATTTTTGATTCCCTCCGCAAGGGCGCCAGCGGGTACCTGCTCAAGAACATGCCGCCCGCCGAATTGATCCAGGCGGTTGAACAGGTCCACGCCGGCGGCGCGCCCATGTCCATGCAAATCGCCCGCAAGGTGGTCAATCATTTTCAGCAGATCAAACAGCCGCAGTCGGACGTGGAAAAGCTCACGAAACGCGAGCACGAAATCCTCGCTTTGCTGGCCAAGGGTTATTTCTACAAGGAAATCGGCGATCAACTGGGCATCACCCTGAGCACCGTGCGCGCTCATTTGCACGCCGTCTATGAGAAACTGCACGTCCAGTCGCGCACGGAGGCCGTGGTCAAGTATCTGGGGCAGGACTGAACAAACGTTCAATGGCGATTGCCGCGGGCCTCTGGCAGAGTTGTGCTTGTTAACCCGGATCATGATTATGATTAAATCAACTTCGACCAACCGGCCCGTTCCGGAAGGCGATGCCTGCCGGATCGCCAAAGGTTTCACGCTCATTGAGCTGCTGGTGGTCATCGCCATCATTGCCATCCTGGCGGCAATGCTCCTGCCGGCGCTGGCTAGCGCCAAATTGAAGGCACAACAAGTGAGCGACCTGAACAATCTCAAACAATTGGCCGTATGCGAAATCATGTATGTCAATGACAATGGAAAATACATAGAGCCGAACACGGCTGGCTCCTTTTTGGGGGATCAAGGCGAATGGATGGGTTGCATGATTGATTATTATTCAAGGGCCACCAACCTGCTCCTCTGTCCGGCGGCGACCGAGGCGGCGACGGCAGCTCCGGCCGCCATGAGCGGTGGACAAGTGGGGACAGCCGACCACTGCTACTATCGCAATTTAAATGGTACGGCATCGTCCGGATGGGTCCTGGTCAATTGCAGCTATCAATGTAACGGGTGGCTTTACACCGACAGCGGCGGCGGAGGCAAGGGAGACGGACCCGCTATTGAAAGGGCTCATGGTGTGGGCGATCCGACATGGTATTACGGCAAGGAAACTTCCATGGAACGACCCGTCAACACCCCGTTCTTTGTGGATGGAACCTGGATGGATGCATGGCCGGCGGAAGATGACGGTCCGGCAAAAGACCTTTATGTTGGTTATTATGCCACGCACGACAATGAAATGGGACGCTTCACGATCGCCCGGCATGGAGGTGTCAATGCCGGTGCAGCACCGCGCAATTTTAAATCTCCCTGGCAATTCGGCCCGCCAAAAGGAGCCGTTAATATCGCACTGGCGGACGGGCACGCCGAATTGGCAAAGCTGCCCGATTTGTGGAGTTACAATTGGCATAAAGGTTGGAATGCCGCCCGAGTACGCATCGGAACTCCCAAATAGTTGGTTCCCTTTCATTCCACGCTTTCATCCGAATTACCGGCGATTTGCCGCAGCCCTCCGTTGGAGGCGCCAAGCCCCTGGTCGTCATTGACGCCGCAGCGAATGGTTTCACCCGTGGCAGTTTCCCGCCGTGCCCATTCATTTGCGCGAGGGTTACAGATAATGGCGCGACCGGTTGTCCCTTGGCAGGAGGCGGTCAATTTTCCGGTTGCATTGAACAAACGTTCAATAGCTTGGAATTCCCGACCGTGGCAGTGTAACCGCAGTAACCCAAATTATGACACCGTTTAATTCACGCCCTGTCGGACGTTCAGCGTTGGAGTTTGACAGGAACCGGACTTCAAAAGGTTTCACCCTCATCGAGCTGCTGGTGGTCATCGCCATCATTGCCATTCTGGCGGCGATCCTCCTGCCGGCGCTGGCGAGCGCCAAACGGAGGGCCCAACAGGCCTCCTGCTTGGACAACATGAAGCAATTGGTCATGGTCAATATAATGTTTGGCGATGATCACGACGGCCGGCTGATCCAGCCAGTGTCCGGCAATTGGATGCAGCCCATGATGGATTACTATTCTCACGCGTCCAACCTGCTCCTCTGCGCGTCCGCGCCCGATCCGGCTCCCACGACTCCCGGCGGTCCCACGACACCGTATGGCACCGCCGCCGCGGGCTACAATGGCACCGCCGACCATTGTTCTTACCGGGTGGAACCGACCGGGGAAGCATACCTTGGCAGTTACGAGTATAACGGATGGTTCTATGTTGATCAAAACGACGTGACCAAAGGGGCAGGCGATGGCGTGACTGAACAAGGCGCCAAGCAGTGGTATTTCCTGAACACCGCAGCCATTAAAGTGCCGGCCCAAACGCCCGTTTTCTTCGACGGCAATTGGTTCGACACCTGGCCCATGGAAAAGGATTCCCCCAGCCAGAATCTTTATTTTGGCTGCAGTTTCGACAACCGGGGGGATGCGGGAAAACACATTGAAATGGGACGGCTCACCATCGCCCGGCATGGGGGAGTGCTGCCGTCCCCCGGTTACGTTCAGAAAGTCTCCTGGCAATTCTCCCGGCCCAAGGGCGCGGTGAACATGGGACTGGCAGATGGGCACGCAGAATTGGCCCGGCTGACCGATCTCTGGAGCTATTATTGGCATCGGGATTGGGATCCGAGTGCGGTGAACACCGGGGTTCCCGCAAACGATTCGACGGGACATTGATGCCATAGAACAAATGTTCAATGGCATTTCGTTATTTAATAGATAAAATCAGTTTCAATCCAATCGCAAAAGCAGACCGCAAGCATGAATGCAATTATTCCGACGCTGGCAGCCGGAGTTGACCTGGATGTTCAGCCGAATTCCATAAATAAACCTATGAAAACCACCCTGCATCAGCTCAAAACCCAGGCGGCGGGAGCCGCTTTCATCGCAACCCTTTTGGCCTTGGGCTTGTCTTCCAGCCGGGCCGACGACATCTGGACCGGCCTCGGGCAGGATGCGTATTGGGCGACGCCCGGCAACTGGCTGGGCGGCACGGGGCCGTCGTCGGGCGATTCGCTGGTGTTCACCAACGTCGTCGGCCTGAACAATACCAACAACTTTCCGGCGGCGACGCCGTTCGGCAACCTGAAATTTGCGACCCCGTCTGGCGCGTTCGCTTTGAGCGGCAATCAGATCACCTTGAACGGCAACATCACCAACCGTCAGCCGGTGACGGTGGAAACCATCAACCTGCCGTTGGCGCTGGGTGGCACGCCATTTATAGACGTGGCCCCCAATGGCAACCTGACCATCAATGGCGTGATCTCCGGAAGCGGAGGGGTGACCAAGACCGACAGTGGACGGTTGAACTTGAACGGCGTCAATACCTTCACAGGGACACTCGCCGTTGATGGCGGAACCGTCGCCGTGGCGGCGGACTCGAATTTGGGCGCTGCGCCCAGTTCGGCCACGCCGGGCAGTCTGGTGCTGGACGATGGCACGCTGGTGACAACCAACAATTTTACGCTGAACGCAAACCGCGGCGTCGCGGTGGGGCCGGGCCAGGGCGGAATTAACGTAATCGCCAGCACCACCTTGAGCTACGGGGGCATTATGGCCGGCACGGGCGGGTTGACCAAATCCGGCTACGGCACGCTGGTTCTTTCGGGAGCGAACACCTATACCGGCCCAACTACAAATGCGATTGGTTTCTTGAATTTGGATTATTCAGGTTCAACGACGGCCAATATCATCGCCGCAGCCTCGTCCGTCACGTTGGGCGGTGGGAATGCCAGTGGCGCGGCGGGTGGCGGGGAAAATGTGGCGCAACTGAATTTGGCCGGTGGTTCAGGGGCTGACACTCAATCTTTTGCCGGGGTGCATTCAACCTTTGGCGGTTCCGTGCTCATCGCGACCAATGGCGGCGGCGGATCAATGAATGTCACGCTGGGCTCCCTCAGCCACGACCCGGGCGGCGTCCTGTCTATTGTGACTCCTGAGGCCAGCGGCGGCGGCCACCTCACCACGGCTTCAGCCAACATCAACGGCATTCTTGGCGGCTGGGTGTTCATCAGTGGCGACAGCAATCGTCCGTCAATCTACCACGAAGGCGGCAACACCGGCGGCAACCACAATAATGGTGTCGCTCACGACCTGGTTACGGGGACCAACTTCGCCACGGTGGACGTCAGCGGTAATGTCGTGAATTTCACGGGTTATTCCAACGTGACCAGCAGTGCCACGGTGGCCAGCCAGGTGGCGGGCAGTCCGGCACCGCCCAACATAGCCATCAACGATGCCTCGGGCGCATCGGTCGTCAGCATTGACGCCGAAAACGCGAATACGACGAGCGACATCAACGCCATCAGGTGGACCACTTATTCAAGCGGATATGACAGCATTGCCATCGGCACCGGTAATACGCTTCGGCTCGGAAGATACGGCGCCATTCTTAGAAATGGCCCCAGCACGGGCAACGCGGTTTTTGTCGGTGGACCAAGTGGCGCGTCTCAAACCGGTTCCGGAACCACCGGCTACGGCGATATCGGCACATTGACGGCTGGCGGGGCGGACAATACGCCCGGCGAAGTTATCGTCGTGGCCAACAACCCGAGTTCAACCTCCGGCACGACGATTATCGAATCCAAGATCGCCGACAACGGCACGGGACCGGTGACGGTGGTCAAGATGGGTCCCGGTAGCATCAAGTTCGACGGTCATAACACCTTTTCCGGCGGTCTGTATTTGTTGCAGGGCCGCGTCCAATTTACCGGCGGTGAGATTGGCAATGCCAACTGGACCGATGGCGGCGGTTCCGGAAATATTTACGTCCTGCCCGGCTCTTATCTTTTCCCCGCCAGCACCAGTGACGGTCCGGTTCCCAATCCGCTTTATGTGGCGGGCGGTGGCGACGCTGCCGAGGCGTTCGGTGTGATTCGCGGCGGCAACTACACGGGGCCGATCACAATGATCGGTGACACAACCATTGGCTGTGACACCATCCACATTGATGGCTCCATATCCGGTGCGTTCAATTTGACGTTTGGCTGTCTCGCCCGCAACGGCACCGTGAGCTTGGCCGGGGCAAGCGATAATTGGACCGGTGATACCATCTTGAGCGGCGGCGGCACCAGCAGCCCTCACAACACTTTGATCAACAGCAACAACGAAGTGATTCCCAATGGCTTCGGTTACGGTAACGTCATCATGAACGTTGGCAATGCTGGCGGAATAACTTGGAATTTGAACAGTTACAATGAAACCATCAACGGCCTGTCCACTTCCGGCAATGCCAGTGGCGCCAACAGCTTGATCGAAAACACCTCGGCTGGCACGACATCCACGCTGACCATCGGTGACAACAACCAGTCCGGCACATTTGGCGGCCTGCTGGAGGATAATGGTGGCACGCTGGCTCTGACCAAGATTGGCGCGGGTCTTGAAACCCTCACCGTACCCAACACTTACAGCGGCCCCACCATCATCAACGGTGGCACTCTGGCCTTGAGCGGGTCGGGTTCGATCAGCAGCAGTACGAACATCCAGGTCAACAGCGGCGGCACACTGGACGTGTCCGCCCTGAGTGGCAATTTCTCCACTGCCAACCCGGTGTTAATGAATGGCGGGACGATCATCGGCGATTGCTCGTTGGGCAATCTCGGTCTGACCAACGCGGCACTTACGCTGAATATTGATACGGGTGGGACTAACATCGTCTGCGCGGCACTGACCACCGGCGGCGCCACAAATTTGATCAACATCAATACCATCTCGGGCGTTTCCAAATATCCCGCCTTCTTCACTATCATCAAATATTCCGGCGTCCTCAGCGGCGCGGGCAATAATTTTGGCTTGGGTGCCGTGCCGAGCACCAACACCGTCGGTTATGTTTCCAACGACGTGGTCAACTCCCGTATTATATTAGTTTTGAGCAATGGGCCGAAAGTCCTGACCTGGACCGGCACCGACCCGGTCAATCCGACGTTCTGGGATAATGGCGTCACGACCAACTGGCTGGCTTTCAAAGGAACCGTTGATCAGGCTCCGTCAGCGTTCCACAAGGCCGACGCCGTCATCTTTGATGATACCGGCAGCAGCAGCACGGTCAATCTGGTGGATTCGGTGATTCCGGGCTCAGTGGAAGTGACGAATGACGCCATGAATTATGCCTTTACGAATGCTGGCGGCATCAACGGGAAACTGAGTTTCACCAAGGACGGCACGGGTTCACTGCTGCTTGACAACGGCGGGAACAGTGGCGTGGCCATCCAGGGCACATTTGCCATCAACAACGGAACCGTGCAGGTGGGCAACAACGATGCCAGCGGGAGCATTTCCGCCGCGGCCGGGATCGTGAACAATAGTGCGCTGGTGTATGAGCGAAGCGACACAACCACTAATGGCAGCGCCATCTCGGGAACGGGAACGCTGACGCAAAACGGTGCCGGCGTGCTGGCGCTGAGCGGCAACAACACCTTTACCGGCGCGGTCGCCGTGGTGCAAGGTACGGTAAAAGCCAACAGCGCCACCGCCCTGGGCGACACGAATGGAGCCACTGTCATCAGCAGCGGCGCAACGCTGGATGTCAACGGTCAGTCTCTCGGAGCCGAACCCGTCATTGTTTCAGGCACGGGAGTGGGCGGCCTGGGTGCCATCGTCAATACGGGCCCCGATATTACAACGGCCCTGATGAACGTGACCCTGACAGGCAACACCACGTTTGGCGGCAAAGGCCGTTGGGACATCCGCGGCGCCGGGGGACAACTGGCCACCTCGCCCAGCGGCTCCGCTTACACGCTCACCAAGACAGCTACAAATTACGTTGCGTTGGTGGGCATTAATGTGGATCCGGGTCTGGGCGACATCAACGTGCAGTCCGGAACGTTGAGCGTGGAAACCACCACGAGCGGGCTGGGCAATGCAGGGAACACCCTCACTGTGGCCGTCGGCGCCACGTTCCAGGTTTACGCAAGCACGGTAACGCTGAACAAGCAGTTCGTCCTGAATGGCACCGGGACGAACACGACGCTGAATTGCGGCAGCGGAACGGCCAACACCCTCAGCGGTAATTTCTCCCTGGCCGGCAATTGCATCTTCAATGCCGCCAGCGGCACGGCCCTGACTTTCGTCAATGGGACCATGAGCGGCGGCGCCAGCCTGATTAAATCCGGCACCGGCACCAACATCATCAGCAGCACCGAGACCGCCAATTACACGGGTGGCACGACTGTCAGCAATGGCACGTTGGTCGTGGATGGCACCCTCTCCGGGAACGTGAACGTTGCCCCGACCGCCACGCTGGCCGGCAACGGCGCCATCAGCGGAACGGTCACAGTGACCAATGGCACCGTGTCCCCCGGCAACATTGCGGCAATTCCGCAAGGCACTCTGACGGTGGGCGCTCTCACGTTGAGCAACTCCACCGTCGAACTGCAGTTGGCAACCGCCCCCACCAATGCGATCGGCAACGACAAGGTAGTGGTTGCCGGCGCTCTGACCCTGAGCGGGACCGGAACCAACATCCTGCTGATTGTGCCATTGTCCTACATGAACGTGGGCGATGTGTACACCAACATTCAATACGCCGGCGCCTTGCCCGGCACCATCACCAACAACCTCCGGGTCGTGAGCGGCCGGGCCGGCTTTGCCTTCCACATTGTGGATCCGGGCACCACGCCGGGTTTCATCGAAATCCAGGTGGATTCTGCCTTGGGCAACGATTTCTGGACGGGTGCGGCTTCCGCGAACTGGGACACCAGCGCGAACAACTGGACCCGAAATGGCGGCGCCGTTAGCTTCAACAACAACGACTACGTCAATTTTGACGACAGCTCCTCCGTGAACAACGTGAATCTGTCGGGCGCACTCAGCGTGTCCGGCATGACCATGCTGAACGGCTCGAAAACCTATCACTTCGGCGGCACGGGCAGCTTGACCAACAGCGGCACGCTGCAGATGACCGGCGGCGGGACGGTGATAATTGCCAACGCCGGCAACAATGACTTCCGGGGTTTGATGACCATCAGCTCCGGCACGTTGCAAGTGGGCGACGGGGGCACCGGTGGCAACCTGGGTTCCGGCATCATCACCAACAACGGTTCACTGGTCTTTGACCGGAGCGACAACGCGCTGTCGGTCAACAGCGCCATCGGCGGTTCAGGTTCGCTGACGAATATCGGCACCGGCATGGTGACGCTGGGCGGCGCCAACGCTTTTGACGGCGACGTAAACGTTCTGCAGGGGACGTTGCGGGTGGCCAACAGTTCCGCCCTGGGCGACACGTTTGGCTCCACCTACGTGAGCAGCGGGGCCACGTTGGACATCACCAACAGCGCCAATGTGGGCAAGGAAGCCATTACTACTTCCGGCGCGGGTGTCGGAGGCAATGGCGCGATTGTAAACAGCAGCGGCAGTTCGACGTTCGTCGGCCCGAACTTCAGCCAGTTGACCATTACGGCCGACACCACGATCGGCGGTTCCGGCCGGCTGGACTTCCGCGCCAGCAGCGCCAGCGCTGCGGATGCCGTCCTGTTCTGCTCGCCGATTGGCTCGCCTTACAAGTTGACCAAGCTGGGCACCAACCAGTTCCAGATCTCGGGCGCGACGATTGATCCGGGCCTGGGCGATATTGATGTTCAAAACGGCATATTCGGCCTCCAGTGGCAACTGCCTCTGGGCGTGGGCAACCCGGGCGCCAACCTGATCCTGCACAGCAACACCACCTTCAACCTGTTCGACTTGTCCAATGATATCGCGAAGGTGTTTATTATGACGAACGCAACGGTTTACAGCCAGCACGGATCCAATGTTCTGAACGGGCCCTTCACCCTGTCCGGAACGAACACCTTTAACGAAGGCGGTATGCTCACGTTGCTGGGCCCCGTTAGCGGCAATGCCACTGTCGTCAAGACCGGGGCTTCAACGCTGCTCCTGGCCACCGGACCCGAGAGCTACACCGGCGATACCATCGTGAACGGCGGCACGCTGGCCGTGGCTGACCCGGTTAGTCTCACCAACAGCCCGCACATTGTGCTGTCGAGCGCTACCGTGGATCTGAGCGGTCGTGCCGATGACATGCTGTCCCTGGGCAGCGGCGGCTTGCCCCAGACCCTGGCCGGCGGTGGCACTATACTCGGAACCCTCGTTGAAAACTCAGGGTCCACCATCAACCCGGGCAATGGTGTCGCCCCGGCCGTGCTGACGGTTACCAACGGTGTCGCACTCAACGGCGCTGTCATCATGGACCTCGACCTGTCGGCCGGCGCGGTGACGAACGATGAGATTTTGTTGGAGTCGAACCTGAACCTCACGGTCAGCGGCACGCTCACCGTGACCAACCTTGGCCCGACTCTGAATGCCGGCAGCACGTTCCAATTGTTCAGCGTTCCGGCTTCCGGTTTCTCGGCCGTCAACCTGCCGACGACGAATGCCATCGGCACGGTCGCCTACACGTGGCAGAACAATCTGGCCACGGCCGGCTCGATCACGGTGGCCGGCACGGTCAGCCTCGTGAACACCAACCCGGGCCCCATCAACTTCGTGTTGAGTGGTGGCAATCTGAACCTGTCGTGGCCGACCAACATTGGCTGGCGCCTGCAGGTGCAGACCAACAACCTCACGGTTGGCATCAGCACCAACTGGGCGACGGTGCCGGGTTCGACCGGGGTGAACTCGTTATCCGTGCCGGTTGTGAAAGCCAACGGCGCTGTATTCTATCGCCTGGTTTATCCCTGAGCGCAGGGCGTCAGGTTGAAGCTTGATTAAGAAAGCCAAGGTTATGGAATGGCCGCCGGACTGAAATCCAGTCCGGCGGCCTGAATGCATTATGGAATCAGTGTTGGAAACAGATTGCCGGTGGCGGGGCGGCTCACGCATCCCGGTACGCTGCCTCTTACGGATGTTGCTGCCGATGTTGCTGCCGGCCCACGTGGCCTTGGCGCTGACCAACAACCTCGCGCTCACGCCGCCGATGGGCTGGAATGACTGGAACGCCTACCACTGCGGCATCAGCGAATCCATCGTGACGAACAATGCCGGCGTCATCGCCGCCAACGGCATGAAAGCCGCCGGCTATCAATACATTGACATTGACGACGGCTGGGCCGGCTCCCGCGATACCTACGGCGTCGTGCAGGCTTACACCAATTTCCCCGACGGCATCGCCTGGGTGGCGGATTACGTCCATTCCCTGGGACTCAAACTGGGCGTCTATACCGACGACGGGACGAACACCTGTTCCACGTGCATCTCCAAGACTTTCAACCCGGTTGGCAAAGACCCCGGCAGTTTCAATTATGAATACGTGGACGCCTTCACGTACGCGCAATGGGGCGCGGATTATCTCAAGGACGACAATTGCAATGCCACGGGCCTCAACGGCCAGTTGCTCTACGGCCGGATGAGCGACGCCCTGATGAAAAGCGGACGGCCGATTCTTTTCTGCCTTTGCGGCGCCCAAAATGGCAACAGCAAGAGCTATGAATCCTGGTCGCCGGTCACGGGCAACTATTGGCGGACGACCGGCGACATCGGCAGCACGTTTGCCAGCATGATTTCGCACATTGACCCGGACAGCACCTCCGCCTTCGCCGCCGGACCGGGCCGCTGGAACGACCCCGACATGCTGGAAATCGGGAACGGCGAGTTTGCCACCAATCTCGTCGCGGCGCAGACGCATTTCTCGATGTGGTGCATCATGGCCGCGCCGCTGATTGCCGGGGACAACGTCACCACCATGTCGCCGCAATCGCTGGCCATCCTGACCAATGCCGAGGCCATCGCCGTGGACCAGGACCCGGCGGGCGAACAAGGCGTTTTGACGGGCGGCGTCAAGGACAGCGCGGAAGTCTGGAGCAAACCGCTGGACTACGATTTCACGACGCGCGCCGTGGCGCTGCTCAACCGCAGCACCAATTCAGCGGCCGTCATCACCTGCAATTTCACCAATCTGGGATTTCAGGCCGGAACGACGGCGACGGTGCGGGATTTGTGGGCGCACCAGGATTTGGGCGCGTTTACCAGCAGTTTCACCGCGACGGTCCCGGCCTATGGCACGATGCTCCTGAAAATCGCCGGCACGCCGGTGCCGCCGCCGGGGATCGGCACGAATTTTTTGAGCAATTTGCAGCCGATTTACGCCTACACGGGTTACGGAACGATTGTTCCAGACAAAAGCGTCGGCGGAAACACCCTCACACTCGGCGGCGTGGCTTATTCCCACGGTATCGGCGTCAACTCCCGCTCCGGCATTGAATACAATCTCGGCGGCGTTTGCTCGCGGTTCCAGGCGACCATCGGCGTGGACAACGAAGAAATCGGCTCCGGCCCCGGCTCGGTGGATTTTCACGTTTATGCGGACGGCGTCGAAATTTACAACAGCGGCTTCATGTTCACCAACACCCCGCCGCAAGTCATCAATTTGGACGTGACCGGCGTGCGGCGGCTGACGCTGGGCGTGGGCGACGCGGACGACGGCATCAACTACGATCACGCCGATTGGGCGAACGCGCTGGTCATCGTCACGAACCCCACGCCGCAAGCGCCGGAAACGCCCGCCGGGCTGGCGGCAAGTCCCGGAAATGCCATCACGCTGAACTGGAACGACACCCTCGCTGCCATCACCTACAATGTGAAGCGTTCCACTGTGAGCGGCAGCGGTTATGCGACCATTGCCAACGTTCCGATCACCACTTTCACCGACAGCAACGTGGTCAGCGGCACAACCTATTATTACGTCGTTTCCGCCGTGAGCAGTTTTGGCGAGAGCTCCAATTCATTGGAGGTGGCCGCGGCGCCCTGCGCACCACCTGCCGTGCCGACGGGTGTGACCACGGTGCCGACGAATTCACAAATCATGGTGAGCTGGAATGCGTCCGCGGGCGCCTCGAGTTACACCGTCGTACGTTTTACCGCAGACACGCCGCCGGTGGTGGTTGCCACGGGATTGACGGCCACCAACTTCACCGACCCCGCGGTGACGGGTGGCGGCGTTTATTTCTATCAGGTGGCGGCAGCGAATGCCTGCAGCCAGAGCGCCTATGCCACCTTTGTTCCAGCCATCGTTTCACCCGCCGCGCCGACCGGCTTGAACGCCGCCGGGGGCAACGCCGAAGTGGTCTTGAATTGGAGCGCTTCCCCGGGCGCATCCGGGTACAACGTCAAACGTTCGACCGTGAATGGAGGATCGTATGTGACGATTGCGACCAACGTGACCGGCACCGGTTATCTGGATTTCTCCGTGACCAACGGCACGACCTATTACTACGTCGTTTCGGCGGTGAACGCGGCCGGCGAAAGCGCCGATTCCCTCCAGGCCGCCGTCACCCCCGTGATGCCGCTCACTGCCTGGTGGACTAACACCATGACCGCTGTTCCGCAAAATTGGAACGTGAATGCCAATTGGACGAACTCCGGTGTTTTTCCCGACAGCATTGGTGAATTGGCGGTAATTAATGCCAACATCGCGGCGGCGCAAACCATCAACCTGAACCAGACGGTTACGGTTGGCTCGTTGGACCTCGGCGACCCCGACGGTTCCGCGGCCTATACCATTGCGGCCAATGGCGGCGCTCTCGTTTTTAGCGATGCCAGCCAATCATTCATCACCGAACTGGCATCGAGCAAGGGCGACATCATCGCGGCGCCAGTGACCATCATGACGAATCTCATCATCGTCAACGATACGACCAATCCCTTGACGCTGACGGGTCCGCTGTCCAGCTCCGGCGGCACGCTGACTGTGGGCGGCGGCACGCTGATTGTCGGCGACGGTTCAACCAACGGTTCGCTGGGGTCCGTCAATGTGGCCGACAACGGGGCGCTCGTGTTCAATCGCCGCGACAATGTCACGATGTCGGGTGTTATTTCCGGCTCCGGTGCGCTCACACAGACGGGTTCCGGCGTTCTCATGTTAAGCGGCGCGAACACATTCTCCGGCGGGGTGACGATTAACCATGGAGCGTTGCAGGCGGGTAACGCCACCGCGTTGGGTTCGACCGGCGGCACCACGGTCATCACCAACGGCGGAACCCTGGACGTGAACGGATTTAATCTGACCGGTGAAACCGTCACCGTCTCCGGTTCAGGTGCGGGCGGCAACGGCGCGATCAGCAGCAGCGGCGGACAACAAACGCTTGCCTTGCGCAACGTCACGCTGGCCGGTGACACCACCTTCGGCGGTGCCGGACCGTGGAATCCGAGCAACAATCAGAACCGCTGGGACATCCGCGCCGCGTCGAATTCCTCGACCAACGGTTGTACCCTGAGCACCGGCGGGCATCCGTATAAGCTCACCAAGACCGGCGGCAACCAGATTTCGATGGTGGCGGCGGACGTGGACCCGGCCCTGGGCGACATAGATATTCAACAGGGCTTGATGGGTTGGGAAACCGTCACCAGTTCAATGGGCAATCCGGCCAGCAACCTCATCGTGCGCGCCGGCGCGACGTTGTCGTTTTACAACGCCAGCACTGCCTGGAACAAACATTTCGTCCTCTATGGCAACGGCGGGAGCACGAATATGTACAACTGGAGCGGGGCGAATGTGGTCGTCGGCCCGGTGCAGTTGAACGGCAATTGCGTGTTCTGGGGCGGCGGCACGTCGCTGTTGTTGAGCAATGTGGTGAGCGGCACGGGCGGCATCATCAAGAACGGCGCCTACAATTTGCTGCTGGCGGCCGCCGACACTTACAGCGGCAACACCACGATCAACGGGGGCAGCCTGCTCCTCACCAATAACGGTTCCATTTTCGCCAGTGCCGTAATCAGGGTGGCTGCGGGCGCAACCCTTGATGCCGGTCAGCGCAGCGACGGGATGCTGGCCTTGGGCTCCGGACAGACGCTCACCGGCAACGGGACGGTAAACGGCAACGCGACGATTGGGAACGGGGCAACATTGGCGCCGGGCGGTTCACTGGCCGTGCTGACGTTCAACGGCAATCTCATACTGAACGGCGGCAGCACGACGGTCTTCGAGGTCAGCAAGACCCCGTTGACCAATGACATGGCGCAGGTGGCCGGCAATGTGGTTTACAGCGGCACGCTGGTGATCACCAACCCCGGTCCGAACCCATTCTCGGCCGGCGACCGTTTCAAATTGTTTAACGCCGCAACGTACGGCGGCGCGTTCACGAACCTCGTGCCGGCGATGCCCGGCTCCGGCCTCGCGTGGGACGTCAGCCAGTTGAATACCAATGGCGTGCTGCAGGTCGAGGCCGCCCCGCATCCAGCCTTCGGCGGCATCCAAGTGTCAGGAACGAACCTGCTGGTTGAAGGCGTCAACGGCGTGAAAAACGCAAATTATTATATCCTGGAATCATCGGATTTGGCGTTACCGTTGTCGAACTGGACGAGATTGGCGACGAACGAATTTGATCCAAATGGAGGGTTCGCCTTTACGAATATCATCAACGCCAACGTGCCGAAACAATTTTACCAGTTGCAGTTGCCGTAACCTTTCAGTTGCATGATCAACCGGCTGTTACTTCTGTTAATCTGGTGGCTGGCAATGAATCTTCAGGCCGCGCAATCGCAGTGGGTTCATTACGACAATGCCCACTCATTGGTCTATTCCAACGACGATCTGGGCAACCACATCCCTGATTTCTCCTATGCCGGTTATAGTGAAGGCGGTGTGCCCTTGCCGACAAACGCGCCAGTCGAGGAAACCGTCAGTGTCATCAGCGGCGACAACACGGCGAACATTCAGAACACCATCAATTTTGTGAGCAGCCTGCCAATGGTGAACGGTTTCCGGGGTGTGGTGCTGTTGAATCCCGGCACTTATGAAATGGACGGTTCGCTCACCCTCGGCGCCAGCGGCGTGGTGTTGCGCGGGTCCGGCAATTCACCGACCGGGACGGTGCTGCATTTTGTCGGCGCCTCGCGGCAGACGATCACCGTGCAAGGCTCGGGTTCGGTTTCCCAGCAGGGCAGCAGCTACAACCTCACGAACGCCTATGTCCCGCTCGGCGCCACGAATTTCAACGTCGCCGACGCCTCGACTTTTGCCGCAGGCAATCTCGTCGTCGTCCGCCGGCCGGTGACGCAGGCGTGGATTGACGCCATCGGAATGAATGCCACGAACATCAACTGGTCGCCGGGCAGCGGTCTCGGCTTCGAGCGCACGATCACGGCCATCGCCGGCAACCGGCTCACCATTGACATTCCGCTGTTCAATCCGATTGAACAGGAATGGTGCACCGGCTACGTCTATCGCGTCACGGAATCGTCCGGGCGCATCACCAATACCGCCCTCGAGAATCTGCGGCTGCGCAGCGATTTCAGCGATGCCAGCACCAACTGGGGCAGCAGCCGCGCATTGAACTTCGATAACTGCAAAGACTGCTGGTTCCGGGACATCGTCGTGGACAATTATTACAACGGCATCAACTCCGGCAGCGGCGCGAAATGGTGTACCGTTCAGGATTGTTATTTTGTCAGCAACACCATTCCGACCACCAGCGCGGGCGCCGCGGCGTTCGGCGGTTCGGGACAGATGTTGCTGTGGCAGCGCTGCGGGAGTTCCAATTCCAGGACCTACCACGTCTTTGTCACGCAGGCGGCCGTGCCGGGTCCCAATGTGTTCCTCAATTTCAATTCCAGCGACAACGGTTATGACTGCGGCCCGCATCAGCGCTGGGCAGCAGGCGTTTTGATTGACAATAACGTGGCCGCCTCCATCACCGGCGGCAACACGGGCATCAAATTGGAAAATCGCGGCACCGCCGGCAGCGGGCAGGGCTACGGCGCGGGTTACAGCATCATCTATAACGGAAATTCCCGGGGCATCATCAACGAGATTCCGCCGGTGAATCATCATTATAACTGGGCCATCGGCGGCGCGCCAGGCTCGACGTTCATTCACCGGAGTGACGACGGCATTTTCGATGCGACGAACGGTCTCGTCAACCCCCGCAGCCTTTATTTGGAACAATTGCGGGAGCGGCTCGGGGGCGCGGCGATTGAAAACATCGGTTACCCGCTTTTCACCATTTCCTCTGCGCCGTCGTCGCTGGCCATCGGTCCCGGCTCGAACGCCGTCTTCACCGTGAACCTCGGCGACCCGACGCTGATGAGCAACATCGTCTCCCTGAGTGTGGGCAGCCTGCCCGCCAACGCGAACGCGAGCTTCAACACCAATTTCGTGACCGGCGCGGGCGGCGCGACGCTGACGATTGCGACTTCCAGTTCCATCGCGCCGGGCAATTACGCCATTGACGTCATCGGTGCGAACGCGGGACTGACGCACACTGCGACGGTGAGTGTGGTGGTCGGGAGTTTTTCGCTCTCGGCCAGCCCCGGGTCGCAAACAATTTTGCCCGGTGGCAACACGAGCTACACGGTGGACCTGGCGACCAACAACGATTTCAGCGGCAGTGTGGATTTCGGCTTGAGCGGATTGCCGTCCGGCGCCGCGGCGGATTTCAATCCGGTGGCGTTGAACGGAAACGGCAATTCGACCTTGAGCGTCACGACCACGACGAACACGCCATCGGGTAATTACACGCTGACAATTTTCGGCACCAACGGCAGCGCCACCGCGGCCACAACTGTGCGCTTGAACATTACCACGCCGGTCGCCAATGCCGGCGTGCTCATCTGGACCAACGCCGCGGCGGACATCAACTGGTCGGATCCGCTGAACTGGACGAACGTGACTGCGGGCGGCTACGGCCCGCCGGGCGCAAACAACAGCGTCCTGTTCACCAACTGGAGCGCAACGATGAGTTCCGCTTTGACCGCGCCCGGTTCCGGCATGGTGATTCCAGCCGACATCAACAACTTTGCGAACACCAGCTTCACCATCCAAACGCTGACCAATTTTGCCAATGCACCCGATTCCAGTCCAATCTATCAAAATCTGGAAATAGCGAATCGAGCAACGTTGACCGTGGCCGGCACGTTGCAGATCGGCGGTTACAGCAGCTTCGATTTCGGCGGCAACAATGTCGTGAACCTGACGGTCAGCGGCGCGGGCGGCGCGTTGCAGGTGAATGGACCGGTCATCGTCAATTCCACCTCGGCCGGTAACGGCGCGCACGATGCCACGCTGGATTTGTCCGGGCTGGACACGTTTGTAATGAATGACGGCCAGCTCCTGCTTGGGGTCGAAGGCGGCGGCGTGGTCAAACGTGCCAGTGGTATTCTGTACCTGGCAAAGACCAACACCATTACCGTCACCTCGGCGGGCTACAATGACAGCTCCGGCTCGGGCAGTCCGAACAGCGGCAATCCGGGACTTTACCTCGGCCACAACGGGTCGGTCTTCGGCAACGGCAGCCAGTTATACCTCGGCATCACCAACGCGATTTTCATGGATTATGCCACCATCGGGCGCGGCGACACCAATGTGCTGCTGGCGTTCAACCCCGCCTTCCTGAATCAAAATCCGTCCGTTTACATTCGCGGTCTCGGTGGCAACACGTCGCGCGTTGGCGTATATGTCGTCGGTGACGGCTCGGCGGGCGCACAGGCGAACAACGCGCCGTCCACGAACGATTTCACCGGCGGCACGGTGGATGCGCTGGTGAATTATCTCTGCGTCGGGCGCGGCCGCAGCGGCAACAACAGTCCCGTCGGCGCTTCGGGCGTCCTGACTTTCAACGCGGGCAACATCAATGCGAACACGCTCGCCATCGGCTTCACGTATCCGAACGGCTCGAACAGCCCGGCCATCGGCACCGTGAATGTGAACGGCTCAGGCACGCTGACGGTCAACAGTAATTTATTTCTGGCGCAAGCGGCCAACGTTGCCGGGCAGACGGCGTTTCCTCGGGCGACCCTGAACCTCAACGGCGGCACGGTGCAGGCGACGAACATTGCCGGCGGCGGCGGAATTTCAGTCATCAATCTCAACCGCGGGACGCTGGATTTGCAGGGTGGCAACCCGTTTCCCGGCACGATCGCGAACGTTTCCAGCTTGAGCGTCGGCGCGCCGGGTACTGGCGGCAGCGCCCTGCTCGAAAACGCCGCCGGCATTCTGGTGTCGAACACGATTATCATAGCTTCCAATGGAATTATCACCGGTAACACGGTCATCACTGCACCCGCTGTGATTGTCAACGGGGCGATTTCACCCGGTCCCGTGTTTGGCGGGAGTGTTGGCGCGATTACCAACAGCGGCAATATCGTGCTTGGCTCAGGCGGAAGTCTGGATGTAGCGGTTCAGGACGCGAAGGGTTCGCCCGGCATCGGCTGGAGTTTCCTGCAAACCGGCGGTCAGTTGGATATTCAGGCTACGAACGCGGGCCCGTTCGTCGTCAGCCTCGAATCGCTGGCTGACGGGCAGCCGGCCGTAGTGACCAATTTCAGCTATACCACCAGTTTTGACTGGACCATCGCGACGGCTGCCGGTGGCATCACGAATTTCAGCGCGGACAAATTTGTCGTGGACACGGCCTTCTTCCAGAATGACCTGGCCGGCGGTTACTTTTATTTGCGGACGAACGGCAACGCGCTGGTTTTGTCCTTCACCAACAATCATCCGCCGTCAGCAGAAACCGTGACGCTTTATCGCGCGGGCGGCACGATGGCGATCCCGATCACGGAATTGACCAATGCCTGGAGCGACACGGACGGCGACCCGGTGGTGCTGGACAACGTCAATCCGGGCAGCACGAACGGCGGGAGCGTGGGCGCCGATGGCAATTTTATTTATTACACAAATGCGAACGATGCCGCCGACGCGATCTTCTACACCGTGCAGGATGTGCGGACGAATCCGCCGGCGGTTTATCAGCCGGATGACACCGTGCTGACGGCGGTCGGCGAAATTGTCCTCCTGCCGCCGCCGGCCATCGGCAACGCGGTGTTCAGTGGAAACAATCTGATCATCAGCGGGCAGGGCGGGGCATCCGACGGAATTTATTACGTCCTCGTTTCGACCAATCTGGCGCTGCCGCTGGCCGGCTGGACAGTGATGAGCACCAATGCTTTCGACCATGGCGGCAATTTCACTTTCACCAACAACCTCAGCCCGAATCTGCCGCAACAATTCTACCGGCTGCGGTTTCCTTGAATTCAAAATCCTACCTGGCACGACTCACTTCGATCCAACTGCGTTTTCCGCGCCTGAACCTGGCCCTCGCGTGCCTGGCCGGGGCAGGGGAAGCACACTGAAAAACGATGGAGCAAGGTGTTTATTTGCCCGGTGCCGGCGCAGGTGCATCCTGACGGGAGAAATCCGGCGGCAGTTTCATTCGCAGCTCCTTCACCAGAAACGCCCACCGGTCGGTGACTTCATCAATCAATTTTGAAGTCGGCTTGCCCGCACCATGGCCGGCCTTGGTGTCTATGCGGATCAAAATCGGCGCCGTCCCCGCCTGCGCCGCCTGCATCGTCGCCGCAAATTTGAAACTGTGCGCGGGCACCACCCGGTCGTCGTGGTCGGCCGTGGTGATGAGCGTGGCCGGATATTTTGTGCCGGGCCGTATGTTTTGCAGCGGCGAGTAGGCATAAATCGCCTTGAACTCATCCGGGTTCTCCGGCGAGCCGTACTCGCTCATCCACGCCCAGCCGATGGTAAATTTATTGAAACGCAGCATGTCCATGACCCCCACGGCGGGCACGCAAGCGGCAAACAGGTCCGGCCGTTGTGTTTCGCAGGCGCCCACGAGCAACCCGCCGTTGCTGCCCCCCATGATGGCGAGCTTCGTCGGCGACGTGTAATGATTGGCCACCAACCATTCGGCCGCGGCGATAAAATCATCAAACACGCGTTGCTTGTGCAGTTTCATGCCGGCCCGGTGCCAGTCCTCGCCGTATTCCCCGCCGCCGCGAATATTCGGCACGGCATAGACGCCGCCCATTTCCATCCACACCAGGCTGCTGACGCTGAAAGCAGGCGTGAGGCTGATGTCAAAGCCGCCGTAGCCGTAGAGCAAGGTCGGATTGTTGCCGTCGAGTTTGATTCCCTGCTTGTGCGTGATGAACATCGGCACGCGCGTGCCGTCCTTGCTTGTGTAAAAGATTTGCTTCGTCTCGTAGTCGGCCGGATTGAAATCCACCGTCGGAGCGCGAAACACCGAGCTCCTGCCGGTGGTCAGGTCGTAGCGATAAATCGTTCCGGGCACGGTGAAACCGGTGAACGAGTAAAAGGTTTCCGTATCTTCGCGTTTGCCGCCGAAGCCGTCCACGGAACCGATGCCCGGCAGTTCGATTTCGCGGAGCCATTTCCCGTCGAGCGCGAAAACTTTCACCCGGCTGTGCGCGTCCTTGAGATAAGTGCAGACGAAGGAATTATTCAGCGTGCTGGCGCTTTCGAGCGTTTCGCCGGCCTGCGGGATAATCTCCCGCCAGTTCGCGCGCTCCGGCTGGGTGATGTCAATGGCGATGACCCGTCCGCGCGGCGCATCGAGGTCCGTCCGAAACCAGAACACCGGCCCGTCATTGTCAACGAACGAGTAATCCGCATCGAAGTCTTTCAGCAGCTCCACGATTTGGGCGTCCGGTTGCGTGAGGTCCTGGTAGTAAACGCGCGTCCGCGGGTCGGTCCCCTGGGTTATGGTGATGATGAGGTAATGGCCATCGTCGGTCACCTGGCCGTAAAACCCCCAACCCTTGTGGTCCGGGCGATGATAAACCAGTTTGTCCCGGGATTGCGGCGTGCCGAGGCGGTGATAATAGAGTTTCTGGAACTCGTTTATTTTCGTCATTTTTGACGCTTCATTCGGTTCGTCAAAGCGGCTGTAGAAAAATCCCCGGTTGTCTTTCGTCCAGGACGCCCCGGAGAATTTTACCCACTTCACGTCGTCGCTCAAATCCTTGCCCGTTCGCACGTCGCGCACCTTCCATTCCTGCCAATCCGAACCGGAAGCCGAGAGCCCGTATGCCATGAGCTTGCCGTCGTGGCTGATGGCCAGGCCGGCGAGCGCCACCGTGCCGTCGGCGGAAAGCGTGTTCGGGTCCAGCAACAAGGCCGGTTTCGCATTCAGCGAGGGCAGGGTGTAAATCACGCTCTGGTTTTGCAGCCCGTCGTTCTTGCTGAAGAAATAACGGCCGCCCTCTTTGAACGGCACGCCGTAGCGCTCATAGTTCCAGAGCTTCGTGAGACGCTGTTTGATGGCCTCGCGTTGGGGAATTTTCCCGAGAAATGCAAAAGTGACCTTGTTCTCCGCCTCAACCCATGCTTTCGTTTCCGGCGAATTGTCGTCCTCCAGCCAGCGATACGGGTCCGCCACGGCCACCCCGTGATAAATGTCCACCTGGTTAGTAGTGCGGGTGGCCGGATAACCGGGTTTGGACTGAAAGCTGGCGCAGCCTGGCAGCAGACCCGCGGCCGCGGCCAGGGAAACGATGCAGACCATTGAACGCATGGCCAGACAATGCGCAAGAATCCGGATGACGTCAATTTTGTTGGCGCTTCGGTATTGTCGTGATCTTAATCCTGCTCTTGATCGTATTCCCTTCCCCGATTGATCAGGATTACGATTATGAATTGGGATTTAAGACATCGCCGAAGCTTCGTGTTCAGTACGCCGTTGCGGATGATGCAGGGCGCTCTTCACGCGGCGCGGGCGTTGCGAATGGTGTAACTGATCAGGCTCAGCCCCATTTTGCCCAAATCCGCGGATGCCGAGGCTTGCACCCGGGCGGCACACGCGGCGGGATTTTGAATCGTTTCCTCGAGGCGCGAACCGCCGAGGACACTGCTCAAATGCTTTTCCAGGACCGGCCGAATGACGTTCTTGATTTCGGCCTGGCTCTTGTTCAGGAAATGCTCGGCGGCGGCGACAATCGAAGCATCCTCGCTCCGGATTTTGATCTGGGCGACACCATCCGTTTCCACGGTGCGTCCGCCGGCCGTTTGCGCCCGGGCCCGGGGCATCTCGATGGCGGTGACCTCCAAGGACAAGACATCAGTCCGCTCGATCACGGGCCAAACAAATGTGCCGCCGCCTTTCACGATCCGGAACCCGACCACCGAGCCGTTGGGCAGGTGCCTTTTCGTACCGGAAACAATCAGCACCTGGTTCGGCCCGACCTTGGTATAGCGGCCAAGCACCATGAACATGAGGAGCAATACGACCAGCACCATTACGACGCTGGCGATAACGATCAGGCCGGGAAAGTTCATAATTTCTCTTCGGTTCTCGTGGAATTTAAACGAAGGCAAACGAATACTTTGCCCATAACGGCCGGAAGTAAAGTGTCGAGTTGGCAACGGCTCCCAACGCCGTCCCTCAACGCTCAACCATTCAACGGGGCAATATGCGAATATCAGGAACTGACGCGTTTAGGCCGCGCTTGCATCCCCGCTCAGCCAATATCGTTTTCCAGCACGATGCGGTAGCGGGCCTGGCCGGCGCGCAAATGCTCCAACGCCTCGTTGACCCGCGACAACGGAAATCTTTCGATGGTCGGCGCAATGCCATGTCGGGCGCAAAACGCGAGCATCTTCCCCGTCGTGGCCGGGCTCCCGAGCGGCGAACCGGAAATGGATTTCTGCCCGCCCAGCAAAGTGAAGGCAGATGAAGACGCGGGCGCCTGTCGCGACGGCTTGTCTCGGCGACTCGGCGCGTCGTAATTCGGAGAAGACGGGAGCAAAGCGGAGATGGAAGCCTTGCGAAGGTGGAAGGATGGCGCATTTCCTCTGATGGCCCTCCGCCTTTCCGCCTTCGCCGTTGAGCATTGAATGTTCGAGGTTTCCCCGTCTCTCATCGCAACCACACGTCCACCGTGGCGGACAGTTTTCCCGCCACGTTCGCGGCGAGGAACGCGGCCAACGCGCCCGCTACCACATCCAGCGTGTAGTGCGCCCGCAACACCAGAACCATCAGCATTTCGCCGAGCGCGATGACCGCCGCGACAACCGCGAGCCACGCCGGCCCGAACTGCGCCGCTTCGATGGCCCCGAGCACGGCCAGCGCCGTGTGGCCGGAGAAGAAAAAGTCGTTGCCCACTTCGTAGGTCACCAGCAACGCCGGGAAACCCGGGTTCCGCCAGATGACGCCGGGCGGCGGTGGCAGCGTGCAAAGACCCTGGCAGAACTGCCGCAGACCGAACACGATGAGCATGGCGAGAAACGGCGCAAACGTGGGACCGAAAATCGCCGCGCCAATCAGCGCGAGGCCGATAAGATCAATGAAAAGCGAGCTGGTAATCAGCGCGGCGTTGGCGGCCCGGGCGTTCGCGGCGAAGTAGTCGTGCCAGCGCGCAGTAAGCTCATGGACGAAATCGCCGAGGCCGTCCTTCGGTGCCGACTTGCGCGCAATCAGCGACTGCGTCCAGAACCAGAGGACGAGCGCCCCGGCGACGACGCCGGCGCGGAGGCCGATGCCGGGCCAGTGCAGAGTTGCCAGGATGGGTGTCATGGGATTGGTGAATTGGGCCGGGCCGGGCGCCGGCGGTGCTTGCTTTCCTCCAGCATCAGTTCGAGTTGCCGCCGGAGTTCATCGGCAATCGGGTCGCTGTCCGCATCGCGGTCCCGGGCCGGAGTGGCCTCGATGGCTTCGCCGACCGAGATGACCACGTGGAGCGGCGGATGCGGACGGGCCTCGTCGGTCAGGTCTTCTTCGTAACGCTCCACGGTTTCCAGCAGGCGCTCGGGCGTTGGCGCATCGGCGAGGTAATCGCCCGAGTAACAATGCAGTTGCTGGGCGACGTACAAGTCCGCGAGCTGCCGCCACCGGCGCGCGTTCTCTTCCTCGGTGATTTCGCCATGGACCATGTCCGGGAGGATGGCGGAGCGCAGGCGCTTGACGCGCGCCATCGTGTCCTGCTCGCGGCGTCCGCCCGTCCACTCGCGCTCCAGCGGCTCCAGCAGGTGGTCGAGCAGGCGCGGGAGCCGTTCCATCACGCCACCGGGTTGCGAGGCGCCGAGGTATTCGATTTCCTTGAGCGCGAGCAAAGCCTGTCCGGCCTTGACGACCCGTTCCCGCAAGGGAAGCTGATTCTGCGGCTGCCAGGACAATCGCGCCTCGATGTTCCGCAGGACCGGTTCGACGGTCGCCGCGAGGTCGCCTTCGAAGAAGTAACGGACAAACACCGGGTGCACGACCACCTTGCCGGGCCGTGGGGCAGCCGCCCGCTGTTTGGCGGCCGACCGCGCGAGAAAGGCCACCCCCTCCATCAGGTGCAACAGCCGGTCGTTATTGCGGGTGACGAAACCTTCCGGAAAAAGAATCAGGGGAAATCGCGCTTCTGCCAGAGTGCGGGCGGCGCACTTCAGCGATTCGCGGTCCAGGCCTTCGCGGTAAACGCTGAATCCCCCGATGCGCGGCAACAGGAAAGACTGCACGCGGCTTTGCATGAACAGATGCCAACTGGCCATGACGTGGAACGGCCGGCTGACCTCGCGGGCAAGCAATCCGAAAACCATGGGATCGCAGGGGCGAGAATGGTTGGAGGCCAGCAACACGCCCGACCCGGCCTCCAGCGAAGCGCGCAGGCGCTCCGCCCCGACGCACTCCCACGAAGTGATGCCGTGGCTCTTGCGCAGATAGGTGGGCAGATACCACTGGACGATCCGCGCCCAGAAAGGGCTGAAGCGCGGCGGCACGAAGCGGTAGGGTTTGGCGATGACGATGTTTTGCATGGCTATTCAGACACGGATTGCACGAATGAACCCGGATTCATTTCTGGCGTCTCAGTTCAAATTCAACCATTTCACAGTTGCTGTCGAAGCCGGCGTCGTGCAAACCGAGCGAGCAGGTCAGATTCATCACCCGGCCATTTTCCCGGAACAGTTCCGGATGAAAATACGCGCAATACACCATCTCCACCCGCTTTTCCTGGCGATTGGCGGGCACTTCAATGCGGGCCACCGGCGAACTCCAGGGGCCGTAAGGTGCATCGGCGACCAGGAAGCGAATCTCAAGCGGGTGCTCGAAGTCGCTCGACGAGGCCATGACATACTTCGCCAGATACGGATTCCAGGCAACGGCGACTTGGCCGGGAACATTTTTGACCAGACATGCCGCCGCCACTTTTCCGGGCGAAAACTCCGCGCCGGCTCCGGCATAAAACTCGTAAGCGTCCGGCTCCTCGATCCTTTCCGGACGCACCCGTGCCAGGGCGACACCCTGCTCCCCTTTGAATTTCTTGATGCTGTAAAGATAGAGCCAGCCTTCCGCCTCAATGACCTGGGTGGGCTCGACGGGAAAGCGCCAATCATCATGCGGTCGCAGACGTTCGTAAGGTCCGAGCGGCACCTTTGAGCGGGCAAGACCGGAACCGACGTCGCGGAAATCCCATGATCCGTTTCCAAAAACCTCGATCAATGAATAGAAAAGGTAGCATTGACCGTTCACCTGGATGCCGCCCAGAGGCCAGAGCCGGTAACGCTCGGTTGGCCGCTCATCCGGCAGAAAATCTATCGCCGGAATGCCGACCCCGTTGCTGGACACAAGGAAACTGAACGCCGGCGGATAACTGGCGGCATCATCTGCCAGAAAAGCGATGGCCGGGGCAAACGCTCCGCCCTCGTAATGCGGCGCGCCATCCGCCGACCGGGAACCCCGGAACGTATCGCCAAAAGCCCAGATCGCCCCGCCGGGAACAACGAACGACTCCCCGCCGTCCTGCGAAACAATCGAAGCCCGGGCGTGCGACTCGTTCCAAAGCGAGCCGAGGAAATTGGTTTGCACGATCTCAAAAGTTTGCCCCGTCTGCTTCTCCGCCGTAATCCAGGAAGAACATCCCGAAACAAGGACAGCCAGGCCAAGGAGACAGAACCAACCAATAGTCCGACCTGTCCATCGGAGCTTCAGCGGAGTTGGAAGGCGCTTCATGTTCGTTTCAGCCTTCAGCCTTCGCCGCGTGGCGCAGCGTTACGCGGACAGCGGTTGATTTTCAGGAAGCGACCCAGGCGGATTTGTTCGGAAAACGGGTTCACAGTCGGATGTTATCCGATGATTTTTTTGTAAACAATTTTGTTTTCAGAATTCCTCGCGCCCCCAAGCCGGTCAGGGGAAAAATATGCCAATATCAGGGACCGCCCATTCATGAGCTGATTTTACAAAAGCCGGGACTGACCCGTTGGGCAGCGCTTGATTTTCAGGATGCGGCCGAGACCGGCGGCTTCCTCGTCGCGGTTCCTGCCCGGCACGCGCGGGTGCGAAACAGGAACAGCCCGGAGATGCCGGCGCCAAGCAACGCCCATATTGACGGTTCGGGAATGATGGCGATGAATGATGGTTCGTTGAGCGCACTGGCGAAGACCGAGCCGACGCCGTCGGGCGTAAACTTCACGAGCGTGCTGGAGTAATAGCTGGCCACGTAAAGATTGCCCGCGCCGTCAAACGCCAGGCCTTCCGGGTTAGTCAGATTGTATTGGCCCGTTCCGAAGTTGGAGCCGGTACCGCCCGGGGTGTACTTGCGGATCGCAGCGCTGTAGAGGTTGGCGACATAAAGATTGTTGGCGCTGTCAAAAGCCAGTCCCATTGGCCCGTTCATGCCGGTGCTGGCGAAGACGGAGGCTGCGCCGTCGGGCGTGAACTTGATGATGCTGTTGTTATAGAAGCTGCCGGCGTAAAGGTTCCCGGCACTGTCGAACGCGAGGCCCATCGCGCCATTCAAGCCGTCGCTGGCATCCGCAAAGACCGACCGGCTGCCGTCCGGCGCGAACTTCACGATCGTATCGTCGAGGAGGTTCGCCAGGTAGAGATTTCCCGCCCGGTCAAATGCCAGGCCTTCGCCGCCGTCATCCACGTTGGCGAAGAGTGTAGCGTCGCCGGTGGGAGAAAATATCTTGATCTGGTCGCCGTAAAAACTGCTCGCGTAGAGGTTGCCGGCGCCGTCGAATACCAACCCGCCCGGGTAATTGAACCCGTTGTCGGCAAAGAAGGAAGTGACGCCATTCGCGTCCACGGTGCGAATCGAGCTGTCGCCGATGTTCGAGACGTAGATGGTATCGGCGTAAGCCGTTCCCGAAGCCGCGAGCAGCCGGGCGGCAAGCATCAGGCCCGCCAGAGATGAATATTCAGCGCAGAAAAGGGTTCGTGGGGTTTTCATGGTGTTCTGGCACGGCCCAAAGTTGGCGAGAATGCAGGGTCATAATCAGGTTCACGACTGCGCGCCAGTGTAGCAAGCACTGCGGAGAAAGTCAATCAGGATCAGGCGTTGGTAGTGTCCGAAATTGCTGTAGGGTCGAGCCTGTGGCTCGAAATCGGCGGGCGGTGCCGACACTACCACAGCGAAATTCGGACAACCTACTTACCTTCGCCATGCGCAATCACGATCATCAAATAAATCCGCATCGCCGGCACGGTAAAACTGACTGAATCGCCCGTCGTTTCAAAAGGTAGCGGCACCGGATCGTCCGCGTCCGGCGAGAAACAGGTCACGGACTTCACTTTGCCGGCGAATTGGTTGCGCACGGTCACTTTGAATGGCGACAGCGGATGTTGCCGGTCGAAGTTGACGAAGTGTACGAGGGTCTCGCGGGTTTCCGCCCGGGTCAGCAATTCGGCCACGGTCGTCAGCGGCGCGTCGCTCGTCAAAGAAAGTCCGCGCGGCAACGCGCCGACAATCGCGTCGTAAATGTCCCGGTGACTCTTCGGCAGCACCCATTGCGGCGGCGACATGCGGGGCGTTCGCTGCGAGTTCGCGCCGGGTTCCGGGTTGTCTGCGCCGCCGGCAGCTTTGTCCGCTTTCAGGTCGGGCACGATTTGCGGAATGTAAACGATGCGGCCTTTGCCTTCGGTGCGCGCGGTCCAGCCTTCGCCCGCCGCAGCGGGCTTCGGCGCGACAGGCAGGAACGGATTTTTATGCCGCTTCTCGCGCCAGTCGTTGTATTCGCCGGTGTTGTCGGTGACGACGAGCGTGCCGCCGTGCCGGACATAATCCAGCAACGTGTTCGCCTGCGCATCCGAGACGCATTCCTGTCCGGCCAGAATCACGGATTGATACCGGTCGAGGTTGGTGAGCTCCTCGTCGAAGAGCAGGTCGAACGGAATCTTATATTGAATCAACACCTGTTCCATGAGCGTGGCGGGCACGTAGGCGGCATTGATGCTGTAAGCCATGGACGGCCAATTGCGGAGCACGGCCACGTCCGCGACGTTGCGGGTGCCGGTGTAATAGCGTTGAAAATAATTGCGGTAAAATTCGAGCATCGGCGTGGTGCCGGAGCGCGCGGCCATCCACGGCGAACCGGCGTAACCGGCCACGGGCGTTTCGTAGCTGAAGGCCATGTGCTGCGCGCAGAGCAATGCGTCTCCAAGCGGCGCATCGCAGCTCGCGGCGATTTCGCGCGCCATTTTATAGGAGCGGATTTGCGAAACGAGCGCGCCGGTTTTGGCGTCGAGCCGCGCATCGTAACCGCCGGTGTCGAACGCGAGAATGTCCACGTGGCCGGCGTAGAGCGGATGATAAACGGCGTTGGCCCAATACCGGTTCCAACTATAGACGCCTTTGATGTTCATCAGCACGGCCACGTTCGGGTTGAGGCTTTTGACGTAATCCGCCAGGTCGTCGGCGTAATGCGCCAGCGATTCGCAGCGAAAGCGCGTCCATTCCTGCAAGACCGGATCGTTCAATACCGGGAGGCTGTCCGGTTGCGACGGGTTGTTCCATTCGTTGGGCTTGATCCAATCCACATCCGGCAAACCGAACCGGCGCTCGACGACGTCCTTGCCCGGATACTTATTGCGCAGATAATCGTGGAACGCGGCGATGCAGCGCGGACAACGGCAGGAATCCGGCTCCGGTTGCAGCATGAGATTGTCGAACACGATCTGGTCCGCGTGCAAATCCTCCACGCCGATTTTCAAAATGCGTTTGAGGTAATCGCGATAGGCCGGCTCATTCGGACAGGCGTAGTGCCGGTAGGTTTGGAGACCGTAAGGCACCCAATGGTTGTCCTGGTTGCGTTGCTCCCAGTGCTGCGCCTCGGGCAATTCGTGATAAAGCGTTTCGGTGAACATCGTCCCGCCGATGTACAGTCCCACCTTGATGCCATGCCGGTGCAATTCGTCGGCGATGCGTTTGGATTGCTCCATCGAAGGGCGCTCGTATTCGAGGCCGAATCCTTTGTAGAAATAAATCATCGCGTAGCGCACGCCGGCATCGGCCATGCGCCGGATGTTTTCCGGATCGCCCATGCGCGCGTAACGCGCCGGCTCGTCGTCGAAGTGGTCGCCGCGCCGGAGGAGAAAATCGAGCGGCTCGTGGGTCAGCCAGGTGATGTTTTCCGTCAATCGGCGGTTCTCCCGGGCGCTGCGTTCCCAGCGCGTCAAGGTCGCCGGACTCGAATTGGTGACGGTGTCCGCCGGCGCGGGCATTTGCGCCAGCAACCACAGCGCGGATAAAAGCCAACAGGTGCGTTTCATTTTGTGAGGAAGGATGTCTTTGGGGATGGCAGTTTGATCGTCCGGCCCGGAACCACAAACACGCCTTCTCCCTGATGATGCATTGTCCGGGGATGCTTCCGGCGCGGATCAATCCACGCCTTGACCACCTCCAGGACGAAAAAGTTGGATCGGGTGACCAGTTTTATATCAAACACCCTGCATTCCAGACTGGCATAACATTCGGCGATGAGCGGGGCCTCGACGACCGACGCGGCCACCGGCGTAAGGCCAAAAGTTTTGAACTTGTCCACCGCCAGGCCGGAAATGTTTCCGCAACCCACTACCTTTTTCGCCAATTCCACCGTCGGGATGTTGATCACGCATTCACCCGTCGCCCGCAACATTTCAAACGTGTGGTTCTGGCTGCTGATGACACAGCCCACGAGCGGCGGCACAAACTCCATCATCGTATGCCACGACATGGGCATGATGTTCGCCTGACCCGCGCGGAACGCGGTGACGAGCACGACCGGGCCGGGTTCCAGCAGCCCATACACTTGTGCCAGCGGAAACTCTCTTTTCTTAGCCATAATAAAATTCTTTTTCAGCCTTCAGCCTTTTCCCCGCAGATTCCGCAGAGTTCTTCCATTAATTCGATGTTGTAAGTTGAATGTTGAATGTTCCAGGCCTCCGAAACTTAAGCCTTCGGCCTTCTAATTTTCTCGGCCCAGGTATTTCTTTTCGGCGGTGTCAACGCGGATGATTTCGCCGTTGGTGATGAACAGCGGAACCATGATCTGGAGGCCGGTTTCGAGCTTCGCTTCCTTCCATGACGCGCTCAATCCGCCCCGGCTGGGCGGAGCGGTGTCCACCACCTTGAGCGGTATTTGCGGCGGCAGGACGATGTCGAGCAACCGGCCATCGAGCCGCAGGGCTTTATATTCCTCGTTCTCCCTGAGAAACCCGCGGCGCTCACCGAGCAGTTCGTTGCTGAACTCGAACTCCTCGAACGTCTCGATATCAACGAAAACCAGCCGGTCGGCCTGGGCATAGCTGAAAGTCACGCGGCGGGTTTCCAGCGGGGCCACCGCCACGCGCTCGTTTTCGGCGAAAACGCGGTCAAAAAGGCGGCCGGTCGTGAGGTGGCGCAGGCGGGTATGAAGTTTGTGCCGGGTCTGGGCGGTGCCGCTGGTATGCAGATCCTCGATGACATGGGGAGCGCCATCCAGCATCAGCACCATCTGGCGTTTGAACTCGGATGGCAAAATCGTTTCCATAGTGTCGTCCTCGCCACGTGAGACGAACTTTTTTACGTGGCCTGTCGCGTGGTGAAACTTTACGTGACCCGCACCAGCCGGAATAATTTAGCGGCTACGAAGCTGTAGCGCGAACCTGGCGCGGCGTCAACCACTTCAGACCGGCTCCCGTGCCGCTTAAATTGGATGTTGGGCGTTCAATGTTCGATATTCCCCGCTTCCGGAAATGTCAGCATTCAGCTTTCAGCCTTTGGCCTTTTCTCGGGTGGCAAAAGCTCCCCGATGAACCAGTCTTCGACTTTCCGGCGCGCCCAGGGAGTTTTACGCAGAAACGTGAGGCTGGATTTCACCGTCGGATTGAATTTGAAACACCGGACGGGGATACGCCGGCCCATCTCGCTCCAGCCATGCCGCTGGACCAGTTGATTGAGGATGTTTTCCAGCGTGATGCCGTGCAAAGGATCGCGGGGATGGGAAGCGGGCGATGGCATGTCAAAGTTCTCCTTTGAAGGCGCCGTCGGCGGATTTCCTCTCCGCCTCGAACGACGCCCCTCGCTCGCGGGAGCGGAAGAGAGTGGCCGGAGGCCGGGCGAGGGATGTGCGGCTGAAAACAAACTTCCTGGAGAGGATTAAAGGTGAGGTGTCGTTCTTCTGTTCCGCAGTGGTTCTCATGATTTGGGTTGGTAACGTAATTCGTCATCGGCGCCGGGAGGCGTGGACCTGGCAGCGCGTGCTTTGCGTTCCTGCGCCATTTCGTAGGCGATGCGAAGTTTCAGGAATTGGGCGCTGATGTTCCGTAACTTCCAGAAAATCAGGATTGAAAAGAGGGCACAGATAATAATTGCGGCGCAGGTGGTATTCGTCGCGATTCTCGGCGGTTTCGGCGCGTTGCGGTTCGTTCTTGATGAACCATTCGCTCTTGGGATCGGAGAAACCGAACAGCAGTTGCCCGCGCTTTTCCTCGAAGGCGTCGGAGATGTATTTCAGGAAGTTGAGGCCGAGACAGCCATGCTTGTATTCCGAGGCGTCCATGTGCCCGCGCATCTTATCGGCGGCGGCCCAAAGCCGGGCTTCGAAGTCGAGTGGGCCTCTGTTTGGTTTCTTCCGGGTGTTTTCTTTTGCCATGCAGATTCAACTGCATCGTAGTCCTCGGCGGATTTCAGGCAAACGCAAAACGTTGGCTGCAAAGTGGATCGGAGATCGGAGATGGGAGATAACGTCGCCCGCCGTGGCCTGATCTTGAGATTCCAGAACGACGGAATCTAAAGTTACCGATTCTGATTGACATTTTTCCTTTACCTTATCATAATATATTCCTTATGAAGCTCAGAATAGGAACTGTTGGACGCCTCTATTGTTTAATCGCCAGCTTGTTCGTTTTTGGGACCCGGCAAAGCCAGGCGAATACCACTGAGGTGGACTGGACATTCAGCGGTTTCTCCACCGGCCAGATCACGATCAACGCCGGCGACGAGGTTGACATTGTTAATCTCGACTACGATTTCGATTTGTATCTCACCGGCGCCCCGCCGGAGAGTTTCTCTGCCGACATCCCGCCCTCAGACGGTTATTACGTCTATTACGTGCCTTATGTTTACTACAATCCGGGCACCTTCAGCTTTTCCGATGAGTTCGGCAATTCGGTAACGGTCATCGTCAACTCCATTCAAGCCCTTTCCGTGGCCATCACCGCGCCGACCAACAACGCGGTGTTCGCCGCGCCGGCGACGTTCGACGTGACGGCCGCGCCTGCCGGCGGGGCCACGCCCTATTTTGAGGTGGATTTTTATGTGGGAACCAATTGGGCGGGCGTTGCTTACGGTTCACCGTTTACCAGCACCGTGACCAATCTCGCGGCGGGAAGTTATAACCTCAGCGCCGTCGTGACCGACGACAACTTTGACACCGCCACCGACTCGATCATCGTCAACGTGGGGGCACCGGTGGTGACCAACACCCTTCTGCCGGTGGATTGCGCGGATATTTATTCCTCCGGCGCGGTGGACCGGGGCGGGTATCTCGACGCCAGCGGAAATATTCATGGCGGATTGGAGTTCGCCGCTTTTGATGCCAGCCAGCAAACCTCGGTTCTCCTGGAACTGAATCCTTATGGGTTGCCCCTGTTCGGCCCGGACGTGAGTGTATATGGTTTCGATAACGCGACTGGCACGCTGATGAGTTCCAACTTCAACTCAGGAACGCTCATCGGGGTGTGGACGCTGCCGGCGGGCCTCGGTTATGGCCAAGTGGCGACTTTTGATGTGACCGCTTTTGTCAAATCGGCCCAAGGGCATTATTTCGGCTTTATTCTGATGGCCGGGGGTGATGTTTTCAGTTCCACGTACATCAATTACGGCACGCCTCCCGAACTCTACGCGGTAGGTCCGCCGCTGCCTCCGCCGCTCACGGCTACGCGCGCAGGCAATCAAATAATCATCAGTTGGCCCACCAACAATGCGACCGGACTTTCACTCCGGTCCTCAGCCACCCTTGGGGCAGGGGCCTCCTGGAACCCGGTGAGTCCGACGCCTGCCCAGGTGGGAAACCAATGGGTGGTGACCAATTCCATGTCCGGCCCCAGCCAGTTCTATCGATTGAGCAGTCAATAGGCAGGTTCTTCCCGGTTGCGAGCAATTTGGCTAACGATGAACTTTTGCCATGCGCCGTGCCGGGTCGCCCATTGAACCTTGAAAGTCCCCAGTGGATTTCAGGCAATTGCAGAACGTTGTGTGGAAAGCGGATCGGAGATGGGAGATTGGGAACGGGGAAGATTCAACATCCAACAAACTGGACGGCTCGGCGAACCGTCTCTTCCTTTACGTTCTCTGCGGTTTCGATCGGCGTTCATCCGCGCCTGTCTTGCATAGCGCAAAGCGCGACGCAGGATTCATCCGCGGTTAAATTTGGGTCCGGGAGTTGATCCGTCTTCGCTGAGGCTTCCAACTTCGGCCCACGATGCGGTGCTTCAATGGACAGGTCCGCGATCAAGGAGTTCGACACCTCGCCCTGACCCTTGCCAAAGGGAATGGTTTTCTGCCCCACAACCCTCACCTGGCCTCCCGCCATCCTCTCCGACTCCCGTGGGCGAGGAACATCAAGGCGGAGAGGGAAATGTCACGGCAAGCCGGCCCATTTCGTCCAGGAACTGCGTGCCCATTTTGATTGACATTTTTCCTTGATCTGATCATACTGTTTTCCTTATGAAGCTCAGAATGGGATCCGTTCGGCACCTTCTTTGTTTAATCGCCGGTTTGTTCGTTTTTGGGACCTGGCAAAGCCAGGCGAATACCACTGAGGTGGACTGGACATTCAGCGGTTTCTCCACCGGCCAGATCACGATCAACGCCGGCGACGAGGTTGACATTGTTAATCTCGACTACGATTTCGATTTGTATCTCACCGGCGCCCCGCCGGAGAGTTTCTCTGCCGACATCCCGCCCTCAGACGGTTATTACGTCTATTATGTGCCTTACATTTACTACAATCCGGGCACCTTCAGCTTTTCCGATGAGTTCGGCAATTCGGTAACGGTCACCGTCAACTCCATTCAACCCCTTTCCGTGGCCATCACCGCGCCGACCAACAACGCGGTGTTCACCGCGCCGGCGACGTTCGACGTGACGGCCGTGCCCGCCGGCGGGGCCACGCCCTATTTCGAGGTGGACTTCTATGTGGGAACCAATTGGGCGGGCGTGGCTTACGGTTCACCGTATACCAGTACCGTGACCAATCTCGCGGCGGGAAGTTATAACCTCAGCGCCGTCGTGACCGACGACAACTTTGACACCGCCACCGACTCCGTCCTCGTCAGCGTAGGGGGGCTGGTGGTTACCAACACCATTCTGCCGGTGGATTGCGCCACGATTTATTCCTCAGGCTCGGTGCTTCGCATAACAGGTCTCACCCTCAGTGCAAGCACTCAAGGCGGGTTGGAGTTTGCCGCGTTTAATGCCAGCCAATATTCTTCGATCCTCCTGGAACTGAATCCCAGCTCGTTGCCCATGTTCGACTCGACCGTGGACGTGTACGGTTTCGATGGGGGAACCGGCACGTTGACAGGTTCCGACTATAATTCAGGAACGTTCATCGGGACGGCGACGTTCCCCCCGAACCCCGCCTACGGCCAGATAACCACTTATGATGTCACCGCCTTTGTCAAATCAACCAAGGAGCCCTATTTCGGCTTTATTCTGCACGCAGTGGGTGATGTTCTCAGTTCCACGACCGTCAATTACGGCACGCCGCCCGAACTCTACGTGATAGGCCCCCCGCCGCCTCCGTTGCTCACGGCCACGCGGGCAGGCAATCAAATCATCATCAGTTGGCCCACCAACAATGCGGCCGGACTTTCACTCAAGTCCTCGGCCACCCTTGGGGCAGGGGCCTCCTGGAACGCGGTCAGCCCGCTGCCCGGGCTGGTGGGAAACCAATGGGTGGTGACCAATTCCATGTCCGGCCCCAGCCGTTTCTTCCGCTTGAGCAGTCAATAGGCAAATGGTGTAGCGGCAGATGACAGGACAGATAAGTGCAGGCATCATTCACGATTTGGGAGGATCGTTTGGCGAAGATTTACAGCCATCGCCGGAATGGTTGTCAATTGAGCGTTACCTTCGATTTCATGTTCAGTTGGTTTAGGGCCGTCGTGGCAACGCGGCCTGCAGACTTCTCATCCTGCATCAACACATCATACTCTACAGGACTCGAAGCAAGACGCAGCCATGCGGGGGGAGTTCGGCGGTGAAGTCTTCGTGCCGGCTCAAATTCTTGCGCAACCACAGGTCGCGCACTGTCGGCGCGGAGGAAAAACCAAGGTGGTGCCATGCGTAATCCACGCTGGCGGCCATTTCCGTGCGATTGAAAAATCCCACGGCCAGCGAGCCGTCGGAAAGTTCCTTGACCCACAGTTCCGCGCCCTGTGGCAGAATGGATATCCGCCGCGCCTGCTTCCCGAGCCGGTCCTGATCCACGGCCAGCACTTCAGGATTCGTCAACAGCGCGGTTGTCCATGCGTCATTGTCCGGCAAATTCATGCCGAGCATAAGCGGCGACGGCGCCAGCGCCCATAGCGATATCAGCGTGAGTTGCTCATCGCGCGTGAACCGCGTCCACCGATCAGGCCGAACATCGCAATTGCGCTGACAAATGTGGCCGAAGGGAATCATGTCGCCGTCGGGCCAGTGGCCGGTCGCGCCGTTGGTCAACCAGTTCGCAAACAAATCGAAGTTGCGGTTGAGAGAACGCCAGTTGTCCCAGAAATCGCCGGAAATGCGCCAGAGATTTGCGAATTGTTTCAAATGCTCGTTCTCATCCAACAGGGCGGGGCCTGGCGAGAGACTCAGGATGATGGAGCGTCCGCTGGCCCGCAGCCCGTTCGCGAGCGCCTCAACCTCCAATCGCGGGTAGCGATTGGTGCCGCGTTCCAGATTGGCGATGTCGTCGCACTTGATATAGTCCACTCCCCAGCCCGCATATTGCCGGGCGATGTCGGCGTACCACGCTTTTCCTGCCGGGGTGGAGGCATCCACGCCATACATATCGCGGTTCCAACGGCATTCACGGGCGGGATCACCCGGCGGACGGGCGGCCTGGGAAGCCCTGAAATTCGTGCCATGAATTGGAAGATTCTCCTGGACTGCGCGGCGTGGAATGCCGCGCATGATGTGGATGCCGAATTTCAAACCCATTGCGTGCAATTTGTCCGCCAGCGGCTTGAAACCCGCGCCGTTGATGGCAGATGGAAAGCGGTTGGTCGGCGGAATGCAGCGGCCAAAGTCGTCAATCATCACTCCTTCGGGGTTCTGCGCCCGTACACCGTCGGCCAGGCTGTCGTACCAGCGGAAATCCACGACGACCGTGTCCCAGCCGAGCGGCTGCAAATGTTCCTTCATCCATTCGGCGTTGGCGAGCGCTTCGGTCTCAGTCACGGAATCGCCAAAATTATCATAGCTGTTCCAGCCCATCGGCGGTGTGAGGGCCAGAACGTCGCCGGCAATGATTTTGATTTCTGTTTTCGCCCTGCCCGCAGAATTTTCGGCAATGGCCTTGAATTGATGCTCGCCGGCCTTCTCCAACGAACCACTGATGATGCCGCTGTGGGGATCGAGTTTCAAACCGAGGGGCAGGTCCTCTGCCGAAAAGGAAACCGGGCGCTCTCCACTAACGGCCAGCGAACAGATCAGGGGCGTGCCCGTGTAAATCCCGATGATATGCGCGCCATTGAATCGCGGTGCTGCGTCCGCTTTTGCCGCCACGATAATCTGCTCTTCTCGCGCAGTCAGGTTCGTATCTGGAGAAATAATGCCGGCCGGTAAAGCACCCACGCCTGCCAGCAGCACGAAAACAATCCCGATGAATTTCATTTTCGCTATTGTAGCAATACGCGGTAAAACATGGCAGCATTTGTTGGCGTCACGGTGATTGGCGAGACGACATTGGTCACTGCCACCCACGGCCCGGTGACGTTGGTGGCCTGGAGCAGCGTGCCTTGTGGCCAGACCAGGTTCAGACTGTTGCCGGTCTTTTGCAGTCCGACCTGCACTTGCGGCAACAGATGACCGCTGGCATAGAGTTGCTGAATTTGCGCTGAGGCCAGCGCATGATTGAACACCGCAACCTCGTCCATGATGCCATTGAAAGTGCGCGCGGTGGAAGAGTAAGAATCCGTGCCGATCGTACCGCTGCCGGCAAACGACTGGTTGGCGTTGGGCACGAAATTGGTTGCCGACTGCTGGCCGTTTGTATTGATGAGATATACCGTCGCGCCCGCCGGTTGGACCACCAGTGCCACGAACGACCATTGGTTCACCGGCGGTTGCACGCCGGAACTCCAGCCCCAGGTGCCGGAATTATTATTCCACGTGTAACCCAAATCCGTACCCGCGCTGTTCAGATTCATGCCCGATACGGTGCTGCCACTGCGGCAAAAAACCAGGCCCGTGTAAGCCGCCTGATTCCCGACCGGATAAATCCACGCAGTGAGGGTCACGGCATTGGTGTTCAAATTCAGCGCGGGCATCGTGATCCAGGAATTGTTCACACCATTGGCGAACTGCGCGGCGGGGTTGGTGATTTCAAAACCCAAAAAATCCGGCGGTTGCGGACCGGCGACACCGAGGGTGACCGCGCTGCCATAAGTGCCATCGTGTCCGCCGACGCTGTCTACAGCCGTCGTGCTGCCGTTCGTTTCGTTCAAGCGCCAGTAGGCCACTGGATTGTTGGACAACACGGATGAGGAAAAGGCAAAGCTGGTCGTCGCGTAGCGCGGCCTGGCGCTGACTTCGGCTGAAGGCGGGCTTTCGATGCCGAGCACGGGATTAGTCGCCGTGACGAAGTAAACGTAAGTTGTGCCGTTCGTCACCGCGGTGTCCGTGTAAGTGGTCGCCGTGAGTCCGCTGACCATGAGTGTTTCCGCACCGCTGCTCGTGCCGCGATAGATATTAAAAGTTGCGTCGCCTGCGGGCGCAACCCATGAAAGGTTCACGCGTCCGTCACTCGCGTCGGCTTGCAAGCCGCTCGGCGTACCGCGCGAGACGACAATCCTGTCGAAGCTCGGTGCGAGGCCGGTCGGGTTGCCGAAAGTGAGCGTGTTTCCACCGGCGAGCAGCGGAACATAGACGGTCAGACTGCTGACGTTGCTGGTATCGCTGCCGGTCGCGGCAAAGGAAAGGTTTGTCGCCGTGCCGCCGTTCACGTTCAACTGCGCTGTGCGATTGCTGCTGCAGGCGTAATAAATATCCACCTCGTAAAGGCCATTGGAGGGAGCGGCGACCTGGTTGAATTGTAGCGTGTTCGCTGCGCCCATGCCGACGCCGGTGACGCAGGCGCCGGAGGAGAAATCAGGATTGCGGGGAATATAATACGCCGCGCCCGAAAAGGTATTGTAAGCCGATTCGGCTTCGTAAGTGCGCGGGTGGTTCCAGTCAAAAAGGCCGGTGACGTTGAGCATCATCGAACCGTGCGCCGGCAGATTCGTCGCAGTGAAACTGCCGGTGAAACTGCCCAAATCCTGGTGCGCCCAGAGATCGCGGACGGCAGCCGGACTGCCGGTGGCCAGGCCGAGGTCCTGCCAGTTCACGGTAATGTTCTGCGTTGTGCCTGACCGGTTCAATAACAGCACGGCGAATTGGCCGGAAGTGAAACTGCCGAGCGGCTTGGCGTATACCGCGGTGCCGCCTGCGACCGGAACACCAACGGCACACAGCGGGTCCTGGTCCACCGCGATCACCTCGGTATTCGTCAATGTGTTAATTGTCGTCGCCGAGATTGCCGGCGCGAGTGCGCCGCCGCCCGGGCGAACATCGGTGCCAATCATCAGCGGTGCGCCGAGAATGCACCAAAGGTTGAACGCCGTGAGGCCTTCAAGGTCGCTGATGCCGTTGAACCCGACCATGAGCATGTCCGGGTCAAGAAAGTGCCCTGGCGCCTGCGCAAACCAGTCCGCCTGCGCGGTGTCAAACTCCCAAAGAATTGAACTCCAGGAGACGGAACCGCTCAACCCGGATATGTCGTTGTTGACACGAAACGAATTGGCGAAGCGCGTTGCAAATTGCAGGCCGTCCACCTGCGGCGTCGAAAGACTCAACGTGATTGGCCTGCCCGACCCATTGTTGAGAATGGCGTCGCAGGCGGCGTAAAAATCCCCGGCTCCATGATCGTCAATCTTGATGAAATCCCAGCCCCAGGATGCGAATTGATCGGCGTCGTGCTGGTAGAAGGCGTACATGCCGATTTGCGCGGGGCTGCCGTATCCACTGGCGCCGATGTCCGAGTAACCGCCCATCAACAGGCCTTTGGAGTGAATGTAATCGGCAACAGCTTTCATGCCGTCAGGCCAGCGGCTGCTGTCCACGATCAAATCCCCATTGGCGTTCCGATAGCCGCGACCGGACGCGATCCAGGTGCAGTCAATGGTCACGGTTTTGTAGCCGGCGGCGGCGAGGCCCTCGGCCACCAGCGCGTTGGCAGTATTGGTTATCAGATTCTCCGATGGGCCGATGGTGTCGCCCACGACAAACCAGGAATTCCATCCCATGCGCGGCGTGGGTGCGTTGCCGGCCGCATTCAGTTGCGGGAGCGGCCAGGTGGTTTCCCAAACGAACGGGCGCTGCCCGGTGTAGGGATTATACAAACCTGCCGGCACTCCCGCCTGTGCCCCCGGCACGATGAGGACGCCCGTGAATCCGCCGGTGCTGATGAGCGGGTTGTTGTGCGCGGTGACCGCCAGGCCCGCCAGAACCGCCGTGGACATCAAAACAGTCTGGGGCGTGCCGAGTTGTGTCCAGTTGATGCCATCCGTCGAATAGTTTGCAGTAAAGGTATTGGCGGAACGGCTTAACCTGACCCATTCCGGCGCAGTAACACCCGTCTGATAAACCTGATACGTCGTGCCGCCCGCCGCGTAGCGATAGCGAAACGCAACGCCATTGCCGGGCGTGATCAGGAGCGACACTTCCGGGGCGCCGGGCGAAATGTCGTTGCGGATCATGATGCCGGCCTGCGCCCACGGGTCCGTAGCGGTCTGGCTGATGGCGCGCGCGATGACCGCGCCGTCGCCGCTCAAAGCATTGGTTAGAAAATTGAACTGGTCACTGGTGCTCCAAATATCCGTTCCGCCACCGGCCACAGTCCAGACGCCGTTGGTGTAGGAAGCCGAACCGGCAAGGCCCGGCGAGCCAACGTCCACGTCTGACCAGCCGGCCGGCAATGCGGCGCGGGCGGAGACAGTTGCAACGATGGATACGATGGCAACAAGGCGGGAAATGGAAATGCGGTTCATTTTATTCTGAAAAAAAGGCTCCCGGAATTGTGCCGGGAGCCTCTGCTTTCAGCGAGGCTCTGCCACGCCATCATGCAGAATCACTGCGATGATTGCAGGATGTAAAAGTTCTGCGGCGCGCCGCCGATGGCATTGGTGATATTGAAATTGCCGCTGCTATCGAAGCCGTTCGTGCTGACACGGACCCAGTTGGCGAATGGTGTCGTCAGGTTTGTCGAAGACAGCAAGTAACAGGTGCCACTGATGGTTCCGTTCGTGCCGCTGATAACAACGTTTCCGCCACTGATGTTAATGGTCCGAATCACGGGATGCGGAACCGCGGCGGAAAGCACGATGATGCTGCCGTCATTGGCAAGGTTGTTTGACCAGACCACGCCGCCGCCGCTGACGGAGAGGGTTGCGCCGCCGGCGACCGGTTGGCTGAACAAGGTGAACTTGTCGCCCGCGGCCAAGGCGGAGCCAAGATTGTTCACCATCACGACGCCATTGTTCGTATTGCCCAACGCGCCGCTGACGGACACGAAGTCGTTCGATTGCACGAGGGACTTGTTGACTTTGACCAACACGTTGCCGCCGATGGTCAGTCCCCCGTTGAGTGTCAACGTGCCGATGGCCGATGGCGTGCCGGGGGCGAGCGTGCCGCCCGGTAGAATCGTCATCGGACCGCCAAAGGTGGTGGTGCCGCCGAGACCTCCAGCCGCGACGGTGGTCGTGCCATTAAACCCGCTCGCATCGCCGGTGAAAATGACTGTGCCGGCACCGATTTGATTGATCAGGCCGGAATCAATGATGGGATTGGTTACCAGCAGGTTTCCGGCGACGTTGAAGGCGAGCGCTCCTACATCCGCAATGGCACCGCCGCCGAGGCTGCCGCCGCCACCGTTCCCGATTTGGACCGTGCCCACGGTGATATTGAGACTGTTCCAGGTATTGTTGGCACCGGCCAGGATCAACGTGCCGCCACCGCCCAGGTAGAGATTGAACCCGCTGGCGGAGATTCCCGAAGCGTTGTTGAGCGTAAGGCTGTTGCCGCTGTCAACATTGATCTGGGAATCGGTGGTGAGTTCGACAACGCCCTCAAAAATGCTGTCGCCACCCGTGCCATGCAGCGTCCCGCCAGATAAGGTCAGGGAAGGGGCAACAAAGTCGAAGGAATAAATCAGTTGAAGTTCGCCACCACTGAGAAGAACCGGCGCATTCCCCAGAGCGCCAAGGCTGCGCGCCAACACGGTGCCACTGGCGACCACCAAGCCGCCCGACAAGGAGTTGTTGCCTTGCAGGAGCAGGACGCCGTTACCCGACTGCACGAGGTAATTTGCGTTCACGTTGTTGCCGAGCGTGATGGTGCCGCTGGGACCGACATTCGTGATGCCGCCGGTGCCATAAATGGGATAGCCATAAGCCTCGTCGCCGTTCGCGTTGAAGAGCAGTGCGCCATTGTTCGTGAGCGCGCCAGAGCCGAGCGAGCCGGCGGTGTCACCGTTATCCAGTTGCAGCGTGCTGCCGTTGTCAATCAACGTCGGGCCGGTCCGGGTGTCCACCGTGTCGATACCCAACGTGGCATTGTTCATCAGGTGCAATGAACCGGAGCCGGCCAGACCGCCGGAAGTCAGCAGGTAAACCCCATTGGATACGGTGATGGACGAAGGTGTGAACGTGCTGCCCAGCGAGACGATCGGCTGCCCGGAACCGAGCGGCCCGAAGCGGACGTTGTCCGTTTCCGTGTAGTTGGTTGTGGACGCGCCGCCGTTGACCGTCCAGAACAGCGAGCTGGTGTCCCAGATCGTGCCGTTGCCATCCCATTCCACGGTCTTGGGCGTGTAGAACGTCAGCGTGGCGACGGCGCTGGTGACGGAATTGAAACTGTTGGATACGATCACATCGTAATTTCCGTCCTGTCCCAAGGCGGGGGCAGCGATCGAGTAAGTCGTGTTGGTGGCGTTGAGGAGGTTGGTGCCGGCGTGCTGCCATTGATAACTCGGGTTCAATCCGCCGGCCATGACGCTGAAACTGGCCGGTTGCCCGACGGGAACAATCTGACTGGCCGGGCTTGGGCCGTAGAGCACATAAACATTGGACGCCTGGATAACTTGAAACGCCGCGATGCCGAGCCACTGGTCCTGACCCGATTTAGGCATGGCGGTGAAGATCGCGTTGGGGCTGGTCATACTTGGAAAGAACGCGAAATCGGCGTTGGGGAAAATTGTGCTGTTGGTCTGGGTGGTAGGAACGAACAAGGTGTTGCCGCCGTTGACGGCCGCGGAACCCATCGTGCTGAAGTAATAGGTCGCGCTTCCATTGTCTATGCTGGCGTGGCGTCCGCTGGTATCGGAATTGAAATAGACCACGACGTCATACCGGGCGTAGGGAATGTTTGTCAGTGAAACATAGGTGTTGGTGAACGTCACGTTCCAGGGGGAGGTATAGCCGTTGTTCAAGTAGCCGTTGAGCATTTCCCTGTTCTTGGTGCCGTTGGCGTCGAAGCCGAGGTGGGACCCGTAAACGTGGTACGTGTTGTAGGAGCCGCTGCCCAGATTCATCGTGGTGGCGGCCCCGGTGTTATCCGGCAGGCCAAGGGTGATGTTATTGAGGTACGTATCAACCCAGTTGGTGGCCGGAGCGAGGCCGGCCAGATCAGTCGGATTGATTGTGCTCCAATCGTCCAGATTCCAACTGATCATCAGATTGGGCACAGGATTGGTGACGGTCTGTGCTTGAGTGGCGAGAGCCAGGCCCAAAGCGCCGCAGCTTACGACCACCGTCCTCCAGTAGTTACGGATTTTGAGTATCATAGTAGGTGCGTGGTTGGTTGGTTGAAAACAGTTTAATACGGCTGAGGAAGTCCAATGGAGGGCGTTATTTTCTGGCTCCAATTTCTATGCCAGGTGTAGGACCAGAGATCGGGCAGCTCTGAAAGCTCCGCATGGCCGTCGAACATTGCCACATTAACCCCGCCTCTGGGCGGTGAGCTGGTCCAACTGGTCTTGTGACTGCGTTCTGCCATAACTACTCCGCCGTGCCGCTGAATGGCGACACGCCCCATTTCATATCCGCCTTTCCGGCTCCCGCTCAACCAATTCGCGCCGGTCCAAAGATTCTGACACGGAGAATCTATTTCCGTCGGGCAAGCATCCTCCCAGTTGCCATCGACATAGACCGGCGTGGAATCCGGCTTTCGCATTTGTGATTCGTTGGCGAAAATCCAGGTGCCTGTGGTATGATTAACTGTGTTTTCCACCAGGTTGGCATCCACGCCATTAGCAGAATAGAACCAGCCATTGTAGGTATAGCTGCAAGCGTAACTCCAGCCGACCGGCGTATTGAGGCCAAAATAGAGGACATAGGCGTTTCCCGCCGTCCCGGGTTGTCCGCCGCCTCCGCCAGTGGGTGAGCCGGCAGTCGAGAGCCCGTTTGCGGCGAGCTGTGCGGGCGTGAGCGCGTCCGACGCGGAGGGGCATAGAATCATGTTGGTGGCTCTGGCGAAATAATCAATCATCCCGCCCAGCCATTGGGCATAGACGCCATACGGACCTGGATTGGCAGGCAGGGGCGCTTGCATCAACGCCCCCTCGTAATCACTGGCATACATGATATTGGCCGTACTCAACTGCTTGAGATTGCTCAAGCAGGCGCCCTCTTGCGCCCTGCGTTTGGCGCTGGCCAGCGCCGGCAGCAACAGGGCCGCCAGAATGGCAATAATGGCAATCACCACCAGCAGTTCGATCAAGGTAAAGGCGCGGGGAAGATTTCTCCTCCCGGTCATGCAGCAAACCGCCTGGCGGAAATTAATCATCCTTGCAGCAATAAGCTCACATGACGCCACTTTTCGGCGTCATGTTGACTGAATCCATGTCACCAAAATCAGTGACGACGACGAAACATGAGCATCCCCATTCCCCCCAGCACCGCGAGGGCGAGCGTGCCGGGCTCCGGCACCGCTTCGATTTGAAAAGCGGCGAAACCTACCCAGGCAGCATCCGCAGGGCTTTGATCCCCGGGAGTGACAGTGAGTGTTTGGGAAGAACCAGTAAGTCCGGTAAATACGACGTAATCAGCACCGGGATTGGCGCCGGACGTATCAGAGCTTTGTATGAAGGAAGCATTTGCACCACTGATGGCTGCCGACCCCATGGTGGATAAATCGTAGGTCAGGGATCCATTGGACACAAGTGCGACTCGACCTGCTGTATCGTCGGATACATAAACATAGATGTTGTATTGGGCATACGGAATATTGTTCAGTGAAACTGAATCTTGAGTGACCGGCGGACTCCAGGTCGCCGGTCCGGCATTCAAAAAGCCGTTAAGCATATCCCGATTGTAAGTCCCATCCGCGTCCTGTGCGGGATTCCCGGACTGAATACTATAACCGTTATAGGAGTTATAGCTCAGGCTGGTGGCCGTCGCTGTGCCCGAGTTGTCAAACAAGTTGTTTACGGTCACGGGAGTGCCATAAGCATAAGACGAGTAGTTTTCAGACCAGCTATCGTTCCAATTAAATGCGGGAACAACGCCTGCCTGAGTATTGGGGACCGGGACGCCAGTGCCCCCACCCGCATTTACAAATCCATATTGATTGAAGCTCCAACTGATTACTTGAGCTTGAGTTTTGACTGCCAATAAGCCCATGGCGACCGCAAACGCGATGGCAAATGACAATTTCGACGTGCTGTTTGTTTTCATGGTCTACTTTTCTGTTATTTTGTTGTTTTGCTGGCTCAAAATTCTTGAACACAACACCCCGCGCACGCGAAAAACCACTACCGACCCGCGGCGGTATTCGGGGTTACACTCGGATTACGCCATTTGCCACCTCAAACCCGACAATGGGTTTTGATTGATCTCCAACTGGTTACGTCAAAAACAGCCTCCTTTCCTGGAAAATGATGCCCCAAAACAACCATGTGCCCGTCCACAATCGCCACCACGAGCACGTTATCTGGCGCCAACAGGCTGACTTGAAGATTCGATCAGCAACGTCGCTTCACGCATAAGCACACGGGCAAAAATCCAGTCGAACCAGTATCCCTGCCCGGTCCCGCCCATTTCGAGGCCGCTCTCAAATTTTCTCCCGACCATGTCCTTGCTTTGCGCCAAAAAGGAACGCGCCTGGTCAGGCTCATGGAGTTGCCAACAGGACATGGCCAGGATGATTTGGGCGGTGGCATATCGCGCGGCATTGTATTCGGGATGAGCCAGACATCGGCGGCACCACTCGACCGCCTTGGCATAGTTGCCTCGGCGATATTCCACAAGGGCGAGTGGAATCGTTGCCTCCACCGGCACGGTAGGAGTCACTCCAAAATCGCTGACGACCGCCGTGGCGCTCGCGCTCAAATCGCGTGGGCAAACCGCAATCCCCATGTAAATCGGGTCGGCGAACGGCCCCTCTGCGCCCGACACGCTGTCAAATTGATACAACTGCACCCAATCAACTCCATTGGTGCTGGTGAAGGCGTGGAATACTGCGCCCAGCCGTTGCAACCGCACCCACAAATTTGAGCCGGCCGTCGGCGGCAGCGGGTTGGGTGGCAAACTGATCGCCTCAGCGCCCGCCACGTATCGAACGAGCACTTGAAACGTGTTGCCGGCATTCACCACCACCACCACCTCGCGACTGCCGGCATTTGTCAACGTGTCACGCGCCATCAGACCCACCCGCGTGAAATCGTTCAATTTAGGCCCAATGGAATCCACTCGCAGGCGATAGTCAAAATCTCCGCTGACCAGAGTATAGGCGTAACCAAATTGGTCTGCTGTCCTCCATATGTCCGCGCCACCCGCCACAATGGTTGCGACCCGCCCTGCGTATGACGCCGATAACGGCTGGTTGGTGCTGAAATTCTTCAACTGTAAATTCAACACCGTACCGCCAATGACACTGTCCGGAGCTACCGGGTGTTGCTCCACATCTTTTACATTGCTGACCATGACCGCAAACCGGCCCGACAACTGCGATGCCGGCCACAACACGACCGATTTGCCATCATTTCCCAGAACTGCGTTTGTGACCGTGGTTCCGGTGATGGAATAATTGGCTGGATTGGTCGCGCTCCTCGCATCCAGGAACTCATTGTATTCCACACCCACAGTCATCCCATCGTAAGAATAAGCGCCCATCGGGATCGGGGAAACGGTTTGGCTCGATATCGAGTTGGAACCAAACATTCCGCTGATGCGATTGTAGATCTGCTCGGAATAAATCTTGTCTCCCCCCGGGCGGCTATTCGACAGACTGGCGCTATCCCTGGCGCCAATCGAAACGATTTGCCCCGGATACAAAGGCAATTCCGGCGTCCTCGTGTCCGCGCCATAATTGTCAAACGGTGCGCCACCGGGCGGCATTGGTATTCCAGCACCCGTAGGCATTCCCGGCAGGGCGACATCGGCCAGCGGCGCCAAAGCTTGCATGAGCCTTTCATCCCCCGGCAATAAAAGAGCAACCTTGATGATGTTATCGGCGACAACTGAATTTGTCGTGGCGGCAAAGCGGGCCAGCGCGTCCTTGCGAAAACGCTCAAAGCCCGCAAGGTCTCCGGCTTCGGCCAGCGCGGCGCCACAACGAAGGAAGTCAATTGAGGCGGCGTCCCATCCGTTAAACTGGTTGACGTGGAGGAGCACGCCGAAGCGGTCTGCCGCCTGATGCCAATGGTTTTGCAGGGCATTCCATTCGCCCACGGAGCGAAACACCTCGGCCCCTTCGAGTGAAGGTTGCACGGGGAAAATTTTGCGGAGCAGATCGTCCGCCTCGGCGAACCGGTTCTGACTCAACAAGAATGCCCCCTTGGTGATGGTCTCCCGGATTTCCGCCTCCTGACGCAAGCGTTTTTGTTGTTGTTCCGCGGCATCCGCCAGACGGCGCGCTTCCCGTTCCTTGAAAAAAAGCCAGGTGCACACTCCCGACCCGGCAACCAGCGATGCCACCACCACCGCCGCCGCTGCGAAGACAACCTTGTTTCGCCGCACCAGTTTTTGAAACCGGTACCGCCGGCTCGGCGGGCGGGCAATAACCGGCTCGTTGTTGAGGTAGCGTTCAACATCCATCGCCAGGCCGTTGGCCGTGTCATAACGCCGCGTGCGATCCTTCTCCAGCGCCTTGATCACAATCCAATCCAAATCACCTCGCAAAAATGAAACCAGTTTTGGCGGTTCAGCCCGCCGGTGTTCGGCGACGGCCTTGAGTTCCCCGCCTTGCAGTGTGGTCAGCATCGTCGAAGGCCGTTGCGGCTCCTGCTCCCGCAGCGTCCGGCGCATTTCATCGAGGCCGCATTCCAGAAGTTTTTTTGAATCAAACGGTGTCCGGCCGGTGAGCAGCTCGTAAAGCAACACACCCAGGCTGTAGATGTCGCTCCGCGTGTCAATGTCCGGCATCCGCATCTCCGCCTGCTCGGGACTCATATAGGCCGGCGTGCCGATGAGTTGCTCGTTGGCCGTATAAACTGTCTTGTCGGTAAGCCTGCCTTCGGTGGCCTTGGCGATGCCAAAATCAATTATCTTTGGCATCGGTATTCCGTCTTGCATCATCACCAGGATGTTCGACGGCTTGATGTCGCGGTGAATGATCCCCTTTTGGTGCGCGTGCTGGATGGCCCGGCAGATTTGAATGAACAAATCGAGCCGCTGGCGGGTATCCAGATGATTTTGGTCGCAGAAATCGGTCACTTTAATCCCGCTCACCAGTTCCATCACGAAATAAGGCCGGCCGGTCTGCGTTGCGCCCGCGTCCAGCACCCGCGCAATGCCCGGATGGTCCATCATCGCCAGCGCCTGCCGTTCGCCTTCGAAACGGGCGATAACACTCTTCGTGTCCATCCCCAGTTTGATCACCTTGAGCGCCGCGCGGCGGCGGACCGGTTCGGCCTGTTCGGCCATGTACACCACCCCGCAACCGCCTTCGCCGATTTTCTGCAGCAGGGTGTAGTGGCCGATCCTGGTGCCCAACTGTTCATCCGCCGGCAACGACGCCCCCGCTGCATCAGCGGCCGAAGCATTGGCCAGGAGGGAGGCCAACCCATCGGCATCCGGTCGAACGGCCGGAGCACAACGGGAGAACATTTTTTCGGCCGATGCCTGGACCGTCAGCAATCTTTCCAGCCTCGCGCGCAAACCGGGGTTATCGGCGAACGCCCGGGCAAGGTACGCCCGCCGCTCCGCCTCGTCGGTCAGTCTTCGAGCGGCGTCGAACACCTCCTCTTCCATCTGGATCGTGGTGTTCATGTTCAGAAATGTTTTAACTTGATCGGCTGGCGGAGACTGCCACTCGCGAAAAGAAATGGCGTTTGAAACCCTCGCCGGGAATCACACCGGCGCTCGCATGTTTTCACACAACCAGACCTTGGCAAAGGCCCACTGACGCTCCACGGTGCGTTCTGTCAACCCCAGGGTTTCTGCCACCTCTTGATTCGTCAATCCTCCGAAGAATTTCAACGTGACCACCCGCGCCCGTTCCGGAGATTTGACTTCCAGCCTTTGCAGGGCATCGTCAATCATCAGCACGCTATCGTCCAAGGGCACCTCCGCAATCTCCAGCGCCTCGATGTCCAACCGCATCTGACCGCCGCCGCGTTTTAACCGGGATTTCCGACGCGCGTTTTCAATGACAATGTGCCGCATGGCCTCGGCGGCGGCGTTGAAGAAGTGGGCGCGGTTTTGCCACTTTTGGACGCCCCCCTTGTTCAACCGCAGCCATGCCTCATGCACCAGGGCGGTGGGTTGCAAGGTCTGACCACTCGCCGCCTGCGCCATCCTGGCTGCCGCGAGCCGGCGAAGCTCGTCATAGACCAAGGGCAACAATTCGTCGGAAGACTGCTTTTCGCCGCGACCGATGGCCTCGAACGCCAATGTGACTTCACCCATGGGCTATAACATACACAAAATCCCGGTTTATGGCCATGTTTATTGAAGTCCCCAATGAAACCGCCCTGTTTTGCCCGTCCACCATGCCCGGGCCGCCTGGTTCCGACCGTCGCCTTGTTTTTCTACTATCAATGAAACTGTCAATGACGAGGTGTGAAATTCGGACGATGGGTGAGAGATATGAGCCGATGAAGTTCCCCACGCCGACGGACAGGACGGGCATCGTGGAAACAGAGTTATTCGCTCAAACGTATAAGAACTACGGTATCCGGTGCTGGAAGTCATGGCGACGGTCGAGCCATTCGAGAATGGGCGGGGATTTTCGTTGCGAGTGGTGCGGGCAGGGAAGCCGCGAAGGGGAACTGATATTGCAGGAGAGAACGTGTGACCAAAGCGTCGTTTAACCCTCAAATCACGGTGAATCGCGGTATGAGAGCAGACATGCACGTTCAGCAGGAAAGTGAAGATTGGCCCAAGCACAATTATTGATCACCATCTTTTGGCACAAAATCACTGGCCATCTTTTGTGCCCAACTGGCCCCATTGGTCGTTGCCCATCCTCTACAAGCTGCCTGGACCGACTGGCGAATGCAATTCTCCAAACAGGCTGTGTACGGTCCCAGCGCAAATTTGAGTCACCGGCGGCCCGGCGAAGACGGTTGAGAGTTGAAGGCTGAGGGTTAAGAGCATGCCAGCGCGAACGCGGCGCAAGCGAGGAAGGTTTGAATTTTGGTCTTCATTGGATTTTCCATTTCTAGTTCTGCATTCGGATAATGTAAAACTGCCGCGAAACTTGCGGATTGACCGGGTTGGTGACGGAAAAATTGCCGTCCGCGTCACACGCGTTGGTCGCCACCGGCGTCCATTGGCTGAATGACAGGACAGCATTCGTACTCATGAGGGTGGTGAAGGGCCGGTAAGGCTGCCCGCCGTTGCCGTTGAGGAGGAGATGATTGCCGGCCGAACTCACGGCGCCGATGATGGGCTGACGGCGGGGCACGATTTGCTCAGGGTAGTAGCGGTTCGAGTAAGTGCCGTCGCCTAATTCGCCGTCAGCATTGTTGCCCATACCCCAGAGGCTGCCATCCGACTTGATGAAGAGACTGTGACTATATCCCGTAGCAACGGCCACCACGTTGCTGGCGACGATTTGCAGGGGAACGTGGGTGCCGTTGTGCTCGCCGACATAAGCCGGGCCAAGCCCCAGTTGGCCATAAGGGTTCTCGCCCATGCCCCAGAGGCTGCCATCGGATTCGATGAAGAGGGTGAAGGTATTTCCCTCCGCCACGGCTGTGACATTGCTGGCGCCGATTTCTATGGGAATATCCTGCGCATAAGGATCGGCGTTGGGCCCCAGTTGGCCTGCCCCGTTATTGCCCATACCCCAAAGACTGCCGTCAGATTTGATAAAGAGGCTGGTATTGAGTCCGGCGGTTATGGCGGTAACATTTGAGGAAACGATTTCTTGATACGTACTTTGTTGGATAATGCCGGTCGAGTAATAGGAGTTGGTATCGCCCAGTTGGCCAAAAAAGTCATAACCCATTGCCCAGAGGCTGCCGCCGGGTCGGATAAAAAGGCTGTGATAGGCTCCCGCAGCAACTGCGGTGACCGCGGCGCTACCTAAAAAGACGGTGGACAAGATGTCCTGCGGGGCGTTGGTCGTTATCGTCGTGTTATCGCCCAACTGACCATATTGATTCCACCCCATTGTCCACAAGCTGCCCGGACCCAATGGCTGATGGAATTCTCCAAACAGGCTGTGAGAACTGCCAGCCGCGATGACGGAGACCTGGCTGCTCGCGATCTCTTCAGGAAAGTATTGAGTATTGTAGGTTTTGTCGCCCAATTGGCCATCGAAGTTGCCACCCATGGCCCAAAGACTGTTGCCGAACTTGACGAAAAGACTGTGATATCCGCCCGCCGCCACCGTTCTGACACCGTTGTTCAAAGCCTGCGGTACATTGACATTCGTGATGGTGGGGCCGAGGCCCAATTGCCCGTCGGTATTGTCGCCCATAACCCAAAGGTTGCCTGCTGAATCGATGAAAAGACTGTGGGAAAGCCCGCCGGAAACTTGAGTCACCGGCAGCAGCGGGACGGTCGGGACTGATTGGATTTGAACCCCATTGATATCGCCTTCCGCACTGCCGTTTCCAGTCCAGGTAATAACCAGGTTCCCCGAACCGTCTGACATGGCCGATGTGAACTCCACATAATCAATGCCGGCGATCAATGTGCTGCTGGAGCCATTCCATGTGCTGCCCTGCGTGTTGCCATTGACCGTAAACCAGGTTGTTCGGCCTGCCCCCGGAACATCGGCGGCATTATACAGAACCAGATTATATTTTGAGTTTGCCGCGAGACCCGAGAGCATGATGGTTTGTGTGGTGCCGCCATTAAAGAGATAATCCTCCATCAAAGCGTCGTACGGAGTGCCGGCAAAAGGAGTGGAACCGCCATAACTGTTGGCATCGTAACCACCCGCGGAGGTGAATGTCATCGTCACCGGCGAGTTGCTGCCATTGGCATAGATGAGCGAAACTCCAGTGCCGCTGCTGGTGTTGATTCCATTCCATTGGTCACCGGCCGTCCCCAGAACTGCCGGACCTGACAAGGTTGGACCGGGATCGGGGCCACCATGACCCGCTCCATAGCTGTTGTTATTAAAATCGACATTAATTAACTGGGCCTGAAGCTGGCTGCTGCTAAAAATGACGATGCCTGCCGAGAAAACGCACAAAAGCCAGGATGATTTCACAGCCTTACTTAATTGAGATTTCCCACAGGGGTTCTTGCCCACGACTGGCGTGGGCTGTTTTTTCTGATTATCTTTCATAACTTAATGGACCGTTGGTTTACCGGATTCGTGTCACCCTCATTCATGGCTCACGGCCAACGAACCTCAAATGTTGGCAAAGGGATTTTATAAACTGAATTAGGATACATTACCAGCAGAAACGGTCAGCGGGTGGGGAGGGTTGGTCGCGTGGCTGGGCGAGCACGTCGGTGAAACGGTCGTGACTTGCGGGCTAGTGGTGGAGCAACGGACGCATCACCAGATCACCGGCGAGCCGATGAAATTTCTCACGCTGGCGGACAGGACGGGCATGGTTGAAACCGAATTATTCGCGCAGACTTACAAAAGCTACGGACTGGCGACCATACGTTATCCCGTGCTGGAAGTCATGGCGACGGTCGAGCCGTTCGAGAATGGGCGGGGATTTTCGTTGCGAGTGGTGCGGGCAGGGAAGCCACGACAAGATGAACGAAACAAATCACGCTCCTGCCGGGCTGGAAGAAAATAGTGACAGCCGGAACATTCCTTATTAGCGTCAAGCCTCGATGCCCAACTCAAAGATTTTCGACCTTGTCATAAGAAATAATTGGGTCTCTCGCCCAGACCGCCACCACCGAGCCTTGCCGCATGCGGGCTCGACCGTGCCTCCCGCTGGCATGAAGACAGCCTTCATACCGGCGGTTGCCCTCTTGATTCTTGGTTTCTGTAGCGTGAATTCCACCGCACAATCGCCCGCCCTGACGGCCGCGCCCCGGTCAACTCACGGGGATTTTCTCGCGGCGAACATGGATCTCTCAGTGAATCCAGGGGAGGACTTCTTTGACTATGCCAACGGTGGCTGGCTGGCGCGCAACCCCATCCCGGCCTCCGAGTCCGGCTGGGGTATCGGAAATCTTGTGGAAGAGGAATTATACGTGAAACTTCGCACCCTAAACGAGCAGGCCGCCGCGTCCCACGCCCGCGCGGGAAGCGAACAGCAACAGATTGGCGATTTTTGGACCGCAGCCATGGATGAAGCGAAGGCGGATGCTCTTGGGCTCGCTCCGCTGAATCCGGAACTCGAGTTGATTGACTCAATCAAGACGGTGAGAGACGCCCTGGACGTTTCATTTGCCTTGCGTCCCCTGCGCGTTGAGGCTTTTTGTGGAGTGTCAGTGGCCCAGGATGAGAAACAGAGTGATGTCATGTCGGTCCACATTGACCAGGGCGGGTTGGGGTTGCCCGATCGCGACTTCTACTTTAACCCGGAGAAGGGAATTGCGCAGATCCGGAAGGAGTATGTGGCTCACCTGGCCAGAATGTTGAAGCTGTTGGGCCGCTCGGATCAGGACTCCCTCAAGGCGGCAAATGAAATCATGAAGTTTGAGACCGCCCTGGCGAAGGCCTCCAGGAAACTCGAAGAGCTTCGCGACCCGGAAAAGAATTACAACAAGATGTCCCCGGGCAACCTCACGAGCAAACACACGCCGCTGATCGCGTGGGATAGCCGATTGGCAGCCATGTCACTGCATCCCGATTATGTCATCGTGGGACAACCGGAGTTTTTCACGGCGTTGAACCGGCTGCTGAAACGAACGCCGGTTCCGGTGTTGTTGGATTACCTGCGCATTCATTTGGTCTCGGGCTATGCGCAGTACCTCGGCAAGTCCTGGGTGGACGAGGATTTCTCCTTCTCCGGCCGGGTGCTTTCCGGCCAAAAGGAGCAGCGCCCCCGCTGGAAGCGCGTCCTGGATTCACAAGGCCGCGCCATGGGCATGGTGCTGGGGAAAATCTTCGTGCAGGAATATTTTCCGCCCAAGGCGAAGCAGCGTTATACCGACCTCGTGGAAGCCATCCGGACCGCCTACGGCGAACGCATTGACCGGCTCGACTGGATGAGCGATGCCACCAAGGCCAAGGCCCGGGAAAAGCTCGCGAAGATCACCGCAAAGGTCGGCTACCCGGACCAATGGAAGGATTACTCGGCGCTGGTCGTGAGCACAAATTCTTACTGCGAAAACATGATGAACGCGGCCCGCTGGCATTTCAACGACATGATCTCCAAGTTCGGCAAGCCGGTGGACCGGAAGGAATGGAGCATGACGCCGCAGACCTATAACGCCTACTACGAGCCGGCGAACAACGAGATTGTGTTGCCCGCCGCGATTTTTACTGTGCCCGGAATGCGGGACGACGAGTTGGATGACGCGGTCGTTTATGGTTATGCCGCCGCCGGAACCATCGGCCACGAGATCACCCATGGATTTGATGACGAGGGCCGCCAGTTCGATCCGGCGGGGAACCTGAAGGATTGGTGGACGGCGGAAGATGCGGCGCGCTTCAAGAAACGCGCCGACGTCATGGTCGCGCAATTTAATGCCTACGAACCGCTGCCCGGATTGCATATCAACGGCCGCGCCAGCCTGGGTGAAAACCTGGCGGACTATGGTGGACTCCTGCTCGGGCTCGACGCATTCAAGAAGACAGAGCAGTATCGGCAGGGCGGGAAAATTGGAGGGCTCACGCCCATGCAACGCTATTTCCTGGGCTATGCCTTGGGCTGGCTTTACCATCAAAGGGAGGAAAATTTGCGCAAGCGACTTCTCAGTGATGTCCACTCACCCGCAAAATGGCGGGTGAACGGGCCGCTCTCGAATATTCCCGAGTTTTACGAAGCCTTCGGCGTCAAGCCGGGCCAGCCGATGTGGCGTCCGCTGGAGACGCATGTGAAAGTCTGGTGAATCACAGAGTCGTGTCGAAGTAAAACCGCGAAATCTCCGGCCAATGGGCTTTCCGGTGGTGCAAACCACGGCCGGAGTTGAAACGTCCGAGAACGAGTGGGGATTCTCGTTGCGGGTGTTGCGGGCGGGGAAACCACGACAGCAATAGGCGCATTTCCTCTTCTGCGATGGTTCTGTAAATAAATTGGCTCGACGGTATGTTTGAGAATAGAATGGGCGGGTGAAGGTAAAAATGCAGCAATTGGCTTTCTACTCTGCGATGGCTTTCATTCTGCCGACCGAAGCCCGTGCCGTTGATCTGGATTTGGCGCGTTTCGCCACGGCAAAGCAAAATCAAATCAGAGATTTTGCGCAGGCGATCACAAACAAAGTTCCGCCTGTTGTGTGGAGATATTTTGACGCGGTGCGGGCCGATGATTGGGAAACTGCAACAAATCTTGCCGGACGCATTGACCAGGCGAGTGGGCGCTATACCAATTCCAAGACGGACGAATCAATATCACCCGCATTGCGCACGGTTATCTGGCCGCCGATTCAGGAAATGATCGGGACATACGAGCAGTTTCATGAATGGGACGACAAATTACTGCATCAGTTCGGGCGCGAGATTATTGATTCAATGCCTGTTGGCAGCATCTATTTTGGTGGCACTGATCCGGGGCGATTCATTATTTCAGCGCTGACAGAATCGCCGGAGGGCGGAAAGCACATTTTTGTGCTGACCCAGAATCAATTGGCAGACTACACCTATCTGGAATACTTGAGCAAAAGGTATGGCAAAATGCTTTACATCCCGACACTTGAGGATTTGCGAAGCTGCTTTAACGAATATACCACCAACGCTCAAGAGCGTTTGAAGGAGGGCCGCCTTAAGCCGGGTGAAGATGTCCACACTGTCGATGGCCGGATTCAAGTCAGCGGCGCGGTTGCGGTTATGACCATCAACGGCCTGCTGGTCAAAGTTATTTTCGACAAGAACAAGGGGCACGAATTCTACGTCGAGGAAAGTTTTCCGCTCGATTGGATGTATCCTTATCTGTCGCCGCATGGGCTGATTTTTCAGTTGCATAACGAACCGATTACGGCATTAAACGCAACAGATATTGAAAAAGATCAGGATTATTGGCGTCGGTTCACCGGCGCATTGATCGGCGATTGGATTACCGACAAAACTTCCACCAGGGAAATATGCGACTTCGTGGACAAGGTTTATCTCGACAAAAATCTTGCAGGATTTAAAGGCGACGCTGGCTTTATAAAAAATGATCAGACACAGAAGACCTTTTCAAAACTTCGCAGTTCGCAAGCAGGAATGTACGCGTGGCGGGCCGAACATGCTCGGGATAACTACGAAAGAAATCAGGCGCGACAAGCTGCCGATCTGGCTTTCAGGCAAGCTTACGCTCTTTGTCCATATTCGCCCGAAGCGATTTATCGTTACACCAATTTTTTACTCGAATTTAAACGGCCCGATGATGCCTTCCTGATTGCTAAAGCCAGTCTTCGTCTCAATCCGAATGACACGCAGCTTCAAAAGCTTATAGAAATGGTGAGAAAACAGACTGAATAACAAGATTACGTTGGTGCGTTTGGGTGATAATCACCTGTTGTGGTGCGTAAATGTCATTTGGGTTCATTGATTTGAATTTGATCGCATAGTTTGTTGGTTCAGATTCTCCGATTGCTTATTCATATTTTTCACTCCGCACCGCGTGAGACGAAGTCTTTTACGCGGTTTGATTTTCAGGATACGACCGTGGCGGCTCCCCTCCAGCGCGAGCATTATTTGTCTTGACGGTTGAGCGCTGTTTTGTAAACGTCATTTATGACACCGCGCCTGCCCATCTTCATCTGCGCGGTCAGCCGGGATTTGAAAAACGCGCGGCAACCGGTTTCCAACACCCTGCAATTCCCCGGTTACGAACCGGTCTGGCAGGACATCTTCGGCACGGAGCAGGGGATTCGCGCGCCATATCCCGCCCGCGGTGTACGGCGCTGACATTTGCCGCAACATCAGAAAGGCAAAAAATGAAATCAAGCGTAAATCAATTAGGAGTCGGAGCTGCGTTGATTGTGATGGTCGCGCTGGCGTGGTGCAGCCTCGCCTTCGGTGGCGAGATTCATGACGCGGCGAAAGCTGGCGGCTTGGAAAAAGTCAAAGCGCTGCTCCAGGCGCATCCCGATCTGGTTTTCAGCCAGGACACCAACGGCTGTACGCCTTTGCTCATGGCGGCTTTGGGGGGGCACCGTAACGTCGCGGAATTGTTGCTGGCCGACAAAGCCAACGTCAATGCCAGGGCCAAAGATGGCGAAACGCCATTGCTCGCAGCGGCCCTGTCCGAACACGCGGATCTGGTGGAGCTGCTGCTGGCTCACCAGGCCGATGCCGATGCCAGGAGCGCCAACGGCACAACGCCTTTAGACATGGTGGACTTGACCCTCAGCCGGGGTGGTACGGACTTCGCGGAATTAATACTTGGTCGCAAACCCTACGCCCATGCCCCGAATTACGGCGGTTGGTCGCCCCTGCACCTGGCGGCGCATCAAGGAAGCAAGGACATCGCAGAGTTGTTGCTGGCGCACCATGCCGAGGTCAATATCAAGGACAGCGGCGGCGAAACGCCTTTGTATCTGGCGGCCCTGCAAAACAATCTGGACGTCGCGGAGTTGCTGCTGGCACACAAAGCCGATGTCAATGCCAGGGCCAACGACGGCCGCACGCCTTTGCACGCGGCGGCGTCTCCGTTACCCAAGGACACGTCAGGCATTTCGGACCTGTTCGAAGACTCACACAAAGACACCCCACACAAAGAGTTCTCGGAGTTGCTCCTGGCGCACAAAGCCAACGTCAACGCCAAGGACACCAACGGCTGGACGCCTCTGCACGTGGCGGCGCATGAAGGTAACGAGGGAATCGTGGAGTTGCTGCTGGCGCACAAAGCCAACGTCAATGCCAGGGACAACCTGGGCAAAACGCCTTTGGCCATCGCAATGTCTCAGCGACACCAGGACATCGCGGAGTTGCTGTTGGTCAACAAAGCCGACTGGCCGTCGGCCGACAAAAGCAACGTCAATGCCCGGGACACCAACGGCGCCACGCTTTTGCACTGGGCGGCGCTGAACGGTGACAGGGACGTGGCGGAACGGCTTTTGGCCAAAGGGGCGGACGTCAACGCCAGAGACAACGACGGAGGCACGCCGTTGTACACGGCGGCGTATGAAGGCAACCCGGATATGGCCGGGCTGCTCCTGGCCAAAGGCGCGAACGTCAATGCGAAGAGGAATGACGGCTTCACGCCGTTGCACGAGGCGGCAGGCAATAGCAATGGCCAGCAGGTGGTAAAGTTGCTGCTGGCCAAAGGGGCGGACGTCAATGCGCGGGCCACCAATGGGATCACGCCGTTGCACTCGGCGGCGGCCAATGGTCTGAAGGACATCGCGGAGCTGCTGCTGGCCAACCAAGCCGACGTTCAAGCCAGGGCCGGCGATGGCGAAACGCCTTTGCACCTGGCGGCGTCTGAAGGCCACCAGGACGTGGCCGGGTTGCTGCTGGCACACAAGGCCAACGTCAATGCCAGAGCCGACGACGGGGCCACGCCATTACACTCGGCGGCGTATGCCGGCCACGCGGAGATCGCCGGGCTGCTTTTGGCCAAAGGGGCGGACGTCAATGCGCGGGCTGCCAATGGGACCACGCCGTTGTACTCGGCCGCCTACGAAGGCCATGAAGACGTGGTGGAACTGTTGTTGGACAAAGGCGCGAACGTCAATGCGAAGAGCAACCAGGGTTTCACGCCGTTGCACTCGGCGGCGAGCAACGGCCAGAAGGAGGTCGTGGAGTTGTTGTTGGCCAAAGGGGCGGATGTTAATGCGAAGGACAACGATGGTGAAACGCCGTTGCAAGTTGCGAAACCGGAAGTCACAGACCTTCTCCGTGCCCATGGGGCAAGGAACTGAGGCCGCTGTAGATCACCCGTTTCAAACACGCCTCTCAGTTTCCCGCCCTTTCATGGCCGGAAGCAAAGCGTCGAATTGGGCGACCGTTTCAGGTCCCAAAACTATTCAATCACAAGAATCGGGCCCTTTTCTCTGAAAACCTGAAACTTGAAACTCCTTCAGCTTTTACAGAAGCAAACAAAGTTAACCAAGGTCAGAAGATTTTTGCTTCTTCGTTCCCTTCGTTACCTTCTGTTCAAAATCAGTGATGAACAAGGCGTCCAGTCCGGCGGCGGTCTCGGCTTGAAGGCGCTTTATGATTTTCAGGATGCGGAAGAATGTCATAATTCCAGAACTGACCCTTTCACGGCCGGAAGTAAAGCGTCGAATTGGGGGGCGCCAAATGCTGAACCTTCAACGCTTCAGATGGCCATGCGGGAAACAGGATCGCTCCACTCGCCATAGCCTTCGCTGCCGCCGATGGCGCGGGCTTGTATGCTGTAAGTCGTACCCGGCGTGAGGTTCCCCACGATAACGCGTCGTGCCTGCGTGGAAAACACGGACGCCGCGGTCGTGGCGGTTCCGTTGGTGGCGCGCAATTCATAGGATTTGGCGTTGGCCACCGGCCGCAAGCGCACATTCAGCTTTGTGGTGCCTTCATTGCCCACCGACAGAATCCATGGAACGCCCAACCTGGCCTGACAACGGTTCGTGCTGATGGCAGAAAAACCCGAGGCGAGCAGCAAGGCCATGTCTCCGTCGGTCACGATCTGAACATAAGCGGCCATTTTCCGCAACGCGGCCAACAACGCCGCACGGGCCGCATTCTTGGCCACCGTCAAGGCGGTGCCGCCGTTCAGGGCCGCAGCCATCGCCCCGTCAAACGTCTCCAGTAACTTCGCCAGCTCCGGAAACGACACCGGCGGCGCGGAGAACCCCGCGTTGTTCGTCATGTTGGCAATGACGCTTTTGGCCAACGTGCTCAACTCTCCATCCGGCAACCGGGTGAAGCCGAGCGAAACCTTCAGATTTTTCATTTGAAATTTCCCTTTCCTGCGTGCAACTGATTTTCTGGCAGGCAATCCGGCAGAACCCGATGGTTCGACTTCGAACCGCCCGGTTTTGCCGCCGATGCAAACTTTGTGCCAGTTAAAAACAAATGATAGGGAACTGGTAACTGGTGCCGGGGAAAAGGCGGGGGCGACCCGCGGGTTTCCAGCCACGAAAAGGCGCAAAAATCGCAAATTGTTAACCGCGGATTTCGCGGAAGGCGCGGATTAATTTTGGGCAGGGACGGATCGCCGGGCCGTCCGTTCCCTCAACTCCTTGTCCCGTCGTAACTCCGCGAATCTCTGCGACCTTTGCGCCTCTGCGTTGAAATAATTGCACAAACCGATTTGATCGAAGCCGTTGCAGGCAAACAAAATGTCGCTGTAAATCTGAAAAGGGTTTTTGAAACCCGGCACGAAGAGGCCGTTGACCTGAAGCGGGTCCGTTCAATATAGAGCTTACAACTGCGCCAAAGCTTCGATGGACAGGATGGTGGACCGGTCAGCCGCACGCGGTTGACCTGTGTAAAATGGCGGAGCCGCCACGCGGTTGCTTGAGGGTTGATCCGTCGTCGTTGACACTTTGGCGCGGCGAGTCGTTACGACGCGACAAGTAACTTCGCCACCGCCGGTCTGCGTTGCCCCACCGGCAGGGGAGATGGAACTACGCTGCGACCACTTCAACGCGGGGAGAAAAACCGAGTTTGTGAAGAAGTTCCTCGCAGTCGTCCCACGCAAGGCCGAAGGCGCGCACGTCAGCCACGCCAAGACGGGCAATAACGGTCGAAAGTGTTTTGACATCACGTTCGGCAAGCTTGCCTTCCATCATGACGTTCTCAGCCCAATCCACCAACTGCGCGAGCGTGATCTCGTGATGGAGATACGCGGCGATTTTGTCGGCGACGGTTTGTTTCGTGATCGTCATGACGCCATCCTACACCTTTTTGTGTCCTTTATCCACAGGGAATTTTTCATGCGTCTCGACCTGCTTTCCCTTATCGTCGTAAATCTCCTGCCAGAGACGCATCGTGGTTTCTCTCGCATCCACTTCCTTGAAATAACGCGCCTGCCATCCAAGCCGGCCTGTCACATCCAGACGATAACGCCGTCCGCCACCGGGCAATTCCTCCCAGCGGCCAAACTTCTTTTCATTTTGACCGCGGGTGCTCATTTTTCAGCAGGCGGTGCGCTGCAGATTCCCATACCCATGCAGATTCAACTGCATCGTAGGGCGGAAATGCGGATTGGCAATTGCAAAACCGCGTAAAGCGGTGGAGCCGCCACGCGGTGGGCCAGGTAAAAGGCTTTCAGCCTCACGTGGTTGACCTGTGTAAAATGGCGGAACCGCCACACGGGGGCCGCGTAAAGCAGCAAAGCGCCACGCGGTGGGGGAAACATTCAACATTCAACTCCGAACCAAGAGAAGGTCAATGGTGCCGACGGAGGGGGTCGAACCCACACATCCTCACGGATACCAGATTTTGAGTCTAGCGCGTCTGCCAATTCCGCCACGTCGGCACATGGGATGACAAATATATTTCAACCGACACCGAAGTAAATCAAATTTGGGTGACGGGTGGCGGGTGACCAGCCTTCGCTCGGAAGCTTCGGCTCGGCAGGCGGGTGACGGGTCACATGGTTGAGAGTTGAGGGTTGAGGGGCGGGGAAACATCAAACATTCAACATCCAACGCTCAACGTCGAAGACGGAAGCTTTTGCACAGAAGCTAACGAAGTGAACGAAGAAACGAAATCCACCGTGTTTTTTTGCGGCAATGAATCCGCGTCATCCGCGTCATCCGCGGTGGATGCCTGGTTCCCTTCTTTGTTTCCTCCGTTGCCTTCTGTGGAAGTCGCCATCACTTTTTGATTCGATTACGGCTCCGGGCTGCGGCATGTTACGGGTTCTGAAAACATCCGCGACATCCAATCCGCCGCCCGCCGGCCTGCGCCCCGAAGCTGCGGCCCGGCAGGCCGACGAGCGGTATCCCACCGGGGAACTCGTCCGTCGGTTGACGGCGCTGGCGTGGCGGTTTCGGAAGGATTGCCTGTGGTCATTGGTGCTGAGCGTGATGCTGCTGCTGCTCGGCATCGCCGGTCTCAAATTGCTGGGCGTGGTGATTGACGTCATCCGTTACGCGCTCGACCCGTCCCTGTCACCGCCGGTGTATCCGTTTGGCTGGAACCCGCCGGCGGGGTGGTCGGCGCTGCAAATTGTCACGGCGCTGGCGCTGGCGATTGTGGCGCAGGCGGTATTGCGGGCGGCGCTCACCTACGCCTACAACATGATCACTGCGCGGCTGACCCAGGGCGAAATCGTGCCGGAATTGCGCGCGCAGCTTTACGCCAAACTGCAGCGGCTGAGCTTCAGCTTCTTCGATCTGCACGGCTCCAATTCGATTTTCAACCGGGTGACGGGCGACGTGCAGAACACGCGGTTGTTCGTGGACGGCGTGTTGTTGCAGGGCGCGACGATGATTCTGACGCTGGCGGCCTACGCGGTTTTCATGTGGCGGATCCAGCCGTCGCTGACGGTGGCGTGCCTGTGCGTGTCGCTGCCGTTGTGGTGGCTGGCGCATTTTTATTCGGCGCGGCTGCGTCCGGGTTACCTGCGCAACCGCGAATTGACGGACAACATGGTTTTGTTGTTCAGCGAGAGCGTGCGCGGGATGCAGACGGTGAAAGGGTTCGCCGCGGAACCACACCAGGTCCGGCGGTTTGAGGAGGCGAACGACCGGGTGTCGTCGCAACAGCGGAAAATTTTCTGGGATTTGTCCGTTGTTCACGCCGGGCACGCAGATGTTGTCGCAATTGAGCCTGGTGATTTTGTTCGCCTACGGCGGCTGGCTGTATGTGCAGGGGAAAATTCCGCTGGGCAGCGGGCTGGTGGTGTTCGCCGGTCTGCTCCAGCAATTCACGGGGCAGGTGGCGACCATCTCGACCATCGCGAACTCGGTGCAGCAGAGCCTGGCGGCGGCGCGGCGTGTGTTCGAGGTGATGGATACGCCGGTGGAAGTGCAGAGCCGGCCGGACGCCATCAAACCGGCCCGGCTCACGGGCCGGATGGTGTTTGAAAAGGTGACGTTCGGTTATCACCCGGCCAAACCGGTGCTGACGGACGTGTCATTCGAGGCGAAGCCGGGACAAATCATCGGCATCTTCGGGATGACGGGCGCGGGCAAAAGTTCGTTGCTCGGTTTGATTCCGCGTTTTTACGACCCGACGGCAGGCCGGATTCTGGCCGACGGAAAGGATTTGCGGGACCTGGACCTGGACGCGTTCCGGCGGCAGATCGGCATTGTCTATCAGGAGAGTTTTTTATTTTCCAACACCGTGTCGGCGAACATCGCGTTCGGGCATCCGCACGCGACGATGGAACAGATTGAGCGGGCGGCGCGGATTGCGTCGGCGCACGAATTCATCACGGCGTTGCCGCACGGTTACGAGACGGTGCTGGGCGAATCGGGCGTGGATTTGTCGGGCGGACAACGTCAGCGGCTGGCGCTGGCGCGGGCGTTGTTGCTGCAGCCGCCGATTCTGATTCTGGACGACCCGACGGCGTCGGTGGACGCGCGGACGGAGAACGAAATTGTGTCGGCGTTGCGCGAGGCGATGGCGGGGCGGACGACGTTCGTGGTGTCGGGCCGGTTGAGCCTGTTGCGACGGGCGGATTTGATTCTGGTGCTGGAAGACGGGCGGCTGACGCAATCGGGCACGCACGCGGAACTGGTGCACCGGCCGGGGCCGTATCACGAGACGGCGCTGTTGCAGATTATGGATCTGGGGGAAATAAGGTTGAGCGTTGAGCGTTGAGAGTTGAGAGCCAAAGAACAAATGAAAACATCGAACATTCAATCCCGCAATGCGGGATCGAACGCCCAATGGTCCGCCCTCACCCTGACCCTCTCCCCCGGGGAGAGGGAACAGCAGCCGGCACCTTTTGTTTTTCCACACGTTTTTCCCGCTACGACCAGTTCACGATGCGCAGAAGGACGGAGAAGCATTCTCCCTCTCCTGGGGGAGAGGGCCGGGGTGAGGGCGAGTGTAATGCTCAAAACCAACGTTAAAATTTCCAGTGGTAGAAAATGAGCGCGCCATCGAACAACAAATCGCAGACTGACAAGACCGCGAAGGGAGACCTTTCGGCGCGGGAGGCGATCACTTATTACAATCCGATGGAGGAGCGCGAGGCGGACAAGGCGCCGCTGCAGATGGCGCTCATCCGCCGGATTTTCGGCTACACGAAGCCTTACGCGGCCAAGCGGAACTGGCTGTTCGTCGCTGACGTTCATCCGCGGCCTGCAATTGCCGGCGCTGGCGTGGCTGATTGGCCGCACCATCACCGGGCCGATTGCGAACCGTGATTTGTCGGGAATTTTCTGGTATGCGGCCGGGTATTTCGCCTTGGCCCTGGTCACCGTGGTCGAACTTTCATTTCCGCCAGCGGTTCGCGCTCGAACTCGGCGAGGCGGTGGTGCACGACATGCGGTCGGACTTGTTCCGCAAGCTGATGACGATGCCGATGTCGTTTTTCAACCAGACCAAATTCGGCCGCATCATCAGCCGGATGACGTCGGACATTGACAGCGTGCGGGCCGGGGCGCAGGACGTGGCGTTCGTGCTGGTGGTGCAGGGATTGCAGATGACGACCTCGGCGGCGCTGATGGCGTGGTACGACTGGAAGCTGTTTTCGCTGATGGTCGTCATGGCGCCGTTCATCTGGGTGGTGAACGAAAATTACCGGCGCGAGATGAGCCGGCGGCTGCGCAAGGTGCAGGAATCGTGGAGCCGGGTCTCCTCCACGCTCGCCGAATCGGTGAGCGGCATCCGGGTGACGCAGGCGTTTGTGCGGCATGAAATCAACTCGGACTTCTTCCGCAAATTGATTGATGTGCACGGCGAGAACAACGTGGGCGTGGCGCAGGCGTCGGCGGTGTTCGTGCCATTGCTGCAATTGAAGAGCCAGCTGTTTCCTCGGCGCGATGGCGTTGCTGGGCGGCTACGGCGCGTTGCGCTGGCACGGCTGGCTGCACATGGAGGTGGGCGACCTGGTGATGTTCTTCTTCCTGGCCAACCTGTTCTTCGATCCGGTGCAGGCCATCGGCAATCAATTGAACCAGGCGTTCATGGCGATGGCCGGCGCGGAACGGCTGTTCCGGATGCTGGACCAGAAACCGGAATGGGTGGACGCGGCCGACGGCCAGACCGCTGCCGCGCATCCAGGGCCGCGTGGAATTCCAGGCGGTGCATTTCGAGTATCAGCCGGGCGACCGGTGCTCCGGGACATTTCATTTGTGGCCGAGCCGGGACAAACCGTGGCGCTGGTGGGGCACACCGGCAGCGGCAAGACGACGCTGGTGGGATTGCTGCAAAAATTTTATCTGCCGACGGGCGGGCGCGTGCTGGTGGACGGCACGGACTTGAACACGGTCACCGAGCGATTCGCTTGCGGTCGCAGATGGGCAGCGTGCAGCAGAACAATTTCCTGTTCTCCGGCACGGTGCTGGACAACATCCGGTTCGCCCGGCCGGAGGCGACGGAAGCCGAGGTGCGGGCGACGCTGGCGGCGCTGGATTGCGCCGATTTGCTGGACGCGCTGCCGCACGGATTGCAGACACAGGTGGCCGAACGCGGCGCGGCATTGTCGTTCGGCCAGCGGCAACTGGTGTGTTTTGCCCGCGCCATGCTGGCCAATCCGCGCATCGTGGTGCTGGACGAGGCGACCAGCGCGATTGACACGGTCACCGAGGCGCGGCTGCAGCGGGCGCTGGAAATTCTGCTGCGCGGACGGACGGCATTCGTCGTGGCGCACCGGTTGAGCACCATCCGCAAGGCCGATCTGGTGCTGGTGCTGGACCAGGGACAAATTGTGGAGCGCGGCACGCACGAAAGTCTGTTGCGGCAGGGCGGCGTTTACGCCCGGCTGCACCGGGAATTTGTCAGCAGTGCCAACCGTGGGGAGTGACCGGGTTTGGGCGGGGCGAGACTACTGGCCAGCCGGCTCGCGAATACGCTCGCCCCACCAATTGAAGCCCGCAGAATCACGTAACGGAGCGCGGGCTTCAGCCCGCTTCATCTTCTGCAGTGACCAAGCGTTGAAATTGCCAGGCCCTTTTCATTTCGCATATCGAAGCGGCGTGAACGCCGCGCTCCCGAGTCCGGTTGCACGGAATGAGTTGCCTTGTATCACCAGTGGCGGTTCAATGGACGGGATGATTGCCAAACGAGTCATTCCGTGCCTCGACGTGCATGACGGCCAGGTCACGCGCGGCGTCCAGTTCGGCAAGGCCGAGGCGGGCGAACTCCGCAACGTCGGCGACCCGGTCGCCCTCGCGCTCCGCTACAACGAACAGGGCGCGGATGAAATGGTGTTCTTCGATATCACCGCCACCGCGCATGGCCGCAAAACGATGGTGGATGTGATTGAGCGCGCCGCGGACCAATGCTTCATGCCGCTCACCGTCGGCGGCGGCATCAAGTCCGTGGAGGACATGTACACCATGCTCCGCGCCGGGGCGGACAAAATCAGCATCAACTCCTCGGCGCTGGCGAATCCGGACCTGATTCGGGCCGGCGCGGAAAAATTCGGCAGCCAGTGCATCGTGGTTTCGATTGACGCGAAGAAGGTCGCGCCTGACAAATGGGGCGTCTTCTCGCACGGCGCGCGCAAGCCGACCGGTTTGGACGCCGTCGAATGGGCCAAACGCGCCGTGTCGCTCGGCTCGGGCGAAATTGTGTTGAACTCGATTGACTCCGACGGAACGAAAGCGGGGTTTGATCTGGTCATCACGCGGCGCGTGAGTGAATCCGTGGGCGTGCCGGTGGTGGCCAGCGGCGGCGCGGGCAGTCTGGAGCACATGGCCGAGGTGTTGCTCGAAGGCAAGGCGGATGCGGTTTTGGCCGCGAGTATTTTCCACTTCGGCACCTACACCGTCGGCGACGTTAAGAAATTTTTGGCGGGGAAAAAAATTCCGGTGAGGTTGTGAAATGAATACAAGTTCTCCGAGGGCCGATGTCGAATTAGCATCGCATCTATTTTTTAAAGACTTGTTCAGTCGGGCGGCTCCGTTGATTGCAAACAGTGCTGTAAACAAGACGCCGGAAAAACTGCCAACTAGTTCCCGGGCCAGGGTCCGTAGCGCCCTGGGCGCATTTGAATTGGTGATAATTCGCGTAATCCGTGCCAAGCCTTCATGCCTCCATGGTTTTCCTCGTTTGACTTTCGCTGCAATCTGCTCCTAATTCACTCCGCGTGGGTTTGTCTGAATACATTCTGCTGGCGGCCGGGTCGCTGTTTGTGATTGTGGACCCGCTGGCCACCGTGCCGGCGTTTCTGGCCATGACGCCCAATGACACACCGGAACAGCGTATTCGGACGGCGCGGCTGGCTGGTTGCGTGACGGCGGGCGTTCTGCTGGCTTTTTCCATGGCGGGACAATTGATTTTCAAGGTCATGGGCATCACCATGCCGGCTTTCGAGATTGCCGCGAGCATCGTGCTGCTGCTCGTGGCGCTGGATATGTTGCGCGCCCAACGCTCGCGCGTCATGGAAACCCGCGAGGAAACGAAGGCCGGCATCGAGAAGACGGACATCGCGGTGACACCGCTGGCCATTCCGATGCTGGCCGGACCGGGAGCGATTTCGACGACGATTCTGCTTCAAAACGAGGCAAAAGACATTCCTGAGCACATTGCGCTTTACGGGTGCATCCTGGCGGTCTCACTGGCGAGTTACTTGATTTTACGAATCGCAGCCCGAGGCAGCCGGTGGTTGAACCCGATTGCGATGAGCATCGCCACCCGCATCATGGGCTTGTTGCTGGCGTCGGTCGCCATTCAGTTCATGCTGAACGCCATCAAAGCGTTTCACGCTGATTTGATTTCGGGCACTGGGGTGGGCTGAACCAAAAATTGGGGTGGAGTTGAATCAAAAACAGGGTGATTGCCCCAGGTCAGGCCATTTCGCGGCGATGACCGAGTGGCGTAGCGCCATTCCCACCGTGGTTTGAACCCGCCTATCGCGGCGTGGTTGCCACGCGGCTGTGCGCGTGTTCATACGCAATTCTCTTTTCTGGCAATCCGGCCGTACCAGATGCCCGAGGCGATAAAAATCAGGCTGCAGCCGGCAGTGAACCAGACCAGAAATGGCACCGGCAGGTAAAACCACGCGCCGACCGCGCCCGCCGCCGAAAGCCCGGCGCACAGATAACAGTAAAGGGCGCTGGCCCGCGCGCTTTGCAGGCTCTTTTGCAGGATTAATTGCATGGCCCGGTCATCACGCGCCAGCGCGGCTGCACAGGCGTCCGAACAAATCATGCGCTGCGTTGTCGAATGGCTGGCGCAATCGGCGCACAGCGCCCGTCCGCAGTAAGCGCAGACGGCGATGGCTTCGGCGTTATGCGCGATGCATTTCATGTTTGGCTTAATGAACGAAAGGAGGCTGTGTCACGCGTTGTTGAAATGCAATTCAGAAACTTTTGCGCCGGAAAATCGGGCGGCACGTTTTATGCGTAGGTTTTATCGTGTCCGATTAACCAAGCGGTTTGAGTGGCAGGGAGGCGGAGAATTGACAGGCTCGAAGTCATTCTGAGTGGTCGCAAGCCAGATTTCCGCGAGTTGTTTCGTTGTTGATGTTATGCAAAAAAGTTCGTTCCTGACAAAGATTGTGTTCATTCAAAACCTCGGTTTCCTGGCGATCATCCTGCTTTGTTATCTTGATGAATTGCTCAAGTTGCCGGGGTTGATATTCTTCAACCATCCCTTTGCGTTCGGCCGGTCCACGGTGGAAATGCTGCTCTTCCTGGCCGTCTGGCTGCTGGTGAGCGGCTCGACGCACCGGTTGCTCAAGCGGATCCGGCAACTGGAGGAGTTCATGCGGGTGTGCTCGTGGTGCCGGCGCATTGATTACAAGGGGCAATGGATAACGCTCGAGACCTTCATGGAGCAGGGTTTTGACACACCCACCACCCACGGCATCTGCCCGGAATGCCTGCGTCAACAGGAAGAGGCGATTCAACGTAAAAGAGACGCGCGCAAGCAAGCGGCGGCAAACTAAACCGGCCGGAAATACCCGTTGGGTTTGCCGGCTGCAATCTTCACTGAACGCTACGGATTCGGCGACAATTGGAGCCGCGTTTGTATTTCCGGCCGCAGCGATTCAATCTCCGCGATCAATTCCGACCGCAGCCGGAGCAACCGGCGTGCGGCCAGGGGCGCGCGGATCAATATCGTGGCGTTGCGTATCGCCGCACCGAGCCGGCGCAAGTCCCGGATGTAATAATGGGCAATCATCCCGCTCACGGGCAGGGAAAGTCCATACCACAAACTGGCCGGCCAGCCGAAAAACTGGTGGAAGATGACGGCAAAAAGCAGGTAACACGGCACAAAGGCGATAATGCCACCGAGCATTTTGGCGTGCGGCGTCTGCGCCTTGCGTTTGGACGCTTCGGTAAGGGTGACGCCGTAGCGCACGATTCTCGCCGGAATGAAGCGATGAATCCAGCCGTAGAGCGCCACCGGCGCGCCCAATACGGCCACGAAACCCCGAAGCAGACTCCGACCCAACAGCCTCCCCGGGTTCGGAAATTCGGCCAGCGCGTCATCGGACACCTTCAGCCTCCTCAGCCAGCGTTCATAGAAGTCCAGTTTTGCGACAAAGGCGCCCGCGCGTTCCGGGTATTGTTCAAAGGCCAGTTCCACCGCCCGGGCGATGGCCTGCGCCAGCAGCAGTCCCTCCACTTGTCGCGGCACCGGTTCATGGATGACGCGGTTCCCGACCCGCAACCGGTCGAGGTAAAGGCGCTGGACAGCGGCGACGACGCGGGCGTGCTCGAGTCGCGGCAGATGAAGGATGAGGTTTTGGATCCGGATCTCGATTTCATGCGTCAGCCGGTGGATGCATTCCTTGCGCCCGGTTTCGTAACCGGCAAGAAATTCCGCCACCCGGATGGGTTCGCCGAAATGGACCAGCGCCTCGCTGCGGTAAATTTCCTTGGCCGAAAATGTCAGGCCGACGGGGACGATTTGCAGGCCCAGTTTCCCGCCGTGCCGGTGTTCGAGTTCCAACGCCATCCGGGCCGCGCCCGATTTGACCTCCTTTAATTGCAGGTCGTCGTGCGTGATGCCTTCCGGAAAAATCCCCACCGCTTCGCCGCGCTCCAGAACACGGTAACACGCTTCGAAGGTGTCCATCACCGAACGCATGGCTTTGGGATCGTCCCTGAACCGGTTGACCGGAATCACCCCGCAACGCCGGAGCAGCCAGGTGAGCGGCGGGAAACGGAAGAGCTGCACGGTGGCCAGGAAATTCACTTTGCGCCCGACGGATGCGCCGATGACGAACGAATCATTCAGCGAACTGGGATGGTTGGACACGAACAGGACCGGGCCGGTGGCCGGCACGCGCTCCGCGTGGAACCGTTCAATGCGGCGAAAATAAAATCCCAACGCCAGGCCGATCAGCCCGCGCATGCCGGTGTAAAGGCTGTTCATCTTTCTGATGCCCGGTCGCCGCTGGACCGCGCCGTTACAATCGCTTCAACACTTCCCGGCAGACGGCCAGGGCCGATTGCGGACGGCCCAGCGCTTTGGCGGCCTTGGCCATCTCCGCCAGCTTCTTCGAGCCGAGCAGTTGTTCGACGCGGAACGGCAGGTCTTCGACGCGGTTGACCTTGGCCGCGGCGCCGCGTTCGAGCAGGAAATCGCTGTTCGCGGCTTCCTGTCCGGGAATCGGATTCAGAATGAACAGCGGTTTGCCCAGCGCCAGCGCCTCGGACGACGTCAACCCGCCGGGTTTGGTGATAATCAGGCCGGCGACGGTCATCAACTCGTGCATGTTGGAGGCGAACCCCAGCACGTGCGTCGGGTGCTTGCGGGTTTGCGCGGCGACTTCGCGGCGCAATGCCTCGTTGCGGCCGGTCACCACGACGGTCTGAAACGGTTGCGGCACCTTGTCCAATTCGGCCAGAATTTCCGCGACCGGTCCCATGCCGAAGCCGCCGCTCAACACCAGCAAAACCGGCAGGTCATCGCGCAGACCGAGGGTTTTGCGGACGGCGCGCGCGTCGGGCTTCGATGAAAATTTTGCGGCGATGGGAATGCCGGTGGCGACGGCGTTTTGCCGCCGGGGCGCCGCGCGCGACGAGCCGCGCCTTTGTTTCCTCCGCCGCGACACAATACAAATCCACGCAGCTGTCCATCCACAGGGCGTGTGCCTCAAAATCCGTCACGACGCTGACGACGAAGGGATGTTTCCATTTCTCGGAGGGACGCTCTTCAGAGGGGCGAGCTCTGCGAGTCCCCATCTTTTCCGCTAAATCCGGGCGTCGTGTAACTCCGCCCTCCGAAGATTTGAGCAATCCCAGCGTCTCCAGCGGCGCGTAATGCGTGCATAGCACCGCGTCGGGCCGGAACTGTTTCAAATGGCCGGTGAATTTTTTGCGCGAGTTGCTGGGAAAGGCCCGGCGCAGCTTGCTCAAGCGCCGGGCCACCTTGGGATTATCGGTCTTGCCGAACAACATTCCCCACAGTTCCGGCGCGCGTTCGACGAGTTGCACGTAGCCGTCTTCATAGACCTTTTTGTGCAACGGCGAGAAAAACTTGATGAGGTCAACCCGTTCGACGGCATCATCCGGGCGCAACGCCCGCCACGCTTCCTCCAACGCGGCGGCAGCGGCGACGTGTCCGCCCCCCGCCGTAACTGTCGCAATCAGGATGCGCATGGATTTGCCCGCAGCATGCCGGAGCGGGCGGGGATTGAGAAGCAGAAACGCCGCGCGGCGGCATTGAGGAGGCCGGCTACTCCGGCGCTTCCGGCAATTTCCCCTGCTGGTAACTCGTCAAAAGTTGCTGGAGCCGTTCTTTGACGGGGCCATCGGCCAGATTCACGGCCTTTTGTTCGGTGGCCACGGCTTCGTTGGTTTTGCCGCTCATAAACTGCACGCGGGCCAACGTGTCCAGGATGCCCGGCTCCTTCCCCTGGGTCGCCTGGTTGGCGCGCCCGGCCATTTTTTCGGCCAGCGCCAGGTCGCGCTTTTCGAGCCCGGGCTGCGCGGCGATGAACCACGCGAGTTCATTTTGCAGGCCGGCGTTGTCCGGATGGGCGTCGCTGATGGAACCGGCCAGCTTGTAGGCCCCGGCGTAGTCCTTCCGGCCCAGAAGAATTTGAAAGCGGACGCCGTTCAGGCCGTCACGCTCGTTGACGGGCAGCAATTTTTCCATCTGCGCCACGGTGGCTTCGGCGCCGTCCCAGTCTTTTTGTTGCAGGCACGCGCTGATGTTTTTGGAGAGGTCCATCAACTGTTGCTGGTTTTGCTGACGTTGGTCATAGTCCGCGGCGGCCTTGGTCACGTCGTATTTGCCGGCGACAATGTCGTCCAACAGTTGTTCCGTCAGCTCCATGGGATGGCCGATCCAGGCGATGCGGCCTTGCTGGTTGATGACGAACGCCGTGGGGATGCCGTTCTGATCCGCCGCTTTCATCCAGGTGGTGGCCATGGCGCCGTCTTTATCCCGGCTCTTGTCGTCCAGCGCCACGCGATAGGTCATCTGGTCGCCCATCTTTTTTACGAACGGAGCGACAAGGCTGTCGTCCTGCTCCCAACAGTCCTGGCCGATGACGACCACGCCTTTGTCCTTGAACTTTTGCCACCATTCGTTGAGGTGCGGGATGGAGACGCGGCACGGGCCGCACCAGGTGGCCCAGAATTCCACGATATACACGTGGTTGGTGTCAAATGCCATGACCGGCTCGCCTTGCACCCACCGGGCGACCTGGAGTTTGGGCGCGGGGTCGCCAATCTTGAGCGCCGCGTTCGTTGACTGAGCGGCCATGCCCAAGGTGACTCCAGCCAGCAGCGCCGGGATCGGTGAAAACAAGGATTTTTTCATTTGCAGTCTGCGGTTGACGAAATTTTCCGTTTTGGTCCGGTTATTTTGGGACGGGATTACTGTTGGCTTTGGGGAATGCTTTGTCCAGTCCCAAAATGTTTTGGTAGCGGTGCAATTTGCGGCCTTTGGAGCGCGACGCATCACTCCGCAAGGGGGGAACTCTGGCTCACGCGGAGCAGCGCTCCTCGCCACTCAAACCACGCCAGTGCCTGAGCGCCACGTGGTTTGTTCTCGTCCGGAATTTGTGCTATAATAAGAAAGTCTGTGCGAATTCCACTCAAGCTGTTGATCGCCTGTCTGGCTCTACTGGTTTTGAATCCCCGACTTCATGCCCAGGGCTTCGCTCTCTCATCCCTGCCGGTCGTTGGAACCAATCCGGTTGTGGTAGTGGCGGTGGACGTGGACTCGGACGGTAAAATGGATTTGATCAGTTTGAGTGGCATTACCAACCATTTGACGGTGCTGACTAACAACGGCAATGGTGGTTTTGGTTCCAATGCCACGCTCAAACCGGGGGTGACGGGCCTTTTCGGCAATTCATTTACAGCGGCGGATATCAACGGGGATGGCAAAGTGGATTTGATTTGTGCGATGTCCACTGGTTACCCGAACTACGTCGGCAGACTTTCCGTGTTGACGAACAACGGTGGCGGCATCTTTGGTTCCAATGCCTTGCTGGTCGTCGGTACCAATCCGGTATCGGTGGTCGTGGCGGATGTCAACGGAGACGGCAAAATGGATTTGATCAGCGCCAACGCCGGCGCCTTTCCGAATTATCACACGCTTTCGATATTGACGAACAACGGGAACGGTATCTTTGGCTCCAATGCCACGGTGAATGTTGGCAGCGGACCTCAATCGGTCACGGCGGCGGACGTGAATGGCGATGGCAAGGTGGATTTGATCACCGCCAATTTTTATGACAATACGCTTTCGATATTGACGAATAACGGAAACGGTCGTTTCACGCTTGCCTCTTCGCCAGGGGTGGGCGGTTATCCCCTGATGGTCGTGGCGGCGGACGTGAACGGCGATGGCAAGATGGATTTGATCAGCGCGAACTCGGGTGACGGCACGCTTTCAATAATGACCAACAATGGCAGCGGCGGTTTCACTTTGTCTTCTCTGCCAAGGGTTGGTCAGATTCCTTATTCTGTCACCGCGGCGGATGTCAACGGGGACGGCAGTGTGGATTTGATTACCGCCAACATTAACCCAGGCACTTTGACAGTGCTGACCAATGATGGCGCAGGCGATTTTGCTGTCGCGATCTCGCCGGTCGTCGGGAGCAAGCCCTATTCAGTCACAGCAGCGGATATAAGTGGCGATGGCAGACTGGATTTAATCAGTGCCAACACCGGCACCAGCACGCTTTCGGTATTGACCAACACCTTGACTTTCCTGCCGAAGTTGACCCTCAAACGTTCAAGCAACAATGTAGTCGTATCATGGCCATCGCCGTGGACGGGTTGGGCGGGCTGGACATTGCAGCAAAATACCAATTTGAACAACACTCACTGGACCGGCTTCGCCGGCATCATCGGTGATGACGGCACCACCAAAACTACGACCAATTCTTCCACGACGGGGAGTTTGTACTTCCGGCTGTCGCATCCTTAATAAATCATCCGCCGTCCCTACGGAATTTTCTCCACCAGCATTTTTGCGGGGTCGTTGACGCCAAGCTGGAGGAGGGCGGCGTTGGTGTAGAGTTCCAGGTTCGGTTTGAAAGCGGGCGCGTCCAAAGCGCTGCGGACACGGTCCAATTCCTTCAACGCCAGCGTGTCGAGCGCGACGGGATCGCGGCTGAACCAAAGCTGGTTGGGCACTTCCGAATACTGCAACAATCCCTTGTCGCCGCCCGCGTATTGGCCAATAAGCGCGTCGGTGATGTTCAAGACCACGCGGTCGCCCAGCACGGGCAGGGCGTAGATTTCCGGCACGGCCACCGCCAGCCGGCCGGCGTCACCCTCAAACCGCAGGGTGTTGTCCACACTGCCCATGGCCAGGCCATACAAGTGCCCGCAAACGCCGGCTTCGTTTTCGTTGAGCAACGGCGCGATGCTGATGATTTTAGTGATTTGCCGGCTGACGAGTTTGGAGACAAACGATTTTCGTCCGACGCCTTCACCCTTTTTGCCGAATTCCAGGTCGCCCCAGACGAGATGGCCGACGATGGCGGTGTCGGGGTTGTAAAAATTCGTCGGGTCATAACCGGAGTCCTCGGCGCCGGCCGCGCGCACGCCGAATCGCGCGGCCAGCTTGAAAAATCCCGCCGCGCGCAAATCGTACGCGTGTTTGTCCCAGATAATGATGTGGTCCGGCGGCAGGCCGGCGTCGAGCAGACCGCGGATCACCGCCGCGACGACGGCGGGGCGCGTGCCGCTGATGGACCCGGCGGCGGAAAAAACCTTGAGGCCGACAACGTCCTGCGTGGCCACCAGGCTGCGCCAGGCATCGGCGAGCGCCGCTTTGGCGGTGAGAGTGGTCAGGCCGCGATTCACCATCGTTTGCACGCGGGCATCGTCCGGCTGGAAATTGAACGTGGCCTGCGGGTCTCCAACGATGACGACGCTCGCCTGGGTGTTGGTGGAACGCAGCGAAAGGACATCGGCCGCTTGCGTTTGCACGGTCGCAAACCAAACGGCGGTCGCTGCGGCCAGCCGGCCCAAAGCCCGGCCCCATGGTATCAGTTGCAGCATTTTAATCGTGCCCCGCTCCTAATCTTAATCGTAATCCATTTCGCGCTTCGGTTTAAGATTCAGACCATGATGAAACCGGGTTTGTGCGTTTCTTGACACGTCAGGGCATGGATGCTACCACCAGCGCCGATGCTGGCCATAAAAAAGGAACGCGAGGATGGAGAATGGAGGATGGAGGATGGAAATTATCGGCATCGCGCCGGATTCCAACTTCCCTCTTCCCTCTTTCCTCTTCGTTTTCTGACGCTGCTCGCGTTCGCCTTATTCATTTCGGGCTGCTCACCGTCCGGCCCGCATGCGGCGCTCAAGGGCAAAAAGTTGCTGGACGGCGGCGATTACGCGGGGGCGGTAGCGCAGTTAAAGATCGCCACGTCGCTGCTGGCCACCAATGCGCAGGTGTGGAATTATCTCGGGCTGGCGTATCATCATGCGGGCCAGCCGGCGGACGCGGTACTCGCTTACCAGCGCGCGCTCACGTTGGACCGCGATCTGGTCGAGGCGCATTACAACCTCGGCTGCCTCTGGCTCGAACAAAACAAACCCGACGCCGCCCGGACGGAGTTCACCGCCTACACGCTTCGGCGCAGCAACGTGCCCGAAGGCTGGCTCAAGCTCGGTCTGGCGCAACTGCGCGCGCATGAACTGGCCGCGGCGGAAAAGAGTTTCACCACCGCGCTTAGTCTCAATCCGAACAACGCCGAGGCGTTGAACGACCTGGGCTTGGTGCAAATCCAGCGCGGCCGCCCGCGTGAGGCCGTCCAGGATTTCAGCGCGGCGGTCAAGGCGCATCCTGATTACGCACCGGCCATTTTGAATCTGGCAACGGTGGCGCAGGAATATTTGCGCGACGACAAGCTGGCCTTGCAGTATTACCGCGCGTATCTGGCGCTCGCGTCGCATCCGGCGAATTGGGCCGAGGTCAATGCCATTGCCGGCAGCCTGGAACAGCCGGCCCCGGTCGCCCCGGCAAAGCCGCCACCGCGATCCGCAAACGAAAACAGAAACGTTGCGTCCGCGCCGCCGGTCGTGGCCGAAACGAGAGAGCCGACGACGAGTGTCGTTCGTCCAGTCCTGTCGTCCAGGACCCAACCGCCGGTCAGGACTTACTCCAATCTGCCGCCGCCCCAGCCGACGCCGCCGGCCCAGGTCGTGGAAGTCCAGCCGGAGCCGGCGATTGTAAGCACGCCGGGTCAAACCGTAGCCAGGCCCGCGCCGCCGGTTTACGCGTCGCCGGAGCCGGTCCCGGCTGCAAAGCCCGGCCTCTGGCACCGGCTCAGTCCGACTCACTGGTTTCAATCCTCCACGCCGCAAAAAGCGTATGATGAAAATGGCGTGACCCCGCTGCCGCCGGATTCGGCTGAAACCGTGAATCCATCTCCCGTGCTGCCGCCGAAGGCCGGTCCACGGCCCGTTGCGCCGGCGAGCGCGCCGCCGGTGATTGAAACCAAACCGGTTAAGATGGTCCAGCCGGCGCCGGCGGCGTTTCCGCATTACGTATATCTGTCGCCGCCCAAACCGAAACCGGGCGACCGGCGGACGGCCACGGGCGCGTTTACACTGGCCAGGAGATATGAGCAGGAGGCGCGCTGGCTGGACGCCATGAAAGCGTATCAGCAGGCGGCGCAAGCCGACCCGGATTGGTTCGAGGCGCAATACAATTTCGGCGTGCTGTCGTATCGCTTGAGGAATTTCCAGCAGGCGCTGGCGGCTTATGAACTGGCGCTCGCCATCCGGCCGAATTCCGTGGACGCGCGCTACAACTTCGCGCTGGCGCTCAAGGCGGCGGGTTACGTGCCGGATGCGATGCGCGAATTGGAAAAAATCGTGAAGGCCAGTCCCGATGAGGTCCGGGCACAACTGGCCCTGGGCAATCTTTATGCGCAGCAGTTGCACGATGTGGCGCGGGCGCGGCAGCATTACTTGAAAGTGCTGGCCCTGGACCCGGCCAATCCGCAGGCAACCGACATCCAGTTCTGGTTGTCGTCGAATCCGCCTTGATGCGGAATATTTAGTGAACTAATCCACGCTCACAAGGCCGCCCCCCGAGGACGGGTTGCCCCCGTTGAATTGCCTGCCCTGATCGCCGCCACCCGGAATTTGGGTCGTGGTGCCACAGATTGTGAAGCGGGAATGTCCGTGAAGATTTTCACTTGACAAAGTGAATGATTGCTTTATAACTCACGCATATTGGTGTTCCGAACGCAAATTTCGGCTTGTTTTGCAGGGTTTCCGGCCCTCAATAAGGCACGTGCTATGCTAATTTCTCTTCAGGCCGGGCGGAAAATCACCCAACCGACAGAAAGCCAACAAATCAGTTGCGTTTTTGAATTGTTGTGCTACTAAGCGTGTCCAATTTTTGAGTTTATGAACAAAGAACAACATCCGGCGCAAGCATTTGGGTTATGGCTTAAGGCTAAGCGCCAAGCCAAGGGAATCATTGCCCGCATTTTTGCAGGGCAAATTTGGCTGTCTCCGTCCAAATATGCGGAGGTGGAATCGGGGGTTGTTAAATGGGTGGGTTCAAAACAAGAGGCTGTTATTCCAATCCTTCTCGACTTGGCAGAGGCAGAGCTAAAAAAATTCGAGAAGTTGTTGAAAGCGGCAAAAGACGCTGCGGCATTGACATTTGCGAGTATCTTCAACAAAACCGATCTCAAGCCGGTGAGGGCGGCACATTCACAAGGAAAGCAATTTTCTCTTGACGAGGAAAACGCTTTACTTGAAATTGTGTTCCAACCTCTGCGTGCTTGAAATACTGCTACCAATCTAAAAGCATTGACGAGCTTGAGGGTTTGGCCAATGGCATTCTCCAAAAGTATCCTGACCGCGTAAAGCCTTGCTGGGTTGATATTGAGGGCATTTTGGAGGATATGGGAATATCCCTGTTGCCGCGACCCGGCATTCAAAAGCGTTGCAACGTTGATGCCTACCTCCCGCGCCACCCGAATTACGTGGTCATTGATGAGGACTACGGAAGCGACTTGCCATATTTCAGGCTCATAATAGGAGAGGAGATTTCTCACCGGATTATTGAACCCGATTTGTGGAAACAGGGGGTTCCAGAGGGGGCGAATATTTACGAAGTTGACAAGCAGATTTACGACGATATAGAGGGTGACGCTTATCGAATGGCCTTGGCTCTTTTGATGCCCCAGCCAAAGTTTACAAAACGTTTCCGCTTCCACATTGATCAAATTTTGGAAAAATTCCAGAACAGCAATAGTCTTAACGACAGAATAGGTTATTGCGTGAATGCTTTGGCCAATGATTTTGAAGTGACATTTAACGGCGTGGTAAGCAGAGGCAGGTTAACCGGCCTTTTCAAAGGCCAAATCACCAAGAAGGAATTGCCGGGCGCCGTTATTCTGTGATGTCCTAGGTTCACTGGTGTTTAAAAAGGCTTCCCGTTAGGACCGAGATTTGCTAGCATCCCATAAGCGCGTGGAGAGGGTGAGCGGAGAGGGTTGGATTCGAACCAACGATGCAGCTACGCATTACGGTTTTAAAGACCGTCGCATTCAACCACTCTGCCACCCCTCCGCCGCACCCACTTTCTCAGAATCCACAGGCGAGCGCAAGGGCAAAGTTTGCAGCAAGGCCATTTAGCACCAGCCACTCAATGAAATAAAGTTCAAAATACTTATTGACACAAGGACATATATGTCGTAATTGTCTCTGTATGAAAACGACTGAAAACAATGATCAAGAGCGCAAAGACGCAGCTTACCCATATTATGACTTGGAAGCCTGCATAAAATTCGCCTCTCATCTCAAAGAGATTGGCGGGTCAAAGGGGGGCGTGAAAAAGAGCCTGCTTGCAAAACAGGTCAGTTTGGCTGAAAGCACTCCATCATTTTTCCAGAGGTTGAGTGCCTCGAAGGTTTTTGGAATAATCGAAGGATGGGGTTCTTATGCTCTGACCGAGACTGGGAGGAAATACTTTTACCCACAATCCGAGAATGACAAGAATGAGGCCATTCTAAAGCTCTTTTTGAACCCCCCTGCCTTTTCTTTCATAGTGAAGCGATTCGATGGGGATAAGCTTCCCACTACCGAAATTATGGGGAATATCTTCCATCAGGAGTTGGGCGTTCCTGATAGCTGGAAAGACCGTGTAGCCCAGATATTTACCAGAAGCGCATATTTTGCTGGAATAATAGACAGCGGAGGATTTTTGAGATATGATGCCGCTGTGCATACATCAATTCCAGAAAAGGCGGCAGAAACCCCACAAAAGGTGTCCGAATTGTTGGATACGCCTGTTGATTTGATACCCACAGATAGGGCACTAAAAGGGGTTAATGCTTGGTCTTATTCCCAAAAAGGGGCGCAAATCAAGGTGCAAACACCCGAAGTAATTTCACAGGAACTTTGGGAGAAGCTGAATGCTTACGTTCAAATTTTGAAGCCATCAAATGAATGAAAACTTTCAGGGAACGGGCGTGGAGCTGGGAGGCTACCGTTCAACGTGCTTCATTTGCACGGGACAACACGCCCTTATCCCCAAAAAAGAACAAACTGAAATCAAGCTCCGCAGCGTGTCACCGCTACGGAGCGCAACCAAACGCAGGATTAGCTGCGTCCAGTCGCATATCCTTGCAGATACGACTTCACGTTAGCTGACCTTGCCTAGAAAGGCAAGTTGAAATGCCATTGCTGCTCCGGCGAAGCCAAATACTTCGCCAATTTCCGAAACAGAAACCGTGTCGTTAAGCGTTTCCGCTGCATTCGTTGCGGCAAGACGTTTTCCGAGACTCAACCGCTGGACGGTCTGAGAGTCGAAACCCAAAAGGTCAATGATGTTGTCGGGCTGCTCTGTGAAGGCGTCGGGATACGCGCCACTGCCAGACTGACCGGGTTGGAAAAGAAAACCGTTCTGAGCATCGTTGAAACGATTGGCGGGAAATGCGCCACGTTCCATGATGCCACTGTCCGCAACGTTCCAACGGTCAACGTGGAGACAGACGAGCTTTACAGCTACGTTTTCTGCAAACAGGAACGAAACAAGTCCGGCGACCCCGAACGCGGCGAGCAATATACGTTTCTGAGCTTCTGCCGTGATTCAAAATTGATAGTCTCATTTTGCACCGGCAAACGTACTTGGCAAAATACGCACGAACACATTCACGATCTGAAAACCCGCTTGGCAGGCCGCGTGCAGATTTCAACCGACAACTGGAAAGGCTATCGCGGGCGTCAGGGAGCGATTCAAGGCACTTTCGGCCATGACGGGATTGATTATGGGATGCTGACCAAAGTGTATGCCAAGAGCGCATTCCCTGAAAAACGTTATTCTCAGCCGGTCTGTATCCTGGCCCTGAAAAGGCCGATTCTCGGCCAGCCAAAAAACGACCTGATTTGCACGTCACACATTGAGCGCCAGAACTTGAACGTCAGGCTTTTTAACCGCCGATTCACGCGCTCGACTTTGGGTTATTCCAAGAAGCTCGAAAACCTGCGCCATTCGGTTGCGCTTTTCGTGTGCTACTGGAATTTCTGCTGGAAACACACGACAACAGGCCAGACGCCAGCACAGTCCAGCAAATTGACAGACCACGCTTGGACAGTGGCCGAATTGATTGACGCCATTGGCAGACCAGAGGTTTGCACAATCTAAGGCACCGCTACCGGAATTTGGCATGGAATGGGCTATAGATTCGGCCGGTATTTTGAATTCGGTAAATTAATCTCTGACTTATGATTGCTGCGATTACATCATCGCTGACGTTCGACAAATTGCCGGTCAACTGGTTTGACGCGGCGTTGCTGTTGGTCCTTGGCCTGGGGCTGTTCCGCGGGCGCAAGAACGGCATGACCAAGGAAGTCCTGCGGGTATTCCAATGGCTGGCGCTGGTCATCGTGTGCGGGTTGTTCTACGAGGTCGCGGCCCAAGCCCTGATCAACATCGCCGCGTGGGACAAACCGTCCAGTTATGTGACGGGCTATTTGATGCTCGCATTCCTGGTCTGGGTCGTGTTTGTGGGCCTCAAGAAAGTCTTCGTTCCCCGGCTGACCGGCAGCAACATCTTCGGCAGCGGTGAATACTACCTGGGAATGTTTTCGGGCATGATCCGTTTCGCGTGCATGGCTTTCTTCGTGCTGGCCCTGCTGAACGCGCCGGTTTACACCCAGGCGGAAATCCAGGCCCACCAGGCTTACGTGAAGCGCTGGTTTGGCGGCGGCCTCTATGGCGGCAATTACATTCCTGATTTTCAGATGGTTCAGGAAAGCATTTTCAAAAATTCCTTCTCCGGACCTTACATCAAGGATTACCTTGGCACGCTGCTCGTCAATACTGAGCCGTCCGAGTCCCCCAAGCCGGTGGCCAAACAGGCTGGCGTGGTTACAATCCGCAAATGACCCGCGCCGACGCGCGCTGAAATTGTCCGGAACCCGTGCGAAATGGATTTGCCGTATTCGCGCGCCGATGCTAGACCGGATGCATGGCCGGTCTTTTTTCCTCCGCCACGCTCGAACGCATCCGCGCCGCCAGCGACGTTGTGGATGTCATTGGCTCGTATCTGCCATTGAAAAAGGCGGGGGCGAACTTCGTCGCGCTCTGCCCGTTTCACAAGGAAAAGACGCCCAGCTTCAACGTCAATCCGCACCGCCAGATTTTTCACTGCTTCGGCTGCCACAAAGGCGGCGACGTGTTCACCTTCGTCAAGGAATACGAAAACATCGGATTCATGGATGCCGTGCGCCGGCTGGCCGACCGCGCGAAAATTCCGCTCGAATTTGACCCGAATCCCGGCGAACAGCAATCGCGCCATCTCAAAGACCAGTTGCTCCAGATTCACGAACAAATGGCCCAGCGCTGGCAGAACTGCCTGCTCAATGAAGCCGCCGGGCAACTGGCGCGCGATTACCTCGCCAAACGCGGCGTCTCGCCGGAAGCCGATAAAACTGTTCCGGCTCGGCGCCGCGCCCGACGCCTGGGACGACACCGTCAACTGGGCAAAGAGCAAGGGTCACGAACTGGCGCTCGTCGAGAAAGCCGGCCTCATCATTCCGAGATCCCAGACGCCGGACGCCAAACCCGAGACCCCGGACCCGAAACCCGGGAACCCGGACGCCAGTTCCCAGACCCGAAATTTCTACGACCGCTTCCGCGGGCGGCTGATGTTTCCGATTTGCGATGAGCAGGGCAGGGTGATTGGTTTCAGCGGACGGATCCTGGCCGGTGACGAAAAAACGGCGAAATACGTCAACTCGCCGGAGACCGCCATTTTCACCAAGAGCAAGGTCTTCTTCGGCCTCGACAAATCCAAACGCGCGCTGCTCGACGCCGGGTTCGCCGTCGTCTGCGAAGGCCAGCTTGATTTGATTGCCTGTTTCATGGCCGGCGTCCAGAACATTGTCGCGCCGCAGGGCACGGCCTTTACCGACCAGCACGCGCGCATCCTCAAACGTTACGTGGACGAAGTGGTGCTGTGTTTCGATTCCGACGAAGCCGGCCAGAACGCCGCCGTGCGTTCGCTGGATCATCTGCTCGCGTCCGGCCTCGCCGTGCGCGTGGCCGTCGTGCCCGCGCCGCACGACCCGGACAGTTTCATCAAAGCCAATGGTGGCGAGGCATTCCACAAATTGATTGAACATGCGGCGGGATTTTTTGATTACCTGTTGAACCGGCTCTGCCAGTTGAACGAGGCCAACCGCGACAAGGGCCGGCTGGCTATTTTACGCGGCATGGCCGAAGCCCTGCATAAAACCGGCAATGTCGTTTTGATTGACACCTACGCGCAAAAGACCGCGTTGCGGCTGGGCGTCCCGCCGGAAGCCGTCCGCGCTGAATTTTCGAAGATCAAGGTTCAAGGTTCAGGATTCAAGGTTCCGGAATCCGAATCCGGCGAGGCGCTGTCGGAACCGGAAGCCGAAATGCCGCGTCCGTCTCCACATGAGTTCCATTTGCTCAAACTGCTTCTGTTGCACGACGATCTGGCCGCGTGGGTGGCGCTGCATCTGGACGTAAATTGGATTGCGCATCCGCCGACGCGGAAAATCATCGAGCAGCGGTTGGCGGCGCAGACGAAAGAGACATGGAAAAGCCTCGCGGCCTTTCTGGATGAATGTGCAACGCCTGAGATGCGAAGCCTCGTCACCGAAGCCGTCGCCGAGGACCGCAAAATTCCCAATCCCGAACAGCAACTCGCCGACGTGGTTGCAGAATTGCGGAATCAATTTCTTGACCGAGAAATTCAAACATTGACGCATGCCATGAATCAGCCCGGCCTTAGCGAAGGTGAAAAGGAACAAATCCTCCGGCGGCAACAGGAATTAAAATTCCAACGCAAAGCAGCCGCGCTGGCTGCGTTGAAAAACAGGCCAGAGAAAAATTAAAAGGCGCAATCTGTTCGGACTGCGCCATTTTAAAACAGCAAATTCGGGTGCCGTGTTGACCCGTCACCCGCCTTACTTCGCGCCCTGGTCAATCCACGCGCGGATCAGGCCGATCTGGTCGGGGGTGAGCGGCGGGAACTTGTTTTCAAACTTCTTTGGCGGCATCCAGGTGTCCGGGTCTTTCGTCAGATGCGCGGCCGCCAGAACGAGCATGCTTTTGGCGCTGTTACCCGCGACGATAACTTTGCCGTCCTTGCCGCCTTTGAGCGCATTTTCCAGGGTGTCCAGTTTCAGCCGCGCCTTCGGCTTGTCGCCGCCGTGGCATTTGGCGCAGGAGACGTCGAGGATGGGTTTGATGTCGGTGGCATAAGTGACGCCCGGTTTGGCCGAAGCGGGCGGCAGCGTGCCCGCCGCGTCAGCGGAGGAAACAGCGGCGGCCAGCCCGAACATGCCGGCAAAGGCAACGGCGGTGAATTTGATTGAATTCATTATTTTATGGTTATAGTTGGTTTAATTTCACGAACAACGTGAACTTAAGACACCTCAAACCCCGAAAGGTTTCAAGGAAAAAATGGAGTTGGCACCCTATGTATTTGCGGTGGGGCGGGCGTCCTCGTGAGCCGGCTCGTCAGTAGCCTCGCCCCACCTGACTCTTCCACAACCCCAAAAGGTTCTTGGGGAGGACCAACTTGCGTGAGTCGTATACCGTTTGGAGTTCCGCCTTCAGGCGGCTACGCAGGGGTTGTGCCGGGACCGCGTGAACGCGGGACTCCCAACCGGAGCGATGCGCAATGGGTTGCTTGCGGCCGGGCGGTTCCTGGGTTAACCCTTTCGCGTGAACGGTGAAGCATATTCCGATGCCTGGCTGGTGGTGCTGGGACATGGCACGGAGCAAAACGCCAATTCGGCCGCCCCGGTCTATCAGCACGCGGCGGAATTGCGCCGCCGGAAGATTTTCGCCGGCGTCCGCGAGGCGTTCTGGAAGCAGGAACCGCAAATCAAAAATGTCCTGTCCGAAATCTCAGCGCCGCGAGTGTTCATCGCGCCCCTGTTCATCAGCGAAGGCTACTTCAGCAGCCAGATCATCCCGCGCGAGCTTGGATTTGCCTCTGGCCGCTCAACCCTTGACGCTCAACCCTCAACCTGGATTTACTGCCTGCCAGTCGGCACCCACGACAGCATGACCCGGGTGCTTCTGGCCCGGGCCCGGAAGGTGGTGGAACAATTTCCCTTTCCGCGCGCGCTCAAACCGCGGGACATCACGCTGTTCATTGCCGGCCACGGCACGGAGGAAAATGATAATTCGCGCCAGGCCATCGAGCGGCAGGCCGGATTGATTCGCGCGATGGACCTTTACGCTGGCGTTCAAGCGATTTACCTGGAAGAATCCCCGCGCATCGCCGATTGCTACAAACTGGCGCAAACGAAAAATCTGGTGGTCGTCCCGTTTTTCATCAGTGACGGTTTGCACACCCAGGAGGACATTCCGGTGATGCTGGGGGAAGCGCCGCCGATTGTCCGGCAGCGGCTGGCTGCCGGCCAGCCGCCCTGGCGCAATCCGACCGGGAAAAACGACAGGCTCGTCTGGTACGCCCCCGCCGTCGGCAGCGAACCCCGCGTCGCCGACGTGATTTTGGAACGGGTGAGGGAAGCCGCGATGTAAAGTCGGCGCTGCGCGCCGATTTATTCGAGCCGCAGGCTCGACACTACAACCTTGAATTTATGAACAAGCTGCGGATCGGATTCATGAGTACGGCCAACATCGGCCGCCAGAACTGGAAGGCGATATTCAACTCCGGCAACGCCGTCATCACCGCCGTGGCGAGTCGCGACGCGGAGCGCGGCCGCGAATATATTCGCAATTGCCAGTGTGAGTTTCCCTTTGCCACCGAACCGGCCGCGTTCGGCAGTTACGAGGAGTTGCTTGCATCGCCGAACGTGGATGCCGTGTACATCCCGGTGCCGACCGGGCTGCGCAAGGAATGGGTCCTGCGCGCGGCGGCGGCGGGCAAGCACGTCGTTTGTGAAAAGCCGTGCGGCGTTAATTTGGCCGACGTTCAGGAAATGGTGGACGCCTGCCGCCAAAACCGCGTGCAATTCATGGATGGCGTGATGTTCATGCACAGCCCCCGTTTGCCGCGCATCCGCGAAGTTTTGGACGATGGCAAAAGCGTCGGCCCGGTGCGGCGGATCGCGTCGGCGTTCAGTTTCCTCGGCACCGGCGGATTTTCCGGCAACAACATTCGCGTGGACGGGCGGCTTGAACCGACCGGCTGCCTGGGCGATCTGGGCTGGTATTGCATCCGGTTCTCGCTTTGGACAATGAAATGGCAACTGCCACGCATTGTCACAGGCCGGATTCTCTCGCAATCCGAACCCGTCGGCGGCCGCAAGCCCGCACCCACCGATTTTTCCGGCGAACTTTTTTTCGACGGCGGTGTTTCGGCGGGATTTTACTCCTCATTTCTTGCCGCCTCGCAACAATGGGTTTTTGTCAGCGGCAGGGACGGCTGGCTGCGGGTGCCCGATTTCGTCCACCCGTTCAACGGCCGTGAACCGGCCTTTGAAGTCAACCGGACGGAAATTCGTGTTCCGGCGGCTGCCGGCGCCCAACCGCCAGCACCCGGTTCCGACCCGGCCGAGCTGGGCCATGCGACCGCGCAAAACACCATCATGTTCCGCAACTTCGCCAACCAGGTCTTTTCCGGCAAGCTGAACGAAGAATGGCCGATGTGGTCGCTGAAAACGCAGCAGGTGCTCGATGCGTGTTTCAAATCGGCGCAAGCAGGTCGTCCGGTCAAGCTTTGAAGTGTTGAATCAGTTAAATAAGTAATTGGTTAAATGGGTGATCCGTAATGGCAAGACTCATTTAACCAATCACGAGTTAACCACTGCCCCGCATTTCCACCTTCCATCCGCCAGCTCCCATCCGCTATCCTCACCTCGTGCGATTTCGCAAAATCACAATCGTCGGCGTCGGCCTGCTCGGCGGGTCCATCGGTCTGGCCGCCAGACGCCGGAAACTCGCGCGCCAGACGGCGGGGTTCGTCCGCCGCGCCGCCAGCCTGAAGGATTGTGAAAAGGCGGGCGCGGTGGATTTTGCCACGACCGATTTGCTCGCCGCGGTTTGGGAAGCCGACCTCGTCATCCTGTGCACGCCGCTCGGCGCAGATGCGTCCGCTCGCCGCGCGGATGCTGCCGGCGCTGAAACCCGGCGCGATCGTCACCGACGTCGGCAGCGTCAAAGCCGGCGTCGTGCGTGACCTGGAATCGCTCATTCAGAACTCCGGCGCGCATTTTGTCGGAAGTCATCCGATGGCCGGCGCGGAAAAAAACGGCGTGGGCGCCGCGCGCGCGGACTTGTTCGAGAACGCCGTTTGCGTGGTGACGCCGACGAACAAAACGAACCGGACGGCGCTGAAAAGTGCGAACAATTTTGGAAGGCGCTCGGCGCGCGGGTACTGGCATTGACGCCGGAGACGCACGACGTGCTGGTCAGCCGGTCGAGCCATTTGCCGCACGTGCTGGCCGCGACGTTGGCGAACCTGGTTTTGCATCCGGCGCAGCCGAAATTACAGGCTGCGCTTTGCGCCAACGGCTTTCGCGACACGACGCGCATCGCGTCCGGCTCACCCGAAATGTGGCGCGACATCGCCCTGGCCAACCGCAAGAATCTGGCAAAATCGCTGAATGCCTTTGTTGCCGAGTTGGAAAAAATCCAGCGTGTGGTGAAGAAAGGCGATGCGCAGGCCATTGCGGCATTTTTTGAGAATGCCAAACAACGCCGCGACGACTGGTGCGCCGGTTGCGCCTCGCCGTCACCCGAATGAATCAACCACGGATGAACACGGATAAGACAAATCAAATTGAACGTGCCCCTCGCCCCGGCCGTCTCCCCGTTCGGCGGGGAGAGGGTGGCCGCAGGCCGGGTGAGGGGAGTGTTTTGAATCCGTGTCCATCCGTGTCCATCCGTGGTTAAAAATGGCTTTACCCGAACTAATCGAAATCGTGCCGCTGGACAAACCGGTGCGGGCGGAAATCACCGTGCCCGGCTCGAAGAGCATCACGAACCGTGCGCTCATCCTTGCCGCGCTCGCGGACGGCGAAGTCACGCTCAATGGTGCGCTCTGGAGCGAGGACACGCAGATCATGGTCGAGTGCGCTGCAGAAACTCGGATTTCAGGTGAAGGTGGAGCCGGATCCGGATGAATTCTGCAATCGCACGATCACGGTCAAGGGGCTTGGCGGAAGAATCCCGAACGGCGGGACGCCGGATACAGCCGTTGGAATTGTTCGTGGGCAACGCGGGCACGGCGGCGCGGTTTCTGGCAGCGTTCGTTTGTCTGGGCAATGGCGTTTACCGGTTGCACGGCGTGCCGCGGATGCACGAACGTCCGCAGGCAGCGCTGTTTCAGGCATTGCGCGAACTGGGTTATCGCGTCGAATCGCCGAATGACAAATTGCCGGCGATAATTTATGGCGGTGGATTCCCTCGCCCCGCGAGTGACGAGCGGGGAGAGGGGCAGGGTGAGGGGAATTTGTTAAACGCGCCACCTCACCCCGGCCCTCTCCCCCGCTTTGCGGCGGAGAGGGAGAAGATTCGCGCGTGCAAAGTCAGCATCGAGGAAAGTTCGCAGTTTGCGTCGGCGCTGTTGCTGTGCGCGAAAGTTGGTGGATGGAAGGTTGAAGTCGTCGGGGAGAACGCGGAGGAATCGCCTTATGTGGCGATGACTTCAAAAATGATTGAAGCGTTTCCGCATCACGGCGGCAAATTTCAAATCGAACCGGATGCTTCAAGCGGGAGTTATTTTTTAGCAGCCGGAAAAGTTGTGGAACAGCCGGAATTCCTTGAGTATTCGGATCAGTGGAAGATGGAGGTTAAGACCAAGCTTTTAAGTGACATTTTCATCGCGGGTTGGCCTGAATCAGATTGGCAGGTGGACGGACGTTTTGAGGATTTTTTGTCTCATGGAGCTCTTTTGCGGATCAAATCTGAATTGAAAAAAGCAGGGAAGCTTTATGACCAGAAGCTGATTGCAGAACTGGAAAAAGATTTCAAAAGCGAAGTTTCTCGAATGAAAGATCTTGGGGACAGCATCATGACTCGCAATTGTTATATCTTCAGCGGAATCCGTTGTTTTACTCGCACCAGAATCGAAAGTCATTCGCTTTACCGACTTGGGCCGCCTGCGTCTTCAAGAAACCGAACGTGTTGTCGCTTTGCGGACGGAATTGACCAAGTGCGGCGCAAAGGTTGAAGAGCAGGGCGATACGCTGACAGTTTGGCCGTCGCAGCTTCACGGCGCGGAGATTGAAACCTACAACGACCATCGCATGGCGATGTGTTTTGCGATTCTGGGATTGAAAGTGCCGGGCATAAAAATCAAGAATCCAGCGTGCGTGAAGAAGACGTTCCCGAATTTTTTCCAGAAGCTGGCCACGCCGCCGCCCAAAGGCCTGGGCGCGACGATTCTGGATGCGAAGACAGGCAGAAAATTGGCGGTTGAGGAATTGTTTGCGGAATGAATCCGTAGCGGCATCTCGGCAGAGTGCCGCTGATTGGAATTTGAAAATGTTTGCTGCGTTCTGCCGATGCGCAGCTACGAAAATTGAAACATCCGATTGTCATCGCCATTGACGGCACGAGCGCCAGCGGCAAGAGCACGAACGCCAAGCTCGTGGCCAAGGCGCTCGGCTACGTTTATGTGGACACCGGCGCGATGTATCGCACGCTGGCCTGGTATTGCCTGACAGCACCGGATTGACGTGCACGACGCCAAGGCCGTCGCCGCCGCGTGCCGCAAATGGAAAACGTCGCTGATTTGCGTGGACGGCCGGGTGCGCCTGCTCGTGGACGGCTATTATCCGGAAAAGGAAATCCGCACCGCCGAGACCAGCGCCGCCGTGCCGCACGTGGCCGCCGTGCCCAAGGTGCGCGAGTGGATGAAAAGACGCCAGCGCGAGTGCATCCAGTTCGGCAACCTGGTCATGGAAGGCCGCGACATCGGGACGAATGTTTTTCCCGAAACGGATTTCAAATTTTACCTCGATGCGAAACTGGAGGAGCGCTCGCGCCGCCGCGCCGCCGATGGCGTCCAGGAAAATCTCGCCGCGCGCGACCAGCGCGACAGCCAGCGCGCCGTGGCGCCGTTGATGATTGCGCTGGGCGCCAAGGTCATCAACAATTCGAACCTGACCTCCGAGCAGACGAGCGGCTTGATTCTGGCGGAAATCCGCAAGCTGCGGAAACATGGCCGAGGACGAGATGGGAATGCCAAATCGAATCTCGATCTTCATCTCATCCGTCTGCTACGGCTCGGCTGGTTTTTTCCGGACGATTTACGCGATTTATTTCCGCTGGCGCGTCTTCAACGCCGACCGCGTGCCGCAAACCGGCGCGGTCATCCTCGCATCCAACCACGCGAGTTTCCTTGATCCGCCGCTCGTCGGTTCGGCGCTGCATCGTCGAATCAATTATCTCGCGCGCGAAAGTTTGTTCCGGTTTCCGGGCATCGGCGCGCTGTTGCGTTCGTGGAACTCCGTGCCGGTGGACCGCGACGGCGGCGGCGCGGCGGGATTGAAGGCATTCTCGACCGGCTGCTGGCCGGCGGTGGGATTATTTTGTTCCCCGAAGGCACGCGGACGCGCGACGGGCGATTGCAGCCCGCGCGTTCCGGCATCGGGTTGACGGTGATCAAATCGGACGCGCCGGTGGTGCCGGTGCGCGTGTTCGGAACTTTTGAAGCCTTCGGACGGAACCGCAGATTCCCGCGGCCACACCGCATCGCGGTGAAATATGGCGCGCCGATGAATTTTGAGAAATTGCGGGCCGAGGCGAAGAATTGCACCAAGCCGCGGCTCAAGGAAATTTACCAGGAAATCGCCGATGAAATCATGGCGGCGATTGCGAAACTGGAACCGCGGAAAGACTAGCGAAATCCGAAGTTCGAAATCCGAATTCCGAAAGAAATCCGAATGCCCGAAGTCCGAAAACCGTGTTGCGAGGAGCACCTCGGGTTATATTTTGCGCAAACAAGCATCCGCAATTTCGAGCTTCGGATTTCGGGCTTCTCTCGGATTTCGGGAATTCGGCATTCGGATTTTAAATTCCCAGGTGCGACAGCGTGTTGCTGATGGTGTTGACGATTTCGACGAGGTGTGGATGGGATTTCTCAAAACCCTCGACGGAGGAACGCAATCCCTGGATCGAAAGTTCGCGCAGTTGCGGATTTTGTTCGGCGCGCGTGGCCTCATGGGCCGACAACTGGGCGAAGCCGGCGATACTCCGGGCCTGTTCATCGTGCGTTTTTTCCAACGCGCCGACCTCGGACTTGAGCGTGCCGAGCAATTGGAGCAATTCGCGTTTGCGTTCGTCGCTGATGGAATCCGCGCTGCGGATGCGCGCCTCAATTTCGCCAATCGTTTCTTCGTTCATGGTTCCTGTTCAAACATTAACTGTTGCGGTGAATTCGGCAAGTCAGTTGGAGTTCAAGCTTCAGCTTGCCATGCCAAAACAAGCTGAAGCTTGAACTCCAACAATCCCTACCATCGTCCGACGCGCGGCAGGGTGGGCTGGACGAGTTCCCAGATTCTCGAAAAGACAACTTCAACCGGCCCCGTCCCGTCCACGACGCGGACGCGGTCGGGTTCGGCGGCGGCGACGGCCTGGTAACCTTTGGCGACCCGGTCAAAAAAGTGGCGGTCGCCTTCTTCCAGCCGGTCGCGGGCGAATGGGAGAGTGACCTGGCGTGAGCGCAGGCGTTCGGCGCTGACTTCCGGCGGCACGTGCAAAAACAAGGTCAGATCGGGCCGGGTGTCGCCCACGGCAAAATCTATCACGTTCTTGACCAAAGCCAGTTCCAAACCGCGTCCGTAACCCTGATACGCCGTGGTCGAATCGTAAAAGCGGTCGCACAGGACAATTTCACCGGAGGCGAGGGCGGGACGGATGACTTCGCGGACGAGTTGCGCGCGGCTGGCATTCATCAGCAGCAATTCGGCTTCCGGCGTCATGGCCGCGTTGTTTTTGCTGTGCTTGAGAGTGTGGCGGATTTCCTCGCCGACCGGGGTGCCGCCCGGCTCGCGAAACACGCGCACCCGGTATCCCAGCGCGCGTATCTGGCTCGCGAGCAATTCAATCTGCGTTGACTTGCCGCAGCCTTCCGTGCCTTCAAAGGTGATGAATGGGGCCATCATGAGCGTGACAAGTGACGGGTGACATGTGACACGAAAAGCATTCCGAGAGCGATTAAATTTTTTTCAACTTTGGGCCTTTGGGCGTGTCTTCAATGGCCCAGCCTTTGGCTTTCAATTCGTCGCGAATCGCGTCGGCGCGTTTAAAATCCTTCGCCTGGCGCGCGGCCTGGCGCGCGGCCAGCAAAGCGAGGATTTCCGCGGGGGCCTCAACGTCGCCCGTCGTGCCGATACCGAGCACGGAATCAATCTTGTTCCATGCAGCCAGGGCGGCAGCGGCTGTGGCCGAATTTAAGGAATTATCCGCAAGCTGGCGATTGGTTTCTCGCACCCATTCAAACACCGCGCCCCAGGCGGCAGAGATGTTCAAATCGTCATCGAGCGCGGCAGCAAAGGCCGCCAGCAGGTTTGGAGTTCCGCCTTCAGGCGGTTCCCCGGCAACACCGCCTGAAGGTGGAACTCCAAACGAGCCAAATTCGCGCAACTTGCCGAGACATTCATCAATCCGCGCCAAGGCTGTTCGTGCGCCCTGCAAACCTTCCAGCGTGAAGTTGAATGTTTCGCGATAATGCGCCGTGAGGAGTAGATAACGGATTTCGCGACCGGTGAAACCCTTGTCCAGTAAATCGCGCAGCGTGAAAAAATTGCCGAGCGATTTGCTCATCTTCTTGCCTTCGACGAGCAGAAACGCCCCATGCAGCCAGTGCCGGACGAAGGGCTGGCTGGTCGCGCCTTCGCTTTGCGCAATTTCGTCCTCGTGATGTGGAAAAATCAGGTCTTCGCCGCCGAGGTGCAGATCGAAACTCTGGCCGAGGATTTTCATGCTCATGGCGCTGCACTCGATGTGCCAGCCGGGCCGGCCTTCACCCCACGGACTGGGCCAGAAAACGTCACCGTCTTCCGGCGCGCGCGCCTTCCACAATGCGAAGTCGGCCACCGACTCCTTGGCGTATTCGTCGCTCTTGACCCGTTCGCCCGGGCGGAGTTCATCCGGATTCAATTTGACGAGTTGTCCGTAATGACGGCCGGTGGCCTGGTATTTTTCGATGCTGAAATAGACCGACCCATCGGTGGCCTGGTAGGCGACGCCGCGGGCGACAAGTTTTTCAATGAGCGCAATGATTTCAGGAATGTGTTCCGTGGCCCGCGGTTTGTGATGCGGCTCAAGGCAATTCAGTGCTTTCAGGTCCGCGAAGAACGCTGTTTCGTATTGACCGGTGAATTCGCGCAGGGAAGTTTTGGTCTCCCGAACGCGTTTGATGATTTTGTCCTCGACGTCGGTGATATTCATCACGTGCGTGACCGTGTGGCCCTTGAATTCAAGGTAGCGGCGGACGAGGTCGCCAAAGACGAAGGTGCGCCAGTTGCCGATGTGGGCAAAGTCATAGACGGTCGGTCCGCAGCAATACATGCCGATCCCGCCTTGGCGGGACGGTGCGAATTCCTGAATCGAGCGCGAGAGCGTGTTGAACAGTTTTAATCCCATCTGCGTCCGGCCAAATTAGTCTCCGGCGCTGGAAAGAAAAGGAATTTTGTCATGCGGAGAACACGAAGCTGGCGAATGAAGTTTGCAGCCTATCCTCATATCAGGCGTCACGTTTCGGTTGCCTGTGGGTGTAGTCATGCACATGTATGCCCCACATAAGAATGAACGCAACCGCAGTCATCACCGAAAAATAAGTGACCATAAACACCGTCGGCCCAACTGTGCGCCCCAGCCAAATAATGGGCCGTGAAATCGGAGCATCTGGTTGCCACATGGCAAATGCAACCGGGCCAAAGACGATGGCGACTAGACCGCCAAAAAAATAGGCGAAGTATCCAATAATGCCAATGGCGCTCCCGATGAATGTGATTGTCTTTCTCTGACGCTCAGAACCACTCCTGAGCAACCACGGTGTTTTTGATGGTGAGAAGTTCATAATTATTGTGGTGTATCTCGTGACGCCTACAGGCAATCGACGCCGCGTTGTGCAGCCTATCCTTTTTCATATTTTGACTTTATTTCGCGTTTAAGTTTCTGTCCAGCAAGTTTTTGAATTCAGAAATGTTGCCGGTTATCCGTCGGCAAAGGCGGCAAATCATTAAACGCTGTAGGCGCGACATCATCTGAGAGTTGGAGTTCAAGCTTTAGCTTGCAATGGCAGCGGCACGCTGAAGCGTGAACTCCAACGGAGATGCCGCTCCTACGGAGCTTGAAAATTCATCGGAACATTTTCTACACGGATTTCGCCCCTGACGGGGCTGAATTTCCGCCGCCGCTTTGCGCTTTCGGTTGCAGCCGCTGAAATCGTTCGACGAACAGGAAAATCACGCCGGGGCCGACGCAGAGTAGCATCACCGAACTGCCGGTGGCGATACTCAAAATATGCCGGCGGCGCGTAAATTTTTCTGAAATTTTGTTTTCACGTCTTGCCAAAAACGATTTTCAACGCAAACTGTTAAAAACAAACATCACAATAATGCGATTAAAGGAGAGCACATGAGCAAAGAGGCGAAATTGGAATTGGACGGCAAGACCTGCACCCTGCCGGTGGTGGAGGGCAGCGAGGGCGAGAAGGCGGTGGACGTTTCGTCGCTGCGCGCGAACACAGGGTATATCACGCTCGACGAGGGCTATGGCAACACGGGTTCCTGCATCAGCCAGATCACGTTCATTGACGGCGAGAAGGGGATTTTGCGGTATCGCGGCATTCCCATTGAAGAGCTGGCGGAGAAGTCCACCTTTATCGAGACCGCCTACCTCGTGATTTACGGCGAGCTGCCGAACCGCGCGCAACTGCGGCACTTTTCCGATTTGCTGACGGAAAACCAGTTTCTGCACGAGGACATGAAGTTTCATTTCCAGGGTTTTCCCGTGGGCGCGCATCCGATGGCGATTCTGTCGGCGATGATCAACGCGGCGAGTTGCTTTGACGAGGGGCTGATGCGCTGGCACTGGGGCCGGACGAAGGAATTTGACATTTACGCGGCGCGGCTGATTTCGCAAGTGCGAACCATTGCAGCCTATTCCTACCGCAAATCGCTGGGCTTGCCGTTGATTTATCCCAAGAAAGCCTACAAATACACCGCCAACTTCCTGCACATGCTGTTCTCCACGCCGTACGAGGACTACGAGTTGAAGCCGGAGGTGGTGCGGGCGCTCGACCTCATTTTCCTGCTGCACGCCGACCACGAACAAAATTGTTCGACGTCCACGGTCCGCATGGTGGCCTCGAGCCAGGCCAATTTGTTTGCCAGTTGCGCGGCTGGCGTGTGCGCACTTTGGGGGCCATTGCACGGCGGCGCGAACCAGGCCGTGCTCGAAATGCTCGATGAGATCCACAAGACCGGTGACGACGGATCTAAATTCATCGCGGCGGCCAAGGACAAAAACAGCAGCAAAAAACTCATGGGCTTCGGTCATCGCGTCTATAAGAATTACGACCCGCGCGCCAAGATCATCAAAAAGGCCTGCGACGATCTGTTCAAGGTGTTGCATATTACCGACCCGTTGCTGGACATCGCCAAACATCTGGAGGAGGCGGCGTTGCGGGATTCCTATTTTGTGGAACGCAAATTATATCCGAACGTGGATTTTTACAGCGGCATCATCATGCGGGCGATCGGCCTGCCCGTGGAAATGTTTCCCGTGATTTTCGGCATTGGCCGCATGCCCGGCTGGATTGCGAATTACAAGGAAATCATGGAAGAGACGAAGAGCCGGATCTATCGTCCACGCCAGATTTACACCGGCCGCACGCTCAGCCACTACGTGCCGATCGAAGAACGGAAGTAATTTCACTGCTGATAGTTACAAACACCGGAAACCGGGCCGGGCGGTTTGGCGGGCATGGTTATTGCTCCATTGGGGCGAGCTATCTGATGAAAAAAATCCTGGTTATAGACGATGAGGAATGGCTGCGCGAGATGATCCATCTGGCGCTGAAGCAGAAGGGTTTCACGGTGGTCGAGGCCGCCAACGGGGCCGAGGGCATTGAAAGCGCGCGCAAGGAATTGCCCGATCTCATCCTTTGTGACGTGAACATGGAAAAGGTGGATGGTTATCTGACACTGACCTCGCTCCGCAACGAAGCGCCCACCGCCGCCATCCCGTTCATTTTAATGACCGGCCTCGCCGACAACGTCGGGATGCGGCACGGCATGGAACTCGGCGCGGACGATTACCTGCCGAAACCGTTCACCACCGATGCGCTTTATGCGGCCGTGGACGCGCGCCTGAAGAAGGCGCAGACCGTGCGCGATGAAGCCGAACGCACGCTGGCCAGCCTGCGCGATAATATCAGCCTCATCATGCCGCATGAAATGCGCACGCCGCTCAACGGCATTATTTCCAATGCCGAACTCCTGGCCACCTCCGCCGCCACCCTGAAACCGGATGAGATTGCCGAAATGGGCCAGGAAATCCACAAGTCCAGCCAGCGACTTGAACGGTTGATTGAAAATTTTCTGATTTACGCGCAACTCGAATTGATTGCCGCCGACCCGAAAAATGTCAGTGCTCTGCGCGTCGGACAAACGGAAAACACCGCCACCCTGATCGAGGAACTCGCCACCGCGCAGGCCGCCCAGGCGGGGCGCCCGGATGATTTAAGCGTGGAGGCGGCCGACCTTTCGGCGCCGATCTCCGAGGAGTATTTCAGCAAGGTGGTGAGCGAACTGGTGCAAAACGCATTCAAGTTTTCGGAATCCGGCTCGCCGGTGCGCGTGACCTTGAGGGAAGAGTTCAACAACCTTGTCCTGGCGGTCAGCGATCAGGGCTGCGGTTTTTCCACCGAACAAATCAAACGCATCGGCGCTTATGTGCAGTTCGACCGGAAAATGCAGGACCAACAGGGATTGGGACTGGGATTGGTCATCGCCAAACGGCTGGTTGAATTGCACGGCGGCTCGCTTTTCGTTGTCGGTGAAAAGGGCGCCGGCGCAACCATCACCGTCAAGCTGCCCAGGACGAAGCCGGTGGATCATGCTCAGAACCACAGCCGCCCGTAGATAAAAATCAGCCCGCGTTCGGCCAGCCCGGCCAGCAAAAACACCACCACGATGCCCAGGACCGGCGCGAAATCCACCCGACCGGCGCGCAGCGGCACGCGGCGCAACGGCCGCAACAGCGTCCGCGCCGTCGCATTCACGTAATTCCAGAACGGATGTTTGCCGAAGTAAATGTAGCTGTTTAAAAGATGCAGCGCGAGCAACACGCCGATGACGTATTTCCAGACGAGGTAACTGCCCAGGCCGATGAGCAGTGATTCTGCGATCCGGTGCGCGGCCGACATCGCCGGCTTTGGATGCAGCCACGCGAACGGCCAGCTTGCCAGTCCCCAAATCAACGCAATGGCCGCGAGCGGCAAAAATAATTTTATCCACCGCGGCCAGCGATCCATCGTGCCCAGTTGCATCCGCACCAGCCCGTGAATCGGCTCCGGGCCGGCCAAAACCGAGAGCAGCAACAGCCACAGATAGAACACGGCAAGCATCAGCCCGAAACTGAAAACCGAGAACAGGCACATTCGGCCAAATGAATTGCTGAGAAACGAGGGGGCGATGACGCCCAGGTCCAGCGTACCCGCCCAAACCGGCTTGGACGACAATCCGATTTGCCAGTAAAAACCCGCGCGGACCACCAGCAACCCGCCAATGGCCGCCAACAGATGCCAATGCCGCAAGCGCTGCGGCTCGGCTCGCCGCAACGTGCCAATCAACGTCGCGGGCGTCCGTTTGCCAAGCGGATCGAAACGAAGTGAACGCCAGTTGAGCCACAGCAGCAAGCCTGCAAGGTTCAGTATGAAGTCAACGTAACCCATGAGCGGCGTGAAACGTGAAACGTGAAACTCGGAACGTGAGAATGAAAGATGGCACTGTAAAGTAATTCACGCATCACGTTTTGACGCATCAGAATCACATCATTTTCAAGAGTGTGTCCGCAATTTCCGATGGGGTGGGGGCAACGCCGATCCCGGCTTCCTGGAACGCCGCGATTTTTGCCGCCGCCGTGCCCTTGCCACCACTGATAATGGCGCCCGCGTGGCCCATGCGGCGTCCGGGGGGTGCGGTCGCGCCCGCGATGAAACCCGCCACGGGCTTTTTGCAGTTCTTTTTGATCCACCCGGCGGCTTCCTCCTCAGCCGAACCGCCGATTTCACCGATGATGACGATGCCATCCGTGTCCGGGTCGTCGTTGAACAGTCGGATGACGTCCAGATGCGACATGCCGGGTATCGGGTCGCCGCCGATGCCGATGCAAGTGGATTGTCCGGCGCCACGGCAGGTCAATTGCCAGACCGCCTCGTAAGTGAGCGTGCCGCTGCGCGAGACAACACCGACGCGGCCTTTTTTGTGAATGTAACCCGGCGCGATGCCGATGCGGCAGCCCCCGTGCGAATCCTTGCCTTCGCCGGGCGTGACGACGCCGGGACAATTCGGCCCGACCAGTCGCGTCCGGCCGTTGCCCTGCATCACGCGTTTCACGCGGACCATATCGCGCGCCGGGATGCCTTCGGTGATGCAAACCACCGTTTCCAATCCCGCCTCCACGCCTTCAAGGATGGCGTCCGCTGCGAAGGCTGCCGGGACAAAAATCGCGGACGCCGTTGCGCCGGTCTGTCTTGCCGCTTCGGCCACGGTGTCAAAAACGGGAACTTTTTTCCCGCCGTATTCGAAAATCTGGCCGCCCTTGCCGGGCGTGACGCCGGCGACAATGCGCGTCCCGTAATCCATGGAAAGCTGCGCATGTTTCGCGCCGAAGCTGCCGGTGATGCCCTGGACGAGGACCCTGGTGTCGGGGTTAATGAGGATGGACATGAAAATTTTCGATTTCGGATTTGCGATTTACGATTTGAAATCAACCTTTGCGGTGTTCGTTTTTCTCTTTGATGGCGCGGAGTTGTCTGACTGCAGCCTGGTCGCGTTCGCGTCCAACGGCTTCCTTGGAGGCAATAAGCGCGTCAATTTTCAGCACATAGCATTGTCCAAAAGGAAATTCTTTCAATTCACTTTGTTGCAGAACATTTTCGTAACCGCCGATGCCGGTTACTTCGCCCAAGCAGTCAAGAATCTCCAAATCGGTCGTGAGATAAACGTTTTTCAAACTGCGGCAAATTTCCTCGGTTAGTTCTAAGGGCAGCCGGTTTGCCGTCAACCGGTGGCGCGGATGCAAGTCGCTAACGGCGGCCTCGATTCGTTTTAAATTGTCCGGTGTGAACCGCGCACAAACCTCCACGTCTTGCGTGACCAGCGTTACGCCATAATGAACCGAAGCCAGCCCACCAATAAGGCTGAACTCGACCTTCGCGTCGTGAAGCCGCCTGAGGATATCAGTGAGCAGTTCCATCCGAAACAGGTTTTGCGTTTTGAATGGTTCGCACCAGCGCCAGCGCGCTGTCATTTGCCAACAGCCGTTCCCAAGGGGTATGCCGTAAACTCTCCTCGATGAGCGACATGTCGATGCCGGACTCGAATGCAGCGCGCCATGCCAGGCCTGCATCCGGGGGCATGACATACTCGCCATTCATCTGCGCCAATGTATCTTTGTCGAGCATTTGAACTATTATTTCGCATTCCGCTTGTGAATGCAAATCGAGTTGCCGTCGGGATCAAAAACCATGGCCATGCGGCACACCGGTCCCTGGAACGGTTCCATGCGGAATTTCACGTTGTGTTCGCGCAGGTGTTGCAGGGCCGCGTCAAAATCTTCGACCTCCAGCGCGGCGCTGCAGCCGTCCGGGTTGTGCTTGAACAATCCCGGGGCGCAGCCGATGGCCAGCGCGTAAGGGCCGAATTCGCATTCCACCCATTTATCTTCGACCGCCGTGGTGGGTTTCAGGCCGAGCACGCCCTCGTAAAAAGTCCGGGCGCGCGGCACATCCGTCACCGCGTAACAACAGAATGCGAGTTCAATGACTTTGAGCATGAGATTCAACCTGCCTTTCGTTTATGGACCATGATTTTGTTTCCATCCGGATCGCAGACGATGGCGAACCGGCAAACCGGTGTATCCATCACGTCCATGGCAAATTTCACGCCGCGCATTTTCAACCGCGAAACTTCTGCGTCCAGGTCATCCACCTCAAACGCGATGCAGGTTCCTTCCGGCGATGGTTTCCAGGCGTCGCCGTAACAGCCGATGGCGAACGTGCCCGTGCCCGTATCATATTCAACCCACAGGCCGCCCGCGGTTTCCATCGTGGGATCGAGCCCCAGCACGCCTTCGTAAAAGGCGCGGGCGCGTTGGATATCAGTGACCGGCGTGCCGGTAAATGCGATTTCAGTGATCATGGCTTTGGGACCGGTTGTTTGCGTTTGGACGTGGCCGGGGCGTTTATCTCCGCGGTAAAACCCGACACGCGTTTCAAAAGCTTGGCGGCGGACCGTTGCAGGCGATGCCGCAAACCGCGGCGGACGGGCCGGCGGTCCGCCGCCTCGCTTGTCATTTGTTTGTGCAGGTCATCGCGCCGCCGCCTCGTTTGCTCGTGTTGTTGTGCGAGTTCGATCATTTGCTTCTGCAAATCCACCAGCCGGCGATAAGGCTCGAGGTCCGTCGCGGCCGTTTTCACTTCTGGATTTTCGTTCCTGAGCTGCGACATGTGCCTCAATTCTTCAAAGCGGTCATTACTTTCCAACGGCTTTTACCACCTTCTGCGCCGCATCAGCCATCGAATCGCCGGTGATGAGCGTCAGGCCGGACGTGGCCAGCGTCTGCTTGCCGGCCACCACGTTGTTGCCTTCGAGCCGCACCACCAGCGGAATCTTCAGGTGCGTTTCCTTCACCGCTGCCACGATGCCGGTGGCGATGACGTTGCAATCCATGATGCCGCCAAAAATGTTCACCAGAATGCCCTTCACGTGCGGGTCCTGCAGAATGATTTTGAACGCCGCCGTCACCTGCTCCTCGCTCGCGCCGCCGCCGACGTCGAGAAAGTTCGCCGGGCTGCCGCCAAAATGCTGGATGATGTCCATGGTCGCCATCGCCAAACCCGCGCCGTTGACGAGGCAGGCGATGTTCCCGTCCAGCTTGATGTAATTCAGGTTGAATTTGCTGGCCTCGATTTCCAGCGGCGCTTCCTCGTTCAAATCGCGCATCGCCTGGATGTCTTTGTGGCGATAAAGCCCGTTGTCATCGAGTGAAATCTTCGCGTCCAGCGCCACCACGGATTCTTGGCCGTCGGGGAGTTCGACAACGCACAGCGGGTTGATTTCGACGAGCGACGCGTCGCATTCCCACCAGGTCGTAAAAACGCCGGCGACCAGTTTGACGGCGGCATGGAACAAATCGCCCTTGAGGCGGAGTGCCGCGGCGATTTTGCGCGCTTGAAACGGCATGATGCCGGCGGCGGGATCAATCCATTCCTTGAAAATCTTCTCCGGCGTCTTCGCGGCCACCTCCTCGATGTCCATGCCGCCTTCGGTGCTCGCCATGACGAGCGGACGGCCGACGGCGCGGTCGAGGAGCACGGCGAGATATAATTCCTTTTTGATTTGTGCGCCGCTGGCGATGAGCAGCGTTTGCACGCGGCGCCCGTCGGGGCCGGTCTGTTTGGTGACGAGCAAATTGCCGAGCATTTTTCCGGCGAAGGAAACGGCTTCATCCGCCGACGCGGCAGCCTTCACGCCGCCTTGAAATCCGCTGGTGAACATGCCCTTGCCGCGTCCACCGGCATGGATTTGGGATTTGACGACGACCTTCGCGCTGCCGCCGGCGAAGATTTTCTCCGCGGCGGCGCGGACCTCGGCGAGCGAGCGGGCGGGGATTTCGAGCGGGACGGCGACGCCATGTTTGGCGAGCAACTGTTTGGCCTGATACTCGTGGATGTTCATTTTAAAAAATAAGCCGCCGCATTAAAAACGATTGCGCCCGGAAATCAAACTTTTAACGCCAGGAGTGACGGGGAGGCACGCGGCGCGGGTCCAAATCCCGGACCACCAATTCGTAAATTCAACAGCCGCATCTCATCGAACACAAAGGAAGTGGAATAAAAGCCAAATTGCGGGCAGACCGGCTCCCGAGCTGCGCCGAAAGTCAAGGCGGGCCAATCCTGCCCGCCGGCGAAATGGAAACGCTGCGAATTTGCGAGTCTTGCAAGGCAGAGCTTCCTGCGGATTCAACGCAGAGGTTGTGTCCCCGATGCCTTGCGGCGGGCGTGCCCGTCGGCTCGCCGCCACGTCCGGGCGCTGGTTTTTCCCCGCCCCATCCGGTCGCGCTGAGAAGTCTTTTTCCACAACTCGAAATCCTTGGCCTGCTGGGCCGTGGCGGCATGGGCGCCGTTTACAAGGCGCGCCAGCGCGGTCTCGACCGGATGGTGGCGCTCAAGATTCTACCTCCTCAAATATCCACCGAACCCGGCTTTGCCGCGCGTTTTGCCCGTGAAGCGCAGGCCTTGGCCCGGCTCAGTCACCCCAATGTCGTCACGGTCATTGATCTCGGCCAGTCCGGTTCAGTCTATTATTTCCTCATGGAATTCGTGGATGGGGTGAATCTGCGTCAAATGTTGCAAGCCGGCCGGCTGGCGCCGCGCGATGCGCTGGCCCTGATACTGCAAATCTGTGAAGCGCTCGAATACGCCCACGGCGAAGGCGTTGTCCATCGTGACATCAAGCCGGAGAATATTTTGGCGGACAAAAAGGGTCACATAAAGATTGCCGATTTCGGGCTGTCCAAACTGCTCGGTGCCGCGCGGCCGGACGTGCAGTTGACGTTGTCCAATCAAATCATGGGCACGATGCACTACATGGCGCCGGAACAGATTGACAAACCTTTGGAAGTGGACCAGCGCGCCGACCTTTATTCGCTGGGCGTGGTGTTCTACGAAATGCTGACGGGCGAGTTGCCGCTCGGCCGGTTCGAATTGCCTTCCCGGAAATCAGCGGTGGACGCGCGGGTTGACGAGCTGGTGCTGCGGATGCTGGAGCGAAACCCGAATCGCCGCAGCCAGCAAGCCAGCGAAATCAGGCTCCAATTGGAATCGATCGCCGGGGTTGCCTCGAAACTTTCGCCGGAGGTGAGCCGCAAACTCAGTTATGAATACCGTTCCAAAGCCGCATTGTTCGGTTTGCCCTGGCTGCACGTGGCCATAGGGGTGAACCCGGCGACGGGCCGCAAACGGAGTGCCAAGGGAATCATCGCCCTGGGCAGCGCGCCGCGGGGGGTGATTGCCTTTGGCGATGTCGCGGTAGGGGTGGTTGCCTGCGGGATATTTGGATACGGCGTGATTTCCATTTCGGTCGTAGCGGTCGGGGTCGTTGCGCTGGGTAGCGTGGCGGTGGGGCTGTGGCTGGCGATGGGCGGAGTGGCTGTTGCTCCGGTTGCGATCGGCGGGGCGGTATTCGGTTATTACGCCAACGGCGCCATGGCGTGGGGGAAACATGCCATCGGTCCTGGAGTTTATGATCCGTCTGCCGAGAAGTTTTTCAATCCGTGGGTTGCGAAATATATGCGGTCGGTGTTCATCGGGTCCATTATTTGCATGCCTCTGTTTCTGACGCTCGGATTCGTTCCCGCCCTGATGGCGAAGATGTCCGAGCGCCGGAGGAAACGTCGTTTTGAGCAGGACAAATCTGACCCGGTTTGACATTCCAGACCCTCAATTCTCTGTCCACCGTAGTTTGGGTACGGCCAATCACGCCACCTCGGGCCTCCCAATCGGGCAATGGAGCAATTGTCAAAACCAAGTATCCGTTTATGTCCAGGGCCGGCGAATCAGCCGCCCGCCGGCAAGCGTTCCGGGCGGGTGTATTTATCAAACACGTTGATGACCGGCAGAGCGTTTCCATTCTCGTCAAAAAAACCGCGGGCGCCGAGGCCGCGATTGGTCACGGCAGGTTCCCACCAGAACACACCCATGCCGTGTCCGTCCGGCACGCTCATGACCGTGCGCGTGACTGCTTCCAGGAAATCACGCTGGCCTTCGGGGCTTTCGGGAAACGGAGCGGCGATTTCGCGGAAATTCCGCCCGGGCCTCCAGTTATAGGCCGTTTCAACCACATAAACGTCCTTGCCGTAGCGGTTGGCGGCAAACGCCAGGTTTTCCCGCAGGTCCTCGAGACTGCCGTGCCACCAGGGATAATAGGAAAAACCGATGACATCATAGTGAATTTTGCAACGGTTTAATTTGTCGAAAAAGTATTTTGTCTTTGGGATGCTGGCCCCCTGGTCGAAGTGAATCATGATTTTGGGGCGCGGTCGCTTGCCGCACGCGGCGTCCACGCCCTTGACCCCGGCGCGGAGGTAACCGGCGAAATTGTCCCAGTGGTCCGGCAATTTGCCGTCCGGCCACAGCATCCCGTGGGTAATCTCGTTGCCGATTTGCACCATGTCCGGCGGCACGCCCGCGTCGTGAAATTTTGTGAGGGTGTCGCGTGTGTACTCAAAGACCGCCTGCACGCGTTGTTTGTGTGTCAGGTTCCTCCACTGTTCCGGGGTCGGTTGTTTCCCGGGGTCGGCCCACGAAGTCGCGTAATGCAGATCGAGCAGGAATTTGTAGCCGAGCCTTTTCGCCTCCCGGGCCGTGGCCAGCGTGTAGGCGAAGTTGTTCGGCAAATTTTCGCCTACCGGTTCGACGAACAGGCGCAGGCGGATCCAATTGTAGCCATGATTGCGGAACAATTGCAGGCCGGGCACGGCATTGGTGCCGTCCTTGAAAATGGTTCCCTGATCCTCGGCCTGTTTCAAAAACGACAAGTCTGCGCCAAAGGCAAACTCTGACGCGCGCGCCGGGCCGGTGAGAAGCAAAATCAGAGTCAAACCCGCGGCCAGCGCGTTGGCTTGCAAGGCGTTCCGGCGGTTCCGAGGGATCGTCATTTCCGCTTTCAGGCTTCATCCAAACCGGCGGGATGTAAAGCCGTAAGTTGGGCCACGACGACAAACCGAGACCCTGGGTCCAGGCGCCCGGCTCTTGGCTTCCTGTCCTCTTCATTGAACTCTCAATAAAAAATGCTCACGGCGTGAGCGGACGAACCGCTTCGACGCGATAAAACCGCGCCGGTGCGTTGGTGTCCAGGAAACCGTCCGTGGTGGAGGAACCCGCCGACGGCGAAATCAGTCCCAAACCACTGTCAAACCAGGTTGACGCCGGGTCCAAGGCGAGCGTTCTTTGAATGTAATACTCCCGCGTTGGCACACTGCTCCACGTCAGCGTGGCGGAAGTCCCGCCCGACGCAAAACTTTCGGCGGTGATGCGGAGGTAATCATTTACGTCGTTCGGGTTGGTACCGGCGAGATATTCGTTTTTGTCGGAAACGCCGTCCCCGTCGAAGTCACTCGTCCCGTTGGCCGTGGTCAGATTGCCGAAGTGCTGCAATTCCCAGGCATCGGGAATGCCGTCGCCATCCGTGTCCGCGCCCGGCGCCATGGTGTCGGTCTGCACAAAAGCGACGGCGTTGCTTAATGAGATCCAGCCGCAGTTGGCACTCCAGACAGAACCGCTCAACCGGCCGGTGAGCATGTTTACTTTCGGCTGGCCGTAGGTCTGCTCGAAGGTGATCCAGCCGATATTCGCGCCGTAAGCGTAGCCGCTCAAATTGCCGAGGCCGTCGTTGTTCACGCCGAAGTCGCTGGCGGAATTGTTTTGATAATAAATGCCATCGGCGGGGGACCCGCCGCCTAGGTTGATCCAGCCGACGTTGGCTGAGTAAATATAGCCGGCGCAGACGTAAGCGCCGATGACCGCGCCATTGTTGGTGTCAGCAACCCAATTCATCCAGCCGAGGTTTGCGCCATAGGCATAGCGGTTGACAGAGTCAATCGTCGTGGCGGCGCGGACGGGCGACGCGGCCCAACTGAACAGGACAATTAACGTGAAGGTGAGGGCTTTCATTTGGGTCCCCATTAGAAATTTGACCACGGACTGGTGGCCGTGCTGGGCGTCTGGACGGGTGCATAGTCGCTATTACCGGAGAGGCTGAAGTAATTGAGGCCACCATTACCGGGCGCAAAATTGCGGGTGATCATGTTGCCTGAACCCGAACTGATTTCAAGGATGCCGTAACTGCCGTTGTAACCGACGGTGTTGTTATCAATTCGATTCTTGGCGGTAGAAATCTCGATGCCGGAATCAGAATTGCCGCTGCAAGTATTCCCGGCGATCTGAGAACCGCTCCCGCTGACATAAATGCCGTCGTAGTTGTTGTCGCTTGTGCAATCCTTGACGGTGCAGTTGTTCCCGACATCAACGCCGTAATTGGCGTTGTTCAGTGCATCGCAATCGGACACAGTGCCCGTAACCACATAAATGCCATTCGAGGCGTTGTTCAACGCTTCGCAGCCGGACACCTTGCCGGCATTTACCTGAATGCCGATCCCGGTGTTGTTATGACAATTGCAATCGCGCACCCCACCGGAACTGTCGAGATAGATGCCATAATGGTTGGCGGAAACATTCAGGCGCTCCAAAATGACGTTCGTTGCGTAACATTCAACGCCAGAGAAGGTCGAGCTGGTGCCCCAGCCGCTGATGTTGCCATTGCGCACGGTCACGTTGGTGTAGCCGGCGTGAATATAAATTCCAGACCAAACGCCGGAAATGCCCTGCACCGAAAAGCCGTTCAAATCCAGTGTGACGTTGTTGGCGGAGATATTGATTCCGTTTTCGCCGCTTACGCCAACCACGTTCGTGGTCAAGTAATATGAACCGGGCTGAGTGATAAGGAATTCCGAACTGCCGCCGCTGCCCGTATGCGCGGCATCCACTGGCGTGCGCGGCTCGACTTGTGAGAGCGTCAACATCGTCGGCCCGGGCGCACCGGGCGGCGTGAGGCTGCCCTGGGAAAAAGCTGAAAACTGAAAACTGAAAGCTGAAAGCAGCAGCGCGGTTGCGAAAGAAACGAAGGGCTTGGTTTTCATAATCAATTTAGGATTCTATTTATTAATTTTGAAGACATTTAAGTCTTATGTCCTTTATACGCCTCGCCCAATGGAAGTGCAACTTAAATAACTTCATCATCGGAGCGGGCGCGGCCGGAGGCGTGAGGCTGCCTTGGGAAAAAGCTGAAGGCTGAACGCAGCGCGAGCAAGAATAGTCTGGTTTTCGCGGTTTTCATGGTTTGTATGGGGTTGGGTTTGTAAATCGCAAATCATAAATTATTCAGGGCATGTTGTATTTGTATTGGACGATTTCTGATGTGCCACTCACCGAGACGCCAAAGCACGAATTGGCTATGAAACCGCTCAGCCCGGTGCCGGAACTGCTGCTCGTGTAGCCATAGCAGCCAATCATGGAGTAGCCGCCAAGGCCAGTACCACTACTGCTACTGGTAGAGCCGTAGCAGTTCTCTGCCGTAAGGGCATCTAGCCCATATCCGTTAGGGCCGCTGGCAGAACCATAACAGTTCAGAGCGGCGTAGGCATAAATGCCATAGGGAGCGGGAAAGCTAATCGTGCTGCTGGTAGAGCCGTAAGAGTTCTGCGCAACGTTGGCAAAAAGGCCGTAACCAGTGCTACTGGTACCGTAAGAGTTCAGCGCGGCACCGGCATAAAGGCCGTAACCGCTCGTGCTGATGCCATAAGAGTTCTGCGCGATGTTGGCATTAAGACCGTAACTGCTGCCGCTGGTGCCGTAGCAGTTATTTGCGGTAAGAGCATTCAGCCCGGTCCCACTGGTGCTGGCACCGTAGGAACCGTTGGCGGTGGTGGCGTCCAGGCCGGTGCTGGTGGAACTGATGCCGTGACAGTTGTTAGCTGAGTCCGCATACAGGCCGTAGCTGCTGACGCTGTATCCGTAGCAGTTGTTGGCGGTGCCGGCGTCCATTCCATAGCTCAAATAACTCGCGCCGAAGCAGTCCTCGGCAACATAGGCGACAATGCCGTCGCTATAGCAGTTTTCAGCCGTGGACGTGGAAACCCGCCGCGCGCTGATGCCATCGCCCCCCACGTTGTTCACCGCGCAGCCGTCCACCGCCGTCGAGTTGTAGTTCAGGTTTATGCCGGTCAGCAAACAGCCGGCAACGGACACACTGGAAACGAGCACGTTGTAGGGAACGCTGGCGCAGGTGATGCCATAACTGAACCCGCTCCCGCCATAAATGCCGGCCCCGTTGTTGGTGACTCCGCCGATGATGAAGCCGTTGCGGATGGTGATGTTCGCGCAGTTGCCGTTGAGCAGGATACCATCGCCGCCAGCCGGGTTGGCGGTCGAGGAAATGGTGAAGCCGTTCAGATCGAGCATCACTTGATTGGTGTTGATCGTAATCGCATTCCCGCCGGTCACGTTGAGATTGGCCGTTAAATAATATGAGCCTGGCTGGGTGATGGTGAACGGCGTGGACGAAATCGGCGTGCGCGGCTCCATTTGCGAAAGCGTAATCATCGTTGGGCCGGGCGCGCCCGGCGGCGTGAGGCTGCCCTGCCCAAAGACGGCCGGCGGAAGGCAGCAGACGGAAAAAACGACCGCGCTGACAGCCATGAGTTGCAGATCGGCCACATTTGGTTTCATTGGATTTGTTTCGGTTGAAGGTTAATAGCTCAGATTACCGAAGGGGTCAGTATTCCCCGATCCAGCGCCGCCACTGGAGCCATTGATGGCGGCCGAATTGGTCGCGGGCAGTGTGATCGCGCCTTCGCGATTGCCAATCGCAATGGCGTAGTTGTTCGCATTTCCCGACGCGCGGGAGCGGATGATCAGGTTGCCACCCGCCGAAAGGCTGAACCCCGTGGTGTTGTTGAGGGATTCGCAATCTTCAATCACGTTGGCGACGTTGCCCGCGCCAGAAATGAATACCACGCCTGATTGGCTATTATTGCAGGTGCGGCAATGGCGTACGATATTCCCGACCGCCGCGGCAGACCCGAAAGCCTGGATGTTGATCCCGCTGAGACTGCACTCGGAAACGACCAGATGCTCGAAGATGCAGTCGCGGAGGCCCAGGCAGGTGATGCCCGAGGCGTTGAATCCGGTGACGGTACCGTTTCTTAAGATGACATTCTTGACGGGCACATTCACGGCGTTCTCAATGCGGATGCCGGTAATCACCGACGCCATTCCCGTCTGGTGAATCGTGAAGCCTTCGAGGTCGAGGGTCACATTGTTGGTCGTAATGGTGACGGCGTCGGAAGTGAAGGCTTGCTCAAATGACCGGGTTAAATAGTAGCTGCCGCTTTGGTTGATGAAGACGGGCAGATTGGTGATGGCCGTGCGCGGCTCGACTTGATCGAGCGTCTTCATCGTCGGCGCGGGCGCGCCTGGCGGCGCGAGGCTGCCCTGGGCGTGCAGGGTTGAGAATTGAGGGTTGAAGGTTGAGAGAAACAGCAAAAGGGCCGCAATGACAACAGGGATTCTGCTCTTCATGGTTCGTCAGGGATTACGGTTACTCACTCTAAAGACATCCAAGTCTAATGCCTTTTTCTACGCCACGACCAAAAGAAATGCAAATCTAAAAGCACAAGCCGCGCGTTGCGGCAGTGGCTCCAGCCCCGTTTTCCTGCTTGGAGCTCCAGGTTCCCCAATCCCAACTGCATGCGGCACAGAAAGTTGCCGGGTCAAAACCACAGATTGATCCTCATGCCTCGGGGTGCCCCGATTTCCGCGAGAACCGTTCTGTGCCTGGAGGATGGTCAATTGGCGGGATTGACCTTTATCGGCTCACGGCGTGAAGTCGCACAGAATGCCGCAGGAAGCACTATTTGATGGACATTTGAGTGAAGGATGATTATAAGTTTTTCAACCCTGACAAGCGCGATTGTTTTATGCCCAAACTGGTCATCCATTCAGGCACAGCCCAGGCGCACGAGTTTGAACTCAAGGCGGGCCCGAATTCCGTGGGGCGTGACGCCGACAATGATTTCGAAATTGACGATCCTTCAGTATCCAGCTTTCACGCTCAAATCATTGTGGACGGTGGCGCGATCTCGGTCAAAGACCTGGGGTCCACGAATGGAACCTTTATCCTGCATTCGCAGGTCAATGAAGGCGTCATCCAGCCGGGGCAATTCATTCGCTTGGGCAATGTGTTTCTGGTGCTGGCGACGGATTCGCCGGCAGCCAGGGCGGTGGCCGGTGGTGCGCCCGTGGTCATCCCGACGGCCACCGCGCCCGGCGTCGTGCCGGCAGGAATCGCAAGCTCGGCTGCGGCGCCGACCCCGGGCGGTTTGAAAATCACGGGCCTGGGCCGGGCCCCGGCACCGCCCGTGCCGCCGATGCCAGCGTTGCCGCCGCCGCTCGTCCCGGTGACAGCCTCACCGGCAGGAACGATGAGAACCGGCACGGAGTTCGCGGAACCTCCGGCGGGGAAAACGATGTGCAAACATCATCACAAAACTGCCGGCGAATGGTTGTGCCGGAAATGCAACGAGCTTTTTTGCACCGCGTGTGTGACGACCAAAAAGACGAGCGAAGGGACAGGCTTTTTTTGCCGGAAATGTGGCAGCGCTTGCGTCCCGGTGAAGGTCAAGTTGGTTGCCCCCAAAGAGAAATCCGCGAAGAAGTATTCGGACGGGGTCATCCTGTACCGCAGCCTGGCCTTCGGGTTCATGGGGGCGTTGATATCGGCGCTGGTTTGGACCGGCCTGTCCTGGCTGTTCGGTTTTGATGTGCCATTTATTTTCTGCGTCCTGTCAGCCGTAATATGCGGGTACGCCGTGAGATTTGGTTCCCTGGACAGTCCGGGCGCCTTTTTTTCCGCAATGGCAGTCGTGTTCTGCATCATCGGCTCGATTCTGGGCAAGGTGGGCATGATTGTGGCAACGCAACTGACCATGCTCACCCCCACCTATCTGGGCACGAGCGCCCTGGGACTTCTTCTCGGGATTGTTGTCGCCTGGAAAATTGGCGGTGCAGATACTTGATGCCGCTCTTCTGAAGAGCGGACACCGGGGAAACACCCATCCTTAATCACAAAATTAAGCAACCAACTCTCTGCGAGTTTTCGCAACCGGGCTGGAGAGAAGGGTATTAATACACAGGCTGATACCTTTATCTTTGCGGCAGGGCCAAACATTCAAGACTGAATTCTAAAATTGTTTTTGGCCTTCAGCCCTTACTTCCAGGCCTTCTTGACGCCACGGCTTGTCGCGGCGAAGTCCCGCCATGCGGGACGAAAATGGAAATTCGGACCAAGGCGGGAGCCTTGCCTATTGCCCGGGGTCTACAGGTTTCGGTTCGTATCGCCGCCGCAAATCGTTGGGAAGTTCGTAGAACAGGAGTTTGGTCATGGCCATCCCGCCATTATCAAGCGTATAACTGATGATGATTCCATCCGACACCACCTTTTCCACGAACGCATTACGGTAGACGTCTCCCGTGACGGTCTTGATTTGATTGGCCGGCGCCACCGGCTTCCGTGGACTTGACGATCGGGTCACAGCAGGTGCCGGCGCCGGCTTGGCCATTGCCGGCGCCGCTACCGGTTTAACAGTGACCGGCGCCGCAACCATGGCAGTAACAGTCGCGGGTGTTTCAGGTGCGGGAACGGGGGCGGCCGCCGGCGTCGTTGCGGTCGGAGCAACAGCCGCCGGGGTTTCAGTTGGAGGGGCGACCATAGTTTCAGCAGCCGGAGCGGGGGTGGCCGCCGGAATTGTAACCGCCGCAGCAGCGGCGGCCGGTGTTTCATTCGCAGGAACTTCAGCACCTGGAGTTGTTGCCGCCGGAATTTCAGCGGCGGGAACGGCGGGAGCAGTGGGGGGTGGTGCTTCAGCGGCCGGAGCCGCGGCAGCCGGAACTCCATCTGGAGGGGGGACAATTGCTTCAGCAGCCGGAACAGTGCTGGTTACCGGGGTTGTTACAGCCGGAACAGCGCCGGCCGGCGTTTGAATTGCGGGAGCATCGGCAGCCAGAATAGTTGACGTCGGAATTTCAGCAGCCGGAACTGCGGGAGCAACGGCGGCGGGTGCTTCAGCAATCTGGGTGTCGGTGGCGGGGGCTTCGTTTGTGGAAGCTTCAGCAGCACCTTCGGCAGCCGGAGTGGCGGCGGCGTCAGCCTCAATAACCGGAGCCGCGGCGACCAAGGCTTCATTTGCGGGAGCGACAGCAATTGAAACTTCAGCACTCGGGGCAGTTGCTGCTGGAATTTCAGCGGCCGGAGCTGCCGGAGCAACAGTGGCGGGAGCCTCAGTCTCCGGAGTGGCGGCAGCCGCAACGCCGGATGTGGGAGCTTCGGTGGCAGCAGCTTCAGTTGTGGGAACAGCGACCGGAACAACAGTTGGAGCTTCGTTCGTATAAGCTTCTGCGGTGGTGGCTTCAGTGACCGGAACAGCGGCGGCGAGTGTCTCCGGGGCCATCGTCTCGTTCGTAGGCGCAATGACGCCTTCAGGAGCCGGAGCCGGGGTGGCTACCGGAGTTATTTCGGCGGGAGCGACAGCCGCCGGAGTGGCTGCTGTTTGAGTTTCAACAGCCGGCACCCCCAGTGCGACGGCAGCGGGTGCTTCAGCAACCGGGGCAACAACTGGAACTTCATTTGTTGGAACTTCAGTAACGGTTGCGGTGGCGACCAGGGCCTCATTGGCGGGAGCGGCCGTGACAGAAGCTTCAGCGGTCGGAGCAGTTACTTCCGGAACTTGAGCCGCAGGAACAGCCGAAGTGCCTGCAGTGGGCGCTTCAGCAACTGGAGTGGCTGTAGCGGCTGCTTCCGCAGCCGGAGCAACGGCTGAAACCTCATTTGTTATAACCTCAGTAGCGGGTGCAGCAGCGGCCGGGGCCTCATTTGCGGCAGCAGCAGTAAAAGCGGTTTCAGATGTTGGAGCCGGGGCAGCCGTCGGAGTCGTTTCAGCCGGAGCAGTACTTACAGTAGTTTCAACGCCTGGAGTGGCAGCAGCAGGTGCCTCAGCCACCGGAGCAACAACCGGAGATTCATTTGTTGTAGCTTCAGTAACGGGTGCGGCAGCGGCCGGGGCTTCGTTTGTGGGAGCCTCATTCGCAGGCGGAATAGCGCCTTCAGCAGCCGGAGCGGGGGCGGCTGCCGGAGTCGTTTCGGCCGAGGCAACAGCCGGAGCTACATCTGAGGCGGCTTCAGTAATCGGAGATTCAGCAGCGGCAGCCTCAGGAACCGGTGTAGCGGCGGCCGGGGCCTCGTTTGTGGCGGCGGCAGTAACAGCAGTTTCAGATGTTGGAGCCGGGGTGTCCATCGGAGTCGTTTTCGCCGGAGCTGCGCTTACGGTACTTTCAACGGACAGGGTGGCGGCGGCAGGTGGCTCAGTCACCGGGGCAGCGTCAGCCGGCGCTACATTGGTGGGAGTGACAGTGTCAGGAGCTACTGCTGCCGACGTGATAACGGCAGGAGCCTCTGCCACGGGGGTTTCATTCGCAGGCGCAAGAGCGTCTTCAGTGGCCGGAGCCGGGGTGGCCACCGGAGTCGTTTCGGTCGAGGCAACTGCTGGAGCCACTTCTGTGGCGGTTTCGGTAATCGGGGTTTCAGCAGCGGCAGCGCCGGGACCGGACGCGTCGGGGGTCAGATCATCATTTGTGGCAGCTACGGTAGCAGGAGCTTTACCCGCGGTAACGGTAGCGACGGGTTCCTGAGTAACGGGAGGTTCAGTTGGAGGAGCGACCATGACAGAAATTTGAGCCGCGAGAGCGGCGGCAGCGAGTCCCTGGGTCACCAGGCCGGCGGCGGCCGGTATTTGACTTGTGTAAGTTTCAGCAGTCGAAGCCGTTCCCGTTGGATCTGCAGCGGCAGGTGCCGCCGTCTCGGCGGATGGCGAATTTGCCGCATTGGTGGAAACCGTCTCGATTACGTTTGTCACGGATCCCTCGGGTGGCTCCACCACGGTCACCGAATTCGTATCCACTGCCGACGGCGGCTGGAATTGCGAATTGTCCGGCGCCTGTGACTGTTGTTCCAAGGCCGCGCGGGCGGCGGCCTGGACCGTGGGTTTGTGGGCGCAGCCCGACACGAAACTCACGCCAAGGACAACGCACAAACCAAGCGAAATAGTTGTTTTCATGCAAAGCTCCATTGGAGTGAATCATAAGCAAACAGCCTGCCGTCGCGCGCGGAAATGCCAGATTCCCAGCCCGCAACCCTCAACCAGCGTTTGTCAACCGGCGATCAACTCTCATCCCCTCAAACCAGCGTCCCGTTTCTAGGCAAATCAAATTGCACAAGGACATTTCAGCTTGGCGAAACCGGGGAAGACATTCACGTCCGAAAGGCTGGATGTTCAAAACCAGAAGCCAAAGGTGTCTTCACCCTTCCTTGCTGTCAGCTATAGTGCATGACATCGCGCCTCAAAATACTTGTTTGCGCCCCGGTCTTGCCTGTACCCCTGCCTGACTAAGGAGCGCCAATAATTCTTAAATTTACAGGTGGAGAAGGAATGAGATTCGTGTCGCCTAAAAATGGATAACTACGAAGGTCCAGAATATGAAAACCATTGGTTCCAACCGAATTCAAGAGAGCGGCCCAATGAGAGGGCCCGCTCACAAACCACCCTCCGGCGTCGGCGGGATAAGTGGTGGCGAATAACAGCACGGGATAATTTTTCCAAATCATAAAAGCCGGACTTCCGGAGTCCCCGCCGGTCGCATAGCTTCCATTCCCGAATGGGCCATAACCATTGTGTTGAACATACATGATTTCGCCGTTCACCACGTCATAAACACTGACCGGTGCGTATTCGATGCTCGAGGTATTTTTATGTAACCAGAACGCCGGGGTGCCTATAATGCTGCCATTCTGCAGGTAGTTTGTGTAATTCGGAGGCAGCACATACGGAATGACAATTGAATCGGGGGCGGAATTGCTCAACTGGGCAATATCCATATCCTGGATCACATTGACCACATTACTGACCCAGGCAGTCCATTCTATTCCGTTGGTATCGTAAAACGTAATGGATTGACCTGCATCGCCGCCAAAATGGGCGCAGGTCAATATTTCATTTTTCGTGATTAAAACGGCCTGGAAACCACTGGCAGCGATTCCGACACAACTCAAATTGACCGGCCACGTCCAGACTGCCGTGTTCGTCCCAAGATTTGGAAGATAAGGATTATACGATCCCGTGGCATTCGGATTTGATGCCAACGTATTGATATTTGTAGACAGGTCGTTAATAAATAATTGAGCGTTGGCATTTTGTAGTATCAGCAAGGATACCAGCACAAAAACTTTAGAGCATTTCGGCATACTATTTCTCACAAGACGCGCCTGTTTTTATAATCTTGTCAGAGGTTTTGTCCACAACTTTTCCGGGACATTCGTCTGGGCGAGGGTTGGTACGCCAGTTCAATTTCACATCATCGGCCTTGGGCAGTACCTGCACACCGAAAGACTCTGGCCAGCGTCCAGGCCCGATGCATTCCCGAGCATCTCCAGTGCCACCCTGGGCAGTCGCTCGGCGTCAGATCTCCAGCGTCCGGGACGTGCCGAGATTGCGCCAACCCGCGGCAATTGGTCGCGCTATAGTTGCCGTTTCAAACGCGTGCTTTGAAAAAGTATCGATGTGTTGTCGAAGTTTTTGTTAAGTGGCAGATGAATCATTCGATACCTCACCTGCAATCGAATGATTCACTTGTGCGAGTTCGCTCCGCCGGCAGCGTGCCTTTGCCAACGCAAATTCTTTTCGCTGCTTCCCAAACAACTCACGTCCCCCCGTTCACGGCGGAGAGCAACTTGGCAGCGGCGGCGCGGCGGCCTGCGCAAGACCAAGCTTTTTCATTTGGAGTAAAGCGGAGTTCGCGCGAGGATTTTCGGGGGCGCGTCCCCTTCGCCCAGTGACAACTTCAGCAACGAGCAATCCGCAGCGCCAATACCCAGGCACAGGATGCGATGGGCGGGATCCACGATGCCTTCGGCAACATAGGTTTCGTCCGGAGGTAAGGGCAGGAACGACACCAGGCGTGGCAAATCATCTCCCGTTCCCAGGGCGATTTTGAGAACCGCACCGACGCAGCAGTCAGGGTCGCCCGTTTTTCCGCCTTGCACGGTTCCGAAATAGGCATAGCCCGCGTTGTCCATGCCGAAGGTGTGTTCCAAATACTGGAAGCGGGAATCCAATTTCAGCGCGCCCAGGCGCCGCGGCGGATTGTCTTTCGCGCCCAGGGAAATTTTAATGAGACTTCCCGTTTGCGACGCAAACCACGCGCATCCGCGATTGGGCTCGATGAGCGCGCCACGCAAACCGAATTCATCTTCCGGCAGTTTGAGTTCGCCGACGAATTTTGGCGGAGCATCGCCAACGCCCAGCGCCACTTTGTAGATTTCGGTCAAGTCGCTGCCGAACCAGGCGTAATGGGTGGCCGGGTCCAACACGGCCGAGGCGATGCTGGTTGTCCCATTCGGCAGTTCAATTTGGGAGACAACCGTCGGCGGCTCATCGGCCCGGCCCAGCCTGATTTTGAAAAGCCGGTTGCCAACACAGAAATAACCATGGCCCGTCGCGCCGTCCACGACGCCAACGCGCACGTTATAACTTGCATCGAGCAGAACGGAACCGACGCGATACGGTGGTTCGTTGCTGTTACCCAGGGCGATCTTGACGACATGGCCCGGGAAATCCGTCCCGAAATAGGCGCAGCCACCTTGTGGATCCATGACGGCGTTGAAAGTGTTGTCCTCTTCCGGCTCCAGGACCGCGGCGCCGACGACGGCTGGCGGCGTTTGCGGATTGGTGCCGAGCGCAACCTTCAGTATCCGGCCCGGTTCATGGGTCGTGCTGAAATAGGCGTAACGACCGGCCGCATCCAGCAGGGCGTCGCCGTAAAGTCGCTCATTCTGCGGGTCGTAATGTGTGGTCCTGTGAATGGTGGCGGTTGTCGGGCGCGGGTTTGCCGGTGCTGACAGGGCGCCGATTTCTTCGGCGTCTTTGGAATCAATGTGGCAAGGGGCGCCTTCTGTGGCGAGATAATCGAACTTGATTGCCTTGTTCAATTTTGCAGTGCGCCGCGTTTCGTTCATCACTTGCATAAGATCATTGGTGTTGAGTTCCACGCTGAACACTCCTCGAGCGGGATAAGATGTCGAGGAAACCGGCTGGCCTTTCAGCCAGATGCGGTCGGGCGGCAAACGGACCTTGGTGAAATAATAATCGGTTCCCGGTACGATGATCGAGGTGCCGAGCCGTTGTGCCGCCAGCCGCAGCACGGCGGCCGAAATGACCATGGGCGGTTCACCCGCGCGCTGCCCCATCAGCACGGAGCGTCCGTCCGGTAGCATGGCGGTAAAAACCAGGGTATGGTCAAAAACGACGGCGTTCGCCTGATTGTCGCCATAGAGGAAGACCGGCCAGATCAATTCGGTTTTGCCCCCGGCGATTTTGTGGGTGATGACAAACGTGCGCCGGTGGTCGGGCAATCCGTGTCCGTTCAGCATGAATCCCAAATTTCCGAAGCTCCACGCGTAGCCATCGCCAAGCGGTTCGCCGTTTTTGTCAACGTCCCTTGAGGTGAGTGCGAACGGGTCTTTGGCTGGAGCGGCGCATCCTTGAAAAAGCCAAAGCACACTGAGCGCGAGCGCAAAAAAGCCGCCCGGGCGGAGTTTTGGCAACTGGATCATGGCTTTCATTTTCAACGCAACGAGATTAAAGTCCACACTAATTCCGGTAATCTCCTGTTCTCAATTCGTAATAGTGATCTTAATCAGCCGGTGAAGGGGCATGACCAAGAGCAGAATCAAGATTAAGACACTGCCACAAATTCCCGCGTGGGCTTGGAAGGGCAGGGGAACGGAAAAACCGGAATGCTGAAACTTGAAAGCAGAAATGAAATCCAAAGTCAGAACGATGGCAGCCGGTTTCGCGCTTGAGTCCGGCCGGCTGCGCGGGATACTGAGCGCATGAACCAACGTCATTTTATCAAGCTCGGTGTTGCGGGCACCGGCGCGGCGCTGGCCGGCGTAGAGTCCGTCTCCGGCGAAAACTCCCCGGCCATGGCCGCAGCGAAACCTTCTGCCGCCATGGTGGCCATGCCCATCTGCGTGGCCCCGCTCGCGCAACGGGAGTTGGACCCGATGTTCGATGACATGCGGGCGCGCGCCGGGGTGAACGCGCTGTTTCCCTTCATCTATTCCCACGAGCCGCATCGCGCCGGAGTGCCGGCAGCGGGATTTCACGGCGGAAATTACGCAATGCCGCACATGTCGTTTTACAAGGACACACCGCTGGATTTTGCCGACCTGCGCGCGCCGGAGTTTGGCAACGTGGATGTGCTGGCGCGGGTCATCCCGGCCGCGCGGAAGCATGGCATCCGGACGTTTTGCTTTCTGCTGGAGGACAACACGCTGCCCGCGCTCGTGCCGCATTGGGAAACACTTTACGAGGTGGACCATCACGGCCGCCGCACGACCGGGCATCCGGGCGGGCCGTGTTTCAACAATCCCTACTACCGGAATTTTACGCTGGGGTTGGTCGAAGATTACGCGCGTTCCTACGACATCGCCGGCATCATGTGGGGTTCGGAGCGCCAGGGCGGATTGCTCAACACGCTGGGGCTTTCGCAGAGCAGCGGGCAGGATCCCGGGCGCACGACCTGTTTCTGCGAATTCTGCCTGAAGAAAGGACGCGACCGCGGCATTGATGTCGAGCGCGCCCGCCGCGGTTTTGGCGAGGTGGAAAGTTTTGTGCGCGCCGGCCGCGCCGGGCAGCGTCCCCGCGATGGTTATTTCACCGCGTTTTGGCGGTTGCTATTGAATTTTCCTGAAGTGCTGGCGTGGGAAAATCTCTGGGCCGGCAGCCGGCACGAATTTCAGGCGGCGATTTATCGCCAGACGAAGTCCATCAACCCCGCGTTGCAGGTCGGCTGGCATGTCTGGCACAACGTGTCGTTCAGTCCGTTCCAGCGCGCCGAGGAAGATTTTGCCGACCTGGCGGGGTACTCGGATTTCATCCGGCCTGCGCTTTACAATAATGTCGCCGGCGGCCGGTTCCTGAGTTTCGTCAAGGGCGCGCGTGGTTCGGTCTTCGGCGACCTGCCGCCCGAGGTCACGCTGGACGTGCTGTATCGGGAGTTGAATTACAGCGGCGAGCCGCCTTACGACAAGCTCGCGGCGGCGGGACTCTCGGCGGATTACGTGGAGCGCGAAACGCGCCGCGCGGTGGAAGGTGTGGCCGGGCATCCGGTGCAAATCTGGCCGGGTGTGGACATTGACGTACCGGTGAACAAGGGCGAGGGCCATTGCACGCCCGAGAGCGTCGGGCAGGCGGTGAAGGCGGTGTTCAAGGGCGGCGCACAGGGCATCATCCTTTCGCGCAATTACATCGAGATGAAGCCGGAGAATCTGTCCGGCGCAGGCGCCGCACTGCGCGAACTCGGCGTGATTCAGAAAGGTTGAGGGTTGGCGGATAAAGGTTGAGAGTTCCGCGTAAAAGGCCTTCGGCCTCACGCGGTGGGCACCCGCTTTGGCCCGACGGTGTTCCAAGTGCCGGTCAACGCCGGGTTCTCAGTTGCTGGCCTGCACCCGGAAGAACATTGCCGGGCCGCCGGTGGTCGGTATGGGCAATACGACCGGCCCGTTGGTGCCCGGGAACGGAGCGCCATAAGGCAGCCAGTCCACCAGGTTGGTTGAAGAATAAATCTGGTAGTTCACTCCGGAGAGGCCATACCAGTTCATCATGAGGCTGGTGGATTGCAGTCCGGCGGACACGTCAGGTGCAATGGTGATGACGGCCGTATAATTCTGGTTCGAAATGGACGCAGTCACGTTGGTGTAAACCAGCGAACCGGGCGCAAACACGAAGCCGCCGCCCGACGGAACAACCGTGCCGCTCCAGCCCGGCAGGATTCCCAACGCGTAGTTGCCGTTGGCGTCGGTGGTGGTGGATGACAATCCGCCGTCCGGCTGGATCAGGATACCTGGCACGGGTTGCCCGTTCGTACCGGTGACCGCACCTTGAATGACAGGCAGCGAAATGGTGAACGCGCCCGTGTAAACCTGCGACATGGGCTGGCCGTACAGGTCATTGATGTTGGTCCCGACCGTGAAGCTGTAATCGCCCACGGCAGTCTGCAGCGGGAAACTGACGCGATAGCTGGTGGAACTCAACATGGAGACGGCAAATGTGTCGGACGACAAAAGCCCGTTAGGAGTCATGAGCGACGCATCGGTTCCGGAAAATGAAGCCGGATCCGGCGCCCCGTTGAAGGACAGGTCCACCGAGCTGACGCCGTTACTGACAATGCCAACCGGTGTGTGCGAGAGAATCTGCAAGGGAAGAACCATGGAATCGAAAATCGAGCCGTCGCCGCCTGAAAAATCGCCTGCGCCGCCTGAGGCGGAAACCAGGCCGGCGAAGACATTGGCGCCGGAATAGATGGCAATGCGTCCGCCGCCGCCGCCGCCACCCCCGAATAATTCGCCGTCACCGCCATTCGCGGTCATTTGACCATTCCCGACCAGCGTGCCTGCGGTCACCCAGAGGCTGCCGCCGGAACCACCGCCGGAATTGTCCTGAATGCCCAAATCCCCGTTGGCGCTGAGCTGGCCGTCCAGATTGAGAATACCCCCCACGCTCAAATGAATTGCGCCGCCGCCTTCCGAACCGCCGTAAAGCGTGCCCGACCCGAAGCCACCGCCGCTGCCCCGGTCCACGGGTTGTTGGGCCGAACCATAGTTGGTGCCACCTGGGGCGGTCATGGACGCACCGCCCACTCCGCCATAGCCGGCGCCGCTCCCGGAGCCGGCAACGGATAGCCCGGCGCCCGGACCGCTGCCTTGAGCGAAACCTTTTCCATCCACGGCGATGGCTCCGCCGGCCGCGACGTTCACATTTTGCAGGACCACCAGGTCCAGGTTCGACTGGCTGGACAAACCGGTCAGCTGGCTGCCGGCCGTGATGGTCAGGTTGCTCAACACCGGGAAGGAAGATTGCGGACAAACCGCCGCACCACCACTGACGGTAAGATTAAAAGGCGAAGCCGGCGGGTTATAAACACTGGACAAAGGCGTGTTCGTGCCCGGCAGCCCGCCATTGTCCACCGACAATTGTCCGACCGACTGGTTGTTGGCCCTGGTGTAGATCGTTCCGGCGCCACCGCGAAGGTATCCGTTGCCGCCACACGCCGAGACCGGTCCGGTAAAGACACTGGTCGTGTATCCCAGGAATATGCGACCGCCACCGCCGCCACCGCCCAGCCCGTTGCCGGCACCGCCGTTGGCGGAAAAGGTTCCTGACCCGCCAATAGTGCCGGCGGTAATCCAAAGGCTGCCACCGGACCCGCCGCCGCTGTTGACGTCCCCATTTTTGCCATTTGCCGAAACGCTGCCGTTTACATTCAACGTGCCGATGACGTTCAGCCGGAGCGCTCCGCCACCCGCGCCGCCGTATGGAGCGCCGCTGGTTCCACTCCCGTTGCCGCCACCGCTGCCCGCGGTGACCGGGGATTGGATTGAACCGTAGGCGCCGCCATATCCCGAAGGATTGGCCGCGCCGAAACCGCCGTAGCCGCCTCCACCTTTGATACTGCCGGAATAAGTGGCGCCCGCGCCGGTTCCGGATGCGGCGCCGCTCCCGTTGCCGTCGAGCGAAATGGCGCCACCGGCATCAATGGTGGCATTGCCGTTGACGGTGAAAGTGTTAAGAGCAGCCGAGGCAACGGTGGTCAGCAGGCTGTTGGTGCGGATTTGAAGATTTCGCACGGTCCAACTTCCGATCGGGCCTTGTCCGATGGCACCGCCCGTGACCAGCAAATCGCTCAAACCGAGGCTGAACGAGGTGTTGGTTCCGACGTTTCCGCCGTTGTCCAGGGTCAACTGGCCAAAGTTCTGCGGTCCGGGGTTGAGATAGATCGTCCCGGCGCCACCCCAACCGGCCCCGCCGCCGCCGTAAGCAGTAACCGACCCGGCAAAAGAATTACTTTTGCCGGAAATGGCGATGCGACCGCCTCCGCCGCCACCGCCCATGGCATCTGCACCGTTACCGCCATTGGCCGAGATGGAGCCGCTGCCGGAGAGGGTGCCTACATTCAGCGAGATGCTGCCGCCGGCCCCGCCGCCGCCGCCCGAACCCGAACCGTTGCCGCCATTGGCCGAGAGGCGTCCGTCCACCTCCAAAATGCCGGTGACAAACAGTTGAATCAAGCCGCCGCCCGCTCCGCCGATGGCATACGGTGTATAATTTCCGCCGCCGCTGCCGGGGTTCGCAGGTGAGGTCGTGGAATCATAGGCGCTCCCTCCGAGGGCATAATTACCGGTGCTGTTTGCGCCAAAGCCTCCGTGACCGGCACCGCTGCACGGGTAGGTGGAATTGATGGAATTGAAATAAGAATGTCCCGCGCCGGTTCCCGCGCCGGCCGGGTAACCGCCAGCATCTGCGATCAGGCCACCGCCCGCTTGAATGGTGCCACTGGACAACGTTACGGTGTAACTGAAGTTGGTTATCAGCAGCCACGAATTTGAACTCACGAGCAGGTTGATGAAGGTCAGCGGACTGGAGATCAACCCAACCGCTCCATTGCGCAGGGTCAGATTTGCGCTGTTCACGGATTGCAATGGCGTAACCACTCCGGAATGTCCGGCGTTGTCCAGAACGAGCTGGCCGCTTTGACTGGCGGCTTGGGTGAACACGGTTCCGGCTCCGCCCCAATTGGCCCCGCCGCCGGCATAGGCCGAGGCATTTCCCGCAAACAAATTGTTGTTGCAGGAAATGTAAATCATCCCGCCGCCGCCGCCGCCGCCGCCGGAATCCACTCCGTTGCCGCCGTTGGCCATGATGGAGCCGGCACCGGACAGGGTTCCCGCGCTCAGCCAGATGCTCCCGCCCGAGCCGCCGCCGCCGCCGGTCCCCGAACCATTGCTGCCATTGGCAGAAATAGTTCCATCCATTTGCAGTGTGCCGGTGACCGTGAGCCGGATTGAGCCGCCACCGGAGCCGCCGATGGAATACGAAGGAAAACTTCCGCCGCCGCTGCCGTAGCCGGTGGGCGATGTGGTATTATCGTAAGCGTTTCCACCGATGGCCAGATTTCCGGTGCTGTTTGCGCCATAGCCCCCGTGACCCGCGCCACTGCACGGATACGTGGGCTGGCTGGTGGAATAGTGCCCGGCGCCGGGTCCCTGACCTCCCGGGTAGCCGGCGGCGTCGGCGAAAATGCCGCAGCCAGCCTGGATGGTGGCGTTTCCTGTGAATGAGAAGTTCACGGTATAGGCGGGACTGCTGCTGGAGTAGTAGTCGGCAGCCAGCCAGGCATTGGAACTCATGAACAAATTGACAAAGCTCGCCGAACTGATTGTCGCCCCGATCGCCCCGTTGCGTAAAATCAAATCCACGGCACCTGCTGATTGCAGGAGCGTGTTGGTTCCAACATGTCCGCCGTTGTCCAGAATAAGCTGGCCATTCTGCCCGGTGGTTTGCAGGTAAACGGTTCCCGCTCCGCCCCAATTGGCCCCGCTGCCGCCAAAGGCGATAGTGGTTCCGCCAAACAGATTTGCCGCGGAATAGATGGCAATGCGACCACCACCCCCGCCGCCGCCGATCGAATCAACTCCGTTCCCGCCACTGGCGGTAATGGAGCCGGCGCCGGACAGGGTGCCCACAGTCAGCCAGATACTCCCGCCCGACCCGCCACCGCCACCAGTTCCTGAACCGTTACCGCCATTGGCCGAAATGCGTCCGTCCACCTGTAACAGGCCGCCTGCATTGAGCCGGATCACGCCACCGCCCGCTCCGCCCACGGAGTTCAGGGAATAACTTCCGCCACCGCTGCCGAAAGTGGTCGGTGCTGTTTGGGAGTCATAGGTCATGCCACCGCTGGCAATCGCCGAAGAACCGTTGGCCCCGCTGCCCCCATGCCCACCACCGCCACAGGGATAACCCCCGGGGTAATCGTAATGACCATAGCCAGTGCCCGCCCCGGCAGGATAACCTGCGTTGTCGGCAAGCAGGCTGCCGCCGACCTGAATCGTGACATTACCGCTAGCGGTCACATTGACGGGTGACAACGCGGAGGAAACAAAGAGCTGACTGTTGGAAGCAATCGTCAAGTTTCCAATGTTCCATGTCCCGCCTGGAATCACGACCGCATTCCCACGAATCAGCACATCAATGGTACTGTCGGAGATGGCAACCGAAGAGTTCGTTCCCGTGTGCCCGGCGTTGTCGAATGTCAGAAGGCCGTTCTGTCCAGTCACTTTCGTGTAAACGCTGCCCGCGCCGCCGGTCTTCGCGCCGGCACCACCCGAGGCGGCCAGCGAACCCGCATAGCTGTTCACGTCGGACTGGATGGCGATGCGGCCGCCGCCGCCACCGCCGCCGTGGGTCGGTTCACCCGCACCGCCTTGCGCGCTGATGGTGCCGGAACCGGTAATCAAATGTGCCGTGAGCCAGATGCTGCCGCCGGATCCGCCACCGGAGCGGCTGTTGGTGCCATTGGCGCCGTTGGCTGAGATGGTGCCGTTGACGATGAACGTGCCGCCGGCGGTGATTTGAATTGCTCCGCCTCCGGTGCCCCCAACGCCGGCGTAGCTGGCGCCGCCGCCACTGCCCGGATTCGCCGGCTCGGTGAAGGAGCCGTAAGCGGCGCCGCCGACTGCGTTGCTGGAACTCATGCCCCCGGTGCCGCCGTAACCGGCGCCGCTGCCGTCCGCCGGACTTCCGGCACTGTGGCCCGCGCCTGGGCCGGCACCACCGCCGTAGCCTTTTCCATTCGCATTGATGGAGCCTCCGACAGCCACGTCCACGCTGCCCGCGACCGAGAGGTTAAACCCGGAAGACAGCACCGCCAGCAGTACGTCATAACTCACCAGGACATTGGCGCCGTCAGGGATGGTGGAGTTTGTCGTCCGTTGCAACTGGGTCAGAACGCCGTCGGGACTGGTGAGCAGATAATCCATTTCGTTGGTGTAAACGACCGTCTTTCCGGAATCAGTCACCTGAACGGATGCGGTGATGATATTGGAATTGAGCAATGAGACCGGGTTGGTGCCGCTCAACATCTGGGATTCGTCCGTCACGGAGAGAAGATTTGAAACGACGCCGCCCGGTGAAAACGAGTGGGTCAGCACACCTCCCGCAGCCACGAGCAGGCTGGAAAATGCGTGCGGGCCGTCCACGGTTACCGTGCAATTGGTAACGATGATGTCCGCGCCGTCATAGTTCGTGTTGTTTGCATTTATGATCGTGTCACTGGTAAAGGTTGTCGCGAAGGTTGGCAGGCAAACCAGGATCAAGGCGATAACCTCTGCCATCAGGACGTGGTGGGTCAGTGAAACGAACCGGGGGAAAACACGGAGAGTTTTCATTAATTTATGGATTCTTTCCGGGGACGGATAATAACCCGAATTCATTCACGGGTCAAACGTTTTGTGCGATGGTTTTGGAAAATGGGCGCAGCTTGACACTGCCCCCGTTTGGAGTTCCGCCTTCAGGCGGGTTTGGATGGGCAGCCGCAATTCGCCGCCTGAAGGCGGAACTCCAAACGGAATTGCCTGTTTGCGCCGGGCACTGCGCGGATGCGCCCTGAAACCATTCAACGGCGCCATTTCCCTTGAATCTGCGGCGGGACGCGGGCAAGTTGGCCGGCCATGAACGAACCGGTCGCCTGGTTGAAACAATTCGCGCGGGTGATGGCGTTGTGTCCGGTGTTTTACCTGACGGCGGCAAATGCCGCCTTCATCAATGGCCAGAATTATGTGTCGCTGGCGGGTTGGGCGCGCGCGAACGGTTTGAAATGTTACTGGCTCGAACGCGGCGACAAAATCGTGGCGACCAATCTCACGACCCGCCTGGTGTTTGATGCCGACGCGCGCGATGCGGAAATCAATGGCGTCCGGGTCGCCCTTTCGTTTCCCATCGCCAACGCCAGGGGGACACTGCTCATCGCCCAGCTCGACCTCGACACGACGGTTCGCCCGCTGATTTTTCCACAAAAATTGTCCTCGAAAAGAATCACGACCATCTGCCTCGACCCCGGTCACGGCGGCAAGGACACGGGCAATCGCGTCGGCTGGCATTACGAAAAGATTTACACGCTGGCGCTGGCGGCCGAGGTGCGCGACCAGCTCAAACGGGCCGGCTTCAACGTGATCATGACGCGGACCCGGGACACCCGGGTTGATTTGCCGGATCGCCCGGCGCTGGCGAACCGGCGCGGGGCGGATTTATTCGTGAGCCTGCATTTCAACGCGACGCCCACCGGCCGCAACGAGGTTCAGGGGCCGGAGACTTATTGCATCACACCGGTCGGGGCGGCTTCAACGAACGCGCGCGGTGAAAATGGTGAATTCGGCTCGGCGGTTGGCACCGGCCTGACCATCGCCAATCGGAATGAGCAAAAAAGCCTGCTGCTGGCATTTCAAATCCAGAAGTCGCTCGTGCGGAGCCTGGCGGCGGAAGATCGCGGCGTGCGGCGGGCGCGGTTCGCCGTGCTGCGCGATGCGGCGATGCCGGCCATTTTGATTGAAGGCGGTTACATGACGCATCCGATTGAGGGCCGTAAGATTTTCAGCGATGCCTACCGCCGCCAGATGGCGCAGGCGATTGTCAAAGGCATTCTGGCTTATCAGAAATTGACTTTGCCGCCCGTTTCGCCGCCGAACTCCTCCGCAAAACGTTTGCCGGACCGGGCACAATAGCTTCAGGTAAACACTGCGTCGTGCCGTTTTTTGAGACAGGGTTCATCCAAAAAAGGACCGGTTTCTTCGAATTCTCCCGGGTTGGAAATTTTCCCTGACTGCGTTTTAGCGGTTTATGTTTGATGGCACCGAGGTTGCTTAAGCGGCGACCTTGGGAAAATGGGGTAAGGACCACTTTTCACACTGACTGCGCTTGTTGTTGGCAGACGCTGCACCGGCGCAATTTTTGTTTATGTGGTTCGGCGATGCACGAACTCAAGATCAATGAACTTATGAAAAATGATTGTCCGGCCGTGTTGGTTCGACGCATGCGGGTGCATTCAGCCCGCCCTTCCGTACGTGTCGTCAGGCCAAGCCTCAAAGCGGTGTTTGGCGTGTTGGCCGGGCTGATGATGTTCGTCTCCACCACTACTTTTGGCCAGACTGCCTATGCCGTGGAGTTCAATCAGGGGAACAACCTTTTTGGAATTATGAACCTGCTGAACGGCGGTTTCACGCAACTGGGCAGCGAGGGGGCGACCCTGTTCAATGACATTGCCGCCGCGCCCAATGGCAATCTCTATGGCATTGTCAATTCGACTTCGCTGGTGACGCTGAACACCAATACCGGTGCGGTGCTGACCACGGTTAATTTCAATGTAACCGGCATTGAGTCGCTGGCCTTTGCTTCCAACGGGACGCTCTACGGGGCGACTCAAGGCGCCCTTTACACGATCAATACCGGCAACGGACATGCGACCCTGGTGGGCAACTTCAACAACAGCGCCATTGGCAGTTCAGGGCAAAACATACGCTTCGGCGCGGATGGCAACCTCTATGACACCGATGGCGGGGTCAGTGCCACCAATACGCAGTTGTTTCAGATCAGCACGGTCAATGGGCGCGCGACCTTGATGGGCGTGGTCACCAACTTTCCCGGCTTGACCCTGGAAAACGCCGGTTCAGAAATGTACGGTGTCGGCATTCAACTGGGTTCAGCCGCTTCCCTGTTTCAGGATCTGGTGGGAATTGACCTGAGCAGCCTCGTGCCCGGCGGAACCAACAGCAATGGTTCGCCACTGGATATCAGTTACAATTTATTGACCGCTGACTTTCCCAATAATTACAACTTTTCGTCGTCGGTCTCGTTCATCGTTCCGGCCCCCGAGCCGAGCACGGTTACCCTCTCCATATTGGGTGGCACGATATTTCTGATGATCGGCCGCACTCGCATGCGGTGCTGACCGCGCCGGGCAATCCACGCCCAACCGGGATCCGTGACCCCGGCCCGTTCGCTCCGTTCACGGGTCCGCTTCGTTGACCTGCACTTCCCCGCTTGCCGGCCAGCCGAGGTTACGGAGTGCGTGAAGATTTTGTGCGGGTTCTGCTTGGCAAGCGCGGGTTTCGAGGATTAGCTGTCAGCCGTGAGCATTGCAACCCGGACCGGTGACGGCGGCATGACGGCACTCATGTACGGCCGCCGCGTTTCCAAATCCCATCCCCGTGTCGAAGCCTTCGGCACGGTGGACGAACTCAACGCCGCACTCGGCCTGGCGCGCGCGATGGCGGAACACGATTTCATCCGGGAAAATTTATACGCGATCCAGAAGGACCTGGTCGTATTGATGGGCGAGCTGTGCGTTCAGCCGGAGGATTTGGCGCGCTATGTCGAAGACGGTTACTCGCCGGTCACACCGGGTATGACAGCAAAACTGGACGCGCGCGTCCATGAAATTGAGGCGCAAGACGTCAGCATCCAAGGCTGGGCGACGCCGGGAGCGACGAAGCATTCCGCCACGCTGGACGCGGCCCGAACGGTTTGCCGCCGCGCGGAACGCCGCGTGTGCGCGTTGAAGGAATCCGGCGAATTAAAAAACGGCGAGATCATCATTTATCTCAACCGCCTGTCGGATTTGCTGTGGCTGTTTGCCCGATGGGTGGAGACGCGGAGCGGGAAGTGATGGCAGTGCCTGGGAGCGCGGGGCGCGGCTCCGTGCTCCGCGCGTCGCGTTTTCGGCGGTAACCGAGTTTGGTTGAATCGAGGCGGCGGGTGGCGTAAATAAAGGCATCCCGTCCGGCAGGATCGGAAGTCCATGAACTTGTGTCACGCCATCGCCCGTTTTCTGAGGCTCATAGCCCTGGTCGGGCTGTTGAGCGCCCCTCCGGCCTGGGGCGCCAACCTGGCGAGAGACTACCTGACCGATGTTTGGACATCCGAGGATGGTTTGCCGGACAGTTCCGTCACTGCCATCGCTCAGACGCCGGACGGTTATTTGTGGGCCGGCACCTACAACGGCCTGGTGCGATTTGACGGGGTGCGCTTTGTTACTTTTGATCCGGCCAACACACCGGCGCTTCTTCATGCCCGGGTGCGCGGGCTGTACGTTGATGTCCAGGGCACACTCTGGATCAACACGTATGACGGTTCCCTGACCGCCTTCCGGCAGCGGAAATTTGTGCTGGAACGCCGCAATACCCGGCCGTCCGAGGGCGAGATGACGCTGGTTTCGTCGTCGTCAAATCGGGTGACGTTCCTGACGAGCCGCGGTGATCTGCTCCGGCAATCATTGACTGCGCCCGCGGGAGAGGGCTGGGAGGAGCTATCGCTGCCGGGCCGGGGTTTGGGCGCTCTCTGCTGTATAGATGGCGCCGGGACAATCTGGTATCGCGACGGCGACAGACATTTATGGCGATTGGCGGATGATCGGTTTGAACGGTTGCCGGCCTCGGCCGGCGCCGCGGGAACGAATGCCAATTGTCTGACCACGGATGCCTGCGGCCGTTTGTGGGTGGGCACCGACAATGGCTTTGCGGTTTGGGACGGAAAAGAATTCGAGGTCGTCACGCCAACCAATTCCGAACCATCCCTGGCCGTGACGTTCCTGGCCGTCACCGCGGATGAACACATCTGGGTGGTGGCCGGGGGATGCGTGGGCGAGGCCGTGGCGCGCCGGTGGATTCTCGCGCCGGCGCCGCCGCGGAATATCTTCACCGGGAATGCCGGTCAGATCGGGGCCCAGGAGGACCACCATGGCGGCATGTGGTTTTACAATTATGGGCGCGGTTTGATCCATATCGGCGCTGCGGGTGATGTCCGGCAACTCACAGCGGAGGACGGTTTTCCCGGAGACCGCGTCTACTGCCTTTTTGAGGACCGCGAGGGCGATTGGTGGGCGGGTCTGGATGCCAGCGGTCTGGTCCGGGTGCGGGAAGCGCAATTCCATACCATCACCGCCAGTGAGGGGCCGCTGGCGAAAGCCGCCAAGTCCGTGTGCGAAGACGCCGGCGGCGCGGTGTGGATCGGCCTGTTGAGCGGCGGCCTGGATCGCTGGCAGGACGGACGTTGCACGAACCTGACGGCGCCTGATGGAACCGCCCTGGGTTCCGTCTTTTGTGTGTGTGCGGATGCGGCGGGGCGGTTGTGGGCCAGTGCCGGCAACGAAGACCTGTTTGTGCGCACGGGCGCAGCATTCAAACGCGTGTTGCCGGTGCTGCACGGGGTGAAGGACATTCTGGCGGGTCGCAATGGTCGGATTTGGGTGGGAACCACCAGCGGGCTTTACTTTGACAACGGCGGGCGCCCGGATGAATTCCAACTGTTTAAAGAGGTCCCCAGGCGTTCCGTGCGGGCATTATCCGAGGACGAGGCGGGCACGTTGTGGGTGGGGACCGGCAACGGCGATCTTTGTCACATTGTCGGTGACACGGTCACGACCTTTCATCCGACGGACAACCAGGAGTCGGGGGCCGTCTGGTCGGTGCTGGCCGAAGCAGATGGCACGGTGTGGGTTGGCACATTCCGGGGAGGCTTGCTGCGGTTCCGGGATGGCCGGTTCACACGCTACGGCAAGGCGGGAGGCTTGCCGGACAACGTGATCTGCCAGATTCTCGACGATGGCCTGGGTAATCTCTGGCTGGGCTCGCATCAAGGCATTTTTCGCGTGGCCAAGTCGGCGCTGAACGAAGTGGCATCGGGCGTGACCAATTTTGTTTCCTGCCTGGTCTATGGCCGCTCAGACGGTTTGCCCTCGCTCGAATGCTCGGGCGGCTACCAGCCGTCGGCCTGGCTGGGTCGGGATGGCAAACTTTGGTTCACGACCATCAAAGGAGCCGCGTGGATTCAACCGGAAAAAGTCCGGCCCAATTTGATGCCGCCGCCGGTGGTGATCGAGGAGGTGCTGGTGGATGGTCAGGTGCGGACCAATCTGCAATCGATCGGAACCGGTTCCGCATCCGGCAACGCGCCTCGTGAAAATCCCTGGAGGCCGCGCCCGTTAATGCTCGAAGTAGCTCCCGGCAAACACCAGATCGAGATCCGGTACACCGGGTTGAGCCTGGTGTCGCCGGAGCGGGTGCAGTTTCGCTACGAGTTGGAGGGTGTGGATGCCGACTGGGTCCAGGCCGGGACGCGGCGTTTTGCGCAATACAGCTTTCTCCCGCCGGGGGAATACCGGTTTCACGTGCTGGCCTGCAACAGCGACGGCGTTTGGAACACGGCAGGTTCTGTCCTGCAACTCAGGATTCTGCCGCATTTTTATGAAACCTGGTGGTTTCGCGCGCTGGCGGGGGTGTTAATCATCGGGGTGGTGGCCGGGACCGTCCGGTACACGGCCACGCGGCGGCTGCACCGGAAAATGGAGCAGTTGGAACGGCGACAGGCCGTGGAACGCGAACGCGCCCGCATCGCCAAGGACATCCATGATGATCTCGGCGCGAGCCTGACACTGATTGCCGTGCTGGGGGATCTCGCCAAAAAGGAACGGGCGGCCGAACGCATCGAGAAGATGTCCAGCACCGCGCGTCAGGCGGTAAAATCGCTGGATGAAATCGTTTGGGCGGTGAACCCCCGCAACGACACGCTGGTGCATCTGATTGATTATGCGGGCCAGTTTGCGACCGACTATCTGCGGGATGCCGGGATTCGCTGCCTGCTGGATGTTCCGGACCAAACCCCCGCTCGCGAAGTCCCGGCCAACGTGCGTCATAATGTTTTTCTGGTCATCAAGGAGGCGCTGCAAAACATTGTCAAACACGCCCGCGCCACCGAAGTCTGGCTGCGGATCAGCGCCCACCCGGGCGGGTTGCAGATCACGGTCGAGGACAACGGTCGCGGCTTTGACCGCCCGCCGGAGGATGCCTGGGCGGATGGCCTGCACAACATGCGCCAGCGCCTGACCGAGGTCGGCGGCACGTGCCGGATCCAAAGCCAGGTGGGCAGCGGCACCGCAATTACCATTGACCTTCCCTGGCCACCCGGCTGACGCGGACACGGCTCATACGTTTATCCGATAACCGAGCAGCCCGGTTTGACCTAGAATCAGCAACCAGATTGAAGCATGAGCATCACGATTGCCATCGTTGAAGACCAGCGCGACATGCGCGAAGGCCTGGTGGAATGGGTGGGCAACGCGCCGGGGTTGCGCTGCGTTGGCGCGCATGCCAACGCCGAGGAGGCGTTGCGGGATATCCCGGCTGAAAACCCCGACGTGGTGCTGATGGACATCAACCTGACGGGCATGAACGGCATCCAGTGTGTCGCGCGGCTGAAGCAACGCCTCCCGGCCACACAGGTCCTGATGTTGACGACCTACGATGACGGAGACCTGATTTTCGATTCGTTGCGGGCAGGCGCAAACGGTTATCTGCTTAAAAACATGCCCCAGGAAGAGTTGGTGGAGGCGGTGCAGCAAGTCCGTGCGGGTGGCGCGCCGATGTCGCTCCAGATTGCCCGCAAGGTGATCAATTACTTCCACCAGGCCAAAAAGCCGGCGGCGGAACTGGGGCAACTGACCGTCCGCGAGCAGGAAATTCTGAGATTGCTGGCCAAGGGCTATATGTACAAGGAGATTGCCGATCATCTTGGCATCAGCATGAGCACGGTGCGGACCCATGTCAGTGCCGTCTATGAAAAACTCCACGTCCATTCCCGGACCGAGGCCGCGATGAAGCTGGCGGGGCGGGAATGAGGATTCCGGGCGGGAGATGGAGATTTCCTGGGTTCGATCGGCGGCCCGTCCTCAGACAAACATCCGATAGACCCCCTGCAAAAAACGAGGTTGAATCGCCAGTATAACAATCCCGTGTGCCGACGAACGAAAATGCTTTCCGTTTGTTTCAGGCCATCCGGCAGGATGGTAAGGCGGCAAGCTGGCGTCACGCCCGGCCAAGTTTTCGGAGTGTGAACTGTTTCTTCAACCCATAAACCCATAAATCCCAGGCATCTATGAAACTGACAAAAGTCTTCCAGACTGCGCTGCTCGGCGGCGCGGTATTACTCCTCCCGTTGACCGCCAGCCATGCGCAGACCGCCGCCACGTGGACGGGGGGCGGCGGCGATGGACTCTGGAACAACGCCGCCAATTGGGACATTGGCGTCCCGGGTGAAGGCACCAATGCCCTCATTGTCAATGGCAATACCGTCAACTACAACACGCCCATGGTGGCAGCCAGCGTTGCCAGTCTTTTTATGACGAATGGGTCCGTGTTGAACATTAATGCCTCCGGGTTCACGACGGAATCAACCAATTCCGCGGTCGGAGGTGTCATCATGGGTTTTGCCAGCACGAATGGAGGCACTTTGAATATCAATTCAGGAGGCGTAGTGACGGTGACGAATTCGGGGCCTTTCTGGATGAGCACCAACGGCACCTGCATCCTCAACTCCGGCGGCACCCTGCTCATCACCAATTCCCTGGCCTCCGATGGGATGATCATCGGCGACAACAAACGGTTCGCCAATGCCGCGTATGTGTCGGTGTTAAGAATGGAGGGCGGCACGGCCACCGTTGACAAACGGGCGACCATCGCGGGCTCCACGTCCGGCACCGCGGGAAGTCAAGTGATCGTCAACAGCGGAGTTTTGAATCTTCTTGGCGGGTGCCGGATTAACAACACCACCGACGACGGCGGCTGCCGCTTCCTCGTGAACGGCGGCAGCGTGAACCTGGGCGGCAGTTTCACCATTTACAAGAGCAGCGCAAACCCGACCGCCGGTTTGGTCATCAGCAACGGTGTGGTTAACGCCAATGGCATCCAGATCGGCATCGGCAATTCCCGGGCCATCGGCGCAATTTATGGAGGTGTTCTCACCAACACCGGCGTCTTCGCGATCAGCGACACGACCAACGCCGCCGCTTCGGGAGAGCGCCGGTCGCGCTTCTTCGTTCTGGGCGGCACCGTGGTGTCCACGACCCCCGAGGGTATCATCGTCGGAAATCAAACCAACAACGCCGCGGCTACATCGTCGGTCATCGGCGGTATCCTGGACGTCAGCGCGGGAACTCTGATCGCCAACGGCATCACGCTGGTGAAGGACAATACATTCATCAATGCTTACGGAACCTTGAATCTTTCCGGCTCCGCAGCCATTTATCTGGGTTCGGTCGGGTTGGTGGGAAATCCCGGCGCCGGCGGGAGCGGCTACTTTGTGAACCTCAGCGGCGGCACGCTCGCCGCCAGCGCGAATTACCCCATCAACGCAAAAGTATCGCTGGTCAGTGGAATAACCACAATTCAAGCCGCGGATTCGGGCGGCAACCCATTCAATATCTCGGCTGGCGGCGCCTGGATTGGGGCCGGCAACCTGCTCAAAACCGGCGGCGGCACACTGCTGTTCGGCGGAACCAATACCTATTCGGGGAATACGCTCATCAACGCAGGAACAGTCGCCTTGGACGTGAACGGCTCGCTCCGGAGCCCGCTGATTCTGATCGGGAATGGCGCAGCTTTTGACGTATCAGCCCAGGGCGGCGCTTTCAGCCCCGGGACAACCCTCGGCTCGCAAAGTCTGTCCGGCTCTGGCACGGTGCATGGCCTCGTCACAGCGACGAATGGCATCATCCAGGCCGGCAGCAACAACGTGACCGGCGCACTGACTTTTGCCGATGGATTGACCGAATCGGGCGGCGTGATCAACAAATTCATTCTGTCCAGCGACGCGGTCAACGGCAGCAACGACCTGATCGTAGTCGTTGGCGACCTGACGGTGAGCGGCACGAACTCGGTCATCATTGTTGGCTCCGTTCCCAAGGACACCAATTATACACTGATGCAGTACAGCGGCACGTTCAGCGGCGACCCCACCAATAATTTCGCCCTGTCCGGCGCGGACGGCTACATCACGAACATCGTCGCCACCAAATCCATCGTCCTGCACACGCTCACCCCGACGCGCGGGCCGACCAACGTCTACTGGGTTGGCAATCCCGCACGCAACGATTGGGACACGACGCTGACGCCCAACTGGCTGGTTGATGGATCGTTGCATACTTTCATCCCCGGCGACACCGCGATATTCGACGCGACCGGCGCGGCCAATACCAATGTTAACGTCGTCGGCAGCGTCCTGCCCGCGGCCGTGATCGTGAATTCGGCGGCGGATTATTATTTCATCGGCAGCGGCAGCCTTGACGGTTCAGCCAGCCTGACGAAGACCAACTCCGGCACATTGACGATAACAACGGGCAACAATTATGCCGGCATAACCACCGTCGCCGCCGGCGTTCTCCAGGTTTCCAACGTCGCCAACGGCAATCTGACCAGCCCGCTGGGCGCCGCCAGCACCGATCCGGCGAACCTGGTCATCAACAGCGGCGTGCTGCGGTATGCCGGGCCGAACGCGAGCACCGACCGCGGGGCGACCCTGGGCAGCGCCTCGTCCACGATTGACGTGACCACCAACGGGAACCTGACGATCAGCGGCGCTCTGGTTGGCGGCGGCGGTTTGACCAAGCTGGATAACGGCACGTTGATTCTCTCCGGCGCCAATGCTTACGCGGGGCCGACGACGCTGAGCAACGGAACGTTGCAGATCAGTGGCGCGGTCAGCGCCCTCGCCGGCACCGTCGTTTTCGCAGGCGGGACACTTTCTCTGAATGTCGGCAGCCAGCAAACTTATTCAAACCCGTACAATGTGGCTACCACCGGCACATTGATTTCGGCAGGCAGCCAAAACAACGTCATCCAGGGTCCGTGGTCCGGCGCCGGCACGCTGAATGTGAGGGCGACCGGCGGCACGTTCACCCTGAATGCCGACATGACGACAAACTTTACCGGCACGATCCGGCTCACCGACGACAGTGGCGCCACATTCCGCTTCAACGCGGGCGGCAATTCCACCGGGGCGCAACAATGCGACGGCAGCCCCGCCGCCACGTTCGATTTGGGCAACGGCGCCGGCATCCTGCTCAACCGCAATGGTGGCGGCACCAATTTCGGCACCTATTACCTGGGCGCTCTGGCGGGCGGCCCGGCGACCTTCTTGCGTGGCAGTGCCAACAGCGGCAGCCCCAGCACTTATCAGATTGGCGGCAATAATCTTTCCACGACGTTCTCCGGTTTGATTCAAGATGGATTCGCCAACCTGTCTTCACCTCAGACTTCGGCGGCAGTTTCGATTGTCAAAACCGGCACCGGCACCCTGACGTTGAACGGCTCGACCAATAATGCCGTCCTTACCTTCAATGACGACGGGTCTATTACGACCAACTACTTTCCCGGCACCGGACTGACTTACTCCGGTTCCACAACCGTCAGTAACGGAGTATTGGCATTGATTGTTCCGGCATCGCCGACCAATTCTCCCACTGTCGTTCTGGCAGCTTCAACGGCGGTATTGGATGTTTCCCAAATGGGTTACATAGACGTTGATGGCGTAACCCTCGTTACCAATGGCATCATGGAGGTGATTTCCGGCCAGACCGTTGCCGGCCTCGGGACGATTCGTGGCCATGTATTGGCGGATGTGGGCTCCACGCTGAACGTCGGGTTGCCGCTGGGCACTCTGACCGTCACGAACGGGATTGAACTGGCCGGCGCTGTGAACATGAACATTAACGCGGCGGCCACTCCCAACAGCAGTCAGCTTGCGTCGTCGGGCATTACCGTTGATGGGACGGCCACGCTGACCGTGAATAATCTGGGTTCGGAAGGAGGCGCAACGTTCCATCTGTTCAACCAGGCGGTGAGCGGATTTGCGTCGGTCACCCTCCCGCCGCTGACCGGCACCAATCTATGGGTGAACAATCTGAACGTTGACGGCAGCATCACGTTGCTCGCCCCGCCCTTGATGAACCTGACCCCGACCAACATAGTCGCTTCCTTCAACCCCGGCACGGGCACGTTGACCTTGTCCTGGCCGACGGACCATATCGGCTGGCACCTGCAATCTCAGACCAATACCCTGGCTGCCGGTCTGGGGACCAATTGGGTCGAGGTGGTTGGCGCCAACGCAACCAACCAGGTCAGCCTGCAGTTGGATACGACGCAGGGAACGGTGTTCTTCCGCATGGTCTCCCAATAACGCAGGCGGAAAGATTTGAAATGCAATTGCAGTTCGTTTGACCCGGTTGCGGTTGAATCGCGGCCGGGTTAAATTTGATAAGACATGAGAAAAAAAAGCCAGGCACGATGCAGATTCCGGGTTGGTCGGCAACGGGGATTCACGCTGATTGAATTGCTGGTGGTGATTGCCATCATCGCCGTTCTCGCGGCGATTCTTTTGCCAGCCTTGGCGGCCGCCAAAGACAAGGCCTATCGCATACAGTGCGTTAATAACGTCAGACAGCTGATTCAAGCTGCAAACGTATATGCCGGTGAATTCGGAGACAATCTCCCGCCGACAACCCTTCCGGGTCACACTTACAATCAATTCAGCGCGGAACATTACGGGCGGTACGTATGGCAAGGGTCCCTGCCAACGGGCAAACTGACTCAAAATGCATCGTCCGCTAACCAGAATCTGGGGTATTGCTATGGCATGAATATGCTTGGAGACGGGGCGGTCCTATATTGTCCAGCCTATATTCCAAAGCCTAAAAGTGGAGATTTGTCCATGGCAACCTATGAGCCGTTACTAACAAGTCAGGATGATGGCAACAGCCACGCGGTCGTTCGTTCGTCTTATGTTTGGAATCCGTGGGCGGATCCCAGCACCGATAAACGACGGTATCCGAAGCTTACGGATTTTAAGGGTGCGGTTCATATTGTGCTGATGGAATATCTGGCGCATGGAAATCCCATTACCGCGCCGCTGGATCCGAATATCGTGGCGCACGATCGCAGCCGGACCATGACGGTGGCCTTTTCAGATTGGAGCGTGCGGCAAATTAAAATCACGCCGAAAATGTGGACCATCGCCACCATAACCTCCGGCACAGATTACCTTACCAGCGGGGCGTTTGGGCTGACGAACCTGCTGACCGTAATGGAATACCAGTATTGAGGCGCCAGGAACAGCCCCAAGCGGCTTATCCCGCTGCCTGCTTTCCTGCCCGTCTGGCCCGCACTGGGTGAAAGAGTTTTCAGGCATGGCCGGGCAAGCAACAGCAAAAATCTTTCCTGGGGCGCCAATGCCAATGTATTGCGTGACGTCGAAGCCGGGTGCTGACAAAGGCCGGAAACGTGCGGAGAAGGATGCACTTTCCGGTCGTGCCTCTCATTAGTTTTTAGCGGCAGCTTGTGCGGCGGCGAGCTCGGCTTTCACTTCACCAAAATCTTTTTTAAACGCATCGCTCTTTCTCATCTGGTGGACGATGGCCTGGGCGAGCACGCGCCCGGCGTAAATATCCGTCGGATAATGCCGGGCAATCATGACCCGATGCCAGCCGATGCTGCGGGCTTCGGCAATGATGGCATCGCGCCGGTCGGGAAACAAATCGGCAAGCACCAGTGCCAAAACCATGGATTCGGTGGAATGCCCGCTGGGATAGCTGAAGCTCTTTTCCAATTTGCCGTTGCCCAGGCTTGGATCGGTAAAATAGGGACGCGGGCGCCGGTAGAAATTTTTGGCGTTGTCGGTGACGGCTTCGGCGTCCTTTTGGACGCGATGGAAAAACGCCGCGGTTGCAGGGAGGCTATTGGACACGAAGAATGCGCCGATGACCGGCGTGAACGTGAAGGCATCGAATTTCTTCCAGGCATTGGCGATCGCCGTGTCGTTGCTGGTGGCGGCGTGATAAACGGCGCGAACTTCATTCATGTCGGCGGCTTGCTCGGGCGAACCCGGCAGAGGTGGCGGCGCGAGAAGAGTGATGGCGTCGGGTTTGCCGGCGTGGAGGTAATGAAGTTGACTGGCGGTAACCGATCGCGTCGTCTCCGCCATCGTGCCATCGTCGGCCTGCAACGGCGCCACGGCGATGGCTGACAAAAACCAGATTGCCGCGGGACTGAGAAATGAATTCAGGAAATCACGCAACTGATCCTGACGATTACTGAAACGGCTGGGCGCTTTCATTCGGTTGAACAGCAGCTGCTTGTCAAATTGGCCCGGCGAGGTTCAAGGCGTCTGGCTGGGGTCTTGCGTCCAGATGACTTCTGACTGTGGCAGAATGTCGCCGCCTTCGCCCGGGCCGGGAGCGGTTTGCACGACTTGATTGCCTTTAAAACCCGCCGCATGGCCGTCCACGAATGCAATGTTGCCCGTGCCGGCATGTCGCGCGGTGAAACGTCCGCCGTCGCTGCTGGGCTGGCCGAGGTCGGTGTTTTTCTGCTTGGGATCCACCTTCGGGTCATCGGGCAGAAGGTTTTCCAAAAAAAACACGGTCGCGGATGGCTGCTTGATGGTTTCAATCTTGATGGTCAGGTCGCTGCCCTGTTCCAGCTTTGAGTTCATGGAGTAGGAGAAATAAATGTCCAACTGCTTCTCCGGGTTTTTGGGAAACTTTGCAGTCGGACAATGGAACAGGCTGTCATTGTCGTAGAAATCGGCCCGAGTGTGGAAATAATCGGACACCGCCTTCTGGCTGATAATCGGCGGCAGGGTGTTATACCATACAGCGTTGTTGGCTGAATTAAAGGCATCATTCCAACTGTTCAGTTTGGCCCCGCCCGTGGTGGCCGTTTCCTCCGGAATGTAATCATCATGATCTTGATAATACATCATTTGTGCCAGCCCCCATTGCCGGAGCTTGTTGAGGCACGCGATGCGTTGGGCGCTGACCTTGGAACTGGCAAGGGCCGGCAACAGGATCGCCGCCAGAATGGCTATGATGGCTATGACCACCAACAGTTCAATGAGAGTGAAGGCTCGGGAACGCGATTTCATTTCACTGGTTGTTCAAGTGCAGGAACACGCGGTAGAATCGCTGTGCGTCCGACGTGGAGTCGTTATAATTCATCACGTTGGTGTCGCCGGACGTGGCTTCATTCAAGGTAGTCCAGGCCGAATCGGTCAGATTGGTTTTGTACTGAATCGTGTAGTTCCAGTTTGGCTGGCTGAACCAGGACAGGACGAAACCGCCGTTGGTCTGCGTGAGGCCGGTGAAACGCGGCATGTTGATGATGGCTCCCGGTGAGCCGATGTCGCCGCCAACCGTGGCGACAAACGCCCCATCCACACCGGCGGTGGTGAGCGTGCCTTCAAAACCACTCTGGTCGAGAAAAGCGAGATCAAAACCGAATGAATTCCCATCGGTGCCGGCGCCGAATGCGACTGCGGCTGCTTGGTCCCCATCAACTGTGGCCACAGCGTTCCAAAGGTGAACTTCGTCTCCACTGCCGCTCAAACCCTGACCGCTGCCGTTATAATCAATAATTTTAACGCCAGGCGATAAATTGGTTCCCCACCAGGTGCGGAATTGATCCGGCGTCATCCCTTGTACAAAAACGACCGATTCGCTCGGATGGATGATTGTTTTAGTGGTCACGGGCGCGGACGCGGAAAGGCTGGCGTGGCTATCGTCAATGCGATAGCCATATAAATTGACCGGGAAACCTCCGAGATTGCTTAACTCGAACCAGTCACCGTGGCCCGAGGTGTCACCGTTGCTGTTGTCCGAGCTTTCACCGGACATGACTTCGGTGATGACCAGATTGGGAACTGGCGTGACGTTGAGAGCGAAAGTCACATTTGTTCCGCCCGACGCATTGGTAACAATGACCGAGTAAATGGCAGACTGGTTGGTGTCGCTGAGGGTAAGCAAGAACTCAGCGTTGGTTTCACCCGAAACGGGGTTGTTGCCTTTATACCATTGGAAGGTGGGGGCTGGATAACCGCTGGCCAAAACGCTAAAGTCGACCGTTTGACCAAAATAGCCATCAAAGCTGTCCAGTGCCGGCGTGTAGGAGAGGATGGATGGCGGAGTTGGTGTGGCATTCACGGTGAGCACGGCGCTGTTGGTGAAGCTTTCCAGGCCGTTGGAGGCAATGACCTTGTAGGTGCCGGCGTTCGTTGACTGCACGCCGGTCAGGGTCAGAACGCTGATGTCGTTGGCGAGGTCTGCCGAGAGGCCGGGAGTGATGTGGTCAATTGCCACTCCGGGGGTCTGGCTGGTGATCAATGTGTCATTGAAATACCACTGAAAGACCAGTGGCGGCAGCGCGATTCCGCCGTTGGTGAAGGATACCGAATCCCCGACGGTCACGGTCTGGGCGATGGGAGTTTGCGCGATGGTGGCGGTTACGGCGCTCGGCGCAATGCCCGGCGAGCCAATGTCCGTGGCGACTGTTGCGGAGGCAAAAGCGCCATTGACGCCGCTGGTGCTGAGGATGTCGTAAACGCCTGTGGCCGGATCAAAAAGCACAGACTGGTTGGTGGTGTTGCCCAGGTCCACCCGTTGCACGAGGTAATCGGAACATTCGTCCAGGTCCAAACCGGTGGTGTTGGTTCCCAACGCCACCAGATTGGTGCGCCACAAGCGAACGGAGTCGGTGCGTTTGGTGCCGGCAACGAGCGGATTGGCGCTCAAGCCGGGATCGGCCGAATTCAGCACTACGACTTGAACACTACTGCCAAGTCCCCACCAGGCGCGAAACGAGGCGGCATCGGTCACGACTCCTTTCTGCTCGGTGACAATGATGGTCTCATTTGAATGGATGGTGATGCCGGTGAACGAGGCTGTGTCCGCGCCGCTAAAACCGCTGTGCGCATCGTCGTTCCAGCTGTAGCCGGTCAGGTCAATGTCATTGGTGCCATAGTTGTGCAGTTCAAACCAGTCGGGGTGGTTTTTGTCAGATTCCCCGGACATTACTTCCGTGACGGCCAGTTGGGCCTGGGTTCGGAGCAACAAGGCAAAAGTTAAACAACCAACATATAGAATTTTTTTTGTCATAGTCATCACGCTTCCTCTCTTTACGGCTTCTGGAGGGACAAACAGCAGCAGCAACACAACGGCAACTCGTCCCCTGCGTCGGCAGCCTGAACCAGGACCGTTACAATCTTTTGGCGGAGACGTTACGTTATAGTGACAAGTAGATTAAAGAATCGCCAGGCAGCCCCACGCCGGCTTGCGAGGGACAGGCAGACCAACGCCCGCAACTGCGGAACGGGACGCCGGCCTGTTCTTTTCACGCGACCTCGACCGGTCGCAATACCCGCCGCGATCAGGGTGGAATGGGGGAGAATCAAACCGCGCGCCGGTCAAATTCAACCGGCTGTAAGATTCGCCTGGCATCATTCATACTGATTCGCTGTCAAAACGGCGCGAATCCCCCTCACCCGGACTTCGTCCACCCTCTCCGCCAGTGGTGGAGAAGGATGGGGGTCAGGGGGAATTCGCAGCACATTGAACGCACTTCGGCATCAAAACCGGCACCCGCTGGAAACCTGGAACGCCCTGCCTTATTTGTAAGGTAAATCAGACTTTCTGAACGGTGAATAACTCGGTGGTTATCCCGAATTTTCAAGCTTGCGGAAGACGGCAAAAGCTTCATTGCCAATGCGTTTGAATGATTTGATTTGGAAGGGCGCGGCTTTGGTGAGATGACGGAAGCCTTCACCGTCGGCGATGGTCGGTGACGCGCGGCCGCCAAAAATTATCGGACATACTGTCAGATGGAGTTCGTCCACCAGTCCGGCGCGGAATAGAGCGTCATTCAACTCTCCCCCGCCTTCGCACAGCAGCCGTTGGACACTCCATTTCGCCCCCAACCAGAGCAGTGCCGCCCTGAAATTGATTTCGCGCCTGCCGAACACCCTGACTTCGTCCGCGATAGCCCGCAATTGACGTAATTTGACGGGCGACGCGCGCTGGGTGGTTAACACGATGACGGGTGAGAAACGACTCCTGAAGATTTCCGCCTGCGGATTGACCAGGCCGCTGCCGCTTACAATAATGCGCAAGTTGTATTCCGACCGCCCGTGCTGCAGGCGCCGCCGCCTGAATCTAGCCGGACCCGGCCCCAGGTTGATCGGTGACGCGTCCACGGTTCGCGCGCCGGCCATCACCGCATCAGCCGTCGCGCGCAGTTCAAGCAAATGCTCGTGGTCACGCGCGCTGCCAAAAGACGAAATTGCGCGGTTGGACGTCGCAATTTTACCGTCCGCCGTGATCGCCATGTTCACGAGCACGAACGGCAATTTTGAGCCTTTGAATTCTTGTTTCGAGTTCACAAAATCAGCATCGCATCGCCGTAACTGTAAAAGCGGTATCGTTCCCGGATTGCTTCGGTGTAGGCCGCCAGAATCGTTTCGCGACCGCGTGTTTCTCCCGGCGCGGCGAACGCGCTCACCAGCATCAGCAGCGTGGAGCAGGGGAGATGAAAATTGGTGAGCAGCGTGTTCACGATTTGGAACCGGAACGGGGGATGAATGAAAATACGCGTCTTTCCTGCGTTTTCAACGATTTTTCCGTGGTTTTGTGCAGCCATGCTTTCGAGCACGCGCACGGTCGTTGTGCCAACGGCAATCACGCGCCGGCCCGAATTCCTGGCCTCGTTCACGATGCGTGCCGTGTCTTCGCCGACCTCAAATCGTTCCTCGTGCATTTTATGCGCGGCCAGGGTCTCGGTTTTCACCGGCAGAAAAGTGCCGGGCCCGACGTGTAGCGTAACGAAACAAACCTGCACACCGCGCCCGCGAATTTGCTCCAGCAATTCGGGTGTGAAATGCAATCCCGCCGTCGGCGCGGCCACCGAACCGCTGCTTTCGGCAAACACCGTCTGGTAGCGCTCCCGGTCCTCCGGCAGCACGTGGTCGCGATGAATGTAGGGCGGCAAAGGGGTTTCCCCGAGCCGTTCGAGCTGACTGCGGATATCCGGCGTGCCGGAAAATTGCAGCCGCCGATCGCCTTCGTCATTGGTTTCAACGACGGCAGCGCAAATGCCCGCCGGGCTCCCCGTGGGGTCGTGAAGGGTGATTTGCGCGCCCACGCGCCCGCGCCGGGCCGGTCGCACCATCGCCCACCAGTTGTTTATGCCGTTTTCTTCAAGCAGCAGGATTTCAAATTGCCCGCCGGTGAGGGCGTTCGCGCCGCGCAGCCGCGCGGGAATGACGCGCGAGTTGTTCAAGACCAACACATCGCCGGCACGAAGAAACTCGAGGAGATGGCGGAATCGGCGATGCTCGATGCGCCCGCCCTCACGATTCAAGACCAAAAGCCGCGATTCGTCGCGCCGGGGTGCGGGACGTTGCGCAATTAATTCCGGCGGCAACACAAAATCGAAGTCGGCGGTTCGCATCCCGGCCAGTTTCGAGTTTCAGGTTGCAAGTTGCAAGATGTCAGGCAACGAGATTTGAATTCGGGCCTTTGACCGCGGATTTGAGCTTGTGAATAACTTCTGAATAAATCGTCAAAAAACACGCAATTTTTTTGTTGACGCGGTGGGTTAAAATGGGTAGAAATGGGGCGTCGTGGGGAGATGGGCCATTCGCAGTACCCACGGTGAACAAATGGGCAGTACCACAGATAAAGAGCCGTCTTACTACAACTCACGCTTTCGGCATGGCGTGGACGAGAAACGGCGTGTGCAAATCCCGGCCAAATGGCGGCCGCAAAGATCGGATTTGGAATTGACGCTGATCCTCTGGCCGCGTCAAGGCGTGGGGCCGTGTGTACGCGTCCTGCCGCCAACGCAAATGGCGAAACTGATGCAGTCCATTGATGAAATGCCGAACAGCGACCAGAAGAAAGTGGTTTTGAAGCGCATTATCGGCAGCGGTTCGGCGCAGGCGACCGTGGACAAGGCCGGGCGAATTTGTCTGCCGGATGAGATGGCTCGCGAAGCGGGGCTCAAAAATGAAGCGATGTTGGTCGGGTTGCTCGACCGGTTTGAGATTTGGAATCCGGAACGTTACGAAAAGGTTCAGGCCGCTGACGCCACATTGGCGCCCGACGCCTTCAGACTGATGGAATAATTATGAAACTGGGAACATTGCTGGCCGCCGGAAAAAGTTTGGCGCTCGGTCGTCGGGGAGAAAGTCCGTATCGCGCCAACAAACAGTTTTATCTTCCCAAGTTTGCCTCGCCCAAAAATCCGTTCGCCGCGACGGCGGAAACCGAAGCTGAGACAGGAACGGCCGGGCCGGAGGACGAAAGCGCCAGCGCCGCCCCCGCCAAAAAAGAAGATGCAACGAAGACTCAAAAACCGTCCACGTTGCCATCCGCGGTCAACCCGCCGGCGGCCGCGGTTCAACCACCGGCGGTGCCGTTTAAAAAAACCGGCCGTTCATCAAAATGGATGAGTCGCTTGAACCCTTTTGTGTCGGGACCGGTGCTCCGCACGGCCGGCGGAAAAAATGGGAAGATCCCCGTGCAGGCCGAGCTTTCATTGGATGCGGTAAAGGTTTTGCGGAACGACCTGAGCGACGTGGACGTCGAGATTGTTCCGCTCAAATCCCGCCCGCCGAGCGAGGCGGAGGAGCCGGGTCGGGGAACGGCCAAAAAGACGTGGGGACTGCTGGGGGAGCGGTTCTTGAAGATGAAAGCGGGTTGAACCGGCAATAACCCATGCACAGTGCCAGATTTCGTTCACAAACCGGTGATGGCGGCGGAGGTGCTGGACGCACTGAAGCCCCGGCCGGGCGGGCGGTACGCCGACGGAACAGTCGGTGGGGCTGGGCACGCGGCGATTATCTTGGCCGCGAGTTCGCCGACTGGATGGCTGTTTGGATGCGATCGCGATGGCGACGCGGTTGAGGCGGCGCGCGCGCGGCTGGCGGAGTTCGCCGGACGCTTTGAAATCCGCCGCGGCAATTTTGCGGAATTGGCCGATTGGGTCCCGGCGGCGGGTTGCGACGGCGTGCTGTTGGATTTGGGTGTGAGTTCACCGCAATTGGATTGCGCCGGACGCGGGTTCAGCTTCCAGCGCGACGGGCCGTTGGACATGCGGATGGACACGCGGCAGTTGCTGAAGGCGGCGGATCTGGTGAACGGAGTGAGCGCCGAAGAACTGGCGAGGATTTTCACGGAACTGGGCGGCGAGCGGGAAGCGCGGCGGTTTGCCAATGCCATTGTGCGCAACCGGCAGCGGCTGAAGTTTGAAACGACGCGGCAACTCGCGGAGTTGATTGAAAGAATTTCACCGCGCCGCGGGAAAAAGGCGCACCCGGCGACCAAGGTTTTTCAGTCGCTGCGAATCGCGGTCAATGACGAGCTGGGCTCTTTGAAACGGGGCCTGGACGCGGCGGTGAAAATGTTGAAGCCCGGCGGGCGGCTGGCGGTCATCACGTTTCATTCGTTGGAAGACCGCGTGGTGAAAGATTTCGGGCGGGTCCGCTCGCGGGCGTACACGTTCGCGGGAGAAGTGGACGTTCCGGAGTTGCGCGAACCGCGCGAGCCGGAATTGAGATGGGTGACGCGCAAGGCCCTCAAGCCGGGGGCCGCGGAAATGGCGGAAAACCCGCGCAGCCGCAGCGCGCAATTGCGGGTGATGGAGAAAGTTTGAACGATGAAGAATCGAAGAAGCCAGTCGGCGGTGATCCGGTTCGGGCCGGCGTTGAAGGCGTTGTTTTTGTGCCTTTTGATTGCGGGTTCGGCGGTCGGTTACGTCTGGCAAAAGAGCCAGATTTATCAGCTCGGCCAGCAAATCCGTCAACGGGAACTTCGCCTGACGCAGTTGAAGGACACGAATCAAAAGCTCGGCGACCAACTGGCGATGCTGCGTTCGCCAACCATGCTGGACCGGCGTTCCCGGGAATTGAATCTCGGGCTGGGTCCCGCGCAACCGTCCCAAATCTGGCGGCTGCCCGAACCGTCGCCGGTGCCATCCGGAAACCAAAACGCCGCCGGCCGGCTGGCGGTGCGCCAGGCCGGGGCAACGACTCAATAACGTGTGAATTTGGCCGCCGCCCGTGACGCCGTCGGGTGAGGAACCGATCGCCGCGGGCGGCTGGCCGTTTTGAAAATGAGCAACAAACTGCAACTGCGACGCGTGTTGCTGCTGATGCTGGTGTTGGGCGCGGCGTTCGCCGGCCTGGGTTACCGGCTCGTGGATTTGCAGGTGTTGCGGCATGATGAACTGGCCCGAATGTCGGAGTTGAACACGGAACACGACTTTTTCAAGGCGCCGCGGCGGGGCAACATTTTGGACGTGAACGGCAACCTGCTGGCCACGAGCATTTCCGTGAAGACGGTCTGCGCCAACCCCGCGCTGGTGGGCAACCAGCCGGCGGCGGTCGCGCGCGCGCTGGCGCCGCTGCTCGGCATGAGCGAAGCCAGTCTCTATCAACGGCTCATTCCCCGGGTCGGGAAAAATGAAAAGGGTGAATTCGTCACCAACGGCCTGTATTACGTCCGCCTCAAAAAAGACGTTCCCGATGACACGTGGCAACGAATCCAATTGACGATGGCCAATCTTTCGTTCGGGGTGGATGAGAGCAAATTGTCGAAAACCAACCGCGCGTTCTTCCGCAATCTGCGCCGGAGCGCAATTTTTGCGGAGGCGGACCAGTTGCGGGTTTATCCCAACGGTCCACTGGCGGCACAAGTGCTCGGTTTTGTGGGTTCGGAGGATGTGACCGCGAACGGCGCCAGCATAACGCAGATTTCGGGACGCGACGGCATCGAACTGGTTTTGAATTCCGCATTGAGCGGCGTGGCGGGCTGGCGCGTGACGGAAACGGACCGGCAGCGGCGTGAACTCGTGCCCTTGCGCGATGAAGACGTGCAGGCGCGCGACGGCCTCAATGTCGTGCTGACCCTGGATTCGGCCATTCAGCACATTGTCGAAACCGCGCTGGCCGAGGCCATGCAGAAACACTCGCCCATCAGCATTACCGGCATCGTCATGCGTCCGGACACCGGCGAAATCCTGGCGCTGGCGGCACTGCCCAATTTCGATCCCAATAATCCCGGCGCCGCGAGCGCCGATGCGCGCCGCGACCGCGTCATCTGCGATGTGATGGAGCCGGGTTCGACGTTCAAAATTGTGGTGGTTTCGGGCGCGCTGAATGATGGCGTGGTGCATTTGGGTGACACGTTCGATTGCGAACGGGGGCATTTTGCTTTTGCGGGCCGGGTTTTGCACGACCACGAGCCGTTTGGCGTGCTTACCACCAAGAGCATCATCACAAAATCGTCAAACATCGGCGCGGCCAAAATCGGCATCCGCCTCGGCCCAAACCGGCTGTACGATTATGCGACGGACTACGGCTTTGGCGAACGCACGGGTATCCCGTTGCCGGGCGAAGTCAACGGGATTTTGAATCCGGTCAAAAAATGGAGCAAGGTTTCCATCGCGCAAATCCCGATGGGACAGGGCGTGGCGGTGACGCGGCTGCAAATGCTCCTGGCCATGAGCGCGATTGCGAACGGCGGCTGGCTCATGCGGCCGATGCTCGTGAACCGCCTTGAAGACCGGAACGGAAAGGTGGTGCAACAGTACGAGCCGCAACGCGCGCGACACGTCATCAGCGACGCCACGGACAAACTGATGATCGAAGCGCTCAAAACGGTCGTCTCGCCGGAAGGCACCGCGCCGGGTGCGGCCATGAAGGATTACACCGTGGCCGGCAAGACCGGCACGGCGCAAAAGGTCGGTCCGGAGGGCTATGAACGGGGCAAATACTTCGCGTCGTTCATCGGATTCTTCCCGGCCGACAATCCGCAACTCTGCATTTCCGTGGTGATGGACGAGCCGAAGGAAGGGTATTACGGCGGCCAGGTTTGCGGCCCGGTGTTCCGGGACATCGCCGAGCGCTGTGCCAGTTATTTGAATATTCCGCCGGACAAAACTTCGGGACCGACCAATTCAATGCCGCCCATCGTGGCAGCCACTCGCGCCCGAAACAATTTAACGACCCCGTGAACAATTCACGCCCGCAACTTTTTGGAATGCTCGCCGGACTTTTTCTGGCGGCCGGGCTTGTTTTGTCCTCGATGCTTGCAACGACCACCTGGCTGAAAGTCAAAAATTCACAGTTCATTACGGTCAAGGGTTCGACGCAGAAGGACGTCGCGTCCGACTTGGTGATCTGGCATGGATCGTTCGCCACCGAAGCGGCAACGCTGCTGGAGGCGCAACGCCATTTGAAAGATGACCGGGCAAAAGTGGGACAGTTTTTGAACGACCACGGCGTCACCAACTTCACCTTCGCGGCGATCGGCATCGAGGAAATTTCCGCTTCGATGAAAGACGCCGCCGGCTGGACGCAAAAGCGCACCGCCGGTTACCGGCTCACCCAGACAGTTCGCGCTGAGTCCGGCGATCTGGACCGGATGACCCGGCTGGACAGTGAATCGACGGCGCTGGTCGAGGCGGGGGTGTTGTTCACCACGCTGCCGCCGGAGTTCATTTACACCCGGCTTGGCACGGAAAAGGCCGGTCTGCTGGCCGACGCCACCAAAGATGCCCGCGCCCGGGCTGAGCAGATTGCGATTCAAGGCGGCCGAAGCATTACGTCCCTGCATGACGCGGAAATGGGCGTGTTCCAAATCACGCCGTTGCACAGTTCCCAGACCAGTTGGGAGGGTGAAAACGACACCACGTCGCGCGAGAAGACCATCACCGCTGTCGTTACCGCGATGTTTTTGCTGAAGTAATTTTGTGGAAGAACGCTCTTTGAAATTTGTCGCCGAAGCCTGCGGCGGAGAAATCCGGCGCGGCGCAGGCGAAGCCGTGGTCAAGAGTGTCTGCACCGATTCGCGCAAGGCGCAACCGGGCGATTTGTTCTTTGCCATCAAAGGCGAACACCACGACGGCCACGATTATTTGAACGAAGTCGCCGCCAAAGGCGTTGGCGCCGTCGTCGTCGAACGGATAACAGTTCCCGCCCCCCTGGCCGGATGTGCCGTGCTGGTGATGGAGGATACGCGCGCGGCGCTCGGAAGATTGGCCGGGGCCTACCGGCGCGAATTCGATCTGCCGGTGGTTTGCGTCGGCGGCTCGAATGGCAAGACGACCGTGAAGGAATTGATCGCCTCAGTGCTCCGGCAAAAGCTGGCGACGCTGTGGAGCGAGGCGAGCTTCAACAACGACATTGGCGTGCCGCTGACGTTGTTGCGGCTGGAAAAATCACACCGGGCGGCCGTGCTCGAGGCGGGCACGAACCATCCGGGCGAACTCGCGCCGCTCGTGAAAATGATTCAGCCCAAATACGGCGTCATCACCAACGTCGGGCGCGAGCATCTGGAATTTTTTGACGACCTCGCGGGCGTGGCGCAGGAAGAAGGCTGGCTCGCGGAACTGTTGCCCGCGGACGGCAGGCTCTTTGTCAACGGCGACAACGCATGGACGGATAAAATGGCTCGGCGCGCGCGCGCGACCATCGTGCGCGTCGGTCTCGGCGAGCGGAATGACTGGCGGGCGAAAGGAATTCGCCCCGACAAAAATGGCGTGACGTTCCACGTGGATGCGCCAAAGATGGAATGGAACGGTGAGTACCGGATCAATTTGCTGGGCCGGCATCAGGTGATCAACGCCTTGTTGGCAATGGCGGTCGGTGAGGAACTGGGCCTGGGCGGCTCCGCGGCGCGGGACGGCCTGGCCGGGTGCAAGCCGGCAAAAATGCGGCTGCAATTCTGGGAAGCAGGCGGCGTGCGGGTGCTCGACGACACTTACAATGCCAACGCCGATTCGACGCTGGTGGCGCTGGAAACGCTTTGCGATCTGCCGTTGCAGGGCCGGCGCGTGGCGGTGCTGGGCGACATGAATGAGCTGGGGGCGCACACCGAAACGGCGCATGCGGAAGTGGGACGGCGAGCGGCGGAATTGGGCATCGGACAGTTGTTTGCCGTCGGCAAAATGGCGCCGGTCACCGCGCGCGCCGCACGCGACGCGGGATTGAATCGCGTGATTGAATTTGCGGACGTCGAGACAGCGATGTCAGCGGTGAAAAGTTTTTTGAAAACGGGCGACGTGGTGTTGTTAAAGGCGTCGCGCGCGGCGCGGCTCGAACGCATCGCCGAAACATTGAAGGCCGGAAAATCGTGAACGAGGACGAATGTTTTATTTATTAAGCCAGCAATTGCTGAGTTGGTCGAAGGGCACGCCGTGGGCGGACCACCTTTCGGCATTGCGGCTGTTTCATTACATCACGGTGCGCAGCGCCGGAGCGGCCATCACCGCGCTGGTGTTGAGCTGGTGGCTGGGTCCCGGGATCATCCAGTGGCTCAAGCAGCAGAAATTCGGCCAGGATTACGCCGACAAAGCCGAGGAGGCGGGCGGACTGGCGGCGCGCGTCCTGAGCAAAAAGGGCACGCCGACGATGGGCGGCATTTTGATCATCACGGTGTTGTTTTTTTCGACGATGCTCTGGGCGCAATTGGACAACAAACTGGTGTTGCTGACCCTGCTCTCGGTCGTGGTGCTCGCAGGCCTGGGATTTTACGACGACTACGCCAAAATCATCCAGCAGAGCGGGGGCGGCACTCCGCCGCGCGTGAAATTGTGGGCGCAAATGGCGGTGAGCCTGTTCATCGGCGTGTATTTGTGGGAGACCCCCTCGACCACCCGGCTCGTCACGGAAATCACGGTGCCCTTTTACAAATATCCGGTGGCAAAGCACGCCGCCTGGCTCGGCATCCTGATCGTGGTGCTGGCGATTGTCGGCGCCTCGAATGCCGTGAACCTGACGGACGGTCTCGACGGCCTGGCGATTGGCTGTTCCTTGATGGTGGCGTTTGTATTTCTGGTGTTCACCTATGTGGCCGGCAACATCAAGGCGGCGGCCTATTTGCAGATTCCTTACGTGAACGGGGCGGGCGAGTTGACGGTGTTTTGCGCGGCGCTCCTCGGCGCGGGCCTTGGTTTTTTGTGGTTCAACTGCCACCCGGCGCAGGTGTTCATGGGCGACACGGGGTCACTCGCCATCGGCGGCTCGTTGGGAATCGTGTCGGTGCTGATCCACCAGCCGTTCGTGCTGGTGATTGCCGGCGGCGTGTTCGTGCTGGAGGCGGTTTCGGTGCTGCTCCAGACCGGCTGGTTCCGCTTCACCCGGATGCGTTACGGCACGGGCCGGCGGATTTTTTTGATGGCGCCATTGCATCATCACTTCGAGAAAAAGGGCTGGTATGAATCGCAGGTGGTGATGCGTTTTTACATTTTGTGCGTGCTCTTTGCGCTCATCGCGCTGAGCACATTGAAACTGAGATGACGACGAGGAATTTGACCATGTGGCAGATGGCGGACAGACCCGTTTTCCGAACGGCGCAAACGCGCTTTACCCCTTGCGCGTGCGCGGGCTTGTTGTTAAAACGAACAGCGGCAACGGCTCAGAGCGCGTCAGGCGATGGGATGCACTTATTTTCACGCGCAATTTCGGGGTTCAAACGATTTCAAAACCGCCGAAGTCGTGCCGTACAATTCAGGCTCATGAACAAACTGGTTTTGACAAGCCGCGAAGTTTTTAGAGGGAAAATCTCGCAGCCAAAAACTCAACCCAACCTCAATGAAAGGACGCAATCAGCGCCAAGCCGATGAATAATCCGAATCCATTCGTTCCCCAGGGCTCCCTTCTGGAGCAAAAAAACAAGACCCGTTCCCGCGTAAAAGTCGCCGTGTTTTGCGTGGTTGCCATCAACGTGCTCGGTTTGACGGCCCTGCTCATGCAGGGTTGCAAGCGGGAGCAGGAGGCCGATTACAGCCAGACGCCGGCGGTGGACACCAATGTGCCGCCGGTGATGGACACCAATGTGCCGCCACCGATGGACACGAACCTGTCGCCGGTGCCGCCACCCGTGGTGACTCCCACACCGCCACCGGTCAATGAAACTGCCGCGACCGAGTACGTCGTGATCAAAGGCGACAGCTTTTCAAAAATCGCCAAGAAATTCGGCGTGTCCGTCAAAGCCATTGCGGCGGCCAACCCCAACGTGGTTCCCACCAAACTGCAGGTCGGACAAAAGCTTTCAATCCCGGCCGCATCCGCCACCACGGCCGCCCCGTCGCCCACCGGAATGGCCCCGACCGGCGCAACCGGTGGCGAGGAAATGTACACGGTCAAATCCGGCGACACGCTGACCAAGATCGCCAAGGCCAACGGCACCACCGTCAAGGCGATCGAGTCCGAAAACAATCTGGCCACGACCCAAATCAAGGTTGGACAGAAGCTGAAGATTCCGGCGAAGGCTGAAGCCGCAACTCCGGCTCCAGAATCCGCCCCCGTTTCGCCGATGCCGGCTCCGGCCACACCGGCTCCGGCAACCGCGCCGGGCACGCCGCCCCAGCAATGAGGCGGGGGGAACCGCGGCTGGCATTTATTTTGAAGTGTTGCAATGAAAGTCGCCGTCACAACTTTGGCGTTTTGCGTTGCCGCCCTGCTGGCGCTGGGGCTGGTGATGCTTTACAGCTCGAGTATGACGCAAATCGGCGCACACGACCTCGTGACCCAGCTTGTCTGGTGCGCAGTCGGGTTCGTGCTTTGCGTGACGGCGACTGCCCTCGATTATCAACTGTTCAAAAAACTTGCCTGGCCGATTTTCATTCTGGCGCTCATTTTGCTCGCCCTGGTCTTCGTGCCGCCCATCGGCCACGCCAGCCACGGCGCGCATCGCTGGATCAAAGCCGGCCTTACGGTCCAGCCTTCCGAATTTGCCAAGCTGGCGCTCATCGTTATGCTGGCGTGGTACGGCGACCGGTATCAACGGCAGATGCAAAATTGGAAACGCGGGATTGTCCTTTCCGGAATTCTCGTTGCCCTGGTGCTCGGCCTGGTTTTCGTTGAGCCGGATCGCGGCACCACCATCCTCCTGGCCGCCGTCAGCGGTGCGATGCTGCTCATCGCCGGGGTGCGCTGGAAACACGTTCTGGTTCCCGCCATGCTCGGCGCGGCCGGCCTCGCGGTTTCCATCCTGCACGACCCGATGCGAATGGGGCGCATCTTTGCGTGGCTGCATCCGGAACAACACCTGGAAGGCGCGGCGCTCCAGGCGCAGCAGGCCATGATTGGCCTGGGTGCCGGCGGCTGGTTCGGCGTCGGCCTCGGCAATGGCCTCCGCAAGTTTGGTTATCTGCCCGAAATCCACACGGATTTTATCTTTGCGAACATCGGCGAGGAACTCGGTCTGGTGGCGACCATGCTGGTCGTCGTGGCGTTTCTGGTCGTCGTGGTTTGCGGGTTTTACATCGCGCTCAACGCCGGCAATACCTTTGGGTTTTTGCTCGCCGCCGGCATCACGTTTTTAATCGGCCTGCAGGCAGCCATCAACATTGGCGTCGTCACCAGCGCGTTGCCGAACAAGGGCTTGCCGTTGCCCTTCATCAGCTATGGCGGTTCAAACCTGCTCGCCATGCTCACCTGTGTCGGAATCCTGTTCAGCGTCGCCAGGCACGCGCGTGCCCGCGGCGCGATTGCTTCCGAATCAATTGAAACCGACGAATTTTCACCCGTCCGCGCGGCCCGAAGCGCAACCGCCCGGCGAAGACCCGCTCCTGCCACATGACTGAACCCGGAGCCAACACGCCCTTCGTCGCCATCGCCTGCGGCGGGACGGGCGGGCATCTGTTTCCGGGACTTGCCGTGGCGGAGCAATTCGCCCGGCGCGGCTGCGACGTCGCGCTGCTCATTTCGCCGAAGGACGTGGACCAGCAGGCCGTCAAGTCCGCGCGCGGCATGGAAATCATCACGCTGCCCGCCGTCGCGCTGCAGAATCGCAACTACCTTTCATTCACCTTCAGCTTTGTAAAATCGTTGTTTGCGGCGCGGAAATGCTTTTGCCGGCGCAAACCCGATGCCGTCCTGACAATGGGCGGGTTCACCGGCGCACCGCCGATTTGGGTCGGGAAGGATTTTGGAGCAAAAACCTTCCTCCACGAATCCAATACGATTCCCGGACGCGCCAACCGCCTGCTCGCGCGGTTCGTGGACGGGGCGTTTGTCGGATTTTCCGACGCCGCCGCGCGGCTGCGCGTGCGCCCGGTCGCCGTGACCGGCACTCCGGTGCGTCCGCAATTCCGGCCGGGCGAGGCGGCGCGTTGCCGCGCGGCGCTCGGACTTGAGCCGGAACGTCCGACGATTCTGGTGATGGGCGGCAGCCAGGGCGCAAGCGGCATGAACGACATGATAGTGTCCGCCTGGCCGCTGCTCGCCGGAAAAGAGTGGCAATGGCTGCACCTCACCGGCGTGAAAGACTTTGAAAAAGTCAAGGCCGCCTGTGCCGCGCGCGGACTCCGGGCCGTGGTGAAACCGTTCCTCGTGGAAATGGATTTGGCGCTGGGGGCGGCGACGGCCGCCGTGAGCCGCGCCGGGGCGTCGTCGCTGGCGGAACTGGCGGCGATGCGTTTGCCGTCGCTGCTCGTGCCGTTTCCGGCCGCGGCGGACAATCACCAGTTTTACAACGCCCGCGCGTTTGAGGCGACCGGCGCGGCCCGCCTGCTCGAACAAAAAGGCGCCACGGCGGAAAAGGTCGCGGTGGCCGTGGCAGAACTCATTGAAAATGATGCGGCGCTTTCCCAGATGCGAGCCGCGCTGGCGCAATGGCACGCCCCCAGGGCCGCGGAACAAATCGCGGAAAATATTTTGAACGCGTGCTGGAGTTCAAGCTTCAGCTTGCGGGAAAAAACCATCCCGCCCCGCGGGACCGAACTCCAACCACCGCGTTCTCACAAGCCGGGGCAAGAACATTTTTCCACCGCATGAGCACCCTTCTGGAGCAACCGATGAGAGCCGGAGCACACATTGCCGACGAACTGGCGGAACGCGTTCTTTCCCGCGCGACCGTGGTTCGCCGCAACGAGCCGCTGGCGAAACACACCACGCTTCACGTCGGCGGGCCGGCGGATGCCTATGTTGAGCCGGCCTCGGAAACGGATCTGGCGGGAGTCGTGAAATTCTGCAGCGGCCGCGACGTGCCGTTCTTTGTGATTGGACGCGGCTCGAACCTGCTCGTGCGTGATGGCGGCTTTCGCGGCGTCGTCATTTGCCTGTCGCACGCTGATTTCAGCCGCATCGAATTCGCGGGCGAGTTCTTGCGCTGCGGTGCGGGTGCGAAATTGAAGCATGTCGCGGTCGAGGCCCGGCGCCACGGGTTGAGCGGAATGGAATTTCTCGAGGGCATTCCGGGCACCGTCGGCGGCGCGTTGCGCATGAACGCCGGCGCGATGGGCGGCGCGACTTTTGAGGTCGTGGCATCGGTCCGCCTGATGGATTTTGACGGCAACGTGCGCGAACTCACGCCGCAGGCAATGTCGGTGGAATATCGCGGCTGCGGCGCCTTGAAGAATCACATCGCGCTGGGCGCGGTGTTCAAGGGCCGGCCGGATTCCCAGGAATCCATCGTGCAGCGGATGAGCGCATTCAGCCGGAAACGCTGGACGACGCAGCCGGCGGCGCCGAGCGCCGGTTGCATGTTCAAAAACCCTGAAACGATTCCGGCAGGCAAGTTGATTGACGAATTGGGATTGAAGGGTACGCGCGTCGGCGGCGCGGCGGTTTCCGCCCAGCACGGGAATTTCATTGTGAACGACGCCAACGCGACCGCGGGCGACGTTTTGGAATTGATTGCGTTTTTGAAACGGCGCGCGAAAGAGGAGCGCGGCATCGAATTGCAGACGGAAGTCGAAATCATGGGAGAAGAATGAGCCGAAAATTGAACATCACAGTCATGTCGGGCGGGCCAAGCGCCGAACGCGAAGTATCGCTGCGTTCCGGGGCGGGCGTCGTGAAGGCGTTGCGTTCGCTCGGGCACACGGTTTTTGAAATTGATCCGAAAACGCCGGATTGGGTCCTGCCACCGGAGACAGATGTCGTCTGCCTCGCACCCCTGCACGGAACTTACGGCGAGGACGGCACGGTGCAGCGGCAGCTTGAAAAACTCGGCACGCTCTACACCGGCTGCGATGCCGAATCGAGCCGCATCACGTTCGACAAGATACTGACCAAGCAGCGTTGCTTCGAAGCCGGGGTGCCCACGGCGGAATATCTGGTGGTGCATTCGGAAAAAACTCCGTGGCCGAAGGGCTGGCAGCCGCCGCTGGTGGTGAAACCGGTGCGGCAGGGTTCCAGCGTTGGCCTGCAATTTGTCGAGCGCATCGCGGATTGGCCAAACGCGCTGGCGGAAGCGTTAAAATTTGATACCGAGCTTCTGGTCGAGGAAAAAATCATCGGACGCGAGACAACCGTCGGTGTTTTGGACGGCAAGGCGCTGCCGGTGATCGAGGTCCGTCCAAAATTCGGCAATCTCGACTACAAAAACAAATACACCGCCGGGGCAACGGAGTATTTCTGTCCGGCGGACTTTGATGCGGCGACGACGAAACGCATTCAGGACGCCGCGCTCGGCGCGTTCCAGGCGGTGGGCGGACGCGATTACGCGCGGGTGGACGTGATGGTGCGCCCGGACGGCTCGCCCGTCGTGCTCGAAGTCAACACGCAGCCGGGCATGACGGAAACCAGTTTGCTGCCCAAGGCGGCGGCGGCGGCGGGGATCAGTTACCCCCAACTTTGCCAGCGCATGGTGGATCTGGCGCTGCAACGAAATGAAAAATTAAAAATGCAAAATTCAAAAACGCTGCAATGCGTTGCTTGAAGCCCGATTTTTCCTTTTGGATTGAACCATGTGGTTCCGGCGTAAAAAGAAAAACCGGCGGTTAAGCCGCAGTCGCGTGCTCGACGTGAAACTGCGTTCGGGCCAGGTGCGCGCGACGCGCACACGGTTGGTGGCGATTGCGTTCGGCGTCCTGTTCGGCACCGTCTTCGGCCTGTATTTGTTCTGGTGCGCGGGCGCCTGGGCGCTCGACTATTTCGTTTATGAAAATCCGGAATTCGCCATCCGGCATATTGACGTGCAGACGGACGGCGTGATTTTGCCGGACCAGTTGCGCCGCTGGGCGGCCGTCAAACCCGGTGACAACCTCCTGGCGCTCGATCTGGCGACGATCAAACGCAATCTCGAACTGGTTTCGATGGTTGCTTCGGTGTCCGTCGAACGCGTCCTGCCGCACACGCTGCGCATTCGGGTGAGCGAACGCGAACCGGTGGCGCAGGTGAACGTGCCGACCGCGGACGCCTCGGGCAGAATCGTAGTCACCGTGTTTGAACTCGACGCGGACGGTTATGTGATGCAGCCGCTGGACCCGCGCTTGTGCGTGATGCCCCTGGCGCAGGTGAGCGACCAATTGCCGGTCATCATGGGTTTGAACGCCTTTCAATTGCAGCCGGGGCGCCGCATGGATTCGCCGCAGGTGCAGGCGGCGCTGCAATTGATCACGGCTTTCAACAGTTCGCCGATGGCCGGGCTGGTGGATTTGCAGCGCATTGACGTTTCCGCGCCGGAAATTCTGGTCGCCACCACGACCCAGGGCAGCGAAATTACTTTCGGTTTGGATGATTTTTCCCGACAATTGGGCCGCTGGCGGGAAATTTATGACGTGGGACAACGCATGAACAAGACCATCGCCTCGCTCAACCTGGCGGTGCCCAACAATATTCCCGCGCGCTGGATGGACGGTGGCGGCGTACCCATTACGATGCCAAGACCGGGCCGCCCCGCGCACACCATAAAAAGCAATGTTTGACACCTCGAACATCATCGTCGGCCTTGAAATTGGCACGTCGAAAGTCTGCGCCGTGGTCGGCGAACAGAGCGCCGATCCCGCCAAAGCGGGCCTGAACATCATCGGTCTCGGCCAGGCGCGCTCGCGCGGCGTGCGCAAAGGCGAGCTGGTGGACACGCAACAAGCCGAGGAGGACGTCCGCAACGCGATCGTCGAGGCCGAGCAGATGGCGGATGTCGAAATCCGCAGCGTGTATCTCGGCGTCACCGGCGGGCACATCCGCGGCTTCAACAATCGCGGCGTGCATCCGGTGGTTTCCGCCGACCGCGAAATTTCCGATGACGACGTGCAGGACGTGATAAAAAACGCGAAGGCGATCAATTTACCGACGGAGAACAGCGTCGTGCATGCCATTCGCCAGCACTTTTTTGTGGATGGCCAGGACGGCGTGACCAACCCCGTCGGCATGCTGGGTTCGCGGCTCGAAGTGGACATGCACGTGGTCCACGGCAATACGAACCGGCTTCAAAATGCCATCCGCCTCGTCAAAGGCATGCAGCTCGAAGTGGATGAAATCGTTTTCAACGGCCTCGCGTCCTCGCTCGCCCTGTTGACCAACGAACAAAAGGAACTCGGCGCGCTGGTCATTGATATCGGCGGCGGCACGACCGACTACGTCGTTTATACCGACGGCGTCATCAAACACACCGGCGTGCTCGCGGTCGGCGGCGACCACGTTTCCAATGACCTGGCTTACGGCTTGAAAGTCCCGTTGAGCCGCGCCGAGAAACTCAAGCTGGAACACGGCTCGGCGTTGATGGACGAAGCGGCGAAAGGCCAGACCGTCACCATCACCAACGAACTGGGCCTGCCGCTCAAGACCGTCAATATCGAGCATCTGCGCCGCATCATGTCATTGCGCCTCGAGGAAATTTTCCAGTTGGTCGCGCAGGATTTGGACCCGCTTGGCCTGCTCGATTATTTGCGCGCGGGCGTTTTTCTGTGCGGCGGCGGGGCGCGCGTGCCGCACATCGCCAGCCTCGCCGAACCGATTTTGCAGATGCCCGTGTCGCTCGGCCAGACCAATTCCGTCAGCGGCCTCAAATCCGCGCTCGGCCAGCCGGAATTCGTCACCGGCATCGGCCTCGCGAAATTCGGCTCGTTCAAGGCCCGCAAACGGGAAGGCAAACCGTCGTTGACGCAGGGAATCAAAGGCGCGCTCGGACGGCTCCTGCAACGGTCGTGAACCTTACCCGTCATGAAAACTAAACCTGAGTCCCTCGTGGCCGCCTCCAAACCGGCGCCAACGCCTGCCGTGAAGATTTTCGGCGTGGGCGGTGCCGGCGTTCAATTGCTCGATGCGGTAATCGGCGGGGAATTCACGGGCGCATCGTTCGCCGTGATTGACACGGACGGGCCGGCGTTGGCGGCGTCCGTCGCGCCGGTGAAAATCCAGCTCGAGACGAAATTGATGCGCGGGCTGGGCACCGGCGGTGATCCTGAACGCGGCCGCGCGCTGGCCGAGGAACAATTTGCCACGCTCAAGACCGCCTGCGAAGGCGCGTCGGTCATTTTCATCCTGGCCGGCCTGGGCGGCGGCGCCGGCAGCGGCATCAGTTCAGTGCTCGCCCGCGCGGCGAAGGAAACCGGGGCGCTCGTGCTCGCGTTTGTGACCCTGCCGTTCGCGTGCGAAGGCAACCGGCGCCAGCAACAGGCGGAACAGGGACTCGGTGAACTCAAGGCCGTGGCCGACGGCGTCATCTGCCTGCCAAACCAGAAGACGTTCAAGTTGATTGACGAAAACACCAGTGTGCTCGACACCTTCCGCATCACGGGCGGATTGCTGTTGGAAAGTGTCCGCGGCGTGTGGCGGTTGCTCACGCGGCGCGGTTTGATTCAAATCCACTTCGACGATTTGCGCGCGCTGGTCCACGACCGGCATTCGGAAAGTGTTTTTGCCTCCATCGAAGCCGCCGGGGTGTCCCGCTCGCGCGAGATTGTGGAAAAGCTGCTCGCGCACCCCTTGTTGGATGAAGGCCGGGCGCTGGCCGAAGCCGACGTGGTGTTGGTGAGCCTCATGGGCGGAAAGGATCTGACGATGGCCGAAGTCAACCGTGTGATGGAACAAGTCAGCCGCCAATGTGAACAAGCGCAAATCATCATGGGCGCGGCGGTGGATGAAACGTTGAAGAACCGGCTGTGCGTCACGGTCATCGCGGCGAAAAATGCCGTTGCCCGAACGGAAGCGCCCGGCGATCCACCGGAACAAACTTTTTCACGCGGCGCGACATCGCGAATGACCGGTCACGCCGTGCCGGCGACGCCGCCACTCAGCCTGGACCAACGCGAGCAAATGATGTCCCGACGCGGCGCGCGCGGGCGAAGGCCGGGTTCAAAAATGCTGCAGACGCAATTACCGCTGGCGATTGTCTCCAAGGGCCGGTTCGACAAGAGCGAGCCGACCATTCACAAGGGCGAAGACCTCGACATCCCGACCTACATCCGCCGCGGCGTGGCGTTGAATTGAATTCTTTGGAGTGCGGCAACATGTGGCCGCTTTCTCCGGCGCGACACGTCGCGTCGAACAAAGCGCGGACATGTCCGCGCGCTCCAAAATCGCGGACACCGGAGAACATCCTGTTCACGCCTCATTGCGTTTGCTTGAACGTGCGTACGTATCTTGCCAGCGCGTCAATTTCCGACGGGGACAACTTCTTCTCAAAAGCGGGCATCACACTCGGCCCGGTCTTGATTGCGTAAACGATCTCGTCATCCGCGGTGTTCGTTTGCCAATTCGCTTTGGTAAGATTCTGCGCTCCGACCAGCCACCCGTGGAAGGTGTGGGCGCGTCCGTTTTTGCCGTGGCAGGTGGCACAATTTTCCACGAACAATGCGCGGGCATCCACCTGAACCGCTGGATAATCAGCCTGCCTGACGGCCAGGGGACCGGGTGAAGCACAACCGGGAATCAGGAACAAAAGTCCCGAAATAAGAATCGGCAGACATGCCGTGACGATTTTGCTTTTCATGTTCGGTTCGTGTTCTTCATGCCTTTTCAATAATTTTTGGAGAACGCGGTGAGCACGTAGTTTGTCCCGAAGGTGAGCGTCAAAATCCTGTCTGGATAGGCCGAGCCGGTGGTTTGGCCGACGCCGACACCCACGCCGCCGGTGTAAAATCCCGTCCCGACACTGAAACTGGAGCCGCCGTTGCGATGCGTGATCCATTGCGCCACCAGCTGGCCATCGCTGAGCGTCGTCTGTTTGTCCGGCGGCCCGAGGTCGGTCACCGCCTGGTCAAAGGTGTAGCTGCCGACTCGGGCGTTCCAATCAACCGGCTTGGTCGTTTTGCAGCCGGCCATGAGCGCGACGGCCAGGGCCAGAATTGTGAGGAAGGAAAGTGTCGCGGCCAGGTTCATTTTCATGGCCGCAATTTAACAGAATTCATCCGCTCTGCAATGGATGCCCGTAGGGACAAAGCCTCACTATGCGGTGGGATGAGCGTCCCGCGAGCCGAAAGTTTTGGAGTGCGCGGACATGTCCGCGCTTTCAAGGCGGCGACGCGTCGCCGCAGTCCAAAGATTCAACAATCCAATCGAGATAGCCTTGGCCGCCCGCACTCAATGGCAGGACGAGAAATTCCGGTGTGTCGTAGGGATGTTTGGCGAGGATCAATGTTTCCAAGGCGGCCAGCTTGGATTGTTGCGTTTTCAAAATCAGCAAGACCTCCGCACTGGATTCGATTTTTCCCTGCCACCGATAATATGATTCAATTTTTGGAACGAGGTTGGCGCAGGCAATCAACCGTGCCGACAACGCGGCCCTGGCCAGCGCCCGCGCCGTTTTCAAATCCGGCGCGGTGACCAATACGATGGTGAATTTCGCGGCGGATTTCATTTTGCTGGAATTTTACAGCGCTACCGGCGTTACTTTGCGAACGCTACGTCCCCGCGCTTTGAAACGTTTCATGCTCGGTGCGTTCGATGATTTCTTCCTGAAGTTCCTTCGAGAGGTCACAGAAATAGTCGCTGTAGCCGGCCACGCGGACGATGAGGTCGCGGTTTTCGTCCGGATGCGCCTGGGCCTGCCGCAGCGTGTTGGCGCGGACCACATTGAATTGCACGTGGTGGCCGTCCATCTTGAAATAGCTCCGCACCAGATGCGCCCATTTGTCGAGGCCGTCGTCGGAGGCGACCAGGCCGGGTGTGAACTTCATGTTCAGCAGCGTGCCGCCGGCCTTGAGATGGTCAATCTTCGACGCGCTCTTGATGACGGCGGTGGGGCCGTGGCGATCGGCGCCTTGCACGGGGCTGATGCCTTCGCTTAACGGCCGGCGGGCATGGCGACCGTCGGGAGTCGCGCCGGTGACGCTGCCAAAATAGACGTGGCAGGTGGTGGGCAGCATTTCCACGCGGTAATGGCCGCCTTTGACGTTGGGCCGGCCGTCAAGCTCGTCGAAGCAGACATCGAAAATACGCACGGTGATGTCGTCGGCGCAATCGTCGTCGTTGCCGTATTTGTGCGTTTTGTGGAGGAGCCGCTGGCGGAGCGGCTCGTTATTCTTGAAGTCGGCATCGAGAACACGGATAAGTTCGGTGAGGCGAAGCGTTGGGGAGTACACGCCGCTGGCGTGTGGGTTTCGGCGGCCCGCCGAAACCATTTCGTTTTCCACACTCTGAAATTTGTTTAACGAGGCATCCGGCGGGGCGCCGGATGCGACACGCGGGCCGCGTGTGGTCCCCGAGTCGTCAAAGCAATACTGCTTCAATGCGCTCAAACTGTCGGTGAGGCTGCCGAGGCCGACGAATTGGACGTAGGAATTATTGTAGCGCGCACCGCCGGCATTGTAGTCGCGGCCGCGGACGATGCAGTCGTCGGTCAACACGCTCAGGAACGGCGCGGGCATCTGCGTGGCATACATTCGCTCGATGACCTGGTTGCCGCGCAACTTGAGTTCGAGGAAGTGCTTGAATTGCGCGCGATACGCAGCGAACAGTCCTTCAAAATCCTTGAACGAATCCGGTTCGCCCGTGCGCGGGCCGAGCGGTTTGCCGGTCATCGCGTCCACGCCGTTGTGCAGCGCCAGTTCGAGACATTTCGGCATGTTGAAATAACCGGTCAGGATGTACGCCTCCTTGCCGAACGCGCCCACCTCCACGCAGCCGCTGCAACCGCCGGCGCGCGCGTCCTCCAGGCTCTTGCCCATGCGAAGCTGTTCCTGCACCACGGTGTCCGCGTTGAAGATGCTGGGAAAACCGTAACCTTTGCCCACGACGCGCAGCGCGTGTTTGAGGAACCGGTCGGGGCTTTTGCGCGAAAGCTGGATGTTGGTGCTCGGTTGGAGCAGATGCATCTCGTCCACGATGTCGAGCAACAAGTCGGAAACCTCGTTCGAGCCGTCGGAGCCGTCTCGGAGCAGGCCGCCGAGGTTGATGTTCGCGAAGTCGGTGTAAGTGCCGCTTTCGGCCGCGGTGACACCCACTTTCGGCGGCGCCGGGTGATTGTTGAACTTGATGAAGAAGCACTCCAGCAACTCCCGGGCGCTCGCCTTCGTCAGCGAGCCGTCGGCCAGGCCGCGCTCGTAAAATGGCAGCAGATGCTGGTCGAGATGGCCCGGATTGAACGAATCCCAGCCGTTCAACTCGGTGATGACCGCAAGGTGACAGAACCAGTAATATTGGAGCGCCTCGTGGAAATTGCGCGGCGCGTGCGCCGGAACGCGCGAGCAAACCTCAACGATTTTGAGCAACTCGGCTTTGCGCTGCGGATCGGTTTCCGCTCCGGCGAGCTCGCGGGCCAGAGTAGCATGCCGTTCGGCGAAGAGGACGAGCGCGTCGCACGAGATGTCGAATGACTTCAACGCCTCCCGTTTGTCGAGCGCTTGCGGGTCATTGAAGAAATCGAGCTTCGCCGTTGCCGCGGCAATGTCGTTTTTAAAATCGAGCATGCCTTTGCGGTAAATCTTGTCGTCGAGAACAGTGTGTCCCGGCGCGCGTTGCTCCATGAACTCGGTGAAGATGCCGGCGGCGTAGGCGTCGTGCCATTCCGGCGGCAGTTCCGCAAACAACCGGTCGCGCAACGAGCGCCCGCGCCAGTAGGGAATGACCTTCTCGCGGTAAATCCGGATGCACTCGTCGTCCACGCGATACCAGGTTTTGGGACGGGAATTGAGGATTTCGAGGTCCTCGACGCTGTGGCAGGTCAGTTCGGGAAAGGTGGGCACCGCTTTGGGCGCCGGGCCGCGTTCGCCGACGATGATTTCGCCGTCGCCGAGGCAAATGGTTTTGTGCCGGCAAAGATGGAGAAAGGATTCTGCCCGCATTACAGGCACGGAATAAAGCCCGGCGTTGGCTTGGTAGAATTCAGTAATCAGAATGGCGCGTTCCGGTGAGAGTCGCGGATGCGCGTCCAAACTCTGCTGCCGAAGTTTCAGGGTGCGCCCAGTCATGGTGTCAGTGTATCAAATCTGCGGTTCAATACCACACAAAGATGGGAGCGCACGCCGCCGGCGTGCCGTTTTCGGCGGCCCGCCGAAAACTTCGTATCCAGCATTTCTAATTTCCCGGAAGGCGGAAGAAACAATGGTTGGAACGAAAATTCCGGCGGGCCGCCCGAATTGACACGCGGGCCGCGTGTGGTCCCCGAAAGTTCAGCCGCCGATTTTTGTCGGCAATTTGTGGTCGCGGAACACGTCCGCGGCGCGTTCCATCAATTCCACCGACGGCGCCTCAACGTCGTCCAGGCCGTGCATCTGTCCCAGCCGTTCGTACTTGTGCAGGCCCGTGCGATGGAAGGGGAGCAGGTTCACGAGCGTGACGGAACGCAGGCCGGCCACGAGTTCAGCGATTTTTTTCAATTCCGCCATGTCGTCGTTGAAACCGGGGACCACCGGCAGGCGGATGCAGACGTTGCGGTGGATTTCGTCGAGCGCCTGGAGATTGCTCAGGATGCTGCGATTGGAAACGCCGGTCAGCGTGCGATGGCGTTGTTCGTCGAACGCTTTCAAATCGTAGAGCACCAGGTCCGCCAGCTTTGCCCCGGCCAACAGATGTTCGGTGCAACCATAACCGGTCGTGTCCAGCACCGCGTGGATGCCGGCGGTCCTCAAGGCTTTGAGGAGGGCCAGAAGAAATTGCGGTTGCAGGAGCGGCTCGCCGCCGGAAAGGGTCACCCCGCCGCCGGAATCTTCGTAAAAAATCCGGTCCTTGACCGCCTCGTCCATCACTTCGGACACGGTCATGGTGCGGCCGATCATCTGCCGCGCGCCGGTGGGGCAGGCATCCACGCAGGCGCCGCAAAGGGTGCACTGGTCGTTGCGGGCGGGCAGGGGACCTTCGCCCGCGATAGTTTCGCCGAACGGACAGGCCGTGCGGCATTCGCCACATGCAATGCAGCGATTTTCAATCACGATGATTTCCCGTCGGGGCGAAATGCCTTCCGGATTGTGACACCATTGGCAGCACAACGGGCAGCCCTTCAGGAAAACGGTCGTGCGAATCCCCGGCCCGTCCTGGACCGAGTATTTCTGAATGTTAAAAACTGTCCCGGATTCCATAAAGCTCAACGGTAACGGCGGAACTCGTCCGGGTGAACCAGAACGGTGAATTTGACGAGTTTCATTTGTGGGCGATGGGACGTTTGCGACCTATTCAAATATTAGACCGCTCAGGTTTCCGTCTCACAAATCGTCTCCCAAAAAGTCACTTCCACGTCGGAGCTGTCGCGTCGGATGGAATCAATAAACGCCTCTCGCTCTTTGTCGCTCAGCGGATGCTCCTCCATCTGGACCGGGGTCGCACGTCCACGAGCAAGCACCTGCAACCGCTCAAGAATCCGAATAAAATGCTGAAAAGTAGAAGCGATAAGCTGCGGACTCCACTCGCCCATACCGTGTGCGGCGGTGTAAACAGGATAACTCGCGATGCTCGTATCTATGAAAATGGGGTCGCCACACAAACCGTCGGTGCCGATAACGACCCACTCCAAATGCCAATCAGTCTCTTGGCCCGCGGGAACAATGCTGTAGCCTTGTTGCATCGTCTCAAGCTGGTCAACGGGCGCGAGGTCAACAGAACCGTAGCCAATCGAAACGCCATCGAATGGCACTCCGGCTCTCAACTGCTTGTAACGATCTGGAATACTCATGGCGTAGTCGTGCGGTCTAACAAATAGTAGGCTACGTGATTTGCAATCTATCCTGTATTCCGGCTTTGTTCCCGAGTTGGCAAAAGCTGCTTGTCCACAAAGACTTCGCCAGCGAATTGCCAGATTTCATTGTAGGATACAGGCTGCCAGTCTTTCCGTTAATTTTCATTTGTGAGCCTGGTCTATTTGACGCCTAATTTACGTTTTCGTCAAGGCATGGTCATCGCATTGCGCCAGTCGGGCGAATCTTAACTCTTAAGCAGCCGCCCGGTTCCGGAGGAACCGTCGAAAATAGCCCGGCGTTTCAACGCCGGGGAGGATGGAAAGAACATCGCGTCCCGCAGGGACGGCTGAGACAAAACACTTTTTTCGGTCGTCCCTGCGGGACTTATGGCGATTCTCGTTACGCCCCGGCGTTGAAACGCCGGGCTATTCTCAAAATGTCCCTTTGGGACAGAGCGCCTGCGGTTGTCCGGAAATTGAGATGCGCCCCGCCAGTCACGAACCGCTTTCAGAGCTTGATTTGTTTCCCCGTCCGCGCGGATTTGTGCGCGGCATCGAGAATTTCCACCACAGTCATGTTCATTTCCAGCGCAGCCAGACCCGATGGCTTGATTTCCCCGCGCACCACGGCGGCGAGATACGAAATCGGATCGGCATCGGGGCCGGTAAGGAGGGGCGGAGTGATTTCAGTTTCATTTTGCATCTTTGCCGTCCGGACGCGCAACCGGTCGGGTTGTGGCACCAGCACGTAACCGGTTTGACCGTAAATCTCCAGGTCTTTGCGATCGAACGCCCAGTTCCATGAAGGCTCCAGAATTGCCTGCGCCTTCGGGTACGTCAGCACAATCGTCGCGTCATCCTCCACTTTCGGGTAAATGTCCGGCTTGATGTGCCGCGTCACGGCAAAAACCGAAATGGGTTTCTGGCCGTCCATGAGCCACGTGGCCAAATCCGCGCCATAACAACCGAAATCGTTCACCGCGCCACCGCCATTGAGCACCGGGTAGGTCAGCCACGCCAGAAAATTTGTAGAGCAGCCGATTTCCTTCGGCCCGCGATGACCGTCATGCGCCACGATTCGGTGGATGTCGCCGATCTGATGCTCGTCGTGGACCATCGCAAATGCCGCCTGATTGCCCGGATACCAACTCGTCTCGTAATTCACGATCACGTGGATGCCACCCCTCCTGGCTGCCGCGGCAATCGCACGGGCGTGTGCCATGTTCACCGCGAGCGGCTTCTCCATCATCACGTCCACGCCGTGCTTGGCGCAGGTTTCCACGACTTGCCGGTGGTCAAAGATGCTGGTGAAGGTTGCCACCGCCTGCACGTTCGTTTTGGCAAAAAGCGCTTCGAAGCTGGGATAAAACAGATTTGGATTGAGGTGAAATCGCGCAGAATAACGCGCCATCAAATCCGGGTTCGTCTCCACAATGCCGACCAATTGCACATCTGTCCGCCCGGCGAGGCGGGGAATGAAACCCATCGCGTGGTCATGGACCAGCCCGACGACGGCCAGACGCACCGGCGGTTTGGCGTCCTGCGCCGGCGCCGAAAAAACGAGGAGGCAAACCAGCCCGCACAAAATGAGAACGGTTTGTTTCATCACGTTAATTTTTTTGCATCCATAAACCTTGCAACAAACCCCAGTCGAACTGGCGTTGTTTCCAGAAAATGGTGCTCTCGACCTCACGTTGAAAGTCGAGCGGGGTCAAATTAGCCGGACGTTGCGGCGATTCGGAGAAAAAAGACAAGGCTCGCGTGTAGCTGTTCACGGAGAAAATCCCCGTGCCGGAATGACATTGCCGGCAGGTGTCCAGCGTGACGGACTGGAGCCTGGCCGAGTCGAGAACTTCCACCTCGTTGGAGGCATTCCTGGACGTGTATTGAAACTGGTCAAAGCCCATGCCCATGAAATGCACGAAGTTGAAAACTTTTTCATGCTGGCCGAGTTCCCGCAATTCACAGTTCTGCCGGCGATTCATTTGGAACTCATAACGATTTTGCGGGATGATTAAGTTCACACCACCGCCACTGTTGGTTATCAACTGATCGGCGAAGGTATAATAACGTCGCATCTGGACGCTTTCCATGACCCGCGTCGGCCGGATGTTGCCGTCGGCGTCAATGACACACATGCGGCGGACGAGCGCCCAGTCCGTGTTGGTGGGAAACTGCGGCAGATTGGGATTCAGGGACAGGGTCTCGCGCGGCTCATTGGTCGTGACGAAAGGGGAATTGTTCGTCACATAAATCCAGACATGTTCGAACCGGCGCAATTGGTCGAGGTAGGCGATGGCGGCTTGCCGTCCTTCCGGGAAACGAACCAGCACCTGAAACGTCGAACGTCCGCCAAATGAGGCAACATGCGTGGGCGTGGTCAGGCTGTCGTTTTGGTCGCTGACGCTTAACCAGTCGCCGTTGGTTTGGTTCAGGCCGGCGGGCAGGTCAGGCGCGGTGTCTTTGGTGGTTCGCGCGTAATTGTCGGGCAAGGCGGCGATTTCATTGGTCGTGAGCGCCAGCCGGCGGATGGCGAGTGCGAGGCGTGACTGAAGTTCGCGGCGCGCAAGTTTTTCATTTGGACTCGAGGTGTATCCGGTTGACCAGTCGAACAGTTCCCATAAATCGCGTTGGAGCAGGGCGCGCTTGAGCGGATCGTGGATCTGTTTTTCGCCGTGCGTGTGAATGAACTCGTCAAGGATGGCGAGGGCTTTGTGATGGGAAGTCCCGGCCAGCAAGTTCGTCGTGCTTGCCCAATAAAGAATGTCCAATTCATCGAGACCATATTTCTTCCCGTCTTGAGCCGTGCGAACAAACAAAGTTTCGTTCAGCCGGTTCCAAAGGTGATTCGGGTCGGGATCGTAAATGGTATTCCCATGCGGAGCGTCGCTGGCTTTCAAAACGATTCCGCCGAAAAGCATGGCGGCGATGATTGTTGCGGCGCATTTCTTCACGTGATTGCCTTGGACGCGGAATCCGGTTTATTTCACGCCCGATTTCTGTTTAAGTCAAGACATGGACGCCGCATTGCCGCCGCTCACACCGGGCACGCTTTACCTCGTCGCCACGCCCATCGGCAACCTTGAGGACATCACGATGCGCGCGCTGCGGGTCTTGCGCGAGTGCGACGTGGTCGCCGCCGAGGACACGCGCCACTCCGGCCAGTTGCTCAAGCATTTCGGAATTTCCAGACCGCTCCTTGAGTTATTTCCAGTTCAACGAGGCCAAACGCAGCGAGGAAATCATCGAACGCCTCCGGCGCGGCGAGAGGGTCGCGCTGGTCACCGACGCGGGCAGTCCCGGCATCAGCGATCCGGGCGAGCGCGTCGTTAAAGCCGCCATCGCCGCCGGTTTGCGGGTCGAATCTGTTCCCGGCGCGTGCGCGCTCGTCGCCGCGCTCACGGCCAGCGGTCTGCCCACGGATGAATTTCATTTCGTCGGCTTCCTGCCGCACAAATCCGGTCAGCGCCGGAATCAATTGGAATCACTTAAAACGGTTGCCGGCACTTTGGTATTCTACGAATCACCGTATCGCATCGAAAAATTGCTGGGTGAACTGGCTGCAGTTTTTCCCGAGCGCGAGGTCGTGTTGGCGCGCGAGTTGACAAAGAAGTTGAGGAATTTCTCCGCGGCAAACCGGCGGCGCTGATCGAGATCGCGAAGCAGCGCTCGCTCAAGGGTGAGTTCGTGGTCATGCTCGGGCCGCCAGTGTAGCGCTTCAATTTATGATTTACGATACACGATTTATGATTGCTGAAAATGTGAAGGCGGCCCGTAAATCGCAAATCGCAAATGACAATACGGTTTGAATTCACTTCTCCGCGCAGGCACATTGCACGCCATGAAATACGCTTTTCTCCCGGGCTGGCTGTGGTTTGCCTTTGTCGTTTCGGCGGCGGAACCTTCGATTTATCATGCCGGTTGGATGGACCTGAACAAGGATGGCCGGAAGAACGTTTACGAAGACCCGTCGCAGCCGGTCAAAAAGCGCGTGGCCGACCTGCTGAAGCGGATGACGTTCGCCGAGAAGGCCGGCCAGCTCTGGCAGGCCGGCTATGGCAAAGACCCGGACCGGGTTTATGCCGAACGCCTCCGGCGCGGCGAAATCAGCTCCTTCCTCGACGGTTCGGCGCTCATCGAAACGCCGGTGATGCGGAACAAATTGCAGCGCATCGCGGTTGAACAAAGCCGGCTGGGCATTCCGTTGATTTTCGGGCATGACGTGATTCACGGGTTCCGCACGGTGTTCCCGATTCCGCTGGCCCAGGCTTGCGCGTGGGACCCGAAGTTGTTTGAACGCACCGAGACGATTGCCGCGCGGGAAGCGTCGGCGGCGGGCATTGACTGGACATTCGCGCCGATGGTGGACCTGGCGCGCGATCCGCGCTGGGGGCGCATCGCCGAGGGTTTTGGCGAGGACCCGTGGCTGGGCGCGCTCGATGCCGCGGCGTGCGTGCGTGGATTTCAGGGGATTCCGCCAGGCGGAATTGCCGGTCCCGACCGGGTCGTGGCGTGCCTGAAACATTACGTTGGCTATGGCGCGGCGGAAGGCGGGCGCGACTACAACACGACGGAAATTTCCGAGTTCACGCTGCGCAATTTTTATCTCCCGCAGTTCAAGGCCGGCGTGGAGGCCGGGGCGTGGACGGTGATGAGCGCGTTTAATTGCTTGTCCGGCATTCCGGCCAGCGCCAACCGCCATACGCTCACGGAAATCCTTCGTGACGAATGGAAATTCCGCGGCTTCGTCGTCAGTGACTGGGATGCGGTCGGTGAGTTGATTCCGCAAGGCGTGGCGGCGGACGAAGCCGAGGCCGCGCGCCTGGCGATCACCGCGGGGGTGGACATGGAAATGGTCTCGTCGAATTATTGCGACACCCTGGCGGAGCAGGTGAAAGAGCGGAAAATTCCGGAGTCCGTTGTGGACGAAGCGGTGCGGCGGGTGTTGACGGTGAAATTCGAAAAAGGGTTGTTCGATCATCCTTACACAGATGAATCCCGCTGGGAAACCGCGTATCTGCGGCCGGACGCGCTCGCCCTGGCGCGCGAGGCCGCAGCCAAATCGTGTGTGTTGCTCAAAAACGAAAACTACACACTGCCGGTTTCCCGTCAGGCGAAAAGGGTCGCCCTCATCGGGCCGCTGGCGGCCGATGCCGAAGAACTGGTCGGCTGCTGGAGTTCGCGCGCCCACGCCAGCGACATTGTCTCGCTGGCGTCTGGCGTACGCGCCAGGCTTTCGCCTGACGCGCAACTGACCGTCCTGCGCGGTTGCGCCATCATGGAAACCGGCAAGCCCCGGCGGCACATCGAGGATTCCAGTCTGATCCAGGAACAACCCACTGGCAGCAATGAAATTGCCGATGCCGTGGCCGCGGCGAACGTGGCGGACGTGGTGATTCTGGCGCTGGGCGAACCGCGCAATTGGAGCGGCGAAGACGGCAGCCGCAGCGACCTCGGGTTGTCGGGGCTTCAACCGGAGTTGTTTGACGCCGTTGCGGCGACGGGCAAGCCGGTGATTGTAGTGCTGTTTAACGGCCATCCGCTGGCGCTGCCGCATCTTCAGGAAAAAGCCGCGGCAATTCTGGAGGCATGGCAACCCGGCGTGCAGGGCGGTAACGGCGTGGCGGACGTGCTGTTTGGCGACGTGGACCCGTCAGGCCGGTTGACGGTGACGGTCCCGCGGAGTGTCGGCCAGGTGCCGATGTATTACAACCATCTCAACACCGGGCGGCCCGGTTTCGGCGAATACAAGGGCAATTATGTGGACGGCCCGACCACGCCGCTGTATCCGTTTGGTTTCGGGCTGGCCTATACGACGTTTCAGTACGGCAAGGTGGAACTCAGCGCGCCGGTGATGAAAGCGGGTGGGACGCTCGCCGCGAAAGTGAATGTGAAGAACACCGGCCCGCGCGCTGGAACCGAAACTGTGCAACTTTACCTCCGCGATGTTGCCGCGTCAGCGGGGCCGCGGCCGGTGCGGGAATTGAAGGGATATCAAAAGGTCCAGTTGCAGCCGGGCGAGTCCCGTGACGTGAGTTTCACCGTTTCGGACAAGGAACTTGGTTATTACGACGTGAACGGCCGCTGGCTGGTGGAGCCTGGCAAATTTCAGTTGTGGCTGTCCAAGGACTCCGCCTCCGGTCAACCGGCGGATTTTGAACTGGTGAAGTGACTAAAATGGGCGCGCCCCTTGAGCGCGCCATGAAACCAGCCGCGGCGGTGAAACACCGCAGGACCTACTTCTTGGCTTTGGCTTTGACCCTGGCCCAGCGCGCCTTGGCGGCCAGGGAGATTTTCCGGCGCGCGGCGGCGCTCATTTTCCGGCGTTTGCGACCCGGTTTTCCCGCCGGTGCCGCCGAGCTGTTGCCCGCCAGCTTTTCCAATCGTGATTGCAGACGTTCGATTTGTCCCTTCAAAGCCGCCATGCGTTTCAGTTTGGCAACCGAGAGATTCAGTAAGTCGTTTGTATTCATTGGGCCGGAATTGTAAAAATTTATTTCTCGAACGCAAGGCATTAATTTTAATTGGCAGCATCCCGTTCTGTGCGGGGTTCCGCCTTCGGGCGGCCCAAACCGCGTAAACGCGGGACTCCAAACTCGAATCAAGACACTGCCAATCGGTCGTGAAAGGCAACGCCAGCTTCCACTCCGGGAAGGAGGAATAACCGTGTCAGCTCACACAAACTTTCCGGGATTCAAAATTTCCCTGGGATCAAGCGCGCGTTTGACGGCACGATGCAGTCCGCGCGCTTCTTTGGAAACCGCCAGCGGCCACCAGCGTTTCTTGGCCAGGCCGATGCCGTGTTCGCCGCTGATGGCGCCGCCCCAGGCGATGACCTGCGCGAACAGTTCGTCCAGCGCCGCCTCGGCGCGGCGGTCGGCGCCGGGTTGGTTAAAATCCACCATGACGTTGGTGTGGATGTTGCCGTCGCCGGCGTGACCGAAGCAGGCGACGGGCAGGCCGTGTTTCTTTTGCAGCCGCGCGGCGAACTTGAACAGGTCTTCCAGCCGGCTCGCGCGGCACGACGATGTCCTCGTTCAGTTTGGTGAGGCCGGTGTCGCGGAGGGCGTAGGAAAATTCGCGCCGGATTTGCCAGACCGCCTCGCATTGCCTGGTCGCCAAAACCGCGCTCGACGAACAACGGCTTCTGCCGGCGGATGATCCGTTCCAAGGCCTGCGATTTCGCGCCGGACGGAATTTTCCTGGCCATCCAGTTCGACGATGAGATGGGCGCGGCAGCCGCGCAGACGTTCGCTTTTGGTGCGCTTGGTAGGCGGCGGCGAGCGTGAATTCATCGGCCAGTTCCAGCGCGCAGGGCAGAAAGCCGGCGGCGAAAATCGCCTGCAACGCGCGCACGGCGTCGTTCATGGAGCTGAAGCCGACGGCGAGGTTGGCGCGGAACGGCGGCAGCGGAATCAGTTTCAACGTGGCTTCGGTGATGACGCCGAGCAGTGCCTTCGGAGCCGACGAAGAGGCGGTGCAGGTCGAAGCCGGTCTTGTTTTTGTGCGTGCGACCGCCGAGCCGGACGACGGTGCCGTCGGCGAGCACGACTTCGAGGCCGAGGACGTAGTCGCGGGTGACGCCGTATTTGAGGCAGCGCGGGCCGCCGGCGTTGGTGGCGATGTTGCCGCCGATGAAATTGTTCGCGCGGCTGGCGGGGTCGGGCGGATAAAACAAGCCGCGTTTCTCGACCGCCGTCCTGCAATTGTCTCCGTGATCGACGCCGGGCTGGACGACGGCGACGAAATCGGCGGCGTTGATTTCCTTGATGCGATTCATGCGCTCGAGCGAGAGCACGATGCCGCCGCGCACGGGCACGCAGCCGCCCACGTAGCCATGGCCCGCGCCGCGCGGCGTGACGGGAATCCGATGCCGGTTGGCGAAGCGCAGGATGGTCGGAAACGGATTGGGTGGAGCGGGGCAGGGCGACGGCATCGGGCTGGTGCGTGGCGAACCATTTGTCGCCGGCGTATTTCGCCAGCGTTTCCGGATCTAAAACGATTTCGCCCGGGAGGATTTTTTTGAGGCGTCGGAGCAATATTGATTTTGCTGGAGTCATTTTGTATCAGGGCCTCGTTACCTCGGCTCCTGCAATTATTTGGCGTTGAGAAATTCCTTCGCGTCGGCGGCCTCGGCTTCCGGCACCTGCACGTGGATGCCGCCGGCGGCGAGCGCGTAGCCGTCAATGCTCAACGCGGAGAGTTCGTTGGCGACGAACGGGTGGAAACCTGCCGCTTCCAGCCGCGAGCGCGCCAGTTGCGCGTCGGCGGGGTTGAAGGCGGTGAAGACGGTGACGAAGTCCATATTCAGTCTGGTTGGAGTTCAAGCTTCAGCTTGTTTTCACGCTGGCACGCCAAAGTGTGAACCCAGCTGTTAGATGCGGCGGATTTCATTTGTGAATGAAGTGGTTTCGGTGGTGGACCGAACCCGGCCGCACTTCGGCGAAGACGATGACGCCCGCGCCGGTCTGGAGCAGGGTTTGGACCTGGACCTCGACCTGCTGGCCGATGATGCGACTGGCCGTTGTTGACGACGACCATCGTGCCATCGGGCAGATAGCCGACGCCCTGTCCCTTGTCCTTGCCTTCGCGGACGATTTTCAAGTGCAGGATTTCGCCGGGGAGCAGGATCGACCTTGAGGCATTTGGCGACTTCGTGCAGGTTGACGTAATTGACTTTTTGCAGCTCGGCGATCTTGGCCAGGTTGTAATCGTTGGTGAACAGCTGGGCGTTGAGGTTGCGCGCCAGGCGGACGAGTTTGGCGTCCACTTCCTTTTCCTCGGGAAAATCGCCGTCGTGGATGCGGACTTCGATGTGGGTGTTGCGCTGGATGCGGTTGAGCATTTCGAGTCCGCGGCGGCCGCGGGCGCGTTTGATGGCGTCGCCGGAATCGGCAATCTGCTGGAGTTCCCGGAGCACAAAACGCGGCACGACGATCAGGCCTTCGAGGAAATGGGCTTCGATCAGATCGGCGATGCGCCCGTCAATGATGACGCTGGTGTCGAGCAGCAGCAGGTTGTCCGGCTTGTTTTGCGGCGAAAAGCGGACGTAGGGAATGATGAGCGAAAAATCCTCCTTGTTGCTGCGCATGGCGAGGATGATGCCGATGTAACCGAAGCCGAGGAACAGGCCGAGCCGGATGAGCCAGCGGGTCTTGTCTTCGGTATCTTCAAACAGGCCGGAGCGATCAATCAGCAGCGCGACGACCGATGCCGAGCAGCAGGCCGAAGGTGGTGGCGGAAAATGCGCGGAGCGAAAAGCCCTTGAGCATTTCGTCCACGGCAATCAGCAGTCCGCCGAAGCCGAAGCCGATGAGCATGCCGAACAGCGCGCCGTGAAACTGGCCGACGTATTCCGGCCGGACCTGGCTGATGGCGTAGCCGCCCGTCGTGCAAAGCGCCAGGAAAAAAAGTCGAATGGCCCAAAGCGGAGTCATGGTTCAGGGGGAAACGGATGAGGGTGACGGCGCGTTAGTGTGCAACGGTTCATGGTGCCAGAGAAAATGCCACAGGCCGAGCCGGTTCAGGTTGCTCGATGGCGACGGCCAGGTTGTTGGCGATGGCTTGCACATTGGTGGCCAATTGTTCGTTTTGCAGCAGCCGTGCCGGCCAGTCCCTTGCCGGACTGCAAATCATCGGCGAGCTTCTTCAAAACTTCGGTCGAGGACTCAATGTTTTTTATCGGCGGCGGTGATTTCCGGTGCCGTTGGTCTCCAGCGATCGCCCTGGGCGGAACCGGCCAGGCGCATCAAATCCTGCGAGAAGAAAACCACGTTGCTCACCGCGAGGCTGATCTGCGAACCATTGGTGGCAACGAGCGCGTTGACGTTGTCGACGGTGCCCATCGCCTGCTCGGAGACCGTCCGCATGTTGTTCACTGCCACGGTGAAATTGGTGAGCGTCTGCTCGTTCAGCACCACGCGGCGCAGGTCCGTGACCGAGGCATCCAGTTTTTTGGCGGTTTCGTCAATGCGCTGGATGAAACCCGGACGCCGAGCGCGCGACTTCCTGCAGGTTGAACGGCGCCTCGCAATCGACGTCGGCGCCGTTGGTCAGCAACGGCGGCTTGTTGGCCGTCGGAACGATGGCCACATACTGGTCGCCCAGAAAGCCGGATTGCTCGATGACGAACCGCGCGTCGCCGTAAATTTTGCAGTCCTTGTAAATCTTCAGCAGGATCGTGACGCTTCTGCCGTCCGCGGCGAGCTGGATGTCCGAGACGGCTGCCGACCTGCACGCCGGCGAGCAGCACGCTGGCGCGTTGCTTGAGGCCGCCGACGTTCGCGGCGTGCAGGCGCAGTTCGTAAGTGCCGCGAAAAAGGCTGGTGCCCTTGCTGAACTGAATCAGCAGCACGGCCAGCAGCACCAGTCCGACGAACACGAACAGGCCGACTTTGGTTTCCAGATCGCGATTTATCCATGACTCAAAACGGAGTTTCCTTCGGATCGGCGACGCCGTCAATGAATTGCCGCACCACCGGGTCCTGCGACGCAAAAAATTCATCCGGCGCGCCGCTCGCGTAAATCTTTTTTTCGTGCAGCATCAGCACGCGCTGGCCGACGCGCCGCGCCGTCCGCATGTCGTGCGTCACCACGACCGTCGTCACCTTCAACCGGTCGCGCACGCGCAGCATCAACTGGTCAATGCTGTCCGACACAATCGGGTCCAGCCCCGTCGTCGGCTCATCATACAGCACGATTTGCGGTTCATAGACGATCGCGCGCGCCAGGCCGACGCGCTTGCGCATGCCGCCGGACAGTTCGGCCGGGTTCTTGTTTTCCGTGCCCGGCAAATCCACCATTTCCAGCGTCTCGGCCACGCGCCGGGCGATTTCCGCCTCGGTCAGATGCTCATGCCGGCGCAACCCGAACGCCACATTTTCCGCGACCGTCATCGAATCGAACAGCGCCGCGCCCTGGAACACCATGCCGAATTTCCGGCGCACGCGCAGCAACTGGCGCTCGTTCATCGGCACGATGTTTTCGCCGTCAATCAGCACCTCGCCGGCATCCGGCTGCAGCAGGCCGATGAGATGCTTGAGCAAAACGCTCTTGCCGCCGCCGCTGCGCCCGATGATGGCGACCGATTCGCCATTTTCAATGCGAAAGCTGACGCCGTCCAGCACCGGCTGCGTGCCGAACCCCTTCTGCAAATCGCGGACTTCAATCATAACAGGCTCACGAGTTTGCCCAGCACCAGCGTCAGGAAAAAGTTCGTGATGAGAATGGTGATGGACGAATACACCACCGCCTCCGTGGTCGCGCGCCCGACGCCTTCCGCGCCCAGCCGGCACGTCAGGCCCTTGTAACAGCCGATGAGCGCAATGATGCCGCCGTAAATGAACGCCTTGATCAGCCCGATCACCACGTCCAGCGTCGTGGGTGTATTTCAGCATGTTGACCCACGAATAGGTCGGCGTCAATGCCGAGCAGATAAACGCCGACGAGGTAGCTCGCGCCGATGCCGAGGCAGATGGATTCGACCGTCAGCAGCGGCAGGGCGATGTGCGCCGCAACAATCCGCGGCACGACGAGATAATCCACCGGATGCGTGGCCAGCGTGCGCAGCGCGTCAATCTGTTCCGTCACGCGCATCGTGCCGAGTTCGGCGGCGATGGCCGCGCCGACGCGCCCGGCGACCATCAAGCGCCGTGAGCACCGGGCCAAGTTCGCTGCACATGGAAACGCCGACGACCGCGAGCGTGGCCGTGTCCATTTTGACCTTGTGAAACTGGAAATAGGTCTGGGCGCCGAGAACCATGCCGGTGAATGCGCCGGTGATGAGCACCACCGACTGCGATTTCACGCCGATGAAGATAAATCTGGTAGAGCAGATCGCGCCATGAAATTTTGAGTGTGATCAAGGACAGGAAAGATTCCCTGGCCAGCAAAGCAAGCCGGCCCAGCCCGGCGAGCCAATCGGCGACCCACGTTTTGGCGGCAACATTCATTGCGCCCGGCAAAATAGCAAACCGGCGCGGCCTTTGGCCAGCGTTTGATTTTTAAGCAACGTCGGCGGGGCGAGACTCCGTTGAGCCGCAATCCACCGCGGATTACGCGGATGGACGCGGATTTTTTAACGCAGAGGAACGCCAAGAATTCATAACCACGGATGAACACGGATGGCTTTAATTAATCGGCACGCAGAGATCTGGTGAATTTGGACGGGGATGAAGTCGAATTGGCGGCGGGTTGGCGTGTGGGGCGGGCGAACGGGGAAGGATTGGTCAATGTAGTTGAATCAAGCCCCACACGCCAACCCGCCGCTAGTTCCGCCTCACGATTCCTGGATTCGCGCCGACTGAAGCCGTTGCCCCTTCCTTCGTGCCCAACTGACGTTTGCGCCGCCTCGCCCTGGCGAATTCCTCTCACCGTTTCCCAAGCGGTTCGAGTCTGCCCATTGGGGAGAAGGCAGATACGCCGTTCGCGCCTATTGTATTCAGCCGGCGCAAAATACGGCGATTTCCTGATTTGAAACGAGTCTGGGTTTGGAATTCCGCGTTTACGCGGTTCGGACCGCCTGAAGGCGGAACTCCAATCTAAAATCAGGATACAGCCCAAATGATATCAAGTTTGACTAAACCGCCCTGCCGCCTTAGATTCGTGAGCGAATGCTGGCGGCTGAATCAAAGGTGGCGACCAAAGCGATATCTGGCTCGCCGAATGCCAATTCGAATGGTTCCTGGAAGCACCTCGTGGAACCGGTGGAACCATTTCTGCACGCGGTCACGGAACAACTCCTCCGGCAGGTGCATGAGTTCGACCCGCAAATCGTCCCCTATGCCAAATACGCGCTGAAGGGCGGCGGCAAGCATCTGCGCCCGACGCTGGTGGCGCTGGCCGCCGGCACGCTCGGCAAAGCGACCGACGCGCATGTGACGGCGGCGGTCATCATCGAAATGGTGCATCTGGCCACCCTCATCCACGATGACGTGATCGACGAAGCCGAAATCCGGCGCGGCCGGCCCACGCTGGCGGCCAATTGCGGCAACGAAATCGCGGTGCTGTTCGGCGATTGCCTCTTTGCGCAGGCGCTGAAACTGGCGGCGGTCTTTCCCACGCCGGAAGTCTGCCGCGCGGTGGCCACGGCCACGGACACCGTTTGCGCGGGTGAAATCCTGCAGACGCAGCATCGCCGCAAGTTTCCGGTCTCGCGGCGCGATTATTTTCGCATCATCGAAATGAAAACCGCCGAGTTGTTCACGTTGTCGTGCGATTTGGCGGCGTTTCTGAGCGAGGCCTCGGCGGAACAGCGCGCAGCATTGCGGCGATTCGGCTCCGCGTTCGGCTCGGCGTATCAGGTTTATGACGACTGCGTGGATTTGTTCGGTTTGGAGGCCAAGGCCGGCAAATCGCTCGGCACGGATCTGGCGAATGGCAAATTGACGTGGCCGGTGCTGCTGGCGTGGGAGCGCGCGAACGCCGCCGACCGCGCGGAACTGGAGGAGATGGCACAAAACTGGCAACCGGCAGCGTTACTGCGGATCAACGAATTATTGGCCAAATACGGGACCCTTGGCCCGACCCTGGAAGTCATCCAGCGCTATTTGGAGCAGGGGCGGCAGGCTTTGCGCGTTCTGCCGGAATCAGGCGGACGCGCGGGTTTACTGGGCCTGGCGGATTATTTGGCGCAACAAACGGGCGTTTTAGCTGTTTAAATCGGGAATTATGATTATGGCCGAACCAGCCGCACGACAGTACCCGGAATCGTCCGCGCCGGTGGACGAGGAAGCATTGGTGCGGCGGGCGCGACGCGGCGATTTGGAAGCTTACGATGACCTGGTGCGGCGCTATCAGGAACGCATCTACGCGACGATTTACCACATGACGTCCAATCACGAGGACGCCAACGATCTGGCCCAGGAATCGTTCATCAAGGCGTTTCAGGCGCTGAAGACCTTCAAGGGCGGCTCCAGTTTTTACACCTGGCTCTACCGGATTGCGGTCAATAAAACCATCAATTTCCTGAAACAGCGGAAAAACCGCACCCACATGAGCCTGAACGATTTGGACTTCAACGCCGAGCATGACCCGGACCTGGTGGCATTGATTTCCGACAAAACCCCCCGGCGGGAGGCGGGTTTGACGGAATTGCAGGAAAAGTTGAACGCAGCCCTGCTGAAGTTGTCTGAACCCCATAGATTGGTCGTTGTCCTGCATGATGTGCAAGGGTTGTCACACGACGAAATCGCCAGGATTATGGAATGCAATATCGGCACGGTGCGGTCGCGGCTGTTTTACGCAAGACAGCAATTGCAGGGATATCTGTCCGATTACCTGGGGCCAACATGAACGAAAGCGAAAACAACTTCGAAGCGTTGCGCCGGTTAATGGCGCTTAAGCGGCATGAAATCCCGCCACCGGGGTATTTCAATCGTTTTCCCGATCAGGTGATCTCCCGCATCCGCGCGGGTGAAACGGCTGAATCACCGGAAATCACCGGTGCAGCATGGCTGTTGAGGTTGTTTCAGATTTTTGAGGCCAAACCGGCCTTCGTCGGCGTGTTTGCCTCTTCGTTGTGTTTGCTGTTGTTGTTGGGCATTGTTTATGCCGAACGTCCTGATGCCACACTGAAAAACTCGTTATTTGCGTCCGTGACGCAACCCGCCCTTTCTCTCGCTGATACCACGTCGCCGGTCCTTTCGTCGTCACCCCAGCAGACGGGCTTGATGGTCAGCACCAATCCGGTCCTCAGCCTCGAACCCGTCGCTTCTCTGTTCGGCCAGCAAAACCCGCTGGTGCAGCCGGTCAGTCTTCAACTTCCGGGCAACTGATTCGGAACGGTCCCCACGATGCGCGCTTGAAACTGCGCCGCACTTTGCCTTTAATCAGGCGGGTGCCAACCAAAGTCATCGCGGTCGCCAATCAAAAGGGCGGTGTAGGTAAAACGACTACCGCCGTCAATCTCGGCGCGTGTCTGGCCGCCGTTGGCCGGCGCGTGTTGCTCTTCGACCTCGACCCGCAAGCCAACGCCACGAGCGGTTTGGGCCTGGACAAGATCGAAGGCGCCAGCGCCTATCGCGTGTTGCTGGGCGAAGGCAGCCTCCTCGACAAAATCAAAGGCACGGCATTCGAGCGACTTGAAGTTATCCCCAGCGAAATGGATTTGTGCGGCGCGGACGTGGAGCTGGCGCGTTCGGACAATTATCTGCTTCGTGTCGCCGTCGCGTTGAAACCCGTCCTGGACGCGCAGCGCTTTGACGTGGTTTTCATTGATTGCCCGCCGTCGCTGGGAATTTTGACGCTGAACGCCTTTGCCGCGAGCGACGGGCTGCTCATCCCGCTGCAATGCGAGTATTATGCGCTCGAAGGCATTTCGATGATGAACCGGGTGCTGACGCAACTGCGTGACGCGGGCGTCAATCCGCGGCTGGACATCTTCGGCGTGGTGATGACGATGTTTGACGGCCGCACGAAACTTTCAAACGAAGTGGTGGGCGAGGTGCGGAATTTGCTGGGCGCGCGCGTATTCGAAACCATGATCCCGCGCAGCACGCGGCTGGCGGAAGCGCCGAGTTTCGGCAAACCCATCATTCATTACGACAAATACAGCTCCGGCGCGGCGGCGTACGAGGTCCTCGCGCAGGAAGTGCTCGCGCGGCTGAATCTTTAGTCACGGACAATAACGGTTCAGAGTTTGGCAGAAAACGGCAGGCGGCCTGTTCTCGAAAATTGTAAACAATCCGGCGCTTGCTGCCCGGAAACGAATTAGTTAGTCTCAGATTTCTGACGAACTTATGGCAAAAGAAATTCTCGAAATGCCGGTGGAATTGGCGACGATGGAACTGCCGGACACCAAAACCATCCGCCTCAAATGGCCGGACGGCCACAATCCCGATTTCAAGACCGGACAATTTATCACCCTTTACTGGCCGGACACGCCGAATTACAAACGCGCCTACTCACTCTCCTCCTGCGCGCTCGACCGCGGCTTTTACGAGGTCACCGTCAAGCGCGACGGCAAGATGGGCACGCGCATTGTGGATTGGGCCAAGGCGGGCGACAAATTCTTCGTCATTCCGCCGGTCGGGAAGTTCCTGCCGGTGTATGAGCCGAACAAGCACCTGATTTGCGTCGCGGGCGGTTCCGGGGTGACGCCATTCCGCGGCTTTGTCCGCGAAGCCACGCGTCGGAAACTGGAAACCAAAATCACGGTCCTCTACAGCGTCCGTACGCCGACCGACATCATTTTCAACGACGAATTCCGGCAATTGGAGCAGGAAAATCCGAATTTCAAATTCTACGTCACGTGTACGCGCCTGAAGCCGGAACACTCCTGGAACGGGCGCGCGGGACGCATCACCCCGGACTGGGTCAGGGCGCATACCGCCAACCTGGCGGACACGGTTTTCTACGCCTGCGGCCCCAACCCGCTCGTGGAGTTCGCCGAGGAAGTGGTCCTGCACGGCCTCGGGGTGCCGAAGGAGCAGATGAAAACCGAGAAATGGGGATGAAATGCCAAAGTTAAATGAGTAATGGGTCAAACCGGCGAGTCTGCTGTCGCAAGCACGCGCCGCTCATTTAGCCGATTACGTGAAACGCACCGCACTTTTTCCATCGCACCAGAAACTCGGCGCGAAGCTCATTGATTTCGGCGGCTGGGAGATGCCCGTCCAATACACGAGCATCGTTGAGGAACATCTGGCCGTCCGCAACGCCGCCGGCGTCTTCGACATTTCGCACATGGGTGAAGTGACCGCCAGCGGTGCGGGCGCCGAGGCGTTCCTGAATTCAGTCCTTACGAATGACATCCGCAAGCTCGGCTCGGGAGAAGGTCAATACACGCTCATGGGCAACGAGCGCGGCGGTGTGATTGACGACCTTTACGCCTACAAACTTTCCGACGGCGTATATTTTCTCATCATTAACGCCTCCCGCATCGAACCCGATGTTGCCTGGCTGCAATCGCAGGCGGCAAAATTTTCCGGCGAACTCAAACTCACCGATGCCTCGCACCAATATGCCGCCATTGCCGTCCAGGGTCCGCGGGTGAAAGAATTCATCAACCACTGTATTCCCGGCGCGTCCATTTCCGCCATGCGCGTCGGCACCGTGACCGGTCTGAAGAAAAACCAGATCGGCGGGTTCAAATTTGAAAGCCACTGCGTCCTCGTCTCGCGCACGGGCTACACCGGCGAGGACGGATTTGAAATCGTCGGCTCGGACGAGGCCATCCGGCATGTCTGGGACAAAACGCTTGCTGTCGGCCAGCCATTTGGCATCAAACCGTGCGGCCTCGGCGCGCGCGACACGCTGCGCACGGAGGTTTGCTACCCGCTTTACGGCCATGAGCTGGACGAAGACACGACGCCCATTGAAGCCGGGCTGGGCTTTTTTGTGTCGCTGGACAAAGGCGAATTCAACGGCCGTACAGTTTTGGCCGGGCAGAAGGAAAAGGGCGTTCGCAAAAAGCTGGTGGCGTTCAAAATGGCGGGCAAATCCGCGCCGCCGCGGCCGCAATATCCGATTTGGGCCAATGGCGCCAGAGTCGGCATCGTTACCAGCGGCACCCAAAGCCCGTCGCTCGGCCTCGGCATTGGCATGGGTTACGTGCCGCCGGAATGGGCGAAGCCGGACACGAAGGTTGACATCGAAATTCGAGGCAAACACGCACCCGCCATCGTCGTGCCAAAGCCGATTTACCGGAAAAATTAGCCGGGAGGGACACCGACACGGCGTCCCTCCCAAAATTGGTTTGAGAATCGGGGCCATCCGCGTAATCTGAGTGCGAAAAATTATGAGCAATGTTCCATCCGATTTGAAATACACGAAATCCCACGAATGGGTGCGCCTCAGCGGCGACACCGCCGCCGTCGGCATTACCGACCATGCGCAGCATGAATTGACCGACATCGTTTTTGTCGAGCTGCCGGATGTTGGCAGAGAGATTAAAAGCGGTGAAGCCTGCGCGGTGGTGGAATCCGTGAAGACCGCCAGCGACATCTATTCGCCGTTGAGCGGAGAAATTCTGGAAACCAACCAGGCCGTCGTGGACGACCCGGCGCTCGTGAACAGCGACCCGTATGCCGCCGGCTGGTTTTTCAAAATCAAATTGACCAATCCGGCGGAACTGGGGGCCTTGCTGTCGCCGGAAAAATATCAGGCGCAAATCGGGGGATAAATCGAGATCAAATCATGTCCCTCCTTGCCGAAGCTTTGGTTGACGAATGGTTGAATCAAAAAGGATTTTTTACTGTCGGCTACTACGAATCGCTCAAGAATATTCCAAAGTCTAAAGTTGTTCTTGAATGAAAACCCATTTATTTATCAAGCCGTATTGCCCGGAGTGTCACAAGGCGATGCGCTGGCTGGATGAGCGCTTGAAAATTGGTCCGTCATCGGTTACACATTAAGCATGAAACTTTCCGTTACGATTGACCGCGACGAGGATGGAATCTGGGTAGCCGAGTGTCCGGCGATTCCCGGTTGTGTCAGTCAGGGCAAGACCAAACCGGAGGCGTTGAAAAATATCAAGGAAGCCATCACGCTTTGTCTGGAAGTCCGCGCTGAGCGCGGCCTGCCACTCACCATCGAAACCCGCCAAGTGGAAGTGGCTGTCTGATGCCTGCGCTTCCGGTATTGAGCGGACGCAAAGTTGTCCGGGTGTTTGAAGAGCTCGGCTGGCAGGTGGCGCGTCAACGCGGCAGTCACATCATCATGGTCAAGGACGGTGAAATCGCAACGCTTTCGATTCCCGACCACAAGGAAGTCGCCAAAGGCACACTGCGTAGTTTGATTCGCACGGCTGGAATCACGGTGGAAGAATTTTGCGAACAGATTTAATTCGATGAAAACCCGCTTGTTCATTGAGTCGCATTACGGTTGGTGTCACAAGGCCATGTGCTGGCTGAACGAGCGGCCTCACGATTTAGCGCAGCTTAAAAGTGCATAAAGCAGGGCTTCTTTCTGCAGCAGGGCGATTGAATTTTTTGCGAAAGCCGGTGATTTTACGGGTGTGAAACCAAAACGAATCCGCTTGTTCATCAAACCCTATTGCCCGTGGTGTCATCGGGCGACCCGCTGGCTGAATGAGCGCGGCGTCGAATATGAAACCGTGGACGTGACCGGCGACGAGACGGCATTTGACGAAATGATCCGCCTGTCCGGCCAGGAACTGGCGCCCGTGATTGACGTTGACGGGAATGTGCTGGCGGATTTCGGGCCGGAACAACTGGCCGAGTTTTGGGACGAACTTCAGGCGCCACTGCGCGCATCGGCACAAGGCTGAAAACCGGGGCGCGCTTCACCCATCCGTCCGTCCGGTTCGAATTCGTGCCGTCAGCGCAATTCAAATCTTCACATCCGGGTCCATCTGTGGTCATCTGTGCCCCGACCAATGGCCACTGCTGAATTGAAATCGCGTCCCCGGCTGCCGGAGTGGTTGCGCGCGAACCTGCCCACCGCGGACAGTTTCGCGCGCACGCGCAATCTGCTTGGCGAACTGAAGCTGCACACCGTTTGCGAAAGCGCGAAATGCCCGAACCACTGGGAATGCTGGAGCAAAGGCACGGCCACTTTCATGATTGCCGGTGACCGCTGCACGCGTGCCTGCGGCTTTTGCGCAGTCACCACGGCCAGGCCGTTTGCGCTCGAAGCTGACGAACCGGAGCGCGTGGCCGAGGCGACGCGGCAGATGCGCTTGCGCCACATCGTCATCACCGCCGTCGCGCGCGATGATCTGGCGGACGGCGGGGCGGAACATTTTCGCCGAACCATCGAAGCGGTGCGCGAATTGAATCCAGGCATTGTGATTGAAGTGCTCGTGCCGGATTTCAACGACCAGGACGAATCCATCGAAATGGTGCTGGCGGCGAAACCGCACATCTTCAATCACAACCTCGAAACGGTGCGGCGGCTCACGCCACAGGTGCGTTCGCGCGCGACTTACGACCGCTCCCTGAGCGTGTTGCGCAAGGCGAAGGCCGGACGCGCTGACGCGATCTTCACAAAATCCGGGATGATGCTCGGTCTGGGTGAGACGCAAGATGAGGTGGTGGTGGCGCTGGAGGATTTGCGCCACGCCGGATGCGACATTCTTACGCTGGGCCAGTATCTGCAGCCGACGCTGAAACATCTGCCGGTGGTGGAGTTTATCGCGCCGGAGGTTTTTGACGCGTGCGGCCGGATCGCGCGCAACCTGGGCTTTGTCCACGTGGCCAGCGGGCCGATGGTGCGAAGCTCGTATCACGCGGACGAGTTCAACCTGGCGTCAGTGACTCGGGAGAAATGAACCGCGGCGCACGAGCAGGTAAAACGCAAAGCCGATGAGCGCGATGCCAATCGCAAAGCCGACGACGGTGATGATAGTTGTCAGCGTGCGGGCTTGATCGTGAGTTTGCGCAGTGCGCTGTTTTTCCGATTCCCTGAACGTCGTGAGTTCCTTTTCGAGGGTGGCGAGGGCTGCTTCGCTTTTGAGCTGGAGGGTGTACCATTTCCCTTCGGAAGATTTCCACGCATCCGGCAGGTTTACGAGACTTTCGGTGATGACAATTCGGAATCCGCACCGGCGCCAGAACGGCGAATTTTCCTGCGTCCACAGCCGAAAGACGCCGTGATGAGAGGCAATCAACTGAATGCGTTCCCAGAATAATTCCCGCGCCGCGTCCGCCACGGAAAAGTCGGCGTAAGCCTCGCTGTGGAGCAGGGCGTGCTGGCGGATGATTTGAATGCCAATGGCGCCGGCGATTTGCCCGTCGGCGGTTTCAATCACTTGAAACTCGGTGAGCCGTTTTTCCAATTTGTCCGCGGGCAGGCGCATCGAATTCCAGAGCGACTTGAGGTTTTCAAAATCGTCGGTGGTGGCGCGGCGCACCTGGAGTTTGGGCGAACTCATCACCCGTTTATAACAATTCCACCCGCGTCATTGCAACTGGAGCAGATAAAAAAGATACGGCGTCCCGGGATCGATCGGATTGGTGAAAATGAAGCCGCCGTTGGCATCAAAGGGATTGGTGGCGACCCGCGCCCAATTCGTGAACGGGGACATGAGGTCGTGGCTGGTCAGAAGGTAATAATTCCCGCCGTGCGGACCGTTCGTGCCGCTGGCGATAAAGTCGCTCCCGGAAAGTTTGATGGCGTTGATGAACGGCACGGAATTGGTGGAAACGATGCGCTGAATGGTGGAGTTGACGCCCAAACGGAGGGCGGCATAAAGCGGATCGCCGTTGGACGGATCAATGCCGAAACACGAGATGTTCGCGCCATTGTCGGTGAATAGAACCCGGTTTTGAGTCACGGTCGTGCCCTCGTGGCGTAGTGACCAGACTTCGCCGCTCCCGAAGTCGGCGTAAAGATACGACCCGTTAAGGTCCGGCCAGCGGGTGGTTCGGCAAACAATTCCGCCGATGATACAGACCCTGCCGCTGGAATGAGCGTATTCGATGAGCGGATGCGTGTACGTAAACCCGGCGGGGGGCGTGCCGGAGTACGGATGGTCGCCTTCGTAATAATTCCAACCGCAATTGGCTCCATTGGTCACGATGTCCGCCCATTCGTAATTGTTTTGTCCGACGTGCCCCAGATACAGTTCACCGGTGGCCGGGTCGAACGAATAACGCCACGGATTGCGCATTCCCACGGCCCAGAATTCCGTGCGCACCTGATTTGGATTGACGGTCACGCCGTTGAAGCTCGTCGCGCCGACCCACGGGTTGTCGGACGGGATGGCGTAGTTGGTCAGCGAGGTCAGCGAGACGTGAGGATTCGGTGTCAGATTTCCCGGCCGTTTATCCACGTCAATCCGCATGATGGCGGAAAAGAAATCTTTATCAATGTGCTGCGAATTGCCATAGGTATCGCCCCCACCGCCTTCGTCGCCGAGCGAAACGTAAAGGTAACCATCAGGGCCAAAGTGCAAATCACCGGCGTTATGGTTGTTGGCCAGGTCATATTGGGCGATGAAACGGACTTCTGAATTCGGGTCTCCGACATTGGGATCGGCGGCCGTCGTTTGGAAACGGGATAAAATGTCGTGCAATTGCATGCCCCCACTGCCATTCGTGGCTTGACCCGTGTAAAAAACGTAAAAGTAACGGTTCGTCGCATAGCCGGGATGAAACGCCAGTCCCAGCAAGCCTTCTTCCCCGGAAACGTCGTTTCCGTCATTGGGGTTGTCCACGCTCACGCGGCTGGAAATGTCCATGAACACGGTGCGGGTGGGATTGGCGAGGTTGGTGATCACAAGGATGCGCCCATGTTTTTCGAGGACAAACAGGCGGTTCGTTTCGCCCGGCGGCGAGGCCAGGCAGACCGGATTGGTGAACCCCAGGCCCGGAAACGCGTTCGTTGAAATGTAACCCCAGGTTGTCGCCGCCTGCGTGACCGCCCCGCCAAGCCACATTCCAGTCGCGACCCAACCGGCCAAAGAAAGGGTAAAAGTTGACCTCATATTGTTCTTAAGTTGCATACTTGCCGGCAGAAGTCAAAATATACGTAATCTCCGTCGGACAAACGGGGTTTGCTTTTCGCCGGGCCTGTGCAATTTTCTGCGGACAATAAACGATTTGATCATGAATGACCAAAACACGCAGCAACTCCTGAACGCCTTGAACTGGCGCTACGCCACAAAAGTCTTTGATCCCTCCAGAAAAATCCCGGCGGATGTCTGGCAAACCCTGGAACACGCCCTCGTGCTTTCCCCGAGCTCCTACGGACTTCAGCCGTATCGTTTTCTGGTCATCACCGACCCGGCCCGGCGCGCGGAACTGCTCCCCCATTCCTGGAATCAACGACAGGTCGTGGATTGTTCCCATTACGTCGTGTTCACCGCCCGCACTCAAATGACCGACGCAGACGTGGACAAACTCATCGCCCGCACCACCGACGTCCGGAAAATCCCCGCCGCATCGCTGAACTTTTACCGCGACATGATGCTGGGCGACCTCGTCAAGGGGCCGCGCAGCCAAATCGCCCACGAATGGGCCACCCGGCAGGCCTACATTGCGCTGGGCAATGTGATGACCTGCGCCGCCGTGCTCGGCGTGGACGCCTGCCCGATGGAAGGCTTTGTTCCCAAGGAATACGACCGCGTGCTCGGTTTGGAAAACAGCGGTTATGCGTCGGTGGTCTGTTGCGCCCTGGGTCATCGCGCGGCCGGCGACAAGTACGCGGCCCTGCCGAAGGTGCGTTTTGAAGCCAAGGACCTCGTGCGATACATTTGAGCCTTATGGTTGCGCTCCGAAAAGACGAAGCACGCGGCCGCCACGAGACCGTGCCGCTTGTTTTAATTCACGTGAACCCGGCCGCCGGAACGAAACCATGAAGCGGACCCTTCGAATCATTGCCGCGGTCCTGGCGGTTGGCGCCATCGCCTTCTGGGCGGCCGCCGGCGCGAATCGCGGCTGGACGAAAACGCGCGTCCCGAACAAAGTCGTGGATGAAGTCACCGGCCTGGAAGGAGTTCAATGGCAGAACAAGTTTGTGCCCGGAGTTGATTTTCTGGGTGCCGCCTTGCTGGGAGCGGGAATTCTGTCTGGCGTCTCATTTTTGGTTCCGGCAAAATCAAAGTGATCCGCAAACCGAACGAAACTATGAAAACGAAACTGACCCTTCTGACGCTCGTTACCCTGGCTGGGGTGGCGCTCGCCGCGCCGCAGACGTTTGACTTTAAAGACCCCAAAGGCATCAACAATGCCGGCTTCAAGCTGGATGCGCCGCTGGAATCCATCAACGGCAGCGCCAGCGGCGTTTATGGCACGGTCACCTTCGACCCGGAGAATCCCGGCGCGACGACCGGCAAAATCACCGTTGCCACCCCGTCGCTCATCGTCCCCAACCCGCTGCAAAGGCAGCACATGTTGGGTGTAGAATGGCTGGATGCGGCGAAATTCCCGACCATCATTTTTGAATCGAAAGAATTCAAGAATGTCCAGACATCCGGTGACACCACGACGGCGGACGTGACCGGCACATTCACGCTCAAGGGAGTATCCAAGGATCTTACGGTGCCCTTGAAATTGACCTGTTTGAAAGACAAACTGGGTGAGCGCGTGCCCAATCAGAAAGGCGATCTGTTGGTTATCCGTTCCAACTTCACCATCAAGCGCAGCGATTTCAACATCAATCCTGGCAAATTTGAGGACAAGGTTTCCGACAACATCGAAATCACCCTGAGCATCGCTGGCGCGTCGCCGAAATAACTGAAAGTTCGGCCGGAGGCGGCCTGATATGACCAAAAGAACCATCAACGATTTCGGTGCGCTCGCGGACCGGGCGCTGTTGGCCATGAAAAAACGCGCCGAATCACTTGGCATCAAAGGCGTTGCCGTGGTGGCCTGCAGCAGGGGCGATACCGTCAAATCCTGGTCGTCGAAAATGCTGGTGGTCGGAAATTTGACCTCCGGACCGTCCCCGAAAAATCCGAACGGGAGCAACTTTCTCGCCATCGCCTATGCCAAGGCTGCGGAAATGGCCTCCACGCAAAAGGACAGCGGCAGCCAGGTGCGTCCCATCATGACCGGCGAGACCGGCTGGCAAGGCGGCGTGGTGGCCCGGGGGAAAACCGGACTGTTAATCGCTGCTTTCAGCGGCGGGCCGTCCGCGGACGACGTAAAAGTTTCACGGGCCGGTCTGGAAGTGCTGTCAGCCACGTTGTGATGGCGCCAGCGCGCCGCCGGCCTTCGTGCGTTTTGTGCCTCTTTGCTGGCTCTGCGTTGAAAAGTTCGTCCTGCTGAATTCACTTTACTCGCTACGCTTCCGGCGTATTCTCCCGCTTCTGATTTATTCGGAATCAGGACAATTTTATGGCTAAACTGACAGTTCGTGACCTGGACGTCCGCGGCAAACGCGTTTTCCTGCGCGTGGATTACAACGTGCCCCTCGAGGAAAAAGACGGACAGATGGTCATTACCGACAATACGCGCATCGTCGCCACGCTGCCGACGCTGAAACTTTTGATGGAGAAGGGCGGCAAGCTCATTCTCACCGCGCACCTGGGCCGGCCCAAAGGCAAACGGGACGTGACGCTGTCCCTGAAACCGGTCGCGGTCAAATTGTCCGCGTTGCTCGGCAAACCGGTGACGTTCGTGGACGATTGCGTCGGCGAAAAAGTCGAGCAAGCCGTGGCCGCGATGAAGGACGGAGACGTGGTGTTGCTCGAAAACGTCCGCTATTACAACGAGGAGGAAAAGAACGACGCGGCGTTCGCCGAGAAACTGGCGAAGGTGGCCGACGTTTATGTGAATGACGCCTTCGGCGCGGCGCATCGCGCTCATGCTTCGACGGAGGGCGTGGCGCGCATCGTAGCCAAGCGCGGCGGCAAATGCGCCGCTGGTTTGTTGATGGAGCTTGAATTGAAGTTCCTCGGTGATGAACTGGACAAACCGGCGCGCCCGTTCGTCGTGATTCTGGGCGGCGCGAAGGTTTCGGACAAGATCAAGGTGATTGATCGGTTGCTGGAAAAGGCGAACACGATTTTGATTGGCGGGGCGATGGCCTACACGTTCCGGCTGGCGCAGGGTTACAAGACCGGCAAATCGCTGGTGGAACCGGACGCGACCAGCATCGCCAAGGCCGCGCTCGAAAAGGCGAAGGCGAAAAATGTCAAATTTCTCCTGCCGGTGGACGACGTCGTCGCCGTGCCGTTCAAGACCGACAAGCTCGACAAGAAAGGCAAACCGGTGATCGAATGGCAGAACCCGCGCACGAATACGGACATGAACTGTCCGGACGACGCGGCGGGGTTGGACATCGGAGTTGCGACAGTCGCGGCGTATTCCACCGAGATTGCGAAGGCGAAAACGATTTTGTGGAACGGACCGATGGGCTTGTTTGAGAACAAGCAGTTTGCCATCGGCACCAACGCCGTCGCGCTGGCCGTGGTGGATGCGACGCAAAAGAACGGCGCGAAGAGCATCATTGGCGGCGGCGACAGCGTGAAGGCGCTGAACAAGGCAAAGCTCGGCGGCCAGGTGACGTTCATGAGCACCGGCGGCGGGGCAAGCCTGGAATTTCTGGAGGGCGCGGTCCTGCCCGGTGTCGCGGCGCTTTCAGACAAATAAACTAAACGCCACGACGGAAAGACCCGAAAACTTTGCGCCTTTGAACCTTTGCGCCTTTGCGTTAAGCTTTTAAAAACATGAACAAAGAACGAAAACTGATCATTGCCGGCAATTGGAAGATGAACAAAACGGTCGCCGAGGCGCTGGCCCTCGTCAACGGCCTGAAGCTGGAGCTGGCCAACGTCAAAGAGGTGGACATCGTGGTTTGTCCGCCGTTCACGGCCCTGGAGTCGGTGTCGAAGCTGGTCCTGGATTCCAATCTCCGTCTCGGCGCGCAGAACATGAGCGAGAACAATTTCGGCGCCTTCACCGGCGAAATCTGCGCCGGCATGCTCAAGGAATTTTCCGTGCGTTACGTCATTCTCGGCCATTCCGAACGGCGGCAGTATCAGAAGGAACCGGACGCGCTCATCGCCAAAAAGGCCGCGGCGGCGCATGCGGCCGCGCTCAAACCCATTGTTTGCGTCGGCGAAACGCTGGCCGAACGCGAAGCCAACCAGACGGAAAAAGTTCTGGAAACGCAGGTGCGTGGCAGCCTCGCCGGTTTGACGAAGGAACAGGCGGTTGAAACCATCATTGCCTACGAGCCGGTCTGGGCCATCGGGACGGGCAAAACGGCGACGACGGAACAGGCGCAGGGCGCGCACGCGTTCATCCGCAGTGTGCTGGCGAAGCTGTTCGACAAAGCCGCCGCAAAAAAAATCCGCATTCAATACGGCGGCAGCGTGAAACCGGCGAACGCGCGCGAGTTGATGGGGCAGGCGGACGTGGACGGCGCGCTGGTCGGGGGCGCGGCGCTCGAAGCGCGGAGTTTTGCTGACATCATCAAAAATTCAATCTAGAATGGGGTATGAGTTTCATTACTGGAATTTTGACGGTTTTCCTGGTCATCAACTGTTTGTTGCTGATTTTCCTGATATTGATGCAGTTGCCGAAAAAGGATGCCGGGGCGGGCATGGCGTTTGGCGGCGCGGCGGCGGACGCGTTGTTTGGCGCGGGTTCGGGCAATTTTCTGACCCAGGCGACCCGCTACGCCACCATCGTGCTCTTCCTGCTGGCCTTGGGCCTGGGTTACATGCAGGACCGGTTGCACAACCAGAACACCGGGTCAGAATTTGAAAAGGCGGTGCAGGAAAAACAAACGCAAACCCCCGTCACCACCCCGACACCGGTTGCCCCGGGGAATTCGCAGGCGGCAACGCCAACCAACGATTTGATCCTGCCAACGGTCACGTTGCCACAAAGCACGCCAGCCGCTCCAGCGAGCACCCGGCCGGCTGCACCGAGCAGCAACGCGCCCGTTACGCAGGACAAATCAAAATAACGCGACAGCCATTTTCCGACGCGCAGGCTGGAGTTCAAGCTTCAGCTTGCGCGGAGAAATGAACTAGGGTTTGCACTCCAACAGGTCCTCGATCCGCCATTGCAGGAACGCCGAGCAATGTATTGGCGTGGCCTTGTTGCGCGTCGGCCAGTAAGCGCGGAATTCCTTGTCCAGTCTGCACAGTTCGCGTACGCCGGCTTGTGCCATCCGTTTGGCTTCTGAGAATTTGCGCCCTGCCATCGCCTGTTGCCACAGCATGAACCGGCACGATTGCGCCGCCATGCGCGCCGCCAGATCCAGCTCGCGCAACAAAATTTCTGAATGGGTAGGGCGGGCTGTCCCCAGCCCGCCGTGAATATGAACGACGGCGCGCACGGAGTGACGCGCCCTACCGACTGCATGCAGGATTGCCCGCTGTTTCTCAATTTCCTTCAACGCGGCGCGGATGTTTTTTTCCGGGATTTTGGCAAACCATTGCAATCCGTTCCGGCAGAATAATTCGCGCGCTTCCGGTTGCGGCGCGGCAATGGCGGTTCCCAGCGGAGTTTCATTTGGCGCGCGAACGCCGAGTCTTTTGTGGGCGAAGCCGAGGTTGAACGCCGCGTTCGCGATTTTTGAATCGCCAAAAACGTCGCGGCTTAAAACCGGAACCAGTCTTCGTTTGTCCAGGCCGTTGGCATTCCAGGCCAGCGCTGCGCCCGCGAGAAACATCGGCCAACTGACCGCCAGCGGCTGCGGATGTCCGCCGTCGCCCCAGTCGGTGATGAGATAACCCCGCGCGCCGAACTTTTTTCCGGCCCGCGCCGCCGCGCGCAAATTGGCCAGCGCATTATCGTGCCGGCCAATCAACGTCTGCCAGGTGGAAGTGCCGGGGCAGACGTAAAAGGGAATTTTTGCCTTCGCAAATCGGGCGGCTTCCTTTTCAAATGGATGATTTGCTTCGTAACCCCAATTCAGCGCAATGAGGCCAGGAGTTCCGCCTTCAGGCGGTCTGGAGAATTTATCACGCGCACCGCCTGAAGGCGGAACTCCAAACGAAGCCAACTCCCTGATCAGCCCGGGATATTTCAAAATAATGTCGCCCCAGAACATCATCCGTTTGCCGCGCCGGAAAACTTCGCGGTGAATCTTTTTCAGGAAATCGAAATAAACCCTTCCTTTGCCAATCCGCTCGCAGAGTTTTTGACTTTGGCCGCGACCCAAATCCCAGGTTTCATCGCAACCGACATTGAACAACCGGCTCGAAAAGTTCGGCAGCAATTCGTCGTAGAGCCCGCGAAGAAAAGGCAGGGTGCCTGGATGATTCGGCGCGAGCGTGGATGGATGGCGGACAAATTCGCCGCCCGCATCGGCGTACGGCCTGGGAACCTCGGCGAGTTTCTTGAACCGGGGATGTTCGAGAAAATAGCGCAGATGGCCGAAGGAATTCTGGTTTGGCACGAGGTCAATGCCCAGTTCGCGGCAGCGCGCATCCAGCCGGCGGATTTCCCCGCCGGTCAATGCGCCCCAGCTTTGCCAGACGGATTTGTAGCGGCGGCAGGCAAACGTGTGCTCGGTGTAAAGTTGCAGCTCGTTGATTTTGAAATCGGCAAGCTGTTCGGCGAGGTCGAGCAAGGTTTCGAGTTTGGGCACGCGCCCCCGCGAGATGTCCAGCATCACGCCGCGACGCGGGAAATCCGGCCAGTCGCGGATTTTCAGGCAGGGCAGACGCCGGCCGTATTGGCGGAGCAACTGCCTCAACGTCGCTGTCGCGGCGCGCAAGCCCGGCGGTTCGCGATACAAAATTTCGATGCCACTTTGAGAAATTGTCAGCGTGTAGCCTTCGGGAGGGTTGGGCGTGCGTTGGAGTTCACGCTTCAGCGTGATGCCCGGATAAGCTGAAGCTTGAACTCCAGCGCGAGGTTTTGGCAGCGTGAGCGTGCCGCGAAGCAGTTTCAGCGAACGGGGGCAGGGGAGCAAGGCGGGCGATTTCACAACCGCAGTGTGCCTCACTTCTGCGCCGGAATCATACCCGTTTTCCGGGCGTAGTTGAACAGGCCGCCGGCGTCCACGACCGGGCGCACGTCGCCGAGGGGTTTGAATTTGAAAACCTTGCCGGTGGCCTTGGCCTTGACGGTTCCGGCGTCGAGATCAACGGTTACGACATCGCCGTTTTTCAGCGTGTCGCACAGGCGTTCGGTGAGTTCGCAGGGGTACAGTTCGCCGGTGGCGACGCTGTTGCGAAAGAAAATGCGCGCGAAACTTTCGGCGAGGACGACTTTGCATCCAGCCGAGCCGAGCGCGATGGGCGCGTGTTCGCGCGAGCTGCCGCAGCCGAAATTTTTTCCGGCGACGACAATTGGATACTCGCTGTCGAGCTGGCCGTGCTTGACGAAGCGCGTGGGGTAGAGCGATTCGGGCAGGCCGGCGAGCGCGTAACTGCCGAGTTTTTCGTATTCGTCAGGCATCGTTGGCACGAGCGTCAGATATTGCGCGGGAATGATCTGGTCGGTATCAATGTTGTCGCGCACCACATAAACCGGTCCGGTAAAAACAGATTGCATGGTGCCAATGTGCCGTGAAAGCGCGCGGTTTTCAATCAGATTTCAATTACGGGTTTTTCCGGAAGCAGCGTGCGTTGTTCCCGTTTACGCAAGGCAATCACGGCAATGACGCACGCCGTCCATGTGGGCAAATCATCCAATATGGGGATGAATTCAACGACGAAAGTGGGCAGAAGCAGCCAATGAAAACCAATCACCCAACTCGTCAACACCATGGCAATCACGTCAATGGCCTGATCGGCAAATGGCCAGCCGAACGGACCAAGGAGGAATTGCAATCCGTCCGCGACCACGGCGACGGCCAGTGCGAGGATGATGCGGACGCGCGTCAATCGCGGCACACGGGACAGGCGATTCAATTTCTCCAAATGCTTCATTGCCGGTAAGCATAGGTTTTCCCAGGCGGCTCTCAACCTCCAATTCTCGCGCTGGCGGGCGACCGTCGCAGACGGTCTCACTCAACATAAAGTCCCGGCCCTGAACGTCTTGTCGTTAATTTTTACGACAACGAATTATTTGACTGGTAATGGTTTCAAACGTACAGCATTAGCAACGCCAAATATACCGCACCCGGTGGTAACCTTAATACCGTGCCAATACGATTCCATTGCCTCCCAATCGGGTCACTATTGGCGTGGGCTGTCGGGTCCGTCCTGTTTGCGGAACGCAAAGCAAAAGAGATGAAATTGAAGATGTTTCTTCGCGCCGGGGGAGTTTGTGTCACATTGATTCTTCCCGCCGTCGGGTTGGCTGCCAATGTCACCGTCAATGTCTCCAGCAACCTGGTCACTGTCTGCGGTGCGGTGTTCGGGATGGGCACGGCGATTTATGACAACATCAACGGTGACCCGGCGCTGCCCGGGCGGATCATGGCCTCTGGGGTCAACACGCTGCGTTATTCCGGTGGTGGCCTGGCCGACATTTTCCATTGGTCAATCTCCCAGCCCAGCCTGGACACGATTTACGGAAACTATGGAACCACCCCGTGGTGGGGGGTGACCAACAATTACAGTTACCTGGGGAGCCAGACGGATTTTGGAAACTTTGTGCATCTCCTGGACCAGGCCCATGCGCAGGCGGTGATCACGGTTGATTACGGTTCGGGCCAGCAATGGGATTCGACCCACACCAAGCTGGTGGCCCCATTCACCAACTCACAACCGCAGGAAGCGGCGGCTTGGGTCGCCTATGCCAATGGCGATGCGTCGCTTTACGGTACCCCGAACGACATTACCATCGGGGTGGACGTGCTGGGCAATGATTGGAAGACCGTCGGATTCTGGGCCAAATTGCGTTCCTCCACGTTGGCTCAATATCAGGCATGGGCTGGTACGGCTGACCATCTTTCCGACTACAATTTCCTCGCCATCAATCATCCCGCGCCGGTCGGCATCAAGTTTTGGGAGATTGGCAATGAAACGTTTGGCACCGGGTACTACGACGGCAGCACCAATGGCTATTCGGTGAATTATACCGCTCCTTATACCGGAACATCGCGCTTCGGTATCGAGAGCCTGTCGCCCGCCGTTTATGGCCAGCAGGTCAAGGCATTCTCCCTGGCCATGAAGGCGGTGGATCCGACCATCAAGATTGGTGCCGTGGTCAGCACGCCGCCGGGCGACTATAGCTGGGACAACTTCAACAACACCGGTGAGCGCTGGATCCCCCAGGTGCTGTCCCAGTGCGCCACCGATGTTGATTTTGTCATCGCCCACTGGTATCCCACCGCGAGCGGCAGCGGCAGCAGTTTGTTATCGGGAGTGAGGACAACGATTCCGCTCATGATCAACGGCGTCACACCCGGCCTGGATACCGATACGAGCGCCGGATTGCGTGACTGGATCAACACCTACCGGCCGACCGACGGCACCAACGTCCAGATTTTCATCACCGAATTCGGCTACATGGGCAGCCTGAGTAGTTCAGTCGTCGGGCCGGTGAACGCCCTGTTCTGTGCCGACAGTTATGCCACCTGGATGGATCTGGGTGTTGCCAACATAGACTGGCTCGAATTGAACAAGACCACCTTTCTCGGTGACACGTACGGGGCTTTGGCCAATGGCGCCGCGTATTACGCCATCCAGATGGTGCATGACATGGCCGGCGTCGGCGACACCATGGTGGCGACCACCTCGGATGCCAGCACCATCCGGGCGCACGCCGCGTTGCAACAGAGCGGCAAGCTGGGATTGCTGCTCATCAATGAAAGCCGGACCAGCACCCAAACGGTGAATGTGGCCGTTTCGAGCTTGTCTTTGAGCAACTCCGGCACCCAATACCAACTGGCCACGAACAATTTCACCTCCGGCAGCGTGGTCCCGACAACGTCCCCGTCCAGCAACACCGTTTCAGGCCTCGGCAATGCCTTCAGCGTGACCCTGCCTCCTTACAGCATGACGGTTCTCGTGATTCCGTCGCTGACCAACAACTCCGCGCCGGTGCTCGCGCCGATCAGCAACCAGACCGTGAACGTGGGCCAGACCGTCGCCTTCACCGCCAGCGCCACGGACACCGATTTGCCGCCGCAAAAGCTGACCTTCAGTCTGGCGGTCGGGCCGGGCAATGCGACGTTGGACACCAACACCGGGGCGTTCTCGTGGCGCCCGTTGGTCACGCAGGCCAATACCACCAACCCATTTGCCTTGAAAGTTGCCGACAACGGTATGCCGGGTCTCAGCGCGACCCAGAGTTTCAATGTGATGGTTAACCCGCTGGCGCTGCCGAGCCTGTCATCGGTCGTCCTGAGCAATGGACAAATCACGTTCCTCATGGGTGGCGGACAGATTGGACCGGACTACGCGGTGCAGGTTTCGACCAATTTGTTTGATTGGCGCACCCTGTATATCACCAATTCGACGGGGAGTCCGCTCCAATTACCCGACACAAACGCGGCAACGGCGCCGGCGCAATTCTACCGCGTCAAAGTCGGACCACCGTTGCCATAGCCGTTTCTCCATTTGAGTTCGCCAGCGGAAGGCTGAACCAGGCGTGATCACTCGCGAGGCTTCGCAAGCGTGTCAATCGCGGCACCCGGCACGGGCGATTTAATTTCTCGGGCGGCCTCATTCGATTTGATTTTCAATCATCGCGCCGTCAAACCTGTCGTTCCGTCGGGCGGACACCCAGGGCTTGAAAAATGGGGCATGACAACGTATTTTAAGGCCGAACCTGAGAAGGAACGTGTAGCCCAAGTGAAATTCTGTCCTTGTTTCGTCATTCTTTTGATCGGAACAGCCGCGTATGCGCAAACACCGGTCTGGTCGCAACTGCCTCAATCGCCCGGCCCGAATAATGTCCGCCACGACGACATTTATTTCACCGACCCGACCAACGGCTGGGCGTCGCAGAACAATGATATTTATCACACGACCAACGGCGGGGTGACGTGGACGACGAATCTTGTCATGGCTGGCACACATTTCCGCTCGGTCAGTTTTGCCAATCCGCGGGTCGGTTTCGCCGGCAATCTCGGCGTCGGCTCTTATGACGGCGCGGTTTCCAACACGAACGTCATGTATCGCTCATTTGACGGCGGTGTGACGTGGTCGAACGTGCCGGGTTTTGCCGAGGCGGGCATGAAAGGGCTGTGCGTGTTTTATGTTTTGGATGCGCAACATGTTTATGGCGCCGGACGGGTGCGCGGACCGGCGTTCGTCATCAAGAGCAACGACGGCGGCACGAACTGGAGTCTGCAAAACCTGACGGCATCGAACGTGATGAACGGCATCATGGATATTTATTTCCGCGACACGAACACGGGTTGGGTCGTGGGCATGGACACGAACGCCTACGCGGCGCCGCCTTATTACGGACGCATTGCGCGCACGACGAATGGCGGCGCGTCGTGGCAAACGCAGGTCACCACGAGCATTTCCAATTGCTATTTCTGGAAAATGTCCTGGCCGTCCACGAACATCGGCTACGTTTCGCTCCAGCAAAACGGTGCTTACAGCAATATCGTTTTTTATAAAACCACGGATGGCGGGGCGACCTGGGTGTCCAATGCGATTCCCGAAACGTCGGTTGGTCTTTATACGAACGGCTATAATTTTTACCTGCAAGGCATCGGTTTCATCAGCACGAATGAAGGCTGGGTCGGCGGCGCTTCCGGATTTCCAGCCTCACTTTACGGCAGCAGTTTTCTGCACACCACCAACGGCGGCATGACGTGGTCACCCGCCGGATACAATGACACTTTTTTCATCAATCGCATCCGCTTTTTGAGTCCCACGCTGGGGTTTGCCTCCGGCGGAAACCTGCACATCTTCAGCGTGCCGCTCGGCATCACCGGGCAGCCGCAAAGCCAAACGGTCGTCGGCCCGACCAACGTGACTTTCTCCGTCTCCGCCGTCGGCAACCCGCCGATCAGTTATCACTGGCTGAAGAACGGCACCAACGCGCCCGGCGCCAACGGCCCGACTCTGACCCTGCCCGCGGTGTTGCGGACGGACGCGGGAACCTATTCGGTTTTTGTGACTAATGGGTTTTCAAGCCTGCAAAGCAGCGACGCGGTGCTGCGCGTTTTCCTGTCCGAACGATTTGGCCAGCCAACGCCTTTGCCCGGCAACCGAATCCAACTGCTGTTCAATGACGCCGACGGTGGTGCGATGCTTACGTCCAACGATGTCGCCACGTTCCACGTTTTCGCCAGCACCAATCTTGTCAACTGGTTTTCGATCTCGAACGCGCTCACGTTGACCAACGGCTCCGTGATTTTTCAGGATTCAATCACCAACGCGCCTCGGCGATATTACAAAGTGCTGGAACAATAAACGGCGGAAGCGGGTCGCGGACCTGGCGGTAGCATCCTGACTTGCTTGGAGTTCCGCCTTCAGGCGGCCCGGAACCGCGTAAACGCGGAACTCCATACTTCAAATCAGCACACTACCGACTTGGCCTTGGCGGGTTTCACTTCTATAATTCCCACGTGCTCGACATCAAATTGATTCGTGAAAAGCCGGATTTCGTCCGGCAACGTTTGGCGACACGCGGGGCGGGGGATGAAGCCCGGATTGATGAATTGCTCAAGCTCGACGAGCAGCGGCGGAAAATCCTGGCGGAAGTCGAAGCGCTCAAGTCGCAGCGGAATCGCGTTTCAAAGGAAATCGGCGCGCTGATGGGACAGAAGAAAACCGCCGAAGCTGAAGCGAAAAAGGCGGAGACGCGCGAGTTGGGCGACCGGATTGCCGCGCTCGACAAGCAGGCCGCCGAAGTCGAGGTCGCGCGCAACGCGCTGATGTTGCAACTGCCCAACCTGCCGCACGAATCGGTCAAAACCGGCAAGAGTGCCGAGGACAATCCGGTCGTCCGCGCGCACGGCGAGAAGGCAGCCTTCGCCTTCAAACCCAAATCACACATTGAACTTTGCGAATCGCTCAAGCTGGTGGATTTCGCACGCGGGGCAAAACTTTCCGGCAGCGGTTTCATTCTTTACACGAATTGGGGCGCGCGGCTGGAACGCGCGTTGATCCAGTTTTTATTGGACCTGCACACCCAGGAGCACGGCTACATCGAAATGTCGCCGCCCTTCATGGTCGGGCCGCAATGCCTCGAGGGCGTCGGGCAATTCCCGAAATTCAAAGACCAGTATTACGGTGTTGCGGAGGGCGACGACAGCGAGAAGCTCGGCAAATTGTATCTGATTCCGACGGCGGAAACGCCGGTGGCAAACATTCATCGCGAGGAAATCCTGGCGGAGAAACAATTGCCAATCCGGTACTGTGCCTACACGCCGTGCTTTCGCGGCGAGGCGGGCGCGGCGGGCGTCGGAACGCGCGGCATGATTCGCGTGCACCAGTTCGACAAGGTCGAGCTGATCAAAGTCGTCAAACCGGAGCACGGCTACGATGAACTGGAAAAGATGGTGGCCAACGCGGAAAAGGTTCTGCAACTGCTCGGGCTGCATTATCGCGTGCTGTTGCTGTGCACCGGCGACATGGGATTTGCGAGCGCGAAGACTTATGATATCGAAGTCTGGGCGCCGGGGCAGGGGAGTTATCTCGAAGTTTCGAGTTGCTCAAATTGCGAAGATTTCCAGGCGCGCCGGATGAACCTCCGGTTTAAAACGGAGTCGGGTGAAAACAAATTTCCGCACATCCTCAACGGCAGCGGCACGGCGCTGGCCCGGTTGTTCGTGGCGCTGATTGAAACGCACCAGCAGGCGGATGGCAGCGTGGCAATTCCCTCCGCGTTACAGCCTTACTTCAAAACCGACCGGATTTGCGCGTGATGACCACTCTCTTTATTTACGATTTACGATTTACGATTGACGCGACGTTCGGCGCGCGATGCGTAAATCGTGAATCGTGAATCGTAAATGAATGAAGATACTCCTGGCCAGCAGCGAAGTGCATCCGTTCTCCAAAACCGGCGGGCTGGCCGACATGGTGGGTGCGCTGGGCAAGGCCCTGGCGCACGCGGGCCACGAAACGAGGATTGTCACGCCATTGTATTCGGGCATTCGCGAACGATATCCGCAAATCCGGCGCGTAGACTGGTGGTTTGACCTGCCGTTGGGTGCGCGGCGCGTGCCGGCCGAATTGTGGGCGCTCGAACTCGAAAACGCGCCGGTGGTTTACTTCATTCATCAGCGCGAATTTTACCAGCGCGCCGGGTTGTATCAGGACAACGACCTCAGCTATTCCGACAACGCGGAGCGGTTCATCTTCTTTTCGAAATGCATCGCGCATCTCGCTCGCCATTTGCCGTGGCGGCCGGATGTGGTTCACCTCAACGACTGGCAGACCGGTTTCGTGCCGGCGTTGATTTTACAGCAGCGCCGCGCGGAAGGGTGGGAGCATCCGCCGCCGACCTGTCTGACCATCCATAATCTGGCTTATCAGGGCATTTTCCCGCCCGGCGCGTTTGCGTTGACCAACCTGCCGGGGGAATTTTTCAGGATCGAAAGCGCGGAATTCTACGGACAATTGAATTGTCTCAAGGCCGGGATCGTTTTCGCCGACGCCATCACCACGGTCAGCCCGCGCTATGCCCGCGAAATCATGACGGAAGAATTCGGCTGCGCCCTCGATGGACTGTTGCGCCAGCGCCAAAACCGGCTGTTTGGAATTCTCAACGGCGTGGATCACGAGGACTGGGATCCCGCGACCGATCCGCTTCTGCCGCAGACGTTTTCCGCGCGGCGCCTGGCGGGGAAAACCGCCTGCAAACTGGAACTGCAAAAGGAAATGGGCCTGCCGGAAAGAGCGGACACGCCGTTGTTCGGCACGATTTCCCGGCTCGCGGAGCAGAAAGGCGTGGACATCCAACTCGGCGCGCTCGAGGAAATGTTGAGCACGGACATTCAGTTCGTCCAGCTCGGCAGCGGCTCGTCGGCGTATGAACGGGGCTATTACGAACTCGCGCGGCGGTTTCCCGCCAAGGTGGCCGTGCGGGTGGGCTACGACGAAGGCCTGGCGCATCGCATCGAGGGCGGTTGCGATTTTTATCTCATGCCGTCCCGGTTCGAGCCGAGCGGCCTGAACCAGATGTACAGCCTGTGTTATGGAACGATACCCATTGTGCGGGCGGTCGGCGGGCTCGACGACAGCGTGATTGACTTTTCGCAGGACGCGGCCCGCGCCAATGGAATCAAGTTTCACGAATATTCGTCGCGGGCTTTAGCCAAGGCGATCCGCAAGGCGCTGGCGCTCTACCAGCATCCCGGTTTGCTGCAGCGCTTCCGCCGAAACGCCATGAAATCGGATTTCTCCTGGAACCAGACCGTCGGCGAATACCTGAAAGTCTATGCGACCATCAATGGTCAGCGTTGAATCAGATTGGAAAAGCGGCGGGCGCGATCGGTAACAATGGCGCTGGGATGGTCCACTTGCCACGGCGCATTCCACAGGACGTAGAATTCAAAGTCCGTCGGCAGGCGTTGATGTGACCGTTTGAACTCCTCGATGCGCGGGAACATGATCTTTTGCGCGGCCGCCAGGGCAATCTGCGCGTTGGCCGGATCACCGCCCGGCCAAAGCACGGGCTGGATTTGAAATCGGGAAATTTCACCGCCCGGTCCGATGGCGCGGTCGTCATCGCCGCTTTCAATCATGGACAGCGCGGCCCACCGGTCCATCGCCGGCGCAGTCGTTGCCAGGCACAAAGCCGTCAATATGAGAACAGCCAGACGAATTCTCATGATGGAAAATAAAGCTTGCCTCAGGCCAATCGTCAACAAACTTGTTCACAGATTGAATATGACGGGCAGAACTTTTTATTGTGAATAACCTTGTGAATAATCCATATAACCCGTTTTATACAAAGTAGTTGGCGTTTTAATAAGTCTCATTCTTTCAGCGTCAGTGGCGTCAAGTCAGGTGCCACAACCCACCGGTACGTATCGCTGATGTTGATCGGCTGAATGTTGTAGGCAACCCCGGGAACCAGCTTGGCCCTGTCTTCCAGGACGACCTGCGCCCCGTACGCCTGGTAACTGCCGTCACCGGCACTTTGGTCCAGACCGCTCAGGCGTACCGTGACATCCGGGTGATGCGGCGCGGTCAGCAGGAACTCATGTCCGGCGTGCTTCTGAAACACGCGCATTTGGCTGTCAACCCCTGGAAGCCATTCCTTGCACGCAATGAGAAAGTCGGTCCCGCTCCTGGGCGTCGTTGAAAAATAGTCTGCGGCCCATTTCGGCACTTCCGGTGAGTCAGGACGATACAGGCCGATGATCGTGACGGTCCGCAGTTCGGCCAACCGAACCGGCGGATTATCCAGGTGTGCGTTGGCGCCAATATGGTCGTGTGCGGAGATCAGACGATACGGGTTCACCGAAGAAAGTTTCGGCTGGTCGGCCGGATACTTGAAGAAACGCATCCCCCAGGTCTGCGCCAACGGCACCTGGCTCAGGTCGGAGCAGGTGTAAATGTGCGTCAGCAGCCCGAAATAATGGGCGTCGAGGACCGGCTGCCCCAATGTGTTGTAATTGAGTCGCACCCAGTGATGGCCGACATAAACTTCGTTGAACAGATGGTTCTCAAAGCCGCTCGTGCCGTCGAGCGCCGCCCGGACCGTCTCCCGCACCTGGTTATGATGAATGTTGTCATAAAACATTCGGGCTTGGGCGTCGTCGTTCGGGTCGAATGGAGGAATGCAGAAAACGATGCGGGTCGGGATGCCCAGGGCGCGGAAGATTGTGGCCAGGTAAACCGCGGACGAGGTGCAGGAGCCATGCACTTTGTTGTAGAACATGGATCGGCCAAGCGCTTCCTGGTCGAACATTTGCTGATCGGTCCAATTCAGGTCCCGCTTTCCCCGATCGAACGCTTTCCGCAGTGGCGGATACACGGCCGGTTTGCCATCCGGGAAATAGACGCACCAGATGGCGAAGGCATCGGTTGAATGCGCCCTTCTCATGGCCCACCGCGAGACTTGTTCGACGAGTTGTTTGTCGGTCAAGGGCTCCGGATCAATGCCCGCCTGTCCGAGTTCCGCGATAAGCTCGCGTTGCATGGCCGCGTCCCAGTTCTCGGCCGGCATCGGTTTGAGGTACTCGGTCATGCCGGCGTCGTCTTTTCGCCAATTGGGGTCCTCGCCGATAGCCGGCTGGTAAAGCGGGTAGTAGGTCACCTCCACCGTGCAGGAATCCTTGTCCCGGCTCAACACGCGCGCGTCCTGAAAATCATCGTTCATGTCAGTCGGATTGACGGGATTGAGCACTTGGATGACGGAAGTGATGGTGTAGGTGTCTTGCTTCTGTGGATGACGTTCGGCGGACGCTTCCCGGCCCGTGAAGTTGCGGCAACTTGTGGCCGCCATTGACACCGCAGACAGAGCGATGGCTGTCAGTGTTCGTCTCATGTTAGCTGATAAACACCGGGACCGGCCTATGGTTACTGCGATGCCATTTTCAATTCGCGTTGACCATCGAGGCCTTCAACGGCGACGAGCACAGACGATTCTTTTACTTCAATGCAGTGAATCATGACGGTCTTGCCCGCGGCTTTGATTTGTCCTGCGTCGCCTTTTTGGAATGTATGGTTGTTAATGATTGCGAGGCGATGTTCGCCAGTGCCGCTGATGCCATTCAATTTGATCTGTTTTACCCAGGACGGTTCAGGCATTTCTGATTTTTGCATTTGATGCGGAACGAATGCCGCCGCGCGTTTACGGGCTTCCACGATTTGATCCGCATTCATTTTCAGAATCGCCGCGTCGCGGGTGGAACGACCAGCAACGGCAACGACATTCATCATTGAACCTTGTGAGGCGAGTTCGCCCCACTTGTACGCTTCCACCAAATCTGGTTTGACCCATTTGCCTTCAAGACAAATATCCGCGAAGTCGGCCTGACCTCGTTTGTCGCCCTGGTTGGCGGCAATGAGAAACGGCTCGCGCGGACTCTCGCCTCACCTGTTGTTTCATTTTCACCATGAGGAGCAAAAGGCCGGCACGACAATAACCCGCTTGAGTTTTCCAGCATTTGTGATTATTTAAAGTCATGAGCAAGACCACTGCGGAAATCATCCAGGTTTGTGAAGCTCTGCCACCAGATAAACAGTCCGAGTTGGCGGACTTTGCCCGCTTCCTCCTTGCCCGTCAGGATGACGAAGCATGGGAGCGCCGGCTCGCCCATCCGCAGATCCGGCCCCGCCTCGATGCTTTCCTGCGCGACTCCGCGAGCGAGGGTGACGAGCCGCTTGATCCCAAACGCCTGTGAATTCGCGCACCCGGCCGAGTTTCTGGCGGGCTTATGCGCGTTTGAACGAACCCAACCGTATGGCTGCGCGCCGCGCCTACGCGCTGTTCGCCCAAAATCCCGACCACCCCTCACTCCGTTTTAAAAAGCTTGGCGGTTATGACCACGTCTGGTCGGTTCGCCTCAATGAGCAATACCGCGCCATCGGCGAGCGCCACGGTAACACCATCGTCCGAGTATGGGTCGGCACACACAACGAATTTGACAATCTCTTTGGTTGAGGGTTGAAGGAATAAATTCGTGAAAGGTTCCTGGGAAATGAAATTCCCGGCTCGGAATCGGCCTTCAATGAATTTCAGCGTGAAGATGAAATGTGCCGGGACGCCGGCAAAAAATGTTCTGGGTTTGGCAATTCCGTTCCTGAATTCGGCATTGACGCTGAAGCATTTGCCCGTAAACTGTGCTTTCGGTTTTTGCTAAACTTTTTTAAGAAACGGACAAAAAATTATGGCAGTCAAAGTTGCAATCAATGGGTTCGGCCGCATCGGACGTTTGGTGTTCCGCGCGCTGGTCGAACAAGGCATGGTGGGCAAAGACATCGAAGTGGTCGCCGTCGGCGATATCGTCCCGGCGGACAACCTCGCGTATCTGCTCAAATACGATTCCATCCAAGGCCGCTTCAAGGGCACGGTGGACAGCAAAACTTCCCCGGAAGCCGAGGCCAAAGCCAAGGCCGCCGGTAAAAAGGCCGAGGACGCCGATCCGGACATCCTCATCGTCAACGGCAAGGAAATCAAGGTCGTCAGCGCCAAGTCGCCGGCGGAATTGCCGTGGAAGGCGCTGGGCGTTGACCTCGTCATCGAATCCACCGGCTTGTTCACCGCCGTCGAGAAGGCCCAGGGCCATATCACCGCTGGCGCGAAGAAGGTGCTAATCACCGCGCCGGCCAAAGGCGATTGCCTCACGGTCGTCATGGGCGTGAATGAAGGCAAATACGATCCGAAGCAGCATCATGTCATTTCCAACGCGAGTTGCACGACGAACTGCCTGGCGCCGGTCGTTTACGTGCTGCTCAAGGAAGGGTTCGGCGTCGAGGAAGGTTTAATGACGACGATCCACAGTTTCACCGCCACGCAAAAGACCGTGGACGGTCCCAGCAAGAAAGACTGGAAAGGCGGCCGCAGTGCGTCCATCAATCTTATTCCGTCCACCACCGGCGCGGCCAAGGCGGTCGGCTTGGTGTTGCCCGAAGTGAAGGGAAAGCTGAGCGGCATGGCATTTCGTGTGCCGACCCCGACGGTGTCGGCGGTTGACCTGACCGTTCGCACAGTCAAGGAAACCAGTTACAAGGAGATTTCGGCGGCGATGAAGAAGGCCAGCGAGACCTACCTGAAGGGCATTCTCGGTTATACCGATGACGAAGTGGTCAGCTCGGATTTCATCCATTGCGACCTGTCCTCGATTTTCGACGCGGGTTCCGGCATGGAATTGAACAAACGTTTCTTCAAGTTGGTAAGCTGGTACGACAACGAGTGGGGTTACAGTTGCCGCGTCGGCGACTTGATCAAATACATGCTCAAGAAAGGGCTGTAAACCACGGAACGAAGTTTTTAACCGCGGATTACGCGGATGGCGCGGATGAAGACAAATTTATCCGTGAAATCTGTGCAATCCGCGGTTAATCTTTTTTCCATGCTGCACGAAAAAATTACTGAGGAAATCATTGGCGCTGCGTTGGCGGTCCTGAACGAACTCAAGCCCGGCCTCGATGAGAAACTGTACGAAAATGCCCTCGTTATCGAACTCCAGGCGCGCGGACGTTCGGTTGAACAGCAGCGGGAATATCCTGTGTTTTATCGGGGACATTTCATCGGCAAGCTCATCCCGGATCTCATCGTGGATGGCAAGGTCATTGCCGATCCCAAAGTTGTCACCGAGTTCAACGATACCCACGTTGCCCAGATGCTCGGGTATCTGAACATCACTGGTTTGGAAGTGGCGTTGCTCCTCAATTTCAAGAATGCCAAACTTGAATGGAAACGCGTTGTCCGCGAGAGGCGCGGAAAAGACACTGGGCCAGTGGATTTAAAATAAAAATCCGCGTCATCCGTGTAATCCGCGGTGAAAATGTCTGTTAAATCGTCTTGTGAAAATTTCGGTCATCATCCCCGCGTTCAACGAGGAACGGTTGCTCGCCGGGTCGCTGACGGCGGTGAAATCCGCGATGGCCGCGTTCACCCAACGCCGCTGGGAGACCGAACTCATCGTCTGCGACAATAATTCCACCGATCGGACGGCGGAAATTGCCCGCGCAGCGGGCGCAACCGTCGTGTTTGAGCCAGTCAATCAAATCGCCCGCGCCCGGAATGCCGGCGCGGCGGCGGCCACCGGCGACTGGCTGATATTTGTGGACGCGGATTCGCAGCCGAGCGCCGAACTGTTCGCAGACGTGGCGGAACAAATCCCATCCGGCCGTTGTCTGGCCGGCGGTTCGACGATGCGGATGGATGAAGCATTTCTGTTGGCCGGTTTTTTCACGTGGACCTGGAACTGGTCCAGCCGGATGGGACGTTTGCTGGCCGGTTCATTCATTTTCGTGGAGACGGCGTCGTTCCGGAAACTTGGCGGGTTCAGCGACAAATTATTTGCGGCAGAAGAGCTGGAATTGAGCAAGCGGCTGAAACAGCTTGCGCGGGAAACGGGCCGGGAAATCGTAATTTTACATTCGCATCCGCTGGTGACGTCCGCGCGCAAGATGCGGCTTTACACGATTTGGGACCATCTCAAGTTGCTGGCGCGCGTCGCGTTCAACCGCCGCACATTGAACAGCCGCGAATCCTGCCACCTGTGGTACGACGGCCGGCGGTGAAAATGTCGCGGCGCAAAGGCATGCCGCTTCACCATTACCTGGCCGAAAAATCGGGCTTTACTTTCAATGAAAATTAATGCTATTCTGGGCGTCAATCGCTCAGGATTTCAGGGCTTAAACGCGGTAAACGATTGTGGAAAAGGCAAACGTATGAAAATATTCCAATCCTTGGGTCATATCTCCCTCGCCATGCTCATCGGCGCCGGCCTGGCCGGGTGCGCGACGGAATCGCATCAGGCCATCGTGCCCCAGACGGTCGCATCGGCGGGCACGCCGTACTCAGGCCCCCGGAGCACGTTGATGGTAGGCATGTTTGACAATCACTCGCCCTATATGCGCGGCGTGTTCTCGGACGGCGTGGACCGGCTCGGCGGACAGGCCAAGTCCATTCTCATCACGCACCTGCAACAAACCGGACGGTTTGTCGTGGTGGACCGGAACAACATGCCGGAGATAACGAATGAAGCCGCCATCAGGGGCCAACAGTTGAAATTGAAGGGTGCGGATTATGTGCTCACCGGCGAAGTCGCGGAATTCGGACGCAAAGAGGTCGGCGACCAGCAATTGTTCGGCATCCTCGGCAGCGGCAAGAAACAAGTGGCCTATTCCAAAGTAAACCTGAACGTGGTGAATGTGCTCACTTCCGAGGTTGTCTTTTCGACGCAGGGCGCCGGTGAATACGCGTTGAGCGACCGCGAGGTGCTCGGCTTTGGCGGGGCTTCCGGTTACGACTCCACGTTGAACGGCAAGGTCCTGGACCTCGCGATCCGGGAAGCCGTCAATCGCCTGGTGGAAGGCGTGGAACAGGGCAAATGGCAGCCTGAGAAACAGTGAAAAGCCTCCGACTGAAACTGTTGCTGGCGTTGCTGGCGTTGCTGGCCGTCCCGATCCTGTTCACGGGTTGCCGGTCGCCCGATGTTTATTACTGGGGCCATTACGAAGACCTGGCCTATACCACCTACGCGAAACCGGACAAGGCGCCACCGGAAATGCAGGTGCAGCTCATGGAGGAGGATTTGCACAAAGCCGTCTCCGCCAACAAACCGGTGCCCCCGGGTTTTCATGCCCAACTCGGCTATCTCTATTTTCAACTGGGCAAACTGGACCTGGCGCAGCGGGAATTTGTAACCGAGAAAACACAGTTTCCGGAGTCCACGGTGTTCATGGACCGGCTGCTGGCCAATCTGGCAAAGAAATGAAAACGCGCTTTTTGATTCCCGGTTTGCTGGCGATCGCGTTGGGCTTCACGGGCTGCGTGACCAAGCCTTATGATTACACCAATTTCCGCGCGCATCCGCCGCGATCCATCCTCGTGTTGCCGCCGCTCAACGAAAGCACGGACGCCCGGGGCACTTACGGATATTATTCGACCGTGACGTGGCCGCTCGCGGAGATGGGCTATTACGTTTTTCCGGTGGTGGTGGTGGACCAATACATGAAGGAAAACGGGCTGCCGACCGCCGGCGAGATGCATCAAATCCCGCTGGATAAAATTCGCGACATCATCGGCGCGGACGCCGTCCTTTATATTACGCTCAAGCAATACGGGTCGAAATATCAAGTCGTTACCAGCACCACCATTGTGACGGCGGAGGGAAAACTTGTGGATGTGAAGACGGGAACAACCCTCTGGGAAGGGACTGCGAGCGTCCAGCAAAGTTCCAGCAGCGGGAACATACTTGCCGATCTGGTCGTGGCGGCGGTGGACCAGGCCGTCAATTCATCCACCGACCAGGCCCACTACCTCGCGCCGCAAGTCAATACCCTGATGTTCATGACCAAGGACCACGGCCTGCTTTACGGCCCGTATTTTCCCAAGGACAAGCAATAGTTTTCAGCGAACCGTCCGCCTTCGTTTTGTGCAGCAGCGGACGTGAGTCCGCTCCATCTAAAAATCACCGGCGAAAGAATGAGCCGACTCACATCGGCTGCTGCAATTTTAAAATGGGGAGCACAGCCACCCCTTTCCGCGTCATTTTAACCGGCCTGTAACGATTTGACCTGACCCCAATAGCTGGGAGCGCACGCGCCGCGCGTGCTGCTTTCCGCGCCCCGCGGAAAACATTGGCCGCACAAAACCATTTGGCCTGTTTCGGTCCAGGATCCACGCAGAGTGCTGGACGCGAGGCGCGTCCTGCCACACCCGGGGCGGGTGTGCTCCCCAACTCCGGTTTTCGGGTTTATGACGCGGCGGCGCCGTTCTTTTGCCGGACGGTGAGGTAATCAAGATACTCCATCAGCCGCGGCTTCAGGTCCTTGCGCGGCACGATGGCGTCAATGAGTCCGTGGTCGAGGAGGAATTCAGCGGTCTGAAAACCGGGCGGCAATTCGGCCTGCGTGGTGTCCTTGATGACGCGCGGGCCGGCAAATCCAATCATCGCGCCCGGCTCCGCCAGAATCAAATCGCCCAGCGTCGCGTAGCTCGCCATCACGCCCGCCGTCGTCGGATGCGTGAGCACGCTGATGTAGGGCAGGCGGTATTGCGCGTGGTAGGCGAGGGCGGCGGAGGTCTTGGCCATTTGCATGAGGCTGAACATGCCTTCGTACATCCGCGCGCCGCCGCTGCGTGGAAATGATGATGACCGGCAATTCTTTTGCCGTTGCGCGCTCGATGAGCCGGGTGAGTTTTTCACCGACGACGGAACCCATCGAACCGCCGAGAAAATCAAAATCCATCACGCCAAGCCCCGCGCGATGCGCGCCGATTTTGCACAGGCCGGTGATGACCGCGTCCTTGAGCGACGTGGATTTCTGGTATTCCGCCAGTTTCGCCTTGTAGGTGGCGACACCGTTGAAATTGAGCACGTCCACGCTCGTCATGTCCGCGTCCATTTCCTCGAACGTGCAGGTTTCGACGAGCGAATGGATGCGTTCGCGCGAGCTGATGGGGAAATGATGATGGCACTTGGGACAGACCTTCAGATTCTCGTCCAGTTCCTTGTCATAGACCATCGTGTTGCACTTCGGGCATTTCGTCCAAAGCCCCTCTGGGATGTCGCGTTTTTTGGATTTGGAGCCGGACGGCTTGAGCTTTTTGGGCAACGGCGCCTTGTTGGGTGACGGCGGGGTCAACGCTGGTTCGACCGTTTCGGTGCCCAGCACCTTTTTGGTGAAAGTAGTCGTGGCCATTACAATCAAATTATACTAAATCCCGCGCGCTACTGTCCAGACACAAACGTCACCCGCGCCGGCGGCCAAAAGCGTTTGCGCGCACGCGCTCGTGGTGGCGCCCGTTGTGAAAACGTCATCCACCAGAATCACCCGTTCCCCGTCCAACTGCGCGCCGTCGCGCATCGCAAACGCGCCGCGCATGTTCGCCGCGCGTTCCGGCCGCGTCAGCCGCGTCTGGGTGCTGGTAAATACGACACGCCGGAGCAGCTTTTTGTTCACCTGGATTTCTGTGGCGGTGCCCAGGTGGACTGCCAGGCGTTCGGCCTGGTTGAATTCCCGTTCGCGCTGCTTTAACGGGTGCAACGGCACGGGCACGATCAGGTCCCAATGCTGCTCGCGCAACACGGGCGCGGCTTCGCGCAAAACCAGGCCGGCCAGAAACGGCTCGAACCACAGCGCGCGCTGGTATTTGTAGCGATGGATGATTTCCCGCACCGGGCCGTGCGCGACCACCGCCGACCGCGCCGCGCTGAAGTGCAGTTCCATTTCCCGGCAGTTCGCGCACTCGAACGGCGTTGTCAAATCACCTTCAAACGGCAGGCCGCATCGCTCGCAGAAGGGCGGTTTGATGAAACGCACGTGCGACCAGCAACGCCCGCACACGTAGCCATCCGCGGCCGTGGCGCGCTGTTCGCCGCAAAGCTGGCAGATTTCGGGATAGAAAAAGCCGAGACCGACGTTGACCCACGTTTGCAGCGATTTGGCGGCGGCGCTCATCATGAAATGTTGTACGCCGGACGTTTGTTCAAGCCCGGCAGGTGATTGAAGACGGCGAGCGTGACGGCGAGCACGATGAACGCCAGCCAGCCGTCAATCATTTTGCCCGTGCCCCAAAACCAGGCGGCGGTGTGGGGAACATCGGCGGTGAATGCGCCGAACAGTTTGAGCCAGAAAATCCAGCCCGCGTGCAGGCCGATGGAAAAGTAAAGATTGCCCATACGCTGATACGCAAGGCCGAGCAACACGCCCGCCAGCGTCAGGCAGAAGAAGCCCGGAACCAGCGCGTAAAAATCCACAAATCCGGCCAGCATCCGCGGCAGCAGGACCAGCCCGGAACTCCAGGCAACCGGGCCGGCGAGGTCCGCGCGCTGGAGAAAATGCACGAGCGCATAAATCAGGCTGCTCAACAGCAGCGCCAGCGGCCAGTAAAACATGCGGCGCAACCCGCCAAAAATGCCGCCACGAAACAGGGTCTCCTCGAGGACGGCGACCACTGCCGCTGTTCCCGCCGCGCTCAAAATGTTTTCGACGATTTTTCCCGCCGATGCGCCTCCGACCAGCGCGCGTCCGCCATAGAACAGGACAATTCCCGCGACCACCGCCAGCGAGACGAAGCCGAGCAAAAGGCCGCCGAACAATTTCTTCGACTGGCCGTAGGGCGGAACAAGGCCGGTTTCGCGCAGTGATTTCGCGCCCAGCGCGCGCAGCAACGGCCATACCCCGGCCAGGGCGAGAATCAAAAACGAACGGTCGAGGAACCGATGAAACGGGGTGCCGGCGAGTTTGGGGACGGACTGCGCGAAATGCTGCGCGAGCCAATAAAGCCAGGGCGCGAGCAATGCGCCGCCGAAAAACACCACGACCATGTAGATGACCAGCGCCCAAAGAGGCCGCATGACCGGAGGATAAACCCGGCGCCGATTCGCGCCAAGCGCGAATTCACCAGTCCAAACCGATCTTTTGCTCCTTCTTCAGGGCCCGCTGCTCGCCGGGCGCACGTTCCAGTCCTTACATTGAGCGTCCGCCCGGCGTCGTTTCCGGGTTGGCGCCTTTCCGACCACGCGGGATATTGTTTAGTTTTGCTTGACAGGTGGAACGATTTTGATTTTAATTCGTTATCTTCCCGATTAGGGGGCTTGGTGTTGCCGAGGTCGCAATTCAAGAGGAGAACGCTTATGAAACTGAAGCTATTTGTGGTTGGGGTGATGGTGATGGGGGTGATGGCGGGGTCATTGTCCGCACAGACGGTCACTGTGCTGCATATTTTTCCATTTACCAAAGACAATGGTACGGGCTTGGTTTCAACCAACTCGGACGGGACATCGGTGGTGGCACCCCTGCTGGTGTCCGGTAACATGCTCTACGGCATGGCTTCCGCGGGGGGGCTCAATGGGAACGGCACCATTTTTTCGATGGCCCTGAACGGGAGCAATTTCATGGTGCTCCACACGTTTGCCGCCGTCAGCGGCTCTCCCTCAACCAATGCTGATGGCGCAGCGCCCCAAGGCGGATTGATCCTTTCCAGCAACACTCTCTACGGCACGGCGCAGTACGGTGGCCGCGGCGGTTGGGGCACGATCTTTTCGATGGATACCAATGGCTCCAACTTCACCGTTTTGCGCGCTTTCACCAACCAGCCGGATGGCGCCTGGCCAGAGGCAAATCTGCTGCTCGCGGGCGGCACTCTTTATGGGACGACCGATGCGGGCGGCACAGGCTTGGGTGTCGGATACGGCACGATTTTTTCCATGAACATCAACGGCAGCAATTTTGTGGTGCTGCATGCGTTCACGGTCAGTCCGGATGGCCAGAACCCGGTGGCCGGCCTTGCACTCTCCGGCGGCACGCTCTACGGCACCACGCAAACCGGCGGCACGAATGGCTTTGGGACGGTGTTTTCCTTCGGCACCAACAGCGGCAATTATCTCCGGCTCCGCAGTTTTACCAACAGCCCGGATGGACATAATCCGGAGGCTGGCCTGGTGGTTTTGGGGAACAGGCTTTATGGCACGACTGCGAGCGGCGGGACCAATAACAATGGCACCGTATTTTCAATGGGGACCAATGGCGCCAATTATACCACTCTGCGCGTATTCACCAACAATCCCGATGGGTCGAGTCCGAGGGGTTCCTGGGCCCTGTCCGGCGGCACGTTGTATGGAATAACCGCCAGTGGCGGCACGAATGGTCTGGGCTCCATCTATTCCATCAACACCAACGGCGGCAATTATACCGTGCTGCACAGTTACGCAATCATCCCCGATGGGTTTTCACCGCTTGGCGGCCTTACCCTGGCTAACAACACGCTCTATGGGTCCAGCTCGCAAGGTGGCGGCGGCATCGGAACGATCCTCGGCCTGTCACTGCCCTTCACGCCGATTGTCATTTCCAACCTCGTGCTCAATGTTGACGGCAGTGTGACGATCAATTTCTCCGGGGCTTCCAACACTACTTACCTGGTACAAGCCGCCACCAACCTGACACCAACGGTGAATTGGCAGCCCATCAGCACAAACACGTCCGGGACAGATGGCACATGGCAAACCAAAGACACGAACACCAGCCATTTTCCTGTCCGATTTTACCGGGCGTCCACACCGTAACCGGGCGAAATGCCAGTCATGAATTCGTCAAGGCAGTGTCGAGGGCTTCGCTGAAGCGCACGGGGTTTTCGGCGGCGATGTAATCCACCCGCCGTTTGGGAGAGCGACCCAATGAGGTTGTCAAGTTGCGCGGGATATTTGTTCTATTTTTCATGAGGGTGGCCCGGTGAATCGCAGCGGCGCGGAGGCGAGTCCGGTTGCTACAAGATTCCAGGTCTGAAATCCCGGAGTGAACAGGTTTTGTTGGCTATTGTCGAAGGGTTATGTTATGCAATTGGCTGCAATGGTGAATGATTCCCAGAGCGAGACGGGTTCCGAAGCAGCGACGCAAGCCAAGTTCGGGCGCTTTTATCTTCAGGAACGCCTGAACGACGGCGGCATGGCGGAAATCTGGCTGGTCACCGACGGGCGCGGGAAGCCCTTTGCGTTGCGGCGGCTGCGTGATGGTTTGCGGTTCAATCTCCTGGCGCGCCGGCGCTTCCTCCGCGGCTGCGAAGTCTTGTCGCACCTGAATCAAAGCGAATACGTCGTCGGCTACGTCGAGCACGGCAAAATGGAGGGGACGCTTTACATGCTGATGGACTACGTGGAGGCGGAGAATTTGAAGATGCTTTTCGGGCGGCACGATCCGGTACTGACCGAAAACGTGGCGCAGATCCTCATAGACATGGCCCTGGGCCTCACCGACGTGCACGAAAGCGGTTTCATGCACCTCGATTTCAAACCGGAAAATGTCCTGGTGTCGCGCAATGGCAGCGTGCGGCTGATTGATTTTGATCTGGCCCAGCCGATCCCCGAAAAGCCAAAGAAGATGTCGAAAAATCCCGGCACACCGTCGTACATGGCGCCGGAACAATTGCAGCGCAAGCCGATTGACCCCCGCGCGGACATTTTTGCCTACGGCGTCGCCGCCTACGAACTGGTGACGAACCAGAAACCCTTTGACGGCGACACGCCCGGCGAAATTCTGGCGCACCAGCTCGATCTCTCCGGCCCGACCCCGCCGCGCGAACACAATCCCGATCTTCCCGCCGCGCTCGAAAAGGTCATTTTGAAGTGCATCGCGCGCGAACCCGACCGGCGCTATCCGTTCATGAGCGTCCTCGTCCGCGATTTGCAGAACGCGCTTTACCTGTAACACCGGTGGGAATTGGCACGCTGGTTCGGCGCGTCACTCCGAGACTGTCTCAAAACATCCGCGAGACTCCGATTTTCTCCCTCTCTTCCGTACAGCGGAGGAGAGGGCCGGGGAGAGGAGGTGCGTTTCATTGGGAAATCCCCTCTCCTCAATCCTCTCCCCGTTCCTTCGTCACGGGGCGAGGAAGGAGGAAAAGAGTTTTGAGACAGCCTCACTCCGTGCGCGCCGCAATCTTTATTCGCACGCGCGGCGGGCAGAGGACTGCCCGCCCGAGACTGTCTCAGAAGTCTGTCATTGTCGTAGGGGCGAGTTACACGAACCCCTGATATTCCACAGGACTGGCAAATTGGGGACTCGCAGAGCTCGCCCCTCCGATAGTTTTGAGACAGTCTCGCCCTACCGAGACTACCCAGGCGGCCGCTTGAACTGTTTTGCAACTTCGTCAATCCACTCGTTGCCCGGAAGCGCGTAGGGGCGGAAAGTCTCGATGGAGCCTTCGCGGTCGTTGTACAGGAGCGCGCGATGCAGCCCGAGCGTGCTGGCGTTGGGGGCGTCAATCAAACTGGCGGAATCGCCGGCGCTCATCTGGAACAGCACGCGCATTTCAAATTCACCCATCGTTTTCCGGCCCAGGAACCGGTTCACGTTGTTGTAGGTGTCGCACGTGGCAACCACATGGAAGCCGCGGCCAGGCCCTTCGCCGATTAAATTCTGAAGCACGGCCGCCGGTTGCACGGCGCCTTCACTGCTGCCACTCGAAAATCCAAATTCATCTTCCGTCCGGAGCTTCTTGAAATTTTGCAGGCCATGGACGAGGAAGAATGTCTCGGGCGCCTTGGCGGATGGTTCATCCTCTCCGCGATTTTTCAGGTCGTTCGCCAGGCGTTCCATCGTTTTCGGCAAATCACCTTGTGTCACCCGGACAACTTCGTGCGGGAGGACGCCGATGACGCGCTCCAGAAATTCGCGTTGCGGGAACCCGGGCGGTGTGCTGTCGAGCAGGAAGAACCGCGCGGCGCCCTTGGGATACTGCGCGGCCAGCGATACGAGCGCGACGGACAAAATGGTCAGCGCCGGTTCCTCGCTTTGGCCGACCACCAGCAGGTGGCTGCCGCTTTGCCGTTGGAAAACGGCTTCAGTCGGTCCTTTGATTGAATTCGGCGCGCCCAGCCAGATGCGCGGTTGAAGTGGCACGGGCATCTTGCCCGTTCGAACGGGCGGGGCGCCCGTTCCACTAATTAATTTCCGCAACAACAAATTTTCCTTCACGTCCGCCGGCGCGCTGCCTTCAAACACAAACGGACCCGGATAATCGTTCGGGCTTTTGTCGGCCCGTTCGCGGATGGCGGCGAGGGAACGGTCGCGCACTTGTTCCGGCAGCCAGACCGTCTGGAACGGGCTGTTGCCTTCGATGGAACCCGCGGCATCGTTGTAGATGCCTTCGCCGGGGCGCGACAGCAGGCGCGGCGCCGGGTTGTCCTGGTCCATGATCAGATACGCGTCCGCCTCGTTGCACATGAGCGCGATGCGGATGACCATCTGGCCGATGGTGGCGCGGGCGAGCGTGTAGGCGCCGCCGAGCGTCTGTGAACCGAGCAGAACGTGGATGCCAAACGCGCGCCCCTGCCGGACAATGCGGTCGAGCAGCACGGCGGCGCCCTGGGACACCCGGTCTTCCTCGGTAAAATATTCCTGGAACTCGTCAATGATCAGCAGCGCACGCGGCATCGGCTCGGTGCCACCGGCTCTTTTGTAACCGGCCACGTCCTGCACGCCCAGTTGGCGGAACAAATCGCCGCGCCGGCGCAATTCCGCGTCCACGCGCTCCAGCACGCTCAAGCCGAACTCGCGGTCGCTTTCGATGGCGACGACCTTCGCATGCGGCAGCCGGCGGGTCGCGTAGCACTTGAACTCGACGCCTTTCTTGAAGTCCACGAGGTAGAACTCGACCTGCTCCGGGCTGCACCACAGCGCGAGGTTGGTGATGATGACATGAAACAGTGTGGACTTGCCTGAACCAGTTTTGCCCGGCAATCAATGCGTGCTGGCGCGTGCCTTTGCCGATTTCGAGCCGCTGCAACTTCGTTGCGCCGGAACGTCCGATGGGCACGATGACTTCCTCGGACGTGTCCTCTGTCCAGATTTTCGCCGGCGGGGGCGCCACCTGATCGAACGGCACTTCGACACGGTTTGAATCCCGGCCGCCTTCGCCCACGCGACGCAAAAGGTCGGTGACGAATTCCGGCGGCGGCGGAGCGTCGAGCGTCAGGCGCGTTCCGGCGGGTTGATTGTCCGCCAGCCGGAAACCGCTCTCGCCCCGGACAAGGCAAATACTGCTTTTCCGGAGTTCATCGGCCACGAAACCCTGGGGCAGGGCGTGGCGGCGGTCCCAATGAATGAGCGTGAACACGCCGCAGCGGGCGCCGCTGGTGGCGATGTTGATGAGGCGGTGGGCGGCCGTTTCGCTGAAGTTCACCGGGAAATCGGCGATGACCAGGAAATGATATTTCTCCGCAATGCTGCCCGCCTGGGCGTTGTATTCCGCGATGGTTTCGTATTCATTGCGGAGATACATCTGGATGACCTTTTCCATGTGCTCGTTCAACTCCGCCAGCTTTTCCTCGAGCTGGGCGGTTTGCGTCCAGATGCGGCTGTTGATGTGGCTCTCCTCATAATCGGCCAGATGCATCAGGCCGGCGAAATTCTGGCCCAGTCCGACCGGATCAAAAATGGTGAAGCTCAACTTGCCCGGCGGATGGGTTGAAAGGAGGCGGAAAATGATGTTGTTGATGGCCGCCATCGCTTCTTCGCCTCCGGTCTTTGCCGTTTCAAAAACGATGGAGCCCTGGCCTGGATACGTGAGCACGAGCGGGACGGAAAATTTGGCAGGGAAGGGCAGGGCGAGCCGTTTGTCCTTCAAGGTCGCCTCGGCCAGTTTTCCGGCGTCCACTTCCAGGCGTCCGAATTTCGCCGCGTTTTTGAATTCCTCGGGGAGCGCCCAGTTTTTCCAGGTAGTGGCCCGGGCATCTTGCCCGTGCGATTCTGACGGGCCAGAAGCCCGTGCCACTTTCCACTCGGGAAAATCTTTTTCGGCGGCGGCGTTGTCGTTGCGGATGGCATCGTGAATGGGTTGGATGCAATTCTTCCATTCCCCGGCCAGGGCTTGCCACCGTGTATCCTGCTCGTCGTTCAGTTTGGCCACTTTTTCCTCGTGCACCCGGGTCAGTTCTCCGGTTTCCGCCTCCGTCTCCTGCTTCAGGCGCGCGAGGTGGCTGGCGCGGTCACGTTCAAGCTGGCTCAATTTTGCGTGGCCCACTTGCTCGTTTTTTTGCAGGGCGCGGGCCGCCTTTTCATCAGCCGTCTGCGCCCGGGAGCCGCGCGTGTCCACGGCCTCTCTCACAATTTTTTTCCACTGTTGATTGAGGCGGCGGGTGGTGTTCTCGAATTCGGTTTGGATTCGTTCCTGTTCCCGCTGGCAGCGCGCCTCGGCTTTTTCCAGGCAAAGGTCATGCAGCCGCCATGCCGTGGCCAGATATCGGGCAATCGTTTTCGCGGCCGGCCCGGCCCGGCGTCCCCCAAACAGGTAAATCGCCAGCACGATTACAAAGAGACCCGCCAGTGCCGCGCCGGCCCCGGCCCGGGAAATCGAATTCAAGCCCGCCTGCCGGAGCAGAACCGGAGAAAAGGTGAAGAGCAGCAGGAGCACAATGAACAACAGCCACATCGGGAAAAACCTGAAAAATCGCGGCAGCGGAAATTGTTTGAATTTGTCCAATTCCCGGCGGATTGCCTCCGGCAGGCGGTGGAGTTCCTCCAACAATTGATTTTCGTCCGGGCTCGAGTCGGGTTCGGGCCATTGCCGGTTGGGAGAAAGCAGCCGGCGAAATTTGCCGTAGCCGCGAAAGGCGCTCCGGGCTTCCTTCTCCAGCACGTTGAAAGCCTCGCGACTTTCGGCCAGTTTGGTTTTGAAGTCCGCCAGGGTCGCCGCGGCATTTGCCAGTCCCGCCTCACGATCCTGCTCCGCCTGGGTCGAACCTTTCTGTATTTTCTGCTTTTGGCGTTCTTCGCGTCCGCCGACCCCCTCCCGGACCTGCCGGGTGACCACGAGATGGGCCTGGGTGATCCGCGCTTTCCGTTTTTCAAGTTTGGACTGCCATTTGACCTTCTCAATTTCAAATGCGGCGCCAGCATCGTCAATCGCCACCGCCAAACGCGACTCCTGTCTTTGCGTCGCCGCTTCAAACGCCTTCGCTTCCGCGGCGGACCTGACCCGGAATTCGCCGGCCAGTTTTTCCTCCCGGGCGGCAAAATCCTGGATGTCACTTCGGAGCCGGTCCAAAAGCGTCAGCGTTTCCTTTAATCCCGGATGGTTGCTCACAACGTCTGTTCCTCAAAAGCTAAATGAAAACCGTCCGGCGCGCGAGTGTGTTCGTGAGCCGAAATTATGGGGTTAAATCTTCCGGGTATTTTGAAACAATTCTTGTTAATCCTCTGCGGAAGATGTAACAACCCGAATGTCCGCTTATGGACAAAACCAGCCATGAAAGCCTTTGCACTTTTCACAGGCATTTTTGCGACGGCCTTTTATTCCTTCGCCAATCCCACTAATTCGCTCGAAAGATTTTCACCGCATTTTTCCACAAACACCGAGATTCTGTGGCAAGCACCAACGAATCATTTGCCAAGGAGGTTTTGGGTTTACAAAAGACTTCCGCCACGGCCTTTTTCGGCATCGGTTATTTCCAACGCCGTCATTCTTGCTTCATTGCAGGATAAAGGATTCCCGAAACCCTCCACGAATGCTTTTTTTATATGGAGCGCCCCCAATCCGTGCGGCATGGGATTTAGCGTCTTTTCCATTCTACCGGCCTCCACAACCATTTCTTTTTCATCACCCAATCAAAATCTTTCGACAAACAATATCCCGGACGCTGAAACTGTCACGAAACGGGCGTTTGAATGCGCGGCTCAATTGGGTCTGGACCGGGCGTATATGGTTCCGAAAAATGTGTGTTCGTCATCGAACGCGGTGGGTTGCGACCAAACATTGACGAGCGGCATTTGCGGCCGCGGAATCTTTTTGTCCCGCAAGCTGGATGGTGTCAGTTTTTGGGGTGATGCGAATAATGGCGCGGATGGATTTTCAATTGAGTTTGGCAGTCGTGGGCAAATTCGTTCCTTTGCCCTTGTCTGGCCAAACCTCGAACCCGAACAAAAGTGGTTAACCGCCAGTCCGGAAGAAATTATCCACAGCATCCGGGAACACCAAGTCGTCGTGTTGCCCAATGATGATGAAGTGAATTATTTTGCGAGACTCAGAACGTTGGCCAGTGCGAAGAAATTCACCATCACCAAGTTCACGCCGTATTACGGTGAAGGTGTTTTGGGAGAAACGCCGACAAATGACGTGCCTCCCGAATTTGTGACCCCGATTGCGGAATTGGAGGCCGTGGCCGATTTTGGAAAAAGCAATACCATCGTCCGGCTCATCTCTCCTGTCCTTTCGTCGGATGTGACGAGATTGTCAGGAAAACAAACAAACTGATTTTTCAGCCCTTCGGTATCTGAGTTCATCTGCGGTTAAAGAACGACCAGGCTTGCCTTCTCTTTAGCTGGCGAATGCCAGCACCGCATCATCCAGCCCAAAAAGTTGAAATGGGGAGCGCCCGCGGCCCGCCGAAAACTTCGTTTTACAAATTTCCCACACCATTCAGGGAATATAGAAATGGTCAGACGACGTGTTTGGCGGGCGGTCAAATGGCGAATGCCAGCACCGCATCATCCAGGCCGATGTCTGTAAGCCAGAATGGCCGGCCCATCAGCAGGGTGGCCAGCGGTAGCCTGCCGCCGGGCTTGGCCTTGCCGGCGTTCCGTCCTCTGCGAGCGCCCGACCCGTTCCGTAAAGCCGAAGCCGGTAATGGCAAAAACCTGCAATTGCTCCAATTCATCCCTCCAATCTTTTGCTGCCCCGAAAGCAAATAACGTGGATTTACAGATTTTCCGGCGAAGGTAAAATAACCAATCAGGCTGATGGTGTTATGGGAAAAGCAAGTTCATGGCTGACCTTATTGCCGATAACTGCACTGTGCGTGCATGCCCAGGTTTACACCTATCAGTTGCTGCCCGGTAGTACTGTCGCTCCGATGGCCGGCGCCGTGGTGACCGGTCCGGCGGAGCAAATGACAGGAACATTTCAATTGCAGCCTGGCAATCTCGATACCAGGGATAGTGTGCTGGGGTTTCAGTATCTGGCTCTGAATTTTACGAGTTCCTCTTACTCCTTCAGCCTGCTCGCGTCAAACAAGTGGAACTGCAGTATGACCTTTGGCAGCAACGCTCCCGCAGCGTATTTTGACGTGGACGTGAATATCAGCGGGCTGAGCACCAATGCCGGGAGCATAACGTTCTACCCGGACGCGGGCTCTTATTGGGGGCCTTATGATGCGCCAACCGAGTTGGATTTTCCCACCTTAAGAATCGCACCGCTTAACGGTGGCTATTGGGTCGCGCAAATGAGCTTCAAAGCGGTGCTCATTCCCGAGCCATCCAGTGGACTGCTTTTGGGCACAGGCACGTTGCTTGCATGCTGGTGGAAACGGCGTCGCGCTCAAATCCGGTAAAGCCTGGCCGTCAATTGGCTAACGCCAGCCCGGTGTCCGATAGCCAGAATGGCAGGCCCACCAGTAAAGCGACCAGCGGCAGCCCGCCGCCCGGCCTGACCTCGGCATTGTTCCGTCCGCCGCGCTCGCAAGCTTGCACGAACTCCTCGCCCTTGGATTTGTATTCATCCCAATGCCGCTGCAACAGCTTGCTGTCAGTTGGCTATTTCAAAACCGCCGTGCCGGTCTTGATGTTGTGGCGCATAACCAAATACCACGGAAAACCAACGATCCATAACAAAAGACAACCGAGGAAGAGCGCAACCGGACCATATGAAATGCCGGACCGGTAACGCTTCAGATGGAGCTTCGAGGAATCAATCGCCGCCCACAGGGATGTGCCCAGCACTATCATACACATGAGGTAAAAGGCAATCTGTGGGCCAACCACCACGGATGCCGCACAGCAAACCGCATATAATCCGATGCTGAATAGAACCGCTTTCCATACCTGCGTTGTACACGAAGTTTTTTGTTGCACCTCACCGTTCTTACGCTGTCGCTGGTAATAGATTACCACTCCCAACGCTGGCACAACGCATAAAACTGAAAGGAAGCCCACACCAACCAGGAAAGGCACCAGCGCGCCTCTGCTACCGGTCCATGCGCCAAGTGTGAAAAAGCTCCATCCAGACCGATGAATCCCCCAAGCTATAAAAAGCGCCGTGGTTGAAATCACGGGACCGGCAAACATGGTGCCATAGGAAACTTGCTTCTGGCGGGCGAGCCGGTAGCGACACAAGAGGGCCGTTACCGGAATTGTCACCAACATCGGAACACCCATAACAAGGAATAAATCGAGCCACGCTTTCATAAATATCGAGTGACCTGCCAGCAGGAATAACGCCACGCCGGATGCGAACGCCAAAGTGCCACGCAACATAAATTGTTAGCGACACTGCAACATCGCAGGGTTGTGGGTGGGCGAACGTGGTATCATCGCGTAACCTATTCAACTGCCCGAAGCGGCCAGCTTTGCGCTGTTTGTTGTCGGACTTTTTGGATTTTTCAGTCCGCTCAGTCGCCGTTAACTGGCGAACGCCAGCACCACATCAGCCAGCCCCGTGTCCGATACCCGTCCTTTTCGACCGAATATCCCGTTGAAGTGTTTTGCTTTACTGCAGGCAAATAAGGCAGATTGACGGAAGTTCCAAACGAGATAAAATCACTCAGCGGTTATAGTCGTTGGGCCGCTATCACGCGCTTATGAAGAATTCACGCATCATCAGGCTGATCACGCTCGCTGCAGTCGCAATCACCGCACAGCTCAGGGTTTCAGGAGCACCGATCGTCTTCACGTTCCAGGGCTCAGGCGACGGATTTATCGGCGCCACAACATTCTCAAACGCGGCGTTCACAATAACTGCCGCAGGGGACACCATGAACAGGCAAAGTGATACGTCATACCCCTTTACCACATTGCCACTTTACTGGATAGATAGTGATTCCGCTTCCATCAACATAAGCGGGGTCGGCACTTTCGATTTCATCTCTTCTACGCGCACCTACGTCAATGAGCTCTATGCCGCAGTTGGCTTCTCTCGTGGACCTGGCAACGGCATAGATCTATTCGACAGCACAACCGACTCAGTCTTCTCAGCCTGGGACATGCAGACATCAATAGGACCGCGGCTGGAAAATGGAACACTCCTTCAGTGGGGATCATTATTCTCCAGTGTCGACACGACAGGAGGCGAGCTCTTTTTCCAGGATGGAGCGAGTCCTATGACATTTCAAGCAGTCCTCGTTCCTGAGCCGGGTGCTGTCACTATTTTCCTTTCCCTGGTCACGATAAGCACTCTGATTCGCCGAAGAAGTTCTACGCTTTTGGCGAGGTGACCGGCTCTGATACTACAACGATTATCCAGCTTGCGAAGCCACTGGCCCGTCGGCGCGGCTTGGCTTCGACGCGGCGAGCGCGAGGAGTTGCCGGTGCGTTAAACCAATTTCGGACGGATCTTCAAGGTCTTGTTGCCAGTCGCGCCGCAGCATGGCGAACGTGGACGGTGATAATCTTTGACAGAAATTCACTGGTCTGCTTTCATAAACCCATGATAAAGGCCAGGGATAGAAAAGTCACCTGTGCACGGCGTCGTGCACGGTCTTTGGCCTAATAATACTGTTCGAGGTAATATGGCAATCGACACTTCAGGCAAGTGGTGGAAGGGCGAGGGCTTCGCAGATATCGCTGACTACATGCGCGGCCTAACACAAGAGGGATATGGCGCCGAAAAAGTATTGCCCTCGCAGTGTAGCTGTGGCGGTCAGGTTTTCCGCCTTTTCGTGGATAGAGATGAAGGATGTGCCAAGCGCATCTGCGTAGGTTGCAGCCGTGAGATTGGTATAGGAGATAGTGACGAGATTTGGGCAGACTCCTCCCCCAAGCCCGTTAAATGCCCTTGCGGCAACCGGACCTTTGAACTCGGAGTGGCGTTCGCCTTTCGCGAGTCTGGTGATGTGAGATGGATATATGTCGGACATCGCTGCGTGAAGTGTGGCGTTCTGGGTTGCTCCATCGACTGGGAGATTGATTACAGCCCCACAGATCATTTACTGAACAAGACATGAAAACCTCGAACAAACCAGATGCAGTGAACCCGGCGATGGCGTTCCTGTTGACACTCGAGGATCAGTGGCGCCGGGTCACTGATCTGGAACGTTGGACGCAGTAGCGCATGACTATTCCACAAGAATTGGACAACGATACGAACCGAACGGTTCTCGGCTTCTTAGTCGGTAAGTCTGCCCACAGCGACGTGGCTGAGGCCCTTGGAAAGGCCGTACGCCCTTTGGGGGACGTTCAGAGTTTCTCGCCGGACCAGCCGCTTTATAGTTATGTTGTAGTCTCGACGAAGGGCACCATCTTTGGTTTGGCCGTAGGAATGGACACGGTTGCATTCAGGCTGGATGAGAAGCTGAAGAGTCGCGGTCTGGCCACAGGGGGCGTCGCACTTTCGGTATGCGGTTCAGAGTGGGTTTCGTTCATTCCGTATCGTGATGATTGGCCGAAGGTGGATTTGGAGTTTTGGGCACGAAAAGCGTATGTTTTCGTTCGGGAGACCCAGGATTGAAATCGTCCAACAAGATCACTGCAGCCAACGCCAGGTGGGCGACTTCAGTTCCGCTTCGCGGTTTACGGTCTTGTGCTCGGCGTGCCTGAGCTCTGGACGTTGATATGGCAGCGTTCGCACCACTTACATGAAATCGCATGACCATTTTGTTGCCGGCGGCGGGCACAGGTACTCCGGCAAGCCGATGACGCAGTTGTTTACGATTCTTTCTTTGGTGGGGCTGAGCTTCTCGATTGTTGGTTCGCTTGCCCTTTACCGTCTTTACCAAGCCGGTCACCTCCCATCGTTATTTTCCGGTTCGCTATGGTTGTGCATTTTGATGATAGTTCCAGAACCGGTTTTTATTGGTTTGGCGATCAGGTTTGCGCTGACGGAGAAGCCGAGGGAGCGTCCTTCCGAAGACTACGACCTTCGGAAGTTATATTGATGATTATGAGATTGACGCTGCCTGGCAAATCGTCGAGTTGGGCCAGGACGCAATTTTTGGAGTGGGCATCCAGGCCGAGCCATGCTATAGAAGCGGTGTCGGTCATAATAAACCTTTGGCTATGGTTGATCGGTTTAACGGTTTAGCGGATGACCGGGCGGCTGGATACGTTTATGTTCAACTTAAATTTCTTCACAATCTGTTGGTGGTTGTTCATTATCATTTGGACAATTTCCGCATTTTCAGTCAAGCCGAGCAAGGAACGCCAGGATTGGGGTGGGCGACTGTTCACATTTGCATTCCTGACCGTCACGTTCCTGCTGTTAGCCGGAAAAATTCAACGGTGGGGAATAAATACGCGCATTTGGCCGTATGGACAGCCCCAGCTATTTCTAGCATACGCACTTACCCTGGCTGGCCTGGCAACTTTGATCTGGGCACGATGGTCGCTGGGAAGGAATTGGAGCGCCATAGTCACTTTCCGCGAGCAACACGAACTTGTCCAGCACGGCCCTTATCGGTTTGTGCGACATCCGATTTATACAGGCATGATGTTGATGGTCGCCGGCACGGCCACAGTATTGGGCAACCTTGCCGGCCTGCTGTCGTTGGTCATCTGCTTTCTGGGACATTGGTGGAAGCTGAGGCGAGAAGAAGCATTGCTGACGAAACATTTCCCGGAGACATACCCCGATTATATGTCACGCACAAAGGCGCTCATACCATTTATTTTTTAGGACATGGTCACATCTTTACAGCCGCCTGACAAATCGCGAGCCTGAGTGAAAAGTGCTGGCACGAATTCCGGTAACGCCCAATTTTTCGATATGGGGAACTTTGATGAATGGAGCAGAAGAATTGAATGGTCGAAAAATGAGTTTTCACACAGCCTCTCGCTCCAGGCACTCGAGTGAAATGGGAATGAACGAAAAGAATTTGACCGTGCAATGTACGGTCGAAGGCCGGAGGCCGAGGGTGCGGGCCGCATCCGAGTCCACTGAACCATCTGAGTCCATCTGCGGTTAGAACGACCAGGCCTGCCTTCTCTTTAGCTGGCGAATGCCAGCACCACATCATCCAGTCCCGTGTCCGATAGCCAGAATGGCAGGCCCACCAGTAAAGCGACCAGCGGCAGTCCGCCGCCCGGCCTGGCCTCGGCCTTGTTCCGTCCGCCGCGCTCGCACGCTTGCACGAACTCCTCGCCCTTGGATTTGTATTCATCCCAATGCCGCCGCAACGCCTTGCCGTCTGCCGGCGAAATCCCGCCGGCCAGCATCGCCCTGGCCACCGTGCCGAAGAATTGCGCGTGACACAGCATCATCCAGTTCCGCGTCGGCAACAACGCCACCGGCTGGGAAGGATTCACCTTTGGATTGGGGACAAAATGGCCGCCGAACTGCCGGCACAACCAGTGCAGCGGCTGCAAATCGCCCGTGCCTCGGATCACCGTCGCGATGCGGTCCAGGGGATTCAACTCCCCGGTGCCGCCCGACTCACGCGGACGCGACCATTTATGGATGAGCGAAAGTGAAAGCCCCAGTTTCCCGGCGACCCGTTTACAGCCATGTTTTTTAAAGACGCCCCGGAGCAATTCCCATGATTCCATGACACCGGACGATTGAGCAAACCCGCTCCTTTGGCAAGCGGGAAATTGAACCGCGGATTACGCGAATTGACGCCGCACCATTTCCGGCGCACACTCACCTCCACCGTGTCAACGGGTTTTGACATTGCATTCAGACGGGTTGGAGCAGGAACTGAGCGGTGATTGGACGATGCGTGAGTTGCGCGTTGCTGGCTCAAAATTAGTTTCGTATCATTCTCAAAGAGCATGGCAGTCGCTGTGAAACAGTTTGAAGTTGAATTCGTCACGCCCGGCCGAGACAGGCGGCATGACCTTGGGCAGTTCCTCACGCCACAGCCACTGGCGGATTTCATGGCGTCGCTGTTTGAATCGCGCTGGCAGGAGTGGAATTTGCTGGACGCCGGGGCAGGAACCGGGGCGCTGTCGGCGGCAGTGGTAAACCGGCTTTGCGCTGTGAGGCACAAACCCAAGAGCATTTCCATCACGGCCTGTGAAGTGGATGAGACGTTGCTCGACTCGCTTCACTCGACGTTGCAAAGTTGCGGGCACGATTGCGAGCGCGCGGGCATCCGGTTTTCGGCCACCGTGCTCAACGAGGATTTTATTGCTGCCGCCGTGCCGATGGTGCGTAGTGATTTGTTCGTGTCGCCGCAGCCGCGCTTCAATGCTGCGATTGTCAATCCGCCTTACCGGAAAATTCGCAGCGATTCCGAAACGCGCCTGTTGTTGCGCTCGGCAGATATCGAAACGAGCAATCTTTACACGGGTTTTGTGGCGCTCATTACCAAGCTGCTGGCAGCGGACGGGGAATTAGTTGCGATTACACCGCGAAGTTTCTGCAACGGACCATACTTCAAGCCATTCAGGACGGATTTTCTGGAAACGATGTCGCTGCGGCGGCTGCACATTTTTGAATCTCGCTCGGCAGCGTTCAGCCGCGACGATGTGCTTCAGGAAAACGTCATTGTCCGTGCTGTGAAGGATTCGGCAAAGCCGGAGAGCGTCATTATTTCCAGTAGCAGCGGCGGCCCATCCGGTACAATTACCGAACGGGCGGTGGCTTATCACGACGTTGTTTCACCGAACGACCCGGAGCAATTTATCCATCTGGCGGAAGATGAAGCGCAGGACAACGCCCGGGCCGTCATGTCGCAGCTTTCGGCGACATTGCCGGACTTAGGTTTGTCGGTTTCCACTGGCCGCGTAGTGGATTTCCGAGCCAAGGAATTTCTGCGACAGAATCCCGAAAGTGACACCGCGCCGCTAATTTATCCGTGTCACTTCAATGGCGGCTTAGTGCATTGGCCGAAAGAAAAATCGCGCAAGCCAAACGCCATCATCAGTAACGAACAGACGCGCGAATTGCTGGTGCCTGCCGGCGTGTATGTGCTGGTAAAACGATTTACGGCAAAGGAAGAGCGAAAGCGCATCGTCGCTTGTATTTACGATTCGCACAAAATTCATGCACCGTTGGTCGGCTTCGAGAACCATCTGAATTATTTCCACATCAATGGGCATGGTCTGCCGATGGCTCTGGCAAAGGGCGTGGCTGCATTTCTAAATTCGACGGTGGTGGATGTTTATTTCCGTCAGTTCAATGGCCACACGCAAGTGAATGCGACAGACTTGCGAAACCTGAACTATCCGGCGAAAGCCGAGCTTGAAAGTCTTGGCCGCAGAAGCACCGACACGGGCTTGCCGCAAGCGGAACTCGACGCTTTGGTGGAGGACGAACTTTTCTGATGGCAAAGTCAAGACAACCCGGCTTGGCAAAAGCGCGCGAGACGAAGCTCCGCGACGCGAAGGCAATTTTGAAGGCGGTCGGCTTCACCGCAAGGCAAAGCAACGAAGTTGCGGCCTACAGTTTTCTGGCTCTGCTTGACCTCAAGCCATCGCAGTTGTGGAGCGAAGCTGCCGAACCGTTGCGCGGGATCACGCCGATCATTGATTTCGTGGCCGAGGCGTATGGCGTGCGATACGCGCCGAATACCCGCGAGACGATTCGCGACGAAGCGGTCAAGTATTTCGTTGAGGCAGGAATGCTGATTAGGAATCCGGACGATCCGAACCGCCCGACCAATAGTGGCAAGACCGCTTATCAAATCGAACCGACGGCGCTCGAACTGTTTCGCTCATTTGGGAGTTTGGAGTGGAGCGGCAAGTTGAAAACGTATTTGGTTAAGCGTGACCGTATTCGCAAAGAACTTCTCCGCGAGCGCAAGCTATCAAGGATTCCGGTCCGGCTACCGTCAGGCGAAACCGTAGCCATTTCGCCGGGCGGACAGAACCCGCTCATCAAAACTGTGATTGAGGAATTCTGCCCGTGCTTTGTGCCCGGCGGCACGGTCGTTTACATCGGCGACGCCGAAAATAAGTTCCTTCACCTTGATGCGGATTATCTGCAACGGCTTGGTGTCGTGATCCCCGCGCCCGCCAAGATGCCGGATGTTGTTGTTCACGACACAAAACGAAATTGGCTTTTGCTCATCGAAGTTGTGACCAGCGCCGGACCGGTTGACGGTAAGCGCCGAAAAGAACTGAAAGATTTGTTTTCTGGTTGCACGGCGGGCTTGGTTTTCGTCACCGCGTTTTCGACGCGCGATGTAATGCGGAGTTTCTTAACGCAGATTTCTTGGGAGACTGAAGTATGGGTCGCGGAAGACCCGGAACACATGATTCATTTCAACGGTGAACGGTTTCTCGGCCCTTACCCAGACGTTATGCCAAGTGTGGGTTAAACGATGTAGCAGGGTGGACAGCCTTTGTCGCACCCGTTGAAATAAAATCGTTCGCATGAAACAAGAGATTTACGAGCCAGTCAGGGAATTTGAATGGCAGACGAGTTACTGTCCGCTGTATCTGGCTTGGCTCGTTTTCAACCGCCAGATTGACGTCCTGGTCTATGACCTTTACGCCCTCACCCCCGCCGAAATCCAAATCGTGGAAGGAGCCGCCAAATGAAAAATCGAACGAAAGGTGAATTATGTATCTGACGAAGAACACAAAGGAAAGGTGTGTCATGGCGCGCGTCATGCGCCAGAAAAAGATGCACCAGGGAAACTTTTCACTGAAGGAGTATGGAACATGGCCGAACGCCATTCGCGCCGCGAAGCGTTGGCTGAACAAAAAACTCCCGACACTTCCTCCAAAGTTGGTAAGTAAAAATCGAATGACCAGTCGCAATCATTCCGGCGTGGTCGGCGTCCACTGGTCTCCTGGAATCGTAACGAAGCGGAATGGTAATGTTTACGGGTGCCCCCGATGGATCGCCCGGTGGGTGGGATGCAAATTCCACGGTGGCATTAGCTGGATGGAAAAGCAGTTTGAGCATGAAGGTGCATTTGTGCTGGCGGTGTTGTCGCGCCAGTTTGAAACAGTGAACCGCGACAAAATTCTGACCGAGTTCGAAGCCATTCACGGCACAAAGAAATACAAAGAAATCGTGAGCAAGATGAAAATGTGAAGAAAACCGACGGACAACTCCTTGGCTAAAGCAAAATGCAAAAGATCGACATTCGGCAGGTTGGAGACGAACTGGTTTTATACTTCGGGTGTCAGGGCAACCGGATCAATGCCTACACGCTGGCATCCGCACTGGTCAGCTTCGCAGATGCGGCAAAAGCCGCGAACAACCAAATCAATCCGGGTTATGACATCGAGATTGTCGTTGAGGCACTCGGCAATGGTAGTTTCAAGGCCAAGATTCGTGCCATATACCGGAGCGCGCGCAATCTATTCAGCAGCGATTCGGCAAGGAATATAGTGCTCGGCATTGTCGCAGCAATAATTTACGAGCACACATTCGCGCCGAACCACGACGTTAAAGTGGAAATCAATGATGATTCCGTTGTCATCATTCAGGACCAGAAAGAAATTATTGTGCCGCGGAACATTTATGAATCGACGAAGGACTTGAAACGCGATCCTGAAGTTAAGCGCTCCGTATCCTCATTTTTCAGAAGCATCGATCAAGACGACTCAATTGAAAGTGTTGGAATCACAACAAGGATGGATGAACCGCCGCCAGATTTGCAGGTTCAGAGGGATAGAATCCATGAAGTTGCCATCGCTTCCAACGAGCCGGAGCCGAATCAACGAGTGGTTCCCGAACAGGCCGAAATTCAAATCCTGCGTGCGATTCTTGAAAGAAGCAAAAGGCGATGGGAATTCTCATGGCGTGGTATTCGTATTTCGGCGCCGGTGACCGACGGGCGGTTTTACGATAATTTTTTTGCCCATCGGATCAAGATCGCGCCCGGGGATACACTTCAAGTGACTTTGCTTATTCGGCAAAACCGTGATCCGGACACCGGTGTTTACACCAACGTAGATTATGAGGTCAGTGAGGTCGTCAAGCACACGCCACGAATCACGCAGATGGAGATGTCTCATGACGACGCGAAAAAGTCGGAGGATGAAAAATAGCTTGGACCGCCTTTGTCGCACCGGTTGAAATAAAATTGAGCACATGAATTTGGGATTGGAAAAACAACGCGACTTTCTTTTCCAAACATACTTCGGTGTGGAAGGAGACGAACTGGAACTTTTCATTTCTCGCGCTTACCGCGACATGAGCCGGACGTTACATGGAATTGGCAAACTCAACAAAAAACTCAAAAATGAAGTTTTTACTAAAGCGAAGGAGTTGGTGAAACAATCGTTCACGACCTTGCGCAATAAAACTACCCCGGATGAAGTCCAGAAGCTTCGCGGCGAGTTCGACGATTGGCATAGCGAATCGTGCACCACCTTAAAGAAACACTATGATGAAAAACTCGATTCGCTTTCCCAAACCCGACTGACCTTTGGACAGGCACAGAAGTGGCTGAACATGACATTGAAGTATTGTTGGGTCTGTGGTGGTGGCGAACTTAAGTGGCTTGACCCGTGGTTCGCGGCAGCACACATACCAATTGACAGAATTGTCCTCGATGCCATTAAAGGTGAGAAAGTTAAAGCAACACCACCGTCTGTAGTTTGGTCAAAATGGGATGACAAGATCGAATACAAAAATTTGCAAAAGGATCTTCGTAATTATGCCGACGCTTACGGGCGAGGGAAATCCCCTCTGGAATTGGAATTTGAATGGTGGCCGCGATATCGTTCATTACAAGCAGACAACGAGGGCGAGGACTGAACCCCAATATATTTTGCGAAGGATGTGTAACGCATGAAACGGAAAATTTACGAGCCAGTCAGGGAATTTGAACGGCAGACCAGTTATTGTCCGCTGTATCTGGCCTGGCACAACTATGGAATCACTGAAGAAATTTGATGAGGTTTGCCAGAAAGATCCGCGTCAGGATTTTTTCTGCTTTATTACCTTCGGAATGAATTGGCGCACGGGAGTTCGATGCTTCACGAAAAGGGCGCTTTTACTGTACAAATATGCGCAGACTTGATTAACCAGCTTTTCCCAAAACCGAAATGAGGGTTGGACGGCAAATGTCCACATGGCGCGGTAAAATGGCAGGATGAAATTCGGAGCCGCCCGCTGGTTCATGCGCCGGGAAGATTATCAGCCTCCCGTCACCCCACGTGACAGCCCTTTCCGCCGGTTCAGGGTGTCCTGCCTCAAATGCGGCAGCTTCCGGTTGCAGGTCATTGGCGAGTTCGATTCCGATGCCGGCGTGATGAAGGTGTTTCTGTTCTGCCCGTCCTGCCGCGAGCGCGAAGAATTGCCGGTGCGCTAAAGCAAAAGCTGAAACTCTGAAATTCGGAAAGCTGAAATCCGTGTTGATTCGTGAAATCCGTGTCTAAAATAATTCCGCCTGTTTTCGGATTTTTTCCAATGCAGCCTTGTCGGGATTAGCCAGCACGCGCTGCCAGTTGTCGCCCAGCCAGTCGGTGTATTGCTCCGCCCGCAGGATGAAGGGCATCCGGTGGTGATGCGGCGCAACGCTGTCGTTGGGTGTGGTCGTCAACATGACAAAGGAGCGTGCCATTTGTTTCGACACCTCACCGCTAATCCTCGCCGTGGAAAGAGTTTCTTCCCCGTCGCCCCTCATCCGGCCTGCGGCCACCTTCTCACCACTCTCCGAAGACACCTCATCCGGCTTCGCCACCTTCTCCCCATCAGATGCGGAGAAGGGAATCGAAGCGGAGAGGAGATTTCTATTTGGGTGCGGATCATCCGCCCACAAGCCCGCCAGCGCAAACACCGGCTCGCCCGGCTGGATGAAGCGGATGCCTTTCTCATAAAAGCCGTCGGCGAGAATCAGGCAACGGTTTTGCAGATGCGGCTTGAAGGTGGCCAGTTGAGTGACGGTTTCGCTCTTGGCGTTGATGAACGGTTTTTTGTCCCACGGCACTTTCCAGCCCCAGCGCAATTCGCGGCACGCCATGCCCTCAAATTCAGGGATGATGACCGGGGCAAGATCGGTTGGCCGGATGCTGGCGCGTGGCACTGTGCCGAAGACCACCACCTTCTCGCGCAACCGGAATTTCGCCTCATTTCGATTGTAGGTATAATGGGCGCACATGGCCGCAATCTAGGCCGGAGGCCAAAAACAGTCAATTTTGGTTGGTTCTTTGAGGTTTCAGGCCTAATTCCGTCATTTCCATGAGGTTTTGCGTCGTGCGGGCGTTCTTTCCAATCTCGGAATGTCATTTTCCGTGTCCGGAGAAGAGCATTCCGATATCGGATTAACTTTTTCCGTTATCGGAACGGTTCTGCCCAGCACTGTGGCCGAGGTTGCCATGACTGCAACGCTTCCGCGCAATACTGGGATGCTCGCGTCCGATACTGCGGAAGGGCAGTCCAGTATTGAAATGCTTCGACCCGGCGTCGGATTGGTTGGTTCCGGGCCAGGAATGGTTTAGTCCGAGGTCGGACTGGTTCGGTGTGGTGTTGAAGTGCTTCGCGCCAGTATGGGAACGGTTCCTTCCGATATTGGAATGGTAAAGGACAGTACTGGAAAGATTGTCCGCAGTAGCGACAAGGGACTTTCCAATACTTGAAGATTACAGCCCGGTTCCGGAACAGTCTTCCGCAAGTGCTTCCGATTTTCCCGCAAAATCGCAATAGGCAGGAGACGCGCAGTTCTGATTCAGTCCCATTGCATACCCCGGCCAGGACAGATGGGGCGGGAAACCAAACCAGGCGAAGAAATGGCAAACTACGATTCACCGGGTCTGACGTATGACAGCGGTGTTCTCTATGATGCCGTTTCCCCGCCGCAACCAACCAAACGTATGGCGAAAATGAAAGTCAAATTGAACCTGAAAGACAAATCGGACAGTGAGCTGCTGACGTTCGCACAACAGCATGGCACGTCAATCACGGGCAACTCGAGCTTCACCACGCCGCTGCCGGCGGCGACGACGTTTACGACAACGTTGACGGCTTATCAAACGGCGTTGGGTAATTCCGACAAGGCGCAGTCGGGAGCCAAACTGGCGACGCAGGTGAAAGACACGGCGCGCGCGGCCCTGGAGAACGCGCTCACGCAACGCGGCAATTATGTCGAACTCACCGCCGCCGACGCGACGGACCCGGCAGCCGTCATTGAGAGCGCCGGTTTCGGTGTCAAATCCTCGTCCACACCTAGTGGGGTGCCCGGCATGGTGCAGAACCTGTCGCTCACGGCGGGCGACAACGCGGGTGAGATTGATGCGCAATGGGATCCAATCAGTGGCGTCAAAATCAGCTACGACATCCAATGGAGCCCGTCTCCGGCGACGGATACGAGTTGGAAGGGTTTGCCCGGCAGCACCAAATCCAAGGCGGTGCTCAACGGCTTCACGAGCGGGCAGCAGGTGTTGGTGCGCGTGCGCGCCAAAGGCACCGGCGGTACCGGAGCTTGGAGCCAGGTCGGCTCGAAATTTGCACCGTGAAGTCGGTAGGGCGACGCTGCGGCGTCGTCGGATAGTCGGGGCGGCGGGACACCGCCGCCCTGCCGATGAGCCGGCTCGCGAGGACGCTCGCCCCACCATCTTTCAACTCTCAACCATCAACCCTCAACTCTCAACCAACCCATGGCTTTTGATCCTACGAAACCGGCGGACCATTCACCGATTGTCGCGGCAGAATTGCGGAATCAGTTCAACGCGCTCAAGGAAATGATTGACGGCGTGCAATCACAATCCACGGCATTGCAACAGTTGTTGGGGCGTTTGGCCCCGGTGTTGACGGCCAGCAATGACACGATGACACTGGATTGGACTTACAGCGCCCCGGCTTGTGACACGTTCTTTATCTTTTTGCACCAGCCCAATGATGCACCCGGCATCTTCAATGATTACGCTCACGTGAGGGCCGACTTGCACTCATACGGTTTGGATTTTGACGACCCGGCGGACGCGGTCGGCTACAAGTATTACGTTGTGCCGATGGACGGCGATGAGAACCCGCTCACGCCACCGAGCAACACGGTCAACTTTGCCGCCGGCTGAAACGCTTCAGACTCGGGTTGCGATGCGATTTCTGAAATTGCCGGGACAAGACTTCCGCTTTGACGGCTACTCACAATCTTTCCTGACTTTGGCCAGAATTTCGTCCAATTGTTCGAGCACGGTGATGGCTTTGTCCACGTTGGCGGAGAGTTCGGCCATGTAGCGTTGCTCGAATTCCAGGCTTTTGGCATCCTTCCAGTGATTCCGGGTTTCGTCCCACCGGGTGGCCAGTCCCTTGGTAAGCGACCCGAGCCGGGTTTTAATACCGCTTGCGTTCATGAACGTCCTTCCTCTCCGTCGTCCGGCCCGCTTTTCAATCCGGCGAGCGGGGGCGAAGCGCCGGGCGCAGAGACCGAGGCATACGCGTCCAGGGTTTTGACCACCTGGGCCAGATAAGCGACCGCGCGCGCCATATCGGTCGTGAGGAACCCCTGCAACTGATTCAACTGCTTGAGCAAGGGGTCGGTTCGATTCTCCAGCTCCCGGCTCCATTTCTTGATCAGCGACAATTTCGCCTCGCCGTCCTTGATGGCGCGCTCGGCCTTTTGCACGGCCATGAGGCGGAGGGAGGTTGATTCCTGGAATTGGGAAAGCCGGGCGCTGAACAATTCCGCGCGCGCTTCCTCCAGTTTCCGGCCCCGGATGCGCATTTCGTTAATCCAGTGCGGGCGCCGATCCTCCTGCACCCAGGCGCGGGCGCGAAGAATCTCGTCGCACGCCTCCTCCAGGGTGGCGCGGGCGCTTTTCAGAAACACAATCAAGTTGGCCCGGAACGATTCCACGGCCTCCACGGAAGTGACTTGGGCGCGTTCGGCCATGTTAAAGGCGGTTGAAGGTGACGGGTGACAGGTGGCAGGAGCAAAATGGCTGGACGTGACGTGTGATGGGTGACTGGCTTTTTCCCGTCACTTGCCACTTGTCACTTGTCACGTTTTTTTTCAATGTTGGTGCAGATATTCCTCGATGCGCTGGGCTTTTCTCAACAGGAACGGCGTGTGTTCCTTTGAGAGTTCGTTGAACTTCTTCAGCGCCTTCATCGCCTGTTTGAATTCCTCGGCGAACTTCTCGTGTTCCTGGTCCTGCCAGGTGTCGCCGAGCGCCGCGAAGCGGGCCTGGAGCAGGATGATCCGGTTTTCCAGGTCGGTATTGAACCGGTGCAACTCATCGGCGAATCGCCGCACCTTTTCGGGGTCCATGATTGCTTGCGCCATCGTTTCCCTTTCGTTGGATTTCTTTTCCTGCCCTCAAGGTAATCGAGAAAGGCCGCGGCAGACAGCCCTTTTTTAACGTGATAAAATGTTGCTTTATGCGCGGCGGGTTTATAGTTTGAAAAACAAATGACACTTACTCGTTAACTTTAGATTTCACATTATGATCAATCTCAAACAGCTCGAAGTGTGGTTCGTCACCGGCAGCCAGCATCTCTATGGCCCCGAAACCCTCAAGGCCGTCGCGAAACATTCGCAGGAGATTGCGAAGGCGTTTAATGACGCGCCCGCGATTCCGGTGAAGGTGGTCTTCAAACCGGTGATGACCACGCCGGATGACATCACCGCGCTTTGCCAGGAGGCGAACAATGCGCCCAAATGCATCGGCTTCATCACCTGGTGCCACACGTTTTCGCCGTCGAAGATGTGGATCAACGGCCTCAAGCAGCTCCGCAAACCGGTGGCGCACTTGCACACGCAATATAACTGCGACATCCCGTGGGCGACGATTGACATGGATTTCATGAACATGAACCAGGCCGCGCACGGCGACCGCGAGCACGGCTTTATCTGGAGCCGCCTGCGGCTCAATCGCAAGGTCGTCGTCGGTTTCTGGCAGGAAAAATCCGTGCAGCAAAAACTCGGCGCCTGGTGCCGCGCGGCCGCCGCCTGGCAGGACTGGCAGGGCGCGAAATTCGCCCGCTTCGGCGACAACATGCGCGAGGTGGCCGTGACCGAGGGTGACAAGGTGGCCGCCCAGTTCAAGTTCGGTTACGCCGTCAACGGCTACGGCGTCGGCGACCTGGTCAAATCCGTGAACAGCGTTTCCCCGACAGGGCCATTGACAAACTGGTCCAGGAATATGCCGACACCTACCAGATGGCTGCCGATTTGCGCAACGGCGGCGCCCGGCACGAATCCGTGCGCGAAGCCGCCCGCATCGAGCTTGGCCTGCGCGCATTCCTGAAGGCCGGCAGTTTCAAAGGTTTCACCACCACGTTCGAGGATTTGCACGGGCTGGCCCAGCTGCCCGGCATCTCCGCCCAGCGGCTCATGGCTGACGGTTACGGTTTTGGTGCGGAAGGCGATTGGAAAACCGCGGCGCTGTTGCGCGCGATGAAGGTCATGGCTGTCGGCCTGCCTGGCGGCACCTCGTTCATGGAGGACTACACGTATCATCTCGATCCGAAAGGCAAAAAGGTTCTCGGCGCGCACATGCTGGAAATCTGCCCGACCATCGCCGACGGCAAACCGTCGCTACAGGTGCATCCGCTAGGCATCGGCGGCAAGGCCGACCCGGCGCGGCTGGTCTTCAACACGCCCGCCGGCCCGGCGTTAAACGCGTCGCTCATTGACCTCGGCAACCGGTTCCGGCTGCTGGTCAACGAGGTGGACGTTGTGAAACCCGACCAGCCGATGCCCAAACTGCCGGTCGCCCAGGCCGTCTGGAAATGCCGGCCGACTTTTGAAACGGCGTGTGCCTCGTGGATTTATGCCGGAGGCGCGCATCACACCGGCTTCAGCCAGGCGGTCACCACCGAAATGCTCGAAGACTTCGCGGCCATCGCCGACCTGGAGTTTTTGCTCATCGGCGAAAAGACCACGGTTTCCGAATTCAAAAAGGAACTTCGCTGGAACGAAGCGTATCATGCCTTGAACAAGGGCTGGGCAATCTGACCGCCGAACCGTTTTGGTGTCGCACTGGCTCCTCGGGGGGGCATCCTGTCCCGGAAACGTTCGGGCCGGGAGCGTTCATGCTCGGCAGGCTGAGAAGCGCGCCTCCCCTCTTCCGCCGATTAGGAACATTTGATGGCAATTCCGCCCGGCAAAGCAATCCGTCAGAAACGCGTGTTAAACTTGCCCCGTAAGCGGGAAAAATCCAGTATATTCATATCTGAATGTGGATAACCTTCTTTTTAAATAATTCAATGAGAAACGGCAGTTCCAACGCCGGACAACGCGGCTTTACACTGATTGAACTGTTGGTGGTCATTGCCATCATTGCGATTTTGGCAGCGTTGCTGTTGCCGGCGCTGGCGGCAGCCAAGCGGAGGGCAACACTGACGCAGTGTCAGAATAATTTTCATCAGGTCTATGTCGCCTGCATGGCTTATGCGAATGATTACCGTGACTATTTTCCTGTTTGCCTAGGCTACAAGAATAGTATTGGTTCGATTTCATGGACATCCTATGTCGTTCCGTTACCCGGGAGGACAACTCATCCATTGCCAGCCTTTACACCGATAAAGCCTGGGATTCAGAATGGGGTATTTGATTGTCTTGGGCATCTTTATGAAACCCGCATGATAGGAAGCGGTAAAGTCCTTTACTGCCCCAGTTTTCCAGAAACTTCCATGTTCAGCAGTGAGTATTATTCTAATCCTGCGTTTATGAGCACCGATTCTGAAGGAACCGTGAGAGATTCAATGACATTCAATCCGGAAGTAGTTTCTCCAACAAATCTACCAGTGAATAATGACCGGCGTTTCTCAAAAAGTAGCAGCATTGTTCCGGGCCACATATTTGGGATGGATCGTTTACAGGCAGAAATCAATTCAAGCCTTCCCGGCGGAACTACGTCAACATGGACGGCATTCAAACCTGACACTTTTGCCCATTATCCAAGTCATGGGTTTGATATTTTGTTTACGGATGGCTCAATTAAGTTCGTCCAAAGTCCTGAGGCTTTTAATTACATCCATTGGCTAAACGATGACCCCCTCACTTATGCCCCTTTTTTTCAAATGCTTGAAACCGCGCAGTGATGAAAGCCAAACAGTTCATTCCCGGGCAATTTGGCTTTACACTGATTGAACTGTTGGTGGTCATTGCCGTTGTTGCGATTTTGGCAGTGTTGTTGTTGCCGGCGCTGGCGGCAGCCAGGCGGAGGGCAACACTGACGCAGTGTCAGAATAATTTCCATCAGGTTTATGTCGCCTGCATGGCCTATGCGAATGATTATCATGATTACTTTCCGACTTTCAGGCGTTTTACAGCTCCGGCAGATGCAAATTATGTTTCGTATCCTTCGGATTCAGGCTGGATAGTTTTTGACAAATTACTCCCTCCCAATTTACCAGTTAAACCGGGCATTCAATCCAGTATCCTGTTTCAGAATTTGGGTCATTTATATGAAACAGGCATGATAGGCGACGGCAGGATTCTCGATTGCCCAGGTTATCCAGACACCTCTCTGTTCAGCGCAGCACACTATTCCAAGCCGTCCTTCATGAGCACAGACACCGACGGTTGGGTGCGAAGCTCAATGCTTTTCAATCCGGAGGTCGTTAATCCCGTTCCACCAATGGATACTTCTCGATCATTTCCAAAATCCAGCAGTATTATTCCGCGTAGATTATTTGGCATGGATGGTCTGCAAACGTTTATATATTCCAGTTTGCCGGGGGCATACACGATATTTCCCAGCAGCGTGCAATTTAACCCGAGCATTTTTCCACACTATCCGAGTCACGGATTCAATGTCCTTTTTGCGGATGGCTCGGTTAAATACGTTCAGAGTGTTGAAGCATTCAACTTTACCAGATGGCTGGACGACGGAGATGATACTTATTCGAAATTTTTCCAAATGCTGGAAGCCGCGCAATGATGAAAACCATAATTGAGCAATTCGGCTTTACGTTGGTTGTACGCGAAGAATCAAACCGGTTTCGGTGTCGCACCACCACTTCATGGAGGCATCCGTCCTGGTCGTCCAGTTAACGCGGCTTCCGGCCACGGGTTCCCAGGCCAGACGCGATGGATTTCCAAGTGCACTTGCGACATGTCCAGGCGCATTTTGGTGATTGATAGACGCAAAATGGCGTTGTATTGAGATTGTTTGCTGAAATCATCCAGGTCCGGGTCTGACAAACGAGTTATGAGCATACGATACACGATTGGTCTCGATTACGGCACGAATTCGGTTCGCGCCCTGGTGGTCAACGTCGCCAACGGGTCCGAGGTGGCCACCTCGGTCTGGGGTTATGAATACGGTGAAGCCGGCGTGATTTTGTCGCGCGACCCGAACCTCGCCCGCCAGCATCCCGCCGACTACGTCAAAGGCGCGGAAGTCACCATCCGGAAAGCGCTGGCGGATGCGCGAAAGAACGTGCGCGGTTTCCAGCCGGGGCAGGTCGTCGGCATCGGCGTGGACACGACCGGCAGCACACCGCTGCCCGTGAACGCCAAAGGGCAGCCGCTAGCGTTTGAAAAACGGTTCGCGAAAAATCCGGCGGCGATGGCCTGGCTGTGGAAAGACCACACCGGTGTGGCGGAAGCGGCGGAAATCACGGCGCTGGCAAAGAAAATTCGCCCGCAGTATCTCGCCAAATGCGGCGGCATCTATTCCAGCGAATGGTTTTTCAGCAAAGTCCTGCATTGCCTGCGTACCGCGCCGGAAGTTTTCAACGCCGCGCACTCGTGGGTCGAACTCGCTGATTATGTTCCCGCCACCCTCACCGGCACGGAACACCCGGATCGGTTCATCGCGGGCGTTTGCGCCGCCGGCCACAAAGCCATGTGGAACGCCCGCTGGCACGGCTATCCTGATGCCCAATTCCTTTCGCGGCTCAACCCGAAGCTGGGCAAACTTCGCTCGCGCCTTACGCCGCGCGTCCATTCGATTGACCGGGCCGTCGGCGGACTCACGGCCGAATGGGCCCGGAAAACCGGGTTGCGGGCGGGAATTCCCGTCGCGGTCGGCGCGTTCGACGCGCACCTTGGCGCCGTCGGTTCCGGTGTTGCGCCGGGAACCCTCGTTAAAATCATCGGCACCAGCACGTGCGACATCACCATCGCCTCGAATCGGAAGAAACTCGCGGACGTGCCCGGTCTGTGCGGCATTGTGGACGGCAGCGTGTTGCCCGGCTATTTCGGCCTCGAAGCCGGCCAGTCCGCCGTGGGCGACATTTTCAACTGGTTCGTCAATTACCTCCGGCCCGGTGGCAACGCCGGCACGCATGAGGCTCTGACCGCGGGGGCGGCAAAGATAAAGCCGGGCGAATCCGGCCTGCTCGCGCTCGATTGGAACAACGGCAACCGCACCATCCTGGTGGACCAGCGCCTCACCGGGCTGCTCGCCGGCCAGACACTCTACACCACACCGGCGGAGATTTACCGCGCGCTCATTGAAGCCACGGCATTCGGCGCGCTGACCATCATCAACCGCTTCGAGGAATACGGCGTGAAGATCAGCCAGGTCGTCAATTGCGGCGGCATCGCCGAAAAAAACCCGGTCGTGATGCAGATTTACGCCGACGTGACCGGCCGGCCAATGAAAGTCAGCCGCTCGGCGCAGACCTGCGCGCTCGGCTCGGCCATCGCGGCCGCCGTTGTGGCGGGCGCGCACAAGAATTACGCCACCGCGCAGAAGGCGATGACCGGTTTGAAACCGCGCGTTTTCAAGCCGGACGCCAGGGCGCATGCGGTTTACCGCGAACTGTATCCGCTTTACCGGAAGTTGCATGATGCGTTTGGCACGCAGGAGTGGACGGGCAACCTCCAGGATGTGATGAAACGACTGATTGACATCCGGAACCGGGTTCGGAAATAATTCCGCCCGTCCCCATGCTTGAGGAATTAAAGCAACAGGTTTGCGAGGCAAACCTGGATCTGGTCAAGGAAGGTCTGGTCATTCAGACCTGGGGCAATGCCAGCGGCATTGACCGCGAGAAGGGCGTCATGGTCATCAAACCCTCCGGCGTGCCTTACGCCAGCATGAAGCCGCAGCACATGGTGGTCGTTTCGCTGGAAACCGGCAAGCTGGTTGACGGCTACCTCAAACCGAGTTCCGACACGCCGACGCACCTTATGCTTTACCGCGCATTCCCGAAAATCGGCGGCATTGTCCACACGCACAGTCTTCACGCGACGGCGTGGGCGCAGGCGCGCAGGGGCATTCCCCCGTACGGGACGACGCAGGCCGATTATTGGTATGGGGACGTGCCCTGCACGCGGCTGCTCACGCCGCGGGAAATCAAGAGTGATTACGAGGTGAACACCGGACGCGTCATCATCGAGACGCTCAAGCGCATGGATCCGTTGCAGCATCCCGCCGTGCTGGTGGCGAGCCACGGGCCATTCACGTGGGGCGCAAGCGTTGGCGACGCGGTGCATAATGCGATCACGCTGGAATTCGTCGCGCGGCTGGCGGGCGAAACCCTGCGCCTGAACCCGAAGACGAAACCGATGCAAGCGGTCCTGCTCGACAAACATTTCCTCCGCAAACACGGCCCGAAGGCGTATTACGGGCAAAAATAAACCAACCAATACTCCCCATGAAAAACATCAGGCAATTAGTCATGCTGACGACCTCTGGACTTGGAATGGCGGCTCTAGTAGGCTGCGCCAACATGTCAAAATCAACCGGATCCATTGATACCATTTCCCACGCCCCCTTCGGCAACACCCCCGACGGCACCCCGGTGGAAATCTACACGCTCCGGAATGCCAAGGGTGCCGAAGCGCGCATCATGACCTACGGCGGCATTGTGGAGAAGCTCACGATGCCGGACAAAAACGGCAAGTACGCCGACATCGTCAACGGCTTTGACACGCTGGATGGTTATACCAGGCCCAGCTATGTGAACGCCTGCCCGTATTTCGGCGCGCTCATCGGCCGCTACGGCAACCGCATCGGCGGCGGGCAATTCACGCTGGAAGGCCAGACCTACACGCTGCCGCAAAACGACCATGGCAACACGCTGCACGGCGGCACGAAAGGATTCGACAAGGTCGTCTGGACGGCGGTGAAAGCCGATGTCGGCCCCGAAGGCCCGCGATTGGTTTTGAATTATTTGAGCAAGGACGGCGAGCAAGGTTTCCCCGGCAACCTGAACGTCACGGCAACCTACACGCTGACGGACGACAATGCATTGAAGCTTGTCTTCACGGCGACGACCGACAAGCCGACGGTGGTGAACCTCACACACCATTCCTATTTCAATCTGGCGGGACAGGGCAGTGGCGACATCCTCGGCGAATTGGTCTACATCAACGCCAACCAAACGACGCCGGTGGACAGCAAGTTGATCCCGACCGGCGCGTTTGCCGACGTGGCCGGCACCCCGTTTGATTTCCGCACGCCGACGGCGATTGGCGCGCGCATCAACGACCCGGACCCGATTCTGCAATACGGTCCCGGCTACGACCACAACTGGGTCATCAACAAGCCGCTCGGCAAGTTCGGCCTGATGGCGCGCGTGACAGACCCCGGCACCGGCCGCGTGATGGAGGTCTGGAGCGACCAGCCCGGCCTGCAGTTCTACGCCGGCAATTTTCTCGACGGCACCCTCACCGGCAAGGATGGCAAAGTTTATCAGCGCCGCTACGCCTTCTGCATGGAGCCGCAGCATTATCCCGACTCACCCAACAAGCCGAATTTCCCCTCGACGGAACTCAAGCCCGGCCAGACCTACCACAACACCATCGAGTATAAATTCAGCGCCGAATAACGCCGCCGAAAAAACCTGAATACTATGAATGAAATAACCAACAGCGTGTTGGCGGCGACCAACAACGTCGAGGTGGCGACGAACGCCCTCGCCACAGCGTCCGTGGCGGGGGGATTGAACGGCACGGTATTCAACGGCCTGGACCTGGCCGTGATTATTGCTTTTGGCCTCGGCATGCTCGCAATCATTTGGTATTCGATGCGCAAGAAGGCCGAGTCCGGCAAGGACTACTTCCTGTCAAGCCGTGACGCGAACTGGCTGCAAATCGGCTCCTCGATCTTCTCCTCGAACATCGGCTCCGAACACCTCGTTGGCCTTGCCGGTGCCGGCTTTGTTACCGGCATGGCGATGGCGCACTGGGAAATGCAGGGCTGGATGATTCTGGTTCTGGGCTGGGTCTTTGTGCCGCTCTACGACCGCATGAAGATCTTTACCATGCCGGAATTCCTCGAACTGCGCTTCAGCCGCGGCTCCCGCAACATCCTGAGCCTGCTGACCGTGGCCAGCCTGGTGTTGACCAAAATCGCGGCGACGATCTACGCCGGCGACGTGGTGGTCCGCACGCTGTTGAATGTGAACACGGTGGATATTTTCGGTTTCCACATAGACGTTTTCTGGGCCATCGCGCTGGCACTTGCCTTTACCACCGGCCTTTATACGGTGTTAGGCGGCTTGCGGGTGATCATGTACACTTCCGTGCTCCAGGCCCCCGTGCTCATCTTCGGTTCCGTCTGCATCCTCTTCATGGGACTTCGCGTTTTGGGCCACGGCAGCCTGGTTGACGGCTGGCACGCCACCCTCACAACGGTCGGCAGCAATGTGCATCTGATTCGTTCGGTTCACGACCCGGTCTGGGCGTGGTCGGCGGTTTTGCCTTCTTCGGCCATCATCGGCTTCTGGTATTGGTGCACCGACCAGTACATCGTCCAGCGCGTGCTCGCGGGCAAGAACCAGCAGGAATCCCGGCGTGGCACCATCCTGGCCGGCTTTTTCAAGCTGACCCCGGTATTCATCTTCCTGGTGCCGGGCATGATTGCCTTTGCGCTGACCAAGACGCCGGGCAGCGGCTTCAGCACCAGCGGCGACGCCGCTTACACCTCGCTCGTCGCGCAAATCCTGCCACACGGCATCCGGGGTATTGTCGCCTGCGGCATGATTGTCGCCCTGATGGCGTCGCTGGGTTCCAAATTCAACGCCTGCGCCACGTTGTTCACCATGGACTTCTACCGGGAATGGTTTCCCAACGCCTCCGGCCGGACCGAGGTGGTCGTGGGCCGCATTGCCACGGCCGCCATCGTCGCTATCGGTATCTGCTGGGTGCTGGTCATCAAGAGCCTGCATTCCAATCTTTATGTGTATCTCCAGAGTGTGCAGGGATACCTCTCGCCGGCCATCGCGGTGCTGTTCATTGGAGGTGTCTTTTGGAAACGCGCCACCGCACCCGCGGCCTTGTGGTCCTTTTCCTTCGGGGTTATCGCCGGCTTCGCCCGTCTGGGCGCAGACATTTATATGCGAAGTTATGAAACCGTGGTTGGCGGGGCGAAAGACAATCTCTACCATGGATTGATTACCACGGATCAATACAAGGCGATCATTGCACCCATCCAGCAGAAATACGGGCTGATTTATGATTTGTGGACCATCAACTGGCTGTATTACTGCCAGATATTGTTCGTAATAACCGCCGCATTGCTGGTCATCATCAGCCTGATGACGAAGGCGCCGGACCCGAAGACGGTCAAATACACTTACTACGGCGCCACGCCGGTGGAGAAGGCCGCCACGAAAGCCAGTTGGAATGCCTGGGACGTCATCTTGAGTCTCATTGTCGTGGGCCTTTGCGTGCTGTTCTACATCAAGTTCTGGTGATCAAATGATCCGCCTGAGGACTGCGGCCTGTCTGGCCGCAGTCCTTTTTAATTTGAGGGCAAAACGATTTGACTGCCACCGGAGGCTCGCGCACAATCCCTGCCACCGGCCCCAATGAACCTATGTCACGAACATTGAATCGTCATGTCGTTTTGCTCACCCTCATCGCCACTCTGGGCGGATTGCTTTTTGGATACGACACTGCCGTCATTTCGGGCGCGGTGGGCAGCCTGAAGGCATATTTTATTGATCCCCGGAACCTTGCCGATCCCAATACCGCCAACTCGCTCTGGGGGATCGTCAATTCCAGCGCGCTCATCGGCTGCATTGTCGGCGGCGTCATTGGTGGATGGGTCAGCACTCGCATTGGCCGCAAGCGGGGGTTGATCGTCGCCGCCGTGCTCTTTTTGGTTTCGGCCCTTGGCGCCGCTGCTCCGGAATTTCCCTTTGCCGCCATCGGCCACGGCGGGCCGGGATACATGTGGAACTTTGTGTTTTACCGGATTCTCAGCGGCGTCGGTGTGGGGCTGGCCTCCATGCTTTCGCCGATGTATATCGCCGAAATCGCGCCCGCCAGGGTCCGGGGCAATCTGGTGGCGTGGAACCAGTTCGCCATTATCTTCGGCATGTTGGTGATTTATTTTGTCAACTACGGCATCTCCCGCGCAGGCAGCGGCGACGTGTGGCTCAATAACATCGGTTGGCGATATATGTTCCTGTCCGGCGCCATTCCCTCGGTCGCCTTTCTGCTTCTGCTGTTTATTGTCCCCGAAACGCCGCGTTACTTGATGCTCAAAGGCAACGAGGCCGGCGCGCGCGCTGTGCTGGCGAAATTGACGACGCCGGAGGAAGGCGAACAGGAAATTGCTGATATCCGCGCTTCGCTGGCTGAACATCACTCCGGCCGGATGTTTTCCTTCGGGATGCTGCTCATTTTCATCGGCATCATGCTGTCGGTTTTCCAGCAGTTCGTCGGTATCAACGTCGTGCTCTATTATGCGCCGGAAATTTTCAAGAACGTGGGCTTCGACACCAACGCCTCGCTGCTCCAAACCATCATCGTCGGCGCCGTCAACCTGATTTTCACCGTGGTCGCCATTGTCACCGTGGACAAGCTGGGCCGCAAACCGCTGCAAATCATCGGCGCGCTGGTCATGGCGGTGGCCATGTTCGCCCTGGGCGGCGCTTTTGCGCTTCAGATCAAAGGGGTGGTGGCGCTGCTCTGCATGTTGCTTTACATCGCCGGCTTTGCCGTGTCCTGGGGACCGGTCGTCTGGGTCTTGTTGAGCGAAATTTTTCCCAACCAGATCCGCGGCAAGGCGATGGCGGTAGCGGTGGCCGCGCAATGGGTCGCCAATTTCCTGGTCAGTTGGACCTTTCCGATCCTCAACGACAATCCGTATTTGGTGAACACGTTCCATCACGGGTTCGCCTACTGGATCTACGGTGTGATGAGCGTCCTTGCGGCGCTGTTTATGTGGAAATGGGTCCCGGAAACCAAGGGACGCACGCTTGAACAGATGCAAGCCCTCTGGCTCGCGCCCGGCAAAAAAAGTTGAACCCGGCCGCCGCGCAATCCGGCGGTCACAGGCCCGCTGCCGCACGGAGCCGGTCACGTTGTGGGCCGCAAATTTTGCCAACGCAGGCTCCGCCGAACATGGCTGGACAATCCGCTCGGATTTTCAAACACTGGGTGGCGAAGAAAATGTTGCGTCAACACGAATGAAGAATTGCAGAAAACTGGCGCTCTTTGGCGGTTTGGTTTTGGCCGTGAACTGCCTCAACGCCGCCGACATGGTTTCGTCCGATGCAAACCTCACCGCGCGTGAGATGCAAATTATCGCCGCCGCGCGACCCGGCCCGGAGCCGCGTTTCAACGGCGCGCGGGTGATTGGCCTTCACCCAAACACCCCTTTGATTTATTCGCTCGCCGTCACCGGCGAGCGGCCGCTGGAATTTTCCGCAACAAAGCTGCCTGCCGGAATCGCGCTCGATCCCCAAACCGGCATCTTCACCGGCGTCCAGACCCGGCCTGGCGAATATCGCATCCAGGTTGCTGTCAGGAATTCCGTGGGAAAAGCCAAATCTGAGATCAGGCTGGTCTGCGGTAATGCCCTCGCGCTCACCCCGCCGATGGGCTGGAACAGTTACGATGCTTTCGGCGACAACGTCGTCGAGTCCGAAGTCCTGGCGAATGCACGTTATATTGCGGAGAAGATGCAGCCGGTCGGCTGGGACACGGTTGTTGTGGATTACTGCTGGTCTGACCCCGGCGCGCACGACAACAATCGCAATGCCCGCGCCAATGCGCCTCTGGCTGCCGATCAATTCGGGCGCCTGCTGCCCGCGCCCAACCGTTTTCCTTCCGCCGCGGGTGGCGCCGGTTTTAAGCCGCTCGCCGATGCGGTCCACGCGCTGGGTTTGAAGTTCGGCATCCACGTCATGCGGGGAATTCCGCGCAATTCCGTAAAGGCAAACCTGCCCATCGAAGGGTCGAGCTTCACCGCGGTTGACGCCGGCAACACCAACGACAAATGTGCCTGGTGTCCCGACATGTTTGGCGTGAGCAGCAATGCCGCCGGTCAGGCCTGGTACGATTCCTGTGCGCGACTGTGGGCGGGGTGGGGAGTGGATTATATCAAAGTTGACGATCTTTCGGCGCCCTATCACATGGCGGAAATTGAAATGATCCGTCACGCCATTGACCGCTGCGGGCGCAGCGTGGTTTTCAGCACTTCGCCCGGACCGACCCCCGTCAGCCATGGCGCGCACATCGAAGCCAACGCAAATTTGTGGCGCGTCTCCGGCGATTTCTGGGACAATTGGAAATCACTCGATCACGAGTTTGCGCTCGCCGTGCGCTGGCATGATTTTGTCGGGCCGGGGCACTGGCCGGATGCGGACATGCTGCCGGTCGGGCATCTTTCCGTTGGCCATCGCTCGGTTGGCCCTGACCGGTTCACCCATTTGACGCGGGACGAACAACTCACGCATGTTTCGCTCTGGTGCCTGCTGCCCTCGCCGCTGATGGTCGGCGCAAACCTGCCGGACAACGACGACTGGACGTTAGCCCTGCTGACGAACCCCGAAGTGCTCGCCGTGGACCAGGATCCGGCAGGCAAACCGGCCCGACGCGTGACCGACCCGTCGTTGACGATTGAAACCTGGATGAAACTGCTGGCCGACGGTTCATCGGCCGTCGGATTGTTCAACCGGACCGGCCAACCGGTGAAGATAAATCTTTCGTGGCGCAAACTTGGATTTCGTTCCAGGCCGACAGTCCGCGACTTGTGGATGCGGAAGGATTTGGGGCGGCAGGAAATGTTTGTCACCGAGCTCCCACCGCACGGCTGCGCTTTGCTGCGGGTGAAGTGAACGCCGTCCCGGAGGATGTCGGGAAACGTGAAGCCACCACGGGCGAAGCTCATTTCACAGGACGAATCCGGATTCCAACGAGGGCATCCGGACACTCCGCCGGATGCTCCGGCCTCCGGTCCGGCGTGTGACGAACAATGGTATCGTGCCGCGCCGGCACCGGCTGAAATTCGACACGGTTGCTTTTTGGGAGGGGCGCATATCAAAATTTGAGGGGGTGTCCGTGGTAGAAAACTCTCGAATTGACGGCCATTTCATTAACACCCTGCTTTAGCGGGGTGATCCAAGCGGTTTGAAGGTCAGAACCGCTTTAGCGGTTTTGGCGCGCTGACAAACCGCTAAAACGGTTGAAAAGACCGGGCATCGCTAAGCACCCCGCTAAAGCGGGGTGTCAATGAGACCCGGCGGCAAAGTGCTCATTTTTTGATATGCGCCCTTTTGGGAGCACAAGATTATTAATTCATTGCTGCTCCTGCCCATTTATGGTTAGTAATTGTCGAAATATTCCCGTTTTCAAAACGGGTGTTTGCCAAACGCTGAATGCAGTCAATCACGCTTATGAAAGCACCGGCCACGTTGTTCATCCTGTCATTCGGAATCACGCTTTGCATTGCCGCCGGGCCCCAATCAAACGTTTTTGACGTGCGCGAATTCGGCGCGAAAGGCGACGGGTTGAAGTTGGACACCGCGGCGATTCAGAAGGCACTGGACGCCTGCGGCAAAGCCGGCGGCGGCACCGTGAAATTTCCGGCGGGAACTTATTTGAGCCAGCCGCTCGCGGTTCGCACCGGAACGACCGTTCAACTTGAAGCCGGAGCAACGCTCCTGGCAAACACCAACCAAAGTGATTTCATGAAAGCGCCCGGCGACTGGTTGAAGGCTAAAAGCAGCGGCGATTTCATTCCGTTCGTCGGCGGCAAGGATTTGGCCGACGTGACTTTCACCGGCGGCGGCACGATTGACGGCGCTGGCGCGGTCTGGTGGGGTGAAGCCGAAAAGGCGCGCCGGATAAAAGCCGGCTATACGTTACCCCGCCCGAACTTGATTGTGCTCGAACGTTGCCAAAACGTGCGGCTGGAGAACATCAGGCTGCAAAACTCGCCCAAGTTCCACTTCGTTCCGACCGACTGCGAGGGAGTGGTCGTTTCCAACGTCACCATTACCGCGCCGCCGGGCGCGGCCAACACCGATGCGATTGACCCGAGTGGCTGCAAAAATGTTCTGATCACTCATTGCCGCATTGATGTCGGAGACGACAACGTGGCGATCAAGGCCGGCAAGAAAATCGCGGGACGCGAGTTTGCCAGCGAGGACATTACCGTGACGGATTGCACCTTCCTGCACGGACACGGCATGTCCATCGGCAGCGAGACCACCGGCGGTGTGCGCGATGTCACCGTGCGCAATTGCACTTTTGAAAATACCGAGAACGGTCTGCGCATTAAATCCCAGCGCGGCAAGGGCGGGACAGTGGAGAATATCAGTTACCGCGACATCACGATGAAGAATGTGAATCCGGCCATCACGTTGACCTGTTATTACATGAACAATTCCGCCGGGGACACGGCGCGGCCTGCCGGCGCCGGGACCAACTCTGCGTCCGCCGCGGCCAACAACATGCCGGTTTATCGAAACATCCGTATCAGTAATCTGAAGGCGACCTGCCCCGAAGTGGCGGGCATCATCAATGGCCTGCCGGAAAGCATGATATCGAACGTGGTATTGGAAAATGTCCAAATCACCGCCGCGAAGAGCTTCGAGATCCGTAACGCCAGTGACATCCAACTCAGGAACGTGGTCGTGTCCGTGAAAGCCGGTCCTCCGTTTTCGACAGAAAATGCACAAGTCGAAGGCCTGGAGCGCGCGAACGAAAAGCAATAAAGGGAATACGCCAGCCTTGCTGGCTGGGTGGGTCTAATTCAACGGGCCGGTAGGCGCGGCGCCAGCGGTGCATAATTTTCAATGCTAATTGCAACTCTCTGGGATTGAGCAAAATAGGTTTTCTGCTACACTCAATGGCGACCCTTGATATTAAATCCGAAATGAATTGCCGCAGCACCCCTGCCGAACTTCGTAATTTCTCATGAATTATCCGCGCCGAACGATTCCTATCCTCACACTTATCTTCGGGATTGCCTTGCCCGGTTACGCCACAGTGCTGGTCAGCAACGTTTGGAATACCGGTGTCCGCAACTATCCGGCGTATAACGACACGAATTCGCCTTACTCAGAGATGGGTGTTGATTATAACTCCAGCGGCGATTTGGAGTCCGCGTGGTTCAATGCCAACGGCACCCTCACGGCGAGCACGGGGCATCTGATCGGAGCCTTGCCGGTCAACGGCACCTCTTCGGCTTCATGGACGACCTACTTCACGCCCGAAACAAATTCAGTCACATTGGCCGGTGCCGGGGATGAGCTTAAAATTACCTGGGTCTTCACGCCTTCCTCCGTCAATTCCAGCAGCACCAGCGCCAGCGGGCTGCGTATGGCCGTTGTGGATAGTCCAGCCGCCGCCCGGTTGACCAGCGACGGGGGGCCGGGCAGCAGCACTTACGCGGGTTACGGCATGTTCATGAACATGGCCACTACTCTCGGAAGCAGCACTTCGTTTGAACTGATCGCGAGAGCGGATCCCGGAACCAGCTCCGCGTTCCTGTCTGATTCCGGCATTACGATTTGGACCGTGTTGACAAACGGTGCCGGGAAAAACGTCACCGGTTATACCAGCGGTACAGCCTACACCTTTGTGATGACATTTACCCGCAATGCCGCGGACGGCCTGGACATCACGACCACCATGACGGGAGGCAGCCTGAATAGCACGGGAAGCATATCCGTGGCCTACAGTGATGCAGCGCCTAACAGCTTCACCTTTGACACTTTTGGTCTCCGACCCAGCAGCGCCAATGCTTCGGCAGCGTCGTTTGACACCAGCCTCTTCGAAGCGGAGTTCATCCCCGGTGCCACGTCGCCGTCCATCAGCGACGACCCACGGGACCAATCGGCCCTGGTCGGGCAGGATGCCACATTCAGTGTCTTGGCCAGCGGCACTTTGCCCCTGAGCTATCAATGGTATTACAACACCAACGCGGTATTGACCAACGCCACCGGTTCCACCCTGACCCTGACCAATGTCCAGCTTTTGGATTCAGGCGGTTACTCGGTCGTGGTGACCAACTTCTATGGTTCGGCGACGAGTGCGGTGGCCCAGTTGACGGTAAATGCCCCGGTGGCACCATCGATCATCACGCAACCGCAGGATCAGACCAATATCCTGCCGGAGGCAAGCGCCACTTTCAGTGTCGTCGCCGGCGGTTCCGAGCCGCTGAGCTACCAGTGGTATTACAACACGAATACGTTGCTGACCAATGCCACCAGTTCCATACTGTTTATCACTGGTGTCCAGTCCGCCAATGCCGGGATTTATTCCGTTGTCGTCAACAACCTTGCCGGTTCCGTCATCAGCTCCAATGCTGTCCTGACCGTCAACACAAATCCCGTGGCACCGGTTTTTGCCACGCAACCGGCATCTCAGGTCGTGCTGAGCGGGGGCATCGCCAGTTTCACTGCTTTGGCCGCCGGTACCGCGCCAATCACCTACCAGTGGAGCAAAGATGGGACGCCCCTATCAGGCGCGACGTCGTCCACGCTCACCCTGACGAACGTGCAGACCACCAACGACGGCAGTTATACCGTCGCCGCCGCCAACAGTGTCGGGAACGCGACCAGCAGTGTGGCCGTGCTGGCGGTGACCACCACGATACCGTTGGTCAACTCCGAGTATAACCTGGTCGGCTTCGGCCAGGCTACAACCGGCGGCGGCGTGATCGCCGAAACCGATCCGGCTTACGCGAAGGTCACCACCCCGCTGGAACTCGCCAATGCGGTGCTTGCGTTCAACAAGACCGGCGGCATCAAGGTGATTGAGATCATGAACGACCTCGATCTGGGTTGGAACGAAATTGGTTCCGCAGTTCAGAGTCTGCCCAGCACTCCGTTCACTGCCGCCGCCACGCCGCAACTGCACCCGCGATTGATCACGACCGGCGTGAGCAAGATGGACATCAAATATAAGAACGGCGGGTTGACCATTTTCTCGGCCAACGGCGCCACCATCCGGCACTGTACCTTCAACATCAAGAGCACGCACAATATCATCGTCCGCAATCTGAAGTTCGACGAGATGTGGGAATGGGACGAAGCCACCAAGGGCCAGTACGACAAGAACGACTGGGACTTCATTGATCTGGCCAACGGCGGCCCCGTCTACAACGTCTGGATTGACCACTGCACGTTCACCAAGTCCTATGACGGCATCGTTGATATGAAAGCCGGCAGCACGAATGTCACCCTTTCCTGGTGCCAATACACGGGGGACGACGGCGCCACCAACACCAACAGCTTCGTCTGGCAGCAGATTAACGCGCTTGAAGCCAACCGATCCGCTTATACGTTCTACAATTTCCTTCGCAACAACGGATTCAGCCCCACCGACATTGTTCAAATCATCCAGGGCCACGACAAAACCCACCTGATGGGATCGAACGACCAGGACCCGAAAAACGTCAACTTGTCGGCGACGTTCCATCACCTGTGGATGCATAATTGCTGGGACCGTGCCGTGCCGCGCCTGCGCGCCGGCAACGTGCATGACTTCAACATCTACGTGGACGACACGGACGCGCTGGCTGCCAAACGCCTGCGTGACGCCCGTCAGCTCGCCATGAGCCAGTCCAGTTCCAATGCTCTGAAAAACACCTACAGCTTCAATCCGCCCCTCAACGGCAGCATATCCACTGAGGGCGGCGCGATCCTCGTCGAAAAATCGGTCTACATTGATTGCCTCTACCCCTTGCGTGACAACCAGACGGATGTGAACGATACCAACTACACCGGCAAGATCATGGCGCTCGACACGATATATCAAATGGACAGCACGGTCATCCGCGGCAACAGCACTGACCCGGGCAACCCGCTGGGTCCGTTCCAGGCCAAAATCCATTTTCCCTTCTCGTGGAACACAAATTCAGGCGCGCCCAATGGCCAGTTGCCTTATGCGTACGCCCCCGATGATCCGAGCCAGCTCAAGGCCATCGTCACCAGCCCCGCCGCAGGGGCCGGCGCCGGCGTACTTACTTGGAACAAGACAAACTGGTTGATGACCGTCTACCCGCCGTCGGCACCGATTATCAGTGCCGATCCGCAGAGCCGGACCAATGCGCCCGGCCAGAGCGCCACCTTCGTCGTTGTCGCCGGGGGCAGTATGCCCTTGAGTTATCAATGGTATTTCAACACCAATACGCCGATCGCCAATGCCACGAACGCCTTCCTGATCCTTGACGGTGTTCAAGCCACAAATGCGGGCGTCTATTCTGTAATCGTCACCAACTCGGCCGGCTTGGCCTCCAGCGCCTACGCGCTCCTTGCCGTGTCCCCGGGCGTGCCGTCCCAGCCGCACTTGTCGGGCTTTATTTACAATAACGACGGGACTTTCAGCCTCACCGTCAGTGGCGACTCCGGGCCGGACTACATCGTGCAGGTGTCCACCAACCTCATGGAGTGGACCGGCATTTTTACCAACCATTCGCCCACACCGCCCTTTGTCTGGAGTGACGCTGAGGCCAGCAACTTCAGCCAGCGGTTTTACCGCATCCAACTCGGGCCTTAAAGCGGATTGGCGAGATGTGCCTGAACAACCTGAAACCATGGCCCGGCATCCTGTGAAAACCAAAGCCGGACTGTTCATGTTTTGGATGGGCATTTCATGTTGCGCCGTCGGTGGCGGGACAAAGGTGTTTGAGGTCCGGCAGTTCGGCGCCCGGGGCGATGGCAAGGCCATGGACACCCGGGCCATTCAGGCGGCATTGGATGCCTGCGGCGAGGCTGGCGGCGGCACCGTGAAATTTTCGCCGGGAATATATCCCAGCCGGCCGCTCACCCTCCACGCCGAAACCACGGTGTTGCTCGCGAAAGGCGCAACGCTGCTGGCATCGCCGGCGCAATCGGACTTTCTCAAGGGGGGCGGCAACTGGCTGGCCGCCCGGAGCAACAGCGATTTCACCCCGTTCATCAGTGGGAAAAATCTCACAGACGTCGCCATCACCGGCAAGGGTGTGATTGATGGCAACGGCGCAAACTGGTGGGGGCCGGCCGAGGATGCCCGCATCCGGAAACCCGGCTACGTCCTGCCGCGTCCCGACCTGATTGTGCTCAACCACTGCAAAAACGTCCGGTTGACGGGAGTGAGGCTGATCAACTCGCCCAAATCCCATCTGGTTCTCGCCGACTGTGAAGCAGTGGCCATCGAAGGCGTGACCGTGCGTTCGCCCGCCGGCGCGGCCAACACCGACGGCATCGACCCGGTCAATAGTCGCGACGTGACGATCGCGCGTTGCACCATTGACACCGGCGATGACAACATCGCCATCAAATCCGGCAAGAAAATCGAAGGCCGCGAGTTCGCCTGCGAAAACATCACTGTCACCGACTGCGATTTTCTGCACGGCCACGGCATGTCCATTGGCAGCGAGACCGTCGGCGGGGTGCGTCACGTGGTTGTGAACCACTGCCGGTTCGAAGACACGGACAATGGTTTGCGCATCAAATCCGGCCGTGGCCGCGGCGGCGTGGTCGAGGATATCCGCTATTCCAACATCACGATGAAGAACGTGCATCCGGCCATTTCCATCGTCGGCTATTACCAATACAGTACGAACGACAAATTTCCGGAGGACGACCCCGGCCGGGAGATTACGGAAACCACACCCGTCTTTCGCAACATCACCATTTCCAATTTGACCGCCACTTCCACGCGGGAAGCCGGCCTCATTGTCGGTTTGCCGGAAAGTCCGGTGTCGAACGTTGTGCTGGAGAACGTCCGCATTACCGCTGAAACCGGCCTGACCATTCGCAACGCCCACGGCGTCCGGTTCAAAAGACCGGCCATTTCGGTCAAAGCCGGACCGTTGTTCAGCGCGGAAAATGCCGACATCGCGGGCTTGGAAACCCCGACGCACACACTAAAATAAACCAACACAATCAAACCATGAAAAAATCGGCTGTGCTTCTTTTAATTACTTTGTTCGTGGCTCCGTGGCTCCGGGCAGACCAGGCAGGGTGGTCGCGAGTCCCACAGATTCTCTCGCGCATCCGGGCGCCATGGTTTCCGCATCGCGATTTTGTCATCACCAATTTTGGCGCGGTGGCTGATGGCAAAACGGACTGCACGGACGCCATTCGCAGGGCAATCGCGGCCTGCGCCAAGCACGGCGGGCGCGTGGTGGTTCCCGCCGGCGAATTCCTCACCGGCCCGATTCATTTAAAAAGCCGCGTGAATTTGCACCTCGACGCCGGCGCGACCTTGAAATTCACCACTGATCCCGGGGCGTATTTGCCGGCCGTATTCAGTCGTTTCGAAAGTGTCGAGTGTTATAATTATTCCCCGTTTATTTACGCATTCGGCTGCAAAAATGTCGCGGTGACCGGTGAAGGCACGTTGGACGGCCAAGCCACGGAGGAGAACTGGCTGCAATGGAAGGGGGGCAGAAATGCCGGGACCAACAGTTATCGGATTGCCAATGAGCGGCTGAAAAAAATGGCCAGCGAAGGCGTTCCCGTGGCGCAGCGCCGCTTCGGCGCAGGTGACTATCTGCGTCCGAACTTCATCCAGTTCAACCGCTGCCGCAACGTGCTGATCGAAGGCGTCCACATCCGCCGCTCGCCGATGTGGGAGACTCGATCCGGTGCTTTGCACCAATGTCATCGTGCGCGGCGTGGACATCGTTTCGCATGGCGCGAACAACGACGGCTGCGACCCGGAAAGCTGCCGCGACGTGCTGATTGAAAACTGCCTGTTCGACACCGGTGACGATTGCATCGCCATCAAATCCGGCCGCAACGCTGACGGTCGCCGCATCGGCGTGCCGTCGGTGAATCTGGTCATCCGGGATTGCACCATGCGCGACGGCCACGCGGGCACGGCCATCGGCAGCGAGATTTCCGGCAGTTGCAGCAATGTGTTCGTGGAGAACTGCGAGATGAGCAGCCCGCACCTCAACTGCGCGTTGCGGCTCAAGTCCAACGCCGTCCGGGGCGGCGTCATTCAAAACATCTTCATGCGCAACGTGAACGTGGGGCAGGTGGCCGATTCAGTTCTGCAGATTGATTTTCTCTACGAGGAAGGCACGAATGGAATTTACAAGCCGGTGGCGCGCAACGTGGCCATGGAAAACATCACCGTTGCCCACACGCCGCGCGTGCTGAATGTCCGGGGCTTCCCCGGCGCCGAAATCAGCAACGTGCGCATTTACAACTCGACTTTCAAGGAGGTTGCCAAACCGGATGTCGTGCAGGATGCCGACGTGAAACTGGTAAACTGCGCGGTGGAACCGGCAAAGTGAGGCAAATGGTGGTATAGTAACGTCCTAATGTTTAAGATGTAACCTCAGTCGCAAAAACTATGATATCCTCTAATCGTCTTCATTCTTTCAACCCATTCATTTTGGCGGCCGCCGGTTATTGGGCGTGTGCCAGTCCGGCGCTGGCGTTGCCGGCCTTGCCGAACATTCCTGCTTACAGCACCAACGTGAGCCAGGCACCCTATAATGCGAATGGAAACGGCGTAATCACCAACACCAGCGCCATTCAAACCGCCATCAATGACGTGAGTGCATTGGGCGGTGGGACGGTGGAAATTCCCGGGCCCGGGATCTATCTGACCGGGCCGTTGACCATGAAGAGCAAGATCAACCTGCAGATTGATACCAACGCAACACTGAGGATGCTGCCCATGGCGGGCTGGCCGGGAACCTCGCCGCTGCTGTCGTTCTCCAGCCTCCACGACGTTGAAATCAGCGGGGGCGGCAGCATTGATGGACAGGGCGGGGGTTGGTGGCCCACCAGTGCCGGCAGCGGCCTCTACATGATGTATTTTACGAGCTGTAACCCGGTGCTGATTCAGAACGTGACAGTCTCGAACGCGCCCAAGCAGCAAATCGTGTTTAAGAGCAGCAAGGGGGGGAATATCACCATCCAGGGAATCACCATCCGCGCACCTTCATCACATGCCGTAACCCCGTCGCACAACACCGACGGCATCGACCTGGTGGGCACGAATTGCCTGATCCAGAATTGCGATATTTCAACCGGCGACGATAATATTGCGCTGGGCACCAGCAGCAGCGGTGTGCCGGCGGCGGATATTCTGGTGACGAATTGCACCTTCGGCGACGGGCACGGGATGACCATCGGCAGCAACACGCAGGGCGGGGTGTCAAACCTGACCGTGATCAACTGCACTTTCAACGGGACGGATTGCGGCATCCGCATGAAGTCTGACAACGCAACCAGCGGCGGTGGCGGAGAGGGCGGTGTGGCGCAGAATCTCTACTATTACAACCTTGGCATGACCAACATCAGGTATCAGCCGATTCTGATCTACAGCTATTACGAGGAGGACAGCTCGCCCACCCACATCGCTCCGGCAACGGCCGCAGGCGAGGCAGTTGGTTCCAGTTCGTTCCCCGTCTGGCAAAATATTGTCATCAGCAATCTTACGGCGACGGTCGCCAGCGGCGGCGATGCGGGTATGATTTGGGGACGCACCGAGACGCCTGCGGCTAACATCACACTGCAAAAAATCAGCATTACCGCCCCCGCAAACTTCAAATTGTATAACGTCAACGGACTTCAGGTTGCGGATTCTCAAATCAAGTTGACCGGAGGCGGCAATACGTTCTCGATTTACAACGCCCAGTTCACCATCACCAACACCACGCCGGTGACGAATGTCTTTTCCATGGATGGCCTCGCAGGCGCCAACTCGCTCGCGCTCTACAACACGCGGGCGGCAATGAATGATTCGACCGCGATAGGCATAAACCCGCTCACCCTAAGCGCCAGCACGCTGTCAAACGGCACCAGCCTGGCGCTGCCTGCTTCCAGCGTGGTAAACTTTGATCTGGGCACAAATAATGCCACCGTGGCTGTGGCTGGCAATCTGGCCCTTACTAACGCGATTAATATCGCCACAAATAGCGGTTTCAGCCCGGGCACCAACACGCTTTTCACTTACACCGGCACTTTAAGCGGCAGCCTGCCCACCCTCGGTTCGACGCCTGCAGGCTATAACTATGCTTTCGACACCGGCACTCTCGGCCAGGTGAAGCTGGTCATGTCACTGCCCGCCCTTTCCGCCCCGACCAATTTCACGGCGACCGGAACGAACCGGTTGATCAATTTGAAATGGAATGCCGTATCGGGCGCGACCAGTTACAATCTTAAACGCGGGACAACCAACAACGGGCCGTACCCGACGGTTTACAGCGGGCTGGTGGTGACCAATTATTCGGACGCGGCGGTGACCAATACGGTGACTTATTATTACGTCGTCACGACGGTCGCGAGCGGCGAGAGCACCAACTCCCTGCAGGCGAGCGCCACACCGCTGCCTTCATTAACGCCCACCAACATCCTCGTCCAAGCCGGCAGCGGTCAGTTGCAGCTTTCCTGGCCATTGGATCACCAGGGCTGGTGGCTGCAAATGCAGACCAACAGTTTGGGCACCAACTGGACAACGGTGCCGGGTTCCACGAACAACAACCAGATCGTTATCCCCGTCAATCCGGCCAACGGCTCCGTCTTTCTCCGCCTGATGTATCCCCAGAGCAAATTGTGAAATACTGTAGCCGTTTTTCAGGAGCGCGGCGTTCACGCCGCTTCATTGTCCTCCATGAAATTCACGTCGAAGCGGGCTGAAGCCCGCGCTCCTCCGACGGCCACGGTTTTAGTTAAACCGCTATAGACCGTGACTGTTCCCGGGGTACGTTGCTTCACCCGACTCGAATCGGACGGTCGCCGGGATCATGGAAAGTCATGGCCGGGTTGGGCGGGCGGGAGGAGAGGTTTGGCTGGTGTCCCGAAATGGAATACCCGCTTCGTACAGTTTGAGGCGCACTTGGACGGCGCCGGCCAGCGACCCGTTGTTTTGGGCAGCAAAAAGGTTCAGCGCCCGTTTGGCGCTTTCCACCGCCCGATCAAATTGCCCAGCCTCCGCGTAAGCCGCCGCCAGCGTGTCAAGGATCTTTGGATGGTTGCCGCCGGAAACCTGTTCCGCCAGCCTGGTAAGTTCCATTGTCTTGTTTCCATCCCACGGCGGCATGCCAGCAACCGGGCCGGTTCGTCGTATGGTCAAATGATTGCCATGTTCTGTGCAAAAACGAAACAGGCGCTGGTAATTTACCAGCGCCTGTCGTAAAAAAGGCAACCGATCGCTTAACGGCGAAAGCGCCTGACCAAGGCCAACGCGCCAATTCCACTCAAGAACAACGCAACCGAAGTCGGCTCGGGAACACCCAGAACTTTAAGATCGGTCAGGTTAAGAGTGTAGCCTGGAGGTTCACTGCCGCTGTATAACCCGATATCAAACGTATCAAAAACACTCGTCGGAACAGATGTCGCCGAGGCAATACTGATATTATCGATCATCGTGCTTGTAGTGTTATCAAAAATTTGGGCGGTGATTCCCAACTGCGTCGCTCCAGCGTTCAGCGCCGTGATGGTGTAAGTCAAAGTGTATAAATCGCTATTGGCCAAACCGCCATTACCCGTCCCAGTGAAGGTAAAATTCGCGCTCTTGGTGGACACGTTTGAATTGTAGGTCAGGTTGTTATTGCCGGAACCGGTTTTTGCAAAGAACTTCGTACTGGTCTTGGCCGAAGTCTGCATTTGAATGTCCCCGGCATACCCCAGATATGCGGAAGTAGGCCCACCGCCGGTAGTGGAGTTGATGCTTTCAGTAGGCCCGGCACTGATTGGGGACACTCCGCCTGAATTGTAGAGTCCCATCATGACCAAGCCGGCAAGACTTGTGCCTCCCTGACCAAGGTTGGGGGAATTAAAATCAACAACAAGGCTTATAGAATCGCCAGCATTTGCAAGAGTTACGGCCGAGAATGAACCAATAATATCTGACAGATGGCCTGTGGTCGGCGCACTCAACGTCATACCCGTGCCACTGGCCCAAGCCATGCTGCCACCACTAATGCCATTAAGATAGTTGGCCGATGGGTCGCTTCCGTCAATTGCAAAATTATCTTCAAATATGGGTTGGGCCATGACGGCCAACGGCGCGGCGAGGGTCAGTAGAACCAAAGATAAACGTTTCATAACATTACTTCCTGATTTTGTTGCTGTTTTCCAAATAATTACACGGCTGATCTTCTCAATTCTAACCTGCTTTTTGAATTTGTCATCATTGTTTTATTGCAATCCAGTTTGATATTTGGGCACTGCAAGGGCGATGGATGCGTCTCGAGCGAGAACTGAACAGCGCCGTTTACCAACGCATTGAGGCAATGCCACGTTCCAATTGCGCAGATGGAAAAAAGTGCATTGGTGCCGTTACGGGGTGCGGGCGCCAGTAAGTTCTGCCAACGCGCCGAAGGCGACGTTGTCGGATTGACCGACGCAGTGAATCCGGGCACGGCTGACACCGCAAACGCTATAGCGGTTTAACTAAAACCGTGGCCGTCGGAGGAGCGCGGGCTTCAGCCCGCTTCGACGTGAATTTCATGGAGGACAATGAAGCGGCGTGAACGCCGCCCTCCTGAAAAACGGCTACAGTATTTCACAATTTGCTCTAAAAAGCGCAAAAGGAAATCCGAAACCCGAATGATGAGAATCCAATGAAACCCAAAGCCCGAAATCCGGATGCGAACAGCGTTTCGTGTTCTTCCATTCAGGGCTTCAACGCTGTCATCGGCGTCTCCGGCAGCGTCAGCCGGGAAATTCGGTTCAGCGGCGGACTTTTTCGCGAAACATTTTGGCGGACATCCCGGTGACACGTTTGAATGCCACACAAAAGCTGTTAATGCTTTGGTAACCGCAACTGCGGGCGACGACTTCGACTTTCAGGCCCGATTCAGTGAGGAGTTTTTTTGCGCGTTCAATGCGCACGCGCTGGAGTTCCTGGCCGGGAGTCCTGCCCAGATGCTCCAAAAAAGCCTTGTGCAATCCGCGCCGCGACATCGCGGCCACACTGGTCAAATCCATGATCTGAACGGGTTCTTGAACGTGCTCAGAAATGTAACGCAGACTTTTGGCCACGCCTTGATGCGTGATGGCCAGAATGTCGCTGCTCTTGCGCGCCACGACGCCGGCCGCGGGGATGCGGATAGGCTCGCTCGGGGGCGCTTTGCCGGCCATCAAAGTTTCCAACAGTTCAGCCCCGCGATAACCCAACATTTCCAGATTGGTATCCACGCTGGAGAGCGGCGTGTGCATGGCATCCGGCGCCAGGAGGTAATTTTCCGCGCCAACGATGGAGACTTCTTCCGGAACAGAAATGCCGATGCTTTCGCACGTTTCAAGCACATCGAGCGCCTGATGATCGTTGGCCGCAAAAACCGCGAGTGGTTTGGTCGCCTGTTTCATCTGGGTCCCCAGCCAGTCGCGCTTGCGTTTCCATTCCCCGTGTCCCGTGGCAAAGGCTGGTGATTGCCGCCAGCGCAACCAGGTGCAGGCCCGCCCGGCCCGCTCGAGCGCCTTGATGAAACCTTCGCCGCGTTCTTCGTATGACCAGTTGTCCGTGTCGCTGTAAAACATGAAGTTGCTGAAGCCGCGGGAGAGAAAATGATCGGCGACCAGTTGCGCGGCATGGGCGTGGTCTTCCAGCACGCGGGGGAATTTTAATTGCGGCCGCCGCAAACTGAAATCTACGGTCGGCTTTTTGGCGGTTTGGACAAATCCAGCCAGATCGTCATCGGCGCCAAGCCAGGCGAGGATGCCATCGCCTTCCCATCCCCACGGAATCACCTTTTCCCGTGCCAGATCACTGTAGAGATGCCAGCCATGTTCCCGCGCATATTTCTCAATTCCTTGATGCAGATGGTAATCATACCAGCCCAGTGCGAGCAGCACCCGCTTTTGTTTCTTTAACATGGACAAAGAAAAGGTTAAAACAGAAGTGCACTTTTTTCAAGTGTTGATGCAGAACTTATAAATTGTAATTACTTTCTTTTCCACGACAGCGGTGTTAGTTTGAGTCAACAAATCACACGTAAATCTGGGCCCGAACAGATTATGATCGGTTTCATTTGTGTTTTTGAGCTGTTGGCCAGACGGGTGATGGATTGCGCCGGTGTTTGTATTATCGGCATTATGCACAAAACAAATATCGTGACCCGCAAAGCGGAACGACAACTGGTGGTTGGTGAAATGTAATATATTTATTGTTATGAAAAAGAATCCATTATTTCGTAACGTCGGATTCAACCAGGGTGAAGCCGAAGGCAACGGCATCTCCAGTCGCGGCTTTACGTTGATTGAACTTCTGGTGGTGATTGCTATTATCGCCATCCTCGCCGCCATGCTGCTGCCCGCCCTGGCCGCCGCCAAGGAGAGGGCAAAGCGTGTGCAATGCGCAAGCAATGTTCGTCAAATCTGCGTCGGTATTCTCACTTACGCCTCTGACAACGATGATTTCATGCCGCCCTTGAAATGGCGTGGCTCTGACAACGTGCAGTATCCTTACGAAATGCTCCGTCTTGCGGCTGTGAACAATCCCTCCGCCGGATATGACGCGTCCGGTGGCCCCTACAATCTGGGGGTCCTTTGGAGTTCAGGGGTCATAAGCGATGGGAAAGTTTTCTACTGCCCCAGCCAAATGCAGACTGCCAATTTGACCTTCGAGTTTTACACCGGTTATAAAAATTTGCCGTGGCCTTACGGCAGCGATCCGACCGACCCCAAAAACACCAATCCGACCTATGTGCGCTCCGGATACAGTTACTATCCGCAATCAAAAAAGTTGCAGTCTCTGACTGATATTGGGGCCGGGGTCAAGGCTAATGTGCCGTATTGGCCTGATCGCAGCACGTCCCCGGAGCCGCTTAAATCGTGGATTTGTGTTCCGCCGTTCAAGCAAACGGCGATTGACCAGAATAAAAGCATGGTGGCGGATGACACCCACGCCGGCCTTCAAAGCATTGCGCACAAATTGATGGGTAATCCAGTGGGTCTTAACGCGGGCTTTGGCGACGGTCATGTTAACTTTCAAGGTGTCAAGCAGGTCGCTGATGGTTTTGATATCAACGTGTGGCTTCAGATTGCCCAGGACGGCCCAACTGGCTGTGACAATTTCCGATATGCCACAAGCTGTTGGCGTCCGTAGTCAAGCTTGGTAGACCGCGCGCATTCAGTGCGTTGCTGCCAGTCAAAAAATTTTCTGTCCGTGTGCTTAATCAAACTCAAACTCAAACCGTTATGAAAAATATCCTTAACTTCCGAATGTCGCTGGCGTTGCTACTGGTGGTTGCCCCATTGGGCGCCAAGGCCCAAACCACCTATTTCAACGATGATTTCAGCCACGGCAGCACTGTGAACCAACCGCCCGTTAGTCCCACGCCCAATTCCACCAGCTATCAGACGGAAATCGGGCTGGCCAACGGCTCGGCGAGCATCGCGGCGAACGACCTTACAGTTGCCTTTCCTTCGACCACAAGCGTCCTCGGCGAAGTGTTGGGTTTGTGGACAAACAACGTCGCCGCGCTGGCAGCGGTGGGGGATTACATCTCCTTGAGCGTGGTCTTTATCAACACGAGCAATGTTCTATGCGGGACCGACACGGGCAATTCGTCCATCCTTATAGGCATGTTCGACTCCGGCGGGGTCGCGCCCAATCAGGGCAACATTATCTTGAACACCGGCACTGCCACCGGCGGGACGCAAGGTTGGACTGGTTACGCCGCCCGGATGATATGGAGCGGCACTGCCCAGGTTATTACCCGTCCTGCCCAGACCGCCAACGGGACGACATCGCAGAACCAGGATTTGCTCTTCAACAACGCCAGCAGCAGCCAGGCGTTCAACTCGCCGGGAGGCACGGTTATCGGGAGCAAAGGCAGCACGGCCGTCGTTCTCACGAACGCCGAGGTTTACACGCTGCACTTGGTGATTACGCTCAGCGCGGGCAACGCGCTCACGATTAGTAACGCCATTTATGGCGGATCTGGCACTGCGACCACCCCGATTTTCAGCCAGGCCTACACGACCAATGGAACTCCGCAGCCCATTGCGTTTGATGGCATGGCCATCGGCTGGCGCAATTCCTCCAGTCCTGGCCAGGTCAGCCGGATGGACATTTCGTCCATCACGGTATCCGGCCAAATCACCGTGAATACCAATCCGCCAACCATTATATCCCAACCGGAGCCCGTCACGGTCGCCAGCAACGGCGCCTGCGCCTTCTCCATTTCGGCGACCGGAGTGGGCGTGACTTATCAATGGTATCGCAACGGCACCAATCTGCTGGATGGCGGCAACCTCTCGGGCGTCACGAGCAGCCAGCTTGTTATTGCCCCGGCAGGCCCCGCGGACGTGCTTTCGGGCGCGAATGGCTATTATTGTATCGCCACCGCCACTGGCGGTTATAGCACGAATTCCGTCACCAACGCGCTGGCGGAAGTCGCAGTCACTAACCTGACCTGGTCTGGCGGCGGAAGCGTTTGGGATTTGAACAACTCTGCCGATTGGCTCGACCAAAACAACCAGACCGCCGTATTCAATTACGGCGATCCCGTCACCTTCACTGACAATGGCTCCATCAGGATTGTAACCCTGACCGGACCGTTTCTAAGCGCCGCCTCGGTGACATTTAGCAACAATTCGCCTTACCAATTCGCTTCTGCCAGCTCGGGCAGTTTCGCCGGCCCTGGCAATTTGCTCTACGAAGGTTCCGGCCAACTGACGATAAACAACGCCAACACCTACACTGGCGGCACCATTATCAGCAACGCGGGCGCCTATCTGAAGCTCGGCAATTACGCCGGTCTGGGCACCGGCCCGATTACGTTAGCCGAGGCAGGAGGCGAGATGGAAATTGTTCCAAGCGGCGGCGACACCATTCGTCTCCCCGGCGATATCATCGTCCAGGACGATTTCACGATTTTATATGACCCGGCCACCAACGCCTATGGGGCCGTTTTCAACGGCAATCTGTCCGGCATCACCGGCAAGACGCTCACCCTCACCAACAACAACGACGCTGGCATCACGCCTTCCCGGGTTCGCATTTACGGCGCGAGCACGGTGTACAATGGCAACCTGAATCTGGCCGACAGCAAGACTCTTTGGGCGACTTATCAACCCAGCGGCAGCCAGATTTATAACGGCGTGATTTCCGGCGGCGGTGCCCTCATGCAAAAAAGCAGCAGTAGCATCACCTATCTCAACGGCACCAATACTTATTCCGGCGGCACCTACCCGGTCACGGGAACGATCGCTGTCGGCCTTGATTCAACCGGTCCCGCCGGCGCCCCGACTTCCGGCCCGCTGGGCACCGGTCCGATACTGCTGACCATTGACTCCGGGACTGCCTCGACCGGCAACGGAGGGTTTATGGCTTCCGGTGGCGCCCGCACTCTCGGGAACGCGATTCAATTTCCGACCGGCACTAACAATTTAACCCTGGTCCTCAGCGGCACCAACAACCTGACCTTTACCGGGCCGTTCACCCTCAATGGCAACGACCTGATCACCTCGAATATCTTCATGGTTCGAGCGGTCCAAGTAACCATGACCAATGGCGCTTCGACCACCATGGCCGGTGTGATCAGCGACAACACAAACGGCGTTAGCGCGGGCTACGGGCTTCTTAAATCCGGCAGCGGGGCCCTTTACCTGAATGCGATCAACACTTACACCGGCATCACGACCAACAGCAACACCAGCACGAACGGTATCGGGTTGCTCGCGGGATCGGGGGTAATTAGCGGCCCGGTGTTTGTGCAGACCAATTCGTCCATTGGTGGCGGCCCGGCGGCGGCCATCGGCACGCTCACGATCAGCAATAATCTCACGTTGAATGGCAACGTGTTCATTCGCGTCAATAAGTCACTTTCGCCGGGGCAGTCGAACAACGTCGTCTTCGTCAGCGGCGCGCTGGCCAACATTGGCACCGGAAAGCTGATGGTCACCAATCTCGGTTCGCCCCTCGTTGCCGGAGACAGGTTCGTGCTGTTTAACAAGGCGATGACCGGCGGTGCCTCGGTGACGGTGACCGGTGGTGGCCCGAGCGTAACATGGAACAACAACCTGGTCGGGGACGGCAGCATTTCGGTGGCTTCGATTGTGGTTCCGAAGCCGGTGATTACATCCACGATGCTCAACGGCGCGAATCTGATACTCAATGGCACCAATGGTACCGGCAGCGCCGGCGGCACTTTCTATGTTCTGTCTTCGACCAACGTGGCCGCGCCGTTATCGTCCTGGCTTTACGTATCTACCAATGCGTTCGGCGCAGGAGGCGCCTTCTCGGTCACGAATGCCATTGTGCCGGGTGTGCCCAACAATTTCTACATGCTGAAACAGTAGGAATCAGCAGATTTGCAGAAGTCAAAGCCGCCGATGGAGATTGCGCTCCATCGGCGGTTCTTTTTGCGCTTCACGCCTTGCTGCGATGATCGGGCGCTGCGGGAGAGAGTTTTCCGACTTCGGACATTTTCAGTTTGTTGGCGATTGGCTGCGCGAAACGCGGCCCGCGACAGGCCGGATCATTTTTGAGTTCCCCAGGACCTGTCCGAGCATGTGCAGGCGGGCTTCCCAGCCTGCCAGTGCAGCGGCTTCCAGCCGCAGGTTTCGCCGGGAAATTGGCGGCAGGATGCCGCCATCAACGGCAGCCAAGATGGCTGCCGCCACATTTTCAGGCACGCTCTCAGGGGGGAGTGATGAAGATTTGTGCGTTGGTGCCGGATATGTTATTGACGCCGCCGGGCGTAACGATATGGCAATCCACGAGCCGGACGTTGCGCGCGTCGTAGATGCCGAACGGTTTGTCGGCGGTGATATTGACCTGTTGCATCAACACGTTGCTGACGGCCATTTCCGGCAAGCCCCAGATCAACCCCGCCCTGCGCCCGGGTTGCGCGGTGGCGGTGATGTTGCTGAAAGTGATGTCGCGGTAGATCGGCGTCCGGGGCGCGACTGCGTTGCCCGGGTAAGTGGCCGCGATGGCGGGAGTGAGATTGTTCAGATTGCGATACGCCCGATTGGTGGCCATGTAGGAGGCATAAATCAAAATTGGAAAGCTCACATTGGTCATGCGGAGATTCAGATAGGAGAGATTATGCACGAAGCCGCCGCGGTCGCGGTCGGACTTGATGCGGATGCCTTGCTCCGTGTTGTTGAACGTGCAATTGACGACCGTGATATTTGATACTCCGCCGGAAGTGTAGCTGCCGATGGAAACGCCGTGGCCGTAACCATAAGTGCAGTTGGTGATGAGAACGTCCGAGGTGCCGCCACCGCAGGTGAAATTATCGTCACCCACGCTGACGTCGCAGTCCTGGATCAGGATGTTCCTGCCGCTGACATCGCAGGCATCCGTGTTGTGGCCGGGATGGACTGGGTCATCCGACGGATTCGCGCGGATGGTGACCCGGCGGACAGTGACATCGGCCGACCGGCTGATGGCGATATGAAACATCGGAGAGTTAGTCAGTGTTACCTTTTCGATCAAAACGCGATTGCACGACGAAAGCGCAATCATTCTTGGCCGTCTTGCCCCCCGCGTCCGCGCATACGGCCACCAGGGGATGCCTTGGCCATCAATGGTGCCGGAGCCGCTGATGGCGATGTCATGCAGACCCTCGCCGCTGATAAAATTCGCCGGGTCGGTCGTGCCGCCGGGATATTTATCCAACGGCAACATCCGCAATGTCGCGCCGCCATCGACGCGCAAGTTGATCCGGCTGGCCAAATGGATGGGGCCGCTCAGAAAAACTCCCGCCGGCGCTTCGACCGTTCCACCGCCTGCGCCGGCTGCGGCGTCAATGGCTGACTGAATGGCTGCCGTATTCGTTGTCACGCTGTCGCCAATCGCGCCGTAATTTGTGATGTTGTAATCCCCCTCCGGAGTCACCGGTAACACGGGGGCCACCGGCAATCGGGCGCTGGCCGACGCTTGGAGCGCCATCCAACCCGTGAGCATTACGATCCATGGATTTCGCAGGCATCGCGGGACAAATCTATTTCTCATGTTCAAACCTATTCACTGGAGTTCGCCATCCCATTGCAGGGTTGCTCCATTTTTGTTTTTCGTTTCACGGGTGATATGGCCGTGACTTAAACGGCGGGAATACCCGCCGGGCGATTTCACATCGGCTGGAACCAGCCTGCCTGCTTTTCCCTCGATGCCGGTTTTGGAAATTACCATTTGTCGGCGTTTATGATTTCTACAGGCAACAAACCGATTGAAATTACCTCGGGAAACGCCCGCTGAAATAACTATGAGAATCGAAAATAATCAACATCAACGTGCCCGGTCGGTTCGCCCTTAACGCGCTTCAGGCTGTACAGACCCAGCCTGGCGCCGACCCATGCGCCCTTGCGCGCGGTGAATGTCCGGGGAATCGCCACAAAATCACCGGTGGAGGCAAAACTGAATGTGCATTTTCCGCCTTCTTTAACGGCCACGCGCAGTTTGATGACCTCCGGTACATTATCTTGAACGATTTGTTGAATGCCATTGACCCGCATGACCATCCGGTTGGCGGAACCGCTTTTCTCGATTGCCAACGCTGCAAAAGATTCGCCGGTTACAATCAAGCCGGCCTCTTCATCCGGCTGTTGCGGCGCAAATTCGAGTTGGGTTTCAACGGAGAAAGATCGCGTCGGGAACTTTTGCAGTAACAGGTTCGGCAACTGCGCCGTTTCGTGCCGGGCGAGTTGCGGATACAGCCGCAGCCGGCTTTTCCGCGCGTTCAAGGAATACCAGTTGTCGTCATGGTTGGCGTTCCACTGCCATTGCAGGCCAAGCGCGGGTGAATCGAACTCGTCGCTGGTCTGTGGAATGGCCGGATGGCTGTTGATCGCGCCACCGGGTTTCACGTGATGCAACACCGGTACGCCAGCCCCCTTTTCATTTTGATGCGCTCCCATTACCGGCCAGCCGTCCTGCCAGGTAACCGGCTGCAGATGGGTGATCCGCCCGTAAACTCCCGCATCCTGAAAATGCACGAACCACCAATCGCCGTTCACCGTGTCCACCAGGGCACCTTGATGCGGGCCGTTGACCGGCGTATCGCCCTGTTCCAGCACAATTTTATCCTCGTAAGGGCCGTAAAGGCTCCGGGCGCGCAGCGCGAGCTGCCAGCCGGTTTCCACCCCGCCGGCCGGGGCGAGAATGTAATACCAGCCGTCCCGCTTCAGAAATTTGGGGCCTTCGAGCGTCGGATGGCGTTGCGGATCATGAAAAACAATTTCCCCCTCGCCCAAAAATTGCGAACCATCCGGCGCCATGGGCCGGACACGCAGCCGGTCTTTGATGCCCGAACGCGAACGGGAGTAAGCATGAACCAGATAGGCCCTGCCATCCTCGTCCCACAGCGGGCAGGGGTCAATCAAGCCTTTGCCTTCCTGCACCAGACAGGGCGCCGACCATTCGCCCGCGGGATCATCCGCGGTAGTGACATAAATGCCCTCGTCCGGCATCGGGAAAAAAATCCAGAATTTTCCCGCATGAAAGCGCATGGCGGGCGCCCAGATGCCGCAGCCCGGTTGCACTTGCGCGTAGCGCGCGTGCGGGAGGTTTTTCACCGCGTGGTTGATAATCGTCCAGTTGACCAGATCGCGGGAATGAAGGATTGGCAGACCCGGCGTGCAATTGAAACTGGAAGCCGTCAGGTAAAAATCTTCGCCGACGCGAATCACATCCGGGTCGGAATAATCCGCGTAAATGACGGGGTTGCGATACGTGCCGTCGCCGCAATCGGGTTGCCACGGAAATTCATACGCGAGCGGCGCGGAAATGGTCTTTGAAACGCCTGTCGTGGGGGTGCTCATTGGGTCAGTTCGGGTTTGATTTTCGGTACCAGCAATTGAATGGCGATGATGGAAAGCAAATACATTCCGGAGAAATAACCGAAGACGGCGACGTAACTGCCGGTCTTTTCCACAATGACGCCGGTCAAATGGTTGACGAATCCGCCGGTGAAATAGCAGACGAATCCGCCGAGGCCGATGACGGAGCTGATGACTTCGCGCGGCATCGTGTCGGAAACGACGCTGAACAGATTGGCGGACCAGCCTTGATGCGCCGCGCCGGCCAGGCCGACAATCAGCACCGCCAGCAAAACATTTCCGGCGAACGGCGCGGAAAAAACCGGCAGCACGCACAGCGCGCAAACGAGCAGCGAAAATTTGCGCGCGGAATTCAACGGCCAGCCGCGGCCCATCAATGCGCCCGCCAGCCAGCCGCCGCCGATGCCGCCGATGGCGGTGAGCGCAAAAAATCCGCCCGTCCAATAACCCGTGACCAACAGTTCAAGATGAAATCGCTTTTGCAGAAAGTCCGGCACGAAAAACTGGTAAAAGCCCCACGCCGGTCCGGCAAGAATGCTGGCGATGACGTAAGCCCAGACCGAGCGATACTTGAACAGCGACAGCCACGGGATTTTCACGGCTTTTTCCGCCATTGGCGGCTGGCCGCTGCGGATGTAATCGAGTTCGGACTTGCTCAGCCAGCGATGCTTTTCGGGTTCGTCATAGAGAAACCACCACGCCAGCAGCCACACGATGCCCGCCGCGCCGGTGAGATAAAATGTGAGCGGCCAGCCGAGATGCACATAAATCCACGGAACGGTAAGCGGACAAAGAACCGCGCCGACATTGGTGCCGGCATTAAACCAGCCGGTGGCGTAGGCGCGTTCCTTGACGGGAAACCATTCCGCGACGGTGCGAATCGCCGCCGGAAAATTCGCGCCTTCGGCCAGGCCGAGCACAATTCGCGCAAAAACAAATCCCGCCGCCGTCATCGGCATGGTCAGCGTCATCCACGCGAATCCTTTTTCCGCAAAAGAAAACCACGGGTAGCTCAGGCGGAACGTTTCTTCCTTGCCGACGAAACTGATCAAGCCGTGCGCCGCCACCGCCAGGCTCCATACGAACATAAAGATGGGCAGTCCGCGTTTGACCCGGAACCAGTCAATCGCGCGTCCCGCGAACAAGTAGCCGAACGCGTAAGCGAACGAAAATCCGGCGGCAATGTTGCCGTAATCCACTTCTGACCAGCCGAGTTGATCACCGACGGGCTTTTTGAGAATGCCGATGATAAGCCGATCAATATAACTGAGGGCAACCAGGGCAAACAACAGACCGCAGATCACCCAGCGAAATCTGCCGGTTCGGTTCATTTGAGGAGTTCCAACGAGGAGTTTTTCACCCGAACCTGCCTCAATGCAGGACTGGATTGATTGTCAACATGGACATTTTGAAAATGGATGCCCTCGGCGTCCGCCAAAAACGCGCCGGTATGCGCGGTAATGGAAACATTCTTCAAGTAAATGTCGCGGATGGGCATTTCCGGCAAACCTTCGAGCACCACCGCCCGTTGCGCCCCGCGACAAATCACATTTTCAATATGGATGTCCCGGAACTGCGGCGTTGCCTCCGTGACCGGCGGAATGTTTGTTCCCTCGGTTCCGGCGGTTTCCTCCAGCGGCGATTTGCCGCCGTAATACATGTTGAAATTGATCGCGTCGCCGGATATGTCCGTCATGCGCACGTTGGAAATGTAAATCTTTTCAACCACGCCGCCGCGGCCGCGCGTGCTTTTGAATCGCAGCCCGACGTCCGTGCCCAGGAACGTGCAATTGTCCACGTGGATATTTCGCACGCCGCCGGACATTTCACTGCCGATGGTGAAGCCGCCGTGCGCGTGATAAACCGTGCAGCCTTCTATCAGCACATCCTCCGTTGGCACACCGATGCGGCGACCGGCGGCGTCCTTGCCGGATTTCAGGCAGATGCCGTCGTCGCCCGCGTCAAACGTGCAATCGCGAATCACGGCGTGGCGGCAGGACTCCAAATCCAGCGCGTCGCTGTTTTGAGCGGAGGGAGAATTGTGAACCGACACTTCGAGAATCGAAACGTCTTCGCACAACGCGGGATTCAATGTCCAATTCGGCGGATTTTGGAAGGTCACGCCTTCGAGCAGGACTTTTTTGCAGCCGATGAGCCGCAACATTTTGGGCCGTAAGAATTGGTGGTACGGCTCGTAATCTTCCAGGTTGAGCGAACCCGCCTTCTGCAATTGTACTGCATTTCTTTCACCGGCCATGGCTTCACGGCTGGGCCACCAGGTGTCGCCCCTTTCGTTGAGCACTCCGCCGGATTTGACGAGCGCTTTCCAATCGGCATCGGTCAGCTTGGCCTCTTTGACCGGGCGCCACGCATCCCCGCCGCCGTCAATAATGCCCCCGCCAGTGATGGCAACGTTTTCCAGGTTCTCGCCGGAAAGAGGCGAAGTCGAATCCACTTCCCGTTCGCCTTTCATGTCAATGACGGTGAGCGGATAGAGTTTGCAGTCGCCGGAAAATTTAATCAGCGCGCCGCGTTCGAGGTGCAAATTGATATTGCTGCGCAGCTTGATCGGCCCGGTCAGCCAAATGCCCGGCGGGACGACCAATTCGCCGCCGCCTTTTTCGGAAAGCGCTGCAATGGCTTTGGCAAATGACCCGGTATTCAAAGTCGCGCCGTCACCCGCAGCGCCGTAATCAGCGAGGTTCACCGTCGTCTTGGGAATCGTCGGAGCGGCGACGCGCGGCGAAAACTCGCCTCCGCTTGCCGAAAAAAGAAGGCAAAAAACGGCCGCACAAACCGTCGTCCGCCAGCAGGTCAAAATCAGGACATTCATTTGATTCATTTCCGTGCTACAGTTGCTCAATGTGGCAACGCGGGCATTCTATGATTTGTGGCTGGCGGATGGAATGCGATTTTCGGCATAAATGATTGAAGAACGTGCGGTCAGGAGGCGTAAGGTTCCACAGATGAGATGCTTCAATTGCGGGGATTCCAGCCATCATCCCCCTTCAGGATGTTGGCCACGGTATAGACTTCGGCCTGTTTGTCGGTCAACTGGTGCGACCATGGCGCGCGAGCCGCAGGATTGGCGCCCGGTCCGGTGCTGTCGTATTCGGCGAAACGGGCGGTCAGTTCATTCGCCGGATTGCGCCAGTTGTTCCAGCCTTCGGGTTTGATGTGGCCGCCCATTTCACAGTTGAGATAGGTCACGCTCGCATCCGGTCGCCATGGACGGCCGAGATCGGCCTCGGGCGGACTGTTCGTGTTGATCGGAAGTCCCGAAGCATTGATCCACGGCTGCGAATCGCCCGTCAGTCTGCAATGTAAGAAAACCAATCCAAACGGCTTTTCCCTGGGCGTGCTCGCGGCGGTAACGTGCCCGCCGTTCCGGCTGTGAATTTCGCAATGATCGAAAACGGCGGTGGCCGGGCCGTAGATGAAATCCACCCGCCCGGCCACGTAACAGTTGGTGAAATAATCCCGGCCGTCGTCGAGCCTCAACGTATCCTGCCAGCCGAGAAGGCGGCAGTGATCGAGCACGGCGCGGTCGCCGTCCAGACGCAATGCCAATGCCTGACCATGATCGCCTGATGTGTTTTGAAATGTGATGTTCTCCGCGCGAAAATCGTCGCCCAGCACGATGACGCCGGTGCCTTTGAACCGGGGAATTGTGTTGGCGTTGGTTTCGTTCACGTTCAACGGGTAAGTCAGAACGGTGTTCGCCAAATTCTCACCGACCAGTTGAACGTGCCGTTTGTTCTTTGGCACGATGAGCTGGCCTTCGTAGGAGCCGGGTTTGATGAGAATGCGGTAAACGTTTGTGCTGTTGTCCGGCGCCGCGTCAATCGCCGCCTGCAAATTGGCATGCGTGGCCGAAACATCCGCGGCGACAATCGCATTGAACCGGTCTTCCATCAACGATGGATTCGGGTTCCGCGGTTCGGCGAGCAATCGCGGCGAAAGTTCCGGCACGGCTTTGCGCAATTCCTCGACGACCAGGCGCGCAAACATCACGCGGCCGACGCCTCTCAGATGCGTGCCATCGTAAGCATTTGTCCCGTCCACCACCTTGATGGGGCTGAACTCCAGGCATTTTACCGGCCCCAGCGATTCGCAGAGTTCAATGCTGCGGGCCTGAAGGTCAACCAGCGGGACATTCTTCGCGGCGGCGATTTTGCGGACCTTCTCGGCATACGGCGCAAGACTGGATTTGATTTTGCCCGGATGCGCCTTGTCCCACTGGCGGCGCGTGAGCGGCGTCACCAACACGGGTTTCGCGCCGATGGCGCGCGCATCGTCAACGTACTGCTTCATGTTCGCCACAAACGTGGCCATGTCCGTGGAACGTCCCGGCTTGCCCGGCTCGTTATTGTGGCCGAACTGAATCAAATAATAATCGCCCTTGAGCGCGAGCGCGTTCGTCCAGCGGCCTTCGCGCATGAAACTCATCGAACTGCGCCCGCCGCGCGCGGTGTTGATCAACTCGACCTGGTTGGTGTCGAGAAACTCTTTGAAGCCAAGTCCCCAGCCGGAACTGTCCTGGACGGTCGAGTCGCCGACGAGAACAATTTTGATTTTCTGTTCGCTCCCCGAAATGTCCGCCGCGCGCGCCAAATGAAAATCGGCAAGCAACAAAGCGGCAACAATGGCAATGAATTTATGGCTCATGGTTTTTACGGATAAACCAGCCGCAGAAAGACGGAGGCGTTGGCGGGGTTGATGACGATATTGGTCTGGAAGATGTTGGTGGACCCCGGCCAGCCCACCCAGTTGGTGCCGAGTCCAGCACCTGAATCGTTTGTCTGGATTTGCAACCTCCAGCCAAGATGGTCCTGCGGCCAGGAAAGCTGCAATTGACCGCTGCCGGCTTGCACGGTGATATTTGTTGGCGTCAACGAAGGCAGGGGAACGGCGCTGGCTTGCAGGGAATTGGTGCTCTCGCTGCCGGCCACCGCCGTGACAACGTAATAATACTTCACACCGTTCGTTACCGCCGCGTCGGAATAGTTGGTCGTGATCAGGCCAGTGAAAACAGTCGGATACGGCCCGCCGTTGTCGGTGCCGCGTTTGAGATTGTAACTGGTCGCGCCCGACACGGCGTTCCATTTCAATTGAATCAGCAGGTTTGTTCCCGTCGCCGTGAAACCGGCCGGGGCCGCGGGTGCGGGCGAAGTCACCACCAGCTTCACCTGGCCGGCCGTGCCGGTGTCAAAAGCATAGTTGTAGCCTGTGGGGGCCGAGCCGAGCGTGGGCAGCGTGCCGGTCAGATTGCCGGTGTACGTCAACAAAATATTCGTGCCCGGCCCAAACCCGGGGCCATTGGTCACGTTGATAGTGCCACCCAGAGACAGATTGCCCACGACCGCCACGCGGTTGGTATTGGGATCCAGCATGTAATTGAGCACCGTATCGGGGAACAGCGTGAAGTTGTTGCTGACGGTGAGAGTGCTGTCGGAAAGAGTCAGCGGACCGCTGCCAAAGGTGTTCGTATTTTTGAGTGAAGCCAGCGCGTTATAGAACGCAAGGTTGTCGCCGTAGCCGTTGGTGGTCAGGCCGTCGAGCAGGAACGGCGTGTTGCCCGGCGTGCTGTTGGTGATGATGAGTTGAACGTTGAAGAGCGCGAACGTGTTGCTGGTGGCGGACACGGTGATTTGGGAATCAATGAACCGCGCACCGCGGACGTTGTAGAGGCAGAAATTTTTGTCGCCGGTCACTTTGACTTTATTGAAGACAATATTGGTCGCGGGCATTTCCGTGCGCGCCCAGATAACGCCCACCGGATAGCCCTTGACCGACGTGGCGGTGATGTTGCTGAAAGTGATGTCGCGATAAATCGGGGTTTCGCCGGTCACGGCGGCGACTGTCTGCGTGGAGGCATAATACGGCGAGATCTTGCTGGGTGTGCCAATCAGAAGATAATAGGCGTAAATCTGAATCGGGAAATGGACGTTGGTGATGCCGATGTTGTAATAGGAAATATTCCGGACCAGTCCGCCGCGGCCATCATCCGACTTGATCCGGATGCCATTGTCCGCTCCACTGATCGTGCAATTGACGACGGTGATGTTTGACACGCCACCGCTGTCCGTGTAACTGCCGATGGAAATGCCGTGGCCGGTGCCGTAGGTGTTGTTCGTGAGCAGCACGTCATGGGTCCCGCCGCCGCAGGTGAAATCATCATCCCCCACGCTGATGTTGCAGTTCTGGACCAGAATATTCGTCCCGCTGACATCGCACGCATCCGTGTTTGGGGATGACGACGGAGCCCGAATGGTGACGCCTTGAACGGTGGCATTGCCCGCACGGCTGCCGCCGATGGCGATATGAAACATCGGTGAATTGGACAGGGTCACATTTTGAATGAGCACACGGTTGCAGCCGGACGGAGAAATCATCCGTGGACGAAGCGCGCCGGGAAACGGCCACCACGCCGCACCTTGACCGTCAATCGCTCCCGATCCACTGATCTCAACATCATGCAGGTTCGATCCGGAAATAAAAGTCGTTCCGGTGTTGGTTCCGCCCGGGTACTGTCCCAATGGCAACATTCTCAAAATCGCACCCGCGTCAATCTGGAGGTTGACCGAACTGGCCATCGTCAACGGGCCGCTCAAATAAATGCCCGGCGGAATTTCCACCGTGCCGCCGCTCAACCCGTTCGTCGTGCCGCCCAAAGCTGCCGCATTGATGGCGGCCTGAATGGCCGTGGTATTGGTCATCACACCATCGCCAATCGCGCCAAAACTGGTGACGTTCACGACGTGATTTGTATTGATGTTGGGCAGGGCCGGCAATGCCAGCGCAGGTCCAGCTTCAAAAAAAAGTCCCAGTGACACCGGCAGCAGCAACGCACCCCCAAACCGATTTTTCAGCAATTGGATTTTCATGATGTTGCAGGAATATAACCCGAATTTCTGCTTTGTGGCGTCCAAACCTTTGGCTTCCGCGTTTTCGGTCGTGGACGGCGCGCCACCCTTCATCGTTATTGTGGAGTTGTCAAATATTTGTGCGCCATCATTTCCTGCCGGCGGCGAGCAGGCGACGAGCGCTCACGAATGTGCGGGCACGGACCCGGTTTTGAGAATTGTTTTCATTTATGGAACAGTGCGCCCGTCCACCGCGCCGGAGCACGGTTCTTTTCCCCGGCGCTGGATGATTTCCAAATCTATGGAGCCGTGATGATATAGAACCGTTGCGGGAAATTCGTCGCGTGCGTATCGGTAAAGACCACCGGCCCGGCGCCAAATGTGCCGCTGCCAATCGAATCCCAAGTGCCGACGATGGGCGTCAGCGCGACGTTCGTGGTCGCCCACACCCGATAATCCGCATTTTGAGTTCCACTGAACGAGAACTGCACGTTTCCATTGCCGAGCACTTGCACGCCGCCGTTGATCGCAGGCGGTGCGGGCGTGATGACGGTGAGCGTTACGTTGCTGCTGGTGATGACGCCAACGCTGTTGGAAACCATGACCGAGTAAGTCGCGGCATCACCAGCCTGCGCATTGGGAATTGTCAGCGTTGCGTTATTTGCGCTCGCATACGGCGCGTTGGTGCCGTTTTGCAACCATTGATAAACCGGATCGGGAATGCCCGTGGCGCTGACGGTGAACGCGGCAGTTTCCCCCGCGGTAACCGTCACGTTGGTCGGTTGCGTGATGATGTTCGGCGCGACCTCCGGCTGCCAGCCGTAAAGCCAGTTGGTGGCATTGAGCGCAGCGGTGAGGATGGTTTCGCTGCCCGTCAGGTGCGTTGAATTGGACAACGTCTTGGTGGCGGTGGCAGTAAGGTTGCTGTCGGCGTAATCCCAGAAATTCGTTCCCGCGTCGCTGCTGTAACCGGTGATGAAGTCGCCCATCAGACAGTCGCTGAAGATGACTTCGGACGGTGTGGTGGGCGTATTGATGGAGCGGCCCAGGTCGCCGCTGGTCACGCTGCCGCTGCCAGCCGTCAGTTTGCAGTTCACGAACGAGAATCCGTTTTGGCCGAGCGGCGAGCGCGGTTGCGTAACGTGGCCGCCGGTGGTCAACATGCGAATTTCGCAGTTGGTGTAGAAGACCGTGCCGTAACCCCAGTTGAAGTCGGTGTCGCCCTGGATGAGCGAGTCCTGAAAATAAACCAGCTTGCCGGCAGAGTGGACAAGGAACGTGTCCTGATAACTGTCGAGTTCCATGTTGTAGAGAATGCAGCGCGTGCCTTCGACATCAATGGCCTCCGCCTGGGACCCGCCGTGAGGTGTGGTATTGGTGATGGTGAGGTTCTCAAACGTGCAATCGTTGCCGTTCAGCACCAGCATCGCGCGCAGCGGGGCGCCGGAAGGATTGACGTTGTTGTTGTTCGGATAGCCGATGATGGCACCGGTCCGGCTCTGACCGCGAAAGTCCAGATTATGTTTCGATTTCACATCCACGATTTCCGTGTAAGTGCCGTTACGAATGTTGATCGTCGTCGGTGTCGTGTTGTTGGCCGGCACCGAATCCACCGCGCCCTGCACGGTCCGGAAATCGCCGCTGCCATCCGCCGCCACAACGAGATTGGTCAGATTGGCCGGGCCGGCCGTTTTGGTGGTGAACTGCCAGATGTTTGTCGCGCTGACGCCGGCGAAATAGGCGCCGCTGGCATCGGCAAAGACGCCGTCGTCAATCAGCACGTAATAAGTCTGATTCGAGTTCAGCAAATCGAGATGCGGATAGATCGCCGCCGTGTTCCCTTTGATGATGACGGGGAAACTGTTGAATGCATCGCCGCCGATGTTACGGGTCTGGACGGCTGCGGCGTAGGTCGGATTCAGATTCTGGTTCAGGCTCATGTCGAGCGTATCCACCGGCGTGGCGGGGTTGGTCGCGTTGTAAATGCGGATTTGCCCGATGTTGATCAACGTCGGCGCCTGGCTGAACGTGAGGTAAAGCGGGGTGTCGTAGCAAACGTCCGCCGCGCCGTTGGCCGGCAAATAAGTGTTGGCCACCAGCCCGACGGAATTGACGGTGAGTGTGACGCTCGCGCTGTTCGTCGAGCCCGCCTCATTGCTGATATGCACGTAGTAGCTCGCGATGGCCGACGGCGCCGCGCTGGAAATGGAAAAGGTCGCGTTTGTAGCGGTTGGATTCGACGCGCTGGGAATCGGATTTCCGTTTTTGAACCATTGATACGTTGGATCCGGTACGCCGCTCGCCGTGACCGAAAACGAAGCCGATTGCGTGTTGGTTACCACGAGACTTTGTGGCTGGACGCTGATGGTGGGCGGAACAATGACCGTCAGCACCATGCCATTCGTCACCATTCCCGCTGAGTTGCTGGCAATCAGTGAATACGGACCCTGGTCACCGGGATATTGCACGTTATTGATCATCAAAACACTGCTCGTGCTGCCGGACACGGTGGAGCCATCTCCCTGGGGGCCATCCGCCAGATTGGTTCCGTTGAATTGCCATCGCATTTCTGGCACCGGTTTGCCCGCCACGGAAGCCGTGATGGTGGCGTTGTTGCCTTGGATAACCGTTTGATTGTTGGGACCGGTGACGAGCGGTGCGACATCTCCGGCACTGATGACGAGAACGGTTGGCGGAGAGCTGGTGGCCGAGCCGTAGGCATTGGCCACCACAGCGGCGATACTGCCACTGTCCGAGGGCTGGGCGTTGGTAATGGAGAACGATGCAGTGGCGCCACCCGAGTTCGTCGAACCGGAACCAGTGGGCCCATCCGCCACATTCGTGCCATTTTCCTGCCACTGTACGGTAAACGGCGGGACACCCGTATAGCCGACGGTGAAAGTCACGTTATCTCCCGGGCTGCCAGCGTAGCTGGGTGAGACGCCGGTGATGACCGGACGCGGGTCCGTTGGCAGTAACAAATCCAGTGAACTGTTCGGTCCATTGCTGACCAGGGTGGCTCCCGGCGACCATATCGGCACACCGGCCAGCGCCAGATTGTTCGTCCCGATCCATGCGCTGTATTTGATCAAGGTCACCTGCGTGGGATAAGACGAGTAGATCACCGGGGTTGAATCCAATTGAATGGTATTTGTCACACCGGTCGTAATCAAATTTTTGACCAGAGCAATTCGGGCGGCATTGGCGGATAATCTCAATCCCAATGTCGAATTGCTCATGTTCAAAACCGGGAGACCGGAGGCATTGGTCGCCAGTGTGTTGGTGACAATCAGAGTGGCGTTCACCAGATTGATGGCGTTGTTGGTGGAGGTGCTGGCGGCCCCCACGGCGATGCGGTTGGCCAATACGGTTCCCGCAGTCACGTTGAGCACGCCGAAGGTCCCCGCCGCCGCCGCACTGTTCTGGGTGGTGTTGCCCAGGGTCAGAACATTGTCCACGATCAACGTGGCGTTGGCGCCGTTGGCATTCATGATGCCTTCATTGATGGTCGTGCTTCCGCTGGGGCCAAGCGACTGGTTGCCGAGTAACAGCGTGTTCACTTCAATCCGGCCGGCGCTAAAAGTCAGTACGCCGATATTCGCGCCTGAAGCGGTGCTGCTGGGGCTGCCGTCGCGGCCCAACGACATGGTATTGACCAGTGCGTCCACGTAGCCGCCGGTGAAATCATTGGTGCCCGAGGCGGTCTGGGACGAAGATGAGCTGTTGTTCATGTCCCCGATGCCCCACCACGTCACGGCGCTGGAACTGCCGGTCACTCCGCGGAAATAGGCGACCGGAGCGGACGCAAGGAAAGCGGGATTGAAGGCCATGACGCCGGAATATCTGCCGACAGTGGACTTGTCCCGGCCGATGCCAAGGCTGTCGATGAAAAAGAGATTGGAAATGCCAAGATAAAGGTAATTGTAGGAGGCGCCATTGCCGGGATTCCGGCTCATTTCCAGCGCGTTAAGCTTGTTGGCGGTCTGGTAATTGGCCAGCGTGTCAGCGTAATTGACGGTGATAACGTTTGTCCTGGCCAGGTAGAGCGTACCCGTGTCCCTCTGATTGAGGTTCCCCGGATTGGGCAGGGTGGTGGTGCCAATGCCGATGCGGTTGATGTAGGCCGTGAAGTTGTCCAGCCCCGACAGGTCCAGAATGGCGCGCGGCGTGCCACTCGCATTCAAACCCTGGTTGACGACGAGGCTGGCGGTCGGGTTGGCAAGGTTGAGCGTGCCTCCTGATCCGGTGATCGTGGCCCAGACTGTCCTGGCAGCGCCGGGGTCGCCGGGAGTGAACACGCTCAAGCCGCCGACGTTGGTGATATTCAGCGTCTGGCCGGAAGCAATCAACGTGGTGTGCGCGCCATTTGTGTTGCCATATTGCAGCGAGCCGACGTAACCATCGAAACTGCCGTCCACAACATTGCTCACGAGGCCCGGAATCGCCGCCGCGCCCGCGTCAAAAAATTTTACGTCGTCACCGCCTCCCGGAACAACCAGTCCGGCCCAGTTGTTTCCATTGGACCAATTGGTGTCCGTGCCACTGGCGCCAGACCAGATTACCGTGTCCGCCACCAGCCGCGGCGCGACGGCCAAGGAGATAAAAACGAGGAAAGCGAGAAGGTCGAGTTGGTTCAATCGAGTTTTCATGGTGGTTAAATGCGTTGTTGTCCGTCTCATTTCTGCCGCCTGTCAATGACAACCACTCGTTTATTTCAATTGCGTTGCCATTTTACGATGAAGCCGGGAACCCGTTGTCGTTCCGATTATCATTGCCATTTCCTTTCCGGGAATAAAACACGCGCTCTGCCAGGAAACTCAAGGGATCGTGGTCTTCATCAATTGGTTTTTAAAAGTTTAACATGACCGGTGAAAGTGTCCCTACCGAGATTAGGCAAAGAAGTATGAATTTTCTGCGATGAGGGCGGCTGCCTGAGCCGGGGCAGGACTGGCAGCGCGTCATTTTCTGCCGAGTTGTTTCTGATACTGTTTGGGTGACATGCCGGTTGCCTGCTTGAATGCCACCCAGAAACTGTTGCCGCTTTGGTAACCGCACATTCGGGCAACCGTGTCCATTTTCTCGTTGGAATCCTCCAGCAACCGTTTGGCGCGCTCAATGCGGATGCGTTGAAGTTCGCTGCCGGGCGAGCGCCCCAGGTTGTCCGCAAAGGCCTGATGGAAACCGCGCACGGACATGGAGGCGGCGTGCGCCAGATCGTCCACCCCGATCGGCTCGTGGCAATGCTCCCACATGAACCGCAGGCTTCGGGCTAAACCGGGGTGATCAATTGCCATCAAATCACTGCTTTTGCGGACAATCAATCTGAATGGCGGCACACGCAAAGGTTGTCGTGGAGTGGTTCCCCGGCGCATCAATTCATTCAGCAGCACCGCGCCTTGATAGCCGATCATTTCCATGTTGACGTCAACGCTCGAAACGGGCGTGTGCATCGCATCCACGGCCAGGAGAGAATTCCCGGCGCCAACAATCGCAACATCTTCAGGAACGGCAACCCCCGCGGCTTCACACGTTTCGAGCAGTTCCATGGCCAAACCATCACTGGCGGCAAATATGCCCACCGGTTTGGGGAAGGATTTTATTTCTTTGGCCAGCCATTCCCGCTTGCGTTTCCACGCTTTACGGTCGGTGCAAAACGCGGGGGAGGCATGCCAGCGCAGCCAATCCGCCTTTCGCCCGGCCTGTTTCATGATCATCAAAAAGGCGTTTCCCCGTTCGTCGTAGATCCAATTCGGGGTGTCGCTGTAAAACAGGAAGTTGCTGAATCCCCGGGAGAAAAAATGCTCACCCACCAACCGCGCGGTTTCCCGGGTGTCTTCGAGCACGCGGGCGAATTTTAGTTGCGGCCGCCGAAAACTGAAATCCACGGTTGGTTTCCGGGCTTGTACCACAAAATCCGCCAAATCATCTCCCGCGCCCAGCCACGCCAGGATGCCATCCCCATCCCAACCCCACGGGATGACTTTTTCGCGTGCCAAATCCTCCGAAAGTCGCCAGCCATGCTCCTGGGCATATTTTTCAATGCCGCCATGCAACCGGTAATCGTACCAGCCCAGCACCAGCAGCACGCGCGGGGACTTCGTTCGCATGTTGATGACCTTGAGTTTGCGGTCCTTGTTTTGCAAGTCCCTTTCACGCGCTGGCAGTTTTTTCAATCTTTTTTACAGGATTTTCAAACTGTAACACCTGACATGACCCGATGACACGGCAACGATTTATGATTTTGCGAACAAAACATACATCGATCATTGCTCGTCCGGGTCGTCTCGGGAGTTCAGCGAACACTCTTTATTAAGCCTGGCAGCAATCCACGAGTTTTTCTTTTCCACACTGAAATCGAAACCGGCGCGCGAAGTCCGATTGGCGGTGTTGGCGTAGTGAATAACAGCGGGCGCGGGGTGCTTGTGTTTTGCATACAGTTTGCCTTATTGGGTTCACGGCGAAATCGAGATATGCCTTGATTCTATTGGCTAAAAATGAATCTGGCGGAGAGAGGGGGATTCGAACCCCCGATACGGCTTTTGACCGTATAACGGTTTAGCAAACCGCCGCCTTCAGCCACTCGGCCATCTCTCCACTGCGCCCAGTGAAACCCGCCCGCGCCCGGCACTCAAGCAAATTTTCCGTCGTGCCCGCCGGATTTCGAGCTTGCATTTTTGGGTTTCACACGAAAGATTACACAGCCATTATGCAATCACAAGACACACCAACCGCCTTTCTCTTCAAATTATGGCCGTGGATCGAGGCCAACAAGATCCGGCTTATCGTCGGCACGGGAATTATCATTGTCGTCGTTTTTCTGTATTCATTTTTCTCCTGGCAACGGGAGCAAAATGAAATCGCCGCCGGGACAGCGTTGACGCAATTGACTCTTTCCAACCCGGCCGATGCGAGCGCCGGCGAGTTGGCCGGCCCGTATTTGAAAATCGCCGGCGAATATCCGGGTACGCTCGGCGGGCGCCGCGCGTGGTTGCAGGGCGCGACCGCGCTGTTTACCACGGGAAAGTTCGCCGACGCGCAGGTGCAATTTCAAAAATTCCTCGACACCCATCCCGACGGCGACTTTTCCGCATCGGCCGCGCTCGGCGTGGCGGCCAGCCTCGAGGCCCAGGGCAAGTTGGATTTGGCCACCGGCGCTTATCAGCGGGTCATCAATGGTTTTACAGACATCGTGGCGGCAAACGCCGCAAAATTTGCGCTGGCCCGCATTTACGAACAGCAGGGAAAATATAGTGACGCGCTCAATTTTTATGAAAGCATCGCCCGGGCCACTCCCGGCAGTCCGCTCGCACAGGAAGCGGCGATGCGCGCAATGGAGTTGAAAACAAAACCGGCCTACGTAACGTCAGTCGCCGGCAAGCCCTGAGTATGAAGCTTTCCATCATCGGCACCGGCTATGTCGGTCTGGTCACGGGGACTTGTTTCGCCGAGGTCGGCCACCACGTTACTTGCGTGGACAATGACACGGCCAAGATCAAACATGCTTCAATCCGGCGGCATTCCAATTTACGAACCTGGACTCGAAGAGCTCGTGAAGAAAAACTCGGCGGCCGGCCGGCTTTCGTTCACGACCAGCATCGCCGACGGCGTCAAAGCCTCCGACGTGATTTTCATCGCCGTGCCAACGCCGCCGCTGCCGGACGGTTCGGTGGATTCGAGTTTCATCGAAAAAGTCGCGCGCGAAATTGCCGCCGCCATGACGACGTACAAAATCGTCGTGGACAAAAGCACCGTGCCCGTCAAGACCGGCGAAAAAGTCGCCGAGACCATCAAGCGGTATTGCCCGGCGAAGGTGGACTTTGACGTGGTGAGCAACCCCGAATTCCTGCGCGAAGGTTTCGCCGTCGGCGATCTGATGAAGCCGGACCGGATTGTCATCGGTGTCCGTTCGCAACGTCCCGCCGCCGGCGATGAAGGAGATTTACACGCCGTTCAACGCGCCAATCATCGTCACCGACATCAACTCTGCCGAACTCATCAAGCACGCCTCCAATTCATTTCTGGCGCTCAAAATTTCCTACATCAACGCCATCGCCGCGATTTGCGAGGCGGCGGGCGCAAACGTGCAGGAGGTCGCCGCCGGCATGGGCATGGACGAACGCATCGGCCGCCGCTTTCTCAACGCCGGCATCGGTTTTGGCGGCAGTTGTTTCCCGAAGGACCTCAGCGCCTTCATCAAAATCGCCGAGCAAATCGGCTACGATTTCCGGCTGCTCAAGGAAGTCCAGCGAATCAACGCCGAGCAGATGGAGCGGTTCGTCAAAAAAATCACCGACACGCTCTGGGTGCTCAAGGACAAAACAAGTCGGCGTGCTCGGCCTCGCCTTCAAACAAAACACCGACGACGTCCGCATGTCGCCGGCGATTGAACTCTGTCAGCGCCTGCAAAAGGAGGGCGCGGCGCTGCGCGTCCATGATCCGAAGGCGATGGAAAAAGCCCGGGCGGTGCTTGCGAACGTGACCTATGTGGACGATATGAACGCCGTGGCCGACGGTTGCGATGCGCTGGTGGTGGCCACCGAATGGGACGAGTTCAAAAAGCTCGACCTCGAACGCGCCCGCAAATCGCTCAGCCATCCCATCATGTTCGACGGTCGCAACCTGTTCGACCGCGGTGGAAATGGAACGGCTCGGCTGGATTTACAAAAGCGTAGGAAGATGATTTACAATTTACGATTGCCGAATGACGAATGAAAAGCAGCCGGGCGACAGTGGCGGAACACAAACGGCAATATGTTGAGGTTTCCGCGGCCTTGATTTTTCGCGGCGGCAAGCTTCTGATCACTCAACGCCGCCCCGGCTCGCATTTGGGCGGGCTTTGGGAGTTTCCCGGCGGCAAACGCGAACCGGATGAAACCTTCGAGCAATGCCTGGTCCGCGAGATTGCGCGAGGAGCTCGGCGTGGAATCTTCCGTTGGCGAACTATTCGAAGAGGTCACCCACGCGTACCCGGAAAGGGCGGTCCGCCTGAAGTTTTTCATCTGCAGGCTGGAACGGGGCGAACCCCAACCACTGGGTTGTGCGGCGGTAAAATGGGCGGGTAAATCGGACCTGGACAACCATGATTTTCCCGCGGCCGACGCGCGCCTGCTGGACAAGTTGCGCGCTTACGATTTCCCGTAAACATCCTCGACGATCTGGCGGAAATTGTTTTCGCCCACGTTGACGATGTCCATTTCGCGCCTGGCATTCTCCGGCGAATCGCTGGCGTGCGCGGCGTTGACCATGATGGTCGAGCCGAATTCGCGGCGGATGGAGCCGGGCGGCGCCTTGGACGGATCCGTCGGGCCAAGCACATCGCGGATTTTGGAAACGGCATTCACCCCCTCATAAATGAGCGCGATGCACTTTTCCGTGCCGGGCTTGGTCCATTCTTCGCGCGGCAGTTCAGAGGGCGCATGACCGGACATAAAACGGATGATATTCTCAAACTGGTGCTCGCCGAAGGTCGCACAGAGGACTTCGCCAAGCTGCTTTTCTTCAGCGTCCCCGATTTTGACAGAGAATTCCTTTTCCAGCGCGGCCTTGGTCCTGGCCCCGACTGCGTCCTTGAGCTTGGTACGCAGGACTTCGCGGACAGGCCCGTAAAAATCCATGGCCTGCGCCACGCTCATGCAATGGACCTTGATGCCCACGATGAACAGGCCGGTGCGCGAGAAGAAATCAATGACGTTGCCGGGGCGTCCGGTCGCAAAACGGAAATTGTCCGGCTTGATGAGCACGAGGGTACGTTGGCCGGTTTCGCCGGGCTTGTAAGCAATGACTTTTTCCAATACTCCGCCGTCACTGTCGGAATAATGCGCCCAAAGTTTCAGTTTCGCTTCGGCTTCCTCCGCGTTGGGCGCGGCCAGAACCGCCGGCTCGAAGTAGCGGACCTGCCCGTTGTCTTCCACCAGGAAGTCGCCGTAGGTGTCGCGAATCGTTTCGCCGACGCGTCGCTCCGGCCCGAGGTTGCCGACGACTGACCTGACCTTTCGCACCGCTTCATCACCGTGGAACAAAAGTGTCATTACCCGCCGGCGCCGGCCGACTTTGGGGTCGGGCGAAAAATTTTCCAATACGTATTGTTTGAGCAGTTCCTGAATCTTCCGGTCCTGCGGATCGTGCGCGGAAACGATGTTTTCGGCATATTGGCTTGCCAGTTCGGCGCTGGGGGCGAACATGCGCGCCGCCACCAGATCCAGGCCCGTGCGCGAAATGAGCCGGCTGAGAATCCCGCCCGTGCGCGACTTGTAGAGCGAGTAGGGGGTGATGATGACGTAGGCGAGCTGTTGGGACATAATTAACCCGCCGCGGCTGGTGGGGTTTGGGTAGCGCCAATGGGAGCGGCCTTACCGCCCAGGATCTTGAACATCACCGTGCCGCAGGTCGGGCATTTGCCTTTGATTGCCTTACGCCCGTTCTTCATGGTCTCTTCAACGCCATTGGCAATCTCTTTCTTGGCCTTGCATTTGACGCAATATCCTTCAGCCATAAAATCATTGCCGCCCGCGCTTCATGCTCAAACGGCGAAAAGAGCATAGCGGTCCGAATGAGTCAAAGCAACTCGGAAAAGGAATCAACGTAACATGTTGAAAGTGAAATTCTTAACTATGTTGCCGTGCGAGTTTTGGGTGCTGCGGCGCGAAGGACTGCTAATGCCATGCCCCTTGGCTTTCAACCCGCAATCCTCAATTTCTACGGCACCGGCTGTAATTTGCCGCGGAGGACGTGGATGAGGGCTTTGACGGTGAGTTCAATAAAGAGAAAGGGTTTGGCAATGAAGTCGTTGCCGCCAGCCATCATGGAACTGGTGCGGCTGTCGAAGTCGCTAAGGACGGTGACGAAGACGACGGGGGTTTTTTTATGGCCGGGAAGGGTGCGCAGTTTGGTGCAGAGTTCGAAACCGGTCATGCCGGGCATGTCCACGTCCAAAAACACAAGGTCGAACGGATTTTCAGACAGGAGTTTGAACGCGGCGTTCGGGTCTTCGACGTTGACGGATTGGAGTTGGGCCTTTTCCAGGGCGTAAACGATGGCGCGGCGGGAAATAGCCTCGTCGTCCACGACAAGGATATTGGCCGGTGGCATTTCCTGATTTTCGGCCTGCGTACCATGCTCAAACAAAAGGCCGAGGAAATCCACACCGGCGGCGACGCTGCGGAGGGTGGAAGGGTTGATGTTTTTCGGTTTTTCGTACAGTTCCTTGAGCAGGGCTTCGAGGGCGGCGGACATCTGGGCGATGGTGAGCAGCCCGGCAATGGCGGCGTTGCCGTTGAGCGCGTGGATCCGGCGGTACAGTTCGTAAATGTGCTTGAGGCGCGTCTCTTCATCGTCGGCTTTGATGAGTGTTTGCAGGCCGGTGCGCAGGTTGCCGAGCGCTGCCGGGAGACCTTCCACGAATGTTTTTCGCAGGTCGGCCTGAAAGGCGGCGTCAGCCGCAGCCTCGGCGTCAATGGTCTTGGGTCGGGCTGCTTCTGCGGCTGCGTCCGGTTTTGTCTCCAAGGCCACGCTACTGGTGCCGATGGTGGTGCGCACCACGTCCACCACCTCCCGGGGCGAGCAGCTTGTCTTGGAAAGGCACTTGTTGGCGCCCGCCTTCCACGCCTGTTGCACCATGTTGGTCAGGTAGGTGTTGGAAAAAACAATAATGGGCAGCTTTGAAAATTCCGACTCGCTGCGGATTTCCCGGATCACGTCCACGCCGGACATCCTGGGCAGCATGAGATCGAGTACGATCAGGTCGGGTTGAAGTGTGCGAAGGGTTTTCAAGCCGGTTTCGCCGTCCAGCGCAACCTCGGTCTGGTAACCTTCCGCGGTGAGCTTGTTGCGGTAAACGTTAGCCACAATCTGGTCGTCTTCGATGATGAGGATTTTTTTCATGATTGGGAAAGGGCCGGCGCCGCAGTCAGGGCCGGCAGCGCCGCCAGAAAATTCTGGATGAGTTTGAATTCGCGCGCAGCATCTTCGAAGACCTGTGCCGCCGTGGTCAACGTTCCGGACGCGCCTTGTTTCTCCAAATCGCGGAGCATCGGTACAAGCCGGGTCATGCCGAGCGTGGCGCTTGCGCCGGCGCAGCTGTGGGCCACACGCCGGACTTCATCGGCATTCCGGGTGCGGACCCCGGCTTCCAGTTGCGAGATTTGCTGGGTGGTCTGCTTGAGGTAAAGCTCAATGAGTTCGCGCAGGCCGCCCGGGTCGCCGTCAACCAGGCTGTTGAGCCGGTCCATATCCACCGGCGGTTCGGCGGCTTGCGGCGGCACGGCGCTTGCGGCAGTCGGCGCGGATTTGGCCAGTCTCGTCGTGGCGGCCTGCGGGCTCCAGCGTTCAATGACCTGGCGCACGTCGCCGGGGCGGATAGGCTTGGCGAGATAATCGTCCATGCCGGCGGCGAGGCATTTTTCGCGGTCGCCCTGCATGGCATGAGCCGTCAAGGCTACGATGACGATGCGTGAGGAATAATTGGGAGCGCCGCTTTTCTGCTGTTCCCGAATGAGGCGCGTGGCTTCCAAACCGTCCATTTCCGGCATCATTACGTCCATGAGAATCAAATCATACGGCTGGCGGTCAAGCGCGTCGAGCGCTTCGCGTCCGTTGGTTGCCAGGCCTGGTTGATAGCCGAGTTGTTGCAGGATGCGAGCGGCGACTTTCTGGTTGATGGCATTGTCATCGCACAAGAGGATGCGCATCGGCATCCTTTCAGCCAGCAACCGGTCCGATTTGGGCGGGGGAGCCTGGCTCGTGGCGGCTTTAGGACTGAGCAGGGCGCGCACGAGCACCTCGCATAATTGTGCGGGCTTGACGGGTTTGGCGACGGTGTGTCCGAACACCAGATGCGTCTCATTGGGAGAGTCGGAGTGCTGGCCCATGGGGGCGAGCAGCACCAGCGGCATCATGGCGCCGACGGGTAATTTGTGAATTTCCGAAGCGAGGGCCACGCCGTCCATGCCGGGCATTTTCAAGTCGAGAATGCCGAAATCAAAGATTTCGCCGCCGCGGAGCAGATCGAGCGCCTCGTGGGAATTTTTAACGCTGCGCGAAATCATGCCCCATTTGGCGGTTTGTTCGGTCAGCGCATGGCAACTCGTCGCGTTGTCATCCACAATCAAAACCCGGAGTTCGGCGAGCCTGGGTTGGCGGGCGTTGAGCGCTGACGCTGCGGCGTTTGGTTCGGCCAGGACATTCACGGTAAAATGAAACGTCGAGCCTTCGCCCAGCGCGCTTTCGGCCCACATTTTGCCACCCATGAATTCGACCAGCCGCTTGCTGATGGCCAGTCCCAGGCCCGTGCCGCCGTAACGTTGCGCCGTCGAGGCATCCGCCTGCATGAACGGTTTGAACAGCCGCACCAGGCGGTCGGGCGGGATGCCGATGCCCGTGTCGCGCACGGAAAAGTGCAGGTGCAGGACCGCGCGATTCCGGCTCTCATCCAGTTTGCTCGAAAGCAATTTTACCCGGACGACGATGTCGCCGCGTTCAGTAAATTTGACGGCGTTGCTCAACAGATTGGTGAGCACCTGCCGCAAGCGGAGCGAATCCCCTTCAATGACGGCAGGAATGTCATCATCCGCCTGATATACCAGGTCGAGATTTTTCTCAAATGCGCGCACCGCCAGCAGGTCGAGCGAATCCTCGACGCACGCGCGCAAATCGAATGGCCGTGAATCCAATTCCATTTTGCCGGCTTCGATTTTGGAAAAGTCGAGGATGTCGTTGATAATGGTCAGAAGCGCCTCGCTGCTGGTGTGAATGGTCTCGAGATAGCCGCGTTGATCGACCGTGAGCGGCGTTTCCATAAGCAGGCCGACCATGGCGATGACGCCATTCATCGGGGTCCGGATTTCGTGGCTCATGGCCGCGAGAAAATCCGACTTGGCGCGCACGGCGGCCTCGGCGTTGAGACGCGCTTCGTTCAAATTAAGGCTGTGCTGGTTCAAGACGTCGTGCCGGCGCTTCGTGGTCACGTGGGCCAGCAGGCGCGCGTGGGCAACCGTGTCAAACGGCTTGCTCATGCATTCGGTCGCGCCCAGTTCGAATGCGCGCAACTGGCCCGCCGTGTCGTCCGGGGCGGTGAGCGCGATGGAAACTGCGAAGGGCAACAAGGATTCGCCTTTGAGCCAGCGCAACAAATCATAACCGTTCTGGTGCAAAGATTCCAAATCTACCACCACCAGGTCGCGGGGTTCCTCGCGAATGAGCCTGGAGGCGTCGTTCGCGTTTGGCGCGAACGCGAGCGCGACGCCGTCCTTCTCCAGCAGATTGGACAACACCGCTGGCAACTGCGGATCATTGCTGACCAGCAAAACTTGAAACGCCGTTAGCTTCATAACTGACTGTTCGCTTGTGTCCTGTGCGTCGTTTGGCTCTGAACCTGACAAATACAGCAATTTTCATGCTGGGCCAACCTGAATTTTCCGCCGCCGGGGTCCTGTTTTTAAAGAAATATTGCTGGCCTGGAGGATCGGCGATAAACTACGGCCATGCTCGAAACGGTGCTGGAGCCCCGTACGGTGGCGCCTGCGGCCTCTTTTCAGGAGAGGCAGCGTGCCGCCTATCGCTTCATGCTGCTCGCGCGGTTGCTGGACGACAAACTGTCCGCGCTTTGGCGCACCGGCAAAATCCACGGCGGGGTTTTTCTCGGACGCGGGCAGGAAGCCTTGAGCGCGGCGCTCGGTTTGTCACTCAAGACGGGCGATGTATTCGCACCGCTCATCCGTGATGCCGCGGGCCGGCTGGCGTTTGGCGAACCGGTGCTTGACACCGTGCGCACGCACCTGGGTTCCGCGCTCGGCCCGATGCGCGGTCGCGACGGCAACGTGCATCGCGGCCGGCCGAAGGAAGGTTATCTTCCCATGATCAGCCACCTGGGCGCGATGATTTCAGTGGTGAACGGGGTTTTGTTCGCGCGCCGTATGAAAGGAATCGCCGGGACCGTTGGCGCGGCCTCGGTCGGCGATGGCGCCACGTCCACCGGTTCATTTCACGAGGCGCTCAACCAGGCCGCCATTGAAAAATTGCCGCTCGTGCTGGTCGTGGCCAACAACCATTACGCCTACTCGACGCCGAACGAGCGCCAGTTTGCCTGCCGCGATCTCGCCGACAAAGCCGTTGGCTACGGCGTCGATGTTCAGACTGTTGACGGCACGGACCTGTCCGCGTGTTTGAACGTTGTCGGCAGTGCGGTCGGGCTGGCGCGCACCGGTCGCGGCCCACAATTAGTGGTCGCCACCCTGCTGCGGCTTTGCGGCCACGGCGAACACGACGACGCCGGTTATGTTGACCCGAAATTGAAAAAGTCGCCGGTGGGCCGCGATTGTTTGAAGGTCGCCGAGGAGCAATTGGTCCGGCAAGGGCTGGCCGACGCCGCGCAACTGGCCACGTGGCGAAATGAAGCCGTTCACGAAATCGAGGAAGCCGTTGCCCGGGTGCAACGCGAACCGGCGCCGGATCCGTTTGCCGAGGACTGGCGGGCGATTTCCTCGAAGCAATTGAACGAAGGGCATGAATGAATTTGGTTGAGTCGTTAAACCGCCAAACCGCCCGACGATTCAACAGTTCGACGTTTTCCATAATTTGACGAATGAGCATCACGTATTTGGAAGCCATCCGCGAAGCGCAGGCTCGTGCGCTGCGCGACGACCCGCGGGTGTTTATTTACGGGCAGGATGTCGGCGCATTTGGCGGCGCGTTCAAGGCCACAAAAAACCTGGCGAAGGAATTTCCCGGCCGCGTACTCGATTCACCCATCAGCGAGGACGCCATGATCGGCCTGGCCGTCGGGGCGGCGATCGAAGGCCTGAGGCCGATCATTGAAATGCAGTTCGCGGACTTTTCCACCACCGGGTTCAACCAGATCGTCAATCAGGCCGCGACCCTTTTCTGGCGCACCAACGTGACGTGTCCCATCACCGTGCGCCTGCCGGTCGGCGGCACGCCCGGGAGCGGGCCGTTCCACAGCCAATGTCTGGAATCGGTCTATGCGCAATATCCGGGCCTGGTTGTCCTGGCACCGGCGACGGTCGAAGATGCCTACAGCATGTTGCTCGAAGCGGTGGCGATTGACGACCCGGTGATTTTTTGCGAGCACAAATTTCTTTATTATCATCTCAAGGCCGAAAAACTGCCCAGCGAGGCGCTGCCGGTGGGCAAGGCCCGCATCACGCGTGAAGGCCGCGACATGACCATCGTGGCCCACAGCGCGATGGTCCAGGATGCGCTGGCGGCGGCGGCGGAGCTTTCGCCCGAGGGCTGGGAGGTCGAGGTGGTGGATTTGCGTTCCGTAAAACCGCTCGATACCGATACGGTGATGGCCTCGGTGGCGCGGACCGGGCGGCTGCTGTGCGTGGGTGAATCGTGGCCGTGGGGCGGGGTCACGGCGGAGGTCATCGCGCGCGTTACGAGCGAAGGTTATGGTTTGCTGGACGCGCCGCCACAGCGGCTCAACGCCAAAGACACGCCGGTGCCGTATCATCCGAATTTATGGACGGCGCATCGCCCGACCACGCGCAGCATTGCGGCGGCAGCGAGAAATCTTTTGAGGCTCTAAAAAATTATGCCGCAAATTCCCATCATCATGCCACAGCTCGGTGAGTCTATCGCCGAGGCCAAGGTCGTCAATTTTCTGGTCCAACTAGGTGACACGGTCGAGGCGGACCAGGATTTGATCGAAGTCGAAACGAACAAAGCCACCATGGCAGTCACCTCGCCGTGTCGCGGTCGCCTGGATAAACTGACCGCGCAATTGAATGAAAGCTATCCGGTCGGCGCCATGCTCGGCCAGATTGTGGCTACTCAGGAGGAAGCCATGCGCCTGGGGTTGGATGTCCCGGCGCCGACAAAGGCCTCTGACACCGACCGGCTGGCAAAGTCGGATGCGAATGGCGGAAGAAACCGGGTACAGCCGACCGTGCGCGGTTTGCCGGTGCCGGCGAACGCAGCGGGCGCGAGCTATCTCTCGCCGCGGCTGAAGGCGCGGATGCACGAACTGGGCTTGAGCGCCGCGGACCTCGCGGGCATTCCCGGCAGCGGCGCGGCAGGCCGCGTGACCGTCGAAGATTTTGAAAAATTCATCGCGCATATCGAGAAACATAAGATGAGCCAGGCCTCGACGATGCGCGTGACGGTGGCTGATGCCATGCGCCGCAGTTGGACGCGGCCGCTGGCGCACGTCGGTCTACCGGTGCGCCTCGATCCGCTGTTTGCTTATCGCAAAATTGCGAGGCCCAAGCCCGGCCCGGCGCTCTGCGCGTTGCGCGCGCTGGCGGTGGCGCTGGCGGAGAACAGCGCCCCCGCGGGGCGGTTGGTCGGCACTAAAATCGTGCATCCGTCTTCGATTGACATCGCCTTTGCCGTCGAGGCCGAGGATGGCGTGTTTGTGCCGGTGATTCGCGATGCGGACAAACGCCTGCTGAAGGATTTGATCGCGCCCTACAACGAACTGGTTGAGCTGGCGCGCGCGCGCAAATTGCCGCCGGATGCCACCGGCGGTTCGATTGCCACGGTCACAAATTTCGGCACGTTCGGCCTGGAATGGGCGACGCCGATTCCGCTCCCGGAACAGGCGCTCGTGCTGGGGCTGGGCGCGGCGCGGCACAAACCGCATTGGGACGGCCTCAAAGGCCAGTTCGTGCCGGTCATGGAGGCGAACATGACGTTGAGCTTCGACCACCGTGTGCTGGATGGCGGGGCGGCAGGCCGGTTGCTCCAACGCGTCTCGGATTTGATGGCACACCCGGAGAAGTTATGACGGGAGGGCTGTCATTTTGCCGGCCCATTTGTTACGTGGCACGGCGATACACCGTCCCTCCCAACTGCTATTTATTCCTCAGCTCGAAAGCCGCCACGATCGGCCGGTGGTCAGAGCCGATGCCCCAGTTTGGCAGTGCCAGCACGTAAGTTTCGTTCGGCAACCAGTCGCGCGCCATGGCCGGACTGAGCAGAATGTAATCCACGCGGCTATAAGTGTCTTCCTTGCCGTAATATTCCGTCCAGGTGACATTGCGCGGGTCGAAACGCGAATCTTCGTTGGCCAGCGCGTCGCCGTTGCGTTCGGCTGGCCGGGTGTCGTTGAGTTTGAACCGTCCACGGCCAATTATGGTTTTGACCGCATCGGAATCTTTCACGTCATTGAAATCACCAAGCACGATGAGTTTTGCGCCCGGATTATTGGCAAGCCGGTGGTCAATGATACCCCGCAAGATCTTGGCTTCTTCGAGACGTTGTTCGGCTTCATCGGCGTTGGGCACCGGGCGGCGCGATTTGAGGTGCGTGGCAATGAGCGCGAAAGTGAAGTTTGTGTTCACCTGGATTTCCACTTCGGCGAAACCTCGGCTGACGCGAAAGCGATGGCCGTCGAGCAGATAAGCGTCGTTCGTGTGCGGATGGCGGGCAACAATGGGCAACCGGCTCAACACGGCGACGTGAATGTTCGTATCCATGCCGCAGACGAGTTCCCAGTGTGGATAATCCAGCCCGCGGACCTTGAGCGTGCCGCGCAATTCCTGCAAAACATTCGTGCCGCCTATTTCTTCGAGTGCAAGCACGTCGGCATTGAGCGCGCAGATGCTTTCACAGATCCTGGCCCTGGCCTCGTCGGATTTCAAGCGCGGACGCGATTCGGTCGGCCGGTCGAGATAATTTTCGACGTTGTATGTCGCGACGCGGAATTTTTCGGCGCCAGACGAAACGAAACAAACCAGGGCCAATGCCAGGCCGGTGAGTCGCGGTAAAAACCGTTTGGGCATGAACGGCTAATAATCGGCGCGTAACAACATGTCAAAGACCATTTCTACATGGCGGACCTGGGGCTAACCCCTTTAAAGCTTGGGCATGAAAATTGCATTATTTTAAAGATCGGGTTAAAGATTTGTTTTAGTTGCTTGTTAAAAAAACCGTGAAAAAGGGTTCTACACTTTTATTCCTGGCGGGCGCGCTTTCTTTGCAGGCAGGCGATTTGGACACGATTGGCGTCACGGTTTTGAGGCAGGTTGACCCAGCGCTGACCGGCGGTGGTGTGACGGTGGCGCAGCCGGAATCCTCGAATCCCGGAGTGGGTGATTTTGAGGTCAACCCCAGCTACGTCTATGTCGGCCAGCCGACAAATTTGTTCACTTACATTTCAACGAATGGCACCGTGGCTACCGGCTTTCCGAACAGCGTGGGCGTTGAGTCGGGGCACGGGGACGAGGTCGGCAAGAATTTCTACGGCGTTCCCGATGGCGCCGCCACGAATGTCAGCCATGTGGACAATTATGACGCGAATTATTTCTTCAACCACTATATCTATTTGGGGCTCTCATTACTCAACCCCACCCGCGTGGTGAATCAAAGTTTCGCGTTTGGACTCAGTGATGAGTCCACGGTGGACCCCAAATACGACGATTATGCGGCAAACAACAACACGATTTTCGCCTCAGCGGTGGGCAACGGCGGGGCCGTGCTTCCGCCGGGAACAGGTTACAACTGCATCGCGGTTGGCGTTTATGGCACCTCCTCCGGCACGGGGCCTACGGCCGACGGCCGTTGCAAGCCGGACATCACCGCACCGGATTTGGCGGACGCTCCGAGCAGTGCGAACAGCTATTCTATTCCGTATGTCGCCGGAGCGGCGGCAATTCTGGTGCAAGCTGCCAATCGCCGTGATGGCGGTTCAAACACCAACGCCGCGGGTGATTTGCGTACCATCAAAGCGCTCCTGCTCAACGGCGCGGTCAAGCCCAACGGATGGACAAATGGCACGGCCACCCCGCTGGATGCGCGTTACGGCGCGGGCATGGTAAACGTCTTCAATTCATGGCAACAGTTGAAGGGCGGCCAACATGCCTTCGTTGAATCCACCACCGTCAGCAGCGGCAGTGCGCATCCTCCTGGCAGCAACAACAACAACGAGCCGGCACTGGCCGGCTGGGATTATAATACGAACTCGACCACGCCAACCAGTGACACGGTCAAGCATTACTATTTTAATTTGGCGGGGGACAAGGCCTTCACGCTAACAGCGACGCTGGTTTGGAATAAACAAAACGGGGCGACCACCATCAACAATTTGAATCTTTTTCTATACAACGCGGCCAATAGCAATTTCGTCACGTGCAGCACGAGCATGGTGGACAACGTCGAACACATTTTTCTGCCAACGTTGCCGGCGGGCCGATATGATTTGCAGGTGTTGAAAAGCGGGAGCGTCACCCAGGTTTCTCAAAGTGAAACCTATGCGCTGGCATTTGAGATTTTCAATATGCCGCTGAATGTCAGGCTGACGAACGGCAGCGCGGTCATTTCCTGGCCGGTGGCGCCAACCGGTTTCCGGCTTCAGTATGCAACGAGCTTGAACAGCCCGGTTTCGTGGGCGTCCGTAACCAACGCGGTTTCTATCGCCAGCAACCGGAACGCGGTGGCGTTACCCGTTGGCGACGGCAACCAATTTTTCCGGTTGATCCGCCCGGCGTTTTAGCCCGGAAAACAGGGTGGCAGGGCGACGGTGTCGCTGCCGCGCTTTCCGCAGAGAAATTTTGCCAAGCTCCGCAAAACTGGTAGTATTTCTCCATGCTCAAAATCAGCCGAAAGAGACTCGCGGCGCGCGCGGTGAAAACAAACACCGCCGCGGAAGTCCTCCATGACGTGCAGAGCAAACGGGACCATCGCGAACTCCGGATTGACAAGGTGGGCGTGCGCGGGCTGCGCTTCCCCATCCAGGTGCGTGACCGGGCGAACAGCGTGCAAAACACCGTGGCGACCATCGGGATGTTCGTGGATTTGCCAAAGGAATTCAAAGGCACACACATGAGCCGGTTCATCGAGGTGCTCAACGCCCATGGCAACGTGATTCATGTGGAAATTATCGGAGAGATTCTTCGCGCTCTGCAGAAACAATTGAACTCAGCCACGTCGCACATCGAAATCGAGTTCCCCTATTTTATGTCCAAGCGGTCGCCGGTATCGGGTGGAGAAAGCCTGATGGATTACGTCGCGCGGTTCGACGCGGCGGCGTGCGAGGCGGAAATTGATTTCATGCTGACGGTCAAGGCGCATGTTACGACGTTGTGCCCGTGCTCGAAGGCGATTGCCCGATACGGCGCGCACAACCAGCGCGGACTGGTGACGGTGGCGCTCCGGTTCACAAAGCCGGTCTGGATTGAGGACGTGGTGGCGATGATTGAAAGCTCGGCCAGCTCGGAGCTTTACGCCCTCCTCAAGCGGCAGGACGAAAAGGCCGTGACGGAGCGGGCGTATGAAAATCCGGTGTTTGTCGAGGACCTGGTGCGGAATGTGGCGCTCAAGCTCAACGCCCATCCGCTGGTGACCTGGTATCGAGTCGAAGCGGAAAATTTTGAGAGCATCCACAATCACAATGCTTACGCGTGCATTGAAAAAGGCTGACCCTTGTGGGCGCAAAAATTGTTCAACATTTTGATGGCGTATTTGGATTCCTCTGCTACATTCCCGCGCCTTTGATGGACCGGGAATTGCTATGCAAGCCGGCAGCCAATTTTGAAACCATGACTGAAATGAGCAAAACGATGAAAAAACCGATGCCGCAAACCCCCACCACGGCGGCGGCGATTCTTGGCCGGCCGATGGCGAGAAAGAGCGCCACCAGCGCCGGGCCTAAAAAGATCAAGCCCGAATGGCAGAAGTATTACCAGCGCTTGCTGGAATTGCGCGAGCAGTTGCTCCACCAGATGAACGGCCTGGCCCAGGAATCCGCTCAGGAAGTCCCCGGTTACAGCCTGCACATGGCCGATTCCGGCACCGATAATTTCGACCGCGACTTCGCGTTAAGCCTGCTTTCATCCGACCAGGACGCGGTTTATGAAATCGAGGAAGCGCTCAAGCGCATCGAGAAAAAGACCTACGGCGTCTGCGAATTGACCGGCAAGCCCATCCCCAAGGCGCGCCTGGACGCCATTCCGTGGACACGTTTCCGGGTCGAAGCCCAGGCGCAATTGGAACGCGATGGCGCCTTGCGCCAGCGCCGGCTGGGCGCGCTCGGCACGATTGACAGCGCGGCGGTGGCCGACGTGGACGGTGAGGACGAGGAGCCGGAGGAAAAGACCAAGGAGAAAGAGTAACCTATGCCGCGTGAAATCATCACCATCGAATGCACCGAAGCGCGCAAGGAAGGCAAATCGCCCTCGCGCTATACCACCACGCGCAACAAAAAGACGCAGACCGAAAAGCTCGAAATCAAAAAGTATAATCGCTTCCTGCGCCGCCACACGCTCCACCGCGAAATCAAATAAATATGCCGCGCAAAACCCATACCGACAAACCCGAACGCCGTGGCCAGCGCCGCGGGATGATGGAAAACCGGACTCCCCGGCCCAAGCCGAAGATTGACTTCGTTGCCGATGCGCTCGATTACAAAAACACCAACCTGCTCCGGCAATACGTGACCGATCAGGGCCGCATCCTCCCCCGCAAATACACCAACATGCCCGCGCATTATCAACGCCGCCTGACCCGCGCCATCAAGCGCGCCCGCCAGATGCTGCTGATGAAGTAATGCGTGAAACGTGACCGGTGAGTTCCGCCGGGAAGGGTGGGGCCGTTTTCACGTTTGCCGTTTCGCGCGTCACCCGACGGCGTCCGCTTGCTTTTCCGGGCCATCGGTGAGATTTTTCAAAGGCAATGAAGGCCCGCGTCCATTCCCACCCGCACAAACGACAGGAGTTGTCCGCGCTGACCAGCCGCTTGCGCCGGCAGGCCCACAAAATCACCGGTCCGCGCCAGGCCATTCTCAAAATATTGCGCGCGCATCCGCATCCGCTCACCAGCCGGGAGATTTTTGCGGCCTTGCCCCGGGGGCTGTGTGATCTGGCGACGATATACCGGGCCATGCACCTGCTTGAAGAAATGGGCATGGTCAAGCGGTTTGATTTCGGCGACGGCGCGGCGCGGTTTGAACTGATCGGCGAGGGCGACGACGGCCATCACCATCATCTGGTTTGCACAAAATGTTCGGAAGTCATCGAAATTGACGAGTGTTTTCCGGCAGAAATTGAGCGGCGCATAGCCGCCAGGAATAAATTCAAAGCCGTCAGCCACAAATTGGAATTTTTCGGCATCTGCCCGGAGTGCCAGTAAATCGGCCGTTATTAAAGAAAAAAGCCGCGCTCGCGCGCGGCTCATTCATACCGGGTAAAACCCCTCACACCGGCTCCTCCTGCCAATCACCCAGATGCAAATACTCCCTTACTTTTCTGCGTTCGTAGCGGTTTTTCAGCGTCTTTTTTGGCTGATGATCCAATTTACGAAATGGATGCTTTGGATCCCGAACGGCTTCCGTGATGACTTCCATCATTCTTTTCATAATACAACTCTGGTTGCGGAGTTGCGCAGGGTCTCGCCTTCCTTGCCGGCGAAAAGCCGCTGCCCGCACTCCTGACTATAAGACCGATCCTGGCGCCGGTCATTCAAATATCCCCACAGAATTTTCCCTGGCGTAACAAAATGAACCCGAACGCCACTCGTTCCCGGTAATCGCGGCAGCAAGTTTCAAACCAAGTTTTTCAAAAACCTTTTGCACCTCCGAAAATTCTGGTTTCAGTATGCCCGCCAGCACGAGCGTTCCGCCGCGCTTCAATTGCGCCGCAATCCGCCGCCGCTCCGCCACCAGCAACGGCGAAATCAAATTTGCACAAACCAGATCGAATTGTTTTGCCGCTTGAATCCGCAGCCTTTTCACGTCCCCGCGCGCAATCCGCAGCCTCTTTTGGACCCCATTTGCCCGGGCGTTGGCGCGGGCGACCCGGACTGCCTCGGGATCACAATCGAAGGCGCGCACGGGTGAATAGCCGAGTTTGGCCGCCGCAATCGCCAGGATTCCCGAGCCGGTGCCGATGTCGAGAAATGACCGCCGTGCTTTAAATGTTCCACCGCGCAGCAATTCTTGCAGGCAAAACGCGGTCGTCGGATGCTGTCCGGTGCCAAAGCCCAGGCCGGGATCAAGCACAACGACAATTTGGCCTTTCCGAGGTTTGCGTTTGCTCCAGCTCGGTTTGATCAACAGCGATTTTCTCATTCCGGAGGGCCGAGTGACACGAGCCCGACTTCCGCGTCGCTCTGATTTTCGGGCTGTACCTGTGGGGTTACCTCCCGGATTCTCCAGTTCGATTTCAATCGGTTTGAAATGCCGTTTCCACGATTCCGCCCAGTCCTCGCGCCGGACTTTGGCAATGGTCATTTTGCCGGGACGGATTTTCAGCCCGCAATCTTGAATCCGCTTCAGTCGGGCGGAAATGTTTCTGACGACTTCTGCAACCGGCCTTTGTTCGCAAAAGGCAGAAACGGTGCTGATGCCGGTCTTTGCATTGAAATAGGCAGAAACGGTACGCTGCAAAATCGCGCCAAGCGCTTCCACGGTGGCATCTTCGGCTTCGCGCGTTGTGGTGATGGAAATTCGCCAGAGCGCCTTGTGTTTCATTTTCGATTCTTTCTCTCCCGCCGCGTGTCGTCCTCGGACAAAAAGACGGGAACGGGGGCGGGAACGAAGGATGACGATCGTCAGACCAGGTCGCGCCACGGGGTGAAATTGAGCAACTCCACTTCGGCCATGTGCGGATGCAACGCCACTTGCGTGACGCTCGTGTATTCAATCTCGAACTGGTTCGTTTTCGGCAACGGCACGTTGAGAAGAATCGCGAGCATCATGCGGATGACGCCGCCGTGACAAAAAACGGCAACGTTTTGTCCGTGATGCCCCCGTGTGATTTCGCGCAGGCACGGCTCGACGCGGGCGCGGAAGGATTTGCCGTTCTCCCCGTTCGGCGCTCCATTGAGTTCAATCTGGTCGAGCCATTCATAAACGCTGAAACCGAACCGCTCGCTGACGGCCTGCCACCCAAGACCGGTCCAGTCGCCGAAATCCAGTTCGCGCAAATCGGGCATGATGGTTTGCGCTGGCGCGCCGTTGGTCAGCAGTGGCGCCAGCGTTTGCTGGACGCGCTTCATCGGACTGGCATAAATCGCGTCAATCGTTTTGCCACGCAGGTAGGCGGCGAGTTTTTCGGCCTGTTTGTGGCCGCGTTCCGAAAGATTCATGTCAATACGTCCGCCAAACGTGTGTTGATGACGCGGCTCGATTTCTCCGTGGCGAACCAATAATAGCCGCGTTGGCTGCGGTGGTTCGGGATTTTGTCGCAGAAGGTTTGAGGATGACATGGGTTTCAAAGTCAGATCGAAGTTCAATCTTTGGCGCGGTCCGAACGAGCTAAAGTTTGGACTGCCGCAGCGCCTGTTCCTGGGCGGCCAGCAATTCGCGAATGCCCGCCTTGCCGAGCGCGAGCAAGTCGTTGAGTTGTTTCTCGCTGAACGTGGCCTCTTCGCCAGTGCCCTGGACTTCGATGAATTCGCCGGCGGAATTCATTACCAGATTCATGTCCACCGCTGCGGTCACGTCCTCGGCATAACACAGATCCAGCAGCGGCTGGCCGTTCACAATGCCGACGCTGACGGCGGCGACGGCGTGCAGGACCGGATTCTCCGTCAGTTTGCCGCCGGCCAGAAGGTTCTGCATCGCCCTCGAAAGGGCGACATAGGCGCCGGTGATGGCCGCGACACGCGTCCCGCCGTCGGCCTGTAACACGTCGCAATCCACCCAGACCGTGCGTTCGCCGAGCTTTTCGAGGTTGAGCACGGCGCGCATGGCGCGGCCGACGAGCCGCTGGATTTCCTGCGAGCGCCCGTCAATTTTCCCCCGGGCGCTGTCACGCGATTTGCGTTCCCGGGTGGAGTAGGGGAGCATTGAGTATTCGGCGGTGAGCCATCCGCCAGTGACTTTCTGCTCCTTCATCCAACGGGGCACCGTTTCTTCGACCGTCACCCCGCAGATGACGCGCGTATTGCCCCACTCGATGAGCGTCGAGCCAGTGGCATGCGGCGCGATGTCGTTCTGGAACCGGATGGGCCGCAATTGGTTTGGGTTGCGATCATCCGCGCGCACTGGAGAGGAGACTGCCGGTTGAGCTTCAGCCATAAATACGGTGGCAATGTTAAACGTCAGGTGTGTGTGTGCAAAGAGTAAAAGCAGGCGCCGATTCCATGTGCTGACAGGAGGCGAAAAAGCATTTGTGAAAGTTTGCGAATTGCGCGTCAACCTTTTTTGCCCGCTTCAATGCTGGCAAAGAGATTTTCCAGGCTGTTCAACGGCGTGTCGCGCTTCGGATTTAAAAGCTGGCGGATATATTCCACGGCGTCGGGGATGTTCCGGATGGATTTGGGCAGGATGGCGCCGGCGGCGTTGGCGTGGCCGCCGCCCTGGAATTTTTCCGCGACCTTGAGCGCTTCGCCGGCCTTGCTGCGGAAGCTGGCAAATACCAGGTTCCCGCGCCGGAACAGCGTGACCAGCACCGGATATTTCGTCGCCTGTTCCTCGAGCAACCGGTGGACAACGAGGTTGTTGTTGCCGACGACGGTGTCCACATAGCCAACCGTCGGGCTGAGTTCGGTGATATTGTTCTTGCTCCACTCGAAACCAAGCGGGTTTTCGATGCGGCGCTTCGTCGCCATGACCTCGAGCAGCGGATGGTCGAGCAGCCGCTCGATGTTGCCGTTGATGAGCGCGTGCAGGTTCCAGAACTGATAGGTTTTGACCAGGCTCGCGTAATCGCCGGCGATGACGAAGTCGGGGTCGTCCTCCAGGAACAAATCAGCGACGTTGTTCAGGTGTACGAGCCGGTCCAGTGCGGGCGAGCCGAGGCCCTCTCCCTTGCAGAGTTCGTAACAAAGCAGGCCGGCGGATTTGTTCACGTCGTGGATGAGCATTGCGAATTTGGGCGCAGTTTCCGTGACGTGATGGTCAATGACGGCCCATTCCGACCGGTCGAGCCGCGGTTCGAACGTGAAATCCGCCACCCACGCGCAGCTTTCGCGCAACTCGCGCTGTTTCCAAAAGTTATAATGATACGCCTCCAACGGGACGTCCGCGCCGAACAGTTTTTTGGCGAGCCGCTGCAACAAGGCGCCGGCGAGAAACCCGTCGAGGTCGCTTTCGTGGGTGATGATGACTTCGGGCTTTGTCAGATCCGTCATGGCGACGGAAAGCTAATGTAACCGGCATGGCATGGCGAGCCGGGAATTTGCCCGGCCATCCACCCGCGGGAAGCTGCAGCTTTGGAACGCGGCGCATCGCACCGCACGCTCGGAAACTACAATTGTGCGGAGCAATGCTCCGCGCTCCAATTAAATCACGCCACCTTCAACTGCTGTTGCGCGGCATGAGACAGCTTCAAGGCAACTGGTGACCGGGAATACTACAAGTCGGCTTTTCACCCACGGGGCCGATCGTGTAAGTGCCTCCCGCCGGACAGGTGGGCCAACTGCGAAGATAGGGCAAAAGGTCTTCCCTGGCCGGAACGTCCGAGGCGGTTTTATTCTTTTCCAACGCCCATTCATTTTTGGCGGCGTCAATCTGCCGGAGATTGTTGATGCAGGCGTTTTCCTGCGAAGTTGCGCGAGCTTTGACGAAGTTGGGAATGGCGATTGCGGCCAGCATGGCGGGCACGGCTACCGCGGGCAGCAACACGGCATTGGCGTAGCTCTGGCTGCCGTTGCCGATGGTCAGGCAGCCGTCCGGTGTGTTGATGCCGACGGAATAGGCAAAGGCGGGCCGGGTGCGATAAAAGGATTGCATCCATTGCGCCATCTGCGGCTCGGTCTTCGCGCTGCTGGCCATGGCCTGTTGTTGCACCTTGATCAAGGTCGCGGCAAACCGCTGGCTCATGTAGCAGAACTGGTTGCCGTGGTCCGGCAGACCCTGTGCGAGGTGCTTGAATTCATCGGTGGCTTTGAGGCCGGGGTTCCGTCCGCTCTTTACGGCGAGTGCCTCGTCAATCAGCGCATCGCTTGAAGAGACGAACAGATAGCCGCCACTGCTGGCGGTGCTGGGCCGGAGCTCGCCGATGAACGGAATGGGCACGGGCATCGTCCGCATTTTGAGGCCGGACTTCTCCACGCTGATGACTTGCGGATTGGCCTTCAATTCCTCGTCAATCCGGTTGAAAATGGTGTTGTCGTTGACTTTCACGGCGAGCAACAGGCCGGGCGTGGGGACCTCCAACGCGCCACCGGGCAGCGGCACGGGGATGTTGTTGCTCGGGTCGAGCGTCATGACGAAACCGAATTCGCCGCCGAGCGAATTGAGAAAGGCGTCCCATTTGACGCCGGTTTTCTTTTCAAATTGAACCGGGAGTTGCTTCAGCCATTCCTGCGCCTGGGGCAGGTCGGACCGGGAAATTTCCTTTTGCGCCACGGTCCAGAGCACCGGCAAGTCCATATCCGAGAAAACCGCCAGCGCGGTGTTGTCCGGCAGGAAGTCAAGGCCGGTAAGCGGGTGGGGTTCCTTGCCGGCGAGTTGCCAGAGGAAGCCGTCGCCTTTGCCGGGATAGTGATGCAACAGCGCCTTGTTGCGGAACACACCCTTCTTGATTTCCACCGAACTCAACCCTACGCCGCTGACATCTTCGATGCCGCTGTCCTTGACGAGGCGGGTGGCGATGTCGAACGCCTTATTGATGTTGGCCGCGTCCTCCGCCTTGAGGCCGGGCATGGCGGTGAACGTCTGCCGCCAGGCGCCAACCTTCGCAGAAAGGCCGTCGAGCCATTGCGCGGTGCCGAGATACATGTAGAAATTGCCGCCCGGATCGAGCTGCGACGTGACCTCGGCATAACTCGTTTTGCTGACTGAGACGACGGTGGAGGCCGGTTGCCCGGCGGAAGATGCGGGATTCTTGCCGCAGCCGTAATCGAGCAGAGTGAGGACGCCGACCAGAACGAACGCCGGCAGCCAGATAAATAAGTTGCATTTTTTCATGATAAAAGAATGGTTTCCAATGAGTTGTCCGAATCCGGGGATAGCCAAACAGGTTTCCGGAAAAGGTAAAGCGAAAAATAATTGTTTCTGAATTCAACCGCCGGTTTAATTCGGGCGAGGAATGACTTGTAAGCGTCGGCGGGCGGGTCATAATCCGGACATGAACTCCATCTCCGGACGTTGCTCAAAACCAGGATTCACCCTCGTCATGCTGCTCGTCGTGATCGCCGTTCTAGCCGTTCTCGCGGCGATGCTGCTGCCCGCGCTGGCGTCGGCCAAGAAGAAAGCCCAGCGCATCAACTGCATCAACAACCTGAAACAGGACGGTCTGGCCTTCCGGATTTGGGAAGGCGACAACGGCGACAAATATCCGATGTCCGTTTCCACAAACAAAGGCGGCACGATGGAATTCACCACCGGCGTGGACACGTTCCGGCATTTTCAAGTCATGTCGAACGAGTTGAGCGCGCCGAAGATCCTGGTTTGTCCGGCGGACACGCGCGTCGCGGCCGTCAACTTCGTTCGCTTAAATAATCAAAACGTCAGCTATTTCGTCGGGCTGGATGCCGATGACACCTATCCGGAAAGATTTCTCGATGGTGACCGGAATCTCACGGGCGAGAGCGACCCGGAAAGCGGAATCCTCAAACTTGTCCCCGGCCAGCGCGTCAGTTGGACGCAAGACATCCACGTGAACCAGGGCAACGTGGGCTTGTCCGACGGCAGCGTGCAGCAATACTCCAATTCCGGTCTGCGCAAGGCATTGAAAAATTCCGGCGACCCTACCAACACGTGGCGGATTGCGCTGCCGGAGTAAGGCGGGAGCAAGCGGGTCGTGCGGGGCTCCGGCTCGACACCGACGTGTCAATTGGATTGACGCCGCGAGTACATTTTGAGATGATTGGATGTGAAATCAGCAGGTCGTAATCCAATGAAATTCACATCAGCCAAAGCACCTTATCTTGCTCTCACAGCTTTCATTTTCTGTGCCGCGCCTTCGCCCGCCGACACTATTTACGTGGCGGATTATGACGGGACAATTGAACAATTCAATTCGAGCGGCGGGGCGGGTTCGGTGTTTGGAGCGACGGGATTCTACGCGTCCTTTGGGCTGGCTTTTGACAGTAGCGGCAGCCTTTTCGCGTCGAGCTATGGCAACAACATCATTCAGAAATTCAATTCGAGCGGGATTCCGACAACCTACGCCACCACCGGCTTGAACGGTCCTTTTGATATTGCCTTTGACGGCAGTGGCAATCTGTACGTGGCGAACAGCGGGAGCGCCTCGGTTATGAAGTACAATTCGAGCGGAGTCGGAACGACTTTCGCCACGGTGGGTTTGAGCTATCCCTTTGGCTTGACCTTTGACCGCAGTGGCAACCTTTACGTGGCGAATGCGGGTACCTACTACTCGATCCTTAAATATACCCCGGGCGGAGTCGAGTCGGTGTTCGTTCCGAACATGACCTACGGTCCCCAGGGCCTCGCGTTTGACAGCAGCGGCAACCTTTATGTCGCGGAGGCTGCCAGCGGCGAGATTGTGAAATACAATTCGAGCGGAGTCGGGACGGTCTTTGCCTCGGGGTTGGTTCAGCCTGAAAACATCGCCTTCGACAGCAGCGGTAATCTTTATGTGGTGGATTATGGTAGCAACCAGATTATGAAATACGGTACGAACGGTGTCGGCACCATTTTCGCTTCAGGTTTGGCAGGCCCTGTGGGGATTGCCGTAGCTGTCCCCGAACCTTCGACGTGGGCCATGCTGGGGTTGGGCATGGGCGCGGGGTTTGGTTTAATCCGCGCGCGGGCAAGCCGGCGCGTTTAGAATGTTTGAGCGTCGTCCGGGATTGCGTGAAGATCGGGCGCTCTGGCTGCAAAACCCTGCGGAATTCTTTTGAAATCCGGCGCTTTCTTAGTCAGAATCCGCATTCAGAGCGTTGGAGTTCAAGCTTCAGGTTGCTTGGAGAATGGAAATGAAATGGAGCAACCTGAAGCTTGAACTCCAACAACAATTCATGAAACGCACGCATCATTGCAACGAACTGCGCCCGGCACACATCGGGCAGATAATCACCTTGACCGGTTGGGTCCATTCCCGCCGCGACCTCGGCGGCCTCATTTTTATTGATGTCCGCGACCGCGAAGGCCGCACCCAGACCGTTTTTGATCCATCCGATCTGCCCAAAGAACTGTTCGAACGCGCGGCGGCGTTGCGCAGCGAATGCGTCATCCGCGCCACCGGCAAAGTCCGCCAGCGACCGGAAGGTACGAACAATCCCAAAATCCCGACCGGCGAAGTCGAGGTGATGGTAAAGGAACTCGAAGTGCTGAATGTGGCCGACGTGCTGCCGTTCCCGGTGGACGACCCCGAAGTGGCGAGCAAGGTGAACGAGGAATTGCGCCTGAAATACCGTTACCTCGATTTGCGCCGGCCCGAGATGGCGCGCAACCTCCGCTTGCGCAGCAAGGTCGCCATGGCCACGCGGCATTATCTGGATGAGCAAGGTTTCCTGGAAGTCGAGACGCCCATGTTGTTCAAGTCCACACCGGAGGGCGCGCGCGAATTTCTCGTGCCGAGCCGGGTGAATCCCGGACAATTTTACGCCCTGCCGCAGTCACCGCAGCAGTTCAAGCAAATCCTGATGGTCGGCGGCATTGAGCGTTACTACCAGTTGGCCCGGTGTTTCCGCGACGAAGACCAGCGCGCGGACCGCCAGCTCGAATTCACGCAAATTGACCTCGAGATGTCGTTCATCGAACGCGAGGACATCTACAACTTGATTGAAGGCCTGCTTAAACGCATCTGGAAGACCGCGCTGAACCTTGACGTGCCGACGCCGTTCAAGCGCCTTACGTTCGAAGAAGCGTTGAACCGGTACGGCATTGACAAGCCCGATACGCGCTACGGTATGGAACTGGTGGATTTCACCGAGGAATTCCGGCCCAGCAAATTCAAGGTGTTCAGCGGCGCAGTCGCTGCCGGTGGGGTGGTCAAGGCGCTTAACGCGAAAGGCCTGGCCGGTGCCACGCAGGGGCAGATTGAGACCATGACCGAATACGCCAAGGGCCTGGGCGCCAAGGGCCTGGCTTACATCAAAGTCGAAAAGAATAGTGGCGCGGGCGTCTCGCCCGCGAGTTCCAAAGCAGAAACACACGGGCAGGATGCCCGTGCCACTGCCGCTGTGGAATGGAAATCGCCCATCGTGAAATTTTTCAACGACGCCGAGAAAGCCGCGCTGACGCAAAAATTGAAGATCGAGGAAGGGGACTTGATTTTGTTTGCAGCCGACCAGTGGCTGAACGCGTGCGAAATCCTCGGCGAAATCCGGCGTTACTGCGCCAACATTTTGAAAGAGCAGGGGAAGCTGACGATTGATCCAAACCGGTTTGACTTCCTCTGGGTGGTGGATTTTCCGCTGCTCCACTTCGACAAGGAACAGAATCGCTGGTATTCGAGCCATCACCCGTTCACCGCGCCGGTGACTGAAGACATTCCGCTGCTCAAGACCGATCCGAAGAAAGTGCGCGGCCAGCATTACGACGTGGTGGTGAACGGCGTGGAACTTGGCGGCGGCTCGATTCGTATTCATCAGCCTGACGTGCAGAAAATGGTGTTCGAAGACGTGCTGCAAATTACCCCGGAAGAAACGAAGCTGCGGTTCGGTTACATGCTCGAAGCGTTCCGCTACGGCGCGCCGCCGCACGGCGGCATCGCGCTCGGCTTCGACCGGCTCAACGCGATTCTCTGCGGCACACCGAGCATCCGCGAGGTGATAGCTTTTCCGAAGACGGCGAAAGGCACGGACCTGATGACCGATTCACCCGCGCCGGTGACGCCTCGCCAACTGCGCGACCTGCACATCGAAGTGAAAACGGCGAAGAAGGAGTCCTGATTTAGAATTTCGGGGGCGCAGCTGGGCGCGCAGCGCCAGTCGCAGTGCGTAAAATTGCTGCGGCTGGTCTCCGACACGGCCGCGCTCCGTTCAAATCTGCACACGGGCCATGCACATTGGCGCTTGCATTTCGGATGGATCGGGGTAAAAAGCCCAGACAGTTGACGGCAAGACCTCGATAGAACCTTATGAAAACAATACTTCTAAATGTTGCATTTTTAGGCTTGGGAATGATTCTCAGTGGTTGTGGTACTGTTTCTGAAGTGACGCCCACCGCAGGCAAAGACTTGGACTTGAGGAAGTATGATCGTGTACTCGTGCTGGATTTTGCCGATGGTGTTACGGATAAGGTAAAACCGGGCGCGCAGGCGAAGAAAAAGGCAGAGATGGCCATAAGGACAAAATCTTTCCCGGATCGGATAGCCATCGCGCTTGGCGAGAAGAATGTGTTTAAAGAAGTAGTACGGACCGGCAGCCCTGATTCGCAAACGCTGATCATATCCGGAACGATCACACGTTACACAGAGGGAGACGCGATTGGCCGGTTATTGATTGGTCTTGGAGCCGGCAGTTCCTATTTCGATGCCACGGTGGATTTCATGGATGGCACCACTACCAACATTTTGGCCAGTCAAAAAATTGACAAGAATAGCTGGGTGCTCGGCGGCGGAATTGCCGCAACCCAGACTCCCGATGAATTCATGCAAGAGGCAGCCAAAGTACTCGCAGACGACCTGATCACCGCCAAGCTTACCGGGAAATTGCCGGTGGAAATCAGTACCCCTTCGCAAAATACCGGACACCACCGCTAAAGTTCCGATTCTAGAAACCGCATTTTTTTCAAGTCAGTAAAGGTCTGCTTGCGGGCAAATGTCGTTGCGCTTGACATTCTTGGCATTCTTCGTAGTCTGTCCAAAGATGTCCAAAGTGCATTTCGCAGGCTGGACATCGCGAACAGATGCAACTGACTGTCAAAGATGTAGCCGGTCTTCTCAATATCTCGGAAAAGACGGTTTATCGCTGGATTGATGAGCGGAAACTGCCGGGATATCGGCTGAGTGGACAATACCGCTTCAACCGCGCCGAGTTGTTGGAGTGGGCCACGGCCAATCGCATCAACGTTTCGCCACGAATTTTTGAGGAACCGGAGAACGGCTCGACGCCGCTTCCCGAATTGTCCGACGCCATGGAGGTGGGGGGGATTTTCTATCGCCTCGCCGGCAAGGACAAGCCGGCGGTTCTCCGCAGCGTGGTCGAAATGCTGCGGTTGCCGGATTCGGTAGATCGTGAGTTTTTACTACAGGTGTTGCTGGCGCGCGAGGCCTTGGAGTCCACGGCTATTGGCGATGGCATCGCCATTCCCCACGTGCGGAATCCCATCGTGCTGCACGTGCCGCAGCCCGTGGTAACGTTATGTTTTCTGGAAGCGCCGGTTGATTTCGGAGCACTGGACAACCAACCAGTACACACATTGTTCACCCTCATCAGTCCCACCGTCAAAGCGCACCTGCATTTGCTGTCGCGTCTGGCGTTCGCGTTGCGGAATCCCGGATTCAAGGCGCTGATTCTAAAACAGGCGAGCCGCGATGAAATCCTGGCGGCGGCCAAGGTAATCAGCAATACCTTGCGCACTTCGGCAACGACCGCGAAGAAGGAGGCGGCTGCGTGACGTGGATGTTGCTAGCGATGGCCATCCTGCTCGTTGGTGCGATGGCGGGGTTGCTGCTGAACCGGGTTGACCGAAATCTTTCCTGGCTGGGCGCAGGTTCGGTGGTTATCGCAGCGGTGTTGGGCTGCATCCCGGCAATTCGAGTTTTATCGGGCGGTGCAACCCAACAGTTTCATTTCCCCTGGCCGGTGCCTTATGGCGAATTCTTTGTCGAGCTGGACCCGCTTTCGGCGTGGTTCATTTTGCCGACATTGTTGCTTTCGGCACTTTGTGCAATTTATGGCGTGGGATATCTGCGGTCGTGGCAGGGAAGGCGGTCGCTAGGCCCGGTCTGGTTTTTCTACGGCCTGCTGGTGCTCGGCATGATCCTGGTCCTGTTGGCGCGCAGCGCCGTGCTGTTTCTGTTCGCGTGGGAACTGATGGCAGTGGCGTCGTTCTTCCTCGTGACGTTTGAGCATGAACGGGAATCGGTGCGTGAGGCAGGTTGGATTTATTTTGTGGCGACACATCTGGGCACGGCCTTTTTGCTCGCGTTTTTCCTGTTGTTGGCGCGTGAGACCGGTTCAATGGATTTCGATGTCTGGGCGAAGCAGGGTATTCACACGCAAGGTTTGGCGGGGGTTCTATTCCTGTTGGCGGTGATTGGCTTTGGCACCAAGGCCGGATTCATGCCATTGCACGTGTGGCTGCCGGAGGCGCATCCGGCCGCGCCGAGTCATGTCTCGGCGCTGATGTCGGGCGTGATGATCAAGACCGGAATTTACGGGTTGCTGCGCGCATTCACATTTTTAGGAATGCCGCCATTATGGTGGGGGTGGGGACTCATTGCCATCGGGCTGACCTCAGGCGTGCTGGGCGTATTGTTTGCGCTGGCCCAGCATGACCTGAAGCGGCTGCTGGCATATCACAGCGTGGAAAACATCGGCATCATCGCGTTGGGCCTGGGTGTCGGCTTGCTGGGTATGCATACCGGCTCGTCCATGCTCATTGTGCTGGGTTTCGGCGGCGCATTGCTGCATGTGGTGAATCATGCCTTGTTCAAAGGCCTTTTGTTCCTCGGCGCGGGCGCGGTGTTGCATGGCGCCAAAACGCTTGAGATTGACCATCTAGGCGGATTGCTCAAGCGCATGCCGTGGACGGCGGTGACTTTCCTCATCGGTGCGGTGGCCATTTCGGGTCTGCCGCCGCTGAACGGGTTTGTCAGCGAATTCCTGATTTTCTTCGGCGCGTTCAAAGGCGGTATCTCGACCGCTGGAGAAATCGCCGTGCCGTTGCTGGCGTTGATTGCCGGCCTGGCACTGATTGGCGGGTTGGCGGTGGCGTGTTTCACGAAGGCCTTCGGCATTGTTTTCCTTGGCGAGCCGCGCAGCGAACACGTCGCGCGCGCCCATGAGACGGGTTGGGCCATGCGACTGCCCATGCTGATACTGGCAGCCGGGTGTATTCTCATTGGATTGCTGGCGCCGGTCGTGGTTGGAAGTTTGCAGACGGTGCTGGCGAGCCTGACAGGCCTCGATCCCGGAGCAGTCAGCGTTGATTTGGCTGCAGCCGCAAGTCCGCTGATGTTCGTGGTGATCGGATCCGGAGCTTTACTGTTTTTGCTGCTGGCCTTGAGCGTGGTTCGGCGCGGTCTGCTGGCAAACCGCCGGGTGGAAGAAACTGTCACCTGGGGCTGCGGTTACGCGCAGCCGACGCCACGGATGCAGTATACGGCCTCGTCGTTTGCCCAGCCATTGACGAATTTATTCAAGGTGCTGCTCGGTACGAGGACAAGGGTTTTGAAGCCGCGGGGCATTTTCCCTCCGGAAGCCGCGCTTGAGACAATCACTCCCGACATCTCTCACGAGGAAATGTACCGGCCCATGTTCGAGCGCGCTGAAGCATGGCTTTCACAGTTGCGCTGGTTGCAACATGGCAACGCCCAGCTTTACGTCCTTTATATCGCCGTGACGTTGATTGTGCTCCTGGTCTGGAAATTTCGCTGACCATGAATGCCCTTTCTTTCATCCCGCTGCTCTTGGCGCTGGTATTGTCGCCGTTGCTGTTCGGTATCATCAACCGCACCAAGGCGCTTTTCGCCGGGCGACGCGGTCAGCCGCTGCTCCAAACCTATTTCGATTTGTGGAAGCTGCTGCAAAAAGGCGCGGTTTACAGCCGCACGACGACGTGGCTGTTTCGCGCCGGGCCAATGGTTGGATTGGCGGCGACATTGATGGCGGCGATGCTGGTGCCGCTCGGGAACTTCCCGTCACTTATCGAGTTTCCCGGGGATTTTTTGCTCTTTGCCGGCCTGCTTGGATTGGTGCGGTTCTTCACGGTGGTGGCGGCGCTCGACACGGGTTCGAGTTTTGAGGGCATGGGCGCGAGCCGTGAAGTGTTTTTTTCGGCGCTGACGGAACCGGCGCTGCTGGTTGTGCTGGCGACATTGGCGCGCCAAGCCGGGCAGCTTTCACTTTCAGCGATGCTTGAGCCGGTGTCGGCGGCCCACTGGCTACAGGCCGGCCCGGTGCTGGTGTTGGTGGTCATCGCGTTGTTGATCTTATTGCTGGCCGAAAATGCGCGCATTCCGGTGGACGACCCGAACACCCACCTCGAATTAACCATGATACACGAGGTGATGGTGCTGGACCACGGCGGACCGGACTTCGCATTCATTCTTTACAGTTCCGCGCTCAAACTATGGCTGTTCGCGGCGCTGGTTGTGGGCCTCGTGTTGCCGGCGACAGGCAACGCATGGTTGGACCTGTTGCTGGCGACGGGCGGAATGTTTGTCGTGGCTGTGATTGTTGGTGTGATTGAATCCATCATGGCGCGACTGCGGCTCGTCGTTGTGCCGCAACTGCTGGTCGGCGCGGGCGCGTTGGCCGCAGTGGCATTTCTACTCGGACTCATCCGGTTAAAGCCATGATGACCACCAATTTCATTCTCATTCTCGTGGTGTTGACCAACCTGAAACTGCTCGGTTCCAGCCGGCTCGGGGCTTCGATTCGGGTGGTGGCGGCGCAAGGCGTGGTGCTGGGTTTCCTGCCGATTCTGGCGCATTGGCACGAGCTGTCGGTGCGTTTCGCGCTGTTGGCGGTGGGCACTATTGCGATCAAAGGTGTTGTGTTCCCGTGGTTTCTCTTTCGCGCCGTGCGTGAAGCGGAAGTGGCGCGAGAAATCGAGCCCTACGTCGGCTACGTCGCCTCACTGGTGTGGGGCGTGGTTGCGCTCGGCGTGTCGTTCTGGATGTGCATGCGCCTGCCGATACCGGAAAACATTGCCTCGCCGTGGCTGACGCCGGTGGCGTTCTTTTCCATTTTCGCAGGGTTGTTCCTCATCGTGAGCCGCAAACGCGCGGTCAACCAGGTGTTGGGCTTTCTGGTGCTGGAGAACGGCATCTACACGTTCGGTGTGGGGGTGGCGGCGCGCACGCCATTGCTGGTCGAAGCCGGCGTGTTGCTGGACGTGTTCGTAGCGGTGTTCGTCATGGGCATCACCATCTTCCACATCAACCGCGAGTTCGATCACATTGACGTTGACCGGTTGAGCACGTTGAAGGACTCATGAAATTTACGATGTACGATTTGCGGTTTGCGATCGCGCGCGACTCCCGCGCGGCGGGTGAATCATTTTCCACTCCGCGCTCCAAATGATCTTCGCCTTGGTCATTCTTCCTTTGCTCGCGGGTCTGGCAGCTTTTGCCTTGCCCAGTTCGGCGATGCGGCGCGGCTTGCTTGTCGGCACGGCCTTGGTGCATACCGCGCTCGCCGCGACCAGCTGGAAGTGGACGCCGGCTCCGGCGCTCAGCGGCTGGCTGGCGCTGGACGCCGCCGGGCTGCTGTTTTTGAGCATCACCAGCGGTTTGTTTCTGGTAGTGTCGTTTTACGTCATCGGTTATCTCGCCCAGGAGGCGAACCGGCGCGCCACCGACGCAGAAGAAGGATTTCTCTTCGACAATGCGCCGGAAGCGGTATTCATCGGGTGCCTCCTTTTGTTTTTGGCGGCGATGACGCTGGTGACAGTCAGCCAGCACTTTGGATTGATCTGGGTGGCCATTGAAGCGACGACCCTGGCAAGCGCGCCGCTGATTTATTTTCATCGGCATCATCGCTCGCTCGAAGCGACCTGGAAATACCTGCTCATCTGCTCGGTCGGCATCGCGCTGGCCTTGCTGGCGAATTTCTTTCTCAGCGTGTCGGCGACCCAGGCAAATAATGAAGGATTTCCGATGGTGCTGCCCGATCTGGTCACACACGCGCGAGCGCTGCAAACGCCTTGGCTGAAAGTCGCGTGCCTCCTGTTCTTCGTCGGTTACGGCACGAAAATGGGCCTGGCCCCGCTGCACACGTGGCTGCCGGACGCGCACAGCGAGGCGCCGTCCGCCGTTTCAGCACTGCTTTCCGGCGCGGTGCTCAATTGCGCGTTTCTGGGCCTCGTCCGCGTGCAACAGGTTTGTGTGGCCGCCGGCCTGGGGGATTTTGGGCGCGACGTGTGGCTGGCGCTGGGATTGGTTTCGGTCATGGTCGGTGCGGTTTTTATTCTGGGCCAGACAGATTACAAGCGGTTGCTGGCCTACTCGAGCGTCGAGCACATGGGTATCATCGCGCTGGGCGTCGGGCTGGGGGGCATGGGCGCATTCGGTGCGATGCTGCACGCCGTGAACCATTCGCTTGCCAAAGGCATGTTGTTTCTGCTTTCCGGAAATATCGTCAGTCGTTACCAAACCAAAAGCATCGCCCAGGTGCGCGGCCTGTTGAACGTCGCGCCAGCGACCGGTCTGCTTTGGATTGTGGGGTTCCTGGCCATCACCGGCACGCCGCCGTTTGGATTGTTCCTGAGCAAATTCATCATCTTGAAAGCCGCGTTCGACACCGGTCACATCTGGATTGCGATTGTGGTCCTGGTTTTTCTGGCAGTGATTTTCATCGGCATGACGACGGCGTTCTTCGCCATGGCGCAAGGCGAACCACAAAAGCAAATCAGCCGGAGCCATGACCACTGGTGGCAAATCGTACCTCCCGCGCTGCTTGGCTTGCTGGTTTTGTGGCTCGGCCTGGCGGTACCGGGAAAACTGAGCGGCGTGCTGCATCAAATCGCCGCGACCCTCGGAGGTACGCCATGAAAACCGGAACCTCCAACGTCATCCGCAACGGCGAAAGCGTGTTGCTAACGGGGATTCCAAATTTGAGCTTCGCTGATTTCCGCGAACAGCTTTTGCAGTCCTGCGAAAACGGGGGTCGGATCGCGGCTTTGTTCGGGCGGGCAAATGGTGCCGCAGGCATACGCCTGTTCGCCGTGCTGGCCAATGACGCCAGGGGCCAACTCGAGCTCTGGTCAACGGGGGTCGCCGGCAGTTATCCCGCGCTGACTCCTGTTTGCGCGCAGGCGCACTGGTTCGAACGCGAAATCGCCGAGCAATGGGGCGTCCGTCCCGAAGGCCATCCGTGGTTGAAGCCGATTCGCTTTCATCGGTCCTCCTGTGAAGGCCGCGATGCCTGGAATCGTCCGGTGGATGTGGCAATTAAACCGGGCGTCACCGATTACTTCAAGATGACCGGGGAGGAAGTCCATGAAGTCGCAGTGGGACCGGTTCACGCCGGAATCATCGAGCCGGGACATTTTCGCTTTCAATGCCACGGCGAGAAGGTTTATCACCTGGAAATTTCACTCGGCTACCAGCATCGCGGCGTTGAACGCGCGCTGATCGGCGGGCCGAACAAACGGACAATTCCCTACATGGAAACGCTTGCCGGCGACACGACCATCGGCCACGCACTGGCTTATTGCGAGGCGATTGAGGCATTGGCGGGTTGCCGCGTGCCGGCGCGGGCACAGGCGTTGCGCGCCGTCGCGCTCGAACTGGAACGGCTTGCCAATCACACCGGCGACCTCGGCGCGCTGGCCGGCGACGTCGGTTATCTGCCCACGGCGAGTTTTTGCGGGCGCATTCGCGGCGACTTTCTGAACCTGACCGCGTTGATTTGCGGGAACCGGTTCGGGCGCGGCCTGGTCCGGCCCGGCGGCATTTTGTTTGATCTCGACGAAGCCCGGCAAACCCAACTGGAAGACCGTCTGGAGCAGGCGCGTGCGGACGTGACCAACGCGGTGAATTTGCTTTGGGACGCTCCTTCGGTCCGCTCGCGTTTCGAGAATGCCGGTCCGGTATCGCGCGAAATCGCGCTGGAATTGGGACTGGTCGGCGTGGCGGCGCGGGCGAGCGGAGTTGAGCGCGATGTGCGGGCGCAATTTCCTTCAGGCATTTATCGCTTCGCCCAGATTCCGGTGTCGTTATATCACACCGGCACTGTTTTTGCGCGGGCGCACGTGCGGTGGATGGAAATCCAGCGCTCGCTGGCTTTCATTTTTGATCAACTCAAGGCGCTCGCGGACGGTCCGGTGCGGGCGGAGGTCGGCGCGCTCGCAGCGGATTGCGCCGTGGTATCGCTGGCTGAGGGCTGGCGCGGGGAGATTTGCCACGTGGTGTTGACGGACGCGGCGGGAAAATTTGCGCATTACAAAGTCGTGGATCCGTCGTTTCACAACTGGATGGGGCTGGCACAGGCGTTGCGCGACCAGCAGATTTCGGATTTTCCGCTGTGCAATAAAAGTTTCAACCTGTCGTATTGCGGTCATGATTTGTGAGGTGACATCATGTTAAAAGCACTGCTGGCGCGCGCCCATCAGAAACACCGCACGGTCGATTTCCCCGATCAACCGCCGGTGTTGCCCGACCGGCTGCGCGGCCGGCCACAGATTGATGCCGCAAAGTGTCCGGACGGCTGCCGCGTCTGCGCCGACGTCTGCCCGACCGATGCCATCACCGTGGACAATAAGGGCGTGCGACTTGATCTTGGCCGTTGCCTCTTTTGTCCCGAATGCGAGCGCGCCTGTCCGGAGGGCGCGGTTCGCTTCACGACCGAGCCTGGCCTGGCCACTTCGTCACGGGAGGCGCTGTTGCTCGGCGAAAAGGAATTTCAACTGGCCAGGGCGCTCGACGAAAAGTCGCGCAAACTTTTTGGCCGCTCGCTCAAGCTGCGGCAGGTGAGCGCCGGCGGCTGCAATGGCTGTGAGGCCGACGTGAACGTTTTGACCACGGTGGTGTTTGATTTGGGCCGGTTCGGCATTCAATTTGTGGCGTCACCGCGTCACGCTGACGGCCTGCTCATCACCGGTCCCGTGACGCAGAATATGGAATCGGCTTTGCGCCAGACTTATGAGGCGGTGCCATCGCCGAAACTGGTGATTGCCGTGGGCGCGTGTGCGATTTCCGGCGGTCCCTACGCCGGCCACGCCGAGCAGCGAAATGGCGCGGATGGCATTGTACCCGTTGACCTTTACGTTCCCGGTTGTCCGCCGCATCCGATCACGATCTTGGACGGATTATTGCGCCTGTTGGGGCGGCTGGATTCCACTTGCGAAATTTCACGGAATATGAGATAACCATCACACGGGTTATGAACGAATTACTGCAAAACCTCATCAAGCTTCAGTCACTCGAATTTGGCGAAATCAAAGAAAAAAACTCCGATGCCACCATCGCGGAGTTGCGCGGCAAAATCCCCGCGCAAATTCTCGCCCACTACGACCGCCTGCTGGCCCGGGGAAAGAAAGGCGTGGCGGCCGTTCGCAACCAGGTCTGCACCGGCTGTCACATGCGCGTGCCCATCGGCGTGGTCACCACGTTGATGCACGACGCGGACATCCAGCTATGCGAAAGTTGCGGCCGGTATCTTTACCTGTCGGACTCGACCGGGCCGGCAACCCCGGAGAAGACCCCCAAACCGAAGCCGACCCGGAAGGCGCGAACCCCCAAAAATACCTCGCATTTGGTTGCGCCGCCGGACCCGGCCCTGTCTCTGGCTGTGGAAGGAATTGCGCAGGATAAAATGCGTCCGAGCCTTCGTTCCAGCCCCAACTGAAATCCCGACTGGATCACGCGTCATTCCTGCGTGAAATAACTCAGGTTTTCCAGTTCGATGGCGAGATTGACGTTGTTGGCCATGACCTCCTCGGGCACGGAAAGCACGATCGGCGCGAAATTCAAAATGCCCACGATGCCGGCCTGAATCAGCTGGTTGGTGACTTCCTGGGCCACGGCCGCGGGGACGCAGAGAATGGCCATCTTGATGTTTTGTTTCCGGATAAATTCCGGCAGTTCGTCCATGCCGTAAATCGGCTGCTGGGTTTTCTTGTCGCGCTTCCGCCGCGGGTCAGCATCGAACGCCGCGACGATTTCAAACCCCTCCCTTTCAAAACCGCGATACGACAGCAGCGCGAGTCCGAGATTGCCGACGCCGACCAGAATCACCGGCTGGAGGCGCGATGTGCCGAGTTCGTCGGCGATCCGTTTTGAAAGCGCCGCCACGTCGTAGCCGAGCCCGCGCGTGCCGAACGTGCCGAAACAGGCGAGGTCTTTGCGGAGCTGGGTGGACTTGACGCCGGCGGCCTGGGCGAGCATCTCGCTGGAAACGGTGCCGATGCCGTTCTCGCGCAGCCGCACGAGGCAGCGCAGGTACAGCGACAGGCGATAAATCGTCTTGCGCGGTATGGCGGGCCGTCCGTTCTTTTTCAAGGGCGCAGAGATTAAGCAGACGAATGTTGAATAGCAAGTGTTCGAATGATAGCGAAATGACTCCGGGCGTTATCTGGCGGACTGCCGACTCCCGCTCCTGCTTTGAGGGAGGAGTGGGAGAATAAATGGCGCAACCGCAAAATTATTTTCTTCGGCAAGGGGGTTGCTTAAAGGAAATCAATGATTAACGGTGACCGGGTTTCATGGCTGCCGTTGCGGCGGGTGAACCGCATTAAACCACTGAAAAGCCGCGGGATAACGGGGCGGGGGCCGGTCCGGCCCCGGGCAACGCCGGGAGATTTTTCCGCGGCAGCGCTGGCGGAAAATGCCCACGCGGCGCAAAAAGCAACTCGTTTTATGCTGAAAAAATATAAGATCAACGGTGGATTTGACGAGATGCTCGACGGGAAAAGCGGCGTGCGGGCGCATTACCGGAAATTGCACCGTCTGTTCAACAACCTCAAACCGTCGGAGTTCGACGCCAAACGGCAGACGGTGGACACGGCATTTCTGCGGCAGGGCATCACGTTCAATGTCTATGGCGATGCGCCAGGGCGCGGAGAAAATTTTCCCGTTCGATCTGCTGCCGCGCATCATCCCGGCCACGGAATGGGAATTCCTGGAACGCGGTCTCGCCCAGCGCATCACGGCGCTGAACCTGTTCCTGCACGACATCTATCACGAGCAGAAAATCGTCAAGGACGGCATCATCCCGGAATTTTACGTCCTGTCGGGGCAGCATTTCCGGCGCGAGTTCGTGAACTTCGAGGTGCCCAAGGACATTTACATCCACGTCTGCGGCACGGATCTGATCCGCGACAAGGATGGCAATTATCTGGTGCTGGAGGACAACGGGCGCTGTCCGTCCGGCGTCAGCTACGTGCTGGAAAACCGCCGGGCGATGAAGCGGGCGTTTCCGGCGATGTTCGAGAGCATCGGCGTGCGGCCGGTGGAGAATTATCCGCAGGAGCTGTTGAAGATGCCTGCAAGCACATCGCGCCGGCGGGCGTGGCCGAGCCGACGGTGGTGTTGCTCACGCCCGGCGCCTACAACAGCGCGTATTTCGAGCACACCTACCTCGCGCGGCAGATGGGCATCGAGATCGTCGAAGGCCGCGACCTGTTCGTGCGCGATTCGCGCGTGTTCATGCGCACGACGAAGGGACTGCAGCCGGTCCACGTCATTTACCGGCGCATTGACGATGATTTTCTTGACCCGACGGTTTTCCGCCGCGACTCGATGCTCGGCGTGCCCGGCCTGGTCCACGCCTATCGCGCGGGCAACGTGTCGCTGGCCAATTCCATCGGCACCGGCATCGCCGACGACAAGGTGATGTATTACTTCGTGCCGCGGATGATCAAATACTATCTCGACCAGGAACCGATCATTCCGAACGTGCCGACGTATCTCGCCAGCGAGGAGGCCGACCGCAAATACATTCTGGAACATCTGCCGGAACTGGTCGTGAAGGCGGCGAACGAATCCGGCGGCTACGGCATGTTGATGGGACCGAAGGCGTCGAAGGACGGAAATCGAGAAGTTCCGCGAAAAAGTCATCGCCGAGCCGCGCAACTACATCGCGCAGCCGATGATTTCCCTGTCGCAACATCCGACCTATTGCGACGGCAAGTTCGAGGGCCGGCACGTGGATTTGCGGCCGTTCATCCTGTCGGGCGAGCGCGTTTCGATCATTCCCGGCGGCCTGACGCGCGTGGCGTTGCGCAAAGGCTCGCTCGTCGTCAACTCGTCGCAGGGCGGCGGCAGCAAGGACACCTGGGTTTTGTATGGGGAGGAGTGATTGAATTTATGATTTACGATTTACGATTTACGATTTCGGAAGGCTGGCCGGGACGATTTGAGTGGACCGGGTCGCGGGTCAAATCATCAATCATCAATCATCAATCATAAATGCTTTCGCGCGTTGCCCATTCGCTTTACTGGATGGCGCGTTACATCGAACGCGCCGAGAACATCGCGCGCATCGTGGACGTGAACCTGCAGTTGCTGCTCGATTTGCGCGACCTGGACGAGCAAAAGCTGGCCGAATACTGGCTGCCCATCGTCCAGAGCCACCGGCGACGAGGCGGCGTTCTTCAAGCTGCACCAGAAACGCCACCGCGCCAGGCCGTCACGGAATTCCTCGTGTTCCAGACCGGAGAACCCGAATTCCATCGTGCAATCGCATCTGCCAGGCGCGCGAAAACGCCCGCATGGTGCGCGACCAGCTCACGCTCGAGTTCTGGGAGGAATTGAACCGGCTGTATTTGTTCGTCCGCTCGCCGCAGGCGCGCAAGGTCTGGGACCGCAGCCCCAGCGAATTTTTCCAGGAAATCAAGGCCGGCTCGCTGCACCTGATCGGCATCATCAACGCCACGCTGATCCACGACGAAGGCTGGTGGTTCATCCAGACCGGCCAGTTTCTCGAACGCGCGGACAAGACGACGCGCATCCTCGACGTGCGTTACCAGACGCTGCCGGAACGCGGCGTGCCGGCGACCATCAATCCAGACCGAAGCGCTCGAATGGTCGGCGGTGCTGCGGTCGTGCAGCGCGTGGGACGCCTACCGGACGATCCACGGCGCGGACGTGCATCCGCAGCTCGTCGCGGAATTTCTGCTGCTGAACGACGATTTCCCCGCTCCGTGCGGTTCTGCGTGAGCGAGCTGAATCGCGCCTTGCGCCGCATTTCCGGCGTGGCCGAGGGACATTTCTGCAATGACGCGGAAAAACTGACCGGCCGCCTGCTCGCCGAATTGCAGTTCAGCACCGTGGAGGAAATTTTCGACCGCGGCCTGCATCAATACCTCGACGAGGCGCAGATCAAGTTGAACAACATTGGCGAGGCGCTGTTCCGCGCCTACATTTTCCAGCCGTTTGAAAATCCCGGCGAGGAACACATGGTCCAGCAGGAGGAACAGCAGCAACAGCAGTTTACGAAGCGCCGCTCTTCTGATCAGCACGTTGGAGTTCACGCTTTAGCGTGCGACTTGAACAGGGACAAGCTGAAGCTTGAACTCCAACAACCCGGCGAACCGGGGTTCGGCGCTCCATTTTTGCAGCTATGAAACGCATCGGCATCCTGACCGCCGGCGGCGACACGCCCGCGCTCAACGCCACCATCCACGGCGCGGTGGTGCGCGCCAACCAGCTCAAGGTCGAAATCGTCGGCCTCATCAAGGGCTTCAACTGCCTGTTCAATCCGCGCGTGCCGCACGTTCATCTCAACCCGCTCTACCAGGAAATCCCCGAGCTCGACCCGACCAAGGGCGGCACGCTCATCGGCTCCTCGCGCGATTATGTGGATCCGAACAAGAAGGACGAGCTCGACCTGATCGACGTCGCGCCTGAAGAAACTCGGCATCGAGGGGCTGATTTGCATCGGCGGCGACGGCACGCTCAACGGCCTGCAGCCGCTCGCCGAGCGCCTGCCCGTCGTGCTCGCGCCCAAGACGATCGACAACGACCTCGGCCTGAATTATCCGAGCGAACCGGACGAGTGGGTGCGCGTCAACGACGCTGCGGCGAAACACGGCTACCGCTACAAACATCACGACTTCACAGCACCGTCTTCGATCTGGACCAGATTGTCAATTACGCCACGCCCGGTTACGCCACGGCGGTCTTGGTTTCCGCACAGGGCGTCGAGCGCATCCGCACCACGGCGGAGAGCCATCGCCGCATCGCCATCATCGAGGTCATGGGCCGGCACTCCGGCTACATCGCGCTGGGCACGGCCTACGGCCAGCCCGACATCATTCTGATTCCCGAACATCCGCTCGACCTCGAGCACCTGGTCGAGCGCGTCAAACACCTTTACGACCTGCAGAAGAATGTCGTCATCGTCTGCGGCGAGGGCATCGTGGACGAACAGGGCCGCGAACTCGGCGCGGAAACGAAATCCACCGATCCTCCGGGCAACGTGGTGCTGAGCGGCGCGGCGGAGGCGTTGCGCTCCAAGCTGATCCAGATGATCGGCGACCGCTATTTTCAGCTTTACCGCCGCGGCGACTCGGCCAAGGAGGCGATCTTCACCCGCAAAGTCGGCCACACCCAGCGCGGCGGCCGGCCGATTCTGTTCGACCGCTTTTACGCGGCGCAGCTCGGCGCCAAAACGGTGGACCTGCTGGTCGAAGGCCGCAACAACGCCGTCTCCATCCTGCAATACGATTCGACGCAAGGGCTTTCACGTCGAGGGCTACGACGCGAACCGTTTTCGCGACCGCTGGGGGCTGATTCACGCGCGTTGCCTGCATCCCGGCGCTTTACGATCCGAAACTGATGAAGCCCTCCAAACTGGGCATCGATTATCTGCTGCCGATCTTCACCGACGCCATCGGCGAGGACGACATGGAGCACATGCGGCAGACGCTTGTTCGCCGCCGGCAACCTGGCGCAGCCGTATCACTCGATCAACACCGACGTGCACAAGCGCATTCGCTATCTGGAAACGGAGACCGCATGACTCCGACCGCCACTTCACCCGCCCACCTGATCCCTTACATCAACGTCAAACTGTCGCTGCTCGGCTTTCCGCCGGTGGCGGCAGCCGGCGGCGCTGAGTTCAACGACATCGTCGCCACTCTCGTCGCGCAGTACCGGGAGAAGGAACGTCTGCTGGCCAACCACCTTTGTCCCGCCGACCAGCGCATCCAGACATTTCTCTACGATTATCTGCAGGACGTGCCGGTCGCGAAGCTGCCGCTTGCGCACGTTCATCCTGGACCGGCCCGGCCTGGCGCGCGCGCTGTCGCTGCCGGTGGACCGCGACGAATTCACTTCGGAGCATCCTCAGTTCCTATCGCGTGAAACAGGGCGTGCTGCACAACCCGCGCAGCGACCGCCGCACGACCCAGGGCATTTTTCACGTCGCCGAAGGCGGCCTGCCGATTCCCGACGACAAGATCGGCGTGCCCAAGGCGGTCTTCGCAAAAATGCTGGGCCTCGCCTTCAATCCGCCGCGCGACCTGCTGCGCCTGCCGTTCACCGCCACGCAGCCGCAGCCGGCGGAATGTTTCGTCTCGCTGCTGCTCCGCCCGCTCGTCTGCCCGGAAGTGCCCGGGTTTCACGCCGGAGAAAACGATGGAAATCCGCTTCTTCGCGCCGGGCAACCTCGTCAGCAACCTGGATTTCGTCGAAAGCATCTTCGGCAACGGCGGCGACCCGAACCTGCCGGAGAACGACGCCGGCCTCGATGCGGAACACTGGACCGGCCACACCGGCTGCGTCATCCTCGCGCCGCATCTGACGAAGATCACCAAGAAGGCCGCCGGCCTGCCGCACTGGGACCAGGCCACCGAACGCCAGCGCCGCGACGGCATGTGCTGGAAGCGACGAATGGGAATTCTACAACAACGGCCAGGCGTTCAAGCTCACCTGCCGCGACGAAACCGGCGTCATCGTCACCATCATCGCCGACAATTATTTCGGCTATTGCAAGAAGGAGGTCAAAACGCAGATCAGCTACGCGGCGAATCTGTTCGGCCTGTGCGAGGAGGAACACGCCGGCGGCGCGCTGGTCTTTCCCAGCTTACGATCTGGGCGAGGAATTCAGCGGCGATGTCCACGTCAAGCGCGCTGGGCCATTCCTTCGCGGAAGTCGACTTCGCTTTACCGCGATTCGATGGACCTGAAGCCCGAAGGCTACGCCGTGGACAAAAAATATCCGGACATCATCTACGTGCCGGAGGACGCGCAGTTCGATCTGCACAAGCAAACGAGTTTCCTGGCCCGGCGGCAAGACCGAGCGCGCCATCAAGTTGCTGCCCGGAAAAGACCTACGTCCGGCCTTCCGGCTACAAGGTCCGCATGGAAAAGCCCGGCGCGAACCGCTCCTGGCGGCTCGTCGGCACGGTCGCCGAAGGCACGCTTTGCCACAAACCCTGCACCGTTTCCGGCGGCGGCAAATCGGAAATTTCCAAACCCATCACCGACGCCGATCCTCACCGGGCCGGTGTTCGTCGCGGATTTCAAAAAGGATTTCGACCAGGTCGCGGAATTGATCGAGCGCGATTACAGCGGGCGTTTCAAGGACCCGACGCGCACGGACCCGCGGACGATTCTCAGCGCGGAACGCTCGCTCGGCTCGGTCATCAAACTGCTCACGCCCGACGAACGCGACTACAAGCCCGGAATACAACGCCTGGCTGGAGAGCGTCCCGCAATACCTCAAGGAACTCGTCTTCGTCGTGAAGCGCTATTACAAGCCGGAGTGGGGCGGGCACTGGCGCGACCATTTCAGCGTGGACATCATCAACGGCAAGCCGGCAACGAATTGAAATGCGACAACCGCAAGCTCGTCACCACCTATCTGCGCGTCGGTTTCGACACCGACGGCTCGTGGCGCACGTTCGGCCTGCGCAAGGATTTTCATCCGGCGGTGAAAATCCAGATCGAGGACGACATCACCGCCTCGGTCGTCGTGCCGCCGGGCGCGCTTGAAAGACTTGCCCGACGCGCGACGGCAACGCGTCGCTGAAGTTCGTCCAGAACTCCGAGCAGCGGCTTGTTCCAGCGGCCCGACGACGCCATCCATCGCGGCTACGACAAGCAGACCGAAGCGGATTTCGCGCGGCCCGGACAATTTCTTCTCGAATTACGAGCCGCTGCACGCCGGCGGCGGCGCGCGAATTGGTCGAGGACTCCATCGGCTTTTACCAGTTCACCGCAGCCGATGCAGGCGTTGATCCGCGAGGTCGCGGCGAACGGGCAAGCCGGCTTATTTCGTCTCGCTCCGCCCATCCGCGGCTCGTGGACGGCAAGCCGACGCAAGAATCCGCGTTATCTCCAGATCCGTCCCGATCTCGTCCACCCGCGCGAAACGTTATCTCGCGGAAATGGCCGCGCGCCTGCGCCGCCGGCTGCCGCCCGGCCAGCCCGTGCACAATCCGGTCGCCGCCGTGCTGCCGGGCCGCCGCAACAATCCGCCCGAACCCGGCATCCGCTCGCTCGCGGTGTTCAATCCGATCCACTATTTCGAACTGCCGGAATTGTTCATGGAATTCATTTGCAGCATGACCGGCAAATCGCCTTCGACCACCGGCGCGGGTTCGGAAGGCGCGCTGACCAAAGGGCCGTTCAACGCGCTGCCGCCGATCATTGATCTGAACAACGCGCTCGTCTCGTTCATCCTCACCGGCCACCACGGCTTCGTCACCGCCGCCGGCTACGTCGGCCCGAAAGTCCGCGTGGACCACGACATCAGCCTGCTCGTGCCGGAAGTCTGGTGCCGCATGACGCCCGAGGAACGCGACCCGCAATTTCTGATCGCCGGCCATTACCTGGAAAAATGCGAGGACTTCGAGCACGCCGGCAAAAAAGTCCTGGCCAGCCGGCTCGGCTACCGCATCAACGCGCGTTTCGTCCACACTTTCTTCGGCGCGCGTGTTCAATCATCCGCACGCCGTGTTCACCGACGAGATGCTGCGCCCGGAACTGCAGGACCTGGACATTTTTGCGGACGGCATGGACAACATCGTCACCACGCAAAAGCGCGTCGCGAAAATGTATTTCGACGACGGCAGCATCGCGCAGGCGTGTCCGCCGTTGCAGGCGCTGCTGCACATCATGCTGAACGACGAATGGGAGGGCAAGGGACCTCGAACATCCGGAAGTCCGCAAACTGTTCACGCGCGAATCATCTGCTGGCGAGCGACTGGTATGCGGCGCGTCTGGCGGCGAAGCAGAAAATTGACCGGCAACTCTGGCGGCGGCACGTGGATTATCTCGACAGATTTTTAAAACGCGCCAGCCACGCCGACGAAGCCGCGCGCCTGGGCATTGCCGATCGGCTTGTCGCACGCCCGGAAAACGCTGGCGGAGGTCGAATCGCCGGAATACCTGAAAACACTTTCGGGCACGCTCGGCGCGGAACCGATTGAGGCGTATTTGTGACCACGAATGAAGAATGAACCCTCAAGGCCTGTGGAAATAAATGGCGAAGCGCGGGCTTCAGCCCGCTTTAACGTCCGTCATGAGTGGGCGCAGGAAAGACTTGGCCTGCTTCCGTCTTGCGCGTTGATGCGGCGTGAACGCCGCGCCCCGTGCCCGCGTTTTGCCACTTCAATGTGCTCGTCCATCGTCCATCGTCCATCGTAAATCCGAATGTCCATCCACGTCGCGCTCCATCACAAAACGCATTACCGCTACGACCGGCCGGTCAATCTCGGCCCGCAGGTCGTCCGCCTGCGTCCCGCGCCGCATTCGCGCACGCGCATCCTGAGTTATTCGCTCCGCATCGCGCCGGAAAAACATTTCATCAACTGGACGCAGGACCCGCAGTCGAATTATGCGGCGCGCCTCGTTTTTGACCAACCCACGCGTGAATTTCTTGTCGAGGTGGACCTGGTCGCGGAAATGGCGGTGCTGAACCCGTTCGATTTTTTCCTCGAACCGGACGCGGAAAAATTTCCGTTCGAGTATGATCACCAGCTCGATCACGAACTGGAGCCGTTCCAGTTGAAATGCTGGCTGACGCCTCAGTTCTTGAAGTATCTGAGCGCCATCCGGCGCGATGTCCTTGGAGAAACCAGGCGGCGGACAAACAAATCCAGGCCGGGTAGGGCGGGCAATCCCCAGCCCGCCGACGGCGCGCCTCCCGCGATCGCGGGACGCCCGGCCAGAGATTTGCGCACCATTGATTTCATCGTCGCCGTCAATCAACGGCTTTGGAAGGACATCAAATACAGCATCCGCCTGGAACCGGGTGTCCAGACTCCCGAGGAAACGCTGGAGAAACGCAGCGGTTCGTGCCGCGATTCGGCGTGGCTGCTCTGCCAGTTGTTCCGGCATTGCGGCCTTGCCTCGCGCTTCGTCAGCGGCTACCTGATCCAGCTCAAGGCTGACGTGAAGGCGCTCGACGGTCCGAGCGGTGCGGAAAAGGATTTCACTGACCTCCACGCCTGGTGCGAGGTGTACCTGCCCGGCGGCGGCTGGATTGGCCTCGACCCGACGAGCGGTTTGCTGGCCGGTGAAGGCCACATTCCGCTCGCCTGCACGCCTGATCCGACAAGTGCCGCACCCATCAGCGGTGCAGTGGACGAATCCAAATGCGAATTCAGCTTCGAAATGGGCGTGACGCGCATTTACGAATCACCGCGCGTCACCAAACCGTACACCGAGGAACAATGGCAGGGCATCGAGAAACTTGGGCACGCGATTGACGCCGATTTGAACAAGAGCGATGTCCGCCTCACGATGGGCGGTGAGCCGACGTTTGTTTCAGTGGACGACCCGGACGGCCCGGAATGGAATTTCACCGCCGTGTCCCACAAAAAGCGCATTCTGTCCGGTGAACTCATCAAGCGGCTGCGGAAACAATTCGCGCCCGGTTCGTTGCTGCATTATGGCCAGGGCAAATGGTATCCGGGCGAACCATTGCCGCGCTGGGCACTCGCGGCCTACTGGCGCAAGGATGGCGTGCCCATCTGGAAGGACGACTCGCTCATCGCCGACGAATCGAAGGACTACGGCCATGGCCCAAAGGAAGCGAAGGAGTTGCTCGCTCGCATCGCCAAAGTGGTCGGCGCGGACCCGAAATATCTTCTGCCCGCCTACGAAGACGCGTTCTACTACCTGTGGAAGGAACGCCGCTTTCCGTCGAACGTCACGCCGGAAAAATCCAATCTCGAGGACAAACAGGAACGCGAACGCATTGCGCGGATTTTTCAACAAGGTCTCGGAAAAGTCGTCGGCTACTCGCTCCCCATCAAGCGCGCGCGGTGCGGCAGCCAGCCCGGCTGGATGTCCGGCGCGTGGTTTTTGCGCGACGACGATACGCTCTGGCTCATCCCCGGTGATTCGCCGATGGGCCTGCGTCTGCCGATTGATTCGATGCCGTGGGTCGCGGAAAAGGATTATCCGTGGATCTGGCAGCAGGACCCGTCGCAAAAGAAACTGCCGGAGCTGCCAAAGGAATTTCCGTATCGCCAACGCTATGTTGCTGGCGCACCTGCTCCCCGGAGCGCGGGTTTTCTACCCGCATCGCCATTGAGCGGAGGACAATCGTTGGAGAGTTTCGATGCGCAACGAGCGGAGGAGCGTCAAGCGGCCTTAAAGGCCGCGCTTCACGAAGATCCAAACCGCCGCCCGGTCCAGGGGCAGAGCGCGCCTTGGATCATCCGCACTGCGCTGTGCGTCGAGCCGCGCGACGGGCGGTTGCACTTGTTCCTGCCGCCGGTCGCGACGACCGAGGATTACCTGGACCTGGTTGCGGGCATCGAAACCGCCGTCACCGAAATGGGTGTGCCGGTCATCATCGAGGGCGAGACTCCGCCGAAGGACCCGCGCCTGAACAAACTCGCGGTCACGCCCGACCCCGGCGTTATCGAGGTGAACATGCATCCCAGCAAATCGTGGGACGAACTGGTTCAACGCACGACGGTTCTTTACGAGGAAGCGCGGCAAACGCGGCTAGGCACGGAAAAATTCATGCTCGATGGCCGTCACACCGGCACCGGCGGCGGCAATCACATCATCATCGGCGGTGACACCCCGCCGGATTCACCGGTTTTGCGCCGGCCGGATTTGTTGCGTTCGTTGCTGGCCTACTGGCAGAACCATCCATCGTTGAGCTGGCTGTTCAGCAGCCTGTTCATTGGGCCGACCTCGCAGGCGCCGCGCATTGACGAGGCGCGCAACGATTCGCTTTACGAACTCGAAGTTGCGTTCAAGGAACTCGACCGCAACATCAACACGTTTGGCTACTCGCCGCCATGGCTCTGCGACCGCCTGTTCCGCAACCTGCTGATTGATGCCAGCGGCAACACGCATCGCGCCGAATTTTCCATTGATAAATTGTTTGCGCCCGAAAGCGCCGGTGGCCGGCTCGGTCTCGTTGAAATGCGGGCGTTTGAAATGCCGCCGCATGCGCGCATGAGCCTCGCGCAACATTTGCTCCTGCGCGGCCTCGTCGCCAAATTCTGGAAGGAACCGTACCAGAACGACCTGGTCCGGTGGGGCACGGACATCCATGACCGCTGGATGCTCCCGCATTTTTGCGAAACTGATTTCAAGGATGTCATCGGCGATTTGCGCGAGGCCGGTTATCCATTCGAGTTCGATTGGTTCGCCCCGCACTTTGAATTTCGTTTTCCGCGCATCGGAGATCTGGAGCAACGCGACTTGCATCTTGAACTCCGCACCGCGCTCGAACCGTGGCACGTGCTCGGCGAGGAACCGGGCGGCGGCGGCACCGTGCGCTACGTGGACAGCTCGCTGGAACGGCTTCAGGTCAAGGCGCGCGGCCTCGTGGGCGACCGCTTCGCCATCACCTGCAATGGCCATCGCGTGCCGCTGCACCCGACCGGCACGAACAGCGAGGGTGTCGCCGGCGTGCGTTATCGCGCCTGGCAGCCGCCGCATTGCCTTCAGCCCACGGTTCCCTCGCACGCGCCGCTGCGGTTCGACCTCTGCGATACCTGGAACGGGCGTTCGCTGGGCGGTTGCACCTATCACGTGGCGCATCCCGGCGGGCGGAGCTATGACACGTTTCCGGTGAACAGTTACGAAGCCGAGAGCCGCCGGCTGGCGCGGTTTTTCCGTCACGGCCATGCGCCGGGTCAAATAAAAATTCCGCTGCTCGAAAAACATTCTGATTTCCCATTCACGCTGGATTTGCGCAAAGTGTGACATTCCCGATTCGCTGAAATGAAATACGACATCCTGCACCGCACGCGCTACACCTACGCATCGCCGGCGCGCGACAGTTTCAACGACGTCCGCCTCGAACCGCCCTCGACTCCCCATCAGACGGTCGAATCCTTTGGCCTGCACGTGCAGCCGGACACGCGCTTGAACCGCTACACGGATTTTTATTCCAACCTGGTGCATCACTTCGAGATTCCCTCGGCGCACGATTCGCTGCTCGTCGAAAGCCGGGCGAAGGTCGCAACGCACTGGCCCGAACCCATTGCCGCCGACGCGCGGGTGTGCCCGCTGGAAAAACTCGGCAACGCGCTGGATGCCGACCGCTGTTTCGATTTTTTGCAGAGCAGCCGTTACGTGGACCTTGACGTGGAACCCTGGCGGCTGGCGCTGGACGCGATGGAAGGCCGGACCGACGTCTGGCCGGCCGTGCTCGAACTCATGCGTTTCACGCACGAATATCTGGAGTACCAGCCCAACTCCACGCACGTCCATACCCACATGCGCGACGTCCTCACCCAACGGCGCGGCGTGTGCCAGGATTACGCGCACCTGCTGATTGGCCTGTGCCGCAGCGTGAAAATCCCGGCGCGTTATGTCAGCGGGTATCTGGCGACGGAGGCGGCCAGCGCGACGCACGCGTGGGTGGAAATTTACATTCCCGGTCCCGGCTGGCGCGCACTCGACCCTACACACAACCGGCAGATTGACGGGACCTACGTGAAGATCGGCCACGGGCGCGATTACGCCGACGTGGCGCCCATCAGCGGCAATTACCACGGCACGCTCGACCGCAAAATGGATGTGGAAGTGAAAATCACGCCGGTGGCCTAGGCGATTAATCTTTATCGGACGCCGGCCAGATTTTTTGGCAGGTCTTCGCGATTAACGAGCCACGGGTCGTTCAGCATTTCCGTGACGTTCGTGTTCGACGCGAGGCTCCACTTCGCGTTCCAGCTCATGAAAAAGACCGTGCGCGAGAAGTTGGCCTTTACACCTTCGAGAAACCGCCGGTAATCGTAATCGCCGGGTGGATTGTCGGGCGAGTGCGGGCCGAATTCCGTGAATCCGAACGGCTTCGGCAGCCGCGCAACTTCCGCGTAGCCGAGGACGTGATTGGTATCCACGAAATCGGTGTAGGCATCAAGGCCGACCAGGTCCACGTAGCGGTCGCCCGGATAATACACCGCGGTGTTGGTACCGTGATTGGGCGCATAGACCCAAAGCAAATTGTCCAGACCCTTCGTCCTGGTGAAATAATCGAACTCCTGCCGCCAGAGTTTTTTGAACGTCTCCGGGTCCTTGCCGTCCCACCAGAACCAGTTGCCGTTCATTTCGTGAAACGGCCGCCACAGGACCACGACGCCATTGGTCTTGAGTTCGAGCAAGCCGGCGGCGATCTGGTCCAGCTCGTGCATCCAGCGGGCGTGTGCTTCCGTGTTCGTCGCCAGCAGGGTGTTCAAATCAACGTCCTTGTCGCGCAATCCGCCGAACGCGCTGTTGGTCAAGGTGGGGTCGTACATGTGAGCGCTGAGCGTGACCAGGCCGCCGTGCTGCCAATACCCGATGGCCGACCGGTTGGCCGTTTCGATATTGATGCCGCCGTGACCCGCGTAATCCGCGCCAAAAATCGCGGGCCAATGGCCGCTCCGGTCATGAGTTTCATCGAGCAGGCGCAGACCTGCACGGTCGCCATAGCTGGAAAACTGGCCGGACAAAAGGCGCTTGTCGGAACGCGTTTCCAGGCTCTGGAAATACCTGAGCACGGCTTTGGCCCGGGTGTTGGCGTCAGGATTGGCGGGCGGCTGCGGGCTGCCGCGGACGGAGACCACCACCATTGCGAAGATGACACAGCCGCCAATATATTTCATGTTAAACAGGCCCAAGGGGTTACACGTTGCCTGCGCGATTACATCAACGCGGTCGTTTCGTAGCATGATGCTTGGTTCTAACCGCGACACAAGCCTTTTGGAAATCCGACAGACTCTGACACCGGACGGAGTTGGTTAGTGCGGCGGCAGGGTGAGAATCGTAATCCTCGACGACCTCGATCAGCCGGACCAAGACCGATTGCGAGAACGAGGACGAAAATCGGCCGCGCGCGGTTGAAAAATTCAGACTCGCCAAACACGCCTGTTTTACGGATGCTGTGCGCCGGTCTGAATTATGTTCACCGGCACTTACACCGCGATTGTCACCCCGTTCAAAAACGGCGGGGTGGACGAAACCGCCCTCAACCGCGTGATTCAACTGCAAATCAAGGGCGGCGTGGACGGCATTGTACCCGTCGGCACCACCGGCGAATCGCCGACCGTGGATTACGAGGAGCATATCAACATCATCGCGCTGTCGGTGAAGTTCGCGCGGGGCAAGGTCAAAGTGCTCGCCGGCACCGGCGCCAATGCGACGAAAGAAGCGATTTATCTGACGCACCGCGCCGAAGAGGTCGGTGCGGACGGTTCGCTCCAGGTCGCACCGTATTACAACAAACCGTCGCAGGAGGGACTGTTCCAGCATTTCCGCGCCATCGCGCGCGCGACGAAACTGCCCATCGTGCTTTACAGCATTCCCGGCCGTTGTGGTGTTGAAATCGGCGTCGAAACCGTCCGGCGTCTGGTGGCGCGAATGCAAAAATGTCATCGGCATCAAGGAAGCCGGCGGGAGTTGCGACCGGGTTTCACAATTGCGCGCGGCGCTGGGACCGAAATTCGAGATTTTATCGGGCGACGATTCGTTGACGCTGCCGTTCATGGCGGTCGGCGCGCAAGGCGTCATCAGCGTGGCCTCAAACGTCATCCCGCGCGAAGTAGCGCAGATGGTGAGTGCCTTTGCCGCCGGCAAAGTGAAACGTGCGGGGCAATTGCACGCGAAATTCACCCCGCTGTTCAAGGATTTGTTCGTCGAGACGAACCCCGTCCCTGTCAAGGCCGCGCTGGCGATGATGGGCGTGATCGCGGAAGAATATCGCCTGCCGCTGGTGGCGATGACCGCGGCGAATCGGGCGAAATTGCGCGCGACGATGAAAGCCTGCGGGATTTTATAATCGAGTTGGAGTCCAAGCTTTAGCTTGCCAGGACAGGCTGAAGCCTTAACTCCAACTTAATGCTATGATTAAAATCATCATCACCGGTTCGAAAGGCCGCATGGGCCAGGCGCTGATTTCGTGCGCAAAAAACTTCCGCGAACTCGAAGTCACCGGCCAGGTGGACAAGGACGACGACCTCGGCGCGGTCATTGGCAACGGTGACGTGGTGGTTGATTTCAGTTCACACACGGCCACGGCAGGCATCGTCTCATTGTGCGCCGAACACAAAAAGGCGCTCGTCATCGGCACCACCGGCCATGCGGAAACGGAAAAAGCGGAAATCGGAAAACGGAAAGCGCAAATTCCGATCGTTTTCGCTTCGAACTTTTCGACCGGGGTGAACACTCTGTTCTGGCTCACGCGCAAGGCGGCGGAGATTCTTGGCCCAGGTTACGACCTGGAAATTCTCGAAATGCATCATCGCATGAAAAAAGACTCGCCCAGCGGCACGGCCAAAACATTGGCGGAAATCCTGGCCGACGTGCGCAAGCTGCAACTTGACAAGGCAGCCCGGCACGGTCGCGAGGGCATCACCGGCGAACGTACGAGTTCGGAAATTGGAATTCATTCGATTCGCGGCGGCGACGTGGTAGGCGATCACACGGTCATTTTTGCGAACGCTGGCGAACGGCTCGAACTGACGCACAAGGCTTCGAGCCGCGACACGCTTGCCAATGGCGCGTTGCGCGCCGCGCTCTGGGTCATTAAACAGAATCCGGGCCTCTACAGCATGCAGGATGTGCTGGGACTCGAATGAATTTGTAGGAGACGACGCAAGGAGTCTCTGACTAAAAATGCAAAAATAATGAGCCTCCCCACGCCGGCTCCCGTTTTGGTTTTCGTTGCGCTTGGCTCCAACCTGGGCGATTCACGGCAAATCATCCTGGACGCGATGGCGCGGCTGCAAAATTTCTCCGACCAGCCGATGCTCCAATCCTCACTGTGGCGATCGTCGCCGGTGGATTGTCCGCCGGGGGCGCCGAATTTTGTGAATGCCGTCGTCGGGTGGGCTGCGCCACCGGGCGAAACCCCGGAATCGTTGCTGAAAAAGCTCCAGGAGCTCGAAAAGGAGTTCGGCCGTTCGCGGGGACATGTTATAAATGAGCCGCGTTCGCTCGATTTGGATTTGATCGCCTTCGGCGCGGAGACGAGAATCTCCGCGGATTTGATTTTGCCGCATCCGCGTTCGCTGGTGCGGCGGTTTGTGCTTCAGCCGCTGAGTGAGATCGCGCCGGAATTGGTTTTGCCGGGGCAGGGGAAGACGGTGGCGGGATTGCTGGCGGAACTTCCGGCCGGCGAAATCGTCACGCGACTCTGATTTAATTTACGATATACGATTTACAGGTCCATCCACAATCAGGCAGTGTTCTGATTTAAGGTTGGCGTCCCGCGTTTCCGCGGCTTGGGACCGCCTGAAGGCGGAACTCCGAACAGAACAGGACACTGCTCGCAATCAGCAATCTGGCGCCCAGTGCATATCGGAAATCAGGAGTCGAGGATCAGAGGCTGCACACGGGAAATTTGGAGGAGCGCGGACAGCTTTGTCCGCGCGAAGGTGTGGCGCGCAAACGGGGCTGAAGTTTGACGATTGGTTGAACCGCGTGGATCCAGCGCTTCACCCTCCAGGTGCAGCCGGTGGTTTTGGGAAACAGGCCCTTGATTCGTCTCCTGGATTTGTCATCCGGGTTGCGGCACGCGGATTTCATGCCGGACGTCAATGTCGCTGATGGTTCCAGAGATGGAGCGTGCTGTTGTCGAAGGTAAATTGCCAGGCGATGTAACATTGAAAATCCGTCGGGCCGTTAATCGAGCGGCCGGCGGAAAAGAGGAGGTGCTGGTGCTCGGTGAAATCAATGACCGTTCCCACGTTGAACGTGGTGTCGTCGCGGCCACCGATTTCCGCGGGAGTGCGGTAATTGATTTCGCCGCCAATCAGAACGTTGTCCCGCACCTGGTATTGCAGGACCGCCCCGACGAATCCCCAGTTCTGGTTGCCCGCGCCGGGATTGATCCAGTAGCCGCCGCCGCCGTAAACCGTCCATTCGCCGAAGCTTTTCTGGAGCCACAGCGGCAGAAACGCCTGCCATTCGCCCCCGCCCAGCCCGCGGCCCTGATCGCCGGTCGGCGCTTCAACCAGGGGAAACACGCCGGCTTGCGGGAGAACCGAAGTTTCCTGCAGAAAACGGAATTTAACGCCGAGCTCCGTGTCGCCGTAGCCGTATTGGACCGGGCCGTCGTTCGGAGCGTTGTAGGCCAGCGGTGCAATGAGGTGCAGTTGCACGTTGGTGATGACGCCGTAATTCAGCTCCAAGTGCGGCGCGGTGCCCGTCCAGCCGTCCACCGCCTCGAAATGCATGGAGGCGATATAAAATTCCCAATGTTGATAATCAACCGGCTCGGGGTCGTCGGTGATAAAGGGAGGACCGCCGTAAACATTTCCGGCGAAGGTCAAACCGAGAATTGTCAGTGAAACAACAACGGGTAAGTGTCGGGTGGTTCGCATGGTGAGATGGGTTTTCAATCGGCGAGCAAATAGAACCCGGTAATGATGAGGCCGCCCGCCATAATTCCCCCCGCGATCGTTCTAATCAAACGGTGGGCGGTGATTTTCGGTCCCTGGCCGTGATTGATTCTCGCGAACAACCAGCCGAAGAAGGCAAAAAGGACCAGGATGATGGCGACCTGAGTGACCCATTGATAGCCGGTAATTTTTTGCAGCCCGGACATGACGGTGTGGCTCTTCTCTTTCGCGACTACCAGCAGCGCGTTGACTACGCTGTTGAGCGCCAGAGATAGCCCGAAGGAAATCGTGTATTTTGAGACGGCAATGTTTTCCATGTTCATACTCCGGTTTTTTAATTATGCCCCGCCAGCAACGCCACTTTCACTCCCATGGCGATGACTGCTCCATGACCTTCGATCATCAAACCCAGCAACGCGATCACCGCCAGCACCCACAGGACCAGCCGGCGCGCTTCTATGTTGGCGGCGAGGTTGTTCGCGGCCGCGATGGGAAGGTAGGAGGCCAACAGCAGCAGCATGATGACCAGATGCTCCTTGGTTTCCATAAAATAGCTGTGGGCGAACGGCCACGGTCCCTTCAAAATGATGGCCTTGTCCGCAGGGTAAAATGCGACGTACCAGTAGCCGCCGATTAAAAAGGCAAGCCACATGAAAATAGCCGCCGCCCAACTCAATCTTCTTATCCGGTTGCGGTTCGCTGCACTCGCGTGCAACACGTCCACGAAGAGCCATACCGCCGTGATGATGCAGGCGACTCCGAACAGCACATGGAACATCAAAATGATCTCGGTCATGTTTGCTTTCCGCCGGCCCCGGCGACGACCTCGTCGTAAAGCGCCTGGATTTGTTTCCGGAGCAAGTTGAGGACTTTTTTCCCCTTGGCCGTCAGCCGGTAGTCCTTACGCGCCCGTCGGCCGCTGCGCCGGTCGCTTTTGCATTCGAGCCAGCCGCGCCTCGCCAGCCGGGCCAGCAGCGGGTAAAGTGTGCCGGGACTGATTTCGTAACCGTGCCGGCGCAATTCGGCGAGAATCCATTGGCCGTGAACCGGTTCCGCGTCCGCGTGGTGCAGAATATGCACTTTCCAAAAGCTCAACAGGATTTCCCGCCCTACCTCTTGCATTGTGATGTTGCCTACGACCGCCGATGTCGGAAATCGATATACTCCGCGTTCATTGCCGTGTCAAGCGCACCCCGACCCGGCCGGATTCGAACGCTACGCGACGCTGAACGTTTCCCCGAAAATCCGTTGGTATTCGAGGGCCACGTAGCGGTCGGTCATGCCGGCCAGATAATCGCACACGGCGCGGTGCAGGCCGGTCTGGCGGCTTCGGCGGCGCGCGCCCTTGCCGATTTCGCGCGGGTGGGCGAGGTAATACTTGAAGAGGTGCTTCAACATTCGCACGGCCCGCAGGTTTGGCTGATGGACGACGGGGTTGTAATAAAGATTTTTGTAGAGGTAATCGCGCAATTCGAGGTTCAACCCGCGGCGTTCGGCGCTGTATTGCACCAGCGCCTTTGGGAAACGGCGCACGTCATCGGCGGACTGAACGCCCGCTGCGACGAATGAGCCGTTCGCTGTTTTCCACGACGTCCTGGATTTGCAGGTCAATGATGGTGCGAATGATGAAATAACGGCGGCATTCGTCGGGCAAATCGCCGTGCTCCTTTTTCACGAGCCGCGCGGCCTGCGCCCAGAGGCGGACATTGCGGCGCAGGTTTCTTTCCGACAGCAGTCCGGAGTCGAGGCCGTCGTCGAGGTCGTGGCTGTAATAGGTGATTTCGTCGGCCAGATTGGCGATTTGCGCTTCGAGCGAGGAATTTTTGGCGTCGAAATCCCTTGCGCCGTGCCGGGATGGTCGTAGGCGGTGTAATGTTTGACCAGACCTTCGCGGACTTCCCAGGTCAGGTTCAGGCCGGGGAAATCCGGGATATTTTTGTTCCAGTTCCTCGACGATGCGCAGGCTCTGGCGGTTGTGTTCGAAGCCGCCGTGGCCCTTCATCAGGCCGCGCGAGCACGGTTTCGCCCTTGTGGCCGAACGGCGAATGGCCGAGGTCGTGCGCGAGCGCGATGGTCTCGGCCAGGTCCGCGTTCAGCCGCAGCGCGCTGGCGATGTTGCGCGAGATGGCGGCGACTTCGATCGTGTGCGTGAGGCGCGTGCGGAGATGATCGCCGGTGCCGTTGAGAAAAACCTGCGTCTTGTATTCGAGCCGGCGGAAGGCGCGCGAATGGATGACGCGGTCGCGGTCGCGCTGATAATGCGTGCGCCAGTCGGGCGGCGGTTCGGAATGTCGCGGCCGCGGGTGTCGCCGCTGAACTGGGCATAGGGCGCGAGGATTTGCCGCTCGATTTGTTCCAGTTCTTCTCTCGCGCGCGGCATGGGCCAATTAAAAATGCAAAATTAAAGAGGCAAAAGGCAAAATAAAACAGCGCGCCGGTCAGTTCGCCAGCAATTCCTGCACGGAAATGCCGCGCAACTCGAACAGCCGGCGGATGGCGTCCTCAATCAGGTTGTTCGGGCAGGACGCGCCGGCGGTGATGCCGACGGTGATTTTGCCGGACGGCAGCCAGTCGCGGGTTTCGATTTCCTTTTTGGCGTGCTGGTCGTAATGGCGGATGAGCTTGTCCGATTCCATTTTGGCCGCGTTCTTGATGAAATAGGTCGGCAGCTTGCCCTCGCCCATTTCGGCGAGGTGCGAGGTGTTGGACGAATTGTAGCCGCCGATGACGAGGAGCAGGTTCATCGGTTCGCGCAGCAGTTTTTGCAGCGCGTCCTGCCGGTCCTGCGTCGCGCCGCAAATGGTGTCGAAGAAGCGGAAATGTTCCGTCAACATTTTCCGCGCCGTATTTTTTCACCATCGCGGCCTTGAAGCGGCGCTGCACTTCCTCGGTTTCGCCGCGCAGCATCGTGGTCTGATTGGCCACGCCGACGGCCTGCAGATGCAGGTCGGGATCGAACCCCTGCGAGTACGCGCCCTTGAACTTGTCCAGAAATTCCTGCTTGTTGCCGCCGTGGACGATGTAATGGCAGACGTAATCCGTTTCGGCCAGATTGAAGACGACGAGGTAATGGCCGCTGCCGTAGGCGCGCGCCTGCGAGCTGGTGGCCTTGGTTTCCTCGTGCCACGCCTTGCCGTGAATGATGCTGGTGACGCTTTCCTTGGAGTATTGGCGGACGCGTTTCCAGACGCTCATCACGTCGCCGCAGGTGGTGTCCACCAGCACGCAGCCCTTTTCCTCGAGCCGCTTGCGCGTGCCGACCTCGGTGCCAAACGCGGGAATGATCACCACGTCGCCGGCCTGCAGGCGCGTCATTTCCTCCTCGGTCGGCTTGGGCGAAATGATCTGGATGCCCATGTTGCGGATCTGGTCGTTGACCTCCGGGTTGTGGATGATTTCACCGAGCAGATAAATGGGCTTGTCGGGCGGGAAATATTTTCGCGCGGCGTAGGCCAGGTCAATCGCGCGCTCGACGCCGTAGCAAAAGCCGAATTCCTTCGCGAGCTTGACGGTGAGGCCGTCCGGCGGAGAGGACGCAACCGTTGGCGCGGATGCGCTCGACGAGTTCGCTGCGGTAATGCGAGAGCACCTGGGCCTGCACCGCTTCCATGATGTCGGGCCGGCGGAGGTTGACTTTTTTCTGCGCGACGGGCGCTTCGGTTGACATGACAGGGCAAATGTAACATGGCAGCGATTATCGTCCAGCCTGAAAGCCGGGCAGGGTAAATCCGAAATCCGAAGGCCGAAACCCGAAAGAAACTCGAAATCCGAATATGGAACACAGGGCGTAAACAAACCCACCCTTTGGATTTCGGGCTTCGGGATTCTTTCGGCTTTCGGATTCAGGTCGGATGCTGCTGGAGAGGTGGCAGAGGTCCGAATGGTCTTGCACGCTGGCTGATTCCTGCGATCATGTGCGTGGGTCGGAGCGTAGCTCAGCTTGGTAGAGCACCAGCTTTGGGAGCTGGCTGTCGCAGGTTCGAATCCTGTCGCTCCGACCATTTCGCCTGTTTTACCCGGTTGTGACGACGCAAATCTGTCGGCCGGCAACCGACAGCCTTCGGATTTTTTCCGGCGTGGATGCACGGTATGCCCGCTTCTGCCGACCTTGGACAGGAGCGAATTCTTTCTGAGAACGTGTCTGAGAATGTGGTGGCGGGCCTCCCGGCCTGCCGTAGAGGGCGGCATCCTGCCGCCTGCAAAGAGCACCGCCACCGCGCCACGCTGTCATTTTACGAGGCTTCGCGCCAGCCGATGTTTTTTTCGCCGGGCCGGAAGCCACGGCCCTCTGGCAGCCAGGATGGCCGCCGCTGCCTTTTTCAGACAGGCTCTGAGTAAACTGATGCAGCCCGCAATCGTCACGGTCCGATTTGGAACCGATAAAATCTGGCCGGAGCGGTGAGATTGGTGTCAACCAGGGTGAACGGGGTCCTCGGAGAATTCGTCGTGAATAATGCCTGCCAATCGGTCAGATTGGTCGAAGTTAAAAGAGAATAATCAGGTCCTTGCGGCCCATTGACCGTCATGCTGACTTGTTCCTGAGAAAAGCTGACGGAACCGATCACAGGATTGGTGACTGTGTTCACCAAAACCTCAAAGCTGTTGGTTGCGTTTAAACTCGGGGAACCGCTGTCGGTGACCTGAACTCGAATCACATTGGTCGTATTGGCCTGGCTGACAAATGGGCGCCAACTGAAAAGGCCGTTGGTATTCACCGTCGCATTGGCCGGGAACGTGTTCGCAGGACTAAACGTCAATGTCTGAGCCGGCAAATCTGAATCGCTGGCCGTATTAGTGACCAGGAGTGTCACACCCACATTGACCGTTTGGTCGGACACGGCTCCAATAACGGGCGGCGTGTTGGTTTGTCCTACAATTTGCTGTCCCACAAAGGTTACCACACTCATGGCCGGCACCTGGTAGGTAAATGAGGCATCGGTAACATTTACCGGTGTTTGCGGCGTAAGAGAAAGTGAGGCCGAAGTAATCCATGGCGTGACGGACGCGGCGGTAAAATTGGCCAGGTTGAACATCTGAATCACGTCGGTGGCGGTGTTGGTATTGACAACGACAATCGCGAACGCGGGGGAGTTTGTGTCTTTGTAAGCGCTGATCAGAGCTGACGGCTGAGAGGAGGTTGCGTCAATGCGGTAAAAGTTGGGGCGGACGAACCGGCTGTAGTTGCCTATGGTAAACATCCGTTTGGTAGGCCCGGCATTTTGGCTCATCAGACCGGTTTCGCTTCCATAGGGGACGATCCACCAATAATGCCAGGCGCTGGCTTGCGCAACCGTCATGAACTTGAAGATCCGCTGGGCGTAATAAACGCCATTGGCAATGTCGTTGTTCTCGCCGCTGAGTTGGGAAACCTCCGTTTCCCAAAGCGCCTTGCCGTAATTATTCTTGACCAGGTTGGCCGGCCCGGTGGCGCCGTCGTAATTATGGTCGGCAATAATGCCCACGTCCGCCGCGACGTTGGGATCGGTCATGGCTGGACCTGCCAGATTATGATAATCCTGCCAATTTTGGCTCTCCGGCAGAATGATTTTGGTTGAACCCACGCCTTTGGCCTCCAGCGCATTGTAAAGGTTGGTGACGAAATCATGGATATAGGTGTTGGTCCATTGGCACGCATCGTAGGTATTAACGCTCGCGTCTGGTTCGTTTTGGATGGAAATGGCGTAAAGATTGACGCCGTAAGTAGTTTTCATGTTGGCCACATAATTAGCCAATTGGCTGGCGTAGGCCAAATTTGTGGCCGTGCCGCCCAAAAAGCTGCCGCCATTTATTGCATTCGTGATTGGCTTAGTATCATAAATATCGTTGGTCATTTTAAATCCCACGGCTGGCGTCCAGGGCGCGCTCCAAACGCGGGCACCGCGGTCTTGTGCCCATTTCATAATGCTGGTTTCGACCGTCGTTGGTGTATCGGAGGCCAAAGGCGTATTGGCCGGCACGATGTGGTTGCGCAGCAAGGAGAGGCCGATGGCATTATTGGTGTACTTGTTCCTGGAATTGTCGGAGTAAACAACGTTCAGGTTGGTGGAGAAGAGAATGTCCGCCTGGTTGGTTGTCCAACTGCCATTATATGCCGAGGAGGCTCCAAAGCCGTCAATTTGTTGATGGACATTGTTCCAATCTACCGTCGAGACGCCATTGATGGGTGGATTGGTGACAATAGGTTGTCCGCTAAAATTGGCGTCATCAATATAGTACGAGGCGTTCGAGCTGCTGGTCACTTCCGCATAAAAATTCAGCGCGCTGACGGTACCCGAAGGATTGTACGTGTATTGTCCGGAAAGCTGCATCCAGCCACTCGAAGAAACTGAACCCGATGCAATCTGCGCATAGGACGTTCCACTCCCATCCGTCTTTTGCATCGTCAAGTGCATGGTCTGGTTCCCGCCGTTTACCAACCTGACCCATGCCGAAACATCGTAAGTTTGGCCCGCCTGAAGAACGCCTTGAAACGACTGGGCAATACCCATGTAGGTGGCCGTACGGTTCGTCACCAGGCAGGCATAGGTATCGGAATGAATCTGACTGGTCTCAACCGAGATGGTCGGCGAACCAAAGGCGAACCAGCCCGTCGTGTCGCCGGTTTCAAAGCCGGGATTCGTCACGAGGTTTTGCGCGGCAGCCAGGCCGGCGTGCAGCACAAATCCAATCGCAACTGCAACGTGTGCCTTGAGCCATTTATTTTTGAAGCCGTTCTTTTTAACCGCCATAGCCAACGTCGAAGCCGCCGGACTTGCCGGTTTTTCTTTTTCGACAGATGGATTCATAGGCCTGGGACGTTTTTAATTGGTATGCGATCCGGTCGTTGCCCTGTCATAGCGAACCTGCGCCGCTTTGCGGAGGGCAATGGCCTGAGGAACAAGAGTGGTCTGCTTTGCCTTCGGGTAATGCGACAACATCGGCTTGGCCCGACACGCCGAATACGGTCAAGAACACTTGCGGTAAAAGTCCCAGGGTATATTTCACGGCAGATTATTTCGGCGTCAGGTCGGCTTGATTCACCATGCTCGAACACCTCAAACGCCGGGAAAAGAACACTTTGTTCGCGGTGCGTTCAGATGCATTTCGCTCATGGGTATGGCAATCTAACCGCATTTGTTGAAAAAGCAAACCGCTCTCCACCCGTTCGCGTAAGTAGGGTGCATCTTGACACTGTCCTTAATCGAACCGTTTTGAGCGTTTGGAGTTCCGCGTTTACGCGGCCCATCGCCGATTTTCAACCAAACCGCCTGAAGGCGGGACTCCAAACAAGGACAGTGTCAAGATGCACCCGCGTAAGTACACGTTTTGATTAATTGCCGCCAACCGCAGTTCAGCAGCAGAAATCGGCGCACTCCCCGCTGGCGCGATTGAGTGGTGAGCTGATTGATGAGAAGGTGATCCACACCTGTTTAGAAACTGAATCTTACTGGTTCACATCCTGTCGTTCCGGCCATTTTCATTTTCTGCCTCTTCGGGCGGATTTATTCACAAGGTTATTCGCCTTCTTGTCTTCGCGCCGCGGCTGGCGAAAATTTTCTTCGCTGCGCAAATCGCCACACGGCTCGGGCGGCGGCCACTTTCAGTGGAAATTAATTTTCGTCAATAGCCTCAAGCACTTACGCGCGTTCTGTCGCCGCGAAATTCCGGCTGGCATTGCCGTTGCTTAAGCGCGCCGCAACGCAGGTTTGCTCCAGCTACAGCCGGAGTGTGGCCTGATGACCATTGAAAAAATATGAAGAAAATTGAAGCGATCATCAAACCGTTCAAACTCGAGGAAGTCAAGGACGCCCTCAGCGAAATCGGCATCGAAGGCATGACCGTGAGCGAGGTCAAGGGGTTTGGCCGCCAGAAGGGCCACACCGAAATCTATCGCGGCAGCGAATACACCGTGGATTTTCTGCCGAAGATAAAAATCGAACTGGTCGTGGCCGACGGCCAGACCGATGCCGCCGTGGGCGCGATCGTCAAGTCCGCCAAGACCGGCAAGATCGGCGACGGCAAGGTGTTTGTCTCCGCCGTCGAACAGGCCGTGCGCATCCGCACCGAAGAGAAAGGCGAAGCCGCTGTTTAAGCAACCAACCCAACTTGAACCTCACTCACAACTAAAAACCATGAAACGAATATCTTTTAACACTCGCTTTAATTGCCACCACCGCGTTGGGCGCTTTCACGTCGCGCGCGGATGACACAAATGCGCCGGCAATGGCGACCACCAATGCCACGGCTGCGGCTGCGCCGGCCACGCCGCCACCGTTGCCGGCAGCTTCGCTGGATCAACGCGTTTCAGCGCTGGAAGCCTACATTGCCAGAACGGCGATCCGCCGGCTCCATTGAAGGACACCAACGGCAACATTACGGTGTCAGATCCGATCATCAGCACGGCCTGGTGAACAGCACCGGCGGCGCCGCCGCCTATCCGGGTCCCGGCCACAACGCCTGGCTGCTGACCAGCACGGCATTGGTGTTGTTCATGACCCTGCCCGGTCTGGCGCTGTTCTACGGCGGTCTCGTCCGCAAAAAGAACGTGCTGTCCGTGCTCGCCCAATGCTTCCTGATCACCGGCCTGGTAACCATCCTCTACGTCATATGCGGTTACGGCATGATCTTTGGCGGCACGGGCAATCCGGCGAAGGAGGACTGGATTAATTCCATCATGGGCAGTCCGTTTATCTGCTGGATGATGAGCAACGTCACTTCCGCGCCGAATGGCAACTATTCCTATTGGGTTTCGGAAAACGTGTTTGCCATGTTCCAAATGATGTTCGCCATCATCACCCCGGCGCTCATCATCGGTTCGATTGCGGAACGCATGAAGTTCAAGGCCATCCTCGTGTTCATGACCCTGTGGATGTTGATTGTGTATTTCACGCAAGGCCACATGGTTTGGGGCATCAACGGCTTGATGAACGGCTGCTGGAATGCCAATGCGAAGATCCACGGCCTTGACTTCGCCGGTGGCACGGTGGTGCATATGTCTTCCGGTTGGTCGGCGCCTGGTGCTGTGCATCATTCTCGGCAAACGCCTCGGCTTCGGCAAGGAAAACTTCAGCGCCGCACAGCATCGTGCTGACTTACATCGGCACTCGCATGCTGTGGGTCGGCTGGTATGGTTTCAATGCCGGCAGCGCAGTGGCGGCGGACGTGCATCGCGGCCAATGCCTTCACCACCACGACGATTGCCACGGCGGTCGGCTCCTTCGTGTGGCCGATGTGGGATTGGATTGTCAAAGGCAAGCCCAGCGTGCTCGGTTTCTGCTCCGGCGCCGTCGCGGGCCTGGTGCTCATCACCCCGGCTTGCGGTTATGTGCTGCCCTCGGGCTCAATCTGGATTGGCATCGCCGCCGGCACCATTCCGTGGTTCTTCTGCTACAAGGTCAAAGCCTGGCTCGGCATGGACGACGCACTGGATACGTGGAGCGTTCACGGCATCGGCGGGATTGACCGGTGCATTCATGACCGGCATGTTCGCCCGTAATGCCGCCAACCCGAACCTGGCGACGAACCTGAAGGCTTATGTCACGGACAAAATCTTTCAGCCGCAATTGTGGGAACAGATCAAGACCGTCGGGGTTTCACTGGTCCTGTTTATAGTAGGCACGATTGTAATTGCTTACATCACCAAAGCGCTGGTGGGCTTGCGTCCGACCGAGGAGGTGGAAATGGCCGGGCTCGACATCAACGAACACGGCGAAGAGGGTTACCACAGTTAAACGAAAAAAATGCTCGACGCTGCGCCGGATGTTGGCGAAAGTCACGCCCGGCGCAGCTTTCGGTTTCGACTGCACTAACAGACAGACAAACAATCAACCACTGTATATTTGAAATATGGCTACACCCAAGAGTGTTATTGAAATGGCAAAAAAGGCCGGCGCGAAAATGGTGGACATCAAGTTCGTGGACACCTTCGGCACTTGGCAGCACTTCACCATGACCATCAACGAACTGTCCGAGGAAACTTTCGCCGAAGGCATCGGCTTTGACGGATCGTCCATCCGCGGCTGGAAGAGCATCGAGGCGAGCGACATGCTGGCGATGCCCGACCCGGAGACGGCGTTCATTGATCCCTTCATGGCCGTGCCAACGCTGAGCCTCACCTGCACCGTTGCCGAAACCGGCACGCTGGAATCTTACAGCCGCGACCCGCGCGGCATTGCGCAGAAGGCCGAAAAATATCTCATCTCCACCGGCATCGGTGACCAGGCTTTCATTCGGCCCCGAAGCCGAATTTTTCATCTTCGACAACGTGCAATTCGATTCCAAGTGCAACGGCACGTTTTACAGCATTGATTCCGACGAAGGCATCTGGAACACGGGTCGCGATGAAATGCCCAACCTCGGCAACAAAATCCGCCACAAGGAAGGTTACTTCCCGGTCTCGCCGCCGACACCCAGCAGGACATCCGCACCGAAATGGTGCTGCTGATGGAACAATTGGGCGTGATCGTCGAAAAGCAGCACCACGAAGTCGCCACCGCCGGCCAGGCTGAGATTGATTATCGTTTCAGCACCCTGGTTACCGCCGCGGACTGGATGATGATTTACAAATACGTCGTCAAGAACGTCGCCAAGAAGCACGGCAAGACCGCCTGCTTCATGCCCAAGCCGCTCTTTGGCGACAACGGTTCCGGCATGCATACCCACCAGAGCATCTGGAAAAAGGGCAAACCGCTCTTCGCCGGCAACGAATACGGCGGCCTCAGCAAAATGGCGCTCCATTATGCCGGCGGGCTGCTCAAGCACGCCAAGGCCCTGTGCGCTATTTGTAATCCGACCACGAACAGCTACAAGCGTCTCGTGCCCGGGTACGAAGCGCCGGTGAACCTCGCCTACTCGGCGCGCAATCGCAGCGCCGCCGTCCGCATTCCGACCTACAGCGACAGCCCCAAGTCCAAGCGCCTCGAATATCGTCCGCCGGACCCGGCGGCGAATCCGTATCTCGCCTTTGCCGCGCTGCTTATGGCCGGCCTTGACGGCGTCGAAAACAAGATCAATCCGGGCGAACCGCTGGACAAGAACATCTACGAATTGCCGCCGGAAGAATTGAAGAAGGTCCCGAATGTGGCCGGCAGTCTCTCCGAAGCCATCGAATGCCTGGAGAAGGACTACAAGTTCCTGCTCAAAGGCAACGTCTTCACCGAGGATTTCCTCGAAATGTGGATTTCCAACAAGCGGAAGGAGCACGACGCCATCCGCCTGCGTCCGCATCCGTACGAATTCTTCATGTATTACGATGTTTAAAGATTAGTCAGGAGGAGGAACTGGGGAACGGCGTGAATCGAAAGGTTCACGCCTTTTTTTTGGTCCGGAATTTGTAGGAGACGGCGTAAGGAGTCTCTAATTTCACTTGCTCAGAGTGAGTTTCGTGACCTCGACTCCTGCAATCATTTCAACCGCGCCGCCATTTCCTCACCCAAAATCGTTGCTTCCGGCAATGGCCGTTTCGCTTCGCCGCGCTTCACGATTCCGGCGCTTCCGTCGCGGAAAGAGACGGCGCGCATCTGGATTTTGTCACCGTCAATTTCAGCATACGCCGCCACCGGGCTTTGGCAGCCACCACCCATGCCGCGCAGAAACGCGCGCTCGGCAGTCACCGCCTGGAAGGTGTTGAAATGGTTCAGCCGCTCGCAAATTTTGGCGATGCGCTCGTCGTTCGCGCGAATCTCAATGCCGATCGCTCCCTGTCCCACACACGGCAGCATCACGTCCACGTCCAGAACCGTCGCCAGCAAACCATCCGGCACCGCGTCGCCGCTGAGTGTGCCGTCGGGCTTGATGACAAAATTCAGCCGCGTCAGACCGGCCAGCGCGAGCACGGTCGCGTCCAGTTCACCGCGTTCGGCGACCTTTTGCATCCGCGTGACGACATTGCCGCGAATCTCCACGATGTTCAAATCCGGCCGAGCGGCCAGCAACTGTTCCTTTCGCCGCGTACTGCTGGTGGCGATGGTCGCTTTCGCCGGGAAATCTTTCAGCGATATGTGCGGTTTATGGCCGTGCAATTGGCTTTGGCCGGGCGACCAATCTTGTTGATGGCTGATGGTTGATAGTTGATGGGCCAGAAATTCGGCAGAGCGGTAAATCAGCACGTCGCGCACGTCGGCGCGTTTGGGTGTGGCGGCGAGCGTCAGGCCGGCGGGCAAATCGGTCGGCAAATCCTTCAGGCTGTGGACAGCGAGGTCGGCCTGGCCTTTGACGAGCGCGACTTCAAGTTCCTTGGTGAACAGACCTTTCGGCAATCCGCCTTCGATCTTTGCCATCGAGGCCGTCTGCAATTTGTCGCCGGTGGTCTTGATGATTTTCAATTCGAACCGCAGCCGGGGAAACGCCTCGCGGCATTGCGCGGCAATCAGGTTGGCCTGCGCGAGCGCGAGCGCGCTGCCGCGCGTGGCAATTACAATTGGACGTTCGCTGGACATTTTATTTTAACCACGGATTACGCGGATGGCGCGGATCGAAAAATAAACTTATCGGGGTCATCCGCGCAATCCGCGGTTCTATGTGCGGCAGTCAGCGCTTTTACTTTCTCCGCAATGATGGCCTCGCACCGGGCAATCTCCTCCCGGCGCAGCCGCAGATAATCGTCGGCAATGGCCTGGAGGTCGTCAATGTTGTAAAGATAAACGTTCTCCAGGAAATTCACCTCGGGATCAATGTCGCGCGGCACGGCGATGTCAATCGAGCAGCAGCGGACGGTCCCGGCGCGACTTCATCAGCGGTTCGAGTTTCGCGCGGTCCAGAATGTGGTGCGGCGCGGCCGTGCTGCTGATGACGATGTCAATTTTGCCGAATTCCGCCGCCCAATCGTCGAATGGCACGGCGCGTCCGCCCAACTCGTTCGCCAGCGCCACCGCCCGGTCGTGCGAACGGTTGGCAACGATGATCGTGCGCGCGCCGCGGGAGAGCAGCGCGCGGGCGGTCTTTTCGCTCGTGTCACCGGCGCCAATGACCATCACTTCGCGCTCGTTGAGCGAACTGAAAATTTTCTCCGCAAGTTCGACCGCAACCGACGCCACGGACACGCTGCCACGCTGGATGTTCGTCTCGGTGCGGACGTGTTTGGCGACGTTGAAGGCGCGCTGAAAGGCCTTGTTCAGCCGCGCGCCGGTGTGGCCGTGGCTGATGCGCCAGGGCGTACGCCTGTTTGAGCTGGCCCAGGATTTCGGTCTCGCCGAGCACCATCGAGTCGAGGCCGCACGCAACCTTGAACAGGTGGTGCAGACTTTGCGGTTCGGCGAACGAATAAAGTTGATCGCCGCCAAACTGAACTCCCTCGCCCCGCCCCCCTCCTCGTTGAGGAGAGGGAGAAATAGATTCCAGTTTGCCAGCCATCTTGCCCCAAAGTGCAAGAAATTTTTTCAATCCGGCAAACGCCTTGGCGGGTTCCAGCGCGGTCGCGGCATAGATTTCCACGCGATTGCACGTCGAAAGAATCACGGCCTCGTCCGCGATGCCGGATTCACGCAGCGACTTGAGCGCATCGGGGATTTTCGCCTCGGCAAAGGCAAACCGTTCCCGCAATTCCACGGGCGACGAATGATGGCTCAGGCCGATGACAACAACGTTCATTGCAAAAAAGTGACGTGTGACGTGTGACGGGTGACGGGCGATTCATCGTTACCGGACGCTGCTTTCCGGCACACCCGACACTCGACACTCGACACTCGACACATTCGGTTCATGGATGATGCAGCGGTGAAAGCAGGTTGGTCCCCCAAAAAGTCAGGAGCAGAAACACAAACGCGCAGATGATGCTGACGGCAAAACCGCGGTTGGACGGCACGCGCATCCGGCGCAGGACCAGCAGCACCAGATAGACCAGCCACATTAGAATGGACCAGATTACTTTCGGATCCTGCCAATAGCTGACGCCTTCGGGTCGGGGCAGGTGTCTGCCGGCGGCCAGACCGACGGTGAAGAGTGCCAGCCCCGCGAGCACCAGCCGGCTGCTGATGATTTCCAGCCGTTGAATTGGCGGCAGGAGCGACAGCACGGCGCGGAGTTTGTGGAATTTCAGGTCGTGCTGCTGCGTCAAAAACATTCCCGCCGCCGCCGCGCCAAGGCCGAAGGCGCCGTAGGCCAGCAAAATGGTCGCCGCGTGCAGACTGGTCAGCGCGCCGGAGAATTCGGGCTTGGGCCCGCGCGGCGGGTCAAGCTCAGGCATCAGGGCGAACACGCCGATGCCAAACAAGACCGGCGACGCAAACGCGCCGAGAAACCGCAGTCGCGGCAGCAATCCAACGACGAGGCAAGCGGCGACGATGGCCCAGGCAATGAACGTCGTGGCCTCGTAAAGATTATTGACGGGGCATTGGTTGATACGAAAGCCGCGTTCGAACATGGCGGTCGTGTGCAGCGCGAACGCGGCCAGCAGCAGGAAATAATTCACGTGGTCATCCTTGCGAAAGCCCATCCGCCACAGGAAAACCGAATACACGGTGCTCAACCCGTAAACCATCACGGCGAGCAGAAAGCAATGCCGGTCAGTGAACCAAGCCATGCTGACAGGTTAATTCAGGAAAACCGCCCGGCAAGCGGCAATTCGGAAGGGAATTTAACGCAGAGATGCAGAGGCGCGGAGAATACGGCCTATCCTCGGATTAAACCGCACGGTAATTCTGTGCTCACTTCGTGTCATCCTTCTTTTCCTTCTCCAAGTCCTGAACCTTCTGCCGCGTCTGCTGGAGCGAATTGCTGATATCCTGATCACTCACATCCGACTTCTCTATTAACCTTCTCATGGAGTCATTGATCACTGCCGACTGTTTCTTGGTCGCCTCAATAGTCTGCGTGCTCACCGGCTTCACTGACCCATCTGGCTGCCGCTTGAACATCTCAAGGTCGGCTGTTCCGGGATGATGAAGCAATATGTGCTCAAACACGCCATCACCGTTCTCGTCGCTCTCAACCATGACCAAGTCTCCACCAACAAAGTAGTTGCGAGAGACGATGGCCAGTGTCCCTTCTTTACTTTGGCGGCTCAGTGTTTGGAGAATTTTCGTTTTTCCGCGATAAACCGTCTCAATGCGTACTTCTTGTTTGCCGTCCTTGGCTGTGCGCTCGGAGATTTTCGTGGTGATGTCACCGACAACGTTCGTCGTGGTGGTGTCTGCCCCAAACGCAGTAGCGCAGATCACAAACAGTATGGCGAGTGTTTTCATAATGACGGTAGCAGTCTAACTCGTGATGGACGCTGTTCCGCATCGGCGGGACAGCCCATCTTTTTTTACGGAAATGATTCTTAATCCGGCAAAGTTGGTTGTCCAGAGAAAGTTGAACGCGCCATTGGCTCAGGTCATCACTTGGCAACAGCGGCAAATTTTACCCTTTGATTTTCATCATCAAATCAGTCGGCAGGAGCTTGCGGAGTTTGGGATGCGCTTCAACGAGGCGCATGATGTCCAGCAAATCCTTCTGCCGTTTGCTGGCACGGCGTTCCGGGTCCTGCCAGGCCAGAATTTTCCCGCGCAGCGTGTCCGGCAAACTCGCCACGCGCATGAGCATGCCGTGAATGTCCGCCGGCACGGAGCGTTCGGGAAATTCGCGGTAAACCTCCTCCGTGCTGATTTGCACGAGCACTTCCGACCGGCCTTTGAGGTTGACCGACCATTTGAATTTTTTGGCCTTGAAGCCCGCCGCTTGCAGCGCCTTCACCGCTTCCTCGACGCGCCCGGCAGCGATGACCACATCCACGTCCGCCGTTGCCATCGGTTCTTTTGCCCAATGGTTGACCGCCAGCCCGCCAATCATGCACCACGGGATTTCGCGGCGTTCCAGCGTGGCGATGAGCAGCGAAACGTCACCGCCGCCGCCCGCCGTCTGCCAGTCGTAAAATTGCTTTTGAGTCACAATTTGATTTTAATCGAGTGGATTGGCCGGGCAAGCGGCAAGTGGGTTGGAATCGCATCTTAATCTTAATCGTCATCGTAATCTTGATCTCCGTCCCGGCGATTAAGAGCAAGATTAAGATTCGGGTGGAAGCGATTGAATCCATGCCTTGCAATTCAGCAGGGGCGCTTCTATTCTCCGGCAAAGACGCACCCTGGTATGAACTACACCGTTCAATATCTCCAGTCCGAAGGCGCCGCAGAGAACTTCGAGGTCAGCGCGCTGGTCAATTGCATGGTGCAGGACGGCATCAAACTCAACGCGAGCGACCTGCATATCGAGCCATGGGAGAAATCCATCGCCGTGCGCGCGCGGGTCAACGGCGTGCTGGTCGAAGTGGCGCATCTGCCGCTGGAGTTTCTGGACAAAATATCCATGCGCTTCAAGGTCATGGCCAACCTGGTCACGTATCAGGCCGGCACGCCACAGGACGGTGCCGCGGTGGGCGGACCGGAACTGGAAGGCGTGCAGTTGCGCATCTCGATTTTTCCCACGACCCGCGGCGAGAAAATCGTCATCCGCCTGTTCGACCCGCGCGACCGGCGGTTCGATTTAAGCTCGCTCAACTTTGACGAAGCGGCTTTGAAAGGGCTGGTGCGCCTGTTAAAACGTTCCAGCGGTTTGCTCCTGTTCACCGGCCCGACCGGCTCGGGCAAGACGAACACCATGTATTCGTCGCTGTGCCACATCATGCAGCGCGACGGGACCAGCGTGAGCATCAGTACGGTGGAAGACCCGGTTGAATTCAATCTGCCGATGATCAGCCAGACGCAGATCAATCCGGCGCAGGAATTCACTTATGCCATCGCCTTGCGCAGCATCATGCGGCAGGACCCGCAAATCATCATGGTAGGGGAAATTCGCGACCCGGAGACTGCCGCCATCGCGGTGCAGGCCGGGTTGACGGGGCATCTGGTCCTCAGCACGATCCACTCCGGGCGGTCGGCGGGCGCGTTCACGCGGCTCATCAACATGGAAATCGAACCGTTCATGCTCGCATCGTCCATCCTCGGCGTGCTCGGGTTGCGCCTGGTGCGCTGTAATTGTCCGGATTGTTCCGAAGCGTATGAACCGGACCCGAGCCAGCTCAGGGTTCTGCCCGAAGAATTGAGGTCAGAGGCCCAGTTCCGGCATGGCACAGGCTGTCCGCGCTGCACCAACACCGGTTTTTCCGGACGCCTGCCCGTGACCGAATTGCTGGTCGTGGACGAGCCGTTCCGCGAGGCGGTCTTGAAAAAAAATTCAACTTCGGCCCTCGAAGAAATCGCGATTCAGGAAGGCATGAGAACCCTCTGGCAGAACGGCCTGCACCGCGTCATCAAAGGCGAGACGTCGTTGGAAGAAACCGTGCGCGTGCTGGCGGCGGACATGATGTAACGTTTGCCGCGTTCGGAGTTCCGCCTTCAGGCGGCCTGGTGGAACAGATGGCATAAGCCGCCTGAAGTCGGGACTCCAAACGTGGAAGCTTGCCAATCGCCTCAGTGTTTTGTCTAATTTGCCCGTGCTGAACCAGCAAACCCTCAACGGTCCCGCCAGTTTCTCCGGCATCGGCCTGCACAGCGGCAACCGGGTGAACATGACCATCCTGCCCGCGCCCGCCAACAGCGGCGTGCGCTTCCGCCGCGTGGACCTCGAAGGCAAACCGGAAATCGAGGCGCGCGTGGAAAATGTCGGCGAAACGACCCGCTCGACGACGCTCGCCAAGGGCAACGTAAAAGTTCACACCGTCGAACACGTGCTCGCCGCGCTGGCGGGTTACGGCGTTGACAATGCCATCGTCGAGCTGGACGCCAACGAACCGCCCATCGCCGACGGCAGTTCGCGCGAGTTCTGCAAAATCATCCAGGACGCCGGCGTCGCGCCGCAGGCGGAAAAGCGCGAGTCGTATTCGCCGATCGAGCCGATTGAATTGCAGATGGGCGAGACGATGATGACGTTGTTTCCCGACGAAGCCTTCAAAATCACCTGCACGAGCGCGGACAAGAAGGGCCGGTTCACGCAGTTTTACAGCACGGAAATCACGCCCAAGACCTGGGAGAAGGAATTGTCGCACGCGCGGACGTTTTGTTTTTTCGAGGAAATCGAGTATCTCATCAAAAACGGCCTCATCAAGGGCGGCAGCCTGGAAAATGCCATTGTCATCCGCGACGACGCGGTGCTGACGACCGAGCCGCTGCGCTATCCCGAGGAATTTGTGCGGCACAAGATGCTCGATATCGTCGGCGACCTGTCGCTGCTGGGCCGGCCGATCCGCGGGCATTTGATTGCCGTCAAACCCAGCCACGCGGCGAATTGCGAGATGGTCCGGCATATCGTCGCGCAGATGCAAAAGCCGTTGCGCGCGGCGCAGACATTCGCCCCGCCGCCGCCAAAAGTCGCCGCGCCCGTGCCGCTCGTGGCCGAAGGCGGCGCGATGGATGTCGAGCAGATCATGAAGCTGCTGCCGCACCGCCCGCCGTTCCTGATGGTGGACCGCGTCTTGAAGATTGAAGGCAACAAAATCATCGCCGTCAAAAATGTGACGATGAACGAGCCTATTTTCAGGGGCATTTCCCCGGACACCCCATCATGCCGGGCGTGCTGCAACTGGAAGCCATCGCGCAGGTTGCCGGGATTTTGCTGCTGCGACAGGCTGAGACTTGCGAGTCAGATGGCGTATTTCATGTCCGCCGAGGAAGTGAAGTGGCGCAAGCCGGTCGTGCCCGGCGACACGCTGGTCATCGAGGTGGAACTGACGAAGGTGCGCGGCAAAATCGGCAAGGCCAAGGGCGTTTGCAAGGTCGGCGGCGAAATTGTGAGCGAAGCCGACGTCACCTTCATGCTCCGCGAAGTGTGAAATGATTCATTCCTCGGCCATCATTCATCCAAAGGCGCAAATCGGTTCCGGTTGCGAAATCGGCCCATACTGCGTCATCGGCGAACACGTGGTGCTCGGCGACGGGTGCAAACTGCATTCGCATGTCGTCATTGACGGCCACACTAAACTCGGAAAGGAGAACGAAATTTTTCCATTCGCGAGCATCGGATTGAAGACGCAGGACTTGAAATGGAAGGGCGGCGTCACGCGCACCGAAATCGGCGACGGCAATACCTTCCGCGAATACATCACCGTCCACAGCGCGACGGGCGACGGCGAAGTCACGCGCCTCGGTTCGCACAATCACATCCTGGCCTACTGCCACGTCGCGCACAATTGCACGCTGGGCAGCCATATCATCATGTCCAATGTCGCGACGCTCGCGGGCCACGTGACCGTCGAGGACCATGCGGTGATTGGCGGGCTGGCGGCGGTGCACCAGTTTTGCCGCATCGGCAAACTGGCCATGATCGGCGGCTGCTCGAAGGTGGTGCAGGACGTGCCGCCGTTCATGATCGCCGACGGCAACCCGGCGGAAACCCGCACGATCAACAAGGTCGGCATGGAACGCAACGGCATTGCCGAGGAAACGCAAAACGCCCTGCGTCAGGCTTATAAAATTTTATTCCGCGAAGGATTGACGATTCCGAACGCGCTGGCAAAAATTGAGGAGCGAGCTGCCGCCACTGCCGGAAATCAAGCACCTCGTTCAATTCATCCGCGCCAGCGAACGCGGCATCAGCAAGTAACCCGTTGGAACAGGCTTCCGGCCTGTCTCTGAAACGAAAAGGCGAGATGGCGTTTGAATTTTTCGGTAAAGATGCCGCCTTGTGCCAGACTCGCCGGCCGGTTGAAACCAGCTAATCTCCTGCCATGCCTGAATTAAGCCGGTTCTACGGAATTATCATCCGCATGTTTTACGGCGACCATGCGCCGCCGCACTTTCACGCGGTTTATCAAGGCGAAGAAATCAAGGTGAGTATTAACACGCTCGAAGTCACCGAAGGCCGCATGAGCCGCCGCGCGCAGGCGCTCGTGCTCGAATGGGCGGCGTTGCACCGCGCCGAACTGCGGCAGGCTTGGGACCTGGCCAGCCGCAATCAAGAGCCTTCCAAAATTCCGCCGTTGGAGTAGAATAACGGCATGATACGGATTGTTTCCGCCAAACCGCTGCCGGGCTGCCGGTTGAAAGTCACCTTCAACGACGGCGTGAGCGGGGTTTTTGCCGTTGAACCCGAACGGCGCGGGGGCGTATTTCTGAAACTGCTGGACGCAAAAATTTTCAACGCCGTCGCCGTCAATCCCGATTTCGGTTGCGTGGAGTGGCCGGGTGGCGTTGACCTTTGTCCCGACACCATGCACGCGGCCATGACCGGCGCGGAAGTGGAACTACAATCGGCAGCGGCTTTGCGCGAGCAAGGCAAGAAATCATAAACTGCGAACAACGCGATTTCCCCCGTGGTGGCCGTGCGCCAGCACCTTGGGCGCGAACCCCTGTCCCGCAACTGCGGGATCGGGAAAACCGACCGTCGCCACCGTGCCACCCAATTGTGCCAATCGGCTGAAGGCAATCGGCAGCAGCCCGAATAGCGGAACGGAGATGGAACAAGAGTTGCTTATTTAACCCGGAGGAAAGGGTAAATGCAGTGAAAACAAATATTCTCATCCTCGGGCTGGCTGCGCTGCTCGCGGCTGGCTGCGCCTCCAACCGCATTGCTCCAATGGGAAACGATACTTACATGATAAATCGTGGCGGTTGGCCGCGCATGAACGGGTTTGCCGTTCAATCAGAATGTTATCGAGACGCAAACCAATTTTGCACCAATCGAGGACTTATCATGGTTCCAGTCTCAACAACGATGATAGATGGAGAGGTGTTCGACCATAATGCTTCTTGCGAACTAGTTTTCATAGCTGTAGCCAGCACGAATGCACCGGCATATAGGGCATATCAAAATGGAAATCTCAGTACTGCCGAACATTTCCAACTGAGAAGTCAAGGGGGTGCCCAACGCCAAGCGATTATCCAGCGCAACTTGGCATTTTCACAACAACAGATTCAGAATAATATAAACTCCCTTCAACAGAGCGCAGCCGAATCTCAACGAACCGTGGATAATTTAGAACTTCAGCAGGCGAGCCACCCATTTGTGCTGCCTCCGGGTCAGCCGACCATGCCCAACATCGGGCTGATATCGCAGCCGAATCTGATGGGCGGGCTGATGCAGCAGCCGGAGCCGAATCTGCCACCTGCTTGGGATATGCCCAAAAGCTCGGACGTGCAGACGGGCAAGATTAAGGTAGGCCCCGACGGCAGGATATGGCACGAGTACCGCAGCCAAACCGGCACTTACACCTATTGGAGACTTTGACAAATGAACGGGGGCGTCATTTCGATTGAGGCTCTGCCGAGACGCCAACCACGTTAGCCAATGGTCGGTGGATGAAATCCGTAGTAAGAGTCTGTTTTCTCTTCACTTATCCACAATGCGGCAATGCGAGGGTCACTGAAAAATATGGTCATTCCTTTCCCCCAAGCTTCCCAAACTACGTTGTCAATGTATCCAGCCTCGTGAAACAGATATTCCTCCGCGCAAAGGTTGAAATACTTAAAGACCGAGTCTCGTTCCACTGCCGACAGCGAACTGCCTTTTTGGCCATCGAGAATTTTGTTGAGGTCATTATTCAACTTGTCGTATCGAGCGTTGAAATCAACAAACATCTCCCTAAACAGGGTGGTTTCGTCAAGATGCTGACGGTAAAGAAAATAAGCAAAGCCCGCAACCGCACCGGTTCCAGTCAATAGAAGTTCTGGACGTGAGCTTCCCAGTTTATACCAGACAGCGAAGACAGCCAAAACTACAATCGCAAAAATTGCAGGGAAAATTTTACGTCTGCGAAGTTTGAAGGCCATATTAATGGGTAGGTTTCGCGGGTGCATTGTGAAACCATATCGCTCAAATTCCAATACATTTGCTTCCGGTTATGGGCTGTCTCACTCCGCCCCTTCATCCATCCCAAAATGAATTCAGAAAAAGAGTCCGTTGCCCACGCGGCATTCGGATTGCGGATGGTAGCAGCCGGCGTGAGCCGGCTCAAACTCCTCCCGTGGAATAATGAGCGGACTCACGTCCGCTGCTACATCAATAAATGATGATGAGGTGAAGATGGAAAATTATTTCTGGAAAACGGCGGATTTTTACGGCAAATTGTCCGCTCGTTAATTTATGGATGTAAAGCTTCCCAGGTTGGGTGAGGGTGCCGACTCCGGCGTCGTGGTCAACGTCTTCGTGAAAGAGGGCGATACGGTCGCCAGGGACCAGGCCATTCTGGAACTGGAAAACGAAAAAGCCGTGGCCTCGATTCCGTCCACGGCCGCCGGCGTCGTCACAAAAATTCATGTAAAGCCCGGTGACAAAGTCAGCGTCGGGCAGCGCCTGATTACCTTGAGCGGCGGAGAACCGGTGCCTGCCGGCGTGCCTGGTGCAAAAGTGGCGCAGGCGTCTCGCCTGCCAACTGCTGTCGAGGACGAGGACGACCAGTCTTCGCCCCCCTCCGCCTCGGCAAGGGATGAAGAGGAGGATGAGCCGGATTCGACGGTTGCGCGGGTGGCCGCGCCCGTCGCGTCGCCGTCCCTGCGCAAGCTCGTGCGCGAGCTGGGCATTGATTTAAGCCGGGTCCGCGGCAGTGAAGCGGGCGGGCGCATCAGCATCGGCGATATTCGCGCTTACATTGCGCGTTTGCAGAAAGCGGCAGATAAATCCAGACCCGCCACTGCCGAGGCCGTGCCGGCAAAACCCGCCGCCGAGCAAATTGATTTTTCCCAATGGGGACCAGTCACAAAGAAGCCAGTGACACCCTTGCGCCAGGTCATTGCGCGCCGGCTGTCGGAAAGCTGGACCACGATTCCGCACGTCACGCAGTTTGACGAGGCCGACTTCGCGCGCCTGAATGCCTTGCGCAAGCAGTTCGCGCCGGCTTATGAACAGAAGGGCGCAAAGCTCACGCTCACGCCGTTCGTGCTCAAGGCGCTGGTAGGGACGCTGAAGAAACATTCGATTTTCAACTCGAGCCTCGACGAGGTAGCCAGCGAAATTGTCATCAAGGACTATTTCCACATTGGCATCGCGGTGGATACGGAGCAGGGCCTGATTGTGCCGGTCATTCGCGACGTGGACCGGAAGTCCATGCTCGAGCTGGTCAAGGAACTGGAACAGCTCGCACAGAAGGCGCGTGACCGGAAAGTGACCGCCGAGGAACTCAAAGGCGGCACGTTCACAATTTCCAATCAAGGCGCCATCGGCGGCGCGCATTTCACGCCCATCGTGAACAAACCGCAGGTGGCCATTCTCGGTCTTGGCCGCGGCGCGATGAAGCCCGTGGTGCGCGACGGCAAAATCGTCGAGCGCCTGATGACGCCACTGGGCTTGTCGTACGATCATCGGGTGATTGACGGCGGCGAAGCGGCGCGGTTCATCGTGGATTTGGTGAAAGCGATGGAAGAGTTCAAAGAGGAAGCGGTGCGTCTTTAATCGTCCTCCTCCTCGTCCTCCTCCTCGAAATCGTATGAACACATATCGAGCAGAAAATAACCAGGTGCCTCGGGCGACGACTGCAGTGTTTGATTACGAAAAGTTGGATGCCTATCAATTGGAATTGCGGTTCATCGCGTGGGTGACGCCATTGTTGGATGAAGTTTCGTCCAAAGCCCGGACTCGCGAAGTCTGCGACCAGTTGGATCGAGCCAGTCTTTCGGCTCTGCTCAATACCGCAGAAGGTAATGGCAAACGCCAACGGCCGGTGCGGGCTAAATTCTTCGACGATGCGCGCGGTTCGGCAACTGAATGCGCCGCCTGTCTCGACGCGATGGTTGCCAAGCAGGTGGCTTCGATAGAACGAATTCTCGACGGAAAGCAATTACTGTTGCGGGTGGTTTCGACATTGACAGGTTTGATCGAGCGCTTCGATGCGCCCGGACAATTACGCGAGGAACCGGTGGAATACCGCGTCGAGAGTCAGCAAAAGTGTAAATCGAGGACGAAAACGAGCGCAAAAAGATAAATCAAGGACCAAGAAACGAGAACGAGGACGAGGACGAATTTAATTATGGATCCGATTAAAACTCAAATCGTCGTGGTCGGCGCCGGACCGGGCGGGTATGCGGCGGCGTTCTATGCCGCCGACCTTGGCAAAAAGGTCATTCTCGTCGAACGCGAAAAACGGCTCGGCGGTGTCTGCCTGAATCGCGGTTGCATTCCATCGAAGGCTCTGCTTTACGCGACGCACCAGATCACCGTGGCGAAGGAATCCGAACACCGCGGCATCACGTTTACGCCGCCGACGGTGGATTTGTTGAAACTCCGCGCGTGGAAAGAATCCATTTTGGAAAAACTCGGCGGCGGCGTTGCCACACTGGCCAAAATGCGCGGCGTGCAGGTGATTCAAGGACGCGGCTATTTTGAAGGCTCGCAAATCCTGCGTGTCGAGACGGAGCAGGGGCAGCAATTCATCCAGTTCGAACAGGCGATTCTCGCCGTCGGTTCTATCGCAGCGATGCCCAAGGTGTTCGACCTCGGCAACCCGCGCATCATGACTTCGACCGAGGCGCTCGAAGTCGAGGACATTCCGGAAAACCTGCTGGTCGTCGGCGGCGGCTATATCGGCATGGAACTCGGCACCGTCTATGCCGCGCTTGGCAGCAAAATCACGGTCGTCGAGGCACTGGACAATGTGCTTGCCGGCGCCGACCCCGACCTGGCGCGGCCCGTCGTGGCGAACGCGAAGAAGATGTTCAAGGAAATCCGGCTCAAGGCGAAGGTCGTGAAAATGGCCACCGCCGGCAAACAGATCAAGGTCGAGATAGAACACAACGGCCAGAAGGTGTCCGAACTTTACGACCGGGTGCTGGTGGCCGTGGGACGGGCGCCGAACAGCGCCGATCTTGGGTTGGGGAACACCCGGGTTGAGCTTGATGAAAAGGGGTTCGTGAAGGTCAATGAGCATCAACAAACCAATGACCCGAACATTTACGCCATCGGAGACATCGCGGGCGGCGTTTTGCTGGCGCACAAGGCGCACAAGGAGGCGCGCATTGCCGTCGAGGTCATCAACGGTGAGAACAGCGTATTTGAACACGTCGTCATTCCGGCAGTGGTATTTACCGACCCGGAACTGGCGTGGTGTGGCTTGACCGAGTCCGAAGCGAAGGAACGCGGCGTGAAATACGAAGTGGCGAAATTCCCGTGGGCGGCGTCGGGCCGGGCCATGTCGTTCGATCGCACGGACGGTCTGACAAAAATGCTGATTGATCCCGAAAGTGACCGGGTGCTGGGCGTGGGCATTTGTGGCGCCGGGGCGGGTGAGTTGATTGCCGAGGCCGTGCTGGCGCTGGAAATGGGCGCGACTGCCGAGGACATCGCGCTGTCCGTGCATCCGCATCCGACGCTGTCCGAAACGCTGATGGAATGCGCCGATGTTTTTTACGGGCACGCCACGCACACGATCTCGAAGAAAAGGGCAGGGGGCTAGAATCGTCCTCGAATTCCTGTTTCGAGTTCCGCCTTCAGGCGCGCTTTGATGACTTGTGATTGCGCTGCCGCGCAAACGCGGAACTCCGAACAGCCGGGCAATCGCCCTTCTCATCCTCGAAAATGGCACGATGCTGACTTCAGCGCCGTTGGCGCGACATCTTTGAAGTCCGCATTCGCAAATCGCTGAATAACTCCGGAGCCGGCAAAGCCGCGATGCAGGATCAATCGCCCGATGGCGTTGATCACGGTCCAGTTCTTCCCACCCCTGGAAAGGCACAGGCGCAGAAAATCAGGACCACCATGAAGAAGAAAGTCCCGCTGAAAATAAGACAGGAAGCCAAAAACAGAAAGGACGTTCTTGCCGCTCCGGCCATCTCCCGATGAAAGTCACTGCCATGAAGAATGGTGAACGTGAGCGCTATGGGAATGAGCGTATAGACCAACAATTGAGCCCACCACGCGCCCAGCAATTCCACCGCGGGGCTGGCGACCCAAAACAAGTATGCGGAACATGCCAGACAGGCAAACACGGCAACGATCCCGCCCCGCTGTGCCGATGATTGAACTTCGGATGATGCTTCGGTTTCGCTCATAACGTTCAATCGCTATGACCGCGGCCAACCTCACACCGCGGGGCCAAAATGTCAACCCCGGACCATGCTTGAAGCCACAAGGTTTGGGCGAGAATCCTTTCCAGGACAATTCTCAACATGCGGTCATGAAAACCGATTGACGAATTTCCACCAAGGATTATCGCACGGAACCGTGCGGTTGTGTTTTCAGAACTTTTTTGTTCGGTTTTGGCAGTCTGCGGGTTTTTAATGATGATTTGATGATGACGGACAGCCGGCAATTGCTTGCAGATTACGCCAGGAATGGCTCGGAAGAAGCGTTTCGCGAACTGGTAACGCGTTATCTTTCGCTGGTCTATTCTGCCGCCATCCGGCTGGTTGGCGGCGACGCGCATCTGGCACAGGACGTTGCGCAAGCTGTCTTCGTGGACCTGGCCCGCAAGGCCCGCACGTTGCCGGGCGACGTAAGGTTGGGCGGGTGGTTGCACCGCGACACCTGCTTTGTGGCCGCCAAGACCATGCGAAGCGAGCGTCGTCGTCAGTCCCGCGAAAGGCACGCTGTCGAAATGAACAATCTCCAGGATCACTCCGGGTCGGGGCTCATGCAGGTCGCACCCATCCTCGACGAGGCGATTAACCAGCTTGGGGCAGAGGACCGCACCGCTATTCTGCTTCGCTACTTTGAACAGCGTGATTTCCGTTCAGTGGGCGCGGCGTTGGGCAGCAACGAAGACGCCGCCCGGATGCGGGTGAATCGGGCGTTGGAGAAATTACATGCTGTATTGATGCACCGCGGCGTTACTTTGTCCGTGGCCGCGTTGGGAACCGTGCTGGCGGCCGGGGCCGTTACCGCCGCACCCGCAGGACTGGCGCTTACGATATCCAGTGTCGCCCTGGCCGGTGCGGCGGCCGGAACTGGAACCCCCCTCGCTCTTTTGAAAATTATGACCATGACAAATCTCAAACACGGCATCGGCGCGCTGGTAGTGGTTGGCGTGACCACCGCTTTGGTGGTTCAACATCAGGCGCAAATGAAATTGCGCGAAGACAATCAATCCTTGCGGCAGCAAATCGGCCAACTGACAACTGAGCGCGAACGGCTGGCACGGCCTGCACCTGTTCCCCGTCTGCCCGCGCCGCCCGTGGTCATGGCCACTCAAACGAATGCGCCGCCGCCGGCAACGTTGGCGCAGGAAGATTTGCAGTTCACCAATTTGTATTCCCGGTTTACAAATGAGGAACCGAAGTTGACCGCCGCACAGGTTGAGGCTTACCTCAAAGCCAACCGGACCAATGCGGCCAGACTGCTCGCGGCCTATCGCACCAGCGGCGACAAAGCACTGTTGAAGGAAGCGATGGAAAAATATCCCAACGACCCGCAAGTGGCGTTGGAGGCGATTTTCGACAAGGATTTGTCCCCCGACCAACAGCGCCAATGGTTGAATACCTTCGAAAAGTCAGCGCCGGACAACGCGCTGGCCAATTATCTCTCGGCATACAATTACTTTAATTCCGGGCAAATAGACCAGGGAATTCAAGAACTCATTGCGTCCGCCGGCAAAGGGGTCAGCGATTACACCTTGGAACGGGCTCAAGACGACCAGGAAGCCTATCTTTCGGCGGGCTATTCAGCGGCGGAAGCCGCGAGAATTTCCGACAGTTGGCTGACGTTGTCACAGCTTTATCAGATCAAACACCTCGGTGTGGATCTGGTTGATCTGGCGAACGCCTACAATCAGGCGGGCGATCAAGCCTCCGCCCAAGCCAGCTACCAAATGGCGATGGACCTGGGCCAACGTTATGGCAGTGGCAACCCCTCAACCGACTGGACGTTGATCAGTCAACTTATGGGTATGGCCATTCAGAAAATGGCTCTTAGCGCAATGGACCCCAACAGCCCTTATGGCAACAACGGTCAAACGGTTCAGGACCAACTCAACGAAATCGCCCGGAACCGGGCGGCCATCAGCGCATTGGTGCAACAGGCCGAACCGTTGATGCCAATGCTGTCGGATCAGGACGTACTCAATTATGAGAATCGCCGCAGGGCCTTTGGTGAATTGTCCGCGTTTCAGTGGGTCGTAAGCAAGTACGGGCAGCAATAATCACAGCCACAACGATCAGGTTGCGCGGATGGACCCAGGCTGAAGCTCGAGTAATGGGGCAGTTTCATTGGAGCGCGGAGCATTGCTCCGCGAGAACGCCGGTTTTGAAACACGCGGAGCGATGCTCCGCGCTCCGCCAGTCGCAAATTGACCCCGTATTGAAGCTTGCGGTCGGATCTCCCGGTCAGCTCGCCATTCATCCGGGTTGGCGCTGCATGTTGCGCGGCAGTTCAGGCCTCGTGGCCGGCACTTTTCACGATGACTTCGGTCTTGATGGAATTGGCAATGTAGCACTGCTCGTGCGCCAGATGGTGCAAATGCGCTTCGTCTTCCGCAGTGGGCATCTTTCCGCCGCTGTAGGCAATCCGCGGATGAAGACTGATCGAACTTACCCAGGGCACGCCGTTTTCGTTTTTGGTCATGATCCCTACCGCCTCATCGTGGTAGCTGTCCACCTGGAAACCCTGCCGGGAAGCCAAATAGATGTACGTGAGCAGGTGACAGCTCGAAACCGACGCGACAAACGCCTCCTCCGGATCAACGTGCGCAGGATTCGAGTACGGTAGCGGTACCACGGATGGTGACGCAGACGCCGCGACCGTGACACCGCCGTCGAATGACCATGTGTGCTCACGTGAATACTTCCCCTTGAGAAAATCAGGGCCCGCGCGTTTCCAACCGACAATTGCTTTATGCTCGGACATAAATTGCAGCGCTCTTGCCGGCGTCCGTCCATTCTTTTGCCCGCGTGATGCGCCAATCGTCTCCCGCCCGGGCCACTGGACAAAAGGCGGCACAAAGAGCCAGGGTTAGCAAACCGAACTGACGCTTGTCGGGATTTTCATCGTGTGTAAATGACCTCATTGTACCTCAACCTTCCAATCGGTAAGGTCAATGTGGTCTTTGTTATAGGCGCTCTCACCGGCGCCGCGCACGCGGAACTCAATATAAACCGTGCCCTTGCTCAACGTGACGGGAGACTCGAAATAGACGCTTTTATCCGCGCCTTCGCGCACCTTCGGCATCGGTTGCCACGCAGTTGAATCCTCCTCGGTTGCTGCCACACGATAGGCGACTGTGCCGGTGAACATCTCGTCGTCATCATCGGTGGAAACCTCGGCTTTCAATGTCGCAGCGCCCTCCCTGGGCGGCCACGGATCGGTCACGACCGTCAGGTCCGATTTGTCCAGAAGTTCCCAAAATGTCCCGGCTTGCTCCTGGTTGGGCGCGGCCCCGGCCTGGGTGGTAACTGCCTTCGTGTCCGGCTGCGGATTGGATGGCCCCGGTTTGCTGCAGGAGCAAAGGCACAAGGTAATGACAGAGATGAATATCAATTCCAGTTTCATCGTGTGCGTGAATGTTGCCCAGCGTATAATGCCCGACGGCCGGGAACTGAGCCACGCCGGAACCGCGATGTCAATGCCAACTTGTCAGGAAACAAAACGCCAGCGGACTGCCCGTTCGCGATGTCGTTTATCGGAGTTGTCCCCGGCCGCTTTTTCGTGGCGTCAGGCGTTGAAAACGGACTAGAATCGGCCATGTTCAACCAACGCCAACGATTTCTTGTCTGGGCGGTGGCGTCCATTGCCGGCATCTGGCTGGCGGCCGGGGCCGGGCATTGGTATTTCGAAAGCCGCAAGATGACAGCGGACAAGGTGCATGCGTATGTGGAATCGGTGGATTTCAGCAAGCTCACGGGCGCAGCGCGGGCGCAGGCGCTCAAGGAACTCGAGGACAAACTCAACGCGCTTTCCTACGATGAGCGGCAACGGTTCCGGGCCGGGCACCTGATGAATGACTGGTTCGCCCAGATGACGGACGAGGAAAAGGCGCAATTCATCGAGGCGACACTCCCGACGGGTTTCAAGCAGATGATCAAGGCCTTCGAGCAATTACCGGAGGACAAACGGCACCGGCTGATTGACGATTCCTTAAAAAATTTGCGCGCGGCGGGCAACCGCGCCCCGGGTGGAAACGGCGCGACACAGAGCGGCACGAATGCCCCGCCGCCCATCAGCCCGGAACTGGAGGCGAAAATCCGGACTATCGGACTGAATTCGTTTTACAGCCAAAGCTCGGCCCAGACGAAGGCGGAACTGGCGCCATTGCTCGAAGAATTGCAGCACCAGATGGAGTCGGGAAGGATGTTCCTGCGCCGGCAGCCATGAAATGTGACAAATGGCAAGCGACAAGTGACAGGAACGGAACTCCGGACGGTTCCGTCTTTTCGTGTCACCGTTACGCTTTCACCCTGATTGAACTGCTCGTGGTCATCGGCATCATCGCCCTGCTCGCGGCGTTGTTGTTGCCCGTATTGGGCCGGGCGAAGGAAGCCGGTCGCGCAACCGCCTGCATCAGCAACCTCCACGAGATCGGCATCGCCCTGCAAATTTATGTGGACGGCAACAACAACCGGCTGCCGGTGATGCGCGATCGTTCCACGGATACGAATTCGCCGGCGACAAATGCGCTGCCGGGCGTGGATCTGGTTTTAAAAAGCGAGCTGGGCAACACGAATGTTTTGCGGTGTCCATCTGACTTTGACGGGATTTTCGAGCAGACGGGTTCCAGTTATTCGTGGAACAGCCTGTTGAATGGCGAAAGCGATGATAACCTGAAGGTGCTGGGCTTGAATTTTAATCCGCATGCGATCCCGGTTTTTTTCGACAAGCAAGGTTTTCACGCCGCACGCGGGCCGGGCAAGGCCGTGAATTATCTTTACGCCGACGGACACATCAAAAACCTGCTCACCATCGAAGGGACGCTGCCGCCATGATTTCGCTGCATGAGGTCCAGAAAAAGTTCGGCGCGCGGGTCGCGGTGCATGACCTCACGCTCGCCGTTCCGCGCGGTGAAATATTCGGCCTGCTCGGCCACAACGGCGCGGGCAAAAGCACAGCCATCGGCATGATGCTCGGCCAGGTCTGGCCGACGCGCGGCGAGGTGAAAGTCTGCGGCCATGACGTGACGACGCAACGGGCGCGGGCATTGCGGAAAGTGGGCGCCATTTTTGAAGCCCCCGCCTTTTACGATTATCTTTCCGGCCGGCGCAACCTGGAAATCCTGAGTCATTACTCCGCGCCGACGCCGCCGGAGCGGATTCGCGAAGTGGTGGATTGGGTCGGGCTGACGGGCCGCGAGCAGTCGAAGGTGCAAACGTATTCGCACGGCATGCGCGCGCGACTGGCGATCGCGCAGGCCCTGTTGCCGCAGCCGGAGTTGCTGATTCTTGATGAACCGGGCAGCGGACTTGACCCGGAAGGCACCGCGGAAATGCGCCGGACCATCGCCCGATTGCATCGCGAGCTGGGACTGACAATTTTGTTGTCGTCGCATTTATTGGGCGAGGTGGAACAGCTTTGCACGCGCATCGCGGTGTTGAATCACGGGCGCAAAGTGTTTGAAGGCCGGGTTGCGGACGTGACCGCGGGGCGCGGGCGCGTGATGCTCAAGACGCCGGACTTTGCGGCAGCGACGGCATGGTTGCGCGAACGCGGAATCATCACGGGGTCGGCGGACGGAAAGTATATTGTGTTGAGCGAAGGCCGGACGACGGCGAAAGTCGCGAAGCTTCTGGTAGAAGCAGGCATTTCCGTCGAAGGCATCTGGCAACAGGATCAAACACTGGAGGATTTTTACCTGAGTCTGGTGAAGGCGGCGCCGCCGCTGAAAAGCAATTGATCATGTTCCTCGCCCAGCTCAAAAACGAACTCTGGAAGCTCTTCGGCAAGAAGCGCACTTACATCGGTTTCGGGGCCTTCGTGCTGGCGCAGACCGCCATGCTGTTGATGTTCAAATACACACACTGGCAGAGCCAGTTTGAGCGTCTGCTGGCCGGCAACGGGTATCTGGCGTCGGAATACATTTCCGCGCTGACCGTGGCGGTGGTGATGTTATGGCCGCAAGTTCTTCTGCTCATGCCGCTTTATGTAGCGCTGGTTGGCGGGGACCTGGTCGCGAAGGAAGCCGAGGACGGCACCTTGCGGATGATTTTGTCGCGGCCCATTTCGCGCCTCCGGCTGCTGCAGGTAAAATGGATTGCAGGAATTATTTTTGCGGCGGCATTGGTGGTGGCCTTGGGTGTGATCGCGCTGGGTTTTGCGCGTCTGCTGTTTCCGTGGAAAGGGATGTTCGTCTTTGGACAAACCCAACCCAATACCACCTTCGGCCTTTTCCCGCCGGGGGAAGGGCTGGCACTGTACGCCTTTTCACACCTGTTCATGGTTGTGAACGCCATCGCGCTGTTGTCGGTGGCGTTCATGTTTTCGTGTTTCAACATCAAGCCGGCGGCCGCCACGATTCTGGCGCTGTCGTATTTGTTCATGAACATGGTCATGCAACACATCCCGTTTTTTGAGGCCTACCAGAACTGGTTCATCACCCATCATTTCGAGTGCTGGTTTTTGGTTTTTCAAACAACGGTGCCGTGGGCGCAAATTCTTCAGTCGGAAATCACCCTGCTGGCCGCCAGCGCGACGGCCTTTGTCATCGGCGCAATGGTGTTTCAAGTGCGTGACATCAAATCGTGAGGGTTTTTTTGGCATCCGGCATTTCGCACTTCGTCCTCAGCCTTCACCCGTGTCGGCCGGCCACCGGTCCAATCACGCTGCCACGAAAACGGGACGGGTTATTTCAGGTAATATCAGACCCGGAGTTCGGCGGATTTCAATTTCCCGTCCGCCAATTGCCGCAGGCGCAAGGGAGTGTCGGCGTGGCGCAATGGGATGATCGCCGGAAAAAATAATGCCATGCCTTTGTCCCGCCGGCACCCGCTCATGAGGTTGACGTTTCACGGTTCATCGAGGTTTCTCGGCGCTGGCTGCGGCTTGCTTGGCGGCATGGTTGCGGATGCCGCTGAAATTTCCTTCCTCGCAACAGGCCACGAAACCTTCCGTGACCGCTTTCAATTCCTCCCAACGGGCGCGGATTTGTTTGGCTTCCGGCTGCGTGATGGCGTCATCGGCGGTGGCGGTGGCGATGACGTGCAGCAGGTCGGCAAATTCCTGCACAATCTGGTTGGTGGCCGGAATCAAATAATGCGGGTGCGGAATGTTTTTTGGATTTTGAATGAAGAAACCGCCGGCCCGCTGGCAAATCCATTGGACGAGCCGATGGTCGCCGGTGCTGGTGAGCAAGGCTTCGATGCGGTCGAGCGGGTTGCCCGTGCCGCTGCCGGAGGCGTGGTTCGGCGGTTCGGCCCATTTATAAACCATTGAAAGCGACAGGCCGAGATCGGCGGCGACCTGTTTGGGCGTCTTGTTTTCGAAAACTTCGCGCAACAGTTCGTAGGATTGCATGACGAGACAATGAAAAAGTCGCGGCAAATTGGCAAGCGGGAAGCGGGTTTTACGTCATAATCCTGACCTTTTCCCCAATCCTGATCGTGTCTGAAGAGATTAAGATTACGATAAAGATCAAGAATCGGGCGGCAGCTTACAAATCTCTCGGCGAATTATAGATGCGACTGGGGCGGAACTGAGGTTTGATAAGCGCGAAATATGAAACCACCCGTTGAGGACAGGTCTGCCTTTCCTGCTTGCGTTGTGGGCGGGTTGGGCCTTTACTCGCCACCACAACAACTCAGCGAGGGCTTATGATTGTCTATGGAATCTGTCTGATAGCGGGTCTGATATTCACCCTGATTAGCGTGATGGCCGGTCATTTCTTCGGATCCAGCGACCATGTGGCGGGCAGCGGCGGTCACGTGGAGGCGGGCGCGGACGCCAGCGACGCGCCGGGCATCTCCATTTTCAGCCCCACCATCATCGCCTCGTTCATAACGGCGTTCGGCGGTTTCGGTCTTATATTCACGCAGTTTCCCAGGACGAGCAATGCGGCGGTCAGCGCGCCGCTCTCGCTCGTCGGCGGCCTGGTGGTGGCGGGCGCGATACTCGTGTTTCTCCGCTCGGTGTTTCGCCATACACAAAGCTCCAGCGAATCCCACGTCGCCGAACTTGTGGGCGCGGCGGCCAATGTTATTACTCCGATTCCTGAAAATGGCGTGGGCGAAATCGCTTACGTGGTGGGTGGCACCCGCTATTCTGCGCCGGCCCGCGCAGAAAACAACGCGGCGGTGGCCAATGGCCGGACGGTCAAAATCACCCGTATCGTCGGGACCCAGTTTTATGTCACGTCGGTTTAGAACCCAACACCTCAACCTCACCATATCATCATGCACCTGAACCTCACACCATTGCTGGCCGAACTGAACTTTATGCAGGGCGGCATCGTCATCATCGCCTCGGTCGTCATCGTCATCGTAGTGTTTCTGCTCCTGTACATGGTGTTCAGCCGCTACACCAAGGTGGGGCCGAATCAGGTGCTCGTCGTGTCCGGCATCAAGCACCGTGAACAGGATGGCACGAAGGTCGGCTTCCGCATTGTCAAGGGTGGCGGCACGTTCGTCTGGCCGATTTTCGAAAAGGTGGACGTCCTGTCGCTCGAGCTGCTCACGATTGATGTGCAGACGCCGGAAGTTTACACCAGCAAAGGCGTTCCGGTGAAGGTGGACGGCGTCGCGCAAACCAAAGTCAAAGGTGACGATATTTCCATCCGCACGGCGGCGGAGCAATTTCTGGGGAAAAGCACCGATGAAATCCGCAATATCGCCACGCAGACGCTCGAAGGCCATTTGCGCGCCATCCTCGGCACGATGACCGTCGAGGAGATTTATCAGAACCGCGACGCCTTCGCCCAGAAAGTTCAGGAAGTGGCCGCCGGCGACATGGCGAACATGGGTCTCGGCATTATCAGCTTCACCATCCGCGATATCCGCGATGGCCAGGGCTATCTCGATGCACTCGGCAAGCCGCGGATCGCCCAGGTCAAGCGTGACGCCATCATTGCCCAGGCCGAGGCCGACCGCGATTCGCAGATCCGTTCCGCGCAGGCGAAGCAGGCCGGCCAGGAGGCGCAGTTTGCCGCCGACTCGAAAATTGCCGAGGCCCAGCGCGATTATCAGACCAACGTCGCCGGTTATCAGGCCACGGTGAACCAGAAGAAAGCCGAGGCCGACCTCGCCTACGATTTGCAGAAATTCAAGACCGGCCAGCTTGTGAAGGCCGAGGAAGTCCAGGTGAGCATCGTTGAGAAACAGAAACAGATCGAGTTGCAGCAACAGGAAATCCTGCGCAAACAGCGAGAACTCGAGGCCACCGTCCAAAAACCCGCCGATGCGGAACGTTACAAGGTCGAGACGCTGGCCAACGCAAAGAAATTCCAGTTGGAAACCGAGGCCGCTGGCGCCGCATCCGCCACCAAGGCGACTGGCTTTGCGGGCGCCGACGTGGTCAAGGCCACCGGCATGGCTGAAGCCGATGCGAACAAGGCGCGCGGTTTGGCAGAGGCCACTGTCATTGAGGCCCAAGGCAAAGCAACGGCCTCTGCGATGCAGGCCAAGGCCGAGAGCTTCAAGCAGTATAACGAGGCGGCGGTCATCGAAATGATTGTGCGCGTGCTGCCGGAAGTGGCGGGCAAGATCAGCGAGCCCCTCAGCAAGACCGAGAAGATGGTCATCATCAACTCCGGCAACGGCCCCGGCGGCGGCGCAAGCAAGCTGACCGGCGACGTGACGACCATCATCAGCCAGTTGCCGCCCGTGCTGGAAGCTCTGACCGGTGTGAAGTTCGAGAAATTGCTCGAACAGGTCCCCGCGCTCAAAAAGGCGATGGCGAAAGGGGACGATAAAGACAAATAAATTGCCGATTCGTAGGAGCCGACGTGAGGAGGCTCTATTATTCGAGATTGGTTGAGAGTTCCAAGAGAATGGAGCCTCGTTACCTCGGCTGCTACGAAATTATAAGAATATGAAAGTCTGCCGTTCACAAATTGATCGGGTGATTGCCGGGGTTTGCGGTGGGTTGGCGGAACATCTCGGCTGGTCGCCGTCCCGATTGCGTGTCATCTGGGTGCTGGCGACCATTTTCACGGCGTTTGCCGGTGTGATTGTTTATTTCGCGCTCTGGTTCCTGATGCCAAAGGCGCCGCTGCCTCCACCAACGTTTGAATCACCGCCCTTGCAGCCGTGGAAGAAATCGGCATAGCACTTTATGCGCCTCTTTGAAGCCATCATTGATGCGAACCACCGGGCGGTGGCCGGTGACAAGGAAGCCGGTCTGCACCCGGCGGATTTCGCGGACGAACTGCCGGTCATTGCGCTGACGTGCATTGACCCGCGGTTGAACGCATTTTTCCCGAACGCGCTCGCGCTGCCGGCGGAGCAATTCATCTGGCTGCGCAACGCGGGCAACATCATCTTCGATCCCTTGAGTTCCATGATGCGCACGCTGGCGCTGGCGTGCGCGGTCAAGGGCGGCAGGGAAATCGCCATCATCGGCCACACGGATTGCCAGGTCTGCAAAACGACCGCGATGCAATTGCTCGACCGGTTCAAGGAATTGGGCGTCGCGCGGCATCTGTTGCCGGAAAATCTCAATGAATTTTTCGGCCTGTTCAGCAGCGAACGGCAGAATGTCATCAAGGCGTGCGACATCGTCCGGCATAGCCCGCTCATCGGCCCCCGAATACCGGTGCATGGACTGTTGCTGGACATTGAGACCGGCAAACTGGACTGGCTGGTGAACGGTTATCAGACGCTGGAAATGGCAGGCAACCAATTGCAGGAACCGGCGGCAGGCCCCATCGGCCAGGCGATGCAGGCGCTCGGCAATTTCAACATCGGCGAGATGAAATTTCCCGAAGGCAAAATCGGCGAATTTGCGAATAAAGCCGAAGACTGGTTATCCAAAGAGGCGGGTCAACTCGCGCCGGGGTTGGCCGAGACCATGCAGAAAGTTGCGCCGGTTGCTGAATCGGTGCAGAAGGTCGCGGGGCAGGTTGCCGCCTTCGCTGAGAAAAATTGGCCGCGGCCGCCGGGGCAGGGTCAGCGGCCACCCGCGCCGCCGAAAATTCCCATACCGCCGCCCATCCGTCCAAAAATCATTCAACCGCGAGACAAACGATGAGACGTGGAAGGTTGGAGCACAGTACTTCGTCGCGGCGTTTAAAGTCATGATGTAAAGTGACCCTTTGAGAGTCCGGGACATCCGGCAGAAATCGCCATTGCGCTTTATTTGTAACGTTTTCGTGATTGAACCCGCCGGTGGACAGGCTAAGATTCGCGTGGTGGTTCGGGGCGTAGCGTAGTTTGGTATGCGCGCTTGCTTGGGGTGCAAGAGGTCGTGAGTTCAAATCTCACCGCCCCGACCATTTTAGGTAACCTGCCTGTTTTCAATGAGTTTTGACTTTGGCATTCGCTATGCTCTAAGGCGATTGTTATGCGCACAGGTACAGCCAAAGTAAATCGCAGCGAATTTTACCAGACCATCGCCACCATCAGGCCGGTCAACGGTGCGCGAATCGCCAAACTTGATATCTGGGGCAGTGTGATTGTGGCCGTCCTTTTGGTTGGTATCGTGAATTTCATGCGGCTGGTCCTGGTGTATTAACCGCGGAGCAAAAAACCTCGAAAATTCAACGCGGCGCGAATTTTGCGCCCGCGCTTTTTCATTCCTGCACAATTTCCGGCGTGATGGTAATATCCATATCGCCGATCGCCACTTCGAACGGCTTGCCGGGGCGCGTGACCACCTGGGTAACGATAAAATCCGCTGTTTTACCGTCGGGTTTCCTGGATTGGAGCGTCATCGTGAGCTGCAGATTGTCTTTACCGAGAAGTTTTGGCGTAATGGTGCAGCTCCGGCCTGCGCCAAGATTGATGCAGGTTTCGTAACGGTTGGTCAATGCAAGCGTGCCGAGGTCTTTCGTATTCGAGGGTGTGGGAGCCGCCGGGCTTTCTTTTGCCACTACCGAGTTCGCGCTCGGGCCGGATTTCTTCGCTGTCGTTGAAGAAAACGTCTTCGAACAACTGGATGGCAACAACCCCGAAAGGCTGATGGCGGCTATGACTGCAATGTGCGATGCGCCCATGCCCGAACGGGCAGCAATTAGCAAGCCGTCTTGGGGCAATGGGATGCCGAATAGTAATGGATTCGGCCGGACTGAGTGTCTATCGGTTTTTGGACAGTCCAGGCGTTGTCGGTCAGCCTGTTTTTTGGGGGTACCCCCTGGCGAAGCCTGAAGTGTCTCCAGCACCAGGTCCAGGGTTCCTTCACCCGTTTTCGGGATTCAACGCAGTCCAAAACCGCAGACAGGCCAGACTTCGCGCCGCGAGGTAGAATTGCCACCGAGTCTGAAGAATGCCACGGTTTTCTGGAATCTGGAATCTAATCCCCGCGGTCAAAGATCAACGTATCCCCGTCGGTGGTCGTCATGGTCAGACGGTCGCCCTTGATTTGAGCCTTCAGAGAGTCGGATTCGCCTTTGTTGGTGAAGGACAATTTGTAACCGCCATCGGTGCTTTCCCATTGGCCGGTCAGGTTCGAGGTTTCCGTGTCCGGCAACGAGCCGCTGCGAAGCCCGTAAACGATGATGGGCCACAAATGCAACGTCGCGGTTTCACCCACCGGCGATGATTTCACGCGTGGCAAATTGTGCAGGAACACCTGATGATCGGACGCCACAATGAGAGTGGTTTGCGCGTAATTGGTCATCCACAGACGCGCAAACATCATTTGGGCGGGCGAAATCTTTGGCTGGGCAATGGGCACCAGGGCGACGGTGGTGGCGGTATTATAATCCCAGAAGCCCAGGATTTTTTCCGGATCGTATCTGGCCGACTGGCCGGTTTTAAGATAGCCCGTCAGGTCATCCATGTTGGTCTGCACGATTCCCCAGATGAGTTTGGTCAAATCGTTGTTTTGCAGAACGTTTTTGAATTGTGAGTCGCTAAACAATTGTCCAATCGGCACTCCCCCTTGAACGGCATTGGTGAAGGTGCTGTCCTGCGCGAGTTGTTTGAGGTCGTCGCGTTCCATCAACGAGAGGAATGCCGGATACCGCGACAAGCGACCGCCCAATTGGGGATTTTGGCACAGCAAGCCGGCCAGGTCGGCCGTTTGGTAATAACTTTCCGGCAACGTGGCAACGGCGCGCGCGGCCTTGCTCATGCCGGTGCTTTCCAAATCGCGCCCGAGCCGGTTGATCAGCCGGGTTGTCCACGTTTGGTTGTCGGACGAGGCGATTTGCGCCGTAGTATAACTCAAATTGAAAAGAATAAAGCAGATCAACACGAAGTAGGCCGTGCCATTCAACACGCCGAGGCCGAGACCCAGCCGGTGGTTCAGCCGCTCCCACATCGCGTACTTCAAATCGTCGGCCCGGTATTTGTAATGCATCTCCATCCTGTGATGCGCGACGGAGCCGCCAATTTTGAATAAAATCAGCACCAACACAAATGCTTCCAAAGGCCCCAGCATCCAGATCAACACGGGATTGTGAACACCCATGTGCGGCATCAACGGCTTGAAATGTTCTCCCAGCGGCGCGGCCAGCAAGCCGCCAAAAACAAGGCCGGCAAACGAAAACGCCACGCGGACCGCTCCCTGCCGATAACCGAGCGCAGCCAATGACGCCAGCAACACCAGAGCCAGTAACCAAATGGTCATGCACCCAATGAAAACCATTTGTCCGACAAAAGCACGCAGAAAATTTGGCCGTGTCTGAATTTGGGTTGTAGTGGCGACGCGGTGCGCCGATTCATTCAAGCCGCCGGCCCGACGCTGCAGTAAATCAGCTCACTTCCGCGAATTTGCTGTGGCAACGACCAATCCGCGGTGACTAAACCGGAATTGAACAGCGTGTCTGTCAAGAGGTCAAAACCCCAGCGACGCAAACGCAGACCTCGTCCGCGTCGGGAATCGTCGCTGGCAATAAATGTTGGCGCAATTTCGGTTTGACGAGCGCCATCGGACAGAAGCAGCTTGAAGCAACACCAGCGAATCATGAACTTGACGCGCTTCCTGCAAGCCAATCGCCATCTAGTGTGGGCCGGTCTTTTGATGTGTTTCATTGGTTTCGTGGCGCGGGCTGATTCACCGGCGGATCAGGCCAGGCTGGCGGCGGCCAACACGGGTTTTGCGTTCGATCTATTCAAACAAGTCGTCAAGAAACAACCGGACGCCAACGTCTTCATTTCGCCGTTCAGCGTTTCGACCGTGCTGCAAATGGTCGGCAACGGCGCGGCGGGGGAAACCCGGACGGAAATGCAGGGCGTTTTGAAAACCACCGGTCTCCCGGCGGGTTTGCTAAACCAAGCATGCCGGAATTTGAATCAGTCGCTGACTTCACTGCCGGACGTCACTTTGATTCTGGCCAATGGCATTTGGTATCAGGACGGAATTCAGTTGAAGCCAGCCTTTGTGGCCGAAAACAAAAATTATTTCCTGGCCGGACTGGCCGGCGTGGATTTTGCCAAGCCGAAATCGGCGGACATCATCAACGGTTGGGCTGAGAAAAAGACGCGCGGGAAGATAAAAGATGTTGTCCAGTTTCCGTTTCCTCCGCTCACGCGGGTCATTCTCGCCAACGCCATTTATTTCAAAGGAAAATGGGAGCGTCCGTTCGACGGGAATTTAACGAAGCCGCACACCTTTCACTTATCCAACGGCGGCGAGAAACCGGCGCCCATGATGCGGCAGCGTGGACGTTTCAGCTATCAAGCGAGTGACGGCTATCAAGCTGTGCGGTTGCCGTACGCCGGCGGACGCCTGCAGATGTATCTTTTTCTGCCTGGTACAAATTCCAGTCCGACAAATCTGCTTGCCGATTGGAATAGTGAAACCTGGCGTAACAAAATTCTGCCTCAATTTACGGGGCGCGAAGGGACCCTCGAATTGCCCCGGTTCAAAATCGAATACAAAGTGGCGCTCAACGATCCGCTCCGGGAATTGGGAATGCGCCAGGCATTTATACCGGGGGCGGCCGATTTTACCTCAATGGCCGATTCCAGGGAAGGTCTCTACGTAAGCGAGGTATGGCAGAAGAGTTTTGTAGACGTGAACGAAGAAGGAACCGAGGCGGCGGCCGTGACGGGAGTTCGTATGACCGCCCTTGCAGGAATGAGACCTTTGCAGTCGTTCGAGATGATCGTGGACCGGCCATTCTTCTTCGTGATTGAAGATGGCCAGACCCAATCCATTTTGTTCATGGGTCTGGTGTATGATCCGGCGGGGTAGGGAGCCTTGGCCGGACAGGCTTCCGGTCTGTCTCCATTATCTTGAAAGTCAGAGACCGGCGAGCCGCGCTGTCCTGCCTGCCAGGGGAATCGCGCGCCATCCCACCTTTCAACTTTGATTTGGGCGCCGGCTCTGTTATTCAAGTTGCCATGAGCCATTCATTTCGATTGGGCGTGCTCGGCTCGGGCAAAGGTTCAAACTTTGTCGCCATGGCCGATGCCGTGGCGGCGGAAAAGATTCCAGCGGAAGTCGCCCTGGTTCTGAGCGACGTCGAGAATGCGGGAATTCTGGCGCAAGCGCGCGACCGGAAAATTCCGGCGCAATTCATCCCGCCGGGGAAATTCCGGACCAAACTGGACGAGGAGGCGGAGCGGGCATTTGTCGGCGCGTTGCAGGAAGCGAAAGTGGATTTGGTCGTGCTCGCGGGTTTTATGCGGGTGCTGAAAGGCGATTTCCTCCGCGCCTTTGAAGGGCGCATCGTGAATATCCATCCGTCGCTGCTGCCGTCGTTTCCCGGTCTGGAAGCGTGGAAACAGGCGCTCGATCACGGTGTGAAGGTGACGGGTTGTACGGTGCATTTCGTGGACGCGGGGGTGGATTCCGGCGCCATTATCGGCCAGCAGACCGTGCTGGTGCTCGACAGCGACACGTCCGAAAGTTTGATTCAGCGCATTCACACGGCGGAGCACGAGCTTTATCCGCGGTGCGTGGCGGCGATTGCCCGCGGGGAAATTTCGATCGCGGGCCGGCGTGTGGTCTGGAAAGGGAGTTGAACCACGAAATGCCTGGCGCGGCTGACGCCGCAAAACATTGTCACGCCAGGAAATTTGCGCCAATGAAAAAATCTGTTCATGGATTGTGGTGCGAATTGCACGAAAAGAATTTTACTTTTGTGTGTTTGGTGTATTTCGTGGTTTAAGTGAAATCGAAAACCAGAATAATTCTTACGGCTTTGTGCGCCGGTCTGCTGGCCGGGTGCAACACCAGCAAAGAGGTAATCCGGTTCAGTGATGAACGTTCGCCGGAACCGACGAACGCGACCGTGCCCGCTCTCCCGCCGCAGCCGCAAAAACTGGAAAAGGCCGATTTGCTGAAGGTGGAAGTGGCGGTCTATGGCTATTTGCTGCAACGGCATTTCTGGGACGCCGGCGAGTATTCGGCGATCTTCCTGCAAGGCGATGATGCGGAAGTTGCGGCAATCCGGCGGACATTTCCGGATCACCTTCCACCCATCAAGGCGGGCCACCGCGCCGAGTTGCGGCCGGGCCGGACGCCGGTGGACAAAGACACGGGTGAACCGGCAATGATTTTGAGCGTGGACGCCCTCGAACCCGACGGGGACACGGTCGCGGCGATCGGCCGATGGTACGCGGGCGACGCCGTGACGGGTTTTTACACTTTTGAACTGAAAAAAAACGGTGGGGAGTGGGTGATTGAAAACGTGAAATGAAGACACGGATTTCACGAATTCGCACTGATTAATGCGGTCTGCGAAATTCCGTGGTGTCCGGACGCAATTTGGCGCCGCCGCCGGCTCCCTCGCCCCACCCGAGCGGGGAGAGCGAGAAAAATAGCGTCGTTGTCCAGTTGGGCCGCAATCCGTGTCAGAAGCCTTTGTGGTTGCAATGAAATCGAAAAAGAAGAAAGTGGCGTTCCCGCGCCGGACTTGGCAGATTAACCCCGTTACGCGCGTGAAGAGTTCAGTGAAAAACTATTCGGCTCCACGCCCAAGCCGGGATTTGACCGCGGATTGCATGGATGCCGCGGATTAAAATAAAAATTATCTGCGCTATCCGCGTAATCCGCGGTTAAACGGCCATGAGTAAAAAATTAAAATTCGGCCTGCCGAAAGGCAGTTTGCAGGAAGCCACCATCCAGAAGATGGCCAAGGCGGGCTTCAACATTACCGTCAGCAGCCGCTCCTACGTGCCGTACGTGGACGACGCCGAGCTGGAAATCCGCCTGATCCGTTCGCAGGAAATCAGCCGCTACGTCGAACACGGTTATCTCGACGGTGGCATCACCGGTCACGACTGGATTGTCGAGAACGGCTCGAACGTGCATGAGGTCGCCGAATTTATTTTCAGCAAGGCGACGCGGCAACCGGCGCGGTGGGTGCTGGCGGTACCGGAAAATTCGCCCATCAAATCGGTGAAGGATTTGCGGGGCAAACGCATCGCGACCGAAGTAGTCAATCTCACCCGGAAATACCTGCGCCGACATGGCGTGAAGGCGGAGGTGGAATTTTCGTGGGGCGCCACGGAAGTGAAGGCGCACGAACTGGTGGACGCGATTGTGGAATTGACCGAGACCGGCTCATCGCTGCGCGCGAACAAGCTGCGCATTGTGGACACGCTGCTGGCTTCGACACCGCGGCTGATTGCCAATCACCAGGCGTGGAACGACCCGTGGAAACGCCGGAAGATGGAGACATTGGCGCTGCTGCTCAAAGGCGCGCTCGAGGCGGAGGCCAAGGTTGGCTTGAAGATGAACATCGCCGAAAAAAATCTGGTGAAGCTGCTGAAAAACCTGCCTGCGCTGCGGAACCCGACGATTTCCAATCTGAGCCTGAAAGGCTGGGTGGCGGTGGAAACGATTATTGACGAACACGTCGTGCGCGAATTGATTCCGCAACTCAAGGCCGCCGGCGCTGAAGGCATCATCGAATATCCGCTGAACAAGGTGGTGTATTGAATCGGGCAGTGTCCTGCTTTCGGTAGGGCGCGTCACTCCGTGCGCGCCGTTTTCTGCTTTTGCGGCGGCAGAGGACTGCCCGCCCTACCCGGATTTGAAATTGGGACATTGCCGCGGAGCGGTTTTGGTTTCAGGCCGGCAAATCCCGATTTGCCGCGCAACCCGGGTTATGGTGAGCGGGCAGGGGACTGCATCCGGAATGAAAGAATACCGGGTTTGCAGAAGGCCCATCCGCCTTATAGATTGACTCCCATGAAGACGACTGTGCTCGAGCCCGAGATTGTCACCCGCAAAGGCAAGCCCGTTTCCGTGATTCTACCGATCAAGGACTACGCGGAACTGCTGGAACGCGCCGAAGACGCGGAAGACGTTGCCCGGCTGAAGCGCGCCCGCCGGAAACCGCTGCACTATCGCCCGCTTGAAGACTATCTGGCCGGACGCCGCCGGAACTGACTTTGAAGATGAACATCGCCGAAAAGAATGTGGCGAAGCAGTTGAAAAACCTGTACCTGCGCCACGACCATCGTTAAGCTATCGAACTGCTTAACGCCGCACGAGCCTGTGTAAAAACTCCGGCACGTTGTAGCGAGTTTCAGAGCGGTTCACTTCTTGTCACGCTTTGAAATTGCTTTTCCAGTGCGATTGTTTGCATCCTCCAGCCGCTTCATTTTCAACCAGAATGACGCTTGCGATTTTATCTTACCGTTGCACGTTACTGCAGTTCGGTGCTTGACTTTCGAGAAGCCCGCACACAAAAATGCCCCGTGCCTGATTTTGGTGACCAGATTTCCGCATACAGGCAGAGTCTTCTGGAACTTGAGCAGAAGATGCAGTCCTCATATGACAAGGCCGTGATGACACTCTCTGGTGGCGCGCTTGGGGTTTCCATGACTTTTCTGAAGGACGTTGTTGACAAGCAAAGTGTCCACGGGGGCGGGTTTTTGCTAGCTGCTTGGATTTGTTGGGGTGTCAGCGTAACCGGCACGCTCGCTTCATTCTACACAAGCGCTTGTGCCCTCCGCAAAGCGGTTCAACAAACAGATGACAAAACTATTTATTTGGAATTGCTGGGAGGGAGATTCAATCTATTAACCAAGATTCTCAATTTCGGTGCCGGATTTCTGTTCTTGGCTGGCGTCGTTTCAATTGTCATATTCGTTGCACACAACCTCCCGTGATTTATGAAGAATAAACCCACAACACCACCGCCCAAACCGGTAACAGAGGGCGTTATTGTCCCACCGCCCCCGCCACCACCAAGTCCACGACAAACCAGAGGTCAAGTAGTTCCACCACCTCCGCCCCCGCCACCACCACCGAAGGGAGGTAAGTAGAATATGAGCAAAAAAAGTCAGCCAAAAACGCGAGTTGCTTTGGTTGGCAAGTCGCTCACAAGAATGCCGAAGCAAATGCTAACCGCTGGACAGATAGTTCCGCCGCCTCCGCCCCCCTCGAAAAAGTCGAAGTAGGATGAGCTATGAAATTTGAAAGTCCAGATTGCAGACGCGGGTCAGCTGCCGGTGGCCGTGGTTCAGCTTTGGGACGTTAGTCCATCTGGGACACTATGGCAGCGAAGCGTAAGAACAGGGCGGCAAACCAACATTTCGGCCGGGTGATAGAGTTCCGGCATTCTCTTACACCAGAAACGGACCGCGGCTGCGCGATAGCGGCAGCAGCTTTCCTTGACGAGGAGCTTAAGACATTGCTGGCTAGTGTTCTCGCGGACGAGCCTAAGCTGTTGAAAGAGATGTTTTCGCACAATGGCCCACTTGCCAACTTTTCATCACGCATTGATTTCGCCATGCTGATGGGACTATTGAGTCGAGTCACTTGGCATGACCTCCACATTATTCGCAGGATTCGCAACGATTTCGCCCACTCGCCGCATCCTCTTTCTTTTGACGACGGAGCAATTCGGAGTCGTTGTGGAGAGTTGCGTCACACTATCCGGGGGCACGAAGCGCAATCGAGACAGCATTTCACGTCCGCAGTTTGTGCAGTATTGGCATTTATTCACGCGAGTTTGTTCGAGGCCAAGCGTCTCGTGGTTCCACCGGACCTGTTACTTCCTGAAAAGGTCAAGGCAGAAGCGCGAGAGGAAGCGGACAAGATGGTTTATGAAATACAGCGTTTACTTAGAGACAAATCAGTGGCCTAACAGCGCGCGAGTCTGCGTGAAAAGTTTGGCGCGTCACAGAGGGTTTTATGCACTCGCTTGACCTTGACTATATCATGGCGCTTGCCGCCTGTGTGACCGCGCTGATTGCCCTTGTCGCTGCCGTCATCTCCATTTGGCAGGCTCACTTCACTACTCGCGTGCAGGCCCTTTTGCAGTGCGACAGTTCGTGGACATCTGACTCGATGCGTGCCACACGCCGCAAGGCTGCGGCGTCCTTGCTTAAAGGTCAGCCTACTGTTGACGTTGACCGCATCCTCGATTTTTTTGAGACCATCGCTGGTCTGTTCGTGAAACGTCACGGACTGTTCTATTCTCGCGTGCTTCCCGACCGATGGGCGCGACACACATTTTATTGGCACGCTGTCTGTTACTGGAGCAAGAGCCGCGATTACATAGACACCGTTCGGCAGCGCCCAACAGAGCAAGCCGCCTGGGAAGACCTTTGTGACCTCATGCCCCGCTGGATTGCTGCCGAAGGCGGTTCCCCTACACCCAGAGACATTGACGATTTTCTTGCAGATGAACGTAGCGCCTAAATGACAAACATACATGATCGCATCGCCGTCATCGCAGGTGACATCACGCAACAGCGCGTGGATGCGATTGTGAATGCCGCGAACACGACGTTGCTCGGTGGCGATTAAGCTTGGACGTTCGGCTTGAAATGGACCATTATGAAAATCACGCGCAGGGAATTTGCAAAGAAACTTGGCGGGATTGGCGTCGGAGGCGTGCTCGCCTTCGGCGGTGCCCGCTTGGCGGGTGAAGAAAAGCCTGTCTCAGGAGCCGGGCAGGAAAAGCAAAGCGCCGTCGGACAGACAAAATTGCGTCGGCTGGGCAAAACCGGCCTGATGCTGTCGCCCGTAGGTTTTGGCGCCCAGAGGACCCGAGACGCCGACCTTATCCGCTACGCTCTGGATCAGGGGATGAATCACATCGAAACGGCGTGGAGCTACGGTTTTGGACGCCCTGGAAACAGTTGTGAATGCATCGGGAAAGCGATTGCGGGGAGGCGTGACTCGGTTTGTCTGGCGGTAGCTTACGAAGCTGCGCCACGGCCGGAAAGCAAAGCCTGGCTGGCAAACCAGTTCGAGCAAACTCTCCGCAACCTGGGCACAGATCACATTGATATTTTCCTGTGGCACGATCAGTCCGGGCAGATTGCAAATAATCATCAAACCACGTTTAAAGAGAATCAGGCGCTGGTCGCCGGCGGTGACAGGGTTGATCTGATGCTGCAATGGAAGAAGGCGGGGAAAATCCGGTTTTGTGGCCTCACGACCCATTTCGAGCAGTCCGAGTGCCTGAAGTTCGCGCAGCAATCGCAGCATTACGATGTTGCCGTCGTTGCGTTCAACTACAAGAGCCCGGCGGCCATTGCGAAGGCCTTGGACGAGGCCTCGCGAAAGGGGATTGGCTTGATTGCGATGAAGACCCAAAGCCCCCATTATCTCGATGGCGAAGCGACCATTGGCGACGCGCCCGACCACCGCGCCGCTTTGAGTTGGGTCCTGTCCAAGGACTACATCACGGCGGCCATACCGGGAATGACCACGCGCAGTCAAGTGGATCTGAACCTGAAGACCATGAGTTCAACGGCATGAAATTTCAGAAGCCGGACAAATCGCATGCAGCGAACCCCGCGATGGCGCTTTAGTTGCATATTTGAAACTCTGTGGCTAACGAGTCCATTTCCCATCGCATCGCCGTGGTTGAAGGCGACATCACGCAACAGCGCGTGGATGCGATTGTGAATGCCGCGAACACGACCTTGCTTGGTGGCGGGGGCGTGGATGGCGCCATCCATCGCGCGGCCGGCCCGGAATTGCTGGCGGAATGCCGCACGCTCGGCGGCTGCGCCACCGGCCAGGCCAAAATCACGCACGGTTACAAACTGCCCGCCAAATGGGTCATTCATACCGTCGGTCCGGTCTGGCACGGCGGTAGCCATGGCGAAGATGAACTGCTCGCGAGTTGTTATCGCAGTTGTTTCGCGCTCGTGGAACAGCACGGCATCAAGACCGTGGCGTTTCCGTCCATCAGCACCGGCGCGTATGGTTTTCCGATGGACCGCGCGGCGCAGATTGCTGTGCGCGAAACGAAGGAATTTTTGAAACGGAACCAATCGGTCGAGAAGGTGATCCTGGTTTGCTACGGCGCAGGCGCCGTGGAAATTTACACGGAGGCTGTCACTAAAATTTGCGTTTGATGTTGTTCCGAACCGAGTGGTAAAGGTTTTAAATGCGAGAATTGAGTTTCCTGAAGGCAACCTTTGCCGCGTTGGGATTGGTCGTGTTGTTTCATACAACGGGGAACGGCCAGCCTGCCGGGAACGGATTGATGATGAGCCAGACCCGGCCGCTTGATCCCGGGCTTGACTCGATGTGCCTGCACACCCGGGGAAACAAGGTGTTCGATGCCGCCGGCCAACCGGTCCGGCTTTGCGGCGTCAACATCGCCTCACTCGAATGGAAAAACGATGGCGATCACATCGAGGAATCGGTGAACCGCGCCATCCGTGACTGGCAGGTCAATCTCATCCGCCTGCCGCTGGCGCAGGATCGCTGGTTCGGCAAAATGCCGAATCAGACCGACGGCGGCACGGCTTATCGCACCCTCGTGGACAAACTGGTGGACACCTGCGCGGCAGCGCACGTTTACATTGATCTGGATTTGCACTGGTCGGATTGCGGCCAGTGGATCAATGAAGGCGGCAAGCTCGGCCAGCATAACATGCCGGATATGCATTCGGTTGATTTCTGGCGGGACCTGGCGACGCGTTACAAAAATCAGCCGAACGTCATTTTCGGACTCTACAACGAACCGCATGATGTGTCGTTTGCAGTCTGGCGGGATGGCGGCACGGCAACCGACAAACCGGCACGCTGGAATCCAGACCAGGCCGCCGTCATTTACGAAACCGCGGGTTTGCAAAGTCTTTACGATACGGTCCGGGCAACCGGGGCAACCAATCTGGTGACCGTCAGCGGGCTGGATTGGGGTTATGATTTGAGCGGGGTACTGCAAGGCTACGGAATCAAAGGCGCGAATTTCGTATATGAAACACATCCTTACCCTAATAAACCGAATTGGGACAGGAGTTTTGGCGATGTCAGTTGGAAATATCCGGTGTACGTGGGTGAATGGGGGTTTGGCGGACGCGGCACGAGCAATTTGAATTACGCCAACAATCTGATGAAGTATGTCCAGAAGCACAAACTCTCCTGGACGGCGTGGGATTTGCACACTTCCGCCGGGCCAACCCTGATTAAAAACTGGAAATATGAACCGACGGTTTTCGGCAAGTTTGTAAAGGAACAACTGGCGGTGGCGGCAATGGCACGCGATTCAAACAATTGAAATAGATTCGTTGATGTGTTCAGTGAGTGACAGAGTGTGAAACCCGATCCTTCGGGTGCAGCCATATCATCCTGGTTGCAAGGATGATCTCCGCCCTCACCCCGGCCCTCTCCCCCAGGAGAGGGAGAATCGTTCGCCGCTCTTTTGAAAATTTATACGACTGGCTTGGCTGGATGCTCATCCGCAAAACCAGAAAGAATCGAAGGCCATTTCCTCTCCTGTCCGCCTTCGCCGCTGGCTTCGGCGCGATCGCGTCGAAGCGCAGCGAAGACGGAGGGGAGAGGACAAAAGGTGAGGGCGGGCGTAAACATTTATTCCTCTGAAGACGTTGAGGAAATCCAAACCAAAACCCCGCCAGATGGAATTTGCCCGCAGTCTCAATCGTTCAAGCCTTCGAGAACGAGAAGGATGAATGAGCTTCGGCCGTAGTTGAATGGCTGGCAACTAACCCGTAATTTTAACCTGGCAGTCCTGCCATTACGAACCAGTTCCATTTGCGCACACTGGCGGGTGACGCGGCGACCCTGCGCAGCCGTTCGCACGGACTTGCGCACCACACAATCACGGCAGGCCGGAGCGCTGCCACAGCCCTCGGTGCTCATCATCGCATGCACACAGTTCAGCGCTTCTCCACCGCGTCGCCGGATGACGAGCTGTTTGTCCTTTCCCAACAGCCGCGCCGCCGCCTCGTTGTAGTCGAAAATACACACATCCTTGTCCACGACGAAGACGGGCATCGGCATGGCGTCGAAAAGAACACGGTGAAACCCCTGATCCAGGAATTGAACGGCAAGCTGGCGCATAACGTGCCCAGTTTAGCAAGTCCGGTCGGGAATGACAGTAAAAAAAGCGAGCCTAATAAGCCCGCTTTTATGAAGAATTTCCGGGTTACTTCGCCGCCGGGGGTTCGGCAACCGCCTTCTCTTCCTTCTCGCGCACGAGGGTCGCGCCCTTGCCGAGGCGTTTGCGCAGGTAAGTGAGTTTGGCGCGGCGGACTTCGCCTTTGCGCTCGACTTCGATCTTGTCCACGCGCGGCGAATGCAGCGGGAACACGCGCTCAACGCCTTCGCCGTAGCTGATGCGGCGGACGGTGAAGGTCTCGTTCAGACCATGCCCGCGTTTGCCGATGACGACGCCCGCGAAAATCTGGATGCGTTCCTTGTCGCCTTCGACGACCTTGGTATGCACGCGCACGCTGTCGCCCACCGCAAAATTCGGTTTTGTCTTTGCGATACTGTTCCGATTCAATTTTTTCCTGTAATGCCTGGTTCATAAAATCTTTCGTGACGAGCGAAACGTGAAACGTGAATCCCGCCCGTCAGGTTTCTCGCATCACGTTTCACAGCTCATCTCATCAAATCCGGCCTGCGTTCTTTCGTCCGCACGTTCGCCTGTTCCCGCCGCCACTTTCCAATTTCGGCGTGGTTGCCGGACACCAAAACGTCCGGGACCTTCATCCCGCGAAATTCCGCCGGCCGCGTGTATTGCGGATATTCCAGCAAACCCTGGCTGAACGATTCGTCGTGCGAACTTTCGTCGTCGCCCAGCGCTCCGGGCAGCAGCCGCGCCACCGCGTCAATCACCACCATCGCGGGCAGCGCGCCGTTCGTCAGCACATAATCGCCGATGGACAACTCATCATCCGCCAGCGACTTCCCGCACGCGCTCGTCAAAACCTTCGTAATGGCCGGTGACGAGCAGCAAATCTTCCCGTTCCGCCAGTTCGCGCGCGATGGCCTGATTGAACTGCCGCCCCGCCGGCGACAACAAAATCACGCGCGTTTTCTCGCGCCTCAAACTTTCAACCGCTTCAAAGAGCGGTTCCGGCTTCAACAACATGCCCGGTCCGCCGCCGAACGGCCGGTCGTCCACGGTCTTGTGCCGGTCGTGCGTCCAGTCGCGCAGGTTGTGGATTTTCAGGTCCAGCAGGCCCGTGTCACGCGCCCGTTTGACGATGCTTTCGTCGAGCGGCCCGGCGAACATCGCCGGGAACAAAGTGAGCACGTCAATTTTCATTTTGTAGCGGCGCTCTAGTCAGCGTCGTCAATGCATCCACCGTTCACCGGCGGTCACAGACCGCCGCTACCAATTCAAGCCGGCTTTTCCTCGACAATTTCCACCGAGCAGCGCAGCCCTTTCTTCGCGCTGCCGGCCAGCAACAACGAACGGATGGCATTGATCGTCACGCCCTGCCGGCCGATGATCTTGCCCACATCCGACGGGTCCAGGCGCAGTTCATAAACCGTCACGCCCGCGCGCTCCACCGGCGTGACGCTCACCGCGTCCGGGTGTTGCACAAGTCCTTTGACGACATATTCCAGAAACTCCTGCATGGCGCCCTAAATTGATTTCAAGCCGCCGCGACCGCCTTGCCGGCTTTCTTGATGAAGCTGGCGACGGTGTCGCTCGGCTGCGCGCCCTTGCTCACCCAGTATTTGGCGCGTTCGAGATTGAGCGTGAAATTGTCGCCTTTCTTCAACGGCTGATACGTGCCGATTTCCTCGATGAACTTGCCATCGCGCGGACTGCGGCTGTCGGCCACCACAATGCGGAAAACCGGGGCGTTCTTGGCCCCGACACGCTTCATGCGAATTTTTACTGCCATAAATTTTTCAAAAGAGCGCAGAACTCTACCTGTTGATGGAGGGGGTTGGCAAGTTCTGTTTTGAACAAAAAACACCGCTTGCCGTCCCCGCCAATCGTTGCTTTGCTGATGCCCATGAACCGGCCGTACGAAGAGATTCTCGATGGGGCGTCATTGCCGCGCTCGGCGCCGGGTGAGCGCCATGAAACGATTTGCGACCGGCTGCACGCGTTGATGACGGCAAGCGTGGCGAACCTGTCCAGCACCCAACTGCTGCCGCCGCGCACGCGGGTCCAGGTTTCCCGCTCGACGGCGATCTGCCCCGACCTCGCGCTCGTGACGGTCGCCACCGGCAAGCTCTGGCTCGCCGTGGAAATCATCAGCCGCGACGATCACCGCAGCGACACGGTCGTCAAAAAGGAGCTCTACGAGAAGATCCGCGTGCCGCGGTTGTGGATGGTGGATCCGCGCTATGACAACGTGGAGATTTATCACAGCACGGAATGGGGCCTGGCCTTGAAAGGCATTCTGGCCGGCAGCGAGATGCTGACGGAAAAATTGATCCCCGAATTTCAAATCGTCATCGCCGAATTGTTCGCCACCCAAACGACCGCGAATTAATTTGGTTGAACAAAAGCATTAATTCGGTTGTCATATCCCTCGTAAGTTTAAAAATCCAAAAAATCTATGAAAATATCCAAATGGTTCCTCACCCTGGCCGCCGGACTTTTGGCGGTGACATTCACGTCGCGCACGCTCGCTGCGGACAGCAGCGAAACCACCCTCAACGGCACCCTCGTTTGCGGCAAATGCAAACTGCATGAAACCAAAGAATGCCAGAACGTCCTGCAGGTGGAAAAGGACGGCAAAACCATCAACTACTATTTGACCCAGAACAAGGTCAGCAAGGACTTTCACGCCAACATCTGCCAAAACGACGGTGAGAAAGTGGCCGTGACCGGCAAGGTCAAGGAAAAGGGCGGCAAGGAAATGATGACGCCGAGCAAGATTGAGCCGGCCAAATCCTGATTCTTTTCGAGCTTCAACCGCCGCCGGGTTTTTCAAGCCGGCGGCGGTTTGATTTTCAGGGCCTGCGGGGAAATCCTACGGATATTTCAACCGGAAAAACCGGGTCCCGCCCGAGGCCGGATTCGTCACGTAATTCTGCCCGTTGCGGAAGATGGGCCGGGTGGCCACGGGTGTCCAGTTCGTCGCCGGCAGATTGGTGGAGGACTGGAGCGCAAAATTTTGAATCGGGACCGGCCAGGCCACGGTCGCGAGACGGTTGGACCAGGTGATGGCCAGTTTCGGGATGGTGACCGACGCAAGCCGGCCGACCCGGATGGTATGATTGAAGGTGTCGGCCACGTAGATATTGCCGGCATTGTCCACGGCGATGCCATACGGGAGATTGAATTGCGCGTTGGTGTAAAAACCATCGGCACCCCCGTTGACGAAGTACTGTCCGGCCAGGGTGCTGACCACGCCTTGGGGCGTAATCTTACGAATCAAATCATTGTAGGTATCGGCTACATAAATATTGCCGGTGACGTCCACGGCGACGCCGGAAGGGGAATAAAACTGCGCAGACGACTGCCCGTTGCTGCCGGTCCCGTCGCGGGAGCCGGGCTTGCCGGCCAGTCCGGCGAGGGTAGTGACAATCCAGTTGGTGCCAGTGCTGTCCGGCGTGATTTTGCGGATGAGGTTATTCATCGTGTCCGCAACATAGATATTTCCAGCCGCGTCCACGGCCAGGCTGCCGGGATTGTTGAATCGCGCATCACTATTGGTGCCATCGCTGTTGCCCGGGCTGCCGGCCAGTCCCGCGATGGTGGTGACCACCCAGTTCGCGCCCTCCGGTGTGAGCTTGCGGATGGTGCTGCTGGCGCTATCAGCGACATAGATATTGGTGGAGTTGTCCACGGCAATGCCCCAGGGATTGTTGAAGAGGGCAACGCCATTCACGCCATCGTTTGTGCCGGTTGCGGAGAGCGAGCCGGCCAGAATGGTCGCATAGCCATCGGGCGTGACTTTTTGGATGACCTCGTCGGAGGTGTCCGCAACATAAACATTGGACGCCACATCCACCGCCACTCCTTCCGGACCATAGAATCCCTGCGCGAGCGTGCTGACCACGCCGGCCGGAGTCATCTTGCGGATGAGGCCATAATAATAATCAGCGACGTAAACATTGCCGCCGCGGTCCGTGGCCACATTCCACGGGTAATAAAACTGGGCATTGGTTCCCGTCGCGTCCACATCACCGGGATTGCCGGCCTGTCCCGCCAGCGTCGCGATGACGAGTCCGGAATTGACGGTGAGAGTTGCCGGAGGCGAACTGGTAACGCCGCCAGCGCTGTTGGCAACCACGCATTGAAACTGGTCGCCGCTCGTGGCCAGATCCGTCACATTCACAATCAAATTGGACGCGCCTGAACCGCTGTAATTGGCGTCATTCGCCAACATGCTCCAGGTTGAACTGCCGTTGGACTTTCGCTGCCACTGATAACCCGGCGCCGGATATCCGCCGGCGGCCACTGAGAAGGCCGCGGTGTTGCCCAACAACGCCGACTGGCCGGCCGGTTGCCTCGTGATGTAGGGCGATAACGGGCCGAAGGTGATTTGGATGTCACGGTATTCGTTGGGCGCGACGCCACCCCGGTCCAGGGGCTGGAAAGTGACGGCGTTGGAAGGGTCGAGGAAGCTCGTGTTGATGAACAAGCCGGCGTCCTGATCGCTGCTGCCCGGCGTGGTCATGTCGAGCAAATCACTCTGGCGATTGTAATTGTAACCCCAGATGAGGTAGATGCCGTTGGTCATGGACGCGTTGCTGGAAAAATCGGACCGGCAACCGACCCAGTAATTGCGGGTGACATCTTTGACAATCTTCAGCCCCAGTGCTTCGCCGGGCGCGGCCAAGTAATTATTGTGGTCAAACGCATAGACCCGGTAGATGCCACTGGTGGTCACGTTCACTACCTGGGTGTCGGCAATCCAGCCGAGGTCATTCTTGAACCAGGGATTGAAATCGGTGGCTTGATTGTTGGCGTAATTGGCACCCATGGTGTCGAAATCGTCTCCGTATTCCACGCTCGAGCCGCCGGGACTGATGGGATTACCATCGCTGACCTGCCAGAGATTGCCGTGGAACAGGCCGTAGGTGTGTCCGAGTTCATGCGCGATGACGCGGAAATCAAATTCTCCATTGCACCAGACGTCCGGTCCGCCAACCTGAGCCAGTCCACCGTACGTTATCTTCGATCCGGGAATGCCGCCGAGGCTTGAAAAAACCACAATGATACGGTCGTAGTTGGCCAGCGTGTAGTTGGTGGAAGCCGCCGTCTCCGCGTCGGCATGCAACTGGTCGTCGTCTCCATTCGTGGCGTAGTAGGCGGCGGTCTGCGGCATGCGATAAACCAGGCTGGTGACCGTATTGGTGAGACTCGTGAGCTGATAGGAACTTTTCAGGTAGTACGGACTGATCTGCGTGTCAGCCAGACTTTGAATGGAAGCGGCAGAATAAGGGGCGCCGGACTTGTCGGAAAAATCAACCCGGATGATCAGGACATTTTTACCACCGGTGGTCCAGGCCGACGGCGGGTTGGGCAGATTGGTGGAACTATTGCCAACGGTGCTTTCGCCCGCGTTCATGATTTCAGGGGCCGGTTGCAGCGGACGGGGACCCATTCCCGCTTCGGCCGCCTCCAGCCTCCTTTCAGCCTGCTGAAGCGTTTGTGTCGAAGCGAACCGATAAATCCGGCCGCCCATTTCGGCGTACACCGGCGGGAGATTTGCGGATTTCTCCGTCGCTTTGCGCAGATCAACCATCGGTTTGGTTGCGTCGGGGATTTCATCCGTTTCCAGTTTGCGCAATGCGTCTTCGTGCAACGCCATAACGCCATCGAGGACGATGCCGTGGAGGGGTATGCCGAACTTTGTGGTTTCGCCCGAACGCCGGCCATAGACGGAAGCCCGGTAAGTTTGCCCGTTGAGATGCACAAATCTCTGGATGGGTTCCACTGCGGGCCCGTTGGTGGCGGCCAGGACCCCAAGAACGGAAAAGTCGCCGATGCCCGAAACGCGGTATTCCAATCCCGCCGCAACCTCCTTTGGCAATTGGTTGCGGACGGTCACCGGAACTGTCAGGGCCAGCGCCATTTCGGGATTGCTCTTGATGAGGCTGGCCAGCCGCGCGCGCCGTTGTTTCGCCAGCGCCACACCTTCCGAAACCAACCCCGCCTTTGTCGCCGGCGTGGGCGCGGTTTCATAACGGACAGCCCAGGAACGAAACGCGGCCAGCACGGGCAGTGATTCCCGTCCCCATTCCGAGGCATAAGCCGCAGGCTGCGCACCTGCCGGCGGAAAGGGAATCGCGCCGGCAGCTTGCGCGTTCAAAGACGGGTTAAGACAGAAAAAGCAACCTGCGCTGACCAGCAAGACTCGTGCGACATGGATTAAGTGCATTTTCAATGGCATGTCGGGTTGAGTCATTGATTTTCCTGCTTATTATCATAAGCGGCCTGGAAAGAAATGCAACGCTCAAACGGTGGATCGTTCCATCTGGCGGCGGTTGAATTTTACCACGTCTTCGTACTTCACGCCGCTGCCGCCGAAAATATCCAGCGCCGAGCCGATGGTCAGATCCACCTTGCCTCGGCCCAACCGCGTGACTTCCTCCAGATCCGACAGCGAATTCGCGCCGCCCGCGTAAGTCGCCGGAATCGGTCGTCCACGCCCCGAGCTTTTCAACCAGTTCGCGGTCAATGCCGCGGCACAAGCCTTCCACGTCCACGGCATGAATCAAAAATTCCGCGCAGCAGGCGGCGAGTCTTGCGAAGCGTGTCCTGCGAAATAACCAGGTCCGTGAATTTTTGCCAGCGGTCGGTCACGACAAAGTAATCCTTTCCACGCCGGCGGCAACTCAAATCCAGCACCAGCCGGCTTTTGCCGACGCCCTTGACCAGCTCCATGAGCCGTTCCCAATCCACACGGCCCTCGACGGAAAACCCAACTGGTGACGATGACATGCGACGCCCCGCCTTCGAGCCAGTTGCGCGCGTTCCGGGCGTTGATGCCGCCGCCAACCTGCAGTCCGCCGGGATAAGCGGCGAGGCGGCGCACGCCTCGTCTTCATTGCCCGGCCCCAGCATGCACCACGTGGCCGCCGGACAGACCGTCACGCCGGTAAAGCTCCGCAAACCACGCGGCGGTGTGGTCGGAGACAAAATTCGTCCGCGGGCGGCCGGCCTCGCCGAGCGTGCCGCCGACGATTTGCTTCACCCTGCCTTCATGCAGGTCAATGCACGGACGGAACATGCATCCAAGCTAGATTCACCCGGTCCGAATTCACACTAAAAAATTTGACGTCGCCCGCGGAGCGGAGAAGCTTGGGCGTGCTTCAATTCGTGAAGAGGACGTTTTTCAACCTTCACGCGAGCGGCAAAACGCTTTTTGCCTTCGCGTTTTTGGGGTGTCTCGTTTTTTCCGCCCGCGCCAGACCTTACGCACTCGCCGTTCGCCCGTCCGTCGGCGCCTTTCTGAACGGCGCGATGCCGGAAACGGCGCCGGGCATTTCGGGGAACTGGTCGGCAGTGGTTGCGTTCCCGAACCTGCTGTTCACCAATGCCGTCGGCCTCACGTTCGTTCCCGGCACGGACGAACTCTGCGTCTGGGAACGTGAAGGCCGCGTGTGGACGTTTCAAAATTCACCGGGCGCGACACAAAAAAAACTCGTGCTCGACATCCACAACCAATGCCAGGGCTGGGATGATTCCGGCCTGCTCGGCGTGGCCTTTCATCCAGGCTTCGCGACGAACCATTACGTTTTCTTGTATTACACCTGGATCAAACCCGGCACGGTTGTCGGCGATCCCAACACCCGCCCGAATCCCATTCTGCCCGACGCCTATCACGACCGGCTCTCCCGCTTCACGCTCGACGCCAACGGCGTGGCCATTCCCGGTTCCGAAACGGTTTTCATTGACCAGACTGACCAGACCGTCTGGCATCACGGCGGCGGCATGTTTTTCCATCCGACGAACGGATTCCTGTATCTGACCATCGGCGACAATTCCGTCGGCGACAATGATCAGGTCATCAACCGCAGCCTGTTCTCCGGCGTCCTGCGTCTGGACGTGGATTGCCGCGGTGGGAACGTGAGCCACCCGATTCCGCGCCAGCCGCTCAACGGCGTCACGGCGCATTATTTTATTCCGAACGACAACCCATTCGTGGGCCGGTCCAACGCGCTGGAGGAATTTTTCTGCCTCGGCCTGCGCAGCCCGCATCGCATGACATTGGATCCGCCAACCGGAAGGATTTTCATCGGCGACGTCGGTGAAAGCGCGCGGGAGGAAATTGACGTGATCGAACCGGGCGAATCGGGCCTGAATTTTCAATGGAACCGCTGCGAAGGCACGCTCGGCGAAATGAAGCTGCCTTACATTGGTATCAGCCGCGGGCCGCTGCTGGATTATCCGCACAGCGACGGGCGCGCTGTTATTGGCGGCTACGTTTATCACGGCCGGAATTTTGCGTCCGACCTCGGCGGCAAATACATTTTTGGTGACAATGTCTATCGCATAATTTGGACGCTGGATGAAACCACCACCCCGCCCAAAAAGAACATTCTTTGCGTCATGCCCAGGGGCAATGGTCCGAATTCCGGCGCCGATTATACCGGCCTTTCTTCCTTCGGCACCGACGCCAGTGGCGAAATTTATTTTTGCCAGATGAGCAGCATTGGCGGACGCATTTTCACGCTTGCGCGCGGCGGTCCGCCTCCGCCAGCCAAATCGTTTCCGAAATTGTTGTCGCAAACCGGCGCGTTTCGAGACCTGGCTTCGCTTGCGCCGGCCAGCGGTTTGATTCCTTACACAGTCAATTCGCCGCTGTGGTCCGATGGCGCGGTCAAATCGCGCTGGATGGCGCTGCCGACGAATACCGTCATCGGCTTTGCGCCCAACGGCGAATGGACGTTCCCGCCCGGCGCCGTGTTCGTGAAGACCTTTGAATTGCCGGTGGACGACACGAACCCTAAAATCCTCCGCCGGCTCGAAACCCGCCTGCTCGTCCGCGACACGAATGGCACGGTTTATGGCGCGAGTTACAAATGGCGCGCCGACCACAGCGACGCCGATTTGGTAACCGCCGGGACGAATGAAGATATTCTCATCCAGACCGCCACCGGCACGAGGATTCAGCGGTGGTTTTATCCCGGCCGGCAGGATTGCCTGACCTGTCACACGCCCGCGTCCGGCGGCGTGCTCGGCATCAAAACGCGCCAGCTCAATGGTCCTTTCAAATATCCAAACGGCGTCACCGACAACCAATTGCGCGCCTGGAACCACCTCGGCCTCTTCGACATGAAACTCGATGAACGTGAAATTCCGCACTTCACCCGGCTCGTGGCTGTCACCGACATCAGCGCGTCGCTGGAATGGCGCGTGCGTTCTTATCTCGACGCCAATTGCGCGCAGTGTCACCGGCCGGGCGGCGCCGAGGCGTTTTTTGACGCGCGCATTGACACGCCGTTGGAAAAGCAGAACCTCGTCAGCGGTCCGGTGGAAAATCCGCTCGGCATCTCCGGCGCGAAAATCATCGTTCCCCGTGACACCGGCAAATCCGTTTTGTTCCGCCGGGTCAGCATTGCCGGCAACCTGCAAATGCCGCCGCTGGCCAAAAATGTCGTGGACCGCAATGCGGTTTCCGTCATTGCGAAATGGATCAATTCGCTGCCGTCGTCCGCCAAAGCTTGGCTCCCGCCGGAATGGAAACACCGGGACATCGGCAAGGTGGGGCAGGCGGGCGACGCCGGTTTTCTGAACGGCGAGTTCAATCTGATTGCGTCCGGCAGCGACATCTGGGAAAGCGCCGACGCATTCCATTACGCTTACACGTCGCTGACCGGCGACGGGGAAATCACCGCCCGTGTCGTCTCGATGCAGTTTACCGATCCGTGGGCGAAGGCGGGCGTGATGTTCCGTGAATCGCTGGCGCCAGGATCGCGGCACGCGTTGATGACGGTGACGGCCGGTGGCGGCTCGGCTTACCAATGGCGCCCGAAGGCAAACCAGGCCAGCCGCAATACCGACGGTCCGGCCACCAGCGTTCCTTTTTGGGTGAAACTGTCCCGCGCCGGCGATAACTTTGCCGGCTACATCTCAAACGATGGCGTCAACTGGCATCGCGTGGACAGTATCGCTGTTCCGATGAAGAAAACCGTTTACGTCGGGCTTGCTTTGTCCGCGCATAACAACGCGGCATTGAATTCGGCGCTCTTCGACCACGTCTCCGTCACGCCATGAACTCAGGCAACCGAGGATGGGCGCGGATTGTGGGATGACTGGGGAGCGCACCCGCCTCGGGTGCGGTTTCCAGCGCCCACGCTGGAAACAGCGGACGGGAAAATGTGTTCGACGAGGGCGTCGAACACCACACGCGAGGCGCGTGTGCTCCCCGCCTCAAACCACGCTTGCCAATTCCTCGCGAACGGTTTATTCCCCTCCCATGAATCAGAGGCTGAAATTCCGTTTTCAGAATCACGTCAAACTTGTCCGGCGGGATCGAGTACAATGAGAACCCGCCTGCCGGTTTCCACTTTAGTTTTCGCAATGATGAGTGTTTGTGCCGTTTGGCTGACGGCCGGGAGTGTGGCATTGGCCGAAGACCGGGACATGGTGCTTGAAGGATTGGACGGCGACGTGACCACCAATGAATATCGGGCTTTCATTGACAAGCTTAACTACCTGCCGCCGCCGCCGACCAACAACATCGGCAACCTCATGGTGGATGAACGGGACGGCGCGCGGCTTCACGGGATGCAGACGTTTTATGCGTTCACACATGACCGGCGCGATTTGGATATGGCGATCGTCTGGTCGGACGCCTTTCTGCATGCGCGCAACGATCCGACTAACGGCCGCATCATCTGGACGGGCCAGCGCGATCTCTGCTGGCCAAACAAGGCACCCGACGACAAAATCTGGGCTTTGCATAGCAGCTCGGAAAACGGCAACGTCATCGAGCACATTGTCAACACGGCGCGATTGATTTTGGAAGACCCGTCGGTCTGGAATCAAACCGCCCCGCCGGACCGGTTCGGCTTTGGCGCGACCTATCTTGACCGCGCCAAAACATATGTCCGCGAATGCCAGCGCAGCGCCAATACCACCATCGTCCCGTGGTTTGTCCGAAACACGAAGGATGGTTACCGGCTTTATTATCCCGATTCAGCGGCCTTCTTCAAAGCTACCGACGGGAATGAGAGCGGACCCATACCGTGGAACCAGCAACAGGAAATTGTGGGCGCTTTGCTGCGGCTGGCCCAATGCCATCGCCTGCTTAACGACGGCAACACCAACATCGCCTATTACGAAAAAATCACCGCGGACGTGGCGGACTGGTTCTTTACCAACGCCGTGCCGGTGAGCGTGAAGAATCACGTTTGCTATCTCTGGTCCTACGGCCTGCCGCGAGACCCCGCCGTCAGTCCGGAGGTTACTTACGAATCGGATTATGACATGTTTATTTTCCGCGCCTACCAGGCGAACCTTGGCCCGACGCGTCAGCAGATGCAACGGCTCATCAACACCGGCCGTTACCTGATGTATCTGGGCACAAATCGGATCTCCAGCTACATCAACGGCACGAGCGACAACAACTCCAGCCGCCACGAAAGACATTATTTTGAATTTGAATGGATCGAAATGTCCGTGCTGGACCACGATTTTTACCGCCAGGTCGCCAGCAACATTCTCGCCATCAATGAGTATTGGGACAACCTGGCCGTGGAGGCCGCCGTGCTTTCGGCAAAACATTATTGGGCCACGACAACGAACGCGCCGCCGGAAATTGTCGAGGACGCGACCGGACTTCCGCCGGTGCCGCAAGTTTCACCCTGGCGGTCAAGGATAGCGAGACATGTGCCCCCGGCGGGAATCCTCCTGATGCTTTGGGGCGTCTCCGAATTGCTGCTCACGCTCTTCAAGCGCTCCAAATCCAATGCCATTTCCAAGGACCGCCATTCCCTGAAATTAATCTGGCTGGTGATGCTGACGGCCATTGCGCTCGGCATCCTGGCCGCTTACCGGCTGCCCGCGGGCAGAATCCACTTGGGGGAAATCGGTCTCGTGATCGGAAGGTGTTTGTTTGTGCCGGGTCTGGTGCTGCGCTGGTGGTCAATCATTTATCTGGGGCGCTTCTTTACCACGAACGTCGCCATCGCATCCGACCATCGGGTCATTGATTCCGGCCCGTATCGGTTCATTCGCCATCCCAGCTATGCCGGCAGCCTGCTGGCCCTTCTCGGTTTTACCCTGTGCATTCCCAATTGGGCAAGCTGGCTCCTCATTCTCGTGCCCTGTTACACGGTAACCCTCTGGCGCATTCACGTGGAAGAACAAGCCTTGATTGAAGGATTGGGCGAAAAATACCGGAGATACATGCAATGCACCAAACGCCTTATCCCTTGGATTTATTGACAGGCCGGTTGCCTCAAGCCGTGCGCGCCGGGGTTCGCATTCGGGAGGGCGGCGGGCAGGGGACTGTCCGCCCTGCCACAAGCCACGCTTGCCAATGTAAAACACCGCCTGTAACTTCCCTGTGATGACAACGACCGTTGACGCCATTTACGAGCACGGCAAATTGCTTTTGCCGAAGCCGCTGTCGTTGCCCGAAAAATCCCGCGTGCGCGTGACCATCGAATCCGACACCGAACGCGAAGCGTGGCTGAAACTTTCCGAAGAATCCCTGCTCAAAACCTGGGGCAACGACGCTGACGACGTCTTCAATGAACTGCTCAAGAAATGACTTCGTTCTCCTGCCGATACCGTTCACGGATTTGACCAGCCGCAAAGTTCGTCCGGCCTTCATCGTCGGCCACAATGGAGCGGACCTGTTCCTCGTCCCGATTACCTCGGTGTTGTCCAATACGGATTTTCCGCTTAAAGAATGGCGCGCCGCCGGGCTGAACGCGCCCTCGGGCGTCAAAGCGCAGTCGCCACTCTTGAAGAAAGGCTGGTGGTGAAAATCGTCGGGAAACTGACCGCTGCCGATTCACATTTGCTGAATGAGCGGCTGCGAATCTGGTTGCAATTGTAACAGTTCCGCAATCCGCAATCGTCAGGCCGTAGCGGCTTTCGGCAGAGAGCCGCCATCTGAAAAAATGAAATAGTGCGGCGCTCTGCCGAGACGCCGCTACGCCAATTCAAACCGCGCTTGCCAATATCCCGCCAACGGGCTATTCCCACGCCATGACCCAGATGCTGTCAATTCGCCGCCTCGTCGCCGTCATGCTGGTCGTGGTGGCATTAATCACCTTGGTCGGTTGTAACAAGGTTCGCGCGATTGATGACGCGGTCAAGCGTGGTGACTTGGAGACAGTCAAGGCATTGCTCAAAAACCACCCTGATTTGGTTTCCAGCAAGGACAAAGACGGGTGGACGCCCTTAGAGTTTGCGGCGGAGTTCGGTCACGTGGACATGGTCGAATTGCTCTTGGCCAGTAATTCAGAAGTTAATGCTAGGGACATTCAGTGCGGTAGGACGCCTTTGCACTATGCAGCAATGCTGGGAGACAAGAAAGCAGTTGAATTGCTGCTGGCCAACGGAGCGGTGGTGGATGCACGGGGCAAGGACGGCGAGACGCCATTGTTTTTTGCGGTCGAAGATAATCACAAAGATGTTGTGGAATTGCTGCTGGCTCACGGGGCGGATGTGCGTACCAAGATATCCAACGGCTGGACGCTTTTGCATGTGGCGGACAAAGAGGTGGCAGAGTTGCTGCTGGCCAAAGGGGTTGATGTGAATGCCAAGGACAACATCGGTAAGACGCCTTTACACGCAGCCTGGAATACTAGCATGGTGGTGTTGCTGCTCGCCAACCACGCCGATATCAATGCCGAAGATAATGACGGCGAGACGCCTTTACACACGGCAGCTTTATCCAGCTTAAAAGACATCGCAGAGTCGTTGCTGGCTCATGGCGCTGATGCCAATGCCAAGGACAATCAAGGCCGCACGCCATTGCATAACGCGGCGGAGTATGGCAGTCAGGAAATTGTGGAATTGCTGCTGGCTCACAAAGCCGATATCAATGCCAAGGACAACAAGGGTGAAACACCGTTGTCCCTGGCAGAATCGAAGGCGCAAATTAACTGGGCGTCCGGGAAAACGGCGGAATGGCTGCGTCAGCACGGCGGCCACGAGTAAATTGCTCCACGACCGCGGAAATTAACCGTTAGAAATCCGTGTTCATCTGTGTCCATCCGTGGTTAATGTTTTTCTTCGCGCCTCGACAAGACGCGTTTTTTTCCTAAACTGGTTGGGATGTCGTTTGTCGTCTAAACCGCTGACCATCGCCGGGCGTACGTTCCGTTCGCGGCTCATTATGGGCACGGGAAAATTTTCGTCGCCGGAAGCCATGCGCGATGCGCTCGCCGCCAGCGGCGCGGAAATGGTCACCGTCGCCCTGCGCCGCGCCGATTTGTCCGGCAAGCACGATCCGTTCGCCAACATCCTCGAATTCATTGACCCGAAAAAATATCTGCTCCTGCCCAACACCAGCGGCGCGATGAACGCCGAGGAAGCCGTCCGCCTCGCGCGCCTGGCCGCCGCCGCCGGCCTGCCGAAATGGGTGAAGCTCGAAATCCATCCCGACCCGCGCTACCTGCTGCCCGACCCGATGGAAACGTTCAAGGCCGCCGAAATTCTGGTGAAGGAAGGTTTCACCGTTCTGCCTTACATCAACGCCGACCCGGTGCTGGCGAAGCGGTTGCAGGACGTCGGCGTGCGCCACGGTGATGCCGCTCGGCTCGCCCATCGGCTCGAATCGCGGCATCCAGACGCGCGACCAAATCCGCATCATCATCGAACAGGCCACCGTGCCGGTGGTTGTGGATGCCGGGCTGGGCGCGCCGAGCCACGCGGCGGAAGCGATGGAAATGGGCGCCGACGCCGTGCTGGTGAACACCGCGATCGCCGTTTCGAGCGACCCGAACCAAATGGCGGTGGCGTTCAAAATGGCGGTGGAAGCCGGTCGCGCCGCCTATGAAGCCGGGCTGGCAGCGGCACAGGAAACCGCCAGCGCGACGAGTCCGTTGACGGCATTTTTGGACTAAAATTCAACCACGGATGAACACTGATAAACACGGATTTAAGAAATCAGACGTACCCCTCGCTCCGCCGGGCGGAGAGAGGGTGGCGCAAGGCGGCGGGTGAGGGGATTTTGTTTTTCATCTGTGTTCATCCGTGTTAATCCGTGGTAAAGAAAACATGAGCCAGAAAATATTGTCTCCTTCGCGTGCGCGGCAAATCCTGAACGCCGCGGCGAAAACCCGCGTGCTCGTCGTCGGCGACGTGATGCTCGACCAGTTCATCTGGGGCAGCGTCGCGCGCATTTCGCCGGAAGCGCCGGTGCCGGTCGTGGATTTCGAGCGCGAAAGTTTCATGCCCGGCGGCGCGGCCAACGTCGCGCGCAATCTGACCGCGCTGAACGTGCCCACGGAACTTTTCGGCGCGATTGGCCACGACGATGCCGCTCGCCGGCTGGAGAAACTTCTGGTTGAACAAAAAATCGGCTGCGGCGGCTTGGTGACAACCCGCGCGCGGCACACGAGCGTCAAAACCCGCATCGTGGCGCACAAACAGCAGGTCGTGCGCATTGACCGCGAAACCCGCGACGGCCTGGACGCGAAACTGACCGGCCATTTGCTCGCCGGATTAAAGGCGAAACTTCTGCGCAGCTGCCGCCGTCATCGTTGGCGATTACGGCAAAGGCGTTGTGACGCAGCCGTTGCTGAACGAAATCAAAACCGCTTTGCCGCGCACGCGGCATCTGGCTCAGTTTCGACCCCAAGCCGGTGCATCACCTGAATTTGACCAGCCTCTCGCTCATCACGCCCAATCGCAAGGAGGCGTTTGAACTGGCGAATCTGCCGGACGAAACGCGCAACGCCAATCCGCTCGCGGACAAGAATCTCATGCTCGTCGCGGAACGATTGCTCAACGAACTGCGCCCGGCGGTGCTTGCTCATCACGCTCGGCGAACTGGGCATGTTGCTGTGCCAGCGCGGACAAAAGCCGTTTCACATTCCGACGGTGGCGCAGGAGGTGTTTGACGTTTCCGGCGCGGGCGACACGGTCATCGCGACGTTCACGCTGGCGATTGCGGCGGGGGCGTCACCGCTCGAGGCGGCGATTCTTTCGAATCACGCGGCGGGCATCGTCGTCGGCAAAATCGGCACGGCCACGACCACGCCGGAGGAATTGCTGAAAAGTTTTAACCGCGGATGACACGGATGACGCGGATTTCCAAAAAGTAGGGCGCGTCACTCCGTGCGCGCCGTTCGGAAATCGTGCGCCCTTCCACGCGGCGGCAGAGGACTGGCCCTTTTGAGGTTCATCGTGACGAGGACTGCCCGCCCTGCCATCCGTGAAATCCGCGTACATCCGCGGTTAAAAATGAATTCAAAACAAAATCACCGCCGAAACCATCCGCGCCATGAAAGGGCGCGGCGAAAAGATTGCCGCGCTCACGGCGTACGATTTTCCGATGGCCAGAACTGCTCGACGAGGCAGGCATTCCGCTCATTCTCGTCGGCGATTCGCTGGGCATGGTCGTGCTGGGTTATCCGGACACAACGCACGTGACGATGGCGGAGATGGAGCATCACGTCCGCGCCGCCGCGCGCGCCAAACCGCACGCGTTGCTCGGCGCGGACCTGCCGTTCCATAGTTACGAGACAGTGGACGGGGCGGTGGCCAATGCCAAACGACTCGTCGCCGCCGGCGCGGAATTTGTGAAGGCCGAGGGCGGACGAGAAATTTTGCCGCAGGTCCGCGCGATTGTGTCCGCCGGAATTCCGTTTTGCGGGCATCTCGGCATGTTGCCGCAACACGTGCTGAAGGAAGGCGGCTACCACGTCAAAGGCAAAAACGAAGCGGAACACCAGGCTTTGCTGGACGACGCGAAGGCGCTGGCGGAAGCCGGGGCGTTCGCGATTGTGCTCGAACTGGTGACGCCGCCGGTGGCCGCGGAAATTACCCGAATGCATTTCCGTTCCGACCATCGGCATCGGCGTCGGGACCGGACTGCGACGGGCAGATTCTGGTGACGTACGATTTGATTGGAATGTTCCCGTGGTTCACGCCGCGTTTCGTGAAACCGGGCGCGAATTGTGCCATGGAAATCAATTCCGCCGTGGTGGCCTGGAAAAAATCCGTCCTGCAACCTTGAAAGAACTTTTCGCCGGGTGAAGTGTTGAACTAAGCAGATTAAAGCGAATGGAACTGGAATCATTGGTTGAATCGGCGGCGGGCAACGGCGCGAGCGACCTGCATCTGGAAGGCGGGATGCCGGCGGCGTTGCGCGTGCGCGGCGCCTTGCGGGTGTCGGGCGACCCCATCGCGCCCAAATTGTTGACGGAGATGGCGCGGGCACTCATCGGCGAAACGCAGTGGCCGGCTTTTCTGGAGCGGCGTTCGTTTGACATGTCCAGGACAATTCGCGGCGTCCGTTGCCGGATCAACATTCTGCATACCTCGCGCGGTGTCGGCCTGGCCATCCGCCTGCTCAGTCCCTTTCAGGCCACGGTCGAAAAACTCAACCTGCATCCCGACCTCAAGAAACTGGTCAAACATACCCACGGTTTGATCCTGGTCAGCGGGCCGACCGGCTGCGGCAAATCTTCAACCCTCGCGGCCTTGATTCAGGAAATCAACCTGACGGAGACCCGGCACATCGTGACGGTGGAAAGTCCGATTGAATATTCGTTCCGTCCGCGCCGCGCCTACATCCGGCAGCGCGAAGTCGGGCGCGACACGCCGAGTTTCGAGCAGGCCTTGCACGACGCGCTGCGGGAAGACCCGGACGTGTTGATGGTGGGCGAGATGCGCGACCCGGAAACGATGCGCCTGACGTTGAGCGCGTCGGAGACCGGCCACCTCGTCCTGGCGACGGTCCATTCCTCGACTTGCGCCGAGGCGTTGCAGCGCGTGGCCTCGGCCTTTCCCGCCGAAATTCAGAGCGCCGTTTGCGCGCAACTGGCTGATTGCCTCGTCGCGGTGGTTTCACAGCGGCTCCGGTTCCGGCCGGACCTGAACATTCGCGTGCCGGAATGCGAAATTCTGATGGCGACGCACGCGGTGAAAAATTTCATCCGCACCCGCGACTTTTTCAAAATCGCGACTGCCATCGAAACCGGCGCCGACAATGGCATGTGGACGTTTCAACGTTACACGAAATGGCTGGAGGGCAGGTCCAATTTCTTCGTCCCCGGCCAGAGTGCGGAGCCGCCGGACAGCGAACCGGCGGAGGCCGTTCCGGCCGAGCCGATACCGCACACCGTTACGGCGCCGAAAATGGAAAGGAAAGGCAGGGGCCCGTCATCAACTCCGGCGACGAACGAAGGCCAGCGAATTGAAATTGAACCGACGGAAGGCGACTTTGGGAAAATCCTCAAGAAACAGCATTGAGATGGACAGGCGGCGGAAATTGGTTTGCGTTGGTGTTGCGTCGGCGATTCTGATTTCGAGCGTCATGCTGTTTTGTGGTTGTGTTTCGAAGTCGAAAGCCCAGGCCCGGGCGCAGCAAGCTTACCTCGCCGGGCAGAATGCGGCGTTGCGGCAGCAGCAGGCGGACGCACAGTCGCCGGGCGTCACGGTCGTCGGTCCTGTCCAAAATCCCGACGTGCCCTGGGTGGAGGGGTTGACACTCGCGCAGGCCATCGCCACGGCGAACTATCTCGGGCAGCATGACCCTAAAGAAATTGACATCACACGTCAGGGCGAAAGCGCAAAGCTCGCTCCGAAGATGCTGCTGAACGGCGCCAACGTGCCGCTCGAACCGGGCGACATCATCACCATTCGCGAATAATTTAATGTATCTGTTCAGTTGCCGGCGGCTTGGTTTGGAGTTCCGCCTTCAGGCGGTCTGAAAGCTCCCATGCCTTTGCCGCGTAAACGCGGAGTTCTGAACGGGAGCCGGCGGATGGGAACAGTTCCCGTTTATCACGGACTTTGCGCTTTGAACTCGCGCCGTGGCTGCGTATAAATTCTGCATGTCTGAACCGGTCAAACCCGCCATCAATGCCGCGACGCGCTGTTGCGCGGTCTATGGCTTTCCCATCCGCCATTCCGCATCGCCGGCGATGCACAACGCCGCGTTCGCCGCGCTCGGTCTGAACTGGCGTTACCTCGCGTTTGAAGTTCATCCTGACAATCTGCGCGCCGCCATCGCCGGCGCCCGGGCCATGCAGTTCTCCGGTCTGAACCTGACCGTCCCGCACAAGCTGCTCGCGATGCAAATCGTGGACGCGCTGGATGAATCGTCTAAAACCTGGGGCGCGGTGAACACCGTCCGGTTTGAGGCGCGGGACGCTGACGGAAAGTGGCAGCCGCTGCACCACTTTTCCGAACCGGTTTCCGGCGAAATCCGGACGCAGGGTTTCAACACCGATTCTGATGGCATCGCCCGTTCGTTGCGCGAGGATCTTGGCCTGAAACTGGCGGGCCTGAAAGTGCTGTTGCTTGGGACTGGCGGCGCAGGGCAGGTGGCGGCATTGCGGTTGGCGGTGGAAAATGTGTCCGAATTGTTTCTCGTGGATTACGTAATCGCCAAGGCCGAGGCGGTGGCGGAGGAAATTCGCAAGCGGTATCCACGGGTGAAGGTGACGGTCGGTTTTCCGACGGGCGAAGTGGATTTGTTGTTGAACGCCACCCCCATCGGCTTGAAGGAAAGCGACCCGTCGCCGCTCGATGAAAAACAATTTTCAATGCGCCAGGCCCGCGCGGTTTATGACATGATTTACAAGCCGGCGGAGACGAAGTTATTGGCGGCGGCCAAAGCGGCGGGCTGTAAGGCATCAAACGGCCTCGGCATGTTGCTGCATCAGGGCGCGAAAGCGTTTGAAATCTGGACGGGCAAAACCGCCCCGGTTGACGTGATGCGCCGAGCGCTGGAAGCGGAAGTTTATAAGTCCACAGTCCACAGTCGGCAGTCATGAATCCTCGGCCAATCGTCCTTGGTTTACGGTGGGCTGGGCTTGATCATGGACCATATATGGACCATCGCCTTTTCTTGACTGTGGACTACGGACTGAGGACTGTAGGCTGAAAATATGAGTAAAATTCAGAAGTTCGAGGACATCCTTGCTTGGCAAAAGGCGCGCGAATTAACCAAAGAAGTTTATGCGCACGCCAAAGCGGCACCGTTTGCAAAAGACTTTGGATTGCGGGACCAGATTCAACGCGCGTCAGTTTCAATCATGGGCAATGTCGCGGAGGGATTTGATCGGGGCGGCGATAAGGAATTCATTCAGTTTCTTTCAATCTCAAAGGGCTCTTGTGGAGAAGTTAAGTCGCACCTCTACGTAGCTTTGGATCAGCAATACGTCAATCCCACGCAGTTCGATCGTCTCTACAACTCTGCTGACGAAGTGGGCCGGCTTCTCGCCGGATTTATGGCTTATTTGAAACAGTCCGATTTTCGCGGCAAGAAATTCAAATGAGACACACAGTCCACAGTCCGGAGTTCACCGCCCAGAGTTCATTTGGCACAAGTTTATCGGTTTTAGGAACCGGGTTGGGAGCCGTGGACCTGCAACTGTGGACTGGCAACTGTGGACTGGCGACTGTGGACTGGCGACCGTGGACTTTCGACTGGTCTGCGGTGCCTTTCCATTTCTGGTCGCTGGTTTTTTTCGTGCTGGGCTGCATCGTCGGGAGCTTTTTGAACGTGTGCATTCATCGGCTGCCGCTCGGCTTGAGCATCGTTACGCCGCCGTCCCATTGCCCCCACTGCAAATATTCCATCCCGTGGTACCTGAACATCCCGCTGGTGACGTGGATGGCGTTGCGCGGACGCTGCAAAAACTGCGGCGCGCCCATCTCGCCGCGCTACTTCATCGTCGAACTGCTTACCGGCATCGCGTTTCTGGGTTGCTGGCTGGCGTTCGGCGAGAAATCGGCGGCAATGGCGCTCGTGTACGCGATCTTCCTCGCAGGACTGATTGCGGCGACGTTCATTGACTTCGAGCATTTCATCATTCCCGACGAAATCACGCTGGGCGGCATCGTGGCGGGTTTGGCCGCGTCATTGCTCCTGCCGTCGTTGCAGGGCGAGCGCACGCCGGGCTGGGGGATGCTGCAAAGTGTGATTGGCGTGGTGGCGGGTGCGGGGGTGATTTATCTCATCCTTCGTATGGGCAAGATCCTCTTTGGGAGGTTCACGATAAACCTCGACGCGGAGTCGCGGGTGGTGTTTACGGATTCTGCTATCTTACTTCCGCCGAAGCGCTTGTCTTTGGAACAACTTTATCAACGTTCATCCGGCTGGTTTGCTTTTCAGGCGGAGAAAGTTGAGTTGACGGATCGTTGTTATGGAAAGGTTGCAGTCGCTATCTCCGCGACCCAAATTATCCTCAGAACTTTCTCCGACAAAGAATTATTCGATCGCGCGTCCGTGCCGCACCTTGAGATAGTTTTGGAACGACAACTATCGTCGCGCAATACTGCACGTTTGGTCGGTGCAAGGTGGAATCCTTTTCACCAGTTGACTGACTGGTTTTACTCTCTGTTCGAATCTCTGAATCGAAGACCACAAATTGAAATCCTTTCGGGAGCGCACTTGGTTTTTACGCCCACAGAGGCTTGGTTATGTCGGAAAGACTTGGTGTTTGAAGAGATTTTTTACAGGAAGACTGACGCCATCAGTTTCCACGCGCAAGAAGTCGAAACGCAATCTAGTTCATGGGACGACGTGTCCGTGCGCCTGACACCGTTGACGCTGAAAATCGGTGACGCTGAATTTGATCCGGAGGCGGTGTCGCACATGGAGGTTGTGACCGACCGTATGGTGCTACCACGCGAGGCAATGGGTTTGGGCGACGTGAAATTCATGGGGGCAATTGGCGCATTCATCGGCTGGCAGGGCGTGCTGTTTTCGCTAATGATCAGCTCGATGATTGGCGCGGTGGTGGGCATCACGCTCATCGCGATGCGCCGGCGCGAATGGTCATCTAAAATTCCTTACGGCCCTTACATTGCCTTGGCGGCGGTCATTTGGATTTTTTTCGGGCGAAAACTCGTTGCCACGCTTTTCAATTGAACGCGGAATCAAAGCTAACGGCCTGATTGTGGAAGAAACGACTTTAGGCGTTGTGGTTGTGGTCATTTACGCGGTTGGATTGGGCCGATTATGTCGGCGTCAATCGGTGTGCAAGTGTCAGCATGGTCTTGAAGTTCGGCGGCCCTGTTGTGGTCTCCCATCTCGGTACAGCATGTGACCATGTTCTTGACGGTGTTGAAGTAGTCGAAGTCGGTGGCAAGAATCATCCGCATGGCGTCCATGTAAGCTTTGTCAATGACGAGGACGCGTGACTCGCCACGCTGCTCGACGCGGAAATAGCTTGGGTGTTGGTGGCGAACCTCCGCATATGCCCGGTTGGCGCACACTTGCAGGGCAGCTTCGTAAGACTGCATCGCAGAAGTGTAGTTGCCAGCGAGCTTGTAGGTGAGGCCAAGGCTATTGTGCGATGCGTAGCTATCCGGTTCGAGGCGAACGGCAATGGAGAAAGCGTTAATCGCATCCGGGAATCGACGGAGAGACTGAAGGGCAATGCCAAGGGCGAGCCAAATAGGTGCTACGTCTTTGTTGAGTTGGAGCGCCCGCTGGTAGTAGCCGATAGCACCACCCGAATCGCCCTGCAAGCGGAGACAAATACCGGCGAGATAAATCGCGTTCCAATCGCTGCCATCGTTCCGAATAGCTTCGGTGCAAACGTCAAATGCCGCATCAAAGCGTTGCTGCTTAGTGTAGCGTTCGAAGTGGGAAATTTGGTCATCTGTCATGGTTGAGCCGATCGAAAGGATTTTCCTCCACCGTTTCCAACTTTTGCTTTAGTTCGTCAATGGACTTCGGCCATCCAACTATTTTTCTCAATTGATTCAAGATCAACTCGTCTTCATCACGACGTTTTTCACGCGATAGATCCATTCGGTCCAAGAATGTTGGTATCGGAAACGATGCTAATTCAATGGGGTTTACTTTGGGATCAAGTTTTGAACGGACGAACACCTTCGCGGTAGCCAAGCCGACACTCAAAAGGATAAATTGTCCATCTTCCATTTTCATTATTTGTATCGCGCCGCCATTTTTAGGGTGTTCTGAGTCTGTCCAGAAATTCGGATTCCCCAGACGAAACTCTTTTGATTGTCGAAACGTAATTAGCCGCAGGTATCTTACAAAGATTATTAACAGAGGACTCAACCAAATGACAATGAGTGTCGCGCTGCCAACTATAAGCCAGAACCACCAATGATGACTGAGATTCGGCCAACTACCAGCGACAAGTCGCCAACAAAGCAGCGGAACAGATCCTACAATAATTCCCCAAAACAGCCGCAGACCGATATCGACTTGCCAACCAACTAATGGCTGTAAATTGCTTTGGTCTTTTTCTGTTTCCATTCTGCAAGCTTAATTGGTTTTAAACAACTGACAAGTGCCCACAAGACGCTAAGGTTTTTGCAATTATGCTGGTGCGGCTGTCGCCATCAACGCTGGAAATCGGCGGGGAGAAAATTGATCCGGAAACCGTGGCCTACATGGAGGCGGTGAGCGCGGAAATTATCCTGCCGCGCGAAGCGATGGGGTTGGGCGACGTGAAATTCATGGGGGCGATTGGTGCGTTCATCGGCTGGCCGGGCGTGCTGTTTTCGCTGATGATCAGTTCGGTGATTGGCGCGGTGGTGGGCATCACGCTGATTGCGCTGCGACGGCGCCAATGGTCTTCACGGATGCCTTACGGGCCTTATATCGCGCTGGCGGCCGTCATTTGGATTTTTGCCGGCAAGGAAATTGTCCGCGCCATCTTCCGCTAAATGCCGCGGCGCATCCGCTCGTGTTGCTGAACAACAGACTGGGTTCCAGCGATCCGGTCAGGCGACAGTTTGTTAATCTTGATCCTGCGCTCTTCCCCGACCGATTAAGGTTACGATTAAGAATTGAGATTGAGAACCTGCTCAATGTTCCCGAGCTTTCCCGCGCCAGGATTCCGGGCTATTTTCGATTATTCCATTGGAACAGAACGCCTGGGTAAAAATTGTAATGCGCCTTTCCGCAAAGGGCGCATATCAAAAAATGAGCACTTTGCCGCCGGGTCTCATTGACACCCTGCTTTAGCGGGGTGCTTAGCGATGCCCGGTCTTTTCAACCGTTTTAGCGGTTTGTCAGCGCGCCAAAACCGCTAAAGCGGTTCTGACCTTCAAACCGCTTGGATCACCCCGCTAAAGCAGGGTGTTAATGAAATGGCCGTCAATTCGAGAGTTTTCTACCACGGACACCCCCTCAAATTTTGATATGCGCCCTTCCGCAAATGGATTCAAAGATCAGTATTGACATGACTTCCAATCTTCCGATATTGGCTGCAATAGCACGCTTATGAATCCGATTGTCCATCAGACCATTGGTTCAACACTACACGCGTTGCCGGCGGCGATGGTTTTTTCAAAACAACTGCTGCTGACCGAGAAATCCTCCATCACAGCCGAATCTGGTTCGCTTGGATGCGCGAAGGATGACCTTACGGTTCGCGCCACCAGGATCACCCGGATTCTCTTTGAGATCGAGGGTTACCGTAGCAGCGGACCGAATGATTGAATCCGCAGAGGCTTCCGGCTGCTCGGGAGCAAGGCCAACGCGAATGCGGAATGAAAGGCGCCAACCGGCGCCGGCTCCAGCGTGGTGCCGCCAATGGGTCAGGCTTTGTGCGTCCAATCTTGAATTTGCTTCTCGACCGCCGGCCAGTCGCCAAGCAATCCGCCAATGAGAACCAGACCCAGAATCAGCGCCACGAAAACCAGCATCCAGGCAAGGATCGCCCGATAATAATTCTTGCGGGATTCGTTTTGCCCGGTAAATGCCCATACCAGAATCATGATCCAGCCAATGATGGGTATGGCGGTGATGAACATCATCCACATCCAGGAGCCGACCGAAACATAATTGCTGTCATCGTTGTCGCCCATAAAGCTGTGTGGGTTAGACGAACCAACCAGGGTCAATTTTGACATTGTATTTTCTTTTGTTGATTGTGGTTCCGCGGAAGATCGTGCGGGATGTGATCAGGGAGATTGCGCGTCCCGTTTTGAAGCCGTTTTTATGTCCATGCAAACATGGTGGTAAGTGGCCAGATAAACCAGATCGTCTTCGGTCAGGGCGTTGAACCACTGCAGCCGCTGCATGGGCTCCATTTTTCTGAGCGAGTACAAGGGGCAGTCTTTGGGATTGCATTCGTCCACCGAACAGGTCTTGGTGAGGGACAGCAGGCTTGCCCGGAGTTCGTCTTTTCTCCGCTGACTGGCTGTTTTCAAGGCCGCGGCGTCCATTTTGTTCCAAGACGGTTAACCTTTCTAAAGGAACCTGTATCGTGCGTAAGCAATTGTCAAGACAATGAGCGATGGAGAACCGGTGACGATGTAAGTTGCCGAAGGCGCTGAACGCACAACCGCGCACGGTCCACAATCACCGGGGTGACGGTCATGAGCGCGGAGGTGATGAGACCAAAATCTGCCTACGTCAACTGGCGTTGCCTGCAAGCCGGTTGGTTGTGTTTAAACATCCGGCGTAAGATGCCAGCGGATCCTTCTGACAAAATCCTTTGAAGTTTTTCGCCTTGAAACGAGAAAAACGAGAGGCGATTCCGGCCAATCCGCAACCCAACAAAGCGATGGCGGACGGCTCCGGGACGATCGCTATCCTGACGTTATCAATACCGAAAAAGGCAGTTCCGAGATCATACGTGCCAGCAGCCACAAGTTGCAGGCTGTCAAACGTGCCTGAAACAGCCAGCGGCCGGTACAGCACGTCGGAGGGCGAGCCATAAAATGTAATCGTATCCGTGTCAACCACGTTTCCTCCCAGCAACGCTTCAAGGGTGAGTGTATTGGCAGACGAAGTTCCAAAACCAAAGATATCCATGCTCGCAGCCGTCCCGATGCCGGAAAAACCAATGTCGGCGGACCCAAAACGTCCAAAGCTATAACCAAGGAGGCCGCCAGAATAGCCCTCGAAAGTCAGATAATTTGGGGCAGAGAATCCCGGCAAAGTCGCGGAGGTTGCCTCGATGGCAAAATTTCCCCCCGGTGAACCAGGGATGCGTTCATCAATGTTCGAAAAACTGATTCCACCGTCGGAGAATGAAGAACCCTCACCGCCTTCCGTCAAATCGTCGAAGTTTGCCGTCAAATAGATCGAAGCCCGGGCCGGGCCGAAGTTGAAAAAGCACATGCATAAAATCAGAATTGTTATGCGCCGGTAACTCCATTCGCTTCTGCATCGCATTTTGCAGTGTAAATGCGTTCTGTTGCGAAAGCTGCTTTGCATAACAATTTAAAGTGGCCCCTGACCGTCTGACATTCCTTGTTATCAGGTGCCACAGCGCGCACCGCTGCCCTGCCTGTCACCAGACATGATAAGCAGAGTTCTGAATTCCAGTCAAGGATTATTACTGGATCCACATTGCCCTGGGTGCATCTTGACACTGTCCTTGTTTGGAGTCCCGCCTTCAGGCGGTTTGGTTGAAAATCGGCGATGGGCCGCGTAAACGCGGAACTCCAAACGCTCAAAACGGTTCGATTAAGGACAGTGTCAAGATGCACCCCATTGCCCTGGCGGCGGTGTTTCGGATTTTGCGGGCAAGTAAAAGGTCCGCGCAATTTTCCGATAAGTGGTGATAGACAGGCAAATTCAAATCTTGGCAGCGGTGCGTTTTGGATTTATTCCTCAACTGATTCATCGGGTTCCCCGGACATGGGGTTCCCGAATTCGCAAGTCATACGAGTCGGCAATTCAGATGCGGAAATAAAGCCCGCTTCCAGCGCCGCTGCCTTGTTCAAAATAAAATGGCGGATGCGGGATGGGTCTTTCATTTCCTTTTGTGAACCTGTTGCCCAATTGATCTGTGCGTGTACCACACTGGCAAGAACAAAATGCCCGGCTTCATTTGAGAATTGCGCGGCCAAATCTGCCAGAACTTTGTAGAATTCATCCTTCTTGTCTTTTGGTTCGATTTTAGCCCCCCACACATTGTAAGGCCCGAAATCTTTCACCAGTCGGGAGTATAGGCGCCTCCTCATTTCCTGCGTCCATTTCATTTGATTTATTTCCGTTCGCGTCTTTTACGTTTGAAACAAGCACGATGGTTATGGGTTCGATTCAGTCAAAATACACCCTGGTAACATCAGTCAACACCTTGTCGGTGGCGACGCAGTTCCATTTGCCCGAATTGTCCAATATCGCCAAACACCGGTAATTTTTGCATTGAACCCAATAGGGCTGGCCTGGTTTGGCATATTTTGTTGCGGGCAGGCAACGATCCGGATTTTTGATTTTGTCGCACATCACATTAATCATTAAGTCCGATCTGGTGCGACCGCGACTAGGGTGTTCCTTGCCGCCACCGGGAAAACCCTTGGTCTCAGTTTGGACGCGTGAGCCTGGGTCCGGTGAAAGGTTGAATGAGCGGGCCGCTCAAACGTCCCCGGCCCAACGGGTTGTGGCCGGCCGCAATTTAAGTCGTAAAACCCCCGGGCGGACACGACCCGTTCAACAGGCGGGTTGACGCGCCGGAATATCCAAACTGCCGCATCGCCGGAGCGCGCTGGTCAGGCGTTCCGGGGTCAGCGCGGATACTCGGTCAGCGACAGGATATTGTCATCGGGGTCCCGGAACCAGGCCACCCGCGCGCCGCCTGGCGCCAGCCAAACGCCGTCAGCGTCCTGATCAAGACCATCGTATCGGATGAACCCGACCCCGGCGCTTGATAACTGTCGCCCGGCTTTCCGGATATCCCTCACTGCCCAACCAAGCACGGTGTGGCTGATCCTGGGCTTGCGAGCAACCTTCTGAATGCGCAACTGAAGCCGACCGATTCGGAACACGAGCGCAAACGGATCGTCAGCCACAAACTCCAGCCCGAGCGCCTTCTCATAGAACTTCCGGGATCGTTTTGAATTCGTGGTGGCAGCAAACAAAATGGGCGTATCCAGTTTCATGATTTTACTCCTGACGAAGGGCACTGAGCCACGCCCGGGGCGGCGGTGTCAATCCCGATTTGTCCCGAATTGTCGCGAACCTGTGCCGGCGGCGGGTTGCTGCTTCGCCGTTGGGCGTGGTTTCAACAGTATCGCGCCTTTCCGATAGCCAGCTTTCGCGGCAAAGCGGCCAAGGCAAGACGCAAACTGTTTTTTCTGGACAAAAAATATTGCGGGAGTAAGCTCAAAACCATCGGAAAGAATACATCGCAAAAGCAGTTGATTTTGCGGTTCACTCATTGGTTGCTTATCGTTGGTATGCAGATGTCACGCTTGGCCGTTTTGGGGATTGTCGTGGCAATGCTGGTGTCAAGCACTCCACTGCGAGCGGTACTGATACTGACCGGTGACTCAGCCTTCGGAGCGAACACACTCACCATTGATGCCTCCAGCGGTTTGGCCTGGTTGAATGTGACCCTGACCGCAGGTATGTCATATAATCAAGTTTTGGCAGCCACCCTGCCGGGTGGTGAATTTCAGGGATTCCGATACGCGACCGCTCCGGAAGTGCTTGCGCTTTACAGCGACGCCGGTATTCCCGGCACCGGCTTTTATCCTGTGTCAAGCCCTGTGGTTCAGTCCATCCGTTCCCTCGTTTCCCTTGTTGGAGTGACTTTTACCCAGTACGGCAATCCCGGGGCGATTGGCATCACCAGCACAGAGGAATTGTCGGGTACCTTCCAACTATCGTCATCGCTGTATTGCACGATTGAAAACGGGACGACCGGTTACCTGGTCACCGGGGTGCCGAACGACGGTACAGGGTACGGGGTGACCTACGGCACTCCGACGGTGGGCAGTTGGCTGGTGTACTCGGTGCCTGAACCGGTGTCCTGCGGTATTGTGGCACTCAGCGGTCTGTTTCTTCTGCTATTCCGACGCCGCAAATAAACACACACTACCCCGCGCCGTGTTTTGAAAAAGTGAAAACCGCACAGAACTGCCCGGATTTAGGCCCTACCTGAACTGCAAATAAACGCGGCTGCCGTCGCCGCGCAATCCGGCCGTCTGGTCTTCCTTTAGATACAGGCGCGTGGGTTCAACCTTGCCGGCCTGCAAGAGATAGGCCCGCACCGCTTTCGCCCGGCTCGCCGCCAATGTCTCCAAATCGCTGTCGGTGATTGCGAAGGTGGTCAACAGGACGGCTTCCGTCGGATCCGGTGGCGGAACCAGTTTGGTTTGGTATGCCGCACTGGCTGCGGCTTGCTCTTTCGCCGTTCGCCCGGATTTCATCAGCTTCATCGCGCCTTTTTCAACGGCTTTCGGCAAAACCGAGGCGGCATAGGCGGCGAGGTTTGTGTTAATGGCAATGAGTTGCGGCGTGATTTTGCCGTCCGCAAACGCTTTGTCGTAAAGTTTTTTGAGCCAATGCGCGCGTTCGCCGGGGACGAGGGCGATCTGGTCAACGGAATTGGTGGCGCGCTGGGATTCGCGGAGTGTCGTCCAGATCTTCGAACGGATTTCCCGGTCCAGCGCAGCGCGCTGCAAACCTTCGCGGTCCCCGTCGGGATCCACACTGCCGGAAATTTCCAGTTGCAGGGCCGGACGCGCGTAAAGCGCCTTCGCCAGCGTGTCCAGTTTTTGTTTGTCCGGCACGGTCAAGTCGGAGCTGCCGACTGCGAAATCCTGGTAGCCGAGTTCCTCGCCGCCGCCGCCAACCAGCGCACCCAGCAGCGAGAACGGTGACGTGGCCACCTTTTCGAGGATATTGACAATGGCACGCGTGACGACCTTGCCGATGCGGAATTTCGGGTCGTCCAGGTTGCCTTCAATCGGCACGTCCAAAACAATCCTGCCCTCGCGGTCCTTCAAAATCGCGATGGCCAGGCGCACCGGCAGGTGCGTCGCGTCCGGGCTGTTCACCTTTTCGCCGAACGTGAACTGATCCAGCGTGATGACGTTCTTTGACTCCAATTTCTTCCCGACCAGTTCGTACGCGAGGTCCATGTTTAATTTGCCCATGGCGATGCGGTACCCGGCAAATTTCGCCGAATACGGGCTGGCCGGTGTCAAGTCCACGTCCTTCACGGAAATTTTCACGTCATTCGTCTGGGTGCCACTGAACGGGTTGATGGTGGCGGTGATGGCGACCGGGCCGACGCCGTCCACCTTCGCGTTCAAATTCACGTCCGCGTGCTGGAGTTGTTCCGAGGAAAGGCCGGAAATCGTGCCGTTCACCTCCTGGATGGACATGTTCACGTTCGGTTTGAGCGAACGGTCGGTGAAACTGACGGCGGTGTTGGTAATGACGACCGTGCCGATGGAGAATTGCGGCAACGCTACGCTCGCGTTGGTCCCGCCAACGCGCTCACCCGGCCTGTGGCCACCGTCTCCCCCACCGGGGGAGAGGGACGGGGCGAGGGGGCGCTCAACGGATTTTTGCGCAACGGCGACTTTCGTTTCATTCGTCACGGGCGCATTGGTGTTTGTCAAACGCAGGGCGTTGAGCAGGTTGATGGTGCGGTTGGTTTCGATGACAAGGCGCGCGTAGGCGTTGTCCACGGCAATTTCCCGGATGGCAACCGATTGCGGGTTCAGGTTGGCGTCAATGCCGTTGATGCCGACGGAATCCCATTTCAACAAATCCTCGCCCATGACGCCGTCCACGGTCTGGAAACCGTCGAGGCTCGCATCGCCGTGGAAGGTGACTTCGGGCAACTGGTCTTTCGGTGTGCGCAGATGCACCTGTCCGTGCAGGCCAAGCCGGCTGCCGAGAATGAACAGATTGAGCTTGGGTTCGAGATACGGGTCGAGCGTGCCGAGGTCAAGCTGGTCCAGATCGAGCTGGACGTCGGCGGTCGGCGGCAGAAATGACGCGGTGGTGGCGACCTTGATGGAACCATTGGTGTTCCAGCGCAGAGACAGTTCGGCGGTAAGATTGGTTCCCGGCACGTTGGAAATGTTTTTGGCCGAAAGCGCGACCTCGGTGAGATCGAGTTTTGCCGGACGCGAAAAAGCCAGGTCTTCGAGGTGCAACGCGCAGTTGGTGAAATTCACGCCGGCGACCGTGGCGCTCCACTGGTTCGTGCTGTTGAGCAGCAGGGCCACGGCGTTGGTCACAGAGCGGAGCAGGAACAAAATCCCGCCCGGCGCGTTCGTCGCCGCCTCCGCCGGACGGGAAAGTTCGACGACATTGATGGCGTCATTCGTGGCGCGGCTCAAAAAAAGTTTCGCGCCATCCGCCAGCACGGAACCCACCGTCGCCTGGCGGCTTTCCAGGTCAACGCCCGCGCCGGTGACATTGAAAAGCGGCAATTCGACAATGTTGTTGCTGTCACCCGGCGCCCCGAGCTTGAAATCGCGCAACGCGAACGCCGTATCACTCACGGCGGCGATGCGGTTGGTGGCATTCAGTTCAAAACGATATTTCGCGTCCATGGCGATGGAGCCGTCGCGGATCTCGAAGCGCACCAGGTCCTGATACAGCGGCGCGTATTTGGTGAGCGCGAAATTGAACAGTTTCAATTCGCCCTGCGAACGCAAGGGGTCGAGGTAAAAGAATCCGCTCCACGAAATCAATTCGCCGGCATCAGTGGTGCCGCTGAAGGCGTAAGGATTTTTGTTATCCGGGTCCGTGCGGAAATCGTCGAGCGTGATGTCGAGCGGGCCGAGTGTGCGCTTGAACGGCTCGCGCGGTGTGAAATCCGCGAGCGCCGCCGTCGCGCCGCCGATGTGCAGCCGGCCAATGTGCAGGACGAGCGGCCGGGACGGCGGTTGGGGCGCGGTGCCCGGGGCGTTGGTGGAAAATTTCGCGATGAGATCGGAAAAATTAAACGTGTAATCCTTGTTCATCCGCACCCGGACGAACGGCCGGGTCGTGCTGATTTCCTTGAACACCCACGCCTTGCCAAAAAACGATGAAAGCTGGAAATTGACATAGACTTCGTCCCAGGAAACGAAGGGCTCGCCATCCGGGTCCTTGATGAGCAGGCCGCGCACGGTGCAGGAGAGCGCGTACGGATTCAGCTTCACCTTTTCGATGGAGACCTCGCGGTCGAGTTGTTTGGACAATTGTTTGACCGCGACGACGCGGATGATGGGCGGCAGGATGAGGAAACCGGCGACCGAGTAAAACAGCAGCAGCCCCACAACCCAGAAAAGGAGTTTGCGCCGCCGCGGCGAAAGGAAAGCCAAAGCGTGAAATTTTATCTTGTAACCCAAGCAAACGAGAATTTGCGCCTGTCACACCACGCCGTCAACTCCTTCGTGCGGAGAAACGCATCCGTGCCCCAAGGTCGTGCGCGGATGCGTCCGCCAACCTTTCCTCCACGAAAACGGATTCGACTTCCAGGGCGTGAAATCCGAGATTGATGGCCATGTTCTTCATCCTCGCGAACCTGGCCGTATTTGCATCCGCTTCCTGCGTGTCCTGGTGGTTGAGCGGCTTCGATCCAGGGGTGACAGGGCACAACGAAAAGCTGGATTCGCTCCGCCGGTCTATTCGCTGCGGCATCACCTTGTTTCTGGTGGAAATGGCGTTTTGCTGTCTGTGGCAATTCTGGCGATCCAAAGACCCGGTGAGCGGGATTGGGTATCTTGTTTTTTCGCTGCCGCTGGCCCTGCTCTGGTTCGGGTGCATCAGTGAATTGTTCGCGCGAGCATTTCACCGGATGATTGATCCCGAGGATGACCGGGAGTTCGACCGGAAAAAGGGTTTGCGGGAGATGGACGCGATTGGCGACCTGATCCGGAGCGGCCGGAAGGACGAGGCGATTCGATTATGTCAGATGCTGCAGAAAACCGGAGGCGTCAACCCGTTCGTGTTGGAGATGACGTTGGAACATCTCGGCGTTCCCCAGCAGAGCATCCGGAGACCCAAGCCACTGCTCGAGGCGGACCGCCTGCGTTCGCAGGGAAAGTTCCAGGAAGCGGAACTGATTTTAAATTCACTGCTGGCGCAAAACCCCCGCAATCTGGACGCGGCGATGATGCTGATGCGGCTTTACGCGCAGGATTTGCATCGTCCGGAAAAAGCCGGGGAAGTCCTGCGGGCGCTCGAAAGACAGCCTCACGTCCCCTCAGCCCACCTTGATTTTGCGCGCCGTTCCATCGGTGAATGGCATCAGGGGAAACCCCGGACCGAGGAGGTTGCGCCGCAACCTGAATCCATTGAGGAACTGCTGGCCCAGGGTTATTTCGGCACGGCCATCGAAATACTGGAAAAAAAAATCAAGGAGCAACCGCAGGATTTTGATTCGCGGCTGACGCTGGCCGAAGTTTATGCCCGGCATTGCAGTGACGATTTCCGGGCCAAAAAAATCGTCCAGCAGATTGAGGCCAGCCCCGCTTTCAGCCCGGAACAAAAGCTGTCGGCCTGGCCCAAACTCGAAGAATGGCGGAAAGCCCGGATGCGGCATAGCGGCCACTCGGCAGAGAGCCGCTGAAATGAGTTTTGGGGAGGGACGGTGTGCCGCCGTCCCCAAATAAAATCCTGTAGCGGCGCTCTCTGAGCGTCGCGGTGTTGGGTTGGCGGCGCTCTGCCGAGACGCCGCTACGTCAGCTTAAATTGCGAAGTCGGTGTATTCCGGTTTCACGGGCTCGGTGGGAGCGGTCAACATGCCTGCGCCAACGGTGGCGTTGGAGCCTTGGTCAATCAATATAAACGAGCCAGTCAGCCGGTTGGTGGTGTAACCGTCGTAGACCAGTGGTTTTGCGGTTTTCAGGCGGACGACGCCGACGTCGTTCACCGCGAGGGAGGCCGGCGCGGCTTCCGGTTCAAGGGTGTCCATGTTGATGCGGCTTTCCACCTCGGTGACGATGGTCTGAACGGTTTGCGTGGCGTGCTTGAGAAAATATTTTTTGCCCGCCTGCAATTTGCTCTGGTGCATCCAGCAAACGTATGCGTGCAATTCAGAACTTTGTCCGGGCAGATTTTCCAGCCCCACAATCATGTCGCCCCGGCTGACGTCAATGTCATGTTCGAGGCAAAGGGTCACGGATTGCGGACAAAAGGCCTGTGCGAGCGAGCCGTCATAGATCCAGATGTCCTTGACGGTGGATTTGATGCCGGCGGGCAGCACGGCCACCGGCTGGCCTTTGCGCACAATGCCGCTGGCGATTTGTCCGCTCAAGCCGCGGAAGTCGTGCAACCGGGCGTCGCGCGGATTGTTCGGACGGTTGACCCATTGTACCGGGAAGCGCAAGGCGCTCAGGTTCCAGTCGCTGGCGATGTGAACGGTTTCCAAATGGCCGAGGAGCGTCGGGCCCACATACCACGGCATTTTGGTTGATGGGGTCACCACGTTGTCGCCGTTCAGCGCGCTGAGGGGAATGAATTGTACGTCGCGGAGCACGTCGAGTTTCGGGATGAAATCCTCCATCTCATCGCGAATTTCCCAGAAACGCTCCTCGCTCCAGTCCACCAGATCCATTTTGTTCACCGCGATGACGATGTGCGGAATGCCGAGCAACGCCGCGAGGTAAGTGTGTCGGCGGGTTTGTTCGATGACGCCCTGGCGCGCGTCCACGAGCACGATGGAAAGGTTTGCGGTGGAAGCGCCGGTGACCATGTTCCGCGTGTATTGCACGTGGCCGGGCGTGTCGGCGACGATGAACCGCCGTTTGGGCGTGGCGAAGTAGCGGTAGGCGACATCAATCGTGATGCCCTGCTCGCGTTCGGCCCGCAGGCCGTCGGTGAGGTTCGCCAGGTTGATCTGCCCGCCGCCGGTGATGTCGGCGGAACGCTTGAGCGCTTCAAGCTGGTCCTCCATCAACGACTTTGAATCGTAGAGCAGCCGCCCGATGAGCGTGGACTTACCGTCGTCAACACTGCCACAAGTGTTGAGGCGCAGGATTTCGATGGGATGTTGCGTATGCGGCATTTTTTAGGAGGTGGGGGGTGGCCGTTGGGAGTTACCTGCCGAAACTTGCGGGGCGTGCTTTGCCAAAATGTTTTTCAATCCACGGCTCGTCGTGAAGATGGCAGCGGGAACTTTTTGTCTTGCCTTGGAAATATCCTCATCGGTTCCGTCCACAAAAATGAACGGCGTTTCGCGATAGCTTTTGGCGTTGCGCAAAGCGCGTCCGCATTCACGGCTATGCACCGCTTTTTTAGCGATGTCGAAAACGACGACGTCCGGGCCAAACACTTTGAGGTTCCGGCAACCGCGCGAGCCTTCCTCAAATTCCATTTCCACGAGCCAGCCGCCGGCAGCGAGTTCAGCGGCCCGCGCTGTCGCGCCCGCTTTTTCCCAGTGAAACAAGAATAATTTGCCTTTGGATTTCGCCATAGAATCAAAAGTACCCGGCTTTCTTGCGGTCTTCCATCGCCGCTTCACTGGCCTTGTCGTCGGCGCGGGAACCGCGTTCGGTCACGCGCGCGGCGGCGATTTCGGCGATGATGTCGTCCACGGAATCCGCCGGCGACTCGACCAAGCCGGTGCTGATGATGTCGCCGATGGTGCGGACGCGGACAACGAGTTCCTTGACTTCATCGTTCGGTTTCAACGGCAACAGATCGCTGACCGGCAGCCACTGGCCGTGGCGGCGGACGCATTTCCGCGTATGGCTGAAATAAATCACCGGCACTTCAAGGTTCTCACGTTTGATGTATTCCCACACGTCCATTTCCGTCCAGTTGGAGAGCGGGAAGACGCGCATGTGTTCACCGGGATTGACGCGGGCGTTGTACAGGTTCCAGATTTCCGGGCGCTGATTTTTCGGGTCCCACTGGCCGAAACCGTCACGGAAACTGAAGAACCGTTCCTTGGCGCGTGACTTTTCCTCGTCGCGCCGCGCGCCGCCGATCAGGCAATCGAATTGAAATTCCTCGACCGCCGCGAGCAACGTGGGGATTTGCAACTGGTTGCGGCTGACGTCGCCTGGAGTTGGAACGGCGATGCCTTTGGCAATGGCGTCTTCGACTTTGCGGACGATGAGCCTGGCGTCCAGTTCCCCGGCGCGGCGGTCGCGGAATTCGTTCAGTTCGGGAAAATGATGGCCGGTGTCCACATTGAGCAACGGCATCGGGATGTCGGACGGGCGGAACGCTTTTTCGGCCAGGCGCAACAGGCAGATGGAATCCTTCCCGCCGGAGAACAGCAGGGCAGGGCGTTCGAACTCCGCCGCGACTTCGCGCATGATGTGAATCGCCTCGGTTTCGAGGTACTGCAGGTGGTCCAAATGGTAGCTGTTCAAGGAGTGAAAAGTTAAATGGTTAAACGGTTAAATCAGTGATCAGCAACCGGCGCCCCGCTTTGGCAAAGGTAGCAGGTCGGGATATTGTTCCAACAGTTCTTCGAGCCATTCCATTGATTCGTTACCCTCAACGGTGGCGTGATAAGGTTGCGTTGCTTCGTGCAACTCAAGCGACGAACCAAACTTGCGGTCACGGAGATACCGCAGGTAACCGTTCGTTAATTTCAGGACCTGCCACCCCTTGTTTTTCAACACGACGACTTCATTTGGGGGCAAGTAGTTTTCATCTGAACAAACGTTCAAGTTGTCAACCAATTCCTCCAACGAACCGCGAGAGATGAGCGTGAATTTGATTTGATCAAGAAAATGAAACCTGCCGTGTCCTTCAGCCAGATTGTTGGTGAGCGAGACTGCGGCACGCCGAATCTGGCTGGCCGGCCCGAATTTCTCATTGTCCGGTAATCGTTTCGCTACGCGATACATGGCCATGCGAAACTCTCGCGCCGCTTTATAAACTTCCAAATCTTCAAACGAACGGTAAATCGCCGGCTGATGATTCATAGGCGTTTTCATAATTCGTCCAAACATTACTGATTTAACTCATTTAACCAATCACTCATTTAACTGCCTTCCCCAGACCCAAGACGCCAGACCCAAGGACCTCATCTTAGATCCCAGACCCCAATTTCTCGCCTCCCCAATCCGCGTGCAGGCCGCATTCGCGCTTTTCGTCGGCCTTGGCCGGATCAAAATAATCCCACTCGTTCGGCAAATGGTGCCGCTGCAAATAATTTTCCATGTCCGCGTCGTTCCAATAAAAGACCGGATTGACTTTCATTGCGCCGAAATTTTTGTCTTCGGCAACCACGTCCAGTTCCGCTCGGTTCGGGTTTTGCACCTTGCGTAACGCCGTGAGCCAGACCGTCGGCGCGAGTTCCTTCATGCCGCGCTGGAACGGCTCCAGCTTCGTCAACGCGCTGAATTGCTTCAGACCCGCTTCGTCGTCCGTCGTCGGAATCCCGCCGTAAATGGCGTCGCGATGCGCGGCGGAAATTTTCGGCAGATACGGCTTCAGATTCAGCTTGAGCAACTTCTTCAATTCCTCGGCGTGTTTGTAAGTTGCCGGACGGTTGTAACCGTGGTCCACCCACAGCACCGGGATGTCCGGCTGCGCTTGCACGCACAAATGCAGAATCACCGCTTCGTAGGGGCGAAAATTCGTCGAAACGATCGCGCGGCCCTTCGCATGCGCAACGGCCCAGCGGACAATTTCAAGCGGCGATTTGCCGCGCAACCCGGCGTTGGCTTGGATGATTTGATCAGACGTCATTTTTGAACAGGAATTGAACTAAATAACATCGAATCCTTGAAATCTGTGCAACGGGCGCAGCGGCCTTTGGCAGAAAGCCGCACTCCTCAATTTCCCTGGATTTGCGGCGCTCTGCCGAGACGCCGCTACGACGACACTGGTGCTTTGCAGAGATATCACTTTGTTTCCCGGTGGTTAATTCATTTTCTCGTCCAGGAAAACGCGGTCGCACCAATCACCGAACCGTTCGCCGGCGTTCCGTTCCTTGGCGTAACGAGCCAGCACGGGACGCAGTTCGCTTTCAATGTCGGCGTCCTTGACCACGTCTTTCCAGATGCGATTAAGGCGCGTGCCCGCCACGTCGCTGCCAAGCCAGATTTGGTAGCGTCCCGGCGCCTTGCCGACGAATCCAATCTCCGCCAGATACGGCCGCGCGCAGCCGTTCGGGCAACCGGTCGAGCGGATGATGATTTCCTGTCCGGCCAGCCCGACCTCGGCGCAAAGTTTTTCGATGCGGTCAACCAGGCCGGGCAACATGCGTTCGGATTCGGCGAGTGCCAGGCCGCAGGTGGGCAGGGCGGGGCAGGCCATCGCCGCGGCGTGCAGTATGCTCGCCTGATTTTCGGTCTTCACGCCCTGTTCCGCGAGCAGCGCATTGATGCCGGCACGGTCGGATTCGGCGACGTTGGCCAGAATGACGTTCTGATTTGTCGAAAGGCGGAATTCGATTTTCTGGAATTTCTCAGCGACCTGGCGCAACGCGGTTTTCAGACGGCGGCTTTCCGTGTCTTTGACGCGCCCGGTTTCAACGAAGATGGTCAGAAACCATTTTCCGTCCGCTGCCCTATGCCAGCCGTAAAGGTCGCCGGTGCTTGCGAACTTGAAAGGCCGGGCGGGTTCGAGCTTGAAACCGGCGCGTGTCTCGACCTCGGCGCGCGTCCAATCCACACCTCGCTCCTGTACGACATATTTCAGGCGGGCGTGTTTGCGGTCGGCGCGGTCGCCGAAATCACGATGAATCGTCAGCACGGCTTTCATCGCTTCCACGACTTTTTCCGGCGAGACAAATCCGAGCACGTCAGCGAGGCGCGGGTAGGTGGCTTCGTTGCCATGACTGCGGCCCATGCCGCCACCAACGGCGAGATTGTAACCGGCCAGCCGGCCATTTTCGACGATGGCGATAAGGCCGACGTCGTTCGCGAAGATGTCGGTATCGTTGCTCGGTGGGATGGCGAAGGCGACCTTGAATTTTCGCGGCAGGTAGCTCTTGCCGTAGAGCGGGTCCACGAAATCCTTGTTGGCCGGGTCGTCGAGATTGAGCTGCACGCCTTCAATCCAAATGGAGTGATACGCGCTGGTTTGAGGTTTTAAGGCGTCGGCCACGCGCAGGCAATCCGCATAAACCTGTTCCCGTGCCGGCGTGTTGGCCGGCGTGGGCGGGGCAAGCGTATTCCGACTCACATCGCCGCAGGCTGAGAGCGTCGAGAGCAGCGAGTCGTTGACGCCTTTTACCAACGCGCGAAGGTTGGACTTGGCGATGCCATGGAACTGGATGGTCTGGCGCGTCGTGACGCGCAGGGTATGGTTGCCGTAGCGGTCCGATAAATCGTCGAACACGCGCCATTGGTTGGCCGTCATCACCCCGCCGGGGATGCGGGTGCGGACCATCATGATGTAATGCTTGCCGGTCTTGCGCAAATCGCGGTCGTCCTGCTGGTAAACGCCATGAAATTTGAGAAATTCATAGTCGTCCTGGGTGAAATGATCCGTGTTCGCGTCGGCGATGGTCGCGGCAATGCTGCCCGCGAGCGTCGGCGTCGCGGCCTTGATGTCTTCGTTGTGCGTCAATTTAACTGGCGCTTCGGTACTCATATACGAACAAACACAATAACCGAACGTAATTGTTTCTTCAAGGGCGGCTTTCGCGTCCGAAAAGGGAAGGGTCAAAAGTCAGAACTTAAAAGGGGATGGTTGTTCCGGGCATTTTTCCTTTTGCCTTTGTCCTTTTGCATTTTCAGGTCGCCGGCACAAACCGCTGCAGCCACAGGGTCGTGCCGAACAGGACCAGAAAGGTGCAACTCAACCAATGCGGACAACCCGGAGCGACGGCCAGCCAGTCCACCCAAACGATGCCCGCCAGCAGGCCGGACACGATTCGCGGGACGTTGACCTCGGCCGGCTGAAAAATGGTTCGGGTGCAGTAGACCACCCACAGCACGAGCACGAGCGACAGCCAGACGCCCGGCATGCGATTTTCGTCCGTGTCCATCAGGACCGCCAGTGCCACGGGTACGGCCAGCAACGCGAGCGGCCAATAGGGAATCGGTTTGCGAAAACTTTCCCGCTGCGCCACGCAACCCAATCCCGCCACATAAATCCCGAGCACCACGCCGCACCAGATCGGCCAGCCGTTCAGACCCAGAGCGCCCGACGATCCGGCAATGACATAGACCCCGAGGCGGCACACGCCCATCAACCACGGCGATGCGGTGATGGCTTTGTGCGTGGCGTCGTAAATCACGATACAAATCGCCAGCACCACCGCGAGTGCGCCGGTGGTTTTGCCCAGAAGCGTCAAACACAACAGGCCGAGCGCCAGCCACGCCCAACCCCAACGCCAGACCGCCGCCAGGGAAATGGCGCCGGACGGGACCGGCCGCTCCGCGCGGCGATGCCGGTCAAAGTCCGCGTCAAACGCGTCGTTCAAAAACATGCCGCCGGTGTAGAGCGCGCTGACGCCGAGGAACAACCACGGCAATTTCCCATAATTTTCGCCACCACCCAGCCACCAGCCGGCCAGGCAATTCGACCAGACCGTCGGCAGATTCGACACGCGGCCCAGGACGAGCAATGTGCGAAGCTGGCGAAAGACGGTTCGATTCATCGCGCAAAGGAAATCAGAAAACTCAGCGGCTGGCGAGTCCGCGCTCTTTCAATCTTGCCAAAGTCCAGTCGTATTCCGCCGCGAGTTGCTCGACGACGCTGCGCGCCTTCAATTCCGGCGGCAGCACTTCCCAGGTGTAGGTTTCCATTTCGAGATGCGAACAGAGTTTCGGGTTCGCCGCCAGAAAGTCCAGCGCTCCAAGCAGATGGCCGTTCGTGTTCTCAAACGGCTGCAGCGCAGGGGCGTGTAGTGGCACGTGAAAATGGATGCGCCATTCGGCGGCCGGTTGAGAGTTGAGAGTTGAGGATTGAGAGTTTAACGCGTCGGGGAGGTCGCGGAAGAAGTTGATTTTGCCCGAGCCAGCACGCGCGGCGACTTGATGCAGATAAACATCGTCGTCGAATTTGGCCAGGGCCGCGCGCGCCTCCGGCGTTGGTCGTGTCTTGAGCGCCGAGCTTAAATGGATTTTGCTGATTTTGATTCCGTGCTGTGCCAGGGCGGACAGCGCGTTTTGCGGTTCTTCGAACTCCACGGCAAAGTGGCAGGTGTCGTAATTCACACCGAGGTGCGCGTCCAGACGCGGATCACCCGGATGTTCGGTGCGCAGATGTTCAAAGAAGCGGACGGTTTCGCCGCTGTTTTCCAGCAGGCAGAGCGGTTCCGGTTCGAGGCCGAGATGCAACTGGCGTTTTGTTCGCTCGCTCAGTTCTGCGATATGTTCGATGCAACGCCAGAGGTTTTCACGGATGATTTTCAGCAGTGGCACGGGCGTCTCGCCCGCGAGTTTCTCAAAGGCCGGTGTTCGTGCCGAAACACACCGGCCAGACGCCGGTGCCACAAATTCCTTGAACGAACCCGGCAGGGTACTGACGCTGCCTTCGATCCCGGCGGGCAGGATTTCCGCAAGCAAATCAAAGAGCAGGTTCGTGTAGGCGAGCCGTTCGGGCGAAGTCCAGTCGGGCGCATAGACCTGTTCCTTGATCCGCGCGCCGTGAAACCGGCCGTAAGGAAATCCGTTGATGGTGAAAACGTAGCAGTCGTTTTGCCCCAGCCAGCGTTGAAACTCCAGCAACGCGGCGCGTTCGCTCAATTCGCGCGCGGCAAGGTGGCTCAACCGCAGGCCGATGGCAAACGGCGCGCGGGGACAAACCCGTTCGCGCACGGCGAGCGCGTGAGTCTTAAGCGAATCAAAGGTTTCGCGCCACGTCTCGCCGCGATGCACGTTCGTGCAATAGGCAAGGTGAAGGCCGTGATTGAGTCGCATAAGTTCCGCATGCCTCAAGAAAGCCTGCAATTTTGCCCGGCTGAGTCCGGCTATTTGGCGGGCGGCGGGGCAAATCCACCGGGCAAGCCGCCGCCCATGCGCTTCATGAGTTGCTGTTGCACCATGGTTTGCACGTCGTCGTACTTCGCATATCCGGACGGCGCCTCAAAGAGGCTGGCGCCGGGTCTGGCGAGCGCGACGTTCTTGAACAGCATGGTGGTGGTGGTGGCACCCGCGTCGGTGGTCTGGATCTTGACCGGAAAGTTTTTCAAGTCCTTCGCGTTCCAGACGGTGGATTCCTGCTTGCCGCCGTCCCTGGCGGTGATGGTGACCCTGTTTTTCACGCAGGGATGGCCGTCCACGGTTTCCCTGCCCAACTCGGTGGTTTCCATCCTGTAATCGCCGTTGGTAGCGTTGGATTCCGCATCGGTCAGCGCGGTTTGAACGTAGCTTTGCATTCCCGGATAAACGAGATAGGCAATCTTTTTGTCCGGGCGCGTCACCATCACCATCCGGTCCAGTCCCATGGATTTCATTTGCGCGGAGGCACCGGGCGGTATCAGCCTGCTTTGCACGTCGGTCATGTTGATCTCAAACCGGGATTTGCCCGCATCGAAGCTGATTTTGCCGGGCATGGTGGTGGTGTTGCTGGAACTGTCGGTGGTTTGAAACACCATGGCGGCGGTGAAGGCCTGGTTGTTCCCGAATAATTTGCCCATCGGGCCGCCCAGATCCGGGCCGCCCGGCGCGGAGCCAAATTGGGCGCGCGCCGAAGCAAGATTCAGGCACAGAACGGTGACCGCAAGGATTCGCGGATGATTTTTCATGTTGCCAGGTTTGGTTGACGGTTTTGCGATTCCCGGGCGCTAATCCTGGCCCAGCCGTTTTCGCAGCGCGTCGAGTTGGTCGTTCAACGGTTTCGGCAGCTTGTGGTCATACCGCGCATAGCTCGCCGCGATGTCTTCGACTTCCTTTTTCCAGCCGGCAACGTCCACCTCCAGCAGGTGCTGGAGATTTCCATCGGGCAGGTCAAGCCCCGACAGGTCGAGCGCATCCGGCGTCGGCAGGTTTCCAATCGGGCGTCTTTTGCGCCTTGCCCGTTCCTTCAACGCGTTCGCAAATCCATTTGAGCACGCGGCTGTTTTCGCCGTAACCGGGCCAGAGCCACTGGCCGGCGCCATTCTTGCGGAACCAGTTCACGAAATAAATTTTCGGCAGTTTGGCGCGGTCGGTGCGTTGCGCGAACGAAAGCCAGTGCGCAAAGTAATCGCCCATGTGGTAGCCGCAGAACGGCAGCATGGCGAACGGATCGCGGCGCAACACGCCGGCCTTGCCGAGCGCGGCGGCGGTGGTTTCCGAACCGCAGGCCGAACCCATGAACACGCCGTGTTCCCAATCGAACGCCTCGTTCACCAGCGGAATCGTGTTCGGACGCCGCCCGCCAAAGAGAATCGCCGAGAGCGGCACGCCTTCGGGATTCTGCCAGTCGGGGTCAATCACCGGACATTGCGACGCCGGCGCGGTGAAACGCGAATTCGGGTGCGCGCCTTTGCTGGCCGCAGGCCGGCGTCCATTCCTTGCCTTCCCAGTCAATCGCCGTCGCCGGCGCGGGCACGCCCATGTCTTCCCACCAGACGTCGTCGTCCGGCGTCGAGCACGACGTTGGTGAAAATGCGTGTTCTTCGCAATGGTGACGATCGCGTTCGGATTGGACTGTTTCGAAGTGCCGGGCGCGACGCCAAAGAAACCGGTCTCCGGATTCATCGCGTAAAGCCGTCCGTCCTTGCCGATCGCGGATCCACGCAATGTCATCGCCGAGCGTCGTGACCTTCCAGCCCGGCACCGTGGGTTGCATCATGGCGAGATTGGTCTTGCCGCAGGCGCTCGGAAACGCGGCGGCGATGTAATGCTTTTTTCCCTGCGGCGAAGTCAGGCAAAGAATGAGCATGTGCTCCGCCATCCAGCCTTCCCGCTTCGCGACGACGGAGGCGATGCGCAGCGCGAGGCATTTCTTGCCGAGCAGCGCGTTGCCGCCGTAACCGGAACCGTAAGACCAGATCGAAGGCTCGTCGGGAAAATGAACGATGTATTTTTTCTGCGGGTCGGGTTCGCACGGCCAGGAAACATCCTTTTGACCCGGTGACAGCGGCGCGCCGACCGAATGCAGGCAGGGAATGAAGGTGCCGTTCGCGCCCAGCTTGTCCAGCACGACCTTGCCCATGCGCGTCATGATGCGCATGTTGACGACCACGTAAGGCGAATCGGAGATTTCAATGCCGATTTTGCAAATGGGCGAATCGAGCGGGCCCATCGCAAAAGGAATGACATACATCGTGCGGCCCTTCATGCGAACCCTTGAACAGGCCGAGCAATTTCTGCTTCATCTCCGCCGGTTCAGCCCATTGATTCGTCGGGCCGGCTTCTTCCTTCGTCTTCGAGCAGATGAAGGTGCGGTCTTCCACGCGCGCCACGTCGCTCGGGTGCGAGCGGGCCAGATAGGAGCCGGGACGCGTCTTTTCGTTGAGCTTGGTGAACGTGCCGCCCTTGACCATCAAATCGCAGAGCATCTGGTTTTCCTCCTCCGAACCGTCGCACCAGTGAATCTGGCCGGGCTGGCAAAGGTCGGCGATTTGCTTCACCCAGGCAATGAGTTTCGGATTGGTTGTATTTGGTATATTCCACATTTTGCTCGTCATACCGCGTCATTTTCCTTTCTTGTGTTTTCTGGTGACGGCGCACAGCTTGCCATGGGTCTTTGGGCTTGGACAGTCTAAAAATTGAAATTAGAGGAATTATGGGTGGTTTTGCCATCGCCGCACGGCGGATGATGTGTTACAAATAATCAAATGAATTGGCCAACCGCCACTGGCGCCGTGCGCCACGACGAAAACGCGCGGTGTCTCGCGCGCTCGGTGGTGGACACGCTGGCCGAGGAACCGGCGCTCGAGGCGGTGACGATTGACCGCGCGCACCAGAAAATTTCCGTCGCCACGCTGGGCCGGGCCGACGTCGCAAAAACTGACCGAACGCATCACGCGTCGAGTTTGAGTCCGCGCAATCCAGCTGCCGCCGAACGCCATTGCCGCCTGCTCGCGGGCGAGAACGATTGCTGGAGTTGCGAGACGCCGTTGTCCGAGCCAGGAACGGCAGCGCATCACCATCAAACACGACGGCGACAGCACGACCATCGCGCGCGTCACCTGTCCGACCGCGCCGAGATTCTGGCGCTGGCGCGACATGCCGTTTCCCAAGGTCGTCCCGCGCGACGTCGAGTTTCTCGAACACGCCGGGGAGATTGACGAATGGAAACCGCAACTGGCCGCCGCGGTCCTGTGCGGCGTATTCGGGCTGACCGGCATTTTTCCTGCCCGCGCCGTTCAAGGTTTTTGCCTATGTCGGCGGCCTATCTTGCGGGCGGCTTTTATCCGGCGGAGGAGGTCTGGGAGCGGCTGCAGAAAACGCACGATTGACGTGCATTTTCTCATGCTCTTCGTCGCCGCCGGCGCGGCCAGCATCGGCGCCTGGGGCGAAGGCGCGACGCTGCTGTTTCTGTTTTCATTCTCCGGCGCGCTCGAACATTACGCGCTGGGCCGCACGCAAAAGGAAATCCGCTCGCTCTTTCGCGACGCGCCCAAGATCGCCACGGCGCTGGATGCCCAGGGACAGCGAACGCGAGGTCAAGGTGGAGCAGCTCAAGCGCCGGCATGCGCCTGCTCATCAAGCCCGGCGCGCAATTTCCCGTGGACGGCGAAATCGCCAAAGGCAGCACCGCCGCCGACGAATCGAATCTCACCGGCGAAGCCACGCCCGTCGAAAAAAACGTCGGCGACACCGCGCTCGCCGGCACCATCAATCTTTGGGGCGCGGTCGAAGTCGTCGTCGCCCGGCCCGCCGCCGAAAGTTCGCTGCAAAAAATCATCACGCTCATCAAGGAAGCCCAGCAGCGCAAGGCGCCCGCGCAACAGTTCACCGACAAATTCAGCACCGTTTACACCTACGCCGTCATCGGGCTTGTCGTTCGCGATGTTTTTCGTCTGGTGGCTCGGCTTCCGGCTCGCGCCATTTGAATCCGCCATCGAATCGCACAGCGCGTTTTATCGGACGATGACGCTGCTGGTCGTCTCGTCGCCGTGCGCGCTGGTGCTTTCGATTCCGTCGGCGGTGCTGGCGGCCATCGCGTGGGGCGCGCGGCACGGCATCCTGTTCCGCGGCGGCGCGGCGGTGGAAAAACTCGCCGAGGTCAACGTCGTCGCGCTCGACAAGACCGGCACGCTCACCACCGGCGAATTGCGCGTCGAAAAAGTTGAAAGCTTTCCGCCCGGACGCGAAAACGAAATTGCGCGGCTGGCTTACTCGCTGGAAAAACTTTCCACGCATCCGCTCGCCCGCGCCATCACGCGCCACGGCAAACAGCAGGGACTGGAGCCGATCGACTTCGAACATTTTGAATCGGTCACCGGCCAGGGCCTGCGCGCAAAACGCAACGGCACGAATGTGCCTCGGCGGACGCGATTGGGTGCTGGAGCGCCGAGCTCCGGCATCGGCGCGGGTCGACGTTCCAGACACGCTGGCTGAACCCGCCCGACCGGCGATGCCGGCGCTCCGGTGGACGCCGGCTTTTCCGAGGTCTGGATCGAGGCAGGCGATTTGCTTGGCCGCGTGATTTTGCGCGACGACATCCGTCCGCAGTCCGCGGCGGTCGTGGAGGAATTGCGCGACGAAGGTCTGCGCAGCGTGGTGCTGACCGGCGACCGCAAGGCCGCCGCCGAACATCTGCGCGCGGAATTGAAACTGGACGACGTGCGCGCCGAATTGAAGCCGGAACAGAAGGTCGCGGCCATCCGCGAATTGAGCGACGCGGGCAAAAAGGTGGCGATGATCGGCGACGGCGTGAACGACGCGCCGAGCCTGGCGGCGGCGCACATCGGCGTGGCGATGGGCGCGCGCGGTTCCGACGCGGCGCTGGAGCAGGCCGACGTGGTGCTGATGCACGACCGGCTGGAAAATTTTCTCGCCGCCTTCCGCCTGAGCCAGCGGGCGCGGCGCATCATCCGGCAGAACCTGGTCATCTCGCTCGGCACGGTGGTGGTGCTGGTGACGTTTGCGATGCTGGGCAAAATTCCGCTGACGATCGGCGTCGTCGGCCACGAAGGCAGCACGGTCGTCGTGGTGATGAACAGTCTGCGATTGTTGTTTGGTGGTACGACTGGCAAACCAAAATGATTTTCACCGCGGATGAACGCGGATTTACACGGATAAAAAACAATCGCGCCCCTCGCCCCGTCCCTCTCCCCGTTAGGCGGGGAGAGGGTGTCGCGCAGCGACCGGAGAGGGGACAATTTATCCGTGTAATCCGCGTAATCCGCGGTTAAACTTTTTTCGTGAACCCGAAATTTATGCGTGCAGCCATCCGGCTGTCGCTGGAAAAAATGCGGCGCAACGATGGCGGGCCGTTCGGCGCGGTCGTCGTGCGGCGCGGCAAAATCGTAGGGCGCGGCTGGAACCGTGTCACCTCCACGAACGATCCGACGGCGCACGCGGAAATCATGGCCATCCGCGACACCTGCCGGCGGCTCAAGACCTTCCGGTTGGACGACTGCGAGCTCTACGCCAGTTGCGAGCCGTGCCCGATGTGCCTGTCCGCGATTTACTGGGCGCGCCTCAAAAAAATCTTTTACGCCGGCACGCGGCATGACGCGGCAGTGATTGGTTTTGACGACGATTGGATTTATAACGAAGTGTCACGTCCGGTTTCGCGCCGCAGAATCCCGATGCGGCAACTGTTGCGCCGGGACGCGTTGAAAATTTTTGCGGAATGGAAAAAGAAACCGGACAAAATCCGGTACTAATCAGAAGTGGCGTCCTGATTCTACCGGAGCGCGGAGCATCGCTCCGCGCATAATCGCAGATTCAAATTCGCGCGGAGCAATGCTCCGCGCTCCACCTACCGGTAGTTCTTGTCGTCCACCCGGCTGAGGTCAATGCCGTCCTTGAACACGCCGATCGTCACGACGGCGAAGGTAAACACGCTCGTTCCAGCCTCCAGATGTCCGCCAAATGCCTTGTCGGGATCGGCAAAGGTGATATGGGCATGGACACGTCCGTCAATCACGTACCCGTTCATGTTTACGATGTCCGCCGGACCGGCGGGGTTCTTCACGAAGATGTTTTTGGAGGGAAAGGTGCCGTTGCTGACCGTATGGTAATGATAGCTCTTCACCGAGCCGATGCCGGACAGGATGACTGCGTTGTGAAGCTTGCATTCCTTCACCATGCGCTCCAGACCGGCCAGCAGGTCGGTTTGGTTTTTGAAACGCAACACGAGGACGCGGTCGAACTGGCCGGTGAGCGCATACACGTCCGGCACCTTGTCGCTGTTCGATTTGTTGTCCTCCGCCGGCGTGGTGGCGTTGATCACTTCGGTGCGGGTTGGTTGGGCCGCCGCCAGGTTGACGATGGCCAGAAAACTTACAATTTGAATCAGTCTGCGCATAAAATAGCTCCTGTGTTGGTGGATGTGGTAGAGTCGGACGAAGGCTAAACACGGGCTGGGCGGACAACAAGCTTGGAAGGAATGGGAAAGGAGGCCGGACAAAGTCCGGTATTAAACACCGTCTGGTTTGCAGCCCATCCCTTTATTAGGCCTCATGGTAGATTCAAGACGGTAAAATTCCGACGAAAGCTCGATACGTCCGCCGTCGAATCAGGCGTGATTTCGGCAACTCTATAGACACGACGAAGATACCATTTGCTTGGATTCTGGCGAGAGCGACAAATAATAACCTTCTGCTTGCCTCCGCTTGGAATGGCGAGTCTGATCAGCCGAACGAAATCTCGAACTGGAAAAATAAAGATGTCGTCACGATAACCTGTGTCGGCAGCCAATATCAAAGTGATAAAGAAATCGGAGTGATCGAGAAATGCATCGAACTCGTCTTCGCGAAAGAAACGCCACGATGTCCAGTCGAAAAGACCACCCTCCTGGCTTGGACTAAGCGGCCAGAGCTTGCCATACTTAACCTGAACTTCGCGGTAAATCAGGCGCTTCTTGTGTCGCCTCCGAAGAATCATGTCAACTTTATCCACGTCCAAAAAACGGGTGTATGGATTCCATCCCTTCTCGCAGAACTCGATTTTGGCGTAAGTTTCACCAAGAATCTCGCGATGACCAGCTCTGCGTCGATCTTCGGCTGATAGTATTTGCGCTTTTACAGGCATAGCGAATGAGGCCTAACATAAAGTAGGCAGCGCACTTTGCAGCCTATCATTTGGCGCGCGCGGCCTATCCTTTTTACAAAATGACGGTAAGCTGGACTGAAATCATTGTCCAGCATCAAATTGCGCCGTTTATGACCCCCGATCCGTTCCAGCAAAGGCTGCGCGGTTCGAAGCCGCAACGCGGTTTGATACTATCGGTGGGGCGAGCGTCCTCGCGAGCCGTCGACACTATGCTTTGACGCGCCAAGGCCGGCTCGTCAGGAGCCTCGCCCCACCAAATTGTACCAATGCGCGATTCAAGTTTGCTTCGGGCGGGAACTTTTCCCATTGTTGGCGAGTCTAATTAGCGGAATGATGAAAAAACTGAAATGGATTTTCGGCGCGCTCGTCGTGGTGTTCGCCTTGATGCAACTCGCGAACCCGTCGCGCACAAACCCGCCCATCCTGCCGGGACACGATGTCTCGGCCACCAACGCGCCCCCGCCGCAAATCGCCGCGCTGCTGCACGCGGCGTGTTACGATTGCCATTCCTACGAAACCCAATGGCCATGGTACAGCCGCATTGCCCCGGTGTCCTGGCTGATCGCAAGCGACGTCCGGGGCGGCCGCCGGCACGTGAATTTTTCCGACTGGCCGTACGACCACCCGGATTGGGTGGTGCGGCGATGGGAAGACATCAGCGAGCAACTTGATTACCGCGACATGCCCCCCGCCAAATACACGTTGATGCACCCGGCGGCGCGGCTCACCGACGAGCAGCGCAAGGAATTGATTGCGTGGGCGGATGCGGAGGCCGAACGCTTGAAAGCGGCGGTCACGAACGAGTAGCGGCTGAGTCCTGATCTCAATCCTTCTCGGTCGCAGATCATGCTTAAGAGTAAGAGCAGGATTAAGATCAGGAAAATGGGGGACACAATCAGTTTGGGAATTGACGCGGCGGGGTCGTCCAAACATGCTTAAAATCGCATGTTGCACCACGAATTGATTCCGGCCGTCCAAACCCGCAAAGACGGTGCCCGTCCGTTGATGGTGATGCTGCACGGTTTGGGGGACAGCATCGAAGGCTACCGCTGGATGCCAGAGGCGATGGCCCTGCCGTGGCTGAATTATCTCCTCGTCAACGCCCCGGACGATTACTACGGCGGCTTTTCGTGGTTCGACCTGGGTGACGACATCTCGCCGGGAGTGGAACGCAGCCGGAAATTGCTTTTTGAATTGCTCGACGACCTGCGCGCGAAAGGATTTTCCACGGAGCAAATCACGTTCGGCGGTTTTTCGCAGGGCAGCCTGATGGCCGTCGAAATCGGATTGCGTTATCCGCACCGGCTGGCGGGCATCGTCGGCATCAGCGGCTGGGTTTGCGAACCGCAGAAATTGGTGACGGAACTTTCGCCGGTGGCGCGCGCGCAACGCCTGCTCCTGACGCATGGCACCGAGGATCCGATGGTTACGATTGGCCGGGTGCGCAAGCAGATTCCAGTGCTGAAAGACGCCGGTCTAAACATCGAGTGGCGCGAATACCCGAAGGTGCACACCATTATCGAAGACGAACTCAAGGTCATCCGGGATTTTGTGCGCGCCGGTTATCCTGTCGTGGGGAAATAACCGGCGCGCCGGGTCTTCAGCGGGGAAGCTGCTTTAATCAGCGTGACGAGTTCGGGCGTCTGCGTTGGAGTTCGCGCTTCAGCGTGTACAAAAAACAAGCTAAAGCTTGGACTCCAACCGCTAAACCTTTACTTCGCGGGTCGCGCCGGGAATCCAGATTTGTTCGGGCCGCGGCTCGCCGATGGCATTCCAATCCATCGCCCGTTCCACGGCGTCGCGCATTTGCGCGAACCACCACGCCGCGCGGGCGACGCGGCCCTGGGGCTGCGGGCCGCTCGCAAGCAGCTTGATGCCATTGAAACCGAGTTCGAGTTGTTCGTTGGTCGCGTTTGTCATAATAAACCTTTCGTTGCGCGACATTCTGCCAGGCAGGGTTGGACAAAGGCTGTCCAAGCCCAAAAGATTTCGGGACTGTATCTTTGACAAACCCAATTAACCCATGAAAAACGCCAGTATCATGGGAAAATGGCTAATTTCACTGATTCTTAAGTGGCACAAAAATCATATATTCACCGGGTTTTACCACGGAATTATTGATAATCCATGTAGGGGTTATGCCAACCCGTTTGAGGCTCCAATCAATGGCGTCAAACACGTTTTCATCGGAGGCGGTGTTAAAAACGAGCGGATAATCCGGCAGGGTAACTCCAATCGGATGAAACATTCCCAGGTGGTATCGGAATCGGCGGGCGCAACATGGTCGCCCGCTCCCCGAAAACGTTGCGGCCGGTATTCTTGGGCTAGTTCCTCCGGTTGCGGAGGATCCACAACAGATTTTCGGGCTGGCGCGGAGGACGCGCGAGCCAGGCATCAAGCACCGGGTGGATCGGCAGGCCGTCAGGACGTTTGGCCTCGGTTTTGGCGGGGGGCAAGGCAGGCTTCTCGTCCGAGGGCGGTTTGATCGTGCCGGTCTTCATGATCCTTCACGATGGGAAGAACCGTTCTAACCGGCCAAGGAAAAGATATTAAAAGATATTCACAGGCGGGCAGGCGGAGAGATTTTGAATTGGCGACCCTACCGGGAATCGAACCCGGGCTACCACCGTGAAAGGGTGGTGTCCTAACCGCTAGACCATAGGGTCGTCGAAAGGCGCAGCAATATAATCGCCTGCGCGCGACTGTCACGACAATTTGTAGGAGTCGAGGTGACGAGATTTTGACCAAAGCAAACGTGGAGGGTCATGATGAATGGTAGATTCGAATGGAGCCTCCTCACGTCGTCTCCTACGCAGTCAAATTCCCTTTGCTTCGCGGCGTTTTTGCCCTAGGCTCCGTTGAATTGCGCATGAAAGTTTTCATTGACGGTAAATACTACGACGAACGCGACGCGAAGATCTCGGTCTTCGACCACGGCCTGCTTTACGGGGACGGGGTATTTGAGGGCATCCGCGCCTACAACCGCCGGGTGTTCAAGCTCAAGGAACACATTGACCGGTTGTTTTGTTCCGCGAAATCCATCCTGCTCGAAATCCCGATGTCGCACGCGGAAATCATGGACGCGGTGATCGCGACCTGCCGGGAAAACAAACTTCGCAACGGCTACGTCCGGCTCGTGGTGACCCGCGGCGTGGGCACGCTGGGTTTGAACCCGCGCAGTTGCAAACGTTCGTCGGTCATCGTTATCGCCGACAAAATCCAGCTTTATCCGCAGGAACTGTATCGGCAAGGCATGGACATTGTCACCGTGCCGACAATGCGCAATCTGCACAGCGCGTTGAATCCGGCCATCAAGTCGCTGAATTATCTGAACAACATCCTCGCCAAAATCGAGGCGAACAATGCCGGTTGCGAAGAGGCGGTGATGTTGAACGCGGAGGGATTTGTGGCCGAATGCACGGGCGACAACCTGTTCATCGTGAAAAACGGCGGGCTTTCCACGCCGCCGCTGTCGGCGGGCGCGCTTTACGGCATCACGCGGCAGACGGTGATGGAGCTGGCCGGGGAAGCCGGTTTGAAGGTGAACGAGCCGAACCTGACGCGCTACGATTTGTTCAACGCGGACGAATGTTTTCTGACCGGCACGGGCGCGGAAATCGTGCCGGTGGTGAAGATTGACGGGCGTGTCATCGGCGCGGGCAAGCCGGGGCCGATCACGCGCAAGCTGGAGGTCAATTACCACGCCTTGACGAAAGCCTCCGGTGAGCCGATATACAAATAGCAAATGAAGAAACTGCTGACGACTTTGACAGTTTGTTTGGCGACAGTTGTTGTGATGGCGGCTGATTCGTCGAATCCATCGGTTTTTCAAATGCGTTGGGTGGTGGACAGTCCATCTGCCGACTCCGAGCAATTGATTTTACGGAGGACAGACCGGGAAACCGGCCGGGTTTCCACGGAGACGCTAAACGTGCAGAAAAAAGTATTGCTCGACCAGACGGCGCTGAAGTCGGCTGTCGCGGCAAAAGGTTTGCAGGGTTACTGGCAGGTTGATTTTTCGCTCACTCCCGACGGAACACGCCGGTTTGCTGAAATCACTGGCCGGAACATCGGGAAGCGGCTGGCCATTGTCATTGACGGCCAACTGATAACCGCGCCGAATATTTTTGCGCCAATTACCGGCGGCACAGGTGTCATTACCGGAAATTTTACCGGGCCAGAAGCGAAGGAGTTGGCCGCAAAAATCAGCAAGGCCATCGCCAGGTGATTTTATGCTCTGCTCCATCTGCAAAGAAAAAACCGCGACGGTGCATCTGACCCAGATCGTGGGTGACAAGATGCAAAAGATGGATTTGTGCGAGGATTGCGCCAAAGCCAAAGGCATCAATGACCCGACCGGTTTTGGACTGGCGGACCTGGATCTGGTGCTCGGTCTGGGCGCCTCGCAGCAAATCGAACAGTCGGCGGGCGGCGTGGAGCTGAAATGTCCGCGCTGTGGATTCACCCAGGCGGACTTCAAAAAGTCGGGCCGGCTGGGTTGTCCGGAGTGTTACCAGACCTTTGCGGAAGGCCTGGGCGGCCTGCTCAAGACGATGCACAAAGGCACGCGGCACGCCGGCAAGACGCCAGAGGCGTTGCGCTCATCACGCGATTTGTCCGACCGTCTGAAAACCCTGGAGACCAAACTGGCCAGGGCCATCAAGGACGAAAATTTCGAGCAGGCGGCGGCCCTGCGGGATGAAATCAAGGCCATGAGCGATTCGCCTGCATCCGCCAGGCCGACGAGGTGAAAACAGAGCGTTTTTTCCCGCCGTCATTTGGATCCGGATCCGGTTTGTTCAACGGTCGGGACTAAGAGTAAGCGCAGGATTTAGACTGAATCATGATGAAAGACGTGCATGCATTTCTTTGCCCGCCCGCCGAAATGGCGCACCGCCACGGCCCGCATGACCGCATCGTCATGTCCAGCCGGGTCCGCCTGGCGCGCAATTTGCGGGACGCCGTGTTTCCCGGCTGGGCGAAAAAGCCGGAGCGCGTGCGCGTGCTGGACCTGATCCGTCCGGCGGTTGAGGCCCTGCCGGAAATGAAGGATGCGTTTTCCGGGGCGATGGACAATCTGGGGGCGCTGGACAAACAGATTCTGGTTGAACGGCATCTCATCAGCCGCGAGCACGCCGCGAAAAGCGCGGGGAGCGGACTGGTCTTCAGCCGCGACGAAATGTTCTGCGTGATGATCAACGAGGAGGACCATCTACGAATGCAGGCATTGCGCCCCGGGCTGCAATTGCGTCAGGTGTGGAACGCGATTGACCATCTGGATTCCGAGCTGGAGAAAAAGCTGGATTACGCTTTCGACAACGACCTCGGCTATTTGACGGCGTGCCCGACAAACCTCGGCACCGCTATCCGCGTCAGCGCGATGCTGCATCTGCCCGGCCTCGTTCTGTCCGAGCAAATCAATCCCATCATTCAATCGGTGAACAAACTCGGTCTCGCGGTGCGGGGCCTTTACGGCGAAGGCACCGAGGCGCTCGGCAACGTTTTCCAGGTGTCGAACCAGATGACCCTGGGAGAAAGCGAGTCGGTGATTGTCGAGCGGCTGGAAAAGGTTTTGTCCCAGATCATTGAGCACGAGGAAAACGCGCGTCAGACGTTGATGGAGAAGAAACCGAAGATGGTCTATAACCACATCGGCCGCGCTTACGGTATCCTGGCGAACGCGCACAGCATTTCGTCGAAGGAAACGATGAATCTGTTGTCGCTCCTGCGTTTGGGGGTGGACATGGAATTGTTTCCGGGCGCGGAGCGCTCGTTCGTGGACGAGTTGTTTCTGACGACGCAGCCGGCGCACCTGCAGCGGCAGATTTCGGACAAGTTGTCCGCCGAGGAACGCGACCTGATCCGCGCCGACATGCTGCGGGAACGCCTGAAAAACGTGAGCCGGCCGGTTGCCAAACCGCACGGCGACGGACCGCGTCCGGATAAGACTTCCGGCGTATAGTTACAGGCTTCATTTTACGATTGTTACGCGGTCGTCCTGACTTTTCCGGCATCCATTCTGCTTTCTTCACCGAACAAGGCTGGACAAATCAGCCAAGTCGTAGCACTTTACGGGCAGCAATATGAGCGACGAAAGCATGAGCAATTTCACGCCGCGCGCGCAGCAGGTATTGGCCCTGGCGCGCAAGGAAGCCGACCGGTTCAATCACAACGTGATCGGCACCGAACACCTGTTGCTCGGCCTGATCAAATTGGGACAAGGCGTCGCCGTCAACGTGCTTCAAAAAATGGGGCTGGACCTGGAGACCGTCCGGCTGGCCGTCGAGAAGGCGGTCGGCACCGGGCCCGACCAGAAGATGATCGGCAACATTCCCTACACGCCGCGCGTGAAGAAAGTCCTTGATTTGGCGAAGCGTGAGGCCAAAAACCTGAATCACACCTACATCGGCACCGAACATATCCTGCTGGGGCTGTTGCGCGAAGGCGACGGCGTGGCGGCGCGCATCCTGCGGGAACTCGACGTGGACATTGAGCAGACTCGCCAGGAGGTTCTGCGGGAGCTGGACCCGAATTTCAACGCCCAGGAAGAACCGGCCGAACCGGCCGAGAAGCTCACCGAGAAGAAGGGCGAAATCAAAACGCCCGCGCTCAAGGCGTTTGGCCGCAATCTCACGGAACTGGCGCGCAAGGGTGAATTGGACCCGGTGATCGGCCGCAAGAACGAAATCGAGCGGGTAATCCAGATTTTGTGCCGTCGCACGAAGAACAATCCTGTGCTGCTCGGCGAAGCGGGCGTGGGCAAAACCGCCATCGTCGAAGGCCTGGCGCAGGAAATCGCCAAGGGCAACGTGCCTGAATTGCTCCGGGATAAACGCGTGATCACGCTCGACCTCGCGCTCATGGTCGCCGGCACAAAATACCGCGGCCAGTTTGAGGAACGCATCAAGGCCGTGATGGACGAAATCCGCCGCGCCAAAAACATCATTCTGTTCATTGACGAATTGCACACAATTGTCGGCGCCGGTTCCGCCGAGGGCACGATGGACGCATCGAACATCATCAAGCCCGCGCTCAGCCGCGGCGAGATGCAATGCGTCGGTGCCACCACCCTCAACGAATATCGCAAATACATCGAGAAGGACGCCGCGCTCGAACGCCGTTTCCAGTCCGTCAAGGTGGAGGCGCCCTCGATTGACGAGGCCATCCAGATTTTGAAGGGGCTTAGCCACAAATACGAAGAGCACCACAAGGCCGAGTTCACGGAAAAGGCCATCGTGGCCGCCGTCAAGCTTTCCGACCGTTATATCACCGACCGGTTTTTGCCGGACAAGGCGATTGACGTGATGGATGAGGCCGGTTCGCGCGCCCGTATCGGCACGATGACGCGCCCGCCCGAGGTCAAGGCGATGGAAGCCGAGATCGAGGAAATCAAGGGCAAGAAGGAAAAAGCCATCAAGAACCAGGATTTTGAAGGCGCGGCCAGGATGCGCGACCAGGAAAAACAAGCCAAGGAGAAGCTGGAAACGCTGTTGCGGGACTGGCGCGCCAAGGGCGAGGAAAAACGCATTGTCGTGGACGAGGGTGACATGTTGCACGTCGTTTCCAAATGGACCGGCATCCCGCTGCAACGGATGGAGCAGGGCGAGATGCAGCGGCTGCTGACGGTTGAAGACGAAATGGAAAAAGTCGTCATCGGCCAGCACGAGGCGGTCACGGCAATTTGCAAGGCGCTCCGCCGGTCACGCGCGGATTTGAAGGACCCGCGCCGTCCGATTGGCACGTTTCTGCTGCTCGGCCCGACGGGCGTGGGCAAGACGCTTCTGGCCAAAACGCTGGCCGAAGAGATGTTTGGCGACTCGAAGGCGCTCGTTCACCTCGACATGAGCGAATACATGGAGAAGTTCAACGTCTCCCGGCTCATCGGTTCGCCGCCCGGTTACGTCGGTTACGAGGAAGGCGGCCAGCTCACCGAAAAGGTGCGGCGCAATCCGTATTCCGTCGTGTTGTTTGACGAAGTCGAAAAGGCGCATCCGGACGTGTGGAACATGCTCCTGCAAATCCTCGAGGAAGGCAAGTTGACCGACAACGTGGGCCGCGTGGTGAACTTCCGCAACACCATCATCTTGATGACCTCGAACGTCGGCTCGGACATCATCAAGCGCCAGTCCACGCTCGGTTTCTCACCGGTCACCGATGAGGCCAGCTACGAAAAAATGCGCGAACGGATTCTGGACGAGGCCAAGAAGACGTTCCGGCCGGAATTCCTGAACCGGCTCGACGACATGATTGTGTTCCGTTCGTTCACGAAACCCGATCTCATCCAGATCCTGGATTTGGAAGTCAACAAGGTATTGGAGCGGTTGCGGCACAAAAATCTCCGGCTCGAACTGGACAGCAAGGCGAAGGATTTTCTCGTGGAGAAGGGTTACGACCCGCAATACGGCGCGCGTCCGATGCGCCGGTCCGTGGAGCGTTTCCTCGAAGACCCGCTGGCCGAGGAAATCCTCAAGGGCAACCTGCACGAAGGCGAGCCGATCACGGTCACCGCCGAGAACGACAAGCTGGTTTTCAACCAGACCGCCGCCGCCGCCGGCGCGCTGTCGAGTTGAGGTGAACAAAGTCTTCAAGCCGCGTTCGTTTGGGCGCGGCTTTTTGTTTTTGGAACTACTACTTTCAATTTACAGCGAAAAATTTTAGGCTTCCCGCCAATGAAAGGCATTATTCTCGCCGGCGGCACCGGCTCGCGGCTGTATCCGCTCACGCTGGTTGCGAGCAAACAGCTCCAGCCGGTCTATGACAAGCCGATGGTGTACTATCCGCTCACGACGCTCATCGAAGGCGGCATCCGCGAGCTTTGCCTTATCTCGACCCCGCAGGACCTGCCGCGCTTCCGCCAGTTGCTCGGCGACGGCAGCCGGTTCGGCCTGTCCATCGAATACCGCGAGCAACCCCGGCCCGAAGGCATCGCGCAGGCCTTTCTCATCGCGGAATCGTTTGTCGGCAAACATGCCGTCACCCTGATTCTCGGTGACAATATTTTTTACGGCGGCGATTCGTTTCACCGCGCTTTCACGGAATTCAAGGACGGGGCGACCATTTTCGGCTATCATGTCAACGACCCCAAACGCTATGGTGTGGTCGAGTTCGACAACGAAGGCCGGGCGATTTCCATCGAGGAAAAACCGAAGCGGCCGAAAAGCGATTACGCCGTGCCCGGTATTTACATTTTCGACAACCACGTCGTGGCTGTGACGAAATCGTTGAAGCCTTCGGCGCGTGGCGAATTGGAAATCACGGACTTGAACGTTGCATATCTGCGCCGCGGCCAATTGCGCGTGCAACGCCTCAGCCGCGGGCTCACGTGGCTGGATGCCGGCACGAGCAGCAGTTTGCATGAGGCTTCGGCTTACGTGCAGACGATTGAACGGCGCGCGGGTGTCAAAATCGGCTGCCCGGAGGAGGCGGCGTATCGCCGTGGATTTTTGAAACTCGACGAGCTGGAAAAGCTCACGAACAAAATGCCGAGGTGCGAATACCGCGATTACCTCACCGAAGTCGTGGCGGAAGCCCGGCGGCCCAAATGAATTTACGATTTGCGATTGACGATTTACGCGCGGCATCGCGGGAAAGCGTGCAGCGACGAAACGAATGCGCCAATCGTATATCGTATATCGTATATCGTAAATGACATGATTCTCCTCCTTGGCGCATCGGGTTATGTCGGCCAGGCGTTCGCAAGCGAACTCCAACGGCGCAAGCTGCTGTTCACGCCGCTCTCGCGGAAGGAAACGGATTACACCCGCTTTGACGCCCTGTGGCATTTCCTCAAGGCGCAGAAACCCGAATTCGTCATCAACGCGGCGGGTTACACGGGCAAACCGAACGTGGACGCCTGCGAATTTGCCCGGGCCGATACCCTGGCCGGAAACACTTTGTTGCCGCAGACCGTTGCTCATGCCTGCGCCGCGGCGCGGGTTCCATGGGGACACGTCTCGTCCGGCTGCATTTTTACCGGGGCCAAAGTGGCGGTGGATGGCCGGACGCGCGCGGAAAAGGACCTCATGCGACCGGCTTTGCGCGAGTTGGCGGACAAAACGCCATCGGCCATTCACGGTTTCACGGAAACCGACGCGCCAAACTTTTCGTTTCGTGACCCGCCGTGCAGTTTTTACAGCGGCACCAAGGCGCTGGGCGAAGAAGCCATCGCCGGCATCGGCCAAAGTTACCTCTGGCGCCTGCGGATTCCATTCGACGAATTCGACGGCGCGCGCAACTATCTCAGCAAGCTGCAGCGTTACCCGAAGGTTTATGACAACGTGAATTCCATTTCGCATCGCGCGGATTTTGTGAAGGCGTGCCTGGATATGTGGGAGCGCCGCGTGCCGTTCGGCATTTACAATATGACCAATCCGGGTTTTGTCACGACGCGGCAGGTGATCGCCCTGGTCCAAAAAATCCTGAAGCCGGCGAGGCCATTCGAGTTTTGGGCGAATGACGAGGAATTCTATCACCTCGCCGTCAAAACGCCCCGCTCGAATTGTGTGATGGATGTCTCCAGGTTATTGTCCACCGGTGTGAAGATGCGCCCCGTGATTGAAGCGATTGAAGACTCGTTGCGCAACTGGAAACCGGAGTTGAACAACAAAGACGCAAAGACGCAAAGCAGATAGAAACTCAAATTGAGTTGTCGCGTCTTCACGCTTTCTTTTATGCTTCGTTGTGATGCGGAACCTGAACAACGGAGTGACACCATGAGCAGAATCATTATACCGTCGGAAATCGAAAAACTGGCCACACTGACTGTAGATGCGGCTTTTGCGGTGCATAGCGAACTGGGGCCGGGCTTGTTGGAAAGCGCATATCAAGCGTGTTTTTCTCGTGAACTTGAGTTGCGCGGCGTTGGGTATCAGAAGGAACTGCCCGTGCCCCTGACTTACAAAGGCAAACGGATCGAGGTTGGCTTCCGGGCAGATGTGGTGATCGAACAGAAGCTGCTCATTGAGTTGAAAGCGGTCGAGCAGTTGCTTCCAATCCATAAAGCCCAAGTCATCACCTATCTGAAACTGATGAATTTTCCGCTTGGCCTACTGATTAATTTTAACGAAATCCTGATCAGAGATGGCATACAACGTGTTCTCAATATCAAAAAATCTTAGCGTCTTGGCGTCTTTGTTGTTCGATTTATGAATTTACTGGTTACTGGCGGCGCGGGTTTCATCGGCTCGAACGTGGTCCATCACGTCATTGACCGGCCGGAAGTGGCGCGGCTGGTGAACCTCGACTGCCTCACCTATGCCGGGCACCCGGAAAATCTGGAAAAAGTTTCCCGGCACCCGAAATACGTCTTTGAAAACGTGGACTTGCGCGAAAAGGCTGGCGTCCTGCGCATGGTTGAGAAACACGCGATCACCCACGTCATGCACCTCGCGGCGGAATCGCACGTGGACCGCTCCATCACCGGCCCGGATGATTTCATTCACACCAACGTCGTCGGCACCTTCAACCTGTTGGAAGCCTGCCGCGCAACGTGGTTGACTCCGAACTCCGAACTCCGAACTCCGAACTCCGCATGCCGATTCCATCACGTCTCGACGGATGAAGTCTATGGCTCACTCGGCCCGACTGGATTGTTCACGGAAAAGACCCCTTACGCGCCGAACTCACCGTATTCGGCCAGCAAGGCCGCCAGCGACATGCTCGTGCGGGCTTATCATCACACCTACGCTTTGCCGGTCGTCATCACGAATTGCTCGAACAATTACGGTCCTTACCAATTCCCCGAAAAACTCATTCCGGTCGCCATTCAAAGCATCCTCGCCCGCAAACCGGTGCCGGTCTACGGCGACGGCCTGAACGTGCGTGACTGGCTTTATGTGCGCGACCACGCAGAGGCGCTCTGGCTGGCGCTCTCGCGCGGGCGCGATGGCGAGACGTACAACATCGGCGGCCACAACGAATGGGCCAACCTGCGCATCGTCGAATTGATTTGCGACATCGTGGACCAATTCATGCCCGAGCTGGGCGGCAATTCGCGCAAGCTTATCACGTTTGTGAAGGACCGGCTTGGCCATGACCGCCGTTATGCCATTGACGCGGCCAAAATCAACAGCGAACTTGGCTGGACGCCCGCGCACAAATTTGAAGACGGCATCCGCGAAACCGTTCGCTGGTATCTCGATAATCAGGCATGGGTGAAAGCGGTGTTGAAGAAGTCCGCTTGAACGTCCGGCCGTCCGGCGTTTCTAAATGTCAGTCGAATCATGCGTACATTGCGACAAATGTTTAAGCGGATCGCTCCGGGGCTTGGGCTCGCGTTCCTGGCCATCACGGCCGGCGCCGCCGATACCAACGTGCTCGTCTGGCACAGAGCCGCCGATCGCGTGGATGCCGACATCCGCGGCGAGGCGCTCTGGCCGCTGCTTGAAAACATCGCCCGGCAAACCGGCTGGCATATTTTTGTCGAGCCCGGCGCAGCGCGCAACGCCTCCACGAAGTTCAAGGACCTGCCTGCCGATGACGCGCTGCGGATGTTGCTCGGCAAATTGAATTTTGCCCGCGTGCCGGTGACCAACGGGCCTACGCGTCTCTACGTTTTTACAACCCGGATGGAAAATGCCACGCAGCCGGTGCGCGCGACCCGGGCAGCGCCCAAACACGTGCCCAATCAACTGCTCGTGAAAGTCAAGCCGGGCACGGACATGGACGCGCTGGCGAAATTGATTGGCGCTAAAATCATCGGGCGCGACGACAAACTGGGTATTTACCAGTTGCAGTTTGCCAATGAGGCGGCGACCGATGCCGCGCTGGCCCAGTTGAAAAACAATTCCGACGTGCTGGCCGTGGACTACAATTATTATTTCGATCCGCCGTCCACGCCACAACTCGTTGCCAATCCGTCCGTCGGTCCGCTTTCCTTGAAACTGGATCCGGCGAGTGATTCCAGCGACCCCTGCCACGTCACGGTTGGCCTGATTGACACCCCCCTGCAATCGCTCGGCAGCCAGCTCGACCAATTCGTCGTGAAATCAATTCCCGTGGCGGGCGACGCCAAGCCGGATGCCGCCAGTCCCACACACGCCACCGCCATGCTTTACAATCTGTTGTATTCTGCCTCGCAAGCAGCGCATGGGAACAGTTCCCTGAGGGTCGTGCACGTGGATGTCTATGGGCAGAACGCAATGACGACCAGTTGGGACGTGGCGTTGGGGGTCCAGGCGGCGGTCAACAACGGCGCGAACGTCCTGAACATGAGCCTCGGCAGCGGTGGCGACAGCTCCGTGCTCGATGCCGTGGTCAAACAGGCCATCGCGGATGGCATCATTGTCTTTGCGGCGGCCGGCAATGAACCGGTGGACTCGCCGACTTATCCGGCGGCGATTCCCGGCGTCAATGCCGTCACCGCCACGCAAAACGGACAACTCGCGCCGTATGCAGATTTTGGGAATTTTGTTTCCCTGGCATTGCCGGGCGCAAACGTGGTTTATTACGGCAACCAAGCTTACGTGTTCCAAGGAACCTCCGTTTCCACGGCCCTGGCGACCGGCGTGGCGGCAGGGACGAAGGGAGCCGATTGCTGGCCGTGGACACAAATCCAATCCGCCATGCAAACGAAATTTCCTGTTCCGCAAAAGTAGAAGATGGGAGGTGGCAGATCGGGGATCGAAGATGAGAAGTGGCAGGTGAGGAAATTCCGAACAGCTAACCCCGAACTTCTATCTCCTATCTCCGAACTCCTAATGGGTCATGCACCCGATCTTGCCGAACGCGACGACGTAGGCGAGGAGGGCGATGATCAGCAGCCACGGCTTGCCGGCGAGCAGGAGCAGGACGCCCGCACTCAGGACCAGGCCCATCAACACATAAACCAAAACCGCCAGCGCAAGTTTCATTGATGCTGATTATAACGCCTTTGCGCCAGCACGCAAGAAAAGGCTGGAGCGACCCACTGCCTCTTGCCTTCACAATGCCAAATCCTGTTGGCGATATAGGCCGCATTTTTCTTGAGTTTCGGAGTGAAGGCGTGTTACAAAAGCAGGGTTCTCAGAGACAAGCCATGAAACTCCAATATTCATTCATGGCAGCAGCCCTCCTGGCGCTGCAAATTATTCATTGTCCGGCCTCGGTGCTTTACGTGGACCTGGACAGCACCAATTCTACACCGCCTTATACGAATTGGGCGACCGCTGCGACCACAATCCAGAACGCCGTAGACGCCGCAAATCCCGGCGACCAAATCCTTGTGACCAACGGCGTTTACAACACGGGTGGACGCCCGGTGAATGGAGATTCGCTCACGAATCGTGTGGTGGTGACCAAGGCTGTCACCGTGCAAAGCGTCAACGGTCCGGCGGTGACGACGATTCAAGGCCACCAAATCCCCGGGACAATTACGGGAGCTGGGGCGGTGCGGTGCGTGTACCTTACCAACTCGGCACTGCTGTCTGGATTTACACTGACTAACGGTGCGACGAGCGATGCTACCGCCCGCGACCCAAAATTGGAACAGGTCGGGGGCGCGGTATATTGCAACTCTGCCAGTTCGGTAGTTTCAAATTGCGTATTGGTTGGCAACGCGGCCTTTTTCTGGGGTGGCGGCGCTGTTTACGGGCTTGTGAAGAACAGTGTCATACGAGGCAATACTGCCGTTTCCGGCGGCGGCACCTATTACTGCAAACTCTACAATTGCATCGTGGTCAGTAATTCGGCCACCGCCTCCGGCGGCGGGGCAACCCGGGGCACGTTGAATAATTGCACCGTCATAGGTAATTCCGCAGCCACTTATGGCGGGGGATTTGACGGAAGCAGCGACGGGACGTTGAACAACTGCATCGTCCTCTTTAATAGCGCGCCGACCAATGCGAATTATTTTCGCAGTTCTTTTAATCCTTACGGTTCGGTGAACTATTGTTGCGCGACCCCTTTTTCCGCAAACGGCATTGACAACATCACGAACGATCCAGCCTTTGTGAATGCCGCTGCGGGCGATTATCATCTGCAATCCAACTCGCCCTGCATCAATGCCGGGAACAATGCTTACGTTTCCGGCACCAACGACCTCGACGGCAACCCGCGCATCAAAGGCGGAACAGTGGACACCGGCGCATACGAATATCAGACGCCCACTTCCGTCATTTCTTACGCCTGGCTTCAGCAATACGGCCTGCCCACCGACGGCTCGGTGGATTATCTGGACCTGGATGGTACCGGCATGAATGATTGGCAGAAATGGATTGCCGGTCTGAATCCCACCAATCCCGCGTCCATCCTCGCACTGCAGCCGCTGGTTCCGGCCAATAACCCATCGGGATTGGTCGTGATCTGGCAGAGCGTGAACAACCGGATTTATTACCTTCAGCGTGGAACCAATCTTTTGATGCAGCCGGCGCTTTCTGGCATCCAAAGTAACATTATCGGCCAGGCCGGCACGACGAGCTATACGGACACCAATGCCGTTGGGACCGGTCCCTATTTTTATCGTGTCGGCGTGCAGTGGTGAGACGGGTTGAGAGTTGAGGGTTGAGGGTTGAGGGTCGATCCGTCTTCGCGAGACCTGCGAAATAACCAGGAGTTGAGGGCAGGGGGTTTGCAGGCTGCCGAATGGTTCAAAGCCCGCCCCCATTCCGGCCTGTTCCCTCCCGGAGAAGGAGAATTATCATCAGTTTGTCGGCGGATCGTCGGCTACAGAATGGACGTTGATTCGGGTTCATTCCGTTTATATTCATCAGCTTGGCTGCCAGCATGTTACGCTGCGAAAACAAATTATGCTTGAGTTTCAGGTAAGTGAATGATATGCATTAGCCAGTTAAGTCAATCAGCATGCAATCACGCCAAGTCCAATTGATGGTGGTCCTGTGCATGCTGTTCCTGTTTCACGCTTCGGCTGCAGTGCTTCATGTTGATTCGAACAGCACCAATTCGGTGCCGCCGTATGCCAGTTGGAGCACCGCCGCAGCGAACATTCAGGATGCGATCGACGTTTCCACCAACGGCGACCTGGTTCTGGTGACGAATGGAAATTACCAGACCGGCGGACGGGTCGTTTATGGTTCGCTGATGAATCGGGTGGCCATTACCAAGGCGGTGACGGTACAAAGCGTCAATGGACCTTCGGCCACGGTGATTCGGGGTTATCTCTTTATCGGCGACACGGCGGTGCGGTGCGTCTATATGACCAATAACGCAACCCTGAGCGGATTCACGTTGACGTGGGGGGCCACTCGCAGCGCGGGCGACGTGAACCAGGAAGAAAGCGGCGGCGGAATCTGGTGTGAAGACACCAGCGCGACCATTTCAAATTGTGTCATCGTCGGGAATTCCGCCTACATCTCCGGTGGCGGCGTCATCAGCGGCACCCTGAATAACTGCACCATCAATGGCAATGCCGCGAGCAAAATCGGCGGAGAGTCGATGTCCGGAACAGGCGGCGGAGCATTATACAGCGCGCTGAACCGTTGCAGCATCAGCGGGAACTCGGCGTTTGCGGGCGGTGGAGTCGCCTACGGCACGCTGAATTATTGCACGGTCAGCGGCAATGCCGCCACGGCGCCGTTCAATTCCGGCAATTATTTTCTGACCGGCGGCGGCGGCGTGCTCAATGGTGTGGCCAATAACTGCAAAATCACCCGCAACTCCGCGTATGTCGGCGGCGGATTTTACGGTCTCGGTTCTCCGGGCGGCGTATTGAACAACTGTCTCGTGGCCAACAATTTCGTCAACCTGGCCTATGGCGGAATCGGGGGCACCTTCGACGGCACGTTGAACAATTGCACCATCGTCGGCAATGCCGGTGGTCAGGTGGCGGGCTCACTGGGTGGCACGCTGAACAACTGCATCGTTTATTATAACGGCAGCACAAATTTCGACAGCGTCACGATGAACAACTGTTGCACCGCACCCATGCCGGCGAGCGGGACCGGCAATTTTACCAACGCGCCGATGTTTGTGAATCCCGCCAATGAATTTCACCTTTTGCCCGTCTCACCCTGCATTGATGCCGGCAACGGTGCCTATGTGACGGTTACCAACGACCTGGACGGCAACGCGCGTATTGTCGGCAGCACAGTGGATATTGGCGCCTATGAATATCAAGACCGTCCCATCTTCATCATCACACAGCCGTCGAGCCAGACGAACACGATCGGACAAACTGTCTTGTTCAACGTTCTCGCCACCAGTCCGCAGGCACTGAACTATTATTGGCAGTTCAACAACGCCGGCATTCCCGGAGCGACCAATTCGAGTCTCACCCTCACCAACATTCAATTGACGAACAGCGGGGTTTACTCCGTGATTTTGTCCAATTCCCTCGAAACCCTCGGCAGTTCGAATGCCGTTCTCACGGTCAACTATCCGCCGCCTGCCATTCTCGCGCAACCCACAAACCTGACAGTTTTTGTGGGCTCAAATGCGGCATTTTCCGCAACGGTTTTAACCTATTCGCCGGCAGGCTACCGATGGTATTTCAACGGCACGCCGCTGGCCGACGACGGGCGAGTAACCGGTTCAGGCACGACCAATTTAACCATTGCAGACGTTGAGACCAACGACGCCGGGCCTTACCAGCTTGTGGCGACAAACGATTACGGCTCGGCCGGCAGCGCACAGGCGACGTTGACCGTGTTGCCGGTGACGACGGTGGGTGTTCAGCCGCAAAACCTGACAACCAATGGCGGCGCGACGGTGACATTCACCTCGACGGTAGCGGGCCAGGGGCCGTTTACCTATCAATGGCAATTCAACGGCACCAACCTGCCGGGGGCGACCACCAGCAACCTGACGCTGACCAATGCGTTGGACAGCCAATCCGGCGCCTATGCGCTCGTCGTTGGCAATGCCGCCGGAAGCGTTGTTTCCTTTGTGGCATCGCTCACAGTGGTTCCCTGGGTCACGGCGACGATTCAACCCGGCACAGTGATTTCGGGATCGGGCTTCTACGTGACGTTTACCACGACGTCAGGCGGATTTTCGTCGAATACCGTTTATCAATGGCAATTGAACAGCACCAATCTGGTGGCTTCCTGGAGCTGGACGAACGGCGATTCGGTGATTTATTTATTGCCTTCGATTGCGGATGCGGGTGTTTACGATGTGGTTGCCAGCGATGCGTACACGAACGTGACCAGTTCGAATGCCGTTCTGAACGTGACTCCCTTGGCCATCACAGCGCAACCACAAAGCCAATCCGTATTGGGAGGCGCGAAAGTCACCTTCAGCGTGGTTGCCCCCGGCGAGCAACCCGTCACTTACCGGTGGCAATACGACAGCACGGATATACCAGACGCCACCAACAGTTCACTGGTGCTGTCTAATGTGCTGGTCAGTCAGTCGGGAACGTATTCGGTCATTGTCACTAACGCGTATGCAACCGTAGTCAGCTCCAACGCGACGCTGACGGTGTCGCCGGTGGCCTTCACCGCGCAACCCACCAATCGCGTTGCCTGGCTGGGCGGTTCAACTTTTTTCAAGGTGAATGTCGCCGGCCAGCCTCCTTTCAACTTCGACTGGCAGTACAACGGGGCGGACATTCCCGTGACGGTTTCGAATGTACTGACATTAACAAATTTGCAGGCCTCCCAGTTTGGACCGTATGACGTCATCGTCAGTAATTCCTATGGCAGCGTCACCAGCAGCATTGCGACCCTGCTGTTTTCGGAGGTGGCCGTCTGGGGATATGGTGTGAACGGCGAAACCAACCTGCCCGCCGGGTTGACCAACATCATGGCCATATCCTGCGGTACACCGGGTCCGATTGATTGTCTGGCTTTGAAGAGCAATGGGACGATCATTGAGTGGCCAGGCAGCCCTTCCAGCTATGTAACCGCAGAAGTGACCAACCTGTTGGCCATTGCCAGTGCCGGCGCCGCCGGCCCCAATCTGGGATTAAAATCCGATGGCACGGTGATTTCCTGGGTTTACGACTCGCCGTTGCCTGTTTACGGATTGACCAACATCGCCGCCATTGTCCCGCGCTATGGCGGTTACCTCGCGTTGAAGACCAATGGCACGTTGGCTGACGTGGGCCTGGCAGGTGCGCCACCGGCCATCGTGACGAATCTGACGAACGTGGTGGCGATTTCCCAGGGTTATCAGCACGGGATCGCCCTCCAGGCCGATGGGATAGTGTCTGCCTGGGGCAATAACAGCTTCGGGCAGACCAACATTCCCGCAGGATTGAGCAATGTGGTGGCCATTGCAGCGGGTGGCTATCATACCCTGGCGCTGAAGAGCGACGGCACAGTCGTAGCGTGGGGAAGAATCATTGAGCATCAAGCCATTGTGCCATCGGGCTTGAGCAATGTCGTGGCCATCGCCGCCGGCGGTTATCACAGTCTGGCACTCAAGAGCGATGGCACGGTGGTGGCGTGGGGAATGAACGTTTATGGGCAGACCAATATACCGGCCGGATTGACCAACGTCATCGCCATTGCAGCGGGGGAATATGACAGCCTGGCGTTGATTGGAAACGGTCCGCCGGCCACTCAAGCGCCTCTGAGCAATCCGAACCTGGACGCGAACGGTTTCAGTGTGTCCCTGCCGACCCGGAGCGGGAAGGTGTATGTCCTGCAATATGAGAACTCACTTTCAGACAGCAATTGGACGAGCCTGCCGCTGGTTCCGGGCAATGGCAGCACGACCCTGCTGACCGATCCGACCGCCACCAACTCGCAACGGTTCTATCGTGTTCAACAGTGGTAACCATTGAGACGAATCCCCACGGACGGCGGCTGCGGCTTCTATTGCGTCGGCGTGCAGTGTCGAGTGCTTAATGGTTGCTGCGTCTTCACCGGGGCTGCGACGAGACCAGGGGTTGAGGGCTGATCCGCTTTCGCGTTGATTCGACTCGACAAGGAGATTCTTTGTGCCCTTTGTGCTTTTGCAGCCACAGAATCCGTGTCCATTCCGGCTTCATCCGCGTTCGCGTCGTTTCGCCAGGAAAGGTCAGATTTCGGTGCGACAGGCTGATACCACGAGGAGTCAGGTCTGACCGTTTGGGGCCGTGTGTAAAGTGCCTGTGGCGGGTTTGGCGATCGGCAGTTATAGCCGAGTTAGATTAATTCTTTGTCATAATTCAAATGGCCATTGATTAATCGCGCGGGACTTGAACAACATGGGGTTGACCAACATTAACCTATGAATCCATTTTCACGCATCCTGTCCGTGGCGGGAATCGGCCTGCTGGCCGGCAATGTTCTCGCCCAAACCGGCGCCATTTACAAAGTGCTCGACACCACCCAGCTCATGGGCAACGGCGGCATTGATTATGTCTATGCCGATAACGACGGCCGGCGCGTTTATGTGCCGCGCGGCGGAAATACGCACGTGTTCGATCTGGACAGCCACAAATACATCGGCGCCATCACCAACATCGGCGGTCACGGCGTGGCCATTGATACCAGGACGCATCATGGCTTCTGCAGCGGCAGCCGGATCGGCATGTTCGACACCGAGACGATGCAAAAGATCAAGGACATTGACGTTTCGGGCCGGCCCGACGGAATCCTGCTCGAGCCGTTCACGGACCGGGTTTATATTTTCAGCCATCAGGCCCCCAGCATCACGGTGATTGATCCCAAGGACGGTACGGTCGTTGGCACGATTGATGTCGGCGGCGCGATGGAACAAGCCCAAAGCGACGGGCAGGGGAAATTGTATGCGGATGTCGAGAACGAGAAGAAGATCGCCGTCGTGGACGTCAAAACGCTCAAGCTCATCACCAAGTATGACCTCGGCGCCGGCGCCGGCGAACCGGGCGGCCTTGGCTTGGACGTGAAGAACCACATCCTGTTTGCCATGTGCGCGCGGCCCAACGTCTGCGTCGTGGTAAATGCCGACAACGGCAAAGTGCTCGCCACGCTGCCCATCGGCAACGGCACGGACGGCGGCGGATTCAATCCCGCCACGATGGAAGCGTGGAGTTCACAGCGTGATGGTACGTTGAGCATCATCAAGGAAAGCAGCCCCACGAGCTTTGCGTTGGAACAAACCGTGCAAACCAGGGCGGGCTGCAAAACCTCGTCGCTCGACACCAAAAACAACCGGATTGTGTTGGTCTGCACCGAGCGCCTGCCGCAAGCCGCCGCGGCCATGCCTCCGTCGGTCCCGGCCACGAATGCGCCCCCCGGTGAGCGGCGGCGCGGTGGTGGTTTTCGCGGCGGTCCCGGAAACCTCGACGTGCTGTGGGTCGGCCGTTGATTTGCGATTCCTGGGAAAATTCGGCCCGGCCAATCATGGCCGGGCTGGTTTTTTTAATGCCTGCTTCCTCTCCGCCTCGAACAGGATTTTTGGCGGAAAAGGCACCTCACCCCGGCCCTCTCCCGAACGCGGAGAAGGAGAATTAATTGCCACCCTTCCTCCAATTCACGATTTGACAAAAAAGATTTTCTTCGCATGTTTGCCCCGCCCGGTGTACAAGCGCGGGCACACAAATGAGCAAAACTCTCATCATCGCGGAGAAACCGTCCGTCGCCGGCGACATCGCCAAGGCGCTCGGCGGGTTCAAGAAAGTGGACGACTACTACGAAAGCGACCACTATGTCGTTTCGTCGGCCGTCGGCCATTTGCTCGAATTGGTTCCTCCCGAGGGCGTCGAGGCCGTGCGCGGCAAATGGACGTTCAAATGTCTGCCGGTCATCCCGCCGCATTTCGATTTGCAGCCGATTGAGCGGACCGAAAACCGGCTGAAAGTCCTGAAAAAGCTCATCAAACGCGCCGACGTGGACGCGCTGGTGAACGCCTGCGACGCCGGGCGCGAAGGCGAATTGATTTTCCGCAACATCGTCAAATACACGAAGGCCAAACAACCCATCAAACGACTCTGGTTGCAATCCATGACGCCGACGGCCATCCGCGAAGGATTTGAACGGTTGCGCGAGGATGCGGACATGCTGCCGCTGGCCGACGCCGCATACAGCCGGTCGGAGGCTGACTGGCTGGTCGGCATCAACGGCACGCGCGCGATGACGGCGTTCAACTCGAAGCTCGGCGGCTTTTTCAAGACGACGGTCGGCCGCGTCCAGACGCCGACGCTGGCCATTCTGGTCGAGCGCGAGGCGAAGATCAAAAAGTTCGTTCCGCGCGATTTCTGGGAGGTCATCGGCACGTTCGATGCCGCCGCCGGCCAATACACCGGGCGCTGGTTCGACGAGAAGTTTTCCAATCCGACGCGACGGACGGCGACGACCAGCTCAAGCCCGAGCGCATCTGGGAAAAGGACAAGGCCGAGGCGATTCGCGAGAAGTGCCTGGGCAAACCGGGCATCGTCACCGAGGAAAGCAAACCCAGCACGTCGCTGTCGCCGTTGCTCTACGATCTGACCAGTTTGCAGCGCGACGCGAACTCGCGGTTCGGCTTCAGCGCGAAGAACACGCTCGGCCTGGCGCAGGCGCTTTACGAACGGCACAAGGTGCTGACGTATCCGCGAACGGATTCGCGCGCGTTGCCGGAGGATTACATCGGCACGGTCAAAAACGCGCTGAAGATGCTCGGCGAAACCCGTTACGCGGCGTTTGCCGAAACGATTCTCAAAAACGACTGGGTCCATCCGAACAAGCGCATTTTCAACAACGCCAAGGTTTCCGACCACTTCGCCATCATCCCGACCACGCAGGCGCCCAGGGGCCTGAGCGAGCCGGAGCAGAAACTTTACGACATGGTGACGAAGCGGTTCCTCGCCATTTTTTATCCGGCGGCGGAATTTCTGGAGACGATCCGCATCACGCGCGTCGAGAGCGAGCCGTTCAAGAGCTCCGGCAAGGTCATCGTCCAACCCGGCTGGCTGAGCGTTTATGGCAAGGAAGCGGAGTCGATGACGACGCCGAGCCTGGTGCCGGTGAAGCCGAACGAAAAGGTGAACACCAGCGGCATCGAAGTGAAGCAAAACGTCACCAAACCGCCGCCGCGCTACACGGAAGCGACGCTGTTGAGCGCGATGGAAGGCGCGGGCAAGCTGGTCGAGGATGATGAATTGCGCGAGGCGATGCGCGAGAAGGGGCTGGGCACGCCCGCCACGCGCGCGGCCATCATCGAAGGGTTGATTTACGAGAATTACATCCACCGCAACGGACGCGAGCTGCAGGCGACGGCGAAGGCGTTTTCGCTGATGGAATTGCTCAACGGCCTCGACATTCCCGAACTGACCAAACCGGAACTGACCGGCGATTGGGAATTCAAGCTGCACCAGATCCAGCGCCGGGAGAAAAGCCGCGATGAATTCATGTCGGAGATTGCCGACATGACGCGGCACATCGTCGAGCGCGCGAAGAAATATCGAGCACGACACGATCCCCGGCGACTTCGGCGTGTTGAAAACGCCGTGCCCGAAATGCGGCGGCGAGGTCCACGAGAAATACAAGCAGTTCCAATGTGTGAAGTGCGATTTTGCGATCTGGAAGACGTTGTGCAGCCGGATGTTTGAAATTGAGGAGGTCGAGGAGCTCATCACGCAAACGGCAAATCGGGCCATTGCAGGGGTTCCGCAGCAAGAAGGGCAATCCGTTCGCCGCAATGCTGAAACTGACACCGGAATTCAAGATCGAGTTCGATTTCGGCAACGAGCAGCGAAACGAAAATGGCGAAGGCGGCCGCGCCGGTGGATTTCACCGGCAAGGAACCGCTGGGCAAATGTCCGAAGTGCGGCGCGCGGGTGTTCGACGCCGGGATGAGTTACCTTTGCGAAAAGGCGACCGGCACGGAAAAGACGTGCACGTTCCGCACCGGCAAAATCATTTTGCAGCAGACACATCGAGCCGGCGCAGGTCACGAAACTGCTCGCCGAAGGCAAAACGGATTTGCTCAAGGGTTTTGTTTCCAAGAAAACGAACCGCAAGTTCGAGGCGTTTCTGGTGCTCAAGGACGGCGGGACCGCATTTGAATTTCTGCCGCGCGAACGCAAGTCGCGGTCGAAGGACGCCAAACCCCGGGAACCGCAGCCGAAGATTGATTTCACCGGCAAGGAACCGCTGGGCAAATGTCCGAAGTGCGGCGGCAAGGTCTTTGAAACCGACCAGGCCTACCTCTGTGAAAAGTCGCAAACCGACAAAAGACCGTGCAAATTCAAAATCAGCCGGGAGATTTTGCAGCAACCGATTGAGCAGGCGCAGGCGCAAAAGCTGTTGACCACGCGCAAGACCGATTTGCTCGACAAGTTCATTTCCAAGGCCGGCCGGCCGTTTCCTGCGTATCTGGTGATGGATGACGCCGGCAAAGTCACCTTTGAATTCCCGCCGCGCGAAGGGGAACCGGCGAGTTAAGACTCGAACCGGGTGCGTTTGCCGCTTGCCCGGCCCTGATTTTGCGGGTAACCAAGGGCATGTTTTCCCGAAGTTGCTTTTTCCTGCCATGGTTGGTTCTTGCCGCCCTGAATACCTCCGGTGCCGGACCGGTTTTCAATGTTCTGGATTACGGCGCGCATCCCGATGGTTCAACCAAATCAACCGGGGCCTTCCACTCTGCCATCCAGGCGGCAAAAGCGGCGGGCGGAGGAACGGTGTTCGTCCCGGCCGGAAATTATGTCACCGGGCCGATTGAGCTGGTGAGCGACCTGGTGCTCCATCTGGATGCCGGGGCCACGTTGCGGTTCCCGGCGGCCAAGCTTCCGTTCACCAAAGGCCGGCAACAAGGCATCGAATGCCTCACTCCCGTTCCGCTGATCGGCGGACACGATTTGCACAACGTCACCATCACCGGCCGCGGCGTCCTCACCACGGACAACGCCGCGTGGCTCAAAATCATGCCCCGGACGAAGGCCTCGGAAGATGACCCGGGCTCGGCCAACGGACCCAACTGGGAGCGCCTGTTGCAGGATCTTGAAGCGAAAACCCCCGCGCCGGATGAAGATTACCAGAAGGCGGCGCCGGAACTCCGGCCCTCGTTTGTCAGGTTCATGAACTGCACGAATGTGCTCATCGCGGGCGTTCACTTTGTCGGCTCGTCCATGTGGACGATTCATCTGCTGTACACGGACAACGCGGTCGTCCAGAACGTCATCATCGAAACCTATCCCGGCGTGCATACCGACGGCATTGCCGTTGATTCGAGCCGCGACGTACGGATTGCCAATTGCTACATTGACACTGGCGACGACGGGATCGTGTTGAAATCCGGCAAGGACGCCGACGGACGGCGGGTCAACCGGCCGACCGAGAACGTGTCCATCGCCAATTGCACCGTGCACCACGCGCATGGCGCGGTCACATTGGGTAGTGAAATCGCCGGCGGCATCCGCAACGTGGTGGCGGACAACATCACTTGCCAGGGGACCGCCATCGGCGTGCGCATCAAAAGCCGCCGTGGCCGCGGCGGCATGGTGGAGGACGTCCGGTTCAACAACTGGACGATGGAAGACGTTGGCGAAGCCATCAACGTGACCACCGATTACATGATGGAAGGCGAAAAGCAGAGCGCGGCAGAACCGGTCTCCGAACGGACGCCGGTATTTCGCAACATCGCCATCAGCGGCATGACCGTGGAAGGAGCGAAGCTGGCGATTGACATTGTCGGGTTGCCGGAAATGCCGATCTCCGGGCTGCGCATCAGCGATGTCATCGCGTCGGCGAAAGCCGGCCTGCGCGGCTCATTCACCGATGCGCTGGAGTTGCACCACGTGCAGTTGAACGCGGACACCGGACCGGCGTTCCTGGTGCAGGATTCGAAGGAGCTGGAATTGGATGGTGTGGCGGCACGCCAGCCGGTTCCGGGCGCGCCCGTGATTCGCCTGGAGCGTTGTCCGGGCGCCATCGTGCGAAACAGCCGGGCGTTCGCCGGGACCGGCACGTTTCTTTCGGTCCCGCTCGGCGAATTAAAGGACGTCGTGCTGGAAGGCGACGTACTTGGCGGGGCGAAGGCACTGGTCGAAGAAGCGGTGTTGAATCCCGGCAGTGACTCGCGCAATCAGAATAGAGTTATTCCATGATCCGGGTTGCACGGCCGCGGCGGTCGGCCGCGCCCTCCGCAGTGTTATTACGGAGGGCGAATGACCGCCGTCAGCCGGCCAGGGTGACGCTCCCCGGGCGCCGCAGCCATTTACGGAAACCTGAGCCGGTAGAACTGGTTCGGGCTCCCGGCAGTGTTGGTCTGGAAGTTGATGGTGCCGCTCAAGCCGGTGTTATTGGTCAGCACCGGGATCCAGGACGGAACCGCGAGGTTGGTGGTCATCAGGACCACATAGTTCAGGTCAGTGATGGTATTGGCGTTGAATTGGATGTTGCCGGGACTGCCGGCCGCGGCCGCCACCGGTGGCGGCATGACAACGTTCAAGGCCGAAACACTGCTGGTGACGGCGCCGGAGACATTGGTGATCGCCACGGTGTAATTGCCGCTGTTGGTGGTGGTGACCGCCGTCAGGGTCAGGGTGTTCGTAAACACTCCGCCATAATTCCCGCCGTTGGCGAGATTGGCGCCGTTGTCACGCCACTGGTAAAAATAAGGCGGCGTGCCCGTGACGGTGACGCTGATCGCGGAACTCTGCCCGGCCAGAAGCGATAGTGCCGCAGGCGGGTTCGTCGTAATTCCCGGAGGATAACCGGCCGCGCCTCCCACCGACAAAGCCACCGGACTGCTGGTCACGCTGCCCCAATAATTGGTGACCACCACGGTATAATTGCCCGTGTTGGCTGAAGAAACGTTGTTCAAGGTCAAAGCAGCAATGACGGCGGAATTGGAATACGTGATGCCACTGGTCGGCCCCAACACATAGCTCTGGGCCGACACCAGCGTGGCGCCCTGATACCAGAAGACACACGGCACTCCGGTGTTGGTTGAATAACCTCCGTTGCCGCCGGAACCATTATAGACATTCAAGGTGCCGCCGATGGCAACGGATAAAGTGACGCTGGCACCGGTGTTGACGTTGGTCGAGAGGGGCAGGGAATTGGTGAACATCGGCGGATAGCCGAAAGCCCAATAGGAATCATAATTTTGTCCGGAAAGGATTGCCCCGCCGGCGTTCGTGCTGTTGAAAGTCACGGTGTAAGTGCCGCTCTTGGCCGGAGTCAATACCGGCGCGGAGAGCGGAATAGTATTGCTGGTGCTGATCGCGTTTACGCCATTATAGGTCCATAAATAATAATTGGTTGCGGTCGCGACATTGGTGACCCAGCTGAACATGGTCAACGCCACACCCGCCGGGGCATAGTTGGTATAGTTGAAAGCGGTAAAGTTTGTGCCGCCGGAAATCGCGACCGACAGATAGCAATTCGCTTTGGGCAAGGCGCCGAATGAAAAACCGGCGGTTTGGGAATTGGAAGCGGTCATGGTGTAAACTCCCGAATTCGTCAGTTGCACGTTGGGTATGGTCAAGACCGAATTGGTTGCGCCAGGTATCGGCGTCAAACCGATCCACCACTGATATTGGGGGATGGGATTGCCCGACGCCCCGCCACTCAACTGCACGTCCGTGCCGACCTGGGCACACGTGTTCGGTGGCGCGGCAGAAATGGTTGGAGCAACGGCGCCGCCGGTGCCAGAACCAACGACCAGGGTTGAAGAACGGGTGTCCGTGTGTCCGCTGGTGCCACAACCGCTCTGATCGAAAACCTTGATGGAAAAAGCATAATTCCCCGCATTGGTCGGCGTGCCTGTCACGGTGGCGATGTTGACACCATCATAGACAATGGTCAGTCCATCCACAAAGGGGACACCACTGCCGATGCAGTTGGTAAATGCCATCGAACTGACCGAGCCGGCATGGCCGCCGGAGTAGGTGACCGTGCCGATATAGGGCTGGCCCACGGTGGCATTGGGTGGCGAAATCGAGACGCTCGAGGCCTGAGACACGGCGTCAAATCCCAGCAACGCCGTGGCCCCCACGCCGAGTTTGAGGATGAATCCCCAGGAGGATGGAGCCAGCCCTTGCGCATTGGGCAACAAAGAGCGCAGCAGCGGCGCCACTTGCAGCATCGCCGCAAGCAAGATGGACATGAGTCGAATGAATTTGATTTTCATAGGTGTTTGCTTTGGTTTTTGGTTGAGGAGAATGATTTATTCGGACGACAAAACGAGATAAGCCGGCAAACCAACGATGTTGAAGTGGTCGAGCAACGGTTTGGCCGGGGCCGCATTCGGCTGTTCCGCCGCATACCGGACCACGACGAATTTGCGCAGGTGATCCTTTACCTGCAGCCGATTGAAAACCGTATCGTCCATGGCCGAACAGTCCTTGCACCAGCTCGCGTGAAAATCAATGAACAGCGGCCGGCCGGTGGCGCGCACCTGTTGGAGGGCAGCCAGAAGTTCCCGGTCCATTTCAACCGGCGAGTGGCTGGCCGGCCTGGTCGCCGCACTGAAACCGGCGACGGGAACACCAGCGGTCTGGTGCGCATGCCAGGCCAGATGACCGTAGTACAACGCGAAAACGAGAATCATCATTCCAAATCCATACTTGACGTATTTCATCCACGTGCCCGGTTTGGGCAGAAAAGTCAGACCGGCCCCGGCAAACGGCCAGGGCAGCGCCATGCCCATGCCCAATAGAAATGGCAACAGCAATCCAGCCACGTCGCCTTTGGCGTAAAAATTTGCTGCGAGCAGGACAACGGAAATCACCACGGGAGCCACGCAGGCGCCGGCCAAAAGTGCCGACATGACGCCCATGGACAGAACCACAGCGTTTTGCGCCAATGCTCCTTTGTCCACCGAGCCGGTTGGACCGGCGCCACTGAAGCGCGATAAATCAATGTTCACCACGTCGAACATGCCCAGCGCCATCACCACGAAAACGAGCGCAATGCCGATGTTGAACCAAAGGGACGAGTTCAGCGTGCCGAATTTGGAACCGGTCACCACCACCACCAATCCCAGAGTGCCGTAGGCCAACGCCATGCCCAGACCGTAAACCGCGCCATTGCGAAACCCTTCCGTCCGCGAGCGGGCCCGGCTGCCGGCACCGATGATGGCGAGGTTGATGGGAATCATGGGCAGCACGCACGGGGTGAAGTTCAGCAAAAAACCGCCCGCGATAATCAACAGTAGCGTGGCCAGCATTCCCATTTTTCTAAATTTCTCCAATGGATCCAGGTTCCCCCGCCCGGCAGCGGCCCGATCCAAAAAAGTGATGAAGGCGGACGCGTTCAAAAAACCGGTCTGCTGGCCCTTGACGGTGAAACCTTCAAACTCGTGCGCCCAATCAATCACCGGGGAGGTGCTGCCGGCAACCGGAGGATCGGCGGGCGCGCGGGTAGTGACCTCGGCGAAAGCTCCTTCCGCATTTGCCGCAAACAGCCGTTGCTCGGGAAAGAAGCAGGCCGCGTTGGTGCAACCTTGAAATTTCACTGCCAGTTGGTGGTCCGGCAAATCAGCCGGATCAAGCTCCACCGAGAAATTGCTGAGATAAACCTTCCGGGGTTTGCCAGTGACTTTGTCGGCTTCCACCAGGGGTTCGGGCATTTGCAAAGGCCGGATTTCCGAGCCATCCGCCGTGCGGAAATGCAGCCGGTCAAAATAAAGGACGCACTCCGGCGGCACGGTGAAATTCACCCGCAGGACGCTCGAACCGCCCGTGCCGTTGGTCGCCGTCACAGCAATGCCGAACGGACTGCGTGTCTGCAAATCAAGTGCCCTGGCCGCCGCCGGCAGAAACGCAACGGCGGTCAGCATCGCGAGGAAACGAAGGTGGATTTTCATGTTTATTTTTATGGTTCAATTGCAGCCGCAGCCACCGCCACCGACGCCTTTGCCGCCAGTGGCCATTTCGCGCGAGAAGAAAATATGGTCCGTGATGGACTCGCCCATGGGATCGCGGTCTCCGCGCATGGTGTAATCCGCCAGGGTTTTCCGCTGCCACGGCTTCACGGTTTCGCAGCCGGTCTGCGTGGCGGCGATGACGGCCAGGACGGCCAGCAGGACTGGTTTTTTCGGGAGGGGACGCATAATGCTCACTTTTTCAAAAGCGATTCGATTTCCTGCTCGTACTGCTTGCGGGTTTCGGCCCCGTGAAATCCGCTGTGGGCGAATCGTATTCTGCCGGTTTCATCGAGCAGGAATGAACTGGGCATGGTCTGGATGCCCGCCTCAGCCACCAGTTTCTGTTTGGGGTCGCGGACCACTGCAAACGTGGCGGGATTGTCTTTCAAAAAATCCCGCATGTCTGAACTCTCCTCGTCCTCATTCACGGCGATGATGACCAGTCCCTTGCCTCCGTATTTTTTTTGGAGATCGTTCATTGCCGGAAAGGTTTCCTTGCATGGCCCGCACCAGGACGCCCAGAAATCCACCATCACGACTTTTCCTTTGAGCGAATCGGGCAGCTTGCCTTCGAGCTTGAAGCCGGCAAGGTCGGGGAAACCGTCGCCGACTTTCAACGCGGCCGTCGCGGTGAAAAGGGTTCCGGCCAGCAGCGCCGCCAGTGGGATTTTTTTAAGCAGGGATGTATTCATGGAATTTTCGGGAATAGAGTTTGGTGAATTCGGTGGTCACCGCACCGGCGGCGCCAGGATGCAGCTCGACGATTTGCAGACCTTCTTTTGCGCCGAGAATGCACACGCTGGTGGAAAGCAGGCCGGCGATGGTGCAGCTGGGCGCGATCACAGACACGGCGCGGCAATCGTTGTACGCGGGATAGCCGGTGCGCGGGTCAATGATGTGGCCGTAGCGGCGGCCGTTGCATTGAAAATGGCGGAGGTAATCGCCGGAAGTGGCGACGCCGTGGTCGGTGACTGCCACACCGGTCCAGCATTTGCCGGGGCACGTTGCGTCGTCGAGGCCGATCCACCAGAATTTTTTGTCCGGCGCATGGCCCTGCACGCGCACGTCCTGGCCAAAATCCACCAGCACGTTCGTGATGCCCCGCTGGAGGGCCATGTTCATTACGCAGTCCACGGCGTATTCCTTGCCGATGCCGCCGAGGTCGAGCGCCATGCCGCGTTGCGGCAGAAAAATCCCGCCGGCGCGGCGCTGGATTTTATTCCAGCCGACCAGGGCCCGGGCGGCTTGAATGGCCGGGTCATCCGGAATGACCGGCGGCCGTTGTTTCCAGTTCCAGAGTTTGATGAGCGGCAGGGCGGTCGGGTCAAAGGAACCGCGGGTGAAGAAAAATAATTCCTGGCACAGGTTGAACAGCCGGTCGGTTTCGGGATCGGTTTCCACCCAATGCTCGCCGGCGGCCGCGTTGATGCGGCCAATCAGGCTGTCGGGGATGAACCGCGAATAGTGTGCCTCGAAACGGGCCGTCCAGTTGACGGCATCACGCTGGAATTCGCGGATGACCGCCTCCGGCATGCCGTGGCAATCGATGCGGCAAGCCGTGCTCATGGCCTGGAACTCCAACCGGTGCAGTCCATCTCCGACCGCCGTCCGCGCCGATAGCGTGACGCGCGTGATGACATCACTGGCAAGGGCGGTTCTGACCGCAGCCGCGACACCGATCTTTTGCGGGAGCCGGGTCGGTTCAACAGGCGCCTGTTTGATTATAATGTTGTTCATTGAGATTGAATGGGTTTAAAACCAGATGCGGCAACCAATGTTGAATACGTTGGCAGACGGGTACGCGCTTTGCGAAGTGGCCCCATCCAACTCGCGCATGACATAGCGCAGATAACTCGCGTCAATAGACAGGTGCTTGTAAACGCGCCAGGTGAGGGTCAGTCCGGCGGCAAAAGATTCAAATTCCGACAGCCGGTAGTCTGATGAGTAAAACGTCGGCGGGTTGTTGCTGTTCGGCACGAGGACGTAATAGAAATCCGCCGCATTTTGAACGTAATAACGAAACGTGGGCGTAAGGACGATGTTCCTGCCAATTTTCTGGTGCCAATCCAGTTCCGCCGTATGGGCAAAGATGCCGTAGGAATCATGAAAGAAACGGTAATCGAATTCATAACTCCCGTTCGCCGGCGTGACAAATTGGGTCCAGGAAACATAAAGTATCTGGCTGTTGCGATGGCGTGGGCGGATTTCCGGGCTCAGCGCCGGGTCGTCGGGATTGTATTGCAGCACGTCGGCGAACATCACGCCCCGGTAAGGGTCGGCCAGATAACCGTGCTCAAAACCGAGGGAGCCGTTAACAATCAAATAGGCCCTGGGTCCGAACAACTGTTGCCACCCCACAAACATGTTATCCGTCGTTTTCGTCTGCCAGTTGAACAGGTCGTCACGCACACTGTCGCCGTTGTGCGCCCAGCCGGCGCTCAACGTGGTGTTCTTATCGTTCAAGGAAAGGGAATAGTTCAGGGCGCCGGCAAACGAGGTGTAATCACTTTCCACGCTGAAGGCAAAAGAGGGGGTGATGAGCTGGCGGCCGAAGGTGATGGGAACCGCCAGCGAAAACGCCGTCCGGTGGTCGTGCATTTGCGTCAGGGGCACCTTGTTGTTGTGGATATTAGGATTGTTGGTCAGGCTCTGGTAGGAAGCGGTGGCACTGTTGGTGGCAATGTTCGGCGCCGTCAGTTGCGCATAAGCCGTCGCGTCATTGGTCAATTGCTGGTAGGTTTCCAGCCCGCTATCGACGTAAATCTGGTTGTTCGCAATGAACTGATTGTATTGGCCCGCATAGGAGTTCTGGTAGGCCGACTGGTAGAGGTTGTTGAAGGTGGGAAACGGCCATTGGGTCTGGGGTGGCGCGCCGGTAGGCGTGGCGCCGGAGATGGCATCTATCACCACGTCGCCGTTCACCCGCAGATTGTCCCTTAAGCCGACATCAAACTGCACCGTATCCGTGGTGACGCTGATACGATTGTCATCCTCCTGATAATAGGACTTGCGATAACCTGCCACGTCTTCCTGCCCGAAGGACCGATTGACCCGCAGCAGCGGCAGGATCAAGGCCATGCTCACTGCCATCCACTGCGCCCGCCGGGGAACCCGAAGGCGCCGGGCCGGAGAAAAGACTTCCTTCCGGTCTGGTTTGCGCTGGCTAAATCGTATGCCCATGAACAAAAGCGTGCTGCCGGTTCTTTAGCGATGCGGACTCATGGGAAGACCAGGCGATAGAATTGCGCCGGGACACCGGCCGTGTTTGTCTGAAAATTCACGAGGCCACCGTTGCCGGTATTATTTGTCAGGATGGATACCCAGGCCGGATTGGCCAGATTGGTCGTTGACTGCACAACATAGGTCAAATCAGTGATGGAATCTGCGGTCAACTGGACGGTTCCGGCGGCGCCGAAACCAAGATTCAGGGCCGGTGGTAACGCAACGGTAAGTGTCGCCACACTGCTGGTCACCGAACCCAATGAGTTGGTAACGATGACGATGTAGGTGCCGGCGTTGGCGGCGGCAATATTGGTGAGAGCCAGCACCGGTGCCGACGCGCCGGCCAAGCCGTTGCTATTGAAAAACCACTGGTAACCCGCTCCGGGATCGTTGGCCGACACGGTAAACGCGCGATTCTGCCCGGCCAGCACCATCAGGCTTTGGGGCTGCTGAGTGAACTGCGGCGGCAACGGGAAGGCCGATGGGAAAAACAGGCGGTAGAACTGCAAGGGGGCGTCCGTTGTGTTGGTTTCAACAGATACCAAACCACTCAAACCTGTATTATTCGTCAGAACGGGCACCCAAACGGGATGAACCAGATTGGTCGCTGACAGGATAACGTAAGTCAGGTTGGTAATTGCATCCGCGGTCAATTGGACGGTTCCGGGAAGAGCGGAACCAATTTCCAGGGCTGGCGGCATGGTGACGCCTAGTGTCACAACGCTGCTGGTGGCCGCGCCCAGGGAGTTGGTGACGATGACGAAGTAAGCTCCGGAGTTGGTAACCGAAAGATGGGTCAGGCCAAGCACCGGATCCGAAGGAGCGGAAATGCCGGTGTTATTGAAGAACCACTGGTAGCCAAGACCGAAGCCGCTGGCCGTCACTTCGAAGCTGGCGTTTTGCCCGGCCAGCACCGCTCGGCTTTGGGGCTGCTGCGTGATGCTCGGCGGCACCGGGAATTCAAGGATGCCGTCCGGAGTGATGCCTACATTTGCGCTGGTTACATAGTAGGTCGCAAAGTCAGGCGTTGTCAGCCAGGTCACCCACTGGGTGGGAGGATACGGCCCCAGGTTCGATTCGGCAAAGATGTAATAAACCGGAGAGGTGACCGGATTTAGATTGATGCCGTAGCGACTTTCACCCGACGTGCCCAGCGGAAGCTCACTCATCGGTCCTTCCAAGGTCCATTTGGTCACCGAAACGGTCGGATCGGGCGATGACCAGACGGAGAAACTGATGCCGCTCGTATTGGTGAAAATCAGATTTTCACCGCCAAAGAATCCCGCCCCGGCGTCATTTCCGGGAAAGAACAGGGTGGGGAAATACAACCCGACGGGAGGCGTGCTGGTGATTGATCCGCACGGATTGGACGCCATGACATCAATCACGTTCGTCGCATCGGCCGGTCCTAGATTGGTGGTGGTGTAGCTGTCGTTGGTGGCGCCGGGAATGGGGATGCCATTGGTGCGCCATTGAAAACTCATGGGCGGGTCGCCCGACACCGAAACACTGAAGGTCACGTTGGTCACGCCCGGAATAACCATCTGGTTGGACGGAAAAATCGAAATAGACGGCGCAATGTGGCTGATCGCGAGCGACGCGACCTGGCTCGTGACCGACCCGAACATGTCGGTGACCACGGCGTCATAACTGTTCAGGGCGTCTGAGGCGATTGGATTGAGCAAAACATAGGTGTCATTCGTCGCGCCTTCAATGGCGACTCCGTTGGTCCGCCATTGATAGCTGAAAGGGGGTATGGCGGAGGCCGTAACGCTGAATATAGCGGGGTCTCCGGAACAAACCTCCTGGTTCTGCGGACCGGTCACGGAAGGCGCGGAAATTACGGGAGTCACATCCGCCCAGTTTGTCCCGGCGCGCAGCGTGTCCAGGTTGAAGCGTGCCTGGCTCGCCAAACCGGGCGAACGAAAGAGAATGACCTGCAGATTCGCGGCATCACCGTTTCCGCCACCCTCGCCCTCGTCGTCATCACTTTCATCTGCCTGGGCGTCTGGAAAAGCCGGCTCCAAGCCGCCCGGAGGAGGGTCGATATAGAGGCTCACGAAGTCGTTGGAACCGAAGGTGTATTTCATCACGATCAGGTGCGTGGTATTCGTCATCAGCACGGTCCTGGCCGTGGAGCGGTCACTGCCGGCATGTGTGATGGAAAGGCGCCAGCCTCCCACACCGGGAGTCGCGTACAGATCAAAAGGATCATCGGGCGGACTTGGCGAGGTGACTCCGGCTTCAAGCAAACTGGCGATGAATTGGCTGTTGGTGGGGGGCTGAGTGCATTGGATCAGCGCGGAAAAATAAACCGCGATCCCGTCCGCGTCGGGAATCGGGCTCGCGCTGAAATTCCGGAAAGCCACCCCGCTGCCGCCGCCGGCCTGAAGCATGTTGCCGGAAGGCGTCGCGTCCTGAAGATTGGTCAGCGCCAGGTTGCCGTTCACCACTCCCACGGAGGGGTCGAGGCTGCCCGCCCAGGGCGGATTGGCGGCCAGGGCCGTTCCGGCGGGATAGTTAAAACCCTCCTCCATGAGCGGCGCAGCTTCGGTGTGTTGTATGAGCGCCAATATCATCCCGCAAGCGGCCGCTATAGACCGGCATGGTTTCCGTCTGCGGTGAAAATTGATCCAACCGGTGTTGGCACTTACAAAACTCATAAGCCGTACATCTCCCGGACCTGATTCCAGCCCGCACCGCTGAATTTTTTCCCGGTGCGGTTATCAAGTCGTTTAAATTCAAGTCATGCACCATGCTGGCTTGTCGCACACATTCGCAACCTCCATGATTTGCGAATTGGTTTGCGCTTAGCAGTGCTGGTGCCAACAAAGAATTTGCGCGTGATTCAGGAGGACGCATCTCACAAGAGACTCTGCCTCAACGATTATTTGCGATCGCCTTCCGTGCCTCTTCCGCGAAATACACGCGCAGGTGGTCCGATGGTGTGGTCCGGAATCAGCAACCTGGTCCGCAACCGGCGCGCCGGTGGCGAAGGCCCGGCGCCCGGGTCCGGGCAAGCTCGCGGTTGAAATTTTTTCGGATGGATGAGGACCGGGTCTTGATTATCGGAGGGACACGCGTTAAGATGCGAACATGAGAGGAAATTTTGGAGTCAAGAAGCTCAGCTTTTTGTTGTGCCTGGGGCTGGCGGGAGAAACGGCACTGGCCCAGAGCTTCTCGGACATGTTCGCGGGACGACAGGTGCTGACCAATATTTCCTTTTTGGTGACCGGCTCCAACAACAGCGCCACGGTGGAACCCAATGAGCCGTTGCACGCGGGCAAAATCGGCGGTCATTCCGCGTGGATTTCCTGGGCGGCGCCGGGCGACGGCCTCGTCACGTTGAGCACGGCCGGCAGCACGTTTGACACCTTGCTGGCGGTTTACACGCTCCCCTCAGGCACCAACCAGTCGTTGCGACGCCTCCGGGAAGACGTCTCCGACGACGACTTCGGCGGGCTGCAAACTTCCTTTTTGCAGTTTGGCGCAAATTCCAACCAGACCTACCAGATCGCGGTGGACGGCTTCAACGGCGCAGTGGGGAACATTTCCCTGCAACTCACTTTTCTCTCGTCCTCGAATCTTCAGCCGACGGTTGTCCAGCGTCCAAACGACCAATCCCTGCGATTGGGCGACCCGTTGATTCTCACCATCAACCTGTTGCCCAGCCCGAACCTGCAATTCAAATGGTTTTTAAACGGGAGCCCGGTTTCCGGTCAGGACGATGATTCGGTCAACCCCACGCTCGTCATTCCCAGCCTGCAGCGCACCGATCTCGGCTTTTACTCGCTGAAATTCTATTTGAACGACGACAGCTTTTTCAGTTCAGCCATTGAGATCCAGGTGAATTCCGAAGGGCAGCCCAAGGTGCTCGCCCGCAACAAGGTCGCTGACGCCGCGCAATCCGGTTTGATCGGCGGCTTCATGCTCGGCTACAATGGCACACAAATCTTCAACACCACCAACGCGATCGTGGACACCAACGCGCCGGCCATTTGCGGGGTGGCGCCCGGCGCCGCATATTGGTTTTCGTATCAAGCCCCGACCAACGGCATCATGACGATTGACACCACCAACAGTTCGTTCCCCACGCTGCTTGCGGTATTCACCTATACCGGCGTGCTTACCAGTTATGCCGACCTGATCCCCGTCGCCTGCGATAACAACGGCGGAGGCATCGGCACCAACGCCAGTTCCGTTCAATTCATCACAACAACCGGCGGCAACTATTTCATCGTCGTGGGTGGCGTCAACGGCGCCCGCGGCATTGCGCATTTGAATTATTCGCTGAACGCGGACCCTCCGCCAACGCCGCCGTTCGTAACCGGCCAGCCGCAGCCTCTCCTCGTTGCCGCGCAGACGGCCGTGACCCTGAGCGTGGCGGCGAACGGGACCGCGCCTCTCGCCTACCGATGGCAGAAGGACAATTCCGTGCTCCACCAGCAAACCAACGCCACCCTTTTGCTCCGATCTCCCCAGACTAAAGACAGCGGCAAGTACACCGTCGTCATAACCAACCTCGCCGGCGCGGTCACCAGCGCTCCGGCCAATGTCACCGTGCTCAGTTCGCCGCTCGTCAGCCTGAACTCCGCATCAAACTGGTTGGTTTCCGCATTTCCCGGCGTCCGCGGTTATCAATATTCGGTGGATTGCGCCACGATTCCCGTCGGGGGCGCCTGGTGGCCCTGGACCAATGCAGCCCCGGACTATGGCGGTGTCATTTGGCTTACCAACTCAACGACCGATTACAGCTCGCTGTTCCTTCGCGTTCACACGCCTTGATTGTTTACGCGGTATGTGTCAGACTTACCTGTCAAAGTCATGAGCAACCCGAATAAGTTCTCGTGCCTCATCGTGGATGATGACGCGGGCTTTGTTTCCATGCTCGCAAAAGTCGTCAGTCAGGAGGGCGGTGAGGTAAGCCAGTGCCTGAATTTGACGTCCGCGCGTGCAGAAACCGAACGCCGCGCGTTTGACCTCGTCCTTCTCGATAACCTCCTGCCCGACGGCACGGGCTACGATTTTTTCGCGCGGGTGAAACAACGTTGCCCCGGTACGGTCGTGGTGATGGTGACGGGCGTGCCGGAGCTGGCCCAGGCCGTCCAACTCACGCGCAACGGCCTGTTCGACTATCTCACCAAACCGCTCAACATTGCGGATTTCACCGCCTGTCTGCGCCGCGTACGCCAATGCCTCAGCCATCCCGATCGCGCGGGAATCACCGGCGAACTGATCGGCGAATCCCCCGCAATGCGCGAAGCCTTGAACTCACTTCGACAGGCCGCCCGACATCCGGGAACCACCGTTTTGTTGCTCGGCGAGACCGGCACCGGCAAAGACCTCGCGGCGCGGCTGCTGCATCGCCTCACGTATGCCGCCCGGCCGGAGCTCGCGCCCTACATTCCTTTGAATTGTTCCGCCGTGCCCGCGGAGATGTTCGAATCTGAACTGTTCGGCAGCGAGAAAGGCGCTTTCACCGGCGCCGACCGGCGCCGCGATGGCCTCATCGAAGCTGCCGCCGGCGGGACGCTGTTCCTGGACGAAATCACCGAAACCCCCCTGCCGCAACAGGCCAAATTGCTCCGCTTTCTGGAGTCCCGCGAGTATCGCCCGCTCGGCAACAACACGCTGCGTGAATTCTCCGGCCGGATCGTCGCCGCCACCAACCGCTCGCTGGCCGATGAGGTCAAACGCGGACGCTTTCGCGAGGACCTGATGTTCCGTCTTAACGTCGCAACGGTGCGCCTGCCGGCGTTGCGCGAACTCATTTCCGATATCGAACCGATCGTTGAGAATCTGCTCACGCAACTCTGTGAAAGATACCGGCGCAAGAAGCCGTTTCTGAAACCGGGTGATCTCGAAGCCTTGCGCGGTTATCATTTTCCCGGGAATGTGCGCGAGTTGCGCAATCTCCTCGAACGCGCCCTGCTGCGGACGCCGGATGAGTCTTCCTGGCTGGCGTTTGACCTCGCGTGGTTGAGCAGCCCGTCGGGCGGCGAAGCCGCCGCTGCCTCCGGCGGCGCATTTCCGCCGCCCCCGCCTGAACGACAACTCAACGTGATTGATCTCCAGGAATACCGCCTCATTCAGCAGGCGCTGCAAACCGAGGGTGGTGGTATTCGCCGCGCCGCCACGCGCCTTGGCATCACGCATCAGGCACTGCTCCGGCGGTTGGAAAAGTGGCCGGAGCTGCGGCAGGTGGCGCCGCACCCGACCTGAGACGTTTTTGAACGACCTGGCCAAACTCCGCTTCACGGTTCGATTGCGGACCGGCAATGGTCCGTTTGCTTCTGAAGAACGGACCGACGAACGGATTTTATCCATGCCCCATGCCCCGGCATCTCAACTGCTCATCGGGATCTGCCAGAACTCGATGTCAAAAACGTTTGTCATTGGACCAGCTCGTGCGCTTCGCTGGACGCTGGCGGGCGTGGTGTATTGCGTGATGATTTCCCTTGCCCGCGCTCAACCGCCGGCACCCGCCAACAACGATCATGCCAGTCAACTCGTGGAATTTGCCGGAACGGTCGAGTTTACCGTTGCCAACACCAATGACTGGCGGCCGGCGCGACTCAACGAATTCCTTCATCCCGGGGATCGCCTTCGGACCGCCGCCGACAGCCGGGCAACCCTGTTGCTCTCCGACCGGAGCGTCATCCGCGTCAGCCAATCCACCATCCTCGAAATCCAGCCACCCACACGGCCTGCGCGGCATCGTTTTGGACTCAAACACGGTGCGCTTTTCTTTCTCGATCGCGAGCGGCCCGCCGATGTTGAGTTCGAGACGCCGCTGGCCACCGGCGCGATCCGCGGCACGGAGTTCTTCCTCGCGGCCGCCGAAGCCGATGGTACCACGCGGCTGGCCTTGCTTGATGGCGCGGTGGTTCTCCAAACCGCCGGCGGACAATTGCCGCTCGCCAGCGGCCAGCAGGCGCTCGTTCGGGCCGGCCAGCCCGCGCAACTCACCGCCGTCTTGCCGGCGGTGAATTTGATTCAATGGTGCTTCTACTACCCGGCCGTCCTGAATCCCGCCGACATTCCGTTCACCGGCGCAGAAAGGGCCGCGCTCGCGAAATCGCTGGCCGCTTACGCCGGCGGCGATTTGCTCCAGGCCCTCGCGGACGCGCCAGCCGGGCTGGCCACGCAATCCGCCGCCACGCGAACTTATTTCGCCGCGCTCAAACTTGCCGTCGGCCGGGTCGGGGAAGCCGAGGACTTGCTCGCGCCCGCGGAAGCAGGCGCCACTCCACTCCGCGAACTCATCGCCGCCGTAAAATTCCAGCCCATCACCCCGCTGCGCGACCCCGCCAACAGCAGCGGGTGGCTGGCGCGTTCGTATTATCTTCAATCCCGCTCACAGCTTCCCGCCGCGTTGAATGCCGCCCGGCAGGCGGTGAAGCTCGCCCCCGAATTTGGCTTCGCCTGGGCGCGCGTGGCCGAATTGGAGTTTGATTCTGAGCATCGCCGCGCCGCCGGCGCCGCGCTGGCCCGCGCCCGGGCGCTTTCGCCGCGCAACGCGCAGGCGGTCGCGCTCAAAGGGTTCATGGCGCTCGGTGAAAACCGTCCGCACCCGGCGCTGGACTGGTTTGACCGCGCCGTGGCGCTGGACGGCTCGTTGCCGAGCGCGTGGCTCGGCCGGGCGCTGGCGGAAGCGCAACTGGGAAGCGACGAAGCGGCGCGCCGCGATTTGCAGGTTGCCGTCACGCTGGAGCCGCAACGCGGGTTGTTCCGCAGCTACGTGGGCAAGGCGTGGAGTCAATCCGGCGAAGACAAACTTGCCGAAAAGGACTTTGCCCTCGCTCAAAAGCTCGATCCCGCTGATCCCACGGCCTGGCTTTACTCCGCGTTGCACCGGTTCCAGACGCATCAGGTCAATGGTGCCGTGCGCGACCTGGAACATTCGACGGAGTTGAATGACAACCGCGGCGTTTTTCGCTCGCGCCTGCAACTGGATCGCGACCTCGCCACGCGCAACGCCGATCTCGCGGCGATTTACGACGCGGCCGGAATGACCGAAGTCAGCGATCGCGCCGCCAGCCGCGCCGTCGAGGAATCGTATTCCGATTTCGCCGGACACCTGTTTCTCGCGAACAGCCTGGAAAACCAGGAAGATCCGCAGCGGTTTGATCTGCGTTTCGAAACGGCGCGCGAAAGCGAGTTGCTGGTCGCGAACCTGCTCGCGCCGCCCGGCGGGGGAAACCTGTCACAATTGCTCTCGGAGCAGGACCACCTGCAATATTTTGGCACCCGTCCATTCGGTTTCAGTTCGTTGACCGAATACGGCAGCGGCGGTGATTGGAACCAGGCGGCCACGGCCTTTGGTTCCGCCGACGGGCTCAGCATTGCCCTCGACGCGCAATATGTTTCCCAAAACGGCCAGCGCCCGAACAATGACCTGGAGCACCGCCAGTTCTCGCTCACGGCCAAACAACAAATCACGCCCAGCGACGGCGTCTATTTCCAGGCGGGCTATTTTCGCGGCGAAAACGGCGATGTGGCGCAACATTACGATCCGGCGGACGCAATTCCTGGCTTGCGTGTGAAAGAGGAGCAAAATCCGAATCTCTTTGTCGGCTGGAACCATGAATGGTCGCCCGGCAGCCACACCCTGATTTTGTTCTCCCGCCTTACCGACCGGCTTTCGCTGACGAACCCGCAACCGAGCGTGTTGTTCATGCAGCAGGACGGAGCGGGATTCATCGGTGTGGAGGACTATCTGTCCACCTTGAAGCAGGACCTGGATTTCACGCTTTACTCCGGCGAGGTGCAACAGATTTGGGAATCCCCGAAGCAGGCGCTCATCATCGGCGGGCGTTACCAGCGCGGCACGGTGGATACGCACTCGACGCTTAACGCGCTTGAGTTTGGCGCGACGACCAACCAGAGTGTTTCGCCTTACCTGGAGCGGTTCAACGGCTACGGCTATTACCAATGGCGGCCCATCAGCGTCGTCCGTCTGACCGCGGGTTTGAGTTATGACCTGCTGACCTTTCCGCAAAACGTGGATTTGCCGCCGGTTCTCGGCGGCGAAGAGCGGCATTCGCTGCTGGGACCGAAAGTGGGTTTCACGGCCGAACCGTGGCGCGGCGGCTGGTTGCGCGGCGCGTGGACGCGTTCGCTCGGCGGACTTTTCTTTGACAACAGCGTACGGCTGGAACCGGCGGAGGTTGCCGGCTCAGTCAGCGCGTTTCGCAGTTTGATTCCCGAATCGGTCGAAGGTCTGGTTCCCGGCACGAAGTTCGACTCGTGGACGCTCGGCTTCGATCAATCGCTGCCCAGCCAGACTTATTTTGGGATCGGCGCGGAACTGCTTCAGTCCGACGGCTCGCGCGACGTGGGTGCGTTCACCAACGTCGTCCCGTTCATTCCGGCGATCATTTCTCCGACGATGACTCGCCAGGCACTGGATTATCGCGAGCGCAATTTCTCGGCTTATGTCAATCAACTGATCGGCCGGGATTGGTCCGTCGGCGCGCGCTACCGGTTGAGCGAGGCGAAACTCAACGCGCAGCTTCCCGATCTGGCCGGCGTTCCGGGTGTGTCGTTGCAGGAGCAGAACGCGCGCGCGGTCTTGCATCACGGACAACTCTTCCTCATCTACAATCACCCGTGCGGATTTTTCGCCGAATGGTCCTCGGACTGGTTTCATCAGGACAACCATGGCGATGCGGCGGCGTTGCCCGGTGATGATTTCTGGCAGCACAATATTTTTGCGGGTTACGTTTTTCCGCATCGCCGCGCGGAACTGCGCCTCGGCGTGTTGAATCTGACCGACCAGGATTACCGGCTGAATCCGTTGAACCTGCAATCGGAGCTCGCGCGCCGCCGCACGTTCACGGTGTCGTTGCGAATGAATTTTTAGCCGGTCTGGCTCGCCAGATCCGGGCTGCTGCGATATAACTGATAAAGTGTTGCGCCAACTTTTCAAAAACCATCCGCGCGCGCTGGCCGCGGCGGGCTTTGCCGTCCTGCTCGCGGTGTTGAGCACGTGGCTGCTGTCGCCCGACTCGCGCCTCGGCACGTCGCTGGTGCGCGCAAGTTATGATTGGTCGCAAACCCTGATTTCTGAAACCAACTTCAACAACGCCCCGGTGGTCATCGTTTATCTCGACCTGGGTTCTTACCTGCGTGAAAAGCAGAACCCCAATGAGCCGTGGAGCCGGGCTTTGCACGCCAAATTACTTCGCCGGCTCACCGCCGCGGGGGCGGAAGCGGTGGTGTTCGATATCATCTTCGACGAACCGGGCGCGGATGCGGCGGCGGACCGCGAATTCACCGAGGCGTTGCACGCGAACGGCCACGTGGTTCTCGCGGCGGAAGTCAGCCGTTCCAGCCGCGACGCGCCGCAGGTGGAAGGGATCAAATCGCTGCAACTGTCCTTGCCGGCCAAACCGTTCCTCAATGCCGCGGCAACCTGGGGCATCGCGAACGAAAGCGTGGACGACGATTTCGTGGTGCGCCGGCAGTTCAACGGTTTTCCCAATCTGGCTGAACCCGGCCTGCTGTTTGCAACCGCGAGGCTGCTTGGCCTCGGGCCGATGGACCCTCCCCGGTCCCAATGGATTCGCTACTACGGCAAACCGCTCACCATTCCCCATGTCAGTTACAGCGCCGCGTTGCGGGCAGACGAGGTCAACGACGGGTTCTTCCGCGACAAAATTGTGTTCATCGGCGCGCGGCCGATGGCGGGAGCGTTCCTGGAACGCAAAGACGAATTTCGCAGCCCGCTCACGGCATGGGGCGACCGGGAACTTTTCATGCCCGCGGTTGAAGTGCATGCCACGCAATTGCTCAATCTCCTGCGCGGCGACTCGCTGCGCCGCCTGCCGCCCGCCACGGAGAGCCTGGCGCTGGCGCTGGCCTCAATTCTGTTTGGTGGGATGCTGTTTTCCTTCCGGCCGTTAATGGCGGCGGGTGTTGCGTTGACCGCTGAATTGGGCGTCGTCGGTATCGTTGCCCTTGCGCTGGCGCCCGGGAAAGTGTGGTTTCCGTGGCTCATCATCAGCGCGGTCCAAATCCCCGGGGCCCTGGCCGGTTCCGTGCTTTACCAATCGCTCGAATGGTACCGGCAGAAACGGCGATTTGAAGAACAGCGGCGCGTGGCGGAGTTGAAAATCCGCGAACAGGCCGCGCTTATCGAAAAGGCGCAGGATGCGATTCTGGTCGAGAACATGCAGGGCCGCATCATTTACGCCAACCCCAGCGCGGAACGGCTTTACGGCTGGAACGCCGCCGAGCTTCAAAGCGGCGGCGCGGCGCGGCCAATGGCCGCTTCGTGCGAAAAACATTTTGCCGAGGCGCGACAAATTGCGCTCGCGACCGGTGAGTGGCTGGGCGAACTGGAACAGATGACCCGCGGTGGCCGAAAACTGACCATCGCCAGCCGCTGCACGCTCATCAAAAACGAGCGCGGCGAACCAACCTCGCTCCTGTTCATCAATACCGATGTAACGGAAAGGAAGCGGCTGGAGGCGGAGTTTTTTCGGGCGCAGCGGATTGAAGGCATTGGCGTGCTGGCCGGCGGCATGGCGCACGATTTGAACAATGCGCTCTCGCCGATCCTGATGGGGTTGCAACTGCTCCAGAAGCAACGCCCGGACGAGGAGACGCGCCGCATGTTGTGCGTGATGGAAGAGAACACGCACCGTGGCGCGGACATGGTGAGGCAGGTGCTGTTGTTCTCGCGTGGACGCGACCATGAAAAGGAACCACTGCGGGTTGGCAACCTCGTGCGCGAAATCGAACGCATTGTCCGGCAAACCTTCCCGAAATCCATCAACGTTGCCGCGCTCGTGCCCGCCGATCTTTGGCCGGTGCTCGGCAACGCAACGCAATTGCATCAGGTGCTGCTCAATCTCTGCGTCAACGCCCGCGACGCGATGCCGCGTGGCGGCGAACTCACGCTGGCGGCGGACAACGTCGAGCTGGGCGCTGACGAAGCGCGGCAGATTCCGAACGGCGTGCCGGGCCGCTTCGTCATGTTGATTGTTTCCGACACCGGCAGCGGCATCCCGCCGGAAATTCTGCCGCGCATTTTCGAGCCGTTTTTTACCACCAAACCGCCGGGGCAGGGGACCGGTCTCGGGCTTTCCACCCTGGTGCGGATCGTGAGCCAGCACGCCGGATTTGTGAATGTGAAAAGCGAACCGGAGCGCGGCGCCACCTTCGAGATCTACCTGCCGTGCGCGACCCTCGCGCCGGCGATCGGCCCTGAACGTGTTTCTCCGGCCGAACTGCCGCGTGGCAACAACGAGTTGATTCTGGTCGTGGACGATGAACAGGCAATTCGCGGAATGGTTTCGCTCGGACTCACCTCGCAAGGCTATCGTGTGATCGCCGCTGCGAACGGCGCCGACGCCATCGCTTTGTTTGAACAGCGGGCGGGAGAAGTGCGCCTTGTCCTGCTCGACACGGACATGCCGGTGCTGAACGGCAAGGCCACGCTCGCGCTCCTGCGTGCGCAGGCGCCTGCAATGCCCATAGTTTTGATGAGCGGCGAACTGGATGCGCTGGCTGACGAAGACGCGACCATCAGATTGGTCAAACCCTTTCAACTCGAAGAGTTGCTGCGCACCATCACCTCGCTGCTCGCCCGCCGGTAGCTTGCTGCGGCGCAGAGAATCTGAAAAAGTTTATCATCACGATTCATACGCACAAATGACACCTAACGAACCTAAACCACGACGACGAACGTAAGGCTCAACGTGCCAACCAAGCCATGTGGGCGACCGCTATTCATTTTGCTTCGGGTTCGTCCAAAGCTTTCTTGGCGGCCTTTTCGATGAGTTGGGTGTTTGGATGCTTAACCGAAATGCCTCAGCGCGGCTCACAGCGAATCGAACGCCAAGCCGAAATGCCGAGCGTGACGAAGCGCCGATGCAATACTACAAACACGGGTGAACACGTTGCCACTAACCGGCCTGCCATCCGTAGCTCGAAACCGCACAGCGAACCGTCCTCCTTCGTCCCGGCCAGCGGGACTACGGAGGACACCATCCTTCTCTCGAAACCTCCAAAGTCGGTTCCGAGCGAAGGATGGTGGAGCCGAGGGGATTCGAACCCCTGACCCCCACAATGCCATTGTGGTGCTCTACCAACTGAGCTACGACCCCATCCGGAACGGCACGCAATCTAAATTGCCCCCGCCACATGTCAAAACTTTTCGCCTGCCCGGCTTGTGAATTGTGATTGAAGGCGCGCGGAAATGTGCCTAGCGTCGGCGCATGTCCGAAGGTCATTCACCGCTGCGCGTGGCGTTCCTGACCCATGAACCATTTTACCCGCCCTCCGGCGGCGGTTCGGCGGAAGCGGTCTATCTGGTCGAAGCCATGGCCCGGCGCGGCCACGAGGTGCACGTCTTTTGCCCCCAAATCGCCGAACCGGAAATCGTCGAAAATAAATTCCGCATCCACCTGCATCTGTTCAGCCGATGGCAGATGGGACGTTATACCTCCCTGCGCAATATCAAATACCTGCTTTATCCATTTTTTTTGCAGCGCCTGGTCGCCGAAGCCGCGCAAACCACCAGCTTCGACCTGTTGCTTTCACAACACGCCATATCCGCCGTCGCCGCCGGCCGCCTGAAACGCCGGCTTAACGTGCCGGTCATCATGAATTTTCCGGATTTGCTGACCGGTTTCATGGAAACCTGGCCGGGTTACATCGCACCGCGCCCATTGGTCAAGGCGCTCGAACGGTACGAAATTTCCATGCCGAAACGCTATGGCGTGGACGGGGTGCTGGCCATTTCCGACACGCTGGCCGATTATTTCACCGGACGCGGTTATCCACGCGAAAAGATCCTCCCGATATATTTCGGTTACGCGGCGGAATCTTTTCCACTTCGTCTTAGAACCCTGGAAAAGAGCCGGCCGCCGGTGATTGTCATGCATGGTTCGCTGGACCTGCATCACCTGGGCCCCATTGCCTTTGAAGCGATTCAACACGTGACCCGGCAACGCCCGGGCACCGTGTTCCGCTTTGTGGGACAGCGCACGGGCGCGCTGGATAAATTATTGCAGCAGGCGCGGGTCATTCCCGGTTTCAAATTCGAAGCCACCGGTTTCGTGCCTTATGCGGAGGTGTCGAAACATCTCGCCGACGCCAGCGTGGGCATCGTGCCGTATGAGGAATCCACCGGCACACACTGTGCGTTCGTCGCCAAGGTCGTCGAATATGTCGCCAGCGGACTGCCCACCGTTTGCACGCCGCTCAAAAGCATCCAGCGTTATTTCCAAAACGATCCCATGGTGCGCTTCGCAAAATTCGATGGCGCGGATTTCGGAAGACAAATCATCAGTTGGCTCGATGAGCCGGTGGAAACCTGGCGCTCGCGCGCCCGTGAATCGTCTGACCGCGTCAAATCAGAACTCGACTGGCAAACGCTTTGTCACAAGGCCGTGGATTTCGTTGAAAAGATTTATCACGGAGCCGAAAGCTGACGCCGTGTGAGGACAGGCCCTGGTATTAATGGCTGCAAAAGTTTTTGCGCCGGTAGTGGCGCGGACGTCTCGCCCGCGAGTTTCTGAAACGGGTTGTCTTTGAAACGCACGGGCGAGACGCCTGTGCCACTACTTCTGTAAGAATTCATATATGCAGAAGATGATCTGGCAAAAATGGGTGAGGGACGCCGCCGTCCCGAAGCGCGCGGGGCATTTTCTGGATGCGCTCGCCGCGGCGGGCGCCGCTCCACAGCTCAAAAAATTCTCCGCCGGCCAGGTCCGGATTCTCGTGGCCCTGTTGAGCGGCTCGCAGGCGCTGGGTGAATTGCTCGTCGCCAATCCCGGCTGGCTGCCGGCGCTGGAAGCCGGGCGGCTTAAATATCCGCGCCGGGCGGAGGGTTTCCAGCATGAGGTCGAAGGCGGGTTGAAGCCGAAACTGGCCGCGCGCGATTTTCCCGGCGCGCTCACGGAACTGCGCCGCTTCAAACAGCGCGAAATGCTGCGCATCGCCGCGCGCGACCTCGCCCGCCTGGGCGACGTTGTTGAAATCACCCGGGAAATCTCCGATGTGGCGGATGTCTGCCTCGACTCCGTCTGGCGCATCTGCCGGCAACAGTTTGTTGAAAAATTCGGCCAGCCGTATCATCAGGACGCCAACGGCAACTGGCAGGCGACGGAATTTTGCGTGCTCGGCATGGGCAAGCTCGGCGGGCAGGAATTGAATTACAGTTCCGACGTGGACGTGCTGTTTCTTTACGACGATGAAGGCGAGGTCTTCAAAGAACCGCCTGCGCCCGGGAAGGCATCGCGATCGGCGCTGTCCAATCACCAGTTTTTCAACAAGTTGGCCGAGGCGTTCGCCGGCGAGGTTTCGCGGATGACGGCGGAGGGTTTTTTGTTCCGCATTGACCTGCGTCTGCGGCCGGAGGGCGACGCCGGGCCGCTGGCGCGTTCGCTCGAAAGTTACGAAAATTATTACGCGCAATGGGGACAGACGTGGGAGCGCATGATGCTCATCAAGGCACGGTGGGTGGCGGGCGACGAGGGGCTGGCCGCCGAGTTCCTGGAAATGATCCAGCCCTTCCGGTTTCCGCCTTCGTTGAGCGCCGATGTGCTTCGCGAAGTGGCCGCGGTCAAGGACCGGATCGAGCGGGAAATCGTGCGGGCGGAGGAATTGGAGCGCAACGTCAAGCTGGGGCGCGGCGGCATTCGCGAAATTGAATTCGTCGTCCAGTCGCTGCAAATCCTGCACGCCGGGCGGCTGCCGTTTTTGCAGACCGCGCAGACGCTGCCGTGCCTCGCCAAACTCGCGCAATACAAGCTGCTTGCGGGCGAGGAGGCGCAAGCGCTCGATGCCGCCTACCGTTTTCTCCGGGACGTCGAGCATCGCCTGCAAATGGAGGAAAATCATGCAGACCCACACCATTCCCGAAGACCGCCCGGCGCGGTTGCGGCTGGCGAAGCTGATGGGCTTCAAGTCGTTGGAGGCATTTGAGGCGTCGCTGAAAATGCACACCGGCAATGTGCGGCGGGTTTATGACCAACTCCTGAAAGCCGAGACGGCGAAACCGGCGGCGGCAATGTTGCCGGAAGAGTTCGAGGGCGCGGAGGGGGAATGGAAGGATTTGCTGGCGGCGCATTCGTTTCGCGAGCCGCAGACGGCGGTCCGGTTGTTGAAGGAATTTGCGGAAGGACCGGGTTATGTCCACGTCTCGGCGCACACGACGGAACTGGTCCGGCAATTGATTCTGAGGTTCCTGGCCCTTTGTCCGAAGAAAGAATCGGTCGTCCAAAGTCCAAAACCCCAAGCTTCTCCAAAATCGGCAATCCTTTCCGACCCCGACCGGGTGCTGACGCGTTTGGAAAGTTTCATTGAGGCTTACGGTACGCGCGCCGCGTTGTTTGAAATGTGGAACAGCAATCCGCCGGCCTTTGAGCTGTTGCTGTTCTTGTTCGATCGCTCTGAATTTCTGGCCGAGGTCGCCATTCGCACGCCGGATCTTGTGGACGACCTGGTGAACAGCGGCCGCCTGCGCCAGCGCAAGACCGCGCCGGAAATTTTGAAGGACCTGCGCTACGGCCTCGCCGACGAGGACCAGTTTCTCTGGCTGCGCCGTTATCACGAGGCCGAGCTGATGCGGCTCGGGCTGCGCGACATCCTCGGCCTCGCCGACTTCGAGCAGAACCTGGAGGAGACTGTCCGCGTTGGCCGACGCCTGCCTGCAATACGCGGTCGAGGTGGTCATGCGCAAAAATAAAATCAGGATGCCGCCGTTCGTCATCATCGGCCTCGGCAAGCTCGGCGGTTGCGAAATTGACTACGGTTCCGACCTCGACATCGTCTTTGTCGCGGACGCGAAAGCGAAGGGGCTGGCGAAATTTCAGCGGCTGGCGGTGGAGGTGATGGATTTGCTGTCGCGCCGGACGGAGCAGGGGATGGTGTTTCAGACCGACGCGCGCCTGCGGCCGGACGGCGAGAAAGGCCTGCTCGTCAATACGCTGGCGGCTTACGAGGAATACTACCGGAAACGCGCGCAGCTTTGGGAAATCCAGGCGCTCACCCGCATGCGCCCGGTGGCGGGCGATTTGAAATTGGGCGTGCAGTTTCAGAAGCTGGCGGCGGTATTGACGGATTTCAAAAAATTATCTGCCGCAGGAGACGCGGTAACAAGACGCGCTTCTACAAAACGAAAATCAGCGACGCCTCACGTCGTCTCCTGCAATCACGATTGGAAAAAGCAAATCCACCAGATGCGGCTGCGTATTGAAAAGGAACGGACGCCGCGCGGTCAGGATGACCTGGCCATCAAGACGGGGAAGGGCGGTTTCATGGACGCGGAATTCATCGCGCAGGCGATGTGCCTGGAAAACGGCTGGCAGGAGGCCAACACCCTCCGCGCGCTCGAACGCGGCCGGGACGCGGCTGGAGTTCAACCTTCAGGTTGTGCCACGGGCAAAAGCACGCTAAAGCGTGAACTCCAACTTACGCGCGTTGATTTTGACAAGCTGATTGAGAATTACCGGCGATTGCGACGCGTCGAAGGCATCCTGCGCCGCTGGAGTTATGAAGGTGAGACAGTTTTGCCGGACGATGCGCCGGCTTATTACCGGGTTTCGGTGCGGTGCGGTTTTGCGACACCGGAGGAATTCAGAAAGGCGCTGGCCCAATGGCGCGGGGCAATCCGCGAGGTTTATGCGAAGATGTTTCCGTTTTAATTTGAGATCGAATTCCCACGGTTATTCATCCTTGAATAAAATGTCCGCTATGGGCCGGCTCAACAGGATGAACAGCAATCCAATGCCGGCCATGATCATCCCGGTAAATGGATTGATCCAGGCATAGAATGACCCGAAGCCACCGCGGCTGGCCGTCAGGACCGCAAGCATATTTAACGCGCCGGAAACGATGCGCACGAGGCCATCCACGCCGAAATACAGGCCGAGAATTTTGATGAGAACATTCGCCAATTGTCTTTGCTGCATGACTTTCGCGGTTGTGGTTTGGAGGCAGACCCAGTTTTGGGCGGGTGCCGGAATTTGTCCAGAACTTTAGGAACGCCCGCGTTGACGCGCTGCTTCGTAAAGAAAAACCGCCGCCGCGGCGCCGACGTTGAGCGAATCCACCAACGGCGGCATCGGGATGGCCACCGCTTCGTCACACGCTTCCAGCACCGGCGCGGAAAGGCCATCGCCTTCACTGCCAAAGACGATGCAGCAGCCGCCGGAAAAATCCGCCCGCGACAAGACCTTTTTGTCCGTGTGCGGATGCGCAGCGATGCAGCGGACGCCGCGGGCGCGCAGTTCCTTCAAACATTCGGCCAGAGTCAATTGGGTCGCGTGCGGTTGGGTCTTGAACCGGTGCCTTAGCCCGAGCTTGGCCAGCTCGACGACGGGTAATTGAAAAATCGTTCCCATGGAATTGCGGACGGCGCGGCGCAGGAACGGGCTGCTGGAAGTCTCGCCGACAATCAGCGCCTGCACCCCAAACGCTACGCAGTTGCGGACGAGCGCGCCGAGATTTTCCGCGTTCGTCAACGCATCCACGGCGACGAGCAGCAACGGCTTCCGGTTCTTCGATAAAATGTCGTCGAGTGAAGCCGGCGGGGGAATTTGTCCCACGGCGAGGACGCCTTGAAACATGGAGAAGCCGACCAGCGTTTCGAGGAATTTCTTCTCGGCGAGATAAACAGTGATGGTTTCCGGCCGCGCTTCGAGCAACGGGCGGAAATCGTCCAGCCATTTTTCCGGCAGCACGACCGAGACGACGGCGAAATGACTTTCGAGCAGCCGGCGCACGACCTTTGTGCCTTCGGCCACAAAGATGCCCTGCGCCTCGTGTGCCGCCGGACGGCGCAGGGTCGCGTAAGGCCGGAGGTCGGGCGAATCGAAGGAGCTGGTTTTTTCGATGTGAAACATGGTTGGCAGGGCGGGCAATCCTCTGCCCGCCGCCCGCTCAAATCTGAATCGCGGCGCGCACGGAGTGACACGCCCAACCCTGTTGTTTGTTGATGTTCAATCTCATTTTCCAGGATTCCAATTTGGAATCTTACACTTCCAAAGTCGCGCACGGGACATCCTGTGCGGCGAGTTGAAGCTTAACATGTGTCGCGCCGATGTGGTGAAGTTGTTCGGCCATGACGTAATGCGCGAGTTCGGGGCGGTTGCACTCGCGGCTCAGGTGGGCGAGGTAAAGATGGCGCAGGTCGGCGGACATGATCTGGGCGACGGCCTCGGCGGCGGCTTCGTTCGAGAGATGGCCGTGGCGCCCAAGGATGCGTTGCTTGAGGCTCCACGAACGGCGCGGGCAATCCTGCAGCATCTTCACGTCATGATTGGATTCGAGGACGAGGACGTTCGCGGAACGCGTGCGTTCGACCACCAGCTTCGTCATGTGGCCCAGATCGGTGACAAACCCGAGTGTTGCCGGCGTTCGTATGCAGCAGAAAACCAACGGGATCCTGGGCGTCGTGCGGAATGGTAAACGTATCCACCTGCACGTCGGCGATTTCGAAGCTCGCACCGGTGTCGAAGAGGCGGCAATCGAACCGGCTTTCGAGGATACGTTCAAATTCGTCCTTGGTGGCGCGATTGCAGTAAACGGGAATGTTGAGTTTTTGCGCAATGCCGGTGAGTCCTTGAATATGGTCGGAATGTTCGTGGGTGACGAGAATGGCGGTGAGGTTTTCCGGGGCGCGCCCGATGCCGGCGAGGCGCTGCCGGATCTGGCGCGGACTGAAGCCGGCGTCCACAAGTATCCGCGCCTCAGCGGTTTCGACGTAGGCGCAGTTCCCGCCCGAACCGCTGCCGAGAATGGTCAGTTTGACGGCCACGGATGGACGTTAGTGTGACGGGACGAGCCGGGCAATTTTTTTCGACAAGGCGATTTGACTTTTGACATTATGCGAGCATAAATTGCGCTGCAGACACGCATTGTTTCCCCTTAATTGTGGAATGCGGTTTGCTTTTTACAGTTTGTGCGAACCGAAACAAACACGGCGCCGGCGGATTGTAACCGTCAAAGAGTGTTTTCCTGTTCAAGACTGCGCTTTATGTTAAAATCTCGATGGCCGTTGGGTACGGTGGGGGTTGCCTTGGCGCTGCTGCTCGGCGCAGTCTATCCCTGCGTTGCGGCGGGAAGTCAGGCTTTGCGCGGTCAAGTGCCGGAGGCGGTGGCGCGTTTCAATTTGCAGCCAACGGGCCGACTGCTGCCAACCAAAAGTCTCCAACTGTCCATCGGGCTGCCGCTGCGCAACGAGGCGGCACTGGATGACCTGCTCCGCCAGATCTACGACCCGGCCAGCCCTGAGTTTCATCATTATCTGACGCCGGAACAGTTCGCGGCGCGATTCGGCCCGGCGGAGCAGGATTATCAGGCGGTCATTGATTTCGTGAAGGCGAACGGCCTGACGGTAACCGGGACGCATTTGAACCGGGTGGTTCTGGACGTGAGCGGGTCCGTGGCAAACATCGAACGGGTTTTTCACGTGACGCTTCACACTTACCGGCATCCCGTGGAGGCGCGCGATTTTTATGCGCCCGACGTCGAACCTTCCGTTGATCTGGCGGTCCCGATTTTACAGGTCAGCGGCTTGAACAATTATTCGCTGCCGCATTCCTCCATGAAAGCTGAAGCGATTGTTTCCCCAAACGGAGCAACGCCCAATTCCGGTTCCGGGCCTGGCGGCACCTACATGGGCAACGATTTTCGCGCGGCCTACGTTCCGGGTGTGACCCTGAACGGCAGTGGGCAAAACGTCGCGCTGGTACAGTTTGCCGGTTACGTCTCGAATGACATCGCAGCCTATATCAGCAGGGCCGGGCTGACGGCTCACCCCTTTAACCTGACCAATGTGCCCGTCAATGGCGGGGTTTCCGTACCCGGCCCGGCCAACGGCGAGGTGTGTCTGGACATTGAAATGGTCATCTCCATGGCGCCGGCGGTTTCAAGAATCATTGTTTATGAAGCCCCCAACGGTTCGACCTCCTGGTCAACCATGTTAAGCCGCATCGCCAATGATAACCTGGCGAAACAAATCGGTTGTTCCTGGAGCGGAGGAAACCCGGATCCGGCGGTGGACGCGATATTCAAGCAGATGGCCTCACAAGGACAGTCGTTCTACTGCGCCTCGGGTGATTACGATGCGTTTAACGGCTCGATTCCATTTCTATTGGACAAAACCAACATCACGTTGGTCGGAGGCACCGCGCTGACCACGACGGGCCCCGGCGGCGCCTACGTTTCCGAATCGGTTTGGAATGAGCGAACGCCAAACCCCAATGGCGGCAACTGGGGCAGCAGCGGCGGCATCAGTCCCACCTATGGCATTCCCGGCTGGCAGCAGGGCGTCAGCATGGCCGGCAACCAGGGCTCGACGACCATGCGCAACGTGCCGGACGTGGCGCTGACGGGGCAAAATGTTTTTATCGTCGCGGACACCAACCAACTGGAGAATGCCAGCGGCACGAGTTGCGCCGCGCCGTTGTGGGCCGGATTCACTGCCCTGGTCAACCAGCAGGCGGCGATGCTCGGCAAACCCAGCGTTGGTTTTGTGAACCCCGCCATTTATGCGATTGGCCTGGGTCCCAATTACGCCAGCGACTTTCATGACACCATGACCGGCGACAACACCTGGTCCGGGAGTCCGACGCGGTTCTACGCCGCCAGTGGCTTTGATCTGTGCACCGGCTGGGGCTCGCCCGCCGGACAGAATTTAATCAACGCGCTGGCCGGACCGCTCGACCCGCTGGCCCTTTCTCCGGCGTCCGGTTTTACCGCCAGCGGCGCCGCCGGGGGACCGTTCAACGTCACTGCCCAGAATTTTGTATTGACCAATTCGGGCGCAACTTCGTTGAACTGGACACTCTCCAACACGTCGGTGTGGCTCAATGTCTCGACTGGCAGCGGCACGCTTGCCGCCGGGGGCCAAAGCACCGTGACGGTGAGCGTGAATTCGGCGGCGTACAATCTGGCGGTGGGGACTTACCCGGGCAGCATCTGGTTTACCAATCAAACCACTGGCGCCGCGCAGCTTCGCCAGTTTACGTTGCAGGTCTTGCAGCCGCTGGCCGCCTCACCGACCAACGGCTTTGCTTCCATCGGACCGGTTGGCGGCCCATTCAGCGTGACCGCACAAAACTTTTCATTGACCAACATGGGGCCGGTTTCACTGAATTGGAACGTTAGTAGCGTGGCGTCCTGGCTGACGGCTTCACCGAACAATGGCACGCTGGCGGCGGGCGGGCAGGCCCCTTTTGCGGTAAGCTTGAATTCCGCCGCCAACGGTCTTGCCTCCGGCATCTACAATACGAACGTGGTGCTCACCAACCAGAACGGCGGGGCCGTCGTCCTGCCGTTCATTTTGCTGGTGGGACAGCCGCTGGTTCAAAACGGCGGGTTTGAGGCCGGCACCTTTACCAATTGGACCCAATCCGGTAATACCGCTTACAGCACCGTTATCAGCGGCAATTCGCAGTTCGTTCATTCGGGCACCTACGGCGCGCAATTCGGGCCGGCTGGTTCGCTGGGTTATCTTTCCCAAACCCTGCCCACCTTTACCGGACAGAACTATTTGCTCTCGCTGTGGATGAGCAGCCCGAACATATCCGGCACGCTCACGCCGAATGAATTCAACGTCTCCTGGGATGGCAGCATCATTTTCGACCGAACAAACCTCGGCAAAATCGGGTGGACCAATTTGCAGTTCATCGTTACCGCCACCGGCCCCAACACGGTTCTCCAGTTTGGATTACGGGACGACCCGTATTACCTCGGCCTGGATGACGTCAGCGTAACGCCGATTCCAGTGCCGGCGTTCAAGACGGCGACCGCAAATTCCGGCACCTTCAATCTCACCTGGGCGACGGCGGCGGGCGTGGTTTATCAGGTGCAGTACAAAACCAATTTGCTTCAGGCCAACTGGATCAACCTTGGCAAGCTGCTCGTTGCCACGAACACGAGTTTGACTGTGTCCGATCCCAATGCCCTGAATTCCTCGCCGCGGCGGTTTTATCGCCTCATGGTCTTGCCCTGACGTTCCGCGGCGCTTGCTCCGCTCTGCCAATGCAGTAGCATCAAAGGGTGGGCGATTTGCTTCAGCGCGTCGGCGACAATATTCAGGACCGCCGGTTGATCGGGCGGGGCCGGGCGGTTTTGGTGGCCGTTTCCGGCGGTTTGGACTCGATGCTGCTGTTGCAGCTGCTTCACCTGCTCTCGGCGCGGCACGGGTGGAAACTGGCCGTCGCCCATTTCAACCACCAGCTCCGCGGACGCAGCAGCGAAGCCGACGAACGGCTCGTGCGTAAAACCGCTGCGGCGATGGGATGGCCCGTGGTTGCCGGGCGCGCCGACGTGAGGCGGTTCGCGGAAAAATCAAAACTCTCAATCGAAATGGCCGCGCGGAAATTGCGTCACGAATTTTTCGCGCGCGCCGCGAAAAAGCGCGGCATTCGCATCGTGGCCCTGGCGCATCACGCCGACGATCAGGTGGAACTTTTTTTCCTCCGGCTGTTGCGCGGCGCGGGCGGTGAAGGTCTGGCGGGAATGAAATGGCGTTCGCCATCGCCCGTGGATGCAAAGGTCGCGCTGGTTCGTCCGTTGCTCAATGCGGGCAAAGCCGAACTCCGCAAGTTCGCCCGTGAAACGAAAATGCGCTTCCGCGAAGACGCGACCAACGCCCTGCTCGCCACGTCGCGCAATCGCATTCGCAATGAACTGCTGCCGCTGCTGCGCAAAAAATATCAACCGGGCCTGGCGAAAATCGTCTTGCGGTTGATGGGCATCATCGGCGCGGAGGCGGACGCCGTCGGCGAAATGGCGCGACAATGGCTCGGCGACGCGAAACGGGACCAACGCGCCCCGTGCCCCACCCGGCGGGGAGAGGGGAGGGCGCGCAAAACGGGACCGGGTGAGCGGAACGATTTTGGGGAATTGCCGGTGGCGGTTCAGCGGCGCGTTCTGCAAATGCAACTGGTCGGCCTCGGCGTACCGGCGGAATTTGAACTGGTTGAACGCCTCCGCAAATCGGCCGGCAGATTTGTGAACCTGGGTCCCGCGTTGTTCATCTCCCGCGACACGCAAGGCTCGTTGAAACTGCGGATGCGGCAGCCGGTCGAATTCAAGACGGATGAACTTGCGGTCAATCTGGCGGGCGGGTCCGGGGCGGCGGATTTTGCCGGCCTTCATCTCCGCTGGGGTTTTGCCGGTGTGAAAAATCGCCCGCGTTTGAGCAAACAGATCGGACGCGAATTATTTGACGCGGACATGGTTGGCGAGCGAATCACTTTACGGCACTGGCGTGCGGGCGACCGTTTTCAACCCATCGGGATGAAATCGGCTCTAAAACTTCAGGATTGGTTTGTAAACCAGCGGATTCCCCACGCGCGCCGCCGCGAATTGGTCGTCGCCGTGGCGCAGACGGGCGGGATTTTTTGGGTGGAAGGCCTGCGGATTGGCGAGAGTTTCAAGCTGACTCCGCGAACGAAGCGCTGTTTGAGCTGGCGCTGGCACCGCGTTGAAACAACGAAACCGGTTGAATTCGTTGCTTCCGCACCACCCCCGGGCGGCTTGAAAGTGCTTTACACCGGGGTTGTGAATAACTAATCTCCCGCGATTAATCGAATATGGAAGCAAAGACGAAGACAATTGAATCATTCAAGTTGCACGACGGCGACACGGGGTCGGCGGACGTGCAAATCGCCCTGCTCACGCAGCGAATCAATCATTTGACCGGGCATTTGCAGAGCAACAAGAAGGACCACAGTTCGCGTCGCGGGCTGTTGATGATGGTCGGCCAGCGCCGGCGCCTGTTGGAATATCTGCAAAACCACGACTTGACCCGTTATCAGGCGGTCACGAAGAAATTGAAACTGCGCCATTGAATTTTTTGCGGGAGCGCGGGGTTCTTAAGCGAACCGCCTTCCGCCATCGGATTTGAGCCAGCCATCGCGAATGGCCCAATTCCTTAACCAACCACATCGCGTATGAAAAATCCGTCATCCCTGGGTAATTTCATTCAGCTCCGAAAACGTTCGGAGTTCACTGAAGTTTCTCCGGCGGTGGCGGACAGGAATAGCTATGCCAGAAAAAATCACCGCCCAGGTGGGCGACAAACAAATCATCATTGAAACCGGAAGGCTCGCCAAACAGGCGGACGGAGCCGTAACCGTCCAGCTCGGCGAAACCATCGTGATCGTGGCCGCCGTGGCCGCGACCAAGGCCAAAGAAGGCCAGGAATTTTTCCCGTTGACCGTTGACTACCGCGAAAAGGCCGCGGCGGCGGGCAAGTTCCCGGGCGGCTACTTCAAGCGCGAAGGACGCCCGACGGAAAAGGAAATTCTCACCTGCCGCCTTACGGACCGGCCCATCCGGCCTTTGTTCCCCAAGGGCTGGTATAATGAAGTGCAGGTGCAAAGCATCCTGTTGAGCGCCGATGGTCAGAACGATCCCGACATGCTCGCGCTCGTGGGCGCGTCCGCGGCGCTGATGGTCAGCGATATTCCGTGGGCCGGGCCGCTGGGCGCCGTCCGGGTCGGCCGCGTCAAAGGCCAGTTTATTGCCAATCCGACACATGAACAAATGGCGGAAAGCGACCTCGACCTCGTTTACGTCGGCAACCAGTCCGACATCGTGATGTACGAAGGCTCGGCCAAAGAAATTTCCGAGGCGGACTTCAACGCGGCCCTCAAATTCGGCCACGAGGCCATTCAACCGTTGATTGAGGCGCAAAAGGAACTGGTTAAACGCGCCGGCAAAAAAAAGCGCGAAATCACCCTGAATATCGTCCCGGATGAAATTCTTCAGGAAGCGAAAAAGCTCGCCGGCGACCGCATGGTGCCGGCGCTGCTCACGCCCGGGAAACTCGCCCGGGAAGACGCGTGCCGGGCGATCCAGGACGAAGTCGGCGCGAAGCTCGCCGAAAAATTCGGCGCTGAAAAAGTCACCGATTTCGTCATTAAAGACGCCTTTTATTACATCCAAAAGGAGGCGGTTCGGGGTTTGATTTTGAAGGACGGCAAGCGGCTCGATGGCCGCGGTCTGGATGTGGTTCGTCCGATTTCATCCGAGGTCGGCCTGTTGCCGCGCGCGCATGGCTCGGCCCTGTTCAGCCGCGGTGAAACGCAGGCGCTCACGCTGGTGACACTCGGCACCGGCGAAGACGTGCAGGAATTCGACGCCTACACCGGCGGCGACACGGAAAAGAAATTCATCTTGCACTACAACTTCCCGAATTTCTCCGTGGGCGAAACCGGCCGCATTTCCGGTCCGGGCCGCCGCGAAATCGGCCACGGCGCGCTTGCGGAACGTTCCCTCGAACCCATGCTGCCGCTGTCGAATTATCCCTACTCGGTCCGCGTCACGAGCGAAATCATGGAATCCAACGGTTCCACCTCCATGGCGACCGTGTGCGGCGGCTCACTGGCGCTGATGGATGCGGGTGTGCCGATGGTGCGTCCGGTGGGGGGCATCAGCATCGGCTTGTGCGCCGAATACGGCGGCGATGACAAAATCGCGAAATACAAATTGCTTACTGATATCATCGGCTGGGAAGACCATTTCTGCGACATGGACTGCAAAATCGCGGGCACCGAAAAAGGCATCACCGGCTTCCAATTGGACCTCAAGTTGCGCGGCGTGCCGCACGCGATGATGACGGAGGCCGTGGAGATGGCACGCGTCGCCCGCCTGTTCATTCTTGGCGAAATGGCCAAAACGCTGGCCGAACCGCGCAAGGAAATCAGCAAATACGCCCCGCGCATCGAGACCCTCAAGATTAATCCGGAGAAAATCGGGGCGATCATCGGCCCCGGCGGCAAGAACATCAAAAAACTCGTCGAGGAATCCGGCTGCGAAATTGACATCGAAGACGACGGCACGGTGAACATCTTCTCCGTCACGGAGGAAGGCATGAAGATTGCCCGCGATGCCATCATGGGCATGACCGCCGAAGCCGAGCCGGGAAAGATCTATCGCGGAAAAGTTGTCACCATCAAGGAATTCGGCGCGTTTGTCGAGTTTCTGCCCGGCAAAGACGGCCTCGTCCATATCAGCGAACTGGCCAACTTCCGCGTCAAGAAGACCGAGGACATCGTCAAGGTTGGCGATGAAATCACCGTCAAGTGTCTCGGCGTGGATGAAAAAGGGCGCGTACGATTGTCGCGCCGGGCGGCGATGGCCGAGCGCGACGCCGAGATGGCGGGAAAAGAAGAAGCGGGAAAAGAAGCCAACTGATCCTGGCGGAAACAATTCAAGCGCGGGCGGTTATCTGCCCGCGCTTTTTGTTTTTCAATTGCAAAACAGCCTTTCTGTCCTACGATTCCAGCCATACTGCATGGCAAAGGGTAATCATCAGAAACCGGCCAACGGCTCCACGCTCGACTTCGAAGCCCAGCTTTGGGCCGCCGCCGAGCAGGCAGTGCCTGCACTCTATTGCAACCGGCGGAAAAGATGGCCGTGCGCAAGCACCACCACCTGGAAACTGGCGCGGATGAGCCTCGCCATTCGCGGCATTGACGCCAATCTCGGCCCGCGCAACGCCGACAGTTTTCGGGCGGATTTGCATCCCGACCTCAAGGCCGATTTCATTCTCGCCAACCCGCCGTTCAACATGAGCGATTGGGGCGGCGAAAATCTGCGGCAGGACGTGCGCTGGAAATTCGGGATGCCGCCGGTGAACAACGCCAACTACGCCTGGATACAACATTTCAGTTTCGCGCAAAACTAAGAGTCGGCACCGCATGATTCGACGCATCAACAAACTGAAAAACATAGGCCGCTTTGTTGACCTGAAATCACAAGGTGGAACTCAAGGCGATTTTGCCAAGGTGAATGTTATCTACGCACCAAACTCTGGTGGGAAAACAACCTTATGTGATGTATTCAGGTCGCTCGGAACTGGCAAACCAGATTACATACTCGGGCGAAAACGCTTTGGGGCAACGAGTCCCATTGAAATTGAGATGCTTTTTCACGGAACGCCGGCACCAAAATCTGTGTTGGCCGGGAATGGTTGGCAACATGAGCCGGCTGGCAACAACTCACATAGAACCCTAGTTTATGACGACCGTTTTGTAGCCGACAATGTTTTGATTGGTCAGTTCGTTGCAGTCGAGCAACGACGAAATGTTTACGGCCTCGCGCTGGGCGCGCAAGCCCATGTTCTGAAGGCGCAAGTTGACCTCGCAGACCAAAACCTAACCAGCGCAACAAATGCACTTAATACGGCTCGGGCTGCGCTAACGCCACTAATCCCAACCGGATTCAACATTGAATCTTTTCGGGGAATTACCAAGGACGAGACCGCATCAATACACTGCTCGAACGGTTCGGGGTCAATTTTCGGCTCGTCAGTGGTGGAGTAAATTTCCTTGGTGGCCCACCGGCTGGAGAACTCGCCGTAGAGATTCTAGGCACGCGTGTAAGCACCACACCGGAGGATGCGCGAAATCCTTTACGGCCTTCATTGGCAAACACGTTGAGCGGCGGCGACCGCAGCGCTTTGGGTGTAGCGTTCTTTGTTGCGGTTGCTGAACGCGACGCAAACATCGGAGACACGATTATTGTATTCGATGACCCATTTCATAGTCAGGATCGCAGTCGCCGTCGCCGGACTATTGAGTGCATCCACCGGATTGCTTTGGCCAGTCTCCAGTGTTTCATTCTTTCTCACGAACTCGACTTCTCGCGCGAGGTGGCGCGGATTGTAGGTGCCCCTATTAATACCTTTCTCCTAAACCCAATGTCAGATCACTCGGTTTTGGAAGCTGGCGATCTTCCACCACTACCTGGCCGTGCGTATGAACAGGACTATGCAAAGCTGACTACCTTTCTTGCAACGCCAGCCGATTTTGCAGCGCATTTGAAAGATGTTGCCCGCTGTATCCGGCAAACGCTGGAAGGCTACTTGCGCACAAAGTTCCCGGCGTCGTGGCAAGACACTGACTGGTTGGGTGACATGATCCGCAAGATTCGCGAGGCTCAGCCGGACAGCGTGTTGCACCTTGCCGCCCACCTCGTTGCGGACCTCACGGAGGTCAATGACTGGGGCAAACGATATTACCACGCTGAAAATGATGGCTCGGATGCTGGCGAAGTTGATCCAAGGGAGTTGAAGGGATATGTCGAACAAACGATTAAAATCATTTCCCGCTGACTTTATCCATATTTTTCGCGAAACTCCGTTCAGCAAACCTGATGGCAAAAACTGGCAAACTTGAACTGACGTGGGTTGGGAAATCGGATGTCCACGGTTAACGCTCAGTTGTGGCACCTTGAAAATGGATATTTTACGTCGGAGTTCAATTTGGTATCCTCAAGCCCGTGAAAGATGAAATCCGAGCATTGGCCGACCGTTATGCTGCCGAGTTGAAGCGCAACATTGACGAGCGCGTGGCCGATATGGAGCAGGACGACCGCTCGCACGTCCTCATTTATCAAGTGCTTGGCATCAGCAAGGAGGAAGGGAAGCTGATTGACGTTTACCAAAACAAGGGACGGTTTCTCTACAAATATGCCGGCTCGTTTCTCGAAGAAGCGGCGAAGCTCTGCTTCAAGGCGAAGTTCCCCGACTCCGGTTCGGTTCGCGTTCCAAACACGCACGGCAAAAAGCCAAAACTTTTCGGCGTGGATTGTTTGGTGGGCAGTGATGCCTTGGAAATCAAGTGGCGCGATGCGACCACGGATGGCGACCACATCACCAAGGAACACACGCGGATGCAGGCGGTTCGTGATGCCGGTTACAAGCCGGTGCGAGTGATGTTTTATTATCCGAACCGTGACCAGGCCATCCGCATCCAGAAAACTTTGGAAAGCCTCTACAAAAGCGTGCAAGGCGAGTATCACTACGCCGACGCTGCCTGGGCTTATGTAAAACAACGCACCGATATTGACCTGCTCGGAATCCTCAAAGACCTAGCTGCAGAAAGGACGGCGCAACATGGCCAGTGAAGTCCGTCATGGCGATTGTCTGGAAGTTGTGCGCGGCCTGGCCAGCGAGTCGGTGGACTTGGTCTATGTTGACCCGCCATTCTTCACGCAGAAGATGCACTCGCTCGTCACTCGCGACCGCACGACCAAGTTTGAATTTAGCGACGAATGGAAATCGCGCGGGGAATATATCGAATTCCTGCGGGCGCGTTTGAACGAGTTCTGTCGCGTCCTGAAAGCGACCGGCTCGATGTTCTTCCAATGCGACACGAGCGCTTCGCATCACATCCGCTGCCTGTTGGATGGTGTATTTGGCGATGCCATGTTCCGTTCGGAAATTATCTGGCATTATCGCCGTTGGTCCAACTCGCAGCGCAATCCGATGCCGTCGCATCAAAATATTTTCTTTTACAGCAAGACGGACGATTACCAATACCACCAGCTTTTTGACGACTACTCGCCTTCGACAAATGTTGACCAGATTCTCCAGCGCCGCCAACGTGACGAACACGGCAAAGCCGTTTATGCCCGAGATGAGGACGGCAAGATCATCCACGACGGCCACAAGAAAGGCGTGCCTATTGCCGACGTTTGGGACATCCCGCTGCTCAATCCCAAAGCGAAAGAGCGTGTCGGTTATCCGACACAAAAGCCCATCCTGCTGCTTGAACGCATCATCGGCTTGGTCACATTGCCGGGCGACTTGGTGCTAGACCCGTTCACTGGCAGCGGCACGACGCTCGTGGCGGCGGAACTGCTTGGTCGCAACTCGCTGGGCATTGATATTGCCACCGAAGCCGTCCAGTTGGCTACGCAGCGGTTAGAGCAACCGTTCAAGACTTCATCCGAACTATTCCGCAAAGGCCGCGAAACCTATGTCCAGTCGGACGAAGAAGCGCTGGCTTATTTGCATGGCCTGCCGATTGTTCCCGTTCAACGCAATCGCGGCATTGATGCAATTCTCAAGATTGCACCCGGCGAGAATCCCGTCCTGATTCGAGTCCAGCGACGCGGAGAGAGTTTAGCCGACGCTGCCGAGTTACTTCACAACGCAGGCCGGAGCAAACAGCCCGCGACTCTGGTTTTAGTTGTTACCGATCCACAGCAGCCCGCCGGATTATTCAATCTGCCGCCAACGGATGTCGTGTTGGTTAATTCAACGTCAAGCGAGTTGGTTGAACGATTGGCGGATAGAGGAATTGGCAAGTTGTAGCTCTGGCTTGACGGCTTCGCCAAACACATGCGCGATGCGCTGCCCAAGGCGTCGTTCATCGGCTTCACTGGCACGCCGATTGAAAGCGGCGACAAGAACACGCAGGCCGTGTTCGGCGATTACATTGACGTTTACGACATCCTGCAATCGAAGGAAGACAAGGCCACCGTGCCGATTTATTACGAGGCGCGACTGGCGAAGATTGATTTGAAGCCGGAGGAACGCCCAAAGATTGACCCAAACTTTGAAGAAGTGACCGAAGATGCGGAGGAATCCACGAAGGAAAGTCTGCGCCGCAAGTGGGCGCAACTGGAAGCGATGGTCGGCACGGACAAACGCATCGCGCTCGTGGCCGAGGATTTGGTGAAACATTGGGAAGCGCGCTACGCTGCAATGGAAGGCAAGGCGATGGTGGTCTGCATGAGCCGCCGCATTTGCGTGGAGCTTTACAAGGCCATCCAGAAACTGCGTCCGGATTGGCATCATGACGACGATGACAAAGGCGTGATGAAGATTGTTATGTCCGGCTCGGCCTCTGACACCTTGGACTGGCAGCAGCACATCCGCAGCAAAGCCCGGCGCGAGGAACTGGCGAAGGCATTCAAGAATCCGAAGAAGCCCTTCCGCATCGTCATCGTGCGCGACATGTGGCTGACCGGTTTTGACGCGCCCAGCCTGCACACGATGTATGTGGACAAGCCGATGCGCAGTCACGGCCTCATGCAGGCCATCGCGCGGGTGAACCGCGTTTTCAAAGACAAGCCGGGCGGTTTGGTGGTGGATTATCTCGGATTGGCGGAGGAATTGAAGCAGGCGTTGGCTGATTACACGAACAGCAAAGGCAAAGGCGACATCACGCTGGATCAGGAAGAAGCTGTCGCCGTGATGCTGGAGAAATACGAGCAGGTCTGCGCCATCCTGCACGGGTTTGACTATGAGGCCGCTGCCGAGGCGACGGCGGCAAAACGATTGCCGCTCATTGCCCAAGCTGCCGAGCATGTGCTGCAACAAAAGGACGGCAAGCCGCGTTATCTGCTGGCCGTCACGGAACTGTCCAAGGCATTTGCGCTATCCGTGCCGAATGACGAGGCGCTGGAGATTCGCGATGAAGTTGGTTTCTTTCAGGAAGTTCGGGCGGTATTGGCCAAGAGCATTGGCGAAGGCGGCGGGAAATCACCGGAGGAATTGGATTTGGCCGTCCGGCAAATTGTTTCGCGTGCCATTTCATCCGACAAGGTGATAGACATCTTCGACGCCGCCGGTTTGAAGAAGCCGGACATCTCGATTTTGTCGGATGAGTTTTTGTCGGAAGTCCAGCATTTGCCCCAACGCAATCTCGCCGTGGAGTTGCTGCAAAAGTTGCTGAACAACGAACTGAAAATCCGCTCGAAGAAATATCTCGTTCAGTCGCGCTCGTTCGCTGAAATGTTGGAAGCCACCATTCGCAAATACCAAAACCGCACCATCGAAGCCGCGCAGGTCATCGCGGAATTGATTGACCTCGCCAAGCAAATGCGGGAAGGCCAGAAACGCGGCGCAAGCCTCGGTCTGACCGATGACGAAGTTGCTTTTTACGATGCCCTGGAAACAAACGACAGCGCGGTAAAAGTTCTCGGCGAGCCGACACTGAAAAATATCGCGCGGGAACTGGTGTCACACGTCCGGAAAAGCGTGACGATTGACTGGACGCTGCGAGAATCGGCCCAAGCGCAAATCCGCGTCCTCGTCCGCCGCATCCTCCGCAAATATGGTTATCCACCCGACAAACAGGAAAAAGCCACCCAGACGGTTTTGGAGCAGGCCAAGTTGCTCTGCGGCGATTGGGCGGAAAGTGGAACCGGCGTAGCGTAAAGGATTGAGCAACGGCTGCGGACCTCCCCCGGCGCAGCTTAGGGATTTTCAGTGTCGGCCAGCGGTCTTCTCAGCTTCTTTGGTGATGCCCTGCACGGTTGGTTTCATCGCAAATATTTGCATTTTTTGCTTCCCATTTGTAATAAAAAGGAGAAGCTAGGCTTAAAGGAGCAAAAAGGGTCCTAATAAGCGGCGATCCCGTGCCAAAAGAGTTTTGAGATGAAAACATTCCTTTCCCGGATCCAGTTCAACAACCATGTTAATGCCATGAAAACGACCTGCCTCCTCATGGCCCTGCTTCTGCCGGCCTGGTGCATCAACACGGCCAAGGCGAGTGTGCTCATTAATGGCGCCAATCAGACGGGAGTCATTTTTAGCAATACGGTTGCAGATTCCTATACGTTTGCGGCCAACACGGGTGACGGCATCAACCTGCGGCTCGGGACGACGAATTTCTCCGGCAGGCTTCAATTATATGGGCCGAACTCGGCGTTGCTGGATGACGTCGGGGGCTACCCTGTCAACGATGATCTGATTGCCTATACTGCAACCAACAGCGGCACTTTCACCGTGCTGGTCAGCAGCGCTGTGACACTCGGCAGCGGCACTTACGCGTTGCATCTGGCTCAGATGCCCGAGGCGTTCATTGTGCCGGCGGGTGACGAGGGCGGTGCCATGACCAATGGCGGGAATTATGACGGAACCATCACGTTGGCCGATTTGGACATGTTCACCTTCACGGCCAATGCGGGCGACAGCATTAACTTGCGGCTGGGGACAACGAATTTCTCCGGCAGGCTTCAATTATATGGGCCGAACGGGGCGTTGTTGGACGCGGTCGGGGGCTATCCTGTTAACGATGATCTGATCGCCGACACGGCGACCAACAGCGGCACGTTCACCGTGCTGGTCAGCAGCGCTGCGACCAGCGGCACCGGCACTTACGCATTGCATCTGGCCCAGATTCCCGAGGCGTTCATTGTGCCAGTGGGTGACGAGGGCGGTGCCATGACCAATGGCGGGAATTATGACGGAACCATCACGTTGGCCGATTTGGACATGTTCACCTTCACGGCCAACAAGGGTGACAGTATTAATTTGCGGCTGGGGACGACGAATTTCATCGGCGAGCTTCAATTGTATGGGCCGAACGGGGCGTTGCTGGACGCGGTCGGGGGCTACCCTGTCAAAGATGATTTGATCGCCTACACGGCAACCAACAGCGGCGCTTTCACCGTGCTGGTCAGCGACGGTTACGGGGGCGGAACCGGCACTTACGAGTTGCATCTGGCCCAGATGCCCGAGGCGTTCATTGTGCCAGTGGGTGACGAAGGCGGTGCCATGACCAATGGAGGGAATTATGACGGAACCATCACGTTGGGCGATTTGGACATGTATGCCTGCACGGCCTCCAAGGGGGACGTAATCAATTTGGAATTGAGAACCACGAATTTTTTTGGCCATCTTCAGCTTTATGGGCCAAATGGAGCGTTGTTGGACGCGGTCGGGGGCTTCCCTGTGACGGATGATCTTCTGGCCCACACAGCGACCAACACCGGCACTTTTACCGTGCTGGTCAGTGACGGTTACGGGGGCGGAAGCGGCACATACGGCCTCACCGTCAATGGGATTTTTGATGCCTTGAGTTTGTCGCCACCGGTTATTTCAGGCACAAATCTCATCATCACCGGAGTCGGTGGCACCACCAATGCCAGTCTGGTCTTATATTCAACCACGAACCTCGCGACGCCTTTGGGACTCTGGACACCGGTGCTCACCAACCATTTTGACCAGTTCAGAGAGTTCCATTACACGAACGTCAATTATCCGGCGACACCGGGGGAATATTTTCGCGTCGTTGTGCCATAGATGCCTTGGCGGAAGTGAAACATGGGGATTCGATACCTCACCCCGGCCCTCTCCCCGATCGTGGCGGAGAGGGGTTCGTTGCACAACAACGAGCTGAAGATTCGGCAGAAAAAATATCTGGTTCAATCCCGCTCGTTCGCCGAAATGCTGGAAGCCACCATCCGCAAATACCAGAACCGCACCATCGAAGCCGCGCAGGTCGTCGCGGAATTGATTAACCTTGCCAAACAAATGCGTGAAGGCCAGAAACGCGGTGAAAAGCTGGGCCTGACGGACGACGAGGTGGCCTTTTACGACGCCCTGGAAACCAACGGCAGCGCCGTAAAAGTTCTCGGCGAGCCGACGCTCAAAAATATCGCGCGGGAATTGGTTTCACACGTCCGCAAAAGCGTGACGATTGATTGGACGCTCCGCGAATCCGCCCAAGCCCAAATCCGCGTGCTCGTCCGCCGCATTCTCCGCAAATACGGTTATCCGCCGGACAAACAAGAAAAGGCCACGCAAACGGTCTTGGAACAAGCCAAACTGCTTTGCGGCGATTGGGCGGAGTCGGCCGGAACTATTTAGTGGCAGTTGCGTTGGAGACATGTTAGCAACAGCCCGGCTATTCAATAAACGAGAACCAAAACAGCGGCGTCCTGCGCGGATTTGACGACGTCTTCAAACCGCCGGTCGGACGTTCGCGGCGCTTTGAGTTTGGCCGAAATCGCGGGCACGGATTCGAGGAAGCTCAACAGGAAACTGCTCTTGACGGCGTAATTTACATTTTCCGGCAACGCCCCGCTGATCGCCAGTGCCACGGACGCACTCAGTTTGGCCGATACCACGCCCACGACGTTGCCATGTTCGTCCACCAGCGCCCCGCCCGAATTTCCCGGCTGCACCGGCACACTGATTTGGAAGTAGCGCGGACTGTCACCCGCGCCGGACAGCGCCGCGATTTCTCCTTTGGCCAGCTTGGGCGCAAATCCCTGCAAGGTTGGGTCTGGAAAACCAATGGTCGCCACCGTGCTCCCCAAACGCACCGCGCGGCTCGCCGCAATCGGCAAGGGGGAAAATTTCCCGGTTGCTTTCAACAATGCCAGATCATTGTCCGCATCCACTTGAACCACTTTGGCGTCAATCGTTCCGTCACTCGTGACCAGGCGAATGGCACGGGCGTTATGGACCACATGTTCGTTGGTCACCAGGAAGCCGTCGTCGCTGATAAAGAACCCGGTGCCGCTGCCTCGGGGACGGTCCGGTGCCTCTGTCGCACGTTCCTTGAGGGCATCGGGAATTTTTTTGGCAGCCGTTAGATACTGGTTCGTGGAATACATGATCGGCGAGTTGAAGCAAATCTCGCCCTCGCAGCCGCTCCGGTCTTCCCGGGAAAAGGTGGCGTAAAAAGCGGTGGCATTGCCCAATTCGTCCTGCTCCAGGTGTTTGATTTCAAAATTATAGGTGCCGTCGGTGGAAAAGTCCGGGTCTCCTGACAGCCTGAATTGGGGGCTCAATCCGCTGGCGGCGGAAAATCTGGCCCCTGAAAATTTCCCGAGATGCAAACTGCCGTTGCCCGGCGGACAAAAGGAAACCTCAAGCGTGTCTTGTGCGGTCGCAAAGCTGAACTGGTAGCCACCACCGGTTTCCTTCCGGGCTTTCACCATCGCATCCGGGGCAACGCAGAAAATGGTTTCACCTGCCTTGGCGCCCCCGACCACAAGGGCGGTGTAGCGCGGCCCGGTTTGCCCCGCTGCCGAAACGCGCCCCAAGGCTTGGGTCGGGTAAAATGCCTTGGCGTTGTAATAAACTTCGCCTTTGACCTGTCCGGCCGCATTCTCCGGCGTGAAGTCGAATGTGGCATGAAAAACCGCCACTTTTTCGCCGATGAACGTCGCTTCCTTGACATTAAAATTGCCCGTTCCCTCCTGGCTTGAACCGTCGGACGAGATCGCCAGCATCGGGATTGGGCCGCTGTTGCGACTGCGGGCGTTTTCATAAATCCCCGGATGAAGATACGCATTGTCCGGGCCATTGAACCAGAGTGTCACGTCGCCGTCGGCATGTTCGAACCGAAGAATCACGGCATGGCCTTGAAACGCGAGACGGCAGATGCTGTTCGAGGCGGTGAGAAACAAGCTGTGTCCCTTGGCGATGCGGGTTCCGCCCTGGTTTGTCAGAATCAATCCGGTGATGGGTTGGGTTGGCTCCAAATGGTCGGAAACACCCAAGCGGGCGCGCGTTGCTTCATCCACGCTGGCGATCTCAACCGCAGTCGTGCCTGCGCTGCCTTGCGCCGCAACGTAAAAAATGGATGACACCAGGAGAGGGAGAATCAACACGATCAATCGCATTGGGGAAAAAATGGGCGCTTCTGCCGTGGGTTTCAAGAGGAAACTCCCGCCCCAGCTCCTCCCGCGGCATTCAGATTGGAAACGAACGACAGCGCCGTGAAAGTCCTCGGCGACAGGATTTATTCGTTCACATTCTGCCCCGTGCGGCCATTGTCATTATGATAAGTGAGGACATCGGTGGCCTGGGCCGGCACGGCCGTAGCGATTGCAAAGAGAAACAAGCATGACAACGGGAAAGCGCCACAGAGTGACATCGTCCGGTTCGGATGTCGGAGTTTCACAAGTGTCTCCATGGGCAAAATCCCGTTGAATTCATCCGGAAGGCTGGTGGCAAAAATGAGTGGAAAACCGCCTGGATGAAATGGCAAAAGGCGCCGGCAATTCTGCTTCGCCGTTGACAGCGGGGTTTCGGACTGTTCAGTTCCTTGCCGGCGGCGTTGCGTTTATGATGCTCAATTTCATGTTGAAGGGTGTCCTGGTCGGGTTTTCCATCGCGGCACCGGTCGGGCCGATTGGTCTGCTCTGCATTCAACGCTCTTTGGCGGATGGAAGACGGATGGGGCTGGCAACCGGTTTGGGCGCGGCGACGGCTGACGCCGCTTATGGTTGCGTCGCCGGTTTCGGGATTACGGCCATTTCGAGTTTTCTCGTTGAGCAGAGGTCGTGGCTGGGTTTCTTTGGCGGTTTGTTCCTCTGTTACCTTGGGATTCGCACTTTTATCAGCCGGCCGGTCGAGCCGGCGGCAGCAATCCGCAGCAACGGGTTGCTGTCGGCCTACCTCTCCACACTGTTGCTGACCCTGGCCAATCCGATGACCATCCTGTCTTTCGCCGCCGTGTTTGCCGGTTTTGGGCTGAGGACAGCGCCGGACTATTTCAACGCGAGCGCGCTGGTGGCGGGTGTGTTCGTCGGTTCGGCACTTTGGTGGATGTTGCTCAGCAACGGTGTCACGCTGTTCCGGTCGCGGGTCGGCTCAGGCGGGCTGAGCGTCATCAACCGTTTGTCGGGGAGCGTCATCCTGGCCTTCGGGCTTCATGCGCTTTCAATTGTTTTGTTCAGATGAAGCCGGGAAGCGGGAGGTTGTGGCTGAAAGCCCGGTCTGCGCGGCGTGGCGTCCCTGGCCAGAATTCGCAATGGTTTCCTCATTGCTGGCGGAATTGCGCCGTTTGGAGTAGCCTTTTTCGCGCGTGAGAAAAAGAATTTGGCGAATTGTTGTCGTCGTTTTTGTTCTGCTGCTGGCGCTGGCCGGGGCGGCGATTGTTTTTCCCCAGAAGTTTTTGTGCGTGGACAGCGGACCGGTGCAGGCGGACGTCATGGTGGTCCTGGGCGGTGGTGCGGCGGAACGGCCGGAGCGCGCGGCGGCCCTTTTCAAGGAACAGGCCGCGCCCCGCATTATTGTCAGCGGCTGGGGCGATTGCGGAATCAACCGGCAGTTGTTGATTGAGGACGGCGTGCCGGCAAAGGCGATTGCACTGGAAACCCAATCGCGCACGACCCGGGAAAATGCGGAGTTCACCGTCAAGCGGCTGCGCGAACAAAAAGCGGCCCGCGTCATTGTGGTCACTTCGTGGTATCATTCGCGGCGGGCGCTGGCTTGTTTCCGGCACTTTGCGCCGGAGATAAAATTCTATTCGCGGCCTTCGTATGCGGGCTACGCGCGCGCCGACTGGCCGGGGCGGCGTTTTATCGGGCACATTTATTGGGAATACCCAAAGCTTCTCGGCTACTGGGTGGGGTATGGGGTCTGCCCAATGTGAGCCGGGTCGCGGTCTTCAGTGACGGAGTTGTGAGAACAAAAAGTGACGGCGTTCCTGGCAAACGCCGCCACAGTTTCCAAATGGTTGCGGGGGCTGGATTTGAACCAGCGACCTTCAGGTTATGAGCCTGACGAGCTACCGGGCTGCTCCACCCCGCGGTCCGGGAACAGGAAGCATGGCTGATGTCCGATGGGGGTGCAAGAAGTTTTCATCGCCAGACAGTCCATTTTTCGTGCTCGTCAATACTTTGACACTTCGCCGCCAATCTTTATGCTTGTCCCGTGCGCACCGTTCACGTCCCACTGGGCAACCGCAGCTATGACATCAAAATCGCACCGGGTTTGATTGACCGGTTCGGACGCGAATGCGCGCGGCTGAAGCTCGGCACCCGTTGCGCCATTATCACGGACACCAATGTCGGCAAACGGTACGCCAAGGCCGTTTTCAATTCCCTCGCCACAGCGGGCTTTTCGCCGTCGCTGATTATCGTCCAGCCGGGTGAGCCGGCCAAAAGCCTGAAAACGGTCCAGTCCTGCTACGACCAGCTCGCGGTACACCGGCTCGAACGCAAATCGTTCATCGTGGCGCTTGGCGGCGGCGTCGTCGGCGATTTGGCCGGGTTCCTGGCAGCAACCTATCTGCGCGGCATCGCGTTCGTGCAGGCGCCGACGACTTTGCTCGCGCAGGTGGACAGCTCGGTTGGCGGCAAGGTCGGCGTCAACTTGAACGCCGGGAAAAACCTGGTCGGCGCCTTTTATCAGCCGCGACTGGTCGCGTGCGACCTTGACACGCTCAAGACCCTGCCCGAACGCGAATTCCGCGCCGGCCTCGCCGAGGTCATCAAATACGGGATCGTTTATGACGCAAAACTGTTCACGCAAATCGAAGGGGATTTTCCGAAACTGCTCAAACGCGAACCGAAAATGCTCGCAACGGTCATCGCGCGCTGCTGCGAAATCAAGGCCGAGGTCGTCGGCAAAGACGAAACGGAAGGCGGGCCGCGCGCGATTTTGAATTTCGGCCACACCATCGGCCACGCCATCGAAGCGGTTTCCGGCTACGGCAGATTTTTGCACGGTGAGGCGATTGCCATCGGCCAGGTCGTGGTTGCCAAAATTTCCAACAGCGTGCTGGGCCTGCCCGAACGCGATCTCGAACGGATTATCCGGCTGTTTCGGCGCGCCGGCCTGCCCACGAGCGTGAGATTGCGCGCCGGGCAAGGCCCGAAACTCTTTGCCGCCATGCGCCTCGATAAAAAAGTCAGTGGCGGCGAAATCAAGTTCGTGCTCGCCCGAAAAATCGGCCGGGTCGAATTCGGACACAAAGTCCCGGCCGCGGTGATCGAGCAAACGCTCAACCTTTCCGCCTTCACCTCCGGCCACGGCGCGACCGCTCCGAAACGAAGTGATGGCGGGCAAACCTCAACCCTCCACTAAGGCAGTGGCCGCCGTCAGTGAAACCATCGTCCGGGAATACTTCGAGTTGCACGAGTTCCTGGTGCGGCAACATCGGAAGTATATTACGCAGACGAAGCGCGAGGAGGACGACATTGATTTCTTCGTGCTGAATCCGCACCCGCAAAAGCGCGAAACCACGGTGCCGTTTGTTTTGTCTTCGCCGGACCTGAAGTTCGTCGAGCGCGCCGTCGTGGTGGTGAAGGGCTGGCATACGGAGACGTTCAGCCCGGCGGTGCTGGCGCATGCGCCGGAAATTTTCCGGTTCGTTGAACCGAAGATGTTTCAACAGGCGGCCCGCGCGTTTGGCGCGGAGGGGGTGCCGACGAAAATCCTGGTCGTGCCGGCGCTGCCGCAGGGCGAGGACGCGCGCAAGCAAAGCATCGAACTGTTGCGGTCGAAGGGCATTGACGCCGTGATACCGTTTCATGTGATGCTCAGTGATCTGATCGGGCACATCGAGGTGAATCGCAATTACCAGAAGTCCGACCTGCTCCAGATGATCCGCATCCTGAAGAACTACGATTTTTTCAAGGAACCGCAGATGGAATTGTTCAAGAGCCGGCGGAAACGGCGTTGAGCAGACGGCCTTCCGGTTTTGTCATGCCGGTGGTTACGGACCGGACAACGTCTCGTGCGGAATCAGGGTCATTTCCATCCCGACGACCAGCAGCACAATCAGGCCAAAATACAGCGCAGCCATGGTCCAGCGTTGCCAGGGCTCCACTTCAAAATAGCGGCGTTCCGCCTCCGATTTCCGCCGGAAAAGCGAAATGAGCCGGGGCACGGAAACGACCAGAATCAAGATCAACAGGAAATTCGGACGGGTGACGGTCATCAGGACGAGGATGGCGAAGCCGACGATCCAGAGCCACGGGGAAAGCGCGGTGACGATGCGGCCGCCATCCAGAAAGCCGACCGGCATCAGGTTGAACAGATTCAGGAAAAAGCCGGTGTAGGCGAGCGCGCGAAACATCGGGTTTCCGGACACGAGGAAAATCAACACGCAAACGACCGCGCCCAGGGCGCCCAGCAACGGCCCGCCAATGCCGACCTGGGCCTCGATCCAGGCATTGCGCGGCGCTTCCTTGAGCGCAATCAACGCGCCCATGAACGGAATGAACACCGGCGCGCCCACCTTGAGGCCGAGCCGTTTGGCGGCAATGAGGTGGCCGCATTCGTGGACCAAAATCAGCAGCACGAAACCGACGGCGAACCAGACACCCCAGAACAGGGCGTAGGCGCCGATGGAGAGCACCATCGTGCCGCCGGTTTTCAGGATAACGGGGAAAAATTTCAGCGCCGGCAGAATGAGAAACTTGAGCTTGGCGAAGAACTTCACAACCAGGACCAGACCCACGCCCAGAGGCGCGAGCAGCTTCTTGATTTTTTGCGCCAGGGTCGATTCCGGCGGCGGTCCGTGGCAGGGTTCCGGCCGAAATTCGTTTGGGTCCATCGGCAAAGATTCCGATGCCTCCCGTCCGGGGTCAAATCGAAACGGCCAATCGTTGATTGCAATCCGGGCGGCGTGAAGTAATTTGTCCGCTCATGGTGCTGGTCATAGACAATTACGATTCGTTCACTTACAACCTCGTGCAGTACCTCGGCGAGCTGAATGTGGAGATGCAGGTGCGGCGCAACGATGAGATTACGCTCGACGCCATCCGCGAGTTGAGGCCGGAGCGCATTCTCGTGTCGCCCGGCCCTTGTTCGCCGCGCGAATCGGGCCTGTCGAATGAGGTCATCCGCAATTTCGGCGGCCAGCGGATTCCGGTGTTCGGCGTTTGCCTCGGCCATCAGTGCATCGGCCACGCGTTCGGCGCAGAGGTGGTCGTGAATTATCGCATGATGCACGGCAAAACCTCGCTGATTAAACACAACGGCAAGGACCTGTTTGCCGGCATGGCCAATCCCTTTGTCGCCACGCGTTATCATTCGCTGGTCATCAAACGCGACACGATGCCCGACTGCCTCGAAATCACCGCCGAGACCGGGGAGGGCGAAGTCATGGGCGTGCGGCACAAGGAACTGCCGATCTGGGGTGTGCAATTTCATCCCGAAAGCATTCTCACCGAAAACGGGCGGCAGATTATGAGGAATTTTCTCAAGTTGAAGTAACCGCGCGACGCGCTATACTCAGTGACTCATGCAGATTCATTTGCTGAAATCAAAAATACATCGCGCCACCGTCACGGACGGCAACGTGAATTACGAGGGCAGCCTGACCATCGCGGCTGACCTGATGAAGGCCGCCGGGTTGCGTCCTTACGAACGCATCCTGTGCAGCAACCTGGCCAATGGCAACCGGTTTGAAACCTACGTTATCACCGGCAAAAGCGGTTCGGGCGAAATCGTGCTGAACGGCGCCGCCGCGCTCCTGGGCAAAAAGGGCGACCGGCTTACCATCATGAGCTTCGCCGCGGTGAGCAAAAAAAAGGCGGCCAAATGGAAGCCATGCGTCATCGTGCTCGGCAAGGGAAATAAAATCGTGGCGAAACGGGGGATTTGAATCGCAAAGGTAAGGCGGGCAGTCCTCTGCCCGCCGCTCGTCCGACACAGTTTGCGACACAGTTTGCGACGCGCACGGAGTGGCGCGCCCTACTGATAAAAAAACGCCGGCTTTCACCGGCGCGTCTTTTACAAAGTAGGAGACGACATGAGGAGTCTCCAATTAAAATCAGAGCCTCGTCACCTCGGCTCCTACAGATTGAGTTCAGAACTTTTTGGCGACTTCGTCCCAATTAATCACATTCCAGACCGCCTTCAAATAATCGGCGCGTTTGTTCTGGTATTTCAAGTAATACGCGTGTTCCCAAACATCCACGCCGAGCAATGGTTTACCTTCACAACCGGCCACGGCCTTGCCCATAAGCGGATTGTCCTGGTTGGCGGTGGAAACAATTTCCAGTTTGCCACCATTCGCCACGAGCCAGGCCCAGCCACTGCCGAAGCGGCCAAGGCCTGCCGCCTCAAACTTCGCCTGAAAATCGCCGAACGAGCCGAATGTGGATTTGATGGCGTCACCGAGCTTGCCGGAGGGTGCGCCGCCGGCTTTCGGGCCGAGGATGCGCCAGAAGAACGAATGGTTCCAATGGCCGCCGCCGTTGTTGCGTACCGGGCCGCGGATGTTGTCCGGCACGGACGCGAGGTCGCCGATGAGGGCTTCAAGCGGTTTGGCTTCGAGCGCGGCGTTGCCGGCGATGGCCTTGTTGAGGTTATCTACGTAAGCCTTGTGATGGCGTCCGTGATGTATTTCCATCGTCAGCGCGTCAATGTGCGGTTCCAAGGCTTCCTTGGGATAGGCCAGGGGCGGTAGTTCGTGTGCCATAATTTTTAATCCTTTCTTTTCGTTTGGTTAATCCTTGGAGGCAAAATTGCGCCAGAGTTGGGGAAAATGCAAGTGCGGAGAAACGGGAAGGTTGCAAAAGTTTATGGATTTGGCCAAACCCAATCACCTTTGGTTGTATCGGCGTAACCGTATTCAGTTAAGCCAATTTGACCGTCATCGTCTGTTTCGTTCCAGCCAATTGAATAAAGTAAAAATTTTCCGCCATCCGTGCGGTGATAATGCAACGGCTTGCCACCAATGACGTCGTGCGGAATTTGTGCGATGAATTGTGGTGCGAGTGCGTCAAGCGTTTCGGGATATTCGCCGTGAGCGAGGCGATAGCGTTCCAAGGCACAGGCAACACGGGCCATATTGATTGAATTTTGACCATAAGCGAATTTCCGACCACTGCTGCGCAATTCGGTGGAAAATAATGCGATAATATTCCAGGGTCCCGGATTCAATTGTTTAAAGTATTCATTTGCATCTCTCCTGATTTTTGGCAGCGCCACTTGAAGATTCGTATCTATCATTGGAAGAAAACACTGCTGGTGCATTTCCGCTACGGTTAGCTCATTTTCAAAATACCAGCCGCTAGGCATCAGATAAAGGCCGACAGGGGACGATAAAAGTTCGGAAAGTTTTGACGGTGCTGAATATTCAATCGGATCGTTTTCGTCTGTCATGCTGAGGATTCCACCCAAAAGCATTTCGATTTCTTTATAGTCACGGTGCTGGCGCATCGAATCAATTTCAAGGATTGCGCCTGCTCGTTCGTCGCGCATGGTAAATTCGTAGTCATTCAAAAAATCCAACGGCGCAAGTGCGCGGTCCAATTCCGCAAGCTGCATATCAGACCATTTGTGTTTAACCAGTCCTTCCCAAACCGGTTGCAAAGCAAGACTGGTCATGGCGATTCTCACCAAGTGAGATATGACAAACGGTTCGCTGTGAATGGAATCAATCAGACGAAACGTGAGTTTGACATCATTTTGCGCCTTGTCGCTTTGGCCGTTTTCCAGTTCTGCACATGAACGCAGTTCCAAGACCTGACAGCATCGTTTTAATGCCGCCAAATGAGGAAGCAAAATGTCCTCAAAAGGATGATCAGAACTGTAATTGAGCGGAAATCGTGAGTAAGGTAAAATGCTGGCCTTGCGGACTTCTTCAATGCCAGAATCATACTTGCTCAACGCCAACAGAACATCAGCAGATGGTGATTGAGGCGTTGGAGGCACAGGAAAATCATTGGTTTTGGCCGCCAGTGCCCGATAATAATTTTGCCATTCTTTTAAGTCGGTCATTTTTGCCATCGCCCAGGAAGCATAATTTGTTGGTGTATCAACGAAGCCGTAGCTCTCGCGATCCATTGACAGACGATCAACGTAGTTTGTTTTTGGTGGGTTTAATCTTTTGCCATTTTTATCGAGTAACCAGTTATAGGAACTTGCAACAATTGGTGTGAGCGCAAAATTCTGTTCGTCGGGGACTGATGGCGGGGCGAAACTGAAATGATTAAAATTCTCGCCCTTTGCCTCTTCCTGCCGCTTGAATTGATTCCAAGCGTGCCAACCGCGAAAATCTTCTTCGGCATAGAAAAAAATGACCAAAGCGAAGAGGCACGCCAGACCGAAAAGCATCCGACGAAAATTGCGCCACGTAAAAAACCAGCGAATCAACAAAAACAAAAGGATGATGACAGCCACCAGCACGCAGACCAACAGCGCGAACCATGAATTATCGGTCAGCCAATCGCTACGGATGATTAATCCGAGCATAAGCATGAACAGAAAAGTGGCGATACTGAAAAAAAACAACCAACCTGCAATCCGCTTCAGCAATTTTGGAAATGTTTTCACAGTCTTATTTTGCCAATTCCACAAAATTCTTCAGCAATTGCACATCGCCATCATTTTTCAATGTACGGTGTGCCCCAGCGCAAATCCTTGTGCACGGTGCCTTTCTCCTTCACCTCGCGCATGATGTCGGCCACCTGGTTCCAGTCCAGCAGGATTGCGGACTTGTCCGGCCAATCAACTTCATCCGTGTAAAACTCCAGTTGCAGCCCCAGTTGGCCGTTTATTTCTTCGGGAGTCACCAGGCTGAAAAATTGTTTGGCTTTCGTAAAGTCCTTTCCCGTCGCCGTCGACCAGCGCGAAAGCATTTCGTCCGTAATGTCCAACGGCAGGGCGGGAGACCGCACCGCAAACAATCGCGGCTCCATGCCCCGTGGGTCGTTCGGGTCCGACGATACATAGGCCTTGTCACCCACAAAGATCGCCACGTCGCCATTGATGACCTCACCAACGCCGTACAAAGAAGGCCAGATCAAGGTCATTTTGCCGTCGGGTGCCCGGTACAGAAATGAAATGCGCATCAGCTCGGGCTGGCTCATGGAAGCGCGGGTGGGGTGGGTCACTTCTTCATAACCGTTGCCCAGCGGCGTAACCACCGGGTGGTGAGGGGATACGCACCCGGCCAAACCGACACAGAGCGCGGCCAGCGAAAGATGCAAAGCCGGATTTTTTAAAAGCTTCATTGGCCGTCGATTAACGTTGCGCCAGCTCCACAAAATTCTTCAGTAGTTGCAGCCCAACCGTCTGGCTTTTTTCCGGGTGAAATTGCGTGGCATAAACGTTGTCGCGCCAGACCGCCGACGCGAACTTGTCGCCATATTCCGTCCGTGTGGCGACGATGCCCGCATCCACCGGTTGCGGATAAAAGCTGTGTACAAAATAAACGTAGCTGCCGTCCGCCACGTCGCGGAACAGCGGGCAATCCGGCTTCGTGATTTCAAGCTGGTTCCAGCCGATTTGCGGGATTTTCAGCCGGTGCTTTTCGGAAAAGCGGATGACGCTGCCTTTGAAAATGCCCAGGCCGGCGGCGCAACTGTTGAATTCTTCGCTCTTTTCGAACAACGCCTGGTAGCCGACGCAGATGCCGAGGAACGGTCTGCCGGACGCGATGAACGCGCGGGCGGCTTCGAGCAATTCCTGTTTGCGCAGGGCGTTGATGCAATCGTCGAACGCGCCGACGCCGGGCAGCACCATTGCCCGCGCCTCGCCGATTTTGTCCGGCGATTGCGCGATGCGCACGTCCGCGCCGACCTTGAGCAATGCCTTGTGGACGCTGCGCAGGTTGCCGGAGCCGTAATCGAGCAAGGCAATCACGCCGGGAATATACGTGAATCGTTGAATGGTTGAAACTTCAAATCAGAGTTGTGAAGTTGGAGTTCAACCTTCGGGTTGCCTGCGGTTAAGACCAGAATTGGGACCGGCAAGCTAAAGCTTGAACTCCAACTTACCTTCGGTCTTCAGCCGCAACTGGCCGCAGGCGGCGTCAATGTCGTGGCCCTTTTCGCGCCGGAGCGTGGCGGTGACCTTTAGCTTTTTCAACGCAGCCAGGAACGCTTCACAGACATTATCTGCCGGGCGTTTCCAAGACAGTCCTTCGACCTGGTTGTAAGGAATCAAATTCACCTTGGCGAAGAGCTTTTTCGCGAGCGCGGCGAGCGGCCCGGCCTGTTCAATCGAGTCGTTCGCGCCGGCAATCAAAATATATTCGAACGTGAGCATCCGGCCTTTTTGTGACTGGTACCGTTCGCAGGCCGCAATCAGTTCCTTAAGCGGATACTTGCGGTTAACGGGCATAATTTTGTTGCGCACCGCATCGGTCGCGCCATGCAATGAAACCGCGAGGCGAAATTGTTCGGGTTCTTCGGCCAGTTTGCGAATTTGCGGCGCGAGGCCGCTGGTGGAAACGGTGATTTTGCGCGCGCCGATGGCGCCGCCCCACGGCGCATTCAGAATCCGGAGGGCGGTGAGCAGATTATCGTAATTCGCCAAAGGTTCGCCCATGCCCATTACAACTAAATTGTCCACCAGTCTTGAGTCCACAGTCTTCAGTCTCAAATGAGCGCTGTCCTCCGGCTCACGACTGTGGACTGTGGGCCGTGGACCGAGCCTCTCCACCGCGAGGACCTGCTCAACGATTTCATCGGCTGTGAGGTTGCGTTTCCATCCGTCAAGGCCGCTGGCGCAGAATTTGCAGCCGTAAGCGCAGCCAACCTGGGTGGAGGCACAGAGCGTGTGCCGGTCGCTGGCCTCACCGTAAAGTGCCGGGTTGGCCGGAATCAGAACGCTTTCAACGAGCGAATGGTCACGCAGCCGCCAGAGGAATTTCTGCGTGGCATCGGGTGAACCTTGTTTGCGAACCAGTTCCAGCGTGTGCAGGGAAAAGGCTTCCTTCAATTTCTCACGCAACGGTTTCGGCAGATTGGTCATCGCATCCCAGGCGGTGACACGCCAGGCGTAAAGCCATTGAAGCAATTGCGCCACGCGGTACGCGGGCTGATGCCACTCGGCGAACTGCATTTCCAGTTCCTCGCGCGTCAGGGATTTGATGTCAGTCGGCACGCCGGTAACTTAGACCGCGGGAAGCGTGGAACAGAAGCATTTAATCATCCGACAACTGCTTCATGGCGTCCTGGATGCGTTGGTAATCGGGCATTTCATCGGGGGAAACCGACTGAACCCAGACGTAAAATGTTTTTGGCACTTTCCATTTCCAGTGCTCGACGTGGCCGTCGGCGAATGACAGGTTCGCGCCCTGATTGTGCCGGTCTGAAGGCATATCCCACCAGACGTTTGGCCAGAAATAGGGCGAACCGACTGGCGGATTGCCGAATTCCGCATCTACAATCGTGTCCGCGTTCTCATCAATGAAAACAAAAAGCTCACTTGGTGCGGGTTGGTGGACTTCAGTAAATTTCGTCCAGGCTGGAATGATTTGGTAATATTCCGGATCGCCCTGGGGGTAGCCGTTGATGGATTGACTCATGTTGTAACTCCGCCAGCGCAAGTCGGTCAATTTCTGTCCATCGGGAGTCTCCAAAGTGGACTGGTCCGCCGGGCAATGATATATGGGCAGCGAACTGTTGTATCGAAACAACAAGCCGTTGATGATGTTGGAAGGGTCAGTCTCCGTGTCCGCATCAACATCTGGAAGCCAGGACAAACCATTAACATTTGAAGCGGGATTATTGATGATCGCGACGGAATTGTTGGGCACGAAATAATCATCGTTATCCGCGCTATAAAGATGCAGGCAAAGTTCCAGCTGCTTCAGGTTGTTCAGGCAGTCGAGGTTTTGGGCCGACATTTTGGCCCTCGTCAGTGCCGGTAACAACAGCGACGCCAGAATCCCGACAATGGCAATGACGACGAGAAGCTCAATGAGCGTGAACGCGGACGATTGTGAATCGAGCCGTCTTGGCTCCGCACGGACGCCCCGGCGCGACGGGGGAGCAGGACCGAAAAACAACGGGCCGCAATTCACCCGGCTCTCGACCCTCGACTTTCGGCTCTCGACTCGCGTGCGCATGGTGACGACGCCTCAAATTACGCCGTTGTGCGCGGAGCGCCACTGGAATTATAGCGACCTTTAACCGGCTTAATACACCAGCAATTCGACTGCGCGCAGTCCATTGTTCGTCAGTTGCCACCGCCCGCCGCGTTGCACCACCAGTTTGCGGCAGGGATGGGCGCGATATTCCGCGTCGTTCACGGAAAGCAGTTGAATCCTGGCCTTCCCCGCGATTTCCGAGGCTGCGCGGGGCATCAAGGCGAACGCCACGCTGTTGTAATTCAGCGCGATTTCGTAGCCGGCCACCCCTTGCTTTTCGGCAACCGGATTTTTCAAAATGAGCATCGGGTAGCGTTTCAAATAGGGAAAGCTGGTCGCGCGCACGAGCACCCGGCACAGCGCCGTCTGGCCCCGGATGAAATTCAACAGGTCGAAATCGCCCTTGGGATTGTGCTCGGCGAGCAAAATTTCACGCGGGTCAAGGCCGCTCAGGTTCTGCCCGTTCCATTCCCCATGGTCGTTGCGTTCGCCGGGAGAATTCCTTTTGAACCAGGCCGCAAAATTGTCATTGACCAGCATATTCAGTTCAAAATGAACGTGTGCGCGCCATTTCGGTATGGTTTCAGCGTTCGAGGTGCGGCCCATCGTGGCGATCACTTCCCCGGCCTTGACCGGGTCGCCGATTTTCAATCCGGGCCGGACCGCGCTCAAATGGGCGTAGAGCGAATAAATTTCCACACCTTCGACAACGTGACGGACGACGACGTAATTGCCGTAATTTGAGAGCGAAGGCCGGATGCTGAAATAAACCACCGTGCCGTCGGCGGTGGCCATGACGGGATCAGCCGGCTCGCCGCGCTTGTCGCGTTGCACGCTGCGAATGTCGAGACCTTCATGCATTTGCCAACCGTCGGTGCGAACGCAGCCAAAGGAACCGGTCGTCCATGGCCGGTCCGGCGCTGTCGGCGCGAAGAATTTGAGTTCGTTGCCGATTTCATACAAGGCGTGGTTGGCGGTCGGCAATTGAAACGGCTGCTGCGCGGGGAGATGCGCACCAACCGCAAGCAAAAGGGCGACGGCAAAGAAAATGGCGCGGCGGCCGGCGGGAAAAATCATTTCAATTGACCTTTACGGATTTTGGCGGCGACGTTGTTAAGGCCCAGCACGAGCTCGTCGGCTTCGTCGCGCGAGGCGTCCGGCGTGAACGCCAGCACGCCATTGGCAATGCGGTGCGTGATGAGCGGCGCGGCCAGCCAGCGGCCATTGGCGAGTTTGTCGCCCCATTGACCGAAGATGGCGAAGTGCCCGCCGGGATTGGCGGCGGAACATTGTTCGAGCAGCCAGGTGCCGTTTTCGTCGAATTTAATTTCTATGGCAAAGCCGCCGGGCGTGTTGATGACCCGGGCGGCCACCAGGTTGGCTTCCGTCAATATGGGATCGCGTTCGATGGTGACCAGCACCGGATCGGAGCGCATCACGGAAATGGTCTGGCTGGTGCCCAGGGCGCTGGGATTGGTCTGGAGGTGGACGCGCAACGCGCCAGCCGGACCTTTGTGCCGGAACATTTGACAGCCACCGAGCAGCGCCAGCGAGGCCGCCAGCGCCAAATAGAGATTGAACCGCCGAATCCAAACCATCATAGTGTGGAACACAAAAACGGAATATGCGACCGATGTAAAGACACTTATGAGCCAACAATACAATAAAGCCGAAAAACGAAAACGCCGGGTCCGCTACCTCAAGCGGAAAAAAATGTCGGCGAAAACGAAGAAAGCCGCCGTTGTCAAACCCGCGGCGTGAACGGAAGTTTCAGCACGATCAGAAGGCCGTCCGTCGGGCGGCCTTTTTCATTATTCCCGCAGCTTCTTCAATACGTTATCCCGGAATGCGCGCGAATTACGTTTGGCTTGAAAATCATGAATGTTCCAACCGCAAATCTCTACAACTGCAAACGCGAGCAAACCATCTGAGTCTTTGTCTTCTTCCAGCTTCTGCTCTAAAAACGGCAATGCGGGCTTCCCCATTGCCACGATGTTTCTGAAGCTCGGTCTTCCAATTTCCCAAGTCGCATTGTCTGAACCATCTCCCTTTGTTTCGAGGTCACGATGCCATGCCGAATAGAGCCGCTCAAATTCCTGTGCCGATGCACTGCTCAAAGAGCCAGATTGGTGGTGCGGCACACAACCTGACAAGAACACGATTGAGAGAACCAATATTACGGCGCAATGACACTTAACCCATGATTCAACTGCGAGTTTTCGCCTGTTGCATTTCATCGAATATATTTTGCGCTTCCAAAATTATTCCGTCGAGCGCGATTTTTTCTGAAAAGCCCAAACTGAACTTGTTCACCGCGGAGAATTTTGACTTGAAAATGTTGTTAATAATTCACACCGACGGAATAGGGAAATTATTGATTTCATTGGAGCTTTTGCGTTGTTCACAGGTTGTCCACAGGCGCATTTTGGTGAACAAACTGTGCATATCAATTCGTTGTCGGATGAGCGATTTGCGGTATGATGTTCGCAGTTCATTGAAAGAACGAAGCGGGCAGTGGCAATCAACAGGTTGAAGCTGTTCGTTTCCGGGATAATCCCAGGCGACTGGGGAAAAGCCGGGTCAGGCTGGTTGGCCAGGCTCCTCTTAAACCGAACCGAAAGGTGCGGAGGCGGAGGCAGAATTCACCAGTTCCTCTGGCATGTTCGCACATGCCAAATGCGAATGAGGGACTTGGCGGCGAGGGGCGATCAGAAACTGCTCCGAACCGAGTCAAGTAGTTCAGGCCGGTTTCGAGCCTGGGCGAATCGCAGTTACCCAGAGGGTATCCGGTTGCGACTGTGCATCAGCACGGTGCGGGCAACTCTGGCGGTGAGGCGAAAGCCGGATCTGCCTGGTAAAGCCGCCGAAAGGCGGACAAAATGAGAGCACGCGCCGGGAAGGACACGCGGACAAGGCAAATCCCGTGAAAAACTTCCGAGCGCCGGCGATATTAAAAACGATGTCGCTGGACTGTGAGCAAAAGGCAACCTGAGAGTGAAGAGGCGAGACCCGTGGCCCCGGGCGAACGCGCCGCCAAAAGCGGTGGCTGACCCGGAGCTAGACGGTGGAGACGCGAAGAATTGAAGTCATAGGCGTGTCTTTACCTGGTTCGCGAGCCGGTGGCGCAACCATCAGCCCAAGCGAGCTGAAAAGCCTCACTCGAAATCCAGTGGCCGAAAGGCACTGGACGGCCCTGCTACGAGGCCGAAGACTCCGCTTGCCGTGGAGAATGGCGTCGGGAAGCTGGCAGCCCCCGCGAGGGTGGCGCCCAATGCCAGCCCGGGAAAGAGAGAGTGGCGAACTCCCATCCCCCATTTGTCCCTGCTCGACCGAAAGGTCGGGCAGGGACTTATTGTTTTCAGGAAATCGTCCTCGCCCTCCCCATTTACCCCGTCACTGTCATGATGCCTGGAGCGCAGAGCGTGGCTCTGCCCATTATGACGATTTCAAATATTGGCGGAGCCATGCTCCGCGCTCCACCCGTTTCAAATTAGAACGATGCCATTATACCCGGCATCTGGTAGTAATTTGTGCGTGTCGCAGCAAAGAAACAATGCCCTGATGGCCGGGAGCCTGTTGCTCGTGATTTTTCTGTGGGGCGGCAACAACGCCGGCACCAAGTGGCTGGTGGCTTCATGGCCGCCGATTTGGACCGGCGGCATCCGCTTTCTTTGCGCCGGACTGTTGTTGCTGGCGGTGCTGCGCTTCACCGCGTGGCTCGGAGAATACCGCCCATTGACGCCTCAACAGCGCCGGCAACTGTGGCTGCGTGGCGGGTTGTGCCTCGCCGTTTACATTGTTGCTTTCAACTGGGCCTTGCGACTGACCGCCGCCTCACACGTGGCGCTGTATCTAGGCGCCTCGCCCATCTGGACCTTGTTGTGGGAGGAACGACCGCAATGGAACCGGGGAAGCGCCCGACGTTACGGTGCGGCGTTGCTGGCCATGACCGGGGTGGTAATTTTGTTCTGGCCGGCTTTGCGGACGGCCAGGCTGGATTTGCTGGGAGAGTTTTTCGGGCTGGCCTCGAGCATCCTGTGGGCGAATTTCAGCCACCAAGTCCGCATTCTCAGCGTGGATTTGAACGGAGCGGAGGTCGCGGCCCACACGATGTGGATGTCCGGCCTCTTGCTGATGCCGTTCGGACTGGCGGAGATTTTCCGGTACGGCCTGGTGGTCAACGCCGGTTGCCTTGGCGTGCAGGCGTTGTGCATTTTGTTCGGGAGCGTGATTCCTTACGCGCTCTGGAACCACGCGCTCGGCCGCTGGCGCACGAGCCGGGTCGTGTTGTTCAACAATCTCATTCCCTTAAGCACGATGACCTGGGCTCATTTCTTTTTGCGTGAGCCGGTCACCACCACATTTTGGGCCGCGATGATTTTAATTGTCGCCGGGGTGGTGCTTGGGCAGGCAAACTGGCCGAAATTGTCCGGGACCCCGGATAGTTTTTAACCGATCAAAACCTATGGACATCAAAAATCTTGGCGCACTCCCGTCCTTCATTACCAAGGACGGCTCTGAAATTCGCGAATTGCTGGCGCACCGCAATTCCGTCATCCGCCACCAGAGCCTGGCCGAAGCGCGCGTCCCGGTCGGCGGCAGCACGCAGGAGCATTATCACGTCAAGGCCGAGGAGATATATTACCTGACGCACGGCACGGGCCGGATCCGCATTGACGGCGAAACCCGCGATGTCCGCGCCGGTGACGCCATCGCTATTCCGCCAGGCAGCAAGCACAAGCTTTGGAATACAGGCTCGGAAACGCTCCGGTTGCTGTGCTGCTGCGCGCCGGCCTATGAACATGGCGACACGGTGCTCACGGAATCGTGAATTGACCTTCGCGGCTTCAAGCGTTCTATTATGGTCATGAAGACGTTCACGAGGCTGACTGTGTGGATACTGGCTGGAATGCTGGTGGCCGGTTGCGCCATTTTTCACAAATCCAAGAAGGCCCCAGCGCCCGTGCCCGCGCCCCCGCCGCCCACGTTGCAGACCGTTGTCACGCCGGATAATTCGCTCACGGCCAGGGTCGCTTCCTGCAATCCCGTCGGCCGGTTCGTCGTATTAGGTTTTCCGGTCGGCCGGATGCCGAAGCTGGAGCAAACGCTTTTCCTTTATCGCAACGGCTTGAAAGTCGCCGAGGTCAAAGTCACCGGGCCGCAGCGTGACAACAATATCGTCGCCGACCTCATCAGCGGCGACGCCCGGGTCGGTGACGAAGTGCGCGACCAGTGATTCGTTCCGCCGGAATTTATTCCTCCGCCTTCGGTGATTTTTCCGGGAGCGGTTTGAGCGTCTTGGACAGCGCGTTTTTCTGGTAAGGCGAATGGAGATTGAAATAGATCCCGCACAACGGCCGTGGTTCGCCGCTTTCGCTTAAAATAATGGTGACCCGTTTGTCCAGCGCAATGCCGTGACGCAATTCCGCGCCGCGGCTTTCGTAAGCCTTGATGGCCTTGTCCATCAGCGAGAGCAACGACGTTCTCGAAGTCCTCCGGCGTTTTGTCCAGGCACACGATGTAGCGTTCGTAGGCCCTGACGGCGGCGGCGATTTCGCGCTTGAACGTTCCAATGGTCATGGCTTCAACATAATTCATCCGGCCCGCAATGCAGCAAAATTCAATCGGCTGTTGCGCCGGTTTTCGCCCTGGCCCGCGGGCCGAACAACGCCGTTCCGATCCGAATCATTGTCGCGCCTTCCTCGATCGCCACCTCGAAATCTCCGCTCATACCCATGCTCAAATGGGGCAGGGGAGCGCCAAGGATTTGTTCGCAACGCGCCTTCGTTTCACGCAACCGCTGAAAATGCGGGCGAGATTCCCCAGGCTCCGATGACCACGGGGGCACGGCCATCAAGCCGTGGATTTCAATCTTTGGCAGCGCGTTGAGGGTTTCCAGTTCGGCCAGTAACTTTTCCGGTGCGTAGCCAAACTTGCTCGCCTCACCGCCGACGTTGACTTCCAGCAAAATCGGTATCGTCTTTCCCGCCTGCCCCGCGCGTTTGGCGATTTCCTGCGCGAGCGGCAGGCTGTCCACGCTCTGAATCATTGCAAACAGCTCCACGGCGTCGCGGCATTTGTTCGATTGTAAATGGCCGATGAAATGCCACTGTAACCTGCCGGGACAGAGCGGAATTTTCGCCCTGGCCTCCTGAACCTTGTTCTCGCCGAACAGATTCAACCCCAGCCCCGCCGCCGCCGCCACTCCCTCCGGCGGCTGGCTTTTGGTCACCGCAAGCAAAGTAACGGAATCCGGGTCGCGCCCCGTCCGTTCGCACGCCGCGCAAATCCGTTGCTGGATTTTTTCAAGGTTTTCGGCCAGATTCATGGCGCCATCGTAAATCGTAAATTGTAAATCGTAAATGAACTACTGGCTCATAAAATCCGAACCCGAAGCGTATTCGTGGTCCGACTTGTTGAATGACGGCAAAACGGCGTGGACCGGGGTGCGGAATTTTGCGGCGCGAAACAACCTGCGCGCGATGAAAACCGGCGAGGTTGTCTTCTTTTATCATAGCGGCGATGGAAAATCCATCGTCGGCCTCGCGCGCGTCACCCGGCAGTCTTATCCCGATCCGACGGCAGACGAGGGAGATTGGTCGGCGGTTGACCTTGCGCCGGTCAAAGCCTTGGCGAAACCGGTCACGCTCGCGGCAATCAAAGCCGATACATTGCTCAAGGAAATGGTGCTGGTCAGGCAGTCACGCTTGACGGTGATGCCCGTTACAGAGGAACAGTTCGCGCATTTGCTGGCGTTGTCGGAGACGAAGGTTTGACGACTCGCAAACCGGCGGTGTCATTGGTTTTGGCCTGCCGGCGTTTGTTGTATTCCAGGCAGCCTGCCCATACGAAAAGCATGGCAATCACCGCCAGGCCGATGACCGTTTGCAGCATAGCCGACAGCGGCAGCATCTGAATCATGACGGCGGCGGTGATGACCAGCGGCAGGTGGAAAGCGAACACGGCCAATGAATGTCGTCCGAGGAGTGCCACCGGCGCCATCAATAATTTGGGAACTCGCGGATTCCAGGCCAGCAACAGGACGGCCCAGGCGGCGAAGTTCAGCAGCCGCAATGGACCCAACGTCCATTTGTCCATCCAGAGGAAAATGTCAGGAGGCAACCAGGCATCGGGCCAGTATCCACGGCGCGACAGCAACGCGACGAGCACCAACGCGGCAGCCGGTGCTCCCAGCCAAAAACGAAGTCCGGATTTGATGATGGGCCGCCGCAGCGAAGTTTCACCCAGGGCCAGGCCGCAGACCCAAAGAAATTGCCAGGCCAGCAGATCAAACGCACCCCAGCGCAAAGGCAGCAGCCGGGCTGGATCGCCGAGGAGGCGGGCGTCCAGTTTGAATTGCGCGGCCAGCCAGCCCAGGGCGGAAACCGCCAAAATGATTTCCCAGCCATGCCGGCGCGTGAACGCCAGCAGCCACGGCATGACGCCCAGAAAGATTACATAAAGCGGCAGGATGTCGAAAAGGGGTGGCTGATGCAGCAACAGCGGCATGAGTGCCAGGCTGCCCCACGGGTGCCCCAGAAAATCGCTGAAATGTACGGCCAGCGGCGGCATCGAATCCGCCAGCGCCCACACGACCAGAACGATGGGCAACAGCACCCCCAGGTGGACGAGATAAATCTGCCCGGTCCGCCTCCAGGCGCGGCGCGACATCACCCTCCAATCTGATTGCTGGTAAGATTTCCCATAGACGATGCCGGCCAGGCAGGCGCTCAGGAAAATAAACCCTTCCGCGGCTCCGTTGTAGCCCAACGGATCCTGGACGGCATGGGATACCGGTGTGGGCGCATGCACCCCGGCCATGATGATGAGGAAGAAACCGCGCAAGGCGTCCAGTCGCATGTCTCGCGGTTTTTTCACGCCCGCGGCCTGCGGCGCCGACGGCTCTTTTTCGATGGGCCGATTCAAAGGACTCCATCATAGAAAATTTGCCAACTATTTGAACTTCTTTCGGACATTTGAGCCGGACATTTTTTGTCGTTGTTCCGGCATTTTCGGGTTACGGCCCGCCCGTTGGCGCGGCTTGACCGCGTGCGGTTGAAAATGTCATCGTCTCATCCAGCCCAAATAGAAACCGTCAATCCAGGACCAAATATGACTGAACCAAATATTACTCAAATAAAGGACGCCACGGCCAATCCGGCTCCGTTGGGACTGCTCGGCTTCGGGATGACCACCGTGCTGCTCAACCTGCACAACGCCGGCTGCTATGACCTCAACAGCATGGTCCTCGCGATGGGAATTTGCTACGGCGGCGTAGCCCAGGTCATTGCGGGAATGATGGAATGGAAAAAGGGAAACACGTTTGCGACGACGGCGTTTATTTCCTACGGCTTTTTCTGGCTGTCGCTCGTCGCGCTGGTCGGTTTGCCGAAGCTGGGGTTTACGGCGACGGACGACGCCGCGATGGGCGCGTATCTTGCCATTTGGGGACTGTTCACCGCCGTCATGTTTGTCGGCACGTTCCGGCTGAACCGCGCGTTGCAGGTGGTCTTCGGCACGTTGACGTTGCTGTTCTTCCTGCTGGCCTATGAACACTTCAACAGTGCCGGTGCCGGCACCGGTTTCAAACACTTCACCGGCTACGAGGGGATAGTCTGTGGCTTATCGGCGATTTACACCGGTTTGGCTCAGGTGCTCAATGAAGTGTATGGAAAAATCGTGCTGCCGCTCGGCCTGGCGAAAAAATAAAGTGGCGGCGGCCCCTCGTCGCCGGACGCTCAACCACCCAGCGCCGCCGCGATGCCCTCGCGCAGGGCGGCGACCATTTTTTGCAGCTGCGCCGGCGTCGTGCAGTACGGCGGCATCAGGACAATCACGTTTCCGACGGGCCGCGTGAGCACTCCGCGTTCGGCCATCGCTTCACAGACCCGGATGCCAGCCTGTTCGCGCAAGTCGAATGGCCGGCGCGTCCGCCAGTTTTTCACCAGCTCGACGCCGGCAATCAAACCCACCTGCCGGATGTCGCCGACGTTTGGCAACGGCCAAAGATTCTGCAATTCGTCGTGCAGGTTTTTCTGCAATCGCGCCCGCGCACGGATGGATTCGGCGCCCCGCAAAATGTCCAGGCTGGCGAGCGAGGCCGCCGCACCGAGTTGATTGGCGGTGTAGCTGTGACCATGGAAAAAGGTCTTGAACTCGCGGTAGTCGCCGAGGAAGGCTTCAAAAATCTTCCGCGTCGTGAGCGTCGCCGCCATCGGCAAATAACCGCCGGTCATTCCTTTGGCCACGCAAAGGAAATCCGGCTGCACGCCTTCGTGCTGACAGGCAAACAATGTGTTTGGAGTTCCGCCTTCAGGCGGTTTACCCGGCGACTTTACCGCCTGAAGGCGGGACTCCGAACTATCCGTCCGTCCAAATCCCGTCATCACCTCGTCGGCAATCAACATCGCGCCGTGGCCACGCGCGATTTGCGAGACGCGGTTCAACCAGCCCGCCGGTTGCGGAATCATGCCCGCCGCACCCTGCATCAACGGCTCGATCACGAACGCGGCGTAGGGATTCCTCTTTTTTTTCTGCGCGTAAAATTTCCGTTCAACCTTCCCGACGCATTCCCAGTGGCATTTCCGGTAATCGCGCGCGTCGGCACGTTCCGGTTTCGCGCGGTTAAACGGACAACGATAGCAATACGGCGACATGACCCTGTCCGTTTTGAAGAGCAGGCTGGAATAGCTCCGGTGAAACAAATTAATATGGCCCAACGCGACTGCGCCCAAGGTGTCGCCGTGATATGCGCCTTCCAGCGAAAGAAATTTTGGCTTTTTACTCCGACCGGTGCGGCGGGCAAATTCATGCGCGAGTTTGAGCGCGACTTCAAGCGCCGTCGAACCGTCATCCGAAAAGAAGACTTTGCTCAGGGAGGGAGGGCGTGCCGGCGCCCGTGATTTTTGGGACGGCAACGTGCCGCCTTCCCCCAAAGTCGGGTTCGCGGCTGTTACCAGTTTTTCAGCGAGCAATGACGCCGGTTCGTTGGCCAGGCCAAGGGCGGAACTGTGCGCGATGCTTTTGAGCTGCCGTCGTACCGCGGCATTGATTTTCGGATGGTTGTGGCCGTGAAGATTGGTCCAAATGGAGGCATTGGCGTCGAGATATTCGCGGCCGTTCACATCGCGCACTACCGCGCCCCGGCCGGAAACAATGACCAGCGGCTCGCGCCGCAGCCAGTCGCGCATCTGCGTGAACGGATGCCAGACGTGTCGGTGGTCGAGTTCGGCAAGACGGTGCATTTCGATCTTGGATTTACGATTTACGATTTGCGAGTCCGTTCAGAGCGGCGGCGAGCCGGTTGACTTCTCCGGAGGTGTGGGCGGCCGTGAGCGTCACGCGCAGCCGCGCTTTGCCGCGGGCGACGGTCGGATACCGGATCGCGGGAATGAAGATTCCCTGTTCGCGCAGAGCCGTCGCGGCTTCAACGGTCGTCGTTTCGTCGCCGATTAATACGGGAACGATGGCGCCAGGAATTCCCGGCGGCCGATGTTCGATGGCTGATTGAAGATCGCCGACCCGCGCGCGGAGCATTTTTTGCCGCGCTTCGCCGTCGTCCGATTGGACAAAACGGACGGCTGCGGTCGCCGCGGCGGCCGCGGCAGGGGCCGGCGCGGTGGAAAAAATGAAGCTGCGGGCGCGGTTGACGAGAAAATCAATCAACGCGCGCGAGCCGCAAATAAATCCACCGCTCGCGCCGAGCGCCTTGCCCAGCGTGCCCATCCGGATGTCGACGCGATGGGCCACGCCCAACTCGTCCGCCAGACCGCGTCCGCCTTTGCCGCAAACCCCGGTCGCGTGCGCCTCGTCCACCATGAGCCACGCGCCGTATTTTTCCTTGAGCGCAACTATTTCGCGCAGCGGGGCGGCATCGCCGTCCATGCTGAAAATGGATTCAGTGACGATCAAAGTGTGGCGGGTGGCGGGTGGCCGATGACGCGAATTGCCGGCGGCCCATTTCAGCTTGTCTGCCAAATCCTCGAGGTCGTTGTGGGCGAAGACGCGGATTTTTGCGCCGCAGAGCCGCGCGGCATCAACGACGCAAGCGTGGACCAGCTTGTCGAGCACAACCACGTCGCCCTTGCTGACCAAGGCGCCAATCGTGCCGATGGCCGCTGTGTATCCGGACGAAAAACTGAGCGAGGCTTCAGTTTTTTTGAAATCGGCGAGTGCCTCCTCCAGGTCATGAAACGGCGCGAGCGAACCGCAAATCAGCCGCGACGCGCCCGCGCCCACTCCGTATTTCTCAATGGTTTTGATGGCGGCTTCCTTTAAAATCGGATCGTTGGCCAGGCCGAGGTAATCGTTCGACGAAAAATTGAGGAGCGTTTTGCCGCCAATCTTGATGCGCGGCGATTGCGGCGAATCCACCCGGCGCAGTTCGCGGAACAGTTTCTGTTCCCGCAAGGCGGCAAGGCGCTGGTTTAATCCGGCGTCAAATGAATTCACGTGTGAAATTTACGATTTAAGATTCTCGATTTACGAGCAAAAAGGCCATAGCTGCGCCAATCGTCACCCGTGAATCGAGAATCTATCCGGTGCGATTGCCCATTCCCCGTCAATCATTGAACCGTGGACATGTCCGGAAAAATTGACGGCAGCTTCGATCGCCCCGCTGCTTTTCCCTGCGAAAGGAATCGTCACCAGGTCGGCAAAAGCATTTTTTGCAAGTTCACCGGTTCTTCCGGCCATGCCCAGGGCTTTGGCGCCGTTGACGGTGGCCATTTGGAGGATTGCTTTCGGCGAAAGCCCCGGATGCTCCGCGGCCAGAACGCGCATCTCTTCAAATAAATTCAACTCCGGCGCTTCACGCCGGGTTTTATAAACCGTGGCCAGGCTGTCCGTGCCCAGACAAACGTTCACTTTTGCCTTCAGCAACTTTCCGAGCGGAAACGGGCGGTGTTTGAAATAAAAGTGGCTCCGCGGGCAATGAACGACGCTGACTTCTTTCCCGGCAAGCAAGGCGGCGTCCTTCGGGCCAAGGTAATTGGCGTGCACGGCCAGGAGGTTTGCGCCCAGCATCCCGTTTCGCGCCAGATGCTCCACCGGCGAGCCAAGCCCGCAGTCGCCCAGCTCGCGCTCGTTCCGCTTCAGCCAGGCGTGCATGGCGCCGCTCGCGTGGACGAACATCTCAAATTCCTGCGCGGATTCGGCGACGTGCGTGGTGATTCGCAGCCTCCTTTCGCGCGCTTCACGGGCGCTCAGACGCAGCAATTCGGGCAGGGTGGAATAAGGCGCATGCGGTGAGAGCGCGGCGCGGCAGCGCGGATGCGAGAGCGATTCAATCTTTTCGACGGCCTCGCGCAACACAGCGCGCGGCCCGCGCCGGGCGCGGATGCCGGTCATTTCGAGGAATGAGAAAACGCGGAGCGGCGTCGCGTCCCAAATCTCCGGGAGCAAATCGGGGACGACCTCGATGTCGGCCACGGTGGTGCTTCCCGTTTGCAGCAGCATGCGCGCGCCGTTCCGCCAGGACCGCGCGTACTCCGCGTATCCCCATTGCGCCTTGGCCGAGATCATGAGGTGAATCCAATCGGTAAATGTCTTCGGCGGCGGCAGCAACCCCGCCATGTCGGTGTAATCCAAATGGCAGTGCGCGTTGACGAGGCCCGGCAGCAACATGACGTCGCCAAGGTCAACCACCTCTCCGGTTGCGCGGGTTCGCAAATGCCGCCACGCACCAATGCCGCGGATGCGGTTTCGGGAAATAATCACCGCGCCGTTTTCCATCGGCGGCTGCGAAACCGGCACGACCACACGGGCGCGGAGAATCATGGCAAAGTGAAAGGTGACCCGTGACGCGTGTCAGGACGTTGCCGGCCCTGGAGCGCTTCGCGCGTCACGCGTCACTTTCAATCAATCAGCGACTTCCTGCCGTTTGCGCTTGCTGCGCGCGGCGACTTTGTGTTTGCGCGCCTTCCATTTGCTGTGGCGCTTGCGGATTTGCTGTTCGATTTTTTTGGTGACCCGGTCAATCGCCGCATACAAATCGCTTTCGACGTCCTCGGCAAAGAGGTCGGGTCCGCGCACGGCCAGCCGGAAGGAGCAGCCGAATTGCTTTCCCGGGGTGCGCGTGTGGTCGTGTTCGAGGGTCACGCGCGCGTCAACGGCGCGTTGGTCGAAGTGATCAAGCTTTTGCAGCCGGCTCAGGATGTGATCTTCAATGGCTTTGGTCAGCGTCACGTTGTGCGTCGAAAGTATCAACTTCATGAGGAGAAGATGGGGCCGATGGGTGGCAAAATCCAGCTAAAGTGGGAAGCAGGAGCGATTTCCGATTATCTTCGCAAAAAGAAGCTAATTTCATGCCAATTTTGCTTGTCATTGGCCGAATCTGCGTTAAGCTCTAAACGGAAATGGTTCAGGGCTTGCAACTTTCTCAGCGGTTGACGCAATCGCTGATTCTGGCGCCGCAACTCCAGCAATCGCTGGCGTTGCTGCAAGCGCCGACACTCGAACTCAAAGCGCTCGTCGAGCAGGAACTGCAGCAAAACCCCGTGCTCGAAGAAGTCGCCACCCCGGAAGCCGATTCCAGTGACCCGGCGTCGTTGGATGATAGCGACACACCCGCAGTTGCCGATCCTGCGGAACCGCCGGCGGACACGGCATTTGATGCGGCCCAGGAAAAGAGCGTTGATGCGCCGGTGGATGATTTTCAAGCGGAATTCGACCGGCTCGTGCAGCTCGACCAGGAATGGCGCGACCATTTTACCCAAACCAACATTCCGATTCGCCAAACCCCCGAGGACGAGGAGCGGCGGCAATTCATGCTGGATTCGCTCGTGGCCGGAACCTCTCTGTCCCAGACGCTCATCGAACAATTGCGCGACACCGATTTGTCCGGTGAACTGCGCGGCATCGCCGAGTTGATCATCGGCAACATTGACGATTACGGTTATCTCAAGGCCACCGTTGAAGAATTATCCGCTTCGACCAATCTGCCCGTCGAAAAAATATCCGCGGTTCTGAAGGTGATCCAGACGTTTGACCCGCCGGGCATCGGCGCCACCAATTTGCGCGAGTGTCTGCTGCTGCAACTGGACCGCTGCGGCCAGCAGGACACGCTCGAATACCGCATCGTGAGCGATTACATGGACGCGCTCGGCAAACGGCGCATCCCGGAAATTGCGCGTGGCACCGGGCGGACCATTGAAGATGTGCAGAACGCGCTCGGCCGGATTGCCCGTCTGGAACCCCGCCCCGGCCGCGCCTTTTTGCCGGACACGGACCAATACGTGCTGCCCGAGGTCTTCGTGCAAAAGGTCGGCGACGATTTCGCCGTGACCACCAACGACGAGCACATTCCCCACTTGCGCATCAGCAACATCTACAAGGACCTCATGTCGCAGGGTGGCAATTCCGCCGAAGTCAAAAATTACATCCGCGAGAAGATCCGGGCCGGAAAATTCCTCATCAAAAGCCTCCACCAGCGGCAACAGACGATTTTGAACATCGGCAGGGAAATCGTGAAACGCCAGCGCGAATTCATGGAAAAGGGCGTCGCCCACCTGAAACCGATGACGATGGCGCAGGTGGCCGAAGTGGTGGGCGTTCATGAAACGACCGTCAGCCGCGCGGTTTCCGCCAAGTACATGCAGACGCCGCAGGGCGTTTTTGAAATGAAATTTTTCTTCACCGCCGGCCTGCAAACCGCCAGCGGCGACGGTGTCTCCAACACCAGCGTGAAGGACATGATCGCCGAAATCTTCAAAAGCGAAGACACCACCCGGCCGCTGTCAGATCAGGAAGTCGTAAAGATGCTGGGCGACAAGGGTATCACCATCGCGCGCCGCACCGTCGCCAAATACCGCGGCGAACTCAACATCCTGCCCTCGAATTTGCGCAAGGTTTATTGAGAATTTTGTCGCCCGAAAGGACTTCAATCAATCTCCAAGCCGTCCGGCTGTATCTGAATCCTGTTCTTAACGTACTCCTTCCCCCGCATGCGTCAGCGACCGCCGGATCTGACGGAGTCGGTATTTTTTGTGCCCTTATTGCGTGCCGATGCAACGCCGATAACCGCACCCGCGGCCAACGCCAGCGTGGAGGGTTCGGGCGCGGGTCCGACTGTCAGGTTCTCTACAATCCCCGCATTGAGCCTCCGTCCGGAGCGCCCCTCAAATTGTGTTTGCTAACGCACGGTTCTATTCCCAATCCTTGCCCCCATGATTCGCCTGACCCACACCACGCCCGGACGGCTGTTGGGCCATTTGCGCAAACTCACGCGCGAGGGCGAGGCGCTGCTCTCCCGTCCGCCCTTTCTCACGCCGCTCGACGAGGCGCCCTGGGACGCCCGCGTCTGGAAGTGTTTGGATAAGATCGCCGCTCCCGATGCCTTCGCCGGCGCGACCCAACTGGACAACGCGGACACCGGCAAAATAGATCTCTTGGATTTCGACCGCCCCCGCCGGTCGGTGGCGGAAATGGATGACCTGTTGCGCCGCCGCATCCGTCGCCGGCTGGTGACCCTGGCCAGTGTCATCGAGAAAGTGGAGGCACTGGCCGAATCGCCGCCGCCACGTGCCGACCGACACACCTGAGCGCCGCTCCGACTTGCGCCGTTCACAAGTCATCCAGCGGACTTTGCACCCCCAGTCCCGGCGTTTGGGTGACATGCGTATAAATTTGCGTGGTGCTGAGATCCTTGTGCCCGAGCAACTCCTGGATCACCCGGAGGTCGTACTTCTTTTCCAACAGATGTGTGGCGAACGAATGGCGCAAGCTGTGACAGGATGCCGGTTTGTTGATTCGCGCCAGGCGCAACGCCTCTTTCACGGCCCGTTGCAAGCCCTGCTCGTTGACATGATGCCGCCGCAAGGTGCGGCGTGTCACTCCGTGCGCGCCGGCTCCCACACTCCGCGGATCCTTCGACAGCCCCGCTGCCGGAAAGACATATTGCCAGGCCCACTCCCGTTCCGCGTTGGGATACTTCTTGCCCAAGGCAAACGGGAGATACACCCCGCCGTGGCCCTCGGCCAAATCCTTTTCATGCAATAACTTCACCCGTTTCAAGTGAGTTTGGAGCTTCGCCTTCAGGCTGTCCGGCAGCATCGTCACCCGATCCTTGAATCCTTTGCCGTCGCGCACCACGATATGGTTGGCGGCAAAATCAACATCTTTGACTCTCAAGCGCACACATTCCATCAACCGCATGCCCGTCCCATACAACAAGCTGGCCATCAACTGGTGCGTGCCCGTCATCCCGGCGAGCAACCGATGCGCTTCCGCATGCGTCAACACCACCGGCAACCGCGCCGGGCGCCGGGGCCGCTCGATCTTGCCAATGTCCCCCAAATCCATGCGCAATACTTCGCGATACAGAAACACCAGCCCGTTGAGGGCTTGATTTTGCGTGGACACCGCCACCTTTTGGTTCATCGCCAAATCGTTGAGAAAAGCCTGTACTTCGGTGGCGCCCAGCTCGCGCGGATGACGCCAGCCCCCGGCGGCGGGCGAACCTCCCCGCCGATGGAATTGCAGGAATCGTCGCACCCATTGCCGATAAGCCTCCTCCGTGCGGATGGAGTAATGTTTGAATCGCGCCACCTCGCTGAGTTGGTCCAGCAATTTAAGCTTGGGATTGGGAATCAAGCCTTCCGGCGGCCCCGACGCCTTTGCCGGTTCAATATGAGGGTTCACAGCCGTCATAAAAACTTATGGACAAGCCGGAAAGCAAGGAATATTATCATTCCATGACGCCCAGATAGGCGTCTAATATGATACCGAATTAGAATGTTAGGCTGCCATGCGAGGTATTGCTCTATTGATATGTTTGGCGCTTACAGGGTGTGCGACTTCCAAGCAACCGGAGGTCGGACAAGTAGATGTTCAGGTTCCCAGGATGTTTCGGCACGGCGTAGGTTGGTTTCTGGACGTGCCTACAGATTACGAGCGTTATTTGGATATGTTCCGGCGTGGATATTGGCAGTGCATTGAGAACTATGCGGAAGATATTAATTATGTAAATAAGCCGTCAGACTTCATCGCGTGCGGTTGGGGCTCGGAAGTTTCGGGCTATTCAGAAGGATATAAGAGCGCGGAAAACGACATGCAGAGAAACATCAAGCGCTTTGGGAAGGATCGCACCGCAAAATATCTGAGAAGCATATGGCAAGAAGGCGGATGAGCAGCCTAACCACCAAAGGATTGAATCGACCGGAGCGCGTGAGGGATGTCCGTAATTGGGGAGGTGTGGTCGCGCGGAGCGTCGAATCAATCCGTTGTTGAACCCGCCCTCCTTGGCTCTCCGAGCTACGGAGGGCAGGCCCCGTCGAAGTTTTTTTGAAGGTCTTCTTTGCCTTTTGCTTTTGGCCTGGTGGCCCGGCCAAAGCCCCGTCGGGGCGGCGGTTGGTCCCGGCGGTCGGCCCGGGTCGGTCTCCACACCCCGCCGGCGGCACTTTTCCACCCGTTTTGTCCACCCGCCCCGCGCTGGCCGGGCCGTTTTTGGCGCCAGGGACAACACCGCCCCGCCCGCCCGCGCAGTCTATTTTGCGCGGGCGCTCTCAACTCTTGTCGCGTGGCGAAGCTTTACGCGACTTGTCGCGTGGTGATAGCTTTAGGCGATTCAACTCTCAACCCGTCAAGGCGGTGAGCGGGCCAGCGTGCCGATCCGGCGCATGGCTTTGCCACAGCCCGGGCACAAAACGGGTGGCGGATTTTTAGTTGAGGGTTTAGGAAGTGATGGGCGCCAATCCAACAGCGCCACGATGCGTTCCCACTTGGCCCGGGCCGCCGCGCCACGCCAACCGGAGTGGCGCACGCGTTGAAAGCCCTTGGGCGGCACGTGTTGCAGCAGCCGGCGCACAAACTCCAGGCCGCTGACCGTGCCGCGCCGCTCCTGGCCCGCACCGTCCCGGTGAGTGAACGTGACGTTGCGCCCATCCCAGGTTTTGAGCCGCGCCGGATGCAGCGGGCCGCGATGGACATAGGCCGCCAGATATTTCAACGCCGCTGCGCCCGAACCCACCGCCTGAATATCCACCACCCATTTGCGCCACCAGACCTTGGCCGGCACCCGTTTAAACAGCTCCGGCTCTTCGGCCTGCAACCAGGCCTTGAGCCGGCCCTTGAAGCGCGCCGCCAACTTCGCTTGGGGCAGGCAGAACGCCGCGTCCTTGACGCGTCGCCAGTGCAAGCCGTCGGCCGAGAGTCCCCCGCCGGGCACCAGCACGTGGACGTGCGGATGATACCGCAGGTCCCGCGTCCAGGTTTGCAGCACGGCACTCAATCCCAGTTGGGCGCCCAGGTGTTTGGGCTGCGCCGCCAGGTCCTGCAACGCGCCGGCACTCTCCTTCAACAACGCCCCGTACCACACCTGCCTCGCGGCGCGAATGGGTTCGCGCAGTTCGGCGGGCACGGTCAAGGTCACCAGAAAATACGGCACTGGCAGCAGCCGGGCCTGCTGCCGTTGGAGCCAGTCGGTGTTGTCGTCCCAGCCGCACTTGGGACAGGCCCGATGGTTGCACGAGTGGTAGGTATAATGCGTCCCGCCGCAATCGCAGCGGTAAACCTGCCCGCCCAGCGCGGGCGTGCGACAGCGCAGCATGGCCCGGACGGCGGCGCGTTGCTCGGGCGGAATCCACCGTCCGAACTTCGCCGCATAACCCGGCCACACCGCGCGGAGAATATCCGCCACGTCCACCACGGCGCCTTTAGCGGGTGGCGGTGTAAAGCGTGTCCAGCGCCGCCCGGGTCCGGGCCTCGTTGAGCGGCGTCAGATGCGTGTAGATGAGCGTCGTCTCCAGCGAAGCGTGCCCCAGATACTGGCTGATCAAACGCAAGTCCACGCCTTCTTCGAGCAGATGCGTCGCGTAACAATGCCGCAACGTGTGGACCGTGGCCGCGAGGGGCAGGCCCGCCGTGGCGCGCGCCAGCCGGAAGGTGTGTTGCACCGCCGAGACGCTCAGGTGCGTGGTGGCCCGCGCCGCCGCCTGGGTGGCACTCAAGCCCCGCTCGCGCCAGTTCGTTCCCGGCCCGGGAAAGAGCCATTGCCGATGCCGGTGGATTTTCCACCACTGGCGCAAGTCTTCGACCAGTGGCAGGGCCAGCGGGACGTAACGGTCCCGGCCGCCCTTGCCGCAGCGCACGTGGAGGCGGGGATGATCGGTGTGGGTATCTTGGAGATCGCGCAGTTCCACGCGCACGGCTTCCCCGACGCGCAGGCCGGTGTGATAGATGAAGGTCAGCACCATTTTCAAGCGCGGCAGGCGCACGGCGGCCAGCACGGCGGCGACCTGTTGGCGGTTGAGCACCAGCGGCAGGGTCTGGGGCGGGGCCACGCGCAGCTCCTCGAACACCGTCCAGCCCTCGACGTGAAGCAGCTCGCGATAGAAACAACGCAAGGCGCACTTGGCCACCTTCATGGCCGAGCCGCCCAAGTGTTTTTGCTGGCGCAGGAACAGATAATAACGCCGCAGGTCGTCCTCGGTGGCGCCGGCCGGATCGCGCTGCAGGTGATCGGCGAAACGCAGCAGATAGCGCACGTACTCCTTTTTGGTGGGCGGCCGGTAATCTTTAAGTTGGACAAGGTCGGCAAACTTTGCGATGGATGGATATGGATAAGTAGTCATAAGGGCGGCGAGTGTGCCCGTGGATGCGGTAACACGCTCGCCGCCAATTAAAAAAACGCACCACCATCCGGCCCGATGATCCGCCAACGCCCACCCCATCCCCGTCAGGTCCGCCGCGCAGCGGCTGGGTTCAACAAATCGCTGCAGCCAACAGCCACTGCCCGTTCAGTTTAGGATCGAGACATGAAATTTGAACATCACCATTCCAAGCGAAGGCCCGGTTTACGGTGGCTGTGGCTGAGCTCTGGACGTTAGGCTGCGTTCGCATGAGAGCACATATCCTTCAAAGCACACGATTGTTTGCTGCGGCTTTCAGCATAGTGACCGCAGCGTTTCTGAGCGGCTGTGCTTCCACCGAGTCCAAACAGTTAGCATTTCTTCATGGCAGCGACACATTTTACAGGACGTATATGGATGGCGACGTGAGCCACGCTAGGCAAAGCTTGCAGGAGATTATCCAGTATTTTCATAGCGCCGACGCAAAGATACTTGGTCCAGGTGGCCAGGCTCACGACCTTTTCTGTGCTTATGGTCGTCTGTATGTTTTAGAGAAGCGAGTTGGACACACTGATGATGCAGAGGTTGCCCTGACCAGAGCGCGTTACTGGCATTTGCAGGACTATGAGCTGTCACAAGACGGTTGGAAGACCGGAGTTGGATTGCACGAGTTTTTAAGCTACCAGACACCAGACTGGTTCCAGTTTGCGATGGATAAGCTGGATAGGGGAGCTAACCACGGAACGGAGCCGAAGTATGTTGAGGATTTGTCACACACGCAGCCTAACCACCAAAGGATTGAATCGACCGGAGCGCGTGAGGGATGTCCGTAATTGGGGAGGTGTGGTCGCGCGGAGCGTCGAATCAATCCGTTGTTGAACCCGCCCTCCTTGGCTCTCCGAGCTACGGAGGGCAGGCCCCGTCGAAGTTTTTTTGAAGGTCTTCTTTGCCTTTTGCTTTTGGCCTGGTGGCCCGGCCAAAGCCCCGTCGGGGCGGCGGTTGGTCCCGGCGGTCGGCCCGGGTCGGTCTCCACACCCCGCCGGCGGCACTTTTCCACCCGTTTTGTCCACCCGCCCCGCGCTGGCCGGGCCGTTTTTGGCGCCAGGGACAACACCGCCCCGCCCGCCCGCGCAGTCTATTTTGCGCGGGCGCTCTCAACTCTTGTCGCGTGGCGAAGCTTTACGCGACTTGTCGCGTGGTGATAGCTTTAGGCGATTCAACTCTCAACCCGTCAAGGCGGTGAGCGGGCCAGCGTGCCGATCCGGCGCATGGCTTTGCCACAGCCCGGGCACAAAACGGGTGGCGGATTTTTAGTTGAGGGTTTAGGAAGTGATGGGCGCCAATCCAACAGCGCCACGATGCGTTCCCACTTGGCCCGGGCCGCCGCGCCACGCCAACCGGAGTGGCGCACGCGTTGAAAGCCCTTGGGCGGCACGTGTTGCAGCAGCCGGCGCACAAACTCCAGGCCGCTGACCGTGCCGCGCCGCTCCTGGCCCGCACCGTCCCGGTGAGTGAACGTGACGTTGCGCCCATCCCAGGTTTTGAGCCGCGCCGGATGCAGCGGGCCGCGATGGACATAGGCCGCCAGATATTTCAACGCCGCTGCGCCCGAACCCACCGCCTGAATATCCACCACCCATTTGCGCCACCAGACCTTGGCCGGCACCCGTTTAAATAGCTCCGGCTGCTCGGCCTGCAACCAGGCCTTGAGCCGGCCCTTGAAGCGCGCCGCCAACTTCGCTTGGGGCAGGCAGAACGCCGCGTCCTTGACGCGTCGCCAGTGCAAGCCGTCGGCCGAGAGTCCCCCGCCGGGCACCAGCACGTGGACGTGCGGATGATACCGCAGATCCCGCGTCCAGGTTTGCAGCACGGCACTCAATCCCAGTTGGGCGCCCAGATGTTTGGGCTGCGCCGCCAGGTCCTGCAACGCGCCGGCACTCTCCTTCAACAACGCCCCGTACCACACCTGCCTCGCGGCGCGAATGGGTTCGCGCAGTTCGGCGGGCACGGTCAAGGTCACCAGAAAATACGGCACTGGCAGCAGCCGGGCCTGCTGCCGTTGGAGCCAGTCGGTGTTGTCGTCCCAGCCGCACTTGGGACAGGCCCGATGGTTGCACGAGTGGTAGGTATAATGCGTCCCGCCGCAATCGCAGCGGTAAACCTGCCCGCCCAGCGCGGGCGTGCGACAGCGCAGCATGGCCCGGACGGCGGCGCGTTGCTCGGGCGGAATCCACCGTCCGAACTTCGCCGCATAACCCGGCCACACCGCGCGGAGAATATCCGCCACGTCCACCACGGCGCCTTTAGCGGGTGGCGGTGTAAAGCGTGTCCAGCGCCGCCCGGGTCCGGGCCTCGTTGAGCGGCGTCAGATGCGTGTAGATGAGCGTCGTCTCCAGCGAAGCGTGCCCCAGATACTGGCTGATCAAACGCAAGTCCACGCCTTCTTCGAGCAGATGCGTCGCGTAACAATGCCGCAACGTGTGGACCGTGGCCGCGAGGGGCAGGCCCGCCGTGGCGCGCGCCAGCCGGAAGGTGTGTTGCACCGCCGAGACGCTCAGGTGCGTGGTGGCCCGCGCCGCCGCCTGGGTGGCACTCAAGCCCCGCTCGCGCCAGTTCGTTCCCGGCCCGGGAAAGAGCCATTGCCGATGCCGGTGGATTTTCCACCACTGGCGCAAGTCTTCGACCAGTGGCAGGGCCAGCGGGACGTAACGGTCCCGGCCGCCCTTGCCGCAGCGCACGTGGAGGCGGGGATGATCGGTGTGGGTATCTTGGAGATCGCGCAGTTCCACGCGCACGGCTTCCCCGACGCGCAGGCCGGTGTGATAGATGAAGGTCAGCACCATTTTCAAGCGCGGCAGGCGCACGGCGGCCAGCACGGCGGCGACCTGTTGGCGGTTGAGCACCAGCGGCAGGGTCTGGGGCGGGGCCACGCGCAGCTCCTCGAACACCGTCCAGCCCTCGACGTGAAGCAGCTCGCGATAGAAACAACGCAAGGCGCACTTGGCCACCTTCATGGCCGAGCCGCCCAAGTGTTTTTGCTGGCGCAGGAACAGATAATAACGCCGCAGGTCGTCCTCGGTGGCGCCGGCCGGATCGCGCTGCAGGTGATCGGCGAAACGCAGCAGATAGCGCACGTACTCCTTTTTGGTGGGCGGCCGGTAATCTTTAAGTTGGACAAGGTCGGCAAACTTTGCGATGGATGGATATGGATAAGTAGTCATAAGGGCGGCGAGTGTGCCCGTGGATGCGGTAACACGCTCGCCGCCAATTAAAAAAACGCACCACCATCCGGCCCGATGATCCGCCAACGCCCACCCCATCCCCGTCAGGTCCGCCGCGCAGCGGCTGGGTTCAACACCGCGCTGGAGCCAACGCCGACTGCCCCTTGAGTTTATGGACGGTTTGAGTTATACAACGGTTATCGAGTTTGCGGAGCCGCTCGCCCGTCGGCGTGGCTCAGCTCACCTCGTTAGGCATCCTTGAGCGCATGACACAGCGAGACATGATGCGTAAGTTGTTCCGGCGTTTTGACGGCGACCGGACGCGCGTTGTCAAGGCATACGCCGAGGCGGAGCAGAGCGGAGAGGTTAAGCGCGTTCGAGATTCTCACGATATGGGCGCCGACGAGTATGCGTCTCGCCTTTTTGCCGACGGAGTTCAGAAAAGATGGATTCAGGAATATGGACGATAATGATACTTTGAGACAGATTCTTGGATTTTTCGCCATGATGGTAGGCACACTCATGGACCCGATTGCGTTGCCTTGTTATATTGCCAGTGGTTTGTTCATCAAGAAGCTTGGCGGAGCATTAGCTGCCTCGGTTGGTTTTAGTGTGATTATTCGGATTGTCGTAGCCGCCATCAGAAGCAATGCCGAAGGTGGTGCTGAATCAGGCTCGCCAGATTTTGAGGTTGTAGCTGCATCTTTTGTCGGCGCAGCACTTGTTACCAGTATCGTGTTTCTTTTTGCTTCCATGCACCGGAAGCAGAGGCATACACAAGCAGCGAAAGATGACAAGAAGCCGGATGCCTAACAAGGGCGCTGCAGGCAACAGCCACCGCCCTTTCAGTTTTGACGGAGCCATGAAATTTGAACATCATCATTGCAGTCAGCGTCACGCTCCGGTGGCTGTGCCTGAGCTTGGTCGTTCGGCGGCAATGGTGCCGATAGGCGTTTTTGCTCATTCAGCCATGCCAGCGCGGCGCACGGCGCGCACCATTCGGTTATACACAGGCTTGATTCAGCGCACGAGACCGGCTCCCGTTCACACGTCTCATTTATGGCGCACACATATTCTGCCAGTGCGTAGCATAGCCAGTATGGGGCACAGTCCGATTCGTCGCGGCCAGGTTCTTTGGGCGGCAGTTGCATTCCTTGGCTTACAAGCCAGCGAGCGAGTCTTTTGAATCCAGTGCGCGTAGCGAGGTTCACGCGCTCCCACGGTATCAGCCCCTTGCAGTGCTTGGAGGTTTTCTTCGCGGCGACCATATACAGGTATTGCGCTGCCGCCGAACCAGCCGGATGCAGCGAACCGGGAGTTCGCCTTTCAGTTGAGTTTTTTAGCTTCATAAAGTTTTTTGTGATTCGCCCGGTCGCTGATCCGGGACGTTAGGTGGCTTGCGCTTTTACATTATGAAGACACGACTCATTATACCGGCGTTAGGGATAGCTTTTATCATCGCATTCGGCGGCTGCGGTCGCACCGGTTCAGCCGGTGTTTCATCACCACAGATCGTTGCCACCGATTCCGATGGCATCAAGGCTCTGGCCAAGCTCCAAGCACAGCAGCTTTACCGCACGAGGCTCGACCCACAAGCCGGCAACATTGATGCCGTCTATTTTATTGATAAGAATCGAGACGAGATTGTCAGCACTTTTCAGGTTGCGGAGGTTATTCAGCTTACCAATTCCGCAGTAGCTCTTTCTAGGTTTTCTATCGGCGGCACGATTTATCACAAGTCCATTTGGTTCACGAAGCTTGACGGCAGATGGTTTATTGCGCTTCATCAGTTTGTTGACGAATACAACATGGGACACCTCAAAACAGAAGACCCAGACAAAGCCAAGGATGTCATTCAGAAAGCGAGCGCATGGAAAAAGGATGGAGCAGATTTATGGTTTTGGGAATATTGACGCCACCTAACACCTATTAAGCCTGATAGGTCAACAAGAAAAAGGATTCCCTGACGGAAAGATTATTCTTTCCGTATGCGGGTCCTCAGAACGGGAACTCCGACTTGATTTCTATTAGCAGCGCGGATGCCGGGCATCCGGCTAAACACCTATTGGGACTCCGTCGGGCCGGTCAGAGCGTTGTGCCCACGCACCTGGCACCTCAACCGGTCTTCCAGCCGCACGATCAAACGCCGTGTGGCGGTCCAGAAACTCTTTCAGTACACCCCTGGGCTATCCATTCAAATGAAAGGACGGCTGCCCGATGCTCTCCGGGAGAGTTCCAGGCTCCAGTTTTTTGCGGACGTGCCCTGGGGGCGGATGCTCCAAATTCTTTTCGTTCCAAGGTGATGTCGTTGGCAGGGTAAAGGAGCCGGGGGCGAAGGCCGAGCCATTGAGCTGGCGCCCCCGGCGGTCGAATACCCCGCGCGCGTTGACCACCGGCCAAAGCTCCCAATCAAAT
>CAWDIX010000003.1:0-495452 GCA_963802515.1 uncultured Verrucomicrobiae bacterium
CACCGCGAGCCGTGCGGCGGGCCAAGGTAGGGAAACTCGAGAATGAGATCGCTGTGCGGCCCGACCTTGTCCGACGTCACCTTGCCGTTTGTGAGGAGAGCCAAGAAGTAGTCCGAGACGTCATCGGTGAGCGACCGGCCATTGCCCGGAAAGGATGCCGGGCGCGTCGGGTCGTAGCGCAAGAGGTCCGGCAGCAGCGTCCCCGCCACCCTCCTGGCTTTCCTCCGGCGCATACCCTCCCGTGTGCTCCAGCGCGTGCGCGAAGACGGCGACGAAACGGGCGTCGTCCGTCGGCTCCGCGGCGCGATAGGCCTCGTTATGGTCGCCGCTCAGGAATGGCGTTTGCGAGGGTCGGGCGCCGCGATCCACCTGGACCCAGTTCCATGTCGCGCCCGTCGCGAAATCAGCGTGCGGGCCCAGAGGCCCACCCCTTTCGTCCCCAGGATCGAGTTGGGGACTTCCAGCACGATGCTGCAGACGTCCTTGTCGGCGAAGAAATCGGCGCCTTCGAACTGAAAGTTGTTCACCGCGCCCGGCGCGTCGAAGAAGAAGGGATCGCTGCGCCAGCCCGCGAAGAAGCGGTGCTCGCCGGCCTCCGCCACCCGTGCGTCCCGACCCATCGAGACCGGGGCCTGCTCGACGATGACCTTGCCGCCCTCGCTGGTCCCGGCGGCCTCGGCGCTTTCCGCACGGCGCAGCGTGGCGGTCTGCCCTCCGCTGTCGGCGGATGCGGACCATCCGGTAGGCGATATCGGCGACGGCGTCGCCGTTGGTGTCGATCTTGAGCTCGTAGAGCGCCTCGGGCGCGAAGGGTTCGGCGGTCGTCGGTCCGGGCGGGCTAAGGCTGGCGGACGGGTGCACGTTCATGATCAGGATCGACTTGCCCGGATCTCCCGGCTTGGGGAAAGCATAGAGATCGGTGAAGTCGAGGCGGGCGTCCCCGCCGGGGAAGCCGAGGTTGAGACCGGAATAGTGATGCGACATGAAAAGATTCTCCTCCGCGAGACGCTCAAATAGCTAAGGATTAGGTCAGATCCGGGTCGGTGCTTAACGGCTAGGCTTTGCGGCGCAGACGACGCACGGGCGCCATTTGGCTTTTCCTGGCCAGCAGTTGAAAACTCCGCCGCGGCGCCTTCAGCCGGGATTCTCCATGGGGCGGCCTCGGCGGGGTTGAATTTGTCTCCGCTGACGGCTTCTTGCAAGACGGAACCGTCGGCTAACCCGGCATTCCGCCGGGCTCAGGCCGCCGCGACCGCCGCCCTCCGCGCTGGCGGCCGCGAGCGTCAGCACGAGGGCGGCGGCGATCACGCAGGCGACGCCCGCGATATAGAGCGCCGGCAGGTAGGTCATGAACTCGGTGCGCGCGACGCCGGCGCCCAGGGCCGCGACTGCCGCCCCCAGCATATGGGCGGCGAAGATCCAGCCGAAGGTCAGGTTCGCCTTCTCCGCGCCGAAGCGTTCGGCCGTCAGGCGCACCGTCGGCGGAATGGTCGCCAACCAGTCGAGGCCGTAGAAGACCGCGAAGGCCGAAAGTCCGAGGACCGAAAAGGCGGTGAAGGGCAGGGCGATCAGCGACAGACCGCGCAGGCCGTAATAGACGAACAGGAGCCAGCGATTGTCGTAGCGGTCGGACAGCCATCCCGACAGGATCGTGCCGACGAAATCGAACACGCCGATCGCGGCGAGCGCTCCGGCCGCTGCGACCGGCGCCACGCCATAGTCGCCGCAAAGCGCGATCCAGTGGGTCTGGATGAGGCCGTTGGTCGAGAGGCCGCAGACGAAGAAGGTCGCCGCCAGGATCCAGAAGGTGCGGCTCGACCGGACCTCGTAGAGAACCCGCAGCGGCGAGGCCATCATGGCGCCGAGAGAGCGGGCCTGCTTCGGCGGCGGCTCGATCGCCCTTGCTCCATAGGGCGCAAGACCGACGTCCGCCGGCCGGTCGCGCAGCACGAGCTGCGCGACGAGGCCCGCCGCGAGCAGCATGGCGACGACGAAGACAAGCGCGCTCCGCCATCCGTAGTCCTCAGTCAGCTTCGCCAGCAGCGGCAAAAAGATGAGCTGTCCGGTCGCGTTGCTCGCCGCCAGCATGCCGACGACAAGTCCGCGACGCTCGACGAACCAGCGCGTCGCGACGGTTGCGCCGAGCACCAGGGCGACGAGACCCGTGCCGACGCCGGCAACGACGCCCCACAGCACGACAAGCTGCCAGACCTCGGTCATCGCCAGCGAGGCCAGGATGCCGAGGCAGATCATCGCCACCGCCGCCGTGACGACGGGCCGCATGCCGAAGCGGTTGATGAAGGCGGCCGAAAACGGCGCCATCAGCCCGAAGAGCGCGATGCGCAAGGCGAGCGCCGAGGAGATGTCGGCGGCGCTCCATCCGAATTCCTTTTCCAGCGGCCGGATGATGACGCCGGGCGCGCCCATCGCTCCGGCGGTCGCCAGCATGACAAGAAAGGTCGCTCCGGCGACGACCCAGCCATAATAGATGTTCCTCGCCGCCATCGCAGCGGCGAGCGGGTTGGAGAGAGAGAGCGCCGCGGACTGCCGATGCAGGGCAGAGGCGGACGACGTCGATGCGGCGATTTCCAACTCCTTACGGGTAGATACCCGCATTGCGCCAAAAATTCACAGGCTAAGGGCGAGCGCGCGCAGCTGCTCCGCGCCGCCGGCGCCCAGGACGGTCTCGATCCGGCGCTGGGCGTCCTCCCAAAGGGGAGCGGCGCGCCGCAGCGCCTCGGCACCGGCGGGCGTGAGCCATACCGCCGCCTCGCGCTGGTCTTTCGCCTGGGACAGCCTCACGAGCAGAAGGCGCTCCAGCACTTTGACGTTGCGTCCGACGGTCGAGCGGTCAGCTCGGCCAGCCGCCCGAGTTCGGTCAGCGAAACGGCGCCCGCGCGTTCGATTCTGCGCATGAGGCCGTATTGCGCGAGGTTGAGGCCGGCCGGCGCCAGGGTCTCATCGTAGAGGGCGGTGGCCTTGCGGGCGGCCGCGCGCAGGGCCAGGCAATAGCAGGGCGTGTTCATTGACAAGGGTATATACCCGCATCGAGCGTGGGGCGCAACCGGGATTTTATTCGGGTCCGTCGGAAGGGTGACGAAGAACGTCGTCCCTTCGCCAGGGCGCGACTTCACGCCGAGCGCCCAGCCGTAGCGGTCGGCGATCGCAACTTGCAGATCGCGAGCCCGATGCCGGTCCCCGGATATTGCTTCGGGTCGTTCAGCCGCTTGAACGGCTCGAAGATCGCCTTGGCGAATTTCTCTTCGAAGCCGATGCCGTCGTCGGCGATGGAGAGCCTCGCCCGGCCGGGGCCGACGCGAGCGGCGCGGATTTCGATCGCCGGGGCCGCGCCCGGCTTGTGATACTTGATCGCGTTGGAGACGATGTTCTGGATCAGCCGTCCAAGCTGCAAGCGGTCGGCCGGCACGACGACGGGCGGGACATCGACCTGGACCCGCGCCTCGCTCTCCTCGATCGCGGCGGAGAGATCGCTGAGCGCCAGTTCGACCTCGGTGCGAAGATCGAGCCGCTGCAGGCGCGTCTCGCTGCCGGTCACGCGCGAAAAGGTGAGGAGATTGTCGACCAGACGCCTGGCGCGGATCGCGGAGGTGGCGATGACCCCTGTGGCCCGCGCGATATCGTCCGCGTCGGACTTGGCGATCGCTTCGTTGAGGAGGCCCGCATAGACCGCGATCTTGCGCAAGGGCTCCTGCAGGTCGTGCGAGGCGACATAGGCGAACTGGGTCAGCCGCTCGTTGGCGAGCTCGAGCTCGGCGGCGCGGCGGGCGAGTTCGGTTTCGGCCTGCGTTCGCGCGGTGATGTCGACCACGGTCGCGAGCACGATCGGGCCGTCCTGGGCGTCGATCGGGGTTAGCGCGATCTCGACCGGAAATTCCGCGCCGTCCTTGCGCGTTCCGTTGAGATCGCGCCCGGCGCCCATGGGACGCTCGCTGGGATTGGCGAAGAACCCCCGTCTCAAGCCCGCATGGGCGCCGCGAAACCGCGTCGGGACGAGCATGTCGATCGACTGGCCGATCAGGTCCTCGACGCTGTAGCCGAACATGCGCTCGGTCTCGGCGTTGGCGAATTCGATCACGCCTGCCGAGTTGATCATGATCATCGCGGCGGGCGAGGCGTTGACCGCCAGGCGAAAACGATCGTCGGTCACCTTCCGGCTCGTCATGGCTCCGCCTCACTCCGGCCTTTTGCGACTGTTACGGGGGCGCGTCCGGCAAGCCCGCGCGCCATCGCCGCCGGCGAGCGCGGCCGGCGACTTGCCGCCCCCGCCATCTCGAATGAATGGGTCCGATGTCAAAAGCCATAACCACGCCAAGACCCTGCCGGGTCATGCTGATCGAGGATGATCCCGACGACGTGTTTCTTTTTGAGCGCGCATTGGACCGGGTGAAGGCCGGATTACGGCAGGATGTCGCCCTCGAGCACGCCGGAGACGGCCTCGACGCCGCCTATCGCGTGTCGATCGAGGATCTCACCAACAGGCTTCCCGACGTCCTGGTGCTCGATCTCAATATGCCGCGTCTCGACGGGGTCAAGTTTCTCCACGCGCTGCGCCGGACGATGGCCCTCAACGCGCTTCCGGTTTTCGTGCTGACGACATCGACCGAGCGGCCGGTGCACGAAGCGGCGCTGCGCGCCGGCGCCGATAAGGTCTTCGTCAAGCCCGACAGCGCCGACGCCATGTCGGCGATCGCGACCGAGGTCGTCGAGCGCGGCCTGGAATATGCGCAGTCGCGGTGAGCTTCCGCCGCCGGCCGGCCGGCGGTCAGGTCTCGGCGCCGCCGGCGAGCTGTCCCGCCAGAGACTCGAGTTTCGAGCTGAGCTGGTCGAGGCGCGCGGCGACGCCCGAGTTGCGGGCCTCGGCCGCCTTCATCCGCTCGCGCTCGGCCGCATTCGCGTCGAGCGCCTCCTGGAGGCTGTCGGCCACGGTCAGGGCCGCCATGACCACGAGCCGCTGGTCGCCGACTTCGCCGAACGAGGCGCGCAGTTCGCCGATCTTGTCGTCGATCAGGCCGGCGAGCGATTTCGAGCCGCGCCTCTTCGCCCTCGTTGCAGGCGAGGCGGTATTTGCGGTTGTCGATCGTCACCGAAACCTGCGCCATGCGCTCAAACCCCGTCCCACCCCGACCCGGGCTCAGTCCGCCGCCGGGTCCATCCGCGCAATGATCCGCCCGATCGCCTGGGCCGCATGCGCCAGCCGCTCGCCCGCATTGAGGTTGGCGGCCTCGAGCGCGCGGGAACGATCGAGCGCAGCGTCGAGTTCAACCGCAAGGCGGGAGCGGTCGTCCTGCATGAGGGCGAATTCCTCTTCGGCGTTGGCGCGCGCGTCTTCCTGGCGCATCCGCCGCTCGGCCGCCCGCTCGAGCGAGTCGACGGCGGAGACGAGCCGCCTCAGCGACAGTTCCAAAGCGTCCGAATCGGTTTCGCTTCTGCCCATTGCGATGCTTTGTTTACGCGATGGTTGAAGGAGGCGTCAACGCGGGCGTTGACGCGCTGGAGCGATTGACAGGCTGTCACAGGCGCCCGTTATTGAGGCGCAATCGCCCGAGCGGGCGCGGACCCTCAAAAAAGCGCGAGCAAAGGAGACCCCCATGGCGACCACCCCGGCTCAGGACAAGATGGCCAATGCGATCCGATTCCTCGCGATCGACGCGGTGGAAAAGGCCAATAGCGGCCGATGGCGCGCCGAGTGCCAGCCACCAGGGAGTGCTCCACGTCGTGTGGGCCACGAAAGTCGCTGCCAGGCTCAATGCGAACGTCAGCGCATACCAGAATGGCATCACCGTGCCGAGAGCGCTCGCCAACGTTTGCGCGGCCCGGACGTGCACCGTGTCTTCCAGACGACTGATGCGAGGGTGAAAGAAAACGGCCACGGCAATTTCGTTGCCGGTCATCGTCCCCGCAACCACGACCGCGGCGATTTCAAGCGCATGAGCAATGTCAGGATTCATAACCTCCAGCACCAAACATCAGCGCAGTTTCGCCTGAATGCAAGTTGGGAAGGCTGAATGCCGAAACCATGGGGGGAACATCAAATCCCGCGTCGCCAAGGCTATGCAGGACAGGCATTCAACGCTGAACATCGAATCAAAGGGAGCCGGCGCGCACAGGCCGGGCGGGTGACGGGTGGCCCGTTTCCGTAAGGGGATTTAAGCGAAACCTGCTTTCAGTTCTACCGGCGGCGGCGGCCAATAACAAGTGCGGTGGCGCCAATGTCCAGCAACGCAAAAAAAGACGGTTCAGGAACGGGGGTAGCTACAAAACCCAAAACGGTGCCCCCGTTGTAGTAATAGCCCACAATAGTATTGCTGGAGATTCCAGTGGCCTGAGCAGACAAGGCTCCCGGTACGTTCAAGGTGACGTAACTGCCGCCATTGTAGAGAAAGGCGTGATAAGTGGTGTCAAAGTACGCCCCCACAATGTTGCCGCCGGAAATGCCATTAGGAGAGGTGGATGATGCGCCTGGCACGTCCAAAGTGGTGTAGGTGCTGCCATCGTAGAGAAAGCCGTGGTTCTCGTTGCCGTAGACACCGTACGACCCGACGATGTTGTTGCCGGAAATGTCGTTGAGACTGCTTGCCGCTGCACCCGGCATGTCTATGGTGAGGTAACTGCTGCCATTGTAGAGAAAACCGTGATAGGTAAAGGTGCTGCCGTCGTTGTAAAAGTAATCCCCCACGATGTTGGTGCCGGAAATGCCGTTGGCATGGGTAAGTGATGCCCCAGGCGGATTCAAGGTGCTGTAGCTGCTGCCATTGTAGAGAAAGCCGCCGCCGCTGTAAGTCCCTGCAATGTTGTTGCCGGAAATACCATTGGCATAAGTGAAACTTGACCCCGGCACGTCCAAAGTGGTGTAGCCGCTGCCATCGTAGAGAAAACCATGCCATGTGCTTCCGTCCGAGTAATACCCGACGATGTTATTACCCGAAATGCCCGATGCATAAGTGCTGACTGCCCCTGGAACGCTCAACGTAGTGTAGATGTATTGAGCTTGAACATTCGTGGTTACAGCCAGGAGCAGGAGCGCTCCTGTAGAAACGATTCCGCGAGATAAACAACGCAGGGTTGGAAGGTCAGATTTCATTTGGAATTTCCCACTGGTTGGATTTCATGCCCACAACCAGCGTGGACCGTTCCCTGATTTTTCCAAAGCCGGAGTGATTGTCAAGCCAAATCGCAACGCCAAATCGCAATTCTTCGTTGAAACGGGTGCATCTTGACATTGTCCTTGTTTGGAGTCCCGCCTTCAGGCGGTTTGGTTGAAAATCGGCGATGGGCCGCGTAAACGCGGAACTCCAAACGCTCAAAACGGTTCGATTAAGGACAGTGTCAAGATGCACCCGTTGAAACCGGCCTGCGCGGCGCCGATTTTTATTTCCCAGCCAGTCCCTGGGAGCGGAAGCAAAGAAACTTCGCGCGTGCTGACGAATGTTTTCATGTGTTTATCACTTTTCAGTCATCCGCTTGCCCCGGCGGGCGCAACCCTTCCGGCGGCTTTACCGCCGGGCACGTCGCAGCCCGTCCTACGTAGCAATACTGCGGAGTGTGGACGCCATGTCCCTGCCTGTTGTGCTGGCCATGCTGACCGGAGCCGGAATCAAGGAGCAGTGGCGCCGGGTTTCGCTTCCATAAATTCTGTTTCGGCGTCTGCCAGCTTGTTCTGGTTATCGAGCACAACGCGCTGGATAGTGGTCCCTTTGCCGAACTCCATCCGGTACCGATAAGTGCGCAGCCCGTTCGTCTCGACGCGGTCCACCAGGGTCATCGAAATCAGATCGCCGGCATTTTTAAGACCGGCCTGCGTCTGCTTCTGGTTCGCCGAAACCGTCTTCCACGCTTCCGCCGTGTAGTCCCCGGCATGCGGGGCACCGGCTGTCGCATCCCGGATCATGGCCCGCAAGTGGGCGGTGACTTCGGGTTCCTTGTCTGGAATGGGTTTGAATTCGTCCATCGGAAAACGCTTCATGTTCAGCAGCAGGGGCCGGGGCGCCTGAGTCAGTTGTTCCTTGATTTGCGGCATGTCGTAATAATGGCCCCCTTTTTTGAGCTCGTCGGCCAGATTCATTTTCACCTCGTCGTCGCGGTCGGGAAACGGGTAAAGGAAAATGTCGCCGGACTTCAAATCGTAGACGTTGGAATACTTGGTGGCGTAGTCGCCGCTTTGCCGGCAGTCGCGCAATATTTTGAAGCCGCCGGCCACAGTGGGTTCGGGTTTCCCGGCCAGTGCGGCGTCGAGCTTTTCATGTCCAAAACCAAACCCGCGGCATTGGTTTTCCTGCTCCACCTGCAACTGACCATCCCGGGCGCCGATGATCACCGACGCGCCGGTCCGGTCCGCCACCAATATTTTTGATCTGGTGAACCCCGGTTCATGATGACTCCGGAAGAAGGCGATGGCGTCATCAACGGTGGCCAGGTCTCGAGCATTCGCTGGCTCGAATCTCGCCGGGGAATCGGCAGGTGCGGGTCCGGTTTCCATTCTTCCTTGAATCCGGCCACCCAGTCGCAGGCGAGGCCCTCCGTGTTCATGCCGCCCTGGGCATACCCATCATCGAATCCGACATAAACCGCGCCATAACAGCCGTCACCGGCGGGCATGAACCAGATTCTCGTCTTCGGATTCGACCAATCCTCGTTGTTGCAGAATAACGCCCGATTAGTATCCGTCAGCACGAAAATGGTGCAAGCCCGCGCCGGCAACGGGGCAAAAGCGAGACAGACCAGGACAAGCGCCAGACCCGGCCCGGGAATTTTTGCCGGCAGACCGATTCGAAATTTCATGGTCCGGTTCCTTTCATGGGACAGAGTGCAAGCCGATTAAGAAGATTAAACGCTAAAGGCTGAAGGCTAAAGGTTTTTCGCAGCTAAGGACTGCCGGTTGACAGGCGGAAAAAGCGATAGTGGTACGTTTTGAAACTTTCGGTGGGGCGAGGCTACTGACGAGCCGGCTTCGCCCCACTTCGACGTGCCAAGGCCGGCTCGCGAGGACGCTCGCCCCACCTGACGTTGCGCGGGTGGGCGGGAGGTGGTTCCGGGCATCACGCAACACGATGGGACAGTCGTGGCCCCGGCGCGTTTCGTCAAGAGGCTGTTGGGGGCGGTTGAGGGTTGATCCGCGCAAAGCTTTGGCACGCGGCAAGAGTTGAGGGACGGATAAGCAGGGGAACATTGAATCCCGCATTGCGGGACTGAACTTTGGACTGAAGCCGGCGTCGCGGCAGCACCGCCCTACCAAAGCGGGTGACAAGTGGCAAGTGACGCGCCGGTCGCCTCGTTAGCGCGTCGCCTACAAGCCAATTACGGAACGGCAGGCGCAAGGTCGCTGGCCAGCGGGCAGTCTTTTAATTGTTTCAGGCCTTCGACGACGGATTCGGCGTTCAGCCTGGCACCGGCTTTGGTCGTGTGCTGGCTGTCGAAGAAGTATTTAGCGGCCGGTTCCTGGCCGAGCGCATCGAAACGGTTCGCCGCCAGCGTGTTCAGGTCAAGGAAGGTCGCACCGCTGGCCTTGGCGGCTTCGGCGGCCCACTGCGCGTAACCGTCCAGGCCGCGCTTGATCTTGCCGTCAACCCACTGGTTGCGCGGAGCAGATGAGCAAATAATCGCCGTCGCGCCTTTGGTTTTTGCGTCTTTGACGTATTGACGCAAATACCAGCCGTAGGTGTGGATGGTTTCCTTCTGATGCGTCACGGGTGATTCGATTTCCTTCGTCTCCTCGCCGTTGCCGCTCGCGGTCACGCGGTCGGGATAGTTCGCCGAGTTTTTGGCGTCGTTATGGCCGAAGTGGAGGATTACGAAATCGCCGGGCGCAAGCCGTTCCAGGATTTTGGCCCACAATCCTTCTTCAAGGTAACCCCGGCTGCTGCGTCCGCCGCGGCCCTCGTTATAGACATGGATTTTGGCGGCATCGAACAGCGGGATGAGTTCGGAGCCCCAGCCCCACGGGCCGGTCGCGCCGTTGCCGCTGCCGGTTTTCACGATGGAATCGCCGACGAGAAACAGCGCCGGGTGAAGCGTGGTACTGGCCGGCGAATTCGTCATCGCTTTTTCCTGCGCGCGGGCAGTCCCGGCGATTGAAAAGGCGAGAGCGACAAAAAGCAACACGGACGCGCGAAGGCGGGAGGTCTTCATGGCGGAACGAGTGTGCTCGGAACATTTGTCAGCGTCAATCCGCATAATCTGCGGGTTGAAATATCTTTGCCCGACACCTCACCTTTACTTCCAATGACTCGTTCGCGCCTGCGCGTTCGACCCTTGCGGGCCTTTGCTGCGCAAATTCCTTTCTTTGCTTCCCAAGCAACTCAAGTCCCCGTTCGAGGCGGAGAGGAATTCGCTCAATGGGTCAGGCCGGTTTCGAGGCGGAGTTGTAACGATGGCGGAGCCACAGCGTTTGGAACAGGCTCACCAGGTTCGATGACATCCAGTAAAGGCCCAATCCAGCCGCCAGTTTCCAGACGATGAAAAATGTGACGATCACCTGGATGGCGACCAGCATGTTCCGCGTCTGCGCGGAAGTTGACGGCATCAGATAAGCGGACAGGCCTGTCAAAGAAAGGATGGCCAGCGTCAGCAGCATATCCGGCGAAGCGAGATTTTTGATCCACAGGAACGCGCCGTTGGAAACGAGCGATGCGCGGATCGAACCATACAGCATCCCGAATATCGGAAGCTGGATGAAGCTGCCCACCAGCGTTGGAATGTCGAACGGGCTGCATTGATGCTTGCGATATAGCTTGTGCATTTCCTCGAACAGGCGCTCCGGTTTCTTTTCAAAGCGCTTTTTTAGCTGTTCAATCCCGGGCTGAAGGGCGCGCATGATTTCCTGGTTCCGACGCGCCCGGCGGGCGAGCCGGAGGGTGAGCGGGAGCAGGGCAACGCGGACGCCCAGCGAGAGGGTGATGATGGCACAACCCGGACTGCCGCCAAACGAGTGGGCGAGCGCAGCGAGCAAAACAATAATCATGTCGTTCATAGTCAAATGGTGCAATGGCCTGACGCCCCGGTTGTTACTGCATTGCACCGGCACGATAGCCAAATGCCGCTGAAGCAATAATTACAATAGGCACTTGCGTTTGGAATGGCCGGCGCTTCGGAGACTGAAGATCGGAGATGGGAAAGATTCGCGGCCGCCAAAAGACGCACGAAGGATATGTCCAATGTTTGTGCCTTCTGTGCATTTTTGCGGCAACAAATCCGCGCTCATCCGCGTCATCCGTGGTTGAATGGATTCTACTCCGGCAAGTCGTTGAGGTTCGTTGGCTGATCCTCCGTCGTCCCGCATCGCGGGACTATGGAGGATGGAGAGTTGAGGGACTATTCTCTACCGCTCCCGCGGGCGAGGGACAATCGAGGCGGAGCGGAAAATGGGCAATGAAGGTTTTTGCCCGCATGGCGCAAAAAACTTCAACGCAAAAAGGGCAGGGGGTCGAAAAAGGCAGCAATTTGAGAAAAGCGGGTTTGGCATGTCAGTTGCATTCGCTGGTTCCATGGAGAAATGTTTTAGCGCGCAGGGGATTCAGTTCGCGGCATTTGGCGAGGCGCGCCGGGCGTTAACAACGCCCGACCTGTTGATTTCCAGTTAGACTGCCAGCATCCTGCCAACACAGCTTCAATTCTTCCAGTCCCGACCGGCGGTTCGACCTTCCCGGCCGGGGCTTGTCTTTTTTCGAGGGCAGTTTCATCACGCGCTGAGCGGAAGGCCACGGGCTGAATGGGGGAAAACGAACCTTCAACCTTCAACATCGAATGATCCCAAGGCACGGAATGTTGAGGAGGAATCAAGTTGGGGACTCGCGGAGCTCGTTTCTCCGAGATTTGGATGAACTCGCCCCTCCGAATTTTATCTTGAAGCCGGTGGCGAATGGACATAAGCTGGTCGCAGTTAAGGAATCAGAATAATGAATCGTCGGTCAACCATCCGTTCAGGCCCGGGTTTCAACCGTTTTTTTCAAATTGTCCATCCGTCATTGGCCGCTGAGACGGCAGTCAAAAGGAACGGAAGCATCCGGCGGATTGGCGGGCGCGATCCGGGTTGGTTATGGCTGCTGGTCGCTGTGGCGATGGCATTTGTTCCTTGCGGGATAAACGCGGCGGGGACCTGGGCCCCGTTGACGAATCCGGCACCGGACAACATTGACCTCATGCTGTTGCTATCCGACGGGACCGTTCTGGCCGCCAGCGGCGAGCCCGGCGCCGGAGGGTTCGGGAACGCCTGGTATAAGCTGACGCCGGATGCCAATGGCAGTTACCTCAATGGCACCTGGTCCACGCTCGCGCCCATGAATTACGACCGGCTTTATTATTCCTCCCAGGTGTTGCGCGATGGCCGGGTGCTCGTGGCCGGCGGCGAATACGGCACCGGCACCAATTCGGCGGAGGTTTACGATCCGTTGGCGAACACCTGGACCGTCACGCCGCCGCCGCCAGCTGGCCAGGTGCGATTTCACGATTCCGTTTCCGAAACCCTGCCGGACGGCAACGTGCTGGTCGCTCCGGTGACGCCCGCGACTTACGGCGGCACGGTCATCTACAATGTCATTTCGAACGTGTGGGAGGCCGGGCCGACTCTCGCAAACAACAGTTACTATCAGGATGAAGCGAGCTGGGTCAAATTGCCGGACGGAAGCATTTTGACCATTGACCCCTTCGACACCAATTCCGAGCGTTACATTCCTGCGCTCAACCAGTGGTTGAGCGACGCGAATGTGCCGGTGGAGATTTATGCCGGTTACGAAATGGGCGCGGGTTTCATGCTGGCAGACGGGCGGGCTTTCTTCCTCGGCGGATCGGGCAAGACCGTGTTTTATACTCCCGCCGGCAACACGAACGCAGGCTCCTGGCAGGCCGGACCCATCATCCCGGATGGCATGGCGGCCGCCGACGCGCCGGCGGCCATGATGGTCAATGGAAAAATTCTTTGCGCGCTGACCCCGGCTGATGGAGTTCCGACGAGCTTTTACGAATACGATCCGGTGGCGAACGCATTTACCCAGGTGGACGGACCGCTCGGCATGAACTTTTACTCGGTCTCGTACGAGATGCGGATGCTTGACCTGCCGGACGGGACGGTGCTCTTCGTGTCCGACAACTCCCAGCTTTACGTGTATCAGCCGGACGGCTCGCCACTTGCCGCCGGCCAACCGGCCATCAAGGGCATCAGCACCAATCTGGATGGTTCTTACCACCTCACCGGCACATTGTTCAACGGCATCTCCGAAGGGGCCGCCTATGGCGACGACGCCCAGATGAGCAGTGATTATCCGCTCGTGCGCCTGACCGATTCTTTTGGCGGCGTCTATTACGCGCGGACCTACAACTGGAGCAGCACCGGCATTATGACGGGCACCAATATCGTCAGCACGGAGTTCACCCTGCCCGCAAACCTGCCGGTGGGAGTTTATTCGCTGGTCGTGACGGCCAACGGGAACGCCTCGGCCCCCATTCCGTTCGTTTTTTCTCCCGATGCCCTGCTCGTCATCCCCGCGAGCGGCCTTTTTTCCACAGGCACCGCGGGCGGCCCCTTCAATCCGGCCGCCATCAGTTTTACGCTCACGAACGTCGGCGCCGCCAGCCTGAACTGGTCGCTGGGCAACACGTCGCCCTGGCTGAACGCCTCTTTGACCGGCGGCACATTGAACCCGGGCGGTTCCGCAGCGACGGTGACCGTCAGTCTGAATTCCGCCGCCACCAATCTGCCCTTTGGCACCTATTCCGCGACCCTGTCGTTCACCAACTTGAACGATCATTTCGTGGTGGGCCGGACGTTCACCTTGCGGGCCAGCCCGCCGCAACTGGTCCAGAACGGCGGTTTTGAAATGGGCGATTTCACCGGCTGGACGCAGTCGGGAAACATTGATGGTTACGAAACCGTGGTGACTGATCCCGCGTACATCCAGTCGGGCAACTACGGGGCACAGATCGGGTGTTACGGTTCGCTGTATTACCTGTCGCAAACGCTGCCCACCACGCCGGGCCAACTCTATCTCGTCAGCTTCTGGGTCGTTAATTACAACGGCGTCGGCCCCAATGAATTTCTCGCCGACTGGGGCGCCACCACGCTTTTTGACCAGACCGATATGGGAACCGACGGTTGGTTGCACATGCAATACCTCGTCACGGCCGCGGGGACCAGCACCACGCTGCAATTCGGTTTCCGAAACGACCCCTGGTATTTTGCCTTGGATGACGTCAGCGTGACTGCCGTACAGAGGCCCGCTTTCCAATCGCTGGTGAAATCCGGGGGCTCGGTCAATCTCGCCTGGAGCGCGATGGCCGGCCCCGGCTACCAGTTGCAATATGCCACCAACCTCACGCAGGCACCGTGGATCAACCTGGGCAGTGCCATCAACGGGACCAATGGCACGATGACCGCAACGGACGTCTCGCCCACCGACCCGCAGCGATTCTACCGCCTGCAACTGCTGCCTTGAAGCAGTTGAGAGTTGATGGTTGAAGGTTGAACGTCGAAAAAAACAGAAATTAAAAATCCGCGTCAATGGCAGGGCCGCGCAGCAGCGCGACCGCGGGCGAGCGGGAGGTTGTCCCGACCGACAAAAACAGCCGAACACTCCGAAATCCGGTTCCGCACCTTTTGCGTTCTTTGCAGCCGGAAAGTTTCGCGTTTTGTGCGTGGTTCGCGGTTAAATCTTCGCCAGTCCTTTGCAGAATTTCTCAATCCGGTCCAAACCCTTCTCGATGTTGGCCATGCTGGTGGCGTAGCTGAGGCGGATGCAATCGTCCGCGCCGAATGCGATGCCGGGCACCGCGGCGACCTTTTCCGCCTCGAGCAGCTTCGCGCAGAAGTCGGCGGATTTAGAGCAAATTGTGAAATACTGGAGCCGTTTTTCAGGAGCGCGGCGTTCACGCCGCTTCATTGTCCTCCATGAAATTCACGTCGAAGCGGGCTGAAGCCCGCGCTCCTCCGACGGCCACGGTTTTAGTTAAACCGCTATAGCTCGATCAGATGTTCCTAATTGGGGCCTGGCACAGGCATTTGCAGGCGCAGCAATTCCGAAGCGGCACTGGTATATTCCTCAAAATTTGTCACATTCGTGGTCAGACATTTTTTAAAATAACCCACCGCCCCCATTTTGTCATTTTCAATCAGCCGTTTCGACCCGGCATAGAAATAGGCCTCGCAATGTTGTTCGTGGTCGGTTTGAATGTTAGCGTCGTCAGCGGCTTTGACAAAATCGGTTTCGGACAATTGGCTGGCCAGAAAACGCCCGACTTTTGACGGCCAATCATCGGGTTTTTGAGCCTTGCGGCGCTCCAGATAAGCCGCCAATTCCTGGGTCGCAGCCTCCTCTTCTCCCAGCCGCGCCCGGATGAGCCAGATACGGAAATAGGAGTAATCCTGGTTGTCGGAACCGAGTTCGCAGGACTTGCGGAAATCTGCCAAGGAGTTGGTAAATCGGTGTGAATTGTAATCAACGCAGCCTTGAGCGTGATAGTCCGCGCCAGTTTGGAGAACAGGCGCTTGGGGAGCGGGTGCTGAGGCCATGGAGGTGAAGCGTGTCATCGTTTGCTGACCAAAAGGCATCATTCCAGCCGGTCCTCGTCTTTCGCCACGTTTCCCTCCCGCCTGCTCCAACAAGGCGATGGTAGCGCCCCGACGCAATATGGGATTGTCGCGCAGCAGCGGTGGCGGGGTGAACGGTATTCTCATGTCGGTGTGGCTCAGCATGAGATATCGGAACTGTCCTACTTGGGCCGCCAAATCAAGCGGTGTCATGCCATCGGCATTTGTGGCGTTGACGGATGCGCCCCATTTCAGGAGGAGGGGGATGACGTTGGTTTGGCCAGTCATCGCGGCCAAATGCAAGGCGGTGTTGCCTGACAAGGTCATCTCCCGCCGTCCGAAAAACGGCGGTCTGCTTCCTAAAGGCGGCTGGGCCATGTCCGGCGCCGCAGTGCGAAGGTTGGCATCGGCCTTGTGTTTGTGGAGTAATTCTAGGACGTCAATGGAACCCTTGAGGGCCGCGACGTGAATGGGTGAGAAGCCGGAATTGTCGGCAACATCCGATCTGGCCCGTCGTTGGAGGAGCAATTCCGCAGTGTTGGTCTGGTTGTAATTGGCCGCTGCGCAGAGCAGCGATTTGCCGGTGAAGGGGTTCTGGAAATTGGGAGCCACGCCTTTATCCAGCAATAATTTCAGGACCTTATCCTTGCCGGTGGAGGCGGCGATTTCGGCCACTGAAACACGAATGGCATTGGTGGCGAACGCCAGTGACTTGTCCTTGCCAATCAGCGCTGCCGCCGTTTCTGTGTCGCCGGAAAAGACCGCGTCGAAGATATTTTCAGTTGCTCCCTGTTTCACGAGAAGGCTGGCGAGTTCGCTATGTTGTGAGGCGAGGGCATAACCCAATGACGAAAGGCCAAAGGGATCGGCTGCCTTCATATCCGCGCCCGCCGCCAGCAACATTTCAACAACAGAGAGATTGCCTCTGGTCGCAGCCAGGCGAAGCAAAGAACCATTAGCGGCCAGCCGGGGTTGCTGCGTAACCAGATTGCGGAGGATATTCGTGCGGTCGGTGAGAAGGGCCGAGCGGGGATCCCATTGCACCCCTTGCTGGTCAAGGAAATCAATAATGTTGGTGCGCTGTGACTGAACAGCGACCGACAATGGTGTCTGCCCGAACTGATTGGTCTTGTTCAACAAATCCGGTTCCGATTTCAATATGGCGGCTACGGATTCCAGCTTGCCTTCGCGAATAGCTTGAAAGATGTCGGTGTCCGGATTGAAACGGAAATCGCTAAACACATTTGTGGAGCGGAGAGCCTGTTGGCGAGGTGTCTCGCCCGCGTTATTTGGGGCATCCTGGCTGGCTCCCTGTTTGACCAGCCAATCATAGACATCTTTCGTTCCGGTCTTGGCGGCGAGCTGCAAAGGTGTGTCGCCGTCGTTATCCCGGGCGTTGATGTCCACCTTGGCCAGGGTAAAAGTGTCACCGATGCCGCGAATAAAGAACATCGGATTTTGGCTGCCCAGCGCGGCCAGGTAGTGGAGCGGCGTTTTGCCCTGGTTATCTTTTGTGGAAAGGTCCGCGCCAGCCGCGACCAGCATGTCAATGCATCCCCCGGCTTCTCCCCAAGGCCATTTTCCGGAAAGGAAAAGGTGTGCCGCTGTGCGGCCCCGTTTGTCGCGCAGATTGGGATTGGCCCTGGCATCCAACAGCGCCCGGGTGGCTTCCGTGCGGAAGGAAGAGTCCGATGTGGCCACCACATCCAGTGGTGTCAGGCCTTGATTATCCTGGGCATTGACGTTGGCCTTGGAATAAATCAGCAATTGAAACGGTGCGTTGACCGGCGGGTCATTATTATCCCATAGTCCAATTTTTTCCGCTGCTACGTGCAGAGGCGTTTGTCCCAGATTGTTCGTGGCGTTCACGTCCGCGCCACTGGCGATGAGGCCGGCCATCCCCTCAACCTTATTAACGTCGTAGAAGCCGCGGCACAACCGGTGCAGTGCCGTATTGCCGTTGGTGTCCCGTTCATCCACATTCCCGCCGCGGGCTGCGAGCAACTTGAAAAGTTCTTCGCGGTCATTGTCGAAAAAGAATATTCCCCGGCCGATTTTTTCCTCCGTGATCAGTTGCATCACCGTTTGCCCGGCGTGATTGGTTGCCGTGGGATCGAGGCCGCAAGCCAGCAAAAAGCTGGTGCCCTGCAACACCGGATTCGGGCCCTGTTCGTTTTGGCCCACGGTCAGGTATTTTACATACGTTTTCCGCCGTAGGTCCTGCCCAAGCCGCGCCAACCAGCTGGCCGGCGGGCGGTCATAAACCTCGTATCGTTCCTGCAAAAATATCTGGTGCAACAGGGTGTTGCCATCGGGATCGCGCACATTCACATCGGCACCCTTGTCCACCAGCAATGCGGCGGCGGCCAGGTGTCCGTGCAACACGGCCACTTGCAGCGGCGTCAGCCCGAGTTCGTTGCGGGCTTCCAGGTTGGTTGTCGTTTCCAACAGGGCCGCCAGCGCGGCGACGTTTCCGCTGGCCGCCGCTTCGTGCAAAGTTGTAGCCATCCCTCGCTCCGGATGCGCTGCCGGTGTCCTGGCCATCAACAAATGGATGCAGTCCGTTTGTTTAGCCTGGATGGCTGAATCGAGTGGCGTCCAACCATTGGTGTCACGAATGTTGGTCGGGGCATTCGCGGCCAGCAAAAGTTTCACGTGCTCGGCCAGACCCCTGGCCGCCGCCAGGTGTAACGCGGTTTGCCCGGCGGAATTTGTGACAACCAGGGGAACTCCGGATTGGATCCAGAATGACGTAAGCGGAAGCCGGTCGGTTTTGACGGCCCAATGCAACGGCGTTTCTCCATTGCAGTCATGGACGCCGATCACGTTCTTGTCCGCCGACAGAAGGTGTTCCACCCGGTCTGTGTCCCCAAGGGCCGTCGCCGCAAAGGCGTCATAATCCGCGCCGTTTTTGATGAGCAAGTCACGGACCTGCAACCAGCGTTCCGGCGACAATGACTCGACCTTGGCCATCTGATCGGCCAGTTGAATCCGGAGGGGGGCCAGGAATCCAGGGCTGGCATTGACGCTGGAATTCATGAGCATGTTGCTCGTTTGTTCCCACTGTACGATCGCCGCCGGTCTGGCTTTGGCAGCTTCCACCGCGGAAAGGGCATATGCCTGAAGCAATGAATATCCATTTCCGGCATTGGTTTTGGCGGAAACACCGACTCGGAGCAGACTTTGCACCGCTTCAATTTCTCCGCGTTGAGCGGCTGCCGACAACATTACCTCGCCGTGAGCGGCAAGAAATTGCGTGATTCGTTCCCTGGCCGTAACCGCGTTTCTTCCTGTCGAGCGACGGATTGCGGGTTTGGAGGCGACCTTGATTCTGCGGTTGGCATCCAGCATCATCGGGATCAACCGGCCGTCGCTCCTGGTAATTTCCAACTCGAATGGAGTGGTTCTGTAATAGCCGGCCTCGGCAAACGGGTTTGCGCCATAATCCAGGAGAAGTCTTGCGACGTTGTTCCGGTTTGTAATGGCCGTTAGATCGTTAAACACAAAATGCAACGTGGTGAGAGAAAACGCCCGGTGGTTCGGGTTTGCGCCGGCTTCCAGCAAGAACTTGCAGACCTCCAGATGCCCGGACTGGGCGGCCTCGTCCAGCGCCGTCATTTGAGCGTTGCCGGAATTTAAGGTATCGCCGACGGCATTGATGTCGGCGCCGAGTTCAAGCAAATGTTTTACCAAAGGCAGATTTCCCGCCGCCGCCGCTTCGAGCAAAGGCAGCTTGCCGCCGGCATAACTGCAGAAAACCAGATTGGTATGGCTCTCCAACAGCTGGCTGGCCGCGTTCGTGTCGCCCGACGCAATAGCGTCGAAAAAAGTTCCGACGGTCTGGTAATCAGGCCGCGTTTGCGCCAGAACCGTGGAAAAATGTTGGAGGATGGTGAGGCCGACCAGGACAAAAAAGCCGCTCCCCGCACAGGCCTGTAAGCGTTTTGCTTTCATGCTGACAGCATACCAAAAATGCGCTTGACGGACATTGGATATGTTTTGGCAACTCGTTGGCAATAAACGTGCAACGAGAAAATGCCGCCATCAAAAGCCGGGTCGCATTTCGATTGTCATTCCCCTCCGGAAGAATTAAAAGGGCTGAAGTATGAAAGCCCGCCTTGCCTGTGCCGCTCTGATACTGCTGACTGCTTCCGCCTGCCGGGGACAACCAGGAACGCTACAACTGCCGGAGCCGCCGCGCCAGCATGCCATGTGGCGTCCCGCTGCCGGTATCCCCACCAATATCCTGTCCGCTGTTACAACACTATTCGAACAAGGCTTTCCTGACCCGCGCGGCTGCGACTATCGGGAAATCGAAGTGGCAGTCAGTGGAGTTTGGAGCAGCAAAAGTTCGCTGGTGAAAACACATGGCTGGGTATTGCCGGCAAGGTTCCGGGAGACGAACCGGTTCGCGATTTGCTGGAACGGGCTGATTTACCCGGTCACCAGAGTTTCCACTCCCGTCAATCTGCACGCTGAGGTGACTGACTTGTTCCGTTGGGTCACGCTGACTAACAAAGTCAGCGGGACAAACCAAATCATCCGCGTGCAGAATGTCCAGGGCGCCGGTTGGCGTAACAATGCCGCCGGGGAAAATGCCACGGTCATTTTTGCCAATGCGCTTACCACACGAGTCTTGCTGTTATTGCGCGACGGCGAAACCGAAGCAGCTTTGACCATCTGGCAGCGCTCCCGGCAGATGTATAGTGGCTTTCGACAGATAAGCAGAACGCCCAATGACGATCCGTATCTTCAAATTGCCGGCGACTGGGCGTGGGCGATGTTTGACCGGACGATTTGCGCCCACCTGCGCGGCGATGAAGCACTCGCACTCGCCACCGCCCGGCAGTTGGCCGAGGTACAACCGGAGATTGAAGCAGAATGCGCCCGGCGCGGCTTTCAACGGCAGCCCTTTTATGATTATCAGAGGCGAAACGAAAAGAAGCCTTACTTGGATTTCCTCGAACAATTGCCGCAACTGCTCGTCGATCTGGAGCGTCGGGCAAAGGAAGGCGGCCGGGTGATCGTGGTTGAAAGCAGCCTGCAAAATATCACCAACCAAACGGAACGTATCGCCGCACTCATTCGAGACTTGGATTTGGTTCAGGCACATCAATGGGGGCAGCCCGGTGGCGTCAATCTGGCCGAAGATCCCATCGTATCGGCGCTAATTCAGGAAGGTGACGCGGCCGTGGAACCCCTTCTCGATTGTCTCGAGCACGACCAGCGTTTGACGCGCACAGTGGTCTTTGGCCGGGATTTCTTCCGTGAACGCCGGGTGGTGCCTGTGAACAGTGCGGCAGGCACCGCCTTGCAGGTGATTCTCCACGCGGGTTTCGGTGGCAAAATATCTGAAATTCGCGCCTACTGGAACAAATACAAAGGCCTGAAACTTGAGGACCGCTGGTATGCCATTCTCAATGACGACGACGCCCGGAGCCGCTGGCAGGAAGCCGCCGCCTGTATTGTTCAGCCGGAAAACATTACCACTTTTCCCGGCGGTTTCAGTATGCGATCCCCGCCTCCAACCAATCGGCCGGTTAGCCTGAGCGGCGAAATGTTGCGCGGCAAATCCGATCCTTCCGTTTCCGAATTGATGGCGCGGCGCGCGCTCCAAGTGCCGAACAACAACCTCGACGCCTACGACCTTTCCGCAAGCTGCCAGATGGCGCTGTATCTTGCGGCCTGGGATCCGCCGGCGGGATTGTCCGTTGCCAAAACCTTGAGCAAGCGCGCTTGCACGGTGATGAAGTATTCCGGCCAGCAACTCGGAACCTTTGTCACCAAACTTGCTCTGGCCCGCGCAACGGCCGGCGACCCGCAGGCATTCGACGATTATGCCGGCTGGATAGTCACCACCACGCCGGAGCAACTGGACGTTTCACTTTCCGAATGCCTCGGACCTATGGAACAATTTCCCGCCAATGAAGTTTTGCAGTCCGCCGCCGAAAAGATGTTTGCGGACACCAATTCACCCTGGAGCCGGCTGCCGTGGAAAGCGTCGCGCGGTGACAATCCGGTTCAATCCGATCTGGTCAAGGTTCCGGCGTTCCGGCTCTTGCTCGTTCGTGAACTGGAGCAGACCAATGTTTGCGGCTCGTTCACCTGGCGCGAGCCGGGCCAAATCAGCTATGAAATTACTAATTACCAACGTGGCAGCTACGGCGCGATTGCCTTTCCATCCGGCAGCCAGCCCACAAATGGGGCCACGAACGAACTTCGCTGGTGCGACTGGATCGCGTTCTCATTGTCGAATGGCAAATCCATACCCTTCTTCAATCCCTTTGCCCCGATCGAGAAACGCGACGAAGCAATTGAAAAAGCCAAGGCACGGCTTGAGCAACCATGAATGGAAGATTACTTCACCAGGCCCTTGCAGAATTTCTCAATGCGGTCCAAACCCTTCTCGAGGTTCGCCATGCTCGTGGCGTAACTGAGACGAACGTAATCGTCCGCGCCGAACGCAATGCCGGGCACCGCGGCGACCTTTTCCGCTTCCAGCAGCCGGGCGCAGAAATCCGATGACTTGAGGCCGGTCTGCGAGATGTTCGGGAACAAATAAAATGCGCCCTTCGGATTCACGCAGGAAATTCCCGGAATTGAATTTAATTTCTGATGGCCGTAACGGCGGCGTTTGTCGAATTCCGCGAGCCACGCCTTCAAATGGTCCAAGGGGGCGGTAATGGCCGCCAGCGCGCCTTTTTGCGCGAACGACGTCGGGTTGCTCGTGCTGTGGCTTTGCACGGCGTCAATCGCTTTGGCAATCGGTTCCGGCGCGGCGAGAAAACCCAGACGCCAACCGGTCATGCTCCACGCCTTGGCGAAGCCGTGGACGATGATGGTATGCTCCTGATGCGCAGGCGAAAAGCTGGCGACGCTCTTGTGGACGGCACCGTCGTAAAGCAGGTGCTCGTAAATTTCGTCGCTCATGATCAGCACGTTTTTCTCGACGCAGATGTCGCCAATGGCTTTGACTTCGTCGGGCGAATAGACGCTGCCGGTCGGGTTGCTCGGCGAGTTGAGAACAAGCAGGCGCGTGCGCGGCGTGATGGCGGCGCGAAGTTGTTCCGGCGTGACTTTGAATTCCGTCCGGTCGCTTGTCTGCAAAATCACCGGCTTCGCGCTGGCGAGCTTCACCATTTCCGGATAACTCAGCCAATACGGCGCGGGAATGAGCACTTCATCGCCTTCCTCGCAGGTGGCGAGAATGACGTTGTAGCAGGAATGCTTGCCGCCGCAGGACACGATGATTTGCGACGGCTTGTAAGTGAGTCCGTTCTCGCGCTTGAATTTGTCGGCGATGGCCGCGCGTAATTCCGGGATGCCGCTGGACGGCGTGTATTTGGTGAACCCGGCGGCGAGCGCCTTGGCGGCGGCGTCCTTGATGAATTGCGGTGTGTCAAAATCCGGTTCGCCCGCGCCGAAGCCGACGACGTCCTCGCCCGCGGCCTTCATGGCCTTGGCCTTGGAGTCAACGGCGAGCGTGAGCGACGGCGAGAGGGAAGCGGCGCGTTGAGATATTTTATAGTTCATGTCAGTACCGCGGAAAGGTTACGAGCCGGGCAGGGGAGCGCAAGAAAGGAATTGATCAGGACGGATGCCCTCACTTTCAGGCCGGCGGCGGCACAGCGGCGAAAGCTTATCTGAAAATGCGGATTCATTCTTTGTGGTGCTTGCCAGCCGATTGAAATCAACTAATCTGGGGATGTGAAAGTGATTTGGTCGGCATTCGCGCTATTATTGCTTTTCCTGAACAGCGGCTGCAATCAGCATCCCGCGATTCCTTCCACGACAAATACCGCAACGACCAACGCATCGGCCCCGGCGGCGGGTGATTCGGTGGCAAAACCCGGATCGGCGGCGCCGTCCCCGAATGATACCAATAGTTCCGCACTGGCCGAAATCAAAACCCGGGACGGTACGAGTTACAAAGACGTGATGGTGCAACGGGTTGACCCCGACGGTTTGATCATCAGCTACACACCCGCGGGTGGTGGACTGGGGGCGGCGAAGCTCAAATTTGAAAATCTCCCGGACAACTTGCAGGAACGATACGGATACAATACCAACAAGGCGGCGGCATATAAGGCACAGCAAGCCGCAGGGAATGGCGGCATAGCGCACCCGGCAGGCAGCGGCCACTGAAGCGGCAAAATTGGCCGCGGGGCGGCGCCGTCCTGCCGGCTTACTTCGCCAGATAATACTTCCGCGTGTATTCCTTGACCATGCGGTCGGTGGAGAATTGCGGCACCAGCGTCATCATCGAACGGCGGATGCGCTGGATCCATTCGCGCGGGAATGCCCTGTTCGTCGCGCTTGAAAAACATCGGCACGATCTGTTCGGTGAGCGTCCGGTAAAGATTGGCGCTGTCCACGCGGTCCTGTTCCTCCACGTTGTCCGGGTGCGAATCCTCGCCGATGGCAAACCCGTTGGTGCCGTCGTAGCCTTCGCGCCACCAGCCGTCGAGGATGCTGAAGTTCAGGCAGCCGTTGCAGCAGGCCTTCATGCCGCTGGTGCCGGAGGCCTCGAGCGGACGGCGCGGATTGTTCAGCCAGATGTCGCAGCCGGAAACCATCTGCCGCGCGACGTGGATGTCGTAGTTTTCGACAAACACCAGATTGCCCGCCAGGTCGCTGTGTTTGCTGAGATGAATGATTTGCTGGATGAACCGCTTGCCGTCGTCGTCGCGCGGATGCGCCTTGCCGGCGAAAATGAACTGCACCGGACGCTGCTTGTCGTGGGCGAGTTTCACGATGTTGTCGAACTGCTGGAAAATCAGCGGCGCGCGTTTGTAGGTGGCAAAACGGCGCGCGAAGCCGATGGTCAGCGCGTCGGGATTCAGCAGGTGGTCGAAACGGATGTAATCGCCCTGGGCGGCGCGCTGGCTTTGGAGCAGCAGACGGCGCCGGACGAATTCGATCATTTCGCGCCGCAGTTTGTAGCGCAACGCCCAGAGTTCCTCGTCGGAGACGAACGCCGGGTCGGCCATCTGTTCCCAGAATTCGGCGTGATTGATGGCGGACGCCCAATCGCGTCCGAATTTTTCGCGCCACATTTTGCAGGCGCCGTCGCCGCCGTCGGTCAGCCGTTTCCGCCAGAACTGGCGCACGGGGCCTTTCATCCAGCCGAGCAGGTGAATGCCGTTGGTGATATGGCCGATGGGCACCTGGTCCTCCGGCGCGACCGGGATAAAGGCCCTGCCACATGTGGCGGCTGACCTGGCCGTGCAGTTCGCTCACGCCGTTGGCGGCGCGCGAAACCTTGAGCGCCAGCACCGTCATGCAAAACGGTTCCTCCAGGTTCTTCGGATTCACGCGGCCCAGTCCCAGCAGCTCGGGAAAGGGGATGGGCAGTTGCTGCCGGTAAAGCTGGAAGGCGTAATCCATCAATCCCTGGCTGAACCGGTCGTGGCCGGCCTCGACCGGCGTGTGGGTGGTGAAAATGCATTGCGCCCGGGTGGCGGCAATGGCATCGGCCTGGCTTTGGCCGGCAGCCATTTTTTCGCGGATCAATTCCAGCGTGAGAAACGCCGCGTGGCCTTCGTTCATGTGAAAGACCGACGGTTGGATTCCGAGCTTGCGCAACAGGCGGACGCCGCCGATGCCCAGCAGAATTTCCTGCATCACGCGCATGGTGCTGTCGCCGCCATAGACGCGCGCAGTCAGATCGCGGAAATGCTGGGCGTTGTCCGGGATGGTTGGTGTCGAGCAGATAGACCGGCACGCGCCCGACGTTCACGCGCCACGCCTTGAAGAAGACCCGGTTCATGTCAATCTCCACGTCGCAGCACCAGCGGCTGGCCGTCGGCGTCGAGCACCGGTTCCAGCGGCACGTTTTGCGGTTCGATCAGCGAGTAATATTCCGTCTGCCAGTTGTTCGTATCAATCGTCTGCTGGAAGTAACCTTCGCGGTAAAACAAGCCCGACGCCCACAAAGCCCAGGCCGAGGTCGCTGGCGGATTTCGCGTGGTCGCCGGCCAGGATGCCGAGGCCGCCTGCGGAAATGGGCAGCGATTCGTGGAACCCGAACTCGGCGGAGAAATAGGCGACGGGGTTTTGGTGCAATTGCGGGGCGTTTTTGTGTCCCCAGGTGTTCTGGTCGGCGAGGTAGGCCTTGAAATCATGCAGGACCGCGCGCGCCCGCTGTTCCAAATCAGCGTCTTGCAGGCGCACGCGCAGCTCGTAATCCGAGACTTCGCGCAGGATGGCGGCGGCGTTGTGATACAGGTTCTGCCAGCCGCGCGGCGAAAGTTCATAAAACAAATCCTGCGCCTCCTGGTCCCAGCTCCACCACAAATTGCGTGACAGTTTGTGCAGTTCAGCAACCAGTTCGTCCAATTCTGCGACGGATAATGGCTTCCTTGTCATACTTCTTGATTCCTGAATTCCAATGGCGGCGACACACTAGCGGGGCGGACAACGCCGGGCAAATAGAATTTCAATCCGGAAATAAATCGCGCCGGCATTGATGTGGCGTCCGGCCGGTGGCCGGAAGATTTCGGCGCACTACCGTCGCACTTCAAATGTGAAACTAAAGTCGTAAGTCCCGCCCGCATCATAATTAGCCATGCGGTTTCAGTTTAGGTTTGTCACCCGCCGGAACCCGCCGGACACGCCGTTAAAACGGCACGTCGGCAGACGAAACCATGGAGTGACGTTCCCCGAAGCCCATTGGAGAATGCGAGTGTTTCTCATAAATCGGAAAACACCGCAACAAAAATCTTATTCACCGACCCGGATTTTTTCATTCCCGGCCCGGACAACGGTTTCCCCATCCCGGACTGAAGCATCCCCGGTCCGGATTATTACGTTCCCAGCCCGGGAAGTGCCTTTCCCGTCACGGACTGGAGTATTCCGGGTTAGGATTGGATTATTCCCGGCTCGGAAAACAATTTCCCCGACGGGAATTGAAGCAATCCCGGCCCGGATTGTTACGTTCCCAGCCGGGGAAATGACTTTCCCATCCCGGACTGAGGCATTCCCGTCTCGGAAAACGATTTTCCCAGCCGGGGAAAGGGCAACCCGAGTCGGTAAAACGCTTTTCCGAGCGCGTATTCTTGCAGCAACAGACTGAAAACGAGCATTTTAGCCAAAAAATGCTGAAAATTGACAGATTTGGGTTCCTATGTAGCCATCAGTCGTTCCACCAGCGGATGCCTCCGACTGTGTCGCCGGAAAATTACGATGCCTGTCCAAGGCGAGGTCAAGCTTACGCGTGGCGCCCGCACAGTGGGCAGTGCATGATGAAACCGCAATTGTCTTCAACCTTGATCTGCGGGTATTTGTCTTGAAGCAGTTTCAAAATCTCCTCCGCGACCTCGTCACACAATTCCACCTTGAGCCGATCCCCGTCGTGGCTCGACCCATACCAAAAATACATGACCAAACCTGCCACGGCAGGTTTGCCGGTGACATCGCAAACCGTTTCGGATTCTTCAGGAACGCCGGGCTTGATGATTTTTTTCATACGTTTCTAATCACAAAAGAGTTCGCGGAAAAGTTCGCGGGCGCGACGAGCGCCATCCGGCGTCAGCCAAACTGGACGATCTGGCAAAATACTGGGCGGCGAAGCGAGATAACCCTTTGCGTGCAACCGTTTCAGAGTCTCGTAATCAAATCCGGGATTCGCTTGAATGCCAGGTTTGGAACCAATTTCATTATCATTTATGCAAAGGCTCAACAAGGCCAGCACAGCATCATCCAATTTGGCTTGCTTAAGCCCCTCGGGCCTTTCAACTATTTTCCGATTTGCTTTTTTTATTTTCACACCAGCTTCTTGGCAATCTGTTCGTCCAGTATTTCTTTCGCGGTGAGATGGATTTAGTGTTGTGTTGCTTTCAATGGAGCCAAAAGGCCGTTGAAGATGTGGTGCAGGGCGAACCAAAGGATGACACAAACCACTGCCGCCAGCACCAGACGTATTCCCAAGCCAATCAGGATTGCCTTTTGCCGTCGTTTGATGGTGGCGATGACCGGCGCGCCGCAATGCGGACACGTCCGCGCATGGTCGCTGACCTGTCCGCTGCATTCGTGACATTGGATGAGAGCCATAACTATGCGTTAACGCGCACGTTTGTTACGTTTGAAAGGTTCCTTCTAATTTCAAATTTTCGAATTGAGGTGATAACGTAGGCTTCAATATTGACCCACGCTTCTTTGCTTGCTATTGAAGCCTTCGCAGCCTCTGATGTCATCGGCGATTTGCCATGAATGTATAGTCGTTTTTCGGTCATTCCTTTTAATAAATTAGGCATCGGCTGTTCGCATGAAAAGGAACCTCCAGTATTGAAGCGCACCTCAACTTTTATGCGATCGATCGTGTAATCAAACGGAGACAAGTTATATACGTTAAGCCAGCACATCCCTTCTTGAGAACCGTAAATGTAATCAATGGCAGTGCCGCACGCTGAAATATCCATTTTTAGAAATTGGTCCAGCATCGGCGCGGTATAATACCAGCGCAGCGGAAAAGATGCTACTTGGCTCATGTATTTTAACACCGTCGTAATTGTCGTTGTTAAGTTGTTCATAAATTAGATTTCATTTTGCATAAACAACACATGCTTTCCTCCATTGATAAATTGGAACTCTCCCAGCTTGTCAGACACATAACAATATCGGCCCTTCCACCGCAAAACTTCTTCCGAGTTAATTTCTGGCAAAACATACCAAATACTCGCACGTTTGCTTGTCAGCCCAAAATGAATTTGGAAGCATGGTTGGTGTTCTACCGTCTCGCCATGTTTGAGTTTGTAATAGCGCAAAATGTTTTTGATCCGTCTTAAATGGAAAGTCGCATTCGTGGTCAGTGAGATTGGTTCTGGTTGAGTTAGAAAACAGCCGTGTTTTTCCCAAGGTTGACCAAGTTCGTCAAACCAAACGGCACCGTTATTGTAACGAACGAAATAAACCTTTTGAGCGCAATAAGGACATTGTGTTTTGTGGCAGGCGGCCGGTTGGCTCGAACGCCCATATGTCACGCACGCAGTGTCGGCATCATGGAGTGGCACACAAATGCCACGAATCATTCTGAAACGGATTTCTCCTCCACAAAATTGGCACGTTTTTGAATCAGCCATTATTTTCGTAGTCCCTTGCATGTCGTTCAATTAAACCCTTTGCAATGTCGCAGCTTTGAATCATTTCCAGTCGGCACCTTGCATGGTTTTGGAAGAACCTTGGCCTTTCTCCCCGAAATAAATCCTGATTGCATTCTTTAAGGTTTCCTATTTGCTCTCCAAGAGAAACTTGCTGGGTGTCGTCCGGCAGAAACCCGCTGGTCTGCATTTTCAGAATTTTGATCAATCCGGCGACTCGTAGTTCTGCTTCTGGGTTATCAAAACCTATTTCTTCGTTTTCGACTATCTCATGAATCTTAGAAAGAGTAGAAAGTACGAGTTCTGATTTTTTCATAAACCTATTTCACACCAGCTTATTCGCAATCTGTTCGTCTAGGATTTCCTTCCCGGCTCAACTTTGCCCCAAAAGGCATCTTTGGGAATTTTCATCTTCCGGCGAAGACTTTTGGGAAATACCAAAAAGATTTTAGATTTATTTTTCCATGTCGCATACCTATCGCCCACACTTATTCGCTGGTCTCGCACCCATTCCTTCGGCAGTGGCAGCAGACCTTCATCATCCACCGTTAGCAGGGGATGCTTCTTGCGCCGTGGCAGATGTTTTTTGGATTTGGGGTTTGCTTGCTTCATGCCAGTTTCTTCGCAATGTGCTCGTCTAGGATTTCCTGCACGGTCAGGGCGACGATGACTTTGTGGCTGCGTTTGAAAAATTGGCTCATTTCAATCTTCCCTCACCGCCTCGTCTTCTTGCGTTTGCGCGTGTGGTACTCCCTGCCGGTTTCGTTTAAAACTGCAGCCGTATCCACAAGTGTACCTTGCGGCTTGAACTCGATTTGCAATTTCGCATTGCCAAACAGGGACGCGTTCTCGTTCATCAGCCGCGAAGCCGCCAGCTTGCAGTAGGCAGTGTCGAGTTCCACACCGATGCTGTTTCGTCCATGCTTTAGCGCGGCAACCATCGTCGTGGCCGTGCCGCAGAACGGATCAACGACCGTGTCACCGGCGAACGAAAACATCTGGACCAGCCGCGAGGCCAGTTCGAGCGGATACGGCGCAGGATGTTCCTTCGTGGATGCGCCGGTCAGATTCCAGAACTGTTGAAACCATTTATCGAACTTGTCCTTGGGAATCATGCTCAGCCGGCGCTGCTCCTCGGTGGGCTTGCGGTAGCCGCCGGGCTTTCGCTGCATGAGAATGAACTCGATGTCGTTTTTGATGATGGCGTTTGGTTCGTAGGGCTTGCCCAGGAATTTTGAACCGTTGCTCACTTCATAACTGGCGTTCGAGATTTTGTGCCAGATGATCGGGTTCAGATTGTCAAAGCCGATTTTGCGGCACGCCACGCTGATTTCCGAGTGCAGGGGGACAACCGTATGCCGGCCATTGTTTTCCCGGCGCGAGAGGCAAACGTCGCCCACGACACACACCAGACGGCCGCCCGGCACCAGAATGCGGAAGGATTCACGCCATACACGATTTAATTCCGAGAGAAACATTTCGAAATCCTCGACGTGGCCAAGCTGGCCTTCCGAATCGTTGTATCGCTTGAGGGTCCAATATGGCGGAGAGGTGACAACGAGATGAACCGATTCGTCCGGGATAAAGGACAGGTCGCGTGCGTCGCCCTGAACCAAGCGATGCAGTGTTGGAACATCGTCTATTGTTTGGGGACCAGCGGTGACGTATTTCATAGCTCTGTGATTCGGCCTGAGAATGCCGCCACATGCCCGACCAGAGAATTGGCAAACATTTGGAATGTCAGATCGGTTGCGGGTTCGGAATATTCACCCTTCGCTCCCTTTTCAGCATTCGACAACATGAACGACGCGGCATCGTAATGACGTTCCAAAACCAGACGGCGACAAAACAATTCGTATGCTTCGCATAGGATGAGTCTCGAAACTCAGGGAACACCTTGAAATGCGGTTCTTTGACGCCGACCGGACGATTTGAAGGGGCACAGTCCTCAAGGAGGAACTTATAGCCGATCCATGGCCGAACCTTCGAGCCGAATGCTTTTTCCCGGAAGGCCGTCCACAGATCCAAAGCACTGCCCATGGCTTCCTCGGTGCGATTGTTGAAATTGTTGCCAAACGACGGACCCACCTGGGATTTGGCTTCCAACGCCGCCACTAACTGGCCTTTCACGACCACGATGAAGTCCCATTTCTTGTTCGGTCGGAAATAACCCGGCAGCTCGAGCGAGTCCTGATAATAGATGTGCGCCCGATCAATCCCGGCCTCGATTACAAGCTTTGTCAGGAGTTCGATGAAGCCGTCCATCTGCGCGCCGCCGGTTACGGCTGAGCGCAAACCTTGATCCGACCCACCCGCCGCGCGTTGTTTCTGCAACTGCTTGGAACGTGTCTGCCAATAAAACCTGACCGCATCCGGAACATGTTTCCGCAGATCGGCGAGAGTCGAATCGGTTTTAGCCATTGTGTGAGCAAGTGTGACGGATTTGCATCTGTGAATCAATGTTTTGACCAGACACCATATCGAGCAGCAGGTTAAGGACACAGGAGAGACTATCACCGTAGTAAAGCGTGCCCATGCCGAGAGTGTGCGCCGGAACACTGCCAGCGTCAATTCCGGGGATGTGCAGTGCGAATGTGCAGTCGGCGCAGAACGCCGCAGTTCCCGTTGAAGCTTGGAGTTCCGGCTTTAGCCGGGCCGGGCCGCCTGAAGGCGGGACTCCAAACCGGCGGCGGTTCTCGATCTCGTTTATTGATGTAGCAGTCCCGCAGGGCGGGATGAGTCCGCTCTTTATTCCGGCGGGAGAAGAAGTTTTAGAGCCTCCTCACGTCGGCTGCTACGGTGGAAGGCGGCAGTTTTGGTTCTCATTTATTGATGCAGCGCCGGTGTTGCGCGCCGATTCGTTCGAACCGCAGGCTCGACGCTACATTTTCCGGCTCGCGAGGACGCCCGCCCCACCTGCCTTTCCGGCCGGAACGAATTAAATTGCCCAAAAGCAGTTACCGATTACTTTTACCGTGCAACCGCAATGATAAAACCGCATTCAACCGACGAAATCCCATCGTCGCCCCCCGGCGTCACGCTGACCACGCTCGACAACGGCCTCACCCTGATCGTGCGCGAAGACCACAGCGCGCCGGTCGTTTCGGCGCAGGCCTGGGCGATGACCGGCAGCATCCATGAAGGCCGCTGGCTCGGCGCCGGGTTGTCGCACGTGCTCGAACACATGCTGTTCAAGGGCACGACCACGCGCCCCGGCAGCCGCATTGACCAGGAAGTGCAGGAAGCGGGCGGTTACATGAACGCCTACACCAGCTTCGACCGCACGGTCTATCACATTGACGTGCCGAACACCGGCGCACGCACGGCGATTGATATTCTCTGCGACATCATGCAGAACGCCACGTTGCCGCCGGATGAACTGGCAAAGGAAATGGACGTCATTCGCCGCGAAATGGACATGGGCCAGGATGACCCGGGCCGCCGCGCGAGCCGCCGTCTTTTCGAAGTCGCTTACACCAAAAGCCCGTATCGCTTTACCATCATCGGCTATCCGGACATTTTCAGCGAACTCAAACCGGACGACATCCGGGGTTACTACCACGAAAAATACGCGCCGAACAACGTGTTCTACGTTGTCGCGGGCGACGTGAAAAACGAGGACGTCGTTGCGCAAATCAAGGCGGCCTGCGAAAAGACAAAAGCGAAGGCGCAGCCGCCGGTCGTTTTGCCGGCGGAACCAAAGCAGACCGCACCGCGTGAAGTGATCGAGGAAGCGCCGATTGAAATCGGGCATTTTCATTTCGCGTGGCACATTCCCGAGTTGCGCCATCCCGACGTGCCGGTCCTGGATGTGCTCGCCGTGTTGCTGGGCAGCGGCCGCAGTTCGCGCCTTTTCCAGCAGGTCCGCGGAACGGCAGGGGCTGGTGCATCACGTGGACGCCTGGACGTACAGCCCCGGCAATCCGGGTTTGTTTGGCATGAGCGCCATTGCGGATGCCGACAAGTTTGCCGCAGCGCGCAATGCCATGCTGGCTGAGATCGAGAAGATCAAGTCATTGTCGGTTTCCGCCCAGGAAGTGCAGAAGGCCGTGAAACAATTCATTTCCGCCACGCTCGCCGTGCGCAAGACGATGGAGGGCCAGGCCCAGAATCTCGGCGGCAACTGGCTCGCGGCAAACGACCTGAATTTTTCCGAGCGCTATCTGGCCGCCGTCAAACGGGTATCGCATGCCGACGTTCAGCGCGTTGCCCGTGAATATCTGGCGGCGGATAACCGCACGCTTTATGCGCTTTTACCCGACGGCACCGGGCCGAAGCTCCAAACGCAAATCGAAACCAGCACCGACCATCCGATTCAGAAGATTGAGCTGCCGAACGGCCTGCGCCTGCTCGTGAAGGAAGACCATCGCCTGCCGTTCGTCGAGTTCCGCGCCGTGTTCCAGGGCGGCGTGCTGGCCGAAACCACGGAGAACAACGGCGCCACGATGCTGCTCGCCAAATTGCTGCTCAAGGGCACCTCATCCCGCACCGCCGAAAGAATTGCGACGGAAATTGAGTCCGTCGGCGGCAGCCTTGACAGCTATGGCGGCAACAACAGCTTCGGTGTGAACGCAGAAGTGTTGAGCAGCGATTTTGCCATCGGCATGGATTTGGTCGCCGATGTTTTGTTGAACCCCGCTTTTCCCGCCAATGAACTGGACCGTGAACGCGAGGTGCAAATCGCCGACATTCACGCGCGCAAGGATGATTTGCTCAAAAGTGCCGGCCTCGCCATGCGCCGCGCGCTGTTCGGCGGCATCGGTTACGGACTCGACTCGCTCGGCACGGAGGAAACCATCCAAAAACTTTCCAGCGCGGACTTGAAATCGTTTCACCAAAAACTCACCGCGCCGAACAATTGCGTGCTGGCGATTTACGGCGACGTGAAAACGGATGAAGTCAAATCCGTGGTTGAAAAGGCCTTTGCGAATTGGCGCCGTAGTGGCACGGGCGTCCCGCCCGTGCGTTTCAACAGCCAAGCGCAACAAGCGGGCGGGACGCCCGGGCCACTAGCCAAACGTGTCACCGAAACGCGCGATAAGAAGCAGGCGGTGCTCGTCATCGGTTTCCCCGGCACGACGATGCACAGCGAAGACCGCTATCCGCTGGAGCTGATACAGGAATCGTGCAGCGACCTCGGGTCGCGGCTGTTCCTGCGCATTCGGGACCAGCTCGGGCTGGCCTATTACGTCGGCGCGCAGAATTTTGCCGGGCTCGTTCCCGGCTATTTTGCGTTTTACACCGGCACGGAACCGTCGAAGGCCGGACAGGTTGAAACGGAATTGCTCAAGGAGGCCGAATTGTTGCGAGCCGAAGGTTTGACCGCCGAGGAACTTAAGCGCAGCAAGGCCAAAGTTATCGGCCAGAAAAAAATCGCGCGCCAGGAACTGGGGCATCTGGCCTCCACCACCGCGCTGGACGAACTTTACGGCCTCGGTTACCAGCGCACGGAACTGGACGACGCGAAATACGAAGCCGTCACCCTCGAACAGATCAAGGCTGCGTCGCAAAAATATCTCAAGGCGGATGCGGCAGTTGTGGCCGTGGTGAAGCCCGAGGCTGTGTGATGTCGCCGCTAGGCGTTGGTGCTTAATTTGAAAGCCAGGCCGGCGCCTACAATCATTGAAATTATCCCGGCTTTGAACACGGCCACGATGACCGCCAATCCACTTTCAGCGTTGTCCTCCGCATCCAGGATTTTCCTGGCCGCTTTGGGGTCAAATCCGTTTTTGGCCCAAAATGCTTCCTTGGTCAGCGTGCCGCTGGCGAGGTCCAAATAGTTGGTAAATTCGTTGTCGTGAAATTCCTTCACCTCGGCGGAGCTGATGGTTTCCGGCTTGGGAGGCTGCCCTTCCTCGGCCTGTTGTTTGGCGATATACATCCTGATTTCGGCATCGGAACCGGTGGGGATGGCTTTGACGACTTCTTTGGCTTGCTTGACGTTTTCCGCGTACCCGCCGTCTTCGATGGATTGGTTCACATGGTTTAAGCCCTCGTTGGAGTGCCACCTTTCCAATGTCAAAAAGTATTGTGCCGCCAGAATGCCAGCGATCGTGAACGTGGCCGCCAAACCTCCCAATTCCTTGCTGCCTTCGCCTTTGCCTAACAGGTTCGCCAGCCACCCTGCCAATCCGCCGACCCCGAGCGCAAGAACGTATCTCAGCATGAAGAATGGGCCGGTAATCTTGAAGATGGCGAAATAGATGACCGCGCCAACCGAAGCGCCGATCAATGCGCCGAGCAGGCCCAGCGCAAAACTGGGTTTCCGGCCCGGATCATTCTGCGCGCCAGACGCTGCCTGCGCGGGCAAGCCCGGGACCGGCCGCGAAAAGGGCGCCGGCGCGGCGGACAGCGCACTGATGGGCGGGGGCGCGGAACGTGCCGGCACACCGGCGGAGGCGCCGATACGCAGTGTTGCCGGCGCCGGCGCGAGCGGTGGCGGCGGAGGGGGCGACGACGGCCGCGTGGGAATCTGATGAACGACCGTGTCCCGCAGGATGGCGTTCGCCTTGGCCGTTCCCTCAGCGCCGCAAATGGGGCAGGTGACCGTAAACGGCATCCGACCGTTCACCGGTTCAACATCGAATTTGTACTTCTGACCACAATCGCACTGGACCTTGAGTTCCATCATAGCCGCAGGTGATTTTCGTGATTATCAAGAAGCTGATTGCAGAATTCAAGTCTTTCTTATTCACACGCGCCAATCAATTTAAGTGCAACGCCCGACGAATGTTACGGCTTGGCCGGGTCGTGTGGGAGCGGTGGGCGTGAAGTGCGAATCAGCGGTGATTCGCCGCTTGCTTTGCCGAAATCGCGAAGTTATTAAATGACGACCTACGAACGACAACATGCCCAAAGTCGGAACTTTCACTGAACACGGAATGAAAGTCTTGCCACCCGACAATACGCGGACCTATCGCGGTCCGTTTGCCATCATGACTGTCCTGTTTTTCATGTGGGGATTCATGACGGTTTTCAATGACGTTCTAATCCCGCGGTTCAAGGAGGCATTTACACTGAGCTATTTCGAGGTCATGTTCGTGCAGTTCGCCTTTTTTGGTGCGTACTTCGTCGGGTCGTTTTTGTACTTTTTGATTTCGGCAACCGCCGGCGATCCCATTGCCCGGCTTGGTTACAAGAACGGCGTGGTCATTGGCCTCCTGTTGTCAGCCGCGGGCAGCGCCTTGTTCTGGCCGGCAGCGACGATTCATTCTTATCCCGCGTTTTTGGCGGGGCTTTTTATTGTGGGGCTCGGATTCGCGATGCTGCAGATTGCCGCGAATCCTTATGTGACCATCCTGGGGCCGGAACGAACGGCCTCCAGCCGCCTGAATCTAGCCCAGGCATTCAATTCAGTCGGCACAACGACCGGGCCTCTCATCGGCGGCTATTTGATTCTTCAATACTTTGCCAGGACCGGCGTCCATGGGGCGGAATCCGTCAAGGTGCCGTACCTCCTCTTTTGCGTCGTCTTTGTGGTGCTCGCGCTGATCTTTTTCTCGATCCAACTGCCGCACGTTGGCGAAGGCAGAAGTGAACCGGGCATCGGCGCCTTGCGCTACCCGCACGTTGCCCTCGGGGTGATTGCCATTTTCATGTATGTCGGCGGCGAAGTGTCGGTGGGCAGCACCATCATCAATTTTCTCGGCCAGCCCGATGTTGCCGCGATGAGCTCGATTGACGCCAGCAAATACGTTGCACTTTTCTGGGGCGGCATGTTGATCGGCCGCTTCATGGGCGCGGTGGAACTGAGTGAAATGAGGAAATTCTACAAGCAGTTGTTGCTGGCCGGCATTCCGGCCCTGGCGTTTTTGGTCATCTGCTTCGCCAGCGGTTGGGGCCTGGCAAAAACGGCTCTAGGCGTGGAACAGGTCTCAAGCCTGTCTTTTGGAAATCTCGCGGACTTCATTGGCTCCTGTTTCTCTCAAGGCTTTGAAGTCGTAAAAATGTATCTGCCGCTGCTGGCCCTCTGCTGGCTTCTGTTTCAATTCAACCGGGGGCTGGCTGACCGCACGTTGTTTGTGTTTTCCGGAACGATTGTCGTGTTGCTGGCGGTTGCCATTTTCATGGGCGGCAGGCTGGCCATGTGGTGCATCGTGGGCATCGGGCTGTTCACCTCCATCGGCTGGCCGAACATCTTCTCGCTCGCGCTGGACCGGATGGGCGTTTACAAAAGCCAGGTGTCTTCGCTGCTGGTGATGGCGGTCGTGGGCGGCGCGATTCTGCCCGTGATTCTGGGACGCGTCGCTGACCTCTGGAATTTGCAACATTCGTTCATTGTTCCCCTCATCGCTTATGCCTATGTCGCCTTTTACGGCTGGAAGGGTTACAAGGTGGGTCGAAAGGGTCGGACGATCCCGGGCGCCTCTCTAAGTACTAAATAGCACGAATACCCGGTCCGATAGCTTTTAAGAGGACCGCAATTCGATTTTTACGCTTTCGCCACCAATTGCCGCAGGACGTAAGGCAGGATGCCGCCGTGCTGGTAGTAATCAATCTCGATGGGCGTATCAATGCGGCAACGCACCGGAACATCTTCCACGTTGCCGTTCTTGCGCGTGATTCTGAGCGTGAGATCCTGCTGCGGTTTGAGGTTCGCGTCCAAGGCCGACGATGTCGTAAGTCTCCGTGCCGTCGAGCTTCAAGGTCTGCGCTGTCGTGCCGTCCTTGAATTGCAATGGCAGCACGCCCATGCCGACGAGGTTGCTGCGGTGGATGCGCTCGAAGCTCTGCGCGACGACCGCCTTCACGCCGAGCAGGTTTGTGCCCTTCGCCGCCCAGTCGCGCGATGAACCGGTGCCGTATTCCTGGCCGGCAATCACCACGAGCGGCGTTTTGGTTTTCGCGTATTCAATGGCCGCGTCGTAAATTGGCAGGGTGGCAGCGGCGCCCTCGCCGTCGGTCCGGGTTTGCGACGAGGCGTCGCAGCCACCCTGGTATTTCGTCACGCCGCCTTCGACCCCGGGCACCATAAGGTTTTTGATCCGCACATTGGCAAACGTGCCACGCGTCATCACGCGGTCGTTGCCGCGACGCGAGCCGTAGCTGTTGAAGTCTTCCGCCGCCACACCGTTCTCGATGAGATATTTGCCGGCAGGCGAAGTCTTCTTGATGGAGCCGGCGGGCGAAATATGGTCGGTCGTTACGCTGTCGCCGAAAATCGCCAGGGCACGCGCGCCGTTGATTTCGCCGATTGAGCCGGGCTGCATCGAAAAATTCCCGAAGAACGGCGGTTCCTGGATGTAGGTGGATTTTGCGTCCCATTCATACACGTTGCCCGTGCTCGACGGGATTTCGTTCCACTTCGGATTTTGCGCGGCGAAATCCTTGTAAAGTTTCCGGAAAACTTCCGGTTGCAACGCCGACTGCATGAGGTCGCGGATTTCCCGCAGGCTGGGCCAGATGTCCTTCAGCAAAACCGGCCGGCCGTCCTTGCCGGTGCCGAGCGGTTCGTGGGCGAGGTCAATATCCACCCGTCCCGCGAGCGCGAACGCGACGACGAGCGGCGGCGACATGAGGAAATTGGCCTTGATGCTCTGGTGCACGCGCGCCTCGAAGTTGCGGTTGCCCGAAAGCACCGACGCCGCAATCAAATTGTTGTTTGCTGATGGCGTCTTCAATCGGCGCGGCGAGCGGGCCGGAATTGCCGATGCACGTCGTGCAACCGTAACCGACGAGATTGAAACCCAGCTGGTCGAGGAACGGCTGCAGGCCGGTCTGGTCCAAATAATCAGTGACCACGCGTGAACCGGGCGCGAGCGACGCCTTCACTAGCGGGTTTACAGCCAGACCCGCGTTCGACGGCTTTTTTCGCCAGCAATCCGGCGGCAAGCATCACGCTCGGATTTGACGTGTTGGTGCAACTCGTGATGGCCGCGATCAGGACCGAGCCGTGTCCAATCATCGCCCGGCCATGACCGTTCATCGAAACTTCGGTCCTGGGCGCGTTGAATTCCTCCGGCTTCATGCCAAAGCCGTTTTCCGCGACCGGCTTGCTGAACGTGCTGACAAAACTTGCCTTCAAATCAGGCAGCTCGATCCGATCCTGCGGGCGTTTCGGTCCCGCGACGCTCGGCAGCACCGTGCCCAGATCGAGTTCCAGTTCTTGCGAGTAGGCGATGTCGCCTTTTTTGGGAATACCGAACAAACCCTGCGCGCGGTAATAATTTTCGTAGATGCGGCAATGTTCCTCGCTGCGGCCGGTGGCGCGAAGATAATTCACGCACTCGGCGTCAATCGGGAAGAAGCCCATCGTCGCGCCGTATTCGGGCGCCATGTTCGCAATGGTTGCGCGGTCCACGACCGGCAAGGCCGCCGCGCCCGGACCGAAAAACTCCACAAACTTGCCGACCACTTTGGCCTTGCGGAGCATCTGCGTGACGGTGAGCGCAAGGTCCGTCGCCGTGACGCCTTCGGACAACGCGCCGGTGAGATGCACGCCGACCACGTCGGGCGTCAGAAAATAAACCGGCTGGCCGAGCATGCCCGCTTCGGCCTCGATGCCGCCGACGCCCCAGCCGACGATGCCGAGGCCATTGATCATCGTCGTGTGCGAATCCGTGCCGACCAATGTATCGGGATAGCATAGTGGCACGGGCGTCTCGCCCGTTCGAACCGGTGAGACGCCTGGGCCATTCCAGAGTACACCCTTGGCGAGGTATTCCAAATTCACCTGATGGACGATGCCGATGCCGGGCGGCACGACCTTGAACGTATCGAATGCCTGCATGCCCCATTTCAAAAACTGGTAACGCTCACGGTTGCGCCGGAATTCCATCTCCAGATTCTGCTTCAGTGCGTCGGCTGAGCCCGCAAAATCCACCTGCACCGAATGGTCCACCACGAGATCCACCGGCACCAGCGGTTCGATGATTTTCGGGTTCTTGCCCATGCGCGCCACGGCGGAACGCATGGCCGCCAGATCCACGAGCAGCGGCACGCCGGTGAAATCCTGCAACACGATGCGCGCGACGATGAACGGAATTTCCGCCGTGCGCGTTTCAGTCGGTTTCCAGTTGGCCAGTTCCCGTACGTTCGCTTCATGGACTTTTTTGCCGTCGCAATTGCGCAGGACGGATTCGAGGACGAGCCGGATGGAAACCGGCAGGCGGGAAACCGGCCCGATACCCGACTTTTCCAGTTGCGGCAACGAATAAAACCGGCCTTGCCGGCCGTTCCCGAGGTCAAATGTCTGCAGAGCGTTAAACAAATTGTGCGAGGCGTTCATTTAATACTTTCAATCAGCACTGAAAATGAAGGCGAAGCCTGTGTGTGTCAAGTTGTGACGATTCCCAATCTTAATCCTGCTCTTAATCGAACGATGCGGTTGGTTTGGGGAGCGCAGGCCGCTGGCCTGCCGTGTTTGGCGGCTCGCCAAACACTTCGTCAACCTATTCGGGTTTACACCGTTTGGTGAAGGCGAAACGGTGGGGACAAAGTTTTCGGCGGGCCGCGTACGCTCCCCCGTTGCCATGACCTCGTTCAGGCTTGATCGCAATCGCCGGAGCAGGGTTGGATCACAATCACGATGGGGATCAAGCAAGAGCTACTTGCCGGCCGGCTCGGGATACAGCAAATCGGAGATGCGGCGTTCGAGCCGCGCGAGATCCAACGGTTTGGTGAAGAAATCATAAGCGTGCATGGAGGCGGTTCGCTTGGTCACGTCACCGGAAAGCGCGCTCATAAAAATCACGGGGATATTTTTGGTGGCCGGCTGGCGGCGCAAAATGTCACAGACGGACAGGCCGTCCAGGTCGGGCAGTAGAATGTCGAGGAGGATCAAATCCGGTTTGAATTGGCGCGCCTGGCTCAACGCTTGCACGCCGTCGCTGGCCACGAGAAATTCACAGCCCAGCCCGGCGAGACGGAATTTCACCAGCTCGACCAGGTCGGGTTCGTCATCCACGACCAGGATACGCGGCACCATGTTGACCAAGGTAGCTGGTTCCGAACCAGTTACAATGACGGTCCGGTTAAAGCCCGGTGACGAAATGACGTCGCAGATCAGTACGCTTGAGGCGGAGGTCCTGCTTTTGCAAATGGCCTTTCATCGTCCGTATGCACACGGTTTCCTGCAGAATCCACGATGGTGGCGGTGATGAACACCAGCAATTCCTTGTCGCTGGATTTCGAGTTATCCGCCGTCCCCGTGCCGCTGACAAAGCTTGTTTCCGGCAGGCCGCTAAGGATGACGGTCTGGTTATCCCACAAATTCAAGGTGGTGACGACCTGCCGGACGCGGAGGCGTGGCAAAACTATTGGCACGTCAATCTTTTCTCCTGCCCGGTCGTAGGCAACCGTGGTGTTGGTCGATTTTTCGTAACCCAAAAATTCCGTCAACGACGGAATGAGCGTCAGACTGATGGTGTAGCCGTCGGACAGGACATAAGGAACCACATCCAAAACCGGCCCGCATTCTACTTTTTCCATCTGTGGACTGATTGCTGTGTTGGTTGCAGTTTCTTCGAAGGCGAAGTTGGTGACGACGTTAATTATTGACGTAGCTCGCATCTGAGTCTGCCGGCCGCTCGTGGTGACGACCTCTGGTTGGGCCAAAACCTCAAATCCCGGTTTTGCCTCTAGCAATTTCATGACCGTCCGCATGTGTGGATCGCTCAGAATCCCCGTTGCCTGACCGGCCGAGCCCTTCGTGCCGGGAAGCGAAAAAACAAAGCCCTGTTTGGACACTTCCACAAACCGGGCCTTGATGTGAATTTGCGGCGGCGTGAGATTGAGCGCCGGAATGAGCCGCTCGATCGTATCCAAATCGTTCGCGGTCGCCCGCACGATAATCAGGCCCCTGCGATCGTTGTAAAAGACGGCCTTGTTGGTTGGCAGCAAATCCACGCCAGCATCAGAAATCAATTTCTTCACTGCCGTGACCACATCCTGAGCGTCGGTGCCGGTAAGTTGAGTCTGCTGTCGCAAGCCTGCTAACAAAGTGTTGGGATCAATTTTGAACGTGCGGGTAAAAACCGGTGGCAACTCTTGTCCTTTCAGGGAAAATACAACGCCGTAATCTACAATCGAATATTGGATCGGTCGGTCCGCCCCCTTCATAATGGCATCGAGCACGTCTGCAAGGCGTGGATTCACCAATTCCGGCCGGATCGTAACCTCAACGGGAGTGGATTGGGTTTGATCAACGAGAAGTTCAATGGTTTTCCCATCCCCGTCTGATTTTCCGAGCTCGTTTTGCAGGCCCGAAACCACAAGACCAAGGGGCACCTGGTCATAGAAAACGTTTGCCGGAATAACGCGATTGAGTTCAGTCACGATATTCCGCCGTCCTTTGATGACCTCGGCATGATACAGGTGATTTTTGACCGGGCTAGTGTCCCAATCTGGATAGATTATCTTTGCACTACGGGACTGTGATACGTCGCGTGCTTTCGTGGTCAGGTTGAGATAATAGATCGCTGTCTGATCGTTCGGATTCAGAGCGATTGCGTTTCTTAATTTTGCTTCCGCGTCGTCGAGCTTGCCCATTTCATAAAGCCACTTGCCGTCTCTGACTAAATCGCGCGCTGACGACGCATTTTCGGGAATCGTCACCCGCGCTCGCTCAACGAATCCCGCTGGATTTCCGGTTGTACCTTGCGTCGAGCCGCTGCTATCCGGAGTGTTTGCTGCGTTAGTCGAGCGGACAATGATGGCCTGAAGCCGCTGCGCGAAGTGCGGCGGCGCATTGTTGGTGAAGGCGCCGTTTCGCGGGGCGATGATCGCTTGGAGCCGTTCCTGGAAATGCGCGGGTGGAACATTGGTGACAGTGTGGAGGCCGAGCACCAAAACCAGATTGGTGGTGGCGCCGTTCGGATTTTCAGCGCGCAGAACGATGCCGCCGTAATCTTCCGCCGCCGCCGTTCCATGAATTTGGTAACGGTTGGTCCCGACCAGCGTCTGGTCGCCACCGGTCGGAGCTCCGGTGATTTGTGTTCTAAAAGCCAGTTCAATCCCTCCCGGAATCACCAGCGGCCGGCAATCGAATTCCGTGCCGTTGGTGTTGGTGCCGACATAAAACTCAGCCGTGATTCCGTGCCCCGTTTGCACCCGCGGGCTGACAAACGGTTTCAGGTTGAGCGATTTTATCCGGTCGTTGAATTCTCCAAAGCTGTCCGGTGGCACCGACCACCAGGGAGCGTTCCCGTGTCCACCGTTGTAGGCGTGTAAATCCCGGGTCAGGTTTTCAAAGTTGGCCGGTGGCATCCAAAAGAAGCGCGCTTCGATCAGGATGCTTTTCCGCTGAAAGGGCGAATCGCGCAAGGGCAGTTCGGCTTTCCCGTCAGCGCGATTTAACTGTTCAAGGACACGGCGAAAAATCTCCAATTGTTCGGGCGTGTTCTGCATGGTCATTTCCCCGGTCCTGGTATTGAAGGCGATGCCATGAGGCGGATTGCAGTTCACGCCCTCACTCCGCAAAGTATCCAGCAGGATTTCCGTGTAGTCGTTGGTTCCCGTCGGGATGGTCCAATCTGCGTGCGCCTTCACGTTCCGGATGAACGTGTCGGGGTCCACCTTCACCGTCAGCGTCGTCTCGGCAGAAGCTGCGTCTCCCGGGAATGAATCAGGCGCAGAAGCTGGCGCCGGTCCCATCGGCAAAGCCACTGCGCTGAAAACAAAAATTCCGCAGAGCGATAATGCCGTCAGACCGGCCTTGCGCGGCGCGTGAAAATTCACCAGCCGCTCGATGCGCTTCCGCAGTGCGCTGCGCGATTCCATGATGCCGACCAATCCCAGGCTCATCAGCGGACGGCTGAGCGCGAGTTTCGCCACCGCGAGCAGCGTCGGCGCATAGCTTTCCGCTTCGCCACTTAAGGCCAGCATGACCGCGTCGTCCACGGCTTCCTCGCGCAAACGTCGAATCCGCGCATTGGCCAGCCAGAGCAGGGGATGCCACCAGTAAACAATTTGCAGCAGCGCCTGCGCGCAGTTTACCCAGACATCCTTGCGCCGGAGATGAAATGCTTCGTGCAACAACACCGCGCGTAATTGTTCAGCGGACAGTTGCTCCGCCAGCACTCGCGGCAGAAGGATGACCGGGCGGAACAATCCGCAAACCGCCGGCGACATCTGGCCGCCAACCAGTTTCAATCGCAGCGATGAACGCAAATCGGCCTGACCTCGAATTTGATCGAGTAGCCTGGTAAGGTTCACTGACGCCGTCGCACAACCGACTTTCCGCAAAATCTGCCACCAGCGCACCGCCAGCCACAGCAACAAAACGACGCTCACGAAACCGCTCCCGACCAAAGCCCAGCCCTTGTCATCCAGTTTCGGTGGCGGGGGCGCGAGCATCGGAACGTTTAGTTGAATAGAGTCGGTTGGCGTCGTTGTGTCGTAAGTGATGACATATTTTGTGACCGGCGATGTCTGGCCGGCAGCTTTGGACGGGAACAGCCACCAGGCCACGCCGGTTGGCAGCGCCAGCGCCGGCGGCAGGCAAAGTTTCACCAGCACCACCAGCCAGAGCGCGTAACGGATGGAAGCGCGGATTCTGCGCCGGCACAAAAAATCAAAAGCCAACAGGACGGCCATCAGCAAACTGGATTGCCAAAGCATGGGCCAGGCGAAACTTAAAAAATCTCCGCCCCACTGATTGAGAGTTTCGATTAATGAGTTCATGCGCGCCTCCGATGGTGCCGGTCATTTTTTCGCCGTTCGCTTCTTCGCTTTGATGAGCGATTCCAATTCTTTCAGTTCAGCCGCGTCCAACCGGTTATTTTCCAACAGGCATTGCACCATCGGCGTGAGCGCGCCGTTGAAGGCATGTTTGAGCGCGTAGAACAACTCGCCGCGCTGCGCCTGGGCGCGCGTGATGACGGACTGGTAAATGGTCAGTTTGCCCTCCTTCTTCGCCTTGAGCACGCCCTTGGCGACCATGCGGTCCATCAACGTGCGCACGGTCGAATACGTCCAGCCGGTCAACGGGAACAATTTGTCCTGGATGGCGGGCGCGGTGCAGGGTTCGTTTTCCCAAATGGCCTTGATGACGGACCATTCAGCCTCGGTCAGCTCTACAGATGGCTTGGACATGCGCGAATATTCTCTACAACCGTAGAGATTGTCAAGCAGATTCTTTACAGTTGTAAATAATGCCGGAAATGAGGGCGGAAGAACCGGTCTTCCGCCCTTCCGGAGGCCGGGAAATGTATTACTGCAATTTAGCCAGTGTTGCCTTGATGGCCTCGAAGCCCGGCAAGTCCTTCGGCGTCGGCGTTTGCTCGCTGTATTGGACGACGCCATCCTTATCAATCACAAAGGCGGCGCGCGCCGCCGTGTCGCCCACGCCGGCCAGCATGGGGAAGACCACGTCATAGGCCTGGATGGTGGATTTGTTTAAATCGCTGGCCAGGGTGATGCCGATTTTTTCCCTTTGCGCCCAGGCCTCCTGCGCGAACGGGCTGTCCACGCTTACACCGATGACGTCGGCGTTCAGGCTGGAGTAGGCATTGAGGCCGGCAGTGAGGTCGCACATTTCCTTCGTGCAGACGCTTGTGAAGGCGAGCGGGAAGAAGAGCAACACGGTGTTCTTTTTGCCGAAGTTGTGGCTGAGCTTCACGTCCACGAGACCGGACGCCTGTTTCGATTTCAAAGTGAAGTCGGGGGCTTTGGATCCTGTTGGAATTGGCATAACGGTTTTTAGTTATTCGGTTTAGTCATTATTGTTGCGGCCGAATTTTCCGATTTCGCGGCGCGTCTGTCAAATGAGGAGTTGTATTTCACGCCCGGGCTGCTGCCCGCCGGCCAAACGCCTGATTGGCGCAAGTCGAGCCTGTGGCCCGATGGTCAGGCCACCGTCTCAACGCTACAGTGCCGCGAGCACTTCCGCTGCATGTAGCTCCGGTTTCACCTTCGGCCAGATCTTTTTGATGCGGCCGTCCGGCCCGATGAGAAACGTCACCCGGAACGTGCCTGTGAATTTGCGCCACATGAAGGTTTTCTCACCCCAAACGCCGTAGGCCTCCACAATTTTCTTGTCCTCGTCCGCCAGCAATGTGAACGGCAGCCTGTATTTCCCCACGAATTTGTCGTGCGATTTCACCGGGTCGGTGCTGACGCCGAGCACGATTGCGCCGCGCTTTTGGAATTCGGCGAAATGGTCACGGAAGGCGCACGCCTCTTTTGTACAGCCCGGGGTGTCGTCCCTGGGATAAAAATAGAGCACGACATTTTTCCCTTTGAAACCGGCAAGCGAAATCCGGCCGCCACCGTTCGTCGCCGCCGAGAATGCCGGCGCGACATCACCTTCCTTCAATTTCATTTCTTTGGCCATGTTATGGTTTGGTGGCCGAGCTGGCCGGATGCGCGCCGAGCTGCTTCACGGCATCCCAGACATAGAGCAGCCCGGACAAGCCCGTGAACACCGCGGCGCCGATCGTCCAGACCTCGAGCCAGCTTGCGTTCAAGTCGCGATCCCAGTCCAGCAAAATCCAGACGACGACAATCATTTGGAAGACCGTGGCGATTTTGCCAAAGACGCGCGGGCGGACCTTGACCTTGCCGACCGTGAGCCGGATGACGGCGATGCCGATGACCAGCAACAAATCGCGTCCGATGACTGTGCCGGTGAGCCACAAGGGAACCTGTCCGAGATACGGACTGTGGTCGAAGCTCAAGAGCACAATGCCCGACACGAGCAGCAGCTTGTCCGCGAGCGGGTCCAGAATCGCCCCGAGTTCGCTCCTCTGATTGTAACGGCGGGCGATATAACCGTCCACGCCGTCCAGAATCGCCGTGATGGCAAATGAAAGGATCGCCAGCAGGTGATGGACTTCGTTGCCGGTCTCGACGTAGTAGAGGACCTCGACGACGAAAAAGGGAATCAGCAGGATGCGCAGGATGGTGACTTTATTCGCCGTGGTCATGAGCGCCGGATTTTGACACGGATTGCGCCGATTTGCACGAATTTCAGAAGCAAAAATTAATCCGTGGGAATCGGTGACATCCGTGTCTCAACGCGTCTTTCGGTAGGTGAACCACCAGAACCAGAGGGTGCCGAGTCCGCCGCAAATGGCGGCGCCGATGAAATTGGCCTGCGGACTGATGCTCCAGAGCCACGCCCCGAGAAATGAGCCGCTCGTCACGGTGCAATCCCGGATCAGGTAATACGCGCCGTAGGTCCGGGCACGCAGTTCCGGCGCCGCTTCGCCGATAATGAGCGCCTTGCGCGCCGGCTCGCCAAATTCCTTCAAGCCGCGCACGACAAACGCCAGCGCCAGCCACGTGAATGTGTGCGCCCACAGCAACGACACCGGAAACAGCGTGAAGAACATAAACGTCGCCAGCACAAACGGACGGCGGCCGTATTTGTCCGCCAGATGCGCGACCGGAATGTAACACAGCATCGCCGCAGCCATTTCGAACGCGATCAGATAGCCGAATTGTTGTGCCGTAATCCCGCCGTGATCAATCGCCCATAAAATCACAAACGCGTACGGAATCCGTTCGCAGAAACGGATGAGGATATCGCTCACGAGCAATTCGCGCAGCGCGGGTGTGAACGATTTGACGACGGTCAAGAATGTAATGGCAAGGACGTGTTGTTCCGTGTCCGGGCCGGGCGGCGGTTGGGTCCCGCCGGTGTCCGGATCGAACAGGAACCATTGGAACGCGGCGGTGAGCAGGCTCATGACGATGCAGAGCGCGAGCGCGTATTTCACGCCATCGGTCCAGCCGTAACGCGTGAGCAGCCAGCCACCGATGAGCGGGCCGATCAGCATTGGCACGCGGCGCACGAGCGATTGGATGCCGATGCCCATCGTGTGCCGGTGCCGTTCAAGTGACGTGGCGACGACCGTGAAAGTGGCGGGCAAAGACAGCGCGCTCCACGCCAGAAACAAAAATGAGCCGAGCAGGAGCGCCAGCCAGTGCGGCCACAGGAGAACCAGAATGTAACCGGCCACGGACACGGCGCTGAACGCCAGCAACGCCCGGCGCTGGCCCCACCGGTCCGTCAACCAGCCGCCGGGCCAGGCATAGACCGCGCCCAGCAACGTTTGCAGCGCATCGAATAACCCGATGATGAACACCCCGCCGCCAATGGTTTCGATGTATTTGGGCGCGAAACCGAGCCAGAGCTTTTCGCCCGTGCCCGCGAGCACGAGCGCAACGAGCAACAGCGATGTGTTCCGCCGCAGAGCAAGAAATTCAGCGAGGATACGCAGGCGATTCACGATATGGACCCGGAGGTCGGACGGTCCGCTTTCGCCCTTTCACAGCTCAACCCTTGGTTGGGCAGGGCATTATTCGATATGACAATCATGATTATTCTTTCAATTGAACATCCAGCCGAATGGCATTAATTTCAAAATTATGAAAACTGCAATGAGATTTTTCGGCCAATGGTTCTGCATGACCGTCTGGTTTTGCGCTTCAACGCAGGCGCAAAATCCCGACATCGCCAGAATCCAGCAAATCACCGGCCTGCCCGGCACTCTCAACACCAATGAAAACGTCTTCAAAGTCGTCGCCCCGCGCACCGATTTCAAGATTTCTGTGGATGGCTGGACCATGCCGCCGTTCATGGGCCTGACCTCCTGGGCGGCGTTCACTGCCGGTTCGAACAGCAATGCCGTGGTTATGGGTGACATCGTGCTGTTTCAGGATGAAGTCAATCCCGCGATGAGTGCGGCGCTCGACAACGGCCTGTCGGTGACCGCGCTGCACAACCATTTTTTCTACGATGAACCCAGGCTCTGTTTCATGCACATCGCCGGCCAGGGCGACGTCGGGAAGCTGGCCCTGGGCGTCCGCAAGGTCTTCGACTCCATAAAGGAAACCCGCGCGGCCAAGCCGGACCTCACCGCGTCATTTGGCGGGCTTCCTCCGGCCAGCAGCAATGCCATCACGGGCAAAATCATCGAAAATATCCTGGGCGTGAAGGGACAGGCCCAAAATGGCATGTTCAAAGTGGTCATTGGCCGCTCGGCCAAAATGTCCGGCATGACCGTGGGCAAGGAAATGGGCGTGAACACCTGGGCGGCCTTCGCCGGGGTTGATGACAACGCCCTCGTGGACGGTGATTTCGCGGTGCACGAAGACGAATTGCAGGACGTGCTGAAAATCTTGCGCAAAGCCGGGATCAACATCGTCGCGATCCACTCGCACATGACGGATGAAATCCCGCGCACGTTGTTCGTGCATTACTGGGGCAAGGGGACCACGACCGAACTGGCGAAAGCGCTCAAGGCGGCGCTCGACTCGCAGAGCCGGTAATCATCTTGCCGATGCCTGCGGCGCTGCCGGCGGAGGGACCGGCTTTTTTGTGCCCCACGGGATCCCCTCTATCTGGCCGTTCACAAACGCCGGGGCCATTGAGGAGAAATCCTTGTTGTTGAATTGCCGCCCTGATTTTGCGCGCTTGACGCGGAGAGCCGTATTGTTGTGAACTTACATTAATCCGTTGCCCATGTTCATTTTTCTGCCAGTCGGAATGAATTACCGGACCGAACGGCTGCCCGTCGTCACTTTGACCCTGATTGGCATCAACACGCTGGTGTATTTTGTTTCACTCTTTTTCTTTCTCGGCACGAAAGGAGAATCCGAAACGTGGATCTACGAGCATTTATGGTTGATACCGGCCAAGTCTTACCTGTGGATGTATTTGACTTCGATGTTTGTGCATGCGGGAATCTTTCATCTGCTTGGCAACATGATTTTCCTGTTTCTGTTCGGTAGCTGCGTGGAGGACATGATCGGGCGCGGGCGGTTTCTGGCTTATTATCTCGTCGGCGGCCTGGTGGCCGAGCTGGCTTTCATCGCCGTGTCCCCCGAACATTTTACCTCAATGATCCCGATGGGCGGCGCTTCTGGGGCCATCAGCGCGTGCATGGGCATGTATCTGTTGCTGCGGACGAACACCGACATTGAGTTCAAATATTTTTACTGGCTGTTTTTCGTCGCCATCGGCAGCGGCGAATTTGAACTGCCGGCGTGGGTGGCGATTTCGTTTTGGTTTCTCAAAGATCTGTTCTGGATGGTGGTCGGGTTTTATTCGAACGAAAACGGCGGCGGGATTGCCTTTGGCGCGCACGTCGGGGGACTGTTGGCGGGACTGGCCCTCATCGGCATTTACCAAAACGCCGGGAAGCAACGCGAAAAGGCGGCCGCAGATTTTGACTTTGTGCCCGCTTCCGTCACGGCTGCCTCGGCTGCAGCCCGTCCACCGTCCGCCACCGAAACGCCGGCGATTTATCTTTATGAAGCAGGCACACAATCCGGGCCGTTCGCGCTTTCACAGATTCAAGGGATGCTTTCGCGCGGTGCAATTGGCCAGGGCGCCTTGTATTGGAGTGAAGGCATGGCCGAATGGCAAAGCGTCGTGGAACTGTCCGATCAACCTCTCGAGTAACCATTGCATCCGCAGCCGCAGATTGCTAATTTCACCTCGTGCCACACGGGCACGGATAAACATTTTTAAAGACCAATGAGCAACAAAACATCATCCCGGGTTCTCGTCGGAATTTTGATGGGCAGCGACTCGGACTGGCCGACGATGAAGGCCGCCGCCGACGTGCTGGCCGAGTTCAATATCGCCAGCGAAGCAAAGGTCATCTCCGCGCATCGCACGCCGAAGGATTTGGAACAATACGTGACCCGCGCGGCCGGGCGCGGGCGGCGCGTCATCATCGCCGGGGCGGGCGGCGCGGCACACCTGCCGGGGGTGACGGCGGCCTTCACGACGTTGCCGGTCGTCGGGGTGCCGATTGAAAGCAAATCGTTAAAAGGCCTGGACTCATTGCTGTCCATCGTGCAAATGCCGCCGGGCGTGCCGGTGGCCACAGTTGGCATCGGCGCGGCAAAGAACGCCGGCATCCTGGCGGCGCAAATCCTGGCCCTCGGCGACGAGCGGCTGCAAAAGGCGTTGTCGAAGTTCAAAGAGCGGCTCGCCGAAGAATCGCGGGCCAAAAACAAAACCCTCACCGCCTGATCCGCCGCCGGATTGATTTCAAGGCAGCGTGTCTTCCGGGTGGACATTTTTTGGTCCGCTTTACTCCCTTTGATTTCCGCAGAAGTTGACCTAAGGAGCGCAATCAACGTGCTTTATCTTGCTGGTATGGGGGTTGCTTGGGAAAGGCGTGATTCACAACCGGCCATCCGGGGATGGCTGGAAAAACTTAACAACTTAAAAATATGACAGAATTTATTGTAAAACGCACGGGGAAGATTCTCTTCCCGCAATTGCCGCGCGATTTGCGCCGGCATCAGTTGTCGAAACTGATGCTGATCTTCCTGACCGTGGTTTTCGGCAACGCAACGTTGATATTTTGCATGTTGCGCGGCTGGCACTGATAGCATCAGGTTGTCCGGACCGGTGGTCGTTTCAGGCCGTCCGTCTTTCCTTGAAGGCGGGCGGCTTTTTCTATCCGGCAATCCGAAATGACCCGGTTGGTTTATTTCCTGGAAGCTTTCTCCAGGATTTCCCGTTCCTTTTTTGTGAGGCTCTGAATGCCGTCCCGCGAAACCTTTTCCAGCACGGCGTCCACTTTCCCGGCGGCGGGACCGGCATGATCCGGCTGTTCGCGCGGCGCTGATTCGCGCCCAAAACGTTTGGTCAGCGGCAGGTTCTGTGGATTTGTCCAGAAGTAAACGAACATGCCCAGCGTCAACCCCATCACGGCGGCATAAAGTCGCGGGCTCCAGCGGACAATTTCCGGGAACAACGCCGTGGTGGTGAGCAACCCGATGATTGCGCCGCCGAGATGCGCGTCGTGGCCGATGTTCGTTTGTTGGCGCCGTCCACCGTAAAATTCCGACGCGAGAAAGAGGATGGCATAGAGCCAGCCGGGAATGGCAAACGGCAGGAACAGCGCCCCAATGCTCTCCCCGGGAAACAGAAAGATGGATGAAAATACAATCCCGCAAACACCGCCGGATGCGCCCAGGGCAAAATATTCGTGGTTTCGATGGAGGTAAAGTGACAGCAGGCTGCCGCCGATGATGCTCGCTAAATAGATCAGAACGAAGCGTCCAATGCCGATGGCAGGTTCCATGGATTGGCCGAACAGGCCGAGGCTGATCATGTTGAAAAACAGGTGCTGCCAGTCCGCGTGCAAAAAGGCCGAAGTCACCACGCGATAATATTCCCGGTCCGTCAGAATTGCCCGGGGAGAGAAGATCAGCCTGTCCTTTAACGCGTCGTCTCTGAATGCCAGGAAAGAAACGACACCGGTGGCGATGATGATCAGGGAGGTCGCAATGGGCACGTCAACTGTCATCCGGCTGTGTTACCTTTTCACTTTGAAAAAAGAATGCCATTTTGCCCTGAGCCGGAACGATTCAGCTTGAAAGAATGAACACCGTTTGGCGGGCTTGGGGTGATGAACCAAACACAAGCTTACGAGCCTCGAAGGGAGGCGGACCAAACGGTGCGCCTGCCAATTGACACCAAAGATCAAACTTCGTCCATCCGGATTTCGTTCACCGATCAGCGACTGACGGCGCATGGCGGCATGGTGGTGTGGTCGCACTTTCTGCATCAGAAGGGTTTTCGCAGGCAACTGCGGGAAGTCTTGCCTCATTGTCCAACCAGTCCCAACGCTTACGATCCGACCGATGTGGCGCTGGGATACGTCGGAGGCATTCTCTGCGGTGCGGACAAGCTTTCCCGCGTGGCTTGGTTGCAAAGTGATCCGGCGTTGAGCCAGGTGCTGGGCGTCGAAGCCATCGCGAGTCAATCCACCTTGAGCCGGTTCTTTGACGTGTTTGGCCAAAAGACCTGCAACGCGCTCAACGGTCTGCACCGGCAAGCCCTGGCGAGTCTGCCTTCGCTCAAAGAGGGTTATACGCTGGACTTGGATTCGTGGGCACTGTTGCACGAGGATGGCCATCAACAGGGCGTGGCCGTCGGTTACACCCGGCAGGGACTCAAGCCGTGTCATCGTCCGCTGATCGCCGCTCTGGCCGAAAGCAAACTCATCGCCAACTACTGGCTGCGCCGGGGCGACAGTGCTTGTGCCAATGGGGCGGCGGAGTTTTTGCGTCAGACCGTGGCCAGTCTGCCGGCGCACCTTCGGATCAAGCTCTTGCGCGGCGACGCGGGTTTTGGCGAGACCAGCGTGCAAGCTATGGCTCAGGCACTGGGCTTGAACTTCATTCTGGTGGCACGGCTGACGCAGAAAGTTCAAAGCTGGTGCCGGCATGATGACGCCCACTGGCAACGAACCGAACTCCCCGGGCTGGAGGTGCAGGAAGTGGAACTGGATCAACCGAACCGTCGTTTGATCGTCATTCGCCAGCGGGTCGAACAACGCCCGGAAGCGGGTGGCAAGACCTTGCTGGACGTTCCGGGCTATCGCTTTCAAGCGCTGGTCACCAACCTGCCCCGGAGCGTGGACGCTCTGGCCGTCTGGCGCCAATACAACGGTCGGGCCGACCTCGAAAATCGCATCAAAGAACTCGGCCAGCAGTTTGGAATTAAACGGCTGTGCGTGGACAATTTCTGGGGCACCGAGGCGATGCACCATCTGGCGATTGCCGCTTACAACCTGTGCGTGCTGCTACAACGGCGGCTGGGCCAGTTGGAAAAATGCGAACTCAACACCCTGCGCTGGCGCTTGTTTAGCCGGGCAGCGGTGTGGAGTCGCGCCCGTGGCAAACCCACCCTTAAACTGGCCGTGCGCCGTCAAACTCATCGCCACTGGTGGCGCGAAATCCTGACCAAACTCACCGCTCTACCCAACTGCAATGCAATTGGCTCGCTTCAAGCATGAACCCGCCAACCTTATTCAAAATACTGGTTCAACTGAATCGTTCCGGCTGAGGGTCAATCCCAAATGGATTCATCCGGTGCACCCGCCGAAAGCCCGGCGCCGGCTGAAGCATGCGCTGGAGGCAATGACATGTGCGATGCCTGGTCCGGCCGCATCCGGTACGATAACTTGGTGTAATCAACTCAATTCAGGAGACAAATACTCCGCGCCAGTCGCAAATGATTGGCAATCAAAATGCTTTGAAAAATGATGAATGGCTGGTGTTTATGGTTGTAACAGTTGTAACGAAAGCCTTCATGGCCGTCCTTGCCGCCGGAACAAATCTGACGACTGTTTGGATCCACGATCGACGCGCCGTAAAAGCGGGGCTCATTACACTCGCTTGCAGCTTGATTCCGCCCGGCGCGACCGCGGCTTCTCCGCCGCAAACGACGATTGCCATCAACCTGCAATACGCCGGTCCAAGTCAGACCGCGTTTTCCTGGACTTTGTCCGGGTATCTGGTCAGGCCCGGCGGGCAAAGCCTGTCAGCCAACATCAACGAGGTATATGACGTCAGTGGACTGTTCGCGGGCTGGATCAATGATCTCGGCGCCAACACAAATTATATCCCGCTGTCGGGATTTGGCACTCTTTCCGATTTAAATTCCAGTGCCAGCGAGCAATTCAAAGGACTTCAATTCGACAGCTCCGGGAAGATTTCTTTGTTCCTCGGCGATTTTGTCAGCGTCAATCAGCCTTACACGCCGCTTCTGGTTTCCGGAGGCGATCCGTTGCAATACTCGGCCGCCGCGGACGCGATTGTCATTGATGTGCCCATTACCTCCTTCAATCCGGGCACGTATCAATACATAAACGCGGGCGAAGCTGTCTCGGCGCAGCCAGACACCACCATCTTTACCTCGGACGTGATCATGAATTTGAGTGTCGGGGCCATCCCGGAACCGTCCGCGGCTGTGCTCGCCGGCTCCGGGCTTCTGGTCCTGACGATGCTCCTTCGCCGCAGGGCCTGAAACGGATAACCCCTCTGCTTTAAAAACGGGCGCGGATTTCTTCCGCATTCATTTTTTGTTTCAGGAAACAAACTGATACCGGGCTTGGCAGTCTCTTAATTTGGAGTGCGGCGGCTTGACGCCGCTTTCTCCGACGCGACCTGTCGCGTCGTTTCAAAGCGCGGACATGTCCGCGCACACAATATCCCAGCGCTGCTTTGAGCTGGTGCCGTTGGACAAATCGTCATGCTTTTGTTAGCCTGCGGCGATTTATGAGTTCGGAAACCAAAGCTGCCGCCGCTCCGACACCTTCGGATTTCATCCGCGACATCGTTGCCCAACATGTCGCGGAAAAGAAGTATCCGCAGATTCACACGCGTTTTCCGCCGGAGCCGAACGGTTATCTTCACATCGGCCATGCCAAGAGCATCTGCCTGAACTTCGGCATCGCGCGCGAGTTCGGCGGCATTTGTAATCTGCGCATGGACGACACCAACCCGGCCAAGGAAGACGTCGAGTATGTGGATTCCATCACCGAGGACGTGAACTGGCTCATCAGCGGCTGGGCGGACGACAAGCTGGGCCTGAAGCCGAAAGGCAAAACGCCGGACAAGATTACGAGCAACGGCAAACCGGATTATTATCTTGGTCCCGTCGTGGGGAGCGCGGGCGTCTCGCCCGCCGCGTTCGGCGTCCCGCCGAACGCATCCCAAAAACCAGCTGGCGGGACGCCGGCTGGGAACGACCGGGACGGTCGCGCTCCCCTCGAACCATTTTACGCGAGTGACTATTTCGACCAGATTTACGACTACGCCATCGCGCTCGTCAAGAAGGGCAGGGCATATGTCTGCGACCTGACTCCGGATGAAACCGACGAGTACCGCCGTCAGGCCAAGGAAAGTCCGTATCGCAATCGCAGCGTCGAGGAGAATCTGGATTTGTTCACGCGCATGAAAAACGGGGAGTTCCCCGATGGGAAAAGCTCGCTCCGCGCGAAGATTGACGTGACCGCGCCGAACATCTGGATGCGCGACCCGCTCATTTATCGCATCCGCCACGCCGAACACCATCACACCGGCGGCAAATGGTGCATCTACCCGATGTACGATTTCGCCCATTGCCTGAGCGATTACATCGAAGGCATCACGCACAGCATCTGCACGCTCGAATTCGAGGTACACCGTCCGTTGTACGATTGGATTCTGGAGAACCTCGACCTGCCGCGTCCGTTGCCGCATCAATACGAATTCGCCCGATTGAGCCTCGGTTACACCATCATGAGCAAACGCAAGCTCATGCAGCTCGTGAACGAAAAGCTCGTGAGCGGCTGGGACGACCCGCGCATGCCCACCATCAGTGGGATTCGCCGGCGCGGCGTCACACCCGAGGCGTTGCGGAACTTTGCTTACAATATCGGCATCACCAAATACAACGGCATCACCGACGTGGCCGTGCTCGAACACGCCATCCGCGAAGACCTGAACAAACGTGCGTTGCGCCGGCTGGCCGTGCTGCGGCCCATCAAAGTCGTCCTGACGAATTATCCCGAAGGCAAGACCGAGGAACTGGACGCCGTCAACAATCCCGAAGACCCGAATGCCGGCACGCGCAAGGTTCCATTCAGCCGCACGCTGTATATCGAGCAGGATGATTTCAAGGAAGTGCCGCCACCGAAATTTTTCCGCCTGAAACCCGGCGGCGAAGTCCGGCTGAAATACGCCTACATCATCAAATGCGACGAAGTGGTGAAGGATGCCAGTGGCAAAATTGTGGAATTGCGTTGCACCGCCGACCTCGACAGCAAGAGTGGCGGAGCCACGGCGGCGCGCAAAGTCAAAGGCACGATTCATTGGGTTAGCGCCGCGCACGCCATTGACGCCGAAGTGCGCCTTTACGACCGGCTCTTCACCGAAGCTGAGCCGGAGAAGGACGGCTCCGCCTCCGCCGAAAGCTCCGGCGCGACGAAGCGCGATTTCAAAACAGTGCTCAATCCGCACAGTCTTGAAGTTGTGACCGCCAAATGCGAGGCGAGCCTGAATGACGCGAAACCGGAGCTGCGTTATCAGTTCGAGCGTCTCGCCTATTTTGCCTTGGACAAGGATTTCGAACGCCGAACTCCGAGCTCCGAACTGCCGCGGTTGGTGTTTAACCGCACCATCACGCTTAAGGACACTTGGGCGAAAGAAGCGCAGAAAGGATAGAAAACCACTCCGGCAAACGTCCGTTGCGCGACTTCCAGTTCGGCCCGGAACAGTTTTGCATCTGCGCCTTTGCTCCTTTGCGTCGTTGCGCTAAACTGCCCCGATGGTTGACCCCGGCGCAGCTCAAGCACTGGTCAAACAACTGAACCGCTGGTATCGCCAGAAGGCGAAGCCGCACGGGACGATGGACCATTTCTATCGCGGCACCCGGATGAGTTACACCGCGGCCTATCGGACCGTCATGTGCCTCTTTTCACTCATCATGCTCTCGGTTGCCGGCGTGCTTTACCTTGTTCCGGACATTACAGCGGACAAATCGCAGTGGGTCGTACTGGGCCTGAAAACCGGCGGGGCCGGAATCATCGTGCTGGCAATCCTGGCACCACTGCAAGCGTTCCGTGACTTCACCGTCGTCAATGACGACGGACTGATTAAATTCAATCTGTTTGGCAGCGAAACCCGGCTCGAATGGAAAGAAATTTTTACCTTCCAGATAAAGCCGGACGACAACAAGGTGATTTTCCGAAGCAACGCGAAGACCAGACTGACGATGAGCCTGGCCTACGACGGCTGGCAGGATTTTCGGGAAATGGCAGCCAGGCACCTCGGTCCGGTGTTGTATTGGCAATTGGATTACGCACTGGCCAATCTCGATGCCAAGCGCGCCAATTTGCCCACGACCAGGAAATTGCGCCTGCCGAAGTGGTTTTTATTTGGACGAGGACGCTAAAAGACATGCACTTACTGTCCGGCACAAAACTGAACAACATCCCGGGTGGAATGCTGTTGTTAGTCCGGGGAGCGCAGGCCGCTGGCCTGCCGTGTTTGGCGGCTCGCCAGACACTTCGTTGAATCGTTTTGGGTTTACACCGTTTGGAGTGGATGAACGAGGCTTTCGGCGGGCCGCCGAAAACCGCACGCGGGCCGCGTGCGCTCCCCGCCACCATGAAATCGTTCCGGCTCAGACATTAAGCCTTTCAACGTTTCGGCCGCTTCGGCTCTTCGCCGAAGACCTTATCAATCATTTTCCTGAATTTGCTGTCCGGAACGGGATTTTGATTTCGAGGGTCCTGGCCGGCAATCTCCGCCTCCAGTTTAAGCACCAGGGATTTCATCCGATCGCAGCGGACGTTGAGCTTTTTGATTAAAGCATCCAGTTCCGAAACTTCGTTTCTCAGTGTTTCCGCGATTTCTTCTTTGGTCATGGTGTGAATACCTTGCCGTTGTTTGCTTTGAACTTCTGCCATTCACTAAACCAGCTTGGCCGGCAAACTCAAGAGGAAAGGGGGCGTGTTTGGAGTGCGGTGACATGTCCTCGCTTTTCCCACAAGGCGATCCCGCCCAAGAGGGAGGTCGAGGCAAAGCGCCGTCATGCCGGCGCACTCCAAAACGCTCTGCCATTTTGCCCAATTGTGACCCCGCATCAAAAGCGCAGGCCTGACGCTGGAACGCGTGAGCCGGGCTTTGGCCCGAGTTGTGCTGATTCATCGTCGCGGCACGGTTACTTGACCAGAGGAATTTGTATGCAAAACCAGATTGACATTGTCCGGGACTTTTCCACGAGGTTCGAGGCGGCGGACATCGGCTACATGCTGACGGGCTCGATGGCGATGAACTGCTACGCCCTGCCGCGCATTCCCCGGAACATTGACGTCGTGGCCGCCCTGCGCGCCCAGGACGCTGAAGTTGTGGTTCGCTTGTTCGCGCCCGACTACGACGTTTCGCGCGAAGCGGTGGACAGCGCCATTGCCCAACAGTCATTCTTCAACCTCTTCCATCGGAAAAGCCGCATCCGGGTGGATTGCATCACCTGCCAGCAAACCAAATATCGTCTGCTCGAATTCAACCGCCGGCAGCGCATCAGAATCGAGAATTTCAGGACCTGGATTGTGACCAAGGACGACCTCATCATCTCGAAACTCCATTGGGCCAGGAAATCACGTTCCGAACGGCATCTGCGGGATGTGAAGAGCCTCGTTGCCACCGGCTGCGACAGGATTTACATCGAACGCTGGGCCCGGGCGCTTGGGGTATTCAAGTTGTGGGAGGAGTGTTCGCGCGGCTGACATGCCGCCTTTGCCGGGCCGTCCTTTGTCATCGGACGTTGGATTGAAAGAACCGTGGTCCGACGGTTTGAGAACCATTTAATGTGCCGGCGGGTGGTTGACGTTCAGCCAGTAGTTTCCGATATCCCCGACCACTTGCATGAATTTTCCCGCCTCGGCAGGTTTCATGACGTAGCTGTTCACGCCCAGGCGGTAGCTTTCTATCAAATCAATGTCCCGTTGCGAGCCGGTGAAGACCACTACGGGGATGGTTTTGGTGTTGTCTTCCGCCTTGAGCTGCCGGAGCACGTCCAGTCCGCTCACGGTTTTAAGTTTCAAATCCAGCAGGATGAGCCGGGGCACGCGCAGGTCGCGCCAATTGACGTACAGGCCGCTGTTGGAAATGAAATCCATCGCCTCGTAACCGTCCACCACGTGGATGACGTTGTCGGAGATCTGGCGTTGACGCAATGCCTCCAACACCAGTTCTGCGTCTTTGGCATCGTCTTCCACCAACAAAATATCCACGGATTTCCGCATCAGCATCCAGAAACGTGCGCCGGCGGGCGCACCTTTTCAATTTATCAAACTCGCTGTTTCGTGAGGACAACGCAGAGGGACAGGATTTTGTCTGGTGAAGACAAATGCCCGCCGCGAAAGAACTTGGCGAGAAAAATCGCATACACATAAAGGACATTCAAAGGCGACTGGATAGAGTGCCCGCTGCCAGGCGGTTGCGCACTTTTGTCCCTGTCTGTTATGCTGGTGTCGTGATTGATAAAACACCCGGTCGGGGTTCATCGTCCAAAAAGGGCGGACGGCTCAGGATGGTTGGCGTCGTGGTGCTGGTGCTCGGAATGGCCGGCGCGGGCGTGGTCTATTGGCTCGGCACGCGTTCCCCGGACCTGTCGGGTGATCTCTCTATGGTGGGGTTCAATCGGGCCGAGTCACAGCAGATGGGACGGCTTTACGGCAAATCGGGCCTTCTGATTGATGAATGGGTCAATGACTTGAAACAACCCGGCACACAGGCAACTATCATTGCCGTGGTTGCGACGCTCTTTGCGGCCGGCTGCTTTTACTTTGCCCGATTGTTGGATGCTGACGGTGAAACACGTTAACGCAAGCAGCGCTGATGGCGAACCGGCCCCGGGCGGCCAATTCAAAGGCGCGAAACTGGCAGCCGGAATTCGCAGTTTTTTTTGACTGGCAACCGGCGCATCCTGTCTATGCTTTCACGGCCGTGAAGATTCCCTGGCAGACATATTTGTCCGAGTTAATTGGCACCGCGTTGCTCGTCGGCATCGGCTTGTCCATTGTGATATTCGATTTCGGTGAAGGCAGCCCGGTGGCCGCCCTCCTGCCGGATGCCGGGATACGCCGGCTGATTACCGGATTTTTATTCGGCACGACGGGCGCCGCGATCGCTTGTTCGCACGTGGGCAAGGTGAGTGGCGCCCACATCAATCCGGTCGTCACGCTGGCTTTCCGCCTCAACGGCAAATTCTCGTCGCGTGACACCATCGGTTATATTCTGGCGCAGTTCGCGGGCGCCATCGTGGGTTCAATCCCGCTTTTGCTCTGGGGACGGGAAGGGCGAAGCATCAATTTTGGAGGCACGACGCCAGGGGCGGGTTATCCGATTTGGGGCGCACTTCTCGGAGAAACCATCACAACGGTCTGCCTGATCGTCGGGCTGTTCACTTTTCTCGGCCACCGGAAGCTCCGACAATACACGCCGCTGTTGTTTCCCTTTCTCTACGCCATCATGGTTTATCTGGAAGCGCCGGTTTCAGGCACCAGCACCAATCCGGCGCGCAGCCTCGGGCCGTCGGTCGTTTCAGGGGTCTGGGACGGCTGGTGGATTTATTTCATCGGTCCGTTGATTGGCACGTTCATCGCCCTGGCCATATACCGGATCAGTTGGCTGAAACGCTTTGAAGTTGACGTCGCTAAAATTTATCACTTCAAACTCGACCGATACGGCATTTTTCAACGGGGCCGGCTTGCGGGAAAGGGGAGGCGAGGCCCCCATGATTCAACAATGGAGAGCCGGGCATTGCCTGATGACTGACAATTCATTCCAGGAATTCGTTTTGGACCAGTTGCGCGCGTTGACCGACGTGCGCGCGCGGGCCATGTTCGGCGCACACGGGCTGTATCAGGGCGAACATTTCTTCGGGATACTCGACGAAGGCCGGCTCTTTTTCAAAACGGACGCGGCATCCGGGGCGGAGTACGTGGCCCGCGGCATGGGGCCGTTTACTTACGAATCGAAAGGGCGCGTCCTGACCATGAGCTATCACGAAGTACCGCCGGACGTTCTGGAAAATGCGCCGGAACTGGTCGCGTGGGCGCGGCGGGCAATCCAGGTGGCCGCGGCCAGGCCTGAGAAATTGTCGAAGAAGAAGCCGAAGTGACACGGAACGGCCCGGACAACATTCACAAAATTGTGCCGAATTATATTTTGTCCGAACTGCTGATCCGGTCTATGCTTCGAGCCAAAGCACGATGAAAAGTTTGCATTCCATCTTATTCTTCGCGCTCATATGTCTGGCCGGCGGCGTTCACGCGCAGACGAATGGGACGATGCCCGTCGAATCGTCGCGCACGGTGAAGCTGGCCGATGTGCGGCTGCGGGATTGCTGTGTGTGGGCGGACACGAATTCGCGGATGTATTACCTCGTCAGTTCCAGCGGCCGGCGCGGGCCGGCCGGACGCCCGGCGGTGATTGAATACACGAGCAAGGATTTGGAGACGTGGCAGGGTCCGCGCGTGATCTTCGAGGTCCCGGCGGATTTCTGGGCGCAGCGCGGCATCTGGGCGCCGGAGTTGCACGCTTACCGGGGGAAATTTTATCTGTTCCTCACGTTCAACACGGATGTATTGCTGCCCGAACAATGGCGTGACTGGTATCCGCGTGTCAAACGCGGCTCGCAAATTCTCGTGGGCGATTCGCCATCCGGCCCGTTCAAACCGTTTGCCAATCATGCCACGTTGCCGGCGGACATGATGACGCTGGACGGGACATTTTGGGTGGAGGATGGCGTGCCCTACATGGTCTTTTCGCACGAGTGGGTGCAAGTCACGGACGGCAGAATGGAATACATCCGGCTCAAGGACGATTTGTCCGACACGGTCGGCGAACCGCATTGGATGTTTCAGGCAAGCGACGCGCCGTGGAGCAAAAAGTCGCAGCAGTACGGCAGCCACGTCACGGACGGCCCGTACCTGTACCGCTCGAAAACCGGGAAATTGATGATGGTCTGGTCGAGCTTTGGCGCGGGCGGCTATGAAGTGGGGCTGGCCATCTCAAAAACAGGCAAACTCGCCGGTCCGTGGGAGCAGCAGGCCAAGCCGCTTTTCGACAAAGACGGCGGGCACCCGATGCTGTTTCGCCGTTTCGACGGACAGTTGATGATGATTCTACATCAGCCGAATCACGCGCCGGACGAACGGGCGCGAATTTTTGAAGTGAAGGATTTGGGTGATACGCTCCGGTTGAAGATGCGCTGACGGCAATGGCTTCCACGCCCGGGCCGGTTGCGCCCCGCGGAAAAACAATTGTTCCTGCGCGCGGCTGCGTTATAGTTCACGCTGATGCCCGTCCAAAACCTCATCGTCAAAGTCCAGAAACGCAACCGCGCCCTCGTGAAATTTGATGCCGGCCGCATCTGCAAGGCGATGCTGCGCGCGGCGGAATCCATCGGCGGCTTTCGCATGGACTTTCTGTCGGGAGTGAACGACAAGATTTTCAGCATGCACGGCTCGGATGAGGACATCGCCGCCTTTCTGGCGGACACGGCGATTATCTGCCTCAACTCCGATCCGCACCACCTGATTTCGAATTTTCCGCCGACAATTGAGGTGATTCAGGACGAAGTGCTGCACGCGTTGCGCAGCCACGGCTTCCAAAACACCGCCGACGCTTACGAATGTTATCGCTGGGGGCGGCACTGGCTGCGCGAAGGCGCCGTGACGCCCGAAAAGTTTTCCGGCAACGGCTTTCCGCGCGAGCGGATGGCGCAGATTCTTGAATGGAACCGCAAACACGGCGTGGACACCGTGGCCGGCCTCAATGACGCTGTCCGCAGCGGCCGCATCAAGGAAGTAATTGACGCGTCGCTGGCGGTTTATGAGGCGTCGCTGGATGAGGCTGCGCAAAAAGTGGTGTCTCGCCTGAACGCCGGCAACCGGTTGCGGATGATGTGGGTGAGCGGCCCGAGTTCGTCCGGCAAGACGACAACGACCGTCAAGCTCACGCAACGGCTCCATAAACACGGTCTGCGTTTTTTGATGCTGAACCTCGACGATTATTTCTGGTCGCTGGTCGAGCATCCGACCGACTGGATCAACGACCGGAATTACGAGACCCCCGAGGCGCTCGATATCCAGTTATTGAACCAACACCTCCGCGCCCTGCTCGACGGACAGACGATTGAAAAACCGGTCTATAGTTTCAAGGAAGGGCGCCGCATGGGCGCCAAACCGGTTAAAATGGAGCCTGATCAGATTCTGTTGCTGGATTGTTTGCACGGATTCTACCCGCCCATCACCGAAGGCATTGACCCCTCGGCGCAGTTCCGGCTTTACCTGGAAACGTTGAACGTGCTTTACGAGGGCGACGGGAGCACGAAACGGCACGTGCCGTTTGCGGACGTGCGGCTCATCCGCCGGATGCTGCGCGACGCGCGCCATCGCAATCACAGTCCGCTGGGCACGCTCTTGCACTGGCATTACGTGCGCTACGGCGAATTGTTCAGCATCATTCCGTTGATGGGATTGGCGGATCACGTGGTCAATGGCGGGTTCCCGTTCGATTTGCCCGCGCTCAAACCATCTTTTACCGGCGCCGGCACCTTGCTGCCCGGGCCGGAGGCTTTCGGGCCGTACACGGGTTTTCTCGACGCACGCATCCGCTACGACCGCATCAAGGCGCTGCTCGAATCGGTGGCCGGGTTCACCGAGCAACAGCTCGCAACCGGCGACCTCATTCCGGGCGACGCCGTGATCCGGGAATTCATCGGTGGCAGCACGATCCGGATCCCGCACAACGAGTAAAGGGGCTGCGGTTTCGGGCTTACGCGCGTGGAAGAATGATGCCAAAGGTTGTGCCCCGGCCGGCCCGGGTTTGGTACTGAAGCGCGCCCTGATGTTTCTCGACGATGCGCGCGGCAATCGGCAGGCCCAGGCCCGTCCCTGATTCCTTCGTCGTGAAGAACGGGTCGAACAGCCGTTTCCCGATCTCTTGCGGAATGCCCTTGCCGGTGTCGCTCACTTCGAGGATGACGACGTCAGTCTGCCGGTCGGAAAGCCGTTTCTCATCGAGCCGCGTCCGCAAGGTGATGGTCCCGTTTTTGCCGATGCTGTCGGCGGCGTTCCGGATCAAGTTGATCAGGACCTGCCTGATTTGCCCGGGATCAATGCGAACCTGCGCCGGCGCGCCGGAATCGAGGACAAGTTTGATGCCGGATTTTTTGAGTTCCGGTTCCATCAACGTCTGGACTTCGCGCAGAGGTTGTTCCGCCGGAACGGTGACCAGTTCCGGGTCGGACGGCCGGGCAAACAGCAAAAAGTCTTTTACAATCCGCTCCAGCCGGTCGATTTCGCCCGCGATGAGGGTGGAGTCTTCATACTCGGGCGTGCCCCGGGCGAGGTGCTTTTGCTGCATGTAGAGCCAGGCCTTGATGGCGGTGAGGGGATTGCGGATTTCATGCGCGACACCGGCGGCCAGCACACCCAGCGACGCCAGTTTCTCCTGGCGTTCCACCAGTTGCCGGCTTTCCACCAACTGCACCTGCAGGGGCGCGATCATGTCACGATAAACCACCATTGCCAGCCAGCCCCCGGCGGCCAGCAGTAACGTCAGCAAACCGAGCAACGTGAACTGCAGGATGTCAATGGAGCTGCCGATTTGCGCCTGGAATGAATCAAGATAGGCCTGATGGGTTGCCGCCAGTTGAAAACCGATGTCCAGGATGCGTTTGGACTGTTTCTCGAAGTCGGTGAATTCCACGACCCGGGTAATGGACATGCGGCTGGTATAAATCCGGGTGTGCAGCGCTGTCGCCGCAGTCAGGTAATCCTTGTATGCGGCTTTGATCTGGTCGAGAAATGGCCGCTCTTTCTCCAGAGACAGGATGGGTTGCTGCTCGTTGATCCAGCGGTTCAAGTCCTCGCTGGCCGCCAGAAAATTCGTCCAATCGTCCTGCTCGCGATAAGCCGCGTAGCGCAGGACAAGGTTGTTCATGCCCAGAATCGTTTGCTGCAGGTGGTCGGAAGTTTGAAAGCTTTTCCACTGCATGGCCGCAAGCCGTTCATGCAACTCGCCAATCCGCCCCCACGATACATGGGCCGTCCACCCAATCAGCATCAACAGCAGCGCGATGGCCGTGATGAAAATCGTGAGTCGTAATTTAATGCCCGGGTTCATGACAGAACTCTCCTCGTCGCTCCACCCTCGATGGCGCATTATACACTCGATTCCGAAAAGCTCGAAAATAAATTTCAGCGGTTGCCCTGGCCTGAAAACGAGCAGCGGTGGAATGCGAGACGCCACTTGCGGGAGCCACTGCGCGCCTTCATTCAAAGGCAACCCGCGGAAATCAACGGTTCGGCCGTGTTCCAAAGGTTGGCATGTTTTGCGCTAAAATCAGACAAAAGGTTAAGCGAGCGTCAAAAGGCAATAACACGGATGCTCGGTAAAACGAAAGATTTAACAAAATTGAAGCGAACGAACGGGTTATCGTTATGAATGCCTTGCTTAAAATGCCAATGCCCGACGCCCGGTCCAGAAACCTGGTGCGGCGGAGAAAGAAAATCATGCTGGTGGATGACGATTCGGCCATCAGACAAATGCTGGCCCGGCTGCTGACGGGGGAGGGTTATGACGTGTTGTTGGCAGTCAATGGCAACGAGTCCGTCCAGGTTGTTCGCGCGACGGACGTTGACCTGGTTTTGCTGGATTTGAACATGCCGGGCATGGACGGCTGGGAGACTTTCGAGAAACTCGCGGCGGAAAACCCGATGCTGCCGATCGTGGTGATCACTGCCCGGCCCAACCAAAGCTTTACCGCACTGGCGGCGGGCATCGGGGCCTTGCTGGAGAAGCCGCTCGATTTGCCAAAGCTTTTCCTCACCATCCGCGACCTCCTGGGCGAACCCGACGAAATCCGTCTGGCCCGCGTGGCTGGCCGGCCTTCGGAGTTCCATTATGTCCCGCCCCTGGCGGCCGGACTCGGCTGACACGCCGGTTACAGGACCCGCTATCCACATGAATGCAACATGCAGCCGACAAACGATAAATGAATGCGCCGAGGACAAAACAGCTCACGATGAGTTGCGCGCATTCAAATGGCAAACCGGACGTTCCCACCCCAACGACCAACATCAGCGTCCGGTTTGCCCCCGATTTCACCATTCGCTTTCGAATTGAAAGGTCCATGAAAAGTTCAATTCAAAACCGGCCGGTTGGCCTGGCGCCGCGTCCAGTAGCGGCACGCAGATTGACGGCCATCATAAACAAACCATGAAAAGCAAAACCAAATACCTGACCCTGATCGCGTTGGCGGCGGTGGCCATGGCCGGTTGCCAGCGTCAAACCACGAGCTCGCCCGCCGATCAACAGACCTCCGGCACGACCAACTCGGCCCAGGCCGGCGCACCGATGACTCCCGATACGGGAAACAACAACGCTCCGGCGACCGCCAATCCGGTTAATACCAACAATCCGGCCTCCACCAACCAGTAATCAATTATTGGTTGCCACCCGGGCATTGAGGCATCAAATGAAAATATTCATGAAAAAGGCACTGTCAACAATCGCACTGGCTGCCGTATGTGGAGTCTGCGCGCGTGCAGATGATTCCGGCGTCATGACCACCAACACCACCCCGGTTGTCTCCGCCAACAGCGGCGGCAGCACCGGCGGTATGGCGGGCAGGTTCGGCGCGGGCATCACCGTTGGCGAACCCATCGGCCCGTCGCTGAAGTTTTTCCTCAGCGACGCACTGGCCATTGACGGCGCGCTGGGCTGGTCCACCCATGATCACTCGGACTTTTATATGCAAAGCGACCTGTTGTGGCACGACTTTAACCTGATTCCCGTGTCACAAGGGAGCCTGCCGGTCTATATCGGCGCGGGCGGGCTGTTGAGAATTCGCAACAGCGGCGAAGATGACCAGTTTGGCATTCGCGTGCCGGTGGGCGTGTCGTATCTTTTTGACAACGCACCGGTGGAAATCTTCGCGGAGGTGGGGCCGGCGCTTGATTTGACGCCCGCCGTTCGTGGCGAAATCACCGGCGGCATCGGCTTCCGCTACTGGTTTTAGGAACCCCCAAAAAACGCCAAGGCAGGTGGGGCGCGGGCAAACACCCGCGCCCGTTTTTATTTCAACATCTCATCCAGCGCCGGTTCCATGGCATCGGCCCAGATTTGATAACCTTTGGCGTTGGGATGCAGCAAATCGGGCATGATGCCCCGGGGCAACGTGCCGTCGAATTCCAAAAAATTGGAGCCAATGTCCAGGTACTTCACCATCTTGCCGTCGTCGAGTTTGGCGATCAGGGTATTAATCAAGGCGACCTGGGCGCGTTGCGGATTGTCCAGCGCGCCGCGCGGGAATATGGCGAGCAACAGGATCCTGCTTTCCGGCAGTCGGGCGCGGATTTCGTTGACCACGGCCCGGACGCCTTCGGCGGTTTCCGGTACGGTGTTGCGCGGCGTTTTGCGGTCATTTTCATTGCCCGTGTTGTTGGTGCCGATCATGAGCACGACGACCTTGGGATGGATGCCGTCCAGTTCGCCGTGGTCAATGCGCCAGAGGACGTGCTGGGTGCGGTCGCCGCTGATGCCGAAGTTGGCGGCGTGGCGCGGCGCGTATGCCTGTTTCCAGACATTGGAGCCGCGGTTGCGCCAGAAATCGGTGATGGAATCGCCCATGAACAAAATATCAATGCCGCCCTTCTGCGCTTCCTGCACAAAACCTTCATGCCGCTTGACCCATCGGGCATCCCGCGGCACCGGGTTGGTGGCGGTATTCCCGGCCATCGGAGTGGCAACAACGCTTTGATTGGTGTCCTGGGCGAAAGATTGTGCTGCAATTAACGCGGCAAAAACCGCGGCAACGGAAACCCACAACCGGGAGATTTTTCTCATGCGCGCAAAATAGAAACAGGGCAGGGGAAAGACAATGCCATTTTGAAACGCGAAGCGTGGAGCCTGAAACGTGAAACGTGAAGCTGGACACGCCGGGCGCATTTTAACCCTCAACTCTCAACCTTCAACCCCCAACAATTTCTTACGTGCTGGCGCTGGTATAACGGCGGATGGAAAAGCGCCAAAACCATTCTGAAATCAGCGCCCAGATGATTCCCAGGCCAATCAATGCCAGCCAGCCGACCGGCGATTGCACCGTGTTCACCAGTACGCGGACGGGGACGTTGGACACGAGCAACACGGGCAGGGCGAAGGTGAAGACCGCCTTGAACGCGCCGCGAAACGCATCGTCCGGCATCCGCGCGATGTTGAACAGGTTGAAATAGCCCCACACGATTCCCTGCGCGCGCACCGTCCAGAAACTCACCGAAGCGAGCATGAACATGAGGGAGTAATGCACCAGCAATCCAACGGCGCACAGCGCGCCGAAGCCAAGCAGTTGGACGAACGTCGGGTGCAGGCTCAGCTTGTGCGCGGCAAACATCATCACGCAGGCGGCGAGCGCCGCGTTGGCAAATGAAGGCAGGTCCACCTGCCGCGTCGAGACGATGAACCGCGTGTTGACCGGCAGCAACAGCAGGAAATCCATTTTGCCTGTGCGGACGAGTTCAGACAGGTTCGTGCAGTTGACGAGGAAAAATGCCTGGTAAATTTCCTGGATAAAATTGCTCGTGCCGGTCAGCAACACCACCTGCCACACTGTCCAGGTGCCAATGGTTTTAGTCTGGCTGAAAATCACTCCCACAAAACACAGTTGCAGTCCGAACCAGGCCAGTTCGACGAGGATCCAGAGGAGGAAATTGCCTTTGAACGACATCTCGCGCGTCACGGAAGTTTTCCACAACGCGGCATAAATCTTGAGGTAGCGTTTCAAATTCATCCGGCGCGACAATAATCCGCCAACGTTGGACATTCAACCGCGGATTACGGATGACACGAATTTTGAACCAACGCGGTCGCCGCCGGTCAGTAGCCTGTGCCGACTTGACCAAACGTTCATCCAGGCTCCGCCTGGATTCAGAGTTGTTCGTCGCGCGGTTGGTTTACAGTTTGTGTTCGGGCGGCGCCTCGCTGGCGGATGGCGGACGGCCCAACGAAGACCCACTGGCCAGGTTTACCACGCCGAACGCATTCACGCGCTCTCGGAGCAGCAGCGCCAACCCCATTCAGGACAAAGCTCGTTCCGCTTCCCAATTCTCACCTCATAAAACGTGCCCACTCGCTGGCCAAGGATTTGGTCTAATTCCGAGCTACATTGACACTGCCAGGATTGTAAGCTGGTCGTAGCGTGGCGTTTACGACGCTTTATTTTAGGTAAAACAGGCTGTTTGAAGGCGTTTGTGCGTTCGCATTTTGGTGATTGTTTTGCGCAAAGTGGCGTTGATTTCCCTCATGGAAATTATTAAAAATTAGAGTGTTGAGTTAACCTAAAGACAATAGCTCAGTTTGACAGTCGAAAAACAATTGCGAAATAAATCGAAAGGACAACAAGTTATGTTTGGAAGACCCTATTACTTAATTCCAGTGGTTTTGGCGGCCTGCGCATTCACCGCGCGTGCCGACCTGATCCACGAATACAGTTTCAACGACGGCACCGTCAACGACTCCGTCGGTGGCGCCAACGGGATCCTTACGGGAACCCTTGGGGGTGGCCCCACGGTTTCAGGCGGGCAACTTCAATTAAATAATCCCAACTTCAGTCCTACCGGCAGCGCGGACAATTATCTCTCCCTCCCCGCCAGCATTTTGCCGTCCAGCGGAAGTGCGACGATTGAACAGTGGTTCACGTTTACCGGTTCGGGTTTCTTCACGGAATCCTGGGCTTTTTCGAATAACCAGAACGACAGCAACCCGCCGGGTGCGAGCAACGGGCAATATTTGATGGGTGTTATATCCGCCCCCCAGGGTGGACCGGTACCCAGCGGAGGCGGCTCACATATTTCGCAAACTCTCGCCGGCTACGGCGGCGGTGCTGAAACGGACGCCTATGGGACGACACCCGGCATTGGCGCTGGTGGCGGCGGCTATTTGGACGATGGCGAAACTTTCATGTCCGCCACCGTTATTGATGGTGTCGCCGGCACACTGAGCTATTATCTGTACGACATATCTGCTGGCGGCATTGGCGGGCTCCAACAGACGATCACCGCCATTCCCCTGAGCAGTTATAGCTTCAGCAACGCGTACCTTGGCCGCTCGGCTTTCGCCGGTGACAACGGGACCAGCGGCTCAATTGACGAGTTCCGTATTTATGACAATGCTCAAAGCGCCGACCAAATTGCCGCTGATTTTGCCGCCGGTCCAAACGTTGTTCCTGAGCCGTCCTCCCTGCTCTTCATGGCCATCGGCACACTGGGGCTGCTTGCCCGCCGGCGTTTTCAACGTACCGATTTGTAAGCGTTAGAATGGCAGCAATCATCGCGGTGCCGGCTTGTGGCCGGCATCGCGATGTTGTGTTTCCGGGGAGAGATTCTCTGCGGCTGATGATACCGGCATTGTCAGTGGTCATTCTGCCTTCAGAGCCAATCCCTGCCGCGGATTGCGCGGGTAAAACAGGTTCGTTCGCCGCAACTTGCCTTGCCGAAATCCGATGACGGGAGAGACGCCAGGTTCCGAATCCCATAAAATATCTTGGCACAAGGGCCGGAGATGCGTTACAGAACCGGTGGCTCAAAAGCATCATCTATGAATACCATGAAATCGTTGCTTTCGTTGGTTGTGCCTGTCCGCCACCGTCACTTTGCCGGTCGTTCGAGTTTGGGAACTCTCATGCTCCTGCTCGTACTCTTGCCGGCCCTGAACGGTTGTGATTCCACAACTCAATCCAAATCCGCCATCGAGTCCGCCTTGGCGCAACGCGCCGTGATCAAGGCGAAATACTCGTCGAAGACCAACAGCTTCGAGGAACTGGCCACCCTGGCACAGGTCGTCGCCGAATTGAAAACCATCAACGTGCAAAAGTGTCCGCCGGCATTTCGTTTGGCGTGGTTCCACTATCTGGTGCAACTGGACATTCTCAATACCAAATGCGTCCGGCTGGCCAAAATGGCCGGCGGCGGCAAGGACGGGACGGATATGATGGCCATCGCGCCATTCGTCGAGAAGAACCCGGTCATCGGCTACGCCTTGCTCAAAGCCGTGGATGAGGTTGACGACGCCTGGGGAAAGCTGGAAGAGACGGCCATGAACTACGGCGTCATGCCGGAGCGCTGAACGGACTGGCGGAAACCAATGCGCGCGGTCCCGGTCGGAGATCGTGAACAACGCCGTTTTTACGATGGTCGAATCGAGGGAAAAGTGGAATCCTGAGGAATATGAAACGCCGTAAATCAAAACGGATGCGAGGCATTTCCCGCATTGATCAAGCGGAGAAGCGCACGCACGGTTTTTTTGTGCGTCTGCAACGGAAGGGCATCACCCATAACGCATTTTTTGCGGACCAATCGTACGGCGGCAAACGACGGGCCTTGCGGGCCGCACAGAAGTATTTCCTGGTTTTGGAAGAGAAATACCGGCCGATGACGCGGAAACGGTGGGCGGTATTGCTCCGGCGCAAAGGGAAATCGGGCATCATCGGTGTGCGCCGGGTTGTCGTCAGGCGGCGCGGCCAGCCGCGGCGGGTTTCCTGGCAGGCCAACTGGAGTCCACGACCGCATGTCGTCAGGCGAAGGTCATTTTCCGCGCGCAAGTTCGGCGAACGGAAAGCCAAAGCCCTGGCCATTCTGACCAGGCGCATCGGGGTTCAAACCATGCGCGCCTGAGTCCGCATCGGTTTTGCACCCAACCCTCAACTCTCGACTTTCATCCGACTTCGTCACCCCCCGAACGCGGCGTATTTTTTGATGCCGCGCCGCCAGGCGAACCGGGCCAGCGCGTACCCGGCCACCACCCAGCCCACTTGCACACACAGTCCGCGCACCAGGTCCGCGCCGGCAATTTTGCCCATGTAAATGCCGATGGGCGTGTAAAGCATGGACGGAAACGGCGTGAAGAACAGCACACGTTCGAGTGCCGGAGGCAGGAGGTCGAGCGGGAACAAGTGGCCGCTCGCCACGTATTCGAAGGCGAACAGGATGAAGATGAACGTGGAGATTTCCAACAGCCAGAACGCCAGCATCGCCATGGCATAGGAAGTGAAAAATTGCAGCAACGCCGTCAGGAACAGTGAAACCGGAAACGCGATAAACGCCATCGCGCCGGCTGGTGCGACGAAATACTGGCGAAAACAGAAGATGAACACCGCCAGCGGCACACACGCCATGGAGATGAATGCGATGCGCCCGGAAAAAAACAGGCACAGCCGGTACCACAGATAATCAATCGGCTTGAGCAGGAACTGGCTGATGTTGCCCTCGCGGATGTCCGCGGCAATCTGCCAGTCGTCCTCGTTCACCGCCGTCAGCACGTCCACCACGGCGACGAGCAGGTAATAGAAAATCATCTGCGCCTGGGTGTAGCCGCCGAGCGCGCTCCCCGATTCCTTGCCCCGGTAAATCGTGCTCCAGAGCGACAGCATGGCAAACAACGGAATAAAGCTGAACAACGTCCGCGCCAGGTAATTGACGCGATACGTCAGGTTGTTTTGAATCCCGATGCCAATGACGTGCCAATATTTTCTCATTACGGTGACGAATCCGCTTCGAGTTGCTGCAACGTTGGTCCCATCGTTTCGCCCAGATGATTGCCGGCGATGTATAACACAACGCCAAAGACCGCCAGCAGCGCCGCCAGCGCGATGGACGCCCGGAAATGTCGCTTTTCAAACTTCTCCAGCGAACGCGCGAACGACACCAGCCCGAACAAGGCCGACACCACAATCACCGCATCCACGCTCACCCGTTGCCAGTAACTGCCGCCCAGAGTGCAGCCACATTCCGAATTCATCGAACGTCAGGCCCATCGCCACGCCGTAGAGCAACGCCGTGATTTCCGCCGCCCGTCCCGTGGGCCGCCGGAACACGCTGTAGCCGCATACCGCCGACATCAGGAAAATGCCGTAGTTCAAGTGATGCACGTGGGTGCCGTGCAGAAAGAAATAAAAGTTCGGCATCTCGTCCGACATGATGAGGAACACACAAATCCGCGACAGGACGAACGTCACGATGAAGCTGAACAGGGCGCGGCGCGCCAGCCGATGCGCTGTTTCACGGTGAATGGGATGGTCGGCCGTGTCGCTCACTTATTCTGCCGAAAAGCAATACACGCTCGGTCTGCCGCGGGCAACCTGTTTGCATGACGGGCGATGAGCGGGTGCAGGCTGGGAGTTCCGCGTTTACGCGGCCCGTCTGAAGGCGGAACTCCGAACCCATCCCCGTTAATGCCGGCGCGGAAAATGTTCCGCCAGCAGGTCGCCGGCCTTTTGCACCCCGTGGATAATGCCCGGCGTGAATTCGGATTTGCGGAAATAACCGCTCATGGCGTCCACCAGCTTCCGCCAGAATTCATCCCCGCACTTCGCATGAACGGCTTCATCGCCGATGACGGCAAACTTGTGCGAACGCGGCGCCACAAAAATCAGCACGCCATTCCGTTCCCGAGACGCGTTCATCCCCAGACGCATGAATTCGATCTGCGCCGCGGCGACGGGATCATCAATGTGTTTGGGGCTGATGCTGACGCGGATTTCGCCGGAGGTCTTGTGCTCGGCATCGCGGATGGCCGCGACAATTTTGTCGTGTTGCAGATGTTTTGAGAAATGTCTGGGATGCATGGTTACCATCCTCCTCCCGCGCCGCCGCCGCCAAAACTGCCGCCGCCGCCGGAAAAGCCACCACCTCCCCCGAAACCTCCGCCACCGCCAAAACCGCCGCTGCCACCCGACCAGCCGCCCCCGGAAAAGTAGATGCCCCCGTATTGATACGACCTGAGGCGAAGAGACACGATGGCGAAAATCACAACAATCAGAATGATGAGCGGAAGGGCCCCGTTACCGCTGTTGTGGACGTATCGCCCCTGCCGTTCAGCCACCGTCGCCCCGGTTCCCTTGTATTCACCCTTGGTCGCCGCCAGGATCGACTGCACACCGGCCGTCAGGCCGCCGTCGAAGTCGCCGGCCTTGAAACGCGGGGAGATTTGCTCGTCAATGATGCGTTTGCAGAGCGCATCGGGCAGCACGCCTTCCAGGCCGTAGCCGACCTGCAGAAACATCTTGTGGTCCTGCACGAAAACGAAAAGCACCGCCCCGTTGTTTTTGTCCTTTTGCCCCACCTGCCACGACCGCGCCACGCGCACGGTGTAATCCTCGATGGATGAGTCCGACTGCATCTTCGGGAAAACGGCCACCACGATTTGCTCGGAGCTTTGACGCTCGAAGTTCTCCAGCGTCTGGTTCAACTGCGCCGCCGTCCCGGACGAAGACGACGTGGGCGTAATCGTTGAAGTAGGCTGCTGGCGGCGGCGGAATGACTTCATCCGCAAACAGCCGAAAGCCGAAAACCAGAAACAGGATGGCGCAGAGGCGTCGCACAGCTCAAGGGTTGGTCGCCGCCGGGGCCGCTTTGTTGAAATCGAACTGGACCTTGGGCGGCGTCTCCGCTCCGGCGGTGGCGGCGAAATAAGGTTTCTCGTGAAAACCGTAGGCGCCGGCATAAAACACTTCCGGGAACGATTTGATGGCCGTGTCATAAGCTCTGGACCGCCGTGTTGAAATCGCGGCGCTCGACGCTGATGCGGTTTTCCGTGCCTTCCAGTTGCGCCTGCAAATCGCGGAAGTTCTCCGTCGCCTTCAAATCCGGATATCGCTCCACGACCACCAGCAAACGGGACAAGGCCGACGAAAGCTGGCCCTGGGCCTGGTCGAAGGCCGCCAGCTTGGCGGGATCGCTCGGCGCGGTGTTGGGATCAATTTTCACCTGTCCCACCGACGCCCGCGCCGCGGTGATTTCCGTCAGCGTGGATTTCTCAAAATTGGCCGCGCCGGAAACGGTGGCGACCAGATTGGGGATGAGGTCGGCCCGGCGTTGATAGACGTTTTGCACCTGCGCCCATTGGCTGTCCACCGCCTGCGACAGTTTGACGAGATGATTATAGTTCGTGCCGGCGGCCGCAATCAGCACCAGAGCCAGGACGGCCAGCACCACCAAAACACCCACAATTATGACGAGTTTTTTCATAATGATGTCACAGTTTAACCTTCTGTTCCGGGGTAACAATTACAAAATACTGCCAAATGAATAATCAATCGGCCTCGCCGGTTTGTGAGTGAGAGGCAAACGGTTTCCGACCGCCACGAGCAACAACAGAGGTTCTGTGAATGTCCCCTGTCAACCGGGGAAAGCGCCGAATATTTCCTTCGCGATGACGCCGTCGGACACCTTCGTGACCGGGCCGGTCATGCGAATCGCAAAATCGCCGCCGATTTCGATGGCGATGACGCCGCCGGGCATGTGGACGGAAATCTCGCGGTCGCACAGGCCGAGCCGGTGCGCCACCGCCGCCGCGGCGCTGCTGCTGCTGCCGCTGGCCAGCGTGTATCCCGCGCCGCGCTCCCAGATTTCAATCTGGATGTTGTTCCGGTCGAGCACCCTCATGAGTTGCACGTTGATGCGGTTCGGAAAACGCAGGTGGGTTTCCAGCAACGGCCCCAACTGCCGGGCCAGGTCGGCGCTGATTTTCGGCAACGGCAGCACGCAATGCGGATTGCCAATCGTCGCGGCGCAGAAATTGAACTGCTGTCCGCGCAGATGAATCGCTTCGTTGATGACTTCGCGGCGAGGGCCGGCCACGGGGATTTCATCGCTCCAGAAACTGACCTGGCCCATTTCGACGCGCACGGTCTTGCCGCGGTCCAAGACCGTGGCCCGCACCAGCCCGCCGGGCGTTTCGAGGACGAATTCATCCTTGCCAACCAGTTTCCGGTCCCACAAAAAGCGCGAAAAAATCCGCAGGCCGTTGCCGCTCTTCTCCGCCTCGCTGCCGTCGGGATTGAAAATGCGGAGTGCGAACTTCGCCTTTTTGGAGGGCAGGGGACCGAGCAAAATGCCGTCCGAGCCGATGCCGTAATTGCGATGGCAAATCACCCTGATCTGCGCGGTCGTCAGTGGCGACGGGAGGTTCTTCGGGTCAATGACGATATAGTCATTGCCGAGCGCATGATATTTGGTGAACGCAAAACGCATCGGCGACAGCATAACGCCTCGCCGACGAAGCGCAAAACAGAATCAGGACAATCCGAAGAGTCGGGCACAACTTGACACCGGCACCGTAACGCAGGCTTTCGAGCCTGCGGATTCGGGCGACTTTCCAGCCGCCAGAACCACGGGACAAGAATGTCCCGTTAACCCGCAAACTTGGAAAGTCTGCGCTACGATACCGCAGCCTCTTGGTGCGGGTGTCAAGCTGCGCCGCAAAGAGTTCGCCCATTTTGACTCTCGCACGAATTCGCAATGACATTCCTCCCCGCCGCCTGTTAGCTTGTGCCCATGCGCTCCGCCGGACCTCTTCGCCACGTGCATCCGGCCGTTTTCATGTTTCTTATCCTGCCGTTCGGAGTGATGGCGGGCTACGTGACGGTCGCGCTCGCCTTCCTGTTTTCAAAGGCGGGCGTCCCGGTCGCGCAAGTTGCCGCGCTGGTGGCCGTCGGCATCGTGCCGCACACCTGGAAATTCGCGTGGGCGCCGCTGGTGGATGCAACGCTCTCCCGCAAAAGGTGGTATGTGATCGCCAACGTGGTGAGCGCCGCCGGCATTCTGGCCACGGGCATTGTGCCGGTGAAGGTGGCCAGCCTGCCAATGCTCACGGTCGTTATCCTGGTTTCAAATTTTGCGGTGACATTTCTCGGCATGGCCACGGACAGCCTGATGGCCTATGGCACACCGCCGGAGTCGAAGGGCCGTGCGGGCGGTTGGTTCCAGGCGGGCAACCTGGGTGGCGCAGGCATCGGTGGCGGCGCGGGGCTGTGGCTCGCGCAACACCTGCCGTCGCCATGGATGGCTTGCGCCATCCTGGCGTGCGCGTGCCTCCTGTGCTGCCTCGGCCTCCTGTTTCTGCCTGAGCCGGAGTCAACGATCCGCGAGACGACTCTGCGCCGGACGTTCGTCAATGTCTTCGCGGACGTGTGGAACGTGGCAAAGTCGCGCCGGGGTTTCCTGGCGCTTTTTCTATGCATGCTGCCGATTGGCTCGGGCGCCGCCTCCAATCTTTGGTCTGCGGTCGCCGGCGACTGGCACGCAACGGCCGACACAGTGGCGCTGGTGACCGGAGTGCTCGGCGGGGTTTTATCCGGCGCCGGCTGCCTGCTCGGCGGTTGGATTTGCGATCGCATGGACCGCAAGGCCGGGTATGTGCTTTACGGGGTGTTGCAGGCCGCTTGTGCGGTCGGCATGGCATTCGCGCCGCGCAGCCAGCCCATGTACATCTTCTGGACCTGTTTGTATGCGGTGATCACCGGCCTCACTTACGCGGGTTTCACGGCCTTTGTGCTCGAAGCCATCGGCACGGGCGCCGCCGCCACCAAGTACAATGTCTTCGCTTCGCTTTCCAACGCGCCGATTTACTACATGACACTCGTTGACGGTTGGGCTTACAGTCGCCGGGGCGCCGCCGGCATGTTGAACACGGAAGCCGCCATTTGCATCCTGGGCATGTTGCTGTTTGTCGGCATGGTGGCTGTGGTGAACAAACTGAAACCGGCGACCGCCAACGTGAGCTGACCGGGAGGCAGCCAAAGTCATTTCACAATCTGCACGCTGCCGGTGATTTCCTTCACGTCGCTGAGGTTTTTTCGCCGCATGAATTCGCGGATGCCGCCAATCACCTGCAATGCCGTTTGCGGTTCGTAGAAATTGGCCGTGCCCACCGCCACCGCCGCCGCACCGGCCATCAGAAATTCAATCGCGTCCGCCGCGTTCTGAATGCCGCCCATGCCGATGATAGGGATCTTCACCGCTTGCGCCGCTTCCCAGACCAGCTTGATGGCTATCGGCTTGATGCACGGTCCGGTCAATCCGCCGGTGACGTTGGCCAGCTTCGGCTTGCGCGTTTCGATGTCAATCGCCATGGCCGGGTAACTGTTCGTAACCGCCAATGCGTCGCTGCCTGCATTTTCCGCCGCCCTGGCAAAGGGCGCGATGCTGACGACGTTCGGACTCATTTTAGTGATGAGCGGCAGCTTCGTCACTTTCCGGCACGCGGCCACAACTTGCGCGAGCAGTTTCAGATCCGTGCCGAATTGCGCGCCGCCTTCCTTGATGTTCGGGCAGGAGACGTTGAGTTCCAGCGCGCCGACGCCGCCGAGCGCATCAAACTGCCGCGCCACTTCGGCGTATTCCTCGACCGTAGTGCCCCAGATATTAATGATAGTCGGCACCTTCAGCATTTTGAGGAACGGCCAGTATTTCTGTTTAAAACCGTCTACGCCCGGTCCTTGCAATCCGATGGCGTTGATGAGGCCGCTAGTGACCTCGACCGTGCGCGGCGTCGGGTTGCCGCGAACGGGATTGAGGCAGATACCTTTCACTACCACGGCGCCGAGTTGGTTCAGGTCGAGCAGTTGCGCGTATTCGACGCCGTAACCGAACGTGCCGGAAGCCACCATCACCGGGTTCTGCAGCTTCAGCTTGCCGATCTGGACGGAGAGATTCATAGAATTCCGAAATCCGAATTCCGAAATCCGAATGAAGTTCGAAATCCGAAATCCGAATGGCCCGAATCCATCACCTCGAATTTCGGTCTTCGGATTTCTTTCGGATTTCGGGTTTCGGGTTTCGATTTTTGCATCATTTCGTCGCCTCCCACACCACCTGCCGGGCGTCAAACACCGGTCCTTCGGTGCAAGTGCGCTGGTATTCCCAGTCCCGCGGTGCGGGACCGGTCTTGACCGGAATCACGCAGGTCAGGCAGACGCCGACACCGCAGCACATGTGTTCATCCATCGAAAGCTCCGCCGGCACATTGAATTCTTCGGCAATTTTCCCAACCGCCTGCAACATCCCGGTGGGTCCGCACGCGAACAGTTTTACTTTTCGACGTGCAGGAGCCGACGTGAACAGGCTCTGATCAATTTTGGATTTTTTGGTTTTAATTTGAGCGTCGTTGCCTCGGCGCCTGCGTAGTTCTTCAAGCAACGGTTGTGTGACCAAACCTTTCTCGCCGTGGCTGCCGTCTTGGGTGGTCACACGGACGTCCCAGCCGAGCGCACAAAATTCCTTTTCGCACAAAATATCCACGCGCCGCCGGCCGCCGACGAAGACGATGCCATTTTGCGGCGAGCGTTGCGCCAGCAGATACATCGCCGCCATGCCGTAACCGCCCGCGACGAGCAGGGGAGTGTCGCCGCCGCGCTTGGGCACGGTGAACCCGTGACCGAGCGGAGCAATCACGCTGAGTTCTTCGCCGGGACCCATCTGCGCCAGCGCTTCGGTGCCCTTCCCGATGGTTTTGTAGAGGATGGAAAATGTGTCGCCTTCGACCCGGAAAATGCTGAAAGGCCGGCGCAGCAGGGCATCTTTCAGGGCCGGGACGCGGACGTGGGCAAATTGTCCGGGTTGGATAAGCGGAGCGATTCGGGGCGCGCGCAGCACGAGCCGGAAATAGGAATCGGTATCGCGCTCGTTGGAAACAATCTGGACGGTTTGCTCAAGCATCAGCGGCTTTAAGCATGGTCGCCAGCGACAAGCCTGTCAACTTTGAGGTGTCGAACTCGAATCTCTCAGACTCCCGGAGTTGTCAAACTCCGGGAGCCTCTCCAGCAGAGCTGGAGGATTTATCGGTTATTAAGATTGAGACACTGCCCCCGTGTCGCGGGGCCGTCTGGTTCAGCAGGACGAAGACGGATCACCCGATCACTCTGATGAAATCCGTTATTTTTTTGCCGGTATAGAAATTGATCCACCTGCCGGTCGCGTCAATATAGGCCAGACAGGTGTATGCTTTGCACTGAACCCATACCAGGTCCGGGTAACTTGGAAGCGGCCCGCTGGTTGGGACATTTTTGACGTGAAATGTGATTCGGTTTCTCATTGCCTCGGCACACGTTAGCACGTTTGCCCCGTCCATGCCAGCGCGGCATTGACTACCCGGCTTCCTGCCGGGATTCGATCCGCATAATCGCCCAGCGGGCGTGTTCGGCAATCAACGGCTCGGAATCCCCGGCGGCCCTTCCCAAAGCGGGCAGGGCCGAGGTATCGCCGACGTTGCCCAAGGCGACACAGACGTTGCGCTGCAGGCCGCGGCGTTTGGTCCGCAAAATGGGCGTGCCGGCAAAACGCGTTTTGAACCCGGCGTCGTCCAGTTGCAGCAATTCAATCAAATCAATTCCACCCTCTCCGGCCTTTACCGGCGCCCGCTCCCCCTGCGAAGGGGCAAAGGGACGGGCCGAGTGGGCGCGTTCACTTTTCACGAATTGGCATGAGCGCGCGTAAGGCTTCATCATTTTCCCTTCCTGCGCGAACCGGTTCCACGGGCACGCGGCCAGGCAATCGTCGCAACCAAAAATCCGGTTGCCGATGGCCGGGCGCAGTTCAATCGGAATTGAACCCTTCAGTTCGATGGTGAGATAGGAAATGCAACGGCGTGCATCGAGTTGGAACGGCGCGGTGATGGCATTGGTGGGGCAGGCGGTAATGCAGCGTGAGCACTTGCCGCAATGATTTTTTTCCGACTCGTCGGGCTCCAATTCCAGCGTCGTGACGATTTCAGCCAGAAAGATCCAGTTCCCCAACTGCCGGCTGATGACGTTCGTGTGTTTGCCGATGAAGCCGATCCCGGCGCGTTGGGCGAGGGCCCGTTCCAACAGCGGGCCGGTGTCCACGTACCAGAGCGAACGGGTTGGGTCGCCGCCGAACTGGTTCATAAACTCTGTCAACGTCTTGAGCCGTTCGCCAACGACGGTGTGGTAGTCATTGAAGCGGGCGTAGCGGGCCAGGATTCCAGTTGTCGGCGTCGAGGTAACGAGACTCTGATTGGAAAATGTTTGAGCCTCCTCACGCCGGCTCCTGCTTGAATTGGAGACTTCATAACTTGCCGCCAGACAAATCACGCTTTTCGCGCCGGGCAGGACTTTTTGCGGATCAACCCGCTTGGGCGCGGAGCGCTCGAGCCAGGCCATTTCGCCGTGTTGATTTCCGGCCAGCCAGTTCTGAAATTGCTCCGCGCTGGCGGGCGCGGCGGCGGTCGTGAACCGGCAAGCGTCGAATCCCAATTCGAGTGCCCGTTGTCGGATGGTTTCTTTCATGCGCGGCTGTAGTATTGGTGAGTCGAGGCTGCCGACGAGCCGAATTTGTAGCGTCGAGCCTGCGGCTTGAAGTGATCGGCGCACAGCGCCGACACTACATCAGCGGCTCGCGAGGACGCTCGCCCCACCGGGATTCCCAAGTGTGCCATCACCACCTTCATCGCCGCTCGGATTGGGCGAGTTTGAACTGATGCACGACCTGCTGGGCGACTTCGCGGACGGAGCGGATGTCGGTGTTGATGAGCACGTCGGCCTGCCGGTAAAACTGCTCGCGCGCGGCCAACAGGTCGCGGATTTTTTGCTGCGGTTCAGGCCCGTGGAGCAGGGGGCGGTGCGTCTGGTTTTTCACGCGTTCCCAGATTTTTTCCGGTGAAGCCCAGAGGCAGAGGACCAGCGCGTGTTTTTTGAGGCTGGCCAGGTTTTCCAGCCGGGTGGGCAGGCCGCCGCCGGTGGCGATGAGGGTGCGTTCGCGCGTGGCAAGTTCACCGGTGACCTGTTGTTCGAGCGCGCGGAAGGCGGGTTCGCCGTCCTTCGCAAAAATGTCGTTGATCGTGCGGCCGGTCCGCGACTGGATCAGTTCATCCGTGTCAAGGTAATCGAAGCGCAACTGGTCGGCGACCAGCCGGCCGACGGAGGTTTTGCCGGTGCCCATGAACCCGATGAGGGCGAGGTTGACGATGCGGCGGTCGCTTTGCATGGCCGTGAATTTACGCAATTGGGCTGCCGACGCACGCCGATAATTGGTGGGGCGAGCGCCGGTCGTGCCGTAGCCTGGCGAAGGCTGATCCCCGCGAGCCAATGATGGAGTGTTGGCGCCGTGCGCCGATCATTTCGAGCCGCAAGCTCGACAGTACAAGCTCGGCTCGTCAGCAGCCTCGCCCCACCGGGACAGCTCTAACTCGACACTTTGGCCGTGCGGGTTTAGATTTTTCCCATGGGCCTGCCGCCATTCATTCTGGCTTCGACGTCGCCGCGCCGCGTGGAATTGCTGCGGCAACTGGACCTGGATTTTCAAGTCATCCCCGGCGATGCGGAGGAGATTTACGATAATCAATTGTCGCCCTGGGAACTCTGCCAGCTCAACGCGCACCGCAAGGCGCGGGTCATCGCCAAAAAACATCCGGACGCGCTGGTGTTGGGCGCGGACACGCTGGTTTTTTTGGAGGACGAAGTCATGGGCAAGCCGGCGAGCCTCGCCGACGCGACACGCATGTTGACGCGGCTGCAAGGGCGGACGCACCAGGTCGTCACCGGCATCAGCCTGATTCACCTGCGCGCGCACCGGGAACGGACTTTTGCCGCAAGCACGGACGTGACTTTTCGCGCGCTCACGGCCGGACAGATCAGCCATTACCTTTCCGAAGTGGATCCGCTGGACAAGGCGGGCGCGTACGCGATTCAGGAGCACGGCGACCTGATTGTGGCCGAAATTTCCGGTTCATACAGCAACGTGGTGGGATTGCCGGTGGAAAGGGTGGGGGAAGAATTGAAATCCTGGGCAACTCCTTGAATGCCGCGCGGCCAATTTATGACCGGCTCTGGCGCGAAGCGGTCCCGCGTTTCAAACGGGGTGAACCGGAAATTGATCCGCATCTGGCCAATCGGGCGGGCGACGGCCGGCGCAGCGTCACGCTGGCATTGCGGCCGGGGCCGGCGGTACAGATGGCGGTGAATCGTTTTCTGCGCCACCTGGCGGTGGTGGCGCCCGGCCAGTATTTTTATCGGCCCGAAGAGCTGCACGTTACAGTGCTGGCGGTGATTCCCGGTTCGGAGGCGTGGCGGGAAAAGATCCGCGACCTGCCAGCGATCCAGGCCGTCATCGGAAGAATCCTCAAACGCCGGCGGCCGTTTGCTGTTTCCTTCCGTGGCATTACCGCATCACCAGGCGCGGTGATGATTCAGGGATTTCCAAAAAGCCAGGCACTTGAGGAAATTCGCGAGGAACTGCGGGGAATCCTGCGGAAGAACGATCTCGGTAGCGACATAGACCGGCGTTACAAGGTCAACGCGGCACACATCACGGCGATGCGTTTCCGCAGTGCTCAGGTGGATTGGAAGGCGTTTGTCGGTTTGCTAAAATCGAACCGCCGGACCGATTTTGGCGAAACGCGCGTGCGGAAGCTTCAGTTGCTCTGGGGTGACTGGTATGCGTCCACGCACAGCGTGAGGACGATACAGGAGTATCCGCTGGAGGACCGGTCACACAATCCGGCTTAACTCCGGCCACAGCAACGCGCTCATCCGCTGGCCGTTTTCAAAACAGTCCAGGTCGAACTTCTCGTTCGGTGAATGGGCGTTGTCTTCCGGCAAGCCGAGGCCGAGCAGCAGGGTATCCGCGCCGAGGACCTTTTTGAAGTCGTTGACGATCGGGATGGAACCGCCTTCGCGCAATAACACCGGCTCGCGGTTGAACGCCGCTCGCAACGCGCGCAATGCCGCCTGTGCCTGGGGGCTTTTGGGCGAAACGAGGTACGCCTCCGCGCCGTGGCCGGTTTCAATTTCCAGACGCACCGTCGGCGGACAGATTTTTTGGAGATGGTTGCAGACGATTTTGCGAATGCGTGCCGGCCTTTGGTCCGGCACGAGGCGGCAGGTGATTTTGGCGCGTGCCCAGGCCGGCACGATGGTCTTGCTGCCTTCACCCTGGTAACCGCCGGTCAGGCCGTTGATTTCAAACGTCGGGCGCGCGCTGCGCTGTTCGAACGGCGTGAAGCCGCGCTCGCCAAACAACTTTTTAACGCCGATCATTTTCCGCAGTTCGGCGGGCGTAATCGGCAGGCGTTTGAATTGTGCCCGTTCGTAAGCCGAAAGCGGCACAACGTCGTCGTAGAAACCGGGGATGGCGACGCGGCCGTTTTTATCGCGCAGTCCGGCAAGCAACTGGCTGAGGGCCATCGCCGGGTTGTCCAGCGCGCCGCCGAAAATGCCGGAATGCAGGTCGCGCGCCGGTCCGCGCACGGTGATTTCAAAAGCGATGATGCCGCGTAACGCGTAGGTCAGGGCGGGATGGTCTGCATCCGGCATGCCGGTGTCGGAGACGACAACGGTGTTGCAGGCCAGCTCACGCCGATGCGATTTGAGAAACTTCGCGAGGTTCGCGCTGCCGACTTCTTCTTCCCCCTCGATGACAAAGGTGAGGTTGCAGGGCAGGGGAGTGTCGGTCTTGAGATAGGCTTCGACGGCCTTGAGATGGGCGAAGTGCTGGCCTTTGTTGTCGGTCGTGCCGCGGGCAAAAATTGAACGGCCCTGGATGCGCGGCGCGAACGGCGGCGATGTCCACTGGTCGAGCGGGTCCGGCGGCTGCACGTCATAGTGGCCATAGACCATGAAATGCGGTTTGCGCGACGAACCGGTTCGGGGGGTCTTGGCGAGCACGATGGGATGGCCACGGGTCGGGCAAACCCGCGCGTCGAGGCCAATGTGGCGACAATGCTCGGCGAGCCATTCGGCACACGCGAGCATGTCCTTTTTGTGCTGCGGTTGGGCGGAGACGCTGGGAAAACGGAGGAATGCGCACAACTCGGCCACAAACCGGGCCTGGTTGCGTTTCAAATAATCGAGGACGACTTGCATGGCGACCAGCTAATCCTTGAAACACGCGTTTGCCAAGCAGAACCGTACGGATTTGACAGTTTAATATCATGATTCTATCCGGAAGCTGCCGCGCCAATGAAACCAACTGTACCCATCCGGGAACTTTTTCTACAAGGCGTGAAGGAAGTTGTTTACGCCGGCTTTTGCAGGATTACCCCGGTTTATCGCTCGGCCCCGCCTCCGCTGTCCATTTCTTTATGCATTCCGGGCACATGCCGTGTGAGAGTTTGGCCGAGGTGTGGTCCTCGATATAATGTTCCACAGGTTCCCAGCCGCCCTGGTCATTGCGGATTTTTTTGCAGAACGTGCAAATGGGCAGCAGTCCTTCCAACACCCTGACTTCGGCGGCGAGTTGGCGGCGCCTGGCGGCCTGGGCACGGTCCCGCGTGAGCAGGAGCATGTAATGCGCTGTCAGCCAGGCGACCGTCAGGAACGGAGCCAGCCGGGTGAACGTGTTCCACACGGCCTCAACTGGTTCCTGTAAACATGTCCGGAGTAATGATCCGACACACTCCAAATGATGGCTGAGACCACCGACAACACGATGCCCGCCAACAAACCCAGGCGTTTGGTCCCCGCGATGACTGGAATGAAATAGAACGGGGTGACGTTGAACTCCGATCCGGTGGCAAAGCCAACGTAGCCTACGAAGCCCAGCAGGGCTACCAGCGTCACCCAGTCGCCGAACAATTCTGCGCCGGTTTGGCGAGGACGTCCTTGCGGGTCGTCGGGCATCTGAAACAAGCCGCCGTTGTCTTTTGTCCCGGCACCGGTTGTCCTTCTGTTTCAATTGAAAACCCTGACGTTGCACCGGCAGCGGAGTTGAAATATTCGCTTCAACTTATTTCGACTGTTGGCTTTACAAATGCTGTATCCCCGCTGTTCTTAATATGCAAACTGGCCATATAGGGTTATTCGCGCCGAATCGTGTTGCCCCGTGCCTCAATCCTGGACGCGGCCAGGTTTTTGATAGCGGCACTGCGACCTGGATGCAAAAGGGGGTCGTATGACTTTCGTGGGCGTCATGGGTCTCATCACCGGCGCGCTGCAATTCAGCGTTGCCGGGTACGCCCTGCGACTGAACCGGATCTTCGGGACGGCGCGTGTGGGCTGGTCACTCTTCTGGGCCTTTATGCTTCTGGCGCTGCTCCACCTGATTCAATCCGTGATGCCGTTTAGCAACGGTGCGCAGATGGGCATCGATATCGAGGTGATGTATTCGCTTATTTCGTTGCTGCTGCTGACCGGCATGGTCCACATCGAAACGCTGCTCAAAGAACGTTTGCGGATAGAGCATGAGGAAGAGCGCTTGCGGGGTGAATTGGAATCGCTCGTCCAAGAGAAGACATCGCACCTGACCCGGGCCATTGAGAATTTACAATTGGAAATTGCCGAACGCCAGCGCATCGAGGCAGAGATTGAGAGGACAAATAAGGAACTCCTGGTCGCCTCCCGCCAGGCGGGCATCGCGGAGGTAGCCAACTGCGTGCTGCAGAACGTGGGCAAAATGCTCAAAAGCATCAACATCTCCGCCAAATTGGTCTCCGACCAGACGAAGCAATCCAAGAGCGCCAATGTCGTGCGGGTCGGCTCGTTGATACGCGAACACCAGGACGACCTGGGTGAGTTCATGGCGCATGATCCCCGGGGCCAAAAGTTGCCGCTGTATATCGCGCAACTGGCCGAGTATCTGACCACCGAACAAACCACCCTTGCCACTGAGCTTGAGTTCATCAGAAGCAACATTGAGCACATTAAGGAAATCGTGGCGATGCAGCAAAACTGCGCGAAACTCGCCGATGGGACTGGCACTTCCAGAGCCACTGTTTTGGTCAAAGCCGCATTCCGCAAAAAAGCCGGGGCGTCCAGGCGGCGCGACGCGCAGATTCCAGGCAAAGAAGAGCCGCCTGCGCTTGAAATCGCCGTGGGAGCCAACGGCGAAAGTGGGTGTTAGAAAAATACAATCAGTAATTTTTGGGTTCCACGGCCCCGTTCCGGGAAACGGGCAGAACTTCGATTGCGCTCCGGTCTGGCCGCCGTAACGATTGGCTTCACATCACAGCTTCCGCGCCCTTGAATACATTGGCTTTTGCGATTGGGACGTGTGCGCCACTTTTCAGGCCGTCAAATGAAAATCACGCCAAAACATCGTGTTCGCGAAGGTGAAAGGCGCCGGGCCGGGCAATCGCCTGTGAATAACTTTACCCATTTGTAACTTGTGTTTCTGGCGGCCTTTTGTTACAAAGGCTCCAGAAGTTCTGCAAATGCAAATTGTCTCAGAAAGATAAATCTTATGAAAATGTATGTTGTTCTTACAGTCGCGTTGGCGTCGGTCGCTTTTGTCTCCGCCAAGGCTGATATCATTGCCGATTGGACGTTTCAATCCCCGGCTTCCACCAACAATATCGTTGGCGCCGGCCTGACGCCGAGTGCGACTCAAAGTGGAGTTCTCGCCGATGTTGGGAACGGAACGGCCAGCGCCAGCCATGCGTCTGCCTCGACTGCGTGGTCCATTCCCTCCGGCAATGGCTCCACGAATTCCTGGAGTGCCAACAACTGGGCTGCCGGCGACTATTTTCAGTTTTCTGTCAGCACGCTTGGTTTCACTGGCATCACGCTTTCGTACGACCAAACCGGGAGTGGCACCGGTCCGGGATCGTTTGCGTTGCAGTACGGCACCGACGGTTCGACTTTTACCACTTCAGGCGGGAACTATTCCCTGCTCGTCAGCAGTTGGAATCCGGGCACCTACCAAAGCAGCTTTACCTTCTCCTACGATTTAAGCGCAATTACCGCGCTGGATAATGCTCCGGCTGTCTATTTCCGCATTGTTGACCAGGCACCCACCACTGCTGGATCCATTAACGGAGGCAATGTTGGCACCGCCGGCACTGACCGGGTTGATAATTTTACGGTGAATGGCATTGCCGTGCCCGAACCCGCTTCCCTGGCATTGGGCCTGGTTGGAGGTTTTGCGTGGCTGGTCGCGCTACGCCGGAAACGCTGATTTCCCGTTCCTGAAAAACGCAGAAAGAGCCGACACCCTCGGCTCTTTTTTTATTACACCAATCCGAAGAGCCAGCCGACTCCAAGACTACGGACGGGTGACATGCAGCCGGATGAAACCACTATTGGACGAAGCGACCGGGTCGTTGTCATGCACCTGGAGAAGGGTCGGGGTGTTTTGATCAATCGTGGTTCCATTGGTTGTAAACGGTGATGCCAGGTTGCCGGTCACTTCGACAAGGAAGGTTACATCGGTGGCATCCGGGTTTCTGGGCAGGGTCAGCCGCAGGTAGCCGGTATTGACGTCGGCGACGACAGGATTGGTGGCAGGAACCAGCGGGTCCAGGCCGAGGGCGTATTTAAGCAAATTGGGCATGCCGTCGCTGGTAGTAACGGCAGAATCTGCTGCCGTGCCGTTGTCAGCCGTCGTCCCGAACCATTGCAATCGCCAGAGTTGGATGGGGGCGAGGGCAATGACAGTGGTGGAGTCGCTGGTGGTGTCATTGGCCGTGTTGATTTCGCCGCCGCCGGCGACGTTCGCGGCATTAACGAGGTTGGCCGGGGCATCGGTGGATACGTCCACAATAACAGTGATGGGCGGGTAACCAGCCCCTGCCGCCAGGCTCTCCGAACGTGTGCAGGTGAGCGAGCCGGGATCGGTTGTCCAGCCGGCGCCGCCCATGGCGGTGACGGTAAGTCCGTCCGGAAGCGCGTCAACGACGCTCACCGGGCCCACAGTGGCTGCGGTGCCGACGTTCGTGACGGTGAGGACATAGGCGTCACCGGTATCACCCTGTGTAAAATTGCCCGCATGAGTCCCGGAAATGACGAGGTCGGGGACATTGGTCGGCGAGACCGTCCCTTGTAGCACCAGGTCAGGGGTGGTGCTGTTCGCCACGTCGAAAACATACCATGTGCCTGATGAACCGCCGCCGTCATTGACAATGCGAAATGTGACGCTGGTGCCGGCGGCGACGTTTTGCAGGGGGGCGATTCCGGTCAGATTGATTGGACTCAAGGAGCCTCCGCTGCTCGTGTTTGACGGGTAGGACAGTGAAGTGATGTCGTTAAACGTTCCCGACCCGATCTGATATTGCAGCACGCCGCTGCCTGGCCCCGTGGAGGAACGCCGATAATCGAATTTGTTGATGGCGGCAAAGGACACTCGATAACCGGCCTGCGCACTGACCGTGAAGGTGGCGAATTCGTTGGCGGCGATCGCCGTAGCCTCATTGGTGCCCGCAAAATCGTTGCCGCCCCACGCCCGCCCCGCACCCGTGCCGCCGGTACCCACGCCTGAACCGCGGGTCAGCCCGGTTATCGCAAGGTTGGGGGCGTTGGTTGTGGGCGACAAGGGTGATGGGCCAAAGTTGCCTGTGCCTCCCGATAGTCCGCTGACGTCCCAGCCAACCAGAGTGGTGGCATTGCCGCTGCCAGCGGATGCGTTAATGGTTGTGGCGTCGCTGGCGGTGTTGTTGGCCGGATTCACATCACCTCCGCCGGCAACCGTGGCGGTGTTGGTGAGACTGGCTGGCGCATCGGAAGCGACGTTTACGGTGATAGCAATGGGTGGGAAGGTCGCGCCCGGGAATAAAGTGTTCGAGCGCGTGCAGGTGAGCGTGCTCAAATCGGCACTCCAGCCGATCCCGCTGATGGCCGTGGCGGCAAGTCCGGCCGGCAGCGCATCGGCAACTGTAATGGTGCCGGTCGAGGCCAGGTCGCCGACGTTGGCGACGATCAGGGTATAGCTGTCGCCGACGTCGCCCTGGGAGAAGTTTCCGAAATGCGTTTTCGCGATGGCCAAATCCGCAGTCGAACCGGTCACGTTGAAACTGCCGGCGCTGAGCGCCGTGCCGGTCGGGGTTGTGACACTGATCGGGCCGGGGCTGGCGTTGGTCGGCACCGAGGCAGTGATTTGGCTGGCGGAATCCACATTGAAAGCCGCGCTGACACCGTTAAACGTCACCGCCGAAGCGGAAGTAAAGTCCGTGCCGGTGATGACCACGGCGTCATTGACCGCCCCGCCGGCTGGTGAAAAATCGGCGATTACAGGAGGAGGATTGGCCTGACCGTCCACTTTATCGCGGAGAGCCGAGGCAACGTCAGGCGACAGGGCGGTGAAGAACGTAAAACCGGTATCCACTTCGATCTGACGGGCGGAAGTGACGTAAGTTTGCCAGGTGCTGCTCACGGCATTGTTGTTGGGAATTTTGAGTGCGATCACTCGCGTCGTGGCGTCAATCCGGCTCAACGCGGTGCCGCTGCCCGGAGGGACCACCACGACTATTTTCCAGGTGCAGGCGGGAAGCAAGACGCGCAGGCTGGGCTGCAGGAGCGAACCGTTGAAGCCGCTCGGCCCGCAAATGATCAGTAATTCGTCGCCGGATTGCGCCAGCGTGCGGCAATAGTCTTCGAAGTTTCCCCACACTCCTTCGTTGTTGTTCGGCGCCTGCGGAATGATGTTCGACATGAAGAACACCAGCTTGTTGTCGTCCGCATTGTCCGTGCGGTCCGCCGAGGGACACATGTGGCCGCGATCATAACCCGAACCGCTGTAATCGTCGGTTGACACGTGGTAGAAGTCCGCCGGAAGATTCGTATCGGTGTAAAACGAACCTGATCTGCCACTGGAGCCGAGGTCGGCCGCCGTCAAATCCCAACTCACCCAATTCGGTTCAGCCAAATTGTCGCTGTAATCCATGGCCTCCACCGTCCGCTGAATCAAATAATGGTCGTGGTTGTTGGTATCGGCGCCCGCCTGGCTGGGGTTGCCCAGTTGCATTTGCAGGGAGACATCAATGGTCGCCCCGGCCTGGAAAGCGGCGAAGCCCAGCGTCAGGACAATCGCGGAAAACGCGCAAAATCTACGCGCGATGGTTAAATACAGGCCCCCCATTGCAATAAGTCTTAAGAATGTAAATCATTAATGACACCCTAAAGTAACGCATCCGTTCCCGCCGCGCCACTGTTAATGTTTGCCTGCCGTCCCGATGGGCGCGCCCGGGTGCCTTCTCCCCCGCCTCCCGCAAAGAGGACGGAGGCAGGCGGGGGAGCCGGTGACAGTGTCGAATTGCGGCCAGGTTCGGGTCCGCCGGGCCGTCCGCACGTGGATTCGACGTGACAAGCCGGCTGCGCGGTAAGAGACTTTTTTCTGACTTTAAATCCGTGAACAAATGAGGTTCTTCGCATACGCCCGCGCACGCTATGAAATGTTCGGGATGCGTGTTTTGCTTGCCGCGTGGTTTCTGTGCCTGGGGTGCGTCGGCTGCGTTTCGCCCCGCACCATTGCCCGGCGCGCGCTTGAGGCGCCCAACCGGCAATTCAAACAGTCCAGGGCGTTCCAGCAACTGGCGGTTGCGGCAACCAATTTTCCGGTGCAGCGGATCCAGGTCGGACCGCCTCCGGCCACCCTGGAATTGAGGGTGATGGAGCCGGGAAATTACGGCGCAAAAGTAAATTCGCGTTTCACCAGACACCGTTCGCTGCTGACCGGCCTGCGGGCCAGTTATCGCTTCAAGTTTGGGATCGTTTTTTCGCAATATCCGCCGCGGCCGGAACTGGAAACGAACGACATTCGCGGCACAATTTTTCTCCTGCACGGCTATGGTTCGGATAAAAATTTCATGCTGGGATGGGGACTGGCCCTGGCCCAGGCGGGTTACCGGACGGTGTTGGTGGATTTGCGCGGGCACGGCCATTCCACTGGCGGCCGCATTTATTTTGGCGGCATTGAGCGGACGGATATGGTGCAATGCCTCGATTCGCTGATGCGGCGGCGGGTCTGCCGGGGGCCGGTCGGAGTCCTGGGCATTTCGTACGGCGCGGTGCTGGCCCTGCAATGGGCGGCGATTGATCCGCGCGTGGAGAGCGTGACCGCCATTTCGCCCTATGCCGACCCGGGCACGGCCGTGGAGGCATTCCTCAAGGCAAAGGCTCCCCTCATGCCGAGGTCAATTGATCGAAAGGTCGCCGGGATCATCATGGGTGATCTGGCTGCGCGCTGGCCGGATTTGACCACGAAAGGCGCCGTTCACCGCATAGCCCGACCGATTCTGTTTGTGCGGGGTGAGCGCGATAAACTTTGCGACGAGGAATTTATGAGCCATCTGCAACAGGCGGCGCCGCGTGGTTCGGGGGCGATTGTGGTTTCCCTCGCGAACCATCTTGATGCCGGGCTGTGCGTGAGCCAATTGGACGGCGTGGTAACCAATTGGTTCCGCATGCGCCTGACCCGCTGAGCCGGAGCAATCCTGTTGGTTCAGGGAGGGCAGGCGCCGGCCTGCCGTGCTTGGCGGCCCGCCAGACACTTCGTCAGCCCATTTGGGTTCACGCCCTTTTGTAGGTCAAATCGCGTGGACGAAGTTTTCAGCGGGCCGCCGAAAACTGCACGCGGGCCGCGTGCGCTCCCCGTTACAATAACATCGTTCCGGCGGACAGGGCTGGCTTGGCAACGCATGCTCCCCGGCGGTGAATTTGTTGGCTTTTGCCGGCGGGCCGGCTGCGCTACCTTCGGGCCGTCACATGAAAATCGTTCCAAAACAATTCCGCGTTCGCGAAGGCGAAAAGGTGAAGCTCAAACAATGGCCGACCAAAGTGAAGCCGTTTTACGAGTCGAAGGAGGATTACCAAAAAATCCTGGCCGGCCACATCAAGGAATTGAGCGCGCTCCAAGGCCTGCTGTATGCCGCCAACCGGGACGCCGTCCTGTTGATTTTCCAGGCCATGGACGCCGCCGGCAAAGACGGTGCCATCAAGCACGTCATGTCCGGCATCAATCCGCAGGGTTGCGAGGTCTTCAGCTTCAAACATCCCAGCGCCACGGAACTGGAGCACGATTTTCTCTGGCGCACGACGTGTTGCCTGCCCGAACGCGGCCGCATCGGCATTTTCAACCGCTCATACTACGAGGAGGTGCTGGTGGTGCGCGTGCATCCGGAACTTCTGAGCGCCGAGAACCTCCCGGAAAACCTGTTGGCTGGGGACCGGATTTGGGAGAAGCGTTACCGTTCGATTGTGGACATGGAAAAACACCTGCATCGCAACGGCACCCGCATTATCAAATTTTTCCTGCACCTTTCAAAAGAAGAACAACGCAAACGATTCCTCGCCCGCATTGATGACCCGGCGAAGAATTGGAAATTCACGCGGTCAGACGTCAAAGAACGGGGTTATTGGAAGGATTACGTGAAGGCGTATGAAGACTGCCTGGGTGCGACCAGCACGAGCCACGCGCCGTGGCATGTTGTTCCCGCCGACGACAAGGAGAACGCGCGGCTGGTCATTTCCCAAATCATCCTCGACGCGTTGAAGGAATTGAAAATGAGCTATCCCAAACCGGATCGGGAGCGGCGGAAGGAATTACAATCGCTCCGCAAACTGCTGGCAAAATAGAGCCGGCCCATCGCCATGCCCGTCCAGTTTGCCACCGCCAATCCCCGGGAACCGGTCATTCTGGCGATTTTTGCAGTCACCTACATCGGGATTGCCATGGGGCATGTTCCCGGATTGAAGCTCAACCGCGCCGGCATCGCCCTGTTGGGCGCCATCGCTCTGATGATTTTTGGCGAGGTCACCACCGCCAATGTCGTTTCCTACATCAACTGGCCGACAATTTTTTTGCTGTTCGGATTCTTTGTCATCTCGGCGCAACTGCGTTTGTCGGGATTTTACGAGAAGGTCGCCAACGGCATATCCGGCCGCCTCGGCCATCCGGCGACATTTTTGCTGCTGTTGATGATGGTGAGCGGCGGTCTCTCCGCTTTCCTCAATCACGACATCGTCTGTTACGTATTCGCGCCCATCGTCGGCGCGGCGTTGTTGCGCAAACGCATCAATCCGGTTCCCTTTCTGATTGCCCTGGCGATTTCCAGCAACATCGGCGCGGGAGCGACGCTGATCGGGAATCCCCAGGACATGCTGATCGGGCAGGTGGCGCACCTGGATTTCGGACGGTACCTGCTTTGGTGTTGCGTGCCCGTGCTGGTGGCGATGGGCGCCGCCTACGGAATCATCTGGCTGATGTCGCGAAAGAGCCTTCAGCCAAAGTTGCCGGTTCAAAACACAACGGATAGTTCATCCATTCCTTTCAACCGGCCGCACACCATCAAGGGGCTGGTTATCCTGGTGGTGGTTATCGGCCTGTTTTTCTCGGATGTGCCCAAGGAAATCATCGCGCTGGCCGCCGCCGGCATTCATCTGGCCAGCCGCAAGTTCCGCACCGAGGATTTGCTGGGCCTGGTGGACTGGCCCATTTTGATTCTCTTCATGGGATTGTTTGTTGTGGCCGGCGCGTTTCAATCCGCGGGCTGTGGCAACCAGGCCGCTCAATGGCTGGCCAACAGCGGATTCAATTTGAACGCCCCGTACAATCTGGTTTTGACGACGGCGGCGCTGTCCAACCTCATCAACAATTCGGCCGCCGTGATACTGTTGCTCAAGATCGTCCCGCTTTCCCAACCGGCCACGGGTTACATTCTTGCCCTGGCCAACAGCTTCGGCGGGAGTTTGATCATCGTTGGCAGCGTGTCCAATATCATCGTCGTTCAACAAGCGCGGGAAATGGGGATCAATATCTCGTTTGCGGACTTCGCCCGGTTGGGCATTCCGGTCACGCTCGCCGCCCTGGCCGCCTTGATTGTCTGGGTGACACTGATCGCCGGTTGAAGTCCGTCGGCCCGGGACGAAGCGAATCATCGCCATCGGCCCGGCGCCCGGTGCCAGCCATGATAGTCTCTCCACCAATAACCGCCAATCCAAACGGCATGCGGATACGGCGGATATGCCCAGTGACCGGCTGACCACACCCATCCGCCATTCCACACCCATTGGCCGCCAATCCACACGTAACCGGGCCCGGGCGCCACGACCACGGTTTCCGCCGGGGGCGGGGGCGGGGCTTGCTCCACGACGGTGGTGTCGGCTGCCGGGGCTGCCGTGACGGTGCTCGGGGTATTGATCATGTAATTCACCACCCGGTCACTGACGCCGGAGTTGTGCAAATCTATAATGTCCTCCGCGCTCAAATGAAACACCGTATGCGAACTGATGATCTGGCTGATGATGACATCATCGCTCACGCCCGCCCTGGCCATCGCCTTGATGTCGGCGAGGCCCAACGGCCGGCCTTGCTCGACGCGCACATAAGTTTGCGGCGCCTGCTCGCGCAATCGCGCCTGCTGGTCCTGGTCCATCTGATGCCCGATCAGGCCGCCGGCAATCAGGCCCGCGGCCGCGCCGATCAGGGCGCCTTCGCCGCCATTGCGCGGACCGCCAATTGCCGCGCCTGAAATCGCGCCAATCGCGCCACCCATCAAAGCGCCGGTCCCGGTATTGTCCGGCGTGCCTTCCGGTGTATAGCAACCTGTCACCAGCACGGCGCTCGCCGCAATCGCCATAGTCAAGGGATGCCATTTCATAATTTACGTCTAAATTAACCGACAAGATATAATGCCGCTTATTCAAAAAAAATCAACTTCCGCCCGACATCCTACCGTTGACCGGACGGAACTCGACACTGTCACCGGCGCCTTATCCGCGCCCGCGCCGGCGTTCGGATTTAAGCCTGAAAATGTGCTTGCACCGGGAATGGAACTGGCTATCGTGCGCGCGTCTGTGAGATAACTTGTCATTTCAGGTCATGGCAAATCTTCAAGTGAACACGGTTCAGTGATGATTTGAAACCCGATGGTCGGGAACAGTCTGGAAAACGGTTAGTCTTGAACAGGAAATCATCGAATATGAGCACGAAATTGTTTGTGGGAAATCTTTCCTTCAACACCACTGAAAATGACCTGCAGGAGGCGTTTGCCGCCCACGGCACGGTCGTCGAAGCCAACCTGATGATGGACCGGATGAGCGGCCGCTCGCGCGGCTTCGCCTTCGTGACGATGTCCACGCCGGAGGAAGCGCAGAAGGCGATTGCGGCCATGAACGGCGCGACGCTGGGGGACCGCCAATTGACGGTGAACGTTGCCCGGCCGAAAGAGGAACGCCCGCGAGGTGACCGGGGGCCGCGCCGCGACTTCGGCGGAGGTGGCGGTGGCGGACGCCGGGACCGTTACTAACCATCGCCGCAGACGGCTTTGGCCGGGCGACGCTCGCAACGTGCGTCGCCCGGCATGATTCGGTTGGCAGTCCATTCCCTTTTCTTCAGGGGTGCTGCTTCGTTTCGTTGGGTGCTTTACAGTTACCGGCCGTGAGGTAATGTGCCCACAATTCACAATACGAACAGCTTCTTCAGGGAAACCAATTGGCGGCGGATTTGGAAACCTTCGTCCGTCACTCAGCCCTTGATGTTTATCAGTCCGAGGTATTCACACAAATGTTCGGCATTTTGGTCAGCGATTTGAATTCGCTCCGCTGATTTGCTGGAGGAGTTCCTCGGCCTGGGCGCGCAGCCTGGTTTCAACTGTTGGCAGGAGCAGCTTCGTCAGCAAGCGGCGCGCAGCTTCCGGGTCTTTGTTCCTGGCCTGCGCGTCCGCCAGCGCGAGCAGGCAATACAGATTTCCCGGTTCCAATTGGACCGCCAGTTGCAGATGCTGCACGGCCAATGAAAGATTTCCGCCTTGGACCATTTCAAGGATGCCAAACAGTTCATGCGACGGGCCAAAATAAGGCATCAGGACGATGGATTTCAGGAGTTCACCGTGGATTTCCGCCGCCGCATCCGCGGGCAACGGGTCCCGCTGGCCCCGGGCGTCAGCCGCCAGATGGAATTTTTCCCAGGCGTAAAGGTAGTGCGCGAGGAAGCTGGTTGAACCGCGCTGCAACGCCGTCTTGAATTCGCGCAGCGTCTCGTCGGTTTGTTTGCGCCGTACGGCGAGCAGGCCGAGCCCTTCGTAGGGCAGGGGACTGGCGGGCGCGAGTTTTTGCGCGTCAGTGAAATATTTTTCCGCGTCTTCGAGCCGGTCAATGCGGAACAGTTCGTCGCCCAGGCGGAAATAATTTTCCACTGGCGTGAGTTTGCGCAGGTTGACGATTTTGGCGCGGGCGATATTTTCCGGGAAGGCGAATTGAATCGGCACGAACCGGCCGCGCGCCAGGTAGCGGCGCAGTTCGGTTTCCACCGCCGGGAGGGTGGTTTGCAGCGCGTTGGTGAAGGCCGGCACGGGAGGCTGGCCTTCCGCCAGGAGCGTGGTGAAGTTTCCGAACCTGGATTTGTAGGCGGGATTGTCGCCGGCCACGAGGAACTGTGTGAGCAGCCACGATTCGGCGTAGAAAACTCCCTGCCGTTCGCGTTCGTTGTACTGCGGGGAATCATGAGCGACGGAGAAAAGTTCGGTGAGCGGCATCAGCGGTTCATGCGCGAGCAATTGGAGGTGATGATCAATCGGCTGCGCGATGAAGGCCCGGTAACCGGTGGTTTCAAAAGTGGAATAGATTTCGGCCATGCCTTCCTTGAGCCACAGCGGCCAGATGCCGTCGTTGCCCCGGAACAACAGATGAGCGTATTCATGGAAGACGACGGTCATGTCCATCGCAGCCGCGCCGGTATCCGGGAGGGAAAGCACGATGAGGTTTTCGTCATCGCCGTGTTGGAAGAAGCCGGCGAGGTTTTCGGGCTGGCCGTGGTAGAGCGGCAGGAATGGTTTCATCGCCTCATGATCGGGGAAGGCGATCACGACAATCGGCGGCGAAGCAACCGCCCGGGACCCGGCCAGGAGCGAATAGGCTTCACAAAATTCCTCGAGTTGCCCGGCAACCTTGTTGACCTCCTGGGATGGGCCGCAACTGTAAATGTTGAAATGCGCCGTGCGCGTCTCGAACCACTGCCGTTGCACCAGCGGAACGACACCGGCCCGGGCTGATGACAATGGGAAAAATCCCAATGCCGGCAGCGCGGTCAAAAACCAGAGCAGTTGACGGTTCATGGTCGGTATGACTTTAAGCGAGAGTCAAAGAGATGTCACCTGTGATCACAGTGTGCGCTTGGCGAATGGCCCAACTCGACACTGTTTTCAGGCAGCGATGGGATCGGCAAAGACGGGCAATTTTCAGGTTACAGGCCGACAAGTGCGTCAGATTGTGAGAGCCAGAAGCCGGGCGAAACGCGGCATAAACATGAGGGTTATTGGCATAAAAACCACTTCCGGATTGGGCCAGGAAACGGTTTTTGTCCTTTTAATGTGAACCGGTAACGGAACTTATGCTTTCCCCCGCGCGCCATGCTCGATGCCAGCTTCCGCGCCAAGGTGCTGGCGCCGGTCATGGCCTGCATGACCGGGGGATGGCGGTTTCGCTTGTGATCGTCAAGCATCGGATTGCGGAACAATCGGAAAGGGAGCCCCGGCATACCCTGGTCACGGCCAACGCGGTCATCCGCTACTCGCAGGAATATTGCCGGACCAATCTGCTGTCCCGCTTTCACCATCTGCCGAACGAGCCGCTTTGGCGGCAGTTTTTCCAGGTCGGTGGCGGCCGGGACCTGCACGACGCGTTGCGCGGGCTCATGAACATGCTGAAGGTGGTGGCGGCATTTTGCGCGATCCTGTTCAGCACCGGAGTGGAGTGGTTTTTCGTCAACCGGATTGCCGGCCCCTTGCGCGAATTGCGCCACAGCGCGGAAGCGGCAGGACGCGGTGATTTCACGAGGCGCGTGGCGGTGCACAGCCGGGATGAGTGCGGCGAGCCGGCGCCGGTTATTTTCCAGTTGAATCCCTCGCCATAAGGATTATTTTTCAACCATGAATAACACGAAAGTTGAAAACCGTTTGCATTACCTGTTCGCCCTGGTCATCGCCATCTTGCTGTGCGCGGTCTCCACAAAAGCCGATGACCGCCGGTCAGCCGTTTCCGCCGGCCAGAAAGCGCCCGCGTTTCAATCCAAGACGCTTGACGGCAATACGGTCAATTTTCCCGGTGATTACAAAGGCAAGGTGGTACTGCTCGATTTCTGGGCGACCTGGTGCGGGCCTTGCCGCCGGGAACTGCCCAACGTCGTCGCGACGTACCAGCAATATCACGCCGCCGGATTTGAGATTTTGAGCGTGAGTCTCGATCAGCCGCAGCAAGGGCCCGCCCTTCTTAAATTCATTCAGGATAACAAGATGACCTGGCCGCAAATCTATGATGGCCGGGGCTGGAAAGCGGCGGTGGCCGTGCAATACGGGGTCCAGGCCATACCTTGTCCTGTGCTCGTGGATGGCGACACGGGAATCGTCATTGCGGAGGGCGCTGACGCCGTGGGACACCAACTTCCCAAACTGGTTGCGGCCAAGCTTGCGGCCAAAGCCAGGAAGTAGCCGTTCGCGTTCAAATTCAGGGCGACGCAATGGGTCCGGCGAAGGGCGCAAAGCGTTAGCCCTGCTTGCGGCGCGAGGGCAGGGGACTTTTATGGGCCGGTCCGGGCGCGTGATTTTTAGCAGGTTTTCCTTTCTCCGCGCTCATTTCCGTCGTGTCATTTATTGCCTGAACCGATCTGCCGGCGGATTTTTGAAACAAAACGGGGTGCTGCCGGGTTATGACATCGAGATATGAACCGATTTTGCCTGAAACCCAAAGCGAACCCGGTGTTCAAGTTAGCGCAGCCGTTGCCGGCGCTGGACACTGTTCCAGGACTTAAACTCAACGGGACGCACTCATGCCGCGCTGCGGCGGTGGTGCCGTCAGCTGAGGGCCGCGTGGACCTTTCGGCCATCAGGCTGGATGAGAAGAACGGCAATCCGGCCAATGAAGCGCCCCGCTACAATTCGTTATGCAAGAATTTTGCATTCACCAACCCTTCACAGGTACTATGAGTCTCGAACGGTCACGGCCCGGCCATGACAAATGCCCAGCAGTTCGAGACTCTCATGCGAAACCACCAGAACATGGTATTTAGCACGGCCATGCGCTTGCTCGCCAACCAGTCTGACGCCGAAGATGTCAGCCAGCAGGTTTTCTTGCGGGCCTACGAGCGGTTTGATCAATTGCGCGACAGTCCGACGGCGAGTGGCTGGCTCAAAACCGTCGCCACGAATCTCAGTTTGAATCATCTTTCACGCTATCGCTCGCGGTGGAGTTTCTTTTCGGAACTGCTGGGCGGCGGTCGGGAGGAAAATGAGAAATACGAAATCGAATTCCCGGCGGGCGAAAGCGTGAAGGATGAATTGGACCAGGCGGAGCGGCGGGTCCTGGTTGAACAGGCGCTGCAAAAACTTCCCGCCGCCCAGCGCGTGCCGCTGGTGCTTTTTCATTTCGAGGAACTGACTTATGAGGAGATCGCCGCGAAACTCGGCGTCTCGCTGGGCAAGGTGAAGACGGATATTTTTCGCGGACGCGAAGCGATGCGCCGCGGACTCCGCCTGCAATTGACTGATGAACCGGCCTGAAGCCGCCAGAACAACATGAACGCCGAATACGAAAAGCAACTCGAGGCTGTTGTCCGGCGCGAACTGAAAGCGTTGGGCGAATTGGAAGCGCCGCCGGAGATTGCGCGGCGCGTGATGCGCGTCATCGGACAACGCGCGTCGGCGCCGTGGTATCGGCGCGAGTGGCAGACGTGGCCCCTGGCGCTGCGGAGTGTTTCTCTCGTCGGGCTGATGGGATCGTTTGCGTTCCTGTGTCTTGAAAGCTGGCAGTTCGTCCGCTTCGCGGCACTCTCCCCGGCGGCACAGGAAGTCTCCGGTTGGTTCAGCTTGGCGGACGCGATTTGGAACGCCGCAACGGTCCTGGCCGATGCGCTGGGGCTGGCGTTCCGGAGCCTTGGCCCGGCAGTGCTCATCGGCAGCGCAGTAATGTTGCTGTTCTGCTACGCGACATGTGTGGGTTTGGGGACGGTTTACTGGCGGCTCGCGTACGCGCGCCGCTGAAAGAAAGGTCATCATGAAAAATATCCTTTGCCATAACCTGGTGTGGAACAGCGCGGCGATGCTTGGTTTGCTGGCCATGTTCGGCACGCCCATGAACCGCGCGGCGGCGCAGAGCGATGAGCCGGCGATTTCCGTCTCCGCGACGAATTCAGCGCCAGCGGCGGTCAACCCCGGCGAAACGAATGCCCCTGCTGCCGAAGCCACGCATTCGTCCAAATGGCAACATAATGAAAGTCCGCCCCATGACGTGGTTGAATTTGGCCACAGCACCGTGTTGCCCATTGGAGAGACTGCAAACGACATGGTGGTGATCGGCGGCTCGGCCACGGCACTGGGTAAGGTGGAGCGGGACTTGGTGGCCATTTTCGGGAACGTAATGGTGGGGGATGAGGCCGGGCGCGATGTCGTGGCAGTCCTGGGCAACGTCAAATTGAATACCAACGCTGTCGTTCAGCGCAATACCGTGGCGGTTTTGGGCAATGTAAAAATGGGGCCGAACGCAAAAGTTTATGGCGACGTCGTTGCGGTCGGCGGCGCGGTGGAGCGCGCCGAAGGGTCCGAGATTCATGGGCAGGTGGTGGGATTTCCCGGCTTCAGTTGGCTGGGCGACTGGCTGGAACAGTGCGCATTCAAATTGCGCCCGCTCGCGCCGCAGTTGGGCTGGCTATGGGCCATCAACGGCGTGATTCTCCTGGTTTACCTTTTGATCGCCCTCGCGTTTCCACGACCGGTGCAGGCCTGTGTGGACGAAATCACGCGCCGTCCGGTCACGACGGTATTGACCGGGCTGCTGGCCAAAATCCTGTTGCCGCTCGTGTTCCTGATTCTTCTGGCCATAGGCATTGGTGTTTTCATTGTTCCCTTTCTGCTCATCGCCGTAGTGTGCGCGGGCATGATTGGGAAGGTCGCCTTGCTCCAATATTTTGGCCAACAAATCGGCCGGCAATTCAATTTCAAAACGATGCAAAAGCCATTGTTGGCGTTTTTGCTGGGATGGGTCCTCATCACGCTGCTCTATCTCGTGCCAGTCCTCGGCTTTATGGTTTATGCGCTGACGGGCATGTGGGCGTTGGGCGCGGCCGTCATGGCGCTGTTCAGCGGCAGACGCCGGGAAATGCCCGACAAACCAACCACGCCGCCGCCGGCATCTGGACCGCCGCCAACCTACGGATCGACAGCGGCAATGGCCGTTGTGGCCCCTGCGCCAACGGCGGGCACCCCAGCGGTAAGCCCGGGTATCGCTCCGGCTGGAACACCGGAAACACCAGGTATTCAGGCAGCTCCACTACCGGGCGCAGCACCAATTCAATCGGCCATGGCCACCGCGACCGCCGCGCCCCCGGCGTTACCCGAATTATTGTCTTATCCGAGGGCCGGTTTCTGGGAGCGCATGGGCGCCGCCTTTTTGGATGTAGTGCTGGTTGGAATTCTGGGGGCCATGGTGGGCGGCGTGCCGCTCAGTTTCATCGTCGCGCTGGCTTACTTTGCCGGCATGTGGGCGTGGAAAGGCACAACGGTCGGCGGGATTGTGCTCAAGCTGCATGTCGTGCGCTGCGACGGTCAACCTGTGACTTTCGTGGTGGCGCTGGTCCGCGGACTGGCCGCGGCGTTTTCCGTGATCGTGCTCTTCCTTGGATTCCTGTGGATTGCGTGGGATCGGGACAAACAGGGCTGGCACGACAAAATCGCCGGAACGGTTGTCGTGCGCCTGCCGCGCTCAATGCCGCTGGTCTGCATTTGATGAAATCTCCTCAATCGCGATTCACTTCAACGGCTTCATGCCATTGACGAAGTGGTATTCCGCGTCGCGCCCGAACCGGCGTCCCGGGCAACATGGATGTTCTCGCGGGAGATGAGATCGAGATCACGGGACCTGTTGTGCGCCCCGCAAAAACCCGGCAGCTCCTGCGTTTCGCGTATGCCGCCAATGAGCGAGCCACCGAATTGGTGCCGTCTAAAAATCAGATTGAAAACCTGGACCGGCATTCAGCCCGCTCCCGCCGATTTAGCTGGTTTTATGGGTTATTCCGGCTTAGGATAGGCCATGATAAAGAGCAAGCTTGGCCGCCGCTTTCGCCCGCAACCCTTGGAAGCGGGCCAAATCTGGCGCATGCCGGAGGCCAATCTGCAGATTGGCATGGTGGGCAAATTGCTGGTGCATTACAAACTCGGCAAACCGAACGCCCTCCGGGTCGCCAATTCCTGCAGCGGTATTTCCACCATCAAAAAATATCTGAAGGACCACAAAGCGGTACTGGATTAAGTCCTGGTCAGCAGGGCTGACATTTGGTAATTGCCAGCCGCAACGCATCCTCCCGTGGTTTGGTTCTTCGCTCGTTCCGGCAAATTTCCTTTTCTAAATCCGGAGGGAGGCTATGATTGCGGTATGAAAGAGGGCAAGACCAGGAATTGTCCCCAGTGCGGCAACACGGTTGCCGAAACCGACCAGTTCTGTTCGAAGTGTTCTGCCCGCCTTGAACCGCCAGGCCTGTGGCGGAAATTTCTTTCCCGGTTCCGGTTTGCGGGCCGGCCCGGGCCGCGCATCCTGAACATCAAAAAGACGGTGACGATCAATACGATCGGGGAGGATGGCCAAACTCACGAGTATCATTCCCTGGACGAAGTGCCGCCGGGAATACGGGCGGAAATTGAAAAGTTGCAGTCAGAATTGATGAAGGAAAAGGGCGGTTCCGTGTCCGTCACCGAGACTTCCTCAACGGAGGAGGTTACCACATCGGCAATAATCAAAAAGCAGAGTGTCACCGAGTTCAGGATCAAGGACGCTTCGGGAAACCAGTGGATATACCGTTCACTCGACGAACTGCCGCCGGATGTCCGGGCGCTGGTCGAGGGCGCCCAAAAGCAGGGCGAACTGGAAAAATAGCACTGAATTTGCCCAGCGCCCGGGAGAGGGGCAGGGGAATAGGATATCGCTGGGACAGGAATGCGCGTCGCCGGAATATGGGTGGAAAAGGGTCAAAGCGGTGAAACCGGTCGCATTCGCAGAAAGAGGCTGCGTTTTGCGGCTCAAAGACTGGTAAGAACATCATGTGTCCAGACCAAGTGGAGCGGCCCCGATGATGATTCCAATTAAGATTCAGTGTGGATGCGGGCAACGCTACACATTCGACGTTGAGCCCGGCGCTTGCCTTGTTCCGAATACGATTGTCTGCCCGGTTTGTGGCGCCGATGGCGCCGCCGCCGCCAATGCCGCTATCGCACAGCGCACGTCGTCGCAACCCGCCACTGCCGCGCCGGTTGACGAGCCGCGCATACGCGTCGCGCCTTCGCCGCCTCCGGTTCCCGGGGCGGCCAGGCTGCGGGGAGCTCCACCACCCGCGCTAAAAATCAATCATACCCAGGCGCAACACGAAGCCAGGGCAAAGATTTTTTGGGGCGACACTGCCGAGGAAGTCATCAAATATTTGAAGGTGCAGGGATTCAGTTATGAAGAGGCATCCGGCCTGGTCCAAGCGATGTTCTTGGAAAGGGAGGTGACAATCAGGGCAAATGGAGTCAGAAAGATATTCATCGGCTCGGCGCTGCTGGCCGTCCCCATCGTGGCTTTTTTCATCTTCCTCGGCATCGGAATCATCCCCATGAAACTCTTTGCGTTGGCGATTATGGTCGGCCTCTGGGGCGCCTGGATGCTGATAAACGGGATTATTATGTTCCTGGCCCCGAAATGGGAACGGGGCGATGTTGCAGATCAATAGTCGCAAAGCCACGTTGCTGCCAATCCCTGGGTGCGTTTGAGCAGAAACGCATCCGGTTCAAGTGTGACAACCCGGATTTGAATTTGAATGGAAAAGGGTTATATTATGGGCCAATGAGTCACCGTGCGTTTGAGACGTTTTGCGAGATGATCGACAGCCTTTCACCCGAGGCCGTGTTGAAGGCCGCCGCAATGGCGCGGAGCAAGATGAATGAAGACCTGGCCTCGGGACGAACCGTACCCAGCGAGGATACCACCCTGGTTCGGACCTTTTGCCGGTTTCTTGAGAGCGCGGCTCATGGCCGCCTGGTCTTGCCCCGCGACATGCCGATGGCGCACTGGATGTTCTACGAAAAAACCGTGGAGCGGCTGGTCGCGGCCGGGGAACTGCCGCGCAAGGCGAAGGAAGATTTTGATGCCGCTAACAACGCTGCCTTTTTCCGCATCATGGCTTGATCCTCCGGCTCGTGGATGCCGGTTTTTTACCTCCCGTCGAACAGTTTGGCCATCGACGGAAAAATCTAATAGATTGTTTCTGATTTTCTGCTAGCCTGTCCATGTGGGTGAGCGCATTTGTTTCCGTTGAAAGTGCCGAACAAAATATCCGCCAGCGAGATAACCAACCCCGCGGTTTACTTCAATCGCCGGACATTCCTGCGGGCTGGAATCCTCGCGGCGAGTGCCGTGGCGACCGGCCTGGTCTATCGGCGCCTCAATCCGGTTGCCGCGGGCAAAATTGACACACCCGTGATCCAGGGAGTCATAACGCCAACTGCGGCGATCGCGGACGCCGGCGGCTTTCGCGTGGCCGACCAGGAAACCTTTCTCGAGGACATCACGCATTACAACAATTTCTACGAATTCTCGACCGACAAGGAAGGGGTTGCGCCGGCCGCAGCCAACTTCAATGCCAAAGGCTGGCAGGTTTCGGTCGAGGGTCTGGTGAGACAGCCCAGGGTGTTCGATCTTGGCGACCTGTTGAAGATCAGTCCGCCGGAGGAACGGATCTATCGCATGCGTTGCGTCGAGGCCTGGTCCATGGTCATTCCGTGGGTTGGGTTTTCGCTGTCCAAACTCCTTGATCGGGTCGAGCCGCTCAGTGACGCCAAGTATGTCGCTTTCGAAACGTTGCTGGATCCCAAGCGCATGCCGGGACAGCGGAGCGACGTGCTCAAATGGCCGTATGTCGAGGGCTTGCGAATGGATGAAGCGAGGCACCCGCTGACATTGCTGGCCAGCGGTCTGTATGGCCGCGCGCTGCCGCCTCAGGATGGCGCGCCCATCCGGCTGGTTGTCCCGTGGAAATACGGTTTCAAGGGCATCAAGTCCATTGTCAAAATCAAGCTGGTGGCGACGCAACCGCGCACGACCTGGAGCGAGTATGCGCCGAACGAATACGGCTTCTACGCCAACGTGAACCCGCATGTGGACCATCCGCGCTGGAGCCAGGCCACCGAGCAACGCATTGGCGAATCCGGCCGGCGTCCCACCCTGATGTTCAACGGCTACGAGGAGCAGGTCGGCCATCTTTACGCCGGCATGGACTTGCGCGCGAATTTTTAGCCGCCATGAGGGAAAACGACATCCGCTTCATCAAGTTGCTGATCCTCGTCAACGGCATGGTGCCGCTGGTCTTGCTGGGCTGGGACGTGAAGCATAATCAGCTGGGCGCCAACCCGCAGAATTTCGCCATCCTCACCACCGGCATGATGACGCTGGTTTTTTTGATGCTGACAATGTTGGTGACCCCTTTGCGAAAGTTCACCGGCTGGAACTGGCTGGTTCAATTTCGCCGGATGCTCGGCCTTTACGCCTTCTTTTACGCCTGCGTGCATTTCCAGTTGTTCTTCAGTCTTGACCGGGGATTCAGCATTTCCAGCACCTTGTCAGAAATGGTCAAACGCAAATACCTGATTGTGGGCAGCACCGGCCTCCTGGTCATGGTGCCGTTGGCGCTTACGTCTACCAACGCCATGATCAAACGCCTGGGCGGCAAGCGCTGGCGGGCGTTGCACCGGCTGGCTTATGTGGCCGCCATCGCCGGCGTGATTCATTATTACATGCAGGTGAAGGCCGACGTGCGCCAGCCGCTCGCGTTTGCGGCGGTGCTGGCCATCCTGCTCGGATACCGGCTGGTGGTTTACTGGCGGCAGCGCAAGCCGGTACCATCAGCACCTGCCGCTGCCAAACCAGGGTAGGCCAACCGGCAAGCGCCGCGATTCGGCGAACTGGTATTGTCATGTGTTCGGCGGTTTGCCGCCGGATGAGATCTGTTACAGGGATTTTCCAACCTGAAAATCCCATGCTCACCGGTAATTCACCGGTTCGTCCATTTTCTCCCCATCCAGTTGGTAGATGCAGCTCAATTGCCCGTTTTTGAGGATTTCTCCCACATGCAACGTTCCGTAAACCGTCAACGGCTGGTCCATGATGGATTTGACCCCGTCACCCTTCATGCGCACGTGAATCCATTCGTTGATTCCGAGGGGTATCCCAAAGCAGCAAAAGGAACGGCTTCGCATCAGCAGGAATTCGGTGACCCGGGCATTTTCAAGCTTCAAAGGCAACATAAATCCCTGTACGGAGACTTCGCGGTTGTCCAGGGATTTGATAAAATCGGGAATGGGCCGGCTTAGTTTTGGAATGGTTGTGAACCTGACTGGATCAATCACCTGGTGGAGCACAAAGACCTGAAAACCCGCCAGATTGTCCCAGCCGACTTGCAGGTAGCCATGAACAGTTTCGATGTGGCTGAAGCTGGATCTATGTCCGCCAGGGGGACCTGTCAACCTGACCGGACCACGAGTTGTCGAAGCTGATGGAACACTGGCTGCAGCTACGGAATTGGACTCCGAGGGCGGATTGATCAGTTCACCGTGAATCACGCGGGGAATGGCGACCGGCTTGGGCATCAGCGCCGGCAGACAAAGGAATTCAGTCGAAGCCAGGACGATTCCCGCGCCGGCCAGCGCCACGATTCGCGCATAATTCTTCCGGCTGGCAGGCGCCGCGGCGTATTGGTCCTCATTTTTCCTGGTTGTCCGTGTCATTTCCTTTCGGGAATTTAAACGCGATGTTCTGATATTTATTGCCACCCAACATCCACTCTTTGATAACCGCATCGAATCGCGGAGCCGTTTTCAAGCAATCGGAATGTACTTCAAAAAGGGCGTCGTCGCCAACCGTTTGAACGCTGGCGCTGTTGTAGCCGGCGGCCGGCTCCACGTGGGAAGAATGATCAATTTCATGTTCATGTTTCCAGAGATCACGAAATGGGCACGAGATTTTCGGCGACATCGGTGCGATAAGCTTTGATCGCCGGGACGATCCCCGCGAGTGTACCCAGGGCAATCAGCGAGGCGGGCGCCCACAACATCACGAGACTAAATTTTAACGGATCCAAAACCACCCCCGTCTGGGCACGGATGATGCCGGCTACGATGATGAAAATGATCCCGTAGAAGGCGAACCCGGCCAGCATTCCAAGGATGGAAATCGAAGCCGCTTCCATCAGAATACAGGTAAAAACGGTCGTTCGCCGGGCGCCGAGCGCTCGCAGAATGGCAATGTCCCGCCGCCGTTCGTTCATCGAATTGTAAATGCTGGCGAGGATTGAGGCGGCGGCCACGATGGCCACCAAATATGAAACCAGGGTGAGCACCCGATTAAACCAGCCGATTTTGGCAAACAGCTCGGCCATCACCGCTCCAATCGGCCATGCGAAGGTCAGGCGATTGCCTTGCCGGTTGTACCTGCGGTCCATTTGGAACCCGGCCAGCGCGCTCTCTGCCTTCAATTTGACCAGGACGGCGCTGATCTCGGTCGCCATTTGGGGATCGTGGCCGCTCATTTTTTGGAGGCCTTCCAGCGGAATCCAAATCACCTGGTCGGCCGGCGTGTTGGAAGGTTTGAGCACGCCCACCACGACGTAGGTATCCGAGTGTTGCTCTTTCTCGTCGAAGATCAGGCCGTGAAACGGATGAAATGTATCGCCAATCTTGAGGTTCATTTTGCGGGCGACAAAATTGCCGACCACCGCTTCGCGGCGTTTCGGGTCAAACCAGTTGCCCCCCGCCTCCAGGGCGTATCGTTTGCCGGGCGCGTATTCACTCTTTTCGAACAGGTCAAGCGTCGTTCCTACCAGCCGATAGCCGTGATAATTGTCGCCCACCGCGATTGGAACCGCGAGTTCGACATCGGGGTTTCTTTGGATGTCGAGAAAGTCCGACCATGCAAGATTTCCGGGCGACGCCTCCAAATTGAAAATGGCGTTGAGCACCAGTTGCAGCTTGGAACCGCGTGCGCCGAGCACGGCGTCAAAACCGGCGTTCGCACCGGTGAAAGTGGCTTGCGACTGCTCCTGAACCGACCAGACCGACATCAGCAGGCCGCCGGCCAACGCAACGGAGAAGGCCGTGACGGCGGTGGAAAGCGCGTGGTGCCGGAGGCTTTTGAAAACAATCAACCAGACGGTCATGGGCTTGTCTCCCCCTTTGAAGTTCGATTGATGTCCCCAAATGCCTGGACTTTTTCAAACTGTGAAAGAATTTCGCGATCATGGCTGACCAACAACAGGGCTGCGCCATTTTCGCGGCACACGTCGCGAATCAGGGTCACCGACTTTGATGCATTTTTGTAATCCAGGTTGCCGGTCGGCTCATCGGCCAAAACGAGCCTCGGCCGGTTGGCCAGCGCCCGGGCCACCGCCACACGTTGCTGCTGGCCAATCGAAAGCTGGCGTGGCTGGTGCTTCAGATGTTCGCCCAGGCCAACCCGCCGCAAGAGCGTTTCGGCGAAAGCCTGGTCGGCTCCAGGTCCGAATGACATGCCGAGCAACACGTTTTCCAGGCAGGTGTAGCCCTGCAGCAGGTTGAACGTCTGGAAAATGTAGCCGATCGCCGTGGCCCGCAGGCGATCCCGCTCCGGCTCGCTCAAGGCGGACATCGCCTGGCCGGCGATGGTGATCCTGCCGGCGTCCGGTTTGAGAATTCCGGCGATCAGGTTCAGAAATGTCGTTTTGCCCAAACCGCTTTCCCCTTCGAGCGCCACATGCGACTTGTCTTCCAGTATGAACCGCTTGACGTTGACGACCTCGTGGGCAAAGCCTTCCGGGGTGAGAAACGTTTTTTTAAGCTCGGAGATTTCGAGTAACGCCATATAGCTTATTCAAAGGCTACGGAATTTGAACCTGTATTGGAATTGTTTATTGCCTGGAACCTTCTTGCTGCTTTCGGATCCGGTTCGCCAGTTCGTTGTACTTTTCCACGATGGCGTTCCGGTCTTTCACCTCGTCGTTGAACTTCTGCACGAAATCGTTGCGCTGGGCGATGAGGTTGGAAATGGCTTCATTCTGTTGGTCAACTCCGGCATAGATGGCTTTCAGCTTTGCCTCCAGGGCATCCACCGCCTGCTTGTACTGCATAATTCCATTGGTGAGATTTCCGTTGGCGAATCGCAGTTGCGCGATTTCTGCCTTTTCCGAAATGACGAGTTGTTCGTTTGTCGCGGCGGCGGCCTTGACTTCGGTAAGGCGCGCGTCCATCTGGTTTACCTGATGATTCAACGTGGCGATGGCATTGGTGTCGTCCTGGATGGCCGCGTTCCGGTCATAGACCATCCGGTTCAAGATTTGGATTTCGCTGCGCTGAACAGTTTGTTCATACCATTGCCAGGCGCAAAGACCGCAGAGGCCGAGCGCGAGGACGATGAGGAGGTTCACTTGGAAAATTTTCATGGGGTTGGATAGCCGGGTGCGGCCTGGACGGCGATGGCGACGCGCTGGATGCCGGCACGTTTTACCAAATCCAGGACGAACATCACCGAGCCGTGCGTGGCGTCCTGCGCGCCGGTAATATAAACCGGCAGATTGGTGTTCAGGCTGTAACGGTTCGTCAGCATTGTGAACAGCTCGGGAAAGGCGATCGGTTTCTCGTCCGCAGAAACCTGGCCATCCCGATTCACCTGGAGATTAACGATGTCGGGCTTTTTCGAAGGCGTGGCGAGCGTGGCCGTGGGCAGATTGGACTTGAGCGTGCGGACAATCTGCATCTGCAAAGTGACCATCATGAACGACGCCAGCAGGAAAAACATGATGTCGATCAGCGGAATGATTTCCAGCCGCGACTTTCTTTCCGGGATTGGCGTGTGGATTTTCATGGCGTCTTTGAGCTTTGCCGGCTGTCGGTCATAAACGCCACCTTTTGGATACCGGCCGCGCGCACGGTTTCATACACCTTCACCATCGCGCCGTGGAGCGTGTCGCGGTCGCCGCTGATATAAACCGGCAGGTCGGGGTTTACGCGGAAGCGATTACTCAAGGTAAGGCCGAGGTCGGCCAGCGAAATCTCCGTTTTCTCCAGCCAAACCGCGCCCGATTTGTCCACCGCGATATTGACCATGTCCGGACGGAAATCCTGCCGCGATTGGGAGGCGGGCGGCAGGTTGACCTTGATATTCTCGGTTTTGCTCATCTCGAGCGCCAGCATCATGAATGACGCCAGCAGAAAAAACATGATGTCAATCAGCGGGATGATGACAATCCGCGAGCGGCGTTTCGGGATGGGCGAGGGGATCTTCATCGGAGATTTTTAATGGCTGGTGGCCTGGCTTTGTGACGCCGGGTTTTGCAGGTGGACCGTATCGCTCGTTCTTCCGCTACCGACCATGACTTCGACATTCGTCGCCGCCGTTTCCAGTTCAAACTGCAATTGCGCCACCCTGGCGGAGAAAAAGTTGAAGGGCACCAGCGAGAAGATGGCGATGGCCAGTCCGCAAGCCGTCGCAATCAACGCCTCGCCAATGCCGCCGGTCACACCCACCACGGACAGTTCCGCGCTGCCGATATTGAGAAAGGCGCGCATCAATCCGGTCACCGTGCCCAGCAAACCCAGCAACGGTGCAAGCGTAACCAGCGTGTCCATCACGGTGAGGAAACGTCCGGCGCGTTTGAGCTCAATGCCCGCCGCGAGTTGCAGCGCGCCGAGCAGGGAACTGTGTTTGCGATCCACATGGCCAAGGCCGTGATGAATCATGCGGATGACCGGGTCTTCCGCGCTTTCAGAAAGGCTCTTGGCGGCAGTGAGGTCGGAGTTTTCCAACGCGGCGAGGAGCTGTTCCAGTTTCTGCGGGTCGCGCCGGCGGCTTTCGCGCCACCACCAGAACCCGCGTTCGCCGACGACGGCGACGGCGACAATGGCGCTGACAAGAATCGGCCACATGACCGGGCCGCCTTTGAGGAAGAATTCAAGAACAATGTTTGCGAGGATGGGATTCATAGGTTGAGTTTGGTTAGTGGAAGGTCAGTTCAGTTGCAGCAGGTAGGTGATGCTGGTTTCAAAAAGGCGGTTTCCTTCACCTGCCGGAAGCCGCCAATGGCGCTTGATGAAATCCACCGTGGCGTGGTCGAGGACGGGAAAGCCGGACGATTCCCTCACGTCAACGGAAATAATATTTCCCGCCGCGTCGCCGCCGAGCAGCAGTTTTACCGTGCCCTGTTCGCCGGTTTCCCGGGCAATCGGCGGATACGGCGGTTCGGGCCGGTCACCGCCCGCGCCGGTGTTGTTGAGTGAACCAATGCGCACCGGGGCTTCCTCAGGCGCGGACGCGAGCGCGGCGGGCGCGACCAGAGTGCCGACGGTCGGCACTCCGAAGTTGATATTCGGCGCGTTCGGCAGGGCAACGAGGACTCGCGGCTGAAGGTTTGCCTGCGCCATTTGCTCTTTTCTGACGGCGATTGCTTGCGGCGGTAACACCGTCGGCTGGATGACCACGGGAACGATTTCCCGGATTGGCGGGACCGGTTTGATCGCGATGACGCCGCGCCGCGCGCCGAAAATGCCGATGGAAAGAAATAGGATGCAAACCGAATTCACCCAGGCGAGTCGCTGGTTGCGATCCCGGTTCGCTGGAGGAAGGCAGAACCGGGCCAACTCGTCTTTCAACTCGTAGCGGGGCAGGGTTCGATTTGCATCCATGTTGGTCCTTGGCGAATAAGCATTTCAGAACACGTAACTGACCGAACCGAAGAACCCGAGGCGCTCGCCATACGATGCGGCGTTGACGCCTACGCCGCCGCCGTCGCGCAGCACATAACTGTTGTCGGTCACGTTCACCACATCGAGCCGGGCCTTCAAAAATTGGCTCCTGCCAACTTTGAAACTCTGTTCCGCGCCGACGTTGACCGAGAAATAAGCGGGGACCGTCCCGCCATTGGGAATGTTTGAGCCGTCCGAGGCCGTGGCATCCGTTCGCAAACCACTGCCATAAAGCGCGTCCATATAAACGCGGGTGCTGGATTTGGGAGATTCGTTCCAGGTATAAGCCGCGCCGAAAGAGCCGCTCACCGTCTGGTCGTGGTCCAGATAAATCCAGTTGTTCCTGACGTAAGCCAGGTCAGTGCCCGGACCATCCGGCCCAAACAGGAACTGTGCTGAAGTCCATTCCTTGCCTTTCGCCACCGAACAGGCGACGTTGGCGTAAGCGGAGAAACCACCTTGGTTATAGGAACCGGTAAATTCCACTCCATAGATTTCTCCCTTGGCGTAGTTGAACGCTGAGAGAATGAGCGTCTGCCCGAACAATCCGTCATCAAGCTGGTTCCGCGCATACTTGTAATAGCCGTCCACGCCCAGTTGCAAATGCGTGCCGATTTTTTGCGAAATGCCGGCATCGAAATAATTCGCACGCTCGGCCTTGACGGGACTGTCCTGGTCGTTTCCGGTTGAACCCGACGTATTGTCGAATTGTGACACGGCGCCGGCTGGCACGTTTTCAACCGGCGGCGGCGTGAAGTAGCGCGCGTAGCCTGCGTGCAACGTCGTCGAATCCGTGGGCTGATAGATGAGGTTCACGCGCGGGCTGGGCTGGTTTTCCTTGTCGAAGGAGGAATAAAACTCGTCGAAGCGCGCGCCGTAATTGAGTGTGAGCTTGGGCAGGATTTTCCACTCATCCTGCACATACACGCCGGCAAAGATGCCGTGGAGGGTGTCGTTGTTCACAAATGGCGGCAACGGCCCGCCGGTGGGATTTCCGCTGCCGTCCACCGGAAAGACGGTGGTCGTCGCATTGGCTTGGACCATTTCGTCCAGAAACAGCACGCCGCCCCGGAATGTATGCTTGTCATTGAGTTCGTAGCTGGCGTCAACCTGGATTCCGCCGGAGTAAAGATCGCGTTTCACATCGCTGGCCTCGCCGTTGAAGAACAAATCACCAACCGGATCGGGCGTGAAATGCACGCTGCTGTTGCGGCCAAAAACGGAGGCTTGAAAATTCAAATCGCCTGCCGATTTCTGATAGGTCACCACACCGTAATAATTCTGTTCATTCTGGTTTTCGTTCAAGGCCGCCGAATCAAAAATCGTCGGTATTCCGCCACCTGAATACCACGGATTGCCGCCCGGCGCGGAGTAATTGGCCGGATCGTTCTGCAATCCCGGCGTGTTGGGCACCTGAAAATCACTGTAGGATGCGCTGCCCATCACAGTGACGCGGCTGGTGTCGTCAATGATATAGGAACCATACAGGAACGTCTTGTATTGGTCCGTCTTGTCGTGAATGGCGTCGTGACTTGGGGTTGGATTTTCAATGCCCAGCGCGTTGTGGTCGTAACTGCCGTCAATGAAGTAATTCCATTTTCCCTGCGTGCCGCCATATTCAAAACTCGGCCGCAATGTGTCATAGCTGCCGCCATACATTTCCGCCGTGCCGCCGTTTTCAAACGCGCCGCTCTTGGTGTGGATGTCCACAACCCCGGCGGTGCGGAAACCATAAGCCGCCGGCAATGAACCGGTGATGAGTTGCATGGATTCCACGAAACGCGGATCCAGTTCCAGTCCGAACCCCGTGATGCCTTCCGGCAACAGCACGTCGTTGATGCGATATTGCAGGTTCGCGTGTTCGCCGCGCACGTGCAAATCGCCGCTGGCCTCGTTGTCCTGCGCCACGCCCGGTGCGCGCAGGATGACCTCGTTGAACGGCGCGTTGGCGCCCTGCGACAGGGTTTCGATCTGTTCCTTGCTGAAGGTATGCGCCGTCGCGCCCAGGTCGGGAATGATCTGGTCCCGCGCCTGGTCCAATTTTCCAACGACGGTGATGTTGCCGAGCTGGGTGACGTTGGTTGAACCACCCGCCGCCGGGGAGCTGGCTCCAGTCATGCTGTTCGTCTGCGCCAGCACCGTCCCGCCACAGGACAACGCCACGACGGAAATCACCGCCCAATACTTTTTTCTGCAATCTCGATTTTTTTTCTCTGCCAAAGCTTTCATAAATTTCAATGGTTAAAGTTTTCAAAACACTTCCGCGATTTTTTAAGGACTCACGCTTTGCCAGCGCCACGAGGCGCACACAAAGATTTGGTTACGGGAAACAACTTTCCGACGAAGCCGACAGCAGCGTCAGAAACCTATGAATCAGGAAGCAACGCAGAGAAGGGGCGGAGCGCGTTCTGGAGGGAGATATTCAATGACCGCGCTGAATACAAAGAAATTGACAGACAGAGCCGTCTCAAACCAAACCGTTGGTGCGGCAACGGGAACTTCACAGGTTACGGAATCAACTTTTCCATGCGCAAATATCGTGACCGCGCATTGATGGTCGGCATGATCCGCGTCTTTGTGAATCAGTTCATGCAACTCCGGGCATGCTGCCATCGCGTCGAGCAGAAACACCATGCCCACCAGCCAGGCGGCGAGAGCCGATCGGCCGAACCGAAGGAAATGACTCGCTCTATATTGCACAGCGTTGGCAATGTAGCAAACCGCTTGCCAGTAGCAAGCCTTGTTTCGAGAATTAAATGACAGACGCCTCAGCGCAGCGCCCCTGCCAGGAATGGATTTTGAATCCGTGCCAATTCGTGAAATCCATGCCAACCGGTTCCGTTTAACCCGCCAAATTTCCTTTCCTTCAACCGCTTTCCGGTTATCCTACCGTGACCGATTTGAGATTAAGATTGGGATTAAGGGCAGGATTAAGATTGGAAGATTTTGATTAAGAGGCACACGGGATGGACGCAGCGCATATCCGCAATTTCAGCATCATCGCCCATATTGACCATGGGAAGACGACGCTTTCCGACCGCCTGCTGCATCGCACCGGCACCATCTCGACGCGCGATATGGAGGACCAGTTGCTCGATTCCATGGACCTCGAAAAGGAACGCGGCATCACCATCAAGGCGCACCCGGTCACCATGCTCTACAAAGCCAAAAACGGCGAGACCTACGAGTTGAACCTGATTGATACGCCGGGGCACGTGGATTTTTCCTACGAAGTATCGCGCAGCCTGAGCGCGTGCGAGGGGGCGTTGCTCGTGGTGGACGCGGCCCAGGGCGTCGAGGCCCAGACCGTTGCCAACGTCCACCTCGCGATGAAACAGAACCTCGAAATTATCCCCGTCATCAACAAGATTGACCTGCCACACGCCAACGTCGCCCAGGCCCGGCAGCAGCTCGAAGACATTCTGGCGATCCCCGGCGACACCGCGATTCCGTGCAGCGCGAAGGAAGGCATCGGCATTGACGAAATCCTCGAGGCGATTGTGGCGCGGATTTCGGCGCCGAAACCGACGAACGCGCCGTCATTGCAGGCGCTGGGTTTCGATTCGTATTTTGACACCTTCAAGGGTGTCGTCACGCATGTGCGCGTGTTCAATGGCGAGTTGCGGGCCGGTCAACACGTGAAGCTGTTGCATTCGGGCAAAATGGTTGAAGTGAAGGAAGTTGGCAGCTTCAATCCCAAACCCTACGTCCGCGAGAAGCTGGAAACGGGCGAGACGGGCTACATCACGGCCAACATCAAGAGTCCGCAGGAAGTGAAGATGGGCGATACCATCACGGACGTGCGGCGGCCGTCAGAGGCGTTGCCGGGGTTCAAAGAAATCCACCCGATGGTGTTCAGCGGAATTTACCCCATCAACACGGCGGATTACGAGCATCTCAAGGTGGCCATGGGCAAATTGCAGCTCAACGACTCGGCGTTTGTGTATCAGGCGGAAACGAGTGTGGCGCTGGGGTTCGGTTTCCGGTGCGGTTTCCTCGGCTTGTTGCACCTTGAAATCGTCCAGGAACGCCTGCGACGCGAATACAACATGGACATCATCGCCACCTACCCGAGCGTAATTTATCGCGTGACGATGACGGACGGGACCGTGAAGGAGATTGACAACCCGGTGTTCCTGCCCGAACCGAATTACATTCAGAAAATCGAAGAGCCGACCGTCAAGGCGTTCGTCATCTGCCCGAATGAAAACATCGGCGACATGATGGCGTTGATCTCCGAGAAACGCGGTGTGCTGGACGACACGGAGACGCTGGACGCGCGGCGGGTGATGATGACGACCATGCTGCCGCTGAACGAAATCCTGATTGATTTTCACGACCGCATCAAAAGCATGACGCGCGGGTACGGCTCGATGGATTACGAGCACGCGGGTTATGCCCAGAGCGACATGATCAAGCTGGATATGCTGGTGAACAGCGAGGTGATGGACGCATTTTCGTCCATCGTGCATCGGTCGAAGGCGGAGGGCAGGGGACGTGCGCTGGCGGAAAAGCTCAAGGAAGTAATTCCCCGACAGCAGTATCAGGTGAAAATCCAGGCGGCCATCGGCGGGAAAATCATTGCCTCCGAGCACGTGAGCGCGTTGCGCAAGGACGTGACGGCGAAGTGTTACGGCGGCGACATCACGCGCAAACGGAAATTGCTCGAGAAGCAAAAAGAGGGTAAAAAACGCATGAAATCCATCGGGAGCGTGAACATCCCGCAAGAAGCGTTCATTGAAGTATTAAAAGCATGAACAAAAGCCGAAGTTTGATGGTCGAAGCACGAGGGCAGGGGACTGCTCTCCGGTCCGATCGGCTTTGGTTTGGCCCCCAACTCTCAACCCTCAACTTTCAACTATGATCTTACGCTGGTTTACTTCCAAAGCCGTCCGCGACGCATGTGCGATGCGCAAGCATGTTTATCGCCTGTTTTCCGCGCAACGCGATTTGCTCTCGCCGATGGCGCTCGGCGCGATGCTCGCCGCCATGAACGCGTTGCAGGGGGCGATGGCCGAGAGCGCCAACACCGGCCGAATCCGGATCAAGGCCGAGGAACTTGAGTTTGCCGCCAACAAATGGCTCAAACCGTATCCGAACCCTGTCTGGCGTGAAAACGTCGAAGTGCTGCTGGTGGCAATTGGCGTGGCGATGGGCATTCGCACATTCTTCCTCCAACCATTCAAGATCCCGACCGGCTCGATGCAGCCGACGCTCTATGGAGTCCAGTCGGTCCCTGACTTCACCCGCATCGCGGGCGAAATCAACTCCGGATTGGAAGACAAAACCAGGATCCAGGCCGAAATTGACCGCCAATTCAGACTGCAGAACACCCTGACCATTCCCAACGGCTGGGAACAATTCAAGCAATGGTTTCATGGAATTTCTTACGTCCACGTCGTCGCGCAGAACGAGGGGCCGATTACCGACATCAGCAAGATGCGGCGGTTCCTGATTTTTAACATCAAGCAGACCATCTGGGTCGGCGGCGTGGCGCACACGATGTGGTTTCCGCCGGACTATGGCGAAGAACCGATGGAGTATCGGTCCGGGTTGATGATGAAACATCTTCTGAATCCCGACCGCATATATCACAAGGGCGAGGACCTTGTGAAACTGCGGGTAAGCACCGGCGACCATTTGTTTGTGGACCGGTTTACCTACAATTTTCGCAAGCCGGAGCGCGGCGAAATTGTGGTGTTTGAAACCAGGGGAATTCCCGAGGAAGGCCGCGAAAGATTCAACATTCCGCCCAACGAATTTTACATCAAACGTTTGGTGGGACTCGGCGGCGAGACGATTTCACTGGCAAAGGATTATGACGTTGTCGGCGCCCCGCCATACGGCGCCACCGTGCCGGTTGGCCACCTGGTGGTGAACGGCAGGCCGTTGTCCGCCGCGACGCCGCATTTTGAAAACCTCTACTCGTTTTCCAATCCACCGGCCCGCACGAATGTCCTGGAGTACCACGAAAACCAATACTACGGCCATGCGATGATGCAGAACCTTTCCCCGGGCAGCGAATTTCAGATCCGCCCGGATTACAATTTTGTGATGGGCGACAACACGATGAACAGTCTCGATTCGCGGTACTGGGGCGATTTCCCGTCAACCAGCATCATCGGCAAATCCTTCTTCGTCTATTGGCCCATCACCAGCCGATTCGGATGGGGAAATCAATAAATGGTCAACACCCGATGAGCGCAGTCAACGGCGAAACGGTACTCATCACCGGCGCTTCGTCGGGCATCGGCCTGGAACTGGCGCGTTGTTTTGCGGCGGACAAAAGCCGCCTGGTGCTCGTCGCACGCAATACCGAAGCCCTGCAATCCCTCGCCGCTGAATTGCGCCGCGGGTATGGAATCCAGGCGACGGTGGTGACCGCCGACCTTTCCCGGCCGGAAACCCCGGCTCGCGTCTTCCACGAACTGCAGCACGCCGGCATCACGGTGGATGTTTTGGTGAACAACGCCGGTTTCGGCGCGCACGGCGAGTTTGCCGGGTTGCCGTTGCAGCGACAGTTGGAGATGATTCAGGTAAACGTCGCCTCATTGACGGACCTGACCGGGTTGTTTCTTCCCGGAATGATCGAACGCAAGCGAGGTGGCATGTTGAACGTCGGTTCCGTTGCCGGCTTTGTGTCCGGCCCCGGCATGGCGGTCTATTTCGCGACCAAGGCTTATGTGCTATCCTTCACCGAGGCACTCGCCGGGGAACTTACTGGCACGGGATTGACGGTGACCGCGTTGTGTCCCGGCCCGACCACGACCAATTTCGGCAATGTCGCCCGCGGTGAAAAGGAGCGCCAGTTCAAGGCGCCCAAAATGTCGGCGGCTGCGGTTGCCCGTTGCGGGCATCAGGCCTTTCGCAAGGGCAGGGTGCTGGCCATCCCCGGACTGCGCAATCATTTCCTCATTTCACTCACGCGCCTCACGCCGCGCCGGTTCCAACGAAACGTGGTCAAATCACTCAACCGAACCAGGAATTGATCCACTGCGCTCGGGCAGGGCCTTGACCCTATGCATCCGGCCGTTGGCCATCTCTGGCTGGCAGGCGGTTTTTTTGGCGCGCGATTCGCCCACTTCAGACGCAGCGGATTTCCAGTTACCAACCCGAGGCCTGTCGACTCTTTCTCCAGATTACGCAAACGAAAGCGCCAGCAACGACTAATAAGGCAGCGGCCGAAGGTTCCGGCACGGGTACTACGGTATCAAAGCTGAAATCATACACCGCGGTGCCAGAAGCGTCTGTGGTGCCTATGAACTGGACCGAGTGAATTCCAGGTGCAGAGACCTGTAAGGTTTCGCCACCGGTGTCTGAAGTTGTGAACGAAGTGAGCGGGTTGCCGTTGATATCGAATGCGTTGAGTGTGACATTAAGGCCGCTCCCAAAAATGTCGCAGCGCAGTGACACGAGATCCGTGGTTGCGGGTGTTGAAGGATTACCGGGGTCGAAAAAGGTGGCTACAATCGGATACGCCCCGCTATAAGTGAGATTCCCGCCGGGCGTGGAACCACCGATTCCATTCGTGCCGATGGTCAGGGCGCCCGCCAAATCCACGACCGCAACATATGGACTTCCCGAACTAAAACTAACTCCAAGGGTTGACAAGAACTGGTTGGAGAGTCTGGACTGGCCGGGTATTGGAGTTGCGGGCGCGCCGGCGTTTGGCATGCCGGGGATGGCGTCAAAATTAATGATGTCTAGCGCTTGCGCTGTGATGGCCGGAGCCAGGCAGCAAACAAAGACAATAATGGTTAACTGGAGGGGGTAACGATACTTTAGTGTTGTGGTTTTCATAGTGAATGACCCGTTTCGTTTCTTTTTGTTTTAACGCACCAACAGCAATCAAACCCTGAAATGCGTTTGACTCTGTTAGTAACCGGGGAAGATTTGTTAGCCAGTTTCCATTAAGATTTCAAGAAGCATTATTAATAGGGCAGGGCGTTTGCCCGGAAGATCTTCAGGACCTTGCGTTTTGGTCACTGCAATTACGGTGGCCGGCCAAGTGAAAATGTTCGCCGCTAGTCCTGTGTAATCATCGCACAAAAAGAAGGCGGTTTTCAGACGTTGGCCATTGCTACGTTCGAAGTGAGTAACATCGTAACACGCTTATGTACAATGGCATACACTAACCATTCTGCACACCATGACCCTCCATTGTTTCTGTGGCACGAAATTAGCGGCACGTGGCAATGCCTGAATGGGAATCATGAGAAATATAATTTACGCAGTGACGTGCGGCACGACGCTCGTGCTGGCTGCTCCCGCTTCCGCCCAAATCCTCACACCCGGGGTTGCCACCATCGTGCGCCTCCAGGGCGAAGCCCGATACTCGCTGGGCGACGGGAACTGGCATCCGCTGGTGGTCGGCAAAATACTCAACCCCGGGGCCATCATCCAGACGGCGCATAACGGCACGGTAGACATGGTGTTGGGCAAGACGATCGAGATGCCGCAGGCCGCGCCGGTACCCGACCGGATTGGGCCGGCTCCGGATGCCAACATTCGTGGTTTGATTGATTACAAGCCGGCCGTGGAACAGAACATGGTCCGCATGACACCCGATACCATGATGGCCATAGACAAATTAACCGTGTCGGACACAGGTTTGGACACGGTGAGCGACACGGAGCTGGATTTGAGGCAGGGCCGCATCTTTTGCAGCGTCAAAAAGCTTTCCGCCGCATCCGAATACTTCGTTAAAATTCCCAATGGCGTCGCTGGCGTGCGCGGCACGCTGTTTGAAATTGACGCGAGCGGTTGGTGTGCCGTTCTCAAACATTCCGTGCTGCTTGCCGTCGGCGAGCCGGATGGTTCGACGATGACTTATCCGATCGGCGAAGGCAATCAATTCGACCCGCAAACCGGCCAGGTGTCGCCCTTGCCGCCTGGCTTGCTCAACACGTTGCAGCAAATCGCCACGGCGTTGGATACCGCGTATGTGGAAATTGTTTCGTTCGAGTACGACCAGACTTTCTCCTTCATTTCACCCGTTACAGGTCATTATTGACAAAGCCGCACGGTTCCGGCCGGAAATTATCAATTTGCTCAACAGCTTCGGGAAGCGGCAGAGAACCATGAAAATATTCAAAACTGATCTTTTCCCGGGCAAAACAATATATGTTGCACAATGTTTGTTATATTTACTATGTTTCAGAGTGTCGGCGCGCAACTCGTAGTGATGGATTGACCCGCCGCCGCGGGGCTATCCCGGCACCTTAAACTCGGAGCTACTTCCGGCGGCGAAAGCCGAGAGTGGTTGCGAGGACGGCGCTCAGCGCCGGCAGGAGGAACAAACTGTTAACGTGCGTTTTCATACGATTGATTTTTTGGATTTTTCCTGGTTTGTCGAAGGCCAGCTATCTTCATCTCGCGCCGAACCTTTGCGGCGGCGCAGGCAGCGCTATGGTGATTGCGCTGGATTCGGGTGAGACTCTGATTGTCAGCCTTCCCCCACATACGTTGCGGGTTGGTCACCTATTTCAGAAATACATCGGAGAATTCAAGTTTATTCTGTTTCAATTGCCCGGATTCGGCCCGCGAATTGCTTTGTTCGTGCCTCGGTCTTGCTCCAGCGAAAAGGATCGTTGGGGTGAAATCGGGGCGCGTCGCGTACCCACTACACGGCGCGCCCCTAAGGTTTATCCGTCCACCCGCCTTCAAACACTTCACGTTCCTCCGCTCTGCGCCTGCGAGATTTCAAATGGTTGCGGAATCCAAGCAAATCGTCCTGCCAAGGCACGAGATACTGAGGCAACAACTGTGACTCAAATGGCAAAAAAAGCCGAGCCGGTCGCCCCGTTTCCTCTTATCGTTGAACGGTTAATGAATATTGTCATTTCCCGGATATTTAAACCGCATGACCGCACGCGTTATTCGCTGGAGCGGGTTAATAGAGCGGAAATGTCATGGTCGGCGCGGGAACTTTTCTTTCTGGTTAAAACATTTTTTCCTGCGGAAACCCGGTTCACCGTCAGCAACGCGGCGGCAACGCTGTGTGCGCACGGCGAGCTCTCAATCAGTGGAACACGTTACACCATGAAGTCGCTGAAGCCGTCATAGCCAGTACGGTTCTTCCGCGAAATCCCCTGCCCTGTCAAATAGCGGCCCGCGCGCTTTCTGCAAAAGTGCGAAGAAATTACATGATCTCCGGCAAGTTGGTGGAATCCGTGGACGGCGGCGGAGCATTGGTTGGTTGCGGAGCCGCCGGACCGTTGGTTAAAACCGTTGAACCCAGCACGGTCAACTGTTCGGTGTTGTCCAGAACAATCTCCGGCTTGTCATGGAAGTTCTTGATCTTGCCTTTTATCTCCACCGCTTTGCCGTCCAGCGCTTGCACGTCGGCAATATATTTGCCCGGAAATATAACCACGGTAAACGGCGAATTGGGAAATGGCCGGTCCAGATTCAGAAATATCACCTTGGGACGCATGGTGACCTGCGCCACCCTGCCCGTCACTATCATTTCCTGATCGTAATGTTTGTCCGCCTCGCCCGTGCCGATTTTCAACAACGCCGAAGAGTTGGTTTTCGACGGCACGGGAGCGTTGGTGTCATCCGCCGACAATCTGATGGCAAAGGCCAGAACCGCCAGAATCGAAAGCCAAGTTCTCATGCAAACAGTGGACGCATTTTGCCCTGTTTCAGCAACAAAAATCATTCCGCCTCCCCCCGGCAGCAACACGGGAAAGATGTGCCGCCAAAAGGCCCGGAACGTGGAACGATGAGTGCGCAGGGCTCGCGCCCGGCCAAAACCACGCGGGTTGGCTCAGGATCCGCTTCGCGCGGGCGAGTCCGTCCGCACCCCGTTTGATTTTGGCAACGCACCCAAAGAGAATTACCTCCCCTGCCCTGCAATCATCGTTTGTTCGCGTTGAAAATCCAGCGGCATCAACTGCGTCTGTTGGATTAATGAGCCGGGCGCTGCCGGCGCGCTTTAATCGCTGGTCCGCTTGCTCGTCAATACGGCCGGTTTAACCACCACAAAAAACCGAGAAACAAGGCAAACAGAATGATGGCAAAGAGCACGGTGAAAAACCGCATCTGCTTCTGACGGGCTGACAACCTGCGTTTGCGTTTATGCCGCCGGCTTCGAGGGGCAGGCAGAGTAAGGGGACTGGGAGATTTGCGTTCCCGTTCAACAGGTTCCATCGTTTGCGGCACGCAATTATCCTGAGAAAAACAGGAAAAAATGATTCTCCGATTTTGCCGAACCCTGGTCCTGAATTGTCAATTTGAGCTGTAGTTTGGGCGCTCTGCGGCGATTGATTCGAGCCTCAGACTCGACGCTACAGCAAAGGAGAACGCTGCGAGGAAAAGTGATTTCTTGAATCAAAACCTCCCGGCTGGCTAGAATCAATCGCACATGAAAATTCTGTTCATCGGCGGCACCGGTAAAATCAGCTCGGCCGTCTGCCAGCAAGTGATGGCGAAAGGATACGATCTGTATTTGCTGAATCGCGGGCTGCAATCGAAAAATCCACCCGGCAGCCACAGCCTGACGGCGGACGTCAACCAGCCAAAGGCGGCCCGCGCCGCGTTGCGCGACCTGCAGTTTGACGTGGTCGTGGATTGGATCGCCTTCAAGCCGGAGGACATCGAGCGCGATCTCGCGTTGTTCAAGGGCCGGACCGGGCAGTTCATTTTCATCAGCTCGGCTTCCGTTTATCAAAAACCGCCCACCCATTATCGGATTACGGAATCAATGCCGTTGCACAATCCGTTCTCGGATTATTCCAGCAACAAAATCGCCTGCGAAGAACGTTTGCTGCGCGCGTACCGCGAAGAAAGTTTTCCGGCGACCATTGTCCGACCGTCCTACACCTACAACCATTATTTCCCCGTCGCCGTCGGCGGATTCGGCTGCTACACGCTCGCTGACCGTTTAAAAAGAGGCAAACGCATCATTGTGCACGGCGACGGCTCGTCGTTGTGGGTGATGACGCACGCCGAGGATTTCGGGCGTGGATTCGTAGGCTTGCTCGGAAACCGGCAGGCCATCGGTCACGCGTTTCACATCACCTCGGACGAAGTCCTGACGTGGGACCAGATTTATCAAACCATCGCCGAAGCGCTGGGCGTGGAGGCAAACATTGTGCATATCTCATCGGATTTCATTGCGCAAAAGGCGCCGCATCTCGCCGGCAGCCTGCTCGGTGACAAATCCTGGAGCGTCGTCTTCGACAACCGCAAAATCAAAACGTTCGTGCCCGGATTCCAGGCCGTCATCCCCTTTCGCGACGGCATCCGGCGCACGGCGGCGTGGTTTGACGCCGACAAAAAACGCCGGCGCGTGGACGCGGCGGTAAACCGCGAGATGGATCAAATCCTCAAAGCCTATCTGGGAAAGGCCGGTTGATTGCGGCTGGCTCTGCTCACTGGTCCTGCGCGGCCAGAAGCCTTTCCGCGTCAATCGCCGCCGCGCAGCCTGCGCCCGCCGCGGTGATGGCCTGACGATAGATGTGGTCCGCGCAGTCGCCTGCCACAAACACACCCGGCACATTTGTCATCGTGCCCTTCCGGGGAATCACGTAGCCATTGGCGTCCATATCAATCTGGCCTTTGAAAATCTCCGTGCTGGGCGAGTGTCCGATGGCGACGAAAACGCCGGCGCAGTTCAAAACCGTTTGCGCGCCGGTCTTGAGGTTCTTCAGTTTCACGCTGGTGACCTTGTCCTGTTTCGGATCGAGAACCTCCGTCACGACAGAATCCCAGATGGGTTTGATTTTGGGATTCGACAGCGTGCGTTCGGCCATGATTTTGGACGCGCGCAAACTGTCGCGCCGGTGAATCAAATGAATGACCGAGCCGAAGCGCGTCAGGTAAAGCGCCTCTTCGCAGGCAGAATCGCCGCCGCCGACCACCACGAGCGTTTGATTGCGGAAAACCGGCAGCGCGCCGTCGCACGTGGCGCAATACGTCACGCCCTTGGTCTCCAGCAAATCCTCGCCGGTCACGCCGAGATGCCGGTGGCTCGCGCCGGTGGCAATGATGACCGTCTGCGCCTCGACCCGTTCGCCGTCAACGATGAGTGCGAAGGGCCGTTTGGAAAAATCCGCCTTTTCCACGACGCCAAAACTGGCGCGCGCGCCGAAACGTTCGGCCTGTTTCTGCATCCGTGTCATCAATTCGTATCCATCCACGCCTTCGGGGAAGCCGGGATAATTTTCGACGATGCTGGTGGTGGTAAGGAGGCCGCCGGGCTGTTTGCCGGTGAGCACGAGCGGCGTGAGATTGGCGCGCGCCGTGTAAAGCGCCGCCGTCCAGCCCGCGCAACCCGAACCAATGATAACAACATTTTCCATAAGTTGCGAAAGGTAGTGCGTGAGTTCGAAGGTTGCAAGTTTGAGTCGCATCCCAATTTGCTATGGGGCGCAAATTGTCTTGATCCGGTGTGGCAGTTTATCGGATTTGTTCGGATTTGGGACAAATTGCGTATCGGAATTCGACCGGCAAGCTTCATCGCCATTCGTGTTTCGGATATTTCCGCTGCAACTCGGATTTGATTTTCGGATAGTGCTCGCTCCAGAAGCTGGCGAGGTCCTGGGTGATTTGAATCGGCTTCATGCCCGGCGTCAAAATGTGCACCACTACCGGCACGCGGCCCATCGCAATCTTCGGTGTCTGTGTCACGCCGTAAAGTTCCTGAATCCGCAATGCGATGTGCGGCGGCTGGTTGTTATCATAGACCACCTTGGGCGTGCGGCCATTCGGCAACGTCAATCTTTCCGGCGCGTGTTTGTCGAGCAACTGCCGTTGCGGGTCCGAGAGCCATGACATCACCACCGGTTTCAATTCGCGTTCCTTGATGTCCTTGTAACTCACCGCGCCATGACAGAGTTGTTCAATAATGTGTTTCCGGTCGTCCTCGACAAACGGCGGAAGTTGGAGCTCCGGACAATGCCGGCAAAGCAGATTCAGCCGTGCCAGCCATTGCTCGACGGCGTGGTCCCAGTTTGGCAGCGGCAAACGGCCGGCAATAATTTCATCGGCCAGCAGCCGGGCTGCGGCGTCGGCGGGCGGCGGCTCAACGCGTTTGGCGGACAACGCCAGATCCCCGAAAGCGCACCAACTCGGCTGCTTGTACGCGTTTCGCCGTGGCATCGAACTGGACATGCAGCTCGGATTTCAGGTCGTCCGGAAAAAGTTCACGCAACCACCCGAATTCAATTGCAGTGGCCAGTGAAAGAATGGTGTTCACCTCGCGGCCTTCGATTTCGCGGACTTCGGCAACCACAAAAAGCGGGCTGTGTTGCACGGCACTTTCCCGCGCCAGCACGCCGCGGCGATTGTGGACCAGTTCGCAACGCAGTGTTCCCTGGTCCAGTCGCCGCGCCACGCGGTCGCTGAACCCGATGAGAATGCATTTCTGCAATGCCTCGTCCTTGATTTCGCGGGGCCGGGCGTCGAGTCCCTCGTCTTTGGCGATGCGGAGGAATTGTTCGAGCAACGGGCCGACCTGCCGCGCGGTGACGGCGTGGATGCCCAGCTTGCGGCAGGCGTCGAGACGGAACTGATTATTCAACGCATAATTCCACGCGCGCATCAGAATCCAGAAATCCGACGACGCCTTTTCACCAAACAGATCCTCGCGGAGGGAGTTCGTATCCCGGCCCACATTGCGCAAAAGCAAATCGCGTCCTTGTGTCAGTGCGGCGACGAGGCAGGCCTGGTGGACGCAGCCATATTCCTGCGCAGCGAGCAACATGCGCGAATAACGCGGATGCACCGGAAACGAGAGCATTTTACGCCCGATGGGAGTGATTTGAGTCTGGGGAGCGCTCGCCGCTGGCGTACCGTTTTCGGCGGCGCGCCGAAAATGTCGTCCAACCGAATTCTCACCGGATTCAATTTTTGTCTCACGAGAATCCGGCGGGCCGACGGATTCGGCAAGCGGGCCGCTTGCGCTCTCCATTCTTAACGCCCCCAAATCCAGCAACAATTCCTCGGCATGCGTCAGCGAGATTTCGTCCGGCTTTTCCAGCCAGCGGAATTTCCGCAAATCCTCGACCCCGGCGGCTTTGAGGGTCAAAACCACTTCCGCGAGGTCGAGACGTTTGATTTCCGGCAACTGCTGCGGTGCGCGCTCGTCGTGTTCCGGCCGCGACCAGAGCCGGATGCACCGGCCCGGCGCCGTGCGGCCCGCACGACCGGCGCGTTGGTCGGCGCTGGCCTGGCTGATCTTCTCGATCAACAGCGTGTTGATGCCGCGGTTGGCGTCGTAACGGGGAATCCGCGCCAGGCCGCTGTCAATCACCAGCCGCACGCCGTCAATCGTGATGGACGTTTCGGCGACGTTGGTGGCCACGACGACCTTGGGCTGGTCGTGGCGCGCCACGGCGGCATCCTGCTCGCGCGGCTGTAATTCGCCGTGCAACGGCAGGAGAATGTAACCCTTCGATTCCGGCACATGGCGGATAGCTTCGAGCGTTTGATTGATTTCAAAACCGCCGGGCATGAACACCAGCACGTCGCCGCGCTCACCGGAGCGGACATGTTCGGCGAACGCTTCTGCCGCCAGTTCCCACACTGGCGGCGAATGGAGTCCGAGCCTGTATGCCAGATATTCGATTTCAACCGGAAATACGCGGCCTTCGGAAGTAAGGACGGAGCACGCGAATTCGGAGGGACGAGTTATACGAGTCCCTGAATGTGTGGCGGATGTTTGGAGCTCGGGCAACTCGCCCCTCCGAACATCAGCAAGATATTCCTCCAACGCCCCGGCATCGAGCGTGGCGGACATGACGGCGATGAGCAGGTCGGGCCGGAGCGTTTCCTGGATGTCCAGCGCGCGGGCGAGCGTGATGTCGCCGTAAAGATGCCGCTCATGAAATTCGTCGAAGATGACCGCCTGAATGCCGCGCAAGGCCGGGTCTTGAATCAGTTGCCGCAACAGAATGCCTTCCGTCTCGAACTTGATGCGCGTGGCATCGCTGACGCAGTTTTCAAATCGGACCTGATAACCGACCTCACGACCCAGCCCGACACCCAGCTCCTTCGCCACACGTGAAGCGAGCAAACGCGCCGCCAGACGGCGCGGCTGGAGAATGACGACCTGCCCATGGCCAAGCAGACTATGCTTGAGCAACATCTGCGGGACCTGGGTGGATTTGCCAGAACCGGTCGGCGCCTGCAAAATGAGCCGCTTCGTCGCCTTGAGCGTGGCGACAATGTCGTGCTCGATTTCGTAAATGGGCAATCGCTCCGTCATGAACGCGCGCAGCGTAGCGTTTCGCGCGTGCGGAGAAAAGGATGGTTGTAGGCAATACAAATACACCAGACCAGAACGGCGACCTGCATAATCGCATCTTTGTCGTGGTCGAGCGTCAAACGGCGCATTATGCTCGCCCTGATGCGGTTGACGAAATGATTTCATGCCCGGCCAACCGCAAAGCATTAACCGCCTCGGTTACATAGACAATCTGCGCTCGACGATGATTGTCTGGGTAGTGGCCTTTCATACCGCGATCACCTACAGCCACATCGGCAGCTGGTATTACAGCGATCCGGAGCCGGTGGACAAAGTCTCTTCCATCTTATTCCTCACATTCGAAGTGCATTCCCAGGCCTTCTTCATGGGGATACTTTTCCTGCTCGCCGGATATTTTGTGCCCGGCGCATTCGATCGAAAAGGTTTTCGACGGTTCATGGCCGACCGGTTCGTCCGGCTTGGCGTGCCGTCGCTGCTATACATTTTCGTCATTCAGCCATTCCTCATGCACTACCTGTTGCACGCCGGCAAGGGCGGCATCGCAGATTATTATCGTGCCTATCTCGCGTCCGGCGACTGGCTCACCGGTGGCGGGCCGATGTGGTTTGCCATCGCGCTGTTGTTCTTCTGCCTGGTTTACGGACTGTTCAGGATTGCCGTGCCCGCAAAGGAAAAAACTTCCGTTCTGCCCGCACCTGGCCTGCCCGGTTTGATGTGCATGGGGCTGGTGATTGCCGTGTTCGCGTTTCTGATCCGCACGGAGGAGCCGATGGGAAAGGGTTTCCTCTACTTTCAGCCAGCCTTTTTCGCGCAATACCTCGTATTGTTCGCATTGGGCATTGTTGCGTACCGCAACGACTGGTTTGCCCGCCTGCCCAAGCCGCTCGGGTACAAAGTGCTGATCGGCGCGGTGGTCTTAAGCCCGATAGTTTGGTTTGGACTGCTCGTTCTGGGAGGCGGACTTCAACAAGGTGTCGCCGTTTACGTGGGGGGCTGGCGATGGCAAAGTGCGGGCTACGCATTGTGGGAGTCGCTTTTCAGCATGGCAATCTGCGCCGGGCTGCTCGTGCTTTATCGCGAACATTTCAACGGTCGGGGCCGGGTCTCGAAGCTGATGTCCGACAACTCGTTCGGGATTTATTTCGTCCATCCGCCGATGGTCGTGGCGGTCACGCAAGTATTCGGATGGCTGCCGCTGCCGCCGCTTGCGAAATGGCTCGTAATGGCGCCACTGGCGTTTCTGGCCACGTTGGCCGTCGTGCATCTGGTCCTGCGTCGCACTCCTCTCCTGCGCAAGATCATTTGACCCGCGCGGATCACGCCAGAACCCACCCCGGTTGAATTTCCGAATCCACATCCGTGGCCGGAACTTTGTGGAGCAGTTTTCGTTCGGCCAGAACGCCAATCATCGCCGCGTTGTCGGTACACAGACTTTTTTCAGCGAGCCGTAGCGCAAAACGTTCGCGCTTGCACGCGTTTTCCAAATCACGACGCAAAGCGCGGTTACACGTCACACCACCAGACGCCGTCACGCAACGCACTTGGTTTCGTTTAGCGGCGCGGATGGTTTTGACGACGAGCACTTCCACAATCGCCGCCTGGATGCTGGCGCACAAATCGCGCACGCGTTGCGCGTCATCCAGCAATTTCGGGTGGTCGCGCAGGAAGTAGCGCACGGAGGTTTTCAGGCCACTGAAACTGAAATCGTTGCTCGCGTCGCGCAGCAACGGGCGCGGAAAATCGAACGCGTTTGGATTCCCCTGCTCCGCTAGCCGGTCAATCTCCGGCCCGGCGGGATAATCGAGGCCGATCATTTTGCCGGTCTTGTCGAAGCATTCCCCGGCGGCATCGTCCACCGTCGAGCCGAGGACGCGATGGTTCAGTTCCGAGTCCACCCGCACCAGCAGGGTGTGCCCGCCGCTGACGATGAGGGAAAGATTGGGTTGAAAGGTGGAGAAGTCGGCGACGAGGACGCCGCCGCCACGCGAAATCCACGGCGAATACAAATGCGCCTCATGATGATTAATTCCGACGAAGGGTTTGCGCAAGGCGAAGGCGACAGACTGCGCGGCCTTGAATCCGACCAGCAACGCCGTGGCCAAACCCGGCCCCTGCGTGGCGGCGACGGCGTCGAGTTGTTCCGGTTGCGTTTGCGCCACGAGCAACGCTGCGCGCGTGACGGGCAAGAGGTTTTTCAAGTGTTCGCGCGCCGCCAGTTCGGGCACGACACCGCCATATTCGGCGTGCAGCCGGACTTGCGAGGAGACGACGCTGGACAAGATCCTGCCATCGCGCACAACGGCGGCGCTGGTTTCGTCACAGGAAGTTTCAATGGCCAGAATTGTCATTCGTCGAATTGATAAATCGCCGGGCCGGTTCGACCTTTCAACAACCCAACCATCAACGAATTCTATTGGGCCGCAACTTTTGCCGGCTTTGCCAACGAGTCGTAGAGCAGAATGCCTCTGAGCAAATCCTCAGCCCGGGCGAGTTGTTGATCCTGGATTTTCGAGAGTTGCACGCGATTGGTTTCATTGAGCGATTCAAATCCACCGGGCGCGCGTTTGAACTGCAGCAGCGGCCTCCTCTTCGTCGCTCATTGGCACCACGATGTCCGGCATGATGCCGTGTTCGTGGATGACGCGATGGCTCGGCGTGTAATACTTCGCGGTCGTAAGCTTGAGCGCCGAGCCGTCGTCGAAGCGGGAAGATGCTCTGCACCGAACCTTTGCCGAATGTTTTCTCTCCCAGAATGATGGCGCGGTGCAAATCCTGCAAACAGCCGGTGACGATTTCCGACGCGCTGGCGCTGCTCAAATTGACCAGAATAACGACAGGCATGCCGTGCAATTCGTCGCCCCGCCCCGCCGCCAGCCGGACGGAATTCTGCGCGGGGTCGCGGCCTTCAGTGGAAACAATCAATTGGCCGCGCGGCAGAAATGTCTGGCAGACGTTCACCGCTTCGTCGAGCAACCCGCCGGGATTCCAGCGCAAATCAAGTATCAGCGCCTTCATGCCCTGCGCCTGGAACTTTCGCAAGGCGCCTTCCAGTTCGTCGCCGGTGTTGTCACCGAATTGAGTGATGCAGACGTAACCGATTTTGTCATCCGGGAGCGGGAATTCCTCCCGGCCGTTGATGTCCTTGACCATTTCCATCTGGATGATGTCGCGTGTGAGTGTGAAATCCTTCACCATTCCGGATGACGGGCGTTGAATGGTCATGTTCACTTGCGTGCCCGGCTTGCCGCGCAATCTTTTCACCGCATCCTCCAATGGCATTTTCACCGCATCTTCGCCGTTGATTTTGATGATGCGGTCTCCGGCCAGAATGCCCGCGCGGAACCCCGGGGTATCTTCCATCGGCGTAACGATGGTCACATAGTTGCTCCGCACTGTGACGACGAGGCCGAGTCCGCCGAACTGACCCTCGGTGTCATCCTGCAAGTCCTGATAGGCGGCGGGGTCCAGGAATTCGCTGTGCGGGTCGAGGACATTGACCATGCCTTTCACCGCCGCGTAAGTCAGGTCGCGATACGTCAAATTCCGGCCATCCACGTAATCGGTGCGCACTTTTTGGAGCACGTCCGAAAACAAGTCCAGGCTCGGGCCCATGGCATCATTCTTCTCTGCCGCACGCGCGGAACTCAAATAAACCCACGCGCCGGCAAAGAAATTCACCGCCAGCACTGAAATCACGAGACCATATATCAATCGACGTTTCATAATCCCCGGCATGTTATCATAAAAACAGTCAAACTCGAAGAAAAACTCGAACCTGACTCCGCAGCAACGACTCGATGAACGGCAAATCGCCCGGCACGGTGACCTTGGGATTGGGCGCCACCCACGAAACGAGGCGGACCGGCTGGCCGATTAATTCGCACGCGGCCGTGTCGTCGGTGAACACCAGCTTGCACCGGCGCGCCTCCGCCAGCGCGCGGCGGATGACCTCGACGCGAAACGTCTGCGGCGTTTGCACCGACCACAGCCGCGAACGGTCAAGCGTGCGTTGCACGAATCTGGCGTTGGCGGATTCCTTGATCGTGTCCGTCACCGGTTGGGCGGCGACGGCCGCCCCGGTCTCTTCGGCCCGTCTGATGGTTGCCGCAATCAGTTCTTCGCTCGTGCAAGGCCGCGCCGCGTCGTGAATGGCCACGATCCTGACCGTCTCCGACAACGCTTCCAGGCCGTTCCAGACCGAGTCCTGCCGTTCCGCCCCTCCCACGACTATGCGGAATGTCTTTTGAAATTTGAATTTCTCCGCCAATTTTTCAAACGACGGCAGCATCCCCTTGCGCACGACCAAAATGATTTCATCAATGCACTTCGCGTCGTTGAACCGCTGCCAGGTGTGGGCGACGACGGGACGCCCGGCTGCTTCGAGGAACAATTTGTTCACCCTTGGTCCCATGCGGGAGCTTTTGCCGGCGGCCACCAGTATTGCGGCGTTCATTTTCACAGTGTGCCGATTGAAGATTTTTCTGCAAGTCCAGCTTCGGCCCGTCCACCCGTCGAGCGTAAGCTATTCTGTAACATGGCAAACAAGCTTACAAGGGGTATCCTTTGAAAATTAAAACCGGACAACAGGCAATGCAAAGTGGGGGCTTTAACATCACTCACTGCCCGGTTCCTGCAGGACATTCTGGTTGAATTGCCGCCGGTGCCCGGAATGGTCAGTCCGTTATTGACCCATGCTACCATCGGGCTAGCTTGCGACGTAGCATCCACGCCGCTCCAGGACAAATCCATCGTGCCGTCATGGTTTTTGTCGAGGGCCAACGAGACGCAATAAACCGTGCATGTGCCGCGCTGCCCGGTATCAATGTCCGGCATCGTCACCAACGCCGCCGGCCCGGCTTCCGTCGCGAAGAAATCGCCATAGGGTGATAGCACCCCAGTTGTGAAGTGAAGTGAAGGGGTCAGGCCGTGAATAGTGGTATTTAAGCATATTCAAACCCGGCTTTCGTTCTTACGCTCTTCATCCATTCCTTTTAACCGACGCTGTTTCATTCGGTTCAGTTCAGCATCCGGGGTTCCCTGCACCTGCCCGATGGCCTTCGACACCCCGGATTGCGATCGAGGTCATCGGCAAATATCGCCTGCCCTTGGTTCCCGCGCGCCATCACATGGTAAGCGGCCCCGGCATATTCGATTCGTAGCGCTTCGCGCCATCGCCGGATGGCTTTTCCTCCCGCCGCCTCCCTGTCAATCCCATTTTCCATTATTCACGGCCCGACCCCTTCACGACCCCTTCATGCCCGCCGCAGTGACTTTTCTTATGAGCCAAGCGGTGGCACCAGGCAGCACGATGCGGACCGATGGCTGGGGTGGCTACAACGGGTTGAACGAGCTGGGTTACCGACACAAGGTCATCCGCCCGACGCCTGCGGTGGGAGTGAATTTGCTGCCGCTGGCCAACCGGGTGGCGGCCCTGTTGAAACGCTGGTTGCCCTGGGGCGGAGCTGGGGCGTGACGGCATGACGGCTGGCCTTTCCTTCGCAGCCGGCATGACGACACGCTCCAGCGCAGAGGGGATTGACCGGACGTTGCCAGGCCTGGCTATTGTGGTTCCAGATTCCGCGAGCCGTCGGGGTTGTAATAATATTCCAACGAAGTGTACAGCGGTGTCTTGGCTCTCATATGAATCCCCATCCGCAAATAGCCGTCTGGAAGCTTCACGAAGTAGGATTTATTCACCGTGTCTGACCAGCCCGGTTGATCCTTGCTCATGTCAATTTCAATTGATTGCTGGTAGCCTGAGTCGGGCGCAACAAAATTAAATTGGTTAGTGGATTCAGCCAATCCACCGCCGGGGACAGTAAGGCGAACAGACCAGTCATAAGGCGTAGGACTCCAGTTTTTCGGCGTGTCGCCCGCAGCTTCAATTTGGAGCGTTCCAACCACCTGCTTGTCCTGCTGGCCGTAAAATTCAACGGTTGCGCTTCCACTGTTCACTGGCACATCTGCCCCGCCGCGCCGATGAACGAGCGGTACAGGATGACCCTTGCTGTGCATACGGAATATCCGGGCATTTGCCTCGCTGTCCTCGCGTACCCCATCTCTTGGTGGGCTGCGAACATCAAAACCAGTGGAGTTGTCCGGATACGGATAATAGTTGGAATGAGATAATTCAAACATCAGCCCAATGCCATAGAGACCATCAATCTTGAAAATCCCCCGCTCGTCGGTGGTGACCGATCCTTCGTTGCGGGTTTCTTCGGTAAGCGCTTCGTTGGCGGAGTTTCCGCCGTATGACACCTTTACACCTGCAATGGGTTGATTGCTCTCATCAACCACCTTCCCATAATAAAGTAACGGGGTGCGCCATAGCAGAGATCTATTTGCCAGTGCTCGTTTGGTCTGCTCGATCCGCGCTAGAAAGTCTTGTGCTTCGCGTGTCGGAGGCGCAACCGTTTGCATTGTGTTTGATTGAGCCACAACTTGGCGGTCTGTTTTTTGGATTGCGGTCGGCCCATTAGTCTGCACGGTCTCAGCGCGCTCTAACGGCGGCAAAGGTGATGGGCGTCGAAAAAACAGCCAAACCAAAACGGCTATCACACAGACAAGCAGTATGATCAAATAAGTTTTACGTTTCATAGTTTTGGCCGAATGTCGAATCCAGTGTCTAGCAGTACCCGGTAAAACGGCATCGCATTTTGAATCGTCTTGAAAAATTCGCCGCCGTGGTCTGACCTCGAATCGCCAAACCTTGCGCCAGCCACGAATCCCAAGCTGGCATCTTGAAGGCTGATATTCGTGCTAATAACTCCACCAGTTAATGCAAATGGCGTGTATTTCAAGCCTGCTGCACCTATCGCCTTTGTACGTGACCGTGCCACGTAGGATTTTTTCTCAAAGTCATCGGTGAGCGTGCGGGTGGACATGACGCTGCCAAAAACATCCGTGGACTTTTTAAAACAATTCGTTCCGTCAAACGAATAAAACCAGCCCGGGCTAAAGATGGTATGATCCGGCCTGAAAAGCAGTTGGGTCTCTTCCCAGGAAACAGTATGAAAAGCGCCTTGGTAACAAGCGAAGTCGTCATCGTTGTAGAAGTTCACGCGCCGCGTCGCATTCGTGGAGCAATTATTATAGCCACCCAGGGAGTCAGCGTCGGGCGTATTGGTGGCGCTCGTTGCCAGATAGCCGTAAGTTAGACTGGGATTGTTGCCGTCGAAGGCCTCGGCGGGGAACGTCACCTTGGACAACACCAAATTATCTACCTGCGCTCCCAGCCGGACCGCGGCATTGGCCGTAATGCCTCCCTCGCTTACGGTGAATATATTGACGGTGTAATCGGGAAACCGATTATGCAGGTCATCAATGTAGTTCTTCAGAGCCGCGGCACTCTGCCAGGAAATGTATTCGCCCTTATTGTAGTTGAAATAGCTGATTTCGTTGGTGCTGGTCGGCCATGTGCTCCAAGTGGGGCTGGGCCACCGGAAGGCAGCGTACCGCCCGTGGTAGCCTTGCCAATAGAGCCGCTTGAAAATCGTCTGGGCGGTGGATTCATAGTCAAATTGTTTGTTGTTAAGGCCGTGAACATAGACGATTATTTGTTTGTCCTGCGCGGCATCGGTGACCGTCGCGTAGCTGTCCATATGGAACGCGCCGGAATTGGTGGTGGGCGGATCATTCAGCGAAACATCGGACGCGCGCGGATGCTCAAAGAAGTCTTTCATGTCATGCAAATCAATATAGGCCGACGTTTGGGCGATGGTGTTGCCGTTTTGTGAAATGGTCATCGTCAACTGCCCTTCGCCAATACCCGCTCCCTCAAACAGAAAATGCGTGTATAGAAGATTGCCATAGCTGTCCATCTGCAACGTGCAACTCTGGCTGTTGCTGATGGTGCATAACGCCCTGTCATAGTAGGCCGAGCCGGTTTGCGTCGCCGCGATGTTCGTGTCGGTCAGATAGCCGGTGCCGCCGTTGGTTTCACAGCTATAATAAAGATTGATCGCTGGATTTCCACTGACCGGCGACATGCTCAACGTAACCGTGTAGCCTTGACCGACTGACAACTGAGGCACGCCGCAAATCCATAGCCGGAAGCAATTTTCCAAATCCCGTTGGCAGGTGATTTCGCCCTGGGCGCAGTTCGCATTTTTCGGGTCGTTCAGTGGCAGCGGCAAATCCTGATCCAAGCTGCCATTGTTGCCCGGTTTAATGTATCCGTTGTTGAACCATGCGATCATGGGGGATGCTTGCGACGTGGCATCGGCCCCGGAGAAGGAGAGGTCCATTATCCCGTCATGGTTCTTATCCAATACCAGAGAAACGCAATAGACCGTGCAGGTGCCTTGCGCGCCTGTGTCAATGTCCGGCATCGTCACCAACGCCGCCGGCCCGGCTTCCGTCGCGAAGAAATCGCCATAGGGTGACAGCACCCCAGTTGTGTTGGTGGTGACATTGCCATTGTCGTCAATCTGGTAAGCCTGATCGAAGTATTGGCCGAGGTAGCCAAAGACGCCGTTGTAGCCATTGGTGACCGCCAGCTTGGCATAACCATTGACCCGAAAGGCATACGGCCCATAAATGCTGCCCACTGGGAAATAGGTAACACCCACCGACGTAATCAGCAACCGACTCGTGTTGGTCGGGGAGAAACCCGCCTGGCCCGGAAGCAAATCATTATATGGCCAATTCACGTTCCAAAAATCGTATCCCATCTTTTGAAACTGCGGCTGCGCCGTTTCGGGATAAAAATAGCCTCCATTGCCTCCCGCCGTGGTCGTGTTCCCCGCCGTCAACACATTGGTTCCGAAGCTGCTCCCGGCGTTATACCCGATATTCACCGACCGGATCGGCAGCCCGTACCAGTTGCTGGCATTGTTGAACAATCCGTTCACCCCCCCGGAATTGGTGGCCCCGATTTTCCATAACCAATCGAATGGGGAGTCCACAGCGTAAGTGGCCAACCACCGCGTGCTGTTCGTGGCCAGCAACGAAGCAATGTCGGCCTCGTTGGTCGAGGGTGGTTGAAATTGATTGGAAGTTGGATACAGCAAATATAATCCGCCCCCGAAGTCACCGTAACCGCCATCAAAACCCGAGCCGGGAATGTAATTCCCGCCGTAGTTGCCGCCCGCGCCGGTCGTTATGCGGCCATTTTGATCCAGATTGGGCGACCCAAAAACAAAGTTCTGGTAGCGATAATTGTTTTCAAATGGCCAATACGCATCGAAGGAACCAATGTTTTCATACCAGAAGGGATCATTGGCGTTTTCATCCAGTTGGTAAAATCCGGCGTACGCATAACCTGCGGGATTAACAAAATTATAAATGTCAAAATTGTTCGTATTCGCCCCAAGATAAACAAATGGCGAATCCACTGGTGCCGCCCGCAGCAGGAAAATCAAGTTCTGTTTGAGTTGTGCCCGTCCATCGAAATAAGGCGGCACCAGCCAACCTCGGTCGTCTTCAACCCCGAAATTGTATCCCTGATAAAGCGCCCCGGTCGCGGTGGGCAGACCGTTGGTGTTGAGCGTTTGCACAGTCCATGCGTAATTGGCAGCACGTCCATAGGCATCGGGTTGCATCACACTCCAGGACGACGGGATTAAATATAGGCCGTTGGTTGAATTGCTGACCGGAATGTCAAAATTCGTCAGGTAGGGAGCATTGCCCCCTTGCCCGTAAGCATAGTCATCAAACCGTGTCACTCGCAACGTTACGGTGCCCGCCGGAATAATCGGCACCGCCACATACGCCGACCCCTGCGGCCCGGCAATAAACGCCGCAACGAGAGTTTTTTGATCCAGTTGCGCTGGCCCGGCCCAAGCGGAATCCCCAAGCGTGCCGTAGTGCGCCTGGACTTCATAGGAAACCATTAAGATGTTTCCCCACATGGGATCAGGCACATTTGTTGATACATTGTCCACAAAACTGCTGATGTTGGTTCCCAAATCATAGTCTGTGGTTTGACCTGTCCACGCATCATGTTTTTGCAAGGTGTAACCCGTGACCGAGCCGGGTGAAGGCTGCCAGCTTATGACTGCCGTGCTGCTACCTGCGTTATAGGAAGCGGTCAATCCTTGCGGCGCGGGCGGCGTGTAAAACACGTTCGGATTCATTCCATTTTGGAATTTCTGGAGATTATTCCAGCCGTCGCCCGCCGGGTTTCCGTAAGGGTCAACATCAGTATGCCCGAAATACTGAAGTTGCCACCAGATCGGCAGGCCGCTCCCATCGTCCGCCCAGGAGCGAATTCTGAAAAAGGCATTGTTGGTCAGGCTCACATTGGTCACGACCATTGCCGTCCAATTGGTCAGTTCCGAGCCGAGCACAAAGCCCGCGCTCAACCACTGCGTCGCGAGCAAATCGGGCGTGTATTGAATCTCGTAGGAAATATCCGCCATTGTATTTGAGACCATGCCCGCTGCGTTACTCGACGATAACATGAAATTCGCAATCCAAAGATTCGTGCCGTAATCAACCGGCGATGAATTCATGTCCATCGGATTCATTTCATCGGACACGCCCATCATCGCGTTCAACGCCGCGTTCATCTGCGCCTCCTCAACTTGGCTGATCAAATTCAGCACCATATTTCCCTCCATCTGGAGGAGGGTGGCAGAGTTTATGCCAAGTTGAGCCTGGCGTGCGTTAGGCTGCGGCACGACACCGCCGGTCGCGTCCACAAGAAACTGTCCTTTGAAACCCAATGAGAAAACCGGAGTGCTCGCTGGATCGTATTCGGATGGGAGAAATGGTAATGGGGCGGGCGGTTGTGCGCCGGAAATGACCCAAAACGTCCCGAATTTCGGTATTTGGTCTGCCGTCACCAGTGACAAGCCTTGCGCCTCCGCCGCAATCTGCACTACCGAATCGGGCTGGCCGTCCGGCGAAGTGGCACTGCCGGAGACGGGTTGAACTTGCGCAGTGACGACTTGGGCATGAATGAACCCTGACAACGCAATGAGACCGCCGATGATTGCCGAACCTCCGAGAATGCTCTTGATTGCTTTCATGGTTCCGTTTCTTTCCCGCGTCCTCGTTCCCTCAAACACATAGGGCGTGATTACTCACGTCCCATAACGGGCACTGGTATGCCCTCCAAAGAACGCTTTCGGCACGCCCCGTCTGGGGCGTGCTTCGAAAGCTGCCAATGGAGTGAAATTACCAGTTTCGTTATGGACAGCAGCCGAAGCCGCAGATTTGTCTTTGTTGTTTTAGATTTCTACATTCGTTTTGGAACTTCTTGTGTGACGATGCGGTTCTACGCCCTTGCCTGAAACTTGCAAGAATTTTTTCAGAAAACTTTCAACACTTTTTTGCTGAATGAAGAACAAAAAAGGCTGCAACATCGGGCACTTTTCAATTTGCAGGAACGCTACGCCGGTTGCCAATCCAAAACTTTCAATTGCACGGCACGGTTGCCATTGAATTCGTTGATTTGTGGCGAAAAGGCCAGGTCAAATTTCCCGACGGGCAACGATGCATTGCCGCCGTTCCACCAAAGCGCCTCGAGTATGCCGGCGCCGTCCGTCACCCACATTTTTACGTGCTGCCTGTCTGTGCCGATCCGCTGGAGGGGCCGCTGATGGGCCAGATTGCGCGCACAAAATTGCAGCGGCGGATTCCCCTGCCCCGTTGGTTTCAAGCGCGCCAGTTTGCCAAGCGAGTCCAGGGTGATTTCGTCCAGTCCTACCTCCGCGTCGAGCCGCAGGGACGGCTGCAAATCCTCCGGCTTCAACGCGCGGCGCGCGAGCTCGTTCAAGCGCTGCCGCAGCAAATCAATCTTGTCCGGCTGAACGCTCAATCCCGCCGCCATCGCGTGCCCGCCGTGGCGCACCAGCAAGTCATCGCATTCGCGCAATGCGGCGGCGAGATCGAAACCGGCAATACTCCGGCCCGAACCGCGCCATTCGTCGCCCTCGCCGCCGATGATGATGGTTGGACGGTAAAATTCCTGCAACACGCGCGACGCGACGATGCCGACCACGCCGATGTGCCAGAGCAACCGGCCCTCGACGATGACGAAATCCGTTTGCGGATTGAATTTCGCCCGCACCGCGCCAATGACCTCTTCGACGATGCCGCGTTCGATTTTCTGCCGCTCGCGGTTGCGCGTGTCCAATTTTTCCGCCAACAGCGCGGCTTCAGCCAAATCGCGGGTGAGCAAAAGTTCCAACGATTCCTCGGCGCTTTCAAGCCGGCCGGCGGCGTTCAGGCGCGGCGCAAGCTGGTAGCCGACTTCGTAAGTGCCGATGGGAGCGGTTGATTCAGCGACTTTCTTCAATGCGACCAGGCCGGGTCGTTGTGTTTTGTCCAATCGTTCCAGGCCGATGGAAACGAGAATGCGGTTTTCGCCGGTCAGCGGCACGAGATCGGCGATCGTGCCCAGCGCGACCAGATCGAGCAATGGTTTCAAATCGAATTCCAGCGCGCCAGGCAGACCTGTCTCGCGTCCGCGCTTGATCAAAGCGTGCGCCAGCTTGAACGCAAGGCCGGCGGAGCACAATCCGGTGAAAGTGGCCGCGGGTTGGGTGTTGTAAGATGAGAGTTGCGGATTGACGAGCGCGACAGCTTCGGGTGCCGGATTTGAAACCTGATGATGGTCAAGTACGATGACGTCCATGCCGCGTTCGCGCAGCCAGCGAACGGTTTCGACGGCGGTCGAACCGCAGTCCACCGCCAGCAAAAGTCCGGCCGAATCTTTCGCGCCATGACGCCGAGTCACCGGGAATTTCCTGAGGCAGTTTTCAACGGCGTCCCGGCTCAGGCCGTAGCCCTCGTCCATGCGATGGGGCAGATAAAAATCCACACGCCAGCCGAGCGGGCGCAAAACTTCCAGGAGCAACGCGGTGGAAGTGACCCCATCCACGTCGTAATCGCCAAAAATCACCAGCGGCTCGTCCCGTTCGTGCGCGAGCAGGAGGCGGTCAACGGCAGCAGTCATGTTCGGCAGTAGAAACGGGTCGGCCAGATTTTTCAGCCGCGGCTGAAGAAAATTCGAGATCGCGGATGGTTCGCTGATACCGCGATTAAGCAGGCACTGGGCCAGCAGCGGCGAAATGTTGAGCGACGACGCCAGTTGGCCGGCGAGCAAGGGTTGCGGGGGCGCCAGCGACCAGCGGAATTTCATTCCTCAATCGAACCACGAACGGGCACGAATGGACACGAAAAACTTTGAACTGCAAAATCGGTTCTCACACGATTCGTTTGAATTGCTGGTTATTTGCGTTCATTCGTGGTTGCTTTCTCGCGCCGAGCGGCGGTAACGGACAAAACAATGGAAATTAAAAATATTCCGGCTACAACCAGCAGCGAAACGCCGGAGGGAATTTCGATCTGGAACCATTTCGGTTCATGCCCGTGCGGATCGAGCAGCATTTTGGCTCCGACAAAGACCAGCACGACGGAGAGGCCGGACTTTCAGATGGCGGAAATAATTGATGGCCCCCACGAGCACAAAATACAGCGAGCGCAGGCCCAGAATGGCAAACACATTCGACGTAAAAACGATGAACGGTTTGGTCGTCACGGCAAAAACGGCCGGGATGGAGTCCAGCGCAAATATCAGGTCGGTGATTTCCACCAACGCCAGCACGAGCAGCAGCGGCGCGGGGGCGATGCGGCCGGCGCCGGTTTGCGGCTCCGTGTGATTTTGTCCGGCGGCACGGGTTGCCGCGGGAAATATTCTGCGCGCGAGCCGGATGGCGAAGTTCTTCTCCGGCTGCGCCTTGGCATCACCGGCAAAGAGCATCCTGGTGCCGGTGAAAATGAGAAACGCTCCCAGGAGGTACAGAATCCAGCTGTAGCTCTCGATGAGCGTCACCCCGAGCGCAATCATTGCGCCGCGCATGACCAGCGCACCGAGGATGCCCCAAAAAAGCAGCCGATGGCGGGCCTCTTCCGGCACGCGGAAATAGGCAAAGAGAAGCGCGATGACGAAAATGTTGTCCAGCGACAAGGAAAATTCGATGACATAGCCGGTGACAAACTCAACGGCCTCCTCCCGTCCGCGCCATTGGCCCAAGGCCATGGCAAACAAAAGCGACAGCGCAATCCAAACCGTGCTCCAGGCAAGGGCTTCCTTGAATTTGACGACGCGCGCGCGCCGGTGAAACAGGCCAAGGTCCAGCGCCAGAAAAAAGAGAATGCAGAGGATGAATATCGCCCAATGCGTCGGCGTAATTTGAATCGCCGCAATCATGTTTGTGCCACTCCCGTTATTTCATTCTTCATCTTAATCGTCAACTTCATCTTAATCCGCGAGACGGGCAGGATTGCGATCAGGACCAGGATGATGCAGAGAAATCAGGTCTTTGCCGTGGCGACGTTTTGCATCGTCACTTGTGACGCGCCGATGGCGGGACGTTCGCCCTTGTGCCACCACAACACGAACGCGCTGGCAATGAAGATGCTCGAATACGTGCCGGTGATGATGCCGATGAGAAAGGTGAAGGCGAAGTCGTTGATGACACCGCCACCCCAGATAAAAAGGCAGAGCGTGGCTATCAACACCGTCCCGCTGGTGATGATGGTGCGGCTCAACGTCTGGTTCAGCGCCTGGTTGATGACTTCGCGGAACGTGCCGCGCACGCCGAGTTTCAAATTCTCGCGGATTCGGTCAAAGATGACGACTTTGTCGTTGAGTGAAAAGCCGATGATGGTCAGCAAAGCGGCCACGACCGTGGCATTGAACTCGCGCCCCGAAACGGCATTGGCAATGCAGTAGCAGCCAATGGTCAGCAATACGTCGTGAACCACCCCGACGATGGCGCCGACGGCGAAGGAAAATTCGTAGCGGAACGCGACATAGACCAGAATGCCGAACATGGACAACAGGCAGGCGATGATGGCCGAGTTCCGGATGCTTTTGCCGACCGTGGCGCCGACTTCCTGCTGGCCGATGGACTTGAAGCCCGCCTGCGGAAACTGGCTGGCCAGCGTTTGCACCACTTTTCCTGCCGAACCGGCGGATGTGGTCACCCGCAGCGTTTCCGTGCCGCCGCTGGCATCCTTTTGGAACTGGATTTGCGCGTCCTTCTCCCCCGTGGCCGTGATGGCGGAACGGATTTGATCCACGCCGATTTTCTGGGTGAAGCTGAAGGTCGTGCTGTCGCCGCCCAAAAAGTCCACACCAAAGAGTTTCTCGCCGCGCGTATAGCCAAAGCCGAGCGAGAGGACAAAAAACAGGCAGGTCGCGAGCGCCAGCGGCGTGGCCGCTTTCATGAAATTGACTTTGGCGCTGCGGATAACGTGCAGCATCGGCAGCGATTTCAACCAGTTGCGGTCGAGCAGCCAGTTGAAAATCAATCGCGTTACCACCAGCGCGGTGAACAGGCTCGCCGCCACGCCAATGGTCAGCGTCACGCCGAAACCCTTGATTTCCCCGGTACCCATGAAAATCAGGATGATGGACGAAATGAGCGTGGTGACGTGCGAATCGAAAATCGTTCCGAACGCGCGGGCATAACCGGCATCTATGGCGCCCCGCAGCGATTTGCCCTTGGCGAGTTCCTCGCGAATACGTTCATAGATCAGCACGTTGGCATCCACCGCCATGCCGACGGTGAGCACGCCGCCCGCAATACCCGGCAGCGTGAACGTTGCGCCGACGGAACACATGACCCCAAGCAGGATGATGATATTGGTAATGAGCGCGACATTTGCCGCCAGGCCGGCGATGAAATAATAGATCAGCATGAAGGCGGACACGAAAACGACGCCGTAGATGGATGCATGGACGCCGCTGCGGATTGAATCCTTGCCGAGCGTCGGGTCAACATCGTTAATATAATCAATTTTGAGCGGCGCTTTGAGCGGGTTTTGCAGGACGTTCGCCAGTTCCTGCGCCTGTTCGATGGTGAAGGAACCGGTGATCTGGCCGCTGCCGCCTTCAATCGGCTGGTTGATGTTTGGCGCGGAATACAATTCGCCGTCCAGGATGATTGCCATCCGATGGCCAACAAAATCCCGCGTGGTCTTGGCGAATTTCTTCGCGCCATCGTCGGTGAGCGTGAAGTCAATCTGCGGTTCACCCAGGTTGCCGCGCACGACCATCGAGCTTTTAACGATGTCACCGGCCAATCCGTTCACCGGTTTTTTGCTCACAACCACCTGTTCAATTTTCGGCGGCTGGCCATTGGGTTGCGGTTCAATGTGCTTCAGCAATACGTATCCCGGCGGAATCGGCTGATGATTTGCGATGATTTCGTCGCTGTCATCCCTCACCATCCGGAATTCAAGATAGGCGGTCTTTTGAATTTGGGTCTTGGCGCTTTCCTTGTCGGACGGCGACAGGCCCGGCAACTGGATCAGGATTTTATTGCCGCCGGCGGACTGGATGACCGGCTCGGCCACGCCAAAACGGTCAATGCGTTTCCGCAGCACTTCCACCGCCTGCGACAATGCCGCGCTGGTCAAATCCGACTGTGACCTGACGCTGTTGGTGTCGGCATAAAGAACGTTTGTGTCCATCTCGACGAGGAACGACGTGCCGCCCTGCAAATCGAGGCCGAGCTTGATCCGACCCGAGGCATCGCGTTGAAGCTGGTTCAGGATGAACGTATTCGGATAAAGCTGGTCCTTGGCGCTGATAAACGTGAAATAATGCGAGAGATCGTTCGTGGCCGAAGCCGCCTGCAGGCACGCGAATTCGGTGTTCGTGCCAGCTTTTTGCAGCAACGCCACGCGCTCCAGAATGTTCGTGAAGGCGGCATCCTTGTACTCCGCCCGCCGCGCAAACTCCTGCAACAAGTCGCGCGAGGTGGGCGGATACACTTCATAAAGCGCCCAGAGGACGATGCAGATGACGAGAATGAATCTCCCAAAATTGTTTCTTCTCATGGCGGGATCAGGATGCGGAGGTGTCGCTGCTTTCGAGAATGTCCGTCACCGAAGATTTGGTGACTTCCATTTTGGCGTCGGCGGAGCGGAGTGAGACCGTTTTATCTTTCACGGTGATGACGACGCCGATAATGCCGCTTGAGGTGACGACCTTGTCGCCGGACTTGAGGTTGGCGAGCATTCGGGCCTGCTGTTTGGAGCGCTGTTGTTGCGGGCGGAACAGGAGAAAATACATCATCACACCCATCAAAACCAGCAGCATGATGGGGCTGGCCAGGAGTGACTGTATTCCAGTCGGTTGTGGCGGCTGCCCCGGCGTCGAACCCGGTGCCTGCGCCAGAAACACGTTCAAACCATTTAAATGCATAATTGAAAACTGGTTGCTTACTTTAGGCAAATTAACGGAATTGGCAAGCGTTATCGGTCACCTTTCATCCGGCGTTCTGTTTCGTACGGCTTCGAGATAAGCCAATCCGGATTTGCGCGCTGGTTGGGCAATTTCGGGTGGGAGCGCGCCGGACGCGGCTTCATTAAGTTTATTCAAGGTGTTCAAGCGCATGAACTAATGCCAGCCTGCCAATGCCTCAAAACAGCGGGTTTGCCTGCACAGACTCCGATATAATTGACTGTGTTTAAAGGAGTTGGAAGTATGAACTTTTGTCAATTCAGGCATCTTAAATGCTTCACTCCTAACGACTAATGCAGAGGCAACTGACATGGTCATGACCAAACAACAGAAAAAACTTTCTTTTGCGATAAGCCCTGATCTTGCCGGCCGCAAGGTGCAGGCCGGATTCGCCGGACCCGATGGGCATCTCGCCCCTCAGCGGCCATTTAGTTTGGCCGCGGTTTTCGGCTCGCGTCGGCAGACAGTTTTCCCGGGATTGCATGACGTTCATGGTCCGCCGCAGGATACACCAGAGATGAAACTATGAACGAACCATCAAACATTCCAAGCGCCTCCACGGACATTCGGAAGATGGCCGGGAATGTCGGGACTTCAGACAAACACTCGTCGGGCATGGGTGAAGTGGAAGAGGTCAACAAGCAAAAGCAGATGGAGATACAGTTGCGCAAATTGTCCCGCGCGGTCGAACAAAGCCCGGTGTCCATCATCATCACCGACAAGGCCGGGAACATTGAATATGTCAACCCGAAGTTCATGGAGGCGACGGGCTATTCTTTTGAGGAAGTGGCCGGCAAATCCACCCGGATCCTGAAATCGGGTGAAATGCCGCCCGAGGGTTACAAACAATTGTGGGAAACCATCAATTCCGGCAAGGAGTGGCACGGAGAGCTTCACAATCGAAAGAAGAACGGCGAACTTTTCTGGGAATGGGCCGTCATCTCGCCGATTTTCGATGAAGCCGGAGCCATCACCCATTTTCTGGCGGTCAAGGAGGACATCACTGGACGCAAGCAGGCCGAGACGAAGCTGGCGGAATCCAGGAATTACCTCGACAAGATCATCAATGCGGCGGCCGACCCCATTTTTGTGAAGGACCGGCAACACCGGTGGGTATTGGTCAATGACGCCTGTTGTCATTTCGTTGGTCGCAAGCGGGAGGAACTTCTGGGGAAATCCAATTATGATTTTTTCTCCAAGGGCGAGGCGGACACATTCTGGGCAAAAGACGAGGAGGTTTTTAACACCGGGAAGGAGAATATCAACGAAGAACAGTCTACCGGCGCTGATGGAGCCGTTCATATCATTATTACCAAGAAGACACTTTACACGGATGAAAAGGGCGAACGATTCATCGTCGGCATCATCAGTGATATCACCGGGCTCAAGCGGGCGGAGGAAAAGAATCTGCAACTGGCGGCCATCGTCAAATCATCGGACGACGCCATTATCGGGAAAACCCTGGATGGCATTATCACCAGTTGGAACAAGGGGGCGGAAAAGATTTACGGTTACAAGGAGCACGAAATCATAGGCAAGTCCATTGCGCTGCTGACTCCCGCGGGCCAGACAAACGACATGCCTTTGATTGCCGACCGAATCCGGCGGGGAGAACGAGTGGAGCATTATGAGACTGTGCGCCAAAGAAAAGACGGGTGTATTATCAATGTGGCTATCACCGTTTCTCCTGTCAAAAACATTGCGGGTGAAACCATCGCTGCGTCGGTCGTGGCCCGCGACATCACCCGGAGCAAGCAGGCGGAGTTGGCGTTGAGCGACAATGAGAAGTTCCTGAACAGCGTCATTGATAACATTCCGCACATGATTTTCGTCAAGGACGCGAAGGATCTTCGGTTCCTGAAATTCAACAAGGCGGGGGAAGAGTTGTTGGGATATTCGCCGAAGGATCTGATCGGGAAGAACGATTATGATTTCTTCCCGAAAAAACTGGCCGACCATTTTACGGCGAACGACCGGCGGGTACTGCGCGGGCATAAGGTGGAGGACATTCCGGAAGAGCCCCTGCAAACCCGCGATAAAGGGGAGCGCATCCTCCACACCAAGAAGATCCCGGTCTTCGACAATGCCGGGCAATTGGTTTACCTCCTGGGCATCTCGGAAGACATCACCGAGCGCAAGCAGATGGAAGCCGAGTTGGATCGCGAACGTGATTTGTGGCGGATGCTGCTGGATAATTCGCCGGACCACATTTATTTCAAGGACGCCCAATCCCGTTTTATCAAATCCAGCAAAGCGCAGGCGCGCCAATTTGGTGTGGAATCCCCGGATGAAATGGTTGGCAAGACCGACTTTGACTTTTTTGCGGAAGCCCACGCCCGGCCCGCATTTGAAGACGAACAGGAAATTATGCGTACCGGCCAGCCAATCATCGCGAAGGAAGAGCGTGAGGTATGGAATGACGGGCATGTCACGTGGGCGTCCAGCACGAAATTGCCGATGCGTGACGACACGGGGAAGATCGTCGGCATTGTGGGCATTTCACGGGATATCACCGAGCGCAAGCGGATGGAGAATACGTTGCTGGAATCGCAGGCGCTCTATCATTCACTGGTCGAGCAACTGCCGGCCGGTGTCTTCCGCAAAGACGCCGAAGGCCGCTATGTATTCGTCAATTCCTGGTTTTGCCGGCTCAAAGGCGTGAAAGCCGAACTGTTCCTGGGCAAAAAACCGCAGGAAGTCGCCTCGTCCGAATTGGCCGCGGAAGGCGGAAACCCCGCCAACATCAAACAGTTGGCCGATCAAGGTACCAACCACCACCAACAGATCATGGAAACGGGGAGGCAAATCGAGGTGGAGGAACATGGTGTCGATGCTGATGGCAAGGAACAGCATTTACACGTCGTGAAATCAGCGATATTCGGTTCCGATGGAAAAATTGCGGGCACCCAGGGAATCATGTTCGACATCACCGGGCTCAAGCGAGTAGAGGAGGCGCTGCGCGAATCAACGGCGCTTTATCATTCGCTCGTCGAGCAAATGCCCACGGGCGTGTTCCGCAAGGACCGCGCAGGCCGCTATGTCTTTGTCAACGCCTGGTTCTGCCAACTCCGCGGCTTGCGGGCGGACCAGATGGTGGGTCGGACGCCGGACGAACTCGCGGCGGCGGAAGCGATGGCACGCAGCCAGCCGCGCGCTGAAATCATCCAGTTACTCCACGACGGAAACAAACACCACGAAGAAATCCTGCGCACCGGCAGGCCGATTCACGTCGAGGAAATTTATCCCGCCGCCAACGGCGGCAAACGCTATCTGCACGTGATGAAATCGGCGGTTTTCGGGCCCGACGGCCAGATCGTGGGTACGCAAGGCATTCAATTTGACGTCACCGAGCGCAAACAGGCGGAGGAGAAAATCCAGGAACAGGCAGCGCTGCTGAATGAGGCGCAGGACGCGATTTGGGTGATTGATCCGTTTGACCGGATCACCTACTGGAACAAGGGCGCCGAGCATTTTTATGGGTGGAGTGCCGCCGAGGCCATCGGCAAAAACCCGGTGGAACTGCTGCACAAGGGAATCATGACGCCACAACTTCAGGAAGCGATCAAGGGCGTGAATGAACGTGGCGAGTGGCACGGCGAATTGCAGGAGTTCACGAAGGCCGGCAAATCAGTCATTTCCCAGGCGCGGTCCAATATCATCCTTGACGATCAAGGCCGCCGGAAATCCCTGCTCATTATCAATACTGACATTACCGAAAAGAAAATACTCGAAGCCCAGTTTCTGCGTTCACAACGCATGGAAAGCCTCGGGACATTGGCCGGCGGCATCGCGCACGACCTCAACAACGTACTGACCCCCCTCCTTGTCGCCGTCCAGGTGTTGAAGGAAAAAGTCGCTGACGCCGACGGAAAAAGACTATTGGAATCGCTGGAGACCAACGTCCAGCGGGGCGCGGGTCTGGTCAAACAGGTGCTGGCCTTTGGACGCGGGATGGAAGGCGAACGGATTGTCGTCCAACCCAAACACATCGCCCGCGAAATCAAGCACCTGGTCAATGAGACCTTCCCGAAATCGGTCGCTTTTGAACTTCATTCCGCCCCCGGCCTCTGGACCATTACCGGCGACCCGACGCAACTCCACCAGATCCTGTTGAACCTTTGCGTCAACGCTCGCGACGCGATGCCCAATGGCGGCAAACTATCCCTGCACTTGGAGAATGTGGTGCTGGATGAAGCGTATGTGAGCATGAATCTGGAAGCTCAGTCCGGCCCACACGTGTGTCTGACCGTGGACGACACCGGCACGGGCATGCCGAAGGAAATCCAGGAAAGAATCTTCGATCCATTCTTTACGACCAAAGAACCGGGCAAAGGGACGGGACTGGGCCTGTCCACCACTCTGGCCATCGTCAAAAGCCACGGCGGTTTCATCCATTGTTACAGCGAGCCGGACAAGGGCAGCACTTTCAAAGTCTACCTCCCGGCCAATTCCACGCCCGCAGTCGTGGAAAATGTGGTCGCGGGAGAAACCAAGCTGCCGCGCGGTCACAACAATCTGGTGCTCGTCGTGGACGACGAAGAACCCATTCGCAAACTGGCGCAAAAAGCTCTGGAGCGTTATGGTTACCGCGTTCTGCTCGCTGCCGATGGCAACGAAGCGCTCTCCCTCTACAAGCCCCGCCAAAACGAAATAGACGCGGTCATCACCGACATGGTCATGCCGAACATGGATGGCCCGGCGACAATTGCCGCGCTCAAAGCGCTTAATCCAAACATCAAGATCATCGGTTCCAGCGGTCTGGCGCTTGATGGATATGAAGCTGCCGCCAACAAAGCCGGCGTCCGTCATTTCATTCCCAAACCTTACACTGCCGAAACCATGCTGCTCACGCTCAATGATCTGCTGAACGGGAAGAGCTGAACTTTAACCAGCACCCACCGAAACGGACATCCCGGTTATTAAAAGGGGCCGGTCGAGTTTAAACGTGTGAATCAGGCAAGCTCAGGCAACGGAGATCAGCGCACGGCAACCGTTTCCTTCATTTCCGGCTCCACCCACTTGTTGTGTTCCTTGATGAGGTCCACGAGGCGGTCCACCGCTTCGGCTTCGGGGATGTTGAACTTGATGGCCTGTTTGCCGACGTAGAGATTGATCTTGCCCGGCGCGCCGCCCACGTAGCCGAAATCCGCGTCCGCCATTTCGCCGGGGCCATTCACGATGCAGCCCATGATGGCAATCTTCACGCCCTTGAGATGCTCCGTGCGCGCCTTGATGCGCGCCGTCACGGTCTGCAGATTGAACAACGTCCGCCCGCACGACGGGCACGCGACGTAATCGGTCTTGAACGAACGGCAGCCCGCCGCCTGCAAAATGTTGTAAGCCAGCCGCAACGATTGGCCGCCGCCGGCCTCGCCGCGAACCAGAATCGCGTCGCCAATCCCGTCCGCCAGCAGCGAACCGATGACGACGGACGCGCGGAGCAAGGCAATCTTCGGTTCTAGTTGGAGTTCAAGCTTTAGCTTGTCCGGACCGCCTGAAGGCTGAACTCCAACAAGACAATCCTTCAGCAAAATCGGATTGTTCCGCCCCAGCCGTTTCAATTTGGCCGCCAGCAGACGAAACGCGGTAATGACCGGCAGCTTCACGCCGTCCTTCACCGTGACGAGTTGCGTCTCGCAGTTGATTTCAAAATCCTGCGTCGGGTCAATCTCGGCAACGTTCAAGTCTTCGTAAACCGCCTCCGGTTTCACGTCGTCTTTCGGACGAATCTTGGGCGCGACCTTGTCCCACGTGGCGCGGGTGACGACGACGCGGATGAGTTGCTCACCGCCGCATTTGACACCGTCCGCGAGTTCAATTTCCGGCGTTTCACGCCGCTCGAAGTGGAACGGGTCGAAGGGAAATCCGGAGTTCGGAGTTCGGAGTTCGGAGTTCGCAAGACTGGGAATCTGCGCCAGCAAATCGCGGCAGACCTCAATTTCGCGCGGCGAATCTTCCGTGAGCGAAACGCGAATGGTGTCGCCCAGTCCGTCGCACAGCAGCGAACCGATGCCAATGGCGGATTTGATGCGGCCATCCTCGCCTTCGCCCGCCTCGGTGACGCCGAGATGAATCGGGTAATTCCAATCCGGCCCTTCCTGTTCCAGCCGCGCGACCAGCAGGCGGTAGCACTCAATCATCACCTTCGGGATTGGACGACTTCATCGAGAACTTGAAGTTGTGGAAGTCGTGCTGGCGGCAGATGCGGGCGAATTCCAGCGCGCTCTCGACCATGCCCAGCGGCGTGTCGCCGTAGCGGTTCATGATGCGGTCGCTGAGCGAGCCGTGATTCGTGCCGATGCGGAGGGCGCGCTTCAGCCTTTTGGCTTCGAGCACCAGCGGCGTGAATTTCTCCTCAATGCGCTTCAGCTCGGCGGCGTATTGCTCGTCGGTGTATTCCTTGATCGCAAATTTCTTGGAATCGGCATAATTGCCGGGATTGACGCGCACGACCTCGACCCATTTCACCGCTTCCATCGCCGCTTCGGGTTTGAAATGGATGTCGGCGACAATCGGCACGAGGCAGCCTCGCGCGCGCAATTCCGGCGACAATATTCTGCAGATTCGCCGCGTCCTTCACCGTCGGCGCGGTGATGCGGACAAGCTGGCAGCCGACGGCGACGAGTTCGAGCGTCTGCTTCACGCACTCGGCGGTGTCCATCGTGTCGCAGGTGAGCATGGACTGCATGACGACCGGATGATCGCCGCCGATGATGACGCCGCCGCGCGCCGGATCGCCGATGACGACTTCGCGCGTCTTCCGCCGCTGATAAAAATATGGAGATTCGCAGTAGCGCATGGCCTATTTGGCCGGGACCGGCGCGGACGTGGCGGGTGTTGTCGCCTGTTCGATTTGCGCGTCACTGTTGAACATCGCGCGATAGAGCGCAAACCGTTTGATGTCTCCAAAAATCGTGACGTAAAGCATAAAGCCGATCAACAGCATCGCAAAGGCGGTCGTGACGTATTCCACCAACTTTAAACTCAACGGTCGGCGCCAGATTTTTTCGATGATGGCCATGAGAATATGTCCGCCGTCGAGCACGGGAATCGGCAGCAGATTGATGATGGCGAGATTGATGTTGAGCAACACGAGAAAACTCAAGGCCAGGCGGTAATCCGTTTTAACCTGGCCGGCGAGGATGCTGAGAATTCCCACGGGACCACTCAAATCCTTCGCCCCCACACCCGTCTGGCGCGTGTGGACCAGCGCGCCGATAGTCGCAAAAGTCTTGTCCAACACATCGCTGACTTGCTCCCAAGGCGTTGGGCCGGGCCTTTGGATTACGTACACTTGCGTGGAATCCACACCCAACGCAACGCCGATTCTTCCCGTTTTGGTGGTGGGATCAATATTCGGTGTGATGTTCAGTGCCAACTTTTCTTCGCCACGCTCGACCCGCATTCGGATTGGTTTGCCCGCCACATTTGCGAATCAGGCCTATCAGTTGTTCCTGGCTGGCAATGGGGACGCCCGCGAAGGAAACAATGTGGTCACCCGTCTTGAGTCCGGCCTTTTCCGCCGGACTGCCCGAACTCACCTCCAACACTTGCGGATGATCGCGCGGGTCGAGATTGAGCAGCTTCAGGCCAAGTCCATTGTCCGTTGTGGCCTTGAGCGAATACGTCCGCTCCTTGGCCAGTCGTGCTCGATGACCACGGGCATCACGCTGCTGCGCGCCACAATCGTGTTCAGCATCACGTCCTGCCAGGTTTTCACCGGCTTTCCATTCACCGCCAGGATGCGGTCGCCTTCCTGGATTCCCAGTTTGGCTTCCGCCGAATTTGGCTCAACATAGCCGATGATGGCCGGGTTTACCGGAATGGGCAGGCCGACAAAATAAATGACGGTGGCGATGGCGAAGGCGAACACCACGTTCATGAACGGCCCGGCAAAGGCGACCAGAATTTTGTGCAACGGCGGCGCGGGCGGCACTTCTCTGTCGGACTCGCCTTCGAGCGTCTCGGAGGTGATCATTTGCGGCAGCTTCACAAAGCCGCCGGCCGGAATCCAACGCAGCGAATATTCGATGCCATCGCGTTTCCAGCTGTAAATCTTCGGCCCCAAGCCGACGGCGAATTCCTCGACCTTCATGCCGAGCCTTCGCGCGACCCAGATAATGTCCGAACTCATGAATAAAAATGGCCGCGCCAAACGATACCAACACGGCGGCAATTACATAAATGGTCGTTAAAATGGTCATTATAAATGTCAGCCCCAGCAACGGGACAATAGGATTATATCAGCAAAAAGCCGGCCTGCAATCACTGACTCGCCGGCGTTCTGGCTCCGGCGTGTTCCGGGATCCCGACAAATCAAGGTCTGAACTCCCGCGCTTCCCGCCGCGCCCAGGCGTCCGCCTCCAGAATCTGCTCCAGCGTGGGATGCGAAACAACCTTGTGCGCGTCCATCGTGCGCCGAACGGTTTCTGCGATTTGCGGGAAATTGATTTTGCGATTCACGAACGCTTCGACCGCGACTTCGTTCGCCGCGTTCAATACCGCCGGCAGCGTGCCGCCCGCCTCCCCTGCCCTGCGCGCCAGATTCAATGCCGGAAACCGTTCCACGTCCGGCTCTTCGAACGTGAGGCTGCCGAGTTTGGCGAAATCGGTCTGCACGCGCTCGCTCGGCGCGCGGTCGGGATACGTCAGCGCGTATTGAATCGGCAGGCACATGTCCGGCGTGGAAAGCTGCGCGAGCATCGAGCCGTCCACGAATTCGACCATGCGAATGGACGATGCTCTGCGGATGCACCAGCACGCCGACGCGCTCCATGCCGATGTCGAACAGCCAGCGCGCCTCGATCATTTCCAGGCCCTTGTTGAAGAGCGTCGCCGAATCAATCGTGATTTTCCGGCCCATGACCCACGACGGATGTTTGAGCGCGTGCTCGACGGTGATTTCGGCAAATTGTTCAGCAGGCCACTTCCTGGCGTCGCGAAACGGCCCGCCGCAAGCTGTGAGCCAGAGTTTGCGGACGGAAGCGGGCGGTTTGCCGTCGAGACATTGAAAAATCGCCGAGTGTTCGCTGTCCACCGCCAGCACGCGCACGCCGTGTTTGCGCGCCTCGCTCATCACGATTTCGCCGGCCATGACGAGAATTTCCTTTGACGCGATGGCGATGTCCTTGCCCGCGCGAATGGCGGCCAGCGCCGGTTTCAATCCCGCCGTGCCGACAATGGCAATAAGCACAATGTCCGCCGCCGGCAGCGTGGCGAGTTTGATCAACCCTTCCTCGCCGGAATAAACCCGCGTCGGGGTACCCCGAGCACGCCTCGCAGTTCCCGGGCCTTTCGCGGGTCGCTGATGGAAATCGCTTCGGGCCGGTGTTTGCGCGCCTGTTCGAGCAGCAATTCGGCATTGTTGCCGGCGGCCAGCCCCAGCAGCCGGATGCGGTCCGGCAAATCCTCCGCCACCTTGACGGTGCTGGTGCCGATGGAACCGGTGCTGCCAGAAGAACAACGTTCTTCATGGGTGCGTGAGAATGTGGCGCAAATAGAGATACATAATCGGCGCGTTGAACAAAAGGCTGTCGAGCAAGTCCAGAATGCCGCCGATTCCGGGAAACAGTCTGCCCGAGTCCTTCACGCCCGCTTCGCGTTTGAACAGCGATTCGATCAAATCACCGATGACGGCGGTGAGGCTCAGGACGATTCCGAGAACCACGGCGTGGAGGTAATTCATCCCGACCATTTTTGCGCCGAAAAAATGCGCGAACACCAGACTGGCGCCGGTCGAAACCAGCAATCGCGCCCCCAAAACCCTCCCACGTTTTGCCGGGGCTGATGCGCGGGATCATTTTGTGCCGGCCGATGAGCGAGCCGACGGCATAGGCGCCGGTGTCGCTGAATTTCGTGACGAGAATGAAATAAAGCACGTAAAATTTCCCGCCATCGCCGATGCCGGGGAAGAAATTGATTTTCTGGACGAAGTTCAGCAGCCACGGCACATACATCAGACCAAACAAGGTCGCGGAAATGGCCGGAATCCCGCCCGTGGTGCTGCGCGAAACAAATTGCCGCACGCACAAACCGAGCACGAACAGGATGATGAAACCGGTTTCAAAATCGTTCACGCGCGCGGGCGAACCGGACGTGCCAAGGTGTCCGGTCAGATTCAGGAATGTTCCCAGCATCAGCAACAGGCCGCCGAACAGCCCGCACCACTTGAAGCAGACCAGGCCGCGCTTTTCGGCCAGCCCGTAAAACTCCGCCAGACCGGTCATGCCCAGAAACACCATGATGAGAATGAACACGCCGTTGGAAATCAGGCTGCTGGCGGAAAACAACGCCGCAATGATGACCGTCCAGAGAATCACCGAGGTGATCAGCCGGCGGAGGAACATTTTTGGCTTTGAGGGCGCTTGGACCGCGACAACCGCGTTGGACATGCGGGCCCAAGTTAGCAGGGTCACTCGACATTGCCAATTGCCAAGTAAGCACCGCTGTGGGCAGGTGCATCCGGATGCTTGCTCTGCTCCAATGAGAGCGGCGTTTTGCCAAACCGGAACGGTGCCATTACCGCGTGGAACGCACGTGGCCCGCCGAAAACATTGTCCGCATTTTTCGTTTTCACCGAAATGTGTGAACCCAAATGGGCTGACGAAGTATTTGGCGAGCCGCCAAACTCGGCAGGCCGGCGGCCCGCCTCCCCGAACCAACCGCATCACTCCGGGGGCGATGCGCGGATGCGCCCGATTTTTCAAGGATGGGACCGGGGGAAAAGGAAAGAGGCCGGGTCACTACTCCGGCCTCTTAATGAGAACTAAGCGCTCTAAAAATCGCTTTCATCGGATGCCGCGCCGCAGACTTACGCTTACTTCACACACGGAACACTGCGCTTTTGCATCTCAACGACGCAAACAATCTACCAAATGCCCTGTCCACTTCCAGTCACCAGTACTGGTTACAAACCGCCTCGGGACTATATACATCCCAAACGCACTTTTTAATATGTCAAACAACCATAACAACTTATGGAAAACTCTTGAATTTGGAGATTTTGGGCGTAAAACCTATCGGAAACAAGCCGCCAAAGTGACTATCGCCATCGGACTGAGAACCAAGCTGATTGCTGCCGGTCACCGCGCTTAAAGCACCCAATGAACAAACACCCAATTGTCCTTATAACCACGGTTGCTGTATTGTGGATTTGTGTTCAGGTAATATTTGGAAAGGAAATTTGGGGAAACACATGGAAACAGGCAACGCTTTTAACCTTAATCGGCAGCATTTTAGGCATAATTGCCACGCTTTTGATTTTACTTTTCTTATAAATGGTTGGGTTTGTGAAGGACATAATCCCGAACTGCCTCGCGGACTATATACATCCCAAACGCAGCCGAACGCAGAAAGTCAATGAAAATGAGGTCAAAATGGCGTTTCTTGAAGGTTTTGCCCGAGCCTCTGCGCATCAGCCCCTGAAAGGAGCGTTTACCTGCGCAGGAATTTAGCCACGGCTTCGGTCCGGGTGCGGACCTGCAATTTTTCATAGATGCGGCGGATGTAGGTGTGCACGGTCTCGTAGCTGATACCGAGCTTGTCGGCAATTTCCTTGTACATCAACCCCTGGCTCAATTGGTCGAGCACCTGCTGTTCGCGTTCGGAAAGGTTCTCCGTGGCTTGCGCCGAGGCCGCGCTCCTTTGAAAGGATTGCACGACTTTGCGCGCAATGTGCATGGTCATTGGCGAACCGCCCTGGCGCACGTGCTGAATCGCTTCGAGCAATTCCTTGCTGGAGGTGCGTTTGAGCAGGTAACCGTTCGCGCCGGCCGCCAGCGCGTTGAAAATGTTTTCCGTGTCCTCGTAGACCGTGAGCATCATCACCTGGATATCCGGAATCACTTGCTTCAACTGCCGCACGCATTCCACGCCATTCATCCCGGGCAGGTTGATGTCCATCAGCACCACGTCCGGACGCACCCGTGGCAATTCCTTCAAAGCGTCCTCGGCGCTGGCATGCTGGCTGGCGCAGTGGAAACCGTCGGCGCGGTTGAGGGCACGGGCGAGCGTCGCACGCAACTGGTCGTTGTCTTCAACAATGGAAACTGAAATGGGCATGGTTCCGAATTTCAATCTTTCTCGTGCCTTTAATCGTGATCCCGGCCACCGACAGGAATAAGATTAGGATTAAGATCAAGATTAAGAAAGCCTGGAAATAGGGATGGTCAGGCGCACCAGCGTCCCGCCATTGGCTCCCGGACCGATTGAAAATGTTCCTTGAATGTCTTCCATTCGCTTGCGCATGTTGCGAAGGCCGTTTCGCGTGGACGCCGTGGTTGCATCTGGCCGGTCAAGTCCGCGCCCGTTGTCTTCAATCTCCAAAATGAAGCTGCCCGGCAGCAACCCCGCTCCGCGTGCCTGAAGCCGCAATCGAATCCTCGTTTCCGACGCCTGTGCGTGTTTGACAACGTTGTTGACGGCTTCCTTGAGGGCGAGAAAAACATTGTGCCGGACCTCCGGCGGGATCGTGACGGCCGGCAACTGGGTTGGCACCTCCGCGCGATAGCGCAACCCGGCCACGGAGAGATACTCCTGCGCATATTTGCAGGCGTAATTGGCCAGGCCCTCCAGCGTGTCATTGGCCGGATTGACCGCCCAGACGATTTCGTCGAGGGAACGGGTGGTTTCGCGCGCGGTTTCGGAAATTTGCCGGACGCTCGCTTCAACTTCGCCGGGCGAGTCTTTGTCCGCTTCCGCCATCTCGCCCAACAGCGCTACCTGGGTCAGATTCGCACCGAGCTGATCGTGCAGGTCGCGCGCAATCCGGGAACGCTCCCGTTCGAGCGATTCCTGCTGCTTCAGCACCTGCAACTGGCGCTGCAACTTTTGGGTGGACAGATAACGCACCACCGCAATGATTGATCCGAGAAAGCACACGATGGCGGTGACACGAAACCAGCCGGTCTGCCAGAATTGCGGCTGCATGGTGATGTCCAGGAAACTGCCGGTTTCGTTCCAGACACCATCTTCGTTGCAGGCGGTGACGTGAAAGTGATAATGGCCGGGCGGCAGGTTGCTGTAATAAGCCACGCGCGTGTCGCCGGCATCAGTCCAGGCCGTTTCGTGGCCCTCCAGGCGATATTTGAACCGGACAAGTTTCGGCGCGGAAAAGTCCAGACCCGTGTAATGGATTTCCAATTGAACTTCCAACTGCTCGTGGCCGGGGGCAATTGTAATGGATTGCGGCCACGCGGAAGCGAGCAGATTGGTTTTCTGTTCGCGTCCATCAACGCGCACGGATTCAATCATGACTGCCGGCGGCTGCGGATTGGGCTTGAGCGCCGCCGGATTCACGGAAACCAATCCTTTGACCGTGGGGAACCACAATTGCCCGTCATGCGTGCGGATGGCAGCCGGCTGTGCGCCGATGGAACATTCGCGCGTTGGCAAGCCATCAGCTTCGCTATAGGTTCGGCAGGAAATGGAGTTGGTGATTTCCCGGGCATAATCGTCCAGCGATTTCTTCTCAATTCGCATCAATCCGGCATTGGAGCCGATCCATAAGTTGCCTGCACTGTCTTCAATGATGTAACCAATGCTGTTGCTGGCGAGGCCGGCGTGCGCGGAATATTGCGTCCACCTGCCGTTTTGCAGCCGCGCCAGGCCGTGACCGAAGGTGCCAACCCACAAGACGCCGTCCTTGTCCAGGTAGAGCGCGGAAATGTCGTTGCCAGGCGGGCCGTTTTCCGATTGGTGAAAGGACGTGAATTTTCCATTCTTGAAAAGGTCCAGGCCCCCATTGTCCGTGCCGACCCAGAGATTTCCGCCGGCGTCTTCTGCGATGGCGCGAACGGCATTTTCGGACAGGCCATCCCGCGTGCTAAACATTTTCCAATCCTGCCCGTCCAGTCGTGCCAGGCCGTTTTTAGTTCCGGCCCATATCTGTCCATGGTGATCCTGAAACAGCGCATAGATCCACGGCCCAAGCGCCGCTGCGCCGGGCGCGGTTTCGAAATGATCGTTTTGAAATTGAAACAATCCCTCATCGCGCGTGCCGGCCCACACACGCTGCCGGTTGTCGACCAGCACCGACCACGCATTGGAATTGACGCCCACGCCGAATTCCTGCGCAGTATTTGAAAGAACATAAGACAGTCCGTGAAAATTAAAGGCGGTCCACAAACCGCCACGCGCGTCCTCGCCCAGGGACTGCACGGGCCAGGAAGGAAGTTCGGTTGGCGAATTGAACACTTTTCTTTTGACCCGATCCAGCCCGCCACCGTCGGTTCCTACCCAGAGATTTCCCTCGCGATCCATGCATAAGGAGAGGACGTATGCGGACGACAACCCCTGGTCTGTTGACATTTGCTGAAATTTTCCGCTGGCGTCATACCAGAAAACGCCGGCGCCCGCGGTGCCGACAATCAGGTTGCCGTCGTCGTCTTCACAAGCGGCCTTGACAATTGCGTTGCCCCAGGGATAGGCGCCTGAATCCTTTTTCAACCGTCCCGATTCCCACTTTTGGATCCGGCCGTTCATCAACCGCCAGATCCCGCCGTTTCGACCGGCCAAAATGAAATCCAACCTTTCCGCCCGAATGGACTCATCCACTACAATCGCCCGCGGATTAAAATTTTCGGGCCGGATCGAAAACATTCCACTGACATCCGCGACCCAAAGCGCGCCGGTCTTTTCAAACGCAATCATCCGGCATATCGGGGGTGTGGGAAAATTGAGATTCAACGTCTCCATCTTTCCATTTCGATACCGGGCCAGGCGCGAATCCGCCGTGTAAAACCACACGGCGCCGGCCGAATCCTCACAGGCGGATGTCAATTTGCCTCCCTGACCCGCGCGCCCGACTTCATAATTTTTGATTTTACCATCCTGTACCAAACCCACCCCCGTCGTGTCGGTCCCGATCCAGAGATTTGTGTGACTGTCTTCAAACAGGAAAATAATCCGGTCACTGTTCAAGCCGGGTGTGTTCTCCTCATCGAAAACAGTGAAATGGATTCCATCAAAACGCACCAGGCCGTTCAAGGTTCCGAGCCACAGATAACCGTCGCGCGTTTGAATCGCCGAAATGACCGAGCTTTGCGGAAGTCCCTCCGGGGTGCTCCAGGAATCCACGATGAAACGCGATCCGGCGGGGTCCGCCATGCTCGCCCCAGCCGACGGCGCGGAGAACAGCCCGCCTGCCAGCAGCCCGGCAAGCTGCAGTGCCCGGCAACATTTTGACAGGTCGAATGTTTTGAGCGATCCCAAGTGGATAAACGGCTGTTCCGGAGAAGATACGAATCCCGGGGCGAAGATGAAAAATATTTTTTCACAAATCACTTGCTACACCGGCGAGATGGGCTAGGTTTCCCTTGCCCAATGAGAACTGGGTGCGCTGCCTTTAAAAAGCAGGCGCCGGCGGGTTTTGGCGATGTAAATCGTGTGTGATCGCCTGACCCGCCGGCATTTTTGTCGGCCGGCAAAAAAACTTGTCCATCGGAGATAAATCCGCATAGTTATCGCGGTTCAGGATCAGGCTGAATTGACCGGGGTCGTAGCTCAGTTGGTAGAGCGGCTGGTTCGCAATCAGCAGGTCAGGGGTTCGAATCCCCTCGGCTCCACCAGCCTTCGCCTCGAGCGCAGCGGAAAGCGAAGGCTGCCGCGCCGTAGCGCAGCGAAGGCGGGCTTGAACCAAACTCCGCTTCGAGCTACGGCTCGGCAAGCCGGCCAAAACAAATGCTGTTCTTCGAATTCATATTCTCCAATGAAACATAAGAGCCAATCGTCATTAAAAGACAAATGGGTCCTGATCACCGGCGCCTCGAGCGGATTTGGCGCGGCGGCGGCGCGCGCCTTCGCCGCTGAAGGCGCAAAACTTTTGCTCGGCGCGCGGCGTCTTGACCGATTAAAAAATGTCGCCGCCGGGGCGAGAAAGGCCGGTGCGGTGGAAGCGCAGGTTCACGAACTGGACGTGAGCCAGACCGCCAGCGTCGAAGTTTTCATGGATTGGGTCGCGGAAAAGCTCCGAACGCTTCATGTGCTCATCAATAACGCCGGCGGCGCGCACGGCCTGGATACGGTGGCCGAGGGCAAAGACGCCGACTGGGAAGCGATGATGCAATCAAACGTGCTCGGGGTCATGCGCATGACGCGCGCGGCGCTGCCCCTGATGCCACGGGACGCTGGCGCCAGCATCATCAACATCGGTTCGGTGGCCGGCCACACGGCTTACGCCGGCGCCGCGGTGTACTGCGCGGCAAAGGCGGGCGAACTGCAAATCACCCGCGTGCTGCGCCACGAGTTGCTCGGCACCGGCATCCGCGTCGGCACGGTGGACCCCGGCCTGGCGGAAACGGAATTTTCCCTCGTGCGCTTCAAGGGCGACCAGGCGCAGGCGAAAAAAGTGTATGCGGGGATGAAACCGCTGACCGCCGAAGACATCGCGGACATTCTGGTCTGGGTCGCCAGCCGCCCGCCGCACGTGAACATTGACGAGTTGATTGTGAAGCCGGTGGACCAGGCGGAAATGGGGAAGGTTTATCGCAGAAAAACCCGTTGATTTTTCAAATCCCCCGGTTCGCGCGCCAGAGCAACACCGCGCCGACGGCTTGAAAAATGAAATTGGGCAGCCACAGAATCAGGTGCGGCACAAATTCAGGCCGGGCCGACAGCGCTTCGCCCAGCATGATGAACGCGTAATAAACCAGCACCAGCATGAGGGCGATGGCGACGCCGACGTTGGTCTCGCGCCGGTGCACCCGAATGCCGAGTGGAATCCCGACAAGCGTAAACCCGAAGCACGCGAACGAAAAGGCAAGCTGCCGGTTCATTTCCACGACGACCGGCTCGGTCAGGTCGCTCCGCTGTTTTTCCGCTTCGCGAAGCTGCGCGCGCAATTCTTCCGAGGAAACCTCATCCACAATAGGCGCCGAACCCAATTTTTTGTCCAAATCATTCAACTCATCGCGCAACTGCCAGAAGGTCATGTCACTGATCTTGGGCCTGTAAGGCTGGTTCGTCGCCACGTTGAGGTCGAAATTCAACGTTAATTCAGGAGACGAACCAATGCTGATCCGCGACCCGGTAAAAGTGACCGTTCGCGCCTCGAACAAATGCAGAATGAGCTGTTTATTGGGCAGATCCTTTTCAATCCGCCCGCGCGGGGCGCGCAGGGTTGTTTCCGTGTTCGTCACGTCCCCGAATTTCAGGATCCGCACGTCCTCCAGGTTACCGCCGCGGTTTTTAGCGGCGTAAAAAACATAACCCGGAAAGTCGTTGATGACCTTGCCCTCGGGCAGCTCCATATTCCCCAACTCGGAACGGAGCTGGTCTCTCAAGTTGACGTAGGCTACCCGGGAACGCGGGCCGAGGTCCATGTTGAACCACGCGCTGAGTCCGCAGCAAAACAGGCTGAGCCATAACACGGGCGAAATCAGCGAGAAAAGACTGATGCCGCTCGCGCGGGCCGCGGTCAATTCCTGGTCGGCGCTGAACCTGCCGAACACCAGCAGGGCCGCGGTGATAAATCCCATGGGCAGGGCATAAACGCACGCAAATGGAATCAGCAGTCCGATGGCCTTCAATACCAGCCACAGGCTCATCTGCCCTTTGACCAACCAGGGCAGAACTTCCTTGAGCACGTTGAAGAGCAGCACCACAAATGTGAAAACCGTCACCGTCATCAGCAACGAGACGAGGATTTCGCGGATCAGGTATTTGTGCAGTGTTTTCACGATGTCGGACGTGCAGCGCGAACATGCCTGATTCTGCCAGCCAATCAAGCGCAACTTCGGATAGTGTCCGAATTCGCCGTAGCATCGGGTCTGTGCCTCGAGGCCGGCGCAGCGCCGACGCTACAATCGGTAAAATGCCCTACCAGTCCTTGATCGGCTGATTTTGGTTTTCCGGCTTTCCTTGCGGCTTCAGTTGCAGGAATTGCTCATTGCTCTTTTGAGCGTCCAATAAACGTTTCGCCTCTTCCGGTGTCATTTGCCCGGCCGCCACCGGCTGTCCCTGTTCGTTTTGATTCTTCTGCTTCTCGCCCGACTTTTGCTGTTGCTCCTGTTTTTGCTGCTCCTCGTTTTTCTGGCTGGACTGGTTCTGCTCGTTCTGCTTCTGCTGCTGTTGTTTTTGTTCCTTTTGCTTTTGCTGGCTGTTTGATTTCTGCTGTGGCGATTGATTCTGCTGGTTTTGTTGCGACTGGTTGTTTTGCGATTGTTGCTGCTGTTTCAGCAATTCATACAGCTTTTTCAGTTTCACATCGTCGGGATATTGTTTCAATCCCTGCTCCACCGGCGCCAGCGCCTGCGGGATGTTGTTGGAAATGTAGAACTGCGCGCCGCTGTTGAAGAAATCATCGGCGGGCGCGAGTTGCGCCCGGACAGTCTGCCATGACAGCAACGGCAGGCTAAGGCTGATGAGGAGTGACAATCGCATCAATGTCTTTCAATTTTTTGATGTAATCCTGGAACTTTTTGGCGGCAATCGGGTTGTTCAGGCTTTCCATTATTTCCAGCGCGCGGTGATACTCGTTGCGCCGGACCGCGTCGTCAGCCGCCAGCTTGGCCCGGCGCATGGCCTCGCGCAGTTGCGCGATCAATCCAATCTGCTTCTTGACGAACGACAGATTGTACAGGGCATCCGTGTCGTTCGTGCCCAATTCAACCGCATGCTCATAACATTTGACCGCTTGTTGCCAGCTCGCCGTCATCGCGTCCAGCCCCTCCGTGTTCGGCTCGAATTTGAGTTCCCCCTGGCGATACAGCGTGTTGCCCAAATTGTAATACGCCTGCTCCTGCAACTTCAACTCCGGCGACAGGGTCACTGTTTGAAAATCGTTTAACGCCGCGTCATAATTCGTCGCGCGATATGCCGCCGCGCCCGCGTTGAAGACCAGTCGCAAATCGTTCGTGTTCGCTTCCGCCAGCCGCACGAATTCCTGCAGGGCATTCGTGTAATTGCCCGCATTGTATTCGCGCAACGCGCTCGCCGGCGAAGCAACTGTTTTCCCCGCAAAACCTGACAATATGACCATGACCAATGCCCCCGCAACGCCGGACAGCGCCGAAGGTTTCAACCTCTCCTGGGGGAGAGGTTTGGGGTGAGGGCGGTCGTTGTTCACAATTGCTTTTCCCCGTCTCCGTTCCGGCAAAAGCATCTCCCCGAGGAGCAGGATAATCGCCGCCAGCAGCGGCCAGTGAAATTGCTCGTGATAACGCCGCACCAGCCGTTCCTGCGACTCGGATTCCGGCAGCGGCGCAATGCCTTGTTCATAAAGCGCGTCCATTGTGTTGGGCCGCAGTGGCAGATAAAACCCGCCGGTGGCGCCGGCAATCTCCCGGAGCAGCGCTTCGTTCAAGTGCGATTTCACGACGTTGCCGTCCGGGTCGCGGACGTAATCCGAGTTGCCGTTCGCGTCTTTGATCCGCAACAGGGTGCCTTCCGCCGTTCCGATGCCCACGGTGAAAATTTTAAGGCGGTTCTTGGCCGCGTCTTGCGCGGCTTCCAGCGCACCGGTGTCGTTGTCTTCCCCATCCGTGAGCAACACCAGCACCTTGTAATGACCGCCCTCCTTGAAAGCCGTCAGTGCGGCGTTGATGGCGGAGGCAATGGCGGTGCCGCCTTGTGGGATCGTGTTCACATCCAGCGCCTCGACGCTCTGGCGAAACGCCGTGTCATCAATCGTCAGCGGGCATTCCAGAAACGCGTCGCCGGCAAATGCCACCAAACCGAGCCGGTCGTCTTTTGCCTGCTGCATCAAATCGAGGGCCGCGAGCCGGGCGCGTTCCAGGCGGTTGGGCGCAATGTCCTCGGCCAGCATGCTTTTCGAGGTGTCAATCGCCACTACGATATCTAGGCCGCGCTGTTCAACCTTTTGCAAATCAAATCCGTATTGCGGCCGCGCCAGCGCCACCAGCAGCAAGGCCACGGCTGCGATCAGACAACCCGCCCGGATTTTTTGCCGGACCGGCGAAAGACCGACCGTCAAGGCGGACAGCAATCGCGCCCGGATAAATTGCCCCAGCAGTTGCTGCCGTTTGCGCCAGGCCCACCAGAAAAACACCAGCAGGGCCGGCGGAATCACCAGCAGCAGCCAAAGAAGTTGGGGGTGCGCAAATCTCATCCTGTAATTGTGCAAAATTGCGGAGCGCGGACCCCCGGGTCCGCGAGTTCGAATTCGGCTGGCGGACAAAGCTGTCCGCGCTTCCGAACTACCGGACAAATCGTAAATCGAAAATTGTAAATCACGGATTTCACGGCAGCCTCCGGAAAATGGTTTGCCCCAGCACCACCTCGACCAGCAGCAGTGCGAGGCCGCACGACACGAACCACGGGAACAGTTCCTTGAACTGGGTGAATTTGTTGATAATGGCCTCGGTCTTTTCGAGCTTGTCAATTTCTGCGTAGATTTCCCGGAACCGCTCCGCGTTGTCGGCGCGGTAATATTTGCCACCGGTCATCTGCGCGATTTTTTGCAGCGTGTCCTCGTCCACGTCCACCGGCACGTTTTGATAGCCGACTTTCTGGCCGCTCATGAATACCGGCATCGGGGCCATGCCGCGCTCGCCGATGCCGATGGTGTAAACCTTCACGCCCAGCGCCTGCGCCGCCTGCGCCGCGGTGAGCGGTTCTATCTTGCCGGAATTATTTTGACCGTCGGTCATTAAAATGATGATTTTGCTCTTGGCCTTCAAATCGCGCAGCCGGTTCAGCGCCGTGGTCAGCGCATCGCCAATGGCGGTCTGGTCGGCGTTGATGGTGCCGATTTCAAGCCGGTCCAGATTTTCCTGCAAATAATCGTGGTCAAGCGTCAGCGGCGCGGCGATGAACGCCTGGGCCGCGAACACGACCAGCCCGATGCGGTCGTTTGGCCGCTTATCAATGAATCCTTTCAGGACCGAGCGCGCCATGTTGAACCGGTTTACCCGCTCGCCATGCACGACGAAATCCTCCGAAATCATGCTGCCCGACAGGTCGAGCGCAACCACGATGTCAATGCCGCTGGCCTTGACCGTCGTCTGGCTTTTCGTCAGTCGCGGTTGCGCCAGCGCGATGATGAACAGCCGCCAGCACCAGCCAGCGCAGTGCCGCCAGAAATGCGCCGGCCCGCGAACGCCGGGCATTCGTCAGACCCTCCAGTATCCCCACCGACGAATATAAAAACGCCGGCGGCCGGCCGCGCCGCCCTTTCAGCCACGCCAACAACGGGAGCAGCAAAAGCAGCAGCAAAAAATATGGATGGGCGAAGGTCATTGCGGATTTACGATTTACGATTCACGATTTACGAGTTCCTCTTGCGGTTCGTTTTCGTTGCCTCGCATTCCGTCGTTCGCCTGCGCTTCACGCGGCTCGGTCTCCTCAACCAATCGCACGGCGGAACCGTGCAGGTCGCGCAATTCCGGTTCGCCCGGTTCGTATTTGGCAAACTTTACGAGATCGCAGCTCTCAAGAAATTCGCCCAGCTTTTCCTTTTGCTCCGCCATCAACAACTCCGTGGTCTGCAATTCATGCAAGAATTCCTCGGTCGTCCGTTCCGGCGCGCGAAAATCAAAACGTTCTTCGAGATATGTCCGGATCGTGTCTGAAACCAGAACGCAGAACTCCTTTGGTTGAGAAAGCAACGCCAGGGCCTCTTCCAATTTTTGCTTCGCGCGAATATGCGCCGGCAACGGCGGTTCCTCCGTAATTTGCGAACGCCGTTTCTGCCAGAACCGCCAGGCAAAATACAGAATGGCCAGGACTGCCAGCGCCCCCAACGTCCACCAAACCCATCCCCACCCGCTCGAAATCACGACCGGCGGCTTGATGTCGCGGATGTCGGTGGCTGGGGAAGCCGCGTTGTTGGTTGCAACGATCATAAGAGGTAAAAATCTCCCATGGCTGTCGGTAGCACCCGCCCCTGGCGGGTCGTTTCGGGCGTCACGCCCGAAACCGGCGGGAGCAAGGCACAACATTGCCTACAATTCATCCGTCCTCGGGTAAGGACACGCGCCCCAAAACAATTTGGCGGGACGCCAAATTGAACCCGCGAGACGCGGGTGCTACCCACAGAAATCATGGCCACATTTGCGGATATCAATAGGTCAGTCATCGTAAGAATTTCATCCTCGCAACCTCCGTTTCTCCCGGTTCTCAAAAAATTTCCCCAATGCCGTTGAGTATGCTTCATCCGTGTGGAGTTGAATGGTGTCAATGCCCGAAGACCGGAATTGCCGTGCCAGGTCTTCATTCTGCTTTTGCTGGCGCAAGGCAAACGCGTCGCGGCTGCTTGCGCGCCCGGTGTTGAGCTCCACAATCTCGCCGGTTTCCGCATCCTCCAGGGTCAAACGCCCCATCGCCGGCAGTTCAAGTTCATAGCGGTCAGTGATATGCACCGCCACGACATCGTGGCGGCGATTGGCCATGCGCAAGGCGATTTGGACGGGTGGCGGCAGCGCCCCGCTCCCTTCCGGCGTGAGAAAATCTGACACGACTACGGCAATCGCCTTGTGCGGTAACACCCGGCCCATGAATTCCAGCGCATGGATCAAATCCGTTCCGCGCCGTTTCGGCTCGTAGAAAAGCACTTCGCGAATCACGCGCAACACGTGACCGCGGCCCTTGCGCGGCGGGATGAATTTTTCCACCTCGTCCGTGAACAGCAGCAGGCCGACCTTGTCGTTGTTGCGGATGGCGGAGAACGCGAGCACGGAGGCGATCTCGGCAGCGAGTTCGCGCTTGGACTGGTCGCGCGAGCCGAACAAACCGGAGCCGCTCACGTCCACGACGAGCATGAGCGTGAGTTCGCGTTCCTCGACAAACTTCTTGATGAACGGATGGTTCATCCGCGCCGTGACGTTCCAGTCAATCGCGCGCACGTCGTCGCCGGGCTGGTATTCGCGCACCTCGTCGAAATTCATCCCCTGCCCTTTGAAGACGGAATGGTACTGTCCCGCCAGGGTCTCGGTCACGAGCCGGTTCGTGCGGAGCTCGATTTGCCGGATTTTTTTGAGAATTTCTCGCGGAATCATGCGGGTGAAAATGACGAATGTCGAATGTCGAATGACGAATCCGAGCGGGCAGAGCCTTCCACCATCTGAGAATCCCAACGGGATTCAGGCAAATAGCCCAGGGTTGCGACGCAGGCGCTACCCTGGGTGAACGGAATTAAATCATCACCAACCCCAACGGGGTTGTGGCAAATCCCATGCGCGGCGGACGAAAACGGAATGGCCGCAACCGCGTTGCGGTTGATGAACATTCTGCGACGAGGACCCAGGGTAGCTCGCTCCTCGCAACCCTGGGCTTTGGGACGGAATCCCGTTGGGATTCGGGCACAGCCGCTCGCATCGAACTCGGTCACGAGGCGGTTCGTGCGCAACTCGATCTGCCGGATTTTTTTGAGAATCTCGCGGGGAATCATGGGAAGGCAGGATGAAGAATGCAGAATGAAGAATTCGCGTGTGCGATTCTCATGATTTCTTTAGATCGCTGATGTGGCTGCGAAGCTGTTCAACGGTCAATGGTGGTTCAGCGCGATGAATCATCGCATGACAGTTCGGACAAACTGGGATTAAGTCTTTAATTGGATTTACTTTGTATTCCTTTCCAACTTTTCCAATCGGAACAACATGGTGAACGTGAATGAAGCCTTCACCAAGGTCGCCGTAAACACTGGCAAAATCGAATTCACAAACTGCGCAAACATGACCGTGATGTCGAATGCAAGCAGCACGAGCTTTCGGGTTGCGTTCGTAAGCGTTGATAGTTACCGACACTCGCGCACCTTCAGAATATTTTTCTGGCAAAGATATCTCTTCGGCCAGCGCAACCGAACTAGCTTCATCGTAATCTGAAGTAAACCACTCACCACCAACGCGCGTGAGTTTTCGCTTGGTGAGCTTTGAAGTAAATCCGCCAATTTTAGGATGCCCGTCCTTGCCATCCTTCCAATGCATCGGGAAGGTCTTCAATTGATATCCTTCTTCCTCAATCAGCCGGATGTGTTCACGTGATTGAACATAGGCGGGTTTTGTGCCGCGATGATTTTCTTTCCAATCTTCTGAAAAAATCATCGTCCTTTTGCCGATGGTATCCCGATCCCAAGCGCCAAAAATGATTATTCGTTTGGCGTGGTTGACGAAAGACCAACTCCACTGCCAATTCTTGCAGGTTGCTCCTTGCGACTTGATGAAATCTCTCCGGCTCATTCTACACGGCGCAGAAATTCATTCTGCATTCTTCATTCTTAATTCTCCATTCATTTTCATGGCACTGGCAGTTCATCAAAGATTTTCTGGATGACCGTTTCGCTGGTTTTTTCCTCGGCTTCGGCTTCGTAGGTGATGGCCACGCGGTGTCGCAGCACGTCCATGCCGATGCTTTTCACGTCCTGCGGCGTCACGTAGCCGCGGCCTTTCAAAAACGCGAAAGCTTTGGCCGCCAGCGTCAGATTGATGGTCGCGCGCGGCGAGGCGCCAAGCTGGATGAAATCCTTCACCGTAATTTTATAGTGGTCTGGATCTCGCGTGGCGCAAACCAAATCCACAATGTAATCCTTCACCTTGTCGTCAATGTAGATGTCGTTGATTACTTCACGCGCCTTGAGGATGTCCTTCGGGTCAACGACGGCGCTGGTGACAGGCGTACCGGACGTTTTCGCCATCAAATCGAGGATTTGGCGTTCCTCATCGCGTGACGGGTAACCGATTTTCAACTTGAGCATGAAGCGGTCCACCTGCGCTTCGGGCAACGGATACGTGCCCTCCTGCTCAATGGGATTTTGTGTTGCGAGCACGAGGAACGGTTCATCGAGCTTGAAGGTCTGTTCGCCGATGGTGACCTGCTTTTCCTGCATCGCTTCGAGCAATGCGCTTTGTACCTTGGCGGGCGCGCGGTTGATTTCGTCGGCGAGGATAAGATTGGCGAAGATCGGCCCCTTGCGCGTGCTGAAACCGCCGGATTGCGGATTGTAAATCTGCGTGCCGATGACATCGGCGGGCAGCATGTCGGGCGTGAATTGCAGGCGCGAAAATTTGACGCGGATGCAATTGGCCAGCGATTTCACGGCCAGCGTCTTGGCCAGGCCCGGCACGCCTTCGAGCAGCACGTGGCCGTTGGCCAGCAGGCCGATGACCAGCCGCTCGGTCAGATAATTCTGCCCGACAATGACTTTGCCGAGTTCGTTGAAGAGTGGATGAGTAAAAGCGCTGGCTTCCTTTACTGCGTCGTTAATTGCCGAAATTCCTGTGTTCATTTGTGTTGATTATTTTTCGATGGACAAAAAAGCCGTGGCTGCGTTCAAGGAAATGTTTCGTCATGCACCGGGCAGAATCTCAACCTGCTTGACCGCCAGCCAGCCGATTTTCCCGGAGCTGTCGGCGGCCTGCACCCAGTCGCCGTGCCGCTCCAGAATCGCCAATTCCGCACCGTCGTGTGCCGTGAAAGCGCTTTGCGCCTCGGCGAACGGCCCGCTGCGCGCCGTCGCCTCCGGCAAAATCACGACCGCGGTTTGCCCGTAAAAATGTTCCACCGCCTGCAAGGTGAGCGCCGCACCGGACAAAAGGGTCACGAAAAATGGGATGCCTGCGGTGCGTCGAAGTTTTAGTGGCACGGGCATCCTGCCCGGGTGTTTCAACTTTTCATCGAACGGGCGGGACGCCCGCGCCAGTTGCGCCGCGGTGAGCAACAGCAACGTCAGCCAGAACGCGCCTGAGACCAGCAACGTCCATTCATTGAGCGTCAACGCGCCGAGCCATCCCTGCCAGCGGCTTTCGCGAATTGTCGAACCCTGGACCTGGTTGCGGACGAATTGCAGGTTCGCGCGGATTTCCGCGTCGCGCGGAGCGAGGAGCGCGGCCTGCCGATAGGCGGCGATGGCTTTGCCGAGCTTGCCGGTCTTGAATTCCGCGTTGGCGTCATTGAACAACAGCGCCGGCGATTGCGCCCCGGTGTGCAGAATGTTTTCGTAGGCGGTCGCTGCCTCGGAGAATTTTCCCTCGGCGTAAAGCCGGTTTGCCGCCGAAAAATCCGTGGTGACGTCCGCCGCGAAAAGGTTTCCGGCGGCAACCAGCACGAACAGCATGCTCAAAACAGCGCATGAGCCGAGGTCACGAGGCTCAAAATTGAACCGGAAACAAGCCAGAGACCCGTTACGGTTTCTCCTGCGGAGGAAAAAGGAAAAACTCGGTTTCATACCTTCAATCCCTGCAGTTCGCGAATGACATTTTCAAATTGCGCGGCGACTGAGTTCAATTCGCTGGTGCCGCGGATTGGCGCGTAGCGCGCCTGATTGCAAAGCTGGAACAGTTCGCGCAGGCCCTGCAATGTCGCTTCCGACACGCCGTTTGGCGCCACACGTTCATCCACGACTGATTCGGTAATGGATGATGCCGGACAGTCCAGCCGTTCACCAAGCTGCTCCTGCAGCAATCGGAACAGCGTGGCGAAAAAGTCGTCCGGCAGGTTCTGCGCCGCGTATTTTTTCAAGTCATCCATACCGCTGGCAATAAGCTGTGCCACGGCCCGCTGTCGCCGCAGACGCGGATTGTTCGCCAGATGGTCCGCGCGCTTGCGCCACACAAACGCCGCCAACAATGCCAGCACCGGCAAACTTTGCAGCGCCAGAAATGCCGGCCGGATCATCAGCGGAGGGGCAGCCGGCGCAAACGCCCCGAGTTCTTCTTTGATGGGTAAAATGTCCTGCGGTGAAGACGGGTTTTCCGCGCCGGGAGTTTTGGCGGCCGCAACGGCAGGCACTGAAGCCATGCTGGCGGATCGAACGGCCAGTTGCACGGGTGGCTGTGTGAGCGTGTGGTAATTCCCGTCACCGGGGTCAAAAAAGGAAAAGGACAATGGCGGCAATTGATGAACGTCCGTGTTTTGCGGCGTGACGATTTCTTCAAATGTTTTGGCGCCGTCCAGCCCCAGCTGGTCGCTGGTTTCCACCTTTGACGCGGGGGGATAAACTTTGAAATCGGCCCACTCCGGCTGGTTGGGCAGCATGATGGCATCCAGCGCGCCGCTCCCCGAAATTTGGATATGCACGGTGATGGGGTCGCCGACGGCAACATTCGTCGGCCCGGCAGTGACGGTCATTGTGTAGTGACCGACCGCGCCGCTGAAGTTCGACGGTTTGCCTTCCGTCGGCAACGGCAAAGACTGCACGCTGAGTTGTTCGGTCGCCATCGAAACCTGCTTTTGTTCACCGCTGTTGAAGAATTGTCGTATGAACGGGTCGCCGCCCTGCTGATCGGACGGCAACACCACCGTCATCCGGGCGGTAAACGGGCCGAGATTCAAGTCGCCGGCCTTCAAAACCGTGAGCGCGATGGAAAGCGGGATGACGGTATAAACGTGGTTGCCAATCTGGGTGCGATATCTTCCGCCCTGCACGCTTTTGCCAACGATGAATCCATCGGTGGGCCGGGTGGTGAACTGGAAGTTGCCAAAATTCTGCACGTCTTCGCGCAAACAAATCTGCAATTGCGCGGCCAGCACCTGCCCGACATAGACTTTGTTTTGCGGCAGCTGCAATTTCATGAATGCAACTTCGTTGCCGGAATTAATGGCCGCGGCGGAAGGCACGGCGGCTTTTTGCACGGCCAGTGTGAGCGGCTGGCTGGTCAGGGCCTGGCCATTTACGTCTGCTGTCATGGCCGGGATGACGAAGTCGCCACTGTGTTGTGGGGAGACGGAAAAGGTGACGGTGACGGTCGAACTCATCGCGCCATTGACGATCTTGACGCTTTGGGAAGTGCCGATCTGGGAGATTTGCAGACCGGCGACGCTCGGTGTCGGGACATTTTTTGACTGCCCGCCCTCGAATGTCAGGGACAGAATGGCCTGCTCGCCGAGCGCGATGGTGTCGCGATCCAAAGACGCGGTAAAACTCGCGGCACAGACGGTGGCCTCCCCGAAACCGAGCGCGCCCAGAAACAAAAAGACGGCGCAAAATGAAATCATCCTCCGGCCGCACACCCGGAGAAAATCATTTGCCAAACGCAAATCCCGCCGGGCCGCACAGGAAAAGCCCGGCGCCCCGCTCTTTTTCTTAGTTTGTTTCCGGCCATTTTCCATCCACTCAACAAAAAGACATTTTCCACGCAAAAATGTTCATGCTTCCTGAGCTTAACAATTCCGGTGGTAATGGCGAGCCGACAGATGCTGCCCGGTCTCCACCACCCAATATTGGTGAAATGCGGGATAGGGCGACCGGGGCGGAATCAAGCACCTCGGCCTTCCACATATCGCACGGAATCAAGTGCTTATCCCATCGCGCATGAGCAACCTGGTTCGTTAAATTCGACTTCAAGCCGGATTCCGCCGGATTCAGCTTAACTCGATTCAATTTGTGAAGTTTCAGCCGCGGCAAACATTCCAATCATTCTCCTGGAGGTCCCGGCGTGGGGATTTGGCCGCAGTTTCATCGGTGATACAGACGATAGAAAGTATTCCCGACGGACCGGTCAATTGGGAAATTCATCATGTTGGTTGCGGTCGAGCCCGTCACATCCACCCAGTTCGTGCTCAGTCCGGCGCCAGATGAGTTGGTTTGAAATTGCAATTGCCAGGGGACGTCGCTCGGCCAGGACAACTGCAAAGAGCCGGAAAGCAATTGAACGTTGATGGCCGGTCGGGGAATGGCGTTAAGGGTGATGTCACTGACGGTTTGTACTTGTCCGTCACCGGCCGCGAGCTGGAGGACGTAAGCGCCGGGCGCGGAAAAAGCGGCCAGGGTGGAAAGCGCGTTCGAGTTGCCGAAGGCAACCGTGCCGGGACCGCTGACCTCGCTCCAGAACACGGCAACGGCGGCAGGCGGGTTTGGCTTCCCATCATCACTGACCGTGCCGGCCAGGTTCGCCGCCGCCGGCCAGGGGATGGCCTGGTTGTTCCCGGCACTGACCACTGGCGCAATATTGGCTGGCGGCATGGAGGCGAGCGCCCGAACTTCGGCTTCGCTCAAGAGCCGGTGGTAAATCCGTAAATCGTCAATCAAACCGCTCCAGGCCCGGTCCAGCGCGGCCCGATTGCCGATATAACCGGTGCCGTTCAAAGGCGGCGCAGCGCCCGACGGCATGGTGAGGGCGACAGTGTTTTGCCTGGCGCCATTCACGTAGAAAACAGGCAGGTTCGCGGGACTGCTACGGTCGTAACTGGCTGCCACGTGAAACCAGGTGCCGAGGTTGATGCTGCCGCCCCCGGAGTCAAAGTCGCCGTTGACGCCGTCTTCGGTGGCGAAGCCGACACTGTTCACATCGGAACTGCCGAAGCGGAAAAAGAAACGATACGCCGGCGCGTCCACGATACGCGGGAACTGGCTGTTGCCCTGTGCGTCAGCCCGCACCCAGGCGGCCACGGTGACCTGGTTGGAGTCTTGCGCGGCATAAGTTGCCAGGCTGGTCGTGCCATTGCACTGAAGCGCATTGGAGAGATGGCCGCTGATGAACCCGGAATTGACGAGCGAAGCGTTGCGACTGTTGCCCGACGAATCGAACGCCGTCGAGCCGCCGCTTTCATCCATTTTCCACCAGGCCAACAAACCGTTGGTAACGTTGGAATTCGGATTTACCACGACTGTCAACCCGGCGCCGGCCACCGCGCCATTGCTGATCGTGACGCTCAAACCATACACGCCTTCCGCGCTGAACCGTGCTGTCGTCGCAGGGGCATTGCTGTTGCCGAAGGTGACGATGCCCGCACCGCTGGTTTGTGTCCAAACCGGTTGGATTGAGCCTGAAGCAGCCGGCACGGAAGCGGCCAGTTGCAGCGTATCGTTGGTGCTGTTCAAATAAACAATCGGGGCGGCGGGGTTGGTGATCGCGAAGGTAATCGGGGCAAGCCAGAACAGAGCATCCGTCACCTGAATGCCGCCCTGGGTGCCGATTGCTTGAACGGAATTGGAGCCGGGCACGAGTGTTGCCGGCCAGGTGAAAATGCAATTGGTGCTGGTGCGGGTGCCTTGTGAAATTCCGTTGAGAAACAATTCGACCGAGTCGCAATTGGCATAAACTTTGGCGGTGATGGCATTGGTCAGCCGGTTCGTGAACGTATGACCGGTGATATAGACCATCGGATTGGTGGTCCAATTCGCCTTGTAGAAGTAAAAGGCATCCTTGCGAACCAGGCGGTCGTAGGTCACAAGCCCTTTGTCGTTGCGGCCCGGCGTGTCGCCTTCGTTCCGGCTGTCCACGGCAAAATTGAACAGGTTCCAGACAAACTTGCACCAGAGGAACGGTCGCGCCTTCATCGCCGCCCAATTGGTTTCGTGAACAATGTTCTGCCATTCTTCCGGATGAAATGGCGCGCCGGTGGTCCCGGGCTTGCTGACCGGATTTTCACTGTGCTGGTAAATGCTGGCGCCCGCCCCGTATTCGCTGATGCCGATGCAATTGGTCGGATGCGCGGCGTGAATTGCATCCGCCCACGCGGCCAGGCCATTCAGCGGGTCTTCATACCAGCCAAAATACTCGTTAAAACCGCTCAGTTGCGGATACCAGGAATTTGCATCGCCGTTGCTGGCCAGTGTCGCCGCCGTCGAAGGACGGGTGGGATCTTCCTGCGCTTCGAGTTGGACCAATTGGTTGACGAGATTGGTCGGCGAAGTGTTCACGTTCAGGCTGAGTTCGTTGTACATCCCCCAGCAGACGACCGCCGGGTGGTTGTAATTCTGCCGAATCAACTCTCGCAACTGCTGTTTGGCGTTGTTGTAGAACGCCGTCGTTTCGGTGGTGCTGTTGACCAGCGGGATTTCGCTCCAGAGAATGATGCCATTCCGGTCGGCCAACTCGTATTCATATTCGTTGTGCTGGTAGTGGCACATCCGCATCGCCGTGACGCCCAGTTCCTTCATGAACATAAAATTCGTTTCCCGCTGCGCATTGCTCAACGCCCATCCGCAATTGAGCCAATCCTGGTGCATGCTGACGCCGTGCAGGTCGTAGTAACGCCCGTTCAGGAAAAAGCCATTCGTCGGATCCACCCGAAACCACCGTAAACCGAGCGGCTGGCCCACCACGTCCGTGAGGTTCCTGCCGTTGTAAACTTCTACAAACACATGGTAGAGATACGGATCCGCCAGACCATTCCACAAATGCGGATTCGCAATCACCGTGTTCGCCGCAACATTGGAGAGCGAGGCCCCCGGCAGGGTCACCATATTCGTGAGTGCAGTGACAACGTTGGTGGCAGCATCGGCGATGACGGTGCGAACCGTGACGTTCACGGCCGCCGGCGAGGCATTGGAGACCAAGGCGGTCACCTGCAGGTTCGCGGAAGTGGAACTGACATTGGTTGGCTTGAGATAAACCCCCGGCGACCCATAATTTAGCGGTGAAACCTGCACCGGATCCGTCACCAGCAGATGCACGTCGCGATACAGGCCGCCGAAGAACGTGAAATCGGCCGAGAGCGGCGGGACACCGGCGTTGTACGCGTTGTTCACTTTGACAGCGATGACGTTGTCGCCACCAACGTTGAGGTAGGGCGTCACATCGAAAACGAACGCGGCGAATCCGCCCTGGTGTTCCCCCACAAAATTGCCATTCACATAAACATCCGAAACGATATTGGCGCCGTCGAACTTAAGGAAGAAACAGCGGTTGGTGTCACTGGCATCCACGGTATAATGAGTGCGATACCAGCCGATGCCCCGGTAGTAATTGTTGCCTCCGTCCTGCCCATCGAGGTTGTTCCAGGTGTGCGGCAGATTCAAGTTGGTCCAGCCGGAATCATCGAAGCCGTTGGCCTGCGCGCCGGTGACATCCTGACGGATGAACCGCCAACCCGAATCCAGAGAGATGTCCTCGCGGTGACCGACCGGCGGGGTGTAAGTTTGGGCCAACGTAACCTGCGTTACGCCAAACATCAGGGGCCAGGCGACCGGCACCCATCGAAGACGGCGCGCAACGAGCGACCACCCGCGAAACATTTCCCTGCGTTCAATCGGATTCACGGAACACGAATTTCGTAAAACTGTTGCGGCGCTTGCGGATCAATAGAGTTGGTGAAAATGAAACCGCCGGTGCCGTCAAAGTTGCCGGTGCCGACGAGAGTCCAGCTTCCCGGCGGCGTAACCAGGTTCGTCGAGGACAGCACCGAATAATCGTATCCGGCCGCGCCGCCGGAACCGCTCAACGCCAGATTTGTTCCACTCAGCAAGACTTGAGTGAATTGCAGATGGACGGGTCCCAGCGCCACCGCCAGCGTGCCGTTGACAGACAGATCGTTGGTGCTCCAAATCAGGCCGGCCCCGGGCGTCGCCGGCACTACGGCGGTAAAGGCGCCCCGGTAATTGGTCGCGGAGAAAATCTTGAAGCTGTCTCCCACGGTCAGCACACCAGAACCGATATTCGTCACATTCAACGTGCCGCTGACAACAAAAGTGCTGACGCCTTTGATACTGTCGTTGGTCAAAGTCGAGCCGGTTTTGTTCAACTTGATTATCGTCGCGCCGGTGTTGGTCAGCGCATTGTTGATGGTCAACGCCCCGATCGCGCCGTTGCCCGGCGCCAGAGTTCCGACCGGCGCGATGTTGACCGGTCCGGCAATGACGCCCGTGCCACCGAGTGTCCCGGTGATGACGTTCACCTGCCCTTTGGCCAGGCTCCCGTTCACGAGCAGCGTGCCGCCGCGCACCGCCGTTCCGTTAGCATAAGTGTTTGCCCCCGCCAGCGCCAGCGTGCCGTTGCCGGTCTTGACCAGGCTAATCGGAGTGACGTTGTTGGACGCGGCGAGAATCGGGCCGGACACCGTCACGTTGCCGTCTCCGGCGAAGGTGAAGAAACGCGCCGCAATCAAGGTGCCGATGTATTGAATCGGCGCGGAGACGACCAGGAACGAACCGGCGTCGGACTGATAAATGACATTCGTTCCGCCGGCCTGCACGAAGTTGGTGCCGGAGAGGGTATTGGTTCCAGCCAGATTTTCAAACGTAGGCGTGGTGCTGTTGTTGCGGCAGGCCGTGGAAAAGTTCTGGGTCACGATGATGCCGCCATTGGAACCATCCATTTGAAAACTGGCAACTGCGTCAGGACCGGTGTTGTTGCGAAAGCTGATGGGCGACGCGACATTCGTCAGCGCGGCAGAGGAAGTAATGCGCACGGCTCCATCGTTGGCCGAGGTGCTGCCGGAATCCAGATTCAGCGTGCCGGACAGCGGGTTGCCGGCGTCCAGCACGAGCGTTCCCGGACCGCTTTTGGTAAAGCCGTTCGTCCCGGCGAGCGAGGCTGAAAGGGTGGCAGTGTTTTGATTCACGGTGATGGAAGGCACGCCGCCGGAGAGGGTCAAAACCGCGCCGCCGCCGGCGTTCAACGTCCAGTTTTGATCGCCCAGCGTGTCAGCAAACCGGAGAGAACCGATCGTGCGCGAGGTGTCCAGTGTGACCGTGCGGTCAGCCGTGATGTCGAGTGTGCTGAAGTCCGCTGTATTGCCTGCGCCGTCGGCGGGTACTCCCCCCGACCAATTATTCGTGTCGCTCCAGAGCCCGTCGGCGTCCGCGATCCAGGTGCCACTGGCGGCATTGGTTTGTGGAATCTTCGTTGTAAAGAGGCCGACGATTGCGGTGTTGAAGGAAGTGTAGCTGGTGTAAGTCCCGCGGAACCAGAGCACGCACGGTTCCCCGCCGAAGCGCCGCGGAATATATGGCCGCAGATTGTCCACCGTTGAATCGCCCGTGATTGGCTGCCAACTGAAGGTCAAGCCACCGTCGGCGGTGACGCCCTTCCAAATCTGGTAATGGGAGCCCAAAGGAACGTCCGTCGTCGTGGTCAGGTCGAACGGATTGGCCGCATCCGTGGAAATGTAAATCGTATTCGGGTCCTGCGGATCGAGGCACATCCCGCCGCCGTAGTCCGGTTGGCCGTTATACAGGGGCCGGCCGGCCTGGGCGATGAACTGCTTCTGCCAGTTCGTTCCGGTCCAGCGGGCGTAGTAATAGTAAATCCGGGCGTCCGACCAGCTTGTGCCGGTCACGTTGTCCACCTTGACCTGAAAGACGCAAAAGGGCGCGCCGTTGGTTTGATAGGCAATCTCCCAACACCACGCCCGGCCCATCGGAATCCATTGGTTCGGATCGGACTGGGCGGCGGCGCTGTACTGATAAATGACCGAACCGCGTTCGCCCGAATCGTGCAGGATGGGCAGGTTGGCAAAACTCTTCACAAACGTGCCGTCGGTTTTGTAGAAAGCGCCATTCTGATAGTAAAGGTCGTAAAGCGACGTCGGGTCATTGTCCGGGTGGGCATCGGTGTAAAGGAAGTCAATACGCTGATTGTAATCGGAACAGTACTTGACGTAAGGCCGGGTGCCGCCCGTGCCGGTCTGGATGAGAATTTCCGGTGCGGACCACGACGCGCCGCCGTCCGTGGAGGTGAGAACGGTCGGATTGTAATTCAGGTTACGGCAGAAGTCGTAAACGCGGCCGCTCTCGGACGCGAGCTGGAACGGGTTCGCATAGGTCATGCTCGCTCCGGTCGCGGCAATCCTCTGTTCCGTTCCCCAGTCCGAAGCCGTGACCGGGTTGGTGCTGGTTGAAAGCCGGTAAGCGAAATACTGATCGCTTTGGTGGCGCGAATAAATGGCCAGCATCGTGCCATCCTGTTTGACCAGCAGGCCGGGGACATCGTGATCATCCGTCTGGGTAAAGACGCCGGTCCACAAATCGGTGACGCCGCCGGTCTGCAAATTCAGCGCGCTCAACACGGTCTTGCCATCCGCCGCGCGGTCGTATCCAAAATAGAGAACGCCATCGTGGAACAACGCGCGCGGGTCGTTGAACCAGGTCCACGCGCCGTCATTGACGAGAACCGCGGAATTGGTTTGGGCCTGAGATGACGCTGCGGCCCAGACAATGCCGCAACCCAACACGACGGCACGGAACATATTCTTGATGGCAGTTTTCATCCTGTTTTCAATCTCTACTGGCAATTGGACAAATGGACCACATCGCAATGCGCAGGGCTAGCGGTCGTCGGGGATGGCATGATCCGGCGGAAGCGATTCACCGGACCAGATAAGCTGTGAGGTCCAGCGCACGGGCGGCGTGTCCCAGAATGCATCGTTTGGCCGCAAACCCAGCGGCAGCAAAGCGGCGCTGCAAAGATAAAGGCTGCCGGTGGAAATGTAACCTTCGGCCAGCGACGGCTGGCGCCCGCAAAAACCGATGCGCAACCAGCCATGGTCATCAAATGTGCCCGGCGCCTCGATCATTTTCCGGATGACCGTGGTCATGGCACAGCGCACCTGCGCCGGCTTGACGTGTTCGGGCAGTTCGCGCAACAAGGCAATCTGGGCGAGCGCCTGCAACGCGCCGAAGCGGTAGGTGGTCGAGCGACCGATGGAGGGAAACGTTCCGTCCGGCGCGATGAGCCGCTCCTGAATCTCCGCATAGCGCCGCGCCCGGTTCAATTCCTTCCCGTAAACCGGCTCAAACCGGGTATCCCTTCGTTGCAGCACGGCCAGCACGTCCATCAACATGGGATGGATGACGAAGCTGTTGTAATAGTCGAAATGAAAGAATTCGCCGTCGCCATAAACGCCGTCTCCTTCATACCAGCCGAGCATGCGGTCCACGCAACGTTCAAGCCGGTCGGCGATGGTTTTCTCACCCATCGTATGCAGCGCGGCTTCGACCATTGCGGCGAACATCACCCAGTTGCTGTCGGCAGGCGCGCCAATCGCGCGCGAGGACTTGAGTGCGTCAATCACCTGGCGGCGTACCCGCAGTTCAAGCGGTTGCCAGAGCACGGCGGGAGCCCGCAAAATGCCTTGGGCCATAAAGGCCACGTCCACCAGCGGCTGGCCCCCGCGGTTGAAATTCAGAAAGTCCGGCGAATCCGGATCCGTCGCGGCGTCCAGCGACGCCCGTGACCATTCAGTGAATTTTTGCCGCCGCCGGGTTTCTGATTCGTCCAGTCCTTGGACCGCCAGCCAGGGCGCGATGCCGGCGAGCAAGCGGCCGAAGGCTTCGAGATGGGTGAATCGGGCGCGTTCGGCGGGATTGTCGGCCTCAATGGGCATCGCCTTCTTTAATTCCCGTTGCGAAAGGTTCTTCAGCACGGGAGTGGCAATCCTCTCCATCACCGCCAGCCAGTAGCCGCGGTCGTCCGCTTGATCGTTGGCGGCTGCAAGGGTTTGCGCCACCGACTCCGCGGCGGGCGCCCCGGCCAGGCCCGCCACACCGAATGCGGCCACCGATTTGAGAAATCCTCGCCGGTTTTCCATAGCTTAATCTCGAATTGCCTGAGCCGAAGGGACTTGAACTTTGCGGATGATCGGGTGAAGGCTATAGATCACGCTTCGCCTATGGTGGTTTGCTGCACTTTTTCCCTGGTAATGACTATTTCATTTCAAGGCCGGCAGCAACGCCCTGAGTTGAGCACTGAAATCCGAGGGGTCTTGATACCAGTAAACATACGTCGTCCCGAAGGCCCCCGCCCAAATGGTAAAATGATACATGGTTTCAAATTTGCACCATTGCGCTGACCCATCCATGAAGACCTCATTGCCGCCTGCCGGCGCGAGGCCCTTGGGATGCGGCGGTATATTCGCGTAGATATAGTAACGAGGATCACTGGCCAACACCGCTTGCCCCGCCCAAGTACTGCCGATCTTGATATTGGCGTCCGACGCCAAGACCCACCAAGGTTTGCAGATGTTGAGCTTGATGGGGCTATAGGTGGGAGGCCCACCGGTCAGGGGACTGTTGACGTTAAATGGATACCAGTTGGTCATCCCGCCAAAATAGGTGTAACCGATGACCCATTGTGAAAAGGTGGTGTCGTAAAAGGGGAGGTCAGGGCGATTGGGACAACTCCAGACACTCACTCCGTTTGAGGATACAATCAAACCCACCGACGCCGCTATGCCGGCTTGTACATCACTGAAAGTATTCGGCACGTAACCTGTGGAAGCACCGCCGTAGCGCACCGGAAGGACATAATCATTGTAGTCTCCCGCATACGCCGTCATGCCAACGCCAATCTGTTTCAGGTTGTTCAGACATAGAATTCGCCTGCCCTTTTCCTTGGCGGCCGCCAGCGCCGGCAACAGAATTGCCGCCAGAATCGCTATGATGGCAATGACCACCAGCAGTTCAATCAACGTGAACGCGTGCGCTTCCGCTCTTTTTCGCTTCATTAATTTGAATTTAATCCATTCCGGTTTTCAATCAACCGGCGGCCATCAGCTGACCGCCGGTCGCCCCTCAATGACGCAGGCGATAGAACACCGTCGGATTCGCCGGATTGATGGTGATGACATTCGTGTTGCTCGAGCCGCTGCCGGCCACGTCCACCCAGTTGGTCCCAAGACCGGCTGACGATGAATTGGTCTGCGCTTGCAGTATCCAACCCGAGGGATTCGCGGGCCAGGACAACGTCAGCGTATTGCCGCTCAGGCTGAACGTGATATTGGTCGGGGTGAAAACCGGGGCGGTGACGATACTCAGCACCCCGTTGGTGAAGCTGTAGGCCAGGCCGGCCCCCGGTGAACCGCTGATGCTCGAGAAGTTGCTCGCCGACGCACCCGGACTGAACAACGTAAACGTGTCGCTGGTGGTCAGTGTGCCGCTCAGGTTTGTCACCGTCAGCGTTCCGCCGTAAGTCACGCTGCTCTGGCCGGAGAACGAATCATGCGCGCTGCCGGCGCCTTTGTTGATTTTGACGATTGTGTTGCCGGACAACGACAGCGCACCGCCCAGATTCAGCGTGCCAATGGTGTTGGTGGAACCGGCTTCAATCGCGCCGCCAGGCTCCACTGTCACCGGACCGGCGACGGAGCCGGTGCCGACCAGGAGACCGCCGGCGACGTCCGCCCCGTTCGTGCTGCCGATGCTGCCGGTCAACGAAAGAACCCCGTTGCTGACCACCGTTGTGCCGGTGTACGTATTGGCCGCCGACAGGTTCAACAAGCCCGGGCCGGTTTTGACGACGTAAATCCACACATTGGTGCCTACGGGGTTCAAGCTGCCATCCTGAATGACGCCGGGTACCGATATGTTGCCGGCACCCTGGAAAGTGAATGTGCGGTTGCCGTTCGTGGTGGTGGCATAAGGCAGCGGTGACGCCGTAAGGGCCAAGGTTCCGTTGTCGGATTGAATGATATAAAACGTGCCACCGACATTCAAAGTAAAGTTACCGGAAATGGCATTATTGCCTGCGAGGTTTTCAATGGCCGGGACCCCCACATTGCGGCCGGACAAACCAATGTCCGGTGCGATCGTGATGCCGCCCGACGTGCCATCCAGCGCCAGGATTGAGCTGCCGCCGTTATTATTGCGGATATTGATGAAGGGAATACCCGGGACCGCCAGAATGTTCGCAATCGCAGCGTTGTTGGCAATCACCGTGGTGCCATCATTCGCCGAGGTGCTGTTACCGTCCACGTTGAAGGTTCCGAAGAAATCATTCGCTCCATTCAGAACCAGCGTGCCGGAACCGGTCTTGGTCAGGGTCAACGAGGCGCCGACATTGATGTCATTTGAGATCGTCAAGGTCGCGTTGGTGTTATTTACCGTGATGGTCGAATTGGCAGTCAAATTAATTCCGATGTTGCCGTCGTTAAGAGTCACATTGGTTGCGGCTCCGAATGTGCCCCCGTTCAGCGTGACCTGGCTGGCATTAAAGGCTGCGGGCGGCTGACTGAGCGACAACGGTCCGGTAATGAACAGCGCCCCGCCGTTGATGGTGGTCAATCCGGAGTAACTGTTGATTGGCGCAACGGTCCAGGTTCCGCCGCTGACTACGAGGTTGCCTGTGCCCAATGCCATTGGTCCGCCGATGTTTCCGGCACCGGCGCCGGCCAGTGTCAGATTGATATTGGTGCCGAAGCCGTTGAGGCCGGACGCGTTGGTCAGGTTCAGCGTGGCACCACCATCAACGGAGAGCGCCGTGTCAGAAAACAACGTTATCGGTCCGCCCAACGTGCTGACGCCGGCGCCGCCCTTCTGCAATGACGTCCCACCACCCAACGTCAGGGGTTCGTTCGGGAAATTGACGTTGCGGTCAACATAAAGCCTGCCGCCGTTCGTGCTGATCAGGCCGGCCGTGGCGGCGCCAAGGGCGTTGGCATTCCCCGTGTGAAGGGTGCCACTGGAGGAAATCATCGTCAGCCCGGCGTAACTGTTGCTGCCGGTGAGGGCCAGGTCACCGGTGCCGGCGAGGGTCAGTGTGCCACTGCCGCTGATGTTGTTCGACGCGGTGACCGCGTCCGTGCGATTAAAGACCAGCGATGCATTGTTCGTGACCGGACCGGAACCCAGGGTGCCGGACGTGCCGGCGTTACCCACCTGCACCACGCCGCCATTAATCGCGGTCGGGCCGGCGTAGATATTGTTGTTTTCCAAAATCAACGTGCCTGTGCCACTCTTGTTCAAATTTCCCGTGCTGATGGCTCCGCCGGTAAAGTCGTAGTTCTGACTGGCGTTCACCGTGACCGCACCCGGAAACATTGACCCCGCGAGATTGATGGCGGGAGTATCCGAACCGGTGTTGTCAAACGTCACACTGTCTCCCACGTAAAAATATTGGTTGGTACCCGATTGGATCCAGTTGGCGGTTACCCCTGAGTCCCAAACGTTCGCGATACCGTCGCCGTGCCAGGTCAGGCTGGACGGGACATGAGTCACAATGAGTCCAATGGTTTTGGTCGTGGCGTTGTTGGTGAGCGTAAAGCCAACCGGGACGGTCAGGTTCGCCACGCTGCCGATCAAGGTACCGTATTGGAACAGAATGTAGGTGCCTAAACTGGGCAATCCGCCGAGGTAATTCAAATTGACTGTCGTTGGGCCGGCAATGTTCAGCGTGCCATTGACGACAATCAAATCGTTGATCCCGCCGCCCGGGGTGGTGGTGTTGGCCAGATCGTAATTCACTGTGCCACTGCCACTCAAAGTGAGATTGTTGCCAAAGGTCAGCGTTCCTGCCGTCCCAGCGCCGCCGGGCGCGATGGCGGAAGCGGGGTCGGTCACGTTGCCCAGAACCGTGCCGCTGCCGCTCAACTGTTGCCCCGCAGCCAGCGTCAAACCACCGCTCAGCCCGGTGACGTCGAGTGTGCCGCTCGCTGCCACGATGATGTTCGTGCTGTTGGCAATGGTAGCGGAACCACTGAGAGCCAGCACGCCGTTGTTGATCAGGGTATTGCCGGTATAAGTGTTCGCGCCACCGCCAAGCGTCAGCGTGCCGCCGCCGGTCTTTGTCAACGTCAACGAACCACCGCCGCTGTTTTGAATGACGCCGCTGAACGTGCTGCTCGTATTGTAGAAGCCAACGGTCAGGCTCACCGGATAATTACTCGGGTTGTCCACCGTGCCGTTGCCGCTCAATCCTTTCAGCGACACGTTGCTGTTACTGATCACAATGCCCAGCACACCCGGGCTGTTAATGATGATATTGCCTTTGTCCGATCCGTTCGGAATGGCGCGCGGGTTGGCCAACAGAAGCATGCCGCTGCCTACTGTCGTGTCGCCCGTGTAATCGCTCGCGCTGCCGCCCAAAATAAGCGTTCCGGCGCCGCTCTTGGTGAGCGAACCTGTGCCGCCCCAGTTGTCCGTAAGGCGGCCATTGAACACAACTGTTTGTCCACTGCCGATACTGATCGTGCCGCTGCCGGAACCGCCAACCGGGCCGATCAGGATGCCGCGATTCGGACTCAAAGTGGTGCTGCCTTCTATGTCGAGGACACCGCCATTCAGCGTAATGTTATCGGGGGTATAACCACCGGGGGTCTGGAAAAATGCTCCCAAGCCAGTGTCATTGGTCACCTGAAGCGTGCCGGCATTGATAATCGTGCCGAAGGTGTACGTGTTGACGCCGAGCAGAACAAGCGTGCCGGCGCCGGTTTTTGTGAGTGAGCCGCCCGGGCCATTTCCGGTGGTGTCCGCATTGGCCATGATGCCGCCGTAAGTCAGTGTCTGGCCGCTGGCGACGCTGATCGTGCCGTTGCCATTGCGCGAGGTCGGGCCGAGTTGAATCCCGCGATTGGCGTTCAACGTGAACGTTTGCGTCGCCTGCAAAATGCCGCCGCTAATCAGAATATTACCAACCGTGGCAGAGCCCGGCGCTGCTCCCAGGTTGCTGTCGTCACCGACGTTCAGCGTGCCTGCGGCGATTGTGCTCGCCCCGGAGTAAGTATTTGCACCAGCCAACGTCATCGTGCCGGAGCCAGCCTTCGTCAACAAAACGGTGCCGCCGCCGTTGTTGGCAATGACGGAGTTCACCAGAAGATTATTGGAGGAATTATTGATGAAAACCAGTTCACCAGCGGTGTTGTCAGCGCCGCCGGCGGTCAGGGTTCCGGAGTTGGCGCTAGTTCCAAACGTCAGGCTTTGCTTTCCGCCGGGAATGAGCACCCCGCCAATCGCACCCAAACGAAGTGTGCCGGTGGACGTGTCAATGGTGGCCGTGGTGGTTGTGTTTTGCAGCAAAGTGTTGACGGTGGTTATGGTTGCTCCGAGGGCAATGTTGCCGCCGCCACCTGTGTTGTTAAGCCGCACATTGGAGGTCGCACCGTCTGCAATCGTGCTTCCGCTCGCCGCGATGTCCGTGTAGCCGCTGTAAGCCGTGATCGGCCCGTTGGCGCCGCCGGTGGAATTGATCGCCCAATCCGCGCCCGCCACGGTCGCGTAGCCGCCCAGAATGCCATTCACGTTCAGAGTGGTGGTGTCAGCGAGGGAGGCCGCGCCGAAGTCAATCTCGGCGCCGGAATTGCGGGTGACGGCGTTCAGGCGCAAGGTTGAGCTTCCACTGCCGCGGGTGACAGCCGAAGACCCGGGAACAAGGACCGTCGATGCGACTGCTTCAAGAAACGAACCTCCGCTCAAATTCACCGTGCCACCGCCCAATGTCAGTGGCCCGGTTGTGGCCAGTTTGGCGTTGTTTTGGCTGCTGTAATCCAGGGTCAGCGTCCCCTGATCCACAATGACTCCACTCGAAGGAGACCCAAAGGAATTCGCGCCGGAAAGCGTCCATGTGCCGCTTCCCGCCTTGACGATCCCGACGTTATTGGCGGTGTTCCCGGTGACGTTGCTGATGATAATGCCGCTTACCGTGCCGCTCCCGCTTCCGCGAAGAACATAATTGCGAGGCGTCCCGGCAGCGCTGGTCAGCGCGACCCCGTTGGTGCCCGTCGCGCCGGAGAGGGTCAAGCCATTCGCCCCTTCCGTTACGAAGTGAAGGTCCTGGCCGCCGGTGCCGCGCGTGACGGTGCCCGACAAGGTATTTCCTGAACCCCAGGCGACAATGGCGGGCGCGGAATTGTTTCTCCCCGCTCCCGCAATGGCCGGATTGGTCAGGGTAATCCCACCGGGCAACTCCAGCCGCGGGGTGGACTGATTGCCCTGGCTGCTGAAGGCAATGGTGCCGGTGCCCAGCGCCGTATTGGACAAGGGGCGCACTGCGGAGGTGCTATTGGCCGCCCCGACCCCATTCGGGTTGTTCGCATTTTCGCTGATGCTGAATTGGCCGCTTAAGGATGAGTTGTCTCCTGATAAGATCAACACACCGCTGGGCGTGCTGCCCGCTGCGTGACTCACGGTCACACCGCTGCTGCCCACAAAGTTGGCGGAAATGGTGGCATCCACATTGGCCAGAATGGCAACGCCATTGGTTAGCGTAAGCGTGTTGGCGCCGCTGCCGGCGATGGTGTAATTGCCGACACCCGGAGCGTTAAAGATAATGTTTGATGAATTAATTGCCGAGCCCAGCGTTACCGTGCCCGCCGCGCCATTGACCACGCCAAAAATGGGCATGTCTGGCGGCGTGGAGCCAACGTTGAAAGTCGCGTCCGCCGACCCGTTCCACCAATTCGCGGTGATGGCGTCCCACGTGCCGGAGCCGTCCTGCGCGCCAGGCGTGGCGGTATCGGCGTCCCAAGTCAGGTTGGCGGCGCGCAAAACGAGTGGGAGAACGAACAAAAGAACGACCGTTGCTTTTTTAATGGATAAGGTTTTCATAATGGCTAATTGGCTTAGTGTTCAGCGGACTTTCTCGCTTGAATTAAAAACCCGAAACCGGCTCTACGAACGGAACTGCCGCTCCTCTTGATGCCTTCCGGGAGCGTGAACTATCTTCGCTTGCATCTTCCCCCTGGCCGCAACAGGCCCCTGCCGCCCGACAAAACGCGGCCACGAGCCTGTTCTGACTGAAATTCCTTGAATCCCGTCATGCCTTTTTACCGCGACGGCGATAAGCGAGCAACCCGATCAGGCCTGTGCCCGCCAAGGCGAATGTTGAGGGTTCGGGGACGACGTCCACCGTGAGAATGCCGGTCCCGATGTTGTACTCGTATTGATTACCGTTCCCGATGGGATCGTCCCACAGCGTTCCGTTCTGGGTGAATCCGTTAACCAGGAAGCTGCCATCGTAAGTCACACTGGAATTAACCTGATCCACAATCGTCCAGCTATTGCCCAAGGTGTTGTCGGCGCCAGACAGATCGAAGTTGAAGGCACCGCCTAGCTCGAGGGTTCCTTGACCAAAGATCTTATTGTTCACGCCATTGGCTCCAATGGTGAAGTTCATAACGCTGCCGGGGGCAAAATCGAGCCGGCTGTTAGCCACGCCGACGCCGTTTGTCATCATAACGTTGCCGTTAAAAGTGCTCAGCCCGGAAGTCAAAACGGTAAGGCGTTGTGCAGAGCCATTGCCGTTGTTGCCAATATAGATTGTCCCCGATCCGCTTATGGCTGAATTAATGATATTGGTATCCTGGGAGAGAAACGCGCCACCGTTGGCGGTAATAAGGATATTTCCATTAAGTATTGTGTAATTGCCATTCCCATTCCCATCTCGAATCTGTCCGCCGTCCAGAATCAAGTTGTTGACCGTAAGCGTCTGGCCGGAAACCTTGAAAATTAGAGCATTGTTGTTGGCGGTGACTGGTGAGAATGGGTTCGCTCCCCCTCCATTGCCTCCTCCAACCGTAAGTGCATCACCTGCGAAAACGAAGGGTCCGGCTCCAGCAGACGGTCCGCGCATGAGAAAACCTAAAGTAGAATAGGTGCTCCCGGCGGCAGGCGCTCCAGCGGGGTTCCAGGTTCCAGCGGCATTAAACGAACTGGTGTTAATCGCATCGTTGGCGGTCATCACGACTTGAGCGTGAGAAACCGCCGACATTGCCAAGCCGATACTTGCGGTCAAGACAGCGATGATCAATTTTGCGTAATTCTTTCTTTTCATAGATTCCAAAGGTTTAGGTGTTTGGAGGATTATTACACGCGGCCATGAATCGGTCTATTACCCGAAAGGGTAAAAATGAAGACGTTGCGCCGGGAGGGTTTTTGCTGCATAATCCCGTCATTCCGTCAAAAATGCGCGCGTTTTTACTCGCAACCAGTCTGGCCGGGTTGCTCTTGACCAGCGTTTGTTCCGCCATTGCGGCAGGCGGAGTTGCGCCGCCATCCCCAAACGGCGGGTTGACGAACGCGGCGCAAGTCCGCGATTTGAATTCCGTGGAGGCATCCAAGGCACTGCCGGTATGTCTATCCGGGGTGGTGATTGACGATGCCCCCGGCCCACACGCACTAATTCTGGCGGATTCCACGGCTGGCATCTATGCCTTGGCGACCCGGAATAATACCAATCTTTTTGCCGCCTGTCATCAGGGGGATTGGTTGGAAATCAGCGGGGTAACCGGTTCGGGTCAATTTGCTCCCATCGTCATTGCCAGCGCGGTGCAAAGACTGGGAACCACGAATATTCCGGCGGCACAGCCGGTCACGTACCAGCAATTGATTACCGGCGCCTTGGACGCCCAATGGGTGGAGTTCAAGGGCGTCGTCCGCCGGGTTTTTGAACCCTGGCCCAAATCCGACATCTGGCGAATCGTCATTGCCGCCGACGGCGGCCTGCTGCCCGTGCGATTCACCGCAGAGTCGCGCGGAGCGATTCAAGTGGATTCCGAGGTGCGCGTGCGCGCAATTTGCTATTACCAATTCAACCAGAAGCGCCAGGTCCTGAGTCCCGTCCTGCAAGTCCCGCACGGCGTGCCGGTGCTGGTTGAAAAAACGGCGCCAGCGGACCCGTATGACGTGCCCCTGCGTTCAGCGACGAGCCTGTTGATGTTCTCGCCGGAAAATCTTTATGCGTACGCCCATCGGGTGCGCTTGCGCGGGATTGTCACCTCCGCCCAACCAGGTTCCTTCGTCTGGATTCGCGACGGAAATTCCGGGCTGCGCATTCAAACCCAACAAACGAACGACCTGCGGCCCGGCGATATCATTGATGTGCTGGGCTTTCCGACGTTCGGCTCTTACCTGCCCGGCCTTGAGGATTCCGTCTTTCGCAAAGCCGGTTCGACTCGTCCGCCCGTCCCGCTCGCCCTCACCAATTTTGACGAGGCTTTCGATCACGAAGATGACCTGGTGGTCTTGAGCGGAAAACTTACCCAGGTTCAATTTGTACTGGATGGAGTGGCCTTCACGCTGGACAAAAATGGGAAGCTGTTCAAAGCCTTTTTGACGATGCCCCTCGAGCAGCAGGCCCATTCGGATTGGGGAGCGGGCAGCGGAGTCCGCGTCACGGGTATTTGCTCCCTCGTCCACGATGAAACCCGGCCCTTTGCGGGAGTCTGGTCGCCCCAATCCTTCCAGATTTTGCTTCGTTCGCCTGCGGACCTGGCGGTCGTCCGGCCGCCGCCCTGGTGGACGCTCAAGCATGTAACGATGTTGTTGTGCGTTGTGACTGGCGCCTTGGCGCTGCTGACCGGCCTGGTGGTGACGTTGTCCCGGCAGCGCCTGCGCGAACAGGAACGCCAGCGGGAAATGGCCGAGGCCGAATTCGCCGCCATCCTGTCGGAGCGCAATCGCCTGGCGCGGGAAATTCACGACACGCTCGCGCAGGGTTTGACCGCCACCTCCGTCCAACTGCGGCTGGCCAAAAAGCACATGAACGGTGGTTCCGACACGTTCGGACGCCATCTCGACACGGCGTTGTCGCTCGTTCATGACAGTCTGAGGGAGGCTCGCAATTCCATCTGGAACATGCGCGCCCACGTTCTGGAGACCGGCGATCTCTCGAGCGCCTTGAAGGGCATTCTGAAGCAAATAGCCAATGGCACGGAAATCGCCAGCAGCCTGAACGTCACTGGCCGGGTACGCCGGCTGCCGCCGGTCGTCGAAAACAACGTTCTCCGCGTCGGCCAGGAGGCCATTGTCAATGCCATAAAACATTCGGGGGCCAAACAGGTGAACGTGACACTGGAGTTTGAGGAAAAGCAGTTCCGCCTGCGGGTGACGGACGATGGCCGGGGCTTTGACCCGCACCAGCCTCCGGCCAGCGACGGTGGGTTCGGTTTGGTTGGCATGCGCGAACGGGCAGCAGAGGTAAAGGGCGAATTTGGCGTCCGGAGCGTTCCGGGTCATGGCGCGGAAATCATTTTGACCATCCCGATCCCGGGTGAATAGTTTCCGCACAGCGTCGGGTCGCAGAATTGCCGGGATGGGCAAATGATTCGTAGATAGTTGAAAGTTCGTTGGTCAACATGGTGAAAGCTTGAAGAAATCAACTGACATAACGATCATGCTGGTGGACGATCATCCGGCGTTTCGTAAAGGCATGGCCGCGCTCATCGAGAGCGAACCGAATCTGCGGGTCGTCGCCGAAACCGGCAATGGGTGCGAGGCGCTGGAAGTTTATCGCCAGAGCCGGCCGGACGTGGTCCTGATGGACTTGCGACTCCCTGGCATGGGCGGCGTGGAAGCCATCATGGCCATCCGCAAGGAATTTCCGGATGCCCGCGTGATTGTCCTTACCACATTCGACATGGATGAGGACATTTTCCGGGCCATCCAGTCCGGGGCAAAATCTTACCTGCTTAAAGACACACCCATTGACGAACTGGCCGCGATGATTCGCGCGGTCAATGCCGGCAAAGAGATACTGCCGAACAAAGTAGCCGAACGCCTGGCCGCACGCCGGCAACGTGCCGACCTTTCCCAGCGGGAGCTGGAAGTGCTGCAATTGCTCACCAAAGGCCGCAGCAACAAGGAGATTTCAGCCACGCTGTTTGTCACCGAAGACACCGTCAAGGCCCACTTGAAAACCTTGTTCAGCAAGCTCAAGGTCAAGGACCGCACCGAAGCCGCCATCAGCGCCATACGGCATGGCATCGTTCATCTGGATTGACGGGAGGTTCAGCAGGCCGGACAGCGGGCTTCCCTTGTGTGCCCGGAAAATTCAAAGTATTCCAGGCTGCCATCGCGTGCTGCCGGGGAACCACGAACCTGCGCGAATTGAATGGATCACCGACTGAAGGATGGTCCAAAGCAGAATTTATTTGAGCGAGAGCTTTACGACGGCCGCACAAGCGGCGGGCACGGTCACCACGCATTGGCCGGTCTTGTCCGCTTTGAGTGACCTCCATTTCCCGTTCCACGAACCGTTGTCTTTGATGGCACTGCCGCCCAGGGTCACGCCGGTTTTTGTCGCCACGTCGCCATCCGGCGCACAGAGGAAAATCACTTCGCCGCGCCCCGTAATGCCTGTGGCGTTGATCGTCAGGTCAGCGCTGCGCCCTTCTGCGCCGTGTTCCTTGTTGATGACGGTCACCAGAAGTTTCCCGTCCGCGCCGCGCACCGCATACGCGGTCAGGTTGAGAGAATCCGCATTGGAAACCACAAGCGGCAGAACGCTGCCATGCCCGCCCAGTTCAAATGCCTTGAGGCCGTAGCCAATCGGATGGACGTTATATCCCCGGCTTGAAGTCCAAAACGCGGCATAGCGACAGGGTTTGTTCATGTCACGGGCGGCTACCTTGTCGCCGGTATGAAAATTAACGCCATTGGCGCCGCGCACTGCCCACCAGTGCATGAAGTCCAGATCCCACAACGCCGAGGCGAACGTGTCGCTTACATCCTGGGCGCCACCATCATAAAAGCTGTTTGCCTCGTCATAGCGATACGGCAAATTATTCGACACGGCAGCAGCGGCAAATGCATTATAAAATTTTTCGTAATGATCCAGCCACGCCGACGACAGCATTTTGTCGCGGGCGACGACAACATTGGTCGCGCGCCGGCTGTCGCCGCCGGGATAATCGTGCTGGGTGATGTAATTGATGAGGCCCGACTTAGCGAAATCGTCCGCGAACTGGCGCGACCAGGCCACCCGGGTGGGCGTGGCGCACGGCCCGCAGAACTTTGCTCCGGGCGCCGCCGCGGTGATGGCTGCGACGTATTTTTTCCATTCATCGCGGTACACGGAATATTCTTTGGTGAACACGTCCGGTTCATTGCCAATGGCGAAGCACGCGAGTTGCGCTGAATAATGCTGTTGGATGTATTTGGCAATCGGCACGACGTCTTCAGCGCTGCCCTGGCGGAGGCGCAGCGTGTAAATCACCTTCACCCCGGCAGTTTTGGCAAAGGCGAACAGGCTGTCGGCGTCCGCCGGACCGGGCACCGCAACACCCGGCCGGTCCGCGGTGTTGCCGCCGACTCGAAGGTTTTTGATCCCGAGCGCCTTGAACACCGCGATGAGCGGGCGGTTCTTTGGGCTGAAAAAATACGTTCCGTTCGTGCCGGGCAATACATACTGCATCTCGAAACTCAGCCCGGCGAAATCATCCGGAAGCGCGGCGCCGGGCGCCCCGGTGTCAACGGCGATGGTCACGGGCGACCGGGCCAGCGCGGTTCCGACCAACAGACAGCCGGCACAAACCCAAATTAAGATCCTTTGTTTCATTTTCATTCGCCTTCCGGCAGCCTCGGCTGCGGGACGCATGGCAGGAAGTCTGCGCCTTTTGCCGCGCCCGATGCCTGTCTCTTGTTCGAGGCAATCCGTAATGTTCACGCTAATGACCCGCGTCCGTCGAGGAAACTTTTCTCCGTTTGTCCAGTTCGGCGTGAATCTGTGGCTCGAGCCGTTCGTATTTTTGATAAAACAGGACGGGGATGATGCTGAGGGCAAAGAAAACCGCCGGCAGCCAGATGAAACCCAATTCGATGCCTTTGAGCGAAAATGCCGTTTGGGGAACATTGGGTACATAGCCATGGCGGTGCATGATCCAGGCCGGCAGGGCGCCACCCAGACCGCCACCCGCCTTCAAGCAAAAGGCGGCGCCGATGGCGGTTAAAAAACCGGGAGCGCGGATGCCCGTTTTCCATTCGCCATAATCGACGCTGTCGGAGAGAACGGAAAATGGCATTGCCATGGCTACGCCGCTCGCGAGAAAACAACAAATCCAACCTGCGAAAATCAGCGAAAGGGAGTTATCGTGGCGCACCCCGACGTAAACAATCAGCTGGCCAATGACCATTCCGATCAAGCCCAATACCCATACATTCCGCTTGGACGTCCACTTGCAGAGAAAAGGCAGAAAAAAAACCGTGGCAAGAGAAATGCAATCCAGGCTGTTGGCCAACCCGATGAGGTCCTTGCGGTGCAAGGTGTATTCGAAGAAGTAGGGAACCGTGGATATTCGGGAGAAGAAGGCGATCCAGAAAAACAGGCTGCTCGTGAAAATGATGATCCACGGCCAATTGCCCCTGAGCGCACCAAAGCTGTCCTTGACGGGCAGCGATTGCCTGTCCTCCTTGACGACTTCCTCCAGGTTGCGGAAGGCGAACAGAAATAATAAAATTGTCCCGGTCGCATAGATCGGCACGGCCAGCATGAATCCCCTTCTGTCATCCCCCTGCCCCAGCCACGCCACCATCTTCAGCGCCGTCAGGTTCACAATCAGCGCGCCCAGTTTGGAACCGTACATCCGCCAGCAGGTCAGCATCACCCGCTCCTGCGGATTCGGCGTCAGGCCGGACAAAATGGACGTCACCGGGGTGTTGATGCCCGTGTATAAAATGTTGCAAATGATGTAGGTGCCCCCCGCATATAACACCTTGGCGGTGTGTCCCAGATCGGGAGTCAAAAAGGTCAGCACGCCAAAGATGGCAAAGGGGGCGCAAAGCCAGAGGAACCAGGGCCGGCTTTTTCCCCAGCGGCTGTGGGTTTTATCAAAAATGATGCCCCAGACCGGCGCGTCAATCGCGTCAGTGAACCGGGCAATCAACAAAATCCAGCCGGCCGTGGCGGCGGAGATGCCGTAAATGTCCGTGTAAAAGTAGAGCGCGTAAAACGAAAGGAAACAGAACACGAGCTGTCCGGCGGTGTCGCTCGACGCGTAGCTGAATCGCTTGAGGTAGGATATCTTGTTCATCGCATTGTAGCGGCGTCTCGGCAGAGCGCCGCAAATTTAAGTCTCATTTTGAACGGCGGCGCTCTGCCGAGACGCCGTTAAGGTTGGAGTTGGCTCACGCTGCTGCGAGTAACTTTTCCAGAACAGTTCCCAGAAATCTTCTTCGAGCGGATGCAAGAACGGGCAGCCCGGAATAACCGCACCGAGGTATGGCCATTCGCTCGGATGGCTCACAAGGTTTTTGCGGCACGGATTATCGAGCACATAGAAGCATGATTTCTCAAACGCGCCGCGCAAACGGTCTTTCACGCGCAGCACGCTGTCGTGCGATTGCTTCTGAAGCTCGAATTCCACGCCGGCGGGAGAACGCCGCTCGAGTTCGGCGGCCAGATGCTTGCGTAGAAACTTCATCGCGTTCCGCTGGTCGGTATCAACGCGCAAGCCCATCCAAATCAGGTGCAGATGATCGGGCATCAAAACGTAAACCGGACAAAGAAGCCCTTCGCGTGCGGCGGCGTGGAGAAGCAGTTCCCGCAAATGAAAGTGAAAATCTTTGTCCAGCCAGCCTGTTGCGCGACGCTCGACTGTGATGGTCCATTGCACCACTGCAAAGTCGCGATAACATTCCGGCGCAAGGCGCGGCAAATGATGCCATTCAGGTTGCGGTGTCAGTGGTGCCGGCTTCATGTCAATAAGCGTAGCGGCTTTCGGAAGAAAGCCGCAAACATTTCGATTTGTAGCGGCGTCTCGGCAGAGCGCGCAAATCTAAGTTTCATTTTGAACGGCGGCGCTCTGCCGAGACGCCGCTACGCGCGAATGGGCAATCTTCGTCCATTCCTCAAATAAAGCGGGATTTTGTCCAGCGGCGCGGCGGCATTGACGGTCTGCCCGCCTTCGAGGGATTTCCCGGTCCAGGCATCCGTCCATTTCGCGCCCGCGGGCAGATGAACTTTCCGTCTGGTCGCACCCGGATAGAGGACCGGCGCGACGAGCAAGTCCGGCCCGAACATAAATTGATCGTCGATTGCGCGGCAACCGGCATCATCGGGGAAATCGAAAAACAAAGGCCGCATCGGCGGCGTGCCTTTGGTGCTGGCCAGCTTCATCTGCTTCATGATGTAAGGCCGCAGGCGTTCACGCAGGAAAAGAACCTCTTTGATGATGCCATAGGCGCGGTCGCCGAAAGTCCAGACCTCGTTCGGCCCGCCGCGGGTCGGGTCGCAACTTTCGGGATGCGCGAGCGAGCTGTTGCGCCAGCCGTGCAAGCGGAAGAGCGGGCAGAACGCGCCGTACTGGAACCAGCGCACGATCAGCTCCTGGAAATACGGCGTATCAACTTCACCGCCGAAGAATCCGCCGATGTCGGTGGTCCACCACGGAATGCCGCTCAGCCCGATGTTCAGGCCGGCGCGGACCTGTTGCTGCAAATCCTCCCACGTCGAGTGGATGTCGCCCGACCAGATGGCCGCGCCATAACGCTGGCTGCCGGCAAAACCCGCGCGGCCGAGCGTGATGATTTCCTTTTCACCCGCCGACCGCATGCCCTCGAACAACGCCTGTTGCTGGCACATCGGGTAAAGACAGCCGACTTCCAGGCCGTTTCCGGCATGGTAGCGCACATTCTCGTGGTCATAGGTCACCATCTCCGGTTCGATGGCGTCGAGCCACCAGACTTTGATGCCCAAGCGGTGATAATTCTCACGCAGCTTGTTCCAGAGGAATTTCCGCGCTTCGGGATGTGTACTGTCGAGCAGGTGCGAGATAACGGTGTGTTTCGCGTTCGTGTCGGTGAAACGAATGAAGGCGTTCATCCCGCGTTCGGTGCGAACGAGCAGATTGCGCCGCTCCAGCTCCGCATAATTTTCGCTGTCGGGATTTACCGTAGGCCAGACGGAAACCATCACTTTGATGCCCAATTTATCCAGTTCCCGCACCATCGTTGCCGGATCGGGCCAGCAGGCCGGATCGAATTTCCATTCGCCCATTTTCGTCCAGTGAATGTAATCCACCACAACGACCGACATGGGCAGGCCGCGGCGCTTGTGTTCACGCGCGACGGCGAGCAATTCGTCCTGCGTCCGGTAACGCAGTTTGCATTGCCAGAAACCTGCAGCCCATTCCGGCAAGACCGGCGGATGCCCGGTCAAATCCGCGTAGCGTTCCATGACGCCCGCGTAGCCACCACCGGTCATCACCACGTAATCAATCAGGCGCGTGGCCTCGGCCACCCAGCGCGTCTGCGTGCGGCCAAGCTCGACGCGGCCCATGCCAGGGTTGTGCCACAGCAAACCGTAACCGCGGCTGGAAACGAGCAGTGGAATCGAAATTTGCGAGTTGCGATGTGTCAACTCCAATACACAGCCTTTTTGATCCAACAATCCATGCCGCCGTTGGCCGAGGCCGTAGATCTGCTCGTCATCAAACGCCGTAAAACACGCCTCGGCATGATACAAATCTCCGCCCACCGATTTGAACGTGCGCGAAGGCGGATGATTGGTCCGGGCGAAAATCTCCTCGACGAGCGGCGCACCGCTTCCCGTTTTGAAAAACCTCACCCGGCCTGATCTCGCGTCAACTGTCGCGGTGAGTTTTCCATTTGCGATAGTGGCACGGGCATCCTGCCCGTTCGAAATTGACAGGCGGGACGCCGGTGCCACCTTTTTCGGCGGGAGAAGGCTCCAGTCGCGCTCCCGTATTTCGGGAAGCACCGTGGCCCGGACACGGATGCAGTCTCTGCCCCACGGTTCAATCCAGAGGATCTGTTCCTTGAAACACCAGACGAGGCGCGAGCCGACCTGTTGAAAGCTGGATTGGTTTTCGTTCACGGATTGTGCCGGATAAATAGCGATTCTGCCAAATCCAGGCGAGCAATTTTCATTGCGCTTTTTGCCACGATTTGTGCGAATTGGCGCAAATCAAATGGCGGCACTTCGTGAAGTGGACTCGTTCGCTCCCGCTCTCTCGGCCTGTCGGCCTTCGCCTTTGGCAAATTCCTTTCACCGTTAACCAAGCGGTTCAAGTCGGCGCATTTGAATCCGGGTAAATTAGTGCAATTAGTGTCAAACGTTTTTTTGTTTTCGACACCTCACCCTGACCCTCTCCCCGTTCGAGGCGGAGAGGGAATTTTTTTGCGCTCTTTGCGTTCTTTGCGGTTAAATCGTCTCTTTCTTCTTGTCCGGGAACGGGCCGTATTTGTCCTCGGTGTCGCCGGCGTGGTCGTAAACCACTTTGCCGCCCTTGAGAAACGGCGTGGCCATCGCCCAGGGTTTGCCGTCGGGACGCAGGATCGGCGCGCCGCTGTATTGCGGCAGATAAACCCGGCGCATCCGGTTGGTCCGGTTCGGACCGCTGCGATGAAAGACGAAGCTGTCGAAGGCCACGATGCTGCCGGCGGGAACAATCAACGGGTCGCCGGGATCCGGCCCGGTATAGCCGATCAGGTCATTGGTGCCTTCTTCCTTGTGGTGATCAATGATTTTGCCGCGGGTGCCGGCGCGGGAATGCGGCAGGATATAGACCGTGCCGTTCTCCTCGTTCACGGCATCGAGCGTGCACCAGCAGGTGACGTAGGGCTTGTGGTTGGTTGCGGGGTCGTACCATTTCACATAACCGCTGTCCTGGTGCCAGGAAAATTTCATCCCCTGCTCCGCTCCCTTTACCACCCATTGTTCGTGGAACAGGCAGGCGTCCGGGCCAACCGTCGCCTCGGCGACTTGCGACATCGGATCGCTGAAAATAAATTGCCATAGCCGCTGGCTCAGGCGATAACGGTTGTTGATGAAATAACGCTTGCCGCGATGCGTGATGCCCACGGACTGGACATTCTTGGAATCCATCAGGGCATCGTAATAGCCGAGGTAGTAGGAACATTCCTCGCGCAGCATTTGGAGCAGGTCGGGCGGGATAACACCCGGCAAAATCATATAGCCTTCCGTCTGGTACAGTTTGCGTTGGTCCTCGGTGATTATGCTCATGATGTCGGTAACTTATCATGATTTGCCCCGGCGGGGCTTCTCATTTTGCCCGCGTCTTGTTATCATTTTTTGTCGCAGCAAATGTAGCGGCGTCTCGGCAGAGCGCCGCAGATTGCAGAAATAAAAACGGCGGCTTTCTGCCGAAAGCCGCTACGTTGAACGAAGATGCGCCAACAACTTCATTTGCCGCCGGACTGGGATGGCAACCTCTGGCATTATCGCCATCACGGGCGCACCAACGCCATGCATCATCACGCCGAGCTGGAGTTCAACCTCGTCACCCGGGGCGCCGGTCTCTATCTGTTGGGCAACCGCAAATACCGGATTCGACGCGGGGATCTGCTCTGGCTCTTTCCGACCCAGGAGCACGTCCTCGTCGAGCAAACGTCTGATTTCGAGATGTGGATCGGCGTCTTCAAACCCGGAGCGGTACGGCGGATTGCCACCGACGCAAACGCGCAGGTGTTGCGGCAAGCCGAGCCGGCCGGGGATTACTGCCGGCGACTGCCCCAAGGTGCGCTGGCGCGGCTCGACGGATTGTTTGCCGAAATCGCCGCCGCCAATGACCGGCCGGCCCTCTTCAACGCCGGACTGGGCTACGTCCTGCTCAGCGCCTGGCAACATTTTGAGCACGCCGCCGAAGTTCCCGTGCATGACGTTCACCCGGCGGTCGAGAAGGCCGCGCGGCTGATCCGCGATGAAATCACCGCGCTGGGTCTGGACGAACTTGCCCGGCGCTCCGGTCTGAGTCCCGCGCGCCTGAGCCGGTTGTTCAAGCAACAAACCGGCATTGCGCTCGTGGATTTCCGCAACCGCCAGCGCATCGAGCGGTTTCTGCAGATTTATGGGACCGGCCAGCGCCTGACGATGCTCGACGCGGCCTTGGAAGCCGGTTTCGGGAGCTACCCGCAATTTCATCGTGTCTTCAAACACGTGCTCGGCTGTTCGCCCGGCAGCTACCGGCGGCGTTCGGCCAAAGTGTGAACAAATGCTTAAACGACCAAAGCCAGCACAGCCGACGCATCCGCAGTTGGAGTTCACGCTTCCCTGATTCGTCCACATATACAGTTATTCCCATGCTTCCGAATATCGGGTGAACCTACCCCGCTGTCAATTTAGCTAGTGCAAGATCAAAAGTCTCAAAAAGGCAGTTCAATGTTTTGTGCTGTATTTCCAAAACCTTTTCGCTTTGCAGCCTCCTTTATTTCACCAATGACCTGCGGAATATCGTCCAGCGACATTATTTCAAACAACTGAACTCCCTCTCGGGTGGCGGCAGACCGCTTTAGTGCGTCACGCCTTTGGGTGGCTTCCAATGATTCTGCGCCGCCAAAATGTTTCATCTCCTCAAAATGTTGCGGCCCGTGGTATTCAATGGCGATTTTTAGTTCGGGAACCCAAATATCGAAATGCATCCGCCCAAGCCAATCCGGTTTGCCATGATGAATCACCTGTAAATCAGGAAACATTATTTTGATGGTGTGAAACAATTTTGTTTCCTCGTCCCATTTTTCCCCTACACGTTTTTCGCCAAGCAAATCCCGCAAACGATTTTCAGCTTCGCGGAAGGCATCACAAATCCGAGTCGTGAGATTTTCTGACGCGCCGTAAAAGCAATAATTCGGTATTTTGGAACGACGCGCAAAGTGAAGACACGAAAACAAGTGGTCCTGATAATCTTTGCGGTCTGTTTCAGCGAGGATACGCTCAAACCATGACCCAGCCCCTTTTTCTTCTTCAGCGAAAACAGTCTCCAAAAGCTGCTCAAACTCCTTCGGGTGCTGCTTTGTGAATCTTGTGATTCGATTCTGAAGGTCGCCATATATTTGCAAAACATCAACTCCGCTGGCCGGCATCCCAAGATAGTATCGGACATTGCATTTTTGGTTGGCGAAATGTGTCCTAACGGAAAATATGTTAGCTGGTTTAGTGGCCTCGAAATACTTGTCGTAGGATTCAAGGGCCAGCAGGCAATCGTAGCTCCAAGATCTTGGCCTCCAAAATATACCCCTCCCGGTTTTACCTTCTTCATACGGCACTGCCAAACAAAGCAGTTCGTCATAAAGTCGTTCGAGATTTTCCCTGTCAAATGTCTTATATCTTTCTCGGATGTAGTAATTTAGGTATTGCTCTTGGCCTTCAACTGAGAAGTAAGTTTTATTTTTTATCGAATCCGCCAATTCGAGATAAAATGAATTTTGCTCTGGTGTCAGCGGTTGAAGGACGCCATTAACAAAGCGAAGGTCACAATCGGGAACATTGCTTTTCGGCTTAATCTCTGGCGCGGTAACCGTCGGTGAAATATTTAGTAGTGTCTCATCCCATTTTAATTCTGGCAGGTCTGGCAACCATTCCGTTGCAGGGCTTTCATCGCCAAGATACACCCTGTTTTTTGTCAAGGTGTCTTTCCAAAACGAGCCTTCCCAACCTTGTTCTATTGCGTTTTCACAGAGCGCGACCAGCTTAACATATTGTTTTTCATTTTGAAAAATCTCTGCTAGGAAACGATAACCTGCATCGTAGGAAGCTATATCGGTATCCCTGACAATCGAGTTTGTTCTGAATATGTTCTTATCACGACAATAATTCCAGAGGCTCTGGCCACTAGCCGCTGCTTCTTGCGAAAGGCTTCTAATATCATCCTGCACCAGTCGGGTCGGAGTCCGCATCAGCGGTTTGATTTGCGGAGATATTTCTATTTGCTTTAAGCAAGCCCAGATTGCCCGCTGAACCGCAAAACTATCAATTTTGCGCTCACTATAAAATATCATCGCCAAGAAACTATAAGCGATGTGCTTGTCAACGGCTTCGGTTTCCGGCTTATTAAGCTCCTCAATAATCTTTTGTATTATTTTAGCACGTAGCCCGAAGTCTTTAGTCGTCGTCATAACGCGCTTACCATAGCCAGCTTTTTCTGGATTCAGCTTGAAGTTCACCATCTTTATCAAATAATCTACGCGGTTGATACCAAGCTGAAATCCCAATCCGCTTGAATGATAGGCAAAGCCCATAGGCGATCTGTCCGCCCAAGAACGGGCAATAGATTCATGAGAAAAAGTCCCTTCAATCAGTGTTTTTGCTTGGCGTGAGTCATGAAGCGAGATGATGCGAGCGCGTTCCGTTTCTGAAAGACTGCACCACCAATCAGCAAGTCCAAAATATCCTATCGAACCCTGAACCTCGGCATTTCGTTGGCTCGGTGGCGTCTGTGCGTCTGGTTGGTTCATGTTTTTACCTTCACACAATAAAACCATTCAAACGCCAAATGCCCCAATCGTCCATCCCAAAATGAATTCAGGAAAAAAGTTCCCGCCCGTCCCGCCTTGCGGGACGCGACAAGTTGCCCATGCGGAATTCGGAATGCGGAGTGCGGACTTTGTTTCACAAGGCGCAGGCTTTGAGCAGGGCGGCTTTGACTTTTTTCAAATCCGGTTCCGGCACGACGCCAAGCCGTTTTTCAAACCGCACGGACGGCAGCGAACCGATGGCCTGCACGTTGGCGACGGATTCGGGTTCGAGAAACGGCAGATGGCCGAGCGGCACTTCGAGTTCGCTTCCCCGATTCTGTCGCGTGATGGGAATGTGGATGATGAGCGAGCGCGGGGCGTTGAGATTGTCGGCGATGAGAACGACGGCGGGCCGGGTTTTGGCGGTCATGCCCATGTCCACGAGCCAGACTTCGCCGTGGCGCGGCTTCATTGGCCGTCGAGGATGTCCAGCTTTTCCTGTTCGACTTCGCGCGAGGGCAGCACATCAGCCCACTCTTCCTGCGCGCGCTGGCGTTCGAGGAATTTCAGGTAATGAAGGATTTCGCGCACCACCGTTTCAGGCTGGCGCTTGATTTCTTCAATCAATGTCTCCTGCGCGCTCATGGTCTAATTATCCGGCAAAATTGGCTTTTGGCAAGCCGTATCGCCTCACTCGTCCATCCCAAAATGAATCCAAGAAAAGAGTCAATTGCCCATGCGGAATCCGGAATGCGGCTTTGGAGTGCGCGGACATGCCCGTCCCATTCCAAAGCGCCAGCCACCGTCGCGCTGGCGCGCTCTGGCGCGCCGCGGAAGGGCTGGCGCACTTCAGGACGCTTCGCGTTCGCCGGCCCGTTCCGAATTTCCGCAAGGACTTGGACTGCGGTGGCCCTCTGCCGCTTTTCCCCGGCTTTACCATGTAATCCGCGTCCATCCGCGTCCATCCGTGGTTAAATTCCTTTGCGTCTCCGCAGTCTTGGCGTTGGAAAGGATCAGGGTCAATCAGCGGTTGATCTTTTTCCAGAGCTTGTCAATCTCGCCGCGCAAGATTTTTGCGTCCTCCCAACTGCTCGGAAACGTTGAAAGTGCGTAACCGCCTTCCACCGGCCCCAGTTCCGGGCAGATGAGAATCTCGCGCCCGGAATTGCGGTTGCCGTCCAGCCAGCATCGGAGCACCGCCTCGGCAAAAGGCAGCCATTCCTTCAACTCCCGGGTCAGATTCCCCTGCCCGTCCGTAACCGGCACCTGAGCATGATGGCCATTGAACGGGCGAAAATGAAATTGCTGCGCACGCTGAATCAGGTCGGGACGCACAACCATCCGCTCCGCGAAGTTGTCCGGGCGCAGATGTTTCACGACTGCGATATGGGAAAAGTCCCAGGAGATCGGCAGCAGTTCGCCGGTCGCTTTCTGATACGCATCGGCCAGCGCGTAGGTTTTTTCCGGTGTCTCGGTGCAGGTGTCGCGATGCACTTCCACCGCAGGCTCCAGGCCGAGCTTGCCGCCCTCCTCCATCAGCACCAGCGCCAAGCCGAGGGCTTCGGGTGTCGAAGTGTCTTCGTCGGCCAGTTGCACGTTGACGTGATCGGCGCCAGCGTCCTTCTGCTCCCGAAGCAGGCGCGGGAAGTCGGCCGCCGTGCCGGACGACATGCCGCCGATGAAAATCAACCCGTGCCGCCTGGTTCCCTCGTGCAATTCCGGGCTGCCGGCCCAGCACACACCGTCGAACCCTGCCTCCTTGATCGCGCGCAGCTTTTGATCCAACGACCATTCGTTTTCCTTCGTCGGGTGCTGGACGAGCGTCCAGAGATTGGCGATGTGACGCAGGATAGGCTCTTTCACAAAACTATTTAACCGCAGAGAACGCAAAGAGCGCAAAGACATCCAGATTGAGGCTGAACAAAAACATTTTTCGGACTTTGTGTTCTCTGTGCTCTTTGCGGTTCAATGCACTTCCGGCTGGTGTCGGCCCTTGAACGTCAGTTCGGCAATGCCGGACTTGTCGAGATCCCCCAAACCTTCCTCGATCATCCGGCGATATTGCTTGAAGGTGGCGACGGCGAGCGGCAGGTTCAGCCCGGCTTCCTTCGCCAGTTTGAGCGCGATGCCGGAATCCTTGGCTGCGTGGGCGGCGCTGAAGAAACACGAGTGTTCCCGGTTTTGCATGTCCTCCCCGTCGGTCTGCAGCACGCCGGAACGCGCCCCGGTCTGCGCGAACACCTCGCGCAGCATGGCCACGTCAAGCCCGAGCGCCGCGCCCAGACCCAGGCCTTCCGCGAGACCGGCGGTATTGATGTTCATGACCATATTGACCAACGCCTTGACTTTCGCCGCTTCCCCGGCCTTGCCGACGTATCGCATCGAAGAACCGAGTTTTTCGAGAATCGGTTTGGCGCGTTCGAACACCTCGGGCTCGCCGCCGAGCATAAGATACAACGAACCCTCCCGCGCCTGGGTGATGCTCGACGCCATGCACGCCTCCAGGGATTGCGCGCCTTTCCGCCTCGCCAATTCCTCGACCCGTACGTGCGTCTTCGGGCTGACCGTTGCGCAGTTGATGAACAACCGTCCCTTCGCGCGCTTGAGCAACGTGTCGCCGCACGGCGCGAAAATCTTCTTCATCGCCGCGTCGTCGGTGACCACGGTGACGATGACGTCCGCCAGTTCCGTGACCCGCGCCAATTGCGCGCAGGCTTCCGCGCCGATTTCCGCGGCGAGTTTCTGCGCCGTTTCCGTGCGCACGTCAAAAACCGCCGTGACCGGGTAACCGACCTCTTTCAATCGCTGTGCCATGTTTGCGCCCATGCGCCCAACGCCTACAACTCCAATTCGTTCCATTTTGATCTCCTTGTTTTATTAATAATCGCCTGCGCGTTCCAGAATCTGCTGCGCTTCGCCCTCATCCTTGAACTGGATGAGCAAATAAACGCCCTTGCGGCCGATGGCATCAAGCAGCGGCAACACCTCGTCCGGCTCAACGTTGACCACTTGCACGGATTTCCCGGCCGCGAGGATGCGGCGATACAAATCGTGCCAGCGCTTGTTGCCACCAGTCTCGATGCCGGCCTGCGGCGTCCATTCAATCGCATCCAGCGGCTTGATCGACAACAGGTTGTCGAGATGCACCATCGCCTGCGTGCCGTCAAGATGGTAGAGCGAATGATCCAGCCATTCGCATTGCGCGGTGAGCGCCGGCACGACGAAACGCTGATACATCTTCGGTGAAAACATCGCCGACGCGTCGCACTGCAACTTGGCGACCTTGCCCGGACCCCAGATGTAAAATGCGCCGAACATCGAGCTGCCGTCCTCCAGTTTGATCAGGTCATAAATGCGCTGATAGGCGGCGAACCACACTTCGTTGATTTCCCGGATTTTTTGCTCAACCCAGTCCGGCCGTTCCAGCATGTCCATGAGCAATGTCTGCGCGCCGCGCAACGACGAGAGCACGTCCACGTTTTCAATCAGGTCGGGACACCCCACGAGATATTTGCCTCGCGAAAGTTCCACGCAACGGCAAAGGATGTCCTCCGTGGTGCGCCACCATGGATGGTTGGGATCAAATTTCAGTGGCGGCAATTTCTCCAGTTCAAGTTCCCGCTCGATGCATGGATGAAACCAGACAGTATCCTCGGCAAACCCGGGTTTGGCGCCCAAGAAAAGCGCGAGTGAGCCCGGGCCCAGGTCGGTGGTTGCACTTGGCAGAACATCCGCCGGAAAAATCGAGCGGGACAGCCGGTAATGGTTCTCTGCCGCTCGGAAAGCTGCGTTGCAGTAACGTTCCTCGATCGTGGCGGGCCGGACCGGGGCGGCGACGTTTTCATGGATGCTGCGGCCGGTTTCGGGCGCGCCCCACATGCCAATTAAAAGCCCTTCGCGATTCCACCAATCCACAAAGCGTTTCCGGGTCTGCTGCCAGTTGGCTTTCCACATATTTCCCTGTCCGAAATTGAATGCCGTTAAAATCCAATCGCCGCGCCGCCATCCACCGGCAATACCACACCGGTGACAAATTTTGCCGCGGGCGACGCCAGGTAAACCGCCGCCCAGCCGACGTCGTCGGGTTCGCCGAAGCGTGCCAGCGGGGTGCGCCCGAGGATTTTCGCTTTGCGCGCCGGGTCGCCACGGAGCGCCTGATCCAGCATGTCAGAAACAATCCAGCCCGGAGCGATGGCATTGACGCGCACACCGTGCGGTCCCCATTCCGCAGCCAGCGCACGCACCAAACCGACGTAAGCGGACTTGGCGGCTGTGTAGGCGACAATCTGCGGCATGCCGATGAACGAGGCCATCGAAGCGGTGAAAAGAACGCAGCCATTCCGCCGTTCAATCATCCGGCGCCCCACCTCGCGGGTGAGCGCGAAGGCGCCGAACACGTGGGTTTGCAGAACGCCGGCAAATTCCGCATCGCTCGTTTCGGTTGCCGGTTTTTTTAAGTGCACGCCGGCGTTGTTGATAAGAATCGTCAACGGCCCGGCCATTTTTTCGGCCTGCTCAACCAGAGAAGGAGCGGATTCGAGCCGGGTCACATCGCCAACCAGCGCGAGTGCATCCTTGCCCAGCGCTGCGACGGCTTTGTCCAACTCCATCTTGCGGCGGCCGACGAGCACAACTTTTGCGCCCGCTGCGACAAAGCAATGCGCCATGCCGAGACCCAGCCCGGTGCCGCCACCGGTGATAAGCGCGGCCTGCCCGGTGAGGTCAAAAGCGGATATTAATTTTTCCTGTTTCATGCGCGACAACCGGCTTCGAGGGTGGGTGTGTTTTGATGTTTGTACATGATAAAATACTCGCGGTGGTCGAGGCTTTCGGGCTTGCTCGGCTCGCCTTGGGCGACGCGCAGAACCAGCGTGGCGAGTTCGTGGCCGGCCTGGGCCAGCGTCAGTTCCCCGCCAAGCACGCGGCCGGCGTCAAAATCCATGTCGTCCGACATCGCCCGATACGTGGCGCTGTTGCCGGTAATCTTGATCAACGGCGCGATGGGGCTGCCAATCACACTGCCGCGTCCCGTGACGAACAGGATGATTTGCGCGCCCGCGCTGATCAGGTCCATGATGCCTTCGGTGTCGTTGGGGTTGGTGTAACCGAACTGCATGAAATGTTCGTCCGGCACGCTGTCCAGAATCCACAAACCCGGCCCGCGCGGGGCCTCGGCCACGCGAATCACGCCCTGAATCGGACGCGACCCGCTCTTGGCAAACGCGCCCAGGCTTTTCTCCTCAATCGTCGTGAGACCGCCGGCGAAGTTGCCGGGTGAAACGGAATATTGCCGGACGGACTGGCAATAGCGCGCGGCCTTGTCGTAGGCCTCTCCAATTCGTTTGGCGGCCTCAGGATTCGCCGCGCGCGCCAGCATGTGCCCGCGCAAACCGATCATTTCGACCGTCTCCTCAAAAATCGCGCGACCGCCGGCATCCACCAGCAAATCAAAGAACGCCCCCACCGTCGGGTTCCCGGCCAGACCGCTCGTGCCGTCCGAACCGCCGCATTCGCAACCGACAATCAGGTCAGCCAGCGTCATCGGCACACGTGGTGTTTCCTTGCGGATTTTTTCGCGCAGGCGGGAAACGATTTCCTTGCCTTTCGTCACCGAGGCGCGGGTGCCGCCGCTTTGTTGGATGAAAAACCATTCGGCTGGCCGGCCGGATTCGCGCACCACGGCAGCAATCTTTTCGGGCTGGGTGTATTCGCAACCCAATCCGACTGAAAGCACCGCACCAATATTCGGATGCCGGGCAAGCGCGAGCATCAGGCGGATGGCATAGGCGTTGTCGTAACAGCCGGGAAAACCTATGACGTGAACGTCCGGTTCGCCATCGGCGACGGCATGAGCGACATGTTGGGCGCACTCGACCGTATAAATCACAAGCACCAGATTGCGCACCCCCTTGCGACCGTCCGGACGCAGAAAACCCTGCCATGAAACTCTATCCAACTCGGTAGGGCGCGCAGTCCCCTGCGCGCCGCTCGTGGAAATTGTCTCCGCGGGCGCGCCCGGAGTGTCGCGTCCGGCCTGTTGAATGCGGGAGGGTGATTCAGGCATAAGCTGAGGCGGTGTCCGTAGGCGCGCCGGAATGCAAATCCAGCGTGCCGGAGCGTTCATCCAGGTCGCTGGCGAGATTGTGGAGATGCACCCACGCGCCGCGTTTGATCGATTGCGATGCGTGACCGATGCGCACGCCGAATTTGACGACCGCTTCCCCGGCGGTGATATCACGCAAAGCGACTTTATGGCCCAGCGCAATATTTTCCAGCAGTCGGATTTCCTGCGGTTGCGCGCCCAGCACCCGGACCGTACCGCTCGCATCGTCGAGCAGGGTGGCGACGTTATCTTGCGGTTGAATCTGGAAACAGCGCGGTTGCATGGAATTATTTAGCCGCAAGGAACGCAAAGAACACAGAGAGCAAGGCAGAAAAACCAACAGTGGTTTTCTGCTGGACATTTTCCGACCAGGCGAACTTGCGCCTCGTGTTCCGGAGCGAGCGCTTTGGCTGTTTTGAGATCGACGATTAAAGAATCCTCGATCAGCAAATCGGCAAGATATTCGCCGATCGGAGTTCCATCCTCGTCAAACACGTTGATGGGACATTGTTGCCTCACGATCAGGCCGGCTTTGGACAGTCGGTGGGCCAAGGCATTTTCATATACCTTTTCAAGATGGCCGTGCCCGTGATAAACATGAATGTCATAAGCAACCTGACGGACCTGGTCGCACAAAGTCTTCATATCTTTCATTTCGTTTCCTTTCTCTGATTTCTCTGCGTTCTCTGCGGTTAAATCAAATTATTTGGCCTTCGATATTTTATGCTCCACACAGGCGCGGTCAATCGCGTCCCAATCCAGTTCCACGCCGATGCCCGGCTTTTGCGGGACGTGGGCGATGCCGTTTTTGTCAATCGGATATTTATCCTTCATCGGAAAGCGGAAGGGCTCTTCCGGCACCAGCAGTTCGAAGTATTCGCAGTTTTTGATCGCGCAACTGACGTGCAGATTCGCCATGTCCATGAAACCCATTGTCGTGCAATGAATCTCGCAGCGCAGGCCGTGCGCCTCGGCCAGACGCGCGATTTTCAGCGCGCCGGTGACGCCCGGCTTCCAGGAGACGTCGGCGCGCACGATGTCCACGGCGTTGAACGCGATGGCCTGAGCCACGCCCCACGGTCCGCCGCGGGTGGTTTCGGTCCCCGCAATCGGGATGTCCAGCGCCGCGCAGAGTTTCGCATATTTCGCGAGTTCAAAATCGCGGAACGGCTCTTCGAACCAATGATAATTCAAGTTTTCCAGGTCGCGTCCGACGCGAATGGCTTCTTCCAGCGAATACTCGCCCACCGGATCGCTCATCAACACGTATTCGTCTCCGGCTGCCTTGCGAAGCGCGCGGTGGATTTCCATGTCTTTCCGCCACGGACCGGGCGGATGGACCTTGTAAGCGGGGAACCCGCGTTTCCGGTAAGCGCGCATTTCCTTCAAATAATCCTCGGTGTTCGGCATGAACAAACTGCTGGCGTAAACCGGCAGGCTCGTTCGACATTCGCCGATGAATTGATAAAGCGGCAATCCGGCGGCCTGGGCAGCGATGTCCCAGAGCGCCACATCCACCGGTCCCGGCAAATAGACCGGAAAGAAGGTGATGTGCCGGTCAATGGTCCACAGTTCGTGATAGATGGCCTCCCGTTCGCTGACGTGCCGGCCGAGCACGACCGGCGCGATGGTCTCCTGCAAATAGGCCTGGGTGACATTGCTGGAGCGCGCGGCAATCGCGGTCGCGTGCCCCAGAATCCCCGCGTCGGTGTGTAAACGCAGGACCACCACGTCCCAGTTCATCGGGCTGCGCCCCATGCGCGCGGAGTCGAACAATTTCTCGCGGCGCTGGCAGCGCCAGGTTTCAAATGCCGTAACGGTCGGATTGGAATTTTTCATAATTTAACCGCAAAGAACGCAGAGAACGGTTGAAAAAAGTTTGTTGGACGATGCCTCCGGCGGGCCGCCGGAGGCAACACGCGAGCCGCGTGTGGTCCCCGGGGCGCGGACCTGGTCACACAACGTTTTGAAGTCATTCATGGTTTGCCTTTCTTTGTGTTCCCTGCGTTCTTTGCGGTAGAATCATAAAATACCGTATTTCTTGAATGCTGCCGTGCTGCTCATGCCGGCCTCAATTTCCTTGCGGACAAGTTTTTCGCCACGGGCCTTGGCCAGTGCCCGTTCGATGACTTCGGCTTCAACTTTCTTCGGCACGATTACCACTCCGTCCAGGTCGCCGAAAATCAAATCCCCTGGCGTGACCTGCACCTGGCCGACTTCGAGGGGACAGCGATAATCCACGACCTGCGTTCGCACCGCCGAGTCCTGGGCAAAACGTCCACGGCTGAACACCGGCCAGTCCTGTTCAAGCACTTTGGGTGTGTCGCGGTGGAATCCATCGATGACCGCGCCGACGGCGCCACGTTTTTTAGCCGTGGCAGTGAGGATTTCGCCCCAGTAGGCGCAGCGCATTTCGCCTCCGGAAGCGAGATAAATTTCCCCCGGCTGGAGTTGATCGAGCGCCTCGGTGAGCAGGCCGAACGGTTTCTTTTGTTTGCCGTGGACATCGGCCATGACCACCGGCATTGCGCGACCGGCGAGTTTCATCTCCTCGCGCAGCGGCTGGATGGGCTGCGGCAGGAACTGGCGAGTGTGGCCGAGGTCGTCGAGGACGTCGCCCACGACCGGGGTGTAAAGTTCGCGACCGCAAAGCGCGAACAACTCAACATCGGATTTCCATTCAACGGCCATAGCTTCCGTCTATTGCTCGGACGGCGGTTTGGGTGCCGGTTTCCGCTTGTCGGGATGAATCCCCTGCGCCGAAAGATAATTATTAATTTTGCCCTTGTATCGTTGGAAGATCGCCGTCTTCTCCTCGGCACTGCCTCCGTCCATGGCCTCTTCCCGGGCTTCCTTGAGCAGTTCAAGGATTTTCGCCTTGTGCGCGTCGGTCAACCCTGGATATTGGGCAACGTAACCGGCAAATGTGAATTGCACTTTGCCATAAGTCATTTTGTCTTTGACCTTTTCGACCTGCTCCGGCGCAAGATGTTCCGCGAGTCGGAAAAGAAAAACCGCGTGCAGTTTCTTCAGGGAAGCGTGTATCTGTGCGACGGCGTTCGTGTCCGTTTTGGCAGCTTTGAGCCTCGCATCATTGTCGTCGTGCCATGCACGCAACGAGCGATACTGCGCCATGATAATGGCGTGGACGCGCGCCGCCTGGTTCGTATCGTTCAGCGCCAGCGCCCGCAATATGTCCGCGGTGCGGTTTTCGATTGCCTTCGTGTAATTTGCTTCAATCTGCTGTGGAGACAAATTTGTCTCCGCCGGTTTCCCCTTCGCGGCGAAAGCGGATGGCGCCAGCAAAATGATTCCGGCGCCGAGGACTGCCATTTTAAACAACGCGTTGCTCATAATCTTTCAACTTCTAATCTTCGCCGATCCATTTTCATGGCTGCTGCCGGCCTTGATACGTCTCCGGCGTTTGAAGTGGCGCCGATTGCGGCACAACGCCGAGAATTACAAAACTCCCTTTGCCGATGAGTTCCAATTTCTGCCTGCCTGCGTCGTAGCGAAAGGCGTGGAGATTCACGCTAGGACAACTGGAAATGTTTGCCGCATTTTCAATCACTGTGTCGATGCCGCCGCGCTCGTCAGCCTGTGCGGCGGTTTCGAGCCGCGGCACTTGCAACCAGGCTTTCTGGTTGCTGTCGAAATAGCCAACCAATACCTGCACCGGTTCAGCCGCCTCAAATTCGATCGGCGGCATGCCCTTTTTTGCCGTTTCATGCGAGAATCGAATGCCGGTCAACCCGGTCAATTCTGGCGCGAGACGTTGAATCGCAAAATCGCGGTCGGTGAACACTCTGGCCCCCATTTTGACCTCGTAGGTTTCCGCATTGGTCGAAATCAATTTGAATGGCGCCGCCGGCCATGGATTGATGTCTGATTCGGCAATCGCAGCTGACCGGGGTTTACCTCGTTTTAATCGGGCGACTTCAGCCTGAAAATCCTGCAGTTCCTTTTGGTAAAGCGGCACGAGCTGCGACCAGAGATAATTTGTGCCGGCACCCTTGACGCCGCCCGTGAACGGAATTTTCCGCTGCGACGTCTGCATCCCATTGGCGAAACGGTAGGTTTTATGCGTAAGCGCGGCCAGCTTTTGGTAGTCCGAGAAACTATCCGACAGGTATTTTTCCGCTCGTTCCATGTCGCCAACATCGTGGCTGTAATTGTAGCGCAAAACCAATTCCGCGGCCTTCACCTTGGCCGAATAATTTTCAGCCATCATTTGAATGCAGTGGACGTCGTTGCTCAACCGTTTGAATTCGGCTTGATTTTCCGTAACGAACGGCGCGGCGGCCGCGATGGAAGCAACGGCGTTGGAAGAATAAGCCAGAACCTCGCGGATGATGGACGGCGGCGTTTCGCCGACGTGCGGCTCGTGATTCCATTCCTTCATCACGAATTCGTCAAGCCTCTCGCCCGGGGGCGCCTGCGACAACCACAATTCGTCAAACGCGCCGTATTTCTTCGGATTTACCAATTGATCCAGCGTCATGCCGAGCGAGAGCGTTTGGCGATTGCCTTCGGTGATTCCAAATCGTCGGATCAAGCGCGGCGCAACCTCCCCGGCGGCGTTGTAGGCATCGAGGATTTTGCCGGCGGCGTTCGTATTGCCATACAGTTCCGCCAGCCGGGAAATCCAGTAGGCGTGGTCTTCGTTTTCCGGAACGTCCGGGTTCCACGAATAACGCGCCCAGGCCTCGAACCAGATCCAGTCGCGTTTCCATTGCAGCAGCGGCGGGTGGGCGACGTCCGGCGAGTAAGGCCAGTTCCAATACGACAGCGGATAAAGATGAATGCCGGTCGCCCCGAGCCGGTCGCGGGCGGCCAGCACACATTTCCGGATGAACGACACATCGCCGTAACGAAACGGTTCGAGGTTGGACAGAATATGGATGTTGACCAGATGTGGCGAAAGTTTGCTCATGGCCAAGTGAATCGCCGCCTCTTTGCCGCGCGGTTCCCACGTCGTGAGCGATTCGCCGTTGTATTTCGATTCGGTCCAAATGTTCGTATAAACCGTGAGCGCGGCAGGAATGATAGCATAGGCGTCCATCGCGTGGGTGCGGATGACCACCGGCGGCTGCTCCTTCAATCCGGCGGCGCGCATCCCGTCCAGCACGCCCGGTAAAATCACGTTCGTGCACCATTCCAGTTGATTCGGCGTGCCCCGCAACGCTTCACCGAGGCAGACCATCAGGCCGACGTTGGGATATTGCTTCACGAATTCCGCGACGGACCTGCGCGTGTAATCTTCCGTGAGCGGCGTCGGCGCGGAAAGTTGGGTGGAAATTCCGTTCGTCTCGGCAAACGGTTTTGAGACGAGGATGTTGTAAAACATTTGCACGAGCCAGATGCCGCGCTTGTCGCATTCCTGGGCGAGCCATCGGTACATCGCCTCGTTCTTCCGAAAAACACCGTCGGGGACCTCGACCGCGTAGGGATAATCCTTCAATCGGACGAGCGACGCGAACGGATGACCACTCCAGAGGTAGAGTGTATTCATCCGGTTCTCGACCAGGAAATCCAGATACTCCCTCCAGAGTTTCTTGTCGTAAAACCACGGAAACAATTCCGGCGTGTAAGGATATTCATAAACATGCCGGCCCGGCAGGATGTAGGTTTTTTGCATCCCGATGCAGGTGCCGCGCAGGGTGAACACCGGCTGGTCGGCATAATGCAAATCGGCTGGCAGGTTGCCGGATTCCTGAACTCGCTTGGCCAATTCCAGACAACCGTAGAGCACACCGGAATTGTCGGCGCCTTTTATGGCAATGACACCGCCGGGAAGCGAATCCAGCGAGTAACCTTCGCGCCTCATATCACCGGCTGGTTGCAGACCAACCATGATTTTTGGTGCAACGGCGCGATCCGAATGGGTGACATGTGAATTAATTTTGGCTGCCTTAAGGGCCGCGGCCAGTCTTTCCGCGCCGAATACCACGCGCGGCGCGGCATTGGATTCGATGAGGATGGAGACGGTTTCGGCGCGAACGACGAGAATGGGGAAAAACACGAACGCAACAAAAGCAAGCACTGCGGCTGCGCGCGAAGTCGCTGTCTCAACGCGCGCAAACAAGCCACAGTGATTTTCGATTGCGCTGGCCGGGCGCAGCGGCGACAGCGCTTTGGCATCGGTCCCTTCGTGGGCGAAAGCGGCGTCGCGCTTCGCTTGCCGCCGCAGTCCAGGGTCTGCTGTCTTTCTGGCGCTTCGTTTCATATATTCGTCATGGCAGATCGGCTTTCCAAGGCTTGGCCAAAATCTCAATCGCGCGATGCGCCTGCCCCGGCGTCAACCCGACGGCAGGATCAACGCAGACCAACCTTCCGCGGTGCATCATCATGTCTTGCCGATCGTCAAGAATGACAAAAGACTTCACCGGATAAGGAACGGAGGTTAGCCATGCATTGATTTCCAGGCCCCGTTCTTTGTCGAGTGTGGGCGTCTTTCCGATCACGCGGCCCGGGAGCACACCATCGCGTTCCAAAAATTGAGCGTTCTCCTTGAGCGTCCAGTGGTCTCTCCAGCTACTTGAAATGACGAGTTTGGCATCCGATTGTCGCAAGACCGAGTTGAAGGATTCGACGCTTGAGCGAGAAAACCTGTATCGTGTTCCCAACTCTTGTGTGCTCTTCTCTGAATTCAGAACGCCGTCAAAGTCCAAGAAGACAATCGAGCAAGGTTCGAGTGGCCATGCCGCAAGCGGAGGCGCACCCGTACGAACGCCATAAATCTGATCTGTGAGCGCATTTTTCGCGAAAGCGCGCTCTGCCGCTTCCATAGCTTCCAGCAAAGCCCTGCTTGGTTTTAAAGTGCTCATTTCTTTCGTGCCACTTCGTGGGTTTTGCGATTCACCTGATCACTGCTTCACCAGCCAGACGATGCCCTTCGGCAGAACAACGCTTTTTCCCGCCGGCACCGTTTCGGGCCGTGTCGTTACCATCCCGGTGCGCGCGTCAACCGCGTGGACCTGAAACGCGCCGGATTCCGCGGACAAATCCAATTCCGCCGGCGCCTTTCTGGCGGAGTAAATCAAAACCTGTTTTCCCGCCTCGCGCAAAACCCACCGGTTTGCTCCCGATGCTTCCGGCCACGGTCGCATTTTCGGGATCGCCGCCAACAATTGTCCGTCAGTCGTCCGCGGCAATTCCGGCAGGGAACCCCCGGCGCACAAAAATGCCCAGGAACCATTTAAACCGGCATCTTCGCCGGAGGCAATGATCACCTTGTCAGGATATTTCCGCCGGTATTCCGCCGCCATCGCCGCCAGATTTTCATCGGAAGGCATGCCGCCTTTCCATTGGCGTTCAAACTGCCGGGGTGAAAGATTTTGGCCGCCCTTCGGGGCGAACAATCCTTTTTCCGTCTGCCACCAGTAGCGGAAACAAATTACGTCCACGAGCGCCGCGCGTTTGGCGTCGGCAAGAATGGCGTCCTGCACGTCCTTCGCCGCGGCAAGGGCGACAAGCTCCTTGCGTCCGGTTTCGCGCTCCCAGCCGGCGATCGTGTCGAGCCAGAATTGCTCGAATGCGAGCGGGCCGGTGAACTCCGCGCTGGTGAACTGGATGACGTTCGGTTCGTTGGTAAAATTGTTCAGGTTCTGGCGGATGTAGTTTTCGTGGAGCTTGCGGCGCACTGGATTGCTCGCGTCATAAAATTGTTCGGCCATGAAAATCCTTTTGTCGCCGGCGAACGGCGGCGGTTCGGGGAAGCCGGTGCCATTGATATTGTTCGCCGAACGCCACGGACAATCCACCCAATGCGCGCCGGCTTCCAGAATGTTGTGCTGAAAATAATTTTCGTTGAACAGCACCAGGCCGCGTTCGTCGCAGATGTCCGCGAACTGTTTCAGCCGCGACCAATACCATGGATTGAATCTGGCCAAATCGTATTTGCTCAAGCCGTCCCAGGCCGTCCCCTGCCCGCTGCGGGCGAACGGTGGCTCATAAAATGGCGCCCAGACGTCGCCGTCCATGCGGCGCACCCGCTCGTGGTCCTCGCGGCGGCGGTCGTACCAGAGGCCGTAATGGTAATCGAGCGCGGCTTGATTTTTGGAAACCATTTCGCCGGCGATTTCGTTCAAGTCGTCGGTGAAACCTTTGCCGGTTCGTCCCGGAGCGAAACGGGTCAGGTTGATTCCATAATTTTTCGCTTCGCTGGGGCGCATGTTGCCGCGCCACCAATTGATGCCGGCCGTCGAACCAATGAGCAATTTGCCGTCGCAAACCAGCCAGCCATTGGTGATGGATATTTTGGAATTCGCAATCCGGAGTTCGGCGTTCGGAATTGGAATTTCGTCAACCGGCTTTGCGCTGCCGGATCCAATGGGTATCGGATCGCGGGTGGCCGCGCCGGCGATGTAATCCGAAAGTTGCGGCGCGGGTTTGCGCGACGCGGCAATCAAGTCCGCCGCCTGCTCCACCGTCGGGTTGCTGAACTCCTCCGTCGAGCGTGGCATTAATTTTATCCTTTGTGCTGCTTCGGCCCCGAGCCGATCGGCGGTTTGAGCGACGTATAAACTGATTGGCCTGACCGATTCATTGGAACTGCGCCAGATGGCATTGCCTTCAAATTCGCCCCAGCAACCGAAGGCCCAGTTCTGCGCGGTCGGCGGATTTTCGCAGGAGATTTTCGACGCGTCGCACTGCCACAAAACCGAATTGGCCGCGGACCAGCCCGCGCCTTCGCCATCCGCGCCGCGATTCATCAGGCTCAAGCCGCCGCCGTCAATCCGCACGTTGTCAAAAAGCGTGCCGCTCGCCCAGCTTTCAATCGCGCCGCTGTCGCCGGAAGGCAACGTGTCTTCGCATTGCACAAATGCGTTGGGCCCGGCGGCACAATGGCCGGCGGAAAAATCGTGGCGGCCGCGTTCGGCGAAACAACGCAAAAACAAAGTTTGTTGTCCCATCGTGAAAAATGTGTTGCGCCGCCAGCCGCCGTTTTCCGATACCGGCGCGAGCGACAGACAATCTTCGACCGTGGCGCGCTGGCAACTTTCGAAAATGGCAACCGCCGAACCGGCGAAATGTTCAAACGTGATTTGGCGCACCCAGGCATCCGCCGCATTTTCCATGGTAATGCCAAACCAGGAGTGATTTTCGTCCTTGGGATTTTGCGCGTCGAAGTCGGATTCGAGCTGCAGGTCCTCCACGCCAACGTCGCCAATCCGGCCCGGCCACGAATAAGCTTCAACCCGTCCGCCGCCGAAATCGGTTTCCATGGCCGTCGTAATCGGCGCGTCCATGGTCACCAGATTGCCATCCACTTTCCGGATGACGCGGTCCCAGGCCAAATCGTAACTGCCGGGGTGCCAGACCAGGCGCCAATCGCCGATGCCGCCGCCAAACTCCGTCATGTTCAGCGCATCAATCCACTCCCGGGTGCTTGGACGAACGACGAAAATCTCATCTCCCGCCTTCAAGCCTCCCGCATCTTTGACGTGAAAACCGGTCGCGCCGACCGGGACGTAATCGTCCGCGATCTGCCACTTTGAGTTTGAGTAGCTCGAAAGATCGTGCCGGCCGGCGATGCGAATCAAAGTCTGCCGGCCAATTCCTGCGGCCACCAGAATGGTCCCGTCCTCACCCATGCCCTGGCCGCGCAAGACGACGCCGGAGTTCGTGATTTGCAGTCCGCCAAAAACCCGGTGCCGGCCTTTCAACAGCAAAACCGCGCCGCGAATCCCGTTGGTATCGGCAGGCAAACCGGCAACGTACGCAATCGCGTTTTGAATGCGCGCCGTTTCATCCCCGGCGATAGGCGAAACGACGACGCGAACCGGCGCGACTGGAATTTCTTTGTCGCCACCGGCATAACCGCAGGTGGAAAAGTCAGGGACGCGATTGCCGTGTTCATCCGCGTCGTAAACCAGATGCCCGTTGGCGCCGATCGAAACGATGGGGGAAAGTTTTTTCGGGGCGGCGGCGAGCATAACCGGGACACACAGGACGCATGTGACGATAATGATTGTTGCCCGGTGGGTTGTGCGCATCAGGTTCATGGCAGTATTCCGGTCACGTGCTCCAGCTTGTCCGCTTTCGCGATTTGTTTTCCATCGGCCAGCACCACCAGGCCTTTGCCTCGACCGTAGCGCGAGCCATCGCGGTCCCAAATAATGGTGAGCACATGGCCGTGATATTTCACACCGTCGAGGCAGTACCAATTCCAGGTTCCCGCCGGCAGCAGCGGCCAGACTTCCACGGTGCGGTCTGGGCGTGGAGCCAGGCCGACCACTCCCGAGATGAGCAGGTCGGCAAAAGTGGAATGGTTGTAGTAGCGGCTCCGGCCATCCTTCCCATTAATCCATTGGCCGGTCGTTTCGTCAAGATACTCGCCGATGTAGGGCCGGCCGTCGGCGTGCTGGCTGTGGACGTAAGTGAGAAACGCATCAAAATAATCGCGGACGGTGACGGCATTCTGCGGGTAATCGCGCAGCACATTGGCCAGCGCGTCCAGCGTTTGGGAGGTGGCAAACGGCCACACCGCGCCGTCCCATTCACAATGGCCGTAACCGTGCGACCGGAACTTCGGGCTGCGGCGCTCGGCGGTAGTGATGCCATACGGCGCGCTGAAACCCTGCGGGTCGGTCAATTGCGCCCAGGCCGCCTCGTATCCCCGGTCCGGGTCAGGCAATTCAAACATCCACGGGATGAAACCGATCTCCTCACGGACATTGGCCAACTTTCCATCATCGCGGAGGACCTCGAAGAATTTCGCGTCCGAATTCCACAAGCCTCCCTGGACCAGCGTTTTCAACCGGGCGGCTTTCGCGTCGAATTCACCGGCCAGTTTCTGCCGGCCAGCCAGGCGGGCAATGGCGGCGATGGCCCGGGCGTTGGCAAACATGTAGCTGTTGAGCGTCGGGCGCAGATTCCGGTTTGTGCGCGAGCCGCTGATGGACTCCTCCATCGCGTCGCGGACATCATATTGCCAAAACAGACCGTTGGCGCTCAGGCGTTCCTCTTCCCATTGCCGGTAGTCGCGCGTCAAATCGTCCAGCAACGAAACGACGAATTCCTTGTCACCGGTCACCAGATAACGTTGATAAAGCGCGGCCTCAAGCCAACTGCTGTACTTGTGGAGTTGTTGACGGCTTGCCGGGTTGCGCAGCCAGTAATGGACATAATCATCGAGAGATATTTGATCGTGCAGCCAGCGGCCTTCCATGAGTTGATGGCCGAGCGCACTGCTGACCGGCGCCGGCCGGGTCAGAAATTCGGTGTAAACCAGACCGTCGGGTGTCCGCTCCAGATGTTTCCGAAAAGACCACCAGCGATAGTAATACATTTCCTCGACCTCGCGATCGGGGCATTCAAAGAACGGGATTTCCTTTTGCAACCAATCCCAGGAAGCGGCATTGGAAATTAAATTGGTGACGTTTTCATCCTCCATCATGTTGAAGTGCTCGATATAATGGGCGAAGGCGGCTGGTTTCAGAACAGTGAATGTTTCAGATCCCGAGGCGGTGCAGCGAAAGATCGTGAACAGAAGGAAACCGATCAAACAAAGTTGAAGCGCCGATGGTGAACCCGCCCCGCCCCGGCCCCCTCTCCCCGCCTTGCGGGCGGAGAGGGAGAATAATTTCCCGTCGCGCGCGCAATCATAGCTGATGGTCAGAAACCGGTTCATGCAGTTTTCAAAGGTTCAATTCGGACAAGCAGGCTTCAATAGTTTTCAAGTGCTCTTTGACCAGCGCTCGTTCCCCGGCACGGAAGCGGTGGAACGGTTCCGCCATGAAATCGTCGCATAGGCCGAGACAGGCGAGTGCGCATTTGATGCCTTTGATGACCGCCGACGGATGTTTGCCGATGCGATAAAGCGAATCCCCGATATGCTGGATATGTTTTTGCAGGGCCCGCGCGCGGGCAACGTCGCCGGCAGAGAAGGCCTCGCACAGCCGGACATAAAGTTTCGGAAACAGGTTCGCGCCGCCGTTTACGCCGCCAAGGCCGCCGAGTTGCAGCGCCTCCAACAGTTTTCCCTCCGGGCCAATGAGCAGCGTCCAGTCCGGACGCCGCTTCAAGAAGGCAGCGACGTTTTTGAAATAATTCAAATCACCCGAACTGTCCTTGAGGCCAAAGATACGCGGCTGGTCCAGCGCATGGCGAACGGTCTCGAGTTCGTAGGAAACCTTCGTCAACGGCGGCATGTTGTAGAGAAAAAGCGGGAGCGGCAGTTCGGGAACGAGGTGGTTGAGCCACTCCTGTAATTCCGGCTGGCCCTCGGGCATGTAATACGGCGGCGCCGCGACCACTGCATCCCCGCCGCAAACTGCCGCGTGCCGGGCGAGGTTCACCGATTCGACGAATGCCGTGTCGGTGATTCCGACCAAGACCGGCACGCGACGGTTCACCTGTTTGCAGACCCGTTTGATGAATTCGCGGCGCAGACGGTAGCTTAAGCTTGGACCTTCCCCGGTCGTGCCAAGAATAAAAAGTCCGCTGACGCCGCCGGACAGAATGTGTTCAATCAGTTTTTCGAGGCCCGCAACATCCAGTTCATCCCGATTCAACATCGGGGTAACCATCGGTGGAATGATTCCAGTCAAAGGCGATTTCATTTCAATGTTTCCCGGTTCAAACTCATTGCCTGGCCAATTCGTGTTCACTGCGAGGCCGGACCAGCAGAATCAGCCCCGCGCTCAACAAGGCTACCGCCGCCGACGCGGCAAACGCCACGGAAAACTTGATGCCGTGATCGCGCATCCAGCCGAGCAGCACCGTCGCGCCAGCACCCACGCTGATGCTCACAAAATTCATAAAGCCATAGCCCGTAGCCCGATGTTCGGGCCGGGCAATCTGGCAAAGGATCGGCATGTTGTTACAGTCGAAAAACCCCCAGCCAATGCCAAACAGCACCATGAATACCGTGGCCGCGCCCAGGCTCCAGGCCCAGCCCAAACCCAGCAATGCCGGCACCAGCAGTAACACGCCGAGGGCGCTGGTGTAAATGCGGCCGCGCGGCGTCGCGCGCATCCACCCATCGGCGACCACGCCGCCGAGCAACACACCGACAAATGACGCCACCTGGATGTAACCCGTGGCCGACAACCCTGCCCGGCCTTCCTTGAGGTGGAAGGTGTCGGATAAATATGTCGGCAACCAGTTCTTCGTCACCCAGCCAGCAATGGCCGGGAGCGTAAAATAAATGACCAGAACCCAAAAGGCCGGCTGCAGCCACAACGCGCGCACGGTTTCGCCGACGGTCACGGAAGGCTTTTTCGGTCCGGCTTCGCCGGCGGTCCCGGCAGCGTCGCGCAGTGCCAGCATCAGGATTATCGAGTAAATCACACCCGCCGCGCCGAACCAGGTGAAGCAGTTCCGCCACGAACTGGTTTGGGCGATGTAACCGCCGATGCCACCGAGTGCGAGCCCGGCATAAATCCCGCTTTGGTGAACACCCACCGCTCGCGCCCGTGTGCCACCCGTGTGAAAATCCGCGATGAGCGCCAGCGCCGCCGGAATGTAAAATGCCTCGCTGATGCCCATAAGCCCGCGAAAGCACAGCATCTGCGAGTAGGTCGTCGCGTGCCCGGTCGCCCACGTCACCACCGACCACACGCCGAGACTGCCGATGACCGTCCAGCGGCGGTTGAACTTGTCGGCCACAAAACCGCCGAGGGGACTCAGAAACGCATACACCCACATGAAAACCGCCATGAGCGTGCCGAAGTCCTGGTCGTTGGCTATGCTGGGAATGTCGGCGCGAATCGAGGCGCGGATGGTGGAAACCATCTGCCGGTCCAAATAATTGAGCATGGCCACCGGCCAAAGCAAGGCCACGACGATCCACGCATAACCTGATAAATTTTGGAGGTTGCGATTCATTTCCCCACACCGCTCAAATATCGCGAATCGCCGGTCTAAGCCGGGCGGTTGGCCCTAATTTCCAGCCGGCCTGAAGGTATCGGCGGTCAGCGTGTTCACATTGCTTCGTGGATTGCTCCAGTCGATTTTCTTCGTCGGGTCGAGACCGTTGAGATACTTGTCCATCACCGTGTAGCCGTCGCCCCGCAAATCTTTCTGCGCCAGAACAGCGTCATTCGTATCGAGATGAAATTTCACCTTCCAGGAAAGCGGGATGCCGTCCGGGCAGAGGTCCTTGATTGGCGCGCCCTTATATTCTGGATAGCCGCCAACCTGCGACGGATCTGTGATGATGCCGTTGCCGGCCACGCCAATATTGTTTTTTGCCAGGCCTTTCATCGGCTTCGGCGTTATCTCTTTGCCTTCGCTCCAGACTTTTCCGGTCCGGACCTCCTTGATGACGCGCTGATCCACCGCATCACGGTCCGGCAAGGTCGCGCCGGCATCATTCAAAACCGCCTCAAAAGCCTCCTTCGCCGATGTGATCGTCATCGGCGGCATCGGGAATGGTTGATCCACGCGCACCGCGGCGATCAGTTTTTTTACGGCGTCGTTGGTGCTGGTGGTCGGATCGTCCTTCGAGCCGCCGTCGGAAAATTGCACGCCGCCCGCCCAATTGTCGGCGGAAACCTTTTCGTTTCCTTCGACGATGTTTCCCGCGACGTAAGCCTTGCCAAAATAGGGAATCATATCCGGCTTCTTCTGCGTGGCGGAGGGCAGCAGGATGCGATACGCCACCGGGCCGGGATTCACCGCCGGGCCCGCCTTGAAATAGTTGTTGATGATGTTGTAAAGGCTGTCCTTGTCGCCACCGTCAATGGTGCGATGCCGCCAGTTGAAGAGCACGTTGTTGGCAAAATTGAAATCGTAGGTCATGGCAACGCTCGGATTGCGTCCAGTGTTGCAGGCAAAAAGATTGTGATGAAAACCGGTGTTGCGCCCGCCCCAGTCGCCGCCGAACGCGTGGTTGTAGGTGTTGAGCGCCTCGCTGGTGATGCACCACTGGATGGTGACATTGACGCTGGGCAGCTTGAGCGCCGGGCCGCCGTTGGTCGGCTGATACATGTGGCGATAGGTGTCGAGGTTCTGGTCCTGGCCCCAACTCGCCGAGAGATGATCCAGGATAATGTTGCCGATGGGATTGCCGTAGTGGACGCCGTGACGGTTGAACACGTCCAGGTTGCCCCGGCGCAAACGCAAATACCGGATGACGACATCGTGGGCGTTGTCCACCAGGCCGTTGTCGGCAATGCAAACGCCGTCGCCGGGCGCGGTGTGACCATCAATTGTGATGTAGGGTGCTTCGATAAAAATCGGCTTTGCCAGATGGATGATGCCGGCGACGTTAAAAACTACGATGCGCGGTCCTGCGGATTCGCAGGCCTCGCGCAACGTTCCCGGCCCGGTGTCGGCGAGGTTCGTCACGACAAAGATTCTTCCGCCGCGCCCCCCGAAAGAAAACATTCCGCCGCCTTCAGCGCCGGGGAACGCGGGGACTTTCGCCTGCGGCAAATCTCCGGGCTTGGACGCCCAAGGGATGAACGGCTTGCCTTTTGCCGCCCACTCGGCGAGTTGCGGAGCCGCATTCGAAATGACCTGCTGCTCATACCGATTCCAGGCCGCGTCGCGTTGCTTGATGGCGTCATCCGGGACGGGCCAGCTTTCGCGCGCCAAAACCGGTGGAACCAAAAGGCAGCATAGAAAAATCGTTGGTAGAAGAGTGTCTGTTTTCATTCAATTGTCATTGAGTATTCGCCGACCAGCCAGTTCAGATATTTTTCCAGATTCGTGTAGCCATCGCCATTGCAATCCCCGTTGGCGTCGCCCGGGTCGTTTGGATTCAGGCCGTGCGCCCTTTCCCAGTCGTCCGGAATGCCGTCGTGGTCGGTGTCCACCGGCACGTTGTAGGTTTTGTATACCGGCCAGGGAAAATCCGGCGAACCGGACGCGCTCTTGTCGTCCGACTGCGTGTCAATGATGCCGGGGTAATTCGGGCCGGGCCGGTCGCCGTAGGTCGGCCCCCGGGTACCGATAAATTCCGCGGTGCCATTCCGCGCGTCCGCAATGATGTGCCGATCAATCACATCCTGCTTCGGATAATTTGCGCCGACGTTGGCGAGCACATTCGTGAAAGCCTCGCGCGCGGTTTGCGTGGACACATACGACGGATACAATTCTTCGTCCACGCGCACTTGCTTCTCCACGGCCGGACCGTTGTAAAACGCGGACCAGTTATTGGTTTCATTCACGAAGCCTTCGAGGACATTGCCGGTCATGTAGTATTTTTCTGTGCCCCACGCGGGGTTGATCGGGTCCAGTTTCAAGAGCCATTTTACGAACGGATTTTTCGGATACGGCTTGTAATAGTTGTTGACGTAATTCAATTCGGCGACGCCGCCGTCCGTGGTGCGCGCTGTCCAGTTATAGACGACGTTGTTGCGGATGTCCAAATAACCGGCGTATTTGGCGCTTTGGTTCAAGCCGCCGGCCAGGCTCCAGTTCCGGTCCGTGCAATCCGCGAGGAGGTTGTGGTGATAGCTGCCGATGTCCCCGCTGATGGACCCGGCAAAGGCGTGGGTTTCCAGTTTCGTCCGGTCATTGGCGCGATAATGCGGACCATGGTGCAGCGCCTCGGCGACAATGTTGCGCTGGAACGTGATGTTCTTCGCACCACGCGAGCTGGTGCCTTCGTCTGAACTCCAGCTGATGGAGCAATGGTCAATGATGCAATCGTCGCAACTGCCCAATCCCGCGCCGTCCATCGCCTTGTGTTCAGCATCGCCGATACGAAACCGGAGGTAGCGAATGATGACATCGTGCGTGCCATAAGCGCCGCCGGAAAAGTTCGCAAGACAGATTCCGTCACCGGGCGCGGTCTGGCCGGCAATGGTGCAATACGGATTGTGGACCGCGCACGGCGCCTTGAGCCGGATGAGGCCCGACACCCGAAAAACGATGGTGCGCGGGCCATCCGCTTCCACCGCCGCGCGAAAACTCCCCGGAATGACCGCCTCACCTTTGCGCGGGTCATAATCTTCGAGGTTCGTCACTTCCATCACCCGGCCACCGCGACCGCCGCGCGCGAACCGCCCGTAACCTTCCGCCGTTGGAAACGCCAGGTGCCGGACCCGAAACCGCCAGATTTCGCCGCGGGTGACTTTGCCCGCCGAATCCGCTTCATCCACACGCCAGAAATAATTCTGCTGCGGGTCGAGTTTGGGCAGGGAAGCGTAGGACGGACGGGACAGGTTCGCCCTGAATTCGGGCGCGGAAGATGTCGCGTTGGCCACGGCATTGGAGTCCGTTCCGAAATAGATTTGGTGGGAAACCGCGTCCGAGGCGGACCTCCAGGTCAACGGCTGCTCGTGTGGCCAGTGTTCGTCGTCGTTGGCGGGTGAAGGTTCGATGGCGATTTTGTTCGGGTCCGCAACGTCCAAGGCAAAACCATTGAGGATGAGACTGCGATTGGCTTCAGATTTCTCCGGACGGAACTGGAGCACGACATCTTTTCCCGCGGCCGCATCAACCTCCAGAAAGGCGCTGGCCACCTCATAATCGTTGGTGGCGCGTCTCGTTGGCGTAAAATCCCGGATTACCGGAGTGTTTCCGACCGACACGTCGAATGTTGCCGGGGCGATGTCACGCACTTCGTTGTGATAGGTAACAATGGTGTGCTTGCCCGGTGTCAGCCCGCTGATAATCATGTCCATGCCGCCTTGGCCTACAGGCGCCTTCACCACAATGCCATCGCAAGCCATGTGGGCGTCGTAATCCAGCAGCCCCTTGAACAATACGGGAGCGAGCACGCCCGCCGGCACAGCGCGGAACGTTACGGTAACACCGCCGAACGTCCGCGAGCCGGATGCGCCTTCCGTCCACGCCCAGTTTTCCCGATGGGGAGAGAGGATGTCCGTTCGCCGTTCGGGCGGATTCAGGTCCACCCTTAACTCTGCTGCCGGAAGCGTTCCCGCCAGCGCCGCCGCGCCAACGCACAAGGTCAGGGTGTATCGCCAGCGGTTTATTGATAAAATGTTCAAGTCTCGATGTTCGTTTGCAAATCGTTTGTGATAGTCCCCCACTCTTCGTATTCAGGTCGCAGTGGCCGTCAGAAAACGAGCCGGGGCCAAGCTTCCGCTCAACCCCGGCTTCTCAGCCAAACCGAAGGCAGGTGCACGATTCCCGTCTACGGCAATTTCAACCGGTAGAAGACGTTGGTCTTCGTCGGATCCACGGTCATATTCATTAAGTTGGTACTTTGCGAACCGCCAACCAGGAACCACTGATCGGTGGAAGTTAACGCCACCGAATTGCTCAGCAACAGCCAGCCGATGTTCGTCGTCGGCCAGCTCAGGGTGAGTGTGCCGCCGCCGGCGGTCGAGAACGAATTGTTGATGGCAGGCGGATTGGTGCTGAACCCACCGCTGACCAGGGTGATGGTGCCGTCCACCGTAATATTGTTAATCCAGTTGTAGCTCTTCGTGCCGCTCGGGTCAGTAGCCGGCAATGTTATCGCCGCCGGGCTAAAGTTGGCGGCTTTGTTGAACAGCGTGAAGACGGTGCCATTGGCAATGTCCGGCCCGATGTTGGTTACGATCAGAGTGCCGCCGCCGGCGTTAAGGGTTCCGGTCACCACGAGTTCGTCGCTGCTTGGTGATACGTTACGATTCAGCTCCATGAGCACCGTGCCGTTCAGCGTGGCCGAATTATTCACGGTGAACGTGCCAACCGATGCGCCCGGCGACAGCGTGGCGCCTGCCACAACCGTCAACGGGCTGGTGATGCTGCCGGTGCCACCCAGGACGCCGTTGCTGACCGTGGTCGAGCCGGTGTACGTGCTGTTACCGTTCAATAACAGCGCGCCGCTGCCGACTTTGACGATCGAAACCGAGGGATCCAAACCATCCACTATCCTGCCCGAGAACGTGGTGCTGTTGCCGTTGGCGCCGATGCTATAAATCGTCCCCGCCGGTTCGACGTTTGTTGAGCGGCCGGAGAGGGTCGTATTAGGCCCGCCCGCGAGAGAGCCCAGGTTATAAACCAGATTGCTCCCGTTGAAGTTGTAGAGCGTGGCGCTGCCCGTGCCCAGATCAAACGTCGCCGCAGCACTGCCCGTGCAGGGATTGCTGTTTGTGGAATTATTGAATCGAAATTGTCCCACACTGCTTCCGAAAGAAAGGGTGCCGCTAAACCCGGACAAATCGTTATTGAAGACGAGCATGCGGGCGGAATTGGTGCTCGTGATTGTCACCGACCCGCTGCCAATCCATAAACCACTGGAGAGGTTGGTGCTGACGCCCTGCAATGAAATGGCTGTTGCCGGTCCGGCGACGTTTATGGAATTGGTGAGCGTGAACGCATTGGTTAATTGCAGCGTGGCGTTGTTATTGAGAGTAATGCTGTTGGTCCCGGCCGCTGTCGTGGTCAAGCGCACGGTCCCGGCGTTGACGATCGTGCCGCCATAAATATCACCATTTTGGGAGAGGACAAGAGTCCCGAGTCCCGTTTTGGTCAGTACTCCGGAGCCTACGGTGGAGACGCTCAAATTCAATTCAGCGCTATTCGATGAAACCTCGAATATCGCGCCATTTTGATTGATTGCGATGTAACGTGAAACAGTTCCATTGTTCGTTCCGAAATACTTTATTGTGGCATTGCTATCAATCATCAGCCGGCTGTACGCCTCTCTCTGCCCGGCAGTGAAGCCCAATGCGCTTCCGTTTGTGAACGCCAGCGTTCCGGCATCAATGGTTACTCCACCCGAAAAATCATTGGACGTCAGGAGGGTCAAGGTACCCGAGCCGGTCTTGTAGATACCGGTCATGCCGGTAATCCGGTTCGTCGGAGCGTTTGCGACAAAGGTGTAATCCTTGGCAGTATTGCTGATGACAATGCCAGGCATGAATGAAGGAGTATTTGTCATTATGGGGAAAATATTCGTGGTAATAGTCAAATCCAGATTGGTGACATAATTGGTAAACGAGTTAATCAGATTGAATCCGGCCGGAGCCACCGGAGTGGTCAGGGTGACCGTGGTGGCGCCGGAAGCACTGTCATCAAAAATTGCGCCCTGGTTGTTACCATAAACATTGCCACTTTTCCAAACGCCCGAACTGCCATTGGTGTTCCAGGTCTGGTCACCATTGCCATCCCAAACCATGGCGCTGTTGGTGACCATGACGCTTCCCCATACCTGGATGGCGCTGAGATTCCATTGCAGGCCCGGACCGGGTATCGTCGGCTGTATCAAGGGGAAAATCGTGGGCGTATCAACATAGTTTGGAGCACTGGAGTTATTTGCGTTGACCAGGACATGGAAACCCTGTCCTGCAGCGAACGTGCCGTTCACGTTGGTCATGGCCCAAACACATCCGATATTGTTCCACTTGGTGGCGGTAATGGTGTCGTTGATATGGTTGATGGAGTCCACTTCCACCAGGAAGGTGCCGGCATTGTTGGCCGGATTGTTGTCGGCAGACAAATCCAAGCGGCCTCCGATAAACATGTCCCCAATGGAATTATTCGGTGTGCTGCCGGGAGATACGACGGCATTGCGATTGTCACGAATTATGAATCGCCCCAAACCTGAACTGGTCGGACCGTTAATCGGGTCGTAGAAAAGGCCCGGACCGTAGTAAAGACCATTCAGGAATAGTCTTCCGCCAGGGGCGGTGATGGAGCCGAAGTTCGCCAACGTGCTGCCTTCAAACACTTCGTACCCGGTCGCGCCGCCGCTTTGGTTTGCGCCAAGAGCTATGGTGGCGCCAGAATTGTTGGTAGCGACCGCATTATTGTTCAGTGTAAATGCTCCAGTGCCAACGGTTACCGTGCCTGAATTTACGAGCGAGCCGCCTTGCAACACGACGCCGCCGTTAATGGTTCCACCGTTCGACACCGTCACGGGCGAATTCGTTCCCGTCAGGCCATTGACGATTCCACCGGCCAACACGTTCAGCACCGTGCCGTCATAAATTGTTGTGCTGCCGAGGATTCCCGAAACATCCACTTCGCCGGCTGTGACGGTTATTGGCCCGGCTTCAGCGGCATTGAATATCAGGTTGTTCGTGCCTTGCTTGACTATCCTCGCCGTTCCGGCAATCGAACCGCCGGCCGCATTAAAAGTATAAATATGGAGGGAATTGGTAATCGTCACGCCATTATTGGTGGCGCTTTGATTGGGAACAACGACTTGCGTGATGTTGATGTTGGTGACACTCGAACTGTCATCGAAGATTGCAATATCACCCATGGCAAAGTTCGTTTGAACCCCGCCCGGCACCGTCACCCAGTTGAAGCTGCTAAGGTCCCAGTTGTTATTGGCATTGCCCGTCCAAACCAGCGTCTTGGGCGCGTTGGTAGTCAGGAACAGGTCAATCGTACTGTTGGCGGTGTTGTTTATGATATATCCCTGGACATTTCCGCCGATGGCAGACATATCAGCCGCAAGAATCGGCGTGGCCGTGCTGTAAGCGATCACTGAAATGTTCGTCGGGAAAACCGAAAGCACCGGAAGCGAGGCGACTTTGATGGTGCCGGGGGCAATGCCGCTGCTGGTGAGATTCCGCACGTAAACATTGGTTTTGCCGGGAACCACAAACAACGTGAGAATGCTCGAAGGCGCCATGGAAAGCGTGTCCAACGGCAAGCCAGGCAGCCCCGGATTGGCAAAGGTCGGGTATAGGCTTCCCGCAAAATTGTTCCCGCCGATGCTGTTGGAAATGATGAGATTGCCGAACCCATTGATGTCAATTTCGTTAATCCTGGGCGTAGCCTGACCCGAACCCACTGGAATCCCGGCCGGGTCGTTAAAGTTCAACCCGCCGTCGCAGACAATGTTGTTGACCGCAACCACGCTGTTGCTGTAAATCGTGATCCGCCCGTAGGTGCCCCCTTGAGAGGCGTCGGAGGGGCTGTTTGTGTCGGCAGTATAACCGAGCGTCAACGTGCCATTGACCCTGAAGGTTCCGCCGTTGGTGACCACCAGTCTTCCCTGACAATAATTCAGGTAAGGCTGGCCCCCGCCAATTTGAGTCCAATCGGGTTTGATATGTTCTTGAAAACCGAAAACGGCTGTATTTACATCCACAACGCCTTTGCCAACCACCAAATCCGCTTGAACATTGGGAGTTTGATTCGTCCCAATCTGCTCCCGGTCTCGGGCCAGATAGAGCCGGTCAGCCAGAATGTTCACATTTCCACTGTTCGCCGCGAAATCCACGACCCCTTTGAGGTTGCTGGAGGCCTCGTTCGTTCCCCCGTCATCAGACACCGTGAATACAGACATTCTGCTTGTGCCATTTGTGCCACGGAACAAAGCGACGCCATTGCTGGGCCAAAAGCGGGTTCCTCCGGTGTTGCCCGCGGCAGAACTGGCCCCGTAAAAACATGCGCTGTCGAGCAGGAAAATATTCGAGAGACCGAGCTGGAAAAATGTGGTGGTCGAACTTCCGTTGCCGCTTTGTTCATTGTCCATCAAACTAAACGCATAACTGCGCGTATAATCATTGGTATAATTATCCGGGTTCGTATAAAGGGCCTGAATGATATTTGTTTTGGGCCAAAAAACATTTACTGCAAAATTTCTGGGGTGGCCGCTGTACGTGTTGGTGTCGTGTCCAACATTGAGCGCGTTATTGATCTCGCGATAATTCGGGAAGAGTTTATACTCCCCGATGCCCACTTGATTGGCAACTATCTGCAAATTGTCCAGGTTTGTCATGTTCAGGGTTGCCAGACTTTGATTGGCAATAAGCATTGCGAAATTCGCGGTGGTGTTGCTGACAATCATCCGGGATCCCGCTTCGCCGGATATGTTGACTCCCATAAGCCCGAACCCGGCCTGTTCGTCCAAATAATCCCGCATCAAACTGAAGCCGTTGGTCCCGGAAATCGTCAGCGTCTTGCCAGCGAGAATGTGAACGTGGTGAAAATACGGCGGAGGGTTGGTGGCAATCGAATTGGTTACTCCCGTTTGCGCGAAACGCAGCGAGCCAATCGTGGTGTTAACATCCACCACACTGTTGGTCAAGGGTATGCGGGACGTATCGGAAAAATTATTGGTTTGCGCGCCTGTATCGGTGAAAATAACGTCGTCGGCCGCGCCCGGCACTCCACCCGACCAGCTTGAGGCCGAAGACCAGCCGTTGCTGGCATCCAGGGAACCATTCCAGAGATGCGCCGATTGCAATACGAAAATCATGCTGTTGGTCACGGGAAGCCCGTTGGTATCGAATCCCCCCGCATTAAGCCTGAAATTATAAATCCCCTCGGGTATGTTGGTGGTATTCACCGTCAACCATAAATTGGTATCCATGGTGGTTGAGGTCAGGGCATTGCCATTGGTGTCCGTGAGGACATAACCTGCACCATCGGGCAATCCTGAGACATCGAAGTTGGCATTTGTTGCGCCGCCCGAAAGATTCACGGCGTTCGTAATGGTGGTCGAATTTATGGAATTAACCGGCACCGTGATGCGCACTTGCGACATGGTAAATCGAATGAACGATTGGGCGTTGGCCGAACAGGCGGCCAGCACAAGGAATAACAGGACGAGAACTCCTGTTGCATTCTGTCTAACAACGGATATCTCCACCGGGTGGCCCGTTTCGACCTTGTCAATTTTTGTTTCCTTGTTCGATGTGTGCTGGATTTTCATGGGCTTTTTTTGGTTGGTTTTCAGGAACTTCAATTGTCAATTATCAAGCGGCAACTCTTAATTTAACCTCTCCGGAAATTGTTTCGTCCAACTGGTATCCTACTGGCCCACGTTCTTGTAGGGCATGCGATCTTGCACCCATTCATAATCCTCTGAACTAAACATCTTATTGATCTTCCAGGGTGCGGTGGTGCCATAGGTTTTCCCCAGCACAAGATAAGCCGTCTGGGCCACAGTGCCGGGCCTGCCTTTATTGGTCCATTTATGAATTTCGGAGTGGCCATCGGCAAATGAGAAACTGCCGGCCCCGTTGTGATAGCTGGCCGGAAGATCCCGCCAGTATTCCCCGCCCGACGGTGAGGCCCCTGCGTCAAATGCAAAAGTAGCATCGCCATTGACAGCACTCATGCTGTCCGCCTGCTCGTCCAAAGTGACATAGATGTTGACCGGTCCCGGGGTAATCAAATCACTTATTTTAAGTGCTCCGCTGGTAAACGGCTTCCCACCCGGAGAACTGCCGCCATAATAATATCTTCCAGGCGGGGCGGGACTGGTTCCCTGGATGCTCGGGGCATTACCGCCCAAGGCGCCGTTCATGGAAACGCTTCGGACGCGTTCTCCATTGGAAGCATCGTGGGTATCACTCGGGCATTTATAAACCCCAGGCGACCTGACGTAGTTGGCCATCATCGAATAGGTGGGATCAACCAATTTGGTGCTGTTTGTATTGTCCGCATTGTTGCCCCAAAGCATGCTTCCGCCCACCCAACCGGGATTGGATATCAAATTGTCGTCGTTGTCCTGGTAAAACATGATCCAGCCGAGCATCAGTTGTCTGTTATTTGACATGCATTTAATCGCCCGCGCCCGCTCCCTGGCTGCGGTTAAGGCCGGCAACAGCAGTGCCGCCAGAACCGCGATGATGCCAATCACCACCAGCAATTCAATGAGGGTAAAACCTCGAGAGCGAGAATGCTTCCCAGGCCTTTTCTCCGCGACGGCGGCAATGCGCGTCACACACAATGACCCGTTTCGGGACCTATGCATATTTTTAATAACCGGATTGAGTTAAGAGTAACATGTTCCGCGGTGAACGCAAAATGTAAAAATTGTCAAATCATTTGCTAAAAATGATAAGTGCGGTCCGTGGCGGGTGACGGCAAATCACGCCGTGCGCTGTCCCCAGGCGCCGCTCGATTCCGGGGTCAGACTGGAAAATTCCCCGTCCGCTTCCTGTTCCGACGCCAGCAGGTCTTCAATACTGGAGTCCAGCACGAGGACAACAGCACCTTCGGGCGCCGGATTGGCCGCGTCTGGATTATTATTTCGGCCACACGCCATCCACGATGGGGCGAAGCTTGAGGACTGTCGGATCAATGACGACGTGCTTGATGCGTTCGCGTTTCCAGGTGTACGTGATGTGAACCAAGCCGTCGCGCGTTTGAATCACCGCAGGATAGGCAAAGCCGTTCGGCGCGGCGGGGTCGTCTTCCAGAACCAGAGCGGCCTGCCAGGTTTCGCCATCCAGCGAAACAGCGACGTTGAGCGGACTGCGGCCCTTGTTGCGGGTTTTGTCCCGTGTGTTATGGTTGTAAACCAGGAGCTGACGTCCGTCCTTGAGCGTCACTGCGTCAATGCCGGAATCCGGATTCGGCAGGCCGGTCAAGGCTATCCGGCTCCAGGTTTTGCCATCGTCCAGGGACCAGGTTTCAAAAATCCGCCCCTGCTTCGTGCGGCCCAACGCCTGGAGTCTGCCGTCCGGGTGAAACAGAATGGTTGGCTGAATCGGCCCGACTTCCGGATCACACGCAACAGGCGGCGTCGCCTGCCAGGTTTTACCCAGATCGCTGGAACGTTCGAAGTGCACGGTGCGGCCTTTGGACTCATCGCTGCTGCCCGAGAGAATGTCGCCGTCCGCCAGTTGTACGGGTTTGTCCTTGATCGGGCCAAGGATGCCGTCCGGCAACCGATGCGGTTTCGTCCAGGTTTTGCCGCAGTCGTCGGACGCCATCATCATGCCCCACCACCTCGCGGGACTGGGCCCGACCTTGTAAAACAGCATCAGTGGTCCCGTCCGCGGCTGGAACAGCACCGGGTTCCACGTCGGATAACGATTCGTCGGGGATACGACGCCGTCGGCAACGGCGACTGGAGCGGACCATTTGCCGTCGGCATCGCGCGACACCCAGATGCGCACATCTGGATTGCGCTCGGCGGTTCCTCCGAACCATGCTGCCACCAGCCCCTCCTTCGTTTCCGCGATGGTCGAGGCGTGGCAGGACGGAAACGGCGCGGTTTCAAAAATAAACTCCGATTTCAGCAGACCCGGTCCAGCGGAAAAGCCTGCGGATGAACTCAGCAGAAATGACAGAAGCATAATGGTCAACCGGGTGCTCATAGTTTTCGCAATTGAAAGAATTTGTATTTACTGGCGCCGCAACCACACGCTCATCTCGGATTTGCCGCGGTTGTCCCAGACCGCATACGGAATCAATTGGGTTTTTACCGGTCGGGTTTGAATATCCGCCGCGTCGCGATAAAGCTGCCCGCTCCAATCGCCTGTTGGTTGCATGAGCAGCGTGCAATCCAGGGCAACCACGCCCCCGAGCAATCGGCGGTCGTAGCGCGCGGCAAATTTAACATCGGCCGGCACGCGGACCTGCATGACGCCGACGCCGCGCGGCAGGTCGGTGGATTCCAGACAATAGACCACCGGGCCGCGTTTGACCGCAACCTGGTTCAAATCATCCTCGACCAGCGGGTTTGCCTCGATCAACCGTGCCGGCATCGGCAGGTCGAGGTCAATAAAGTCACCCGGCTTCCAGACCCGGCGCAGATCAAAGTAAGTACCGGGCAACGGTGAATTGTCCGCCGGCCTGTCGTTGACTCGCACGGACGCGCTCTTCACCCAGCCGGGGATGCGCAATTTCAACGCGAAGGGCGCGCCGTCACACTCGTTGATGGTGATACGCACCCGGCCATTCCAAGGGTATTCGCTTTCCTGGGTCAAATTGATTTTCCGCCCGTTTCCAAACGTCGTGTCGAGCACGCTGCCGCCGTAGAGGTTCACCCAGATCGCATCATCGGACTTGCCGTAGGCGTAATCCGCCACTTCCGCCAGGGTGCGGACCAGGTTGGGCGGGCAGCAGAACGAATTCAAAAACGCCACGCGCGTTCGCGGCCAGCGCAATTCCGTCGGCATCGTGTCGAGCTGCCGCAGCGGATTGACGTAAAAGTAATTCGTCCCGTCCAGGCCGCCGCCGGATGACACGCTGTTGTACAGCGCGAGCTCGGCCACGTCCATGAACTGCGCCCGGCCCGTCGCCAGAAACATCCGCCAATTCCAGAGCACGTTGCCGATATTCGCACAGGTTTCGCAGTAAGCGGTGGTGTTGGGCAGTTGATAATTCCGCCCGTACGCCTGATGGACCCGCGTGATGGTCTTCTGGTCCCTGGCGCCGTCCGGCGAAGCGCCGTCCCACAGCGCGCCACAGCCGCCGGTGATATACATTTTTTGCTCCACCACATTCGTCCAGATCCGTTCGAGCGGCGTCCATAACGACGGATCGCCGGTTTCCAGAAACAAGTCCGCTGCGCCCGCATAAAGATAATTTGCGCGCACCGCGTGCCCCACCGCTGCATCCTGGTCTTCAAAGGGAATACGGTCCTGATTGTCATCGCCGCCGCCGGTCACACGGTCGCGCATCGCAAAGAGCCGTTTGGCGAGCGCCAGGTAGCGCGGATTGCGCGTCGTGCGATACAATTCTACAATCCCCATGTAATGCGACGGGCAGACCGCGTTTCGTGCCAGCTCCGGCGTGGGTCGCTGAAAGGTCCGGTCGAGAAAATCCGCCGCCTTGCAGGCGATGGCGAGCAGGTTGGTCTGCCCGGTGGCCTCATAATTCACGCACGCTGCGGTCATCAAATGGCCCAGGTTGTACATCTCGAAGTCATTCGGATCTCGAAATGGCACCGCGTTCGTGTCGCCGTTCCGCTCGCGAATCAGCGTCGCGGTCTGGAGATACCCGTCGGCACGCTGGGCTTTGGCAATGACACCGATGATTTCCTCGATGGTTTTGTTCAATTCGGGATCGTGTGTCACGGCCAGCACCGCGGAGGCGCCTTCAAGCCACTTATAGAAATCGCCGTCATTGAACGGCGCGCCGCGATGATGTCCAGTCTCCAACCCGGCGGCGATGCGGAAGTTTTGATAGAACTGGCTGTAATTGGTCCCCTCCATCAACCGCCACATGGCGGGGACCATTTCCTGCCGGCAAAGTGCAAATCGGTCGGCCCAGAATCCCCGCGTCCAGTGGACTTCATCCAGGCCCACCGTGCGGACCTGCGCGTACGGGCTGGCGCTGTCGTCCACCAGGCCGGGTTCACCCGCAGTGACGCCGATGGCGAAGAAAAGCGGCAGTGCGCAGAGGGTTCTCAAAATGGCTTTGGGCGGACGGCGCATAAAATCGTGACCCGCCGACTCTAAACCATTGCGTAGCGTCTTACAACCAGTCGCTTGTGCCAATGCAGTTGCGGTTGGAAAGGTCAAAGATATAATCGCCCGACTGTTGCGCATAACGTTATGAATCGAATTTGCCGTATCACCCGGGTTCCTTCATGGCTGGTGGCCTTGCTTTTTTCCGTGGCGGCCATTGCGCCCGGTTTCGCCAAAACCACCGTCACCGATCTGCGTTGTGAAGACTTGACCAATCCACCCGGCATCGACGCGACGCAACCGCGACTGAGCTGGATTTTAAATTCCGGTGAACGCGGCCAACGACAGACCGCCTACCGGATCGTCGTCGCTTCCAGTAAATCAAAGCTCAAGGCCAACCAGGGCGATTGGTGGGACAGCGGCAGGGTTGAATCGGATCAATCCGTCCAGGTGCCATATGCGGGCAAACCGCTCACCTCGTACGCGCAGTGTTTCTGGAAGGTTCGCGTTTGGGACCAGGCCGGCAAAGTGTCCGCCTGGAGCAAACCGGCTTTGTGGACAATGGGGATTCTCAACTCCTCAGAATGGCACGCAAAGTGGATCGGGCTGGATGGTCAGGACGAAACGAACTGGCTTGCCGACACTTCGTGGATCTGGTTTCCCGCCGGTGAACCGGCAAAAGCAGCGCCGCCGGGAACGAATTACTTCCGTCGCGTCTTTGTGCTGCCGGCCAATCTCGAAATCAAACGCGCCCGTATCCTGGTCACGGGTGACAGCCTGGCCAAGGCGTATATCAACGGACGCGACGTCGGCGGCCGGGACAATCCGCATCTCGTTCGGGATCAGGACATCACGTATCGCCTGCACCCCGGCACGAACCTCGTCGCCATCCTCGGGCTTAACCGGGGCCACGTCCCGAAGCCGGCGGGAGTCATCGCGCAGCTGGAAGTTGAATTTCAGAATGGCGATAGTTTCGCCATCCCCACCGACGGGAAATGGAAAGCTTCCGACCGCGAGGTCACCGGCTGGAATGAGTCGGGCTTTGACGATTCGGACTGGGTGGCTGCCGGAAACCTCGGCCCGGTCGGAATACAACCGTGGGGCAACGTCCGCACTTCCGAGTCCCGGCACCAACCTGCGCGCTGGTTGCGCAAGGAGTTCACCGTCCCAAAGAAAATCAAGCGCGCGACGGTCTCCTTCTCGGGCCTGGGCTGGTCGGAACTTTATCTGAACGGCAACAAGGTCGGCGACCACGTCCTCTCCCCCGCATTCGCCCAATACAACAAGCGGGTGTTTTATGTCACCTACGATGTCACCCGGCAGTTGCGGCGCGGCGCGAACGCAATGGGCGTGGTGCTCGGCAACGGACGTTACTACGCTGACCGCAGCAAGGTGTACACCGGCACGGTCACTTTCGGCTGGCCCAAACTGCTGCTGCAACTTCACGTTGAATACGCTGATGGCTCGGTGTCGAATATCGTCAGCGACGGGTCCTGGAAACTAACCACCAACGGACCGATTGTGGCCAACAACGATTACGACGGCGAAGAATACGATGCCCGCAAGGAATTCCCCGGCTGGAGCCGGCCGGACTTCAACGATTCCAACTGGCAGCCCGCGCAAATCGTTGAAGCGCCCTCGAGCGCCATTTCGGCGGAAATGATCCAGCCGATTCGCGTCACCGGCACGCTCAAACCGGTCACGATGACCGAGCCCAAACCGGGCGTGTACATTTTCGATCTGGGCCAAAACATGGTCGGCTGGGCCCGGCTCCGGGTTTCGGGACCGGCAGGCACGAAGGTTTTATTGCGTTACGCCGAAACCCTCAAACCGGACGGCACGCTTTATCTGGCCAACCTGCGCGGTGCATTGGCCACTGACATCTACACGCTCAAAGGGCACGGGACCGAAATTTGGGAACCGCGCTTCACCTCGCACGGCTTCCGTTACGTGGAGGTGACCGGTTATCCCGGCAAACCGCGCCTTGACTCCATTGAAGGCCGCATCGTGAACGACGATTTGCCGGCCGCCGGCGAGTTTGAATGTTCCAATCCCCTGCTCAACCGGATTTATCACGCCATCGTCTGGGGCGTGCGCGGCAATTATCACAGCATCCCGACCGATTGCCCGCAACGCGATGAACGCCAGGGCTGGCTCGGCGACCGTTCGGAGGAATCGAAGGGCGAAACGTTTCTGTTCGATAACTCGGCGCTCTACGCCAAATGGCTGCAGGACATCGCGGACGCCCAACGATCCAACGGCAGTGTGCCCGACCTTGCCCCCACTTACTGGTCCCTTTATTCGGACAATGTCGTCTGGCCCAGCAGTAGCATTATCATTCCCGAAATGCTGCGCGAAGAGTTCGACGACACGAAAACCATCGCGCGCCGTTACGACGGCGCCAAAAAATGGATGGCTTTCATGACGGGTTTTATCCACGACAATCTTATCTCGAAGGACAGCTACGGCGACTGGTGCGCGCCGCCCGAAGACCCGACACTGATTCATTCCCAGGACCCGAACCGGGAGACGGACAAGACGTTGCTGGCGACCTCGTTTTTTTACCACGACCTCCGCCTGATGGAACATTACGCAACAATGCTTGGGAAAACCGATGACGCCCGGCAATTTCATGGACTGGCGGAGAAGATGAAGGTCGCGTTCAATGACCGGTTTCTCAATCGCGACCTTGGCCAATACGACAACGGCTCCCAGACTTCCTGCGTGCTGCCGCTGGCGTTCGGCCTGGTGCCAGACGACCTGCGCCAGCGGATTTTCAACCATCTGGTGGACAAGATTGTGAACGAGAGCCACAGTCACATCGGCACCGGCCTCGTGGGCGGCCAGTATTTGATGCGGGTACTGACCGACAACGGGCGCCCCGACCTGGCTTACACCATCGCCACGCAAAAGGATTATCCGGGCTGGGGCTACATGATTGAGCATGGCGCCACCACCATCTGGGAACTTTGGAACGGCAATACCGCCGACCTCGCAATGAATTCCGGCAACCACGTCATGCTCGTCGGCGACCTCGTGATCTGGCTTTACGAAGACCTCGCCGGAATCAAGTCCGACCCGGCGCGACCGGGTTTCAAACACATCATCATGCAGCCGCATCCGGTCGGCGATTTAAAGTTCGTCAAGGCCACGCACCATTCGCCTTACGGTTTGATTGTGAGTGATTGGAAAAAGGACGGTGGAACGTTCGACTGGCAGATCACCATTCCCGCCAATACCACGGCCACGGTCTTTGTGCCCGTCCTCCGTAGCAACACCGCGGAGGGTGGACCGGCGAAACGGCCGGACCGCGTCTATGAAAGCGGCAGGGTCGCGAGTCAGGCCGACGACGTGAAATTCCTGGGAATGGAAGACGGTTCCGCCGTTTTCAACCTTGGCAGCGGTAACTATCACTTCGTCAGCGAATAGCCCTCACCGTGGAGTTTCCGTCAATGGCTTGCTAGTAATCAAGCCGATGCCACGACCTTCGGTGATGACGCCTTTCTGCCCAGGCACGGCGCAATAAAACAAGTAAAACGTGTCGTTCTGCGGGTTATAGACCAGCGAAATTTTGTGGGCGTAGGCCTTGTCGAGACCGCTGGGATTGCCGCCCGCCTTGTAGAGCGGTTCCGGGTCCGCCGTCCAGTGCATCAGGTCGCGCGAAAAGGCGATCATGATGTGTGCCCCGCCGTGACCGACGCCGAAATAAAACATCGTCCAGTGATCGCCGTCACGATACACCTTCGGATCGGAACAGAACCCCGCGTCGTAACCGCCGGGCCGGTCGCGGATGACCGGGTTGGCCGGGTAACGCATCCAGTTGAGCAGGTCGGTCGAAAAGGCGATGCCGGTCTGCTCGCGACTCTTGTGCGCCGCGTTATAAAAGTCGAAAAACCGGCCCTTGTATTCAAGCAACCAGGGCTGGTAAATGCAACTGCTCTCCCATTCGCCGCAATCGGGATCGGAAACGGAAAGCACCGGTTGCTCTTTCACACGGCGCCAGGTCAGGCCGTCGTCACTCACCGCCACGCCCTCGCCGCCGGGTCGCAATTCATAACCGCCCTGGCGTGGATACGCGCCATAAAGCGTCCAGAATTTCCCGTCACGTTTCTTGAGCACGCGCGGCGCTTTCAGGTTGTACGACTCCAACAAAAAGCCGCCGATGGTGCGGCCGCCGTGGTCAAATTCCCCTTCCGGCCCGTAGCCCATCGCCAGCCGGTAATTGCCCCAGTCCACAAGGTTCGTGCTTTCGGCCACATAGGACTGGTAACCCGCGCCATCGAACGCCACGAAGCTCATATACCATCTGTCATCGCCCGGAATCTGATAGACCGTCGGAATGTCGGTGCCGATGATGTTCGTCGTACCGGGAATCGCCGGGCTGGCCGGAATGACGTGCGTGGGCCAGTAATGCCAGTTGCGAAAAGGCGCGGACCATTGGACAAGCGTCTCCGCGTCCAGGAGTTGGCAGGGATTTGGCGTTGCATTGGTGAGGTCCGCTCCAAAGCCGCTCTGTCCCGTCAGCGTTGCCGTAACTGCGACCAACCAGGCTACGCAGCCCTTTAAATGAATTTTAATGGGCAGTCGCATGATTTGGCTTCCTCGGCATTTTGAGTGGATTGAGTGTTTACCCCCGCCCTCACCTTTTATCCTCTCCCCCAGGAGAGGAAACAGCTTTCGATTGTTTCTGGTTTTGCGGATGAGCTTCTGGCCAAACCAGTCGCATAAATTTTCAAAGGAGCGGCGCACGGGTCTCCCTCTCCCGGGGGAGAGGGCCGGGGTGAGGGCGGATGTCATGCTTGCATCCATGATTTGATTTCGGATGGGTTGAAAATTGTCAGGGCAACGCCGCTCACGGTTCAACCGGCGCGATTGTTTCGGCCCGGCCTGCCGCGCCGCCCGCATAGGTGATGCGCAAGGCCATGTAAGGCTTGCCGGGCAGCTTGACCGCGCGTCCATCCCGATCGACAAAGTCGTAGCGATCTTTCGCCTTCACAGTGAAAACACCTTCCACCGGCGTAATCGTCATTTCCCAGGTGTCAATGACATCTACATGGAATTCCATGCCGTCGGTGAGGCCGTCATGCGGGAGTTCAAAAGTCCACGACCGGGGTTCCGCATGACCAAAGTATTTCAGGTAATATTCGCCCGCTTTGCCGCCCATGTCCGTGTCCTGGTACTTGTCAATCGGGTCCAGTCCGTAACCCGGCGCGGCTTCGAGGATTTTGCGCAGAAACGCGATGCGCGGTGGACTTTGGCCGCGCAACACGCCGCCGTAGGAAAGCCAGGTGTCGTTGGTGTTGAGATAACATTCGCCGTGTTCCACGTAGGTGCCGGCCACCGTGCCCGCCCAGATGCGATGGACCATTTCCTGCGGAGTGAGCTGGCCCCAGCGGTAGTTTTCGTTCCCCTCGTATTTCACCTCGTCGAACACCACCGGCTTGCGCCACACATCGCGGTAAAGCACCGCCCGGCCCGGGTCTTCCACCGCCGAACCGTTCTGGATGCTGGCGTGCGTCACCCATGGTTTGCTGTTGTCGTAGATGAAATAGCCGTTGTGGATCGAGCGCAGGTGATTGTACGGATCGGCTTGCTGCACAATCTGAAAATAACGGTCCCAATCGGCCTCGGTTTTGGTGCGGAGAAAATCGAATTCATTGGCCATGGACCACCAGACATTCCGATAAGCGGACAGACGGGCAACGATGTAACGCAGGTAGCGCTCGTCGGTCGCCGCGTCCATCGTGTCGAAACCCCACGACTTGCCGTAGGGATTGAACAGGATGATGTCAGCCTCGACCCCGATGTCGCGAAGCTGGCCGACGCGTTGCTCCATCTTTTGAAAGAACGCCGGGCTGAAACGCGTGTAATCCCAATCCTTGCGTGGTTTCCCCTCGAACGGAAACAGCATCGGCGGCACTGATTTCCTGAAATCCTGGTCCTGGGGAAACACGAGAAAGCGCACCTTGTTGAAGGGCGAACTGGCCAGCGTCTTGAGCGTCAATTCCTGCCAGTCGTCGGGCGCCTGCAACCAGTTGTAGCACGTGGTGCCGAACGGATAATACGGCGTGCCGTCCGCGTAAGCGAAGTGATAGGTGTCGCGGACACGCACCGGTCCATGATTGTTGCCCGTGGCCGGAGCGACGGTGAACGTGCCGAGGTGCTTGGTCAATGGCCAGCGATTGGCGCGCGTTTCGTAATGCCAGACACCGGATGTTTCGGGCATGAACCGCACGCGATAAATGCCATCGCCATCGTAGAAACCCGGAACCTCGACCGTTTTCGAACCGTTGCCGAACACCGCGGAAAACCGCACGTCAAGGAATGGATTGCCGTTGGTCGGGCCATTCAATGCGACTTCGTAAATGCCCCACTGCTCCACGGTGTCCGCCGCCGCGGCGGTTGATGAAACGAGGATGGAGGATAGAAGATAGAATATGGCGACGCGTGTGAGTCTGTGGACGCCGAACCTTGAAAAGGGCTTTCGCATGGGAACGATTCTATTGGGTTGCGCTCAATCTTGCCAGAAAACTTCCAACCGGAAACAAACGTCTTTAACGCAAAGACGCCAGGGCGCAAAGCCACGGCGCGACGACAAAAAAGGAAATTTGTGTTCGACGCCCGCCCTCACCTGTTTCCTCTCCCCCGGGAGAGGACATGCCAGTGGACGCTTTCTGTTTTAAGGATGACCATCCAGCAAACCCAGTCGCGCGAATTTTCAAAGTGATGGCGAACGATTCACCTTCTCCTTGGGGAGAAGGCCGGGATGAGGGAGAGTGTTACTCCAGACTACAGCCGCGCGGGCAGGTTTTCATCGAAGAGAAAGCCCTTCATGTCGTCTGCACCACGGAGAAATGATTGCCCATCACGCGCGAGGCGTAATCCAGACACGCCTGCACGTCGGCGCGGGTGAGCCGGGGATATTCCGCCAGCACGTCCTCGACCGAATCGCCGGCGGCGAGGAATTCCAACACCGTCTGCACCGTGATGCGCGTGCCGCGAATGACCGGTCGCCCGTTGCAAACATCCGGCTTGATTGAGATGCGCTCCGACATGCCGTTACGCTAACACAACCACGCGGGAATCCAAGCGGAATTCATTTTGGGATGGACGATTGGGGGGAGCGCGCGCGTCTCGCGTGCGGGTTCGGGCGTCGCGCCCGAACCATTGGTGGAACCATTCAGTTTGGGAGACGGGTTCGCACCCAGGAAAGTGACAGGTGACGTGATTTCCCGTCACTTGTCACGTGTCACTCGTCACATTCCGGGCATCGGCGGCGCTGGCGGCGAGTGGGGCGTTGCCGGAGAATGTGAATTACGCGGTCAAGAGCAGTTTTCTACTGGGCTTCCTCGAATCCGTCCCCGCCGTATCCGCCAAGCTCAAAACGCCGAATACGAAGGACGAGAAGCTTGAGGATGTAGTGAAGTCGGCGCAGGCTGCTGCCGTCCTCGTCCTGGTTTATTGAGGCTTGGAGTTCCGGCTTTAGCCGGGCTAGCCGCCTTAAGGCGGGACTCCAAACAGACGGCGGTCCCGGTGCCGGTTTATTGAGTAGGAGACGACGTGAGGAGTCTCTGATTTAATTTGAGTCTCGTGACCTCGACTCCTACAAAGACGACGGTGCTGGTGCTGGTTTATTGAACTGGAGTGACGCGAATTGCGCGAATTATCGCAAATCAGGTTTTCAATTCGTGTGAATTCGTGAAATTCGTGTCAAAAGTTTTCGTGTGTTTCGTGGTTAACCCTTCAATTCACTCACAAAATTGTAGCTACCGGCTCCGGCTTCGCACACGAGAAACCGTCCGTCGCGGCCAATGACCTGCAATCCTTCGGCTTTTTCGACCGGCACGTTGCGCTCGGTCACTTTGCTTCCCGGTTCGCTGGGCACAAACACGCGAGCGGTGGTGTTGGCCGGAATGCGGACCGTCCATGTGAGCTTTTTACCGGTGCGCTTCCAGTCGCTGACAATCTCGCCGTGCAGCGTGCGGTAACTTGCGCGCGCAAACTTGAGCCCGTGACTGATGAACGGTCGCAGCACGAACCGCTGGAACCCCGGTATGTCGGGATCGAGTTCGATGCCGGCCACGTGCCGGAACAACCACTCACCCACCGAACCGAGCGAGTAATGGTTGAAGGAGTTCATCTGCGGATTGAAGAACCCCTGCTCTTCCGTCCAGCCGTTCCAACGTTCCCAAATCGTCGTCGCACCGTGTTTCACGGGGTACAGCCACGACGGATAATCCTCGCGCAACAGCAACCGGTACGCGACGTCGGCATGGCCGGCGAGCGTGAGCTGCGGATTGAGATGGCTGATGCCGATGAAGCCGGTGCTCAGGTGCCAGTCGAGCGCCTTGATGTTTTCGACCAGGTGTTCCGCGGCACGGACGCGCACCTTTTCCGGCAACAAGTCGAACGCGAGCGCCAGCAGATAGGCGGTTTGTGTCTCAACGGTCAACCGGCCGTCTTTGCGGAGAAATTCCTTTTGAAAAGCGGCCCGGACCTTCTCGAACATTGCTTCGAAGTGATTCGCTTCCGCTTTACGGCCGAGTTCGCGCGCCATGCAAGCCATCTTCGCCGCATCGTCGGCCCAGTAGGCCGTTGCCAGCAGATTTTTCATCGGCGAATGCGTGCGGAAGGTGGTATCGCTCGGAATGCACAACCAGTCGCCGTAGTTGTTGCCGAGTTCGCGTGTGCGCAAGCCGCCGGGATTGTGGCGGTCAATCCAGTCGAGCCATTCGATCATCGCTTGCCAATGACGCTCGATGATCCGTTTGTCGCCATAAACGCGCCAGAGGGTCCACGGCACGATGACACCCGCATCGGCCCACCCGGCGGCGCCGCAAAGCTGGTCCAGCCCGACGAACCGCTCCTTTTCGCTGATGCGCGGCGAGACGTCCGAAAAAACACCATCCGGTGTCTGCGCATCCTCGACGTCAATCATCCATTTGGTGAAGAACGCCGCGACGTCCATGTTGTAACTGGCTGTGCGGAGGAAAACCTGGGCGTCACCCATCCAGCCAAGGCGCTCGTCACGTTGCGGACAGTCGGTGGGCACGGAGAGAAAATTGTCGCGTTGCGACCAGAGGCCGTTCAACCAGAGCCGGTTCACGCCGGCATGGGAACATTCAAAACATCCCGCGGTTGACGTGGCGGAATGAACTACGCGACCGGTGACCGCATCCTTGCCGGGCGCGGATGGCAGGCCGGTCAATTCAATGTATTGGAATCCGTGAAAGGTAAAATGCGGTTCCCAGACCTCTTGCCCGCCGCCCTTGCAGACATAGACATCGGTCGCTTTCGCCCGACGCAGGTTCTCCGTGTAGAGTGTGCCGTCGGGGTTGAGCCGCTCGCCGTGACGAAGCTGGACGCGCGTACCAGCAGGAGCCTTGACTCGCAACCGCACCCAGCCGGTGATGTTCTGGCCGAGGTCGTAAATGAAAACCCCGGGCCGGATTTCTTTCACTGAAAGGGGGGCGATGGTTTCGGTGATGCGCACCGGTTCGGAACGCTGGGCAACGAGCGGCACGCTTGGTGATGCGACTTCGCGGGCGGGGAGCCAAGGTAGGTCGGCGCGCACCTTTTGGAGTGCGCGGACACGTCCGCGCTTTGGTCCGACGCGACATGTCGCGTCGTTGAAAAGCGGCGACACGTCGCCGCATTCCAAATTGCATTCGCGCCGGGCATCGCAGGTTTCCCCCATCATGAAATCGGAACTGAGGATCGGGCCGGTGTTGCACGTCCAAGTGCCGTCAGTGGCCAGTGCGAGGCGTTTGCCGTTGGTCAGTTCCACTTCCAGTTGAACCAGCAAACTGTTTTCCAGGCTACCATAGCGGGCGCGCGTTGCCTGCCAACCGACGTAACCGCTCCACCAGCCATCGCCCAACACGGCACCGATGACGTTTCGGCCACGAGTGATCAAGCCCGTAACATCATAAGTGCGATACTGGATCCGTTTATGGTAGTCGGTCCATTCCGGCGCAAAAATGTCTTCGCCGACGCGCCGGCCGTTGATGCGCAACTCGAACAGGCCGCGGGCACTTGCGTAAATCGCAGCCCGTTTGACCGCGCCGGCGACCTCGAATTCCTTTCGGAAATATGCCGGCGTGCCGGGTTCGGTCAGGGTCGGTGCAATGGCGTCTTCGTCGCGCTTGATGATTTCGGGATTCGCAGCAACCCAGCGGGCACGCCAGTCGGATTTTTTCAACAACCCCATCGTCCACAGCGAAGGCTTGGAGCGAGCGACCCTGCCGGTTCCGTCCCAGACCTCGACGCACCAGTGGCAGGCATCGCGCGAACGCAATTGGCGGCCGGCATAAACGACGTGTGTTGTCTGATTGCTTTCGACGCGGCCACTGTCCCAGAAATCGTCTTTGCCGGCGGCCAGTTTCTCCGGCGTGCCAGCGACCCGCACACGGTACGCGATCTGCCGGGCGCCGCGACGGTTGGATTCAATCGCCCAGCTCAGGCGCGGCGCGCATTCATCAATCCCGAGAGGAGCGACGAGGTATTCGCAACGCAGGCCGGAAACACGAAGAGCAGGCGCAGGCATCGCAGACAAATCTATTCCGAGTGATGCAACCGGCGTTTCATCCAGAACGGCACGGTGCCGAACCACATGACAGTGCCAACCAGCGCCAGAGTCAAATAGATGCTCCGGTCCTTCGGATTATTAAAGAGAATCGCCGAAACGAGCATGAGGCCGAGGCCGGTGAAAGAGATGAGTTTGAGCAGTGTTTTCATTTCAGGAGGCGGCGTTGATAGATTGACGGGAGGCGAAGACTTTTTGCTGGAAGACGCTAAGAACGATGTAAAGCACCACTGCCACCAACCATTCGGGCAGCACCAGGAAAATCGGGAAAATCGGATCGTAGTTCTTGTAAACAAATGCCGCGATGGAGAAGCAGGCCGCCAGTATCCACGCCACCGCCGCCGGCCAACTGATCAGCGCCCCGGTTTTCTCGGCCAGATTGGATTGCAGTCCCAGCTTCGGGAACAACCAGATGTCTATGAAGATGAATGCGCCCAGCGGCAGAATGACCAGAGCGTTGGTGGTCACCATCAGGTCCAGGTGCTTGACCAGGGCCGGAATGCAGGCGCAAATGATCATGAACGCACCAACGACCAGCGTCACCCGCCAGCGGCTCCAGTTGGGCGTGGCCACCTGCAACGCCAGGCCTGCGCGATAAAGTGTCGGACTGGCCACGTTCCAGCCGGCCACCACAACACAAAGCGCGCCCACGACCCCGGCCCCCAGATAGGCAATCGGACCAGGATCGGTCGGAATGCCGATGGACATCGCCGCCGCGCACATGATGCCGGAGGCGATCCACGCGCCATAATGCCCCAGGTACATGCCCGCACAGGAGCAGAAGCCCATTTGCCATTTTTTTGCAAAACGCAGGATGGTCATGTCGCCCATGCCGAAGTGTTGCGGCATATTGCAAAGCCAGGCGAAACCAATGACGTGCCAGATCGTAAACTTGCCCATCCCCGGCGCAACATGGCCGGTCCAGATTTTTTCATTCGCCACCCGCCAGAAATCTCCAGGCGAATGGACACCGAGCATGGGCAGGGTGGTCACCGCTGCGATGATGAACACCACCACCATCCACGGCGCCGACATCTTGGAGAAAATTGCCATGCCTTCGAATCCCAGCACCGCCAGGATGGCGATGACCGAGCCAACCACGACGGCCATCACGATCCACGTCCAACCCGGCAAAGTGCCCAGTTCCATGCCCGGCGGCGCGATGAGTTTCTCGAACGGCAGCGCAATTGAGGTCATGGACACGCGCACCATCGCGCCGGCCAGCACGCACAGGATGATGCCGAAAACACAACTGTAGGCCACCGTCAGCCACGGGCCGCCCAGCTTGCGGAGCTGCCAGTACTGGGTCAGGCGTGTCTTGACCGCAATCGGCGCGCAGATAAACGCCCAACTGAGCACCGCCAGAAGGTCGCCGATCAACAGGCCGAGCAGGACCGCCGTGGCCGTGCAACCGTGCATCACGAAGAGCGGGCCGATGACGAATTCGGTGCCCGCGATGTGCTCGCCGGCGAAAGTGGCCCAGAAAATTTTCCAGCCGTGCAGGTCCTTTTCCTTGATCGGCTCGCGTTCGTATTCGTAGAGCGCGTCGAGCCGCTCGACCAGGGAAGTGGGTTTCGAGGTTTCAGGCATAACATCAGCGCGTTCTTTGATTGTTCAACGGTGCGTGCGCCGGCAACGTTAATCGCAGTCTGTCCATGGTTTCAAGGCGCAATTAACTGACCGGTCGCCGCCGCCAGTAATTGGCCAGCACCGAACCGGAGACGTTCATCCACGGACTGAAAATTGCCGCCGCCAGGCCCAGCGTTCCCAGCTTCCCCATCGCGCCGGCCAGACCCGATGCCATCCCGCCGTTTTGCAGGCCGACCTCAAACGCGATGGACCGCGCCGAATTTTTGTCCAATCCCGCCAAACGACTCAGCCAGTAGCCAAAACCGTAGCCCGCTGCGTTGTGCATGGCCGCCACCAGAAACAGTAACCCGCCGACCTGAAGCAAGTTATCCCGCCCCGCCGCCGTCGTGACCGCCGTGAAATAAATAATCCCCGCCATTGAAAGCACCGGCATCCGCCGGTCGAGCGACGACAGCTTCAACGTCAGGAAATGATAAGCGACACCGGCCAGCACCGCGCCCAGCAGAAAACCGCCGACGCCGATGAGGGTCGCTTCGGAATCAGAGGTGTTTGCCTTGATCCACACCCAGCCGCCCAACGCCAGAAACAAGATCCACGCCGCACCCACGGTTGCCGTGACCAGAACGATTCGCCGTCCCCGCGCCGGCGCGTGTTTCAAATAATCGTGCAACAACGCCGCGCCGATGGGAACCAGCACGATCTTGATGATTTCCATCATCATCTTGAAAAAGCTTACCTCGACCAGCGTACCGGCGAGCAGCTTCATCCACAACGGCGTCATCAGCGGCGCAATCATCGTCGTGATGGCCGTCACCGTGACCGAGAGCGCGAGATTCGATTTGGCGATGTAAGCCATGACGTTGGACGCCAGCCCGCTGGAGCAGGAGCCTATGAGAATGACTCCCGCCGCAATCTCCGGTTGAAAATGAAAAATCTTGATCAGCGCCAGTCCCACCAGCGGCATGACCGAGAAATGACAGAGGATGCCCACCAACACGCCGCGCGGCGATTTGGCGACGCCGGCAAAATCCTTCAAACTCATTTGCGTGCCCATGCCGAACATCACGATTTGGACAACGATGAGGATCAACCAGGGGGCCCGCAGGTCGAGTTCACCCCATTTCAGGAAGGCGGACGGATAAACCATCGCCGCCGCCACGGCCGCGATGATCCAGGCGGTGAACTGGTAACCGCGCAGCCGCGGGACGAAGCGCAAGGCGACTGGCAGCAAAGCAGCAGCGCCAACCAGGAACAATTTCCACGGAACGATCATTGCGGCTGAAATCCGAAAGCCGAAATCCGATTCCCGAATGGAGAGCCCGTGGTGGGGCGATGCCGGTTCGGCTTTCGGATTTCGGGCTTCTTTCGGCTTTCGGATTTCGGTTTTCGGATTTGGTTCATGTTTCTACTCACAATACGGTCGCCAGATAATCCACGGCGATGCCCGGACTCGCCAGAATCGGCACGCGTTTGTCAGCTTCAGCCAGGCCCTCCACCACGCGCGCCATCGAGGCTTGCGCGAGCACAATCACGTCCACCTGCTGCGACAATTCCTTCAACGCCGCGGCCACCATCGCATCGTGCCTGGCCGCATCACCGCTCATCAACGCGTCGAACGCGCCTTCGCACAGCCGCGAAGTGAGTTCGATTTTCCTTCCGGCTTTCTCCGCCCGGCGTTGGATCAAATCCGCCGTCGGTTCCAGCGTCGTCCGCAACGTGGCAATGACGCCGATGCGTTTTCCCGCGTGCACCGCCTGGTCGGCCATCGGCTGATCCACGCGCAACACCGGCACGCCAATCCGTTTCGCCGCCGCTTCTACCGCCGGACCGATGGAGGAACACGTCACCAGGATGTAATCCGCGCCCGCCAGTTCGGCGGATTCGAGATAACCGGCGACGCGCCGCGAAATCTGCGCCGTCAAACTGCCGGCGGCCATGATGCCTTTCACCAGGCTGTCATCGGCGATGTTGAACGTCTCCACGCCGGGGAGCTTGTCCTTGCACAATTGCGCGAACACCGGCACCAACGTGGCCGAGGTGTGAATCAAACCGAGTTTTTTGCGTTTCATATTTTCAACCGAAGCGAACAAAGAAAACCGAGTCGGAAAAATCTTTGTTTTCTTTGTTATCTTTTGTTCAAGTCCTTCCGTTTTGCACAATTTCAAAATAATTTTCACCGCCCACCTGCCCGCCTTTGAACACGATTTCGCATCCATCCGCCGGGGAACCCGGCGCGAAAACCCTGCACAGCGGCGCGCCCGGGGTCAGCGGGGCGATCATTTCCAGCGCTTCAATTCCCAACGCCCGGGCCGCGTAACTCGACGTATCGCCGCCTGCGACACAGAGGCGGCGCACCCGGTGTTGGGCCAGCGCGCCCCGCAGAATTTCACCGAGCGTCGTGCCGAGAACTTGCGCAGTCCTGCCCTTTAACTTCGCCGCCATCCGGCCATCGGGACCGCGGCGGGTTGTGTGGACAACGACGCTGTGGCCGCAGCGCAGAAATCTTTCCGCTGCTTCGGTCGCGCGTTGAATCTCTGCTCCGGCTCTTTCACCCGACACCAGGGCCGCGGTGTCGAGTGTGATTTCCGCAAAGTCATGCTGCAACGCCCAGGCGATCTGATTTTTTGTCACCGGCGAACAACTGCCGGAACCAATGAGGATTTGGCTCCCACGTAGAAATGAGGTTGGTAAGTCCCTGGCTTCAAAATTGGGGACTCGTGGAACTCGCCCCTCCGATTTCCAAAACGCACCGAGGGCCATTTCGATTCCGGACGAGCCGACGGAAAACAAGGGGTGTTTGCGGGCGGCAAATGAATCAATCAACCCGCCAATATGTTTCAGCTGATCTGCGCAAAGCGCGTCAAACAAAATCATATCCGGTTTGTCCGCTAGAATCTTTTTTAGCGCGGCACGGGATTCGTTTTCCGGCAACATGACTTTCAAGATGTCGAACAGCGCGATATTCTTCCTTGTCTGTTTCGCCAGATGCATCCGCAAATCCGCCTCGGTCATCGGAGTAACGGGATGTTGACTGACGGACGGATGGCGATCGAGCCGGTGAATCGCGCCGTCGCTGCCGATCCCGAAGCGGGCGAAGAGGTTTCCGAAAACGCAGTAGCGTCCGAGCGCGGGCGCTGCCACGAGCAACGGCACGAACGGCGGGCGAAAAATCACGGTTCCGACGTCAATCGCGCGCCCGATGCTGCCGATGGCCGGGGAGGAATCGAACGTGGAACAAACCTTGTAATGGACATGCCGCGCACCCAGAGCCTTGAGCTTTTTGAACGCCGGACGCAATTCCTTTTCCATCGCGGGCGGGGACAAAGACCGCGTGATGCCGGCGACGCCGACGGCCTGAAGCTTGGGGAATCGTCCCAACTGTGCAGGCGTTGGTGGTTCGATAAACAAAGCCGTGCGGATGCCGGCCAAGGTGAGTTGCTCCAGCGCGTCGGTCGAGCCGGTGAAGTCGTCCCCGTAAAAGGTGAGAAGCAGCTTGCTCATCCGGTTTTCATTCCAAATTTTTCCAGCGATTTCTTCAACTCTGGATATTTCACCGCGGCCTGTTCCATCGTCAGACCTTCCACCGCCGCCTCCCACCATTTTTGCAGCGAGCGCACGCCGGCGGCCGGACCGCCGGGATGCGCCATGATGCCGCCGCCGGCCATGTAAAGCAGGTCCACGGTTTTTGTCCGGCGAAATGTTTCCGGCGCCTGGCCGCCCCATTGGCCCGACGAAACAACCGGTAAAATCGAAAACCCGCCGAACAATGGTTTCAAACATGATTCGATGGAGCGCACGACGGAATCGTCACTCTCCCAGAATTTGTTGGCAATTCCGTTGACGTGAATCTGATCCACGCCCACCAATCGCCAGATTTTTTGATAGGCGGGAAATTCAATGCCCAGCAGCGGATGCCGGTTCAACATGCCCCAACCGTTGCGATGACCGTGAATCGCCAGCGCGCCGAGGTCGCAGATTTTTTTCACGCCGGCCAGGCCAACGCTGTTCAGGCTGACCATCGCCGCCGTGCCACCGGCGGAAACGACCTTTTCATAATGCCGCAGCATCGCGTCCAGTTCATCGCTGATGTTGAAGGCGTACATCACCTTTTTGCCGGTGCGGTCCGCGTGAGTGTTGATGACGCGCATGACTGCCTCCACGCGTTCGTCAAACGGCGAGTGCGGTGGATCCGCCATCAACTCGTCGTCCTTCACAAAATCAATGCCCGCCCCGGCCAGCGTTTTGACCAACTGCGCGGTTTGTTGCGGGGTCAGGCCGATGCTGGGTTTGATGATGGTGCCAATCAGCGGACGGCCGTTGACACCGGTCAATCGGCGCGTGCCGGCCACGCCGAATTTGGGGCCGCGAAAATATCGCGCGAACGAGGGCGGCAGTTCCAGGTCCAGCAGCTTCAACCCGGAGAACTGCGAAAGCTCGTAAAGATTGCCCTGAATCGTGGAGACGAGCGTCGGCAAATTGAAACCCACGTTTTCGAACGACCACGAAACCACGATTTGCGCACGCTGAAACTTTCCCTTGGCCCCACGACAACCCGGCAGGCCCGGTTCACCAACAGTTTCGCCAACCGTAATTTTTTCCACCCGCGCCGCAAACCGCTGCTTCAACCCTTCGGTTTCGCCCGGCACGGCGACAAATGTGCCGGACGATTGCTCGCCGGCCAAGCTGGCCGCCGCTTGCTCAACCGGCAACGGTGTTTCAACCAGATAAGTGGCAGCGATACGATCCATGATGGTGCGCGCGTCATCGTATGTTCCAGCTCTACCGCAGCACAATTGAAAAACAGTTTCCGATTTGCCGTTTCAGTATAAAATCCGCGCACCATGAGCAAACTGCTAAGCCGGACTTTTGTGCCTCTGCTGGTGCTGGTCGCCGGCCAAAGCCTGTTGGTAGCCGACACCGAAACTCAAGTCCAATACCTTTCCGGCCACGACAAGGACGACGCCGTGCCGTGGAAATTTTTCTGCACCTCCGGCGCACAATCCGGTTACTGGACCAATCTGCCGGTGCCGTCGAACTGGGAATTCCACGGCTTTGGCACGCTGACTTACCATCGTGATTCCACCAACCCGCCGCCGGAAGAGGGGCTTTACGAACACGATTTCAAAGTGCCCGCCACCTGGTCGAAAGACCGCGTGTTCCTGGTGTTCGAAGGCGCCATGACCGACACCCGCGCGAAATTGAACGGCCAGTCCGCCGGGCCGATGCACCAGGGCGGCTATTACCGGTTCAAATACGAAGTGACGAAACTCGTGAAATTTGGCGCGACGAACCTCCTCGAAGTGACCGTGGCCAAGCATTCCGAGAACAAATCGGTCAACGGCGCCGAACGCACGGGTGATTACTGGATGTATGGCGGAATCTACCGCCCGGTTTATCTCGAAGCCGTCCCTCAGCAATTTATCGAGCGAGTCGCCATTGACGCGAAGGCCGATGGCCATTTTACCATGGACGTTTTTACGGGCGGAGTGAAGAAGGCCGGTGCGTTGGAGGCACAAATCACGACGCTCGACGGCAAGAAAATCGGCCCGGCTTTTTCCGGAAAAATAACCGGCGATAAAACCACGCTCAAAACCCAAATCGATTCACCGCAACAATGGACCGCCGAGACGCCAAACCTTTACCGCGTCCAAGTCCGGCTCCGGCAAAGGGGCAAGATCGTTCACCAAATCGAACAACACTTTGGATTCCGCACGTTTGAAGTCCGGGACGGCGACGGCCTTTATCTCAACGGCCAGCGTATCGTTCTGAAGGGCTGCTGCCGGCATTCGTTCTGGCCCGATTCCGGACGCTGCCTCAGCGATGCGGTCCACCGGCTCGACATCGAAACCATGAAAGACATGAACATGAACGCCGTCCGCATGTCGCATTATCCGCCGGACGCAGCATTTCTCGATTTGTGCGACGCACTCGGCCTCTACGTACTCGATGAACTCGCCGGCTGGCACAAGGCTTACAACACGGAAACCGGCACCAACCTCGTCCGCGAGATGGTCACACACGATGTGAACCATCCGAGCATTTTGTTCTGGGACAATGGCAACGAAGGCGGTTTCAACACGAACCTCGACAAAGTTTTCGGTGAATATGATCCGCAGCAACGCCGCGTGTTGCATCCGTGGATTCCCTTCAGCGGCGTGGATACGATTCATTATCCGACGTACGATTTCGTCAAACTCGCCTGCGAGGGTTATCCGGTCTATTTCCATCGCAATGCCTATTTTGCCAACACGAACGACCCGGCCAAATACATCTTCATGCCGACGGAGTTTCTGCACGGCCTGTACGATGGCGGCGCCGGCGCGGGCCTGGAGGATGTCTGGAATTTGATGGAACACAGCAAGTATCTCGGCGGCGGTTTCATCTGGGCGTTCCTCGATGAAGGCGTCCATCGGCCGGACAACGGACAGATTGACGTGGCCGGCAACGAGGCGCCCGACGGCATCGTCGGCCCCTATCGCCAGCGCGAAGCGAGTTTTTACACCATCAAACAAATCTGGTCGCCGATCGTCATTCTCGAAACCAATCTGCCGCAACCTTTCGACGGCACGTTGACGGTGGAAAATCATTTCAGCTTCACCGAGACGAAGCAGTGCAAATTCACCTGGCAATTGCGCCGGTTTATTCCTCCAGGCCGCGCGGATTCCGACGACGAAACCGTCAGCGCCGAAGGCGTGGCGGAATCGCCCTCCATTCCGGCCGGTGGCCGGGGCCGATTGCATTTGAACCTCCCGGAGAATTTCCGGCATACGTCGGACGTCACCGAAGGTGATTTTTTGTCCGTGCGCGTGGAAGCTCCGGACGGCCGCGAGCTCTGGACTTACGTCTGGCCGCTGCGCCAGCGCAGGGTGTTGTCGGACGACGCTCGCATCATTGCTCAAGCAGACCAATTCGGCGGCACGAACAGCGGCGTAATCGAGTTGACCGGCAGGGACATTGTGGCGCGCATTGATGGCGTGACCGGGCGGTTGACCGAAGTCGAACGCGCCGGAAAAAAGTTTTCCCTGAACAACGGGCCGCGGTTGGCGGCCACCCGTTCCACGCTCCAAAACATTGCCTGGCAACTGCGTGATGATGGCTGGCTGCAATGCCATTACACCTATGTCGCCGAAGGCACGAATGATTACTTTGGCGTCGTCTTCGATTACCCGGAAAACCTGGTGAAGTCGAAGAAGTGGTTCGGCGACGGGCCGTACCGCGTCTGGAAAAACCGGCTGCGCGGCGAGACGTTGGGCCTCTGGAAGAACGATTACAACAATACGATTACGGGCTGGCGCGACTGGATTTATCCTGAATTCAAGGGTTGCTTTGCCAATGTCCGCTGGCTGCAACTCAACACATCGGAAGGGCCAATAACCGTCGTGCCGGAGAATGTGCCGTTCGTGCAGGTGCTCACGCCGGAGTTTCCTCCGGCCAGGCTCGCCGGCAATACCATCGCGTCCCTGCCGCGGTGCGGTCTGGGATTTCTGAACGCGATTCCGCCGATCGGCAGCAAGTTTCAGGCGGCGGAGGCCGTAGGCCCGTCCGGCGAGCGCGCGGTGGCGCACGGGGAATACTCCGGCACGGTGAGTTTTTACTTCGGCAAACTGCCGTGAACGGGGAACAGCCCGCGCCGGCGCAAAATCCAGCGCTCCCAACGCTGTGTCTCAAGCGTTTGTTGAATGCCGGTTCTCAATCGTTTGCGCTGCGAACGGGCGCCGTCAATGGCTGGCCGTTCTCCGAGGGTCCTAGTTTTAGCAGGAATGGCACGGTCGCTCCCGCCCACTCTTCCGGAGCCGGATAACCCGATGCCGAACTGCCGAAGGAACTGCGCAGCATTTCGGTGTTGATGATGCCGGGATTGAACGGGACCGCAGCCATCCCCGGCGGCAATTCCTGCGCGAGCGCCCGCGTGAGTCCTTCAATCGCCCATTTCGTCCCGCAATACGGGGCGACTTCCGCATCGGTGGAGCGGCCCCAGCCGGAGCTGAAATTCACAATCACGCCGCTGCCACGTTTGACCATCGCCGGCACGAAATGGCGGATGACGTTCGCCACGCCCTTGATGTTCACGTCAATCACGTCGGAAAATTCCTCCGCGCTGATTTCCCAGAGCGGCGCGTTGCGGTTGATGAGCGCGGCGTTGTTCAGCAATAACTCCGGCGGACCGTGTGACGCCAAAATCCGTTTCGCCCAGGCGGCGACCTGCGCATCGTCCGCCACGTCCACGATTGCGAAATCGTGCGGTGCGGCGAATTGTTTTTGCAGTTGTGCGGCTTCCTTTTGCGAACGCCCGCAGCCGATCACGACGTGGCCCAGCCGGATGAATTCCTCCGCCATCGCGCGACCGAGGCCGCGCGTAACCCCGGTGATTAAAATAGTTTTGCCCCGCAGCATGTTTGATTTTGGATTTCAAGAGGCCGCGGCTCAAGGTAATCTTTGCCCGTGCAAATTATCACCCTGACCACCGATTTCGGCACGCGGGACTGGTTCGTCGGCACGATGAAGGGCGTCATTCTCGGCATCGCGCCGCGCGCGGTCATCGTGGACATCACGCACGAAATCCCGGCAGGCGACATTCGCGCCGGGGCGTTTGCGCTGGCGGCGGCTTATCGGTTCTTTCCCAAAGGGACGGTGCATGTGGCCGTGGTGGATCCCGGCGTCGGCAGCGGGCGAAAAGCCATTGCGGCGCAAACGGCGAATTACCTTTTCGTAGGTCCAGACAACGGGGTGTTGTCCCCTGCCCTGGCGCGGGAAAAAATCAAATCGGTGCACCGCATCGAAAGCACAAAGTTCTTTTTGCACCCGGTCAGCCACACTTTTCATGGGCGCGACATTTTCGCCCCCGTAGCGGCGCATTTGTGCCGCGGCGCGGCAATCCGCAAATTGGGTCCGAAACAAAAGGATTTCATCCGACTGCCCTGGCCGCAACCGCGCGTGAAGAAAAACCGCATCGAAGGTGAAGTGGTCTTCATTGACCGGTTCGGCAATGCGATAACGAATATCGAAAACACCGGTCGGAACACCCCAAACCGGCAGGAAGTCTTCCTCGGACGCAGGCGGCTTTGCCCGGTCAAGGCGTTCTATCAATCGGTGCGTGCGGGTCAGGCCGTGGCCGTGCCGGGTTCGAGCGGATTTCTGGAAATCGCCGTGAACGGCCGTTCGGCTGCAAAACGTTTCGGGATGAAATGCGGTGACCGGGTGAGTGTTCGCCGGTCTTGACATGACCACCGTCGGAGCGGTGGCTCAGCAGAGCGCCGCCGATTCAACATCAAACAAATTCGGATTTCCGTCGAAATACGGAATTGAATTCCAACTGCCGGACAGGGGGTGCGAACTCCGGTTCAGGTTCGCGGGTTGAATCGTGATTCTTTGGCGAGTTGCTCCCACAATTTCTTCTCCGCATCCGATACCCTGGCCGGCACGGCGATTTGTGTTACCACCATCAAGTCGCCGCGCGGGCCGCCGCGGGTCGGCAGACCGCGTCCACGCACGCGGAGTTTTTGCCCGCTCTGGGTTCCCGCGGGAATTTTAATGTTCACCCGTCCGTCGAGTGTCGGCACGGAGATTTCCGCGCCGAGCACGGCTTCCCACGGCGCCAGTTCCGCTTCGTAAATCAAATTGTGGTCCTCGACCTCGAAATCGGGATGTCTTGCCAGCCGGACGCGCAAATACAAATCGCCGGCCTGCGCCGCCGCTGCTGCCGGCCTCACCGCGTCCGGCCACGCGCAATTTCTGGCCTTCGGTCACACCGGGCGGAATCCTCACCTGATACGTCTCGGTTTTCACCGAGCGGCCCACCGGACGGCGCACGTTGACCGAGCGCACCGAACCGCGCATCGCTTCCTCGAGCGTGACCATGATGTCGCCTTCGATGTCGCGCCCGCGCTCGGCAAATTCCTCTTCTTCGGCGAATCCACCGCGCGGACTGAAGCCTCCGCCACGCTTCCGTGAGCCGAAGAATTGTTCGAAGAAATCGCTGAAGCCGGTGCCGCCGAACTGAAATTCGAATTCCTGGCCGCCCGCGCCGCGCCCGCGAAATGCCTGGCCGCCGGAGAAGCCCTCCCAGCCGGGCGGCGGACGAAAGTCCGCGCCGGATTTCCAGTTGGCGCCAAGCTCGTCGTATTTTTTCCGCTTGGCCGGGTCGCTCAAAACCTCGTACGCCTCGTTGATTTCCTTGAATTTTTCCTCGGCGCGTTTTTTGTCTTTGGCAACGTCGGGATGGAATTCGCGCGCGAGTTTGCGGAAGGATTTCTTGATTTCCGCATCACCCGCGCCGCGCGGCACACCAAGAATTTCGTAGTAATCTTTGTATTGAACGGGCATATCCACTGCCGCCGGTCACGGCGACACCGTGGAAGGATGTGCCCGCGCGGGGACTTTGTCAAAATTTTGCCGCCGGTGAAAAGCGGGCGCCTCAGTTCCCGTTCGGCGTATTGTCCACGCTCAGGTAAAGCGTGCCGGCCAGGGCCCCGCCGCGCCGCCAGATTTTGAGGAGGATCCATTTGCCCTTGGCCCCGGTGCAGAGCTTGACGGCGGCATCGGCGTCAGCGACCGGCCGGTGGTTGATTTCCACGATAACGTCATTTTTTTGCAGGCCGGCGTCGGCCGAGTTCGAATCCGGGTCAATATCCGTGACCACCACCCCCTGAACGCTGACGGGCAGTTGCAATTGTTGGCGCGCGTCCTGATCCAGGTCCGCGACCGTCACGCCGTCGAGTGCGTCCACTTTCGAATTGTCCTGGCCTGAACCACTTTGTTGATTGCTGCTTTGCCCGGCTTGATTGGGCAATTCGGCGAGCTTGAGTTTGATGGTTTTGGCGACCCCGTCGCGAATCAGTTTCACCGTCGCGTCCGAGCCGGGCGCACATTCGGAGACGGCGAGTTGCAGGCTGTTGGCGTCGGTAATGTCCTTGCCATTGAAGGCGATGACAACGTCGCCGGATTGTATGCCGGCCTTTTGCGCAGGCGTGCCGGGGAAGACATTGCCGACCAGGGCGCCGTTCTGGGTCGGCAGGTTGAACGACTCGGCCAGGCCTGGTGTGAGGTCTTCGGGAAAGATACCGAGGTAACCGCGGGTGACTTTCCCGCCGGCGATCAGGCGGTCCATGGAGTGACGCGCCAGTTTGACGGGCACGGCAAAGCCAACACCCTCGCTGCCGCCGCTGCTGCTGGCAATCCAGGTGTTGATGCCGACCAGCCGCCCTTCGGCGTCCACCAGCGCGCCGCCGGAATTGCCGGGATTGATGGCCGCGTCGGTCTGGATGAAATCCTCATAATCATGGCTGCCATTGACCCCATAACCGTGACGCCCCAGCCCGCTGATGATGCCCATCGTCACGGTCTGGCCGAAGCCAAACGGATTGCCGATGGCAAGAACCACGTCGCCAACCTCCAACTGATCACTGTCGCCCAGCGTGATGGCCGGCAAATCTTTCGCGTCAATCTTCAACACGGCCACATCCGTCGGCGGGTCGGTGCCGACGACTTTGGCGATGAACTTTTTGCTGTCGCTATCGCCGACCGCGACTTTGATTTCGTCCGCGCCTTCCACCACGTGATTGGCCGTGAGGATATAGCCGTTCGGCGAGATGATGACCCCGGAACCGAGGCTTTGTTCCCTCCGCGTGATCTCACGGTCGTCGTTTGCCCCGAACTGGTTGCCAAAGAATTGCCGGAACAAGGGGTCGTTGTAAAACGGGTTGTGAAACTGACGCATGTGAATGATGTGCGTGGAATAAATATTCACCACGCTCGGCGAGGCTTTTTTGACGACGGTCGCGTAACTGGTGCCGAGTTGCGGGCTGCGTTCGAGCGCCGTGGTGTCTATCTTGATGCTCGGGCCGGTGTCCTTGCCCCAGGAAGTCAGGTGAAAGACAGCTATAACTGCCAGCGCCGCCGCCAATGCCGAAAAAAAACCAACCAGCGATCTCGAAATCAGTTTCATAACTCTCGGAAAGTTGACACCCCGGCGGCGCAAACGTTCAAAGAGCGGAAGACCGCGGAGTTATTGTTGCTGCATTTTCTTCACGTCTTCCGGCTTGATGACTTCGATCTTCGCGCCCTTTTTCAGTTCCTCGGCGGAAGGCACTTTGATGATGTCGCTGGTGAGCGGCTCCGCCGCCTTGGGCGGCGCCGGGTTTTCCATCGAAAGCAGATCCACTTCAAAAATCAGAACGGAATTGGGCGGAATGCCGGGCCGGCCGCGCTCGCCGTAAGCCAGTTCCGACGGGATGAACAACTGCCACTTGGAGCCGGTCTTCATTTTCAAGAGCGCCTCCGTCCAGCCATGAATGACGCCGTTGACTGGAAATTTCGCGGGCTGGCCGCGCTTGAAGGAACTGTCGAATTCCGTGCCGTCCAGGAGCGTGCCGCGGTAGTTCACCGTCACAATGTCCGTGGTCGTGGGCATGTCGCCGGTGCCATCGGTGAGGACTTTGTATTGCAGGCCGTCCGGCAACGTGACGACGCCGGGGTCGTTTTTGTTCGTGGCCAGGAAGGCCTCGCCTTCGGCCTTGTCCTTGATGGCGAGCTCCTCGTTCTTTTTTTGCTGTTTGGCGGCAAAATCTTTCTGAAAGGCCATCAGCGTCTCCTGCATCTGCTCCGGGGTGAGCTGCGTCGTGGCGCCGGACAGCATATCTTTGATGCCGCGCGCGACCAGGTCGGTGTCGAATGCGGCCCCCTGGTTCTGCAAGTTCTGCAGGTTGCGGCCCACGGACATGCCGATGGCGTAGCTGACGCGCGACTTTTCATCGCTCAAAACGTTGGTGCCGTCGGCAAAAACCGGCGCGGCGGCGCCCAGACAAACAATCACAGCATAAACGGTGGTTTTCATAATTTAATTTTCGAGGGCCGATATTCCCCCAATCGAATCCAAAAAGCAACTCACTTTTGCAAGGAGAATAACCGGCGGTGGCGCGCTCAAAATGGTTTCGCTCCTGAACGATTTCCCTTATGATTGGTCGAAGTTGTGCAAATCATCATGCGCCATCTGAAATTAAAAAACATCGGTTGTATCGCGCTCGCGGCGATCTTCTGCTTTCTCATCGCCGCCGGTTGCGTTACCACCCGGAGAACCCTGCCGCCGCCGGCGACCGTCGCGCAGGTGCCGACCCGGCTGAAACCAGGCCCCAACGACGGTCACATCGCCTATTGGACGGCGCGGCTTTTGGAGGAGTATCATTACTCGGAACAACCCCTGGACACTGAGTTGTCCAAGAAGTTTTTCGACGGTTACGTGGAATCCCTCGACCCGCGCCACGAACATTTTCTGCAATCGGACCTCGCCGAGTTCGCGCATTACCGGACGAATCTCGACGTCCTCACGCTGGGCCGCCGCGACACCGCCGACCTGACGCCCGCGTTCGTCATTTACCAGCGGTTCGTCGAACGCTTCGAACAGCACGTCGCCTACGTGGGTGAGTTGCTCGCGCAGGACAAATTCAAATTCAACAGTGACGAACAGATTCTGCTCGACCGCAGCCACGCGCCTTATCCCAAGGACCTTGACGAAGCGCGTCAACTCTGGCGGCAGCATTTGCTCTATGAATACTTGCAGGAAAAACTCAGCCGCGAAATTTCACCGACCAATGACACCGTGATTTTAAACCTGCCGAAGTCCGCCACCGACGACATCACCAACGCGCTGGCGAAGCATTACCGCTGGAATTTGCAGGTGATCACGAACTGGGACAGCGACAATGTCCTGCAAGCCTACCTTAACGCCCTCACGCACGCCTACGATCCGCACTCGGATTACCTCAACAACGAGCACGCGCAGGACTTTTCCATCGGCATGAGCCTCTCCCTGTTCGGCATTGGCGCACAACTGAGCGAGGACGACGGCTATTGCACCATCAGCCTGCTCATCCGCGGCGGCCCGGCGTTCAAAAGCAAGCTGCTCAAGGAAAGTGACCGGATTATTGCCGTCGCCCAGAGCAATCAGCCGCCCGTCAACGTTGTGGACATGGAACTGACCAGGGTCGTCCAGCTTATTCGCGGGCCGAAAGGCACCGAAGTCCGGTTGACCATCAGCCCGGCGGACGACCGCGCCGCGCGCCGCGTCGTGACCTTGACCCGCGATGAAATCAAGCTCAAGGATCAGGCGGCCAAAGCCCAATTGATTGAATTGACGGACCATCACGGCGGCACCAACCGCATCGGCGTCATTGATCTGCCGTCGTTTTACGCCACCGTGTCTTTGTCGGGCAATTCCGGCCACTCGGAAAGGAGCGCCACCGCGGATGTCACGTGCCTCATCAAGAAACTCGAGCAGGAAAAGATCACCGGTCTCATCCTGGATTTGCGCAGCAACCCCGGCGGCTCGCTGGAAGAAGCCATCCGCCTCACCGGTTTGTTCATCAAGGACGGCCCGGTGGTGCTGGCCCGCAATTCAAACGGCCGCGTTTCCATCGATTCGGACAATGACCCCGGCGTGCTTTATGACGGCCCGCTGGTCGTCATGGTCAACCGCTTCAGCGCGTCCGCCTCGGAGATCGCCGCCGCCGCCTTGCAGGACTATGGACGCGCCCTGATCGTCGGCGACACGTCCACGTTCGGGAAGGGTACGGTGCAATCTCTCTATCAGCTCCAACCGTTTATCTGGCCGGCCACCGCGTCCGCGACCAACGACCCCGGCACGCTCAAAATCACCATCCGCAAATTCTATCGCGTCACCGGCGCTTCGACGCAATGGCGGGGCGTGATCCCGGACATCATCCTGCCGGACACCTTGAGTTACGCGGATGTGGTCAGTGAGCGGACCCTGGAGAACGCCCTGCCGTGGGACACCATACAGCCGGTGAGTTACAACAAGCTTAACCTGGTGCAACCCTATCTCGGTCTGTTGCGCGAACGTTCCGATGAGCGTGTGGCCACCAATCAGGATTTCATCTACGTCCGGCAGGACATCGCCGAACTCAAAAAACTGCAGGACGACAAACTGACCACCGGCATTTCAAACCGCGTGCCGGCCGTGAGCGGATCGCTGACGGCCGCCGGCACGCCCAATCGCCCCCCGATGGCGAACCGGACGGCTGGATTGGATGCCAGCGATGTCGCCACGCTCAACGAACGCGAAGCGCTTAAGGAACGCGAAAAGGTGGCCGCCCGGAACAAGGCGCGCGACGCGGAGCGCGCCGCGCGCAAAGCGCCGGACGAGAAGATTTTCGAACTGACCGTTGACAATTGCAGCCAGCCCGGCCTGCCGCCCTTCTCCGGCCAGACGAATGAAGTCGCCGCCGCCGGCTCGACCAACAACGTCGGCGGAACTGCCGCGAAAAACCCGCCGCCGCAGAGCAACAACCCGTCGCCGCAGATTGACCCGATGCTGGGTGAAACCGAAAACATTCTTGAGGATTACGTTTCATTGCTGTCAAAAAGCAACATCCTGATTGCGAACCATCCTGATTTATGAAGGCGTTCATCGCTTTTTCCTGTGCGTTGTGCCTGGCCAACCACGTCCTCGCCGGCCCGGACGAGGCGGCGATGCGGCAGGCCAGGGATGTCTCCGCCAAAATGACCAGGGCGGAACAGGGAAACCCGCCCGTCACCGCTCCACGACCCCCGGCACCGCCCCAGAGCAACGCGCAACCCGACCCGGTACTCGAAGCCACTCTGCGGAATATTGCCAATTTGCGCGCAGATATTGCCGCCCTCGGCGACCTGGCCGGCACCAATTCCGCCGCCACCCCGAAGCAATTGTTGATGAACGACCTGGCCACGGCGGCCCTGGGCGCAAAACCCTCGCCCGCTTCCATTTCCCGGCTGGCCGATGACCTGGTTGCGGCAACCGCCGGGAAGATCAAAACCGCCGATACGCAACAGAAACTGGCGCAGTACGTGCATGCCATTTTCAACAGTTCCCATCTGTTGCCGGCGCAAAAACCGATGATTTTCGATAACGTCCAAAAACTATTGCAGAGCGGCGGCGCAGCGCCGGACGACGTCACCAATGTCGTCAACGACATCAAAACGATTGCCCGGGAAACCGGATGAGCGCAGCCGCCGGGGCAAATGTCCGGCCTGTAAAAAAATCCGGCGACTGGTTTGCGGGAAATTACAGGCCGTTCTGCTCGTACCGGTGCAAATTGATTGATCCTGGCAAATGGTTGGGCAAGGAACACACGATTTCCGGACCGTTGCGGCCGGAACATCCGGCGAAGCCGGACGGCGCATCACCGGGCGAATTTTCAGAGCAGCGGGAAACAGATTGAAACGACGGCGGCGGACAACCGGGCCGTTTAATTTTACAGGGGGGAACCCTGTGCTATTTTCAAGAGTTGCGAACAGGCATGAAACTGCTGATTTATCTTTTGCTGGCCGCCGGCGCGCTGAATCTGGCCGCCCTGGCGCAGCCTGTCCAATCTATGAACACAACCAACAAAACTGAGACCGCCATCCTCGGAGGCGGCTGCTTCTGGTGCATGGAAGCCGTTTACGAACGATTGCCCGGCGTCATTTCCGTCACCAGCGGCTTTGCGGGCGGCTATGCGGCAAATCCGACCTATCAGCAGGTTTGCGCCGGCGGCACCGGCCATGCGGAGGTCACGCAGATTGTGTTTGATCCTGCCAAAATTTCCTACGCCAAACTGCTCGACGTGTTCTGGCAGGCGCATGATCCGACCACGCTGAACCGCCAGGGCGCCGACGAAGGCCCGCAGTACCGCTCCATCATTCTCTACCACAACGACGCGCAAAAGCTGGCGGCGGAAAAGTCAAAGACCGAAGCGCAGAAAAATTTCAGGCGCCCCATCGTGACCGAAATCGTCCCGTTCACGAAATTTTACGAGGCCGAGGATTATCACCAGGAATATTACGACAACCATTCCAGCGCGCCCTACTGCCAGATCGTCATCGCCCCCAAACTCAAAAAACTGGAGAAGGAAAAGTTGATTCAGACCACCCCGCAAACCGCCGGCCCATGAAAGCTTGCCGGCAGCAGGTTATTGGCTCCGGTGGCCAGCCGGTCGTTCGTGCCAGGGTTTGCCGGCGCGGTAGAGAACCAAAAGTTGCCGGTTGACGGCTGCAAACTGTGGATTACCGGCAGCGTTGGCCAGATTCACCGCCTTTTCAGCCGTGGCGACGGCTTCGGGGAAACGTCCCGCTTCCGCATAGGCGGCCGCCAGGGTGCCGACCATGCCTGCCTCCGTGAACGTGGTCAGTTGACAGGCCCGCTCGGCGCACCGGACCGCTTCAACCCCGTCACGCACCTGGTCATCCGAACAGGTGGCGAGAATCCAGCCCAGATTATTGAGCGCTTCCGCGCGATCGGGTTTGAGTGACACCACCTGGCGAAGTTGGGCCACGGCCTGATGCGGATCGCCGGTGCGGTAGAGCAGCCCGGCCAATTCCATGCGCGGTTCGATTTTCGGCTTGAACCGCGGTTCGAAGATAATGGCCGCCCGCAAGTGGAGGATTGCCTCCCGGTTTCTCCCCTGCCCGGCCAGAGTCGCCGCGAAATGTTCATGCGCGTCCGGATCATCGGGCTTGAGCCTGAGCGCGGCGCGATAGTGCCGTTCCGCCTCCTCGAACCTTCCTTGCAGGGCGAGGACCTGGCCGAAGTTCGAGTGGGCGCTGGAATTGCACGGGTTGTATTGCAGTGCAGCCGCAAAATGTTCGATGGCTGCGGGGTAGTCATTCCGTTTGGCCAGGATGACGCCAAGGTCATTTTGAACGGGCCAGGCGGCCGGGTTTTTCGCGAGGGTGTCCCGGTAAAGACTTTCTTCCGTCCCGAATAACTGTGCGCGTTTGAAAGTCAGGATGGACAGGCTCAATAGCAGGACGATGGCCGTGCATCGAAAGGCGGTTTTGTTTGGCAGGGCGGCAAGTCCCGCCGCGGCCAGCGCCACTACTGCGATGAGGGGCTTGTATTGAAGGTGGTCCGAAACCCGCCACATCATCTGAAATTGCGCATCGAAGAAACCCAGCGCCGGAAACAAGGTGACGGCAAAACAACCCAGTCCGAACAGCACGTGTCTTCCCCACCGATGGCGGAAGCGCCAGCCGACGATAAAAATAACGCCGGCAAGCAGTCCCGGGAGCCAGGATATCAGCGCGGTTGCGTCAATTCGCCATCGCACGTAAAACACGCTCAGGTTCACGGGCGCAAGCGCTTTGCCGAGATAGAACCAGAAGTCCTGTCCGGCTCCGGCCAGCCGTTCCCAAAAGTTTTCCGGCTCAAGGGTCAAGCCGGCCAATGCCTGATGTTTTTGAAACCAGCTCGACATCAGCCCGAAGGCCAATGCCAGGACAAAGTAAGGCCCGGTGTGCAACACGTCACGTCGGGCGATCCGTCCGCGTTGCCAGGCGGCGCAAAGGAGCAGCACCGGCGGCAGCATGACCGTCGTGGTTTTGCTAAACAGGGCCAGCACGAACGCAATCAACGAGACGGTGAGCCACAGGGTGGCCTGGCCGCGAGACGGCCGGTCTCCGGTCTGGTTCTGGCTGGCGGGATACAAAGCGAGGGCTTCGTACTTTAGGTAGCCCCAGAAGCTGAAGAGCGCGAACGGCAGGGAGAGCGTGTTCTTGAGCTCGGCCACCCGCGCGACCGAGTTGACGCACACCGGATGAACGGCAAAGATCGCGGCCCCCAGCCAGGCGCCGGGGATTTTCAGCCGCGACAGCAAACGCCAGAGCAAAACCGCGCTCAGGGCCTGAAGGGCTATATTCACGGCATGATAACCTGCCGGGTTTTCCCCCCACACCAGCCGCTCGACCCACCAGGCAAGCGTGGTCAGCGCGAAATCGGTTTGAAACCAGATGGAGCGTGGTGTGAATTCTCCGTTCACCAGCGGATTGTCGCTGCCAATCAGCCGCTGGTCGTCCATCAAAAAACTGCCCGGCAGGATCGGGCGATAGACGGCAAATACGAGCGCGAAGATCAGCAGGGCGCCCAGGGCAAGGCGGAGACGGCTTGCGCGGGAGTCATGGACATGACCATCGGCCATATTGCTGAATTGATGCAAAATAATTGATGCTCACCTGACAACGACTGCGTATCGCTGTGCTCCGGCGCGCAAGGCATTTCTCCCGCAAGCGACCGAATTTTTCATTTTCATTATTCCGCGCGGCGGTTTCGTTCCACCGGTTTACACCCCGCCGAAACGCCGGTGGCGGCGCGTGTATTCCTCGAGTGCGGCGAAAAATTGCGGCTTGCGAAAATCCGGCCAGAGCGTCGGCGTGATGACGAGTTCGGCGTAGGAAATCTGCCAGAGCAGGAAATTGCTCACGCGCATCTCGCCGCTGGTGCGGATGAGCAGGTCGGGATCGGGAACGTTCCGTGTCCAGAGATGCTGCGAGACGACGTCCTCGGTGATGTCGGCGGGCTCGAGTTTGCCTCGCTTCACTTCCTCGCTGATGCGCCGGACGGCATCCACGATTTCTATGCGGCTGCCGTAGCTCAACGCCATGACGAGCGTGAGGCCGTTGTTTTTGGAAAGGGTCGCAATGGATTTCCGGAGGTGTTCCTGCACGTTTTCCGGCAGGCGATAAATTTGGCCGATGACTTCAAGCCGGACGTTGTTCTTGTTCAGCTCCGGCGTTTCGGTTTTGAGGTAATGGACGAGATACTTCATCAGCGCGTCCACTTCGTCCTTGGGCCGGTTCCAGTTTTCCGCTGAAAAGGCGTAGAGAGTGAGATATTTGATGCCGAGTTCGCCGGCCGTGCGGATGATGATGCGCGCGGATTCCGCTCCCTGCCGGTGTCCCTCGATGCGCGGCAAACCGCGCGTCTTCGCCCAACGCCCGTTGCCGTCCATTATGACGGCGACATGCCGCGGCAGGGAGGCCTTTGCTTCGGGACTCAAATGGGGAGTCGCGCTCATTTCTGCCGCAGATTACGCTGATTACACTGATTCAAAGCAAAAAAAACCGCGTTCGGCCGCCTCACCTGCGGTTAGACGAAAATCGTCTGCTCGCGCGCCGGGCCGACGGATGCAATCGCCAGCTTCGCGCCGGTCAGTTCGGCGATGGCCTTCAGGTAGGCGCGCGCCTTCGGCGGCAATTGCTTCCACGTCTTTGCCCCGCTCGTCGGCGTGCGCCAGCCTTCAAACTCCACGTAAACCGGTTCGCATTCGGCCAGAATTTGCGCGTCGTTCGGCACAAAATCGTAGCGCACCTTGCCGCGGCGATAGGCCACGCACACTTTGATGGTCTCAACCGTGTCGAGGCCGTCCAGGTTCGTGACGGCCAGGTCGTCAATGCCGTTGACCATCGTGGCATGGCGCGTGGCGACGGAATCAAACCAGCCGCAACGCCGCGCGCCGCCCGGTCGTCGCGCCAAACTCGCGGCCCATCGCGTGCAGCATGTCGGCAATTTCAGCGTTCTCGCGTCGGCAACGGCCCCTCGCCCACACGCGTCGTGTAAGCCTTCATCACGCCGACGACGCGGTCCATGCGATGCGGCGGCACGCCGGAACCGGTGCACGCGCCGCCCGCCGTGGTGTTCGATGACGTGACGAACGGATAAGTCCCGTGGTCAATGTCGAGAAATGTGCCTTGCGCGCCTTCAAACAACAGGTCGTTGCCGCGCCGCATGGCTTCGTGCAGCAACACGACGGTGTTCGCTACGAACGGTTTCAGATATTTCCCGGCGGCGCTGTATTCGGCGAAAACCTTTTTGAACGACAGCGGTTTCGCGCCAAGCGCCTTCAGCACCTCGTTGTTTTCCTGGATGCGGAAAGCCAGTTTCTCCTCGGAGCCGTTCAGGATTGATCAAATCGCCCATGCGCAAACCGACACGCGCGGCCTTGTCGCCGTAGGCCGGGCCGATGCCGCGTTTGGTGGTGCCGATCTTGTTTTTGCCCTTGAGCACTTCGCGTTGCGCGTCCAGCTCGCGATGATACGGAAATACGACGTGCGCAGTTTCGCTGACAACGAGATTGTTGCCGACCTTGACGCCGAGTTTGCGCAATCCCTGGATTTCCTCGACCAGGCTGACCGGGTCCACAACCACGCCGTTGCCGATGACGCACAGTTTGTTTTTGCGCAGAATGCCCGACGGCACGAGATGCAGGACGTACTTTTGTTTGCCGATGAAGACCGTGTGCCCGGCGTTGTTGCCGCCGGCGTAGCGGACGACGATGTCCGCGTCCTCGGTGAGCACGTCAATGATTTTGCCTTTGCCTTCGTCGCCCCACTGGGCGCCGACCAGAATCGTGTTTGCCATATTTTTTCGGTGGGATGGCGCGTCGCCGTCCCCAAAATTATTTGCCGACAATAAAAATCCCCGAACGTGAATTCGGGGCAAAGCGCGTGTCTTTGCGGCAGGAGGCTAGAGTTAAAACCGGGCGGTGTCAATTCCGCAAAGTGAAGCGCAAAGCGAATGGGTGCATCTTGACACTGTCCTTAATCGAACCGTTTTGAGCGTTTGGAGTTCCGCGTTTACGCGGCCCATCGCCGATTTTCAACCAAACCGCCTGAAGGCGGGACTCCAAACAAGGACAGTGTCAAGATGCACCCAAAGCGAATCCGGAAAAACTGCCCGGACAACCGGCGAACTCAAGGCGGCGGCAACTTCTGATGATAATTCGGATAGGGCGGACGCGGATATTCCTTCGGTGGATTCTTCTTGAGGAGCTCCAGGACCACCTTGACCGCCTCATCGAGCTGGGGATCGTGCCCCTCTCGCACCAGCCTGGGGTCCATGGAAACCTCGTCATCCGGCGTGATGCCATGGTTCTCGACTTCCCACTTTCCTTCGAGACCGTATATCGCCCAACGCGGCGCCATGACCGTGCCGCCATCCATCAAGTCAGGATATCCGCCGATGCCGACCAGACCACCCCAGGTAGTCATGCCGACCAGCGGACCGATTTTCAATTTACGGAAATACCACGGCAACGCGTCGCCGCCGGAGCCTGCAAATTCGTTGATGAGCATTACCTTCGGCCCGTAAATGCCGAGTGGTGAGGAAAGGTCGTGGCCTTGCCGGGTTGCCACCCGGTTCAGGATGGGGCGGCGCAGATAATCCACAATGTAATCCGCCAGGTAACCCCCGTGATTGAACCGTTCATCAATGATGGCGGCCTGTTTGTCGGTCTGCGAAAAGAAATAGCGGTTGAAGTTTTTATAACCGCCATACATCGTGTCGGGCAGATAAACGTAGGCCACCCGCCCGCCGGTCATCTCATCCACCTTGCGCCGGTTCTCCTCAATCCACGCCAGGTTCCGCAACGCACGTTCACTGTCCACAGGCACCACCGTCACTTCGCGGGATTTCGAGCCGTCCGCGTTGGGGCCGACTTTGAGCACGGTTTGTTTACCCGCCGTTTCCTGGAAGAGTTGGTAAAGGTTGTTGGTGGCGGTGAGTTCACGGCCGTTGACGTCCAGCAGGTACTCGCCTTCCTTGACGTTGACACCCGGTTGCGTGAGCGGCGCCTGGAGTTTCGGGTTCCAGTTTTCGCCATTGAAGATGTGTTGGAACCGGTAACGGCCGTTGGCGACCTCGTAGTCAGCGCCCAGCAATCCAACTTTGACCTCCTTGACCTCCGGCACGGTGCCGCCGCGCACCCACAGGTGGCCGACGACGAGGTTGCCGATCATTTCACGGAACAAATCGTTCAGGTCGTCCCGGCTGGTCACCCGGTCGAGGAACGGCGCATAAACCCGCTCAGCCTCCTTCAAGTCAAGCCCGTGAAAGTGAGGGTCGTAGAAGAAGTCGCGTTCGATGCGCCAGACCTCGTGATACATCTGCCGCCACTCGGCCGGCGGGTCAACGTACACTTCCATGTCACTCATTTTGAGCGCGCCCTTGCCGTCTTCGGGCGCCTCGGAGGAATCGGCGATATAAAATGTCTTGTCTTTGCGATACAACATTTTTTCGCCATCGGCGGACAGCGCAAAGGCCTTGACGCCGTCCAGAATCTTTTCCGTCTTCCGCTTCTCCAAGTCAAAGCGGTGAAGGGTGAAGGTGGCAGGCTCGCCGGTGTTGACGACCTGCGGCCCTTCCAGCAAAAAGAGAATGCCCTCCTTCCCTGCCCGTAAATCCGCGTAATTCCGGGCCGGAATGGGCAACGCGACGATGCGCTGCCCGATGTTTTCAAAATCAATCGTGACCGGCTTTTCCGCCTTCTCTTTGCTTTCATCGTCCTTCTTCGCGGAGTCCGCTGTCTCGCTGTTGGTCGCGCAACAACTGTCGTCGGAGGCCTCCATGGAATTGTCAGCACCCGCCGGCGTAGTGGAATGGTCGTCGGCATTGTCCTTGGATTTCGAGTCTTCGTCCGCGTTCTCATCGTCGCTTTGCGGGGCGACGGGTGAAGGCTCGTTCGTACGGAGCACGACGGCATAAACGCTGTACGTTACCGGACGGCTGAGGCCCGACATGTCACCATCGCCGGCGGTGAGACCAAAATCGGTGCTGGCGGCAAAGTAGAGGTACTTGCCGCTCCGGTCGAATGCCGGATACAGCGCGTCGCTCATCCCGTCGGTGATCCGAGTGTTCTTGTTTGTTCGCAGCGAGCACACAAAAATTGCGTGCAGGTGGTTCGGCAGAATGCGGTTGTAAGCCAGCCAGCGGCTGTCCGGCGACCAGGTATAATTGAACGGCGGCGGTCCTTCCTCGTAATAGTCCGTGTCCACCTTCACCGGACTGCCATTGGTCAGGTCAAGGTACCAGAGGTTGAGCCGCTTGTCGCAGTAGGCGATTTTCCGGCTGTCGGGCGACCAGGTGGGGCTGTAGTAAAACGATGGCGGTTGGTCGAGAGTGATTTTACGAACTTCGCCCAGCCCGTTCTGGTCCCGGATCTGCAACGCGTATTCACCGGATTCATCCGAGAACCAGGCGACGGACTTGCCGTCGGGCGACCAGGCCGGGTCGCGGTCGGCGACCGCGGGGCTGCGGGTCAGATTGCGGATGTCGCCTTTCTCGGCCGGTACCGTCAGAATTTCGCCGTGCGCCTCGAACACGGCGCGCTTGCCGGTCGGCGAGATGCCCGGGTTGCTGATGTCATCGGCCTCGATCTTCTCGAAGTGCGGGCGCACTTGCGGCATGTCGGCGGCGATCCGCACGTGCACATCGTGCTCGGTGCGGGTGGCAAAATCGTAAAGGTGGAGCGAGCCAAACTGTGCGTAAACAATCCCCCCAGGCCCGGCGCCGGCCGACTTGATGTCAAAACCCGTGTTATGCACAACCTCCGTCACCTTTTTGGCGTCCAGGTCGTAAGCGAAGAGCGTGACCGGCCCGCTGCGGTCGGACAGGAAATAGATGGTGCGGCCGACCCACATGGGATTCCTGTCGTTTGAGTTGTCCCGCGGGATTTTGGTAATGCTTGAATCCGCAAGGTTCGCTATCCAGATGGGCAAGGTCTGGCCGCCGTGATACTGTTTCCAGTCAGGCTCCCACTGAAAAATCGGCACGTAGGCCAGATGCGTGCCGTCGGATGAATAGGAAGCCTCCGTTCCCATCGGCAGCGGCAGTTCCGTGGGGAATCCTCCGCCAACCGGCATGGTAAAGAGCTGTTTGGGATCCGAATAGCTCGCCCGCTGCGACGTGAAAAGCACGTTCCGGCCATCCGGTGTCCAGCCGATCGCGATGTCTTCGCCGGGATGATAGGTGAGCCGGCGCGGTTCGCCGCCGGCCGCAGGCACGACATAGACGTCATTGTTCCCCTGATAATTGCCGGTATAGGCAATCATCGTTCCGTCAGGCGAAAAGACCGGGCCGTCGAGCCGGTCGCTGCCCGTAACCAGACGATGCGCATCACCGCCATCACGGCCCACGATCCAGATCTCGCCGCCGTAGGCAAAAGCGATTTGGGTCTGGCTTAACGTCGGGGACCGCAGGAGCAGCGGCTCGACCGATTTTGCGGACGATGAACCCGGGAACGCAGCCAACAGGAGGAGGACAATCCAATACCGTGACATGGCTGTATGCCTATACGGCCCGGCACAGCTTCGGCAAGACAAATCCCGCCACGCGGACTGGCTGCGGTACATCTTCATACTGTCCTTGATCGAATCCTTTTGAGCGTGTGGGGTTCCGCGTTTACGCGGCCAACCGCTGATTTTCAACCAGGCCGCCTGAAGGCGGGACTCCAAACAAGGACGGTGTCAGGATGCACCGGGACGCTGAACTGACCGACAATGCGCTTGACTTTCAGGGCGGTATTTTATACTGTTAAAGGAGATAAAGTGGGCAAACTGGTTAACATTCAAACGTTTTCAAATGAAAAGCTCAAAACTTCCGAATCCGGTGAGGAGTAATCCATCGGTGGTTACCCTGGGTCAAACAGGATTATCCGTCATATCGAAAATAAGCCGAATCGCCTGCGCGCTGGTTTGCGTGGGGTTCCTGTCCGTCGTTTGCCCCCCTTCTCTTCAGGCCCAGGCGGACAACCCGGTGGACGGAGTCACGGTCAAAGATAAACAAGTGTACAGCATGCGAGGCGGGCAGTTGGACGCGCTTACCGAAAACCTCAAACTTCCCTTCGATATCGAAGTAAACACGAATGGCTTCTTCACCGTCGGGAAAGGACAGGAACGGAAGCTCGAAGAGGGACAGGTGCTTCGCCGCGACGGTTGGCTGCTGAATCCGGACGGTTCAACCTGGCCCGTTTTTGATTATGTGGCCTTGAAGAACGGCAAAGTCATCGTGGTGCGCGATGGCCAGACCGAACCGCTTACGGAACCCATGACTTTCCCCGGCCATTTGAACATTGCCCCGGATGGATGGTGCGTCTACCCCGACGGCAGCCACGCGCGCCTGGTGGACGGACAGATATTTCAGTTGAATGGCGCTTCTGTCCCCAGCAAAGACACGGTCACCTTGAAGGACGGCCGGGTGGTGGTGCAAAAATCCGGCAAACTGATTCCGCTCATGCCATCGCAAATCATGGGCATGAACGACGGAAGCCGCGTCCGGGGCGACGGCACCATCCTCCATCACGATGGCACGGTGACCCAGCTTACTGAGGGTCAAACGGTGCTCGTAGATGGCCCGACCGCAGCACACTGACCATCGCCGCCAAAGAATCCAGACGTGAAGGTTTTGTCTGGCCCGGGTCTGAAATGGCTAAATGCGCCAACTGGGATTCGTTCTAGTGCGCGCTGGCTCGCCTTGATTGCTGTTTACCGCGATTGCACCCCTTGCGAATAAATCAGACCGAGCGGAAGGCACTGGCTCGGCTTCGGCGCGGATTGGACAGTGAACGTATGTGTTTGAGCGAAGTAAACCAGTTGCCGGGTCCCCTGCCCTAAACCTCGTTGGTTAATAACTCATTCCCTTCGGTATCTCGTGGTGTGTTCGTTCGCATATGTAACCAACCAAACGCAAAGATGTAAGCGCTGATAACACAATAATCACTATAAGACGTTTTCCACTCGATGTTTTGATGAAACGTGTAGATTAAAACAGAAATGAAGAACAAGCATCGGAACATTCTTGTCTCCGCAAATAATTTATACACTTGACGACGAAGTTGTCGTTCATAAGGCTTGTCTTCGGCGTTTTTTATTACCAGCACTCGAATTGGGAGATGCTCTTTCTTAAGGTTTAAAAGAAAATTGTTCCGCGGGAAACGAAGCTGGAAATTTGTTAACATAAACTCGAAAGGAACAAACGTTAGCATCTCGATTAATGCTCCGACGAGCCAGGCCGCCAGAAAAACGCAAATGCTTAGCATTGCGGATGCGCCATTCATTTTGCAGAACGCGGTTTCGATCAAACGGTGTCCATAAATGGCAACAACGATAAGACCCGGAACCAGCCTAGAGATGCCGTCGTAAAAAAACTCTGTTATCAAATTGCTCTGGTCCATATTCCAATCGGATATTGCGTCTTAACGCAGGGCACAGCCTACTTGCTGTCTGTGGTTTTTAACCTGTGCTTATTGAAGCAGGTTTCCGTAACGCCATCAAGGATTATGGAACAGGCTATAAAATCGTTGGTCAGTACATAGGCTTGCTGTCAACAAGATATTCATAGTGAAGATTCTGCTCTTTTGTTATATCATCAGGATTAAGATTAAGACTGGGGCGATTGAAACTGGCGGAGAGAGAGGGATTCGAACCCTCGATGCCCTTTTGGAGCATGCACGCTTTCCAGGCGTGTGCCTTCAGCCACTCGGCCATCTCTCCACCGGAAAATGACTGTGGCTGAGTGCGTCATCGTTTTCAATTCAAATCCAGCGCTTCCTGATCTAATCCCGATCTTAATCCTAATCCGCTCCGCTGCGACTTGCCCTTGCTCCCTTTTTCCGGCACACTTGGTTTCGCCATGAAAAATTCTAAATCGTCCGATCCTCTGCGGCCCCATTCCAGCATCATGTTTGACGGCTCCGAACGCGCCGCCGCCCGCTCCATGCTTTATCCCGTCGGCTTCAAGCCGGAGGATTTCAAGAAGCCGCTCATCGGCATCGCCTCCACCTGGAGCAACGTCACGCCGTGCAACATGCACATCGACAAGCTCGCGCTCGAATCCGAGAAGGGCGCGAACGCCGCCGGCGGCAAGGCCATCATCTTCAACACCATCACCATCTCCGACGGCATCTCGATGGGCAGCGAAGGCATGAAATACTCGCTCGTCTCGCGCGAGGTCATCGCCGATTCCATCGAAACCGTCGTGGGCTGCGCGGGCATGGACGGCTTCGTGGCCATCGGCGGTTGCGACAAAAACATGCCCGGCTCGCTCATCGCCATGGCGCGGCTGAACCGCCCGTCGGTGTTCGTCTATGGCGGCACCATCCTGCCCGGCTGCATCACCGGCGACACCGCGACAAGAACTCGACATCGTCTCCGTGTTCGAAGCCATCGGCCAGCACGCCAACAAAAAGATTTCCGACGCCGAATTGCAGGCGGTCGAGCAATGCGCCATTCCCGGCCCCGGCTCGTGCGGCGGCATGTACACCGCCAACACCATGGCCAGCGCCATCGAAGCGCTCGGCATGAGCCTGCCCAACAGCTCCGCGCAAAACGCCATCTCGCCGGCGAAGATGGACGATTGCCGCCGCGCCGGCGCGTGCGTCGTCGAAATGCTCAAGCAGGGCATCCGTCCGCTCGACATCCTGACGAAGAAAGCGTTTGAGAACGCCATCACCGTGGTCATCGCGCTCGGCGGTTCGACCAACGCCGTGTTGCACCTGCTCGCCATCGCGCACGCGGCGAAGGTGAAGCTGACCATTGACGACTTCACGCCGCATCGGCAAAAACGTGCCCGTGCTCGCCGACTTGAAACCGAGCGGCAAACATCTCATGTCCGAACTCGTCGCCATCGGCGGCATCCGGCCGCTGATGAAGACGCTGCTCGACCACGGGCTGCTGCACGGCGACGCCCTGACCGTGACCGGCCAGACGATGGCGCAAACGCTCGAAGGCGTGAAACCGTATCCGGCCGGCCAGACCATCATCCAGCCGTTCGACAAACCGATCAAAAAGGACAGCCACCTCGTCATCCTGCGCGGCAATCTCGCGTCCGAAGGCGCGGTGGCGAAGATCACCGGCAAGGAAGGACTGCAATTCAGCGGCAAGGCGCATCGTGTTCGAGTCCGAGGAAACGGCGCTGCAGGCCATCCTCGAACGGCACGGTCAAGAAAGGGCCACGTGATCGTGATTCGCTACGAAGGGCCGCAAGGCGGTCCCGGCATGCGGGAAATGCTCTCGCCCACCAGCGCCATCATGGGCAAAGGACTCGGCAAGGACGTGGCGCTCATCACCGACGGCCGGTTCAGCGGCGGCAGCCACGGCTTCGTGGTCGGCCACATCACGCCGGAAGCGTACGTGGGCGGAACGATTGCCCTGGTGAAGAACGGCGACACCATCACCATTGACGCCGTGAAACGGCAAATTAATCTGGACATTCCGGCGGCTGAAATGAGCAAGCGCACGAAAGGCGTGGAAAAAACCCGCGCCCCGCTACACCCGCGGCGTGCTGGCCAAATACGCCGCGCACGTCACCAGCGCCTCATTCGGTGCGGTGACGGATATGGATTTGAAGCTGTAATTCGCGTGCAAACCGAACTCGACATCGTTCGAGACGTTTCCGCCCGGCTTGACGGAGCCGGCATTGGCTACATGCTCACCGGTTCGATGGCGATGAACTATTACGCCCAACCGCGCATGACGCGCGACATTGACGTTGTAGTCGAACTCCGTGCCGGTGACGCCGACCGCCTGGTCCGGCTTTTCAGCCCCGATTATTACGTTTCGCGCGAAGCCGTGGACAGTTCCATCGCGCACCAATCGCTGTTCAACCTCATTCACCACGAAAGCGTCATCAAAGTGGATTGCATCGTTCGCAAGCAAACCGGGTATCGTCTCGCGGAATTCAAGCGGCGCCAGCGGATCAAAATCGAAGACTTCGAGACTTGGATTGTCAGCAAGGAAGACCTTATCCTCTCGAAACTTTTCTGGGCAAAAGACTCGCATTCCGAACTGCAATTGCAGGACGTGAAAAATCTTGTTTCTTCGGGCTGCGACCGCGCCTACATCGCACAATGGACGAACGAACTTGGTTTAAGCAAGCTGTGGCAGGAAGTTTCGCATGAATGACACGCCGCCAGAAATCGCCGAACTCGTCCGCCAAAAGTTGATGGCCCGATCCGGGTCAGAGCGGTTTGTCATGGGCACCCGGATGTTCGATGCCGCCCGGGCGGTCGTTTTGGCCTCGCTGCCTCGCGGACTTGCACCGGACGACTTGAAACGTCAACTTTTTCGAAGGCTTTATGACTTGCCCGCGCCGTTTTGAAAATCGCTTGTTCGGCGGAACGATTGCGCTGGTAAAGAACGGCGACCCCATCACGATTGACGCCGGGAAACGGCAAATCAACCTGGACATTCCCGCGAAAGAGATTGCGGCCCGCCGCAAAGCGTGGAAAAAGCCCGCGCCCCGTTACACCCGCGGCGTGCTGGCCAAATACGCCGCCCACGTCACCAGCGCCTCATTCGGCGCGGTGACGGATATGGATTTGGAGTTGTGACCGCGCCCCGCGTTTGCGGAAAAGTTTTCTGCTTTTTCTTGCTTTTCCGCCGTGACAGGTCTTTCGTGATTGTCAATCATGAAAGACCTGCTCACTTACATTGCCATCCATTATTGGTTTTGGATTTTATTGGGCGCGCTTTTCGCTTTCTTTTTTGTTTCCATCTTTTTGACGGCGTGCTGGGAAAAACATCCCATTCGCCAGTATCAACCCGGCGCACCGGAAGACGCCGCCCGGCCTTCGGGCTATTTCCGGGCGATGAATGAAGCGGCTGGGCGACGGAATCTCCTTCATTGTGGAAATTATCTCCAAACCCGGAAGAGTTCCCTTTACAAATGCTGCATCTCGCTGTGGTTGACCGCGGACGAATGCACTTTAATCACGGTCTGGGGAGGCAAGCTCGCCAAGGTTGATTACAAACGAACGCTGTTTATCTCGGTCACCAACGACGGTAGAGAAATCGTGACCATGGATGATTTCGGCATCGTTGATTTGAGCGGCATCCGCGACATAGACGTTGTTTACCGGGCCGATTTTGAGGAATTAGCTGCCCGCCATTCACAGCGGTTGACAGCGGTGACCGCGCCGTTGAAGCCCTTTTCACCCACACGCGCCATGGATCAATACGAAGACTCGGGACGAGTGCGCGCCGAAAAAATGGTTTCACTCGGACTGGCCAAATTTCTTGATTTACAGGAATCCAACTGGCGCTACACCGTAAAAGGCGCTTTCATAAACGCTTACGTGGGATATATCATGGGACTGCAAAAGGCCAAACTGCAAAAGGACCGCGCCAATAAAAAGCGCCCCGGCTCATGAAGCGCCCACATAATATTCCAAGGCCCCGTTACACCGATGGCGTGTTGGCCAAATATCGGAGCTGCCGTTGTGCCCCGTTTCCCGAAAAGCGGAAATAAAACTATCTATTCCGGGCTTTCCGAAGCAGGGTCAGGCTGATATGGACACCAGACTGGACGGGCTCCTCAAAAAACTGAAACTTCTCGAATCGGAGTTGCTCGTCGAGATTCAAGCCAAGGAACAGCAGTTTCGTTACAAAATCCGCTAGCGCAAAGTCCACTTCACCGCCGCCGCGACGGCGCAACACCGATTTACTTCACGGATGAGACAATCGGAAGAATAAATCGCCGGACGGCGAGGAAATCGTGGTGCTCTTGTTCGTGCCGTCGTCCGTTGGCGTGCCGTAATTTCCCCAGCTCCCCGAGGCAAGGCTTCCATTTGTTTGCAGAGTAAAGCCCGTCGAAGGCGACGGCCATGATACGGTCAAGTTTCCGGTTGATTGCGTCAGATTCAATGACACTGGAAATGTCAGGGCGAAGACGGCGCCGTTGCCATTCGTGCCGAACCCGATCCCGCCAGCCGCCGTCGTCCCGTAAAAGGTGTTGCCGGCGAACACCAACGTCCCTCCCGGCCCGGCGCCGTCGCTGCCGCCGGTGAAATTATAGACGTTGGTGAAGTCGTTGCCGTCGGTGTTGACCTTATAAATTATTCCCCAGTTGGAACTGCTGGAATTGCCGGCAAGGGCCGCGCCATACAAAACGTTGCTCACCAAAACCGGTCCACAAAACGGTTCGCCCGCATCGTAAGTGCTGGTGAATTGATGCAAGACGCCGAAGCCGCTGCCGTCGGTATTGATCTTGAATATCGTGCCATAATTGGACGTGCCGCCCGAGGTGGTGGTACCGAACAAAATGTTGCTGGAAATCGCCAGCGCGGATTCGGGCAGATAGCCATCCGACCCGCCGGTGAAACTGTAAAGATTCGTGAAATTGTTGCCGTCGGTGTCCACGCGGAAAACCGAGCCGGCCAGGTTGGTGCCGCCGCCGCGCGTCGTTCCAAAAAGCGTGTTGCCGGATAGTATCATGGGTGCGACCAGCGCGCTCCCGTTTGTGCCGGAAAACGCAAAGAGTGTGGCGAATCCGGAACCATCGGTGTTGATGGTGAACACGGTCCCGTGTTTCCCCGTGCCACCGCCGCCAAAAGTGGTTCCATACAGCGTGTTGCCCGACAGCGTCAGGCCGCCGGACGGATTTTGTCCGTCGCTGCCGTGAAAGCTGTAAAGGTTGGTGAAATCGGTTCCGTCGGCGTTGATTCTGAAAACTGCTCCCCGGCGTGGAACGTTCGTCCCGCCAAACCCGGTCACGCCATAAAGCGCATCACCGGAGACCACCAGAGGTATAGAACCGCCGCCGGGATTTCCGCCGTCCGTGCCGTTGGTGAAATTGTAAAGCGTGGTAAATCCGGAGCCGTCGGTGTTGAGTTTGAAGATGGTCCCATAATTGGAAGTGCCGCCCAGCCGGGCCATGCCGTACAACACGTTGCCGGATAATGTCAATCCCGAGACCGAATCGGCGCCGTCGCTGTTCGTCTTGACCGCTCCGGACAATGCGGAAAAGACATGAAGCGAGGTGTAGGCGTAAGAGTCCGCCTTTAGCGACGCGTTTGCGGCGAACAGAATCAGGGCAGAGAGTAACAGGGCATTTTTCATAATCCTCGTATTGGCGTGCGCGCGCCAGAAAATAGGTGACCCAAACCAATTGTCAAGTGGCCACGGCGTTCGGTAGCGGTACATATTAGGATGGTAGGGACGCCGCGCTGCGGCGTCACCGTCCGCGTTCAGCGGACGGAACTTAAACCGCCTTTGATTGTCCAGCGTTACGTTGCGCCGCTGAACGCGGCGCGGTCACCGCAGCGCGATAACCCTGCCTTGAAATTCCAAAACGTACCACTACCGACTTCCGCCTTCGTTTCACTCCGGTGCGACGAGTCGGCGGCTCAAGTCCGTTTGCCCGTCTTTGATTTGCTGGGCGTGTTAAATGATGTAGCGTATCTCCGGTCCGAGTTGTTTATATGATTCCCAGAGTGTTCGGAAGCGCCGTGATGATGTTTAAGCGCAAATGGCATGCTGGGATTCTATTGGCCGGGATGGCGATTGCGAGCGGCGCGTTGACCGACGCGGCGCGCGCGCAATGGACCAACGGCTTGTCCACCAACGACGATTATTTCCCCATCGGCGTATGGTTGCAGCGACCGGAAGACGCCGCCCAATGGCTTGCCGCCGGGGTCAACCTCTACACCGGCTTGTGGGAAGGGCCAACTGCCGACCAGTTGGATACGCTGCGCGCGGCCGGCATACAAACCATCACCGCGCAAAACAGCGTGGCACTGAACTATACCGCCACCTTGTCGGATGGCCGTCCGGTTATCGTGGGCTGGCTGATGGACGATGAGCCGGACAATGCCCAACCGAACGGCACCGGCGGATACGGTCCGCCCATTCCCACGGCAACTGTCCAGCAGACCTACCAGCAGTTCAAGACGAACGATTCGACCCGGCCAATCTTTCTCAATCTCAGCCAAGGCATTGGCTGCGACAGCGCCACCTGGTACGGCCAGGGCGGATACATCAATCCGGACACAGATTACCCTCAATACATCCTCGGTTCGGACATTATCTCGTTCGACATTTACCCGATGACCAGCACTGACAGCGCGGTAGCGGGGGACGCCTGGCGCGTGGCGCTCGGAGTGGATCGTCTGCATCATTACGCTCCCGCCAATCATATCGTCTGGTGCTTTATCGAGACCGGAGACATCCATGGGACCGGCCAGGAGGCCACGGTCGCGCAAATTCGGGCTGAGGTTTGGATGGCCATCATTCATGGAGCGACCAGCATCAACTATTTCATTCACGGCAAGACCTCGGTCAGCGATTTTGATGATCGCGCTCTGCTCCGTCCGGAAAACGCCGCCCGGCTCGCCGGCGTTACGGCCATCAATAACGAAGTGCATTTCCTCGCGCCCGTGCTGAAATCAGCGTCCGTCACCGGTCTGGTTTTAATGACCAATGTCGTCGGCACCAACGAGGTGGATTTCATGGTTAAACAGCGCAACGGTGCGACTTATCTGTTCGCAGTGGGGATGCGCGATTCCACCACGACGAAGCGGTTTGCCTTCCAGAATCTGTCCAATCAGGTAATGGCGGTGATCGGCGAGAGTCGTACGGTAACCCTGACCAACGGAGCGTTCACGGACACTTTTAATGGCTACGAAGCGCACCTTTATAGCATGACCAGCGTCGGCACCAATCGTTTGTCAATCGCCCTCGCGCGCCCCAACGTGAACCTTTTCTGGAGTTCGATGGACGGGATGCCCTATACGATTCAATACAAGACGAACCTGAATCAGATTTCGTGGATGTTTCTGGGCCTGGTGAACGGCTTGGACACAACGACGATGTTCACGGATACGAATGGCCTTGGGAGGCAAAAATTCTATCGGGTCATTTCCCCGTAGACGGGACGCGCGCGCTCCCTGGACCACGTTTCGCGAAAGCGAAGCACGCAAATTGGAGCATCCATCTCGTTCTGAATATTCCTTTCGCGTTTGTCGTTCGGTTCGGACAGAATGATTTTACGGTCTCAATGTTATCGAGAATTTTAATTTTCACAGTTGCTTTCGTGATTGCCTCATCGGCTTTCGGCGCGCCGGAGGAGGTAATTTTGTTACACGGCCTGTGGCGCACGCCACGTTCGATGACAAAGATGGAGCGTGCCCTGGTCGAGGCGGGCTACACGGTGCGAAATGTGAGTTATCCCTCGCGCACGGCGTCCGTCCAACAACTCGCCGATGACGCCATTGGAAAGGCCGTCAGCGATTGTCAGCGGGACGGCGCGGTGAAGATTGATTTTGTCGCGCATTCGCTCGGCGCGATTCTGGTCCGCAGTTATCTCTCGCGTCATTTCGTTCCGTCGCTGGGACGCGTGGTCATGCTCGCACCACCGAACCAGGGCAGCGAAGTCACGGACAAACTCGGCGGGTGGTTTCTTTACCGATGGATCAACGGCCCGGCGGGAATTGAATTGGGAACGGGCACACATTCCGTGCCCAACGAACTCGGCCGGGCACATTATCCCGTCGGCGTCATCGCCGGCGACCTCTCCAGCAACTGGATCAACAGCCTGCTCATTCCCGGCCGCGATGACGGAAAGGTTTCCGTTGAACGAACCAAACTGGCGGGTATGCGCGATTGTGTCGTCATTCACACAGCGCATCCGTTCATCATGCTCAACCGCGAAGCCATCCGACAGACGCTTCAATTTCTGCGCACAGGCGGTTTTGAACATACTCCGAATTAAATACGATTTTTATAGACCATGTTAGACCGATTCAAGTGGCTGGTGCTCCTGCCGGTTATCGTCTCGAATTTGTATTCCATGTTCGGTGTGCTTTTTCTGGGCTGGAGTGTCGCTGACATTTTTTTCTGGTTCTGGTGCGAATTTGTGCTTTCAGGAATAACGTCGTTCATTTTGCTGATGGTCTGGCTGCCCATTGAAAAAAACCGCCACACGGCCATTGCCGGCATGGCCAAAATCATGCCGTACATGTTCGGCTTCTCATTTCTGTATCTGCTGTTTTTTGCGACCTTGTTCGCCGGCGTAGCGTACAAGGGCGAATGGCACAGTTGGGGCCGCTTTCCTGAGTTTTTAGCGGACAAGGAAATCGGATTGGTTGTGATTGTCGCAACGTACGCCTTCGTGCTGGGCAGAACCCTCAAGAAACGCGATCGCGGGTATGAGGACTCCAAAAAACTGGCGCGGCCATTTAATCGAAAATGCATCGCCGTGGCTGGATTCTATGTGCTCTATCTGATTCACGGATGGATTACCGAATGGTTCACGGGCGCGAGGTCGCTGAATCTTTCTCCCGGATACCTCAAAGGCATGGGTGTGACCTTGCTAACTCTGAAGCTGCTGGGTGAAGCCGGCCTGTTTGACCGCTTTTTCAAACGACGACCCACACAAATATAAGTTCGGGGAGCGCGACCGTCCCGGTCGCTTTGTTCGGCGTCGCGCCGGACAATTTGCGTGAACGATGCGCCCGACGGGACGTCGAGCGCGGCGTGTGGGACGCGCGCGCTCCCCGAACCACCTTTTGCGCCAGCAAACCATGGGAGCATTCATCCAGTGCCGGGCTTTAGGATCCCAATGGGAGTGAGATCAGCGTGCCATTTGAGACGGCGACTCGCCAGATTCAGGACCAAAAACCGCTGTTTTAAAGCATCTCTTGTGATGTTTTAGTTGACTTATTTGGTTTAACGCATCATATTTGATGCGTTATGAAGATAACGAAACAAGCCACAGATCAAGCGGTTTTGGCGGAGTTAGGCGCGCGCCTGGCCAAGGAACGTTTGGAGCGCAACCTCACGCAAACGCAACTGGCGACGCAGGCGGGCGTTTCGAAGAGTACGGTGCAACGACTGGAATCGGGCAGCGTGGCGACGCAGTTGTCCGGGTTCATCCGCGTGTGTCGGGTGCTCAATCTGGTGGAGCGTTTTGAGTTGCTCATCCCGGAACCAGTGCCCAGCCCGGTGGCGCAGTTGAAGGCCGGCGGCAAAAAACGTCGGCGTGCTTCGACGGTCAGGCCTGCCACACCGGCCGCACAGAAATGGCAATGGGGGGATGAACGATGACGCTGGCGGAAGTCAAATTATGGGGCCGAACCATCGGCGCGTTTTCGTTGGAAGAGGGCGAACGGTTCGCCGCCTTTCAGTACGACCCGGCGTTCGCGCGGAGCGGAATTGAAATTTCACCCATCACCATGCCGTTGAGCGACCGGGTGCATGTCTTCCCCGATTTGCCGCCCTTCACCTTTCGCGGTCTGCCCGGGTTGCTGGCGGATTCGTTGCCCGACCGGTTTGGCCACGCCCTGATTGACGCGTGGCTGGCGACCCAAGGCCGGACACCCGACAGTTTCAATGCCGTGGATCGGCTTTGTTACATCGGCGCGCGCGGCATGGGCGCGCTCGAATTCGCTCCCGCCATCGGACCCAAACCGCGGCAGGCCAAAAAGATTGAAGTGGATGCCCTGGTCAAGCTGGCTTCCGAGGTTCTGAGCCATCGCCAGAATCTGAAAGCCACCTTTGCGAGTGAGCGGCGGAAGAACGCCTTGAATGACATCCTGCGGGTCGGGACTTCCGCCGGTGGCGCGCGCGCCAAGGCGGTCATCGCCTGGAACCGGCAGACCAATGAAGTCCGTTCCGGGCAGATTGCGGCGGGAAAAGGATTCGATTACTGGCTGCTGAAATTTGACGGTGTCACGGGGAACAAGGACAAAGAACTCGAAGACCCCAAAGGTTACGGCGCGATTGAATACGCGTATTCGTTGATGGCCCGGGCGGCGGGCGTGACGACGAGCGAGTGCCGGTTGCTGGAGGAAAACGGGCGGCGGCATTTCATGGCCCGGCGGTTCGACCGGCTCGCAGGCGGCGAGAAATTACACATGCAATCGCTGGGCGCCCTGGCCCATTTTGATTTCAATCACGCCGGCGCCTACAGCTACGAACAGGCGTTGTTGACCGTCCGCCAGTTGGATCTGCCGATGGAAGCGGTGGAAGAACAATTCCGGCGGATGGCGTTCAACATCGTCGCCCGCAATCAGGATGACCACGTCAAGAACATCGCCTTCCTGATGGACAAGGCCGGGCGCTGGTCGCTCGCGCCCGCTTTTGACGTGACGTACAGCTACAACCCGGCCGGCGAATGGACCGCCCGGCATCAGATGACGATGAATGGCAAGCGCGACGGATTCACGCTGGCCGACTTTCGGGCCTGTGCCCAAAGCGCGTTGATGAAACGCGGCCGCGCCGAGACGATCGTGGAGGAAGTCCGCGCCGCGGTGGCGAAATGGCCGGACTACGCGGAGCAGGCGCAAGTGATGAAAGAGTGGCGCCAACAAATCCGGCGCAACCTCCGGCTGAATTTGCCGCCGGCATGACAATGAACCCGGGATTTTTGAAAAGTTTAATTTTCATGGCCACCGCCTTCGCCGGGCTTCGTCGCGACAAGCCGTTCGAATGTTTGCGATTCAAGGTTTTGTGGTGAAATCAACGATCTGGTCGCCAAGTTTTGCAATCGCGTTGGTCATGTGGCCACCCCAAAACGCCGACTCGCTATGGGAATTGACGTTGGCACTGGCAAGCGTTTTCCCATCGCCAGGGTCCCGTCAGCGTGACGGACGACTCGAGGCTCTGAAACGAGTGCGTGTTGGGACCTACCACGAACTCGACAAGTACGGACAATTTCAAATCCGCATCATGCTCATCCGAGGTTGCGCGGCATAAACTTTATCGAACCGGGCAGGCGCAACAGGAATGCCGGGAAAAGTGAACCCGATCACAAGCCTTGCGTGCCGCTACATCTCCTCGATGTTGGGCGTTGAACGTTCATTGTTGGATGTTTCCCCCTTCAGAAGATTTGCTTCCCTCCCCTGCCCGCTTCTGGTTTCCTGTGCGCGATCCAGTTCAAACCAAAATCTATCTATGAAAATAATCATCAAAGCACTCACCCTCACGGCGTGCGCGCTGGCTTTTGTTGTGGCTGGACGCGCCCAGGACAGCATCACCGGCAAATGGAGCGGGCAGTTTGATTCGCAAATCGGGCTGCAGAAATACACCTTCGACTTCAAGGTCGAGGGAACCAACCTCACCGGCAGGGCCTTCGGCATCCGGGAAAACGGAACGAATGACGTGGCCATCGCCGATGGCTCCGTCAGCACAAATGAAGTCCGTTTTGTCGAACCGCTCAAGTTTGACGACAACGACATCCGCATCGAATACACCGGCAAGCTTTCCGGCGATGAAATCAAGTTCCACCGCAAGGTCGGCGATTTTGCCGAGGAGGACTTCGTCGCCAAACGGGTCAAGACTGGCGACGCGCAACCTGAAGCAGCGCAGCCTGAAACCAAAACGGACACGAATTCGCCACCGGCCAAGTCGTAGAATTGACGTGGGCCTGGAGTTGTGAACGTTCGCCCGGCTACGGGGTCTAACTGGAAATGAAGCCCATCGGGTCGCTAGTAGCAGCAGGGTTGTGCCTGGTTTGGGCTGGATTTCTGGCCGGGACCGGTGAGTGGCCCAAATTCAGTTTTTTGCCAGTTCCAACGGCCAGCTCAATCAATCATTCCGGGGACGTTTCGACGTGGGCTTCGGGAGGGAAATATAATTTGTTCACGTTGGACAATGCCGCGACGAACCGGCTGGTCCCGCAATTTCGGCCGGAAGAACCATGGTTTGATTTTGAGGGCAAACGGTCGAGGCCGGCGCCGATTCCTCCGCGTATCTATCGGAGCACCCCCTATTCCTGTCTGATTCTCTTGCTGGGTCCCCAACCCGACCGTCACGCTGTCCGGAATCCGGCAATGAACGGCCTCGAAAAAATGCCCGTTATCGTGCCGGGACTGAAATTGACCCCGTGGCCGCCGGACAAAAAATAGCCCGGGCGCTACAGCCGGTTCGCTGGTTCCTCAAGATTGCAGCGTTGTCCCGGCGGAATTACGCAGCCACGCCGCCGGCGATGTATTGCTCCATCTGAGCAATCGCCGCGTTTTGGGCCGAGATGATCCAGTTCACCAGGTCGCCGATGGACACGAGGCCGACGACCTTTTCGCCTTCCAGGACCGGCAAATGCCGCACGCGATGTTCCGTCATGAGCTTCATGCAATCCTCGATGGAATGTTGCGGGGTCACCGACACGATCTCGCTGGAAATGATTTCCCGCACGCGGGTGTCCTTGGAGGATTTCCCCTGCAGCGCAATCTTGCGCGAGTAATCGCGTTCGGTGAACACGCCGGCGAGCCGGTCGCCTGACATGACGAGCAGCGAGCCGATGTTTTTTTCCGCCATGAGTTTGATGGCTTCGAAGACGGTCGCCTCCGGCGCAATGGACCAGAGGGCCGCGGTTTTGTGATGCAACAACGTGCTGATGGGGCTGTTTTTCATAGGCTTGACCCTCTTATCGGCCGTCTTGAACAATAATTCAAGAAAATAATTCAGGTTATTACAATAAATTTGCTTTCGCGGGAACGCCATTTTTGGCTTTGTATAATGTCTGGATTTCCGCCTTCAGGCGGTGTCCGATAAAAAACAAACCGCGTGAACGCGGGACTCCAAACCGAACTGTTTACAAACCATGGACACCCTGGCGACTGTTTTACTGAAACCCGGCGAGGCCGACCGCATTGTTGCCGGTCACCCGTGGATTTATCACAGCGAAATTCTCCGTGTGACACGGCCAGGTGGCCGCGACGCCTCGTCGCCCGCTTCCATAACGGGAACGTCGCAGCCGCCCGCCGACGGCGAACTCGTCCAGGTGAAAGACCATCGCCAGCGGTTCCTCGGCGTTGGTTTCTTCAACTCGAAGTCGAAAATCCACGTCCGCGTCCTGTCACCGGAGCGGGTCGAGGTGAATGAACATTTTTTTGAAGAGCGCATTCGGGCCGCGCTCGCCGTCCGCCAAAGGCATCTGCCGGCTGCGACTTCCTTCCGCGTCGTCAATGCCGAGAGCGATTTCTTGAGCGGCCTGATCGTGGACAAATACGAAGACGTGCTGGTGGCGCAGATTTCGTCCCTCGGCATGGACCAGCGGAAGGCGATGATTGTCGGCGCGCTGCAAAAGATGTTCTCGCCGCGGGCGATTCTCGAACGTAGCGACGTGGCGTCGCGCAAATTTGAAGGATTGGAGGAGGCAAATGGAATTCTGGCCGGCGAGTTAAGCGGACCGGTAATGGTAAATCTGAACGGATTGAAGTTTGAGACCGATCTCGCCGGAGGGCACAAGACCGGTTTGTATCTCGATCAACAGGTGAATTATCCGGCGGTGTCGCAGTTTGCGAAGGGGGCGCAGGTTTTGGATTGTTTCAGTTTTCTCGGAGGATTCGGATTGCACGCGGCGCGCGCCGGCGCGGCGCACATCCATTTCCTCGACCAAAGCGCCGAAGCCATTGAAGCCTCCAAACGCAATGCCGTTGCGAACGGTCTGGCGGAAAAATGTTCGTTTGAGGCCGTGAACGTTTTCGACTGGTTCAAGACGCACACCGCCGTCAAGCCGCACGAGAAGGTCATTCCGCGATTCGATCTGATCGTGCTCGATCCGCCGTCCTTCACCCGCAACCGCGCCTCGGTCCCGGACGCGCTGCGCGGTTACAAGGAAATACACATCCGCGCCCTGAAGCTGCTCAAACCCGGCGGCACGCTGGCGACGTTCTGCTGTTCGCATCACGTGAATGCGGCCACGTTTCAGGACGTGATACTCTCCGCCGCCTACGACACACGCCACGTGTTGCGACGGGTGGCAACATATTCACAAGGCCCCGACCACCCGGTCATTCCGATGATTCCGGAGACGGAATATCTGAAGGGCTTTGCGTTTGAACTGGTCAGGTAGGACTTGCAGTCCTCTGCGATCTGCGGCGCGCACGGAGTGACGCGCCCTACCAACCTATTGCATGCCGATGCGATAGAAGGACGGACCGGGGCCGCCGGCGATTGCATCAAGGCAACCAGGGCCACACCGCCTGGATTCGGTAGAAATACTGTGGACCCGTATTATCGAACCCGACATTGTTCCATCCCGGCGTCGCGTTGGTGATAATGGTTTCCCACGAGGAAGCGTCACCGAGCGTCTCCCGGCGTTGTACCTGGTAGAGGCGGGTGGATTTACTCGTCCACCAGAGCGTGTTGTAAGTACCGTCGCGGATGAAGCTGGTAATGCGCAGATAGTCATTGGCATCGAGCGGGCTGGTGTCCGCCAGGTACTCCTGCCAGTTGTTCACGCCGTCGTGGTCGGGGTCAGTGAAATCGGCCGAGCCGTTGTTAGTCAAACCGAACTGCTCCAGCCAGGCGTAGGCGATGACGGAGGTTGGGGTTTGATATTCGTAGGCGCCTGTGTCCACCGTGCCGCCCATGATGCGCGGGTTGCCGTCGAGGTCATTTGCGCCGTTGATGAAGGCGTTGTTGCCCGCATTGATGCAGGGAGAGTTGGATTGCAGATGAAAATCGCCGCCAGCCAGGTTCACAAAGACAGGTTCATTCGTAAAGTTACCGGTGCCGCCGGGGGCAGGTGTCGCGCAGTAATTCAGGCTGCAGTTGAACGCGTCAGGGCCACTCGGAGCAGAGTTATAATACACAACGCAGTTATTCAGCTCGGACTCATACGCCGCGCCGCCTTGACTGGCCGTGTTGCCGACCAGGGTGCAATTGTTCAAAGAGCAAAAATATGCCGCCCCGCCTTCTTCGGCCGAATTGTCCATCAGCACACAGTTGTTCAAGGCAGAATAGCTGGCAGCACCGCCGGCATAGGCCACATTGTTGGTAAAGATGCAATGGTTCAACGTGCCCCCAAATGCGCCACCGCCGGAATGTGAGCTGGCAGAGTTGCCCACGAAAACACAGTTGGATACGACGGTGGTCGCAGCTTCGCAGAAAACGCCGCCGCCGTTGTCCCAGGTCGCTCCGTTGGTCAACCTAAAGCCGGACAGCGCGGCACCCCCGGCCAAATACACGCACCGTTGCGCGCCGCCCCCGTCAACCATTGTCGTTGCGGGACCATGGACACTCCGGATGTTCAGCGGCCGGTTCCCCCCGAATGGCGCATACACACCGTCGTTGACCACAACCGTTGCGCCTGCCATGGCGATATCAACCACATTCTGTATGGTCGTTGCCGCCTTGTCCCAGGACGAATACGGCGCAACCGGATTGGTACCATTCGCGTCCACATAATAAAGAATTTCTGTCAATACGTGAATTAGTATGGTCGTGTTCACGCCGCCGGGATTGGCATCGTTGAAGACGGTGAGCGTGACCGGATAATCTCCCGCCGTGGCCCAGGTATGCGCGACTGACCATTGATTGCCCGCCCCGGTGCCGTCGCCAAAATCCCACGAGTTGGTCGTGCCAATGCCGCCCAAAGTTGAGCCGGTTAAATTCAAGTCGTATCCCAAAACGGCGTTTGTCGATTCGGGATGAATGACTGCCTGCAACGGAACCGAGGTTTGAAATTCATAAGCGCCCACATCCACAGTGCCGTTAAAGATCCGCGGATTGCCGTCTAAATCAGTGGTTGAGGCAACAGAAACGTTATTCCCCTGGTTGATGCAAGGCGAATTGGACTGCAAATGAAAATCGCCACCAAGCGGATCAATTAATAGAGGATCACTGGCAAAGTTGCCGGAACCGTCGCCCGGGAACGGCTCCGTGCAGCAATAATCCAGGCTGCCCCAACGATAGTTGGCCGGGTCATTGCCGAAGATGATGCAATTATGAGCGTCGCATCCCTCCATTCCGCCGGTGCCGTCAGCAGCTGCGTTTCCCCAAACCGTGCAATTCGTCAATGTGCTGTCGAACGCACCGGCGCCGGTGTCGTTCACGCGGTTGCTGACGATCAGGCAGTTGTTCAGGTCGCTCCCGTCGGCGCCGCCACCGTAAGCCGCTTCGTTGGCCACCAGCGTGCAGTGGTTCGCGGTGCATGCCACGGCGCCGCCGCCATACAACGCCGAATTGCCGGTCAAGGTGCAACGGTTCAACATGCTGCCGGATGCCCCTCCGCCATTCCAGGTCCACGCAACATTGTTGGTGATGAGGCAATCGTTCAGCGTGCCGCCTGACGCGCCGCCGCCGTTGCCCCCCGTTGAATTGCCGTTCAATGTGCATTGATTCAAAACAACTTTTGCCGCGCCGCCGCCATCGCCGCCGGCGGTGTTCATTGAAAGCGTGCAGTTGAACAGCGTGCCGGAAACGATGCCACCGCCGGAATTGTTCGCCGCATTGGCTGTGAAAACGCAATTGGTGAGGCGGGCATTCGTGGACTCGCACCAGGCGCCGCCACCGCTTTGTTCGAGATTATCATCCCCCGCGGCGCGCGTGGCGCCGTTCGTAAGGGTAAAACCGGTCAAAACGGCGTTGTTCGTCAAATAAACACACCGCATGGCACTGTCGCCAATGGTGGTTCCCGGTATTTGATAACCTTCGATCACTGTCACCGCCGGACCATTGACACTTTGTACGGTGACGGCTTTGTCTATGACCACGCGATTGGTCAACAAGCCATACACGACTCGACCTCCTGTTTGGTAAACACCATCCGTAACGAGAACCTGGTCACCATCCGTTGCGGCATCAACGGCATCCTGAATGTTCGTGGCCGCGGCCGTCCAGTTGGTGTACGGTGCAATCGGGTTGGCGCAGTTCAAATCCACGTAATGCGTCGTGGCAGAGACGGTGAAGGACAAGAACGCTGAGGCAACCATCACCAGAGGCAGAAGATAAGTTTTCATACGCCTGTTCCAAGTATGGTTTACGAAATATCATTTTGGCACAAGAAGAGCAAGCCCGAAAATCGGGGGTGCATCCTGACACTGTCCTTGTTTGGAGTCCCGCCTTCAGGCGGTTTGGTTGAAAATCGGCGATGGGCCGCGTAAACGCGGAACTCCAAACGCTCAAAACGGTTCGATTAAGGACAGTGTCAAGATGCACCCAAAATCGGGTTCGCCGCAATCATTTGCGGCTGAGGTGGTGCGGCGGTGTCGCTGCGGGCTTAAAGTCGCCATCGCAAACTGAAGTTTGCGACTGCCCGGCAGGAAGTCGCCGAGCCGGAATTCTGCCTGGGAATCAGTTGGCGTTGGTCATAGACCGCCGCTATCGTTGACGCCATGAGCTTATTCCCCGTCAGCCCGGAAAAGGAAGCCCAACTCACGCAGCGCATGGCCGCGCTGGGCGTGCGTGAGGCCGACATCGAGGAAACCTTCGTCCGTTCCGGCGGCCACGGCGGGCAGAACGTCAACAAGACCTCCACCTGCGTGATGCTGCTGCACCGTCCGACCGGGTTGCAGGTGAAATGTCAGGCCACACGGCAGCAGGGACTCAACCGTTTCATCGCCCGCCGCCTGCTGCTCGACAAGATTGAAGCGCTGAAGCGCGGTTACGTGGACGCCGAGCGCGCCCGCGTTGAAAAAATCCGGCGCCAGAAACGGCGTCGCAGCCGCCGGGCCAAGGCGCGGATGCTCGCCGACAAATCGCATCACGCCGACAAGAAGGCGCTGCGCCGTTCGGTGAGTGCGGAATAGTCGCGTGCTTCAGTGCCCGAGCGCCGGCTGGATTTCCTGCAACTTCTCCATCACCCGCGGCAATAGCGCCAGGCTGGTGGCATCAAACGTTCCGTGCGCAATCACGGCGGGCCAGATGGAGCGATGCCAGACCATAATCAACCCCAGGCCGAACCCGAGAAGGCCCGCCAGCAGAGCGGAGATCGGCCCCATGCGCAGGTGTCCAAAGCCAAACACGACGGCCACAATGGCGACGGCGGCAATCTGTCCTGCGCGTGAACCGAAATATCCCGGCCAGAGTGTCCGAAGTCCGGCGAGAAAGGCCGAACGCCAAAGTTCTTCGCGCAAACCGCCCAGTCCAAAACTCACCACGGTCAACGCCAGCCAGAAATAGACGGGATTATCGCGCATCGCCGACACGTCCACAATGGCGCCCACGTCAGGACGATGGGTTATCATAAACTCCCGGAGCGATTCCGGCGTCATCACCTGCGTGGCCATCAGGGCGACGCCCAGACCCGCCATGACCATGCCCACGGCGACGCGCAACGCGACCGCGTAGCCGATGCCCAGCGGCACGGGCCAGAATCCAGGACGCCAGCGCAACCATAAATCGTCCCGCGAAGCCCGGGAAATCATCACCGCCAGACCGAACACGAGAGCAAAGAGGAACAACTGCACGGCGCATTCGGAGAGCAGGCCGCCGGACGTGTGTGAAAGCGCCGGCCGATGTTCACCGCGATGCTCCCATCCCATCACTGTGACCGGCAGCAAATACGCGCCGATGAGAATCAGGTGAATCCACCAGCGCCGTCGGTTGATTGAAACGGGACCCTGGCTCGGTGCGACCGGGCGAGCGGACGGCAATAAAGGAATCATCGGGACGGTTTGCTTACCGCAGCCGCCCGCCGATGACAAGAGCGGTTTGCGTTTTCAAAGATTATTCGGTTTGTATGCTTGCTGTCCGGGAGAATGTGGTAGCATAGCCATGATGAACATCTTAATCGAGGACGCCGAAAAGCTGGAATATCTGACCAGCGAAAACCTGTGGACAAAAAATGCCGCCGAAGGCAAAAGCTTTGGCGCAACCGAAACGGCCTTTCAGGTTGCGAAGAAAGAACCGATTGGCAGGTTTAACATCGTCTTCTACATCCCCAAGACGAAACAATTCGTCAACCTCGATCACGGCCGGGGCAAGGGCATTGTTGATCCCGCCCCGGCATAGCGAACGCGCCCCCGCGTTACTCGCGGACGCGACCCGGTTTCTCCACTTTGAATTCGTCAACGCGACGGTTGCCGGCGGCAACGTCCTCGCGGGTCATGTTGAGCGTCAGGGTTGCGTAAGCCGTTTCCGAATCCTGGTATCCTTGCGCGGCGGCGAGACGATACCATTTGTAGGCTTCAATCCTTGATTCCGGCGCGTCTTTCCGCTGCCCCTGCAGGCTGGCGCGGTGGCAGCTTTCCCCCAAATTGAATTGGGCCCCGGCGTCTCCCAGCCGCGCGGCTTTGCCAAACCACATCACGGATTGGGCGGCATCCCGGGTGACACCCTGACCGTTGGCATACATCATCCCGAGATTGAATTGCGCCAGGGAATGACTTTGCTCCGCCGCCTTGTGGTACCATTCCGCCGCCTGCGCGTAATCGCGCGTCGCGCTGCCACCGTTGGCGAACTTCAATCCCATGTTGAACTGCACCTCCGCATCCCCGTAATCCGTTTTGGGAGAAGCCGCTTCTGGTTCGGGCGTTTGCGGGTGCGAAAAAAATTTGCGATACCAGGATTTGTCCATGCTCACCAGCATGAACTGCCTGGCGTAGAACACAAGAAGTATTATTTCTCCACCAGTGTTCGGAACCGGCCGCGCACCCCGACAACCCGACTGCCGCCCTCTTTGTTTCCTCCGTTACCTTCTGTTCAAATGGTCTTGGCGGGTTAATTTCCCACGCCCACCCGGTAAAAATACGGGCCGGAACCGGTGGCATTGGTGTCCGTGTAGCTCGTCGTTCCAGCCAGGCCGGGAATGTTGGTTTGGATGGTGGAGAAGGCCGGCTGCGCGCCAAGATTACTGCTGCTTTGCAGGAAATAGGTGATCCCACTCACGCTTTGCCAGGTCACAACCAGTCCCGCCGGACTATTGGTGGCCGTGGCTGAAGTCATTTTCAAGACCGACAAGGCGTTGGTGGGATTGGTGCCGGCGATCCATTCCTGCCAGTTGTTCAGGCCGTCGCCGTCGGAATCCAGATAGTCCGCCGAACCGTCGGTGGGCAAACCGAATTGCTGGAGCCAGGCATAGGAAATGATTGAAGTCGGCGTTTGATATTCGTAAGCGCCGATGTCCACCGTGCCGCCGGCGATGCGCGGATTGCCGTCCAAATCGTTCGTGGTGGTGACGTACGCGTTGTGGCCTGCATTGATACAAGGCGAGTTGGATTGCAGATGAAAATCCCCGCCCGCCAGGTTCACAAAGGCCGGGTCATTGGTGATATTTCCAGGACCGGCGGCGAGCGGAAACGAGTCGCAATAACTCATGGCGGCCCCAAGAAAGTTCGCGCCCGAGACAGCTGAATTGTGGTACACGATGCAGTTGGTCGCGCCGCCATCGAAGACGCCGCCTCCACCAAGACCGCCATTCGTAGCGGTGTTACCGACGACGGTGCAATTGTTCAGCGCGCTAAACACGGTGCCGCCGCCGCCGATCCCGGTGGCTTCGTTCCCGAAAACAAGGCAGTTGTTCAACAACCCGTAAAAAGCACCGCCGCCGCCAGCCGCCGAATTGCTGATGACAAAGCAACGGCTCAAGGTGCCGGAATATGCCCCGCCCCCTCCGCCGAGCGCCGAATTGCTCTGAATCAAACAGTTGCTTAAAACCCCGAAAGCACTCCCCCCACCGTTGCCAGCGTAGCCGTGGCCAGGAAATGAGATCATTCTATTTTTGATGATCACACAATCATTCAAATCGGCACCATACGTCCCACCGCCGAATCCGTACGCCACGTTGTTGGTGACAACGCAGTTGAGGAGCGTTCCCCGGTAAGCGCCCCCGCCATTCCCGGTGGCGAAACAGGCGGTCAGCACACAATTGGACAAAACCGCCGTGTTGGATTCGCACCACACCGCGGCACCGCTCTGTTCATTGGTAAGGTCTCCTGACCCGAAGGTGCCTCCACCCTTCAAAGTAAAACCGATCAAGGTCGCGCCGCCGGCCAGATAGACGCAGCGGATGCCTTCAGTACTACCATAATGAGAGCCCGTGATGATCGTCGCGCCCGGTCCATTGACGCTTTGGACGGTGACCGCTTTGTCCACAACCACCCGCGTCACCAGCGCGGCATACACCACGCGTCCGCCCGTCCCGTAAACGCCATTGGAAACGACAACGGAATCCCCGGCGTTCGCCGTGTCAATCGCGTCCTGAATGTTGGTCGCAGCTATGCTCCAGTCGGAATACGGAGCAATCGGATTGGTGCTGCCCAGGCTCACATAACGGATATTTCCCTGAAATTCGTAGGCGCCGATATCCACCACGCCATTAACTATGCGCGCGTTACCGTCCAGGTCGGTAGGGCTGCTGACGTAGGTGTTGTTGCCGGCATTGATGCATGGGGAATTGGATTGCAGATGAAAATCGCCGCCCGCCAGGTTCACAAAAACCGGGTCGTTGGTGATATTTCCAGGACCGGCGGCGAGCGGAAACGAGTCGCAATAACTCATGGCGGCCCCAAGAAAGTTCGCGCCCGAGACAGCGGAATTGTGGTACACGATGCAGTTGGACGCGCCGCCATCGAAGACGCCGCCTCCACCAAGACCGCCATTCGTAGCGGTGTTACCGACGACGGTGCAGTTGTTCAGCGCGCTAAACACGGTGCCGCCGCCGCCGATCCCGGTGGCTTCGTTCCCGAAAACAAGGCAGTTGTTCAACGACCCGTAAAAAGCACCGCCGCCGGCAGCCGCCGAATTGCTGATGACAAAGCAACGGCTCAAGGTGCCGGAATATGCCCCGCCCCCTCCGCCAAGCGCTGAATTGCTCTGAATCAAACAGTTGCTTAAAACCCCGAACGCACTCCCCCCACCGTTGCCAGCATAGCCGTAGCCAGGCGATGCGATCATTTTATTTTTGATGATCACACAACTATTCAGGTCGGCACCATACGTCCCACCGCCGAATCCGTACGCCCCGTTGTTGGTGACAACGCAGTTGAGGAGCGTTCCCTGATAGGCACCGCCGCCGTTGTAGGTGGCGTAGCTGGCAGTCAGCACACAGTTGGACAAAACCGCCGTGTTGGATTCGCACCACACCGCGGCACCGCTTTGTTCATTGGTAAGGTCTCCTGACCCGAAGGTGCCTCCACCCTTCAAAGTAAAACCGGTCAAGGTCGCGCCGCCGGCCAGATAGACGCAGCGGATGCCTTCAGCACTACCATAATGAGAGCCCGTGATGCTCGTGGTGCCCGGTCCATTAACACTTTGGACGGTGATTGCTTTGTCCACAACCACCCGCGTCACCAGCGCGGCATACACCACGCGTCCGCCCGTCCCGTAAACGCCATCGGAAACGACAACGGAATCTCCGGCGCTCGCCGCGTCAATCGCGTCTTGAATATTTGTTGCGGCGGTGAGCCAGTTGGTATAAGGCGCGACCGGCGTAGGGTTGTGGAGGTCCACATAATAAATCGCTGAGGAGGCTTTCGCGCAGGGAAGCGCTGAAAGCACCGCCATAATTGGCCAATATACCAATTTCATGGGTTCTCCGAATACGGTATCTTAGCATCACTAATCCGCCCGGCAAAGGAAAAAGTGAGCGCCGCTTCAAGGCTGCAGAAGCTGCCGCTGCCAGTTCATCAGCCCCGGCGCGTGCCGGTCCCAGTCGCGCGCCAGTTCGCCCAGCGTGGCGCGGCTGCCGATGAGGGTCGGGTCAATCCCCAGCTTGTGAGCGCGCGCGTTGCGGACTTTTTCCAGTTCGCCGAACCGGTGCAGTTCGGCCTCCGTCGGGCGATGGCCCTGGGGCCGCAAAAATTCCGGATGCCGGTCCGCGGAAAGTTGGAGGCCCGTTCTGATGGCCCCGGCCAGAGCATCGCGGCGGCGCGGGGAACCGGCGAGCCGGGGCGGCAGGAACGGGTCAACCGGCCGGCGCGCGGCGGCGGCGGTCGCGATGGCCACGAGTCTTTCGTGCGGGAGAATGAAGAACGGCGGGCGGTTGGCGGCCACCGCCTCCCGCTCGCGCCATTGCCAAAGCTCGCGCAACACGGCCAGCGCGGGGCGACTCAGCCGGAAACTGCCTCGAACGCGCCAGACGGCATCCGCCTCCACCACCCGCGGCTGTGAAGTCTCCACAACCAATCGCGCGCAGGACTCCTGGTGCCAGGCAAGGCGGCCGGTTTGTTGGAGTTCAAGCCTCAGCTTGTCGGCCAGCGGCTTCAAATAGTGCGTGTCGGTGCGCGCGTAAATTTCCATCCGCTCCGTCAACGGCCGCCGCGCCCAGTCGGCTTTTTGCAGGCCTTTGTCCAGTTTTGCCCCCAGCCATTTTTCGACCAGCGCGCCCAGACCGAACTGGCGTTCACCCAGCAGCCGCGCCGCCAGCATGGTGTCGAAAATCGCCGACGGCACGAACTCATGATGTTTGCGCAACAGGCGCAAATCGTAATCTGCGCCGTGCATGATGAGCTCATGCGCGTTCAGCGCGTCCAGCAACGGGTCCAGGTTGATTTCGCCGAGCGGATCCACCAGCTCATCGCCACCGGCCGTGGTGATTTGTATCAGGCAAACCTTTTCCGGATAGGCGTGCAGGCTGTCGGCTTCCGTATCGAGCGCCAGCCAGTTGGCGGATTTGATGACGGGGATTAGCGCGGCGAGTTTTGCGTCGGTATCAATCACAACTGATTGATATTATATCGGGGTGGCGGGCAATCGGAAGACGAAATTGTGAACGCGCGTTTTCCCCCGGCGCGTTTCGTGCCTGGAAACGGCAATTTCGCCGGAATTCGGATTGAATGTTCCCGCTTGGTATGGTGTCGAAAACACTGGATCCTTATTTGGAAGGAGCGGGTCGGCATGGAGGCGCGATATTTATTCGCGTTCAAGGCTTTATGGAAAATCCAATGTTTATCGTAGCACCGCCGCAAAAAAAACGGCGCGTCTGGCCGCGGATTCTGGCGTGGCTGGTTGCATTGTTGGCACTGCTCATCGTCGTCGCGTATTTTGTCGTGACCAGCCCGGCCTTTCTCAAAGGCGTCGTGTTGCCACGGCTGGGTGACGCCATCCACGCAAACGTCACCGTCAGTGACGTCAGTTTCAGTCCTTTCCGGCAAATCGTGTTGCGGGACTTAAAAGTGCAGGCAAAGGGGCAGGCGCCGATTCTCACCGTGCCGGAACTGACCGTGCGTTACCATCTCTGGGACATCCTCGGCGGCAACCTGCACGTGGACGAAATCGCGCTCGTCTCGCCGACGATCCAACTGGTCAAAAACCCGGATGGCAGCAGCAACCTGGATCCGCTGTGGCAGGCGCTGTCGGGAAAACCGGGTGCAACCGCAAAAGCGAAACCGGCCAAACCCTCGAAACCGCCGCAAATGAATCTCGGCCGGCTCGCGTTGAGCCATGCGAGCATTGTGAAGATCCAAAATTATGCCGGCGGCCGGCGCGACCTGCTGGAACTGACCAACCTGAATATCACCCTGTCGAACCTGAAGAACGGCCAGTCCGCTGCACTCCAGTTGTCCGCCGCGCTCCGGGCCGAAAATAACCCGCCGGACGGAAAGAACGGCTCTTTGGCGGCGGCCATCAAAGGCGATTTTCAATTCGCGCTGGCGGCGGATTTGAAACCTGCCACCGCCTCGGGCCAGGCGGACCTGGACGTTTCCGCCGCCGACGGCGTGTTCCAGGATTTCTCCACGTTCAACGCGGTGTTGAATTGCGACCTGACGCCAACGGAAATCAGGCAGGCGTCGCTGCACTTTCACAAAGGCGGCGAGTCGCTGGGCGAGCTGGACGCCACTGGCCCGCTGGACATGGAGAAAACCGAAGGCCGGTTGCAGGTAAAATTGCAGGGCATTGACAAACGGCTGTTGAACCTGGCCGGTGCCGCCGGCGGAATTGACTTCGGAACGACTACCATCAATTCCACCAACGAAATCACCCTGGCCAAAGCCGGCTCGCTTATCACCGCCACGGGCGGGTTTCATGCGGACAAATTCCAATTGACACGCGCGGGTGTGACGACGCCCACCCTCGATTTCAGCGCCGGTTACGATGTCACCGTGGACAACACCGCAGGGTCGGCGCTGCTGCACATGTTGACCCTGACCGGCACGCAGGACGGCAATCCGTTGCTCGAAGCGCATCTGACCCGGCCAATGACCGTCGCCTGGGGAGCAGGCACGAATGAGGTCGGCGAATCCGCCCTCGGCCTGATGGTTACCAACCTGAACCTCGCGGATTGGAAACCATTTCTCGGCGGGAACGCGCCGGCAGGAAACGTGAGTTTGCAGGTCCAATTGCTGTCGCATCAGCAGGGCCGGCAGCTCGGGTTTGATGTGAATTCACAAATCGCGAATTTTGCGGCCGTGGCGGGCGGCAACCCCGCGGTTCCGGTGGCAGTCAGTTTGCAAGCGCGGGGCCAGGCGGCGGATTTCAAGAAATTCAACCTGGGTGAATACCGGCTGCAAATCAGCCGCCAAAACCAGCCGTTGCTCGCCCTCAACGGTTCCGGAACGTACGACTCGACGGATGCGAGCGCCGATGCGCAGATCGTGTTGCGGGCTTCGCTGGCCGGATTGGCCGATGCGTTTCCACAACCCGGTTCGAGCGTGTCGTCAGGCAGCATTCAATTAAATGGCCGCGTCACACAGAAACAAAATGCGCAAACGCTCACCGGACATCTCGTGCTGGCCGAGTTGACCGGACAGTTGGGCAAAAATTCTTTCCGTGACTTCGGCAGTACGATGGACGTGGACGTCGGCCGGACACCGGACCAGATTGAAATCAAGAAGCTCGACGGCGCATTGACTCAGGGCAAAAATCCGGGGGGCAATTTTAACCTGACCGGTTTGTATGACCCGGCCCGGAAGACTCTTCAACTGAGCACCGCCCTGGCAGGCTTCAACCAGGACGGTCTGAGTTGGCTGCTTCAGCCTTTGTTGGCTGACAAGAAACTGGTGGCGATTGCCGTCAACGGCAGCGCCTCCGTCGACTACGATCCAAACGACAGTTCGGCGATCAAGGCCGATTTGCAGGTGACGAATCTGATCGTTAACGATCCCAGGGGGCAGATTCCTCAAACCCCGCTGGCGGCCAAATTGCACATTGACACCGCTCTGCGAAAACAGGCCGTGGACATCCGTCAATTCCAGATCGGATTGACTCCCACCGACCGTGCCCAAAACCAGATTCGATTGCAGGGGAATGTTGATTTTTCCAAAACCAACGCCATTCAGGGAAATCTCAAGCTGGCAGCCGATTCGCTCGACCTGACTCGCTACTATGATTTGTTCGCCGGGGGTACGAATGCCGGCGCAAAACCGCCCCCCGCGACTCTGCCGCAAACCGGGTCGGCGACCGCCGCCAACCAGGAACCACCGGCAATCAATTTGCCTCTGCATAATTTCACGGCCGCGGCGGACATTGGACGCCTTTACCTGCGCGAGGTCGCCATCACTAATTTTCAAACGACGGTCAATGCAGACGGCGGCCGCGTGACCATTAAACCATTCCGACTCGTGCTCAACGGGGCGCCCGTGAACGCCAACGCGGATTTGGACCTGAGCGTGCCGGGCTACAAATACAGCGTCGCTCTCGATGGTGACCGGATTCCGTTTGCGCCGCTGGTGAATTCGTTCATGCCCGACCGCAAAGGAGAACTGGCGGGAATGTTGACGGCACACACCCAAATCACCGGCGCGGGCATGACGGGTGCCAATTTCCAGAAAAACCTGACCGGCCAGTTCAATATCGGCGCGACCAACCTGGAGCTGGCCGTCATTAATGTTCACAGCTCCATCCTTAAATCGCTCATTAACGTTGTCGCCACCATCCCGCAACTGCTCAGCAATCCGGAAAGCGGCATCCTCTCGCTTTTTGGCCAGGTGACGGGACAAAACAGCGGCTTGCTGGGCCAGTTTCAGCAATCGCCGATCGAAGTCATCGCCGCACAAGGCCGGGCCGGCGGCGGACAAATCAATCTGCAACAGGCCACGGTGCAAAGCGCCGCCTTCGAAGCCGACGCCCAGGGCAATATCGTTCTGGCACCGGTCCTGACCAATTCCACCATCAACATCCCCATCGCAATCTCCGTCAGCCAGTCCATTGCCAAACAACTCAATCTTAACGCAGCCAATAATTCAACCGGCGCAACCTATGTCCCGTTGCCGCAATTTGTGACGATGACCGGCACGCTGGGCGATCCACAGACGCAAATTAAAAAAACCGCGCTGGTCGGCTTGACCGTAAAATCCCTTGGCAAAGGGCTGTTGGACGCCACCAAACCCAACTCGCCGGTGGGAAACTTGCTGAATGGTCTATTGCAGCACGTCCGATGACACAACGGTTTGACATCTTTGTCGTGCCGCGCCGCAGTTCCGCTGTTTGGTTTCGTCCCTTGCCATCCGAAGGGCATTTTTCATAACGTTTTGTAACATGAACCTGGCCACTGCCTTTGCCGATTGCGCCAAAAAGCACGCGACCAAAATCGCCATCTTTTGGGGTGAAACGGAAATTTCCTACGCCGCGCTTCTCGCGCAGTCGCAAACCGTTGCCGCCCATCTGCAAACCCGATTCGGCGTCAAACCCGGCGACCGCGTGGCGCTGTGGGTGAAGAATTGTCCGGAGTTCGTGCCGGCGGTCTTCGGCGTCCTGTCCGCCGGCGCCGTGGTCGTGCCCATCAATAATTTCCTGAAGCCCGCCGAGGTGGCTTACATTTTGAACGATTCCGGCGCGAACGTGCTCATCACCGGCGCGGAACTGGCGGCGCATTTTGAAACTTTGAAGGCCGCGCGGCCATCGCTCGAAATGTTGAGTATCGAACAGTTTACAATGAGCGCCCCAACCGATTCACGATTCACGATTCACGATTCACGCGCGGAGTCCGACCTCGCGGCGCTGCTCTACACCTCCGGCACGACCGGCCATCCCAAGGGCGCGATGCTCACGCACGGCAATTTTCTCCACAACGTGGCGAGCTGCATGGCCGCGCTCGACGTGCGGGAGGACGAACGCGTCGTGGTGGCACTGCCGCAATTTCACAGCTTCATGTTCACGGTGGGCACCCTGCTGCCGGCGCTGTGCGGCTGCGGGATTCTGCTGCTGAAGACGTTGCACCCGTTCAAGTCGGTGCTGGAGGAAATCGCGCGGCATCGCGGCACGATTCTGCCGGCGGTGCCGTCATTCTACCGCGCGCTGCTGGCCGTGCCGGAGTTCGGTCGGCTGCCGTTGCGGCTGTGCATCAGCGGCGGCGCGCCGTTGCCGGTCGAGGTGTTCAACGAGTTCACGCGGAAGTTTCCGTTTCCGCTGCGCGAAGGCTACGGCCCCACCGAGAGCAGTCCCGTGGCCACCGTCAATCCCATCTACGGCGTCAATAAACCCGGCTCGATCGGCCAGCCCATCCCGAACGTCGAGTTGAGCATCCGCAACGATGACGGCCAGGAATTGCCCGTCGGCGGCACCGGCGAAATCTGCATCCGCGGCGGGAACGTGATGCGCGGTTATTGGAATCAGCCGGAGGAAACCGAAAGAGTATTGCGCAACGGCTGGCTGCTGACCGGCGACGTGGGGTATCGCGACGCCGAGGGTTATTATTACATCACCGACCGCAAGAAGGACATGCTGCTCGTCAACGGCATCAATGTTTATCCGCGCGAGATCGAGGAAGTGATTTACCAGTATCCCGGCGTGAAGGAAGCGGCGGTCGTCGGCATGCCCGACCCGCGCAGAGGCGAACAGCCGGTGGCGTTTGTCACGCCGGCGGAAGGGCAGACGCTCGACGAAAAGGCGTTGCAACAATTCATCCGCGGCAAACTGGCGGACTACAAATTGCCGAAGCAAATTGTCTTCCTGTCCGCGCTGCCGCGCAATGCCACGGGCAAAATCCTGAAAACGGAATTGCGGAAACAGGTGGTGAAGTAAATTTTGATAAAGCAGCATCAACATCGCCGCCGGATAAACCACGAAATTTCGTTGGACGCGCCCACCCCCGCCCTTTTCCCCAACTCCTTTGGCGGAGAGGGAGAAATCTTCGTCGCGCCATTGGAATATTTGCGACTGGATTTGCCGGGTGCTCATCCATTTAACCAGAACCGGCCCGCAGCTTTTCCTTCTCCTGGGGGAGAAGGTCAGGATGAGGGCGGGCGTAAAACTCAAATTTCATCCAAACTGCCTTGCGCACCTCCCGCATCTAGCATAAGACGCCGCCGTGTCCGAACCATTTCAGCCGGCCAATCCGGCGCGATTTGAAGCCGCGCTCCGCCGTTTCGACGACGCCAACGCGCGCGACCCGAACGTTGAAACCGCCGATGGCGCCGCGCAGCCGCGCGAACTGCTGTATGCCCGGCGATTGAGCGGCTGGGTTTTGCGCCTTTGCCCCACCGCTTCCGAGGCGCTGCGCCTGGCCGCCCGTTGCCAGCATATTTGCCGCTGGGAAATCCCGCGCCATTCGTATCCGATGACCCGCGCCGGGTATTTGAAATGGCGCGCCGACTTGAAACAATTCCATGCCCAGAAGGCCGGCGAAATCCTCCACGAACTGGGCTACCCCGAAAACGTCGTCCGCCGCGTCCAGGATTTGAATCTCAAGAAGCATTTTCCCCAAGACCCGGAGGTTCGCGTGCTGGAAGACGCGCTCTGTCTCGTCTTTCTCCAATTCCAATTCGCCGCTCTGGCCGCCAAAACCGCCGGGGACAAAACCATCAACGCGTTGCGAAAGTCCTGGCGGAAGATGACCGATGCCGCCCGCGCCGAGGCGCTCAAATTAAATCACGGTCCGCGGGAAAAAGCCTTGCTCGAACGCGCCCTTAAATCGTAATCGTGGGGACCGCCAACGCCATGGATCGCCCGTTCACCTTGCTGATTTTCGCAACCGACCCGGACCTTTGATAAGGTGAAACGTGCTTTACCCCTGAGGCGTCTTCGTTAAATTGCGGCGCGTGAATCGAATTCAAGGCTTTCCGACGGCCGAAAAACCGGCCCGCCCGGCGGGTGCTCTCCTGTGGGTGCTGTTGGTGGCCAGTTGCCTCATGGCCGTCAACGACCAGAGCCTGTGGACCGACGAGGCGGGGACCGCGTTGATAGCAGGCAAGCAGACCTTCGGGGAATGGTTTCGCCAACTCACCTTCACTTATTCGTCGTTACGCGCTTCGAATATACAGATGCCGTTTTATATGTTTGGAATTTGGGTGTACGCCAAGCTGTTTGGTTCCAGTGAAATTGCGTTGCGGGCATTCAACATCCCCTGGTTTCTAGCCGGAGCCATCGCCTTCATCAGATCGTTTTCCGGGAAGGAACGCGTCGCCGCCTTCGTTGCCCTCATATTTTCTCCCTTCGTCTGGTACTATTTGGGCGAAGCACGCCCGTACGCGATGGAATTGGGTGGAAGCCTGATGGTCATCGCGGCGCTGAGGGTCATGAGCCGGGGCACGGGCGCCATCACGCGCAATTGGTTCCTGGTTTTTTGTCTGGGTCTGGCCTGTCTGGGCGGCAGCACCCTGACCGGCATGATCTGGGTGGCCAGCGCGTTGGCGATGTTTGTCGCCTTGCTGGGTGTTTATGGGTCTTTGTCCCTGGTTTGGCGCTGGCCGGGAATTTCCATGGCAACCATCGTGTCGTTGCTTTTCCTCGGCGTCTTTTATTTTTGGACCGTGCTGAGTGGAGCCAGGGCCACGGCCCTGGCGGGAACCAACTGGGCCACGATTGGCTTTGCCCTCTACGAATTGACAGGCTTTGCCGGACTCGGTCCGGGCCGGCTCGATTTGCGCGGAACGGGCGTGGAGGCGGTGCGTGCTTATCTTCCCTGGCTCTCGGTTTACGGGATGGCATTGATGTTTATCGCAACCGCAGGCCTCGTCGCCGCCATCCGTCATCAGGCCAAACGCCGGCTGGTCGTGATGGGCTTGTGCGTGTTCCTGCCTTTTGCCTTCATGGTAACGACGGGGATTGTGACGCATTTCCGCGTGCTGGGACGCCATCTCGCACCGATGGAGGCAGTCTGGCTGCCTTGCCTGGCACTGGGCATCGCCGCTCTTTGGTTACAGGCGCGGGCATGGAAAAAGGGTGTGGTCTTGCTGTTTCTCGCCCTCAGTTTGATTTCGTGTTTGTCACTGCGCTTTGCCGAAAGGCATGCCCGGGACGATTGCCGCGACGCCGCCCGATTGGCACAGACGTACCTGGCAAAAGGTGAAATAGTCTGGTGGAGCGCAACCGAGGATGGCGCCGTGTACTATGGTTTGCCCCTGAATTTTCACCCGCCGGGCAGCCGGGCGTCCGCTCTGGTGATGACGAATCCCGGTGCAAAGCAAATTGCCAGCCTCCCCGTGCCGAACCTCGTTGTGGTTTCCCGGCCCGATACCTACGACGCAAATGGAGCGTTGGCAGAATTTCTGAGGACCAATCATTTCATCCAAATCGGCGCATTTCAGGCATTCACAATCTGGAAACGCCCCAATGCCTGACGAACGGTTGAGTTGAGTTACCGATGGTTTGCAGCGGCGGACCGCGACCGCCGGAAACAGCGCTCACTGAGCGCCGCTCCGGCAAAAACCCTTCTCCGCCTGCCCTGGCAATCCCGATCGGGAGCCAACGCGGACCTGGGCGGCACCGCTCGGCGGAAACCTGCTCCCCTGCGCCCACACCCGCGCGCGCCGCTGGCATATTTGACGCACCCGGCCCGGCGGCCGGGAGCGGTTTTGGCTTGCACGTTTTCCTCCGGATGTTAAGAAACCGGACCGAACACGCGATCATGCAAACAGTTTCAGTTGTCGTGCCCTGTTTTAATGAAGCAGCCGTCCTGCCTGAATTATTCGTGCGGCTGGGCAAAACGGCCGCGACGTGGGGCATGGACTACGAGATCATCTGTGTGGACGATGGTTCGCGTGACGACACCTGGAAACTACTCAAGGAACAACACGCGGCGGATCCGCACTGGCGGGTTCTCTCCTTTGCCAGAAACTTCGGCCACCAAACCGCTGTGAGCGCGGGGTTGTATTACGCAACCGGCGATGCAGTGGTCGTGATGGATGCCGATTTGCAGGACCCGCCGGAAGAACTCAGCCGCTTTTTTGAAAAATGGCGCCAGGGCTACGATGTGGTCTATGCCATCCGCCAAAATCGAAAGGAAGGTGTTTTCAAGAAAATTTGTTACTGGTCTTTTTACCGGCTGATGGCTGGAATCGCGTCGTTTGAGGTCCCGTTGGATTCCGGTGATTTTTGCCTGATGAACCGGCGCGTCGTGGACATCCTCAAGCAGATGCCCGAACGGAACCGGTTTGTGCGGGGGTTGCGGGCCTGGGTCGGATTCAAGCAGACGGGCATCGCTTATGCCAGATCCGCCCGGGCCGCCGGGAAAACCAAATACGGTTTTCGTAAATTGCTCAAGCTGGCCTGGGATGGTCTGTTTTCGTTTTCCACCGTGCCGCTGGTTCTGGTAAGTTACCTGGGACTGTTGATATCAACAATTGCCTTGCTGGGCATGGTTTTTACTCTGGCTCAAAGACTTTTTGCCGGTTGGTTTGAGAAACTCGGCCTCGCCCCGGTGCCGGGTTACGCCACCATCGTCATCTCCGTGCTTTTCCTGGGCGGCGTGCAGTTGCTCTGCCTGGGAATTTTGGGGGAATATATCGGACGGATTTATGAAGAGGTGAAGCGCAGGCCCATGTGGGTGGTTAGCGAACAGCACGGCCTGCGGGCCGGGCCGGCCCTCCCGGATCACCCGACATGAGAAAATGGCTCGCATGGCTTGGAGCCACGATCAGTTTGTTGAGCCTGTTGCTGGTCCTTTCCCGCGTGCATCTGAAAGAAGCGGTCGAAGACGTCCGCCGCCTGGGATGGGGGCATTGGCTGATCGCCGCAATGATTTACCTGACTTCATTTTTCCCGCGGGGTTTGAGGTGGAAATTGATGCTGCCGGAATCACGGCGATTGTCCGCAAGCTGGCTCACAAAATCGGTGGTGGTCGGCTACGCCGCGAACAACCTGCTCCCATTCCGGTTGGGTGAGGTCGTCAGAAGCTATATCGTCGGCAATCGTTTCGGCCTGCCCAAATTGACCTGTCTGGCCACCATTGGAGCGGAAAAGGTTCTGGATGGGTGCTGTCTGCTTGGGATGCTCGCCGCCAGCCTGCCCTTTGTTACCATCCAGAGCAACGCGGCCGCAAATTTCAACCGCATGTTCCTGTTCGCGGCGGCGCTTTTTGGAGGAGCGATCGCCGGCTTTTTTGCGCTGGCGTTGTGGGACCGGCAGCTTTTGCCTTTGGCGGAAAAGTGCCTCCCTCGACTGGCAACCCGGATCTTCCGGGCCGGCATCAGCGCCCTGGCGATTTTCAAACAGGGGAAGGCGTTCTTCGCCGTGGTGTGCCTGACAATTCTGGTGTGGATTTTGGAAGCCGTATGCTTCATATATTTTTTGCAGCAGCTGGGAATCGAAAATCCATGGTCGAAAGGGGTCTTTTGCCTGGCCATCGTCAATTTCAGCATCCTGGTGCCTTCGGCGCCGGGCTACATCGGCGTCTTTCAGGCCGGAACCGTGGCCGCCTTCATGGCCATGGGACTGGACAGCTCCACCGGGCTGGCCTTTGGAGTGGCCATCCACGCCGCCCAATTCCTTCCCACCACATTGATTGGCATGGCGCTGGCATCGTCAATCGGATTGAATTGGCGGCAACTTTATCAATTGAAAAATGAATAGCCTGGTTGTCGTGGGTGGCGGAATTACGGGATTGGCGGCGGCTTATCTGGCCGCCAACGCGGGTGTTCGCGTGACGGTCCTGGAAGCCTCCGATACGGTGGGCGGCTTGTTGAACACGTTTGAGGTGGGCGGCAACCGGTTGGAATCTTTTTACCATCATGCGTTCACCCATGACGTGGAACTGCTCTGGCTTTTGCGCGACCTGGGGATTGAGGACCGGATGCAATTTCACCGCGGAACCATGGGCGTTTATCGCGCCGGTCGCACCTACCCTTTCAATTCCCCCGCCGACCTTTTGCGATTCAAACCGATGGGCCTGGGCGACAAGGCGCGATTTGCCCTGACCAGTTTGTATCTGGCGCGAATGGCCAAATGGCGCGAATACGAAGGCGTGGCGGCGCTGGACTGGTTTCAGCGCCATGCCGGTCGCCGGACTACTGAGTCCCTCTGGGAACCGCTGCTGCGGGTGAAATTCGGGCCTTACGCCGACAAAACCCCCCTGGCCTGGATGATCGGGCGGCTGCGGCAGCGGGTCAACTCCCGGGACGGCAACCAGGAAAAACTCGGCTACTTGCACGGCAGCCTCCACGTCCTGCTTGCGGCTTTGCTTCAGGCCTTGGAGAAAAAGGGCGTCCGCGTGCTGACCGGCGCGCGCGTCAGTCAAGTGACGGTTCAGGACCGCGAATTGACAATGTTGCAGACCGCGGCCGGGCCGTTTGCGGCGGATGCCTATCTCTTCACCATTCCAACCCTGTATCTGGCGGAACTCATGCAACCGGTGTCTGAATCGTATGCCGCGCAGTTGCGGCGGATTGAATATTTCGGCGCCGTCTGCACCGTGCTCGAATTGACCCGCCCGCTTTCATCAACCTATTGGCTCAATATCGCCGATCCGGAACTGCCCTTTGGCGGAATCATCGAACATACCAACCTGGTCCCCCACCGCGAATACCAGGGGCGGCATCTGGTTTATTTGTCCCGTTACTTCGCCACCAGCGACGCGCTGGCGCAAATGACCCCCGGCGCCATACAACGCGTCATGCTGGAAGGATTGAAAAAAATTCATCCGGATTTGCCTGAAGCCAACATTCTCAAGGTCCACGTTTTCTCCAGCCGCACCGCTGCCGTGGTGTGTGATCTGAATTTTTCCGGAAAAGTGCCCGCCTGCCGTGCTCCCTTCAAACGAATGTATCTGGCGGCGATGCCACACGTCTATCCCGATGAGCGAAGCTGCAACAACTCCGTGCGCGTGGCCGCCGAAGCTTGCAGGGTGATGGGCCTCAAAACGGCTGACCTCCCGCGCCGCGCTTCGCTGTCCGGACAAATAAACATGAGTTGAAGCTCAGTGGATCCAACCGCCGGCAGCCCCGGACATTCTGGCGCTGGAAATTTGACTTTTAAGCCGTGCGCCCCGCCGGTAGTCTCGCGCCGCCTTTTGATTCCGAGTGATCATGCCGCCAACGCCAAACCCGCCACCGCCCGGTCTGCCGCCTTTGATCGTGGACCTGGATGGCACGCTCATCAAAACCGATTTGCTCTGGGAATCACTCGCGCGGCTCTTGCGCCGGAATCCGTTCCAGTTGTTCCCCGTCCTGTTCTGGTGGACGACGCGCGGCCGGGCCTTCCTCAAAAGGCAACTGGCCGCCCGGGTCGCCGTTGACCCGGCCACCCTGCCCTTCCATCAACCCTTCCTCGCCTTTTTGCGCGAGCAGAAAAAGGCCGGACGCAAACTCGTCCTCGCCACCGCCTCGGACCGCGAAATGGCCTTGCCCGTCGCCAGCCACGTCGGCCTCTTCGACGAGGTCCTCGGCAGTGACGGCCGGACGAATTTGCGCGGCGCGAACAAACTCAAGGTGCTCACGGAGAAATTTGGCGAACGCGGGTTCGATTACGCCGGCAATTCCGCCCCTGACCTCGACGTCTGGCGCGGCGCGCGCGAGGCCATCGTCGTCAATGCCAGTCGCGCGCTCGTCAAACAAGCCGGCCAGGTCACCCGGCTTGGCCCGGCGTTCATTGAGAATTATTCGCCATTCGGAACGTTGAAAAGTTTTCTCGTCGAGCTGTTCTGGCGCAGCGGCTATCTCATCGCCATTGGCGCGGGCCTTTTGCTGACCGCCGCGTTTCCCAAAATCGGCGTCACCGGGTTCGCCTGGATTGCGCCCGCCCTGATGCTGGCCGCGGCGCACGGCAAACGCGGTGCCGACGCCTTTCGCGTCGGTTACGTTGCCGGCCTGGCGCATTTCCTTTCGTCGCTCTACTGGCTGCTGCTCATGCCCGTGACCGGCTTCCCGATCCTCGCCTGGCTTGCCTTGGGCGCCTATGTCGCGCTCTATCCCGCCGTCTGGGTCTGGCTGCTCGCCAACAAAATCGGCGAAGGATCCTGGTTGAATCGCACCCTGTGGTCCCTCCTCGGCGCCGCCGTCTGGGTCGCGCTCGAGATGGTCCGCGCGCGGTTGCTCGGCGGTTTTCCCTGGATTCTCATCGGCGTTTCCCAGTTCAAACTGATCCCGCTCATTCAAATCGCGTCCGTGACCGGTGTCTATGGCGTTTCGTTCCTGGTCGTCTGGCTTTCCCTCGCGTTGTATTCCGCCGCGCGCCTCATGTTTCGGCAGCCGAACCTGCGCCTGATCTGGCAGGCGGAAATCATTTTGCCGCTCGTCACCATCGTGATGTTGTTCACCTTCGGCTTTGCGCGCATGAGCGGAGACCATCCGTCGGCGTCGGCGCTGCGCGTTACGCTCGTCCAACCCGCCATTCCCCAAACGCTGATTTGGAACCCGGACGAGGACGAAAAACGATTCGAAGAACTTCTCGTCCAATCCCAGGCCGCGCTTACCAACCGGACTGATCTGCTCCTCTGGCCCGAATCCGCCGTGCCGGATAACGACCCAGCCACCTGCCTCGCCATCAGCCGTTTCGCGCTGTCCAACCGCGTCCCGATTATCCTCAACGCCGGGGACGCCGATTTCCTGCCCGCCACGACGAACTATTTCAACGCCGCCTATCTCGTCGGCCCGGACGGTCGGTGGCTCCAGGTTTATCATAAACGCAAGCTCGTCATCTTCGGCGAATACGTCCCGCTCGCGCGCTGGCTGCCGTTCGTCAAATACCTCACCCCCATCACCGGCGGCTGGACCCCCGGCAAAAAGCCGGTGACCTTTGACTTAAACCCGTGGGGCGATGAGGTTGGAGTTCAAGCTTCAGCTTGGCCGACAAACATGCTGAAGCTTGAACTCCAACACATCAAAATCTCCCCGCTCATTTGTTTTGAAGACGTTTTCCCGGGAGTTGCGCGTGACGCGGTGAACGGCGACACGGACTTTCTGGTGGACTTGACAAACGACGGCTGGTTCGGGCGTAGCGCGGAGCAATGGCAGCACCTGGCCAACGCCATCTTTCGCGCGGTTGAAAACGGCGTGCCGCTCCTGCGCTGCGCCAACAACGGCATCACCTGCTGGATTGATCCCCAGGGCCGCGTCCGTGAAATTCTCAAGGATAAATCCGGCAGCGCCTATGGCCTCGGCGCGATGACCGTGGACATTCCGATTGGCGAACGCCAGGCGCCGACCTTTTACCACCGCCACGGCGATTGGTTCGGTTGGAGCTGCGTGGTTTGGGCCGTGCTGCTTGCAATCCGCCGTACCGTTGCCCGAACAAATCGCCGTTCGATATTTGGGTAGCACGGGCGGCCCGCCTGTCCCCTTCGGCGGCCCGCCGAAAGTTGTGTCTCCCATACATCCTCCTCCTCGTCCTGGCCTCTTCACTGTTCGCTGTTCGCTGTTTGGGTAGCACAGGCGGCCCGCCTGTCCCTTTCGGCGGCCCGCCGAAAGTTGTGTCTCCCCATTCATCCTCCTCCTCGTCCTGGCCTCTTCACTGTTCGCCGTTCGCTGTTTGGGTAGCACAGGCGGCCCGCCTGTCCCTTTCGGCGGCCCGCCGAAAGTTGTGTCTCCCCATTCATCCTCCTCCTCGTCCTGGCCTCTTCACTGTTCGCCGTTCGCTGTTTGGGTAGCACAGGCGGCCCGCCTGTCCCTTTCGGCGGCCCGCCGAAAGTTGTGTCTCCCCATTCATCCTCCTCCTCGTCCCGGCCTCTTTACTGTTCGCCGTTCGCTGTTTGGGTAGCACAGGCGGCCCGCCTGTCCCTTTCGGCGGCCCGCCGAAAGTTGTGTCTCCCCATTCATCCTCCTCCTCGTCCCGGCCTCTTTACTGTTCGCTGTTCGATGTTTGGGTAGCACGGGCGGCCCGCCTGTCCCTTTCGGCGGCCCGCCGAAAGTTGTGTCTCCCCATTCATCCTCCTCCTCGTCCTCGATTTTTGGCTTTTCAAAGTTCGACGTTGAACGTCGAAGGTTTCAGTTTCCTTGATCTTCAAAGACTGTCCAGCGGGCTCTGGACACCCAAGCCGGGCTTTTGGGTCACGTGGGTGTAAATCATGGTCGTGGCGAGGTCTTTGTGGCCCAACAATTCCTGGACGGTTCTGATGTCATAGCCCGCTTCCAATTGGTGCATAGCAAAGCTGGCCAAACCCGCGGAACGTTAAACATTCAACGCCGAACGCCCAACTTTGAACCCCGGTTGGAAGACCGCTGTTGCGCCGTCCGGACGCTCGCCGAAAAAATCCGAACCAACTCCTCGGTTTCCGCCAACAGATGCTCCACCTTGCTGGCCGGTTTAACCAACGGCACCCGCGCCACCAACCGCAGCCAGCGCAGACTTTCACGTAGTTCCTTCAAGCAGATTTTCAACTTGTGAACGAAATCGGCCCGCGATTCCGCCGCCTGTGCCTCGGCGTGATTGGGCAAGGGCGAGGTGCCCGACCGCAATAGTTGTCCCGCCACATGGTTACCGGCTCGCGTAGCGGGCAGCGCCTCCACCAACCGAATGATCCGAACTGAATAATCCAAAAGTCGTTCTTCCAGGTCATAGCCCGCCGCTCTGTTTTGATCTCGCTGTTCGACGTTGGACGTTGAATGTTCGATGTTCATCACATTGACTCCTTGACCCGCAGTCGCAGCAGTTCGGTCAGGCGCACGCCGCTGCCATACATCAGCTCGGCCATCAACCGCGCCGTGCCTTCCAACTCCTCCAACAAAGAGAGGCACTCAGCCTTGCTCAAAACCACGGGAATGCGCTTGGATTTGCGGGCGCGTTGAAACGGGCTGAAATCGCCCATCAACCGTCCCAGCGCCTCGCGCACCAAAAAGACCAACGCATTCAAGGCCTGCCTCTGGGTCGCCTCCGACACCCTTTGTCGGGTGGCCAGCTCCGACAAGAACTCCTGAAGATCGGCCTCCTGGACATTGGTGATACTGCCGCCTTTGCGGTGGCCGGCCAGCCAGCGGGCGAAGCGTTGTGCCCACATCCGGTAAGTTTGCTCGGTGCGCCACTGGTAATGCCGCGTGCGCAGTTCCCGAATCAACTGCTTCTCCCATTGCGGACCTCCCAGATCTGCAGCCGCCAGCGGCGGTGTGTCCAGAACGGGCGGGGAAGGATTGGCCTGGACTTGCGGAACAGACTTGGGACCGGGCGCTTTGGGCGCCTGCCGGAAAAACCAGTTCAGGGCTTGCTTCCACTCGGCCAATTGCGACGGGGCCATGAACCGTTTGGATTCCCATCCGGCCATGAACTGGCGGGCCGAGGCAAAGGTGGCCCGCAGGCGGCTGTTTTTGCAGAAGCGCAAGTACTCGATGATGGCCTGACGGTGAGCCGCGTGACGCAACTCAGGAAGCTGCAAGGCCTTAAGCGCCTGCGCCCAATCGGAGAACCAAACGCCTTGAGCTGCCGAAGGGTCGTTCATATAACAACCGGCGAAAGACAAAGTGACTTTGTCTTTTGCCGGACTGATATGCAAGGGAAAAATGGGGTGATTTAGCTTGTCGGATGTCAGGCCAAAAGCGGCATAAGTGATTGAATTGGAAGTTGACACGCCCGAACGCGGGAGGGATGATGCAAGCATGATGGAGACAAAATTAGCCGCATCAACGAACAGCCCGACTTTGGCTGAATAATACTGTTAGCCGTAGAAGCACATGCATCCGTCAGTTACCATCACGTCTTCGCACGATGGGACGAGTCTTGAGTTCTCCGATTACGACGGCGTCTATTTCGAGGCGAGCTTACGTGGACCGGGCTTTCACGGATCCGGGCGGGTTTACGCTGAGGAGCCCGCTCATTTGGCAGCGTTCTTTCGCGACTTGGCCGCACATTGGCAAGGCTGGAGTGGCCAGAAGCAGTCGGGCTCCCTGAAGGGTGAGCTTGAGTTCACAGCCATTAGTGATTCCACGGGCCATACGAATCTGGGGGTTCGCTTGAGATCGGGTCCGTATCCGTATGACTGGACTTTGGCGACCACTTTGCTCATTGATGCTGGACAGTTGGAATCCATTGCCAAGAAGATGGAGGAGTTTTTAAACGGCTAACAAAATCGCTGCAGGCAACAGCCGCTGCCCCTGCCAGTTGTGATTGATTTATGAAATCGTCCGTCATACTTTCATTTCCACGTCTCGCTCGGCGGCTGTGCCTGAGCTGGACGTTAGGCGGCTCCAGTATTTTGAGCAGTATGAGTAAAGCGAAACCAGTTTGGCTTGTTTTGGCTGCGATAATCGGAGTGATTGCAGAGCAGATCATCCAGCGTTGCTTTGGTGGCAATGTGGTCTTTTGGTCACTGATCATTTTGTTTGCCTTTTTGATTGGAGTATCACAGTGGTATAAACGCAAGCCGCCGAAGACTGATTAGGACACTACTCCAAGATGGACAAGTATGACGATGATGCCGCCTACAAGTCGCCGGAGCCAACCGCCGTTGGCGCTGTCAGTTCCGCTATCGCGGTTCACGTCGTGAGTCGGCGGTGGCTCAGCTGGCGTTAGGCGGCGTGAGCATGAACACTAAGTTACTCAATAATTGGGCAGGATGTTTTTCCATTGCATGGATGCTTGGAGGTTTGGCACTCATCGCTTTTGTCTTGTGGCCGCTCCAAGTTAGGTTTGAGCCATTATGGCTTTACGGATTAGTTTTGTTCGTGAGTTGGTTGGGCGTGCCACTTCTTCTGGCTCTTTATGGTTTGAGACACGGGAACCTGGCAGGCAGGATTTGGGCTGTCGTGGCGATTCTCATATTCCTTTGCTTCGTTTGGTGTGGGGTGATTCCAGCATTTCAACCAGCACTACACAAATGACGCCGCCTAACACCGCGCGAGGCCGTGTGAAAAGTATTTCGGGGAGTGAGTGAGCGGGGTGGGAAAAGATTTACCGGCGGTCCCAAAGTTCGGACCGCCGGTTTTTGCTTGGCCGAGATTCGAGCCGTGCGGACAGCGATTGGGGAAGATCCCGCAGCCAGCGAATGAGAAAAAAGCTTCGCCCGCCCCGTTCAGGCCCGTTGCGGCACTTTCACCCCCACCGCCGCCATCAACTTCTCGAAGCGCACCAGGTTCAACACCCGTTTGAGGTTGTACACCAGCGTCGTCAGACTCCATTCGCACCGGACTTTCTCCAGACCTTTGAGCAAAAAGTGCGTGTACCCGAACCACCGCTTGATCGTCCCGAAGGGATGTTCGGCCAGCGTCTTCCTCAGTTTGAACTTCCAGGGCTGCGCCCGCATCCGCGCCGCCATTGCTTCCATCAATGCTTCGTTCTCCTCCCGTGTAATGGTCCGGTTGCTCTTGTTCCGCGTGCACTGTGATTTGAGCGCACAGGTCTTGCACCCGCGGGCCCGGTAGTATCTCAATTCCCGCCCCAGTTCGTACGTGGCGAACCGATACGTCAACTCCCCTCCCGCCGGACACACATACACATCTTTCTGTTCGTCGTACTTAAACCGGCTCTTGCCATATAATCCGCGCGCCGTGTTGGCGCTGGTGTCGGCCTTGGGCACGTAGGCCGTGATCCTCTGCTCGGCACAACGGCTCACTTCACTGGCGTTGTAGTAACCCGCGTCGGCCACCACTTCGGTCTGCTTTAACTCCAGATTCGCCTTGGCCTCCAGCGCCACTTCCGCCAGTTGTTTGAGATCGGTCACCTCGTTGGTCACGTCGGCGGCGGCAATGAGCTTGTGCTTTGCATCCACCGCCAACTGCGCGTTGTAACCCACCACCGTCCCGTGCGCCGTGGGCATCTTGCGGCTGTCCGGATCGGTCACGCTGATTTGTTTCTGTTCCTCGTCCAGTTGCGCCAGCAGTTCGGCGTGCCAGTCCTGCCGCTCCTGCAACGCCGCAATCTTCTGCGCCAGTTGGGTTTTGTCCAAGGCCGCCGGGGCTGATTCGTCCGCGTCGGCATTGTCCATGGCCTGCAAATACTCCGCCAGCCGCGCATCCGCCCGCCCGATCAGGTCCTCGAGTTTGGCGGCGTTGAAGTTACAGTCCCGCGCGTTGACCGCCCCGAACTTGCTCCCGTCAATGGCCAGCAATTCGCCCCCGAACAACTCCAGTTTCCGGCACAACAGCGTGAACTGCCGGTTCACCGCCCGCAGCGGCTTGACGTTGTCCTTCCGGAAATCGGCGATGGTCTTGAAATCCGGCGCCAGTTTGCCCAGCAGCCAGATCACTTCCACGTTGCGCTGACATTCGGCCTCCAGCAACCGGCTGGAACGAATGCGATGCAGGTAACCGTAGAGATAGAGCTTGAGCAGGGCCGCCGGGTCGTAGGGCGGCCGGCCCGTGTTGGCGACCTGCGCCCTGGCAAAGCCCAGCGCGTGCAAATCCAGCGAGCCGGCGAAGGCGTCCAGGAAGCGCACCGGGTTTTCGGGCCTGATATAATCTTCCAGCCGTTCGGGGAACAGCAGGGTTTGCGACCGGTCCAGTCCGCGCAGATGATTCATGCTTGTCAGACGCCCCTCAAAGCGCGATGTTCAAAATCATGACCGACTTTTCACACGGCCTCTCGCCGGAGCCAACCGCCGTTGGCGCTGTCAGTTCCGCTGTCGCGGTTCACGTCGCAAGTCGGCGGTGGCTCAGCTTTTTTCGTTAGACCACTCGACACGTTTATGCGGTTATTTCGCAACATCGTTCTCGGAGCTCTGGCCGTACCGAGCGTAGTTTTTTTGGTCGGCTATGCTCGCGTGTGGCAGTCCACTGATTATCGCATCATCGGGTTGGTTGATCCGCATGTTTGTATTTATCGGCATGGAGAGTATGTCGGTTGGGAAGCATTCATTCCGACCGATCCGCCCGAAGGCACTCATTCTATTTTTTATTTTCCGTCTTGGCCGTTTGCGGTGGCAGCAACAGGAGTTTTGGTTTTTACCGGATATTCGATTTATGAGCAGACGAGGAAACGATTGGCCTAACAAAATCGCTGCACACAATGCCGGATGGCGCCTTCAGTTCCGCTTCGCGGTCGGCGTCCTTTGGTCCGGCATGTGTGAGCTCCAGCGTTAGACCACACCACGCGACACGAGGATAAAAGCATGAAACCGCTTAATTTGGATCGAAGATCGAAGATCATATATGGAATCGGCGCCATTTTGTTTCTTTGCGCGATAGGATTCTAAAGGGGTCGGGCCGTGAATAATGGAATAATGGGGTTGACAGGGAGGCGGCGGGAGAAAAAGATGGCCGGCGATGGCGCGAGCGCTACGAATCGAATATGCCGGAGCCGCTTACCACGTGATGGCGCGCGGGAATCAAGGGCAGGCGATATTTGCCGATGATCTGGATCGCAAACTGTGGTTGGAGACGCTGGTTGAGGCGTGTGCGAAGACGGGTTGGCGAATTCATGCCTGGGTGATGATGGGCAATCATTATCACCTGCTGGTTGAAACGCCGGAGGGGAACCTGGTGGCCGGAATGAGGTGGCTGCAAGGGACCTACACGCAGCGTTATAATTCGCGGCATTCGCTTTTCGGACATTTGTTTCAGGGACGATACAAGGCGTTGGTGGTGGATGAGGCGGCGGGCAATTATTTTGGCGTGGTCAGCACCTATATTCATTTGAATCCGGCACGAGGCGGGTTGATCAAAGCGGGGAAAGAGCGACTGTCCCAATATCGCTGGAGCAGCTATCCGTGGTATTTGAAGGCACGTCGGCAGCGACCGGGATGGCTGGTTACCGAGCGGGTGATGGGAGATATGGTGCTGGCGCCGGAGGATCGGAAAGGATATGAGGCATACTTGGAAGGGCGGGTGTTGGAGATGGGACTGAAGGCGGGGCGGCAGGTGTTGGAGAAGGAATGGAAGCGGATCCGGCGGGGTTGGTATTTGGGAGGCGAGGGATTTCGAGTAAGAATGTTGAAAAAGCTCAAGGCAACGTTTGGGAAAGGACGGACGGCATCGTATTCAGGACAAGCCAAGCGGGCACATGGGGAAGCGGAAGCGGAGCGGTTCCTGGCCCGCGGGTTGGCGGTGTTGGGAGTGGGCAACGGTGAATTGGCGGAGAATGCCAAGGGGATGGCCGAGAAGCGGGTCTTGGCCTGGTGGTTGCGACAGCACACGACGGTGGGTCGGCGTTGGATCAGTGAGCGGCTGTGGATGGGGGAGGAATCCGGGGTGTCGAAAGCCATCGGGCAGGTGAAGGGAACCCCGGATGCTGAACTGAACCGATTGAAACAACGTTTGTTAAAAGGAATGGATGAAGAGCGTAAGAACGAAAGCCGGGTTTGAATATGCTTAAATACCACTATTCACGGCCTGACCCCTTCCGGGTTTGAATATGCTTAAATACCACTATTCACGGCCTGACCCCTTCCCAGGCGAGGTTACGAAGGCAACTTGAGATATAACGACACCTGGCAGCGTGCCGGAGCCATTTGCAAAGCTGTTGAGTGATGAGTGGTTGAGAGTTCAGTAGAAGCTCAAATCAGGCCATGAGATTTGAGAGTGCGGATTGCATTCGGAGGCCTGGCCGCCGGTGGCCGAGGCCCGGCATTGGCTTGTTAAGCGGATGGGCTGGTCACCTTGATGGGGCAAAAGCTTCGACAAATTTCACCATGGCGCGCACGTCGTGATAGTCCGCTTTCCAACTGTTCGCCTTGGTGGTGTCCTTGGGCCGGCCATCGGCGGTGACAGAATATAACCAGATGCCGTCCTTCGGATCCGCCTGCCAGGTTTTGATGAAGTTCAATTCCTTGCCCAACGCCGCTGCATAACGCGGGTCGTTCTGGTGTTTCAGGGCGTCGGTCAAGGCGCCCACCATTTCCGCCTGGATCCACCAGACTTTCTCCGTGTCGTTTGCCGGCTGGTCGTCCAAACCGCGGCTGTAAAGGCCGCCGCGCTCATCGTCGTAACCGTATTTCAGCGCGTGATTGAGCAGCGCGTAAAAATGGTCCCAGGACGGTTTCCGGCCCAGGACGGTTTCCGCGCGGACCATCAACCAGGCGAATTCGACGTTGTGACCGTAGGACAATCCGTCGCGTCCGGGGCCGGTCACCGGCTTCCAATCGAACTGCCGGTAAAACGTACAGTGGGCGGGGTTTTCCGGGTAGAAATACGTCTGGTTCAGGCGCAACGCCTCGATTAATGATTCCTTCACCGTCGGGTCGTGGCTGGCGTCGTACAGCTCGGTCATCGCTTCCATCCAGTGCAGATGGGCGTTGGCGCTTTTGAGGCCGACGATCTCGACCGGGTCCCGCGGGTCGCCAGGTGAAAGCAATTCCCACTGGCGATCGGCGTGCTCGAACCAGCCTCCATTCTTGCCATCATGCACGTGCGTTTGGACCGTGCGATACAATTCCAGCGCGCGGCGCAGCGCCTCCGGGTCGCCGCTGGCGCGGTAGTATTCGACGAAGGCATAGATCACGAACGATTCGCCGTAGAGGAATTTGCCGTCGTTGAGCGGGTTTCCCTTGAGGTTGGTGCTCCAGTAGTAACCGCCATTTCGCCGGTCGAGAAAATGGTCCAGCAGGAAATGGTAACCCTGCTTGGCTGCCTGCAAATAATTCCGGTTGGTGTCGCTGAATCCGGCGAGGTGCGCATGCGAAAATCCCCAGACCATCCGGCTTTGGGTGACAATCTGTTTTTCGATGGGTAACTGGCGGCCATGGACTGCGTCATCGGCGAGCAGGTAACCGCCGCGATTGGTGTCCTGCGCCGTGTCGAACCAGTAAGGGAGGATTTTTTCCGCCAGTTGCGTCCGCATTTCACGGGCCGGAACGGAAAAGTCAGCCGCGCGACCACACACGGCCAGGAACGGCAGCGTGGCTGCAAAAAAAGCTGCAGGAAGGACAAAACCGGATGTCAGCCAATGGCGATGCATGAGGCCAACGTTTCAGGATCGTGATGGCAATTCAAGAAGCAATCAGCCGTTGGCGAGTCGCTAATTCACGGGACAGGGCCGGCGCCTCACCTATTCAGGCTGCTTTCTGCGCAGACTCCGGAGGACCAGGAACAGTATAAGCGCAAGCGCGAGCCCACTGCCATAGAAGCGCGATTTGAGCATCTGTAGAAAATTGAAAGCCGGCGGCGGTTCAGGCGGTTGCAGGTCGGCCAATAGTTGCTGGCAACGCCCGATGATGCGATACAGCCGGTTGACCTCCAGCATTTCCGCCTCCGTCAGTTTCTTCTTGGGGACCGAACGGTCCGTGTAGAAATACTTGGTCATGCTGTTAAACTCCAATTCATGGCCCAGGAACACTACGCCGGGATTCAGGTCCGAGGTGACGTAATCAAACTTGCCGTAGGGCAATTGCTGCGAGTTGCGGACATCCACCGCATTGAAGTCCGGCGTTTCGGCGCCGGGATGGAACCACCCGCCGGGTCCGAACTCCGCCACCCGCATGTAGGGTTTGCGGGGCAGTTTTGTAACGGGTTGATTGACGACGGCTTTGACGCGTTGCATGGCCGCGTCCATCTTGGATTTCGCGAATGCGATTTGAGATTGCGTCGTGTCCGGCTGTTGCGCGAAGGCCGTCACAACGGACAAAACCACGAGCAGCAACGGTCGGAGCCAAACGGTCAGCAGCCCACACTGTCTGAAGCTGTTGCCGGCTGCGAATGGCCTGGTTGAAACTGCGCCGACAGCAGGAAATTGGTCGTGGGTTGTGCTCACTCAAAAGCGTCTGTACCAAACCGCCCAAAACGGGTCAAGAATCAAACCCGGCGGGAGGCGCAGTTGTACAACGTGGCTGGCATGGGACCCTGCGGTTGGAAGCCGCATTGACTGGCAGCCAGGATGGCCGCGGTGGTTATTCCGGCAGGGCCTTCAGTAGTTCCGCGTTCAACGGTTGTGGGCGGGCGCCCAGTTTCGCGCGAACCGCTTTCACGTCAGCGGCGGTCACCGGGCTGCCCTTGTTGCCCCACGATTCGCGGATGTAGGTCAGCGCATTGGCGAGGTCGGCATCGGACAACGCCGCGCCCATCGGCGCCATGGACAGGTTCCAGTCTTTGCCTTCCACGGTGAGTGGACCATTGAGACCGGTTAGCGGGATGTGAACGATACGGTCAAATCCCTTTGTGTTGACCCATTCCGAACCGGCGAGCGGCGGCGCCTGATTGGGTTTGCCCATGCCGTCAGGTCCATGACACACGCCGCAAATCATGTCGTAAGTCCGCTTGCCTTGCGCCAGCATGGCGGCCGCGCCCGACTTGGGCTGATACGCGTCCAATTCATCGGCGGAGGCATAGGGTTGATACACCTGCGCGTCGAACCAGCCGCTGTGATGATCGAAATAAACCCCACCAAGGAACAACAGCACAAGCGTCAGCGCAAAAATCCAAATCGGGACCGTCGCGCTGGTGGCCGCAGGCTCGGCATCGAACCGCACAGAACTGGATTTTGATTCGTCGCTCATGGTTTGGCCTTGTTCGGCGTCCCGCCTTCAGGCGGCGAACCCGCGCGCTTTTCCTGAATCGCCTGAAGGCGGAACTTCAAACGTAAATTGTCCAAGGTGGCGCACATGGGCTATGGGGTGAAGGGTGCGCTATACAACGGCACATTGATGCGCAAACTCAACAGATACGCCGCCAATTCCTGCGCTTCCGGTTTTGGCACCACTTCATAGCCCGCGGGCGGCCCGGAGCCTTTCGGGAAAACCAATGCGTCCGGCGAAGGTTGTGGAACAGGCGTCTCGCCTGTCTGGACGGGCGGGACGCCCGTTCCACTGATTTTTCGGATTTCAAACAGGTAACGGAACGGCGGCATTGTGGAATCTTTCACCTCGCTGTTCGGCGCATAAAGATGGACCAATTGCCAGTTCATGTCCGGCGCGCGGACCCCGACGTTTGACAAATCCGGCCCGGCCCGCAGGCTGCCGAGTTGCACCGGATAATCGTAAAGATAATCCTCCGCGACGCTCTGGCGCATCCCCCACCCTCGCGTGATGTCCGGTCCCGTGGCAACGATGTGAATCTCGGCTTGGCCGCCTACGGCAGTGATTTTGGAGGAAACTAGGTCCGCAATTAATTTGCTAACGCCGGACAAAACTGTATAGGGCCGACCCGGTCGTCCAATATAGGAATTGATCAATTGTGTCTCACTTACTCCGTTTGTGATGGTTCTTATAGCATTCAAAGCGACTTGCTGATTTGTTCTATCACCGGTCAATACCACGTCGCAGACCACGCCGGTTTGCCGGACCTGTTCGGTGTGGCAGGCGGCGCAGCCGTTGGCGCGATAAACCTGCAAGCCCTGGTTCGCCTCGCCGGGCCGGCCGACCGGATAAAGGTCGGATGAATTTAGAACGGTGGTTTGTTTTGCACCGCCGAGTTGCCGGGTTGGCGCGAGCACGAAACCACACCACGAAAGGCCGAGTCCCACGAATACCGCCAGAAAAACCATGGCTCCGTTTTTCATGCCTTCACCTCCTCGTCACGCCGTGGCGGAGAAAACGCGGACCCGGATTCCAGCGGCGCCTTGACGATGCCAACGGCCTTTTTAAGCAATGCGAGTTTCCAGATGAACGTCAGCCCGAAAATGTTCAGGGCAAACAACAGGTTGCCGAGCAGAATCAGCAGCAAACCTGTTGTGCTCACGCGCAGGAACGGCAATGCGGCCCTGGCCACGTCCACGGGCCCGATCCCTGGGTCCGCCCACTTCAAACCTTGCACCACTCCGCCAATGGCCAGCGGCACGACGAGCAGCAGGATGCCGAGCAGCGAAATCCAGAAATGAACCCGCGTCAGTTTTGGAAATGGCCAATCGAAGCCGGCCACGCGCGGTAGAATGTGGTAAATCGCGCCGAACATCGTCATGGCGAAAAAGCCGTACAAACGCAATTGCGTTTCCGCCGGACCGAACCAGGTGAATTCCGTCACCCGGCTGATTTGCGGACACGCCATTGCGATGAGCATCAAACCGGAAAGCATAAAACAATCCATGCCGGTGCCGATGAAGCAAAACGGCCCGTTGTCCCATTTCGATTTCACCGAACCCCACACCGTCCGCCAACCGACAATTCCGATGACCAGCAATGGCACGAGCAGCAAGATGGCGGCAACGGCGCTCAAAGCGGGCATCCAGACCGGGAGCGGCGCTCCGGCCGGAATGCCGCACCAGGCGCCGAAAAGCATCAGCGTCCAGAACGCGAACAGCGCCAGGTAACGGCTCTGCAATGGACGTTCGGTCAGTTTTGGCAGGAAATAAAACGCCGTGCCGATGCCGGCCAGACCGAGCCAGACCAGGAGCAAATTGTTGGCGAACCAAAAATCAATCGCCGCCTGCGCGACGCCGCGCACGGGCCATGCGACGAGAAACAGATTGGCTGTGGCGTAAATCCACGGGAACCAGAGCAGCGCCGCGAGCAAAAACCAGTGCGAAGGGTATAATTCCCGCACACGCCGTCCGCCGAACGTGGCCGTGGCGGAAATCGCGATCAGCAGAAACGCAGCGAACAGCAGCACCGAGCCGCCACGCGGAAATTCCAGCCATGCAAACCCGGTGCTGTCCCCGATCAGAATGCCAACCAACCCGACGAGCACACCCAGATGCCAGAGGTTCGCGGCGACGACTGGAACGAATGGCAGGCACAACGGCGTCCGGCTCAAGCGCGCAAAAATCCAGAGCATCACGCCGAGCGCCGCCGGGAGGCAAAAGCCGTAAAGCAGCGCATTGTCGGCGGCGGGCTGCACCCGGCCGTAAGTGAGCCACGGGCAATCGGCGAGAAAATCAGGCGCGTGAAATTTGATCGAGGCAATCATCGCGAGCCCGGAACCGATGACGAGCAACAGCGCAGCGCCGCCAAACAATGCCAGCAGCGGAACGCAGCACGAAGCGTCAATTTTCGCGTCCGGCGTCTGGATGTTGGCGTCCTGGGGTTGCATTTCGGTCATTCAAACAGGCTGGGTTTTGCCGGGGCGGCCGGGGCCGGCACGGTGGCCTTCTCGACGCGGGCAATCAGATTGGAGCGGGCGGCGGCCGGATTTTGCCATTCGTTTTCGGTGATTTGCATCGCCACGGAAATCGGCAGGCGCACGATGCCGCGGCTTTGGTCAATCCAGCCGGGATGATCAAGTTCATTGGATTCGGCGGTGCGCAATTCGGCCAGCGCCTTGAATCGCGCGGCGGCGCTGTCTGCGTCAACCGCCGGCGGGCGCGTCCAAGGTTTCATGGCGAGAAGGAGCGCCGCAAAAATGAAACAGGCGATGACAAACCCCAGCGCGGCTGCGGCGGCTCCATTTGCGGGGTGTTGGTTCGTTTCCTGATTCATCGTCCGCCTCCGGTTGATTGCGTGCCGATGATTTCAGCATCCGAAATACCCATGGCTTCGAGCAGGCGCGGATCCTGTTTCGGGAACGGCGCGTGCGCGTTGAAATCTTTCAGGAAAACCCGGCCCAGGAATCCGCCCATGAACGCCAGACAGCCGAATTGCAGGAGAATCCAGTGCCACGGAAAGCCCGCCGGGTGCGCGACCGGCAAAATATTGAACGACAAATCCACGAAGTGCATCAGCCACACCCAAACGCAAACCGGCAGCATGATTTTGAAGCTGGATTTCACACGGATGGGCAGCAGCACGAAAAACGGCAGCAGGAAATGCCCAAAAATGATGATCATGCTCACCCACCACCACGTGCCCTTTTCACGCTGGATGTACCAGAACGTTTCTTCGGGCAGGTTCCCGTTCCAAACGACGAAATATTGGGCGAAGTGGACGTAGGCATGGAACAGGGTGAACGCGAAAAGCAGCGTGCCGAGGTAGTAAAATTGATTGTCGTGCAGCACATCACTTAGAATTCGCTGGCGTTGCAGAATCATTGCCAGGACATACGCCGTCGCCAGCATGACCCACGCGCAGTCGGCGAAGAAGCACAGGCCGTAGATGGTCGAGGACACCTGGTATTGCAGCGCCTGCATCCAGATGACGCCGGAGAACGTGACCGTGGCCGCGAACGCCAGAATTCCCCACCCGGAATGAAACCGCATCCGGTAAGTGCATCGCGCCTCACCGGTTTCATCCTGTTTGAGCGACCAATACCGCAGTTGCGACGTCAGCAACCACCAGACGCCGAAGAGCAGTGCCGACGCGACGTAAAACCCGGGCAGCGTGAAGAGCGGCCATTTCGCCATCAGCGCGCGGTCGGTGTGGGGGTCAAGGTTCATCCAGGGATAAATTGCCGGCGCCAGCAACGCGACTGGCACGAATAAGACCGCCAGCCACGGACACAACAGCGCGGCGATATGTTCGCAAAACCGCCGGGTGGCGACCGACCAGCCGGCATCGGTCAAATGGTGGATGAGCACGAGGAACAGCGCACCGAGCGCGAGGGTGAGGTAGAACACGAACGCCAGCAGCCAGGCATACCCGAATTCCTTCAGATCAATCCCCGCACCGGCCACGCAGAGGAAACCGCCGACCACCATCAAGGCAGCGGGCGCGCTTTTCCACCGGGCCAGGTCCAGCGGCGGCGGCAACGGGGCGGGTTGGTTACGAGCGTTCATGTTATTTGAGCGCAATGCGCCGGGCGGACGGCAAATCGTCCGCTGAACCGAGACGGCTCAGTTGCAGCGCGCGCAGATAGGCGATGATGGCCCAGCGATCTTTCACCGGCACAATCGGCCCGTACGCGCCCATCAAATTTTTCCCGTGAGTGACGGTGTTGAAGATTTCACCGTCGGTCATTTCGACAATCCGCTTGTCCTGCAAATTCGCCACGGCGGGCATCAAACCGAGTTTCTTCGTGATGCCATTGCCGTCGCCGAGTCCGCCGTGGCAGGGCGCGCAATAGATATCAAAGCGTTCGCGCCCGCGCTGGAGCAGCCTGGCCGTGACGGGCAGCGGATTGGTCTGGACGAAATTGGTCGTGCCCGTGATGCGGCCGGTGTTCACCGGCGCGTCTTCGTAGGGATAAACGGGGCCGGTGACGGTCCAAATCGGCGTGCTGCGCGCGATGGCGCCGGCGGGCGGGAGTTGCGAACTGACGCCATTGGCAAAAAAGCCATTGGGCTGCTGCGGCCGGAGCTTGAGCTGGCGGTTCATGTCGGGAAAAATTTCAATGGGCGGCCGGCGCGAAAGGTGGCCGCGGAAACCGGCGAGCCCGACGACCGCGCCGGCGCCGACCATAAAAATCAGAATGAAGCCGATGACGTAGCGCATCAGTCGTCCTCCACCAGTTCGATGTGGGTGCCGCCGGTTTCCTCGAGCAGCCGGCGGGTTACGGATTCGGAAAATTTCAGGTCATTTGCGCCGATGACGAGGAAGAACTTGTCGCGCGAGGCCAGCGCGAAACGGCTGCTTTTGAACAGCGGATGATGCAGGCGCGGCAATTCGTTCATCGCAATCATGCCGACGAACGCCCCGATGGCGCTGGCCAGCACGAGCAGAATATACGAAGGCACAAACGCCGCCGGCGGACTGAACATCGGTTTGCCGCCGACGATGAGCGGATAGTCATAAGTGTTCATGTACCAGATCATGGCCATGCACCCCACAAACGCGCCGCCGCCAAACAGGAGAGCGAACCAGCCGACGATCGAATTTTTCAAGCCCATCACCTTGTCCATGCCGTGAATCGGGAACGGCGTGAAGGCGTCCCAACGATGGTAACCGGCATCCCGGACTTTTTCCGCCGCGCGCAAAATCGCCGCGGGCGAATCGAATTCCGCCACGAGGCCGTAAAGTTTTCCGTTGGGGTCCATCAATGGCCTCCTTTCGCGCCGCCCAGCGGATGATGTGGGTCGGCCTGCGGCGTCCCGCCTTTGACCTCGGAAACCGCGATGACCGGCAAAAATCGCACGAACAGAAGGTACATGGTGAAGAACGCTCCCAGCGTGCCCGCGTACGTGCCGATGTCCACCCACGTCGGGAAATAGACGCCCCAGTTCGCGGGGAGGAAATCCTGGTAAAGCGAGCCGACGATGATGACGAAACGTTCGAACCACATGCCAATGTTGATGAGCACGGCGATGACGAAGATGAGCTTCAGGTTTTGCCGGACTTTTCTGATCCAAAAGAGCTGGGGCAACGACGCGTTGACCAGAATCATCATCCAGCCGCCGTACCAGTATTGGCGGCCGAACAGGCGGTGGCCGAAAATCCAGGCGTCGTAAGGATTGCCGGTGTACCAGGCGATGAAATATTCCATCACGTAGATGTAGGCCATCACGCAGCCCATCAACAGTGTCATTTTGCAGACCTTATCTATATGCCGCATCGTGATGACGTCCTCCAGGTGGCACAGTTTGCGGAGCGGGATAAGCAGCACCAGCACCATGCCGAAGCCGCAGAAGACGGCGCCGGCCACAAAGTAGAAGGGAAAGATGGTTTCGTGCCAGCCTGCCAGTTGCGACGTGGCGAAGTCCATGCCCACGATGGAACTGACCGTAAACACCAGCAACGTTGCCAGGCCGGACAAGACGAGATAGGCCTTTTCATAATTATGCCAGTGCCGTGCCGAACCGGTCCAGCCCAGCGCAAACAGACCGTAGAGCAACTTGCGCATCCGGGTCTTCGCCCGGTCACGCATCAATGCGAGGTCAGGAATCAATCCCATGTACCAGAACAAGGTCGAGACCATCAGGTAGGTGTTGACGGCGAACACGTCCCACATCAACGGCGAACGGAACTGCGGCCAGTTTCCGTTGGCAGTCGGCACCGGAAACAGAAACCAATCAAACCAGAAACGCCCTGTATGAATGGCCGGGTAAAGGCCCGCCATGGCCACCGAGAACACCGTCATCGCCTCCGCCGCGCGGCCAATTGCCGTGCGCCAATGCTGGCGCGTCAGGAAGAGCATCGCCGAAATCAGTGTCCCCGCGTGCGCGACGCCGACCCACCAGACGAAATTGATGATGTCCCACCCCCACGCCACCGGCTGGTTGTTGCCCCAAACGCCAATGCCGGTCGAAATCTGGTAAATCAGCATTGACGGCAGTACTACCGCCGCAAGGAGGGCCGCCGGTACAAACATAATCCACCACCACAGCGGCGTCTTGCCCTCGGCAAACGCCGTCAGATGGTCCGTCAGCCCGCCGAGACCCCGCTCACTGGGCACGAGCTTTGGTCGCCGCAATTCCGGCGGCGGCACCAGTGCCCTCAAATTGGTCGCGGAATCAGGCATCAACTGGCTCCCTTCTTCGCGGGTTGGAGTTCGCCGCCGTGTTTTTCATATTCCTGGAAGCTGTCCGGCCATTTCCGGTAATCCAGCATGGCCGGGTTTGGATTCCGGATGCGCGCGAGATAGGTGGTGCGCGGTTTGACCAGCAAATCGCCAAGCAACGCGTAGTTGCGCGCGTTTCCTTTGAGATTGGAAACGGCGCTGGTGGGATCGCTGATGTCGCCAAATACAATGGCGCCCGCCGGGCACGCCTGCTGGCAAGCCGTCTTGGGAATCGTGCCTTCGGACTCCTTTAATCTTACATCGTCCGAAGCGCCGGCCTTCACCTTCTGCGCAATTTTCGCCTGTTCAATGCGCTGGATGCAATACGTGCATTTTTCCATCACCCCGCGCATCCGCACCGTCACGTCCGGGTTCTTGGCCATCCGGATCAAGTCCCATTCATCTTCGCGCCTCATGCCGCCGCGTTCCGGATGTTTCCACCAGGTCAACAAATCCCATTTGCCGTCCGTACGGTGCGTGAGCGGCGTCGGATAAAGCGGTCCTTTGAGATCGGCCAGCGGGCGTTTGTTGAAATCGAGATAATTGAACCGGCGCACTTTATACGGGCAATTGTTCGAGCAATATCGCGTGCCGATGCAACGGTTATAGGTCATCGTGTTCAAGCCCTCGCGATTGTGGGACGTGGCGCCGACCGGGCAAACATTCTCGCATGGGGCGGCTTCACACATCTGGCACATCACCGGCTGGTTCACCGCCTGCACGTCGTCAATCCATACCTCGAACTGCTGCGCGCTGTCCTTTTGATATTCGTCGGCCGCGCTTTTCGTCGCCGGGGGCGCCGTGTAATACCGGTCCACCCGCATCCAGTGCATTTCGCGGCCGCGATGGACCTGGTCCTTGCCGACGATGGGAATGTTGTTTTCGCTCTGGCAGGCGACGATGCATGTGCCGCAACCGACGCACGCCGTCAAATCCACGGTCAAGCCCCATTGATTCAGCGCGGCCTTTTTCGCCTCGTCCAGCGGGTTCGGATACAACGGCGCGACCACGGGCGGCTCTTTCTCGTGCATTTCCTTCGCGAAATTCGGGTCCTTGGAAAACTCCGCGAGGTTTGCCTCGCGCACCGCCGGACGGCCTTCCATGGACCAATGATTTTGCGTGCAGGCTATCACGTGCGTTTCGCCCGTCCTGCGCACCTTTGCGCCGGTTTCGATGTATTTGCCGGCAAATATTTTAAAAGCGTTGAAGCCAACGCCGCCACCGACGCGTCCGGCTTTTTCGCGCCCGTAGCCCAGCGCGAGTCCGAGCGAGTAATCCGCCATGCCCGGCTGCGTCCAGATCGGCCCCCGGACACTGCGCCCGTTCAGGGTGATTTCGACCACGTCGCCGTTCTGCACACCCAGGTCGCGCGCCGTCTTGCGGCTGACGAGCACCGCGTTGTCCCAGGTCATCTTGGTAACGGGCTCAGGCAACTCCTGCAACCAGCCGTTGTTCGCGTAACGTCCGTCGTCCAACTTGGTGTCGCGGTGGAAAATAACTTCGAGGTTGTTCGACAAGGGACCCTGCTCGCTGTCACCGGCCACGCGAGGGCCGCTGGATTTGTCCTTTGCGGCGGGAAACGTCCCGCTGAATTTCAATACCACCGGCGCCGCCGCGGAACCGGCAAGAAATCCGTTGAACAGGAATTTTTTCCAGTCCTTATCCGAACCTTGAAAAGTCGTCCGGACAATATCGTAAGGATTCGTTTGAGGTTCGCCGGCAATGCGCGCGAGGAATTCCAGTTCGGTCAATCCACCGAACAGCGGCTGAATCAGCGGCTGGATCGGCACAAGCGTTCCGTCGCTCGTCGTCGCATCGCCCCACGATTCGAGATAATGCGCCGCCGGGAAATGCCAATCCGACTCTTCAGCCGATTCGTCTTCGTAATAGCCGAGTCGGACAACGGTCTTCGGTTTCTGCCTGGGCCACGAGTTCAGGTGGTAAACCGGATTGCCGCCAAGAACGACGAGCGTGTCCACCGCGCCGCCATCCAGGCTCTTCAAATCTGCGCCGGCCGTTTCCATGGCCGGGAGCAGGGTCACGGTGTTGCCGATTGCCTCCAGCGCCGCGTTGATCGCGTGGGCGCGCAGGTGTACTTCCATCGGCTGGCGTTGCCCGGCGACGACCAGGACCTGGCCACGATGAGCCAGCATATCTTTCACGCAATCCGAAAGCCATCTCTGGAGAAAAGGCTCCGAACCCGTGACCTGCGTGAAGATTTCATCCGCCACTTTCGCGAGCGTGCTCGCCGGCACGCGCATCCGATGGTCCGCACTCGCGCCGGTGAGCGTGAAGAGCGATTCGACGACGTAAAGACGGCTCATCGAATCGCCCGGATTCCGGCCTTTGACGAACCGGCGGATGTGATTGTGCGCGTCGTCCTCCGAACCGATAAAATCGCAGTCAAGCGACAGGATGATCTTTGCCTTGTCGAAATGATAAATGGGCCGGACCGGCTGGCCGAAGGCCGTAGTCGCCGCGCGTTGATGAATGCCGGAATCAATCGCGTCGTAAGCAAACCATTGTGCATTCGGAAATTTTCCGGCAATCAATTTTTGCAGCCGTGCGCGTGACGGCGACGTGTTGCTTTCGGCCAGGAACGCCAGCCCTCCGCCCCGGGTCGCCGCAAATTTCTTCGACAACTCGTCGACGAATTTCAGCGCCTCATCGCGTGAAACCGTATTGTGGTTGTGCGCGAAGCGCTTTGCGCGGTCGGGATCGTACAGGTTCAGAATCGACGCCTGCGCGTACCGGTCGGTCCCGCCGTTGCCGTCGGGATAAAGCGCGTTGCCTTCGATTTTTATCGGACGGCCTTCGTAGGATTTGACGACGAGCGGCACCGCTCCCGTGCGGGTCGGCATGGCGGTTGCGTAAAATTCCGGTTTGCCGAAGGTGTAATTTTCCGGCTGCTGGCCGAACGGCTCCAATTTTTCCTCCGGCCGGCGGCAGCCTGTGCCCAGGATGCCCAGTCCCGCCATCGCGAATGAGGCGGACATGATTTTGACGAAGTGCCGGCGGGAGACGCCGTCCTCGAACTCGCTCGCGCCCTGCGGAAACTCGCGATGCAGCCAGTCCTTGAACTCCGGCGTGTCGGCCAGTTCATCCAGGCTGCGCCAGTAGCGGCGGCCGGTCATGGCTGGCCTGGCTGAAGTTGTCGGATCTGAGTTCATTCGGTTGTGACCGGCAAATGGGATGATGCCGCAAAGCTGCGACGGATGATGGAGGATGGATGATTTGAAGAATGCCCGCCGTGGCGCCGGTCCCGCGGCGCCGATCGTAAATCGTAAATCGTAAATCGTAAATTCATCATCGGTGACAGGCCGAGCAGTTTTGGAGTGATTCCACGTGCCAGTCTTTGACCAGTTCGACACCGTTGGTTTCCTGCATGTGCGCGGCGACGTCCGGGTCGGAGCTCCATTTCCAGCCCAAATCGGTGACTTTGTCGGCCGGCCGGATGAACGCCGCCGGGTCCCGATGGCAATTGAGGCAGAAACTCATGCTCAACGGCTTGGCGTGATACACCTCGTCCATCTGGTCAACGCGCCCATGACATTCCACGCAACTGATGCCGCGCCTGACATGGACGGCGTGGTTGAAATAGACGTAGTCCGGCACGCGGTGGACCTGCACCCACGGGATGGGCGTGTTGTTGGTTGCGCTCTCCCGGACGAGCGCCAGGCGCGGGTCATCCTTCAAAACCTGGTTGTGACAGTTCATGCACGTGGACGCGGACGGGATGTTTGAGAACCAGGATTTCTCCACACCGCTGTGACAATATCGGCAGTCCATGCCCAGTTGGCCGGCGTGAACGGCGTGGGAAAACGGCACCGGCTGGATTGGCTCGTAGCCGACGCGGGTGTATTTAGGCGTGAAATAATAAGTCACGCCCGCTGTCACGGCGCCGCCAATCAACGCCATTCCGGCGCCCAACGCCAGCGGCAACCAGTTTGTCCACTTCGGAAAAATCACGGAAATCTCAAGCGACCGGGCACCCGGCCGGATTCCTCACTTTCAAAATTACGTATTGAACTTTTGTCATTTAGAATGACGAATGGGCGCGATGCTAATTGAGCGGGCACTTGCCCGCAAGAAAGTTTGTGAAAAATTTCACGTTTCCGCGTGCGCCTGCGATGATTCAACATTGGAACCGTCACTGCCTCATGATTTTAGGTTCAACTCTGGCCGCTAACTCAGCAATGCTTTCGCCCGGGCCAGCGCCTCGTCCAGCTTGCTCGCGTCTTTGCCGCCGCCGCGGGCGTTGTCGGGTTTGCCGCCGCCTTTGCCGCCAACGATCGGCGCAATCTGCTGAATGATTTTACCGGCCTGAATCCTGGCCGTGAAATCAGGCGAAACGGCGGCCACGAGGGCCACTGCACCGCCCGTCGCGCCACCCAGAACGATAACGCCTTTGAACCGGCCTTTCAGCGAGTCGGCAATGGCCTGGAGAAAATCGCCGTCCGCATCGCCGAGGTTGTGAATGATGGCCGGCATACCATTGATGGTTTTGATCTCTTCAAGCAAATTGCTCGCGGCATTCGAGGCGTTGCGTTGCATCGCGATCTTCACCTCCTTCTCCAGTTCCTTTTGATGCGCGAGCAGCGACTCAATTTTCTTTTCCAGCTCGTGCAACGGCGAATTCACCTTGCCCGCCAGCGACTTGATGAGGGCCACTTCATCCGTGGCCTTGCGATAAGCTTCAAGGCCGGCAATGGCTTCGATGCGCCGGACGCCCGCGGCAATGGCGTTTTCGCCGACGATGCGGAACAAGCCAATCTCGCCCGTGGCGCGCGTGTGCGTGCCGCCGCAGAGTTCCATCGAATAACCGTTCAACTCCCCTGCTCTGCCGCCAATCTGGACGACACGGACGATGTCACCGTACTTGTCGCCGAAGAATTGCATCACGTCCTTGCGCGATTTCACGTCGGCGTAGGGCACTTCCGTCCACGAGACGCCGGCGTTTTCGACGATGCGTTCATTGACGAGTTTCTCGATGTCGGCGACCTGCTGCGGCGTGAGCGGCGCGCTGTTGAAGTCGAAGGTCAGTTTGTCCGGCCCGACGAACGAGCCTTTCTGCGAAGCGTCTTTGCTCACGACTTCGTGCAACGCCCAGTGCAGCAGGTGCGTGACGGTGTGGTGGCGTTGGATGGCGTTGCGGCGAGATTTATCCACTGTCAGCATCGCGGGAAGGCCAGCCAATGGAACATCGAACGAATGTTTCAGATCTCCTGGACTTCCACCGCTAACAAAATGAAGCAACACATTTCCTGATTTCTGTGTGTTGACGATCCGCCAAAGTTGGTCGCCTAGACTCAATTCGCCAGTGTCGCCGACTTGGCCGCCCATCTCGGCGTAGCACGCGCTGGTGTCGAGGATAACGGCGGTCTTGTCCTTGAGCGACACGACTTCGAGCACCTTTGCCGGCGTTTCCAGTGTTTCGTAGCCGACAAATTTCGTGGGCGTGGTGGTTTCGATTTGCGAAAGCGAAATGATTTCCTTCTTCTGCGCGGCACGGGCGCGGGCGCGCTGCTCGTCCATCAATTTCTCAAAACCTTCCTTGTCCACAGTCAAACCGCGTTCGCGCGCCATCAACTCGGTCAGGTCGAGCGGGAAACCGTAGGTGTCGTAAAGTTCAAATGCAGAAGAACCCGGAAAAACTGGAGTAGAAAGTTGGTTCTTCTTGAACTGTTCGTCAATTCCGGCCTCCAAATCAATAGTGATGCCAATTTTAGGAGGGTTCGAGATTGGCGCGCCGATTAATGAGCCTTTGTAGCGAAATCCGACATTCTTTCCAGCCACTGTGAGCAACGCCGATTCAGTTCGAAACATTTCCCACAAGTGGAAATCAAATTTCTCTAAACCGGTATCCAACGTCTTATTAAACGCCTCTTCCTCGGTGTGAATGACTTCCTGCACGTGCTTTTTCCGGGTGCGGATTTCGGGGAAGACATCACCCATCGTGTCGGCGAGCACGTCCACGAGTTTGTAGAAGAACGGTTCGTGGAAACCGAGCGCGCGACCGTAGCGCACGGCGCGGCGCAGGATTCGGCGCAAAACATAACCGCGTCCTTCGTTCGATGGCTGGATGCCATCGGCTATCGCAAAGCTCAAGGTGCGGATGTGGTCCGCAATCACGCGAAAAGCCACGTCGAGCGCGATTTGTTCCGGGGTAGCACGAGCAACCTGCCCGGGCCGCTGGGCTACCAGCCCAGCGGAATGAAAGGGAGCACCCTCTTGCGAACCAGCGCCGGCTTGAAAATCGCAGGGCTCTCCCTTTCCGGCCGGCGAGTCGCCGACCGGAACAGGCGGGTCGCCCGTGCTACCTGACTGCTTTACCAGCGGCACATAAGGTTTCCGCGCCTCAATATCCAGTGTCCAGAGCCACGGCCAAGGCTCATTTTCCTGGACAAGCCCCGCCGTCCATGGGTTACGGCAGAGGTAATGAAATTTCTCCTGGAGGTCCTGGTCACTGCGCACAAATCGGTCGTAACGCTCCTCCTGCCAGAGAGTGCCTTTCACCTCGTCCAGCTTGTTCACCTCTTTGGCCGAGTAGGACTTGATGGAGTGAAGGATGTCTGACAGCGGCCAGAAAACCGGATTGCCATCCTTGTCTTCCTCTTTCACACCGGGCTGAATGATGAAGTGCGCGTGGTCGGGCATGACACACGCCGCCACCAATCGGTAACGCGACTCACGCCAATGAAGAATGCAGTCGAAAACTACGTCACGAGCAGCGGGTGAAAGTTTCCGCGGCGCGATCGTGCTGATGATGACGTGATAAATCGCCCACGGTTTCTCAAAGTGCGGGAGGTTGCGTCGGGAGAAAGTCGCACCCGGTGCATTCGCGACCGCTTGCGGGGCAGCGCGCCCGGCAGAATGAAGCTGCGTGTCTGATGGAGACCCCGCGGGCTTCTGCGATTCGGACGTCACCCCCCTTCCACCCGGCGGGTCGCCGGGCGGCACAGGCGGGTCGCCTGTGCTACCTGCCGGATCAGGCAAAGTGCTCCCGTATTTCTTGCCGCTTAACTTTTCCAGCACGTCGAAAATGGGACGGAAAATGTCGGTCTCGTAATTGGAGATTTTCGCGCCGACAAAATCTTTAAATCCTTTCGTGCCCTGAATGATAGAAGTAACGCGCTCGAAACCCATGCCGGTGTCCACGTGGCGCGCAGGCAACGGTGAAAAGGTGCCGTCGGGATTAGCATTGAACTGGATAAAGACGAGGTTCCAGATTTCTATGCAGCGGGCGTCGCCTTCGTTAACCAGAGCACCTTTGGTATCGCCGTTGGGCGTGAGGTCCACGTGCAGTTCAGAACACGGACCACATGGGCCGGTGTCACCCATCATCCAGAAATTATCCTGCTTGCCGCCGGTACAAACGTGGATTTTTGGATCGAGTCCAGCCGCTTTGAAAAGTTTTTCCCATTGGTTGTAAGCTTCCTGGTCGAATTCAGACGGCTCGCCGGGGCCGGGTTTATAGACGGTCGCGTAAAGCCGCGCTGGCGGAAATTTCCATTTCTCCACCACCAATTCCCACGCCCATTCGATGGCTTCCTTCTTGAAATAATCGCCGAAGCTCCAATTGCCGAGCATCTCGAAGAAAGTGTGGTGATAGGTGTCCAGGCCGACGTCTTCGAGGTCATTGTGTTTGCCGCCGGCGCGGATGCATTTCTGGCTATCGGCGGCGCGGCCCGGTTGGTAGGGGCATTGGGTCTGGCCGAGGAAAATCGGGACGAACTGGTTCATGCCGGCGTTGGTGAACAGGAGGTTCGGCGAATCGGGCAAGAGCGAACTGGACGGAACAAGAGTGTGCGACTTCGACTTGAAGAAGTCGAGAAACGACTGGCGGATTTGCGAGCTGGTCATCATCGTAAACTCCAACTGTAGCTGCGCCGGGTGAACGCCGGGTGACGGTCACAGCCCGCCGTTACAGTAAAAATCAGGCCGGGAGTTTAAGCAAAATAACGGTGTCAAGGCGAGTGCAAGTTTTTTCCGCCTTTTTTACCAAAAAATCCAAATCCGCATCGCCGGAAAATATCAACTTTGGCACGAATTATGGTGTGTAAAACGGCAGTGTTCTTTGGAAAATGGCAGTTGAATTTACCCTGCCCTGTTCGTGCTATGGAACTCTGGCCTTGAATGGGAATCAAACGATCAGGGACATAAACTGCGATTGCGGCCGACACCTTCACTGGTCGTCGAAACCAATCCAGCCGTCCCGCATGTTGTAACGATTCAATGGCGTGGTTACACACGACAAGGGCGGGGTTTTTATTTCAGCCGACGGCGCCAGCCGGAGTTAAGCCAAGACCATCAGCCATCCACGCACTGCGGCGACCGCGAAGGCGGCAACCGTCCTGCTTTTTGACCCAAGCCGAAGATGGGACTGGAGGACGTTAAACCGGGCAACAATAATTGGTCTTAAATTAGCAATATCGGTTTAACGACGCTCGGCTGTGCCCGGTAATATCGCAGAGTACAGTTCCTGATGAAAAGCAACCCTGGCACAGTGGCTTTGCGCACCAGCTTGATTTATGCGCTGGTGGCGGGCGCCTGGATACTGCTTTCCGGCCGGGCGTTGATCGCCTTCATCTCCAATCCCGACATCCGCGGCAAACTCGAAATCTACAAGGGCTGGGCGTTTGTGGTCGTCACCGCGCTGCTGCTCTATTTCATACTGCGAAGCCAATTGCGGCGCAGGGAACAGGAGGCCGCGGACCGCAGGCTGGCGGAAGAGGCATTGTCCGAAAGCGACGAGCGATTCCGCGCGCTGGTGGAGCAGGCTGCCGACGCTTTCTTTGTGCATGACCGGAACGGGAAGATTCTGGATGTAAACCGGCGCGCCTGCGAAAGCCTGGGCTATGCGAAAGAAAAATTGCTGCGGATGAACATGCTCGATTTTGAACAGGATGTTGATTTGACCGGTGCGCAGGCAATTTGGGACCGGATTCGACCCGGTGAGTCGTTGACGTTGAACGGGCGGCATCGGCGATGGAATGGAACAGTCTTTCCCGTGGAAATCAGTCTGGGCTGTTTTGAACCGGGCGGCCAGCGGGTTTTTCTGGGTCTGGCGCGTGACATTACGGAACGCGCGCGCGCGGAACAGGCCATCCGGGATAGCGAACACAGACTGCGCACCGTCGTTCAGAATGCCCCGGCGATCCTGTTCATCCTGGATCGGGACGGTGTCTTCCGCCTGTCGGAAGGACAGGCTCTGGGCAAACTTGGGTTGACGCCGGGGCAGGTTGTCGGCAAGTCGGCGCTGGATATGTACCAGGACGTGCCTTCGGTGGTTGATAACATTCGCCGGGCGCTTTCCGGCAGCCCCACCCGGGTCATCAACGAACTGCAGGGCGCGGTGTTTGACACGGCTTTCTCCCCGATTTTCGATTCAAACGACAAACCGGCCGGTCTCATTGGCATCGCCATTGATATCACCGACCGCAATCGCAAGGAGCACCACCTGAAGCGGTTGACGGATTGTTTTCTCAGTTTCGGCACGGACCCGGCTGAGAACATCAACCGCATGACCGCCCTGTGCGGTGAACTGTTGGGGGCGACCTGCGCGCTTTACAACCAGCTTGACGGCGACCTGCTGTGTTCACTCGGCCAATGGAACACACCGCCGGGTTATCTGCCCAAAGATTCGCCGGAAGGGCATATCTGTTATGATGTCATCCGCAAAGCGAGTGATAATCTTTTTGTCGTCCGAAACCTGCCGGACACCCGCTATTTCAGATCCGATCCCAACGTCGCCCGTTACCACCTCAAGACCTATGTCGGAAAGGCCGTTCTCTTTTCCAACGCGGCGGTGGGTTCCCTGTGCGCCGTATTTGCAAAGGATTTTGAACCGGACGCCGAGGACCGACGCATCATTACCATCATCGCCGCCGCCATCGGCATCGAGGAAAACCGGCTTCAGGCGAGGGAAAAACTGCGCACGCGGGAAGAATCCTACCGCGCCCTGGCCGACAATGTGCCGGATTCCGTCGCGCGGATTGATCGCGCCCTGCGCTTCGTTTATGTCAATCGCACGCTGGAAGAAACGCTTCACCTGCCGGCCTCCACCTTGTTGAGCAGGACGAATGTTGAATTGAATCTGCCGGCTAAAGACGAGTGGAATACCACCGCGCAAGCGGTCTTTGAAACCGGCAAATCGCAGAGGTTTGAATTTGAATTTTCCGCTCCGGACGGCACGCACTACTTCGAAGCGCGCCTGAGTCCCGAACGGTCAGCCGACGGCAAAGTCGAATTTGTGCTGGCGATGACGCGGGACGTGACGGAGCGAAAGGGGGCGGAAACCGAGCGGCAGAAACTCGAAACGCAATTGCGTCAGTCGCAAAAGATGGAGGCCATCGGCCAGCTGGCGAGCGGCGTGTCGCACGATTTCAACAACATTCTGACCGTGATCCAGGGGAACGCCTCGCTGCTGTTGAACGGGTCGTTGAGCCCGGCAGAAACAATGGATTGCACCCGGCAAATCATCCATGCCGCCGGGCGCGCCGCCAGTCTGACCCGTCAACTCCTCATGTTCAGCCGCAAACAGGTCATGCAGCCGGCCAGTCTCAACCTGAACGAGGTCGTTACGCAAATGACTAAAATGCTCATGCGCGTCGTCGGCGAGAATGTTTCGTTGCTGTCACATTATGCGCCCAATCTTCCATCCATCCACGGCGACATCGGCATGATTGAACAGGTGCTCATGAATCTGGTGGTGAATGCCCGCGATGCCATGCCGGCCGGCGGACGCCTGACCATCGCTACGGGCGTGGAAACGCTGAGCCAGGAACAGGCGGAACAAAGCCATGGCGCCTCGCCCGGATTGCATGTCTGGCTGGCGGTCAGCGACACCGGTTCCGGAATCGCCCCGGAAAATCTGCCGCGCATTTTCGACCCGTTTTTTACCACCAAGGAGATCGGCAAAGGCACGGGGCTCGGGCTGGCCACCGTCTATGGCATTGTCGAGCAACACCGCGGCTGGATCACCGTGACCAGCGAGATCAACCAGGGCACAACTTTCAAAATACATTTCCCGGCCGTGGTCAACGGAAAGAACACCGGACTTCTCATCGCATAACCGCCACACTTTGCGGAAATCGTTCCGGCGATGGCAAGAGAACCGTTGGTGCGCCTCTCAACCCGGAACTGCTCCGTCGCCGGAAAATATTTTTTTAAAAAAGGTTTGAGAAAATACCGGCTGGAGGCGATAATGGAACTGGAATCGGCTGGAACGTTCTTTGGAAATGGGAGCAGATTTTACCCTGCCCTGTTCGTGATCAGCAACTAATCCTTGAACCGTAAATAAGCGATCCAGGGGCCGAAGCCGTGGCAGTGGCCGACATGCCTTTGCTGGAAGTCGAAAGCTGCCGGGCGGGCTCCACATGTTGTAAAACATGTTCAAAGGAACTGTTGCACACGGCAAGGGCGGGGTTTTTTTATGGGCCTCTTTCGGATTTTGTTTGCCGATTTTGTTTTGGGCAAACCTTGGGTAGTTGCTAGACTTTCATCGTGCCGCGCAATGATTTGTTTTCAGCAGGACAGAAGCCGGAACCTTTGCCGGCCGCCGACCCCTCGCGTCACCAGCCGCTCGCAGCGCGGATGCGGCCGCGTAACCTCGGCGAATTCGCCGGCCAGACCCATATCCTCGGCCCGGGACAACTGTTGCGCCGCGCCATCGAGGCCGACCGGATCCAGTCCCTCATTTTTTTCGGCCCGCCCGGCACCGGCAAAACTTCCCTGGCCCAAATCATCGCCCGGCAGACCAAAAGCAAATTCGAGCGCCTCAGCGGCGCGGAATCCAACGTGGCCGACATGCGCCGCGTCCTGTCCGCCGCCGCCAACCGCCTCGAAAACACCGGCCAGCCGACCATCCTGTTCATTGACGAAATCCACCGCTTCAACAAGGCGCAGCAGGACGTGCTGCTGCCCGACGTCGAAAGCGGCGTGGTGCGGCTGATCGGCGCCACCACGCACAACCCGTTTTTCTTCGTCAATTCGCCCCTCGTTTCACGGTCGCAGATTTTCGAGTTGCGCCCGCTGAGCGAGGACGACCTTTTTTCATTGCTGCAACGCGCGCTGGCCGACACCGAACGCGGACTCGGTTACCTGAAAATCCGCGCCGATGAAAACGCGCTGCGCCATCTCGCCAAAATCTCCGACGGCGACGCGCGCAAGGCGCTCGGCGCGCTGGAAATCGCCGCGCTTACGACGGCGCCGGACAAAAAGGGCGTCGTTCGCATTGACCTGGCCGCCGCCGAGCAGAGCATCCAGAAAAAGGCGGTCGTGTATGACGACGAGGACGCGCATTACGACACGATTTCCGCGTTCATCAAGTCCATGCGCGGCAGCGACCCGGACGCCGCGCTTTATTGGCTCGCCAAGATGATTCATGCCGGTGAAGATCCGCGTTTCATCGCGCGGCGGATTGTGATTTGCGCGGCGGAAGACGTGGGGCTGGCCGATCCCATGGCGCTGGTGCTGGCCAACGCCGCGTTGTCGGCCTCGGAATTTGTGGGCTGGCCGGAGGCGCGGATTCCGCTGGCGGAGGCGACGGTCTATATCGCCACCGCCAATAAAAGCAACAGCGCGTACCTCGCGATTGACGCCGCGCTGGCGGACGTGAAGTCGGGCCGTACGCTGCCGGTGCCGGAACATTTGCGCGACACGCATTACCAGGGCGCGGAGCGGCTTGGGCACGGCAAAGGTTACGAATACGCGCACGACCATCCCGGCCATTTCGTGGCGCAGGATTATCTCGGCGTGGATAAAGTTTATTACCAGCCAACCGAACAGGGCGTGGAAAAGAAAATCAAGGAACGGGTTGAGAAATGGCGGGCCGATTTAGCTGAAGCCCGCAACAAGACCAAACAAATAACCACATGACCGCTGATGTGAATCCCCAAAAAGCCGCGTTGCGAAAAGAAATCCGCGCCGCGCTGCAAAAAATTCCGGCGGCGGTCCGGCTGGCGACGTCCGCCCTGATTCGAGCGCGGCTCAAGGAACAACCGTTCTGGCAAAACGCGGCTTCCATCCTGTTTTTCGCGCCCATGCCGGACGAAGTGGACGTGTGGCCGATGCTGGAGGAGACGTTGGCCGGCGGCAAAACCGCCACCCTGCCCCGTTACGATTCCGCGAACAACGACTACATCGCCTGCCGCGTGCAAAATCTGCAAACCGAAATCGGGCCGGGCCAATTCGGCATCCGCGAGCCGAAGACGGCTTGTCCGGAAATTCCGCTGGAACGCCTGGGGATGATTCTCGTGCCCGGGGTCGCCTTTGACCTGCGCGGAGGCCGGCTGGGCCGGGGCCGGGGATTTTATGACCGCCTCCTGCCGGAAATCCAAGGCATCAAATGTGGTGTCGCCTTTGACGAACAAATCGTGGACGCGGTCCCGGCGGGCAAGCTCGACGTGCGGATGGATTTTGTTTTGACGCCGACCCGGTGTGTAAAGTGTGAAGAGTGACAGGTGTCTTGGGACGTGATTTCCTCCTGCCCCGCCACTCGTCGCGGGGCGCAGCCCACAGTTCACTCGTGCTGCTGGTTCATCATGCCGCCCATGCCGTTTTCCCAGTTTTGCGGCGTGTTCCACGGGCGGACCGAGGCGTTTTCCGGGTCATCTGTTGCGCAACTGCTCACTCCCGCGAGAATTGCGCCCAACGCGAGCAACACCAGCCAGTTGACGGCACGGCGCTTCATCTCACGAAGCCGGATGCGCGGGACTGACCAAATCGCCTTCAATCAACTCGCCGAGCTTCCAACCGGGGATGATATTGGCGATACACCGGTCCTTTTGAATGCTGCGCACAATCACCTTGGCAACGAGCCTGCCATCGCGGCTGACCAGAAGCTCGCCGTCCGGCTTGACACCCTGATCGTCACCGATGTTCAGCACGACAAACTCCCATTTGGGATCGACTTCCAAAATCCGGCCTCTCAAGCCGGCGGGAAGCCTAACGACGTAGTTTGTTCCAACCAGTGCAGCGAGTTGGCTGTTCAAGCGGTCAATGGTGCGGCCCATCACGAGCTTCTCCAGGTTGATGGCGTCAATGGTGTTCTGCGCGGTCTTGAGTGTGCGGCTGAGATCCGCGACTTCTTTGGCGGTCAAGCCACTGGCCGTGTAGGCGGCCAGATTGGCCTGGGCTTCGTCACGGTCCGCCGCGGCCTTCGTCAGCTTGTCGGACAAATCATCGGCCCGCTTTTGCTGGGCGGCGGCGGTGGCCACGGCCTTGTCACGATCCGCCTTCGCCGTGGTCAAATCCTGTTGGGTTTGTTTGAGGGTGTCCTGCGTCTTGGCCAAATCCTTTTTCGTGGTGTCGAGCTGGCCCTGGACCTGGTCCCGCTCAGTATGGTAACCGTCGCGTTGCTGCATTAACGTGTTAATCTTGCCGCGCACTTGAGTGAAACTCAATGCGCCCGCCGCCAATGCCGCGACGATGGCCACAAGCAAACTGATGCGAATTAACATGGCTCGGTTTGTATTTGCCCATAAACTAAACGTTCGGCCCAAATGTGTCAACGCTACTTTCTGCAGGAAAATTTGACCGCAAAAAAACGCCCCGGCGCTCCGAAACACACCGGAATTTTCGCCGCACCGGGCCATCCAAAACCGGTCGTGCCGGACGGCCAGCCGCCCAATCGGAACAATCCAAACTGCCCGACCAGCCTGAGTTTGAAGAACCGAAAGAGGCCCGTGACCAGGGGCCGGAAGCCGTGGCCGAAACTCAGCGCCAAACGCACTCCGGCAATGCTGACGGTCATTGGCGCCGCCGCCCGGCACGGGCAAACCTCCGCCATTTACCAACCGGTCAAATCCGCCGCGGACAAACAGGGGTAACGCTGCGGTTGCCACTGCACTGGGGAGCGCGCGTGGCCCGCGTGCGGTCTTCGGCGGCACGCCGAAGAATTTGTTCCCGCTCCTTGCTTCACCAAACGGTGTGAACCAAACGGGATGACGAAGTGTTTGGCGGGCCGCCAAACACGGCAGGCCGGCGGCCCGCCCTCCCCGACAAATTCGCGTCCATCAAGTCAATTCGCAGATGACACCTCGTTTACCTTGAACAAGCCCGGCGATTGCCGGTCGAATGGGCAATGAACATGGCAACCCTGCGTTCCAAGGCCCGCCGCTGGTGGCGGCAGGAAATCCGGCCACTGCTGATTCTGGCACTGGTGCTCTTCTCCATCCGCTCCTCGCTCGCCGATTGGAATGACGTGCCGTCCGGCTCCATGCAGCCGACGATCCTTGTCGGCGACCGCATCTTCGTCAACAAACTGGCGTATGACCTGAAGGTGCCGTTTACCACCTGGCATCTGGCGCAGTGGTCGAATCCGCGGCGCGGCGACATTGTGGTGTTTTACTCACCGCACGACGGCACGCGCCTGGTCAAACGCGTGGTCGGTTTGCCGGGCGACACGGTCGAATTGCGGAATGATCAACTCATCATCAACGGCAACCCGGTGGATTACGCTCCCCTGCCTGCCGAAATCTCAGCCCAGTTGCCCGAAGCGGAACGTCAAAGCAGCATCTTCGCCACCGAAAAATTGTCCGCTCACCCGCATGCTGTGATGGCGATACCGGGTGTCCCGGCCAAACGGACATTTGGCCCGGTTCAAGTGCCGGTGGGCCATTACTTCATGATGGGCGACAATCGCGACAACAGTTTCGACTCCCGCTATTTCGGCACGGTCGAGCGAAAGGAAATTGTGGGCAAGGCGACTTCCGTTGTGATGTCCCTCGACCGAAGCAATTACTGGCTCCCGCGCGGGCAGCGCTTCTTCAGCTCCCTCGATGCCAAGGCGTCCCAGTGAACCGCGGACAGCCGTCACTCCTCACGCTTGTACTCCCTCCGACCGGACTCACCAAACGTGCCGGTCTGATGCCAGATCACGCCCGTTACTTTTCCACGATCGTTTTTCAGGAAGGTCAGTTCTTCATCCTCTGTCGTATTGAAGAAACTTGTTTCCGATTCAGGGAAATACGCTTCGGCAAATCGTCTTGGCTTCGGGCCGGCGAACTTCTGGCCGACGAGCGCATTTCCGTCGCGTTTGAAAGTCATAACCTCGGTGCCCGGGAGTTTTTCATCCGGGGCAGCTGAGTAGCGTCCCGCATAGGCATCGCAAATATGCGGGTCGAGTTTGATGGCGATGCGGCTTTTTTCGAAAGCGGGAGCTGCCGGCGGCTGATCGGAGAATTTCTCGAATGAGATGTCGTTGGTGCCATCCAACCGTGCCGTGAGGCGGGTGACTTTGCCAGGTTCATCCCGGAAAAATGTGACGCGGTTGCCGCCCGACGTAACGAAGGAGTCTGTCTCTGGTTTTGGTTTCAAATTGAGTTGCACGGTTCTGGCCGGCAGATTGGCGTCGAGCAAGAGCCGGTTGCCGTCCCGGCGAACACCCACTACCGAAGGAGCTGAGTTCGTTCCCGAGGTAACGTTGCGAGCAACCCGGTATTGCCCCGGATATAAATCGTAGCGACGGGGAACACCTTCCCAGAGATCCAATTCGGCAGCCGAAGCAGGCTTCTTTGCGGTCAGAAGATCAAGCAGGCGCAGATACTCCTTCAGGCTAACGCTGCCGGCGGGCCAGGTTTTGTGCGCAACGACCATATCCGGCGCCGGCAGAATGGTGATGTCCTGGCCGAAGGCACCCATGGCCGTGTAGGCACCCTGATACGGGCCGGTCGCAGACGGTCCGGCCCAGACCCACCACATATAACCATAACCGAAAGGGCCGGCCCGGGTATCCGCCGGCTGCATTTCGGCCAAGGGAGTCCGGACGCTGGTGCTGCGGCGCACCCATTCAGGCGGAATGATTTGGCGGTCGCGCCATTGCCCATGCCGAAGCATCAGCAGTCCCAGACGCGCCATGTCGCGGGTCGAAAGCACCAGGTGATACGCGGCATACTGCGACCTGGTCAGGTCCCCTTGCTTTTGCTGACGCTCGCGGTCGAAGTCCTGCATGCCGATCGGAATTGCGACATCATCGCGCAGGGCGTCGTAGATGTTTTTGCCGGTCATCCGCTCAAAGGCCGCGCCGGCCGCGTTGAAATCCCAGTTGCTGTACAGCCAGCAGGTTCCCGGCGCTTTGCTGCCGCGTTTCGGCGCCAGGGACAGCAGGTCTCCCGCGTTGGAAGCCCGGTGATAGACGCCGGAACGTGCGGTGATCAAATCAATGACTTTGGCGTGCTCTTCGACAGGCAACAGGCCTCCGACATCGGACATGTCCAGGTCGGCAAGTGTGGCATCAAGACGGATTTTGCCGGTGGCTACGTACCGGCCGTAGAGCATCGAGAGGACGCTCTTGCGCGCGGACGCCAGATAACTGAGCCGCGTGACGTCGCCATATTCATAAACTACGCGGCCATGCTGCACCACCATCAGGCCGGTGGTATCCAGCGTGTGAACGTACGCATCAACTCCCCGGACGATCTCCGGTGAAAGGCCATTTGTTTCGTGCTTCCAATCAACGCCGGGAAAGACCGGTTCGGCAGAAACGCGGATGGCATTGGTGAAATCCTGCGCCAAAGCGCGAAAGGAAAACGCCGCTAACAGTAGCGTGAAACAAATGACGCGGACGGCAGGGATCATTTTTTACACCTTAACAAATCATCGGGTGGCCGACAATAATTCTCCTTCTCCTGGGGGAAACTTGAGCCGACTGGAAGTCGGTAAAAGGAATTTGGCGAAGCCGAAGGCCCACGGGGCCGAACGAGCGGGCGCGAGTGAGTCAACGCCGGGATGAGGGCGGGAGTTGAACCATTTGGCAATACCCTCTCCGCTTCGATTGGGGAGAGGGTCAGGGTGAGGTGTCGAAATCTGAAACAACACGAAATCCTGGCCGCACATGTAGCGCCGCAGTGAAAACGAAGGCGGAAAAACGCACAAAAGGCACAGACATTTTTGACCGCGGATGAAACGGATTGCACGGATTCACACAAATTGGAAGCCTGCAAGGCTGTCAGATAACCGGTTCTGGCAAAACGCAGCCGGTGAAAGGCCTGCTGAAAAAACTCAATGCCCGGCTCGATGCAGATATCGGTTTAGTCAAGCCGGGCGTCATCATGACCGGACTGCACGAACACGCGTGAAATCTGATTGGTCAGAAACCAACCGACGGCGGGAAATAACCAAAGGCAGAGCCGTTGCCTTTCGCTGATCAAGTTTCGAACTACCGCCCGCTGCCGGGCTTTCCGATCGACTGTATGACTTCCGTGCCGTCGCTCAACACGTACTTGACCCGTGTGAACTTGAACGGCTTGCCCGTCACGTCTTCTTCGTAAGTCCCCAGCGTCTCACCTTTCTGCGCGGCGGATAGCCGGTTCAACTCGCCCCATTGGGCAGCGCTCAAGTCGCGCTTTGAGGCATCGAGTCGGGCTTCCGAGTGGATCACAACCGTTCCGTCTGAGAGTGTGAAAGAGTACCTCTGGAAGGTGACAGCTCTTCCCAGCCTCTGGACTTGTGCGCTGCCAAGGAGGAACTTGCCCTTCCCGGGATCGAGCCACACAAGCTGCGCCAATTCCAATTGTTGCTCGGTTGTCAGAGGCAGTGGACCCGGCTGCTCCGGGTCGGTCTCCGGCCTGGTGAGGGCTCTGCCGTCGCTAAGAACATAGCGGTAAGTGAACCTGCGTAACCTTTGGCCCCCGACCTCCTCCTCGACGATGTTGAGAATCTCTCTCTGACCTCGTTGGCGCAGGCTGGCGATTTGCTGCTGGTCGCCTTCCTGTCCTTCGTTGTGGAACGACGTGCGCCCGTCCGCAAGCACATACTTGTAAAGGAACCCCCTGACTGGCGGATTGCCCTTCACTTGAGTGTCCGTGACTCTAAAAAGTTCGCGGGCGTTCCGTTGTCTCAAGGCGTCAACTTCCTCGAGATCCTTGCGTTCTTGCTCGATACCCGCGGCGTCCAAATTTTCCCTCACTCCGACCATATACATATCGGAGGGCCCGCCTGCTTCTTTCGGCGCTGTGCTGAAGAGGTACATGCCGTCCTTGGTTTTGCCCTGGAAATAATAATGGTGTACTTGAATAATGACTTCCGTCGCCACGGCTCCGGCTGCCACCAGGCCCAGCAGCAGCGCGGCAATTTTCCACCAGAGGGCGGTCCCGCTGCCGGCGCGCCTGGCCTGGAGCCCGGACAGTATCTGAGCGCGCAATTGCCGCGCGTGCCCATCGGACTTGTATTCCGGCAGCACAACGCCTTTGAGAAACTCTTCGATCCGTTCGTTGTCGCTTTTCATAATCGGCCTGGGTTTATCGCAATGTCAGGCCCGCCAGCACAGGGGCGTCCTTCAACCGGGCCAGCGCCCGGTGCAGTTGGGATTTAACGGTGCCTTCCCGTTGATTGGTAATTTCGCAGATTTCGGAAAGAGACTTGCCCTCGAAATAGCGCAGGACGATGACCGTGCGATACTTCTGCCCCAGATTGAGCAACGCCCGCTGCAACAGCCGGTAATCATCCAGCCCGGCCGCTACTGTATCCGCGGAGGGGACGGCTGCCGGGAACTCGGGGTCAACCAGGCCGGCGTTCGCAGCCGACATCCGCTTCTGCTTTCGGTAATGCATGCGCAGTTCGTTCGTGGCGATGCGGTAGAGCCACGCCCGAAAGGGGATGCGCCGCCACCGGAAAAGCCCCAGGTGGCGGAAGGCGGAAAAGAAAACATTCGAGGTGAGATCCTCCGTAACCGCATGGTCGAGGGTGCTGTGATGGACATACCGAAAAATCTCCGGGTAGTATTTGTCGAACAACTGCCCGGCTGCGGCTGGGTCGCTCCGGGCGGCGGAAACCAGGGCCCGATCCTCCTCCTCCCACCCGGTCGGGGTTTCGAGGCTCATTGTGGAAGCATCATTGGGCATGGCTGGTTCGAGTTCATCATTCTGTCAGTATAATGCTCGAGGCGGCTAAAAGGATGCATATTTCGGTCAATCACCCATGGTATCCGGGAATCCACGCATGAATAAAGAGCGGCTGAGCGCGCGGCCGACGAGCTTGGGTCAAAGGATGCTGCCCCGCCGCCGGATAGCCGCCTGATTCAATGCGTCTGAACTCAGGTGTTCAAGATGGTGAAAGAGTAAAAGCCAAAGACTAAAGTTCTTTCACACACCGAAAACCGGTCTCGAGGTTGGCGTTTTGTGGGAGGTTGAAAACACGCATGGTGCAGCGCATAAAATTGGCGCTGCCGAACCAATCGCCGCCGCGCAATAAACGGCCGGGTGATATCTCGCTGGGTCCGGCTGGTCCGGTCGGGTTGTTCGTGGTCGGCTGTCCATACGGCACCCCATACCAATCCCAGCACCACTCCTGCACGTTTCCGGCCATGTCGAACAGCCCATAGCCATTGGGCGCAAATGAGCCATCCGGACTGGTGCTGTTCTGATTGAATCCGGCATAGAAGTTCGTGTTGAAGCCGGTATAGGGCCCCAAATCATAAGTGAATCCGGCAGGGTTGGCGTCATAATTGGCCTGGCTTTCCGAGATGCTGTTGCCCCGCGGAAATCGTTGCCCGGCCAATCCGCCCCGCGCCGCCTTCTCCCACTCCGCTTCCGTCGGCAACCGATACCCATTATTCGTCAAATTGAGATACACCGTCGTCCCGTTGTCGCCATTGGTAAACACCTGCGTAAATCCTGCATCCGTGTAATAAGCCGGCGACAAGCCCGCCTGCTGCGACCGCGCGTTGCACCACTTCACACCATCAAACCAGTCCACCGTCACCGCCGGATAATTGTTCCCCCGGCCCGAACCGGCATTGGTAAAGCCATACCCGTTGTTCGTCGCCCAATTATAAACTGCCTGCCATTGACCGTAGCTCACCAGATTCGCGTCCATGTAAAAAGCCGACACATAAACGTTCGTCGGGTTGGCGTCAGGAATATCCGGATCATTCGTGGCCGAATTGTAGAAAAGATAATTTCCCATCAGGAAGGAACCGGCCGGAACCAGAACCATGCCCGTAGTCGTGTTCGTCTGGGCCAACAACCTGAAATAACCCGCCGGTGCCGGGTTCGTAACGACCACGGCATTGACGGCGACCGCATTGCTCGCCGTCACCCAGTTGGGCGTGGCGACGTTGGTGGTTGTCTGCAAAACATAATCCGTCAGGTTCGTCGGCCAGTAAATGACAAATTGTCCGCCTGCCGGGGCGATGCCCAGATTGGTGACTTGCGCAAGCGCAGTGTGAACGCCAGCCGGCAAGGCCAGCCCGACGAGCAGACAAAGTATTTTGATTTTCATAACAAATCGGGGCTCGGCCCTTCCAACTTCGGTGATGACTATATTACATTCGGTCAGGACCTTGTCAATTTAGGAACGATAGACGCGAATCCCCCCTCCGCCTCGATCGGGGAGAGGGTCAGGGTGAGGTGTCGAAATTTCAAACAACACGAAATCCTGGCCGCAAAAACGCACAAAAGGCGCAGACATTTTTAACCGCGGATGACACAGATTGCATGGATTCGCACAAATTGCGGGAAGACGCCCGGACCCTCGCTCCCCAAAACGCCGCCGCAAAGTATGCGTCTGACCATCTACGTCAGGTCAACGTTGATAAATAATTAGCTCCCGGAGTTCACGGATGCGCCAGACGGAAGAACACCGTGCCCTTGGGCGGGGTATTGGTCACGCTGTTGTTGACGACCGAACCCGTATAATTTCCCCAGATGCCCGTGGATAGATTATTGTTCGTCTGAAACGTCCAGCCCGTGACCGAGGCATTCCACGAGACGATAGCCTGATTGCCAACATAAGCGATGGTCAGCAACGGTGCGCCGGAAGTTTGCACGGCGTAGAGTGCCCAGAAGCCGCCGGTGCTCGTGCCGCCACCACCGGCGACTTTATACCAGTCGATGGAATAGGATTGGGCCGAGGCCGAAAGGCAGAGTGTTCAATGGAGGATGGCGAAACAGACAGCTGCAAGATTTTTGTTTTCGTGGCCGGATGTCTTTTAGTTGGGTTTTTGAGTGAGAATGATCTTTTCCAAAGTGTCGAGTCGTTGTTTCAACTTGGCGTTCTCGGCGCGGGTTTCCTCCAATTTCCGGTTCAATCCCTGAATCGCCGCCAAGGCCACACCGCTTTCATCCACGGTGGAGATGCTGGTGTCATCCTGGCCGAGACCGAACGCTGCACGGAAATCCTGCGCCACGGGACCGAGATGCTTCTGCTCCGGCTGCGCCTTGTAACTCCACGTCGTCACCGGCAGCGCGGCGACCTGCGCCAGCACCGCCTGCGCGTCCACGCCGGCAAAGCCCTGCTTGAGATTGCGATCCGAGGCGTTGATCCAACTGCTGCCGTCGCAACGGGCGTTGACCACCATCAGCTTGTTGGTCGGGTTGAGCGTGCCGATGCCCACGTTGCCGTTGGTGGAAAGATAGAGCCGGGTCGTGGTGTTGTTCAGCACGAAGGCCAATCCGTTGCCGGCAATACCGGTCTCCGGTGCGTAGTTGTAAACCATCGCCCACTTGATGCTATTTGCGTCAAACGCGCCGTTGCGCGCCGTGCTGTGAAAATGGATGCCGCCGTAGCCGCCGGAACCGCTCATGTTTGTCGGGAAATTCAGGGCCAAACCCTCGTTGTAAGCGAGTGCCTGGGCGTCTAATCGCGCATCGCCGTTGACATCCAGCGCCGTGGCCGGATTTGTCTTGCCGATTCCCACGCTGCCGCCGTTGAAGATGCCGTTGCCATTAATCCGGAAGGCTGCCGCCTGATCAACCAAGGTTTGATTTTGGAGGTAATTTCCCGAGCCGGGCGCCGGGAGCACGCCGGTCAAGCCCGCGCCGTTGCCGCTAAAACTGTTGGCCGGGTTGTTCAGTGTCAAGGCGCTGGAGTAAGTCCCGGCAAGCCTTGCGCTGGCCAGTGTGCCACTCGAAATATTGGCCGCGCTGAGATTAACCATCCCGGATCCATCGCCGGAGAAGTTGCCGGAGAAACTATTGGCAGCATTGTTCATGCTATTGGCACCAGAAAAATTTTGGCTGGCATCGAGCAAGGCGACGTTCACCGGGAGACGCGCGTCGGCCAGGGTGCCGCTGGAAATATTGGCCGCGTTGAGATTGAAAAACCCGGATCCATCGCCGGAGAAGACGCCGGTGAAGGTCGGCGCGTTAAGCAACACCGACAGCGTGTTGACATTGATATTTGCGCTGATCAAATCCACCCTGCCATCCCCATTCGCATCCACTGCCACAACCGAAGTTGGCGCGCTGCCCACGCCCGGCGAGGAGGCCAGCACAAATCCGCCGCTCCCGTTGTTGGTCAGCACCGACAGTGTGTTGCCGAAGAGATTCGCACTGATCAAATCCACCCTGCCATCCCCGTTCACGTCCGCCGCCGCGACCGACCATGGCCCACTGCCCACGCCGGGCGAGGAGGCCAGCACAAACCCGCCGCTCCCGTTGTTGGTTAGCACCGCCAGTGCGTTGTCATTGTCGAGCGCGGCGATCAAATCCAGCTTGCCATCCCCGTTCACATCCGCTGCCACAACCGAAATTGGCGAGCTGCTCACGCCCGGCGAGGAGGCCAGCACAAACCCGCTGCTCCCGTTGTTGGTCAGCACCGAGAGCGTGTTGTTACCGCTGTTCGCGCTGATCAAATCCTCCTTGCCATCCCCGTTCACATCCGCCGCCACGACCGAGAAAGGAAAGTTGCCCACGCCCGGCGAGGAGGCCAGCACAAACCCGCCGCTCCCGTTGTTGGTCAGCACCGAGAGTGTGTTGTTAGCGTTGTTCGCACTGATCAAATCCAGCTTGCCATCCCCGTTCACATCCGCTGCCACAACCGAAATTGGCGCGTTGCCCACACCCGGCGAGGAGGCCAGGACAAACCCGCCGCTGCCGTTGTTGGTTAGCACCGACAGATTGTTGTCATTGCCATTCGCGCTGATCAAATCCAGCTTGCCATCCCCGTTCACATCCGCCGCGACGACCGACGTGGGAGACCTGCCGACGACTGGCGAGGAGGCCAGCACAAATCCGCCGCTGCCGTTGTTGGTCAGCACCGACAGCGTGTTGGTATTGTGGTTCGCGCTGATCAAATCCAGGTTGCCATCCCCATTCACATCCGCTGCCGTGACCGTTTGAGGACCGCTGCCCACGCCGGGCGAGGAGGCGAGGACGAAATTACCCGACCAGGCAAGCAGCCCCTGGCCGTTCAGCGAGCCGAAACCTACATTCGTCACACCCGCACCATTGCCGCTGAAGGTGCCGGAAATGGCAACTCCGCTCGCGCCGTTCGTCACCACCACGCCTGGCAATTGCGTCAGGGTCAGCGGGCCGGTGACCTGCCCGGCAGCCACGCTGCCCGTTACGTTGCCCGCCGTGATCGCGTAAGGGGTCGGCGTTAGTTGCTGTCGCGGAGCCAGCGCAGTGTACGCGCCGTTGCCGTTGGTGCGCACGTCAATTTCCAGCCAGCGATCGGGCCCGGTGAAAATGCCCGGCTGACCGAGATTGAGCGTCACGGTAAACAAGCCGTTGCTGACAGGGGTCGCGGAATTGGTCTGGTTGGCGAACCCGTCAATCGTTCCGGTTGGCGACCCATAAATCGCGAACACAAAATCATACGTTCCGTTGGCGGGATTCGCGCCGGAGTTGAGCCGGCCTTGATACGTGAATGCCGTGCCTTGGGCGTAGGCGACCATGAGGTGAGCGTTGAGGGCGGTCAGCAGCAAACAAAGGGCTGCATTGCGAAATGTTTTTTTCATAAGCAACGGGAATGTGATTGAGGTCTTGGGCTAACCGCCTACTGAAAGTCGCAGCCCCTCCCGTTTCGGTCAATGGCAAAAAGGGTTTGAATCACGCCGCTGAGTTGAACCGGAAGCGACCAGTCCATTTGCTCAAGCGGCCGGGAGAAGAGCTTTCGTCGCTGTGGCCTTGGCCCACGCCGCTGCGGTGAATTGCTTGATTTCCGTGATCTTCGCTGCGGGCAAGCGCGTGAACAAATCCTTCAAATAATCAAACGGATTGAGTCCGTGCCGCCGACAACTGCCCAGCGAAGTGTAGATCACGGCGCTGCGTTCCCCGGCCCCGGGATGTCCGAAGAACAAAAAGTTCTTTTTTCCGAGTGCCGACGGCCGAATCGAGTTTTCAATGAGGTTTGAATCGCTCCCCAAAACGCCGCCGCAAAGAACCGCGGGACGGCTGACGGTTCAAGCCCGCCCACCCCAGGCTGTTTTAGTATGACTTGTTCGCGACAAACGCGACAACACTTTCAATACCTACGTGGTTTCGGGAACGACGCTGAATCGCAAGTGGCCGATTGACGATCGGATACCGTGACGGCGGGGTAGCAAATGTCCGGCCCGCGGCAAACATTCAACATTCAACGCTCATCGTCCAGGTTTTTAGAGCAAATTGTGAAATACTGTAGCCGTTTTTCAGGAGCGCGGCGTTCACGCCGCTTCATTGTCCTCCATGAAATTCACGTCGAAGCGGGCTGAAGCCCGCGCTCCTCCGACGGCCACGGTTTTAGTTAAACCGCTATAGACTGCGGGACAGGGATATCCCGCGAATCCGGCGGCAAGGATCGGTCTTCGCCAAGGCTACGTCCCGACTGGTGCCAGCACTCCCACGGTTTCGATAAACTGCGTGCGTTCAAGCGCCGCAAACGGCTTGACTCGTCGGCTATTTCCTGGTGCCCGCCTTCGGTTTGGTTGATTTTGCTGACGAGGCGGGAGCGGCAGATTTCCCGGCTTCGACTTCCTTCTTCAATTCATCAACCGATTTGTGCAGATCGCGGTTGTCGCGCTGGAGGTCCATGACTTCCTGGCGGAGATTCTTGAAGTCGTCCACCGGCCGGCGGGCCGCGCGCAGGTCGTTGACGGCTTGCTCGGCGGCGTGCTGCTCGGGGGTGTCGCTTGAGGCGCTGGCGAATTTCTGGAGCACGGGGATCGCCTTGGCATCGCCCAGTGTGCCGAGCGCGCGAATGGCGGCAACGCGGACGCTCAGCTTTTTGCTGTCAACGTAGCCGATGAGGAAATCGTTCACGCCGTCTTTCTGCTCCTCGTTGCGTTCCAGGTGCGCGAGGGTTGCGAGACCCTGGGACAAGCCCTGCGAGGTGAAATCAGCTTCGTGTTCCTTGAGGGCGCTTTGGAGCGCCGGCGCCAACGCGGGGTCGTCCTGCGCGCGGATGCCTCCGATGGCCGAGACCGCGAGTCCGTTCCGGTAGGATTGCGAGTTCAGGTATTTCACGAGCGTGTCCTCGACATTCGTTTTGGCGTAGCCGGCGATGGCGGTCAGCGCCGGTCCGAGCACGTCGGGGTTCTTCTCTTCGGCGATCACCTGGCACGCGGCATCATAGGCGCTGTCCCGGTAGAAACCGCCGATATCCATCACGACCGCGCGGCGGACACGCGCGTCACTTTGCTTTTGCGAAGCCAGGAGCGCATCAAGCGCGTCGTCGGTGTGGATGGAGCGCAGGGCGCGCGCGGCTTCGAAGCGCACGCCGTAGAATTTGTCGCTATTGAGCGCCTGCTTGAGTTTCGCGACGGATTCCTTGTCCTTCTTGTCGCCCAACTGCACCACCGCGAGCAGGCGGCCCATCATGTCGTCCGGCGCGGTCAACTGCGCGGCGAGCATGGAGTCGGGAACGTTGAAATTGATTTTGGCGAGCAACGTGTATTCCGGATCGAGCCGGACGGTTTCCGGGGCGGCGGCCAGCGGGAAATAGAAATCCTCCTCCTTGTTTTTCACGGTGATGACGTTGTCCCTGGTGCCAAACGAGCCGTGGAAACGAACCGTGAGCGGGAAATTGAAGAGCAACACCCGGTCCGAGAGGTTCTGGGTCTGGCGGATGGTGACCCTGGCCAGATGCGTTTTTTCATCCCACGAATAGCTGGCATCGAGTTCGGGATAATGCGCGTGATACAGCCATTGATCGAAGAATTGATCGAAGGAACGCCCGCTGAGTTCCTCGATGACGGCGCGCAAATCCTCGGTGGTCACATTGCCGTATTCGTGGCGCTGGAGGTAGGTGGAGATGCATTTGCGGTAGAGATCAACGCCGAGCTGCGAGCGGAGCATGTGCAACACCCAGCCACCCTTGGGATAGGCGAGGTAGCTGAACATCTCGCCGGGCGCGTCGTAATCGCGGCGCACGATGGCATTCACATCGTTCGGCATGCCTATGATTTGGCGCGCGTTGCCGTAAAGGTCATAGAGCAGGGTGTCGTGGCCGAATTTGTGGCCGTCGTAGAGCACCTGGTAATACGTGGCGAAACCCTCGTTGAGCCAGATGTGACTCCAATCCTTGCAGGTCACCAGATCACCGAACCATTGATGCGCCATTTCATGCGAAATCAGCTCATCGCTGTTGCGGATATTTTCCGTGGCGTCGGTGAACAGCGTGTAGTCCGTGAGCGTGGCGGCGCTCGTGTTTTCCATGCCGCCGGCCACGAAATCGTTCACGCAAATCTGGTCATATTTCGGCCACGGATAAGGCACGCCGATTTCGTCCTCGAAAAACGCCATGATGTCGCGCGTGTCGCGGAAGGAATTGGCGGCCTCGGCGGCCTCGGACGGAGGCGTGAGAAACGCGAGCGCCACGTCGCGATGCTTGTCTTCGAGCGTCTTGAAATAGCCGGCCACGAGCGTGATCAGATAGTTGGCGTGCGGTTTTTCCTGGGACCAATGGAAGGCGACCAGGCCGGCAGAATCCTTGTCTTGCGAGATGAGGCGGCCGTTGGAAACGACGGTCATGCCTTCGGGCACGTGGCAGGTGATTTCCGAGGTGAACTTTTCGTTCGGCGAATCGAAGCACGGGAACCAATGGCGCGCTTCGATTTCCTCGCCTTGCGAGAACAGGTGGGTGTCCCCGTCCTTGTAGCCCATTTCGGGCGTGCGGAAATAAAGTCCCTGCGTGGGCTCGGCGTGGTAAGTGACCGTGACGGTCACTTCCTTGCCGGCGGGAACGGAATCGGCAAAGGTGATAATCAGTTGATCGTCGGTGGATTGGTAGCCCTGGACTTTTTCCGTGCTGGTGACCGATTCCACGTTCAGGTCCACGGCGTCGAGTTTGATTTCATCCACCGGCTTGACCAGGGGGCGGAACTTCAGGGTGGCGATGCCGTGGACGGTGCGAGCCTTGAAATCGGGCGTGACCTCGAGCGCGAGGTGGAGCATTTCGACTTCGCGGTCCGGCGCGTATTTGAAGTGGTCCGGGGAATCGGGCGGCGCGAAGAACGCGGCGGACTTGGCGGTTTCAGTGGCTTGGGTGAATTCGTCGGCGGATTCGTTATTATCCGCAAGGACGAAATGAGTCGGGAGGATAAAGGCCAGGGCGAGCGACAGCCTCAGAGTTCTGTTCATAGTGAGGAAGGGTTTAGCAAAAGTGGGGGCGGAAGGGAAACGGAAAACATCCAGCCTTCAGAATTTAGCCATTGAAATATAGGCGGCTCTGGTGATGGCGAAACTGCAGGAAGACGCCCGGACCCTCGCTCCCCAAAACGCCGCCGCACGGCCGACGATTCAAGCCCGCCTCAACCCGGGCCTGGTTTGGCATGACGCCAGTCAGGGTCAAGTGGTGGATGGTTGGATTCGATTCTTTAGTATCTTTTTCACGAGTCGTTCCAGATTCCCAACTTTCGACACCTCACATTCCCAAATGATAAGCACTTTCCAGCCTGCGTTGCGCAGCCGGCGCACTGTCAGCCGGTCACGGCGCTTGTTCCGGCGGATTTTTGGTAGCCAGTAAGCACGGTTCGACTTTGGTTTGCGCCGTCCGTCAGAGCATTTCGGGCAGCCGTGCCAGAAGCAACCATGAACGAACAAACAAATCCGTCTGCTCGCGAAGACGAGGTCGGGGTTTCCAGGCAATCTTGAATCGTGAAGGCGGTAGCGGCAGCCTGCTGCGTACAAGTAAAGTCCCGTTCGGAGCGTATCATGTGCGCGGGTTCTTATGGATGGTAATTTGCGCCCAGGGCCTGTTGGATATGAGCGAAAGCTGTGTTTTTTCTCCCGCGTAAAGCGATGCCACGCGGGCATGGTTTTTCCCCGTTCTCATGTATGGTAGTTTACTGCAAGAGCCTGTTGAATATGGGCAATAGCCGTGTTCTTACGCCAGCGGAATTGGTTCGGGAAGGCCTGCCGGTCACCTGCGTTTGGCTTTTGTCCCGCCGGCACCGGTCGTTTCTTTGCCGATGGCATGGAAGCCGATTTCGCGCTTGGGTTTGGCTGGCGGCGACATGAGTTCGCGGATGGCGTCGAAGAGGGATTTGATGGCCTGGTCGTGGCCTTCCAGGCGGCGTTCCAGTTCGGCGAGTTTCCGGGCCAGGGCTTCGTTGCCCGCCAGCATCCGGCGCAGGCTGACGAATGCACGCATGATGGCCACATTCACCTGCACGGCGCGTTCGCTCCGCAATACGCTGGAAAGCATGGCCACACCTTGCTCAGTAAAGGCGTAGGGATTGTGCCTCCGTCCACCGCGTTGTTTTGATATTCCAGTTTGGAAGATCAAACCCGCGGCCTCTTCGTCGGAGAGCTGAAACATGAAATCGAGCGGGAACCGGCGTAAGTTGCGCTTGACGGCTTTGTTCAAGTTGCCGGTCGTGACGCCGTACAGGGCTGCCAAGTCAGCGTCCAACAGCACTTTCTCGCCGCGCGCAAGGTGGATCAACTTCTCGACCTGCTCGACTGGAACCAGTTGTGTCACGGTTTGGCTGTTCATGAGGCCCATATCCACTCCTGTTGACCGTGGCGAGCGTGCCGGATTTGTGGCGCAAAATCAATTCCGAAACGGCGGCGCCTGATTTCAATGGCGAGAACCGGGAAACAACTCTTTCACTGATTCTACGAATGATAGTTGTCAGCCAAAATCTTTTGGATATGAGCGATCGCTGTATTCTTTCTCCAGCGGAATTGGTTCGGGAAGGCTTGCCGGTCGTCCGGGCCGGTGGCCGTTCCGCGATAGAGCTTGTGACTGGACGGCATGTTTTCCTCGTCCACGGCAATTTCATTGTGATGCGGCAACGCGCCGCGCGTGCTGTAATCCGCCGCCTGCGCCAGGTCGAACGGCAGGCTGGTGAACCCTTCCCAAAACGTTGCCACCGGGTCGTACTTCTGTGCGTACCGGCCGGAGATGAGTTTGCCGGCCCATTGCGCCGCCGCCTGTTGCTTCGTTCCCTTCCACAAACTCGTGTTCATCGAGAAGGCATTGGAGGTGAGGTCAAGCGGCGGCAGTGATGGGTCGGCGAGATTGGCGGTGTATTGCGGCGGTGCGACGAGATTCGCACTTGGGCTGTAAACCACGGCCTGTCCCTGCGGCGATGCGGCGTTTTGAAGCACGGCAAAATGGCAGTAGGACGTGTGCGCGTAGAAATCGCCGATGGAGTGGGCAGCGGCGCCGAAGCTGCCCCAATCGGTGTTGTCTTTGGCGAATGCGGCGAGGCGTGCGTTCACCCGGTCCCAACTATCTGGAATGTAACCATTATCGAAATGGTCGCGTGGGTCGTAGGTGAGGATGTTGGCGTCCAGCCACAGGCTTTTGCGTTTGATGGCGCTGATGGCTGAGGCGGGAATTTTGCCGCCAAGGGCCAGGTCGTAAATGCTGTTGTGAACACCCATGGCGAAGCTGGGATCGAACTTTTTCCAGAATTTCCGGGTGCGGCAGTAATCATCGAACTTCGTGTTCTTGCTGATATTGCGGGAATGAATCAGCCAGAGATGGTCCACGTTGAACACAAAGTGCGGGACATATTCCACTTTCTGCGCGAGTTGCTTACCGCGGCCAGGACGCGATTTGCCGGTGCGACCGCCGACCTTGGTCATGGGTTCAAGGATTTCCCACACAGACGCTTCGTTCTGGTACATAACCCAGCAGTGGTCGTGCTTCTGCTCTTTCCCGTCCGGCAAGGTGATGTGCAGCCTGCCGAGCGCCACGCGGACGCAATAGCCGCTGATTCCCGACGCCATCAGCAAGGCGGCCAGCAGGAACGCGAGGTCTTCGCAGTCGCCGCCTTTTTCATGGAGCGTTTCGTCCGGATACAACCAGGCATCGGGACAACCGGGCGTGACGTTGGCTTTGGGCAAATAGCGCAAGTCCCTGAACGATTCGAGAATCGTATCCGCCCGGAAATCGAAACTGCCCTGTAGATGGGACCGGAACTTCGCCTGGTCCTCAGCCGACAATTTCTTGATGATGTCGCCCAACCTTTCGCCCACGACGGCGTTGTTGGTGGTCGTGAGATATTCACGGATATCAATATTGTAGCGCGATTTGGATTTGGAGCCCGGAATGGTCCGCGAAGCCGGGACGATGGGCAGATGAACAATTTCATCACCATTCCAATTCCAGTCATCCCACGGTTTCACTGCCGATATTTGTAAGCACATACGTTGACTGGTTGATCCTCCGTCGCGCACGGCGCTATGGAGGACAGGGAGTTGATGGTTGAAAGTTGAGTGTTGAGAGTCAAGCGGCAAGTCCGAGGCCAATCAGGCAACGGTCGAGGATGACACCAAAATATCCTGAAAACTGTGCGGCAGCACAGCTCTACCACAGAAAATCCGTGTTCCTTCGCGCGATTCGTGCAAAAATATCTTTGCGTCCTCTGCGCTCTTTGCGGTTAATCGGCATCCGGGGCCGTCTGCTGAAGGCGCTTGAGGTCCTGAAATTCCAGCGGGTCGTAGATGCTGCCGCCGTTAAACCAGGATGTGGGTGCCGGCCCTTTCCACTTCCAGAATTCCGCATGGTCGTCGGCAAAGACCCACACGACGCCGTTCTGATGCCATCGGGCGGGGATGTTGAGCCACTCGTCCACTTTGGAGGAATACAGGAACAGGCCCTCGTCAATGGACCGGGGATCCTCGTCAAGAAACGTGAGGCTGGTCGAAGGATGCCGTATCGCGGTCGATTTACGCACGAGTTGGACCTGAAAGTTGGTCTCATAATCTTCGCCACCCATGTAGCCGCTCAACGACACGCTGCGCAACCGGGGCGTGGTGGTGCCGACAATGACATTCTGGTCCGCCGGACAATGAAATACCTGGATGTTCTGCACATACGGATAAAGGGAACCACTGGTGATGGTTGCCGGGTCCCCATCCAGAAAGGTGTTGCCCGTCACCCAGCACCCCGCGGGACTGCGGTGGACGCCGTCAATGTAACTTCCAAGATTCAACGCCAGTTGGTCATCGGCTTCAGAGGTATAAATCTCCCAACCCAGGCCAAGTTGTCTTTGATTGTTGAGGCAAGTGATTCTGTGGGCGCGCCCTTTGGCCGCGGACAAGGCGGGCAGCAACAACGCGGCCAGGATGGCAATTATGGCGATCACCATCAGCAGTTCAATCAAGGTAAACGCGCTGGATTTGCGTTCCACTATGGTTAAGACAACCTGGCTCCAGGTTTGTTTCAGATTAAAAAAGCTGTTTAATAGAACTGCAAGGCCGGAAAGGGCTTCCAAACCGGATCCCGGCGGGTCTGCGAAGTGAAACGCAACCAATTTCAGGAAAGAATACCACTGGCATCACGTTCATTTTAAATTCCCCTAAATCCCTGTGTACGAATGAAGTCTGCAAAGGATGAATTGTCACGCATTGTCGGAACTCGTCAACCGAGCCTGCTTTAACGCATGTTATCGAAAACGCCGGTGACATCAGTTTTGACTACAGGAACTTTCTTGCACCAAGGGGGTAAAGGCGGTTGAAGTTATCCACGTGAAACTTCACGAATATCCAGTGAAGCTTTCCGGCTATTCCAGGCAATGGTTCAACTCAAACACAAACAGACGAGAGCGGCAAAACCCGCCTTGGCCTGACTCTAAAAGGCAATAACCGCTGAAATCGATGAAAGGAAACGCTCTGATGTCAATTGGAATGCTCGCCCTGGGCATGACAGTTGCACAATCCCAAACGTTGCTGAATTCGTGGGAAAACTCACTGGAGGGATGGGAAATTGTGGAGCCGAATTGGACCACAACGGGATTCAGCACAACGACCGGGGCGACCAGTGGATTGTACAGTTGGAATCTGACCGCGGCCACCAGCCCTGATTTCGGCACCGCGCTCGCAGGACCATCCTCCACGGCTCTGGCCGCATTGCTGGCCAACGCCGGTTCTCTCAGCGTGGACGTTCTGACGCCGGTCGCCGGCAGCTTTGGCGATTACTTGCTGTTTGACTTGCACGTTGTCCAGCCGGGAGGTCTGGGTGACGTGAGCCTCGATGGCGGCGCTTACAACCAAAGCCCGTCCGTCGGCGGACCGGAATCAACCTTGACCTGGACCGTTCCGCAGTCGGTCAGGATTGCACTGCAGAACAATCCATCACTGCCCTGTTATATGATTTTTCAGATCGGCGGCGGTGGCGGCGGGACAATGTATGTGGACAACCTTCGCGCCACTCTTCTGCCGCCTCCCGCTCCCGCCCAGCTCTGGGTTCGCGAGCTGTGGGATGACCTCAGCGGTGAGGAGATTCCCGCCCTCGTTGCGGTCACTGACGGTTCTTCCTCGGTTGGTTTTGATGCCGCTTCGCCATGGGTGGTTAACCCGGCCGAAACGAACAACTGCAAATTGATGGCGTTTCGCGGAGGTTCTGGGAATGAACCCGAAGCAGGAACCAGCGCGATGGGATTGCCCGGAACGCTCGACGGTTCCTTCGGATGCATGGTCCAGGAAAACGGCGGTTTCAGTTTCTTCCCGGGCCCTGGTGGTCCTGATTTCTGGAGTGATGGGATTTTCATGACCCGGGAGCTTGCCCCAAACAACTACATCAATTTTCTGGCCGCGGGCGAGTACTGGTTCTCGATGACGATCGCAAACGGGACCAACTCGCTGGATGCCCAATACGTCATCTTCCCAGCTTCGGGCGCCGGCGGCTTTGGTTTTGCCGATGGCACCACGACCAACGCCGATTTTGTTGCGGCGGGGTGACGGGTCTCAATCTTTTCCTTGGCCCGGGCGCGACCAACGCCAGCAAAGCCCTTTATATTTCCCAAGGCACCCTGGGGCAGCCAGGCGATCCCTACTCGGTGTCCAACTCGCCGGCGCCCACGGCTGCTTATTCCCAGACCAATTTCACAGGCGGCCCGTACCATATCAACGCGTTCGGCACCCAGACCGTGGGCCACGTCAATGGGGATTACATCACGCTGTTGGGACGCCTCAAGACTTACGGAAATGGCACCGCCACTTTGGACGCCAAATACTATTATTATGCCACGGGCGTGGTGGGGAATTCCTGGAACACCGAGTTGGACATGAACACCAACAACATCACGTGGGATTGCAGCTATTCCTTTAACTTCAGCGGCACGATGACCAGAATGCTGCTGTTCGAGAATGGCCAGTTCCCGTTCTACGTGTTTGGCTTCCGGGCCAGCAGGAATTTCCCGGACGTCGTGGGCCTGGATCCCGGGCGCATCGAGGTGACGCCCGTACCCAACAGCCCTGCCATCAATATGACCAATCTGGCGGTGGAAGCCAACTCCTGGTCCTGGTCCTCTCCGCCCGGTGGCTACGGAACTCTGAATTACCAATGGTACCAAAACAGTGTGCCAATCGGCGGAGCCACATCGCAATACCTCAACCTTCCCCACACTTCCCTCACTGATCCCAACATGCCGTTTGGCACGGACACCGGCACCTTCACCAGCGTGGCGACGGATCCCAGCGGCACCTGGGGCGCGGTCACTAACTCAGTGGTCATCAGCGGACTGCCGCCCCCGCCGCCAATGGTGACGGGTGTGCAGATGTTCCACAGCCAGAACAGCATCCTGGTGACTTTCAGCGAGGCAAATCTCACCGGCGCCGGGGCGACGGACCATTATGTTTTCAGCGGCGGAATTGTCGCGACGAGTGTCACCGTCTTCAACACCCCCAGCAACTCCGTGGCGCAGATTCTGACCTCACCCCTGCCGGTGGGAACCAGGATAACCTTGACCATCAGCGGCATAACCAATCTGACGGGAGAAGGCCTTGTCAACCCCAACAAAACGTTCTGGACGGATCTCATCCAGACCGGGGTTGTCAATTGGGAGGCTTGGCTGTGCCCTTTCGCGAGCGATTATGATTATTTCAACATCTTCGTTCCGACCAACCCATCCCCGCTTATTCTCCAATCCATGGCACTTGACTCCGGGGAAGGCCCGTCGAGTGGTGTCACCCTGGTCGGCCTCGATGGCTATGTCGGCGACGATTTCGGCGGCAAGCTCTATGGCTGGTTCATTCCGCCGGTCACCACGAACTACGTATTTTTCATCTCTTGCGATGATGGCGGCAGGCTGTCCCTGAGCACCAATGCGTCCTCCACCAATCTGTTTGTAATCGCGTGTGACTCAGACTGGAACGGCAGGGATCAATGGACGAACGCTGCAGACATGTTTCCGACCGGTTCCCATCGTGGAGACGGCAACACCAACTCCACGGTGCAACAATCACCCGCAACCGCCTGTCTGCAAAACCGTTCCGACCAGTTTATTGTCGCCTACTACGACAGCACCGGATTACCCGGCGGCCCGCCGGGCGCCATTGATCAGATGAACTGGGCGGAGTATGCGGAGTCGCAGGTCTGGTATTGTGTACTGCCTGGATCGCCTCTCTGGCCGAACAGGGATGTTTATGGGCAAGCCCTCATCACGTTGCAGGCCGGCCAGATGTATTATATGCAGCTCGAACACGTTCAAAATGGCGGAGGCTACAACGAAAGCATCACCTACAAGATTGCGGGTGCTCCGGATCCGCATTCACCGTCACCGTCCATTCTGGCCGGTGTCAACATTGCCGGTTTCGCGCCGTTCAAGCCGACCCTATCCATCGCCGAAACCGCCGATGGACCTCAAATCACCTACACGGGGATTTTGCTCGCCGGCACGACGCTTTCAACCATCACCAATCAGGTGGCCATCTCGTCGAATGGCCTGTCGTTGTACAGCCCGCCCGACACCAGGATCGGCATGTTCTATCGAACCGGTGAATAGCACCCCATCTGCGCAGCACGCCAACTCTACCGGGTCGCGGGAAGCAAGGCAGCAAACATCGAACAAAGCCAGGGGACGAAGGACGGTCCGCCTTCGCAGGATTACGACGCGACAAGCCACGAGGAACAAAGCGGAATCGCCACAAAAGAACGCAAAGCGCACAAAGAAAATGGAATTATCAGGTTCTATTTTTGCGATCTCTGCGCGCTATTGCGGCTAAAAGTATTTCGGCCCGTCATTCGCTTTGCCCTGCCCTTCACAGGGCACCTCATCCGGCTGCGCCACCTTCTCCCCATCGGATGCGAAGAAGGACAGGGACAGGGCGGTCACGGTTGCCACAGCACGCGCCAGAATCGCTGCGACGGTGACGCGGAAATGGAGTTGGTAAGATTGAGCGTAGCGGCCGTGAGCGTGTTGGTGCTGACTGAAGTCCAGTTGATCAGATCGCTGGATTGCTGGACGATGTAAGGAACCCCGATCAGGCCCTGAATCTGAAATGCGAATTGGCTCGCGCCCGGTGGTTTCGGAAGGGCCAGCAGGGTTGCGGGCGCCGGTGATAACGCCAGCACGGTCGCTGAGTAAGGTGCGAACACATAGTCGAAATTGGTTCCGGCGCCGGAAAAACCGGTCTGGGCAATGTCCGGTGAGCCGATGCCCGTTTCCGCGGCGTTGTCCTGCGGCATTCCATAGGAATAAACGCTCGCATCCGGACCCGGGACGTAGCCCACCATCGCCACTTGCCCCGTGAACGTGTTGACCGGGTCTTTGTTGATGGCCAGAACGGTCAGGATGCCGTCGAGCCGCCGGACTGCGGAGACCGAAAGCAGCGAATAATCGTTGGTCGCCGTCAGCACGGTATCGCCGGCTTGAACGAAGTGTTGCATGAGCTTGAAGGTGTAGAACGTCGGATAGCGCGTGTTCAGGTCGCCGATGACGCCCAGATCACCGTTGGTGCGCCAGCCATAGAGCGAGGCCGAAAAGTCGCCACTGTTGTCCGTGCTATTCCGCAAATCCCACCAGATGAATGAATTGAACTCCGTCTTCGTCAATTGCGCGAGGCTGTCCGCCAGATAAAGGCCGTTGACGAGGCTGGTGGATTGTTTGCCCTGATTGCCGGAATCGGCATTGTTCTCCGTGGCCAGCAGTTCGATGTTGGTCCCTTTGCTGCCAACATAATCAGTGATTTGCTGGCGCAGATCGGGGGCGTCGGATGCCCAGTTGACCGAGGCTTGCAGCAAGGCCTGGTCGTTGTCCGAGCCGTATTCGGAATAGAAGTGGTCCACGAGAAAATCCGGCGTTACGGCCGCTGCACTCAGCGTGGCGAGCATCACCGGCGTCCAGCCGTTGTGAAAGACTCCTTCACGCGAGTTATAGGCCGGATGACTGGTATTGTTGACGTAAGATTCCTCGCCGGGCGCGGACACCACGCCGATCTTGATCGCAGGGTCCACGGTCTTCATCAAGCCAATGTAATTCGTGGCGCGCAAGACGTAGGTGTAGGGATCGTGGGCCAACGAATTGCTGTCGGCTTCCCAGCCGCCGTAACACTCATTTCCAACTTCCCAATACTTGAATGCCAGCGGCGCGGTCCGCGAGATGCGGAGGAAATTTTTACCGTCGTCGCTCCCCAATGGCGCGGCGGCACGCAGCGAAGCCCAATATCCCGCCGTCTGCCAGTTGGTGCCTTTGGCGTCAACGCCCAGGGACAGCGTGTTGGTGGTCGCGGCATTGCAATACGCCACCCAGGCCGCGGCTTCCTGCGGCGTGCCGGTGCCGTAGTTGACAGTGACGATGGCCTGGGCATTGACGCTGGCGTTGGTGATGACGTGAATGAAATTGGCGAGGGACGTCCCCCATCGAAATGTATTCGTGCCCGACTGGTCCAGCACCCAATGATATTCGTCCGAAAGAGAACCGCCCGGCAGGCGAATAATGTGCGTGCCCAGTTCGTTGAGCAGCGAAACCGTCGTGGGTGTATCGTAGTAACCGTCCCACACGGCCGCGTTCAACCCGAACCAGCGCGCGTCGGCGGTACGGATGGGCTGGCTGGCGTTGACGATCAGATGGACGAGCGTGGGTGGCGGCACGACCGCGTCGAGCTCGATGTCGTCCAAATAGAAAGTGGGTTCCGTAGAATTCGCCGAGTCCTGAATGACAAAACCGGTAAAGTTCGTTGCGTTGGCCACGCCCAGGGCCGACAGGGAGACCGTATATTGCGCCCACTTATTGGCTGCCGGTGCAGCCAGATAATAACGGGCGCTCTGCACCGTTGTGCCAAGAATGCCATACATCTGGAGCTGTTGTCCACCGCTGGCACCGCCGTTCAGCCAGAAGCTGATGCTGGCGAAGGCACTATTCGTCATGCCGGGATGATTCAACCCAATGCCGCCGTAGGCACTGGTGATGGTCACACTGATGGAATCGCTGCCGGAATGCACCGGTGAGGGTGAGGTGGTTGCGTAGTTCAGTGTGACATTATAACTTCCGTCCGACCAGCCGTTGGTCAGGGAGTCGATATAGATTGGCACACTGACCTGGGCCAGCGAGACAATGGGAGCGGCCAGCGCCGCCACCAGGATCCGCTTCGACAATCGTTGAGTAAGCCCATGCACGGCACGGTCTTGTAAAAGCATTGAGTACTTTAGCACAGCGTGTTGTTATCTCAACAATGGCTTCGCCAGGATCCGGCCACGCTACAGCCACAGGTTGTGTTTACCCGGCCAACAGGTTATTCAATTCCGCCCAAAGTGGCCCGCCGGGCACATTAGCCGGCAAAAACAATTCCAAACCGGTTTAAACCAGTTGCGGGTCGGGGGTTGAGAGTTTGTCCTTGTTATTCACAATCCGCGCCCAACTGAGTTCAACCGCGGTTGAAAATATTCCGCCGCGGGCCGTTTCTGCTCGAATCGAACTGCTTGGCCCCGGATTCAAATTACGATTAAACTCAGGGCGCGATGAACAAGCTTGGAATCTTTGTGGATTTTGCGTTGGCCCCGGATGTTTTGGAATTGCTGCAAGCCGGAACCCGGGGGCACCGGTTGGTTTTTCCCAAAACGCCCGTGTCATCCGTCCTGGCCAAAGCGGAGCGTGATCCGCAATTCGCCATGGTAGATGTCGCCTTTGGCCAGCCCGAACCCCAGGCGATTGCGGAGGCCATCCAACTGAAATGGATTCACGTCAGCTCGTCGGGAATCACCCGTTATGATAACTCGCCGTTTCGCGCGCTGATGGCGGAACGCAAAATCGCGGTGACCAACAGCGCGAGCGTCTATAACGAAGCGTGCGCGGTTCACGCCTTGAGCTTCATGCTGGCGCAGGCCAGAAAGCTGCCGCTGGCGCTCAAGACCCGCGCGGCCAACGGCTCGAAAGACTGGTATGGCATTCGCGGCTCTTCCGGGACGCTCCGGGGCGAAACCGTCCTCATCCTGGGTTACGGCGCGATTGGCAAACGGCTGGCCGAATTGCTCCGCCCCTTCGATATGAAGGTCATCGCTTACCGCCGGAAGGAACGCGGTGACGAGGGCGTGCCGGTCGTCACCGGCGGCCAACTGTTCCGCGCCCTGGCCGCGGCCGATCACGTCGTTAATATTCTCCCGGACAGCGCGGAGACACGCTATTTTTTCGATGCCGCGCGGTTTATGGCCGTGAAGCCGGGCGCCATCTTCTACAACATCGGCCGCGGCACGACAGTCAATCAGGACGCCCTGACGGATGCGCTGCGTTCAGGGCGCGTCGGGGCGGCATGGCTGGATGTGACCGAGCCCGAACCTTTGCCGGACGGGCATCCGCTTTGGGCTGGACCCAATTGTTTTATTACCCCGCATGTGGCAGGAGGACACAATGACGAAACCAAAACCCTGGTCCGCCATTTTCTTAAAAACTTTGAGCGGTTCGTTCGCGGAGAAGCACTGCTGGACCGGGTCATGTGAGACTCGCATTTGCCTGACTCAATGAACCTTTCGTATATTCGGTGTATTTCGCGGTTAAAGCGGGTCGATTCCAGGCCAAGCTTGTATTCCTGCGCGCATTCTGAATAATTGCCGCTCACAACCGGGCGCTTTTCATTGAAGGCCTGAAAAACAGCGAATGAGCGAAATCAAGACCAACGCCGACGTCGAGCCGTGTCTCTCAGCCGTCATGCCGGTTTACAACGAGGCCGGGACAGTGTCTGAAGTCATCAAAACGGTGCTGGCGCAACGGCCCGTGTCGCAACTGGTCATTGTGGATGACGCCTCCACGGACGGCACGTGGGAAAAATTGCAATTGGCGGCCAAAGGCGATGCACGCGTGACGTTGGTGCGGCACACGCAGAATCAAGGCAAAGGCGCGGCGTTGCGGACCGGATTCACCCATGCGACGGCGCCGGTGGTCATAATTCAAGACGCCGATCTGGAGTATGACCCGGCAGAGTATCACAAGCTGTTGGTCCCCATTCTGGCAGGGAAGGCGGACGTGGTTTTCGGGTCGCGGTTCACCGGTTCGGATGCGCATCGCGTTCTGTATTATTGGCACTCGGTAGGCAACCGTTTCCTGACGATGCTCTCAAACATGGCCACGGATTTGAACCTGACCGACATGGAAACCTGCTACAAGGCCTTCCAGCGGGGAATTATTCAGCAAATTAAAATCCGGGAAGACCGGTTCGGCTTCGAACCGGAAATAACCGCCAAGGTGGCGCGTCTGAAGGTGCGCATTTACGAAGTGGCCATTTCGTATCACGGGCGCACCTATGCCGAAGGGAAGAAGATCGGCTGGCGCGATGGTTTCCATGCCCTGTGGTGTATTTTCAACTACAATTTCCTGTCGCGCTGAAAGACATGCCTCAACCCAAGCGCCCAACCCCAACCCCGCCCGTCAAGCCGCGCCCGGAATGGACTGTGATTCTGGTCACGCTGTTGATGGGGGTCATGGCCATCTGGCTCGCGTGGCCGCAGGTTTTCCCCGGACCCGACCAGGCCGATCAGATGACGCTGCCAAACCTGAACCGGCGCGCGTCGCAGTTGGAGCAAATAACGAACCTGGTGCAAAGGGATTCCATGTGTATCCCCCTGTCCGCGTACGGACGGGCGCTGGATGGCGCGCTGGCGCCGGATGCGCGGGTCTTTTTATCGGGGATGATCGGCAAGGACAATGGGCCGCGCGGCGGTTATTATTTCTTTTTGAGAAATTATCTCTTCCCGCGCACGGTGGAAATTTCGCTGGACGGTAAAGCGGTCTATCACGAAGGCTGGTTCGAGGGGGTTCCGTGTGATTCGCCCGCCGAACTCCGGACGAACGGTTTTGATCTCCTGCTGTTGATGCCCACCAACAGCAATAACATCGAAATCATTCCCCTCACCCAAAAAGGAGTCCCGAAATGAAAGAGTGGCTTGCGTTCCTTTTGCCTCCAGCCGTGGCGTTTGCCGGAATGCGGATAAGCCGCCTCCTGCTCGGCCAAAAATTCGATGACCGGTTCGGTTTTGGATTTCAATTCGCTTTGGGATTCGGCATGGGAATGGTGGTGTTTTCGCAAGCGGTCCTGCTGGCCGCCCTGGCGGGAATCAACTTGAGCGGGGTGCTCGCCTGGGGTGCGTTGATCTGGGGTGTCGCGGAGATCGCGTTACGGTCGCCGAAATGGGCAGCGGGCTTGAAGCGGACAAAATTTCAACCCGGGCAGTTGTGGCTGTTGCTGCTGCTGCCGGTAATTTATTCGTGGGGGGTTTTCGGCCGACTTTCCACGCTGGAGGGAACGCTCGAATTCGATGCCAATGCCTTCTGGGTTATCAAGGCGAAGATTCTTTATCTGGAGCAGGGTAAAGATCTGGTGAATGTTTTGCACCAATCCAACCTCGGTTACGCCCATCTGGATTACCCGATGCTCGTGCCGTGTCTCTACACGCTCGGCTATGGCGTGGTGGGCGGCGTGGATGAGTTCGTCAACAAAGTCTGGCCGTTCTGGATGGTGGTGGCGTTGTCCCTGGCAATGCTCTCGTTGGGAAAGGTCTGGAAACGCCCGCATCCGCTGCCGGTCCTCACGGTGGTGGCTTTCTGCTTTTTGCCGGCAAGCCAGCAATTCATCCGGCAGGAAGGAGGGACCATACCCATGGTCTTCTTCATCAGCCTGACGACTCTCCTGATTGTGAAGGCGATTTCATGCGCGGACGAATTCTATCTTGCCGCCGCCATCCTCGCCGGAGCCGGTTGCGCCGCAACCAAATTTGAAGGCGTCGTTTACACGGCGCTCTGGTTTTGCGCGCTGCTGCCGCTTTGCTGGTGGCGCGGCTGGTTGAAGCAACCCGGCCTTTGGAGAAGCGTCCTGGTTGCCGTCATTTGTTTGCTTCCGTATGCATGGTACCGGCTCGATAAGCCGGTTCTGCATCCCGAATCCGGCTGGTGGCAGTCAGGGATTGCGGCCCCCGCCCTGACGTTACACCGCTTTCCGCAAGCCTGGTTTCTTAACGTCTTTGGCCGTTTTTTCAACGGCGATTTTTTTCACTGGCAGTCGGTGAACGGTGATCACCTGCAATGGGCCGGAAAGTGGGCCGGACCCGCCAGCTTCGTGAACGAACAACTCGCCGTCCTGCCGTGGCTCTTGCTGGTATTGCTCGGGCTTGCCCTCTGGAAAGGGCGTGGCCGGCTGGCGCTGGGCGGCCTCACCCTTGTGATGTTGCTTGTTTTCACGGTTCTTTCGCTGGTCATCGCCTGTCTCCCGAACATGCAAAGCGATCTGTTGAACCTGATTGGTTTCAGCACCGCCAACCAGGTGGGGCGCTATTATTATCCGTTTTTTGCCGCCTGGTTTTTGTCCGTCGCCACAATCTGGTTCGACCGCCTTCCGCCCTTGCCACCACCGGCTGGCCTGCCCGACACGCCGCGCGCCGGCGCTTCGCCGAAGCCGGCAACGCCTTCCAAAAAGCAACGATGACTTGCCTTTTACGGCTTTTCCCATAAACTAGGGGTATGAAGAACGAAGTGACGCCCGTTCAGATTCGCGGCATTTTGCCCGCCAACAGCGGGTGCGCGCTGTTTATCGGCAACGACCAGAAGGTTTTTGTCATCAACGTCGAGCCGCAAATGGGCGCCATCATCGGCATGTTCCTCCGCCAGACGCCCAAGGAACGCCCGCTGACCCATGACCTCATGAACCGCATTTTCCAGGGCTTCGGCATCAGTGTCGAACGCGTCGTAATCACGGACCTGAAGAATTCCACGTATTTCGCCCGGCTGATTTTGCAGCAGCAAAACGAAGTCGCCCGCAAAATTGTCGAACTCGATGCGCGCCCCAGTGATTGCCTGGCCATTGCCGCGGCGCAGAAAAAGCCGATCTTTGTCACCAGCGCGCTATTCGAACAAGTCGAGGACATGAGCGAAGTGCTCAACCGGATTAACGAAACCGGCAGCGAGGCCGAATAAAATGCCAGCGGCCCGGACCTCACCCCTCGCCCTAATCTGCGGCGAAGACGAATTTGCCGTCAAGCAACGCGCCAAACAACTCCACCAACAATGGTGCAGCGACATTGGCGGCATGGATCACGAAATCATTGAGGCCACGGTTTCCAACAGCGGCGAGGCGCTGGCTGCGATTGCCCGCTTGCGCGAGGCCCTGCAAACGCTCCCGTTCTTCGGCGCCGGCAAGGTCATCTGGCTGCGGGATTGCAATTTTCTCGGCGACGAGCGCGCCGCCTCCGCCCAGGCCGTCACCGAAACCCTCGCCGGGCTGGCGGAAGAGTTGAAGGGTTTTTCGTGGCAGGGGGTGCGGCTGCTCATCAGCGCCGGCAAAGTGGATAAGCGCAAAACATTCTTCAAAACACTCGACAAAATCGGACTGGTCGAGGCCCTGTCCGGCTGGTCGACGGACGACAAGGACTGGGCGAACCGCGCGGAAATCGAGGCCCGATCAGCCATCCACTCGCGGCAAAAGGAAATTGACGAAGAGGCGCTGGCCGAACTGGTGAATCGCATCGGCCCCCACCCGCGACTGCTTGACGGCGAAATTGAAAAGTTGTGCCTGTTCGTCGGCCAGCGGAAACAGATCGAAGCCGGCGATGTCGCTGCGGTCTGCACGCGGAACAAGACGGCCCGCGCCTTCGCGCTTGGGGACGCGCTCGGGGACCGCGATTTACCCCGCCTGCTGCGGCGGCTGGACGAGGAACTCTGGGAAATGAAATTCAACTCACAGAAATCCGAAATCGGCCTGCTTTACGGCCTGATTTCAAAAATCCGCGCGATGCTGCTGTTGAAGGAAATGTTGCGCGAAGGCTGGATCAAACCGGAGATGGATTACAACCGGTTTAAGGCGCAACTGGAGCGCGTGCCCGCGGAACAATTGCCGGCGGACCGCCGGTTCAATCCGCTCGCGTTGAACCCGTATGTGCTTTACAAGGCGCTGCCGCATGCCAAAAAATACAGCCAGGATGAATTGGTCCGCGCCATGGATTTGCTGCTGCGTTGCAACCAACGGCTGGTGTCCAGCGGGTTGGATGAGGCGCTGGTCCTGCAATACGCGCTGGTGCAAATCGTCGCACCGCAGGCGGCTGCGGCCTGAGGGCGCAAACAATCGCTAAGAAAATGTCAACGCCACCGGGAAAGCTGTCCGTGCTGGTCTGCAAAAGTTTCGCCTGCGTTAAAATCGCCGGACGCGCCAATTACGTCTCCAGCCCCGATTTCAAAACGCTGTTGAACGAGTTGTCGGCCAAAGGCTATCGGCGCTTTATCATTGATTTGTCGGAATGCGTGCTCATGGACAGCACGTTTCTGGGCGTACTGGCCGGATTTGGATTGAAACTGCAGCCGGGCGGCTCTGACCAGCAGGGAATTGAACTGCGCAATGCCAACACACGTGTGGCCGATTTGCTGGAAAATCTTGGCGTGGCGCGCCTGTTCAAAATGACGGGTGGTGTATTGCAGTTGCCCGGCGATGTCAAAAACGGCACGCCGGAGCCGGCCAACCCGACGTATGCGGAAATCACCCGCACCTGCCTTGAAGCGCACCAAACCCTGATGACGATGAATCCGGAAAACGCAGCCCGGTTCAAGGACGTAGCCCAATTTTTGGCCGAAGATCTGAAGACCCTGGAAAAGAGGGAATGAATCGGGTGTTCGCTTTGCGATTGACTCACCACCCCGCCACCACTGCCTGCATAAAATGACGCGGTCTGCCAGCCGCCCCCGAAGTTGAGATGGGGAGCGCACGCGCCTCGCGTGCCGTTTTCCGCGCTCTCGCGGAAAACCTCAAGTGCATAAAAATTGCGGGTGTTCCGGCTGGCGAGGCGCGTCCAGCCACACCCGAGGCGGGTGTGCTCCCCCAAACTCGGTTTTCGGGTTAAACCGGCGCCGGAGCGGGTGCGCCGAGTCCGGGCAACTTGGGCGGCGCGGGCTTGGGCGGCGTCTCCGGCAACGGCGTGCCGGCCGGCGCTCCGAGCATCGGTCCAATCTGGGCGGGCGTTTTGGGTGGCGGCGTGAACTTGCCCGAGCTGACAATCTCCTGAACCTGTGCGCCATCCAACGTTTCGTATTCGAGCAGCCCGTGCGCGATAATTTCGAGTTTATCGCGGTTGGCTTCGATCAGTCCCTTCGCCGTTTTGTTCGCCTCGTCAATGATGCGTTTGACCTCGGCGTCAATGTCCTGCGCGGTCTGTTCGCTGTAATCCTTCGTGCGCATGAAGTCGCGACCGAGGAAAACGTATTCCTGGCTGTCACCGTAAAGCACATTGCCGAGCTTCTCGCTCATCCCCCAGTGCATCACCATCGCGCGGGCCAGTTGCGTGGCCTGCTGAATGTCCATCGCCGCGCCGCTGGAAATATCTTCGGTCACGTATTCCTCCGCGATGCGCCCGGCCATCGCCAGGACAATGCTGTCAATCGCCTGCTTTTTGCGCATGTTCAACATGTCCTCCTTGGGCAACGACATGGTAACACCAAGCGCCCGGCCGCGCGGGATGATGGTAACCTTGTGCAACGGATGCACGTGCTTGAGAAGCACGTTGACCAGCGCGTGACCGGCTTCGTGCCACGCCGTGGCGCGCTTCTCTTGATCGGACATCGCCATGCTGCGGCGCTCGCGTCCCCAGCGGACCTTGTCCCGCGCTTCTTCCAATTCGCTCATACCGACGGCCTTCTTGTTCAAACGCGCCGCGAGCAAAGCAGCCTCATTCAGCAAATTCGCCAATTCTGCGCCGGAATAACCCGGCGTGCCGCGCGCGATGATTGACAAATCCGCCTCCGGCGCGAGCTTCACATTTTTGGCATGGACCTTCAAGATTCCCTCGCGCCCGCGCACATCCGGCAGATTGACGACCACCTGCCGGTCAAAACGCCCGGGGCGCATCAAGGCGGGATCCAGCACGTCGTGGCGGTTCGTCGCAGCGATGATGATGATCCCTTCTTGCGTGTCAAAACCGTCCATCTCCACCAGCAACGCGTTCAACGTTTGCTCGCGCTCGTCATTACCGCCCCCCAACCCGTGACCGCGCGAACGTCCGACCGCGTCAATTTCATCAATGAAAACCAGGCACGGCGTGTTGCGACGCGCCTGCTCGAACATATCGCGCACGCGGCTGGCACCGACGCCGACGAACATCTCCACGAAATCCGAACCGCTGATGCTGAAGAACGAAGCATCCGCCTCGCCGGCGATCGCCTTGGCCAGCAGCGTTTTGCCCGTGCCAGGCGGACCGACCATCAACACGCCCTTGGGAATACGCCCGCCGAGCCGCTGGAATTTCTTCGGGTCCTTGAGAAATTCGACCAACTCGGAGACTTCCTCGATGGCTTCGTCTATGCCCGCCACATCCTTGAACGTCGTCTTGTTGCGGTCTTTGGAGAGCATCCGCGCCTTGCTGCGGCCGAAGCTCAACGCGCCTTTCCCGGCAATTTTGATCTGACGGATGAAGAAAAACCAGAACAGCAGGCCGATGCCCACAAAAAACAGCAACTGATAACCGATGGACCAAAGCATCGCGTTCGGCGCGCCCGCCTCGATTTTGTCCGAGACCAGGAGTTCATCCAGCATCTTTTGCGTGAGCATGGCGTTCGGCGCGCTGAACGCCGCTTCGACTGTCTTGCCGTTTTCCTTTTTAAAATAGGTGCCGGTGATGGGTGTAAGCGGCGAGGATTGTGAATTGAAGTTGACGGTCGCGTGGACAATCTGGTTCGAGTTGAATTTCTGCAAAAATTCGGATTGCGACATCACGTCACCCTGCGTCGTCATGCGGGATTTTAACATCATCAGGGCCACGAGGCCTCCGAGGATGGCAATCCACAGGATCCACGTGGACATCGGCACCTTGAACCCGCCGGGCGGTTTTTTCTGCCCGCGGTCGCCGCCGTTTCTTTGATTTGAATCGTCGTCAAACATTTTCGCACGTAAAACTAACACGGCCTTCCGCCTTCCGCAATGCGCTAATTTAGCCTATATTCCAGCCCATGCGCATCGGTTCCCTGACCCTGCCATCCAACCTGTTTCTCTCGCCGCTGGCGGGTTACACCAACCTGCCCTTCCGGCTTGTGGTTCGCGAAATCGGCGGCGTCGGCCTTTGCACCACCGACCTGGTCAACGCCCGCTCGCTGCTGGAAAAAAACAAAAAGGCATTCAAGCTCATCGAGACCCGCCCCGCCGATTCACCCCTCGCCGTCCAGCTCTTCGGCTCCGTGCCCGAGGAAATGCGCGACGCCGCAGCTTATCTCGAATCCATCGGCATCGCGTCCGTGGACATCAACATGGGCTGTCCCGTTCGCAAGGTCTGCGGCATCGGCGGCGGCTCGGCGATGATGACCGAACTCAACAGGACTGCCGCGCTCGTCAAAGGCATGGTCGCCGCCGTGAAAATTCCGGTGACGGCAAAGATGCGGCTGGGCTGGGACGACGAGAATCTGACAGCGCCTGATTTGGCGCGCGCGTTGGAAGACGCCGGCGTCGCCGCGATATTTGTTCATGGCCGTACGCGCGAACAGGGTTTCGGCGGCACAGTCAACCTGGCGGGCATCCGGGCCGTGGTCCAGGCCGTGCAGAACATTCCGGTCGTGGGTAATGGCGACATCATCACGCCGCAAGCCGCGAAAAAGATGTTTGACGAGACCGGCTGCGCGGGCGTGAGCATCGGCCGCGGCGCGTTTTACAATCCGTGGATATTCCGGCACACGCTGAACTATGGTTGCGGCCGGGCTGGGGCCGAATCGAATCGAGCCACAGGCTTGACACTACAACCCCTTCCCGAACCCGCCTTCGCCGAGCGTGTCCGGGTGATGTGCCGGCATCTGGATTTGATGATTGAAGTTTTCGGCGAAGAACTCGGCTGCCGGATGTTTCGCAAAGTGGCGCCATGGTATGCCAAACGCTTCGGCCCGTGCCACGAATTCAACAAACATGCCGTGCAGATTTCCACACGCGCCGAATTCCACGGCGTGCTGGGAAATTATATCAAATGGCGGCAGCAATTTCTCGACGAGAGCGGCGAATTGCAGCCGCGTTTCCGTCCGCCGCCGATGGTCGCGTCCTTCATGCGCGAATCAGCACCCGCCTCAACTCAACGCGCGCAAATACCCGTGCCGAAGGGGCCGGTGGAGGTGTGGTGAGGGCGCATATCAAAATTTGAGGGAGTGTCCGTGGTAGAAAACTCTCGAATTGACGGCCATTTCATTAACACCCTGCTTTAGCGGGGTGATCCAAGCGGTTTGAAGGTCAGAACCGCTTTAGCGGTTTTGGCGCGCTGACAAACCGCTAAAACGGTTGAAAAGACCGGGCATCGCTAAGCACCCCGCTAAAGCAGGGTGTCAATGAGACCCGGCGGCAAAGTGCTCATTTTTTGATATGCGCCCGTGTGGTGATCTTCCACCGTCGTTTTGTTGACAAACGGACGGCTTGTGACGATGATTTATGCCCTTAATTTGTGCCTCGGTAGCTCAATTGGTAGAGCAGTTGACTCTTAATCAATTGGTTCTAGGTTCGAGTCCTAGCCGGGGTACCATTTTCCCAGCCCGCTATGGCGGGACCGTTCCGAGTCGGACCCACTGTGTTTGTGTGCGATACCTGAGGCCGTCAGCGGTCTGAACGAGAGCGTAGAAGGGATGGAGTCCGTCCCATAAATTCGTGCCATTTACCTGAAAGACCGCCGTGGATGCGTTGGTGGCCATACCCAACGCGCCGCCCGTGCTGAATAATGTAATCAAAGTGACAGTGTTGGTGTTGGCGGCAACCTGGATGTGGTAGGTGCCTTGCACCGGGGCCTGGTTGGTCAGATCCAACAACGTTAATGTTGCGCTCAAGGAAGTATTTTGTACCACAACGGGCGCTGTCGTCCGGGTTTGAATTCTTACGTTGCTGCCTTCGTAGGCTACCGCCGTCAACTCGTGGTATCCGTCGGCCAGGCTCGTGGTATCCAATGGGAAGTTTAAGGGCAGCCTGGCCGCGCCGGCAGTGACATAGAGATGGTTTCGGGGCTCAAGATCGGACAAGTTTTGAGTGAGGGTGCCTTGCGGCGTTGACATCATGACCTGATACACCTTGGGAATCACTTGAATTGCGGCAGCCTGGAGGCCGGGACTCCGGGCGCGCAGATTGAAGCTGATCGCTCCGCCAGGGTTCGCGGCATAATCCTCGGCCACAACTCCGTCGCTGCCCTGCAGGGCGGAATTCGTATTTATCGAGGCATACACCTGGCTGGCGAGCGCAACAGAAGTGCCGCCAGATTGATTGGTGACGGCCACGACCACGGTCTGGCCGTTCGTCCTGGTAAAAGTGAACTGAATCCAGGCGCTGGCGGGAGGCGAATTGCTTATTACCGTGTATGACTGTATGCCGAACGCGCCTGAGGCCAGGAATATGTTTCTGCTGGCCGCCAGAAAAGTTGAAAGCGTGTCGGCACTTCCAATCGAGCTTGTGGTGGCGGTTTGAATTTCGCCCAGCGCGAAATTGGTTTCCAGCGCGGTCCATTGCCCTTGGTTGGTGGAAACTCCAACCACATAAGGCCGCAAGGCGCGGTCAACCCGGACCAGGGTAAGGTTCGTTGCCTCCGCCAGCACCGTGAAGCCCGGCGGCGCAGGAGGCACAAGCCACGCCCGATAAAATCGGCAGGTGGAATTCGTGGCATCGGCGTCAACAAAGTTCATCGCCCCGCCGGGTTGATTGGTCCAGACGGAAACCCAATCAACGAGATTGGTGGATACCTGGACGGCCCAAGCCAACCCCGGCACGCCATCCACGTGCATCTGGAATGCGCCGGAGCCCATAATATTTGGCGCAGACAACCGGGGAAGCTGATCCGGCGCCGGCCAGGTCATGCGGTAAAAGCGCGCCGGATAGTTTATGGAATCAAAATCGGTAAAATCCAGCAGCCCCGGCAGGGAATTGGTGGAAATTGGCAGCCAATCGAGCAAATTGGTCGAGGCTTGGATTACATATGGCAGGGTGCCTGGAATCTCCACCTCCATTGTGAAGGCCCCGCTTTTATCCGGGCGACCGGGTATCATCCGTGGCGGAGAAGAATCCGGCAGGTAATTGACGCGGTAAAAAAGTCCCGGCGTATTCGTGGGGGTGTTATCGGCAACATAGAATGGAACTGTCATGAGATTGGTGGCGATGGATTGCAGCTCGATGCGGTCGCCATGAACCAGCGCCTTCACCTGGGTAGCGGTGGTGGCAGCCGGAGCGTTGATCAGGGCCGCCAATCCGGATGCGACCGTGCCCAGGGTCGAGCCGGTGGGGACGGTGTAAGTGATGGGATATCCGTTCAGAGTGACGGTCAATTGATTGCCTGGGCTTGGAGCCAGGTTGGTGAGCGTGCTGAAATACGTGCCATCCACGAACAGGTCCACTTGTTGCAGAGGATGATCCCCATCGCGGGCGGAGAATTGCACCGAAAGATTGGAGGTGCCGCTCAACACCGAGTTCGGCAGGTTGGTACTCCATCGCCCGTAACTGGCCCCGGCAAATGGCGCAGCCAGCGGGTCGGCCACCATCAGCCCAAGATACGGCACGTGGATGCTTTGATAATAGCTTTCGGCCAGGCTGAAGCCACGAGCCTGGTAAAAGTAAACCTGTGGATTGGGAAACTTCTGCGTATCGTTGTTGGGTTCCGCGACTGTGCCATAACTGCCTGCCGCCCCGGCGTCAATGAAGGCCAGCAAGTTGGTCTGATCATTGGGACCGAAAATGATTCCGCCAAAGGAGGTCATGCTGTCTCCGACAGCCCCGGGAACAAAAGTTCCGGGCGCAAGGCCAAGTTGCGCCAATCCGGTTTCGTATCCCAGAAATCCGGTTTGACCTCCGAGCGAATCAGTGTTGGTGCGTAAAATTGATGAAGCCCCAAGAATATTCACGTTAAAAATGGCGTTGTCGAAATACGAGTAACGGATGTTGCGGATCGTGTCTGAGCTCTTTGCCAGCACTACTGGCTGTTGGGGATAAGTCCGGTCGCTGGCAACACCTTGATCCACCAACTGCTTCGCCTGGGAAAGCGAATCCGCCGTAATCATAGTGGCGAGAAAGGAATAGCCGGGAGCGCCGACTGGTATGGCCTGGCGGAAGACCGCTTCGCTGCCGGCGTAACTGTTGGTGACCCCCAATGGATCGCTGCCATTCCCCATCCTTGAACCGTAGAACAAGGCCGAAGTCGTACCGTTGACCGTAGAGCCAAAACTGGTCTGAAACGGAATATCCATCGAGAGGACGACGTAATCAATTTGGTTCGTCAACTGGCGGGCCGCCAGCATGTCCATCAAAGGTGTCACCAGGTTGGTTTGAAAATCATTGCTGGTCCACAATGTATTGCCGCCGGACCAATAGATGCGCAGTACGTTCTCGGGCGGCACCTGGCGTTGCTCGCAGAAGTAATTCCCCAACTCACACGAGTTCGAGCTGGCCTGGTTGACGACGACAACGGTATTCAGGCCGCTGCCGCCCGCCTGCAATTTAAATACCAAGGCACAGTTCAACAGCAGCAACCCCACCGTTCGTCGGTAAAAACTACCGTCCATACGCGCAAGCGGTCTCTACGGACAGGACAGGCTGGTTGCTGGATAACGGGGTTTTCATAACAGACCATTCACGATGCCTGTATAGCAAAAAGCCGGTCATTGACCGGCCTCGCATTTGCCGTTGGCAACCAGCAAAATTCCGCCCTCAAGCTGACTGCCGGCGGCGTACCAATCCCCATGCGCCAATGCCCAGCGCGATCAGCGCCATCGTTGACGGCTCGGGAACGACCTGAATAAACAAGCTTTTATCCTTGGTCAGATCAAACATTCCGCCATTGGCAATCGTCGTGTCCCATTCCAACGCCCACGTCACATCTCCCGGCCCGGCCGTCGAATGGTCGTTCAGCGTCAGCGGAGAAGCGGCGTTTAATTCAGACAGCGTCGCGCCTGCGTACGCGGCTTCACCGTGGTTGGCGCTCGGTGCGACAATCGCCTCACCAATGCCCGAGGCCCCGGCCGTTTGCTGCACAAAATTCCAGCTCCCGGGATTGCCGAACAGTTGAACGGTATCGCTGCTCCCATCCCCCAGCAGGTTGAAATCGGAGTATTGGTAGAAATGGAAGTCCATACTTCCGCCCGAATTGTTCATGGCCGAAATGGACTCTGTGATATCAGCGTTTCCGGACCCGACGCCGCCGCCCGACAGGAGGTAATCAATCGTCAGAGTCAATTGAGCATTTTGATACGTGGCGGTTACTTCATTGCCGCTCACCGCTTCATTGTAATTGAGCAAGCCAATGGAATTAATAGGTTGAGGCGCGGCGGACCCGATCGCATACCAAAACCATTGTTGGTTCAACTGATTCTGTCCGCTTACACTCCAGTTGTACATGCCGGCACTGCTGCCAAGGTCCACTATTGCCGAGGAGCCCCCGTCGTTCAGCGTTACTGTGGTTGACGCATCAGCCATGGCTCTGCCCGGCAAGAGCAGAACACTTGACAAGACCAGTGCTCCACACAGTGAGACGCCTTTGCCGACGAAAACAAATTCGTGCTTACAATTCATAATAACCTCTGATTGTTGTCCGGCGCTTTAATTTCACGGAATACGGAATTCTTTTACCGCAACAGGGGTCTAAAGTCAAGCATTTTCAACAGAAAATTCCCCGCTCGCAAACCCCTTCAAATATGTGCAAAAACTACGCTCCCCGACGGCCGCGGCGCAACAAGGCCAGGGCAAGCATTCCTGACGAAATCAACGCCATGGACGAAGGCTCAGGGACGCTCATTAATTTACTGATCAGCAGGGAAGAGCCGGGTGCCAACGTGGCGTCCCATTCATAGGCGTAAGCAACATCACCCGACCCTGAACTGAGGTTGTTGTTAAGTGTGGTTGCAACTCCGTCGGTAAGCGCGTTGAGTATCACGGGGTAAAGCCCCGCCTGCACTTCCATGGAAGTCGCCGAGGGAGCTATGGCCGTTTCAACCATGGACCCTGTCCCGCCTGTCTGAATGACTTCGTAATACGTGCTCGAACCGTTATTATAAAACTGAACACTTTGCCCGCCCGTGGTGCCTCCCAAATCAAAATCCGAGTACTGGAAGAAATGATAATCCTGGCTGATCGCCGAGGTGTTCATTACCGTGATCAGTTCGCTCAGAGTGGCCGTGCCGTTCCCGGGCGCCGCAAGGGAGTACGCGGTTTTCACGCTTATCGTCGAGTTTGCATAGGTGAGTGTCGCCTTGTTGGCACCCGACGATGTTTCGGATACCGGGGAAATGGTGTCAATTGAGGATTCCGGGCCGGAACTGCCAACGCGGTACCAAAACCATTGCTGGAACAACTGATTCACGCCACCCACGGACCAATTATAAACTCCCGCCTGGCTGCCAGCATCAACCAGTGCTATGGAATCGTTCTGAGAAACCGTGTAGATTTGCGCCTCGCTCTGAAAGGCGAGGCCACCCACTAAAACGACAAACAGCGCGCCCTCAAACCACCGCGCGCTGCTCACGAAAGACTTCTTCAAAATCCTCATAGCGTTGCTTGGCTCTGAACTTTAATACGAAGACTTTATGAGCCAATCTGCGGAAAAAGTCAAGAGAATTTATTGGAAAAGAAGACCTGGCCGCGTCGCTTGCCTTTAAGCACACAAACAAGTTGATTTCATTAACTTTGTGATAGCGCTCGTGTCTTGAGCAGTGGGCCCGGACCCGACTGATCCAGACACTTTAAACGGTCTGGGCTGGGTGAAAGCAGCCGCTGAAGCGGTTCCGGGCGCCTCCTGCCGGCGCAACGATTTATGAAAACTGAGGATTGACTCGATCGTTTCTGCTGCGGGATTTGTTCCAGCCGCAGCACGGCTCAAACGCGTGCGACGGCCGGCGGTTACACGACATTTACTTGCCGATGCAAAACCGGCTGAATATCGAATCAAGCAGGTCTTCTGTGGCCGTCTTGCCGACAATTTCGCCGACGGCGTTGACCGCAATGCGCAAATCCATCGCCACGAGTTCAAGCGTTGCATCCGCCCGTAACGCGTCAATCGTTCGTTGAGCCGCCGCGCGGCGCGGTTCAACGCGTCCTGATGACGCGAGTTGATCATCACCTGCAACATCTCGGCCTTGATTTCACCCGCCCACACCAGTTCCTTGATGGCGTCTTTCAGCCGCTCAATCCCCTGCCCGCTCAGGCAAGAGATGTCAACGGCTGGAGTCGTGACGCGCGACCCGTGAGACGCGACAGAAGGTTCCGGCGGCAATTTCAGTTTCAGCGGCAAATCAATCTTGTTCCGAACCAGAATCCGCTTTTTGGCCGCGAACTCGGTAAAAAAAATTTCGTCCTCGCTTGCCAGCGGTTCGCTCGCGTCGAGCACGTGCAGGATGAATTCAGCCCGGGCCAGCGACTCGCGGCTGCGGCGGATGCCTTCCTGCTCGATCTCGTCGCGCGCCTCGCGCAATCCCGCCGTGTCAATGAATACCACCGGCAGCCCGCGGATGTTCGCTGTCTCCTCAATCGTGTCGCGCGTTGTGCCCGGAATCGGCGACACGATGGCGCGATCGCGGCCGAGGAGTTGGTTCAGCAGGCTGGATTTCCCGACGTTGGGCCGGCCCACAATCGCCGCACGGATGCCGCGGCGCAAAATCTGTCCTTCGTTCGCCGTGCGCAGCAGTTCGTCCATGAACTTTACGCCGTTTTCCAGGCGCTCCGAGCAATTGTTCCTTCGTGTCCGGCGCAATGTCTTCGTCGGGAAAATCAATGTGCGCCTCGACGTGCGCGAGCATGTGCATCAAATCATCGCGGAGCCGGTTGATGCGCTGCGAAAGTTTTCCGGCAAGCTGTTCGTTGGCGGCGGCCAGCGCCAGTTCCGTGCGCGAATGGATCAAATCAGCGACCGCTTCGGCCTGGGCGAGGTCAAGGCGTCCGTTGAGAAACGCGCGGCGCGTGAATTCGCCGGGTTCGGCCGCCGCGCGCCGTTTTCCAGCAGCGTGTCGAGGACGAGTTTGGCCGGCAGGATGCCGCCGTGACAGGTGATTTCCACCGTGTCCTCGCGCGTGAACGTGCGCGGCGCGCGCAGCACCGCCAGCAAGCACTTCGTCCACGGCTTTGTCTCCGCGAACGATTTTGCCGTAATGAATCGTGTGCGACGATGCCGCGGAGGGATTCAGCGAATTTTTGCCGAGCGGGCAGAAAACATTTGTCGGCGACGGCGAGCGCCTGCGGACCGGAAAGCCGGATGACGGCCAGTCCGCCCTCACCGAGCGGCGTGGCAATGGCGGCGATGGTGTCGTCAATCATGCGGAAACGTTACCGGTTGATGGTCGAGGGTTGCAAGCGGGCGTATTCGGGTTGGAGTTCAGCCTTCAGGCTGTCTGCCATGCTAAAGCGTGATCCACAACTAAACGTGCCGGCATTTTCCGGCCTGGTTCTCCGCATCGCGCCCCTGCAGGAACAGCCGCGCTTTCTCGTAACTTTTCTTGTGCAGGTAATGGAGCAGCGCGGGATCCGTGCCGGCCGGCAGTTGTTTCGCCAGTTCATCAATGCGCGCGAACAGTGCCGGCAGGTCCGGTTTGGGATGGGCGGTGCGCAGCGATTGACCTGCCTGTTCCAGTTCCGCCAGGGCGTTCAGCAAGGTTTGTTCGATGGCCGTGATCATTCAATATCCCCTTTCAAATATGCAGCCGCGCCAGCAGACGCAAAATTCCCGCTCCCAAATAGGAATGGGTGAAATCAACCTGGCCCCGCAAACACAACGCGGTGAGCGTGCGCACCAGACCCGTGGTCGCAAATAATATCATCGAACTGATCACGTACAATTCGAAGGCATGGCTCGGGTCCGGTTTCATAACGCGCGGCAAACCCTGGTAAAAAATCCACAGCGAAAGCGCGATGCCAACGCCCCACGGCGCCCAGGGATTCATCGTGGGAAACACGTCCAGCAGCCGGAGAAAAAAGATCGGACTTAACGCGTACGCCACCACCGTGAACCCCTGCGTGTAGGTGTGACGGTCATGAAACGTCTCGCCCAATATTTTGACGAGGTGGGCGCACACAAAAACCACCGCCAGCGTCAGCAGCAATTGCGCGGCTTCATAGAGAATCGTCTCTTCCAGTGTGAATTCTTTGATCACCCCGACACCCGCCTGCCATTTGCCCCAATACACCAGTCCCGCGCCTTCCACCGCGGACACCACCAGCAGCAACGGGAGCAAATATCCCGCGAGAGTAAAACCCACCCCGCGCCGCGCCTGGGCCAGGCGGTCCCACGCGGTCGGATCAAAAAACAGGAACAATGCCTTGATCATGCCCCGGAATTGATAGCGCCACCGAAACCCGTTCACAACTAAATCCGCATCCCGCAGAAAGGACGCCGATTGCATTCAGACTGCGGCGGCGTAAATTAACCGCGTGAAAGCTGTGCTTCCAGTCGTAATCGGCCTGCTTTTGCTGGCGGGTTGCGTCACACCCAAAATTGACTGGGCGGCGCGCGTGGGTAATTACACCTACGACCAGGCGGTGATGGAATTCGGCCCGCCGGACAAGTATGCGAAACTGTCCGACGGCTCGGCCGTCGCCGAATGGCTCACCCGGCGGAGCCAGGTCATTGTGGCGCCCGGCCCTTACCTGGCGCCGCCCGGCTGCTATTTCGGCCCGGCGATGCCGATGTATTCCGAAACGTACCTGCCCGCGCGCTGGTTGCGCCTTGCCTTCGACGCCAACGGCAAACTGAAAACTTGGAAGGAACTTGTCAGATAAATCCGCTTTCGCCCCGCCGCCGCCCGTGCTTAACTCGCGGCCATGAACGTTGACCTCGGCATCTGGAGCAAGCTGACCAAAATGGTCGCCTGGTTGCTGCTCCTGGCCGGGCTGCTGCTCGTCGGCGTCTGGTATTTGCCGCTCATCCAGCAGAACGAACGGATGCAGCGCGAAAATCTGCGGCTGGAAAAGGAACTGGACCAGGAAAAGGAAAAATCCAGGGAACTCCAGGCGGACATTGACGCGCTCCGTAACGATCCCAAAACCGTCGAGCGTCTCACCCGCGAAAAACTCGGCTACGCCCGCCCCGGCGAAACCGTGGTGCGCTTTGAATCGCCCGCGACCAATGCGCTGGCGCGGTAGGTTCCCCATTACGGCTGATTCTCATAGGAATACTGCCAAAGAGCACGATCAAACATACGCGGTGTGGTTATGGCGTGCCCTAAAAGCTCTTGAGCCTCCTGAAGAATGGCACGCCAATGTCCGATGTAGCCCTGCCAAAACGGGAAGTCATAAGTGTGCGCCTGCATCTGAAGCGACCATAAAGCGCGAAAGTCAACAATCGGATAAGGAGCTTGATGAAACCAGTGAAGAATCGTCGAAGCCGTGGGCCATCCCACACCATCGAGCATACAGAGCGGCTCAATCCGAGAACGCTCATCGTGTGCAGCGAGGGCAAAGCGAGTAACCTCCTGAACAAATAAGTCGGAATTGTCGTGAGCGCGAGCAGCTTGTCGTGGTGACTTCCACCTACAAACTGTAAAAAGCTGTTCCCGGTTCAAAAAGCCCTGCCGCTGAACGACTGGAACTAATGCTATGAGTTCAGGCTCTCGCTCGTAATGATAGCGAGCGGCAATTTCTGGAATTGTTTGAGGTGGAAAACGGAGCGGCATAGTCGGAAGCCAACGCCAAGATCAGGCACAACCACTGACGCTGGGCCAGCAATGCAACAATAGTGAAATCATTGTCCAGCATAATGGGTCACGGTGCATTGGCTGGTTGCAAGGTTTGTGGAATGGTATTTTCGCAGATTTCTGTGATGGACAGATGGTCAAATCCGTTTCCGCAATGGGGTGCGATACTGGCGCAGTGTGACGGTAGCACTTCGGCGATGGCGGAGGACGAGGAGTATGGTGGCACCGACCGCGAGCAACCCCAAAAACGAGGGTTCAGGCACGGGTTGGAAAGCCAGTCCTTCAGGACTACCCAACTCGGATGCAAAGGTGCTTTGTGGTCCACCCGGTGTGATTTCGGTGATGTTGCCACCGTATGTAGCCGACACGAACAGGTCGCCCGCACTGTCAAATGCCAGTCCAGAAGTACCACCGAACCCGGAGGCAAAAATGCTTGGCGTTCCGCTTGGCGTGATTTTGGTGATGCTGCCGCTTTGCCAATTCGCCACAAACACGTTACCCGCGCTGTCGAAAGCCAGTCCCTGAGGATCACTCAAACCTGAAGCAAAGGTGCTTTGCACTCCGCCCGGCGTAATTTTGATGACGCTACCGTTATTCGCAAATTGATCGCCCGCAATTACCACAAACAAATCACCCGAGCTATTAAATGCCAAGCCACCAAGATTACCTAACCCGGAGGAAAACGTGCTTTGCAACCCTCCTGGCGTGTATTCATAGATGTTGCCGCTGCCGTAATCCGACTCGAACAGATTACCCGCGCTGTTAAAGGCCAGTCCATCAGGAATATTCAGCCCGGAGGCGAAGGTACTTTGAGTTCCACCCGGTGTGATTTCGATGATGCTACCAATACCCGGACCCGGATTATCTATATTACCCCAAGTCGACACAAACAGGTTGCCCGCGCTGTCAAAAGCCAGACCCCAAGGACTAACCAACCCGGATGCGAAAGTGCTTTGCGCTCCACCCGACGAGTATTCATAAATATTGCCGCCATAGCGATCCGCCTCAAACAGATTTTGCGCCTGCGCGCTGGAAGCCATCAGCAAGACCACTCCGGCAAATAAATGACACGCAGCACGAGTGGTGGATTTGAATTTTATTTTCATAGGGTAGCTTTGTCTGGGAGCCAAATCGACTTCACTAGACTTGATAAGTTTCTAGCAAAAAGAATAAGGTGGGTCAAGTGTTTTTAATGCGAAACTATGACCCATTGACGGTGATTTGGAACGGCACGCGTAATTCGTCAATCGCCAATCGCCAATCGTAAATCCCCTAAACCGTCATGATTTCTTTTTCCTTGTGGACGAGGTGCTCGTCAATCTTGGCGGTGTATTGGTCGGTCAGCTTCTGCAAATCCTTTTCGGCCTGTTTCTCCTCGTCCTCGGTGATGCCGCTGTCGTGCGCGTGCTTCTTCAACTGCTCCATCGCGTCGCGCCGCACGTGCCGGATCGCCACGCGCCCGTCCTCGGCCATTTTCTTGGAGATCTTCACGAACTCCTGCCGCCGTTCCTGGCTCAATTCCGGGAACACCAGCCGGATGATTTTGCCTTGAATCGCCGGGTTCAGGCCGAGGTTCGCCTTCTGGATCGCCTTCTCAATCGGATGCAGCGAGTTCATGTCCCACGGCTGGACGACCAGCATGCGCGGTTCCGGCGTCGTGATGCCGGCCAGTTCGCGGATGCGCATTTGCGCGCCATAAACCTCCACCGTGATGTTCTCCACCAGGGACGCCGACGCCTTGCCCGTGCGCACGCTGGCGAACTCGTTAACGACCACCTGTTCGGTCTTGATCATTTTGTCTTCCGCTTCCAGCAAAATATCGTCGGGTGTCATAATGCCGGCAGGTTAACAACCAAAACCCACCCGGTCGAATGAAAATTCGGTGATGCCGCCGTTGGCGCTGTGCGTCGATTAAATCGAGCCGCAAGCTCGACGCTACAACCGATCTTTGTTAACCTTTCATCGTGGCGGACATCGTTTTAACCACGCTCAACGCGAAGTACATCCACGCCGCGTTCGGCCTGCGCTATCTGCTGGCCAACCTCGGCGAACTGCAGTCGCGCGCCTGCCTCGCCGAATTCGACATCAACCAGCGCCCGCTCGACATCGCGGAAGTCGCTGCTCGCGCGCAATCCCAAAATCATCGGCTTCGGCGTTTACATCTGGAACGTCGAGCCCGCCGCCGAGGTCATCGCCGCCATCAAACGCATCCGGCCCGACATCAAAATCATCCTCGGCGGACCGGAAGTCAGCTACGAAACCGAAGAACAGGAGATCGTCCAACTCGCCGACCACGTCATCACCGGCGAGGCGGATTTGAAATTTGCGGAGGTATGCCGGGTGTTGCTGGAACGCGGGTCTCCAGACTGGCACGAAAATGTCGGAGTTCAAGCTTCAGCTTGTCCGGATGGCACGCTGAAGCGTGGACTCCAACATGCCGTGCGAGGCCAGCACTCCGCTGCCCAAAATCATTCCCGCCGAGCCGCCGGATTTTTCTCAAATCGCCCTGCCCTACGACCTCTACACCGACGACGACATCGCGCACCGCATCATCTACGTCGAGGCGTCGCGCGGCTGCCCGTTCACGTGCGAGTTCTGCCTGTCGTCGCTCGACATTCCAGTGCGGCAGGTCCCGCTGCCCGGTCATGCTCGAACAATTGCAGCGCCTGCTCGACCGCGGCGTGAAACAATTCAAATTCGTTGACCGCACGTTCAATCTCAACGTCGCCGTCAGCAAAACCATCCTCGAATTCTTCCTCGCCCGCCATCAGCCCGGCCATTTCTTCCACTTCGAAATGATTCCCGACCGGCTGCCGGAGTCGTTGCGCGAAATCATCGCCCGATTCCCGCCCGGCGCGCTGCAATTCGAGGTGGGCATCCAGACCTTCAACGAGGAGGTCGGCCGCTTGATCCAGCGCCGGCAGAATTACGAACAGCTCGCCGACAATTTCCATTTCCTGCGCGCTCGAAACCGGCGTCCATATCCACGCGGATTTGATTGTCGGGCTGCCCGGGGAAACCGTGGAAAGTTTTGCCGCCGGGTTCGACCGGCTCATCGCGCTCGGTCCCGCAGGAAATCCAGGTGGGCATTCTGAAGCGGCTGCGCGGCACGCCGATTGTCCGGCACGACGCCGATTGGCAGATGGTTTATAACCCGCATCCGCCCTACGAAATTTTGCAGAACAGACTGATTGATTTTGCGACCATGCAAAAACTGCGGCGGTTCGCGCGCTACTGGGACCTGATCGGCAACAGCGGCAACTTCATCGAGACCACCCCGCTGATCTGGTCCGGGTTTGGAGTTCCGCCTTCAGGCGGGAAAACGGGAGCCGGCCCGGCTGAAACCGGAACTTCCAACAGTTCGCCTTTCCACGCCCTTCTCCGCTTCAGCGAATGGCTGCACGCGCGTACGGGCCGCACCGACGGCATCGCGCTGGTGCGGTTGATGGAACTGCTTTTTGAATATCTCACCGGCCACCTCCGGCTTGACGCGAAGCCGGTGGCCGAAATGATGTGGCGCGATTACCGGCGCGGCGGCCGGCATGACAAGCCGGCATTCCTGAAAGATTTTATTCCCAGGGAGGAAACAGTAATGCCACTGCGTAAAACCAATCGTGCCCTGCCCAAACGGCAAGCCCGGCATCTGGTGAAAATTCACATTCCCGGAGAATAAGCTGTTAATAAGTTCCCTGGCTTTATCCTTTATATTCACGCAACTTCTGTTAAAAAAACCCTGCGGTTCGTTATGACCACTAAGGACAGAAATCTGGTCGAAAACATTGTCACCATCGTACTGCTGACGCTGATTGTTTCTTCAGGCGTCTTTCTGGCGATCATTTTGTATCAGTCGCCTTCCATGCACTGACCCGGGCTTTCCCCGAAAAGTTCCAGCTCCGTCCGGGTCTGAATCCGCCGGCTCCAATGTGAGGCCCAATGTTCCAACCCGCGCCAATAAATTTGCTTTTAACAGGTTGCCGATTGTTGAAAATAAGGGCGCGTGACAACGTTGTTTATTGTTGATTTTTTTCAAAGGCTGCCCAGGCAAACCCGTGCCATCGTGCGGACATGCCTGTACGGATTGGCGGCCGGCATCGCCGCCGTGGTCTTTCAACTGGCGATGAACTGGTTTTACCGGCTGGGCCTGGTGAAACTTTCGCACCAATCACTCACAATCTTTCTCACCGGCAGTTTCGTCATCGTTGTCACCTCGTCCTTGCTGGTGGGATGGCTGCTGCACTCGTATTGCCCCGAAGCGGCGGGCAGCGGCATCCCGCAACTCAAACTTGCTTTCTGGAAGGATTTCGGTTCGGTGCCGGTGCGCGTGGGATGGGTTAAATTCGCCGCCGGCATCCTGAGCATCGGTGGCGGGTCCAGCATGGGACGCGAAGGTCCCAGCGTGCAATTTGCCGGCGTCATCGCTTCCAATCTGGCCGGTCTGACCGGTGAGGCCAAACAGAACCGTCGGGCCGCTGCGGCGGCCGGCGCGGCGGCGGGTTTGGCCGCGGCCTTCAATACGCCGCTGGCCGCGGCTACCTTCGTGTTGGAAGAAATTATTGGCGACCTCAACAGCCGGTTGCTGGGCGGCGTGTTGCTGGCGTCCGTGCTGGGCGCGCTGGTGGTGCACGGCGTCGTCGGCCAGCAACCTGCCTTCACCCTGAAGGGCGCCGACACGCCGACGTGGCTCGGTTTTACACTCGCACCGTTCGTGGCCGCGTTGGCCGGATTGGTGGGGGTTTATTTTCAAAAGTCCTCGCTGGGGCTGCGCTCCTGGATAAAGCGGAACCGCAGCGTTCCCGGGTGGCTGCTGCCGGCGTTCGGCGGACTGGTCACCTGGATGCTCGGGGTGGTGATTTTCTGGCGCACGGGACATCTCGGCGTTTTCAGCCTGGGTTACGATGATTTGTCGGATGCCCTGGCCGGTAACATTGGCTGGCAATTGGCGGCGGCGCTGTTGCTTGCCAAATTCGTCGCCACGTTCAGTTGTTACGGGTTCGGCGGCTGCGGCGGAATCTTTTCCCCGGCGCTTTTTTTTGGCGGCATGGCCGGCGCGCTCGTGGCCGGGCTGGTCGGATTGGAATGGCCGATGAGCCATGCCGACGTGCTGACGTTGATCGTGGTGGGCATGAGCGCCTGCCTCGGCGCAGTCGTCGGCGCGCCCGTCACCGGGATTCTCATCGTGTTTGAAATGACGCACGAATTTGCGCTCGTGCCGGTCCTGATGATCGGCGCGCTGGTGAGCCAGGCCATCAGCCGCAAGATGAACCGCCAGAATTTCTACGACGCGCTCCTGACCCAGGATGGCCACCAGATTGAACATGTCCGGCCGCCGCGCGACCTGCAAAGCTGGCAGCAACTGCCTGTGTCCGCCATCGCCAGCTTCCAGCCGGTGACCTTGCACAGCCTCGATCGCGGCGAAATTCAGGCTGTCCTCAAGGCGCATCCCTATCAGCGCTTTCCGGTCGAACAAAACGGCAGCCTGACCGGCATTCTCACCCGCCGGGAGGCCGAACTGGCCCTGGCGGAGCATCGCCCGCCCAAACTGGAACGGGCGACATCTTGTCTGCGCAATCAGACCATCCGGGACCTGCAAAGGCTGCTCATCGAATCCGCCAGCCAATTCGTCATCGTTCTGGACCGGCCGGGCGGGAAAATCCTCGGCCTGGTCACACTCCACGATCTGTTGCGGGCGGAAGTGGAAAAGGGCAAGGGCGAAGACGATTAGGTCCGCGGGAAACAGCGGTTCAAACCTCGTTTAATCGCTTCTCCGCCTCTTCGTTTGTCAAACCATGCCGCGCGCGCAGCACGGCCACGCCCACCACCGGCGGATAAGCCCGGTCCGATTTCATCCGCGGCTCGACGTATTCGATGACCTCGAACAACAGCCCGTTCGCCGCTTCGTAGGCGAGTCCGGTGAGCATGGCAATGTAACGCGTCGCACGGTCAATCAGCTTGAGGTTCGACGGCACAACCCAGACCATGGTGTTGCCCATCACGCGCCCCAACCGCACCATCGTGCAAGTCGAAAGCGCATTCATCACCAGCTTCACCGACACGCGCGTCACGCCGTCCAGCAGAAAATCCGTCTCCGGGACCGGGACAAAAACTTCGTCAAACAAGCATTGAGGATCGAGGACCGGGGATTCATCGGATGGAGCCGTCTGACGGCGGCTGCTGCCAAAATAAACGAGGCCGGTCTTCGCACCCGCTTTTCGCGACGCTGCAAGTTGGACGCGGTAAAATCCGTCCGGCGCCGACAACGATTCCTTTTCCGGTTCCGACAGAATGGCCACCGCGCTGTCGCCTGCTCCGAGTGGACGATATTTCAGGCCGTCCAGGCCGATCCGGAACCGCATCAGTTCCGGCGCACTGATTTTGCGGATGGTTTCAAACGTGCGGTCGAAATGTTCCTCGCCGGCAAGCCGGCGGACCTCGTTCTCATTCCATTCCACGCAACGCGGTACACGTTTCAAAAGGTGCCGCCACGCCTCCCGGGTATGAATGCGCGGCAGGAACAAAAAGGCCCACGATGCCGTTGCGGTTGTGTCGTCGAACTTGCGGAACGGGGGCGTGCAGTACGTCGGCGAACGTTCGGTCGTGTCCGTCAAAACATCAATGCCGAAGCGATCGGCAAAGTAATTGTTCTTGTGTCCCGCGCGATAAACCTTTTCCTCGAGCGCGACGAGTTTTGCCAGTTGTTCCAGCATCAGCGGCGATTTCAAACCCGCGTGCATTTCCTCCAGCGCGGCGAGGAATTGCGCGGGAATATCTTTGCCAATGCGCTGGCCGGCCAGCGCTTTCGCCGGCGGCGCCGCGGCGCCACAGCCCGAAGTCAATTCCCGCGCCACCATCTCCAAAATCGTGAGCAGGACACAAAGTTGAATCGAAGTCGCCTGCATCCGCGTCGAGCCGGTAATGGCCATCGGCCCGGTCGTGAGATTGATTTTCTCGATGCGCGGGTCGGCGATGACTTCGCGGCTGCGCTCGACGTGTTGGCAGAGAATTTCGTCGGGATTGTTATGCACGAAATAAACCTTCGCCCCGGCGTTCACGCTTTCCCAGGCCGTGCCAATGACGAATGACGTCTCGCCGCCTTCCGTGATGGCGAAGACCACGTCGCCCGCGCGCACGCCGAGGTCGCGAATTTGTTTACGTCCAAACGCCGTGTAATCCTCGAAGCCCTCGACTGATTTGATGAGCGCGTAATCGCCGCCCGCCATCACGCTGAAGGCGCGGTTTTCAAAATCCGTTGTGCCCTCGCCCTGTCCCTCTCCCATCCGATGGGAGAGGGTGTCCGAAGGACGGGTGAGGGATTTCCTTTGTTGCCAGAAACCGCGCCAGACCGAGTCCAGCAAAATGCTCAAACGCCCCGTCGAACCGCAACCGGTGAAAAAAATCCGCCCGCCGCTTTGCAGCGAGCGCAGGACCGTTTCCGTGATTTCCCCTGCCCTGCCCGATTCCACAAACTCGCGGTATTTCTTCACCACATCGGTGTCCACGTCGAAAAGCAATTCCAGCGCGGCGGCGATGTCCTGTTTGGCAACATCGCTCAAGTTGGCCGTGACCGGGTGCGAGGATTCGGTGGTGAGCGCGCCGAGTTTGAACTGGGCGCTGATTTTGAGAAACTCTTCGGAACGTTTTTGGGAATTGACGCTCACTATGTTTTGAGTAAATGAAATTGTCAACGCGTTGTCACGCCGATAGCTTGAGGTCAGGCCATCTATGACACCCAATCAACAACTGGCCACGTTGAAGGCGGCGGTTTGCGATGTCGCGTTTGACAATCTGACGCGTCAGCTCTACGCGACGGACGCGTCGGTTTACCAGATCGAGCCGTTGGCCGTGGCGTTTCCCGCCAGCGCGCACGATGCCCGCGCCATTATCCAGGCGGCGGCGCAGGCGGGGGTATCGGTCATTCCGCGCGGCGCGGGCACGGGCCTTTCGGGCGGCGCCGTCGGCGACGGCCTCGTCGTTGATTTTGCGCGCTACAATCGCCAGATCCGGAACTTCAACAAGGAGCGCCGCACCATCCGCGTTGGCGCGGGCGTCGTATTGGACCAATTGAACGAGTACCTCCGCCCGCTTGGATTTTGTTTCGGGCCGGACGTGGCCACCAGTTCACGCGCGACGCTGGGCGGCATGATCGCCAACGATTCGTCCGGAGCCCACACGCCGGTCTATGGCACGACCGCCATGCACGTCAATGAACTCGAAATCGTGCTGGCCACCGGTGAAGTTGTGAAGGTCGGCCCCGGGCACGATACGTTGCCAAAACAGCGCGACTTGCTGGAAAGCCTGACAACGTTGAACGAACTGCAAATCGTCGAGCGCTTTCCACCCGGCCTTCTGAAGCGCTGGCCGGGATACGCGCTGGTCCGGGCGATGCGCGAGCCGGGCAACCTGGCTCAAATCGTCGCCGGCAGCGAAGGCACGCTCGCCGCGATCCTCTCCGCCGAATTGAAGATCGTCCCGTTGCCGGAAAAGCGCGGGGTGGGTTTGTTGTTCTTTGCGTCCGTGGCCGAGGCGATGCAGGCGACGGCCGCCTTGCTGGACCTGAAACCGGCGGCGATTGAACACGTTGACCGGCTGCTCCTGGACCAGACCCGCGGCCAGCCCGCGTTTCAGGCGGCGCGCGAATTGCTCGAGCTCGACACCCGGCCCTGCGAGGCTGTTCTGATCGTCGAATTTTTCGAAGATGTTGCCGAGCGTCTGGCGTTGCTGGAAAAACGCAAATTGGGTTTGCGCCGGCGCATTTTGGAGACCCCGGACGAGGCCGAGCTGGTGTGGTCAATGCGCAAAGCCGGTTTGTCGCTGTTGACCAGTTGCAAAGGCGACGCCAAACCCGTGGCGTTTGTGGAGGACGCCGCAGTGCGGCCGCGGGATTTGCCGGCCTACGTCAACAGCCTGCAAAAGCTGATGCGCCGGCTGGATCTGCAGGCTTCGTACTACGGACACGCCGCGGCGGGATTGTTGCACGTGCGGCCGGTGCTGGATTTGCGCCGCGCCGGCGATTTGAAAAAATACCGGGAGATCGCCGACGAAGTCTCCGCGCTGGTGTTGCAGTTCAAGGGAACATTGTCGGGCGAGCACGGCGTGGGAATTGCCCGCACCGAGTATCTCAAGGGTCAGCTGGGCGACGAGATTTATCACGTCATGCGGCAAATTAAACAGTGCTTCGACCCGTTTAATTTGTTTAACCCGGGCAAGATCATCTCCGACGGGCGGTATCAGATTGATCGCAACCTGCGTCAGGGCCCCGGTTATTCCTTGAAACTGCCGTTCGAACCGGTGCTTGCGTTCGCGCACCGCGACGGGTCGTTCACCGCCAATTTGGAGCAATGCAACGGATGCGGTGGCTGCCTCAAGCTGACGCCGAGCATGTGTCCCACGTTCATGGCCACCGGCGAGGAAATCATGTCCACGCGCGGCCGCGCCAACGCCATCCGCGCCGCACTGGAATTGCGCGGCATCAATGGTGATCCGCTTCGTTCGTTGGAGCTGGAGACGGCGCTGAGCAACTGCCTGTCCTGCAAGGCCTGCATCGTGGAATGCCCATCCAATGTGAACCTGCCGTTGTTGAAGGCCGAATTGCAGCACGCCCGCATCCGCAACGACGGTATGACCCTGCGCGAGCGGCTCTTCAGTTCGGCCGATCGCCTGGGCCGGATGGGCTGCGTGATGCCGCGCGTGGCCAATGCGCTCCTGGAATTCACCCCGTTGGGTTACCTGGGCAGCCGCCTCCTGGGCATGTCCACCGAACGGCCGCTGCCCAAGTTCGCGCGCGAGCGGTTTGACCGCTGGTTCGCCAGACGCAAAACCCATGCCGGGAGGTTTCGCGGCCGGGTCATGCTTTGGGACGACACGTTCGTGCGCTATTATGAACCGCACGTCGGCATGGCCGCGGTCAAGGTGCTCGAAGCCGCGGGCTTTGAAGTGGTGCTGCCAAAGCTCCGCAAATGTTGCGGACGGCCCGCCTTCAGCCAGGGCAACCTCGACGAAGCCGCCCAACTGGGACGCCACAATCTCGCCCTCCTCAACAGCGACAAGAGCAACCCGCCGATAATTTTTCTGGAACCGGCATGTTACTCCATGTTTGCGCAGGATTATCGCGAGTTGAAGCTGCCGGACGCGGAACGGGTTGCCGCCCGCTGCATTCTATTCGAGCAGTTTATTGAAAACATGCTGGAGCAGCAACCCAATGCGCTGATTTTTAACGACAAACCCGCGCGGATGATGATTTATGTGCATTGCCACGCCAAAGCCCTTGCCAACTCCGATTACATGTACCAGCTCGCCACCCGGCTGCCGGAGCGGACGGTGACGATGCTCGAGGCGGGCTGTTGCGGCATGGCGGGCGGGTTCGGCATGTTGGAATCGAAATACAAACTTTCGGTAAAAGTTGCGGAGCCGCTCATTCGAGTAATCCGGGGCCAGCCTTTCGGGAACATTATCGTGGCATCCGGCTCCAGTTGCCGCCAGCAAATCCAGCATCTTGCGCGCGTCCGGTTGCAGCACATGGCCGAGGTGCTGGCCGAAGCACTCATCTGACCGGCGCTATAGCGGTTTAACTAAAACCGTGGCCGTCGGAGGAGCGCGGGCTTCAGCCCGCTTCGACGTGAATTTCATGGAGGACAATGAAGCGGCGTGAACGCCGCGCTCCTGAAAAACGGCTACAGTATTTCACAATTTGCTCTAATGGCAGATATCCTTCAATGCCGCGGACAGTTCGGCGAACTTGAATTGGAATCCGCTTTCCAGAAAACGCTTCGGCGCGCAACGGCAACCCTCCAGTGCGAGAGACGCCTCGGTGCGCGTCAGCCGCGAAACCAGCTTCACCGCCCAGGCCGGCGCCGGCGGGCACCACGGACGATAAAGGGTGCGCCGCAGGATGCGCATGAATTCGGCATTGGTGGCCGGTTTGGGAGCAACGGCATTGTAGGTCCCGGCGAAATAATTGTCATAGTCGAGGGCCAGACCGATCATCCGGACCAGGTCCGCAAGATGGATCCAACTGATGTATTGTCGGCCGCTCCCGGCGGCGCCGCCGAGGAACCATTTGGTGTAGTGGGCCAATAAAGGCAGCGCTCCGCCATCGCGCCCCAGCACGATTCCGATGCGGAACAGGATCCGGCGTGTTTTGGGCGCGTTCACCGAGTAAAAGGACTCCTCCCAACGCCGGCAAATTTCCGCCAGCCGGCCCTGGCCGTTGGACGTTTTTTCGTCGCACCATTCGTCCTGCCGGTTGCCGTAGAAACCGGCGGCGCCCGCCTGGAGCCACAGGCGCGGCGGACGGGTCACGTGAACAAGCCCGCCGGCAATCGCCCCGGCCGAATTGACGCGCGACTCGGCGATTTCGCGCAGGTTTTCGGGCGTGTGCCGGCAATTGATGTTGCGGCCGGCGAGGTTCACCACCGCTTCAGCGCCGTCCAGAAATTGAATCCATTCGCCGACGTGCTCCCCGTCCCATTCCACCTCTTTGACCCCGTCGTCCTCGTCGCGCTCGCGGAGTGAACGCGTCAGGCTGATCACCTCGAAATCGTGCTGGAGCAATTCCCGGGCAAGCGCGCGGCCGATAAAACCGCTGCCTCCCGCAAGCAGGATGCGTTTTTTGGGTTTACGAATCATTCGTCGTCTCGGGCATTAACACGCATGGCGCCAGTTTCCCGGAAACATACCGGGAAATCGGGTGGATTAAAATTGAAAATCCGCGGATCCGAATCCGCGATACGCATCATCTCACCAGACAGGCCCGCCCCATCCACACGTCGCGGAAACCGGGCGAATAATTGGCGCCCATCAGGCGGGCTTCCATGAACCACGGCCACGTTTCAGTCAGCAGCGTGTCGTCGCCAACCGAAACCGTCACCGGCACCTGCCGCCAGGGCGGATGCCAGATCCGGAAGAAACGGCGGGCGGAACCGCGCGAGGTAAATGCCGTGTATCGTTCCAGCAGAAATTCATCGAGAGAATCAGGCTGACAGGATTTGAACGGCATGTTCGAACTCAACCGCGCTTGATGTGCAAACCTTCCCTTTCGTCCCGGAGCTTCAACCCGGCCTTCCAGAGCACCCTGCTCGTACGCGTGCCGATAGTTGATTCGGGCAAAGCGATAGGGCAAGCCGTAAACCAGTGGTCCCAACAAAACGCTCAGTCGGTTGGGAAGCCATTCCGTCATGAAATAGATTCCCGGTTCACCCTCATGTTTTACGTAAGTCCGGGCGTTGAGAAATGCATGTGTGGCGATTGGTTTGAATGGCCAGGCAGAAATCCGCCCGCCCCGGCGGGGACGCAGTCTGCGCATGGTAAAGGCGACCAGGCTCACCAACGCCCTGCCCTCCCACAAATCAATTTCGAACGGTACTTCCGATTGCAGCGCCGCCGCATTCACTTCATAGTGGATGAACAGGACCCGCTCCCAGTCCGCCAGAAACAGCGGCTCGCCCGGTAACGACAACAGCCGCCGTTTGCCGGCGGCGCTCATTCGGCCTGGCGAATTTGTTTCCGGCCCCCTGATTGTCATCGACGGCAGGTTCATGGCTCACGAGTGAAGTTCCGATCTGAAGCGCCGAAGGATGTCGAGGAGCGCCGCTTCCATGGTTGGAAAGGTGAATGCAAATCCGGATTTCAACAACCGGCCAGGCACGACCCGCCGGCTTTTGATGACCAATTCGGTTTCGGTTCGCAACAGAAATGCCCCCGCTTCAAGCAGCCAGGCCGTTGCCGGCAAACCGAATGGCCGGCCGCAGGTTTTGCGCAAAACCCGCATCATTTCACGGTTCGCAATGGGATTCGGCGCAGCCAGATTCACCGCCCCGCAAAAGTCGTCTCTGGCGACCAGCCATTGGATGGACCGGCTAAGATCCGCTTCGTGAATCCAGGAAACAAACTGGTCGCCATCGGCCATTTTGCCGCCCAGGCCGCAGCGAACGAGCCGGCGTAATACCGGGAAAACTCCACCGCCAACGCCCAGAACCATGGCCATGCGCAGGGCGATTTTGCGGGTCCTGGGCGTGTCAGCTTCGTCCAAAGCCCGCTCCCAAGCCTGTGCGACCTCGACTGAAAATTCATCCTTGGCCTCCGGCGTGGCGCCAATCTCGCCATGCTCATCCATCGGTCGTTCAAGCGAATGTTTGTAGATCGTCGCCGTGCTGGCATTCAACCAGATGGCGGGCGGCTTGGCGCATCGCTCGATGGCCTCACCGAGTACGCGGGTTGAATCCACCCGCGAATTGAATATCAACTGCCGGTTGCGGGCGTGATAACGGCAGTCCACCGACCGGCCGGCCAGATTGACCACCACCGCCGCACCTTCGAAAAAACGCATCCAATCACCTGCCATCCGACCGTCCCACTCGATTTCTTTTGCTCCGTCATCCCGCATCAGCGGCGAACGGGTCAAAACCATAACCTCGTCCTTTTGATGCAGAAAATCCGCGGTGAGTATCCGGCCCAGAAATCCGTTGCCACCCGCAATGATAATGCGCCGGTTCATGGTTCCTCCAATCCCGCGGAGGTCAGTCTGCCTCGGTCATGCCACTCGTGTCCGATGCCGCGCATTAAAAAGGCGCTGTCGAACTCGATTGAACCGCGAGGGAACAAATTCCGGTCGGCAAAATAACTGGATTCGACGCCGATGACTTCGAGTGGCGTCATTCGCCATTCCCGGCAGCACAACTCCAGCCCCTCGAATTCATCGCTTTCCGGGCGCGCCGACCAGCCGACAGCGCCACTTTGAAAAAAGCGGGACGCCTCGTCCAACGAGTGAAACAGGGAGTTCGGCGGCGGAACCTCTGCGACGCGTGTTTGGACACTGACCCAGGTTGTGCCGTCGGCGCTTTGCATTTTGACTGCGAAAGCATCGGTGGTTTCAGAAACACGGAACTCCGCCGGATGGTGGACACCGGAGAATATTCTGCCGCCGGCAATTTCATTCAACCGGGAGTTGGTGTCGCGCCGGGGGATGAAAACGCCTTCGCACAGCCGGCCTTGGTTGTTCCATTCGACGGCAATGCGATGGGCGGCATTTTCCGAACTGAAGCCGACGAACCGAGGCAGAAACGCCGGGCGGATGGCTTCAAGCTTGATCAAGCAGATACCGGCCACGCCCCAGCCCGCCACCAGTTTGGGCCGGAACGGGGATGGCAACAACCGGCCCAGCGCCTCGGGGTCGCAGCGGAAATTCACCAGCAAGCGCCGCCCGATTGTCCCTCGTACGGCAGGCAGATGCATAAAACGCCGATGCATTCTCACGATCCGCGTCCCTTCCAGGCCGCCCAGACATAGACAAGAGGCAGATAGACGAAAACGATATTCGTCGCATGATAACCGAGCCGCCAGAACGCATTTGTCAAATACGGCCTCACATCGAACACGAACGTGGCCGCCACCAGCCGGATCGTCCAGAAGACCGCCAGGAACGCGCACAAAACCCGCGCCAAACCGCTGCCGCTCGCCAGCGTGCCGGCAAAAGTGAAGGTGATCAGACCGAAGCTGATGAGACAAACGCCGATGAACGTGTAGTAAACCCAGAACAGCCGCCCAATGAAAACCGGCAAGGTGGCAAGGTGCGTCCGAAGACCGACCGCCCATGGCATGAGTAAACCGGCACCAAGGAGACCGAGATGCAGGATTCCCGCAATTTGAAGCAGGATTGTCAGATTTATTGTTTTCATAATATTTCAAGTTGCGCCGATCGCCTGTAGCATCGGCAGGATTACGTTGTGAACGAAAACCGGATGGAACAGCCAGAAGACTGGACCGGCGACGAAAAGCACAGTGAACAGCCAGCCACGCCGGCCGTGACCCAGGCCAAGTCGTTTCCCGAAGGATGAGCGTTGAGAGATCACGCCCATTCCTTGAATGGCAAAATACATCGTCGGCAACCCGTAGCCGCCGCGTGCCGGCAACGAAATGAGAAGTTCATGGATCAAACCCGAAACCAGGAACGCTGCAAGCGTGGCGCCCGTGATGCCAACCCGGCGCAACACGGGGCGGAAGACGAGGTCATGCGCGAGGAAATGAAATGCCGCATTCCAACGCCGTCCCCAGAAATCCGTCAGCGACATTGACCGCAACGGCTGGCGCATGATGGGTTTTGCGTCCACCCCGATGTGTTGCCAGCACAGCGCCAGCAAATGGAACGACCCAAAATGGAGGCACAGAATCACGCCGATCATCCCAATCCACCCTGCCGCCAGCGGATGCGCTCCGGAAAAATGGCGGGCGACTAACCAGACCAACGTCACCCCGAGCAAGATCCGCGCAACCGGCCAAATCCATTCAATTGCTTCCGGCCGGCCAAACTTTCTTTGGCCACGCATGAATTCCCCGGAATCCATTCCGACCCATGCCAGGAGGTATCCCAGTGAAATCCACCTTTTGGTTTGTGGATTTTGTCGCAATGCCCGCCGCCAGGTCAGCCATTTGCAGCCAAAATAAAGCGCAAAGGCAAGCAGCCACATGAATCCCCACGCAGGCAAAATTCCACGTGTGAACAATGCCGCCATCGGCGCCAAAAGCAGCGGCAACCAGTCCGACCTGTGGCTTCGTCCTGTCGTCTGACAGGCGCCGTTGAAACAATGCCGGTTGGCGGCGACCCAGCGGTAAATCGCGCGCAACCGGGGCGTCACGCCTGGGATTTTAGCCAGGGCGTACAATGGCCAGGCCCACCACACACGGCGGGCAATTTGCAGAATTCCATCCGCTCCACCGAAAACCGCACCGCCGGACGTTAAGACCATCATCTCGGTCGGCATTCCTTCCGCCGCCATATCCAGCCGTTCCCGCACCCATGAACTTTGCAGCGGCGCCGGTTCAAATCCGTGCCGGCGGAGCAATCGCGCAAAGCGTCGTGCGGCCCCGAGGCACAACCGGCAACTGCCATCGAACAGCACCCACCCTCGCGGCGGGGTTGTGCCATTTGTTACAGTCATTTCTGTATCAAGAGAAATCATGGGCCAAAATAAATCACAATCGGAATCCGAAGAATTTGCCGGCTTTGCCGCCCAGTCTGGCGAACTGTTTCAATCCGGCGGTGGGCAGGTTCCGGATTTGCCCGTACCAGCCGGTCGTGGTTTCAAAGAATTCGGCCAGGTCCCGGAGCTTTTGTTCGGTGTGTTTGCCGATTTGCCTGTCTGACTTTGCCTTTTCGATGCATTCGTGCAGCACGGCCAGCGTCGGATCAATCTCGCGCCGTTTCCGTTCGTCCAGCACGATGCGAAACGTTTCCCAGACATCCGGCAGCGCCTCAAAATGATCGCGCTTGTCCCCCATCACGTGGACCATCCGGACGATCCGCCAGCCCTGCAATTCCTTCAAGCTGTTGCTGACGTTGGAGCGGGCCACCCCCAGGGTATCCACGATGTCATCGGCGTTGAGCGGCCGGGAGGCGATGTGCAGCAGGGCATGGATCTGCGCCACCGTGCGGTTGATGCCCCACTTGGTCCCCATCTCGCCCCAATGCAGGATGAACCGTTCTTCGACTGGACTCAGTTTTCGCATAATTCGTTTATTTCTGTTAGAACAGAATTTACAGAAATACAGCAAATCGTCAAGCAGAATTTTTCAACCCCTTCGGCAAGGCGCAAGTTGATACCGGATTTGCGCTCGGAACACGCGGCTGGAAGCCGCATTAACTGGCAACCAGGATGGTTGCCTCCACGGCGTGGCGGCATCTTGCCACCAACCGTTTATGTGACCGTTCGCATCCCCTGGGTGGCAATCAGGCCAACGGCAGCAGATGGATCCGCGGAGCATCAGTCGCCGTCAGGGGCTGGGCGCTGAAATCCTCCGATTCCAACCGCTTCAGCCAATCCTTAATCATCACCTGCATCGCGGCGACGTCCAGTTGCTCGTGCTGGCCGGGATATTTTTCGAAATTGGTCAAGGCCAGCTTGAACAGCGCAGCGGCGGGTTGTGGATGATTTCTTTGCAGATGCACAAACGCGCCGGCGAGCTGGATCAAGCCTTTGTAAAATGCGCCGTTCGGCCCTTGCTTGTCCTTCAGCCAGAGGTGTTCGAGGACTTCGTGCGACTCATAAAAAAGCTGGCGGTTGAAGCAATCAAAAAAACCGACGTAATGCCGGTCGAGTTCGTGTCCCTGGTGCTGTTCGACCAGCGCGGCGATGCGTTTGTGTTTGCGGCTCACGGCTCAAAAATATGTGGTAGGAGTCGAGGTGACGAGACTCATTTAGAAAAAACGAAATCAGAGACTCCTCACGTCGTATCCCACGTTTTTATTGCGTGGTGAGCCGGTAGAAACCGCTGCTGTTGGTCGGGGAAAGTGTGACTTCGTTCTCCAGGCTGGTGAGATTGAGCACGGGTGTGTTCGTCAACACAGCCCAATTTGTCGTGGTCAAATCTGAGTTCTGCTGCAACACGAAATTCGTCGAAGGCACAGTCCAAGTAAGGGTGAGGTTGTTGCTCGAAGGCCCAGGCTCAATTGTGGTGTCGGCGTAGAATAGGAGGTCCAGATCACATCAGCTTGAACAACCATTACAGAGCCGTTATCAAACGGTATGAAAGTTTCCCCGGGTATCAGAACCAGCCTGGCTCCATCTGCCGAGGAAATGATGGAATTGTACAGGCCGGTCGTTGGATTGGCAATTTCTGCCCAAGTTGCTCCCGAATCCGTTGAAGCGTAAATCGGGCTACCTGAGGTGTAATTGTAAAACGGCCCGGTCTGAGCCAAAGCAATCAATTTGCTCCCATCAGCTGAGGAAGTGACGCCAGTCCAAAAAGTCACCCCCGGGACGCCGTTTGATTTCCAGGTAATTCCTGAATCAGAAGACGTATAAATCAGATTCGTAAGCCCTACCAACACGAGTTTACGCCCGTCTGCCGATGAAGCAACTGCCTGCCACGGTGCGCTGGGCGCATTGGTTGCCAGCGTCCAGCTCGCTCCCGAATTGGTTGAGGTGCAAACCGGACCGCGACTGCCCGCAACCACCAGTTTAGTGCCGTCGGCGGAGGAATGGACGATAAGCCACTGATTCGTGTTTATCGTAATCGGCAACGTGTTTGTTATCCATGTTGTTCCTGAATCGGACGATGTATAAACCAAATTAACGGCGGCTGCAGCCACCAATTTGGTTCCGTCAGCCGATGAGGCAATGGAAGTCCATGGCGCCATGGGCGCACTGTTCGACATCCAAGTTATTCCCGCATTCGTTGAGGTGTAAATCGGGCCCGCGTCAAAATTATCTCCACCCACGGCCGCTAATTTGTTTCCGTCAGCGGACGAAGCCACGGACACCCAGTCCACATTCGGAAACGTGTTCGATATCCAGGACGCTCCCGAATTGGTCGTAGTGTATATCCAACCATCGGGCCTCTTGATTAAATCCAATTTGCTCCCATCGGCTGATGAGGCAATGGCACACCAAAGGTCTTTTGGCAAACTGTTCTGTGTCCACGCTTGGGCGAGCGCGGAATTAACTGCAACAGACATTCCGCAAAAGGTTATTACTGCTGACATCACGGTTTTCATAGGCATTGAACCCATAAATAAGCATACAACCAGCCAGATTGATCGTTTGCCAATCGGCGGTTCCATCGGCGTTTATCGAGGACGAGGACGACAACGAGGACGATTTATACAGGAATCGCTTCACATTGACAATTCCCCTGCCCTGAGACACTCTGCGCGCATGGCAAAACCTGCTTTGGGACGTGGCCTCGGCGCGTTGCTGGGCGGCAGTCCGGTCCTCGCTCCAACTGCGCCCGCGCCCGCCGTCCAACTGCCCCCCGCTCCGGTTCCCGTACCCGCGCCCGATACGCTCGATCACGTGCAGCGCGTGCCGCTTGACCGGATTCGTCCGTGTCCGCTCCAGCCGCGCAAGGATTTTCCCGCCGAATCACTGAGCGAACTGGCCGATTCCATCCGTGAACAGGGTATCGTGCAGCCGCTCGTGGTGCGCGACCGCGACGGCTATTTTGAATTGATTGCGGGCGAACGCCGCTGGCGCGCCGCACAACTGCTGCAATTGACGGAAGTGCCGGTCATCGTCCGCCAGGCCGACGACCGCGCCGTGCTCGAATTGTCGCTCATCGAAAATCTGCAGCGCGAAAATCTCAATGCCCTCGAAGAAGCGCATGGCTACGCACAACTCGCCGAACAATTCCAACTGACGCAAGAGGACATCGCCACCAAAGTCGGCAAGGGCCGAGTCGCCGTGGCCAACGCGCTGCGATTGCTGAAGCTGCCGGCGACCCTCCAGAATTTTCTGCGTGATGGGCGCCTTTCCGTCGGCCATGCCAAGGTCATTCTCGGACTTGTAAATGAGATGGACCAAAAGCAGATCGCCGAACGCGTCATCAAGCAGGGGTTAAACGTGCGCCAGACGGAAGGCGCGGTTGCCAAGCTGCAAAAGCGCGGCACGCGCCGGACGCCACCCAAACCGGAACTGGTCGCCTTGCCCGCCGGCGATCCGCACATCGCGGATTTGGAAGCCCGCTTGCGGGAAGTCTTTGCCACCAAAGTGCAGATTCACTATGAGCAAGGGAGCGGCTCGGTGGAAATTTCCTTCTTCAGTGCAGAGGAATTGGAGCGGATTTTGCAAATCCTCGGGGTGACGAGTGACGGGTGACGGGTGACGGGAAAACAGTTCGTGGCGTTTCAACAATATGGAACATTTCGACCGCTTGGAGTCATTCGGAATTTACAAACTGGCGCGCCAACTCTTTGATGAGTTCTGGGGCGACTCTGAAGTCTTGGGCAAGGATTATCGCGGGCGTGAGTTGTCCAAACAACAAGTTCGCAGCTTGGATTCGATTTGCGCAAACATCGAAGAAGGTTATGGCCGCGGTTTTGGACGGGAATTGCCGCAACATTTAAAGATTGCGCGCGGTGAGGCGCGGGAGAGTCTTGGCCGTTATTCGCGCTGCAACCGCCTGCTTTCTGCTGATTTAGTCAATCAACGGCTGGCCACGCTTGATCATATCATCGGTGGCCTGACAAAAACCATCAATACCATCGAGGCGAAACAAAAGCGCGCGCACGAAACGCCTCTTACCCGTCACCCGTCACCCGTCACGTGTCACTTGTCACCACACCATGATTTTGGAAGTTGTTAAATACGGCCATCCGGCGCTCCGGCAAAAGGGCCCGCGCATCGCAACCATCACGCCGGAAATCAAAAAACTCATCGCCGACATGTTTGAGACGATGGAGGCGAGACACGGCGTCGGCCTGGCGGCGCAACAGGTCGGCCACGCGCTGCAACTCACGGTGGTTGATGTGCGCGAGGCCAAAGACCGCCCGTCATGGCTTGAATTGGACGGCAAACCCGCCGACGTGAACGAAATCATGCCGCTGGTCCTGATCAATCCCGAAATCATCCCCACGGGCGAGCCCGCCGCCGGCGGCGAAGGTTGCCTGAGTTTTCCGGACATTTACGCGGAAATCACGCGCCCCGAATCCGTGTCCGTGAAGGCCTTGAACGCCAAGGGCAAACCGGTGGAATTCCACTGTGGCGGCCTGCTTGCGCGCGTCGTGCAGCACGAGGCGGATCATTTGAACGGCATTTTATTCATTGACCGGATGAATCGGAAAACCAAGGAAGAACTCCGCCCGCAACTGGACGAGCTGCAGGCGCAAACGAAGGCCGGGTTGGACAAAGACTAAATCCTCAATCATCCAGCGGATTGCGCCCCGTTTCTCGGCGTACCACAGGCAACTTGCCTGTCGCTTCCGGCGCCCGCTTAAACGCCGTTACGCTTTGATAACGGTTGCGCCTGCCGCCGGACGCGAAACGAAAATCGTTGCTTCGATTCCAATTCGTTTTTTGTAATCGGCGGCGATTTTTTGGGAGATGGCCTCAACGGCGCCGGCCTTCACCAATGCCACAGTGCAGCCGCCAAAGCCGCCCCCGGTCATGCGACAACCGTAAACGCCGCCCTTGACGCCGATGGCTTCGGCGATTTCGACGACGGTATCGAGTTCGAGGCAGCTCACCTCGAAATCGTCACGCAGCGAATAGTGGCTGGCATACATGAGCTGGCCGACCGTCGGCCAGTTGGAGGCGCGGATGCCTTCGGCGGCATGAACGGTGCGCTCGATTTCACCGATGACGTGGCGCGCCCGGCGATAAACGACCGGGTCCATCCCGTCTTTGGCGTCTTCGAGGGCATTCGCCGTCGCGTCGCGCAGCGAAGGCACGCCGAGGATTTTGGCGGCGGTCTCGCATTGCTGGCGGCGCGCGGGATATTCACTGCCGGTCAACTCGTGTTTGACGTTGGTGTTCGACAATGAGCACGGCGACGGCTGGGTCAACCAGCGGCACCAGTTCCGTCTGGCGCGAACGGCAATCAAGCAGGAGCAGGTGATCTTTCCGGCCCATGACGGAAATAAACTGGTCCATGATGCCGCAGGGCATGCCGGCAAACTCGTGCTCGGCCTTCTGGCATAGCAACGCCTTTTCGACCGGATCGAGCTTTTTGCCGGTGACGACTTCGAGCAGCGTGGCGGTGGACACTTCGAGGGCCGCGCTGCTGGAAAGCCCGCCGCCCAACGGAACGGTTGAGTGCAGCAACACGTCAAGGGCGGGAACTTTTTCGCCGCGCCGCTGAAAGCCCGCAATGACGCCGCGCGGATAATTCGACCATTTCGGCTCGCCCCTGGCCACCGGCTTTGAAACTTCAATCTGCGCGGTTTCATTGAAGAGCGTGTCTTGGATGGAAATGGTCGAAGACGAGGACGAAGGGAAGTCGGCGGCCATGACCGTGTAAAATTCGATGGCCATCGGCAGCACGAAACCGTCGTTGTAATCCGTATGTTCGCCGATGAGGTTGACGCGGCCGGGCGCGGCGACCAACCAGCGCGGCGGGCGGCCATGGGCTTTGGCGAACCGTTGCGAAACGCGGTCGGTGAGTTCCTGGAGTGTCATGTATAAATAAAAATCGCCGGGTAGAATAGCAGCCCGGCGAGGCGCAAATCAAATGTTTTCAGGCCGACGGCGGAGTTTTACCGCCGCGCGCGGCGCCCAGGAGCATCAGCCCGCCGAACACAAGCAAAACCAAGCCCCACCAGAGATTGATATTGATATCGCTGCCTCCCGCGTGAGTGACAGAAGCCGCACGGTCGACCGCGCCGTAACCCGTAAGCAGCACGCCGATGAGCGTGAACATCAGACCGATTGGCCAGCGAATATCGAGTCCCATAAAATCAGTTGCTTTCTTTGGTTAATGGTTCACCAGAAAATAAAGTTCAGGATGACGCAGGCGACGAGCAGGACGGTGCCGACGACGGCGGGCCGCTGCCAGACGGGCACGTTGTGGTCCACGATTTTCGGCGTGAGCGAATAGACGAGGCCCTTCAGTTGCTCGTCGGTTTTGGTGCGGCTGGTTGCCAGCGAAATGCACCAGCGTCAACCCGAAACAGACACAGAAGGCAAAGGTGGCCAGCCAGAAATTCTGGGCCATCTCGCTGGGGAATATACAGCTCTTGGGAACCTCCTGGCCAAGGATACTCCAAAGATAAGCGCCTTTCACACCCGGCACATTGCCCGTCGCAATCGTCAGGGCGTGAAAGACCGTCGAGCCGGCGATGCCGCCGAACAAGCCACAGAATGCGGCGATGCTGGTGGTGCGTTTCCAGAACATGCCAAGCAGGAACGTTGCGAACACCGGCGCGTTCACGAAGCCAAACACCAGCTGGATGATGTCCATCGCATTGTTGTATTGCCGGGCGAAATAGGCGCAGGCGATGCTCAAACCGATGCCGACGACGGTGATGAACTTGCCCATCCAGAAATAATGCTCGTCGCTTTTGTTCGGCACAAAGAAGGCCTGGTAGAGGTTGTAAGTCCAGACGGTGTTGAAGGCGGTGACGTTGCCCGCCATGCCGGACATGAACGAGGCGAGCAAGGCGGTGAGCGCCAGCCCGAGCAAGCCCGGCCGGACAATATTTTTTTACGAGCGAGAAGATGACGCTGTCGTAGTCGTAAGCGGCCACGGCGTTGTAAATGCCCTCCTTGATTTGATCGTCGGAAAGTTTCGTCGCGGCATTGGCGGTGATGAGCACGGTGATTTTGTCCGCATTTACTTTTTGTCCGAGCGCGTCGCTGACGTCATTGATTTCGGTGGCCGGATTTGGCGGATTGGTGTTTTTGATGACATCCACGGCCCGGGCATAATTCTCCGGCGCGATGATGGGGGGCGGGATGCGATAATGCTTGTCCGGCATGGCGGTCAGGGCGACGGCCAACATGCCGGGCAGAATGACCAGCGCGGGGAACAGCATTTTGGGAATGGCGGCGACGATGGGCGTGTTGCGCGCGGCGGTCATGTTTTTTGCAGCCATGGCGCGCTGGACGACGAGAAAGTTGGTACACCAATACCCGAACGAGAGCACAAAGCCGAGGCCAAAGACGATGGCAAATACGTTCACGCCCATCGGATTGGCGTCATGATCCGCCCAGCAGCGGCTTCCAGGCGCTGGTCCAGGCGTCCGGCGCGAACGATTTGGTGTTCAAATCCAGCGCCATCGGATTTTGCGCGACGGCGTGAAGTTTATCCGTCATGGCGGTCCAGCCGCCGACATCTTTCAAGCCGAGATAAACCACCGGCGCAAAACCGAGCACGATCATGAAGAATTGCAGCACCTCGGTATAAATCGCCGAGGTCAACCCGCCTTTCAAAACGTAAACCAGCACGACGCCGGAGCAGATGAACAGTGCGAAGTGATAATTCCAGCCCAACAACTGATTGAGCAGCTTGGCCAGCGCGTTCATGGAAATGCCGGAGGCAAACACGGTCATGACGGCGAAGCCGATGGCGTTCAATCCCATCACCGGCTTGTTGAACCGCATTTGCAGATATTCCGGCACCGAGCGCGCCTTGGAGCCGTAGTAGAACGGCATCATGAACACGGCGAGGAAGATCATCGCGGGGATGGCGCCAACCCAGTAAAAGTGCGCGGTGGCGATGCCGTATTTGGCGCCGCTGGCGGCCATGCCGACGAGTTCCAACGCGCCGAGGTTGGCAGAGATGAAGGCCAGGCCGGTCACCCACGTCGGAATCGAGCGCGCGGAGGTCAGAAAGTCCGCCGAACTTTTCATGTAACGCGCCAGCGCCCAGCCGATGCCCAGCACAAAAGCGACATACGCCAGCAGAATGGTGTAATCAACCCAGGCGAGATGAATTGGTTGCATAAGGATTGGCCGGTTTTTACGGAGGGCCGGGGCCAATGTCAACCCATTATTTCCCGCCGGCGAGGCCGCGGTTTTTGCCATCACCTTATAATTTTGTTGGCCAAAGATTATATCGGAAATTTCCAGTGGCTTCTTTTGGGAGAATTGCTAAACTGACACAACTGATTGGAACAAAGTTTATTATCATGGAAACTGCATTTAAGAGCATTTCAAAAATCGCCTACGAAGGGCCAAAGTCCAAAATTCCGCTGTCCTTCAAACATTATAATCCCGCCGAAGTCGTCGAAGGCAAAACGATGCGCGACCATTTGCGATTCTCGGTCGTTTACTGGCACACGTTTCGCGGCACGGGTTCCGACCCGTTCGGCGTGGGCACCGCCGTCCGGCCCTGGGACGACGGGACCAATTCGGTGGCCAACGCCCAGAACCGCGCGCGGGTCGCGTTCGAGTTCATCGAAAAACTGGGCGCGCCGTTCTATGCCTTTCATGACCGCGACATAGCGCCCGAAGGCGCCAGCCTCCGCGAGACGAACAAAAATCTCGACGCCGTCGTCAAGGTCATCAAGGAGGAACAGAAACGGACCGGCATCAAACTGCTCTGGGGCACGGCCAATTTGTTTTCCAACCCCCGCTTTGTCCACGGCGCGTCCACCAGTTGCAACGCCGACGTATTCGCCTTCGCCGCCGCGCAGGTGAAGAAGGCGCTGGAGGTCACGCTCGAGCTGGGCGGCGCCGGTTACGTTTTCTGGGGCGGGCGCGAGGGGTATTCCACGTTGTGGAACACCAACATGAAACGTGAATTGGAGCACCTCGCCCGGTTCCTGCACATGGCCGTGGATTACAAAAGGAAAATTGGATTCAAGGGCCAGTTTTACATCGAGCCGAAACCGAAGGAGCCGACGAAGCACCAGTACGATTCCGACGCCGCGGCGTGCCTGAATTTCCTGCGGGAATACGATCTGCTCCGCGATTTGAAGCTGAACCTGGAGACCAACCACGCCACACTGGCGGGCCACTCGATGCAGCACGAACTCGAAGTGGCGGGTTCGGCCGGCGCGCTGGGTTCGGTTGACGCCAACACCGGCGATGAACTGATCGGCTGGGACACGGACCAGTTCCCCACCAGCATTTATCTCACAACGCAGATCATGCTCACCGTCCTCAAATACGGCGGTTTCACCACCGGCGGCTTGAATTTCGACGCCAAGGTGCGGCGAGAGAGCTTCGAGCCGGTGGATTTGTTCCATGCGCACATTGGCGGCATGGACGCCTTCGCGCGCGGGTTGAAAATCGCCGCCGCCATTCGCAAGGACGGACGCCTGGCGGAATTCGTGAAACAACGCTACGCCTCATGGGATTCCGGCGTCGGCGCGAAAATCGAGTCCGGCAAGACCGATTTTGCCGAACTCGCAGCCTACATGCTCAAGCAGGGCGAAGTGTCAGGCAACGTCAGCGGCCGGCAGGAGTTTCTGGAGAACCTCATCAACGAATTCATCTGATCACCGTTTTTTACCGATTGCCAGCCGCCGGAATGATTCTTTCCGGCGGTTTTTCAATCCGCGTTTTCGTTGCCAAAATCGTGCTACTCGTCTAATGATGAGAAAACAGCGTGAAAGCATTCTTCAAATTTTCATTCCTTGCCACCTGGATTGCGGCCTCGTGCCCGGTCCTGGCGCAAACCGCTGGTGGATCTTCCCCCGCCACGGCTGCGCCGGAAAAACTCGCAGATGGCATCGTTGTCCCCGTCAATGACACCTTCCTGAAGGTGCAGGTTTATGCCGGCAACGTGGTGCGCATCGTCTGCGCCCGGGACCGTGACTTCCTTAACCGTCAGAGCGTGGTCACGGAAGCGAAACACATCGTCAAAACCGATTGGTCGGTGAAGAATGAAAATGGCGAGGCGGTCCTCGCCACCGCCAGGCTCCGAGTCCACGTGAACCTGGCCAATGGCGCGGTTTCGTTTTTCGATGCCGGCGGCAGGCCCATTCTGGCCGAAACGCCCGGGGGCCGAACGATCACGCCCGCCGTGGTGCAGGGCGCGCAAACGTACCACGTGCGCCAGCAGTGGGAACCAAATGCCGGCGAGTCGCTTTATGGCCTGGGCCAGCGGCAGATCGGCATCCTGGACATCAAGGGCTGGGACCTTGATTTGTGGCAGCACAACACGCACGTGGTGGTGCCGTTGCTGGTGTCCAGCCGCGGTTATGGCGTCCTGTGGGACAATCTTTCGTATTCCCGCTTTGGCGATCTGCGCGAATTCGTACCCGTCCCGCCGGATTGCCTGATGGATGCTTCCAACCAGCCCGGTGGCCTGACGACCGGCACGTTCACGCCGGACAATTCCGGGCAGTTGGATAATGCACACACGACCAACGAAATCGTATTCGCATCCCGCGACCGCAGCGACTCGCGCCACTGGACGCGTTGGGAAGGTGAACTCGTGGCGCCGACCACCGGCGATTATCAATTCAAAATCTATTCGAATGGACGCATCAAAATGTGGCTCGATGGCAAGGTCGTCATGGATCACTGGCGGCAAGGCTGGCTGACGGAAAACGATCAAATCAAAACTACACTTGCGGCGGGCCATCATTATCCCATCCGCATCGAGTCCGGCGGCGACGAGCGGTCAACGATGGAACTGACCTGGAAAACGCCCGACCCGAACGAGAACCCCTCCCTGTGGTCCGACGTGGGCGGCGGGGTGGATTATTACTTCATTTACGGTCCGGCCCTCGACCAGGTCGTCGCCGGCTACCGCCGTCTTACCGGCCAGGCCCCGATGATGCCGGAATGGGCGTTTGGCTTGTCGCAATCGCGCCAGCGTTACGAAACGTCCACGCAAAGCCTGGACGTCGTCAGGGAATATCGCCGCCGGGCCATCCCGTTCGACGACATCGTGCAGGACTGGCAATACTGGCCGCCCAACAAGTGGGGTTCCCACCAGTTCGATCCGAAGCGCTTTCCGGACCCGGTCGGCTGGCTCAAGGAACTGCACGCGCTGCACGCGCACGTCATGATTTCCGTCTGGGGCAAATTCTACACGGGCACGAGCAACTTTGACGCGATGCAGAAAGCCGGTTACCTGTACCAGCCCAATCTCAAGGAAGGCATCTCCGACTGGATCGGCTATCCCTACACATTTTACGACGCGTTCAATCCCGGAGCGCGCGAGCTGTTCTGGTCGCAAATCAACACCGCGCTGTTCAGCAAAGGCATTGACGCCTGGTGGATGGATGCCAGCGAGCCGGACCTGACGCCGTCGCCGCCGACGCTCGAAGGACAGCTCACCCACATGAACCCGACGGCGATGGGCCCGGCGTCGCAGGTATTGAACGGCTATCCGCTGGTGAACAGCATGGCGATTTATCAAGGCCAACGCAGTGTAAAACCAAACCAACGCGTGTTCATCCTCACCCGTTCCGGTTTCGCGGGGACGCAGCGTTACGCCGCCGCCACGTGGTCCGGCGACGTTTCCTCCACCTGGACGGCCTTGCGCAAACAGATTCCCGCCGGCCTGGGTTTCTGCCTTTCCGGCATTCCTTATTGGACGAGCGACAGCGGCGGTTACACCATGGAATCGCGGTTCTCGGCGGCAAACCCGAAGCCGGCCGACTTTCAGGAATGGTGCGAGTTGAACGCGCGCTGGTTCCAATTCGCCACGTTCTGTCCATTGACGCGTTTGCACGGCGAACTGAAACCGCGCGAACCATGGACCTTTGGCGGCGATTCAGGCCCGGCCTTCAAAACCATCGTCAAGTTCGACCGGTTGCGCTACCGGATGCTGCCCTATATCTATTCCGTCGCCGGAGCGGTAACGCTGGACGGCGGCACGATGATGCGGCCGCTGGTCATGGATTTCCAAAATGACACAAAGGCCCGCGACATCACCGATGAATATATGTTCGGTCCGGCATTCCTGGTCGCGCCGGTCACGACCTACGAGGCGCGCAGCCGCAGTGTCTATCTGCCGTCCACGACCGGTGACTGGTATGACTTCTGGACGGGCGGCAGTACCGCCGGGGGACAGACGCTGGACGCCCCGGCGCCATACGACTCGATGCCTCTGTTCATTCGCGCCGGCTCCATCATTCCTTTCGGACCGGAGTTGCAGTACACCGGCCAGAAACCGGCCGACCCGATTACCCTGTATGTTTACGCCGGTCACGATGGCGCATTCACGCTCTACGAGGACGACGGACTGACCTACAGCTACGAAAAAGGCGACTATGCCCTCATTCCGGTCAAGTGGGACGACGCAAACCGGAAGCTGACAATCGGCAAGCGTATCGGCAAATTCCCCGGCATGTTGTCCCAATGCACCTTCAACGTCGTGCTGGTAACCCGGGACAAGCCGGTGGCTTTCTCCTTTGCGCCGCGGGCGGACCGGACCGTCACTTACCGCGGCAAGAAACTGAGGTTGAATTTCAAATGATAAATTGATGCCGCCTTGTCCGGTCATTTCGGAATGAGAACCATAAAATTCATCATCGGCGCCTTGTGTCGTTTGCCGGCTGTTCTCGGATTGCTTCTGCTGTGCCTGCAAACTGTGTGCCTGCGCGCCCAGGACAACCCCGTCGCGCCGCCGCCCTATCTCGACACCCATCAGCCCGTCGAGGTGCGGGTTGATGATTTGCTTGGCCGGATGACGCTCGAGGAGAAGATCGCCATGGTCCATGCGGATTCCAAATTCTCCACTGCCGCCGTTCCGCGGCTGGGCATCCCGCGCCGCTGGATCGACGACGGCCCGCACGGCGTGCGCGAAGACGTCGGCCCCTACTCGTGGAACCCTTCCGGGCGTACCGACGATTATGCGACCTGGATGCCGGCCTTGAGCGCGCTGGCTTCCACCTGGAACGTGGACCTGGCGGCGGCCTTCGGCAACGTGATTGGCCAGGAATCGCGGGCGCGCGACAAGGACATCATCCTGGCGCCGATTGTGGATATCGCGCGGACCCCGCTCTGCGGCCGCATTTACGAGTATTTCGGCGAAGACCCGTTCCTGAACGCGCGCATGGGGGTAAACTACATCGAAGGTGTCCAATCCAACGACGTCGCCGCCTGCGTGAAACATTTTGCCGGCAACAATCAGGAGGACGGGCGTGGGACCATCAACATGGACATGGACGAACGAACGCTCCGGGAAATTTATCTGCCGCCGTTCGAGGCTGCGGTCAAGGAGGCCCACGTCTGGGCGGTGATGGGCGCTTACACCAGATTTCGCGGCGAGTATTGCGCCTACAACGATTACCTCATTAATAAAATTCTCAAGGGCGAATGGGGGTTTTCGGGGTTGGTAATGTCGGATTGGGGCGGCACTCACGGCACGCGCGAGGCGGCATTGGGCGGGTTGGACGTGGAAATGGGCACCCTCGTCGGGTCGGAGGATAAATCAGCCTACACCAATTTTTTCCTGGCCAGTCCGTTCCTCGATGCCGTCCGAACCAACGGCATCCCGGAGTCGGTGCTGGATGACAAGGTGCGGCGCAGCTTGCGCGTCATGTTCGCCACGCACGTCTTCGACCCAACACGCCTGCCCGGGTCGCTCAACACGCCGGAACATCGGGCCACCGCGCAACGCGTCGCCGAAGAATCCATGGTCCTCCTGAAGAACAACAACCACACGCTGCCGTTGGACGTGTCGAAAATCAAATCGGTGGCGGTGATCGGTGAAAATGCCGTGCGCCACAATGCGGCGGGCTTTTTCGGCGCCGGCGTCAAGACCATGTACGAAGTCACCCCGCTCGATGGCATCGAAGACCTGGTCGGCAGCAAGGTGAACATCACCTACTCGATCGGTTACAGTAAGGAAGGCACCACTTCCAACATGGTCGAACGCGCTGTCGCGGCCGCTCATCAGGCGGACGTCGCCATCGTCGTCGCCGGCCTCAACCATACCCGGTACCAGGATGACGAGGGCTGGGATCGGAAGGATCTGCGGTTGCCATACGGACAGGATGAATTGATCGAACGGATCGCGCAGACCAACCGGCACACCATCGTGGTGCTGGTATCGGGACCGGCGATTGAAATGGACCCGTGGCTGGACCGGGTGCCGGCGGTGTTGCAGGCGCACTATTCCGGCATGGAAGGCGGCCATGCGCTCGCCCGCATTTTATTCGGCGAGGTGAACCCGTCGGGCAAACTGACCGTGACCTATCCCGAAGAGTTGATGGAATCGCCGGCGCACGCGCTCGGCACGTATCCCGGCACGAACGGCACGCTGTTTTACAAGGAAGGCCTGCTGGTGGGCTATCGCTGGTTTGACACGAAAGACATCGAGCCGGAGTTCCCGTTCGGGTTCGGCTTGAGTTATACCACGTTTGAATATTCCAACCTGAAACTCGTCCCCGGCCAAGGCACAAACGGCCCGGTCGTCACGGCTGAGTTTGACCTGGCCAACACCGGCTCGCGCGCGGGCGCGGAGGTGGCGGAGCTTTACATTCACCAGGACCATCCGAGCCTGCCGCGACCGTTGAAGGAACTGAAAGGGTTTTCCAAAGTGTTCCTGAAACCCGGCGAAAAGCGGACCGTCTCCATTCCACTCGACCGGCGCGCCTTTGCCTTCTACGACCCGGCCCAAGCCGGCTGGGTTTCCGAAGCCGGCAATTTTGCGATCCTGGTGGGCAGTTCCTCGCGCGACCTTCGCCTGCAGGACACCTTCCATCTGGCCCAAACCACGGTGGAGAAATAAGTGCCAGGTTGACTGCCGAACCGGGTTGCTGTTGGTCGAACCCGAAACCGAAGCTGAGGTGGGGAGCGCACGCGCTACGCGTGCTGTTTTCCGCGCCCTCGTGAAAAACATTGGGCGCACAAAACCGTTTCGCCTGTTTCGGTCCAGAATCCACGCAAAGTGCTGGACGCGAGGCGCGTCCAGCTACACCCGGGGCGGGTGCGTTCCCCAACTCCGGTTTTCGGATTGAATCAATTTGTTGCGGGCATCTCCGGAAGGAACGCCGCCAACGCATATACCAGGGCGGCATTCCAGTTGATGGCGATTTCGTTGGTCCGGTAATCCTTCTGTACATCATGCCAGTCGGTTGCCCGGGGATGCGGACCGCCGACGAGATAGCCAGGCCACGGATTGTTCAGATACTCGCCGCTGTCGCGCCGATCGTGCGGGTGCAGCGGCGGACGGAAACCAAGTCCGGTGACAAACGAGCGGTCGTAGTAATTGCGGCCAAACAGGTGATTCAAGGCGTCCAGGCAGGCTTCGCGATAGACACGCCTGGCGGAAGCCCGGCGGGTAGTCTGCACCAGCAGTTCCGCACCGTGCATCCGGGTGGCTACGGCGGGTCTGCGAGTAAGACGATCGGCGGCCATGAGCAAAATCGTCTGCCGCGCCACGCCGCCGTTGTCGCCCCAGTAATAACGCGAACCCAACGGGCGGGCATAACCGTCGTGATTGCGGGCTTGCACGATTCCATCCGCCGCCGCCAGCAGGTTTTTGCGAACCAGCTTCACCAGGTCGTTGTCGCGGCCGGAGCGCTCTGAAGACAAATACGTGAGCAGGCCCAGGTCCTTCACTTCATCCCAATCAAAATCGCTGTCCACTTCGCCGCGCACCGCCCGGATGCGGGTTTCCAGGTCGCGCAACGCGCTGGCCGAGCCGGTCGTCTCCCACAATTCCGCCGCTGCCCACAGACGGTTTTGCGGAACGCCGTTCAGGCGATGATTGGGCTGGTTGATTTCGTATGTGCCGGTGGTGAAACCGGTTTGATCCGCCGGATGATATTCCGGATGCGCCTGTAAAAACCGGTAACTCAATCGGGCGGCCTTCAGGCAGCGGTCGGCAAAAGCCGGGTCGTACGGCCGGAAAATCCGCGACGCCTGCGCCGTCATGCCCACAAAATCCGCCGTGGCTTCGCTGCCCCAGGGCGTGAAATACCGGTCCGCCGTCTCGCGTTCCGGCGGCGTGAATTCGCCAAAACTCCGGGTGCTGAGTTTGTGATACACCGAACCATCGTCGGCCTGCATCGTCAGCACCCAGTCCAGTTCCCATTTGATCTCGGCCAGAAAATCCGGCAGCGGTCCGCCGGATTCCGGAAGGTCGAGCCGGACGCTCTTGAGTTGCGGGCCGAAATCCTCCCAGGCCCGGAACAGGCAACCCACCGTGATGCCGGCGTTGACGACGTATTTGTTGTAATCACCGGCGTCGTGCCAGCCTTTTGTGCCGTTCTTCTGCGCGTGACCGCCGCCGACGTAATCCAGCCACGCGTCATTTGTGTGACAGATGTCATGCTCGAACGTTGTGCCTTGGTAGGTGGCGCTAACCGCCGTGCCGCACCGCCAGAGATAAAATCCGCGCATGACGACGTAATATGGCTCGCGATAAACGTCCGCTTCGACGCGGAACGGCGCTGACCGGCCCAGCCCCGGGACTTCAATTTGATATACACCGGGGCGCTTTACCTTTGAAAAATCCGCAGTGTAGAGCTGCTCCTGCGTGTCCGGATCCAAAATTGGCCCGGTCACTTTGCCTTTCAAGACCGTCGCGCCATCGGCGACACGGACCACCGCGAAATTCGTGCCGGGTGCGGCAATGGAAGCCTGCTTCCGCGCCGTCGGCAGGTAACCCACGGTGTTGAGCCGGATTTGCAGGGATTCGTCGGCAGCCCAGGCGAAGGTCGTCAGCAGGAAGGCAAAAACTCCGGTTGCCAGCGTTGCTTGCAGGGTTTTGCCACGAGGTTGCGTTCCATCCCGTGAATTGCCGGAAACTCTTCGCGTTGTCATCCGCCAAACGAAGCCTTTTTGGAGTCGCGAAGCAAGCTCCCAACGCTCGCAAGCGTGTCGTGTATTTCACCGACAAGCCAATCGCCAAAATCGCAGGATCGTAAACCGCTTTTTCCCTCCGGATTTGACCTGACATATTCAAACGGTTGTGATAGAATCCTTTCCATGACGACTCAAACGGTAGAAAACGAAATAATTGAAAAGACCAAGGCGCTTTGTCAGACCATTGTGGACCAGCCGGCCATGGCATCCATCCGTCAGCGGGTTGACACCTTTTTGTCTGACGCCACTGCGCGCGGCCAGTACGAAACCTTGATGACCAAGGGCCAGGCGCTTCAGGAAAAACAGGCGCAAGGCCGGGAACCGGAGAACGCCGAAATTGCCGATTTTGAAAAACACCGTGATGCGCTGTTGAGCAATCCCGTCGCCCGGGGCTTTCTGGACGCGCGCGAGGAACTCCACGAAATCCAGCATTCCATCCAGAAATACGTCTCCAAAACGCTCGAACTGGGTCGCGTCCCCACGGCGGAGGACATGGAAGATCATTCCTGCGGCGACGGCTGCGGTTGTCATCATTGAAGTTCGCTTCGTAGCGGCAGGCATCCTGGCTGCCAGTTAGAGCGGCTTCCAGCCGCAAACAGTTTCGGGGCCAGCCGTGTGTTTGGTTTGAAATCGGCGGCAGGATGCCGCCATTACTGGCAGCCAGGATGGCTGCCGCCACGTTGTCAGACCCCGCGTAAGCTTGTAATCAATTTAACCGACAGGCTTTTGGGGCGTTCATCCTTGACGCTCAACGCCGGCAAAATATGCTCCCGCCCATGAATTGCCCCTTGCGAAGCTCCCGTGGTTCTCCGGATTCTGCCCGTAAAGCGTTCACTCGTGAATCGACTCGATAATTCATCCTCTCTATGCAACTTCACTGGATCGACATTGGCATTATCGTCCTGTATCTGATCGCCACCATCTTCGTTGGCTTCTGGGTGTCAAAGCGGGCCTCCCAGAGCATGAGGCACTACTTTTTGGGAGGCAATCAGTTGCCCTGGTACATGCTGGGAGTTTCCAACGCGTCAGGCATGTTCGATATCTCCGGCACCATGTGGCTGGTTTATGTCACCGTGGCGTATGGCATGAAAGGAGTATGGCTGCCGTGGGTTTGGCCCGTGTTCAACCAGATTTTCCTGATGGTTTATATGTCCATCTGGCTGCGGCGGTCGAACGTGATGACCGGAGCGGAATGGATCCAGACCCGGTTTGGCAAGGGCACCGGCGCCACGGCCGCACACATCATTGTGGTGGTGTTTGCGCTGGTGAGCGTGATTGGATTTCTGGCCTACGCCTCCAAGGGCATCGGCAAGTTCGCCGGCGAGTTTCTGCCGGGGCACCTCTCGGACGACACTTACGCGTGGATCCTGATGGGCATCACGACGTTCTACGTCGTCAAAGGCGGCATGTTCAGCGTGGTTTTCACTGAAGTTGTTCAGTTCTGCATCCTGACCGTCGCGTCCATCGCCATCGGCATCATTGCCATGATCAAAGTCGCTCCGGACATGCTGAACAAAGTGGTGCCGGCCGGCTGGCACGACTTGTTCTTCGGCTGGAACCTTAATCTGGATTGGACCACCATTCCCGAAATCAACAACAAGATTGCCTCCGATGGCTATTCGCTCTTCGGAATTTTCTTCATCATGATGTGTTTCAAGGGGATTCTGATCAGCGCGGCCGGCCCGGCGCCCAACTATGACATGCAGCGCGTGCTCTCAACCAAAGGCCCCCGCGAGGCGGCGCTGATGAGTTCGACGGTCAATGTGGTGTTGTTTTTCCCGCGGTACATGATGATCACGGGCCTGACGGTTTTGGCCCTGGCCTTCTACACACCGGACTTGGCGGCAATGGGCGACAAACTGGATCTCGAAAAAATATTGCCGCTTGCCCTGGCGAAATTTGTCCCGGTCGGTATCCTGGGATTGCTTATGGCCGGCCTGCTGGCGGCGTTCATGTCAAATTTTGCGGCGACCGTCAACGCGGCGCCCGCTTATCTCGTGAATGACATTTACAAGCGGTACATCAATCCCAATGCTTCTCAAAAGCGATATGTGTGGCTGAGCTACATCGTCTCTTTCTCCGTGGTCGTCGTCGGTCTTCTTTTCAGCCTGATTACACATTCCATTGACTCGATCGTGCAATGGATTGTGTCGGGCCTATGGGGCGGCTACACCGCCTCGAACGTTCTGAAGTGGTACTGGTGGCGCTTCAACAGTTGGGGTTATTTCTGGGGCATGTTCACTGGCATTGCTAGTTCGCTGGCCGTGCCAAAACTGTTCCCCCATGTCCATGCCATCAACACATTCCCAATTATTTTGGGGCTCTCGTTAGCCGGTTGTTTCATCGGAACATTCCTGACCAAACCGGAAACGGATGAGGTTTTGAAGGATTTTTACCGCCGGGTGCGGCCCTGGGGTTTCTGGGGACGGATCCATGCGCTGGTGGTCAAAGAAGATCCGAGCTTTCGGCGAAACAAGGATTTCTACCGCGACATGTTCAATATCGTGGTCGGCACCATCTGGCAGACGTGTTTCATCGTGCTCGCCATGTTCCTGGTGACGCGTCATTTCCGCAATGTTGCCATCGTGCTCGTCGTGCTCATCACTACTTCGATAATCTTGAAATTCAACTGGTACGACAGATTGCCGGCGCCCACGCCGGATGCCGCGCCTGAACCGCAGAACCAATCGGGCGAGGCCAAACCCGCCGCCGGTTAATTTGCAGCCATTATGCGTTTTGGACATTTCGACGACAGCAAACGGGAATACGTCATCACCCAACCCGACACCCCGTTGCCCTGGATAAATTATCTCGGCTGCGAATCCTATTTCGGCCTTATCTCCAACACCGCCGGCGGCTATTCCTTTTATCGGGACGCCCGCCTGCGCCGCCTGACCCGCTACCGTTACAACAACGCCCCGTTCGATTTCGGCGGACGCTACCTCTACCTCCGCGACAACGACACCGGCAAATTCTGGTCGCCCTCCTGGCAGCCGACCCGCACCAGACTCGACAAATACGAATGCCGCCACGGCATGGGCTACACCACAATTGGTTCCACTTGCAAAAAGATTGAGGCGCAGACCTGCTTATTTCGTGCCGCTCGGTGAAACGCTCGAAATCTGGAAGTTCTCGGTGACCAACCGCCGCAACCAGCCGGCGAAGCTTTCGCGTTTTTTCCAGCATCGAGTTCTGCCTTTGGGATGCCCAGGACGACACCACCAACTTCCAGCGCAATTTCAGCACCGGCCAGGTTGAGATCGTGGACGGCGTCATCTACCACAAGACCGAGTATCGCGAGCGGCGCAACCATTTCGCGTATTTCGCCTGCTCGGAGAAACTCTCCGGTTTCGACACGCAACGCGACACGTTTCTCGGCGCCTATCGCAGTTGGGACAACCCGGCGGCGGTGGAACACGGCAAATCCTTCAACTCCGTCGCGCACGGCTGGGCGCCGCACGGCTCGCACCACGTCAAAGTGAATTTGAAACCCGGCCAGACGAAGGAAATCATCTTCGTCCTCGGCTACCACGAAAATCCCGTGGACCACAAATTCGACCCGCCGGATTCGCAGACCATCAACAAGACGAACCGTCAAACCCGTCATCGCAAAATATCTCGACGGCAAAAACGTCGCCGCGGCCTTTCAAGCCTTGCGCGAAAATTGGGACGGGCTGCTCGGCGTTTACCAGGTGCAATCACCCGACGTCCACGCCAACCGCATGGTCAACATCTGGAACGCCTATCAGTGCATGGCCACGTTCAACATGTCGCGCTCGGCGTCGTTCTACGAATCCGGCATCGGCCGCGGCCTCGGCTTCCGGGATTCGAACCAGGACCTGCTCGGCTTCGTCCAGATGGTCCCGGCCCGCGCCCGCGAACGCATCCTCGACATCGCGGCCACGCAGCTCAAGAGCGGCGGCGCGTTCCATCAATATCAACCGCTCACCAAACGCGGCAACAACGACATCGGCAGCGGCTTCAACGATGACCCGCACTGGCTCATCCTGGGCGTCGCGGCTTATCTCAAGGAAACCGGCGACTGGGGCATCCTCGACGAACCGGTGCAGTTCGAGAACGAACCCGGCTCCGAACAGCCGCTTTACGAGCACCTGCGCCGCAGCTTCAATTACACGCTCGAACGCATCGGACCCCACGGCCTGCCGCTCATCGGCCGCGCCGACTGGAATGATTGCCTGAACCTCAATTGTTTCTCCGACACGCCGGGCCAGTCGTTCCAGACCACGACGAACAAGGACGGCAAAGTCGCCGAATCGGTGTTCATCGCCGGTTTGTTTGTGCTGGCGGGAAAGGAACTCGCCGCCATTGCGAAAAAACGCCGTCAAAACAAGGAAGCCGAACGTTGCCTGGCCGAGGCGGCCAAAATGGAAAAGGTCATCTATCAACATGGCTGGGACGGCGAATGGTTCGTGCGTGCCTACGACGATTTCGGCAAGCCCATCGGCTCAAAAGTCTGCGACGAAGGCAAGATTTTCATCGAATCACAGGGCATGTGCATCATGGCCGGCATCGGGCTCAAGGACGGCAAAGCGAAGCTGGCCTTGGACTCGGTGAACAAACACCTCGCCACGAAGCACGGCATCGTGCTCCAGCAACCGGCCTTTTCGAAGTATTACATCGAAATGGGCGAAATCTCCTCGTACCCGCCGGGCTACAAGGAAAACGCCGGTATCTTCTGCCATAACAACCCGTGGATCATTATTTCCGAGACCCTGGTGGGAAACGGCGACCGCGCCTTCGATTATTACACGCGCATCAATCCGTCGGCGCGCGAGAACATCGGAGAATTGCACCGGTGCGAACCGTACGTGTTCGCGCAGATGGTTGCGGGCAAGGACGCGCCCACACACGGCGAGGCCAAGAATTCATGGCTCACCGGCACCGCCGCCTGGACCTACTTCACCGTCACGCAATGGATCCTCGGCATCCGGACCGATTACCAGGGACTGCGGATTGACCCGGTGATTCCGGCGAGCTGGAAAGGCTTCACCGTCACGCGGCGTTTCCGCGGCAACACCTACATCATTGAGGTGAAGAATCCCAAGGGCAAGCAGCGCGGCGTGAAAAAATTGCTGGTGAACGGGAAACCGGTCGCCGGCAACCTGTTGCCCGCGCGTCCGCCGCGGTCAAATCCCATTCGCGTGGAAGCCGTGCTTGAAGGCTAGCCGCAAGCACGCGAAGAAAGGAATTGCGAAATGAAAAAAATAGTCTCCTTCGCCCGGAAGGCGACGGTTCTGTTGTCACTCCTGTGCCTGGACCTGCTGTGGGTATCCTGTCAGACGGAATCTTCCGAGTCCAACGCCCCGCCGGCCGATCAACCAAACACAGTCCAGCGCATCCGAAACGGTGTTCGACTGAACGCCGGCAAACTGAACGTCAAGGTGCAGTTCTATGCAGACGACAGTGTGCGGGTGGTCAGGTGGTTGCGGGGCGGAACCTCCCAAAAATCGAGCCTGGTGGTGATTGAGACGAACCTGCCGGATTTGAACATCCAATTCCAGGACGCCGCCGGGACCATTCGGCTGCAGTCCGCGAAACTTTCCGTCCAGTTGTCCAAAAGCGACGGCACAATTCAATATCTCACCGGCGACAAACGAATCCTTTTGCAGGAGCAGGGTTGGGCAACCATCACTCCGGTCCGGATGAAGTACGAAAAGAGCGCGTTCAACGTGGAGCAGGATTTCACCTTGACGCCCGGTGAAGGTATTTATGGCCTGGGCCAGCACCAAAACGGATACATGGATTATCGCGGGCGCACCGTCAAACTGGTCCAGGCCAACACCGACGCGGTCACGCCATTCCTGATTTCCACCATGGGCTACGGCATTCTTTGGGACAATTATTCCAAAACGATTTTCACCGATAATCCCCGCAAAATGTCGCTTTGGTCCGAAGTGGCCGGCAACGTGGATTATTATTTCATCGCCGGCACCAACATGGACGACGTCATCGCCGGATACAGAAACCTGACCGGTCGGGCTCCGATGTATGGCAAATGGGCCTACGGCTACTGGCAAAGCAAGGAGCATTACGCCAGTCGCGCCGAGCTTCTCGGCATCGCGCAGGAATACCGCCAGCGCCGGATTCCCATTGATGGCCTGGTCCAGGATTGGAATTACTGGGGCGGCAACACCAATTGGAGCGGGATGTTCTTTGACGAAAAAACGTATCCCCATCCGCAGGAGATGATTGACATCCTGCACCGGGAAGGTTTCCACCTCATGATTTCCATCTGGGCGGGGCTGGGTCCGGCCACGCCGATCTACAAGGACATGGAGCAAAGGGGTTATCTGTATCCGCCGGTGGGCTGGGCCGGGTTCAGGTTTTTTGACGCCTACAATCCGGCCGCCAACGACCTGTACTGGCAATACGTGAGCCGCGGTCTGTTCTCGAAAGGCATTGACGGTTGGTGGATGGACTCGACCGAGCCGGACATCGTCAATGCCCTGACCAAGGAATCGGAGGAGTACGAAATGAAACGGGTGGGGACCAATTACCTCGGTTCCTTTGCCCGGTATCTGAATACCTATTCGCTGCTCGACACCGAGTCCATCTATCAACATCAACGGGCGGAAACCGGTCAGAAACGCGTTTATATGCTCACGCGTTCGACCTTCGCCGGCCAGCAGCGAGCCGCCGCCACCACGTGGTCGGGCGACATCGGCGCTGATTGGGGCGTTTACAAACGGCAGATTCCGGCCGGGATCAATCACAGCATGGCCGGCATTCCGTATTGGACCTTTGACATCGGCGCGTTTGTGCTCAACAGCGCCGGCGGGGTCTTCGACCGGGGCGGCAACGACCCGGCCTATCAGGAACTTTACACCCGCATGTTCCAGTTCGGGGCCTTTTGCCCCATCTTCCGTTCGCACGGTTCCGAAACGCCCCGTGAAATCTGGCGGTTCGGCAATTTCACCACCAACCTGGTGGAGTTCGACAACCTGCGCTACCGATTGATGCCTTATATTTATTCCCTCGCCTGGCAGGTGACCGGCCACGGATATTCAATCATGCGCGGTCTGCCAATGGATTTCACCGCCGACAGGAAAACCTATTCCATCGACGATCAATTCATGTTTGGCCCGGCCATCATGGTCTGCCCGGTAACGGAGTACATGCTCCATCGCCCGCCCGAGGCGAGCGGCATCATCCCGGCAGACGTTTTCCGGACCAAAGACGGCCAACCGGGCCTGGACGTCCAGTATTACAGCGATGACCATTTTGGAACGCTTTGTCACGAGCAGGTGGAAACGAACGTCAACCTGTTCTGGTACACCGGCTGGCCACGGTTCATCACCGGCCCCAGGTTTTCGATGCGCTGGGAAGGCAAGCTGGTTCCGGCGGAGAGCGGGGCATATCGGTTCCACTTCAAGAGCTTCGGCCCGAAACGCGTCTTTCTGGATGGCCGGTTGCTGACCAACAGTTACTCGGCCATGGAAGCCGAAACCGTCCCGGTGGAACTTCAAGCCGGAAAGGAATACGACTTTGCCTGCGAAACCGCCAACTCCGTCCTGGGGGCCTTCAAGGCGCAGCTTTTCTGGAAGACGCCGGAAATGTTCGCCCGGGAAAAGATTGTCGAGCCGCGGCCGCAAACCCGGCCGGTTTATCTGCCGGCTGGAACACAATGGATTGATTTCTGGACGGGGCAAGCGATGGCAGGCGGTCAAACGATCAACGCGGACGCTCCTATTGATAAAATCCCGCTGCTGGTCAGGGCCGGTTCCGTCATCCCCATGGGCCCGTTCATTCAATACGCGGCTGAAAAACCGGCCGATCCCATTGAGTTGCGCATCTATCCCGGGGCGGACGGAGGTTTCACGCTGTATGAAGACGAGAATGACAATTACAATTATGAAAAGGGCGTCTATTCAACGATCGCTTTTCACTGGGACGACGCCAACCGCCGGCTCACCGTTGACGACCGGAAAGGCTCCTTTCCCGGCATGTTGAAAGAACGCAGTTTCAACATCGTCATCGTGGGCAAAGACCGCGGAACCGGCGTGGAAATCGCGGACAAACCCGACCAAGTCATTTTATACCATGGCAAACGACAATCACTTCAGTTGTGAGTGAGAGCCGCGCGGCGGGAGAAACTGCCGTCGGCATGTTCAAAACCTGGCCGGTGGGATTTCTGCAGGAAGTTGCGTCAAAATCAAGGACCCCGTTGATTCAATCCGCATGAAATCCAGGACCCAGGCCGGCGGTTGGTTTCAATGGCCTGTTTGCTGATCACAGCGGTGGTTTTCTTTCAATCGGCTGTGTCCGGCCTATCACCCGGTTTCAACATTCCGGGCGGAAATTTCGTTCGCCGTAAACCCGGAGATCATGTTACTTTTTCCGCGGAAAATATTCAGCATGTCGTTTGCGTTCACATTTTTAGGCTCCGGCACGTCGCAGGGCGTGCCGGTCATCGGCAAGGAATACCCGCCGGAATTTCTGGCCAATCCCAAAAACCACCGCACCCGGCCTTCGATTTACGTTGCCACGGAAAAAACCAAACTGGTCGTGGACACGACGCCCGAGTTCCGGGTGCAATGCCTGCGGGAAAACATCCTCTGGCTCGACGCGTTGATTTTCACGCACGCGCACGCCGACCACGTCATGGGCCTGGACGATTGCCGCCGGTTCTGCGACGTGCGCGGAGGGGCGCTGCCCGTTTACGCAAACGGTGAAACCATGGCGGCACTCAAGCGGGTTTTTGTCTACGCCTTCGACGGGCGGCCGATTCCCAGGGGTTATTTCCGCCCGGAACCGCACCTGATTGACGGGCCGTTCACGCTCGGCGATTTGGAAATCACTCCCCTGCCCTTGCCGCACGGTTCGATGACGACCAACGGTTACCTCTTTGTGCAAAACGGCAAACGGCGGCTCGCCTATTTGAGCGACTGCAACGCCATTCCCGCCGAGGTGCTCGAAAAGGTCCGGGGCGTCGAAGTCGCCGTGCTCGACGCGCTCCGCCCCAAACCGCATCCGACGCACATGTGCCTCGACGAAGCGCTCCGGCCGCCCGGCGCATCGGCGCGCCGCGCACGTTTTTCACACATCTGACGCATGATTACGACCACGACCGGGCACAAGCGGAATTGCCATCCGGGGTCGCGCTCGCGTATGATGGCCTCAAGGTGACGGGCAATTAAGAGGAATTTTCCAACGTTCCGGGCCTTTGAAGGTCAAATGACCGACGCATGAGATTTTTATTGTTTCGACTGGCGGTGTTCGGTTTTACGCTGGCGCCGTTGCTGGTTTGCGCGGACGGCAACGAGGTGGTCGTGATTTACAACACGCGCGTCCCGGAATCCAAGGCCGTCGCGCAGCATTATGCCAGGATGCGGGAAGTGCCGGCCAAGCAAGTCTTCGGCTTCGCCTTGACCCCTGGCGAGGAAATGTCACGGGCGGAGTTCCGCGATTCCCTGCAAAAGCCGCTCGTGGAAAAGCTCGTGGCGAATGGCCTGTGGAAATTTTCCCAGAAGATTATTACCGCGCCGGACAGCGGATTGATGCACGTTGAGTACCGTGTCGCCGAGTCGAAAATCCGTTACGCCGTCCTGTGCTATGGCGTGCCGTTGAAAATCGCGGCTGACTCCGGCTTGCACGAACTGGCCGCGGACAACTTGCAGCCTGAGCTCCGCCGCAATGAAGCGGCCGTGGATTCCGAACTGGCCTGGCTGCCATCAAGCAAAAACGACGAAATGCTGTCCGGCCCGATGCCGAACCGGGCCTATGGCACCACCAACACCGCCCTGCTCGATCCTACCAACGGCATTTTGCTCGTCGCGCGGCTCGACGGCCCGTCCCCGGACATTGCGCGCGGCCTCGTCGACAAGGCGCTGACCGCGGAACGCGATGGACTCTGGGGTCGCGCCTACTTCGACGAACGCGAAATCAATGATCCCGGCTACAAGCTGGGCGACGAATGGATTTTGACCGCGGCGAAGATCAGCCGGGAAATCGGCCTGGAAACCACCGTGGACAAAAATCCCGGCACCTTCCCCGCCGATTTTCCCATGAGCCAGATCGCCATTTACGCCGGCTGGTATGCCAACGATGCCGACGGCCCGTTTGCCTTGCCCAAGGTTGAATTCATGCCCGGCGCGTTTGCGTATCATTTGCACTCCTTCAGCGCGACGACGTTGCGCAGCACGACCCAAGGCTGGTGCGGCCCGCTGCTCGCCAAAGGCGCGACCTGCACCATGGGTTGCGTGTATGAACCTTATCTGTCCTTCACGCCGAATGTTGCCGCCTTTCTCGAACGGTTCGCCAATGGTTTCACATTCGCCGAGGCCGCCTGGGCGGCCCAACCGGTCTTGTCCTGGCAAACAACGGTCATCGGCGACCCGCTCTACCGTCCATACGGCAAGCCGCTCGTGGAATTGCACGCCAACCTCGTGCGTACCCATAATCCGCTCATTGAATGGTCCTTTTTGCGGCTCGTGGACCTGGACCTCGCCCATGGCGTGCGCATGGGGCAACTGGCGAACTTTATTGAAAACCTTCCCGTCACCACCAACAGCGCCGTGCTCAGCGAAAAACTTGCCGACCTTTACGAAATGGAAGGCAAACCTTCCTCGGCCATTGACACTTACGAACTCGCCCTCGCCCGCCATCCGTCCCCGGAACAGCGCATCCGCATTCGCCTCACGCTCAGTGATAAACTGGTCGCCGCCGGACGCGAAGTTGACGCCGTTAAAAATTACCGGCAATTGCTCGCCGAATCGCCCGATTACCCTGGCCGACCGTCCGTTGAGGCAAAAATGGCGGCACTCGAACAAAAACTCGCCACCACGAACAACGCGTCGAAAACCGTGTCCGAAGCCCGGTGATCTGACCTGACAGTCCGTTTGCAGCGCGGCTTGCTTTTTCCAGTTTAGCGTTCAACCCTGTCCTCATGGCGACGTTTTACGACACCCACGCGCACCTCGATTTTCCCGATTACGAAAAGGATTTGCCGGAGGTCATCGCCCGCGCGCAGGCCGCCGGCATCACCAAAATAATTTCCATCGGCACGAGCCTGAGCAGCAGTGAACGCGCCATGCGCCTTGCTGAACAATTCCCGAATATCTTCGTCGCCGTCGGCTGGCATCCGTCCGAGGCGATGAAAGCGCCGTCCGACCTGCGCCCTGCCCTGCGTGAGTTTGCCAGGCACCCCAAAGTTGTCGCGATCGGTGAAATCGGCCTGGATTACCACCATTTGCCCGGTGGCAAGGCCGGTGGCGGTCCAGCCGACGACGCGAGTTACAAACAGAGGCAGGCGGAACTTTTCCAGCAGCAACTTGAAGTCGCCGCCGAGGCCGGGCTGAATTGCATCATCCACCAGCGCGATGCCTTTGAGGACACGTTGGCCCAGCTCGAGTCCGTTCGCCGGGAAGGTCCGCGGCGTTTTTCATTGCTTTGGCGAGAGCCCCGACCGGATGCGCAAAGTTTTGGGCATCGGCTCGCTGGTCAGCTTCACCGGTATCGTCACGTTCAAGAACGGCCAGAATGTGCGCGACACGGTGGCAGCCACGCCGCTCGACCAATTCATGCTGGAAACCGATTGTCCCTACCTCGCGCCGGTGCCGTATCGCGGTAAACGGTGTGAACCCGCTTACGTGAGGGAGATTTCAGAAACCATCGCGCAGGTCAAAGGCTGTTCGCTCGATGAACTGAGCGCGGTGACGTGCAGAACGGCAAAAGAATTTTTTCGTAAACTATAGCAGCGCTTCACAGGCCAGCCGTTGTGTTTCGCAGGACGGGCAATTCTGGCCATATCCGGAATCGGGCTTGAGATGGAAACAGGCCGGGAGCCTGTGCCGCACTCATAAACCCGACTGCGAGCGGCATCCCTCCTTTCTTTGAGATCCCTGAACATTCCCCATACCACGTTACAGCGACCGGCTGGCCTGAGCATTTTCAACCCGCTGGCATCAAACTTGCGTCGCTGATTCACCGCACAACGACCGGTGAGTCCTTGAACAATTCACAATGCTCCCGGCAAACCGGAAGATGAATTTTATGAAAATCTGCACCGCGATGGCACTGGCCGCCCTGGCGATCTTCATGACCTCTTGCGCGACCACGAGGTCACCGCAAGCCTTTAATAATACCGACGATGACGCGATGGTTATTGATTCCCTGGATAACCGGACCGGCCAGCTGCTTGAGCCAACCCCCTCGGTCAAGGTGGAAAGCAATGTGGTTCTGGAAAAAGCGAAGGACCGCTCCAAACGCCAGACGGCCTTGGTGATTCTTGAGAACTACGACGAGTCACAGATTGGCCTGCAATACCGGATCCACGGCACACCGTGGTTTATTGGATTGCGGGGTCTCGGATATGATCACATTGTCTTCCTTCAGGGCAGAGGCGTCCCGAATCCTGAAGGTTTGATTACCCTCACCGAATACTTTTGATAAAGCCGGTGTAGCCCTGTCTTTTTGAAAGCTGCCAATCAGGAAGTCGTCATCTTTCTTCATTGAACCGCCCGTTCCGGTTGCCTGATAATTGGGGAACCATGGCAGAGGAACTGCAATTGCGCATTCACGGCGACGCTTCGCTGCCGACCTTGATTTATCTGCCCGGCTTGCATGGTGATTGGACACTGATCGGCGGTTTCCGCCTCGCGCTCGGCAGCCGGGCGCGCTTCGTGGAAGTGACGTATCCGCGCACGCTCACCTGGTCGCTCGACGAATACGCAGCGTCCATTGAAAATTCGCTCGAACGGCACGGCATCACCCGCGGCTGGCTGCTGGGTGAATCGTACGGTTCCCAGCCACTGTGGGCACTGGTCGGGCGCGGAACTTTCGCGGCTCAGGGCGTGATTCTGGCGGGAGGCTTTGTGAAACATCCCATGCGTTGGGCCGTGCGATTGGCGGAGAAACTGACCGGCAGGATTTCGAACGCGTTCTTCGTCTGGACCATCTTCAGCTACGCAAAGCTCGCGCGGTTCAGATATCACCGTTCGCCGGAGGTGCTGATGACGATTGATGAATTCGTCGCTCGCCGGGCGGAATGGCTGGACCGCCGCGCGGCGCAACATCGCCTCCATTTAATTGCCGGGAACGATCCGCGTCACATCGCCGGCCGGACGGCCTTGCCGGTCTTTGGTTTGAGCGGCTGGCTTGACCCCATCGTGCCGTGGCCGTGGGTGCGGCGCTGGCTCAGGAAGCATTGTCCGGCGCTGCGCGATTATAAAGTCCTGCGGGGCGCCGACCACAATGTTCTCGGCACTGCGCCGAAGAAAGCCGCGGAGCAGGTCTTGCAGTGGATGCTTTAGCCATTTACGATTCGCGCTCTGCGATTTACGATTTGATGGCGAATCGAACAGGCCCGCGTAAATCGTGAATCGTCAATCGCAAACCAATATGACACGACAAAAAGTTCTCGATCTTTATTTTCTGGATGCACGGCACAAGCTGATTGAGGTCGCTGCGTTCCTTGACCGGGTGGAGCGCGCGCGTGGCGGCGATGACTTCAGATGGGAGGCATTTCGCGCCGCCGTGGGCAAATTGAGCGGCAAACACAAGGAGAAAGCCCGGCGCGTTCTGCTCGCTTTCAGTGACCCAACGAAGGAACCCATTCCCGCCGCGACGGGCAAAGGCGCGGCCGGGGCCTGGCCGGGTACCCGCTGAATTCGCGCATCACGTTTCAGGTTTCACGCATGAAATACATCGAGCCCCACGCCCACATGGTCAGCCGCGTCACGGACGATTATGAGCGCATGGCCATGGCCGGTTGTGAGGCGGTCTGCGAGCCGGCGTTCTGGGCGGGATTCGACCGCAGTTCGGCCGCCGGGTTTTACGATTATTTCTGCCAGCTCACCGAGCATGAGCCGAAGCGCGCGGCGAAATTCGGCCTGAAGCATTTCTGCTGGCTGTGCATCAATCCCAAGGAGGCCGAGGATGTAAAGCTGGCCGGCGAAGTGATTGCGTTGATCCCGACATTTCTCAACCGGCCGAACGTGCTTGGCATCGGCGAAATCGGTCTGAACAAAAACTCGCGGAACGAAGTGAAGGTCCTGGAGATGCAGGTGGACCTCGCGGCAACGCACGGCCAGTTGATTCTGGTCCACACGCCGCACCTGGAGGACAAGTTAAAAGGCACGCGGCTGATTCTGGACGTGTTAAAGAATGACCGGCGCATCCAGCCGGAGCGCGTCATCATTGACCACGTCGAGGAGCACACGGTCGGGCTGGTTCTGGACGCGGGGCATTGGGCGGGCATGACACTTTATCCCGAAACGAAATGCTCTCCGGCACGGGCGATTGACATCCTGGAGACTTACGGCAACGAACGCCTCTGGCTGAACAGCGCGTGTGATTGGGGCGTGAGCGACCCGTTGGCCGTGCCGAAAACCGCCGTGGAAATGAAGAAACGCGGACACCGCGCCGCCGCGATTGACCGGGTGATTTTCAAAAACCCGAAAAAGTTTCTGGGCCAGTCCGTAAAATTCAGGCTTTGAAATTCCCGACTGGCGCATCAACGACCAAAGGCAAGTGCAGCGACACGGTTAACCGGGACAGCGCCACGAGGCGGGCACCTGTCGGGCCGTAGCCTTGGCGAAGGCCGAAGGCGTTTGGCTGTTGAGTTTGATGTAGGTGAGCTTGGCTTCGATTTGTGAACCGTTCGTAACCGAGAAGCCGTTCCCGCGTTTGCGTTCCATTGGCATCATGGGTGCTATGGTTGGCGTGTCGAGTTCAAGACAGCATGCATGCTACCGGTGGGCTATCGAATTCAATTGCCATTTTTTTTGCTAGATGTTATTAAATTATACATGGTTAGATTGTATTTTTCATTATAGGATACTTTCAGAGTAAAGAACTCCTGATTTGTCAACATATCTTCAGAAAATGCAATGATCTTCAATCCATAGTGTTCGCTTGATGATCTAACGATTTCATCATAAGGAACTCCCAAAATGCGAGGCATGACTGGCCTATCAGCCAAAAATCGGAAGTCGCCAGCTTTGAAAGCTTCTTGCGCATCATTTGTAGGATTGGCTTCCCGTAACTCCCGTAGTTGGTCACTCGCGTTAATCCTATAATCTGCCGCGGATTTTCTCACGGTATTGGCAGGCCAGAAGATCACGCCTTTAGGCGATTGACGACACGCCAGATTGTTACTAGCAATACAAAAGACAGTAATTATTATTAGTTTTCGCAGCATACTATTGTTTAGGGCAACATTTCCATTGCTTAAGAAAATCTCTACGCGCGGACAGGGCTTTACTATAATCATCGGTCCATTCTTGGATACCAATCTCCGTGGGTATATCGCCGAGATCCTTCCAGACGAGGCCGGTTAAATCGCCTCTTTGATTTGGATAGTCATATTGTACGGGATCGTATCTCGGCCTTTTCGGACGGTTAAATGCCACTCGAACGGGATTTTCGACAATGTATACGTTAAAAGGATCCGATAAACTCAAATAAACGTGACCCAACTCATGAGCAATAGTGATTGCGCCCGATTCTGGATAATCGCCCAACAAATCTTCGTCCGGTTGTGGCAAATATTCATAATGAAATTTGTAGGCTGTATTTAAGTTGATTTGGCCCTGTCGATCTGACTCAGCTTGAAACGCATGATTGTTTTCGTCGGAAATTAAATGAATTTTGAGTTTGTCACCACAGATGGTCCTCGCCAACATCGCAACTCCTAAATCACCACCACCTTTCCCAAGCCGCACTAAGTCACGAAGGACTGTCATTCTAGCGTATGCTTTTTTGGCTGGAGTGTCAGCATCAGTAGTGAAATCAATATTTGCGGCGAGCAGCGATATCAATTTGTCGTCCTTTCCATCTTTTAAAAGTTCGGCCACTTTACAAACACAATCATTCTTTGAGCTCGTGTCGTCTAACCCAAGAATATCGAAACGCGTTTGTGGTGAATTGTGAATAAAACTATAGAGATTGATACCTCCATTCTCCTTGAAAACGGGTCGGTTCTTGATATTGGCATATCACGCTTTGTCTTTACCAGCTTTCCGCCGACGATACAAGAGATGATTCACATAGCCCGGTGCCCCCATCTGCAATCGTTCCGCCACCCATTTCACCGTCATGACCGTCTCCGCACGCAACCGCGCCGCCAACGCCACTTTGACCCCATCGCCCTTGGCCCGTCGGCCTAAATCTGCCTCTCGCCAGCCGCGTCGTTTCAACTCCCCAGTGATGATCTCTTCGGCTTGTGCTTCCGCTGTCTCCTGCCGCTCCGCCCCGTAATGTTCTGCTCCCATCTGTTCCTTCATCTGCGCCAACATTTCTTTCCGGAAGGTCTTTTCTCCCAAACACCATCCCCGCCGAATGGGTTTATAAATCCCTCCTTCCCCGGCTCCGCGCCGCGCTTCCACCAGGCGCTCCAACTCCCGACGCCCCGCCGGACTGTCCTTGGGGATTCGCAGCTCGCCCAGCAACCGCTCCACCCGCAACCAGACCGGACGTTGTTTGGGCTTCTTCAGATATTCCGGCCAACTGCTCCACCGATACGTCCGCAACCGCTGCTCCGGCCTCACTAACCTCGCTCGCGCCGGATTCAAATGCACATACTCGCACACCGTCTTCAAATACCCACTGCCACTCCCATCCACGATCAAAGCCTTGTAACGGCCGCTGAATAAATGTCCAAACAGCTTGTGCCGCCGGTTGAACCGCCCCGTGTAGGTCCCCAACAACCATTTCATCCCCGCCACCAGATTGGCTTTGGGCGTTTCCACCACCAGGTGAAAGTGATTAGGCATCAGGCAAAGCGCATGCACCTGCCAGCCCGTTTTCTCACACGCTTCACCCAACGTGCCCAGAAAACATTGCCGGTCCCGGTCATCCTTGAAAATCGCTTCCCGCCGGTCCCCGCGATTCATCACATGGTAAATCGCGCCCGGATATTCCACTCTGAGCTTTCGCGCCATGCCCCCAATTCTGCCCGTTCCCACCAAATATGTCAATATCAAGAACCGACCCGTTCACGTTCTCGACCCGCTTTTTCAAAAAGCGGGTCGTCTTTTTGTAAAGGCAGGTCTGCCGTTCAGAAAAGCCGGTCCGCCGGTGGCAACGGCGGGCCGGGATTTGGCGACGGCGGGTCCGCCTTTCACAATGGCGTGCCGGCTTTTGCCGAAGGCGGGTCAGCCTTCCGCATCGGCGGGTCGGGAGTTGGAGGAGGCGGGTTCGCCGTTCGCAAAGGCGGATCGGGAGTTGGCGACGGCGTTGCGGGAGTTGGCAAAGGCGGGTCAGCTTTTTTCAGAGGCGAGCCGGCCTTTGCCAAAGGCGGCGCAGCTTTACGCGTAGCGGCTTCAGCAGAAGGCCGCTATTTCTTTCCTTCTCGTTTTTTAGTCAATGGCGCTCCTCTGAGAGGCTGCCACGGTCAAAACGCCCAAATTGTACCTGCCGAACTTACCGGCATGAACTGGCCGTTGCCGATGTATTGCAATTCGACGGCCGTGCCCTGACCGCCGGCAATGTAGCCGGTCGTTCCCACCATCGTTGCGGTTTGTGCAGAAGCCTGCGAAATAAAAATCCCACCGGTAGTGGTGTTGTTGACCACGGCGGCCAGTTTGGTGCCATCGGCGGATGCTGTAATCGAACTCCAGCTTCTGACCGGCGCGTTCGTTTGTAGCGCCCAAGTGACACCAAAATTACTTGAAGTGTAAATGCCGCCGCCATTGACCACCGCTACCAGCTTGCTGCCATCCGACGATGAGCAGATGGAGGTCCAATTGGCGCTGAGCGCGCCGGTTTGTTGTGTCCAAATCGCGCCGGCGTTGGTGGAAGTATAAATTCCTCCGCCGCCGATAACCGCCGCCAACTTATTACCATCGGCAGACGAGGCAACGGAAATCCAATTGGCGGCAGGCGCAGTTGAACCCCCGGACGCCGCAATGGTTCCGCCGCTAATAGCCGCAACCGCTTTGCTGCCATCCGCCGAACAAGCGACCGAAACCCAGTTAGCCGAACCGGTGATCGGCGTCCAGGTTGCGCCTGAATTGACCGAGGAATAAACGTCGCCACCGTTCACCGCCGCAAATAATTTGCCGCCATCCGCCGAGGAAGCCACGGATGCCCAGTTGGCCGTACCGAAACCGGTGGACAACCAACTCGCGCCTGAATTCGTGTAAATAAAGCCACCGTAAACCGCGGCCACCAATTTGTTCCCATCCGCCGACGAGGCAATGGAACGAAATTGGCCAGAGGGCAAACCGCTGGCGGAATTCCATGTGATGCCTGAATTAACTGAAGTGAAAATTCCACTCACACCCGCCGCCGCTGCCAACCGGCTGCCATCCGCGGACGAGGCAATGCAGAACCAGGTGTTGGCAGATTGGGTTGCCGTCCACGGTGAATTTACAAAACTTAAGAAATTGCCAATGACGGACTGTCCCGCGTTTTGTGCGACCCGCCAACCGCTTGCGCCCGCGCCGGAGATACGAACGATGTCACCCGGAACAGCCGACGCCGGCAACGTTACGGTCACGATTTGTGAGTTGGTCAACAGATAACCATGGTCAATCTCGGCCTGCACCGCCGTTCCATTCGTGGGAATCCATCCGACCAGCCCGTTGCCAAAGAAGCTGCCGACGAAACTGTTTCCCCGGTTGGTGAAGAGGTTGACGCCGTTAAAAAAGTTGGTGCCGGTAAAAAGACCGGGGCCTTGGAACACATTGGAGCCAGTGAAAACCTGATTGGCATTGAGCAGCGGAACGTTCGCAGACAAGCGCGCGTCGGCCACCGTGCCGCTGATCAAGCGGGAGGCGTTCAGATTGTTCAGACCGGAGCCGTCACCGGTGAAAGCACCGCTGAAATTGTTGGCGCCGTTCGTGAAACTGACCACGCCCGAATAGGTGCCGCTGAGTTGGGCGGATGGCAAGGTGCCGGTCAATTGCGCCGCGGCCAGGGTGCCCACCAGATTGCTCGCGCCATTGGCAAAGATGGCATAAGGCGCCGCCAGGATTGGCTGGCGCGGGCTAAGACCGGTGAACGCATTGGTGCTGCCGTTGGGGCGCACGCCGACGTCCAGCCAGCGCGGCGGGCCGGTGAAAATGCCCGGGCCGAAATCCAAATTCACCGCGAATAATCCGTTGCTCACCGCGGTCGGCGCGTTGGTCAGCGCGAGACTGACGGCGTTGCCATTGTTCAGAGCATCGTAAACGGTGAACCGCAAATCGTAATTCCCATTGGCCGGGTTGCCGCCGTCGTTGAGCCGGCCTTGATACAGGAAGGCGGTGCCTTGGGCGAAGGCGGTTGAGAATTGAGGGCTGAGGATTGACAGAAGAACCAGGGCGATCGACAGATATCGGCAACGGTGCGCGACAATTCCATTTCGCCTTCCGGCCGCCCGCAGCAGCAGTGAAATAATACGTCGTCTCACAAGTTCACCCATCCTAAACCACTACCCCCGACAGTTCAATCCTGAAGCGCAGCAAAATGGGGGCCTGGCATGGTTCACAGGCAGGCCGTCGGGATTCCTGGAACATGCATTTCGGCAATGTGTCCCCTGCCCTCCTTGGCACACCCTGTGAGCAGCGTGTCGCCCCCGGACGCGTAGAGAATCTTATCGCCGGGTTGGGCGAAACACTGCCGGGCACGACGAGAAATGCAATCGGCCTGTTTTTGTGGTCATCCGCGGATTTGCCCATCAGGGCGAGCGGACCCGATAGAATCGCTGCGGGCTTTGCGGATCAAGATAGTCAATGAACAGGTACTGGCCACGGACCACCTCCGCCACCCCGCCCACCACCGTCCAGTTACTCAATGGCAAGGCCAGATTCGTCGTGCTCAACACGGTGAAACTCACGCCGGGCGTATTGGTGAAGCTGAACTCAAAATATCCGCCAGTGAAAATGGCGGAGCCGGTCAGGTTGAAGGGAACCGCCGTCGGATAAGTAACCACCAGAATGTTGGTCGCACCGCCCACAAAATTCAAGTCGTTGACGATCCCGACAACAGTATAGGTGCCGACGTTGACCGGGGCATTGGACGAACTGTTGTAGGTCAAGTCCACCGTCAGGCCGGAAGGCACGGTCAGAACGGACACATTTCTGGGCGTGCCATCAAAGGTCTGCGCCAGATTGCCCAGGCTCACGATGGCCGTGCCCTTGCCGATGAGCAACAACGCAGACTGGCTGGGGATGCCGTTGACAAACACCGTGGCCAGCGTGTACCCCGGCGCGAATCCGAGCACTGGTGCGGAGATAAACGAATTTGTGGACCAGCTTGCCACCGGCACAAACGCCGTCCGGCCGCTTTCAAGGCTGCGCAGTTGCACCAGTGGATAATCGGAAGGTGAATTCAGCGTGCTGTTTCCACCGGACCCTCCTGAAACGCCTCGAAACTGAGCACCCGTGACGGTCAGGCTGCTACCCAGCGACAGTATCGGGGTGACCGAACTGATTTGCGGCTGCCAGGATGGGCTGAAGCCGAGCCCGGCATCATACATTTCCGCACTGGCCAGAATGCCACCGGCGCCTGCCCCTCCCACGGCCAGCACGTGGCCGTCCGGAAGCAACGTGGCCGTCTGGTTATCCCGCGCGATATTCAGCGGAACCGTAGCCGTCCAGGTGGCACTGACGGGATCGTATAATTCAGCCGAAGCCAGCGGGCCACCGGTCCCCAGCCCGCCGGTGATGAGGACGGTTCCGTCCGGCAGCAAGGTGGCTGTGTGTCGCTCGCGCGCGATGGTCAGCGGAGCAGTATTCGTCCACGTGCCGGTGGCCGGATCATATAATTCCGCGGCGGCGATCGGGCTGCCGTTGAAATCGCCGCCGGCCACCAGCACCTGACCATTGGGCAGCAAAGTGGCGGTGGCCAGGTCGCGGGCCTGGTTCAACGGACCGGTCGTCGCCCAGGCACCGCTGAATGGATCGTAAATTTCCGCGCCGGCCAAATCATTGAAACCGTCGTAGCCGCCGGCGATCAACACCTTGCCGTTGGCCAGCAGGGTTGCCAGGTGCCCATAGCGCGCCGTTGTCAACGGGCTGATGGCCGTCCAGGTTCCAGCGACAGGGTCATACAGTTCCGCGCTGTTAATGGGATGACCGTTCTGGTCCTGCCCGCCCGTGACCAGCACTTTACCATTGGGCAGCAAGATTGCGGAATGGAACGTTCGCGAGGCGTGCATCGTGCCGGCCGAGGTCCAGGTCCCTCCAACAGGATCGTATAATTCAGCGGTGTTAACCGCAACGCCGGCGGAGCCGGAACCACCGGCGACAAGGACTTTTCCGGTAGGTAGCAGCGTCGCCGTATGGTTTTCTCTCGAAACGCCCATGGCGCCGGTGGTGGTCCAGATTCCGGTCCCACCATCAAATACTTCGGCCTGGTTGGTGACTCCGCCGTTTCCGCGACCGCCGGCGATCAATACGTTGCCGTCTGGCAACAATGTCGCCGTGTCATTTTCGCGGGCAATGCTCGCTGAGTCGGCTGAGGTCCACGAAGCCATCATGGCAGGTTTATAAAGTTCGGCCGAGGCAGACGCTCCTACCCCGTCGCCGCCGGCGATAAGAACCGTTCCGCCAGGAAGCAACGTTGCTGTCGGGCCAGCGCGCGAGACGTTCAGCGCTCCACCTGTCGTCCATGTTCCAGTAACTGGGTCGAATAGCTCCGCGCTGGAAAGAGTGCGGAGACTTGGGCCATAGCCACCAGTCACCAGCACTTTCCCATTGGGAAGCAACGTGGCCGCTTGAAACCAACGCGCGGTCGCCATTGAGCTGGTTAGGGTCCATGTCCCGCTCGCCGGATCGTACAGCTCGGCCTCGTTGGTGACCGCGCCTAAGTTGTTCGGCGCTCCCCCGGCGACCAGCACACGTCCATTCGGAAGCAATGTGGCGGTTGCGACAAAGCGGGCTGCCTTCATGGGGTTGATTAACGCCCAGGTGCCGGTGGCCGGATCGTACACCTCGGCGCTGTTGGTCGGCGTCTCATCATTACTTACCGCTCCCCCGGCGACCAGCACGCGGCCATCGGCCAGCAGTGTCGCGGTCGCAAGCAAACGTGGAACGTGGAGCGAGGCGGTTGTTGTCCACGTCCCGTTGACGGGATCGTACAATTCCGCGCTGGTTGTAACATTGGCGCCATCAAATCCGCCGGCGACCAGTACTTTTCCGCTGAGCAACAGGGTAGCCGTGAAATCGAAACGTGCGGTATTCATCGAACCGGTCAGCGTCCAGGTCCCGGAGGCCGGATCATACAACTCCGCGCTCGAGACAGGATTATTGGTTTCAATGCCGCCCGTCACCAGCACTTCACCATTGGCCAGCAGTGTCGCCGTATCATCGGCCCGGCGGACGCGCATGGAACCGGTCGGCGTCCACCGGCCAGTCGCCGGATCGAACAGTTCCGCGCTCGCCGTAGTTACGGTGCTCGTATTGTTAGTACTGCCGCCCGCCACCAACACCTTGCCATCCGGCAGCAGCGTTGCCGTTTGAGACAAGCGAGAAACAGTCATCGGCCCGGTGAAGCTGGAATTGGCGACAACGTTCACCAGGCTCGACTGGCTCGGAATGCCATTGACGAACAGCGTCAGCAACGCCCACCCGGGTGGGAAACCGGTTATCGGCGTTGAAATGAATGCGTTTGTAGACCAATTCGCGGGCAACACGAACAGAGTTTGTTCATTGCCGAAACTTCGCAATTGCACCAACGGATAATCGGCCGGCGAATCCTGGCTGCCGTTGCCGGATGCCCCTTCCGAAAAACCGCGAAACTGCGAGCCGCCGATGATAAGACTGTTGCCGGAACGCAACGGCGTCGTGACCGTGGCGATCTGCGGCTGCCAGGATGAATTGAATCCCAGTCCCACATCATACAATTCCGCGCTGGAAAGAATGCTGCTGGTGCCAGTCCCGCCGGCGACGAGCACCTTCCCGTTGGGCAGCAGCGTAGCAGTATGTCCAAACCGCGCTGCAGCCAACGCGGCCGTGGTTGCCCATTTGCCCGAACTCGGATCATACAATTCAGCGGAACCGATCGAGGTGTTCAGGCTTTCTCCGCCGGCCACCAACACGTTCCCGCCCGGCAGCAAGGTTGCCGAGTGAAAATTACGCGCGTTGCCAAGCGAACCGGTGAAGGCCCACGTTCGCGCAACGGGATCAAACAATTCGGCACTGCTGAGTGAGGTCATGTAGATGCCCGCGGCGACCAGCACCTTCCCATTGGGCAACAACGTGGCGGTTTGGCCGCTCCGGGGAACATTCATCGTGCCGGCGGACGTCCAGGTAGCGGAGACGGGATCGTACAATTCCGCACTGTTGGTGGGGACATGGGCATCGCCATAGCCGCCGGCGACCAACACCGTTCCGTTCTGCAGCAAGGTTGCCGTGTGGAAATTGCGGGCCGCAGCCAATGACGCGGTCGGTGTCCAGGTGCCGGACGCTGGATCGTACAACTCGGCGCTGTTGGTGGAAATCGTCGCCGCCGCGTTCACCACTCCGCCGGCGACCAGGACGAAGCCATTGGCCAGCAACGTCGCCGTGTGTGCCGCCCGCCCGACATTCAATGCGCCCGTCGGTGTCCATGTCCCGGAAACCGGGTCGTAAAGTTCCGCGCTGTTTTCCGGATTACCGCCGCTCAATCCGCCGGCAACCAGCACTCTTCCGTCGGGCAATAGCGTTGCCGAATGCAAAGCGCGCGCGACATTCATTGAACCGGTCAGCGTCCATGTTCCGGCACCGGGGTCAAACAACTCCGCGCCGTTGGTGACGACGCCGGTGTCATCGTCACCGCCTGCAATCAGTACCTTGCCATTGGGCAGCAACGTGGCGGTGGCGGAGGTGCGGGCCGTATTCAGCGGGTTGGCGGTCGCCCAGGCACCGACCGCCGGATCGTAGATTTCCGCGCTGGCCAGGGAAGCGGCATTGAAACCTCCGGCAATCAGCAGCCTGCCGTCGGCCAGCAGGGTCGATGTCTGATTCTCCCGCGCAGCATTCATGGCCCCGGTGGCCGTCCAGATTCCGCTGCCAGGGTCAAACACCTCGGCCCGGTTAGTGACTCCGGCGTTTCCCTGGCCGCCCGCAATAATTACCGTGCCGTTGGGTAACAAAGTCGCGGAATGAAATTCGCGCGGAACAACCAGCGTCCCCGCAGATGACCAGGATCCGGCGACGGGATCATATAGTTCGGCCCCGGCAACCAGAACAGCAGCATTGACGCCCCCGGCAACCAGCACTTTTCCGTTGGGGAGCAGCGTAGCCGTATGATAAGCGCGGGCGTTTGGCATGGCCACGGTTGTCGTCCATGTCCCGTTGGTTGGGTTGTACAATTCCGCGGTCGCCAGGGCGCCGCTGCTGCCGAATCCGCCGGCGACCAGGACTTTGCCATTCGGCAGCAAGGTCGCCGTGTGGCTCTCGCGGGCCGTGTTCATCGCCCCCGTGTTTGTCCAGGTTCCGCTTGCCGGATCGTAGAGTTCGGCGGTGGCAAGCAGAGCGCTGCCTTGGCCACCCGTCACCAGCACCTTGCCATTTGGCAACAAGGTCGCCGTGTGCAATTCGCGGTTGGTGCTCATGGAGCCGGTGGTTGTCCATGTTCCCGTGGCCGGGTCGTACAATTCTGCGCTCGAAACAAATCCGCCGGTATTGGCCCCTCCGGCCACGAGCACCTTCCCGTTGGCGAGCAATGTGGCCGTGTGGTTCCGTCGGGAGGTTGTCATCGAACCCGTTGATGTCCACAGGCCCGTGGCCGGGTCAAACAGTTCAGCACTATTAAAGGTCGTGCTGCCGCTGAATCCGCCGGCGACCAACGCCTTGCCGTTGGGCAACAAGGTAGCCGTGGCATTCGCTCGGGCAGAAGTCATGGAACCGATGGTGGCAAAAGAAGCGGCGCCAGCGGGGGAAATCACGACGAGGCAAGTTGCGATTGCGGCGGATAGAATGATGAATCGGATAACCCTCACGACCTTTTCACGTTTGGCGCTGCCTTCAGACGCTAACAATTAACTTAATACTATTTACAAATAAAAGTGATTGCTGTCAACGCAAAAAAGCGGTGCCCGGAGCAAAGAACTTCCCTGCAAAAATCCCGATTCCATAATCGCTCATGACCGGTCCTTTTGAGGATCAAGGATTGCTCAGGCGGAAGAATAAATTTCCAGTGGGCGATGTGAGGTTGAGATAATTGGTGCCATTGGAGGCCGTTACGCCGCTGCTCGCGGACCAGCCGGCAGGCGTGGACAGATTGTTGTTCTGCTGCAAACTCCAGCCGGACACATCCTGCCAATACACCGTCACCGCATTGCCGGCATGACTGATGTACAACGTCGGCGCGCCGGGCGTCTGCGCCACCGAGATGAGCGCCCAGAAACCACCAGTCAGCGAATAATTGCCGCCGGTCATTGGCCCGCCCGCATCGTGCTGCCCGATGGTGCCGCTGACGGAATAAACGCCGCCGGTGCTCGTGCCGCCGCCGCCAGCGACTTTGTACCAGTCAATGGAATATTGCTGCGCCTGACTGGTTGAGGGTTGAAGGATGAGAGTTGAGAGCAGCAGCCAAAGGACGATGGCGAACATCCCCTTCGAGCTTCGGATTTCGGATTTCGGATTTTTCATAAGCACCTCAATTCCTTTCTGTGATTGATCTTATCATTTGTTCCAGATTATCCAATCGTTTTCCCAACATTTCGTTTTGCTGTTGCAAACTCCGAATCTCAGCATCCTTTTCGCCGAGTTTCTGGTTCAATCCCTGAATGGCCGCCAGCGCCACGCCGCCTTCGTCCACGGTGGAGATGGTGGTGTCGTTCTCGCCCACGTGGAAGGCGGCGCTGAAATCCTGCGCCATTGGGCCGATGTGCCGGATGGTTTTGGCCTGGGTCTTGTAATTCCACGTCGTCATCGGCATGGCGGCGACTTGCTGCAAAACCGATTGCGCGTCCACGGATTGGAAATTTTCTTTCACATTGCGGTCGCTCAAAGAACTCCATGACCCGCTGCCGGAGGCCAGTTGTGCGCCAACGAAATTGGTGGCGGTAAAGAATTGAAAACCACCGCTGGCGCGCGCCACAAATTGATTATCGAACTGGGGTAAGGCGCCCACGCCGGTGTCATCGCTCCAGACAAAGCAACCGTCGCTCGCGGCGCGCGAGCCATTGCCGGCGGCAAAGCTGCACTCCCCGCCCGCCACATTATTGGAGCCGCCCGGCACGCTGGAATAATTGCCGCTTGCCAGATTCTTGGCGCCGCCGACTACGCAGGAGTAATCGCCCAGGGCAACATTTGTTCTGTTAAAAACACCACCGCCGACCACGACTGAAGCATAACCGCTGGCCACGTTCCCATAGCCGCCCCCAACCACTGAAGCGTCTCCACTGGCCACATTCCCGCCGCCCCCGCCAATAAATGCGGAATTTCCACTCGCGTTATTCTCGTTTCCGCCGCACACGGCCGCATAACCGTTTGTGGCGTGGTTGCCAAAACCGCCGCCAACCACTCCTCCAGGGCCGCTTTGGTTGTGCGACCCGCCGCCAACGGCGCCGAAGGAGCCAATCACACTGTTTGGATTAAGGGGTTCCCCGCCACCAGCAATGGTCGCGCCATAACTGAATTCATTTGCATAATTGCTGATCGAGCCGCCGACGACGCTGGCTTCATCAGGAAATTCCGGGTCGCTAATCTCGAGCCGCAATGCCCGCGCACCGTTGACCCATATTTCCACCGGCTGATTGTTCGTGCTTCCGATAAACTGCCCTGGCGCGACATTATTGCCGCCGACTTGCCAGAAATTTGTCGCGCTCAATCCATTCAAGGTCGCCGCATTGCCGCCATTTTTGTCGGTCGCCAACAGCCAAGTCGCCGGATCCAGTTGGTTGCTGGTGATGCCGCTCAAGTTCTGTAGCGGAACAATCCCGACCAGTTGCGTCGCGTTGAGATTGGTCAGTCCGCCGCCGTTGCCAGAGATGACGCCGGCGATGAACGCGTTGGTGTGCGTGCCCGGAGTGCCGAGGCGAATCACATTACCATCGCCCGGCAAGCCCAAATTGCCGATTTCGATGTTGTTGCCGTTGGTCTGCACGTTGTAGCCCGCCTGAAATCCGATTGCGATGTTGCCGTCGCCCGTGGCATTGTAAAGCGCCTGGTAGCCCAGCACGGTGTTTGCATTCGCAGTCGAGACGGTTTGCATCGCGTTGGCCCCGGCGACGGTGTTGTAATTTCCGGCGGTGTTCCCATACAAGGCATTCTCGCCGATGCCCACGTTATAAGAACCGATGCTGTTGTTAAAAAGTGCAGATTGACCCACGCCCACATTGGAAGCACCGCTGGAATTGTGAGTCATCGCCCCCCCGCCCACCGCGACGTTGCCGCTGCCGCTGGTGTTGAGATAAAGCGCCGTGAAACCGACTGCCGTGTTAAGCGCGCCATTGACAGTGAATTGCATCGCTTCGGAACCGATGGCGGTGTTTTCGTAGCCGCCAGTGTTATTGGCCAGAGATTGAAAGCCCACAGCGGTGTTGTTGGCCGTGTTGACAGTGGAATACAACGCCTGATAACCCACAGCGGTGTTGTTGACCGCAACGGTGTTCGATTGCAGCGCGAACGTGCCGAAGGCGGTGTTTTGTGAACCGCTGGTGTTGAATTGCAGCGCCAACGCTCCCGCCGCCGTGTTGTAAACGCCGTTGAAATTGTTGGACAAGGCGCTGAAGCCGACCGCCGTGTTCATATAGCCGGTGAGGTCCGTTGCCAGCGTGCCATCACCGAGCGCCGTGTTTCGGCTGAAGCCGGCAGCGCCCGTCATCGCCAAATTGCCCGCCTTGGCACCGGCAAAGAAATTACCGTCGCCGAAATTAACGATCAGCGTGTTGGTGCCGGAGAAAATCACGCCCGCGTTTGTTGTGCCCGGAGGCAAAAGCAAATTGCCATTAACAGTCAAATTGCTCGCGGTGATGCCGCCGGCGGCGTCGCGTTTGACAATGGTGTTGGCAATGGAATTTGTGGCGGCGGCGTTCGCGGCATTGGCGCCGCTGGCCACATTTACAGCCGTCACGCCCCCGACGGTCGCAATGACCGTCGCACCCTGGGAGCCAGACACGTCGCCGCTCAACGGGCTGCTTAAATTGTTCGCGCTGTTCGCAAAAACTGCGTAAGGCGTCGCCGTCAACGCCTGCAACGGCGTCAACGCAGTGTAACCGCCCGCACCGTTGGTGCGCACGTCCACTTCCAGCCAGTAATTGCTGCCGGTGAAAACGCCCGGGCCAAAATCCACCGCGGTGATGAACAATCCGGCACTGACGGCAATGCCGTTGGTCAAAAACGGCGTGCCGTAGTAGTTGTTGCCCAGCGGATCAACGGCGAGCCGGAAGCGGAAATCATAGTTGCCGCTGGCCGGGTTCGCGCCGTCATTCAGCCGGCCCTGGTAGGTGAAGGCCGTGCCTTGGGCGTGGGCGGTTGAGACTGGAAGGTCCAGCGTTGAAAGCAGCGCCAGGCCGGCGGGCACGACCATGATTTTTGCGATGCAGATTCTCATTTGATGTCTCCTTTATTTTCGTTCATGCATTGTTCAAGTTTGTCCGGACCTGCCTTCAAATCGGCGACCTCAGCGTATGGCGGACGCCGGCAATTTCATTGGTGTAGCGCCAGCTTTGCGGCTTGATTTCGATCCCGGCCTCATTGCGGGCCGATGGCGATGAAATGGAAATCCTGGTCAATGGCGACCGCCGAACTGCCGGTCACGTCAAACGTCCGGATCTGCGCGGATCCCGTGCCGACGTTGGTGCACGTGGCAATGCGTGCCAGCCCGACCTGTGGCGTCGCCGTAATGGTGGGCTCGGATGAGAAAGGTGTCGTAAACGTGACGGTGTAAGCGCCGGTGCCGGTTTTAGTGACGGTAAAGCCTTCGCCGGTGGTGATGCTTCCACTCGCGGCAATGTGGCCGCGAAGGATGCGAAGCGGAGAGCCTTCCGAGGTACCCGGCACCTTGTATTGCGCACTGTTGCCGACCCACACCTGGCCATGCACGAGCACCAAACTCTGGCTGCTGAGACCGTTCCGTTGAATGTTGACCCACTCATTTCCGCCCGGCGCATCCTGAAAACTGAAACTGCCGTAGTTTCCGCCCAGGTGAAAGAGCAATTGGGAATTCGTCTGGCCTATGCCGTAACCTCCCAGGCGCAACTTGGTTCCATCGGGATAGTTGCCAAAGTCCAGGGGCGCACTCGGCGCGGTCGTGCCAATGCCGACGTGCTGAGAGGAATCCCAGACCAACGCCACTTGTTGGCCGTTGGTGCCGGAAGTGCCCAGCGCGCCGCCGCCCGCACCGAACAAAACCGGGCCGTCCGGGCCGCTAAAAAACGATCCCGTAAAATTCTTCGTGCCCGCCAAATACCAGCCCAGGCCGTTGTTCTGGTCGTTGCCGCCGCGCAGCCAGAGATTCGCGTCATTCAACCGCAGGTCGCCTCCGGCCATTATCTCGCCCGAGACATTGACGTCGCCGTTGACCCGGATGTTTCCGTTAAACGTGTTGTCCGAATTGAGCCACGCCACCGGCGCCTCCGACTGCTTTCGCAGCACGATCGTATGAAGCGCCACACTGCCGGGGCCAAGCGCGACGACGTTGTTCAAGCCGTCCGGCACGATGGACTGGCCATCCTCGCCAAAGATGCTTAGATCGTTGGTTTCTCCGGCGCCCCAGGCCACGACCGTGCCGTCGCTCCTCAACGCGACGCTGTGAATGTATCCGGCCACGATCGCCACCACATTGCTCAAGCCGGCGGGAATCATGGACTGGCCAAAGTTGATTCCATCCGTGGGGTTGTTGCTGGTTCCCGCGCCCCAGGCGACCACCGTTCCGCCCATTTTCAGCGCCAGATTGTGAACGCCTCCCGCCGCCACGGCGATGACATTGCTCAAACCCGACGGAATATTCGTCTGGCCGTATTCGTTGTCGCCCCAGGCCACGAGCGTTCCGTTCGTCTGCAACGCCAGGCTGTGATAGATGCCCGCACTGATGGCCATCACGTTGCTTAAGCCCGCCGGCACGATGGATTGGCCAAAATCAACATAGTCGGTTGGATTATTGGTCAGTCCCGCGCCCCAGGCGGCCACCGTCCCGTTGGCCTTTAACGCCAGACTGTGAAACGCACCCGCTGAAACGGCCACGACGTTGCTCAATCCCGCCGGCACAATGGACTGGCCAAAATTAACCCCGTAACCTGCGTCGTTGGTGAGTCCCGCGCCCCAGGCAACCACCGTCCCGTTGCTCTGCAACGCCAGATTGTGCAGGTAACCTGCCGAGACCGCCACCACGTTGCTCAATCCCACCGGCACGATGGACTGGCCGAAATCCAGGCCGTTGCCCGGATTATTGGTTTCACCCGCACCCCACGCGGCCACTGTCCCGTCGGCCCGCAACGCCAGGCTGTGCGCGACTCCGGCGGCCACGGCCACCACCTGACCCAGATTGGCAGGAATGGTTCGCTCGCCATACTGGTTCAAGCCCCACGAAGTGACCGAAACGTTGGTCGTCATGAGGACCAGGGAATTGGCCGACACATTCGTGACTCCTCCGCCGTCGCCGCTGAACGCGCCGCTGAAACTGTTGCCACCATTGTTGAATGTCACCGCGCCGGAATAGGTTCCGCCCAACTGGCCGGCGGGAAGGGTCCCGGTTAATTGTGACGCCGGCAAGGTTCCCAGCAGACTATTGGCGCTGCCGGCCGCGATGGCGTACGGGGCCGGCGTGAGTTTTTGGGCCGGGTCCAATGCAGCGAAGCCGTTCACACCGTCGTTGAACCAGATGCGCAACTCCAAATCCGGTCGGGTGAAAATAGAGGCGTCCATCGCCATCATGTCCGGCAGGTTGGTGTCGCCCAACACGACCATGAACAGCCCGTTGCCCACTCCCACGTTCACGGCTGCCGCCGGCTCGCTGCCATCCGCACTCGTGCCGTCGTTGCTCCAGTAGGTCGTGTAGGCGATGTCGGGCGGCGGGGGCGCAATCGTCACGGTCGGCGTGCTCGTGTAGCCGGAGCCGGCGGTGTCGGGCTCCACACTGGTCACAACTCCGCCGCCGACAACCGCGTGGGCCGTCGCGCCGGAGCCGCCGCCGCCGGATATCAAGACGGCGGGGGCGGTGACGTAGCCGTTGCCGCCGGAGGTCACGTTGTAACTCACCACGAACGGGCCGGAAAGATTGGCCGTGGCGGCAGCCGTGCTGCTGATGTTGGTGCTGGTCACCAGCGCGAACTTGAATTGGCCGCCGCCAGTGTAGTTGGTGCCATTGTCCGTGACCCGCCCCTGGTACGTGAACGCCGTGTCCTGGGCGCGGCTGTTTAAGGCTGGAATGACGAAAGTTGAGAGCAATGCCAGCAGGACGGAGATCTGATGAGTACATGTCTTCATAGCGGTTTCCTTAAAACTTTATGGTTCGCAGCACAGACGCCCGCACCTTCGCCAGCGTCAATGCCCTTTCTAACACATTCCCACCTTGCATTCAATAGTTATCTTAATCTAACAGATAACCCATGCTGGTTATGCGGACGAAGGCGCCTCTGCGCCGAATGCTTGACGACCTCAACGAACTCGCGTGGTTTCGGCCACAGATTTTGAATGGGTCACTGCCCCAGCCTGAAAAACAAATTACCCGTCGGCGGGGTGAGGTTCAGATAATTCGTGCCATTGGAAGTAGTTACCCCGCTGCTGGCCGACCAGCCCGCGGGCACGGCCAGATTGCTGTTCTGCCGCAAGCTCCAGCCAGACACGTCCTGCCAATAAACCGTCACCGTGTTACCGGTATGGCTGATGTAAAGCGGCGGCGCGCCGGGTGTTTGCACCAACGAGATCAGCGCCCAGAACCCGCCGGTGAGCGAATAATTACCCCCGGTCATCGGCGCGCCGGCATCGTGCTGGCCGATGGTGCCGCTGACGGCATAAACGCCGCCGGTGCGGGTGCCTCCCCCGCCCGACACCTTGTACCAGTCGATTGAATATTGCTGGGCATAGGTGGCTGAGAGTTGAGAGTTGAGGGTTGAGAGCAGCAGGGCGGTTGCAATTGAAACGATTGATTTTGTTTTCATGGTTTTGCCCTTTCAGAACGGCAGTGGTTGAATTTCAAAATAGTTGGTCGGAGGCTGAAAGAGTTCCGCATTGTCATCCGTGAGTTTCTGCGGCGTGACGGACTGCACCTCGAAGCGGAAACGTTCCACGCCGCTGTCAAATTTCAAGATGGCCAGCAGCGGAAACAGTTTCCTGGCCTTCACCAGTTCCGCCCATTGCTCTTCAATCATGCGCGGGCCGAAACGGTGCGGCTGGTTTTGCACATACGGCTGGAACGGAAACAATTGGTCCGTCGCCCAAATCTCCATCGTTTCACCGCGCTGCTTGATGTCAAATCTTTCGCACGCAAAGCCGAGCAGGTTGGTTTTCTCGCCGGTGGCTTTCAGTTCCATTTTTTCCATCAGGGGCGGCGGCATCATCGGCATTGGAGGCATGCCCCCTGACATTCCCGGCATGGCAGGCATGTTGGGAGCGCCGGACGCAGATTGAGGGCCAACTCCCGGCGGCATATCCGGCATGGCAGCCATTTGCGGCCGAGCGGGCATCCCCGGAAGATTCGTGGGCCCGACGGTTTGTGGTGCGGGCGGGTTTCGCATCGCGGGCGCACTGGGGGGTGGCGATTGCGGTCCGATGCCGGGCGGCAGTCCGCCGGGCATTTGCGGAAAACCGGGCGGCATCGATGGATTTTCCACAGCGGGTTTGAGACGCACATAGCTGCGGTTGTGCGGAAAGAACAACGTCAGCTCGCCGGTCTTGCAGTCCAAAATATCCACCGGGTTCGGCCTGTTCGTCGCTGTGTTTTCCACGCGCAGGAAATTTGTTCCGACGGAGTAGAGCAAGTCTTCGCCCTGGCCGCCTTGTGTGATCGTGGCATGGATGCGCCCCTCAAACGCGAAAAGAGTCGGACCGCTGAGAACTGTGAATGTCAGCACGATAGCCACAATCTTCAGATCAAATCGCAGGCTGGAAATAAATCCGGAAATCGCAAAACGCAAATCGTAAATCATAAATTGCTCAAGGCATGTTGTATGGGTAGTCAATGGATACCGTGGGGCTGCCGAAGCAGGAATTTGCGATGTGAATGGCAAGGCCCTTGCCGCTGCCACTGACACCATAACATCCAATGGCGATGCCGGCGCCAAGGCCGGTGCCGCTGCCGGAACTTTGGCCAAAACAATTGTTGGCGGTGTTGGCATACAAGCCCCAGGCGCTGCCGGAACCGTATCCATAGCAATTGTCGGCAGTGATTGCAGACAAGCCGATGCCGCCGCCGGAACCGATGCCATAACAATTGTTGGCAATGCCGGCAGCATACACGCCATAGGAGAAGGAGGGGCTGTAACCGACGCCGAAGCAATTATTGGCGGTGCGCCCGGCACTCACGCCAGTCGAGTAACCATTGCCATAACAGTTATTGGCGATTTCGGCCTCAATGCCGGTATTTCCGCAATTCAGCGCCGTCGAATCGGACACGGAACTGGAAGCGATGCCGACACTTCCCGCCACATTAACCGCGCAAGATTCCGCCTTTGAATTGTCGCCGCCGTTAATTCCGTCATACAGGCAACCCGAAACCAAAACGCCGAGGACACGCACATTGTAAGGCGTATATGACGAGAAGGAAATGCCGTAGCCAAATCCGCTGCCGCCGTAAACTCCGCCGCTATTGTTGGTTACGCCGCTGCTGATGATGCCGTTGAGAATGGTGATGTTCGTCACGCCGCCCACGCCGCCCAACTGAATGCCATGGCCGGTCGCCGCCGGATTTTGCGTCGAGGAAATGGTGAAGCCGTTCAGGTCCAGCGTTACGTTGTTCGCGTTAATGGTGATGGCGTTGCCGGTGCTGACGGTGACATTGGTCGTCAGGTAATATGAGCCGGGATTGGCGATGGTGAACGGCACCGACGAAATCGGCGTGCGCGCTTCAATTTGATCCAACGACTTCATCGTCGGCCCGGGCGCACCGGGCGGCATGAGGCTGCCCTGGGCGTGGGCGGTTGAGAGTTGAGCGTTGAGCGTTGAAAACAGCAAAGCTGTAACAAGCATCGGGAATTTAGTTCTCATAATTTGAATGTGACTCCTGAGTTGGCGCGAAAGTCTGATTTGTTCATGGCGTGCCGAGGAATTTGCCGGAGGGCGCAACGACGGGACCACCAAACGTGGTGCAGCCGATGGCAATAGCGCAATTGACGGCGGTCCCGCTGGAGCTTGCCCCACTGCACATGCTTGCCGTGCCAGTCGCGATTAGTCCAGTCCCACTGGAACTCTCACCGTCACAACCGACCGCGAGTCGGCTGGCCCGCAAGCCGGCACCCGATGTAGCGACGCCGTAACAGTTTTGCGCGTTCACGGCAGAAACTCCATCGCCGCCAGGTCCGTAGCTTTCGCCGCAGCAGTTGTTCGCGGTCGAGGCATCCACTCCATCACCGTTGCTGTAGCCGAAGCAGTTCTCGGCGATTATGGCTGAAATGCCGCCGCCGCCGCCGCTGCTCCGGCCATAACAGTTCTGGGCGGTTACGGCAGAAATCCCGTAGCTGCCGGCGGCGTTTTCGCCGTAGCAATTGTTCGCGGTCTGGGCTTTCACTCCGTAGCCGACGCTGCTGTAGCTCACGCAAGCGTTCGCCGTCGTGGCATTCACTGCGTCGCCGCTGGCGGCGGCATAGCAGTCGGAGACCTTGTCCGCAATGATGCCGGATATCCCGCACTCAATCGCTGTCGAATGGGAAACGTCGCTGGCCTCAATGCCATAACCTCCGACAGTTTGCACGAAACAGGATTCCACGATCGTGGAATTGGCGGTGCCGAGAAAGATGCCGTGAAGCGAACAGCCGGAGACCGACACGCCACTCACGCGAATGCTGGAAGAAACCGGGGAATAAATGCCGTAGGCAAAACCGGGGCCGTTGTAAGTGCCGGCATTGTTGGTGACGCCACCCTTGATGTGGCCGTTAAAAATGGCGATGTCGGTGTCGGCCGGAGGGTTCGCCAGCAAAATGCCGGTGCCCGCGGCGAGGGGCGCAGTGGAAGAAATGGTAAAGCCGTTGAGATCAAGCGTCACGCCGTTGGTGGTGATGTCAATGGCATCGCCGCTGGTGACGGTGAGGTTGTGCGTCAGATAATACGAGCCGGGCTGCGAAATCGTCAGCAGACTGCTTGTATTGGTAATCGGCGTGCGCGCTTCAATCTGGTCGAGCGTCTTCATGGTCGGCACCGGTGGTCCCGGCGGCGTAAGACTGCCTTGGGCGAACACGGTTGAGAGTTGAGCCACGTGGAACGTGGTGAAAGTTGAAAGCAGCACCAGTCGTGTGGGCCATGTGATGAGTGTGGATTTGGTATTCATGGTGGTGCTCCTTTCAGTTTGATTTTTGACTGAGAACGATCTTTTCCAGCGCTTCGAGGCGCTGCTTCAACTCCGTAAGCTCCGTTTCCTTCTGTCCCAATTGTTCCTCCAGCATCCGGCTTCTGTCCTCGGACTTCTGACTGCTGCCTTCCACCTTCTCATTCAATTCCTGGATGGCGGCCGCGGAATAAATCGTGAGCGGGTAAGTGTCCACTTGCAGAATTGCTTCGCCATCGGGCAGCTTATCCCCGCCGCTCTTTACCGCTTCCGGGAAGACCTTTTGGAATTCCTGCGCAATGACATTCAGGTAAGGGCGGTCCTCGAGGCTGGGATGCTGGGCACGATAATCGGCGGTGTAACGGAACTCCACCGGCCGCACCTGCTGCAACTTTTCAAGCGCGTGAGTGACCGTATGGATATCGGTCTTGATGCGCGCGTCGGAATTGGCCAGCCAGCTTCCGGCAGCCGTTTTTGAAGCATTGCCTTCGACCTCGAATGCGTTGGCCGCCGGTGTCCGGCCCACGCCCACATTGCCGCCGGGGCCGTTCAACAGCAACGGACGCGGCACGGAGGCGCTGTAATCGTAGGCGTATAAATGTCCCGCATTGACTTCATACTTCATGAAGGTGCCGGGTCCCATTCCGGCGTAGCTTGAGGCTCCGGTCACGGCCAGGCTGCCGCTGTGAATCCGCAAGCCGCCCGGTGGCGTTACTGCGGTTCCGATGCCGGCGCCACCCGCGGCCCGGATCAGAAATTGATCTGCGGTCGTGGATGCGAAGTCGGTCGCTGTGGAATCCGCCCAGACAAATGCGCCTTGATGGTTGGCCTTGGCCTGTCGGCCTGCGGCAAAACTATAATCGCCAATGGCCGCATTTTCCCAACCTCCAGGAACGGTGGTGAAATAACCTCCGGTGACATTGTTATCTCCGCCACCGATGACTGAATCGGAGCCGTTCGCATTCACCTGATTTTCAACTCCGCCGCCAATTACACTGTCTGATGCGAGGATGGTATTGAGCAATCCTCCTCCGATAACCGTGTAAAACGCATTGTCTCCAGTTTGATTCTGATTGCCACCGGCAATGACCGAAGAATATGAATTGCTTCCCGCATTATTCAGGGAGCCTCCGGAAATCGTGACATCCTCCGAGTCGTGGTGAATCAAGTTCATCTCTCCACCACCAATGGATGATCCGGAGGCGTTTGTTTCGATGGTGTTGAAGTCACCGCCACCTATCATCGAAAAAAGGGCGCCCGGACCTATGAGATTTCCTCCGCCGCCGCCAATTGTGCTCAAGCTCGCCGCCAAATGGTTTGAGTAAGAGCCGTAGAATGTAAACCCTGAACCGAAATCTACGAATACTGCGGCGGCACCACCGCTGATAAAAGCACCGGCTACGCCGCTGTCCACGCTATTAAATGACATGCCGGCAATCACGTTGGGCGCATTCGAAATAAGAAGCGTGCCGCCTTCAACGACGTTGGTCACCAGAAGCTGTGGCTGAAGTTGCACAGCCCGCTGTCCACCGGCCCTGAATTCCAACGGTTGATTGTCCGTCGTTCCTAGAAAATTCACGCCCGCCACGGTGCCGGCGTTCCCGCCCGTTTTCCAGAAACCGGATGACGACAAACCGCCAAGTGAAACCGCGCTCACGTTGGTGAGTCCGCCGCCGTTGCCAGTAAAATTGCCGCTGATGGTGTTCCCGGAATTATTCAGCGTGACGGCGTTGGAATAGGTGCCGGCCAGGGCTGCCGTCCCGATGGATTGGGCGAAGATGGCGTAGGGAGCGGGTGTGAGCGGCTGGCGCGTCGTCAGCGGCGTGAACGACCCGGCCCCGTTTGTCCGCACGGCAAGATCCAGCCAGTAACTCGCGCCGTTAAAGACCGCGCCAAAGTCCAGGGTCACGGTGAACAGGCCATTGGTCGGGACAACCGTATTGGTCAGAATCGGTCCGGTCTGGCTGCCGCCGACATCAGCCGTGTAGAGAATGAAGCGCAGATTGTAGGTGCCGTTGGCGGGATTCGCGCCATCATTGAGCCGCCCCTGATACGTGAAGGCCGTGCCTTGGGCGGAGGCCGAAACGGAGATGGCACATAGCAGAGTGCCGAGAGCTGTTAACTTGAGCATGGTTTTCATTTTTGGTTTCCTTTTAATTTGCCGGTTGTTTGAGAATGATTTGTTCCAGTGCGTTGAGACGTTCTTCCAGAGACTCGTTGCGTTGTTTCAACTCCGCGTTTTCCGCGCGAGTCTCTTCCAGCTTCTGATTTAAACCTTGGATGGCCGCCAGTGCCACGCCGCCTTCGTCCACGACGGAGATGTGTTTGTCATCCTTGCCGTCCAGGCCGAACGCCGCGTGAAAATCCTGTGCCATCGGGCCGATGTGCTGCACGGCTTTGCCGTCGGTCTTGTAATCCCATTCCGAAATCGGCAACGCGGCGATTTTGGCCAGCACAGATTGGCTGTCCAGCGGCGTGAAGTTCTCCTTGGTATTGCGGTCGCTCGCCAACAGCATGCCATTGGCCGTAACGGTGCCGAAGAACGTGGCATTCCCGTTTGGCTGCAAGATCAAAACATTGGTGCCGGCGCCGCCAATCGTGGGACTGACGAAAAAGTTCATCGCGTTGGGCGAGCCGCCGCCAGCCGCGATGTCCCACATGGCACCGCCGCTGCCGCCGACCATGCGGAGGCGGGCATAATCTCCGCTGGTGGTCTGGTCCAGACGCAACTGGGGGTTGGATTGGCCGCCATTGGAAGTCACCTGCAATTTGGCCGCCGGATTATTGGTGCCGATCCCGACACTGCTGGTGTTCCAGGTCAACATGGCCTTTTGCCCGCCATTGGCCGTGCCGAGCGCACCGCCATTGAATCCCCACAAAACCGGACCGTCCACCTGCACATTGCCCGCGCCAAAATTGGTGACGGCATTGCCGTTATACGCCAGACCGTGGTTAAGATCCGTGCCGGACTCGCCCCGCAGATAAATGGCGTGGGAAAAAAGATACGTGTTGGTGTTGATGGAGAAGTTGTTATCCGGCGTTGACGCCGTGTTGATGCCAACGCCGCCTTGGGCGCGGATGAGGAACTGATTGCTGGTGGTGGAAGCAAACGGGACGTTCTGCGAATCCGCCCAGACGAAAGTGCCGTCGTTGGTGGCTTGCGCCTGCTGTCCGGCGGCAAAACTGTAATTGCCGTTGACCACGTTGTTATAGCCGCCGGGAATTGTGGAGCCGAGTCCGTTGGCATTGTTACCGCTACCACCGCCGATGGTGTTTCCAATACCAATCATCAGGTTATTCATTCCCCCGGCCACCGTTCCAATATTGGCAGCCCCGTTAGTATTGTTGTAGCCACCACCAATCACTGCACCACGACATGCACCCAACACCACGTTCCCGTTGCCTCCGGCGATGGTCGAATCGTAGGCCGAGCCACTAATTAGGTTCTTGTAGCCTCCGCCAATGGTTGAATCGAAGGACGCGGCCATAATCAGATTGTTGTTGCCACCGCCGATAGTCGAGTATTGAGAAGCATTCTGGACGTAGTTATCAAGGCCACCGCCGATGGCTACGTAGGAACTTCCGTTGGTGTTTCCCGATCCAGCAATGAATGAACCGCCACCGGTCAACACTGGATTCCCATCCAGAGTCATGCCTGCGCCGCCCGTGACGAACCGCACTCCGCCTTGGGCGCGGACACTGAATTGATCGTTGGCGGTGGAGGAAAAGGTGGAATTGTGCGAATCCGCCCAGACGAAAGTGCCATCATTGGTGGCCTGCGCCTGCTGTCCGGCGGCAAAACTGTAATTGCCGTTGACCACGTTGTTATAGCCGCCGGGAATCGTTGATCCGATTCCGCCGACATTGTTACCGACCCCGCCGCCAATGCTATTACCAAAGACCGCGTTTATGTTGTTATCTAATCCGCCTGCAATGGTGCCACACTGGGCGGAATTGGTATTGTCGTGGCCGCCACCAATCACTGCATAGTAAGCCAACCCCAAGATAAAATTTGCCTCCCCGCCACTGATGGTTGCCCCCTGATCCGGCCAGATCAGGTTATTTAAACCCCCGCCGATTGTGGCGTTGAAAGCCCCCGACATAATTAGATTATTCTCACCACCACTGATGGTCGAGTGCGGCGAGCTGTTTTGGATATAGTTATCCAGACCTCCGCCGATGGCTGCATACAAACTTCCATTGGTGTTTTGGCTTCCACCTGCAATGACCGAATATTGGCCCAACATTACATTCCCAAATCCACCGACGATTACAGATTGGTATACGTTGGCCATAATCATGTTATTCCATCCACTGCCGATAAATGAATGATCCGCGCCGGATTGAATCCAGTTGCCGCTCCCGCCGCCGATGCTGCTGAAGCTGGACGAGATGTGATTCGAAGAAGCCGAACCTGAGAAATTCGTCGTGCCGCCACCGGCGATGACTGCACCTTGAACGGTCGCGTCCACGATATTTGCCGGTGAGCCGCCGATGAAATTGGCGGAGTCGGCAGGATTGGTGGTGATCAGCAAAGCTCGCTGATTCCCCACACGCAGTTCCACCGCCTGATTGTTCGTGCTGCCAAGGAATTGTCCGGCGGAAACATTGTTGCCGCCGAGTTGCCAGACATTTGCTGATGTCAGCCCGCCCAGGCTGGCCGCATTGCCGCCGTTTTGATTCGTCGCCAGTTGCCACGTCGTCGCATCCAGTTGATTGCTCGTGATCCCGCTCAATCGGGCCAGAGGCACGATGCCGCTGGCAAGATTGTTGGCGTTCAGGGAATTCAAATTCTGGCCGTTGCCGGTAAAGGAACCGCCGAGAAAGGTATTGCCGTAAAAGGTGTTTGCGCCGTTGTTGAACGTCACGATGCCGCCATAGGTTCCCGACAAACTCACATCCGGGATGGTGCCGGTCAATTTGACAGCGGGCAGCGTGCCGCTCAAGTTGCTGGCCGTGTTCGCAAACACCGCATACGGCACGGGTGTCAACTGTTGTCGGGGCGCGAGCGGGGTGAAACCGCCGCCGTTGGTCTGCACGGCAATTTCCAGCCAGTTGCTGCCGCCGGCGAAAACGCCCGGGCCAAAATCCAGCGTGACAGTAAACAGGCCGTTGCTGATGCGAGTGGCAGAATTGGTGAGCGGCCCGCCCACGATCAAGCCGCCGCCGGGCGAGTCGTAAATCGTAAATCGCAAATCGTAACTGCCGTCGGCCGGGGCCGCGCCGTCGTTCAGCCGGCCTTGGTAGGTAAAGGCCGTGCCCTGGGCGTGGACGGTTGCAAGTTGAGAGTTGAAGGTTGAGAACGCCACCAAAGCCGGCACGATCAGGGAATAACTAACGGGTGTTTTCATAGTTCTATCTTCCTTGAAAAGTTCATGAATGGTAAAACCTGCTGACGACCACGGAGACTTTACCATAGCTTTCGCTTATGTAAAGCATTTTGAGCACTTACCTGTGCCAATGAGGCGGAGCAAGCAACCTGGAAAATCCTTTCACGGGTGGGGCCGGACCGTTCCGGCCTTTTTCTTGACCGCCGAATCTATAATATTCCGGACGCCAGCTCGCGAAATGCGCGGACCGGCTCTCCCGACCGGGGGACTTCCTCGATCGTTATGGCCGCACTCACATCCCCGGCAACGCCTGGTCTTCCGCTGATTTGCGCTTCGAACTCGGCGCTCTTTTGAAGGTTTCGTCCGTGGCGGCGATATTGGATGGACGCTCGATGCCATTGCCGGTCATCAATTCCTTCACGGTGCGCAGTTGGATGCGCGGAAATTTCTGTTTGTTCGTTTTGTGCTCGTAGAAACCGGCGCTGCCGGCTTCAGTTTCCATCGGGCCGGTGGTGGTTGCAGGGAAATCAAAATGCCGATGGCGGCTTGCGGCCAAGTTTCTCGGCGGTGTCAATGGTGGTACCGCAGCCGCAGAAGGGGTCGAGTACCACGTCGCAGCTAGATGTTTTGGACAAGTTCGTGCCCAGAAAGGCGTGGAAGAGCCTGCCCATTCGCAGTTGATGGTTGAAGGTTGAGAGTCGAGCCGCAAGCGCGAAATCACGTGCGTTGCTGCAAAATTGCCTTTGCAGACTTCTTAACCGCTTCAATCAATTCCCGCGGCTTCAAAACTTTCGCGTCGCCGCCCCAGCCCAGAATCCAGCGCTCAATTTCGATCAGACTCGACAGTTTCATCCGCAATTCCACTCCCCCACCCTTCAGTTCGCGGAGTTGCTGCGATTCGTGCCATTTCTTTTCACGAATGTAATCAGCAACCCGCGCGTTGAAACGGATGACGACTTCGTATTCGCCTTCACCGGAATGAACACCGAAGCTGTCGCGCAACCGCTTTTCGAGCGAGAATGTTTGCGAGCGCTCGAACGTCCTGCCGGTCGGCTGGACAGATTGGATGCGCGCCGGCACGAACGTGCGGATGTCCTTGCGCGCGTGGTCATAAGCGAACAGAAACCATTCGCCGTTGATGTTCGCCAGATGATACGGGTCAACGAGCCGTTTCTCCGGCTGGCCGCTGACCCGGCTTGCGATAGGCCAGTTCCAGTTGTTTGCGCTGCGAAACGGCCTTGGCCAGCGCATCGAATATTTTCAAATCCAGAATCGGTTCGGCGCGGGTGCGGAAGGAAATGGTTTGCTCGATGTCGGCGAGGTTGAGCGAAATGGTGTCGGGCAGCGCCTGTTCCATTTTCCGGATGGCGCTCAGGAGCGGCTTTTCAAAATTCGTGCCGCGATATTGCTGAAGCGCCTTTTCCGCGACGACGAGCGCAAAGAGTTCGCCCTCGGTGATCTGGATGTTGGGGAAGGCGCTGACTTCCTCGGTGTAATGGTAGCCGTTCCGGTGCTGGTCGAATTCAATCGGCAGGCCGAGTCGGTCGCGCATGAATTCGATGTCGCGATGAATCGTCTTGGTGGCGACTTCGATTTCGAAGGCGAGCGTGGAGGCGTTCGGGAATTTGCCGGTCGAAACCGCCTGATGAATCCGCAACATCCGCTCCAGCGGCGGACGCGAATGGAGCGATTCCGCGGCAGTCGTTCCCGACCCGGGTTTGTTTTCACGCTGGATACTCATTTCGTTCCGTGCCGGCCGGTGCATAAAGCAGCGGGTCCTGATGATAGAACTCCTTCAGCTCGGCATACAACTCCGGATGTCGTTTCTTTAATTGGCCGGGATTCTCAAAAAAACTTTCCGTGGCGACGGCGAAAAACTCCGCTGGATTTTGGGCACCGTAGGTGTCCAGGACCGTTTCCCGGCCGTCTTCAGCCGCCCGGCGGAGTTGCTGAAATTCCGCGCTCAGGACCCTGGCCCACGTCTGGTAGCGATGGCGCATCTGCGAGAAGCTTGCCCCTTCAAGGAGCGGCGCGCCGTCGGCCCTGCCGTCCTCCTCATCGAGTTGATGGGCAAATTCATGGAGGACCACGTTCCGATTCCTGCTCAGTTCGAGCGCCCCGGCAATTGCCCCATCCCACGCCAGAACTACCGCTCCGTGCGGCCAGGATTCCCCGCCCCGCGCCTGCTCCCCTTCGGTAATCGTCCTCCCGTCGCTCTCCAGATGCCAGCTTTTGGCGATGTAACTCGAGGGATAGACCAGAATGCTGCGCAGGCGCGGGTAATAGTCTGTGCCCCGGTGCAGCAGCAGCAGGCAAGCCTGCGCCGCGATCAACACCCTGACTTCATCTGTTATCTCCTGCCCGTCGCAGCCCTCAAACTGTTTTTCGTCAAGAAAAACGAGAATGTGGCCTTCCAATTCCCGGCGGTCGGCGGGCGAGAGACGGGAATACATCGAATACCGGCGAAGCAGAATGTCGCGCCATTGCGAGGGGAACGGCTGGCTCCGAATCCGGTCCCGGCGGCGCTTTTTAAGAAGTCCGAACATGCCAATGTCGAACGTCCGTCCGCATTCGGCGTCAAGCGCCCTTTTCCAGCTTGGCGAGCAATTCGTCGTTGGTCTTGTGCTTCTTGAGCGCGGCGGTGAGCGTTTCCATCGCTTCGATGGGATTCAGGTCCACCATCATGCGGCGCAATTTGCGGATGGCTTCAGATCTGCTTGGCCGGGAAGAGTTTTTCCTCCTTGCGCGTGCCGCTCTTGGGAATGTCAATCGCCGGATACAGGCGGCGGTCGGAAAGCTTGCGGTCCAGGATCAGTTCCATGTTGCCCGTGCCTTTGAATTCCTGGAAAATGAGTTCGTCCATGCGCGAACCGGTGTCCACCAGCGCGGTGGCCAGGATGGTCAGCGAACCGCCGTTCTCGATTTTGCGCGCCGAGGCGAACATCTTGCGCGGAATTTCCAGCGCGCGCGCGTCCACGCCACCGGTCATCGTGCGGCCGCTGCCGCCGTGAACGCTGTTGTAGGCGCGGGCAATGCGCGTGAGCGAATCCATCAGCACGAAAACGTCCTTGCCGCTTTCGACAATGCGCCGGCAACGCTCAATCATGAAGCGCGACAGCCGGACGTGCGTCTCCAGATCCTGGTCGTTGGACGAGGCAACGACCTCGGCCTTGACCGAGCGATGGAAATCGGTCACTTCCTCGGGACGTTCATCAATCAGCAGGACGAGCGCGTGGACCTCGGGATGGTTCGTGGTGACGGCGTTGCAGATTTGCTTGAGAATGGTGGTCTTGCCACTGCGCGGCGGGGACACAATCAGGCCGCGCGTGCCTTTGCCAATCGGTGTCACGAGGTCAATGACGCGGGTTTCGATCAGATCCGGGCCGGTTTCGAGCTTGAACTTCTCGATGGGGTCAATGGTCGTGAGGTTTTCGAAGCGGACGGCCTTGGTGTATTCCTCGAACGGCATGTCATTGACTTTTTCGACGGCCTTGAGTTGCGGGCTGGTGCCCCGATGCGGCGGCTGCGTCGGCCCGTAAACCAGGCTGCCTTCGCGCAGGAAACTGCGCCGGATGGTGTCGGGCGTGACAAAGATGTCCGTCGGCTTGGGATGGAAATGGTTTTGCGCCGTGCGCAGAAAACCAAACCCTTTCTCCGAAATTTCCAGATAACCGGATCCGTAGTCCGATGATGTTTCACCGTTTTCTTTTGCGCTGCTCATACAATGTGTTTGTGACGAAGGCCAAAATATTTCCCGAAAAGCCGGTATTGAACTTTGAACTGGAGAAGCGACTGCGACGGCCAATGCCGCTCGCGGCCCTCAAACCTTCGACTTCCGACTATTTACGGGCAAATCGCCAGCAATGCAACATGTTTTTTAAAGAAAATGGAGGAATATCGAGTATCCCCCTTATTCCATCGTTTCAACGGCTTTACCCGCCCACTGCCGCGCGCGCCTCGGCGGCCAACGGCGTGCTCAAGTAACGTTCGCCGGTGGAGGGTGCAATGGTGACGATGAGTTTGCCCTTGTTTTCCGGGCGTTTGGCGACTTCGATCGCCGCCACGACGTTTGCACCCGATGAAATACCGCACAAAATGCCTTCTTCCTTCGCCAGCCGGCGGGCCATGGCAAAAGCGTCATCGTTTGCAACCGGGATGGATTCCGTAATCAAGGCATTGCCCTTTTCGTCCTTCAAATGGAGGTTTTTGGGTATGAATCCCGCACCGAGTCCCTGGATCTTGTGGGGACCGGGCTTCAATGGCTGACCGGCAAGGGTTTGGGCGATGACGGGTGAATCCTTCGGGTCCACCGCAATGGCCTGAAACGACGGTTTGCGCGGCTTGATCACCTCTACGCAGCCGGTGATAGTCCCGCCCGTACCAACGCCCGCGACCAGAATGTCCACCTTGCCATCCGTATCGGCCCAGATTTCCTCGGCCGTCGTCCTTCTGTGAATGGCCACATTGGCCGGGTTTTCGAATTGTTGCGGAATCCACGAGTTTGGCGTTTCCTTGGCGAGTTGTTCGGCTTTGGCGATGGCGCCTTTCATGCCTTCCGCACCGGGCGTCAAAACCAGCTTCGCGCCCAGCATCGCCAGCAACGTGCGCCGTTCCACCGACATCGTTTCGGGCATCGTGAGGATGAGCTGGTAACCCTTCGCCGCCGAAACAAACGCCAGCGCGATGCCGGTATTACCGCTGGTCGGCTCGATAATCACGGTGTCCTTTTTCAGAATCCCGCGCTTCTCGGCGTCCTCGATCATGGACATGCCGATGCGGTCCTTGACGCTGCTCAGGGGATTGAAAAATTCGCACTTGAGCAGAATCGTGGCGTGCAGCCCGGCGGTGACCTTGTTCAGTTTGACCAGCGGCGTATGCCCGACGGTTTCGACGATGTTGTTGTAGATGCGTCCCATAACAATCCTTCGGTTAATTGATTTTGTTAGACAAGATTGTGACGAGGATGCGGCAAGAGCAAGAGAAATTTTATTCCTGATCTCGATGGAACCGGAAGCTTTCGGCTGCTCGTTTGAAGATTGGTGCAACTGGATTGGCCGGATATTTATCCGCAAAACCAAACCCGGCCATCGCCCATTTGACCGGCATAAAATTTGTTTGACCGATGGAAGGCGTGACCTAACTTGCCCGCATGAACCATTCACCCGGATTTTTGAGCCTGGTCAACGACGCCAAACGACGGGTCAACGAAATCAGCGTTGCCGAGGCGCGGGCGCGGCTGGCGGCCAATCCGCAAATCGTTTTGTTGGACGTGCGCGAAGACCGTGAATGGCAGGCTGGACACGCCGTCGAGGCCGCGCATCTGGGCAAGGGAATTCTGGAGCGCGACCTGGAGAAAATGTTTCCCGATCCGAAGACCGAAATCATCATGTATTGCGGCGGCGGCTTCCGGTCGGCGCTCACGTGCGATGCCGCGCAAAAGATGGGCTATCGCAACGTCCATTCACTCATGGGCGGATACAGAGGCATGGTGGCAGCCGGCTGGCCGATGAAAAGCGGGTAATGAACTGGCGAATCGGTTTCGTTGCGGCCGCGGAGCGGCCCGTTGATAGCAGCCGTCCTTTTCAAACCACGGAAATTCGTCCTGAATGGATCCCGTCGCGGAGCGACGGCTGAAACGAACCAACGGGTTGAATTCAAGCGTCGCCCCGCGACGCCGGATCGCTGGGATACCTTTTCCGTGGGATAAATCCCACGGCTGCCACCACCACTCGCTCCGCGAGACAGCGTTTGAAAAACCGGCGCCGCGAGATTAGGTCCGTGCTCACGTGCGAGGCGGCGCCAACAATTGCCTGTCACAGCTTTTACCGGCTTATCGGCGGTTAACTTGGCTCACAGCCTGCGAAATAAACTCTCAACCTGCGCGGTGTTTTGCGGCTATGAAATGTGAAACTCACCAGCATAACAAAAGGAGATAAACTCACGAATCCTGGCTTTTGTTTCAGAACCGCAAAACCAATCAAGGTCGCTGATGTCAGGCGGATTCGGAAGAATTTGGACGCCGCCCGATGGTGCGCGAAACCGCGCAATAACATCCTCCGAAGGAATGTCTTGAACTGCTCGTTCAAGTGCCGCGGCAAGAGCACGGGCATCTGCTGCTGCCACAGTCTGTCCGTCATTGGTGGTGTAGTCGCCACTCCACCTGCCGCCTGGCATCCATCGTAGTTCTGAATCGGGTATCGTCGTGCCTGCCGGTCGCCATCCATAATGCTCCGCCAGGCGAAGAAGTTTCACCCAGGAAAAGGAATCCCATCCGAAATCACCTGTCGTGCCGTGCAAGTGCACCGCCATACAAGATCACCCTTATAAACGCGGCAACACACCTTGCCGGTTATTGAACATCCGACCTGCGATCTGATCTTTCTATTGCCAGCTCCGGAGATGAAACCTGCCGCCGACGGAAGCAGACCCGGTTCAGCGCGTTCGTCACGGAGACGACCTTCTCACAAGTACACTCACCCATGAGGCAGATCTGAATCCAGTTTTTCCGGCGCAAATATCCGCTGTTGTAGCTCAACAGATAACCGGCTTCCTGCATCGCTTCGCCGATTTTTACCGAGTTCATTACCGGCGGCAGCGCAACGGTGACGACCGCCGGTGAAGTTTTTGCGCCGTTGCCAATCAAATTGAAACCAAGCTCCGTCAGCCGCGAGCGCAGCCACGCCGACCATTCGACTGTTTCCGCAAAACGCTTGTCCCAGCTCACCCGTTTCACCGCCGCGTGCAACGCATGGAGCAGGTTCGACGAGAATGTGAACGGCGTGCCGTCCTCTTCCGCGTAATAACCGAGGTCCAGATAGCGCGGCAGCCTGTCCGGCGCGGGGGGGATTTCGTGGTTGTAGAAAACCATCGAAACGCCCGGATAGGCGCGCAGGCCCTTGCCGCTGGAGCAGGACGCAAGGTAAACGCCGTTCAAATCCACCGGCAGTGTGCCGACGGCGCTGATGCCGTCGAGGCACAATTTTACGCCGCGCCCGGCACACAGGGTTTTGAGCGCGTCGAGGTCGGCCAAAAGACCGGTGGAGGTTTCGCAATGCGCGCACCAGAGCCAGGTGATTGACGATTGACGATTGACGATTGACGATTTTTTAGAACGAGCGGGCTTACGCCCACTGCTACTCAGTTTTCTTTCTACTGCTGTCAAATCCAGCGGCCGGCCCCAGTCGAAAGCGAGCGTGTCAAATTTCAGCTTGAACCGCCGCGCCTGGTCCACAAGGCGTTCGCCAAATTCGCCGTTGCTCAAAACCAATCCGCGGCCCTTGAGCAACGACAATTGTCCGGCGACGGCATCATTGGCCAATGTGCCCGAGCCGACGAACAATTGGACGTGCCGGGCGCGAACGAGGTCGCAGAGGATTTGTTTGGCGGACTGAAAATCCTTTTTGAAACCGTCGCCGCGATGCGATTCCGGCGCCTGCTCGAAGGCGCGGCGCACCTCGCGCCGAATGGCCACCGGCCCGGGCAGAAAATTCACCGCGCTGGGATGAAACGAGCGGGCGGGCGACGACCGCAGGAATTCGCGCGCGGTCACCTCGAACGTTTCGAGCGTGACGTACATCGGCTGGAATTGCGCGTCACCGCTGCCGACGACCGGCCCGAACGGCACGAAACCGAGGTGCTGATACAATCTTTGCTGCCGCGTGGTGCCGGAAATGATGGCGAGGTCGTAACCCTTTTCCACGCCGTGTTGCCAGAGCAACGCGAGAATGCCCTGCAACACCTGTCCGCCCCGCGCGCCCCGGAACTTTTTCTCGGTGGCCAGCAGCCGGATTTCGCACACCGTCCGGCCCGCCGGCAAAAAGGCGTCGAGGTTCGGCAGTTTCTGGTCGAGCGAAAACGGCCGTTGGCCGCGCACGGCGAGCATGCCGGCTACCTTTTGGCCGCTGAGGCAGATCAAATACGTGTTTTCGGCGTGGAACTTGTCCACGAGCCGCTGGGTCGGGGACGCTTTGTGTTGCGGAATTTCCTCGACGAAGGTTTTGTAATTGAGCCGGTGAATCTGCTCGAATTCCCAGTCCTCGCTCGCGAATTTGAACACCAACGATTCCTGTGCGCTCATAATTTTGTGTGTTCGGGCTTGGATGTCACATCGCGCCGCGCCAGCAGCGCAGCCATTTCTTCCGCTAAATTGCGCCGGTGCGCAAACAAAATAATCGCGGCCAGAACGGTCATGACGGTCGCCGTGAGCCCGGCGCGGTGGAACCACCCGTCCGCCAGCGGCAGACAGACGTAAGCGAACATGGCCGGGAACAGGCTCTTTCGCGTGACCCCAACACCGGCCAGAAACACGACCAGAATGGTAAAGGCGACCCGATAGTCGAACATGAGCAACGCCGCAAACGAAGTCGCCACGCCCTTGCCGCCCCGGAAATGCAGTTGCACCGGCCAGACATGCCCGATGACCACGGCCAGCACGGCCAGCGCCATGATGAACTGATTCTGGTTGGAAAATTCCGCCGCGAACCAGACGGCCAGCACGCCTTTGGCCATGTCCCCCAACATGGTGAGCAGATAGCCGGATTTGCCCAGGACACGGCCGGTGTTACGCGCGCCGATGCTGCCGCTTTCGATCTCATGGAGGTCCCGGCCCGTGCGTGCGCGGACGAGGTAGTAGCCGGTTCCGAAACAGCCGAGCGCATAAGCCCCCAGCGTGCAACCGGTTGTCCGGAGCCAGTGTGCGGACTGCAATTGTTCGATCCACATCATACGGGCACTCGCGGTCTGATAAACTTGCCGGCAGCTTAAACCAAACCGCACGCCGGTGTGAATCAAAAATTTCAATTGGCGCGCTTTTTTTTCGATGCCCCGCCGCGGCATCAGATAGTAACTCATTTTGGAGCATGGAATTCCGGCTTCAGGCGGTCCGCGGGCCGCGTGGACGCGGAACTCCGGCCAAAATGATACGTTGCCTGGCGCCGCTTTCTCTCGACAACCCATGAAAGGTGCGGCAAATTCCCTCCGCCAGGGCCCATGGAATGTGGACTTACGAACCCCGCCAGGGCCGGAAGGCAGCAACGGTAGTCTGCTCGACATCTGCCGTGGTCACCCTGGCATTGTTTTCAATGCAAAATGTAAAATTAGAAATTAAAAATGATCGTCCGGCCGGCGGCCGTCATTTTTCATTTTTCATTTTTCATTTTTAACCCACACTCGCGCCGTGGCCTATCAAGTAATCGCCAGAAAGTACCGTCCGCAACGGTTTGCCGATGTCGTCGGGCAGGAACACGTCACCCGGACGCTTGCCAACGCCATCGAGCAAAAACGCATTGCGCACGCCTACCTGTTTTGCGGCCCGCGCGGCACCGGCAAGACGACCATCGCCCGTATTTTTGCCAAATGCCTGAACTGCGCCGGCGGCCCGAAAATTGCCTTCGACGACAAAGACCCGCGCTGCATCGAAATCGCCGAAGGCCGTTCGCTCGACGTGCTGGAGATTGACGGCGCGAGCAACAACGGCGTCGAACAGGTCCGTGAGCTGCGCGAGACCTGCAAATACGCGCCCGCCAATTCACAGTTTAAAATCTACATCATTGACGAAGTTCACATGCTTTCGACGGCGGCGTTCAACGCGCTGCTCAAGACGCTGGAAGAGCCGCCGGCGCATGTCAAATTCATGTTCGCCACGACCGACCCGGAGAAGGTCCTGCCGACCATCCTTTCGCGCTGCCAGCGTTTCGATCTGCGCCGGATTCCGTCCGCGCTCATCACCAAACACCTCGCCCACATCGCCAGGCTGGAGAAGGTGAAAATTAATGAAACCGCGCTCCACGCCATTGCCCGCGGCGCCGATGGGGCCATGCGCGACGCCGAATCCACCCTTGACCAATTGATCAGCTTTTGCGGCGACAAAATCGAGGAAGCGGACGTGCTGTCCATGTTCGGCCTGGCCGCGCAAGGCCAGATCCTGGGCTTGAGCAAGGCCGTGCTGGGCGGTGAGATTCAACCCGCGCTGACCGGGTTGAACGAACTTGCCCAAAACGGCAAGGACCTTGGACGTCTGCTTTCCGATTTGCTGAACCATTTCCGCAACCTGCTCATCTTCGAGGTGTCACGCGGCGACTTGAATCTGCTCGAAGTGTCCGAAGCCGAAGTTGCGGCGCTCAAGGAACAATCGGCGCTGGCCGGCACCGAATCGCTCACGCGAATTCTCGAAGTGCTCAGCGATGCCGAACTGCGCCTGCGTGATGCCGCGTCCAAAAGAATCCTGCTCGAAGTCACGCTGCTCAAGACCATCGAAGCGCGCAACGCCATCAGCCTGGATTCGGTTTTGAAACAATTGAATTCGTTGCGCGGCGGCGGTGGCGCAGCCGTTCAGCCCGTGTCATCGGCTGCAAGTTCTTCCCCCGCCGCCGCGCCGGCGACGCGCCCGGCACCTAAAAGCCACGTTGTTCATCAAGCGGCTGCCATTGCGCCCGGCCCGTTGGCCGAGGCTGCTCCGGTTTCCGCCGACCTGGCCGGATTATGGACAAAACTGCTTGAAGCGGTCGGCCGCGTCAGCCCGTTCACCCGCAGTTATCTTGTGGACGCCAACCCGGTTTCGTTTGAGAAAAGCATCCTGACCATCGGCTTCGACCCTGAATTCGAGGATCACCTCGGCCTCGTGGACAACGCCCGCAACCACACGTTGCTTCAGACCAAGCTCGCCGAACTCGGCCATGCAAACGCGCAGATTAAATTTGTTAAAACCGAAGCGTCCGCCATCCGCGTGCCGCCATCGTCTTCAACCACTTCGGCTGCTCCTCCCGCGCTGAAGCGAAACGAAGGCGGGGCCTCCGCCTCTTCGCCGTCCGCGGGCAAGGGAAGACCGGTCCCCGTTTCCTTCAACAAGGATGATTTCAAGAACGATCCGCTGATTCAAAAGGCGCTGGAGATTTTCAAAGGGCAAATTGTCGAAGTCCGCGCCTGAATTCCCGTCAACCTTCAACCCTCAACCTCAACCTCTTAAAATGTCGAGCATTGGCAAATTGATGAAACAGGCTGCGCGGATGCAGCAACAAATGGAACAGGTGCAGACGCAACTCGCCGCCCGCACCGTCGAGGCCACCAGCGGCGGCGGCGCGGTCAAGGTCGTGGCCAAATGTGACGGCAGCGTCGCGTCCATCAAAATTGATCCGCAGGCGCTCAATCCGTCCGACGCGCAGTTGCTCGAAGACATGATTGTGACCGCGGCGAACCAGGCGCTCGGTCAGGCCAAGGACATTGCCAATGCTGAAATGGGCAAGGTCACGCAGGGATTGAGCCTGCCGGCACTGGGGTGAAGGCAAATCGTTTGTCCTCCTCCTCGTCCCGATGATCAAACCGACGAGAACGAGGACGAGGAGGAGTGATGTCCCTTCCAGAGCCAATTCATTCTTTGATTGCCGAACTCAACAAGCTGCCCGGCGTCGGGCCGCGTTCCGCTGAGCGCATCGCTTTGTATCTCGTGCAGGCAGATTCCACGTTGGTGAAGCACCTCGCCGACACGATTGTTCATGGCCGCGAAAAAATCCAATTTTGCGCGACCTGTGGCGCGTTGACCGAGAAATCCCCCTGCTCCCTTTGCGCCGACACCCGGCGTGATGCGTCGCTCGTGTGCGTGGTCGAGCGCGCGGTGGACATTCTCAGCATCGAAAAATCCGGCACCTTTCGCGGCAAGTTTCACGTCCTCGGCGGGAAAATCTCGCCGCTGGACGGCGTCGAGCCGGAGGACTTGCGCATTGCCGAACTGGAAAAACGGCTCAAGCACGAGCCTGTCCAGGAAATTGTCATTGCACTGAGCACCGATGTGGAAGGCGATGCCACGAGCCATTACCTCGCCAAGCGGCTCATGCGCAAGGGGCTGAAGATTTCCCGCATCGCCTACGGTTTGCCGGCCGGCAGCGGGCTGGAATTTGCCGATGAACTGACCGTGAGCCGCGCGTTGGAAGGGCGGCGCGAGATGCAATGACCAGAGAATTCCAAATGATAACAACACAAAATGTGGCGTCAGGCCGCATTCGCTTATTCGGGCTTTGGCATTCTTTCGTCATTCGAGCTTAGTCATTCGTCATTGCTGGTTGTACTGATGAAATCTCAAAGGATTTTGGTTTTTGACCTGGGCAAGGTGCTGGTGGACTTCGATTACTCGATCGCCGCCCGCAAAATCGCCGCCCGCAGCACGCTGCCTTTTCACGACATAAAAAGTTTTATCGGGGATTCCGATCTCACCGTCCGATACGAAGCCGGCCTGGTTACGCGCCGGGAATTTTTCGGACGGGCGCGGCAGGCCATCGGCTTTCAGGGCACATTCGAGGAATTCGGCGGATTTTTTGCGGACATTTTCACGGAGATTCCACCCATGATCGAGCTGCACGCGGCGTTGCGCCGGCGGGGCATTCCGACCTGGATTTTTTCGAACACCAACGACCTGGCCATCGAGCACGTCCGCCGGAATTTTCCGTTTTTCAAAGATTTCGACGGCTATATTTTTTCCTACGAAATCGGCGCCCTGAAGCCTGACGCGAAGATTTACGAGGCGTTGGAAAAACTGGCCGGCCGGCGCGGTGCGGACATCGTGTACCTGGACGATCGCCCCGAAAACGTGGCCGGAGGCGCGGCGCGCGGTTGGCAGGCAATTTTGCATGAAACGCCGGAGAAATCCCGCACGGCGGTGGAGAAATATTTAGCCTAACGGCGTCCCGGCAATTCACAGCTGGCTAAGAAAAGCGGCGATCGGCCGTCCGCCGCCATATCGGTATTAACGCGGCTTGGGCGGTTTGACCGCCTTGAGGCCGACTTCGTGGGCAATGTCGTCAAACTCCTCGTGGCTGACATTTTCAAGTTGTTTGCCGCGTGCCTTGAGCTTCTCATTGATCTTGACGGCTTTTTCGGTCATCGTGGCGTGCGTTTCTTCCGTGCCACCGACGAGCGCGAAATTCGGTCCGGTGGTGAGCCGTTTATGACCATCGGAATCCAGTCCGATGCCCAACATCATCGCTTTGCGTTTCTTTTTGCCGCCGGTATTCGCCACGAATTCAGGCTAGAGGCGGTTCAGGTTCGGGTCAAGTCATGGACACCTTCCGGGTCAGAATGCCGGTCATTCCGCGCGTGGCCCCGGCTTTTGAATTTGCCTTTTTCCGTTTTGAAGATTTACTTGCGTGCAGGCCATGCAACCGCGCGAACCAAACTTCCTCCAAACGGCAATCGCGGTCCTGGGTCTGTTGAGCCTGTGTGCGCCGCCCGTTGGCTGCGCGCAAACGGCGACCAATTTGTGGAAATTCAAACTGCCCTTCCGGGAATTTTATCGCGAAGCCACTTCGTCCGCAGCCGTCGCGTCCGACGGCACAATTTATCAGGCGACGTTTCAAGGCGATTTGTTCGCCCTCACGCCGCAGGGCGCGGTAAAATGGGTTTTCAAGGCCGGCCGGGAAATCAAATCATCACCGGCGATTGCCGACGACGGCACCATTTATTTCGGCTCGCGCGACCGGAAATTTTACGCCGTCTCGGCAACCGGCAGACTCAAATGGACTTTCGCGACCGGCGCCTGGGTGGATTCCTCGCCGGCCATCGGCGCGGACGGCACGATTTACTTTGGTTCGTGGGACAAACATTTTTACGCATTGAATCCCGATGGCACGCAAAAATGGGTTTTGACAACGAGCAACATCGTCGTCTCCTCGCCGGCCATCGGCGCGGACGGCACGATTTATGTCGGCTCGCACGACAAAAAACTATACGCCCTGAAACCGGACGGAACGGTCCGCTGGACGTTTCTGACCCGGGGCGAAATCATTTCTTCTCCCGCCATCGCCGCCGATGGCACGATTTATTTTACCTCGACGGACGGGAACCTGTATGCGGTCGCGCCGGACGGCACGGAACGCTGGCGTTTGCACACCGGCGGCGCGACCGAGTCATCGCCGGTGCTCGACGGACTCGGGAACCTTTATTTGTCAGTGAACCCCTGTGACGTATCCGTTGGCGCTGACGGAAAGCAACGTTGGTCCTGGTGCTCGCCGGTGCCCGTGGATGCCTCTCCGGCTGTGGCCGGGAACGGCGAGGTCTATTTCGCCGCGCCCTGGCGGACGTTATTCGCCTTTCGGCAAAACGGCACCGTGCCGTGGCACGTTGAGACGAAGCTGAATATCACGACTTCACCCGTTATCAGCGGCGACGGCACCATTTACGTGTGCGACGGCCAGTGGTTGTATGCGGTCATGCCGGATGGGGTGCCGGCGCCGCTGGCGAAAAGTTCGTGGCCGATGTTCCGCGCCAACCCGCGCCACACCGGCCGGGTGCAGGCTGTAAAATGACACGGCGCTGGAAATTGTCACAACCGCTCGCGTCCGCCAAATCCCGTGTCGAGGTCGTGCCAGAATTCGATGTCGTCCTCCTCCTGTTCCCAGCAGAGAAAGGCCTCACGGCCGCCGATGATGGCTGGAAAATCCACCAGCCCGCGCGACAAATCCTTGATGAAAATCCGGCGGCGCTGAAATTCGGCGAGCACTCCCTGCGTGTCCGCGAGGGTGCGAATCCAACCGTTCACGGTTTCACCGCCGAGATCATTTCCCTGTCCGGTCAAGCCGCTCAAGCGTTTGTCGAAACGTTCGAGGTCCTGCCGCAGCCGGTTGAGCTGTTCGAGCCATTGACGGATTTGCGGCAACAGCGCCCGCGCCTCGTCGCGGGTGTAATGTTTATCAAAACGATTTTCCATCAGCGAAAAAATTGCCGTGCCACAAGGATAAAACCCCGCCTGCCGCCTGCTGAAACGCAGGCGCGCAAGCGGATGAATGAACACGACCGGCAGACTACTGCTGCCACGTGCGCTTCTTGTGCCGATGCAGACGCAGCTTCTTGCGCCGTTTGTGCTTGTTGATTTTTGCCTTGCGGCGTTTTTTGAGTGAACCCATGCGTGGATGAGATAAGCGAAAAATGGAAGAAAGCCAACCTGAATTTTTATCTCACGCCGGACGGCCCCAACGGCCCGCCCTCCATCAACCTTAATCCGGCGCAAAAGTCCATCCGATGCCGTCGAAAACGTCGAAAATAGCGCAGGCAAAGTCCGCGTCGTAATCCGTCTCTTCCGGCAGGGTGGCGGTCATGGGGCGTCCGGAGGCGTTCACGGTAAAAACCAGATTGGATTTGCGGCCTGCGAAAACAATTCGCACCTCTTCCTCCTGACGTTCGGCCCTGCAAGGAAAACCGGCGGCGGAGAATCTTTCACAAATCTCCGCAACGGTGACCGTTGCGGGGTACTGCTTCGGCTCGGCGAAAAAATTGTCTTCGACGATCATTACATCTCTTCCGTTGAGCCACTGTAAGCAGCAATAATGCCGCCCAACGGCCTCAAATGGGGAGGAATGCCGTGACTTCAACTCACGCCTGACGCCAAGGGCGCGGGATGACCCCGGCGATTACCTGAACCGGCCCGGTTTTGCGGGAGCTGATCCCAAATGATTCGCCGCGTCAGCCACGCCGGCAACGACCTCCTCGCGGGTCTTACAATCGCGGACGCGGACGTAGTCGTCGTTTTCCAGACGCGCGGTGTGGGACACCTTCAATTCCTGGGCGCGTTTGAATTGTTTGTCCGGCTTTGCCGGAGTGAGCGGATATTCCACGGCGTATCCGGCAGCGCGCAAATCCTGGACCAGTTTCAGGGATTGCGGCCGGAGATTTTCATCTTCGATCAAAACAAAGACATCCGTGGTGGCATCGAATTTCGGCAAAAGGCCGCGCGCCTGGAGCAGTTCGAGCAGGACCACGTCGCCCATGCCGAAGCCGAGCGCAGGCAAATCCACCTTGCCGCCGCTGATGACCTTGACGAGGTTGTCGTAGCGCCCGCCGCCGGCAATGGCGCGAAACTCGCCCCGGGCATCGAACGCCTCGAACACGACGCCCGTGTAATATGCCAGTCCGCGGATGACGTGGTAGTCCACCTTCACAAAATCGCGCAGGCCGCGCGCGCCAAGGTTGTCCAGAATGCCCTGCAGTTCCGCGGTCGCTTTGCCGGATTCGATGAATTTGTTCACCTCGGCCAGCGAAAAACCAAGCGCGCTCAATTTCTTTTCGCTTTCTCCCGGCGGCGTGCGCTCCAGTTTGTCAATCGTCTGGAAGAATTCGTATTCCCGATCGGGCCGGGCGTCCAGGGTCCCGCCGTCACCCGGTTTTGGCGCAGCCTGCCGGCGTCTTGAGTCGTAAAATTGCTTCCAGGCGTCCCGGCTGCTCAGGCGAATGACAAAATCCTTCCCGGTCAAACCAAAGGAGCGCAGCGTGTCAATGAGCAGGGCGATCAACTCCGCGTCCGCTGACGGGTTGGTTTCACCGATGAGGTCGGCATTGAACTGGAAGTGTTCACGCAACCGTCCCTTCTGCTGGCGCTCGTAGCGGAACAGTTGCGGGATGGCGAACCACTTGACGGGTTTTTTGTAATTGCGCCCGTGCGCGGCCACCATGCGCGCGAGCGTCGGCGTCATTTCGGGCCGCAATGCCACGGCGCGCTCGCCCTTGTCCACGAAATTGTAAAGCTGGCCGACAATTTCGTCGCCGCTTTTGGTGGTGAACAGTTCGAGCGATTCGAGCGGTGGGCCGTCGTATTCGCGGAAGCCGTAGCGGCGGGCGGTTTCACGCCATCGGTCGAAAATGAACTGCCGGGCATCGGCACTCCAGACGTCGGAGTGCGGCAGCGGTTCGGGATAAAAATCGCGGAAACCGGGCAATCGTTCCATATAACGGGTTTAAACTAAAAGGCCGGCGATGAAAAGAGAAGGCGAATCGGAAACTAAACCGGAGATGGACACGGCTTCACCTGTCGCGGCCCACGCCGCAACCACAAATTTTGACTGCGGCGGGAAGCACAGCACACGCCGCTTTTGCAGGCTCGCGAACGCGCGAAAAGCGGTGTTGCTGCTGCGCTCTGCCACTACCCCCGACTCTTTGAGGCGTTCAAGCGGGCCAGCCGGGATCACGAACCGGTTTGAAAGACAAATCTTGCCAATCCCAAGGCCGCCCCGCCCAAAATCAGCCAGGTCGAGTTGACGCGGAAGCACAGCAGCCAGACTGCGGCGGCCACGCCGAGCGAAATGGTCAGCCAGTCCACCAGCGCCGCCTGCCCCAACTGCCAGGTCACCACGGCCATCAGCGCCAGCGAGCCTACGTTGACTCCGTCGAGAAAAGCGAGGGCCAGCGGCAATTTGCGCAGGCGCGGCACGAGCCGCCCGCTGACAGCCACGAGCACAAACGACGGCAGGAAAATGGCCACCGTAGCCAGGAACGCCGCCTTGGGTCCGCCTAGAATATACCCGATGAATGTGGCGGTGGTCAAAACCGGTCCCGGCGTGAATTGGCCTACCGACACGGCATCCAAAAGCTGGTTTTCAGTAAGCCAATGCCAATGTTCGACCAGATCGGCGCGCAAAAATGCCAGCAGCACGTAACCGCTGCCAAACAATACGGAACCGACCTTGAGTAAAAACAGCGTCAAGGCCAACAGACTGAGCGGCGCCACCGCGCCCGTGGCCGCAGCCAGCGGGCCCGCCGAAGTCAGCCCCAACAACGGCGTCAGGCAGGCCGCAGCGCCCCTGGGTTGCGGCCTCACACGGATGGCCATCATGAGCACACCCGCGAGCAAAAGGACCAACAGGGGATTGACGCCAAGGTAACTCAGCGCCGCGGCTCCCACAGCCAGGATGGCCAGTATCCGGGTTTTGACCGCGATGCGTCCCAGATGCCACAACGCCTGCACCACCACCGCGATGATGACGGGTTTGACGCCGTAGAGCAGCCCTCTCACCTCCGGCATTTTCCCGAACTTCAGGTACGCCCAGGCAATGATGCTGACGAAAAGTGTCGCGGGCAGGATAAAGCAAACGCCACCCAACAGCAGTCCCATCCAGCCCGCGCGGCGATAGCCCAGGAAAATTGCGAGTTCAGTCGAGTTCGGCCCGGGAATGAGATTGACGACACCCAGCAGCTCGAGAAATTCCTCGCGCGAAAGCCAGCCGCGCCGGACCACAGTTTCCTGTTCCATGAGGGCGATGTGCTCCGCCGGACCGCCAAACGCAATGGTGCCCAGTTTTAGAAACAGGCCGGCCACATCAAACAGGTCGGCGACTTTCCTGAGCAGCGTTGGTTTCATTGCCCTGGGTTCAGTGATTCAGGCCTTCCCACAGGCGCGGTGCCTGTCCGCGATGAAACCTTTCCGGACCGAAAGTGAACTGGCAGGCGATATACATTTGAAATTCCGTTGGACCGTCGATTGAACATCCGGCGGAAAAGAGTAAATGATGAGGTTCAGTGAAGTCAAACACTGTCCCGAAACGGTAATGGGTCAATTTGCGTCTGGCGGAGCGCGGAGCATCGCTCCGCGTGTTTCAAAACTCGCGTTCCCGCGGAGCAATGCTGCTCCGCGCTCCAATGAAACTGACCCATTACCCCCGAAACCGATCACGACCAACGCGCCGGGGACAACTTCGATGTCCCCGACAAATGGCCCCATTACTTCGGGATGCGGGATGCCAATCCGGGCGAACCGGGCGGCAAAGGCGCCGGAAAGCGGAATGGGTTTCGCGATCCCGGACTATTTCCCGGAAGAAATCCGGGGCCGCAGAGATTGCAGCCTGAGGTGCGTTGCGATCAACCCTACGCCGCCGCTTTGGAGGGCGTGAGCTTGAGCACATCGGCCCGCATTTCCTTGCCGGCCTTGAATTTCACCATGGCACGGGCGGGAATGGGCACGTCGGTCTCGGGCGCGTTGGGATTGCGGCCGACGCGCGCTTTGCGGACCTTGACCTCGAAAACGCCAAAGTTGCGCAGTTCGACTTTGTCGCCCTTGGCGAGCGCCTCGGCGATGTAATCGAGAGTTTTCTGAACCACGTCGAACACTTGCTGCTGGACGAGGCCGGTTTCATTGCTGATGCGAATAACCAGGTCGCGTTTTGTGAGGGTCATAATTTTTTATCGTTTATCGTGTTTATTGGGTTGATTTCATTATTACTGAACGATGCGGAATGTCCAGAAATCATTGGCCAGATTATCGTCGGTAACATATGCGTAAGGCAGCGTGAAATAACCATCCATGCCCCATTTGGCACCCCAAGAATTGCGGACGATGAACCACTGTTTTGCATCATCGTAGCCGACGCCCACAACTGCGTGACCACCAACAACTTCTTCGCCAGGCTTGGGCAGCGAGGCGTGGCCCGTCCGCGCCACCGGCGCGCTCTCAAAACTCTCATAGACGGTGAAGCCGAAAACAAAAGGATAGCCCGAAGCAAGGCAGCCTTTGAGCTGGCTCAACGTTTGCGCCACACGCTGATACAGCAGCACGACGTAATTCAGGGCGTCGGCATAGCACTTCGCCGGCGGTCTGGTCCTGAATTTGGCGATGACATAGGGCCATTCGGTTTCGGGGCAGTCGCCCTGTTTGACGACGCTTTTGATGCCGTCGCGGATTTGCGCGCCGCTGTCGGAATCAACGGTGTGTTCCATGGCGCGTTCGTTGTAATAAATGAACAAGCGCGACGGCGTGAAAATCTGCGCGAGCCGCTGTTTCATCCGGTCGAATTGAATGGCGGCGGCAATGGCATTGGCCGTGCAACTGCCGAGCCGGCCCTGGTCGTAAACCGGCGGACATTGCGGGCGCAGGTCGGCTTTGAATGGCGGCGCGGCGGCCAACAAGACGGGCGCTGCATATAGATGGTCCCGATGATCCGGCAAATCCGGAATCCAGCCATAACGAGCGGTCTTGAAGCCCATAAGTTTCATTGCCATTGCTGAAATGAACGCTATCCTTTTATTATGTTAAGTCATCGTCTTTGTCCACAACAAAAATGAAGTTTCTCAATAACCGACCCCTTGCGAATATTAATTTTTATTCTTGCCTTGAGGCCCGGCCCTATCAAGATGCCAATGATTCAGCCATTTTGCGGGATGACAATCGGCATAATCCGGAATAAATCAAGAGAATTTTGGAAGCGATGAAGTTCAATGCCCCGATTCCAATCTTTTGCACCGTCATTTCCGCCCTGCTGTGCCCGGCCCTGCTGCGCGCGGCAGACGACACGCCGATCATGCCGCTGTCGGAAATCAAACCGGGCATGGTGGGCGAATGGCACACGACGGTTGCCGGCAGCCGGGTGGACAGCTTCCCGATGCAGGTGGTGGGCATCGCGGAAAACTTCATCGGCCCGCAACGGCCCGTCATCATCTGCAAGGCGCTGGATGCCACAAACAAGCTCACCGGCCCCGTCGCCGGCATGAGCGGTAGTCCGGTCTTCATTGAAGGCAAGCTCATCGGCGCCTACGCTTACGGCTTTCTCTGGCCCAAGGACCAGGCATTGATCGGCGTCACCCCCGTCGAATTCATGCTCGAGGTGGAAACCAACTATCCGCCTGCCGCATCTCCGGTGGGAACCAACGGCCTGGCCGGTTTTGGGACCGGCGGCGGGCCGCAATGGCTGGCAGCTCCCGACGCGGCTGCAAATCTGCCCTCGCCGGCCATGCTGTCTTCGGCGATGAAACCGCTCCCGACACCGCTGTTTGTTTCGGGCATTTCCCAACGCACGTTGCAGAAATTTTCTTCGCGCCTGACCGCGTTGGGCCTCGATGTGATGCAGGTGCCGTCCGGCCGGGCTTCGCACGACATTGACAACGACCCGAAGCCGGGCCAGCCGCTGGCCGGGGTGTTGATGAGCGGCGATTTTGATTTTGCCGGCACCGGCACAGTCACCTGGCGCAAAGGCAACCGTATCCTGGCGTTCGGACATCCCTTCCTGCAAACCGGCCCGGCGGACATCCCGATGGCTTCGGCGGAAATCCTCACCGTGGTGCAATCTGTCCAGCGTTCGTTCAAGTTGTCGAACACCGGCCCGATCATTGGCACGATTTATCAGGACCGGTTAACCGCCATTGCCGGCGAAATCGGACGCCAGCCAAACACGACGCATTTTGAGGTGCAGCTTGAAGCCCCGGGCGGCAAAGAACGTCATTTTCAGGGGGAACTATTCCAGAACCAGGTGCTGACGCCCACCATCTCGGCAATTTCGCTGCTGGAATCCATTTCCGACACCGTGGAATCGGAGGAGCAACAGACCCTGTACCTGGAGACCACCATGGAAGTTGAAGGACACAAAGCCGTCAGGCTTTCGGATGCCGCCAGCGGCGAAGATGCAGGCGATGTGCTCGCCATCAACCACCTTGCCCGTTACCAATCGCTACTCGACAACCCCTGTGAGTTCCCGAACGTCAAGTCGCTGTCTTTCCGCGTCCGCATGGTGGAGGGCTGGAAATCAAGCCGGTTGGATTCACTGGAAATGGACCAAGATGAAATCAAACCGGGAGACACCCTGCATGTTGTGATCGGCCTGCGCCATTACCGCGGTGAGCCGTCCACCGTCCCCGTGTCGGTTCCCATTCCCGCGGACCTGCGAGCGTCGCAGGTGCAATTGTTCGTCGGTGACGCTGATGCGGCGTTGCGGATGGACGAACCACCGCGCGTGCCGCCGCAAACCCTGGATCAGGTGCTCGACCGCATCCGGTTGACCCGTTCCCACCGGAACATCTGCGTCAAACTGCTCCAAACCGCGCCCGGCCTTTCTGTGGAAGGAAAAAACCTCCCCGACCTGCCGCCGTCGGTCGCGGCGCAATTTGCATCGCCGAATTCCAACATCGGGAAGGCGACGCTCAGCCTGATTACGCTTTGGGAAACGAACTTCCCGGTGGCGGGAACGTTCCGCGGACAAATAACCCTGCCAGTGAGGATCAAATGAAACAACGCTTCTTGAATCTATTCATCAGTTCGGCGCTGCTCGTGTTGAATTCCGCCCCGGCGGCACGGGCGGTGACCACCGATCAGGTGGACCACGACACCTTTGCCGGGTTCAACCAGGGTGAATTCGACAACGTCTCGCTCACCAGCGACGGGTATCTGGCACTGGCCCCGGCCATCACCAATCTGGCCAGCGCCAGCGACCCCATCATCTGGTCCGCGGTTCAAGATGCGCACGGCAACCTGTTTTTCGGCACCGGCAACCAGGGTAAAGTTTATAAGCTTACTCTCAAAGGCGAATTGACGGTCTTCTTCGCGCCCAACGAAGTAATGGTGCATGCCTTGGCCCTCGACAACAAGGGCCGCCTCTACGCCGCAACGTCGCCCAACGGACGCGTCTATCGACTCGATTCTGAGGGCCGCGCCGAGGTTTATTGCAGTCCGGGCGAGACCTACATCTGGGCCATGACCTTCGACAAGACCGGCGCGCTTTATCTGGCCACCGGGAATCGCGGCAAGATCCTCCGAGTGGCCCCGGCCAATGCCGCGCCGGCTGTGGCGGAAACTTATTTTGAAACCGAGGAAACCCACATCAACGTCCTGGCGTGGGACAAGAACGGGAACCTGCTCGCCGGCACCAGCCCGCACGGGTACCTCTATCGCATTGACCAGGCGAAGCACGGCTTTGTGTTGTTCAACTCCGGCGACAATGAAATCAAACAGATTGCTGTCGCGCCCGATGGTATCATCTATGTCTCCACCTTCATGGGCAATTCCCGGCCGGAACCATCGCCGGGCTCCAGTCCAGGCAGTATGCTTCTTTCGGTCATGAACTCCGGAATGACCGGTGAAAATGCGCCCAAAGCCGCTGTGTCGTCCAATGCCCCGCCATCGCCACGTACTTCCGCCGTGCCCGCGGATGATGGAGGCCCTCAGCCCCCTGCCGGCGGCCCGGTGATGGTTGGCGGCTCTCCCGGCCCGGGCGGAATCCCAAGCGCGGCCAGCCCGTCGCAAGGCGGTATTTACCGCATTGATACCGACGGTTTTCACGAGCGTTATTGGAGCGCGCCGGGTGAGGCCATTTACTCGATGACCCTGTTGCCGGACGGAAATCTGCTGGTCGGCACGGGCGATAAAGGCCGGATTTATTCCGTGGCCAGCCCCAACCACTGGCAACTCCTGCAGAAGACCAGCGATGGCGCCCAGGTGTCATCCCTGCTGCCGGACGCGGCAAATCCAAAGGAGTATCATGCCCTCACCAGTCATCCCGGGAAATTGTACCGGCTTGATTTCACGCTGGCGACCAACGGCATTTACACCTCCAGGGCTTTCGACGCGAAGCAAAAAAGCCTGTGGGGCAAACTGCATCCGGCCGGTGACGTTCCCCCCAATACCTCGCTCGAATTTTCCACCCGTTCCGGTAACACGGAAAAGCCGGAAAATACCTGGAGCGACTGGTCCACGGCCACGCCCTTCGCTCCTGAAATCGCCGTCACCAGTCCGCCGGCCCGCTATCTGCAATACCGCGTGCAGTTCAAACGCGATGTGAAATCCCCCGGCGCGACGGCGCAATTGCGGCGGGTACAATTTTATTACCAGAACCAGAATGCAGCGCCGGTCATTGCGCGCGTCAAGGTTTTTACGGATGGCTTTGGTGTCTCCCGGATGCCGGCACCTTCGATGGACGCGCCCGTCAACCTGGAACAGTTGATCGGCGGCGCCGGCAATGCATCCGCCGCCAATCCCCCGCAGCCCATGGCCATGCGCATGCCGTTGAAATTGACGAGAAGCCCCGGCCTCTGCACGGTGGTCTGGGCGGCTAGCGATCCCAACCAGGACCAGCTGGTTTATTCGTTGGCCGTCCGTTCGGAATCGGAAGAGCAATGGACCACACTGGTGGACAAAACCGCGGACCCCTTTTTTTCCTTCGACAGCACCGGATTCCGTGAGGGGCTTTATCATGTCAAAGTCACCGCTTCGGACGAACCGTCGAACACGCCGGAAACCGCGCGGACTGCAGTGGAAACCAGCGCGGCCTTCCTGATTGATAACACCCCGCCGGTGCTCACGGTCAGAAAACAGGAAATCGGCAAAGACCGCACCCGCATCGTCGTGGAAGCCGTGGACAAGGCCAGCGTCATCAGTTCCGCCGGCTATTCGCTTGATGGCAAGGACGAAGTGGCCGTGCGTCCGGATGACCTGATCTTTGATTCGACCAACGAAACATTTGTCGTCGAACTGAGCGCTTTGAGCCAGGGCGCGCACAGCCTGTTGCTGCACGTGCAAAACGAGGCGAAGAATACGTCCGTGCTCAAGTTGAATTTCGAAGCCAAATAAAGCGCTCTCTCATGTTTTCGGCGGATGACATGGCGTGGGACCGGACTCTTCGCGCGCAGTCGCGACATCATGGATGCAAGCGCCCCGCCCCTCTCCCCCGGGAGCGGGAGAATCATTCGCCGCTCCTTTGAGAATTGATACGACTGGATGGGCCGAACGCTCGTTCGCCAAGCTGCGAGCAATCGAAAGCGGTTTCCTCTCCTGGGGGGAGGATAAAAGCTGAGGGCGGGCGTAAATGCTCATTCCATTGAAAACGTCGAGCGAGCAATCGACCAGACCTCTGTAAACCCCAACCCACCCCATTTTTCAATGGAACCATGAATGCCGCGCCATGCCGGGGAACCGCCACCCTGCTTCGGTTCAGCACTAAAAACTTTACAGTCCGGGCGCAAATTCGCAGAGTATGTTTGTGATTGAAAGTGGTCCAGGGGTTCAACCCGCACAACCGTCTTCGGCCGCCCGGCAGCAATCGGGTCTGGCCGGAGACCTCGAAACCGCCATCCTGCGGGCGCAGGAAAATTTGCTCGGTTTGCAGCGCCCGGAAGGCTATTGGGTGGGCGAGTTGATGGTGGATTCCACGCTGGTGACCGACACGATCGTGTATCATCATTGGGCGCGAAAGGTGGACAAAGCCTGGCAGCGCAAAGCGGTCAATCACATCTTTTCGATGCAATTGCCCGATGGCGGCTGGAACATTTACTACGGCGGGCCGTCCGAGGTGAACGCCACCATCAAGGCCTACCTCGCGCTCAAGCTGGCCGGTGTCCTCGAAACCAACCCGCGCATGTTGCGCGCCCGCGAAGTCGCCTTGCGGCTCGGCGGCGTGCCGCGCATGAACACTTTTTCGAAGCTTTACCTTGCGTTGATTGGCCTGTTTCCCTGGGAATACGTTCCGACCATCCCGTCTGAAGTGCTGCTCATCGGCAAATGGTTTCACGTGAATTTCTGGGACATGAGCAACTGGTCGCGCGCCATGCTCGTGCCGCTGGGCATCATCAACCATTTCAAACCCACCCGCCCGGTGGACGTGGACCTGGACGAGCTGTACCCCGAAGGCTACCACGAACGCGACCTCGCCCTCGCGCCCGACCCGGACGCCCTCTCCTGGCGAAACTTTTTCCTCTGGCTGGATCGCCTGCACAAATTCGCCGAATGGTTCGCCGAACACAACATCCATCCGTTCCGCAAACTTGCCCTCCGCAACGCCGAACGCTGGATGCTCGAGCGGTTCGAGGGCTCCGACGGTTTGGCCGCGATTTTCCCGGCCATGCTCAATTCCCTTATCGCCCTCAAGGCGCTCGGTTACCCCGACGATCATCCGCAGGTCCTCCGCGCCGAACACGAACTCAAAAAGCTCGAACATGAAACCGACCACGACGTGCGCATCGAACCGTGCTTCTCGCCGGTCTGGGACACAGCCATCGTCGCCATTTGCCTGCACGAATCCGGCATCTCCGAAGAGCACCCCTCGCTCAAACGCGCCGCCGAATGGCTGATGGACCGCGAGATCCGCTTTTACGGCGACTGGATTCACAAGAATGACGCCAAGGTGGAGCCCAGCGGCTGGGTCTTTGAATACAACAACAAGTGGAACCCCGACGTGGATGACACGGCGATGGTGTTGCTCGCCTTGCGCAAAATCCCGACGGACGATCCAAAAAGACGCGACGAATCTTTCGAGCGCGGCCTGAAATGGATGATGACCTTTCAGTGCAAGGACGGCGGCTGGGCGTCGTTCGACAAGGATTGCACCAAAAATATCCTGGAAAAGGTGCCGTTCGCCGACCACAACGCCATGCTCGACCCCGAATGCGCCGACATTACCGCGCGCATCCTGGAATTGCTCGGGTACGAAGGCTGGAGCGCAAGTCATCACCAAATCCAGGACGCGCTCGACTTCATCCGCTCGCATCAGGAAGTGGACGGTTCGTGGTATGGCCGCTGGGGCGTGAATTACATTTACGGCACCTGGCAGGTCCTGCGCGGATTGCGGGCGATGAACCTGAATATGAACCAGCCGTGGCTGCTCAAGGCGCGCGCCTGGCTCGAAAGCGTCCAGCACGAGGACGGCGGTTGGGGTGAACGTTGCAACACCTACGACGACCCCGTGTTCAAGGGACAAGGCCCCAGCACCGCATCGCAAACCGCCTGGGCCGTCATGGGCTTGTGCGCCTTCGACGACCCGGACATTCCCGCGCTGAAACGCGGCATCGAGTATTTGATTCGCACGCAAAATCCCGACGGCTCGTGGACGGAAGCGGAAACAACCGGCACCGGTTTCCCGAAGGTCTTCTATCTGAAATACGACATGTATCGCAACGCCTGGCCGTTGCTCGCCTTCGCCACGTACCGAAAAATCCTCCAACGCTTCGGCACCCGCGAGAACAAGGATTTGGACGGCCACCCGCATCCGGGCATGGAACTCTCACCGCAAGTCGTGAAGAACGCCAATCCAGCTTAGGAAGCAACCCATACCCTCAGAGCCATCCGCGGCTCAAGATGGCCTTGGAGCTGCGGATGGCTCTGAGGGTACCAAGAAGACATGAAATCGTGGCCGCAATTTTTGATGAAGACCATTTTCCATCCGGCACAAGTAAGCCCTGGCCAGGCGTTGACGAACAAGTCGTTGCAGCGGACACGCCGGCAACGCCTCTATGACAATCGGACGCCGCGTGCGGCGCGCCGCTGAACTTTTTCGGGTTCTTCCGACTTTTTAATGGGTAAGCGGGGGTGAAGGCAAAGACAAAAGGCTATTAAAATGGACTGGTTTGAGGGTTTTTTGAGGCAGCGGGGCGTTGCGAGTTGAACGGGGGACAGACCGCTTTGCGCCGGACTTCGCTGCGCTGCGCCGGTCCACACGATTTGGGAAGATCTGGCTGGAGGCTTGGTGCTTGGGCAAAATGAGGGCATGAATATAACCGACAACGAACTGCAAAAACATTATCGGCTGCTGTTGGGCATTGATCGGCCGTGGCAGGTGGCGGAGGTGAAGCTGGAACTGGCGGAGAAACGAGTGAAGATATGCCTGGTGTGGCAGGAGGGACAAAAAGCCCCGTGTCCGGTCTGCGGGCGGGAATGCACGCTGTACGATCTGGCGCCGGAGCGGACGTGGCGGCACCTGGACACGATGCAGTTTGAGACGATCCTGCGGGCGCGCACGCCGCGGGTGGAATGTCCGACCGACGGGGTCAAGACGATCGTGGTGCCGTGGGCGGAGCCGGGCGGGCGGTTCAGCCGGCTGTTTGAGCGATTTGCGATTGATGTGATGCTGTGCGCGCGGAGCGTCAAGCAGGCGGCGGGACTGATGGGGCTTTCGTGGGACGAGGTGGATCACATCTTGCGGCGGGCGGTGGAACGGGGTCTGTCGCGGCGCGAGATGGAAGGTCTCTCGCACGTGGGGATTGACGAAAAGAGCTTTCGCTCGGGCCAGTCGTATATTTCGTTGCTGACGGATTTGAAGAAGAGCCGGGTGTTGGACGTGGTGGAGGGGCGCACCCAGGAGGCCGCCGAGGCGCTTTGGGACACCTTGAGCGCGGAGCAACGGGGACAGATTGAGGCGGTGGCCGTTGACATGTGGGAACCGTTCCTAAACGCGAGCCGGGCCAAGGCACCGCAGGCGGAGATTGATTCGACGCTCCGCGCGACCACACCTCCCCAATTACGGACATCCCTCACGCGCTCCGGTCGATTCAATCCTTTGGTGGTTAGGCCACTGGTCTATCATATCAATCATCACACTCACAAGAAATCATCTGACCGCCACAAACTGGGCAGCGCTCAACATCGCAGCCAGAAACATGGAACTGCCCCTTCAGAACTGCGCAGTCGTGGCAAGGCTGACGGTCAGCACCCCAATCATCTGCCTCATCACCATAACGAATACGCTGACGCTCGATGCCGCCAATAATAACCGTAGGCTCTGACTGTGCGGCTTCAATCTTCTCCGGCCATCCTTTAATCATTCGGATGCCTTTATAGATGACGAACTCTTTTTCCATGCGGGCGAAGTGGCCTAACGTCCCGAGCTCAGGCGCGCGGGACCAACCAGCGTGAACCGCGAAGCGGAACTGAGAGCGCCATCCCGCGTTGCCTGCAGCGACTGGTTAGGTGTCTGGCTCATGGTGTCTTTGCCATCAAATCCTCAATCAACTGCAACTGACTAGATAATGCGTCAATGACCTGCTCCTCCCCTCGATAATACTCTTCGCCGAGGACAATCCCATTCGCTGCGAGCTTGGCGCGTTGTTCTGGTTCCACACGCAGAAAATCTGCCCAAGCAACCTTTATGGCGTGGATAGAAGCGAGAAATTCCGGGGTACTGTGAGGCCAGCGAGCAGCAAGCTGCTCAATGCGCTCTTCTTGTAGATTAAACTGCTCGACCCTTTTAGCGAACGATTCGGGTGTGGCTGGAACTTTTGAAGATGTCGAATCATTTGTTCGACAGCCTGCAAACAAGCTGCAACACAAAGCGAGGATAATGACGGGTTTCATACTATTTTGACACCTAACGAAAAAAGCTGAGCCACCGCCGACTCGCGACGTGAACCGCGATAGCGGAACTGACAGCGCCAACGGCGGTTGGCTCCAGCGCGAGGCTGTGTGAAAAGTCGGTCATGATTTTGAACATCGCGCTTTGAGGGGCGTCTGACAAGCATGAATCATCAACGCGGACTGGACCGGTCGCAAACCCTGCTGTTCCCCGAACGGCTGGAAGATTATATCAGGCCCGAAAACCCGGTGCGCTTCCTGGACGCCTTTGTCGGCTCGCTGGATTTACACGCGTTGGGCTTCGCCAAAGCCCAAGTGGCCAACACCGGGCGTCCGCCCTACGACCCGGCGGCCCTGCTCAAGCTCTATCTCTACGGTTACCTGCATCGCATTCGTTCCAGCCGGTTGCTGGAGGCCGAATGTCAGCGCAACGTGGAGGTCATCTGGCTGCTGGGCAAACTGGCGCCGGATTTCAAGACCATCGCCGATTTCCGGAAGGACAACCTCAAACCGCTGCGGGCGGTGAACCGGCAGTTCACGCTGTTGTGCCGGAAACTGGAGTTGTTCGGGGGCGAATTGCTGGCCATTGACGGGAGCAAGTTCGGGGCGGTCAACGCGCGGGACTGTAACTTCAACGCCGCCAAACTCGAGGACCTGATCGGGCGGGCCGACGCGCGGTTGGCGGAATACTTCGAGCAACTGGAGCGTGGCGATGCCAGCGAAGCGGAGGGTGCGGCCTTGAGCAAACAGGAACTGGAACAGAAGATTGCGGCGTTGCAGGAGCGGCAGGACTGGCACGCCGAACTGCTGGCGCAACTGGACGAGGAACAGAAACAAATCAGCGTGACCGATCCGGACAGCCGCAAGATGCCCACGGCGCACGGGACGGTGGTGGGTTACAACGCGCAGTTGGCGGTGGATGCAAAGCACAAGCTCATTGCCGCCGCCGACGTGACCAACGAGGTGACCGATCTCAAACAACTGGCGGAAGTGGCGCTGGAGGCCAAGGCGAATCTGGAGTTAAAGCAGACCGAAGTGGTGGCCGACGCGGGTTACTACAACGCCAGTGAAGTGAGCCGTTGTGCCGAGCAGAGGATCACGGCCTACGTGCCCAAGGCCGACACCAGCGCCAACACGGCGCGAGGGTTGTATGGCAAGAGCCGGTTCCGGTACGACGAACAGAAAGATGTGTATGTGTGTCCGGCGGGAGCGGAGTTGACGTATCGGTTCGCCACGTACGAACTGGGGCGGGAATTGAGATACTACCGTGCCCGCGGGTGCAAGACCTGTGTGCTCAAATCACAGTGCACGCGGAACAAGAGCAACCGGACCATTACACGGGAGGAGAACGAAGCATTGATGGAAGCGATGGCGGCGCGGATGCGGGCGCAGCCCTGGAAGTTCAAGTTAAGGAAGACGCTGGCCGAACATCCCTTCGGGACGATCAAGCGGTGGTTCGGGTACACGCACTTTTTGCTCAAAGGTCTGGAGAAAGTCCGGTGCGAATGGAGTCTGACGACGCTGGTGTACAACCTCAAACGGGTGTTGAACCTGGTGCGCTTCGAGAAACTCATGGCGGCGGTGGGCGTGAAAGTCCCGCAAAGCGCCTGAACGGGGCGGGCGAAGCTTTTTTCCCATTCGTTGGCTGCGGGATCTTCCCCAATCGCTGTCCGCACGGATCGAATCTCGGCAAAGCAAAAACCGGCGGTCCGAACTTTGGGACCGCCGGTAAATCTTTTCCCACCCCGCTCACTCACTCCCCGAAATACTTTTCACACGGCCTCTCGCTGCAGGCAACAGGCGCTGCGCCTTCAGTTTTGGGCGGCGTGGGAGATTCGCTGCTCCCCGGCTTCGTCGCGGCATCATTTCCCGCGCCTGTGCCTGAGCTTGGACGTTAGGCCGCGTCCGCACCATGAAAATTGAAACCATCAGATTACTGATTATTATTTTTGTGGCGCTGCCGCTGTTCGCATCAATGTTGATTCCGGCTGGTCAGCCACGTTATCGGCTGAAGGAGCGAGTCGAGGCGATGCAGGCATACACCCTGAATAAGTCGGCATCCACGAAGGCAGCATTGGATGATGAGTTCGCCAGATTGCATCAGCACGAGAAGACGCAGGGCATTATTCTTGTTCCTGCGCTTTTGCTCATTGATGCAGCGGTGATTTACTTTTTCTGGAATTATGGCACTCGAAAGACGACGGCCTAACACCGCGCGAGGCTGTGTGAAAAGTGGTTCATGATTTTGAACATCGCGCTTTGGGCGGCGTCTGACAAGCATGAATCATCAACGCGGACTGGACCGGTCGCAAACGCTGTTGTTTCCCGAACGGCTGGAAGATTATATCAGGCCCGAAAACCCGGTGCGCTTCCTGGACGCCTTCGTCGGCTCGCTGGATTTACACGCGTTGGGCTTCGCCAAAGCCCAAGTGGCCAACACCGGGCGTCCGCCCTACGACCCGGCGGCCCTGCTCAAGCTCTACCTGTACGGTTATCTGCATCGCATTCGTTCCAGCCGGTTGCTGGAGGCCGAATGCCGGCGCAACGTGGAAGTGATCTGGCTGCTGGGCAAACTGGCGCCGGATTTCAAGACCATCGCCGATTTCCGGAAGGACAACGTCAAGCCGCTGCGGGCGGTGAACCGGCAGTTCACGCTGTTGTGCCGGAAACTGGAGTTGTTCGGGGGCCAATTGCTGGCCATAGACGGGAGCAAGTTCGGGGCGGTCAACGCGCGGGACCAGAACTTCAACGCGGCCAAACTCGAGGACCTGATCGGGCGGGCGGATGCGCGGCTGGCGGAGTATTTGCAGGCCATGGACAATGCCGACGCGGACGAATCAGCCCCGGCGGCCTTGGACAAAACCCAACTGGCGCAGAAGATTGCGGTGTTGCGGGAGAAGCAGGAGTGGCACGCCGAACTGCTGGCGCAACTGGACGAGGAACAGAAACAAATCAGCGTGACCGATCCGGACAGCCGCAAGATGCCCACGGCGCACGGGACGGTGGTGGGTTACAACGCGCAGTTGGCGGTGGATGCAAAGCACAAGCTCATTGCCGCCGCCGACGTGACCAACGAGGTGACCGATCTCAAACAACTGGCGGAAGTGGCGCTGGAGGCCAAGGCGAATCTGGAGTTAAAGCAGACCGAAGTGGTGGCCGACGCGGGTTACTACAACGCCAGTGAAGTGAGCCGTTGTGCCGAGCAGAGGATCACGGCCTACGTGCCCAAGGCCGACACCAGCGCCAACACGGCGCGGGGATTATATGGCAAGAGCCGTTTCCGGTACGATGAGAAGAAAGATGTGTATGTGTGTCCGGCGGGAGCGGAGTTGACGTATCGCTTCGCCACGTACGAACTGGGGCGGGAATTGAGATACTACCGTGCCCGCGGCTGCAAGACCTGTGCGCTCAAATCACAGTGCACGCGGAACAAGAGCAACCGGACCATTACACGGGAGGAGAACGAAGCATTGATGGAAGCGATGGCGGCGCGGATGCGGGCGCAGCCCTGGAAGTTCAAGTTAAGGAAGACGCTGGCCGAACATCCGTTCGGAACCATCAAGCGGTGGTTCGGGTACACGCACTTTTTGCTCAAAGGTCTGGAGAAAGTCCGGTGCGAATGGAGTCTGACGACGCTGGTGTACAACCTCAAACGGGTGCTGAACCTGGTGAGCTTCGAGAAACTCATGGCGGCGGTGGGCGTGAAAGTCCCGCAAAGCGCCTGAACGGGGCGGGCGAAGCTTTTTTCTCATTCGTTGGCTGCGGGATCTTCCCCAATCGCTGTCCGCACGGCTCGAATCTCGGCCAAGCAAAAACCGGCGGTCCGAACTTTGGGACCGCCGGTAAATCTTTTCCCACCCCGCTCACTCACTCCCCGAAATACTTTTCACACGGCCTCGCGTTTTGTTAGACCGCGTCGTCATCATCTCGCTCTCTTTTTGTTTGGTCAATAAATCTAAAAATAAGCAGGCCGATAATCAAATAACCGGCTGTGAGTCCTGGTATGCCGTAAAAAATGAAACCTGTATGTGTATCCGCAACAGACTGGTAAAGAGCGAGCGGAACGGTTGGAGTAGTCGGGGCAGGAAGACCTCCCTTGACGTAATAAAGAACCATCAGCATGAAGGTAGTCACAAGCCAAACTGCAAAACATGCAATACCCAGCCAGAACAGTCTGCGTCGTTGTTTTTTTGAAAGCATACGAGGTCTAACGTTCAGAACTCAGCCACGCCGGGGTTGTGATGTCAACCGCGAATGCGGAACTGAGACGGCCAACCGGCGTTGGCTGCAGTGTCTGGTTAGTCGTCTTGCGGTCATGGCTTGGGTGCGGTTGCGAGTGCAGCGTCCACCTGTTTGGCAACATCATCCATCTGGTTTCGGTGTGGGTGTGTAGCTCGATAACTCTTTGCCAAAGCCAGTGCCTTAGCGGCATGGCTATCAATATCCAAATTTGCTGAATACTCATGCGCAACATCAATAATGGAATGATCCAATAGTGACTCAAGTCTGTCCTTCATCAACTCCTCTTGGTTGCTACGCAAACCGTCGAGGAGCCGAGTGTATAAATCAACATCGGAGGCCGACTTTGCCAGGAGGAATTTATTCACGGATTGCGTTGCGGCAAAGTTTGTCGTCACAACTCCCAACACAAAACTTACAACGATCACGGAAAGTGCTATTACGATTTTCATGGTGTAAATTTAGACGCCTAACGGCCAAGCTCAGGCACAGCCACCGGAGCCTGACGCTGGCTGCAAAGATGATGTTCAAATTTCATGGCTCCGTCAAAACTGAAAGGGCGGTGGCTGTTGCCTGAAGCGCCATTGTTGAACCCAGCCGCTGCGCGGCGGACCTGACGGGGATGGGGTGGGCGTTGGCGGATCATCGGGCCGGATGGTGGTGCGTTTTTTTAATTGGCGGCGAGCGTGTTACCGCATCCACGGGCACACTCGCCGCCCTTATGACTACTTATCCATATCCATCCATCGCAAAGTTTGCCGACCTTGTCCAACTTAAAGATTACCGGCCGCCCACCAAAAAGGAGTACGTGCGCTATCTGCTGCGTTTCGCCGATCACCTGCAGCGCGATCCGGCCGGCGCCACCGAGGACGACCTGCGGCGTTATTATCTGTTCCTGCGCCAGCAAAAACACTTGGGCGGCTCGGCCATGAAGGTGGCCAAGTGCGCCTTGCGTTGTTTCTATCGCGAGCTGCTTCACGTCGAGGGCTGGACGGTGTTCGAGGAGCTGCGCG